>NZ_CP114062.1:0-5004491 GCF_026967515.2 Rouxiella badensis
TCCCTATAATGCCGCTCCATCGACAGGGAACAACGCAGCAGCAACGCGGTGTGAACGAGTCGGAAAGAATTAAAAATGATGATGACCGCGAAAATAAACGGTTGACATCAAATGAGGAAAGCGTAATATACGCCACCTCGAGTTAGCAAGCGAAAGCGCGTAACTCACTGCTCTTTAACAATTTATCAGACAATCTGTGTGGGCACTCACAAGACGATATCAGCCACCTCGGTGGCAAAAAATATCAAGTCTTAGAGTGACCAAGCAGTAATTCATTATGAATGATGTGAAGTAACTTTGAGCATCGCTGAACTTGTTTCAGCAAATCGAACTTTTAATTGAAGAGTTTGATCATGGCTCAGATTGAACGCTGGCGGCAGGCCTAACACATGCAAGTCGAGCGGTAGCACGGGAGAGCTTGCTCTCTGGGTGACGAGCGGCGGACGGGTGAGTAATGTCTGGGAAACTGCCTGATGGAGGGGGATAACTACTGGAAACGGTAGCTAATACCGCATGATGTCGCAAGACCAAAGTGGGGGACCTTCGGGCCTCACGCCATCGGATGTGCCCAGATGGGATTAGCTAGTAGGTGGGGTAATGGCTCACCTAGGCGACGATCCCTAGCTGGTCTGAGAGGATGACCAGCCACACTGGAACTGAGACACGGTCCAGACTCCTACGGGAGGCAGCAGTGGGGAATATTGCACAATGGGCGCAAGCCTGATGCAGCCATGCCGCGTGTGTGAAGAAGGCCTTAGGGTTGTAAAGCACTTTCAGCGAGGAGGAAGGCGTTGTAGTTAATAGCTGCAACGATTGACGTTACTCGCAGAAGAAGCACCGGCTAACTCCGTGCCAGCAGCCGCGGTAATACGGAGGGTGCAAGCGTTAATCGGAATTACTGGGCGTAAAGCGCACGCAGGCGGTTTGTTAAGTCAGATGTGAAATCCCCGAGCTTAACTTGGGAACTGCATTTGAAACTGGCAAGCTAGAGTCTTGTAGAGGGGGGTAGAATTCCAGGTGTAGCGGTGAAATGCGTAGAGATCTGGAGGAATACCGGTGGCGAAGGCGGCCCCCTGGACAAAGACTGACGCTCAGGTGCGAAAGCGTGGGGAGCAAACAGGATTAGATACCCTGGTAGTCCACGCTGTAAACGATGTCGACTTGGAGGTTGTGCCCTTGAGGCGTGGCTTCCGGAGCTAACGCGTTAAGTCGACCGCCTGGGGAGTACGGCCGCAAGGTTAAAACTCAAATGAATTGACGGGGGCCCGCACAAGCGGTGGAGCATGTGGTTTAATTCGATGCAACGCGAAGAACCTTACCTACTCTTGACATCCAGAGAATTTGCTAGAGATAGCTTAGTGCCTTCGGGAACTCTGAGACAGGTGCTGCATGGCTGTCGTCAGCTCGTGTTGTGAAATGTTGGGTTAAGTCCCGCAACGAGCGCAACCCTTATCCTTTGTTGCCAGCACGTAATGGTGGGAACTCAAAGGAGACTGCCGGTGATAAACCGGAGGAAGGTGGGGATGACGTCAAGTCATCATGGCCCTTACGAGTAGGGCTACACACGTGCTACAATGGCGTATACAAAGAGAAGCGAACTCGCGAGAGCAAGCGGACCTCATAAAGTACGTCGTAGTCCGGATTGGAGTCTGCAACTCGACTCCATGAAGTCGGAATCGCTAGTAATCGTAGATCAGAATGCTACGGTGAATACGTTCCCGGGCCTTGTACACACCGCCCGTCACACCATGGGAGTGGGTTGCAAAAGAAGTAGGTAGCTTAACCTTCGGGAGGGCGCTTACCACTTTGTGATTCATGACTGGGGTGAAGTCGTAACAAGGTAACCGTAGGGGAACCTGCGGTTGGATCACCTCCTTACCTCAAGATACGCATTGTGCAGTGTCCACACAGATTGTCTGATGAAAAAGTAACGAGCAGAAATACCTTTATAGGCTTGTAGCTCAGGTGGTTAGAGCGCACCCCTGATAAGGGTGAGGTCGGTGGTTCAAGTCCACTCAGGCCTACCAATCCTTTCCTTCTCTGCGTTGTCGCCCCACTCGTTTGCACCAAGCAAACGTCGTGTGACTCCGCCTTGATAAGAAAAGCATTGGCTGACTCATCTGAACGATGAGTGATAAAGGTATCTGTTAGTGAATGTATGGGGCTATAGCTCAGCTGGGAGAGCGCCTGCCTTGCACGCAGGAGGTCAGCGGTTCGATCCCGCTTAGCTCCACCATATCCATACGGTTCACACCAATACTTCAGAGTATATTGGCGACAGTATACTGCGAAGTATTTTGCTCTTTAACAATCTGGAACAAGCTGAAAAATTGAAATGATACAGCTGAACATAACTCTCCGTAGAAGTACTGAGTTATGCGCACCTGTATTAGAGTCTCTCAAATAATCGCAGCCTCGAATGTTGTCACTCTTTATGAGTTTATAAGACACCTTCGGGTTGTGAGGTTAAGCGACTAAGCGTACACGGTGGATGCCTAGGCAGTCAGAGGCGATGAAGGGCGTGCTAATCTGCGAAAAGCGTTGGTAAGGTGATATGAACCGTTATACCCGACGATACCCGAATGGGGAAACCCAATGTGATACGTCACATTATCGCATGGTGAATACATAGCCATGCGAGGCGAACCGGGGGAACTGAAACATCTAAGTACCCCGAGGAAAAGAAATCAACCGAGATTCCCCCAGTAGCGGCGAGCGAACGGGGAACAGCCCAGAACCTGAATCAGTTTGTGTGTTAGTGGAAGCGTCTGGAAGGTCGCACGGTACAGGGTGATAGTCCCGTACACAAAAGCGCATGAATTGTGAGTTCGATGAGTAGGGCGGGACACGTGACATCCTGTCTGAATATGGGGGGACCATCCTCCAAGGCTAAATACTCCTGACTGACCGATAGTGAACCAGTACCGTGAGGGAAAGGCGAAAAGAACCCCGGCGAGGGGAGTGAAATAGAACCTGAAACCGTGTACGTACAAGCAGTGGGAGCCTACTTGTTAGGTGACTGCGTACCTTTTGTATAATGGGTCAGCGACTTATATTTTGTAGCAAGGTTAACCGTATAGGGGAGCCGTAGGGAAACCGAGTCTTAACTGGGCGTCAAGTTGCAAGGTATAGACCCGAAACCCGGTGATCTAGCCATGGGCAGGTTGAAGGTTGGGTAACACTAACTGGAGGACCGAACCGACTAATGTTGAAAAATTAGCGGATGACTTGTGGCTGGGGGTGAAAGGCCAATCAAACCGGGAGATAGCTGGTTCTCCCCGAAAGCTATTTAGGTAGCGCCTCGTGAACTCATCTTCGGGGGTAGAGCACTGTTTCGACTAGGGGGCCATCCCGGCTTACCAACTCGATGCAAACTCCGAATACCGAAGAATGTTATCACGGGAGACACACGGCGGGTGCTAACGTCCGTCGTGAAGAGGGAAACAACCCAGACCGCCAGCTAAGGTCCCAAAGTCATGGTTAAGTGGGAAACGATGTGGGAAGGCATAGACAGCCAGGATGTTGGCTTAGAAGCAGCCATCATTTAAAGAAAGCGTAATAGCTCACTGGTCGAGTCGGCCTGCGCGGAAGATGTAACGGGGCTAAACCATGCACCGAAGCTGCGGCAGCGACGCTTAGGCGTTGTTGGGTAGGGGAGCGTTCTGTAAGCCGTAGAAGGTGAACTGTGAGGTTTGCTGGAGGTATCAGAAGTGCGAATGCTGACATAAGTAACGATAATGCGGGTGAAAAACCCGCACGCCGGAAGACCAAGGGTTCCTGTCCAACGTTAATCGGGGCAGGGTGAGTCGACCCCTAAGGCGAGGCTGAAAAGCGTAGTCGATGGGAAACAGGTTAATATTCCTGTACTTGGTGTTACTGCGAAGGGGGGACGGAGAGGGCTAGGCTAGCCGGGCGACGGTTGTCCCGGTTTAAGCGTGTAGGGGTGTAGACCTGGTAAATCCGGTTTACTGTAACCCTGAGGCGTGATGACGAGTCACTACGGTGATGAAGTAGTTGATGCCGCACTTCCAGGAAAAGCCTCTAAGCATCAGGTAACATTAAATCGTACCCCAAACCGACACAGGTGGTCAGGTAGAGAATACTCAGGCGCTTGAGAGAACTCGGGTGAAGGAACTAGGCAAAATGGTGCCGTAACTTCGGGAGAAGGCACGCTGTCGCTAGGTGGAGGAACTTGCTTCCCGAGCCGAAGACAGTCGAAGATACCAGCTGGCTGCAACTGTTTAATAAAAACACAGCACTGTGCAAACACGAAAGTGGACGTATACGGTGTGACGCCTGCCCGGTGCCGGAAGGTTAATTGATGGGGTTATCCGCAAGGAGAAGCTCTTGATCGAAGCCCCGGTAAACGGCGGCCGTAACTATAACGGTCCTAAGGTAGCGAAATTCCTTGTCGGGTAAGTTCCGACCTGCACGAATGGCGTAATGATGGCCAGGCTGTCTCCACCCGAGACTCAGTGAAATTGAACTCGCTGTGAAGATGCAGTGTACCCGCGGCAAGACGGAAAGACCCCGTGAACCTTTACTATAGCTTGACACTGAACATTGAGCCTTGATGTGTAGGATAGGTGGGAGGCTTTGAAGCGTGGACGCCAGTCTGCGTGGAGCCAACCTTGAAATACCACCCTTTAATGTTTGATGTTCTAACTCGGCCCCGTAATCCGGGGTGAGGACAGTGTCTGGTGGGTAGTTTGACTGGGGCGGTCTCCTCCTAAAGAGTAACGGAGGAGCACGAAGGTTAGCTAATCACGGTCGGACATCGTGAGGTTAGTGCAATGGCATAAGCTAGCTTGACTGCGAGAGTGACGGCTCGAGCAGGTACGAAAGTAGGTCATAGTGATCCGGTGGTTCTGAATGGAAGGGCCATCGCTCAACGGATAAAAGGTACTCCGGGGATAACAGGCTGATACCGCCCAAGAGTTCATATCGACGGCGGTGTTTGGCACCTCGATGTCGGCTCATCACATCCTGGGGCTGAAGTAGGTCCCAAGGGTACGGCTGTTCGCCGTTTAAAGTGGTACGCGAGCTGGGTTTAGAACGTCGTGAGACAGTTCGGTCCCTATCTGCCGTGGGCGTTGGAAGATTGAGAGGGGCTGCTCCTAGTACGAGAGGACCGGAGTGGACGCATCACTGGTGTTCGGGTTGTCATGCCAATGGCATTGCCCGGTAGCTAAATGCGGAAAAGATAAGCGCTGAAAGCATCTAAGCGCGAAACTTGCCTCAAGATGAGTCTTCCCTGGGACTTCGAGTCCCCTGAAGGGACGTTTAAGACTAAGACGTTGATAGGCTGGGTGTGTAAGTGCAGCGATGCATTGAGCTAACCAGTACTAATGACCCGAGAGGCTTAACCTTACAACACCGAAGGTGTTTTAGAGAGACGAGACAAAAGTTTCAAGAAATCAGCTTGTTCAAAGATTGGTTCTGATGGCGGCCTGCAGGAATGTGGAAAGCGGTTGGAATGAAACAGAATTTGCCTGGCGGCAGTAGCGCGGTGGTCCCACCTGACCCCATGCCGAACTCAGAAGTGAAACGCCGTAGCGCCGATGGTAGTGTGGGGTCTCCCCATGCGAGAGTAGGGAACTGCCAGGCATCAAATTGGTTCCTTTTTCCCCTGACAAGGAAAAATACAAGGAACAAACTGATAACAGACCGATTGTCTGTTGTGAGTGAAAGAACCGGTGGAGCGGTAGTTCAGTTGGTTAGAATACCTGCCTGTCACGCAGGGGGTCGCGGGTTCGAGCCCCGTCCGTTCCGCCACTAATTGCATAACCCTGAATCGAAAGATTCAGGGTTTTTTGCATTATAAAGCCTAAAAACCTGCTCATTTACCTCTGCATTTCAATAACATCCACCGTATTTACATCTTCAGTCAATGCGCAAGAATAAAAAGTTTTATTTAACTGCCTTCGGGATGATTTTACGAACAATTCCGGGGTGAATTTCATACTGAATTCACCTCATCCCAAGTCAGTAATATGCTGATTGGCTGAAACTTTTAATTTGTTAATATCCTTTTAATAACCTTATGGGGTAATAAACTCAGCCCTTATAAGGAAGGCTAAAAATAGTTTTTTCTTAAGTTTATTTTTAGTATTAATGAGTTCTTAATTAATGCTACATCAATATTTTTTACTTTATCCCTGATAAGATCCTATTTCTTCACTTAATGGCTAGGACAATTCGTAATTGCAGATGCAACTCAGTTTGAAATCAAATAGAGTCTCACTCGATACGAATAAAAATCCGAGAGCTCGATAAAATGAACTACTCATTAACGGTACTTGATTGGTATGCGATAGCGCCAGGTATGAATCATGCCGAGGCCTGGAACGCTTGGGCGTCGTTGCCAGACTTCATGGGTTTCAGCGGTGAAATTGAGAAAAGCCAACGTATCCCGATGATGTCCGCCAGAAGAATGAGTCCCGTTAGCCGCATCGCCGTAGAGGCAGGGCTGGCACTGCTTGAAAAGCATCAGATAGCCCGTGCCGTATTTACCAGCCGCCACGGCGAACTTGAGCGCACCTACAAAATTTTGCAGATATTGGCACAGGAGCAGCAGGTTTCTCCTACCGATTTTTCGATGTCCGTACACAATACGGCGGCAGGCTGGCTGACAATAACAGCTAAAAATCCACTGCCTGTCACTTCACTTGCAGCGGGTAAGGACAGTTTTCAGCAAGGCCTGATTGAGGCGCGCGCGATGCTGTCGGCGGATGAGGGTGAAAAAGTGTTGCTCGTTGATTTCGACGGTGTCGTGCCTGAGCTGTATGGCAACGATTTCGCACAGGAATATGCGCCTTATTGCGTCGCGCTGGTGCTGACGCTGGGCGAGCAATTCACCTGTCGGCGCAGTGGTGAAGCATCAGAGGAGCCGGTCCCTCAAAGTCTGAGTTTCTTAAGGAATTTTTTGCTAAACAATAAAACGTTTTGCATTGCAGGTGAGGTCGGACAATGGCAATGGAACAGGAAGGATTGAGCGCGGACAAAGAAATCATTAAGCCTGCCAGTCTGATAAACCGCATGTGGCGATGGCTGGCGACGGGGCTGTTGCTGATTTTATTTAATATTGGCGGACTCATACTCTCGCTTGGCTGGTTCACGTTGTTAAGGCTGTTTATCCGCAACCCGCAGAGGCTGCATCAACTCACATTGAATAGCATAAAAAATAGCTTTGTTTTATTTCTGAGTCTGTTACGCCATCTCCGCGTGGTGGATTTTAAAATAGAAGGTGCTGAACTTTTTAAGCAGGATAAAGGTTGTCTGGTTATTGCCAACCACCCCAGCCTTTTAGATTACGTTTTGCTCGCTTCTTGCATGCCACGCTGTGATTGCATCGTAAAAGAGTCGCTGCTGATGAATCCCTTTTTTAGAGGCGTTATCAAGTCTGCGGGATATTTGGTCAATTCAGGATCGGAAACGTTGCTCGATGCCTGTGAAGAAAGACTAAAAGCGGGCGGGACAATTCTTATTTTTCCTGAAGGTACTCGATCTATTGAAGGAAAAGAGATTACTTTACAACGTGGTGCTGCCAACATTGCGCTGAGAGCGGGTTGTGACATTCGCGTTGTTTATATTTCGTGCCGACCTCCCATGCTAACAAAACAGGGGCGGTGGTATAGTATTCCGCCGATTAAACCGCAGTTTCTTATTAAGGTTAAAGGCAAAGTTGCGACCCGGGACTTTATCCAAGAGGGCGATGCCTCACCCGCTATGGCTGCCAGGCGTCTTACTCATCATCTGCGTACTGAGTTAATGTTAAAAAATAATGAGAAATAAGTCATGGATCCATTAAGTAATGAAATAAAAGTCCTGATCATCGACACCCTTAACCTTGAAGGGATGACGCCAGAAGAAATAGATGCTGATGCGGCGCTGTTTGGAGACGGATTGGGACTGGATTCTATTGATGCACTGGAATTGGGCCTGGCATTGAAAAATAAATATGGTGTCGTGCTTTCTGCGGAAAGCGAAGAAATGCGTCAGCATTTTTATTCGGTTGAGACGCTCGCAAAATTTATCGCCGGGCAATCGAAATAATTGATTAACAATAACAATGTTGTGTAAGAAGGTTTTATGAGCAAGCTTGAGATTTATCAGCAAATTAGCGGTCTACTGGTCAAATTATTCGAACTCGATGCCGACGATATCAAACCAGAATCCCGACTTTATGAGGACCTGGACCTGGACAGTATTGATGCCGTGGATTTAGTGGTGCATCTGCAAAAGGCCACCGGCAAAAAGATTAAACCTGAGAGCTTCAAATCGGTGAAGACGGTGCAAGACATCGTTGACGCCATCGACGCCTTACTCGATTCAGAAGAACCGTAGTCAGATGCAGGCTGCAGGTCGCCCACGCCTGGCCGCGCTGTTACATGCGGTCACGGTATTAGTCATCATTGCTTATCCGCTGGCCGTATGGCTGGGGTTAAGGAACGGCGGAATGGGTGTTCTGGCCCCTATTCTGATGGTGACGTTTATCCTGCGGCTGCTGACGTTTCGCGGAAAACTGAGCCAACTCACTGCGCTAGGCAGAACGCTGGCCGCCGCTGGATTGCTGTTTGCCGCGGCAAGCTGGTTGTTGCATGAAAGCCAAATGTTACTGTATTACCCGGTAGTGGTGAACACACTGCTGCTGCTTTTATTCGGCTATTCACTGCTATCACCTCCGCCCGTCGTAGAGCGGCTCGCTCGACTCTCTCAGCCAGACTTACCACCGAAGGCCGTGAGCTATACGCGGCGCGTGACGCAGGTCTGGTGTGTTTTCTTTTTTTTAAATGGTGCAATTGCGTTCTACACCTGCCTCAAAGGCGATGTCGCACTGTGGACTTTGTACAACGGCGGGATCAGCTATCTGCTGATCGGCTTATTGATGGGTGTTGAATGGATAGTCAGAAAGCGGGTTCAGCGCGCTTAACGCTGGCGATGGAAAATTGGCTAATGCCGGTTGAAGGCGAAGATCGGTTGATATCCTGGAGTCGTCAACGTGAATGGCGGCAGAGTGATTTTCGTCGCGACGTGTTGGCGCTGATTGGTCATGTACGCGGGCTGCCTGCAAGCCGCTGTGCACTGTGCTTTAACAATAGCTACCATTTTGCCGTCGGCCTGCTCGCGGTGCTTTACTGCGAAAAAACGCCGGTGCTGCCGGGGCATCAGCGCCAGTCGGTGTTAGAAGAACAGATTGCCGAATTTGATGCTTTGTTAACAGACTGCGCTCTGACGCTGCCGTGCCCAACGATCACGCTGCCTGAATGCCTGGATTCAGAAGCGGACTTTCCACTGCCCGATTTCCCTCGCGATGCCTCGCTTATTCTGTTTACCTCCGGCTCGAGCGGCAAACCGCAAAAAATTATTAAAACGCTCAGCTGCCTGCATACCGAAAGCCAATGGCTGGCGAACACCTGGGGTGAGGCGCTCCATCAGGCGCGTTTCGTTGCCACGGTTTCCTCCCAGCATATGTACGGCCTGACGTTTCGCTTTATGCTGCCGCTCACCCTCGGTCTGCCGTTTTACGCTGAAAGTGTTGAGGTGCATGAACAGCTGGTAAACATGGCGCAGCAATATCCTTTAGCGCTCGTGAGCAGTCCCGCGTTTCTCACCAGGCTTGACGCAAAAATAACGCCAGTCAACTGCCTCAAGGTCTTCTCGGCTGGCGGGCCGCTGTCAGCGCAAAGTGCAGAAAAGATTCGGCAGCTTTGCGGCGTTTCTCCTAATGATATTTATGGCACCACAGAGACCGGCATTCTTGCCCACCGTCAGCCACAGGAACCTGAGACACCCTGGCGGTTGTTCGAAGGCGTCAGTCTGCGTGCCAAAAATGAACAAAGTATCCGCGTGTTTTCAGACCTTGTCTCACAGTCGGAAGGTCTCGAACTAGGCGATAATATTGCGTTGATTAACCACGGACGCGAGTTTTACCTGTTGGGCCGTAAAGACCGTATCGTCAAAATCGCCGAGCAGAGACTTTCGCTAACGGAAATTGAGGACCGCTTGATCCAGCTGCCGGTGATAGAAGATGCCTGCGTGCTGGCGATAGAAAAAAAAGGGCGTCCCTACATCGCCGCGGTGGTGGTGTTGAGCCCGTTGGGCCGAACACAGTGGCATGCCTTGCCACAGGCCGAGATGAACATGAGGCTGCGACAGCTGCTGCGCCCATGGCTGGCCCCCGTAGCCTTGCCTCGCTTCTGGCGCGTCCTGCCCGCCGTTCCCCTTAATTCGCAGGGTAAACGTGCCTACGCAGACCTACAGGAATTATTCTTATGATGCAGCCACAGGTGCTGAGTAAACAGCGTCAGGCGGACAGCGTGACGCTTGAACTGAGGCTGCCCGCGACGCTTTTATGGTTCAAGGGGCACTTCCCCGAACAGCCGATTCTGCCCGGCGTGGCTCAACTCAACTGGGTGATGACCTTCGCTCGCGAAGAGCTCCCGCTTGCCGCCCATTTCGCAGGATTTGATGTGATCAAGTTTCAGCAGCCGCTGTTGCCAGAGCAGCAGGTCACGCTGTCTATCCAGTGGTTGCAGGACAAGAATAAGCTGCTGTTCAGTTATCAGGTTGGCGAATTTCAGGCAAGCAGCGGAAAGATAAATCTATGTCCATGAGCCGCGCTTTTCGTCCCTGCATCATTATTCCCTGCTTCAACCATGGTGCGACGATGGCCCGTGTGCTGGAACGTATTCAACCCTTTGGTCTCAACTGCATCCTGGTGGATGACGGGAGTGAGCAGAAAACCGCCGACGAACTCGTTCGGCTGGCGGCTCTTTATCCGTGGGTAACCCTGACTCGATTACCTAAAAATCAGGGCAAGGGCGCGGCGGTGATGGCGGCAATGAAACAGGCGAGGGAACAGGACTACAGCCACGCACTGCAGGTTGACGCCGACGGACAGCATCAGCTCGCCGATATACCGGTCTTGCTCGCTGAAGCCGAGGCTTACCCTGAGTGCCTTATCTCAGGCAGGCCCGTCTACGACAGTTCGGTGCCCAAGGCGCGCCTCTATGGCCGCTATGTCACCCACGTCTGGGTGTGGATAGAAACCCTGTCGCTGTCGCTGAAAGACAGTATGTGCGGCTTTCGCGTTTACCCTCTGGCGGCGTCGCTTGACGTGATGCGCAAAAATGCTCTAGGCGAGCGTATGGATTTTGATACCGAAATTATGGTGAGGCTTTACTGGCAGGGGACCGACAGCCGCTTTATCGCGACGCGCGTGGTTTACCCTGAAGAGGGCCTTTCACATTTTGATGCGTTAAAAGACAACCTGCGTATTTCCTGGATGCACACACGGCTGTTTCTCGGCATGCTGCCACGCATTCCCAGTCTGTTGCGCAGACGGCAAAGTACTCGCGATGAGCCCCACTGGTCGAAGACTCAGGAGCGGAAAGGGCTGTGGGGTATTCGCCTGATGCTTAAGGTGTATCGCCTGCTCGGGCGGGGAGCATTCGCGCTGCTGCTCTATCCTGTGATTGGCTATTTCTGGCTAACTGGCCGCAGGCAGCGGCAGGCTTCGCAGGACTATTTGCGTCGCCTTGCTCGCGTGGCCGAAGCCCGCAGGATAACCCTGCCTTATAAACTCAGCAGTTTTCGGCATTTCATGCGCTTCGGCGACGCGATGTTGAGCAAGCTGGCGACCTGGCAAGGCGACACGCTGTTGGGCCGCGATGCGCTATTGGTTGACGCCGCGCGCTGCGAGGCACAAATCGCCAGTGGGCAGGGTACGCTGATTCTCTGTTCCCACCTGGGCGATATCGAATCCTGCCGCGCACTGGGCGAGCTCAATAAAAACGTGAAAGTGAATGCGCTGGTCTTTACCCAGCATGCTGAAAGATTCAATCAGGTGATGAAAGAGGTTAACCCCGATGCCTGCGTCAACCTGATTCAGGTGACGAACATGGGGCCCGATACTGCCATTCGCTTGAAAGAGTGCCTGGATCGCGGTGAATGGGTGGCTGTCGTCGGCGATCGCACTTCGGCGGGGGGCTATCAGCGCGGCGGACAGCAACGGGTGATATTGAGTGATTTCCTCGGCGCTCCGGCCGCCTTTCCACAGGGCCCGTTCATTCTGGCCTCGGTGCTGCGCGTGCCCGTTTTCCTAATGTTTGGCATCCTGCAGCGGCAACGGCTGAACATCTATTTCGAACCTTTTGCCGACCCCTTGCTGCTCCCGCGTGCGACCCGGCAGCAAAGTTTGCAGAACATTGTCGACAGCTATGCGCAACGTCTCGAGCACTACAGCCTGCTGGCCCCGCATGACTGGTTTAATTTTTATGATTTTTGGCAGCGCCCATCGGGCGTGCCTGCTGACAGAGAGTCTGATTGATATGGCAGAGAGAAAAGACCCGCGTTTATCCGATCCTCGTTTTACTGCGTGCGTAGAGATAACCGTGCCTTTCCATGACGTCGACCCAATGGGTGTGGTCTGGCACGGCAACTATTTTCGCTATCTTGAGGTCGCCCGTGAGGCGCTCCTGAAGCAGTTCGGCTATGGCTATCGCGCTATGGAAGCCTCGGGTTACGTCTGGCCTATTGTCGATACGCGTCTCAAATACATCGGACCGGTCACCTTCGAGCAGAAGATTATCGTGCAGGCCGAGGTACAGGAGTTCGAGAATCGCCTGCGGATTGGCTATCAGATATTTGACGCAGACAGTGGAAAACGCACGACCAGCGGCTACACGCTTCAGGTCGCGGTACAGATCGAAAGTAAAGAGATGTGCTTTGTCTCACCGCCGGTATTATTCGAAAAAATGGGGATCGTCCAATGAGGCGTTTAGTTTTCTTGATGCTTGGGCTCTTCAGCCTAAGCGTGCATGCGGTAACGCTCGACGACCTCCAGCAGCGTTTTAGCCAACAGCCGGTCCTGCGCGCCGAGTTCAGCCAGCAGCGTAGCGTCAGCGGCATGGACCAGAAGCTTAATTCCAGCGGTATCCTGGTCATCTCACGCAATGACGGACTTTGGTGGCAGCAGGAGAAGCCCTTCGCGCTGAGCCTGCTGTTAACCGACAGTCGCATGGTGCAGACGATGGCCGGTCAGCCGCCGCAGACAGTCACTGCGCAGAATAACCCGCAGATGTTTCAATTTAACTCACTGCTGACCGCGTTGTTCCATGCCGATCATCGTGCGCTGGAGCAGAACTTCACGCTGGATTTCAGCGATCGCGGCCAGGGCAATTGGAAATTAGTGCTCACGCCTAAAACATCGCCGTTAAACAGGCTGTTCAAGACCATCACGCTGGAGGGTCAGACCTTCCTCAATAATATCAATATCAACGATATGCAGGGCGATGTGACGCAAATTCGCTTCTTTAATCAACGCACAGAACCTAAGACGCTGACCGATGCCGAGAAGCAGCATTTTTCTTCCTGAACACCATCGTCGGCTGGCGCTAGGCTGGTTGCTTATCTGCCTCGCGTTGGTGGCCGCTCTTTTTTGGCTGCTGCCGCGTAGCCAGATTAACAGCAGCGTATTGGCGCTGTTGCCCAAGCAGCAGCTGGCCGGTGTTCCAGAAGACGTTTCCGACGCGTTTAGCAAGCGGCTCGATCGTCAGCTGATGTGGCTGGTTAAACCGCCTGAAGGCGCGCAGCGTGACAACGCCCTGAACGCATGGCTGCAAAAGCTGCAAAAATTACCGGCATTACAGCAGGTTGAAGGACCGATGGACGACGCAAGTCAACGTCAGTGGGGCCTGTTCTTTTTCAACCACCGTAATGCGCTGATGGACGCCGCCACCCGAGCACGCCTGAGCGCGGGCGCGGCGGCGCAGTCGCAGTGGATACTCGGCCAGGTATATTCGGCCTTCGCGGGCGTCAGCGGTAAAGAGCTGACGGGCGACCCGCTGTTGCTGGTTCGCGCCTCACAAATGGCGCAGCAGCAAAATGGCGCAGGCATGACGCTGGATAACGGCTGGCTGGTGGCTAAAGACACTCAGGGGAAAAGTTGGTACTTACTTCACGCTGAGTTGCGGGCCTCCTCCTATGACATCACTAGCAGTAAACAAATTGTCGGGCAGCTCGACGCCCTGAAAACGCAGTTTGAGGCCCAGTGGCCGGGTGCAAAAGTGCTCGAACGCGGCACGGTTTTTTACAGCAATTATGCCAGCCAGCAGGCGGAGCACGATATCTCTACTCTCGGGGTAGCCTCAGTCGTCGGCGTCTTCCTGCTTATCCTTTTAGTGTTCCGCTCGGTGATCCCGATGTTACTGAGCCTGCTGTCGATTTCAATCGGCGCGCTGGCCGGGGCGGTGATGACGCTGCTGGTGTTCGGCGAAATTCACGTCATGACGCTGGTGCTCAGCACCAGCATTGTCGGTATTTCCGCCGACTATACGCTCTATTTTCTGACTGATCGCCACGTTCACGGCGGGCAGTCAACGCCACTCGAGAGCCTGAAGAAACTGTTTCCGGCGTTATCAATGGCGATGTTGACCACCGTCGCTGCCTATCTGATGCTGCTGATTGCGCCTTTCCCCGGTATGCAGCAGTTGGCGGTGTTTGCCGCTGCCGGTCTCAGCGCGGCCTGCATCACGGTGATGTGCTGGTATCCTTATCTGGCAAAGCGCTTACCGATTGGGCCAACGCCCGGGCTGGGACTTATCCTGTGCTGGCTGCACGCTTGGCGCAGTAATAAAAAGCTGCGCATCGGCCTGCCGTTGGCGGTGCTGATACTGGCGACAATCGGCGGAATTCGGCTGCATGTCGATGATGATATCGGCCAACTTCAGGCACTTCCAGGCGATCTGCTCAAGCAGGAAAGGCAGATTGCAGCGTTGACCGGCCAGTCTAATGAACAGAAATGGCTGGTGGTTTACGGCGACACCGCCGAGCAGACGTTACAGCGGCTCGAGGCGTTGGAACCGCGACTCGCGCAGGCCAAAAAAGAGGGCGCAGTGGCTGGGTATCGCCTGCTCGGACTGCCTTCCATGCAGCGGCAACAGGCAGATTTGGCTCTTTTAACGCAGCGTGCGCCACAGGTGGCAGCGGAGCTTAAGCAGGCGGGTCTTAACGTCTCGGTAGCCAACGTGTCGCCGCAGTGGGTCACGCCCCAAGCATGGCAGCACAGCGTAATCAGTCAGGGCTGGCGGCTACTGTGGCTTTCGCTGCCTGACGGGCGCAGCGCGGCGCTGGTTCCGGTTAACGGCGTCAGCAATGGCGCGGCGATGCAGTCGCTGGCGCAGGCGATGCCCGGCGTGGGTTGGGTGGATCGCAAAACCGAGTTCAGCGGCCTGTTCGAACAGTATCGCGTGATGCTGTCATGGCTGCTTATGTTGGCCGCCGGGGTGATTTGCGCCATCTATCTGTGGCGATTCCGCTGGCCACACGGCCTGATTTGCTGCATTCCGACGCTGTTGTCTCTGGCAATGGGCGTGGCGGCGCTGGGGCTAAGCGGGCACAGTCTCAACCTGTTTTCGCTGCTGGCGCTGATTCTGGTACTCGGGATTGGCATCAATTACACGCTGTTCTTTACCAATCCACGAGGCACGCCGACGACGTCCATGTTTGCCGTCTTTATGGCCGTGGTCACCACACAACTGACCTTCGGCATGCTGGTATTCAGCTCGACGCAGGCAATTAGCAGCTTTGGTATCGTGCTGAGTAGCGGCATTTTGACCGCCTTCGTGCTCTCGCCGCTGACGCTGCCGGGTAAAAAAAGAGGAAGTAATAAATGATTAAGGCCCGATGGCTCTTGATGATAATGGCGCTCATGCTGGCGGGGTGTGCCACGCATCCCACGCCCGACACATTGCCGCAGGCGTGGTTGAAGCCCGGCGTGCGGGTACGTTTACCGTCCCCCCAGTTGAACGAGAAGCTTGAACAGCAGCAGTTGCTGACCGGCACCGTCGACGGCAAACAGCAGTCGCTGCTGGTATTGCTTAACGCTAACGGAAAAACCCTGCAGCTGGCGGGCCTTTCACCCTTAGGCATTCGCCTGTTCAAGGTAGATTACGACGCCGCGGGCATTCATACCGAGCAGACGATAAAAATTTCCCAGCTGCCGCCCGCTAATCAGGTATTGGCCGACATCATGCTGAGCTACTGGCCCGTCGACCGTTGGCAGCCGCTACTGCCCACAGGTTGGAGGCTGGTGGATAACGGCATGACCCGTACTCTCATTGATGATGCGGGTCAGCCGGTGACCCAAATTGATTACCAGAATCAGGGCGGTAAACGTCAGCCTATCGCTATAACTCAGCACGTTTTTCACTATCACATTGCGATTCAGAATGTGGGAGACGGCGCATGATCTATTTCTCCGCGGTGGGTATGGTGAACGCGCTGGGTGGTGAGCTCGACGAGATTGCCAAAAATTTGGCGGCAGGGCGTTCTCCGGGGATGACGCTCCGAGAAGGCTGGCTGACCAGTCAGCAGCCCGTCTGGCTGGGACAGGTTTTAACGCCACTGCCCGCGGTGCCGGATGCGCTGATGCGCCATCGAACCCGTAATAATCAGCTGTTGATGGCGGTCCTGAAGCAGATTAGGCCGCAGGTTGATAGCGCCATTGCCCAGTACGGCAGAGACCGCGTCGCCGTGGTGATGGGTACCAGCACCTCCGGTATTGCCGAAGGTGAAGACGCTATTCAGTTTATTCAGGCTGAAGGTGATTTTCCGGCAGAATATGCCTATCAGCAGCAGGAGTTGGGTGACCCCTCGCAATTCCTGAGTCGTCTGCTCGATCTTGAGGGTGCATCCTATACCCTGTCTACGGCCTGTACTTCCAGCGCCCGCGCCATTATTAGCGGGCAACGCCTGATAGAGGCTGGCCTGGCCGATGTCGCGCTAGTGGGCGGTGCAGACAGCCTTTGCCGCATGCCTGTCAACGGTTTCGCCAGCCTTGAAGCGCTGTCGAGCACGCGCTGTACGCCGTTTGCCGCCGAGAGAGACGGCATTAATATCGGCGAAGGCGCCGCGTTGATTCTGCTGACCCGCGAGCCGGCACCCGTTGCGCTGCTCGGCGTCGGCGAGTCCTCCGATGCCTGGCATATGTCTGCCCCGCATCCGCAGGGGGAAGGAGCCGAGCGGGCGATACGCATGGCGATGGAGCAAGCGAAAATAACAGCTGACAGTCTCGGCTACATTAATCTTCACGGCACGGCAACGGAGCAGAACGATCGGGTTGAGGCGCAGGTTATCCAGCGGCTGTTTGCCGATCGCGTACCCTGCAGTTCTACCAAACATTTGACTGGCCACACGCTGGGAGCGGCGGGTGCGACAGAAGCCGCCCTGAGCTGGCTGATTCTCAGTCGTAATATTGCCCTGCCGCAGCAGGACTTTTCACACTCGGTGGCAGACCCTGCGCTGGGTGAATTCGGCCTGGTGACCCGCGAGCAGACATTGCAAAAAGCGGCCATTCTCTCGAATTCTTTTGCCTTCGGGGGCAATAACGCCAGTATCTTGTTGGGAAAACCACAGTGAATTATTTAGCCGCAGAGCATTACCTGCCTCACGCCGCGCCGATGGTCTTGCTCGAAGAGGTGCTCGAGGTAGGCGAAAACACCGCCTGTTGTCGGGTACGCGTCAGTCCCGAGGGCGTGTTGGCTCCGTTTCTCGACCAGCAGGGGCAGCTTCCAGCGTGGTTTGCCATCGAACTCATGGCGCAAACCGTCGGCGTCTGGAGCGGCTGGCACGGCGAACAGAATGGCAATAAGCCGCGCGTCGGCATGCTGCTTGGCGGGCGTGCAATGAAATGCACAATGGCGACCTTCCCGGCAGGCAGTCTGCTTACGGTCAACGTCACCCTGCTGTTGCAGGACGAAAAACTGGCCAGCTTTGAATGCGAAATATCGATGAACACAGGCCTCGACAATGCGCATCGTGCCGCCACACAGGCCGTTGCGCAGGCGAGGCTAAACACCTATCGACCTGAAACCGAAGAATTAAAAACATTAATAAAGGGGGCAGCGCTATGACGCGTTCAGTGTTGGTCACCGGTGCCAGTAAAGGTATCGGGCAGGCGATAGCCATTCAGTTGGCGAAAGACGGTTTTAATCTGGTCGTGCACTATCACCGCGATTTAGCGGGGGCAGAGCAGACCGCAGCACAGATAACGGCCGCTGGCGGATGCGCAAGAACTCTCAGTTTCAACATCGCAGACAGGCAGCAGTGCCGCGAGGTGATTGAGGCCGATATTGCCGAACATGGCGCCTATTATGGCGTCGTCAACAACGCGGGAATTACGCGCGATGGCGCATTTCCCGCACTAACGGAAAGCGACTGGGACGGGGTGATTCATACCAATCTCGACGGCTTCTACAACGTTCTTCATCCCTGCGTGATGCCGATGATAAGCCTGCGGCAGGGCGGGCGCATCGTCGCTCTCTCTTCGGTCTCCGGTATTACCGGCAATCGTGGTCAGGTCAACTACAGTGCGGCAAAAGCCGGGATAATCGGTGCCTGTAAAGCGTTGTCACTGGAACTGGCAAAGCGAAAAATTACCGTTAACTGCATTGCGCCGGGGCTTATCGACACCGGCATGCTCGACATTCAACCTCAGGCTCTTGAAGCCGCGATGGGCGCCATTCCGCTCAAACGTATGGGCACCGCCGCCGAGGTTGCCGGTCTTGCCAGCTATCTCATGTCGGACATTGCAGGCTACGTCACCCGTCAGGTGATTTCCATCAACGGGGGCATGGTATGAGTATTCATCGCGTTGTGATTACCGGCATGAAGGGCGTGACAGCCTTTGGCAACAGCTGGGAGCAGGTCTCCGCCAGGCTGCTAGAAGGGCGTAATGCCGTCAGGCACATGGACGAGTGGTTGATTTACCAAGGGCTGAACACGCACCTTGCTGCACCCATTGAAGACTTCGTGCTGCCCGACCATTACACCCGTAAGCGCATTCGTTCGATGGGACGCGTCGCGCTACTGTCGACCCGTGCCACCGAATTGGCGCTGGAGCAGGCTGGACTTATCGACGACCCGGTGCTTACCCATGGGCAAACGGGGATAGCCTTTGGATCCTCGACCGGCAGCACTAAGCCAGTCAGCGAATTCGCCACCATGCTTAATGAGCAGCACACCAATAACATCACCGGCACCACCTATGTGCAAATGATGTCGCACACTACCGCGGTCAATGCAGGGCTGTTTTTTGGCCTGAAAGGCCGCGTGATCCCAACCTCGAGCGCCTGTACGTCGGGCAGTCAGGCAATCGGTTATGCCTACGAGTCCATCCGTCATGGCTATCAAACCGTGATGGTCGCAGGGGGAGCCGAGGAGCTATGCCCTTCGGAGGCGGCTGTATTCGACACGCTTTTTGCAACCAGTCAGCAAAATAGCACCCCCAAGCTATCTCCACGGCCTTTCGACAAAATGCGTGACGGGCTGGTGATCGGCGAAGGGGCGGGTGCATTGATCCTCGAGTCGCTGGATCACGCACAGGCGCGCGGCGCGAAAATTTATGCTGAGATCGTCGGCTTTGCGACCAACTGCGATGCGGCGCATATTACCCAGCCGCAGCAGGAAACCATGCAGACTTGTATCGCGCAGGCGATACAGCAGGCGGGGATCCCGTCTTCGGAAATTGGGTATATCAGCGCACACGGCACCGCCACCGATCGCGGTGATATCGCCGAAAGTCACGCCACGGCGGCCATATTTGGCAATAAAACGCCTATCTCCTCGCTAAAAAGCTATTTTGGCCATACGCTCGGTGCCTGTGGCGCGCTGGAGGCGTGGATGTCGCTGGAGATGATGAACGAAGGGCGCTTTTTCCCGACGATTAATCTGAGTGAGCCTGACCCACTCTGTGGCGATCTGGATTACATGATGGGCGAAGCGAGAAGCATTGAGACCGAATTTATTCAGTCCAATAATTTTGCGTTTGGCGGCATTAATACCTCGCTAATTTTCCGCCGCTGGCCTTAAGAGCGATGGTGACCGCTGTCGCGTTCGGTAGGCTCGATGCCCCTCTTGGCCGGGATAGACTTTCGCCTGCATTGCTCGCACAGGCCGGGGGGATGGGGGCAGCACGCGCTGAGACCTTTTTAGCGGGCAGAGCGCTGCTTGCCGAACTGATGTTCAAGGTTTTCAACCGAGCGACGCTGCCGGAAATGACGCTCCTTGCGGGCGGAAAACCGGTTTTTACCGACGCTGTGCAACCCTTTTTCAACCTGAGTCACAGCGCCGATCGGCTGCTGGTGGCCGTTTCCGACCGTGGACCGGTAGGCTGCGATATCGAAATCGACCGCCAAAGGAGAAGCCTGCTGTCCATCGCTCGGCAATATTTCAGTGCTAAAGAAAATGACTGGCTGAATGCCCAATGTAGCCTGCAAACCGCGTTTTGGCAGCTTTGGTGCCAGCGCGAGGCGCTTGTGAAGCAGACGGGGGAAGGGGTTTTGATGATGAACGCCGTGGCGCTTAATCCTGATGCAAAAACCTTTTTGTCCCAATCTACCGCCTTACGACTCTGCCATACCGCTAACGAGGGTTGCCTTGCGGCGCTGGCGCTGCCTGACGCCAATGACGCTATACAGCACTGGGGTGTCAACGCCCAAAATAACCGCCTTGAGATGCTGCCTGCGCTCGACTGGCAACGCTTTTACCCTGCCTCTGAATCCGCGTGATTATTGCATTTTAGTCAAAAGTATTATGGTAATCAGGTTATTTTTATCCATTAACCCAGAGGCCATACTCTCCTCATTCCTGACCCCGTAAGCGAGTTATCGTTTAATAAACACTTAATGAAGAGAGCCTTAAGATGAACATTCCAGCCTTTGGTTTAGGGACATTCCGTTTAAAAGATCAGATTGTAAAAGACTCGGTTTCAACGGCGCTGGCGCTGGGATACCGTGCTGTCGACACCGCCCAAATTTATGACAACGAAGGCGCGGTAGGTGAGGCCATAGCAGAAAGCGGCATCCCACGCGAAGAGATCTTTATCACGACCAAGATTTGGATCGAAAATCTCAGCGCCGGCGCGGTGATTGAAAGCCTGAAAGTCAGCCTCAGTAAGCTTAAAACCGATTACGTCGATCTGACGCTGATCCACTGGCCGTCGCCGAACGGCGCTGTCAGCGTCGCGGAAACGATGCAGGCGCTGGTTGAGGCAAAAAAGCAAGGGCTGACGCACCAGATAGGGATTTCAAACTTTACCGTGGCGTTGATGCAGGAGGCCATCGATGCCGTAGGCGCCGCCGAGATTGCTACCAATCAGATTGAGCTATCGCCATTCCTGCAAAATCAGCAGGTCGTGGATTTCGCGCGCCAGCACAATATCGCGATAACCTCCTACATGACGCTGGCCTATGGTGAGGCGCTGAAGGATGCCACTATCATGCAGATTGCCGAGCAACATGGTGCAACACCGGCACAGGTTGTTTTGGCATGGGCGCTTCAGCTGGGTTATGCGGTGATCCCGTCTTCGACCAAGCGGGCAAACCTAGAAAGCAATTTGCAGGCGCAAACGCTGAAGTTGTCGCCACAAGATATGGCGCAGATTGCCCAGCTTGAACGTCACGGGCGTCTGGTCAGTCCGCAAGGCCTGGCGCCAGAGTGGGATGCTTAATTTGCTTCGACGTGCTGTAGTTTTTCACTCAGGAAGTCGATAAAGCAGCGAATACGCGTGCTGACGGCCTGGTCGCTGTAATAAACTGCGTGCATCGGCATGGCGATGCGCATCACCGCGGGTACCAGCAGCTCAACCAGATCGCCTTTATCAACGTCCTGCTTGATCATAAAGTCTGAAAGACAGGCAATCCCGTTGCCCGTCAGACAAAGCTGGCGCAGGGTCTCACCGCTGCCAGCAGAGATAAATGGCGTAATCGTCAACTGTTGGCCGTCTGCACACAGCAGCGGCCATTTGTTGAGATGCAACACCTCGTTGAATCCCAGGCACCGATGATTGGCGAGATCGTCCACGTTTTTCGGCACACCCCATTTTTCCAAATACGCCGGTGAGGCCAATACGCTTCGATAGCTCAACATCAGTTTGCGGGCGCGCAGGCTTGAGTCTTCCAACTCGCCGATGCGAATCGCGATATCCACCTGCTGATCGATTAAGTTGATATTGCTCTCCGAGGAGAAGAGCGAAAGCGTCATTTTGGGATAGCGCTGAGTGAATTCGGCGACCAGCGGAGTGAGAACGTGAAGCACCACCGGCGTAGCGGCATCCACTCGCAGCAGACCTTGTGGTTCGTTGCGATTCTCCAGCAGGTCATTTTCCGCTGCCGCCATCTCCTGAAGGATTTTTTGAACCCGGGTAAAGTAGCGTTCGCCCTCATGAGTCAGGCTAATTTGACGCGTGGTGCGATTGAGCAACTGAATGTCTAATTTCTGCTCTAGCCGCTTTATCGTCCGACTGACCACCGAATTATCCTGCCCGAGATGCTCGGCGGCCCTGCTAAAACTGCCGCTCTCGACCACCGTCACAAAGACCATCAGCTCTTCTGAACTCGCTTTCATTGTTGCATCCCGGACATAAATTTCTAAATATTCTGGTTATTTAAGCACAGGGCCAGCGGGCTTGCTATCAAATGTCGGATCAGGTTATTGATGTTTTTTAAGCTCAAGATGTATACCAATGTAAACAAATTGGGTCTTCCTTAAGTGGGGCGTATACTGGGAAATACCGCTGAAGGGAAATTTTCCGCACAGCAGATTCACGATGGATATCGCCAGTTTCCAATTATCTTGAGGGATTCTGGGTAGAAATGGGTTAACAGTGTGCCGAAAAAAACGTATGCAATGAGGTATGTTGCCGGTCAGCCGGTTGAGCAAATCTTCCCAGGTGTATTGCCACATCCTGGACCCGATCTGCCACCCGGCGCGGCACTCACCAATTCGAACGTCTTGCGCATCATGGTATGGAACATCTTTAAACAGCAGCGCGCTGACTGGCTTTCTGTACTGCAGGGCTTCGGTAAAGACGCGCAGTTGGTCCTGCTGCAAGAGGCGCAGACGACTCCTGAACTTATCCGTTTTGCCACGTCTAATTTTCTGGCTGCCGATCAGGTACCCGCCTTTGTTTTACCACAGCATCCTTCTGGGGTGATGACGCTGGCCGCCGCGCATCCGGTGTATTGCTGTCCGCTGCGCGAACGGGAGCCGCTGCTTCGTCTGTCAAAGTCTGCGTTAATCACCGTGTACCCCTTAACGGATGGTCGCCTGTTAATGGTAGTCAACATTCACGCGGTGAATTTCAGCATTGGTGTCGACGTTTACAGTAAGCAGCTCGACCCTATCGGCGAACAGATTGCCAACCATAAAGGTCCGGTGGTGATGGCGGGGGATTTCAATGCGTGGAGCCGCCAGCGCATTAATGCGTTGTACGGTTTTGCGAGCAATATCTCGCTTCAGGAGGTTCGTTTCCCTGCGGACCTGCGTCGCCGGGCGTTTGGCCGCCCGCTCGATTTTATCTTCTACCGCGGGTTGAGCGTGACACAGGCTCAGGTGCTGGAGACGCGGGCTTCCGATCATAATCCACTGCTGGTGGACTTTTTAGCGCAGCAGCACCCCTGAAGAAAATTTGCCCCGGCAAGCGCAAGGCTCGACCGGGGCAGGCGTTAAGCGATTTTATCGACCTGCTTTACGGCCTTGGGCTGTTTGCTCCGCTGGCGCGGGTAGAAGCGGCCCTCTTTCAGTGAAGTCTCTATCTCTTCCAGCGAGCGCCCCTTTGTTTCCGGAACCATAAAGAAGATAAACAGGAAGCCCAACAGGTTGAGCAGCGCATAGAACCACATTGCCCCGCCGATGCCTAAGATGTTGACCAGTGAAAGTGCGGTGGCGGTGAGAAGCAGATTCGAGCCCCATAGCGTTGCCGCGTGCAGGCTGGTCGCCTTTTCCCTGATGCTCATCGGATAGACCTCTGAACCCAGAAGCCAGCCAATAACCTGGATCCCGCCCGAGTTAAACACCATAAACGCAAACAGACAGGTCACTATCAACCAGCCATATTGCTGGCCATGACTATCCAGCATAAACATCAGGCCAAGCAGAAACAGGCTGATGATGGCACCCGGCATCATCCACAGAGTCAGGGTACGACGGCCCACGTGGTCGACCACGAGCTTACCGATAATCGTCAGCACCAGATAAATCACCGCCACACCCAGCGCCGAATGCAGCGCCGCGCCTCGGCTAAAGCCTGCATCGGTCAGGAAGGTGGGCGTGTAGTAGATCATCATCTCGATGCCCGAAAGCTGAGTAAAAGCCGCTACGCCTAAACCGGCAAACAGGGCAGGGCGCATCCACGGCTGTTTGAGGTCTTTCCAGCCTGCGACGGCTTTACGTTCGACTTTATCGTGTACTTTTTGAATATTTCGCAGTTCATGGCGCACTTCGCGATCGGTTTCACGCACCATGTTCAACGCAACACGCGCTTCTTTGATACGTTTCTGACCGACCAACCAGCGTGGGCTCTCAGGCAGTGGCAGCATACCGACCAGCAAAATCAGCGCCGGGATAGCCGCGACCGAGAACATCACGCGCCATGACCAGATATCCTGCATAAACGCGCCGACCAGGCCAGCGGTGAGAATGCCGATACCGATAGAAATATTGAAAAAGGTCACCAGTCGCCCCCGTTTTTCGGGCGGGGCAAGCTCAGCGATATACACCGGCACTATCTGTGAGGCTCCGCCGACGGCAAATCCGAGCACGATACGCGCCACTCCCAGCCAAAACGCCGAGGCGGAAAGGCCCGAGCCGATTACGCCAATGGCGAAAATACCGGCGACGGTCATCACCGTATAGCGGCGGCCTATAGAGCTCGAGAGTTTACCGCAGCACAGTGCGCCGATAACTGCCCCCACGAGTATGGCGCTGGTCACCCATTCCTGAGCGTGGCTCGACAGGGAAAAGTCGTGCGTGATTTGTAGCAGCGCGCCCGAAATAATCCCGGTGTCGTATCCGTAGAGGAACCCGGCGATGGCGGCTATGCCCGTTGCGGTAAGGAGAAACGCATCTGCGCTGAGAAAACTGTTGTTATCACTATTTTCAACCGTAGCCGGAGCGCTATTTTCGCTCCCTCGCGTCTCTGAGAGTGTTTCAATTTTTTCTTCATTTATCTGCGTCATAAGTACCTTGTTTATTAGTTTGATTTCAGTGTTTCAAATACGTCCTTGCAAAAGAGTGAAAGGGGAAAAATAGGTGGCCAATCAGGATAGAAATTGGTGAGAAATAGAGGCCGATAACGCTATCTCTCCCCCTTGCCCTGCGTGCTGGCATCAGGCGTGCCAAAGGGTTTGGTCTGTTTCTCACTGTGTAATATCTATAACAGCTAATTTCAATGTTGTCATATTTTGTGATGCAAATCACATTTTTTTGGGCAATTACAGGTCGAAGGACTAACAGTTGCGCTTTCAATAAAATTATATTCTGTGAGGTTTGTTGATGATTTTTGTTATTTTAAAATGCATAAGCCTAATAGGATTTGTTATTTATCTTTGGCGGGAGTGATTTGGGGTAAATAGTTTTTTACCCGATGGGTGATATTAACGGCGCTATACTCAAGGCATAAAAAAAGCACCCGAAGGTGCTTTTTTCTTAACGACTACAGTGCGGTATCAACTTTCAGGACTCTGCTTGCCGCTGACGTAGAGCGTCAGCTTCTCGCCTGGTTGAAGGTTGTCCATGCCCGCATTCCAGCGCATCACATCTTTGATGTTCACGCCGTTACGTCGAGCAATACTGGCCAACGAATCGCCTTTACGTACCTGATACGTAATACTGCTGTTGCTACCACTCACGCCGCTGTCTGCCACTTGCAGGGTTTGCCCAACTTTTAGCACGCTCGCCGAGCGTAAATTGTTCCAACGCTGTAAATCACTGGACTTCACATTCAGTCTAGCTGCAATCCCTGACAGGCTGTCGCCGGAGCGGACCTTGTAAGAAGCTGCACCAGACGTGCTGTTGCTGGCCAATCTCGTTTCCTGTACTGCGTTGATGTCTTCATCAGCCAGGGAATCTTTGAGCTGGTCGGCATGCGCCTTTGGTAACACAATGTAATGTGGGCCGTTAGGGGCCGTAACATTACGTTTATAGCCGGTATTGAAGGATTTAAGCTTAGTCAGTGACATGCCCGCCATCTCAGCCGCCTGAGTTAACTGCATCTGTTGGCCTACTTCGACACGCGCCAGAGCACGGTCTTCGTCAGGCTTCGGTAAGCTAATTCCGTATTTTTTACTGTGCTTAAGAATATCGCTAAGCGCTAACATCTTCGGTACGTAAATCGACGTCTCACGCGGGAGAGCCAATGACCAGAAGTCTGTTGGGCGACCTTTCGCTTTATTCTGTTTTATCGCTTGCATCACGCGACCTTCACCGCTGTTATACGCTGCAACGGTCAGTAACCAGTCGCCGCCAAACATCTTGTTCAGGTTTTGCATCATATCAAGCGCTGCGGTTGTCGATGCCACAACATCACGGCGACCGTCATACCACTGGTTATCTTTCAAACCATAATTGCGACCCGTACTTGGCACAATCTGCCATAACCCAGCGGCATTAGCTGCTGAAGTTGCTTTGGGGTCAAAAGCGCTCTCCACTATGGGTAGCAGTACTAGTTCCATCGGCATATTACGTTTCTTAATCTGCTCTGTGATCCAGTACATGTACGGCTCTGCCCGTAATGTTACATCGTGGAGATAGCTCTTATTTTTTAAATATTTTAGTTTTTGCTCACGGATCCGGGGATTATCCGGAACCTTCATCTTCAGCTCGTCGCCAATGAAGTTCCACAGATTCTTTTGCGCATTGGGGTCACTCGAACCTAACCACTGCGCCGACGTCGACTGCCCATCGTCTGTGTACTCTCCTGCTTCACTTTGACTTGCCGAAGACAAACTCTGTGCGTGCTGTTCTGGTATTTTGCCGTCCTGCCTGGACGCCTGACAACCAGCTAGCAACAACACGGAGGCGATGATGATTATCGCATTAGCCTTCATGTGTGTGTCATAGTTGCTTAAAAGACGAGCAATACTACTTTGCCTCGTCAAAAAAGACAACTAAAAGGTTCAGAAGCTATCTTTGAGATGCCTCAAAAGCGCAAAAACCTGCCAGTCAGTCGTAATGCTTTCGTTAATGTTTAAATTGTTTTGTAAATCAACGTCATGACAACGTAAAAACAGGTTGATTTTACGTTCTAAACCGAGCGTTGTAGGGAGGGATGATTGCCCCTTTTTACGCTTATCTAGCACCGTTTCTTCATGGGCTGAGATATCAGAATCGTCGGGAAGAATTGAGCGTGCAAACTTAAGGTTTGAGACTGTATATTCGTGCGCGCAGCAGACAAGCGTTTCGTCCGGAAGTTCGGCTAAGCGTTGAAACGACTGGTACATTTGCTCGGCGGTTCCTTCGAAGAGGCGTCCACACCCTGCCGAAAACATCGTATCACCGCAGAAAAGATAAGGTGCGCTATAGTATGAAATGTGACCTAAAGTGTGCCCGGGCGTAGCAAAAATAGCCCAGTTTACCCCCCCGATTTCGACCTCGTCGCCGTTTTTAAGAATTATCTGAGCGCCTTTGCTCAAAGTTTCTTCGGGGCCGTACACTGTTACAGCGGGAAATCGCTCAATTATCGCCCTCACGCCGCCGACATGGTCGTGATGATGGTGGGTCAGCATGATAGCCGTTGGAGTCAGATGACGTTTTCCGAGTGCCTCAAGCACCGGCTCGGCCTCACCGGGATCCACTATCACACAATGACCATTTTGGTCATCAAGTAACCAAATGTAGTTGTCCTGCAGGGCCGGAATACTGATAAGATTCATGACAAACTCCTGTTTAGCAAATGCCTGAAAGTTGAAAACAAAACATGAAGTCAGCACATATCCGCAAAAAGCTCGTGGTGCCTTCATCCTGGGATGACATTCCCCGTGGTGATTACTACCGTGCCGCGCTTGAAAGACAACTGCAACCCTGGTGGAGCAAGTTGTATGGCTTTCATTTGCTTAAAATTGGCAATTTGAGTACTGAAATCAACAGCGAAGATTGTCCCATCTCGCATCAGGTCAACGTTGCGCCCGACGGGCAAGGGCTGCACGTGCTCGGTGACCCTTACTATCTGCCGTTTGAACAGAAGTCAGTCGATGCCTGTCTGCTGTGCCACACGTTGAATTATGCCACCGATCCGCATCGTATACTGCGCGAGGTAGATAGAGTTTTAATAGACGATGGCTGGCTGGTGTTGAGCGGATTTGCGCCGCTTAGCGTGATAGGGCTCGGAAAGTGCGTTCCCTTCCTGCGTAAAAAGCAGCCTTACATTAGCCGCATGTTTAGTCAGACAAGGCTCATCGACTGGCTGAGTTTGCTCAACTATGAAGTGATGTTTAAATCACGGTTTCAGGTATTGCCCTGGCACCGGCACGGCGGGGAACTGCTCAGTGCGCATCTTCCGGCGCTCGGTTGTATGACGGTTATCGTGGCACGTAAACGCACGCTGCCGCTGCTGCCCACCGCTAAAAAAGTGCAGGCACGCCGACAGTCGATTGCCCAACCCGTCGGCGCAAACAAGTCCTACCGCGAAGAGCATGACGACTAGCCCTTGCGCGGTGCAGACTATTTCTCTGGCTGATAACCTACGTCTTCGAGCGTAGGATTTCCGGCGGCAAGACGTGCCAGCTCGTCACAGCGTTCGTTCTCAGGATGGCCCGCGTGGCCCTTGACCCACATCCAGTTCAGGGTGTGCGTCTGAATCGCGGCATCCAGCCGTTGCCATAAATCGACGTTTTTCACCGGTTTCTTGTCAGCGGTTTTCCAGCCACGTTTCTTCCAGTTGTGGATCCACTGGGTTATTCCCTGGCGAACATACTGGCTGTCGGTGCTGAGCGTCACGTCGCAGGGGGCGGTTAGCGCTTCGAGTGCGACGATAGCGGCCATCAGCTCCATGCGGTTGTTGGTTGTCAGTCGATAACCCGCACTAAAGGGTTTTTCATGCTCTTTGTAGCGCAATATTGCGCCGTAACCACCGGGTCCCGGATTGCCGAGGCAAGATCCGTCGGTGAAAATTTCTACCTGTTTGCGCATCTCTGGTAGACTCTTCCATCAGAATATAAAAGCCAAGTCTGACATAAACGAGCGCTATGAGCACTGCAATATGCTAACAACACCTACCAGACAGATTGTTCTCGATACCGAAACCACCGGTATGAATAAGCTGGGCGTCCACTTCGAAGGGCATCGTATCATTGAAATCGGCGCCGTCGAGGTCATCAACCGACGCCTGACCGGCAGAAATTTCCACGTCTATTTGAAGCCGGACAGACTGATCGATCCCGAAGCCTTCAACGTTCACGGCATCAGCGACGAATTTCTTGCCGACAAGCCAACGTTCGCCGACATTGCCGACGACTTCCTGGACTACATTCGCGGCGGTGAGCTGGTCATCCATAACGCGAACTTTGACATCGGCTTCATGGACTACGAGTTCGGCATGCTGGGGCGCGATATCCCCAAAACCGAAACGTTTTGCAAGATTACCGACAGCCTGCAGATGGCACGCAAGCTGTTTCCCGGCAAGCGTAACAACCTCGATGCGCTGAGTGACCGCTATCTGATAGACAACAGCAAGCGAACGCTGCACGGCGCATTGCTTGACTCCGAAATTCTCGCCGAAGTCTATCTGATGATGACCGGTGGGCAGACGTTGATGAAGTTTTCCCACGAAGGCGAGCAGAATACCGGCGCTGACGGGTTGGATATTCAGCCTATCCTGCGACCGGCCTCGGGTTTGAAGGTGTTGTTTGCCAGCGATGAAGAATTGAGCGCGCATGAATCGCGTCTCGATCTGGTGATGAAGAAGGGCGGAAGCTGTTTGTGGCGACCGGCGCCACCGGAAACTGAGTGAAAATAAAGCATCCCTGGCGTGAAAAACAGCGTGATGAGGAAATACTGAGCAAATAGAATTATTTGTCAGAAAAAGCATTGACGGAATCAGCGACCAACCGTAATATTCGCCTCGTTCCAGTGACATGGAGCGGCAGTAAGCAGTAAAAAAGTGGAGCGGTAGTTCAGTTGGTTAGAATACCTGCCTGTCACGCAGGGGGTCGCGGGTTCGAGCCCCGTCCGTTCCGCCACTATTCAGAAGCCCTGATTCAGTAATGAATCAGGGCTTCGCTGCTTTATATCCCTTCAGAAATTATTCTTTGCCCAGCTCGGCCTTCATATAGTTCATTGAGGTGCTGGTCGCACGGTCATGACGCGCAATAAAGCGATAGAATCCACCCGACAGAAATGCGCCGATAAACCAGCTGAAGTTGGCCACGCCGTGCAGGCTCGGCGTAAAGCTAATCAGCAGACCAATTAACACCGCAGGAACCAGCGCCCCGATAGCCTTGGGATTAAAGCCGTTGCGATACCAGTAGCGACCCGAAGGCGTCGCGTTGAACAGCGCATCCACGTCCATATGACCGCGTTTGATCAGGTAGTAATCCGCCAGCAGAATACCGAATAACGGCCCGATAAACGCGCCCAGTACGTCGAGCGTGTAGTGAATCAGCTCTGGTGACTGGAACAGGTTCCACGGCGTTAACAGCACGGAACCCACGGCAGCAATCATCCCACCGGTGCGGAAACTGATTTTTTGCGGCGAGCAGTTGGAGAAGTCGAAGGCCGGAGAAACGAAGTTGGCGACGATATTAATGCCGATAGTGGCAATAATCATGGTCAGTAGGCCCAACGCCACGGCAACGCTGTTACCGACGCGGCTTACGGTTTCGATAGGGTCGGTTATCATGGTGCCGAACAGCGACTGGGTGCCGGAAACAATCACCACGGTAACGATAGAGAACAACAGGAAGTTAAACGGCAGCCCCCAACGATTGCCGCGACGGATCTCGCTCATGTTTTTGCCGTAGCGAGAAAAGTCACCGAAATTCAGCAGCGGGCCGGAGAAGTAAGAGACGACCAGCGCGGTAGCCGTGATCATTTCCCAGGTCTGCTGACCGACGCTCAGAGATTTACTGGCCAGCGTAAAGGAGATGTTGCTCAGACCCGTTTTGTACACAATCCATCCGGCCAGCATAAGCATTACCACGTAAACGGCCGGACCCGCGACATCAATAAAGCGTTTGATTGCGCTCATGCCATGCCAGAACACCATCGCCTGCAGGACCCACATCACGCCAAAACAGATCCAGCCCAGCGCCGAAAGACCCAGCCAGTGCGGCTGCGTTAGCGGATTAAGGCCAGGGAAGAACTTCAGCAGAACCAGCATCAGCGCGCTGGCAGCCAGATAGGTTTGAATGCCGTACCAGGCAAAGGCGATAAGCCCACGGATCACCGCCGGAATATTGGCGCCGAAAACGCCAAACGCCTGACGGCAGATAACGGCGTAAGGCACGCCCGCCTGCTGGCTTGGCTTGGCGACCAGATTGGCGCAAAGCTGCACGATACAGATGCCACAAAGCAGGCAAATCAACACCTGCCAGCTTGCCAGCCCCAGTGTGAAGAAGCTTGCTGCGACCACGTAGCCGCCCATGCTGTGCACGTCAGACATCCAGAAAGAAAAGATGTTGTACCAGCTCCAGTTCTGGTCCCGCGTCGGAGCCAGATCGTCATTGCACAGCCTCGGGCTGTAGTGGGGCTTGATGATTCCGGCGCTATTCTCCGGGGCAGCAGCAGAGGTGTTTCCCTTGTTTGGCATAGATCGTGCTCCTGTCATAAACAACATTTGGAAGAAGGGAGGCCGGCGTCCGGCGATCCAAAAAATTAATCATTCAAATGTTCAGTGCAGGAATTAGGCCAAATTTCATTTTTTGTATACAAAAAAATATTTTCATGTATACGATTAAGTATCTGTTCGGTATACGGAGTAGTGATAATGACCAGCTGGAACGGCCTGAATACGGCTTATTTTACTGAGGATAAGGACGACCACATTTACAACGCGTTGGTGCGTTCTATCGTTGAACACCAGCTTTTGCCCGGTAACAAACTGCCCGAAGAAGCCCTGGCCGAGGCGTTTTCCGTGAGCCGTACCGGTATTCGTCGCGTGCTTCAGCGCCTTGCCGCAGTGCAACTGGTGACGCTGTTGCCCAAACGTGGTGCGCACGTGACCGTGCCAGACGCCGAAGAGTCGCGCAGCGTATTCACCACGCGTAAAATTTTAGAGTGCGCCAATATGAGTGAAGTGGTGGCGCATTGTCAGTCGACGCATCTGGCAGCGATGAAAAAGTTGGTCAACGAAGAGAAGGTTGCACACGAGGAGCGTAACGGCCCGGCGGCGATCCGTCTGTCTGCGGCGTTTCACGTTCAGTTGCAGGCCATTTCAGGCAATAAAGTGCTGACCGAAACGGTTTCACAGCTGACCCTACGTTCCTCGCTGGCTATCGCTGCCTGGGGCGCGCCGTGGCAGCAGGGATGCCGTTGCCACGATCATGACTTTCTGCTGTCGTTGCTTAAAAAACGTGACGCAGTTGCGCTGGCCGAGAAAATGGCTCAGCATTTTGACAATATTGTCGCCAGCCTGCGTTTCGAGAACAGCGAAGGTCCGACGCCGGATTTCGCCCAGATGTTTTCAGGCATTGTGGACCGGCAGGTGCAGGGCGAGGAAGCGCAATAATGGCTGAATCATTATCTCGCGATACGCGTTCATCGCTGTGTATACAATTAATCAATCCCAATACCAGCCTCGGCATGACGGAAATAATGGCAGCCACCGCGCGTCAGGTTGCTTCACCGGGTACAGAAATTCTTGCCGTATGTCCTGATGAAGGTGCGCCTTCCATTGAAGGGCATTTCGACGAAGCGATTGCCACGCTTGGCGTTTTACAACAGGTGAAAGCAGGGCGTAATGCGGGCGTCGACGGACATATCATTGCCTGCTTCGGTGACCCTGGCCTGCTTGCCGCCCGTGAGCTGGCTCGCGCGCCGGTGGTCGGCATTGCTGAAGCCGCGATGCACATGGCTACGCTGGTGGCGACCCGCTTCTCGATAGTAACCACCTTGCCCCGGACGCTGGTTATTGCACGCCATTTACTGCATCAGTACGGCTTTGAGCGCCACTGCGCCGCACTGCACTCTATTGATTTACCAGTGCTTTCGCTTGACGACGGCAGCGGATTGGCGCAGCAGAAGGTACGCGAGCAGTGCATTAAGTCGAAACAGACTGACGGCAGCGGCGCTATCGTGCTCGGCTGCGGCGGCATGGCTGATTTGGCGCAGGAGCTGACCCTCGAGCTGGGTATTCCGGTTATCGATGGCGTCAGCGCCGCAGTGCGTCTGATTGAGTCATTAAACGCTCTGCGCCTAACAACCAGCAAGCACGGTGACCTCGATTATCCTTTGCCCAAGCCACTCTCCGGGCGCTTTAAAGATCTGAACAACTAGCGACAAGCAGGGAACACAATGTCTGATATCGATTATGGTTTTACCCGCGATTACCCACGTGACTTGATAGGTTACGCTGGCCGTCCTCCTCATGCCAACTGGCCGAACAACGCCCGCATTGCCGTACAGTTTGTGCTTAATTATGAAGAAGGTGGCGAAAATAACGTCCTTCACGGCGACGCAGGTTCCGAGCAGTTCCTCTCCGATATTATCGGCGCAGCCAGTTTCCCTGACCGCCATATGTCGATGGATTCGCTGTATGAATACGGCTCGCGTGCAGGGTTCTGGCGCATCCACCAGGAGTTCCAAAAGCGCGGCCTGCCGTTAACCGTTTTTGGCGTGGCGATGGCGTTGGCGCGCAATCCTGAGGTGGTTGAGGCTATTAAGCAGGCAGATTATGACGTGGTGAGCCACGGCTGGCGCTGGACTCATTATCAGGACATGAGCGTGCAGCAAGAGGCTGAGTATATGCGTAAGGCCATCGATATTCTTGGAGACCTGTTTGGCACTCAGCCGCTCGGCTGGTACACCGGGCGCGACAGCCCGAATACCCGCAGGCTAGTGGTTGAACAAGGGGGCTTGCAGTACGACAGCGACTATTATGGCGATGACCTGCCGTTTTGGACGCCGGTCAAGCTTGATTCAGGCGAGGTGAAGCAGCATCTGGTTATCCCTTACACGCTCGAGGCTAATGATATGCGTTTCGCCTCAGCGCAGGGGTTTAACACCGGTGAACAGTTTTACACTTACCTGAAAGACAGCTTTGACGTGCTTTATGCCGAGGGAGAAACCTCGCCGAAAATGATGTCAATTGGCATGCACTGCCGTATTCTGGGCCGCCCGGGACGTTTTCGCGCGCTGCAGCGCTTCCTGGATTACGTGCAGTCACACGATCGCGTGTGGATCTGTAAACGTCAGGAGATCGCCGACCATTGGGCAAAGCATCACCCTGCGAAATAAATCCTTAAGTCTCTGCTAATATCGGTTTAACGCGCACAGCCTGACGGGGGAACTCCTCGACAGGCTGTGCGCTTATAACCTGAGTTTTTCAATAGAACGCCTGTGGCCACAATGATCTGCTCGTTCGAGGCCGCTGAACGACCTCGAACTTTAGATAGCCTTAACTGACCGACACCTTGCCGTTCACCTCGGCGCTGGCCTGTTCAGCCTGTGAACTGATGTACTGCTGCTCTTCGCGATACTTTTGTTTGTCCCAAAGTCGGAAGAACGGATAGTAAATCGCCATCGAAATCGCCAGATTCACAAACTGTATTACTGTCCCCGAGATATGACCGCCGGTGGCCAGATACCCGCTAATAAAAATCGGCGTGGTGAACGGCAGCGCGATACCTACCGGTGGCGTCACCAGTCCCGTCGCCATTGCGCTATAGGTGACAATAACCAGCACCACCGGTGTCAGAATAAACGGCAGGAAGAAATACGGGTTCATTACTAGCGGAATGCCGAACACCATCGGTTCACTGATATTAAACAGGCAACCCGGTGCGGCGATGCGACCCAGCTGTTTCATCTGCGCGCTTCGGCTGCGGATCAGCATAAATATTACCAGCCCCAGCAGTGCGCCGGTTCCGCCCGGGGCTATCCATAAATCGTAAAACTGCTGCGTAATGATGTGCGGGATTGGCTGATTATTCTGAAACGCCGTCAGGTTTTCAGACATGTTAGACAGCCAAATGGGTTGAATAAACACCAGTACAATCGCGTCACCGTGCAGGCCGAGTGTCCACAGCAGGCCGATTAAGATCACCGAGAAAATCATGCCCGGCAATGTGCCGCCAATGTGGTGCATCGGAATGCCGATAAGGGTGGCAATCATGGTATTGATGTCGCCGAACGGCGTGGCTTCGACGATAAGGCGCAACGCGAGCACCACCGCCAGGACGCAAAAGCCCGGCACCAGACTGAGGAAAGACTTGGCAACCGCCGGAGGCACCCCTTCAGGCATGGTGATCACCAGGTCACGGTTGTGAACGAAGCGATAAATCTCGGTCGAAAGCAGGGCGATAATGATGGCGACAAACAGCCCCTGACTGCCGATAAAGTTCATGGGCAGTACGCCTTTCACCATCATCGCCTCAGCGCCTACCACCGGGGTGAACAGCGTATGTTGAGGGATGGTCAGTAAGAATGCGACCAGTGAAACCGCGCCGGTGCTTAACGGATCGAGGCCGCGGTATTTTTCTGCCAGACGGTAGGCAATCCCGAAGCTCGAAATGATCGCCATAATATCGTAGGTGGCTTTTACCGGATAAAGCAGTTTATCGCGCCACGCCGCACCGAATAATTCCCCCATAAAATTGGCATAGCTGGGGAAAGGTAAATAGGCGAAGATAAGAAAGAACGAACCAATCAGCATGAAAGGCATATTAAGTATAATGCCGTCACGTACGGATAATATGTGTTTCTGTCCGGCTATTTTTAATGCTGCCGGTAATACGTAGCGTTCTATAATATTATTAATATTAGCCATAACCCCCCCTGTTTTACCCGTTCTATTTCAGTCATCATGCAGTCAGAAATTTATAGGGTAATGTTTCATTAGTTAAACTGCGGTAAATAGCGGCGATTCTGTGTCAGGATTTCTTCGAGCATTTCTTCGGCAATATTGGCATTGCCAATTAAGGGATTCGTCACCAGCGCCAATATCGCGCTTTTCCTACAGCCTTTAACGGCGGCTTCAATGGTGAGGCGTTCAAAGTCTTTAACCTGCTGCGTCAATCCGTTCATGGCTTCTGGCAGCGGGCCAAAAGAAAGAGGATGTGCGCCCTGTGCGTTAATCACGCAGTTGGTTTCTACGACGGCATCATAAGGAAGTCCAGCGATGGCGCCTTTATTTGTAGTGTTGACTACTAATACTTTGCCTGAGTTGGTGTGGATCGCCCGAATAAGCTCCACCGCAACCTCGGAATAAAAAGCACCGCCACGGAAATTAAGCTGGGTGGGTTTTTCGGCCAGGTCAGGACTGGCGTACAGCGTGAACAACTCGGCCTCGACCTTCATCACCTGTTCGGCGCGGGTGCCGCGCTCGGCGGCCGCTTCGAACTCTTCAGCCAGCATTGCGTCAGTTTGGTAGAAATAGCGATGATACGGGCAAGGGATCGCGCCCAGTGCGCGCAGAAACGCCGGTGGCCAAGGGGTATCCTTGATATTGTTCATAGTCAGGGTTTCGCCGTTGCACAGGCGTTCGATAACGGACTCGGTGACGTCTTTGCCTTTGAGCGCGACTTGATGGACCCACACCATGTGGTTTAATCCGGCAAAACGTAGCTCAACGTCCTCATATGGCGCCTGTAGCATATTGGCAATCATATGATGCATGTTCACCGGCACGTTACACAGGCCGATAACATTGGCCTTACTGTGGCGGCTGACCGCCTCGGTGACGATGCCTGCCGGATTGGTGAAGTTGATTATCCAGGCATCCGGAGCCAGCCTCTCGACTGTCTTTGCCACCTCGAGCATCACGGGAATCGTGCGCAGCGCTTTGGCGAAACCGCCTACGCCGGTAGTTTCCTGCCCCAGCATATTAAATTTTAGCCCAAGACGTTCGTCGGCGGCCCTGGCGGAAAGCTGGCCTACGCGAAGTTGGGTTAGCACAAAGCTTGAATCGCGAATGGCGTCATCCAGCGAGAAGTGCACGGAGACCTTGACCTGTTCCAGCCCGTTGCGTTTTAACATGCGTCGAGTGAGGTCGGCGATAATCTGCACTTTCTCGCGACCCGCCTCGACGTCGACCAACGCCAACTCGCTCAGGCCTATTTCGCTGTGGTGTTGAATGAGTCCGTCAACCAGCTCTGGCGTATAGCTGCTTCCACCGCCGATTACACTAATCTTAGTCATTACATTCTCCTTGCGGGTTACGGCGATAGAGCTCAATCATATCGCTGGCTAATTCCTGAATAAGCATGGCGTTCATTAAATGATCCTGTGCGTGCACCAGAATTAAACTCACCGGTATTTTTCCAGACCCTTCATCCAGACCAATTAATTCGGTTTGTATTTTGTGGGCAGAGGAAATAAATAATTTCGCCTCCTCGACCAAATTAATTGCTGCACTAATATCGCCGCTTCTCGCTATTCTCAGCGCAGACAGCAGCGAACTTCGCGCACTGCCGGCCTGAACCAGCAGTTCCATTAGCTTATTTTCTAAATCCACGCTTTCGACGTTGATGATGTCAAGATCCATAGGGCTCCTGATTGCTTAACTTAAAGAGTTGATCTTCAGGAAATAAGGCTCAATGCCCGATCAAGAACTTTATCCCCGCGCAGGGTGCCGTAATCCATCATGTTAATAACCTCGACCTGTTTTCCTTGCGCAGCCGCAATATCTGACAGACGAGCGTGTTCGTATTTAACCTGTGGCCCTAACAGTACGATATCGGCCAAAGAAATAATCTTTTCAAAATCGGCAACCGGTACGGCTTCAATATCAATGGTTAATTGTCGTTTATTGGCTTCGGTTTTCATTCGCTGAACCAGCATGCTGGTAGACATACCGGCAGCGCAGCATAGAAATATTTTTTGCATCATCTGGATTCCCTGTTTGGAGCCTGAGTGGCTGTGGAAATATAAAACGCCAGCCTCGACATGAAGTAAATAGGCTAAATCATAGGTTTTAATTATGGATTTCAATTAAATATAATAAAAACAAACAGATAATGATTTTTTGTTGGTGAAATTTTTTTTCATGAATGTGATCTGACCCTAAATATGCTCAAAGTGGTTAAATGTTTTCTTAATAAATTGCTTATTTTTCTTATAGTTAATTAAAATGTTGTGATGTCTCTCTCATCCTGAAGTTAGATAAGTGAATTTATTTGAAAATTATTTTCATTTTGCTAGGCTGAGGAATAAATAACCGTGCTGAGGGAAGATCTCGGCTGTGTGAAATTCACGACGTTCTGGTAGGCTGAGTTAAAAGCAACCTGTTGGGTCGATGATCAGAAAAGGGCAACTCAGCTGTGGATATTGTTTATCAAATTCAATTCTTGCAGGGGACATTCAGCCGACAGGAAAAGAAAGTCGTCAAGGTTATCCTGGATAATCCGTCGTTTGCCTCCGATGCCACTCTTGAACAGCTGGCTTCGAGGGCGGGTGTGAGTACAGAGACCATCGCGCACTTTGCCAAATCGCTCGGCTGTCAGGACATTAACGATTTCATGACCCACATGCGCGCACAAACGGCGACGCAACGTCCTGACACCAGCGTGTCGAAGCCGGTGCCGGGCGGGACCGATATTGCCTTTGCTTCGGCAACGCTCCTCGGCAAGCTGCCCGGCGTCAGTCCAGAAATCATGCAACGTTTCGCTAAATCTATCGGTTATGAAGATATTGGCGACATTATTTATCAGATTCGTGCGCAGCAAAATCAGTTTAGCCAGCAAGAGAGCAAGGTTGCTCAAGCTATTCTTGACGACGTCGCCTTCGCTTCGTCGGCAACCATTGAGCAGCTGGCCTCCCAGGCCGGGGTGAGTCCGGCAACCATAACCCGTTTTGCCAAATCGATGGGCTGTGATGACATTCGCGACCTGCGCATGAAGCTGGCCCATGCCAGCGCCGTGGGTTCGCGTTATATGGCCGCGCAGTCCGAAAAAACCAGCGGTTTCGGTTCGGCGACGTGGCAGCAAAGGCTCAATCAACGGGAGCAGCGCATACATTTTCAGCTGCAACGCTTTGATGAAAAAGCCTTTATCCACGCTGTGTCACTGATTTCTGATGCGGTTAAAGGCATATATATTTTCAACACAGAGAGTCGTTGTACATTTTTCGCCAGCGAGCTGCTAAACGGTCTGCTGCGGGCGGGACGTCCAGCTTATGCGTTTCAAGACGTCGAGCTTATGCGCATCAGCGCCTCAGGTTTGTCGTCTCAACACGCGGTACTGATGCTTTCGGTGAGTCAGGAGAGTGAGGTTCTGGCCGAGATTGCCAAAACGGCCGTTGATCGCGGTGCAAAGGTTGTCGCCATCTCGCCGGATAACTCCCCGCTGGCCGCCCAGGCCACGACATTGTTGTCTCTGGGGGATGAACCTTCCGCTTCGCTGAATGCTCAGGCAATGATGTTAGGGGGGGATCTGCTGTTAGATCTAATGGGGGAGGGCTTTTAATTTCAATTAGGATTAGGCTTTTAATTGCAAATTTTTGGGGAAGGTCAAAGTCTCTTGGGTCAAAGTAAGGCCAAAGGCACGCGCCTTGGCGCTGGCCCAGACCAGCCAAGGGGCCTTCCCAGGCCAAGACCCCTTGGCACCCCACGCCGCTTCGCGGTTCCCCGTCTCGGTTCCGAGCCAAACGCGTCTCGCCACCCGTCGCCCGGCGCTGTCCCGAATCCGCCAACCCCCCTCTCAAACAAAAACCGGCAACCTTGAGGTCAAATCCACGCTCGGTCTAACGGCGGGATTTTTTTGTTTGTTCTTTGCTGCATCAGCAGCGGTAAATCTTATGTCTTTTCTGCGCCAGATTCACATGGGCGAGTTCAGGACGGCGCGGAAAGGTAAATGCCCCTTGAAGCTTTCAAACCGGAAAAGCGTCTCGGAGTTAATTGTCCTTAAAAGCAGGTCCAGGGCAGCCGCCCACAAAAGCGGCTTTAGGGGCAGCCTCCCCGCTTACACCATTAGGCTGACATGCGCCGCCACTATCTTCCAGCCGCTCGGCATCTTGATCCAGGTCTGCATCTGGCGACCAATCTTGTCGGTACCTTTACGGCGAAACTCGGTGCTGGCGATCGCCATATCGTCACCGTAGGTGGTGATCACGGTGTTTTGCAGGTCGCGATCCAGTCCCTGAGCAGGGCGAGAAGCGCGGAACTCACGAATCTGATCGATACCGTAGAGGTTTTCTCCCGCTCCGTAGCGCACGGTGCGTGGGTCGTGCCAAAACAGCTCGTCCAACACCACCGTATCATTGGTAATCAGCGCCTGTTCGTAGCGATAGAACGCCGCATTCACTTCAGCCAGAATCGCCGGACGATCGATATTTTCACTTTTCATCTATTTCTCGATTTTCAAAAAATGTCTGTTTTAGCCAATCAGCGAGCTCTTGACGCTGACGATCCCCTGTTGTTCCAACGCCCATGCTGCACGCAGGCACAGATCTTCACGCCACGGCGGAGCGATAAGCTGTAGACCGATCGGCAGGCCGCTCGCTGTCGTCAGCGGCACGGAAACTACCGGCAGGCCGAGGAACGAAATAGGCTGGGTCAGCATGCCCATGCTGGCGCGGGTGGGCAACGATGTGCCGTTGATTTCAATCGATTCCTGTCCGATAAGGGTGGCCGGGCACGGGGTAGAAGGGGCGATGAGGATGTCCCAGTGTTCAAATATCGGTAGCACCTGCTGCTGAAACTGATGACGGAAGCGCTGGGCCTGCACGTACCAGGCGGCAGGGATCATCGCGCCAGCCAGCAGACGCTCGCGCGACAGCGGCTCGAACTGTTCCGGGATCTTGCGCAACTGGGGCAAATACTGGTTTCCGCCCTCGGAGGCGGTAAGGATGAACGCCGCCGAACGGGCCAGCTCGGCCTGCGGCATCTCGACTTCTTCCTGCGCCTCAAGCGCCTGAGCGACCCGTTTCACCGCCTCTTTGGCATTGTCGTCACACCAGGTACTGAAAAAGCCGCCAAGTACGGCGGTGCGCAGCCCCTGTTGGCCGCGTGTCAGCTGTGAAAAGGTCTCGACCGTCGGTTTGTGGGCCTGAAACGCATCGGCGCTGTCATATCCTTGCAGCGCATCGTACACCAGTGACAAATCGCTGCTGCTGCGCGCCATCGGGCCTAAATGATCGAGGCTCGCGACAAAGGGCTGACTGCCGCGTCGCGACAGCCGGCCAAAGGTGGGTTTCAGTCCTAAAATGCCGCTCAGGGAAGAGGGGACGCGGATAGAACCGTTGGTGTCGCTGCCCAAAGTGAATTGCACCAGGCCTGCCGCTACGGCGGCGGCGGATCCGCCCGAAGAACCGCCCGCTACGCGTTCGAGGTCGCGTGGGTTACGGGTCGCCCCGTAGTGGCTGTTTTCCGTCGTGAAGCCGTAGGCGTAGGCGTCCATGTTTAGCATGCCGGAGAGCAGTGCGCCGTTTTGTGCAAGGCGGGCGACGGTCCAAGCGTCTTCTTTGGCCACTGGATTGCTGCTGTTCAGGCTGGCACCGGCCAGCGTCACCTCGCCGGTCACGTCGAGCAGATTTTTTACTGCGTAAGGCACCGCAGCCAGTGGCGGCAGCTCAGCGCCGCTGGCCCGCAGTTTATCAACCTTCGCCGCCTCACTCAGCATGCGTTCGTGCGTGATATGGGTATAGGCATTAATCGCCGGATTGGCTTTCTCGATGTTTTCGAGCGTCTGACGGGCAATTTCGGTGGCAGATACGTCGCCGCTCTTCAGAGCCTGCTGGATGTCGTCGATGCCCGCTTCGTGTAAAGGTTTCATGCGTGATAGACCCCGGCAATCTCGAGGCGCGGGTCAAGCGGAAGGTCCATCAACGGCTGAGCCATCTGTGCGATGCGGCTAAACTGCGTCAACAATTCCTGACGACGGGCGTCGTCGAGGTCCAAGGCCAATATAGCCTCCATCTGGCTCACATAGGCAGCCCAATCGGCGGGTGGCACAGAAGATGTGGTTTTCATAAATTCTCCTCTATTTAATCACCTCCCTCAGAGCGGGGAAGGGCTAAGGTGAGGGAGCCGCGGCTCCCTCTCAATGTCAGAATCCTGCCGCGCTGCCGTTACTGCGCGGGTCGGATGCGCCTTCGAACATGCCGTTGGTGTGACGCACAATGGCACCGGCGTGACCCACCGCCTCGCTGAACTCGGGCAGCATCTCGACGTCATGGCCGCGCTGGCGCAGACCGGCCAGCGTCGCGTGGCTGAAGCGGCTTTCCAGCTTCAGTGAGTCGGAGCTTTGTCCCCAGGTGCGGCCCAGCAGCCAGCGTGGACCGCTGATCGACTCTTGCAGGGATTTTTTCTGAATAACGTGGCGGATAAACACCGCCGCCTGCGTTTGCGGCTGACCGTCACCGCCCATCGAGCCATAGACCATGGTACGTCCGTCGTAGAGCCGTGCCGCCGCAGGGTTCAGGGTGTGGAACGGCTGTTTGCCGGGTGCCAGCGCCAGCAAGTGGTCGGCATCAAGGCTGAAAGAGGCCCCTCGGTTTTGCCACATGACGCCACTGTCTGGCAGCACAACGCCGCTGCCAAACTCGTGATAAATGCTCTGAATAAACGACACGGCCAGCCCGCTGCTGTCCATCACGCCCAGCCAGACGGTATCGCCGGGGCCTTTACCTTTGCCCCAGTCGGCGGCGCGATGCGGATTGATTCGCGTGGCCAGGGCATCAAGATAGGCCGGATCCAACAGCGCCTGCGCGTCCTGTGTCATGATGCGCGGGTCGGTAATGAAGCGGTCGCGAAGACCAAACGCCAGCTTGGTGGCTTCGACGATGCTGTGAATGGTTGCGCCCTCATCCATCGCCTCAAGATTGAGACGGTCCGTAAGGCCAAGAATCGCCAATGACACCAGACCCTGGGTCGGCGGCGTCAGGTTGTAGATTTCGCCTTTGCTGTGCTTGAGCTTCAGCGGCGTGCGGCGCTGCGGGCGATACGCGGCCAGATCCTCGTGCGTGATTGGCATGCCGAGCTTTTGCATATCGGCGGCCATGCTGTCGGCAAGTTCACCGCGGTAGAAGCTGTCGAGTCCTTCTTCTGCCAGCTGTAGCAGCGTTGAGGCGAGTCGCGGCTGAGTAAAGCGATGACCACACTGCGGCACATGGCCGTTCGGCAGAAACACCTCGGCGAACGAGGGCATAGACTCCATCTCGTGGCGCTTGCTGTGTGTCGCCGCCTCCTGCGAGGCCGTGACCGGAAAGCCGTCGGCCGCGTAGCGAATGGCATCGCGCAGCAACCGCGAAAGCGGCTTCTGCTCACCGCCTAACTCGTTAGAGACGTTCAGCGCTTCCTGCCAGCCACCCACCGTACCCGCGACGGTTAAAGCGGCCTTCGGACCACGATGGGGTATGTGGCTCTCCCCGGCATAGAAATCGAGCGACGCCAGCGAACCGGCGGCCCCGCTGGCGTCGATAGCGACCGGATTGCCCTGCGGCGGCACAATGAGCCAGAAGCCGTCGCCGCCCAGACCGTTCATATGCGGATAGACCACGGCAATCGTCGCGGCGGCGGCCACCATCGCTTCAATGGCATTACCTCCCTCGCGCAAGACCGCCAGTGCGCTCTGACTGGCAAGATGGTGAGGGGTGACCGCCATACCGAGCGGTGCGCTGTTACTGTTAATCATGCCGTGATCCTTTGTCCAAAAAATTGATACCTGGTTTTCAATAAGCAAGAGCTGTTCCAGATCGTCTGCTTATGGATAAAGTTTTCTAAATCTGTGAGCAAAAGCAGAAAGTGAAACGAGTGAAATTTATTTGCCTAAGGAATTGTAGGTCATGATATCTTCGGCTGAAACGTTGGTTACAGGAAACAACACATGAAACAGATCGACGAACGCCTGCGCGGTTATTACGCCGAGCTTACGCCACAGGAACAGCGGGTTGCGGATTTTATATTCGATCACATCGATGACCTGATGAGCTACAACAGCGCCGAGCTGGCGCGCCTCAGCGGCGTCTCGAAGGCGACGGTCAGCCGACTGTTCAAACGTCTCGGTTATCCCAGCTACCGCGATATGCGCGATGAGGTGAGAACCCTGCGCCAGAGCGGGATGCCGTTGACCGACAGCCGTGACGCGGTGCAGGGCAATACGCTGCTGTCGCGCCATTACAAGCAGGAAATGGCTAACCTGACTCAATGGATCAATCAGATTGACGGCAGCCAGTTTACCGCGGTGATTACCGCACTGAGCAATGCGCGACAGGTTCGCCTGCTGGGGATGCGTAACAGCTATCCGGTGGCATTACACCTGCGCCAGCAGCTATTGCAGGTGCGAAATCAGGTGACGTTAATGCCGCAGCCGGGCCAGACCCTGGCCGAAGAGCTGGTCGACCTCACCCCGCAGGACGTCGTGGTGTTTATCGCCTTCCGCCGTCGCCCGCGCGCAACCCGTGCGATTCTGACTCAGCTGCAACAGCTAAATGTCCCGGTATTACTGATTTGCGAGCCGCAGGCACAGTCGCTTATCCCACTGGCGCGCTGGCATCTGGCCGCTTCTCTCGACAGTGTCTCAGCCTTCGACTCCTATTCGGCGGCGATGAGTCTGGCCAATCTGCTCAGCAATGCTTTATTGCATGAAATGCTGGCTTCAGGTCGGCAGCGTATTCACCAAATTACCGACCTGTACAACGATCTCGACGAGCTTGAGCAGCGCTAATCTCATCAAAACAAAGCCCTGAATTGGTGCTTTTGCACGTTTTAGGTGCGAAGGATTTTTTCAGGTGCGCCGCTTTTGCCCTGCTTTGGGGCGATAAATTCGCCCGCTGCTTTGTTTATCTCTCCCGCTAATCCTTTATGAATCGAGGCATTGCCAATATGTCTCGCCTGTTTCTGCTTTTTGGCACATTAGTTGCAGAATGCATGGCATAAGAATCTATCGTTTCATAAACTATTAACCCGGGGAGTCTCAAATGAAAATGAACAAACGGTTGTTGGCGTGGGTAGGTGCGGCGATGCTGATGATTCAGGCACCGTTGGTTTTGGCCGATCAATTGCAGGATATTCAGCAACGTGGCGTGCTACGTGTGGCTATCCCACAGGACTTCCCACCCTTTGGTTCTATCGGCACTGATATGCAGCCTCAGGGTTACGATATCGATATGGCGCACTATCTGGCCGACAAGATGAAACTTAAGTTGCAACTGGTGCCGGTCTCCAGCGCCAACCGCGTTCCTTACCTGCAAACCGATAAAGTTGATCTGGTCATTTCCAGCCTTGGTAAGAACCCTGAGCGCGAGAAAGTGATCGACTTCAGCAAGGCCTATGCACCGTTCTTCCTCGGCGTATTTGGGGCTAAAGGCGATGCCCTGAGCGACGTGAAACAGCTTTCCGGTAAGTCTATCGGCGTGACCCGTGGTGCGGTGGAAGATCTGGTGCTGACCGATATCGCCCCGAAAGATGCAAAAATCGAACGTTATGAAGATAACAACACCACGCTGTCGGCCTATCTGTCGGGTCAGGTGGAATTCATTGCTACCGGTAACCTAGTGGTGGCTGCCATCGCGCGTCAAAACCCGCAGAAAGCGCCAGAGTCCAAGGTGTTGCTGAAAGATTCTCCTTGCTTCATCGGTATGCGTAAGGACGAGCCAGCACTGAAAGCTAAGGTCAACGCACTGATCGACGAAGCGCTGAAAGACAAAACGTTGGACGGCCTGTCTCAAAAATGGATGAAGGCTCCGCTGCCTGCCAATCTGGGTGCCTGATTCACAATGAAAAAAGTTAGCGCGCGCAACGGAGAAATTTCATGACGTATCAGCTTAATTTCCCTGCATTATGGCCCTATCTGCCGCAGCTGTTGGCCGGTTTGTGGACCACCATTGAGCTGACCTTCATGGCGACTGTCGGCGGTATTGCTCTCGGTATCGCCGGTGCGGCCATTCGCTGTGGAAACAACGCGACGCTGCGCCGCATTTGGGGCATCTATGTTGAAGCCATTCGCAATACGCCCTTCGTGGTTCAGCTGTTCTTTATCGTGTTTGGTTTGCCGAGCCTGGGGTTGAAGCTGACCGCAGGCGAGGCCGCGCTGCTGGCGATGCTGATTAACCTCGGGGCGTACAGCACCGAGATAGTCCGCGCCGGTATTCAGGCGACGCCGAAAGGCCAGTGGGAAGCCAGTCGTGTGCTGGGCTTAAGCCGCAGCCAGACCTTCTTCCGCGTCATTCTACCGCCGTCATTAAAACGAATTTACCCTGCGCTGGTCAGCCAGTGCATTATCGTGATGCTCGGATCGTCGGTGGTTTCGCAGGTTTCCTATCAGGAACTGACCTTTGTCGCGAGCCTGATTCAGTCGCGCACTTTCCTGAGCTTTGAAACCTATTTCGTCTGTACGCTGTTCTATCTGGCGCTGTCGATAGTGATGCGCCAGCTGTTGCTGCTCGCCGGACGCCGCTTCTTTGGGAGCCACAGCTGATGATGACTTTTACCGACTGGGACATCCTGCGCAATCTGCTGCTCGCCGCGCGCTGGACCCTTTTACTTTCGCTGGTGGCCTTCTTTGGCGGCACGGTCGTCACTATTCCACTGGTGTTGATGCGCCTGACTCGCCGTCGCTGGATGGCGAACGTAGTGCGCGTCTACGTCGAGATTTTTCAGGGTACCCCGCTGCTGATGCAGCTGTTTCTGGCGTTCTTTGGCCTCGGACTGTTCGGCATCAACGTCAGTCCCTGGACCGCCGCTGCCTTTGCGCTAACCTTTTACTCTAGCGCTTATCTGGCCGATATCTGGTCCGGCAGTATCGAAGCTTTGCCTAAAGGGCAATGGGAAGCCTGCCGCTGCCTCGGTCTGAGTTTCGGCCAGACGCTTTGGCGCGTTATCGCCCCTCAGGCACTGCGCATCGCCGTTGCGCCGACCGTAGGTTTTCTGGTGCAGGTCATCAAAGGCACCGCACTGGCCTCGATCATTGGTTTTGTCGAGCTGACCAAGGCCGGAACCATGCTTAACAACGTGACCTACGAACCGTTCAAAGTCTTTGGATTAGTCGCCTGCGGCTACTTCCTGATGTGCTATCCACTCTCTCTTTACAGTCATTATCTGGAAAGAACATTGCTTGGAGATAAAAAGTAATGCCGCTGATCACCATTAATCAGGTTCAAAAATATTATGGTCAGAACCATGTACTGAAAGGCGTGGATCTGGATATCGAAGGTGGAGAAGTTATCTGCATCATCGGCCGCAGCGGTTCGGGCAAAAGTACGCTGCTGCGCTGTATGAACGGTCTTGAAGCCTATCAGGAAGGGAGCATCAAGCTGGGCGGCATGACCATCACCAACCGCGACTCTCAGGCGCGTGAAATTAGCCGTTCGGTTGGCATGGTGTTTCAGAACTTCAACCTGTTCCCACATATGACCGCGCTGGAAAACGTTATGCTCGCACCGCGCCGCGTGTTGGGTAAAAGCGCCGCCGAATGTCGCGAGCTGGCGATTCAGATGCTGAGTAAAGTCGGACTGGCAGATCGCGTAGATTACTATCCCGCCAACCTGTCCGGTGGCCAACAGCAGCGCGTCGCCATTGCCCGTGCGTTGGCGATGAATCCAAAAGTTTTACTGTGTGACGAAATCACGTCTGCCCTCGATCCCGAGCTGGTCGGGGAAGTATTGAAAGTGTTGGAACAGCTGGCGGCAGAAGGGATGACGCTGGTGTTGGTGACACACGAAATGAACTTCGCGCGTGAGGTCGGTGATCGGGTGGTGTTTATGCACCAGGGCACCGTGTGGGAGCAGGGTGAGAGTCGCGCACTGTTCGCCAATCCGCAAACGCCAGAATTCAAACAGTTTATCGCGTCGGTGCGTGGACTCAACGAAACCCCGGCAGTAGTCTAAAAGTCATTGATTAAAAAGGATAATTATCTTGGACATCTCAACCTTCGGTCAAATCAACCCGCCTAACCGTCTGCTGATGGGCCCAGGCCCAATCAACGCCGATCCGCGCGTGCTGCGCGCGATGTCGAGCCAGCTCATCGGCCAGTACGATCCGGCGATGACCGGCTACATGAATGAAGTCATGGCGCTGTACCGCGCGGTATATAAGACCCGCAATCAGTGGACCTTCCTGATCGACGGTACCTCGCGTGCCGGTATTGAAGCCGTGCTGCTGTCGGGCATTCGTCCGGGCGACAAGGTGTTGGTGCCGGTATTTGGTCGCTTTGGTCATCTGCTGTGCGAAATTGCCCGCCGCTGTCGCGCCGAAGTGCACACCATCGAAGTACCGTGGGGTGAAGTCTTTGATCCACAACAGGTTGAAGACGCCGTCAAGTCGGTCAAACCGCGCTGGCTGCTGACCGTACAGGGTGATACCTCGACCACCATGCTGCAACCGCTGGAACAGCTGGGCGACATCTGCCGTCGCCACGGCGTACTGTTCTACTGCGATGCAACGGCATCCTTTGCCGGCAACGTGCTTGAAACCGACGCCTGGGGCCTCGATGCGGTGTCTGCGGGTCTGCAAAAATGCCTCGGTGGCCCATCCGGCAGCTCGCCAGTGACTATCAGCCCGAAATTTGAAGAACAGATCCGCCGCCGTAAATGTATCGAAGAAGGGATCCGCACCGCCGACCACGCCGACGGTGACGAAGAGATGATCTACTCCAACTATTTCGATCTCGGCATGATCATGGACTACTGGGGACCTGAGCGCCTCAACCACCACACCGAAGCGACCAGCATGCTGTTTGCTGCCCGCGAATGTGCTCGCGTCATTCTGGAAGAAGGTCTGGACAACACCATCGCTCGTCACAAGCTGCACGGCGACGCGCTGCTGGCCGGTATTCAGGGCATGGGACTGGAAGTGTTCGGCGACCTGAACCACCGCATGAACAACGTGCTTGGCGTCGTTATTCCGCCGGGCGTGCACGGTGAGCAGGTGCGTCAGACCATGCTTCTCGATTTTGGTATCGAGATAGGCACCTCGTTTGGCCCGCTGAGCGGCAAAATCTGGCGCATTGGCACCATGGGCTACAACGCTCGCAAAGACTGTGTGATGCAAACGCTGGTGGCGCTCGAGGCGGTACTAAATCGTCTGGGCTTCGCGTCGAAATACGGTGCCGGTTCTCAGGCCGCATGGGACCACTATGCCGCCGTGACAAACGGTGTGGTAGGAGGCCAGTAATGATAGCAGCCATCCCATTGAGTACAGAGGCAGAGCAGGCGGCGCTCAGAGTGATGGCGCGCTGCGATAGACTCGCAGAACTGAGTGAAACACCGGGCGAACTGACCCGGGTTTACCTCTCCGCACAGCATATTCAGGCCAACCGTCTGGTGGGCGAATGGATGGCGGCAGTGGGGATGACGACCTGGCAGGACAGCGTCGGCAATATCTGTGGCCGCTATGAAGGTCTTGACCCGCAGGCGCCAGCGCTGCTGCTCGGTTCCCATCTCGACAGCGTGCGTAATGCGGGGCGCTACGACGGCCCACTCGGCGTATTAACCGCTATCGAAGTCGTGGCTCATCTGCATTCACAAGGGATCCGCCTGCCGATGGCGGTGGAGATTGTCGGTTTCGCCGATGAAGAAGGTACCCGTTTTGGCATCACGCTGCTTGGCAGCCGGGGTTTGACCGGCACCTGGCCGCAGGACTGGCTGCAACGCACTGACGCACACGGCATTTCCGTGGCCGAAGCTATGCTCGGCCTCGGGCTGAATCCAGCCGATATTCTGGCGGCGCAGCGCGACGTTAACGATTTCTGTGCCTACCTCGAGCTGCACATCGAGCAGGGTCCTTGCCTGCAGTCTGCTGATTTGCCGTTGGGCGTCGTGACGGCGATCAACGGCGCTCGTCGTCTTAACTGCGGCTTCGTCGGCCACGCCGGCCACGCCGGAACCGTGCCGATGGGGCACCGTCAGGACGCCTTGGCCGCCGCTGCCGAATGGATGGTCGCCATCGAAACGATGACCGCTGCACGTGGCGATAATCTGGTGGCAACCGTTGGAAAGATAGAGAGTTTTCCGGGAGCGGTTAACGTTATTCCGGGCGAGGTCAGACTGTCGCTCGACGTGCGCGGTCCTGAAGATAACGCGCTCGGCGTGCTGCTTGCTGATCTGCTGGGCAAGGCCAATGAGATTGCTGCCCGACGCGGTCTGCGCTTTGACGCCGAGCAGTTCTACGGTATTCAGGCCACCGCCTGCGACCCTGCGTTACAGCAGCGTTTGGCGCAGAGCGTTGAGGCATTGCAGGGGCAGTCGATGCTGCTGCCGAGCGGTGCGGGGCATGACGCCATCGCAATTGCCGAACGCTGGCCGGTCGCGATGCTGTTTGTTCGTTGTAAAGACGGTATCAGCCATCATCCCGACGAATCGGTGACCGTGGAAGACGTAGCCTATGCGACGCAGGCGTATATCGACACGGTTTTAGGTTTTGCTCAGTAAAAAATCAGCAATTAATCAGGGACTGAAGATGACCTTAGAGCAATTTAATGCACTGTCGGCGCACGCAGCGCGTGAAGCGCTGACCCCCTGCGTGAGTATCCCGCAGTGGGTGAATGCAGTGACTGACGCACGACCGTTTCACACCGTCGATGAGGCGGTGAGTTTTGCTACCCAGGCGAGTCACGGCTGGCAGGCAGAGGCTATCAGCAGCGCGTTGGCCCAGCATCCGCGCATCGGCGAACGCTTGCAGGGCGACAGCAGAGAGGCGGCGCTGTCGCGCGCCGAGCAGGCCTCTTTGGGCCTCGAACAACAGACCACGCAGGCACTGCTGGAAGGCAATCAGCAATATGAACAACGCTTTAACCGCGTTTTTCTGATCCGTGCCAAAGGCAGAACACCGGACGAAATTCTCGCGCATCTGCATCGTCGTTTAAAGAATAACGATGAGCAGGAGCTGAAAGAGACGGCTGAACAATTACAGCAGATAACCCTGCTGCGCTTTAAGGAGTTATTTAACTGATGACCAAGATAACGACCCATATTCTGGATACTTCATTAGGTAAACCCGCCGCGAACGTGCGGGTGTGGTTGGAAAAAATCGACGGTCAGCAGGCGTTAAAAATCAATGAGACGGCGACCGACGCGGACGGTCGTGTGGCGGGCTTAACCCCTGAGGGCGTCGAGGCAGGGAACTACCGACTCTATGCCGACGTGGGCGCGTATTTCTCCGCCAACGGGCGTGAGACGCTGTACAACCTGGCGATTGTTGACGTCATTATTTCGGCCGAGCAGGCGCACTACCATCTGCCTATCCTCCTCAGCCCGTATTCTTATTCAACTTATCGCGGGAGCTGACCGCCGGGAGTTGCCAAAATGAATAACGTTTCCAAACCGACCGTCTCAGCGGCCGCGCCGGAAGACGCGCGTTTGCCACTGGGAAAAACCTTTGCCTACGGCCTACAGCATATTCTGACCATGTACGGCGGTATCATTGCGCCGCCGCTTATCATCGGCAGTGCAGCCGGTCTGGGGGCGACGCAAATAGGCATGCTTATCACCGCCGCGCTGTTTGTGAGCGGGATGGCGACGTTGCTGCAAACGTTGGGTATTCCTGGCTTTGGCGCACGTCTGCCGCTGGTGCAGGGGGTGTCATTTGCCGGTGTTTCTACCATGGTGACCATTGTCACCGGAGGGGGCGGGTTACCGGAAGTGTTTGGTGCCGTTATCGTTTCTTCGCTGATTGGCCTGATAATTGCGCCGTATTTCGCGCAGATTATTCGTTTCTTCCCACCGGTGGTTACCGGAACGGTGGTGACGGTGATTGGACTGTCGCTGATGCCGGTCGCGGTGCGCTGGGCAATGGGCGGTAATGCCCATGCGGCAGATTGGGGCTCAACCGGCAACATTGGGCTGGCGGCCTTTACCCTGGCGATTATCCTGCTGCTCAACCGTTTTGGCAGCCAGACTATCGGACGCATTTCGGTACTGATGGCGATGTTACTCTCGACCGTGGTAGCGATTTTTCTCGGCAAAACCCATTTCTCGACGCTGGGGCATAGCTTGACGCTGGCGATACCCTCGCCGTTTGCCTATGGTTTGCCGACGTTTAACGTGGCCGCGATTTTGTCGATGCTGTTGATTGTACTGGTATTGCTGACTGAAACTACCGCCGGTTTAGTGGCCGTTGGCGAGATAGTCGGTTCTCCGGTCGATTCCAAACGCATCGCCAAAGGGCTGCGCGCCGATATGCTGAGCAGCGCGCTGTCGCCGGTGTTCAATTCATTTCCACAGAGTTCTTTTGCGCAGAACATCGGCCTGGTGGCGTTAACCGGCGTGAAGAGCCGTTTCGTGGTGGCGGCGGGGGGCGTTATTCTTATCGCACTCGGGCTGTTGCCGAGCCTGGGCACCGTTGTCGCGTCGATCCCTTCGCCAGTACTCGGTGGGGCGGGCGTAGTGCTGTTTGGATCGGTAGCCGCCAGCGGCATCCGCACCCTGTCGAAGGTGGAATATAAGGACAATATGAATCTGGTGGTGGTGGCGACGTCGATAGCCTTCGGGATGATCCCTATCGTGATGCCGAGCTTTTACGATCACTTCCCGGGCTGGGTACAAACGTTGCTGCACTCGGGGATCAGCGCTGCCTGCCTGGCAGCGGTGACCCTGAATGCGCTGTTCAACCCATTAAGAAATACGGATGCTTTAACCGCACACTCTTAGTTAACGCATCGTGGCTTATCTCCCGTTCTCTGTTGCATTGGCGCACTTGCTGTAGAAATGCCATCAACAGAGGATGGGGGCGCTCACGGCGTGACTGCAACTCGGGATTCCCCTGTACGCCAACGAAAAACGGGTGGTCGTCCAGCTCGATGCATTCCGCCGACAGGCCCGACTCATCGGTACCGGTCACCTGCAATCCTGTGCAAGAAAGTCGGTCGAGCAATTTTGGACTCAGCCGCCAGCGCTGGTTGTAGCGAATCTGCGCCTCTCTTCCCATCATCTTCGCCATCCTGCTGCCAGATTGGAACAGCACCCTGTGATTGCCCCTGCGCACCGGCTCCTTCTCCAGCGGCAGGATTGACTGTAGCGCTCTGAGTGAAGACGGGCCGGGCATGGCAACCGTTTCTTCGCCGAGCACCTTCTGCCCCAGCGCGGTGACCATCATGTGCATGCCGCTGTTAATGCCCAGCACCGGCGTCTGGTTGTCCATAGCCCATTTCACGACGGTGAGCTGGCTTAGGGTGTTGGCGTTAATGTTCTCGGCACCCTGAACGCTGAGGCCAGGCAGCAACGTACCATCGACGTCATAGAGCGTGCTGTCGAGCTGGCTGCCGACCAGCGTCGGGGGAATGAAGACAATCTCAATGTTCATTGCCAGTGCATCGGCGGCGTCTCCCAGTGCAGCGAGCATCGCCGGATAGCTGTCGCGGTGCTCGGCTGCATCGCCCAAAACGGCGAGTCTGAGTTGATTTCCGGCACGCATCACCGGCTGAGTGACTGCGCCTAATACCCAACGCCCGAAGCGATCGCGGGTCCAGCCGTTGCTGCGAATTTTGCCGTTTTCGCAGTCTTCAAGCTGATAGCGATCCTGGTTTTTGACCACCTGCAGGGACTCGATAGCGATCCCTTTTTCGGCGATCGTCCGGATCATTTGTGCATAGCAAGGGGAGGACAAAGGCTGATTCAATGGAACGACGATATCCTCCTTAACTGCCCGATTTATCAGCGATTCTAACTCAAATTCTGCACCCGCTCCGCGACCCGTCAAGCGTTCCAGCCAGAGTAAGCCACTGGTAATCTGCTGCCCCTGTGGGGAAATGTACTGGCGAGAATTAATGAAACGCTGGTTGTCGAATCTGACCGGCAGGTGACACAGCGGCAACGCGCGCAACTCAGCAAGTATCGCGGCCAGCGCACCGTAATAAACAGGTTCAGGCGTGGAGTGTGCAATAAACGTGATAGTCATCAGTTACCCTCTGTCAGATGTTTTAGCAGGGGAGACTGGATGCAAGAATTGCACCAGCTATCGGTACAGTGATATGAGTTTACATTAATGGCTCTGTGAGAGCCTGAACTCCCACAGAGCTAAGGCCGTTAGTCGTGACGCAGGAAGCTGTCGGCGTCGAGCCATGCCGGGAAAGCTTCGCGATATTCCTGAAGCGCCTCCAGAGACAGTTCGGCTTCGATTATCATCGCTGCACCGGGTTCAGCACGGGCCAGCTCTTCACCCTGAGGACTGATAATCAGGCTGTCACCGCTGTAGTGATGGCCATTATCATCGTCGCCGACGCGGTTGCAGCCTGCGACGTAAGCCTGATTCTCGATGGCGCGGGCGGTCAGCAGCGCCTGCCAGTGATGCGTACGGCGTGCAGGCCAGTTGGCGACGTAAAGCGCCAGGTCATAATCCTGAGTATTGCGTGACCATACCGGGAATCGCAGGTCGTAACACACCTGCGGAAGAATGCGCCATCCGCGCCATTCGACCACTTCGCGACGTGTGCCCGCGACGTAATAATTGTGCTCACCCGCCATGCGGAACAGGTGCCGCTTATCGTAGAAATGCACCTTACCCTGCGGCTCGACCAGCAGAAAACGGTTCACCGCGCCCTTCGGCGTAGACAACGCAACGCTGCCACCTATCATGGCGTTCAGATTGCGCGCCCACTTGTGCAGCCACTCGACGACGCGAGATTCAGGCAGAGCGCGCTCGGGAGCCTGCATGGCAAAACCGGTGGTGAACATTTCCGGCAGGATAATCAGGTCACGATTAATCAACGGCCCCAGCAGTGAGTCAAAATGGCTCAGGTTGGCTTCACCGTCCAGCCAGACCAGCGGCTGTTGTAATACCGACAGTTTTAAAGTTGACACAGGCGCTCCGCAGCGGCGTCCAGCGTGGCTTCTTTCTTGGCGAAGCACAGGCGGATCAGTTTATGTGGGAAAGGATCGGCGCAGAATACCGAAAGCGGTATTGCAGCCACACCCACATGTTCAACCAACCACTGACAGAATGCAACGTCATCCAAATCAGAGACTTCACTGTAATCGACCAGCAGGAAATAGGTGCCTTCGCTTGGCAATACCTTGAGGCGGCTTTTTGCCAGCCCCTGTGCCAGACGGTCGCGTTTGGCCTGATAAAACTCTGGCAGCGCCTGCCAGTGTTCTGGGTGCTCGCGCAGCATGTCCGCTAAGGCAAGCTGTACCGGCGTGGTGATGGCGAAGGTCAGGAACTGGTGAATCTTGCGCAGCTCGGCGCTAATGGCCGCCGGCGCCTGGCAATAGCCCACGCGCCAACCGGTCATGTGGAAGGTCTTGCCGAAGGACGACACGGTGATGGCGCGCTGGCGCAACTGGGGGTGGCGCAATACGCTGGCGTGGCCGTCTTTGGCGAAGCAGATGTGCTCGTAGACTTCATCGCTTATTACGAAAATATTGCGCTCGGCGACTATCTGCCACAGGCGCTCGACGTCTTGTTCGCTCCAGGCGGTGGCGGTCGGGTTGTGTGGAGTATTAATGATGATAACTTTGGTGCGGTCGGTAATCTGGTCGGCAAGCTTTGACCAATCGACCCTAAACTCTGGCGGCAGAAGCTGGATACGCTTGCTCACGCCGCCTGCCAGCTGAACGGCGGGTGCGTAACAGTCATAGCTTGGATCAAAGCTGATCACTTCATCACCCGGCGATACCAGTGCTGTTATCGCGATGTACAGGGCCTCGGTTGCGCCAGAGGTAATGGTGATGTCCGTTTCGGCGTCAGGACGGTAGCCGTAGGCCTGCTCGGTTTTATCGACAATAGCGTTACGCAATGCGGCGGTGCCGGTCATTGGCGCGTACTGGTTCGAGCCTTCCGCCACGTGCACGCTCAGGCGTTGACGCAGGTACTCTGGCCCATCAAAATCGGGAAAACCCTGAGACAGGTTGATAGCGTTGTGTTTTTGCGCCAGCGCACTCATCTGCGAGAAAATATTGGTGCCTAACGCCGGGAGTTTACTCTGTGGGATCAGTGCTACAGTACTCATGGATTTTCTTGCTCCAGTCGCCTTGAAAGCGATAAAAATCGTAATGTGGTGAGGTTTGCCGATAGCAAAATTGTCGATACCTATTGGTTGATACTACCGCACGATGATAATATTTGGCAATCGAGACGCTTAGATGTTTAAACGGCTAAATAGCGCAATCATCTAGCTCAGAGCGAAACAGAATAATCAGTCAGAAAGCGCGGCACGGACCCCCTCATAAACGCACGGTTTTCAGGAAAAATAATGACCGAAAATAATCCTCTTGATGCTCTACTTGCGGCCTGCCACTGGATTGGTGAAAAAGGCTGGTGCCCGGCTACCGGCGGCAATATGTCCGTGCGCGACGGTGACAGCCACTGCCTTATTACTGAATCGGGTAAGGACAAAGGGCAACTGACCGCCGATGATTTTCTGCAGGTAGAGATTGCCACCAACCACGTGCCGAGCGGCAGAATACCCTCTGCTGAAACCGGTTTGCATACGCTGATTTACGGACTGTATCCTGAAGTGGGTGCGGTATTGCACACCCACTCGGTAAACTCGACCGTGCTGTCTCGCGTTGAGCACAGCAACGGCCTGGTGTTGCAGGGGTATGAAATGCAGAAGTCGCTGGCGGGTCAGCGTACGCACCTCGACGAGGTGGTTATTCCCATTTTCGACAATAGTCAGGATATTCCTGCGCTGGCCGCAGAGATAGCTCAATGGGCCCAGTCACATCCGCTACACTATGGTTTTCTGGTCCGCGGACACGGCCTGACCTGCTGGGGCAAAAATGTCGCCGAGGCGCGCCGTCATCTGGAGGGACTGGAGTTTTTATTCCAGTGTGAACTGCAACTTCGCCTGTTGGAGGCCAAATGATCCGTGCCATTGTGACTGATATTGAAGGGACAACGACCGACATCCGCTTCGTGCATCAGGTGCTGTTCCCCTATGCTCGTGCCCGGTTGGCCGATTTTATCACCCGCCATGGGCAAGACCTGGAAGTATTGCAGGCATTGGATGCGCTGCGTGAAGAGATTAATGAACCGCAGGCTGAAATCGTCGAACTGGTCGATCAGCTCTACGTCTACATGGACAAGGACGAGAAATCCCCGGCGCTGAAAACGCTGCAAGGTATTATCTGGCGCACCGGTTATACCGCAGGGGATTTCCGAGGGCACGTTTATCCCGACGTTGTACCGCAGCTGGTGCAGTGGCAGCAGCAGGGCATCAAGCTGTTTGTTTACTCATCTGGCTCGGTCGACGCGCAAAAGCTGCTGTTTGGCTACAGTGAAGAGGGCGACCTTCTGCCGCTGTTCACCGACTATTTCGACACTCGCGTGGGGGCCAAGCGCGAGGTGACGTCCTATCAGAATATAGCCGAACAGCTGCTGCTGCCGGCGCAGGATATCCTCTTTTTATCAGACATTCGCCAGGAGCTGGACGCTGCGCGCGAAGCGGGCTGGAATACGTGCCAGCTGATTCGCGATGAGCCAGACGAGCAGAGTGACCACAAGCAGGTTAACCGTTTTGATCAGGTTGTGATTGACTGATCCACTGACCAGGAGTTTGCAATGAGTGCACTGACCATTTTCAGCGACAGCGACCCTTCGGCCCCTATCTGGGAAAGCCGCGACGGGGAGGCGATCGCCGCCGAGCTCAAGAAGATTGATGTCCGATTCGAACGCTGGCAGGCTGACCGTGAGCTCGGCAGCAATCCGCAGCCGGAGCAGGTTATCGAGGCCTATCAGCGCGAAATCAATAAGCTGGTGGCGGAGAAAGGCTATCAGAGCTGGGACGTTATCAGCATGCGCCCTGACCACGAACAGCGCGAAGCGTTACGCAGCAAATTCCTGTCCGAGCATACCCATGGCGAAGATGAGGTGCGCTTCTTTGTCGAGGGCGCGGGGTTATTCTGTCTGCATCTCAACGGCAAGATTTTCCAAATCCTCTGTGAAAAGAATGACCTGATTTCGGTCCCTGCCAACACGCGTCACTGGTTTGATATGGGCGGTTCACCGTCGTTTACCGCGATTCGCGTTTTTGACAATCAAGAAGGCTGGGTGGCGCACTTCACCGGCGACAAGATAGCCGATGCCTATCCGAGAATGGGGGAGTAATACGGCCATTTTCGGCTGGCGCACCGCCTAAATGGGTGAGAGACAACAGGGGAAGGTGTCATCTCTTGTCTCTCAACCCTAATCTTGGCCGGGCTTAATCAAATTTGCGTTTAAAGATCCCTTCTGCCACCTGTGCCGGCGTCACCACGCCACTGTCCAACACCCACCCACTGATAAGCTCGGCAGGCGTAACGTCAAACGCCGGGTTATAGACGTCAGCATCGACCGGTGCCCACTGCACGTCGCCAAAACTGCCCGATACGCCAGTCACTTCTTTGGCTGCGCGCTGCTCGATGGGGATGGCATCGCCGTTCGGACAGTGTGGATCGTGCGTCGTATGCGGCGCGGCGACATAGAAAGGAATACCGTGATAGCGAGCCAGTACCGCCAGACTGTAGGTGCCAATCTTGTTGGCGACGTCGCCGTTGGCCGCAATGCGGTCGGCGCCGACCCACACGGCATCGACCTGCCGCTTGGCCATTAGGCTGGCCGCCATCGAATCACAAATCAGCTTATAGGGAATGCCGAGCTCGCCCAATTCCCAGGCCGTCAGTCGACCGCCCTGCAATAAAGGACGCGTTTCATCGACCCATACCTGCGACACCTTTCCCTGCTGATGTGCGCGGTGGATAACGCCGAGCGCCGTGCCAACGCCCGCAGTGGCTAGCCCCCCGGTGTTGCAGTGGGTCAGCAGACGGCTACCTTGCGTCACCAGCGCCGCGCCATTATTGGCAATCCGGCTGCAAAGCTCGCGGTCTTCACCGACCAGACCTTCGGCTTCCTGAACCATCGCCGGGACGTGAAAGCGCTGCTCCAGTGCCACTTTCATGCGGTCGAGATTATTCATCAGATTTACCGCCGTCGGGCGTGACTCGCGTAGCGTTATCAGTGCTTTATGCAGATCCGCAACCGGCATGCCTTCTTCTGCGAGCTGGGCAAGCAGCAGGCTGGCGGATAAACCAATCAGCGGTGCACCGCGAACGCGCAGGGCGTGGATGTGCCCCACGAGGTCGTCAACGCTGCGGCAGAGGTGCCACTCGGCGCGCTGCGGCAGGGCCTGCTGGTCCAATATCCACAGCTGACTTTTGCGGATACGTAAACTGGTGGTGGTAAGAGTCTGCATTGTGATTTAAATCCCTGTTGCGCGGTTGCATCTGGCTGCTTATTCTGCCAACATAAGTTTCGGATGTATAGACGTCTAAATGCTTTTATGGCTATATGCTTTGGGTCAATAGAATTCAGTTTCACAATAAAACAAGTCGGGTTGTATAAGAAAGATTACGAGAGGTTAGGATGTCACGTTATTACACGTTTAGCGCCGCAGATGCCGTAGAGTACGCCCGCCAGTTTGGTGGCGTTGAAGACCCGCAATCGTTAGTCAGCGCCGAAGAGGTCGGTGACGGTAACCTGAATCTGGTGTTCAAAATTCGCGATACCGCAGGCGTGAGCCGCGTCATTGTGAAGCAGGCGCTGCCCTATGTGCGCTGTGTAGGTGAATCCTGGCCGCTGACTATCGACCGCTCGCGTATAGAAGCAGAAACCCTGATTGTGCACGCTGAATACTGCCCACAGCACACCGTGAAAGTCCTGCATCATGACCCGGAGTTGGCGGTCATGGTACAGGAAGATCTCTCCGACCATCTTATCTGGCGCGGCGAGCTGGTGAAGGGAAAATACTATCCTCAGGCGGCCAGCCAACTGGGTGAATATCTGGCTCAGACACTGTTCCACACTTCAGATCTTTATCAGGATGCCCAGAAGAAAAAATCAGAAGTCGGTCGCTTCCTTAACCCTGAGCTTTGTCTGATAACCGAAGATCTGTTCTTCACCGATCCTTATATCGAACACGAGCGTAACCGCTTTGAGCCGGCCCTCAAGCCTGAGGTTGATGCATTGCAGGCCGACATGACGTTGCGTCTTGCGGTGGCTTCGCTCAAGCAGCGGTTCCTCAGCAATGCCGAAGCCCTGCTGCACGGCGATGTACACAGTGGTTCGATTTTTGTGGCCGAAGGCAGTCTGAAAGTCATCGACGCCGAATTTGGCTTCTACGGCCCAATCGGCTTTGATCCAGGCTCTGCGATGGGAAATCTGCTGCTCAACTACTGTGCGTTGCCGGGACTGGTCGCCACCCGTGAAGCCGCCGACGGACGTGAGCAACGCCTACAGGAGCTGCGTGACCTTTGGTTGAGTTTCTCCGAACGTTTCCTACAGTTGGCGCGTGATAAAACGCAGGACGTCGTGTTTAAAGTACCGGGTTATGCCGAGCATTTCTTGCAGCAAATCTGGCACGACGCCGTAGGTTACTGTGGATCGGAGCTTATTCGTCGCACTATTGGTTTCTCACAGATTGCTGACCTCAAAAACATTCGCGATGACGAGATGCGTCATGATTGCCAGCGCCACGCGGTAAGCCTGGGCCAATGGTTGATCATCACCGCACCGCAGATTAACGATATCGAAGCGCTAATCGCCCGCATTCGCCAAAACGGCTAGATTTTCCTCTCTGTTTCGCCTAAAAACGCCGCGAACCCCTTCAGGGTGCGCGGCGTGTCAAATAAGTCATCAGAAAGAAGGGGCACTTGCGCCGCAGACTTGTATAATGCCCGGCTACGAGGTGCCAGCGGGTAAACCCAGTGCAGTTCCTCGGTTTACCAACTAACCCACACGGGAATACAGAATTATGATGAATAACGATGTCTTGCGCAGCGTTCGCTACATGCTCGATCTGAGCGAAGGCAGGCTGATTGAGATTTTGGCGTCTACCGGAACCATCATTACTCCAGCGGTGATGTCGCGTTATCTGAAAAAAGAAGACGAAGCGGACTATATGGTTTGCCCTGATGAAGTGATGGCAAACTTCCTGAACGGTCTGATTTTCTTCAAACGTGGTAAAGACGATCGCTTCCCCGCTCCGGAAGTTGAAAAGCGCGTCACCAACAACGTGATGCTGAAAAAGCTGCGCGTTGCCTTTGAGCTGAAAACTGAAGATTTGCAGGCCATTCTTGCGGCCGCAGATTTCAAAGTGTCTGAAGGTGAGCTGAGCGCGTTCTTCCGTAAGGAAGGCCACAAGAATTACCGCCCGTGCGGCGATCAGGTTCTGCGCTACTTCCTGAAAGGCCTGACCATGCGTGTGCGTCCGAAGAAAGGCTGATTGTTCTCTGATTTTTTCCTGAGAATACCGCCCACAAAAAAACCGCCTGATGGCGGTTTTTTTGTGCGGGTCCGGTCAGCGGCCTTTCCAGCAAGTTTTATGTTACATCACCCAAGCCTGAGTCAGTGACGTCACTGTGCTCGGATCAAGAGGGGAGGTCAAGCCGCTTCAATATGTTGAGTTGACGGCTTTTCCTGTTCTTTTTTCTCAGGTTTTTGCTGTGCCAGCTGGTCGGCCTCAAACTCGTCGACGTTAATCGAGCGCAGGCGGCTTTCCTCGGCGCGAGCCAGAATGCGGGCGTCATCGGCGCTCAAATGACCGGCGTCCATCCCCATTTGTGCCAGCTTGTCCAGACGGGTAAACGACAGTTTTTTACCCATCGCATCACACAGTCTTTTATGTACCGGTTCGGCGGCGATAATATCGGCCAATGCCTGCTCCATCTGACCCACCGGGTTATGCTCGCTTGGGGTCAGATATTGACCCCGCGCGATACGGCTACGGGTCGCAGACGGTACCTGAAGAATGCGCGCCAGCTGGTGGTCAAGCAGGTCAGACGGTGCACGATGCACGCGGCCAAGTGGGAAAATAATCATCGTCATCACCGCCGCAATAAAGCCGTTCGGGAAGTTGCGCAGCAGATCGGCGATGGCCGTTTCAGCCTGATTTAGACAGTCTTGCACGCCCCAATGTACCAGCGGCAGGTCAGCCTCGATGCGGCCCTCTTCGTCATAACGTTTTAGCGTCGCCGTTGCCAGATAAAGCTGGCTAAGGATATCGCCAAGGCGTGCCGAGATACGTTCACGGCGTTTCAGACTGCCGCCGAGCACGCCCATCGAGATATCGGAAAGCAGCGCCAGGTTGGCACTCAATCGATTGATATGCTGGTAATAGCGACGTGTCGCATCGTTCACCGGCGCACGGCTGGTGCGGCCATGCGTCAGTCCCAGCCACAGGCTGCGCACCTTATTGCTGCCGACGTGTCCAATATGACCAAACAGCGCACGGTCAAAGGCGTTGAGGTCGTTGCTCTCGGCCGCAGCCATCTCTTTGAGCACGTAAGGATGGCAGCGAATTGCGCCTTGTCCAAAGATTATCATACTGCGGGTGAGGATGTTTGCGCCCTCAACGGTAATGGCTATTGGAGCCCCCTGATACGAGCGGGCAACAAAGTTACTGTTACCGAGCATAATACCTTTACCGCCGGTGATATCCATGGCGTCCATTACCGCGCGCTGACCGCGATGGGTACAGTGGTATTTCACAATAGCCGACAGCACGGCGGGTTTTTCCCCGAGCATAATACCGTTAGTAATCAGCGTTGCGGCGGCGTCCATCACATAGGCGTTACCGGCGATGCGGGCCAGTGGCTCCTCAATACCTTCCATTTTACCAATCGGCAGTTTGAACTGACGGCGAATGTAGGCGTAGGCACCGGTGGCAACAGCCAGTGATTTCAGGCTACCGGTAGAGTTGGACGGCAAGGTAATACCGCGACCGACCGACAGACATTCAACCAGCATACGCCAGCCCTGACCGGCCATTTTTGGCCCGCCAATAATGTAATCGATCGGCACGAAAATACCGTTACCGCGGGTAGGACCGTTCTGGAACGGAATATTCAGCGGGAAGTGGCGATGGCCAATTTCTACCCCTTGAGTATCGGTCGGAATCAGCGCACAGGTAATGCCAAGTTCCTCGACGTCGCCCAGCAGATGGTCAGGGTCTTTCAGTTTGAAGGCCAGCCCCAGCACCGTAGCGATAGGTGCCAAGGTGATATAGCGTTTGTTCCAGGTCAGTTTCATACCGAGAACCTGTTTACCCTGCCATTCGCCCATGCACACCACGCCGAAATCTGGGATAGCGCCAGCATCTGACCCTGCCTCAGGGCTGGTCAATGCGAAGCAAGGTATTTCAAGACCTTTGGCCAGGCGAGGCAGATAGTGATTTTTCTGCTCGTCGGTGCCGTAGTGTTGCAGCAGTTCGCCTGGGCCGAGGGAGTTAGGGACACCCACGGTGATAGCCAGAATGCCGGAAACGCCCGCCAGTTTTTGCAGCACACGCGCCTGAGCGTAGGCTGAAAACTCGAGGCCGCCGTACTCTTTTTTAATGATCATCGCGAAGAAGCGATGCTCTTTCAGATAGGCCCACAGTTCGGGCGGCAAGTCTGCCAGCTCGTGAGTAATCTGGAAGTCATTTGCCATGCGGCAAGCTTCCTCAACCGGGCCGTCAATGAAGCGTTGTTCTTCTTCGGTCAGCGTTTGCTGAGGATAATCATGCAATTTCTTCCAGTCGGGCGTGCCGCTGAACAAATCGCCTTCCCACCAGGTTGTACCGGCCTCAATCGCTTCCTTCTCTGTGCGCGACATGCTCGGCATGACCTTACGGAAACTGCGCAGCGCAGCGCGTGAGAACAGGGCGCGGCGCAGCGGCAGCACATTCAAAGGCAGCAAAATAATCACCAGCGGCAGCAGGAGCCAAGGGGTCCACAGGCCTAAAAAGGCCATTGCGGCAGTGTAGACCAGCAGAATAGCGCTGCTCGCCGGCAGGTTGATGCGGTGATAAAACAAGGCTCCAATAAGAACCAGTAGGGCAACAATGCTAAGAACCATCATAGTAAAACTCCTGAGTTGTAGGAGGTCTGACCTGTTGAGTGGATACTATGGTTTTAGTCCAAGCGAAAGGCTTTATCAACGCGTTTACATCCTAATTACAACTTACGTCACAAAGTCGCAGCACGATGTGTCAAAAGCGTAAAGTATCTTATTTGGGACGGCTGGAAGACTTCTCGCTTTTTCGGCTTTCCGCTACACTGCACGGCAAAACAATTCAATGCTCGGTTAACCCGCGGCAACAGAAACGATAAGAGGCTGCCATGTACCTGGATATCATTCGTACTGAACTTAACGAAGCTGCTGAAGTTCTTAATAAATTCATCAGCGACGAGAACAACATTGCGTCTATTCAGCGCGCTGCAAAATTGATTGCTGACTCCTTCAAGGCCGGTGGCAAAGTGCTGTCCTGCGGCAACGGCGGCTCACACTGCGACGCGATGCACTTCGCCGAAGAGCTGACCGGTCGTTATCGCGACAATCGTCCCGGCTATCCAGCGATCGCCATTTCCGACGTCAGTCACATCTCCTGTGTCAGCAACGATTTCGGTTATGAATACATCTTCTCCCGCTATCTTGAAGCCGTAGGCCAAAAAGGCGACGTGCTGCTGGGCATCTCTACTTCAGGTAATTCCGGTAACGTCATCAAGGCGCTGGAAACCGCGAAAGCCAAAGGCATGAAAGTGATTACCCTCACCGGCAAAGACGGCGGTAAAATGGCGTCACTGGGTGCCGATGTTGAAATCCGCGTTCCACACTTCGGTTACGCCGATCGCGTGCAGGAAATTCACATCAAAATCATCCATATCCTGATATTATTAATCGAAAAAGAGATGGCGGAATAATAAGCTTGCTCAGGCAGGTTTTATTATTCCAATGTGAAAGTTAAGGAGACTGGCGATGTGCGAACTGCTCGGGATGAGTGCAAATGTCCCTACCGATATTTGCTTCAGCTTTACCGGGTTGGTGCAGCGTGGGGGGCTTACTGGTCCACATAAAGACGGCTGGGGTATTACCTTTTATGAAGGTAACGGCTGCCGAACTTTTAAAGATCCACAGCCCAGCTTTAATTCGCCCATTGCCCGCCTGGTGCAGGAATACCCGATCAAGTCTCTGGCTGTCATCTCGCATATCCGTCAGGCTAATCGCGGTGAAGTCTCACTGGAAAACACCCATCCGTTTACCCGCGAGCTATGGGGCCGTAACTGGACTTATGCGCACAACGGCCAGCTGCGAGGTTATCGCCAGCTAGACACCGGCACCTTGCGCCCGGTCGGACAAACCGACAGCGAATACGCATTCTGCTGGCTGCTGCACAAATTAACCCAACGTTATCCGCGCACGCCGCGCAGTTGGCCGTCGGTGTTTCGCTATATTGCCTCACTGGCGGATGAGCTACGTCAGAAGGGCGTGTTTAATATGCTGTTGTCGGATGGGCATTTTGTGATGGCGTACTGCTCGACCAATCTTCACTGGATAACCCGTCGTGCCCCCTTTGGCAAGGCGACACTGTTGGATCAGGACGTGGAAATTGATTTTCAGCAGCAGACGACGCCGGATGATGTTGTCACGGTCATTGCGACCCAGCCGCTGACGGGCAATGAAACCTGGAACAAGATTGCTCCAGGCGAGTTTGCATTATTTCACTGTGGCGAACGCCAGCTGTGAAGGCTGTGGCGTCAAGGCCTGTGACTGATTAACCACGTAATTGCCGTTGATCACTGAAACGCTCGGCGGCTGGTGGTATTTCTGGAAGTAGGCATAGCCAGGCTGCAGCTGACGCCAGAAATTGATGTAGTAAGAGCCTCTGTGCAACTGCATGTTGGAGTCGGTCATCTTGAACGGGTAGATGCTAATTTCAACGTTGCGCTGACCATTGTCGAACGCCGCCTGAACGTAGTTATAAATCACATTCATGTAGGCATCGGTCATTGCATAGCAGCCGATAGAAAGACAGTTACCGTGGATCATCAGATATTTACCTGAATAACCCTGAGCGCGGTCATAATCATTCGGGAAGCCGATATTAATAGCGCGATAGAAACGGCTGTCTGGCTTCAAGTGATGAATATCGATGTTATAAAAACCTTCTGGGCTTTTAAAATCGCCTTCACGACGTTTGTTGCCTAATCCACCTGAAAAATCACAAATGCGATACGCACCCACTAGCTGGAATTTATCTTCGACTTTGGCATAGAGTTCGAGAGTACGCTCTTGCTTAAATATCTGAATATAAACGGGTGAACCTAATAATTGCTGTTTAACACCACTCTCAACCGGGACCTGTTCGCTGGCGACAGCGGTGCTCACGGCAAAAAAGGGCAAACTGAAAAGCATCGCAAGCAGCAGCGCGATTCTGACCATTCTTAATCCTGCTTTATATACAACTCTATTATTTATTATCCGCAAACCAGACGTCGCGGACTGCCACTGATATTCACTAACCTTGAACGCAGCCATCTTAATACTGATTAATTTTTTATCAATGGTAAGAAATGTAATTTATTTCTATAACGGGCTAAAAAAAGCCTTTATTTGCAGCTTTTTACAAAACTCCCACAAATTAAGCTAAATTAAAGCGATTAATAGCCCGCGGTGAAGGCTTGAGATTTGGTAAGCTCACTGTATACTTATACAGTTATCAGAAAGCGGAGGGGGGCTATGCGCAAGATCATTCACGTCGACATGGACTGCTTTTTCGCCGCCGTTGAAATGCGCGACGATCCCTCACTGCGCGATATCCCGCTGGCCATCGGCGGCAGTAAAGAGCGGCGTGGGGTGATAAGCACCGCGAACTATCCGGCGCGACGCTACGGCGTACACAGTGCCATGTCCACCGCGATGGCACTCAAGCTGTGTCCGCATCTAAAAGTCATTCCCGGCAGGGGGGAAGCCTATAAAGAAGCGTCGCGGCATATTCGGCAGATTTTCTCTCGTTATACTCCGCTGATTGAACCGCTTTCTCTCGACGAAGCCTATCTCGACGTCACCAACAGCCCGCACTGTAGCGGCTCGGCGACGCTGATTGCCAGCGAGATCCGCCAGGCCATTTCCGACGAGCTTAATCTCACCGCGTCGGCGGGTATTGCGCCCATCAAATTTTTAGCGAAAATCGCCTCTGATCTGAACAAGCCCAACGGACAGTTCGTCATCACGCCGGACAAGGTGGCCGATTTTTTGCAAGATCTGCCGCTGGCTAAAATTCCTGGCGTTGGGAAAGTCACGGCGGCCAAACTCGAAGAGCAGGGGCTTATCACCTGTGGGGATGTACAGCGCTATGATGTGGCGCTGTTGCTGAAAAGGTTTGGCAAGTTTGGTCGGGTACTTTGGGAGCGCTGTCAGGGAATCGACGAACGTGAGATTTCAGCTGAGCGCCTGCGTAAATCGGTCGGCGTCGAACGTACACTGGCGGAAGATATTCACGACTGGGAAAGCTGTGTGGCGCTGATTGAGCGTTTATATCCCGAGCTTGAGACGCGTTTGACCCGCGTGAGCCCCAGTCTGCGTATCGCGCGTCAGGGCGTTAAACTCAAATTCCATGATTTTCAGCAAACGACGCAGGAGCATGTCTGGCCGATACTCAATAAAGATGATTTGCTCAAGGTGGCGAGAGAAGCCTGGGAAATGCGTCGGGGAGGGCGAGGCGTCAGGCTGGTCGGACTGCACGTCACGCTACAGGATCCGCAAATAGAACGGCAGCTTTTATTACCCTGGGAATAAAAATCCCCATCATCCTTCACGCAGCCAACGCACTTGCTGCCTGAAATCTAATGGGGATTGACGCATTTTAGAAATTAACCGCGTTCTGGAATTGCCTTCAGCAGCGCCGTCAACAGCTGCCAATACAGGTCAACGCTGCCGATGTGCACTTGCTCATCCGGCGAGTGAGGTCCGGTAATGGTCGGCCCAATCGAGACCATATCCATCTCCGGATAAGGCTTCTTGAACAGACCACATTCCAGGCCTGCGTGGATAACCATGATGTTCGGGGTTTTATTGAACAGACCCTGATAGATTTCGCGAACCTGCGCCATCACCGGTGATTCCGGATCGGGTTTCCAGCCTGGATAGCCGCCTTTCGGCTTGGTGATTGCGCCCGCCAGCTGGCCTACGGAAGTCAGCATGCTCACCACGTAGTCTTTACCGCTATCGATAAGAGAACGAATTAGGCAGATGATTTCTGCTTCGCCTTCTTTCATCGTAACAACGCCAACGTTGAGGGAGGTTTCAACTACGCCTTTTACGTCATCGCTCATGCGGATCACGCCGTTTGGCGTCGCGTTCAGCAGGCCCAGGAAACGGCTCTGGCTGTCTTTATTCAGCGCTTGGGTGCTGGTTGCGAAGTCTTCAACCAACAGCTTGATGTTTTTCTCAACGGCCGCCAGTTCAAACTGTACGGTTGCCAGGAATTCATCAGCGGCAGCTTTGAACGCTTCGACCTTGTCGGCTGGAACGGCCAACTGCGCGATAGCTTCGCGCGGGATGGCGTTACGCAGCGTGCCGCCGGTGAAGTCCAGCAGACGTACGTTCAGTTTCTCGGCATGTTCGCACAGGAAACGGGCCAGCAGCTTGTTAGCGTTGCCCAGACCCAGGTGAATTTCAGCACCGGAGTGGCCGCCTTTCAGGCCTTTCAGCGTCAGCTTCAACGGAGTGAAACCCGCCGGTACCGCTTCACGTTGCAGAGGCAGGGTGGTGATAAAGTCGATACCCCCGGCGCAACCCATGTAGATCTCACCCTCGGTTTCCGAGTCGGTGTTGATCAGAATTTCAGCCTGCAGCCAGTTTGGCTGGAGTCCAAATGCGCCATCCATACCGGCTTCTTCGGTCATGGTCAGCAGCACTTCCAGCGGGCCGTGCTCAACGCTTTTATCAACCAGTGCTGCCAGAGCAGACGCCAGACCGATGCCGTTATCGGCTCCCAGCGTGGTGCCGCGTGCTTTAACCCAGCCGTTATCAACGTAGGGCTGAATAGGATCTTTCAGGAAGTCATGAACGGTGTCGTTGTTTTTTTGTGGAACCATGTCAAGGTGCGCTTGCAGCACAACTGGTTTACGGTTTTCCATGCCTGCCGTTGCGGGCTTGCGCAGCAGGATATTGCCCACCTGGTCGCGCTCTGCATGGATACCTTGTTCGGCGGCCCAGTCTACAATGTGTTTTGCCAGCTCTTCTTCATGATAAGAAGGATGAGGAATAGAGCAAACTTTAGCAAAAATATCCCACAACGGTTGTGGAGAAAGTTGAGACAGTTCAGACACTGTGAGTCTCCCGGTTTTGGATGGTCAAAAGATGTGACGAGATGGCCGACAGAATAGCACTTTCTCCGGCGCTGTGCGCGATAGGCAAAGGGGATAATTCGCTAATTTTGGCCTTTGCGTACGGGATAACCGCTGGTTTTTAGCCGCAGGACTCACTATAATCTCGCGCAACAATTTTTCCCTGAATAAATTTTTTAAAAGCCGTTAATCTTAAAGGCTGGGGATCCCTATCTTGAGAGTTAAAAAATGAGCGAAAAGTACGTTGTAACTTGGGACATGCTGCAAATTCACGCCCGCACGTTGGCTAAGCGCCTGCTGCCGGTAGAACAATGGACCGGCATTATTGCCGTTAGCCGTGGTGGCCTGGTTCCAGCAGCGTTGCTGGCTCGTGAGTTAAACATCCGTCACGTTGATACCGTGTGCATCTCCAGCTATGACCACGACAATCAGCGTGAAATGCACGTCCTTAAGCGTGCAGAAGGCGATGGCGAAGGCTTTATCGTAATTGACGATCTGGTTGATACCGGGGGTACCGCGCAGGCTATCCGTGAAATGTATCCCAAAGCTCATTTCGTGACCGTGTTCGCAAAACCGGCTGGTCGTCCGCTGGTTGATGATTATGTGGTAGATATCCCACAAAACACCTGGATCGAACAGCCATGGGATATGGGCGTCGTCTTCGTTCCACCTATCGCAGGTAAGTAATCCCCGTTAAGCGGGAGAATCTTAATCGCGCCAAACGCCCGCCTCTGCGGGCGTTTTTGATTTAGGTCCTGATACGACTTCGCCAGACTTTGTTATAATCCGAGGCTGGGGAGGGTGCGCCCGCGCCTTCTCATCTGCCAAAAGAGGAAGTTAACTGTTATGGCGCCCACGAATCTTTCTGAAAAACTGTTCAAACCAAGATTTAAATATCCTGAGACTTCCACGCTGGTCGCGCGATCCGATCGTCATTCCTCGCCCACTGTCCATTCTGCGCTCGAAGGAGACTCGGCACCTTGCTGGTACAGGATAATTAACCGCCTGATGTGGCTGTGGCGCGGTATTGATCCCCTTGAGGTTGAAGAGGTCTTGTCCCGCATTGCCGTTTCGACCGCCGAGCGAACCGACGCCCAGCTGCTCGATACCGTGGTCGGTTATCGCGGCGGCAACTGGATCTACGAGTGGTCGAATCAGGCAATGTTTTGGCAGAAGAAAGCACAGGAAGAGCCGCACGCCGAAAAGGCCAGCGAGTATTGGCTAAAGGCCGCCAACTTTTACAGCATTGCCGGTTATCCGCACATTAAAGGTGATGCACTCGCCGAGCAGGCCGAGGTCTTGGGCAATAAGGCCTTCGAGCAATCTGCCGAGGGGTCGAGCTATAAACTGAAAGAGTTTTCTCTGCCGGTTGAAGGGACTAAGCCTATCGTCGGATTTGTTCATTTGCCGAATCAGGGTGAAGCCCCCTTTCCCGCCGTACTGGTTTGCGGTGGGCTGGATGCCTTACAGAGCGATTATCACCGCCTGTTCCGCAGCTACCTGGCACCGCTCGGTATCGCAATGATTACTATCGACATGCCATCGGTCGGATTCTCGGCGCACGCCAAACTGACGCAGGACACCAGCGCGTTACATCAGCAGGTGCTGACTCGGCTGGATAAAATTCCGTGGGTGAACGCGACGCGCATCGCCGTCTTTGGTACTCGTTTCGGCGGCAACGTGGCCGTGCGGCTTGCTTATCTTGAGCCACGCCGCATCAAGGCGGTTGCCTGTCTTGGGCCTATCGTCCATCAGATGCTCACCGACAGCGCCTGCCAAAAACGTATCCCCGATATGTATATGGACGTGCTGGCGAGCCGCATCGGCATGCATTACGCCAGTGACGCGGCGCTCAAGGTGGAGCTGAATCGGTATTCTCTGAAAATGCAGGGACTGCTGGGCCGACGAACGCCGGTGCCGATGCTGTCCTGTTATTGGGACAACGATCCCTTCAGTCCGAAAGAAGAATCGAGGCTGATAGCGGATTCCAGCCCCGACGGCAAGGTTATTGCTATCCCCTCAAAGCCGCTGTATGGCGGCTATGACAAGGCGCTAAAAGATATTTGCCAGTGGTTGAAACTAAAAATTGAATAACAAATAGATTGCTAATTCTTAACGGTTTGCTACAAATGTGGGTCTACATAAGGAGGTTGTACATGACGTTACCAAGTGGTCATCCTAAAAGCAGACTGATGAAACGTTTCGGCACGTTAGGCCCTTATATCCGCGAAGCGAAATGCGAGAACGAGCGTTTCTTCTTCGATTGTCTGGCAGTTTGCGTTAACGTGAAGCCAGCACCCGAGAAACGTGAATTCTGGGGATGGTGGATTGAGCTGCAGGCTGAAAGCGACCGTTTTACCTATGTTTACGAATATGGCCTATTCGACAAGGATGGTAATTGGAAAGCTCAACAGATTAAAAATACTGAAGTGATGGAGAAGCTTGAAACCACGCTGCAGGATTTTTATAAGAACCTGAACGCGATGATTGTGGAAATGGAACTCAAGCTCGAACCCGCAGAAGAACTCCCCAAAGACCCCATCAAGCTTCCCGCATAAAGCTGGATTTCGCTCTATCCAATTTGTATGTCATTATTTAGCGTTATGTCAGTTGGCATAACGCGCCCCAACTGTTAAAAAGACAGCATAGTGACGGCATACGTCCTTTCGATTCTTTAATTCAAGACAAATGGCAGAAAGATTATGAGTGGCAGCCAAACGTTGGTTGTAAAACTGGGCACCAGCGTGCTCACCGGTGGCTCACGCCGCCTTAACCGTGCCCACATTGTTGAACTGGTGCGCCAGTGCGCTCAGCAACACGCGGCAGGGCATCGTATTGTTATCGTCACCTCTGGCGCGATTGCAGCCGGACGCGAGCACCTTGGCTACCCCGAACTCCCCGCCACCATCGCCTCCAAGCAGCTGCTGGCGGCGGTAGGTCAAAGCCGTTTGATCCAACTGTGGGAACAGCTGTTCTCGATCTATGGGATCCACGTCGGGCAGATGCTGCTGACCCGTGCCGATCTCGAAGATCGCGAGCGTTTTCTGAATGCCCGCGACACCATGAATGCGCTGCTCGATAATCATATCGTACCGGTGATCAACGAGAATGACGCCGTTGCCACCGCCGAGATTAAAGTAGGCGATAACGACAATCTTTCTGCACTGGCCGCTATTCTCGCGGGTGCAGATAAACTGCTGTTGCTGACCGATCAGCCCGGCCTGTTTACCGCCGATCCGCGCACCAACCCTGACGCAGAGCTTATCCGCGAGGTGAGGGGAATTGACGACGCCCTGCGTGGTATCGCCGGCGACAGCGTTTCCGGACTCGGCACTGGCGGCATGGCAACCAAGCTTCAGGCTGCCGACATCGCCTGCCGTGCGGGCATCGATACCATCATCGCCGCTGGCAGCCTGCCGGGCGTGGTCGGTGACGTGATTGCCGGTCACTCTGTCGGTACCCGTTTCCACGCGATGGAAACCCCGCTGGAGAACCGTAAACGCTGGATCTTCGGTGCGCCCCCTGCGGGTGAAATCACCGTCGACGACGGTGCCGTTGCCGCCATGCTGGAACGTGGAAGCTCACTGCTGCCAAAAGGCATCCGCGACGTGAAGGGTGACTTCTCGCGCGGCGAAGTGATCCGCATCCGCAACCTGTCGGGACGTGACCTGGCGCACGGCGTGAGCCGCTATAACAGTGATGCAATGCGTATGATTGCCGGTCATCACTCTCAGCAGATAAGCGATATCCTCGGATATGAGTACGGTCCTGTTGCCGTTCACCGCGACGATATGATCGTAAGTTAAGGAGTTATTATGTTGGAGCAAATGGGTAAGGCCGCCAGACAGGCTTCCTACCAGCTTTCTACATTGAGTACTGCGCAGAAGAACGCGGCGCTGATGCTGATTGCCGACATGCTTGAGGCCAACAGCCAGAGCATTATTCAGGCTAACGAACTCGACATGGCGGCCGCGCGTGAAAGCGGCATGAAAGAGTCGCTGCTCGACCGACTGCTGCTGACGCCAGCGCGTCTGACCGCCATTGCCAACGACGTGCGCGACGTCTGCCGACTGAGTGACCCGGTCGGACAGGTCATTGACGGCGCACAAATGGACAGCGGCTTAAAACTGCAACGTCGCCGCGTCCCGCTCGGCGTTGTCGGGGTGATTTACGAAGCGCGTCCTAACGTAACCATCGATGTTGCTAGCCTGTGTCTTAAAACCGGCAATGCTGTGATTTTGCGCGGCGGTAAAGAGACGCATCACACCAATCTGGCGACCGTTAACGTTATTCAGAAAGCGCTCGAAGAGTGCGGACTGCCTGCTGCGTCCGTTCAGGCTATTCAAAGCCCGGACCGCGCGCTGGTTGCCGAGATGCTGCGCCTCGACAAGTATATTGACATGCTCATTCCACGCGGGGGCGCGGCGCTGCACAAGCTGTGTCGCGAGCAGTCTACCATTCCAGTGATCACCGGCGGGATTGGCGTGTGCCATACCTTCGTGGACGAAAGCGTTGATTTCGAGAAAGCCTTGACCGTGATTGAGAGCGCTAAAGTTCAGCGCCCAAGCGCCTGTAATAGTCTTGAGACCCTGCTGGTGCACGAGGCGATCGCCAGCCGATTCCTGCCTGCGCTGAGCGAGAAAATGCACTTTGCGGGCGTGACACTGCACGCCAGCAGCTCCGCGTTACCGCACCTGAAAGACGGTCCTGCCAGAGTCGTTGATGTAAAGGAAGAAGACTACCAGGACGAATGGCTGTCTCTGGATCTCAATGTCACCGTGGTAGCCAGTCTTGACGCCGCCGTGGCGCATATTCGCCAGTACGGCACCGAGCATTCCGATGCCATCCTGACCCGCTCAATCAGCAGTGCAGAACGCTTCGTCAATGAAGTTGACTCCTCGGCCGTCTACGTCAATGCCAGCACCCGCTTCACAGACGGTGGTCAGTTCGGTCTTGGCGCAGAGGTGGCGGTAAGCACTCAAAAACTCCACGCGCGTGGCCCTATGGGCCTCGAGGCGCTGACCACCTATAAGTGGATCGGCTATGGGGATGATTTGGTAAGACCTTGATTTAAAAACCTTTGAAATAATAAACCGGTGAAGCGCTTGGCGTAACACTGGTTTTTTTTAATTTATTTCTCTTAAGTTCTTCGTACCCTGATTTAACTTCCCGAGGGTGACTTACAGGAAAAATAAAAATATTTTATTAGCCGTCATTAACGTCGTTTTTTGCATTTTAGCCCCTTTTATTTGTGCTATCGTCATCCGAAAATTGGAGCGATGTTATGGATGACATAAAGTTTTTGAGTCTGCTAAATCGAACAGGAAAGTTACGCAAATTATTGATTTTAATTATAAATTTTAGCTCCCTCTCACAGGGGGAGTCTAATGAGTGATATTCCGCTCAGTGTTTCTACTCACCTCCCTTTGGCGAGATTTGCATGGGTCGCCGAGCCGCTTGAATCATCAACCCATTATCTTACTCCTCCACCGAATATCGCTAACGTTTCCCAAAGTGCCACCAGGCCTAACTCATTTTTTGAGTATCCTGAAACGGATTGCCAAGAGAGACAAAAGGGAAACGACTTACTGCCCTCTACGGCCGAATTTTATGGGTTACCGTTAAGCACCAAGCGTAATTTCAGTGAAAACAAAGTCAGTTACGCGCTTCGTATTAAAATGCTTTATCCAAACTTAAGCATGAGCAATACGGCAAAAATTGTGGGCGTCAGGGCGTGCGAACTATGGCATCTTCCTGTATTCAATGAGCTAACCGAGTCTGGCGCTGCCGCACAATGGCTAATGCCGCGAGAGCCTGACGAGAGTGACCATGAGTATGTAAGCCGCCTGAGAAGTATTTTTCCCGACCCCGAACTTACCGTTAAAGACCTGTGTCGCTTATCAGGTGTACAGGAACGTCGTATGCGAACGATGCCTGAATTTCTGACCTTGTCGTCCTCTGCTCAAGCGGCAATTGATGCCATAAAGAAAAGCAGTGATGAATCTTCCCGAGATTATGCGGTGCGTCTGACTAAGAACTTTAGCGGTTTACGTAAAAGGGATTTAAGCTGCATTTCAGGTCTCAGTTTACGTGAGTTGCGAAATACTCCCGAGTTGAGGGAGTTATCTCCGACAGCGCAGGCCGCGAGAATAGCTTGTCCAAAAACAGATGACGAGAACATGAGTGCTTATGCACGGCGGATAAAGTTAGCCCATCCGCATCTTACGATTTTAGAATGTTCATCGTTATCCGGCACCGATCCCTATAATCTGAGACGGATGAAAGTATTTATAGGGATGTCGGACAACGCTGTCAAAGCCGGAATGGAGGTGCCGCGCGTGCCGGGGGAATGCGACGCGTATTTCGCCAGACGAGTTAAAGCCAGTCATCCTAAGCTGACCTCTTCTGAGTGCGCCGCTATAGTGGGATGCTCCGAAAATACGTTTAGTCACTATGCTGAATTTAATATTATGTTAGAGGCTGCCCTGGACGTCAGGCAGACGGCTGCAACCAATCCCTCTGAGAGTTTCAACTCCCAGCTTAACCAGGCTTTATTGCTTGAGGTATATCGCGATGATTGCTCAGTCAGCGATATTCTTCCGCCAAGCAGCAAAAAAAGTAAACTCTGAAGCGAATAAATCGCGTTATAAACCGGGACAACTGAGGTTTGAAACCCGTTTAATACCTCATGTTGGCCGGTTTTTTCCTTTCTGAAATGCCATTTCGATAAAATCTCTAAATGTGTGCTCTTTCACACCTCAACGGAAGGTTCTTCTGTATCATTCTGATTTTTATAATTAAAAAACCGAATTAAGCTTTGGTGTGACCGCTTGAGCTTACTTGATTTTTTCCTACTCTTGGCGTCAGGTAAGTAAAGTTTCTATAAAATCAGAGTGGCACTTTGTTCAAAAATGAACTATTTTTATGACTTAACGTTTATGAGTCAATGCGTTACGGAAGACACTGTGTTTCAGCGAGCGCTTTAAAAATATTCTGTATTATAAATAGTTAATTTTTATTTTAGTGTGGGCAACATTTCTTTATGCCCAACCTAGAATTGAATTAGACGCAGTCATACTTGTAGGTACATGTATCCATGATCTTCAAAAGGAATGATATGACGAGTTTCCGACGGAGAAAATTCCATTATAGTGCACCGGTCACATCGCTCATACAAATTGTCTCGGATGTGTTGACCATTTTCTCTGGACTGTATCTTACACGCCTGCTGTTTGACGAAAAGTTCATGTATCAAGATCTTAACAGAGTCCTGGCGTCAATTATTGCTTTCCAGATGATTGGCAGCTTTACTGACTTTTATCGTTCATGGCGTGGAGTTAGGCTGAGTTATGAACTTAAGATTGTAATAAAGAGCTGGATTTTAACCATTTTAATGACCTTTGGTTTTTTATCCATTCTCAATGCGGAATATGAAAACTTTGTCATTTTTTCGGTATGGTTCCTTACGGTATATCTTGGGCTTGTTGTATCGAGGGTAATTATAAGGCTCGTCATCGGCTATCTTCGTAATAAAGGCTATAACACGCGTAATGTGGCTATTATGGGCGCTATGCCGGTAGGTCTTAAGCTCGCGGAGTCTTTACGTGATGCCCAATGGATGGGGTTTAATGTCTTAGGTGTTTATGATGACAGCGAGACGACATTAGATACAACTATTCCAAAGCGAGGGGGATTTGAACAATTAATCATTGATGCCAAGCTAGGTAAAATCGACCGTGTTTATATTGCATTACCCATGACTCAAGAGAAGATAATTAGAGATGTGGTCGAAGAGCTTGCTGATTCAACCTGTACCGTCGTACTTATTCCAGATATTTTCATGTTTGATTTACTTCATTCGCGCACGGAGGAAATTGATGGTGTGCCCGTTGTTTCCCTTGTCGATACTCCAATGATTGGTATGAACAAACTTATCAAAAGACTTGAGGACATCATTCTATCCGTAGCCATTTTATTGTTTATATCACCTATCTTCATACTTATCGCCATATTAGTGAAAGTAACTTCTCCTGGGCCTATCATCTTTAAACAGCAGAGATATGGTATTGATGGGCGGGGAATTGCGGTATGGAAGTTTAGAAGCATGGCCGTTATGGAAAATGGTGATGATGTCATTCAGGCTAAAAAGGGTGATAGCCGTATAACGCCCCTTGGCAGTTTTCTACGTAAAACTTCACTCGATGAATTACCACAGTTTATAAATGTTCTTGAGGGAAGTATGTCGATTGTTGGACCTCGTCCGCATGCAATTGCCCATAACGAACTTTATCGAAAAATGATATCAGGCTATATGCTACGCCATAAAATGAAACCTGGAATAACCGGCTGGGCTCAAATCAACGGCTGGAGAGGTGAAACAAATACTTTGGATAAAATGCAAAAAAGGGTCGATTTTGATCTTGATTATATCCACAACTGGAGCCTGAGCCTGGACTTGAAAATAATATGTCTGAGCATATTTAAAGGATTCGTCAATAAGTCTGCGTATTAGCCTCCTCAGAAGCCACACGGATTACTTCATGTGGCTTCTGATTTTATCTCTTACCGCCGTTATTCTACGGCGATCGGTTTCTCATCAATCTTCGCGGGTTCATTGCCCTGCAACGTTTTAACCCGTTGCTCGACTTTTTGTACCGCCGCAGCATCTTTTAACAGGGAATAGGTCAGGGTAAATTCTGCCGTTTGGCCCGGCTGAAGCTGCTTAACTCGGCCTTGTTGTTTCTCAACGGTGACAGGATAAGCGTAGTTAGTGCCTGGTTCGATACCAGTAACGTATCCCTGCTTCAGCGTATCGGTATTTTTCCACATCGTTAGCAGAGGCAATTGATGGGTATCAAACTCGATTGATGCACCTTTGTCTCCCTTGCTGTTAATGACGGCCGCGACGGTTTTACCGTTGCTGTCTGCCTTAGGCTTGAGATTAAATACCATCTCGTCGAAGTCTTTGGTTGGTGCGCCATAGGTTGCCCAGTTATTTAAGCCTTTTTTGGCGTAGTCATTAAACGGTGAGACTGATTCGAGTGGCGCGATAAAGCGTGCGTTTTCTTCGAGGATAGGCGTGCTGAAATTGCTGTGATAAATTATTTGATAATCATGCGGATAATCAGCTTTATTCGTCAGCACATCATGGATAGTGAATGAGTCGCTGCCCGGCACGTAGCGCAGTTCAGTCCATGTCTCGAGGTTGGCTTTCTTAAAAGTATGTTCTTTTAATAAACCACGAATGCGGATCTCGTGTGGTGCTTGATCATCAACAATGACCTCAACTTTTGACGCTGGCGTATTACCGGCTTTACCGTGAAGCGTATAAATAACGCCATCTTTAGTGACGGGGTGCCCGGTCCATTCGTAGCCACAGCGCACCATCATCTCGTTGAAACCTTCCAGCCATCCTAACCCGTTTCGACTCTCAAGATTGATATAGGCCGGATTAACGACCTCATTTACCGGCGAATCCCAGCCTAAACGGATGCCATGTCCGGTGACACGGAGCAAGTCCATGCCGCGTGTCGGGCTAAGCAGGATAGTGAGCCCATCTTTGCTGGTTACGGTGATGACCTTTGATCCCTCTTGTTTCCCGCCGTGAAGCACTTTTTGTTCGATGCTGAAGGGCTCACCTTCTAACTTCAGCTGCGCGCTGCTTATTTGCCAATTTCCCTGTTCCGTACTGCTGTCAGCATCGGTCAGCACCCACGTCTTTGCCGCGACTTGTCCACTGATTAATGCCAAAACGACGCCTGCCAGAATATGTTTTTTCATCACTCATTCCCTTTAGCTGAATTGATTTAGCTTGAACCAACCGCAGACTACAAAGTTAGAGGAGTTAAAAACGTGAGGATTATCACTTGGACGTTAATTATGATCGAAAGCTGTCTGAATTAGGATTCTCATCACAATATTAAATGTTTTTTATAATTCTTTGCATTCAACACTGTGAAGTGAGTGGGCTGAAATTTTTCATAATGAAATCGATTCAGCTGCTTTTATAAAGTAAGAACAGATTGATGAGCAGGCACAACCCAATAATTTAGCGGGAGGATCCTTCACATTGCCGGATTGAAGAGGAATTGTCAGGGCCATTTTCATTGCCTGAGGGAGAGAGGATTAATCATTGTTATTATTTCGAGGATGACTTTTCAAAGAAGCCCATAACTCACTTTTTTCACGGTCAGTCTGGGCTTGCTTTTATTATTTAAAAGCGGAACTCCCTTCCGCTGTAGCTTCCTCTTCCTTAACATCAACGCTTGACGGTTTTAATACCGAATACATCACGCCGGTGACTATTGTTCCAGCAATAATAGAAAGCAGATACATGCCGACGTGGCCCACGGCATGGGGGATCGCGAGAACAAAAAGTCCGCCGTGTGGAGCCATCAAAGTGCAGCCAAAGAACATCGACAGGCCACCTGCCAAGGCACCGCCGGTCATGGTGGAGGGGATAACTCGCATAGGGTCGCGAGCCGCAAAGGGGATTGCGCCTTCGGAGATAAAGCACAGCCCGAGGACAAATGATGCCTTTCCGGCTTCACGTTCAGACTGGGTAAATTTGGATTTTGCAAGCCAGGTCGCAACGCCCATTCCCAATGCCGGCAACATGCCTGCTGCCATAATGGCGGCCATCGGACCATAGGTCTGCGATGCAAGCAGGCCGACGCCAAAAGTATAGGCGGCTTTGTTAACAGGCCCTCCGAGGTCGAAGCACTGCATCGCGCCGAGTAATATGCCCAACAGTACGGCGTTGGCCGTGGTCATACTGGCAAGGAACGTGGTGAGGGCGCTCATGGCGGCGGCAACGGGTCCGCCAACCACATAAATCATGACAAGTCCGGTGAACAACGTTGCCAGCAATGGGACGACTAAAACGGGCTTTAGCGCGTCCATCTCCGCAGGGAGCCTGATTTTCTCAATCAGGAATTTAGCGGTATAGCCGGCAAGAAAACCGGCAACAATGCCCCCCAGAAATCCTGCGCCTCCTAAGCTTGCCAGCATGCCGCCTATTAAACCTGGCGCGAGCCCGGGGCGATCGGCAATAGAAAAGGCGATGTATCCTGCCAATACCGGCACCATCAGGGCAAAGGCGGCTTTACCGCCGATGTCCATCAGGGCGGCAGCGAGCGTGCCGGGTTCCTTAAATGCTTGAATACCAAAAACAAAAGAGAGAGCTATGCACAGTCCTCCGGCGACAACCAGAGGAAGCATATGCGAAACGCCGGTCATGAGATGTTTATAAATGCCATTATTCATAGGGTACGCCTTCTATTTTTATGTCATCGGATAACGAGTATCGATAGGTTTTTTTTATATAAAAGACTGAGGTGTGATGCTGTGTTTAGGCTCCGGCGCGTGCGTAATGTGCAGCCTGCTGAAACAGCTCATCGTCGGGCCTGACGCCGGTATAGAGAACAAATTGCTCAACGGCTTGAATCGCAAAAACTTCAGCGCCAGTAATGACGGCCTTATTCTTGCTTTTTGCATAGGTGAGCAACGGCGTTTCTGCAGGGAGAGCAACGACCTCAAAGATGACTTGTGCCTGTTCAATCTGCTGCTCGGTAAACGAAAGTTTGTTGGCGTCTTCGCCATTTGCCATACCGATTGGCGTTGCGTTGATCAGCAGATCCGCGTTGAGATTTCCCATCTCTTTGCGCCATTCAAAGCCATAAAGACTGGCTAATTCAGGGCCGGTTTTTTCATTTTTGGCAACAATCACCCCTTTGTTGAATCCAGCATCTTTGAGTGCGCAGGCCACCGCTTTAGCCATGCCGCCGCTGCCGCGCAGGGCAAAGGTAAAGTCGGTGGGGACCTGATATTGCTTCAGCAGGGTAGCTATGGCGATGTAGTCGGTGTTATAGGCTTTGAGATAGCCGTCGTTATTAACAATGGTATTGACCGAGTTGATGGCTTTTGCGGAAGCATCTAGCTCGTCGAGCATCGGAATACATTCCTCTTTGAACGGCATTGAGATAGCACAACCACGAATGCCCAATGCGCGAACGCCGCCAATGGCTGCTTTCAAATCCCGGGTAGTAAAGGCCTTATACAAATAATCGAGATCCATCGCATCGTAGAGATAGTTATGAAAACGGGTGCCAAAATTACTCGGTCTGGCGGCCAGTGACATGCAAATAGTGGTGTCTTTGTTTAAATGTTTAGTCATAACGAACGCCTTAAGATAAATATTTCTGTTATCAAACGGGATGGAACCTTTGCTTTAACCATCAGCCGTTGCGGTTTTGGAAATAATGGCCTAAAAAGGTGAGATTAAAAACTGCTGCATTTTATGCTCTGGAGTTCCTCTTTTATGGCCAGTCGTCGGCTTGAACAACAATATCTGCGCCTGCTGGACGTTTTCCCGGCACAGAGCGGCAGTACCACTCTGCAGGAGTTAGCGGATAAACTGCACTGTAGTAAAAGGCACATGCGTAGCCTGTTGGTGCAGATGCAGACATTAGGTTGGGTTGACTGGCTATCGGTTGCAGGGCGGGGGCATCGGTCGCGGTTGACTCTGCTGAGAAATGCCCATCAGCTGCTGGTTGAAAAGGCTGATAAGCTCATAGGCGAGGGCAGTTTTGACGAGGCAATAAGTCTGCTTGGCGAAGAAAAGCAACTGGTGACTTCGCTGCTTCGTAGCAAGCTGGGCTATAGCATTCGCAATGAGTATCAGTCACTTAGCATACCCTATTATCGCACTATGCCGAATCTTTACCCTGGAACGCCGCTGCGTCGTTCCGAAGTGCATCTGGTGCGGCAAATTTTCAACGGGCTCACCCGTATCAATGAGGATACTGGCGCGCTTGAGCCTGACCTCGCACACCAATGGCGGCAGGTTGACGAGCGACATTGGCGATTCTATTTGCGGCCGGGCGTGTTGTTTCACGACGGACGTGAGCTGGCCAGCCAGGATGTCGTTGAGTCGTTGACTCGCTGTGCGCAGCAGCCTCTTTTCTCTCATATTCAGCGGGTCTACCAGAGCGGTACGCTAAGTGTGGTGGTTGAGCTCAGTCAGGAAGATCCGCAGCTTCCGCTTTTATTGTCTCATCCGACGGCGCTGATTTTGCCCGCCGACCATGCGTTGCGTGCTGATTTTGCCGCACATCCCATTGGCACCGGGCCGTATCAGGTGAGTGAAAATAACGACTGGCGTCTGCTTCTAAAGGCCTATGACCGCTACTTCGGGTTTCGGGCGCTGCTTGATGAGGTGGAAGTATTGATGTGGCCAGATCTCGCTACGCTGTCATTAGGCGATAAAGCCACCAATTCGACAGCGGTTAACGCTGTGCCCGCGCAGTCTGCCGCCTGGCTGAGCTCAAGCATTAGTGACGTGGATTATGTCGCCGGTCATGCGGTGAATTTCACGGGGAAACCGTCTGACCTTTCAAGCGAGATGTTTCTTGAGCGCGGAGGATATTTTTTGCTTTGCGACAGTCGCTCGAGCCAGTGGCAGAGCATTGAAAAACGACGCTGGCTGCGCGAAAAACTCAATCCGAACCTGTTAATACAGAAACTGATAGAGCCGATTCGACAATTCTGGGTGCCGACAGGAAGCCTGTTGCCTTCATGGTTTCACTGCATGGATGCCGGAAAATCGCAGGCACCGCAGATACCTTGTCGCTTAAGGTTGGCTTATCACGCTCAGCATCCTGAATATCGGATGTTGGCAGGCGATATGAGAGATGTTCTTGCCGATTCAGGCGTCGAGCTTGAGCTCATCGAAATAGAGTATGAGCGCTGGGCAACGGGAGAGGTAAAAGCGGATCTGTGGTTGGGGACAGTTAATTTCCCCGCTCCCGAAGCCTGGAACGTAGGAGCATGGTTGTTGGGCATGCCGCTGTTAAAAGATCACATTTCTGGGGGTAACGCCGAGATTTTCAACCAGTGGTTGCAGCAGTGGCGAGAAGAGACGCTGACCTCTCAGCAATTGGTGCAAAATGTAGTCGGTGAAGGTTGGTTACAGCCGCTGTTTCACCACTGGATGCGCCTGAAAGGGCCTGAACAGGCGCAGGGGATTCACCTTAACAATCTCGGCTGGTTTGATTTTAAATCGACGTGGATGGAGCCAGAATAGTCTGGCAATCGGGGATGCCCTTCATTGCCTCCAGCAGCTGGTCGTAATAACGTTCGGCGGTACGCAGACGCAGCAGACAACCGAGATAAAATTCATTCTTTGATTCAGGATGCTGGCTGACAATGACGTTGATCACGTTATAAAGCCAGTCATCACCATGTTTGATATCGACTTCAATATGCTCGGCGTAATAGTGGAAGTCTCGTTCCGTGAGCCCCAACCTTGTGCAGCCCTTTACTAATTTTGAATACTGCGGGGGATCCAAAACCTCCGTCATGGCCATGACACCGAGTAATTTATAATAATGGCGTCGATTTACCCCGCCCAGCATAAAAGCATTATGTCCGGACAGTGCCTCCGCGCCATAAAGTTCGACATAGTGATGGGTGGGTAAATTTATGCCTCGTCTTTCGAGCAGGTCTTTATACAGATTTACATGGGTGAAATAACGATCGCCATGCCCCACTTCATCCCATATATTTTCGCTTATGGTTCCTCGGGTCTCAGGGTGAGATCCAATCAGCGTATAGGCGACAAGGTCGAAGAAAATTAGATTTAATGCACTGTCACTCTTGAGGAAAAGGTAAAGCTGTTCCTGTGTTGCATCAGTCTCGATAAAGTCGAACAGGGGATGATGTGAGGCGTTATGCGTTTTCCACAGGTTTATCAAGAACTCAGCGAAACTTTTATTTTTAGCCGGTACCTCGAGGTTTGGCGTATCTTTAAACTCGTGATAAAGCCAACGGGCCTCAATCTTATTCTTTATATTAATAATTATAGGGTCATACTGCCGCTGAGCCGGTATTGATAGGGGATAGCACAGGTTTATCTGGTAAATCATAAATAATGCGTTGTGAATAACCTTTTGTGCTTCGGGTAACGACGTTTCATAGGCGTCATATAAAATAGCGTCGATGTCGTTATCGATATCCCCATTAACGTCTGCAATTGAACTGTTAATATAATGCTTAAGTCTTGAGGAGAAGTTATAAGTATCACTTTCGAATGTTGATTTGACTTCCTTTAAATTAAACATGCAAGCCTCCTTTCCATTGGGGTTGCCGCTAGTCTAGAACGATTTAATTAATTATCTACAACAAAATAAATTATGCTCGTTTTGTTATAATATGCCTTATCAACATGACGAGCCTGGCAAGGCTTTAATCCTCGAAGGCGAAATCAGCCTTCGCCCTGCAGACGGGGAAACGACCTATGCAGTGGGTGAAATTTTTCATCTACGGCCGAATGAACCCCATTAGGAAACCTTCGGGCCGCCAGGCGTCCGATATCTTTCCGGACGAAAGCCCTTTTAAAAGAGGAAGTGAATGGCGGACAAAATCTTTAACTGGTGTTCTATTAGCTTGAGCGGGCGCAGGGAAACCAGCGCTTTGCCGAACGCCCGTTTCCCTTACTGGAGCTTTACCAAAACGGTTATCGCTATTTGTGCGTTAAAGCTTTCTGAAGCAGGCGTGATTGATTTAGATGCACCGCTCGCGGGTGAGGCCTTTACGCTGCGTCAGTTGCTCATGCATACCGCCGGGCTTAATGACTATGCTCAGATAGCCGAATATCATCGCGACGTTGCTGCTAATCAGCTGCCCTGGCCGCGTGAAAGGCTGCTTAAAGCGGTACTTGCCCAAGGTCCGTTATTCACACCGGGCAACGGCTGGTGTTACTCCAACGTGGGTTATATGCTGGCACGCGAGCATATTGAAGCCGTTTCTGGAAAGCCCTTTGCTCATTGGGTCGCTGAGTTTATCTCCCTTCCACTCGAACTACACAGCGTTGAGCTCGCGACGACTCAGGCACAGTTTGCCACACTGCATTGGAAGGCTGCCGCTCATTATCATCCCGGCTGGGTGTATCACGGCTGCCTTATCGGGACGGCGAGCGACGCCGCGTCAATTCTGCATGCGCTGTTTTGCGGCAAACTCGTGTCGACTGCAACACGAGAGCAAATGCTGATGCGTTACCCTTTGGGGGGCGCTATTGAGGGAAGACCTTGGACCGAATGTGGCTACGCGCTTGGCCTGATGAGTGGCCGCGTAGCCGACGGTGTTCGCGCCATCGGGCACTCGGGAGCTGGGCCGTTTTGCGTCAACGCTGTCTATCATTTTCCCGACAGCGAGGACCCAATGACGGTCGCCTGTTTTACCGAGGGCAGCCATGAAGGCGTGGCGGAGTACTATGCTTTAAATCTTTTAAGGCGTTAGCAGAGCAATACTCTGGCGAATTTCTCTTTCAATATCCGCTTCACTCCAGCCCGCAAGCACCGATGAGAAGGGTTCAAACGAATAAATCCCCTGATAGCCTAATCTTTCAAGTCGTAAGACTTGCTCGATATTTTTCATCAAATCTCGTTCGCTAAGCATCAGACGTTCTTCATCGGTCAGCAACGCTTTTCTTCTGTCGTCCTCTACACCAGATACGTGCACCAAACCGATGAGACTGATATCGATTTTGGTCTCAAAATTGACTTCATCTTCCACGTATAAGTAGTGATGGAAGGTATCCAAAACAATTTTGAATGGCACCTGAGCTTCTCGGATCAGCGTTTGTGTTAGCACGGCGGAACGCAGGGAGCTCATTTCAAAGCCAAGGGGCTCCACTAAACCGGCTATACCATATTTCTCGAATAAGGGGGCCAGGGTTTGCATGGCGCTGACGGTGTCTTCGAGTGAAATAGGATTACCGTCATTGAGTGGGCAAAGCACCAACGCCTGAGCACCGATAGCTCTCGCTTCTTTAAGCAACCCTTCTGTTTTCTCCAGCAAGGTGCTGGTTATCTGATTGAATGGATATACCGCATTGATTGTTACTATCTCCTGACGGTATTTTTCTGCCAAAGCATTAACCTGCAGTGCCGAGAGGGAATCGGTGACCTTTCCACTGGGCATATCATTACGCATTTCAACTTTATTCAGACCACAACGCGCCATTAACTGAAAAAATTGTTCGATAGTTAGATTGGGTGCAATTTTACGATTAACGCAAAACCTATTTAGATCAATACCCATACCGAGACTCCTGCCTCATTTTCCGCGAGGATGTTGTAATTCGCCTATTCAAGACAACCAGCGTCGTACTGAATACTTGTGGGTTGGTAATGTCATTGTGCCACTGCAAGAAAATCGACCAATGATGCGACAGTCATTGTCAGCGAAAGGTAAAAGGTTTCAGTCTCTGACAACGATAAATTCATGAAAACATTTATTTCATATTAAGTTAATTGTGAAACTTTAATTTTTAGATCTAGCTCATAAAAAGAATCGTGGCGAGGCGGGTCAACCGTAATCAGCATTGTCTTGAGCTACCTCCTATACTGTTACCGAGATCACAAAACTAAGGCCTCTCATTTACCACTCTACTGCTTTAATTATAAGATATTGATTTTAATTAAATAAAATGCTCTTTCCGTTCATCGCGCTGCCAATTTATCGACTTCCTGAAAAAATTAACTTCCAAGATTTGATCCGCCTCCCAGAATAAAACATATTTTTTGTATTATTGTTTTATGGAAAATAAGTTCCACTTGGCGTTGAGGTGGATGCTGTGTACCACAGTCAGGTGCCGTGCCCAGGTAAATGATGTGACGCTGATTAGGGGCGGCTTAAACATTTGAAGCTAAAAATTCATGTTTTACAGGAGAATAAAGATGACGCTGAAATTAGGGGTGATTGGTACTGGAGCCATTGGCCAGGAACATATCCGCCGCTGTAGCTATGTGTTACAGGGGGCAAAGGTGGTCGCAGTTTCCGATATCAACCTCAAAGGAGCTGCCGAGGCGGTTAAACGTCTCGGTTTGGAAGCAGAGGTGTTGTCCGATGGCGAACAGGTCATCAATTCCTCCAATGTGGATGCTTTGATTGTGACTTCCTGGGATCCCACCCACGAAGCGTTCGTTTTAGCTGCGATTGCCGCGGGCAAGCCGGTATTTTGTGAAAAACCGCTGGCGATCACGGCTGAAGGTTGTAAACGCATTGTCGATGCTGAAATCGCTTATGGCCGTCGTCTGGTGCAGGTCGGTTTTATGCGTCCCTACGATCAGGGTTATCAAGCCTTGAAAAAAGTGATCGACAGCGGTGAAATCGGACAGCCCTTAATGCTGCATTGCGCGCACCGCAACCCTGCCGTGGATGAGAGTTACAGTACCGATATGGCAATCACCAATACGCTAATCCACGAATTAAGCGTATTACGATGGCTGCTGAATGAAGATTTTGTTTCGGCTCAGGTCATTTTCCCACGGGCGACGGCGCATACCCACGCTAAATTGCGCGATCCGCAAATTGTATTGCTGGAAACGGTCAAGGGTGTACGCATTGATGTAGAAATTTTCGTTAACTGTAAGTACGGCTATGACATTCAAACTGAAGTAGTAGGGGAAAGCGGTATTGCCAGCCTGCCGGAGCCAAGCAGCGTTTTATTACGCAGCAATGCCAAACGTTCACACAATATTCTCACCGATTGGAAAGATCGTTTTATTGATGCCTATGATACCGAACTACAAGACTTTATTAATGGTGTTATTAAAGGGGAATTGACGGGGCCTTCCGCCTGGGATGGATATGCGGCCTCAACGGCGGCAGATGCTTGTGTTAAAGCGCAAAACACCTCAGGTCCTGTGAGTATTTCTTTGCCTCCGCGCCCGGCTTTTTACGAGCGTTGAATACTCGTGCGTAAATTCGCATAAGACGGCTTGAAAACCGTTGTTGGACAATTTCACTCTTTAAGGTGCGTTTATCATGGACAAAAATAAAGTCAGACTCGGCATTGCGCCTATCGGTTGGACGAATGACGACATGCCCGATTTAGGCAAGGAAAATACATTTCAGCAAACGGTAAGCGAGATGGCGCTTGCCGGTTTTACAGGAAGTGAAGTCGGCAGCAAATATCCACGCGATCCAAAAATTCTCAAGCCGATGTTGGATTTGCGCGGCATTCAAATATGCAATGCCTGGTTCAGTACTTTTTTCGCCGACGGAGAAAAAGCGCGCACCATTGATGAATTCATCATACATCGCGATTTCCTTCATGCGATGGGAGCGAAGGTTATCGGCTGTTCGGAGCAGTCGCGCAGCACGCAGGGCACACCGCGTCCCGTGCTTGAAGGGCGGCCAATTTTTACCGACAGTGAATGGCAACTCGTGGCGAATGGCTATAACGAATTGGCCGACCTCGCTGCCGAGAAAGGAATGACGGTAGGTCTTCATCATCATATGGGGACTGGCATTCAAACCGCGAAAGAAATTGAGCATTTTCTTGATATCGTCAATGACGATGTTTATCTGCTCTTTGATACCGGTCATGCCTATTATTCCGAAGGATCTCAGGAAGCGATGTTACAAATCCTGAAGGCGCATTTGCCACGTATTAACCATGTTCATCTAAAAGATGTTCGAGACAGCATAGTGAATGAGGTTCGTACTCATAAACTGAGTTTTCTTGAGGGTGTTAAAAAAGGCACTTTTACCGTACCGGGTGATGGAATTATACAATTCAAACCTGTCTTTGAGTTATTAGAGGATTTTGGTTACGAAGGATGGATTGTCGTAGAGGCAGAACAGGATCCCGCCAAAGCTAACCCGTTTGAATATGCCCTCAAGGCGCGTCGTTACATTCAGGAAGTGGCTGGAATTTAACGTCATTTCTTAGATATTGGTTTATTGATGTTTTCCCCGCGGGGTAATTAATTCGCCTCGCGGGAGTTAAATCATTAAGACAGGTTATTAATAAAAAAATTAACGTAAAAAAGAAGCTTTCACTCAGCGAGTAATTGAGTACCAACGGCTACGCGCGGTGATAAATAAAGTATTTATTCGATAAGTTAGAATTAAAAGCCTTTGATGAATATTGGGTTTAATTTGTAAGTCACCATGACGGGGTTACATATCATGTTAGCCAGATGAGATATCAATTCCTAATTGATGAAGTATTTAGATTAATTGTTGCCCATTCCTATTACTGCAATATGTCCCTACAACAGAGTCTAAACGATCATTGGAGTCACTATGGAACATGAACAGTTTATAACAAAAAATACGGCCTCCGGCCCGAACAGCACGACCAAGACAGAACCGTTCGTCAAGGTCATTGCTATCATCTCAACACTAGGGGGCCTGTTATTCGGTTATGACACAGGCGTTATTTCTGGCGCATTATTGTTTATGGGCAAAGAATTACACCTGACTCCTTTTACCACAGGGCTAGTGACCAGCTCCTTGCTGTTTGGTGCAGCATTTGGTGCCTTGGCAGCCGGACATCTCGCGGATAGCGCTGGGCGTAAGAAAATTATTATCCTACTGGCGATTATCTTTGCGGTGGGCGCTGCGGGTACCGCCATGGCACCCGATGTGAATTGGATGATTTTCTTCCGTCTGGTTCTCGGTCTGGCCGTGGGCGGTGCGGCGGCGACTGTGCCGGTTTATATTGCAGAAATTGCGCCAGCGAATCGGCGTGGCCAATTAGTGACCATGCAGGAGCTTATGATTGTTATCGGGCAAATGCTGGCGTATATCACTAACGCAACCTTCCACGAGATCTGGGGCGGTGATACCACCTGGCGTTGGATGCTGGCCATTGCCACTATTCCTGCAATCATGCTCTGGTTCGGCATGATGTTTATGCCAGACACGCCGCGCTGGTATGCCATGAAAGGCCGTTTTGCCGAGGCTCGCCGTATTTTGGAACGAACCCGTGCCAAAGAGGATGTAGAGTGGGAATTGACCGAAATCGAGGAGACTATTGAAGAGAACCGCCATAAAGGTAAAGGGAAACTGCGAGATTTGGCCACACCTTGGTTAGCCAAGCTGTTCTTTCTCGGCATCGGTATCGCCACTATTCAGCAGCTTACGGGCGTTAATACCATTATGTATTACGCGCCAACCGTACTTAAAATGTCTGGTCTAAGCACCGATGCGGCTTTATTTGCCACCATTGCGAATGGCGTAATATCGGTATTGATGACCTTCGTAGGTATTTGGATGCTGGGCCGCATTGGGCGCCGTCCGTTGGTATTGATAGGGCAAATAGGCTGCACTGCCTGCTTATTCCTGATAGGTCTCGTCTGTATGCTGCCCGAATTTCATGCTAACGGCGGAGTGAATCTTGTTCGTTGTTATATGATCTTGGCCGGTATGTTGCTGTTCCTTAGCTTCCAGCAGGGCGCATTATCACCCGTCACGTGGCTGTTACTGTCTGAGATTTTCCCGACCAGAATGCGGGGGATCTGCATGGGAGGAGCCGTATTCTCACTATGGATAGCCAATTTTATTATCTCGATGGCGTTTCCACTGTTACTGGCCTATTTCGGTCTGGCGGGAGCATTCTTTATCTTCGGCGTTATCGGTATCGGCGGCGGAATATTTGTCATTCGCTGTATTCCCGAAACGCGTGGCCGCAGCCTGGAGCAGATCGAGCATTATTTTTATGCAAAATATAATTCTAGCGCGAAAGTGAAGGGGCTGTTAAACACCATTGAGAAACGCAAAGTCTGATGTTGTTCTGTTACGCGCTGGCCGTTATTAGCAGGGCCGGCGCGTAGTGCGTTAATCCGCTAAGTTAACTCGTAAAACTTGAGAGAGACGCCCTGCGCCGTTCGTTGGCCAGTGCAAATGAATATAGATTCAGTCATCCAGCGCAGTGCCTCGCTATACACCTCGAACTTGGGGACAGCACGAAAATAGATTTCCTCCTGCGGGATCAGGTTAAAGAACGACATATCGTCACTAAACAGTTTTTCTCTCCACTCCGCAGGAATGCGGCGGATGCCGTTATTCTCAACATAGACCCGGCCCTCGCTGGTTTCCAGTCCGTATCGCGCGGAAAGCTGGCAGGTTCCGTCGGGGTGAATAATTTGGCTGTCGATGCCCCCTGGTAGTACCTGCCCACGTAATCTTCCGCTGACTTCCCCTTCTAGAATCGCGATCAGTTGGCGTTTTCCGCCTTCTGCTGTGGCATTCACGACTATCGGTTTATCGACTTTGATCTCCACAGAAAAACTGTGTTTGAGCTCTGGATGCATTATTCCTCCGCAGTTTGAGCGATTTATAGCTGTGTATAAAACGGAAGCGCTTTAGCTTGTATCGGCTAATGGGTTTCTGTTTTTCAATTAAAAATCAAAAATTTCAAGGAAAGAACGAATGAACTATAACATTGCGGAGCGCTTGTGTAAGACTTTGAACAACATGGGTTATCCGGTTGAAGAAAATCAGTTTGACGCCCACTCCACCATTGAAATCAGTTTTGCCAACATTCCCAGCCTGTTTTTCTCTGTCATTGACGACAGATTATGGCTGTGGAGCGCCCTGACATGGATGGACAGCTCAACCTTTACCTCCTGGGGGGCAGAACTCTGGGAAGAGTTACAGGCGGCGCTGTGCTGGGTTGTGACGGGTCAGCCGGTTCTCGGGCTTGGCAGCGAAGGCTATGAGCTGAAAGCGCTGGTGGATGACCACTGTTTTGATGAAGAGGCGCGTCTTGAAGAGTTGCTGGAAGGTTTCTATGTACTTTGTGTTCGTCTGCATGAGCGTTTTAGTCAGTCCCGCTAGGCTCCTTGCCGTTGTCCAGCACTATCTTGAGGGGTATCCATCGTTAATTTGACGGCTATCACGATATGTGAATTTCATAAATAAAATAAATGGCTTGTTTGTTTCGTTTTGTGCACAGTAGATCCTATCGAACTGTTTAGCGACCTGTTTCACCTAGTTTTGAGAATAATGAAAAAGGCATTCCACGGAGTCTCTGTATAGTTTTTGGGGATAGCAACGCCGTCACACCGCTGAGAATAGCCACTGAAACAGGGTTTGATGCGCCTGAGGTTAGCGGTATTAATGGCCTGAGGCGCATTGGGGGGCATAAGCCCGAAGAGGTCGCGGAATGGACGTCAATCTTATCTACGGTATTCACTTCTGTGGCGGACGTGTGGTGTCCTGAGCCGCTTAGCCCGACGCATTTGAAAGATGACCTGTGGCAAAGGGGTAAAGACAATTTCGATAGCCTGACTGCCTGGACTCACCGTTAGCGCCGGAGAGTAAGAACAAGGATGTTCTTAAAGTGGGATCCGGCTTGGGGTCTACGAATGAAATTTTTTATTCATTTTGTTAGACTGAAACATTCACTATGATGTTAATTAAGGGCGGCTTCCCGTGTCGAAACATACCACTCAATTGTCTATTTTACAGGAAGACATTCGTACCCGTTACGACAGTCTGAGCAAGCGTCTTAAACAGGTAGCACGCTATATTCTTGATAATAGCAACAGCGTAGCGTTTGATACGGTGGCGTCCATTGCTCAGCGTGCCGACGTGCCGCCCTCGACGTTGATTCGTTTTGCCAGCGCTTTTGGCTTTAGCGGTTTCAACGAAATGAAACAAGTATTCCGTCAACACCTGATGGAAGAGACGGTCAGCTATACCGAGCGTGCGCGCTTATTTCGAAAGTCTTCTACCGAGGAAGGCACTGCCGCACCGGAAAAACCGGACGAAGTGTTGAACATGTTCTCGATGGTCAATGCGCAGGCGCTACAGCAGTTGCCTGCACACATTACCGCCGAACAGCTTGACCAAGCGATCGCCATGCTCTCGCAGGCGGAAAACATCTATATTATCGGCCTGCGTCGTTCCTTCAGCGTGGCCAGCTATTTAACCTATGCGCTGCGCCATCTGGAGCGTCGTGCGTTTCTGATTGACGGACTCGGCGGGATGTTCTCAGAACAGTTGAGCATGGTGAGCCCAAAAGATGTGGTCATTGCTATCAGCTATTCGCCTTACGCCAGTGAAGCGATGGAACTCGTCCAGCTCGGTGCACGTCGCGGTGCGCGGCAGATAGCGATTACCGACAGCCAGGTCAGCCCATTAGCGGCATTCAGCGACGTCTGCTTTGTCGTGCGCGAGGCCCAGCTCGACGGTTTCCGTTCACAGGTTGCATCAATGTGTCTTGCGCAGACTATTGCAGTGTCGTTAGCGTTAAGTAGTGCAGAGTAGGTTTTGATTTTCAAATAAAATCGCCGCCAAATGAATCCAAAAAGCGCGCAATCGCGCTGTTGGAATCCCCCGACGCCCATGCCTCCATCCCGACCACGCCGCGATACCCTGTCTTATAAAGCGCGCGTGCGATCGCCGGGTAGTTAATTTCTCCGCTGCCCGGCTCTTCACGGCCTGGTACATCTGCGACCTGAACTTCACCAATGTAGGGCGCCGACTGGCGAATCAACTCAATTAGATTACCTTCACCAATTTGCGCGTGATACAGGTCCAGATTCATCTTTAACCACGGGCTGTCGACGGCTGAAATCAGCGTCAGAGTGTCCTGTGCGCTGGCGAAGGGGGTTCCCGGATGATCAACCTGGGTATTGAGGTTCTCCAGCAAAAATACCTGCTGGTGGCGTTCGCCCAATTTGGCAATTTCGCTCAGTGTTTTATAGGCCTTAATCCACATCGCGCCGGTGACGTGGCTTTTCGGTTTGAGCGGCAATCCCTGTCCGTCTAGGCCGGTACCGTGCAGATTGAGGCTAGGGCAGTTCAGGCGCCTGGCAATCTCAATCGAGACTTCGGCTGTTTCAAGCAGACGCGCAATGCCGTCATCATCCAGCAGATCACCGCTGATGTAGCCGGTCATTGAGGTAAAGCGTGCACCGGTTGCGGCAAGCGCGTCGATGTCTTTTTGAGTCCAGTCCCAGATTTCTACCGCAAATCCCGCCTGATGAATACGTTTAACACGCTCAACAAAAGGCAAGTCCAGGAAGACCATTTCGGCGCAGACTGCCAACTGGAAAGGAGAGCTAAGGGCCGTGGACATAATATTTTCCTAATCAAAGATCTTAAAAAGCAGCCCGGAGGCTGCTTAGAAGTTTGAAGTGAAAGGCCTAATGCAACTGATTAAACCTTATTTCTTGGATATTGATCTGAGTTTACCCAGGCGTGGTCCTTTTCCCAGGTAAATTGCCATTTACGTTCCGGACCGGCCATAACGTTCAGATAATAGTTATCGTAGCCGGCAATGGTTGCCACCGGGTGATAACCGCGTGGAACCTGCACGACGTCGCGATCGTATGGCGCCATGCATTCATCCAGGCTGCGATCGTCGGTGTAGACGCGGTGCAGCGCAAAGCCCTGCGGGGGATCAAAACGGTGATAATAAGTTTCTTCCAGATAGGTTTCCTTACCTTCCACCGGCGTATCGTGCTTGTGGCTAGGATAAGAACTGGAATCGCCTTCATCGGTATAAACCTCAACTACCAGCAGGCTGTCGGCTGGCTTGTCGTCAGGGAGGATGTTATGCACCAGACGGCGGTTACGTCCTTTGCCGCGACGCTCAACGCCCACGTCTTTCGGCGCAATCAGTCGTGCAGGCAATTTGCCGAAGCCGGGGGCACTGCATACTGCCAGCTCCAGCGCGGTTTCAGCTTTCACTTCTGAGGGCGTATTGTGCGGTACGTAGACCGACCACGCGGGAATGCGCTCAAACGGGCTCATTCGTTGGCCAATATGCTCAAACTTTTCTGCAGGAGTGACCACGCTTGCCCGTCCGGAAACGAGCACCAGACAGCGTTCTTTATCATCCGCTGGCAGGGTCAGCGTCTGACCCTCTTCAAGTTGATAAACGTCGAAACCCACATACTTCCAGCCCGCACTTTCTGGCGTAATATGCTGGATACGCCCGTCTTTCGACGGGGCATGCTTACTGAGCAAGCGGGACATGTTCCTCTCCTTGTGTAGAAAATATTAACCCAGCGTCGGCATGCTGAACTCGGCAACGGTATGTTGCCCGGTTGGCCAGCGAGTGGTCACGGTTTTCATACGCGTATAGAAGCGGACGCCGTCTGGCCCATGCACGTTCAACGCGCCAAACACCGAGCGTTTCCAGCCACCAAAGGAGTGGAAGGCCACCGGTACCGGCACAGGAATATTGACACCCACCATGCCAGCCTCAACGTTTTGCACAAACTCACGAGCATAGTGACCGTTGGTGGTGAAAATCGCGCTGCCGTTGCCAAATTCATGGCCGTTAACAGTGTTTAGCGCCGAGTCGAAATCTTTCTCGCGGACGATGCCTAAGACTGGTCCAAAAATCTCTTCGCGGTAAATCTTCATATCGGTGGTGACATTGTCAAACAGTGTACCGCCAACGTAGAAGCCTTCCGGATGACCTTCAACCTTGTGGTTGCGGCCGTCGATAACCAGTTTCGCGCCTTCGGCAACGCCCTGATCGATATAGCCAACGACCTTGGACTGGTGAGCCTTAGAGATGACGGGGCCCATTTCATTTTCTTCTTTACCGCGCAGATTTCCCGGGCCGATACGCAGCGCATTGACCAGCGGTGTCAGCTTAGCAATCAGTTTGTCGGCGGTGTCATCACCTACGGCAACCACGATTGGCAGCGCCATGCAGCGTTCACCGGCAGAGCCGAATGCGCCGCCCATAATGGCTTGCACGGTCGCATCGAGGTCGGCATCCGGCATGACGATAGCGTGGTTTTTCGCGGCACCAAACGCCTGTACACGTTTACCGTGGGCGCTGGCGGTAGCGTAGATATGCTGAGCAACCGCAGAGGAGCCCACAAAGCTGACTGCCTGGATACGTTCATCGCTGGTTAACAGGCTGGCGGCTTCGTTGCCACAGTGAACGACGTTGAAAACGCCGTCCGGCAAGCCTGCTTCTTTCAGCAGTTCAGCCAGACGGATTGAGGCAGAAGGGGCTGGAGCCGGTGGCTTGAGGATAAAGGTATTACCGCAGGCCAGTGCGACCGGGAACATCCACATTGGCACCATTGCCGGGAAGTTAAATGGCGTAATTCCCGCTACCACGCCCAGCGGCTGCATGACCGAGAAACTGTCTACGCCAGTGCCGACGGTGTTGGAATACTCGCCTTTTAACAGGTGCGGAATACCGCAGGCGAATTCAACCACTTCCAGACCGCGGGTCAGCTCACCCAGCGCATCGGAATAGACTTTACCGTGTTCGCTGGTGATCAGTTCAGCCAGCTCATCACGGTTCTTCTCGATCAAGGCTTTGAATTCAAAAAGGATACGTGCACGGCGCAGAGGCGGAGTCTTGGCCCATGAAGGGAAAGCCTTGTGTGCATGCTCGATAGCCTGTAACACTTCCTTCTCGGTGCTTTGTGTGACCTGACGGATGACCTGACCGGTAGCCGGATTAGTTACCGGCAGAGTTTCTTTGCTGCTGCTCGTGTGGAGCTGGCCATTAATGAAATTCGCGATTGTTTCCATCTTCTCTACCTTACCTCAGAACCGTGATGAGTATGCTGGACCCTGCTAAGGATCGCCCGACTGAATTAACCTTATTACTTTGAACTAAATGTTTCAAATTAAATTTTATGGAATTTATGTTTCTGTGATCGGTAGCAGGATTTTATGATCTCAACTTGCGGAGATGTGCACCTAAAATACAGGTCTTAAGATTATATCTATATGATTTAAATGCTTTAAATTTTTGATGAAATGCCGTCAGATAAGGCCTGGGCTGAAAAAGTCATAGAGACCGTTGTCATGCGCACGAGAATGTCTGACATTTCATTTTAACGGTATAAAAAGTTCATTACAGGTGTTTTCTGGACACTGGGGCGTGGATTTATCCTCGTTTTGTCAGACCGAGTTTCACCAGCAGCATGCCGAGAAAAGCGCACACCGCTGCCAGCAAAAATACGCTGCGATAGCCCGCGTGGCCTGTGAGAATCCCAGCCAGAGGGCCTGTCAACGCATAGGCCAAATCTTGAAAGGCCGAAAATCCCCCCAATGCCGTACCTCTGGCCTCTGGCGGTACACGGCGCACTACCTCAACGCCAAGCGAAGGGAAGATAAGCGAACAGCCACAGCCAGTGAGCGCGGCACCGGCCAGCGCCATCAAGGGATTAACCGCCAGAAAAATCAGCAGCAGCCCGGCGCATTCCACCAGTAAGGAAAACTGTGCCACCTTAATGCCGCCCATCTTGTCCGGCAGGTTGCCAAAAGTCAGCCGGACGGCGATAAACGCACTGCCAAACGCCGTCAATGCAAAACCGGCATATGGCCAGCCAAATTGGGCAAAATAAAGGGTGACAAACACGCTGAGCACCGAGAACCCGATACCCTGTAGCATAAGGCCCAGACCCGGTCGCCAGATGAGCAGCCAAATAGCGCTGAGCAGCTGTCTTTTGCCAGTATGTACGGCAACCGGTGGTACGCCTTTGTCGATAACCAGTGCAATCAGCGGCAATACCAACATCAGACCCGAGGCGGCGGCCATCCCCTGAGAGTGGTAAATTGCTAATCCCAACGGTGCACCGGCTGCCATCGCGCCATAGGTCGCGATTCCATTCCAGGACATGACCTTACCCGCCAAACTGCTGCCAGCCAGCCCCATTCCCCAGGTCAGATTGCCGGTCAGTAACAGGCTTTCGCCCACGCCAAGCAGTACGCGTCCGCCGATCAGTAGGCCGTAAGCCAGCGCGAGAGCATTTCCCGGCATCAACGCGGCAGCAAGCGTGGCAATGCCTGAACCCACGCAGCTGGCCATGCCCAGAAAGGCGGTGCGCCGCGCGCCCTGATGATCGGCCCAGCGGCCTGCGGTACTTCGCGTGATAAGCGTGGTCAGAAATTGGGTACCGATGGCGATACCGACCATCACGTCGTTCAGCCCTAGCTGTTGATGTACGTAAAGCGGAATAATCCCCAGCGGCAGGCCAATCGACAGATAGGCGACAAACATGCCGATACTGAGCCGTAATAAAAGGCGGCGAGGGTGTGGCTCCTGAATTAATGTCGTCATCGGCGGAACCCATTGTGGTTAATGAATGACATGAGCGGTTAAATGCGACAAAGCTGAAAATAGCGAGGGCCTGACTGTCGAGCGGAAGTCAGGCCCCAAGGGCAGAGTATTAGCGATGGCTAGCCGGGCGATATTCACGCCAGTATTTGATGAGCGTGAGGTAACGCTGCTTCACGTCGTTAATCAGTTCTTCATCATTAAACTTGTTTGCCAGCCACTGGCGGGAGGATTCGCCAAAGATGGTGCGTCCTACCGCAAAGCCTTTGACCCATGGAATATCTGCTGCGGCCGCAAAGCCGGTTTTCAGCGTAGATTCTGGTGCGTCGAGGCCGAGGATCAGAATGCCGCGGCAATCAGGATCGTTGTTGTCGATAAGCTGACCTATCGCTTTCCAGCCTTCGACACTTTGCGCAGGAAGTTTCCACCAGTCAGGCTGGATCCCGAGGGAGTAGAAGCGCTCAACGGTCTGGGCATAATATTTCTCGTCCTGGAAGGGACTGTCGCTCGGAAGGATAATCTCGAGCAGCAGCTCGTGGCCGGACTTGCAGCACGCCTGGTAAACTTCCAGCGCCAAGGCCTCCTGTTCTTCACGCAGTGCAGCATCGTCTTTTGGATGGTAGAACATCAGGCATTTCACCACGTGTTCCAGCGGCCAATCGATCAGCTGCGAACCAATGTTCCCGTGTTCAAGGCGCAGAGGACGCGAACTCGGCAGCTCAATCGGGCGACCAATCCACCAGCCTTCGCCGGTAATGGCATTCAGTGCGTTCTGTCCGAAGGTCGTGTCGGCAAGAATACCGCTGTTGTTACGCAGCCCGGCCTCTTTAGCCGCCTGACGCGCACCCTCGAGCAGCAATACTTTCAAACGTGGGATCTCGTTGACGTTAGCGCCTACTTCCTGCGCCATGTCCACTAGCTGTTTACGGTGGTCGAAGGCGAAGATGCACAGTTCTGGCCACTGCTGCTTGCGGGTGGTGACCCGATGCAGGTGGTTCAGGCGGGCGTCTTTGTCTGGCTGCGGCACAGATTTGTCGCGCAGCAGATAGTCGTCCAACTCTTTTTTGGTTGGCATGGCGGGCGCACAGCCGTGGCGTGAAACCACCAGCGCACCGCAGGCGTTGGCGTAGCGGCAGGCTTGTTCCCAGCCTTCGTCATTGAGATAACCGCGCAGCAGGCCTGACATGAATGCGTCGCCCGCCCCCAGTACGTTCAGCACTTCGACACGAACGCCGGTTTGCAGTTTTACCTCATCCCAGGACGTGGGGATCTGCTCTTCAAATACCGAGCAGCCTAATGCACCGCGTTTGCAGACCAGGGTGGCATCGGTCAGTTCACGAACGCGCGCCAGGGCGGTCAGGGTATCGGTGCTGCCGCCTGCGATGTGGAACTCTTCTTCCGTCCCGACAATCAGGTCAAAGTGATGCAGCACCTCTTGAATCTCGCGGGTGACCTTCTCGGATGAAACAAAGCGGGTTTCACCGTCACCCAGCGCGGTCAGGCCCCACAGCACCGGACGATAGTCGATGTCCAGCGCCCGACGCAGGCCGTGTTTTTTGGCATAGTCCAGCGCGGTCAACACCGCCTGGCGGGTATCGGGATGCGAAAGGTGTGTTCCGGTGATAGCCAGAGCGCGCGAAGAAGCGATGTAGTCTTCGCTGATGTCCTGTGGCTTCAGCGCCATGTCGGCACAATTATCGCGGTAGAAGATAAGCGGGAAAGTGTCTTGATCCTTGATGCCCAGCAGCACCAGGCCGGTCAGACGATCTTTATCGGTAATCAGATATTGGGTATCGACGCCGACGCGGGTTAACTCTTCGCGCAGGAAACGTCCCATGTGTTCATCGCCGACGCGGGCGAGCATGCCGGAGCGCAGCCCCTGAATAGCCGTTCCGTAAGCCACATTACCCGACGATCCGCCGAGGTATTTGGCAAAGGAGCTTGCATCTTCCAGGCGGGCGCCAATTTGCTGCGCATACAGATCGACGGCGATACGTCCCAAACAGATAACATCCAGTTTCTTTTGCACGTTGTTCATCTTCCTATCCTCAACCCAAGCTGAATGGCCTTTAAAGTATATTAAGGATTAATAATTTCATTTTCAATATAAATGAAATATTTTAACGCATTGTTTTTATGATGTTGCTCACAAATTATCATATTTGTGAAAGGTTTAGTCTTGCGTTATTTTGTTAATTTGTTGTTTTTTATAAAAAATAAATTAAATTGTGAACTCGCTGGCAAAATGAAATGAAATATCCTATTTTGACATTTTTAATTCATTTTATGTCTATCCCATAAACAAATGACCCGGACTCTCATGATGAGGAGCCGGGCCATCTGGTCAGGTCAAAGGAACGCTTATTTTATGCCATCACCCAGGGGGCCGATGTTTTCGCCGTGAACCGGTTCAACGTCGTCTTCGATATCGCGACCATAGTATTTTCTCAACACGATGGCTTCGATTCTTTCTAACGGAACGTTAGCTGTTTCAGGCACATAGCGATAAGTAAACAGGAACATCAGCAACGAGAAGCCCGAGAACAGCAGCAGCGGGAACCCACCGTGAAACACCTGCTGCAGGTAGGGGTTGCTGTTCATGATAGGGAAGGTGGTGCTGACGGCAAAGTTAGCGACAGACAGCGAGCACACCGAAATACCTACACAGATAGAGCGAATTTCCATCGGGAAGATTTCGCCCAACACGGTCCAGATAACCTGACCCCAGGTGATACCAAACAAAAACATAAAAGCAAACAGACCCAATACAGAGTATACCCCTGCGAAGCGCAGATAGAATGCGGCGAAGGAGTAGGCCAGACAAACTGTCGAAGCGAGTGCGCCCCACAGCAGCAGTTTACGTCGCCCCACTTTATCCAGCAGAAACATGCCCACTACGACACCAAGGAACTGCGCAAAGGCAAGCACGAAGGCCAGGAACATTGCAGTGTTGTTATCGCTGGAGATATTTTTCATCAACGTAGGGCCAAAATACTGAATGACGTTTACGCCGCTCAGTTGGTTACCCAAGGCAAGGCCAATACCAATGATTAACAGAGGAAAGGTTTTTTTATTCAGTGTGAATTTAGCTTTTACCGTACTGTGGATATCGGTCTTAATTGAATCTTTGATTTCACCAAACACGGTTTTGGCATGTTCAAGGTTTGAAATTTTACCCAGGGTAGTCAGCGCTTCTTTATCGCGACCCTTAAATACGCTCCAGCGTGGCGATTCGGGGATAAACGAGATAAACACCAGTAAAGCGATGCAGGGAACCAGCGCCGAGGAAAGGATTAGACGCCAGCCGGTATCCACTAAAACGGCGGAGGTCATTGATTTACTGATGAAGAAGTTGGTCAGCATCACCACGCTTTGACCGCCCACACAGCAAATAGAGTAAAGCGCGGTGGTTCGACCGCGATATCTTGAAGGAGAAAGTTCCGCCAGATAAATGGGAGAAATCACGCAGGCCAAACCAATAGCGAGTCCGCCAATCAACCTGAACAAAATAAAGACGGTGAAGTTATGTGCCAGCGCTGTGCCGACAATGGACACCGCGAAAATAATGGCAGTCACGCAAAGTGAACGCTTTCTGCCGAAATGGTCACTTATTTTTGGCGCAACCAGACAGCCGATGAGGCTTGATACTTGAATACAGGACACAGCCCAACCGGTTTCTGCCGGGCCGAGCTGGAAGTAAGCACTGAGTGGTTCAATCGCCCCTGAAATGATTGAGCTGTCGTATCCCATCAGCAGGCCCCCAAAAGCAGCGACGGTGCAACAAAGCATCAGGTAGACCAGGTTGTAATGAGTCTTGTTTGTAGCCATTTTTACCCTCCCTTTTCACATTCAGTAGCGCACTCAATTGCGAAAGGATTCTGTACAGGTTAATGAGACATTCTATAAAAAATTGCTTTTTTTGAAATAAAAATTCGCAAATGAATATTAGTGAATTATATGTTTCATTAATGTGAGGGGGGCGACAATTTAAAAAATAGTCTCGTTTTATGAAGAAAATTTTATCATTATGTTTTTAAAGTATTTTATGTGAATTTTATTGCGAAGGCGGGAATAATTTGTGACGTGGTCGATGTTTTTATTGTGTTAACCTGGCTAAAAAGCGCTGTATAAAATGAGCCAAAGCCTGACATTAATTTTCGAAAAGACTCCTCAAATATAAGGACTTTCTATTGAGTTACCCGTAGCTAAAACCGCGGCTGCATAGCTTTGCCGAACGTAAACGGGTCAACGCCTTTTTACCTGCACCTTAAACAGCCACATGCAGTGACGCTGAATTATTTGCCGCATGATGATGGCTGTCAGTGACAGCAAGTGAAAGATTTATTCGGAATGGCAAAGTGTGCCTGCGATGAGGTTATTTAGGCGCATGTTTCAGGCCATAAGCAGATAAGTGGCATAACCGACGATGCCCCAAAATGTTAATGAAGAGCATACCATTCCGATCCAGACTTTACCTTTAAAGGTCATTTTAAATTTCTCTTAACTAATTGAGTTGGCTTGAGTTAACCGATAATTTATCTGTCTGATCCTCCTGATGCACTTTGTTTGGCCTTAAAATAAGACTTCCACAGCAATATTCAGAAATTTTGAGCGCTTATTGCAATATTGAGGCAAGCATTAACGGCCTTAAAGAAACCTTAATTGCCTTAGTTTCTTGATTGATATTATTCAAATGAATCTGCTATAACACAGACTTAACCCCCCTAATTTAATTCCTGCTCTATGATTGTCAGACCCCATCAACATTGGTTCCGAAGATTGTTCGTTTGGCACGGCTCTGTGCTGTCCGAGATCTTATTTCGTTTAAGCTTGAATCTGGCGATGTCGGTAGTCGCTATTCTCTGCTTCCAGTGGTACGAAGCCCTTGGCGTCAAGCTGACGTTGGCTCCCTTTAGCCTGCTGGGCGTCGCGATCGCCATCTTCCTCGGTTTTCGCAACAGCGTCAGCTATGCGCGTTTCACCGAGGCGCGAGTACTTTGGGGAAGTTTGCTGATTGTTAATCGCTCTCTATTAAGACAGGTTAAAAGCATTCTGCCGCAGCGTCCTGAACTGGCGCAGGAGTTTGCAGCACTGCTGATAGCCTTCAGTTATTGCCTGAAACATCAGCTGCGCGGGACGTCAATGCGTGAAGATTTGGCTCGTCTTTTGCCAAATCACGACCTGAAGTCGCTGGAGAGCAGCGCGTCGCCCTGTAATCGAATCCTGCTGCTAATTGGGCAGTGGCTGGGAGAGCGCCGTCAGGCGGGTGAGGTGTCGGACATTCTGTTTCAGAGCGTTGACCAAAATATTAATCAGCTGTCTTCTGTGCTGGCGGGCTGCGAGCGTATTTCTAATACGCCTATTCCGTTTGCCTACAGCCTGATTGTGCATCGCACGGTCTATCTGTTTTGTTCGCTGTTGCCTTTCGCGCTGGTGCCTGATTTGCACTACATGACGCCGCTGGTTTCGGTATTTATTTCCTATACCTTTATCTCGCTGGATGCGCTGGCGGAAGAACTGGAAGATCCGTTCGGCACGGCACCGAACGACCTACCGTTGAACGCAATGTGCAACGTTATTGAAATCAATCTTCGTGAAATGAATGACGAAACGAACCTTCCGCAAAGACTGCGACCGGATAAACAGTTCCAGCTAAACTGATTTATTTGTCAATCTTCTTACCCTCAATATGACCCAGTGAGCGCTCAGGAAAACAGATATCTCGCACCCTTTGTTTTATCTGGGCGGCATCTGGAAAGCCGCCGTCTCGTTTGCGTTCCCAAAGAATGTGGTCATCGAGGGTAATTTCATAAATACCGCCGGTGCCTGGCATGAGTGTCACGGAGGCGAGATCGGTACTGAAGGAGTTCAGCAGCTCCTGTGCCATCCAGGCTGCGCGCAGCAGCCAGTTGCACTGTGAGCAGTATTTGATGGTAACAGTGGGGCGTTTTTCCATGTGGATGGCTTCCGTTAAAGTGAATGAATCCTCGAATTCTCTACCGCAATAATCTAAATCGTTCTCGCCTTACGAGCAATGTGCAGTGTTTTAGGCCATGAAGGCGGAGTTTTGCATCACAATATGCTGAAGAAACGCTCAATATGAGATACATCTGGTAACAGTTGCTTAAATAAGTAAATGATAATGATTATTAATCGTAAATCCTCTTCATGAGATTTATCTTAAATGGTATTATCTCTTCACCCCCCTTATACAGAGCTAACGCCGTTTCAAGCGAGTGCCGGAGATAAGCGCCGGAAGGGGGGGGATCCTTCCGGCTGCCTTTCCCAATGCGGTTAAGCGTCTATACTTAGTTCTGTGTTAAACAGAACAGAGGAAATTATGGCGACTATTCATAAGTATGGACAGGCTCACTGGGAAGGCGACATCAAGAAAGGCAAAGGGACCATCACCACTGAAAGCGGTGCGCTGAAAGACCAGCCTTACGGGTTTAATACTCGCTTCGAGGGTAAACCTGGCTCCAACCCGGAAGAGTTGATTGGCGCTGCACACGCAGCCTGTTTCTCGATGGCACTTTCTCTTATCCTCGGCGAGGCGGGTTTTACGCCGGAAGGCATTGATACCAAGGCCACGGTTTCACTCGATAAAGTGGACGGCGGCTTTGCCATAACGGCTATTAAGCTGGACAGTGCGGTTAAACTGCCGGGAATTCCCGAGGACAAATTCGACGAGCTGATTAAGAAAGCGAAAGCAGGTTGCCCTGTGTCGAAGGTTCTGAATGCTGAAATTACGTTAGAGTACAAACTCCATAACTAGGCTTCCTATGACCACTGAGCTCTCAGTGGTCATCATTCCCTCTTTCGTCATCCTCGATAAATCGCCCCTGATGATCGGACTGCAACTTTTTTACGCTGTCATAACGACCCCATAGCCGGTAGCGGTTAAGGGCGATGCGATTATAGCAGGCGTCTCTGAGCGGCAGCGGCAATCGGCGCAGTGCTGTGAGCATACGCCACGGCCACGGCAGAAAGGACATCACCCGAAATATGGCTTCTGAACGTTTATACAGGTTTTCGCCGTCGATGAGCACGAGAGTGTTGACGTTCTGCGGGGATAATCCGGCCCATTTCAGCAACGCCTCTCCTGCCTCGGATTGTACGGCGACAAGGCGCACACTGTGATTTTTATCATGACGAATCAGGAAGTTGACCCACCCATTGCACAGTCGGCAGACGCCGTCATAAATCACGACGCGCTCGCCTTGACGTAAGTAAGGGGCAGGCCCCAGCGTGGTCATCATCCCTGCACCGAAACTTGCTCTTCTTCCTGCGCTTTCTGAATAGGTTCTTTTTCAGGCCGTGGATATTTCCACAACCAGCGGCCGCTGGCCATACGCCAATAGAAGAATATGCCGCGAACGATCCAGTCGAGGAACATGCCTAACCATACGCCGACGACGCCGAACCCCAGCACCACTCCCATCGTGTAACCAGCGACAATACGGCATCCCCACATTCCCAGCATCGATACCCACATGGTGAACCGCGCATCGCGTGCGCCTTTCAGGCCTGCGGGCAGGACCCATGAGGCGGCCCAGAAGGGAATAAAGGCGGCGTTGAGCCAGACGAGGATTTTAACGACGTGAATAACCTCGGGGTCACGGGTGTAGAACGACGCCAGCAGGCCCGCGAGCGGTACTGAAAGCAAGGCGAGCGAGCAAATCCCGATGGCGGAGAGCCAATAGACATGACGCAGCTGAAACTCTGACTGAGCTATCTCACCTTTACCCAGGCGCGTCCCGACGATGATGGTCGCTGACGAACCGAGGGCGTTGCCCGGCAGGTTAATCAATGAGGCAATCGAGAAAGCGATAAAGTTACCGGCAATAACGCTGGTGCCCATCCCGGCGACAAAAACCTGCGTAAGCAGTTTACCGCCGTTAAACAGCACCGATTCTATGCTGGCAGGAATGCCGATACCCAGCACCTCGACCAAAATACTGGTATTGATACGGGTGAAATAGCTTTTCAGAGAGATTTTTAGAGAGGGATTAAAGCCGATTGCCAGCACATAAAGCACCGCGATGGCACCGATATAGCGTGAAATCGTCAGTCCTAATCCTGCGCCGATAAATCCTAGCCCCTTCCAGGAAAGGCAGCCGTAAATCAGCACGGTAGTGATCACGATATTCAGTATGTTCATTCCGCCGTTAATTAGCATCGGAATTTTGGTATTACCCGCTCCACGCAGTGCGCCACAGCCTATCAGGGCGATTGCCGCCGCCGGATAGCTCCACACCGTAATACGCAGATAGCTCAACGCCAGCGCCTTAACCTCGGGCGCGGCGTTGCCGGCAATCAAATCGATGATACCTTGCCCATAAAACTCAATGATCATCGCCAGCAGTATGGCGAACAACGTCATGATGATTAATGACTGTCGCGCGGCATCGCGGGCGCGTTCGTGATTAAGTTTTCCCAGGCTGAAGGCCACCACCACAGTAGTACCGAGATCGATGGCGGCAAAAAAGGAAATAACAACAATATTAAAGCTGTCGGCCAGACCCACCCCGGCCATCGCCTCTTTGCCTAACCAACTGACAAGAAAGGTACTTAACACCCCCATTAGCAACACACAGGCGTTTTCGAAGAAGATGGGCACCGCGAGTGGCGTTATTTCTCGCCAGAACAGTACCCGATAGGAACGTCGCTTGGGATACCAGGGTGTACGCTTGATAGCGTTGAGCACTGAGGCTCTAAGGTTTTGCAAAATAGTTCCAGCTTTAAGAAAAAGTGAATTTCACTAAATAAGCATGATTAAAGAATAACAATTATGCAAAGTCTTTTTGTGCCAGATTTAATTAATTCAAACCGCCATTTCAGATTGGTTGAACAGTTGCACCAAATGGGGGGGATAGCCCATCATGGCCCAGTCAATAAGCCGATTCTTGGTGCTTTTTCACTAGGCCAAGTGCGGTGATGATAGTCGCCATCAGGTATCACGAGCCGCAACGGCAGATACCTTGCAGGCAACCATCTTCCAATATTGAAAAGGGTTTTTTTATGTCCCAGCGTATCGACTATTACAATGTGTCTTCCGAGATTGCTAAAAAATATCTCGACTTTAACAACTCGGTCAGCAAAAGCGCCGCGGCGAAAGAATTTAAGATTCTGGTCACTATTCGCGCCTCGCAAATTAACGGCTGTGGATTTTGTCTCGACATGCACGTTAAAGAAGCCAAAATCAGCGGTGAACGTGACCTGCGCGTGCATCATCTTGCCATCTGGCGCGACTCGCCGCTGTTCACCCCGCGTGAACGCGCGGCGCTGGAGTGGACTGAAGCCCTGACTACGCTGTCCGCGCACGGCGTATCCGACGAGATTTACGACCGCGTGCGTACGCATCTTACCGAGCAGGAAATTTCGGATCTCAGCTTCGTGATTATCGGCATCAACGGCTGGAACCGGCTTGGGGTCGCTTTTCGCGTCGAACCTGGCTCAGCGGATGCCGCCTATGGGTTGGAAAAATCCGGGCTGCGCTAAAGCAGTCCCAGGATCTTCTGGCCAATTTTCTCGGCCTGCGCCTGAGATTCAATATTGGTGAAACTGACAAGCAGGCCACGCTCAGTACTGGCGTGGCTGCTCCAGTTTGAAATTGCATGAACGTATAGCCCGTTGGCACGCATGCGGGCGGCAATCTCGACGTCGTTGAGGCCGTTGTGGAGTCGCAAAACCAGATGCATACCGCCCGGTTGGGGGTCGATGTGAAGATGCTGGCTCAGTATCTTGTTTAATCCCGCTGCCGCATGCTCGCGTCGTTCTGCATACAGCTTTCTCATACGGTGAATATGTCGCGAAAAGTGTCCTTCCTGCATAAAAGCGCTGACAATCGCCTGATTCATCTCACCCATACCTTCCAAGAACCCCAGACTGGCCTGCTCAAAGCGCTGCACCTCATTTTCCGGTACCACCAGATACGCAAGTCGGATGCCGGGAAACAGCACTTTACTAAAGGTGCCGCAGTATAAGACACGCCCTGCGGTATCCAGACTTTTCAGCGCCGGAAGCGGACGGCTGACGTAGCGATATTCACCGTCGTAGTCGTCTTCAATAATCCATGATTTTTGCTGTGTGGCCCATTCCAGAAGGGCCAGACGGCGTGACAGGGACAGCGAAACACACAGCGGGCTTTGATGCGCTGGCGTGACCACTGCCGCACGGGCATTTTTTGCCAGCGTTATCCCGCTATGCACCTGAATTCCCTCAGCATCGACCGGTACGGCAACCTGTCTGAGCTGCGCGTTATGCAGCAGTTGACGCGTTAGCGGAAAGCCGGGATCCTCGACCCATACGGCGTCGTTGGCCTTAAGCAAGGTGTGAGCAATCAGTTGCAAGGTGCTGCGATAGCCAGAGGTGATAAACACCTGCGCGCCCGTGCAGGCTATCCCACGCGCCATGTGCAAATAGGCCGCAATCGCGTCCCGCAGCGCAGGGAGTCCGAATTGCGCCGGATATTTCATGTCATTGGGCTGCATGGCGCGCAGGTATCTGGCGCCCAGCCTTGCCCAGATTTTGCGCGGGAAAGCGTCCATCGCTGGTAGGCCCATCTGTAGAGGCAAAATGGCCGGGGTATGCATACCAAAAGCCTTTGTCGGCGCACGCTGTGGCTGCGTTTTGTTTTCAGGCTGGGGCTGCACATTAGCCGCAATGCGGGTTCCAGCTTGCCCCTGAGACTGAATGTAACCTTCGGCGGACAACAGCGCATAGGCTGACTCGATAGTCCCGCGCGCCAGCCCCAGCTCTTTCGCCAACTGCCTTGCCGAGGGCAGGCGATCGCCGGGTTTTAGCAACTCCTGGTTGATAGAAGCCCTGACTCGGTGATAAATCTGGCGATAAAAAGGCTCATCGCTGGTACTTTCAATAGTAAGCAACGGTCTGCTGGCTGAGGATTTCATGGCCTACTCATTTATGCAGGTTGTGGGGATTTAATTATGTCATCTCGCCTTTGGCATGCAAGACGATGCCTGCCTGCAATCATTTAAAACAGAGAAGAGGGATTGTCGATTGAGCAGAGGACACATTGAGGCACACAGTATCTCCCATGCGGGATGGCTGCGCGCCGCGGTACTTGGGGCGAATGACGGCATCGTGTCTACCGCCAGTCTATTGCTTGGCGTCGCTGCGGCGCAGGTCGGCCACAGCGGTCTGCTGCTCACTGGATTAGCCGGGCTGGTGGCTGGCGCGATGTCAATGGCGACGGGCGAATACGTGTCGGTCTCTTCGCAGGCGGATATTGAAGAAGCGGCGCTAAAAGAGGAGCACAGAGAGCTGGAGGAGGATTACCACGGTGAATTTCGCGAGCTGGCGGGGATCTACGTCAAGCGTGGACTGAGCCTGCCGCTGGCGAAACAGGTTGCCGAAGCGTTGATGGCGCACGATGCGCTCGGTGCACACGCCCGTGACGAGCTGGGTATTTCAGAGATAACGACGGCACGTCCTTTGCAGGCGGCGCTGACATCCGCCTGCAGTTTCGCCCTCGGTGCCGCGCTGCCGCTGTTAGTCACGTTACTGGTGCCGCACGCCTGGGTCATCGGCGCTATCGTCGTGTCGACGCTGTTATCGCTGGCGATACTTGGCGGTCTCGCAGCAAGAGTCGGCGGTGCCTCGGTGTTGCGCGGCGTGGTGCGAGTCACCTTCTGGAGCGCGCTGGCCATGGGCGCTTCTGGAATTATTGGTTCGCTCTTTGCCCATTTCAGCGGTTGAGCAGGGTGTTGCTGCACATTAGCGGTCGACGGCAAAGGTGTGTTCACACAGAAAGTCGATCAGCACCCGGAGTCTCGGCGTCATGCAGCCGCCCGAGGGCCAAAGAATGTTGAACGATGCACGGTGGGAGACGTACTGTTCCAGCACGCTGTGCAATCTGCCAGCGGACAGACCTTCACGTACCGAGAACTCAGGCAGGCAGGTAATTCCCCGGCCCTGTTCGGCAAAAAAAACCTGTGCCTCTAGGTTATTGCAGACCATCGACAGCGGCAAATCGACCGGATTATCAAAGGTGAGCGGCCAGGGTTCGATTTTTCCGCTGCGGCTGAAACGGTAGTGCAGGCAGCTGTGCTGTGGTAACTCTTCTAAGGTTTGTGGTGTGCCGTGCTGCGCCAGATAGTCGGGAGAGGCGACCACGTATTTGGTGTAATCGCCGAGCTTTCGCAGGTTGAGGCGTGAGTCGGTTATCTCTCCGGTGCGGATCACCGCGTCGAAGCCTTCCTCGATGACGTCTACCATTTTATCGGTGAAATTAAGCTCCAGCTCAATGTCTGGGTACTGCCCCATAAATTCGCTCAATACCGGCAGCATCAGTGAACCGACCATCGGCAGGCTGATGCGTAATCTGCCGCGTGGAAACTGGGTCGCAAGGCTCAGTTCGTGCTCAGCGGCTTCAAATTCGGCCAAAATACGCCTGCTGCGTTCGAGAAACAGCGCGCCTTCCGCCGTCAACGTCAGGCTTCGCGTACTGCGGTGAAACAGCCGCACGTTCAGCCGGCTTTCCAGTCGCGAAATGCTCTTGCCGATTGCCGAGGCCGATACGCCCAACACGCCTCCTGCGGCAACAAAACTGCCGGTTTCCGCCACCTGTACAAAAACGCCGAGACTGCTCAGGCTGTCCATAGGTTTCTCCCCATTGCGGACAAAAAGGTCCGCAGATAAGAGAAATCTACCCCACTTTTTCCGTAACCCCTAGCGATCTATCTTGAATCTCTGGTTCATTACTTTTGGAAAAAGCATTATGCAACTCTCAGCTCTGGAAACAAAAAGCAGTGAGCATCAGGTCGTGGAAACGTTGCCGTTTGCTTCGGTTGATGCCGTTATCCAACGTGCACTCGAAGAGAAACGTCTGGTTGGTGCGGTAGTCATGGTCGCGTATCGGGGGGAGACGCGCTACCAGCGCGCGCACGGCTGGGCGGACAGAGAAACGCAGCAGGTGATGTCTTTAACGACGCTGTTTCGCCTGTCATCGGTGTCAAAACCTATCGTTACCGCGGCGGCGATGGTGCTCGTCCAGCAAGGGCGTCTTCATCTCGAACAGTCGCTGAATACGCTGTTGGCCGACTTTCATCCGCGCTTGCCGAACGGTGAGGTGGCGACCATTACCGTACGTCAATTAATGAGCCATACCGCCGGTTTCGGTTACCGTTTTCTGGAAAGCGATGAGCAGGGGCCTTACGCGCGTGCGGGAGTCTCTGACGGTATGGACGACGCTACGCACTCACTGAGTGAAAACCTGCAACGTATTGCCGACGTGCCGCTGCTTTTCACGCCGGGTAGCGCCTGGTGCTACTCGTTGTCCGTCGATGTATTGGGTGCAGTGATTGAGCAGGTTTGCGGGCAACGGCTCGACCAGGCAGTTAAAGCTCTAATCGTCGATCCGCTACAGATGCACGACAGTGGTTTTTACACCCTGTGGCCTGAGCGCCTCGCCACTGCTTACGTCAACGACAGACCCGAGCCGCATATATTGCAGGAAAATGAATATGTTGCTCCGTTTCCCGATACCGCCGGTATCCGCTTTTCGCCAAAGCGCATTCTAAATCCCGAGGCTTTCCCCTCGGCGGGGGCAGGTATGGTCGGTAGCGCACCGGACCTGCTGCGTTTCTTCGAGTCCTTGCGTTCAGGCAAACACGGTCTGCTTTCAAAAGCGTTAATCGAGGAGATGGGCCGCGACCAGACGGCAGGCGCAATTTTACCAGATGCGCCCGGCTTCGGTTTTGGCCTCGGATTTTCTGTGCTGCGTGACCCAGAGGAAGCTGGCTCGCCGGAATCCGTCGGCACCTGGCGCTGGGGTGGGGTCTACGGCCATTCCTGGTTTGTCGACGCACAGCGTGAACTGACGGTGGTCGCGTTAACCAATACCATGATGGAGGGAATGTCGGGCGCATTCGTTAACGAACTGCGTGACGCCGTGTATGCGAGTCTTTCAGGAGTAACACAGCCATGAGCGACACTTCAAGGCTGCCGGTTTCGGGGCTGCTGGCGCTGGCGATGACCGGATTTATTGCCATCATGACCGAAACCTTGCCCGCAGGACTGCTGCCGCAGATTAGCAGCGGTCTAGGTGTTTCAGCCTCAATGACCGGTCAAATGGTCACGCTTTATGCCCTCGGTTCGCTGGTGGCGGCAATTCCGCTAACGGTGGCAACCCGTGGATGGCGTCGCCGCCGGGCATTGCTGGCATCGGTGTTGGGCTTTCTGCTATTCAACACCCTGACAACATTTTCGACCGACTATAGTCTGACGCTGGTGGCACGCTTCTTTGCCGGTGCCTCGGCCGGGCTGGCGTGGGGACTGATCGCGGGTTATGCCCGCCGAATGGTCGAGCCTGCCTTGCAGGGTAAAGCCATGACGCTGGCAATGATCGGCACGCCGTTGGCGCTGTCGCTCGGCGTGCCGCTGGGTACCTGGTTTGGCTCGCTAGTGGGGTGGCGCACCGCGTTCGGCCTCATGTCGGCGATGACCCTGCTGCTAACGGTGTGGATCCTGCTCAAGGTTCCCGACTTCCCGGGCGAGTCACGCCAGAAACAGCGCTCGCTATATCAGGTGTGGCAACTGCCGGGCGTACGTTCGGTGCTGTGGGTTATCTTTACCTGGATAACGGCGCACAACATCCTTTATACCTACATTGTGCCTTTTTTGGCTCGGTCAGGGCTCGCGGGACAGGTGGACAAGATGCTGCTGCTGTTCGGATTGAGCGCCATGCTTGGCATTGGGTTGACCGGTTGGCTGGTGGACCGCTGGCTGCGTCGCACGGTGCTGTCGAGCCTTGTCCTTTTTGCGTTGACCTGCCTGGCGTTTGGCGGTCTGGGGGCCTCTGCGTCGGTGCTGTATCTGGGCATTTTTGTCTGGGGTCTGACCTTCGGCGGTGCGGCAACGCTGCTGCAAACCGCTTCGGCAGACGCGGCGGGTGACAGCGCAGACATCGCACAATCGATGATTGTCGTGGCCTGGAATCTGGCAATCGCAGGAGGAGGAATAGCCGGGGGGGTGCTGCTTAAAACGCAGGGTGTTTCGTCGTTCCCCTGGGTGATGCTGCTGCTATTGGTGCTGAGTCTGGCTATTGTACTGCGTGCAAAAAACAACGGATTTACGCCCGGCTCGCGGATGGCAGAGTCAACTGAGAAGGCAGGCTGTTAGCCCTCCTCTGAGAGACAGGCAAGTTGCCGAATGCGGCTGGCTGTGGCAGGTCGGCCGCCCGAGACTTTCGTCGCCTTGGACGGATCCCCGGCGACGAACTCCAGCGTCGGCGAAAAGTAGAAGGGCAGCCAGCCACCGTAGCCACTTTCCCACTCCCATCGGACTGGGCAAGGCCACAGAATGTCTTCATACAGGATGTAATACGTCCAACGTCCGGGGGGACGGCGTGGTTTGCGTGCGTTCATAGGTCCGACACTGATATCAATGTGAAAAATAAAATCGACCTATTTTCTCTCTCGAGGCATCAGGTTTCAACCAATTAACATGATAGAACAAAAATTAATCAGCGTGCGGGCGGTGTGACCAAGTTGGGGGCTGAAACGCTTGCAGCAGACTGATGAAGTGTCGTGTGGTGTGGCGCAAAAGCAACAGATAGCGCTCAATGTCGCGGCCATCCTGCGACAGCTTTCTCTCCAGCGTAAGACACAGGTTTTGCCCCGCCTCGAACTGCGTTAGCGCAAAATTCCCTTTTAGGCGATGAACCTTTCCTTTGAGCGTGTCGATGTCTCCAGTCTGCCAGGCCTGCTCGATCAGCAGCAGATCCTCTGCGCTGCTCTGTTTTAACTCGTTGATGATATTATTGATAATAGTCGACTGCCCGGCAGAAAGTGCCATCACCTCGTCGAGGTCGATACGCCGATTTTGCAGCAACTCCTGCAAGCAGTTCTTTAGGTCCGCCTGCGTCATCGGCTTGGTCAAATGAGCGTCCATCCCGGCTTTCAGGCACTTGGTTTCCTCGTCGGAAAAAGCGTTAGCGGTACAGCCCACGATGGGCAGATGAGACGGACTGTCGCCCTCCCACTCACGTACCCGATTGGCAAAGGCATAGCCAGACATCTCGGGCATCTGGCAGTCGGTCAGAATCATATCCACTTTAGGCGCTGGATGACGTTGCAGCTCGGCGAGCGCCTCGGCTGCTTTGTTAAAGGTAGTCACCTGATGCCCTAGCGCCGAGAGCTGCATTTTCATTACCAACAGGTTGGCGGGCAGATCGTCGATAACCCAGAGCCTAAACCCTTTGTTGACCGCCGAAAAATCTGCCGTGGAGGAGGGCGCTTGGTCGGCCTCAACTCGTTTCAGCGTCAGCCTGACGCTGAACGTCGAACCGATGTTCTCACGCGAGCTTATCTCGAGCTTGCCCCCCATCAGGACGACAAGTTGATGACAGATAGTCAGGCCAAGTCCGGTGCTGTCTGGCGTAGACGAGGATATCTGCCGATAGGGTTTAATAATGCCGGGCAGCAGCGCGGGCGCAATACCGATGCCGCTGTCCGTGATGCTAATGATTAATTCCTGATTTTTATCTGAGGAACTCTGGGATACCCGTCGCACCGACAGCACGACGTGCCCGGTCTGAGTGTATTTCACCGCGTTGCTGAGCAAGTTATTGACCACCTGCCTGAGTTTGCCCTCATCAATCAGATAATACTGGCCAAAACAGCTTTCGATATGGGTATTCAGGTTCAGGCCTTTCCTCTTCGCCAGCGTCTGATAGGCCTCGGCAGCACGGGTCAGCAAGGTAAAGAGTGAGACCGGCGTTGGCTTGAGCTGCATTTCACCGGCTTCGATTTTTGACAAGTCCAGAATATCACCGACTATTTGCAGTAGCCCACGTGAGGCGTTATAGGCCACGGCGATAGGAGACTGTGGGTTGTTGAGGCGCTGATTCTCAATCTCTAGCACACCCATGATAACGTTCATGGGTGAGCGGATTTCGTGGCTCATCCGTGCCAAAAATTCGCTCTTCTCATGGCTGAACGCTTTGGCCTCGGTGAGTGCCTGAGCCAGTTGCCCCTCAAGTTTGATGCGCTCGGTCATGTCATACCAACCAATCACCAGACCCTGTGGCAGCATAGATGTATTGCTGTAGGGCGTTATCCAACCGGCGATGCTGTGCAAATTCTGATTGAGGGTATAGTGCCCCTCGAAAAACTGCGGCTCGGTGGCCTGACTTGCCTTTACCAAACCTGCCGTCTCCAGCGCAGGTGAGGTAAAAAACTGTTTGTTCAACCCTTCGACCATACTGCCAATAATACGCCGCCTGTCGATGTTTAGACTTTGGCAAAGTGCCTGATTCACATGAGTTATTATCCCGGCAGCGTTGCACACCAGAACCGGCGTGGAAAGGCTGTTGAGCAACACCTCCCAAAATTTTACCGAGTCTTTTAACCGCTGCTCGGCCTGTCTGCGGCGAACCACCTGCCCAATCAGGAAGCTAATCAGGAAGAGCGATGCGACGCCGACGGCCACCGCTGCGGTATCGAAGTTACGGTGCGTTTGCCTGAGCATGGGCACAATATTCATCAGGGTCAATACGGTGAAATTACGGCTTAGAATATCTTTGATGGTGTCCTGGGGAAGCTGCGGAATGGCCCGATTAAGTGCCGCGAGAACGGCGGGGTTGTCGGCCCGCATCCTTAAATGGGTCTCGGTTACCAGGCTATCGACGTCGCTGACCTGCAGCTCGCCGGGATAAATGTTTTCGCTCAATACGCTGGCGGCGGCCTGACGGCAGAATACCCCGTCCCCTGCACCGGCTTTTAGCAGCGCAATCGCCTCGCCCAATGACGCTGTGGTGATAAGCATCGCCCGAGGGTAACGCTGTTTTAACGCCGAGAGCGGAGCGTCGTTGACGACGATAATATGTTTATCGTTAAGGTCGTTAAGATTTGTCTCGGCATTCTGACGGCGGTTGGGCAGTGAGACGATGCGCCAGTGGGTGGTGAAGAGCGGAAGTGTTTCAATTTCGCCGTCAGCCACTGGCGGGAATGAGGTTTCCATGAAAACGGCGTCGAGGGCGTTGCTGCCCAACAGGCCGTTCTTGATGATGTTGTCGGAGAGATACACCGCCTCCAGAGTCAGCGATGTCTCTCCCTGAGCATGAAGCTGTTGATTAAGTAAGGAAATAATCGCCGGCTCGATGTCATCATTCTGAACGCGGGTGTTAATTTCACTGTAGCGCACGCTGACGTTATCCACGCCGATGCGTAATACCTCGGCATAGGCCTGCTGCGCCAGGCACAGCAGCAACAAAATAAGGACCCTCGAGCTGCGAATCACAGTTCAATCTTAAGCAGATATTCGTACAGATCGGCATCCGTCGTCAGACCTAACTTGTGCATGGCACTTTTTTTCTGTCCACTGATGGTTTGTTTCGAGCGGTGTAGTATTTGGGCGACCTGATTTACCGTCTGCCCCTGTTTCATGAGCCGTAAGACTTCGGTTTCTTTGGGGCTGATAGGTACGTTGTGAGCGTGGCTGTCATCGGCAAGATTTTTAAGCCCCTGAGTCTTGCGGGTTCGTGTCAGGCTTTGCCCCAGCGCCAACGCCTTAAGACAGGCGTTAAGTTCTGTGCTCAGACTCTGTTTATTAATCACGGCCACCACGCCGGAATTCAGCATCAAGTTCGCGATAGCCTGATTTGACAGCACGCTGATAACAATAATCGGCAGTGAGGGATAGGTGCGGCGTAAAAACTGAATCAGGTGTAAACCGTCAGAATGCTGAGTGCCCGGCATGGTTAAGTCAGTAAGCAATAGATCAGGTTGAGCATTTTTGAGCGACGCCAGCAGCTCATCGACGTTGCTCGCGGTGCCACTCAGGGTGTAATCCCTGGCAAACTGCGTCTCCAGGAGCGATTTAAGCCCGAGCAGATAAACGGGATGGTCGTCGGCAATCAGAACTGTTTTCATGTTAGCTGTCTCACTGGCTCGGGTAAGGGCCCTGATAAAGGGTCAGGACGCCGTTCAGGTAGAGGTTTGCGTTGTTGTCGTGGTCACTCAGCAGGGCGATATGCCCCTTACAGAAATCAGAACTGCTTAAAATAAGCCGCACCGGTTGGGTAAATGGCCTTACTGAGGTCTTATTCGCTCCCATAAACCAGGGTGAAAATAATGTTCTGTCATCGGGATGCATACGCCCGAGAATTTGTGCCGGAGTCATGAGTGCTGCCTGCGGTAAAGCGTCAGGCATCTTCAAGACATCGGTCCAGATAACCTTTTGCTGCGTGACGTTTATGCGAAAGGGGTAACTCTTCTGTTCGGCAAAGTTGGCACTCATCAGTAATATTTGGCGCTCGCTTTGCCGTTTTAAAAAATAGAGATCGGTTATCCCGCTTCGCACCAGCAGTGCTGAGATGAATATGGCTAAAAGATAAAGTTGAGAAGCGGTAATACCGTTGTTATCGGAATAGAAACTGTCTGCGAAAGGGCCGCGATTATAAATGGTTGTGATGCTGATAATAAGCGCAATAATGACCTGTAATAGAGCCAGCCTTCGTTCTGTAATAAACAACAACGAAAGCAATATTAGGCCAAAAAGCAAATAAAGTGAGAAATCCACTGTCGGAATATTTTGCTGATAATCGTAATCAGGTAAAAACAGCGCCAACGTAATGAGCAGTATTCCGGTAATCAAAAGTAGGTTCTGGCTTTTAACCCTTTTATTGATAACCAACTGATTAACCATGAAAAGTGGCGCCATTGCCAGGCATCCGGTCGCATTGGAAATGCTCCAGCTTACAAAATGAGAGACGACAGTGGGGTAAGCAAGCATGCGTAAAGCGAACAGGATAGTCATACCGCCGAGTGCGCTGGCGGCCAGAACGATGCTGATAAACAGGGCCATTGCGCTGAGGTTGCTGGCGATACCGCGGCCCTTCATGAGGGTCAACCAAACGTGGGCGCTGAGACAGAGGATAACCAGATTAGTGACGGCAAAAACCAGCGTAATATCCATTGGGCGGTGATGCAGGTAGCTTGCCAGAACGTGCAGTGTGCCCGCGCTAACTAACCATAGCGGCCAACGTGAAAGGGGAGATGAACAAAGAATACCGAGCGTTAAGCCTGCGGGTAACCAAATCGCCGAGGAAAGGCTGCTGCTGTCGCGTGTTTCAAGGCATAGGAAGGCCAGAGCTAAATAACTTAATGAAAATAAAAGCCATTTCAGTGGGAACGCCCATCTGGTCATCAGACTATCTCTTTGCGAGAGGTGAGCTTTCTGGCTCACGAGATCTTAAGTATACAGGCTTAACGCGTTGATATGCTCTAAGGTCAAAATAAGAGCAAATAAATGGGGGGGATTTGTGACTCAGGTCATTCGCTCCTGCCCGAAAGTTATTGAGATCGGGCAAGAGAAGATGCGCTCAGGTGTTAAGGCGAAAGATTAGCGATACAGCGATTTGGCTATCTGACTAATACTTTCCATAAAGCTGTTGCCCAGGGTAGACAGGCTAAAGGGTTTCCTGGCCTGTAACTCAATGGCAGTAATCTCGCCTGGTGCGATTTCTTGCTCTGGGAGTAATGACAGGTCGAGCATGGCGCCATGGCGCGGGATAGTTCTTAGCATCGCCTTCGGCAGATTATTATCGGCAAGCAGATTGCGAAATTTGTGGATCAGTTGATGGTAATTATTATCACTGACCATGCCACCTTGTTCATACCAGACGATATTTATAATATCGTTTTTCTGAGTGACGCCCTTCAGCAGGCAAATAACCAGCCTTTTATGTTTTTCAGTGACTTCAAAGGTTTTGTTATTAATGCTCATTTGATTTCCCTTACAATTAATTATAGGGGAATCAACGAAAGGGTTGTTAAGTAAAATAGATGGTGCAATATATTTTGTATTCACGTTATCACCCAGCTTAATATTATTAAAAGTTTTTAAATAAAATGTACGAAGGTATAAAATGCGTTGCCCTCTTCTGTATCATTTAAATAAGGGTTTTAAGATAACCTTCGATTGTGAAACTGAGCGTATTAAATAGCAAAGCTGGATGTAATACAACGAGATTTCCCGTATGTTGAATTTTTCCGTACTCGTCCTAATCGTTGTTAAAAATTAAATATTACGAGGGTTGGCTGATTGTTTTAATAAATTTCAGAAGTTAAAAGAGGTATTTAAGGGAAGAAACCGGCGCGGCCATGGGGCAGACCGGTTTTATTAAGCTGCCGCAGTTAATCAGGTATCAGCGCAGAGAAGTCTTCTTCATACAATGCCTTGCATTGTTCCATAAACTCCGGGTAGCCGAGCTCTGAGGTCTGGACCTCACGACCCAGCCTTCTTTCCAGATCGGCATGAAACCATTCGAATTCACCGTGCAGTATTCCGGTAAAGCCGGTGAGAATGATGCACTGTTGCTGGGTTAGTTTGGTCACTGGAGATCCTTGATGGAGGGGGTTAACAGTCAGTGGGATGTTTCATCCTCAAGCCTATTTTGCCCCAGGATAGACAGGGATAACAACCCAAAGCGACAGGGGATATTTATCGTTATATTTTTAGGGAAAAGACGAAAAGTGCTCATTCTTTAAACGTGATATTGATCACATTTGCGCTTTTTGCTATTACTAGCGCGAATAGTCAAGGCTTCTTATTTTTGACCGTTTCGGGAAGGCAAATATCTCCCGCAATGTTTCTCGGGAAGGTCAGCGGAAAAGATTTATTGGATTGATTTTTAAGGACAATATGAAGGTTGTAATTATTGCTTGTGCGGCAAGTCTGGCATTTATGGTCATGCTGGATTGGCCGTTCATGATGCACGTTTCTAAATATTAGTGAACGGGATAGGTTTCCTCGTTCTTATCGCGGTGTTCTGAGGTCCTTATGCTGAAATTAGTCATTTATTCCAGTTTGGCTGTACTGCTTGCCAATCTGATCATTGACTTGCCTTTCGTTCTTGAGTCGAGCGGTTACTAACGTCCGACAGCCTACTGGAAACGTCGTCAACCGATAGCCAATTACGCGCATTTATAAAAAATGCTTAAGTTTGTAGGTGCAATCAGAAACCTGCACAGTAAGATGCCGTCGCCAATCAATCCTGCCAACTGTGGTTAGCTCCATCCCGCTGCTTATTTTAAGACAGGTGATTTCCAGCGCCTGTCTCTGTTAACGCGCAACGATATGCAACGGCATATTTTGCTCTAACGCCTTGTCTGGTAAGGTCTAGAACAGCAGTTCCCAAAGGATGATGGCAACAATAGCCAACATGGCAACCATGACTTCTACATCTTGAATGGTAACTTTGCTGTGAGTTTTACCTTGTACAATGTTCATAGTCACTCCTCCATTTGTTAGACAAATAGTGACGCGAATCTGAACATTTTTTTGTGATTTAGATTAAGTTTTATAAAACTAACCGCCTAAATCTTTAAAAAAAATAATGCTTGCGTAATCTTTGATGGCGTGCGTTAATGCACTCCTCGGTTTGTAGTACAGACCTTATGAAAGCAATTTGAGTAAAGTAGTTCACTGTATTAGCGTTATCCTTACTAGATATCTCTTCACCGCGAATTTCCTTCTTTAGTGCCCCATAAGTATCACAACTAAAAAAACAGACCTCCCTCGCCTTATGGCGGTATAAATTTAAAGGAAATTAATATGTCTACTAAAATGACTGGTTTGGTGAAGTGGTTTGACGCTGGTAAAGGTTTTGGTTTTATCTCCCCTGCTGACGGCAGCAAAGACGTGTTCGTACACTTCTCTGCTATCCAGAGCAACGATTTCAAAACTCTTGATGAAGGTCAAAAAGTTGAGTTCTCTATCGAGAACGGCGCTAAAGGCCCATCAGCAGTAAACGTTGTTGCACTGTAATCAGTGAACAGCGAGGCAAACTTACGATAGCGATGATGGTATAGACCGGAGCAGTTAAGTTGGCCCAAACAGAAAAACCCGCCCATAAAGCGGGTTTTTTGCTTTTCTGGGAAAAAGTTTTGAGCGAGAAGCGGCTTAAAGAGCTGCCCTCCGTCATTTTTTTGTAATGATTGAGTCATGTTGATGTGGGACCCCCGGCCATAGACTGGTCCCCATGGTGCAGCAGCATCCTAACATCAACTATCATTAAGGAAAAATCATGAAAAACTCATTTAAAAAACGTCTGATTACTTCGTCTATTACTGCATTACTGTTCGCGGGTGCGGCGGCACCGGCTTTGGCGGCGCCGGTTAAAAATATTGTTCTGGTTCATGGTGCATTTGTGGGCGGTTCGGGCTGGCGTCCTGTGTACGATATTCTGACCCAGGACGGCTATAACGTGACGCTGGTCCAGGAACCGCTGACCTCCTTTAATGATGACGTCACCGCCACCAAACGCATTCTTGATGAGCAAAAGGGTCAGGCTATTCTGGTAGGACACAGCTACGGCGGCGCAATCATTACCGAAGCAGGGAATGATTCACATGTTGCAGGCCTAGTCTATATCGCCGCACACGCTCTCGACGCCGGTGAAACCGAAGCCAGCAACGGTAAGAAGTTCCCAAATTCGGCGCATCCTTTTGCCAAATCAGCAGACGGCTATCTGACCATCAAGCCGCAATACTTCCCGTCCGACTTTGCCGCCGACCTGCCGTTGAAAGAGGCGCAGTTTGAAGCCAACGCGCAGATGCCCACCAACGCCAGCGTCTTCACCGCGAATATTCCTGACCCAGCGTGGAAGGTAAAACCGAGTTGGTATATGGTGGCTGAATCCGACAAAATCATTAATCCCGATCTTGAACGCATGTATGCCGCACGTGCTCACAGCCATAAGGTTGAAATTCCGGGAGCAAGCCACTCGGTATATGAATCTCACCCTAAAGAAGTGGCCGCTTTGATTGAGCAGGCAGCGCAGCACGCACTGAAATAGTCGTAGTGGTTAACCCGGCAGGGCGCAGTCTTATGCGTGCGCCCGCTGTTTTATGCATAACGGGGGAAGCAATGTGAGAATTCTGGTCATTGAAGATGAACCCAAAGCCGGGGAATATATGCGCAGCGGCCTGACAGAGGAAGGATACGTAGTCGATGTGGCGACTAATGGCCTCGACGGTCTGCATCTGGCGCAAGAATTTCTCTACGATCTCATACTGCTCGACGTGATGATGCCTGAAATGGACGGCTGGGAAGTGATGAGACGCCTCGACAAACAGCTGAAAACGCCGGTGCTGTTCCTGACCGCACGCGGCACGCTGGAGGACAAGCTCAAAGGGCTGGACCTCGGTGCCGACGACTATCTGGTTAAACCTTTTTCCTTTGCCGAGCTTTTGGCGCGAATTCGCGTCGCACTGCGCCGTGGAGCACGGGTTAAGCAGGAAGAAATAGTCGAGTTGGCCGACCTGCAGATAGACATTCCCAAACGGCGGGTTATCCGCGCCGGAACGCGTATTACATTGACCAATAAAGAATTTAATTTACTTCAGCTGTTTATGCAGCACGAAGGGCAGGTGCTTTCGCGCTCGGTGATAGCCTCGCGAGTGTGGGACATGAATTTCGACAGCGATACCAACGTCGTCGATGTTGCGGTGCGCCGCCTGCGGCAGAAAATTGACGATCCCTTCGATCTCAAGCTGATCCATACCGTTCACGGCGTCGGTTACCGCTGCGAAGACGAATCATGAAACCTGCCCGCTCACGTCTCAGCGCCTGGCAACACATTTCGCTCACCACGCGTCTGTCGATCATTTTTGCGTTACTTTCATTTATAGTGATCGCCGCCGTCGGTTTTACGCTATATCGCACGCTGGAAAAACAGATCAGTCTCCGCGATGACGGCGCGTTGCTGACCCGCGTAGAACAGATCCGTACTCTGCTTCGTGACGAAGACGTGATCAATCTGATCCACGAGAAACCTCAGTTGTTTGCCAACATGCTGGGCAACCAGGAATCGCTGCTGGTGCTGCGTTTTCCCGGCCAACCCCCGCTTATTGAAGTCAATCCCGGCCATTCACCGGTGCCTGATATTCCCCCTGTTCCTGCCAATAAAGATCTCACGCTTGCGGCAGTTCAGCACAGTGCCTCGCGCGACGACACGCCATTTATCTCGGTCTCTGCCGCGGCACAAACCTCGGATTCGCCGCATGATCTTGAGATTATCAGCGGCCGACTGATGACCGAACGTACGCGGATTTTAGAGGTCTATCGCGAACAGATTTTCCTGCTTGCGCTGGGGGCGGGGGCATTAACTGCGCTATTGGCTTATCTCATTGCCCGGCGCGGGCTTAGCCCACTGCGGCGTCTTGCCGGGCAAACCGCCGAAATTGGCATTCGTAATTTGTCGGTGCGAATTGACAGCACTCAGGCACCGCGAGAGCTGTCGACGCTTATCGAGGCATTTAATGAAATGCTCGACAGGCTGGAGATAAGCTTTACCCAGTTGAGTCAGGTTTCGGCGGATATGGCGCACGATCTCCGCACGCCGATTGGCAATCTGCTTGGGCAAACGGAGGTCGCGCTAAGCCAGCGTCGCGGAGTCGAGTACTATGAGAAACTGTTGGGTTCGAATTTTGAGGAGCTGCTGCGGTTGTCTAAAATGACCGATAACATGCTCTTTTTGGCGCGCGCCGAGCACGCGGACCACGCCATTGAGCGTGCCCAACTTACGCTTGCCGACGAGTTTGAGCGGGTGGGAGAATACTTTGAAGGTCCCGCGGATGAACGTCATGTGAGGCTTAAATTACGCAGCGACGGCAGCGTCTGGGCGGATGCCAACCTGCTGCGCCGCGCGCTGGCAAACCTGTTGGCCAATGCGATTCGTTATGCCGATCCTGGTTCTGAAATCTTGCTGCTGGCCGAGCAAATGCCTAAAGGTACCTGCATCAGCGTGACTAATCTCGGCCCGACTATCGAGTCGCAGCATCTGGCGCGACTCTTTGACAGATTTTATCGCGCCGACGTGTCGCGTAATACCCGATCCCAATCAAGCGGACTGGGTTTGTCTATTGTACGCAGCATCATGAACCTGCATCAGGGGCGTTGGGACGTCACCAGTGAAAACCGCGAGACGCGATTTACGCTGTTTTTCCCGCTGAAAATGCCTGAACCCTTTCCGAAAAATACCCAGAGGGAAAATGACCGTCCAAAATAAAACCTACAGCGATATGCGTTTCGATGACGCCACTTTTTGCGATGAGAAATTGCAAAACTGCCGCTTTATCCGCTGTGATTTTAGCGGCGCTGACTTGTCAGAAAGCGAGTTCATTGACTGTGATTTTTATGATGACAGTCAGCAGGTTGGCTGCTGTTTTCAGCGTGCCAACCTGCGAGAAAGCAGCTTCGTGCGCTGTGATTTGACCATGGCCGATTTTAAACACGTAGAGGCTATTGGCTGCGAAATCCGTGAGTGTAAAGCGTCAGGGGCTGACTTTCGCGGTGCCAGTTTCATGAATATGATCACCAGCCGCTCTTATTTTTGCCGAGCCTATCTCACCAAGAATAATTTTAGCTATGCCAACTTTCAGAAAGTCGTGCTCGAAAAATGCGAATTATGGGAAAACCGTTGGACCGGTGCCAATATACTGGGGGCCAGTTTTAGGGGGTCAGACTTGTCTGGCGGAGAGTTTCATCAAATAGACTGGACGACGGCAGATTTCACCTTTTGCGACTTAACGCGTTCAGAGCTGGGGGATTTAAATATCCGCCGCGTTAGCCTTGACGGAGTGAAGATTGATATATGGCAGCAGGCGCAGTTATTGGAACGGATTGGTCTGATTGTGGTGAGCTCGGTTTAATACGCTATCGCGATAGTGGAAATAAGCGACTATCCTTATGAGTACAGTTAACAGCATAGGGCTATTACCCGTATTTCTTATTGAAAATATCACGGAGCTGACATGTCTTTATCAGAAAATAACAACCGGTACGGTATTATTGCGGTAGATAAGCAGGGTGGTCGCGTATTATTTTTGCATCCAGAAACATTGGAAGTAGAGAAAGTATTAACCGGATTCCCACGCAATCCCCATGAATTGTTGATTATTCCTGAACACGATAAAGCCTATGTGCCGATATTTGGCGACGGCATTCATGGCGATAATCCACATCCTCAGCATCAGGTTGCCGTTATTAGTCTTATCAACCATGAACTCAGCGGATTCATTGAGCTTAGCCCGCTTGAAGCACCGCACACCGCGCGTCTCGGTGCCGATGGCAACGTCTATCTCTGCTGTGAAAATAGCGCCACGATAGCCGTCATCGACCCTAAAACCGATAAAGTTATCCGCCAAATTTCTGTACCTTCAACCTATACGCATCGTCTGAGCGTAACACCGGAAGGAAATAAGTTGTTCACAGACAACGAGGAAGATGCCAGCGTCACGGTCGTAGAATTAAAAAATACTAATGGGAAAGTCATCGATAATATTGACATGCCGGGAGGTGTGAACGGTATTTCCGCTGCACCGCATGCGCCATTTATTGTGACCAGCAATGCCGATAAACCTGAACTAGTTATTATTGATAGCCAAACGCATAAAATTAAAAGATATGTTCCACTGCGTGGGCATAAGAAAGGGGCGCAAATTGTCCGTTTCAGTCAAGATGGTGAATATCTCATTGTGATTGGCGATCAAGAGCCGGTCGCGACCCTGTTTGATGGCGGCCTAAATGAAGTAGCCTGCTTTAACGTCGGTAATAAGCCGATGGACGGTTGCTTCAGTCCGGATAATAAGCGCCTTCTCATCGCTAACGAAGCTGACGGTACGGTGAGTATTATTGATATCGCCAGCAAAAGGGTGATTGCAACCCCGTCCGTGGGGAAAGGCTGTGAGGTTCTGAACTATTTTGTCGAGAAGGCGGCGTAATTTTCCTGCCAACCTTGGTAAATAAAAGCTTTGTTGTTGTCGTTCATTCTGTGAATAATCGGACCAGGTGACTGGTTTGATTATTCAGGGAAAACATGACGCTCAATAACGTTTTATTTACCAACAACGCTCGCCAAGTGGCACTGTTGCCTCGTGCGCGCATTCTGCTGAAACTGCGCACGCAGCCGGTGGTTGGCGCTTTGCTTCTTTCACTGCTCGCAGGATGCAGTTCCGAAAAAAATACCGTCAGCACCCAGCGACCTGAACAGGTACGAGCGGATATTATGTCACTGATGCCGGCCAACGTTGCCGATAAACAGGGATGGGCGAAGGACATCAGCACCGCGTTTATCACGCAAAAAATCGACCCGACGACGGAAAATATCTGCGCCGTATTGGCGGTCACTGAACAAGAATCCAACTTTAACGCCAATGCGCCGGTGCCAGGTTTGGGGAAAATCGCCTGGAAAGAGATAGATAGACGGGCGGCCGAGGTTCATATTCCTGCATTCTTGGTTCATACCGCGCTAAAAATCAACTCTCCCAACGGCAAGTCCTATAGCGATCGCCTGGACAACGTTCGCAGCGAGAAAGAGCTAAGCGCGATTTTCGACGACTTTATCGGCATGGTGCCTATGGGGCAGAAGCTGTTTGGCAACCTTAATCCGGTGCATACCGGCGGCCCGATGCAGGTCAGTGTCGCCTTTGCCGAATCTAAGGCGAGTGGCTACCCGTATCCCATTGACGGCACTATTCGTCGCGAAGTATTTAGCCGCAGAGGGGGCATGTATTTCGGTATCGCGCATTTGCTCGGTTATCCGACGCATTACAGTGAGCCGATTTACCGCTTCGCCGACTATAACGCGGGTTTTTATGCCAGCCGAAATGCAGCCTTTCAGCAGGCGGTGAGTCGTTTATCCGGGGTAAAGTTGGCGCTTGATGGCGACGTGGTGAGCTACAGCGATACGACGGGGAAAACCGAAATGGCCGTGCGCAGGCTGAGTAAAAGGCTGAGTCTGAGTAATTCGGATATTTCTCGCGATCTCAGGCTGGGTGAGTCAATCGATTTTGAGAAGACGCCGACCTGGAAGTTAGTGTTTGCGCTCGCCGATAAAACGGCGGGTAAAAAGGTGCCGCGAGAAATGCTGCCGGGGATTGAGCTAAACAGCCCTAAAATAACCCGAAATCTGACCACCGCCTGGTTTGCCCAGCGCGTGGACGAGCGCAGACGTCAGTGCCTGACTCGAGGTTAACGCGTTATTTTGTTGATAAAATCCACCCTGCATTAATGAACAAATGCAGGGTGTTGATACTTAAATAACGGTTGGCAGCAGAGAAGACACGCAGTTAAGCACGTCAGTGCGGAATTTCTTCGACGCCTCATCAATCTCGCTGGCGTTCAACGCTTCTTTCTCACGTTCCACGAAGGTTTTTACCCCGGTCGTGAAGCTATTTTCAAACTGCGCATTCATGGTGTTGCCGACGCTGCCAAACAGCATGCGCATGGCAGATATTTGAACCAACAGCTCACGGTTGATGCGTTCCAGTTGATCGATTCTTTGGGATAAATTTTCTTCGCTCATTTCAGCCTCCTGTTTAAAACCCGCAAACCCTACCCCAATTTTACTCAATAAGAAACGAGTCCTCGCTTTTTCCTGCCGTTTACTCAAATAATAATGCTTGTTATCCGCTGTTTTTACGGACTCTTTCACCGTTATCAGCGAAGGACACGCACTGGCGTTATCCTTTTTCATTCAGGGAACATGATGAAAATTATAAAAATTCTAAACAATAACGCGGTCATTGCCGTCGATGATTCTCTTCATGAACAGGTCATGATGGGCAAAGGATTGGCTTTCCAAAAAAGAGTCGGCGAACGCCTCGATATGTCGCAGGTCGAGAAGATTTTCTCGCTACAGGGCAATGCGCTTAATGCTCGACTCAGCGAGCTGCTGGCCGAAATTCCGCTGGAGGTGCTGACCACGACCGAAAAAATCATCGATCTTGCGCAGTCGCGTCTTGGGCAGCAGCTTGGTAATAATCTGTATATTGCCCTGACCGATCACTGCCATTTTGCACTTGAACGTTTCAGGCAAGGGATTTCATTGCCCAATGCACTGCTTTGGGATATCAAACGGGTTTACCACCGTGAATTTGCCGTTAGCCTTGAAGCGTTAGACATCATCGAGCAGCGCCTCGGCGTGCGCTTACCTGAGGACGAAGCGGGCTATATCGCACAGCATTTGGTGAAGGGGCAGCTACAGGGCGAGATGTCTGAGGTGGTACAGGTCACACGGATTATTCAGCAAATTATGCACATCGTGAAATACCAGCTGCGCCTCGATTACCGGGAAGATAGCCTGAGTTATCATCGTTTTATTACCCATCTAAAATTTTTCGCCCAGCGAATGCTCAGTAGCATACTGGTCCGTAATGAAGACGAGTCGCTGCACGATGAGGTCAAAAATCTCTATCCTCAAGCCTACCAGTGCGTGCTGACCGTGGAGCGTCATATTCAGAAAAATTATCTTTACGCGCTGACTAAAGAAGAAAAAATGTTTCTGACGATTCACATCGAAAGGGTGCGTAAAGAAACGCTCAATCAGCCAGCGGTTGAAGGGGAGTGATTCGAGAGATCGCTCACAAAATCCAAACGACGGTGAGACGCGTGCTTGAGTAAAGCTTTCTCTCAGGGCATGCTGTTTACCGAAAGTTAGGATTGTTACTGGAAAGCAGGCAAAACCTAAACCGATTTTTTGTTACGGCATTCATGTGCCGCTAACAGGATATCGGTTTAGGTTTTTTTTTGGCCTGAATTCCGGAAAACGCGAGTTATCAAGCCTCATATCTGTACAGGGAAGAAGGTAAACACGATGAAATATAAAGAATTAGCTTCCGAGGTGTTAGGCGGCGTCGGCGGAACGGGGAACGTGGTCAGCCTGGTTCACTGCGCTACGCGCTTGAGATTCAAACTGCGTGACAGTAGCAAAGCGCACACAGAAGCCTTAAAAAAAACGCCCGGCGTCATCATGGTTGTGGAAAGCGGCGGCCAGTATCAGGTGGTCATTGGCAACGATGTCGATCAGGTTTATAAGCCAATAGCAGAGCAGCTCGACGCTTCACCTTCACAGCCTGTGAACAACGAAAGCACCGCTAAAGAAGGGCTGTTGGCTCGGCTTATCGATATTATTTCTGCCATTTTTACGCCATTTATCGGTATCTTGATTGCCGGTGGGGTGCTTAAAGGGCTGCTTTCTATCTCCCTGGCTGCCGGATGGGCGACTCCGCAAAGCGGCACCTATCAGATTCTGTTCGCCGCCAGCGACGCGATGTTTCATTTTCTGCCTATCTTCCTTGGCTATTCTGCCTGTAAAAAATTCCAGGGTAACCCGTTTGTCGGGATGGCCATCGGCGGTGCCTTAACCCATCCGCTGATGCTCGCCGCCTTTACCGCTTCACAGCTGCCGGGCGCGCAGCCGCATCATTTCTTCGGCATACCTGTTGTGATGATCAACTACGGTTCTTCCGTTATTCCGGTGGTGTTGGCCTGCTGGCTCTCTTGCAAAATTGAGCGCGGCGTACATCCTCGCTTGCCCAGTGCGGTGAGAAACTTTGTCACGCCGCTGTTGTGTATCGCGATTGTGGTGCCGCTGACCTTCCTGATTATCGGCCCCGCCGCAACCTGGCTGAGCAATATGCTTGCGCAAGGCTACGAGCTGATTTACGGCTTTAACTCGGTCATTGCCGGCATGTTGATGGGCGGCCTGTGGCAGGTTTGTGTGATGTTCGGCATTCATTGGGGCATCGTGCCTATCATGGTCAATAACCTCAGCGTTGTTGGGCACGACACGCTCATCCCTCTGCTGGTTCCGGCTATTTTCGGGCAGGTTGGCGCAACGTTGGGCATTTTTCTACGCACCAAAGACGCCCAGTTGAAAGGCAATGCGGCTTCGGCAATGGCGGCGGGAATTTGCGGGATCACCGAGCCTGCAGTCTATGGCATTACGTTGCCAAACCGTCGTGCATTTATTTTTGGTTGCGTCGGCGGGGCGATTGGAGCCGGGATCATCGGCTATTTCCAGACGGCGGTTTACTCGTTTGGTTTTGCAAGCATCTTCACGCTGGCCCAGCTTATTCCTCCCACCGGTTTCGACTTCACGGTGGTCGCGGCAATCATTGGCCTGCTGATCTCGCTGACCCTCGCAACGCTGCTGACTTATTTCTTCGGCATGAAGCCCGCCGCGAAACCTCAGGTCCAGGTGCAGGAGGTGGAGCCTGCACCATTGACCTCAACGACCCATGGCGAAGCGGCGCTTGAAAAAATCTATAGTCCGATGAGCGGCCAGCTGCACCCGCTGGAAAACATCAGTGACCCGATTTTTGCCGGTGGTCTGCTGGGCAAAGGGGCGTTCATTACCCCGACGGTAGGGCGTGTGGTATCGCCGATAGACGGCAAGGTCGCCTCATTGTTTAAAACTTTCCATGCTATTGGGCTTGAGTCGCCGCAAGGCGCCGAAATCCTAATCCACGTCGGAATAGACACCGTGAAACTCGACGGAAAATATTTTACCCCGCACGTCAGTGAAGGCGATGAGGTTATTCGCGGACAACTGCTGCTCGAATTCGACGGTGAGGCTATTCGCCGCGAGGGCTACAGCCTGGATACGCCGATTCTGATTACCAATAGCGACGACTTTGCCGACGTCATTATCAATGACGTGCAGGACATTCAAGAAAATACCCCTTTATTGACCTTGGTGCGTTAACACAGGAGAAAGACGATGAGCCAACAATTTCCAAAAAATTTCTTATGGGGCGGGGCGGTAGCGGCCAACCAAGTGGAAGGCGCCTATCTGACCGATGGCAAAGGGCTGTCGACCTCTGACGTGCAGCCAAAAGGTATCTTCGGCGGTGTGGTTGAGCGTGTGGCCGGTGACCGCGGCATCAAAGACGTGGCCATCGACTTTTATCATCGTTATCCGGAAGATATTAAGCTGTTTGCAGAAATGGGATTTAGCTGTTTGCGGACCTCAATCGCCTGGACGCGTATTTTTCCACAGGGCGATGAGCTTGAACCTAACGAGGCCGGTTTGGCATTTTATGACCGCCTGTTCGACGAGATGGCGAAATACAATATTGCGCCACTGGTCACGCTCTCTCACTATGAAATGCCTTATGGCCTGGTGCAGAAGCACGGTGGCTGGGGCAACCGTAAAACTATCGAGTTTTTCGAGCGCTATGCGCGCACCGTTTTCCAGCGCTATCAGCATAAAGTGAAATATTGGCTGACCTTTAATGAGATCAATATGTCACTTCATGCTCCGCTGACCGGCGTGGGTTTGCCGGAAAACAGCTCGAAGCAGGATATTTATCAGGCCATTCACCATCAGTTGGTGGCGAGCGCCAAGGCGGTTAAAGCCTGTCACGAGATAATCCCGGACGCTAAAATCGGCAACATGCTGTTGGGGGGATTGCTGTATCCGCTGAGCAGTAAGCCGGAAGACGTGATGGAGACTTTGCAGCAAAATCGCGAATGGCTGTTCTTCGGCGACGTACAGGTTCGCGGTAGCTACCCGGCTTATATGAAACGTTTCTTCGCCGATCGCGGTATTGAAATCAATATCACCAACGAAGACCGACAGGCGCTGAAATCGACCATCGATTTTATTTCGTTCAGCTACTACATGACGGGCTGCGTGACCACCGACGAAGAGCTTAATCAGAAAGCGCGTGGCAATATTCTTTCTATGGTGCCGAACCCGCATCTGGCAAGTTCCGACTGGGGTTGGCAGATTGACCCACAGGGTATTCGAATTCTGATGAATGAGCTTTACGACCGTTATCAGATACCTCTGTTTATCGTTGAGAATGGATTGGGCGCTTATGATAAGCCGCAGGCTAATGGCGAAATCATCGACGACTACCGTATTTCCTATCTGAACGATCATCTGGTGCAGATTGGTGAGGCGATTCAGGACGGGGTCGAGGTGTTAGGCTATACCAGTTGGGGACCTATCGATCTGGTGAGCGCCTCAAAGGCGGAGTTCTCTAAACGCTATGGCTTCATTTATGTCGACAGAGATGACCAGGGCAATGGCACGCTGGAGCGCCGCCGCAAGAAAAGCTTCTATTGGTATAAAGAAGTGATTCAAAGCAACGGCGCAGCGCTGAAGCGCTAAGCCTCCCTACGACTCATCGGGGTTAAAGGTGACGCCGGTGAGTTGTTCGCTTAACTTCCAGAGCTTGTGCGCAGACTCAGCATCGACCGCCCACGGCATCACGCCATGAAGGGCGTCTTTTTCAATCTTTAGTGTGGCGATGTCGCAGTCTTCGCAGTACACCCCACCTCGACCCTCCAACTGCGGGCTGGTTGCACACCAGACGGCGGTGGCCGCGCCTTGCTCCGGCGTCTTGAATCCAGCTTCTGCGGTGGTTTTTATTTCACCCTGCTCGTTGAGGGCACCCACAACACCATAGTCTTCATGGGCCATAAAGCGCAGTAGTGGGGTAAATATTGCCCCGGGATGCAGGGAGAAAGCGCGTACGCCAACGTTTTTACCCAACGTGTCTAACGCTAGCGCAAACAGAACGTTAGCCGTTTTGGACTGCCCGTATGCCGGCCATTTTTCATAAGGTCGGTGATAATAGTTAGGATCTTCGAAGTGAATGTCTGACAGGCGATGACCGGCGGAAGAGACGCAGACCACGCGGGCCCCGTTTGCCTGTCTTAACGCCGGAAACAGCCGCGCCGTAAGCTGAAAATGCCCCAGATGGTTAGTGGAAAACTGTGACTCATAGCCACGTGCGTCGCGGGTCAGTGGCGCTATCATAATTCCTGCCCCGTTAATCTTCCATCGGTCAGTCTTTGGGTTATGATTCAGACAGTGCGTTTAGTCACGCGTTTAAGCGTATTATGTCCTGCTCACCAAAACAGTATCGCCAGCAGGCCGCTGAGGGTGCGGCTGATTAGCCGACTTCATTCCGGGGGAAAATGCATGAACGCAGAATTACTAAAACAACAAGCGCAGGCAAAGGTTGCATTAATACGCGTAGTGACCTCGCAGGATAAGGATTTCCTGGATATTCATCAGAATATTATCATTGCAAATCATCCAGAATTGGCGATGACAACTTACTGTCTGCCGGAGCAGTATGACGGTATCCATGATGAGCAAACGCTGGCGCTCGCCGTGCCAAAACTTCTGGCTCTCGGCCTTGAGCTGCAAAAATCCTACGATATTCTTTTGATAAGCTGTGCCTCGGATCCGGCGGTAAAACAGCTGCGTCAGTTGCTCAGCATTCCCGTTGTCGGTGCCGGGCAGTCCTGTTGTGAGCAGGCGCTTACCTTCAGCCACAGCGTGGGGGCCATTGGGATCGAACCGCGAGCACCGGCAATATTTTATGAGGTTTTACACGACAGACTGCGCACTTATCGACAGCCGAAGGGCGTAAACTGCACCCACGATATTCATAGCGAGGCGGGCAAAGCGGCGATTATCGAGGCGGTGCTGGGCTGTGAAAAAGACGGCGCTAAGGTGGTTGCTTTGGCCTGCACCGGCATGGCCACTACCGACGTTGCCGCGCTGGTGGCCCCTTATACCTCAATACCGGTGGTGAACCCGGTCTTGGCGGCCGGACTTGCCGTCAGGAAATTACTAAACAGTTAACGTGGACGAGAGGTTTTCATGGGCTGGAGACAGGAAATTCAGCAGGCTTACGATAATGCACAGTCCAGAACCGAGGCGCTGTGGCAAAAGTCTGCGGATATAGGTGTGCGGCGTGCCACGCCATTTTTTCATCCTACGCTGCTGTGTCAAACCATCGCCATTAAACCTCCGCTGAACTCTAAAATTCTCGCACTGCTGGCTCAGCTCAGGCAGCTAACCGAAGGCGATTCGCTCGCCGAGGTGATGTCATCGGAGGCGATACACTTTACCTATCTGGCTATTGGGACGCAGAAATACGGACCGGAAAAGGCCCAGGATATCAGCCCCGACTTGCTGACTATTTTCGAACAATGCTGCGCCGACCAGCCAGTGCATATCTCCGGGCTGAGGTTATTAGCGCTTGCAGATCAAATTTTGCTGGCCGGTTTTCCCGACGAGCACAGCTACTGGCGCAGGCAGGATCTTACGGCCAGAGTGCTCGGGTCGAGCGTGCGCGAAGAAGTCTTAGCCTGCCATAAAGGCGCCATACCGCAGGTTTTTTGGCACAGCACGCTGTTGCGCTATAACGCCGAAAGAATGCCAACCGCGCTGCGTCAGTTTGTTATCGACCATATTGCCGATGATTATGGTGAAGTTTTATCCACTCTGCGGCTAGTACTTACGGACTACAGATGGGAGAGGACTCTCTACCTGCGATAGTGCTGTGTCGAGAGCAAAAAATTTCCAGAAAACACAAGTGGTAAAGCGAGTAACTATTAGCAGAGCAATTATTGTTAAAAACCAAACTGCCAGAGGCGTATTATCAGACTCATCCCCTTGCAGAGCTAACGCCGTTTTAAACGAGTGCCGGAGATAAGCGCCGGGAAAGGGGATTAATCAAAAAGGCCTGTCATTATGACAGGCCTTTTTGTTGTCTTTCATTCTGAAAGATTGGGGAATCTTTGCCGAAAAATGGGTAAAAAAAAGCCCGCACATCGGCGGGCAAATAACAGGGGTACTACAGGGTTTCTACACAACAGGGTTCTTACAGGGGTATCACAACTGCCTACTACATTACTGGTTCACACATTCACACAGGGACATCACTTTCTCTCGATGAATTTAAGATACCAAACCTAATGTATGGTTTTGTCATCGTCCGGTAAGGTTAAGAATCGATGTGTAAAGCGCAGTATTGGCATTTTAGGCAGAAAAAAGGCTTACTTTTCATGTAAGCCTTTGGATAAGGGGAAAGTGTCAGTTAATGACAGGGCACGACTTTAATAGCCAGACCGCCGCGCGAGGTTTCACGGTATTTGGCGTTCATGTCTTTACCGGTTTCGTACATGGTTTCAATGACTTTATCGAGGCAAACCTGTGGCTTACAGGTGCGACGCAACGCCATTCTTGATGCGTTAACGGCCTTGACCGACGAAATAGCATTGCGCTCGATGCAAGGAACCTGGACTTGCCCGGCGACCGGATCGCAGGTGAGCCCGAGGTGATGTTCCATCGCGATTTCGGCAGCGATAAATACCTGAACCGTGTTACCGCCCAGCAATTCTGTGAGGCCTGCCGCTGCCATCGAGCATGCGACGCCGACTTCTCCCTGACAGCCCACTTCGGCGCCGGAAATCGAGGCATTCATCTTGAATAATGCGCCCACCGCACCGGCAGCGAGGAAGAAACGCCCGCTGGCGTCCGGGCTGAGTGGGCGAATAAACTGGTCGTAGTAGGTCAATACGGCAGGAATTATCCCGCATGCACCATTGGTCGGCGCAGTCACGACCCGGCCTCCCGCCGCATTTTCTTCATTAACCGCCATCGCGTACATGTTTATCCAGTCGACAACGCCCATGGGGTCGATGCTGTTTTTACCCTGTGTCACCAGAATATTACGCAGCGCCGCAGCGCGTCGTCTGACTTTCATCGGACCCGGCAGCATGCCTTCGGTGTGGATTCCTCGCTCGATGCCTTCTTTCATAACCTGCCAGATGGCGGCAAAGTGTGCCTCAATCGACGATTTGTCGTTTAGCGCCAGCTCGTTCTGCATCATGACGGCCGAGAGTGAAAGACCTGACTCGTCGCAGTGTTTCTGTAAATCTGCCGCTGAATTAAACGGATAGGGCACCGTCACGGGATTCATTTCACTCTCGCCGAACTCGGCATCGGTGACAATAAATCCGCCGCCGATAGAGTAATAGGTCTGGCTGTGTAGCAACGTATCCTGAGCGTAGGCGCTTATCTTCATGCCATTTTCATGGCGCGGCAGATTGTTGTCGTGAAACTTCAGGCTGTCCGGCAACACAAAGTCGACCTCTTTACCGAAAGCAGTCAGAGGCAGGCGACCACTAAGCTGAACCTGGGCAATAAACGGTGCGATTGAATCGATATCAACAGAATCGGGGAGATTGCCCGCGAGACCCATAATGATGGCGATATCGGTATGGTGTCCTTTCCCCGTCAGTGACAGAGAGCCATAGACATCCACCTGCAGGCGCGTAGTGCTTGCCAGCAAACCTGCTGCGGCGAGCTCATCCATAAAAGCCTTACCCGCTTTCATTGGGCCGACGGTATGCGAGCTTGACGGGCCGATACCAATTTTAAAAATGTCGAAAACGCTAATCATTGTGGTCCCCTCGGGCTTGCTGCATTAACCGAACAGGCTATAAACAATCGCAGACATTGCGATCAGGCCCATTATGACGATAAAGCCGTTGCTGATATGACCTGAATACTTTCTCATCGCCGGGACTTTGCGAATCGCATACATCGGCATAAGGAACAGCAGCATCGCGATGATTGGGCCGCCCAGTGTTTCAATCAGGCCCAGAATACTTGGGTTCAACGTGGAGATTGCCCAGGTTGAAAGCAGCATGAATACTGCCGTAATGCGATTCATTTTCGCGCTGCTGATTGTCTTGCCGCGGCTGCGCAGTGATTTGGTCACGATGCCGTTAAAGCCTTCGCGCGCGCCCAGGTAGTGGCCGAGGAACGACTTGGTGATAGCGATAAAGGCGATGACCGGGGCAATATAGGCGATAAGCGGTGTCTGAAAATGGTTGGCGAGGTAGGAAAGAATTGAGATGTTCTGTTTTTTGGCTTCCATCAGGTCAGCAGGAGAGAGGCTAAATACGCAGCTGAACACAAAGAACATCACCGTGACAACCATCATCAGCGTACTGAAAGTGAGGATTTTAGAGCATTTTTTCTCTGCTTCGTCGCCATATTCCTTGCGTTTTGCCACGGCGAAAGAGGAGATAATCGGCGAATGGTTAAATGAGAAAACCATCACCGGAATAACCAGCCACAGCGTCATCAACATGCCGCGACCTACATCGCCTGTGGTGGATGAAACGTGGGTGAAAATAGAGGTATTCCAGTGCGGAATGAGATAAAGCGACAGCGCCATTAAAACAATAACAAAGGGATAAACAAGAATGCTCATTGCCTTAACAATAAGATGCTCGCCAAAGTGAACCAGAGCCATCAATGCAACAATTAATATCAATGCTAATAACGCACGGGGCGGAGCATTCATATGCATTTGATGGGTGATGAAACTTTCAACAGTATTAGTTATTGCGACGCTGTAAACTAATAATATTGGGAAAATAGCAAAGAAGTAGAGCAAGGTAATAAACTTGCCCGCGGTAATTCCGAAATGCTCTTCCACAACTTCCGTAATATCCTGCCCAGCATTCTTACCTGATAAAACAAATCGGGTGAGGCCGCGATGGGCATAAAAGGTCATTGGAAAAGCCAGAATAACCATGATAATTAGTGGAATAAGGCCACCAATTCCGGCGTTGATTGGCAGGAAAAGCACGCCAGCGCCGATTGCCGTCCCGTACAACCCCAACATCCACATGGTGTCAGTTTTACGCCAAGCGCCGGTGTTTTCTACGCCTTCCTGGGCAAGTACTTCTACTTGAGAATTGCTCATATAACCTCTGGTGAACAAAATTACGTCATCTCAAAATGAGAGACTGAGTCACAATATTAAAAGCTGCCGTCACTACAATGAGGCAGATTTTGGATGGCGGGATGATACTCATGAGGAGTATGAATGTCCGTGATTTGGATCACCTATGGATTAATATAGGGGTAATTTCATACTTGTACGAGAATCGTACTGGGTTTGATTTGATATAAAGATTAATTAACGTTTTATTCATTTTCAATTGCCATACAGGATGCTAAAAATATTCGAATGCAGAGTAGCATAAACCTTATTTCCCTTAAATTGAGAAACACCGTTCTGGCAACAATAATTGAATAACTAATTTCTGAAGTGATTGTATTAAAGGAAATTACCGGCGATTATTGCCCAAGGAGACAAGCCGTGAAATATCCTGAATCGATCTTAATTAGAGATTCAGGAAGAGATAGCAGCGGGGTGTTATTTGAACAGTTCGTTATTGCCGAACAGTTTATTGTTGTTACTGCTTTGGATGCTAGTCAGGCAGTGGGCAGACGACAAATGCGTGGTTTGGCCCGACGGATTGGCCATATCTTGATGGTCTGTGCTCTGATTAAACGCATTATGTTCCACGCAAGGCTGAGCGGGGGCACTTAAAGGAACTTCTGCGGCCTGTGCGTAAAACGCGGTGCCTGCCAGCAACAGGATAGTGGTCAAAATTTTACAGCGGGTCATTTTGGGTGTCCGAAAACAAAGAAAAACGGGAGCCATGGCTCCCGTTTGTCATAAGAAAAGGTCAGAAAACGGGCTACACATGTTGCAGCGTATTCTGCTCCTGAAGTTCTTTGTTCGGTAGGCGAATCGTGGCAGAAATCGCAAGGGAGATAATTAATAGCACAGTAATCAAGCTGAAGGTCACTACAAATCCGCCGAACAGTGAGGCGATAAGTGAACCCAGCACGCTACCGATACCAAATCCTAGATAAAGCAGGCCATAGTTTTTGGTCAGATTGTTTAGGCCAAAGAAGTCGCTTACCAGTGAAGGATACACGGTAATAGTACCGCCAAAGCTAAAGGCGACGCAGGCGACCGAGGCGAAGAAGGTGGCTTCATTCATATGAGTGAAGAGCAGAATACTCATGCCGACCAGTGAAATAACCTGTGCTAGAGAAATCACGCGAATACGGGCCATTTTATCTGACAGCACGCCCAGAATCAGACGACCGCTGAGGTTGGCGATAGCGATTACCGTTACCGCGTTGGCGGCAGTCATTGCGCTGAGGTGCACCATGCCCTGGCCGATATCTTTTGCCACGCCAATAACGTACAGGCCACTCATGCAGGCGGTCAGGAACATGAGTGCCAGCATCCAGTACTGAGGCACACGTATTGCTTCGGCAAGACTGAAGTCTCGCGGCTGTTCCTGATGGTTGTTAACGACTTTCGCTTCCTGACGTGGCGCATCCGTCATCATCAGCCCCCCGATAACGATCATGGTCATCGCCAGCAGCCCCCAGATAATAAAGGTGTGCTCGAGTGAGTTAACGCTTAGCAGATAGCCGCAGATAAATTTGAAACCAAGGCTGCCCAGGCCATAAGCCCCGATAGCGCAGGCGGATACCACGCCTTTACGTTCTGGGAACCATTTGACGCAGTTGGACAACGACATCAGGTAGCCTGCGCCGTCGGCCAGACCGACCAGCACGCCTGCGCTGAGGTAAAGCATGGCCAGGCTATTGGAGTGTGCGGTCAGGAAAAAACCGACCGCCATTAATACTCCCGCGGCGAGGGTGACTTTTTTGACGCCGTAGCGCTCCTGCAGTTTTCCGGCAACGGAAGAGGCGACCGCCAGGCCGAGGCTCAGGAGTCCAAAAGAGAAGGCGACGCGGCTGATGGGTTCGTCGAGCTTGGCAGAAAGCTGGCCGTTGAACAGGCTCCATGTATAAACCGAGCCTAGCGCGAACATGGTGATGATGGTGCCTATCAGCGTCATCCAGCGAGTACGGTTGAGATTGGCCACGGCAACATTAGACTGCGTTCCGGTACGTGTAAGGCCTGACTTATCACTCATAGTGGGCTCTCCCGAGCGAAACTGATGCGTTTAAATTGGCGCTATGATAAGTCCTAATCGGTGAGTTGAATCGTTTCAGGCATGAAATGCCTCAGAGGAGGAATGAAGTGCATAAATATCGGTATGAATGACCTGATTTAGCCTGAGAAAAGCCTGGTTTTCCCCTGAGAATGGCCTTGCAGGCCGCGTCAGCTCTGGGTTTTTGTTGATCTAAATCACGCTTGATTCATTTAGCATTTCAGCAGGATGACGCGTAACGCTGTTTTCGGGCCCCGATCGTTTGTTTATCTCAAAACAGGGATTAGTTTTGCAGAAAACTTCGTTCTTGAAAAAGCCATCACTCTTTATTCTTTAAGTTATTGCTTATAACTAATTAATGAAGAGAGTCTTATGACCGCTATTGTTCCCCATCTTGATCATGTTGTTATCAACGTTGCCGAGGGTCTGAATTCATCAGAGCTGCTGTTTCGCAGGTTGGGATTCAGTCTAACGTCTCGTGGACATCACTCTTTAGGGTCGAGCAATCATCTGGCCATCTTTAATGACAATTACCTGGAGCTGCTGGGCTTTGAGGATCGCAGCACTTTGCTGCGTAAAGAGCTTTGGCAGGCGCCGTTAGGGTTGAACGGACTCGTGTGGAAAACGCAGAATGCCGACGCAGTTTACCAGCATCTTACACAGCGGCAGGTTGATGATGCAGAGCCAAAGGCCTTCTACCGACCGGTAAAACTTAATGATGGGACTGAACCCAACGCACGATTTCAGACGGTATCGATTGATGCGTCGCGTATTGCGCACGGCAGAAGTTTCTTCTGTCAGCACGTAACGCCCGAATTGGTTTGGCGCGGTGAGTGGCAGTCCCATCCGAATGCGGTGTCAGACATTACCGAGTTTGTGATTGCAGCGGCCGACATCCGACAGGCGGCGCAGGTCTATGTCGACGTGTTTGGCGACGAACAACTGCACGAGGTTGATGACCAGGAGTTGAGTCTCTCGGCGGGGCGAGCGCGAGTTCGTTTTGTGACACCGCAAAAAGCTGAGGCGGAATGGGGGATTGCACCCTTTGAACAGGCTTTTGAATCAAAGATGATTGCGCTGACCTTTGCGACGCATTCGCTCGATGCTGCCCGGCAGAGTTTGCAGCGCGGTGACATCCATTTCACTGAGCGAAACAATCAGCTTGTGGTGCAGGTCGGGCAAGGATTGGGGCTGACGTTAATATTCAGTGAACAATGACAAGAAAGGGTAAAATCTGCAACTAACGCCGTTATTGTGGGTCGAAACAGAACAATACGGCGTTAAGAGATACCTTCAGATGACTTCATTGATACGTAGTTTTTACAGGGCCTTTGCGGTTGCACTGGTGCTTATGCTTCTCAATGGCTGCACGGCGCAGAGTGACTCCGGGCAAACTCAGGTTCAGGGAACGAGTACGATAAGTGCAGGGGCTGCATTTTAGAGTGAGAATTTGATGCAACGTGTGGCTAGCCTGAGAATCTCAACGCTCGCCCTAAAAATTTGAAATCAAAAAAGCCATTACCACTTAAGCCCCCATTGATTATTCACACATTAAGTAGGACATTAATTGCCTTAATTTTGTTCGAATATTCATGGAGGTATTAGATGCACGCTGAACTGCTTTCCCTCTTTTCAATTTCGGTTGCGTTAGCCGTTGGGGCGATGAGCCCCGGACCGAGCTTTATCTTTGTTGCGAAAACCTCAATTGCGTCCTCTCGTCGAGACGGTCTGGCGACCGCGCTTGGTATGGGGGTTGGCTGTGCAATTTTGGTCTTGATCGCCTTTTCGGGGTTGCACCAGCTGTTGGTCACCGTGCCGTGGCTTTTCGTCACTTTGAAAATCCTCGGGGGTCTTTATCTCTTCTCTATGGCGGTCAAGATTTTCCGCGGTGCGAACCAGCCGTTGATTTTTGGGCCAGAAGGGCAGGCTGAGAAAATAGGTTTCGGCAAGAGTTTCAGCGTAGGGCTGGTTACGCAGCTATGTAACCCTAAAACTGTACTGGTGCTGGCAGGTATTTTCGCTGCGCTGATGCCGCGCGATATTCCAGGTTATTTCTATTGGGTTTTGCCCGCACTGGGTCTATTTATCGATACGCTTTGGTACACCTTTGTCGCCTTTGTGTTGTCTTCTGCCCGCCCGCAGCGCGTCTATTTACGCTATAAAAAATCGATTAGCCGAATTAGCGGTGGCGTGATGGCATTATTAGGAATTAAATTAATTTTCACTAAATAGTTTTTAGTTAATAAAGCCGCGTTGAGTTAGTTTTTTAAAACCTAACTCAGTGCGGGTGCTATTTTCTTTTTTGTGTGCTGGTTTAGCTCCGACTTTCATTGGCCTACGCCTTGGCCAAAACCTGTATCTGTTGCGGGAAATAGTCAGAAATTGTCTCATAAAGCGAGTGTGCTGCCTCGGGCAGCCGGTTTTCAGCGCGGTGCAGTGTCACGCCAATATCGCCAACCCGGGGTAACAGGGGGGAGCGAATAACCTTGAGGGTAGAAGGCATCCCCATCTCCGTGCGCAGGGTGACGCCCAATCCGGCCGAGGCGGCGGCCCAGATACCGCTCAGGCTTCTGCTGGTGAAGGCGATACGCCATGGGATTCCTGCTCTGTCGAGCGCGGCAGTTGCGGCGGTGCGCATGATGCAGAAGGGTTCAAAAACCAGCAGCGGTAAGGGGAGGTCTTGGGTCAGATAGGGCGTTAAATCAAATCCTTCGGCGGCTATCCAGCTTAGCGGTAATTTACCCAGCGATTGACTAAACGGCGTGGTGTCATTTCCCTGCCAACTCAGCGCCAGATCAAGCTCGTTCTGGCGAATAGCAGAAAGCAGGGGCTCATTGCGGGTGACGCTGGCTGAAATCTGCACGTTGGGATGCGAGCGGGAGAACTGGCCCAGAATTGCAGGCAATAGGGCCTCGCCGAAATCCTCCTGTAGGCCTAAACGCACCTCCCCGCCAACCTCACTGGCCATCAGCAGCGCATAGGCTTCATCGTTCAGACTAAGCAACCTGCGCGCGTAACCCAGCATAAGTTCGCCTTTTTCGGTGAGTACCAGATGACGCCCCGCTTTCTGAACCAGCGCCGTTCCTGCCTGATGCTCGAGCTTTTTAAGCTGCGCGCTGATGGCCGACGTCGAGCGGCCCAACCGTTCGGCCGCAAGCACAAAACTTCCCAGCTCAATGCCGGTCACAAAGGTGCGTAAAGCCTCGGAATCAAAAGTCAGGGGTCTTTTAGCCACGATCAATCATCCTGTTTTTAGGGACTATAGCTGCTGTTATATCTGATTTTATAAATCATCATAGCCCGTTATCTTCTCCATTACACCCACGCCGAGGAAGATAAAATGAGCAAGTTCCCGATAACCCGCGAAACACTGGCCCAGGTCGCACCCAAGTTAGCGGCACTGAGCGAAGAGGTATTGTTTGGTGATATTTGGCAGCGCAGCGAGCTGTCGCCGCGCGACAGAAGTTTGATCACGGTGAGTGCATTAGTGGCGCTGTCCCGCACTGAACAGCTGCCTTATCACCTGCAACTCGCCGAGAAAAATGGCCTATCTGGCAGCGAAATCACCGAGTTAATCACCCATCTAGCCTTTTACTCTGGATGGCCAACTGCAGCCTCGGCACTGACCGTTTTTGCTCAATTAACGTTGGAATAATCGGAGGCCATCATGCCCATTACTCGTATTGCCATTCCAGAACGCCGCTTCAACGCGTGGCAAAGCAAAATCTCCGAAGCGTTACAGCAGTCGCTCGAAAGCTGTTTCTCAGTGCCGGCAAATGACTGTTTTCAACTGTTTGACCGCTATGGTGAAACCGATCGCGTGTTTGACAAACATTATCTCAGCGGCGGCGAGTCTGGGCGCAGCGAGGACCTGCTGGTGTTTCAAATTACGGCGGGAAGACCGCGTAACATTGAACAGAAACAGGCGCTCTACGCCGCGTTGGTTGAACGTCTCCACAAATCGATAGGCATCAACCCTCAGGACGTGATGATAGTTGTCACTTATACCGAGCCAGAGGATTGGTCATTTGGTGGCGGAAAGGTGTTCCACGTGGCGGATATTCCAAAATAGTGAGGTTTTATCATGCTGGCGATGCAATATAGCTTCACCTTTCCCGCCGATTACGACATGGCGATTATTGAACGCCGAATTGCTGAAAACGGTCATCGGCTTGGCGGATTTCCAGGACTGCTGTTCAAGGCTTATCTTTACGCCCGCCGATCGGCACCACAAACCGCAGGTCGTGAGAATCTCTATGCGCCTTTTTATCTGTGGCAAGACGCAGAAAGCATGCACCGTTTTCTGCTCAGCGACGGATTCAAAGCGTTGACGGAGGCCTTTGGCTGGCCAACGGTGCGGGTAACTCCAGTATTAGCGACAGCGCTCTCGGCGGAAATTGGCGAGGCACGATTTGTCTCACGTGTAATCAAAACCATCGAACCCTACAGCATCCTGCCTGAATGGCAGATTTCACCGCCTTTAGAAGGTGCACTGGCGAGGGTGGTGGCCTGGGACACCCAACATTGGCAGCTTATTCGTTTCGCGCTGTGGAAAAATGCGCCTGAAAACATTCAGCAAGATGAACATTATTATCAGGTTGGGCACATTTCTCTGCCGTGAGTTTTCTTTTGCATTAATTGTTTATTCAAGCCCGCGCCGGATTATGCGGGCTTTTTAATGGGTGAGGAGTGGACTATTTATGACTATTTCTTTGCCACCTACTTTCCATAATATTGCCAAGTGATAGGATGTGGCTCACTTTTCTTAGTTGGGATTTTTCAATGGCCAGGCTCGTCGCTTTCATTGCGGTATTACTGACTTTAACTTCATATACAGCGTTTGCAGACACAAACTATAAATGCGTTTTGACCCACAGCATTCAGCGCCCGGACGGCGATGACTCAGCCGAAGTGCTGAATAAAAATGCACACGTGACGGATGCGGGGAATACTTTCACCGTTTCGCCCGATGGCATAAAAACCATTACCAGCCCCGAACTCACCGATATTATCGGCCAGAACAATCAGCCGATGAAGGCGGGAACGGCAAACAATCTGATGTATATTCACGTGCAGAACAGTTTCGTTATTGCTAATGAAACGGAAGGTTATATCTACGCCGACTGTGTAAAAATAGACAAGTAACATCCCGCGCGCCTCAACCCCATAATCCATGGATTGAGGCTGTTATCCCCCCGTAGTCTCTGGCATCGTCCCTTCTAACATTGTCTTTTGCTTAACCATTCATAAATAGAAACATTACTCTTGCTTGATTAGCACAGTTCTTATGGTCCGACTGACCGATAAGCGCTATTCTTTCGCACTTTCTGCAACTCCGCATTTTTCGTATTAGTACTGACGTCTGACAAGAAAGGTAATCCCCCGGTAATGGCCCTATTGAACGAAGAAATCCGCGACCATACGGCTGAGTCCCGGCTCTTTATCCGTCGTGCCGTTATTGCATTTGTCGTCGTTGTCATGCTGTTCGGCGTGCTGACCTTCAATCTCTACCACCTTCAGGTGGGGATGCACTCTTTCTACCAAACCCGCTCAAACCAGAACGATATCAAGATGCTGCCGATCGCCCCTAGCCGTGGGTTGATTCTGGACCGCAATGGCGTGGTGCTGGCGCAAAATATTACCCTCTACGAAATCCAGGTGATCCCCGGTAAAGTGCCGGATCTGAAGGCAACGCTGCAGGCGTTGACGCCGATCGTTGACCTGACCTCGGACGACATGGATAACTTCAAAGATGCGATGTATCACGGTAGAAAATTTGCAGAAATTCCGCTGAAACTGGCGCTGACCGATGAGGAAGTGGCGCGTTTCTCGGTAAACCAGTTTAGATTCCCGGGGGTATCGATAACCAGCTATCAGCAGCGTAGATACCCTTATGGTGCCGAGCTGGCGCACGTCGTTGGCTATGTGTCGAAAATAAACGACCGCGATGACAAAGAACTTTCCGCGGCCGGAGAGGCAGAAAACTACGCCGCCGACCACGATATCGGCAAGCAAGGCATCGAAAAATACTACGAAAAAGAGCTGCATGGCCGCACCGGTTATCAGGAAGTTGAGGTGGATAACCACGGTCACGTCGTGCGTTTGTTGACCGAAACGCCGCCGCAGGCCGGTCAAAACATTAAGCTGACGCTGGATCTCGGCCTACAGCAATATATCGAGCAATTGCTGAAAGGCCAGCGTGCTGCCGTGGTGGTGGTTGACCCGCGCGACGGTTCAGTGCGTGCCATGGTCTCCAGCCCAAGCTATGACCCTAACCCGTTCGTTAACGGGATCTCGGGCAAGGCCTACAGCGCACTGTTGAAGAACCCGGATCTGCCGCTGATTAACCGCGTCACGCAGGGCCTGTATCCGCCGGCTTCGACCGTAAAACCTTATATGTCTATCTCTGCGCTGTTTGCCGGGGTTATCACGCCGCAGACCACGTTCTTTGGTGCGCCGACCTGGACGCTGCCGGGGACCGAGCGCCACTACCGCGACTGGATGAAAACGGGCCACGGCTACCTCAACGTGACCAAGGCGATTGAAGAATCGGCGGACACCTTCTTCTACCAGGTGGCCTACGAGATGGGGATTGACCGTATCCATGAATGGCTGAGCAAGTTTGGCTACGGTAAATCTTCGGGAATTGACCTCGATGAGCAGTATTACGGCAACCTGCCGAGCCGTGAATGGAAGATGAAGGTTCACAAGAAAGAGTGGTACCAGGGTGATACCGTCTCGGTCGGAATCGGGCAGGGCTATTGGATTGCAACACCCATCCAAATGGTGAAAGCGCTGACTATCCTTATTAATAATGGTAAAATCATGACTCCGCACCTGCTAGATTCTATGCAGTTGGGTAAAGTGATTACCCCTTATAAGGCACCGCCAACGTCGCAGATTGCGGACCCGAAATCGCCTTACTGGACCATCGTTAAGAATGCAATGTTTGGTATGGCCAATGCGCCAAACGGTACCGGCTACAAGCTGTTCCACACTGCGCCTTATAAAATAGCTGCGAAATCAGGCACATCACAGGTATTTAGCCTGCGTGAGAACCAGAACTACAACGCCAAGATGACGCCGATACGCCTGCGTGACCACATCTTCTATACCGCCTTTGCGCCGTTCGATCACCCGACGGTGGCGGTGGCACTGATTCTTGAAAACGGCGGCGGCGACGGTGTGGTAGCAGGTCCGACAATGCGCGCTATTCTCGATCACATTTTTGTGAAAGATGATGCTACCGATTGCCAGGATGATAAGAACAAGAGCAGTCCGGCCTGCCAGTTGACCGAACTTAAACCTGGAACCGCCGGCTACGACGAGCACTAATACTGTCTGCATTCGGCGACAGCGAGACTACGGAGTGTCGCCGAATGGCGACACGTAATTCATTGATAAATAAAGAATCCGTTTTAATAGCCAATAATTGTCTCTTTTTAGAGACTAACTGGCGGATTTCTAAACGAAAGTTTAGGTTCAAAAAAAACAGCCATTAACAAATTTTAAATTTAATTCCATTTAATAACATGGTGTTATAATTTCTCTTTAAAAGTTGGCATGTTTCCTGCTATATTACTCGCGGTTGCTCATTCACCCCGTTATAAATGCCTCTGCAGGACTTTCTGCAATCTGCGCTCATAACATTAGAATGACGCCATAGAAAAGGTGCCTATCGTTCACCAGACCGATATCGTTGCTCCGGCAATCTTATCAAGCATCGAACGACACGTTGAGTGAGGCACCACCTCTTCTGCCCTGTAGGCGATTCTTCCCGAATGCCGACAGGGCAAACTCTCGCAGTGCTCCCTCCTTTAATTTCGACCCAGCCTCGGTTAGCATCAGCAAACAGACTGAGAGCGAGATGATTTCCTTGAAAAAGTGGCGTTTATTCCCCGGATCGTTACGACAGCTGGTGCTGATGGCCTTCCTGCTGGTGCTTTTGCCGTTGCTTATTCTGGCCTATCAGGCCTATGAGAGCCTGAATCATCTAAGCCGCCAGGCAGCCGAAATCAACCGCACCACCATTGTCGATGCGCGGCGCAGTGAATCGATGACCAGCATTGCGCTCGAGATGGAACGTAGTTATCGGCAATACTGCGTGCTGGATGACGATACGCTGTCGACGCTCTATCAAAGCCAGCGCCGTCAATACTCGCAAATGCTGGACGCGCACGCCTCTATTCTTCCCGACGTTCGCTATTATCAGAATTTACGCGACCTGCTGACCCAGCTCTCCTCCTTCAAGTGCCAAAACAACAGCCCTGAACCCAACGCCTCGCGCCAGCTTGAGGAGTTTTCACGTTCCAACGCCGAGATGGTGCAGGCGACCCGTGAGGTTATCTATTCACGCGGTCAGCAGTTGCAGCACGCCATTGCCGAACGGGGCAAGTTCTTCGGTTGGCAGGCGCTGGTCCTGTTTCTGCTCAGCGGCATGCTGGTGGTGCTGTTTACGCGTATGATTATCGGGCCGGTGAAGGGCGTTGAACGGATGATCAACCGCCTCGGTGAGGGCCGTGCGCCGGGCAGCGTGGCGAGATTTCGCGGACCGCAGGAGATTCGTGCGCTGGCGACGCGTATTCACTGGCTGAGCGAACGTCTGGCCTGGTTTGAATCGCAGCGCCACGAATTTTTACGCCACATTTCCCACGAGCTAAAAACGCCGCTGGCCAGCATGCGCGAAGGCACCGAACTGCTGCGTGACGAGGTTGCCGGCCCGCTCACCGACGACCAGCGCGAAGTGGTCGCTATCCTCAATACCAGCAGTCGCCGCCTACAAACGCTCATCGAACAACTCCTCGACTACAATCGCCGACTCGCCGATGCGCCTACCGACAAAGAACAGATTAATCTTCCTGAAATCTTCACCAGCGTGGCGGCGGCACATAGTCTGACGGCGCGAAGCAAGTTGATCCATACTGAGATAAAAACGGAGGCTGCTACCTGTTGGGCCGAGTCTGTTCTATTGGTGCGGGTGCTGGATAATCTCTACTCCAATGCGGTGCACTATGGGGCCGAATCCGGTAACATTTGGCTTCATAGCTGGCAGGACGGGCCACGAACAATGATTGATGTCGCCAATACCGGCACACCTATTCCCATCGATGAGCGCGCGATGATCTTTGAGCCCTTCTTCCAGGGGAGCCAACTGCGCAAAGGTGCCGTCAAGGGCAGCGGGTTGGGGCTGAGTATCGCCAAAGACTGCATCAGGCGTATGGAAGGTGAACTGAAACTGGTTGATGTCGACTATGCCGACGTCTGCTTTCGCATTGAGCTGCCGTCAGTCGCCGAAAAAAATAGCTGAGTATAATTAACCCATGCAGACAAGATTTTTATCCTTTTTTAGCCGTCTTGGCCTGATCTTCACATCCGCCCTGTTGACGCCGATGCTGCTTAGCGGCTGTGCGCGTCACCAGAGTGATGGATTATATCAACCCATTGAAGACGTTATCCCCGACAGTAAAGTGGTTGATTTCCGCATCGCGCCCTGTGAAACGCTGTGGGCGCTGGACGACAGCGCAACCCTCACCAACTCGCTGTATTGGCTGAGGGCGATGGACTGCTCCGAACGCATGAGCACGGCGCAGGCAAATTATCAGGCCGCGCAGATCCCCTCATCAGGATGGGCTAATATCTTTAAACAGAGCATTTTAGCGGCGGGCAACGATCCCGATGTTGCGCAGCGCAGAACGTTGCTCAATAACGTCAATGATTACCGCGCCGAGATGCCGAGCGCCGTACGTCCTCTGCTGCAGCTTTGGCGTGAGCGCCAATCTTTGCAAATCGCCTTTGAAGACGAAAAAGCCCGTAACGCCCGTCAGCAAACCTCTAACGAAGCGAAAATAGAGGAAATGAGCAATCAGCAAAAGCTGCTGGAGGCGAGTCTGGGCGATACCCGACGTAAGCTGGAGAACTTGACCGACATCGAGCGACAGCTCTCGTCGCGCAAGCAGTTGCAGGGAGAATTGCCCGACAGTGACGGCGCGCCTTCATCGACGTCGACCAGCGGCAGCCGCAGCGTGACAGGAGGGAACGTGCAAGCTAAAGACACTTACGTGCCGCCTAAAACGAATCAATTTAAATAATTAACGCGACGAGAGACTCATGACCGCAAGGAGAAACGCCAGCCTGCTGCTGGTCGACGACGATCCCAGCTTATTGAAACTGCTGGGAATGCGCCTTTCAAGCGAAGGCTTTCAGGTCACGACGGCGTCGAGCGGTGAGGAAGCGCTGAAGCTGCTGCGTCGCGAACGTATCGATCTGGTGTTGAGCGATTTGCGCATGGACGAGATGGACGGTATGGCGCTGTTCGCCGAGATTCAGAAACATCAGCCGGGAATGCCGGTGATCATTCTTACTGCCCACGGCTCTATCCCTGACGCAGTGGCGGCCACCCAGCAAGGGGTCTTTGGATTCCTGACCAAGCCGGTTGACAGAGATGCGCTTTACAAGGCTATCGATGAGGCGCTGGCGCAATCGGCACCGGCGAGTGACGAGAGCTGGCGTGAGCAAATTGTCACGCGAAGTCCTGTGATGCTGAGGCTCCTGGAGCAGGCCAAGATGGTGGCCCAGTCAGACGTCAGCCTGTTGATTAATGGACAGAGCGGCACCGGTAAAGAGGTGCTGGCGCAGGCGATTCATCGCACCAGCCCGCGTGGCAAAAAGGCTTTTATTGCCATCAACTGTGGTGCGCTGCCCGAACAACTGCTGGAGTCTGAGCTGTTTGGCCATGCCAAAGGCGCGTTTACCGGCGCGGTGAGCAGCCGTGAAGGATTGTTTCAGGCGGCGGACGGCGGCACGCTTTTTCTTGATGAAATCGGTGATATGCCGCTGCCTTTACAGGTCAAGCTGCTGCGAGTCCTGCAGGAACGTAAGGTGCGTCCGCTCGGCAGCAATCACGATATCGACGTTAACGTGCGTATTATTTCGGCCACCCACCGCGATCTGCCCAAGGCGATGGAGAAGGGCGAGTTTCGTGAGGACCTGTTCTATCGCCTCAACGTGGTCAACCTCAAGCTGCCTGCGTTGAATGAACGTGCGGAAGATATTCCCCTGTTGGCGAATCATCTGCTGCGAGAGGCTGCGCGTCGTCATAAGCCTTTCGTTCGCAGCTTTTCAACAGACGCGATGAAGCGCCTGATGGCGGCGAGCTGGCCGGGCAACGTGCGCCAGTTGGTTAACGTTATCGAGCAGTGTGTGGCGCTGACTTCCGCACCGGTGATTAGCGAGGCGTTGGTCGAACAGGCACTGGAAGGCGAAAATACGGCGCTACCGACTTTCGTCGAGGCGCGTAACACCTTTGAACTGCATTATTTACGTAAGCTGTTACAGATTACACGCGGCAATGTGACGCAGGCTGCGAGAATAGCGGGGCGCAACCGCACCGAGTTCTATAAGCTGCTCTCAAGACATGAACTTGAAGCCAATGACTTTAAAGAGTCATAGCCGATTTAAAGAGTCAAAGAGAATTAGGACGCCGCCGTTATCCCAAGGGTGACGGGAATATGATACTTTATGCGCCTGCTGGTGCCTTGAGCACCTAAAAGCTAAGAATTAAATCTTGCCGCTGCCTCTAAAGCATGGGCAAATGAACGATAAAAGGGCCTGCCATGAAAAAGATTGACGCAATTATTAAACCATTCAAGCTGGATGATGTGCGTGAAGCACTGGCTGAAGTGGGTATCACCGGGATGACCGTGACTGAAGTGAAAGGCTTTGGTCGTCAGAAAGGCCACACTGAGCTATACCGTGGTGCTGAGTACATGGTCGATTTCCTGCCTAAAGTTAAAATCGAGATCGTTGTGGCTGACGATATCGTGGACACCTGCGTGGAAACCATCATGACCACCGCGCAGACCGGCAAAATTGGTGACGGTAAGATTTTCGTATTCGACATCGCGAACGTGGTTCGTATCCGTACCGGCGAACAGGACGAAGAGGCTATCTAAGCGCTCTTTGCGGGCTGGTCGTCACCGACCGGCCCCCGTTTTCTGCTCGCAGACCCTTTCATCGCCTCCGGCTGTTCAGCCCTGAACTCGCCTATAAAACCTTATGTGGGCCAAAGCATTCGTAGTGAATGTTGGCAGCGTCAATGCCTGTTTCAATCAGTTGGCGTGCGGCAAACTGCATGAAACCGACAGGACCACAAAGATAGAACTGCATTCCGGCAGGCACCAGACGGTCTTTTATCGCCGAAAGGTCGAGCAAGCCTTTATGCTGATAGTCCTCGCCCGGCCTGTCTTGTTCGTCAGGATGCTGATACCAGACCTGCGTTTCCAGCAGCGGCAACCCCTTCTCTAAACCCTTCACTTCGTCGGCAAAGGCGTGCACCTGGCCGTTTTCTGCGGCGTGGATCCATTGAATTGGTGCCCGATGATGCTGTGCCGCCAGCTGGTTGAGCATGCTCAGCATCGGGGTTTGGCCAACGCCAGCTGAGATAAGCGCGACGGGGGTCTGCGGAGTCACGTCGAGACAGAAATCGCCGTGCGGCGGCGCGAGACAGACCCTATCGCCCACCTGCGCCTGCTGATGCAGGTAGTTGGAGACCAGACCATGGGACTCCCGTTTCACCGCAATACGATAGGTTTTGCCGTTCGGGGACTGGGTCAGCGAATACTGGCGAATTTCCTGATTCTCAAACTTTTCACTCTGCACGTAAACCGACAGGTACTGACCGGCCTTGAATCCGGCGACCGGCAAATTATCGACCGGCTCCAGCTCAAAACTGGTTATCAGTGAACTCTGTGGTTTTTTCTCTTTGATGCGAAACGCACGGGTGCCTGTCCAACCACCGGTTTGATCGGCGCTGTTCTGATAGAGGGCGGATTCGCGCTGAATAAACACTTCTGCCAGGACGCCGTAGGCTTTTCCCCAGGCATCCAGCACCTCCTGACCCGGGCTCAGCAACTCGTCCAGCGTTGCTAATAGATGAGTGCCCACCGCCTGATATTGTTCAGGCTGAATGTTCAGGCTGGTGTGTTTCTGTGCGATGCGCTCGACGGCGGGAAGCAGCGCGGCAAGATTCTCAATATTGGTCGCATAGGCGCAGATGGCGTCAAACAGCGCCTGGCGTTGGTCACCGTTACGCTGGTTACTCATGTTAAACGTGTCTTTTAGTTCGGGATGATGCGTGAAAAGTCGGTCATAAAAATGTGCGGTGAGTTTCGGGCCGGTAGCGGTAAGAAGGGGAAGGGTAGATTTGACGATAGCGATAGTTTGACTGTCAAGCATGAAGAGCTCCTGAGGGCACGGTCCAATGGCGTTAAGCCACTTTTCGGTTGAATGTTTCACGGTTAAAAATCGTTAAACTTAAAGATGCATTTTAAATGCATGTTATTACCGGGGCCGTAGTTTGTAAATACCCTTAGAAATTAAAAGGAGAAGCAGCACGCTGCGTGCTGGCTCACAAAGCTGAAATATTTGCATGCAAGAATGAAGAAAAGTCCCTTGAACGGGCTTTGTGTATCTCAGATCAAAGCCTTGCCCCAGCTGAAGCCAATCGTTTGCTTAAAAACCTGCGACTGAGACTATGCCAAGGGGGTAAAAACAGTTTACACTGTTGCCCAGAACCCATCTGGGGCGTTTTTTTTAAGTTTGTTGAGTCAGGAGATGCAGATGTTAAAGCGTGAAATGAACATTGCCGATTATGATGCCGAGCTGTGGCAGGCAATGGAGCAGGAAGTTGTACGTCAGGAAGAACATATCGAGCTGATCGCTTCAGAGAACTACACCAGCCCACGTGTTATGCAGGCTCAAGGCTCACAGCTGACCAACAAATACGCCGAAGGTTATCCGGGCAAGCGCTACTACGGTGGCTGCGAATACGTTGATATCGTTGAGCAACTGGCTATCGACCGCGCGAAAGAGCTGTTCGGTGCTGACTACGCAAACGTTCAACCTCACTCCGGCTCACAGGCTAACTTCGCGGTATACACCGCGCTGCTGCAACCGGGCGACACCATTCTGGGTATGAACCTGGCACACGGCGGCCACCTGACTCACGGTTCTCCGGTTAACCTGTCCGGTAAGCTTTATAACGTTGTGCCTTACGGCATCGACGAAAGCGGCAAGATTGATTACGAAGATCTGGCGCGTCAGGCAGAACTGCACAAACCAAAAATGATCATCGGCGGCTTCTCTGCGTTCTCCGGTATCGTTGACTGGGCTAAAATGCGTGAAATCGCAGACAGCATCGGCGCATGGTTCTTCGTTGATATGGCTCACGTAGCGGGTCTGATTGCCGCAGGCGTTTACCCTAACCCGGTTCCACACGCACACATCGTGACCACCACCACGCACAAAACTTTGGCTGGCCCACGCGGTGGTTTGATCCTCGCTAAAGGCGGCGACGAAGACCTGTACAAAAAACTGAACTCCGCGGTGTTCCCGGGTGGTCAGGGTGGTCCTCTGATGCACGTGATCGCAGGTAAAGCCGTCGCGCTGAAAGAAGCGATGGAACCTGAGTTCAAAGCTTACCAGCAGCAGGTTGCTATCAACGCCAAAGCGATGGTTGAAGTGGTGCTTGAGCGCGGTTACAAAGTGGTTTCTGGCGGGACTTCCAACCACCTGTTCCTGCTGGACCTGGTTGACAAAGGCCTGACCGGTAAAGAAGCCGACGCTGCACTGGGTCGCGCAAACATCACCGTGAACAAAAACAGCGTGCCTAACGATCCTAAGAGCCCGTTCGTAACCTCTGGTGTGCGTATCGGTACCCCAGCTGTGACCCGTCGTGGCTTCAAAGAAGCTGAGGTTCGTGAACTGGCTGGCTGGATCTGCGACGTTCTGGACAATATTAACGACGAAGCGACCATCGAGCGCGTTAAGCAAAAAGTTCTGGATATCTGCGCACGTCATCCTGTGTACGCATAATCTTCCTGCTTTTTTGCCCGAAAAACCACGTCCCCGGACGTGGTTTTTTTATGGCCGATTTTTTATATTCAGGCTTCCCGCAGTGTAATCCGGCGTTTTCTCCCTATCATTCAATAGTTCTGTCGAAGCAGGCTAATGCGCCTCCAGCAATGAGCGAATTCTCTTTCTTTCTTCCTTGGTCAGCGGCAGCTGGGTAAAAATAATCAGCGGATCGGCGTCGATAGTTTGCGTGGGGTAAGGGGTCACTATCATCGCAACGCCGCTCGGCGCACCCTGTTGATGAAAATCATCCAGCGTCTGGTATTTGATATTCAAAGGTATCAGTGTCGCCTCACGAATCTGTTGCTCTACCGCCTGTTCAAGTTCCGCATCAGCGTCGGTCAGCAGCAGGATCTGCTTCTCCTGCAACGCGTTGCCCTGCATGAGCCAGGCGCCAAAAATGACCGCCACCAAGCCGACTTCCTCATCGGAAAAGGTTATCTGATAAGCGTCTTTGAAACCTTCCAGCGCGTCGCGGGTGGTGCGCATCAAGCGCGGGTACATGCGATTGACCTCGTCCTGCATCTGGCTGTCCACGGTGATAGCAAAACGGCAGCGTTCAATCGCCGGCCCCAGATGGGCAAATAGCTGACTTATCAGCCCCTCGTAACTGCTAAATCGCATACCTGAGACGTCTTGAAAATGCGCCACCAGTTCTTCAATCTCGCGCATCAGTTTTCGGTCTTCGTCCGACCCCGAACTTTCATAGCTGTGATTTTTAATCAGCCTCAGCAGCAGCGTAATGAAGTCGCGTTCACATTCGGCAATAGGTTCGGCGCACAGGGTTTGAAGCTTGTCGAACACCAGTGAGGCCGCGATATATTCCGGTTTGTCGTGCAGCCACAAACGTTGCTGGTCGGTGAATTCAAGCTGCGTCGGGCTGATATTCTGCCACAGGCAAATCTGCAAAAAGAGGCGCAGGAACTGTTCATCGCGTCCGGTGAACTCACGGTTCAACTGCTGACTCAGACGCTCGATAATTCGGGGGAATTGCTCCTCATAGTGGACATTATCGACGTTGGGCATTTGGCTGAGGAGCTGCTTTAACTGCGGGGAGAAACGGCGGTTAACAAAATCTGGGCTACTGCGTATTGCTCGCCGCAGGCCGTCAATCAGGCAGATGCGCTTATCCAGAAGGCTGCCATATAGCTGACAATGCTGTTCGCCGGTCACGATGATTTCCAGCCGATGCAGGCGCTGAATGTCGGCCGATAGCTGCGCTATATCCTTCTGCGTAGTCGGTAGGTCCACACCGTTGATTTGACCGACGTTCTCCAGTTGTACCGCCTCTAACGGCGCATACAGCATCAACAATAGATTGCAGCGACGTTGTTGAGCTGAGAGCTCAGGCACAGGGGAGGTGTCCAGGCTCATATCACCTTCTGTATTCGCATTATTGAAAATTCTTCAATAGCATAGCAAACCATTGCTGTTTCAACGCGGTACGGCGCGGGCTTTTACACCGGCTTACAACTCAGATCACAGATATTTATCGTGAGTAGCTTATTTGCTTTGTTTTAAAATGTTACTTTATAACAAATTTTGTGAGTTATTGGTTTTCGGACACCCTTTTGGAACAGCAAAAATCGCGCCCGATGAAAAAATATCATGCCCTGAAAACAGCCTGTCGACTAACAGGCATTGCGCTATTAGCGGCCGTCTCGACGTCTGTGTTTGCGCATCCGCACAGTTTTATCGATATGCAAACGACTCTGGTGACCCGCGACAAAAATTTAATTGGCCTGAAAATGGTCTGGACGATGGACGAGATAACCTCCGCCGACCTGTTGTATGACGCAGGCAAGGCAACACCGGACTCCGTAGTGTGGAAGAAACTGGCGGCAGAGGTCATGGCGCGCGTGATGGCTCAACATTATTTCACCAATGTCTATCGCGACGGCAAGCCGGTTAACTATATGCGTCTGCCGAGCGAATATACCCTCTCGCGCAGCGGCGACAAGGCGGTGCTGGAGTTTATTATTCCGTTGGCCGAGCCTGCGCCATTAGCGGGCAAGCCGCTGCTGATTTCCACCTTCGACCCAAGCTATTTTGTCGATATGACCTACAAGGGCGCACAGGCGTTGCATCTTCCGGCTGACGCGGCGGCGGCGTGTAAAATTTCGCTGTTTACCCCGGCCCCCAACGCGTCGCTGCAGGCCTACGCCTTATCGCTGGATAAGGCCGATGCGCCGCCGGAAGACATGGATCTTGGCCAGCAGTTTGCACAAAAGGTAACGCTTCAATGTCAGTAAAAGATACCCTAACGCAGTCTCAACACCGCGTCGCTGGATGGCGCAGGGCGCTGCCTTTCTGGCCATTGGCGTTTTTTTTACTGCTACTGGGCGTGGCCTGCGGCGTGTTATGGCACTTCTGGCCGCGCATATTGTTAAGCAGCATCATCTGGCAGCGCGACCTGCATCAGCAGCTCGCCAGCATTCTGCAACAGGTAAAAACCCATCCAGCGCAGGCAGGCCTCAGCCTCACGCTGTTTAGCCTTTTTTATGGCGTAATCCACGCGATAGGGCCGGGGCATGGCAAGGTCGTGATCACCACTTATCTCGCCACGCATCCCTCACGTCTGAAAAACAGTCTGCGGCTAACCTTTGCCTCTGCCGTCGTACAGGGACTGGTTGCGGTATTGCTGGTTACGCTAGTGTTAGGCGTCCTGCAATTGTCCTCACGTCAGCTTCATCAGAGCAGCTCCTGGCTGGAGAAAGGCAGCTTCGTTCTGGTCATACTGCTCGGCGCTATCCTCTGCTGGCGGGCGATTGGCAAGGCAATCGCCGAACTAAAGGCGGCGCGCAGACGCCAGGTTTTATCTTCGTCTGTGGGGATTAAGATTCAGCGGATCCGTCCTGCCACGGAAAATAGCCTGCTGGCGGCCTCTCATCAACATCATGAAAACTGCGGCTGTGGTCATCAGCATGTGCCAAGTGACAGCCAGCTTCAGGCGGGGACCGGCTGGCGTACTCAGGCGGCGGTCGTACTGGCCATGGGGCTTCGGCCTTGCTCCGGCGCGATTATGGTGCTGCTGTTTTCGAAGGTGATAGGCGTTTACATGTGGGGCGTGCTGTCGGCGCTGGTGATGGCGTTGGGGACCTCGCTGACCGTGTCGCTGGTGGGCTTTCTGGTGTTCTATAGCCGTGAACTTGCGGTCAGGCTCAGCGCCAATCGCGCCTCGTCGGGTTGGGTTCCGCTTGTTTGGGCGATGCTCTCATTAACCGGTGGGCTTATCCTTATCGCGGCCGGCGTGATGCTCTATCAGACCAGCGCCTCGGCATTCGGCGGAGGAATGGGGCCGTTCGGACACTGATAAAATTATTATCAAGAGCTGAAGATAATAAATAAAAATTCAGCTCTTTAATTTATAACGCTTTGTTGATTTAAAATATAATCATCTTGCTTACTTTATAAAAAGAAGCTTATATTCAAGGCTCGCCGTCTGACTCTTTTTACACCTCTTATTTTCCTGCCTTACCTATGTGGTTTTCTTAACCTTAGCGGCGTTTTCTCTGACTCAGTATTTATTTCGGACTTTATTTATCAATTCAGCTTAACTGTTAAATAGTTATTACCTTTCGTGTTTGCCACAACGTCCGGGGAATACTATAGATGAAGACTAACGAAAATATACAGTACCTCAGAGGCGCAGCGGCACTGTCCGTGGTGATGGCGCATACACTTTCTACCTTCACGGAGTTTAAAGACGTCGGCGGTTTTATGAGCGTCATATTGAATAATCTGGTGCTGGTGGGGCAGGTGGGCGTCGGGGTGTTTTTTATTATCAGCGGCTATATTATGTCGATGACGACGGTAAATAAAACAGGAGGAGGGGAAAATGCCGGTAAGTTTATTTTCAAGCGCGCGGTAAGAATATACCCAATCTATTTTATATGGACCAGCGTGCTCATTGGTCTATGGTATTTTGGCTTTATACTTAAATCCCATGAGTATACCTCCGGGAAAATAATCGCCTCGTATTTATTACTGCCTTATATCTCATTCAAAGGCGATGTCATTGATCCTATCCTGCGCCAGGGCTGGACGCTAATCTACGAAGCCTTTTACTATCTCGCCTTCGCTGGGCTAATCTTGTTCGACAAACACCGCAAGCGCGGCATCTACATACTGACTGCCTTCTTCATTCTTTTAAATATTTTGTCTGAATTCGTCACTTCTCCCACGGCCCAATCGTTCTTTTCAATTCATGACATCTATCTGTTCGTGGTAGGAATGTTGATCTTTCAGCACCAGCACAGGCTCCTTCAGGCGATAAAAACCAAGGCATCTCGCTGGCTTCTGCTGCTGCTGTTCTGCGTCCTGTTAGCAACGATTACCCTGAAAGATGCCGCAATGGGTGACTATGCCCAGTACGTTCATTATCTCGCGGCGGTCGTTTTCTTCCTCTATATATTTACCGCCAGGCAGGTCTCAGGATGGGTCCTCGAAATCGGCAACTCTTCCTATTCGCTCTATTTAACGCACGGGTTTGTCGCGATGGCCTATGCGGTACTGGCGCGCTCTGGCCGGTTCGGCACGCCAATGCTCATCGTATTAGGCGTCGTCACCTTCGTGGTGGCCGTTATCGTTGGCGAAATATCCTATCGTCTCATAGAAAGGCGGCTTATCTTTAAACGATCCACCGTCGCGCCCGCCGCGTCCTGATGCTGAAAAACAGGCATAAAAAAAGGACGCCGCAGCGTCCCTGTTTCATTACAAACTGATTAGCGCTTCAGCGCTTCGCTCAGTTCGTCACGCATCGCAGTCAGAATACCTTTAACGACGCGCGGGTTACCGGCAACAATGTTACCTGAAGAGAAGTGGTTGTGACCGCCAACGAAGTCGGTAACCACGCCGCCAGATTCACGAACCAGCAGCTCGCCACCGGCGAAGTCCCAAGGCTTGAGGCCGATTTCAAAGAAACCGTCAACGCGGCCAGCGGCAACGTAGGCCAGATCCAGCGCAGCCGAACCCGTACGACGGAAGTCAGCGCACTGAGTAAACAGTTTGCCTACCACGTTGATGAACGGGGTTGCGTGCTGTTTAACTTTGAATGGGAAGCCGGTCGCCAGAATGGTGCCATCGAGATCTTTCGCGCTGGTGCCGCGCAGGCGGTAACCGTTCAGCTGTGCGCCCTGACCGCGGGTGGCGGTGAACAGTTCGTTACGCATTGGGTCATAAACTACGGCAACTTCGGTGCGGCCTTTAATGCGCACAGCGATAGATACTGCGAAATGAGGGAAACGTTTAACAAAGTTGGTGGTGCCATCCAGCGGGTCGATAATCCATTGTACGTCTTGGTCTTCACCCACCAATTCACCGCACTCTTCGCCGATGATGGTGTGTTTTGGATATGATTTGCGAATAACGTCGACGATCATGCTTTCTGCATCGCGATCTACGTTGGTAACAAAGTCGTTAGAACCTTTCTGAATGGATTCTACAGAATCAGGCGTTTCGTAATGTTTGGCAATTAAGTTACCGGCCTTACGCGCAGCGCGCACGGCGATGGTGAGCATCGGATGCATGGATATCTTCCAACTAGGATGTTAAAGAACGGGAAACGGCGCGCAGTATAGCAATACTTATTGTAAACGCCAACGACTTTGGGAAGCGCTTTTTTATAACATGCCAACGCCGCACAGGCTAAACCATGACGCGGCCACGGTTTGTGATAAACTGTTGCGATTTTCCGCAACGCTCAGAGTTTGTATGCTACACAATATCCGCATTGTCCTGGTTGAAACCTCCCATACCGGGAATATGGGCTCCACCGCCCGTGCTATGAAAACCATGGGATTATCCAGCCTTTACTTGGTTAATCCACTCGTTAAACCTGATTCGCAGGCGATCTCGATGTCTGCGGGCGCCAGCGACGTTATTGGTAATGCCACTATCGTTGACACACTCGACGAAGCGCTTGCCGGTTGCAGCCTGGTGATTGGGACCAGCGCCCGCTCCCGTACGCTGCCATGGCCGATGCTCGAGCCCCGCGAGTGTGGCGAGCACAGCGCCAAAACGGCGTTGACCGCGCCTGTTGCCCTGGTATTCGGTCGTGAACGCGTTGGCTTAACCAACGAAGAGCTGCAAAAGTGCAATTATCACGTCTGCATTCCTGCTAATCCGGAATACAGCTCACTGAATCTGGCGATGGCCGTTCAGCTGATTGCCTATGAAGTTCGCGTTGCCTGGCTTGCGCAGCAGGAAGCGGCCAAGCCGCAGCTTGAATACGAAGAAACGCCTTATCCGCTGGTCGATGACCTTGAGCGTTTTTATCAGCACCTCGAGCAAGTCCTGCTGCAAGTCGGCTTTATTCGCAAGCAACATCCGGGTCAGGTCATGAGCAAACTGCGTCGTTTGTTCACGCGCGCACGCCCTGAAGCACAGGAACTCAACATCCTGCGCGGCATTTTGTCGTCGGTCGAGAAGCAAAAAAACGATAAAGAATAAGCATTTTCATTCTGTTATAAGGTTGTTTATCAAAGTATTACATGCCAACTTTGCCGGGATAAAATAACCCCGAAAACGATGCATGTAATACTTGAGTAAATTACTAGGTTAAATAGTTGACTAAATTAGTCGGGAATGTCAGACTTCTTTCCATGTTGTCCCCCATTAGTATTTTTTGAATTTCACTGACAGGTAATCATGTTATGAGACTGACATCTAAAGGTCGTTATGCTGTTACTGCTATGCTCGACGTGGCACTGCATTCTCAGGAAGGCCCCGTGCCTTTAGCCGACATCTCTGAACGTCAGGGCATCTCTCTTTCGTATCTGGAGCAGCTGTTCTCTCGTCTGCGCAAACACGAACTGGTTGCCAGCGTTCGTGGTCCGGGCGGGGGTTATCTGTTGGGTCGTGACGCAGTTGAAATCTCTGTCGGTGCAGTCATTACCGCGGTTGACGAGTCCGTTGACGCCACCCGTTGCCAGGGTAAAGAAGGCTGTCAGGGAGGCGAACGTTGCCTCACTCACACCCTGTGGCGTGACCTGAGCGAGCGCATCAGCGGCTTCCTTAATGACATCACCATCGGTGAACTGGTTAACAACCAAGACGTGCTTGAAGTGGCCGATCGTCAGAATAACGACCTGCGCCGCATGCCGAATGGCCGTCCGCAAGAAACCATCAACGTTAACCTGCGCGCCTGATTCGAATTCGTCAGCACCAACCGCAGAATAACCGACCTCAGCCAACGCTGGCGTCAGACAAACCGGGTAGAACAAGACAGAGACTCTTCGTCACTGCAACCTTGTCGCCCGGTTTTCTTTTGTCCTTTTTTTGCTATAGGCACTGCCTGAATAAGCATATTCTGCTCTGAACCTCTTCTGTGGCATGATTTCCCTTTTAACCGGTGGTCAAGCCGTTTTAAACTAGCTCGTATATAAAGAAAGCCGCGTTCATTTTGGCGCGTGCTGTACGGAGCACTTTTGCCATGAAATTACCGATTTATCTGGATTATTCGGCCACTACGCCGGTTGACCCACGCGTAGCCGAAAAGATGATGCAGTGTCTAACGCTGGACGGTACTTTCGGCAATCCGGCCTCCCGTTCCCACCGTTTCGGCTGGCAGGCGGAAGAGGCGGTTGACGTGGCGCGTAACAACATCGCAGAGCTTATCAACGCCGACCCGCGCGAGGTGATTTTCACCTCAGGTGCGACCGAGTCTGACAACCTGGCGATTAAAGGCGCGGCGCTGGCCAACTCGCATAAAGGCCGACACATTGTTACCAGCACGACGGAGCATAAAGCCGTACTGGATACCTGCGAGCAGCTTGAGCGCGAGGGCTTTGAGGTCACCTATCTCAATCCGCAGCCAAACGGCCTGCTGGATCTTCAACAGTTGGAACAGGCTCTGCGTGATGACACGGTGCTGGTATCGGTAATGCACGTCAACAACGAGATTGGTGTGATTCAGGACATTGCGGCAATCGGTGAGATGTGCCGCAGCCGCGAGATCCTGTTCCACGTCGACGCCACGCAGAGCGTCGGTAAACTGCCGGTGGATCTCGCCGAGCTGAAGGTCGATCTGATGTCCTTCTCGGCGCACAAGATCTATGGCCCTAAAGGGATCGGCGCGCTTTACGTCAGCCGCAAACCGCGCGTTCGCGTCGATGCGCAGATCCACGGTGGTGGCCACGAGCGCGGCATGCGTTCAGGCACATTGCCGGTGCACCAGATTGTTGGCATGGGTGAAGCCTATCGCATCGCGAAAGAAGAGATGACCGAAGAAGCGCTACGCCTGTCTGCACTGCGTGACCGCTTGTGGAACGGTATTCGCCAGATTAAAGACGTGTTCCTCAACGGTTGTGAAGGCCGGACCGCGCCCAACATCCTCAACGTCAGCTTTGCCAACGTAGACGGTGAATCGCTGATCATGACCCTGAAGGATCTTGCGGTTTCTTCAGGATCTGCCTGCACCTCGGCGAGCCTTGAGCCTTCTTATGTCCTTAAGGCGCTTGGGCTTAATGATGAGCTGGCGCACAGTTCTATCCGTTTCTCGGTGGGGCGTTTTACCACCGAAGAAGAGATCGATTACAGTATTTCGCTTATAGAAAAATCAATAAGCCGCCTGCGTGAGCTTTCTAACGCTAATCATTGAAGATAAACCTAACAAATTTGGAGTGTAGTCATGACGACTAAAGCGACCACTAATGATGTAATGCCTGTTCTACTGTCTTCAAAACCTGCGGACGCGCGTTGGGGCGAAAAGGCCCTGTTAAGTACTGATTCTGAAGGTATTACTATCCATTTCACGGCTGAAGACACGCTGACCTCAATTGCACGCGCCGGGCGCCGCATTGATGGCCAGGGCGTGAAAAAAGTGAAGCTTGAAGGGGCAGGTTGGGATCTCGAAAACAGCTGGGCGTTCTGGCAGGGCTTCCGTGGTCCTAAAGGCACCCGCAGCGTAGAGTGGGCCGAACTGTCTGAAGCGGACACCGAGAGCCTGCAACAGCGCCTGAAGATCATCGACTGGGTGCGTGACACCATCAACAAACCGGCTGAAGACTTGAGCCCGGAAAAACTGGCTCGCAGCGCGGTTGATCTGCTGTGCGAATTTGGTGACTCGATCAGCTATCGCATTACCAAAGGCGATGAGCTGCGCGAAAAAGAGTACAACGGCCTGCATACCGTAGGGCGTGGCTCTGACCGTCCACCGGTTCTGCTGTCTCTGGACTACAACCCTACCGGTAACCCGGAAGCGCCTGTTTTCGCGTGTCTGGTAGGCAAAGGCATCACCTTCGATACCGGTGGCTACAGCCTGAAACCCAGCGCGTCTATGGACTCGATGAAGGCCGATATGGGGGGCGCGGCGACGCTGACCGGTGCACTGGCGCTGGCCGCCGCGGGCGGTCTGAACAAACGTGTGAAACTTTACCTGTGCTGCGCTGAGAACATGGTAAGCGGCAACGCACTGAAACTGGGCGACATCATTCACTATCGCAACGGCAAGACGGTTGAAGTAATGAATACCGATGCTGAAGGCCGCTTAGTGCTGGCCGATGGCCTGATTGATGCCTCCAAGCATAATCCGACGCTGCTGATTGACGCGGCAACGCTGACCGGCGCGGCAAAAACCGCCCTGGGCAACGACTACCACGCGCTGTTCAGCTTCGACGATGCGCTGGCTGCCGAACTGTTGTCCAGCGCTGCCGAAGAGCACGAGCCGTTCTGGCGTCTGCCGCTGGCTGAGTTCCATCGCAACCAGCTGCCGTCAAACTTTGCCGAGCTTAACAACATTGCAGGCCCTAACTACGGTGCCGGTGCCAGCACAGCTGCGGCATTCCTGTCTCACTTTGTGAAAAACTACAAGAAAGGCTGGCTGCATATCGACTGTTCAGCAACCTACCGTAAGAGCGCGGCTGACCAATGGTCTGCGGGCGCTACTGGCCTGGGTGTGCGTACCGTTGCTAACTTGCTGTTAGCCAAAGCGAAATAACTATGAGCGTCCCGCACGATATTCCTGCTGCCTCGCAGCAGGATGAAAATGAACTTGAGCGTTTGCTCAGGCTTTCTGTGACACAGGCGGCGTATCGCCCAGCTTTCTATCAGAAGCTGCTGGAGTCAACGGTGTGGGTTTTGGGCGATGCCGGGCAGGAAGCGTCAGAAATTCAACAGGATATCTCTGCCGGTAGCGAGCTGAATCTGCTGCACTGGGAAAAACAGGATGGCAGTTCGATCATTCCTGTGTTTTCGTCGGTCGAGGTGCTCGAGCGTGCCGTCGCGGGAGAAAGTGAAGACGAACAGTCTTTCGTCGCACTGCCAGCGCGTATCCTCTTTGAGATGACTCAGGGTGAAGAGCTGTTTCTCAACCCTAAGTCAGAATACGGCAAAGAGCTGTATCCAAGCGAAATCACCATGCTGCTTAACACCGGGGGGCTCGCCGCACCGGCCGAGCTGACGCTGGACGCCGAAAGTCAGCTGCTGATTGGTCAGCCGGAACAATACCCTTCGGCGATGGTTGACGCGCTGACCACGCTTTTTAGCCAGAAGAAGCCGGTTCGCCGTGCCTTCCTGGCGTTGATCCACGACAAGGCCGCTGACCCGCAACCCAATCTGCTGGTTGGCGTCGAGGCTGACGGCACCGAGGCGGAAGTTGACGCGTTGATCCGTGAAGCGGGCAACGTCGCGGCTGAAACCTCGCCAGACGACAGCCCGGTAGATTTCTGCATTGTGAATGAGAAGGAGAGGGGGCTGAGCCATTATCTGGTGAGCCATACTCAGCCTTTTTATCAGCGCAAGTGGGGAAGCTGGCTACGCAATATCATTCCTTCGTCGGGCAAAGCCTGAGATAAGGTATCCCGCTAAAGGCCGCCACTGTGCGGCCTTTTTATTACTCTTACCACCCGTGGATAATCGGCCACAGCGCCTCAATGTGTTCACTTCCATCGCGTATGACGGCGAATTCACCGTGCTGGCTGACCGTTGCACAGGCGTGATTAGGCAGGATACGCACCCGACTGCCGTAGGGGAGATAAGGCAGCGTTTGCTGGCTTCCCGGACGCAGCGCCACAATGCCGTGCTCCTGGTTAGCGTCTACCATCAGAAGATCGCCCAGCGGATTGCCAGCCATATCGCACACTATGCCGTAACGCTGGTCGACCGCCTGCGCCGCCGTGCCTCTGTCGCGTGACATCGCCATCCAGCCGGCATCAATCATTATCCAGCCTTTTTCACGCTGGTGGCCAATCACCGTGGCCACTACAGACAGCGCGATATCCGAGGTTTGGCAGACGCCCGCGCCGGTCATCACCAGATCAAACAGCGTGAAAACGCCGGCACGAACCTCGGTAACGCCGGTCAAGTCTTTGCTGAAATGCGCGGTCGGCGTAGAGCCGACGCTGACGACCGGACTCGGCAGACCCGCGTGACGCAGTGCATCGGCACAGGCCACGGCGGCGGCGCGCTCTTTCTCTGCCATCGCCTGATGTTCCTCCAGGCTCTTGCAGTGATAAGACTCACCGGCATGAGTGATAATGCCGCGTAGCTCAGCGCCGTCGTGATGCAGAATGCGGCCGATTTCAATCAGCAGATTGTCGCCCGGCGCTACGCCGCTGCGATGACCATCGCTGTCGATCTCAATCAATGCCGGGATGGCGATGCTCGCCTGGCGGGAGTAGTCGGCGACGGCACGCGCCTGCTCCAGGCTGTCTAAAATCACGCTGATATCGGTGCCGTCTTTTAGCAAGGCAACCACGCGGGCCAGCTTTTGCGGTGCGATACCCACGGCGTAAATCAGATTTTTGCATCCAGCGGCGGCGAACACCTCTGCCTCTTTCAAGGTGGAAACCGTGGCCGGCCCGTTACCCTCAGTAAGGATCAAACGCGCCGCCTCAACGGATTTTACGGTCTTCAGGTGTGGCCTCAGCGGCACGCCGAAACTGTCGGTGTGTTCGCGCAGTCGCGCAACGTTGCGTTCCAGCTTGTCGCGATTAAGCAGCAGAAAAGGCGTTTCTTTGTCGTGAATGCTGACGCCGTTCAACGGGGTATTATCAGTCATAGTCTGGGCCTGGCTAGCGATAAAAAGTCATAAAAGACCGGCATCAGGCGCCGGCGTTATCCAGCGCATTCAGGATGGCGGCGGCGATAAACAAATCCTGTAGTGCGACGCCTGAGCTGTCGAAAATCGTAATCTCTTCGGGACCGCGGCGGCCAAAAGCGTTGCCAATAATGACGTTGCCGATAGCCGTAATAGATTCATCATCGTGTTCCGACACCCTGGGCGCATGCTGAAACTCGCCAAGGGTGCGCGACTGTTCAGGCAGGTCGGCAAACAGCCTGGCGCGTGCAAAGAGTGCGGGCGGGAGCTCCTGCTTGCCCCTGGCATCCGACCCCATGCTGGCAATATGGGTACCAGGCTTGACCCACTCTGCCTGAAACAGCGGAGTGGTTGAGCCGGTCACGGTCACAATGATATCAGCGGTCCGGCAGGCGGTTTCAGCATCGCTAACCCCCGCGTTTACCCCTTTCTCTGCCAGAGCGTCACAGAGCGCTTCGGCTTTTTGCCGGTCTCGATTCACAATCAGCACGTCGGTAATAGGGAAGCGCTCGAGCAGCGCCTCGGCCTCGTACTTTGCCTGATGTCCGGCACCAAAAAGGACCAGCCGCGAGGCGTCCGGACGCGCTAAATAGTGTGCGGCAACTGCATCGGCGGCGGCGGTGCGGAAAGCATTAACTTGCCCACCTTCGAGCACCGCGTTCAGTGCGCCGGTGTCATCGTCAAGCAGCAGTATGTAAGAGTTGTGGCGCGGCAGCCCGTGTTCGCTGTTTTTTGGCCAGTAGGTGCCGACTTTTAATCCGGTCAGCGGGACGTTCACCGACTGGGTCGCCGATTTGACCGTAAAGCGGGTGCCTGGCTCTGAGCCGTGACCGATAACCACGGGAAAAAGCGTGCTGGCGGGCGATGCGGTAGCCACTAACGCCGCCTTTATTGCCTCGAAGGCAAGCCGGTGAGTGACAACTGGACGACATTGCTCTGCGGAGATAAATCTCATCGCGCTGTCTCTTGAGTATTGGCATGCTCGGCTAGCAGGTGCGCGAAGTTGTCGAGGTCGACGTTACCGCCGCTGATGACGACGCCGATACGTTTACCGCGCAGGTTCTCTGCATTGGCACGCAGTGCGGCCAAACCCAGGCAGCCCGTAGGTTCAACGATAAGCTTCATGCGCGAGGCAAAGAAGGCCATGCTGTCGACCAGCTGCGCATCGGTGGCGGTGTAAATATCGTCCACGTCGCGTTGGATAATCGAGAAGTTAATCTGGCCGAGCGACGGTGTCTGTGCGCCGTCGGCAATTGTTTTTGGCGTGCTGATTTTGACGATACCGCCGCTGCGAAACGACTGTTGCCCGTCGTTACCGGCCTCTGGCTCAACGCCATAGATTTTACAATCTGGGGAAAGGGCGCGTGCCGCGAGCGCAGAGCCTGCCAGCAGACCGCCGCCGCCGAGCGGCACAAACAGTGCGTCCAGCTCACCTACCTCTTCAAGCAGCTCTTTTACCGCAGTGCCTTGTCCGGCAATCACCGGCGCGTAGTCATAAGCTGGAACCACCGCGTATCCGTGCTCTTGGGCCAGTGCGTGAGTGATAGCCTCGCGGTCCTGCGTATAGCGGTCATATTCAACGACTTTGGCACCGTATCCCTCGGTGGCGGCACGTTTGGCTTTAGGCGCATCCTTTGGCATGACGATGGTCGCCGGGATACCCAGCAGTGAGGCCGCCAGCGCGATACCCTGCGCATGATTGCCGGAAGAATAGGTGATCACGCCTTTTTCACGCTGTGCTTCATCGAGCAGTGCCAGTGAGTTAAAAGCTCCGCGAAATTTGAATGCCCCCATGCGCTGAAGGTTTTCGCATTTGAAAAAGACCTCGGCACCCAAGGCTTGGTTAAGGATACTCGACTGCATCACTGGCGTTTTATGGGCATAGCCCTCAATTCTTTTTGCGGCGGCTAAAACATCATCAAAAGTAGGCAGTGTATTCATTTCTTCCTCAGAATTTAACGTCGTTATACAGCGTAGCCCTTGATACGCCGAGATGCTGGGCGATGGTGCTTACCGCTTTGCGAACCTCGAGATAACCGGCCTCTTTTAATTCGGCCAACAGTTGGCGGCGCTCTTCGGCCTTCAATGCCTGTGGCGCTTTTGAGCGGCTGGCGGAAAACTTGTCGATGTGCTCACGCAGGGTGTCGGCATTGGCCGGATCCAGCGTCTCAGTGATATCGACACTCCCTGTCTGGCAAAACTGCGCCAGCATGCTTTGCATTTGCCCAAAAAGATTGAGATCGACATTCATGCACAGTGCTGCAACGTAGCGGCCCTGTGCATCTTTAATGCCGATTGAGGTACTTTTGGCGCGACGTCCGTCTGCAAAACGGTTGGCGTAGTTGGCGAGAACCTGCGGATACTCGGGGTCGTTGATGCGCGCCAGACCCAGTTCGGTGGCCGGTGCGCCAATCTCACGGCCCGAGAGATTATTTTGAATCGACAGGATGGCGTGCTTGGGGTCCAGCAAGTCGTGAACCACGACCTCGCAAAAGGGCGCAAAGGTTTCGCCGATGCCTTTGGCTATCTGCTCGAGCTGGCTTAAAAGCGCCTGATTGGCCTGCTGTTCGGGTGTCTGTTTTTTCATCATTGACAATTTATCTAGTATTATACAAATCGTCAATTTTTTACTGTTCCTCCCTTCAGGCCTGAATTCGAATTTGGGAGATGTGTTCCAGCATAAAAAGCAATTAATGTCTTTCGGTTAGTTTTTGCGTACTGCGGTAACACAATTTTTCAAAACATGTGGTTGTATTTCTAAATCGGCTGGCGCATGTTTATTCGCATTCAGGCGTAGTGAGTTTTTACACATCTATTATCAGGGAGAAGTCGCATGGGGACGTCTTTAGGCTTGGGATTAGGCAGGTTAAGCAAGCGCTGGCAGACACTGACCGTTGGCCTGGCGTTACTTTGCCTGAGTGGCTGTGATGATCCTAAACCTAAAGATCCCCCTAAAACGCCCCCTGCGCAAATCGCTGAGAAAGCCACTGCGCCAAAAGCCGCCGAGGCTGCGATGCCCAGGCTCGACAATGCTCAACGTGAAGCTTTGGCTAAAAAGAGTGCGGGGCAGCCTCTTTCGCTGTTGGATGCTTCCGAGCTGCAGCTCGACGGTGCCAGTGCATGGGTCCTGACCTTTTCTGTGCCCCTCGATCCGGCACAGAATTTTGCTTCGCTGGTGCATCTGGTCGATACCAAAAGCGGAACCCCAGACGGTGCGTGGGAGCTGTCCGACAGTCTCACCGAACTGCGTTTCCGCCATCTGTTGCCTGACCGTCAGCTGGTGGTCACGGTTGACGGCGCTCTTAAAGGGCTCAACGGCGCACAGCTGGGGGCTGAACAGCAAAAGACCCTCACCACCCGTAATATTGAGCCTAGCGTTGGGTTTGCCAGCAAAGGATCCCTGCTGCCCACCAGACTGGCAGAAGGTTTGCCGGTTATCGCCTTGAATATTAATAATGTGGACGTGAATTTCTTCCGCATTAAAAGTGCGGCGCTGCCGGAGTTTCTGGCTGACTGGCAATCGAACAGCGCACTTTCATCCGGAGAGTCTGACACCCTGCTGAAGCGGGCCGATTTGGTTTACACCGGCCGTTTTGCGCTAAATCCTCAGATTAATACCCGCGAGCACCTGCTATTACCGATCGGCGGTATTGATGCGCTGAAGCAACCGGGTGTCTATCTTGCCGTGATGCAGCAGGCGGGGCGCTACAGTTACACCAATCCGGCGACGCTCTTCACCCTCAGTGATATCGGTGTTTCGTTACACAGCTACAGTCAACAGGTTGATGTCTATACTCAGGCGCTTGAGGCGGGCACACCGCTGGCAGATATTCATTTGCAGACGCTTGACGAGAAGGGCCACCCGCTGGCGCAGGGTAACACTGACGCTCACGGGCACGCGCAATTCGCCAAAGATCCAAAGGCGGTCTTGCTGTTGGCACAGCACGGCGGCGAAACTAGTCTGATTAACCTCAATGAACCGGCGCTGGACCTGGCCGAGTTTGATATTGCCGGACCCCAGGGTTACAGCAAAACGCTTTTCGCCTTTGGGCCAAGAGATTTATACCGCCCGGGTGAAACACTGCTGCTGAATGCCTTACTGCGTGACGCTGACGGCAAACCCGTGACGGCGCAGCCGGTGAAGACGCAACTGATCAAGCCCGATGGTCAGGTTGCCCGCACCTTTATGTGGCAGCCGCAAAACGGCCTTTACCAGTACCAATATCCTATCCCGCAAGACGGGCCAACCGGCGACTGGAAGGTCAGCTTCAACCTTGGCGATAATCAGCTGCGCTATTACCCTTTCAAGGTTGAAGACTTTATGCCAGAGCGAATGGCGCTAGATTTGAGCAGCAGTCAGGAGCCGGTTCTCGGCGATGCTGCGGTGACCTTTGATGTCACGGGCCGCTATCTCTATGGGGCACCGGCTGCGGGTAATCGTCTTCAGGGGCAGCTGTATTTGCGTCCGCTGCGTGAGGCGGTACCTTCCTTGCCGGGCTATGAGTTCGGGGCTATCAATGAAGAAAACCTCTCACGAACGCTGAGCGACGTTGACCAGACGCTAGACGCCGAGGGGAAAGGCGCTGTTACCGTTGAAAACAGCTGGAATACGGTGCGTTCGCCTTTGACGGTGATTCTGCAGGCCAGCCTGCTGGAGTCGGGTGGGCGTCCGGTAACACGGCGGGTCAGTCAGGCAGTCTGGCCTGCGGAGGTCTTGCCCGGTATTCGCCCCTTGTTCAACAAACAGGATATTTACGACTATCGCACCGACAAGACGGTATCGCAGGCGGTGGTTGATGAAAACAGCCAGGCGGATTTTGAGATTGTTTCTGTTAATAAAGCAGCACAGAGGCTCGCGGCGAAAGGTCTTGAAGTTCGGCTGGTGCGCGAACGTCGCGACTATTACTGGCAATGGTCCGAAAGCAGCGGCTGGCAGTCGCTGTACGATAAAAAGGATCTGGTGCTGGCCCGTCAGCAGATAGATATTGCCGCCGACGGTTCGGCAAAAGTCAGCTTCCCAGTCGAGTGGGGCGCTTACCGTATTGAAGTTGAAGATCCGCAAACTCATCAGTTGAGCAGCCTGCGCTTCTGGGCCGGCTACAGCTGGCAGGACAATACCGACGGTACGGATGCCGTGCGCCCCGATCAGGTGAAACTAAAGCTCGACAAACCGTCCTATCAGCCGGGTGAGCGCGCAAAAATACATATTCAGGCTCCGGCGGCAGGTAAAGGCTATCTGTTGGTAGAGTCGAGCGATGGTCCGCTCTGGTGGCAGGAGATTGACGTGCCTGAGGCAGGCGTCGATATTGATGTGCCGATTAATAGTGAATGGCGACGCCACGATCTCTATTTCAGCGCGCTGGTACTGCGTCCCGGTGACAAAAAGCAGCAGTCGACGCCAAAGAGGGCGGTCGGTTTGTTGCATATACCTTTAGCCTCCGAGGGCCGCAAGCTAAGCCTACAGCTCGATGCCCCAGCCAAGATTCGTCCGAACCAGCTTCTGACCGTCAAAGTCAAAGCCTCGGTGGAGGGCAAGGCGGTTCCACACTCCATTAATCTGCTGCTGTCGGCGGTGGATGCTGGCGTGTTGTCGATTACAGGTTTCAAGACTCCCGATCCTTACGACGCCTTCCTGGGGCGTAAACGTTATGGGGTCGATCAATACGACGTCTACGGCCATTTGATCGAAGGAAAGGGCAGAATGGCCAGCCTGAGTTTTGGCGGCGACGGCGATGAAGATCCTCTTTCGCGCGGCGGTCAGAAGCCAGTTACCGAGGTGACCATTGTCGCTCAGCAGGCAGTCCCTGTGACGCTCGACGACAATGGCGACGGTGAGGTACAGATCCCTATCCCTGATTTTAACGGCGAGCTGCGCCTGATGGCTCAGGGCTGGAGTGACGAAGACTTTGGCAGCGCAGAGTCGAAAGTTGTGGTGGCTGCCCCCATCATTGTTGAGCTTGCAACGCCACGCTTTATGGCAGATGGCGACAGCGCAAATCTGGCCCTTGATGTCACCAATCTCTCGGGCGCTGTGCAAACTTTCAACGTTGAGGTCGTTACCGACGGCTTAATTCAGCTTGTCAATTCAACGGCCGGGCAGAGCGTTTCGCTGGCACAAGGCGAGCGCAAAACCCTGTCAGTCGCTGTGAAAGCGCTGTCAGGCTTTGGTGCGGGGCAGGTGAGCGTCAAGGTCAGCGGCATGACATTGCCGAACGAGAAACTTCAGGACTACCACCGAAGCTGGTCGATTGGCGTGCGGCCTGCTTTCCCGGCGCTGACGCGTAACTTCGCGACCGTACTTCATCCGGGAGAAACCTGGCAGTTGTCGTCTGACGCCAATGCGCAGCTGGTGCAAGAGACGCTACAGGGGCGCTTAACGCTCAGCAGCAAACCGCCGCTGAATCTGGCACGTTATATCAGTGAACTGCTGGCCTATCCTTACGGCTGCCTGGAGCAAACGACCAGCGGTCTTTATCCGTCGCTTTACACCAGCCGTGCACAGCTGGCGGCGTTGGGAATCAAAACCTCGACCGACGATGTACGCCGTCACAACATCGATATTGGCATCGACAGACTGTTAGGTATGCAGAAAGAGAGCGGTGGCTTTGGCCTGTGGAATAAAGACAACCCTGAGGAGTATTGGCTGACCGCATATGCGACTGACTTCTTGGTTCGTGCCGCGCAGCAGGGCTACAGCGTGCAAACGGAAGGGCTGGAGAAGGCCAAAAAACGCCTGCAGCGCTATTTGCAGGACCCGAATCAGATAGACGTTCGCTACAGTTCGCAGCCAGACAGTACACGCTTTGCTGTTCAGGCTTATGCTGGGCTGGTGCTCGCCGGTCAGCAGCAGGCACCGTTGGGTGCACTGCGCCAGCTGTTTGACAAGCGCAGTGCGGCACAGTCGGGCCTGCCGTTGGTTCAACTGGGCATTGCGTTGAAAATGATGGGGGACATGCCCCGTGCTCAAACGGCGATTGCCGAAGGCGTTGCCAAAGTTCGACCAGAGAAAGATTACTGGCTCGAGGACTATGGCAGTCCGCTGCGCGACAATGCGTTGATCCTGTCGCTGCTGAGTGAAAACAATATGTTGCCGGACGTCCGCGACCGCCTGTTGCTGACGCTTTCCGAAAGTCTTAACGGTCAGCGTTGGTTGTCTACTCAAGAAAGCAATGCGCTGTTTATGGCCGGTCGTGGGCTCCTTGGCAGCGCGGAGACGCCGTGGCAGGTGACAATAGACGGAGATTCGCAGGCGTTGTCCTCGACCTCGGCAGTGACCCGTTCATTCAATGCTACAGCCCTGCATCAGCCGGTTATGCTGAAAAACAGCGGTGATACTGCGGTGTACACTCGTTTTGATATCACCGGTTACCCTCAGCAGGCACCCGCTGAAAGCGGCAACATTTTGCATATTAAACGCAATTATCTCGGCATGGACGGGCAACCGATATCACTGGCGTCGCTTGAAAGTGGCAGTCTGGTGGTTGTGCATCTTGACGTTTGGGCCGACACGCACGTGCCGGATGCGCTGGTAGTCGATCTTCTGCCCGCAGGTCTTGAACTCGAGAACCAGAATCTGGCCGAAAGTAGCGCTAGCCTGGGGGATGCGGCCAGTAAACTGACTGAACTGATGGGCGATATGCAGCAGGCGAACATCAAGCATCAGGAATACCGAGATGACCGCTATGTCGCTGCTATCGACGTCGATGGCTACCGCCATGTGGCACTGCTGTATCTCGCCCGTGCAGTAACGCCGGGCAGCTATTCCGTGCCTGCTCCGCAGGTCGAGTCCATGTATGTTCCTGCATGGCGGGCTACCGGTGCGACACCGCAACAGATGAATGTACGCTAGGCGAGGAGATCCCGGGCAATGAAAGGTCTCAGCGGTGAGCGCGGCTTCTTTTGGCTGAGAATCGCGCGTTTTTTTCTCCTGCTGATACTGACGGGAGGCGCGCTGCTGTGGGCGGCAAACCGTATCTGGCCACTGCCTCTGCAAGAGCTGCCGGTCGCGAGAGTGGTGACCGCAGAGGACGGTACGCCGCTTTGGCGCTATGCCGATGCACAGGGTGTGTGGCGTTATCCCGTTAAACTGGATCAGGTCTCGCCGTACTATTTGCAGGCGCTGTTGACCTACGAGGACCGCTGGTTCTGGGATCATCCCGGCATTAATCCGCTGTCGCTGCTGCGTGCCAGTTGGCAAAATATTCATCACGACGGCATCGTTTCAGGCGGAAGTACGCTGTCGATGCAGGTCGCGCGGCTTATCTGTCCCCATCCGCGCACTTTTGCGGGCAAACTGCGCCAGATTGCCCGTACTCTCCAGCTCGAGTGGACGCTGTCGAAATCGCAAATTCTTGAAATTTATCTTAATCGTGCCCCCTTCGGCGGTACCTTACAGGGCATAGCGGCGGCCAGCTGGACCTACCTGGGCAAACCGCCTTCTGAGCTAACGCCAGGCGAGGCGGCGCTGCTGGCCGTTTTACCGCAGGCACCGAGTCGGCTGCGTCCCGACCGATTCCCCGAACGCGCTCGTGCCGCAAGAGACAAGGTGCTCTCCAGACTGGCGGAGTATCACGTCTGGCCGCAGAGGCGCGTCGACGAGATTCGTCAGGAGTCCATCTGGCTTGCCCCGCGTCAGGTGCCACAGCTTGCCCCGCTGCTGGCGAGAAGGCTCACTAGCCATAATAACCGCACCATCGTGACCACAACGCTCGACGCTAATCTGCAAAGGCAGCTTGAGGAGCTGGCGGCAGGCTGGAAAAACCAGCTGCCGGCGAAAACCTCCGTCGGGGTTATCGTGGTTGAAAGTTCGACGATGGCGGTAAAGGCCTATCTTGGCTCGGTCGATTTCAAAGACAGCAGCCGCTTTGGGCAAGTCGATACGGTCAGCGCATGGCGCTCGCCGGGGTCAACCCTCAAGCCTTTCCTCTATGGGCTGGCGCTGGACGATGGCTTGATAACTGCGGAGTCGCTGTTACAAGACGTACCAAGGCGCTTCGGGGATTATCGTCCGGGCAATTTTGACACCGGTTTTCATGGGCCAGTCAGCGCCAGCGAAGCGTTGGTCAGGTCGCTCAATCTCCCTGCTGTGCAACTGCTCGATGCTTACGGGCCAAAACGTTTTACTGCGAATTTACGCAACGCCGGTATTCACCTGCGTTTTCCCGCTAACAGTGACCCCAGTCTGGCGGTCATATTGGGTGGCACAGGATCGCGGCTAGACCAACTGGCACAGGCTTACAGTGCGCTGGCGCGGGGCGGTAAGGTCGCCAGATTACGCTTTGAACCTCAACAGCCTTTGGTCGAACGCAGGTTGATGTCGCCGGGAGCGGCATGGATTATCCGACGTATCCTGGGCGGGCAGGCACTCCCGCAACCCGACAATACGTTGCCCGGCACGGTTCCATTGGCATGGAAAACGGGCACCAGCTACGGCTATCGCGATGCGTGGGCGATGGGGGTGAATCCGGGATATATCATCGGCGTGTGGGTAGGGCGCCCTGACGCCACGCCGGTTGCCGGTCAGTTCGGCTACGCTACGGCAGTGCCGCTGCTCAATCAGGTGAACAATTTGTTGGTCAGCTCGGCGCGTTACAGCCCGAAGATGGCGGTGAGTGACCCGCGTCCGCCATCGGTTGGGATTGCCACGCTGTGCTGGCCCGGCGGACAGCCGCTCAAGGCGGGTGACACCAACTGCCGCCAGCAGCGCCAAAGTTGGACGCTCGACGGCACGCTGCCGCCCACGCTCCCAGCGCCTGGGCAGGAGTCGCAGGCCGGGAGTCTGATTACGCTGTGGGTCAATTCACAGGGCCAGCAGGTCGCGGCCAACTGCCCGAATTCTCACGCTACTCAGGTGGCGCTATGGCCGACGCCGCTCGAACCCTGGCTGCCGCCCGAAGAGCACCGTAGTCAGCGTTTGCCGCCGCATGACGCGAGCTGCCCGCCGCTGGGCAAATCTGCAGTACAGCCGCTTTTGCTATTGGGAATACGCGATAACGCGATCCTCAAGCCTCTGCCGGGGCAACGCAGTCTCTCTCTGCGAATCGAGTCGCAGGGCGGGGCTGGGAGACGTTGGTGGTTCCTCAATGGCGAGCAGGTGGAGAACGGCGCCGACAATCGAATCTTTCAGGCCACGCTAAGCCAGCCGGGCCAGTATCAACTGTCGGTGCTGGATGAGAGCAGTCAGGTTAGTACGCTCAATTTCACCCTTGATTAATGATTTTGTTTATAGAAAATGAGGCCTTTGCGCCACAAAGTGAATCAGTGACACATTTTTTTAATCAAATGTTGTTATTCCTGTAGGCAAGCGTTACTTAGCCCCCTATAATCGGCGCCATTTTCCGGCAGTGTTAACATTTAATCGACCTGCACAAACTCTAAAGTCAGACAGAGGTTTTTTTATGACTATCGAACGTACTTTCTCTATCATCAAGCCAAACTCCGTAGCTAACAACGACATCGGTGCTATCACTGCGCGTTTCGAACGTGCTGGCTTCCAGATCATCGCTTCTAAAATGATCCGTCTGAGCAAAGAAAAGGCTGAAGGCTTCTACGCTGAGCACAAAGGTCGTCCATTCTTCGACGGTCTGGTAGAGTTCATGACCTCTGGTCCAGTTGTTGTTCAGGTTCTGGAAGGCGAAAATGCCGTTCAGCGTAACCGTGACATCATGGGCGCAACCAACCCAGACAACGCTCTGGCGGGTACTCTGCGTGCTGATTACGCTGACAGCTTCACTGCTAACGCCGTTCACGGTTCTGACGCGGTTGAGTCTGCACAGCGCGAAATCGCTTACTTCTTCGACGAAAGCGAAATCTGCGCTCGTTAATAAGAAGTTAGGTTTAGGTCGGTTTACTACGCTAATTGGCTGATACAATAAATTTGTATTAGCTGGCTTTCATTAATAGCCACCTCGCCTTAAAATTTGTACAATGTTGCGCCCCAAGGGTTTTACTCTTTGGGGCGTTTAATTATTTCTGTAGTGGTTTGAGCAATGAGCATTCGTGGGCGATTTAAGGCCCGCACTTCCTTCGAGCCATAACGTGTAACAACGAGGCCAATAAAAATATGTCCAGTACCATCGAATTAGATATTCCGGTTCTCAGCTCGTCTGAAATCGACTCCCTGAACGTCATCCGCGCTGAAAATGCTGCTAAAGCAGAATTAGCTGAGAAATCAGCGGCCCCGGTGAGCGCCAAAATTAACCTTCTGGATTTGAACCGCAAACAGATGCGCGAGTTTTTCATCAAAATGGGTGAAAAACCGTTCCGTGCGGATCAGGTCATGAAGTGGATGTACCATTACTGTAGCGATGATTTCGAGGAAATGACCGATATCAATAAAACGCTGCGTAACAAGCTGGCGAGCGTTGCCGAAATCCGTGCTCCGGAAGTTGCCGTTGAGCAACGTTCTGCAGATGGCACCATCAAATGGGCTATCCAGGTCGGCAATCAGCAGGTTGAAACTGTTTATATTCCTGATGGCGATCGCGCCACGCTGTGTGTGTCCTCACAGGTAGGCTGCGCGCTGGAATGTACTTTCTGCTCAACCGCTCAACAGGGCTTTAACCGCAACCTGCGCGTTTCTGAAATCATCGGTCAGGTCTGGCGTGCCGCGAAGATTATCGGTGCGGCAAAAGTTGCCGGTACTCGTCCAATCACCAACGTGGTGATGATGGGCATGGGTGAGCCGCTGCTTAACCTGAACAACGTGGTTCCCGCGATGGAAATCATGCTCGACGACTTCGGTTTCGGGCTGTCAAAACGTCGCGTGACCCTGTCTACTTCCGGTGTGGTTCCTGCACTGGACAAGCTGGGCGACATGATTGACGTGGCGCTGGCTATCTCCCTGCACGCACCGAACGATGAAATTCGTGACGAGATTGTGCCGATCAACCGCAAATACAACATCGACACCTTCCTGGCTGCCGTTAATCGTTATTTGGGGAAATCTAACGCTAATCAGGGTCGCGTGACCGTTGAATACGTTATGCTTGACCACATCAACGACGGTACCGAGCACGCGCACGAGCTGGCTGAAAAGCTGAAGGATACGCCGTGCAAGATTAACCTGATCCCATGGAACCCCTTCCCGGGGGCGCCATACGGTCGCAGCTCCAATAGCCGCATCGACCGTTTCTCCAAGGTGCTGATGGACTACGGCTTTACCGTTATCGTGCGTAAAACGCGCGGCGACGATATCGATGCCGCCTGCGGACAGCTGGCGGGCGAAGTTATTGACCGTACCAAACGTACTTTGAAGAAAAAAATGGCCGGTGAATCTATTATGGTTAAAAGCGTATAAATAGATCGTGGTTCTGAGCTTGCATGGGTCTTCTTATCGGTAGAAGGGTAAAAGGATTTAATATGGCGATAATGCAGTGGAAAGGGTTCTTCGCCGCGAGCGCGGCAGTCTGTCTTCTGGCGGCCTGTTCGGGTTCAAAGCAACCGCCGGTCGAGGCCGCCTCGGGCGCGCCTCAAACCCAACTTCAGTTGGGAATGGAGTATTTGTCGCAGGGGAACATGCCTGCGGCAAAGGCCAATCTGCAACAGGCGGTCGACGCCTCGCCTCAGGATTATCGTAACCAGCTGGGAATGGCATTGTATGAGCAAAAAAACGGCAATAACGACGCCGCGCAAAGCCGCTACCAGCAAGCGTTAAAGCTCGCCCCTCAAAATGGAACTGTCCTGAATAATTACGGTGCGTTTTTGTGTAGTTTAGGGCAGTATGTACCGTCACAACAGCAGTTTAGCATCGCTGCCCGTTTACCTGATTCCGGTCCGGTAGCTGACAGTCTTGAAAGTGCAGGCTACTGTTTTCTGAAGGCTAATCAGTATGATGAAGCAAAAGTGTTGTTGAGTCAGGCGCTGAAAAACGATCCTGACAAAGGCACGCCTTTGATGACTCAAGCCAACGGGCAGTTTAAAGCAGGGAATCGCGCCGACGCGCAAGTATTACTGGATGTATATCAACATGTTCTGCCAGCCAGCGCTGACAGTCTTATGTTACAAATTCGTTTCGCGGCGTTAGCAGGCAAACCGGACAACGTTCAACGTTACGGCAAGCAGCTTGCGCGGAATTTTCCACAATCCCAACAGTACCAGCAGTTCTTAGCTAATGAATACTGAAGCCACTCAAGATAAAAGTACTAAAGTGACCGCGGGTGAGCGCCTGCGTCAAGCTCGTGAGCAGTTGGGACTCAGCCATCAGGCTGTGGCAGAACGTCTTTGCCTAAAGCTTTCGACTATTCGCCAAATCGAAGAAGGAAATACGCCAACCGACCTGGCGCCGACTTTCTTGCGCGGTTATATCCGCTCTTACGCAAAACTGGTCCACGTTCCTGAAGAGGAACTGGCATCGTTAATTGGCAAGCAGGCGCCAATCAATGTGCCAAAAGTGGCTTCTATGCAGGGCGTATCGTTACGCAAGTCGCGCAAAAAGCGTGATGGCTGGCTGATGGGCTTTACCTGGTTGATAGTTTTCGTGGTGCTCGGCCTGACCGGCGCATGGTGGTGGCAAAACCATCAGGCGCAGCAGGAAGAGATTGCCAATATGGCGGACCAATCTACCGCACAGCTAAACCAGGATAATGCTCAGGGGCAGTCAATTCCCTTGAACACCGGTAGCGCATCTTCTACAACCGCAGCCCAATCTGCTGCTCCAGCGACTGCCTCTGGCAACGCTGCGGCTACGCAGGCGCAAAACGCTGTGCCGCTGAATACGACGCCAGATACCGCTGCAAACGCGGATCCAGCGCAGACTCAGGCCCCGGCTGCGGACACTACAAGCCAGCCGAACTCGGCTGAGACTCCGTCTTCTGCATTGCCAACCGGTGATGCACAGGCTAGCGCCACTGCGGCTGATGCAGACGCTGTGGCAATGACTTTCAAAGCAGACTGCTGGTTGCAGGTTAACGACGCTTCCGGAAAAACATTGTTCAGCGGCGTGAAGAAAGGCGGAGAAACGCTAAACCTGAAAGGTAAAGCGCCGTATAAATTGAAAATCGGTGCACCTGGTGCCGTCGAGATTCAATACCAAGGTAAGCCGGTTGATCTAAGCCGTTTTGTTAAATCAAACCGTGTTGCTCGTCTGACTTTAGCCGCTCAGTAACAGCGTCTTGACTCTGGCCTGCCCTTGCAAGAGGGCAGGCCAGGACGATCGCAACGATGGAGAGTACAAATGCATAACCAAGCACCCATTACCCGTCGCAAATCAACCCGGATTTACGTCGGCAAGGTGCCTGTCGGTGATGGTGCACCAATCGCGGTGCAATCAATGACCAACACCCGCACCACCGATGTCGCCGCAACCGTCGCTCAGATTAAAGCCCTTGAGCGCGTCGGTGTGGACATTGTTCGTGTTTCTGTTCCAACCATGGACGCTGCTGAAGCCTTCAAGCACATCAAACAGCAGGTTAACGTTCCGCTGGTTGCCGATATCCATTTCGACTACCGCATCGCCTTGCAGGTTGCCGAATACGGCGTGGACTGCCTGCGTATTAACCCGGGCAATATCGGTAATGAATCGCGTATTCGTTCAGTCGTTGACTGCGCGCGCGACAAAAATATTCCTATCCGTATCGGTGTGAACGGCGGCTCACTGGAGAAAGATCTCCAGGAAAAATATGGCGAACCTACGCCTCAGGCCCTGCTGGAATCAGCGATGCGTCACGTCGATATCCTCGACCGACTGAACTTCGATCAGTTCAAGGTCAGCGTTAAGGCGTCTGACGTTTTCCTGGCCGTCGAATCTTATCGTCTGCTGGCCAAGCAAATCGTGCAGCCCCTGCACCTCGGTATCACCGAGGCCGGTGGCATGCGCAGCGGCTCGGTAAAATCAGCGATCGGCCTCGGCCTGCTGCTGTCTGAAGGTATCGGCGATACGCTGCGTATTTCACTGGCGGCGGACCCGGTAGAAGAAGTGAAGGTTGGCTTTGATATCCTCAAGTCGCTGCGTATTCGCTCGCGCGGGATTAACTTTATCGCCTGCCCGACCTGTTCTCGTCAGGAATTCGACGTGATAGGCACCGTCAACGCGCTGGAACAGCGTCTTGAAGACATCATCACCCCGATGGACATCTCGATCATCGGCTGTGTGGTGAACGGTCCGGGTGAAGCGCTGGTTTCTACCTTGGGCGTGACCGGCGGTCATAACAAGAGTGGTTTCTACGAAGACGGCGTTCGTCAAAGAGAGCGTTTTGATAATGAGCTGATGATCGATCAGCTTGAAGCGAAGATCCGCGCCAAAGCGGCCCTGATGGATCAAAGTAAGCGCATCGTTATCAATCATCTCGAAAAGTAACCTGAGCTCGCGCTGCATTGCCAGCGCGCCTGCCCTTTGGGCTGAATTAGACTGAACCCGATATGAGGCGTTGACGTATCCGCATTGAACCTCAGGATACAAAACCCCTATAATCGGGTTCATTTTTATAAAAAAAGATAGAGAACTGACGTGGCAAAGAACATCCAGGCTATCCGCGGCATGAACGATTATCTGCCAGCAGACACTGCACTGTGGCAGCGTATTGAAGGTACGCTCAAGCAAGTCCTTGGCACCTACGGCTACAGCGAAATCCGTATGCCGATTGTAGAGCAGACCCCGTTATTCAAACGCGCGATCGGTGAAGTCACCGACGTGGTTGAAAAAGAGATGTATACCTTCGAGGACCGCAACGGCGAGAGTCTGACCCTGCGCCCTGAAGGCACCGCTGGCTGCGTTCGTGCCGGCATCGAGCATGGTCTGCTGTACAATCAGGAACAGCGTTTGTGGTACGTCGGACCCATGTTCCGCTATGAGCGTCCGCAAAAGGGCCGTTACCGTCAATTCAATCAGCTGGGTGTCGAAGTGTTTGGCCTACAGGGTCCAGATATCGACGCAGAGCTTATCATGCTTACCGCCCGCTGGTGGCGTGAACTGGGCATCGCCGAGCACGTTTCCCTCGAGCTGAACTCTATCGGTTCACTGGAAGCGCGCTCCAACTATCGTGATGCGCTGATCGCCTTCCTTGAGCAACATATTGAAAAGCTCGACGAAGACTCTAAACGTCGTATGTATACCAACCCGCTGCGCGTTCTGGACTCTAAAAATCCAGAGGTTCAGGCATTACTGAACGATGCACCGGAGCTGGCGGACTACCTCGACGAAGAATCTCGCGAACACTTTGCAGGTCTGTGTGAACTTTTAGGCCTCGCAGGTATCCCATATACGGTCAATCAACGTCTTGTACGCGGTCTGGACTATTACAACCGTACCGTATTCGAGTGGGTAACCACCAGTCTTGGTGCGCAGGGGACAGTCTGTGGCGGCGGTCGCTATGACGGTCTGGTTGAGCAGCTTGGCGGGCGTGCGACCCCGGCAGTAGGTTTTGCCATGGGTCTTGAGCGTCTGGTGCTGCTGGTTCAGGCCGTTAATCCTGATTTCAAGGCGCCGCCAACGGTCGATGCTTACGTGATTTCTTCCGGTTCGGGCACGCAGGGCGCGGCGATGCAACTGGCTGAAAAACTGCGTGACGCACTGCCAGAGCTGAAAGTCATGACTAACTACGGCGGCGGCAACTTTAAAAAGCAGTTTGCCCGTGCCGACAAATGGGGGGCGCGTATCGCCCTGGTATTAGGCGAGGACGAAGTCGCGGCTCAGCAGGTCGTCGTTAAAAATCTGCAAAGTGGTGAGCAAGAAACGCTGGCGCAGAGCGATTTGGCTGTGCGTCTGGCCTCGATGTTAGGTTAAGGAGAAGGACCACGTGGAAGTCTATACCACTGAAAATGAACAGGTTGATGCCGTCCGCCGCTTCTTTGCCGAGAATGGTAAAGCGCTGGCTATTGGCGTCGTCGTGGGTATTGCTGCCTTAGGCGGTTGGCATTACTGGCAGACTCATGAGAACACCGCTCTGACCGAAGCCTCGGCGTCTTATCAGCAGGCAAGCACTGCGCTGACGTCTAACAAAGCCGATGGCGTGGCCAATTTAGAGAAGTTTGCTCAGACCAACAGCAACAGTTATGGCGTTTTTGCTGCCTTGCAGCTGGCCGATCACTTCGTTGAGGCCAAAGATTTCGTTAATGCCGAAAAACAACTGACGCAGGCGAGCCAGCTGACTAAAGACGAAAACTTATTATCACTGGTTAACTACCGTCTGGCACGCGTTCAGCTGCAACAAAACAAGCTGGATGACGCGCTGAAAACCCTCGACAACGTCAAGGGCGACGGCTGGATGGCGATGCAACAAGAGGTCCGCGGTGACGTTCTTCTGGCGAAGGGCGATACCAAAGGTGCCAGGGATGCATACAGTAAAGGCCTTGATTCCAAGCCATCTCAAACGCTGCAGACTATGCTGCGTATGAAATTGAATAACTTATCCAGCTAAGGGGAACCCCGATGCAATTGCGTAAAACACTCTTGGTGGGATGGGTTTCTGTTGCCCTGCTGAGCGGCTGTTCATTGTTTGGCGGCGAAGAAGACGTCGTTAAAATGTCCCCGCTGCCAAAAGTTGAAAATCAGTTCACGCCGACCGAAGTGTGGAGCACTTCCGTGGGTGATGGCGTAGGTCAGTATTATTCTCACCTGCATCCGGCCTGGCAAGACAACACCATTTACGCCGCCGACCGTTTTGGTATCGTGAAGGCGCTGGACGCCAGCAACGGCAAAGAGAAGTGGAAGGTTGACCTGTCCGAAAACCCGGGCTTCTTCTCTAGCAACATCTCCGCCGAGCTCTCTGGCGGCGTGACCGTTGACGGTTCAAACCTGTATATTGGCAGCGAAAAAGCCATCGTTTACTCGTTGAACACCGCTGACGGCAAGCTGGCGTGGAAAACAACCGTAGCCGGTGAAGCCATTTCTCGTCCGGTAGTCAGCGGCGGTCTGATCTTGATTCACACCAGCAACGGTATTCTGCAGGCGCTGAACCAGAAAGACGGTAGCATCGCGTGGAGCGCCAACCTCGATATGCCAACGCTTTCCCTGCGTGGTGAATCGGCGCCAGCCGTTGCCTTTGGGGCTGCCATCGTTGGCGGTGACAACGGTCGCGTCAGCGCGGTGCTGTTGAAAGAAGGCCAGATGATCTGGCAGCAACGTATTTCTGAGCCAAGCGGTGCGACCGAAATCGACCGTCTGAGCGACATCGATACCACGCCTGTTATCGTTAACGGCGTCGTATACACCGTTGCCTACAACGGCAATCTGGTGGCGATGGACCTTCGCTCCGGTCAGATCATGTGGAAGCGTGACGTCGGTTCGGTTAACAACATCGTGATCGACGGTGACCGTATTTACATGGTCGACCAGAATGACCGCGTGATGGCACTCAACACCCAGGGTGGTGTCACTATCTGGACGCAAAGCGCACTGCTTCACCGTCTGGTGACCGCTCCAGTGCTGTACAACGGCTATCTGGTGGTTGGCGATGCTGAAGGCTATCTGCACTGGATGAACACCAATGATGGTCGCTTTGTCGCCCAACAGAAAGTGGACTCCTCTGGCCTGTTGAGCGCGCCGATTGTGGCAAGCGACAAGCTGGTTGTGCAGGCTAAAGGCGGCGAGGTTTACTCCTTCCAGCGTTAATCCCCTGCGTCCTGGACGCTGTAGCGGCGTTGGCTTTGCTCACGCACCCTGGCTACAGCGTCAATTACTTGGGTATATGCTTTGGTTATATGCCCAAATGATTTAAGATGCGGGTATAATAGCTACGCCATTAAACGGCTCCTGAATTGCTCAGGGGCCGTTTCGTATTCTAAAAACAGCAAGAATGGTTACCCCTTTTCTGTTGTAAGAAATTGAATTTTAATGATTTGCATTATAGCGGTTGGATGTTGTAGCCCGTCGGGTTACGCATGTTTATCGGCTATAAAAAAATGAGGCTTCAAAAATGATACCTGTCGTCGCGCTAGTTGGGCGCCCGAATGTGGGTAAATCCACCTTATTTAACCGTTTGACCAAGACGCGTGATGCGTTGGTGGCGGATTTCCCCGGGCTAACGCGTGACCGCAAGTATGGTCGTGCCGAAATCGAGGGCAACGAATTCATTATTGTTGATACCGGTGGTATCGACGGTACCGAAGACGGTGTTGAAACTCGCATGGCGGGTCAATCCCTGCTGGCAATCGAAGAAGCAGATATCGTGCTGTTCATGGTGGATGCTCGTGCGGGCGTGATGCCTGCGGATCAGGGCATTGCCCAGCATCTGCGCAGCCGTGAAAAAGCCACTTTCCTGGTTGCCAACAAAACTGACGGTCTCGACGCAGACAGCGCGACCGCAGATTTCTACTCTCTCGGTCTGGGCGACGTCTATGCTATCGCAGCCTCTCACGGCCGCGGCGTAACGCAGCTTATCGAGCACGTGCTGGTGCCGTTCGTCGGTGAAAAACCTGAACAAGTTGAGCTGACCGAAGAAGAGGCCAACGCCGCTTACTGGGCAGAGCAACTGGGCGAGAACGAAGACGAGATCCCGGCCGACGTTGAAGAAGACTTCGACCCGACTACCTTGCCTATCAAACTCGCGATCGTGGGCCGTCCAAACGTCGGTAAGTCAACGCTGACCAACCGTATTCTGGGTGAAGACCGCGTTGTCGTATACGACATGCCGGGCACCACCCGTGACAGCATCTACATTCCGATGGTCCGTGACGAGCGTGAATACGTGCTGATCGACACCGCCGGTGTGCGCAAGCGCGGTAAAATCACAGAAACCGTCGAGAAGTTTTCGGTTATCAAAACCCTACAGGCGATTGAAGACGCCAACGTGGTGCTGTTGGTCATTGACGCACGCGAAGGTATTTCCGATCAGGACCTTTCTCTGCTCGGCTTTATCCTCAACAGCGGCCGCTCACTGGTTATCGCGGTGAACAAATGGGACGGAATGTCTCAGGAAGCGCGTGATGCGGTGAAAGATACCCTGGACCTGCGTCTTGGCTTTATCGACTTCGCGCGTATCCACTTCATCTCCGCATTGCACGGCAGCGGCGTAGGTAATCTGTTCGAATCAATCAACGAGGCTTACCACTGCGCGACTAAACGTGTGAGCACCTCGATGCTGACCCGTATTATGCAGATGGCGGCAGACGACCACCAGCCACCGCTGGTCAACGGCCGTCGCGTGAAGCTGAAATATGCCCACGCCGGGGGTTATAACCCGCCAATCGTGGTTATCCACGGTAATCAGGTGAAAGACCTGGCCGACTCCTACAAGCGCTATCTGATGAACTACTTCCGTCGTTCACTGGAAATCATGGGTACGCCAATCCGTATCCAGTTCAAAGAGGGTGAGAACCCGTTTGAAGGCAAGCGTAATACCCTGACGCCAAACCAGATGCGTAAGCGTAAACGGCTGATGTCGCACCTGAAGAAAAAATAATCGCGACCCTTTAACGCGATAAACAGAACTGCATCCCAACTTTTGGACTCGAGTCTGAAACATTAAGATGCAGTTTTTTATTGTTAACTCCAGCCCCCAGCATGACCCGCTCTCCCGCCGATTTTTCCTGCGCTCTCACTTTTCACAAGGCCCTAAAAAAGCAGTCCCTGACACAGTGACTATAATTTTTTGGTAACCCTTTTTTTTGTGAGTATTAAATGGAGAGTCGTTAATGTCAGATCATAAAGATAATACAGGAAGTAAACATGGTGACCTGGAAAACAAAACCGCCTCTGTGAAACCCCATCTGGAAGACACTGCCCCGAAAGGCGCACCGATAAAACCGCAAAAAAGCGTGAGTCCACCCGGTGCGGAGCCGACCTTTGCAGGCAGTGATAAAACCCCATCGACCACCAACGCCAAACTAGAACAACTTGATGCTTATCGTGAAGACCCGGACGGCCAGGCATTACGCACCGATCAGGGCATCAAAATCTCTGATAACCAAAACTCGTTGAAAGCCGGTGCACGCGGTTCTACGCTGCTCGAAGACTTTATTCTGCGAGAAAAAATCACCCACTTTGACCACGAGCGCATTCCTGAAAGGATTGTTCACGCGCGCGGTGCGGCGGCACACGGCTATTTTCAGGTTTATCAGTCACTGCATGCGCTGACCAAGGCGGGTTTCCTTACCGATCCTGGGCTGGATACGCCGGTATTTGTACGCTTCTCTACCGTACAGGGCGCTCGGGGTTCGGCAGACTCGGTAAGGGATATCCGTGGATTCGCCACCAAATTTTATACCCAAGAGGGTAACTTTGATCTGGTGGGCAACAATACCCCGATATTCTTTATCCAGGATGCCATCAAGTTTCCCGACTTTGTGCACGCCGTAAAACCGGAGCCACACAATGAGATCCCGCAGGGACAGAGTGCCCACGATACCTTCTGGGACTACGTGTCGCTACAGCCTGAAACGCTGCACAACGTGATGTGGGCGATGTCCGACAGGGGTATCCCGCGCAGTTATCGCATGATGGAGGGCTTCGGGATCCACTGCTATAAGTTGATCAACGCCGAAGGCAAGAGCCACTTCGTCCGATTCCACTGGAAACCGACCTGTGGCGCGGCATCGTTGATTTGGGACGAAGCCCAAGTGTTGACCGGCAGGGATCCTGATTTCCATCGTCGCGAGCTTTGGGAATCTATCGAGGCGGGCGACTTCCCAGAGTTCGAGCTTGGCCTACAGATAATCCCGGAAGAGGACGAATTCAAATATGACTTTGATATCCTCGATCCCACCAAGTTGATCCCTGAATCACTGGTGCCGGTGCAGATAGTCGGCAAGATGGTGCTGAATCGCAATCCTGACAACTACTTTAGTGAAACCGAGCAGGTCGCCTTCTGTCCCGGCAATATCGTACCTGGCCTGGACTTCTCCGACGATCCGCTGCTGCAGGGCCGTTTATTCTCGTATCTGGACACGCAAATCAGTCGCCTTGGCGGCCCCAATTTCCATGAGATCCCTATCAATAAACCCGTGTGCCCGTTCCATAATCATCAGCGAGACGGCATGCACAGAATGGGGATTTCGGGTAAAGCGAACTACGAGCCTAACTCCATCAACAACAACTGGCCGCGTGAAACGCCGCCGGCCAAAAAGGACGGCGGTTTCGCCACCTCTCCACAGCCGCTGAACGGGCAGAAGGTGCGCGTCAGAAGCGAATCCTTCAATGACTATTATTCCCAGCCGCGTCTGTTCTGGCAGAGCCAGACCCAATTCGAGCAGGATCATATCGTTGGTGGCTTCAGCTTCGAGTTGGGCAAAGTTGTGCGTCCGTGGATTCGTGAGCGCGTCGTTGATGAACTCACTTATATCGATGGTGATTTAGCGGCCCGCGTGGCGGCAAATATCGGCCTTGAGCTGAGTGACGAGCAGCGTGCGCATCCGATCCCGAAAGACGTTAACGGCCTGAAAAAAGATGACGCATTGAGCCTGTACGGCGACAAAGTGCATCCGGTGAAGTCCCGTCAGGTGGCGATTCTGGTTGCCGACGGCGTCTGCGGTGATTCGGTTGAGAAAATTACCGCTGAGCTAAACGCGCTGGGGATTCATACCAAGATTTTTGCGCCACGTCTGGGCAAAATCAAAACGCTGCAGGGTAAAACGGTGAATGCCGACGGCACCATTGAGGGTAACCCTTCGGTGCTGGTCGATGGCGTCATCGTTGCTACCGGCAAGGACAGCATCGAGGCTCTGAAGAAAAATGGTAATGCCAAGAACTACCTGCTTCAGGCCTTCAAGCACCTGAAGGCGATCGGCTTACAGGGCGATGCGTTGAAGCTGTATGAGGCGCTGCCGCTGCCGAAACCGGATGAAGGCGTCATTGTGGATGACGATGCCAAACAGGTGGCCGACAAGTTTATCGAGGTGCTGAAGAAACACCGCGTCTGGTCACGCGAGGCCGCCGCACAGGAAGTTCCTGCCTAGTGTAAAGGTATCACCAGCGTTGTTTAGAGGCTCCCTGCTTATGAGGGGGCCTTTTTTATATTTTCAACCGCAGGGCTGAGGGGGATTTTTTACCGGTGTGATGTGTTAATCCGAATCTGCTTTCTGGTTAGTTTGATGCAGGACCTGGTGTGTTGATCATTGGCGATTCGGCTGGGGATCATAAAGTTGGTGCTGACGCAGTGCGATCGGTCGCGCGCTGGCTTTTCTGACCGACTCACGTACCACCAGTTTGCCCTGCAACAGCTGAGTGGTGAAGGGGGCGTCTGGGCGGAAGATGCGTCGTTGTAACAGAGCAATCGCTTCTGCGCCGAGCTCGTCGCGGGGAACCTGAACCGCCGTCAGTGCAACGTCTTGAATTTCAGCCAGATTAAAGCCGTCGGTGCTCATGACGCTGATATCGCGCGGCACCGATAATCCTCTCTTACGCAGCGCCGCCACTGCACCCGCCGCCATAAAGTCGCCTCCCGCAAGAATGGCCGTCGGCAGCGGTGCACCATCTTCCAGACTGTCGATGTACTCAAGCAGCGTTTGCTCGGCCTCCTGCGCGCCAAATCCTGATGTGCTCAACAAATGCTGGCTGTCGCTGAAGGTTTGATGATTGCGTGTAAAGGCGTTTTTAATGCCGTTGAGGCGCAGTTCCATGGTCTGCCGACGCAGACATTGTAGCGTCACGATATGTTGATGCCCCTGGGCAAAAAGATAGTCACAGGCGAAGTCACCCATGCTTTGATGATCGGGTGACACGCTGTCGTGGCGCATCAGCCGGTCCTGACAGTTCACCAGTACGCAAGGTTTGCCGACGTCATTGGCCAACTGATGGATATGTGGATCGTCGATGCCGACCAGCAGTACGGCGTCGGCCAGCGGGTCAGTCATCTTGGCGATAAACAGCGCCGCATCGGCGTTCTCCTCTTCCATCGCGAAATAGCGCACCCGCACCTCGTGGTGTGCGGTAGCGGCGAGGATCCCCTGAATCAGCTTGTAGTAAAAGATATCGCTACGCACGTCGAACGCCCGTGCCGGAGCAAACAAAATGAGGTTGTTGAGCATCAGTCTGCCGGTCGAGAGGTCATCGAGGGTGCCCTGTGAGCGAGCACAGGCCAAAACGCGCTGTCGTGCCTGCGCGCTGGTATTGCTTTTTCCGGCCAGAACCCGTGAAACCGTGCTGATTGACAGCCCCGTTTGGTCAGCAATTTGCTGGATATTTAACTTTCCTTTCAAACTGTGATCTCCTTCAAATTCATCCATGCAAATTTTTTCACCAGAGGCGAGGCCGAGTGGATAAGCTCTCGGACGACCCTGTTTCAGTGATGAAGTTATAGCGTGAAAGCTTTTGCAAAAAATCACGTTTCGCTCACAAATCGGCCTGCCTACTCTTCCTGAGTACCTGACATAAACATCATCTGCACACTGAATGACGGATGGGAGAAAGGCATGACAACTGAAATCAACACCGCTTCGACGGCCGTTGTCGGACGAAGAAAGTTCAAGGCGCTACGCTGGTGGATGCTGGCGCTGTTTCTGCTTGGGGTCACCGTAAACTACATAACGCGCAACTCTCTCGGCCTGCTGGCGCCAGAGCTGAAAACCAGCCTGAACATGAGCACCGAGCACTACTCCTGGGTCGTGGCCGCTTTCCAGCTGGCCTACACTATTTTCCAGCCGCTGTGTGGCTGGGTCATTGACGTCATTGGGCTCAAGCTGGGCTTCATGATTTTCGCTACCGTTTGGGCAGTGGTGTGCATGTTGCACGCTGGCGTCGGCAGTTGGATACATCTGGCGGTGCTGCGTTTCTTCATGGGCAGCGCCGAAGCCGCCGCCACGCCCGCCAATGCCAAAGCGATTTCTGACTGGTTCCCGCGCAAAGAGAGGCCGGTGGCCGCAGGCTGGGCGGGGGTCGGCTTTTCGATTGGTGCGATGCTCGCACCGCCTATTGTGGTCATCGCGCATCTGTCCTTCGGCTGGCGTGGTGCTTTTCTGTTTTGTGGTTTTCTAGCGTTGCTGTGGGTGGTGCTGTGGTGGCGTTTTTATCACGAGCCCGAGAGCCATCCTAACCTGAGCAAAGACGAGCTGGCGTTGATTCGCCAGGACAACGAGCCGCAGCAGTCGCGCCTGCCGTTCCTTGCTTCACTGAAAATCGTGAGTAAAAACAAAAAATTCTACGGCATCGCTATCCCGGCCTTTCTGGCTGAACCCGCATGGGCCGTCTTTAGCTTTTGGGTGCCGTTGTATCTCGCCAACGATCGCGGAATGGACCTCAAACATATTGCCATGTTCGCCTGGCTGCCGTTTCTCGCTGCCGATATCGGCAGCGTGGCGAGCGGATACCTCACCACGCTTTACCGCAAATGGTTCCACTGCACGCGCATCAACTCGGTGGTGGCCAGTTCCGTGACCGGCGCATTCATGATGGTCTCGCTAGCCTTCGTCGCGATGACGAAAGATCCCTACCTGGCGATTGCGCTGATCTCGATTGGCGGATTTGGGCATCAGGTTATCTCCTGCATGTTGAGCGCGTTGGTGGTCGAGTCTTTCGATAAAAATCAGGTTGCGACGGTCAACGGCATGCGCGGTTCCTCGGCGTGGATCGCCAGTTTTCTATTTTCACTGCTGATCGGCGCAGTCGCCGACAACATCGGTTTTAATCCGCTATTTATCGCCATGGGATTTTTTGATTTAGTTGGTGCAGTCTTCTTGATTGCGCTGATTGCTGAACGTCGTAATCCAGCAAAAGGGGAGCATGCATGAAGACGTTAAAACATTGGGAACTCGAGAAGCGCCACGAGGCAGGCATAGATTTGCGCGTCGACGGCAAGCATATTATGAGCCTGCGGGTGCTCGAACAGGGGCTGTTTCGGGTACTTTTGCAGCGCGAAGGTCGGCTGGAACTCAACAGAACCTGGAGCATTGCGCCACAGGAGGACGTGCCGGTGGAGGGGCGAAATCGCCTGAGCAATGCCGGTTTCAGTCTGCCCGAGTTTACCTTTGATCAAAGCGAGAACCAGCTGCGCCTGGCGACATCCCAGCTGCGGGTCACCGTTCACCAGCCGCTGCGCCTCGAGTGGGAAGGCCTTAACCAAGAGGGTGAGTGGCAGCTGATTGCGAGCGACAGGCCAACGGGGGCGTACCTGCTGCCGTCGAAGGGCGAGGGCGTGGAACATTTCCAGCGTCGCTATGCGCAGGACAATTACTACGGCCTCGGCGAGAAAGCGGGGGATCTCAACCGCACCGGTCGCCGCTTCGAAATGCGCAACCTCGACGCGATGGGCTACAACGCGGCCAGCACCGACCCGCTCTATAAGCACGTTCCCTTTACCCTGACGCGACACGAAGGCGTGAGCTTTGGGCTGTTTTACGACAATGTAAGCAGCTGCCGTTTCGATTTGGGGAACGAGCTGGATAACTATCATCTTCCTTATCGACGCTTTAGTGCCGAAGCCGGTGATCTCGACTACTACCTGTTTATCGGCCCTACGCTGCTCGAAGTCACCAAGAAGTTTGTGCGCCTGACCGGAAAAACCTTCTTCGGTCCGAAATGGAGTCTGGGCTACAGCGGCTCAACCATGCACTACACCGACGCGCCGGACGCCCAGCAGCAGCTGATGAAGTTTATCCGCCTGTGTGCCGAGCACCGTATTCCGTGCGACTCCTTCCAGCTGTCGTCAGGCTATACCTCGATAAACGACAAACGCTATGTGTTCAACTGGAACCATGACAAGTTTCCACGGCCCGAGGCGATGACCGCCGCGTTTCATCACGCCGGACTGAAACTGGCCGCGAACATCAAACCTTGCCTGTTACAGGACCATCCGCTGTATGCCGAGGTGGCCGAGCAGGGGCTTTTTATACAAGATTCAGAAACGGCCACGCCCGAATGCTCCAGCTTCTGGGACGATGAAGGCTCGCATCTCGACTTCACCAATCCGGCCACCTTCGCCTGGTGGCAGGCACAGGTCACGCGTCAGTTGCTGGAGAAAGGCATCGACTCCACCTGGAATGACAACAACGAGTTCGAAGTCTGGGACGGCGACGCGCGTTGTTACGGTTTTGGGGAGCCGATCGCCATCAAGCATATTCGCCCTGTTATGCCGTTGCTGATGATGCGTGCGTCCTTCGAGGCGCAGCTAAAATTTGCCCCGCATAAACGGCCGTACCTGATATCTCGATCCGGCTGTGCGGGCATGCAGCGTTATGTGCAGACCTGGAGCGGAGATAACCGCACCGACTGGTCAACGCTGCGCTACAACACCCGCATGGGATTAGGTATGAGCCTGTCGGGGTTATACAACGTCGGCCATGACGTAGGCGGCTTTGCGGGTCCGAAACCGGAGGCAGAACTGTTTGTGCGCTGGGTGCAGAACGGTGTGATGCACCCACGCTTTACCATTCATTCGTGGAACGATGACAGCACGCTGAATGAGCCGTGGATGTATCCCGAGGTGACGACGGCGGTGCGAGAGGCGATTGAACTGCGCTATCGGCTGTTGCCCTATTTTTATACGCTGCTGTGGCAGGCATACGCTGACGACGAGCCGATGCTGCGTCCGACGTTTCTGGACAACGAACATGACGCGAGCACCTTCGAAGAAAACGATGATTTTCTGATAGGGCGTGATCTGCTGGTGGCCAGCGTGGTCGAGAAAGGCCAGCGTGAGCGCGAAGTCTATCTGCCCGATAACGCAACCGGTTGGGTCAATTTTTACAGCGGAGAGTGGTTCCGTGGCGGTCAGCGAATCCTGCTGGCGGCAGCCCTGGACCGGTTGCCCTTAATGGTGCGCGGCGGCAGCGCGCTGCCGTGTTCGGCACGACTGGCGCACTGCGACGTGGAGCTGGACACTCAACGCAGCCTGCAAGTGTTCCCGCTGCCGGGCGCGGGCAAGGCCAGCGGTAGCCTGTTTGAGGACGACGGCGAAAGCCACGACTGGCAGCAGGGGATGGCGCTGTGGCTGGCGTGGGACATCGAATATACCGATCAGCGAATCAATCTGCGCTTTACGCGCCGTGGAGAATATCGTCCACGCTGGCGCGGGCTGAACGTTGTTCTGCCCGTCGGAGAAACGCGCGAAGTATGGATTGAGGGCGAGAAGACCTCCAGCTATTTGCTGTGGTGAGGCCTGTTCTGCGTTAGTCGGTTTTTTTACTGGCGGCCGCGCGCTTGCGCGGTTTTTTCTCGACGGTGACTGATTTCACTTCGCTCTCGATCCAGCCGTCTTCCAGTCGAGTCTTGAGCATCGCGCCCGGTGCCGTCTGCGCGGTATGCTTCAGTAATTCCCCCTGCGGCGTGGTGGTCACGCTGTAACCGCGCGCCAAGGTTGCCAGCGGGCTAACCGCTTCAAGCTGGGTACAGGCGGTGCCAAAGCGCTGGCGACTGTCGCCGAGCTGCGCCGTCATCGCCTGCTGAAGACGATACTGTAACTTCTGCACCCGCTGCTGCATTTGATGAATGCGGCGCTGCGGCTGATGCTGGCTCAAACGCTGTTGCAGGCTCTGATCACGGCGCAGCAGACGACGAAGGTGATTTTGCATCGCCTCGTCCAGGCGGCTGCGCAGTTTGAACAGTGCGGTTTGCTGGCGTGCCAGACGCAGATGAGGATGCTGCTGCTGGAGGCGATGGTTGAGTCGCGTAAAGCGCTGTGCCATCTGCGCCAGATAGTAATCCATCGCCATTTCCAGACGCTGCTGCTGTGACTGAATCTGACGAAGCAGCTCAAGCTGGTTTCGGCTGATCAGTTCGGCGGCGGCCGAGGGAGTCGGGGCGCGCAGGTCGGCGACGAAATCGGCGATAGTCACGTCGGTCTCATGGCCGACGGCGCTGACAATCGGCAGACGGCTAGCGAAAATCGCCCGTGCGACGCGTTCGTCGTTAAAACTCCACAAATCTTCAAGCGACCCCCCGCCACGCCCGACTATCAGCACGTCACACTCGTTTCGTTGATTCGCGAGAGTGATAGCCCTGACGATTTGCAGCGGCGCGTCGACGCCCTGAACCGCCGTAGGATAAATCACCACCGGCAGAGACGGGTCTCGGCGTTTCAGCACCTGTAGGATATCGTGCAGCGCCGCGCCGCTGGCAGAGGTAATGACCCCGACGCATTGAGCCGGGGAGGGCAGCGGCTGTTTGTGTTCGGTGTCGAAAAGCCCTTCGGCGGAGAGCGTCTGCTTCAACTGCTCAAACTGCTGCTGCAACAGTCCGTCACCGGCAGGCTGCATGCTTTCGGCAATCAGCTGGAAATCACCGCGCGGTTCATACAGCGTAATCGACGCGCGAACCAGAACCTGTTGACCATTTTGCGGGCGAAAAGGGGTGCGGCGATTACTGTTGCGGAACATCGCGCATTTAACCTGCGCGCGCGCATCTTTTAGCGTGAAATACCAGTGGCCGGAAGAGGGCTGAGAGAAGTTTGAGATTTCGCCGGAGAGCCAGACCTGACCCATTTCGTTTTCCAGCAACTCACGGACCGTCTGATTGAGGCGGCTCACGGTAAAAATCGGTGGCGAAGAAGGTAGTGGCATGTGACCCAGATCAAATTCGAAAACAGAGACTTAATCAATCGATACTACAGGCACGTTCGAGGTAATCAAGAGTTTTTTATAAAAAATGTGAAATAGTACTAGAGCAAACGATTGAGTGCCTGTATACTCTCGCTGCAATATTTTATCTTTTCCGCATACCACCTTGGTGAGATATTGCCCATGCTACGTTTAAAGAAAGAAGCACTAACGTTTGACGACGTTCTCCTTGTTCCAGCCCATTCCACAGTTCTGCCTAACACAGCCGATCTCAGTACTCAGCTGACTTCTAAAATCCGTCTGAACATTCCTATGCTGTCTGCAGCCATGGACACCGTTACCGAAGCGAACCTGGCGATTGCCCTGGCTCAGGAAGGCGGGATGGGTTTCATCCATAAGAACATGTCTATTGAGCGTCAGGCTGAAGAAGTTCGCCGCGTTAAGAAGCATGAAAGCGGCGTTGTTGCCGATCCTAAGACCGTAACGCCAGCAACTACGCTGCGTCAGGTTAAAGAACTCACCGAAATCAACGGCTTCGCAGGTTATCCTGTGGTGACCGAAGGCAACGAGCTGGTCGGTATCATTACCGGTCGTGACGTGCGCTTCGTGACCGACCTGGACCAGCCAGTGACCGCGGTCATGACCCCGAAAGAGCGTCTTGTGACCGTTAAAGAAGGTGAATCTCGCGAAGTTGTTCTGCAGAAAATGCACGAAAAACGCGTTGAGAAAGCGCTGGTTGTCGACAGCCAGTTCCACCTTCTGGGTATGATCACCGTTAAAGACTTCCAGAAAGCAGAGCGTAAACCTAACGCCTGTAAAGACGAAAACGGCAGCCTGCGCGTAGGCGCTGCGGTTGGCGCAGGTGCTGGTAACGAAGAGCGTATCGACGCACTGGTTGCTGCAGGTGTTGACGTACTGCTGATCGACTCCTCACACGGCCACTCCGAAGGCGTTCTCGGACGTATTCGCGCGACGCGTGCAAAATATCCTGATCTGCAAATCATTGGCGGTAACGTAGCGACTGGCGAAGGTGCTCTGGCACTGGCTCAGGCTGGCGTGAGCGCGGTTAAAGTGGGTATCGGCCCTGGCTCAATCTGTACCACTCGTATGGTTACCGGCGTAGGCGTTCCACAGATAACTGCCGTCTCTGACGCGGTTGAAGCGCTGGAAGGCACCGGTATTCCGGTTATTGCCGACGGCGGTATTCGTTTCTCCGGTGATATCGCTAAAGCTATCGCGGCGGGCGCAAGCTGCGTGATGGTTGGTGGCATGCTGGCAGGTACCGAAGAATCTCCAGGTGAGATCGAACTGTACCAGGGGCGTTCATTCAAGTCTTACCGTGGTATGGGCTCACTGGGTGCGATGTCCAAAGGCTCTTCAGACCGTTACTTCCAGAGCGATAACGCCGCTGACAAACTGGTACCAGAAGGTATCGAAGGTCGCGTTGCCTACAAAGGCCGCCTGAAAGAGATAGTTCACCAGCAAATGGGTGGCCTGCGCTCCTGTATGGGTCTGACCGGTTGTGCTACTATCCAGGACCTGCGCACCAAGGCTGAGTTCGTTCGTATCAGCGGCGCGGGTATTCAGGAAAGTCACGTACACGACGTAACCATTACCAAAGAGTCACCAAACTATCGCATGGGTTCTTAATTTGGTTATTGGGGCTGCTGCGCTTCGGCAATACTGCGTTGAACTCAGGCTCAAAAATGCTCATTTACGCATGTAAACTGCGCTTTTTTCGCCTAAGTCCCTTTTGCCTTGGCTCGCTGGCCCCTTGATCGAGTTGATTGAGTCTGTGTTAAACCCGGTTTCGGCCGGGTTACCCGTTTCTTAGTTCTTTTTTAAAACTTTAACCGCTCTGGAAAATCACCCGCATGAGTGAAAATATTCATAAGCATCGCATTCTTATCCTCGATTTCGGCTCCCAGTACACCCAACTGGTAGCGCGTCGCGTTCGTGAACTCGGCGTGTACTGCGAACTCTGGGCCTGGGATGTGACCGAAGCTCAAATCCGTGAATTCAACCCGAACGGCATCATCCTGTCTGGCGGCCCGGAAAGCACCACCGAAGAAGGCAGCCCGCGCGCGCCGGATTACGTATTCGAAGCCGGTGTTCCCGTTCTTGGCGTGTGCTACGGCATGCAGACCATGGCAATGCAGTTGGGTGGACGCGTTGAAGGCTCAACCGAGCGTGAGTTTGGCTATGCACAGGTTGAAGTGCAGACCAACAGCGCCCTGGTTCGTGGCATTGAAGACGCCCTGAGCGCCGACAACAAGCCGCTGCTTGATGTGTGGATGAGCCATGGCGATAAAGTCACCGCGATCCCTTCAGACTTCGTTACCGTTGCCAGCACCGACACCTGCCCGTTTGCCATTATGGCCAACGAAGAAAAGCGCTTCTACGGCGTGCAGTTCCACCCGGAAGTGACGCACACCCGTCAGGGCCTGCGCATGTTGGAACGCTTCATCATCGATATCTGTCAGTGTGAAGCGCTGTGGACCCCGGCTAAAATCATCGAAGACGCGATTGAGCGTTTGAAAGTGCAGATTGGCAACGACCACGTGATCCTCGGCCTGTCCGGTGGCGTTGACTCTTCCGTTACCGCGATGCTGCTGCACCGTGCAATCGGTGACCGCCTGACCTGCGTCTTCGTTGACAACGGCCTGCTGCGTCTGAATGAAGCCGACCAGGTTCTGGAAATGTTCGGTGACCGTTTCGGTCTGAACATCGTCCACGTTGCTGCCGAAGAGCGTTTCCTGTCTGCTCTGGCGGGCGAGAACGATCCTGAAGCCAAGCGTAAAATCATTGGCCGCGTGTTTGTTGAAGTCTTCGATGAAGAAGCCTGTAAACAAGACGCAGTGAAATGGCTGGCGCAGGGCACTATCTATCCTGACGTTATCGAGTCTGCGGCCTCTGCTACCGGCAAAGCGCACGTGATCAAGTCTCACCACAACGTTGGCGGTTTGCCGAAAGAGATGAAGCTGGGTCTGGTTGAGCCGCTGAAAGAGCTGTTCAAAGACGAAGTGCGTAAAATTGGTCTGGAACTGGGCCTGCCTTACGACATGCTTTATCGTCATCCGTTCCCGGGTCCGGGTCTAGGTGTTCGCGTACTGGGCGAAGTGAAGAAAGAGTACTGTGACCTGCTGCGTCGCGCCGATGCTATCTTCATCGAAGAACTGCACAAAGCCGACCTGTACCATAAAGTCAGCCAGGCATTCACCGTGTTCCTGCCGGTGCGTTCCGTCGGTGTGATGGGCGATGGCCGTAAATACGACTGGGTTGTTTCACTGCGTGCAGTAGAGACCATCGACTTTATGACCGCACACTGGGCGCATCTGCCATACGACTTCCTTGGCCGCTGCTCAAACCGTATCATCAACGAAATCGACGGTATTTCCCGCGTTGTTTACGATATCTCTGGTAAACCACCTGCGACTATCGAATGGGAATAAATTCATTATTTATTAATGAATTAGCCTGGTGAAAATGAAAGCCCCCGAAGAGATTCGGGGGCTTTTTTTTATTCCTTCAAATGTACCCCAAATCCTCTCTGACCTTCGGCGAACGCCTCTTTCAGCGTCAGCGCCGGAATTTCATAGTCCCCGCCGTTCTGCTGGCGATAGGGAATAGGTGGGGTGCTAAACAGCGTATCCAGTCGCTGCCCATAGGTGTCACAAAGCTGCCGGAAACGCGCTTCATCGGTCTTGCCGGTGCGATAAAACACCAGCGGTGGCAGCACGTCGAAACCAGGGTAATACAGCACGCCGTGTTGGATTGGGAAAAGGAGATCGTCGACGGGACCATTAATACCGCGTGCGCTGTAGTGCGATTCCCAGCCGCCGGTGGTCACGACCAGCATGGCGCGTTTTCCCGCCATATTCCCCTCGCCGTAGCGGTCGCCCCAATGGCTGTCCGAATGCTCTCCGACGCCATAGGCGAAGCCATAGGCATACACGCGCTCAACCCAGCCTTTCATAATCGCCGGCATTGAGAACCACCACAGCGGGAACTGGAAAATCACCGCATCGGCCCAGGCCAACTTCTCCTGCTCGGCGGCGATGTCCTGGCTCTGCGTGCCTTGTTCATAGGCTCGGCGGGAGTCGACAGCGGGGTTGAACGGGCCATCATTGACGTAGGCGAGGTTGTCCGCCGAGTCTATTTGCGGCTTCCAGTTCATCGCGTAGAGGTCTGAAACCTCAACGCGATGGCCTGCGTCTTCGAGCCGTTTTACGGCAAAATCTTTTAGCGCACCGTTCAGCGACTGGGGTTCAGGGTGGGCATAAACAATCAGGATATTCATCGCAAACTCTCCGTTAAGTGATAAACGCAGAGTAGGTGGCCGTGAGGTATAGTAGAAATGAATTTAAAATATAACAGGTATAGCCATGAACAATTTCAGGAGAATGGATCTCAACCTGCTGCTGACGCTCGACGCGCTACTGACCGAGCATAATGTCACGCGAGCGGCGCAGCGTCTGAATCTCTCGCAGCCGTCGGTAAGCGTTCAGCTGGCTAAACTGCGTGATATTTTTAACGATCCGCTTTTGCTTCCCGGCCCAAGAGGGATGCTGCCGACCGCCAAGGCCGACGAACTCCGCCAGCCGCTGCGTGAGGCCATCGAACTGCTCGAGCGCGCGGTATCTCCCGATAGCGAATTTAATCCTGCAATCAGCAGCAAAACGTGGAACGTATCGGCGTCAGACTACGGTGAGTCGGCCATTTTGCTTCCCACGCTGAGCGCATTCCGCGCGGTTGCACCGCACGCACGGCTAGCAATATTTGAGACCCAGCCTGCGGGGGTGGCCAAAAAAATGGAGCAGGGCGATATCGATGTGCTGTTTCACACCGGCGACGGCGTTCCGGCAGGTCTGCGGCGTAGAAAGTTGTTTGACGAAAGTTATGTCTTGGTCAGCCGCAAGGGGCATCCCCGCCTGGCCAAGCGGCCTACGCTTGCCGAATTTACCGCGCTCGAGCACGTGATGGTCTCGCCAGAGGGCGGAGGTTTTTATGGCATCACCGATAAAATGCTCGAAGAAACCGGGCTGAAGAGAAAGGTGGTGCTGTCGGTTCAACATTTTCTGTTTGCGCTCTCCGCGCTGGCGAGCACCGATTTGGTTGCGATGCTGCCTGCGCGACTGGTCAAGGAGAACAGCACGCTACAGATCTTCGAGCCGCCCATCGAGATACCGGGTTTTGAAATGGCGATGCTGTGGCACGAGCGCTGCCATCGTGACGTAGCCCACCGTTGGTTAAGAGATTTTTTTGCTGCCAGATGTTTAGAAAGCTAGCCGTTCAGGTATTTTGAAAGCAGCGGACGTGAACCCTCGCATTTTAGGCGCGGATGAAATTCACAATCCCTATCACTCCCCTTCAGGAAGCCCAACGCGACGACCTGATAAATCATGAGATAAATGACAATGACTCAAGCAACGCCAGTAGAGGTTATTTGCGCATTCGTGGTGCGCTCGCCCTTCGATGCAGAAATTTTACCCGCGTGGGAGCAGCAGGGTCACGCAGTGCAGGTTAAGTGGGATACAACGTCGGTGATTATGGAGAGCATCCGCAGCGGGTTTCGTTCCGACGTCGCACTGGTTACGGTCAGCGCAATGGATGAACTGGTTGCGGAAGGTATCGTCGACGCCGACAGCCGCGTTGAGCTGGTCGAGTCCAACATTGGCATCGCGGTGAAAGCGGGTGAAGCGCATCCTGATATCTCCAGCAAAGCGGCGTTCATCGCCACGCTGCTGGAGGCCCGTTCGGTGGCCTATTCACTCGGCGGTGCCAGCGGTATCTACTTCAAATCACTGATTGAGAAACTGGGCATTGCCGCCGAGATCAACGCCAAAGCCACCACTCTCCCCGGCGGGTTTACGGCGGAAAAACTGCTGACCGGTGAGGCGAGCCTGGCGATTCAGCAGATAAGCGAGTTGCTGGCGGTACAAGGCATCGAAATAGTGGGCCGCCTGCCGGACGCGGTGCAGAAACCCACGTCGTTCTCCGCCGCGGTGTTTAAAGAGGCGAAAAATCCGGCATTGAGCCGAGAATTCCTCAAGCATTTACAGTCCAGCAGCGCCGCCAACGCCTATCAGGCCAAGGGATTAGACCCGTTATTTTGAGGTCTGCGCCTGACTGCATGGGGGAGCGTCAGTGCTCGATCAATATTTTTCTGCCTCCCGGTGGCCCGCGTTGTCCGCCGGGAGTTCAGAGACGATTACTGCGCAGCTTCGTTAAACTGCGTCACGTCAACCGCCATATTGTCAATGACGCTTTTCAGGTCGTTAACCGTGACCTGTTGAGAGGAGTTCGGCACCGATTTGCCTTCTCCCATGCGTACCACTTTAACGACGGCTTTACCGGTGGCAGCATCGATAAGCTCGCCTTCGAAAAACAGCTCGGTATTTTTGGTACGATGCCCGGTCGCGGTTTGTGTACCCGCGATAACCAGCGCCACCGGGATGACCTCATAGAACTGTATTCCCTGCGTCGAGGTGCTCACGCCAGTAATCGCCCCTTTGAAGATGAGCGAGCCGGGGACCGGCGTGTTGGTTAGAGGCAGCCGTCTTTGCATCGCCGTTTTCAGCCGGGTATTGGCATAGTCGAGCACGCCGTTGAGCGTGTCCTGGCTTATCTGATCGGTGGGTTTAGGCGTTGGGAAGTAAGTCAGAGGTTGGTAGAACAGGGAGGTGTAGTGAGATTTGTTAAACGACGGATCTATCCAGCGCATCACCGTTTTGCCAGAAGGCGTAGTCACCGGCTTTAACTGCGAGTAATCACCTAAAAATCCGGAATATTTCTCGGGTTTCGTCACCTGAGAACTGCATCCATTGAGCACCAGCAGTCCGCCCAGCACGGAAGCCAGCATAACCTTGTTGTATGTTTTCATTGTTAACCTGTTAGTAACTGAATGTGACTAATTAGGTATAGCAGTGATTACTTGTCGTTGAATTGTTTTAAATCAGACTACCGTTTGATCCGAAAATGAAACAGGTAATATTCACCCGTCTCGCTGTCGCCGGTGGAGATAATTTCCCAACCACGGCTTAAATAGAAGGTGACGGCTTTCTCATTTTTGACCAGGCATTTCAGTGAGCCGGTGCGAGTGAAGTTTTGCTCGACGATGCCGAGAAGGTGGCTGCCGACGCCCTGACCTTGTGCGTCAGGAGAGATAAACAGGTTATGCAGAAAGTTTTCGTGCAGATGAATCGACGCGAAACCCAGTATTTTGCCGTCTTGCTCGGCCACAATCACCTTTTCGCCAATGACTTTGCGGTCGAAATCCTCAAGCTTCCAGTCGCTGCTGTCCAACCAAAAAAAAGCCTCTTTGCGCGATGCCAAATACAGGGTGCGTAAGAAGGGGCGGTCGGCTTCCTGATACGGGCGGATTTGAATGGGCAATAGCGACTCCTCTAAGAATAATATTCCCGGGGAAGCCTCCCCGGGAAATTCATTCTAATTAAAAATCGTATTCCAACGCCAGACGGTTCTGCCAGAAGTTTGCATCCGAGGTCGAGGTCGTCTGCACGCCCACGAAATCGGTCACGCTGAGGCCCTTGAGTACGCCGCCAAAACTGTAAGTGCCGTAGACCAGATATTCGGACTGGTTGCTGCTTGACGCGCCTGAGCTGGCGGTCAGGTCCATGAACGAGTAACGGGTACCGACAGAAATGCTCTCGGTCGCCGTCCAGTTCAAGTCGGTAGAGTAGGCGTTGCCGCTGCCCAGGTCCTGAGTACTGGTGAAGAACGGCTGTGCGAAGTACGGGCCAGAAGAGCTGTTGTGCGCATAAGGCGTTACCAGCGCACCGTCGCCGTAGGCGTTATCGCTGGCGGCGATGTGGTCGTAGTTCAGAGACCAACGCAGAGACGGGGTAAAGTTCATCGCGAACTGTGCGCCGTAGCTGGTGCTGTTCACTTCACCTGCTAACGCCTTGCCGTCGCTCACGCCGCGAATAAACTGTAGGCCAATCTTGGGTTGGGAAGGGAGATCCGACCAAGACAGGTAGCTGTCGGCGTACACCATCTTGGTGTAGTTGTTGTAGTCTTCATACCACAGTTGGCCAGTCAGCTTCTTGTCGTCGAGCTTGAGCGCACGACCGCCGCCGATAGCCCACATGCCGTTGGTGGTGCCGTCTGCATCGGTGTATTCGGTGGTGTTCAGGAACTGATCGTCACCCCACGGCTTGAAGCGGGTCACTTTGGTGGCATGCAGGAAGTTGTCGGCGTCGCCATAGTTTGCGTCGATACCGCGGTACAGAATCGGGGTAATACGCCAGTCGTAATCACCGAGGAACGGAATGTTGAGGCGTTGGTCACCGGCGGTAATGCGGAAATCTTGATAGTGCCAGCTCAGGTAGGCTTCGCCGAAGTTGGTCTCGTTTGGACCCAGTTCGCTTACCAGATGGTCTTGATTGTGGTCGATACCACGCTGGAAGATGCCGCTTACACCGAGGCTCAGGCCGTAGTATTCCGCAGTGGTATATTTAACGCTGCCGCCGTAGCTGAAGGTATCCTGTGAGTAACCTTTCGAGAAATAGGCGTTGTGCGTTGAGTAGTCGAGCATACGCAGGCTACCGTGTACCGAACCACAGGTGAACATTTGGGTCAGTGAGTCGGCGACGCCGGCGTCGCAGTCTGACATTGCGGGTGTTGTGGCGGCCAGTGCGTGCCCCATAAAGAGTGCCTGTGAAACCAAAAGCGCGCCCAGCTTCAAAGAGAAGCTGAATTTGTTCATTGTCATGTATCTCATCCTGTCAAAATTAGTATCATTTGCGAGCAGCAAAAAGCTGCCAATATTTGTTGTTTCCCGGATTGCACGCAAACGGTTGCCACCGCACCGATAAAGGGGCGGGGGCATAATAGTTATTTTTATCGGTCAGTCAATAAGAGAGGGTTATCATCAATAATTAACTGGTCGCGTATTTCCCAGCCGCGCAGCTTTCCGGGATTAAGTAACCCATTGGGATCCAGAGATTTTTTAACGGAAACCACCTCCGGACGGATATTTCCCTGTTTACCGTCTTCAATTTGAAAAACGTGCGGGTTGTTTATTTTTACGTCACGCTCGCGGAAGATTTGCATTATTTCATTCAGTCTCTCCTCGGTGGAATAACGTACTAACTGCAAACCGCTGGCGGTGATATTTCCCTCGTTATCGCGCAGAAACTCAATGTGCGAAATAACTTCATCGCCAAATAAGGTATTCATGTTAATTATTTGTTGGCGATAATTAGAATAATTAAAAGCTGTTTGTAAATAGGTTAATGAGCTGTCGACTTTCAGCGCATGGAGCGTGGTGTGGTTCCAGCAATATTCCAGCAGTGAGGTATTTGTCTCGCGCGCCTCCTCCGCCGTCTGACGGACCGCGTTATGGCCGTTAAAGCGCGCGACTAAACCATGACTCAACCCTTCGCTCTCCTGGGCGACGACGCTGATGACCGCGTGCTGTGTCGCGCGATAGCTGCCGTTCAGGTGGCTGAAATAGCTGGGGATCGGGGCAGCAAATAGCGCAATCTGGCGTTTAACCAGGCCCGGCGAGCGGGCCAACGCGTCGGCGTAATCGAGTGCGTCGGTGAAGTCATCAAAGGCGTCGAGACGTTCAATCCAACGATGAACCGGTGCCAGAGCCAGCTCTACCTCGAGCACAATGCCATTGCTTCCATAAGCGTGATGCAAAAGCAGGGCCTGAGGTGCGGGTACGCTGAGCACCCGCGGCTCGGCTTCAACGGTCATCACTTTTACGCTGAGTACATTGCCCGTCGCACCCAGCGGACCGTAGTTGATGGAACCTATACCGCCAAAGCCCCCGCCGTACAGGCCGCCGAGGCTGGCAAGACGATAGGTGGACGGCATACAGCGCAGCTCCCATCCATGGGGACGGGTGTGGGTTTCAATCTCTGCCAGCTTGATCCCGGCCTGTGCACGTACTGCGCCATTACCGAACTCACAGACCTGATTAAACGCCGTCATGTCGACCAGAATCCCGCCCTCGAGCGGCACCAGCTGACCGTAGTTGCCGGTCGCTCCCCCGCGCATAATCAGCGGCAGTTGATGCCGCACGCAGGCTGCCACCAGCAGGCGCAGCTCTTCTTCGTCGCTAGGGCGTACCACCGCATCGGCCTGCTTGTCTTCAAGCTGGCGTTTCAGTACCGGGCTAAACCAGTGAAAGTCACGCGACATGCGTTTCACCTTCGGGGCCTGCAACGTCCACTCGAGGTCGGGCAGCGCCTGCTGTATCTGCGCTACCGCCTGTTTGCGTTGTTCACTTTCCATCTTCTTCCCTCAATCGATTAAAACCTTTGCGCGACGGTCAATGTGACTGCACCGCTTCACTTTCATGCCAGGCGCGGAGTGCACGGCGGGAGATCCATGACATCACCCCAAACAGCGCGATACCGGTCAGGGAAATCAACAGCAGTGCGGCGAACATAAGCGGGATATCCAGCTGATATCCGGCCTGTAAAATCTGATACGCCAGCCCGGTGTTATTGCCACCGGTACCGGCCACAAATTCCGCCACCACGGCACCAATCAGCGATAAACCACTGGAAATGCGCAGCGCACCAAAGAAGTAAGGCAGCGCCGAAGGTATGCGCAGGCGCAGCAGAATTTGCAGACGGCTAGCGTGACTCAGTTGGAAATAGCTCAGCAGTCCCGGCGACACGCTGCGTAGCCCCTGCGTGGTGTTGGAGATGATCGGGAACACCGCCATCAGCGTCGAGCACACCACCAGCGACAGCGTCGTGTCCTTGACCCAGATAATGATCAGCGGCGCGATAGCGACAATCGGCGTGACCTGTAAGAACACGATGTAGGGAAACAGCGCGGTTTCTACAAAGCGGTTCTGCACCAGCACGAAGGCCACCAGTGCACCGATAACTATCGACAGCAGGAATGAGATCACCGTGATTTTCAGGGTATAGAGCAGCGACATCATCAGCGAACCGAGATTGATCCACAGGCTCTCGAGCATCACCATCGGCGAGGGCACCAGAAACTGTGGGATCTTGAAATAGCTGACCCAGCCCTGCCACAGCAGGATCACGGCGACGGCAACCAGCGTCGGATATAAAATTTTGCGAAAAGTAGGATTACTCATCCACGGTGACGTTTTGGCAGTATTCATCTTATGACTCCATACCCGATTGGCTGGCCTGCAGCAGACTGTCCTGTAGCTGTCTGGCGTAGCGTGCGAAGGTGGGACTGACGCGAAAATCCTCGTCGCGTGGGAAAGGTTCGTTGATGGCGATGTCTTCCACCACGCGGCCCGGCCTCGCTGCCATCATGATCACCCGCTGCGAGAGGAACACAGCTTCGTGGATTGAATGAGTCACAAAGACCACGGTGAGGCCCTGTTCGCGCCACAGGCGCAACAGGTCGCTGTCGAGCCTGTTGCGGGTGATTTCATCCAGTGCGCCAAAGGGTTCGTCCATCAGCAGCAGTTTCGGGCGCGTCACCAGCCCTCGGGCGATCGACACGCGCATCTGCATGCCGCCCGAAAGCTCGCGCGGCAACACCTTGGCGAACTTACCCAGTCCGACCAACTCCAGCGCCTCGCTGACCCGGGTATTGGCTTCGGCGCGCGGCACACCGGCGAGGTCCAGCGGCAGACGCACGTTGTTATGCACGTTGCTCCACGGCATCAGTGTCGCCTCCTGAAACACAAAGGAGAGCGGCACCTGCGCCTTCTCGCGGCTATCTTTGCGCCACAGCATCAGCTTGCCGTCGCTCGGTTCAACCAGTCCGGCAACCATTTTCAGCAGCGTACTTTTTCCACAGCCGGACGGCCCGAGCAGCGTCACAAACTCACCCTGATTAATGGTCAGATTCACCGGCAGCAGCGCGCGCGTGCCGTTGCTGTATATTTTCTCCGCCGACAGCACCTCAATGGCCGGTGTGCCGAGCGCGTGGTGGGGGCGTTCTTCGCCTATCACCGTCAGATTGGGGGCGGTATTCATGGCATGACCTTTGCGTCTTTGATCAAGTCGAGGCTGTAGGTCTGGTCAAACGGCACCTTGCTCGGGTCGATCAGCTTGTTTTTGACCAGCATGTCCCAGGTCTCTTTCAGGCGTGGCACGGTAATGATGCCGATGCCGCCGGTCTGAGCATCACCGCCGGTAACCAGTTGGTATTTCTTCATTTGTGCAATCCCGAAGGCAATCTGGTCGACGCCCATGCGTGGGTTATCCTTGCGGATCAGTTCGTTACCCGCCGTAGGGTCCTGCAAGTAGGCTTTCCAACCCTGCATCGACGCCTTGATGAAGGCAGCCAGCGCGGCCGGGCGTTTCTTGACGGTGTCGGCCATGCAGATAATCGAGTTGCCGTAAGGTGGATAACCCCAGTCGCTAAGCGGGTAGACATAGAACGGCTTGCCGCCCTTTTCAACCGAGAAAGGCTCCGAGGTCACGTAGCCCTGCTGCACCAGGTTGTTGTCGGCCAGGAACGGCTGCACGCTGAAGGTATAAGGACGGATTTTGGCGTTGGCGAGACCCAGCTCGCTTTTGGCCCACGGCCAGAAAGAGGTGTAGGCCTCAGTCGCCAGCAGGAAGGTCTTGTCTTTCAGCTCTTCGGGCTTATTCACCTTGTCGTGGCTGATAAACACCGTTGGCGAATGTTGGAACACGGTTGCAACCGTCACCGCGTGCACGCCTGCCTGCCAAGTTTCCAGCGCCTGACCGTTGTCGCCCAGAGTACAGTCGGCCTGACCGGCGGCCATCAGTTGCATCACGTTAACCTGCGGGCCGCCCATTTTAAGGGTGACATCGAGACCGGCGTTCTTGTAAATCCCCTTGGCCTGCGCCTCGTAAAAACCGCCGTGTTCGGCCTGCGCATACCAGTTTGTCAGGAAGGTGATTTTCTCTTCTGCCTGCGCGGAAAGCGACGCTGAGGCCAACAGCAGGGCAAGCAGGGTATAGCTCGGTGAAGGTTTCATTGCGGACATTCCTTTATTCAGAGGCCAAGGAGGACGAAGGAGGCGTAAAACTGCTCTGCACGAAGCCATTCCAGTGGTGTTTGCCCCACGTCGGTTCGCTGCGTGTTTTCCACTCCATCTGGTGGATTTCGGTAATGGCCTGCGCCCAGCTTGCGGCGAGGGAGTCGAGGATCGCATGGCCCTGTTCGGCGGTCGCCGGGGTCGGGTCGCCAAGTACGCCACTCGGCCCAAAGTCGTAGGAGGCCCAGGCGGCGGCAGGGCGGCCGTTCGACAGCGTCGGACAGGGGAATTCCGGCGGATAATTGGCTACGGCATGTTCCATGTGTACGCATTCGGGGGCCAGCGCCAGCATCACGGCGGTTTCGCTGTGACCGGCATGCATCGCCATTTTTTGCTCCTGGGCACTCAAATAGCGGGTCTCAACGTTAGGCACGCGGAACACGTCGTGCGGGATCATAATCATGTCGCCGTGACGCAGGCGCATCTCGCGCGAGGCCATTTGCAGCACCTGCGGTTGTCCACCGTGCCCGTTGATCATCAGCAGCTTGCGAAAACCGGCGCGATACAGGGACTCGGCAACCTCGAGAATGGTTTGCAGCAGCGTGTCGCCGGTCAGCGTGAGCGTGCCGGGGAAGTTAAGATGCTCGTCGGACTTGCCGTAGGTGATAGGCGCAATAGCGTAGGCCGGAATATCGGCCGGCAGGCGAGCCAGCGCGTGACCGGCCACGCCAGAGGAGATGACGCTGTCAACCGAACACGGCAGGTGCGGGCCGTGCTGCTCGATGGCACCGGTCGGCAACACAATCACGGTGTTGGCCTTGTCAGGCAGGGCAGCGATGGCCGTCCAGCTTAGAAACGGGAGAAAGCGCGCTGCGGGAATGTAGCCGTTAATCATACTGTGCCTCGTCGTTTATTTTATTAAGGAGGACTGTGGCAGCCATGCTGTGGCCTCCACTTCAATTAACACCTCGGCGCTGGGCAACATTTCGCTGACCTGTACCACCGTCGAGACCGGCGGTTGTCCGGGATAAAACAGCTTTCTCACCCGGCTGTAGTAGGGGAAGTGGTCGAGGTTACGGAAGTACTGCACCAGCTTGATGACGTCACTCATTTGCCCACCGGCCTCTTCGAGGGTGTGGCGTATGCTTTCCAGTACGTACCAGCTCTGCGCCAGGATCGGTCCCTGTTTGGCGTCGGTCGAGAACTCGCCGGTCTCACCGAGCAGCCTGCGTGCCTCGGCGGGAATATCCGCAAAGCCGCGCACGATAGTGGCCGTCTGCGGATTCACCGGAATAATCCCCGACAGGAAAATGTAATCGCCTGCACGTCGCCAGGCGGCGTATTGCGCGAGCGGTTTGCCCGCACCGGCTTCAAGACTCATGGGTAAACTCCTGATTCCACATCCGTTGATAGGTGAGCTTGCCGTGGCTGATAACCCGGCGCGCCGCGCTGTTTAGAGGCCAGGTTACGCTGTCGCTTCCCGGGAAAATCACCAAATTGGCCGCACTGCCTGCGTTCAGCGGTGAGCTCTGTGCTTTTGCGCCGGTCAGCGCGCCGAGGTCGCAGATAAGCCGCGACTGCTGGTCAAATACCTGGTTGAGCTGGGCGCTAAACAGGGCACAGCTAAGGGTATCGAGCGGGTCATAGCTGCCTGCGGGACAAAACGCGTCCTGCACGTTGTCGCAGCCGAGTAGAGTGGGGATGCCCGCTGTCTGCGCCTCTTTAAGTCGGGTGATGCCGCGCTGGCGCGGGGTACGGCCGACAACCGCGTCCTGCAGCAGCAGGTTGGTCATCGGCAGTGCAATCAGCGTCACGCGATGCTTTGCCAGTTCGGCCAGCACCTGTTGCGCCTGTTGTTCGCTGCCTGAGGCCAGAGCGCAGCCGTGGCTACAGCAGATGTGTCCGGGAAAGTCGTGCCTTGAGAGATAGTCGGCCAGCCACACTAGCCCGTTGGCGCGTTCTGACAGCTCTTCGTCGATGTGCAAATCGAGGTTAAGACGCCAGCGGGCGGCGCTTTCCATCAGGTTCGCCATGGCGGACGGGTTCCAGTTCGACGAGTGTATAAAGCCGCCGAGCAGGCAGCTATCGCCGCTCTGCGCCACTGCGCGTGCGATGGCATCGGCCGAGTTAACGTCGGTGAACAGCGTCAAAGGCGCCAGCGCTACCCGTTCAAGCGTCAAGCCTGTTAGTGCGAGTGCAGCCATCTCGTGCCAGGCAACCGGCGGCGTCGGGTCGAACCAGTCGATGTGGGTGCGTAAATGCGTGACGCCGTGCGCTGCCGCCCACGTCAGACCGCGCAAGCCGCGCTGGCGAAGATCCTGCGGCGTCCAGTGCTGGCGGTCCTGATGCATCGCCTCAATGGCGGCCAGCAAACCCGGCCCTTGCGGACGACTGCGGGTGAGGGTAAAGGTTTTATCCAGATGGGCGTGGGGCTCTATCAATCCCGGCAATACCAGTGCGCCGCCAAGATTCCATAAGTGTTTATTCGACGCCTGGCTCGGCGTCAGTAAGGTAATCAGACCCTGACTGAAATGGATATCGGCCAACACGGGCTCACCGTTTTGCTGCGGCCAGTCGGCAGGAAGCGTCCATGCGGGCAGGCGAGCATGGGCGAGGCCGTTTAACGGCGCGTTGAGGCTCAGGTTCGCCATTGACTGGCTCGGCGTAGACATCACAGGTCCAGCACCAGAACGGGGCTTTTCGAACGAGAGCAGCACAGCGTAATTTGCGTATTCTCGGCGCGCTCTTCCTCGGTTAATACGCAGTCGCGGTGATCGGGAATACCCTCGATGACGTCTGTAATGCAGGATCCGCACACGCCCTGTTCACAGGACAGCATAATATCAACCTTTGCGCTTAACAATACTTCGGCAATGGTTTGACTCGGCGTCACTAAAAATCTTTGTCCGGTCGAATTTAACTGAATATGGAAGCCCTGATTATCGGCGTTGTTATTTAATTCGGCATTGCTAAAACGCTCAAACGATAATTGCGCAGGCTGCCAGCGATGAAACTGCATAATATCCTGTAGGCGTTTAATAAAGCCGTCTGGACCACAGGCCACTACCGCCGTTTCGGCATCCGGTGAGCGTAAACAGGCAGGCGTACGCGCGCGCAGGGAATCGTTTGCGTCGCTGTAGTGAAGAAAGACGTGATTGGCCAGCATTGGCGCACTGCAACGCGACATAAACGCCGTTTCCTGCTCGCGTGAGACATAGTAATGCAGTTCAAAATCAATATTTTGTTTAGCAATTTCCTCCGCCATTGCCAGCAGCGGCGTAATGCCAATGCCGCCTGCAAACAGCAGGAAACGCCGCGCCTGCGGCAGAGGGAAATGATTGCGTGGTGCGGAGATTTTTAGGCCGTCACCGACGTTGAGCTGGTGGTGAAGATAGTGCGATCCGCCGGTTGATAATGGTGCCAGTTTAATACAAATCTCGTAATATTCTTCGCCGCCATTTTCACCGCAAAGAGAATACTGCCGTGGACCTTTTTCAGGAATAAAAACGTCGATGTGCGCGCCCGGAGAATAACGCGGTAAAACGCTTCCAGCTTGGGCAATAAGCTGTAATGAAATATTCCCTGCACCATTATTATTCATTTTTTTAACTGTGACTGGAATTAACTCTGCATCTTTCATTATGATTTGCCGTTTTACCCTTAATTAATCACGTTGAGTTTTTTTGTGATGAATGTGGACTCAACCCATAAACGCGTTTAACCGCACCGTCGGCGGGATACCCGCTAAATCGATCGCTTTATGTGCTTTGAAACGAATGTTCCTGTTGCCTTGAAAACTACGTTATTGTTATAAAACCGTTGCGTCCAGCGCTTTGATTCGCACATCCCGTTGCATAAAAGAGAGCACTCGAAATATGTTCGCATTCTCCCGTTTTCTACTGTATTTCACGGAAGTTGCCCGTCAGGGATCGTTTCGCAAGGCCTCGGAAACCCTGCACGTTGCCGCCTCATCCATCGACAGGCAGATACTGCGGGTTGAGAAAGAGCTGGCGATGCCGCTGTTTGAAAGACACCCGACCGGGCTGAGACTGACTGCCGCCGGGGAGCTGTTGCTGCATGCGGCCAATAACTGGAAGAAAGATTTCTCCCGCGTCTGCGAACAGCTCGACGACCTGCGTGGACTGCGACGCGGGCATGTGCGTATCGCGACCATCGACGCCATCAACCGGCACTTCTTCTCGTCGATGCTCAAAAAGGTCCATCACGAATATCCGAATATCTCTTTCACGCTGACCACCATGAACAATATCGATATCCAGCAGGCGTTGATGTCGGGCGACGCCGACTTTGGCATCATGCTCAATCCTCAGAGCTCGAAGGAGCTACAGGTGCGGGCGTTCGCCGAGATTAATCTCGGCATCGTGGTGCCCAAAGAGCATCCGCTGGCAGGGCGGAGCGGAGTGCGTTTCAGCCAGTGCATCGAGTATCCGTTTATCATACCCTCGGCGCCGTTAATGCTGTCGGAGCCGGTCGAGGCGCTGGTCAATATCAACGGTGGCAGGGTTAACGAAGTCGCTGTTTCCAATAATATTCATATGATCAGGTCATTAATCAAAGAGCAGATTGGCATCGGTATTCTGTGCTGGCTGGATATCATGGACGAGGTCATCAGCGATGAACTGGCGTTTATTCCGTTGACCGATCCCCAACTGAAATCCTTCACCCTGTCGCTGTGCGTTGCGCCTTCGCGCCAGTTGTCTTTAGCGGCCTCGATGATGCTCAAACAACTGGAGATGCTGTTCAGCCAAATTGAGAACCGCGCTTAGCTGTCGTCCAGGTGCACTATTTTGGTGCCTGCTGCTCTGCATTGAATCAAAGGTTGCAGAGTGGGCCGGGTTTTTTGGGGGGCAATTTCCGCACAAAGGGCATGGATAGGGCATTGGTCAACTTGGCACCGTTTTTGTATAACTGAAAGTGAGTAGAAGCGGTCAGTGCGGGAACTCCGCGCGGGACATTGCTCAGCAACCATTTCGCATTTCACACTTTGCGCCGATGGGAGGCTGAGCCGCGTCTGCTTTGCCCCTCTTCGGCAACAATGAGAGGAGCAATGAAAATGACATCTCGATTGCCGCTGTCATGCTGTGTTCTGGGCACGCTGCTACTTGGCGCCTTTTCGCAGGCCGCTCAGGCCGATGAAAAGATTGCCCTGCTGACGTCCTGGTACGCTCAGGCCGAGCAGGGCGGATATTATCAGGCGCTGGCGACCGGCATTTACAAACGCTACGGGCTGGACGTCAGCATTCAGTCTGGCGGTCCGCAGGTCAACGGCATGCAGTTGCTGTTGGCCAAGCGCGCCGACGTAATTATCGGCTATGACCTACAGCTGCTCGATGCCGTGCAGCGTGGCTTTCCGGCCAAGGCTATCGCCGCACCCTTCCAGTTTGACCCGCAGGGTCTGCTGACCCACGCTTCCGTCACCTCGCTCGATGGCCTGAAAGGCAAAACCATTCTGGTCTCCAGTTCGGGGCAATCCACCTGGTGGCCATGGCTGAAAGCGCAGTATCACCTCACCGACGCGCAGGCGCGCCCCTACACCTTCAACATTCAGCCTTTCGTGGCCGACGACAACGTCGCGCAGCAGGCCTACGTCAGTTCCGAGGTGTTTCAGGCGCAGAAGGCGGGCGTAAAGTCGAACTTCTTCCTGTTTTCCGAGCACGGTTATCCGCCGTATGGCGGGATCCTGATCGCTCGTCCTGACCTGATTGCCAGCCGCAAAGAGGCACTGGCAAAGTTCGTTCGCGCCTCGATGGAAGGCTGGGTGAGCTATTTGCAGAATCCGGCACCGGGCAATGCCTTGATCAAGAAAGATAATCCGAAGATGACCGACGATTTGCTCGCCTGGGGCGTATCGCAGATTAAACAGCATCACCTGATTGACGGCGGCGACGCGGCAACGCAGGGCTGGGGCACCATGACCGATGCGCGCTGGCAGAAAACTCGAAACTTTATGGTCAACGCCGGTCTGCTCAAGGCCGACACTGACTGGAAGCAGGCCTACACCACAGACATCGTGCAGGGCCTGCACGTTGAACCTTAAGGAGCGCTGCCATGACACTGCTGATTAGAAATGCTCACGCGATCCTCACCGGTCTGCCGGGTGCGGCGTCGCGCCATGCGGGGCCAGACATGCGGATTCGCGACGGCGTTATCGAGGCAATGGGCGCACTGAGCCCGCTGGCCGACGAGCGCATCATCGATGCCCGCGACTGCGTGGTGTACCCGGCATGGGTTAATACCCACCATCATCTGTTTCAGTCACTGCTGAAAGGCGAGCCGCAGGGGCTGAACCAGAGTCTGACCGCGTGGCTGAGCGCAACGCCTTACCGTTTTCGCGCGGCGTTCGACGAAAGCACTTTTCGGCTGGCGGTGCGCGTTGGGCTGATTGAGCTGCTGCGTTCCGGCTGCGCCACCGTGGCCGACCATAACTATCTTTATTGGCCGGATATGCCTTTCGATACCTCAGATATCATTTTTAGCGAGGGAGAAGCGCTGGGAATGCGCATCGTGCTGTGTCGCGGTGGAGCAACCCAGTCGCGCGCCATTGAGCAGGACCTGCCGCTGGCGCTGCGTCCGGAAGGTTTCGACGCCTACATGACTGACGTTGAACGACTGGTCGGGCGTTATCACGACTCGCGCCCCGAATCGCTGCGTCGCGTGGTGATGGCGCCGACCACCTTGCTGCACTCTGCGCCGGGTGCACAGCTGCGTGAGATGGCGAAGCTTGCACGCCGTTTGGGTATTCGTTTGCACAGTCATCTCTCAGAAACCGTGGACTATCTCGACGCAGCCCGAGCCAAATTCGGCATGACGCCGGTTCAGTTTTGCGCCGAGCATGACTGGCTAGGCAGTGACGTCTGGTTCGCGCATCTGGTCAAGCTGCTGCCGGAGGAAATCACCTTGTTAGGGGCGACGCGCACGGGGATCGCGCACTGTCCGCAAAGTAACGGGCGTCTCGGCAGCGGCATTGCCGATCTGCTGGCGCTTGAAAAGGCTGGGGTGCCAGTTTCGCTCGGCGTTGACGGCGCGGCCTCCAACGAGGCGGCGGATATGCAAAGTGAGGCGCACGCCGCGTGGCTGTTGCAGCGCGCACGTAAAGGCATGCTGGCACAGCCGCGCTACGAGGGCGGCACCTTTGAAGGCGGAGCCGATGCCGCCACCATCGAAGACGTGGTGCGTTGGGGGAGTGCGGGCGGTGCGCAAATCCTCGGGCTATCGCGCAGCGGCACGCTACAGCCGGGCATGCTCGCCGATATCGCCGTTTATCGTCTCGACGATCCGCGCTACTTCGGGCTGCACGACATGGCCATTGGCCCGGTGGCCTGCGGGGGACGCGCCTCGCTGAAAGCCCTGCTGATCAACGGTCGCATGATTGTCGAAAACGACAGCGTGCCGGGCCTCGACCTTGACGCCCTGCGCGTCGACGCGATGGCGGCGGTAAAAACCTTACAGCAGCGTGCGCTCGCATAAACCCTATGATAAAGATCAGGAAAAACATCATGACTCAGACTACTCAAAACCAAGCTTACGCACTGAAAGAACTGGAGAAAGAGGCTCAGATGGGGGCCATGGGGGAAGAGACCTTTACCCGCGAGGTGCGCTGCATCGACCTTTCTGATTTTGAAAAACGCAAAAGTGAGATAGCAGACCAGCTGTGGCAGGCGGCGGTAGAGATTGGCTTCTTCCAGGTAAGCCACCACGGCATCGATTTGGCCGATATCCGTCGTGCATTTAACATGACAGAGAGCTTCTTCTCGTTACCGAACGAGGTGAAGGCGCAGTATCCGCTAGCGAGAAACGCTGGATGGGAGAACAAGTCGCAGGTGCGTCCGTCAACCAAAACGCCGGATCAGAAAGAGTCTTATCAGATCACGCGCCCATTGATGGACCCGCTGTGGCCAAGTGAACAGGAGCTGCCTGCGTTTAAAAATACCATGCTGGCCTTCGAGTCGCAGTGCTGGCAACTGGGCATGAAGCTGCTCTCCTGCTTCGCGCTCAAGCTGGGGTTTGCCGAACACTTCTTTGAGGAGGCGCATAATCCGAATCGTGAAACCTATCAGAGCACGCTGCGCATGCTGCACTACTATGCGACGGAGCAGTCGCAGCAGGGCATGTGGCGCGCCGGGGCTCATACCGATTTTGACTGCCTGACGCTGTTGTTCCAGCGTCCGGGGCAGGGTGGATTGCAGGTTTGCCCGGGTAAAGACCACGAAAGCCAGCAGTGGACCAGCATTGAGCCGCGTGAAGAGGTGATCACCTGCAATATCGGTGACATGCTGATGCGCTGGAGTGACGACCAGCTGCCGTCGAACTTCCACCGCGTCAGAAGCCCGCTGCCGGGCGAATATCAGGGGCCGCGCTACAGTCTGGCGTTCTTCTGCCAGGCAAATAAGGACGTCGAGATTCTGGGGCCGGGCGCGAAATATCCGCCCATCAGCGCCGAGGATTATTTGCAACAGCGTATTCAGGCGAACTTCTCGAAGGGATAAACCCCCCTCTTAATTGAACGTTGCGGATGATATAGCCATCAAGCGATGGCTATATTTTTATCTGCCGCAGCATATTTAGCCGATCCTGCCGTCGTGATTAGTCGCGATGCACCCGATCGTCCTTTAATCAAACCGTTGACCGATATTAGCTCGGGTCTTTACGCCAGTCCTGAATATATGAGTCAGTATGCGGCGATTGAGAAACCCGAAGACTTGCCGCGTTATGACTATATTTTGCTGCGGGGTTTCGCGCATACCATCGTGTTACCTTTTCGCAAGGAAAAGCAAAAGTTGGACATTGAGGTGCGAAGCCGTTTTCGAGCCAATAACAGCACAATATTACTGAGCTCGGCGGTAGCTGGAACGGGTATTGTGTATATTCCCGACTATATGGCGCGTGAGGCGATGAGAAAGGGGGAGTTTATCCGTATTTTGCCCGAATGGAAAATGGATACTTACCGTGCCTGGATGCTATTTAAGTCGGAAAAAACGCTCTCTTTCAGCGTTAAACGTTTTGCCGAAGATCTCCTACGGCGGATCCAGCGCGAGTCGGTGTAGAAAGGCTGTGCTTCATTGGGTGATCGCTATCTCAAAACGGGTATTTTTCAGAACCTCAAAAGGTTGTAGAATTAAATAATGTGGAAGAGAATGAAGATATAATGCCTTATTTTTCAATATGACATTATTTTTATAACAATAATTATTGTCTTAATGCTACCTTAATCATTAATGTGATAAAAGCCGCACATTCAAAATGTTAACCAAGATACTTTTACCGTCTATAGTTATCAGCATCAGGTATAAACATCAGAGAAAAGGAGCGACTATGGTGTGTAAACACAACCCGGCGGACATCGCGCCTATGTTGCGGAGTATGGACAGCCTTATGCGCTGGTGCTTTATGGCAAGCATCGTTGCTGCGCTTTCGGCAATCATCAATTATGTCTCCCTGCCTGAACCCACGCCGAGATTGCTGATTCAGACGCTTCTGGCCTTGGGCTGTGTAGGATTGGGGATATATCTTTCACTGCGTATTTCTAAATTAGAATCCAATCTCGATCATTCGGTTAAAGGTTATCCGAGAACCTGACGTTTTCCACATATTTACAAGTATTTAACGATGCCCTGATCTCTCAGGGCATTTTTTTTCTGTCATCGCGCCTAAAAAAAATAGGCTTAGGACGCGAATTATTTTTTTGGCATTTTCGCAAGTAGGGTATGCTTGCCCCGCCGGAAATAGGGTTTTCCGGATTTGTATATTTATGAATCACTTTAGATAAGAAAAAACAGGTTAACGCACCGTGAAAAAAATTTTGCCATTATCGCTTTTGGCAGCGCTTTGTGCGCAGTCTGCCTATGCCGACACCGTCCAGGATAACAATGGGTTTATCGCCGATAGCCATCTCAATGTGCTGCTGCGCAATGCCTATATCGACCGTAACTACAAACCAGACGGCGTGCGGACGCGTGAAGAGTGGGGCCAGGGCCTTATCGCCAACTTCACTTCTGGGTTTACACAGGGTCCGGTAGGTTTCGGCTTTGACGCGCTTGGCCAATACGCCGTTCGCCTCGACGGTGGTCGTGGTCATAGCGGCGCAGGCGGCATCGACTTCTTCTCGCAGGACCAGGACGGACGCGCCAAGTCTGACCTCGCCAAATTTGGCGCAACGGCCAAAATGCGTATCTCCAAAACCGTTCTGAGTTATGGCACCCAGGCACCTGAGTTGCCTATCCTCACCGCCGATAGTTCACGCCTGCTTGATGAAACCTACACCGGTTTTATGATTGATTCGCAGGAAATCGACGGGCTGGATATTACCGCCGGTCATTTCACCGACGAACAGCAAAAAAGTGATGACAGCCACAACAGCGGCCTGCACGGCCTGAGCTTTGGCGGTGCGCGCTACCAGTTTAACGATCGTCTGAGCGGCTCACTGTATGCATCGAACGTAGAAGGCGTGCTGAACAAGCAGTATCTGGGCATGACCTATCGTCAGCCTTTGGCGCCAGAGCATGCGTTGATTTTCGACTTCAACGGCTATAAATCACGCCTGACTCAAGACTATGCCAACACGCTCGATACCGGGCGCAGCAACGATATTTGGAGCCTGGCAACTAGCTATGTCGCCGGCATCCACACCTTCAAACTGGCTTACCAGCAGAGCAACGGCAGCACCGGCTATAACTACGGCGGCTACCGCAAAAATGGCGGGGTTGGCGATGGCGGCAACACCATCTGGCTGTCAAACTCCTACTGGTCAGATTTCAACGGTCAGGGCGAGCGCTCCTGGCAGCTGGCTTACTCGGTTGACCTCAGTGGGCTTGGCGTTCAGGGCCTGAGCTATGACGTGGCATACGTGCGCGGCGATAATATTCAGACCTCCGAAACCACCAACGGCCACGAGCACGAACTGTTTAACCAGATTCAGTACAAGGTGCCAGACGGCGTGGCGAAAGGCCTGAAGCTCAAACTGCGCTACTCGGTTCTGCGCGTATCTTCCGATGCCTCTTCGTATAACGTAGGCGGTAACGAAGTGCGCGTTTACGTCGAATACCCAATTTCTATCTTCTAATCGACCTCGACTAAGCGCACTATCTGCCTGAGTGAGCTCTTCACTCAGGCAATCTCTGCTAAAACACCATTTCAAAAAAAGCCAAACTGTAACTAGCTGGTAATATCCTCATTAAAAACTATTTAAAATATTTCTAAAGTTTTCTTAACAATTATTTAGCAACTAAAGCTAAAACTGCCGCTGCAGAAAGGTATTTATTAGGGACGAAGCCGTTAAATGATTTAGAAAGGTAATCACCTGGATTTATCAATGGCGCTGAATAATCCGCTTCAAAAGCTCCAGTTTGAAGACGAATACTGAGGAGTAAGGCTATGAAAGATTTAGTTAAAGACGTTTTATCAATATTCTCTCCACACGACGTTAAACCGGTTCTGATCCGTTCTGGGTTATCACATCGTGAATTAGCCTCCATGCGCGCCGTCGGCGTGACCTCCGTCAGTTGGGCGACCACCCTGGAGGAATTAAATAGCGCTTTTGTTAAGAAAGCTTTGGATGCCGGTGCCGTCGGCTACCACATCACCAACGTGGAATCCCATAAACAGGGCAATGAAGGACAGCACGTCATGGCAGGTACGGCCACGCTCTACAATATTAATCATAAACTGGCCTACGATTAACGCCCCAATGTCCTGACAAGATAATCAAACGCCGCAATTTCGAAAGATTTGCGGCGTTCAAAAACCTGTATTCGCGCAGGCCATTGTTAAGGACCAAAACGTAATAACCAGAATACCCGCACGCTATTTCCAACCCTTAACCCACTGTTTATTTAACCGAAAACCCCGCAGGCTTCGGCGATGGTTTATGTCGTGTATATTGTGGGTACAGGCCGTGAGAGAGAGCAATAGAGAGCTTGCTGTAAGTCACCTACATCCCTTATGCTAACCCCTTAGCTTCAATGACTCGGGGTGCCCTTCTTTGTGAAGGCTGAGAGATACCCGTATTACCTGATCTGGATAATGCCAGCGTAGGGAAGTCGTGGTATCCCACCGGTACCCCTTCTTGATCGCCGGTTGGGAGTTTTATGACCACTCGACCTACCGTTTTTCCCGGCGCATACGCCGCCAGTGCCTTACAACATCTTCGTCAAGCTTCTCCGCTGGTGCATTGCATCACCAATGACGTGGTGCAGTCGATCACCGCGAACGTTCTTCTGGCACTCGGGGCTTCTCCGGCGATGGTGGTTGACCCGCGTGAAGCCGCGCAGTTCAGCGCCATGGCCAGCGCGCTGCTGGTGAACGTCGGTACGCTCACCGAATCCCGTGCCGAATCCATGCTTGCCGCCATTCACGCCGCTAACCAGGCGCAGAAGCCGTGGGTGCTTGATCCGGTTGCCGTCGGCGCACTCAACTGGCGCTCAGAGTTTTGTCAGGAAATCATCAGACTTCAGCCTGCTGCAATCCGCGGAAACGCGTCTGAAATCATGGCGCTCAGCGGCCTGGCGGCTTCTGGTCGTGGTGTCGACAGCGCCGACACTTCATTGGCCGCACTGCCTGCTGCGCAAACTTTGGCTCGCCAGACCGGTGCGATTATTGCGGTCACCGGCGAGATTGACTACGTCACCGACGGTGAAAACAGTGTGTCAGTGCCGGGTGGCAATGTGCTAATGACCCGCGTAGTGGGCACTGGCTGTGCGCTCTCGGCCGTGGTTGCCGCTTTTACCTCTTTGCCGGGCGACCGTTTGGCAAACGTGGCTGCGGCCTGCCGCGTGATGTCTCGCGCCGGTGAGCTCGCCTGCGAGGTGGCTAAGGGGCCGGGCAGCTTTACGCCGGCATTTATGGACAATCTCTATCTGCTTGATGCTGAAAAGCTTAACGGAGGGGCGCTATGACCCGACGTATTAATGCGCTCACCATTGCAGGCACTGACCCAAGCGGCGGTGCGGGTATTCAGGCTGACCTGAAAACTTTCTCCGCGCTGGAGGCCTATGGCACCAGCGTTATCACCGCACTGGTGGCGCAAAACACCCGTGGCGTGCAGTCGGTCTATCACATTGATCCGCTATTCGTGGGGGCACAGCTCGACTCGGTGCTGAGCGACGTGCGCATTGACAGCGCCAAAATCGGCATGCTGGCCAACACACAGGTGGTGGAAGTGGTCGCAGAGCGGCTGCGCTATTACCGTAAGCTGGAAAAGGCTCCGGCCTACGTGGTGCTGGACACCGTGATGCTGGCAAAAAGCGGTGACCCGCTGCTGACGCCGGACGCCGTGGAGGCGCTGCGTAAATGGCTGTTGCCGCAGGTGTCGCTGATTACGCCAAATCTACCTGAGGCGGCGGCGCTGTTGGACTGCGCCGTCGCGACCGACGAGCGTGAGATGTGCCGCCAAGGTGAAGCGCTTTTGGAGATGGGGTGTGAAGCGGTATTGATGAAAGGAGGCCATCTGAGTGACAGTGAAAGCCCTGACTGGTTAATGACCGCTCACTATCGTGAACGCTTTACTGCGCCGCGCATTGCCACCCGTAATACGCACGGCACTGGCTGCACACTCAGCGCCGCGCTGGCTGCAATCAGGCCGAGAAAAGCTAACTGGATTGACACCGTCAGCGCAGCCAAAGACTATTTACAGCAGGCGTTGCAGCAGGCGGACTCTCTGGAAGTGGGTGAGGGCATCGGCCCGGTTCACCATTTTCATCGCTGGTGGTGACGCTGTTGCTCAAAGCAGCCTAAGGCACCTTCTGCCCGTTCAAACATTTGTAGCGCATCGTGTAGATGCTGCGCATCGAAGGGGTTTAACGGGTAGAACTTCTCCTGCTTGTGGGGTCGAAGTGAAAGCCTGAGGCGAGTGGGGCCAGTATTCTTTTTCAATATTTCAAACAGATAGCTGGCCACCGCGTGGGTCTCGGGATGTTGCCAGGCCAGCATAAACGCTGCCGCACCGTCGTTGCGTCGGGCAATAAACATCCCCTTGTGCCACAGTCCCTCGAACTCTCCCTCTTTTTGCAGCTTACCGTTGGTGAAGAACAGGCTATTGCACAGTCCGAGCAGCCTGTCGGCCGTGATGCTGTCCTGCAACGCGTTCCACAGCGGCTGGCCGTTTTCCCGCTGCCAACAGGCGAGCCCCAGATAATCATTCAGCTCGCGCCAGTCGGCCTCAAGCCGCGCCTTAACCTCGTCTTCCTGAATATTTTGATATTGCTGAAGCCCATTCTGCGTGGTGTCTAAACGATTGTAAGTAATCACTTTCATTGTCCTTGGCCGGCGACGAAAGGTGATCCACAGTAAGGGTTTGGGGATGCTAAACATGACCGACTGCACGCTCAGGCGGTACTGATTGCTGCGGGTGAATACGATACCGTCGGCGCTGCCGCGTTTGTTTTGATAGCGGCGGATCAATACCACCGGATTGAGCGCCATCCAGCCGGTGACGTAGTGCTCTTTGTCGCTGCCCACGCTGTCGAGATCGCGGGCAATCTGGCAGATCTTCTCTTCGTCGAGATGAGACAACGGCAGCGTATTTTGGGCATTGTAGTAGAGTTTTTGCAGCGGCGTAGATAAAGCGTCAATGACCGTCATCACGTGTCTCCTGCCAGTAAGTCGTGGTAGTTAGCTTACTCTACCCTGTTATACAGGTTGGCTCGGACTGCATAAAACGTGGAGCGGATCGCACTCTATTTGCGGTTGATTGCCGTTATTCGACGTCGAACCATTCGCTGTTTTGTTCCGCGATGGGCGTGATAGAGAAGATCATCTCCTGCAAATGGGCACGCAGCGCCTGCTCGGCGGCGTCGGGGTCTCTTGCCTCGAGGGCGGCATAGATAGTGTAATGCTGGGCGATAAGATTTTCTGGTGGAGAGACTTTGCTCAGTGAAAAGAAGCGCACACGGTCCATGGTGGCCTTGATATTCTCAATCGTTTCCCACGCCAGTCGGCAGTCAATAATCTGTGCAATCAGGCGGTGAAATTCGTCATCCAGCTGCAAAAACTCCTGCGCCTGATGGCTTTTTGCCGCCAGTTCCTGGCGTTGAAGATTGTGTGCCAGCAGAGAGAGGTCGTGGTCTGTCACTACGCCTGCCGCCCGGCGAATAACCGCCGTCTCCAGCGCCTCGCGAATAAAACGCCCATCGGCAACGCGTTTGGCTGAAATCTTCATCACGAAGGTGCCGCGCTGAGGCAGCACCTGGACCAGTCCGGCCTCGGCCAGCTTGATAAAGGCCTCGCGGACCGGCTGGCGGGAAACGTTGAACCGTGCCGAGATTTCTTTTTCGGAAAGAAACGCGCCGGGCGGTATCACGCAGGCAACGATATCCTGTCGCAGGGTGCGATAAATTTGCTGATTTACCGGTACGTTACCGTTCAACTCATAAGATTCTGTCATGGCGAAGGCGGAATTCCGAAATTGAGATAGCCTCATAATAGCATGACTTTCCAAGAGGTTTTGCGCTGGATGTTGTTTTGGCTGCGGGCAAAGGCCTATGTCTGAAAAGACTTTGCCCGCCAAGGTTTAGCGTTTTTCTCCCCAGCTGTGGTATTCGCTACCGCGCACGCCGGGTGCGGTTTCTGGCATGAGCATTAGGCCGATAAAAGAGATGATACCTAGTACAATCATATAAATAGCTAGCCCATGGTAATCGCCGCCGGTCGCCTGCAGGATTTTGACCGCCACCAATCCCAGCACGCCGCTGCCAATGAGTGAGCCAATCTGCCAAATTAGCGCGATGCCGCTACAGCGAATGCGGGTGGGGAACAGCTCCGGAAAGTATGACGCCTGCGGGGCATAGCACATGCTGTGGCCAAAGGTCAGCGCCAGAATCATCGCTATCTGCGTCATCCAGAAGGTGTCCTGCTTCAACACCAGAAAGAAAGGCACGATACCTATCACTAGCAGCAGAGTACCAGCCATGTAAACCGGCCTGCGGCCGACTTTATCGGAAAGTTTACCCATCAGCGGTATCGAAATAATTTCCAGAATCACCGCAACAATCATCGTATCGAGCAGCACGCTGGCGCTGAGGTGATTGGCCTTGCCGAAGGCGAGCACGATAACGGTAAACATCGCGAAGGCGCAGGCCTCGATAAGCTTCGCGCACACGCCTTTGACGATAATGCCGGGATAGCGGCGAATCACCTCGATAACCGGCCGCGACTCGACCGCTTTGGTTTTACGGATTTCAGCGAAAACCGGTGATTCGTCAATTCGTAAGCGGATAAACAAGCCAATAATCACCAGCAGCAGGCTAATCAGGAACGGAATGCGCCATCCCCAGGCCAGCATTTGTTCGGCGCTAAGCTGTGAGTTCAGCACCGCAAACAGGGCCGAGGGCAGCAAAAAGCCAAGCGGCGCGCCAATCTGCACCCAGCTGGCGAAGAATCCACGACGTTCAGGGCGCGAATATTCGGCGGTCATTAGCACCGCGCCTGCCTGTTCGCCGCCGACGCCAAATCCTTGCAGCACGCGGATCAGAATCAATAATACCGGCGCCCAGAAGCCAATTTTTTCATAGGTGGGCAGCAGGCCGATACAGAAGGTGCCCAGCCCGACAATCAAAATGGTGATGACCAGCGCCTTCTTGCGGCCGACCTTGTCGCCGATATGGCCGAAGACGATACCGCCAAGCGGGCGGGCCAGAAATCCGACGGCATAGGTGGCAAAGGCCGCCAGCGTGCTGACCAGCGGATCAGAGCTCGGGAAGAACAGCTGGCCGAAGAACAGCACGGCTGCGGTTCCGTAGGCAAAAAAGTCGTAGTACTCGGCGGCCGTGCCGATGGCCGATGCTCCGGCGACGCGTTTTAACAGCGAACGTTCTTGCTGAGACATCGCGGCCTGAGACGAGGTTGAAACCTGTGTCATTGTAGGGTGCTCCAGGTATCCCCGACCGTCAGGCCGGGGGAATGGGCTCAGGAGTGAGAGATACGGGTCTGGGGCTGATGTTTTGGTGGTTTGATAACAAAGAACACCAGAATTGCGCCCAGCGCCGCCACGCCACCGGCCAGAATAAAGGCGCTGTCGAAGTGACCGGTATTTTGCACAATAAAGCCGGTGGCAATCGGACCAATAATGCCGGACACGCTGCCGATGAGATGAATAAAGCCGCTGGCGCTGCCGACTTTCGATTTATGCACCACGTCCTGAATAATCGCCCAATAAATTGCGCCGGTGGTGTAGAGGAAGAAAATAGACACCGACATCAGCATTACCGCGGGTACCACGCGGGTCACTACGCCCGCCAGCGCGACGCAAATCGCTGCCGCCAACAGGCTGACGACCAACACAATTTTGCGTGATAACAGCAGGCGGCCAGTGAGGTTAAATATTTTATCGGAAATAATACCGCCGAGTGCCAGACCAAAGAATCCGACAATCCACGGAATAACCGTCGTCAGACTCATCTCTTTAATATTCAAGCCGTGCGCCTGCACCAGATACGCCGGGAACCAGCTTAAGAAGAAAAACAGAATATAGTTGTAGCAGAAGAAGGCGAAGGCGGTGACCAGAATAATAGGCTGGCGCAGATAATACCCCAGCGTCTGCGCAGATTGGGTCAGGTCCTCTTCGTCATTGATTTTCTCGGTTTTCAACCGATTAACCCACTGGCGCTCATGCTCGGTAACGCGATGACTTTTCTCTGGATTATCGGCAGCAGTGAAGAACCATACCAGCATCCAGACAATACCTATTGAGGCGATAATCATAAATGCCGGACGCCAGCCGAAAGAAATCGCCAGATAGCCGACAATCGGGCCAGCGACTGCTCCGCCGAGCGGTGATCCGGCGCTGAGTAAGCCCATCGCGGTCGCGGCCTGTTTTTTCGGAAACCAGCCGTTGATCATTTTATTCGCCGATGCGCAGATAGGGCCTTCGGCCATGCCGAATAATACCCGCAAAATCAGCATCGAATAAAAACCGGTGGCGATGGCGGTCATGCCGCAGAATATTGACCACAGCCCGACGGCGAGACCCATGACTAACGTCGGGCCAAATTTATCGACCGCTAATCCGCCAAGGAAATTAAATATGGCGTAGCCGAAGAAGAAGCTGCCAAATATCATCCCAAACTGCTCGGGATTAATAGTCAGCTCTTTCTCTATCATCGGGACAGTAATCGAAAGTGCAACGCGATCGAGGTAATTTATCATGTAGACCAGACACAGCAGGAGTACGATGATCCAGCGTAGATTCTTAAACATGAGCAGCTCCACTTGGTGTTATTTTAATAGTGATGCGTGAGGTTTTTAATTAGGGTATTCAGGGTTAAGACTTTTGGTATTAAATAAATGGGCCTCAAATTTCAGGCCCATAAATAAAGCATTAAAACTTGAGCAGCACTTTGCAGCAGGCGCGCTGATCTTTCTCGAATAAGGTCATTGCGGCTTCAATCTCTTCACCTGGCATACAGTGCGTCACCAGTTTTTCGGGATTAAGCTTGCCCTGCGACATCCACTCAATAACCTGCGGAAAACGATGGCTGTTGAGGCGCGACGAGAACAGTGAAATTTCTTTACTGGTAATGCTTTGCTGCGTGATGCTGCTGGCCTCGCCGGAGAACCCCATCATACCGATGCGAGCGGCAGGAGAGGCGACGTTGATGGCCTCCTGCAAAATGGCCGGATGACAGGCGGCGTCAATCACCAGCGTTGGGCGTATGTTTTCCACCGCCAACGGTTCTGCCACCGACTGATGCTGATTGTTGATAGCCCAGTCTGCCCCGTTCTCGCGTGCCATTTGCAGGCGTTCATCGATGCGGTCAGTCACAATGACCTTCTGCACGCCGTAAACGCCCTTGAGAACCTGAATCACCGTCAGCCCCATTGGGCCTGCGCCATAAACCAGGGCGGTATCCTGAGGCGTCGGCTTCAGGAAGGCGGTGATGTTGGCCGCGATAGTAAAAGGTTCAACCATGCTGGCGAGTGAATCGGGAATTGACGGCGGCACTTGATAGGCGTTTTGCGCCGGGGCGACGGCGTAGTCGCTGAATCCTCCATCACGGTGTACACCGATAACCTGCAATTCGCTGCACACATTGGGACGACCTACCGAGCAGGGATAGCAATGGCCGCAGCTGACCACCGGGTCAATCACCACGCGTTCGCCGATGCGCGCCGGGTCAACGCCTTGGCCCACGCTGTCTATATGGCCGAAGAACTCGTGGCCGATGACCCGTGGGTATTTGGCGAAGGGGTTGTGGCCGTGAAAAATGTGTACGTCCGAGCCGCAGATACCGGCGTAGCTGACTTTTATGCGCACCTCTCCCGGTGCAGGTTGCAGCAGCGGGCGGGTCTCGATAGTCAGTTTACCCGGTTGCTGAATAACAATACTTTTCATGATGTTGCTCTCAATGAAGGCGTTGATTCGATTACCAGCTCCACAGCGTGCCGTCTTCCAGTCTTGCGACGGGCAGATACGCCGGATCGTAGGGATATTTCGCCGCCAGCTTCTCGTCGAATTCGATGCCTATCCCCGGTTTTTCGCCCGGATGCATGTAGCCGTTATCGAAGGTCCAGTTATGTGGGAACACCTCGAGCATCTGCTCGGAATAACCCATGTATTCCTGCACGCCGAAGTTCGGCACCCACAGGTCGAAGTGCAGCGCGGCGGCCATGCACACCGGCGACAGATCCGACGGGCCGTGCGATCCGGTACGCACCTGATACAGCGAGGCGAAGTCGGCGATGCGGCGCATACCGGTCACCCCACCGGCGTGGGTGATAGTGGTGCGGATATAGTCGATCAACTGCTCTTCAATCAGCTGTTTACAGTCCCAGATACTGTTAAAGACCTCGCCGACGGCGATCGGCGTGACGGTATGCTGGCGGATCAGTCGGAAACATTCCTGATTTTCAGCTGGCGTCGGATCCTCCATCCAGAACAGGCGATAGTCCTCGACGCTCTTGCCGAACCGCGCGGCTTCAATCGGCGTCAGGCGGTGGTGCATGTCGTGCAGCAGGTGCTCGTTAAAACCATATTTATCACGCACCGCCTCGAACAGTTTTGGGGTGAAATCGAGGTATTTTTCAGTCGACCACAGCTGTTCCTCTGGCCAATTGCCTTTGGTGGCCGGTTCGTAGGCCAAGCCTTTGCCTTTGGTGACGCCATAGCTGGTTTTCATCCCCGGTACGCCGCACTGCACGCGAATGGCCTTGAAACCTTCTTCTTTGTGGCGCGCATAGTCTTCCAGCACTTCATCGACAGAATGGCCGGTGGTGTGGCAGTACACCATCACGCCGGTGCGCGATGCGCCGCCCAGCAACTGATAAAGCGGCATGTTGGCGGCCTTGGCCTTGATGTCCCACAGCGCCACGTCAACGGCTGAAATCGCCGACATAGTGACAGGGCCACGACGCCAGTACGCGCCCTTGTAGAAAAACTGCCAGATATCCTCAATCTGATGCGCGTCGCGGCCTATCAGCTGCGGGCAGACATGGTCTTTCAGATAAGAGGCTACGGGCAGTTCACGACCGTTCAACGTGGCATCACCCAGGCCTGTGAGGCCGTCGTCGGTGGTAATTTTGAGGGTCACAAAGTTGCGACCTGGGCAGGTAACGAACACTTCGGCGTTAACTATTTTCATCAGACAAGACCTTTTGCAGGAGAACAGGCGTTATGCATTGATGAAAAAATACGCCCTTATCTAACTACCATACAAGTATGCAGATCGATTTTTGCAGGATGAGATCACAGTTTGTTGCGCGATTGTTATTCACTCAGTCGGGGACGTGCAGAAGGAAGCGGTAAAGCAAAACTGCCGGGGATTACCCCAGCAGTGCACAGTGTGGCGGCAGGCGGCACTGTAGCGCATTTGGCAGGATGTCGATGCGAAAATGCTTTCCGGTGAGCGGTTCACCGTCGAGGTTAAAGGTCATATCGTGAGGGGCATTGATTTCCAACCACGGCAGCGAGGCCGAGAGAATATTCTTGTTCTCTTCGTCGCTCAGTAGGCTGCGCAGAAACGATGGCAACAGCTCTTCCGCCGTCAGCAGGCGGAGCTGTATCAGCCCGTCGTTGATCAGTGCGTCGGGACAAATCACCTGACCGCCGCCGGCCTGACGTCCATTGCCAATGCCAATGACCAGCGCATCGCCTTGCCATGTGAAGTCGGGGCCAGTAATCTCGCAGCGGTCGGCTTTGAGGGTATCCATTCTCAACAGGCCGTGGATAAAGTATGAAACGCCCCCCAGCGCAGACTTGAGTTTTTCGGGCGTTTCGGTGGTGATCCGCGTGCCGAAACCGCCGGTCGCCATGTTGATAAAATAGTGCTCGTTGTTGACGCGCGCCAGATCGATATCCGTCGCACGGCCCTGAACGGCGAGCTTCAGCGCCTGATCCATCTCAATTGGGATGCTGCAACTGGTGGCAAAGTCATTGGCGGTGCCAAGTGGAATAATCCCCAGGGCAGGGCGCGAATCCGTTGAATGGGTGATAAGGGCGCTCGCGACTTCGTTGATGGTGCCATCACCTCCGCCGGCAATCACCGTTTCAACGCCGAGCTCAATGGCTTCAATCACGTAGCGTGCGGCATCGCCGTGCTCCCAGGTGACGCGAACGGCAAGCTCTACGCCTTCTGCTCGCAGGTTGTACACCGCCTCGCGTAGGGCTTCATTGCTGGCACCTTTTCCATTTATTATCAGCATTGCCTGTGTCTGAACCTTCATTGCACCCTCCATGCTTAATTTTGCCTATGGCTATAAAGTAAATGATTATTGTTACTAATAGCCATAAGAATTTTCAAGGAAAAGCGCCAACAGGCCTGAGATTAATGGTAATGATTGCGCAGTAATTAAACAGCTGAGCCATTAACTATTAATATATTTTTAAATTAGCAAGGTGTTAATTAATTATTAATGAGGAGGGAAAAACGGGATAAGGTACAAATAAAATAGTGCCAGCTCAAGGGTGTTTGAGCCGGCGAAGAGGTGGTGACTGTTTTATACGGTTTTTTTCCATTCGGGTCTTGCTGCGGGAAATATATTAACCCGAAAGGCCGAAGCCGTATTGTGATCAAATTCTAGTTTTTGCATCTAAAGTGGAAATAAACACCGCATTGAAACGGTGTTTATTGATTTAATTAAAGGTTTGGATTACGGGTATTAGTATTATCCAGCAGATTCCTTAATAGAATCGCGAAGGCCAAAGGCATTTCCTGCGGCACCGGCAAATAAACAAAGTGGCCGTTTCCCGGTGCGACGTCGATGTCTTCCCCTTTCTTGTTATGCATCTGTTGTATGAAAAACTGCACGTTACCTTCGGGGGTCATGATTTCGATGCTGTCGCCGACCGAGAAACGATTTTTGACGTCAACCTCGGCCCAGCCTTCGTTACGCCCACTGCCGCGTTGTCCGGTGAATTCGCCGGCAAACTGCTGTCTGTTGCTGACGGAGAAACCATAGTCGTAATTCTGCTGCGCCTGATGCACGTGACGACGAAGAAAACCCTCGGTGTAGCCGCGATGGGCGAGGCCTTCTAGCGTGGTGAGCAGCGTCGGGTCAAAGGGCTTACCGGCGACGGCATCGTCAATGGCGCGGCGGTAGACCTGCGCCGTGCGGGCACAGTAATAAAACGACTTGGTGCGACCCTCAATTTTTAATGAATGCACGCCCATCTGCGTCAGGCTGGCAACGTGTTCGATGGCCCGCAAATCTTTGGAGTTCATAATATAGGTGCCGTGCTCGTCTTCGAACGCACTCATGTGCTCACCCGGATTGAGGGCTTCCTCGAGCATAAATACGCGGTCCGTTGGTTGCCCTGCGCCTAAGGTTGGCGTGACCGTTTCAATTTGCTTAATGGCGACAGGCGGGTGCTGGTGGACGATATTGCCGACCTCATCCTCTTTGCCTTCCTGAACCTTGTATTCCCAGCGGCAGGCGTTGGTGCAGGTCCCCTGATTCGGATCGCGTTTATTGATGTAGCCTGAAAGGAGACAACGGCCGGAATACGCCATGCAAAGCGCGCCATGCACAAACACCTCAAGCTCCATTTCAGGAACCTGCTTGCGGATCTCGGCTATCTCCTCCAGCGACAGTTCACGAGAGAGAATGACGCGGCCGAGCCCCATCTGCTGCCAGAATTTGACCGTTGCCCAGTTTACCGCATTGGCCTGCACCGACAGGTGTATCTCCATCTGTGGAAAAGCCTCTCTCACCATCATGATCAGGCCCGGATCTGACATGATCAATGCGTCAGGCTGCATGTCGATCACCGGCTGGAGATCGCGCAGAAAGGTTTTCAGCTTGGCATTGTGCGGCGCGATGTTGACGACTACGTAAAATCTCTTGCCCAGCGCATGCGCTTCGGCGATACCGAGCGCCAGATTCTGATGATTGAATTCGTTATTGCGGACCCGAAGGCTGTAGCGCGGCTGACCGGCGTACACGGCGTCGGCACCGTAGGCAAAGGCGTAACGCATATTCTTGAGCGTACCGGCGGGCGAGAGGAGTTCTGGGGTTAACATGGCGAGTCTCTATGGCTATTGTCTGATTTCAGGTCAGGGCCGCGACGATAGACGCTGCGGGGGAGAAAGGCCGGAATTGTAGCGATGAAAATAGCGAAGAGAAGTAGGGGATTAAGGCTATTTGCGGTTGGAATGATGCAGATCAACTTCTTTAAAACTATTGACGCTGCCTTTACGGGGCAGCGTCGTATTTCACACCGAGTTTCACACCAAGGTGCTCAAGTTTAGCTAGTGATGAGTCGTCAGATCGCGAATGTCCGTACTCGGACCATTTTGGACTACCGACTTCATGCCCTTTTGAGCAGCACTTGCAGCTGTGTACATTTCACTGACGCCAATGACCTGATGATTTTTTGCCCGCAGCACAAAATAGTGCTGCCCGTCTTTACTGGGCTTGATCTCATATTGTCCTTCGTCGGCGGCATTGATTTGCACAGAAGTAATTCCATTCTCAGCAGACGCTTTGCTGGCGTACATTTCGCTGCTAAGGATAACTTCTCCGTTACCGGCCTTCAGGTTAAAGTGAAACTGTCCGTTCTTCGCTTTTTTAAGATCATAGTGACCCGTCGCCATAAAGGTACCTCCAGTAGTTGAATAATCCATCACTCATTATAGCCAATGGTTAATTTTCAACCGCAGGAAAAACCCGTTACTTTAGATTTTCAGATGAATTTGTGACATATGCAGCAGACTTATGTTAACCGACAAGGATCTGCTTCCCATCGGTAGCCTACCCCATAGACGGCGCGGATAAACGCCTTGTCACCGTCGATAGACTCCAGCTTGCGGCGAAGATTTTTGATGTGGCTGTCGATGGTCCTGTCGGTCACCACGCGGTAATCATCGTACAGATTGTTTAGCAACGCTTCACGAGTGAACACGTAGCCCGGTTTTATCGACAGCGTCTTGAGCAGGCGGAATTCGGCGGGAGTCAGGTCCAGTTCAACGCCCTGATAATGTGCCTGGAAACAGCCTTCGTCGATGTGTAGCCCTACGCCGTCGGCCATCGGTTCGTTCGGGCGGTAGCAGCGACGCAAAATGGTTTTAACGCGTGCCACGACTTCGCGCGGGCTGTAAGGTTTGCAGATATAGTCATCGGCACCTATCTCAAGCCCGAGCAGGCGGTCGATCTCTTCGGTTTTCGCCGTCACCATCATGATTGGAATATCAGAAAACTGCCGGATATCACGGCAGATACTAAGCCCGCTGCTGCCGGGCAGCATCAGGTCAAGCAAGATCATGGTCGGTGGATTGCTCTGCACCAGCGGCACCACGTCGTTGCCGTTGGTCAGCCACTCGGTGGCATAGCCCGCAGCCTGTAGGTAATCCACCAGCAGTTGGCCGAGCTTGGGTTCATCTTCAACGATCAAAATTTTAAGCGGTTGTGCTTCCGCATGGGCGAATTCATTCATTACATTCTTTGTCCGCTAGGAAGTGAAAGTGGCAGCTGCAGGATAATCCTGATGCCACCCGTTGGAGAATGCTCGGCTCTGATTTTACCTCCGTGGGCCTCGACGATGTTCTGGCAGATAGCCAACCCGAGACCGGAACCGCCACTGGCGCGGTTACGCGATCCTTCTGTACGGTAAAAACGCTCAAATATCCGCAGAAGCTGCTCTTCGTTCAGCCCCGGTGCGCTGTCCTGAAAATAAACCTGTAGGCACTTGTCACGACGGGTGGCGATAATATCCAGACCGCCACCTGAATCAGTATAGCGCAGGCTATTTTCAAGCAGATTATTAAACAGTTGGGAAAGCCGATGCGGATCGCCAAATATCGGCGCCTTGTCGGGCAGCGTGCTGGTCAGATGCAGCTGCTTGGCGTGGAAGCGTTCGCGAAAGGCGGCCTCGGCCAGTTGAATCAGATGCACGGCGTCGGTCTCTTCCTTGCGGTAGGCCAACGCGCCCGCGTCGGACAGCGACAGCTGGTAGAGGTCGTCAACCAGCTTGGTCAGGATGGCGACCTCGGACTGTAGCGAGGCCAGCGACTCCATTGACATTTTCCTCACGCCGTCCTGTATTGCCTCGAGCTCACCGCGCAGCACCGCCAGCGGCGTGCGCAGCTCGTGCGAGATATCGGCCATAAAGGCGCGCCGCATCTGCTCATTTTTTTCCAGCGTCATCGCCAGTTGGTTAAAGTCTTGCGCCAGCTTGCCGAGTTCATCCTGAGTGCCCACCTCGACCCGGCTGCTGAAATCACCGGCGGCCAGCTGATGGGTGCCTTTGACCAGCCTTTTCACCGGCGCCAGCATGCCGCGCGAGAGCAGCCAGGTGACGGCGGCGGCAAGCAGCGTGGTGAAACCCATGATTATCCAGCTGGTGCGTCTCTGCTGCTGGTCAAAGTTGATGTCGGCATTGCGGGTCAGGCGCTCGGCGGGGGTGGAGACTACGGTGCCAATAAGCTCGCCTTTGACCCTCATTTGTCGCCCGGTGCCGACCAAATCGGGCGGGATATCCGACTCGGAACCGGCGATGCGCTGATTGCTGCTGTCGAGTATCCAGAATTTTGTCCGCCAGCCGACCGGTGGCAAAATCTGACTGTTTTCGTCGTTCTGGTCGAAGGTGTGCATCATCTGGTAGACGGCTTTATCGTTATTTTTAACGAAATCCCAGTTGCCGTGCTGCTCGTACTGCTGCTGAAGATAGTCGGCGATCATCTCCACCCGCTGCTCGTTGCCGTGGCGGATATAGTCGATGAAGCCCCGCTCGAAGCTCATTCGAACGCCCCAGTTCATGGTGACCATCACCAGACTGCTGGTGAGAAAGATGGCCAGAAACAGCTTGGCGGTGATACCTGGTTTCATGATTTTCTCGCTGGGTCGGAGGAGGCCGTGGCGTTGTGGCGGCGATCAAGGATGACGTTGGTTTGCGATTCGTCCGGTACGCGCAGGAAAATCCACGCTGGGAAGGCAATGATAAGCGTCATGCAGAAATAGCAATAAATGAAGGCGCTTTGCATCGCGTCGCTGCCGGGGTCTATCTGCTGATGGGCAAACAGGCCAATCAGAATGCCGGCTACGCTCACCCCCAGACTCATGGAAAGCTGCATAATCATCGACAGCAGGCTGTTACCGCTGCTGGCAAGACGCGGCGGTAAATCTTTGAGCGTCAGCGTATTCATCGATGAGAAGCGCAGAGAGTTGACCATGCCCTGGAAGAACAGCACCACCGGGATCATCCAATAGGCGCCGTAAATGGCGACCAGCGGCATGCAAAGGGTTATTACAGAAAGCAGCAGCGTGGCACTCACCAGCGCCCGGCGATAGCCGAGCTTATTGACCAGCCTGACGACAATACGTTTCATCCCCATGCTGCCGAGCACCATCGGGATCATCATTAGCCCCGCGTGGAACGGGGTAAAGCCCATTCCCAGTTGCAGGAATACCGGCGTCATAAACGGCAGCATGCCGCTGCCGATGCGGCCGAGGAAACTGCCGGTTAGCCCAATGGAAAAGGTTTTGGTGTGAAACAGGCGCAGCGAAAAAAGCGCCGAGAGATTGCCGCGCGCGTGCAGCCAATAAGCGCCGAGCGCCGCCGCACCGACGATGACCAGGGCGACCAGCGTCAGCGGCGAAAGGCCCAGGCCTTTGTTTCCTTCCAGCGCCAGCGTGAGGGTTGCCATGCAGACCGCCAGCATGACAAAGCCGCTGATGTCGAAGCGCCGCGTCTGCATCTTGTAGTTTGGCATCAGCGTGAGCGTGGCGATAGCGCCTGCCAGCCCCACGGGCAGGTTAATCAGGAAGATCCAGTGCCAGCTGGCGTACTGCACCAGAAAACCGCCGAGCGCCGGGCCCATCAGCGGGCCAATCTGTCCGGGCAGGGTGACGAAGGTCATGGCCGCCATGTATTCACTGCGTGGCACTATCTTGAGTACCGTCAGCCGCCCGACCGGCACCATCATCGCACCGCCGACTCCTTGCAGCACGCGCGACATCACCAGCTGTTGCAGCGTGGTCGACTGCGCGCAGAGCAGTGAGCCGAGGGTAAACAGCACGATGGCCGAGAAGAACACCCATTTGACGCCAACCTTGTCGGCCAGCCAGCCGCTGGCGGGCAGCATCACCGCCACGGTGAGCACGTAGGCAACCACCACGCTGTGCATGTGTAGCGGGTTCACGCCGAGGCTTAAGGCCATCGAAGGCAGGGCGGTGTTGACGATGGTGGTGTCGAGGGACTGCATAAAGAAGCCGAAGGCGACAATCCATAGCTGCCAGCGCACTGAAATAGGTAGGGTGGTTCCTGTAGCCTCAGTCATCGATTTGTCGTGCCCAATAATAAATAGTGCCTAAATTGAGGTTATTGCTCACTGCGTTGATTCAGCTTTTCTGGCTTACCGAATACCCGTGGAAATAGACAGAGAATAAAAGCATAAGCGGATAGAGCACCCGCGTCGACCCTAGAAATCCGGACTTTTACGTTAACGCCTTCCTTGGCGGACTTCATTCAACGTTCTGATTCGTTGATTTTTTATTTTAGCGAGCAGAAATCACCTTCACATCGTTGCACAGTTTAGCGAATCTCGGGGGTGAAAAAATGGAGGAAATAAGGAGTCCCTTTCATTCTGTGACAATAAAACCGGGTGATGATGACTGAGTATTATCGGCTCAAGGTGCTAAGGTTAGTACTGTGATTTGCAGGCTAATCAAATTCTTCATTCATAGTAAGTCATCAGAAAAAGGAGAGCATGATGAGTAAAAGAGAATTGGGTCGTTCCGGTATCCAGGTTCCTTTGCTGACCTTTGGCGGCAACGTATTTGGCTGGACTATCGACCAATCGACCTCTTTCAGCGTTCTTGATGCGCTTTTGGAACACCAACTTAATTTTATCGATACTGCCGACGTATACTCTCGCTGGGCCGAGGGTAATCAGGGCGGTGAGTCGGAGACCATCATCGGTAACTGGCTGAAGAAGAGCGGCAAGCGCGATAAAATTGTTCTGGCGACCAAGGTGGGCATGGAGATGGGCGACGGTCAAAAAGGCCTGTCCCCGAGCTACATTAGACAGTCGGTTGAAAACTCGCTCAAGCGTCTGCAAACGGACTACATCGACCTGTATCAGGCGCATAAAGATGACGAAGACACTCCGTTAGCCGACACGCTGGCCACTTTCGATGAACTGATCAAAGAAGGTAAGGTTCGTGCCATCGGCGGCTCCAACTATTCGGCGACCCGCTTCGCCGAGGCGCTGAAAGTTTCCAAAGAGCAGGGTCTGGCGCGTTACGAGACGCTGCAACCCGAGTACAACCTCTACGACCGCAAAGACTATGAGTCAGGTCTGGAGAAAGTGGTGACCGACAATGACGTTGGCGTGATCAACTACTATTCGCTGGCGAGCGGATTCCTGTCGGGTAAATACCGCAGCAAGGAAGACGCCACTAAGAGTAAGCGCGGCGGCGGTGTGGTTGAAAAGTACCTTAACGATCGCGGGCACAAAATCATTCAGGCGCTGGATGAAATTTCCGAGAAACACCGCGCGTCTCCGACGCAGGTTTCGCTGGCCTGGCTGATTGCGCGTCCGAGCATCACCGCGCCTATCGTGAGTGCCACCTCGTTGAAGCAGCTTGAGGATCTCTCTCTGGCCACCAAATTGAAACTCGACAAAGGCGACATCGAGGCTCTGGATAAGGCCAGTGCCTGGAAGTAATGCCTGGTTTTGACCGGTTAGCCGGTTAATAAACAAGAAAAGCGCCGACGTGAGTCTGGCGCTTTTCTTTTATCAGGCGGTCGGTCGCTGTTAACGGAACAGCGTTTGCGCCCAGCGCGCCAGACCGGCGGTAACCGAGCCAAAATCGTTGCCCCCGACCAGCGGGATACCCGGCAGCTGTTCCTGCAATGCTGTACGCAACAGAGGTGAGCGCGCACTACCGCCGGTCAGATAGATGACGTCCGGCTTGATGTCGCTGCTGGCAAGCGCAAGGCTGACCTGCTCCTGAATGCGTTCCAGCGGCTGCGCGATGGCTTCGCTGAGCTGCTGTTGGCTGATGCTTTCCGCCAGACCCGACTCGATAAAGTCCAATGCGGCGGTAACGCTCTGGCGTTCGGACAGCGCAATCTTGCTCTCCTCCGCCGCCCGCACCAGACGGTAGCTCAGGCGCTGCTGGTGGACCTTCAGCAGGCGTTTAACCTGATCGGGATTCGCCGCATCACGGATCATGTCGCGAAGCATACGGCCGTTTGCCACGCTGTAGAAATCTTGCTGCGCGGGAACGTCGTTGGTGGCAACCGCATTCCAGAAGGGCAATGACGGCATCGCGATGCCTTTCTGTGATTCGCTGCCCATGCCAAACTGCGGGGTCAGCTGTTTGAAAGCGGTCATGATGTCCAGATCGTTACCGCCTACGCGGCAGCCGCTATGGCCCAGCAGGCTGTGCTGACGCTCAGCCTTGCCGCGCCAGCTCGGTCCCATCAACAGCACGGAGCAGTCGGTGGTACCGCCGCCGATATCGACCACCAGCACGGTTTTGTCTTCGGTCAGCGTAGCCTCAAAGTCCAGACCCGCTGCGACCGGCTCGAACTGGAAGGCCACATCGCGGAAACCGGCACGCGCCGCGGCACGTTCAAGGATACCCTGCGCCTGACGGTTGGCTTCTTCGCCACCCATACCCTGGAAGTTGATCGGGCGACCAATCACGGTCTGCTCGATGGTCTGCTGTACCACCGATTCGGCCTGGCGCTTGATGTGGAACATCATGGCGCAGACCAGGTCTTCAAACAGAGCTATCTGCTGCGGCTTAAGGCCGTTGGCCCCGAGGAACGACTTCGGCGATCGCACGAAGTAAACGTCTTCCGGATCTTCCATATAGGTCGCCAGCGCCTGTAGACCGAAGTGCACGCTGTTGCTATTGACCTGAATATCTTCTTCACGGTTGAAGCTCATGCTGCGGCGCAACAGCTGCTGATTCTCATCGCTGCCCGTTGGTACCTGCCAGTGACGATGCAAGCATTCACTGACTGCTTCACGCGTCGGTGCACAAAGCATGGAAGGCAAATAAGCATCGCCATTTTCTAACGCCAAAAGTTCTGCGTCGTTGTCACGCATCACGGCGACGGAGCAATTCGCCGTACCGTAGTCAAATCCAATAAACATCACGGTTCCCCATGCCAAAGAAGGGGGGCGACTTTACCGGAGTCGTTGCCGGCAGGCAAGAAGGAAGTAGGAGATAAAGAGGGAAGAAGGGTTGTTAACAAATGACGGATAAAAAAGACCCCGGCTGCGAACAAATTAGCGGCATTTTTTATCGCCGATGATTTCATTGCTCAAATAAACCGCCTATATTATTTAACTTGATAAAACAAAATATTCACAATTAACGAATAACTCTAACCCTATCGTCCGGTCATATTTCATTAAAGGCTGTTGACTAAGACAATCTTTAGCTAATGATGACTCTACGGCGCTGATGCAGGCCTTCGCGCCGCGTAGGCTACATTTATTAATCTGTCTGATGTTAACCATTTATTAAGGACTTCCCGGTGGCCAACGCAAAATATCTCCTTCCTTATAATCCTCCTTATGACTGGGGCTGGATGACCGCCTTTCTCGGGGCGAGGGCGCTCGCAGGCATTGAACAGTTTGACGACCAGGGGCCCGAAGGTTTCAGCTATAAAAGAACGCTGGCAATAAAGGAAGAGGATTTAAGCGTCAGCGGCTGGCTCAGTTGGCGGCCCCGGGAAAGCCTGCACGCCGTTGAGCTGGAGGTCTCTCCTTCTCTCGTGCCACACATCGAGACGGTAAAACGAAGAGTGCGCAATCTGCTGGATTTGGACGCTGACCCACAGGCCATCGCGCAGGCACTGGGGCCATTAGCGGAAGAGGCGGCGGGGCTGCGCTTGCCCGGCTGTATCGACAGCTTCGAGCTTGCGGTCCGCGCCATTCTTGGCCAGCTGGTCAGCGTCAAGATGGCGGCAACCTTCTGCACCAGACTGGCCAGGCTGTGCGGCGAGACGGTTGATACGCCCTACGAAGCGTTGACGCACTTGTTTCCCACCCCGGCCCGCGTAGCAGCACTTGAAGTGGATGCGCTGCGCGCCCTCGGCGTGCAGGCCAAGCGTGCGGCATGCCTGATTAATCTGGCAAAATCGATAGAAAACGGGGAGTTGCCGCTCTACGGCATTACCGATGCACGGCAGGGGATGAAGCAGCTGCTGGCGATGCCGGGGATCGGCGGCTGGACCGCCAGCTACATTGCTATGCGCGCCTGGGGCGAGAGAGACCTCTTTTTACACAGCGACTATTTAATAAAGCAGCGGTTCCCAAATATGACGCCTGGAACAATAAATCGCTATGCCGAAATTTGGAAACCCTGGAGAAGTTACGCTACGTTACTTATTTGGAATAGCCCGAATTGGAAACCAGAATAATCAATTGTTAAATTTGATGGTAATAAATGTTATCCCATGATGTCTGTAAGGATGCAGTTATTAAATAAATGAAATCCTATTTACATCGTCAGGATTTGAAATCAAAAAACCGCACAAAGTGGCCGAAAGTTTTTTAACATTTTAAAGAAATACACGTACAATTCATACGAACCGAAATTGTCTCTACTGCATTAGGCTAAATGTGTCTTTAATCCTGATCAATTCTTCTCGAAGTTTCTCACCTGCGTGGTGGGGTATCTTCGCGATCCTCATATTAATGCTGACGCCAGCGATCTCCCGATCTCTGGACCACTTTAGTATGGGCGCTGCGAAAACGTCTGTCGCGACGGGTTCGGTAGAGAGCTTTGTATCAGGGGCAAATAGAGTCATTGCAACCGGTATGAAGGACCATCAGTCATCAATCTCAGAACAACTCAGCCGCATGCAAATGCAGTTGAACGCGTCGGCGAATGATGTCTCGGTGCATGAAGATTTACCTTGCTCTCATTGTGCATTAATTGACCAGTTGTCTATAATTAGCTTGGGAAATGTAATGCTTCAGTGGTCGGGTAATCTCAGTGCTTTCGTACCCAGAGAACATTTCGATTCTCCGCTGTTGAGCTTCTTTAAACAGTTGGAGTTTCAACCCCGCGCTCCACCGTTTTAACTGATCACCTGCGTTTATACATACAGACATCGTGTTTTACCCGTGGCTCGCCACAAAAATTTGATTTTATTTTAGTCTCTTGGTTATTGGGTGCTGCTTTGGCATCTGGACTGCTGTGACTTTTTTTCGAACAAACTGACTGTCTGTCTTATGAAACTTTCTATGCAATCTGAGGTAATGCCATGTTTGGCTTAACTGCACTGGATCTTGCAAGGACCCAGTTCGCCTTTACAGTGTCGTTTCACATTATTTTCCCGGCGATCACCATAGGTTTGGCGAGTTTTCTGGCTGTCCTTGAAGGGCTCTGGCTAAAAACTAAACAAGATTCCTATCGTGATCTGTATCATTTCTGGTCCAAAATCTTCGCCGTAAACTTCGGTATGGGCGTGGTTTCTGGTCTGGTCATGGCCTATCAATTTGGTACCAACTGGAGTGGATTCTCTGACTTCGCGGGTAACATCACCGGTCCCCTGTTGACCTATGAAGTACTGACCGCGTTCTTCCTGGAGGCTGGCTTCCTGGGCGTTATGCTGTTTGGTTGGAATCGTGTTGGACCTGGTCTGCACTTCTTCTCCACCTGCATGGTTGCTCTGGGAACTATCATCTCAACCTTCTGGATCCTGGCGTCGAACAGCTTCATGCACACGCCGCAGGGTTATAGCATCGTTAACGGCCTGATTGTTCCAGTTGACTGGCTGAAAGTTATTTTCAACCCGTCATTCCCGTACCGCTTGTTCCACATGAGTATTGCGGCGTTCCTGGCATCTGCATTCTTCGTGGCTTCTTCTGCTGCTTACCACCTGCTGCGCGGAAACAACACGCCTGCAACACGTAAAATGTTCTCCATGGCAATGTGGATGGCGCTGATCGTGTCTCCTATTCAGGCAGTGGTGGGCGATGCGCACGGACTGAACACCCTGAAATACGAACCTGCTAAAATCGCAGCGATTGAAGGCCACTGGGAAAATCCAGATGACAAGCCATCTCCGCTGGTGCTGGTAGGCTGGCCTGACATGACCGCCGAAGAGACTAAGTACAAGATTGAAATTCCCGATCTCGGAAGCATCATCCTGACGCACAGTCTGACCAAGCAGATCCCTGCGCTGAAGTCATTCCCGAAAGAAGACCGTCCTGACTCTACCATCATCTTCTGGACATTCCGCATCATGGCGGGTCTGGGTATGCTGATGATCCTGTCTGGCTTCGTCGGTCTGTGGATGCGTAAACGCGGTACCCTTTACACCAACAAAACCTTCCTGCGCTTCATGCTGTGCATGGGACCTTCTGGTCTGATTGCTCTGCTGGCGGGTTGGATCACCACTGAAGTGGGTCGTCAGCCTTGGGTTGTTTATGGTCTGCAACGTACCAAAGACGCTGTTTCAGCGCACGGTGTTGTACACATGAGCATTACCCTGATTGCCTTTGTTGTTATCTATTGCTCAGTATTTGGCGTCGGCTACGGCTACATGATGCGTCTGATCAAGAAAGGTCCTCAGGAGCACGAAGGCGAACATCATGAAGATGGTGGCCCGGGTAAACAACGTACCCCAGCTCGTCCTCTGTCTGCTGTAGATGAAAAATTAAGTTAAGGAGCTGATAATGGGTATCGATTTACCGTTGATCTGGTTCGTCATTATCGTATTCGGCATCATGATGTATGTCGTTATGGATGGTTTCGATTTAGGTATTGGTCTGCTGTATCCGTTCGTTAAAAAGAGCGAAGACCGTGACGTTATGATGAACACCGTTGCCCCTGTTTGGGACGGCAACGAAACCTGGCTGGTGCTGGGTGGTGCGGGCCTTTATGGTGCGTTCCCACTGGCTTACTCGGTCATCCTTGACGCGCTGGCCATGCCGCTGACTATCATGCTGTTTGGCCTGATCTTCCGTGGTGTTGCCTTTGAGTTCCGTTTCAAGGCGAGCGAAGAGAAGCGTCACATCTGGGACAAATCCTTCATTTGGGGTTCCGTAATAGCGACCTTCTGTCAGGGTGTGGTTCTGGGCGCCTTCATCGACGGTCTGCCGGTGGTTAACCGCGTCTACGCTGGCGGTGCGATGGACTGGCTGACGCCGTTTACCGTGTTCTGCGGGCTGGGCCTGATTGTTGCCTACGCTCTGCTGGGTTGTACCTGGCTTATCCTGAAAACTGAAGGCAGCCTGCAACAGCGTATGCATGACCTGGCTAAGCCACTGCTGTTCGTACTGCTTGCAGTATTGGCAGTCGTCAGTATCTGGACGCCAATGACTCACGCCGACATCGCACACCGTTGGTTCAGCACACCTAACTTGTTCTGGTTCCTGCCAGTGCCTGTTTTGGTTCTGCTGGTGTCCTTCTTTATTGTGAAAGCGGTTAACCGTAATGCACACTACTCGCCGTTTATTCTGACTCTGGTACTGGTATTCCTGGGTTATAGCGGTTTGGGTATCAGCGTATGGCCAAACATTATTCCACCGTCCATCACTTTCTGGCAGGCCGCTTCGCCACCAGCAAGTCAGGGCTTCATCCTGGTGGGTGCGCTGATCATTATCCCAATCATCCTGTTCTACACCTTCTGGGGCTACCATGTGTTCCGCGGCAAAGTCACGCCGGACCAGGGTTACCACTGATAACGTAGTGAAGTTATGATTAAAGGGGCAGGGCGAGCCTTGCCCCTTATGTTTAAAAGATTGGAGGACTGAATGAAAAGTCTTATTACAATTCAACAGATGGATGACAAAACCGTTCCGGCGAAAAGCGTCTCCTTCTGGAAAAAGATTTCCTGGTTAGTGCTTATCTACGGCGGCAGCGTTTTAGCCCTTTTAGTCGTGGCCAGTGCCTTCCACATCCTGATGTTCGCAGCCGGTATGAAAACCCACGGCTAACCCGCCCTGAGTGCGTGTTCGGGAAAGTTAGCTGCGAGTATGTTGGGATAGACCACATCGCTCCCTGAATTTCAGGGAGCGGCTTGTAAGCGAATTAAAGCAGGAAGATTGTCGCCAGTCCGAGGAAGATAAAGAATCCGCCGGTGTCAGTGAGTGCCGTAATCATCACGCTGGAGCCCAGCGCCGGGTCACGCCCGAGTCGCACCATCGTCAGCGGAATCAACACCCCCATCAGTGCAGCCACCAGTAAATTCAGCACCATTGCTAACGTCATGACTGCGCCCATCGCCATATTGCCGTACAGCAGCCAGGTGACGACACCCATCAAACCGCCCCAGATAAGCCCGTTTATCAAGGCTACGCCAAGTTCCCTCAACAGCAGGAACGGCATATTGCTTAACTGAACCTGATGCAGCGCCAGTCCGCGCACGATCATCGTAATGGTCTGATTACCGGTGTTGCCGCCGATACCGGCAACGATGGGCATCAGCGCCGCCAGCGCGACCAGCTCGGAAATCGTGTGCTCAAACAACCCAATCACCCTTGAGGCAACAAAGGCGGTACACAGGTTAATGGCGAGCCACGCCCAACGATTTTTCACCGCCTTGCCGACCGGGGAAAAGACGTCTTCCTCCCGGCTGATACCGCCCATACGGCGCAGGTTAGCGTCTGAATCTTCGTTAACGAAATCAACAATCGACTCGACCGTCAGGCGGCCCATCAGCTTGCCTTTCAGGTCTACGACCGGAGCGGTTATCAGGTCGTATCGTTCAAAAGCGCTGGCCGCGTCGTCGGCTTTGTCGTCTGGGCTGAAAGTGGTCGGATCGTCGTTCATGACCTCCTCAACCCGTTGCAGCGGCGCATTGAGCAGCACGGTGGTCAACGGCAGTTCACCCAGCAGCAGGTTATTGCGGTCGGTGACGAACAGTTTGTCGCTGCCTTTAGGAATGATTTTGCGAAAGCGCAGATAACGTTGCACGGCGGCAAGCGTGACGTCCGGGCGAATAGTCAACAGCTCGAAATCCATGATTCTGCCCACCGAGCTCTTGCCGAATTTCATCACCTCGCGGACTTTGTCACGCAGGCGGGGCTCCAGCGAGGTGAGGACGCGGCCGGTCAGGTCACGCGGCAGGTATTCGGCCAGATAAACCTGATCGTCGAGATCCAGATAGGCGATGGCGCGGAGCAGGTCTCTGTCGCTCATCTCCTCAATCAGGCTGTCCCATACGGTTTCCGAAACCTCGACCAGCGCCTTGCCGCGCACCGAGGGTTCGACCAGACTCCACAGCGCCAGACGCTGGTGTTCAGGCAGAGCTTCAAGAATATCGGCGAGGTCGGCGGCGTGCAGGGTGGCGACGCTGGCGCTAAGATCCGCGGTTTGGTCCATCAGCAAGGTGTTGCGCGGGTCTGTGGTTTTTTCGCCGAGAATACTGTCGGCTAAATCATCATTATTAAGCAGTAAATCAAGGATATGGTGACGAACTTCCGCCAATTTCTGAGAGTGGTTCTGCGGTTTTGCTGCTGACATTCAGAGTCCTTCTGCTATCTGTAAACAAAATTGCTGGGGCGAAATACCAACAAAATGACCAACAATTAGGGCGCTTTTTCTGACGAGTCTTGTGACGAAACGTGTGTCACGGGTTGTTCAATCTGGGCCTGCTGCTGATTTTTATGATGGGAATAGGACCCGATCGCGGCATAGATGAGGCGACCAAACAGGATAATAAAGCTGATCGTCAGAATAATTCTGGTCATCTTGATGTTGTATTTTTTACGCATAGTGGCTTCTTTAGTCTATCTGAAGTGGGCCGATGAGCTCCGAAATAGTAAAACAATGGTCTCTATAATGTATGTTTAATATATAGCAGAATGCCAGGATCATCTAGCTAAAACGGACCGTAGAGAGTGGTATTTAAAATATATATAAATAGCAGCCTTATTTTTCCCTTATATTTATTTTAAGGGGAATTTTACTCCTTAGCTTGATGAATCTTAGTTCTTTGTTTTTTAAACATAAAAAGTCTAAGGATTTTATTTAATTTAAATGAAATTATTTTTATTGATCGTCATCAAGAGGGAGGGGCTAGCTTGTATTTAAAATGAACAGATTATTACCTCTATAATACATGATTAATTCATTATGGCCCGACTGAGTAAAAAGTTAATAACGCCGAACGGGTCTTCCTGTCGCCGGTGGGGAATTTCCCTGCTTTGTGCTTTGGCCATTATTCCTCTTGCCTCTTGGCTTTCTGCCATGCTGTTGCTGGACGATGGGCGCACTTACCTGCTGTATTTACCGCTGGCGGCCTGCGTCGCACTGCTGATGATATTCGACTGGCGTGCGCTGCCGGGGATCGCTTTGGCACTTTTTTTACGCGACTTCTTTGATCTCGAGGCTAAGACAAGCCTCATTTTGACGCTGGTCTACCTGCTGCCCCTTTGTCTGGCCTGGGCTGGATATCGCTTTCATACCCGCAGGCGTGCAACCGCCTCCTTCGGCCTGCTGTATCATTCCTTCCCCAGACTAATCTGGCTAGTCATCATCCTGCCGACCCTATTTATTATCATTTTGCAAATGGTTGTCGAGAGCGGAAGACTGCCCGATTATTTAGGGCTGGCGGATAAAAATGTGATGACGCTGCGCACCTTGATAAATTATCAGGGAATAATGCTCGGTATTTCGCTGTGCGGACATCTTTTTTATATGCTGCTGCGCGTCGCCTGCAAGCCGTCTTATTGGCGCGTACTGTGGCAGAAATTTACCCGCCAGCGCGCGGTTGATATTCAGGTCACCGAATTTATTCTTTGGGCATCAACCCTGGTGTTACTGGTGATTTTACTTTGCACCCGCAGTTTACATGATGATCCTGCTGACATGTTGCTGGGTGATTACACACTGACCCTATTATTACCGGTTATGCTGTTGGGTGCGAAGCGATATGGCTATCATTTTATTACGCTGGTCTGGTCAATAGCGCTGATCATATTATTCAAACATTATCAGGGGTTTGTTGATAACAGCGATCTGCTTAATCATCTGACCTTTATTTCTGCTCTGATGTTTGGCTTTACGCTGTGTCTGCTGCTGGTCTCGGCAAGTGCGTCTCGTGAGCGTATTTTAATGCGCAAGGTGAGTCAATTAGCGTTGCTCGATCCGGTTGTCGGTCTGGCCAACCTGCGGGCGTTTAGCCGCGACGTGAAGCTTTTTCCGCGCTCCGTGCTCTGTTTCGTCCGCGTGGCGCAGATGGACGTGCTGAGCAAAAACTATGGCATGCGGTTACGCATTCAGTTTAAACAGCAGCTGGTCTTCGCTCTGCGTCCCTACCTGCAACCGGATGAAGGCATCTATCATTTACCGGGGCACGATCTGGTTCTGCGCCTCAATCCTGAAGGAGCACAAGACAAACTCGAACAGCTTCAGCAGTGCATCAAAAATTTCCGTTTGATCTGGAACGGTCTGCCGGTGCATCCCAATATTGGCCTCGCATGGTGCCTGATTTATCCGCCTGTGGTGCATTTGCATAGCCTGCTCGGCGAGCTGAGCGGCATCGCCGAGGTCTCACTGGTGACCGGTGAGCTGGAGCATAAAAAGAGCGAGTACAGTCAGATGCAGGCCGATATTGAAACTAAAGTCGAGCTGCTGCATTTGATTCAGCGCGCATTGGACGAGGACAGGTTTGTGCTGCTTGCCCAGCCGATTAACGGCGTCCGGGGGGATACTTATCAGGAGATTGTTCCAAGCCTGTTGGGTAACGATGGCCGGTCGATTCCCGACGACTTATTCCTGCCCGTTGTGCAGGAGTTTGGCCTAGACTATCAGCTGGATATCTGGGTCATTAAGCAGGCGCTGGCGTATATCGACCGTCAACGAGCGCAGTTGCCCAGCATGCGAATTGCGTTAAAAATTTCATCCTCTACGCTTTATCGTCCCTCATTTTGTCAGGAGTTCAAGCTACTGATGACCCAGCATCAGGTTGAGCCTTATCAGATTTTGCTGGAGATGAAAGAGTCCTGCCTGTTGCAGGATATTAGCTACGTGATGAAGGCCTTCAGAAATCTGCGCCAGTTTGGTTGCCGTATTGCGCTTGACGGCTTCGGCAAAGGTTACACTACCTACGATCGCCTGAAGCAGGTCGAGGCGGATGTGATTAAGGTAGACGGCAGCTTTGTCCGTCACATGCTCACCGACGCCTTAGACAAGTGCGTTATTACCTCAATCTGCCAGGTGGCGCGGGTTAAACGCATGGCGGTGGTGGCAGAACAGGTTGATAGCGAGGAACAGCAGGAGGCATTGCGCCAGATGGGCGTCGATTATATGCAGGGGGAGTGGGTGGGGCAACGACAGCCTTTGTCACAGCTTCTTGTGCCTGAGACGTGGGTCAATCCGTAGTGCGTCAGCCGTGCACGGCCACATCAATGGCACCGCGCACGGCCAGGAGAAGAGCGCTTACTTCTGCTCTTCTTTCTTGTCTTCTTCTTCGTCTGCCTCTTCTTCCTCGAGCATCAGCTTCCAGCCGGTTACGTCGCTCCAGTAGTTCTGTTCACGCTCAAAGTCTAACAGCACCAGGTTGTTCTGCGCCATGAATCCGGCAGGGAAACACAGCGTCCAGTGGTTGTCGTCGGTGTGCAGACGCAGGGTTTCAGGCTGCGTGGTGGACTGACGCTGGTTATTGAGCAACGCGCCCAGACGCAGCAGCTGAATCAGCGGCAGGTAGTGCTTTTTCTTGAACAGGTTCAGGCGCGGCAGGTCATCAAGGCGGATTGCCTTGCGCTGGAAGCGAACCAGCGTCGCCAGCAGCGTCTGCTGCTCCTGAGTGAAGCCCGGCAGGTTCGAGTTCTGCAGGATATAGGCAGAATGGCGATGCATGCCGCTGTGGTTGATACCCAACCCAACCTCATGCAGCATCGAAGCCCATTTGAGCAGCGACTCGAGCTGCGGCTGCGCCAGACTCGGGTTTTGCGCCAGCCATTGGGTGTACAGCGTTTCTGTCGTTTCCAGAACGCGACGAGCCTGTTCGCGGTCAATGTTATAGTGGTCGGCGAGGCTTTTCGCGGTCCGGCTGCGGATATCCTGATGACGGAAACGGCCTTCCATTTCATACAGCACGCCTTCTCGCAGCGCGCCGTCGGAGAGGCGCAGCTCTTTAATAGCCAGCGCATCGAACACGCCGCAGAGGATGGCCAGACCCGGTACAAATACCGACTGGCGGTCTTCCGACAGTCCCGGCAGGCTCAGGGCGCTGAAGTTTTTGTACTTCATCACTTCATCGGCCAGCATTTCCAGACGCTCGGCGGTGATAAGCCCGTCTTTTTCGCCCATCTCGACCAGCACTTCGTGAGTCGCTTTAATCGTCCCCGATGCGCCTAGCGCGTACTGCCAACCCTGCAGGCGGTACTGCCATGCCAGCGTCTCGAGCTTTTGCGCTGCCGCGAGGCGCGCACGCTTGAAGTTGCTGCGGTTAATCTCGCCGCCGCGGAAGAACAGCTGCGCGAAGCTGACACAGCCCATGCGGCGGCTCTCGGCCAGCAGGGGTTCGAAGTCTTCACCAATGACCAGCTCGGTTGAACCGCCGCCAATATCGATGACCAGCTTGCGCCCTTTTTCAGGCTGCGTGTGTTCCACGCCCATGAAGATCAGACGGGCTTCTTCCTGACCGGAAATAATTTCAATTGGATAAGGGATAACCTCGGCGGCGCGTTGCAGGAACTCTTCGGCGTTCACTGCCTGACGCAGTGAGTGTGTGCCTACGATGGTCACGTTGTCGCCGGGAAACCCCTGCAAACGTTCCGCAAACAGCGCAAGACAGTCGAGACCACGCTGAATAGCCTCCTCACTGAGAACGTTGTTGCTGTCTAGGCCATCGGCCAGATGGACGCGCTGCTTCAGTCGCCCTAATACCTGAAGTGCGCCGTTAACGACGCGGGCTATCACCATATGAAAACTGTTCGATCCCAGATCGATAGCGGCAATTTCCTGTGGCTTGGCGGTCATTGGGCTGTTTAACGGCATGGGTGTCTTGGCTCCAAAATCATCGGGCTTGCTCAGTGAGTGGTTTTTTGATTTTCATTTTCGAACGCGTGCAAATAGTCATAGATCGCCACCTGCGCACGCACTTTGCGACGATTTCCGCGTGGAACATAACGGTTACTGAGATCTTTATCAATAATTCTCGCTTTCACCGTGTCACTAAATTGGATTGCCAGCAGATCCAGCACGCGCTGCTTCAGACGAGGATCGAGCACGGCGACGGCAACCTCAATGCGGTAATCGATATTTCGCGTCATCCAGTCAGCGGATGAAATAAACACCTTCCGATCGCCTTTATTTTCAAAAACATAGACCCGGTCATGTTCAAGGTACCGGTCAACGATACTGGTGACCTGAATGTTTTCACTGACGCCGGGCAGATTCGGTACCAGAGAGCACATACCGCGGATCAACAGACGGATTTTGACCCCGAAATTAGAGGCAGCGTAGAGTCTGTCAACCAGGCCTTTATCGACCAGATTATTGATTTTTAGAGTGATCCCTGCTTTTTCACCGGCCTGCGCATTGGCAATTTCCTGATCGATAAGGCCGTACAGCATGCTGCGCGAGTTTTGCGGTGAAACCATCAGATGTTCAAAGGTGACCGGCCGATACGGATTCTCGATGAAGTTGAACACGCGGCGCACTTCATTGGTGATTCTTGAGTCGGCGGTCAGTAGCGAATAGTCGGTATACAAACGGGCCGTTTTTTCATTGAAATTACCGGTCCCAATATGAGCATAGCGGACAATTTCGTCATCTTCGCGTCGGGAGATAAGAAATAGTTTGGCGTGAATCTTCAGGCCCGGCGCGGAGAAAATAACGTGCACACCGGCTTCAGTCAGACGTTTGGCCCAGTGAATATTGGCCTCTTCATCAAAGCGCGCCTGCAGCTCAACCACCACGGTGACTTTCTTGCCGTTGTGAGCCGCGTGGATCATCGACTCGATGATGCGCGAGTCTTTAGCAACGCGGTAGATGTTTATCTTGATGGACAGCACGTTAGGATCGAAGGCCGCCTGACGCAGCAATTCGAGCACGTGTTCGAAGGTGTAATAAGGGTAGTAGAGCAGCACGTCCTGCTGGCGAATTGCGGCAAACCCGTTACGGAATTTGTCAAACCACAGATGACGCAGGCGCGGCATCGGGCGATAGACCATATTGGCCTTGCCGACGTTCGGGAAGCTGATGAAATCTTTGAAGTTGTGGTAACGACCGCCGGGTATGACTGAGTCGTAGTTCGAGATACCGAGTTTTTCACGCAGCAGCTCAACCATCTCGTCGGGCATATCGCGCTGATAAACAAATCGCACCGGCTCGGCGGTTAAACGCTGCTTCAGGCTCGACGACATCAGCTCGAGCAGGCTCGACTCCATTTCCGTCACCAAGTCATACTCGGCGTCGCGGGTCATCTTCATTGAATAGGCGTTGAGCGTGTCGTAGTCGAAGAAACCCTTGAAGATATCGTCCAGGCAGTAGCGCAGAATGTTGTCGAGCAGAATCATCGGTTTGCGGCGGCGCGGGGCTTCCGGCGGCAGGTTGACGAAACGTGGAACTTTGTCGGACGGGATTTCGAGCAGCGCGTAGTCAATCTTCTCGCCGCGAATAATCTCTACCGCCAGATAGGTGTAGTCGTCCTTCAGGAACTGCACCAGATTGGTTTCCTGATTGACCAGAATAGGGGTAATGTGCTGACGGAGATGATGCTTGAAGTACTGGCGTAGCCAGGCTTGCTGATTTTCGGAAACCTGGCGCTCGTTGATTAGAAATATTTGGTTGCGTGCCATTTCCAACAGCAGGTCGTTATAGAGGCTATCGAACTCTTGATCGATACGCATCACCTTGGCCTGGATTTTCTTCAGCAGATGGCGCGAGGCACCAATAAAACCCTGCTCTTCGCTAATCAGTATCCGGCGCTTCAAATCGGCAAAGCGGACCTTATAGAACTCATCGAGATTGTTCGAATAAATCCCCAGAAAACGCATTCGTTCAATCAGTGGATTAGTCTTGTCTGCCGCTTCCTGCAAAACTCGCTCGTTAAAAGATAACCAGCTCAATTCCTTGTCTATGTACAGTTTTTCCTGACCCATTTTCACTCCGTTCATTTAGCCTGAAACCTGGCCCATCAAGACGCATTTTGAGCCTGCGCTGCCTTTTGGGAGAGGGCCTAGTATCTTCTTGCATTATTGCGAGAGATTGACAAGAAAGTCCAAATAATTCCCAACAAATCCATATCGTTTGGAAATGTTGGGAACAGGAAAAGAAGGGCGGTGAGAGTTAGAGAACGCCGGCACCCAGCGCTTCAACAGCAGGTTTTTCTGCAGCTTTGGTTTTATAGCGAATTAAAAACTCAGGCTGGAAGATACACATGCGGATCACGCTGCGATATTCGCCGTTGACGAAGAATTCGTCCCTCAACTCAGCTTCGACTTCGAAACCCAGTTTTTTATAAATGTGGATCGCCTTTTCGTTCTCTTTATCAACAATCAGATAGAGCTTGTAGAGGTTGAGAACGGAAAACGCATAGTCCATCGCCAGACGGGCCGCTTCGCTGGCAAAGCCTTGCCCCTGATGATTGGGGTCGATGATTATCTGGAACTCAGCACGGCGGTGGATGTGGTTGATTTCAACCAGTTCGACCAACCCGACGCGGGTGTTCTCAAATTCGGTAATAAAGCGGCGTTCGCTTTGGTCATGGATATGTTTAGCGTAGAGATCTTCAAGTTCGACGTAGGCTTCGTAGGGTTCTTCGAACCAGTAGCGCATGACGTTGGCGTTATTATCAAGACGGTGTACAAACACCAGATCGTCTTTTTCCAATGGACGGAGTCTGATGCGGGAGGTGCTGAACATGGGATTCCTTAATGTTCTGTTTTTGGGAGTCTATCTATTATAAAAAGCTAAATTGTGCAGTTTAGGCGCGATTATAGCCGAGTTTTTGCACAATTTATAGGCGTAAAAAAACCGGCCATAAGCCGGTTCTAAGAAACACTCGATACAACAGCAGCAGAATCAATCGGCGGCGTGCCCTTCCACAGGCAAAATTTGCCCGTCCAGAATCGCCTGTCCCTCGCGCAGCGATAAGCGTCCGTCCACAAACCAGCTGATGACCAGCGGGTAAATGTTGTGCTCCTGAGTCTGTACGCGCTGATTTAAATCTTCAGCGGTATCGTCTTCAAAAACAGGGACTTTCGCCTGCAAAATCACCGGTCCACCGTCAAGCTCCTGCGTTACGAAATGCACTGAAGTCCCATGTTCGGCATCATTGTTGTCGATGGCCTTTTGATGGGTGTGCAGTCCGGGATATTTCGGCAGCAGAGAAGGGTGGATGTTCAGCATGCGCCCCGCGTAACGCGCTACGAAGTCATGGCTGAGGATACGCATGTATCCGGCCAAAACCACGAGATCGGGCTGATAGGCGTCGATCTCTTCGGCAAGCGCGGCGTCAAACGCCTCACGGTTGGCATAGGATTTTGGATCGAGCGAAAAGGCGGGGATCCCCGCCGCCTGCGCGCGTTCAAGACCATATGCCGACGCTTTATTACTGAAAACGGCACTGAGGGTTGCGTTGACTCTTCCCTGCTGGCAGGCGTCAATCACCGCCTGCAGGTTGCTTCCATTCCCGGAAACCAGAACTACTATCCTCTTCATCTCAGTACCCGTCGCTTCGAATATTACTTAATGATAACGCGTTCTTCTGAGTCGGAAGCCTTGATGCTACCGATAACCCAGGCCTGTTCGCCGTTGTCATTGAGCAGGGTCACGGCCTGTTCTGCCAATTCTGCAGGCAGGGCGACCAGCATGCCCACGCCGCAGTTGAACGTGCGGTACATTTCGTGGCTGCTGACGTTACCATTTTGCTGCAACCAGCCGAACACGTCCGGCCATTTCCAGCTTGATTCGTCGATAATCGCCTGGGTGTTGTCTGGCAGCACGCGTGGGATATTTTCCCAGAAGCCGCCGCCGGTCAGGTGGCAGATCGCGTGAACTTCTACGTTTTCAATCAGGTTAAGGATTGATTTTACATAGATTTTGGTCGGCTCAAGCAGGTGATCGGCCAGAGGTTTGCCCGCCAGATCGGTGGTCAAAGGATCGGCCTTGCTGACTTCGAGAATTTTGCGAACCAGAGAGTAGCCGTTTGAGTGCGGGCCACTTGATGCCAGCGCAACCAGAACGTCGCCGTCCTGCACTTTGCTGCCGTCAATAATTTCTGATTTTTCAACCACGCCGACGCAGAAACCTGCAACGTCGTAATCATCGCCGTGGTACATGCCCGGCATTTCTGCGGTCTCACCACCGACCAGTGCACAGCCAGACTGCTTACAGCCTTCGGCGATGCCGGTGATGACGCTGGCTGCGGTATCCACATCCAGTTTGCCCGTCGCATAATAGTCCAGGAAGAACAGGGGTTCTGCGCCCTGAACAACCAAGTCGTTAACACACATCGCGACCAAATCGATACCGATGGTATCGTGGCGTTTTAAATCCATTGCCAGACGCAGCTTAGTGCCAACGCCGTCGGTCCCCGAAACCAGTACGGGTTCACGATATTTTTGCGGCAGCGCGCACAGGGCACCAAAACCACCCAGTCCGCCCATGACTTCAGGACGACGAGTCTGTTTTACTACACCTTTAATGCGGTCTACCAATGCGTTACCTGCATCGATGTCCACACCTGCGTCTTTATAGCTGAGAGAGGTCTTTTCGGTCACTGCGGAATCCCCACGACGTATGCGTTTTGTGGTTGTTGAAAATGGAGCGGCCTAATTCTAACAGCGCAGGCAAACGTTTGCGAGGGGTCTCGTTATGTTTCTCTATCTATACTCAGATTACGGCAAAAAATGACATTCAACGTCTAATGCGCAAATCCATTGATCCACATCAGTCTATTGGCGCTGGCGTTGAAAATAAAAGGCGTTATAATCACGCGATTTTTTTGGTCAGCAGCCTTAGGAGAGAAAGAAAATGAAGATCGTTGAAGTGAAACACCCGCTGGTAAAACACAAGCTGGGACTGATGCGTGAAAATGATATCAGCACTAAACGCTTTCGCGAACTGGCTTCTGAGGTAGGGAGCTTACTGACCTACGAAGCGACCGCCGATCTTGAAACCGAGACAGTGACCATCGAAGGATGGAACGGCCCGGTTGAAGTTGATCAGATCAAAGGTAAAAAGATCACCGTTGTGCCAATCCTGCGCGCGGGTCTGGGCATGATGGAAGGCGTGCTGGAGCACGTACCGAGCGCACGCATCAGCGTGGTCGGCATTTACCGTGATGAAGAAACCCTGCAACCTGTTCCTTACTTCCAGAAGCTGGCTTCTAATATAGAAGAACGCCTGGCGCTGGTCGTTGACCCGATGCTGGCAACCGGGGGGTCGATGATTGCGACCATCGACCTGCTTAAGAAAGCGGGCTGCCAGAGCATTAAGGTGCTGGTGCTGGTTGCGGCCCCGGAAGGGATTGCCGCGCTTGAGAAAGCGCATCCAGACGTTGAGTTGTACACCGCCTCCGTAGATAAAGGATTGAATGACAAGGGATACATCATTCCTGGCCTCGGAGACGCGGGCGACAAGATATTTGGTACCAAGTAAGCAATAGCCGACTGAGAAGTCGGCTTTTTTTTACTCGTCATACTTCAGGCAGCAGATGCGCTGGCTGCAACCCGGAGTCTGGCGAGTAGAAATGCAATAATCATGAGATTAATTATTTCACAGAGGATCGGTCCATGACCCGTCGTGTTATTGGGGTAAGCGAACGCCTGCCTCTTTTGCAAACTATCCCCCTAAGTCTTCAGCATCTGTTTGCCATGTTTGGCGCAACCGTGCTGGTGCCCATTCTGTTTAAAATCAATCCGGCAACGGTGCTGCTGTTCAATGGCATCGGCACCTTGCTCTACCTGTTTATCTGTAAAGGTAAAATTCCCGCCTATCTTGGCTCGAGCTTCGCGTTTATTTCACCGGTACTGCTCCTGCTGCCGATGGGGTATGAGGCGGCGCTGGGGGGCTTTATCGTCTGTGGCCTGCTGTTCTGCCTGGTGGCGCTTATCGTTAAAAAGGCCGGTATCGGCTGGATCAACGTGATGTTCCCGCCGGCGGCGATGGGCGCGATTGTTTCAGTGATCGGGCTTGAACTGGCGGGCGTGGCGGCCAATATGGCGGGTCTGCTCCCGGCAGAGGGCACCTCGGCTGACAGCACCACCGTGCTTATCTCTATCGTGACGCTGTCGGTCACGGTGCTCGGCTCCGTGCTTTTCCGCGGCTTCCTGGCGATTATCCCGATTCTTATCGGTGTGCTGGTCGGCTATGCGCTGTCGTACTTCATGGGCATCGTCGACGTTTCCGCCATCGAGAAAGCCCACTGGTTTGCCCTGCCAACCTTCTATACGCCGCGTTTCGAGTGGGTTGCCATCCTGACCATTCTTCCTGCCGCGCTGGTGGTTATCGCCGAGCACGTCGGGCATCTGGTGGTCACCGCCAACATCGTCAAGAAGGATTTGCTGCGTGACCCGGGCCTGCACCGCTCGATGCTGGCAAACGGTCTGTCGACGGTGATTTCCGGCTTCTTCGGTTCGACGCCGAATACCACCTACGGTGAGAACATCGGCGTAATGGCGATTACCAAGGTTTACAGCACCTGGGTTATCGGCGGCGCGGCGGTTCTGGCTATCCTGCTTTCCTGCTGTGGCAAGCTGGCTGCGGCAATTCAGGCGGTGCCAGTGCCGGTCATGGGCGGCGTTTCTCTGCTGCTGTACGGCGTGATTGGCGCATCGGGGATCCGCGTGCTTATCGAGTCTAAAGTTGATTACAGCAAGCCTAAAAACCTGATCCTGACCTCGATTATCCTCATCATCGGCGTGAGCGGCGCGAAGATTCACATCGGCGCGGCAGAGCTGAAAGGCATGGCGTTGGCGACGATCGTCGGCGTATTCCTCAGCCTGCTGTTTAAAGTGATCGAAATCTATCGCGGCGAAGAAGAGATAATCGACGTGCCGGACGAGCGCGCACCGCCGTCTGTCTGATGTCGGTTTAATCGGCTAAACAGGCCGGGTAAAGGCTCTTTTACCCGGCCTGTCGTCTGATTAACCAGCGTTTAGCGCGCTGAAAGTTCAATTCTTCGCGGATCCTATGATAGAATTCTTCGATTAAATTTTTGTTCCGACATTTTTATCGAGACAGGTCGGGTCTCCACGCCAGTTATGGTTGAGGTACTTCTGAATACACCGGCACAGCTTTCCCTGCCACTTTATCTTCCCGACGACGAAACCTTTGCTAGTTTTTATCCGGGGGAGAACACCTCGCTGCTCTCCGCTATTCAAACTGCGTTGCAGCAGGAGCACGGCACTTACGTTTATTTCTGGTCGCGTGAAGGCGGTGGACGCAGCCATCTTCTGCATGCAGCCTGCGCCGAACTTTCTCTGCGCGGTGAGGCCGTCGGTTACGTTCCCCTCGATAAACGCGCCTATTTTGTGCCAGAGGTATTAGACGGCATGGAGCAACTGGCGCTGGTCTGTATCGATAATATCGAAGGGATCGCCGGTGACGAAGCCTGGGAAGCCGCGGTATTCCACCTCTATAATCGGATCCTTGAAACGGGGCGTACGCGACTGTTCATTACGGGCGATCGTCCTCCTCGCCAGCTTAATCTCGGCCTGCCGGATCTCGCGTCGCGTCTCGACTGGGGGCAAATCTATCGGCTTCAGCCACTCTCCGACGAAGAAAAACTTCAGGCGTTGCAGCTGCGATCCAAACTGCGTGGTTTTGAGCTACCGGAAGACGTGTGCCGTTTCCTGTTAAAGCGACTGGATCGCGAAATGCGTACGCTGTTTATGACGCTCGATCAGCTCGACCGAGCGTCGATTACCGCGCAGCGGAAACTGACCATCCCGTTTGTGAAAGAGACGCTCAATCTGTAGCGGGTCAAGATTGCGCGGTCGATAGCGTTACAGGATCTCAAGCACCTGCTCAGGTGGACGTCCAAGGCGCGCTTTGCCTTTCTTGACCACGATAGGGCGCTCAAGCAGGCGCGGACTGTCGGCAATCGCCTGTAACAGCTGCTCCTCGCTCAGACTTTTATCCCCCAGCTTCAACTCTTTATACAGATCTTCCTGGGTGCGCATCATCTCTCTGGCTGACGAAAAGCCCAGCTCATGCTGTAGCTTTTTCAGCGTATCGAGCGACGGTGGCGTCTCGAGATAGAGGATAACGTTGGGCTTGATGCCTTTCTCCTCAAGCAGTTTCAGCGTTTCGCGGCTCTTGCTACAGCGTGGGTTGTGGTAAATTGCGACATCGTGTTGCATAAACTTCTCCTTTATTGCTTCTCAGCCTTTCTCATACAGCTGAAAACGTTTTTGCAGCTGGCGCAGCTGATCGATGCGGGCATCATAGCGCGCTTGATCCAGGCTGCCGAGTTTGGACTGCGCGCTGGCGCTGCTCAGCATGCTTATCGATTGATCCAACCGGCCGACCAGCGCCATACTCTCGGCCCGAGCGGCCAGTTCCTGCGCCCTCAGGCCCTGTTCGGCGACCGACTTGGTCAGCAGATCCCAACCGTTCACATCGTCTGGATGAGCATAAGTGTAGCGGTACAGCAGACGACTGGCCTTGGCTAGCTCGCCGCCTTCTATATAAGCGTTGGCGATATTGAGCTGTAGCACCGCGTCTTTACTGGTTGCCGCATCGGCTTTTTCCAGTCGGGCTATTGCCTGAGGGACGTGTTTTTGGTCAATGTCGATATCGGTCAGCAAATCGAGATACCAGGCGTTGCCGGGTTCTTTTTTTAGCATCGGTTCGAGGATGTTTCGTGCCTGATTAAAACTTTTTGCTTTATAAAACTGCACTGCACGCCCATATTGTGCGGCGCTCTGCTGACGAATATTGCCGTCGCTCAGTTGTTTGAGATAATCGTCGGTCAGCGGATGATCTTCCGTGCCATACATGCCGAGGATACGCACCTTGGCAAAGTAAAAATCCTCTGATGATTGCACCACGATACGCGGCATCTGGTTGGCGCGGTTGCGGGCATCCGAAAGGCGGCTGTCGGGTAAAGGGTGGGTCAGCAGCATCTCGGGTGGCTTACTCGCATAACGTGACTGATCGGCCAGCTTTTGCAGAAAGTTTGGCATCGCCTCCGGGTCGAACCCCGAGCGTTGCAGCACCTGTAGGCCGATGCGGTCGGCCTCTTCTTCGTTGGCGCGCGTGAAGCTGATCATACCTTGCTGGGTGCCCGCTATCGTGCCGGTGAGTCCGGCCATACCGGCCTCTGGACTGGCCATCGCCAGCAGGATAGACCCCAATACGCCGACCCAGGTCAAAGGCGATTTGCTCTTTTGATCTTCCATGGCGCGCGCAAGATGGCGCTGCGTGACGTGAGAAATCTCATGGGACAGTACTGACGCGAGCTCGCTTTCATTATCGGTGAAACGGAAAATTGCCGAATGCAGCACCACGTTGCCGCCAAAGAAGGCGAAGGCATTGAGCTCATCGTTATTGACGATAAAGAAATGAAACGGAAAACGCACCGAATAGGCGTGCGCCACCAGGCGATTGCCGAGCTGATTGACATACTGGTCGAGCAGCGGATCGGTAATCAACGGCGCACTGCCGCGCAGCTGGCGGACGTAATAATCGCCCATCTGCAACTCCTGATCGATAGTCAGGGTACCGCCTGCGGTGGTGCCCATATCGGGAAGGAGGTCGGCGCTGTCGGCTGTGGCGTAAAGAGGCAGCAGGCTGGCGCTCAAGGTCGAGACCAGCAGGCCGGTGGTGACAAAGCGCGTTGCCATCGTGCTCAACTTCAGTTTTAGCCGCATAGCCATAAACCCTTTGTTAAATATGGAATATTTTCTATTAAAACAAGTGCTTACTACATATTTTGGATTTGCAAAAGACATTGCGTCGTTCAGACGTGTTAAGGTCTCGGCGACAGAACGGGTTATTCAGGGCAGCATCACGTTTCCCTATTGTAACGAAGCGAAACAACATTGGAACCACTGTGCCTGAACTATCTGCGACAAATGCGTCAGCGGCAGGGCGTAAAATTTAGGAGTTAACACTGATGCTAGAGATGCTACTGCAATGGTACCGTCGCCGATTTACCGACCCTCAGGCTATCGCACTGTTGGCGATTCTGGTGGCGGGTTTCTGTATCCTCTACTTTTTTAACGGTATTCTCGCGCCGCTGCTGGTGGCGATTGTGCTGGCCTACCTGCTCGAATGGCCCACGGTGCGGCTCCAGAGTTTCGGTTTCTCGCGCACTCTGTCGGTGTGCATCGTGTTCTTCATTTTTACCGGTATTGTCATGGTGCTGGTGTTTGTTATCGCACCGCTGAGCTGGCAGCAGGGGCTGAATCTGATGGCCGACCTGCCGAGCATGCTCAACCGATCTTACACGCTGGCCGCGACCTTGCCCAAACGTTATCCGGCGCTGGTCGATGCCGGTATTCTCGACATGATGACCGACAACCTGCGCGCCAGAATCTCCGGCGTGGGCGAATCGGTGGTGCGCTATTCTCTGGCCTCGCTGGTGGGCCTGCTGACGCTGGCTATCTATCTGGTTATTGTGCCGCTGATGGTGTTTTTCCTGCTTAAGGACAAAGAGCTGATGCTCAGAGCGTTGCGCCGGGTATTGCCGCGAGATAGTGGGTTGGCGGGCAAGGTGTGGGCCGAAATGCACCAGCAGATCAGTAACTACATTCGCGGCAAAGTGCTGGAGATGGTGGTCGTCGGGATTGCCACCTACCTGGTGTTCTTCTTCCTGAACATGCGCTATTCGCTGCTGCTGGCGGTGTTGGTCGGGCTGTCGGTGCTTATCCCGTATATTGGCGCGATGCTGGTGAGTATTCCGGTGGTGGTAGTGGCGCTGTTCCAGTGGGGAATTGGCACCGACTTCTGGACGCTTATCATTGCTTATTTGGTGGTGCAGGGACTGGACGGTAACCTGTTGGTTCCGCTGCTTTTCTCGGAGGCGGTCAACCTGCACCCGCTGGTCATTATTCTGGCCGTGGTCATCTTCGGTGGGCTATGGGGATTCTGGGGCGTATTCTTTGCTATTCCGCTCGCCACGCTGGTGAAAGCCGTTTATCACGCCTGGCCGAATGAGCCTTTTATTGAAGAAACGCAGAACGAACGGTGAAGAAATCTTCCCCCGCACTGATGCGGGGGAAGGCTGTAAAACGTTATTGACCCGTCACATAAGCCAGCACGATGTCGTGGTGGTTGCTGGTCTTGAAGTCATCAAAGACTTTTTCAACTTTACCGTTACCGTCAAGCAGGAAGCTGATGCGGTGAATGCCGTCATAGGTTTTCCCCATGAAAGACTTCTCCCCCCAGACGCCGAATGCCTGAGAGACCTGATGATCTTCATCTGACAACAGCGTGAAGTTCAGCAGCTCTTTTTCAGCAAATCGAGACAGTTTCTCCGGTTTATCGGTGCTTATCCCCAGCACTTCAACGCCAGCCTCTTTCAGCTGATCCATGTTGTCACGCAGGCCACAGGCTTGAACGGTACAGCCTGGCGTCATGGCCTTAGGGTAAAAATAGACCAGGACTTTTTGTCCCTGGAAGTCGGCCAGATTAATTTGTTCACCGTCTTGGTCCGGTAAACTAAATTGCGGCGCAGAATCTCCGGCTTTCAGTGGGCTCATTACTCTTCTCCATTAATGCTGTGATGAAACCTATTGGGTAGAACTGATGACGTTAATACTGCCTTGTGCATTCAATTCTGTACATAGCTGGTGAAACGCTTGCTCAATAATTGCTGCATCCGTATTCGCCGGGCTGTGAGCAGTAATCTGAATCGATAATTGCGCCTCACGAGAGCCTTCAGGCGGCGTTGTTTTCGACGCAAGTTCGGCAATGTTCATTTGGTGCGTATCAAACAGGTCGGTAAATCGTTCAATCAGATGCGGTGAGTCTTTGACTTCAACCTTGACCCAAACGGTGGCCGGCATCGGTGGACGTTCATGAGCGCTGGTTCTTTTCATCACAATCAGCAGCTCAAGCTCTGCGCCTTTTTGCGGCAGCGTAGATTCGATAAGCGTGATGGCATTCCAACTGCCCGAGAGGAACATAATAAAGGTAAATTCCTCGCCAAGCATGGCGAGTCGGCTGTCCTCAATATTACAACCGCAGCTGCTCACCTGGCGCGTGATGGTATTGACGATGCCAGGCCTGTCGGCACCCAGTGCGGTGATAACCAAATAATGTTGTTGTGGTTGTGACAAAATCGCTCTTCCCGTCATGCCCTGTTGTAAGACTTACTATCGCAGACATGAAAACTATCGCAAACAGAAAAACCATTTCAACTGTAAAAACGCCTTACAGCTAAAATCCCGCGGTGTGCGAAAAATCGTTCATGTCGCAAAATTGTCTACCAACAGAAAAAAAACCGTTTAGCAGGCGCTTACAACACGTTGTTTACTTGCTTTGCCCATGTGTCAAAAGTACCATGAGTGACCTGTTTGTGGAGGGGAAGGTCAATGTTTACGGGAAGTATTGTTGCACTGGTTACGCCGATGGACGACAAAGGTGCCGTCTGCCGCGCGAGTCTGAAAAAACTGATTGATTATCATGTGTCCAGTGGTACTGCGGCGATCGTTTCCGTAGGCACGACCGGCGAATCTGCAACATTGAACCACGACGAGCACGCAGACGTGGTTTTGCAGACGTTGGAACTGGCAGATGGCCGTATCCCGGTGATTGCCGGAACGGGCGCAAACGCTACCGCCGAAGCCATCGCGTTGACCCAACGCTTTGAAAATAGTGGCGTTGTTGGCTGCCTGACTGTCACGCCATACTACAACCGTCCGACTCAGGAAGGTCTGTATCAGCATTTTAAAGCCATTGCCGAAAGCACTGCGCTGCCGCAAATTCTCTACAACGTACCGTCTCGCACCGGCTGCGATATGCTGCCTGCGACCATCGCGCGTTTAGCAAAAATTAAAAATATTGTTGCCTGCAAAGAGGCAACGGGGAACTTAAGTCGCGTTAGCCAGATCCAAGTGCTGGTTGATGATGAAGATTTCATTCTGTTGAGCGGTGATGACTTCAGCGGTCTGGACTTCATGCAACTGGGTGGCAAGGGCGTTATTTCCGTTACTGCGAACATCGCGGCGGCAGAAATGGTTGAGCTTTGCCGTCTGGCAGCAGAAGGCAAATTTGCCGAAGCGCGCCGTTTAAATCAGCGCTTGATGCCGTTGCATCAGCATTTGTTTGTAGAAGCAAACCCAATCCCTGTGAAATGGGCCTGTAAGGCGCTGGGATTGATAGCAACCGATACAGTGCGTCTGCCAATGACGCCGCTGACCGATGCTGCTCGTCCAATAGTGGAAGACGCACTAATTAAGGCCGGTTTGCTATAACCCGCAGCCGTTGTCGTGGTCGCGTCAACGGCGCTGGGGATAACACTTTTAGGGATATTTGATGACCTATTCATTTACAAAACCACGTTTTCAAAAGTCGACGGTAGCAAAAGTTGTGGGTCTTTCCCTGATCATGCTTCTCGCGGCCTGTTCTAATGATTCTCGCTATAAGCGTGAAGTCAGCGGTAATGAAGATTATCTGAAAGCCGCACCGTTGAAAGAGCTGCAAACGCCAAACGGTATGATTCTGCCGCTGCAAAACGGGACCTATGATGTGCCAGCCGGTAACCTGCAGGGTGCAGTAGGTAAAGGTCTGGACATTCGTCCACCATTGCAGCCTCTGGCCGTCCTTGACGGTTCACGCGCGCAATACACCAGCGATACCGGGACTGTGATGCTCGACAGCAACGCGCAGGGCAGTGGCCTGTGGGCGCACGTGGTGACCATCGTTGAACAGAACGGCTACAAGATTGCCAGCCGTGATGACGCCAATCAGACGCTGAATACCGATACCGTGCAGTGGAACCGCAAAGACGAAGACTTCCAGTATCAGGGACGTTACCAGATTAGCGTGAAGCCTCAGGGTTATCAGACGGCGCTGTCGGTGAAAACCCTCGAGCTGACCCAGCAGGGCAAACCGGTTACCTCAGCGGTTGAGCAACAGCGCTATACCAGCCAGATGCTGAACACCATCACTGCCGGTCTTGGCCGTCTGCAGCAGGATGAGCAAAACCGTATCGACAACCGTAAACTCGGCGAAGTCGACGTACAAAGCGGTGCCGACGATACCGGTCTGCCGGTGCTGATTATTCGCGCACCTTACGGCCCAGTCTGGGATCGTCTGCCGAATGCGTTGGCCAAAGCGGGCATGAAAGTGACCGACAGCAGCCGTCCGCAGGGGACGTTGAGCGTGAAATATTCACCGCCGAGCAGCGATGCCTGGGACGCACTGGGTGCCAGGGATCCGCAGCTCAGCTCCGGCAACTATAAGCTGCAGCTGGGTGACCTGAACAACCGCAGTAGCCTGCAATTCATTGATCCAAATGGACATGTGCTAACGCAGTCGCAGAACGACGCGATGGTAGCGGTGATGCAGGCGGCGTTTAACCAAAGTAGTGCAGTAACCAAGTAATACGTGAAGGGGCTCCGGCCCCTTTTTGCATTTGCCGATTTTTGGCGAATAATTAGATGTTATGTATCACCAAACACGTCATATCACTGGAGTAAGTTAAGATGCAAAAGTTAGCTGAGTTGTATCGCGGAAAGGCGAAAACCGTCTATACCACCGAAAACCCAGACCTGCTGGTTTTGGAGTTCCGTAATGATACGTCAGCACTGGATGGCGAACGTATTGAGCAGTTCGACCGTAAAGGCATGATCAATAACAAATTCAATCATTTCATCATGGAAAAGTTGGAACAAGCGGGCATTCCTACCCAAATGGAACGTTTGCTGTCAGACAACGAAGTACTGGTGAAAAAGCTGGATATGGTTCCGGTTGAATGTGTTATCCGTAACCGTGCTGCGGGTTCACTGGTTAAGCGTTTAGGTGTGGAAGAAGGTCTGGTGCTGAATCCACCGCTGTTCGACTTGTTCCTGAAAGACGATGCCAAGCATGACCCAATGGTCAACGAATCCTACTGCAAGACCTTTGGTTGGGTTAACGAAGAGAATCTGGCACGCATGAAAGAGCTGAGCTACAAGGCTAACGACGTGCTGAGCAAGATCTTTGGTGACGCGGGTCTGATCCTGGTTGATTTCAAGCTGGAATTCGGTTTGTTCAAAGGTGAAGTGGTGCTGGGTGACGAGTTCTCTCCAGACGGCAGCCGCCTGTGGGACACCCAGTCTCTTGAAAAAATGGACAAAGACCGTTTCCGTCAAAGCCTGGGTGGCCTGATTGAAGCGTACGAAGAAGTCGCAAAACGTATCGGCGTAAAATTAGACTAATCTTTTTTTAGCCGCACCGCGCAAACGATTACGCCTCCTTGTGTTGATGACCCGCTTAACGCTGTCGTCCGAGGAGGCTTTTTTTCGCCCCGCAAATCTTGTCTGAGCAAGTGGTATTCCTGCACCTTGTTAACTAGGATTAGAAAAAAACAGCGGAGGTGAATTATGCGTTGGCAAGGGCGTCGGGAGAGCGACAATGTTGAAGATCGCCGCAATGAAAGCGGTGGGCAAGGCGGCAACGGTTTGGGCGGCATGCGCATTCCCATTCGCGGCAAAAGCGGTATCGTCATCGTTATTGTGGTACTGGTGGCCGGTTACTATGGTATCGACCTTTCACCGCTTATCACCGGCGGTCAATCACAGAACCCTTCGCAGTATCAGCAGCGGCAAACCTCTGGCTCTATCAGCCCCAACGACGATCGGCAGGCCAAATTCACTTCCGTGATCCTGGCTTCTACGGAAGACGTCTGGACCCAGATTTTTAAGCAAAACGGCATGAGCTATCGCGACCCTAAACTGGTGATGTACCGTGGCGCAACCCGCACCGGCTGTGGAACGGGGCAATCGGTGATGGGGCCGTTCTACTGCCCTGCCGACAGTACAGTGTATATCGACTTGTCCTTCTATCAGGAACTGCGCGACAAGCTTGGCGCGGGCGGTGATTTTGCGCAGGGATATGTTGTCGCGCATGAGGTCGGGCATCACGTGCAAAACCTGCTGGGCATTGAGCGCAAGGTGCGCCAGATGCAGCAGGGTGCCTCACAAACCGAGGTTAATCGCCTGTCGGTCAAGATGGAACTGCAGGCCGACTGTTTTGCCGGTATCTGGGGTCATGCTATGCAGCAAGAGCAGGTCCTGGAGGACGGCGACCTCAAGCAGGCGCTGGATGCCGCAAGGGCAATCGGCGATGACAAACTGCAACAGCAGAGTCAAGGGAGAGTGGTCCCCGACAGTTTCACCCACGGCACCTCAGCGCAGCGCTATGAATGGTTCAAGCGCGGGTACGACTCGGGCAAAATGGATCAATGCAACACCTTTGCCAGTCGGTAGGGCTGGTCTCCATCGTCAAAATAATAAATAATCTTATCCTTCATCTTTCATGCCGCAGCGGTGTTGGCTACGCATGCTTACCCCGGTCACTGACGAGTGTCAGCTCCCGGGGATGCGCCTGCTTGCCGCCTGGCTGCAACGTGAAAGATTTTGGGTCATGCGTTTTACTATTCTGGGAATATTATGGCTTTTCTCGATCCAACCTTGCTTATTCTGCTGGTGTTCGCCGGTTTAGGGATCCTCAGCCACAATTCTGCCGTAACAATCGCGATGTTCTTCCTGCTGACCGTGCGCATCACGCCGCTCAATCACTTTTTTCCGTGGATTGAAAAATATGGCCTGACGCTGGGCATCATTATTCTGACTATTGGCGTGATGGTGCCGATTGCCAACGGCAAACTCAGTGCGAGCACCCTTATTCACTCCTTCTTTCACTGGAAATCGATTGTCGCGATCCTGGTGGGCGTTGGCGTTTCCTGGCTCGGTGGGCGTGGTCTGACGCTGATGGGCACGCAGCCGCAGCTGGTTGCCGGGCTTCTGGTGGGCACCGTACTGGGCGTTGCGTTCTTCAAAGGCGTGCCGGTCGGGCCGTTGATTGCCGCAGGCATTCTTTCGCTGATGGTTGGAAAAACCTGAGATGATCGACAATGACGCATCTGACGCTACGATAATTTCGCGGCTAGACGCCTGTCAGCGGCAGATGTTGCGTCAGGGCATGCGGCGTATTCTGGTGCTGAGCGGCGAGTTTGACTGGTGCGGGCAGACCGCACAACAGGTTAGCCGCCATTTTAGCGGCGACTGGCTGTGGGTAAGCCCTAATGAGCAGGATACGTCACCTAGGGTAAAACCCGAGGCGGTGAATCAGCTGCTGGGGCAGGAATTCCTGAATGGCGTCTTCGATGCTCGGGAAGGGTTGAACGTTGAGGCACTGGCCGCCTTCAGCGGCGTGCTGCGGGCGGGAAGCTGGCTGATACTGCTGGTGCCCAAATGGCAGGAATGGCCGACGTTGCCGGATGCCGACAGCATACGCTGGACCGAACGGTCTGAGGCCATTGCCACGCCGCGCTTTATTAGCCGTTTTTGCCAATCTATCGAGGCCGATACTCAGGCGTTGCTTTGGCGCCAGAACAGTGCTTTTTCCCCTCAACTTCTTAGTTCCGCACCCGATTGGACAACGCCGCAGGGCGAGCCGACGCCCGGACAGCGCGCGATCCTCGACCAGTTATTGCAGGCCGAGGACGGTATCTGGGTGCTGACCGCCGCGCGTGGCCGGGGAAAATCCACCCTCGCTGGCATGCTGGTGCAGCACTGGCAGGGCGCCTGCTGGATGACTGCGCCGAGCAAGGCGGCGGGACAGCGCCTCAGTGAGCAGGGGGAGGAGGCGGTGCAGTTCTGGGCGCCCGACGCGCTGCTTGCCCATTGTGAAAGCGGTGCCGCAGTTAACGCCGACTGGTTGCTTATTGACGAGGCGGCGGCTATTCCCGCGCCGTTGCTCCAGAGACTTATCCCCTTTTTCCCCCGTGTTTTGCTGACCACCACCGTGCAGGGATACGAGGGCACCGGACGGGGCTTTTTACTGAAGTTCTGTGCGTCGCTAACGGACTGGCAAGATCTTCGGCTCACAGCGCCGATCCGCTGGGCCCAGCAGGATCCGCTAGAGCGGCTGCTTGACGACATCCTTCTGTTCGACGAGCCGGACTACAGCGCCGTAAGCCCAAACGGTGCCTCAGCGCCGGTTCAGGTTAAAAATTTCGATGCCGCAGCCTGGGAGCAGTCGCCTGATTTATTGGCAGATTTTTATCATCTGCTGACCAGCGCGCATTACCGCACTTCGCCGCTGGACCTGCGGCGGATGATGGATGCGCCCGGTATGTCGTTCGCCGCCGGATATTGCGACAACGCGCTGTCGGCAGCGCTCTGGCTGGTGGACGAGGGCGGTCTGCAGCCTGACTTAGCCCATGAAATCTGGGCCGGAAGGCGCAGGCCGAGAGGCAATCTGGTGGCGCAGTCATTGGCGGCGCACGCCGGATTCCCTGAAGCGGCGGTGATGCTGTCGCGACGAATCACCCGCATCGCGGTGTCTCCGGCCCAGCGTCGCAGAGGGGTTGCGCAGGCGCTTGTTAGCGAACAGCAGCAGTTTGCCGCTGCGCAGGGCCTGGACTTTCTCTCAGTGAGCTTTGGTTTTACCGACCCGCTGTGGCGCTTCTGGCAGCGCTGTGGCTTTGAGACAGTCCGCGTCGGTGGTCAGCGTGAGGCCAGCAGCGGGTGCTTTGCGGCTATGGCCGTGCTGCCTCTCAGTCCGCAGGGACAAAGCCTCTGCCAGCAGGCAAAACGGCGGTTATCGAAGAACCGGCGGCAGGTCCCCGTTGAGGTGGCCGAGGTTATCTGGCCTCAGAAGACAGTCGCAGAAGACGCGCTGCTTGACGATGGCGATTGGCGCGAGCTGGCGGGATTCGCCTTTGCCAGCCGTTCGCTGGACAGCAGCCGGAGCGCGTTGCTGCGTCTGCTGGCGCGGTCTACCGAGCCGCTTCCGGCCCTGCGCGCCATCCTGCAACAAGGGAATACGCTGCCTGAGGTGGTGAGTACGCTGCGGCTAAGCGGCAAGAAGGCGCTGCTTGCCTGCTGGCGTGAGGAAACCCGACGGGCGATGCAAAGCATTGACCCGACTCGCTGTGCCCGCGCGAAGCAGTTTGCCGAATAACGCCTTGTTCTGCTGGCGCGCCTTTTGTATGTTATTAATTCATCAACGAAATATAACAGGGAGCAACCGGCATGAATCAGACCCCGCTTTATATGCAAAATACCTATTGTTTCAATCTAGACACTCAGGCCATTGCGCAAGGCACTGACGAACACGGTGAGTGGATAGCGTTGGAGCAGAACATCTTTCATCCGCAGGGCGGCGGGCAGCCTGCCGACACTGGCTGGGTGAACGATATTCCGGTAAAGGTGCGCAAGCATCCGTCCGGCCAGGTGGTGGTCTATCCGCAGGAGCCGTTGCAGTTTGAGCAAAACGCCACGCTGAGAACGGCGATTTCCGCGACCGAACGCCTGCAAAATGCCGCACTGCACACCGCCGGACACCTGATGAATATCGTGCTGAAGCCTTACGGCTGGCTGGCTACCTCGGGCCACCATTTTCCTGGAGAGTCACGCGTGGAGTTCTCGAGGATGGGCGATGAAGCCGTGCCGGTCGAAGAATTACCTATTGTCGAGATACAAAAGGACATTCACGCCAGACTGCGCGCGGGCGCGGCGGTCACCGCCTGGATGGAAGGTGAGACTCGCCTCACGCTGATTGAAAACACCGAGCCGATTCTGTGCGGCGGCACGCACGTTGAAAATATCAGCGAAATCACCGATTTCTTCCTCAAGTCCGCCAAGGTCAAGAAAGGTACGCTCCGCATCAGCTATCACGCAGCCTATTCCAATCGATAAAAAGAACGCACCCGCAGATTGAAAAAATCAGTACGACTTATTCAATAAAACCCGGTTTTCCTGAATGAGCAGCCGCGTATAGTTAAGGCATTGGCAACCGGTATTTTCCGGCTGTAAACATTTAGAAAGTCACAGGAGTTTGCGTTATGAGTCCGGAAAACGTTGTCGTTCAACAGCCGCAGGGGCAGGCGGAACAGCTGGTATTACTTTTCCACGGCGTGGGTGACAATCCCGTTTCAATGGGCGAAATTGGGCGTTATTTTATCGCCAGTTTTCCTCATGCGCTGATAGTCAGCATCGGCAGTCCGTTCGCCTGCGACCTTGGGCAGGGGCGTCAGTGGTTCTCCGTGCAAGGCGTGACCGAGCATAATCGCCATCAGCGTATCGCCGAATCGATGCCGCTGTTTGTTAAAACCGTGCGCGACTGGCAGCAGAGAAGCGGCGTAAAACCCGCCGATACCGTGTTGATTGGCTTCTCGCAGGGATCCATTATGTCGCTCGAGTCCACCAAGGTTGAGCAGAATCTTGCCGGCCGCATCGTCTCTTTCAGCGGTCGTTTTGCCAGTTTGCCGGAGACCGCTATCGGTGCTGAGACAAAAATTCATTTTATCCACGGCCAAAGCGACCCGGTGATCGCGGCGAATAACGCCGTCATCGCAGCAAAGAGGCTGCAAGAGCTGGGCAATGCCTGCACTTTGGATCTTGCCCCTAAAGTGGCACACGGTATCAGTCCACAGATGATTGATGCGGCGATTAGCAGACTAAAGGCGGATTAACGTTTCGTTGAAGGCGCGGCAGGCTGATACCTGCCGCAGGTTTGACGTGTTAGAGGTAGGGTTAAAAGTTAATACGCGACGGTTACTTTTTCTTGTCCTTTGGCCAGTCGTCGTCATCGTCCCATTCGGCGTTGTTATCGCGATGCGGTGGGATCTCCGGTTTATCCTTCAGATAGGCTTTGACATCAACCCGATTCAATTCTTTAATGCCGCTGATGATGATGCCGGCCAGAACGATCAGCACTATCCACCAGTAATCTTTAATCCATTCCATAATATGACTCCCTTACTGGTTAATGTGTTTTTCTAGAACACGTTACTGCATTGCTGCGGCCCTTTTACTGACTGCTTTTACTCGTTTGAACATACTGGGCAAAGATGCGCTCGAGCTCACTGAGTATCCACGCGTGGCCGCCAAGATTCTGACCCTGCCAAGCCTGTTGGAGCACCTGTGGCGTCAGCAGTTTTTCACACTCTTGCGCCAGAGGACGGTAGCTTAAATGCCAAGGCTCAACGGCGACGCCGCCGGTATCTTCGCTAAACGGCCTGTAAAAGCCAAACGACGCCATGTTCTGGGTTAACCATTGAGTCAACGGATAAAAATAGCCGCCTTCCTCGTATTCCCAGGGTTCCAGCTGAAGTTTTGCACCTTCGGGCAGCAAGTCGGGCGCATAAATATCCAACTCGCTGCCCCAGTGGTGGCGGCTCGCGCCCGGCAGTGCCGACCATCGCAGTATCAGTTCGCCGCGCTCGCCGTCATCAAGCTGGCTAATATCCACCGGACGGCTGTCACTATCTAATACTGGTCGTTCTCCGTGGAATTTGCCATTCCAGATAGCCAATTGTCTGGCGAAGTCACGAAAAGTGCTGGCAGGTTGCAGATTGAATCCCGCCTGCGACGCCGCGGTCTGTAGGGCGGAAAACGCCCTTGCTGCCTCGGGTTGCAGGCGATGGCCACTACCGATATCGATCAGATGCCCGGTCGACTGGCCGGTGAGCATGGCGTGGTCAATCATCCGACCAACTGCTCCATGATGCGCTGATACATGCGGGCCAGCAGCTGTAAATCGGACGCCTGGACGCATTCATTGATTTTATGGATTGAGGCGTTGACCGGACCTAACTCAACGACCTGTGCTCCCATCAATGCGATAAAACGACCGTCAGAGGTGCCGCCGGTGGTTTGCAGGTCCGGGGTGATTTCGCTGTAGTGCTGCACCGCGTTGATCACCGCATCAACCAGACTGCCGCGCGGCGTCAGGAACGGCTGACCGGAAACGACCCAGTTCAGCGTGTAATTCAACTGATGCTTGTCGAGCAATGCCTTCACTCGCTCTTTGATGGTAGCGTCGGTCAACTCGGTGCTGAAACGGAAGTTGAACTGTACATACAGCTCACCCGGGATCACGTTGTTGCTGCCGGTACCGGCGTTGATATTAGCAATCTGCATGCTGGTCGGCGGGAAGAACTCATTGCCCTGATCCCACTCGATGGAAACCAGCTCGTTCAGCGCAGGCATGGCGCGATGCACCGGATTGTCGGCCAGATGTGGATAGGCAACGTGGCCCTGAACGCCGTGAATTTGCAGGTTGGCGGTCATCGAGCCGCGACGGCCATTCTTGACGATATCCCCCACCCGCGTGGTGCTTGAGGGTTCGCCAACCAGACAGTAATCCATACGCTCGTTGCGCGCCATCAGTGCTTCGACCACCTTCACGGTGCCGTTGACCGCGCTGGCCTCTTCATCGGAGGTAATCAAAAACGCCAAACGACCCTGATGATTCGGATTGGCGGCCACGAAGCGTTCTGCGGCGACCACCATCGACGCCAGCGAACCTTTCATGTCTGCGGCACCGCGGCCAAACAGCATGCCGTCGCGCAGGGCAGGTTCGAACGGTGGGGTTATCCACAGCGTAGGATCACCGGTTGGCACGACGTCGGTGTGACCGGCAAACGCCAGCGTCTTGCCTTCGCCGCGCGTGGCCCAGAAATTAAGCGTGTCGCCAAAGTTCATCGGCTCGATGTGGAAACCGATGGCCTTTAGGCGGGCAATCAGGATCTCCTGACAGCCGGCGTCATCGGGGCTGAGGGACGGGCGGCGGATAAGCTGCTGTGCAAGATCTAAAACCGGACAAATCATTTACTTCACCTCTGCAACAAATTGCGCATAGCTTTCAGGTTTGAAGCCAAGCAGCGATTGTCCGCTGGCGGCAAGCAGGAAAGGGCGTTTAATAACGGCGGGATGTTCCAGCATCACGGCCTTGGCGGCCTCGACATTATCACAGGCAGTGCGCACGGATTCGTCAAGCTTACGCCAGGTAGTACCGCGCGTATTGAGCAGCGCTTCCCAACCCTGTTTATCGATAAGTGACTGAATCAGTGACTCATCGAGCCCGTCAACGCGATAATCATGAAAGCGTGCGTCAACGTGATTTTCTTCCAGCCAGCGGCGCGCTTTTTTAACGGTATCGCAATTTTTGATGCCGTAGAGGATAAATGAGGATGTCTCTGCCATGTGCAAACGTACCCTAAATGTGAAATCGTCAGATTAAGGCAACAAATCAGACGAGAAAATAGCCAATTTTGAGCCGTAAGCCGCATTCTGACAGCGTTTTTGGCCCAAAAAAATGATGCTTACATAATGCTGTAAAACATCTTCAGGATCCATCCCCCATGACTCTTCACGCTAACGGCGGAATGTAGCCATTGCTGCTAAGGCGCGTCAGTGCATCGCCTTCGGCATAGGTCATGGCGGTCAGCAGCGGGTGAAAGCTAAAGCGTTTATAGAATTCGATTTTATCGGGCACCGCATAGATGATGACTTTACCGAACGGCGCGAGGTCTTGCATGATGCGCTGCATAAGGAGTTTGCCGAAGCCGCGCCCCTGGTAGTCTGGATGAATGGCCACGTCGCTGAGATAAGACGCCGAGGTAAGATCGCTAATCGCCCGTGCGGTGGCAATCAGTTTACCGTCGCAGTAGCCGAGGTAGCGAAACTGGCTGTGTTCGAATCCACGTTGCAGACTCTGTAGGTCGCGTTTATTAAGTCCGCTCAGCTCCAGAATATCGGCCAGACGCTGCCAGTCGACCGAACCAATGCTGTCATTACTGTAAATCTTAAAGCTCATGGTTATTATTCCCTCAAGGTTATCGGTTAATTCTTATTCATCAAAGATTAACCTTTCGGCTACTTCCAGGCAATGTGCCGCTAAGCTGATAATTCGGCGTAATTAATTACGCAGCACGATTCCATTACCGGTTTGAATTGCGTGATCGCCGTTTCATTATCGGAATAAACTGTTTGTCTGCTCAAATATTGCTCGTATAATCCCCAGCGTTAATCAAGGGGAGTAAAATGGTCGAGCAAGAATTAGTGAACTGGAAAGACTTTATTGACGCAATGCTGCGTGGCTAATAACCGCAGACTGCCGTGATAAAGATAATAACAAGATCCTGTCGTTGCATCAGTTTTCACCCGTGGGAACCCGATATAAACATCATCATCTTGTATAAGACTTGCTTTTAAAGAGTTGTTTAAAATACAACAAGCAGGTGATGAGAACGTTATGTGTAACTTTTTATTTTACCTGCCAAGGGAAGTAAATAAATAATCTCACTGAGAATCGTTCAATAATAAAAGGCGCTAATATTCTTAGCGCCTTTTTCATTTTTATTAATTGCCTCGGCTGAGGCAATTAATCATGTCGAGCTGATTATCCCTTTAATAAATCTCAGGATTCTGGTGCGGTGTCGATAATCTCGTTAATCAAGGTCGGTTGTTCGCCTTTCCCCGGGAAACGGCGGCGCACCAGCACGAAGAACAGCGGTACGAAGAACACGGCCAGCACCGTGGCCGAAATCATCCCACCGATAACGCCGGTACCGACCGCATGCTGACTGCCGGAGCCTGCACCTTGACTGGTCGCCATCGGCAGTACGCCGAAGATAAACGCCAGCGAGGTCATCAGGATAGGGCGCAAACGCATTCTTGAGGCTTCCAGCGTTGCCTCAAGCAGCGCCTTGCCGCGCACGTTGAGGTCGTTGGCAAATTCGACGATAAGAATGGCGTTCTTGGCCGACAGACCGATGATGGTCAGCATCCCGACCTGGAAATAAACGTCGTTTTCCAGCCCGCGCAGATAAGTCGCGATAACCGCGCCGATCACCCCGAGCGGCACGACCAGCATAACCGAGAACGGAATTGACCAGCTCTCATACAGCGCAGCCAGACACAGGAACACCACTAGCAGCGAAATCGCATACAGGGCAGGGGCCTGAGAGCCTGACAGACGCTCCTGATACGACATCCCGGTCCATTCCAGACCAATGCCGGAAGGCAGTTTAGCGACCAGCCTTTCCATTTCGTCCATCGAAGCACCGCTGCTGACGCCGTTGGCCGCCTCGCCGACAATCTCGAGCGACGAGCTGCCATTGTAACGTTCCAGACGCGGCGAACCCGTTTCCCAATGTGAGGTGGTGAAGGCCGAGAACGGCACCATGGTGCCCGCCGAGTTGCGTACAAACCATTTGTTCACGTCGTCAGGCAGCATGCGGAACGGCGCGTCGGCCTGCACGTAAACTTTTTTAACGCGGCCACGGTCAACGAAGTCATTCACGTAGGTCGAGCCCCAGGCGGTGCTGAGCGTGCTGTTGATATCAGCGATGCTCAGACCCAGCGCCTGCGCCTTGTGTTGGTCGATATCGATTTGCAGCTGTGGGCTATCGTCGAGGCCATTGTGGCGCACGCGTGAGAGCAGCGGACTCTTTGCCGCCATGTCGAGCAGCGAATCTCGCGCCGCCATGAGCTTGGCGTGGCCGAGACCCGCGTGGTCCTCAAGCTCCATATCGAAACCGGAGGAGTTACCGAGACCGTTAATCGACGGCGGGCTGCTGGCGATAATGCGTGCGTCATTGTATTTATTCTTGCTGAACTCCTTGGTCGCCCTGTCGATGATATCGAATGAGGTATTCTTGCCGGAGGTACGGTCGTCCCAGTCGGCCAGACGGACGAACATACGCGCCACGTTTTGGCCGTTACCGCCCGGTCCCGAACCCAGGGTTGAGAACACCGACAGCACGTCTTTCTTCTCTTTGGTCAGGAAGTACTGCTCGACGCGTGAGACCACATTGGTGGTTTGCTGCAGGGTCGCACCCGGCGGCAGCTGAATTTGCACGGTGAACACGCCACGGTCTTCCTGCGGCAGGAACGAGGTTGGCAGCTTGACGAACATAAAGCCGAGCGCGATAACCAGCAGCAGATATACCAGCATATAGCGGAAACCGTGATGGAGGATGCGCCCGACGCCACGCTCGTAGCGACGAGTATTCTTGTCAAACATCCGGTTAAACCAGCCAAAGAAACCGCGCTTGCTGTGGTGAAGTCCCTGCGGGATTGGCTTCAGAATAGTGGAGCACAGCGCGGGCGTGAGAGTAAGGGCGACGAATACCGAAAGTACCATCGCGGCGACAATCGTCACCGAGAACTGGCGATAGATGGCACCGGTCGTACCACCGAAGAAGGCCATTGGCACAAAAACGGCGGACAGCACCATGGTAATCCCCACCAGCGCACTCTGGATTTGCCCCATCGACTTGCGGGTGGCTTCTCGTGGCGCCAGCCCCTCTTCACTCATTACCCGTTCGACGTTTTCGACCACCACGATGGCGTCATCGACCAGAAGCCCGATAGCCAGCACCATCGCGAACATCGTCAGCGTGTTGATACTGTAGCCGAACTGATGCAGCACCACGAAGGTGCCGAGCAGTACGACCGGTACCGCGATTGTCGGGATAAGCGTGGCGCGGAAATTTTGCAGAAACAGGTACATGACCAGGAACACCAGGACTATTGCTTCAAACAGCGTTTTCACCACGTCGGTGATAGCCGCTTTAACAAAAGGCGTGGTTTCGTAGGCAATTTCGGTTTTCAGACCGTGCGGGAAATACTGCGATAGCTCTTTTATCTTGGCGCGAACCAGCGTGTCAGTCTGCACTTCGTTAGCGCCTGAGGCGAGCTGTACGCCCATCCCCGAGGCGGGTTGGCCGTTGTAGCGACTGTCGAAGTTGTAGTTCTCTGCGCCGAGCCCGACGGTCGCAACCTGCCCGAGGGTTACGTCAGAACCGTCAGCGTTGACGCGCAGCGTAATATCCCGGAACTGCTGCGGCGTTTGCAGCTGCGACTGCGCGTTGACCGTGGCGTTCAGGGCCTGCTGATCGACCGCTGGCGTGCCGCCGAGTTGGCCGACTGCCACCTGACTGTTCTGGTTTTCAATGGCAGTGACGACGTCGGCGGTAGTGAGATTGTAGTTGTTGAGCTTGTTCGGATCGAGCCAGATGCGCATCGCATACTGGGTACCATAGGCGTTGATGGTACCTACTCCGCTCACGCGGCTGATCGGGTCCTGAATATTCGAGGCAACATAGTCGGAGATATCCTGCTTGCTCATGCTGCCGTCGGTGGAGACGAAGGCCACCATCATCAGGTTGGTATCACCGGTTTTCGACACGGTCACGCCCTGAGTCTGCACCGTTTGCGGCAGACGCTTCAACGCCTGCTGTAGTTGGTTTTGTACCTGTTGGAGAGCCTCGTTAGGGTCAGTTCCGGCTTCAAAACTTAGCGTAATCTGTGACTTGCCATCGTTACTACTCTGCGACGACATGTACATCAGGTTGTCGAGGCCCGTCATGTTTTGCTCGATGATCTGGGTGACGGTATTTTCAACAATTGACGCAGAGGCCCCAGGATACTGGGCGGTGATGCGCACGTTGGGAGGCGCAAGCGCAGGATATTGTTCAACCGGCAGACTGTGGATTGAAAGCATCCCCGCCAGAGAGATAATGATCGCCAGCACCCAGGCAAAAATTGGGCGATCGATAAAAAAGTTAGCCATGTCAAAACCTCGTTACCACGCGCATCTCGATTAATAAGGCCGTGCGTGATTAACATCAGGAAAGATTAATAAATTAGCCTATTTTTATGTCATCGGTTTCAAACGTTGTGCAATTTTTTGCAACACTCGTTAGCGAATTGATGTTGCGTTAGGGGGTGAAATCAACCTCTACGCTCAAGCACTTTACCTGTAATAGCCATAGAAAACGTGGAGAAAAAAAGGAGATGGTGTAAAAAAGACATGAAGATATTGAGGTTAGCGCTTTTGTGGCCTACCGCGACTGCGCTATTTTAGAAAGTAACAATTTATTTACATGTTAGAGATGCAAAGAGGGAACCTATGCTGAATTCAGTTTTCGCCCGTCGGCTCTACCTGTGCTGGCTGATTGCAAATAATGAACGCCCTAACGTACCCAAACTGATGGCGCTCAGCGGCTGGCCCCGTCGCACGTTACAGGACGTACTAAAAGCTCTGCCGGGAATGGGCCTGGAGCTGGCCTTCGTTCAGCAGGGAGTCCGTAATAACGACGGTTACTATCAGATTGAAAGCTGGGGGCCGTTAAATCCGCAGTGGATTGACAGTCACCGCCAGCAGATTATTGGGGCTATCGAGTAAAGCGTGTCTTATGCCCTGTTTTCCAGAAACATCACGGTTGCCGCGACGCGTGAACGCACGTCGAGCTTTCTCAAAACATTGCGAATATGGACCTTTACCGTTTCTTCCGAGATAGCCAGTTCGCGCGCCACCTCTTTATTTGACTGGCCTTTGGCAACCTCATTCAGCACGCAGGTTTCGCGATCGGTCAGTTTTTCCAGCGGGTTGGTTTTATTGTTTTCCTCATCGAGGGAATTTTGGATATCCTCGCTGAGGAAGTTATTGCCGTCAGCCGTTAACAGGATTTGCTCGAGCAAGTCTTCAGGTTCGCTGTCTTTCAGCAGATAGGCGTCCGCGCCTGCGTTGATCAGGTTGGCGATATCGCAAGGGGAATCGGACACCGTCAGGATAATGATTTTGGCCCGACAGCCTTCAGCACGCAGTGCGACCAGTGTTTCAAGACCGGACATGCCGCGCATGTTTAAATCGAGAACGATCGCGTCGATGTCGGCCATACGTGCCGCGGCCAGCGCCTCTTCGCCGCTGTTGGCCTTGGCGACCACGTGCAGGCGGGGTGATTTGCTCAACAGCTGCTCTACGGCGCGGATCATCAGCGGGTGATCGTCAACAATCATCACGCTGTAGTTTTTGGCAGACGCCGTTGCGATAGCCGGGTGACTCAGCGACGTGTGCTGCGACGAGACGCCGCCTACTGAGGAGGGGAAAACGGTTAACGATTTTTCTGAATAGGGGAAATTTTGGTCTGCCATGCGACTGCTCCATTTTGCATGCTACTTTCATCCATCCCTATGAGCATACTGCCTATGCAATTTTTATCAATGTTAGGAACATTGGTACCTAACTATTCTTTCTCATTTTTTACCTGCATTTTACGATGAGTAAATTGTTGTAACTTAATCAGAGGCGATATGTCCGCTAAAATTGAAATCATCAATAACAAACTGCTCTCAGACAATTGGTTCACGCTGCGCAACTACACCTATGATTTAGTCAGGAAAGATGGAAGCACAGTCCGCCATAAGCGCGAAGTTTACGATCGCGGCAATGGTGCCACTATTTTGCTTTACAACCGCCCTAAACAAAGCGTGCTGCTGGTTAAGCAGTTCCGCATTCCAACCTATCTCAACGATAATAATCACGGCATGCTGATCGAGACCTGCGCTGGGCTGCTCGACGAGGACTCACCCGAGGACTGCATCCGTAAAGAGGCTATCGAAGAGACTGGTTTTCAGGTTCGTGAGGTGGAGAAGCTGTTCGAGCTGTATATGTCTCCCGGTGGCGTGACCGAGTTGATTCACTTCTTTGCCGCCGAGTATGACGAGGAAAGCCGCAGTAACCACGGCGGTGGCGTGGAGGACGAAGACATCGAGGTGCTGGAAGTGCCGTTTACCCAGGCGCTGGAGATGGTTAAAAACGGCGAAATTAAAGATGGAAAAGCGGTCATTCTGCTGCAATACGCGAAGATTAACGGACTGCTGGATTGAGACCGGCTCTGACCGCAGGCCGCTTGGGCCTCGGTCAGAGGTAAAATCGCGACGTTATTGTGGCAGGGTAAGCGGAACGCCCCCCTGATGCTGGGTTCGCACCGCCCAAGGCAGCACAGACCAGCTGGTTCCTTCGCAGTCGCGCATCGCACGTGCAAACGACGGCCCAAAATGGATCCCCTTGGGGGTTAAATACCACGACGGGTAATACCAGATTTCAGCATCACTATAGTCACAGTCATCGTTACCCTTAGGTTTTTGCATCTCGCTCGGATAAAGCTGTTTAAACTGTGAAATCAGCCACGGGGCAAAATTCTTTTCACGATAGGTCGAGTAATCGTCAAAACTGACGCCATTATTGCCACGTTCGTCATGATCTTCGGCGTACATGTAGTGAAAGGGCTTCTCTTTGCCAATCCACAAAATATCTTCCAGCGACAGCGGTGCGCCCGTTTTAGCATTGAGATTAAGCGGGGAGTCACCAAAGTCCGGATGCGCGCCGCCGCAGCTGTAGCTGGTGGAAATCTTAACGCTGACCACCGTCGATGAGAGTAGCTCCGGGGTCACGCTCTGTTCAAATTCACCGCTGCCAAACTGGCTTGCACCGAGCATACAGCTATGATAATCAATCACTTCCTGCCACAGTCTGGCCATCAGACGCTGGTTGATTTCTTTGAGCTGAGCCTCGGGATACCCAGAGGCGAGGGTGAACAAAGACACGCCGGACTGCGGTTCATGCCACCACTGCAACGGATAATCCATAAAAGTCTGCTCTTTGCCTTTCTCCAGCTGTAGATTGCTCAGGCGTAGATATTCGTAAGGAGAGTCGTGGATGAGCTTGGTCAGGAAAGGATCTGCATTTGTTTCGGGTAACTGCGCCGGGGTCAACTCTATCGGCATGATTTTTCCCTGAGGATTAGACCAGGTTCCCTGCCAGCCTGATTTTCCGTCTGACTGTAATCTGAGAGTCGGGCGCGGCGTATCGTTAAAGTCGTCGGTACCTTCCTGCAAACTCAGCTCACCGTCTTCTTCTGTGCCGTTTAGCGGCAGGTCAAGATGATATTTCTCGTAGAAATAACGTCCCGTAATGGCTTCAGGCTTGTTGAGGTCGAGTTCCATGACCACGGCGGAGCGGCCAATGGTTCCTGTCAGCACAACGGGAGGTTCTTCCGCCATGGCTGAGGCAGACAGCAGAGAGAGCATAAGCAGGATTATCTTTGTTTTTATTGTCAGTAAACTAAAGTCGTTACCTTTCGCCATCCCTAAATATACCTTTTGAAAATATGACCGATGCTAACGGATAGAATATCAGCTTAGGGTGTTCTTAAGCGTATAACACCGCAACAAAACGTGTTTATTACCTCATCTGTGAAACTATTTCACTGCTTTACCACAATGTTTGAGGCTTTTTATGACGTAATCAAGTCTATCCATTTCTATTTACTGGTAAAAAAATGATGCTTTTCGGGCAGAGTCTTTGCACAGCTTAGGTTAATATCTAAAGGTTTACTTCGTAAAAGAGCTTAAATGTAATGATACCCAATTGGATGGCTACGCCGCTGCTGTTAATGGCAACCTTGATGACCGGCTACGTTCACGCTGATCCGCTGCAGCGAATTTACAACGATTGGCAGGTCAGTTGCGACAACCTGAACCACTGCTCTGCGAGAAGCTCGCAGGACAGCCAGGGACTTGTGCTGCAACTCACTCGCGATGCCGGACCGGAAGGACGGGCCAGCGTCAGTATCGATTATCAACGCAACAGTGACGAGCAGAGTTCGGATATTGCGATAGCCAACCGCTTGACGCTTAACGGCAAAACGCTCAATTTTAACCGCCGCGAATGGGACGTGAGCAAGAAGCATATTGCCAGCATCAACCGGGTGGTGGTGAACGAATTCGTCAATTCAATCCGCGACGGCAGTAGCATTCAGCTGAGCGGCAAGCTGGACTCTCAGCAGAGCACGCGCCCGAGCATCTCACTGAATGGTTTAAAGGCTGCGCTGTTAGCCATTGACCAGCAGCAGTCGCGCGAAGGCACCAAAACCGCCTGGGCCAGCCGGGGCAACAAAGCGGCCTCTACGGTACCGCCTGCGCCTGCCGCGCCTTTGCTACCGCATTTCAACGAGCCGCATCCGCTGACTGACGGAGAAATCTCGGCCATTACGCAAAATACTGCGACCAATATCGAGAATAACGACTGTAGCCTCGATCCCTCCGAACGCGAGGTTCACCTGTTCCCGCTCAGCAATGAAAAGGCGCTAATGACGGTGAATTGCGATATGGGGGCCTATAACCTTTACGTGCTGGGCTATATCGTGTCGCGTCAGGCACCGTATAAGTCAGACAATCTGGTACTGAACATGCCGTTCAAATCGGGTGACGACGACCAGCCGCCGGAGTTGATCAACGCCGATTTTGACGAGAAGACCGGCATCCTCTCCATCTTTGACAAGGGCAGAGGACTCGGCGACTGCGGTGTGTCCTCACGCTGGCTATTTGACGGCAAAGCCTTCCGCCTTGCGGCGTATGCGTCAGAGCCAAGCTGTGACGGATACAGTAAGAGTGGCCAGTGGCCGGTGCTGTGGGTGACGAGATCCCAGTAAATACGGGGGGGATTTCTGGGTTGCGACCCAGAGGCGCTTTTTGGGTCAAGGTTTTAAGATCTCAACGTCTTTAAGGTCAAAAGCACGCGCTTTGTCTTTAAGGTCAAAAGCACGTGCCTTGCACGCTGGGCGCTGGCCCAGACCAGCCAAGGGGCCTTCCCAGGCCAAGGCCCCTTGGAACCCCACGCCTTGTTATTTTTGCATGTGTCTTGCCAGCCGATGAGTTTGTTTCAGATGCTTGCGCACGTGGCGTAGGCCGCGCCGCTTCGCGGTTCCGAGCCAAACGCGTCTCGTCACGCTTCGCCCGGCGCAGCCCCGAATCCGCCAACAATCCTCTTAAATAAAAACCGGCAACCTTGCGGTCAAATCCACGCACGGTCAGACCAAAATTCTTTGTGTTTTTCAAATCGGAAAAGCGCCTCGGAGTTAAAGGGCGTTGACCTCAAGGCAGGTTAGGCAGCCGCCCGATCACCGCCGTCCCCCCCAGGCCGTGCGCCCAGCACAAAAAAAGCCCCGGTTTTCACCGAGGCCTTTATCACTGCCTTAAAAAGCAATTTTGCAATAAAAAGTAATTACTTAAGAAGGGATTGCGCCTTCGCAACAATATTATCCACCGTGAACCCGAACTCTTTAAACAGCAGGTCCGCAGGCGCTGACTCACCGAAGGTGGTCATACCGACGATTGCGCCGTTCAGGCCAACGTATTTGTACCAGTAGTCCGCGATACCCGCCTCAACCGCAACGCGCGCGGCAACGGCTTTCGGCAGCACTGATTCGCGGTAAGCGGCGTCCTGCTTGTCGAACGCGTCGGTGGACGGCAGAGAGACCACGCGCACTTTGGTGCCCGCCGCGGCCAGCTTGTCGGCCGCTTCTACAGTGATACCCACTTCAGAACCGGTCGCAATCAGGATAACCTCTGGCGTACCTTCGCTGTCCTTCAGGATATACCCCCCGCGCGCCACGTTCGCCAGCTGCTCGGCGGTACGCGGTTGCTGGGTCAGGTTCTGACGGGAGAAGATCAGGGTCGTCGGACCGTCGTTGCGCTCGATAGCGTATTTCCACGCTACCGCGGACTCAACCTGGTCGGCTGGACGCCACAGGCTCATGTTCGGGGTCACACGCAGGCTGGCCAGCTGTTCAACCGGCTGGTGCGTCGGGCCGTCTTCGCCCAGACCGATAGAGTCGTGGGTGTAAACGAAGATGTTGCGGATTTTCATCAGCGCGGCCATACGTACGGCGTTACGCGCGTATTCCACGAACATCAGGAAGGTTGCGGTGTAAGGCAGGAAACCGCCGTGCAGCGCAATACCGTTGCTGATCGCGGTCATGCCGAACTCGCGCACGCCGTAGTGAATGTAGTTACCGGCCAAATCCTCACCGATGGACTTCGAGCCAGACCACATGGTCAGGTTGCTCGGTGCCAGGTCAGCGGAGCCGCCCAGGAATTCCGGTAGGATCTTACCGAAAGCTTCCAGCGTATTTTGCGAGGCTTTACGGCTGGCGATGTTAGCGGGCTTGGCCTGCAAACCTTCAATGAATTTCTGCGATTCAGCCTGCCAGTCGGTTGGCAGCTTGCCATTCACGCGGCGTTCGAACTCGGCAGCCAGTTCTGGATGCGCTTTCGCATAGGCGGCGAACTTGTCGTTCCACGCGGCTTCTTTTGCTTTACCGGCTTCTTTCGCGTCCCACTGAGCGTAGATGTCCTGTGGAATTTCAAATGGTGGATAGTTCCAGCCAATCGCTTTACGGGTTGCCGCGACTTCGTCTGCACCCAGCGCAGCGCCGTGCACTTCATGTGTACCGGCCTTGTTCGGTGAACCGAAACCGATGATGGTTTTGCACAGGATCAGTGTCGGCTTATCAGTCACCTTGTGGGATTCTTCGATAGCTGCCTTAATAGCCTCTGGGTTGTGACCATCAACGTGGCGGATCACATGCCAGCCATAGGCTTCAAAACGTGCCGCGGTATCGTCGGTGAACCAGCCTTCTACGTGGCCGTCGATGGAGATGCCGTTGTCATCGTAGAACGCGGTCAGTTTGCCGAGCTTCATGGTACCGGCGAGTGAACAGGCTTCGTGCGAGATACCTTCCATCATACAGCCGTCGCCCAGGAAGGCGTAGGTGTGGTGGTTGACGATATCGTGGTTTTCACGGTTGAACTGCGCCGCCAGGGTGCGTTCTGCAATCGCAAAGCCCACGGCGTTCGCAATACCCTGACCCAGCGGGCCGGTGGTGGTTTCAACGCCTGGGGTGTAGCCGTACTCCGGGTGACCTGGGGTCTTGGAGTGCAGCTGACGGAAGTTTTCCAACTCGGTGATAGGCAGGTCATAGCCGGTGAGGTGAAGCAGGCTGTAAATCAGCATCGACCCGTGACCGTTTGACAGCACGAAGCGGTCGCGGTCGGCCCAGTGTGGGTTGGTCGGGTTGTGGTTCAGGTAATCACGCCACAGGACTTCGGCGATGTCGGCCATGCCCATAGGGGCACCAGGGTGGCCGGAATTCGCTTTCTGCACGGCGTCCATGCTGAGTGCGCGGATAGCGTTCGCAAGCTCTTTACGAGAGGACATGTTCTACTCCAGTTAATTACAGTTGAGCGGACAGCATATCTTCCAGCTTCTGCTGGTCGACAGCGAACAAACGAATGCCTTCAGACAGCTTCTCAACCGCCATTGGGTCTTGGTTATGCTGCCAGCGAAACTCTTCTTCGGCCAATGGCGCTGGCTGATGGAATGCTTCGGTAGACGGGGTTAATTTACGTTCAACCGGACCGGTGGCATTTTTCAGTTCTTCCAGCAGGTTCGGGGAAATAGTCAGACGATCGCAACCGGCCAGAGCCAGGATCTGCTCAACTTTACGGAAGCTGGCACCCATGATCACGGTCTGATAGCGGTGTTCTTTATAGTACTTGTAGATGTCGGTCACGGACTTCACGCCCGGATCTTTCGCCACGTCGTAGGCTGCGTTTGGCTCTTTGGCTTTGTACCAGTCGTAGATACGGCCCACGAAAGGAGAAATCAGATAAACGCCGGCTTCAGCACAGGCGCGGGCCTGAGCAAACGAAAATAGCAGCGTCAGGTTACAGTTGATGCCTTCTTTTTCCAGCTCTTCCGCCGCTTTGATGCCTTCCCAGGTCGAGGCAAGCTTGATCAGAATACGCGATTTATCAATGCCATGATCGGCATACATGCCGATAAGCTTACGTGCTTTCGCTACGCACATGCCGCGGTCGAACGACAGACGGGCATCGACTTCGGTAGAGATACGGCCCGGAACGCTTTTAAGGATCTCGAGACCGATGTTCACGGCCAGTTTGTCCGACGCATTGATAATTTGCGTTTCCTTGCTTCCGCCTTGCTTGCGGGCGTATTCAAGGGCTTCTTTGATAAGAGGTTGGTATTGAGGGATGTCGGCAGCTTTGAGAATCAGCGAAGGGTTGGTGGTAGCGTCTTGAGGTTCAAAATGGCGAATGGATTCGATGTCGCCGCTGTCCGCTACTACGGTCGTTAGCTGTTTAAGTGCGTCTAACTGGTTCATCTCTAGCTCCTTAAGAAGAATCGATACAGCAAAATGTCGTTACGTTTTAATTAGAGTACATAGACTGCATCATTTTATTAACACATTGAATGCGCTTTTTCTGATTGTTGTGATGGGCCAGAACTATGGCTTTAGAATTCAACAGGTTATAATTACCTGTCGGCGGACCCCAGAAAGGACAAACGGTTGGGGCCCGCTGAATGCAGAAATATTACGCGTTCTTCAATCCTTCATAATAGCCAATTTTCTCAACTTTGCTGGTAGAGCCGCCGCCCTCGAAGTTCGAGGCCAGCCAGGCGGCAACGATCGATTTTGCTAATTCCGGCCCGATCACGCGCGCGCCAAGGGTTATCACCTGCGCATCGTTGCTCTTGCGGGCGCGCTCGGCCGAATAGGTGTCGTGGCACTGAGCGGCGCGAATGCCGGGAACCTTGTTGGCCACGATGCTCATCCCGATGCCGGTACCGCAGAGCAAAATGCCGCGCTCAAATTTTCCTTCTTTAATAGCCGTTGCCACGGTGAAGGCAATATCCGGATAAAGCGGGTTATTGGCATCCTGACTGTAATCGACGACTTCTATTCCTTGCTGCTGAACAAAAGCTTTCACGATGTTTTTCAATTCAATAGCCGCATCATCGGCTCCAATCGCGATAGGTAACATAATTTCTCCTTCCTAATTAATAGGTTATGACTGGTGAAGGGCTTCAGGGCATCTAACGCGACGTCCAATCCCGCGCTGTGACAGCCGGTGCTTTTCAGCAGCGCGCAGCGAGTAAAGGCACAATATCGCAAATTCAATCATATGTTCAATAGATGTTCATTTGTTTTGTGATGAATGATCTAAATCATCGTCTGCGAAGTAAATGTATTGAACAAAAACCTGAGTAAACTCTGAGTTAAGGGGTTTTGAACGCCTTTTTGAGTCGCGTCACACTTTTAACACGGCGAGATAGGCAAGTTCACATGAAGAGGGTAGTGTTCATATGTTCACATAATGAATTAATGAACAATGCGAGCCAGGCGCTTCTCAGATAAAGCTTTGCCTGCCTAAGGGCAGAAGGAGTCAGAAAAATGATAACGATTTCACCAACAATACCAGGGGCCGCCGAGAAGTCGGCTATCCGCAAGATTTGCTTGCGTTTAGTGCCGTTCGTGGCGCTGATGTTCTTTATTAACTTCCTTGACCGCACCGCCATTTCCTTTGCAGGCCCGAACGGCATGATTAGCGATCTGGGGATCCAGGTGGCTCAGTTTGGTCTGGCCTCTGGCGTTTTCTTTATCGGTTATATCCTGCTTGAAGTCCCGAGCAATCTGGCGCTGCACCGCTACGGCGCTCGTCGCTGGCTGGCACGCATTATGGTGTCTTGGGGTATCGTCTCTCTGCTGTTTACCTGGGTGAGCAGCGTTCAGGGACTTTACGGACTGCGCCTGCTGCTCGGCGTGGCCGAAGCGGGTTTCTTCCCTGGTGCTATCTTTTTCCTCAGCGCCTGGGTTCCTGCACGCTATCGCAGCAAAATTCTTGCTCTGTTTTACCTCGCACAACCGTTAACCGTGGTATTCGGCGCACCGCTGGCAGCATGGCTCATCAACCAGCATGGACTGTTTGGTCTGGCAGGCTGGCGGGTGATGTTCCTCGGCGTCTCGATTCCGGCCATTTTGGCGGGTATCGTGGCGTGGTTTTATCTGGTGGATAAACCTAAAGACGCGAAATGGCTGACCTCCGAAGAACGGCTATGGCTCGAAACCGAACTCCAGAAAGAAGAGTCTGGTAAGAAAAATATTCATGGCCATCAGGGGCTGAAAGCTGCCTTCACCAGCGGTCGCGTGTGGATGCTGTGCATGATTTACTTCGGATTTGTCTACGGCCTCTATGCGCTGGCATTTTTCCTGCCGACGATTATCGGCGGTTTCCAGCAGCAGTTCGGCGTGACTTTCAGCATCCTGCAAAAAGGTCTGATCACCGGTATTCCTTATCTGATTGCCGCGGTGGTGATGTTCTTCTGGTCGCGTGACGCCTCAAAACGCGGCTGCAAAACCTGGCATATCGCCATCCCGGCATTGGTCGGCGGGATAAGCGTGCCGCTGGCGCTGTACATGGACTCACCGGCCGCCACCATTGCCGTGATAACCATCACCGCCTGCTCAATCTTCGCCGCGTTGCCGAATTTCTGGACCCTGCCAACGCAGTTCCTTTCCGGCGCTTCAGCCGCCGCGGCCGTTGCACTGATTAACACCCTCGGTAACGTGGCCGGTTTCTCTGCCGGGTATGTCACCGGTGCGCTGCATGACGCAACCTCGAGCTATACGGTTCCGATGATGGTCGTCGGCGGATTCATGCTGCTCTCTGCTCTGTTGATGGTGCTGCTGCGCGCCACTCAGCGTCCGGCTAAGCCGCTGCCAACCCCACTGAAAGACCCGAATTCGCCAAAGGCGGCATAGGAGAAGTGAGATGACTTATTTATTCAATAAACCCTCGGCGTTTGCCAATGAGCTGATCGAAGGATTCGTTGCGGCCCACGCTGCAAAGGTTCGGCAGGTACCAGGCGGGGTTGTCAGAAGCACACGCAGTGAACCCGGCAGCGTTGCCGTGGTGATTGGCGGCGGGTCGGGCCACTATCCGGCGTTTGCAGGATTGGTCGGACAAGGGCTGGCACACGGTGCGGCGATGGGGAACCTGTTTGCCTCGCCGTCTGCCCAGCAAATATGCTCGGTTGCGCGCGCGGCCAACAACGGCGGCGGCGTGCTGCTGACTTTTGGTAACTATGCGGGCGACGTGCTGCATTTTGGGCTGGCGCGTGACCGGTTAATCTCGGAAGGGATTCCCTGTGAAATCGTGCTGGTGACTGACGATATCTCCAGCGCCAGCAAAGAAGAACGTGAAAAACGCCGAGGCGTAGCGGGCGATCTGGTGGTGTTCAAGGCTGCGTCGGTTGCCGCCGAGCAGGGCCATTCTCTGCAAGAGGTTACTCGCATCGCTCGCCTTGCCAATCAGCGCATTCGCTCGTTCGGCGTGGCGTTTAGCGGCTGTACGTTGCCGGGAGCCGATCGTCCGCTGTTCAGCGTCCCGCACGGGAAAATGGCCTTGGGGATGGGGATTCACGGCGAACCGGGCATCGGTGAGTCTGATATTCCTACCGCCGACGAGCTGGCCGAAGTGCTGGTGAAACGCCTGCTGGACGAACTGCCAGACGACATCGCCAATGCCAAGGGACAGCGCGTCGGCGTCATCCTGAACGGTCTGGGCTCGGTGAAGTATGAAGAGCTGTTTGTGGTTTATCGCCGTATTGCGCAATTACTGGACGAAGCCGGAATTGTCGCGGTAGATGCGGAAGTTGGCGAATTTGTGACTAGTTTTAATATGGCGGGTGCCTCTCTGACGCTGTTCTGGCTGGACGATGAGCTGGAACCACTGTGGCGCGCGCCTGCCGATGCCCCAGCGTTCAGAAAAGGGTCGGTTAGGGCCGCTGAACCGCTGGAAGCACAGCAAATCGACGTCGCGTTGGCGACCACCGTGCCGCCTGCCAGCGTGGAGTCCAAAAAGGCCGCACAGTGCCTGCTCGGTGTTTTGAATACGCTGGCGCAAACCATTGTGACCCATGCCGATGAGCTGGGGCGTATCGACGCCGTTGCCGGTGACGGTGACCACGGAATTGGCATGGAGCGTGGGGCGCTTGCCGCCGCCGAGAAAGCCGCCGAGATGCAGCTGCGCGGTGCCGGTGCCGGCACGCTGTTGCAACAGGCCGCCGACGCCTGGGCCGACCGGGCCGGAGGTACTTCAGGGGCACTCTGGGGGCTGGCGCTCAACGCGCTGGGTACGGTAATTGGCGATGAAAAATACCCGGATGCGCACACTGTCGCCGAGGGCGTTAGCAAGGCCAAAGACGGCATCATGCATTTTGGCAAGGCGAAGGTTGGCGATAAAACGCTGGTCGACGTCCTTGTTCCTTTCAGCGATACCCTGAGTGCCTGCGTGGCGCGCGGAGACGAGTTTGGTCTCGCCTGGCAGCAGGCGGCGCAGGAGGCTGAGGTGCAGGCCAGGGCGACAGCTAATCTGCGCCCGAAAGTGGGGCGCGCAAGGCCGTTGGCCGAGAAGAGCCTGGGCACGCCTGATGCCGGCGCGGTTTCGCTTTCACTGATCGTTAATGCGCTGCTGCCGCTGTTCACCGGCAACGCCAGGGACAACGTTAAACCTCACGAGGAGCAGTTTTAATGAAACCACAACTGACGCTGGGCGTTAGCCTAAAAATGTACTTAGGCTATCAGCAGACCCTCGAATGGTCGCGGCAGATAGCGGAAATCGTCGGCCATCATCCGGCAGCGCAGCAAGGTCAGGTTGAGCTGTTTGTATTCCCGTCTTTACCGGCGATTGCCCCCACGCTTGAGGCGTTTCGCGGCACGGTAATGAAGGTCGGTGCACAGAATATGTTTTGGGAAGACGCCGGTGCCTACACCGGTGAAGTCAGCGGCGCGATGCTGCATGAAATGGGCTGCGGTTATGTCGAAATCGGCCACGCCGAACGCCGCCGCTATTTTGCTGAAACCGATAAGCAAATTGCCGATAAAACCACGGCTGCGCTGCGCAATCAGCTGATCCCGGTCATTTGCATCGGTGAGGCCGAACGCTGCTCCGCCGCGCAGGCCATTGAACAGGCCGTCGAACAGGCGCATCAGGCGCTTGGCCCGGCAGAAAAACAAGGGCTGAGCGGTGACGCAATCCTCGCCTATGAGCCGCAGTGGGCCATCGGCGCGAAAGAGCCTGCCTCAGCAGATTTTATAGGGGAAGTTTGTCAGGGGTTGGCGCAGCGTCTGGTGGGCGGGGCCAGCGGCGAGCGTCGGGTGATTTACGGCGGCAGCGCCGGTCCCGGCTTGCTCTCTCAGCTTGGCAGCAGAACGGGCGGCCTGTTTCTCGGCCGTTTCTCGCACCAGCCGGCGGCCTATAAAGCCATCCTTGATGAAGCATTGATTTTCTTGAACAACCAGGCTGACAGGAGCTAACGATGGCCATTGGACTCAGCACCTACGCCTATTTCTGGCGACTGTCAGACCGCGTTCCCGAACCGATGGGCCTCGACGCGATGCTGGAAAATACCGCCGAGTTGGGCGGAAAGGTATTTCAGATTTGCGATTACCCAAAAATCGAGACGCTGTCGGTCGATGGCCTCGAGCAGCTGAGACAGCGCGCCGAGTCGCTCGGTGTGGTGCTCGAGCTCGGCACACGCGGGCTGAAGGCCGAACACCTCGAACGCTATCTGCAACTGGCGCAGGCGCTGAATGCCAAAATCCTGCGCTCGATGTTTAACGGTCCCGACTCGCGCCCGACGCTTGCTGAGGCGCAGCAGCAGCTGGCGCACATTTTGCCGGCGTTTGAACGCAGCGAAGTCGCGCTGTGCATTGAGACCTACGAGCAGGTGCCGACCGCCAGTAATTTGGCGGTAGTGAAACATTTTAACTCGCCGTGGCTGGGGATTTGTCTGGATCCCGCCAACTGCGTTGCCGCGCTGGAGACGCCCAAAGAGGTGATCGCCAGTACCGCGCCTTACGTGCTGAATCTGCACGTAAAAGATTTTGCGTTTTCGCGCCGCGATGGCTGGGTCGGCTTTACCTTCGCGGGCTGTCCGCTGGGGGAAGGGTTGCTCGACTACGACGCGATGATAGCGGAAGTGAAGCCGCAGGCACGGGGGATAAACCAGATTATCGAGCACTGGCTGCCGTGGCAGGAAGATGCCGCATCAACCTGTGCTTTAGAAGACGCGTGGACGCGTCACAATCTCGAATTTTTGCTGTCCCGCCAATCTTGAAAGCGGGTTTTACAACTTTATATAAATTCAATTTTTAAGTGAGGAAGGCATCATGACGACGACTCTGAAAACAATTACCGTAATAGGCGCTGGCGGCAAAATGGGCATGCGTATCTCTGCCAACTTCCAGAACAGCCGCTATCAGGTGTTTTACTGTGAGAATTCACCGCATGCGCAGATGCAGGTACAGGCTCAGGGTCGTGAAATCTCCGACGCCGACAGCGTCGTCCGCCATAGCGATGTGGTTATCCTCGCCGTGCCGGATATCGCACTGGGTGCGGTTTCCACCGCCATTGTGCCGAAAATGAAGGCTGGAGCGGTGTTACTGACCCTCGACCCGGCGGCCGCTTATGCCAATCTGATAGCCCAGCGCGCCGACATCAAATACGCCGTCGCGCACCCGTGTCACCCGTCGGTGTTTCTTGACCGTTACACCAAGGAAGAGCATGCCGATGCCTTCGGCGGCGTGGCGGCGGTTCAGCACGTGGCGGCCTCCTACGAGCAGGGCAGCGATGCCGATCGCGCCGAGCTGGCGAAGGTGGTGAGCGTCATGTACGGACCGGTGGAGCAGGTGCACTGGGTGACCGTTAAACAGCTGGCTTACCTGGAGCCAACGCTGGTGGAAACTGTGGCCTGTATGGTCGGTTCATTCATGAAAGAGGCACTCGACGAAACCGTGAAGTCGTGCGGCGTACCGGAAGAAGCAGCGAAGGCGATGCTTTATGGCCACATCCAGATTGCCCTCGCCGTGGCCTTCCGCAGCACCAACCCGTTCTCCGACGCCTGTATGATAGCGATGGAGTACGGCCGTGAAAAAATCATCAAGGAAGACTGGAAGCAGATTTTCGACGAGAAAGAGCTGGATATCGTCATTGCGCGGATGCTGAAAATCGATGCCATCAAGCGCTGATTGAGACGTTTACTGCCCAGAGCGCAGGTCATCATGGCCTGCGCTCTCCTCAAACCCCCCGCTTTGTGCCTCCTTTTTCCCGCCTCGTTATGCCATGCTGTCGTTATGTCTTTATCTAGGCAATAATCGTTGATTAGCGTATAAAAAGGCAGAATTTGCCAGGAGAATTGAGCCCCGGATGGAAAAGCAAACTGTCATTCAAGATAACGAACTGCTGACTGAGATTGCCGTCGCTTACTATCAGGACGAAATAACTCAGGAAGAGATCGCTAAAAAATTTGGGATCTCGCGCATCAAGGTCGGACGCCTGCTTAAGCGGGCGAAAGAAGAGGGCATCGTCGAGATCAACGTTCGCTATCATCCCGTTTTCAGCACCCGTCTTGAACAGCAGATGATGGAACGTTTTCCGATTAAACGTGCGCTGATTGCCCTCGACCATCAGGACGAAGACGAACAGCGTCGTCAGGTCGCGGCGCTGGTCTCGAACTATCTGGCCTCGACGCTGAAAGATCAAACGGTAATTACCGTCGGGCAGGGGCGCAACGTGGCGGCGATTGCCGATCATCCGGGCAGCATGCCGGAGCGTCAGTGCAAGTTTATCTGTGGAATTGGCGGTACCCATCGTCCCGGTGATTCGATTAACGCCGACCACATCAGCCGTCGGCTGGCGAAGAAGTTCGGTGGCATTAGCGAAACGCTTTACGCGCCTGCCTACGTTGAGGAGAAGTCCCAGCGTGAAGCGCTGATGCGTAATGGCACCATCAACGAAACGCTGGACCGTGCCCGCAAGGCGGACATCGCGCTGGTCGGCATTGGCGATATGAACGAAAACAGCTACATGGTCAAGCTGGGCTGGTTTACGCCGCATGAAATCATCGATGCCAACCTCAATCAAGGCGTGATCGGCGACGTAGCCGGTTATGACTTTTTCAACGCCCAGGGCCAGCACGTGGATACGGTGATGAACGAACGCGTTATTGGCCTCAGCATCGACGAACTGCGCCAGATTCCCTGCGTGATTGCCATCGCCTCCGAGAATACCAAGGCGCTGGCGATTCTTGGCGCGTTGCGCACTGGCGCTATCGACATTATCGCTACCTCAGCGCTGAATATCCGCACCATTCTCAATATGTCTCAGTAGTTTCTCGCTTGCCCAGTCTCTCTCGGGCAAGCTGTTTTTCCGCTTTTCGAGCCGCTTCAAGGTTTACCTTTTTTTGCTCCTTATACTGGTTAACTGGAATTTCTCAGTCCCTGCATAATAAAAAGGAACCGATGATGGACGATCAGTTGAAGCAGAGTGCGCTCGATTTTCATGAGTTTCCCGTTCCCGGCAAGATTCAGGTTTCCCCGACCAAGCCTTTGGCGACCCAGCGCGACCTCGCACTTGCCTATTCACCGGGCGTGGCCGCGCCGTGCCTGGAGATAGAAAAAGATCCGCTGGCGGCCTACAAATACACGGCTAAAGGCAACTTGGTTGGCGTGATTTCCAACGGCACGGCGGTGCTGGGACTGGGCAATATTGGCGCGCTGGCCGGTAAGCCGGTGATGGAAGGCAAGGGCGTGCTGTTTAAGAAATTCGCCGGTATCGACGTGTTTGATATCGAGATTGACCAAAACGATCCGGATAAACTGATCGACGCGATTGCCTCGCTGGAACCGACCTTCGGCGGCATCAACCTTGAGGACATCAAGGCACCGGAGTGCTTCTACATCGAGAGAAAACTGCGTGAGCGGATGAATATTCCGGTATTTCACGACGATCAGCACGGCACGGCGATTATCTGTACCGCTGCGGTGCTCAACGGTCTGCGCATCGTCAACAAAGACATTGCCGACGTCAGACTGGTGGTTTCCGGCGCCGGTGCTTCGGCGATTGCCTGTCTGAATTTGCTGGTCGCACTGGGCCTCAAACTCGAAAATATCACCGCCTGTGATTCGCGTGGCGTTATTTACAAGGGCCGCGAAGAAAATATGGCCGAAACCAAGGCAGCCTACGCCATCGAGGACAACGGGCAACGCAGCCTGAGCGACGCTATTCCCGATGCCGATATCTTTCTCGGCTGCTCCGGTCCCGGCGTATTGACGCAGGAGATGGTCAAAACTATGGCCGCCAGCCCGTTAATTCTGGCATTGGCTAATCCTGAACCCGAAATTTTGCCGCCGCTGGCAAAAGCGGTGCGGCCTGACGCCATTATCTGTACCGGCCGTTCCGACTATCCCAATCAGGTTAACAACGTGCTCTGCTTCCCGTTTATTTTTCGCGGTGCGCTCGACGTAGGGGCGACGACGATTAACGAGGAGATGAAGCTCGCCTGCGTGCATGCGATTGCAGATCTGGCGTTGGCCGAACAGAACGACGTGGTGGCCTCGGCCTACGGCGAAGAAGAGTTGTCGTTCGGGCCTGACTACATTATCCCAAAACCCTTTGACCCTCGACTCATCGTCAATATCGCGCCTGCGGTGGCCAAAGCAGCGATGGACTCTGGCGTTGCCACGCGTCCGATAAAAGATTTTGACGCCTACAAAGAGAAGCTGAGCGAATTCGTCTATAAAACCAACCTGTTCATGAAGCCAATTTTCTCGCAGGCGAAAAAAGAGCCGAAAAGGGTGGTGTTTGCCGAGGGTGAAGAGGCGCGCGTGTTGCACGCTACGCAGGAGATTATCTCGCTCGGATTGGCGAAACCGATTCTGGTCGGCAGGCCGAACGTCATCGAAATGCGCATTAAAAAGCTGGGGCTGCAAATTGAGGCGGGGCGTGATTTTGCCGTGGTGAATAACGAGTCCGACCCGCGTTTTAACGAGTACTGGAGCGAATACTACCAGTTGATGAAGCGTAAAGGGGTCTCGCAGGAGCAGGCGCGGCGTGCGGTTATTGGCAATCCGACGCTGATTGCCGCCATCATGCTGCTGCGTGGTGAAACCGATGCGATGATCTGCGGCACCATCGGCACTTATCATGAACATTACGAGGTGGTGGAGAAAGTGTTTGGCTTCCGTGAGGGCGTGCGGGTGGCGGGGGCGATGAACGCGCTGCTGCTGCCCAGCGGCAATACTTTTATCACCGACACCTATGTTAACGAAGATCCGACCGCTGAGCAGTTAGCCGAGATAACGTTGCTGGCGGCTGAAACGGTGCGCCGCTTTGGTATCGAGCCGAAAGTCGCTCTGCTGTCGCATTCCAGCTTCGGCACCTCAAACGGTGAGACGGCCTGCAAGATGCGTCGCACCCTGGAGCTGGTCAACAGGCTCGCACCGGGTCTGGAGATTGACGGTGAAATGCACGGCGACGCCGCGCTGGTCGAGAGCATCCGCCACGACTTGATGCCCGACAGCCCACTCAAGGGGGCGGCGAATATCCTGATTATGCCTAATATGGAGGCGGCGCGGATAAGCTATAACCTGCTGCGGGTGACGAGTTCAGAGGGGGTAACCGTCGGACCGGTGTTGATGGGCGTGGCGAAACCGGTGCATATTCTGACGCCGATAGCGTCGGTGCGGCGCATTGTTAACATGGTTGCGTTAGCGGTGGTCGAAGCGCAGACAGAACCGCTTTAATCTGCTAGCTCCCCCGTCGAGAGGGGAGCCAAAATCAGCGCTATTTCTTTGCCAGCACCAGCCACTTGTCGAGTTCGTTGGCGAACTGCTGGCGGTCGCGCTGGTTGAGCACAGGAGGGCCACCGGTCTGCACGCCGCTGGCGCGCAGGGTATCCATAAAATCACGCATATTCAGGCGCTCACGAATGGTTTCGGGGGTGTAACGCTCGCCGCGCGGGTTGAGCGCCATACCGCCTTTCTCAATGACTTCCGCCGCCAAAGGGATATCGGCGGTTATCACTAGATCCCCGGTCTCGACGCGCTTAACAATCTCGTTATCGGCGACGTCAAACCCTGCCTCAACGCGCAGCGTGCGCAGGAAACGCGAAGGCGGCGTGCGGATTATCTGGTTGGCGACCAGCGTGACCATCACCCCGGTACGCTCCGCGGCGCGGAACAGCACTTCCTTGATGACGTTCGGACAAGCGTCGGCATCGACCCAGATTTGCATTATTCAGACTCCGCCAGCCAGTCGCGAACCGGCAGAAAATCGCGATAAAGCGCTGCTTCCGGGCTGTTTTCGTCCGGCTCGAAGCCGTATTCCCAGCGCACCAGCGGCGGCATCGACATCAAGATTGATTCAGTCCGCCCCCCGGTTTGCAGCCCGAAAAGGGTACCACGGTCCCACACCAGATTGAACTCAACGTAGCGACCCCGGCGATAAAGCTGGAATTCGCGCTCGCGCTCGCCCCAGGTCAGTGTCTTACGGCGTTCGACAATCGGCAGATAGGCGTCTGTGAAGCCGTTGGCGACGGCCTGCATGAAGGCAAAGCAGTGTGCAAAGTCAGGGCTATTGAGGTCATCGAAGAACAGACCGCCTATCCCGCGCGCCTCGTTGCGGTGCTTGATGAAGAAGTAGTCGTCGCACCATTTTTTATATTTCGAATAGACGTCGTCGCCGAAGGGTTGGCACAGATCTGCTGCCGTCTGGTGCCAGTGACGCGCATCTTCTTCGAAGCCGTAATAAGGGGTGAGGTCGAAGCCACCGCCGAACCACCATACCGGGGCTTCACCGGGTTTTTCGGCAATAAAGAAGCGCACGTTGGCGTGGCTGGTGGGAATATAGGGGCTTAACGGGTGGATAACCAGCGAGACGCCCATCGCCTGAAAACTGCGCCCGGCGAGCTCTGGACGGTGTGCGGTGGCAGAGGCCGGTAAGGTCGCACCGGAAACATGAGAGAAATTAACGCCCGCCTGTTCAAATATCGCACCGCCGGTCAATACCCGGCTTTGGCCGCCGCCGCCTTCTTCTCTGACCCATTGGTCCTGTTTGAACTGTGCGCGGCCATCAACGGCACTCAGCTTTTGACAGATTTGGTCTTGCAGCGACAGCAGAAAGGCTTTTACTTGGTTAATATCGGGTAATTGATTCACGGGCAAACTCGTAGGCTTTCGGACAAATAGGGCATTATTATACCCTTATTTGTCCGCAGGTTTGCACCATCAGCGCGGAATTCGTTCGTGAGCGTCGAAATAGGCGAAGAAATTCACGATGCCTTGAGAAATGGCCAGCGCAATTTCCTGGCGGAAGGCGGTGGTATTCAGCAACTGCTCTTCCTGATGATTAGTAATAAACGAGGTTTCAACCAATATCGACGGAATCGACGGGGATTTCAGCACCGCGAACGCCGCCTGTTCCGTCTGCTGGCTGTGCAGATGGTGGATAGGACGAATTCTGTCGAGCACGTGATGGCCCAGCGTCAGGCTGTTTTTGATAGTGTCGGTTTGCACCAGATCAAACAAGACCTGTTGAAGATAGTTGTTGTCGGCTTCCTTATACTTGGCACCGGCGACCAAGTCGGCGTCGTTCTCTTTCTTGGACATGTAACGGGCCATCGCGCTGGTCGCACCGCGATTGGAAAGGGCAAACACTGACGCCCCGCTGGCTTCCGGGCTGGTGTAACCATCGGCATGAATTGAAACAAATAAATCGGCCTGATGCTCGTGCGCAATCTCAACCCGCTGATAAAGCGGAATGAAATGGTCAGAATCACGGGTCAGTTTCACCTCGATATTGGGGTGACTTTGCAGGTGCTGACGCACGTAGTTGGCGATTTCCAGCACCACATGTTTCTCTTCCGAGCCTTCATGACCGATGGCGCCGGAGTCGATTCCACCGTGGCCGGGATCGATCATCACCAGCTTTTTAGCGCCAGGCGGTTTTGGCTTAGGGGCCGTTTTCGTGATGTGTTCGGCCTGCTGGGCCTGTGCAAACCGGCTACCAAATGCGCCAAATGCCAGCCCAAGACCGCTAAGGAGCACCTGACGTCGCGTGGCTGAACGAGGAAGCGGTTGGAAATGAAGAAACTTGTTGAGTGGATTTAGCATCTGTCCGCAGCCCTTTTTAATAGCAGAATGCGGATGTTATATAGTATCCATTCAGCATAATCGAGATGAGAACTATTGCTGTTTATTAACAAAGTGTGCGTTTTTAACATTTTATCAGTCTGATATTTTCCTGATTTTTAGCTTTTGCCTGTCTTAATCATCAACATTAAGGCGAAAAAGCGTGTAATTCGGCGAAAAAAATTATCTTGATAGGCTAAAAGCGGCCATTTTGATATTGCGTATCAAGCAGATCACGCGATAATCAATTAAGAACTCATTTACAGCGGCGAACAGTGATGGAAATTCGCGTATTTAAACAAGAAGATTTTGAAGAAGTGCTGACCCTTTGGGAGCGCTGTGACCTATTGCGTCCCTGGAACGATCCCGAGCTGGATATTGAACGCAAGCTAAACCACGACCCAGAACTGTTTCTGGTCGCCGAAGTGAGCGGCGTTGTGGCGGGAACCGTGATGGGTGGCTACGACGGCCATCGCGGATCGGCCTATTATCTTGGCGTTCACCCCGAGTATCGCGGACGCGGCATTGCCAATGCGCTGATGAACCGTCTGGAGAAAAAACTGATTGCCCGCGGCTGCCCTAAAATTCAGCTGATGGTTCGTGCAGAGAACGATGCTGTGATTAGCATGTATGAAAAACTGGATTACGAAGTGGTGGAGAGTATCAGCCTGGGTAAACGACTGATTGTTGACCAGGAATACTGATCGCGATTCATCCTGCCGGGGCTGTGCTTTCAGTGGCCGTCATCAGCCCCGGAACGCGGAGGGTAAACGCATTACCCATAAGGATACGAATTTTCATTGTGCCACTGAAGCGCCTCCAGACTGGGGATATCCTCCTGATTCTCTGGCCTGTTTAGCGGCCTGTTATGCAAGGTTTCATATTCCGTTCCCCGCAATTTCTCAGACACTACCACCCGCAGCGTATCCGGCGTAATACCAATTAGCCCAAGGTCAAACAGGGTGTGAATATCTGCGCGCAGCAGCAGACCATTATTGACCTTGTTGGTGTGCTCGCCCCTGTAGGGATGAATGTGCGCCGCTTCAAGCAGTTCGGTCACCTTACATCCCGTCACAGCACACTGTCCCTGATAGGCCCCCAGCAGCGCTTTGCGAAATCGCGACTGACCCTGACGGCGAATGATCGAACGCAATACCTTTTTTCTCTCGTCTTCAACGTGTTGGGCGCTAAATTCATCTTGCGCGTCGCCGTTTTCGACCGATTGCAGCGGATCATCCTCCAGGCATTCTTCATCATTGGCGCTGTAAGACTGGATTTCGGCGTTGGTCGGTATCAGAGAGTCGCGATTTTCGGGAGGTGGGAGGATAGTGCTTAAAATCAGGGTGATAGGCGTATCGCCAAGGGTGTTTTTGTAGTGCCGTCGTCCGTTGGTTTTATCCTCCGTCACAAATAACCACATCGACTGGTTCTCGCGTGGTCGGAAGACGCCCGTTTTTATGCGAGCGTCCGCCAGAGTAAAGAGATACTTAAGATCTTCACGCGTGTAGATGTTGCCAACAACAAGGCTCTGAGGGTTCGGAATATTTTCCATTGTCGCTATGCCACATGGCCTGGGTGTGAATGATAATAATTATTAACCTAGCAGCCTTTACAGTGAATACAAGGGCACGGCGGGGGGAGAGGGGCAACGGGAAGAACGTGCTACAGAGTTTCCCTTTTCTATACCTTCAAATCTGCAAGGGAAACTCTGAGTTAATGATTAATTAATGATATTTATCCTTTTGACCTCGATTTTTTCGGAATTCCAATCTTTATCGATCTTTCCTTCGAGGCGGACCTTATCTTTCGGGGACACGGTTTGGCCTTCCCAGCGCTTGTCGTCTATTTCGGTAGTCACCGTGCCGGTCGCATCGCTGAAAATATATTTATCTTTACCCGTGCGTTTATCGATGTGTCCTTCGAGCGTGATAAACTGGCCATCTTTGAGGTTTTTCACCTCTCTTGCCGCTGTAAGAGTGGCATTTTCGCCGGAGAAGCCGCCTTTGTTCTGCGCCTGTTGCGCGGCCGGATCGAGAAAACCACCGCCGCTTTGTGCCAGTGCCGGGAGGGTCGTCAGTGCGAACAGGCTTGCCAGAGTTATCTTCTTCATCATAATAGTCATCCTTAATTTTGATTTCAGTGAACAACAGGCACCGTCATCGGCTGGGATGAACCGTTGCCCTGGTGAAAATTAAAGCAGACTGTTCTTAACACTATCTTAAGACAACTTAATTTATGCTAAAGACGGTTTTCAGGCTGACCGCGCAGAGATATAAACAAAAGTGCAAACTGGCCAACTGGCTTAACGCGCGCTCGGCTTGGGTTTCCGACGCAACCTTTTTGCGTCCTTATTGAATTAAAGGAAGATTTTTCCTGGCTATGAATTCTGACGATTACAACAGCCACGGCATGCTACGTCTGCCGCTGTGGTTCTGGACGATATTGATTTTGCAGGCGCGAACCTGGTTACTGTTTATTATGGCCGGTGCATCAAGGCAGCAGGGAGAAGGGCTCCTCGCGCTTTTTTATCCCGATCGCCACTCATTCTGGTACGGGATTTTCCTCGGCATTCCTCCGGTCCTGATCTTTCTGCTCAGTAGCCGACGTCACCTGTGGCCAAAAATCTGGCAAATGAGCTATTGGCTGCTGCTGGCGGGCATGTTCGCGACCTTCGCGCTGCAAGGCGTTGGCATGTGGCAGTCGATGGATGAGCCAAACCTGCTCGACTTTGCGCTGGCGCTGCTTGATGCCGGCGCATTGGCCTATTGGCTGCTCAGCCGCCGCCTTCGCGCCTGTTTTGGTGAAGAACGCCGATTGGTGTGAGGTGCTTTTAGGGCGAAAAGTAACAATCTGCGGCACTTTTTGCGGCGGATGCACTCCAACAGGCCAGCAAGATAATTCTGGCATTATTATTCGCATGATTACGGCAAATCAAAAAAACGACCAAGGAGTGTATGACATGACTATCCGCCCACTGTTGCTGGCGCTGCCCTTGATGCTTACCGGGTGTTCGACGATGGCAAATATGCATATGCCGCAGATGTCGTGGTCAAGCCTTAATCCGATCAACTGGTTTGGCAGCAGCCTTGAGGTTACCGATGAAGGCGTTGGCAAAGTCACTGCAAGTACACCGTTGAACGAGACTGCGGTCAACGACGGCCTGAACGGCGATTATCGCCTGATGAGCGGCATGTCGATGAGCAACGGCAAGATGCGCTCGTTCTATCAGGCGATGGACGGCAAAACGGTCAAGCTTACTGTCTCTGGAGAACCGAAGGGCAACGTGGACCGTATTGTTGTCTCCGACCCAGATGTGAAAAGTCAGTGGGGCGTGAAGATAGGTACGCCGTTTAGCGACCTCTACACCAAGGCCTTTGACGCCTGTCAGAAAGGACAGGGCGACGACGCACAGAACGTCGAATGTAAAGCGCCGAACAGCCAGCACGTCAGCTATATCTTCAGCGGCGCGTGGGACGGTCCGGACGAGCTGATGCCTTCCGACGACAGTCTCAAGAACTGGAAAGTCAGTAAAATCGTCTGGCACGCGGCTAACAACTAATCTCGTTCCTCCCAAGAGCCTTGTGTTTAACAAGGCTTTATTCATTATTTATCATTATTGCGGGTATAATGCGCGCCATTGCGACGGCAGGTTTTTACCCTTTAAAAGCCTGGTACGGTCGCCGATGACGCAAGGAAAGGAACATTATGACCCAGGTTCAGAGCGGCATTCTGCTTGAGCATTGCCGTTTTGCTATCTATATCGAAGCGAAGGTTCAAGGTGAACTTGACGACGTTCGCCTCGGATGTCGCACCTTCTGCCAGTCACTGGCTGAGATCCAATCACGATTCCCTGACGATAAAGTCGGTGCGGTAGTGGCCTTTGGCCACGATGTCTGGCGCGACTTGTCCGGCGGTATCGGAGCCGATGAACTCAAACCTTTCGTGCCGCTGGGGAAAGGCCTCGCCCCTGCGACTCAGCGCGACGTGTTGATCCACATTCAGTCTCTGCGCCATGACGTTAACTTCGCGCTGGCACAGGCGGCCGTCGCGGCGTTTGGCAAAAGTCTGCTGATAGAAGAAGAGATCCACGGGTTTCGCGGCATTGAAGACCGCGACCTCAGCGGCTTTGTAGACGGCACCGAGAACCCAAAAGGGGAGAAGCGCGCCGAAGTGGCCGCCATTGCCGAGGGAAATGACGACGCGGGCGGGAGCTATGTCATGGTCCAGCGCTGGAAGCATAATCTGACCCAGTGGCAGCGTTTTACTGTGGCTCAGCAGGAAGAGATCATTGGCCGCACCAAGTTGACCGATGAAGAGCTGCCCGCTGAACAGCGCAAAGAGACCTCGCACCTCGGTCGCGTTGACCTCAAAGAGGACGGCAAAGGCCTGAAGATTTTGCGTCAAAGCCTGCCTTACGGCACCGCCAGCGGTGAACATGGCCTGTACTTTATCACCTACTGCGCGCGCCTTTATAACATCGAGAAACAGCTGCTGAGCATGTTCGGCGATCTCGACGGTAAACGTGACGCCATGCTGCGTTTTACGCGCCCGCTTACCGGCAGCTACTATTTCGCCCCGTCCCTGACGCGGCTGCAAACGCTGTAAACCCCCGCCAGGCGCAATGTCGATGCACGCGAGTGCATCGACTATCTTCCCTTGATTTGTGTGGCTTATAGCTTTTCATGCTTGTAAATCACCAAATAGTATATAAAACCGTTACTCCTACCGCCGTAGTTATAAATACACTACAAGTCCAAGGTTGCACCCGTGCGCCACGTCGACAGTAAATCGGACCAGGGCTGAGAATGAAAAATACGTTGGTGAAGAGTAAAACCCTGCGAGGCGCGATTGCCGTGCTGCTACTGGTCGGTGGCGCAGCGTCGGCCGGTGCGACAGAACTGTTGAACAGTTCTTACGACGTTTCTCGAGAACTCTTTGCTGCCCTCAATCCTCCGTTTGAACAGCAGTGGGCCGCACAAAATAACGGCGACAAGTTGGAAGTCAAACAATCGCACGCCGGATCTTCGAAGCAGGCGCTGGCTATTTTGCAGGGCCTCAAGGCCGACGTGGTTACCTATAATCAGGTCACGGATGTGCAGATTTTGCACGATCGCGGCAACCTGATCCCGGCGGATTGGCAAAGCCGTCTGCCGAACCACAGTTCGCCGTTCTATTCGACCATGGCGTTCCTGGTGCGTAAGGGCAATCCCAAGAATATTCATACCTGGGACGACCTGACCCGCAGCGACGTCAAGCTGGTGTTCCCGAATCCTAAAACCTCTGGCAACGGACGCTATACCTATCTGGGCGCCTGGGGGGCATTTAACCTTGAAGACGGCAACAATCAGGCACAGACGCGCGAGAAGATGGCTCGCCTGATTAAGAACGTCGAAGTTTTTGATATCGGCGGTCGCGGCGCAACGACCACCTTTGTCGATCGCGGTTTGGGCGATGTGCTGATCAGCTTTGAGTCAGAAGTGGACAACATCCGCAAACAGTACGGGGCAGACAAATACGAAGTGATCGTCCCGCCGGTCGATATTTTGGCCGAGTTTCCGGTCGCCTGGGTCGACAAAAACGTCGAGAAAAAGGGGACCGAGAAGGCGGCGAAAGCCTACCTGAACTATCTGTGGAGCCCAGAGGCGCAGAAAATTATCACCCGCTTCAGCTACCGTGTGTACGACAAGAAAGTCATGGAACAGGCGAAGGGGCAGTTCCCGCCGACCAAGCTGTTTAAAGTTGAAGACCAATTTGGAGGATGGCCACAAGTGATGAAAACCCATTTCGATACCGGCGGTGAGCTGGACAAACTGATCGCGCAGGGACACCAGTAATGTTGTTGTCTACCAAACGCGTATTACCCGGATTTACGCTGAGTCTCGGCAGCAGTCTGCTGTTCGTTTGCCTGGTGCTGCTTTTACCGCTGAGCGCACTGATTATTCAGCTGTCGCACATGACGCTGGCACAGTATTGGGCGGTAGTGACCGATCCACAGGTGGTCGCGGCGTACAAAGTGACGCTGCTGTCTGCTGCGGTGGCCAGTATCTTTAACGGCTTTTTTGGCATGCTGATGGCCTGGATCCTGACCCGCTACGAGTTCCCGGGCAAGACCATTCTTGATGGTTTGATGGACTTACCTTTCGCGCTGCCGACGGCGGTAGCGGGCTTGACGCTGGCCGGCCTGTTCTCGGTGAACGGCTTCTACGGCCAGTGGCTAGCGCATTTTGATATCAAGGTGGCCTACACCTGGTTGGGTATCGCCGTGGCAATGGCGTTTACCAGCATCCCGTTCGTGGTGCGCACCGTGCAACCGGTGCTCGAGGAGCTGGGCCCTGAATACGAAGAGGCGGCTGAAACGCTGGGCGCTTCGCGCTGGCAGAGCTTCCGTCGCGTGGTGTTACCTGAAGTCATGCCTTCACTGATGGCGGGCACGGCGCTGTCGTTTACCCGCAGCCTCGGCGAGTTTGGCGCGGTGATTTTTATCGCCGGGAATATTGCCTGGAAGACGGAAGTCACCTCGCTGATGATTTTCGTGCGTTTGCAGCAGTTCGACTATGCGGCCGCCAGCGCTATCGCTTCGGTCATCCTGGCAGCGTCGCTGATTCTGCTGTTCGCGATTAACACTTTGCAAAGCCGTTACGGCCGTCGTCTTGGAGGCCAATAATGTCGCAGTTAACGCAGGTTGAAGACTCCGCACCACGCCGCATCGACTGGCTGAAATGGTCGCTTATCGGTCTGGGCACGCTGATTTGCGTGTTCTTGTTGGTGGTGCCGATGATAACCATTTTTGTCTTGGCGCTGTCGGACGGCATTGCGGCGGTAGGCAAAAATCTCGCCGACCCGGACATGCTGCACGCCATCTGGCTGACGGTATTGATGGCGCTGATTACCGTGCCGGTGAATCTGGTTTTCGGTACCCTGCTGGCGTGGCTGGTAGCGCGATTCAACTTTCCGGGACGCCAGCTGCTGCTGACGCTTATCGATATTCCTTTTGCCGTGTCGCCGGTGGTGGCAGGGCTGCTGTATCTGCTGTTTTATGGCAGCAATGGCCCGCTGGGTGGCTGGCTCGAGGCGCACAACCTACAGTTCATGTTCGCCTGGCCGGGCATGGCAATGGTAACTATTTTCGTGACCTGCCCGTTCGTGATTCGCGAGTTGGTGCCGGTGATGCTGAGTCAGGGGAGTCAGGAAGACGAGGCTGCGGTTCTGCTTGGCGCCTCCGGCTGGCAGATGTTCCGCCGCGTCACGCTGCCGAACATTCGTTGGGCGCTGCTGTACGGTGTGGTGTTGACCAACGCACGCGCCATCGGTGAATTTGGCGCAGTGTCCGTGGTTTCCGGCGCTATCCGTGGAGAAACCTACACGCTGCCATTACAGGTCGAATTATTGAATCAGGACTACAACATCGCAGGCTCGTTTACCGCCGCCGCGCTGCTGACCCTGATGGCAATCGTCACACTATTTCTGAAGAGCGGTTTGCAATGGCGCCTGGCGCGCAACAATGACCGTCTTGAGCGGGAGGGAAACAATGAGCATTGAAATTAACGGTATCAACAAGTTTTTTGGTCGCACCAAGGTGCTCAATGATATCTCCCTCGATATTCCCTCCGGCCAGATGGTTGCGCTGCTTGGGCCTTCCGGCTCTGGCAAGACTACGCTGCTGCGCATCATCGCCGGGCTCGAGAACCAAAGTTCCGGGCAACTGAGCTTCCACGGTAAGGACGTGACGCGCCTGCACGCGCGCGACCGCCAGGTGGGCTTCGTGTTCCAGCATTACGCGCTGTTTCGTCATATGACGGTGTTTGACAACATCGCCTTCGGCCTGACCGTGCTGCCGCGCCGTGAGCGTCCTGACGCCGCGACCATCAAACAGAAGGTCGCCAAACTGCTGGAAATGGTTCAACTGAGCCATTTGGGGAACCGTTATCCGGCCCAGCTTTCCGGTGGTCAGAAGCAGCGTGTGGCGCTGGCGCGTGCGCTCGCCGTTGAACCGCAAATCCTGCTGCTCGATGAACCGTTCGGTGCGCTGGATGCGCAGGTTCGTAAAGAGCTGCGCCGCTGGCTGCGTCAGCTGCATGAAGAGATCAAGTTCACCAGCGTGTTCGTGACCCACGACCAGGAAGAGGCGATGGAAGTCGCCGATCGCGTGGTGGTAATGAGTCAGGGGAACATTGAACAGGTCGGTACGCCAATCGAAATCTGGCGCGAACCGGCTACGCGTTTTGTGCTGGAGTTTATGGGCGAAGTGAACCGCATTGGCGGCGAAATTCGCGGCTCTCAGCTTTATGTCGGTCAGCATCACTGGCCGCTGGCTATCGCGCCGCTTCATCAGGGACCGGTTGATCTGTTTCTGCGTCCGTGGGAGATGGAAATCACCACTCAAAGCACGACGCGATGTCCGCTGCCGGTGCAGGTGTTGGAAGTCAGCCCGCGCGGCCACTTCTGGCAGTTGACCGTACAGCCGCAGGGCTGGCTCGATGACCCGATTTCCGTGGTGTTGTCGGAGACGGAAGACCACCGTCCACCGCAGCGCGGCGATCGCTACTTCGTGGGTGGCCTTAACGGGCGTCTGTACGCGGGCGACCAGCAGCTGCAATCTGTAGAGCTCGCTAAAACTGCGTAATAGTTTTAAAATTCTTCAACTTTAATTAGTATGGTTAAAAAAAGGGCGGTTATTCCGCCCTTTTTATCGTTTTATACTCATTTATTCATTTTAGTGCGGTTATTATACCCATCTGAAATAAGGCAGCTACAGTGAGCACGCTCGAACAATATATTGGCAACACGCCTTTAGTGCGGTTACAGCGCCTGTCAAAGGATCTTGATAGCGAAATTTGGGTCAAGCTAGAAGGCAATAACCCGGCCGGATCGGTAAAAGATCGCGCCGCTTTCTTTATGATCGATCAGGCAGAAAAACGTGGCGAAATTCGCCCGGGCGATACGCTTATCGAGGCGACCAGCGGCAATACCGGCATTGCGCTGGCGATGATTGCTGCGCTAAAGGGCTACAGGCTGAAACTGCTGATGCCCGAAAATATGAGTATGGAACGTCAGGCGGCGATGCGTGCCTACGGCGCAGAACTGCTGCTGGTGAGCCGCGCGCAGGGGATGGAAGGTGCACGTGACCTGGCGCAGGAGATGGCCTCGCGCGGCGAGGGGAAAGTCTTGGACCAGTTTAACAACCCTGATAACTCGTTGGCGCACTTCGCGACGACTGGCCCTGAAATCTGGCAGCAGACGGCGGGACGGATTACGCATTTTGTTTCCAGCATGGGCACCACCGGCACCATTAGCGGCGTGAGTCGCTATCTTAAGTCCCAGCGCCCCGACGTGCGTATTATTGGCTTACAGCCGGACGAAGGCAGCAGCATTCCCGGCATTCGCCGCTGGCCTGCCGAATATCTGCCGGGCATCTTCCAGCCCGAGCTGGTTGACGAGATTATCGACATGGCACAGGTCGAAGCGGAGATAACCATGCGCCGACTGGCGCGTGAGGAAGGTATCTTCTGTGGCGTAAGCTCCGGCGGTGCCGTGGCGGGAGCTTTACGGGTCGCGAAGGCAAATCCGGGTTCCATCGTGGTGGCCATTATTTGCGACCGTGGCGATCGTTATCTCTCTACCGGCGTCTTTAATTAAAATCATCGAATTAAGCAGACGGAATTTCGTTTCCTATACTACAACTATCTGTTTTACCTGAGCCCCATATTCATGCTGGCTTGATGCCGCTTATTAGCGCGTTTGTGGGGAGATAGCGCCCGTTTTCTGTGACTAAAATGGGTAAAAGGTAAAAATAGAGTAAATGCTACTGCGGCATCACGGGATAGGGGTAAAAATGAGCGGAAATATGCCAGGCGGAAAAAAATAATGAAAATTCTATTAGTCGATGACGATCTCGAATTGGGCACCATGCTTTGTGAATACCTGATTGCCGAAGGCTTTGATGCCAATCTGGTGCTGAACGGTAAATTGGGCATTGAAGGTGCGATGTCAGGCGAATACAGCGCCATGATCCTCGACATCATGCTGCCGGATATGAGCGGTATCGATGTGCTGCGCCAGGTGCGTAAAAACAGCCGATTGCCGATCATCATGCTGACGGCGAAGGGTGACAACATTGACCGCGTCATCGGTCTTGAGATGGGTGCCGATGACTACATGCCAAAACCTTGCTACCCGCGTGAGCTGGTGGCGCGTCTGCGTGCCGTACTGCGCCGCGTGGAAGAGCAGCAGGACACACACTCTGATTCATCGAGCATTCACTACGGTGACCTGACGTTAAACCCGGCGACCCGCAGCAGCGAATGGCAGGGCGTGGCGTTTGACCTGACTGCATCAGAATTTAACCTGCTGGAGCTGCTGCTTCGCTCACCGGAACGAGTGGTGTCGAAGGACGAGCTGTCCGAGAAGGGGCTGGGCCGTCCGCGCGAAGCTTACGACCGCAGCATCGACGTACATATCAGCAACATCCGTCAGAAACTCGCGTCGCTCAACGGCGGCGATGTCATGACGATTGAAACGGTGCGAAGCATTGGCTATCGAATCCGATAAACGCCTGCGCGGCAGGCTCTTTTGGAAGATTTTACTGGGTTATTGGCTGACATTTGTCATCATGGCCCAGGTTCTCTGGGCGGTATTTTCCTTCTATTACCACCATGAGCCGCCGGAAAGTAGTATCGCACGGCGCTTTGTCAAACTGCAAATCACCTCGGCGGAATCGACACTGCACACCGGCGGATTGCCTGCCCTGAATGCGATGATTGCCGACTGGCCTCCCGACGACAGACGTTTATTCACGATAGAATCTTCGATGATTCCGATCAAAGGAGAATCGTTGAACGACCTTGAGCCGGGCAAGACAACTCCTCAGGAAATTGTTGAATTTGTTCAGGCACCCGATGGGCAAGGCTACCGACTGCGCTACAACGTCAAAGGGCTTATGGATGAGTATCGGCCGAAGAGAGAGCAACACTGGTTTAATATGCCACCCCCGTTTCTATGGATAGGCGGGATAGGCGGGCTGCTTTTTAGCACCATGTTGGCCTGGAACCTGACCCGTCCGATGCTGCAGATGCGTCAGGCCTTTGGGCGAGTGTCGCAAGGGGATTTATCGGTCCGCCTGTTTGCCACCATGGGCAAGCGCCATGACGAACTCTCTGAGGTTGCGCGCGACTTCGACTCGATGGCCGAGCGTTTGCAGGTACTGGTTAAGGCCCGCGAAGAGCTGCTGCACGACGTTTCGCACGAGCTACGTTCACCGCTGGCACGACTGCAGCTGGCGATTGGCCTTGCGCGCCAGAACCCGCTGAATGTCGAAACCTCGCTCAAACGTATCGAGCATGAGGCAGGACGACTGGACAAGATGATCGGTGAGCTGCTGGCACTGTCGCGCACCGAGCATAGCAACCTGCCCGATGAGGAGTATTTTGACCTCTATGGACTGGTCGAGGCGGTGGTCAACGATGCTCGCTACGAGGCACAGCTTCCGGGCGTCGATATCATTTTGAACTGTAATCATCAGGGCGATCTGGATTACACCGTCAAGGGCAACGCCGAGCTCATGCGTCGTGCTATCGACAACGTGGTGCGCAACGCGCTGCGCTTCTCGGCGCGCGGGCAGGCGATTAACGTGTCGCTGACGTCGAAAGAGGATGACCTGTGCGTCGAGGTGGCCGATCAGGGGCCGGGCGTAGAGGAAGACAAGCTGTCGAGCATCTTCGATCCGTTTGTACGCGTGATGTCACCGCTTTCTGGCAAAGGCTACGGCCTTGGGCTGGCGATTACCAAAAAGGTGATGGTAGCGCATCATGGGAAGATTGAAGCGCGTAACGGCTCTCCTAGAGGCCTTGTTATCGTTCTCAAGGTTCCCCACTGGAAAAGCCTGGTATAAGTTTTGAACTTTGGAATTCAGGCAAAAAAAACGGCGCTAATAGCGCCGTTTTTCATCAAGAGTGGTCTTACTTTTTGATGCGAATGATCGGGGTCTCACCGACGATGACGCTACCAGAAAGCTTAATCAGCTCTTTAATCTCATCCATGTTAGAGATAACAACCGGAGTCAGGGTTGACTTGGCTTTCTCTTCCAGCAGGGCCAGATCAAACTCGATAATCAAATCGCCTTTCTTAACGCGCTGTCCTTCTTCGGCAATGCGTTTGAAGCCTTCACCTTTCAGTTCGACGGTGTCGATACCGAAGTGAACAAACAGCTCAATGCCGCTGTCGGATTCGATTGAGAAAGCATGGTTGGTTTCGAAGATTTTACCAATGGTGCCGTCAACCGGTGCGACGATTTTGTTGCCCGCGGGTTTAATCGCGATACCATCGCCTACGATTTTCTCGGCGAAAACCACATCGGGTACATCTTCAATATTGACAATTTCACCAGACAGAGGCGCAACAATCTCGATTGTGCCTGCATCTTTCTTATCATCAGAAACCAATGATTTTAATTTATCGAACAAACCCATGATCTTCTCCTAAGCATTAATTTGGGCAGCTTTCCAGCAACGCGCAATTAGCAGAGTGTTTTCTCTTCGATGAATTTGTTAACCAAATTCATCAACTCTTGCGCCGTAGGTTGGGCCAGAGCCTCTTCTGCCAGCGCCTTCACATCTTCGAAGTTTGTATTACGAATAATTTTCTTGATGCGTGGGATTGAGATTGCGCTCATGCTGAACTCATCTAAACCCATGCCCAATAAGAGAAGTGTAGCACGTTCGTCACCTGCTAGCTCTCCACACATGCCAGTCCATTTACCCGCGGCATGAGATGCATCAATAACTTGCTTGATTAGCGCAAGAACCGATGGGGACATTGGATTATAAAGATGAGAAATCAGTTCATTACCGCGATCTACTGCCAGAGTATACTGGGTAAGGTCGTTTGTACCAATACTGAAGAAATCAACTTCTTTCGCCAGGTGGTGAGCAATCACTGCCGCTGCCGGTGTTTCCACCATCACGCCAACTTCAATTGACTCATCAAAGGCTTTACCTTCTTCACGCAGCTGGCCTTTGAGCATCTTCAGCTCGCCGTTCAGCTCGCGCACTTCCTCAACGGAGATAACCATCGGGAACATGATGCGCAGTTTACCGAAAGCAGAAGCACGCAGGATTGCACGCAGCTGATCGTGGAGGATTTCCTTACGATCTAAACAGATGCGGATTGCGCGCCAGCCCAGGAACGGGTTCTCTTCCTTCGGCAGATTCATGTAAGGCAGCTCTTTGTCGCCGCCGATATCCATGGTACGGACGATAACCGCCTGTGAGCCCATTGCTTCGGCAACGGCTTTGTAAGCCTGGAACTGCTCTTCTTCGGTCGGCAGGCTGTCGCGGTCCATAAACAGGAACTCGGTGCGATACAGGCCTACACCTTCTGCGCCGTTACGCTCTGCACCGGCGACGTCGCGCACGGTACCGATGTTGGCACAGACTTCAACCTGATGGCCGTCCAGCGTAATCGCCGGCAGATCTTTCAGTTTCGCCAGCTCGTCTTTCTCGCTGATGTACTGGTTCTGATCGGCCTTCAGTTGATCGATGATTTCCGGCGTCGGGTTAACGTAAATCTTGTTATTCACCGCATCCAGGATCAGGAAGTCGTCGTTTTTGACCTGCTTGGTCACATCGCTGGTCCCGACAATCGCCGGCAGCTCAAGTGAGCGCGCCATGATGGAGGTATGCGAGGTGCGTCCGCCGAGGTCGGTGATGAAGCCCAGCACCTTGTTCAGGTTCAGCTGTGCGGTCTCGGAAGGCGTCAGGTCGGTTGCTACCAGGATAACTTCGTCCTGAATAGAACCCAGGTCGACGATAGGCATGCCCAAAATGTTTCTCAGCAGGCGTTTGCCGATGTCACGTACGTCGGCCGCACGCTCTTTGAGGTATTCGTCGTCGAGCTCTTCCAGCGCTTTTGCCTGGCCTTCAATAACTGAGTAGGCGGCAGCATCGGCGGTGGATTTGTCATCTTTGATGAGGGCTATGATTTCTTGTTCTAGCTCTTCGTCTTCCAACAACATGATGTGGCCTTCGAAGATGGCTTCTTTCTCTTCACCGAAGGTTTCACCGGCTTTGGTCTTGATCGTTTCGAGCTGGGCAGAGGCTTTAGCACGGCCTGCAAGGAAACGTTCAACTTCCTGATTCACGTTGTCAGGAGAGATTTTTTTCCGGTCGATGACAATTTCATCTTCCTTCAGCAACAATGCTTTGCCGAAAGCAATACCGGGAGATACTAAAATGCCTGAAATCATAACCCTACCTTACTGTTGACTGGTGTTAACTCTTATCGAGACCGTTCAGGACGTTATTACGTGGGCATAAATTTGGCTGGAAAGTAAAAACGTCCTGTTAACTGTCCCTGTGACGAAGCTTCTTACTCGAGCTCAGCCATCAGTTTTACCAAGTGCTCGACGGCTTTCTGCTCGTCTTCGCCTTCAGCGGAAAGAGTCACGACAGTCCCCTGAGTCAGACCCAAAGTTTGCAGTTTGAACAGGCTTTTAGCGCTGGCACTTTTCCCGTTAGAGGTCACGGTAATGTCTGAAGTAAAACCTTTAGCTTCTTTCACAAATTGTGCAGCAGGGCGAGTGTGCAGACCATTTGGAGCAGTAATAGTAACTTCTTGCTGGAACATTGATGATTCCCCAACTTAATTTAAAGTAATGTTGTGGAGCTAAAGTTTAGCGTATAGACCTTGCTTTAGCCTGTGAGATTAACGCCTGAATCACGTTCAGAGGCGAACTCCGATGCAACAGAAAAAGCAAAAATTTGCACGCCGGGATAAATCCGCTGAATCCATGCTAAATCTTTTCCGTCTCGTTTCCATTATGCCGCCATTTACCCTGCTGTAACAAATCAGTAAATCGATTCAGCCAGAAGCAATTGTATGAGCGATTAATTTTACGCACCGAAATAATTGAAGGGTTAAATACTAAACCTGGCGGGGAAAATCAATCACAGACTGCACTAAACTTTGATGCAGACCACAAAAAAGCACCTATCAAGGTGCTTTTTTGTTCACTTTTCGGAAGGTGGCATTATTGTTGCAATTCTTTTTCCGTAAACAAATCTGCAAACAGGGCGGTGCTCAGATAACGTTCGCCGGACGACGGCAGGATGACCACGATGGTCTTGTCTGCGTACTCTGGTTCTTCAGAAAGTTTCACTGCGGCAGCGACCGCTGCACCGGAAGAAATACCGGCCAGAATACCTTCTTCGTCCATCAGACGGCGCGCATACTCGATAGATTCGTCGTTGGTGATAAGTTCGACGCGGTCCAGCAGTTCCAAATCCAGGTTGCCAGGAATAAAGCCTGCGCCGATGCCCTGAATCTTGTGCGGGCCTGGCTTCACTTCCTGGCCTGCCAGCGTCTGAGTGATAACCGGTGAGTCGGTTGGCTCAACCGCAACCAGTTTCACGCTGCTTTTTTTGCTTTTCAGATAACGACCGGTGCCGGTGATGGTTCCGCCGGTGCCTACGCCGGCAATCAGGACGTCAACGTCGCCGTCAGTATCTTCCCAGATTTCTGGGCCGGTCGTTTTTTCATGAATGGCCGGGTTAGCCGGGTTGCTGAACTGCTGCAGAATAAGATAGCGCTGCGGATCGCTGGCCTGAATTTCTTCAGCCTTGGCGATGGCGCCTTTCATGCCTTTTGCGCCTTCTGTCAGTACCAGATTTGCGCCCAGGGCTTTCAGCAGTTTACGGCGTTCAACGCTCATGGTTTCCGGCATGGTCAGCGTCAGCTTATAGCCACGTGCTGCGGCCACATAGGCAAGTGCGATGCCGGTGTTACCGCTGGTTGGCTCAACCAGCTCGATGTCTTTGGTCAGAATGCCGCTTTTTTCGGCTTCCCAAATCATATTCGCGCCAATACGGCATTTAACACTGAAGCTCGGATTACGTGATTCGACTTTGGCCAGAATGCGACCATTGCCAATACGATTCAGGCGAACCAGCGGCGTATGGCCAATTGTTAATGAATTGTCTTCATAGATCTTGCTCATATGCCAGTCCTTAACCTTATGTCGAAGTCTCTTGAGGATAATTTGATGAAATTAGGAGGAAAACGTAAAAAGCATACTTGAACGCCCTCCTCAGTGAAGTAAAGAATTAGTATATGATATGTGATTCGGCAATATAGTTAGCTACCGAAGTGCTTAACATCAAGTATTCTAAAATTTTAGTACAGAATCCCTACCGTCTGCCGATTTCTGAAACATGTACGTTTCGATAGCGATCGACCCACATCGCCGTTGCACCACAGACGGCAACCGGCAGAATCAGCAGATTAAGCACCGGCACCATCGTAAACAGGCTCACTAGCGATCCAAACTGCATGTTGTCGACCTTGTTCCGCCCCAGTGAGCGGCGCATATCGGCAAAGCTGACCTTGTGGTTGTCGAACGGGTAGTCGCAGTATTGAATCGACAACATCCAGGCGCTAAAGAAGAACCACAGCACCGGTGCCAGCGTTTGCCCAACGCCAGGAATAAAGTGGATCAGTAACAGCAGCAGCGCACGCGGAAAATAATAAGCCAGTTTTTGGACTTCGCGTTTCATAATACGCGGCAAATCTTTAGCAATGTCCCAGATGCCGGTATCAGGTGCGGGTTTGCCGGTCAGGCGCGCCTCGAGCTGTTCGGCCAGCAGTCCGCTAAACGGCGCGGCAATCAGGTTGGCAAGCGTGCTGAAGAAAAAGCTGAACACCAGCAGAACGGACACCACCGCCACCGGCCAGATCAGGTAATCGAGCCAGCGCAGCCAGGTCGGAACGTGGATCATCAGCGCGGGGATCCACTGGCCTAGTTTGCTAAACAGCCACCAGAATGCGCCGCCCATGAGCAAAAAGTTAACCAGCAGCGGGATAACCACGAAACGGCGAATTCCGGGCAGGGAGACGAGTTTCCAGCCTTGCGTAAAATAGTGCACTCCGTTGACTTCAGATGACGACATAAAAGAAATTTTCTCTCTCAATTGAATAGGCTGGGCTATCATATCGATATGATTTTGCACTGACTAGGCACTTGTTGGACGAAAAGTAGTCAAAAAGGATGCAACAATCATGTTTATTAGCATAAAACAGTGTCCAGACTTGCACTTATCAACTCAGGCAAATAGAGTTAGATAGGTGAATGTTTGCCGCGTTGGCAATGAATTATTACCCAAAAGCATTCGAGAAGCAGGCAGTGGGCAACCGAACGAATTCCTGTGAACTTATTAGCTAAGTGAATAGGGCAAGGGAAAGAAGCCGACGTCTGGTATTTCGAAGGATGATGGATAAAGAACAACAGAGATAGCAATGATGCAGGACTTGCGTCTGATATTAATCGTTGTTGGTGCGATCGCCATAATAGCGTTGTTATTGCACGGTTTGTGGACCAGCCGTAAAGAACGCTCTTCGCTTTTTCGCGATCGTCCAGCTAAACGAGTGAAAAAAGAACGAGAGCAATCCCCGAGCGAAGACTTCGTTGATGGGGTGGGAGAAGTGCGCGTACGTGCAACCCATCCACATGACGAACCCTCTCTGGGAAGCTATGATGAAGCTGAACAATTTGTCCCGATGCATGCAGAACCCAAGCGTGCGCCGCAGGCACCTGTGCAGCCTCAGCCTTCACAGCAGCAGCCTCAACAGCAACCTTCACAACAGCCGCCGGTGCAAAGTCAGCCTTCGCATCAGCAGCCTGTACAGCACGCGCCGCAACAGCGACCTGTGCCGACGCAGGCCCCGTATCAGCCTGCTTCTCAGCAGGACGATCCGCTGTTGAGTGGATATTCGGCCGCAGAGCCTGTTCATGCGCCGCATCGTGAAGCGCCGGTCGAGCCAGTAGCTCAGCCTGCCCACGAGCATACAGCGCCTGTTCCTCCGGCTGAAATTCATGCTGACGCTGCGCCAGCCGCGCGTGCTCAATCGCACGCTCAGCCTTTCGCTCCCGCCGAGCCAGAAGAAGACGAGCCGGTGAGAGAGAAGCTGAAAGAAACCGTTCTGGTGCTGCACGTTGCTGCGCATCAGGGGGGCGTTATCGGGGGTGAAGTCCTGCTGCAAAGCGTACTACAGGCCGGTTTCCAGTTCGGTGCGATGAACATCTTCCACCGTCACGTCAGCCCATCTGGCAGCGGTCCTGTGCTGTTTAGCTTGGCTAACATGGTGAAACCAGGCTCATTCGACCCTGAGAATATGTCTGATTTCTCAACGCCGGGTATTACGCTGTTCATGATGGTGCCGTGCTACGGCGATGCTCATCAGAACTTCAAGCTGCTGCTCCAGTCTGCTCAGCGTATCGCTGACGACGTAGGTGCCGTAGTGTGGGACGACGAGCGTCGAATGATTACGCCGCAGAAGCTCGAGACCTATAAAGCGCGTATTCGCGAAGTGCTTGAAGCGACCGCCTAGCCTTCACACACGCCGCAGGATTGAGCTACATTTGCCACACTTTTACTAACCCTCGCATGTTGGCATGTCGAGGGTTTTTTATCTTCAAGATGGTGAGCTATGGCCACAATTCAAGAACAAATCACAACTCTGCGCAGCCAGCTGCGTCACCATGAATACCAGTATCACGTACTGGATGCGCCCGAAGTGCCTGACGCCGAATACGACCGGCTGATGCAAGCACTGCGCAAGCTCGAAGAAGCACATCCTGAACTCATCACCCCTGACTCCCCGACTCAACGCGTGGGCGCGGCGCCACTGTCGGCGTTTGATCAGGTGCGTCACCAGGTTCCGATGCTGTCTTTGGACAACGTTTTCGATGAAGAGAGCTTCCTGGCTTTCTACAAACGCGTTCAGGATCGTCTGAAAGTGACCACGCCGCTGACCTTCTGCTGCGAGCTCAAGCTTGACGGGCTGGCTGTCAGTCTGCTGTATGAAAACGGCGAGCTGGTGCAGGCTGCGACTCGTGGCGACGGGACTACCGGTGAAAATATCACCATGAACGTGCGCACCATACGAGCGATACCGCTGCGTCTCAGCGGTGACAATATTCCTGCTCGCCTGGAAGTCCGCGGCGAAGTCTTTATGCCGCAATCGGGTTTTGAGGCGCTGAATGAAGAGGCGCGACGCACCGGCGGTAAAGTGTTTGCCAACCCACGTAACGCCGCCGCAGGATCGCTGCGCCAGCTTGATTCGCGTATTACCGCCAAGCGCCCACTGACCTTCTTCTGCTACGGCGTAGGGCTGCTTGAGGGCGGGACGTTACCCACTAGTCATTATGAGCGATTACAGCAATTCAAGGCCTGGGGACTGCCGGTCACCCACCGCGTTAAACTGTGCACAGGCAGTGACGAAGTGCTGGCGTTTTACCGTCAGGTGGAGCAGGACCGCGCGCAGCTCGGTTTCGACATCGATGGCGTGGTGGTGAAAATTGACTCCCTTGAAACGCAGGAAACGCTGGGCTTTGTGGCCCGTGCGCCGCGTTGGGCAACGGCCTTTAAGTTCCCGGCGCAGGAGCAAATAACTCAGGTCAAAGACGTCGAATTTCAGGTCGGGCGAACCGGGGCCATCACGCCGGTGGCACGTCTTGAGCCGGTGCTGGTTGCAGGCGTGATGGTCAGCAATGCCACGCTGCATAACGCCGATGAAATCGAACGTCTGGGCCTGCGTATCGGTGATACCGTGGTGGTACGCCGTGCCGGTGACGTTATTCCACAGGTGGTGGGCGTTATCGCCGACCAACGGCCTGAGGACGCACGCGAGGTGGTGTTCCCGACCCATTGCCCGGTCTGTCATTCCGACGTGGAGCGAGTTGAGGGCGAGGCCGTTGCGCGCTGTACCGGCGGCTTGTTCTGCGGAGCACAGCGTAAAGAAGCGCTAAAACACTTTGTCTCACGCCGCGCGCTTGACGTTGACGGCATGGGTGACAAAATTATCGATCAGCTGGTTGAGAAAGAGTACGTTAAAACGCCTGCCGACCTGTTCCGCCTCAGTGCAGGTATCATGACCGGTCTGGATCGCATGGGGCCAAAGTCGGCGCAGAATCTGGTTGCCGCACTGGAGAAGGCGAAGGAAACCACCTTTGCCCGTTTCCTGTATGCGCTGGGCATTCGCGAGGTAGGTGAAGCCACGGCGGCTAATCTGGCGTCGCACTATGGTTCTATTGATGCCCTTCGTGCCGCCGACGTCGAGTCGCTAAAGCAGGTGCAGGACGTCGGTGATGTGGTGGCAAAACACGTGGTCAACTTCCTCGGCGAAGAGCATAACCGCGAGGTGATTGATGACCTGATAACCCTCGTGCACTGGCCAGCGCCGAAGGTGATTGTCGCCGAAGAGATAAACAGCCCGTTCGCCGGCAAGGTGCTGGTGCTGACGGGTTCACTGTCGATTTTGTCGCGTGATGAGGCCAAAGACCGCCTGACGGCATTAGGGGCGAAAGTGACCGGCAGCGTGTCGAAGAAAACCGATATGGTGATTGCTGGAGAAGCCGCGGGATCCAAGCTGGTGAAGGCGCAGGAACTTGGCATTCCGGTTATCGATGAAGCTGAAATGATCCGCCTGCTGTCGGAAAGTGAAGGGGCGTAACGCGTATGGAAAAAGAGAATCTGATCGAAATCGCCAATACCGTAATGCCGTTCGGTAAGTATCAGGGCAGAGTGTTGATTGATCTGCCCGAGGAGTATTTACTGTGGTTCGCGCGCAAGGGGGAGTTCCCAGAAGGCAAGCTCGGCATGCTGATGGAGATGACGCTGGCGATTAAAATCGAAGGTTTGCAGGATTTACTGACCCCGCTCAGACGCGGGGGACACAATCCGCAAAGCGAATAAATCTTTCCGCTGAATCATTTTCTGAACAGGCCGGTCAATAATGTGACCGGCCTTTTTATTTATCACATGACAAGTTAATTCAATTTCGCCTGCACTTTGGCACTCCCCTCAGCCTGCTGCGATTTTTCGCCTTCAAGCTTCAGCTGCTTGTTGTGATAACGTTTTGCCAGCACGGCGCAGATCATCAGCTGTACCTGGTGGAAAATCATCAGCGGTAGCACCATCATCCCAATCGCGCTCACTGGGAACAGAATGTTGGCCAGCGGAATGCCGTTCGCCAGACTCTTTTTGGAACCACAGAACACGATGGTGATTTCATCTGCCTTATTGAAACCCAGCAGGCGCGCCATGTAGGTGTTAAAGATAATCACCAGCGCCACCAGAATGATGCACACCACCACGATAAATGCGAAGGTCCCAAGACCCACTTTATGCCAGATACCCTGCGTTACCGCCTCGCTGAACGCGGTATAAACCACCAGCAGAATCGAGGTACGGTCGGTCTTACCGATCATCTTCTTGTGCTTATCGACAAACTTGCCAATCACCGGACGCAGCAGGTGGCCTGCCACGAAGGGTACCAGGAGCTGCAGTATGATGTGCCACATCTGCTCCAGCCCGTTACCGGTGTCACCCTGCACGTGCATCAGCACGCTAACCAGCAGCGGGGAAACGAAGATACCGAGCAGGCTGGAAGCCGAGGCGCTACACACCGCCGCCGCAACGTTACCGCCTGCCATCGACGTGAAGGCAATCGCAGACTGCACGGTCGCAGGCAGCACGCAAAGGTACAGGAAACCAGAATAAATCTGCGGGCTGACGTCAACCGGGTGCCACCATTGGAACAGCAGACCGAGGATCGGAAACAGGATAAAGGTGCTAAACATGACCCAAAGGTGCAGACGCCAGTTGTTGCTGCCCTCGAGGATAGCGGCGCGCGACAGCTTGGCACCGTGCATAAAGAACAGCAGGCCGATGGCAAAGATAGTCAGGTCATTGAACGCAGTGACATAAATGCCCTTGGCGGGGAGTACGGTCGCCAGCAAAACGGTGGCAACCAGCATCATGGTAAAGGTATCAGGTAAAAAACGCAGGGCTTTCATATCTGTCTCAATATTTTGTTAAGTAATGCGGCTATTCTGTGCTTTTCGCGTAGAATTATAAAATTGATTTATTTAATCCATTAATGAATCCAATTCATGAACTATTCCCTTAAGCAGCTCAAAATTTTTATCGCCGTGGCGCGCTATGGCAGCTTTAGTCGCACCGGCGAGGTCATCGGACTCAGCCAGTCGGCAATAAGCCACAGCATTAAAGAGCTGGAAAGCGAGATGGGCGTGCGACTGCTCGACCGCACCACGCGCGAGGTTGCGCTGACAGACGCCGGTCGCCGTCTGGCAAACCGCGTTGAACCGTTGCTCGATGAACTGCACGCCATGTTGCTGGATACCCGAAGTTTTGGCACCGAGCAGAATGGACGGGTGCGCATCGCCTCGAGCCAGACCATCTCTGCACATTTGATGCCGCAGTGTATCGCCAGCGGTGAAGAGAAATTCCCAGATATTCAGATCTTACTTAGGGATCAGACCCAACAGTTGGTGCTGAACAGCGTGCGTAATGCGGAGGTCGATTTCGGTATTGTCATCGATCCCGGTTACAGCACCGATCTCGACACGGAAGTCATTCTCCATGAGCCTTTCCTGCTGCTTTGTCATCAGGATAACCCCTTTGCGGCGATGAAAGAGGTACCTTGGTTAGCGTTGAACAACGCGCGTCTGGTATTGCAGGACTACTCCTCAGGCAGCCGTCAGCTGATCGATAAAGCGATGGCGGATTTCTCTGTAAAAACTCAGGTGGTACAGGAAATAGGTCATCCGGCGACGCTGTTTCCGATGGTTGAGGCGGGGATTGGAATCAGCGTGCTGCCGGCGCTGGCACTGCCACTGCCGTCGGGTAGCAGGCTGGCCGTAAGGCCGCTGGTGCCTGAGGTGAACCGCGCACTGATGCTAGTCAAACGTAAAAATCGCTCTCTGACGCCCGCCGCACGGGCAATCTGGGAGGTCGTCAAGCATCAGGCGCAGGTGCTGACCGACAAACGCAAGATTTACGGCTTAAATCTTGATTCTTAAGCTCGGCCATATACCGGTCCAGTTTTTCGTCCTGGCGCGCTCCAGCAGAACGGTGGGAGCGCCGTGTTTCGGGTTAGCGCTGATGGTGAAATCAAACAGGCTTTCGACGCCAAGCGGCGCAACCAGCTCAAGCTTGTCGTTGTCATTCAGGCGAACGCCGACCGCCGTTTCGATTTCTACCCAGTAGCTGATGGCGTCGCTGCTTGAGCGATAAGGTTCACGCCCATATTTCACGTGCATACGGGCCTGATTTTTCACCGACCACGGCAGGTGGGGCGCAAGTGCATCAAGGCGTTGCTCGTAAAGCTTATCCGCCTCGGCGCTAAGCTCTTTCGGGTTGAAATACACAACGTCGATGTCGTTAAGCGGGGTATTTTGCGGATGCTTATGCAGGCGATCCCAAACCAGATTACGCACAAACCCTGCCGCCAGGCACCAGTCGTTTAGCGCTAGCGTTCGTGCTGTACGCAACGCTGCCATGCGCTGATCGTCTTGCGCTATCCATTCGATGATTTGCTGCTCTGACATCCGGTTTCTCCCTGATTTTTTCCTGATTTTATCTTAGCAGAGCCGGACTTCAGGCTAATGAAGTTTAGCGGCTTTGCTATGCCGAAAAATTTATACGCACCTTTTAGGACGAAGCCTTTCTTATGCCGCGCCAAAATGAGGCAAAGGGCGACAAGTCGGCGACTAATGCCTATAAAAATCAGGCCCTTTCAGGTTGGTATAACCTTTGCAGCATCAAGGGTCACTACACCGTTGGGGAACCCTATCATGCAGAATAAAAAAGTCGCACCGGTTTTAAAACGCACGTTAGGCAGCTTCCATCTTTGGGGCATCGCCGTCGGGCTGGTCATTTCAGGTGAATACTTTGGCTGGAGCTACGGTTGGGCGCAGGCCGGAACGCTGGGCTTTATGATTACCGCACTGGTTATAGCCGCCATGTACTGTGCTTTCATCTTCAGCTTTACCGAGCTGACCACCTCTATTCCTCATGCTGGCGGACCCTTTGCCTATGCCTATCGCGCGTTTGGTCCAACGGGCGGCTTTATTGCCGGATTCGCTACGCTGGTTGAATTCGTCTTCGCGCCGCCTGCTATCGCGATGGCGATCGGGGCTTATCTTAACGTGCAGTTTCCGACCATCGATCCTAAATGGGTCGCGTTAGGGGCTTATCTGGTGTTTATGGCGCTAAACATTATCGGCGTCAGCATCGCTGCGACCTTTGAGCTGCTGGTCACGCTGCTGGCGATTTTCGAGCTGCTGGTGTTTATGGGCGTGGTCGCGCCAGGCTTTGAGATCTCTCACTTTACCCACGGCGGATGGGCGGGAAGCGACAGTTTTAGCCCGGCGTCATTTTCAGGCATGTTTGCGGCTATCCCTTTTGCCATCTGGTTCTTTCTGGCGATTGAAGGTGCCTCGATGGCGGCAGAAGAAGCCAAAGATCCGCAGCGTACCATTCCCAAGGCCTTTATTGGCGGCATTCTGACGCTCACCGTTCTCGCGCTCGGCGTGATGCTGTTTGCCGGTGGCGTGGGTGACTGGAGCAAGCTCGCCAATATTAACGATCCGTTGCCGCAGGCGATGAAGCTCATCGTGGGTAATAACAGCGGCTGGCTGCATATGCTGGTGTGGTTGGGATTATTCGGCCTGATCGCATCCTTCCATGGCATCATCATGGGCTATTCCCGACAGATATTTGCGCTGGCCCGTGCGGGGTATTTGCCTAAAAGGCTGGCCTCGGTCAATGCCCGTTTTCAGACGCCGCATCTGGGCATTATTGCCGGTGGCGTGGTGGGTATCGCGGCGATTTTCTCCGATCGGCTGATTGTCATCGGCGGCCAACCGTTGACGGCGAATATCGTCACCATGTCGGTGTTTGGCGCTATCGTGATGTACATCATTTCGATGGCCGCGCTGTTCAAGCTGCGCCGCAGCGAGCCGAAGCTGATTCGTCCGTTCCGAGCGCCGTTTTATCCCTTTGCACCCGCGCTGGCGCTGGTTCTGGCGATCGTTTGTCTGGCAGCTATGATCTACTACAACACCTTACTGTTTTTGATTTTTGCCGTCATGATGTTGCTGGCCTACGCCTGGTTTCGCCTCACCCATCAGGCGCGCAGTAACGCAGAGAGTGACCCGCAGCTCAGAGGGCTGAAACCGACTCCGGTGAAAAGCGATAAATAACGGTCTTTCCAGGGAGTGTTATGTACCAGACGACATTAAGTCATCGAAGCTATCGGTTCCGCGATTTGCGTGAGCTGATGGCGAAGGCTTCACCGGCGCGGTCCGGTGACTATCTGGCCGAAGTCGCCGCCGAAAGCGCCGAGGAGCGCATGGCGGCGAAAATGGCGCTGGCCGCGCTGCCGCTGAAAGTATTTTTGCAGCAGGTACTGATTCCCTACGAAGACGATGAGGTGACGCGGCTAATCATCGACAGCCACGACGCCGCCGCGTTTGCCGAGATATCGCATCTGACGGTGGGCGACTTTCGCGACTGGTTGCTGAGTGAGACGACCGACTCGGTGGTGCTGGCACGGGTTGCCAAAGGCATCACGCCAGAAATGGCCGCCGCCGTCAGCAAGTTGATGCGCAATCAGGACCTGATTCTGGTCGCCAAAAAGTGTCGGGTCATCACCCGTTTTCGCAATACTATCGGCCTGCCGGGACACATGAGCGTGCGCCTGCAACCGAATCATCCGACCGATAATTTACAGGGCATCGCGGCCAGCATGCTCGACGGTCTGCTTTATGGCTCCGGCGATGCGGTGATCGGCATTAATCCGGCCAGCGACAGCCTGCCGCTGCTCGAGAACCTCAACTACATGCTCGATGACGTCATTAGTCGTTTCGAGATCCCGACTCAGTCGTGCATCCTCACGCACGTCACTAACACGATTAGGCTGGTGGAGCGGGGTGCACCGGTAGATTTGGTATTCCAGTCGATTGCGGGCAGCGAGGCGGCTAACAGCGGCTTCGGCATCAATTTGGCCATACTCGAAGAGGCCCAGCAGGCAGCGCTCAGCCTCAAACGCGGTACGCTGGGCGACAACGTGATGTACTTCGAGACCGGGCAAGGCAGCTGTCTGTCGGCCAATGCGCACTTTGGCGTGGATCAGCAGACCTGCGAGGCGCGCGCCTATGCCATTGCCCGTCGCTTTTCACCGCTGCTGGTTAACACGGTGGTGGGTTTTATCGGGCCCGAATATCTCTATGACGGCAAGCAGATTATTCGTGCCGGACTGGAGGACCACTTCTGCGGCAAGCTGCTTGGCGTACCGCTTGGCTGTGACGTGTGCTACACCAACCATGCTGAAGCGGATCAGGACGATATGGACACGCTGCTCACTCTGCTTGGCACCGCTGGATTAACCTTCCTGATTGGCGTGCCGGGCGCCGACGACATTATGCTCAACTATCAGAGCACCTCATTTCACGATGCGCTCTACATCCGTGAACTGCTAGGCCTTAAACATGCCCCGGAATTCGCGGTATGGCTGGAAAAAATGAAGATAATCGATGGTGCCGGCAGGCTATGCGATACCCGCGCATCGCACCCATTGCTGAGCCAGCTGCCGCAGCTGGGAGGATGACCATGAGTAAAGAAGATAAACAGGCGCTTCAGCTGGTACATCCGAATCCCTGGGAGGCGCTGCGCAAGTTTACGGCGGCAAGAATTGCGCTCGGGCGGTCCGGTGCGAGCCTGCCAACCGATGAGGTGCTGCGTTTTGGCATGGCGCATGCGCAGGCGCGTGACGCTGTGCATCAGCCTTTTAACAGCGAGGAGTTGGAGCCTGAATTGCAGGCGTTGGGCCTTAAAACATTACGTGTCGACAGCGCCGCGTCGGATCGCACCACCTATCTTTGTCGCCCCGATCTCGGCCGCAAGCTTTCGCCTGCCAGCCGCGAGTTTTTGCAGTCATTGCCGGAAAATCCCGCCGATCTGGTGCTGGTCGTCGCCGATGGGCTGTCGTCTAAGGCGGTACATCGGCAGGCGGTGCCCCTCATCAAAGCGCTGTTACCGTATTTGTCACCGCTGGGGCTGAGCCTGGGGCCGGTGGTGTTAGCGCACCAGTCACGGGTGGCGCTGGGTGATGATATTGCGGAAGTGATGAAGGCGAGGGCGGTGGCGATTTTGATTGGTGAACGTCCTGGTCTGTCGTCGCCCGACAGCCTGGGTATTTACATGACCTGGGGACCGCATACGCGGCGGAGGGAGTCGGAGAGAAACTGCATCTCTAATGTTCGTCCCGAAGGGCTGGACTACCCGCAGGCTGCGTTCAAACTCGCGTGGTTATTGGAGCAGGCGTTTCACCGTCAGCTTTCAGGAGTGAATCTCAAAGATGAGAGCGATAATCCGGCTTTGCAGGGGAAAGTCGTTTTCATCAACTGACTTTCCCCCTTACTTCACTGTGAGGGTTACTTGAGGCGGGTAAGCCAGCCCAGACAGTTTTTCCACAGCTGGTCATAACCCGGCCACTGAATAAATTCACCTGGTACCCAGTGCGGGCCGATGTCAGAGGTCCAGACCAGTGAGCGGCCCTCGCCGTAAGTGCCGCTCACGAGCAGTGGGTGCCCACCTTCGTCATCGGGTAGGGTAGCCAGCACTTCAGCACCTTCTTTGAGCACAACCTCATTAGCGCCGAGCAGCAGCGGCCATTTACCGTCGATGCCTTGCAGGACAGGATGATCCTTTGGCGCAGTGATCTTCGCCGAGAATCCTTCCGGGATCTCCAGACGATCGTCGTAGGGCAGGCAGGTGACCGGCAACGCTTCTTCGACCGGCGTATTGCGCCAGCGCGCCTTGCCATCGATCCCCTGAAACGAGAAGTAACCGCCGATCATCATTAGGCCACCGCCTTCTGCGGTCCACTGACGTAGTAGTTTGAGGCGATTGGGCATCGGTTTGCTGTGCATCCACACGGCTGGGGGCAGGAGCAGGGAATTAGCGCCAATATCTGACAGAATAATCGCATCAAAGGCTTTTAGTCCCTCGAGATCGAACGGCAGTTTCTCGACAACTTCATGGGCGGGCATATAGGTGAGCTCAAATTCGGTATTTTCGAGCGCTTTGACCAGTGGTTCGGCACCTAAATGAAATGTCACGCTGCCAAACTGATCGAATCCTTTGTAATGGGTCGCCGAACTGACCCAGCTTTCACCTAACAACAGCACGCGTTTGCTCATGTTACTTTCCCCGGATGAATGGCTGATACTAGGTTGATAACAAAGTAAACCGGTTTAGTAAAGCGGTATAGTGGTGGATCTTTAATCGCTAATGGGGGTTTTTTAGGTCAAGGGCACGCGCCTTGCGCGCTGGGCGCTGGCCCAGACCAGTCAAGGGGCCTTCCCAGGCCAAGGCCCCTTGGAACCCCACGCCTTGTTATCGGTGCATGTGTCTTGCCAGCCGATGAGTTTGTTCCAGATGCTTGCGCACGTGGCGTGGTCCCGCGCCGCCCCGAATCCGCCAACCAGCTTCTAAACAAAAACCGGCAACCTTGCGGTCAAATCCACGCTCGGTCTAACGGCGGGATTTTTTTGTTTGTTCTTTGCTGCATCAGCAACGGTAAATTTTATGTCTTTTCTATGGCGGATTCACATTGGCGGATCCAGGACGGCGCTGAGCGGAGGGAGAAAGACGCGTTTGGCTTTCGAGCAAAGCGAAGGGACCGCAGAGCGGCGCGGCCTACGCCACGCTTCGTGTCACTGGAAAGCACTTAAAACACGAGCGGCGACACGTATAATTATTCAGTGGCGCTAAAACGCAAAAAACGCCCATTAGGCGCTTTTTTCTTACTAAGTGGTGGGTCGTGCGGGATTGATTCGGCCTTTGGCCTCTCCCTGCGGGCAACGCGTTCGCGTTGTCGTCTCGCTTCGCTCGGCTCGAACCTGAACGCAGCTTCTCACCCACACTCCCAGCGGAATCTGCTCGTATAGAGTCGGTAAATTATTCAGTGGCGCTAAAACGCAAAAAACGCCCGTTAGGCGCTTTTTTCTTACTAAGTGGTGGGTCGTGCGGGATTGATTCGGCCTTTGGCCTCTCCCTGCGGGCAACGCGTTCGCGTTGTCGTCTCGCTTCGCTCGGCTCGAACCTGAACGCAGCTTCTCACCCACACGACGCGCGGGATCTGCTGCTTTAGAGCTAGGGAATAATTTCTCAGACCCTGAAACGCAAAAAACGCCCGTTAGGCGCTTTTTTCTTACTAAGTGGTGGGTCGTGCGGGATTCGAACCTGCGACCAATTGATTAAAAGTCAACTGCTCTACCAACTGAGCTAACGACCCACTGTTTAGTAACTGTCTTTACTGCTTGTTCAGTTTGCCAGAAGTGGTGGGCGATGACGGGCTCGAACCGCCGACCCCCTCCGTGTAAAGGAGATGCTCTACCAACTGAGCTAATCGCCCACTTCTGAAAACTGTTTCGTAAGAAGCTTGCTGAGAAATGGTGGGCGATGACGGGCTCGAACCGCCGACCCCCTCCGTGTAAAGGAGATGCTCTACCAACTGAGCTAATCGCCCATTTCTCATTTCTTCTTACTGCACCATCACTCATTAAAGAGTGGTGGGCGATGACGGGCTCGAACCGCCGACCCCCTCCGTGTAAAGGAGATGCTCTACCAACTGAGCTAATCGCCCATCATAAGATGGCTTATCACAACGCGGTCACTCTTAAAGAGTGGTGGGCGATGACGGGCTCGAACCGCCGACCCCCTCCGTGTAAAGGAGATGCTCTACCAACTGAGCTAATCGCCCCCGTCGTGATGGAGTCGCATTATAGGGATAGTTCGAATTGAGTCAACGGTTTTTAAAAACAAAAATGACTGTTCGGCGCAAAACTAGACAAGACGCCAAAAAAGTATGCAGTGCAGACTAGTTCTTATGCATCAACGAGCTAAAAATAGCGTTTTTCCTGCGAAAGGCCATTAACGTTTTTGGGGAGTTAACCGCTTTTTACCAGACCCCCAGGCTCTGTTTTAAAGAAACTCCCCTTGTGGAATCCACTTTTTTGAGGAAATCGTCCTCCTGAAACGCTATTTTTTCTTGAAACACAAAGCAGAGAGGGGCGGTATGACCGTTTTTCTTTCTCTATCCGTTCAATTACCCATTCAATTGCCGGGTTCAACGTTGAGGATTCGAGGCAGAGTGATAGAATGACAGCCACTTTTACAACCATAGTTTTCTAATCAACAACTTTGGTTGTCGTATAAATGAGAGTCTCGTTTAGTCGCGACATCTATTTGAAACATAGTTAAGGCTGCTTCCCTGATGAAAATCAAAACCCGTTTTGCTCCCAGCCCAACTGGCTATCTGCACGTTGGCGGCGCTCGTACAGCACTTTACTCCTGGCTTTATGCTCGTAACCTGGGCGGCGAGTTTGTGTTACGTATAGAGGATACCGATCTGGAGCGTTCAACCCAGGCGGCCATTGACGCGATTATGGATGGCATGAACTGGCTGAACCTGGACTGGGATGAGGGTCCATATTTCCAGACCAAGCGTTTCGATCGCTACAATGCGGTTATTGATGAAATGCTGGAAAATGGCACGGCCTATAAATGCTACTGCTCCAAAGAACGTCTGGAAGCGCTGCGTGAAGAGCAAATGGCCAACAACGAGAAGCCTCGCTACGACGGGCGCTGCCGCGACAGTCATGAACATCACGCCGCAGACGAGCCTTGCGTTGTGCGTTTCCGCAACCCGCAGGAAGGATCGGTTATTTTCGACGACCAGATCCGTGGTCCGATCGAATTTAGCAACCTTGAGCTTGACGATCTGATCATCCGCCGTACCGACGGTGCCCCAACCTATAACTTCTGCGTTGTCGTCGATGACTGGGATATGGAAATCACTCACGTTATTCGTGGTGAAGACCATATCAATAATACCCCACGTCAGATAAACATTCTAAAAGCGCTGGGTGCGCCGGTACCCGTTTATGCGCACGTTTCCATGATTCTGGGCGACGACGGTAAAAAGTTGTCAAAACGTCATGGCGCAGTGGGCGTGATGCAGTATCGCGACGACGGCTACCTGCCAGAAGCGCTGCTGAACTATCTGGTGCGTCTGGGCTGGTCTCACGGCGATCAGGAAATCTTCAGCATTGACGAAATGAAAGCGCTGTTTAGTCTGGACAGCGTCAGCAAGTCTGCCAGCGCCTTTAATACCGAAAAGCTGCTGTGGCTGAACCACCATTACATCAACGCACTGCCGCCAGAATATGTGGCTACGCAACTGCAATGGCACATCGAGCAGCAGAACATCGACACCCGCAATGGCCCGGAGCTGTCTGCGCTGGTGAAACTGCTGGGTGAGCGTTGTAAAACGTTGAAAGAGATGGCCGAGTCTTGCCACTATTTCTACCAGGACTTCAGTGAGTTCGACGACGCAGCGGCGAAGAAACACCTGCGTCCGGTTGCGCGTCAGCCGCTTGAAGCCGTGCGTGCCAACCTGGCTGCCATCACCGACTGGACGCCTGAGAACGTGCACAACGCCATTCAGGGCACTGCCGACGAGCTGGGCGTTGGCATGGGTAAAGTGGGCATGCCACTGCGCGTTGCCGTGACCGGTGCCGGCATGTCTCCGGGCATGGACGTGACCGTGCACGCTATTGGTCAAAGCCGCACTTTGTCTCGTATCGATCAAGCGCTGGCCTATATCGCCGAGCGTGAAGCACAGCAATAAGCGTTAATAGACCTGAGGGTTGAATAACAAAAAGGCCAGCCGGATGCTCCGACTGGCCTTTCTTTTATCTATAGCCTGCTAAAACGGATTAACGAGACTGTGAGGTCGACTCGGCAGACGCCGCCGTTGGGCGATACGCCAGATAGTACATCAGGCCTACGAAGCCAGCGCCACCGACCGCGTTACCGAGGAACACGGCAACGAAGTTAGGGAAGTACTGCGACCAGCTCAGCGCACCCGCAAAGATGGCAGCCGGAATGATAAACATGTTGGCGACGACGTGCTGGAAGCCGATAGCGACGAACGCCATTACCGGGAACCACATTCCGATGACTTTCCCGCCCATCTCTTTACTGGCAAATGCCAGCCATACCGCCAGACATACCAGCCAGTTACAGCCGATACCGGAAATAAAGGAGTGCATAAAGTCTGCGTTAACCTTCGCCTGGGCAGTCGCCACGGTTTTCGCCAGGAATACGCCTTCCGTCATGCCCAGCACGTGACCAAAGAAGTAGGCCACCGCGATGCTGCCGATGAGGTTGGCAATAGTGACCCAGAACCAGTTGCGCACGACGGCAAACAGGCTGATTTGACGGGCGAACCAGGCCATTGGCAAGGTCATCATATTACCGGTCAGCAGTTCACCGCCGGCCAGCACGGTCAGGATAAGCCCAACCGGGAATACCGCTGCGCCGAGCAGACCGCCAAAAGAACCCCAGGATGCAGGCAGTGTCCCTACTACATGCAGGTCAAGCAGGAAGCCGATAGCAATAAAGGCACCCGCAAGAAAACCCAGGATTAATAAATTGGCGACGGACGCACGGCTTTTGCTCACTCCGGCCGCAACGGCGAGTGAAGCGATTTCTTTTGGTGCATACAAGGACATGAGTTTGCTCGAATAGAATGGTTATAGAGAAAAATTCTTAAGGATAGAGAAACCTGATAATGCAATAGAAGTCTATTATGAGAATTCTCCGAGGACAAGATGCGTTTTTAACCTTGTTAACGGTTGGTTAATGAAAGCATTAATAAGCCTGTGGAATTTTTTTCGCGCGCGCTCGGCGGCCCAGCCTTTTTCCTATTTTTCAACGGGAAGATAAGAAGGTCATGAAACGAACATAATGTGTCCGCTCAGGGTTAAAAATCGCTTTCGTGGCCGGTATTTGGCGGCTTTTTCAGCGCTTGATTACATAATCACATTTAGCCGTTGACAGCCTTGGCGGGGTTTCATATTATGCGCCCCGTTCACAAGATTTAATGTGTCTGGAACGGGGGTATAGCTCAGCTGGGAGAGCGCTTGCATGGCATGCAAGAGGTCAGCGGTTCGATCCCGCTTATCTCCACCAATCTTCTTCTCAGAGCAGGTTGGTCGTTTACATCTCCCCAAGATGTAGGCATAAGACAGTAAATCAGAACACCCGTGGGGGTATAGCTCAGCTGGGAGAGCGCTTGCATGGCATGCAAGAGGTCAGCGGTTCGATCCCGCTTATCTCCACCAAAATTAAAAGAACCCGCTTCGGCGGGTTTTTTGCTTTCTGTTTCCAGAAAACCCGCCTTGTAGCCTGAACGACGGGCACAAAAAAAGGCGCCGAAGCGCCTTCTTAAACCGCTTTTGTTGCGACGTTACGCCAGTACCAGACCCGCGATAGACGCAGACAGTACGCTCACCAGCGTTGAACCGTACAGCAGCTTCAGGCCGAAGCGTGAAACCACGTTACCCTGTTGCTCGTTCAGGCCTTTGATAGCCCCCGCCACGATACCGATTGACGAGAAGTTAGCAAAAGACACCAGGAAGACCGACAGGATACCCACACCGCGTGGCGACAGGTCGTGTGCGACTTTCTGCAGATCGAGCATAGCAACAAACTCGTTAGAAACCAGTTTGGTCGCCATGATGCTCCCCACCTGCAGTGCTTCACTGCTTGGCACGCCCATAATCCATGCGAATGGATAGAACACGTAACCCAACACGCCCTGGAAGCTGATGTGGAACACCGCGCTGAACAGAGCATTGAGGCAGGAGATCAGCGCGATAAAGCCAATCAGCATCGCCGCAACGATAATCGCTACTTTGAAACCTGCCAGAATGTATTCACCCAGCATTTCAAAAAAGCTCTGCCCTGCGTGGGTATTGGTCAGCTGCAGATCTTCCTCGCCATCAACCTTATAAGGGTTGATCAGCGACAGTACAATGAAGGTGCTGAACATGTTGAGGATCAGCGCGGCAACAACGTACTTGGGTTCCAGCATGGTCATGTAAGCGCCAACGATCGACATTGAAACCGTCGACATGGCGGTCGCTGCCATGGTGTACATGCGTTTTTCAGACATTTTGCCCAGAATATCTTTATACGCGATAAAGTTTTCTGATTGCCCCAGGATAAGCGAGCTGACGGCGTTAAAGGATTCCAGTTTTCCCATGCCGTTGATTTTAGACAAAATAGTACCGATGATGCGGATGAACACCGGCAGGATACGCACGTGCTGCAAAATACCAATCAGCGCCGAAATGAACACGATTGGGCACAGCACATTGAGGAAGAAGAACGCCAATCCTTTTTCGTTCATGCCTCCAAATACGAAACCCGTCCCTTCTGCTGCGAATTTTAATAATGTTTCAAACAAGTCTGAAAAGCCTTTTACGAAACCTAATCCAATTTCTGAATTAAGGAAGAAATAGGCTAATAAGACTTCAATGACCAATAGCTGAACAATGAAGCGAAAACGAATGTTTTTGCGATCACGGCTCACCAGTAAGGCCAGTACTGCGACAACGGCTAACGCTAAAACAAAGTGCAGTATTCGGGACATGTTTGCTCCAAATTTGAGGCAGGCAATATTTCGACGGTCATTTTATGTAACGCGTACACAAAAAATGTGATATGTATTGCAAATATAGGAATTAAGCCAAAAAAAAGCAACATTTCCAGCGACATAACACGAAAAGTCAAGATGTTAAGTAAACTACGCATTATTGGATTTTTTGTGCTAGCTTTAATACAGGCAGTAATACACCCAGCGTTTCCGTGGGGTTGAGTCCAGAGTATTCTAAAAATTCTGTATTCGGAAAGCGAGCCATCATTGAGTCTTTTGGCATCTAGCACATAAAACCTGCCGGTTCTTACGCTTCTTGCTTCCTGTCAGAGCAATAAACAACACCTTTCTAAATGCACTTGATAATCATTCTCAATTGATTATTATATTAGTATTAGAAAGCGTAAAAACTGTAAGGGTTAACTGATATGTTGAATAGCCGAGCTGAATCCTCCAGCCGTTCTTCCAGGAAGATAAAGCTTTCGTTAATGGGGCCTGCTTTCATCGCCGCCATTGGCTACATCGATCCCGGTAATTTCGCCACCAACATTCAGGCGGGTGCCTCCTACGGCTACCAGCTGCTTTGGGTTGTTGTCTGGGCAAACGTGATGGCTATGCTCATTCAGCTTATGTCCGCCAAACTGGGTATTGCCACCGGTAAAAACCTGGCAGAACACATTCGCGATCGCTTCCCACGTCCTGCGGTCTGGGCCTATTGGGTCCAGGCTGAAATTATCGCCATGGCTACCGATTTGGCCGAGTTTATCGGTGCGGCAATCGGCTTCAAACTGCTTTTAGGCGTCTCCCTGCTGCAAGGGGCGGTGCTCACGGGGATAGCGACCTTTATTATTCTTGGCCTGCAAAAACGCGGGCAAAAACCGCTTGAGCTGGTGATTGGCGGCCTGCTGCTGTTTGTGGCGCTGGCGTATATCGTCGAGCTGTTCTTCTCGCAGCCTAAAATGCTGGCGCTCGGCAAGGGCATGCTGACACCGAGCCTGCCGGACAGTAATTCCGTTTACCTCGCTGCCGGGGTACTGGGCGCGACCATTATGCCGCACGTAATTTATCTGCACTCATCGCTGACTCAGCGTTCGTCCAAAGACTCGAAAGAGCAGCGTTATTCTTCGACTAAGCTGGACGTGGCGATCGCCATGACTATTGCCGGTTTCGTTAATCTGGCGATGATGGCGACGGCAGCGGCGGCTTTCCACTTTAGTGGTCACAAGGGCATTAGCGAACTGGAGGAAGCCTACCTGACGCTGACGCCGCTGCTGGGTCATGCGGCGGCAACGACGTTTGGCCTGAGTCTGGTCGCTGCAGGGTTGTCCTCCACGGTCGTCGGTACGCTGGCAGGGCAGGTGGTGATGCAGGGCTTCGTGAAGTTTTACATTCCGCTGTGGGTGCGCCGCGCGGTCACCATGGCGCCATCGTTTATCGTGATTCTGCTTGGCATGGATGCGACCAGGATTCTGGTCTTGAGTCAGGTATTGCTGAGTTTTGGTATCGCGCTGGCGCTGTTACCGCTGCTGGCTTTTACCGGCAATCGCGAGCTGATGGGAGACATGACCAACTCAAGGCTGATGCAGTGGTCTGGGCGGGTGATTGTGCTGGTGGTAGTGAGTCTGAACTTCTATTTGCTGATCGGCATGCTGAAGTAGCGCGGCGATTATTCAGGTAAACACTAAAAAAGGGGCACTGAAAAGTGCCCCTTTTTGCATGCTGTTTAACCATAATCAAAATATGTAGCTGAGATTCAGACTGCCGCTGACCCCTTTGGTGTCGCCCGATCCCAGCGCGGCAACCTGTGCGCCAAGACTGACCGGGCCGTGGCTGGCGATAACGTTCAATCCGGCAGTGTAGAAGTTGTGGCTGTGATAAGACGAATCCTGTGTCACGCTGTAGCCGTAAAGTTCACCGCTGCTGCTGACCGTCGGATTACTGAAGTCGTGCTCATAGCCGAGGTTAACCGCAGGGGTGATAGCCCAGTTGCCTGCCTCTGAAGGACGGAAGGCGAACTTGAGGTTAGCGACGCCGCGGGTGCTGGTTTCGCTTGTGCGGTTCATGTCCAGCGCAAGTTCGCTGCCGCGCTCCTGGAAGGCGTCGAGTTTGAGATACGACACACGTCCTCCTACGGAAGGTTCCACGCGGACCCACCCAAGGTCACTAGCATAGCCCAGACGCAGCGTGCCGCCGACCAACTGACCTTCGGTGTCGCCCCATGCGGTGCCCAGACCGCCGCCCAGCTGGCGTTTACCGTTGTCATTGACCCATCCGGCGTTGACGTCCGCGGCTAAGAAGGCTCCGGCATCAAGGTTGTTGAACGCCAGTCGTCCGCCCGCGCCCACAAAGGTTAGATTGGTTTTCACCTCACCGCCCGCCGCGCCGACCGATCCCCGGTCATAGCCAAAGGTACCGTAGCCGCTGACGCGACTGTTGAAGCGCTGACCCAGCCCCATCATCACGCCTGTACTGTGTTCGTTGCTGCTGGAGGCCTGTGCGGATCCTCCTGTGCCGAGATAGCCGGAAAGCGCGGTTGCCCACAGGTTGCTTTCGCCGTCTTTCATGCGCGAACTGTCGGTATAAGGCGCAAGCGCATCGTCGAGCAGCGAGTTTTGACGAAGAAGGTAGCTTGAAGTATCGGCATAGACCTGACCGCCGACGGTCGACTGCACGCCGCCCAGCGTTCCGGCATCGATTGCCGACTGCAAATAGTAGTTATAGTTAGTGTAAGCACCAGAAAGACTGCTGTTTTGCAGTTCGTTAAGCAGCTCCGCACCTTCGGCGTCGTTGCCACGCATTCCCGCCTGTCCCGGCAGCGTTGAGTAGAGCACCATCTTGGCGCGCAGCACATAAATCGTGGCCTGCGAAAGACCCAGGCCCTCGGTCAAATAGTTTTGCATTGAGCCGTATTCTGCAATCACTTCATCAAATGCCGTGGTGAGATAGCTGGCTTCTACGGTGAGAAGCGGCGCGTAGATGGCGGCTTCGGCGGCGGGCATCGCGGCCAGTTCCGCATTGATACGGGCGGCGGTATAGGTGTTGGTCGCCAGATAATCTTGATAAATGTCGCGGGTGCTTACGCCGGCAATGCTTTGCAATATGGCAGTCGCCCAGCCGGTGCGGTCTTTGCCTGCCGTGCAGTGGAACAGCGCCGCGCCTTTGGTGCTGGCGAGGTCATTGAGCAGCACGCCAAACTCGCTGCTGACGTTTTTGTCATCAACAAACTCTTTATAAGTTTCATCCATATATTGTTCGGCTCCGCTGGCCGAGCCGAGGCTAGTCAACAGGCTGGCGGCAGAGGTCGAGGAAGAGCTTGCCGTCGCGGCCGAGCTGCTATCGCCAAGGATATTGATGTTGGTGTAGGTTATATTGGACGGAACAGTATCCGGCGTGGCGGCGATTTCGCTGCTGGTGCGCAGGTCGTAAATATGGGTGATGCCCAGCGTTTCGAGAGTAGCCAGATCGGCAGCCGACGGCGTGAAGACGTTCGAACGATAAAAGACGCCGCTGCGCATGGTGCCGCCGTAAGTGGTGCTGTAGGCCGTGGTGGTGCCCGCAATATCACGAAAGTTATCCATCGAGCTGAGTATCGGCGTCGTAATGGTGACATCGGAAGCATAGGCGTTCAGGGCAGGTGTGCAGAGTAGGGAAATAGCGACGGCAAGCTTTAACTTCATGTTCTACCTCATTTTTATGGGCTTATAAAAGTGAGGGACTCTAATTCTGATTTTTTACAAAATTATTAAAGCATTAATAAGGTTTAACCTTTGGGTAAAAAGTAGCATTTTTAGCCAAAATGATCGGATAAAAAAAGGGGCACTTTTCAGTGCCCCTTGTTCAGGGAGATTAATGGTGGTCGCCGCCTGGGCCGCCCATAGGAGGACGAGGCTGGCCGCCGCCGTGATCACCACCATGGCCGTGATCGCCACCACCGTGGTCGCCGCGACCGCCGCCGTCATGGCCGTGATCTGGACCGCCGCGACCGTGGTCAGGACCGCCGTGGAATTCAGGACGAGGGCCCGGGCCGCCGTGGCCGCGACCGTGCTGGTTCCACCAGCCGCCATCACGCCAGCGAGCGCCGTCCCAGTAGTAACCGCGATCGTTGCGGTGACCATAGTATTCGTTACGGTGTTGCCACCAGTACGGAGAACGCCAATCATAACCGTCCCAGTAATAACCGCGGTTATCACGCTGGCCGATGCTGATAGACAAGCCAGGAACATTGATGCTGATACCGTCAGCGTGTGCAGGCATAGTGGCTGGCAACAGGCCGAACAGCAGGGCACCCAGAGCAATCTTTACAACGGGTAATTTTTTCATCATGTTTCTCCATTCAACCTTATTCCCACTTGTTTCATGCTGTAACGATAAAGCCGCGACATAAAATAATTGGGTTTGCATTAATTCGTTAGATAACGTTTTCAATAATGACAGTTATAAGGCCTGGACGGCAGGCTTTCTATTGTCTGCAATCCTGTTTTGATTCTTTTACCCAGTTTAACGATATACTTACAGTAAGTCCCTGAGAGCATTGTTAACAAAGTTTTCCCGTTTGAGGTAAGCGGTTACACTAGGATGTCTTCAATCGCCGCTATTTCCTGTACGCTCAATTCAAGATTGCTCAAACTGTTCACTGCGTCATCAATCTGGCTGGTTTTACTGGCCCCGATCAACACTGAGGTCACCCTGTCGCCGCGCAGCACCCAGGCGAGCGCCATCTGCGAAAGCTTCTGTCCGCGAGCCTGAGCTATCTCATTCAGCTTGCGCACCTTCTCCAGTTTTTCAGGCGTTATCTGCTCCGGATTCAAGAATTTGCTGCCGCTGGCGGCGCGCGAATCTTCGGGAATTCCCGCCAGATAACGGTCAGTCAGCACGCCGCCTGCCAGCGGTGAGAAGGCAATCGAGCCTACGCCGTTTTGTTGCAGGGTATCCAGCAGTCCGCCTTCTACCCAGCGCTCAAACATGGAATATTTTGGCTGATGAATGAGGCAGGGGGTGCCCAGTTTATTAAGAATATCAAAAGCCTTTTGCGCCAGATCCGCCGGGTAGTTCGACAGCCCAACGTACAACGCCTTGCCCTGACGCACGATCAAATCCAGCGCGGACATCGTCTCTTCCAGCGGCGTATGCGGATCGGGACGGTGATGATAAAAAATGTCAACGTACTCGACGCCCAGGCGTTTAAGGCTCTGATTGAGGCTGGCAACCAGATATTTTTTCGACCCCCAGTCGCCGTAAGGGCCGTCCCACATGGTGTAGCCTGCCTTGGAGGAGATGATCAGCTCATCGCGCCATGGCAATAAATCTTCACGCAGAATACGCCCGAAATTCTCTTCGGCCGATCCCGGCGGAGGCCCATAGTTATTTGCTAAATCGAAATGCGTTATCCCTTGGTCAAAGGCGTGACGAACCAGTTCGCGGCCAGTTTCGAAGCGCGATGTATCACCAAAGTTGTGCCACAGGCCTAGCGAGACAGCGGGAAGTTTTAGGCCGCTGTGACCACAGCGACGATAAAGCATCGTTTCATATCGGGCGGGGTTGGCTTGATAAGGCATAGGGATCCTTGTTTAAAAGTTACCGTTAGTAAAATAGCGTTTTAGTGTATGCGTTTTCACTTCTATATTCAGATGTCGCGATCACATCGGCTACTCTTTTTTTAGAACAAAGGAAAACTCTTAGGAGATTGAAGGCATTGCACTAAAAAACGGCATTTTTACGCCGACTGTCTTTGCCGCTTTCCATTCACCATTTGAATAATAATTCTTTGACTCATTTGTACTCGGGGACACTGTGCTAGAACTATTAACTAGCAGTTCAATATTTAAAAGGAGATCATCATGAGTCATATTTTCAGCGTAGGTGACTATCTCGTTGAGCGACTTTCTGAGTTGGGCATTGATGAATTATTTGGTGTGCCGGGTGACTATAATTTGCAGTTCCTTGACAGCGTTATCGCTCATCCCAGGCTGAAATGGGTCGGCTGCTCCAACGAGCTTAATGCCGCCTACGGGGCCGACGGTTACGGGCGCAGCAAACCTGCCGCCGCACTGCTCACCACCTTTGGCGTCGGCGAACTCAGCGCGTTGAACGGTATTGCCGGCAGCTATGCGGAATATGTTCCCGTTATTCATATTGTGGGTGCACCCGCCCTCAACGCGCAGAAGCGCCATGAACTGCTGCACCACTCGCTCGGCGACGGCGATTTCAGCCATTTTCCCCGTATGTCCGCCCAGATAACCGTGGCGCAGGCACTGCTTACCCCCGAAAATGCCACGCGGGAGATAGACAGAGTGTTAGGCGAGGCGCTGTATGCGCGGCGTCCGGTGTACATTCAACTGCCAACCGACGTAGCTTCTCATCAGGTTTCCGCCCCCACTCGGCCTCTTGAATCTCGCCTGCCTGCCGTGGACAAAAATTCTGTCGAGGCTTTCACCCGCGCGGCGACTGCGTTGTTGCGCTCGGCCGACAGCGTGAGTCTGTTAGCCGACTTTCTGGCCGATCGTTTTGAGGTGCGTGACGCGGTACAGCAATGGGTGGACGACGTTCCGCTGCCGCACGCCACGCTGCTGCTCGGGAAAGGATTATTGAACGAGCGCCGTGCGACCTTTTGTGGCACCTACGCAGGGAAGGCCAGCGGCGAGCCGCTGCGCAGCGTCATTGAGGATGCCGATGCCGTCATTACTCTCGGCGTGTGCTTCTCTGACACGGTGACCAGCGGCTTTACGCAAAATATTGCGCAGCATAAACGTATCGATCTCCAGCCGTTCAGCGCCCAGGTAGGGGAGCAGGTATTTAGCCACGTCCCGCTGTCGGTAAGCGTCGATATTCTGCATCGCCTGACCGCCGAACTGGCCGGATTCTGGAAGCCCGCGGCTATTCCTGACAAAACCCTGCCTGCGCCAACCGAAACGGGCTTGTGTCAGCAGGCCTTCTGGCAAGAGATTCAGACCTTCCTGCAACCCGGTGATATTCTGGTGGTCGAGCAGGGAACCGCCTGTTTCGGTGCGGCGCAGCTGAACTTGCCTGAAGGCTGTGACTTTATTGCCCAGCCGCTGTGGGGCTCGATAGGCTTTACGCTGCCTGCGGCGTTGGGCGCGCAGATAGCCAATCCCGACAGGCGCGTCGTATTAATAATCGGTGATGGCTCAGCGCAACTTACCGTGCAGGCGCTAGGTGCGGCTATCCGTTATCGGCTCAATTCCGTCATCTTCATTATTAACAACGATGGCTACACGGTTGAGCGGGCAATTCATGGCGCTGAACAACGCTACAACGATATTGCCCAATGGCAGTGGACTTTACTGCCGCAGGCGTTTGGCGCGACAGAACCGACGCTGGTGGAACGTGTAACCGACGTGAGTGAACTGCGACAGGTGATGGCGAAGATAGACGCCCGCCCTCAGCTGTGTTGGGTTGAGGTAGTGCTGCCGAAAATGGACGTTCCGCCGCTACTGAGCGCCGTTACCCGTGCGCTCGAAGCGCATAATTCTTCACGCGAATAGCCGTCGCCCATCGCTCATGAGGGGCGGTTACTGCCCCTCGATACGCAACGGGTCGAGCAGGCTGTCGATAAACCAGCGGCCTGCCGGTCCCGGCTGATTGTTGCGCGACCAGACCGCATCGATAGAAATCATCTTTGGCCATCCCGAGAGACTGAGCTCTACCAGTTTGTTGTGGCCGAACTGCGCCACCAGCCAGCGTGGCAGTATCGACCAGCCAAATCCCTGTTCCGCCATCTCCAGCAGCATCAGATAGCTCGGCGCAGACCAGGTCTGTCCAAGGGCTTTCTGCTGCGTCTGCCTGCCGTAGGTTTGCAGGCAAAGCTGCCGATAGGCGGGCAAATCTTCATGGCGCAGCGCATCAATTGAGGCCAGCGGGTGTTTTTTGGCGACAAACAGCGCCATCTCGGTCTGGTCGGGCAGACGCGCATAGCCAATATCCGGCGGATAACTCTCCTGTACTTCAAGCATGCCGATATGCGCGCGCCCGAGCTGCAACAGGTCAATCACGTCGCGGTCTTCGGCAATCAGGCATTCAAACTCGATGTCGGGATAGCGCTGTTCGAAGTGGCTCAGCAGCGTCTCGTAATGGGTCGGTTGATAGGTATCCGAAAGCACAAAGGTCAGGCGCGGCTCGATTTGCGCCGACAACCGCACCGCCAGTTCATCGAGTTTTTCGCTGGCCGACAAAATGGCATGTACGTGGGCCAGCACCTTCTGACCCTGTGGCGTCAGCTGCGGTTGACGGCCCTCGCGGTTGAATAGCGTAATGCCCAAATCAACCTCAAGATTTGCCACGGCGGTGCTGACCGTTGACTGACTTTTATGCAGTTTACGCGCGGCGGCAGAAAAGGATCCGCTGGCGGCGGTCTCGACAAAAGCCAGTAACGCTTCGGGTGAATAGCGCATTGATGCATTCCCAATCTGAGGTAACGGTGATGTATCGGTTTTATCGATACTAGCTAACTTTATTCTATCTTTATTAGCGATGATAATCCTGCTCCTTAGGACAAGGAAGGGTCACGGACACCATCAGGATTATTAAAGGTAAACACTATGTCATCGTTAAACGCATCAATGAAGGCGCAAAAAAGTCTCACTGAGCGGCTCATTCACGCCGTCGGCTTCGAGGTGATGGCGCTGCTTATCTGCGCCCCTGTCGCGGCATGGATAATGAATAAACCTGTCCTCGAGATGGGCGTATTGTCGATTTTACTCTCTACCACCGCGATGGTCTGGAACGTGGTGTATAACAGCGTTTTCGACTATTTCTGGCCTATGGGCAGCGTGAAGCGTACTTTTCCGCTCCGCGTAGGGCACGCGCTGGGTTTTGAGGGGGGCTTTATTCTTATAGGCCTGCCGATCGCGGCCTGGTGGCTGCAAATCAGCCTGATAGACGCCTTCGTTCTGGAACTGGGTTTCTTCCTGTTTTTCTTGCCTTATACCATCGGCTATAACTGGCTGTACGATACGCTGCGTCAGCGCGTGATGTCGCGTAAGAGAAATCAGGCGAGAGAGCCGCTAAGACGTTAATTTCAGCACGCCCGAGTCTTGTTATCGCCCTGGTGTTCCTCTATTTTCGATGAACAACAAGGATGCGAGGAGATCCAAATGAAAACTCTGGGCCTGATTGGCGGCATGAGTTGGGAATCGACGGTTCCTTATTACAAAGCAATCAATGAGCAAATCAAGCAGCAGTTGGACGGCCTTCATTCCGCCAGGCTGGTGCTATATAGCGTTGATTTCTATGAAATTGAACAACTGCAGGCGCAGGGAAACTGGGAGAAAGCCGGGGAAGTGCTCGGTGCAGCGGCGCTGGCGCTCAATAATGCCGATGCCGAGGTGATTGTGCTCTGTACCAACACCATGCACAAGGTTGCCGAGGCGATAGAGAATATCGGCGGACTGCCGCTGCTGCACATCGCCGATGCCACCGCGCGGCCGATTCTGGCGCAAAAGCTGCGCCGCATTGGCCTGCTGGGTACCCGTTTCACTATGGAGCAGGCGTTTTATCGCGGGCGGCTTGAGGCGCTGGGCATCGAGGTTATCACGCCTGATGAGGCCGACCGCGCCGTCGTGCATCGTATTATTTATGAAGAACTGTGCCTCGGTAAGGTTCTTGAGGCCTCGCGTGAGGAATACCGGCGCATTATTCGTTCGCTGGAGCTGCGGGGCGCAGAGGGCATTATTCTCGGTTGTACCGAGATTACGCTTCTGGTCGGTGCCGACGACGCCCGCGTGCCGGTCTTTGATACAACCGCGATTCATGCGCAGGCCGCCGTCGCGTTCTCATTGAGCTAGCGCCCGAGCTTATTCGCGGTCGGTTTCTGAGCTTCTGTCGTGCCGGATAACCAGCATCAAAGGTTTTCCGGCCAGCACTAGCCACGCGGGCAGCATGACGATGCACAGCACCGGCAGCAGCTTGAGGTCCGGCACCACGGCAATCGCCAGAAACAGGCTCAGCCAACCGTCGCGCGTGACCACCAGCACCATTCCCATTACCGCACAGGACACGGTCACCGCCGCCGGCACCGAATCCACGTGATTATGCAGCAAAACACCCAATGAAACGCCGATAAACACCGCCGGGAAAATCCTCCCTCCTCTGAATCCACAGGCCGCCGCCACGACCAGCGCCGCCAGCTTGCTCAGCGTGATAGCAAGCAGTTGGCCCAGCGACAGGCTGGCACTGCTTATCGCCAGCAGTTTCATCTCATCGTAACCGCGAAACAGCGTAATCTGCCCGCCAATCAGCGCCAGCAGGCCGAGCGCGAATCCGCCAATACCGAGCATAACAACAGGATTAGGGATTGCATGGAACGCGCGGTGCACGTGTGGGAAACACCATACCGCCAACATGCCCAGTGCGATGGCTATCATCACCACTACCGAACCGCTGATAATGTCGATGAAATGCGTCTCGGCATAGGGTGCCAGGTTGAGTGCAAAGTCGGGTTCATAAAACAGATTGCTGGTTAGCGCACCGGCACCGGCGGCGAGCAAGGGGGCGAACAGTCTGTCCCACAGCGAGACGTCTTTTCCGCCGTTGAGGGTCTGAGAGAAGATTAGCGCGGCGGCAATCGGGGTACCAAACAAAGCACCGAGCGTGCCTGCGGCGGCGAGAATTATCCAGTCTGTAGTCGGCACGCGAGGGAAAAGGTGCGTGCCCACGGTCACGGCGACGGCTATGTTTATTGCGATGATAGGGTTTTCTGGCCCAAGGCTGACGCCGCCCGCAAGGCCGATGACCAATGCCAGCAGCAGGCCCGGTATGGCGACCAGCGGCACCGGCATGCCAATCAGCGACTCGGTGGCGGGGTCAGGCCCGGCATGGCCCGGCATCGAACGAATCAGCGCGCCGACGGCTATACCGGTTAATGTGAGTATAAACAACACCCATCCTGCGGATAGCGTGTTAATCTTTAGCGCGTCGGGAATATGCAGCCAAAACAGGCTTTGCAGCGCATTGGCAAAACGCATGACGGCGACCAGAATAATACCGGAAGCAGCGCCAATCAGCAGGGCCGGAACGCCGAAGGTCAACATGGTCTTGGCACGAGGATGCAACATGCAAGAATTCCCTTATTATTCTGCTCTGTCCAATGTATAGAGGATCGTCGAATTTTTGTTTTTTACCGCTTTATTTTGCGGTATGCCGCTGCTTATATCATCAATAGGTTAAATCGGCGTTGCAGCATAGGGCAATTACCGCTATTTTGCCCTCACGAATATGTAAGCACTTAGCACTTATAGTCCTGCTGGCCTAGATTTTCCAGCCCACAATCGGGCATGTCTGAAAAGGCCGAGTATCATCACTGAATGCGAGCTGAAGCAGGGCAAGCAATTTAATTTTTGCGGAGATAAAAATGACCAAGTACTCCCTGGTGGGCGATGTTGGAGGCACTAACTGCCGTCTGGCGCTTTGCGCTCTGGACAGCGGTGAGATCTCTCAGGCCCAGACTTTTTCCGGCCTGGATTACGACAGTCTCGAAGCGGCAGTTCGTCATTATCTGGAGCTGCAGCAGCATCAGGAAGTGAAAGATGCGTGTATTGCCATCGCCTGTCCTATCGTGGGTGATTGGGTTGCGATGACCAACCACACCTGGAAATTCTCGATTGCCGAGATGAAGGCAAACCTGGGGCTGGACCATCTTGAAGTCATTAATGATTTCACCGCTGTTTCCATGGCTATCCCAATGCTGAAAGAAGTGGACCTGTTGCAGTTTGGCGGTAAAAAACCGCAGGACGGTAAACCGGCTGTTATCTACGGTGCGGGGACCGGTCTGGGCGTGGCGCACATTATTCACGTCGACAATCGCTGGTTAAGTCTGCCGGGTGAGGGCGGACACGTCGATTTCGCACCAAACAGCGAAGAAGAAGATATCATTCTGGAGCAGCTACGCACCGAGATGGGCCACGTTTCTGCCGAGCGTATTCTTTCGGGTCCAGGTCTGGTCAATCTGTACCGCGCTATCGTCAAGTCTGACAACCGCGAGCCAGAAGACTACGCGCCAAAAGACGTTACCAAGCTGGCGCTGGAAGACAACCTTGACTGCCGTCGCGCACTGTCACTGTTCTGCGTCATTATGGGCCGCTTCGGGGGCAATCTGGCGCTGACCATGGGCACTTTCGGTGGGGTTTATATCGCGGGCGGCATCGTGCCTCGTTTCCTGGAGTTCTTCAAGGCTTCCGGCTTCCGCGCCGCCTTCGAAGATAAAGGGCGTTTTAAAGACTATCTGGTTGATATTCCAGTATATCTGATTACTCACGATCAGCCTGGCCTGTTGGGTTCAGGGGCTTACCTGCGCCAGTCGATGGGTATCACGCTCGTCGCCTAAGACCGCAATCGCCAGCCGATTCCAATTTCGCCTCCTCAGCCCTCTGGCCGCGGAGGCGAAATTGTTTATAGGCCCATGAGCTGGCGGAAGGCCTTAACCCTGCTGCGGCTGACCGGCACCTCAAAGTCGAGGTCGCTCAGGCGCAGAATGTAGGTGTTGTTGAACCAGGGCACGATTTCGCGGATTTTCGACAAATTCACGCAGTAAGAGCGATGGCAGCGGAAGAAATGCTCTGCCGGCAGGCGATTGCACAGCTCCGAAATATTCATCGGCATGGTGAATTCTTCTCGCCGGGTGTACACCTGGGTCACTTTTTCCTGCGCGGCCGCGTAATAGATATCGTTGATATCGGTCACGATAATCCGCTCGTCTTTGATAAGATTAATGCTGTGGCTGACGCGGTTGCTGCCAGTAGCGGCAGGCGTATCGGCCTGCCTGTCGCGCTTGAAATGGGTCTCGAGCTTTTGCAGCATGGTGACGATGCGCGACTCGTGATAGGGCTTGAGTATGTAGTCAAAGGCTTCAATTTCAAAGGCTTCGGCGGCATGTTCTTTATAAGCGGTGATGAAGATAATGTACGGCTTGTGCGCGAACTTGCTGATGTTCTGCGCCAGTAGCACGCCGTCGAGTGAAGGAATATTGATATCCAGGAAAATGGCATCAACCTGATGATTCTGAAGATATTTCAGCACTTCCAACCCGTCGTCGAACTTGTCGACGATCTCAATGCCGCTGTGGGTCTTTATCAGATAGCTGAGCTCTTCCTGAGCCAGGAATTCATCCTCGACAATGATAGCTTTCACGGGCGTTTATCATCCTGGTGTATGAAAAATGAGATTTCCGTCCCCGGTTCGAGGCGACGGATCTGCAGGCCTTGCCCGTAAAGCAGACTGACGCGGTGATGAACGTTGAGCAGACCGATTTTATTCCCCGGCATCTCGTTATTCGCCACTCGGTCAATTACCGACTGCAAAATGCCTTGCCCGGTGTCTTTAACCGACACTTTAATTTTGCTACCGAGGCGCTTAACGGCAATCACTACCACGCCTTTCCCGCTGCAAGGCTGAATGCCGTGGACGATGGCGTTTTCTACCAGCGGCTGAATAAGCAGGCTAGGTATAGACACCGAGATATCGTCGTCAATGTCGTAAATTACCGTCAGTTTGCTGCCAAATCGCGCCTTTTCGATCGCGATATAGTCCTGCACCTGATGCAGCTCTTTTCGCAAATCAATAAGCTCGTCGTTTAATTCGAGATTGTAGCGCAGGTAGCGCGACAGATTAATGATCAGCTGTCGCGAGGTGTCCGGATTGATGCGAATCGACGACGAAATCGCGTTCAGTGCGTTAAACAGGAAATGGGGGTTTATCTTGCTTTGCAGGGCGCGCATCTCGGCTTTGTTGGCCATTTCACGCAGTTGTTCGGCGCGCGATACTTCCATCTGCGTGGAGATAATCTGCGACAGACCGACCGCCATGACCTTCAACGAATAGGTGATGCGGTGTGCGTGGCAATAGTAGATCTTAAGCGAGCCGGTTATGACGCCTTTTTCCCACAGCGGAATGATCATTTGTGAGTGGATCTGCGGCGTTCTATCCATTTCATCGTTATTCTTGATAGTGATCCGCCCGCTGCTGATCGCTTCTTTGGTATTTTCGCTAATGATCTCATGGCCAATATTGTATTGATCTGCACCGGTGCCCACGTAGGCGAGAATGTTCTTGGTGTCGGTAATTGCCACGGCGTCGGCATTAATGTCTTCACGAATGATATTGCAGACAGTCGCCATCGATTCGGCGTTAATATTGCGGAAATAGGGCAGCGTTTTGTTGGCGATATCCAGCGCCAGCCTCGCCTGTCGGGCGGCAATCGCCTCTTTTTCGTCGGCCACGCTTTGCACCAGCAGCACAATGGGGCCGATGGAAATGGCCCCGAGGATCAGCGGCGCAGAAATAATCATCACGATATCCAGCCCGAGCGAGAAAGGGCGTGACATCAGCAAAATCAATACCATGGTCAACGATTCACACAGCATGCCGGCGGCAATGCCCATTTTCCAGTGGTGCTGCTTTTTGACCCGCAGATTGATATAGCCCGAGAGAAATCCGGCGATAATACTGGTTATCAGGCAGGGGATGGAGGTAACGCCATGAATATCTATCAGAAAACGGTGGGTGCCCGAGATAAGTCCGGTAATGATGCCCACCCAGGGGCCAAAGAGGATCCCGCCTGAGACGATAGCAATGGTGCGAACGTTAATCAGCGAGCCTTCGACGTTAATTCCCGACAGCGTGCCAAAGATGGCGAACAGCGAAAAAATGGCAGTAACGGCGGCCAGTTCGAGGGGGGTATGCGCATCGCTGTCTTTTTGCAGCAGCCGGCGAAACTGGCGGGAGCGGGTCAAGAAAAACAGGCAGATCAGCATCAACGCCGCGCGGTCAAACACCGCCAGCGTCATATCAAAAACGTTATGCACAGCAGACTCTCGGTGGGATGCCTTGGCATCGCGCTCAGTAGGATTCTGCTGATTATAGGGAAATGTGCTACCGCCCGCTATACGGAGCGTCGTTTATCAAAAATAAGCGCCAGTCTCTTTCTAGAATGGCGATTTTATGGCGTACTTGAGAAAGTGTTGCGGATAACCGTTCAAGGTAATTCACAGGGAGAAAAGGCATGATTTTGCTGACTACACCGCGGCTGACCATGAGACCCATCGCGTTTGAAGACTGGTCGTTGTTTCTGAAACTCAATCAGAGTCCGGGCGTGATGAAATACATCGGCGATATTGAAACAACCGCGCAAATCCGCCACCGTTTCGAACAGCGGGTGGGCAAATGGGATAAATATTCCGATTTCTGGCTGTGTCTGGTGATCCGCGAACGTGAAACCGGCAGGGCGGTTGGCCTGACAGGGTTTTTCCCGGACTGGCGGCCTTATCAGCAGGCGGAGGTGGGTTTTATGCTGTTGCCAGACGCGCAGGGCAAAGGCTACGGCAAGGAGTCGCTGCGCGAAGTGCTGAACTACGCCTTCGATGAGTGCGGTTTTCACCGGCTGCAGGCCAACGTTCTGGAAGGAAATATCGCTTCGCGACGCCTGCTGGAAAGCTGCGGATTCGCCCTCGAAGGCACCTTGCGTGAAAGTTATCGTCTGCACGGCGAGTGGCATAATGACTGGCTGTTGGGGCTGCTCAAAAACGATCGCAGGCCGCAGTAAGGCGCTGGAAAAAATATTTGTTTAATCTATCGACAGTTTTAAAACACTGCGATATGTTGATTCCTCGTTCTGCGGCCGCCCCCTTAGGGCCAAGGCAGCAGAACAGCGTCGCTCGGATGGTCCGGGCGCTAACGTTACTCGAGGTAATCATGACTGACTCCAGTCCAAAGCGTCGTTTCACACGTATTGATCGTCTTCCTCCTTATGTTTTCAACATTACCGCTGAATTGAAAATGGCTGCGCGACGTCGCGGCGAAGATATTATCGATTTCAGTATGGGTAATCCTGATGGCCCTACGCCGCCGCACATTGTCGAGAAACTGGTGACCGTCGCACAGCGCGAAGACACCCACGGCTATTCGACCTCTCGCGGTATTCCGCGTCTTCGTCGCGCTATTTCTCGCTGGTATGCCGATCGTTATCAGGTTGAGATTGACCCTGAAAGCGAAGCTATTGTCACCATTGGGTCGAAAGAGGGTCTGGCTCACCTGATGCTGGCGACTCTTGACCACGGCGACACGGTGCTGGTGCCGAACCCTAGTTATCCTATTCATATTTATGGCGCAGTGATCGCCGGAGCGCAGGTGCGTTCCGTGCCGCTGGTCGAAGGCGTTGACTTCTTCGGCGAGCTTGAACGTGCGATAAAAGAGAGCATTCCCCGTCCCAAAATGATGATTTTGGGCTTCCCTTCGAACCCTACGGCACAGTGCGTGGAGCTGGACTTCTTCGAACGGGTGGTCGCGCTGGCCAAGCAGTACAACGTGATGGTTATTCATGACCTGGCGTATGCTGACATCGTCTATGACGGCTGGAAAGCACCGTCAATTATGCAGGTGCCGGGCGCGAAAGACATCGCGGTCGAATTCTTTACCCTGTCAAAAAGCTACAACATGGCCGGCTGGCGTATTGGTTTCATGGTCGGTAACGAAGAGCTGGTGAATGCACTGGCGCGCATCAAGAGTTATCACGACTACGGCACCTTTACCCCGCTGCAGGTTGCGGCCATCGCGGCCCTCGAAGGGGACCAGCAGTGCGTTAAAGATATCGCCGAACAGTATCGTCAGCGTCGTAATGTGCTGGTGCGTGGCCTGCACGAGGCGGGCTGGATGGTGGAAAACCCTAAGGCATCGATGTATGTTTGGGCAAAAATCCCGCCAGCCTACGCGCATCTTGGTTCGTTGGAGTTTGCGAAACGGCTGCTGGCCGACGCTAAAGTCTGTGTTTCGCCAGGTATTGGTTTCGGCGATTACGGCGATACCCACGTCCGCTTTGCGTTGATCGAGAATCAAGACCGTATTCGTCAGGCGGTACGAGGCATAAAAGCGATGTTCCGAGCAGATGGCCTGATCCCGCAGAAGAAAAGCAGCAGCGATGCTGCGGCATTGGAAAAGAAATCACTAAGCGGCGAAGCATAATCCATCGCGAAATAGCGTCACGTTTGACCGAATGATAGAAACCGGGCCTTGAGTGCCCGGTTTTTTTGTTGCACAAAGGCGTTAATCCTCGCTTCCACGCATCCCCTTAATTTCACGCTATTATTTTTAAACATATTGCCGTACTTTTTAATGCCTATGGACGTTGGGAATAAATCGATGAAAAATCGCTACTCTTTGCTGCAAATCAGCCTGCACTGGCTGACGTTACTGATGATCGTTCTTGCCTATGGCGCGATGCTGGGCCGTGACTATTTCCCCGACGACTATCGCGTGCTGGTGCGTCAGTTGCACTATAACTTTGGGCTAAGCGTGTGGGTGCTGGTGTTTATTCGCATCCTGCTGCGCCATCGTTTTCGTACGCCGCCTATCACGCCGCCGCTGCCACGTTGGCAGGCGCACGTGGCCACGCTAACGCACTGGCTGCTTTACCTGTTGTTTCTCGCGTTACCCACGCTGGGTTTTCTCACCGTTCAGTTTGCTGGGCGCAGTATTTATCTGCTCGGTTGGGAGCTTCCGCAGCTGGTGCCCGCGCATCCCGAGTGGCGCTCAGGGCTAAGAAACACCCACGAGCTGGTCGCGAACATAGGCTACTATTTGGTGGCACTGCACGCGTTGGCGGCGCTGTTCCATCACTACTTCATGAAAGACGATACGCTGAAGCGCATGCTGCCTTAAAATAGGCTTTATTTGGCAAAGGAAAGATTTCAACTGATTGTAAAACATGGATTGTTTTACGATTTCCCGATCCACGTCCTATTTGTTGCAATATGAAAAGGGTAAACTTATTTCTCTGATGCGGGGTGACTTGCTAAGATAAGCCTATGAAAGTTATATGTATGGCGCAGAGAGGGACTCCCTTGCTGCCACGATAGTTTTACTTAAGGTACAGTTAAAAATTATGGCGACTCCTTCACAACTCGCGCAACTGCAAGACCAAATTCGCTCAAGCTACGACTCTTTGAGCAAAAGGCTGAAACAGGTTGCCCGCTATATTCTGGATAACGGCAACACCATCCCTTTTGAAACTATCGCATCGATCGCCGAAAAAGCCGACGTACCGCCTTCCACGCTGATTCGTTTTGCCAATAACTACGGTTTTGACGGCTTCAACGAAATGAAACAGGTTTTCCGTCAGCATCTAATGGAAGGCACGGTCAATTACACCGAACGTGCGAGTCTGTCCCGCCAAACGGCCAGTGAAGATGCGGGCGCTCCGGAGACACCGGCTGAAATCCTGAAAGTTTTTAGCATGGTGAATGAACAGGCGTTGCAACAGTTGAGCAGCCAGATTAAGGCCGAAGATCTTGAGCGCGCGGTTAAACTGCTGGATGAAGCCGAGAACATTTACGTCATCGGTTTCCGTCGTTCCTTCAGCATTGCGGCCTATTTGACCTATGCTTTCCGCCATCTGGAACGTCGTACATTTTTGATTGACGGTCTGGGCGGAATGTTTAACGAGCAACTCAACATGGTGCGGCCAACCGACGTGGTGATTTCAATCAGCAATTCGCCTTACGCGCAGGAAGTGGTTGATTTAGTCTCGATGGGGGCCGCTCAAGGAGCAAAACAGATAGCGATTACCGACAGTCTGGTCAGTCCGCTCACCGCATTCAGCGAAGTCTGCTTTATTGTACGCGAAGCCCAGGTTGACGGCTTCCGCTCGCAAATAGCCTCGATGTGTCTGGCACAAACCCTGATGATGTCTCTCGCGTTGAAAGGTGCAGGTAATATTGCCGGTTCAGCGACGAAAAAATGAGGACCTTTACAACATCCTTGTTGTAAAGGGTCATACCCTGCGCCGTTAACGTTCTTCGGTGTAATCTCGGTATCGGCAGTGAGCGCCGCCGCTGCCGAGACGATGAACGTATCACCGCACAGAATGGTTTTATCTTCACGCCCTCCGTGAAACGGCTTGGCCCTTTTCCTTCATGGGGAAGCAGGCCTCACCGTTGATTTCAATTTAACCATTCGAAATTTAAATTTCAAATATTATTTATTCGAAATATTTAATTTCTTGATCTCCCCCACACTCTTGCTGGACCTTTTTCAGTTTTTGTCAGCCTGTGTCGTTGTTTTTCGGTAAAAGGTTACGGCCTATTGCCAGCGGTGCTGCGGTATGGAAGGTGATGCGTCGGGTGGCTATACTGGGGCTATCCTTTTCTTGTTCTGGAAGAACTTCATGAAATTCACTAAACGGCTCGGTCTGATAGTCGTCGTATTCGCCCTGTGTGTTGGCATTGATCAAATCACTAAAGCAATTGCAAAGGCAACGCTGTCTATGGAGTCTGTCCGTGAGTATTTAGGGGGCAGTATTCGACTGTTGCTGACCCACAATACGGGCACCTTTTTGGGGTTGGGCGGCACTTTGCCCGCCAATGTGCGCTATGCGTTGATGATTATTGGCCTAGGGGCTTTCCTGCTGGCGCTGTTGGTCTATACCTTATTGAATAAACGAGCCGACGCGATCACCGTGATCTCACTGACAATGATCTTCTCGGGAGGGATCAGTAACCTGCTCGATCGAATCGTCTATGGCGGTTATGTCGTTGATTTCATGAATGTGAGTGCAGGCATTGTGCATACTGGCGTGTTTAATGTGGCCGATATGGTGCTGATGGTCGGGGCTATCATGCTGTTCATGGTGGGCTTTAAAAGCAAAACCCAAATCGCCCACGGTTAACAGGTAACCTTGCCCCGCGGCCGGGGCAAGGTAAACGGGTTGTTCTCAGGTCATCATGACTCTTCGAAAATCCCAAAAATTTCATTTAAAGTTAAAATGAAATTTTAAAACTAAAATTGTGACGCATACTCTTTCTCTTGTTTTTAATATTAATCATAATTAAATCATTTACTTAATATATTACCCTTTTCTTGAGTTACCCTTCTGCGCACTTCCCCTTCCAGGCGAATGACGATTATTTTGTTTTATTTTTATGATGATTGTCTCAAAATGAAAAATTGGTTCGGTTTTTTCATTTCACTAGACAATAAAATCTTTATAATCTTTTCATATCATTTTTGATGAAAACATCACCACGGTAACAGCGTTAACCGCAAGGAATGGAAGATGAAAAAGATCAGATTAACCATGGCGCAGGCACTGGTCCGCTTTTTAGATCAGCAATACGTCGAAGTAGACGGTGAAGAGATAAAGTTTGTTACCGGTATTTTTGCTATTTTTGGCCATGGCAACGTGCTGGGGCTTGGGCAAGCGCTGGAACAAGACAGCGGAAAACTGATTGTTCATCAAGGGCGTAACGAGCAGGGCATGGCGCATGCGGCAACCGGTTACGCCAAGCAAAAGCTGCGCCAGCAGATTTATGCCTGTACGTCTTCCGTTGGACCTGGTGCGGCGAACATGTTGACTGCGGCTGCAACGGCCACCGCCAACCGCATTCCTTTATTACTGCTGCCGGGGGACGTTTTTGCCTCTCGCCAGCCTGACCCGGTGTTGCAGCAGATTGAACAAAGTTATGATCTGAGCATCAGCACCAATGACGCTTTCCGCACTGTCAGCAAGTATTGGGACCGCATTGTGCGTCCCGAACAGCTGATGACCGCCTGTATTAGCGCGATGCGCGTACTGACTGACCCGGCTGAAACCGGTGCGGTGACGCTTTCACTGCCGCAGGACGTGCAGGGGGAAGCCTATGATTATCCAGAATACTTCTTCCAGAAACGCGTACATCGTATTGACCGCCAGCCGGTGACCGTGGGCGCACTCGCCGATGCGTTGGCCCTGATTAAAGGCAAACGTAAACCGTTAATCGTCTGCGGTGGCGGAGCAAAATACTCTCAGTCTGGATTAGCCCTACAGCAGTTTGCCGAACGTTACGGTATACCGTTTGCAGAAACTCAGGCGGGTAAAGGCACGTTGACCTCGGAGCATAAGCTCAATCTCGGGGGCATTGGTGAAACAGGGACATTGGCGGCTAACCAGCTGGCGAAAGAGGCCGACCTGATTATTGGCGTGGGCACGCGCTATACGGATTTCACCAGCTCATCGAAATGGATATTTCAGAATCCCGATGTTTCTTTCCTCAATATCAACGTCAACCGCTTCGACGCCTTCAAGCTCGATGCCGTTCATGTGATAGCCGATGCGCGTGAGGGTCTACAGGCGCTGGATAAGGGACTGCTGGGAAGCGATTTCCATGCGGCATGGGGACACCAGATTGCCGATGTTCGCGAAGAGCTGATCGCAGAAACGAAACGTGTATACCAGGTAGACTACAGCGGCGAAGATTTCATTCCTGAAATCAATGATCATCTGGACAGGAAAGCGGTCTACGCAGAATTCGAAAAACTGACCGGTTCGCTGCTGACGCAGAGTCGCGTATTGGGCACCTTGAACAGCTCGTTTGATAAAGACGCCGTCATCGTTGCGGCCGCCGGGAGTCTGCCGGGTGACCTTCAGCGTATCTGGCGCACGACCGACACTAACGGTTATCACGTAGAGTACGGTTATTCCTGCATGGGGTATGAGGTTAACGCAGCGCTTGGCGTGAAAATGGCCGAACCTGAGCGCGAAGTCTATGCGCTGGTCGGTGACGGTTCTTTCATGATGCTGCACTCTGAGCTGGTGACATCGATTCAGGAACATCAAAAAATTAACGTCGTCCTGCTCGACAACATGACGAATGGCTGTATCAACAACCTGCAAATGGAACACGGTATGGACAGTTTTAACACCGAATTCCGTTTCAGGGCAGACTCAACCTCGAAGCTAGACGGTGGTTTCGTGCCGGTAAACTTCGCCAAAATCGCCGAGGGTTACGGCTGTAAAACCTATTCCGTAACCACGATCGAGGAGCTGCACGAGGCGTTGGCTGATGCAAAATGTCAGAAAGTATCGACACTTATCGACATTAAAGTCTTGCCTAAAACCATGATCCACAAGTATTTCAGCTGGTGGCGCGTCGGTGGCGCAATGGTTTCTGAAAAAGAGTCAGTTGATAAGGTGGCGCAGATGCTGCGTGAGAACATTGATAAGGCGCGTGAATATTAATCACGCTATTGCATGACTGATTAAGCGTTACCCTACAACTAGTGCGGAGCCGGATATGAAAATTGCTTTTGATGTCGACGTTATCAGGGATAGAAGCATCACCGATATGGTGAGGCAGGTGTCGGAGTGGGGCTATAAATATATCGAACAATCACCCCATCCGCGCATTAACCCATTTTATAAGCATCCGAAAGCGGGCTTGGATGTGATGAATGAATACAAGCGTGCGCTAAAACAATATGGTGTTGAAATTTCGTCATTTATTGTGGTTTATCGCTGGTCTGGTCCGGATAACGATCGCCGTATTGCGGCGGTACGTAACTTTAAGAGAATGATTGAGATCGCCGTCGACATGGGCGTGGAGGTGATCAACACCGAGTTGTCGGGTGACCCGAATCAGCCTGAGATCTGCGAAGAACGCTGGTATCAGTCGATGGAAGAACTGCTGCCCATCATTGAGCGCGAAGGCATTCGTTTAGAGATCCAGTCGCACCCGTGGGACTTCTGTGAAGAAAACAACGAAACGGCTGACCTGGTGAAATCACTGCGTAGCGACAACGTTAAATATCTTTACAGCGTCCCGCATACCTTCTTCTATGACAAAGGTAAGGGCGATGTAGCGAGCATGCTGGACTACGCGGGGAGCGACCTGTCACACGTGCTGATTGCCGATACCATGAACCACACCAAACACTGTCGCTATATCGTCAATCCACCGGGTGTAGATGCCGTTGTACACCAACACGTGGGCATCGGAGAGGGTGAAGTGAATTTTGACGCACTGTTCGAAAGCCTGCGCCAGATGGACTTCGCTAACCGTAAATTTAAGGTCGGCGGTGAGTCAATTATCTGTACTTCTCTGTTCGGCTACCCTGAAAAGATGCCACATCAGGCGGTCGCGACGCGTGAGCGCATTGAACGTGAGTTGCTAAATCGCTGAAGCGGAGTTGGGTTGCAAAGCCTGACTTTCGAAGTCTTCTCAAAGAGCGCCATGTGCGCTCTTTTTGTTTCTATCGTTCAAGATATTGGAACTATTACATCAAAAATACTCAATAATCATGCCATGTCCTGCCACTGTGCCGCACGGGCGAGTGTACTATGATGGAAACAATCTAGAAATTACTCTGCACCGCAGTTTCCGTATACAAGGACAAATGCGTTATGAAAAAGATTGGTTTTCTGTCGTTTGGCCACTGGACGCCTTCTCCACAGTCTGGAACGCGCTCTGCCGCCGATGCTCTGCTTCAATCGATAGACCTGGCCGTTGCCGCTGAAGAGTTGGGGGCCGACGGCGCCTATTTCCGCGTTCACCATTTTGCTCGTCAGCTTAGCTCGCCTTTCCCGCTGCTTTCAGCGGTGGGTGCCAAAACCCGTCGCATCGAGATTGGTACCGGCGTTATTGATATGCGCTACGAAAATCCGCTGTATATGGCTGAAGATGCTAGCGTGGCAGACCTGATTTCGGGTGGGCGTTTGCAGCTTGGTCTGAGCCGTGGTTCACCTGAGCAGGTTATCGATGGCTGGCGATATTTCGGTTATCAGCCTTCAGACGGCGAAACTGAGTTTGATATGGCGCGTCGTCACACCACCGCGCTGCTCGAGGTGCTCAAAGGCGAAGGCTTTGCCGAGCCAAACCCGCAGCCGATGTTCCAGAATCCACCGGGGCTGCTGCGCCTTGAGCCTTATTCAGAGGGCCTACGTGAACGCATCTGGTGGGGAGCGGGTTCTAATGCAACGGCAGAGTGGGCTGCCAAGCTGGGCATGAACTTGCAAAGCTCGACGCTGAAAGACGATGAAACAGGCGAGCCTTTCCATATCCAACAGGCGAAACAAATTCGCGCCTATCGCAAGGTATGGAAGGAGAGTGGCCACGCGCGCGCGCCGCGCGTATCGGTGAGCCGCAGCATCTTTGCCTTGGTGAACGATTTGGATCGGGCGTACTTTGGACGAAGTGGACAGGAAGGCGACAAAATTGGCTTCCTCGAAGAGAATAACCGCTCTATCTTTGGCCGCAGCTACGCCGCCGAGCCTGAGAGGCTGATTGAACAGCTGAAACAGGACGAGGCGATTGCCGAAGCAGATACGCTGCTGCTGACCGTGCCAAACCAGCTTGGGGTTGATTACAATGCGCACGTTATCGAATCTATTCTGAAACATATCGCACCGGCACTAGGCTGGCGTTAAACCGATTCACGAGTGCTATGATTGACAAAACCCGACGTTGCCGTCGGGTTTTTTTATTCTTTTTCCATCAGCTTTTTATGAAGCTCGATAGTCAGGTGCTCCACTCTTTCGGTGAGCTGTTTGGTCAGATTCGTGAGTTCCGTGTTCTGTTCTAGCAGCTTCAACATTTGTTCGTTTTGCTGTGCCGCAATTTCTAACCGCTGGTCATTCAAATGGGCTAATTCTTCCCGATGCAGGGCATCTGCTTCGGCATTGGCTTTGTCACGCTCTGCCTGGCGGGTTTGTGCAAGCAGGATGAGTGGGGCTGCGTAAGCGGCCTGCAGACTAAACGCCAGATTGAGAAGAATAAAGGGATAGATATCAAATTTAGCCCAGCCAAATTCATTCACTGCTATCCACACCACCACGATAATTGTTTGCGCACCTAAAAAGAGCGGTGTGCCGAAAAAGCGTGCAAAGGCCTCAGCCTTGAGGGCAAACCAGTTTTCGCCGAACGTAGGTAACAGTTTCTGATGTTTTCGGTGAAAACGCAGGTGATCGACCTTAGGCTTTTTTGCTGGATTTTTTGCAGGGGAAGTCTCGTTCGCATTCATGATTGTTTCCTGAAGTAAGGTGCCGCACTCACAGAGTATCGCTGTTTCGTACAGGCACTAAGCTAATGTTTAAAATTAATGCTTTAGGGTGAACAATCCTGCGATGAAACCCGCAAAACTGTTACCAGGAAAGAGGCCTTCTAATCCAGACGTTTTTATTTTTATTTTTCAGCTTGAAAAATGCAAATGGAATAATTAGCGAGAGTATTATTAATGCTGCATATATTCCAATCAGCCCAATTCCCACGTGAACAGGCTGCAAATAAAAGAAAGTCAGTGAAGAAATAATTAAAAGTATAAGTCGCAGTATAAATACCCAGCGTCTTTGGGAACGGTCGATATAACCTTTCTTCATCTCTGCCCCGCAGCGTTTGCAATGGTCGGGATCGTCAAGAAGAACGTTACTGCAAAAAGGACAAGTGATTGTTTTGTTTGTTAAATTATTATTCATTAAATGTTGCCGTATTGTATATAATTCGTAGGTTGTTATCTTTTATTTTGCCTGATGGCGGAAGAATAGAGCATCGCAAAATAAGTGAATATTAATCACTAAATTTTATCTTACTAAAAATCTAGAGCTTAGGTAAACAGAATGTGTTGCCCGTGCTCTAAGGTGAGAACATTAACAGAGGTTATTTTTGTGGTTATTATTTAATCGAGTTTTATGTTGCGATCATAATATTAACTGAATAAATATATCTCCCTTAAACTTGGTGCCCCCGCGAACGTAAAAACATGCGGATAACAAGGGCTGCCACTCGCTTCCTGCTGGGTCACACACTCTGAAATAATATGCATCATTTAGAGATGATTTTCCTCTAAGTGTCAGATAAGTCTAAAGTTATTCCTATGTCATTTTTTAATGTTTTTTAAGTAATAATGATCGAGATCAAGATTATTCCCCGAAAGTTTAGCGATAATATTTTTTCGTCTTTTCCCTAAAACACCAGAACTGTTAGCAATTATAACTTGATAATTTTGCTGGTTTTATGACGTATATAACCCCCGTATTCAATGGCGGAATTATATGTGTTAGGAAATATAATCAAGAAAAATAAGGTCGAAAGTGCTAGAATATATTCCTGCCTGACAAAAAACGTACAACTATTGAGAGTAAAATATGGACAATCACGAGTTGCTGAAATTCGCTGGATTAGCTTTTTCGCAGACGAATGGATTTGTTATCGGCAATGGGTGGAACCCATTAGAAAGCGACGCAGAAGCTTTTGAACTTAAGGATAAACTTGGGGTTGATGTAAGAACCTTCAAAAATGGAATGGAATCACACCAGTATGCAAGCGCACATTATTTTATTGAAGATGGTTATTCTGGATGGGTTCATGAAGAAGTTGAGAATTCCGATACAGATATTGATGTACGCCCCGCTGTCCGCCGTGTGATTGTAAGAGCCGCTGCTGAAATCGGAAAGCGGCTTAAAAAATAATCACTCACGATTAGCGTTTCCTCCTGCCTGTATTATTCATTCACCGCTCTATTATGCGTAACAATTTTGCTGCATGGTTCGTCTTATCTCAAAGCCTCATTGGCTTGCAATATGTTTAATAGAGCGTTGTTTTTCTAGTTTCCCTCCGAACCCGAATCCTACCAACCCCTCAACTTACTCTGAATTTCTCGTTGAGCGACAGCGGCACATCACTATCGTCCCTGGCATCAGCGCATCAAAGATGGCACCCCCCTCCGTTTATTTTCTCATCGTCATGCGCTTATGATTTGAATCGAAGATGATCCCTGCGCGAGGGCATAGGGTGGCTCATCGTTGAGCAAGGTTGGAACACTCAAATGTCTTTTGCCTGACAAGGCTGGACCACCATCGGGACCAGCCGGAAAGAGGAAGCACAAGAAACCGTGAAACGGTGAAATGACACCTTGTCTAATGGTTCATTTTTTTTGATGTATTTTAAAAAGAAATCCAGGGCTTTATCATTTTAAAATCACAATAAGAATTATCCTTTAAAACTAAAAGGCACGTTGGTGCTCTTTAAAGCCTACTCGATGGCTAAGTTAAAATAGAGTTTAAATGATAAGTAAAACTGATAAATAACACATTTACCATGGGAAAGGCTTTCGTTTCCAGACGCTGTTTTTCCTATTGATAAACTTGAAGTAAGTGAAGGGTAAAATCCATGATCCAATGGAGAGGAATAAATAAAAAACAACAAGTAATAAACTACTGACTTCTGACTGATATAAGAAATACAGTGCAGTGTAAGAAGCGGCGAGCAGAACGATGCGCAGCCTTAACATTTTTTGTCGTTGTTTGGAATTAATATATCCGTCGATCATTTCAGCCCCACAGTGGATACATTGAGTGGCACTTTTAGTGAGTAAACTATGACAGAATGGGCATTCTGCTTTATCTTTTAGGGGGTCATTTTTCATAAATTTTCCTCGTGATAAAAAATACTTCCCTGCACAAAAAAACATCCTGCCCGGAAAGGGCAGGATGAAGTACGTCCAAAGTTTGTCTGTGGAAACATCAATCCACTTTTTAATAAATAAACTATTATCCCTATAAACTCCAGTAAAAAAAATTACCGCTTAGGGAAACTTGAAGAAAATGATGCGTTCTAGATTTTGTTTTTTTAAATTGTTGATTTTAATTGATTTAATGTAACTCCCCCTCATTTTTAGTCTGTTCTTTGTCCTGCATTTCTGATGAAGCCTTAGATGCAATATTATTTTAATCATTAAAAATCAATAAGTTAAAATTATTTTTTTGGTTGTTTATAAAAAAACAGGCGGTTTTTAATGCAATTATTTAATGATAAATGTCATTCAATTTGATTTAAAAGTGATTGAAACTTTTTTTCTTATCTTTAAGATGCAGTTTTTGTATATTTTTTTTGTATCATCCAACAAATGGTAGAGTTTGTTTTTATCGTAGGGATTTTAGTACTACTTTAGTGGTACGAGAGTCATTAATTAGCCGTCCTGTTGGGGTGGGAAAATGTTGTACAGTATAAGTTGTGTGTATAAGTTGCAAAAATGGAACAGAAAGCCTCTATGACCTGCTGGCAGCTTAATAAGATAAATTTATAATCATAAAAACGATAATTATCAATGAGTTAGCTAAATCATAATTAAAAAACTTGATCAATATCAGTGACTTAGATAGCATTAAATTACGGTTAAGTTGATGTCCATTTTTGAGCTGTAATTCGATGCCAGGGGCGTTGTCATGTATGAGGTGACGAAATTATGATTATTACCACCGAAAATACGTTAGCAAGGTTATTTGAAATAGGTCTGTCTCTTTCAAATTTCAATAGTTCCAAAAGCATTGCGATATTAAAGAAAATAAATTCCAATCCTGATGAGGTTAATGCGATTGTTGATACCCTAATCTCGATAGGTGCGAAGTTTTACCTCATCGATGTTGATGATGATAATAACTACAAGGTGTGTAGGAACCCGTTGTTGCAAGAGGGCGCCAGTAATAATTTAAATGAACGGTCTTCTGGGGTGGAGATTATTGAAAAAGTAGATTTAGTCTTTGAGGCTTTTTAATGGTTTCCATAAGCGGATAATCTAAGGAAATTGGTGATATTTTCTGGAGGAAAAATGAATAATAATAAAGGAAACATTCATTATGGCGAAGCATGTCAGATTATCGGAGAGATCGCGCTTTCTTTTGCGATGAATGGTGTGGAATCAAATAAAACGATGATCGCAGAAAGGCTCCGTGATGAATTAAAGTTCATGAAGAATCAGAAAAGTAATTCAAAACAGACCATGCTGCTTGCGATACAGCTTCTTGAAGAGGCTAAAGAAAATGAAAGTATTTTTTAACGCTTAACAGGCTAAGTAAAGAAGATAACTCTATGATGCATGCGGGACTCTGCTTACGACGACGTGACTGAATACAATAATTAATCTTAACAATAATCATTGATCAACCGTGTTTGATTAGTTACGTAAGTAATCATTATATCCAGTTGGCAAGAAGTTTTTGTAAGAGAAGGATCCCTGGTTTTTTCGTGTGGCTACGCATAATTAAGTAAATAAAATAATAACAAATGTAATTGTCTGTGTTGGCTCCTCCTGACTCCCTCGTGTGGTGAGATTGGAGGAGCGCCTTTTTATAATCAATATTTTTGATTAATACTTTGAAGTTAGAATGATTTTCACTCGTTATTCATTGAACAGGTTCATCACCTATCACGCAGCGAGAGGAGGGCAATGACATGTCTTTTTTGGCGCAGCTTTACGAAGAAGAAGACAAAGAGCGAGCCTGGTTAGCGGTGTCTCTTAGAGCGAGTGAGTTACGCCACCAGGAGATACAGGCTCAGCTTATCACTCTGCACCAGCTGCTTAACGTGCCGCAGACGATAAAGACTTATCGTCTGCTTTACAGTCGGCTGCTTGAGATAACGGAATCATTTCTTATGTATGGTGCTCGCGCGTTACTTAACAGCCAGCCCCATGCGATACGCCTGCGCCGTCAACGTCTTGGGAGCGAGTGGGATAAGGCTCTTGAGGAAGCGCTTCTGGGCGTACGGACCTCGCTGATGCTCTCTCCTCTTAAAGACTTTATTACCCTCGAGACTCTCTGGCATCGCGCCGTACATCGTGTTCTCGAAAGTCAGACCTTTTATGAAAGAGATTTCGTGCGGCTTTATTTTGGTGCCATTCTGCGAAACCCGCCCCAATGGCCGTTTGCTCATTTGGCTCAAATAGCAGAATGCCGGCAGCGGTTAATGATTTCAGAAGAGCTGTTACCGGCCGAGTATTTCGACGTCAGTGAATTCGAATATGCCTTCACTTGCATTCAGGCCTTTATCGCCTCGGTGGCCGAAACTCTGCGCCGGGAAACTCAGAGTCCATCCTACGAGAGGAGAGTGCATTAACGCACAGAGGCGAAGATGTGTTTTCAATTTATAAGACAGGAACGCAGTTTGGCTATTGGCCCCGACTGAGTGGTATTAAGACAAAGTTTATAAAGAGGTTATGAATAAGATGGAGAGGGATTATGTTCAAGTCCGTTACTCCCACCCTGGTGAAATTGTTGCCGCCGCGATGGGCGAACTAGATATTGGTGTCAGAGAGCTTGCTCGTGCAATGGACATTGCACCCTCCGCTATTTCTCGCCTGCTTGCCAAAGAAAGGAATCTTTCCCCGGAGCTGGCGATTAAGCTCTCTGTTGTTCTTGGCAGTACGCCCGAGAGCTGGATGAAAATGCAGATTTACTACAGCCTGCAGGAAGCCGAAAAAGCCGTCGATACCTCGATCCTGAGGCCACTTCGAACAAGTAATTTACTGAGGCAACGTCCTTAACTGGCAGATTATTTTCAATATTCTAAGCTAGTCATAGGCACAGTATAGGTGTTGCCAATAGACAGCCAGTTATGTTCGCAAATCTCGCCCGCTTATCGCGGGCTTTTTTCTTTATGTCTTTTAAATATAGAGGGGGCTTTATTTCACTCTGAAGGGAATAATTATCCCAGCCATTCGGACACACCGCCGTGTCTGGAGCAAGTCCCCCGATGATGAGTGCTGAAGCTGTAAGTACCATCGCGACATTTTGCTGAGGCACCGTCTGGAATTTTATCTGATTTACTGTGCGCCGGGCGGTGGACCTCTTGCCCATCAGAGTTGGTGTAATCTCCCTGTTCGATGAGTTCATCATCTTGAACTGCCGCACGTGTGTGTTGTTTTGCGATTGCCGGGTTAAGCGTCAGCAATGACGTTAGAGCAAGAAGAGCTAAAAGACGCATCTGATTATTATTTCCGATAGAAGAATTCTGGTTGTGATTACGTTTGCAGCGAAATGTTCGATAATACGCTGACCGATAGCGTTTTGTGAGCCAATTTCATAAGAGGATCGAGGAATGAGAAAGTTTGCTCTGGCAACATTGGGTGCGTTATTGCTTTCAGGGTGTAATCCGAGCGACAGCAAAGTGATCGACTATGGCAAAGAGGCTATCGCGCAACAGTTGAAGGATCCTGCGAGCGCGAATTTCCGCAATGTCATCTTTCACAAAGACAGCGTTCAGCCTTCTGACGGAGTAAGTGGGTATGTCTGCGGCGAGGTAAACGGTAAAAATTCCTTCGGCGGCTATGTCGGTTTCGGTCGTTTCTATATCCATGTTTTACTCAAGACCCGATGGGTCATCCCCGCGTTCGGTGTATTGAAAGGAGCGTCCGATCCTGCACTGATTAACAGCCCATCTCAGCAAAACGAATTACAGAATTACTTCACGAAGTGTGGAGGAGAAAACGTAGCAGGGTAAATCATAAAGAATATCGAGCCGATCGCTTTTCGGATGACGCTGAGTGAGGGAAATGCGGAGCCACTAAACTGGGTAACAATGACTTACTCAGGCTCGTTCAGTCAACGTATCAGCATTTAATCTGGGTAATGGCCTAGGTGGGCGGAACAGTATTAGATCTTAGTTTTAGCGTACGTGGTATTCCACTGGCAGGCGCTGTAATGGCAGCCGTAAGTTTAGCGATTACAGTCTTCATGTGGCTGATTTTCTGGGAGATTTACGGAGTTTAGTGAACCTAGGCAAACGTGTTAATGGTGTCCCCTACAGGAATCGAACCTGTAACTAGCCCTTAGGAGGGGCTTGTTATATCCGTTTAACTAAGGAGACACAGCTGCTTGAGCGGCAGCGCGCACAGTATACCCATTTTCATCCTAAAAATAAGGCTTTGCAGGTCCGTTTGCTCATTACTTCATCATTTTACGGATTTTGGGCGTTCTTTTTGCCGATTTTTGGACTTGCGGCGTTGGTTGCTTAAATCGTTCCTAATCTGTGCGTGGCTGATCAGCGCAAAGATAAAGGTACCGCCAATGATGTTGCCGGCGAGCGTCGGCAGGGCGAAGGGCCACAGGAAGCGGTACCAGGGTTCTGCACCAGACCACACCAGATACAGTACCTCGACGGAGCCGACCACGATATGAGTCAGGTTGCCAATCGCCACCAGGTAGGTCATTAGCAGAATGACCCAAATCTTCGCCGCACCGGCGCTCGGCAGCATCCACACCATGGTCGCAATTAGCCAACCAGACACCACGCCGCCAACAAACATTTGGGTCGGACTTTTTTCCATCACCTCCATACTTATAGTATGAAAGGCCTGCAAAATAGACGGTTCAAACAGCGGCAGTGAAACAAATGCCAGAGACGCGCAGGCTGCGCCGATAAGGTTACCGGCCAGGACCACGCCCCAAAGCCGAAACAGAATGCCGAAGTTCTTGAACGTGGGTTTATGCATCACAGGCAGCACCGCGGTTACGGTGTTCTCGGTAAAAAGCTGCTGGCGAGCCATGATGACGATAATAAATCCGACGGTATAGCCCAGGTTCTCAAGGAAAAACCGTGCCGGCGTGTCTGCAAGCTGTTCATGCAGAATGCCTTTGGTGACCAGCGAAGCGCTGATCGATAAGCCTGCGGCAATCGCCGACCACATCAGTGCGAGCCCATCGCGCTCCAGCTCTTTCTCACCCTCCATGCGGATCTGCTCGTGCACCGCGGCGGCTCGTGAGGGGAGATTCTCTTCATCGACCTCAATCTCGCTGCCGTCCTCGCGCTCCTCGCTGTCAACGTCAGGGCCATTCTTAAGATTGTCTTTTGCTGAACGAGTTGGATTCATCGCTTATCCCCTTGGTGAAAGTACACAGGCAAATAACGCCGGAATGGGTATAAAAAGCGTGGTTACATTTTGTATCATTCAACAAGGATAGATTATTTTTTAATCCGCCACTCGGTTTGAGGGTGAGAAATCTAAAAATAACAGAGCATTAAGAACTTGTTATTCGATGCTAAAGGCTGTGTTTTTTCTGTAAATTAGAAGTTAGTTAGCGGTAAACTGCGCAGCGAGAGCCTACAGGGTTTGTAAGGCTTATGATATTATGCCCATTCCCGAAAGATAAGAGACTCGCCCCATGTTTGAAGCGCTTAACCTCAGTTGCGTTCGCGATGAGCGAACCCTGTTTAGCGGCTTAAGTTTCACCATCCAGCCGGGCGAGATAGTCCAGATTGAAGGCCAGAACGGAGCCGGTAAAACCAGTTTACTGCGTATTTTGGCCGGTCTGTCCTCCCCAGATGAAGGCGAAGTGCACTGGCAGGGCCAAAACACCCGCCGCCAGCGTGAGCTTTTTCATCAGCATTTACTGTTTCTCGGCCACTATCCGGGGATCAAGTCTGTACTTACCGCTTATGAGAATCTGTCGTTCTATCAGACCGAAAGTGGGAATGACGCGCAGGACGAGATATTTCACGCGCTGGAGCAGGTGGGCCTGTTGGGATACGAAGACGTGGCTGTCGCGCAACTTTCTGCCGGTCAGCAGCGCCGTGTTGCCCTTGCCAGGCTGTGGATTAGCCGCGCGCCGCTGTGGATCCTGGATGAACCCTTAACCGCCATCGACAAACAGGGCGTCTCCACGCTTATCGAACTTTTTGAGCGCCACGCCCAAAACGGCGGCATGGTGTTATTGACCACGCATCAGGATTTACCGGGCGTCACGCGTGCGGTGCGTAAAATTCGTCTGACCAGTGCAGAGCTAGCCTAATGTTTATTAAAGTTTTACGCCGTGAATTGAAAATCGCTTTTCGTAAAAGTGCCGAGATTATAAACCCGCTGTGGTTTTTCCTGATTGTGATTACCTTGTTTCCATTGGGAATTGGGCCGGAGCCGAAGCTGCTGGCGCGCATTGCACCGGGTATTGTCTGGGTCGCGGCGCTGCTGTCTTCACTGCTTTCGCTCGAACGTCTGTTCCGCGACGACTATCTTGACGGCTCGCTCGAACAGCTGATGCTATTGCCCGCGCCGCTTACCCTCACGGTTATCGGCAAAGTGTGCGCTCACTGGATGGTGACCGGGCTGCCGCTGTTAATCATTTCTCCGCTGATAGCCCTGCTGCTGTCGCTGGACTTTAAAACCTGGGAAGCGGTCGCGCTGACGCTGTTGTTGGGCACGCCCACGCTGAGCTTTATCGGCGCAATCGGCGTCGCACTGACCGTTGGATTACGAAAGGGCGGGGTATTGTTGAGTCTGCTGGTGCTGCCGCTGTATATTCCGGTGCTGATTTTTTCTACCGGTGCGATTGATGCCGCCTCGATGGCGATGCCTATCGGTGGCTATCTGGCCATTCTGGGTGCCATGCTAGCGGGAAGCATCACGCTGGCCCCCTTTGCTACCTCGGCGGCGCTGCGTGTGAGCGTGCACTAATCGGCAAATGTGATTATCACGTCGCGTTATTTGCGGTCATTTTATTTCAAAATACCCATAAATAGAGTAATGAGTTTACTTGTGGTTACAATACGCCTGAAAAAACGCAACCTTTGACTAACATCACACTTCTCGATAGGGAACAATAGGCGTCGTGCCTAAAAGAGCAGAAGGTGTCCAAAAATAGCCCTTACTGCCAACAGTTTTCCAGATAATGGTTTACGGCATTTAACACAGTGTAATTTTAACGTGAGCAACGACAAATAATGTGGAAATGGTTACATCAACTCGCAAGGCCTGAGCGGCTTTACCACGTCTGCGGCCGTTTTATTCCCTGGCTGGCCATTGCGGGTATTGCCTGCCTTCTTATCGGCTGGGTATGGGGCTTCGGTTACGCACCTCCTGATTACCAACAAGGCAATAGCTACCGGATCATGTACATTCATGTGCCTGCGGCTATCTGGTCTATGGGGATCTACAGCTCGATGGCGATCGCTGCCTTTATCGGCCTGGTCTGGCAGATGAAAATGTCTGAACTAGCGATGGCCGCGATGGCACCGGTCGGCGCTGTCTTTACTTTTATCGCGCTAGTGACCGGCTCTGCCTGGGGTAAACCGATGTGGGGAACCTGGTGGGTGTGGGACGCGCGTCTGACCTCCGAGCTGGTGCTCCTTTTCCTCTATCTTGGCGTGATTGCGTTATACAACTCCTTCGAGGACCGCCGCACTGCGGGCCGTGCCGCCGGTATTCTGGTGCTGGTCGGCGTGGTGAATATCCCAATCATTCACTATTCCGTGCAGTGGTGGAACACCCTTCATCAGGGCTCGAGCGACTTTGGCAGAACCATCGACCCAAGCATGCGTTATCCGCTGTTCTGGTCGGTATTTGGCTATCTGTTCTTCTTTATTACGCTGACCCTGATGCGCCTGCGCAATCTTATTATCAACCAGGAGCGTCTGCGTCCTTGGGTTGCCACGTTGGTCAATAAGGAGCGCCGTTGATGAACGCTGCATTCCCAACCTGGCAGGAATTCTTTGCGATGGGAGGCTACGCGTTTTACGTGTGGCTGTCGGTCATCGTCACCCTGGTTTCTTTATTTGGCATCATTATTCATACCGTCTGGCATCGTCGCCAGCTGCTGGCTGAAATACGCCGCCGCCAGTCCCGCGAACAGCGGATCCGTCAATCGAAAAAACAGGCCAGTGCCGCGCATAATAATAGCAAGCGTGCAGCACCAGGGTCGCCGGACTCCACCCGGGAGAAGTTATCGTGAATCCTCGTCGTAAAAATCGCATGTACCTTGCGTTGATAGTCCTGGTTGGATTAGGGCTCGCAACCAGCCTGGTGCTTTATGCGTTGCGTTCCAATATTGATTTATTTTATACACCAAGTGAAATTTTGCAGGGCAAAGGCAAGGATCATGAATTGCCGTTTGTCGGTCAGCGTCTACGTATCGGCGGCATGGTAATGCCGGGTTCAGTCAAGCGTGATGACAAGACCCTTGAAGTGCACTTTAAAATCTACGATGCGCGCGGCGCTATCGCGGTGACCTACTTTGGCATCTTGCCAGACCTGTTCCGGGAAGGGCAGGGCGTAGTGGCCCAGGGAGTGATGGAGCCTAATAATGTCGTCATGGCGAAGCAGGTTCTGGCCAAGCATGATGAAAAATATGTCCCACCGGAAGTTGAAGACGCAATGAAAGATAATCATACGGGGCCAGCCTCGGCATATGTTGCTCCTGCTAAAGGAAATGGCCAGTCATGATCCCTGAAATTGGTACTTTTGCTCTTTGTCTGGCGCTGGGCCTGTCAACGTTATTGAGCATTTATCCCCAGTGGGGCGCATCGCGTCAGGACGAGCGGATGATGGCAATGGCCCGTCCACTGTCTTACGGCATGTTCGGTTGTATCCTGTTAGCCTTTATCATTCTGGTCCACGCGTTCGTGGTGAACGACTTCTCGGTCGCCTACGTTGCGAACAACTCCAACACCCACCTGCCGGTTTATTACCGTATGGCGGCGACCTGGGGCGCGCACGAAGGCTCCCTGCTACTCTGGGTGCTCCTGCTGAGCTGTTGGACTACTGCGGTTGCGCTGTTTAGCCGCCGCATGCCGAACGACGCCGTAGCGCGCGTGCTGGCTGTCATGGGCCTTATTACCACCGGCTTCCTGCTGTTCATTCTGCTGACCTCCAACCCGTTCCTGCGTACTCTGCCGAACTTCCCGATTGACGGCAGCGACCTCAACCCGGTGTTGCAGGATATTGGCCTGATTTTCCATCCACCGATTCTGTACATGGGCTACGTTGGATTCTCCGTCGCCTTTGCCTTTGCGATTGCCTCGCTGATGGCAGGCCGTCTGGATACCGCCTGGGCGCGCTGGTCGCGTCCGTGGACGCAGGCCGCATGGGTGTTCCTGACCGTCGGTATCGTGCTGGGTTCTGCCTGGGCCTACTATGAACTTGGCTGGGGCGGCTGGTGGTTCTGGGACCCGGTAGAGAATGCCTCATTTATGCCTTGGCTGGCCGGTACCGCGCTTATCCACTCATTGGCGGTGACCGAAAAACGCGGCACCTTCAAGGCCTGGACCGTACTGCTGTCGATTACTTGTTTCTCGCTCTGCCTGCTGGGGACCTTCCTGGTGCGTTCCGGCGTGCTGGTCTCAGTGCACTCCTTCGCCTCTGACCCGGCGCGCGGTATGTTTATCCTGGCCTATCTGGTGATTGTCATCGGCAGCTCGCTGTTGCTGTACGCAATCAAAGGCAGCGCGGTGCGTGCACCAAGCCGTCACGAGCCGTTTTCACGTGAAAGCTTCCTGCTGGGAAATAACGTCCTGCTGATTGCTGCGATGCTGGTTGTGTTGCTGGGTACGCTGCTGCCGTTGATTCACAAGCAGCTGGGACTGGGCAGTATTTCCATCGGCGAACCGTTCTTTAACACCATGTTCACCTGGCTGATGGCACCGATGGCGCTGCTGCTGGGTATAGGTCCGCTAGTACGCTGGCGTCGTGACGAGCCAAGCAAGCTGTGGCGTCGTCTGGGCGTTGCGCTGGTCGTAACCTTGCTGCTGTCGATTCTGCTGCCGTGGTTGCTGCAGGACAAAATCGTTGGCATGACCGTGGTCGGTATGCTGATGTCAGTGTGGGTTATCCTGCTGACGCTGATGGAGCTGCACGAGCGCGCTACCCACCGTCACACTTTCTGGCGTGGCCTGACGCATCTGTCTCGCAGCCACTGGGGCATGGTGCTGGGTCACCTGGGTGTTGCCGTTACCGTCATCGGTATCGCCTTTAGCCAGAACTACAGCGTCGAGCGTGACGTGCGCATGAAGTCGGGTGATACCGTAGACATTCAGGGTTACCATTTTGAATTCCGCAACCTGACCGACATTAAAGGCTCCAACTACACTGGCGGTGAAGCCAATATCGACGTGACCCGTAACGGTAAATTCGTGACCGTGCTGCACGCCGAAAAACGCTACTACAGCGTGGCACACAGCATGATGACCGAAGCGGCCATCGACGGTAATCTCGCGCGCGATCTTTATGCGGCGCTGGGCGAAGAGCTGGACGACGGCTCGTGGGCGGTACGCCTGTACTATAAACCTTTCGTTCGCTGGATTTGGCTGGGCGGCATCTTTATGGCGGTCGGTGGCATCCTGTGTATCCTGGATCCGCGCTATAGAATGACCAAGAAACTGAAACGTCAGGGTAAAGAAGCGGCGGAGGAAGCATGAATCGTAAAATTCTCTTTATTCCCCTGTTTCTGTTTTTGGCGCTGGCCGCGGCGTTTCTGGTGCAGCTGACCCGCAACGCGCACGGCGATGACCCGACTCTACTTGAGTCGGCGTTGGTCGGCAAACCGGTGCCGGTGTTCAAGCTGGAATCGCTGTTCGAGCCGGGGAAAACCTACGACCAGTCAGTGTTCCACACCGGTAAGCCGATTCTGCTGAACGTCTGGGCGACCTGGTGTCCAACCTGTCGTGCCGAGCATGATTATCTCAATACGCTGGCGGCGAAAGGCGTGCACGTGGTTGGCCTTAACTACAAGGATGACCGCAATAAGGCGATTAACTGGCTGAATACGCTGGGTAACCCTTATGCGCTGAGCCTGTACGACGGCGACGGCATGCTCGGTCTTGACCTCGGTGTGTACGGAGCCCCTGAAACCTTCCTTATCGACGGTAACGGCATCGTGCGTTATCGCCATGCCGGTGATCTCAACGAGCAGGTCTGGCAGAAGGAAGTACGTCCGCTTTACAATAAATACGGAGGCAACGCATGAGACTGATTTCACTTATCTTTGGTCTGATGCTGAGCTTTAGCGTTTTTGCTGCCATCGATGCTTATCAGTTCAAATCGCCACAGCAGGAACAGCAGTATCGCGAATTGACCGAGCAGCTGCGTTGCCCGAAATGTCAGAACACCAACATTGCGGCGTCTGACTCCATCATCGCGGCTGACATGCGTAAAAAGGTCCTCGAGCTGCTGAATCAAGGGCAGTCGAGCAAGCAGATCGTTGATTATATGGTCGCGCGCTACGGCAACTTTGTGACCTACGAACCGCCGGTCACGCCGTCTACGCTGATTTTATGGGTTGGACCCGCGCTGTTTGTCATTGTCGGCGCACTGGTCATTATTTTACGCGCTCGTCGTCGTCAAACGGAAGAGCAGATGTCTTCACAAGAGAAACTGCGTTTGGCGCAGCTGCTCGGTGAAAAGGACAGGAAAGAATCATGATTGTTTTTTGGCTGGTCATTGTTGCGCTGCTGCTGGTGGGCGTCGCGTTGTTTATTGTGCCTGTTATTCGAGGCGATCGTGATTCTCTGTCCAACACGCGCGACGATCTGAACAAGGCTTTCTATCATCACCGCTTGAGCGAACTGGAAGAAGACGAACAGCAGGGCGTGGTTGCCGCGCCTGAGCGTCCTATCTTTGTTCAGGAACTCCAGGAAAATCTGTTGAGTGATATTCCGGGGCAGGCCAGCAAAGCGGGGAAACCAATCCCACGCTGGACGCTGGCTCCGGGGGTCATATTACTGGTCGTCGTCACTCTTGGTTTTTATCTGTATGCAGGCGGTCTAGGTCAGGTTAGTGCCTGGAATCAGGTCATGAAAAGAATGCCTGACTTACGCGCTCGCGTCGCGGACGAGAATGCCAAACCACTGAATATGATGGATATTCAGGACCTCGGTCTCGGTCTGCGTACCGACCTGCAGAATGACCCGGACAACGCTAAAGACTGGCTGATGCTGGGCCGTGTGGGCATGGCGCTTAACAATGCCAGCACCGCGACGCAGGCATTTGCTCGCGCATACGCACTTTCTCCAAATGATATGGACATTAAACTGGGCTATGCTGATGTTCTGACGCGTTCCACCGATCCGCAAGATAATATCAACGGCGGCAATATGTTGCGTGATATGCTCGAACATAATCAGGGGAATCTGCAAGTATTGAGTCTGCTGGCATATAATGAATATGAACAGGGGCACTATCCGCAGGCGATCGGCGCATGGCAGGTGATGTTGAAAATTCTGCCTGCCGACGACAAGCGAACTGAAATGGTGAAAGCCAGCATTGAGCAGGCTAAAGCTAAATCAGGCATGGATAAGGTTAAACTCGGCGTTGCGGTTACACTTTCGCCGCGTGCGCAGCAACAGCTTCCTCAGCAGGGTACGGTATTTATTTCGGTGACAGACGGCAGCAGCCCGGTTCCGGTTGCAGTTAAAAAACTGCCTCTCAGCCGATTCCCGCTTTCTGTCACGGTTGATGATACCAATGCCATGATGCCGGAGCGCTTGCTTTCTTCGTTGCATCAACTGAAAGTACGTGTGCGTATTTCACAAACTGGCCTGGCGACACCGGCATCGGGCGACTGGTACGGTGACAGTCCGTTGACCAACTTCTCGGGCAGCGGGCAGGTCAATATCGAGATTAATCAGCAGGTCCCATAAAAAGGGGCCGAAGCATAAACAGGGAGAACATGATGGACTTTCGCCTGACTGGGCTGGCGGTTGCCACATTATTATTGGTTGGCTGTGCGGATAAACCAAAATCACTGGTTACGCCGTCTACGCCGCCAACCTCTTCGGCTTCAACTGCGCCTTCGGCAAAGACGATGTCAACAGGGGTGGTGCCGACAGCGGCCAACGCGTCAAATCCACCGGCTCCCGAGCAGGTTGATCCTCAATTAGGCGGGCGTTCTGACCCGCTTCAGGGCTTCAACCGTTCAATGTTCAACTTTAACATGAACGTGCTGGACCCCTATGTTTTACGTCCGGTTGCCGTGGCGTGGCGCGACTACCTACCACAGCCTGCGCGTAACGGTCTGAGCAACTTCTTTGACAACCTGAGTGAGCCGTCAACGATGGTGAACTATCTGGTTGAAGGTAATGTGCAGGAAGGTGCGAAACACTTTACCCGCTTCTTCCTGAATACCATTCTGGGTGTAGGCGGCCTGATTGACGTTGCGTCAATGGCTAACCCGCAGCTGGCGAAGGAAGAGCCGCATCGCTTCGGTAGCACGCTGGGCCATTACGGTGTGGGTTACGGTACCTACGCGGTGCTGCCGGGCTACGGCAGCTTCACCCCGCGTGAAGACGTGGGCGGCGTGGTCGACGACCTTTACTTCCCGCTTAACTACCTGACCTGGTGGATGACCGCGGGTAAATGGGCGCTTGAAGGCATCGAAACCCGTGCACAGCTGCTGGATTCCGACGGCCTGCTGACCAACTCGTCCGATCCGTATGAGTTTGTTCGCGCGGCGTACTTCCAGCATCACGACTTCCTGGCAAACGGCGGCAAGCTGACGCCGGTGGTTAACCCGAACGCTGCGGCGATTCAGGGCGACCTCGACAGCATCGACTCTGCCAACTGAGTCGATATCAGTCAAACAACAAAAAAGCGCCCAAGGGCGCTTTTTTTATGGCAACGAAACGGACTAGAACGTGTAGTTGAAGTTCATGCCGTACAGCATCGCAGTGCCTTTAGCATCGAATTCATAGTTAGGGACGCCATCGGCGACTTTTTCGCTGATGTGTACGGTTTTGCCGTGCATGTAAGAAACGCCCAGGTCAACCGACGCATCTTTGCTAAACGCATAGGTGGCACCGGCGCTCAACCACAGACGGTCCTGATCGGGAATCGAAATTGTGCGGTTGTCGGCCGGAACCGGGCTGTCATCGAACGCGATACCGGTACGGAAGGTCCATTCATCGCTGTAGTAATAGGTGGTACCCAGGGCGATGCGGTAAACGTCATGATAGCCTTCTTCTTTTTGGAACAGCGTATCGCCATTGTTGGCGGTAGCTTTCAGCTGCTGGAACTCGCTCCAGCTGGTATAGGTCATACTGTAGTGGACCGCCCATTTCGGCGCCACGCGGTTATAACCGGAAACCTCCCACACTTCAGGCAGATTCAGGGTTAAATGGCCGGCCTGCGTGCTGCCCCCGGTTCCGCCTGCCAGAACCGGCAGGTCGCTGCGGTAGTTACCGTCGAAATCGACGTTAACTTTCGAACGATAGGTGAAACCGTAACGGTTGTTTTCATCCACCTCGTAGAGGATACCGGCGTTCCAACCGTAGCCCCAGGCGTTACCGTTCAGGTGTGCGGCGGTGGTGTCGGCAGGGATCTGACCGCGGCTTTGCAACGCAACCAGCTCACCGGCGTTACGCTCGATTTTTGCCTTAGCGTAGACGGCGTCAAAGCCGACGCCGAAGCTGAAGTGTTGGTTAAGGCGATAGGCGGTGCTCAGGTTGAGGTTTTCGGTCATCAGGTCGGTTTTACCCGCCAGAGGACCCGCCGGATAGCCGCTGTTGAATTCGGTAGAGAGTCCGTAGTTGGTCGTGGCCGAGGCTCCCACCGCCCAGCTGTCGTTTAGCGGCATGATGAAGTGCAGGTTTGGAACCCACTGGGTTGGGGCAATATTGTTAGCGTCGAGGCTGGAACCCGTCACCGGGGATTTGCCGGTTAATTTGACGTCTGGATCGATAAATACTGCGCCGCCGGAGAACGTAGGGCGGTCAAACATGGTCATGGTTGCCGGGTTGCGGCTTCCAGAGGCGGCGGTGTCGGCGATGGCGCCTTCACCGGCATAAGCGCGACCCAGTCCAGAGGCGGTGTATTCGTTTAGCTGGAATCCTGCCGCGTAAACGTGTGATGAAACAAGTGCCATTGCAGCTGCCACAGCTGATCTCGTAAACAGGTTTTTCTGGTTCATGACCAAAACCTCATTTTATGTTTTATAGAACAAAGCTAATCATGGGCTATCACATGAGTAACAATGAGCGGCGGATTGTAGCGTCCTGTACTTTTGGGCCGACTAATCAGACCAGTGAGCGAAGTATAGGTCTGACCTGTACACATGTTGCAACGTTGTTTCACACTTATTGGTAATTAGATTTTAAAAATTAGATCCGCTTAACAAAAAGGGAACGGTTTAGATTCATAAAACTGACGATTCGGGTTGAACTAATCCGCATATGAATAAATTAGTTTTATTGCGCTTTATTAGTCTTGTGATTTTAATCACTTAAAAACCATAGTAAAAGTAAGGGTAGTGCTTGTCGCGAGGCAGGAGTAAGATATTTTCCAGAGAATCTATCATTTTTAATGATTCATCACGGCCACTGGCCCGGCGCAATAGCGCGTCGAAAGGAGAAAATATGTCCGAATTATCCACTGAATCGACTAAACCTACGCGGACTACCGCCGCACAGGAAACCGCGGCCTGTTGCTGCGTCGACGTGGGCACTATCATCGATAACACCGACTGCACCGCCTCTTATCAGAACGTTTTTGCAACCCGCGCTGATGCAGAAGCGGCGCTTGAAGACTTAACGGCGCGTGCCCGCCGGGCCGAGTCAGACCCGTGCGACATCAACAGTCAGTTTAACGAGGTGGAGGGCGGCGTTGAGCTTACGGCTGATTTCACCTTTTGCTGCCAGATTGAGTCGATAAACTTCCAGCTTGCCCTGCGTTAATTCCCCTTGCTGCCGCCGCACCGGCGGCAGATACCTCTTTAGATGCCTTCCTCGAAAAATTTGCTGCCGCTCTCAATTCAACAGCTTGGGCTTTGCTAATGACAGGCAGATGGTTAACACTTGATCATCAGGTCAGACCTGTTACAAAAGTCAAAATTGACCGTCATCAGGCCAGTAAACCGAGCAAAAATAAAATAACCCGCTAATTTATAAAGCATTGACCGTTTTATTGAATCAGGAGCCACTATGAACAAGGCCATTCCGCTGGTTACGCGTCAGGGCGATCGTATCGCTATTATTGACGGCCTGCGTACCCCATTTGCCAAGCAGGCAACGGCATTTCACGGCATACCGGCGGTCGATCTCGGTAAAATTGTGGTCAGCGAATTGCTGGCAAAGAGTGGGATTGACCCGTCTGTTATCGACCAACTGGTATTTGGCCAGGTCGTGCAGATGCCCGAAGCCCCTAATATTGCGCGCGAAATTGTATTAGGCACTGGAATGAGCGTTTCAACCGACGCCTACAGCGTTTCTCGCGCCTGTGCGACCAGCTTTCAGGCAATTGCCAACGTTGCCGAAAGCATTATGGCCGGCACAGTGAGCGTCGGTATTGCCGGAGGCGCAGACTCTTCATCTGTTTTGCCAATTGGCGTCAGCAAGGCGCTGGCGAAAACGCTGGTCGACCTCAACAAGGCTCGCACTTTGTCTCAGCGGCTGTCGCTGTTCAGCAAACTCAAATTACGCGACCTGCTGCCGGTTCCCCCGGCGGTAGCGGAATACTCTACCGGCCTGCGCATGGGCGACACCGCCGAGCAGATGGCGAAATCCCATGGCATCAGTCGCCAGCAGCAGGACGAATTTGCCCACCGCTCGCATCAACGGGCGGCACAGGCCTGGAATGACGGTCTGCTTGATTCACAGGTGATGGCCGCGCACGTTCCGCCTTATAAAGACGTGATACAAAAAGACAACAACGTTCGCTTTGATTCCAGCATCGAGCAGTATGTGAAGCTGCGTCCGGCGTTTGACCGCAAGCATGGCACGGTGACGGCGGCGACCAGTACCCCATTGACCGACGGCGCGGCAGCAGTGCTGTTAATGAGTGAGTCTCGTGCCCGCGAGCTAGGCCTGAAACCGCTGGGTTATCTGCGCAGCTTTGCCTTTTCGGCCATCGATGTCTGGGAAGACATGTTGCTGGGGCCAGCCTATGCCACGCCGGTGGCGCTAGACCGCGCGGGGTTGACGCTCGCAGATATTGATCTGATTGATATGCACGAGGCCTTTGCCGCGCAAACACTGGCCAACGTCAAGATGTTCGCCAGCCCGCAGTTTGCGCGTGAGAAACTCGGGCGCGAGCAGGCAATAGGTGAAATTGACTGGGAAAAATTCAACGTATTGGGCGGATCGCTGGCCTATGGACATCCTTTTGCCGCTACGGGTGCACGAATGATCACCCAAATTTTGCACGAGCTGCGTCGGCGAGGTAAAAAACTCGGACTCACCACCGCCTGTGCCGCCGGTGGTCTCGGTGCGGCAATGATTGTGGAGGTGGCAGAATGAGCCAAAAACCAATGATTTCGCCGGCGGAGGTAACGGAATCAGCAACGCCTTCGGCCTTCACCCTCTATTTTACCGAGGACAATATCGGCATCGTCACCATTGATGTCGCGGATGAGAAAGTCAATACGCTAAAAGCCGAGTTTGTGCAGCAGATAAACTCACTGTTGCAGCAGGCACAACAGCATCCCAAATTAAAAGGCTTGGTGTTTATTTCCGGCAAGAAAGACTCCTTCATTGCGGGTGCGGATATCAGCATGATTGCGCGCTGCGAAAAAGCCTCAGAAGCCGAGGCTCTGGCGAAAAAAGGACAGGGCGTGATGGCACACATTGCCGGGCTTTCGGTGCCCGTGGTGGCCGCTATTCATGGCGCATGCCTAGGCGGAGGCCTTGAGCTTGCCCTTGCCTGCCACAGTCGAATCTGCTCGCTGGATGATAAAACTCAACTCGGCTTGCCTGAGGTTCAGCTCGGTCTGCTGCCGGGTTCCGGTGGAACTCAACGCCTGCCCCGACTGATTGGCGCACCGAAAGCGCTGGATATGATGCTCACCGGCCGCAGCATCCGCGCAAAACAGGCACTGCGTATGGGGCTGGTGGACGACGTTGTGCCACAGTCTATTCTTTTTCAGACGGCTATTGAGCGCGTTCGCAAAGGGCATACGGCCAGACGAGAGCTGTCTTACATTGACCGTGTAGCTCAGGGGCCGCTAGGCAAAGCGCTGCTGTTCTATATTGTGCGCAAGCAAACGCGGGCGAAATCACGCGGACATTATCCCGCCACTGAAAAGATTATTGACGTGGTACAGACCGGGCTGAGTCAGGGCAGCAGCAGTGGCTACGAGGCGGAGGCTCGTGCGTTTGGTGAACTGGTCATGACGCCACAGTCCGCCGCGCTGCGCGGTATTTTCTTTGCCTCTACCGCGTTGAAAAAAGATTTTGGTGCGCAGGCTGAACCGCGAGAAATCCACAAAGTCGCGGTCTTGGGAGGCGGGCTGATGGGCGGCGGCATTGCTAACGTGACAGCTACCAAGGCCAATATTTCGGTCAGGATTAAAGATATTAATGAGCAGGGAATAAGCCACTCGTTTAAATACAGTTGGGATCTGTTGCAGAAAAAACTGCGCCGTGGGCACCTCAAAAAATCCGAGCTGCAACGCCAGATGATGCTGATTTCCGGCACGACCGACTACAGCGGATTCTCGCAGGTTGACTTGGTGATTGAGGCGGTCTTTGAAGACCTTGAGCTTAAGCAGAAGATGATCCATGAAGTTGAGGAAAATGCCTCTCCGCAGACAATTTTTGCTTCAAACACTTCTTCTTTACCGATTCATAAAATTGCCGAAGGCGCAGCAAGGCCGGAGCAGGTGATCGGCCTGCATTATTTCAGCCCGGTAGATAAGATGCCGTTGGTGGAGGTTATCCCGCACGCGCAGACCAGTCCGCAAACTATTGCCACCACGGTTTCTTTCGCCAGAAAACAGGGCAAGACCGCTATTGTGGTCGGTGACAGCGCCGGTTTTTACGTTAATCGTATTCTCGCGCCTTATATGAATGAAGCGGCGCGTTGCCTGCTGGAAGGCGAGAGCATTGAACACATCGACAACTCACTGGTCAACTTTGGTTTTCCAGTGGGGCCGCTGCAACTGCTCGACGAGGTCGGAATAGACGTGGGCACTAAAATCATTCCTGTTCTCGAGTCGGCCTTCGGCGATCGCTTTGCCGCGCCTGGCGGGCTTGAGGCGGTGTTCGAAGACGGCAGGAAAGGCCGAAAAAATAGTCGGGGATTTTATCTTTATCCACAGAAGGGCCAAAAGTCCGGTAAAAAAACGCCAGACCCAACGATTTACAAGCTGTTAGCCGTGACGCCAAAAAACAAACTGAGCGAGCAGGCGCTGGCCGACCGCTGTGTGGCGCTGATGCTCAACGAGGCAGTACGTTGTCTGGATGATGGCACCGTGCGCAGCGCGCGAGATGCCGATATTGGTGCCGTTTTCGGCATTGGCTTCCCGCCGTTCCTCGGAGGGCCTATGCGCTATATCGATGCGCTGGGGGCCGACGTTTTGGTGAAGAGACTGCAGGCATTGCAGAAGCTGCACGGCACCCGTTTTGCACCCTGTGAAGGGCTCGTCACCCGAGCAGACAATGGGCAAAAATTGTATAGCTAACGTAATGGGCGTAAAATAGACGATCTTTTAGACTTTGAAACGATGCAAATTTAGCCATTAAGTGTGATCTGCATCACGGCTTAATTTAAGGTTTCTGGTAATTCTTGGTTAGCAGAGTGAAAAATGATCGCGCTGTTCATTAAATAGCCAGACCTATTTACATCTATTCGCAGTTGGTGTAAAAAACAGCGTTTTCTTTGTGGTGACTTTCAGGCAAAATGCCCGGCCGCGATACGGTGGGTTTTGATGTGATGGTTGTAGTGCCCTGCTAGGATGTGGGCAGAAGGGTAATACAGCACGCTCAGCGTACCTGTATAGCGCTATTTTTGTTAACAAAAGCGGTGCAATATGCAAGTTGTGATTATGCGTCACGGTGAGGCTGCTCTTGATGCGGCCAGCGATTCAGTAAGACCTCTTACCGATTGTGGTTGTGACGAGACGGTATGTATGGCGTCCTGGTTGAACGGTCGCTCCGTGAAAATTCAGCGTGTGCTGGTGAGCCCTTATCTTCGGGCGCAGCAAACGCTGGAAAAAGTGCGTCAGGCGCTCTCTCTTCCTGAAAAGGTTGACGTGTTGCCGGAACTGACGCCGGGCGGTGACCCCGCACAAGTAGCTGAAGAGCTTCAGGCTTTGGCGAGAGAGGGCGTGAGCTCCGTGCTGGTGGTTTCTCACTTGCCGTTGGTCGGCTATCTGGTGGCGGAACTTTGCCCAGGACAGTGCCCTCCGATGTTTGCCACCTCGGCGATGGCCAGCGTAGAAATCAACGCTGACACCGGACGAGGCAGCTATGACTGGCAGTACAGCCCTTCTCAGGTGATTGCGAAAGCCTGCAGCTGAGGTGAGTGACTGAAAGACGCTAAAAAGGCACAGCTTGCTGTGCCTTTCGCTATTTTGGGCCGCGAAAAATCGTTAGCCGTTATTCCTGGTCGGTTTTATCGTCCAGCTCGACCAATACCAGCAGTGCCGCATTACCACCCAGCTCACGCGGAGCCTGGTGGAAGGCCTCGACGTCAGGATGCTGCGCCAGCCACAGAGGGGTCTGCTGCTTAAGAATATGTTTGCCGTGCCCGTGCATTATACAGGCGCAGTGAACGTGTTCTCTACGGCACGCGGCAATCAGCGCACCCAGTTCCTGCTTGGCTTCGTGCTGCGTCAGGCCGTGCAAATCAAGAAACAGCTCGGGCGAATAATCGCCGCGGCGAAGCTTCTTTAATTCGAAATGGCTGACGTCAGGCCGCACATGACGTACCGGTCCTTCGGCGTCAAGCATTGGCTGAAACTCGTCAGAGAAATAGTAGGTCGCATCCACCTGCTCCTGAAGCAAACGCTTTGGCGAGGCAATCACCGTCGGTTTAGGTGCCGGTTTATGGACTATGGTGTCATTTTTAAGTCGCTTGGTGCCCGGTACCGCCTCACGAAATAAGGCCAGCTCCTCCTTACTCAGCGAAAATTTTTTCTTCATCGCAATATCATCATTCGTCGAACATTTTCACAGTGTACCTGCTCCTCTTCCCCTTTTTAAGTAAATGTCTTTGGAGAAGTCTCGCAACAATGGGGTATTACTGCTGATTTGTTGCCGTCTTCGTGGCAAACTATGCGGAAATTTTATGGCTATGAATGATGGCCACCCGCCGTACCCCAGGAGAGAAAATTGGATAAAATATTCGTCGACGAAGCCGTCAGTGAGCTGCATACCATTCAGGATATGCTGCGCTGGACCGTCAGCCGCCTGAATGCCGCGAATGTCTATTACGGCCATGGAACGGATAATCCCTGGGACGAAGCCGTACAACTGGTGCTGCCAAGCGTCTTTTTACCGCTCGACATCCCTGAAGACATGCACACCGCACGCCTGACCTCGAGCGAGCGCCACCGCATCGTCGAGCGGGTGATCCGCCGCGTGAACGAGCGCGTACCGGTCGCTTATCTGACCAACAAAGCCTGGTTCTGCGGCATGGAGTTTTACGTTGACGAACGCGTGCTGGTCCCGCGCTCGCCAATCGGTGAACTGATCAAAAACCGCTTCTCCGGCATCTTGCAAGATCAACCAAGCCACATTCTTGATATGTGTACTGGCAGCGGCTGCATCGCTATTGCCTGCGCCTACGCGTTCCCTGAGACCGAGGTTGATGCAGTAGATATCTCCGCCGACGCGCTGGCCGTGGCCGAGCGCAACATCGAAACGCACGGCATCGAGCAGTGGGTTACGCCGATTCGTTCAGACCTGTTCCGCGAGCTGCCTGAACTGCAGTACGACCTGATTGTGACCAATCCGCCTTACGTCGACGAAGAAGACATGTCTGACCTGCCGGACGAATATCGCCACGAGCCGGTGCTGGGCCTGGCGTCCGGTAGCGACGGTCTGAAGCTGACTCGCCGTATTCTGGCCTGCGCGCCAGACTACCTGACCGACAACGGCGTGCTGATTTGTGAAGTGGGTAACAGCATGGTACATCTGATGGATCAGTATCCTGATATTCCATTTACCTGGCTGGAATTTGAAAACGGCGGCGACGGCGTATTCATGCTGACTAAACAACAGCTGCTGGACTGCGCTGAGCACTTCAGCGTGTACAGGAAGTAATTCGTTCAGCAAAACGCGTATCTTGCCAATAAGCGGGGTCGCGGTTTGCATCAGATTTAACATCATTGAATTTAACAGCTAACTAATGGTTAAGGAGCCGTGATGGCAGGGAACAGTATTGGGCAGTTTTTCCGCGTCACAACGTTTGGTGAGTCCCACGGTATTGCGCTGGGATGCGTTATCGACGGCGTGCCTCCGGGCATTCCATTGACCGAAGCTGACCTGCAGCACGACCTGGACCGTCGTCGTCCGGGCACGTCCCGCTATACGACACAGCGCCGCGAAGCTGACGAAGTGAAGATTTTGTCTGGCGTGTTTGACGGGGTGACCACCGGCACCAGCATCGGTCTGATTATTCAGAATACCGACCAGCGTTCGCAGGACTACAGCGCGATTAAAGACGTATTTCGTCCGGGCCATGCCGATTACACCTATGAGCAAAAATACGGCACCCGCGACTATCGCGGCGGCGGTCGTTCTTCTGCCCGTGAAACCGCAATGCGTGTAGCCGCGGGTGCAGTCGCTAAAAAATATCTGGCGCAGAAATTTGGCGTACAGATTCGTGGCTATCTGGCACAAATGGGCGACGTAAGCTGCGAGCTCAAAGACTGGGATATCGTCGAGACCAACCCGTTCTTCTGCCCGGATGAGTCAAAGCTGGAAGCGCTCGACGAACTCATGCGTGAGCTGAAGAAAGCCGGTGATTCTATCGGGGCAAAAATTACCGTGGTTGCAGAGAACGTGCCTACCGGTTTGGGCGAGCCGGTCTTTGACCGTCTGGACGCCGATATTGCACACGCCCTGATGAGCATCAACGCCGTTAAGGGCGTCGAGATCGGTGACGGCTTTGCGGTTGTGAACAAGCGCGGCAGCGAAAACCGTGACGAAATCACGCCACAGGGCTTCGAAAGCAACCACGCAGGCGGCATTTTGGGCGGCATCAGCAGCGGTCAGGCGATTGTCGCGCACATGGCGCTGAAACCGACCTCAAGCATTACCGTGCCGGGTCGCACTATCAACCGCGAAGGCGAGCAGGTCGAGATGATAACCAAAGGGCGTCATGACCCTTGCGTGGGCATCCGCGCCGTGCCGATTGCCGAGGCGATGATGGCGATTGTGTTGATGGACCATCTGCTGCGCCAGCGCGCACAGTGCGGTGACGTCAATTCCAGCGTTCCGCGCTGGTAATCGCGCGACAAAAGACCGCCTGACAGCAGAGAGTGCGCTTATAGAATGCGAATTAACATCGGTTTAGTGGGATTACTGGCTTTAGCGGCATCATTGCCTGCTTTGGCCGTCACGCCGTGGCAGCGTATTACCCAACCTATTGCGGGTGCTCCGCAGGCGGTGGGGAGCTACGCCAATGGGTGTCAGATTGGCGCGAAGCCGCTGCCGCTCAACTCGCCGGACTATCAGGTGATGCGTACCGATCAGCGTCGCTTCTATGGGCAGCCTGACCTGTTGACCTTCATCAAGCGACTGTCCTCCGAGGCCAATCATGAAGGGCTGGGCACAGTGCTGATTGGCGATATGGCGATGCCTGCGGGCGGGCGTTTCAGCAGTGGACACGCGAGTCATCAGTCCGGCCTCGACGTCGACATCTGGCTACAGATGCCGCAAAAACGTTGGACTGAGCAGCAGCTGCTGAAACCGCAGCCTATCGATCTGGTCAGCCGTGACGGTAAAAGCGTGGTAAAAAGCCAGTGGCAGCCGCAAATCGAATCGCTTATCAAGTTAGCCGCTGAGGATGCCGATGTGGTCCGCATCTTCGTCAACCCAGCCATCAAGCAGCAGCTTTGTGCCGATGCGGGGAGTGACCGTGAATGGCTGCACAAGGTCAGACCATGGTTTGGTCACCGGGCGCACATGCACGTACGCCTGCGGTGCCCAGTTGGCGACCACAACTGTGAGAGCCAGGCCCCTCCGCCGCCGGGAGACGGTTGCGGCGCCGAGCTGCAAAGCTGGTTCCTGCCGCCGAAACCGGGCGGCGGTATTCCGGTGAAACGTGAGCCACCGCCGCTGCCGGCCATCTGCCAGTCGCTGCTGGATAATCATGCGGGTCAGCTGTAATCAGCCGTTATTTTGTCGTTTTGCTTTATTTTGAGTTAGTCAGTCACTATGTCAGATTCAACAGAAAAACATTATTATCAGCAGCTTATTGATATTTTTGACGGCTGTTTCAGTCAGGATCACAACACACGTTTGATCCGCGGCGACGATGAACCTATCTATCTTCCGGCCGACGAGCAGGAAGATTACAACCGCATCGTTTTTGCCCACGGCTATTACGCCAGTGCGTTGCATGAGATCTCTCACTGGTGCGTTGCCGGCGCTGAGAGACGCAAGCTGGTGGACTTTGGTTACTGGTATTGCCCAGACGGCCGCGATGCGCAAACACAAAGCGAGTTTGAGAAGGTTGAAATCAAGCCGCAGTCTTACGAGTGGATGTTCTGTGTCGCTGCAGGCTTTAACTTTAACGTCAGCTGTGACAATCTTAGCGGCGAATGTGAACCGGACCGGATAGGTTTCCAGCGCAAAGTACGTGAAGAAGTGTTGAGAATGCTTGAGAAAGGGTTGCCAGAGCGCCCGGCGCGGTTCATCCGTGCGTTGCAAGCCTACTACAACACGCCTGCGCTGAGCGCCGAGTCTTTCCCCGCGCCGCAGGACTTTTAATCTCGCAACGGGCGGATGCCCCGTGAATCAGTAAGGAAGAGAATGATTGCAGAATTTGAAGGGCGTATTTTCGCGCTAATTGAAGACATGGTTGAAAGCGCCACCGACGATGAGCTGTTTGCGAGCGGCTATCTGCAGGGTCATTTGACTGTTTCCGTTGCCGAGGCAGAAGCTAACGGCGAGAACAGCTCAGAGCAGCTGAAGGCCCGGGTTCAAAGCAGCCTGGACAAGGCGATTCAGGCCGGTGAACTCTCTCCGCGTGACCAAGTTCTGGTGCTCGGTATGTGGGAAAACCTCTACCAGAAAGCACTGCCTGAAACCGAACGTTGAGTCTGGCGCTTTGCAGGACAAAAAAGGGCCCTTAAGAGGCCCTTTTTTTACGTCTGTTGATTGCGTTAAAGCGTCTCAGGTGGGGTAATTGGCCGACCCTTCAACAGTTTGCGCACCCACATGCGATTTGGATTAAGCGCCGCCAGCGTTTTCGAATCGAGCGGAAGAGGTTCTGCCGTTATCTGTGCGGCCAGTATTTCGGCAGCGAGCGGTGCGGAACTCAGCCCTCTGGATCCCAGCGCACCCAATACGTAGAGGTTGGCATAATCCGGCGCAGGCTCAATCTCCTGCTGCTGCTTCAAACGCTGCGGCAAATCGGCATAGTTAGCCAATAGCTTAACGTAGTCTGGCACGCTGCCGACCATCGGCAGATGGTCACGCGAGGCGCAGCGCACGCCGTTTCTTGCCTCCCCGGCACTGACATCTACCTCATGCGGCCAGTCTATCCCCGGCAGGCAATCAATGAGCCGCTGGCGGTTCTGCTGCTGATCGGAATCGCGATAAAGTGGCTTGCGCTCGGCGCGATGATAGCTGGCACCGATGCAGTGATGCTGATTGTTTGGGTTAACCGGCGTCAGATAACCGTCGTAGCACAATACCTGCTTAAGCTGGCCAAGCGTCGCTGCGGTTGGCACGTGCGAAACCTGTCCACTCACAGCGTAAACCGGCAGCTTGTCGCTTTGCTCAAAGCGGGTGATATCCGCCCCGTTCGCCAACACAACGGTGGCATGTTCTGCTTCGGGTTGAGCGGCAAAGCTTAACTGCCATCCCAGCGTTTGTGTCGGTGCTATGCCGGTTACCTGGTGCTGATAATGCACCACCAGTCCGAGCGACTGGGCGTGGGCGATAGCCTGTGCGGTCAGCTGTGCTGGACACAACCAGCCACCCAACGGATAACTCACGCCGCCGTTCCCGCAGGGCACGCCAACCTGTTCGGTGAATTGCTCTGCGTTCAGCGCCGTCGCCAGCGCCTGAGGCCATTCACCTGCCATAATCTGGTCAATTTTGCCCTGACTTTTTTCGTCGTATCCTAATTGCGCAACCCCACACCAGTCATGATCAAAAACAAGATTCAGCTGGGCGAACTGGGTATATTGGCGGCGCGCAAAGGTAAAGGCATGAGCAAAGAACTGCTCGATAGTGTCGTGTCTGCCGTTCAGTAAAGGATAAACCGCACCCTGACGATTGCCCGATGCACCCAGAGCCGGTTGTGGATCTTCACAGTACAGGGTGACGCGAGAGCCGCGGCGCAGCAGTGCCAGTGAGAGCAGGGCGCTGGCAACGCCGCCGCCGATAATTGCCACCTCTTCGGGATGTGTAGCGGCAGTGCGCGAATACCAAGGGGCAGGGTGCAGGGCTTTCGGACCCGCCTCTCGCCAACCGCTGAGCATTTCACGTTTTTTGCCGTGGCCTTTGACCCGGCTGACGTTAAAGCCTGCCTGTTGCAATCCGCGACGCACAAATCCTGCGGCGGTGAAGGTCGCAAAGGTGCCTTCCGGGCGGGTGAGTTTTGCCATGGAGGTGAACAGACCTTCGGTCCACATATCTGGGTTCTTGGAGGGAGCAAACCCGTCCAGGAACCAGGCGTCAACCTGTTGAAACAGACTCGGGTCGCTCTGCGGAAGCAGGTCGGTCACGTCGCCATACCACAGGTCGAGCGTGATGCGTCCGCCGTCCAGCAACAGTCGATGGCAGCCGGCGAACGGCAGTGGCCATTGCTGGCGTAATTCCTCGGCGAAGGCGGCTAATTCTGGCCAATGAGCCAGCGCTTTGTCTAAATCTTCTGCAGAAAGTGGATATTTTTCATAGCTGATGAAATGTAATCGCTGAAGCGTTGTCAGAGGATGCTGTTGTCTGAATGCAGAGAAGGCCTGCCAAAGAGTCAGGAAGTTCAAACCCGTGCCGAAACCCGTTTCCGCAATGACTAAAAGTGGACGCGGATGCGTGACAAAACGTTCTGGAAAATGGTTGCCATTAAGAAAAACATGGCGTGTTTCATCAAGACCGCCGCTTTCGGAAAAGTAGATGTCATCAAACTGTGAGGAAACAGGTGTACCCTGTTCATTCCACCGTAATTCGGCCGGTTGGATGGGAGTGTGATCCACGTAAAACTCTCTTGGTTCTAGGCTGTGCGCGAAGTTTAACTGTCTGCTACTCTCTGCGCAAATTTCAATTCTTTACATAATGAATTGCTGATCGGACTTGTTCGGCGTACAACTGTACGCTAAAGTGCATGGCGAAATCCCGAATAGTTAATAGTAAAAGAGGTATTAAATGAAACGTGCTGTGATTACTGGTCTGGGCATTATCTCGAGCATCGGTAACGACAAGCAGGAAGTTCTCGAGTCTCTGAAAGCAGGGCGCTCAGGGATCACTTTCTCGCAAGAATTCGAAGATGCAGGGATGAAATGCAAAGTCTGGGGCAATGTGAAACTGGACACAGCCGGTCTTATCGATCGTAAAGTCGCGCGTTTCATGAGCGATGCTTCTATTTACGCTTACCTTGCCATGGAGCAGGCGATTGCAGACTCAGGTCTGACTCCAGAAATGGTTTCAAACGACCGTACCGGCCTGATCGCAGGTTCCGGTGGTGGTTCTCCGCGTAACCAGGTTGCTGGTTCTGACGCGATGCGTTCTACCGGCCTGAAAGGCGTTGGTCCTTTCATGGTGACCAAAGCGATGGCATCTGGCGTTTCTGCCTGCCTGGCGACCCCATTCAAAATCCGTGGCGTTAACTACTCCATCAGCTCAGCCTGTGCGACCTCTGCTCACTGCATTGGTAACGCGTATGAGATGATTCAGTTAGGTAAACAGGACGTTGTATTTGCTGGCGGCGGCGAAGAGCTGTGCTGGGAAATGGCCTGTGAGTTTGACGCGATGGGCGCAATGTCTCGTAAATTCAACGAAAATCCAGAAAAAGCTTCCCGCACCTATGATACAGACCGCGACGGTTTTGTTATCGCAGGCGGCGGCGGCATCGTTGTTGTCGAAGAACTTGAGCACGCTTTGGCTCGTGGCGCGCACATCTATGCTGAAATCATCGGCTACGGCGCGACCTCAGACGGTGCAGACATGGTGGCTCCATCAGGCGAAGGCGCTGTGCGCTGCATGAAGATGGCGTTGCAGAACGTTGATACCCCTATTGACTACCTGAACGTGCACGGCACTTCTACGCCAATCGGCGACAGAAAAGAGCTGGGTGCAGTGCGTGAAGTCTTCGGTGATAAAGCGCCAGCAATCTCTTCTACCAAAGCCATGACCGGTCACTCTCTGGGTGCCGCTGGCGTGCAGGAAGCTATCTACACCCTGCTGATGGCTGAGAACAACTTCATCGCACCAAGCATCAACATCGAAAATCTCGATGAAGCGGCAGAAGGCATCAACATCGTGACTCAGCCTACCGAGCGTGAGCTGACTACCGTGATGTCTAACAGCTTCGGCTTCGGCGGTACCAACGCCACGCTGGTGATGCGTAAGCTGAAAAACGATCGTTAATCCTTTGTGATTCAACGCTGAATATCGAAAGCTCGCCCTCTGGCGGGCTTTCTTTTTTTGGATCACGGCCGACAGACTTTCACTCCAATTATCCTGCATTTAATCAACATTTCAGATACAATTCCCTGCGCCTCACTCCTCACTGAATACATTTTTAAGATGCGATTTATTTTTCAACGATGAAAATCTCAATTGGCCAGATAGCGCATTCGCGAGGTCGCTTCCCCGCATGGCTGGGAATTTGCGCGATCCTGATGCTGTTTATCGCGCCAGTGGTCTCTAAAGCGCTGGTCGCTCAAGGCGTGCCGATGCCGATGATGGCGGGCATGGAGATGTCGTCGATGAATGAGATGTCGGATAGGGCGATGAGCGATATGCCGATGTCGGAGCACGTCAAACACGCCGTGGGGGCAGAGCATGCGGTGGCCGACAACAGCGGGAACAGCACGCCGTCTGACACGATGTCTCCTCTGGAGATGATGGACGCCGCCTGCGGATATTGCGTGCTGCTGATGCACCTGCCGCTGCTGGTGCTGCTCGCGATCCCGCTTTTGTGGTCGCTGGCGAGAATGGTTCGCCCTCCCTTTATACGCGTTACTTCCTGTCTTATTCCTGCTCCTGTCTTTACCGATGCTCAACCGCGTGCGCCACCTGAACTTGTCTGGGCCTGATAACGGCCAAAGCGTTTAAAAATCAATTTATTGCAAGATAACCTGCCGTTGCGTCTATCATCCGACGCGGCTGCGGCGTTGTTTGATTTTATACTGACAAGCTTCAGGACATTCCCTATGAGTCAATCCTTGGACCGCACCGCTGTGGCGGGCGATTTGAGTACCAAAGCCGCCGCGCTGGCGCTGCTAAAACGCATCCATTTTTATATTGGTTTGTTTGTTGGACCGTTTATTTTCATCGCCGCGCTTACCGGCGTGCTGTACGTTGCTACACCGCAAATTGAAAATAAACTCTATGCTAACCAGCTTTTTACCTCATCAACAGGCACCGTTCAGCCGTTGTCGAGGCAGGTCGAGTCCGCCCGTGCCGTCGTCGGCGAGCAGGCGGAAATCTACGCCGTGCGACCGGCTCCCTCACGCGGCGAAACCACCCGCGTGCAGTTTTCCGAGCCGGGACTGGGTGCATCAAAAAGCCGTGCCATCTTTATCGATCCCGTTACGCTGGATGTAAAAGGCAGTTTGGTTGTCTACGGCACCAGCGGTGTGTTGCCGTTTCGTACCTGGCTGGATGATTTGCACCGTGGGCTTTTGTTGGGGGATATCGGCCGTAATTACAGCGAGTTGGCAGCATCCTGGCTGTGGGTTGCTGCACTGGGCGGGCTGCTATTATGGGCATTTACCCGGGGCGGCCAGAAATCGGTTCGTAAAATGACCCGGCAGGGTGCGCGCCAGCGTCGTAGTCGTCTGTGGCACACCACGCTTGGGATTGTATTGCTCGGCGGCCTGCTGTTTTTCTCGGCCACCGGCCTCACCTGGTCGCAGTGGGCGGGAAATAATATCGGTATTTTGCGTGCCGATATGGGGTGGTTAACGCCCTCGGTCTCCACACAATTGAGCGCTGAGGCACCCCATGAGGTCGCCGATGAACACGCCGAACATCACGCCGCTTCCATGAGTGGCATGAAGATGGCCGATATGCCGGATATGGACATGAGTGCCATGCAGCCCGCACCGGCTCAAGCATTGCAGATAAAAGACGCCAGCTTTGATAGCGTGGTGGCCGCCGCGCGGGCGTCAGGTATTGATGCGGCAAAAATCGAAATTCGACCCGCTTACAAGGCTAGCAAAGCCTGGACGGTCAGCGAGATTGACCGCAGTTGGCCGACCCGCGTTGACGCCGTCTCTGTGGATCCCGCCAGCCTGCGCATCGTTGATCACGTCTACTTTGCCAAATTTCCACTCCTGGCGAAGCTGACACGCTGGGGCGTAGATGCCCATATGGGCGTTCTGTTTGGCGTGTGGAACCAGGTGGTGCTGATTCTGTTTGGGTTGGGGACCTGTGCACTCATTGGTTGGGGTTATGTATTGTGGTGGCAGCGCAGACCGAAGATGGCCGGTCAACGTAGCCCAACCGCAACACTCATTCAGACCTGGCGGGCGGTTCCTGTTTTGCCGCGTTGGGTTCTATTGGCGTTAGCCATTGCTCTGGCCTTTAGCCTGCCGGTGATGGGTGTGAGCCTGCTGGTGTTCCTAATTGTGGATCTACTGCGCTGGCTGCGTCAGGCCAGAGAGCCGCACTCAAAGCCGATGACCTCGGCGCGCCAGCCATAACTTCACCGAATATACTGCGGTGATGGATGAAAAAGGGATGCATTAGCATCCCTTTTTTTGCGAGACGTCGCGGAGAGTTAACCGGCGCATCTGGCGTAATGCTTTTCTGTAAGGTAACGTCTGCACATTACCGGCCGGTATGTAAACTTGCGATATCCTAATGATGAATCAAACCTTTTCGATGCTTTTTCGTCCTTTTCTGCGCGACCGTTTTTTACATATTTTACTGTTGCTGGGCGTGATTCTCACCGTCTTTCAGCCCGAGAAAGCATCGCAGTTTATAAGCTTTGTTGACTGGAACACCATCGTCACTCTGCTAGGCCTGCTGATGCTGACTAAGGGCGTTGAGCTGAGCGGGTATTTCGACGTTGTGGGTCGAAAGATGATAAATACGCTGGACAACGAACGCTGGCTGGCACTGTTTTTAGTCACTGCGGCGGCGGTGCTTTCGACCTTTATGACTAACGATGTCGCGTTGTTTATTGTGGTGCCGCTGACCATCACGCTGAAAAAGCTGACGTCGTTGCCGGTGACGAGACTGATCGTCTTTGAGGCGCTGGCGGTTAACGCAGGCTCGTTGCTGACACCTGTGGGCAATCCGCAGAATATCCTGCTGTGGAATCGTTCTGGTCAATCGTTCCTGCATTTTATTGCTCAGATGACACCGCTGGCGCTGGTGACGATGGCTGCACTGTTGATAGTTACCTGGATAAGCTTCCCGTCGCACAGCCTCAAGAAGAAAGAAAGCCAAAGCCAAAGTACCTTCAGCAAGCCGCTACTCATCTCTTGCGTCGTTTTGTATCTGCTGTTTATTGCCTGCGTCGATTTAGGCTTTGCCCGTTACGGACTCGTTGCCGTATTGGTTGGCTTTCTGGTGATGTCGCGTCAGGTGCTGCTGCGTATCGACTGGCCGCTGATTTTGGTGTTCATCACTATGTTTGTCGATGTCCGGCTGATTGTGGGGCTGGGTGCTTTGCAGCAGGCATTGGGCAGCATTGCCGGTCTGCCAGACTATGGTCATTACCTGCTGGGGCTCGGGCTTTCGCAGGTGATTAGCAACGTTCCGGCAACGATTTTGCTGGTGAACTATGTTCCCGCCAATGCGCTGCTGGCCTATGCCGTCAATGCCGGAGGGTTTGGTCTGGTCATTGGGTCTCTCGCTAACCTGATTGCACTGCGGATGTCGGGAGAGAAGAAAATTTGGATCACTTTTCACTATTACTCTTTTGCCTTTTTAGCGTTTAGCGGGCTTGTCGGCTGGTGGTTATTGCCTCTGGTTGCCTAGCTTTTGGAGGCGGTCAACGGCGGCGGTGATTTCGCCCGGCGTCAGCGCTGAAAATCCCAGCAGCCAGCCGTCTTTCACGGTCGAGATAGCGGTATCTGCATTGGGCAGATAGAGGGCTGAAAGCCCCGGCGTAATGACGCCGAGACGTTGAGCCTGCTGGCTGAGTATGGCTTCTTGCCCGACAGGCAGGCGAACGGCCAACTGAAGTCCCCCGGCCGAAGGCTGAGGGGTTATCCAGTCACCCAGTTTTTGCTTTATCTGCGTCAGTAAGCTGTCGCGACGGCTCTGGTAAAGCTGGCGCATATAGCGCAGGTGGGCGGCGAAGTGGCCTTGCTGGATAAATTCAGCGGTCACCGCCTGCATTAACTGCGAAGTGTGGCCGTCGTAAACGGTGCGAAGCGTCGTGGCAGGCGCAACCAGCGCTGGCGGCAGCACCATGTAGGCCAGTCGCAGCGAAGGGAATAGAACCTTTGAAAATGTGCCGAGATAGATGACGCGCTGATGAGTATCCAGCCCCTGCATGGCGGGAAGCGGACGACCGTCATAGTGCAGTTCGCTGTCGTAATCGTCTTCAATTATCCAACTCGCCTGCCGCTTGGCGTAATCGAGCATCGCTATCCTACGGGGTAAACTCAGGCTGACACCAGTGGGATAATGGTGTGAGGGCGTCAGATAAATAAGCCGTGGCGGCGGCAGATTATCGGCTAATGCCACTCCTTGTTCATCGACCGGGATCCCGTGAAGATGGGCACCCGCGCTTGCAAAGGCATTGCGCGCACCGAGGTAGCCGGGCTGTTCAATCCATACCGGGTCGCCGTTGTCGATGAGCAGCGTGGCGAGCAACTGGAGTGCCTGCTGCGAGCTGGTGGTAATCACAACGTGTTCGGCGCTGCACAGCACGCCCCGCGACTGCTGCAAATAGCCCGCAACCGCCTCACGCAGGGCAATATGCCCCTGTGGGTCGCCATACCCCAGCAGCCGCTCACCGCCCAGCCTGAGCGTTTTATTGGTCAATTGCCGCCACAGCTTTAATGGGAATGCGCGTAAATCCGGTGAACCGGCGGCGAACGGCAGAGGCGTCTGTGGGTCCCGGCATCCACCGGTGGCAATAATCTGGGCTCCGCGCGCCGAGAGCAGGGCGGACGAGGTCTTTTCCTGGGCGAACGCTGGCCTATCGTCCTGCAACTTGCGCGAAGCTTTAGTTGTGGACCTACGGGGCGCGTTGTCCTGGAGAGGGTTAACCCCGTTTGCGGCAGCAAGCACCTCTGCGCTGACAAAAGTGCCTTTCCCCACATGACGGGTAATATAGCCTTCGGCTTCAATCTGCGCATACGCGGCCTCAACGGTAATACGCGAAAGTTGCAGGTCGGTGGCCAAAAGGCGTGATGACGGCAGGCGTTGCCGTGGGGATAGCGCGCCCAAACGAATTGCCTGCCGCAGTGCGGCGCAAAGCCGGTCACGCAGTGAAGTAGACGCAAGATCCGACTGTTCGAACAGTTGTATGAGAGCGCCGTGTTGGCGATGGGCAGGAGAGGCCGGTTGCTTGCTCAAAATGGGTCTTACCCTCATCGTTAAAATGGTCTTAATTATAAGACCAAAAGGCGGCAATATAACACCGGTGTGAGGAGTTAAAACCCCTCATCGGCCTTGCACCAATCAACGAACTCAGGAGAATTCTATGCAGCCCATGTCGAAAGTTTTGGCTTTTCCGCCGCCGCAGCCACAGGTCAGTGAGCACTATTTGTATTCCAAATTGAGTTTTTATACCGATGCATGGGACGTCGCCGAAGACCTGCGTCATCAGATTCCAGACGTGGTGGTGCTCGACGCCCGTTCAGAGCAGCATTATCAGGCGGGCCACATTCCTGGTGCCGTGAGCTTCCCACATCGATTAATAAATGAAGAAACGGTGGCAAATCTGGCTCGCGACAAGGTGTATGTGACCTACTGCGACGGCATTGGCTGCAACGGTTCTACGCAAGGAGCTTACAAGCTGGCGAAGCTGGGTTTTAGGGTCAAGGAACTGATTGGTGGACTGGATTTCTGGATACGCGACGGGCATCCGCTGGCGAAAGGTACAGAGGCCGGTGTTTATCCGGCCAACGTTGAGGTGCAGGACTGTGGGTGCGAGTAATGGCTAAAAGCCTTGCTCAGACCACTAACCACAGCACCAGAGCGAGCAATACCAGGATAATAACGGTAAGCCAGACGCCGCCGTTGGGCCGCATAGACTCGGGCAACATCGCAACGAAAGGATTGACCCGTGAGGTGGAGTTCGAGATACGCGGCTGTCTTTCCTGCGGGCGGTCATGGCGAACGGTATTCCCCACGCGCTGACTAAACAGCACGGTAATCAGGCTGTTGACCTGGGCAGGCAGCAGAGGGGTTTTGGGCGTTGCATGAAAATTGCTGGCGGCGTAGTCGCTCAGACGATGCTGCTCTAGCTCCGTTGCAGGCTGTTTTAGCACGCTGAGCAGGCTGGTCAGCGTTGGCGCGGTTTGCTGGCTAACGGTGATTTTCACCTGAGCAAACTGAGTCAACAGCTGGAAATGTTTGGCCGGGATAGGGTCACCGACCTTGACGCCAACCAGCATAAACAGGTCCTGCCAAATCTTGGCCGGGGCTTCACCGGTCGCGGCGCTGAGCTTGGTCACCGACTGTTGAAGATTGTTATGCTCGGCAGGAAGCAGGGGACGGTCCATTACCGCCGTAAGCTGTGGCTGAGGAATGGCCATCTCTCGCGACTGGATGAGCACCAGCACCTTTTCAAGCTGTTCATGGCTAAGCTGGCTGAGCACCGTGTGGCCGAAATTCTGGCGTATAAATTCGCTCACAGCCTGACGATTATTGCCCAGCGGCACCAGTTCGGTGAGCTGCTGCATGAGTTGGCGCGTGGCGTGGCTGTCCTGTGCCTGATTGAGCTTGGCTAACAGCAGCGTCTCGGCCTGCGCACATTGGCTGGCGTTAAGTTCGGCGTCATGGGGCAACGACAGATCGTGGCGCAGGTTGGCCCAGATCTCGGGGGATTTCATGGTCGTTAAGGCCATGAGCTTCACGATCAGCTTTTCGAGGGTGGTTCGCTGAGCGGGGGTCAGCGGATGATTTTCACCCGCTCCGGCAGGGACTGTTTGACCATCAGGCTGTTCCCGATTTTCGTCAACGGGCGAGCGGCCACTCAAAGGTTGCATAGTACCAGTCCTTGCTAAGAGGTTTTATGCCCCCGCAGGCTAAACATTGGGGGGATAAAAGAATATTAAACACGGCGTCGAGCGCACAAGGCCGACATCATACAGATAAATCTTTTATATCGACACCGTGAATACCTTCATAGCAGAGATTCTTTTGACTTAACTTTCCTGCTTATCCTCAACGAGGAGGGTGGGTTCACGACGTCCAAACAGTGGCGTTCGCAGTCTCTGGGCCAGGATCACGCCAATCAGGGTAATTCCCCCGCCGATGAGGTGATAACTGTGCAGCTGCTCGTGCAGAAACAGTACCGCGATAACCGCCGTGAAAATAGGCGTCAGGTTCATAAAGATGGTTGCCAGATTAGCCCCAAGATGATGAACGCCTTTAATCCACAGGAACGGCGCAATAATCGAGGCAGGGATACCGGCAAACAGAACCAGCGGAATGTTGTGCTCGTTCAATTGTACGTCGTTTGCCATCAGGAAATTAGGCACCAGCATCACAACGCCAAAAATAATCTGCAGATAAAGCGACTGCCAGTTTGGCACGGGAATGGCCCAACGCTTGGTCAGCACGCCGTACAGCGCGTAAGAGGCAGAGGCGGCGAACATCATGAGCTCACCCATGCCAACGCCCTGTTGCAGCAGCAGTTCAGGGTGACCCGAGCTCACCAGCCAAATCAGGCCGCCGAGTGAGACCAAGCTGCCTACGGCGATGCCGACGGTGGGTACCACGCTAAGCACCACCAGGCTGATAAGCACGGTCAGTAGCGGAATAAGGGAAGCAATAATTCCCATGAAAAGCGCGCTTACTGTGTGGGCGGCATAGTAGGCCAGGCTCTGATAGAGCACCATGCCCAGCAGCCCGAGGATCATAAACTTCCACCAATATTTTTTGATTTCGGCGCGATTGCGCCACACGCTCGGCAGGATAAACGGCGTCAGGGTGACTAACGCCAGTAACCAGCGATAAAACGAGATAGCCGCGGGGTCAATAGCTCCGGCGGCTGCTTTGCTCACCACGGCGTTTAAAGACCAAATGAGCACGGCAAAAAGAGGGAACAGCAGGTTCATGAGTTGAGTCCAATGTGAATGATCACGTTAGTGTATTACTGTCTGGTTTTTTAGATATACTGATAACCAGACATCTTGTGACGCTAACCAGACAATATGAGTCCCAGTGGCACAAGAGATTGAGTAGAGTAGATCGAATTTATTAAAGCATCATTGTGGCGAATCATTTTCGCAGGAAACCTTTATATGGGCACCCCAAAAAAGAGCCGCATTGCCGCCCACTCTTTTCCATTATCTACCCAGCCTCCCGAGCCGATACTGTTTCGCGGCGAAACGGTGAGCGCCAATACCGAATACGCCCCGCACTCCCACAGCTGGAGTCAGATAATTTGTGTCAAGTCGGGAGTATTGACGATGGAGGTGGACGGACAGCGTTACCTTGCGCCCCCCGAGTTTGCGTTTTGGTTGCCCGCCGGAATCGTACATTCAAGTTATAACCGCAAGACCACTCGCTTTTATGCCATCGATATCGCCGCTGAACTTAATGAAGGGCTGCCGCAGTCGGCCTGTATGCTGAGCCTGACGCCGGTGTTTAACGCCATCGCAGAAGACTGTTTTGCGCGCAATTTGTCAGTGCCTAAAACCGCCGCTGATATGCGCATGTGCCAGGTTCTGCTCGACCAAATCGCCATTTGTCCGCGACTTCGCGCCTATCTCCCAGGTTCTGAAGACAAACTGCTGGCACCCGTGCTCTCGGCACTGGAAAAGGATCCGGCCAATAATCTGTCGCTGGCCGAGTGGGCAAAGCAGGTTTATACCTCCGAGCGCACGCTGTCGCGTCGGTGTCAGGAAGAGCTCGGCATGGCGTTCAGTGAATGGCGGCAGAGGCTGCGTTTTCTATACGCTATCTCCCTGCTCGAACAGGGGAAAAGCATCCGCGAGGTTGCACTGGACGTGGGATACAGCTCCTCTTCCGCCTTCATTAACATGTTTGTGCAAATCTCGGGTACTACGCCTCAGCGTTTTCGCACTGAACAATAATTCGCTGGGTATATATAGCCGAAAAGCTATGGCAAAATGGCCTCCGTTTGATAAAAACTTAATTTTTTTGCATGGCTAGCGGAGACAAGCGTGAAAATCCTGGTTGATGAAAATATGCCTTATGCGGTCGAGCTGTTCAGCCGATTGGGTGAAGTTCAGGCCGTACCCGGCCGTCCGATCCCAACAGAAGCTCTCTCGTCTGCCGATGCACTGATGGTGCGTTCTGTGACAAAGGTTAACGAGAGCCTGTTACGCGACACGCCGGTGAAATTTGTTGGCACTGCCACCGCCGGGACTGACCACGTGGATGACGGTTGGCTTGCGCAGGCGGGTATCGGTTTCTCGGCGGCACCGGGCTGTAACGCTATCGCCGTCGTAGAATACGTGTTCTCTTCGCTGTTGATCCTTGCCCAGCGTGACGGTTTTTCTCTGCGCGACAAGACCATTGGCATCATCGGCGTGGGTAACGTTGGCTCTCGCCTGAACGCGCGCCTGACGGCACTGGGTATCCGCACGCTGCTGTGTGATCCACCGCGCGCGGCGCAAGACAGCAGTGAGACCTTCTGGCCGCTCGACAAGCTGGTCGCCGAGGCTGATATTCTGACCTTCCACACGCCGCTGAATCAGTCTGGTCCCGATAAAACCTTTCATCTGGTGGATGCGGCACTGCTCGCAGCCCTTAAACCTGGCGCTATTCTTATTAATGCCTGCCGTGGCGAAGTGGTCGACAACGCGGCGCTTCTGGACGCACTCAACGGCGAAAAACCGCTGACCGCCGTGCTTGACGTCTGGGAACCTGAACCGGAGTTGTCGCTGGCGTTGCTCGACAAGGTGGCTATCGGCACGGCTCACATCGCGGGTTACAGCCTGGAAGGCAAGGCGCGCGGCACCACGCAGGTGTTCGAGGCCTATAGCCAGTTTATCGGCAATCCGCAGCATGTTCCGCTCGCTAGCCTGCTGCCTGCGCCAGAGTTTGGCGAAGTTCTCCTGCGCGGCGAGCTCACAGAAGCTAAACTGCTGCGTCTGGCGCACTTGGTGTATGATGTGCGCCGCGATGATGCGCCTCTGCGTCGCGTCGCGGGAAAAAGCGGGGAGTTTGACCGCCTGCGTAAGTTTTATGAAGAACGCCGTGAATGGTCTTCGCTGCAGGTTCACTGTGATAATCACGAAACAGCAGACCTGTTGAAAAAAATCGGTTTCAGCAGCGACGTCATTTAATTTTCCCCTAAGGAACGCGCTTCATACTGACGTATCCTTTCATAAATCAGGGCGGTGATTGCCGCCCCTTTTAGTTTGTAGTCTGAAATTTTCTGGAGAGAACCAACATGTCTGATGGCTGGAATATTGCGCTGCTTGGCGCCACTGGCGCAGTGGGTGACGCGCTGCTGGAGCTACTGTCTGAACGTCAGTTCCCGGTTGGTGAGCTTTTCCCTCTGGCGAGCGAGCGCAGCGCCGGACAAACCATTCGCTACAACGGTAAGAGCATGCTGGTACGCGATGCCGCCGAGTTCGATTGGTCACAGGTGCAACTGGCCTTTTTCGTTGCCGGTAAAGAGGCTTCCGCGAAATATGCCGAAGAAGCGGCAAATCAGGGGTGTCTGGTTATCGACAGCAGCGGCCTGTTTGCCCTGGAGCATGACGTGCCGCTGGTGGTGCCGGGCGTAAATCCGGACGTGCTGACGCACTACCGCAACCGCAACATCGTGGCGGTTGCCGATAGCCTGACCAGCCAACTGCTGACCGCCATCAAGCCGCTGACCGAGCTGGCTGGGCTGTCTCGCCTGCACGTGACTTCTCTGCTCTCCGTTTCTGCTCTCGGCAAGGCCGCAGTTGACGATCTCGCGGGCCAGAGCGCGCGCCTGCTCAACGGCATTCCGGCCGAGGAAGGCATCTTCAGCAAACAGCTGGCGTTTAACCTGCTGCCGTTGCTGAATGACGGCGAAGGCAGCGTGCTCGAAGAACGTCGCCTGGTTGATCAGGTGCGAAAAGTGGTGCAGGACGATGGCCTGCCGATTTCCGTTAGCTGCGTGCAGTCGCCGGTGTTCTACGGTCATGCGCAGGTCGTGCATCTCGAAGGTTTGCGTCCGCTGTCTGCCGAAGAAGCTCGTGCTGAGCTTGAGAAGGTTGACGACATCAATTTGAGCGACGAAGACGACTTCCCGACCCAGGTCAGCGATGCTTCAGGTAATGCTTCATTGAGCATCGGCTGCCTTCGCAACGATTACGGTATTCCTGAGCTTATCCAGTTCTGGTCTGTCGCCGATAACGTGCGCTTTGGTGGCGCGTTGATGGCGGTAGAAACGGCTGAGAAATTGATCCAGGAGTATTGGTATTAATGTCTGTTGAGCAACCCTCCGAACAGGCGTCTCCGGCCGTGGCTGAGCGCATTGCCTTGGGGATTGAATATGACGGCAGCCGCTATTACGGCTGGCAGCGTCAGCAGGAAGTCGAAAGCGTGCAGGAGTGGCTCGAGAAGGCGTTGAGCCGCGTGGCCGACGCGCCCATTACCGTGCAGTGCGCCGGGCGTACCGATGCCGGTGTAAGTGCAACCGGTCAGGTCGTGCATTTCGATACCCCGGTTATCCGCAAGGATGCCGCCTGGACCATGGGGGTAAACACCCATCTGCCAAAAGATATTGCGGTGCGCTGGGTGAGCCACGTCCCGCAGGACTTCCATGCCCGTTTTACCGCGACGGCGCGGCGTTATCGTTATGTGATTTATAACCATCGCTATCGTCCTGGCATCTTAAGTCATGGAATTACCCACGTTCATATGCCGTTGGATGTTGAAAAAATGCAGCGGGCAGGGCAATGTTTGCTGGGCGAAAATGACTTCACCTCATTTCGTGCGGTTCAATGCCAGTCAAGAACGCCTTGGCGCTTCATGATGCATCTCAACGTGAGCCGGTTTGGAAATTATGTTGTGGTTGATATAAAGGCCAACGCATTTGTTCATCATATGGTGCGCAATATCGTCGGCAGTCTGGTTGAAATAGGTGCGGGTAACCAGCCTGAAAGCTGGATGGCTGAATTGTTGGCTGCGAAAGACAGAAATCTTGCTGCAGCCACGGCCAAGGCTGAAGGTTTGTATCTTGTTGCCGTTGATTATCCTGAAAAGTTTGCTCTACCAGCCGTCACTATGGGCCCACTTTTTCTCGCCGATTAAAGGACATTAGAGGTAATACCATGGAATTCATCCACTATATCGTTGATTTTATCCTGCATATCGATGTGCATCTCACCGAGCTGGTTGCGCAGTATGGCGTCTGGGTTTATGCCATTCTGTTCGTGATTCTTTTTTGCGAAACCGGGCTGGTGGTTACGCCATTCCTGCCGGGCGATTCGCTGCTGTTTGTTGCGGGGGCACTTGCTGCGCTGCCAACCAACAGCCTCGACGTCCATCTGATGGCGTTTCTGATGGTGGTGGCTGCCGTCGTGGGTGATGCGGTGAACTACACCATTGGGCGTTTGTTCGGTGCGAAGCTATTTTCCAATCCGAATTCAAAAATTTTTCGTCAAAGTTATTTAGATCAAACTCACAAGTTTTACGAGAAACATGGCGGCAAAACGATTATTCTTGCGCGCTTTGTGCCAATTGTTCGCACTTTTGCACCTTTTGTTGCCGGCATGGGACGCATGTCTTATCGCCAATTTGCCGCCTATAACGTGATCGGTGCGCTATTCTGGGTACTGTTACTGACATACGCTGGCTACCTTTTTGGCAATGTGCCGTTTGTGCAGAACAATTTGAAATTTGTGATTGTCGCCATTATCGTTGTTTCTGTTTTGCCGGCGATTATCGAGGTAATTCGTCACCGCAAAACGGCTAAAAACGCGGGATAGCGGTCAGGCCGTAGGGCAGAGGAAACCCTGTCCCTGGCGTGAATTATTAAAATTAAAGGCATTAAACCAAAGGGTAAGACCAGTTTTTTATCTACAGTCTCTAACTGTTATGGTTTAATGAGCGACATTTGTGGTCTGTTCCTGCGAGCAACCCTCCCTGTAGGACGTTTTTTAGCGACTCGAGTTGCTTAAAAATTCTTGATAATTGGGGACGGTTATTTGTTTTAAGCAGGGGACTTGTTACAGCATGAACAGCGAACTGGCGTTTGCCAGGTTCAAACAGAAAGGTCATCGATGAGCTGGATTGAACGAATTCTTAATAAGAGCAACATCTCGCAAACCCGTAAAGCAAGCATTCCAGAAGGTGTCTGGACCAAATGCGATAGCTGTGGTCAGGTGTTATACCGCGCTGAACTCGAGCGCAATCTGATGGTTTGTCCTAAGTGCGACCACCATATGCGTATGTCTGCGCGTATGCGTCTGTTCACTTTCATGGACGAAGGGAGCGAGGTCGAATTGGGTAGCGAGCTTGAGCCTAAAGATTTGCTTAAGTTTAGAGACTCCAAAAAATATAAAGATCGTCTGCTGGCTGCTCAGAAAGAAACTGACGAGAAAGATGCAATGGTCGTGATGAAAGGCACCCTGTACGGCATGCCAATCGTTGTTGCTGCATTCGAATTTGCCTTCATGGGCGGTTCAATGGCATCCGTTGTCGGCGCGCGTTTCGTTCGTGCGGTCGAACAGGCTCTTGAAGACAACTGTCCACTGGTCTGTTTCTCTGCCAGCGGCGGAGCACGTATGCAAGAAGCGCTGATGTCTCTGATGCAGATGGCAAAAACCAGTGCTGCACTGGCTAAACTTCAAGAGCGTGGTCTGCCTTACATCTCCGTACTGACTGACCCAACCATGGGCGGGGTTTCAGCCAGTCTGGCAATGCTTGGCGATATCAACGTGGCTGAGCCTAAAGCGTTGATCGGCTTTGCGGGTCCTCGCGTTATCGAGCAGACCGTACGTGAGAAACTGCCGCCAGGCTTCCAGCGCAGTGAGTTCCTGATTGAAAAAGGCGCGATCGACATGATCGTTCGTCGTGCAGAACTGCGTAACAAACTGGGCAGCGTGTTGGCCAAGTTGACCGGCCATCCTGAACCTAAAGTCACCGAAGTCCCTGTTATCAAAGCAGACGACGCTTCAGCTGATCATCATCAGGATGCCTGACAGGCAGCAACAATAGCCTGTGAGTGAAAATTGGCGGCAAGCTTCTTGCCGCCTCTGCTATTATCCTCGCCAGTGGCGGGGATAAACAAAATGGGCTGTTATCCAGCGTCGTGCGCACAGTACTGACAAAGGGGCATTGCCTGTCGTAAAAGTCCGGTAATGCATGTCCTTCAGGCTCATTATGAATCTGAACAGATTACGTTAGGCGGGACTTATGCAAAACATCTCTATTCCTGAAGCCACGTCGCCTTTGGCCACGTGGCTTCATTATCTTGAAAATCTTCATTCTCAGGCGATTGAGCTCGGGCTCGACAGAGTAAATACCGTGGCAACGCGCATGAATCTTCTGACTCCCGCTCCCCAGGTCTTTACCGTCGCCGGAACCAATGGCAAAGGCACCACCTGCCGCACGCTCGAAGCCGTGCTCATGGCCGCAGGGTATCGCGTGGGCGTTTATAGCTCACCGCATCTGGTGCGCTACACTGAGCGCGTGCGTATTCAGGGGCAGGAGCTGAGCGAAGCCGAACACTGTCAGTCCTTTGCGCTGCTCGAGGCCGGTCGCGGTGATATTTCGCTGACCTATTTCGAATACGGCACCCTGTCGGCGTTACAGCTGTTTAAGCAGGCGGCGCTCGACGTGGTTATCCTTGAAGTGGGCCTTGGCGGTCGTCTTGATGCCACCAACATTGTCGATGCCAACGTTTCCGTCGTGACCAGCATTGCGCTCGACCACACCGACTGGCTCGGTTCCGATCGCGAGAGCATCGGCCGTGAGAAAGCAGGCGTATTCCGCAAGGACCGTCCTGCGGTCGTGGGGGAGATTGATATGCCGCAGTCGATTGCCGACGTCGCCAACGAAAAAGGCGCGCACCTGCACCGCGTGGGTCAGGACTGGCATTATCAGGTCGGCAGCAGCGACTGGAGCTGGCGTTGCGAAGGCGTAGAGACAGCGGCTTACAGCGCAATGCCGCTGCCTAACGTGCCGCTGGCGAATGCGGCGACGGCGTTGGCCGCATTGCACTATAGTGAAATCAACGTTTCGGAAGACGCGCTGCGTCAGGGGTTGCAGCAGGCATCCTTGCCGGGCCGCTTCCAACAGGTTAGCGAATCTCCACGTCTGATCCTCGACGTTGCTCATAATCCACACGCTGCCGGGTATTTAGCCGGTAAACTTTCTGATTTGCCACGTCAGGGCGGAAAAGTGCGTGCAGTTATCGGTATGTTGTTGGATAAAGACATTGCCGGAACGTTGGACTGTCTGAAACCGCAGGTTGATGTCTGGTACTGTGCTCCTCTCGAGGGTCCGCGCGGTGCTGGGGTCGCGGCGTTGACAGAACATCTTCCCGAGGCGTTTTCGTTCACAGATGTGGTGAGCGCATGGAAACAGGCGATGCAGGATGCTGAAAGTCAGGATATTGTTATAGTCTGTGGATCATTTCATACCGTAGCGCATGTGATGGCTGCGTTGGATACGGGGAATACCAGTGGCAAGTAAGTTTCAAAATCGTCTGGTTGGCACCGTAATTCTGGTGGCGTTGGGGGTCATTATTCTCCCGGGGTTGCTGGATGGAAAAAAGAAGCACTATGAGGACGAGTTCGCCTCGATTCCTCTGGTTCCAAAAGCCGGGGATTCTCAGGATCAGGAAAACGCCGGGCAGGTGACGCAGGCGTTACCGGCTCAGCCGCCAGAAGGGGCGAGTGCGGCAATCAACGCTGGCGCTGCCGAGGCGGCACACGCCGCCGCACAGGCTGACGGAGAAGCCGATGAAGGCGATACCGCCACCGCCGCGCCGAAAACTGAATCACCCAAAGCGACGCAGCCTAAAACTTTGACGCCGCCTGCGATGACAGAATCTCGTCAGGCACAGCAGCCAAGGCAGACCCAGACCAAACCGGTCGAACCGAAGCGCGTTGAGCCTAAAAAGGTGGAGCCTAAACCTGTAGAGACGGCTAAAACTGAACCTCGCCCGCAGACGCCTGAAAAGGCCCCGGCGGGTCAGTCTTACGTCGTACAGTTAGGGGCGTTGAAAAATGCTGATAAAGTGAACGAGGTGGTCGCTAAACTGCGTTTATCAGGCTATCGTGCTTATACCGTCCCGGCCACGCCGGTTCAGGGGCAAATCACCCGCGTCTTCGTTGGGCCTGAAGCCAATAAGCAAAACCTTGAAGCCTCTCTGTCTTCGCTGAAAAGCGTCAGCGGATTGAGCGGCGTAGTGCGTGCCTACTCCGCCCACTAAACTGTCTTTCACCCATTAACGTACAGGGTGGTTGATTCCCCTACAGCACCCCGGTTACCGAATTGTCAGGTATCCGGGGTGCTTGCAGTGGCGTCTGTTTGTAGGTTAAGGGGCGCGAAGACTAAGCGGAATGTGCCCTTTTTAGGTAACTTGAATTTATAACGTTTCGTTATCTTTTTGCGGTGATTGATGTTTTTTTAGCCGCAATGATTAATTTGGCTGACCGGCAGATTTCCCCTACGCAAACGTTTTCTTTTTCTGTTAGAATTCGCAGCGATTTGGATGCCGGGCAAGTTTTTCCCCGAATCATTCCCGCTTTGGCGAGAAAGATGAAGGGTCTTATCCTGGATGAGATTGATAAAGTGATGGTTTGGATTGATTACGTCATTATTGCGGTTATCGGGTTTTCTGCTTTAGTCAGCCTGATTCGAGGTTTTGTTCGCGAGGCCTTATCATTGGTAACCTGGGGGTGCGCCTTCTTCGTTGCCAGCCACTATTATCCTTACCTCGCCGTCTATTTCACGCGTTTCGAAGACGAAGTCGTTCGAAACGGGATCGCAATTGGTATCTTGTTCATCGCGACGTTGATCGTAGGTGCCATTGTAAACTATGTGATCAGCTCTTTGGTCGATCGTACCGGACTATCGGGAACCGACCGGGTTTTAGGCGTCTGTTTTGGCGCACTGCGTGGCGTATTGATCGTCGCAGCAGGGCTCTTCTTTCTGGACACTTTCACCAGCTTTTCACACGGTGATGACTGGAAGCAGTCTCAGTTGATCCCGTATTTTAGTTCTATCATCAGGTGGTTTTTTGACTACCTGCAGAGCACGTCGAGTTTCTTGCCAAAGCATATTTAACTTTGGCAGCGCTGATGAGGAAAAGACAACATGTGCGGTATTGTCGGTATCGCCGGTTTTATGCCGGTAAACCAGTCGATTTATGACGCGTTAACGGTGTTGCAGCACCGTGGGCAGGATGCCGCTGGCATCGTCACCATTGATGGCAACAATAACTTCCGTCTGCGGAAGGCAAATGGCCTGGTGAAGGATGTGTTTGAAGCACGGCATATGCAACGTTTACAGGGCAACATGGGCCTTGGTCACGTTCGTTACCCTACGGCTGGCAGTTCCAGCGCTTCTGAGGCTCAACCATTTTACGTCAACTCTCCGTTCGGCATTTCACTGGCCCATAACGGTAACCTGACGAATGCACACGAATTGAGAAGTACGCTGTTTGAAGGCGCGCGTCGCCACGTCAACACCACTTCCGATTCTGAAGTTTTGCTAAACATTCTGGCCAGCGAGTTGGACAAGTTCCAGCACTATCCGCTGGAGGCTGACAACATTTTCGCTGCCGTCACGGCAATGAATCTGAAGATCCGCGGTGCGTATGCTTGCGTCGCGATGATCATCGGCCACGGAATGCTGGCTTTCCGTGACCCGCACGGAATTCGCCCGCTGGTTATCGGCAGGCGTGAGCTTGAAGACGGCCGCTCCGAGTACATGGTAGCGTCCGAGAGCGTGGCGCTGGATACCCTGGGCTTCGAGTTCCTGCGTGACGTCGCGCCAGGCGAAGCGGTGTATATCACCGAAAAAGGCCAACTCTTCACTCGCATGTGTGCCGAGAATCCTCAGTACAATCCATGCCTGTTCGAGTACGTCTATTTCGCCCGCCCTGACTCGTTCATCGACAAGATTTCCGTTTACAGCGCGCGTCGCCGTATGGGCCAGAAGCTGGGTGCCAAAATTGCCCGCGAGTGGGAAGATCTTGAAATCGATGCGGTTATCCCGATCCCTGAGACGTCTAACGACATCGCTCTGGAAATCGCCCGTATCCTGAACAAGCCGTACCGTCAGGGGTTTGTTAAAAACCGCTACGTGGGCCGTACCTTTATCATGCCGGGTCAGCAGGAGCGCGTTAAGTCGGTGCGCCGCAAACTAAACGCCAACCGCGCCGAGTTCCGTGATAAAAACGTTCTCCTGATCGATGACTCCATCGTTCGCGGTACCACCTCTCAACAGATTGTCGAGATGGCCCGTGACGCGGGAGCTAAAAATGTTTACCTGGCTTCGGCTGCGCCGGAAGTGCGTTTCCCGAACGTCTACGGTATCGACATGCCAAGCGCCAACGAGCTGATTGCCCACGGTCGTGAAGTGAGCGAAATCAACCAGATGATCGGTGCGGATGCGCTTATATTCCAGGACTTGAGTGACCTCATCGACGCGGTGAAGGAAGAGAACCCGGATATCGAGCAGTTCGAATGCTCGGTGTTTGACGGTATCTACGTCACCAAAGACGTTGACCAAAGCTATCTCGAATACCTCGACGCCCTGCGTAACGACGATGCTCAGGCATTGCGTGGTCAGCAGGAAGCCGAAAATCTCGAAATGCATAATGAAGGTTAATTAAGCCTTTTTACCGTCTGTCTTACCCTGTTACGCAGGTCAAGGCAGACGGTTCTCTCCGGTATTATCCCCGCTTGACACCGTTACTTGCCAATCGCTTTTCATTCCGGCAAAGTCTTCTGATTAATCCTACGTTCTGAAGTTTAAGTTCGTCATTTCTGAGGCTGTATCCATGAAACGACTCATTGTCGGCATCTCCGGCGCCAGTGGCGCTATTTATGGCGTTCGTCTTTTACAGGTGTTGCGCGAAGTGCCTGAGGTCGAAACGCATCTGGTGATGAGCAATGCGGCGCGTCAAACGCTGGCGCTTGAAACCGATCTCAGCCTGCGCGACGTTCAGGCGCTTGCCGACGTTGTCCATGACTCTCGAGATATCGCGGCAACCATCTCTTCCGGCTCGTTCAAAACCGCGGGTATGGCAATACTGCCGTGCTCAATCAAAACGCTGTCCGGTATTGTCAATAGCTATACCGACGGATTGCTGACCCGTGCGGCAGACGTCGTGCTGAAAGAGAGCCGTCGTCTGGTGCTGTGCGTGCGCGAAACGCCACTGCATCTCGGCCATTTGCGTCTGATGACCTCCGCAGCCGAACTCGGCGCGATTATCATGCCGCCGGTACCTGCCTTTTATCATCGTCCCTCAAGCGTTGAAGACATCATCGATCAGACCGTAAACCGGGTTATCGACCAGTTTGATATCGAACTTCCGGAAGACCTGTTTGTTCGCTGGCAGGGCAGCCACTAGCTTTTTGCAAGCCCTTATGCCCTAAATTTGCACAGAATGATAACGATGCACCAAAATTGAACTCTTTATGTTTTATTTTGGTGCGTTTCTGTTTCAATCTGACGGTAGCGCTCGCTTAACCGGTGATTTTGCAGACTAATCTGAATGTAATTTTGCCTTCGTTGTTCACTAAAACGACAGTTCCGCAAAGTCGGCACGATTACTGCATAACTATTGCATAATTACTGCATAGTAGTGAAAGTGGTGAAAATGTTACCGACGCAGACCGGTGACAAAAAAATAAAACGGTTGTCCCGGCAACCAAACACAACAAACAACAACGCACGATTAATGGCTGAGGGTTATGTATGAAAAAGTTGTTCAAGGTTCTTCCTCTGGTATTCGTATTGGCCAGCGCAAGCAGCGCTTTTGCTGCCGTGCCAAAAGCAATTAAAATCGGTACGGATCCAACCTATGCACCATTTGAATCGAAAGATTCCAGCGGTAAGCTGGTCGGTTTTGATATCGACCTGGCTAATGAAATGTGTAAACGTGCGCAAATCAAATGTACCTACGTTGAAAGCGACTTTGACGCGCTGATCCCTTCCCTGAAGGCGAGAAAAATCGACGCCATCATCTCTTCTTTGTCTATCACTGAGAAACGCCAGCAGGAAATTGATTTCACCGAGAAGCTGTATGCCGCCAACGCGCGTCTGATAGCACCGACCGGCTCTAAAATCTTGCCCACGCTGGATTCCCTGAAAGGCAAAAACATCGGTGTTCTGCAGGGTTCTACTCAGGAAGCTTATGCCAACGCCAACTGGCAGCCTAAGGGCGTTAACGTAGTGGCCTACCAGAATCAGGACCTGATTTATTCAGACCTCGCGTCCGGCCGTCTTGACGCAGCGTTCCAGGATGAAGTCGCAGGCAGCGAAGGCTTCCTGAAACAGCCTGCGGGTAAAGGCTACGCGTTTGCAGGCGAGTCGGTTAAAGATGACAAATTCTTCGGTGTGGGCACCGGCATGGGCCTGCGTAAGAACGAAGACGATCTGAAAAATGCATTGAACAAAGCCTTCGATTCCATGCGCAAAGACGGCACCTACGACAAGCTGGCGAAAAAATACTTCAACTTCGATGTGTACGGCGGTTAAGGGGTAGCTGACGACATCAGGGACAGGAGTCGTTTCCGTAGTGGCGGCCTGCCTGCAAGGGGAGGCCGCTTTAAAAGAGAAGCCCAGTTAAACCTGCGAAACGCAGTCTGATTATCGTCAAAGACAGGATATGTTCATGCTATACGGGTATTCCCACGTAATAATCCAGGGCACACTGGTCACGCTGGAACTGGCACTCTCCTCGGTGGTGCTGGCCTTGATCATTGGTTTGATCGGAGCGGGCGGAAAGCTGTCAAAAAACCGGGTTATATCTGGATTGTTTGGCGCCTACACCACGTTGATTCGCGGCGTTCCCGATCTGGTATTAATGCTGTTAATTTTCTACGGCCTGCAAATTGCGTTAAACAGTCTGACCGAAGCCATCGGCATCGATCAGATTGATATCGATCCCCTCAGCGCAGGTATTATCACCCTTGGATTCATTTACGGTGCCTATTTCACCGAGACCTTTCGCGGCGCTTTTATGGCGGTTCCGCGCGGACAAATCGAGGCGGCGGTGGCTTACGGCTTCAGCGGCTCACAGATTTTCCGACGTATTCTCTTTCCAGCCATGATGCGTTTCGCTCTGCCTGGCATCGCCAACAACTGGCAGGTTATTCTCAAGGCCACGGCGCTGGTGTCTCTGCTCGGCCTCGAAGACGTCATCAAGGCAACGCAGTTGGCAGGTAAGGGGACTTATCAACCTTTCTACTTCTCTATCGTTGCCGGCATCATTTATCTGGTATTTACCACCTTATCCAATGGAGTATTGCTGTGGCTCAACCGCCGGTATTCGCTGGGTGTGAAGAGGGCTGAGCTATGATCGACATTTTGCATCAATACGGCATGTCGCTGCTCTACAGCGACGGCTACCGTTTTACCGGTCTCGCCGTAACGCTGTGGCTGTTAATAAGCTCGGTGGTGATGGGGGGACTTCTCGCTGTGCTGCTCTCCGTTGGGCGCGTTTCGCCAAACCGTTGGATAAGCATGCCAATCTGGCTGTTTACCTACGTTTTCCGCGGTACCCCGCTCTACGTGCAACTGCTGGTGTTTTACTCCGGGATGTACAGCCTCGAAATTGTCCGTGGCACTGACTTTCTGAACGCCTTCTTCCGCAGTGGCCTCAACTGCACCATTCTGGCCCTGACGCTGAACACCTGTGCCTACACCACCGAGATTTTCGCCGGTGCGATACGTGCAGTACCGCATGGTGAAATCGAGGCGGCCAATGCTTACGGTTTCTCGCGCTTTAAAATGTATACCTGCATCATCCTGCCTTCTGCGTTGCGTACCGCTTTACCGGCCTATAGCAACGAGGTGATTCTGATGCTGCACTCTACGGCGCTGGCGTTTACAGCCACCGTGCCAGACGTGCTTAAAATTGCCAGGGACATCAACTCTGCGACCTATCAGCCGTTCTATGCGTTCGGTATCGCGGCGGTGATTTACCTCTGTGTCTCGTTTGTTTTGATTAGTTTGTTCCGCAAGGCGGAAAAACGCTGGCTGGCGCACGTTAAGCCTCAGTCTTCACACTAAGAAAAAAATGTATTAACCGTGAAAACGTTTAAACCAGTGCGGGAAAAATCATGTCAGAAAATAAATTAGCCGTAATCGATCTGCATAAGCGCTATGGCGAGCACGAGGTACTCAAAGGCGTCTCAATGTCTGCCAATGCCGGTGACGTTATCAGCATCATTGGATCATCAGGTTCTGGGAAAAGTACCTTCCTGCGCTGCATTAACTTCCTCGAAAAGCCGAGCGAAGGGTCGATTAGCGTCAATAATCAAGATATCCGCATGGTGCGCGACACCGATGGTCAGCTCAAAGTGTTCGACAAGAAGCAGCTCCAGCTGTTGCGCACCAAGCTGACGATGGTGTTTCAGCACTTCAACCTGTGGAGTCACATGACGGTGCTTGAAAACGTCATGGAGGCACCGATTCAGGTGCTGGGCATCAGCAAGGCCGAAGCGAAAGACCGGGCTATCCGTTACCTCGAGAAAGTCGGGATTGACGAGCGTGCACGCGGCAAGTATCCGGTGAACCTGTCTGGCGGTCAGCAGCAGCGCGTATCAATTGCGCGTGCCCTGGCGATGGAGCCTGAGGTGCTACTGTTTGACGAACCGACGTCGGCACTGGATCCGGAGCTGGTGGGGGAGGTTTTACGCATCATGCAGAAACTGGCCGAAGAGGGGAAAACCATGGTGGTGGTTACGCATGAGATGGAGTTTGCCCGTAACGTCTCCAGCCACGTAATTTTCCTGCATCAGGGCGTTATCGAGGAGCAAGGGAACCCTGCAGACGTATTCGGTAGCCCGAAAAGTGCCCGTTTGCAGCAGTTTTTATCGGGTGCCTTAAAATAACCCGCTGTACTTGACGTTGCAGCAGCGTTGGCTCACCCCGGTTACTGAGTTTTTTAGGTTTCCGGGGAAAGGGCCAACTTGCTGCAGCGCCAAATACTTAGGGTTATGTTCGTCCTATCTTACTTACTCCATTTTGGTCAAATCATACAGCTGATGCATGTCTCCCTTGATGTTTTTGTATATTGAACGATAGGTGTTGAACAGTGCGTTGTATTTTTCGTGGGCTTTTGCGTCGGGTTCCGCACGAGCTTCCAGCGTAAACCACTGCTTTATCTGTTCTGCATTTTGAATGATCCCTACGGCCTTCGCGGCCAGGAAGCAATCCCCAAGCGGTGCCTCAACCTCCTCCTTGATAGTCAGAACCGGATAGCCGGTCACGTCAGCGATGATCTGCATCCACATGTCCGAGAAGGCCGCACCGCCGACGACGATAAGCTCGTTGTCTAACCGCTCGGCGCAGGCTTTGCCGGACTCGATATTATCTTTGAGCGCAAAGGTGATGCCTTCTAACACAGCGCGATACATGTGATGTCTCGTGTGGTAAAGGCTTAATCCAACCAGAGTCCCGGTTGCCTTGGCATCCCAAATTGGGCTGCGCTCTCCCATCAGATAAGGGAGAAACACCAGACCATCAGCCCCTGGTGATAGGCATTTGGCTTTTTCTTCCAACACATGGTGTACCGTGCAGCCTTGCTCTTTAGCCTGTTGCTTCTCGGCGCTGCAAAACTGCTCGATAAACCAGGTCACTGACGCGCCTGCGGTAATCGCACCGCCAAACGTGTAGATATCCTGCAAAGGATTATTGACGTGCGGCATGCTAATAAGGCCGTGCCGTGCGTCTACGGAGTGATTGATAAAGCCCCAGCACATCGAGGTGCCTATCATCGCCACGTGGTTACCCGGCGCGACAACGCCTGCGGCCAGGGTTGCGACGGCGGCATCGACGCCGCCGGCCACAATCGGCGTACCCGCGGCCAGTCCGAGTTTCTCTGCCATCTCGGGCAGCAGACCGCCCACAATTTCGTCGGAGGCGACCAGCCGAGAGGGCATCATCGATTTGGGGATCCCGAGCATGCGGCAGGCCTTGGTTGACCAGTCGCGTTTTTCAATGTTGTAGACACCGCCGATATTGCCCGCCGAACAGTGATCGACCGCGACCTCGCCGGTCAGCTTGTAATTGATGTAGCTGTTTGGCGGCAGGAAGAAACGGGTATTTTCCCAGACCTCAGGTTCGTGCTCTTTGATCCACAGGATCTTGGTGTAACCGTAGTAGCTGTCGAGCGAGTTGCCGGTAATACGGAACAGCTCCTTAGTGTCGACGTAATTCTTGACCCACTCGACGCGGTCAGACGCGCGTCGGTCCATCCAGATAAGACAGGGATAAAGCGGTATGAGGTTTTCATCGACCGCGATCCCCGATCCGCCGTACAGACTGCTAATGCAGACGGAGGCAATCTGGCTTTTGTCTACGCCGGACTGCCTGACAATGTCTGCCAGCACCGCCATTGTTGCCTCGAGCCAAACCTCAGGCCATTGCTGCGCCCACAGCGGCTTTGGCGTTTCGACGCTGTAGCCGCGGGATGCGCTGGTGAGAATACGTCCCTCGGCGTTCATCAGAATACCTTTGGTGCTCTGGGTACCGACATCGACTCCAATAACATATTTCATGGCCGTGCGTCCTTCAGGGAACTAACAAAACTTTAACCGATTCGGCGCTGTGAGCGTTTTCAAATGCCGCCTCCCATTCATCCAGAGAATAGGTGTGAGTAACAACGCCCTCGGCGCTGAACAGCTTACGTTCAAAAAAGTTGATAACGGTTTCGTAGCAGTGCGGGCCGAGGTGTGCGCCGCGAATGTCCAGCTCTTTGCGGTCGCCGATGATCGACCAGTCGACGGTGGTCTCTTTGCTGAACATGCTGAATTCAACGAAGCGGCCCATCTTGCGGATCATTTGCAGACCCTGTGGGACACTCGCCGGATTACCCGTGGCTTCTATGTACACGTCACAGCCATAGCCGTCGGTCAGGGCTTTCACTTTCGCCACCACGTCTTCCTCGAGCGGGTTCATCACCAGGTCGGCACCGAACCCTTTTGCCAGCCGCAGGCGCTCGGGGATAGTGTCGAGGACAATTAACAGCTTAGGTGTTTTGAGGCGAATTGCCTGTACCATGCCCAGCCCCAGCGGACCTGCACCCGACAGCACCACGACGTCGTTGAACTGGATGTCTCCGCGATTGACGGCGTGAATGGAACAGGCGAAAGGCTCGATCAGCGCGCATTCGTTGCGAGTGAGTGAGTCTGGGATTTTGTGAACGCGGCTGGTGGGTTTGAACAACATGTATTCGCACATGCCGCCGTTAGCGTCCTCGTTCTGAAAACCGTAGATATCGTGCTTCTCGCACATCCAGTATTGGCCGTTTTTACAGAAACGGCATTGTTCGCAGGGTACGATTTGTTCCGCGATAACCCGGTCACCCATCTTGACGCTGAAATGCTCCAGCGCACCTTCCCCATAGCCGACGACTTCACCAAAAAATTCATGCCCGGGGACGACCGGTGGTTTAACCCATGAAGGGGCGGTCGCGCTGCCCCAGAACATCGGTGCGCCGCCGTGGCAGTGAACGTCAGAGGCGCAGACGCCGCAGGCACTGATCTTGATTAATAGCTCACGGGCCTTGGGTGTCGGTAGAGGCGCATCTGAAACCAGGCGATAATCACGCGGACCGTAATTAACGAGTTGTTTAATTCGTTGAGGTAATATATTCATTTTTGACCTTATTGTATTTTTATTGGTGCTTATACCGTAGTTTTTAAAATTATTTTCTTCAACATTTTGGTTGTTATTTTAGATCGTCGTCACCTTTATTCTTTTCGTTAAGCTAATATTCATTTGGCGATCTTATTGGCTCTCTTTAATAAGGTGTTTTACTTGTCTAATGTATTTGTCGTTGAGTTGATGGCTTATTGTGTGACTGGCTTCTTGATAATGAGAATATTCTGTTGACCTTGATAGGCCTACTGTTGATTAGATGGAGGGTGCGAGACTTTTCCAGAAACGATTTATAAAATTTATTTGTGGAAACTTCTCCATGCCATTGACTTATTGTCGCCTGTTTACAACCATCAATTTATTACAACAAGGGCTTAGGATGAAAGCGAATACAGACCACTGGATGGGGCTGCCCAAAAACTTGCTTTGGGGCTATATCGCCATCTTTTTATTCATGACCGGCGACGGTTTTGAGCTGGCTTTCCTGTCAAAATATATCGTTGAAATTGGTTTTTCACCGGCGCAGGCGACCTTCGCCTTCACGGTTTATGGCCTTTGCGCGGCGCTTGCTGCCTGGGCTTCTGGCGTTATCGCCGAGGTGATTACGCCACAGAAGGCGATGAAAATAGGCTTTTTAATGTGGGTCGTTTTCCACGTGCTGTTCATGATTTTTGGTCTTACACAAAAGAACTACTATTTTATTTTACTGTTTTATGGAATACGTGGGCTTGCCTATCCATTATTTCTTTATTCATTCATAGTAGTTATTGTTCACAACGTGCGTGAGGAATTAGTTGGATCGGCATGTGGGTGGTTCTGGGCTGCATATTCATTAGGCATCGGTGTAATAGGCAGTTATTTGCCGAGTCTGATTATCGTTCATATTGGCGAGCTTAATGTTTTATGGTTCTCGCTGGTCTGGGTGTGCGCGGGAGGAATGCTTGCGATGGTGTCTCTTAAAAATATTAAAACCTCAACCCATTTGCTCGATTTATCTACCCGTGAAAAGTTTAGCGAAATGAGCCGCGCCGTTACGCTGCTGGTGAGTAATAAAAATATTGCACTGGCCAGCGTCGTCAGGATTATTAATACGCTTTCGCTTTACGGGTTTGCGATTATTATGCCGCTGCTGTTTGTGGGCGATCTGGGCTTCACGATGCCAGACTGGCTGCAAATATGGGCAATCTTCTTCTTCTCGACTATCGTGTTTAACGTTTTTTGGGGGATCATGTCGCAAAAATGGGGAATGCTGCGATTAATACGCTGGTATGGCTGTATTGGCTGCGCGGTATTTAGCCTGTCGTTTTACTATCTGCCTGTCTACTTTGGCGATAACTTCTGGATAGCGGCGCTGGGGGCCACTTTGCTAGGCGCATCGACGGCGGCTTTTGTGCCGATGACCGCACTGTTTCCTGCACTCGAACCCGAGCACAAGGGGGCGGCGATATCGGTATGTAATCTGTCGGCCGGGCTGAGCAACTTCTTTGCACCGGCAATCGCGACGTTATTGCTGCCGTTCGTCGGAGTGAAAGGCGTTGTCTTTGCCTATAGCGCGCTCTACATTTTGGCCTTCTTGCTGACGCTCTACATTCAATTTACGCAGAAAGAGTTCGGGCCGATGACCCGCAGTACCGCGAGGTCCGTGTCCTGATGGACTAAAATTATTTCGCCCCATAAACCGTCTGTGGGGCGAAATTTTTTATCACGAATTAGCTTTTTGCCGCCAACAGGCACAGCGCCTTGGTCAGCTCGTAGGACTTCACGAAGGAATTTACCGGCAGGAACTCAAATTTAGAATGGAAATTGTGTGCGCCAGTAAAGTAGTTCGGCGTTAGCAGGCCTTTAGCCGAGAGCGCCGCACCGTCGGTGCCTCCACGCATCGGGATAACTTTAGGCTCGACCTTAATTTCTTTCAATGCCTCAAAAATCAAGTCAATAGCGCGACGATCTTCCCTGATAGCGCTGCTGATATTGCTGTAGGTATCGCTTATCTCGACCGACACCTTCGCGGTTGGGTATTGCTCGGCAATAATCTTCACCACGTCTTGAATTTTCGCTTTACGCGCGGCAAAGCTGGCGCTGTCGAAATCGCGAATTGAGGCTTTCAACGTCGCCGCTTGCTGGTTGGCGCTGATGTCATTGAACCAAACATAGCCTTCACGATCCTTCGTTTTTTCTGGCGTTTCTTCGCGGTCGAAGTGGCTGATGAAATCGTGGGCCATCAACAGAGGGTTGACCAGCACGCCAATGGCCGACATCGGATGCGCCGTCACGCCGGTAAAGGTGATTTCCGCCGACGCGGCGTTGAAGTTTTCATACACCACTTCGCCGAGTTCGCAGCAGTCGATGGTGTAAGCGAAATCGACGTCAAAACGGCGCAGGTCCAGTGCCTTGGCGCCGCGCAGGCCAATCTCTTCATCCGGCACAAACGCCACGACGATATCTCCGTATTGCTCCTGTTCGGTCAGGTTTTCCAACAGCGTCATCACCACGGTGACTGCCGACTTGTTGTCTGCGCCGAGCACGCTGGTACCGTCGCTGAAGATGATCTCCTCACCTTTGTACGGAAGAATTTCAGGATGCTCATCGGTACGCAGCCAGATATTTTTTTCGGCATTCAGGCACACATCGTCGCCGTTAAATACCTGCGTCTGCGGGTGAATATCCGGGCTCAGTCCGACGTCAACGGTGTCAATGTGGGTGATAAAACCAATGCGCGGACCGCCTTTTTTGGTGCCCGGTTTCACGGCGGTGACGGTCGCGTGCTGGTCAATCTCGATATTCTCCAGCCCCAGTGTTTTTAGCTCTTCGGCGAGAAGGTTTGCTAACTCTTGCTGCCCCGGCGTGCTCGGCAGAGCGGTGGCTTTGGGGTCGCTTTGGCTAGTAACGGACAGGTAACGGAAGAAGCGTTCAGTGAGCTGCTTGGCAATTTGAGTCGACATCCTAACCTCTGGTTGTTTATCTATAAGATTTTCATATATAACAGAGTATTACTAAGTTTATTGTGAATGGTAGTCTGTTTTTGAATTGCGTACTAACGAATTAATTAGCCAAATATCTTTCTGACAGGGAAACGCATGAAACAAAAAATAGCACAACTGACCACCGGACTTTTAGCCCTGGCGATGGTCGCAGGGGCATCGGCACAGACGCTGGTTTATTGCTCCGAAGGCTCGCCGGACATTTTCAATCCTCAACTTTATACTTCTGGAACCAACGTTGACGCCAGCGCGGTGCCTATCTACAACCGTTTGGTGGATTTCAAGACCGGGACGACCGAACTGATCCCAAGCCTGGCAGAAAGCTGGGATATCAGCCCGGACGGTAAGACTTACACCTTCCATTTGCGTAAAGGGGTGAAGTTCCAGAGCAATAAACTGTTTACCCCAACGCGGGATTTCAACGCTGATGACGTGATTTTCTCGTTCATGCGCCAGAAAGATCCTAATAACCCTTATCACAACGTTTCTAACGGCACCTATCTGAACTTCGACAGTCTGGATATGGGCCATCTGATTTCAAGCATTGACCGCGTTGATGATTACACCGTGCGTTTCAATCTGTCGCGTCCCGAAGCGCCATTTATCGCAGATCTCGGCTGGTATTTTGCCTCGATTCTTTCCTCGGAATACGCGGACAACATGCTGAAGGCCGGCACGCCGCAAAAAGTCGATACCGACCCGGTCGGCACCGGTCCGTTTGAACTGGTGCAGTATCAGAAAGACACGCGCATTCTCTACAAGGCCTTCCCACAGTATTGGCAGGGTAAATCCAAGATTGATCGCCTGATTTTCAGCATCACGCCGGATGCTTCAGTGCGTATGGCCAAGCTTGAGAAGAACGAGTGCCAGGTAATGCCTTTCCCGAATCCGGCAGACCTCAAGCGTCTCGGTGACAATAAAGATATTACGTTGCTCAGCAAATCGGGTCTGAACACCGGATTCCTGGCATTTAACACGCAGAAAAAACCGCTGGATAACGTCAAGGTGCGTCAGGCGCTGACGATGGCGGTGGACAAGGCGGCGATTATCGATGCCGTATTCCAGGGGACCGGCACAGTCGCTAAGAGTCTGCTGCCGCCGGACGTATGGAGCAGTGAAGACAAGACGATGCAGGACTATCCGTACTCGCCGGAAAAAGCCAAGGCGCTGCTGGCGGAGGCCGGGTATCCGAATGGATTTGATATCGATCTGTGGGCGATGCCGGTACAGCGTCCTTACAACCCTAACGCGCGCCGCATGGCCGAGATGATTCAGTCAGACTGGGCGAAGATTGGCGTCAGGGCGCACATTGTCAGCTATGAATGGGCCGAGTATCAGACGCGCATCCGTAATGGCGAGCACCAGGCCGCGCTAATGGGCTGGACGACGGCGAACGGTGACCCGGATAACTTCTTCGCTCCATTGTTTACCTGTAAGGCGGCCAACGGCGGTTCTAACTCGGCGAAATGGTGCGATCCGGCGTTTGACAAAATTATCGAGCAAGCGCGTTTAACCACCGACCACGACAAGCGTGTGGCGCTTTACCAACAGGCGCAGCAGATCATGCACGACGAAGCGCCGGCAATTATGATTGCCCACTCGAAAATCTTTGAACCGGTGCGCAAAGAAGTGACCGGCTACGAAATTGATCCGTTTGGGAAGCACATCTTCTACCAAACATCAGTGAAATAGGGGCTTAGCAGCCCGCAGGCACTTTTTCAAGGCGGCTGCCATAAGAGCCGCTTTTAAACTTCGCTTACTGAGCGACGGCCCAGTAAGCGAAGCGCATGTCTTTGCCCGAAAAGACCGCTCCCTTCAAAAGAACCCGGAAAGTTTTATTTTTCTAACACATCCTCTAAGGCCGGTTTCAACTCGGTATAACGAAATTCAAATCCGGCATCCTCAAGCCGTTGGGGGATGGCCCGCTGGCCGCCCAACACCAGAATCGCAGATTCTCCCATCAGCAGTCGCACCACGCTCGCCGGAACGCGCATAAACGACGGGCGATGCAGAATTTCACCCAGCAGCGCGCTAAATTGATCGTTGCGCACCGGGTAAGGTGACACCAGATTGAATGCGCCGTTTAAGGTTTCATGATTAAGCAGGAAGAGGATGGCGTTAACCATGTCGTCGATATGTATCCACGGCATATACTGCTGGCCGTCGCCGAAGGGCCCCCCCAGACCGGCGCGGAAAGGCAACACCATCTTAGACAGCGCGCCGCCCTTTTGGGAGAGCACCACGCCGGTACGCAGCAGGCAGACGCGAGTTCTCTCGCTTTCCGCCGCCAGCGCTAGCGCCTCCCATCGGGCGCAAAGCTGCCAGGTGAACTGTTTGTTCGGCGGCTCGTCCTCAGCGACCACCGCCTGACCCTGATCGCCATAATAGCCAACTGCAGAACCCGAGATAAATACCGACGGTGGATTTGTGCTGGCATTAATCAGCGCAGCAAGCTTTTCGGTCAACTGCCAGCGGCTGTCGCAGAGTTTCTGTTTCTGATCTTTGGTCCAGCGCTTGTCGGCAATAGGTTCACCGGCCAAATTGATGACCGCGTCAAAACCGTCCAGCGATGTCTTGTCCGCCAGCGTATTCCAGAGCTGCACCTGAGGGCCGAGAAGTTTGGCCGCCCGCTCAGGTGCGCGCGTCAATGCAGTGACTTGATGAGACTGACTCAGGAGAGTCTCGGTCAAACGACGCCCAATCAGCCCGCTGGCACCGGTTATCAAAATCTTCATAGTCTGCCTCCAATTAACTTGCTGATATTACTATCTGTGCTCTGCTAGTCAGCATAGTTTATGTCAGCCAGGTAACACGCGATACAGAGCACATCCTGTAGTTAATTATCTACAGAACGCGTTATTTATCAGGAAAGGGGGCGGGATAGGCAGAACAAAACGCCCCCGGAACCGGGGGCACAAAGCCTTAGCTGGCGTCGGCCAGAGAGTAGGCTTTAACGGTAGCCGGGCGGTTTTTAATGCGTTCTACCCAGTTGCGAACTGCCGGATAGTCAGCCAGATCAATGCGTTGGCGCTCATGAATCAACGCCCAAGGATAGGTGGCAATATCGGCAATGCTGTAATGTTCGCCCGAGAGATACGCGTGTTTCTCCAGCTGGGTATTCAGCACGCCGTAGAGGCGCTTTGTCTCTTGCTGATAACGCTCGATGGCGTAAGGCACCGGCTGGGGAGCGAAATGCGTAAAATGGCTGTTTTGTCCCAGCATCGGGCCAAAGCCTGCGACCTGCCAGTACAACCATTGTAGAGTGTTGGTGCGCTCGCGCAGCTCCTTACTCAGCAGCTTGCCGGTCTTCTCGGCCAGATATTGCAAAATGGCACCCGACTCAAACAGGCTCAGAGGCACGCCGCCGTCTACCGGTTGGCTGTCTACAATAGCGGGGATTTTGTTGTTGGGGGATATTGCGAGAAAGGCAGGGAGAAACTGGTCACCGGATTTGATATCAACGCGATGAAGTCGATAGGGAAGTCCCGACTCCTCCAGAAATAGGGTTATTTTATGGCCGTTTGGTGTTGGTGCATAATAAAGGTCGATCATAATTGCCTCCTGCGTATTTTTTTAATGGTCCATCAGTGCTTTATGAGTCAATACCGATGGGGCTGGATGCGAACGCTTAACTCAATTGAGTGTGACAGTGTTGAAGAATACCCATAAGGTTAATATAACTGCTAATGATAGCAGCCTATGTCAGACTAGTCTGATGGATTACCGTGGCCTTTGACATAGGTTTTACATATTACTAACGCATCTGTTGCTATTGAAGCGATCCCCATGAGCCGGATAGAATCAGTGACTCATTGAAAAATCACAGCGCAACATTCCGCGCAATAGAGAAGGTTTCATAGGATGACGAACCAAGAGCAAAACACCGGCAGCAGCGACGAGTGGGTTGATATCGTTAATGAAGAAAACGAGGTGATTGCCCAGTCCAGCCGCCATCAGATGCGCGCTCAAAACTTACGTCATCGCGCCAGCTACATCGTGGTTCATGATGGCATGGGAAATATTTTGATTCAGCGTCGAACCGAAACAAAAGATTTCTATCCTGGTTGGCTTGATGCGACAGCGGGCGGCGTGGTGCAGAGCGGGGAAAATATCCTCGATTCCGCCCGTCGCGAAGCAGAAGAAGAGTTGGGCATTGCCGGTGTACCTTTTGCTGAACATGGTGCGTTTTATTTCGAACAAGACAACTGCCGGGTGTGGGGATCGTTGTTTAGCTGCGTTTCCCACGGCCCCTTTGCGCTACAGGAAGAAGAAGTCGATGAAGTGCGCTGGATGAAACCCGAAGAAATCACCGCACGCTGCGATGAGTTCACCCCTGATTCGCTGAAAGCACTCTCGCTGTGGATGAGCCGTAACAACGAAAAAGATCACGGCAAACCGCTGAGCGTCGAAGAGTAATTTCGCGCTTCCCTTGCAGACACGCTGACCACGATTTAGCGTGTCTGCATTAGCAACTTTCCCGCTTACACAGTGCGGAAACAATTGGCTTTTGCGCCGACGCCTCCTCTCCCTGAAGCCGCTCAAGCAGCGCTATCCCCGCCTGAACGCCAATCTCGCGATGCGGTACTGCGACCGTTGTCAGCGGTGGCTGGCATACTTTGCCAACGTCGCTATCGCCAAATCCCACAATGGCCAGATCTTTAGGCACCCGAATCTTGCGGCGCTGACACTCAAATATCGCGCCACAGGCCAGCTCGTCGCTGCTGCAGATTAGAGCGTCCATATCTGGCCAGTTCAGCACTAGCTCCGGCAGCAGGTTAGCACCCGTACTAAAGTTCGACGGTGCATGTGTGCTGATGACCCGCGTAGTTGATAGATTATTGTCTAGCATGGCGCGATGCCAGCCGCGCAAACGTTGTTGCGACACCCACTGCTTTTGCGCCGCGCACATCAGGCCAATTTTGCTGTACCCCAGAGAAATAAGATGTTCGGTTAGTCTGTAAACCGCCGAGGCGTTGTCGATACCGATGTTGATATCCAAAGGATTATCCACGGTGGCGCCCAATTCTGCGACCGGCAGTTGTGCGTGTGAAAGCAGCTCGTAGGTGCTGTCGGTGTGCCGCGCGTCAAACAAAATGACCGCCGCCAAATTATAGGACATGAAGGTTTCAAGCAGTTTCTGTTCGCGTTCTTCCTGATTCTGCGACTCGGCCAGCATCAGCTGATAGCCCGCCGGAATCAGCACTTCCTGCACGCCGGCAATCATCTCGGCATGCCCATATTCCGTCAGCGACGAGGTGACGACCGCCACAACGTTCGAAGACGCCGATGCGAGCGCACTGGCCGAATAATTAGGGATGTAACCCAGCTCGGCTACCGCAGAGAAAATCTTCTCCCTGAGCTTGTCGGAGACCCTATCCGGCTGTCGTAGCGCGCGTGAAACGGTCATTGTCCCGACGCTAGCCCGTTTCGCGACATCGGCCAGCGTGGCCCGTCCGGTACTGCGGCGTTTTCTCGGCTCCATTTTCACTCCTGACTTTTCTTCATGAACATCCGAACAATGGCCGACGAGACTGAATTAATCCTCTGCGCAGAATGATTAATTTACAATTCTATCATAGCCACTCTGGATGAAAATAAGCTAAGGCGGGCAGGCTTTTTTGATAGCGCTATCACAAAAAACGATCGACTAAAATGATAGCGCTATCTTTGTGGTTTGCATCACAGTTATTTGCGAATTTGAAAGCATACTGAATATTATTAAATTTAGGTAATGATGACTCTTTCACGCCCTGCGCCCCTCCGTCTCGGGCCTGTAAACGCTGTCTTAAAATAAGGCAGCGGGCAGAAAAAAAATAGCAGTAATAAATTTTTATGATGATTAGCAAACGACATCTAATCTTGGGTAAGGCATAAGATGCGAGGGTAAGCCATGAAATCTTTAACGATATTAGCAGTATGCGGTGCGGGCCTCGGCAGCAGTTTCGCCTGTGAGATGAGTATTGAGGCGGCGTTGAAGGATATGGGCATTAAGGCGGCGTTGTCTCACTGTGATATTTCAAGCGCAGCCTCTACGCGTGCCGATATTATTATGACCGGATCCAATTTTAAATCTCAATTCGAGAACTACACGCTTAGTTCAACCGTTATCTATTTAAAGCGCCTGATTGATAAGAAGGAAATAACCGAGAAGTTAACGCCGGTATTAAAAGAGATGGGATATTTAAATTAAGTCTCGCCGAAAATAAAAATGAGAGAGTTTATAATTGCCTTTAATCGCGAGGGAAGGGGATGTCTTTTTTATATTTTATTGTGAATGACGTTTTAGGCCAGGCCTCGATACTCATTGCCCTTATCGCTATGGTGGGGCTTATTGCGCTGAAAAAAAACGTCGGTCAGATTATCACCGGCACGTTAAAAACGCTGCTTGGCTTTCTGGTGCTGCTCGCCGGAGCCAACATTATCGTTGGAGCGCTGAACTTTCTGGGTGAAGTTTTCCAGAAAGGTTTCAACATGCGTGGCGTCGTGACCGACGTGGGGTCGATTGCCGGTATCGCTCAGCAGACTTTGGGTCGAGAAACCGCGCTTATCATGGTGCTGGCATTTATCATCAATATTCTTGTCGCCCGCTTCACCCGCGTTAAGTACATTTTTCTCACCGGCCAGGCGTCGCTGTGGATGGCGACGGTCTGCTCGGTTGTCGGCTACATGGGCGGACTGCGCGGCACCGAGCTTATTCTTGTCGGTGGCGGCATCGCTGGGTTGATGGCGGTAGGCATGCCTGCGCTGGCACAGCCTATCGTGCGAAAGATAACCGGCTCAGACGATATCGCGCTGGGCCATTTCTGCACGCTGGGGTATCTGGTGCAGGCCGGCGTGGCGAAGCTGACCGGCGACGTCAGTAAAAGTACCGAAGATATTGAGCTGCCGAGCGCCTTCTCCTTCCTGCAAGATACCTATTTATCGATGATGGTGGTGATGATCCCCATTTACCTCATCCCGACGATTGCTGCGGGTCCTGAGGTGGTGGCGCAGTATTCTAAGGGCGTCAGTTATCTGGTATTCGCGTTTTTGCAGTCGGTGCAGTTTGTCGTGGGGGTCTATGTGCTGCTCGCGGGCGTACGCCTGCTGCTGGCCGAAATCATCCCGGCCTTTCGCGGTATTGCACTGCGCATCGTGCCTAATGCCATTCCCGCACTGGACTGCCCGGTGCTGTTCCCGTATGCGCCCAATGCGGTGATTATCGGTTTTATCAGTACCACCGTCGGCTCGATTATCGGCATGTTTTTATTTCCGAACGTGGGGCTGGCGATGATCCTGCCAGGCATGTTGACCAACTTCTTTGCCGGTGGTACGGCGGGTATTTTTGCCAACGCGGTAGGCGGAAGGCGAGGGGCCGTCATCGGCGGCGTATTTCACGGCCTGCTGATAACCCTACTGCCTGCACTTTTACTGCCGTTGCTGGGCAGCTATGGTTTGCAGAACGTTACCTTTAGCGACGCCGACATCATCAGCGTTGGGCTGATTTATGGCCACGTACTTAACTTCTTTCATTAAGACATAAAAAAGGCCGGTCATTGACCGGCCTTAAGGTTGGCGTTTATTGCTTATTTTACCGCAACCGCTTCATCAGCCTGAGCGGACTGGATTGCGGTCAGAGCCACGGTATAGACGATGTCGTCAACCAACGCACCGCGAGACAGATCGTTAACCGGCTTGCGCATGCCTTGCAGCATCGGGCCGATAGAAACCAGGTCCGCAGAACGTTGTACCGCTTTGTAGGTTGTATTGCCGGTGTTGAGGTCTGGGAAGATGAACACGGTTGCCTGACCCGCCACCGGTGAGTTTGGTGCTTTGGATTTCGCCACGTCGGCCATGATAGCCGCGTCATACTGCAAGGGGCCGTCGATGATCAGGTCCGGACGTTTCTCCTGCGCCAGACGGGTCGCTTCGCGCACTTTCTCAACGTCGCTACCGGCACCGGAGTTACCGGTGGAGTAAGAGATCATCGCAACGCGGGGTTCGATTCCGAAGGCGGCAGCTGAATCGGCAGACTGAATGGCGATTTCGGAAAGCTGTTCGGCGGTCGGATCCGGGTTGATCGCACAGTCGCCATAAACCAGTACCTGGTCCGGCAGCAGCATGAAGAATACGGAAGACACCAACGAGCTGCCCGGTGCGGTTTTGATAAGCTGTAACGGCGGACGAATGGTGTTAGCGGTGGTGTGAACCGCGCCGGAAACCAGTCCGTCTACTTCGCCTTTTTCCAACATCAGCGTACCCAGCACCACGTTGTCTTCCAACTGTTCACGGGCCACGACTTCGGTCATGCCTTTGCTCTTGCGCAGCTCGACGAGGCGGGCAACGTACTCTTCGCGAACCTGAAGCGGATCTACGATTTGGATGCCGGCACCTAATTCTATGCCCTGCGCGGCGGCGACGCGTTTGATTTCGTCAGGATTGCCTAGCAGCACACATTCGGCGATACCACGCTCTGCACACAGCGAAGCCGCTTTGACGGTGCGCGGCTCGTCGCCTTCTGGCAGCACGATGCGCTTACCGGCCTTACGCGCCAGCTCGGTCAGCTGATAGCGGAATGCAGGCGGCGACAGGCGGTGTGAACGCTCTGAATGGGCGCTCAGTGAGTTGATCCAGTCTGCGTTAATATGTGAAGACACATAGGTTTGCAGCTTCTCAACGCGCTGGTGGTCATCGGCCGGGACTTCGAGGCTGAAGCTTTGCAGGTTCAGCGAGGTCTGCCAGGTGTTGCTGTCAACCATGAATACCGGCAGGCCGGTCTCGAAAGCACGGGCGCAGAGTTGCTGAATGCGTTCATCCACCGGATAACCGCCGGTAAGCAGAATCGCGCCGAGCTCAATGCCGTTCATGGCGGCCAGACAGGCGGCAACCAGCACGTCAGGACGGTCGGCGGAGGTCACCAGCAGTGAGCCTGGGCGGAACAGGGAAAGCATGTTCGGAATGCTGCGCGCGCAGAAGGTCACGGACTTGATGCGACGGGTGTGAATATCGCCTTCGTTGATAATGCGTGCGTCGAGGTGCTTCGCCATGTCGATAGCGCGCACGGCAATCATTTCAAAGCTCCAGGGAATGCTGCCCAGAACAGGCATCGGGCTCATCGCCACCAGTTGCTCGATATCTACATGCGCGAAGTTGGCTTTGTCGGAGTCATCAAAGATTTCTGACAGATCAGGGCGGGTGCGGCCCTGATCGTCGACCGGTGCATTGACCTTATTGATGATAACGCCAGTGATGTTTTTATTCTTGCTGCCGCCAAACACGCTGCGGGCCAGCTCGATGCGGTCCTTGAGCTGGGACGCGCTGTCATTGCCCTGACCGATAACGAAGACGATTTCAGCGTTCAGGGTCTTGGCTATTTCGTAGTTCAGCGCGCTGGCAAACTGATGGGTGCGGGTCGAGACCAGGCCTTCAACCAGTACCACTTCGGCATTCTTGGTATTGGCGTGGTAGTTGGCGACAATCTCCTCCATCAGCACGTCCTGCTGATTAGAGCTCAGCAGGCTTTGTACATGCTTCATCTTGAGCGGTTCGGCCGCTGTGATATTGGAATTGGCGCGGATAATGGTGGTGGTCTGATCGGGAGCATCGCCACCGGAACGCGGCTGAGAGACCGGCTTGAACACGCTCAGGCTTACGCCTTTCTGTTCGATGGCACGGATAACGCCCAGGCTAACGCTGGTCAGACCCACGCTATTGCCAATTGGAACCAACATAATTGTACGAGACACGGCAAACCTCTTCGACGATTTCAGGCAGCGGCTTGCGCAGTGAAAGGCAAGCCTGCCTGCTGTGAAAACAACACTGCCAGCAGAGGCTGGCAGTGGGGGAACATATTTATGCGGTCAGACGCGCAGCGTCTTGTGCGATGACCAACTCTTCGTTGGTTGGGATAACCAACGCTTTGCGGGTGCCTTCTTTATTGATTTCACCGGCTTTGCCGAAGCGCGCTGCAAGGTTGCGCTCGTGGTCGATTTCGAAGCCGAGCAGGCCGAGCTTGTTCAGCGTCAGCTCACGCACCAGCGCGGCGTTTTCGCCGATACCGCCGGTGAAGACGATAGCGTCAAGACGGCCTTCCATCAGCGAGGTGTAGCCGCCGATGTATTTCGCCAGACGGTGGCAGAAGACGTCCATCGCACGCTTGGCATCTTCTTTGGTTCCGTAGTTGTCTTCAACGTAGCGGCAGTCGCTGGTAACTTCGGTCAGGCCCAGCAGGCCGGATTCCTTGGTCAGCATTTTGTTTATCTGATCGACGCTCATGCCCAGCGCGTCGTGCAGGTGGAAGACAATCGCAGGATCGATATCACCGCTGCGCGTGCCCATGACCAGTCCTTCGAGCGGCGTCAGGCCCATTGAGGTATCAACGCATTTACCGTTACGAATGGCACTGACAGAACCGCCGTTACCCAGATGGCAGGTGATGAGGTTAACTTCATCAACCGGTTTGCCCAGCGTTTTTGCTGCTTCCTGAGTGACATAGTAATGGCTGGTGCCGTGCGCGCCGTAGCGACGAATGTGGTGGTCTTTATAGAGCTTGTACGGCAGGGCGTAGAGGTAAGACTCTTCCGGCATGGTCTGGTGGAAGGCGGTGTCGAATACCGCAACATTTTTATCAGCCAATTTAGGGAAGGATTTCAACGCCTCATCAATACCAATCAGGTGAGCCGGGTTATGCAGCGGTGCAAATGGGATAGAATCTTTGATACCCTGCAATACCACAGCATCAATCACGGCAGACTGCGTCAGTTTCTCGCCGCCGTGCACAATGCGGTGACCGATGGCCACCAGATTGGCAGACAACTCTGGCTTTTCTGCAAAAATAGTATTAACAATGTACTTCAAGGCTTCACTATGTGCGGCCCCGGCGCCTAAAGCAGCTTCATGCTTGCTGCCATCGAGTTTCCACTTGATGCGGGCTTCTGGAAGATGGAAGCATTCGGCCAGACCTGAAATGTGTTCTTCGCCGTTGACGGCATCGATTATGGCAAACTTAAGTGATGAGCTACCACAGTTAAGAACCAGAACTAACTTACTTGACATGGAAGTACCTATTTATTGGATTGGTGCTGTTAAGTATCAAAACGCAAGGTTAACTCAATAGCATATTTCCCTAAGCGTAGCGCACTATGCTGTCGGGATTTATGATTAACATCATGCTCAGACAGTTTAATGGCATGATTTGTTCCTTAGCGCTCAGTAAGCAGCCGTACGGGGTGTTTTAAACGAACTTGTTCGCTTGTTTGAGTAAGTTCTCGCCTATTCGTTCAATTGCCCGTGTCTGTTTCCCAAGCGAAGCGGCGCAGAGTAAAATGCGGTAAAGCTAGTTGTACAAGCTGTAATAATAGGGTTAATTCGCTATCCATAGTGAGCCCCAAAGGGCTGGGCTAGGATACCGATAGGTTTTGATAAAAACAAAATATATTTGTATGTGATAAAATATATTTTTAGTTTTGCAACTATTTTTTAAATTCCAAGATGTTGAGGTGCAGCATGTCTAGTAAGCCATCGGGTTCAGTCGGTTGGTTTCACATTTTCCAGCGCGGTCAGCACTACATGAAGACGTGGCCCTCAGACAAACGCCTTGCTCCTGTGTTTCCGGAAAACCGAATCTCTACGGCCACCCGTTTCGGTGTGCGTTTCATGCCGCCTCTGGCGGTGTTTACGCTGGCCTGGCAAATTGCGTTAGGCGGACAGCTTGGTCCTGCGGTCGCCACCTCTATCTTCGCCTGTAGCCTGCCTATGCAGGGACTCTGGTGGTTGGGACGTCGCTCTGTAACTCCTCTGCCGCCTACGCTGCTCGGCTGGTTCCACGAAGTTCGCCACAAGCTGATTGAAGCCGGCCAGGCATTAGCACCGATCGAGGGCGTACCCACCTATCAGTCCCTCGCCGAGGTGCTCAAGCGCGCGTTTAAACAGCTGGATAAAACCTTCCTGGACGACATTTAAAGAAAGAATTCGTTCTGAATCGTGGTTCAAATCAAAGAATGAGCTGGTTGATATTTCGCCAATGACGGCGCTGTGTCATGCTTTGCTCATTCTGGCTTTTTGAGGTATACGATGATGGAAATGACCCACGCTCAGCGGTTGATCTTGTCGAATCAGTATCAAATGATGACTATCATGGATCCCGCAAACGCGGACCGCTACCGCCGTTTGCAAACCATCGTTGAACGTGGCTTCGGGCTACAAATGCGCGAGCTCGACAAAGACTTTGGTGCGTTGACCGAGGACACTTGCCGCACCCTCATCGATATCATGGAAATGCACCACGCGATGCAGGTATCTTTTTCGAATCTTGAAGACGCACCGGGTGTCGATCCCCGTCGGCTGGAGTTTCTTGGCTTTGATGCCGCTACTGAATCCCGCTACCTCAGCTATGTGCGCTTTATGGTAAACAGTGAAGGGCGCTACACTGATTTCGATGCGGGAACGCATGGTTTCAATGCACAGACCAAAATGTGGGAGAAGTATCAGCGCATGTTGGCGGTCTGGCACGGTTGCCCACGTCAGTATCATCTCAGTGCGGTAGAGATTGCGCGCATTATTAATGCCTGAAACGATGTAAGTATCGCTCCCCAATTTCTCGGGGAGCAAAAGGGCGTTTCTTAAAGCGGGGAATCCTGGCTTATCTCGTCAAGCGACAGACTGAAGCTCGGGATGAAGACCGCCATAAAGTAGTCCATCTCGGGACTCTGCCTCTCCGACAACGTTTTCTCTAGCCTGGCTTTGGCCATCGAGAACTCGGTATTGCCCGCCGAGAGTTCCTCCAGGCATTTCAGATAGGCGCAAAGTGCGTCAGCCTGTTTGACCGTCTTCTTCTCTTCTTCACTAAAGTGATGTTCGTCGATAAGCGTTCGGTAGTCGTCTTGAAACTCTTCCGGCAGCATCTCGATGAGTTTCTGCTGGGCTATTTTTTCTATCTTTTTGTATTCGTGTGCTATTTGTGGATTGTAGTATTTGATGGGCGTCGGCATATCACCCGTCAGCACTTCACTTGCGTCGTGATACATGGCCAATAACGCCACTCGCTCTGCGTTGAGGTTACCGTCGAATTTACGATTTTTGATGAGCGCCAACGCGTGGGCCACAAAGGCAACCTGCAGGCTGTGTTCCGACACGTTTTCCGTGCGCACGTTGCGCATGAGAGGCCAGCGACCAATGAGTTTAAGGCGCGAAAGATGGGCAAAAAAGTGACTTTGACTCATAGGACTCTCTTACATCAGTAAACAGAGCCCCATTCTTACACATAATTCAGATGCCCAAAAGATTTCAAGGTACAGGGCGTCGTGCTTCTGCACCTTGAAAGGTGATGGGCATTATTGGCGATAGGTTTCCAGGAAACGTCCTAGCTTCCCGACGGCCATTTCCAGCTCGTCTACGCGCGGCAGTGTGACAATTCGCACGTGATCCGGGTAGGGCCAATTGAACGCTGAACCCTGCACCAGCAAAACTTTTTGTTGCAGTAACAGATCCAGCACCAGCTTCTGATCGTCGTGAATATTGAAGCGCTTGGCGTCAATTTTTGGGAACATGTAGAGCGCGCCTTTCGGCTTCACGCAGGACACACCAGGGATCTGGTTGATCATTTCCCAGGCGGCGTTGCGTTGCTCAACCAGGCGGCCGCCCGGCTGAATGAACTCGCTGATGCTCTGATAACCGCCAAGCGCAGTCTGAATCGCATGCTGCATTGGTACGTTGGCGCACAGACGCATTGAGGCCAGCATTTCAAGGCCTTCGATATAGCCTTTAGCGTGTTTTTTCGGGCCGTTAAGCACCATCCAACCCTGACGGAAACCGGCAACGCGGTAAGTCTTTGACAGGCCGTTAAAGGTCACAGTCAGCAAGTCAGGTGCCAGCGAGGCTATCGAGATATGCTGCGCTTCATCATAAAGAATCTTGTCGTAGATCTCGTCAGAGAAGATGATCAGGTTGTGCTCGCGCGCAATCTCGACAATCTCCATCAGCAGCTCTTTGCTGTAGACCGCGCCGGTCGGGTTGTTCGGGTTGATTATCACGATACCGCGCGTGCGCGGCGTGATTTTGGCGCGAATGTCCTCGAGGTCAGGGAACCAGTCCGCCCCTTCATCGCAAAGATAATGCACCGCGTTGCCGCCGGACAGGGAAACCGCAGCGGTCCACAGAGGATAATCTGGGGCTGGCACCAACATCTCGTCGCCGGTGTTCAACAGCGCCTGCATCGACTGGACGATAAGCTCCGACACGCCGTTACCGATGTAAACATCTTCAACGGTAATGTCGCGCATATCACGCGCCTGGTAGTGCTGCATGATGGCCTTACGCGCAGAGAAAAGACCCTTAGAGTCACAATATCCCTGAGCCGTCGGCAAATTACGAATGACGTCGACTAAAATTTCATCAGGCGCTTCGAAACCAAAGGGAGCGGGGTTACCGATATTCAGCTTGAGGACTTTATTGCCTTCTTCTTCCAGACGCTTTGCTTCTTTAAGCACTGGGCCGCGAATGTCGTAGCAAACGTTATCCAGTTTGCGGGATTTTTCAATGGGGGACATAGTCAGTGTGAACCTTTTGCGGTAAAGCCTGTTCTTCCCTGGATGAGGTGCCGTAGAACATAGCGAAGCCGTCAATTTACTCTTCCAGAGGCGGATTTTGAAGGGCTAATGCGGGCTTTGGCGTAAAACAACAGGCACTGCGCGGGTTATGACATCTATCACCTAAAATAACCTTATGTATGATATTAAGTTCTTCCCATTGCGCTTACTGTGGTGTGATTATCTGGAAAGGGCAGGTAATAGCAGGTTGACAGTGTATTCGACTGTGTACAGCTGATAATTCAATTTATTCAAAAAGATACTTCCACATAAATTCCATCTTCTTGAAAATTAGAACAATGCTAGCAATATTAGGCCGCTATGGGCTTTATCTTAAACTGCGAGCCATCGCGGTTTTTCTGTTTTTCATTAGTGTATAAATGAAACTTGAACAGTTATCAGAAAGGTAAACGCGTAGCCATGTTTACGATATAATAACGTAAGTAATTAGTTAAATAATTCTGATGATTAGTCTGCGTAGTATGAATTAAATAAATGAATATTCTGTCGAGAAGCTGATTAGCCCCACTAAACTCGATTAGGAATAGTCCTATTAGGCAGCGTCGATATAACACATCGGCAAAAGCAATTTGCCGCATGTAGACCAAATAAATAGATTTCAGTCGTTTACCTTTGAGAAATTATTTATATATCGAATTGCTAGCGCTGCGCCGTACCTGCCTCGGCAGCCGTTGAAATGAGCCTTAGTAGCCTTATTGTACAGCTAGGTTAATGATTCTAATTATCAAGCTTTCCAGATGGGAAATTATATTTCTTTGAATTTAATCACTATTTGAAAAAGCACGGTAATCCTGATCATTTTATTGTGAGTTGTCAGGCAGAAATATTTCTCATTTCTTCATTATCTAATGAGTGAGTGTCTTTCAGATCTGGTATTCTGCATTATGCGGGCTCTTTTACCGCACTATCCAGGGTAGCTTGTTATTAGATTTTAAAAGTGAAGAAAAACTATGACAAATGCAAATCGTCCAATTCTTAATCTAGATCTAGACCTGCTTAGGACCTTTGTTGCAGTCGCTGATTTAAATACTTTCGCCGCCGCCGCCGCCGCAGTTTGTCGTACCCAGTCGGCTGTCAGTCAGCAAATGCAACGTCTAGAGCAACTTGTCGGTAAAGAACTGTTCGCCAGGCATGGACGCAATAAGTTATTGACGGAACACGGTATTCAGTTACTTGGCTACGCAAGAAAAATATTACGTTTTAACGACGAAGCCTGCACTTCATTAATGTATAGCGACGTTCAGGGTGGAGTGACCATCGGAGCTTCAGACGATACCGCAGATACCATCCTGCCTTATCTGTTGAGCCGAGTGACCTCTATCTATCCGAAGCTGTCAATTGACGTGCGGGTTAAGCGTAGCCCGTTTATGTTACCGATGCTTGAAAGTGACGAAGTTGATCTGGCGATCACCACCATGACCACCACCGATCATCCACATATCGTGCTGAGAACGTCACCCACGCTGTGGTATTGCTCTGCCGACTTCTCGTATCCGTCGGGCGACAGCGTGCCGTTAGTGCTGCTTGATGAACCTAGCCCTTATCGCTCTATGGCGATTGAGCACCTCAACAAGGCCGGGATCCCGTGGCGCATTGCCTACGTGGCCTCTACGCTTTCAGCCATCCGTGCTGCGGTGCGAGCGGGTCTGGGCGTTACGGTGCGGCCTATTGAGATGATGAGCCCCGAGCTCAGAGTTCTGGGTGAGCAGGACGGCCTGCCGAGACTGCCGGACACGCAATACGTGTTGTACAAGAACCAGCATTGTGACAACGATCTTGCGCTGGCTATTTTCAACGCTGTTGAACAAGGCAACGATCCTTATTCGCTCAATAGTTACGCCCAGCGCGCCAACGTTGACGACGAATACGAAGAAGCGCCGTAGACTCGTTCTAAATGTTTTTTTCCTTTTCCCCGCCCTCCTGTTAACGCTTCAGGGCCGGGGACAGGAAAACTACAAAGACCAATAAATAACCAACTCATTAGTTTTTCTTTACCAACCTGCTATTTCCCCGACTTAACTCCGCTTAATCACTCCCTTAAATTGTCTCATTACGCAACTATCACCTCACACAAATCATGGACTTTTTGGGGCCCAAATCCTCCGTCGTGATACTAAGATTTTTTGATGAAATGCATTTTTATTTTAAATGATTAAACAAAATTCATTCAATAATTGTCTTATTTTTTAGCAATCTTGCCTAAAACGTGTCCTGGATCAATAAATAACCCTGTTTCCAGAGTGGAAGAATGGGGCATACCTGCGACAATAGTAGGGGTAGGCGCTAAAGCATTGACTCTCGTTAACCACCATCTTTTTTTTAACTTTTTGACTGACTCGATTTAGCTGTCGAAGTTCGCATGTTATGTTAATAAAATGCTAAAGATGTAAAATAACGTAGAGATACTTTTGTCAAAGTTGACAAAAGGTTATAGAAAAGGGTAAAAAGCCCACAGTAATTCACTGGATAATCGCTTTTAAACCCCTGAGTCTATGAGATTACCGCCAGTTTGGGGTGATATCGGTCAGCAGGGAACCCGTGAACGCTGGTGGTTCTTAATCCTTCCCTTGAATCGATGTGGCAGGCAAGTTGCCGGGCAAGAGCAAATGCATCACGCCACTTTTGATGAGTAAGCATAGAGTATGTCAACAGCCACAGATGTCACCGCTCATAACTGGGCGCTCGCAGTTTTTCTAATAATCGCAGTCGGCCTGTGTTGCCTGATGTTGTTAGGCGCAGCTTTCCTGGGAGGGAAGGTTCGCGGACGCAACACGGAAACGCCCTTCGAGTCGGGTATCGCCCCCGTGGGTACGACTCATATGCGTCTCTCGGCAAAATTCTATCTGGTCGCCATGTTCTTCGTTATTTTCGATGTGGAAGCCCTGTATCTCTATGCATGGTCTACGTCGATTCGCGAGAGTGGGTGGACCGGCTTTGTCGAAGCCGCGATTTTCATTTTTATCCTTTTAGCCGGCCTGTTTTATCTGGTTCGCATCGGCGCGCTTGACTGGACCCCGACTCGTTCGAAAGGTCCTGTGAAAGCTAGCCCGGTTATCCCGAGCCCAGTCATTAAGACCAGCAATCACCCGCAAGGCAATCGCCAATAAAAAAGTGAGGCATCAAGATGGACTATACGCTCACCCGCTTAGACCCAAACGGTGAGAACGACCGTTACCCCCTGCAAAAACAAGAGACGGTTGCCGACCCTCTTGAGCAGGAAGTGAACCGCAGCGTGTATATGGGGAAACTCGAACACGCTTTACATGACGTGGTGAACTGGGGTCGTAAAAACTCGCTTTGGCCATTCAACTTTGGTCTCTCATGCTGCTACGTAGAAATGACAACGTCATTTACCGCCGTGCATGACGTGGCGCGATTTGGCTCGGAAGTTATCCGTGCTTCACCGCGTCAGGCTGACTTTATGGTGGTTGCCGGTACCTGCTTTACCAAAATGGCGCCGGTTATTCAGCGCCTGTACGACCAGATGCTCGAACCTAAATGGGTTATCTCGATGGGTGCCTGCGCCAACTCCGGCGGCATGTATGACATCTACTCCGTGGTGCAGGGCGTTGACAAGTTCCTGCCTGTAGACGTTTACATTCCGGGCTGCCCGCCGCGCCCCGAGGCCTATATGCAGGCACTGCTGCTGCTGCAGGAGTCGATCGGCAAAGAGCGTCGCCCACTGTCATGGGTGGTCGGTGACCAGGGTGTTTATCGCGCCAATATGCAGTCTGAAAAAGAGCGTAAACGCGCCGAGCGTATTGCCGTGACGAATTTGCGCACCCCTGACGAGATTTAACACTGTTCGTCAACCCTGAGGGGCAAGGCCGTCAGGACAAGATTATTAGAGACGACGGTGCACTAAAACGCTTTTCCCCTTGGGCATAAATGACCATTTAGTGTGGTGAGAAAATATGACAGATTTGACGACGCAAGACCTCGCACAGCCAGCATGGCAAACCCGCGATCATCTCGATGATCCGGTTATCGGCGAGCTGCGTAACCGTTTTGGGCCTGAGGCCTTTTCTGTTCAGCCGACCCGTACCGGTATCCCGGTGGTGTGGGTAAAACGCGAGCAGATACTGGAAGTCATTACCTTTTTACGCAAACAGCCGAAGCCTTACGTCATGCTGTACGACTTGCATGGCGTGGATGAGCGTTTGCGTAACCACCGCGACGGTTTACCGGCCGCGGATTTCTCCGTTTTCTATCATCTGCTTTCAATCGAACGCAACAGCGACATCATGCTCAAGGTCGCGCTGGCTGAAAACGATTTGCACCTGCCTACGCTGACCAAAGTTTACCCAAATGCCAACTGGTATGAGCGTGAAACCTGGGAAATGTTCGGTATCACCTTCGACGGCCACCCACATCTGACGCGCATCATGATGCCGAAGACCTGGGAAGGGCATCCGCTGCGCAAAGACTATCCTGCGCGCGCGACCGAGTTTGACCCGTTCGAGCTGACCAAGCAGAAAGAAGACCTCGAGATGGAGTCGCTGACCTTCAAGCCTGAAGACTGGGGCATGAAGCGCGGCACCGAAAACGAAGACTTTATGTTCCTGAACCTCGGTCCTAACCACCCGTCTGCCCACGGTGCGTTCCGCATTGTGATGCAGCTCGACGGGGAAGAGATTGTCGACTGCGTTCCGGACATCGGTTATCACCACCGCGGTGCAGAGAAAATGGGTGAGCGCCAGTCCTGGCACAGCTACATCCCTTACACCGACCGTATCGAGTACCTCGGCGGCTGCGTTAACGAAATGCCTTACGTGCTGGCGGTTGAAAAACTGGCCGGAATCACCGTCGGCGATCGCGTTAACACTATTCGCGTGATGCTCTCCGAGCTGTTCCGCATTAACAGCCACCTGCTTTATATCTCTACGTTCATTCAGGACGTTGGCGCAATGACGCCGGTGTTCTTCGCCTTCACTGACCGTCAGAAAATCTATGACGTCGTCGAGGCGATTACCGGTTTCCGTATGCACCCGGCGTGGTTCCGCATCGGTGGCGTGGCGCACGACCTGCCGAAAGGTTGGGAACGCCTGATGCGTGAGTTCCTCGAGTGGATGCCAAAACGCCTCGATTCCTACATGAAGACGGCGCTGAAAAACAGCATCCTGATTGGTCGTTCCAAAGGTATTGCTGCCTACAACGCAGAAGATGCGTTGGCTTGGGGTACCACCGGTGCGGGCCTGCGAGCAACCGGCATCGAATTTGACGTGCGCAAATGGCGTCCGTACTCCGGCTATGAAAACTTTGACTTCGAAGTTCCGGTCGGTGACGGCATCAGCGACTCTTATTCCCGCGTTATGCTGAAAATGGAAGAGATGCGTCAGAGCCTGCGTATTCTGCAACAGTGCGTCGACAACATGCCGGCTGGCCCGTTCAAGGCCGATCACCCACTGACGACGCCACCGCCGAAAGAGCGCACGCTACAGCACATCGAAACCCTGATAACCCACTTCCTGCAGGTTTCGTGGGGGCCGGTTATGCCTGCCAACGAATCCTTCCAGATGATCGAGGCAACGAAAGGGATCAACAGCTACTACTTGACGAGCGATGGCAGCACCATGAGCTACCGCACCCGCGTGCGTACGCCGAGCTTCCCGCACTTGCAGCAGATCCCGTCGGTTATCCGTGGCAGCCTGGTTTCGGACCTGATCGTCTACCTGGGCAGTATTGATTTTGTAATGTCAGATGTGGACCGCTAACGATGACAGATCTTAAAAAAGACTCAGAGGTTCAGTACATCAACGTCTCTACGCCTGCGGCTTTTGCTGCTCAGGCGAACAAGCAGACGTTTGAGCTGAGCGCGACTGAACGTGACGCGATTGAACACGAGAAACATCACTACGAAGATGCGCGTGCTGTCTCGATTGAAGCGCTGAAAATCGTGCAGAAAGAGCGCGGTTGGGTGCCAGACGGTGCAATCTACGCCATCGCCGACGTGCTGGGGATCCCTGCCAGCGACGTAGAGGGTGTTGCGACGTTTTACAGCCAAATCTTCCGCCAGCCTGTGGGCCGCCACGTGATCCGCTATTGCGACAGCGTGGTGTGTCATATCACCGGCTATCAGGGTATTCAGGCTGCTATCGAAGAAAAGCTCAATATCAAACCGGGTGAAACCACGCCGGACGGACGTTTTACCCTGCTGCCAACCTGCTGTCTGGGCAACTGTGATAAGAGCCCAACGATGATGATCGATGAAGACACGCACAGCTACCTGAAACCAGAAGAAATTGGTCAGTTACTGGAGCGTTACTCATGAATATCTATGGTTACACGCCTAAAGAAATCATCCGTACCCCGGAGATGCATCCGCTGACCTGGCGCATGCGCGAAGACCAGCAGCCGGTGTGGATTGACGAATACCGCAGCAAAAACGGTTACGCCGGTGCAGAGAAAGCGCTCGGCGGCATGTCGCCTGACGAGATAGTCGCGCTGGTCAAAGACTCTGGTCTGAAGGGGCGTGGCGGCGCGGGCTTCTCTACCGGTCTGAAGTGGAGCCTGATGCCGAAAGACGAATCCATGAACATCCGTTACCTGCTGTGTAACGCTGATGAAATGGAGCCGGGTACCTATAAAGACCGCCTGTTGATGGAGCAAATGCCGCATCAGCTGGTTGAAGGTATGTTGATCAGCGCCTTTGCGCTGAAGGCCTACCGTGGCTACATCTTCCTGCGCGGTGAGTATATCGAGGCCGCCGTTAACCTGCGTCGCGCGATTGAAGAAGCGCGTGCTGCCGGATTTATTGGCAAAAACATTCTCGGCACCGGGTTCGATTTCGAGCTGATGGTGCACACTGGCGCGGGCCGCTATATCTGTGGCGAAGAAACCGCGCTGATTAACTCGCTGGAAGGCCGCCGCGCCAACCCGCGCTCCAAGCCGCCGTTCCCGGCGTCTGTCGGGGCATGGGGCAAGCCGACCTGCGTTAATAACGTTGAAACCCTGTCGAACGTTCCGGCTATCTTGGCCAACGGCGTCGACTGGTACAAAGGCATTTCGACCAGCGAAGACACCGGCACCAAGATGATGGGCTTCTCCGGCCGCGTGAAGAATCCGGGCGTGTGGGAACTGCCGTTTGGCACCACGGCACGCGAAATTCTCGAAGACTACGCGGGCGGTATGCGCGACGGGCTGAAATTTAAGGCCTGGCAGCCGGGCGGGGCAGGGACCGACTTCCTGACCGACCAGCATCTCGACCTGCCGATGGAATTTGCCAGCATCGGCAAGGCCGGTAGCCGTTTGGGCACCGCGTTGGCGATGGCCGTCGATCATGAAATCGGCATGGTTTCTCTGGTGCGCAACCTTGAAGAGTTCTTCTCGCGCGAGTCCTGCGGCTGGTGTACGCCTTGCCGTGACGGGCTGCCGTGGAGCGTCAAGATCCTGCGCGCACTGGAGCGCGGCGAAGGGCAGCCCGGGGACATCGAAACCCTCGAGCAACTTTGCCGTCAGCTTGGCCCGGGTAAAACATTCTGCGCACATGCGCCGGGTGCCGTGGAGCCATTGCAGAGTGCGATTAAATATTTCCGGGACGAGTTTGAAGCGGGCATCGCCAAGCAACACTACAACAATGCGCGGGCAATTGGCGGCATACAGCCAAATAACCTGCTCAAAGAGCGATGGTAACGACTTGAAAATTTATGCCTGAGAAATCGGGCAGTTCCGGCCAGAATTTTTGATTAACGCTCACTGAAAGGTGAGCCTTGTGGAAGCATGCTGACTATGGCTACGATTCATGTAGACGGCAAAGAATACGATGTAAATGGAGCGGACAACCTACTTCAGGCTTGCCTCTCTCTTGGCCTCGATATTCCTTATTTTTGCTGGCATCCGGCGCTGGGAAGCGTCGGCGCTTGCCGCCAATGTGCGGTTAAGCAATACCAAAACGCGGAAGATACGCGCGGCCGTTTGGTTATGTCATGTATGACGCCTGCGTCAGATGGAACCTTTATTTCCATCGATGACGGAGAAGCCAAACAGTTCCGTGAGAGCGTAGTGGAATGGTTGATGACCAACCACCCACACGACTGTCCGGTGTGCGAAGAGGGCGGTAACTGTCACCTGCAGGACATGACAGTCATGACCGGCCACGCCACGCGTCGCTATCGTTTCACCAAACGTACCCACCAGAATCAGGATCTCGGTCCGTTCATTTCTCACGAGATGAACCGCTGCATCGCCTGTTATCGCTGTGTCCGTTACTACAAGGACTACGCGGACGGTACCGATCTCGGGGTGTATGGCGCGCACGACAACGTCTACTTTGGTCGTCCGGAAGACGGTCCGCTGGAAAGCGAATTCTCCGGCAACCTGGTCGAGGTCTGCCCGACGGGCGTATTCACCGACAAAACGCACTCCGAGCGCTACAACCGTAAATGGGACATGCAGTTTGCCCCTAGCGTTTGCCAGCAGTGCAGCGTGGGCTGTAACACCAGCCCGGGTGAGCGCTACGGCGAACTTCGTCGTATCGAAAACCGCTACAACGGTACCGTGAACCGCTACTTCCTTTGCGACCGTGGCCGCTTTGGTTACGGCTACGTAAACGCTAAAGATCGTCCTAAGCATCCACTGCAGCAGCGCGGCAACGACTGGATCTCCCTGAACGCCGAGCAGGCAATGCAGGGCGCGGCGGATATTCTGCGTCAATCAAGCAAAACTATCGGTATTGGTTCACCGCGTGCCAGCCTCGAAAGCAACTTTGCGCTACGCGAGCTGGTGGGAGCAGAGAACTTCTACACCGGTATCAACGCCGCTGAGCAAAATCGTCTGGCACAGATACTGAACATCCTAAAAAACAGCGGCGTGTATACGCCTGCATTGCGTGAAATCGAAGATTATGACGCCGTGCTGATTCTGGGTGAAGATTTGACGCAGACCGGCGCGCGCATTGCGCTGTCCGTGCGTCAGGCGGTGAAGGGGAAAGCCCGTGCCATGGCCGCAGCGCAGCGCGTTGCTGACTGGCAGATTGCGGCAATCCAGACCATCGGCCAGCATGCCAAATACCCCTTGTTCATGACCAACGTCGATAACACCCGTCTTGATGACATCGCCGCGCTGAACTACCGTGCGCCGGTCGATGAACAGGCGCGTTTCGGTTTTGCGATAGCCCACGCTATTGACGAGGCCGCACCGGGTGTTTCTGACCTTGCTGAAGGCGTTGGCAAGAAAGTTGACATGATTGTGCAGGCGTTAACCGGCGCGAGAAAACCGCTGATTATCACCGGGACCAACGCGGGCAGCGATGCCATCATCGAAGCGGCCGCCAACGTGGCGAAAGCCCTGAAAGCGCGCGGCAGCGACGTCGGTATCACCTTTGTGGCGTCTTCTGCCAACAGCATCGGTCTGTCGATGATTGGCGGCGGCAACCTTGATGAGGCCCTGAGCCTGCTGACCAACGGCGACGCCGATAGCGTTATCGTGATGGAAAACGACCTCTATCGTCAGGCACCGGAAGCCAGCGTCGATGCTGCACTGTCCAAAGTGAAAAACCTGCTGGTCGTTGACCATCAGCGCACCCGCATCATGGACAAGGCTAGCCTTATCCTGCCTGCGGCGAGCTTTGCCGAGAGTGACGGTACGCTGGTCAATCAGGAATGCCGCGCCCAGCGCTACTTCCAGGTTTACGACCCGGCCTACTACGATACGACGGTGGCGATGTTTGAAAGCTGGCGCTGGCTGCATTCGCTGCACTCTACCATTAACAGCCGTCGCGTTGACTGGACTCAGCTCGATCACGTTATCGAAGCCTGCGTCGCCGTGCTGCCTCAGCTGAAAGGTATCGTCGAGGCCGCACCGGATGCGACTTTCCGTATCCGCGGTCAGAAGCTGGCGCGTTCTCCTATCCGTTCGAGCGGACGTACCGCCATGCGTGCCAACATCAGCGTGCATGAACCGCGTCAGCCGCAGGACAAAGACACCATGTTTGCCTTCTCGATGGAAGGGAACAACAGCCCGTATGCCAATCGTCAACAGGTGCCGTTTGCCTGGGCTCCGGGCTGGAACTCCCCGCAGGCGTGGAACAAATTCCAGGCCGAAGTCGGTGGCAAACTGCGTCACGGTGACCCAGGTGTGCGTCTTATCGAAGCGGGAGAGGGCAGCCTCGACTACTTCGGCAACATTCCTGCTGCGTTTACCGCCGAGGAAAACCACTGGCGCGTTGCCCCTTACTACCACCTGTTCGGTAGTGAAGAGATGTCTCAGCGTTCGAGCGTTATCCAGCAGCGTATGCCAGAGCCTTACGTGATGGTTAACCCGTCCGATGCCGCAGCACTCGGCGTTAATCAGGGCACGCAGGTCGAGTTTACCTGTGCTGGACAAACCCTGACGCTGCCGGTTCGTCTGAGTGAGACCCTCGATAAAGGACAAGTTGGTCTGCCGCTGGGCTTACCGGGAATTCCTCCGGTGCTGGTTGGCGCAACGGTTGAGAATCTGCGGGAGGCAACCCGATGAGTTGGTTTACACCTGAAGTTATCGACACGATTATCGCTGTGGTTAAAGCGGTGGTCATCCTGTTGGTTGTGGTTACCGTCGGGGCATTTATGAGCTTCGCAGAACGCCGTCTGCTGGGCCTGTTCCAAAATCGATACGGACCTAACCGTGTCGGCTGGGGCGGCTCGTTGCAGCTGGCTGCTGACATGATCAAGATGTTCTTTAAAGAAGACTGGGCGCCGAAATTCTCGGACCGCGCCATCTTTACGCTGGCACCGATGATTGCCTTCAGCTCCATGCTGATGGCCTTCGCGATTGTGCCGGTGGCACCGACCTGGTATGGCGCCAACCTGAATATCGGCATCCTGTTCTTCCTGATGATGGCGGGTCTGACGGTTTACGCCGTGCTGTTTGCGGGCTGGTCCAGTAACAACAAATACTCGCTGCTCGGTGCAATGCGCGCCTCGGCCCAAACGCTGAGCTATGAAGTGTTCCTCGGCCTGTCGCTGATGGGCGTCGTGGCGCAGGCGGGATCCTTTAACCTGCAGGACATCGTGCATTCCCAGGAACACCTGTGGAACATCATCCCGCAGTTCTTTGGGTTCCTGACCTTCGCGATAGCGGGCGTAGCCGTTTGTCACCGTCACCCGTTTGACCAGCCAGAAGCCGAACAGGAACTGGCCGACGGTTATCACATCGAATATTCCGGCATGAAGTTCGGTCTGTTCTTCGTGGGCGAGTACATCGGTATCGTCACTGTTTCTGCGCTGATTGTGACGCTGTTCTTCGGGGGCTGGCAGGGACCGTTCCTGCCGCCGTTTATCTGGTTTGCGTTGAAGACTGCGTTCTTCATGGTGATGTTCATCTTGCTCCGCGCCGCGTTGCCGCGTCCTCGTTACGATCAGGTGATGTCATTTGGCTGGCGTATATGCCTGCCGCTGACCTTGCTGAATCTGTTGGCAACCGCTGCGGTCATTTTGTACCACGCAAATTAATAAGGGGTGATTGAACCATGACATTGAAAGAGCTAGTGGTTGGTTTCGGCACCCAGGTTCGCAGTCTGTGGCTGATAGGTCTCCATGCCTTCGCCAAACGTGAAACCTTGATGTACCCGGAAGAACCTGTATATCTGCCGCCGCGCTACCGTGGTCGCATTGTGTTGACGCGTGACCCTGACGGTCAGGAGCGTTGCGTTGCCTGTAACCTTTGCGCGGTAGCCTGCCCTGTAGGCTGTATTTCGCTGCAAAAAGCAGAGATGAAAGACGGTCGTTGGTATCCGGAGTTCTTCCGCATCAACTTCTCGCGCTGCATCTTCTGCGGCCTGTGCGAAGAGGCATGTCCGACGACGGCGATTCAGCTGACGCCAGACTTCGAGTTGGGTGAATTCAAACGCCAGGACCTGGTGTATGAAAAAGAAGATCTGTTGATTTCAGGACCCGGTAAGTATCCGGAATATAACTTTTACCGGATGGCCGGTATGGCCGTTGACGGCAAAGCGAAAGGTGAAGCCGAAAACGAAGCCAAGCCGATCAACGTCAAAGGTCTGATGCCCTAAGGAGCCGCAAGCATGGAATTTGCATTTTATATTGCAGCCCTGGTGGCCGTGTTGGCGACGTTGCGCACTATCACGCACACCAACCCGGTACACGCACTGCTGTACCTGATCATCTCGCTGCTGGCAATTGCCGCCGTGTTCTTCTCGCTCGGCGCATACTTCGCTGCCGCGCTGGAAATCATCGTCTACGCCGGTGCCATTATGGTGCTGTTCGTGTTCGTGGTGATGATGTTGAACCTCGGCAACGTGCAGGAACAGGAGCGCGCCTGGCTGAAACCCTCGACCTGGATTGGGCCGTCGATTCTGGCCGTCGTGCTGCTGGCGGTGATGATTGCTTCCATCACCGGTCTGCATGACCAGGGGATCAAGGGCACGATGGTTGACGCGAAAGCGGTCGGTATCGCGCTGTTCGGTCCTTACGTACTGGCGGTCGAGCTGGCATCAATGCTGTTGCTCGCCGGTCTGGTAGTGGCCTTCCACATCGGACGTGAACACAAGCCGGGCGAAGTGCTCGGCAACGCATCCGCCGCGCCGGTCAAAGAGATGGCAAAAAGAAAAACGGAGGAGAGAGCATGATCCCTCTACAGCATGGCCTGATCCTGGCCGCTATCCTGTTCGTGTTGGGACTGACCGGATTATTGGTACGACGTAACCTGCTGTTTATGTTGATTAGCCTTGAAGTGATGATCAACGCGGCGGCGCTGGCCTTTATCGTAGCCGGCAGCTATTGGGGACAGGCAGACGGACAGGTGATGTATATCCTGGCCATCAGCCTCGCGGCAGCGGAAGCCAGTATTGGTTTGGCCTTACTGCTGCAACTCTATCGTCGTCGACATACCCTGAATATCGACACTGTCAGTGAGATGCGCGGATGAACCTATTATATTTAACAATTCTGTTCCCGCTGATTGGCTTCCTGTTGTTGGCCTTTTCTCGCGGGCGTTGGTCTGAAAATACGTCGGCTACCGTCGGTGTAGGCTCAATTGGTCTCGCCGCGCTGGTGACCCTTTATGTTGGCATTAACTTCCTGAGCCAGCGTGCTGCGGGTGTTCCGGTATTTAACCAGAACCTGTGGACCTGGATGCAGGTCGGCGATTTCAACATCTCCGCCACGCTGACCCTCGACGGGCTGTCGATGACCATGCTGTCCGTGGTAACCGGCGTCGGTTTCTTCATCCACATGTTTGCCTCTTGGTATATGCGCGGTGAAGAGGGTTACTCACGCTTCTTCGCTTATACCAACCTGTTTATCGCCAGCATGGTGATTCTGGTGTTGGCCGACAACTTGCTGCTGATGTACCTCGGCTGGGAAGGGGTAGGGCTGTGCAGTTACCTGCTGATTGGGTTCTACTACACCAATCCAGACAACGGCGCGGCGGCGATGAAAGCCTTTATCGTGACCCGCGTGGGTGACGTGTTCCTGGCTTTCGCGCTGTTCATCCTCTACCGCGAACTAGGTACGCTGAACATTCGTGAACTGATGATCCTGGCACCGCAGAAGCTGGCAGTGGGCGACACGACAATCACCTGGGCAACCCTGATGCTGCTGGGCGGCGCGGTCGGTAAATCGGCGCAGCTGCCGTTGCAGACCTGGCTTGCCGATGCGATGGCGGGTCCAACTCCGGTTTCGGCCCTGATCCACGCTGCAACGATGGTGACGGCGGGTGTCTATCTGATTGCCCGTACGCACGGCCTGTTCCTGATGGCACCTGACATCCTGCATCTGGTGGGGATTGTGGGGGCGGTAACGCTGGTGCTGGCTGGTTTTGCGGCCTTGGTGCAGACCGACATCAAACGCGTCCTCGCTTACTCGACCATGAGCCAGATTGGCTATATGTTCCTGGCGCTGGGTGTTCAGGCGTGGGATGCGGCTATCTTCCACCTGATGACGCACGCGTTCTTCAAAGCCTTGCTGTTCCTGTCCTCCGGCTCGGTTATCCTTGCCTGCCATCACGAGCAGAACATCTTTAAGATGGGCGGCCTGCGTAAGTCGATTCCACTGGTTTACGTCTGCTTCCTGGTGGGGGGCGCGGCGCTGTCAGCCTTGCCAATCATCACTGCCGGCTTCTTCAGTAAGGACGAAATTCTGGCGGGTGCGCTGGCTAATGGCCATATCGATCTGCTCCTCGCAGGGCTGGTCGGAGCGTTTATGACCTCGCTTTACACCTTCCGCATGATCTTTATCGTCTTCCACGGCGAAGAGAAAATTAAAGCGCATGCCGGTAAAGGGATTACTCACCACTTACCCCTGCTGGTTCTGCTGGTCCTGTCTACCTTCATTGGTGCGATGATTGTTCCGCCACTGCAGGGCGTGTTGCCGGGTACCACCGAACTGCCTCACGGCACAGTATTGAAGCTTGAAATCACCTCGGGCATAGTCGCCATCGTCGGCATTCTGCTGGCTGCGGCACTGTATCTCGGCAAGCGCTCGCTGGTTAACAGCATCGCAAAAAGCGCGCCGGGACGCTTCTTCACGACCTGGTGGTTCCATGCCTGGGGCTTTGACTGGCTGTACGACATGATTTTCGTGAAACCCTATCTGGGTGTCGCGAAACTCCTGCAACGCGATCCGTTGAACTCATTAATGAATATTCCTGCCGTGTTCTCCCGCTTGGGTAACCGTGGGCTGACATTGAGTGAAAACGGGCAGACGCGGTGGTATGTCGCGTCGATGGGATTGGGTGCAGTCGTCGTTTTAGCGCTGTTACTGGTGATTTAAAAACATAGGGACCTCTACGCCATGCTATTACCTTGGCTAATTTTTATCCCCTTTATTGGCGGACTGCTGTGTTGGCAGACGGAGCGCTTCGGAAGCAAAGTACCTCGCTGGATAGCACTCGTCGCGATGGGGCTGACCTTGGCACTTTCCCTTCAGCTGTGGCTGCAGGGTGGGTACTCGTTAACGGCGCCGAAGGGCATTCCACAGTGGCAATCCGAGTTTTCGGTGCCGTGGATCCCACGCTTTGGCATTAACTTCCACCTGGCGCTCGACGGTTTGTCGCTGCTGATGGTGGTGCTGACCGGCCTGCTCGGCGTACTGGCGATTCTCTGTTCGTGGCGCGAGATCCAGAAGTATCAGGGGTTCTTCCACCTGAACCTGCTGTGGATCCTCGGCGGCGTGATTGGGGTGTTCCTCTCCATCGACATGTTCCTGTTCTTCTTCTTCTGGGAAATGATGTTGGTGCCGATGTACTTCCTGATAGCGCTGTGGGGTCACAAGGCGTCAGACGGTAAAACGCGTATCAGCGCGGCGACCAAGTTCTTCATCTATACCCAGGCCAGCGGTCTGGTGATGCTGATTGCGATTCTGGGACTGGTCTTCGTGCACTACAACGCGACCGGGGTCTGGACCTTCAGCTATGAACAACTGCTGAAAACCCCGATGACGCACAACGTCGAATACCTGCTGATGCTGGGCTTCTTTATCGCCTTCGCGGTCAAGATGCCGGTGGTGCCGCTGCACGGCTGGTTGCCGGACGCGCACAGTCAGGCACCGACGGCGGGTTCCGTGGACCTGGCGGGGATCTTGCTGAAGACGGCGGCCTACGGGATGCTGCGCTTCATGCTGCCGCTGTTCCCGAATGCGTCGCACGAGTTTGCCCCTATCGCCATGTGGCTCGGCGTGTTGGGCATCTTCTACGGCGCATGGATGGCTTTCGCACAGACCGACATCAAACGCCTTATCGCTTACACCAGCGTGTCGCACATGGGCTTCGTGCTGATTGCCATCTTTACCGGCAGCCAGTTAGCGTACCAGGGTGCGGTTATCCAGATGATTGCGCACGGCCTCTCTGCGGCCGGTATGTTCATCATCTGCGGACAGCTGTACGAACGTCTGCACACCCGTGATATGCGTCTGATGGGCGGCCTATGGGGGCGAATTAAATACCTGCCTGCGCTGTCGCTGTTCTTCGCGGTGGCGACGCTGGGGATGCCGGGTACCGGTAACTTCGTCGGTGAATTCATGATCCTGTTCGGCAGCTTCCCGATTGTGCCGGTCATCACTGTGATTTCGACCTTCGGGCTGGTCTTCGCGTCGGTTTATTCGCTGGTTATGATGCAGCGTGCGTACTATGGCGCGCCTAAGTCGGACCAACCTTTGCAGGGCATGACGGCGCGTGAGCTGTTAATCATCCTGCTGCTGGTCGTGTTGCTGGTATTGCTCGGGGTCTTCCCGCAGCCAATCCTCGATACCTCAAGCGCAGCGATGAGCAATATTCAGCACTGGTTCGGGTCATCAGTTTCATCAATTTCAACGACAAGGCCGTAATTCGCCATGACATTTACTCCTCAAAATCTGATCGCACTGTTACCACTGTTGATCGTCGGATTGACGGTGGTCGTGGTGATGCTGTCCATTGCGTGGCGACGCGACCATTTTGTTAATGCCACTCTGACCGTGATTGGCCTTAACCTTGCGCTGCTTTCGCTGTACTTCGTGGCTAAAGTGGGTCCGCAGGACGTGACCCCACTGCTGCGTGTTGACGGCTATTCCATGTTCTACATTGGCCTGGTGCTGCTCGCCAGTCTGGCCACCAGCACTTTCGCCTATCCATGGCTTGAGGGCTACCCTGACAACCGCGAAGAGTTCTACCTGTTGGTTCTCATTGCGGCAATGGGCGGTATTCTGTTGGCTTATGCCAATCACCTGGCCTCAATGTTCCTCGGAATCGAACTGATTTCGCTGCCGTTGTTTGGTCTGGTGGGTTACGCCTATCGTCAGAAACGCTCGCTCGAGGCCAGCATCAAGTACATGCTGCTGTCCGCCGCGGCGTCGTCGTTCCTGCTGTTCGGTATGGCGCTGCTGTATGCGGAATCGGGCGATCTGTCGTTCGCGGCACTGGGCAAAAATCTCGGCGACGCGGTGATTCACCAGCCGCTGCTGCTGGCTGGTCTGGGCATGATGATCGTCGGGCTGGGCTTCAAGCTGTCGTTGGTGCCTTTCCACCTGTGGACGCCGGACGTGTATCAGGGTGCACCTGCACCGGTCTCAACCTTCCTGGCTACCGCCAGCAAGATTGCGATTTTCGCCGTCGTTATGCGCCTGTTCCTCTACGCGCCGGTTGCCAACAGTGAAGCCATCCGTGTCGTGCTGGGCGTCATCGCCTTCTGCTCGATCCTGTTTGGTAACCTGATGGCTATCAGCCAGAGCAACATCAAGCGCCTGCTGGGTTACTCCTCCATCGCACATCTGGGTTATCTGCTGGTGGCACTGATTGCCGTGCAGACGCACCAGCTGTCGATGGAAACTGTCGGTGTCTATCTGGCTGGTTATCTGTTCAGCAGCCTGGGTGCCTTCGGTGTGGTCAGCCTGATGTCTAGCCCGTACAGCGGTCCGGATGCAGAATCGCTGTTCTCCTACCGCGGCCTGTTCTGGCACAAGCCAATCCTGTCTGCGGTAATGACGGTGATGATGCTGTCACTGGCCGGTATCCCGATGACGCTGGGCTTTATTGGTAAGTTCTACGTCATTGCGACCGGTGTGACCGCGCATCTGTGGTGGTTGACCGGTGCAGTGGTCATCGGCAGTGCAATTGGCCTCTACTACTATCTGCGCGTGACCGTGAGTCTGTTCCTGAATGCGCCAGAAAGACTGGTTCGCGATACCCCAAATAACTGGGCGTTTACCGCAGGCGGCATAGTCGTGCTTATCTCCGCCATTCTGGTATTGGCTCTGGGTGTCTATCCGCAGCCGCTTATCTCGCTGGTACAGCTGGCTCAGCCGCTGTTCTAACGTTAAAACGGCAACCACAAAACCGCGCATCCTGGATGTGCGGTTTTTTTTCGTCCCGCTTTTTACGCTAAGGTGAAATCAGTGTCGGAAGGTTCTTAAAATACCCGGCATTGCCGCTAAAATTGTCATTCCGTCAGCAACGCGTCGAAAAGTAGGCTAGGGTTATTAGGCAAGGGTTGAGCGTGCCATGCGCACTAACTCGCTGAAATACATCATAAGGAGAAAAGAATGGCTAACCAATTCGAACCACAGCAAACCAGTCTTGACGATGACCTGAGAATGCTTAGTGAAACGCTGGAAGAGGTGCTTAAGTCTTCTGGTGATAAAGCGGATGAAAAATACATCGAAATAAAGTCACGAGCCGAACAGGCGTTGAGTGACGTGCAATCACGTCTGAGTTCGGCCACCGATTCTTACTGTGCCAAAGCGAAAACCGTAGTCCGTCAGGCTGATACCTATGTTCACGACAAACCGTGGCACGGTGTTGGCGTCGGTGCCGCCGTAGGTTTGGTTATCGGTCTGCTTGTGCGCCGATAACCTGCAATATCATTTCTTAGCGGAATGAACAAAATACATGCAACGAGACAGCTAAGGCTGTCTCTTTTTTTTGCCTGTGCTCTCTGATGGGGCAAAGAAAAGTGTGGGTTAATATCATGTTACCTAAAAACAAATGGCCTGCTAAAAAAGTGTGAATAGCATCACATTGAGTAATGATAAAGATAGGGTTAACTGGAGGTAAATAGAAAGCAGGAGTGAACACAATGTCATCCATTAATACCGCCTCTGGCGGTAGCAGGCAGGGTACGGCTGCAAATATCTTCCGCGTTGCCAGCGGCAACTTCCTCGAAATGTATGATTTTATGGTGTTTGGTTATTACGCCAACGCGATAGCCCATACTTTTTTCCCCGATTCCAATCCTTTCGCCTCGTTAATGCTAACGCTGATGACCTTCGGGGCTGGCTTCCTGATGCGTCCGCTGGGTGCCATGGTACTGGGGGCCTATATTGACCATCACGGGCGTCGTAAAGGGCTGCTTATTACTCTTGGGCTGATGGCGTTCGGTACCTTGACCATTGCCTGCGTGCCGGGTTACCACAGCATTGGCGTGGCAGCCCCGATCCTCATTCTGCTGGGGCGCCTGTTGCAGGGCTTCTCTGCGGGCGTTGAGCTGGGTGGCGTATCGGTTTATCTGTCCGAAATTGCGCCGAAGGGTAAGAAGGGCTTCTACGTCAGCTGGCAGTCCGCGAGTCAGCAGGTTGCGGTGGTCTTCGCCGCGCTGCTTGGCGTGCTGCTGAATCACCTGTTGGGTAATGGCGTGATGAACGAGTGGGGCTGGCGTATTCCTTTCGCGATCGGCTGCATGATTGTGCCGTTCCTGTTTTGGATCCGCCGTATGATGGAAGAGACCGACGCCTTCCAGCAGCGTAAACACCATCCTTCGATGGGAGAGATTGCCCGTTCCGTCGCGGCCAACTGGCAAATTGTGCTCGTAGGGATGCTGATGGTGGTCACGACAACCGTCTCTTTCTACATGATCACCGCCTTTACCCCGACCTTCGGCAAAAACGTGTTGCTGCTTAGCGAAGAGCAGAGCTTTATCGTGACGCTGTGTATCGGAGTCTCGAATCTGTTCTGGCTGCCTATCATGGGGGCATTCTCCGACAAAGTGGGGCGTCGTCCTCTGCTCCTGACCTTCAGCACGCTTATCCTGCTGACCTCCTATCCGGCGCTGAACTGGCTGGTCGGGGCGCCAAGCTTCGCTCGCCTGCTTGAGGTAGAACTCTGGCTGTCATTTATGTATGCCAGCTATAACTCGGCGATGGTGGTGGCGTTGACCGAGGTGATGCCTGCGGAGGTTCGCGCGACAGGCTTCTCAATGGCCTACAGTCTGGCGACCGCAATTTTTGGCGGTTTTACGCCGGCCATTTCCAGCTATCTCATTCACGTGACCGGCAACAAAGCGATGCCGGGCGTGTGGTTGTCCATCTCGGCGGTGTGTGGCCTGATGGCAATCGTCGTGCTGCCTTGGGTCACCCGTCAGCGGGCCTACCAGCAGAGTATGATAAAAACCGTTAGCTAATGTTTATCGATTAAGACGAAAGCCCTGACATGTCAGGGCTTTTTTTATGGAGGAAATAAATTTTAAGGATTTGGCCTGATTACTCTGCCAGAAAATTGCTTTAGACTCGCGATGAGTATCACACCTTATAGTTTTATGATTATTCAGGATAAATAATGAAAAAATATCTCGTTGCCTGTTCGGCGGCCGCACTGATGATGACCACCGTTTCCGCTCATGCGATTGGCGTTAATGCTCAAGTTGGCCAACACTATACCAGTCTGGGCTTTGGTCTGGGCAACACCACGCCGGGACTGGCGCTGACCGGCGACTGGACCCATAGCGATCGCGACGGCGACGTCACAGGTCTTGGGCTCGGCTACAATATTGGTTTGGGGCCAGTGATGGCGACTGTAGGGGCTAAAGCACTCTACACCAGCCCTAAAGACGGCAGTGACGGTTACGCCGTACCTATTGGTGGTGGACTGCAACTGCCGCTGGGTCATTACCTGAGCCTGTATGGTAATGCTTATTACGCGCCTGATTCACTCTCCAGCGGCATCAACAACTACAAAGAAGCCACCGGTGGTATTCGCTTCTCGCCAATCAGTCTGGTAAGTATTGACGTGGGTTATCGTTATCAGGCGCTGAACGGTAAAGACGGCCATCGCGATAACGTCATTGCCGACGGTGCTTACCTCGGCGGAGCGGTGAATTTCTAAAGCAATAATTATGTGATTTAAGGAGAGGGTAATGCTTAGGGTTGAGATGCTTAGTACGGGTGACGAGGTTCTGCACGGCCAAATCGTCGATTCAAATTCTGCGTGGCTGGCTAACTATCTGTTTGAACAGGGGTTGCCAATGACCAGCCGCGAGACCGTCGGCGACAGTCTTGAGGCGCTGGTTGCTGTCTTGACCGAGCGCAGCCACATTGCTGACGTGCTTATCGTCAATGGGGGACTCGGGCCGACCAGTGATGATCTGAGCTCACTGGCCGCGGCGACCGCCTGTGGCGTCGAGCTGATTGAAGACGCGGATTGGCTGGCCAAGATGTCGTCGTTCTTTGCTCAACGTGGCAGACCGATGGCAGAGTCGAACCGCAAGCAGGCGCAGATCCCGGCCAATGCCGAGGTGCTCGACAACCCGGTCGGCACGGCGTGCGGCTTTACGTTGAAGCTCAACCACTGCCAAATGTTCTTTACCCCTGGCGTACCCTCTGAATTTAAGGTCATGGTCGAGCAGCAGATAGTGCCACGGCTGCACAAGGCGTTTCCTGCGCTGGAGGCTCCGCTGTGCCTGCGTTTAACGACCTTTGGACGTTCCGAGAGCGACCTTGCCAGTGAGCTGGACGGGCAGGCGCTGCCGGAAGGCGTGGTGATGGGCTATCGTTCATCGTCGCCGATTATCGAGCTGAAGCTGACCGGACCGCGCAGTCAGGAAGCCAGCATGCGTAAAGCCTGGGAGCGTGTGCGCGAGGTGGCCGGTGAAAGCACCATTTTTGAAGGCGTGGGCGGACTGCCTGCACGACTTGCCGAACGTTTGCTGACGCAGAATTTGCGTCTGGCAATTAGCGAGAGCTATACCGGTGGGCTGCTCAACTGGCGGATGCAAAACGCCGGAGTGCCGCTGGCCGGTGGCGAACTGTTGCCGACGCACGGTGAAGATGAATCCTTGTCTGCACTGCTGGCGCGCGCACAGCTTCTGGCCGACAAAACCGGTGCACAGCTGGCGTTGGCGGTGGGTGGGGTATCGGAAGACCGCCTCAGCCTCGCACTGCATACGCCGGGCGGCACGCGCGGTATGACGATTCACTATACTGCCGGCCGCCATGGCCTCGAGCTGCGTCAGGAGACGATAGCAATGATGGCGATGGATATGCTGCGTCGTTATCTGAATGACTGGTCGGTAGTGGCCGATTATCCGTGGTTGAAAGTATTGGAAAAAGTATAGTCATCAGTATTTGGTAATTATTCTCTCGCCAGCGCAGACACTATGTTTGCCGTGTCTGTGACTGAGCGCAATTTCAAAATTATCCACCTGTGGCGAGAAAAAACGCATCTCGCTCAGGTGTCTATTCAGGCGATTTTCTGCCTGGTGTTGTTTGAATAATCTCTCACGATAATTGTCATGATTATCCATTTCCTGCTGCGCCTGCAGGGTCTCCAGTTGACTACCGTGGCCCACGCGATATCGTAGTCATGTCAACTTCAGTAGATAATCGAGCCGTTTACGCTCACCGCCCAGCAGCGGGTGCAGCCAACACATAATCAGGTTGAAACCCGTGCTCTTTAAGCTTTTTTTGAGACCAGAGACATTACTGACCCGTATTGTCGAAAATGTAGACGATCGAGCCGGTAATATCGGCTTAAGCTTATTAAAATATATATTGAATTAAACAGGGGGTGACTTTTGAAAATTACCAAGGAACGCAGAGGTTTTATTATGGGCAGTTTAGGGTAAAGGGTGTCGCGCAAAGTGGGCAATTATTGAGAGGAGAGGTTAAAGCGTCAGCTCAACATCCCCTACCGGCAGACAGCAGCACGGCAAAATATCTCCGTCCTGGATAAAGGCCAGCGGCTTTTGACTATAAGCCACTTCACCTTTAACCAGACGCATGCGGCAAGAGCCGCAATAACCTTCGCGGCACTGATACTCGACGATCAACTTATTCCGCTCGAAGACTTCCAGCAGGTTGTTGTGCTCGTCCTCGCAGACGAGCGTTTTGCCGAAATCGTGCAGTGTAACGGTAGGCTGACTCAATGCTTAGAACTCGAAGTCACTCAGGTCGTCAGCATTCATCTCAGAATCGATCTGACCCACCAGATAAGAGCTCACTTCAACTTCCTGCGGCGCAACCTGTACGTTGTCAGACACCAGCCACGCGTTGATCCATGGGATCGGGTTTGAGCGAGTCTTGAACGGTGCAGTCAGACCCACGGCCTGCATACGGATGTTGGTGATGTATTCGATGTACTGGCAAAGAATGTCTTTGTTCAGGCCGATCATCGAGCCGTCGCGGAAAAGATATTCTGCCCAGTCTTTCTCTTGCTCTGCGGCCAGCACGAACAGGTCATAACACTCTTTCTCGCACTCTTTGGCGATGATGGCCATTTCCGGGTCATCGGCACCGGAGCGCAGCAGGTTCAGCGCGTGCTGAGTCCCGGTCAGGTGGAGCGCTTCGTCGCGGGCGATAAGCTTGATGATTTTTGCATTACCTTCCATCAGCTCGCGTTCCGCGAAGGCAAATGAACAGGCGAAGCTGACGTAGAAACGCACGGCTTCCAGCGCATTGACGCTCATCAGGCACAGATAGAGTTTCTTCTTCAGCTCGTGCAGGTTCACCACAACCGTTTTGCCATTGACCTGATGCGTACCTTCACCCAGCAGGTGATAGTAGCTGGTCATCTCGATCAGCGAGTCGTAGTAACCAGAGATGTCCTTCGCACGCTTGAGGATCTCTTCGTTGGTGACGATATCGTCAAACACCAGTGACGGATCGTTGACGATATTACGAATAATATGCGTGTACGAGCGTGAGTGGATAGTCTCGGAGAACGCCCAGGTCTCAACCCAGGTCTCAAGCTCTGGAATGGAGATAAGCGGCAGTAGCGCCACGTTAGGGCTACGGCCCTGAATCGAGTCCAGCAGCGTCTGATACTTCAGGTTGCTCAGGAAAATGTGTTTTTCATGCTCCGGCAGACCCTGGAAGTCGATACGGTCACGGGCAACGTCAACTTCTTCCGGACGCCAGAAGAAGGACAGCTGCTTTTCGATCAGTTTTTCGAAGATTTCATATTTCTGCTGGTCGAAGCGCGCCACGTTAACCGACTGACCGAAGAACATCGGCTCGAGCAGCTGGTCGTTTTTGTTTTGTGAAAAGGTGGTATATGCCATAACTTCCTCTGAAAAAACCGCCTCTTTTCAGAGGCGTTTTTTGAATTTGAGCAATTAAATCTTGCAGGCGCCGCTTTCGCAGTCGTCAACTTCAGCCTTCATGTCTTCCTGAACATCGTCTGCGCCGTCGCGGGTGTTCTGGTAGTACAGCGTTTTCACGCCAAACTTGTAGGCGGTCAGCAGGTCTTTCAGCAGCTGCTTCATCGGCACCTTGCTGCTTGCAAAGCGGGATGGGTCGTAGTTGGTGTTAGACGAAATCGCCTGATCGACAAACTTCTGCATCAGACCGACCAGATGCAGGTAACCGTCGTTATTAGGCATATCCCACAGCAGCTCGTACTGGTCTTTCAAACGCTCATACTCAGGCACAACCTGACGCAGGATACCGTCTTTAGACGCCTTGATGCTCACGTGGCCGCGCGGTGGTTCAATACCGTTGGTGGCGTTTGAAATCTGCGAAGAGGTTTCAGACGGCATCAGCGCAGACAGCGTGGAGTTACGCAGGCCGTGCTCTTTAATGCTGGCGCGCAGCGCTTCCCAGTCATAGTGCAGCGGCTCATCGGTCAGCGTATCGAGTTCCTTTTTATAGGTGTCGATCGGCAGAATTCCCTGCGAGTAAGTGGTCTCTTTGAACCATGGGCAGGCACCTTGCTCACGCGCCAGTTCGTTAGAGGCTTTCAGCAGGTAGTACTGAATCGCTTCGAACGCGCGGTGAGTCAGGGCGTTGGCGCTGCCGTCGCTGTAACGCACGCCGTTCTTGGCCAGATAATAAGCATAGTTGATAACGCCAATACCCAGCGTACGGCGGCCCATTGCGCCGCGTTTAGCGGCCAGGATTGGGTAATCCTGATAATCGAGCAGGGCGTCAAGCGCACGCACTGCAAGGGTCGCCAGCTCTTCGAGATCATCCAGGCTTTCGATAGCGCCGAGGTTGAAGGCAGACAGCGTACAAAGCGCGATTTCCCCTTCTTCGTCGTTCACGTCATTTAACGGCTTGGTTGGCAGCGCGATTTCCAGGCACAGGTTGGACTGGCGAACCGGTGCAATAGCAGGGTCAAACGGGCTATGGGTGTTGCAGTGGTCAACGTGCTGAATATAGATACGGCCGGTTGACGCGCGTTCCTGCATCATCAGGGAGAACAGCTCAACGGCTTTCACCTTCTGCTTGCGAATGCTTTCGTCCTGCTCGTATTGAGTGTACAGACGCTCGAACTCGTCCTGATCGGCGAAGAACGCGTCGTACAGGCCAGGCACGTCAGACGGGCTGAACAGAGTGATGTCGCCGCCTTTAACCAGACGCTGATACATCAGTTTGTTGATCTGCACGCCGTAGTCCATGTGACGAACGCGGTTGCCTTCAACACCACGGTTGTTTTTCAGAACCAGCAGGCTTTCAACTTCCAGGTGCCACATCGGGTAGAACAGGGTCGCAGCACCGCCGCGCACGCCGCCCTGAGAGCAGGATTTAACCGCCGTCTGGAAGTGCTTATAGAACGGGATACAGCCGGTATGGAATGCTTCACCGCCGCGAATCGGGCTACCCAGCGCACGGATGCGGCCAGCGTTGATGCCGATACCTGCGCGCTGTGAAACGTATTTCACGATGGCGCTGGAGGTCGCGTTGATGGAGTCCAGGCTGTCGCCGCACTCGATCAGTACGCAAGAGCTGAACTGGCGAGTCGGGGTGCGCACGCCGGACATAATTGGCGTAGGCAGAGAAATCTTGAAGGTTGAAACCGCATCATAGAAACGCTTGATGTAGTCCAGACGCGTCTCACGCGGGTAGCCGGAGAACAGGCACGCGGCGACCAGAATGTACAAGAACTGGGCGCTTTCATAGATTTGGCCGCTGACGCGGTTCTGCACCAGATATTTGCCTTCCAGCTGCTTAACCGCGGCATAGGAGAAGTTCATGTCACGCCAGTGATCGATAAAACTGTCCATCTGCTCGAACTCTTCACGGGTGTAGTCTTCCAGCAGATGTTTATCGTATTTGCCCATTTCGACCATTTTGCTGACCTGGTCAAACAGTGCAGGCGGTTCGAACTGGCCGTAGGCTTTTTTACGCAGGTGGAAAATAGCCAGGCGCGCGGCCAGATACTGATAGTCAGGCGCGTCTTTAGAGATCAGGTCTGCGGCAGCTTTGATGATGGTTTCATGAATATCAGCCGTCTTAATCCCATCGTAAAACTGGATGTGGGAGCGCAGTTCTACTTGGGAAACTGATACGTTTTGGAGACCTTCCGCTGCCCAGTCGATGACTCGGTGGATTTTATCAAGATCGATGCGCTCTTTACGGCCGTCACGTTTAGTAACAAGTAGACTCTGATTCATTCGGGATTATACCTTAAAGGTTTATAAAGCAACTGACGACAAAAACACAAAAAGGCACCGTCGGACGAAATTTTGCCGACCAAGCCTAGTGTGCTGCTCAGGATATAAACACAATATATTGTGGGTGTATTATTTTCTGATGACAAGATAGTGATCGATCCACACTTTTGCAAGGCATGAAACTGCCGCGTTTTGTGGATAAGTTGGGGAGAAAATCGCTGGCCTTCTCCGGAGTGCCCATCGCAACTGGGCTTAAAGAAGTGTCAATATCTACGATACGATTTTCTTATATTTTTCTAAAAGCCGATCGACTGCCGATTTATTAAACGTTAGAAAAAAACGCTATATTGGCACCAAAAACTATTCTAAAAAATCATGTTGCAGGGGTTGGACAGGCCAATGCCCTAAAAACTAAGCTTTTATCCTGAAGTCTGGCCGCGCCTGCGTGAATACCTCAACGTGTGCAGCGGCCAGAGCGCGGTAAATGACTTGACTGGTGCTTAGCTTTCAGCAGTTTCCTGTGATTGCGTGTGTAGCATGTAATTCACGTCAACGTTCGGGCCCAGCTTGAAGTGATCCGACAGCGGGTTGTAGTGCAATCCGATGATGTTGCGCTCGTAGAGGTGAGTTCTGTCTACCCACGAGAGCAGCTCGGAAGGTTTAATAAACTTCTTGATGTCGTGCGTCCCCTTCGGAACCATCTTCAATACGTATTCGGCACCGAACACCGCCATCAGCCAGGCTTTGTTGTTGCGGTTGATGGTGGAGAAGAACACGTGACCGCCGGGTTTGACCAGGCGAGCACAGGCGGCCACGACCGAGGCCGGGTCAGGAACGTGCTCCAGCATTTCCATGCAGGTCACTACGTCATAACGCTGCGGATTGGCGTCGGCGTGCGCTTCAACCGTTTCCTGAACGTAGTTGACCTTTACGCCGCTTTCGAGTGCGTGCAGGCGGGCGACTTCGAGCGGCTCTGCGCCCATGTCCAGACCGGTCACGGTTGCGCCCGCGGAGGCCATGCTTTCGCTAAGGATGCCGCCGCCGCAGCCGACGTCGAGCACGTTCTTTTCGAAAAGCCCGTTCGAACGCTCCAGAATGTAGTTCAGGCGCAGCGGATTAATGCGGTGCAGGGGTTTGAATTCGCCCTCGAGATCCCACCAGCGTGAGGCGACGGCCTCAAATTTGGCGATTTCGGACTGATCTACGTTTTGGGTATCCACGTTTTGCGAAATGATAGTGTGTTGTTTGCTGTTCGGTGTGGTTGTCATTGGGCTGATAAACTCCTTATGCCTTGTGAAGCCGATTATACATATTCTAGGGACCGAGAGGCAGCTTCGTGCTATAGTTTGACACCTTTGCCTATACCTTGAGTAATTAAGGTATTTTTGGGCAGCGGCCATGAATAATCAGAGAGGGATAGCAGCTCCATGAGCGACCTTGCCAGAGAAATCACACCGATTAACATCGAAGAAGAGCTTAAAAACTCTTATTTGGATTACGCCATGTCCGTTATTGTCGGACGTGCGCTTCCAGATGTGCGCGATGGTTTGAAACCGGTGCACCGCCGCGTACTTTACGCAATGAATGTTCTGGGTAATGACTGGAACAAAGCCTATAAGAAATCGGCCCGTGTGGTCGGTGACGTTATCGGTAAATATCACCCGCACGGTGATACCGCGGTTTATGACACTATTGTTCGTATGGCCCAGCCATTTTCCCTTCGCTACATGCTGGTCGACGGGCAGGGTAACTTCGGTTCGGTAGACGGCGACTCCGCCGCTGCGATGCGTTATACCGAAATCCGTATGTCAAAAATTGCCCACGAACTGTTGGCAGACCTTGAAAAAGAAACCGTCGACTTTGTGCCGAACTATGACGGCACCGAGCAAATCCCGGCGGTTATGCCAACCCGTATCCCGAACCTGCTGGTTAACGGTTCTTCTGGTATCGCCGTGGGTATGGCCACCAACATTCCGCCCCATAACCTGACCGAGGTTATCAACGGCTGTCTGGCCTATATCGAAGACGAAAACATCAGCATTGAAGGGCTGATGGAACACATTCCGGGTCCTGACTTCCCGACTGCCGCTATCATTAACGGCCGTCGTGGCATCGAAGAGGCCTATCGCACCGGCCGCGGTAAAATCTACATTCGCGCCCGCGCTGAAGTAGAAGCTGACGCGAAGACCGGTCGTGAAACCATCATTGTTCACGAGATCCCGTATCAGGTGAACAAGGCTCGTTTGATCGAAAAGATTGCCGAGCTGGTGAAAGAAAAACGTCTTGAAGGCATCAGCGCACTGCGCGACGAGTCCGACAAAGACGGTATGCGTATCGTGATTGAGATCAAACGTGATGCGGTGGGCGAAGTGGTGTTGAATAACCTTTATTCACTCACTCAGCTGCAAACCTCGTTTGGTATCAACATGGTTGCCCTGCATCAGGGGCAGCCAAAGATTCTGGGTCTGAAAGAGATCCTGTCTGCGTTCGTGCGCCACCGCCGTGAAGTGGTGACTCGCCGTACCATCTTCGAACTGCGTAAAGCCCGTGACCGTGCGCACATCCTCGAAGCATTGGCGATTGCCCTGGCAAACATCGACCCCATCATCGAGCTTATCCGTGCTGCGCCAACCCCTGCCGAAGCGAAAGCGGGCCTGGTTGCGCGTTCATGGGATCTGGGCAACGTGTCCGCCATGCTGGCAAGCGCCGGTGATGACGCCGCGCGTCCAGAGTGGCTCGAAAAGCAGTACGGTATTCACGACGGTAAGTACTTCCTGACCGAGCAACAGGCTCAGGCTATTCTGGACCTGCGTCTGCAGAAACTGACCGGCCTCGAGCACGAAAAACTGCTCGACGAGTACAAAGAGCTGCTGACGCAGATTGCTGAACTGATCTACATCCTCGAAAACCCTGACCGTCTGATGGAAGTCATTCGTGAAGAGCTCGAAGCTATTCGTGACCAGTACAACGACCCGCGCCGTACCGAAATTACGGCCAATACCTCCGACATCAACATCGAAGACCTGATCAACCAGGAGGACGTTGTCGTTACGCTGTCGCATCAGGGCTACGTCAAGTACCAGCCTCTGACCGATTACGAAGCGCAGCGTCGCGGGGGTAAAGGCAAGTCCGCGGCACGTATTAAGGAAGAGGATTTCATCGATCGTCTTCTGGTGGCTAACACCCACGACACCATCCTGATGTTCTCCAGCCGTGGACGTCTGTACTGGATGAAGGTTTATCAGCTGCCGGAAGCAAGCCGTGGTGCCCGTGGGCGTCCGATTGTCAACCTGCTGCCGCTTGAACCGAACGAGCGTATTACCGCCATTCTGCCGGTGCGCGAGTATGAAGAAGGCCGTCACGTGTTTATGGCAACGGCCAGCGGCACGGTGAAGAAAACCGCATTGACCGACTTCAGTCGTCCACGCAGCGCTGGCATCATCGCTATCAACCTCAATGAGGGTGACGAGCTGATTGGTGTTGACCTGACAGACGGTAATGACGAAGTTATGCTGTTCTCTGCGGCCGGTAAAGTGGTGCGCTTCTCCGAACAGGCAGTGCGTTCGATGGGCCGTACGGCGACCGGTGTTCGTGGTATCCGTCTGGGCGAAAGCGACAGCGTGGTCTCGTTGATTATTCCTCGCGGTGAAGGTGCCATTCTGACCGTTACCGAGAACGGCTTCGGTAAGCGTACCGAATCCAGCGAATACCCAACTAAATCTCGTGCGACGCAGGGCGTTATCTCCATCAAGGTGAGTGAGCGTAATGGTCCGGTTGTGGGGGCTATCCAGGTAGATAACGCCGACCAGATCATGATGATTACCGACGCCGGCACGCTGGTTCGTACCCGAGTTTCCGAAGTCAGCAAGGTTGGCCGTAACACCCAGGGTGTGACGCTTATCCGTACCTCTGATGGCGAGCACGTGGTCGGCCTGCAGCGCGTTGCAGAACCTGTTGAAGATGAAGAACTGGACGGCGTAGCAACAGTGGAAGGTGAACTGGAAGCTGCGCAGGAAAGCGAAGCACCTGACGATATCGAAGCAGAAGACGACGAGCAACCTTCAGAAGACGAATAAAATCGATTTCTCAGGTTGAGCGACAAAGGGCATAATATGGGTTACATATTGTGCCCTTTTCCTTTTCATTTTACGTTTCAGCAATGGTAACCGCTTGAAGTATTTAACCTCGTTCAGAACGGCATTAAGAATTTCCCGTTACCTCTTCAGGGTACTGGCTATCATGCTTTGGTCGCTCGGCGCACTGCTGACGACATTTTATGTGCTGAATATTTTCCACAATAAAGAGTCGGAAATTCGCGAAGAGGACAACCTCAACTACAACCAGGCGCAAACCTACATTAAAAATACCGCCGAAGTGGTTCGTAGCGTGAGGTCGATGGCTGAAAAGCGCCTTGGTGATTCGATTAACGGCCTCGACTTAATCAATGGCGTGTTGAGCACCAAGAATGTTATTCCGAGCTATCACGCGCTGTTCCCTGAATCCAACTGTTCGCAACTGACCGACAGCAAACGCAACTCGCTGGCGTCGCTGGGTAATACGATTAACTACTGGAAGGACAACTTCTCCGATAATTACTCCCTCAAGCGGGTGTTCTACATTAACGGGGAGAATCTCTGTCTGGTTGATTTCGGTGTCATGGACAGCGCGACGCCGATTGAACGAGAAAACGGTCTCAAAACCCTGCACGATAAACTGATCAAATACCGCAACAGCAAGAGCCAGGACAAGCAGAAAAGCCAATACTGGGTTGAGGCGGGAAATAACAAAGAGCAGGGTAACCTGTACGTGCTGACGCCAATCTACGTCGGTAACAAGCTCGAGGCTCTGATGGGCGTGCAGCAGACGCTGCGTCTGGAAGATTTCACCGTCTCCAGCTCCTCGCATACTGGCGTAACGCTGCTCGACAGCGAAGGCGTGCCGCTGCTGAGTTTCCTTGAGGGAGACCGCTATACGTCGATCCTCGACAATTATCCGACCGGCCAAAGTTATTTCGGCTACATGAACGGCTATAACGATCTGATTTATAAGAAACCGTTGCCACCCTCCGGGCTGAGCGTGGTCTATTCTTTGCCGTTCAAAACGGTGATCGAACGCTTTAAGCTGCTGATTCTTAATGCTGTTGTGCTTAACGTTTTCTCGGCATTGCTGTTGTTCGTGCTGGCCTGGCTGTTTGAGCGAAAAATGTTCCTGCCCGCAGAAGAGAACGCTTTCCGCCTCGAGGAACACGAGCAGTTCAACCATAAAATCGTCGCTTCTGCGCCGGTGGGTATCTCAATTTTGCGCATCAGCGATGGGGTCAACATCCTCAGTAACGAACTGGCGCACAACTACATCAGCATGCTGACGCACGAAGACCGCCAGCGCATCACGCGCATCATCTGCGACCAACAGACGCGCTTCGTGGACATCATCACGCGTGACAACAACAACATACAGCTCAGCTTTGTGCATTCCCGTTATCGCAACGAGGACGTAGCAATCTGTGTACTGATTGACGTCAGCGCTCGCGTGAAGATGGAAGAGTCGCTGCACGAGATGGCCAATGCCGCAGAGCAGGCGAGCCAGTCGAAGTCGATGTTCCTGGCAACCGTTAGCCACGAGCTGCGCACCCCGCTGTACGGCATTATCGGTAACCTCGATCTGCTGCAAACGCAAGGGCTGCCGCAGGGCGTTGACCGACTGGTCACGGCGATGAATAACTCGTCGGCGCTGCTGCTGAAGATCATCAGCGATATTCTCGATTTCTCGAAAATAGAATCCGAGCAGCTAAAAATCGAGCCGCAGGAATTCTCCTGCCGCGAAGTTATCACTCACATTGCAGGCAACTATCTGCCGCTGGTGGTGAAGAAGCACCTCGGGCTGTACTGCTTCATCGAGCACAACGTGCCTGAGATTTTTGTCGGTGATCCGGTACGTTTGCAGCAGGTGTTGTCGAATATCCTCAACAATGCTATCAAGTTTACCGATACCGGCTGCATCGTGCTGCACGCGCGCACCTGCGGCAACTATCTGGAGTTTATGATTCGCGATACCGGCGTGGGGATCCCAACCAAAGAGATCACCCGCCTGTTCGATCCCTTCTTCCAGGTCGGAAGTGGGGTACAGCGTCATTTCCAGGGCACCGGACTGGGGCTGGCTATCTGTGAAAAGCTGATTAACCTGATGGATGGCGATATCTCCGTTGATTCTGAACCGGGGCTCGGCAGCGCCTTTACCGTGCGACTGCCAATCTACGGCGAAGTCCATCCTGCGCCACCGCCGCTAGCGTTCTGGGCCGGTAAACGTCTGTGGGTGAATATCCGCAACGGCTATCTCGAAAGCTATTTGATGCAGCTGCTGCATCACCACGGTGCCAACGTTCAGCGCTGGAATGCGGAAGACGAAACCCTCGCCGAAGACATATTGATAGTCGATACGCCGCTCATTCACCGTGGCGCGCTCTGTGCACAAATCGAGTTTTCCATCGACCACATCGGGCCACCGCAGGAAAGCAGCCCGGGTTACTGGATCCACAGTACCTCTACGCCGCTGGAGATCACGCTGTTGTTGAACCGCATTTATCAGCTGAATGAGGTTAACGAGAATAATATCGCGTTGCTGCCAGAGGTCGTCGAGTCACAGGATAACGGTGATATCACGCTGCTGGTGGTCGATGACCATCCAATTAACCGCCGCCTGCTGGCCGACCAGCTCGGGTCCATGGGATACATCGTCGTGACCGCCAACGACGGCCTGGACGCGCTCGAGGCGATGAAGGTTCACCCGGTCGATATCGTGCTTAGTGACGTGAACATGCCAAAACTCGACGGCTATGGTTTAACCAAGCGCCTGCGTGAGTTGGAGTTTATGCTGCCGGTTATCGGGGTTACCGCCAATGCGCTGGCGGAGCAGAAGCAGCTCTGTCTCGAAGCGGGCATGGACAACTGTCTGTCCAAGCCGGTGACGCTCGACCAACTGCGCAAAACGCTGAGCTATTACAGCCAGCAGGTGCGCAGGAAACGCGTCAGCGGGCAGGGCGCCAGGCCGTTATCATCCTGAATTCAGAGCATAAAAAAAGGCACAATCTAGATTGTGCCTTTTTCTTTTCTGGCCCACGGCGCTGAACGTTAGTCTTTATCAACCGGCGTAGAGCTGACTGAAGACAGATAGTTGAGCAGGGCGATGTCGTTCTCGACGCCCAATTTCATCATCGCTGACTTTTTCTGGCTGCTGATGGTTTTGATGCTGCGGTTCAGCTTGCGGGCAATCTCGGTCACCAGGAAACCTTCGGCGAACAGGCGCAGAACTTCACTCTCTTTTGGAGAGAGGCGCTTGTCACCGTAACCGTTGGCGCTTATCTTCTCCAGCAGTTTGGAAACGCTGTCCGGCGTGAACTTCTTGCCTTTTTGCAGCGCGGCCAGTGCCTTAGGCAGGTCGGTAGGTGCACCCTGTTTCAACACAATCCCTTCGATATCCAGGTCGAGCACGGAGCTCAGGATAGCCGGGTTGTTGTTCATGGTCAGCACGATAATAGACAGCTGTGGGTAGTGGCGCTTGATGTATTTGATTAGCGTAATGCCGTCACCGTATTTGTCACCTGGCATAGACAGGTCGGTTATCAGCACGTGTGCATCAAGTTTGCTCAGGCTATTGATAAGCGTGGTAGAGTCCTCGAACTCGCCTACTACGTTTACCCACTCAATTTGTTCAAGGGACTTACGGATCCCAAATAAGACGATAGGATGGTCGTCGGCAATAATTACGTTCATATTGTTCATGTGATTAGCTACCTTGCTGCAGCAGTCTGGAGACAAAAGAATCAATTTGATTAATATTGTCTGAGATCATCAACACTTCGCCTTCGGCGAGATGCTGTTCTAATTTTTCACACAGTTGCTTCCCCGGTGTAAGGTTCAGCATGGCGAACACTCCCTTAAGCCGATGAGCTGTCTGGGAAAGCGATGTAAAATCACGACGTTGATTTTCATTATACAGTTTCTCTATATCTTCCGGTACTGTATCAACGAAAAGGCCGTAATAGTCGCTGGTATGCAGCTGTTTAACATAGGCTTCGATTTCGTCGTCGCCGGTACCGGAATCTGAATCACCGTTAGTTGAATTGGCACTGCTATTCTGCTGTGAAAGCGCGATTTCATTTTCCGCCTCTTCCAGCAGCTGCTGTTCAATTAACAGTAAGGTTGCGTCTATCAGCGCACTGCCGATGTTGAAGTTGACGCGTATATAGCGTTTTTCGAGAGCCTGGAAGCCAATCTCGTCACTGGTTAGCAACAGCGTATAGTGGTCACAGTGTTGGGCGTTATCGGTTAATAATACATCGTAATCCCGCGTTGGCTGGCGCTCGTCGGCGACGATACAAATCGCACCGTAGGCGCTCATGATGCGGGTAACGATGCCGCGAACCTCATCCGCCGTGATGTCGAGCAGCACAGTTACGTCGTCCAGCAGCCTTTCGTCCGCCGCCTCAACCTCAGTATCCACCGCTTCAAGCGTTTGTTTGATTCGCACCGTATAACGGGTGCCGATATCGATTTTGCTGCGTATCTCGAGCTGACCGCCGAGCTTCTTGCACAGCTGATTACACAGGTAAAAATTAAGCCCCGAACCGTGATTAAACCGGTCTACCAGCGTTTGGCTGAGGAACGGATAATTGAGGTTGCTCAACTCCTCTTTCGACAGGCCGCTGCCGGTGTCGGTAATGTGGAAAATCAGCTGGTCCGGCTGCTGCGGATCCCGTTCGCTGGTCAGCGTAATTTTGCCAAGCGAGGTAGCCACGATGGCATAATCGAGCAATAGCGCGAGGATCTTCTTCACCGCATTCGGATCGCCGACGTAGCTGTCGAGCGGATCCATCTCGAAATGGTTCAGCAGCATCAGGCCTTTCTGGTTAATTTTAGGCAGTGCGTCGAGCAGCAGCTCGTCCATCAGCGCGGCCAGCGAATAGCGTTGTTGAACCGGCTGCCAGTCCTGCGTTTCGAGACGGGTGAGCAGGGTAATATTATCAACCAGCGTGAGGACGTCCTTGGACTCGCCGAGCAGCGTTTTCTCCAGCTTGCTTCGGTCTTCGACCGGTGGGTTGCTGTTCAACTGTTCAGCCAGCGCGTGCAGTTCGAGCAGCGGCTGATTGAGTTCGATGCCCAGGTTGTGCAGCATCAGCTTGCGTGCCTGCAGATTCTTTTCATGCTCGCGGCGCGCCTGTTGCAGCGTCTTGTTGACCATCGCCTCTTTGTCTTGGTCATGCATCATGAACAGGTAAGTGTCTGGCGCTATTTGGCTGCGCACCATGCGAATTTCATACACTTCATTGTTGACCGTCGCCTGAATCACGCCGTGATGTTCTTCGGCCATATTGGCGATTTTGTCGAGGCTAAGATGCGGCAACAGCTGTTCAGCAATCTTGTTGCTGACCACCACGCTGTGGCTGCTGAAATTATAGATAAGCAGACCGACGGAGAGGTTAGAGATTATCTCATGGTTCAGCGCCTGCTGGGTGTGCAACTGGTGGGCCATGTTCTCGCTCGGGCGGATATATTTATGGCGAATCAGATAGATACCGGCCATCGCCATGCCGAGCAGGATCAGGTTGATGAGAATCAGCCAGAAGTTGTTGCGGGTGAGATCAATCGCCAGTGAAAGCACCGGAATGCTGTAAGTCAGGTTCAGCGGCGAGTTGCTCAACGGCGTGCTGAGGTTAATTGATCCGCCTTGCAGCGTAATCGTGCTGCCCGCGTTTGGATCCTGAGGTGCGTCGCCTTCGTTGACCGTGTCGTTGTTATTGGTCAGTTGAAAATTGTCTCGGGCCATGCTCTGCGGCACGAGATCGCTCATCGGCAGATCGAATGCAATCACCGTCGCAAGATTGCCGGGGTTGTTAAAGGTGGTGCGCAGCGAGAAGAAATAGTCGCTGGAGTTACGCGATTTGCGCAGGCTGGAATAGCTCTCGCGCTCGTCGAGCGTATTGGCCTGTTGCAGCATCTCTGCGCGGCGCGCCTGCATCCCGGCGTAGAAATAGTTCTCTTTGAGACGCGAGTCCTGCTGTTGCAGCGGCTGCGTGGTAATGAACATCAGGCTGTTGTCCTGACCGTTCAGATAATACATCGAGTAGGGCTGATTTTTCGCCCCCCACTGATCGTCAAGAAAGCCGGAGATTTTTAGCGTCAGGTCGAGCGTGGCGGCGTCATGAGTGCCGTAAATCAGCGCATCGGTTTTTTTGTGCGGCTTGTTAATGAAGAACATATCCTGACGCAGCTTCACTTCCTGCACGTTGGCCGGGATCTGCGCCAGTGGCTGACCGGTGTAGTTATCGTAAATGCGATAGGTCAGATAGCGATAGTGGTCGATACGCTTTTGCAGGCGATCGCCGGTGTATTGCAGCGTTCTCAGCTTATCGTTGAGATACGCATTGGTGTAGTTATAGCCATAGAGGCCAAGCCCCATTGCCAGCAGCAGAATGAAGATCCAAAAAAATCGCGTAATATTGGTCGAAGTCAGCGATAAATATTTACTTGGCATGGTGGTGACGCTTTTCCTTGTTTAGCGAGTCACGGCGCGTGCGCTGGCGGAAACCAGCAGCATCAGGACCGCGACACAGCTCAATGCAATCGACAGATTACTCAATTGTGCAATAAACCCGACCAGTGCCGGGCCGGCCAGTATCCCGGCGTATCCCAATGTCGTCACCGACGCAATGGCGAGGTTGGCAGGCATGCTGGTTTGATTACCGGCGGCACTAAACATAATCGGCACCAAATTCGAGGCACCCAGGCCGACCATGATAAAACCGGCTGCTACAGCATACAGGCTATCTACGCCTACAGACAGAAGCAGTCCTGCGCAGGCTATCAGGCTGCCGAAAAGCAGGACTTTAAAACGACCAAAATAGTTGATGACCTTGTCACCGGTGAGACGCCCGAGGGTCATCGCGATGGCAAAGACGGTATATCCCAGACCGGCGTTGTGTGGATCCACGCTCCGCTCGGTGATGAGAAACAGTGCGCTCCAGTCGAGCATCGCGCCTTCGGTCAGGAACATCACGAAACACAGTAACCCGAGGAAGATCACCCAGCCTCGTGGCATCACTAGCATCGGATCGCCTTGCTTACTTTTGGTGTCGTGCCACAGGTGTTTGCTGATGCCAAGCAAAGACAGTAACACCACGGCAATGACCGCGATGCTGGCAAGAAACGGCGTCAGCGCCAGGGAGAGCAGGCCGCTGACCGCCAGCGCGCCGAGAATACACCCTATGCTGAAGAAGCCGTGAAAACCTGACATCATCGCGCGCCCGCTGGCTTTCTCGACCACCACTGCGTGAACGTTCATCGCTACGTCGACCATGCCAATCGACATGCCGAAGATGATCAGTACCAGCGCCATGCCGAGAGTCGTGTCCATCAACGTCAGTAAAGGCAAGTCGAGGCACAGTACGATAGTGGCGAGCAAAATCACCGTCTTACAGCCCAGTTTTCCGGTCAGGAAGCCGGTTAGCGGCATGGAAAAGGTGGAACCGGCACCGATACACAGCAGCAGCAGGCCCAGCGTGCCGTCGCTGATGTCGAGGCGAATTTTTACGAAGGGGACCAGCGGCGCCCAGGCGGACATCGCAAATCCTGAAAGCAGGAAGATAATTCGTGTCGCTATCTGCTGGGCTCTTCCAGGCTGAGCCTGAGCCCGTGAAAGGTCTATCATCGATTCTGCTGGCATGTAGTCGTCAATCCTTTCTTATAATTCTGTGAAATCCGTTTACAGGATATAACGAATACTTATCGATAAACCGCTATCTTTCAATAAAAAAAGCCAGTATGGGCTAAAACTGGCTGAGTATTGTAGCAGAAAGGCCGTGGGGCCGTTATTTCCTGTCGTCCTAATCTACATGCTGCGGCTCGTGTGAGGCGTCGGGCAGTTGAGGCGCGCTACTCTGGCGATAAGGTGCGGTGAAATCGACGCCTTCAACCTTACGTTTGTCCTGCCAGAGGCTCATGCGCGCGCGCAGCGACCCTTCGAGCTGGATAATGGCCTGACGCGCTACCTCGGATTCAGGATTCAACTCCAGTACGAAGTTCATCAACTGCCAGGCGATGTATTTGTTCTTTTTGGTGCCGACGCCCTGCATCCAGGCCATACCCAAGGTGTAGGCGGCTTCGAAACGTTCAGGGTGATTCTGCTGCGCGAGGATAGCTGGCAGTGAAACCTCAACCGCTTCACGCTTTTCAGCGTCAGAACCTAAATCGAGCGCACAGCTTGCGCGCCAGTAGTCGGCGGAAGGGTGGCCGGCTTCGCTGGCACGCTGATACCAATGCATCGCCTGCTGATAATCCACTTCGCCGCCGAGGCCTTCACGCAGGGCGTTGGCAGCGCTGAACATCGCCGGAACCAGGCCTGACCGCGCGGCGCTCAGCACACAGTCCAGCGCATTGCTGTCGTTGTGCAGGGATTCCGGGACGTCCTGATGCCAGGCGTTGCGATAAAAGAAGAACAGTTCATAGGTATGAAGCGCGCTGCCGCGACGCGCCATTTCTGTCATCAGGAAATGGGTCGCGTCGATATCATCATTAATCGCCATGTCGTGTGCCAGCACCAGCAGGTCTTTGCCGACCGACTCGGTGGTTTTTTGCTGCTGCATCAGTGACCAGGCGCAGTCCATTAGGCCGCTGCTTAATGACGTGTCGCACGGCAGGCCATAAAGACCGAACTGCACAGCGGCGGCGGCAAAGGCGGTCAATAGAGCATCATCGGCGCGGTTGATAGCGCGCACCAGCAGTGAAGTGAGTACTGGCATGCCGTCCTGTTCCTCGCTTGCCAGCACGGCGCGAGAAATAAACAGTGCAGCGAATTTGCCGGGCATCGCCTGAGGTGAAACGGCGAACAGGTCTGCATACACCTGCAGTCCGGCACGATCGTCGTCCTGCCAGTAGGCGATGCAGGTACCGGCCAGATTGAGCAGCGCGATGCGGGTTGCAGGCTCTAGCGGCTGGTTGAGAAGCGCGGTCAGCCGCTGCTGGAGTTGTTCGGCGCGCGGCGAGTCGCGGTCGGCTATCTCGCCGCCGAGGGCATCCAGCAGCGCATTGGCGCGGAACTGGTTTCGCTCATCTTCGCTGAACTCGGCACACAGCGGGCCATCGATGATTTCGTTTTGTTGTTCGTCACTGCCGCCCCAGAAGGTTGAGTGGAACAGCAGATACGACTCCATGCTGCCCACGTCACTGTGACGCACTGACATGGCCATTCGCAGCCAGTAGTCTAACGCGTCTTCATCATTACGACGCGTCTGCTGCAATGCTGCGGGGAGCTGCTGCGGCCAATGGGTGGCCGGCGCAACGCCCATCGCATAAAGGTAGGCAGCGCCTTGCTCCCATACTGGGCTGTTTTGAATATTGAACTGTTCATGCAGGGGTTTCGGTTGTTGACCCGCAAACAGCGCGCGCAGCCAGTAAGGTTCACCAAATCCGCCGCTGAGGTTCATCATGTGACGAAATGCGTGCGTGGGGCGAGGGTGGCAGGCAATCGCTGAGAGGAATGACAGCACCGCATAGTCGCAGCACAGCTGCGCGCCGAGCCACTGCGCGTCTTCAACCTCGTGTTCCGGCCCATTTCCACGACGGATAACCCACGCCTGCTCGTGCCAGAACATGCCCATCAAACAGTGAGCGTGATAGCTACCGGGACACTGTTGCGCCCAGTCACGCAAGATCTCGAGACGCTGCGTCGCACTTTCATCCTTCGAAAACAGGGTATCGGGATGCATGACGAGACCATACGTGTTGTTGGCCTCGTTCTGATTTTGCCAACCGCGCATTTGTGACAACAGCCACTCGTCGAGTTTGAGGAAACGGCGGGTTGCCAGCAGCATCTGTGCCTTGGCGATGTTGTCGTGGTTGTCGGGTTGTTGCATGCGATTCCTTTGTGAGCTGGTCGAAAGTCGAAATGTGCCAGTGTAACGACCCTTGAAGTTCGCTACAGCGGGATTGCTCTTATAGTAACGGAATATGCAACCGCCTTCTTGCTTAACTTCTACTCCGTGAGAGGAAAATGATTCATTCGGACTGGCTCAATACAGGGGGGTATACCCTGGCATAGCAAAAGAAATAATCTGCAAGAAAAGGATTTAATTTCCGCCATGAAATAAAAGGTTATTGAAGAAATTATGTGCGGGGACGCAAAGATGTGTAAATAGGGGGATAGTGACGGGTTTGAATTACCGCACAAACGGCAAAAAAAAACCGGCCAAAAGGCCGGCTGTTGTTTCCAAATACAGGGGATAATGAAAGTAATAAATAACAAATAATGATGATAGCGAGAGACATTATATAGGATGGGTTTATTTTGGTTTATCACTTAGTGCGCTTTTTGTTTTGTATATTTATTTGATTTTTAATGATTTTTTAATTAATTAACACTACGTGCTGTATTTTTTGCCTTTACATGATTGACAAAAGTTCCTGAAAATACATTTTATGTTACATTTATTTATTATTATGAAACACTATCACTAATTCGGTATCATTTTCTTTCTGGATTAATATATTCCTTATCATGAGAATAGGTCTGCCTATCGAGCCTAACAATTTTTAAACATACGTAAACCTAAGAAACAGTGGCGGCGGCTCGATACCCTTTAATGAGGATAGACAAATGAAACTTCGCGTTCTTTCACTCCTGGTCCCAGCATTATTAATTGCAGGAACCGCGAGTGCGGCAGAAATCTACAATAAAGACGGAAATATTCTAGACCTGAACGGTAAAATCGATGCAGAACATTACTTCTCCAGTAATGATGGCGTTGATGGCGACCAGTCTTATCTGCGTTTCGGCTTCGACGGCCAAACCAAGATTAGCGATCAGCTTACCGGTTACGGTCAGTGGGAGTACCAGGCAGCGCTAAACACGGCGGAAGAACAAGGTACTGCCAACAGCTACACCCGTGTAGGTTTCGCCGGTCTTAAATTCGGCAATTGGGGTTCACTGGATTACGGCCGTAACTACGGCGTAATGTATGACATCGGTTCATGGACCGACGTACTGCCAGAGTTCGGTGGTGATACCTATACCGCTGACAACTTCATGGAGCAGCGCGCAAACGGTTTACTGACCTACCGTGACAATGATTTCTTCGGTCTGATTAAAGGCCTGAACATCGCGTTGCAGTATCAGGGGAAAAATGACAACCCGGGCGGCGAGTCTTCCGGTCGTTCAGCGCAGGCTGCTAACGGCGACGGCTACGGCATTTCCGCGACTTACGATCTGGGCATGGGCATCAGTGCAGCAGCGGCGTACAGCAGTTCTGATCGCACCAGCGATCAGAACGAGCTGGCTTACGGTCGCGGCGACAAGGCAACGGCGGCGAGCGGCGGTCTGAAATATGACGCAAACAACGTCTACCTGGCGGCGATGTACACCCACACTGAAAACCTGACTCGTATCGGTTCCGAAGATAACGACATCGACGGTTTCGCCAACAAGGCTGACAACTTCGAAGCCGTGGCCCAGTACCAGTTCGACAGCGGTTTGCGTCCATCACTGGCATATCTGCAGTCACGCGGTAAAGACATGGGTAACTTCGGTACTCAAGACATCGAAAAATATATCGATATCGGTACTTACTACTACTTCAACAAAAACATGTCTACCTTCGTGGATTATAAAGTTAACCTGCTGCACGATAACGACTTCACCGAAGCTGCCGGTATCAATACCGACAACATCGTGGCTGTAGGCCTGGTTTACCAGTTCTAACCACTTCCTGATACAGACACAGATAAGAAAAAACGCGGCCTCGGCTGCGTTTTTTTGTGGGCGCAGGGTGAGTTAAGGGTCAGTCGTTTGTCATCCGCGCGCTGAGGAGCAGGGTCAACATTTTCTGCACAAGCTGCGTTGCCTGCGTTGCCTCATTTTCCATTTGCGCTTTTATGATTGCACCATCAATCAAGAGTGCCACGCTCTCCGCTGTCTGATTTTTATCTGAGAACGCCTTAAAATAATCGGCAATCACCTCTGCCATCTCTTTCTTGTGCGCGACAGAAAGCTTGAGCACTTCCGGCAGCGCATCGCCATATTCCAGACTGCTGTTGATGAATGCACAACCGCGAAAATCCTCTCGCTCGAACCAGGCTTGCAGGGTAGCGGCCAATGCAGCAGGAAGGGGCATGCCTGTGTCTGAATGTTCGCGTAATGCCTGACTAAACCAGCTTATCCAGCGCTGGTGGCGGTACTGCAAAAACGCCAGTATCAGTGCATCCTTACTCGGATAATGACGGTAGAACGTCACTTTGGTGACTCCAGCTTCCCTGATGATTGAATCAATGCCGGTTGCACGAATGCCGTCACGATAGAAAAGATCGTGGGCGGTGTGAAGAATGCGTTCGCGTGCGGCGGGCTGTGCAACGGTAGGCGAAGACCGGGTATTCATGAAATATCCTGTGGTGAGCTGATAATGGATATTTTACACATGTAGACAACTCTGTCTACATGCGCTAGTGTGATTGGTGTAGACAGACTTGTCTACATGCATCTCAATCTTTTACCTTGATTAACCGTGAGGCAATGATGGCTGAAAATACCCCCCTGACTCTGAAAAAACCGCTGCCACCTTTCACTCGAGAAAGCGCCGCTGAGAAAGTTCGACTTGCTGAGGATGCCTGGAACAGCCGTGACCCGCAGCGGGTCAGCCAGGTTTATTCGGCCGATACCCAGTGGCGCAACCGCAGCGAATTCGTCACCGGCCAGCAGAACGTGGTGGCATTTTTAGAGCGCAAGTGGGCGAAAGAGCTAAATTATAGGTTAATCAAGGAGTTATGGGCTTTTGACGGAGAGCGTATCGCAGTGCGTTTCGCCTATGAGTGGCATGACGATTCCGGTAACTGGTTCCGGAGTTTCGGCAACGAAAATTGGGCGTTCAACCCGCAGGGATTAATGTATGCACGCTATGCCTGCATCAATGATTTGCCGATTAAGGCCTCTGAGCGAAAATTCCATTGGCCGCTCGGGCGTCGACCCGACGATCATCCGGGTCTTAGCGAGTTAGGTTTTTAATCAGGCCGATTTCTGATGAATGATGTGCAGCGGGGGAGCGACATCGAGTTTGACGTCGGGGTTTTGCCGGAACTCGTAGGGCGTGATGTTAAAGCGCTTGCGGAACATGTAGGTAAAGTGTGACTGCGAGCCAAAACCAAAATCCATCGCGATATCGAAAATCGATGAATCACTGCTGCTCAGCTGATAAACCGCACTGGCCAGACGACGCTCACGAATATATTTGCCGAGGGAGATACCGGTCGACTCTTTGAACAGTTTCTGCATGTGCCAAAGCGAGTAGCCGGAATATTCTGCCAGCTCCTCAAGATGGATAACTCGCCCCAAATGGCCTTCGATCCATTTGCTGAGTGCGCAGACGATAGAGAGGTGGATATCTTGTGCCATAGCTCGTCAATGATTAGTTACGTTAAGATGATTATACACAAATTCGCCGCGCAGGCGGAGCGGGCAGAGTAGTCATAACGTGTGGTATTAGGCAATTCGACGGCTGGATGAGGAAAAATCACTCGTTTGTCATTACCTTAGCAGGATCCAATGGATGATGCGGGCGATGGCATCGTCCAATACCACAATGCCGACAAGGATTGCGATCACCATTAAAATAAAACGTTTACCGGTGGGCAAAATGCGTTCTCCTAATCCTTGCTGGCTTGGCAGTTAGCCCCACGGGCCATTGCCGTGCATGTTTAATGCAATGACAGCCAGGCAAACCGAGAGAAAAATAACGACAACAATTAAGAGCCTTTTCATACGGGTAGACACTTTTAAGCAGTGGAAAATAACACGGAAAGGTACAAAATTTGCCTGCACAAATCCAGTCACTCGGCGTTAAAAACTGACTTTTTTACCGCTTTTCTTTACTGCGGCGCGATCGCGCTTTTTTCTTTTAACTTCACTGCCTTACTGGACGAAGCAACGGTTGTCGGCGGTGTTTCAGGGACTAAGGCATCTGGCGCAATGTTCATGTGGTTCAGAACCTGCCCCATTATCTCGCCGAAGATAGGACCCGCAACCGAACCACCGAAGTGTTTCCCGGCCTGTGGGTTATTGACCATCACCACCAGCGCTACGCGTGGGTTACTTGCTGGCGCAACGCCTGCCGTATAGTTGATGTAACCGCCGTCATATTTGCCCGATGGACCCATCTTTTCGGCCGTACCAGTTTTAATCGCTAAACGATAACCCGGAACGGCGGCACTCAGCCCAGAACCCCCCGGCAGGGCGTCACTTTCCATCATATGTACTACGGTTTCTACCACGTTTTTATCCATGACGCGGGTACCAAGCACCGGCGGCGTAACTTTGGTTATCGACAGTGGACGATAAATACCGAATGAACCGATAGTGGCATATTCGCGGGCAATTTGCAGCGGCGTTACGCGCAGACCGTAGCCAAAGGCGAAAGTGGCGCGTTCGATGTCAGCCCAGCGTTCGCGGTGCAGCGGGAAGTAACCGGCACTTTCACCACCCACACCGAGATCGGTGGGTTTGCCCAGTCCAAAGGCGTGATATTGATCGACCAGAATCTGTGCAGGCATCGCCAACGCAATGTGCGATACGCCGATATCACTGGATTTTTGCAGTACGCCGGTGATAGTAAGCGCCGACTCGTGGCCTACGTCGCGAATAAGGTGGCCGTTAACCGTATAAGGACGGGTATCGAGCACTGTATCGGGTCTAATGATGTTGTGCGCGAGACCCGCCATCACCACTAAAGGTTTTACCGTCGAACCTGGCTCGAAGCTGTCGCTAATTGCCACGTTACGCATGTCTTTGACGTCGGTGCCAGCATAGTTGTTCGGGTTAAACGAAGGGTAAGAGGCCATTCCCAGAATTTCGCCGGTGTTGACGTCGACCATCACCGCTGCCCCCGAGTCCGCCTGGTTCAGCATCACGCCTTTTCTCAGCGCGGCATACACCACGTACTGAATATAGCTGTCGATACTCAGGTTAACCGTCGGTGGTTGCTGCGGCGGCACGTCCTTAAGAATACCGATGACGTTACCCTGACCGTCCTGACGGAACTCACGCATACCAGGCTTGCCTTGCAGCAGACTGTTGAAACCACGTTCCAGTCCGGTCAGACCCTCGTTATCGGTACCGACTACGCCGACCAGGTTCGAGGCCGCCTCACTCATGGGATAATAGCGGCTGTCGTCGTGTTGCAGGATAACGCCGCCGAGGTGCAGTTCGCCGATGTCCTTCGCGATGCCCTGTTCAATTTTTCTACCCAGGAAGACGAAGCGACGCTTAGGGTCACTGGTGATCATTTGCTGAAGCTGCGACAGCGGCATATCGAGCGCCGAGGCCAGATATTGCCACTTTGGACTGTTCAGATCGCTGTGCAGCTGTTCGATACGGTACGGGTCAGCGATGATGTCTTTAGACGCCACGCTGAGCGCAAGAGGGTGCCCGTTGCGATCGGCGATGGTGCCGCGATCGGCGGGAATAATTTGCGTGCGCAGTGAGCGTTGGTCGGCCTGACGCTCCAGCATCGGCCGATTAAGCAGCTGGAGATAACCTACGCGGGCCAGCAATAGCCCCATACAGCAGACGATTCCTAAGCAAATCAACGCGAAACGTTTAGAATAAAAATGGGGTTGAGCGCTGTTTTTCTTAGGATTTGGCATCGATTACTTCGCAAATTCGTTAAAATATTTTATCTTCTTTGGCTATCTTATAATAAGCCATCGCAGTGATATGTTTATTTCAATTGCGCTTTGTAAGTAAATAATAACGGCTTATTCATAAGAAAGCCATTCATCCGCTTCCTCAAACATCTCTTCAAGCATCTGATTCAACTGTGACTTTTCTTGTTTACTGACGCCGTGCGTGCTGAGACCATTGGCCTGCATCGCTTTGACCTTAATTTCCGCGTCGGGAAACATTCTGTGAACCCGCTTGGTGAGCTCCCGGGTAATTTTTTCACCGGCATCTGGTATTGCCGCTACATTCCTTTTGTCATAACTCAGTTCAACCCGCATGGCTCACTCTCTATCAATTTTTTGTCATTCGATTTATCGCCGTTCTATTTATTAAAGGGGGGTCTTAAAATAAATAGCGGGAGGCGATCGGCATAAATGCCAGGGTAATTTGGCTGTATAAATATACAGCGAAAAGTACGGTGAGCCAAGCTGTTCTTCCGAAACAAATTGTTATCAAGCGAAACCCGATGTCAGGAGGCATCACGTTTGCCGAAAAAACCGATCAGCCGCCAAATGCCGTGCACCAGAAACCCCAGCAGGGCGGCGGCGATACCGGTGCGGGTTAGCGTGGCGGCGAACATCAGTTCGGGAGGAATTTCACCCGCTGGGCGATTTGCCGAGAATCCAGGATGTTCGGGAAAAGCGAGAAAATAGATGAAAGACAAACTGCCGATGCCAATCAGGAAGCTGCAAAGAAGCCAATAGGCCTTTTTCAACCCTTTGGCACGTACCGTGATACTCATCGTCGTGCCAAACATTATCACGATAAAAATTATCGCGAGGATCAGCATTATCATGTCCTGCTTCATTACCTGTCTCCCCAGAGTTGGCCACTGCCAGCCTCATCATTGCATAATCAAATACTAATCTCCCTGGTTTCGCGACGCAATCGGTAACCAAGAGAACTCTTATTGTGTACATGTTTCTATTTCGATAGGGTTAGGTATCAAAAACGAAAAGGAGAGCACCATGGGATTTTGGAGAATTCTGTTTACCATCATTTTACCTCCGCTGGGTGTTTTAATCGGCAAAGGATTTGGATGGGCGTTTATTATTAATATCATTCTGACTATTTGCGGATATTTCCCGGGACTTATTCACGGCTTCTGGGTTCAGACCAAAAAATCTTAATCACCCTCCGCAATCTGGCTCACGGATTGCGGTTTCTTTCTTGCCTTAATGTGCGCTTAATCTCTTGAAGATACGCTGACTTCAGCATCTTTCTTGAGACACTTACATGCGCGTTAAATACAGTCCTATACAGATTGCCATTCACTGGCTTGTTTTCCTGCTTGTTGTTGCTACCTATGCCACCATTGAGCTCAAAGGCTTTATTCCAAAAAGTTTACCTCAGCATGCGCTATTAACCGTCCTGCATTACAGCTTTGGTGCCAGCGTATTATTAATGATGAGCACGCGTGTGTTCGTAAGGCTCATGTATGTTACGCCGGGAATTACCCCTAAACCGCCACACTGGCAGGACATTGCCGCGCATATCATGCACGGCATCATTTATATCTTCTTTATTGTGGTGCCGATCATGGGAATACTTTCGATGTATTTTAAAGGCACCGAGTGGGCTCTTTTTGGCGTGAAGATGCCGGTAACTTACGACCCGAATTTACTGTTATCCAAAAAGATAAAGTCTATTCACGAGCTTATTGCCAACACAGGCTATTATCTGATTGGATTGCACGCCGCGGCTGCGTTATTCCATCACTATTATCTTAAAGACAATACCTTGCTGCGGATGATGCCGGGTAAAAGGCTGTAAGAGAGCGCGCCCCTTTACAGGTCATAAAGGGGCGGGTAAATGCCGTATTAATAAACCGTTTTGAGGAAGGCCAGCAGGTCTTCGTTCAGTTTGTCCTGATGCGTGAGGGCGAAGCCGTGCGGTGCGCCTTCGTAGGTTTTCAGCTGCGAGTGACTGATAATCTCTGCCGAGAGCTTGCCGGTTAACTCGAAGGGAACGATTTGGTCTTTGGTGCCGTGAATAATGAGTGTCGGTACATCAACCTTGGCCAGATCGCCCCGGAAATCCGTCACCTGAAATGCAGTCACACAGTCGATGGTGCTTTTCAGCGAGGCTAAAAGCGCGATGTTCAAGGTCTGGGTCAACGCACCTTCCGATACGCTCATTCCCTCATTGATGCCATAGAATGGCGTTGAAAAATCGCTGATAAACTGCGCGCGATCCTTACGTACTCCGTCTCTGATACCCTCAAATACTGATTTTTCAACGCCGCCAGGATAGTCATCCGTCTTGCCGAATATCGGCGTGACGGCACCGAGTAACACCAGCGCGCTGATGCGGTCAGTACCGTAATTGCCGATATAGCGCGACACGTCACCGCCCCCCATCGAGAACCCGACCAGCGTGACGTCTTCGAGGTCAAGATGCTCAATTAACCCGCGAATATCCGAGGCGAAAGTATCATAATCATTGCCGTTCCAGGGCTGGTCAGAGCGTCCGAAGCCGCGGCGGTCGAACGCGATGGTGCGATAGCCGTGCTCGGCCAGAAAATTGAGCTGACTGTCCCACATGTCTGCGTCCAGCGGCCAACCGTGGCTGAATAAAATAGGTTTTCCTGCGCCCCAGTCTTTGTAATAGATATTGGTACCGTCTTGCGCCTTGAATGAACTCATGAGGACCCCTTATTCATCAGATTGTTGAGGATGGTAAATACAATGATGTGGTGCTGTCGGACAGGGGCAGTCGTGCGCCCGAGTAAAGGGCCATGAATTGGCCCGAAGTAGAATTATAGACCTCAAAATCGAGATTGCGATTCTGAATCTTGGCGGTGACTTTTAAGCAACATCGGTTCTGAGAATCTCTCAGCCCTTATTGGGCACCGTCGTTGTATTCCCGTCACCTACGCTGCCGATAAAGGGTAAACGTAGCGCGGGAGGCGCGATATTGACGCCCAGGTTCAGCCCCAGAACGTTAATTTCGATCCCTTCCTGCGCACCTATGTTGAGTCCCAAAAGTCCCAACAGTGAAATCTGAACGCCTTTCCCCGAAGGCGGCAATCCCACCGGATGCGTCAGCGGACGATAGTCCTTACCGATGGCGTTCGAGGGCATATCCAGCTGTAAAGCCGGAACGTCACGGCCAACATGGGCAATAAAGGTGTTGCTGTTTGGACCCGGCCAAGCGTGATAGGTCTGTGGATACGGATAACTTTTGATAGCCGCCTCAATCTGCGGGATCATTGCCTCGGCCTGCGGTCCACGATGATCGACCAGAATATGGGGTTTGGCACCAAACCAGTAGCCGTCTGGAATGGCGTAGTTGCGGCGTACAACGTCGTCGCTACGCCAGCCAATCACGTCATAGCGGGTGAACTGGGTCTCTCCGGCTCTTTTGAATATTATCCAGGTATGCACTGCGAACAGCCCGCGCCAGCCGTAGGTTTTAGCGGCATAAACCTCAACAATCGCCGTATCGGCAAACTTGAGCGGATCGGGCGCAAGATTGGACGAATCGCGGCGCGCCGTTGACCAGCTTTGCGTCACGGGAGCTTCCGAGGTCTGCGACGCTCTGGCATAGCTATATCCAAATGATAAAAGCAGGACAACGATATAACCGAGACTAAACCATTTAAGGTAATTCATAGTTTCTCACTTCTGTCGCGCTTGATGATTAACCAACCTAATCGATATAAATACCCGGGGCAAGGGGGCAGAGGCGGGATGACACGGCCATAGTGGCTAAAAATTTTTTCTGCAATAAAACTGTCATCCTGCGGTGCTAGCGTTGTGCATTAACAGGGTAATAGTTTGATTATAAGGGAAAGTTAATGAAAATTCGGTTAACGCTTATCGCGGCCACGCTGCTGTTGGCGCAGCAGGCGCAGGCAGTCTCACTTCCGCAGGCCGCCGCACTGGCAAACGGGACTTCTCCGGCTTCCGCCAGTCAGGCTTTTGACGCACTGGAGGCGCAGTCCTTACAGGCAGAAATCAATGCGCTGAAGGGGGGTGCAGCGACGCTGACCCGGGGTCAGTTGGATAAAGCCTCGCAGAATGACACCCAGTCTGACAAGGCGTGGCTGAAGGCCAGCGGCTATGATTTCCAGACTAAGGCCAATCAGCAGGCGGGGATTGAGCTGTTATCCGGATTCAGTAAGCTGCCAGACTCCACCCTACAGGCTAGCCTACAGACCGTCACCGCGATTAACCGCGATGCAACTCAGGGCGTCCGTCACCAGGCGCTGGCTGACGCCGAAGGCATTAGCTACCTCTATTTCCTCGCCGATGCAATGGGGCCACGTCTCGGCAAGGCTTTCCTGACCGCCTACGATAAGGGTGAAATTGGCAAGGCCGCAGCGTTGATTAAGGCGAGCGAAGTCAGCACCAGTGCGGCTAAAAAGCACTTTAACTATTCGCGCCCGTTTCTGATTAAAGGCAACACTATACATCTGGTGCCGGATGATACGGTGGTGAAAGACAACCAACCTTACACCGCCGACGGGGGGTCATTCCCGAGTGGACACACCAATACCGGCTACACCGATGCGTTGCTAATGGCGCAGATGATCCCTGAGCGTTACGACTCGCTGGTGGAGCGGGGCGCGCGCTACGGCTATTCGCGCATCGTTTTGGGCGTGCATTATCCGCTTGATATCATGGGTTCGCGTATGGTGACGCAGCGTAATGTCGCGCACTATCTTAACGATCCGCGCTACGTGACGCTGTTTAATGAAGCGAAGGATCAACTGCGTGCTGCGCTTGAGAAAGAGTGTGGTACTACGCTGGCCGAATGTGCGAAAACCGTCGGGCATGATGACCCGTACCGCTCGCCAGACATGAAGCAGTTTTATCGCTTTACCATGAGCTATGGTCTGGCGAAGCAGCAGGGTGCGTCACAGCCCCTGAGCGTGCCGGCCGGTGCCGAAGTCCTGCTACAGTCTGCCTTACCCCACCTTTCTGCTGAGAAACGCCGTCAGTTGATGGTCAAAACGGCCTTGCCGGCAGGCTATCCGCTTTCTGGAAACACGCCAGAGCAGGCTTTCTGGCAACGTCTCGATCTCCCGGCGGCCTACGCGCTCGGCAAGTCTGAACGAACTCACTAAACTCATTTTTGTCGCAAAAAGGCTGCCGGGTGCGGCCTTTTTTATTTTCCAAACAGCCTGAAAAATATGACATATTCTTCTTATTAAACCAATCGAGGATAAGAAGTATGCTTTCAGGAAGCTGTTTGTGCGGTGAGGTAACGTTCTCCCTCGCGGTAAGCCCAAAATTCTTTTACCGCTGCCACTGCTCGCTGTGCCGTAAACAGAGTGGTGTAGGACATAACATGGCAACCCTTGTCAGAGCCGTTGATTTCAGTTGGCAGTCGGGGGAGGAGGCAATAGCAAGCTGGATTAAACCGACAGGATACAGAAACGATTTCTGCAAACAGTGCGGTTCCAGCGTGCCTAATCTTCTGCGAAACCTTCCCTATATCTGGCTGCCGCTGGGTTTACTGGACGACGCCATTAGCCCGCTCTGTATTGGCGATTACTGCTCTGACGATGCTATGCCGTGGGACGACATTCCGGAAGAGACGCGTCACGCGCAGGCAACAGAAAGCGTGAGGGCGCTGCTGGACAAGCTGGAAGTGCCATAAATCAGTCAATAATGGCATTCAACGCCAGATGCTGAAGCAGCATAATTGTTTTGGCATCAATAATTTCATTTGTCTTAATGGCGTGCATCGCCTTCTCGAACGGCCACTCCAGCACTTCAATATCCTCGCCTTCATCGATCAGGCCTCCGCCGTCGCCGCGAAGTTCGTGGTCAGAGTACTCAGCGATAAAGAAGAACAATTTTTCGGTCACCGACCCGGGGCTCATATAGGCTTCGAATACCTTTTCGACCTGGGTTATCTGAAAGCCAGTTTCTTCTTCGGCTTCTGCGATAACGCGAGCCTCAGGCGAGCTGTCGTCCAAAAGTCCGGCCGCTGAAGGATTATTGCAAAGGGTACATGGTGGCGCGTTACCCGTTTCAGAAGCAATCGCGCCTTTTGAAGAAAGAAAAAGCGTACGCTTCAGCTCAAAACGGCTCATCGCGCAGAAAGCGGCGAGCCTGATTCAGCGGGGGCAGGTGGTTATCATTGACGGGGGCACGACAACCGGCGAGATGCTGACCTTTTGCCCAGGGATCTGCCCTTCACCGTCGTGACCCATAGCCCCAGTATTGCGGTAGGTCTGATAGATTATCCGCTGATTGACGTCATCCTCATCGGAGGCCGGCTCTTTAAACACTCCATGGTGACAGTCGGTGCCTCGATGATGGATGCCATTAGCCGTATTAATGCGGATATTTTCTTTATGGGGGTTACCGGCGTGCATAAAAGCGCGGGATTCACCACCGGCGACTATGAGGAAGCCTGCGTTAAAAAGGCCCTGTCGGACAGAGCTGCCGAAACGGTGGTGATGGTGTCGGCCGAGAAACTGAATTCAGCCTCGGCGTTCAAGATTGGCGATTTATCTCTGGCCAGCACGCTCATCGTTGACGGAGAGTTGGACACTGAAATTAGCGAGGCTTTGCGCAGTCGGCAAATCGCGGTGATATAATACGGCACGGCCCTCGGTAATAACGTAAAGTTTCGCGAGGGTGCTAAATTAAATAAATGGCAAAGCTATTTCAGTAATTAGCTAACCCTTTTGTTTGACAGCTTTAATTAATAAAGCCCGCACGCTAAATGATAATTATCATTCGGTGCACACGTTAAATCATTGTTAATTTGTATTGTGGTTGTTATAACTATTGCTCGATTTTAATTCCTCACTTATTGGTTTATAGCTGATATTTGAAATTGTATAAGCAATAATTTGATATAACCCTCATGACAAAAATGATTAATGATGGACTGCCGTTGCCGCAGCGCTATGGTGCCATTTTGACTCTGGCGCTCGGCATCACCGTACCAGTATTGGACAGCACGTTGGCAAACGTCGCACTCCCGACCATTGCCCGTGACTTTCACGCCAGTGCGGCGGCCTCTATCTGGATAGTCAATGCATATCAGTTAGCGATAACCATCTCGCTGCTTTCTCTGGCTTCGCTGGGGGAAATATTTGGCTATAAGCGTATTTATCAGCTCGGGCTATTTGTCTTTAGTTTTACCTCGCTCGCCTGCGCCCTGTCAGATTCTCTTATCACGCTGACGCTTGCCCGCATATTACAGGGGTTTGGCGCGGCGGCTATTCTCAGTGTGAATATGGCAATGATTCGCATTGTTTATCCTAAGCGTCTCTTAGGGCGAGGCATTGCCACGGGTGCGGTGATTGTCGCGGTTTCGGCCTCAGCGGGCCCGACCGTAGCGGGACTTATTCTCTCTGTCGCCTCATGGCCGTGGCTTTACGCGATTAACCTGCCGATTGGCCTGATTGCACTGTTTATGGGGTTTAAATTCTTGCCAGAAAATCCGCTCAAGCATTCTGGCAGACGGTTTGATTTTATTAGTAGCCTGATGAACGCGTTGACCTTTGGGCTCTTTATTAGCGCTATCAGCGGATATGCCCAAGGGATGAACCATCGGATTATTATTGTTGAAGTCGTCGCGTTAATTATCATTGGCTGGTTCTTTATTCGCCGTGAACGGCTGCGTCCTCTGCCGCTGTTGCCAGTAGATCTGCTGCGTATTCCCATCTTTACCTTATCGCTTTGTACTTCCATGTGCTCTTTTGCGGCCTATACCCTCGCATTTGTTTCCTTGCCATTCTTTTTCCAGAATTCACTTGGCCTTGACACCCGTTCCACCGGGTTTTTACTGACCTTCTGGCCATTGTCAACGATGCTGATAGCGCCCTTATCAGGGCGTCTGGTCGGGCGTTATCATGCCGGGGTGCTGGGAGGCGTGGGGCTGATCGTTTTTTCATTAGGGTTATTTTCGCTGGCGCTGTTACCCAATGCGCCTTCGCATCTGAACATTATCTGGCGGATGATTTTGTGTGGCGCAGGGTTTGGGCTGTTCCAGTCTCCCAATAACCATACCATTGTAGCTTCTGCACCCAGCAACCGCAGCGGTGGCGCAAGCGGACTTTTGGGCACCGCGCGCGTGCTGGGGCAAACTACCGGGGCGGCGCTGGTGGCCCTGATGTTTAATCTGTTTCAGAATCACGGCACCGATGCTTCGCTGATGCTGGCAGGCACGCTTGCCGTGGGTGCGGCACTCATCAGCCTGACGCGAGTAATGCAAAAAACGACGCCGATAAATGCCTAGACCGGACGCTCAAACCATTGGTCTGAGGTTATCGTAAATACCAGGCTCGCCGGAGCGTCTTTTACGTCGGTGACTTTGCCTGAACGGCGTAAACCGGATTTCTCCAACACGTTCAGTGAGTCGAGATGATTTTCTCTGACGGCGGCCGAGATTTTCTTTAGTTTTAACTCTTCGAAACCAAAGCGCGTCAGGCGCAGACTTGCTTCGGTTGCAAATCCTTGCCCCCACGCTTCTGTTGCAAAACGATATCCCAGATTATTGACGGTCTCACCGTCAAACTCGCGTACGCTGAGGCCGGCGAAGCCAATAATCCTGTGCGGATTCAGGCGTGTTGCAATCGCCATTTGGCCAAAGCCATCGCGTGCCCATTGTGCAATCCATCTTTCCAGTACTGCCTGGGTGTAGGTGAGGCTGGGATAGGGACCGGCAGGATTAAAGGTATTCGTGGCGGGATCGCCGTAAATTCTGTAAAGATCCTCGACGTCAGAATGACGCACCGGTCGAAACGTCAGGCGTGCAGATTCTAAATGCAAAGCGTACTCCATCCTCAGGGGGGTTAATGATTAATATTATATCTATGATGATTTTTCGAGGATTTTTTTCATGAAGACAATGTTGTGCCCGGTGCCGATATCGACCTCATGAATGGATTCAAACCCGCGTCTTTCATACATTTGCTTTAACCAGGGATGGGTAACGGCAGTTCCGAGTGAGACGGCGGGGGCTTTGAGTTTATCGATTAAAATATTCTGCTCGACCCATTCCTGAATTTCTCGGCCCCAACGGCGATCCTTGTAATTCGGGTGCGCGCCAAACCAACCGAAATGCGGCACGCCAAATGGGCCTGGGATAGGGCCCCAGGGGTAACGGATAGTAACCGAAGCCCTCATCACGCCTTCTGAGAACACCGCATAAACCCCATGTTCGGCAATATGCTGTGTGACTTTTTCCAGCGTAGCGGTAGCCGCATCGAAGGGAATGCCTAACGCATAAATAGGCTTATAGGCTGCCAGCATCAAGGTGAGATATTCTTCTCGGTCGCCAGCATGCAACTGTCTAAAAACAATCGTCATCGTTTATCAAATATCAGTACCAGGCAACATTACCCAATATTGGTATATCCCCACCGGGACTCTTTACAAAATATTAATAATGACTTTTCTTAGCCACTGAATGGATAAACCCGTAACAAATTTCTGAGTTGCCTTAAAACCGTCAGTTAAAAAGGAGCAAAGGGTTTAACCACAAAGCGAATTGAGCCGCCGCTTTGTGGTTATTGCGCCGCGAACCCGTTATTTCAGGTTTAAATCTTTATAGCTGGTGACGACTCTGCCAACGATGCCGTAGTCGATAGCCTCCTGCGGGCTCATCCAGTAGTTACGGTCGGTATCCCTTTTAACTTTCTCTACCGGTTGCCCGGTGGCATCGGCAATCAGGTTATTGACGCGATCCAGCATCTTGAGGATCTCTTTAGCTTCGATTTCAATGTCGGTTGCCTGTCCACGCACGCCGCCCAGCGGCTGGTGGATCATAAAACGTGTATTAGGCAACGCATAGCGATGACTTTTGCTGGCGGCCAGAAAAATGGTTATCCCGGCGCTCGCGACCCAGCCGGTGCCAATAATATGCACCTCAGGCTTAATGAATTTTATGATGTCATGAATGGTATCGGCCGCTTCGACGTGGCCGCCTTGGCTATTGAGGTATATTTTTATCGGCGCATCACTGATTCCCTCAAGTAACAGCAGCTGCGACACCACTTTTTCGGTAAGCGTCTGATTAATTTCACCTGAAATAATGATTGAGCGTGAGTCCAGCAATTTTTGCTGAATGAGAGAAGCTGAACCCAGTGATTCTGGCTCCTGATTCTCTTTATCTTCTTTTTGATTATGCGTGGATAAATACATGCTTAACGGCTCCTGTCCTCTGACATAAAATTAAAGACTAGTTGAGATATCAGAAGGGTGCCGTTAAAAGATAGGCATCAATAGCGCTTCTCTCGGTGACTAATGAGACGAGACAAACTCAGAGGCGGAATGTGCAGGAGGAACGGCAAAATTTTCACGCATGCGTTTTGTCTCTTCCGCTGGCGGTAACCCAAATAAGCGTTTGAACTCTCTGTTGAACTGCGAGGCGCTTTCATAGCCTACCGACTGGCTGGCGACGGCCGCGGTGACGCCTTGCCTGACCATCATTAATCGGGCCTGATGCAGGCGAGTACATTTAACGTATTGCATCGGTGAGGTGCGGGTTATCGCTTTGAAATGGCTGTGAAAGGTCGGCACGCTCATCCCAGCTTCCAGAGCAAGCTGATTGAGGTCAAGATGCGACGCATAGGTAGCATGAATATGTCTTAACGCCTTGCCAATCTTTCCAAACTGCCCCTGCATTGCCAGCGCAGAACGCATGGCCTTTCCCTGAGCGCCGCACAGAATGCGGTAATAAAGTTCTCTCACCAGATTCGGGCCGAGAATGGCCGCATCGATGGGAGTGCTCATTGCTTCGAGGAAATGAAGTACTGATTTTCTTAGGGCCGCATCAATTGGGCTGGACATCATACTTTCGGGAGCCGTCGTTGGCTGTGGCGCGCCAAAGGTTTCTATCTGAATTAACAGTTCTGCGGCGAGCTGAAAGTCGAGATGCAAATATATCGCCAGCAGGGGGCATTCTGGTGATGCATCGGTTTCCATCACAAAAGGGACTGGCACCGAGACGGCGAGATAATGCTGCGCGTCGTAAAGGTAGGTTTTGTCACCGAAATAGCCCCTTTTCGACCCCTGACACACAATAACGATGCCCGGATCGTAAAGGACCGGCGTTTGTGCCAGCGGCCGGTTCGAGCGCAGGAAACGCACGCCGGGAAGGGCGCAAAGGTTGTAGCCTTCGTTGGGCGCCAGGGCCAGAAGCCGGCAGACCATCTTCTGTTGTTCTGCACCCTTGGGGGTATTAATGTTATCCATTGCGCCTGCCTCATAGTTTTAGGCAATAAATAGAGAGTATCTGGTCTAAAAATATCCCATTCAAGAGAATATTATGCAGTCATCTCATCATGAACGGGAGTATTTATGTCTTCATCCAAAATTATTTTTATTACCGGCGTGAGCAGCGGCTTCGGACGGGCGTTAGCACAGGAGGCAATCAATCACGGTCACCGGGTTGTGGGAACCGTACGCAGCGCAGAGGCAAAAGCATCTTTTGAAGCGCTTGCTCCTGCAAGTGCCTTTGCCCGGCTGCTGGATGTCACTGACTTTACGGCAATTGATGGCGTGATTGCCGAGGTTGAAGCCGCAGTCGGTCCGATAGACGTATTGGTTAACAATGCGGGCTATGGGCATGAGGGAGTGATGGAGGAGTCGTCGCTCGACGAGATGAAACGTCAGTTTGACGTTAATGTCTTCGGCGCAGTGGCGATGATAAAAGCGCTGCTTCCCCTTATGCGCCAGCGGCGTGGTGGGCATATTCTCAATATCACCTCGATGGGCGGATTCATTACCCTCCCCGGTATTGCCTATTATTGTGGCAGCAAGTTTGCGCTCGAAGGGATTTCAGAGACCCTGAGTCAAGAGTTGCAACCTTTTGGCATTGCGGTAACGGCCGTCGCGCCGGGATCGTTTCGCACCGATTGGGCGGGGCGCTCAATGGTGAGAAGTCCGAGAGCCATCGCCGACTATGACCCCTTATTTAATCCTCTTCGCCAGGCGCGGGAAGCGAAAAATGGCAAGCAGCTCGGGGATCCTGTTAAAGCCGCGCAGGCCATGCTGGCGGTCATTGAGAGTGATTCGCCGCCGACTCATTTATTGTTGGGCAGCGACGCGCTGGGCCTGGTACGTAATAAGCTGGCAGTATTGAGCGCGGAAATCGATGCCTGGGAGCACCTGACGCGTTCCACTGACGGTTAATGATAAAAAGGATTTTCTATAACTATCAGGCTAATTATATTTGTGCTTATATTTATCCTTATATCTATACAGCGGTGTTGCCGCTGTATAACTTTATGAACAAACAATCATCGAAACAGTCATTCAATAAGTTAAAGACAGTATGGCTTTGTGCAACTAATACCCTCGAATTCTATGTTTTCCCACCAAGATAAAGAAATTCTCTTCGATAAAGAATTAGATTTTTGATGATTTACTCAGGTCTGATAATTAGGTTGGATGCGATTTTTAGCGTCCTGTATCGACTTTGTTTAAGTTCTGTTTGCCTTTTCATTCAATCATTTGAGCGAGTTTTTATGTGTCTGTATTGTTGATATCCATATTATATATATAGCCGTAACCCTCCGATGAGTGCTCTGAGTTTGGAGAATGTCGTTTGACTGGCTAAGAAAAAAGTTTATATTGAAAATAATCTGCTCCTATTTTTATGTGTGACGTCCAACGTAACTTTGGATGCGTGAAATAATATTTTTCCGGCAGACTTTTATTACATTTAGGATTTTTCTTATGCAAATTTTCACAGGATCATTTCGGAGGATGTCATGAGTGAGATTGACGATGACCCCGCGTACCGGGGGGCTTGCCAGATGATTGGAGAAATGGCACTGGCTTTAGCCGTTGAAGGGGTTGTACAGAATAAACTGGAAATGCTGAGTAGATTTCGAGCGAAATTGCGTCACAGCCACCGATGGCCACATTCTTATCGGGCCTCCCTTAAATTGGCGATTAAATTGCTTGAATATCCGGATTATGAAATGGAGGGCATCTGCGGGAATGTTCTAAAATAATAAGAGGTTGGAAGGAGTCGATTTTTTTAATTATGGTTGAGTATAACGTTAAGAAGCCATTAAATAACGGGCTTTCATAATTAAAGATAAGTTAAATTGTAGGTTTTTTGTGTGTTATTTGTATTTATTATGCAATGAACTAATGCGGGATTTATATTTTGCCACTTTTATTTAAAAAGAAAAACGATCTGTAGAAAAGTATTAATCAACGGAAAGCAGAAAGTGGCGGTGTTTCGTAAATAGTTCGTCAATTGCACCAGAGAAATAAGAATTAATGGAGGATACGTATGTACCCCTTTGAACCCCCACATCCAGGCGAAATAATTGCTGCAGCCATGGCCGAACTCAATATCGGCGTTCGTCAGCTTGCGACAGCAATGGAAGTTTCGCCTTCCGCTGTCTCACGTTTGCTCTCTAGAAAAAGAGACGTTTCGCCAGAACTTGCCCTCAGACTTTCCCGAGTATTAGGAAGCTCTGCCGAGACCTGGTTAAAAATGCAGATCTATTTCAATCTGCATGAAGCGGCTAAAAATGTTGATGTCTCTCGCCTCGAGCCGGTGAAAGCCAGATCGTACGACGAGATTAAAAGGCCCTTTGGACCGCGAGCGCTACAGTAAAGAATAAAGGATAGACTCTGTATTCTCTATCGACAGACACTCTATCAATGGACATGAGTCGCGTCATGTCTCGGTCCAGCGTTTCGCCGCGGGGCAGGGGAATGAACTAAAGAAAATCCTGCCTTTGCGGTGTGAATGTGTCCAGCAGAACGCCTTTTTCCAGGCAGACACAGCCATGCGTGATATACGGCTTCTTATACAGTGTATCACCCGCTTTCACGTCGTGTGTTTCATCACCGATAGTGAACCTGAAACGTCCCGACAGCACGTAGGTCAGCTGTTCATGAACGTGATTATGCATCGGGCCGACTGCGCCTTGTTCAAAAGACACTTCAACCGCCATCATCGAACCGCCGTGCGCCAGCACACGGCGACTAACGCCTTCGCCTAAATCCTGCAGGGGAACATCTTGTTTGAAAATAAACACGGGTTAGTCCTTACGTAATGAGCTGAGCAGGTTTGCGGGTATTTCCGCCAGATAGAGCGCCGGAAGGCCTTCCACATCGCTGGTGTACAGCACGTGGCTGTCATCAGGAGAGAACGAAGGGTGCGGATGTGTTACCTGGCGGTCTCCGTCCAGCACGCGCCATGAGCTGTTATGCGCCGCCAAAGGCGCGTATTTGCGGGTCTGCGCATCGAAAATGTACAACCAGGGATCGTTTTCGATGGTATGGCTGGCGGTGTCTTTTACGTCTACCGGCGTGCCAGAACCGTCTCCCACCAACAGCGTGCCGTGGTGATTGCTCATTAAGTGGGAACAGGCAGGCATGGTCATCAGGTTACTGTCTTCACCCGTTTGCGGATCAAAACGACGGACATGGCGATCGTGTTGACCTTTCAGGTAGGACACATAGATGAGCGCAGAACCGTCCGGTACCCAAAATTCATGAGTGCAGCTTTCGCCTGCGGCATGCTCCTTCACCTTACGAACATGGCTGCCGTCTTCATTGACCAGCCACATGCGTGCATCAACCAGGTCATGCGGCCCTTCGTGACAAAATGCGACGGTATTATCGTCGAAGGGGCGATAGATAGGATGACCGAGCCACTGATTTTTTTCGTGAATAACACGGGATTCGCCACTGAGTAAATCAATGCAAAGCAGGCGGCAGCGTGGAGCGCTGTGATAAAACGACTGAAATATTTTCCAGTCAGAGAGCGGAGTCCAGTCCTCGCGACGAATCTCGATACCGACCAAACGGGTACATTCGCTGTTGGCAACCCAGGTGCCGTAACCGACCCAATTCTCAGGCACCTGATAAATGAATTTTTCAGTGAGAGAGTCTAGCGATACGCGCTGAAGGGTGCGTTCGTTTTTAACGTAATAAAGGTATTTATCATCGGGAGAAAGGAATCCACCAAAGGTGTTGTCGCCTTTGCCCTCGGTCAACTGTATCGCCTGCTGTGTTTCCAAATCGAGCAGGTAATAGTTTCTGTTCCCCTCGAACTCTCCGGCGAAAAGCAGCTTTCTGCCGTCACGGGTGAAACATTTTTGGTAAAAATAATTACGGTGACACAGCACATCGGGTGGCGTTAAACGTGTTACATGCGCCCCAGTCACTTCATCCTGATAGGTTTGGAAATTGAACTGAATCTGCGTACCTTTTGCCATGACTTCCTCCCGGACAACAGGCTATCTAGCCGTACATCGGCTTCAATCCATTAATTGAAACACCATTTCATTAAAATAAAAACAAATTCCCATCGTTATAGGCGAAACCGCAGCGGATTCTGTTAAAAATGTCGATCCGCTCACAAAACCCGACCTTAAGAGCTTTCTACAGGACGAAGGGTTAACGGCTACTGACCTTCTGAGTCACTCTGGCGAGCTTATCGAGGGGCAATTTTTTACTCGGAATTTTGATTAATTTACTGTTTTAAAAGGGGATGACCTCAAAAATTCATAAAGTGACTCTGTTCAGGCATAGAGGATTTATTCAGGCACGCAGATTTAATGGTTAAGAATGCTACACATATCTCAAAACGGTGTGAACGCTGGCCACCCGTCGCGTTAAGTTTGAGCTAACTCACATTTATTCCTCTGCTCTGAAGATATAAAACTCAGCATTCAAAAAAATGAAACGTCGGTTCATTTTTACAGTCTCTCTCGTGGCGGATATCTCATGAATGCAGAAAAACCGATTTTATTCAGGCATCAGTTAGCGTACGGCGGTGGGAACCTCTTGGGCAGCGGGGCATTGGCAATTGCGGGTGTCTGGCTACTTTATTTCTATACCACCTTCTGCGGCCTGACCTTGTTAGAGGCTTCGGCCATCTTTTCAATTGCCAGCATTATTGATGCGCTCAGCAATCCTTTAATGGGCTATCTTTCGGATAATTTTGGGAAAACGCGCCTTGGTAAGCGCTTCGGTCGCCGCCGTTTCTTCATCCTGCTCGGCGTTCCCCTCATGATGTTTTATCCGCTACTGTGGGTTGAGGGCTTCGGTTTCTGGTACTACTTGTCTACCTATGTGATGTTCGAGCTGATTTATACCTCTGTGATGGTGCCGTATGAGACACTCGCGACCGAAATGACCACCGACTTTTCTGCGCGGTCCAGGCTGACCGGCTATAAGGCCATTTTTGGTAAAATCGCCAACTTCCTGGCGGCGCTGATCCCCGGCCAATTCATTTTGATCTACGGTAAAGAATCCGCTGCACCGTTCTTTTTCACCGCACTGACCTACGGCGTCATCCTGTGTATTGCTATCGGTGCGCTTTACCTCTCCTCCTGGGAGCGTCCGGCGGAAGAAACAACCCCCACCGAGGTGAAGAAAATGACCTTGGGAAAAACCCTGATCGCGCTGGTCAGGGATATGAAATCTATTTTTCATCTGCGCGTTTTTCGCAAGCATCTGGGCATGTACCTGTGCGGTTTCGGCGCAGAATGGCTGTTTGCTTCGTTGTTTACCTACTTTATCATTTTCGTATTGCGCTATGACCCAACGATGGTCGCTGGACTGAGTAGCCTAAACTCTCTGTTACAGCTGTTTTCAACGGCCATTTTTATCAGTATCTGCGTTAAGAAGGGATTCAGTAAGCCGTACATTTTGGCGCTGGGGATCGTGGTGTTCTCCGTGGTTTGTTACAGTCTGCTGCATTTCCTGCCTCTGCCCCAGCAGTATGCGACGGCGGCAATGTTAAGCATCACCGTGGTATTCGGTATTGGCACCGGCGGTGTGTACTATATTCCCTGGACGGTCTATACCTTCCTGGCCGATATCGATGAAGCCTTTACCGGGCGACGCCGTGAGGGAGTCTACGCGGGGGCGATGACTTTCGCCGGCAAGCTGATGCGTTCGATGATTGTGTTCGCGATGGGCGCGATTCTGAGCTTCTACGGATTTCAGTCCAAGGCACATACCCAGCCGGAAAGCGCCGTGACAGCAATCGCCGTGGTGTTCTGCGTCGGTGTAATAGCATTGGCGCTGATGGCGATGGTCTTTAGCATGCAAATGAAGTTAAACCGAAAAACGCATCTGATCGTGCTAGGTGAAGTGGCGCGCATCAAGGCGGGAGGCAAGATAGGGCATATCCCCTCTGACGTGCGCGCGGTTATGGAAGAGCTGATCGGCTATCCGTATGAGCAGTGCTGGGGCAACAGCCACGTGTGCCGTAAAATATTCGATACCCCCGCCATTGAGGTTGAGGATATCGTGGCAGAGGCAAAACCGATAACCCGCACTCCTCAGCATCCTTGAGTTTTTAGGTTAACCCCCTTGGCTAACGACGCCGGGAGACCGCCGCAACGGGTATCGCGAAGAGGGCGACGGTCATACTCCACAGATAAACGCTGCCAATTGCGCCAGCGGGCGCCGCCAGCCCTAACAATGGGCTGGCCAGGCCAATCGCAAAGTCGGGAAATGCAGAGTAGGTAGCCATTGCCATGCCCTTATTGCTCATGCCGACACGGCGCACCGCCTCTGCTCCAAAGGCCGGATAAACCATCGCCCAACCAGCGCCGGTGAGGGCGGCACCCCATGCTGCAAGCCACGGTGAGGGGGCCATCCACATCAGACCCTGGCCAACGGCCGTAATCGCTGAAAACCCCACCCCAACGCGAAAACTGCCCAGCCTGTCGATAAGGGTGCCGCCGGTCAGGCGAGCGACGATGAGTGCAACGGCAAACGCACTGACCGGCAGCCATCCCATTCCCCAGCCTTTCTGCGCATACAGCAGCACCGAGAATGACAGCAGCGCGGCGTAGCCGACGCCGTTGAGCGCCGCGCCGAGACCGGGCAACCATACCGACTTCAGCGTCTCGCCGATGCGCCCTTGACTTGCGAACGGGTCGACGTGGTCTTTCAGCACGCTGACCGTGGCTATCGCCGCGAAGGGCAGAGTTATCGTTGCTACCGCAATCGATAAAAAGCCCGCGCGTGAGTAAACAAAGGTGCCTAGCGGTGCGCCAAGCGCAAAGGCGGCAAACATTGCCGTGCCTACCCAGGCAATCACGCGGCCAGCCTGTTTTTCCCCCGCTAACGCCAACCCGAGCGTCATGCCGCCGGTGATGATAAAACTTTCAGCGCCGCCGATAATGGCTCGCCCAGTCAGGATGAGTGTTATCGACATCAGCGGCAGATGCTGAAACCACAGTGAAAGCAGATAAAATCCGCCTCCCACCACGGCCATGAACAGGCCACGCAGGATAGCTTTTTTCCCGCCTTGTGCATCGGCATAGCGCCCTGCGACAAAGCGTGAGGCCAGCGATGCCGCAAACTGGAAGCCGGTGACCAGACCCACGGTGAAGTTGCCGAACCCGAGCGTGCTGTGCACATAACGGGGAAGCACGGGCAGCGCAATGCCGATAATCAGGAAACCGGCAAACACGACGGTCATCAGCGTCAGCAAAATTCGCAGGGATCCTTGATGTTCATGGTGTTGTACCGACTCAAACTGCATCGTTTTCTCTCTTTTAACGCTTTAGCGTCGGGTAGCGCGAAGGCAATGACGTAATCGCCGTCAGCGTTCCACAAGGCGGGAGTTGGCAGGGAATGCCAATCGGCGCGCAGACCTATTCCTCTGTGCCGAAAATATGGCGATAATTAACGAACGGTATATCCGCCATCGACCGGCAGCGCGTGGCCAATAATAAAGCTCGATGCAGGGCTGCAAAGCCACAGTACGGCATCGGCAATTTCTTCGGCACGGCCAAGGCGGCGCATTGGTACCTCTTTCATCAGCTCTGCCATGGCTTCAGGCTGGGTTTCGAGCATGCCTGACACCATCGGCGTCTCAATAATGCCCGGGCAAACCGCATTAATTCGGATGCCTTTATGCGCATATTCGAGACCGGCACTTTTGGTCAGGCCGACAACGCCGTGTTTAGAGGCGTGGTAAATACCGCGCTCAGCAATCCCTACCAGGCCGCCCAGTGAGGAGTTGTTGACGATTGCGCCGCTGCCCTGTTTACGCATCTGAATAAGCTCATACTTCATGCAGTTCCAGATACCCCGCAGGTTGACGTCCATGACGAAGTCGTAATCTTTGGGACTGGCATCTGCGGTCTCGGCCACCGGGCTCTGCACCCCGGCATTGTTAAAAGCAAAATCGAGGCGGCCAAAGGTTGCCACCGTGTGCTCGACCATGGCTTTCACTTCTTCGAGGTCAGCCACGTTGCACTGAATGCCGATGGCATTATATCCGTCGGCATTGAGTTTTTCGGCAGCGTCGACGGCGGCCTGACCGTTAATATCGGCGAGGGCAACACGGGCTCCCGCTGCGGCAAATGCCGTTGCCGCAGCCAAACCCATTCCTGATGCTGCGCCTGTCACCAGGGCAACCTGATTATTAAAATCTAATTTCATCATTTATTCCTTACCATCGTGTCAGCAACCGCAAAGGATTAATGATCCACGGATTGCTTATTGAGTTTGATAATTAAAGGTGAATATAGCCGTTGATCCTAATAAATATTAGGGGGTATTAATGAATGGAATTATTCATTCTGCTCATGAATGCGAGAGGAATTCACCGAGGAAATACCGGCATAATAAATTCCTCATCAGAATTCTTTTATTTAATTTCTAGTCGCGTTGATAGCGCAGAGCATCAATCACGATTCTCATCGCCTTTGAAGCCTGGCGTCGGCTCGAATAAAATATATGTAATCCCTCACAGTAAGGCGTCCAGTCTTCCATGATAAGCGCCAGCTTTCCCTGTTTAATCGAGTCTTCGACCAAATCCTCAGGAACCTGTGCGATGCCGTAACCGTCAACGGCGGCTTCCACCACCTGCATGACGGTATTGAAGATGACTTGCCCATCGACGCGGGCTCTCACCTCTTTACCGTCCCGCTTGAATTCCCACACGTAGAATCCACCGTGGCTCGGTAGCCGGAGATTAATACAGCGGTGTTTTGCCAGCTGATAGGGTGTTTCGGGAATGCCGTTATCGCGCAGATAGTCGGGTGACGCGACGGCCACAAAACGGATATCGGGGCCGATGCGCACCGAGATCATTCCGTTGGTCACCTGCTCACCGAGCCGTACCCCCGCGTCGTAACGGTTAGCCACGATATCAGTCAGACCATAATCATTGATCATCTCAACGTTGATTTCAGGGTAGTCCTTCAGCACTCTGGACAACTTCGGCCATAGCACGGTCTGGATAGAGTAGTCGGTGGCCGAAATCCTGATGGTTCCGGCAGGCTTGTCCAACGCATCGCCGATAGAGGCAATTTCACTGCTGATTTCTTCAAAGCGTGGGGCCAGATTATCCAGCAACCGCTGACCGACCTCGGTCGGCGATACGCTGCGGGTTGTTCTGGTCAGCAACCTGACACCCAAGCTGGTTTCGAGACCACGGATAGTATGACTCAGAGCCGATTGAGAAACGCCGAGCTGTGCGGCGGCGCGCGTGAAGCTCTTTTCCCGAGCGACCGTGACAAAAGCAACATAGTCGTTCAGGTTATCGCGTGATTTCATGTATTTCCTCAATGGGTGCCATACTGTGGTCTTCTAGCTTAATTATAGGCTTAGACGTTTCGCGACTCAAAAACCTGCTTAAACACCGGTAATGCAGAGAATACGTTCGGCCAACCGGCGTAGAAGGCGAGTTGCGTCAGCGCTTCGCCTGCCTGTGACTGGGTGAGCCCGTTGTCCATCGCCTTGTTAAGGTGGAAAGTGATTTGCGCGACCTGGCCGTTGGCGACCAGTGCACTGACGGTAACCAGACTGCGATCGCGCGGCGCTAGGTCAGGACGTAGCCAGAGATCGTTGAACACGGCATCGGTAGTAAACTGCACCACGCCCGGTGAAACGGCGGCGAAGTTGCTGCTTACGTGCTGTGCGCGCTGGTCTTCAGCTTGCTGATTAAGCGGCAGAGGGGTTATGTCGCGGCCCGGTAAACTGCTGATATCAATGCCTCTTTGCCTAAAGACTTGCTCTGCGGCCAGGTCAGCGGCGGTCGCATTACCCCATCCGGAATAGAAAGCCAGATGCGTGATGATTTCCGCAATCTCTGCCGGTTTGACACCGTTGTCCAAAGCCAGACTGATTTGGTGCGCGTGTTCCGCACCATGATGACGGGACACCACCACGGCCAGGGTGACAATACTTCTGTCGCGCGGTGAAAGCTCGCTTCGAGTCCAAAGATTTTTCGCCAAGGTATTTTCGCTATACATCGCCAGCGCGGGTAGGGTTGGCGCGGTAGTCGCCGTTGTGTTTTCCATGATACGTCCCTTCGTAATAAACCTGAGCCCTAATATTACCTGTCGAATTTAATAATATTAATGCATCAGTATTGAATAGACTTATGTGTAAATTTCATTAATAGCGATGTAAAGGTTAGCGCTTTCTATCAATCAGGGCGAATTGCGCATCGGGATAGCATTCACCGGTTATTTTATTGCGTCAATTCCTCAGGGGTGAATGTTACGGCAGCAGCGCCAAGATTTTCTTTCAGCCTGCTTGTACGGCGGTGAGCGGAGTCACTGAGCGAGCCCGTCTGATGGTCTCACCGGCCGCCTTGGACAGCCCCCAGTCCTACCGCTGAGACCTCAAGACCCTGCTGGCCAAGCTTTCTTTTTTGCACCACAGTAACTCCTTGGTTTTCATTTAGCGTCATTCCACCGGATTTATGAACTCATAAATGGCGAAATAAATTAAATGAGAAATCATTCTTTGGTTTGAATTATAAATTTTAATCATGAATGTATAATTTAAGCATAACGGCCACCGAAACTTCGTTAAGATTCTTTGTTTAGTGCATGAGTTTGCGATTAATAAAGATTTATTGTTTTTATTTATGATGGTTATTAATGTTTACGCAGAGTGGGGAGGTATTCTGGATTATTGAATTTCAGTCGGGATACTGCATAAATTGACGCTATAAAGCGTCATCCTGGTTTTGCAAACGTCCTGACATTGCCGTTTCGGCGGATATGCGCGGGCACGCCATTATTCCCCGAGCGCCGATGGCGAGTTTCCCCACCCGAATTTTTGCCGCCGTTTATTAAGCAAAAAAGGGGCATTACGCCCCTTTATTATCGGCTTGCTATCACTTGCTATCAGAAGTCGTAACCGACCGTTGCTACGACGCTGCGCTCAGCACCCCAGTAGCAGTAGCCGGTGCCGTAGCAGCCAGCAACGTATTTACGGTTGGTCAGGTTATTGACGTTAACCTGTAGCGAGAGGCCTTTCAGGCTGTTGTTCCAGGCACCGAGATCGGCACGCAGAGAGGCGTCCAGCAGGGTCACCGGAGCTACACGCAGGGTGTTCTCGTTGTCCGCCCACTGTTTGCCTATGTAACGCACCCCCGCCCCCCCGCTCATGCCGTAGTCAAACTGATATTTCGCCCAGGCTGAGGCCATAGAGTTTGGCGTGACGTAAGGCGTGTGGCCGTCGTTGCCGTCTACGGAATCCTTGTAGCGAACGTGGTTCAGCGTATAGCTGGCAATGGTGCTCAGGCGTGAGGTCAGCTGATTGTGCGCTTCGAGCTCAATGCCCTGAGAATGCACTTTGCCAGCTGGAACATAGTACGAGCCGACGATGACGCGGTTGCCGACATCATTTTGCGTCAGGTCATACAGCGCCACGGAGTAGAGGTCAGAAGTGCCAACCGGCTGGTATTTAATCCCGGTCTCATACTGCTCGGAGGTGGTTGGCTTCAGCAGGTTGCCGTCTTCACCGGAAAGAGACTGCGGCGTGATGGCTTGACTGTAGCTGATATAGGGCGAAATACCGCTATCGAACGCGTAGAGCAGTGACGCACGGGTGCTCACGTGATCGTCCTGACGACGATATTTGGTGCCGTAATCGTAGTTGTCGGTCTGGGAGACGATGCGATCGTAGCGACCTGACAGGTCGAGGTGCCATTTTTTCCACAGCATCTCATCCTGTAGATAAACGCCGGTCTGGCTGTAGCTGCGTCGTGAATTATAGAAGGTGTAAGACGGATTAGTCCCCACGGCTTGGCCGGTCACGACATTCAGCTGGCTGGCGGAGCCGCTGGCATCGCTCAGGCTGTTTCTGTACTGGTGATATTCAGCGCCGAGTATGACGGTGTGGCTGACTTCACCTGTGGCAAAGTCTGCTTCCAGCTGGTTGTCGATGGCATAGGCGTTCAGTGAAGAACGTGAGCCGGAATAATAGCGGTTCAACAGGTCTGGGTTCGAGGTATCCCAACCAATCTGATAAACCTGGTCGAGGTCGACGTCAGAGTGTGAATAGTTAGCGTTGGAGCGGAATGCCCAGGTGTCGTTGAAGCGGTGAGAGAACTCAACGCTGTACATCTGTTCTCTGCGCTTGAACTGATCCAGCGCGCTGTCACCGTCATAAAAACCACTGCTCAATGTACGACCGTTGTGTTCGGTTACGCTGCCTTCGCCCGGCACGGAGCTGTGGTAGCCGCCGGACGGGTCTTTCTGCAGATAGGCACGGAACAACAGGGAAGTGTCTTCATCAGGCTGCCACAGCAGGGAAGGGGAGATAGCGTATCGCTCTTCGCGAGTGTGGTCGTACTGAGTCTTGCTGTCGTGGGTCATACCGGTCAGGCGGAACGCCCACTGATCGTTAATCGCATTGGTGTAATCAAATGCGGCGCCGCTGGTGCTGTTATTACCGGAAGAGAGGCGGAAATGGCCTTCCTGGGTAAACTGCGGACGCTTGGAGGTTTCCATCACCAATCCGCCCGGCACGGACTGGCCGTAAGGTGCGGAGGATGGACCTTTGATGACGTCGATACGCTCAAGGAACCACGGATCGACCTGGAGTGCGTTGTAGCTGCCCGCATCGGTCATCAGACGCAGGCCGTCGAGGAAGATATTGTCTACGTCGCCGCCGTGGAAGCCGCGCAGGGCGACGGTATCGTAACGCGTTGCCGCACCCGCGAAGTTGGTGAAGGCTCCGGCGGTGTAGTTCAACGCCTGGTTAACGTCCATCGCACCCTGGTCTTCAATTTGCTGACGCGTCACGACGGAAATTGACTGTGCGGTGGTCACGAGAGGACGGTCGGTTTTAGTGGCCCCTTTTGAGGTTGTTGCCGTATAGCCGATAGTTGGCGAGGTCGCCGTATCGACGGGCTGAGCGGTAACAACCATTGTATCCGCGGCGTACGTCATACCTGGTAAAGAAAGTGCGACAGAACAAAGCAGAACAGAACGCTTTAAGCTAAAAGGCATTCTCATTATCAATTCCCTTAGAAAATTAGATTAATTGTTGCCGCTCGCCTATATAGGGCACAAAGGAATGCGATGCGGTGATATAAAGATAAGAGTAATCTTAATGAGAATTATTAGCTTTTCTATTAAGCATTTCAACTGTTGATTTTACTTATCTTTTTAATTAATGGTTTTTAACTATTAAACGGCTGATGACCAGGAAGCGCCCGATAGCCTGTATCAGGCGCTTTGGAGAGTTTTATGAAAGATTACTCTTGAACGGCAAGCGTGCTACGGCGTTTATTTTCGCTTAAAAAGGCGCGGACCAGACAGAACCACAGCACCCCGCAGAGAAGATTAATCAGGCTGAAGCGCAGGCTGCCACCGCTAAAGTACGCGGCTTTGGCGGCCTCTATTCCCAACGCAAATACCACGATAGTGACCATCCCCAGCATCGCTGCCACGCGGCCTTTTCCCACACGGCTGGAAAAGAGCGTCAGGCGGTAAAGTCCGGCGTTGATCAGCCCGGTACCAAAGCCGTAAACGCTCAGTCCGGCGGTGAGCCACAGGTAGCTGTGGGCGTTGATGGCGCTGCTGATTGCCGCAATAAACAGGCCGATGAGGATAGGCCAGGCACCGAGCCGCAGCGGTTGCTCGATAGGCAGACGGGTCGCAAGACGGCCCAGCGTCAGGTTACCGGCTATCATGGCGATGAATACCGGCAACTGTAAAAGCGCATAATCCATCCTGCTAAGCCCTTCGTCGTGAATGAGAATAACCGGTGACAGGGCCACCCAGGCGAGACAGGGAACGGTCGCCAAACCAATAGCCAGCGAGCCGCTCATCACCTGACGGTCTTTTAAAAGGGCGTAGTAACCTTTGGCGAGCGAGGGGATAGACAGCGAAGTCGAACGGTCACCCGAGGTTTCGGGCATCGACCGCCACAGACCAACCAGCGCCACGGCCGTGATGCCGCCAAAGACCCAGAACATGGTGCGCCAGTCGCTGAAAGAGAGAAAGGCGGCACCGGCCAATGGCCCTGCAAGCGGAGCCAGCAGCGCCACATTGGCCATCAGTGACATAATCTTCACGCTGAGCGATTCGTCAAAGGCTTCCTGAATCGCGGCATAACCCACCGCGCCGATAAAGCACAGGCTTATCCCCTGTAGAAAGCGCAGCGCAACGAACTGCTCAATGCTTTGCACCCAGTGTGTCGCCATGCAGGTCAGCATGAAAAATGCGACGCCCGAGAGCATGACCGGACGGCGTCCTAGCTTGTCAGAAAGCGGACCGAGCAGCCATTGCAGCATGATACCGCCAATCAGATAGGCCGTCAGTGACGCTGAAACCCATTCTGGTCCAACGTGAAACTCGTGGGTAACCAGCAGCATGCCGGGCTGAATCATGTCGTGCGCGATATAGGTGGCAAACTCGAACAGCACCAGCGACAGCGGGAAAATCAGGTGTCTGCGAGTCAGGCGCGACGCGGGTACAAAAAGGGCCATCAGAGATCCTTCCTCTTATTAAATGATAAAAACGCGGTCGCCGAAGCGACCGCGCCAAGGTGCCCATTTTTATGCCGGACAGCGGGGCCGGTTATCGCCAGCGGGCAATCGGGTTAACCAGCGTTCCGGCAAACTTCAGGTTTTCCGCCGGATCGGACAGGTTAATCATCTGCTGGTTATTCGCCAACTGCAGACGGTTCAGGCAGGAGCGGGTGAACTCCGGCGCGAACAGATCGTAACGGGCAAACTTGCTGGCGAACTGCGGATGCGCGTGCTGATATTCCTTCACGCAGTTCGCTACCGCCTGCCAGAACTTCTCTTCAGGCAGCGTGTCAGACTGGTGCAAAATGGCGCTAATAAAGCGGAAAATACAGTCGAAGACATCGGTAAAGATTGACAGAATCTTCAGATTTTCCGGTACGTCCACCGCCAGACGCTGCACTTTCTCCGGCAGCACCGCCTCCGGGTTCATCACCGCAATCTCTTCACCAATGTCTTTCATATAGGCGCTGACCGGCACGTTATTCTCCAGCAGCAGGATCAGGTTTTCGCCGTGAGGCATAAAGACCAGATCGTGCTGATAGAAGCAGTGCAGCAGTGGGCTGAGGTAGCAGGTCAGGTAGCGTTCAATCCACTGTTCCGCCGGCAGCCCCGAGTCGGCAATCAGCGCAGGCAGCAGGGCTTTCTGATGAGGGTCGATGTGCAGGAAGGACGCCATGGTCATCAGGCGCTGGTTAGGCTTCAAATCGACGACCGGGTTATCGCGCCACAGCGCAGCAAACATTTTCTTGTAGGCAGAATCGCCCTTGATGGCCCTTTCGTAGTAGCGGTTGTGATAACCCACTGCCGCCACCTCGCGCAGAATACGGAAGTCGCAACGCTGTAGCCACGCATCCTTTTTCACCAGACCGTCGAGCCATTCGTTAATTGCCGGGGTGGTCGCCATGTAATAAGGCGACAGGCCGCGCATAAAGCCCATGTTCAGTACGGACAGTGCTGTTTTCACGTAGCGTTTTTTAGGCTGGCTGCGGTTAAAGAAGGTGCGGATAGACTGCTGCGCCTGATACTGATCGTCGCCGGTTCCCAGATAGACGATGTCATTGTTGGCAATATCCGCCGCAAACACCGTCAGCAGTTTGTTTTGCCACTGCCATGGGTGAACCGGCATAAAGAGGTAGTCGTCGGTTGACAGGCCTTTCTCCACCAGCTGAGCGTTGAAATGTTCAACGGTTGGCTGACCCAGTTCGTCTTGCATCAGCCGATCGTATTCCAGATTGCTCAGGCTGGAGAAGTGCGCGTTGCGCAGGTGAACCGCGACCCAGACCAGATTGATTGGCGTTGCGGCCTCTGGCGCAAAGGCCAGATAGTCACGGGCGTCAAAGCCGATACGGCCATTGTTGGCCACGAAGCAGGGGTGGCCTTCGGTCATTGAGGCCTCAACGGTCTGGAAGTCCGCTGTGACCAACGCCTGACTGTCTGGATTATTCTTTTGCAGCTTGTAGACGCTGCTGCACAGCGTGCTGCTGATCTCTTCCATGTAGGTTGCCAACAGCGCCTGGGGGATGCCGATTTGCGCATTAAATTCGACAATAAATTGCAGCGCATCCAGGGCCAAAGAGTGACCATTTTCCTGTTTGATCAACGAGTCGGCGTCGATCTCCCAGTGATCCAATGCCAGAAGGCTGGCGTTAAAGCGGTATTCGGCCTCGGCACCCGGCACGGCAAGCGAATAGCGCCCGTTGCCCACCGAACTCGGGGTAATGATTTTCTCGTGGGCGAATTCGGCAATCGCTTTGCGGATCAGCATACGGTTGGCCTGTGCCCAGTTATCAGCTGACAAGTGAGTTCCGGTAAGCAGCGGTGTAGTGTTGTTCATAGTTAGCGATTCCTGCAGTAAGGCTCGTTGATAATCTTCACGCTGGCAGAAGGCCAGCCACGCGGTTTTGTGACCCATATCGATGGTGTGCTGGTAGCGGAAACCCGCGCGCTTGTTCAGCGGGTGAATTTTGTTGTTACGCACGTCCGGTTCAACCACCACGCGATTGACCTCTGGCTGGCTGAACATGTAGTCCATCACTACGGTGAATACCTGCCAGCTAAACTGCTTCACCGGTTTATTGGCGGGCGCGATCAGGATGTGCATGCCGTAATCATCCGCCTTTGCGGCGTAATGCTTACCGACCTCATCTTCGCTGGCGCGGTAAAACTCCATCAGGAATACCGGCTGGTCATCGCAGCAGCCGATCAATGCAGCCCGGGGGTTATTCGCCGTCAGGCGCTGATAAAAAGCGGCAACTTTCTCGAGGCTGTCGTTTTGCATCCCCCAGAAGCGCGCATAATCGCGCGTGACCCAGCTGTGAATCAGTGCGGCATCCTCGGTGCGCATTGGCCGAAGCGTAAAGTTGCCCGCCGGACGGGAAGTTTTGAACAGTAGGGACTGAGACATATTTAACGTTCCGATTTTGACGGGAAGGTTTGGAAAGCAATCTGGCGCTCGACGGGATACACCTCACGGCCGGTCAGTTCGCGCAGCAAGACCGAATTGCGGTAGCAGGCCATGCCGAGATCCGGTGTCACAAAACCGTGCGTATGCAGCTCGGCATTTTGCACAAACACCTGATTGTTATGGTCAATGCTGTAATTACGCTGCACGTCGTAACGGCCTTTTTCATCCCAACGCAGGCGTTGCGCAATGCCTTCAATAAACATCGGCGGACGATATTGATAGCCGGTCGCCATGACCAGACCTTCGGTGCGGCGAGTGTAGGCGCTGTCCTGCTCCTGCTGGTGCAGCGACAGCTCGAATTCGCCTTCCGGCAGCCAGCGCATATCGGTCAGTTCAGAATGCGTAAACAGATTGACGTCTAAATTTCCATCCAACTGCTTTACGTACATCAGGTCATAGATGTCATTGATTAGGCTGCTGTTGATCCCCTTGTAGAGATTCTTGTGCGTTGCGTTTATTTCGTCGCGCTTTGCTGCTGGCAGAGCGTGGAAGTAATCGACCCATTCAGGCGAGGTCATTTCCAGCGTCAGCTTGGTGTATTCCAGCGGATAGAAGCGCGGCGCGCGGGTGACCCAGTTCAGCTGATAGCCGAAGCGGTCGATATCGCTCAGGAGATCGTAATAGATCTCCGCCGCACTCTGACCACTGCCCAACACGGTGATAGACCGTTTCTTTTGCAGCTGTTCCTTGTTGACCAGATATTCGCTGGAATGGGTGAAACGTTCGCGATGTGGGCGGCTACAGGCGGGTGTCCAGGCGCTTGGGCCGGTGCCGAGTACCAGACGGCGTCCTAGCCACTCTTGCATTCTGCCGCTTACCGTATCCACGGTGCGCACGCGATAGCATTGCAGACTGTCATCGTAGCTGACGTAGTCAACGCGGGTATTCCAGCGCAGATTGCTGAGTTTTGACGCGGCCCACTGGCAGTACTGGTTGTACTCTTTGCGCATCAGGAAGAAATCTTCACGGATGTAAAAGGAGTAAATTTTTCCCTTCTGCTTCATATAGTTCAGCAGGCTATAAGGGCTGGTCGGATCGGCAAGCGTCACTAAATCGGCCATGAAAGGCGTTTGCAGGTGCGCGCTTTCCAGCATCATGCCGGTATGCCAGTCGAAGCCTGGATTCTGGTCGAGAAATACGCCGCTTAGGCCTTCAACCGGTTCGCTCAGGCAGGCCAGACTGAGATTGAAGGGACCTAGACCAATGCCGATAAAATCAAGGATGTTGTTGTTCATCATCAAGTCCTTATGAGTTAACCGCATTCAGCGCAGATTCACGCACCTGTTCGCGACCGTAATGCACAATCAGAGCAATCACGTCTTCGATGTCAGCTGCCGTAGTGGTGGGATTCAGCAGGGTGAATTTCAGGTACTGATGGCCATCGACCTTGGTTCCGGCAATGACTGCATTGCCTGAGCGGAATAGCGCCTTACGAATGTTGGCGTTAACGTCGTCGAGTTGTGCAGGGTTCATGCTTGGGCGGGGAACGTAACGGAAAATCTGAGTAGTCAGTTCCGGGGCGTGGAGTACTTCAATGGTCGGGTTTGCGCGCAGCAGTCGGTGGGCAGTTTGCGTCAGTGCAATGATGCTATCAAAGGCTTCGCCCAGCGCTACGGGGCCCATAATACGCAGGGTCATCCACATCTTCAGTGCGTCGAAGCGGCGGGTGGTCTGAATACTTTTGTTAACCAGATTAGGCGTGCCTTCCTGCTGCGCGCTCAGCGGGTTGAGGTAGTCGGCATGATGTGTCACGTGACTTAGGTGGTGTTTATCACGCACAAAGAACGCGCCGCAGCTGACGGTTTGGAAGAAGGATTTATGGTAATCGACGGTGACCGAGTCCGCTTTTTCGATTCCGGCCAGACGCTGGCGATGATTTTCAGACACCAGCAGACCGCAGCCGTAAGCCGCATCAACGTGCATCCACAGACCGTAGCGCTGACACAGCGTCGAGATATCCAGAAGCGGATCGATGCTGCCGAAATCGGTGGTGCCGCTGGTGGCAACAATGGCAATCGGGATCAGCCCTTCTTCATGACAACGCAAGATTTCCTGCTCAAGCTGCGCGACGTCCATGCGGTAAAGCTCATCGTAGTCGACCGGGATCACTGCGTCATAGCCCAGTCCCAGAATCGCCATCGATTTTTGAATGCTGAAGTGGCTGAGTCTGGAGGTAAAGACGCGCCATTTGCTGGCATCCTGTGGCAGTCCACGATGCTTAATCAGATGACCGGGATGATGCGCCGCGCACCAGTTGTCGCGTGCTAGCAGCATGGCCATCAGGTTGGACTGCGTTCCCCCACTGGTAAAAATACCGTCCGAGGAGGGTGGCAGACCAATACGTGAGAGCGTCCAGTCGATCACCTTTTGTTCGATAAGCGTGCCGCCTGCACTTTGGTCCCAGGTGTCCACCGAACTGTTCACCGCGGCCATAATCTGCTCCGCCAGCAGAGAAGGTAGCACGACCGGGCAGTTGAGGTGAGCAACGTATTTAGGGTGGTGGAACCATACTGCATCGCGCAGGTAAAGGTCTTTAAGTTCTTCTAGCGCTGCTTCGTTGCTGCCCAAAGGCTGGTCGAGATCAACGTTGATAAATTGGGGGGCAAGCTCGTGAGGCAGGATGCCACTGAACGGTTTTTCAACGTTATTCACCGTGCTGGTCATGAGTGCCAACACGTCTTGCGTCTGCTGTGCCCATGCCGACAGCTGCTTTTCATTGAAAATAGCGTCCTGAGGATCGGTAGCGCGGGGGGACAGTTGCGGTTGAGTCACTGCCTGAGTTTGCGAACGTAAGACCATATCCTGTTCCTTTCTTTGAGACGTAAGAGGCCCTGCCGCCATAAAAAAATGGCAGCGTTATCCGCCTGACGACGGATCGTAAGTTAAGAGTTATTGATGTGCTGAGGGGAATGTAAGAGCCCCAAAAAGCCCTGATAGGGCGAGATTTAGTTGTCTAAAACTAAATTAACCACATTTTGCATGGGTTTATGGCGCATGGAGGCCACTTGTTATTGAGAATGTTATTATAAATAGCAATCATTATCATTCAATAGAATAATTGTTACCGTATTTTGATTAGATAATTTAATGTTGATAAATGTGATCTGCATCACATGAAAAGCGTGGGGAGAGTTATTTACAAGACGGGAAAGAGGTACAAAAGTCTCCCCCTGCTCAGCTAAACAGGGAGAAACGGGAGAGGGAAGGGTTAATAGCGGTCTGGCACAATCATACTTTCGGGCACCGAGTGACGGGTGTACTCCTCTTTATGAACGCGGGTCGGCAGCGTAATGTTGCTGCTCTCTCCTTCTTCATAAGGTACCTGCTGCAACAGGTGCGAGATGCAGTTTAGACGCGCCTTCTTCTTGTCGACGCCCTGCACCACCCACCACGGCGCTTCCTCAATGTTAGTGCGCTGCAGCATCACTTCTTTCGCCTCGGTGTAGTCTTCCCAGCGACGGCGACTCTCGAGATCCATAGGACTGAGTTTCCACTGTTTAAGCGGGTCATGGATACGGCTCAGGAAGCGTAGCTCCTGTTCTTCATCGGTAATGGAGAACCAGTATTTGATGATTTGAATCCCACTGCGCGTCAGCATGCGTTCGAATTCCGGTACGCTTCGGTAGAACTCTTCATACTCTTCGTCGCTGCAAAAGCCCATCACCTTTTCCACGCCCGCACGGTTGTACCAGCTGCGGTCGAACAACACGATTTCGCCGGCCGCGGGCAGATGCGAAACATAGCGCTGGAAATACCACTGCGTGCGTTCGCGCTCGTTGGGCGCAGGCAGTGCGGCGACCCGGCAACCACGAGGATTAAGGCGTTGCGTAATGCGCTTGATAACGCCGCCTTTTCCGGCCGCGTCTCGGCCTTCAAAAATGATCACAATACGTTTGCCGGTGCGCATTACCCAGCTCTGGAGTTTGACCAGTTCGCCCTGCAAGTGCAGCAGTTCGCGGAAATAGCGTATGCGCCAGGCTTTTTCCTGTTGATCGAGGGGCTCCTCAAGACCGGCTTCTTCCAGCTCCAGCTCAAGTGACTCTTCATAACTGTCATAAAATTCCTGCAAAAGGCGCGCATCGAACATATCGTTATAGTTGATTGTGTGAGTAGACATCGCTTGTTATTCCTGCCACATCAAGAGTTACAGAGTGATAAAAATCCAGTAAAGGCCGGCTGAAATCAGCGCGGCGGCGGGGAGAGTTAACACCCATGCCAGAATCATGTTACGCAGCGTGCCAGATTGCAGACCGGAGCGGTTGGCTGCCATCGCGCCAGCAATGCCAGACGACAGCACGTGCGTGGTCGAGACAGGCAGGCCAAAAGCATCTGCTGCGCCAATCGTGCCCATGGTGACCAGTTCTGCGCTTACGCCCTGAGCATAATTCAGGTGGCTTTTACCAATTTTCTCCCCAAGCGTAGTCACGATGCGTCGCCAGCCCACCAAAGTGCCAAGCCCCAAAGCAAGCGCGACGGCAATCTTGACCCATGAAGGAATGAACTGTGTGGCGGCATCGATATGCTGTTGCAATTGATGCAGGCTTTGCTGCGTGGCGGCCGACAGCATCAGCGTTTTATCCGCCTCTAGCCGCTTGATAGTCTCCGCCGCCAGGTAGAGGTCATTGTGCACCCTCGGAATTTTCGCTGCGGGGATGTCGCTCAGCGAACCGTATTGATGAAGCGTAGCGGCCATCATTCCTTCAATCTGTGCCAGTGCGGGGATAACCTTCGAAGTACGTTGCCCGTCACGCAAATAAGTCGCTAACACCTCACGCGGAGGCTGAACATTTTCCTCAGGGAACTGCTGTAACAACTGTGCTTTGCTGGTCTCGGCCAGCGTGACCAGCTGCGAGGTTGCCGAGGCAGGCAGTGAGCGATTCAGCGAGTAGGTGACAGGCAGAGTCGCTACCAGAATCAGCATAATCAGCCCCATGCCTTTCTGGCCATCATTCGAGCCGTGGGCAAAGGAAACGCCGGTACAGGTCAACACCATCAGGCCGCGGATCCACAGCGGTGGCGCGCCTTTGCGCTCTGGAGCACGGTAAAGCTGCGGCTTTTTCACCAGACGCTTCAACAGCATCAGCAGCAGAGCGGCACAGACGAAGCCGACAATCGGTGACAGTATCAGCGAATAGCCAATGTTCAGGGCCTGCGCCCAATTGACGCCGCTCGCTGCGCTGCGACCGTGCAGCAAGGCATTCGCGACGCCTACGCCGATGATCGAACCTATCAGGGTATGGGAGGAGGAGGCGGGCAGCCCAAGCCACCAGGTGCCGAGGTTCCAGATAATTGCCGAGAATAACAGGGCATAAATCATGGCAAAGCTGTTGCTGCTGCCTGCCTGTAGCGTTAGTTCAACCGGCAGCAAAGAGATAATGCCAAAGGCGACGGCGCCGCTGGAGGCGAGTACGCCGAGGAAGTTGAAGGCGCTCGACCAGACAACGGCCACTGTGGGGGGCAGAGAGCCGGTGTAGATAACCGTAGCTACCGCGTTGGCGGTGTCGTGAAAACCATTAATAAATTCAAAGCCAAGGGCGACGAACAGGGCAATGGCAGGCAACAGCAGCAGCAGATTATGGGACTCGGTCAGACCGGTATGTTGAACATCGGCGAATAAACGGCTGCCGGTGAAAACACAGCCAAGCACGAGGAGACCCATAAACAGGAGGATCGCTTTTTTATTTTTTTGTTTTCCGTTGTTTACCAAAACCGGCAACGAAGGGGTACTGAGTGGTAGGGGGCGAGTGGGGAGGTAATCGCTCATCAGTGAATATCCTATAGACCTTCAAGCAGCATAAAGCTCAATAATTTGTGTGAACAATCTATAAAATATTTGTGTCAGTTTTATGTCAGCCATATGACATTACGAAAAACTGTTTGAGAGTAAAAAATCATTTTCCTCTTAATGTTCAGCTGGATAGAAGATTTTCGCTCTGTAATTAACAATTTTCACAGTCATTATTAACTTAGCTAACTAACTTTTTCCTCACCAAATCCCAAAAATAAAATAGCCAATCTTGAGTGATGGGCTTCAAAGGGAGGGGGATCAAGTCTTTCAGTCATCGTCAGTCCTAAAGGTCAGGCATACAAGCCCGCAACCTCTTTCTCCCCTTTTTCACAGCGTGCTGATAACACGTTCGTTTAGTAGCCGTGCGGGATTTCACATCATTGGTAATGATGTGACCCACCAATTTAAGGATGCGCAGTGATGTGATAAGTACTTTTTAAGTTATAATCTGGTTTTAGCGAGGGTAGCGGGGCATTTTTAGTGATATAGTTCTCGTTTAGACTACCAACAGGGTTCAGATACTTGCAGGTTTCTTAATTTGTGGGTATAAAATATCTTGTCAAAAACTTAACCTAATAAAAAACTTTTCCCCAAACTAAGGGGATGACCTATCCCATAGTTATAAAACAAAACTAACTAATAATTTATTCTTTTATAGTTTCTTGTTTTTAATTTTTTCGCCGAGAAAAGAGATAATTATAAAAAAAATAGGCGAGCCATCTAATGAAAAATAAAACCATCGATAGTGCAAAACTAATATTCGCCGTTACGGTTGTTCTTATGCACGGTTTTTTATTAAATACTAAATATAACGATTATTTATCAGGTTTTTTTAAAAATGGTTTGTTTAGAGTTGCCGTTCCATTTTTCTTTATAGTCAGTGGCTATCTTTTCTTAAGAACAATTAATAACGGAAATGCCAAGAGATGGTTTAGCCACATAATAAAAATGTACATAATATGGTCTGTAATTTATTTCTACACGCTAACTCCAATTTTAAAATTGCAAAATGAATCAGCTCTTAGGAAAATATATTTAATCATAAGGGGAGAGATAACCGGGGTTGCCCATCTATGGTATATACCTGCATTACTATTATCTGCACTGGTTTGCCTCATAGTAAAAGAAAAAATAGTCAGGCATATTAAATTAACGGTATTTATTATAATAATGCTTTGGTTAACTGGCGTTGTTCTTAACTGGCTGTTTATTTTGAGAGATAACCCCAATATTTTTTTCTACAGGAACGGCATTTTCTTTGGGATCCCTAACTTTTTTCTTGGCTTTATTTTGGCAAAAAGTGAAGATTTAGTCCATAAAGTAAAAATAAATTTAAAGATTTTAGTGATAGTTCCCTTAATTTTAACTGCGCTCGAGTCATTGTTTTGGACGCATGTCATAAAGAGTTGCGGTAACCAGTTCATTACATCTTCTGATATGCTGGTATCCTCACCATTGTTAGCTTTGGCAATTTTCATTGTTTGCCTTAAGAGAAATGATGTTGAAATATTTTCAGGAAAAGAAAGAAACTTTTCAATGTTTATATACTACTCTCATACCCTGTTTATAAGCGTTTCGTTTTACATTTTTTATAACTTGTCAGTATGGTCAGGGGTGGCAATGCCAATAGAAGAACTCGCCACTATCATCGTCATTGTTCTGGAATACGTTATTTTCTCTAAATTTAAAGACGCAATAAAAAATATAGTTTAGATAGTTTTACGCTATCTGGCGACAAACCCTTTGGCCGAAGCCCATCCTGAGGGAGGGACATCTTCAGGCTTCAACTGGCGATCCAATACACCCGTTTATTTATTGCGATACCTGTCCCTTTAAAGGAATGAACAGCTCCCCATATTTTTAACTCACCGTTGCGTTAGTAACGTCCGCTACTGGCACCTCGCTGCCCCTCGCCCCTGCAGCTTTGAGCGAACAGCGGACATAACATCCCTGCGATAGTGTGTGAACGCTGTTATTCCGTCAATTGTTTCAGGCTGATGCTTTACTTGGTAGGATACTTTATGCTGGTCACATTCATTTTGCAGGATATGAACATGATAACCGTAGAGAAGTCAGATCCATTTTCTTCAGAATCCCATCGCTTAATCGAAATGCTGTCAGCAGAACTTGCCGCTATTACGGGTGATAACGGTAAAAGCAATTTCGCCGTTGAAGCAATGTATGATGACAAAGCCTTATGGGCATTGGCAAAGAATGCTCATGGCGATGTAATAGGATGCGGAGCGATTCGGCCGTTAACGCAAAACATAGCCGAGCTTAAAAGAATGTTCTCAGACCGAAGTGTGCCGGGGGTTGGGAGAGCTTTACTTGCTTTTCTGGAAACATCTGCGAAAGAGATGGGATATAGCGAACTCAGACTGGAAACTCGACACATCAACAAGCGGGCTGTAAATTTCTACGAGAAATATGGATATATACGCATCGAGAATTACGGCCCCTACATAGGTAGGACAGAAGCGGTCTGTTTCTCAAAAGAATTGCGCTAATTGTATTAATCCGACCTACAATCCGCTCTTGGCACGAAGCTCCCCGTCAACACTTACTTGTCTAAAAGGCTTAACGTGGGATGTCGTCCGTTTTCCGAGCACCCTGACAGGACAATGGCAAAGATTGACCGAGCTGGCTCAGATAAGGTGAAGTAGCATAATGGACGTTTTGGCCCTTCAGATGATAATAAAATGATGATCGACCGTCTGGAGAAAATTCAGAAAGGAGAACTACAACCAACTGATTGACAAAATATTTTATAATATTAGATCAGATGGTTGGAGCATTATATTGCACTAGTTGTGCCTAGCGGGGTGGCTCCTTACGATGATGGCGCTACATGGAATAATACGCATACAGCGGCCCTCAGCGCGTTTTCACGCCCAACGTTTTTTCCGGCTATTCGCATCGTTAAAATGTCACTAGCAGACCAAAAATTAATTAGGTTATCAGTCAAGGTTGATTTAGCTTGATACTTACAGCACCTTTAATGCCTGCCAGAATGTATTTATTACTGACACCCCATAGAGTCTTTAGCCAGTGTTCCTTTCATTGCCTTGACCTCAATGGCAATATCTGAGGGCAGGGAAGACCAAATATTCAGATGGGGATTGGTTTTCGCCTCAATCTGTTCGACAGTGACCTGATAATCACAAAAGTTGGCTGTCCTGGAAACGCTTTGATTCATCAGAAACGCGGCGTATTTTCCCTTGTCCGGCCCAGAGCCAATGAAGATTACTTTCCAGTAACCGCTTGGGATCTGCACTGCAGATGCCGCAGGTAAAACAGCTATAGCTGTCTCAAACAACGGGCCGGTAACGGAGTGAACGTCAGTGCCCTCGTCCTGATTGACCAAAGCGCGCTCTTTATCTTCTAGCCTCGCCCATGGGCCTCGATTGAGTGCTGATTTTTGGGGCGTGATATTCGACAAATAGTTCAATGACTGCCAATCAGCCGTACCGCCCAGGCTGGCCAATGGTGCCTGATGGCCCAGGTCTACGGCGAGTGCACCGTTGGCGCCTGTATATGCGGTGGGAGAAAGAGTATCGGATTCGGGCAGAGCAGGATCGCGTTTCCAGTTACGGGGTCGACGGCTTGCCTGGCTAGTTTTGGTTATCGTATAGGCGACCCAGTTGGCAAACTTCGTGTCGGGATTGTTGTTCAATGTATAAGCTTCGCGGGTAATAGTCTGAATACTGCCTCCTGCCGGGCAGCCTGCGGGACAATTGACACTCATTGGCGCAGGTAGGGCCTGAAGAGAAGCTTCATTCTGCGCATTCTTGATTTGCGTCGTACAGGCAGAGAGGAATAATAAAGGGAGATATAACAACGTTCGAAAGTGCCTTAATATATGCATTTTAATTCCTTTTAATATCTAAAAAACTTTTAATAGATAGGTAGTTAACCCTAAACAGTTGAGCATTGATACGTTTATGAGCTTTAATGAATAGATCGAAATTTGGGTCGGAATTAGGATCGCTTCCATAGATAAATATTATCAAACCTGAATGATAAACTACCGGAATAACTCTAGAAAAGGACGCAGTAATTGTGATTGAAAAAGGGGGGCATAAGTAAGCTCTAGATTCTTGAAACCGAGAGACTATGTCGGCAGATATCTAAAAGGAAATGGAGCATTTTGAGGGGATACTTACAAGAGCCTCGGTTTCTACGCTTAATATTTCTCCGGGTATTATCCATTACTCGCCATAACTGAACGTTCAACATACTTAATTTTTTCATATATTTTTTATTAAGATTACGATTAATAGAGTTTTTCATGCGCTTGCGCATCGGGGTGCTAACTTATCCTTAATATGGCTCTGTCGGTTACTGGCGCCGTGGCGTAGCCGCCCCGTTCTGAAAAGATTTATCAATATCTCCCTCGCCCTGCGAGACAATTGTTTGTTAAAACAAAACAGTACCTTGTTTGCGCCGTCTTAGTAGAGGGGCCGCTTGGAAAACGGAATCTATCTTACGTAAGACTGATTTTAAGCAGGCATGACAGGCAGCTTTGAGTTGTGAGTTCAACGGGTCGATGAGAAGCGCGACGACCGTATGGAGAGTCGTGATGTACATCATCAATGACGCCAACATGATTGAACAAGATGATTGCTCGGTATTTTGAAAGTGGGTTTTACACCAGTTTTACACCACACAAATTTCAGGCATAAAAAAACCAACCCCAGGAGGTTGGTTTTTAAGGGAATGTTTGGTCGGCATGAGAGGATTTGAACCTCCGACCCCCGACACCCCATGACGGTGCGCTACCAGGCTGCGCTACATGCCGACGCTGTACAAACAGTCTACTCATCCCGACTTTGAAATCAATATGCTACGCTCACGACTGCTTCAATTTTAAGCAGTTAGTTCGCCACGAAGCGTTTTTGATCGGTCAATACCTGAAGCAGAAGGCCCAGTTCCGGCTTCTGATCTTTAAGCTCGTTGCCTTGGCTGTCGTAGGCACGGTAATTACCGTTGTTATCGAGACGGATAGTCTGCGTCGGTGTGGTAATCACCAGTGCACCATCGCTGGTGCTTGATACCCAGTTGTTATTGCGTCGTGCAGCAAACAGGTCTTCGCCCTGTGAATAATCTGACGGCGAGGTGCTCACGTGCAGCAGGCGCTGCATCAACGTAGTCATCACGTCTTCGTGGGCGGTAAGCTTGCTGACTGTTTGAGCCGGAGTATTTGGCCAGTGGATCACCAGCGGAACCTGAATCTGCTCGGCGTCCATCTGATTTTGCTGACTGGTCAGATCCACGCCGCGTGAACCGGTAATAACAACCACGGTTTTATCCAGCACGCCTTTGTCCTGAAGACTCTTAAGGACCTCCGCTATCTGTCCGTCAACTTCTGCCGCACCCTGCTGATAACGACGATTGATAGTCGCGACGGTAGGTTGCTTGCCTTCTTTATTCGGCAGGTTTGCATCAGAGGTGCCATTAAAGCTCACATAGGAGAACCACGGACGTGCCCCGCGCGTCGCCAGCCACTGTTGCCACTGTTGGGTGGTCTGTGGATCGGTTTGACGCACCGCGGCTGGCAGCGAGAAGTCGGAGAGCAGTGCCTGACGGTATAACGGACTGTTGAAGTTATCAGAGGCAAACAGGCCAAACTCATAGTTCTGCTGGGTGAGGGCATTCATCAGCGCCGACGGTTTACGCGAGGTGATAATCCCTTCGAGATAGGTCGGCGAGATCCCATAAAACAGGCCAAACAGGCCGGTATCATCTTGACTGCCTGAGCTGAAATGATGCGTAAAGTTCACGTTCTGACTCGCAAATCGGTTCAGCTCTGGCATGTATTTGGCCGTTGTGTTGGCGTTTAAGCCGTTTACCACGATCATCAGCAGGTTATAGTTGCTGCCTTTATCGCGGAAACTGATGTTATTAAGCGGATATTCGACCGAGATAGCCTCGGGGTCACCCTGTTCGATAAGGCGCTGCTGGTACGCCTGAGCGTCAAGCAAACCGTGCTTTTCGAGGAACTTGCGCGCGGTCATTGGGTAGGACAGCGGCAGGTTTGAGCGCTGCATGGTAATCGGGCGATAGAAGTTGGCATCAGCCCAGATATACATTAGATGCGACGCAAAGAAGCAGCAGATAAACAGCACGACCAAAGGCTTGGCAAAGCTTCGTCGGTTAAGGCTGCGCAGCTTCTGCCAGGCCCAGGTACCAAATAACATCTCGACCAGGAAAATGACCGGTACGCAGATGAACATCAGCTGCCAGTCACGCGCCAGTTCAGCCTGGCCGGGGTTCACCACCAGTTCCCACACTACCGGATTGATATGCAGATGGAAACGGGTAAACACCTCGGTATCCACCAGCAGCAGGGTCAGCCCGGTCGTGGCGAGAATGGCGGAGAGGAAGCGCAGTAAACGCTGCGACATTACCACGAAGGTCAGTGGGAAAATAATCAGCAGGTAAACGGAGAAACCGACAAAGCTAAAATGACCTAGCCAACTGACCAGCGCATAAATCCTGCCTTCAAGTGAGGAGGGCCAGTCAGAAACAAATAGGTAGCGGCTACCGAGTCCGAGACTAAGCAGAATATTGAAGAGGGCGAACCAGTGTCCCCAGCTAACCATCTGGGATACTTTTTCGCGATAGCGCGGGCTATTTGTCACCATAAGAGGATTGGCTAACTTTTAAATGATGAATTAATGGGCTTTATCTTCTCTTATTGATGCCTGTAAGGCATCGGCAAACGAGCGTCCCAGAACTTTGCGCTGAGCGGGAGCGACGCTGGTATTGATAAGATTGGTCACCATGTTGCCCAGAACCATCAGAGACAGATCGGTTGGGGCGCGGTGTTTTTCCAGAACGGTGGCCAGCTCGGAAAGGAGCTGTTCAACTTGTTCGTCACTGTAGCGAGATGATTGTGGCATAGATAATTGTGCTCAAAGCTTTACAAAGTCCAATATCTTAACTTATCGCGCCACGAGTTTCCGCATTTTTATAATGCTAATAACGCTGGGTTATTGTTTGAGCATGTTAGCAGAGATTTCAGGGACGCGGGTTAACGCTTGCAGATAGCGGTCTTCGGTGTTGGAATACGCGGCGCAGGGGAACCCCCTAAACGAACAGGAGAAAGTCACATGAGTCTGGATATCGAGCAGATTGCTCTGCACCAGTTGAACAAACGCGACGAGCAAACGCTGGATGTTGTGCTGCGCGATACCCTTTTAACCCCGAATGCGGCGGTAGAGGAGATGATGGCCGAGCTGCATCGCGTTTACAGCGCCAAGAGCAAGGCTTATGGTCTGTTTAACGAAGAGAGCGAGCTGGCTGCCGCACTGCGCACATGCCGCAAGGGTGACGAAGACTTTCTGGGGTTCAGTCGTGCGGCAACCGGTCGTCTGCGCGACGAGCTGGCGAAGTATCCCTTTGCCGAAGGCGGCGTGGTGCTGTTTTGCCACTACCGTTTTCTGGCGGTCGAGTATCTGCTGGTCGCCGTATTGACCAGCCGCAGCAGCATGCGCGTGAATGAGCAGCTTGACGTCAGCAGCATTCATTATCTGGATATCAATCACGCCGACATTGTGGCGCGTATCGATTTGACCGAGTGGGAAACTAACCCGGAATCCACCCGTTATCTGACCTTCCTCAAAGGCAGAGTTGGACGCAAAGTCTCGGATTTCTTCATGGATTTCCTGGGCGCATCGGAAGGGCTGGACACTAAGGCACAGAACCGTGGGCTGTTGCAGGCGGTTGATGATTATTGTGCAGAAGCTCAGCTCGATAAAAACGAGCGTCAAAACTATCGTCAGCAGGTGTATACCTACTGCAACGACCAGCTGCAGGCGGGCGAAGAGATTGCCTTGCAGGAGCTGGCGCAGGAATTACCGCCTTTAGGCGATAAGGACTTCAAGCAGTTTTCGACCGAACAGGGTTACGAGCTGGAAGAGAGTTTTCCGGCGGACCGCAGCACGCTGCGTCAGTTAACGAAGTTTGCCGGCAGCGGTGGCGGGTTGAGCATCAACTTCGACGCGCTGCTGATGGGAGAACGTATTTTCTGGGATCCGGCAACCGATACGCTGACTATCAAAGGGACACCGCCAAATCTGCGCGACCAGCTGCAGCGCCGCTCAGGCAGCGGTAACAGCTAAACCCCCCAGATTTCAGCCAATAAAAAACGCCGCATAATGCGGCGTTTTTTATTGTTCTCGCTTAGGCGTCCCTATGCGCATCTACTCAGTTAGCGATTAAACGCGAACGAAGTCGATGTGAGCCAGTTTTGGCTTGAACGGGTGACGCTGTACAGCTTGAACTTTAACTTTGGTTTCTTTACCGTCGATAACCAGAGTAATTACTTCGCTGTAAAATTCCGCTTTCAGTTCCTGGTTCTTTACAGAGTCATGTTCCAACTCGATAGAGATAGGTTCAGCAGAGCCACCGTAAACGATAGCTGGGAATTTGTTTGCTGCGCGCAGGCGGCGGCTCGCACCCTTACCCTGCGCAGTACGTACTTGTGCATTAATAGTAGTCATGATTTTTCTCTTAAAAGAAAATTACTGTTACAGGCGACCCAGCAACAGGTGATAGATCTTCGCTTCGCGCATGGCGAAAGCGGGCGGTATGTTACCGAAGTATTGCCCGTACAGCAAATGATTAATCCCTGATCATGCCTTAAACCGCTAGCCCCGCAGCTCGTAGGCGCGGCGGAAACGGCCCTGATAATCGAAGATTTTCTCGCGAATTTGCCAGAACCGGCCTTTCATCCTTGCGACAACAAAATCGGGATGTCGGAGCAGCGACTGCTGGGCGATGATATCGGCCGCGGTGTGCCACACCAGCTCAATGCCCGGTGCGCGCTGATGCGGGCGCATAAAGTTGTGTAAAAAAGCCGTGCGCTGCGCCGGGGTTTGCAGGCGATAACGTTCGCTGGCGCTCGCGCCGTCCTCGTCGTAGTAGGTGATTTTCAGCCACTCGCCTTTATCGTCTTTACCGCTCTCCAGATTCATGCCGCCGCAGCGCAGCACCAGCGCATCTTTTAGCTTCTGCGCGGCCTTGAGCATGTCATCGGGATCGACCAGCACTTCCTGGCACTGATGACAGCGGCGGGCAGCAATATCGTTTTCTGCCCCGCAGTGCGGGCAGCTCTTAAAGCGAAAGCGGAAGTCGCACTGTTCGCGGTTGTCGTTATCGTCTTCGAGGATGCCCTGACAGCGGCGGCCAAAGTGCTCGATAATCGTGCCATCGGCGGTAGTTTTGCCCCAGAAGATATTGGCAAAGCCGCAGGCCGGGCAAAATACCTGCACCGGTTTGTTGTCACTGGCCGGTTTATGGCTGCCGACTTCGGGCGTGAACAGGTCGTGCGGATTACCGGCATAGTCGAGAATCAGGCAGTCGGTCTTGTCCGGCGCGAGTCGCAGGCCGCGTCCTACGATTTGCTGATACAGGCTCACGGACTCGGTCGGGCGCAAAATGGCAATCAAATCAACGTGCGGTGCGTCAAAACCGGTGGTCAGCACCGAAACGTTTACCAGGTAGCGCAACCGTTGCTGTTTGAAGTCATCGATCAACCGGTCTCGGTCCTGTGCCGTGGTTTGTGCGCTGACCAATGCCGCTTCACCGGCAGGGAGCAGTTTGAACACCTCGCCTGCGTGCTCTACCGTCGAGCAGAAAACCATTACGCCTCTTCTATCTTTGGCGAAGTCGATGATTTGATTGACGATGTGCGGCGTGATTCGCGCCTGTCGACGCAGCTCGTCATTGAGGTCTGCCTCGGCGAACAGCCCGCTACTGTTAGGCTGAAGACGGCTGAAGTCGTACTGTACCACCGGCATGTCGAGGCGCTCTGGCGGCACCAGGAACTGATTCTTTATCATGTAGCGCAGCGGCAGCTCATAGATACAGTCGCGGAACAGGCTTTTCTCATCGCCGCGCACCATGCCCTGATAGTGATACTGATAAATCCAGCCCTTACCCAGCCGATACGGGGTCGCGGTCAGGCCAAGAAGGCGCAGGCGCGGATTTTGGGTGCGCAGGTGGGCAATGATTTGCTGATACTGGCTGTTGTCATCGTCGCTGATACGGTGGCATTCGTCGATAATCAGCAGCGAAAACGCGTTGTCGAACTTGTCGAGGTTAGGTGCCACCGACTGAACGCTACCGAAGACCACCTTGCCCTGACTCTGCTTGATGTTAAGCCCTGCGGCGTAAATGTCGGCTTCAAGCCCGTATGAGAGGTATTTAGCGTGGTTCTGCGCGACCAGTTCCTTGACGTGCGCCAGTACTAGCACGCGGCCCCGCGCGACCCTGGCCAGTTCGGCAATCACCAGACTTTTTCCTGCGCCGGTTGGCAGGACGATCACCGCAGGCTCGTCGCGTTGGCGAAAATGCTGCAGCGTAGCGTCTACGGCTTCTTGCTGATAGGGGCGAAGGGTAAATGGGAGAGCTTGCATGACATTTCCGAAACGTTCTGTGGGGGAGAGGGACCTGATTTCAGTATGCCAACAATCGTCGCGGAAGGCGAACCGAGGGTCAATCACGTTGCGTTAAAATTTAGTCTGCTAACTTTTACAGATTGACGCGACAAGGCGGGAGAAGCCCCGCTATAATATCGGCTCTTAAAGGCGGCTCGGCTGCCGGTTTTACCTCCGCAAAGTAATAATAACCTTTAGAAATTATTACATATCACCATTTCATCACCCTGCTGTCGCAGAATTATGCGGTGGCGGGGTGTTGTGTTTTATCAAAGTGCGAGCAGAAAACGTTCGCCAGGAAAGGCTGAGTAGATTCAATGCGATTGGACAAGTTTTTATCACAACAGTTAGGTGTGAGCCGTGCGTTAGTGGCGCGCGAACTGCGTGCAAAGCGCGTTACCGTAGACGGTGAAGTGGTCAAGACCGGGGCATTTAAACTGACCCCGGAGATGTCCGTTGAGTTTGACGGCAACGTGCTGGAGCAGATCACCGGTCATCGTTACTTTATGCTCAACAAGCCACAGGGTTACGTCTGTTCGACCGACGACCCTGATCATCCAACCGTGCTTTACTTCCTCGAAGAACCGGTCGCCTACAAGCTGCACGCTGCGGGCCGTCTCGACATTGACACCACCGGTCTGGTGCTGATGACCGACGACGGACAGTGGTCGCACCGCATCACCTCGCCGAAGCATCACTGTGAGAAGACCTATCTGGTCACGCTGGAGCATCCGCTGGCCGACGATACCGCCGAGCAGTTTACCGCCGGTGTTCAACTGCATAACGAAGACTCACTGACCAAACCTGCGGTACTGGAACAGGTGAGCGATCGCGTGGTGCGTCTGACAATCAGTGAAGGCCGTTACCATCAGGTGAAGCGTATGTTCGCTGCGGTGGGCAACCGTGTGGTTGAGCTGCATCGTGAACGTATTGGCGAGATTGTGATGGACGAAGATTTAGAGCCTGGCGAATACCGTCCGCTCACCGAAGAAGAAATCGCTTCAGTTGTTGTGCCACGTTAAACCAAAAATTTTACTCGTCGTTTAATCAGGAGTTACAAAGAGTGCAAGAGACCCGGACATCCCATTTAGGTTTAATCTTGATATTGGGATTGTTGTCGATGTTGATGCCGTTGGCTATCGACATGTATCTACCCAGCATGCCGATGATCGCTCAAGAGTTTGGCGTTTCAGCGGGCAGCGTGCAGATGACGCTGAGTGCTTATGTATTAGGTTTTGCTATCGGTCAGCTGTTCTATGGACCGATGGCCGACAGTCTGGGTCGCAAGCCGGTTATCTTCTGGGGCGTGCTGGTATTTGCTATTGCCGCTGCCGCCTGCGCGTTATCTGATTCCGTTCATCAACTGGTGAACATGCGTTTCCTTCATGGCCTGTCGGCTGCGGCGGCGAGCGTAGTGATAAACGCATTGATGCGCGATATGTTCACGAAGGACGAATTCTCGCGAATGATGTCCTTCGTGGTGCTGGTGATGACGGTCGCGCCTTTGCTCGCACCAATGCTGGGTGGCGCGCTGATGCTGTGGTTCAGCTGGCATGCCATCTTCTGGGCGATGGCCATTGCTGCGCTGATCGCGGCGGTCCTGGTCGGGGTGTTTATTAAAGAGACGCTCCCCAAAGAGCGCAGGCAGCGTTTTCATATGCGCACCAGCCTGGGTAACTTTGCGTCGCTGTTCCGCCATAAGCGTGTGTTGAGCTACATGTTGGCGAGCGGATTTTCCTTCGCCGGGATGTTCTCGTTCCTCAGCGCCGGTCCGTTTGTTTATATCGAACTTAACGGCGTTTCGCCTCAGCATTTCGGCTTCTATTTTGCGCTGAACGTGGTGTTCCTGGTGATTCTGACCTTTTTCAACAGCCGCAACGTACGTCGTCTCGGGGCTATCAAAATGTTCCGTTTGGGCCTGATGATTCAGTTGGTGATGGGGCTATGGTTGCTGGTTGTGAGCGCCTTCGGCCTGGGTTTCTGGGCACTGGTGCTCGGTGTGGCGGGTTACGTCGGCTGCATTGCGATGGTGACCTCGAACGCGATGGCAGTGATTATGGATGACTTCCCGCACATGGCCGGTACCGCAGCCTCGCTGGCGGGCACTATTCGTTTCGGTACCGGTGCGCTGGTCGGTTCGCTGTTGTCGATGTTCCCGGCGCACAGCGCCTGGCCGATGGTTGGGTCGATGGCGTTTTGTATTATTGCCTCGGTGTTGCTTTATCTTTATGCCAGCAGGCCGGCGAAGGTTGTTGCTGAATCGGCAGTAAACTCATAGAGAGTTATAGTGGGCGGGTGCCCTGAACCCGCCAATGGACTCTTAAGTAAAACCTTGTTCAGCCTTTGGGGTTGCCTGCCCGGAATAAGGGCGGTTTCTGACGGCGGCCATTTGAGATGCCGCATGTTTTCCTTTGATGTGAATCCGCCGTAGAGAAGACATCATCCCTGAGCAGTTGCCGAGGCAATAAAGAAAAACACAAGATTCCGCCGTTAGACCGTGCATGGATTGGACCCCAAGGTTGCCGATTTTTGTTTAGAAGCTGGTTGGTGGATTCGGGCCAGCGGCCAGCGTGCAAGGCACGTGCTTTTGACCCAGAAGCAGCCGCGCGCAGCGCAATAAAACAAAGCTTAAGCCGCTACCCCATTAGTTTTGTACTTAGCCCGCGTCCTCGCATAATGCTCCGCCAGCGCGATAGCCTTCGCCCCCGGCACCAGTGCAATATCACACTCTTTCGGCAGCAGGGCAGTGATCAGCGCGGCAATCAGCAACGAGGCAACCAGGGCATAAATCGCCGTGCTCTGGCCATACAGGCTTACCAGTACACCCACCAGATACGGGCCACAGAAGCCACCCAGATTACCCAATCCATTGATAACACCCCTTGCGCGGCCCGCAACTTCAGGGGTGGTGACTTTGCCTGGAATGGTCCAGAAGGCGCTGGTTGCGGCCTGCAGGAAGAAACCGGCACAAATCAGGAAGCAGTAAGAAGCGAAAACGTTGCCCTTAAACGCGACCGATAACGCCAGACTTGCGGCGAATCCCAGCAGCGGCAGGATGATGAACATTCTACGTTTACCGGTTTTATCTGACAGCAGCGACATCGCCAAAATACCCAGCATAGTGCCAACGTAAGGAATAATCGCCAGCATACCTACCGAGCTCATATTGCCGCCGGTCAGGGTTTTCAGAATCGTTGGCAGCCACAGCGTATAGCCGTAAATACCGGTCTGATAGAAGAAGTTAATCACAATCAGTTTAAGAATAGATTTATTACGGAATACCTCTTTCAGCGGCGCATTCTCAACCGGTGCCAGCTCTTTCAACGCCTCACGTTCGCGGGTTAGCTCGGTAATCAGATAATGACGTTCACGCTCAGACAGCCATTTGGCTTCTTCTGGACGATCGCTGATGGTGAACCACCAGAACAGCATCACGGCAACCGACAGCAGACCTTCAAGGATAAACAACCAGCGCCAGTCGAGGGTATTGAGGATAAAACCTGACAACGGTGCGGTAATCATTCCACCGATCGGGGCAAACATCAGCACATAGGCGTTGGCACGACCACGCTCTGCGTCAGGAAACCAGTTGCTGACCATGGTTAACACCACCGGCAGCATGCCCCCTTCGGCGACACCCAGGGCGAAGCGCAGGAACAGGAGCTGGTATTGATTGGTGACCAGTCCGGTCAGCACGGAAATAACGGCCCAGGCAACGAGCGAGCAGGCAATAAATTTTCTGCCGCTGCCGTGTACGGCGATGCTGCCGCCAGGAACCTGTAAGAACAGGTAACCTATAAAGAAAATACCCGCAGCCAGTCCGGCCATTGAGGACGAAATACCCAAGGCACTGTCCATTCCGCCTGGCATCGCAAAGCTGATATTGACTCGGTCCATGAAGGAAATAATGCAGGCGATTAATATTGGCGTAATAACGCGTAACCAACGGGCTTTAGGTATTTTTTTATCCATGGTGCACCTCGTTTATACACAGAAGCATTCCTGCGGAGGAATGAATTAATGCACGAATTCGGTTGGTTTATTAAATAAGTCATTGGAGAAAATGCTCTTATTAACCTGATCCGGCGATGCCTTAATAAAAGCATTTCCACCATTATATTTTGTGACTCATGTCACGTTAGATCATGTTAAAAAAGGATGTTACTGGTAACGTGATCCTGCCCCGTGCTGGCGGGACAAGAGTCTTGAGGAGAAAGGATTAAATAGTGCCGCCGAGAGAAATACGATAATGCAGGTCAACTCTTTCAATTGTAGGGGTTTTATTGATTTTCTTTAACATTATTTCCGCGGCCACTTTGCCTATTTCAAAGCGCGGGGTAATAACGCTGGCTAAGGCTGGCGTGGTTGCCAGGCCAATATCCAGTCCGTGGAAGCCGGAAATAGCCATCTGTTGGGGAACCTGAATACCCAGTCTAATACATTCTTGTAAAACGCCCACCGCAATATCGTCATTGGTGCAGAGCACGGCATTGACCTGCGGATTAAGCTGTCGTGCCATGGTCAGCATACCGGCACCGATAGAGACCGATGAGACCTTATTCGGGGTAATGTGTTGCGGCGTAAGCTGATTATTTTCCATGGCTTTACGATATCCCTCGTAGCGTTTCATATCGCGAGGGTCGGACATCGAACCAAAATAAACCACGTGCTGTTTGCCGCTGGCAATTAACGCCGACGCCATGTCAAATCCGGCCTGAAAATTATCAAAACCGACGGCGATGCGTCCGTGTGCGTCGTCGAGATCCATCACCTGCGCGACCGGGATATCGGCGGCATTGAGATATTTGTCGGCCTTGAGGGTATGCACGGAGTCGGTGAGGATCAGACCTGCGAGACGGTAGGTCAGCAGGTTAATGATGTGCTCTTCTTCCCGCTCCTTGCTGTAGTCGTAGTTGACGACCAGCGTCTGGTAGCCCTGTGCCGAGGTCACGGACTCAATTCCTGCCAGGAGATCGGAGAAAATCTGGTTGTTAAAAGAGGGGACTAAAATTCCTATCTTTTTGCTTTTGCTCTTTTTTTCAGCCTCCTCCAACGGGAAGCCGACTTCCTGCATGACCTTGGTGATGCGCTCGCGGGTCTCAGGGGACACTTTTTCTGGCGTACGCAGAAAACGGCTGACGGTCATTTTCGTGACGTCGGCGAGTAACGCGATGTCCTGCAGTGTGACGCGCTGGTTTCTCATGCGGTGCCTGTGAGTCCAAAATGGGCGGGTAACATGGTGTTTATGTTACCAAATTGGCTAACTCTTAACAACGTGAGCAGCAGAAGCAAAAAACTTTCATTTTCATGATGATGTAACATCTTGTTGCCTTTCCCCAGGCCAATACCTAAGCAGAATTTCGCTTAAGAAGAACGGGGCGGATGACCCGGATCACGCTTGCGGTAACAGAGTTTCTTAACACCCTGTAGCGTGATCTGTATCACAGTTTACGGGCGGGTAAACCGCTTTGATTGAATGACATAAATTTTTCGCCTGGGTCGTGGGTCTCACGAACACTTTTATCGGTAACGTCAGGAAAATCGTAATGACAAACTTATTCTCGCTGGATAACAAAAAAATTCTGGTCACCGGGTCATCACGCGGACTGGGATACCTGTTGGCAAAAGGGCTGGCCGAACACGGCGCCGAAATCATTATCAACAGCACGACGCAGGAGTCGGCCAGCAAGGCCGCTGAGAGCCTGCGCGCAGCGGGATTCATTGCCCATCCTGTGGCGTTCGACGTGACAGATAGCAAAGCGGTGAACGACGCTATCGACAAGATTGAGCATGAGATTGGTGCTATCGACGTGTTGGTCAACAACGCCGGTATTCAGCGTCGTCATAAATTCACAGAATTCCCGGAAAAAGACTGGGACGACATTGTCGCCGTCAACCAAAAGTCGGTATTCCTGGTTTCGCAGGCCGTCGCACGCTATATGGTTAAACGTGAACGCGGCAAAATCATCAACATCGGTTCCATTCAGAGCGAACTGGGGCGCGATACCATCACGCCTTACGCGGCCTCTAAAGGGGCGGTGAAAATGCTGACCCGCGGCATGTGCGTTGAACTGGCTCGCTATAATATTCAGGTGAACGGTATCGCACCGGGCTATTTCAAGACCGACATGACGCAGGCGTTGGTGGACAACAAAGAGTTCTCCGACTGGCTGTGCAAGCGAACCCCCGCAGCGCGCTGGGGCAACCCTGAAGAGCTTATCGGCGCCGCAGTTTACCTGTCTTCACGCGCCTCTGATTTTGTGAATGGTCACCTGCTGTTTGTTGACGGTGGCATGATGGCCGCGGTGTAACGCGTAGCCCAGACTGATTTTTGGAAAACCTATGAGCCATAACGGAAAGAAGATTGCCCTGATTACCGGAGCAGGCAGCGGGATCGGTCTGAGCGCCGCCAAGGCACTGGCCGCCAGCGGATTTGTGGTCATCCTGACCGGGCGTAACCAGGAAAAGCTCAGCCAGGCCGTCGCGCAGTTTGCGCCCGGCCAGGCGCACGCGTTGACCGTGGACGTTACGAGTCCTGATTCGGTGTCGGCGCTGTTTTCAACGGTTCAGGAAAACTTTGGCCGCCTCGACGTGCTGTTTAATAACGCCGGTACCAACGTCAAGGAACAGCCGATTGAGGATCAACCTTACGAGGACTGGTTGACGGTCATCAACACCAATCTGAACGGTGCCTACCTGTGTACGCAGGCGGCGTTCAAGCTGATGAAGCAGCAAACCCCGATGGGCGGCAGAATTATCAACAACGGTTCTATCTCGGCCCATACGCCGCGTCCTTTTTCGGCGGCGTATACCGCCAGCAAACACGCAATAACCGGCCTGACCAAGAGCACCTCGCTTGATGGTCGTCGCTATAATATTGCCTGTGGGCAAATCGACGTCGGCAACGCCGCGACTGATATGGGCAACAAGGCATTAAGCGGCAGGCTTCAGGCAGATTTCGAATTGGCGCAGGAACCTGTCATGCCGGCCGACAAGGTCGGCGAAGCGGTGGCGTTTATGGCGAACCAGCCTGACGGCACCAATATTCTGACCTTGACCGTGATGGCCACCGCGATGCCATTTGTCGGACGCGGCTAGTTCTCCGGCATATACGGCACAAATAAAAAGGAGAGCGCCACTGGCGCTCTCCTTTTTTTACGTCTCAACCGGCCATCAGCGACGGCGGTTTTTACGCCTGCTGAACAGCCAGAAAATCAGCGCCAGCACGATAATCACACCCACTCCCATCGCCGGTGCCATAAACGGCTGTAGCTTAGCGAGCAGCGTAACTGGACCCCCGGCGCGCAGCACGGCCACGTCGTGTGAGGTCACCTGAATATCCGCATTGCCGAAGTTGGTCAGTACATAGTTGGAGATGTCGGCAATTTGTGCGTCGGTCAGTTGCCCAACGTACGAACCTTCGCCGAATTTCGGCATTAGCACGTGTTGATCTCCAACCTGTCGGTCAACGCCGTACAAGATCGCCGAGATCAAGTTGGACGCGTTGTTCAGGCCGGTCGCGGTATTGTTATACAAAGACGGATAAGCCTGATTTTTACTGCCGCCGCCGTCCGGCTGGTGACAGCTCGCGCAGTAGCCGCTGAACAGGGCCGCACCGCCGATAATGGTGTTATTAGCGTTGGATGGATGCGCACCGCGCAGACCCTCTTCTACGTTAACCTGTTTCGAAGCAAAGCTGTCGGCCGCCTTTTGATCGGCCGGGTCACGCACCGGCGTGCTGTTTTTCAGATAGAAAGCGATCGCGTTGAGATCGGATTCCGGCAGGTATTGCAGGCTGTTTTGCACCGCCTCGGCCATCGGGCCAGCCGCCTGGTTTTTGCCCAAGGTGCGACCGGTTTTCATGTATTCAACCAGCTGTGCCTGCGTCCAGTTACCGATACCGCTTATCGGATCTGAACTGATGTTGGGTGCATACCATGGACCGACCATGCCACCAGCCAGCGGTTTGCTGGTCACTTCGCCCATCATCAGATTACGCGGTGTGTGGCAGGTGTCGCAGTGGCCTGCGCCGTTAACCAGATACGCGCCTCGGTTCCATTGCTCGCTCTTGGTTGGGTCAGGCTTGAACGCCGAGCTGTCCAGATACATCAGATTCCAGCCCGCCATCGCGATGCGCATATTGAACGGGAACGGCAATGCGGTTGGCTTGGTTGGCTGTTCAACCGGTTTTACCCCGAGCTGGAAATAGGCATACATTGCCTGAATATCTTCGTCGCTCATGTGGCTGTAAGAGGTATAGGGCATCGCCGGATAAAGATTTTCACCGTCCGGACGCACTCCTTCACGCACCGCGCGGCTAAACTGTTGTAGCGTATAGTTGCCGATACCAAACTGCTTCGACGGCGTAATGTTGGTGGTATAAATCGTGCCCATCGGCGAGTGAATCGCGTAATCGCCGCTAAAAGGCTTACCGCCTTCCGGATTGGTATGACAAGCCTGACAGTCGGCCGCCGTCGCGACCAGTTTCCCTTTGGCAATCAGGTCAAGCTGGCTGTCCTGTGCCGATGCCATGCCCGTAAAGCCGCTAAGCGCCGCGCCCAGCAGGCCTAAACTCAGTAATTTTTTCATGCCGTACCTGCCAGAGATTTCGCCATATCATCGGCCGCTTTCAACGCCAGTGCCGCCATTGTCAGGGTGCTGTTCACCACGCTCGAAGAAGGGATAGCCCCGCCGCCCGGTAGCCACAGGTTTTCGTGGTCGTGGGTACGACAGTCGCCGTTGACCACCGAATCTTTCGGGTCATTGCCCATGATGGTGCCACCCATGATGTGGTTATTGGCGTTCAGGCTGGTGGTGATGTTGAAATCTTCGGCCATGAACAGCTTGCCGATTTCTTCCAGCTGCTTGTGAGCCGCAACTGCACCTTCACGCACATAATCGCCCACGTCATAGTGGATATCCGGACAAGGCAGGCCGTGCGGATCCTTACGTGTCTTGCTGAGCGTCAGGCGGTTATTGGGATCCGGCAACGGTTCCAGGCTGATGGAGAGATCCACGCCATAAATCGAGCGACGGCGGATCTCGGCGTCCAGCTCTTCGCCCACCAGTCCCATCTCCAGCGCTTTGTTGGTGGCAGGGATCACCTGGCTGATGTTATTGACGATCATTTTGTTGGCAGAGTATTTGCTGCGGAATTCCCCGTCACGTGGGCCAACCAGGCAGCTGCTTTGGGCAGGACCACGGCCAATCCACAGCGGTTCTGAGGCGATAAAGGTACAGTGGAAGCCCGAGTGGTCCATCATGTTGCGACCAACGTGGTCGGAAGAGTTGGCGATACCGTTCGGGTTTTTCTCGTTGGCGGCGATCAGCAGCAGGCGCGGTGTTTCGATGCCGTTACAGGCCAGTGCGAAGACCTTACCGGTCGCTTTGTGTGACTGCTTTTTGTTGTCCAGCCAGTGTACGGCGGTAACGCGGTTGTGTTCGTCGGTATCAATCTTGTAAACCACGGACTCGGCCAGGACGACAGCGCCTTTATTCTCCGCACGCTCGACGTGGCTAATGCCGTTGTACATAGCGCCAATAGGGCAGATTGGCTGACAGTTGTTGTTGCCGCAGCAGGTTGGGCGACCGTTCCACGGGCGCGTACTGCGGCCCTGTGGGATAGGGACAGATTTGAAGCCGTGCGGATTGACCACTTCCGCGAAGCGGGTATCGCCATAGGCGTAAGGAACCTGCTCCATCGGATAAGGTTTACTGCGCTGGGAAGGGGACTGCAACGCTGGGTCACTTGGGCCCGCAACGCCAATCTCTTCTTCCGCGCGGCAGTAATAAGGTTCCAGCTCTTCATAGGAAATTGGCCAGTCACGGCCAACGCCGTACAGGGTTTTCATCTTGAAGTCGTTTGGCAGGTGACGCCAGCACGAGGCCGCCCAGTGCCAGGTTGTGCCGCCGACGGTACGCAGGTAGCCCTGCTGGAAGCTGCTGGCGCTTGGGCCGGTCAGATTCACATAGTTATTTTTCGGGAAATAGAGCGGAGCAGGCGCCAGCTCGGACTGCGGATACAGTCCCTGAAAGTCTGAGCCTGCACGGTTGGCAAACGGCATATTACGCCAGTTTTCAACGGCCTGTGCGCGCTCGATGCGCAGACCGGCTTCCAGCACCAGCACGGAATGCCCCAGGCTGACCATTTGGTCGGCAATCATGCCGCCAACAATCCCTGAACCAACAATAATAACGTCAGCAGACGCATCGCCGTCTGCGGTAAAAGTAGGTTTATTCATCATGCTTTGCTCGTATTAACAGTATCAGGCGTCGCTTTTAAGCGTTCTTCTTTCATATATTCCGGCATCGGGGCGGCCGGAGGTGGGGCGGTGAACCACAGCGGGCCATTGCCACAGTAGGTCGGCACAATCAGTCCATCGCTTACCGGGCGATACATCAGGGCATCTTTATAGGAAATAAGAATGGTATCGGTACCATTCTTAATCGTGCCTGTGTACCAGCCGGTGATGATGCTGGTCAGCACATCGCCAAGGCCATTTTGTTTCGCGACTTCCTGAAACTGTTTTGCACGCTGGTTAGGCTGCAGCAGACCATAAAGTTTGGTCACCTGCGTCGCAAACTGCGGATTGCCATGATAGAAGGCGTTGAAGATACGCGCAGACATGCCTGGACTGAGGTCCTGATGCTCGGTAATCGCCTGAGAAACAATAAAGAATTGGGTGAAGATAACCGGTGATCCGGTTGCGGTGTCTGTTTCTGCCTGGGTTAAAAACGGAAAGCCCAAAAGGGTAGCAGCAACCATCGCCGAACCCACGCCTTTTAGCATGTCGCGGCGACTGAAACCGGTACCATTTTCCTGGGTGTTTTCGTCAAAAAGTGAACGTTTTTTGTCCATCACATTTCTCTAAAGGAAGGGGGGGGATAAGCCTGCGGCTTGCCAAAAGTTATTATTTTTTATCAGGTTACGCAGAAGCTGGGGGCCTCTTTAAGAGGTTCTTTGCCTCATTGATAGAGTAATCCAGTAAAAACGGTGTGGATGATAATCCCTGATTTGCCAAAAAGCGCTAACAAATCGTGCTAAAAAATAACATTCTGTTTTCATTTGGGTTTTGATTAACAATTTAGTAACACTTGGTAGGCTAAAAAGGGCGAAATGTCCAAATTGTAATGAACCTTTTGGTTCGTTTTTTATTAACCAAATGTAACACGTACAAGATATTGATAAGTATAATTTTAAATTTATTTACCGCCTCGGTTTGTTTGTTTTTTGTGACATTATGGCGTCTAAAAGGTAACGGCGATGAATGAAATTGGTTGAGAAATGATTCGGAAAGGGTTACAAATGACTCGAAGTGAGATCGAGATCTCAAAAACACAAGCTGGTGGTCAAAAAAACGCCATAATGTACCGATTATGTACTTAAATGGTTAATGTCATGTAAATAGTGGCTTCTTTTTTAACTATTTATCAGGCAAAACCACGGATTGTGCGTTATACCTTGGTTCATGAGTTGCAATTTTGTAAATTTATTGTTGAATATTTCTTGGGAGTATTGTGAATACCAATCATTTTTCCGTCGTCCACCGTTTGCCACAGAGTTACCGCTGGCTTTCTGGTTTTGCGGGCATCAAAGTGGAAGCTATTTCACTGCCGGCAGACGAAGAGGATAGCAACTTGGTCGGCCTGAAGCTGCTCAGCCCTGAAGGGGACAGCGCCCGCCAGGTGCTACAGAGCCTGAACCTCTCCTTACGCGAAATTCAGGTCGAGAGTAACATCGTCGAGTGCGAAGGCGAGCTGTGCCTGTTTGTTAAACGCGACGACGAGAGCGCCACCATGTGCCGCCTGAAAAACATCGGCACCGCCATCGCCGAATCGGTTTCCGTCTCCGCAATTTATCCCTTCTAATGGCCGTTGGCTAACGCTGCTGACCGTCATTTGCTTCTGCTAACGCCAATAATTCACGCGTATAGGCCTGTTCAGGCCGCGTAAACAGCTTTTCACAGTCCCCCTGTTCGACCACTTTCCCCTTTTGCAAGACAATCACCTGATGGCACAGGCTCCTCACCACGTGCAAATCATGGCTGATAAACAGATACGACAGGCCGTAGCGTTGTTGCAGGTTGTGTAACAGCTCGAGAATCTGCGCCTGCACGGATTTGTCCAGTGATGACGTGGGTTCGTCCAGGATAACCAGCTCCGGTTGCAGGATAAGCGCGCGAGCGATGGCAATGCGCTGCCGCTGACCGCCGGAAAACTCGGTGGGATAACGGTGACGCGTCTGAGGATCCAGCCCCACCTCGCGCATCGCGGCAATCACCTGCTCCTCACGCTGTTGTTCTGTCAGACGCTTATGCACCATAAGCCCTTCGGCGATAATCTGCATCACGTTCAAGCGGGGATTCAGCGCGGAATAGGGGTCCTGAAATACCACCTGGATTCGACTGCGAAACGGCAGCATGGCGCGGCGATTAAACCTATGTAACGGCTGACCGTCGAATTCGATTTTTCCTTCGCAATGGAGCAGACGCAACAGGGCAAGTCCGGTTGTGCTTTTACCCGAGCCTGATTCGCCAACCAGCCCGAGACTTTCCCCACGCCGCAGAGAGAAGCTGAGTTTGTCCAGCGCCAGCTTGACACTGACGGTGCGGCGGAGCAGGCCTCGACGTACCGGGAACCCAACGCTCAGGTTCTCCACGCGCAGCAGCAGTGGACTGTCAGGCTTGACCGGTAACGGGCTGCCCTTTGGCTCCGCCTGTAACAGTTGACGCGTGTAGGCGTGCTGAGGCGCGGCAAACAGCGCCGTCTTGCTGCTGTACTCGACGCATTCTCCGGCGCGCATCACTGCCACGTTATCGGCGATGGAGCGCACAATACGCAGGTTGTGGGTAATAAATAGCATCGCCATGCCCAGTTCCTGCTTAAGTTCGTGCAGTAGCTTGAGGATTTGCGCCTGCACCGAGACGTCCAGCGCGGTGGTCGGTTCATCGGCAATCAACAGCTTAGGCTGCGTGAGGATAGCCATGGCAATCATCACGCGCTGCCGCTCACCGCCCGAAAGCTGATGCGGGAAATCACCGAGCCGCGAGGCTGCCTGCGCGATGCCTACGCGGTCCAGACACTGCACTATCTCCGCGCGTGCAGCCTCGCGACGCAGGCCTCGGTGCAGTGTAATCACCTCGGCGAGCTGTTTTTCAATGGTATGCAGCGGATTCAGCGAAACCATCGGCTCCTGAAAAATCATCGCGATACGATTGCCACGAGTCTCACGCAGGTGCGCCTCGGTGGCATGCAGCAGGCTCTGGCCCTCGAAAAGGATATCGCCCTGCGGATAAACCACCGACTGGGTATGCAGCAGGCGCAGTATCGACAGCGCGGTGACGCTCTTTCCCGAACCCGACTCGCCGACTAATGCCAGTGTTTCCCCGGCGTTCATGCTCAAAGACAGATTACTGACGACCTGAGAAAGCCTGCCGTCCTGCCTGAAGGCGATATCCAGATTATCAATGCTTAGCAGCGGCGAATGTGGCATCTGTTGGCCTTCCTAACGGGTCTGGCTGGGGTCAAAGGCGTCGCGTACCGCTTCACCAATAAAAATCAGCAGCGACAGCAGGACGGCAAGCACCAAGAATGCGCTGATGCCGAGCCACGGTGCCTGAATATTGTTTTTGCCTTCTAACAGCAGTGATCCTAGCGACGGCGAGCCAATGGGCAGGCCAAAGCCAAGAAAGTCTAGCGAAGCCAGGGTAGTAATCGACCCGCAGAGAATAAACGGCATGTAGGTCAGCGTGGCGACCATCGCGTTGGGCAGCATGTGGCGCAGCATAATGGTCCGGTCTGCGACGCCCATTGCCTGTGCCGCGCGGATATAGTCAAAATTGCGTGTGCGCAGGAACTCAGCGCGCACGACGCCAACCAGCACCATCCATCCAGACAACACCGTTATCAGCAGCAGCCACCAGAAATTAGGCTGCACCACGCTTGAGAGCATGATGATAAGAAACAGCGTCGGCATGCCGGACCAGACCTCAATAAAGCGCTGCCCCCACAGGTCGATTTTGCCGCCGTAATAGCCCTGCGTCGCCCCCATGACGATGCCGATAACCGACGATAGCAGAGTGAGCATGGCACCAAACAGCAGCGAGATACGCAGCCCGTAGAGGATCTCGGCCAGCACGTCGTGCCCGTTGCTGTCGGTACCGAGCAGATTTTGCGTGGACGGTGGCGACGGGAACGGCTGTTGGGTCGAAAAGTTTATCGAGTTGTAGCTCTGGCGCAGCGGTGCCCAGATAACCCAGCCGTGGCTATCAAGCTGCTTCACCACGAAAGGGTCCTGATAATCAGTGGCGGTTTGCAGTTCGCCGCCAAAGGTCGATTCGCTGTAGTTCACCATAAAAGGGACATAGAAATGCCCCTGATAACGCACCAGCAGCGGCTTCTCGTTGGCCAGCATGTTTGACAGCATCGCCAGCAGCAGAATAAGCAGGAATATCCACAGCGACCAAAAACCGCGAGGGTTCTGGCGAAAACGAGCCCAACGCGCGCGGTTAATCGGGTTAAGCTTCATCACTGACGGCCCTCGAAGTCGATGCGCGGGTCAACCAGCGTGTAGGTGATGTCGCTGACGATGTTCAGCAGCAGGCCAATCAGGGTGAAGATATACAGCGTGCCAAACATGACCGGGAAGTCGCGTTGTAGCGTGGCATCGTATCCCAGCAGGCCAAGACCGTGCAGCGAGAACATCACTTCAATCAGCAGTGAACCGGTAAAGAACATGCTGATAAAGGTTGCCGGAAAACCGGCGATCACCAACAGCATCGCATTGCGAAACACGTGGCGGTAAAGGATTTTGCGCTCATCCAACCCCTTAGCGCGTGCGGTGACCACATACTGCTTCTGTACCTCATCGAGGAACGAGTTTTTGGTCAGCATGGTCAACGTCGCGAAGCCGCCAATCACCGTTGCCAGCACAGGCAGCGTGATGTGCCACAGATAGTCGGAGATTTTGCCATACCATGGCAGCGAGTCAAAGTTGGCCGAGGTCAGGCCGCGCAGCGGGAACCAGTCCAGATAGTTGCCGCCGGTAAAGAACACGATCAGCATAATGGCGAACAGGAACGACGGCACCGCGTAGCCGATGATGATGACCGTACTGCTCCAGATATCGAAGGCGCTGCCGTTTTTGACCGCTTTGCGGATGCCGAGCGGGATGGACACCAGGTAGATAATCAGCGTGCTCCACAGGCCCAGACTGACCGAGACCGGCAGGCTGGATTTTACCAACTGCATCACCGATGCCCCTTGAAAAAGGCTATCGCCAAAGTCGAAGCGCGCGTAGCGCCACAGCATGTCGAAATAGCGTTCATGCAGCGGTTTGTCGAAACCGTAGCGGCGGGTAATTTCGGCGATCACCTCCGGGTCAAGGCCACGAGAGCCGCGGTACTGGCTGTCGCCGACCTGACCGACGCCTGCGTTGGCATGGCCGGTTCCACTGCCGCCGTTGCTGCCCGGCAGACCGCTGTTCTGGCCCATCTCGATGGCCGCGATAGCCTGATCGACCGGGCCGCCCGGCGCTATCTGCACGATGAAAAAGTTGATTGTAATAATCGCCCATAGCGTCGGAATAACCAGAAGCAGGCGGCGAAGCAGATAAGCAGTCAAGTGAGTCTCCTTACTGTCTGGCCGATTGCAGGCGCGAGGCTTTGTTCACGTCATACCACCAGGTGTCCAGCTCTAGCGAGTAGGGCGGGCGAATTTCCGGCATCGAGAACTTGTCCCAATAAGCGTAACGGTCGCGATTGGTGTACCACATCGGAATCATGTACATGTGCCAGGTCAGCACCCGGTCAAGCGCGCGGCCAAGCGAGAGCAGGGCATCTGGCTGACCCTGATGTGCCACAATCTCGTTGGTCAACTGGTCAATCGCAGGGTCGGACACCCCCGGCGTGTTATAGGTGGAATTGAGATATTTCGAGTTCCACATGATCTGCAGGTCGGTGCCCGGATAAGGCTGTGCGCGATAAACGGTCGGTATCATGTCGTAATCCCGGTTGCGCAGGCGGCTGATAAACTGCGAGTTATCGACCTGACGAATGTTCATTGTAATGCCGAGCCGCTGTAAATTGTGCTGGAAAGGCAGCACGTACTGCGTATTGCCGCTGCTCGGGAGCAACAGTTCAAAAGTGAACGGCGTGCCGGTTTGATTGTTCACCAACTGCTGGTTTTTGACCGTCCAGCCCGCTTCTTTGAGCAGAGCCGTTGCCTTAAGCAGATTTGCGCGGTCATTGCCGCTGCCGTCCGTGGACGGCGGGTGATACAGCTCGCTGAAGACCTCATCGGGCACCTTGCCCTTCAGCGGCGCGAGCCAGGCCAGTTCGGCGGCGTCAGGGTAGTTCTTTGCCGCATAGTCGGTGTTCTGGAAATAGCTGTCGGTTCGCTGATAGGCACCGTAGAACAGCGCCTTATTGATCCAGTTGAAATCAAACGCCAGCGTCAACGCCTCTCTGACCTTGCGGTCCTTGAAAATGGGGCGCTGAATATTGAATGCGAGCCAGCGCGTGTCCTGCGCCGCCTTATTCTCATCATCCTGCCGAATGATTAAATTCCGTGAGAAGTTGCTGCCCTGATATTGTGTTGCCCAGTTTTTGGGCGAGGGTTCGCTGCGAAAATCAAAGGCACCCGACTTAAAGGCCTGAAGCGCCACGTTATCGTCGAGGTAATAGTCGTAGCGGATGGTGTTGAAGTTATAGCGTCCACGGTTTACCGGCAGGTTAGCCGCCCAGTAGTTCGGGACTCGCGAATAGATGATGTATTGGCCTAGCTTATAGTCGGTGATGCGATAGGGGCCGCTGCCGAGCGGTGGCGTCGCCAGTGGCTCATTGAATTTTCTATGCTCCCAGAACGTCTTCGGAATAACCGGCAGGCCTAAAAGGCCCAGCATCTGCTCTTTATTCGGCTGCGGGAACTCGAAGCGCACCGTCAGCGGCGCAATGGCTTTCACCACCACGCCCTTATAGACCACCCTAAATTGCGGTACGCCCTCGGTCATAAACTTATGGAAGGTGAACTCGACGTCACCGGCGGTAATCGGGCTGCCGTCCTGAAACACCGCGTGGGGGTTTATCTCGACCTCAACCCAGCGGAAGTCGCTGTCATAGCGTGCAGAATCGGCGATAAGCGGATAGTAACTGCCTATTTCATCGCTTGAGGGAGTAAACAGGCTGTCATAGAGCGTGTCGCTGCGGATGGCGGCATTTCCGCGAGAGGCGAAGCGGTTGAAATTGTCGAAGGTGCCGATGGCCGACAGGGTAATGCTACCGCCTTTCGGCGCGGCGGGGTTTACGTAGTCAAAATGACTGAAGTTATAAATGTATTTTGGCGAACCAAGAATGGCAAAGGCGTAGCCATCATCGATAGATTCGGCGTGCGCAGTAAATCCTGTGAGCGACAGAAACAGAGCTATGAGTGCGCGAGGAAACATCCTGAAAATTAACTCCTGAATTGGCGCCGCTGACGCTGTGATGACTCAATAATAGATTGAAAATCTGTAAACGACCATTTTGGTTGTTTTATCACAAGTTTAGGCAAGGACCTAAGAGAAAGCGTCTGGGCGGGGTAGGCGTTCAGGCGGTGTGGAACAGCCATAAAAAAAGACCCTCGCGGAGGGCCCTTTTTTATTTGCTTGGCTTGAACAACAAGAGGAGATTCTTTTACTGCAACATCGCCGTCGTGAGTGTACCTGTATTGCTGCTCGGTCTAGCACCGGTCAATACACGTCTTGCTTCACGATAACGCTTGGTCCAGTAGGCTTCGCTCAGGCTTGAAATCATCACGCCGTTGCTGGTAGAAGCATGGACGAACTGATCGTTGCCAAGGTAAATGCCCACGTGGCGGCCGGTAGAGCCTGCACGGAACAGCACTAAGTCGCCTGGACGCAGCTTGTTACGCTGTATCTTCTTGCCCATGTCTTCCTGTTCGTAGGTTGAACGAGGTAGGTCCATGCCAAATTGTTCGCGGAATGTTAACTGTACGAAGGCTGAGCAATCAATACCACGCTTGCTGTCACCGCCTAACCGATAACGAACGCCTTTCCAGTCTGCATATTGATCCATGATTTTGGATTTAATATCGACGTTACGAACCATTGCTTCGAATTCATCCTGAGAGGCTTGAAGTAAAAGACCATCTTTGTCTTTAACTGCATGCATCTCAGTTTGTGCGTTTTCTGTGTTCGAAGAATGTATACCACTACACGCGGAGAGAAGAATTGCCGCGCCAATCGCGGGGATAGCCCGCATTACATATCTCAGAAACGGTTGAGACTTGACCATTATTGTTGTTTTCCCTTGCTGTCCTTAACGAAACAAAACGTTCGTTATCAATTTGCCAAAACCAAGCGAGATTACCCGTCGCTACAGTCTCGGGCAAAGGCTTAGCCAGCAAATTGTGCGGAACAGCACACTATTAATTGGAATCAAGCCAGTCATGCCACATTTCTGTGCAACGTGGTCGAGATTACCGTAATGATCGGGGGAATGCGAGAGGTTTTAACGCTTTTTTAATAAGAAATAATGATGTAAAGCAATGTAACTATTAATTTAAAAATCGCTGATTGAGTTTTGTGCTCATTTGGCCTAAAACCGCAGCAGGACGGGGTCTGCGAGCATTTTTCGCTTTCCGCCTATTTACATTGGCAACAAATTAAATGGCCCGAAAACATGTCAATGTTGTTCGAGCCATAATAAAAAACGATGTCTTTCAGAATGAGTTTTTTCTTAAAGAGTGATTATTTTAGCGCTTTTTTGGGAAGCTTTTTATCAAGCCAGTTGACCAAAAAATCACTCGCAGGGGTCATTAACCACCAGCTTGCACCCACCAGCACTACCGACAATGAACCTACCATGATATCGGTGAACCAGTGTGCGCCAATCATCAGACGTGGCATCGAGAACAGCACGGTTATCAGAACGGCTATCGCGAAGGCGCGTTTACCGAGGTAGCGAAGCATGAAGACGGTGAACACCATCAGCATCATTCCATGGTCGCCAGGGAAGCTGTCACCGGACGAGTCTTTGGTCGGAATACCGGTCAGTTCGCTAACACGGTTAACGTGCGGAAAACTCAGTGAAGGACTCTTGTGCGCGACCGGCAGTTGATGGCCCAACTGGTTAAGTACCACCGCCGTCAACAGCATCACAACGCCGATGATAATCATGCGTCGACGCCCCGTGCGGTCTTCTTTAATGAAATAAGAGAAATAGAGCAGCCCCATCGCCAGCAGGGAGCAGACGTCGAACGCACGGTTATTGGTGACGGCCACAAAGTGCAGAAACGTCTCGTTGGTGGCCAGATGACGATTAAAATAAAAGAACACCGACGTATCGATAGGCGCCCAAAAACCGTGGTTTGCTGGCAGATAATAAGAGAGGAAAAGCGCGATACCCAATACGTTTAGTAGCAGGATCACGGGAAGATTGCGGCGAAACATAAATCAAAACCTGTTTTAAGTAATAAAAATATCATAACTAGCGATACGGTAAGCCTGCTAACTTAAACGAATCCTCAACAAGATGGATTGAAGAGCGTTCCAGTCGGTCTTGCCGTGGGATATTAATTCAATTCTGTTGTCTAAGGGCGCCGCCGAAAGCGTGTCGATGTGAAGGTCATTACCCTGACGGTTCACCCGCAATGTGCCTTCCTTTATACGTATCACCGCTTTCAGGCGATCGACCGGTGCCTGCCGTGCCCAATCGAGGAACCCGGCGGTGTCGAACAGCGTCTCGCCATCAAAAATCCATCCGCAGCTGGAATAGTCCCCGGCCTCGTTCAATGCACGTCGCCAACGCTGATGGCCCGGCAGGCTAAGCGCCGCCAGTCCCTGCTTTGACTGATGGGCGTGGTGATGCTTGCCCTCTGGCAGTTCGCGCTCGTTTCTGCGCGGCTGGTTCAGCAATTCAGCGCTAATTTTCCCCTGCGAGACGCGCTCTAACTGCAAAGAGGCATCCTGCGTGCTCAACCACTGTGCCAACATCCGGTCATCGTGTTCTGTATAGGTATCCGTTTTGTTGGCGATGATGATGTCGGCCGCGGCCAGCTGGTCGCGAAAGTTTTCGTTGGCAACAACCCGTGGGTCGCTTAGTTGACGTGCATCCAGCAGGCAAAGCGAGGCGTTTAACGTCAGCCAGCCGCTGTAAACGTCTGAAGTCAGAAGGGAAAGGATTTGTTTTGGGTGACCCAGACCGGTGGGTTCAATAAGCAGGCGGTCTGGTTTTGCCTGTTTCAGCAGCATGTTGAGGCCAATCTGCATTGGCAGGCCGTTGACACAACACATACATCCACCAGGGATCTCCTTGAGCACCGCGCCGCTGTCTGCCAGCAGTGCACCGTCGATGCCGATTTCACCAAACTCGTTGACCAGCACCGCCCATTTTTCGTTTTCCGGCTTTTGTGCCAGCAGGTGGCGGATGGTGGTGGTTTTGCCGCTACCGAGGAATCCGGTTATCAGGTTTGTTTGCGTCATGTTTAATCCTTATAGCGCCCGAAGGCTCCTTATTCCCTGGGGTTTTCCTTCGGGCCATTCATCAAATATGCGCAATAAGATGCCCCTCCAGCAAGATAAAATCCAGCCTGTTAAAGCTCTATGACCACCGGAAAGCTCTTTTAACTACAAAACGACTCATTATGCTGATAACGAAACTCCTGCGTCACTCCGCCATAGCCGTAAGCGCCCGCACGGCAATCGATGATATGAATATTCGAATGCTCATGCAGTTCGCCCAACGTTTCTGCCAGCAGGGCATAGACCTCTTGGTGATACTGCGCCTTTTGTGCACGGGTATTGGTCTCGTCGGTGACGGTTACCTCCAGCCTAAAGGAGTGACGCGCTAGCGCCTGCAATGACTGACCGTTAATAAACCAAAGTTCGGCAGGCACAAAGCGCACAATAACCATCGTCTGCTCCGGGCGTTTATCGAGTATCCGGCAGGTTAATTTTGTTAGCGCGTTGGCCAGACGGTGGGCGAGTTGAGGGTCTTCATGACCCGAAAGTTGCAGCGTGATCCCAGGCATAGCGTTCTCCGATAGGTTGATGGGGTGATGCAGAAGAGGATATTCGTTGCTGATTGCCCGGAAAAGCAGGAACATCTGGTGATATCCATCAATAAAGCCGAGGGATGCCCATGCGACCTTTCAATCTCGATCATCTACGGTCTTTCGTTACCGTCGTTGAGGCTGGCAGCATCTCTGCCGCCGCACCGCGTCTGAATCTCTCTTCCTCTGCGGTCAGCGAACAGTTGAGCAAGCTGGAAGATTTCACCGGCCAAAGCTTGCTGCTGCGTGGCAAAAAGGGCGTGACGCCGACTCCCAGCGGCGAACGTCTAGGGGTCTTTGCCCGTGAGATGCTGGTACTGAGCGCGCGCGCATTAGATGAGGTACGAGGCGTGTCCTTTTCCGGCGAACTGCGTTTGGCGATTACCGATTACTTTCGTCCCAACGAGATACCGCCCATGCTGGTGAAACTGCGCGAGCGTTATCCAGACCTGCGGCTGAACGTCAGAGTGCAAAAAAGTGTTGATATCCGCGCCCAGCGTGACGAAGACCCTTTTGATATTGGTCTTTCAATGCAGATTCTTTCTCCGGCACATGCGCATGAAGGCACGCAGGTCTGTCGCGAACCCTTACACTGGGTCGCAGCTGAAGGGTTCAACTGGGATCCCGCCAGGCCACTGTCGCTGCTCGCCCTCCCCGCAGGCTGCGCCATGCAGGGGTTTACCCGTCAGTTGCTTGAGGAGAACGGCGTCAGTTTCGCGATTACGCATTCGGCGTCAGGCGTGGCGGGTCTTCAGTCTGCGCTGCTGGCGGGACTCGGGGTTGCCTGCCTCAATGCCTCATCGATACCCTCGGGGCTTAAGCCGTGGCGAGATGCGACGCGGCTACCCGCGCTTCCTGACGTCAGCTTTGTACTTTTACCGCCACGCGACGGTGAAAAGCCTCTGGTGAGCGACGTTCGCCAGCGGCTGCTACAGCATTGGACGATGCAGCAAGCCGATGATTTCGCGATAGGTTCACAGATTTTCACATAACTGCAACGCCTTCAGGCCGCGTGATATACTGTTGAGCAATATTTTCAGAAAAGTGGGGGGTAACATGCGGCTTTATCAGGAAGTGGGGCATCAGCTGCGTGACGCAATCGCATCCGGCCAGCATCTGCCCGGCGACCGGCTTCCCCCCGAACGTGACATTGCCGAACGGTTTTCCGTCAGCCGCAGCGTCGTGCGTGAGGCACTGATTATGCTCGAGCTGGAGAAAGTGGTTGAGGTGCGCAAAGGGTCCGGCGTTTACGTGCTCGAACAGGCAGAAGGTGTCCAGCCGCCTCGTGCTGACAGCGGTTACGGTCCGTTCGAGCTGTTACAGGCGCGCCAACTGCTCGAGAGTGAGGTCGCGGCATTTGCAGCGGTGCAGGCCACCAAGGCGGATATCCTGAAGATGCGTGACGCCATCGAGCTTGAGAAAAGCTTTGTGGCACAGGGTATCATCGACGAGAGCGCCGACGAGCTGTTTCATACGCTGCTGGCCCAGGCCTCACAGAATAGCGTGCTGGCGAATATGGTCTATGAGCTGTGGCAGGTGCGTAAGCACAGCCCGATGTGGCAGGGGCTGCATCAGCATATTGGGGAGAGTAACTACAGTGAACTGTGGCTTAACGATCATCAGCAGATCCTGCAAGCAGTGCTGCGCCGCGAGCCAAAGGCGGCGAAGCAGGCGATGTGGCAGCATCTTGAGAATGTGAAAAGCAAACTGCTGGAGATTTCCGACGCCGAAGATCCGACGTTCGACGGCTATCTTTTCCGGTCAGTCCCCGCCAGCCTTAACGACTAGCGGGGCAAAGCGCGTTACTTCACCAGATTCGCGACGGTGGCTTTAGCCCCCAAACGTTGCAGACTGAGATAGGCCGCCGTTATCGCCTCAATTGCCGACGTATCGCGCGCAAGCGGCTCTCCAAAAACACTCTTCAGCGCCAGCAGAGCACGGACTCTTTCTTCACCGTCCTGACTGCCTGCCACAATCTCGCGCAGCTTTTCCGCCATCGGATCCTTGATATCAATCGGTTGCCCGGCGTCGTCAACACCGCTGACGTAGCGCATCCAGCCGGCGACACCCAGTGCCAGACAGGCGTATTCGCCGCCGTGTTGCAGATTCCAGCGCAGCGAGTCCAGCATGCGCTGCGGCAGTTTTTGCGTGCCGTCCATCGCGATTTGCCAGGTGCGGTGTTTGAGTGACGGGTTACTGTAGCGTTCGATCAGGCTATCGGCATAGGCCGTGAGGTCGATTCCACTCACGCTGAGCGTAGGTGCCTGCTCTTTCAGCATCAGTCGATAAGCCGCGCGGCGGTAGTTTTCATCCTCCATGCAGCTGTTAATATATTGATATCCCGCCAGATAACCAAGATAAGCGAGGAACGAGTGACTGCCGTTAAGCATGCGCAGCTTCATCTGCTCAAACGGCAGTACGTCGTCAACCAGCTGTGCACCGACTTTTTCCCACGCCGGACGGCCCGCCACAAAGTTGTCTTCGATGACCCATTGAATGAAGGGTTCACTGGCGATACCGCATGGATCGCCGATGCCGCCCAGCGACTGGCTGATTTCGGCTTCAAACTCTTCGGTAAGCGCGGGCACGATGCGGTCTACCATGGTGCTTGGGAAGGTGACAGACTCGTGGATCCAGCTTGCCAGCGCCGGATCCTTCTCCTGCGCCAGGCCAAGAATCGCGTTTTTCACCACATGGCCGTTTTCAGGAATGTTATCGCAGGAGAGAATGCTGAACCCCGGCAGCCCGCGCAGGTGACGCAGGCGCAGCGCCTCAACCAGCAGGCCAGGCGCGGTGGCGGGGGAGTGTCCGCCCTGTAAATCTTTGACGATCTCCGGATGCTGAAGGTCGAGCTTGCCGCTGACCGGTTCGATACAATAGCCTTTTTCGGTAATGGTCAATGACACGATAGCCACCTGCGGCTCTGCCAGTTTCTCGACGATCGCGTCGATCCCTTCAATCCTGCCGTGCATCGACTCGTGAACCGCGCCAACGACGATCGGCTGATTTCCCTGTGCCCCCTTCTCCAGCACGGTGAACAGGTGGTCTTGTTCACGCAGTGCCTTGATCAGGTTATCGCGGCCAAACAGCGATATCTCACAGATGCCCCAGTCACCGCCTTGCTGGTTCAGCACGCGGTCGGTCATCAGCGCCTGATGCGCGCGGTGAAAAGCACCGAAGCCGATGTGCACAATACGGGTCTTGAGCGCCCGACGGTCATACTGCGGCTGTTGAACATTGGCAGGCAACGGGCTAGTGGAAATCTTGTTCATTTTGACTCCATCACATTCGGGCATAGGTTAAATTGGTCAGGCCAAAAGCGCGCGGGGGAAGATTTAATAGGCAATCAAGGTCTGATTTGGGCGTTAATGAGTACTGGCAGTGTAAAGTGATATGACAGGAATGAAAATTGGTAAGTCCAAATATTAAGCCGCATTTGTGAGATCGATCATAACTTTGCGCGTGGGACATCGTTCCATTGTCGTCGCATACCGGCATAAAAAAAGAGCGCCGCAGCGCTCTCTTTTATAAGACGGGGAGAAACCCAATCCTTATGCACGACCCATATAGCGATGTTCGGCGATGTGAATCTGAATACGGTCGCCGGTGCTCAGATATTCTGGTACCTGAATAACCAGACCGGTGCTCATGGTCGCTGGTTTGTTGCGGGCGCTGGCTGAAGCGCCTTTGATGCCAGGCGCGGTTTCGATGATTTCCAGCTCAACGGTCTGCGGCATTTCGAGCGCCAGCAGCTGGCTGTCCAACGTTAGAACCTGCATACCTGCCAGTCCACCTTCAGGAATGAACAGCAGCTCTTCTTCAATCTGTGATTTGTTGAAGGTGTAAGGCGTGTAGTCTTCGTCATCCATAAAGATGTATTCGTCGCCGTCGACGTAGGAGAAGTTCACTTTACGACGGGTGAGGGTAACGGTATCAAGGATGTCATCACCCTTGAAACGTTCTTCAACCTTCATGCCGGTACGCACGTCGGAGAAACGCATTTTATACAGCGTGCTTGCGCCACGCGCGCTAGGACTTTGTACATCAATATCTTTAACCAGCAGCAGTTTGCCGTCGTAATTTACAACGAAGCCGCGTTTAATTTCGTTAGCACGTGCCATAAAAATAACCTGTTTGCAAAAAGTTTGGATAATGGGCGACACGTTACTCGTGCGCGTGATTTCAGGCAAGTAGGTAGCTCAAAAAGAGTGATGAAATGGCCGCCTGAAGGGGTTTTTGACGATTTATGTGGTGGGAATTTCACCGTGCTGTTATTGTCTGCCGATATTAGGTTTCAACCTACATCGCATTCAATCTGCAGCCCAGAGGAGAGCTACCGATGGACTGTCGTTCAGACTGCGGCGCTTGCTGTATCGCGCCGTCAATTTCCAGCCCGATCCCAGGCATGCCTAACGGTAAACCCGCCAATACGCGCTGCGTTCAGCTCGATGAAACGATGCGCTGCAAGATTTTTACTTCACCGCTGCGGCCCAAGGTTTGTGGGGCATTACAGGCACGTCGCGACATGTGTTTTACCCATCGCGACGACGCCTTCACGTATCTGCTACAGCTCGAGCTCGACACCGCGCCTTAATGGCCGCCAGGCTTCCCTGACGCGCCAGATGCAGAAGACCGACACCACCACCATTGCCAGCGCCGCGTAAAACACCGCGTAATAGCTGGCGAACTGCGCCACTAATCCCGCCAGCGACCCGGCCAGGATCCAGCCCGCACGCGTCGAGTTGGTGAACAGCGTGGTAGCTGCACCCGCCTGTCCCGGCATCAAATCCTGGAAGTAAAGCATGCCGATACCGGCCAAAATCCCGATAAACAGCGCATTGAGCAGCTGGATGGCAATCAGCGTGGCGGGACCGGTGAAGAACATCAGGCTGCCGTAAAACAGTACGCCGCAGATTACCGCAAAGCGCATCAACAAACGCTTACCCAGCTGTCTGGCGAGATAACCGGCAACCAACATGGTTGGGATCTCGAGGCATGCGGCGATGCCCATCAGCATACCGGCGAGTTTTGAAGACAGATGCAGCTCTTTCACCACGTACAGCGGCATATTGATCAGATAAATACTGTTGGCCGCCCACATCAGCGAGCAGGCGATAAACAGCATCAGCGTATCGCGACGGTTGTTGCGCGGTGCCTCAAGTGGACCGGCGGTAGTCAGCATCGCTTTCGGCATTGAGGGCAGGAACGCTCGGACCATGATCCCGCACAGAATAAAGGCCACCGCGGCGGCGCAATACATAAAGGTGAACCCGAAGCCCAGCGCCAGCGCAAACGCCAGCGGAGGCCCCACGACCCAGGCGAGGGAAACCTGCGCACGGAGAATCGAGCTGAACATCACCGCTTCACGCCCGGTTTTGTCGGCGTGCTCGCGGGCAAGCGCAAACATCTGCGGGTTGGCGGTGGAACCAAAACTGGTCAGCAGTACGCCCACCAGCAGCAGAATGAAGTAGCTGCGGTTGAAGGCAAACAGTACGCAGCCCAGTGCGCCAAGCAGGCAGCAGAACAGAATTAGCGTTTTGCGATCGCCTTTTTTATCCGACCAGCCGCCGAGAAACTGACTGACGAAAATCCCCATCACCGCACTACCGGTAAAAAATAGCCCAACCATAAACGGCGAAACCTTGACCTCGGTGGTCAGAAACAGGCTCAGCGTCGGGGTTTGCAGTGCACCGGCGATACCGGTCAGAAAGGCAATAATCAGGAACGCGCTGGAGGTCATGTCCGGCAGGCGGAGACGACGCGCGGTAGTGGTTGAAACTGTCATTTTTTAGGTTTGCACCAAAACAATAATAAGGAAGGGGATAAGGCGAATCGCGCGGATTTTACGCCTGTTTTTTACAATAGACACGGCTTTTAATCAGCAAATAAGAGGCCGCGTCGGCTAACCAGCACAGGATGCTAAAAAGCCGCCACGTTGTCTTTAATGCCAGCAAGCTTCAGCACCCTGAGGCATAGAGGTCAGCTATACTTCAGCTTTTCGATGCGTCGCTAAAGAATTTAAAACTTAAAAAAGGAAAATTGTGCGTAGCATCATAAAAATGCAATGCCAAAACGCGTAATGCTTGCAAAATAATCGCCGCAGAATGAGACTGCACGAAACGTTTCAGCGTTGTCCGGTTAGTCAAAATAACCTGCCAGCGCTCCTTTTTTCTCAATAAAGCTGAAACGATTCAATTTCGGCAGGAGAGGAGAATTATGTTCCAGTTGTCACAGCAAGACATCCACCTGGGCGCTGCCGCAGGCACAAAAGAAGACGCTATCCGTCAGGTTGCCGCTGCGCTCACCGCCGCGGGTCGCGTTAGCGAAGGTTACGTTGACGGAATGTTGGCCCGAGAGCTGCAAACTTCAACCTATTTGGGTAACGGTATCGCCATTCCTCATGGAACGACCGACACGCGCGACCTGGTCCAGAACACCGGCGTACAGGTGTTCCAGTTCCCTCAGGGGATTGAGTGGGGCGAAGGACAGAAGGCGTTTGTGGTCATCGGTATCGCCGCCCGTTCTGACGAACACCTTGCCTTGCTGCGTCAGCTGACCCACGTGCTCAGCGATGACAGTGTCGCCGAGCAAATGGCAAAAACCGACTCCGCCGAAGAGCTGCGTAGCCTGCTGATGGGCGAAAAAACCGCGGCCGAATTCCGTTTCGATACTCAACTTATTGCCGTAGACGTTGCCGCCGACAGCCTTATCACGCTGCAGGCGCTGAACGCAGGACGTCTTCAGCAAATTGGCGCGGTTGACACCTCTTTCGTCAGCGACGTTATCAGCCGTAAGCCGCTGAATCTTGGACAGGGCATCTGGCTGAGTGACAGCGTTGTCGGCAACCTCGGCAGTGCTGCGGCGGTGAGCCGTCCTGCTACAGCATTTGAAAGCGACGGCGAAAAGGTGGCCCTGCTGCTGACGCTGGCCGTCGCCGACGACAAGCCTTTAGATTTGCTGAACTACCTGGGCGATCTGCTTCGAGCCGGTAAGGCCGAGCGCCTGTTAGAGGCCGATGCCGTGGGCGTGCTGGCGCTGCTGACCAGCGAAGTGGAAGAGCAGAGCCAGGTGTTGACTGCCGAATACGTTATCCGCAACGAACACGGACTGCACGCGCGTCCGGGGACGGCGCTGGTCAACTGCATCAAGAAATTTAACAGCGAGATTACCGTCACCAACCTCGACGGTAGCGGCAAACCTGCCAATGGTCGCAGCCTGATGAAGGTCGTTGCTCTGGGCGTTAAAAAAGGGCACCACCTGCGCTTTACCGCCAGCGGTGAAGACGCCGAAGTGGCATTGAAATCCATCGGTGAAGCGATTTCCGAAGGTCTTGGGGAGGGCGCATGAGCCGTCGCGTAGCAACTATTACCTTAAATCCGGCCTACGATCTGGTGGGTTACACCCCTGAAATAGAACGCGGTGAAGTCAATCTGGTGCAGACCGCCGGCCTGCACGCTGCGGGTAAGGGCATCAACGTTGCCAAAGTTTTGAAAGACTTAGGGATCGACGTCACCGTAGGCGGGTTCCTGGGTAAAGAGAATCAGGACGGTTTTCAGCATCTGTTTAGCAGCCTGGGCATCGCCAACCGTTTTCAGGTGGTCGAAGGCCGCACGCGTATTAACGTCAAACTGACCGAAAAAGACTCCGAAGTGACCGACTTTAACTTCTCGGGCTTCGAGGTTACGCCACAGGACTGGGAGCGTTTTGTTAACGACTCACTGAGCTGGCTGGGACAGTTCGACATGGTCGCCGTGTGCGGCAGCCTGCCCGCGGGTGTCGACCCGCAGGCGTTCACCGACTGGATGGCTCGTCTGCGCACCCAGTGCCCGTGCATTATTTTCGACAGCAGCCGTGAAGCGCTAGTCGCCGGACTGAAGGCGGCCCCTTGGCTGGTTAAGCCTAACCGCCGCGAGCTAGAAATCTGGGCTGGCCGCAAGCTCAACGACTTAAGCGACGTGGTCGAAGCCGCTCACGCGCTGCGCGATCAGGGTATCGCTCACGTTGTTATCTCCCTTGGCGCAGAGGGCGCGCTGTGGGTCAACGCCTCGGGTGCATGGATTGCCAAACCGCCTTCCTGCGAAGTCGTTAGTACCGTAGGGGCCGGTGACTCAATGGTCGGTGGACTGATTTACGGCCTACTGATGCGTGAGTCCAGCGAACATACCCTGCGTCTGGCTACTGCCGTCGCGGCGTTGGCCGTTAGCCAAAGCAATGTTGGTGTCAGCTCCCGTCCACAGTTGGCGGCGATGATGGCACGTGTTGATCTGAAACCTTTTAATTGACAGCAGGAGAGAAAGAATGAAAACGCTGCTGATAGTAGACAAAGAGATTGGACAGGCAAGTGCGCAGATTGCAAAAAATATGCTTGCTGCCGCCGTGCAAAAGTCAGGGCATCAGCTTGTCACTCGCGCCGCTGAAGCCGAATGGGTTCTCGCCGTGGGCGATGCCGTGCCAGCAGAAGCCGGACTGAACGGTAAGAATCTGTATCTGGGATCGCTGGCCGATGCGGTGCGTGAGCCGGATGCCTTCGTGCAGCGCGCTTCCACCGAAGCTAAAGCCTATCATGCGCCGGTGCAAACCGCGGCCTCTGCGGCACCTGCTGCTGCCGGTCCTAAACGTATCGTCGCGGTGACCGCTTGCCCGACCGGCGTGGCGCACACCTTTATGGCGGCCGAAGCCATTGAAAGTGAAGCGAAAAAACGTGGCTGGTGGGTGAAGGTTGAAACGCGCGGCTCCGTCGGTGCCGGTAATGCCATCACCCCTGAAGAAGTTGCCGCCGCAGACTTGGTTATCGTTGCCGCCGACATCGAGGTTGACCTCGAGAAGTTCGCCGGTAAGCAGATGTACCGTACCTCGACCGGCCTGGCGCTGAAAAAGACCAAGCAGGAATTAGACAAGGCACTGGTCGAAGCCGAGCTGTTTGAGCCTAAGAAGCAGGGGCAGGCGTCTTCCGGCAAGAAAAAAGAGACTGGCAGCGGTCCGTATCGTCACTTGTTGACCGGTGTGTCCTACATGCTGCCGATGGTGGTGGCGGGAGGGCTGTGTATCGCTCTGTCATTCATCTTTGGTATCAAGGCCTTTGAAGTTAAAGGCACGCTGGCCGCTGCGCTCATGCAGATTGGTGGTGCATCGGCCTTCGCGCTGATGGTGCCGGTTCTGGCAGGTTTTATCGCTTTCTCGATTGCTGACCGTCCGGGTCTGACTCCGGGTCTTATCGGCGGTATGTTGGCGGTGAGCACGGGTGCAGGGTTCATCGGCGGTATCATTGCCGGTTTCCTCGCGGGTTATGTGGCGAAATTTATCAGCAACAAGCTGCGTCTGCCGCAGAGTATGGAAGCGCTTAAGCCGATACTGATCATTCCGCTGGTGGCGAGCCTGATAACCGGTCTAATCATGATCTACGTGGTGGGTACGCCGGTCGCGAAAATCATGGCGGGTCTGACTGCATGGTTGCAGTCTCTGGGCACCGCCAATGCGGTCCTGTTGGGCGCAATCCTCGGCGCGATGATGTGTACCGACATGGGTGGGCCAGTTAACAAAGCGGCCTATGCGTTTGGTGTCGCTCTGCTGAGTTCCTCGGTCTATGCCCCAATGGCGGCCATTATGGCGGCAGGTATGGTGCCACCGCTGGCGATGGGTCTGGCGACCTTGCTGGCGCGTCATAAGTTCGAACAGGGTGAGCGCGAGGGCGGTAAGGCGGCGCTGGTGCTGGGCCTGTGCTTCATCTCTGAAGGGGCGATTCCTTTCGCTGCTCGTGACCCGATGCGCGTTCTGCCTTGCTGTATCGCTGGGGGAGCGCTGACGGGGGCACTGTCGATGGCCTTCGGTGCAAAATTGATGGCACCGCACGGTGGTCTGTTCGTGCTGCTCATCCCTGGCGCTATCACACCGGTTCTGCTGTACCTGGTGGCCATTCTGGCCGGTACCGTGCTGGCGGGTGTGGCCTACGCCATCCTTAAACGTTCTGATGCTGCGATTGCCGCGAAAGTCGTTGCAAACAGCTAAGCTTTCAAACGTTTATAATGATAAGCGCTGCTCTCGGGCAGCGCTTTTTTTTGCCGCTATTTTTATGAGTAGCAGGATGATGTCATCTATTTATGGGTAAATATCCTCCTAGTTATTGAAATTTTATAACTTAATATTTTTCCCCTTAACGATAATAATCGTCCTATTGCTGTTTTTGTCATGAGGTGAATTTTGCTTCGCCGTAATAAAGACAAATATTTACAATACTTTTAATAAATAGGCTATTTGAGGTATTTGGTTATATATACTGATTAAATAACAGTTAAACGAGGTTGCCATCATGTTGAATATGTTGATAAAACGAAAGGGTGGCAGGACGCACACCGAAGACCGTCATCTGGCTCTTTTGCTGGCAACGACGGCCGGTATTCTCAATGCCATGGCATTGGGCGCATTCGGTTTTTTTCCCTCGCATATGTCTGGAAATACCTCTCAACTTTCTTCAGAAGTATCGAATACTGATTTAAGCGACGTACTGTTTCTGTCGGCTATTATTGGCGCCTTCGTGATTGGCGCAATGCTTTCTCGGCTGATTGCGATCGGCGGAATAAAGAACAATATCCGCACAATATTCAGCATAATTCTTCTAATCGAGGGCGTTATGTTAATTTTGACCTCGTTGTTTGAAATATTATTTTTCTCGTCTAAGAACAATCACGAAATTATCGTTTTTCTGAGCTTCCTGATGGGGATCCATAATTCCACCTCAACCCAGCTCTCCAACGGGCGCGTGCGTTCGACGCATATTACCGGAACCCTGACCGATGCCGGCATCGCCCTGGGCGCGGTAATAGCTACGCTGATGCGCCGCGACCCTTCGAAACAAATCAAGGCACAGCGCAGCCAGTTTATTACCCATGCGGTGACTATAATGTCTTTTCTTATTGGCGGTATATCGGGGTTGTTGCTCTACAAACAGTTTGGTTTCAACTCGATGGCCGCGGTAGGTGGTTTTATTGTGCTGATTGCCGTGGGGGGGATATTGGCAACCCTTCTTCGAGCCAATCGTCGTATCCTGAGACAGGGCGTGTCGTGACGCTGATTATATCGAAAGGACGACATTAAACCTGAAGACTTTTTTTCTGCACTCGGCGGCAAAAGAGAAGGGCGTATACGGCTACTTGCCCAACTGGGCCCCGTTGGGCCCGACAGGGTGCGCTACTTTGCCGAGCACTGCCTGCGGCCGAGTTGACGCGCAGGCTGGCCGAAAAACTTGCCGAAGATCGGCAGAAGAATTAGGCGGCGGCTTCGTCGTCTTCGGCTGTCTGTTCTGCTTTGAGCCAGGCAATTTCGGTGGCCCAAATTTCCGGGTCGACGGTTTCGAGGATCATTGGAATGTTGTCGAAACGCGAGTCACGCATGATATAGCTGAAGGCGGTCTTGCCGATATTGCCTTCGCCGAGGCTGTGGTGGCGGTCAACCCGGCTGTTGAACTCGCTTTTGGCGTCGTTCAGGTGCATGCCGCGCAGGTATTTGAACCCGACCACGTCGGCGAAGTTTTTAAAGGTATGCTCGCAGGCCTCGCGGGTGCGCAGGTCATAACCGGCAGCAAAAGCGTGGCAGGTGTCGATGCATACCCCAACGCGGCTTTTGTCTTCAACGCCGGCAATAATTTTCGCCAGATGCTCGAAACGGAAGCCGAGGTTGCTGCCCTGACCGGCGGTGTTTTCGATAACTGCCGTCACGCCCTCGGTTTTGTCCAAAGCAATATTGATAGACTCGGCGATGGTGGCAAGGCACTTGTCTTCATCAATCTGCATCAGATGGCTGCCAGGATGGAAGTTCAGCAATGACAGTCCCAGCTGTTCGCAACGCTGGAGTTCATCGATGAAGGCTTCGCGGGATTTCTCGAGCGCTTCCGTCACCGGATGGCCCAGGTTAATCAGATAGCTGTCGTGCGGGAGAATTTGGTTGCTGCTGTAATTGTACTTTTGGCAGGCTGCCCTAAAGCGTTCAATAACATCTTCAGCCAGGGGAGCCGCGCGCCATTGCCGTTGATTTTTGGTAAACAGCGCAAATGCAGTCGCTTCCAGCTCATGTGCCCGCAAGACTGCCTGATCGACTCCGCCTGCTGCACTAACGTGTGCCCCTACAAATTTCATGTTACCCCCTGTTTAGTTATGTCCTGTTGTTCTGAATGATAACCGCTTTATGCACAGGGGGGCAGGCAATAAATGTTAAAAGTCTTGCGAAAATGCCCGCTTTTTATTCATTAGAGCAGGTGTTGTACCAACAGGTTGATGCCTGCCCCGCCAACGATTAGCCAAATAAACAGCACAGCCGCCATCATTAGGGGTTTGACTCCGGCCTGACGCAGCGCGCTGAAATGAGTCGTTAACCCCAGCGCTGCCATCGCCATTGCCAGCAGAATCGTGTCCAGCGTCAGCAGAAAATGCACCCAGCTCTGCGGCAGCAGGCCGAAAGTGTTGAAGGCTGCCACGCCAATAAACCACAGCGCAAACCACGGTAGTGTGATGGCGGACCACAGACTTTTCCCCTCGGTAGCCGCGGCCGTTTGCGGCTGGCGACGACTCTTCCACAGGCTGACGAGCAGCAGGAAAGGCGCGAGCATCATGACACGGAGCATTTTGGCGATTACTGCCGCGTTTTCTGCGTCGGGGGAAACCCCGTGACCTGCTGCGACTACTTGCGCAACTTCATGGATAGTTGAGCCGGTATAGATGCCGAAGCGGCTTGCGGTTATCTCCAGCCAGTGATAGTGCAGGTTGAGCTGCCAAAGCCACGGGTAGAGGAAAATTGCCGCGGTGCCAAAAATCACCACCGTCGCTACCGCCACTGTCACTTTGTCCGCATCGGCCTTCAGCACTGGCTCCGTTGCCATCACCGCCGCTGCGCCGCAGATGCTGCTGCCCGCGCCAATCAGCATCGCGGTGTCGTTGTCCAGGCCAAAAAACCGTTTTCCCAGCCAGCAGGCGAGTAAAAAGGTGCTGGAGAGGGTCAGCAAATCAATAATGACACCGGACGCGCCGACGTCGGCAATTTGGGTAAAGGTGAGTTTAAATCCATAGAGGATTATCCCGAGCCGCAGGAGCTTTTGCTTCGCCAGATTGACGCCTTCGGCGCAGCGTGGGCGGGCGAGTGGATAAACGGTATTGCCTATCAACATGCCAATAACGATGGCCAACGTCAGGGCACTGAGGCCGAGCGAGTTGAGCAAATCAAAATGGCTTAACCACAATGCGAGGGCGGTAATCGCTGCGGTTAGAACTAAACCCGGTAAAACGCGTCCAAAAGGATAAGGCAGCATGAATTTGTGCTGTGGATTGCCGTGCGCCTGGTGTTGGCGATGATGTTCGGGTAAGACGTGGCTCATAATTTTATCCTGCATAGATGACCTGGGCATAAGCTTATCCAGTGCAGGCATAAATATGAAATTGATTATAATCCTATAACCAACCTGAAAAACTGGTATAGAATGATAACAATGGCCTGTCGCACACGGCGGTGCGGATGGAGCTATACTCTTTATTGGGAGGAGCGGATTCGGCCAAGGGGTGCAGATGCGACGCTGAGCACTTTTTACTTTTGAATCAATCAAATTATCGGGCAGCGGGCAGGCCGGATAATAGATAACGAGACTCTATGCATATTACACTGCGTCAACTGGAAGTTTTCTCCGAGGTGCTTAAGAGTGGCTCAACCACCCAGGCCTCTGTTGTTCTGTCTTTATCACAATCGGCGGTCAGTGCGGCGCTGGCGGACATAGAAGGGCAGTTGGGAGTGAAGCTTTTTGACCGCGTGGGTAAGCGTTTGGTTATCAACGAGCACGGACGTTTGCTGTATCCGAAAGCGTTGGCGCTGCTTGAGCAGGCCAGTGAAATCGAACGTTTATTCAGTCACGACAGCGGTTCCCTCAAAATTGGTGCCAGCAGCACCATCGGCAACTATATGTTGCCTGCCATGATTGCCGGTTATCGACTGGACTTCCCTGAAACTCCCCTTGAATTAAACGTCGGTAATACCGACGACGTCATCAATGCGGTAGCCGATTTTCGCGTTGATCTCGGGCTTATTGAAGGTCCGTGCCGCATGCCGGAACTGATTACTCAGTCCTGGCTCGACGACGAGCTGGTGGTCTTCGGCGCGCCGGATAATCCACTGGCCGGTAAAAACGTGACGCTGGAGATGCTTGCTGCCGCGCCGTGGATCCTGCGTGAACGTGGGTCAGGCACGCGTGAAGTATTGGATCACCTGCTGTTGTCGCAGCTGCCGGATTTCAATCTGGTCATGGAGCTGGGTAATTCCGAAGCCATCAAGCACGCCGTACGTCACGGGATAGGCATTAGTTGTCTGTCGCGCCGCGTCATTTCTGAACAGCTGAGCAGCGGCTCGCTGGTCGAAATCAGGCTGCCTCTCCCGCCGTTGGTGCGTAAGCTTTATCTTATTCACCATCGACAAAAACACATCTCTAACGCCTTGTCGCGTTTCCTCACCTATTGCAAAGAATTGGTATAACACGGTCTTGCTAATAATCGGCGGCCGATTATGAAGCCTTCTTATGATGGGGTGTTCCTGCTATCTCGCTCGAGAGTTTTTGCTACAATCCGCGCCTAAAATTACTCATGACGAGCAGAAATAGGGCAAAGATGGCTCAACAGCATACAAAAAATCAGCAGGTGGCTCCCACTCTGCGTAGAGAGCTAAAAGCCCGTCACCTCACCATGATAGCCATTGGTGGCTCCATCGGTACGGGGCTATTCGTGGCTTCGGGTGCAACGGTTTCTCAGGCAGGTCCCGGCGGGGCGCTGCTCTCCTACATGTTAATTGGTCTGATGGTGTACTTCATCATGACCAGCCTCGGTGAACTGGCGGCCTTTATGCCGGTGGCAGGCTCATTCTCTACTTACGGCGCAAAATACGTCGAAGAAGGCTTTGGTTTCGCACTCGGCTGGAACTACTGGTACAACTGGGCGGTGACCATTGCCGTTGAACTGGTCGCGTCACAGCTGGTGATGAACTATTGGTTCCCTCATACCCCAGGTTGGATCTGGAGTGCGCTGTTCCTCGGCGTGATCTTCCTGCTCAACTATATTTCGGTGCGCGGTTTTGGTGAGGCCGAATACTGGTTCTCCCTGATTAAAGTGCTGACCGTTATCGTCTTTATCGCCGTTGGCGTGATGATGATCTTCGGTATTATGAAAGGTGGCGAGCACGCGGGCTGGCATAACTGGACTATCGGCGATGCGCCGTTTGCTGGTGGCTTTGCCTCGATGATTGGCGTGGCGATGATAGCGGGCTTCTCTTTCCAGGGAACCGAACTCATCGGCGTGGCAGCAGGTGAGTCTGAAGATCCGGGCAAGAACATCCCACGTGCGGTGCGTCAGGTATTCTGGCGTATCCTGCTGTTCTATGTGCTGGCAATTCTGGTTATCAGCCTGATCATTCCTTACACCGATCCGAGCCTGCTGCGTAACGACGTGAAGGATATCGGCGTGAGTCCGTTTACGCTGGTGTTCCGCAATGCCGGTCTGCTGTCTGCGGCGGCGGTGATGAACGCGGTTATCCTGACGGCGGTGCTGTCCGCAGGTAACTCGGGCATGTACGCGTCAACCCGTATGCTCTACAACCTGGCGACCGAAGGCAAGGCACCGCGCATGTTCGCCAAGCTGTCGAAGGGCGGCGTGCCGCGCAACGCACTGTATGCCACCACCGTGGTGGCGGCGCTGTGCTTCCTGAGTTCGATGTACGGCAATCAGTCGGTCTATATGTGGCTGCTGAACACCTCGGGCATGACCGGTTTTATCGCCTGGCTAGGTATCGCCATCAGCCATTATCGTTTCCGTCGCGGCTATGTGGCACAGGGGCGTGACCTCAATGCGCTGCCTTACCGGTCAGGCCTGTTCCCGCTGGGACCGATTTTTGCCTTCGTGCTGTGTCTTATCATCACGCTAGGTCAGAACTATCAGGCGTTCTTGCAGGCTAAAATTGACTGGTACGGCGTTGCGGCGACCTATATCGGAATCCCGCTGTTCCTGGTGATTTGGTTTGGTTACAAGCTGACCAGGGGCACTAAGTTCATCAAGTATCAGGACATGGAATTCCCTGAGACCGAGATTAAATAGTCGTTTTAACAGAGGCTGATTTGTCCACCGGCCTCTGTCTCTCTCCTCTTTCGCCAAACGCGCGGGAGAGGGGAGTCATTTCGGGTTACGCTTTGTTACCCCTAAGCCGCTAATTTTACCGTTTTTTGTTAAGCTACAGCGCATCGGCCGCTTTATACTGGATTGATAATAGTTATCGTTTATATTACTGTTACCTATTGTACCCGCGTTATCTAGCCCTTTTAGCCACGCAGTGCCAAGCGAGAATGAGTGTAAACATGAGTGCTTCAACCGATCCTCTCCTCAATGTAGCCAGCCACCGTGACGAGCCAACGTTAGACGGCAGCGTGATGGGACGCTACAAAACCATTCTGCGTCGTCGTCTTTCCCTGATGTTGGTTCTGGTGATCGCTATCTTCGCCTCACTGGTGCTCGACTTTGTGATGGGGCCAGCAGGGCTGTCGCTCGATACGCTGTGGCAAACTATTTTCCATGCTCAGGCGGCAGACGCGGGGACTCGCGTTATCGTCTGGGATATTCGCATGCCTTACGCCTTGATGGCGGTGGTGGTCGGCATGTCTTTGGGCCTGGCGGGCGCAGAGATGCAGACTATCCTCAATAACCCGCTGGCAAGCCCCTTCACTCTAGGCGTCTCTTCCGCCGCGGCCTTCGGGGCTGCGCTGGCTATCGTCCTGAATATCGGTATTCCTGGTATTCCCGACCAGTGGTTTATCTCGGCCAACGCCTTTATCTTTGCGCTGCTCGCCGCGCTGATGCTTGACGGTATCACCCGCTGGACGCAGGTTGCCAGCTCAGGCGTGGTGCTGTTTGGTATCGCGCTGGTGTTTACCTTTAACGCACTGGTCTCGCTGATGCAGTTTATCGCCTCCGAAGATACCTTGCAGGGATTGGTGTTCTGGACCATGGGCAGTCTGGCGCGCGCGACTTGGATAAAACTGGCGGTCATGGCGGGGGCTTTCGTGATTCTGCTGCCGCTGTCGATGAAAAGTTCCTGGAAACTGACCGCGCTGCGTCTGGGTGAAGACCGCGCCGTAAGCTTCGGTATTGACGTGCGTCGTCTGCGTCTCGGCACGCTACTGCGCATCAGCATTCTCTCTGCGCTGGCGGTGGCGTTCGTCGGGCCTATCGGCTTTATCGGCCTGGTCGCGCCACACATTGCGCGCATGATGTTCGGCGAAGACCATCGTTTTTATCTGCCTGCCAGCGCACTGATTGGCGCACTGGTACTGTCTCTGGCCTCTGTCGCCTCTAAAAATCTGGTGCCGGGCGTGATTATTCCGGTGGGGATTGTGACCTCGCTGGTCGGTGTACCTTTCTTCCTGAGCATTATTCTGCGCCATAGAGGGACGGTATGAGCCTTGCTATAGATGACAATGTGATTTCTCTGCAACCTCGCAAAGGTCAAGATGCCGCGCAGGGCCTGCAAATCCGTAACTTTACCGCCGGTTACCCTAAACGCGCGGTGATAAGCAGTCTCAACGTGCCCAAGCTTCCGCGTGGACAAATCACCGTGCTGCTTGGCCCCAACGGCAGCGGTAAATCCACGCTGCTGCGCTCGCTCGCCGGTCTGAACCGTGCGCAGGGTGAGATGATTCTCGACGGTCACGACCTGATGAAAATGCCGTTTGCCAAGCGCGCCGAGCAGGTGGTGTATCTGCCTCAGTCGCTGCCGGCGGGTGTGCATCTGCACGTTTTAGAGTCGATCATTGTGGCTCAACGCGCATCGGGTGGCTTTGCACATCAGGCGCAGACCACCTCGCAGGTGATGGAGTTGCTGAAACTGCTGGGTATTGAACATCTGGCGCTGAGATATCTGGATCAGCTTTCCGGCGGTCAAAAGCAGCTGGTGGGGCTGGCGCAGTCGCTGATTCGTCAACCTTCGCTGCTGTTGCTCGATGAACCCCTGAGCGCGTTGGATTTGAATTACCAGTTCCACGTGATGGACCTGGTGCGCCGCGAGACGCGTAAAAGAAACATTATTACCGTGGTTGTGGTGCATGATATCAACATCGCGCTGCGTCACGGCGACAACGTACTGATGCTCAAAGACGGTCAACTGATTGCCGACGGCAAGCCCGAAGAGGTGATTACCGCCGAGAGTCTGGCGAAGGTCTATGGCGTGAGAGGGCGTATCGAACGCTGCTCGCAGGGTACGCCGCAAATTCTGATCGACGGTCTGGTGGCTACGCCAACTATCTGATTGCAAAAGGCTCCTCGCCGTGAGGAGCCTTTTTATTGACTATCTTTTCTGAATATAGGTCAGCGCGAGCGCAATCGCCAGCACCAGTCCCTTAATGATATCCATCGCGTAGTAAGGCACCGAGAGCATCACCAGTCCGTTTTGCAGCACGCCGAGGATAACCGCGCCGAGCAGGGTACCCAGAGCATTTGGCTTGCCTGAACCGGCCAACGAGAAGCCGATATAGGCTGCCGCGACTGCGTCCATCAGATAGCCGCCACCGGCGTTAACCTGTGATGAGCCGATGCGCGAAGCGAGCAAAATCCCCCCGGCCCCGGCCAGCACGGACGACATTAGATAGGCAATCACGCGATAGCGAGCGGTGCGGATCCCGGCCAGACGTGCGGCCAGCGGGTTGCCGCCGATGGCGTACATACGTCGGCCGTGCTTGGTCAGCGACATAAACAGCTGAACGGCGACGGTCACCACCAGCATCACGATGACAATAACCGGCACCTGACCGAGCAGGCTGAAGACCGCCGGCACCGTGCCTTCGGCCATGTCGCCGCTCGGCATCAGCATATTTTCGGTGATTGACCCGCCGAAGCTGTAGGTCATCGCCGCACCCTGAATCACGAACAGACTGGCGAGCGTGGCCAGCATGTCAGGGATTTTGAGGATAACAATCAGGAAGGCGTTGAACAGCCCTACCAGCAGGCACAGCGACAGCGTAATGGCGATCGCCTCAACGGTGCCGAAGCCGTGCCAGACGAACATCGAGATCACCAGCGCGTTGGCCAGCGACGCGGTCGATCCGACCGAAAGGTCGAAGCCGCCCACTGACAGCGACAGCGATACGCCGATGGCGATCACCGTCACTATTGCGATGGATCGCATGATGTTGATGATGTTCGACATCTCGAGGAAGTTGCTGGAAGAAAGACCAAACAGTGCGATCAGCGCCACCACGGTGAGCAACATTCCCCACTTATAAAGAAATTCGAAAATATGATGACGCCAGGGTTGCGGCGCGTTCAAGGGGTGTTCGTTGCTCACGCGGGGGTTCCTCCGGTTGAATAATCTAAAAGGGTCTGTTCGTCGACGTCGGCGGCGTTAAGCTCGGCGACGATGCGACCATCCCAAAGTACTAAAATTCGGTCACACAGTCCGACCAGTTCGGCGAACTCGCCCGAAGCATAAATGATGCCTTTTCCCTGTTGTGCCAGTCCATCAATCAGCCTGAAGACGTCCTGCTTGGCGCGAATGTCGACGCCTTTGGTCGGTTCATCGAAGATAAGGATCTGGCTCTCGCTGCGCAGCCATTTACCGATTGCGACCTTCTGCTGATTCCCCCCCGAGAGGCGAGCCAGCTTCTGCAACGGTCCTGAGGCGCGGATCCCCAGACGGGTGATTATCTCTTTGGCCCAGCTCAGTGAGGCCGCGCGGTTGAATATGCCCAGCGTCGAGAAGCTGTTGTCGGCGGCAACGCTGAGGTTCATGGGGATATCTTCATCGATAAAGACGCCTTCTTTACGGCGCTCCTCCGGCACCAGCGCGATGCCTTGCTCCACCGACAGATACGGTTCGCTCGGTTTCCACGCCTTGCCGTAGAGCTCGCCGTGGTCAACCCGGCTTGGTGACGCTCCGAACAGCGCCTTACAGAGTTCGGTTTTACCGGCCCCCGCCAGACCGGCTATACCGAGGATTTCGCCGCGATGCAGCGTGAGGCTGATGTCGCGCAGCTTGTGTTTATCGTGCAGTCCTTTGATTTTAAGCAGCGTTTCACCGCCGTGCGCGGGGCGGCGAGCGGGGTAGATATCGTTAATCTGGTGACCAATCATCTTTTCGATGATGTGCTCATTGGTGAGGCCCCGCATGCTGTCATCGCTCACCAGACGCCCGTCGCGCAGCACGGTCATGCGGTCGCAGATATCCCGCAGTTCATGAATGCGATGGGAGATAAACACCACCGCCATTCCTTCGTCACGCAGGCGACGCACCAGTGCAAACAGGCGCTCGCTCTCGGCGTGGTCGAGCGGGGCGGTCGGTTCATCGAGGATCAGAAAACGGCATTGATGCGACAGCGCGCGCGCCAGTAAAATCAGCTGTTTCTCGGCCAGCGTGCAGTTTTCGATGCGCTCACGAAGGTTAATCTTGAGACCCAGCTGCTGAGTAATCTCTTGCGCACTTTGGTAAATTTTCGACCAGTGATGCAGATGCCCGGCTTCTGAAAGCTCGTCGAGCATGATGTTTTCCGCCACGTTGAGCGTGGGGATCAGCGCAATGTCGACCTCCTGCTGCACCAGATGAATCCCTTGTTCACGCGCGTGATGCGGCTGGGAAATCGTGACCGGTTTTCCGTCAATGATTATCTGGCCGCTGTAGTGACTGTAAGCCCCTGAAAGTACGGCCATCAGGGTAGATTTGCCAGCACCGTTGGCGCCCACCAGCGCATGCACCGCGCCCCCTTCGAGCGTGAAGTCCACCTGATGCAGCGCAGAAAAGCCGCCAAATGAAATTGAGATATTACGCATCTCCAGGCGTGAAGAAAGCGGTGGCGAACTCACGGTGAGAAACCCTTATTAGAATTGATAGCGGTGAAAATAGTTAGCCGGTGAAACCGTCACTAAAAAAAATTAAGCAGAAATTTGTATCACAGACAGGGATTTAAGCAACGAACTTAAGGATATAAGGTGGGAGGAATTATTATAAGGTAGGGCTTTTAAGAGGCTTTTAATTGCAAATAAGTTCTTTGGGATCAATAGCAGACGCTTCGCTTATAAAGCGGCTGCCCTTGACCTAAAAAAACTTAAGTCAGGTCAAGGGCAGCCGCCCTGTAATTATGAAAATTCTAAATTTTCAAAAGCTCATGCCTCTCCCGACATGCCGCAATAAAGGCTTCAAAAAGCTTTTTGGATACCGGATCCGTCAGGCTATGCCACTCCGGGTGCCACTGCACACCGAGCGCAAAGGGGTGGTGGCGCACGCTGACCGCCTCAACCAGATTGTCCGGCGCCACGGCCTCAATGGTAAGGCTTGCGCCCAAGCGTTTTGCCCCCTGACCGTGCAGCGAGTTAACCTCGAAACGTTGATAATCAGGCAAAAGCTCCGAAAGCAGGCCACCGGGTTTGATTTCAACCGGGTGCACCAGATCATACTGGTTGTCGTGAGGAAGATGAGTGTCTTCGCGGTGATCCATATAGCCCGGCTGTTCGTGAACTTTACGGTACAACGTGCCACCTGTGGCAACCACCAGCTCCTGCATGCCGCGACAGGCGGCGAAAAGAGGGATTTTTTTCTCCAGCGTGGCTTTTATCAGCGCAATGCTCAGCTTGTCGCGTCCGGGGTCAGCCAGCGCCTCGACGCCTTCTTCCCCATAAAGATGAGGTTCAATATTGCTCGGGCTGCCGGTAAGAAAAATACCGTCAACGCGCGAAAGAATACTTTCGAGGGCGCCTTCACGCGAGGCCAGTTCGTGGGGAAGAGCGATAGGGAATCCGTCGGCATTAAAGATTGCGTCGAGATATTTCTCATGGACCGTCAGCGCCGGGTTTTCATCGATAGTGTTTTCACACATTACGACGCCGATAACCGGACGATAGGCCGCCTCAGACGTGCTCAGCGCTTCTTTGCTTTCTAAAGTGAAAGAAATATTGTCCATTTTACCGCCCCTGTGAGTTGATTAAAATGCTGATAGCCTTCCTATTGTTCCGCTTTCGCCCAACAAAAGTGACTTTTTTTTATCCGTTTATTTTAAAACTTAGCAGCCTGAAGAAGCATGATCAAACGGAAGTGTTAATAGGATGTTGCAGTTGCAAGGGCTGTATGCAGAGGTTAAGGTTTTTAAGTCGGCAATCTTAAGGTCGCCTACATAGTCTATATTTATAGTGCATTTACATTATTAAGATCGGTTTAAACGGATTTTTTATCTTCTCTTTGGCACCTTTAATCGCGGGAATACAGCAATTGAACAGAGCGAATTAACGTTGGCGTACATTACCATGAGGGTAATGTGTTAGACGCCAGTCACATGCAAACGGCGGAAATCCTATGCAAGCAATTGACCTGATTACTCAAAACATCGAAGTTGAAGACTTCGCGATTCAAGGCGAAGAGAAGCGAAGCAGCGCGTTCCAGGATGAAGTGTCTCAGTACCTGGAGCGTCACCCACTAACTCAGCACGTTGATGTTCTCCTCACTGATTTAAATGGTACTTTTCGCGGTAAACGCATCCCTCTCTCTGCGCTTCGAAAAATCGAAAAAGGCTGTTATTTCCCGGCTTCCGTCTTCGCGATGGACATTTTAGGAAACGTAGTGGAAGAAGCGGGTCTCGGCCAAGAGCTGGGTGAACCCGACCGCATCTGCCTGCCTATCCCCGGCACGCTGACACCTTCCGCCTCCGACCCCGAACATATCGGGCAGTTGCTGTTGACCATGCTTGACGAAGATGGCACTCCCTTTGACGTTGAACCCCGCAATGTGTTGAACCATATCTGGCAAACATTGCGCCAACGGGGCCTGTTCCCGGTGGTAGCGGTAGAGTTGGAGTTCTATCTGCTCGACAGGCAGCGCGATGCAGAGGGCGCATTGCAGCCACCCTGCACCCCCGGAACACAGGACCGCAACATACAGAATCAGGTTTATTCTTTGGATAATCTTGACCATTTCGCTGCAGTCTTGAGCGACATTGACCGGCTGGCGCACATTCAGGGGCTCCCGGCCGATGGCGCCGTGGCAGAGTCCTCCCCGGGTCAATTTGAGGTCAATCTGCATCATACAGAAAATATTCTTAGCGCCTGCGATCACGCGCTGGCGCTGAAAAGACTGGTGCGCCTGGTGGCCGAAAATCACGAGATGGACGCCACCTTTATGGCCAAACCTTATGACGAGTACGCCGGTAGCGGCATGCATATTCACCTCAGTATTCTGGACGACAACGGCAAAAACCTGTTCTCCAACGAAGAAGAGGGTAAGGACTCGGCGCTGATGAAACGAGCGCTGGCAGGAATGATTGCCATGATGCCCGCTTCAATGGCGGTATTGGCTCCCAATATCAACGCCTTCCGCCGCTTCCAGCCCGGTATGTATGTACCTACCCAAGCCTCGTGGGGCCACAATAATCGTACCGTTGCGCTACGAGTGCCGTGCAGCGATGCCAAAAATCACCGCGTGGAGTATCGCGTAGCAGGCGCTGACGCCAACCCGTATCTGGTGGTCGCCACGGTGCTGGCCGGTGTTCTGTACGGATTAGACAACATTTTGCCGCTGCCTGAGCCGGTGACCGGCAACGGTCTGGAGCAGGAAGGGTTCCCGTTGCCTATCCGCCAAAGTGACGCGCTGCAAGAATTTGACCAACAAACCGAACTCAAACGTTATTTGGGTGAGCGATTCAGCCATGTTTATCACCGCTGCAAATCTGATGAATTACTTCAGTTTGAACGCCGTGTAACAGAAACAGAAATTGATTGGATGCTAAAAAACGCCTGATTTATTAGATGATTGCCTCAGCTTTTCGTCGACATGATGTTCATTTTTACCTTACTGTCCGTTGGGTCAGTCGGGAAATTAAGAAAATAAATTGTCGAGTTAAGCCCGCAATATCTTGAAATAAGGCCGAGTCTTGGTGCAAAATAGCGGCCATGCAAAATAACCGACGCCTAAACGCGCCGGTTATTTTTTTTGCATGGTTTTTTACACTAATCCAACAGAGGCCGGACCCAGATCCGGATAGATAACCAGATTTCGTGCGCGACCCCCAATTAATAAACGGTCGGCACTATGAGGAAATGTAAGATGGGGCAATTTTTCAAACCTGTACCGGTTCCTTCCGGTGTTGCTTTCCACCGTGCACAACAGCACGCCGCCTTCTCGCCATGCGTCAGCAACGTGAGGATGAATCCCCCATTTTTATCATCGAGCAGTATCCCCAGTACCTTGCTGAATCAGGCCGTAGCACGCCAGAATGTTGCAGGTAAGGGGAGGCTGAACCATGTCGCATAATCACACCGCTACTGTTGCTGCTGCACCTCGCGTGAAGCTTCGTCGTACCCTGACCTTAATGCAGGTCGTGATGATGGGCCTGGCCTATCTGCAGCCGATGACCATTTTCGACACCTTCGGCATTGTTACCAGCATGACCGACGGTCACGTCGCGACCGCGTACCTGTTCGCGCTCGTTGCCGTGCTTTTTACCGCCGTGAGCTACGGCAAGCTGGTTCAGCGTTTCCCGTCAGCGGGCTCTGCCTACACCTATGCGCAGAAGGCGATTAGCCCGCACGTGGGCTTCATGGTGGGCTGGTCGTCGCTGCTGGATTACCTGTTCATGCCGATGATCAACATCCTGTTGGCCAAAATCTATCTTGAGGCGATTTTCCCGGGCTTCCCTTCGTGGATCTGGGTTGTGGCGCTGGTAGGCCTGATGACGGCCTTTAACCTGCGCGGCATTAAGCTGGTTGCCAATATGAACAGCATCGTGGTGGTGGTTCAGGTGGCTATCATGGCGCTTATCGTTGGCTTGCTGATTTATGGCGTGTTCCATGGTCAAGGCACTGGCACGCTGGTGAGCAGCAAACCGTTCTGGTCCGAGAATGCGCATACCGTGCCGATGATTACCGGGGCGACGATTCTGTGCTTCTCGTTCCTGGGCTTCGACGGCATCAGTTCACTGTCTGAAGAAACGCCAAACGCGGCTAAAGTTATCCCACGCGCGATCTTTTTGACCGCGCTTATCGGCGGCATTATCTTCGTGGTGGTGTCTTACTTCCTGCAGCTGTATTTCCCGGATATCTCTCGCTTCCACGATCCGGACGCGTCTCAGCCGGAGATCATGCTGTTTGTTGGCGGTAAGGTATTCCAGTTCGTTATCCTGTGCTTCTCCTGCGTGACCGTACTGGCATCAGGCATGGCGGCGCATGCCGGTGTTTCGCGTCTGCTGTACGTGATGGGCCGTGACGGCGTATTCCCAGAGAAAATCTTCGGTTTCGTTCACCCTACGTGGCGTACCCCGGCGTTTAACGTGGTGTTGGTTGGCCTGGTGGCGATGTCGGCGATTAGCTTTGATCTGGTGACCGCCACCGCGCTGATTAACTTTGGTGCGCTGGTGGCCTTTACCTTCGTTAACCTGTCGGTAATTTCCCAGTTCTACATTCGTGAAAAACGTAACCGCACGCTGCGTGACCACATTCACTATCTGATTCTGCCGGTGATTGGTGCGCTGACCGTGGGTGCGCTGTGGTTGAACCTGGAAGCCAGCTCAATGACGCTGGGTCTGGTATGGGGCGCGATTGGCCTGTCTTATTTGGCCTTTATCACTCGCCGCTTCCGTCAGCCACCGCCGCAGATGAGCGAAGAAGTTGAAGTAATCTAATCTGTTTAGCGGTTTATGCGTAAAGAAAAAGGGACTCGATTGAGTCCCTTTTTGCGTTGGTAAGCGCGTTAGCCGACCAGTTTTTTACCGTAGTCGAACAGCTGTTTGAGCAGGGCGGTTTTCTCCGCATCTTCTTCATGCAGGTTATACAGTGACTCGAGCTGGAGGATATAATCCTGAACGCGCTCGGCGCTCAGCGCCTCCTGACGATGGGTAAGCCAACGACGCTGCTCGTCGTCATTCAGCGTGTGTGGATAGTTGCGCGCCCGGAAACGGAACAACAGCTCTTCGAGACGGGAGTCCTGGAACTTAAGGTCAAGCGCAGGCAGGTTTTCCGCTGCGGTCTGCTGGATTATGCGCATCGTTGCGCGATCGGCATCACCAAAGAAGCCGTCATAGAGCCGTGCATCGACATCCTGTGAAGGAGTAAATGGCTCAGCTTCGGCGTACAGCGCCACCACTTTTTCACGTACTTGACTGTTCTGGCGCAGCAGCTGCAAGTTTTGCAGACAGCGGTCCCGGTCAATATCCAAACGCTCGGCGTTTTCGGGCAACAAGGTCTTGGCAGGGGCCAGAATCGGGCATTTATTGGTGTGCAGCAGCTTAATAGGCAGCGGAGACTGACCCGGCAGCAGGTCACCGCGACGGCTATACAGACGTTCGCGCATCTGGTCAGAGTCCAGTTCGAGCAGAGGCGTCATATCCCCCGCCAAATCACAGACAATCACCGCATTTTTATTTTCCGGATGCCACGCCAGCGGCGCAACCCAGCTGGTATTACCGCGTGCAGCACCAAACATACCGGAGACGTGGACCAGTGGCGTCATGGTCGGAATATCGATTAACGCGTTGATTTTGTGTTTATTGCGATGTTCAAGCAGGTAGTCGAACAGTCGCGGCTGAGCCTGTTTCACCAGACGCGCCATGGCAATGGTGGCGTAGACGTCAGACATCGCGTCGTGGGCGTTCTCGTGCTCAACGCCGTTGGCGCGGGTGAGATGCTCAAGGCGGAAGCTTGGGAACCCTTCCTCGTTCTCCGGCCAGTTAATGCCGTCGGGACGCAGCGCATAGCAGGCGCGCATTACGTCGAGAAGATCCCAGCGAGAATTTCCATTTTGCCAGCTATAGGCGTAAGGATCGTAGAAGTTACGGTAAAAAATATTACGGCTGACTTCATCATCAAAGCGAATATTGTTATAACCCACGATGCAGGTGCCGGGCACGCTGAAGGCCTGATGGATCTGCGCGGTAAAATCGGCCTCGTTCAGCCCTTTGGCCTGCGCGAGCTGCGGGGTAATGCCGGTGATCATCACCGCTTCAGGCTGCGGCAGATAGTCGTCAGAAGGGCGACAGTAGATAACCAGAGGTTCTTCGATAATATTGAAATCAGCGTCAGTACGTATGCCAGCGAACTGCGCAGGGCGGTCCAGCGCCGGGTGGGTGCCGAAAGTCTCATAGTCGTGAAAGTAGAAAGTAGGTTGAATTGGTTTGTCTGACATTGCTTTATTGTGCCTATAGTTGTATGTATTCACTCATTCAACCAAATGATTTAATTGCATTAAATGTCTTATTTTGTCCTATTTAAACTAAAAAAATCAAAATAAAACTAAGCTAGTCCAGCAGATCAATGGTACATATTGGGTACAAAATAAAAATTTTCATGCGTACAGAATATTATCATGGCTCTTAGCGATACAAAACTTCGTTCACTTCACCGCAAACCGTACACAGGCAGTCCCGAGCTTTCTGATGGCGACGGACTCGGTGTAAGGATATCACCTCTGGGTGCAATGACCTTCCAGTTTCGCTTCTGATGGGAAGGGAAGGCGCAACGCATATCTCTTGGTAAATACCCGGCTATGGGTCTTAAAGATGCCAGGGCCCTTGTAGGCGAACTCCGCCTTCTTTATGACAAGGGAATAAATCCACGCACGTATTTTGAATCACAAAACGTATTTTCTGAGCTTACCGTTAAGGAGTGTCTCGATGCCTGGATGAAGGATTATGTACGCACTCAGCTGCGTACAAATACCATCAATCTGTACGAGGCAGTTGTAGTCAAACATATGGCAGATGCATTTAAAGGTCGGCCAGTCAGCTCTATATCTGTGAGAGATTGGATCGGTTTCTTCACGGCAAAGGAAAAGGAAGGGCAAAAACGTGCCCGTATGATGTTCATCCAAGCTAAATCTGAATCGCCACGGATAATCTAGACACTTCAGAGCCGTTGGTAATCTTGGGCTACGGTATCCAACCTGAGCCCTTATCCCGGCACGTTTCATCAGTCGCCAGACACGGTTAACTCCGCACTGTTGTCCGGTATCCCGCAGGTCGAGGTGGATCTTGCGATAATCATAAACACAACCCGACTCCAGCCAGAACTGCTTTATCTGCCCCGTCAGTTTCAGATCAGCATGATGCCGCCGTGAATCCGGTTGCTGAAGCCAGGCGTAAAATCCACTCGGATGCACATCCAGCACCCGACAGAGCAGGCGAACAGGCCAGAAATGGTTGTTGTCGCGGATAAAGGCGTACCTCAGTCGGACAGCTTTGCGAAGTACGCCGCGGCTTTTTTTAATATGTCCCGTTCGTCGGTAACCCGCTTCAGCTCTTTCTGGAGACGGCGGATCTCGGCCTGAGCATCTGACTGTTCTTTATGAGTGGAAGAATCGGGACCGTACTTCTTTATCCAGGCTTAAAGGCTGTGGGTGGTGATGTCGAGACGTGTTGCCACGCTGGAAACAGAATGACCACGATCAACAACCTGTTTCACTGCTTCAATTTTAAACTCTTCGGGATAACGCTTAGCGCTCATAGGTACCTCTCTTTAAGCCATCTTAAATGACTCTGTGGTGTCTGTTAAACCTGTGGCGATTCAATATAAAGGTTTTCAGGAGAGATAACGCCCAGCCTGCACCCATTTCAGAATGGAATGCGTAAGGCAGGGCGAACAGAGATTTATTATATGAAATTATTTTAAATCTGAATAAATAAGGTCGATGGACAGAATTCCTGAATCTTTAACCACGTAAGGATATTTCAGACCGTCTTTTTTACTCACTGCTGATTTTAAGACACTATAGACTGACTGGCAGGCAGCGCTGTTATTTTCAGCCTGATTATCAAGCATCACTACCTCTGGTGGCTCAGGATCACTCGGAGCTGTCTTGCCGATACTGATTGAAATTTTGCATACTACATCGGAATTCTGTGTATCGGTTTTTTTCTTGTCTTCTTTTAAAAGCACTGTCCGAACCTTATCACTGAATTTATTTAGGTCAGCAATCATGCCCGGTGAATAATTGCTCAGAAGTGAGCTTTTTTCTGATGCATTTTTGCTGAGATAATCTTTGATCTGCTCTGTTGTGTCTGTATTGAACTGCCAACCCTGCGGAGCTACTGTCAGATTTATAGCTGCATAAGAAAAGGTTGGAACAACGCATAGGAAAACCAGAGGTATAAGAGATTTTATCACGATGCTAATCCTTTATGGGGAACAGAAAATCGTAATATGAAGAGTTAATATTTGAAAATCAAAATTTTTCATGCGTTAGTCTGGCATTCTCTCCAAAAAATAAGAATGCCAATTATAGGCCAACGGTTATTTTTTAATGGTCAGATCTCAACTGCGCAGCTGTATCTTTATTCCTTTGATCACCACGTTGGTTCAGCTCACGATGACTTTCTATAGCTGCTGTCTCCCAGTCCTTGTCGTTTACGGCTTTATTAAAGTTAGGGAATTTTTTACCCAGCGCAGGGATACCCAGGTTGAATCCCATGTCTACTATTTCCTGCCTGGTCTTTGTACATTGTATTTTTAAAACCTTCGTGGTTTTTAAGATTGTTTACACACATGCTCATAAACACACCACTATAGGTTTTAGTTGTAGCAATATTAATTTTTGTTTTATCGGTAACACCAGTGTGGCCTGAATTACCACCAGAAGTTCCACCGTAAGAGGATGAGCTATTACCGTCATAGCTGTGAATTGTTCCGTACGGAGTATCATGGTCATTCCAACCTGCGCCCTGATTTTAATCTTCGATGCCACTCATTTGTAATCTCCATTATTATTAAGTAAGCTTTTCTGTGTGTATGCAGGCTTATGCTATGTATGTTGAATAATGATTTCAATACCCTTTGGTTTAAAAGGATAAAAGTTGATCCAGTTGCATGTGATTTTTTAATATAATACCAGCATGATGGTTCAATCTTAATTCTTATAGATAATTGGGGGGCATCGAAATATAGTGATTTAAATATTATATTTTTCTCATGGTTATAATTATGACAGTGATCTAAAAGGAGGCTCCTATGGGCGTCGCACGTTCACACCCCGTAATTTTGTGGATAAACTTGCCGAGGTGGACGGGCATCTGTCCTTGCATGAGGTCAATGCGTGGGTCGAGTTCTATGCTGGGACGTATACGGATATCTCCACTGAAGAGGGGGAAAACAAGGCCTACTTCCTATACAACGGCAACGGAAGGCGCTGATGTGTGCTTTCTAACATCAGCGCCGTTGTCTTTTGCGGATGTCTGCTGTGAGCGACAAGCGGGCGTTGCATAATACACTTAAGTTGTTGCTTTGGCCCAAGTGAACAATCAGTAATGTACCAGCCCGCCATCTACAGCATACTGGCTGCCGGTAACATAAGATGCGTCATCAGACAGCAGGAAAAGTGCAACGGCAGCGGCCTCTTCTGCTGTTCCAGCACGCCTCAGAGGGACCTGGTTTACTACAAACTCTTCAAACTGCTTACGTGACTCTTCAGGCATAAAATGCCTGAAATTCGTTTCTATCGGCCCCGGAACTAGAGTGTTAGCGCGAATACCACGGACAGCCAGTGCAGAAGCCCAGCTTTTAACCATAGCGACAACCGCACCTTTCGTCGCTGCGTAGAGGCTTGTCATTGCCGCACCTTCGTATACAGAAGAAGAGGAAGTTACCAGAACAGATGCGCCGGAATTAAGTGATCCTGAGAGAGCGGCTAACTGAAGCATCGGACCTCGCACATTAGCATTCATCATGCGATTAAAGGCTTCTGCTGTTATAGACTCCGGAGAACTCACGTCAGCAAAACCGGCATTGAGCCATAATCCATCCAGCGAACCCCAACTGCTGATGGCTGTTTGCAGTGCATTAATGTCTGCTTCGTTTGCCGCATCACTCCTTAGAATAAGCGATGTTTCAGGCAGCAGGTTGCGCGCACGCGCCAGCCTTTCCTCATTGAGTCCTGTAATAGCGACATGGCCACCTTCTTTGACAATGCGTTGAGCCCCAGCCAGCCCCATACCGCTGGTACCGCCAGTGATTAATATACGTTTACCCTGAAATCTGCCCATGGTTAATTCCTCCTTGCTTCACAGTCAGTAATTAGCTTACGTAAAGTTAAGACCAGCCGTCACCTCTTTCAGCATGCAACTATAATCTCACGGCTTTAACGTCCGTTCCTGGCGCAGAATATTCAATTAAAGATGGAATATGATCCCTCGCCCCCTATTCTTGAATTACTATTCGTACGTGTAACTTAATGCAAATCACCATAAACGGATTTAGGTACGACTAAAATTTTGATGTTGTTGATAATAACGGCAGCGGTCACAGGATGCGCGCCCCTTGCTCCTAAAGGTTATCAGAAATATAGCGCGCTTGACTCTTGCAACTCCCACCGCTCTGGGACGGTGCGAGATAAAGACATTTACGGTGAGCAGCCCTCGGGTATTAAAAAAGCCCTTGATGCTGCCCTTACGAAACCCCATGCCTGGCAAGGTAAAAGATGCAATGTGCATCTCGATTTTGAAATGGGTGGTACCTTGCAGAATTTCATCGTAAAGGGCGGTGATAAAGATTATTGCCATGCTTTAGTTGAAGCTTCAAAACGCGCCGTATTTCCGCCATTTAAAGACCCGAAGGTCTTCAATGACATGGGGTCATCGCGTTGGAATATGCAAGGGCAACCTTGAGCTGGCTTTAATGATCTGCCAGTAACGCAATGCGTTCACTCTTTCGGGCAAAGCCACTAGTTTTGATTCAGCATTTGCACCAGGATTTGGCCGAATGAATCGCAGGTGCGTACCTTGGTTGCATCATTGAAATCCCGACTGTAAAGCACAAATTCTGCATCTGGCAGCTCCGGCAAGGCTAAATCCGTAGGAAAAGACATCTCTGAAGGGTTAACCGCGGAAAGGTTAAGGCAGCCAATCCCGAGCCCCGCGGTAACGGCCTCTTGTAAACCGCGCACACCGGACGCGATATGTCGAATGACATAAGGTCGGTGATGGCTTTTTAATGTCTGACAGGCCAGCTTATGCAGCGTGCAGCCTTCGGGTAACAAAGCCAGTGAAACAGGGGCGGATATATTTTGTTGAGCGCCCCTCACGGCTTCTACCCATCGCAGAGGTTCGCGAAATAGCACTTTCTCTCTTTCGACCTCTTGGTGATTATCACTGCCAGCAATCCTCATTACTATCGCCAAATCTAACTCGCCTCGTTGCCAGGCAGCAGAAATATCCGCACTTGTTCCACCCCGGGTACGCAGGCGCAAATGTGGATAGAGACGGCTTAAACGTGCCATTACGTCGATAATGATGCCGGGTCGGCAATAATCAGTCATGCCGATGCTCACCTCCCCCGACAGGTTAATGCCCTGCAGATCTTGCCAGGCGCTCTCTGCCATCTCCAGCAGAGAGCGGGCATGGGTCAACAACCTCTCACCCGCCAGGGTAGGAACGACGCCACTTTTGGCGCGAGTCAATAATGTCTGCCCCGTGCGCTGTTCAAGCTTGCGAAGCTGCTCGCTCAAGGCTGATTGAGAGAGGCAGCGCAGCGGTGATACTCCCCGCCTCAACGGCAGCCACAAAACTTTGCAGATGTTCCAAATCAAAGGTATTCATTTTTAGTATCGTTTTTTCCGTTGGATATCATCTTATCTTCCCGCTTTTCGGTGATGTGAGCAAGGGTCATAATCAGCCTACATTCACTAAAGGAGAGATTTTATGCCACATATCGTTCTGAAGTTATCCGGAAAAAAAGATGCCGACTTAATGCATAAAGCCGTTGAAGTCATTCAGGATTTAACTGCTGAGATCCTGAAAAAAGATCGGCGCGTAATGGCGACAGCTGTCACCTTTATCGATGACGATCAGTGGTTTATTGGCGGGAAGCCGCTTTCCCAAAGTGGGGGCAGCGCATTCCATTTAGATATCAGCATTACTGACGAAACCAATACTAAATCTGAAAAATCCCGCTTTGTGCGCGAACTCTATCAGGCAATGGCTAGCCTTCGAGAAAACTTGCATGAAGAGAGCTATATCCATTTAATTGATGCACGGGCCGCTGCGTATGGCTATGGGGGACGCACACAGGAGTGGCGTCATCAACAAGCTGAAATATAATGTATCCGCTGTTGAGTCATGCGACTGCTTTGAGCGATAAGCGGACATTCCGATGCACTTTTTAAAGGAGATTTTTCTGCATGGTTCATAAAATTAAAATGTTAACAAGGACAATTTTCAGTCGAAATAATAAAATGGGTATACTAATCGAATAGGGTTCAAACCCAGTTATTGGGTCTGCCCACAATATTAGAAACGTTACGACTCATGCTCACTGACAATATCCAGAGTAATACGCTGCTCATTAATTATCCTATGATAATCCACAGCTAGCCCGTCATCGGTGATGATGTGTGAGAAAGCTACTTTCGGAGAAAGAGGATAAGGATGAACAAGCCCAAACTTTGAAGAGTCTGTAAGCGCTATTTTCTCAATATCTTTTTCCATTACGGCATTGACGACATCACAGCGCAGCATATTTCTGCCGGTAAACCCTGTTTTCTCATGCCAGCCATCAATACCAATAAATGCCTTATGAAAGTGGATATGTTGCAGTGAAAAACGTGTTAAAGGCCCGACGACCGATTCACTGTCTTTCTGATATAACCTACCCAGTACAATAACCTCGCACAGACTGTCCTTTAACAGGTGCGCAATATAGTGACTGACCGTGATGATCGTCAGGCCGGTGCGTTCCGACAATGCGCGCGCCAGCAAGGCGCAGGTGCTTCCTCCTTCGATAAATACTGATTCACCGTCATTGACCAACGATGCGGCGTAGACAGCAAGCACCTGTTTTATCTGATAGCGCGTCTTCATACGTGCGCCTACATCGTCACTGTCAAGCGCGACGGCAGAGCCATGGACACGGCGTAGGTACTTGTCCCTTTCAAGCACGTTCAAATCCTGCCTGATTGTGACCTCCGAGACGCCAGTCAATTGGGAAAGATCACTTACGCTGACATTTCCACGTTTATTAACTACCTGAATAATTTGCTGATGGCGGGGATTCATAGGATTCTGCATCGTCGTTAAGGCATGCCAGTTTACCAAAAAAAACCAGCATGCCTATTTTCCGTAGCCTATTTCATAATTATTGCAGGCCGCTGACAGGTCGTAATGATGTTTTCAAGTTTCAGTCAGACTCGATACCCAGACTACGACGACCATTTTTGTTGAGTTCTTTCTCGGTAAATCGATTATCCCAATGCGCTTCATAATCTTCTCGCGGAAAATCCGCAGGAGAGCGACCTTCGCGGAAAGCCTGTGCGACCTTGTGTGCATAAGCGAGGTTTTTATCACAAAGAGGCGCCGCCGGAATGTACATAACGTTACCCCATCCTTGTTGATTCTCGACCGGTGCAACGGAGTGAATCACATCACAGTGCCACCAAACAGAATCTCCTGCTTCAAGAGCCGGGATGCTGCTTAGTCCTTGAATAAGATGCGGATGCCATTTCTCGGAAATCGGCAGTACTCTGCCCGGAGCCACACCACAAAGTTCGTCTTCAGGGACGTCTTTCAATAACGGGCGGAGCAGAATATAGGCTATTGCTTCGGGTACCGGTACGACGTGCAGGAGGCCCTGGCCGACAATCATGTCCGACAAGGCTGTCCACCCTTGGAAGGTGCGAAAAGCCGAACATTTCGTGGTGTTATCGACATCATATTCGTTTACATCAGGCCGCCATGCCGCGTCCCACGGGTCATAGCTGTCGAATTGATTGGTAAAAATTTTGCGGAATACTTTTTGATAAGCGGGCAACAGCCAGCGTTCAAGGGCGCCGGAGTCTGTATGTGCACCCAGCCCTTTTGAGGTCGTTCCTGGAAGACGCCTGCGGATGCGATCGGGATAGTTGATGCTGGTATCAGGATCAAACCATTTCACTCCACCTGACTCAAATTTCCATAAACGGTTCAAATATGATTGAACAGTTGCCATGCGATCGCTTTGACGCGCTTCCATTTGTGCATGTGACCAGTAGATAGGATAAATCTCTGGACGAGAAGCTTCCAGACTACCAAAAAAGTTGTCTCCTGGTCCTTTATAGGCCGTATCAAAGTCGTTTTTATCGAGATATTCGAGCATGGACTGGTCCCACTCAAGAGCTTTATCTCTTGGGAAAGTTTTTCTCACTACAACGCAACCGCGGCGTTTGATTTTGCTCAGAGTTGAATGCGCAATTTTACCTTCTTTGATATCAGTCCATTCAACGACAGGCCATGCTGTCCCATCACGCGCTTCATCGGCTTTGGCAGCAGCGATTTCCTGTTCAATTTTTTGACAGACCTGTTTAAAAAGACCCTCTACGTCACCAATTTGCTCACGCAATGCGCGCTTCATTTTGCCAATGTTGTCTTTGTAGTCTTCAGGAAGGCTAGTCGTCGTAAAGTTATTTTCCATCATGGGCTCTGAATAGAAGTTGCTGAATCCTTCGATTGAAAGTAAATTATGTTTCATTCGAAATGTCAGGTGAGATTAACAACTTTGAAACAAGGCAAGTTTGATCTGTCTCACAAAACGCGCTTCTGGCATATGTCTCAGACTTATCATCACTTTCTTTTTATGCCTTCTTCGCGACGCTAGCCGCTACTGGAACTGGAAAATTTATGAGGTATACGATGACCCCAAAATGTCTAAGGGATTTTTACAAGAACTTTTTTCAAAATAGTGATGCTGATACATGCCAATTGTTTAAATTCATCACGCCAGAAAAGCGATGCTCGATGTTGTACGAACTTATGCAATGGGGTAACGGCAACCACGAAAATGTTAAGCGACAAAAAACTGGGGAAAAGAAGTAGATTGGCGACAGCTTGATGCTCAAAAATTAAGCATTATTGTGTTTGCACATTTAACGTCAATCGAGTAAGGACGGTGTTCTTTTGATGTTCTTTAGGTTGAATTTTTATTTTTCAATAGCTGATTAAACAGGGAGAAACATTGAAATCCAAACTAATCAAATAGGTAGACGTTAGGGACGCAAACCTGATATTTCAGCTACATACCTGCGGCTAGCGTAATGCCTACGACAACATACTTGACCCTGAATTTTATAGAAAATTTTGCAGAAGAAGAACGACGCAATTACTGGCAATCAGAGCTTGCTGGAGCAAGAAATGACCTGCTCCCCGATGTTAGTAATGTCTTCATAAGCAACATGAGGACATCCCCATGAAGAAGCGTTTTTCCGACGAGCATATTATCAGTATTCCCGCGCGGCTCTGGCCATCGAAATTGACTTAAATATCCTTGCGCAGCGCGTTGTGCGGGTTCTGGAAAAATAGTGGCAAACCGTAGTTATCCGCTAAAAATGCGGATGGATAACGGGCAGGAACTGATATCACTGGCTCTGGCACAATGGTCTGAGGGCCATGGCGTAATGCTGGAATTTATCAAGCCAGTTAAGCCGACGCAAAATGCATTAATTGCGAACGTACCGGACAGAAATACTGGATTTTTATCTGTTCAGAACACTTAATGAAGCACGAATATAACGGAGCGCTGGCTGAATGAATACAACAGTAAGCGGCCCCATGAATCTCTAAATAACCTGACTCCGGAAGAATACCGGCTGATGGCTGAGAAGACGGAAAATTCAGAAAGTGTGTAGAACTAAAACGAGTGTGCTTACAATCAGGGCTGCGCTGAATGGCGTTGAGAAAGAAGCTTCTGGCTTTCGAAAGAAATGAATGAACTACAGAGCGGCGCGACCTAGGCCACGCGCGAATGTCACTGAAAAGATCTACAAACTTAAGTGGAGACACTTTTAAATTTGGACAACAGGCGAAGAAATGCAAGAGGTGGCGCCTTCCACTTATTGCCCGGTTCCGACGCTGTGGGATAAATGACCATTGAAGTTTCGAAACCGGAAAAATTCCTCGGAGCTTATCGACCAATTACCTCTCGGGCTGATTAAAAATGAATATAGCTGGTCCACAGATAGGAAATCGGCATCACCAATACTAGCGCAGGTAACATATTTGCTACCGGGAACAGCTTGATACCGCTAATACGATAACCCGCGGCCAGCATCACCAGTCCGCCTGCCGCCGTAAAATCCCCCATCATAGCGGGAGAAATCAGCGGCATGATAATACCGGCGGCGGCCACCAGGCAGAGCTGAATAATAAACTGTGGCACAGCTATCGTAGCGACGGCATAACCCAGCGAGGTGGCGAAAATGGCGGCGGTAAAGAAATCCATGATGGTTTTGACCAGCAAAATCGATGGGCTGCCGGTCATGCCTTCCGTCATCGCGCCAATAATGCCGGTGCCGCTGGCGCAAAACAGCACCAGTATGGCGACAAACTTCTCCTCAAATAACTCTGCGCTCATACCTTGCTTGGCAGGGGCAATTCGCTCAACCAGTTTTTTCGAAAATGCACCGAATTCACCAATCTTGCGTTCGAAGTAAATCAATTCGCCTATCGCCGCACCAAGAATCAGCGCCAAAATTACCGCGGGCAGCGATTTGATTTTAACGATTAAAATAATGCCGAGACCAATCGAAGAAAGTCCAAAGGTTAAAGGCAGTGCGCTACGTAATCTTTCAGGTAAACGCGATCCCATGAAGGCGCCCGCCAGGCCGCCCACTACCACGGCGGCGCCATTAGCTATAGGCCCAATTAACATATATGCTCCTGATGAATGTTTAGTCTAAATTTTCTCTGGTCGTGTTATTTCTGTCGCCCCATCGCGGGAGGTCAGGCACGTCCAAATCAAACAAATCCAATGCGCGGCCTACGCTGTGAGTCACGATATCGTCGAGCGTTTCAGGACGTTGATAGAAGGCCGGAACCGGCGGGAAAATGATCCCGCCCATTTCAGTAATGCAACGCATATTGTTGATGTGAGAGAGATTTAGAGGCGTCTCTCGCACCATTAATACCAGCCGCTTGCGTTCTTTCAACACCACGTCTGCGGCGCGGGTCAGCAGATTATCGGTCAGGCTGTGCGCAATGGAACCTAAGGTATTCATTGAACACGGCGCGATCAGCATGCCGATCGTTTTAAACGATCCACTCGAAATCGTGGCGCCCAGATTGGTTATCGAGTGAATCTTGTCTGCCAGCGCGTTGACTTCCTGCCGCTGATAGTCGGTTTCCAGCGCGCGTGTAACTTCAGCTCCTCTGGACATCACCAGATGCACCTCAATGTCCATAGGTTTCAGCAATTGCAGGGCCTTAACACCATATTGAAAACCTGAGGCGCCGCTGATACCGATGATGATTCGCCGTGTTGTCATGACTCTTTACCTATTATTTGAAGTCTGGAAGGAAGCGTTTAACGTCAACCTTTTTGAATTTTGAACGCTCAAAGTGATGTTTGAGATGGAACGGCACCGTGCAGTCAAAAATCACTTTGCACGAGGTGCCGACCTGCAACAGATGCGGGCTAAATTCCGGCGTTTGCGACGGGTCGAGCGGGTGACAGCGCACGCCCGGGATGTTAATGGTGTCGATGTCACCCTGAAAACGAGTCTGCATCGCCCACAGCACGTCGTCGGTATCAAACAAATCAACATCTTCATCCACCAGAATGACGTGCTTCAATTCCGGGAACGCCGAGAAAGCAAGCAGCGCAGCTTGACGTTGGCGACCTTCATCATTAATCGAAGATTTTTTAAATTGCAGCACGGCCAAAAGCTTGCCGCCGCCCGAGTTATGGGCATAGACGTTGAGTAAACGTCCCGGCATTGCGCGCTCGACCATGTCAAGAATGCTGGCTTCGGTCGGGATTCCGGCCAGATTGACGTGCTCGCCGCTTGGCCCTAGTGTGGTTTGCAGGATTGGGTTTTTGCGGTGAGTGATAGCCTTAATCTTGATGACCGGCAGCTCGTCTTTTGACTCGCCGGTATAGCCCGGAAACTCAGGCATCGCCTTACCGGTGTTGGTGTTTTGATCCTCGCGGATACGCACGTTTGGCAATAACTCGCCTTCGATTACTATCTCTGCATGGGCGATAGCTTTTTCGTTGATGGTAATGCCGTTAACCAGCTCTACCGGATAGCCACGCAACGCGCCCGCAACGTTCAATTCGTCATAACCTAGTGGCGTAGTCGGTGGTTCGAAGCAGGCGGCGATACTGATAGCAGGGTCTACGCCGATACTAATCGAAATCGGTAGCGGTTTACCGGCGGCCTCGGCCTTTTGGCGGAAAGCGTCAATGTGACGGCCCGGCGTCAACCACATGGTCAACTCATCGCGGCTTTGTACACACAGGCGGTGAATGGTGATATTGGACTCGCCCGTTTCCGGGTCAGAGGCGTAGCACATGCCCATGGTGAAATAGGGACCTGCATCTTCTTCGGTATTAGTAGGCGCGGGCAACAGCGTGCGCAGGTCAAAATCGGGGTCGCTGGCAAGATGAATAACTTCTTGGCACACGGCTTGGCCGCGTTCAATGGTGACTGGAGGGATCGGGTTTTGTACGGAATCCTTTAATAGAAAGCCCAGTTTTTCAGGTTCGCAGTTCAGCAGATGTCCAGTACGTTCGCGGGTCGATAGAATGCCGGTCACCACGCGCACCCCCGGATAACCTTTGACATTGTTAAACATCATCGCCGGTCCTTTACGGGTTGGACGCTCACAGGTACCGCCTGCGCCAACATAGCGATAAACGCCGGAGAGTTCTGCTTCTGGGTCAACTTCTACATTAGTTTCTACGAATTCGCCTGGTAAGGTTTGCAGGAAATCAATAGCTGAACGAAGATCGTGAACGGGTGACTCTTTTTTAGAATGGGTTGTATTTTTCATCATATTTCTCAGGTAAGTTTAAATAACCGTGGTGCGGAATTTAAATTACGCCGATAGAAATAAATTAAAAAATACCGTTTTAGTCTACGTCTAGATCATAAAAGTTGGAATAAACTATTCTTTGGGCAGATAAGTAACACAGTATTAACGATAGCAGAGTTTAATCAAGAAACGTAATGAAAGGTATAGCGCGCTCTAAAAAATTTACTTTAAAAGGTAAAGGCTTTAATTATAATTACTGTAATCAGGGAAGAGGATGCCATTCCAGCGTCATTATTTAATGACAGTATAGAATAAAAAGTCTTAGATCGGAGTCATCCATGGATCTCAAAAGAATGCGCTACTTCTGTACCATCGTCGAGCAAGGCTCTATCAGCCATGCGGCGCGGGTATTGAACATGGCGCAGCCGCCGCTTAGCAAGCGCATGCAGGAGCTGGAAGCCGAGATAGGCGCACCGCTTTTTGATCGCACTAACCGAGCGTTAATACCTACAGAGGCGGGAGTTTATCTTTATCAAAATGCTAAAGAGATCCTTAACAATATTGATAATATCAGGCTGCAAACCTTATTAATCGCCAGTCGCAATAAAAAGATTATCAGAATTGGTATTTCCTATCTTTTCCTCTCCTACTTCAGCAGTTTTATTCATAAGCTCAGCCAGCGCTATCCTGAAATAGAAATAAATATCTCGGTTGCCGACTCAAGTCATCTCGAGTTCTTACTGGTGCAGCGAATTATTGATATTGCGTTAATTCAAAAGCCGAAAATGACAAAAGCCTTTGATGTCATTGAAATGGGGCCAATGAAGCTTGTGGCGGTTATTGCCAAAAGTTTACTGCCCGAAAAGCCCAGGAAAAGTATTACCCTAGAAGCGCTGACGCGTTTTCCACTGGTGTTATTGCACCGCGCGGGCGGTAATGGCACTTTTGAAGTATTGATCGATAGCCTGCACAAATATGCCCATGAAATAAACGTGATCATGCAGGTTTCAGAGCCTCGCCTGATTATTGAACTGTTCAATCTTGGCGTCGAAGCTGCAACTTTATTGCCTGCTTCCGAGGTTAATGCAAAAAATCTAGATAACTATCATGTGGTTGATGTTGCCTCCCCGCCGTCGCTGTTTGTGCCGATGGTGGTGAGGCTGACGCACGTTAGCGGTAATCCAACTATTAATGAAATATGGGAGTGGGGTTTAGATTTGCAATCTAAAGGCAGCTTTTGAACTTCAAGTTCTAATGCAAAATCATGCGTTTCGCTTACTGCGCGGCGGCGCAGTAAGCCCAAAGAGGCGCAGTCTTTACTGAACCCCAGATCCTGGACAATTCCAGAATGTGGGGTGCAGTGACCCTGACCCTGACCCTGACCCCGTACATGATCCAGCCATAATCAGGAATAACCAGCTTCATTCTGGCTACCTGCCAATTTTTCAGTAAATTCGAAAAGGCATTTTTAGGGTTCTGTCGCATTAAGACGTCGTGAGGTAACATGCTGTTTTTTTACGATGTTGCCTGACCATGTCCCTGATCCGAAAATCTTTCCAACGCCTGCATTATCCCCCCGATGTTATCGCCCAGTGTGTTCGCTGGTATCTGGCGTATTCCCTGAGCCTCAGTAATCTGGAAGAGATGATGGCCGAGCGCGGCATTGTTGTTGATCATTCGACGCTTCACCGTTGGGTCATCCGCCTGGTGCCCCTGTTGGATAAGGTGTTCCGACGGTATAAACGCCCGGTGGGTCGACGCTGGCGAATGGACGAAACCTACATCAGAGTCAGAGGGCAGTGGAAATACCTGTACCGGGCCGTCGATACCGCAGGGCAGACCATCGATTTCCTGCTGACCGCCAGGCGGGATGCCGGCGCAGCACTGCGTTTCTTTCGTAAGGCTATTCGCCACCACGGTGGGCCAGGAAGGGTAACCATTGATAAAAGTGGCGCCAATACGGCAGCGTTGGCCACACTCAATGCCGACAAACCCGATGAAGAAAGCATCACGATCAGGCAGAACAAATATCTGAACAACCTTGTGGAGCAGGATCACCGGAACATCAAACGACGAACGCGATCCATGCTGGGATTCAAATCATTCCGGCGGGCACAGACCATACTTGCGGGTATTGAGCTGGTAAACATTATCCGTAAAGGACAGCTTCATCATCAAGCTGGCGAAGGATTGTCGTCTGCAGAACAATTTTATCTGCTGGCAGCCTGAAAAAACAGGTAGCGCAGATTTCATCATCTTCACTCCGTTAACGCGACAGAACCTAATTAACAACATATCATGCAATAGGTACCCTACCTGCGCTGCTGCACGCCGGGGCTCGAAGGCATTTGGCAAATCGAGAAATACAATTAAGCGTTACGAAAGTCAGTATTATCGCACCCGCAACCACCTTTATTAATGCAACGAGTTAGCAGAGAACACCATGCCATCAATCACTCTGACATACCTGAAAAACCTCAAGCAGCGCGGTGAAAAGATCACCATGCTTACCTGCTACGACGCCACGTTTGCCCACGAGCTGAGCACGGCGGGTGTTGAGATGCTCCTCATCGGCGATACGTTAGGAATGATTTTGCAGGGCCATGACAGCACCCTGCCGGTCAGACTGGAAGATATGGTTTATCACACGACCTGTGTAAAGCGCGGAAACAACGGTGGCTTCATCATCGCCGACCTTTCTTTCATGACCTGTTCCTCACCAGAGCAAGCCCTGCACAACTCGGCGCAACTGATGCAGGCGGGTGCTCAGATGGTCAAGATTGAGGGCGGGGAGTGGTTGTGTGACACGGTGCATCAACTGACGCGCAACGGCATACCTGTGTGTGCTCACATTGGACTCACTCCGCAGTCGGTTAACGTCTTTGGTGGATTTAAGGTTCAGGGTCGTGACAGCAAGCAAGCAGAAGCGTTGATCGAAACCGCGAAAAAGTTTGAGCAGGCGGGTGCGGTGATGGTTCTGGTCGAGGCAGTACCGGTTTCGCTCGGAAAAGCGCTAAGCGAGGCGGTTTCAATACCGGTCATCGGCATCGGCATCGGCCCCGGCACCGACGGGCAGGTACTGGTTCTTCACGATATGCTTGGCCTGAGCATCACCGGCAAGGCACCAAAATTCGTGAAAAATTTCATGAGGGGAGAGGAAAACATCCAGGGCGCGGTTAAAAGCTACATTGCCGCTGTCAAAGGCGGTAGCTTCCCGGCACTGGAACAGTGCTACTCTGAATGATTTATATTAAAAAGCCGCTTATTGTTAGTGGTTTTTTTAACGCTGCTAAACCAACTCATCCAAAAAGTAATGTCCGCAGATAGCTCATGAGGGACAATCATACTTAAATCTCCTACATTGCAGGAGGTTTGAGCATGAAAACGGCACCGTGAAACAAAGCCCGTATCATCGGACAAAAAAGACCGCTTTAGATATCTCCTATCTGGGGGATTAGAATCAGACTTGAACTAGAAGGCAAACGCGCGATCTAGCGCTGTTCAACATGGCTTTAGACAGTAAACTTCGGGGCTGCGATCTGGTAAAACTTAAAGTATCAGATGTTGCATATGGCAGTTCTGTTTCGAGCAGAGCAACGGTGTTACAGCAGAAAACCGGTAGTTCCGTCCAATTTGAGATAACCAAAGGGACAAGAGAAGCAGTTCCAGCGCTAATAATGCGAGGCAATCTGCACAGTAAAGACTACTTGTTCCAATCTCGGGTCGATTCTTGCCAACACATTTCAACCCAGCAATACATTGTATTTTTCATGGGTGGATAGCAAAGCTTGGTCTCGAAGATTCACTGTACAGCACACGTTTTATGAGAAGAACAAAACCTTTCCTGATATACAAGAAGACCAAGCATCTCCGGGTGATCTAACTTCTATTAGGCCATAAGAAACTGGAAAGACAGTGCGTTATCTCGGCATTGAAGTCGATGATACGTTAGAGATCTCTGTGTCGATTGAAGTCTAAGTTGTCAGGGCTGCAACAGCAGCCCTGTACCAGAAGCGGATATGGCCAACACCACGGTTTGTTAATCAATTGGGAGTAGGTAAGCCTGATATGATCCAGGAAAACAGACCCGGCAGCGACTTGGGGATTAATCGAAAATGTTAGGTTGGCATCAGGATGAGGTGGCGAATTATTCGCCGGTATTAACCGCGGGGAGTCAGCCAACGTCTCTCTTTTCACGAGGCTCGAGCAACCAGCGTTTCTCAGTGGCGACTTCGTCATAATTCAGCGCCGAGAGATCAGTTCAATCAGCAGGCCAAACGGCGTACGGCAGAACCAGGTCTGATTACCTATACCTTCTTCCTGCGCAAAACAGTCGGTTGGCCCTGCAAACATCAAGGCACCGTGTTGCTGTAAACTTTCGCCTGCCTGACGGATATCGTCCATATACACCGAGAAATGGCTGATACCGTACTGACTGATATTGGTCTCGCCGTTTTCCGTGACGGGACGGGTTTCGAATAACTCAAGATTACAGCCGTTTCCCAGTCGCAGCATAGCTAGGTCGGTCAGATTCAGCTCTTCGGAGAAATCATTCAGCGCGTGCATCTATTTTTCCGCTCTGCTTTGCCGGGGGCACGATGCGGTACAACACGGTGGCATCCAGCGTATCAATGAAAAATTGTTCTGCTTCCGTCAGGCTTGAGACTGTCACACCAGTATGTCCAATTCCTCTGATAATCATGATGTTCTCCTGATTAATCAGGAGCGAGCATCATGCCGCCCCTGATATGTTCATTACTTCGACGTTGTACTGAGTTTATCCGCCGCGCCGGTCAGTTTTCGCATATGGCTGACCTGATCTGCCGTCACCTCACTTCCCTGATTTCCCCAGCTATTACGCACATAAGTGAGGATTTCCGCTATCTGCCGATCATTCATTTTCCACGCAAATGACGGCATTCCGGCCGCAGTCTGGCGTTCTTCGGTATGCGGCGCGCGGGCACCATTCAGCATGGCATTGATCATGTTGGTCGGATCGTTTTGCATGGCGTTATTCCCCGCAAAAGCAGGCACCATGCCGGTGATGCCTTCGCCTTTCACGCCGTGACAGGCCGAGCAGTTCACTTCATACGTCAGCGCGCCATGTTCTTTGCTAGCGGCGTCCATGGCAAATGCCTGCGGTGCCGGTTTTCTGGAGGACGGCAGCATTTTGAGATACGCCGCGACGGCCTGTGCATCTCTGTCGCTGAAATACTGCGTGGAATGCTCGACCGCTTCAGCCATCGGACCTGCCGCAACACTTTTTCCGTCGGAGCCGGTTTTCAGGTATTGCGCAATGTCGTCGCTGCTCCAGTCACCTATGCCGGTATGTGGATCCTGCGAGATATCCGGCGCATACCACGCACCGAGGCTACCGCCCTGTAAATAACCGCCGCTGACTTCACCACCCAGCACGTTACGTGCGGTATGGCAGACGCTGCAGTGCGCCGGGCCATCGACGATGTATTTGCCTCGGTTAATCATGTCCATATTGGCGTTTGCGGCGGTTTTGGCCGTGTCTGGTGTGAAACCGCTGTTATCGAAGAACAGAAAATTCCAGCCGAGCATGGCAAAACGGATGTTATAAGGGAACGACATGCCGCCGTTTTCATCCACCTTATGTTTCACCGGTTTCATCGTGGACATGTACGCCCAGAGATCGTGCATATCGGCATCGCTCATCTTCGCATAGGCAGTGTAAGGCATTGCCGGATAGAGGAAGCCGTGGTCGCCGCGCCCCTGACGAACAGCGTTGAAGAAGTCGCGCTCAGTCATGTTGCCGATACCGGTTTCGCGATCTGGCGTAATGTTCGACGTCTGCAACTCGCCGAAAGGCGTACTGATTTTGTACCCGCCCGCAAAGCTCGATTCGTGGCAGGCCGCGCAGTCACCGAGACGCATGGCGTATTCGCCGCGTTTAATCGCAGCGCTGTCGGTGCTGTGGAAATCCGCCAGCCGGGTCGTGTCATCCGCGACCTGAGATCGTGAGCTGTCCATGACTTCCCACAGATGACCAAAGGCGACGATCCCAGCGACAACGGCCAGCGCCGCCACGCTGTAAGCAATTTTCTTTTTTGTACTCATGATTTATGCCTTCACCAGAGGAGCCGGATTTTTGATGTAAGTCTGGTGGATCGCCTGAGCGGCACGAATTGCCAATGCGCCAACAGTGATCGTCGGGTTGTAACCGCCATTGTTAGGGAAGGCGGAAGCGCCGACCACAAAGACGTTATGCACATCCCAGCTTTGCAGATAGGTATTCAACGCTGACGTGGTCGGATCCGCGCCCATCACTGCGCCACCGATAGTGTGCGAGCTGTCCTGCTGATACGGGTTCCAGCTTTTATCGGTCTGGTTTTCGGACGTGACGTATTTACCCCCGGTTTCCAGCATGATTTTTTTTGCATGATCAATGATATATCTCGACATGTTGACGTCGTTTTTATTCCAGTCGAAGGTGAGGCGTAACAACGGTTGTCCGTGACGGTCTTTATAAACCGGATCCAGATCGAGATAGGCTTCACGTACCGGCATAGAGGTGCCCTGACAGAAAATGGTGGCTGCGGTCTGGTAATCGCGCGCGTATCCGGCTTTCCACTCACTGCCCCAGCGTTTCGTGCCCGGACGCAGCGCATCCATATGCTGGATAGGACGGCCATCGGTGGAGAATCCCATGATCCCGGCACCGCCGATGAAATCGAGATTGCTGTGATCAAAGTTATCGCCGTTGAAGTCGTCAATCTGCACCGCCAGCGCGCCGCCGCCGATAAACGGGTTCATCCGTTCGCCGTCAAAGAAGCCAGTGACGGTCGCGCAGGTCTGATAGCTATAGTTGCGTCCGACCGTGCCGTGGCCTGTTTTCGGGTCGTATGGTTCACCGATTTTCGAGAGCAGCATCATGCGCACGTTATCCATCTGGTAAGCGGTGATGCACACCACGTCCGCAGGCTGGAAACCTTCAACGCCTTCTTTGGTGATGAAACGTACGCCTTTAGCGGTCTTGCCATCGTCGTGTTTGACCACCTGTAAAACTTCGGTATCGGTCAGCACGGAAAAGTTCGGGCGCCGCATCAGTGCGGGCAAAATACAGGCCTGCGGTGAAGATTTGGAGAAGTTGCCACAACCGTGGAAATCACAGAAACCACAATAGGTGCAAGGCCCCATGGTAACGCCAAGCGGATTGACGTACGCCTGCGAGATATTACCGGCAGGGATAGTGAACGGGTGATAGCCCATTTTTTTCGTGGTCTCGCGGTATTTACGCATCCAGTGCGTGTCTTTTAACGGCGGCGTCGGGTAATCGCGCGAACGCGGTCCTTCGAAAATATTGCCGCCTTTCTGCGGCTGACCGTTTAGGTTTCCGGCGATACCCGAAGTACCCGCGATGCGCTCAAAACGATCGTAATACGGCTGCATTTCGTCGTAAGTAATGCCCCAGTCTTGCACCTGTAAGCCTTTGAGCTTCTCTGCGCCGTAGCGTTCACGCGTCTGGCTCGCCGCCTGGAAATCCCATGGCAGGAAGCGCCATGACATTCCGGCCCAGTGCGTACCGGCCCCGCCGACATTCCAGCCATACTGAAAGGCAGACCAGTTACGCACCGGTGCGGCGTCCTGACTACTGTTGTTACGGAAAGTGGTGGTTTCCACACTCATCGGCTGCAGGATCTGACGACGGGTGTGCCAGCGCAATTCATCCGGATCGACTGCCACCGGGAAATCCGTGGACGTATCGCGCCATGCACCGCGTTCAATGGCAACAACGTTCAGTCCGGCGCGGGTCAGTTCTTCTGCCATGACGGAACCCGCCCAGCCTAATCCGACGATCACTACGTCGGTTTTATTTCTTATTTCTGGCATCTTGTTGCTCCGCAATTAATCGTTCGGGATCAGGCTGACGGGAATTAATTTTAAATCTTCACCGCGACGGTCAATATATTGACGGTAGTCATAACGGGCGCCAGGGAAGCCAATCATTTTCCATCCGGCCATGGTTTTATTTCCGCCATAGAGCGGGTCGGATAAATAACCTTCACGAACGTTTTGCAGCATTAATTCAAAAAATGCCTGACTATTGACATCCGCACCGAGATTAATTTTCCCGGCTTCCATATCAGTCAGAAATGCATCGATCTGATCAGCATTGAGGCTAAAAAAGGAGGCGTGGTGGTGAGTCTGCGACCAGGCTTCGAGGGCTTTCAGTCCGGTCATATAGCGCTCACGCGGAGAGGAAAGAAATTGCGGACTGCCCATCAGTTTCTCTTCATTCTCCGGACGCAGCGGGCCGACCAGATACAGCGCGGATCCTGCACCGTAGTCGCTTGCGAGCTGGCTGTCGATGAATTCTATGCAGCCTTCTTCACTGGCAGAAGGACCGTGATCGTCGGCGGGGATCAGCCGGTCAAAAATAGCCGCCAGATTTTTGCGGTCAGTCTCGTTGGTTAATACTTGATAGCCGCCTTGCAGGGCAGGGACGGGCAACACATCTTTTGTCAGCTGTGTTTCCAGCGGGACATTGTGCATTTCTTTCGCACTCAGTTTGGGTACCACGGTTAGGGTGGCGACCAGTGAACTCAGTGAAAAGAGCGCTTCTCTTCGGTTCATGAATATATCCTTCAATAGCACGACATTTTATTAACTGTTTTATAACCGCTTATTTCAGGCAAGCAGATCCCTGCGGAGCGGCAACAGAAAACCGATCCTGTTAAAAAACATGATTAAGCTGATGATTTATCACCAGAGGATAAATATTAAGGAAGGAAACCCTGAGAAGTGTTTCCCCGGTATTTTATTTTAAGAATGAATAAATAGTTCAAATGCACAATTATGTTTTATTGCTATCACTGTTCCGGTCAGATTTTAGTATCCTGATCCGAAACAACGTTCGTTCTGTTACCTCTTCAGGTGTGACTGCCTGATAATCAGTTCCCCATGATGCCAGTCGCCATCAGGATCCGGATTATCATCAATCAGCCGGTTCAGCGCTTCGGCGATCAGTTTTTCCCTTGGCTGACGGTACGATGTCAGCTGCCAGACCGGTGAACTGGCCTCGTCAATATCGTCAAAGCCGATGACGCCCATACTGTGCCGTTGATCCCGCGCAATCAGCGCTTCGAGCACGCCAATGGCCAGAATATCGTTCTCACAAAACATCGCTTCAATACGCTCTCCGCGGGGCGTTGCCTGCCAGTACCCGGTGATCTGTTGATACGCTGCGTTGCGATCATAATGCCCGGCGACCATCATGACATTCAGCGTCGCGCCTTTTGCCTCCAGCCCGTCACGAAACCCTTCCATACGCAGCAGGTGGTTAGAGCCGACATCCGGTCCTTTCATGTAGCCAAACCGCTGATAACCCTGCGCGAGAAACAGCTCTGCGATCTCGCGACCGGCTTGATAACCATCAATATTCACAATATCGACACCGCGGTGCTCCTCACTGTTACGACAAACCTGCACCAACGGGATGTGATGCATGGCGTGAGCGACATCGTAAAGCTGGGTGGTCAGCACGTTACCTAAAAACAAAATGCCATCAACCTGAAGCTGATCGGCCATCGTAATCACGGCCTGATAATTTTCGCCCTCGGTGATGTTGAGCAGCAACGTCATATAACCGCGAGTTTGTAATGCTTTTGTTACCGTATCGAGAACCATCATCGAATGCGGGTTTTTCAGCTCATCAATGGCAACGCCAATGATGTGTGTGCTTTTCTTGGTCAGACTGCGTGCCAACAGGTTAGGGCGATAACCGAGTATTTCCGCGGCCGCCAGCACTTTTTTTTGTGCTTTGTCGGAGACTGATGCGCCGGGAGTAAACGCCCGCGACACCGTCCATTTCGACACGCCCGCCAGTTCGGCGACATCGCTGGCCGTGGCTTTCGAAGGTTTTGGCGCTTTGGTTTCTTTCGTCATTAGCCTGATTTTAGTGTCAGAGATACAGATCTGATATTGAACGTTAAAAGTCGACGAAAAGAAACTCCTCTCATTGCACATTCCCGCAGTTAAGTACGATAAAAAAAGTCCATACAAAAGCAATGTTGGGATTATGTTAATTTTTGCACCCGAGTGCAAACGATTTTTGCACTCGGGTGCAAAAATTATAATAACGACTAAGAAACAGAGCAGTTGATGAGAAGCCGGTCAGAAGCGGAAATTAAGGAAATTGCAATTCGTTGAGTGCGGCCTCCTACAGCGACTCCCGCAAATGATAAAGATAACATTCACTCATTGACTGTATTAACGCCTATCGCGGGTCGCTGACGCATAGCGCCTAGCGGATATCCAATGATGCACTTAAAAGCTCTGCTAAACGCTGCCTGTGAGGCATAGCCGAGGCGAAGAACAACGGTATCAATTGAGATTTTATCTTGGATAATTCAGTGACTTGCGATGCTCATTCGCACCTCCCTTGCATAGCGCTGGGAGGATTCTGGAGTATGGTTGCTGCCGTCGCTATGCGGCTGGTCCCTGCTAAAAGTGTCCCGCGTGCTCTTTCCATTATTTTTAGCGGTATTGCTGTCAGTACCGTATTTTCGATCCCTTTGGGGAGCTATTTAGGTGGGCTTTATGGCTGGTGTAGTGCGTTTCTCGCTGCAAGTTTAGTCGGTATGCTGAAACTGCTCTTCCAGCTATTTACCCTTCCTGGTATGGCTCTGCGTAAAATGATGATAACGGCATCTGTCATGGATTTACTCCGCTGCCCCGGTATTGCGATGGGAATGACGGGATGTGTGATTGCCCATACTGGCCAGTATGCACTGTTTACCTATATTCGTCCGGCTCTTGAAAATATTGCCCAACTTGATGTGGATTGTTTGTCTTTAATACTACTCGGATTTGGCATCGCTAATTTTATTGGTAAGCTGATTGCTGGATGGCTGATGGAGAGAAGCCTACGTCTTATCCTGATACTAATGCCAGCGCTTGTCGGTTTAGCGGCATTGAGCATGATTTTGCTGCCACTAGAGGAAAAGGTTCTGTCGCGTTAACGTAGTGAAGATGATGAAATCTGCGCTACCTGTTTTTTCAGGCTGCCAGCAGATAAAATTGTTCTGCAGACGACAATCCTTCGCCAGCTTGATGATGAAGCTGTCCTTTACGGATCATGTTTACCAGCTCAATACCCGCAAGTATGGTCTGTGCCCGCCGGAATGATTTGAATCCCAGCATGGGTCGCGTTCGTCTTTTGATGTTCCGGTGATCCTGCTCCACAAGGTTGTTCAAATATTTGTTCTGCCTGATCGTGATGCTTTCTTCATCGGGTTTGTCGGCATTGAGTGTGGCCAACGCTGCCGTATTGGCGCTACTTTTATCAATGGTTACCCTTTCTGGCCCACCGTGGTGGCGAATAGCCTTACGAAAGAAGCGCAGTGCTGCGCCGGCATCCCGCCTGGCGGTCAGCAGGAAATCGATGGTCTGCCCTGCGGTATCGACGGCCCGGTACAGGTATTTCCACTGCCCTCTGACTCTGATGTAGGTTTCGTCCATTCGCCAGCGTCGACCCACCGGGCGTTTATACCGTCGGAACACCTTATCCAACAGGGGCACCAGGCGGATGACCCAACGGTGAAGCGTCGAATGATCAACAACAATGCCGCGCTCGGCCATCATCTCTTCCAGATTACTGAGGCTCAGGGAATACGCCAGATACCAGCGAACACACTGGGCGATAACATCGGGGGGATAATGCAGGCGTTGGAAAGATTTTCGGATCAGGGACATGGTCAGGCAACATCGTAAAAAAACAGCATGTTACCTCACGACGTCTTAATGCGACAGAACCTTTATTAGGTCCAATATGAGCGTGAGCGAACCCAAATTTTCCTGACTTGATCAGTTTGGGATTGTTTAGGCGATTTACTATGACCTTATTAAATAAGATAAGAGAAAATCCTCTACCTCTTTTTTACCGATGCCGAGCGTATAGCCAACACCTGCATTTTTTAAAATCCTGAGTCCTTCCCCTCGATTCCTAGGATGCGGATCTTCTATAGCAATATAGATATGTTGTGGCTTAAGCTCTGCGAGCGTCAAAGCACAGGAGGGGGTTCTGCCTTGAAAGGAGCAGGGTTCAAGGGTGACAAATATCTCACATTCACCAATTGGCAAGGTTAGTTTCGACATAGCGTCTATCTCAGCGTGATGGTGGCCCGGAGATTGAGTGAAACCCTTGGAAACCACTTTACCTTTATGGACAATCACGCATCCAACAGGTGGATTTGGTCTGCATAATGGTAACGCCCGACGAGAGGATTCAAGTGCCAACAACATGAATTCCAGCTTTTCGCTCATATATTTTTTCTGCCTAAGAATGTAAGCCATAGATTTACGATTTTTAAGGTTTCAGACATGAATGTCCATAATTCAGATTAACTAAATAATGGCTATTGCCGCACCACGTCGATTAACAAGGATTGATGTCATGAATGTCCGCTTCTGGCACACAGCAGACAAACACGTGACGCTGAAGGTCTGCTGAGAGCGATGTAGAGACTTTCATACCTGTTGAATTTGATGATAACGGGGAGATCCCAACTATCGAGTCAATCCTAAAAGCTAGGCCGCTAGCACGCCTTCTTACCTCATTTCTCCTCCAACTGTACACTTTGGTTATTTTATCCAGTGTCAGTAATCTGGCAGTTGCAACGTCAAACTGGTGGTGCCAATCTGGTGTTAATTCGTCGAAAAACTGCAAAGCCTGCTATGTTGCACATGTTAGTGGTAGCCGAGCTTCAAGGAGTTTATATGAGCAAATCGCTTGACGTCGCCCTTTCGGTCCGCCGAGCGGAAGAAAATGAAGCGGAATTGTTGCGTGAGATAGTGCGCGCGGCCTATTCCAAATGGATTCCGGTCATTGGTCGTGAACCGACTCCGATGACGGCCGATTTTAATAAGGCCATCCGTGAGCATGACATTGACCTCGCCATTGTCGCAGGGGAAGTGGTCGGCCTGATCGAAATATGGCTCCAGGCCGAACATCTTTGGATCGAAAATGTTGCGGTACATCCCCACCGGCAAGGAATCGGAATCGGCCGTACATTGCTGGCACATGTTGAAAGTAAGGCAGCTCAAGCGGAGCTTGGGGAAATTCGCCTGCAGACGAACGAGGCGTTCGAGGCGAACATCGCATTATATACGGCGCTCGGATATGAAATCGATAGACGTGAACCGTTCAAAGGTGGAACGACCGTCTTTATGAGCAAAAAACTGTAGTGGTTACTAAAACTGACCCCGGAACAAAGATTCCTTGATCATTTTAATGTGCGCTGATGACCCTGACCTGTCCGCTGAAGGATCAAGGGCAGCTATGAGCGAAGATCGGACATCTACAAGACTGACTTAATCAGCACTGAGTCAGGAAATGATGCATATCTTCGCCACTGGTCAGCCTGATCTGGCCTTGGGGACGGACTTTTGAAAAAACGGTAAGATGGCCCTCATAGCTGCACGACCCGGTTCGTTTTTCATATAATGAGCCCCACTCCCGCAAAGCGGTGAAGTCTGCAACAGATCCATTATTACTGATGCCCCGAGCTTTAAGACATCGGCTTCATTTTTAGCAAGTTATGTAATGCTAAAATCCTGTCAGGAGATCTTCTCTTGGCTTTTTAAAGGCGCATTTAAAATATCGCGTATATTAACCAGCGCATTGCGCACCGCCGCGCCTCCGGCATAAAACAGTAGCTGCAAGACAGCCTCGATAATTTCTTCGCGGCTTGCGCCTGCATTTAGTGCTGCCTGTGTATGCGCCCGCAATTGCGGGACCGTATGGCCCAGTGTGACACAAGAAGCAATCACAACCAGCTCTCGCGTTCTGGCGTCCAGCCCAGGGCGTGCAAGTATGCCTCCCATAGCCCATTCGATTGATATATCAGTAAAATCGGGGCACAGATCTGCCATGTCCTTTCGCAGTTCTTCTCCCGCACCATTACCGTACAATTCGTTAAACAATCTCATTCCCCGCTCGCGCAGTTCCGGATTTGTAATCATTTTTAGCGTTCCCCTGTTAAGTGAAGGTCCATTAAAACTCGCTGACAAAGTTTGATAAACAGCGGTATATTTTCATCTTTAACAAGTCTGGCTTGATAATCGTGAATAAACTGGAAAGTATGGCGGTGTTTGTCCGCGTGGTGGAACGGGGAAGTTTTAGCGCGGTTGCCGAAGAGCTGCGGCTCAGTGGGACGATGGTCGGGCTGCATATAAAAGCGTTGGAGGAACATCTCGGCGTTCGCCTACTTAATCGTACAACGCGTCGCCAAAGCCTTACCGATTTTGGTCTCGAGTATTACCAAAGTTGCCAACGGATTTTAGCTGATATCAAAGATAGCGAGTCACTGGCATTGGCTTTACACAAGAATCCACGTGGAAAACTGAGAGTAGGTTGCCCTGTCTCTTTTGGCGTCCATGCGCTTTCGCCGGTTACAGCTCAATTTCTTACGACATGGCCTGATGTAACAATGGATTTGGTGCTCAGCGATAAATCGATGGACATGGCAGAAGAAGGTCTCGATGTCATGATTAAGGTCGGCGAACTCGAGCATGTAAATACGCTGGTTGCCCGCCCGCTGGCGGCATATCGTTCTATCGTGTGCGCGTCTCCTGCATACATAGAAAGGGCAGGAAAACCCATGACGCCGGAAGAATTGAGTCAACATCGATGTCTTGGATTTGCCCATCCCGTTGCAGGGAGTGAATGGACACTTCAGCGAGAGGGCAAGCCCATCAAGTTGCCGGTAAATATTGCTATGGCTATCAACAATGGAGAAGCATTGAGAAGTGCGGCATTAAACGGGCTTGGAATTATCATGCAACCGGAGGTCCTGCTGGCAGACGATTTGCAACAAGGAAAGCTGATAGTCCTGATGTCAGAGTTTCAACCATTGGCTAAGCCGGTGCATATATTGACCTTCGCAGACCGCCAACAGCTACCAAAAATCCGCTTCTACGTTGATTTCCTGTTGCAGCACTTCAGGAGATCACTTTGTTTGTCGAACCCCTGATGAAAACTTGGTCAAGGGTAATAGGCAACCCTGATTGATATTGTGCTTTTTATCTTAAGGAAAATAACGTATGTAACAGCCGATGATTGTAAGTTTACTGTACACCCCAAATAACAGTTAGACTTAAGGATATCGGTGCGACTCTGCTGACTGCCTTAAGCGGCTTCGTTTACGGGCAAATTGTGGTTTTCATTGCTCGCAAATTGACCTGCTCCCCGTTGATTAGTACACCCCGATGTTAGTAATGTCTTCATATGACCTAACGCTTGTAATGTCCTAGATGTCCGCTTCTGGCACGGAGCGGACATCTATGATCGTCAAAGTCCGCTGTAAGCGAATAGCGGAATTAATGAATCACCACAGCTATTAACAGCATTACTGTGTGTTAATCAGCGAGGAGCAGGTCAACTTATAGATGAGAAGACCGAGGGGATAGAAACGATCGCCTGGGGTGGGGAAACACATATCATCAATGATGTGTGCACTGAGGAGTTTGATGATTGCCCATTGATGTGAGAATCATGGAATTAAACGTCATGAAAAAGTAGGTGAGTACATAATTGAGTACAGATTAAGATTTTAGTAAAATAATTTTCATAAATTTCAGCATTCTAACTTTAGATATCAATAGTCGTGAGTAGAAAGTGGGCTGAACGCTTTTGTCTCGCATTGCGGGTTAAGGCCTTAATCTGAATTTAATTGTCTTGTAAAACATGCCGTTAAAAAAACACCTGGTTGGCGTATTTCTCAGCCATTGTGATCAATAATCAGAGAAAACAGGCTGGGCTGAGAGTGACGGTCTGGAGGTAAGGATACCACCTCTGGGCGGGTTGGCCTTCTAATTTCGTTTTCGCTGCGATGTCCATAGCACTGCTATTTTTAGCCGATATCAAGGTTCCTGACACCGGCTCGATAGAATATCGACGAACGATGTCAGGCTTTTTTCTGTTGCAATGTGTCATGTTGCTCGAGTTCATAATCGATAAACGCGCCTACCATGGTGCGATAGACCTTCTCGATAATGACTTCGGGAAGCCCTGCTTCGGTGGCCTGTTTACGCACTTTATCGATAACCTGCTGGACCCGGTCAGGAGCACGAACGGACGCGTGGTCGGTTTTAAAAGCGGCAGCGGCTTTGACGCACTCGCTGCGTTGGGCGATCAATTTAACCAATTCACTATCAATTTGATCGATGCGATTTCTAACGTCTTCTATTGACGAAAAATTCATTTTTAATCCATCTAACTAGTACATGAGTTCTTTAGATTACCTAAAATTTCGATTAAATCCAGTGTTGAACCAAAAAGGGAGCAGGGGAGAGTTCGGGGATACCGGCTATATTAAGCCGGTCATTTAACAGGTTTTCAGCTTCAGCGAGACGGTTGAGGCGTTTAAACCGCTTTCACGTGGTGCATTAGGTAAAATCGTTATCAAGATTGACAGCGAGTGAAGCGTAAACGCTCAGTCCGGTGAAGGATTTTGGATACGGTGCGATTAATCACATCGCGCCAACCGGACTGAGCTTTTTTAAAATGAGCTACTTTTTGGCAAGCTTATTTGTTCGAAAGTTCTTTTCGAACAATATGTGCGCCTAAACTTAACGCATTCAGCTTGCCTCTTGCGACTCGACGCGGTAACGGGGTCATGCCACAGTTGGTGCTAGGGTAGAGCTTGTCTGCATCAACAAACTGTAGCGCTTTGCGCAGAGTATCGGCGACTTCTTCTGGTGTCTCAATGTTATGGGTTGCCACATCGATAGCCCCAACCATAACTTTTTTGCCTCGAATCAGCTCAATCAGATCCATTGGCACGCGAGAGTTTTGACACTCTAGTGAAATGATATCGATGCTAGATTTTTGCAGTTTAGGGAAGATTTCTTCGTACTGTCTCCATTCTGTCCCCAATGTCTTTTTCCAATCGGTATTGGCCTTAATGCCGTAGCCATAGCAAATATGCACAGCGGTTTCGCATTTAAGACCTTCAACTGCTCGTTCTAACGCGGCAATGCCCCAATCATTCACCTCGTCAAAGAACACATTAAACGCTGGCTCATCAAATTGGATGATATCAACACCGGCAGCCTCGAGTTCTTTGGCTTCTTGATTAAGGATCTTGGCGAATTCCCAGGCCAGTTTTTCGCGACTTTTGTAGTGGCTATCATACAGGGTGTCGATCATGGTCATTGGACCTGGCAGAGCCCATTTAATCGGTTGCTTGGTTTGCTGACGTAAAAACTTGGCATCTTCCACAAAAACGGGCTTTTGGCGGCTCACTGCACCCACGACCGTCGGGACACTCGCATCGTAGCGATTACGAATTCTTACCGTCTCACGTTTCTCAAAATCAACGCCGCTGAGGTGCTCAATAAACGTAGTCACAAAATGTTGACGCGTTTGCTCGCCATCGCTGACGATATCAATACCTGCCTGGAGCTGATCCTGTAGGCACAAACGCAGCGCATCCTGTTTGCCATCAATTAGTTCTTCATCTTGCAATTTCCAAGGTGACCAAAGTGTCTCAGGCTGTGCAAGCCATGAAGGTTTAGGCAAACTGCCCGCAGTCGAAGTAGGTAACAAAATTTTCATAATAAATGACCTTGTGTTTTTAGTTAATCAAAGAGCGTAATGAGCAGACCATTGTTCAAGAATAGTTTGGTACGGTTTGATGAAGTATTCTTCAGTAAACTTTCCCTGCTCAATGGCTAAGCGGCTACGTTCTTCTCGATCATAAACAATTTCAGTTAATGTATGATCCTGGTTATTCAAATTTGGCTGGTATTCTTTTCCTGCCGGGGAATTGGCATTATAGATCTCAGGTCGGTAAATCCTTTGGAAAGTTTCCATCGTACTGATAGTACCGAGAAGTTCAAGATCGGTGTAATCATTAATGAGATCACCAGAAAAATAAAACGCTAAAGGTGCTACGCTATTGGAAGGCATAAAATAGCGCGCCTGCAACCCCATTTTATTGAAATATTGGTCAGTCAAGGACAGTTCATTTTGCTGATATTCAACGCCCAATACAGGGTGCTGATAGTCAGTCTGATGATAGGTGTTTTTACTTGAAACACTCAGGCATATAACCGGTTGCTTACTAAAGTGCTTTTTGTAAGCCTCTGAATTAACAAAACATTTAAATATATTTCCGTGCAGGTCGCCAAAATTTTCTGGAATGTTAAACGTCGACTGATTCTTGTTATGCTCAGAGAGTAATACACTAAAATCATAATCTCGCACATAAGAGGAGAAATTATTGCCTACAATCCCTTCGGTACGTTGATGCGTTTTTTTATCAACAATATTCGTTTTCAATATTTCAATAGCTGGGAAAGTCTTCCTTTTGCCTTCAATATCAATATTCAGCTCAACGGAAATAATTTCAAGTTCGACAGAATAACGATCGCCATTGGGGTTATTTTCATGCGCCAGGGAATTAAAACGATTATCAATCATCGTTAAGGCGTTACGCAGATTCTCTTGACGCTTCTCCCCTCTGGCTAAATTAGCAAAGTTGGTCGTGAGGCGCGTATTTTCAGATGGGTTATAATTCTCATCGAAAGAAATGCTCTTAATCGTAAATGTAAAATCGTTATTCATCGTGATCTGGTATCCTAATTTCTGATATGAAACCTGAATTTACGTCTTGCTTTTTCAGGATTTCCAATTTTTTGTTTTATGGCTTTCTTATTCAGTGGACTAGCTATTGTCTACAGCCAATAATAATGTGTATTTTATGCCAGAGTCGTTGATTGAGGAAAAGTGATTTAATTTCATTGAAACATGAGGCATGTTCATGATCTGCTGTAAAGACAGGACTGACGTTGTTACAGGAGGGTCTCTCCCACGGGATCCATGTGGAACCCATGGGGTCAAGAGCGGCTAACTGGCTGGATGTACTACTTTTTATTCAACATCGATTTTAAATCGGCAAAGGGATTATAGGTTGCCGCGGCAACATCTTTTTGCGCGTCCTCTCCCGCAACGACGTTTGTACCATACTGGTCAGCTTCGGTGTACTTCGAGTGTTCGTGATCGTGACAATACAGACACAATAATTCCCAGTTGCTGCCATCCTCTGGGTTATTGGTATGATCGTGATCGATGTGGTGAACCGTTAATTCACGCAGGTTTGAATACACAAACTCTCGCGAGCAGCGTCCACACACCCACGGAAAGAGTTTTAATGCTTTCTCACGGTAGCCGCTTTCCATCCGTGCGTAATTTCTTGGGATCAATGCCATTGCCGATATCACCTGTCATAGAGAGATTTCTTACCTTTGATATAAGCAGGCTAGCCTGCTTAACAGGGGACTTCAAGTGGCAGAATAAGTCCCCTGGCACCGAAGTCGACCATAAGCTGGAGGTTTTCCTACTCATTGAACGCCTTCAGCCGCTACGGGGGCGGAACAGTAAATAATTTTATTGCTTATAGGGACGGGGCTTGAGATGCGCTATACCTCGATGAATCAGGTTGTTATCGCAGTCACAGTATAAATGGAAGTCATACCTCTATAAACTTAAGCCAACAGACCCGCCTTACAATCGCCGGTTAACCTAGTGTGACACTCTGTATGCCTACACAATAGGAAGATTATTATGGCGCAGCAACTTCCAGAACCCTGCTATGACATTGCACATCTGGCCCACGTTGAAATGTACACGGACAAATTTGAAGAGAGCCTCGATTTCTTCGTCAATGTATATGGCCTTACCGTTTCGGCTCAGGATGAGAATCATGCATGGTTGCGAGCCTGGGATGACTACGAATTCCATTCCTTGAAACTCACGCGCCACCACACCACCGGCGTTGGACATATCGCATATCGTGCCTCCTCGGAAGCGGCGTTGATGCGCCGTGTTGCAGCTGTCGAAGCCAGCAAATATGAAGTGATTGGATGGGTGGACGACGACCAGGGGCACGGTCGGGCCTTCCGCTTTGCGGACCCTTTCGGCCACGTATTCGAGATTTACTATGACACCGTGCGCTATGTGGCCGAGGGGAGTGAACGCCCGGCGCTTAAAAACCTGGCGCAGCGCTATCATGGACGTGGAGCCTCTCCTCGCCGTTTAGATCACCTTAATCTGCTGGCGGCAGACGTAAGCGAATTCAAAAACTTTATGGAGCTTTGCCTCGGCTCGCGAGTAACCGAGATGATTCAGCTGGACAACGGCCGCATCGGCGGCTGCTGGTTTACCATCAATAATAAAACCTACGATTTGGCCTGTACCGAAGAGCATGGTGGCGGCAATGCTCGTCTTCATCACGTCACCTACGCGACAGACACCCGTGAAGACATTCTTCGTGCTGCCGATATCTTTTTAGAAAATGGCGTACACATTGAGACCGGCCCACATAAGCATGCAATTCAGGGCACGTTCTTCCTTTATGTCTGGGAGCCCGCGGGCAACCGCGTGGAGCTGGCAAACTCAGGCGCTCGCCTGATTCTGGCACCCGATTGGCAAACCGTGGTATGGACAGAAGCCGAGCGTAAGAAAGGGCAGGCATGGGGGCTCAAGACCATCGAAACCTTCCATACCCACGGTACGCCGCCAGTGCCAAAGCACTTAAAAGAGTAATCGACGCTTGTTGAATTCTGCCCTGCACAGCAGGGCAGAGCCTCTTCCCCCATTACGCAGCGTTAACCCGCCAGGACCCTGGTGCATTTTCATCGCGACTCCAATTTCTTTCCCCTGCCGTAGGCAATCGCCGGTCAAACGAACTACCGCCAAGAGATTATTAATCTTATTTAAATATCCCCCCTATAAGCGAAAGTTCTTAGTTAGAACGCCAAAGTTCTCTAGGATTTGTTTGCTATTGTTCGCCGGTCAATAATTTTAGGAAAATAACCGACGATGAAAAAATTAACACTATCCCTTATTATCAGTGCTTCATTATTTGCCGCTTCTTCGCATGCTGCCGATAACCAGCGTACTATAAGCTACCTGACTTCATGGGGCGCCGCTAATATGACGCCGGAGCTGATTAAAAAGAGTGAAGTAGATACCCTTCTGCTCGCTTTTGGTTCCTGGGATGCCCAAGGTAATATCTCAGGTTCTGACAACATGTTTAATTCCGGAAGCGATACCTATTGGAAACCGATGGAATATCTCAACTGGACCCAGGCTAAATTTGATAATCCAAATTTAAAACTCATGCTGGCCTTTGGGGGTGAAAAAGGCGAAGGTCTGTGGGCAGATCTTCACAATGAGAACAGCCGCGAAAAGATCGCGCAAGGTCTGGTGAAACTCCTGAAAAAGGATTTTCCAGTTTACAAAAAAAATGGTCAATATCAGCAGGTTGGAACAATCCGCCTGGATGGTGTAGATTTTGATTATGAAAAACAGGCTCGTCTGACAGAAGAAGAAAATCATAATCTGTTGAAACTGGCAACACGCGTACGTGCGTTGTTAGGGGCAAACAGCGGTAAGTTGCTAAGTCTGACGACTTATCACGTGGGTGCCGATCCGGTCAGTTGTCTTGATAATCTCACTGCAGAATGTTCCTATAACGGCAAAACCGATCACTCGGGTGAAGTATTAACTCTCCTTAAAGAAGGTAAAAGTCTTTTCGATTTCTTTAACGTAATGACCTATGATGCAGGCCCTGATTTTAAATATAAAGTCGCCATGGAAAATTATAGTAAAGTGCTGGGTGATAAATCGAAAATTATTCTCGGTAATACTATTAACGATCAGTGGGGTCCTAATGGACGCTTTGTTGAACCTCGTGCAAATAATATTTATCGTGCTGGCTGGCAGGCGGAAAATAATTTTGGCGGATTCTTCGTATGGGCGCTCGGTGCTTCACCAACGTTGAATATGCAAGCCGATAAGCAGGTTGATTATGTATTAGAGATGAAAGACGCCGCTGAAAATGCGTCACCTGGCGACGTTAATCAGGCTCCTGTGGCAAAGGTAAGCTTCCCGCAAGTGATTGTTGGCGCAGCTAGTCACGTAGAGCTAGACGGTTCAGCTTCATCAGATCCAGAACAACAGCCATTAACTTTCCACTGGAAGCAAATTAGCGGTTCAAAAGTCAAACTAACCTCCCAGCATGACAAGGCCTTTTTCTCTCTTCCTGCTCCAGGTAAGACAGAAACGCTGCATTTCCAACTGACGGTTAACGATGGAGAACGCAATTCAACGCCGTTTGATATCATCATCAAACATCAGGCAGAGCAGGCTGGCAACAATGCACCGGTAGCGGATGCAGGCTCGGCGCAAACAGTAGAGAGCAACCAGAAGGTTACGCTCAATGGCTCCGCTTCACACGATCCTGATAACGATACTCTGACCTATAGCTGGGCGCAGAAATCAGGCAAAAAAGTCACCTTAAGCCATCCTAACAGCGTGAAGACAACCTTTACGACGCCTGATGTGCAAAAAGATGAAACCTTAGTCTTTACCCTGAAGGTAAGTGATGGACAGTTGCAGAGCCATGCTGATGTCTCTGTCGTAGTAAAAGCTAAATCAGTACCCGACGTTGGTGGTGACAGCTGGGTGTCAAATAAGCAGTACAAACCGGGGGATATGGTGACTGATAACGGTGCCGTTTATCGTTGTTTGCAAGGTCACCTGTCAGCAAGCCATTGGGCACCGCATATGCCAGGCCTGGCTTCCCTGTGGCAGAAACAATAACCTTAACAGACTGCTGCCAATATCGCTGTCCGGTTAAACGGCAGAGAGGCTATCCAGCTTAATAAATTAGGGTGTTCGACGGCGTAACACCCCAGACGGGGGCATTTAATATGCCCCCGTTTTCTGCATGGACATTGGGTTACTAACGTCACATCCCAGGGTAAAAGATGCTCGAATGAACTATCCGCAAACAACTTGGGTTAACCAGCAAACATCGGCGTCGGCTAATCAGCCATAGCCACACACCTTTTCAGAAACACTTCGCACAGCATGCAACGCGCGCCGCCGCTGGCGCTCAACCAGTGAAGGCAGGGCATCGAGACAGACAATCGCAAGACGACTGCCGACCCTGTGCCCTCAAGGGAGTGCCCCTTAAGCTCGTGAGCAGAGAGGTAAACGCGGTTGTTCACCACAAAATCAGTGACTAGCCGGTTGATAATCTCCTGTCGACGCTCACGGCGGCGATTGGAAGCCTCCATTGGAAAGGGATAAAGCGTTCCATCTTCCAACGTGGCAATCCAGTTATTTGGAAAGAGCGAGTCCGGTGTGCCGTGCTCGGCGACGTCATCAACGATATGCACATCGATATCGACGCTTCTCAATGCCCTGACATAGCTGTCGAAGGCAATCTGCGCCTGAATCTGCACGTCTCTGATACCGGTCAGCCGTTTCTGAAAGGCGTTGCTTGGCTGTGTCTCCTGATTACTCATAAACGCAGCATGCCTTACCATCAATACCGTATTCGTCTGCATGAACGTGGCGGTTGAGGGAGCGAAAGCGTCGGTGATTATTCAGCAGTTGAGGGGAGAACCGGCGGTGCATACTCTGCATACCACCAATGGAAAATGGGACTTGCTGGTGGAATTAGGGGCAGATAATTTGGAAATTTTCGATCAAATTCTCGGGCGTATTCGGCGAATTGAAGGGATTTTTATAATACGGAAACCAGCATTCTTCTCTCGACACGCAAGGCGTGAAATAGGAATGGTGGTTCCCTAGCTCTTCGCGACCTACGCGCCTTAAAGCGCGTTGAGTGATTTGGCAATCACGTCCTGGTAAGCGCCCGTCGCATGGCCCAGTAAACGGCTCAGAGTCTGGCTGTCATTATACAGTGCACCTTGACTTGCCCCAATGTCTGAGTCCGCGAGAACATCAGCCAGACCCTCTGGTAAACCTGCTCCTTTCAGTGCAGCGGCAAAGTCCGCCTGCGGCAGATTGACGTAATTCACTTCTTTGCCAGACTGGCGAGCGATTTCAGCGGCAAATTCCGCCAGCGTATAACTTTGATCGCCGGCCAGTTCGTAGATTTTTCCTTCCTGCGCCTCAGAAAGTAGTACTTTTGCCGCCGCACGCGCGTAATCGGCACGTGGAGCGGAAGAAATACGTCCGTCGCTGGCAGAGCCGATAAAGGCATTATGGGCCAGTGAGGGTGCAATGCTTGCGGCATAGTTTTCTGTATACCAGCCGTTACGCAGCAGCACGTAAGGTACGCCAGACGACTTCAATGCGGCTTCGGTATCGCGATGTTCTTTGGCAAGCAATAACGGAGACGAGTCAAGATTGAGCAGGCTGGTATAAGCGATGAGTTTAACGCCGGCCTGTTTGGCGGCATCGATGACGGCCTGATGCTGTGCGGTACGTTGGCCCACCTCGCTTGACGAAATCAGCAGCAGTTTATCGACGCCGCTAAAAGCGGTTTTTAATGTTTCAGGCTTGCTGTAGTCAGCCTGGCGAACATCCACGCCCAACGCGTTGAGATCTTGGGCTTTCGCGGGGTTGCGCACTGCCGCAACGATTTCATTCGCAGGCGTATTTTTCAGTAATTCTTCGACTACCAGACGACCTAACTGACCTGTTGCACCCGTAACTGCAATCATAATGTTCTCCATTTTCCGAAGATAGCCTGCCGAACAGCAGGCGTATATAAAAGTATAGCCATCGAAACTCTGTACGGAGAGCACTATAGAATATACACTATATAAAGGTAAGTACTTACCATTTGGTTAGTATTGATTTTATTGAGAGGAAAATGGCGATGAGCGAAAAGGGTGTTTTGAATCATCCATTTAGGAAAGGTGAGCTACTTGATTTAAATTGTCCTTCTCGCGAAATACTCCAGCATATTGCCAGCCGATGGGGGATCCTGGTGCTTATTGCTCTTGATAGAGAGACGCTGCGCTTTAGTGAACTTAGAAAGAAAATCAGCGGTATTAGCGAAAAAATGCTTTCGCAAACGTTACAGACTTTTGAAAAGGACGGCTTCATTCATCGCACCATGCTGCCCGTGATGCCCCCGCACACCGAGTACCGGTTAACCCCGCTTGGGCTGGAAGTCTACGAGCAGGTCATTCACCTGAGTGATTGGATTGAACTCAACCTGCCGCGCGTATTGAATGCGGGAAAGGAAGCTTAACGGCAAGCTTGGGGCCTGATTCAGAACTGACGCCAGAAGTTACCTCGCTGGCGTCAGTCGAAGGGCGCTGCGGCCCTGTGAAAAAGAACAGAGAAAAACTCAGTTTAGTTCGGCAACAGGCTCCGAGCGGATTTTACTGGTGTGAACAATTTCCAGAACGCTTTGGCACATTTCTTCCGGTGTGGCTGCCCTAAAACAGTTATCGCCATCTTTCAGGCTAGCATTGTTATAGTATTCAGCCAGAACGCACCAGCGTACTCCGCCTCGGCTCCAGACATCTCTGTCGGCAGTCCCGTCCCCAATAATCATTGCCGGGCTAGTGATTATTTTCTTTTTACGTAACTCTTCAACGATGAAGGACTTACTTTTCTTTGAAGACCAGAGCGGAGAAGGGCGCAGGCCAATGACGCTATTACGCCACCAGAGGAATCGATTACCGACAACATTCTCGGGCGCAATGCCCCATTCAGTTGCCAGCGGTTTAATCCATTCCTCATAACCCCCTGAAATAATATGGATAGTGGCATTCGCTTGTTTGAGCTTGCTAAACAATTCGTGAAAAACAGCCGGCAAACGATCTCGGCTGTTCTCAACATACTGTTTGATGTGGCTTCTTTTGATTCTCCTTGCCATTTGTAGCATGAAGAGGTTTTCCGCCAAACTCGCTTTGCCTGCCAGGGCCCTAGGTGCGATGTCAGCAAGTCTCTGCATCAGGGCTGCACGCTGTGCATCGGCTGCAAGGGCAAGCTTCAACACTTCGACGGTACTTTCCTCAGGCATGAGCGTGAAGTCAAAATCGAAGATGACATCCATTATTTTTTTCTCCCTGCGCGATATTGATGTTTTTCTTCACGAGTAACATGGGTGGCGGGGATACCTAAATGCTGGGCGATGCTTTGTTGAATCCGGTCGGCGTATTCCTGGGGGGTGCCCGATTCGGCTTCTGAAACATAAGCCGGTATCGTGTCAAGATAGTCCAAATTGAAATGAAGCGTCGGACTGGTCAATAAACGAAGAAATTTTGCTATGCCCGAGGAGTCTATCGGGTTTGGCGACAGTCCAAAAGGCAGTCGAAGAGTCATCGCCATTGGAACAACCGGGCGACCTCTTACCAGGAAATCATGACGAAAACGAAAAAGCCCCCGCCTATTGTTAATGGTGGCTTCGGGGGTTACATACAGCGCAACGCCATCGGGCGACTTTTTCCATTCTCGGAATTTCTTTACCATTTGTTTGAGATCGGTAACTTGCCAGTATGCTGAACCCGAGCCTTTAAACAGCAAGAATCCCATTACCTTGCCAGCAATGCTGTCAACATGATGGACCATCAGCGTGCTCAAAGGCATAGCCAGCGCGGGGAAGTGGTCGAAAACACTGATGTGATTCGCCGCGACCACGCAACCGTTTGTGTGTTTTTTAACTGTGTCATAGTCCAGGTTCGAGGTAACTTTGATACCTATTAAACGAAGTAGTCTGATATAACTTTTTTTCTTTGTTTCAACGGAACAGGCTTGAATCAGTACTGTGTAAATCACTAGCAGGGTTACCCTGCATAACGCAACCAAAATGCCCAAGGGGAACCAAAGAGCCCATAAAATCGGGTTCTTTTTTTCCCCCTGGAACACGGCGTGGTCGCAAAGAAGGATCACATCATCATTTTTCATTACAAGAAAGCCTTCAATTTATTCTGTTTTCGCTATAACGCTTGGATCCCACTAATTTGATGATTTTTCCTTCGTTCATTTCACGCACTGACTGGAAGAGTTTCTGTGTGAGGATAATGCGTTGATGAGGACCAAATTCAGTCTCAAAAATTCCGTCATCGAGTGTTTTAAGGCCAAGGTATTTCATATTCATATTGATGGCTTTGACGTTCTTGATATTGGTCAGGGTATAAACTTCTTCAAGACCCAATTTATCAAAGGCATAGCTTAAAGCCAGATGACCAGCAATAAACGGCCAAGGCGTTCCCCACCACTGTGAGTCGTAACGCATACCAAAATTAATGCCGTACTCTTTTTTCTCGAAGCCTGCAAAGCCCATAAAGCGATGTTCTTCGCCTAAGGTCGCTGCCCAACGTGAAAAACCATACTGTTCCTGAGAAGCACGGAATCGCGCAATCTCTTGCTCGATAGTCTCTTTGGTACGGGGTTTTCCTGATGAGATAAACTTCATGACTTCTTGGTTTGATGCCATTTCTGAATAGCCTTTAACGTCTTCAGGCTCCCATGTTCTCAAGGTAACATTATAGTCTTGGCTAATGTTCATCTTTAACTCCTTATTTGGGTAACAACTAGTGACAGTAACTTCAGGTAACAATAACTTCTTTAATTAAGTACACATCCGATTAACTACAGACTCAGAAGGATATTGTTGGATCCGGATAGTGAACAATCCTTATCAACTGATTCCAGGATTCAAGAAAAGACTTTGACGACGTTTCCTGTCACCTAAGGGACAGCTATTTCCCTGTTTCCCTTTATCTCCATTTTGCTGAATGGAATAAGGCATTTCTAAAATAAGCAGTTAGCGCTGACTTCAAAATTTTTTAAATTTTTTTTCGTCAAGCAATGTTTTGTCGAAAGATAGTTATTTTCCTGCAAAACAAATTAATTACTGGTGAAAGAACTTTGCAGGCGTTCTGCTGTATAAAATACATCCTTCCCGATGAGCGTAAATGCACAAGCTTTACGCCACAGCACAGCGTCTGTTTAACCCTATCTCATGATCCTAATTGTCTAACATTCAAACAACATGCCGAAAGTTGCCTCCAGGCGCGTCAGTGGCGAAATTTTGATAGTTAACTTTCGTTACACTGTTACGGCGGTTGGATCGGCGGTTGCTTAAGGTTTGTTAAACGAATTCTAGTTGATATGTTGTTTTTTTTTCACACATTCATCTTTGTTAGTAAAGGGGGGTACTTGTAATTTAATGTAAAATTATGACTAAAAATTGATTTAAATCATTGACTTGTATCGTATATAAATTTTTTTTATTTTTTATGATAAAGTTAGTTTCGCCATCCCTGCAGGCCCATCACATCTCATATGTTTATGATTCTCTAGTATAAAACCCTATATCCTTCAGGCTTACTTCACTTTTGTTAATGTTCTGTGATTTATACGCTTGACTTCTTAATGTTTTAAGAGGCTATTTTTGACTGAAATCCTGACGTTTTTTTGAGCATAAGAGAAACTTATGGATATAGTCATTTACCTGCGAAAATTCAGCAGGAAACCGCGCTTTAATCTCTTTCTCCGTAATGAACTTTGGTGAGCTCACGGTGGCCTGTAATGACGTGGGCCAGGTGATATTTATTGCTATTGGTGACCTCAACCTGAAATAGCCTTTTGCGGTAGCGGATGCAGTAGGTAAAAGGAGGGTATTTATTCCCAGTCCCGTATTTCTTTTTATGCTCATCAATTGCTTTGCTGGCGGCAACAAGGTGGGCGTGTTCGGTATCACCCTCAATCATTATTTTCATGCGCTTCTCTTCTTATCTATTTTATGAACCTTGCTGCCGCAGACATAAAAAAAGGTCGCCATTGGCGACCTCTTGTTTTCATGTTTTTAACGAGGTGGCGTAATTAAGAGGACACGGTGAGTGAAGTGAATACTTCACTTCGGTCTGGATAACGCCATATCTTGTTCCGCCTGTAAGGCGAATGATAGTGTAATCCTCGCCGGATGGTTGTAAGAGTCTTACTATGCGTTCTGTGTTAATAATGACCACACAGGGTGTTCACGTTTGCATTAATCCGTGGCCGTTAATATTTTCAACGGTTACGGTGAACTTTATAAACATGGATTATTCCTTGGTTCTATTATTTGTTATTAACAGTGTCGATTATATTCAATTTATTTAAAGTTTTTATCATGGATCTCCTTTTTATCTCAAGGTTTTACCGATCCAGATAAATGATTCAATAATTCTATTACGCGTAGGTTTATCTTTCAGAGAGTGAATAACAGGTCGATAAGTAATTTATACATTCATTTGCAGTACGCCTGCAGCGTGTATTTACCTTGCGGTTAATGTTCTGGAGGGATAAATGCCAATTGGACGAAAGTAAAATTCCTGTGAGTCAGAAGGTGAGTCACTGCGAACAGATAAAGGAAGCGTTGCCTTATCAACGCGTTCATTGCAGCCGGCTAATTTAGCGCCGATGTATCGTGTAAACTTATTTTCTGCCGCGCATTTAGCTCGGTATCTGGCCGTAAGGCGTTCTTTGCTGTTCATCTAATGTTCTCCCTGGGGCTTTTCCGTTATGCATCGCGGATGCTATTCTCTGAGCATATGAATCGTAAGGGGGTGGTATGCTAAAAAAATCCATATTATCAATTGTTCTCATACTTTCGGCACCGTTCACCGCTTCGGCTGCTCAGGTTCTGCTTTGCACTGAAACTCACAGCACAGAAGCCGCAGGCGGAGATGTACAGTCCGAGCATATTGCCAACAACGCTCAGGTTATTGATAACGGCAATAGTTTCACCTTTAGCCCCAATGGCGCGTCGGTGACCAGCCCGATGCTGAAAGGAATTAAGACGCCCGATGGCGGGCAGATTTTCTCTGCAAGAACGCTTGATGGGATGGTATTTGCCAAATTTAGCGACAGCTACGTGATGCGAAATACCAAAGAAGGCTACGTATATTCTGATTGCAAGCCTGCTTCGGCCGCGCAGTAAGTTTTAAAACGATAAAACCCGCCTTAGCGGGTTTAATTTAGCCTCGAATCTTGGTCGTCAGGATGTAAATTTCAACGTTTTCTTGGCGCTTCTGGCAGCTTCAATCGGGTGTTCGGCCTTTAGCCATTCGTCGAATTTCAAATAGGCCTCAAGAAATCGAACAAAATAGTTAATTTCCCCCATTTTCTCGACGTGATGTTCCATAAACTTGGTTGCCAGGTTGAAAGCATCTTCGTTGTCAAACTTCATAGTACACCTCGACACGATCCGAATAGCCAAAATGCGAACCTTCCAGGAGGAGTCAGATACCTGAACAGGATCAGTGGTTACAGATGACAGCTTAATAATAACCAAAACAGATAAAGTTACTGCAAACAGCATCACAGAAAACTAACACTTCTGCGAAAAATCTACTTATTCAACCGGTTGTAGGAATTTGCTTAGAGGGTTCACTCATGGCGTCCTCGCAACGGGGTACGAAACTCGATCGCGAACAATTTATCTAAAAACCCGGCGTTTCCCTGAGAAAAGCAGAGGATTCCTTGATAAAAGCCGGGTGATCGCCGGAGGTAACTCAGATAAAATGACGCAATATTATTATCCGGCTTGAACCAGGCGGTACCGGTCGTGCGTCTAGACAAGAAAATCTCTTCACTTGATAACCTCATTTACACCAACTATCGCGTCACGCACGGTCTGCGGATGGGGTTGGCGTTTGTTCTCACCTTTATGTTTGTTCGACTCACCCATCTTCCTGAGGCGACGTGGCCGTTAATTACGCTGGTGGTGGTCATGGGGCCAATTTCGTTTTGGGGAAACGTCGTTCAGCGCGTTTCGGAAAGGATTATCGGCACTATCGGCGGTTCTATTGCCGGGATGATTGCGCTGTGGCTCGAACTCTATTCTCTGCCCGTCATGCTGGCATGGTGTGGACTGGTGGTCTTCGCCAGCGGTTATCTGGCTCTGGGTAAACGCGCTTATGCCGGTCTTTTGCTTGGCGTGACGCTCGCCGTGATTATCGGTGCAGGGCCGGGCGATATGGAAACCGCGCTGTGGCGAAGCGGTGACGTACTGATCGGTTCATTGTTGGCACTGCTGTTCTCGAGCATTTATCCGCAGCGGGCCTTTATCCATTGGCGGATGCAGATGTCGGACTATCTGATGTCGCTGAACAAGCTGCACAGCGCCTGGCTGTCGCCCAATATGCTCGAGCGTCCGCGTTTGCAGAAAAAGCTCAAGCAGGCGATGACGCAGATGATCAAGATGCGTGCCTTGCACGCCGCCTCGAGCAAAGAGTCGCACATCCCGCGTGAAGTCTTTGATGCTACCCAGACGCTGTGCCGCAATCTGCTCTGCACCCTCGAGCTATTGGCCGACGCCTACTGGAGCTCGCGAGAAAGCCATTTTATTATGCTGAATGCGCGCACGCTGCGTCATACCCAGCGCTCGATTCTGGATGCGTTGGAAAAACTGAGCTATCTGTTGCGCAATGGTTCGATTGGCGATGAGCTTAAAATCAGCATTCAGCTGAACGAATCGGCGGTGGAATTACAGGAGCTGATGCAGTCGATGAACCGCGGTAAGAACCAAGAGGCGCAGATTTATGGCTACGTTTGGCTCAGCATGCAGGTTACCGATCAGCTTAAATCTCTGGGGGATTTGATGGCGATGGCGATGGATAAGAATGAGCCGGTTGTGGCTGCGCAGCCCGAATCCTGATAGGCTGTTCGCGATTGCGGGCAGTCAGTAAATGAATCTGTGTAACTTAATCGAAGGTGTGAAAATGGATAATACTACTAAGCCGAGTTTCCAGGACGTACTGGAGTTTGTGCGTATTTTTCGTCGTAAAAACAAACTACAGCGTGAAATTGTCGATAACGAAAAGAAAATCCGCGATAACCAGAAACGTGTTCTGCTGCTCGACAACCTGAGTGACTACATCAAGCAAGGAATGAGCATTGATGACGTGCAGGCCATCATCGCCAACATGCGCAGCGACTATGAAGATCGTGTCGATGAATACATCATTAAAAACGCTGACCTGTCTAAAGAACGTCGTGAAATGTCGAAAACGCTGAAGGCGATGGGCGAAGTCAAAGCCACCGACGCCAAGTAATACGACTCTCCTTCCTCCGCCCGCAGGAGGAAGGCCAGAACAGGGGAGCTGCGTTTTATTTCTATAGGCTCCCCAACATCCTTGCTGTAAAACCCTGTGACTCTCTCTTTAATTCCTCAAGTATCTCTGTGGCGTTTCGCCCAACGACTTCTTAAACATTGAAATAAATGCGCTTGGACTCTGGTAGCCCAGCTGTTCAGCAATCGTGTTCACGCTCGACCCTCGAGCTTCGCGTTATTCTGCACAGAAATCAGCATCATCTCGCAAATATTACACAGTCGGCGGTCCGCTGGCGCAGCGGGTTAATGGCTACCCTGCTGGGCGGCCCATGGCTGGCGATATTACTGTATAAAAAGCAGCATTAGGCGGGCTGAGCGGCGCGCCTGACCTTATTCAGCCATGCGTCTAACAATGCCTGGCGACCGGCCCACAGTAACTCAGCCTTATCGACGCTGACGGTCTCAAAGCGGAGCCGATCACCGGGTTTAGCCTGACCCAGGCGTGCCAGATCGGCGCGCACCACGGTGGCAATCTTCGGATAGCCGCCGGTGGTTTGCCTGTCGTTCATGGCGACGATCGGCTGGCCGTTACCAGGTATTTGAATGCTGCCGCGTGAGATAGCGTCGGAAACAATATTGAAGCCTTTGCTGTGTGCAATCGGCGGACCGCTAAGCCGATAACCCATACGATCGCTCTGCTCGCTGACACGATACTCATTGCTCAAAAATTCACGCAGCGCCTGTGCGTCAAAATGATCGTCCTGAGGCCCGGCGATGACGCGAATAGGACGGCGTTCGCGCTGCGGCATGAGCCGCTGTTCCGGTTCTCCCGTATCGAGAATAGTGCGGTGTGGGGCAGGGGCGAGCGGTAGCCAATCGCCTTTTTGCAGCTGTCGGCCGTTGAAGCCGCCCAACCCTGCGCGCATCAGGGTCGAGACGCTGCCCATAACCGGCTTGACGTCGAAGCCACCGGCCACCGCGAGATACCCGCGTGCGCCGCTGAGTGTGCGGGTAATGCGCAGCTGGTTGCCGGGCAAGAGCGTCAGGCGACGATAGGGCGCGACCGCCACGCCGTCGAGGGTCATCGCCACATCGCCGGTGACCGCAAAAGAACACGGCTGACTGCCCGTCAGTCGCAGCGTTGCACCGGTCAGCGTAAACTCCAGCGCGCCGGTAGCCGGGTCATTGCCGACCAGCGCGTTGGCGATGGCAAAGCTCATCTCGTCCATCGCGCCCGAAGGCGGCACGCCACAGTCCTCAAAACCAAAACGCCCCAGGTCTTGCAGGGTGGTGTACAAACCGGGAGATAACACCTCGAAGCCGTTGATCATTGCCACCTCCACTCGGGTAAAAAGTCAGCCTGTGCCAGGAGATGCACGTATTCCTCAACGCAGATGGGAGCGAAGCGAATGCGGTCACCGGCTCGAAACAGGAAAGGCTCGGCGCGTTCAGGATCGAAGCTGCGTACCGGCGTTCGGCCGATCAGATGCCAACCGCTGGGTGCCTCAACCGAGCCTACCGCCGTCTGCATGCCGCCGATGCTGATACTGCCCGCCGGAACTTTTAAACGCGGAGACTCGCGGCGCGAGGTATGCAGGAGAGGATCCAGGCCGCCGAGGTAGGCGAATCCTGGCATAAACCCCATCATGTATACGCGATACGACACCGCGACGTGGCGTTCAATCACCTCTTCCTGGCTCAGCCCATGCGACTGCGCCAGCCACGCCAGGTCGATACCCTGTTCACCGCCATAGTTGACCGGAATGGTCCACAGCCTTACCGGCTCTGCTTCGTCGTCCGGCTGAGACAGTAGCTCGGTCAACGTCGCTATCAGTCGGGTCTGCTGCGTTTTGGTCGAATCGTAGCCGACCGTCAGCGCGCGATAGGTCGGTACCAGCGAGGTCACGCCCAGGATATTGCCGTGTCGAACGCGAGACGCCAGGGCGGTCACGCGCGCATTAATGCTCTCATCAATGACGTCGCCAAAATCGACGTACACCGCCTGGTCGGCGATCGGTAGGATCCGCCACGGGATCTGCGTTTCATTCACTTGTTTTTCCCCGATCAAAAATCTTCTTAAATTATTTTTATTGTGGAATACTTTTGGCATACCAAAAAAGTACTGTCAAGACACCGGCTCAAAACTGGCCGTACTCTTGCATAGATTTTCTAACTCATCGCCTTGCTGACTAAACGTAGGAACGGTGACGCAAGAACGGTGCCAATGATGCATTCATCAGGAGACGTGAAAAATGTTGATCGACCTTAACAGCGATATGGGCGAGAGTTTCGGTGCCTGGAAGATGGGCGAAGACGACGAGATGCTCGAGATAGTGACCTCCGCCAATATTGCCTGTGGATTTCACGCCGGAGACCCTGACGTGATGTTCAAGACGCTGAGCGCTGCTAAAGCCAACGGCGTTGGCGCGGGCGCGCATCCAAGCTTTATGGATATTCAGGGCTTTGGTCGCCGTCAGATCCTCGGTGAGTCTCCGGCACAGATTGAGCGACAGATTGTCTATCAGATTGGTGCCCTGAAAGCGTTGGCAGAGAGTATGGGGTATCCGCTCCAGCACGTGAAAACCCACGGCGCGATGGGCAACATGGCGGCGGAAGATCCCCAGCTGGCTATGGCGGTAGCGAAGGCGATTCACAGCGTCGATCCCTCGCTTATCATGGTGGTGATGCCAGGCATGGAAACCGAGAAGGCCGCCGAGAAAATCGGTCTGCGTTTGGTGCGCGAGATCTACGCCGATCGCGCCTATACCGAGACGGGGGCGCTGGTGTCACGCAAACTGCCGGGGGCGGTGATTCATGACCCACAGCAGGCCGCTACCCGCGTGATGCAAATGCTCGAGAGCCGGGCGATTATCACGCTCAATGGCAAAAAATTGCCGACGCGTATCGACAGTATCTGCGTACATGGCGACACGCCCGGTGCGGTCGAGATGGCACGCCAGCTGCGAACGCTGCTCGAAGGCAATGGTCTGACGCTGGCGTCGATGGCAAAAGTGATTGCCTGACGCAAGCTCTTAGCGGCGGCGCGTCTCCCAGATTTGCGGGTTAATTAATGAGGCTGGCGCGCGATCGTCGAGAATATCGAGCACGCCGCTGACCGCCGCGCTCGCCATACGCATCAACGCCTGTTCGGCCGACGCGGCGGCGTGCGGGGTTAAAATCACGTTCGATAGCTGCGTCAGCGGGCTGGAGGCGGGCAGGGGTTCAACCGCGAAGACATCGAGACCGGCCCCGGCGATTTGTCCCGTTTGCAACGCGGTAATGAGCGCGGCTTCATCGACCAACGCCCCGCGGCTGGTGTTAATCAGAAAGGCCGACGGCTTCATTGTCTTTAACTGTTCGGCGCCAATCATATGCTGGGTTTCAGGTAACGACGGAGCGTGCAGAGACACCACATCGCTTGTGGCAAGCAGACTCTCGAGGCTGTGCGCCTTCTGCAGGCCCAGCGCTGCCAACTCTTCCTCGCTGCGGCGGGATAATATCTGTACCTGCATGCCCATGCCAAGCGCCAGTTTGGCCGTCAACTGACCAATCGCGCCGAAGCCAATGACGCCCAGCCTGGCACCCAACAACTCACGCAGTCCGCCCTCAAATCTAAATGAAAAATTGCCTTCACGGACGGCACGATCCGACTCTGGGATCCGCTTGGTCAAGGCAAACATTAGCGCAATCGCGTGCTCGGCGACCGAACGGTTGTTAGCCCCTGGCGTATTAAATACCGCAATGCCTAATTCATTGGCCCCTGGCAAATCGATACCGTCGATGCCGACGCCGTGGACCGCGATTGCCCGTAAATTAGGCAATTGCACCATCCTGGTGCGTGAAAATTGACCGCTGCGGTAGATGGCCGCCACCACGTCTTCGATCGGTGCGCTCTCGCAGGCCGCTTCGCCTACCAAAGGTTCGATCCCGTTTTCCCTGAGTTGCCTGACGCCGCTTTCATGGATCGGCTGGGGGATGAGGCAAAATCGTCTGCTCATTATTTCACTCTTTTTTGATGAATAAGTCGGCTTGGCATTTTAATTGCATTTCTTGTGTATACCAAAAGAATTCCAATTTGGAATACCAAAAATAGCAGCAGTCATTTTTTATAGCGAGAGGAATTGTATGACCGCCAAAAACGACTCATCTCTGTCCAGTTTTGTATTGGATGCCACGCGAGGGACCGCTGTAGCCTTACAGAAAGGTCAGCGGCTGAGCATTACCAATCTCCAGGGAAATCAAGTTGTTGATACTTGGGCTGTGATGCAGTCTGACCCCTTTGAATATTCATCTATGGAACATACACGTTCGGTTAACAGCAACCTGTTTTACGCGCTGAACATGCCGGTGGTGAGCATCTATCGTCGTCCTATGTTTACCCTGACCGCTGATACCACCCCGGGGCGTCACGACACACTGCTCTGCCCCTGTAATGCCGCAATTTATCGCGAGTTGGGTTGTGAGACGTATCACCGCAGCTGCACCGATAATTTCCATGAGGCGCTGAGCGAGAAGGGCATCACGCTGCCTTTTACTCCAGCCTCGCTCAACCTGTTTATGAACGTGCCGATTACCGAAGCGGGCGAACTAGACCGCGTGCCGCCGCGCTCCGTCGCCGGTGACGTGCTGCAACTGCGCGCCGAGGCCGATATCTACGTGGTGCTCTCCGCGTGCCCACAGGACATTACGCCAATTAACGGCGCATCGCGCCAGCCGGCCGATATTGGGCTCGACGTCTCTGACGACAATGCGAAAAGCGTGCCGGAGGAGGCCAAATGAGTGAAGCATCTGCCCCTTTATTGACGATTAAAGAGTTAAACAAGAGCTACGGTGACCTGCACGTGCTCAAAAACGTGGCGCTGGACGTTCACAAGGGCGAAGTGGTGTCGATTATCGGTGCCAGTGGTTCGGGTAAAAGTACCTTCTTGCGTTGCCTCAACGTGATGGAAATGCCGCAGAGCGGCTTCATGAACTTTGACGAATTCGCCTTCGATTTTCGAGACGGTGCTCGCGCACAGCCGACCGAAGAGCAGCTGCGCCTGCTGCGCGCACGCATCGGGATGGTGTTTCAGAGCTACAACCTGTGGCCACACATGACGGTGCTCGAAAATGTCATTGAAGCCCCGCTGCGGGTAAAAAAAATGCCGCGTAAACAGGCTATCGAGCTGGCCGAAAGTCTGCTCAGCCGCGTCGGGTTGTATGAGAAGCGTCATCAGTATCCGGCGAAGCTCTCCGGCGGCCAGCAGCAGCGTGTGGCCATCGCCCGCGCGCTGGCAATGAAGCCGCAGCTGATGCTGTTTGATGAAGTCACCTCGGCGCTCGACCCCGAGCTGGTGGGCGAGGTGCTGTCTCTGATGGCATCATTGGCCGAAGAAGGGATGACCATGCTGCTGGTGACCCACGAAATCGCCTTTGCCCGCGACGTCTCCTCCCGCGTGGTGTTTTTCGATCAAGGGGTAATGGCGGAAGACGGCGCACCGAGCAAGGTTTTACACCATCCTGAGAGCCCGCGTTTGCGCCAGTTCCTCAGCCGTATTTTGCATGATGATTTTAAAAGCAAGCAGGAGAATCACCCATGAACCAACTTTGGGATGACATCAACACCTACGGCATGGGATTTCTCGAAGCATCGTGGACCGTTCTGCTGATCACCATTTCGACCATCATTCTGAGCTGGGTGTTTGGCTTTATGGCCGTGAGCGCCAAGACCTCCAAAGTGAGGCTGTTTCGCGGTATGGGGCGTTTCTATATCTGGTTTATTCGCGGTACGCCTGCGCTTATTCAGGTGTTTGTGGTCTATTTCGGTTTCCCGCAAATTGGCATCCATCTGTCGCCGTTTGTCGCCGGAGTGCTGGCATTGGCATTGAACAGCGGGGCCTACGTGGCCGAAATCATCCGCTCTGGCCTAAAGGCGATTCCGCGCAGCCAGATGGAGTCCGCCTCGGCGCTCGGCATGAGCAAGGGTGAAATCATGCGCCGCATTGTCCTGCCGCAGGTGTTTCGCGTCGTGCTGCCTCCGCTGACCAACGAGGCGATTTCGACGCTGAAGAACACCTCGCTGCTGTCAACCATCACGGTGGTGGATATCACGCTGTACGCACAGACCATTATTTCCGCCACCTTTCGACCGTTCCAGTTCTATATCGCAGCAGCGCTGATTTACCTGCTGCTAACCACGCTGCTTACCGAGCTTTCCGACTGGCTTGAACGTCGCCAGGCCCGTTTTAGCTAATTCATACGGAGTGATTTATGAGTGTTTTACCCACCGACTCGCTGGAAACTCCGCGCTTTTGCGGCGTGCCGACCTTTATGCGCCTGCCGATGGCGACCGATTTGAGCCAGCTTGATGCGGCGATTATTGGTCTGCCGTCAGACTCGGGCGCACCGTTTCGCACCGGGGCGCGTTTCGGGCCCAATGCGGTCAGGGCGATGTCTACCATGCTGCGGCCGATCAACCCTTATCGTAATGATATCAACGTGTTCGATACCCTTCGCTGCGCCGATGCGGGCGATGCGCCGGTGGTGCCGGGCTACGAGGAGGAGTGCCTGGCGCGCATTGAGCAAGCGGTGTATGCCCTGTCGAGCGCGGGGGTCGTGCCGTGCGGTATCGGCGGTGACCACTCGATTACCCTGGCCGAGCTGCGCGCCGTCGCCAAAGTCCATGGGCCGCTGGCCCTGGTGCAGTTCGATTCGCACAGCGATACCTGGGACAAATATTTCGCCGATAAACGCTACAGCGCAGGCACGCCGTTTCGCCGTGCGGTGGAAGAGGACATCGTCGATCCTGCATATTCCATTCAGGTAGGGCTTCGTGGATCGCTGTTCCGCACCTCCGACATTACCCAGTCGCTCGACCTGGGTTACGAGGTGTTTACCACCGACCAGATGTTCGAATTAGGGATTAAACAGATGGCGCAGCGCATCGCCGAGCGCACAGCCGGTCGCCCGACCTTTATCACCTTTGATATGGACTTTGTCGATCCTGCTTTCGCACCGGGTGTGCAGACGCCGGAGGCCGGGGGGCCGAGCGCTCGCGAGGCACTGCTGTTACTGCGTGCCCTGAAGGGCATCAACATGGTGGGCTGTGACGTGACCGAAATCAGCCCAATGTATGACGGGCCAGGCCAAATTACCTCGTTGCTCGGGGCAACGGTAATGGCCGAGCTTTTAGCCTTGCTGGCCAGTGAACGCGCGGCATAAGTGCGCGCGTTACAGCATGACGATTTTTGCAACACACAGGGTATTTCCTTCATCTATTACCAGAGAGTGACATCATGAAAATTAAGCATTTTCTAAGTATTGCCACCGTTCTTGCTGCCATGGCGACGCCTTTCTTAGCTACGGCAGCCGATGCTGACGGGAAACTTGAGCTGCTCACTCCGGGCAAACTGAGCGTGGCAACCGAAGGCACGGATCCGCCGTTCAGCATGCGTAGCGCTAACGGCCAGCTCGACGGTCTGGAGATCCGCGTGATGAAAGAGGTTGCGCGCCGTTTACATCTCGAATACGTGCCGGTTATCACCAAATGGGACTCTATTCTGGTCGGCCTGCAGGCCAATCAGTTTGATATGAGCAGTGCGGCGATGGACATTACACCCGCACGTCAGAAGGCTATCGTCTTCTCCGACGGCTGGATAGAGTCCGGTGGCCGCATCATTATTCCACCAAAATCAGACATCAAGTCGGCCAAAGACCTGAAAGGCAAACGCATCGGTGCGCAGGTTTCTTCAACTTATGCCCAGTTGGCTATCGACCACGGCGCGACGCTCAAGAACTATATCGACGTGACGGCGGCGGTGCAGGATCTGGCGAACGGCAATATCGATGGCGTGATCAACGACTCGATCGGCAACGCTTATCTGATCAAGGATATGCATCTGCCGTTAACGCAAACGCCTGACTATGTGAGCGTTATTCAGAAAGGTTTCGCCTTCAAAAAAGGAAAACCAAACCTGGTCGCTGCGGTAAACAAGGCGCTGGCGGATATGAAGGCCGATGGCACCTATGCTAAACTCGTGACCCCGATTGTGGGCTTCGATCCGGCGCCGAAAGACCCGGTACGCACGCTGCCTCAGTAACGCCCGAAGCGTGAGTTAAAGCATGGCAGGCCTCCGTGCCTGCCTTTTTTATCAGTCTTGTTAATGTGAAATGACACCATGGATTCCATCAAAAGACCTGCTGATTTGATTGGTGAACGCGAGCAGAATCTCAGCACCAAGGCCTATGAAGTGCTGCTGAATATGCTGATAAACCGGGAGCTGCCGGTAAATACGGTGCTGCAGGAAAGGCGATTGGCGGAACTGCTGAATATTTCACGCACGCCGGTGCGCGATGCGCTTAACCGACTGGAAAACGAAGGTTTTATTATTCGCGCCGGGGGACGAACGCCGGTGGTAAAAGAGTTTTCAATTCGTGAGCTAATAGAGACGCTGCACGTCAGGCGCACGCTGGAGTCAGAGGCGGCCAGTCTCGCGGCAGGGCGCGTACCGGTGTCCGAGCTCGAGGCCATTGAAGCGGGGATCAACAAGCTGTTGGCCGACGAAACGCCTAGCCCCCAGGAGGACTGGGAGATTGACAGTCGTCTGCATAACGCGCTGGCGCACTACAGCGGCAACCAGCTGCTGACGCAGTACATTGAGAGCCTGCGCCTGAAAACCCGCATGTTTAACCTGCGTCAGGTGCCCGAGCGCTTTGTCAGCGGCCATCATGAGCATCTCGAGATTATCGCCGCCCTGCGCAGCGGTGATGCCGACGGCGCAAGGGCCGCGGCGGCCAGACACATCGACAACGTGCGTGAGAGCATTGTGCGTCGATTGAGCCAGCTGTAAACACTTCACCTTTCGACGGCGGTGAGGCTGCGGTTGCGTAACGCTTCGTCCAGCACGCGTACGGCGGCGGCAAAGTCGTCGAGCGCCATGCTTTCGTCGGGATTGTGGCTCCCGTTGGCGTTGCGAACAAACACCATCGCGCTCGGCACGCCCTGGGTCGAAAACAGTGCGGCGTCGTGCCCGGCTCCGCTTTGCAGTGTCATGGCCGGGATTGACAGCGCGCGAGCCGCGTTATGCAGCAGCCGTTGCAGCTTGATGTCCATCTTGGCCGGTGCGCTGCGCGTTTGCTCACCCAATTCGAAGCTCACGCCGTGACGTGCCGTTATCTGCGCTATCCTTTGGTGAAGATGCTGGTCGATGAGTGCCAGCGTTTCCACACTGCTTGAGCGAAAATCAACGCAAAACTTCACATCGCCGCTTATCTTGCTGAAATCTGCCTGCTGTGCGTCCGTTGATAACTGGCCGCTGGTGACTGTAAGCTGGTGGCCTTGCTCCTCGAGCATGGCCCAGTCCTGATACAACCCGGTTATCAGCTCGGCCACTGCGACGACGGCATCGTGACGATGTAGGCGCGGCGTGGCTCCTGAGTGTGCATACTGACCATAAACGCGGGCCTGACGATAGCGCAGGCTACCGCAAATGCCGGTCACAATTCCCAGCGGCTGACCGGCATCCTCAAGAATCGGACCCTGTTCGATGTGTAGTTCGATAAAGCTGTTCACGTTGGCGGCGCTGAGCCTCGGTTCACTGACCAGCAAGCGTTGGCCGTCGCCGCCCAAGTCCTGAAGGTGTTCTGCCAGGGTTCGGGCGTTGTCGGCGCGTCGGGTCTCGAGATTGCCGGCGTTTATCAGTCCAAATGCCGCTTTACTGCCGAGATAGGAGAGGGGAAACCAGGCGCTCTCTTCGGCGCGGATGGCCATCACCGTCACGCTCACGTCGGGCTGAAAACCGGCTCGCACCCAACCTGCAAGCACCGCAATACCGGCCAGGACACCGGCTGCACCGTCGAAATTTCCGCCGCGCGGGACCGAGTCGAGGTGCGATCCGGTGATAACCGGCGGTGCGTGAGGATTGCGCCCCGGCAGGGTCATATATAGGTTCAGCGCCGCGTCGCGCGAGAGGCTGAGACCCAATGTTTCGGCGGTGTGAGCCAGCAGGTCGTGCGCCCGTTGCTCGCCCTTGCCGTATGAGTCACGGGTTATGCCCACGCCGTCAAAGCTTGAGCGACGCAGTTTTTCAAACAGCTCTGCCGCCAGGGCGAAATCCGGTTCAATGCTGTTCATCAAAGCAGGGCCTCACAGGCGTTGACCATCAACTGACAGGCGCGATTAACGTCTTCATCGGCGATGCTGTAGGCCAGACGAAAATACGGCGCCATGCCGAATGCCGTGCCGGGAACGACGGCAACGCCCCCGTGTTCGAGAAAATATTCCGCTACGTCGAGGTCACTGTTCAGTGTCTTGCCCGTCGGCGTCGTCTTGCCGAGCAGCTTTTCACAGCCGACAAACAGGTAGAAGGCTGAAGGGGGCGTCTCGACCGACAGGTCAGGCGACTGGCGCAAAATGTTCAGCGCGCTGTCGCGACGGCGGCGTAAACGGTGGCACCATTCGGCGAGCAAATGCTGTGGGCCATCAAGTGCGGCAATGGCCGCAGCCTGAGCAATCGCATTAGGGCAGGAGGTGCTTTGAGACTGCAACATCGCCAGTGCGGCGATAAGCCACTCGGGGCCGCCTGCGAAACCGAGACGCCAGCCGGTCATGGCGTAAGTTTTGGATACGCCGTTGACGGTCAGGGTTCGATCGGCCATCTCGGGGACGGCAGTGGCGAAGGAGACAAACTCCCCTTCATAGACAATGTGTTCATAAATGTCGTCGGACATCACCAGCACACGCGGATAATCTTTCAGCACCTCGGCCAGCGCACGCAGCTCATCGGTGGAATAAAGTGCCCCGCTCGGGTTACCCGGCGAGTTGAGCAGCAGCCAGCGCGTATGAGGCGTTAATGCTGCGGCAAGGCTCGCAGGCGTCAGCTTGAAACCTTCATGCGGTGCGGGGACTACAGCGACCGGCTCGGCACCGGTCAGACGTATCATGTCAGGATAAGACACCCAGTAGGGCGCATTTAGGATGACCTCGTCGCCTGCGTCGAGCGTTGCTAAAAAGGCGTTGAAGATTATCTGTTTTGCACCGGTGCTGGCGATGATTTGTTTGGCGGAGTAAGCGAGGTGATTGTCTCGCGCAAACTTTTCGATAATCGAGGCCTTGAGCTCTGCGGTGCCCCCGACGTCGGTATAGCGCGTCTGACCAGCCTGCATCGCCGTGAAAGCGCTGTCCTGAATATGCTGCGGAGTATCAAAATCCAGCTCACCTGAACTCATATTGATGATGTCACGCCCTTGCGAAGCCAGGCGACGCGCCAGCTGCGAAATCACCAGCGTGACGGATGGGGTGACTGATGACAGGCGTGCCGCCAGTTTTTGTTCAGGATGAGCAGGGTTCATCGGCGTCTCATGGGTGAGTGATGGAGTTCACAGAACTCAATCTTCACCCATCAAAACGTTGATGAAAAGCGAATAATATTTGTGTCGAGCTCAAATATTTTTGATGAGTTGAGGCAGTTTTACTTAACCCAAAACTCTGACCGGTTGCCCGGCAATAAACGCCTGAATGTCCTCAACGGCCTCGTTAAAGTAAATTTTATAGTTGTCGTCGGAGACATAACCCAGATGCGGTGTCGCCAGCACGTTAGGCAGGTGACGATAAGGATGATTGTCCGGTAGCGGCTCCTGGCTAAACACGTCGAGCCCAGCCCCGGCTATCCGCTGGGTGTTTAGCGCGTCGAGCAACGCATCCTGATCCACCAATCCAGCACGCGAGGTATTAACAAGGAAAGCACTGCGCTTCATCGCCGCGAAATCTTCAGCGCCAAGGATCCCTCTGCTGCGATCGCTGAGCACCAGATGCAGAGAAACGAAATCGCTATTTTCCAGCAGTACCCGTTTCGATTCGGCTAATTCAACGTTGAACTCTGCTGCACGTTCGGCGGTAAGATTTTGGCTCCAGGCGATAACCTTCATGCCAAAAGCCTGTGCAATAACCGCCATTTTCTGCCCAATCTTGCCGAGGCCGATCAATCCCAATGTTTTGCCGTGCAGTCCGACGCCCAGCGTGCTTTGCCAGGGGCCGCTATTGCGTATTGAGCGGTTTTCGACGCTGACATGGCGCGCCAATCCAAGGATCAATGCCCAGGTGAGCTCCATGGGAGCCGTCGACCCGCTGCCGGTACCGCAAACCGTGACGCCTTGCGCCGTGGCGGCGGCCAAATCGATGGCAGCATTGCGCATGCCGGAGGTGACCAGCAGCTTTAAGTTTGGCAGCTTAGCCAACAGTTCTGCTGTAAAGGGCGTACGTTCACGCATGATCACGACAATATCTGCATCAAACAGCGCCTCGACCTGCTTTTCAATTCCGTGAAGGGGATTATGCAACGCCAGCGTTTCAACCTTGGGGCTGAGCGCTGACCAGTCGGCCTGAGATAACGCAACATTTTGGTAATCGTCAAGAATAACGCAGCGCAGGGTCATGATATTTTCTCTGAGATAGGGGGAGTGGATTTCCTAAAAGTTATAGCAGTACGGTGATAAGCTGGAAAGGCACAAGCCTGGCGAAAACTGTCAGATTGTATGACAATAAATGTTCGTCGTATTTACCCCCCCCCGATTTTACCGAAAAGTTAATATCAATCTATTTTCGCTGATTGCTGAAAATAATAAAGGGATATTGATTATTTTTTCGGCTTAATTATAAATTATTAATTTTTACTATCACTTTTTACGTTATTTATTTGTTAATTTTTAATGTTAATGAAATAACTTTCCTTGGCGTGAACTATTAAGCATTATGCTGCCGTGTGCATTTTTTTCTGACGCGCACTCTATTTTTTTGATTTAGGTAAAGTAAATAACATGGACTCGTTAATCTTTGGCTTATTAATGATTTACGGATTTTCGAGCCTCAGATTAAATTAATAATAAAAATTAAAAGGACTTTTAATTTATGAAAGTAATCTTTCCAAAACGTCGAGCGTTTTTAGTTTGGTCGCAAATCTCTTTGCAGGTTATGTTGCCCTTGGCATTAAGCCAACAGGCGAATGCTTCAACCGATCGCGCCCAGGCCAGGGCCGGCGTAATAGACTCGGGCAGCAAACTGGTACATGGCTATAGGTTGCAGTCGGGGGAAACCACGGCTTCACTGCTTAAAAATAATAAACTGCAAATTGATCAGGTATGGGATATTAATTCCTTTGCCTTTAATTCCCGTAATGCATTGCTTGCTGCTCCCGTCGGTACCCTGATTTATTTGCCGGGTCCGGCCACTGGCGCGGTGCCTGCATCCTCTGATAATACCGCTAACCTTGCCGCAAAACATCTTACGGCGGCAGGTAGTCAGTTTGACGGACGTAATCCAATCTCGGCAGACAAAGTGGCGACCGGTTATGCTTCGAGCCTGGCAAGTCAGGCTGCCGGGCAGCAGGCAGAAAGCTGGCTAAATAAGCTGGGCGGTTCTTCACGTATAACGCTTGGAACGGGGTTAGGTTCATCGACATCTGAAATAGCGGGCGATGTTCTTGTCCCGCTGTATGACAATAAAGCGGAGAATCTATTTTTTACCCAGTTGGGCCTGCGTCGCATTGACTCGCGCCAGACGCTCAACCTCGGGCTCGGTACGCGCTATTTTGCCGACGCCTGGATGTTGGGTTCCAACGTGTTTCTTGATAACGACATGACCGGCAAAAACCGCCGCTGGGGTATCGGTGCCGAGTGGTGGACCGACAACCTGCGTCTTTCTGCCAATGGCTATCTGCGACTCACCGAATGGCATCAGTCTCGCGACGGCACTGACCTCGAGGAGCGCCCTGCTAACGGCTGGGACATTGAGGCTCAGAGCTGGATCCCTGCCTATCCACAGATTGGCGGTAAGCTGAAATACGAACAATATTACGGTCAAAATGTGGCGTTAATTAATCACAGCGAGGTGCAGAGCGACCCCTCGGCGGTGAGTGCGTCAGTTAACTGGACCCCGATTCCGTTGGTCACCCTTGAAGGTGAACATCGCTCGATAACGAGTGGTAAGGCAGACAATATTGTCAGGCTGATGCTCAACTATGATTTCAGTCGTTCTCTGGCCGCAATGCTCGATCCGTCACAGGTAGCGGCTATGCGAAGCCTGCAGGGAGGCCGTTATGACCTCGTTTCACGTAATAATCGTATCGTGCTCGATTACCGTAAACAGACGCTGATTAAGCTGTCGATGGCGCGTTCCCTCGAAGGTAAAGCCGGTCAAGTCATACCTCTTGAGATAGAGGTTTCCTCAACGCACGGCTTTGAGAAGATGCGCATCGTTGCGGACGAACTGGTTAAGGCAGGAGGCACAATCATTAATCCGCTAGCGAAGGACGCCGCGGTTCAACTGCCTGCTTATAATAGTGCGACCAATAATACCTACCTGCTTACCGCAACCGCAATTGACACCCGTGGCGGCGAGTCCAACCCGATGCAGGCCAAGATAGTGGTTCATGAAGAGGCTGATATTGGCAATTCGTCAGCGGTTATGGCGGAATCGATATTGCCGGCAAACGGGACTTCTGCCACTAAAATCACGCTAATGCTGGCCGACAAAGACAAGAACCCGGTTAAAGGGGTGGCTGATAAACTTCAGCTGAAAATCAAATCCACTACCCGTGCGGGTGAGCTTGTGACTTTCACGAAGTTTACCGAGTCGTCAACAGCGGGAACTTATACGGCCGACGTTACGGCAGGTTCGACGGCTGGCGAGGTGGTGCTCGTTTCCTCACTGGGCGGCGCGACGTTATTTGAAACCCCGCTAACACTGCAGGCAGTCGTAGTCGAAGCTAACAACGTAGTGCAGCTTGATGCGAACGCAATAGGCACGCTAGTAGGCATGAACATTCAGCTGACCGCGACGGTTCACGATAAAAACGGCAAAGCAGTGGAAAATGCCACGGTCAGCTTCGGTGGTACGGGGCTTGATGGCGCTGGTGAAAAAACAACCGATGCCAATGGGCAGGCTGTTGCACAGATGACCAGTCAAACCGCAGGTAAGTTTACGGCAACCGCACAAGTTGGCTCTGGCACCGTATTGAGTAAGGAACTTCGTTTCACCGAGGCTGGAGCTGCGGTTGCAGTGGTCGATTTAACAACGGATTTAACCCTCGTGGAGGTAGAGCAACCCATTGTCGCTTCGGTAACGGTTAGGGATGCCAACGGCTCGCCTCTGAAAGATGAAGTTGTTGACTTTACAGGCAATGAGCTTGATATAACTGATGTCACGCGCACCGATATCGACGGTATAGCGACCGCCACTATCACCAGCCAGAAGGTGGGAGATTTTATATTGCGCGCAAAATCGGGAAACAAATCTTCTAAGAATAAAACGCTTACCTTCACTGCCGCTACTGTGGCAGAGGCTGCTTCAATCGAATTTACGTCTGACAAGGAAAATTACAAGGTAGGCGATAACATAACACTGACCGCTATAGTGAAAGACAAGACCGGTAAGGTGATTAAAAATAAGGAGGTAACTGTTAGGTATTCAATTCCTGTTATATCCCTCGATAAAAAAACGGTATTGACCAACTCTCAGGGCAGGGCGATATTTACAGGTCAGGTGATAATGTCAAGTTCCGCAGCTGTTCTTACCGCTACTGCTGGCAGAGTTGAAACATTATTGGGTATTAGTACTAGTGACTAGACCGTAATCATGAAAAAGCTGACCATCACTCACCGTGATTGATGGTGAAAGAGAGCGTTGATCAACAGCTAAATGATTATTCATACCCTCCGGAAGGAGGGTATTTTTTTTATTATATAATATTTCAATCTTTTAAACTAAATCCTTCCTCTGGCAACCTTTACCGGTCATCCTCAGGGGAATACCCTCTGCCTCTTCACGGTCGTTATTCCCTTCAAAAAATAACTCATTAATAACTTGCTGAAAGTAAATTATTAGTCTAGTGCATTGATTCCAATGTCATGTTTTATGGGGGTAAATACAAAGTTTTTCACATAATTTGGCTTTGTCAGTTAAAATCTTTACAACTATCATGCAAAGTTTTAGAGTGAATCGCCCTCGCGTTGAAAAACAAGAAAAAAAAGACGCCATGCATTCTTCCCACTATCAATCAAACAGGCAACAAATCCGGTGAAAATATGAAATATAGAGATAAAAGCATTGCTCTAGTCATACCATGTCATAATGAAGCTCAAACCATCGAGCAAGTCGTCACTGATTTTAAAAATGCCATGCCCGAGATTGCTATTTATGTCTTTGATAACTTATCGACAGATAAAACCAAAGAGGTGGCTCTTCAAGCGGGGGCAACGGTTATTTCTGTTAATGAAAAGGGTAAAGGAAACGTTGTAAGACGCATATTTGCCGACGTGAATGCCGATATTTACGTCATGGTTGACGGTGATGCCACCTATGAAGCGGCGGCAGTGCATAAGCTGGTTGATAAACTGATTGACGATCGTCTGGATATGGTTGTTGGCTGCCGCAAGGTCACTGCCGATATTGCCGATAAAGCTTATCGCCCTGGGCACCAGCTAGGTAATAAGGTTCTGACACAGAGCGTCACTAAAATCTTCGGCGGTAAATTTACCGACATGCTCTCCGGCTATCGCGCCTTTACCCGCCGTTACGCCAAATCCTTCCCGGCGCTTTCACAGGGCTTTGAAACCGAAACTGAACTTACCGTACATGCCCTTGAACTGCGCATGCCCTACGGTGAGGTGTCTACCGCCTACGGCGAGCGCCCTGAAGGTTCCGAGAGTAAGCTTTCGACCTATCGCGACGGTTTTAGAATACTTGGCACCATCGTCAGGCTGTTTATGCGCGAGAAGCCGCTTATCTTCTTCGGACTGATTGCAGCCTGCTTCTTTGTGGTTTCTATTCTGCTTTCTCTTCCCGTTTTCTACGTCTACATGCAGACAGGACTGGTACCAAGACTGCCTACCGCCTTGCTTTCTGCCATGCTGATGCTGGCCTCTTTCCTGTCGTTAGCCTGCGGCTTAATCCTTGATAACGTCACCATCGGAAGACAAGAGAGCAAGCGTCTGTTCTATTTATCCACCACTAATACCCATGAACCGCGATGAAAAGCACGATTTTAGAAATCTTTAAATTCGGGGTGATCGGCGGTATCGGGTTTCTCGTCGACGCCGGCGTGCTCTATTTGTTGAAGGACTCACTCGGTCTTTATTTTGCGCGGGTGATTTCTTTCATCTGTGCAGTGATTGCTACGTGGTTACTGAATAGAAGCATTACCTTCGCGAAATCAAAGGTCACCCACAGGAGAAGCAAAGAGTTTGCTCTCTATTTTCTGGTGATGCTGGTGGGGGGCTGTATCAATATTGGCTGTTATGTGCTGATGGTGAACTCGAGCATTCTTGTGCGCGAGTATCCTATTCTGGGCGTCGCTGTAGGAAGTTTGGCCGGGATGATTACCAACTTCACTTTTTCGAAAAAACTGATTTATAAGAAACAGCACTCTTAAGGTAAAGGATTGATAAATGAAGAGAGAAAGTAAGCTACTTATTTTTCCACTCGCGCTGCTGATTATATATTCATCATTTTTTTTGGTATTTAACAAAAAGCCGCCGCTGACCTCACCGGATGAGGTAAATCACTTCTCGCGCAGCGCCGCGCTGGCAAATGGATATTTCACTTTAGTCGGACAGCCTAATTCGGGCGGCGAGATAGATAATGCCATCATCGAGGCTGGTGCGGCTGAGAAAGCCATCGAAAACTCGTTTAATCCGCAAGACTTTTCAAACTACGTCAATAAGCTTCAGGATCTGACCTTTACGGGCAGCAACGCGTTTTATGCAATGCCTAACGTTGCCTATTATTTCCCCGCGGTTTATACGCCGCAGGCGGTGACGATAGCAATTGCAGAAAAGGCCGGACTGACGTTTTATCAGACCTATTTCTTTGCCTCGACGGTGACCTTTACGGTTTCGTTGTTGATTATACTGTTGGCCTGGAGAATCTACCCAATACCGCCTTTGGCATTGGCAACGCTTATTTTGCCGATGTCGCTGTATCAACTTTTCTCGCCGACGATAGACGGACTTAGCATTAGCTTCGCTATCCTGGCGATGTCGATTTTCATGAATCTGGTGAAAAATCCTGTCTCGGAAAAATACAACTCGCTCGTGACGTTAATGAGCATTTTTATATTCTTCCTGGCGGGATCGCGCGCTAACCTGCTGCCATTTGTGCTGTTGCCGCTCTGGCTTTTCGGCCTCAACAAACGAAAAATCAATCTGGTCTGGTTTGTGGTTACCACGGTTGCGGTGTTGGGCTGGACGGTGTTTGCCTTAAAGACCACGCACAATACGGTGGTCACGCTGCATCCCGGCGTCGAGGCCACGGACGTTATCAAGTACTACATTTCTCATCCGCTGGAAGTGATTAAGGTATTAGTCCATACGCTGACCGATGCGAAGCTGGTCGCCACCTATTTCATCACCTTTATTGGTTTACTGGGGGTGCTGGACTCGACCATCAGAATTGAATTCACGGTTATTTTCGCCGTTTTCATTATTTTCATGATTCTGAAAACCTTCGTGAAGGACAGAGTGGTCAGCGAGAAATGGACGGCGTGGTTTATTATCCTGATCACCATCGCCGCCGTGTTCCTAATTTTCCTCGCACTGCTGGCACAGTGGTCACCGTTCCCGGCGGTTGAAGTTGCAGGCGTGCAGGGGCGTTACTTCCTTATCCCACTGGCGATGCTGGCCTACGCATTCAAATTTAACTATTCGAACCCTAAGGCCTATTTCTGGCCATTGGCGATTGCCTTTGTTCTTTCCGTTGCGGCGATTTATGTCTCAATGGCGGACAGATACGCGAGCAATATCACCGAGAGCAGCCGGATTATTTATCATTCGCAAAACCGCTATTTCCTTTGGTAAGGCGGGGGGGATAAACAGCTCGCGGTAAAAGCTGAGTTGATGTGACGGTTAATAAAAGGCATGAGACCCTTCCGGGCTCATGCCTTTATCATTTAGGCTTTGGGGAATATCCAGACATCGTTAGCCGGCAGGGTCAGGCGACAAAGCGCGGCTTCTCGGGTATCCGAACCATAGGCTCGAATGACAAAATCGTCGGCCTGGGTACGGAACAGATATTCCCAACGATCGCCAAGATACATGCTGGTCAGGAGAGCGAGCTCGAGCTGATTATCCTGCTGCTGGTCGGTTATTCGCACTCGCTCGACGCGGATAACCGCGGTTCCTTCCGCTCCCGCCTGGAGGCTCTGCGCCGCTTTACCCCATAATGTCCAGTCTTTGCCTTCAATCCTGGCCATGCCGTCGCGGATCTCGGTGACTTTACCGTGCAGCCGATTATTGCTGCCCATAAACTCGGCGGTAAACAGGGTAGCGGGGGAGCCATACATCTCCTGAGGCGTGCCCTCTTGCTCTATCTTGCCGTTGTTGAGCAGCAAAATGCGGTCGGAGATGGCCATCGCCTCATTCTGATCGTGCGTCACCATCAGCGCCGACAGGCCGAGTTTAATAATCAGTTCGCGCAGAAATACCCTGGCCTCCTCGCGTAGTTTGGCATCGAGATTCGACAGCGGTTCATCGAGCAGAATAACCGGCGGGTTATAGACCAGCGCGCGACCAATCGCTACCCGCTGTTGCTGCCCACCGGAAAGCTGATGCGGATGCCGATTGCCAAGATGACCGAGCCCAAGCTGGTCAAGCACCGCCTGCACCCGCTGTTTACACTCCGCCGACGCCGTATTGCGCAGTTTCAGCGGATAAGCAACATTCTCGAACACCGTCTTGTGCGGCCACAGCGCGTAGGACTGAAATACCAGACCGAGATTGCGCTCCTCGGCCGGGATTTCGCTACGCGGCGTCCCGGCATAAACGGTATTCTGGCCAATGACTATTTTCCCCTGAGTCGGCTTTTCAAGTCCGGCGACGGCCCGCAGCAGCGTTGTTTTTCCGCTGCCGGAAGGGCCCAACAGGGAGACCACCTCACCGCGACGCAGCGTCATTGACACGCCTTTCAACACCGGATTGTCGCCATAGGTTAAATGCAGATCTTCGACCGTCAGTTCAATCATGTAATTTAACTCCAAATCGCAGGGCAATCCCCAAACCGAGCACCACCAGCAGAATATTGATAAAAGACAGCGCGGCAACAATATCGATTGCCCCCGCCGCCCACAGCGATACCAGCATCGAACCGATAGTCTCGGTACCCGGCGAAAGCAGGTAAACACCGGTGGAATATTCGCGTTCGAAAATCAGGAACATCAGTAGCCAGGAACCGATCAACCCATAGCGTGAAAGGGGGATAGTCACGTGGCGGGTTATCTGTCCGCGCGTCGCGCCCGTGCTGCGTGCGGCCTCTTCCAGCTCCGGCGCAACCTGTAGCAGGGTGGAGGAGATTAACCGCAGTCCGTAGGCCATCCATACCACCGTGTAGGCTAACCACACGCTGAAGATGGTGCTGCGCAGTTGCCGCAGCCAGACAATGAAATGCTCGCGCAACCCATCGGCGAACGGCAAAACCGACAGCCAGCCGTCTTTAAGCGACCTGTCCAGCCACATCGGCAGGAACAGGAAGACCCACAGAAACGCTAACCCCGCCAGCAGCCCCGGCACCGCCCGTGGGACTAGCACGCTGTAGTCAAGAAAGCGGGTCGCCCCGTCCGGTTTACGGTGCATCGCAATTCCGATAAACAGATAACACACCACCGCCAGCGCGCCGCCGATAACGCCGATGGCCATCGAGTTGACAATCGCCCGCAGCAGGTTGGGCTGCTGCCAGATAGTGCGGAAGGTGTTGAGTGACATCTCGTCCCAAATCGACACGCCGACGCCCCAGTTGGAAATAAACGCGCGCAGCACCACGCCGACCAAAGGAACGCCGATGGTGATAGTGAGCCAGAAAACGACCACCGCGCCTGCGACCCAGCGCCATTTTCCCAGCGGCAGGGCGCGTGCCTGCGAGGCTTTGCCTTTCATGGTCACAAAGCGGTTAGCGGTGCGCATCAGGCGGCGTTGCAGCATCACCAGGGGAATCGTGATGCCAATAAGCACCACCGCGACGGCGGCCATCAGATGATACGAAGGCGTGCCCAGCTTATTGGTGAGCTGATACAGGTAGGTTGCCAGCACCAGATTACCCTCGGGGTCTCCCAGGACCAGCATCAGCCCAAAGACCTCCAGCCCGAGGAAAAATAGCAGCACGCAGGCGTAGAGAATTGACGGACGTACCATCGGCAGGCTTACAGCAGTCATGACCTGGAGCGGGGAAGCACCGGCGATCCGCGCTGCCTCCTCGACGTCAGACCCGACGCTGCGCAGCGCCGAGGAAATATAGAGGTAGGCGTGAGGAACGTGGGTGAGTCCGGCAATCACCACGATGCTCGACATCGCATAGATATTCCACGGTACGAAGCCAAACAGCGACTCGGCCCACAGCGAGAAGAATCCGACCGGGCCTGCCGCTACCACATACCCGAATCCCAGCACCATCGGTGAAACAAAGATAGGCACCAGAATCAGCGGCTCGATAAATCGTCGGCCCGGTAGGTCGGTTCTGACCATCAAAAACGCCAGGATCCCGCCGAGCGGGATGGCGATAACCACCAGGCCGAAGGCCAGAATAAATCCGCTTTTCAGCGCCTTGTAAAAATCGGGATCGGTAAAAATAAATTCGAACGATTCCAGGCTGAAGACTTTGGAGGGGGAGAAGAACGGTGCCGAGAGGAAACTCTGAATCACGATAAACGACAGCGGCACATAGATAACCAACGCGGTTATGACCACGACGACGCTGCGGGGCAGGCTCTGCCACTTCCGAAGATAACTACGCATGCAGGAGTCCCTATCATTTTTATAAGTCAGCGAGTTAAGGCTCTCTCCTGCTTGAGAAGAAAGCCTGGGTCATCGGTGTAAACGCCCTTATTTTGCCGCGGCTTCACGCCACTGTTTGATGTAGTCCAGACGTTTTTTCTGTTGCAGATATTCGAGCAGCGATTCATCGACGGGGATGGGTTTCAGGGCATTGCCCAGCATTTTGGTCATGCCATCGATGTCGTTTTTACCGTCGATATCGTGGCGAATGGACGGGATATCGGCCTGATTTGCCAAAATGTTCTGACCTTTCTCGGACAGCACGTAGTCGAGCCACAGTTTCGCCGCGTTGGCGTTGGCCGTGTCTTTGGTGATGAAACTCACCCTTGAGAGCACCAGGGTATAGTCTTTGGGATAGGCGATGCCGAGCGTAGGATCCGTTTTGGCGCGTGCTTCGGCGTAAGAGCCGAGGATGTTAAAGCCAATCAGGTTTTCACCCGATGAGACCCTTTCCATCATAGTGCCGGTAGAGGACTGGACCGTCAGACCGCCTTTGGCAATGTCCGCCAGGCGTTTGAAATAGTCAGCGTCGGCCTTGAAGTCCTGCACCGAAAGCATAAAGCCCAGCCCCGATTTTTCGATGTCATAGGTGGTGACTTTCTTCTTGAATTTGTCGGGCTGGCCTGCAATCAGCTTCGCCAATGCAGCATGGGAATCGGGTACATCACCCGCTGGGATCAGCCGCTTGTTATAGATAAACACCACCGGTTCGTAGGTGGTGCCGTAGGCCTTATTCTTCCAGACCGCCCACTTTGGAAGCTGGCTTTGTTCCGGCGAAGCATATTCTGCAGCGTAGTCGGTGGCCAGCTTCAGCGCGGTGTCCATTGAGGAGCTCCACACCACGTCTCCGCTGGTGCCGCCCGCAGCCTGCTCGCTGATGTAGCGGTTATAGAGTTCGGTGCTGTTCATGTCGTTGTATTCGACTTTTACCCCCGGATAGGCGGCCTCAAAGCCTTGTATCAACGGCCCGGCCGCTTTGGTATCGGTGGTCGAATAGACCACCACTTTTCCCTCTTTCTTTGCTCCCTCTACCGTTTTCTGATAATCCGCAGGATAACCCTGCGGCAGGTCGGCCAAGGCCTGAGTTGAAACGATAACTAACAGCGCCACCAGAGATATTTTGAATTTAATTAACATAAGTTTTAACCCTTGGTTACATATCGGAAACATAAAGTTAAACTTATAGGGGATGTGCAGTAGGGCGCAACGATGTTGATTCTTTATCTTCTCGTTTTGTGAGGCTGGGCGATTTTCGTCTGTTTCAATCAGACCAGATATTGCCTGAACCATTTAATCGTGCGGTCCCAGGCCAGATCGGCGGCGGTTTTGTCGTAGCGCGGCGTTGAATCATTGTGGAAACCGTGGTTCGCACCTTTATAAACGTAGCCTTTATAGGTTTTTCCCGCCGCCTTTAGCGCGGCCTCGTAGGCAGGCCATCCGTCGGTGATGCCTTTATCCCGTTCGGCGTAGTGCAGCAATAAAGGCGCATTGATGCGCGGAACGTCTTCGGCTTTGGGCTGCCGACCGTAGAAAGGCACTGCCGCGGCAAGCTCAGGAAAGGCCACTGCGGCCGCGTTCGCGACGCCGCCACCATAGCAAAAACCGGTAATACCGACTTTGCCGTTAGTCTGCTGGTGGTGCATCATAAAATCGACCGCGGCAAAGAAGTCGTTCATCAGCTTGGTGGGATCCACTGTCTGCTGAAGTTCTTTGCCTTTCTCGTCATTGCCCGGATAACCCCCAACCGACGTCAGCCCATCGGGGGCCAGCGCAATAAATCCGGCCTTCGCTACGCGCCGCGCCACGTCTTCAATGTAGGGATTCAATCCGCGGTTTTCATGCACCACCACCACGGCGGGTGTCTTACCGGTCGCCCCGGCGGGTTTAACCTGATAGGCCCGCACCTCGCCATTGCCCTGCGGCGATGAGTAGTGGATGTATTCCGGCACAATTGCCGGATCGGTGAATTCGACCTGCTGCGCCAGCGCATAGTCAGGGCTCATGGCGCTGAGCAACGTCATACCGGCCATGCCACCCATAGTGTATTTGGCCGCCATTGACAGAAATTCGCGTTTAGTGATTTTACCGTGGGCGTAGTAGTCATAGAGTTCAAGCAGTTCAGGGGGGAAATCTTTGGCGGTCAGACGTGTCATGGCAACTCCCGATGTTAAGAGGCAAGGATTAGCGCGCTGCTAAAAATATAGCCGCTGTATCAAAATTAGCCTCAGGCCGGTCGGGGAAGACTTAGTTCACTTTGCCTGCGGGGTGCGGTTGCCGGAAGAGAGTCAATGAGTAGAGGGGGTAAAAGAGCGGGGAGTAACAAGACCCTCGTCATTGGCGCTGACTTGCCGGTGACGAGGGACGTCGGACTTACTTGAAGGTGATACGCACCACTTCGTCAGGCGAGGTGGCTTCTTGCTGACGGGTAGACTGCTGTTTCACGCTGACGTAAAGCGTCTGACCGTCGGCTGATACGGCCAGGCTCTGCGGATGCGTTGGGACATCCAGCGTTTCAAGCACTTTATAGCTGTCGGCATCGATGATGCTGACCTTACCAGCGTCACGGTGGGTCACATAAACTTCATTACGCGCCGGGTTAAACAGCACGGCCAGCGAGGCTGGAACGGCAATCTTTTGCAGCACTTTGCCGTTCTCGGTGTCCAATACCAGCAGGCTGGCCTCTTTGGAATCAGTCACAAAGGCGCGATGCCTGGCGGTATCCAGGCTGATATTCAGGTAGAAATGCTCACCCGGATTATCGATTTTAACGCGCGACAGGATCTTGTCTGTTTTAGTATCGATGGTCAGGAATTCGTTATCACCGTTGGTGATGTAAAGGCGAGAGGCCTTGGCATCAATCGCCAGACCGGTCGCCATCTTACCCACGCCTTCAATGGTGTGGCGCAGCGTCAGGTTTGCGCCATCTACCACCCAAATCACACTCTCTTTGCCCAGACCGGCGACGTAAAGCGTATTGGTGGCTTCATCCACGGCCAGCTCGCGTGGCGCTAAGGGACGCTCTTTCTCGGTGCGCGGGCGGCTGTCCAACACCCGCTCTTTCAGCACTTTATTGGTTTTAGCGTCTACCGAGGTAATCGCGCTGCTGGTGGTATTGCCCAGGAATACGGTATCGGTCTTATTGTTAAAAGCCACGCCAAACGGCTTGAGATTAGTCATGATTGACTGGCTCACGGCAAGGCTGGTTGGGTCCAGACGATAAAGCACGCCGTTCTTTTCCTGACGTCCCTGTGAAGAGGCAACAAACAGCGCTTTCTGATCTGCGCTGTAAGCCAGCTCGTACACGCCTTTGCCGACCGCTTTTCTCTCCATCGACACGTGGGTGTCGGCGAACAGAGAAGAAGAGAACAGTACTGAGGTCAGCAGCAGCGCTGAGGTCATTGCAGATTTCGCCGGTGTAAAACGAGATGACATCATTTTCTCCATAAATTAATCATTGTCCCTTTCCTGCCGCGAGCCTCGCAGTGGGCGCATCGCGCTGTCCTGGTTATCTTTTAAAGAAAGAGAGGGAGGTTTTTTCGCGGGTAATAATTATCATTATCTGCTGCAAATGAAAAGCATTATCATTAATTTGTGGCGATATGTTACGGAGTTTGCCGCCTGATGCGGAGAATTTAACACTCCGATTTTTCAGGTTTTTTAACGATTTCTGGCCATCTTCTTTACTGCATTTAAAGGGCCGCAGCTGCGCTATTCTTTATATGCAAAAAGGATATAGATATCTAATTAAATAAATTATAAAGCTATATGCCCGTGAGTATACTTCCCCCATTCCGGCACAAAAAACCAACCGGATCCTCTCATTTATAAGGGTAGCTCATGCGCAAATTGCTCAATAAAACCAAAACTAACGTTAATGGCGCTTTCCTGCTGGCCGCCGTAGCCGCGACCATGTTGACCGGTGGTGTTCTGGCACCTCTTTCGGTAGCGCACGCGGCGGATAAGTCTTCCATTAAGGTCGGCATTATGAGCGGCGAAGATGAAGACGTATGGCGTGAAGTCGTCAAGCAGGCAGCGGCCAAGGGGCTGACAGTTAAAACTGTCGTATTTAACGACTACAACCAGCCCAACGAAGCATTGCAGGAAGGAGAGGTGGATGCCAATGCCTTCCAGCATCAGCCTTTCCTGAACAACCAAATCAAAGTGAATCACTACGATATCGTGCGCGTGGGTGACACGGCGGTATGGCCGATTGGCCTCTATTCAAAGAAAGTGAAATTAGTGAAGGACTTTAAAGACGGCGCGGTGATAGGGGTGCCAAATGACCCTTCTAACGAGGCGCGTGCGCTGGTGCTGCTACAGGAGCAGGGGCTGCTTAAGCTCAAGCCGGGCGCAGGGATTGCCGCGACCACCGCCGACATTGTCGCCAATCCGAAGCATCTTAAAATCAAGGAGCTGGACTCCGGCGTTATTGGTCGTTCTGTGCCAGACCTCGACGCTGCCGTCGTCAACACCGACTGGGCGCTGAAAAGTGGGTTGACTCCCGAGGACCGCATCGCGCAGGAACCGATTAAAAATAACCCTTACACCAACTTTATTGCCGTAAAGAAAGAGAACGTCAACGCAACGTGGGTCAAGACGTTGGTGAGTTCTTATCAAAACGAACCGGTGAAAACGGTGTTTAACGAGGTTTATAAAGGGACAGGCGTAACAACCTGGTAAGGAATTGAAAGTATGACAGCAATCTCTGAGACCGAGGCACATTTTACCGCCAATACGCCGGACGGGAAACACGCCAAAGCGTCGGCGGTGAGTACTTCCTCGCAGACGGCACGCAACCCTTTCGCCGAAGATGTTGAAGACGTGGTGCGTCTGCATCGCGTTAATCGCCGATTCGGCAATACGCAGGCACTCAAGGATGTGTCATTAACCGTTAAACGTGGGGAGATCCTCGGGATCATCGGTCGCAGCGGGGCGGGCAAGTCGACCCTGATCCGCTGTCTTAACGGACTGGAGCAGCCCGACGACGGTACGATCGAAATCGAAGGCCATGCGATAACCGGCCTGAGTGAGAAACAGCTGCAATCGGTGCGAAGCCGCGTGGGCATGGTGTTTCAGCACTTTAATCTGCTGTCGGCCAAGACCGTCGAGCAAAACGTGGCGCTGCCGCTGAAGATTGCGGGTTACGACAAGGCCAAACGCCGTGAACGTGTGGCGGAACTGTTGGCGTTGGTGGGGCTGGAGGATAAAGCCAGGCAGTATCCGGCCGGACTTTCTGGTGGGCAAAAGCAGCGTGTGGGGATTGCCCGCGCGCTGGCCGCCAATCCGGCCCTCCTGCTTTGCGATGAGGCGACCTCTGCGCTGGATCCAGAAACCACGCGTTCGATTCTTGCGCTGCTGCAATCGTTGAATCAGAAACTCGGTATCACCGTGCTGCTGATTACCCACGAGATGGAGGTTATCAAGAAGGTTGCGCATCGGGTGGCGGTAATCAACGCCGGGGAGATAATCGAGCAGGGGCCGGTGTGGCAGGTGTTTGCGCATCCCAAGACTGCGCTAACGCGTACCTTGCTCAGCGGACTGCTGCCGCAGCTGCCCGAGGCGCTCAGCGAACGCTTGACGCAGACGCGGCAGGGCGAGGCGATTTACAGCGTGCACTATGCAGGACAGGACCGACAGGGCGAAATTCTTACCCTGATGTCCTCCGAGCTGGCGGGGCAGTTCCGCCTGATTCAGGGCGGCGTCGAGCACATTCAGCATTACGCCGTCGTCCGTTTCTTCTTCTCGGTACCGGTTGCCAATACCGACGCCGAACAGACAATTTTACACTGGCTGCAGCAGCACCAGGCACAAGTGGAGCTCGTTGGCTATGTCACCCGTGATGCTTGATTTACTGATCAACGCGATTGAAGACACGCTGTTGATGACCGCCATTTCTGGCCTTATCTCTCTGGTCGCCGGTCTGCCGCTGGGCCTGATTCTGGTGATGACCAGCCCCGGCGGCATCGCCGAGAATCGCTGGGTCAACCGTTCGCTGGGCCTGGTGATTAACGGTTTTCGTTCACTGCCGTTTATCATCCTGCTGGTGGCGCTTATTCCCGTGACCCGTTTTCTGATTGGCACCTCGCTCGGCGTATGGGCTGCGATGGTGCCGCTCTCGGTCACCGCAACGCCGTATTTTGCCCGCGTGGCAGAGGTTTCGCTACGTGACGTCGATCGCGGGCTGATCGATGCAGTGCGCGCGATGGGCGCCAGCAAGCTGCGCATCGTCTGGGACGTGCTGATTCCCGAGGCGCTGCCGGGCATTCTCTCCGGTTTCGTGGTTACGCTGGTGGCGCTGATTGGTGCGTCGGCGATGGCCGGGGCTATTGGTGCCGGTGGTCTGGGCGACCTCGCCATTCGCTATGGGTATCAACGGTTTGAAACCACCGTCATGGTTGAGGTGATTGTGGTGCTCATCGTGATGGTCTGCGGTATTCAGTGGCTCGGTGACCGTATTGTCGCTAAGGTTGATAAACGCCACTAGAGCCTGAGCGTTGCTTGCGTCAATCATTTGTGCCGCAGTCGGAATACTTAATTAATCCCGCCGACTGCGGTAAACTCCCCCTTTACGCCACACTTCAGAATCGATATCTATGACAACCGAACACAATCTCGCCGTTATGCACTGGGGCACCTATCGCGTCACGACCTCTGAAGGCACGCTGACGGCGATTGAACCGGTTGAATGGGACCGCAATCCCTCGGCCATTGGTCAATCGCTGGTCGATGCGGTGCACGGGCCAAGCCGTATTCGCCGTCCGGCGGTGCGCCTAGGTTACCTGAAGCAGGGGCGCGATTCTCGCCACGGGCGCGGCAAAGAGCCTTTTGTCGACGTCAGCTGGGAGACTGCGTTAGCGCTAGTGGCCGACGAGCTGAGCCGGGTAAAAAATACCTACGGCAACGGGGCGTTTTACGCCGGATCCTACGGCTGGTCAAGCGCAGGGCGTTTTCATCATGCCCAGAGTCAGCTGCATCGCTTTTTCAACCAGTTGGGCGGCTATACCGGCAGCACCAACACCTACAGTCTGGCGGCCGCAGAGCGCCTTTTGCCGCACATTATCGGCGACCTCGACGTATTGCAGAAACAGCACACCCACTGGTCTTCGCTGGCGGAGCACTGCGAGATGTTTGTGGCGTTCGGTGGTCTGCCGCTGCGCAATGCACAGGTCAACGGCGGCGGAGCGAACGATCACTCCCTGAAGCACTGGCTCGGACAGATGCAGCAAAACGGCACCCATTTTATCAACGTCAGTCCGGTCAAAAATGACCTTTCCGGCGTCACCAACGCCGAGTGGCTGTCGTTGAAACCCGGCACTGATACGGCACTGTTGTTGGCGTTGACCCACGTCTTGATTGAAGAATCTCTGTATAACGCCGAGTTTGTCGCCAGCCACACGGTGGGCTTCGCACAGTATAAAGCCTATCTGCTGGGCGAAAAGGACGGGCAGGCCAAATCACCAGAATGGGCGGCACCGCTTACCGGAATTGCCGCAGAGAAAATCCGCAGTCTGGCGCGACAGATGGTGGCCAAACGCACGATGATTAATATCGCCTGGTCGTTGCAGCGCGCGCGTCAGGGCGAACAGACGTTCTGGGCTACGGTGGCGCTGGCCGCGCTCATCGGCCAAATAGGGACCCTTGGCGGCGGACTGGGCTTTGCTTATGCCAGTACTAATCTGGCCGGTGCCGATCGTCGTACCTTCTCGGGCCCGCGTTTCCCGGCGGGGCAGAATGCGGTGAGCGACAAGATACCGGTTGCGCGCCTCTCCGACATGTTGCTCAATCCTGGGGGCAACTACCAGTTCGACGGCAAAGACTGTCAATATCCCGATATTCGCGTGGTGTATTGGGCGGGTGGTAACGCCTTCCACCATCATCAGGACCTGAATCGACTGGTCGAGGCCTGGCGTCAGCCTGACACGGTGGTGGTGCACGAGCAGTACTGGACTGCGCAGGCCAAGTTCGCCGATATCGTCTTCCCGGCGACCACCTCTCTCGAACGCAGCGATATTGGCAGCTCGAGCAATGACGGATTTATGATTGCGATGCGCCAGCATATTCCTGCGCAGGGTGAAGCACGGGACGACTACGCGATTTTTCACGCGCTGGCCGAGCGTCTGGGCTTTGGCGAAAGCTTTAGCGAAGGGCGTGACGCCGAGGCGTGGATCCGCTTTATGTATGAAAGTTCGATCCCACGGGCACAGGCCGACGGCATTGAGTTACCGCCGTTCGACGAGTTTTGGCAGCGCGGGAAACTGGAATATGCGCGTCCTGACGCGCCGCAAATCTTCCTCAAAGCGTTTCGCGAAAACCCGCAGGCGTCGCCGCTGGAAACGCCGTCCGGTAAAATCGAACTGTTCTCCCAGACGGTGGCAGATTTTGGCTATGAAGAGTGTCCGGGACATCCGTTCTGGTATGAGCCGGACGCGCAGGCGCAGCGTGAAATGGCCGCCCGCTGGCCGCTGCATTTGTTGTCCAGCCAGCCGAGAACGCGTCTGCATAGCCAGTACGATCAGGGCAGCGAGAGTCGCCGTACCAAGGTTCAGGGGCGTGAACCGCTGTGGCTGCATCCTGAAGATGCCGCCGCGCGGGGCGTGACAGAGGGCAGCGTGGTGAAGGTATTCAACTCGCGCGGAGCCATCTTGGCCGGGGTACATCTGAGCGAAGACATTCGGCCCGGCGTGGTGCAGATGTCGACCGGCGCCTGGTACGACCCGCAGGACTCGAGCCAGCCAAACTCGCTCGACAAGCACGGGAATCCGAACGTACTTACCGAAGACATTGGCAGCTCGCGCCTGGGGCAGGGATGCAGTGCGCAGAGCTGCTGGGTTGAGATAGCGCCTTGGCAGGGGCCGCTGCCCGACGTGACGGCCTTCGAACCGCCGCCGTTTGTCCGCGCAGACTAAGAGACCGCTGAGATGATGACGCCGCAAAAGCACGCCACGCTTGATGATTTTATCGTTGAGACGGAATACGGCGTTATCGGTGATGATGCGGACGTGCGCTATCTCAAGGTGAGCTTCTGCACCGAGGCTTATCGCGAAGAGGATTTTGCCAGATACGCCATCAACAAGCCTGACAGCCTGACGCGCGCAGTGCCAAAACGTAAAGCGGAATACCTGGCGGGCCGTTACTGCTGCGCTGCGCTGTTGCGGGGGTTCTCGGTCTCCTCAGAGGTGACAACCCATCAAGACCGCTCACCTTGCTGGCCTCAGGGGATGCGTGGCACAATATCTCACGGCACGGTGTCGGACGGATACAGTCAGGCGATGGCTATCGTGACCTCTCGCCCACAGCTGTGTCTCGGGGCAGATATCGAGGTGCTTAACCGGGAGGTTTTACGCGAAATCTGTGAAACCTTTACCCAGCCTGCCGAGCGAGAGTATCTGCAAACGCTGGCGATAGATCTGGACTTTAGCCTGTTGCTGGCATTCTCGGCAAAAGAAAGTTTATTTAAGGCCTTATATCCTCAGGTAAAGACTTTCTTTGGATTTGAATATGCTTCTGTCGATTCAATTAATACGCTAAATAAAACCTTTGTCTTAAGATTTAACAGGGATTTAAATGAGGTATTTACAGCCGGTGTTAAAATAAAGGGAAGCTATGCGTTTGACGGTAAAATTATTATTACGATTGTGGTTATAGATTCGCTTTCGCCTTTCTAGGTTAAATCTTACTCGGCACCTTTTACCAGGCGCTAGCGCATTATTCATGGTAACATTATGTATTATTTTTTTACTTCTCTCATATAAGAAATTGGACCATAGTATTTGTTCCTTTACGACTCCCTTGCACAAATTCCCTTCAAAGAATGGGCTTCCCATTCAAATTGAAAGCAGAAAAAGTCTTTTATTATCAATTAGGTAATAAAATTCCCACGGTGACAAGAATTATAAAACCATAACAAAACGTTAGCCTCGATGTCAAAACAGGAGAGGAAATGGATAGCAATTTACTGTTTCAGGCACTGGATAATACTCTACAGAAAATTCAGCGTGCCGATAGCAAAGAAATGCTGCAAGCCATCTGCGGCAATTTTTTTAAACAGGCCGGGATCGACTATTTTATGTTCGCTCTCTGTCACTCAAGCTCTCTGGCTGACCCTGATATTCTGATCATCGAAAACCTGCCGGCAGACTGGTGCGATTTCTATTTTCGACGCGGGTTTCAGCGCATCGATCCGATAACCGCTTACTGTTTCTCTAACACGGTGCCTATCCACTGGCATAAGCTTATCCAGTTGCCTGAATACCGCGATTCGCAGTTTCAGGTCATGATGCATAACGCGAAAAGTTTTGGATTAACGTCGGGTCTGAGTATTCCACTGCGTACCGTCACCGGTGGGTCGGGAATGTTGAGTCTGATTAGCCGCCAGACGGCCGACAAGAGTGAAAACAGCTTCAATATCCTCACGCCTTACGCCATGCTGTTAACCAGCCATTTGCTCGAAAGCGTCAACCGCAATAACTGGATGAACAAAGAACAGTCGCTGGACAAGGTGAAACTGACGGGGCGGGAATATGACTGCCTGTTCTGGGCCTGTGAAGGAAAGACCTCATGGGAAATATCGAAGATATTATGTATCAGCGAAAGAACGGTGATGTTTCACCTTAATAATGCGACCGAGAAATTTGGCGCAAAAAATCGCCAGCACGCGGTTGCCAAGGGTATCCTCGGCAATATCATCCGGCCGAAAATTTATCCGGATGATACGCCGTAACGCATTTATTCAGAGAGAAGATGGGTCTTCTTGAAGCCCTGTGGACTCTTGAGGCCATAGCCCAGCGCGCGGTCAAAACCGATATGCACAATCCAGATTAACGCTAGCATTAACACCTGTGGGTAGAGGGGATAGAATGCTAACAATATAATCGGCAACACATAGTTATGCGTCAGATTATATAAAAATGCACCGGCGCGATTGTTAAATAAATAGCCCACCATTGCCAGGTCAGGCACCAGAATGAAATAACAGAAATAGAGCCAGCTGAAGTGAAAGTGCCAATACAACGTCAGGCCCGAGAGCAGTAAGAGCAGATTTTCACAGCGTACAATGACCAGATGCTGTAATTGCATGATAATTCCTCTTTTTATCGCGATAGCGGTAATTGTTCCAATACGGAACCTAGCTTTTTAAGAAAATCACTGGCATGAGTGCGAATAAAAAAATGTCCGCCTTCATGCAGTGATGTAGAAAATTGCCCCGTCGTACTGTTTTTCCACGGCCGCTGAGCTGAAATATCCACCAGCGGATCGGTGTCATTGGCAAATAAATGCACCGGGCAGGGCAGCGTTATCTCAGGCCTTACGGGGGCATGCGATTCGCACAGCGATAAATCGGCCCGCACTATTTCCAGCATCCAGCTCACCCAGGCTTTATTCGCCAGCAGCTCTGCGTCCACCCCCCCAAACGAGCTGATAAACTTCAGCAGCGTGGTGTCGTCCATCTCGCGGTTGGCGTTAAACGGATAGGCAAACTGCGGCGCACGCTGGCCACTGACCAGTAGCGCACGCGGTGCAAACCCACGCTGACTCGCCCGCAACGCCAAATCGTGTGCGAACCAGGCACCCATGCTGTGACCATAAATCGCAAAATTTACCTCAGGCAGCTGCGGTAACAAAGCCTCGGCGACCTTCTCCGCCAAGGTCCGAAAGTCGGTTTCCTTCGGCCGCCTGTGCTGTCCCTCGCGTCCTGGAAATACCAGCGGGCAGACGTTTATCCACGCTGGCAGCGCCAGCCGCCAGCGGGTGAAAATCGCACTGCTTCCCCCAGCGTAGGGGAAACAGAGCAGATTCAAGCGGCCGTCGTGCGCCAACGTATGCGCCAGCCAGTTATCCTGTTCGAGCGTTGCGGCATCGTTCATCAGTCGCTCCCGACTTTCCCGTTCAGCACCGGAGCAATAACCTCTGCTTTCTTCGGCGGAGCGATATTTCGGCGACGGCTCAGCAACGCTTTGGCTTTCCATAATGTTCTGAATATCAGCGCCTGCTTCTTACGCGACGGGAAGCTTGCCATGATGGACGCCAGCACCCACGGGGCGACCAGATGCATGTTATTGGGTGAGCCGTGCACGTCTGCCAGGCAATACACCCGTGCGTCCGCCGCAATCTTCTTCAGTGACTGAATTTCCGATGACGGGATGATTTCGTCATACTCGCTTTGCAAATAATGCACCGGGATAGCCAGCTTCGGCGCGTCGTTAAGGGTAATCTGCCAGTCGGGCATCTGGATGAACAGCGATTCCCGCGTCAAACCTGTTAGATGCGACAGGGTGCGACGGGTCGCCAGCGGTACCGCCGTCGAGTTGTATTGACGGAAGAAGCTGGCAACCGGTGCGCCGACCGTAGTAATGCCGCGAATGCGGCTGTCCTTTGCCGCGGCGAGCAGGGCAAGGTGACCGCTAAAGCTCAGCGCCATCAAATGACACTGCTGGGTATCGGCACGGCCCTGCACCGCGTCCAGAATCTGCGAGAAAAGCGTCCAGGTTTCCGGCGTATAGCGCAGAGTGTTTTCACCGACGCCCGGCATCTCGGTCACCACGACGCACAGCTTGAGCCGCTTAGCCATCAGCAGAAAGCGCGCCCACTGTTCCTTGATAGAGATTATGCCGCCGCACACCACCACCACCGGCCAGTTTTTGTCCAATCCGGTGGCGTAGGCTTTAAAGGCTCCTTCGGCGAGTACCAGCGTCTCAAACTTGACCTTGGCCTGCGCCATCGATTTCTCGAAGTTTTCGATGCAGGCGTCGTGCGCCGTTTGCTGCATCTCGTTTTCGACAAACGGAAAACGTGCCAGGTTGTAAAGCTTGGCGGCATCAGACCAGTTTTGCAGCTGTTCCATCTGGAGCGCGACCCTGCACCATTCTGCGGTCCAGCTGCCCGCTTCGCTGCCTTCGGCGTGGGTTATCCGCTTAAGGATCTCCTTGACGCCGCCGGGTTTGAGCTGCTGAGCCTCACAGTGCAGCAGGACAAAATTTTTCAGTTCTTCGAGATATTCTGCTTCTTCTTGTCGATGCATGCTTAGCCTCCTTCCTGAAAGAGTTGCAGCTGGAGCTGTCTGCGGTAGGCGATACGGTTATTAATCTTGCGCTGTATGAAAGTGAATTGGTTAAGGGCGCAATAATTGACGCGCCTTAAAAACTGCTGCATTGGCGTATGTGCGCCGAGGAGTTTTTCCTGACGCTGCTGCAAATTGACCACGAAATCGACGTCGGCCTGGCGCTTGGCCTGAAACGCCTTGAACAGCGAGATATCGACACTGTTTTTCTCCAGCCCACTGACCAGCATCGGGGCCAGCGTGATGGCATCCTGAATCGCCAAATTAACGCCCTGACCGAGCAGCGGCGTCACGGTGTGCGCCGCATCGCCTATCAGCAACAGGCCTTCACGTCCCCACTGCGGCGCGGTAGTGGTAAAAATATCCAGCAGGTGAATGTCGTTCCAGTTGCGGACATGCTCGCGCACGTGCTTGCCAAAGCCCGCGTCGATGCCATCAACCAACTGATAAAATGACTCGATTCCCTCACGACGCAGCGCCATAAACCCGCCTTTAGGGATATTGACACCGGCGCGGTAGTAGTCGGGGAAAGTGGGCAGCAGGATCAGGTGGTTAGCGCCATCTATCATAATGCGAGCGGTATTCTCGGGCGCATCGGCGGGCAGTGGCACCTTGAACCACAGTACGTCACGCGCCGCCTGATGCTTCTTCCATTCAATCTTGCCGAGGTCGCGAATCTTGCTGTAGCGACCATCGGCACCGACCACAACGCGTGCCCGCAGGACGCGAGGTTCCTTCTCGTCGTGCAAACGATAGCTCACGCCGCTGACGGTGTTATCCGACCACAGCAGCTCGTCGCAGGTCGCGCCGCGAATAATTTTACAGTTGGCGTAGGTTTCCAGACGCTTAAGCAGCGCGCTCAGTAGCACCGGCTGCGGAATATCCATCACGTACTTGTGGCGGTAGGGAACCTTGGTGTAGTTAATGGTGAGCAGCGACTTTCCGCGCTCGGTCAGCATCATCCGGTGCGTCTCGAGACAGCCGTGCTCAAGCAGGTCATCTAGAATGCCCAGCTCTTTGAAAATACTTACGGTATCCGGCTGCATGGATTCACCGCGAAACGAACGTTTGTAGCTCAGTGAACTCTCAAGCAGAGTGATATCCACTCCCGCTCTGGCCAGTTGTAAAGCCAGTACTAATCCTGCAGGCCCTGCGCCAACAATACAGATATCAGTCATCACTCATTCCTCTTTGGGAAACTTAGGCAGCGGGCAGTTGCGCCACGTTTTCATTGTTGTCGAAGGCGAACTTTTCCAGCTTGTTTTTGATTTTTGACAGGATCTCGGCGGAAACTGCGCCGTCGAGAATGCGGTGGTCAAACACCAGTGTCAGCGTAGTAGCATGGGCCACCGTCAGTTGGCTGTTCTTGACCCACGCACGTTCGGTGATATCGCCCACGCCCAGCGTCAGCGTCGATCCCGGCAGCGGGACAAAGCGCGTGACGGCGCGGCCGCCGAGCGAGGTCACCGTAAACGAACCCTGCACGCGGCTTTTTACCTCCGGGCGGCGCATGGCCAACCGAAACAGCAGCCTGCCGAGCAGAAGTGGCGCTTTCTGGATCTTACGGATTGGCGCGAAGACTTCGGCGCTGGCAATTTCCTGCGTCTTGAAGTAGTCGATACGCGCCTGAATGGCGGTAAGCGACAGCTGGTCGGCGCCCTCAACCACGGCAGAGGCAACGACGCGCTGTTCGTCAACGGTTTTATCCAACGTAAACTTGGCGTTCACCTCACCGAGCGTCACCAAGCGCGGAAACAGCTGGCCGATGAGCATGCTGTTCGCCGCCGGGTACTCCGCCACCACCTGCGCCATCGCCTGAATAAAGTAGGCGAGATAGCTGTAACGCTTGCCGCTCTGCTGGCGATGCCGCACCACTTCCGTCATCTCGACGTCGGTGTCGATAGACACGGGACGATAGGCATGCGACTGCTCCAGAAACAGCAGCGTATGCTGGCGCTGTTTCGGAAAAGGCTGCTGAGTATGGCTCATGCTGCGCTCCTGCGGGTCAGGTCAAACAGCTGGCGCAGCGTGTTGGCCTGCAGATAATCCGCCACCGGCAGACGCACATTCAGCTCCTTCTCCAGGCGGCTCATCAGGCGGACGGCGTTGATAGAATCCCAGTTCTCCAGATTGACGAGCGGCACATCCAGCTCCTCTTCGGTTGCATCGGTCGCCATGTAGCCGTTAATGAAAGACAAAAATTCAGAGGGCGTATTCATAAAGGTGTCTCCTGATATGAGGCAATCAATTCAATGTGGTTAGGGACAACGGCAGGAGCCTCGAGCGCATGGCAGTATTCACTGAACTGCGCGTTGCCCTCGCTGAGCGTGAAGCCGTGCCGGGTATAAAAATCGGCAACCTGCTGGTTTTTCTGCGTCGGAAGATAGCGTGCACGGATCTCCTCGCAGCCCTGACGCTGCGCCCAGCTCAGGAAATGGTTGAGCGCGGCGGTTTCCAACTGTCGTGAGAACACGCGGCAGCTGAGCAAGAAGTTGTCTATCCACAGGCTGTTGTGCTCGCGGTGATAGAACAGGCAGCCGATGACGCCGTATTCGCCGAAACGATCGCTGCTTTGCAAAGCGATGATGCCGTGCTGCGGCTGGGCCAGATAAGCCTGAACCTCGCTTTCGCTCATGCGACGGGTGGTCATGTTGAACTGATTGGTGCGCAGGCTCAGTTGGGCGACGCGAGCCAGCTCTTGTCCCTGCGGCGTGAAGAGCCGCAGTTTGAGCTGTAACTCTGCGAGAAACGCCTCAAGCGAGGTGGACGCATTGCGCAGCGATTTGCGTTTGGCCTCGGTCTGATACAGCTTGCTGCGCTGGTAGTCTTCCGGATTCAGTTCCAGCTGGCAGAAGTGGTTGCCTTTGACCAGCGCGGCGGCGTATTCGGCAGGGTCACTGCCGGGATCGACCACGCTAATCTGCGGATGCTGATTCCTGACCTCTTCGCGTTCGAACGCGCTGTCATCGACGAACACCAAACTGTCGCTGCCGATATTGAGCAGCTCGCTGATGGTTTGCAGGGCATCGCTTTTTGGCTGCCAGTTGGCGACGATGGCCGAGAAATCATCTATTTTCAGCACCATATCTTCACGTTGTTGCAGAAGGTTGATGACGTTTTCGCGTTCGTTTTTACTGCTGATTGCCAGCAGGACGCCCTGTGCTGAGAGGCGTTTGATCACCTGCTGGAAGCTCACGAACGCCTCGCCGGTGGCGCTGTTGCTGAGCTGGATACCCTCGATACCGTCATCGCCCAGAATGCCTCCCCACAGGGTGTTGTCGAGATCCAGCACCAGGCATTTCTTCGCCATGCCGCGGCTGGCAAACACCATGGCCGCGACTTCACCGGCGAGGGCGTCCAGCAGTTCGTTGCTCATCAGCGTGCGGGCATAGAATCCTAGGCGGTCATCGCGCAGCGGGAAGTCGGCGCTCAGCAGGCTTTGAGTATCGATGACGAAAACGTGGCGATAGGTTTCCGCCAGCGCCAGCAGGTCGGCGTTAAACTGGGCCCACCAACGGCTGATGCGCGCGCGTCCGCGATAGTCCAGGCACTGCTGTAGCGTCTTGCCGCTGAGCGGCAGCGTATTGAAGACCAGTAGGCCGCTGGCCTGCTGGTGGTACTGTTCGGCAAACTGTGTCAGCTGGTGGAGCTTGTTGCGCAGCCCTTGTTCAATATCCTCTGGACGCCAGTTCGGGCCTAGTTCGTCCAGCACCGAGTGTCCGTCGAGCAGGCAAAGCGTCAGCTCGGGCGACGAACGATAGAGGCTGCTGTCGGCGTTGAGCAACTCATAGTGATACTGGTTGTAGTCCGACAGGTAAAATTCAGGCAGCATGCCGCGCGCCAGCAGACGACTGCGCAGAGTATCGGCGATCGTCTGGTAGGAGAAATTACTGACGACGGCGAGACGGAAGGTGCTGCCACCCTGCTCGCGATAGGCCTCTGCCGCTAGCGTGCGCAGGTTAACCCCGGCGTGTAATCGGTCATCGGCGCTGCTAATGGCCCCGAGATGGCGCTGGAGTGAGGGCAGCGCGTCGGTCGGAAATCCCGCCTTGCGCAGGGCGGTTATCGCGCTTAAAGGGGTTTGTGTCATCATTTCACTCCGTGATGCTGTAGCGCCAGACCGCCGCTCAGCCAGCGTGAAGACTCGACCGTCAGAGCAATCGCGCGCTGACCCGGCTGAAAGGTCTCCAGCAGGTGGCTGAGCTGGAACAGCAACAGGGCGTTACCGTTGTTGCCGGTTTGCGCCACGCAGTTGATGGTTTTTTCCGTCGGCAAGCGCAGGGCGTCGATGAGCCGTGTGGTCATGCGGCCCGACAGCTGCGGCACCAGGAACCAGTCAATTTCGTCCGGCGTGGCCTCAAGCGCTGACAGCATGCGCCCCAGCTGCTCTTCGGCGATGAGCGGCACGTGAGTTTCAATGTTCTTGTAATCTTCGCGCAGCATCTCCTGCTCGATGATGCGGCTGCCTTGCCAGTTGACGATTTGCCCGGCGGGCAGGGTAGATTCGGTCATCCGATACTGCAAATGGGTGATGGCGAGCGGGCTTTCGTCGGCGTTGGCGGTCAGCACCACCGCCCCGGCACCGTCACCGAACAGCGCGAAGTTAATGATTTCCGAAGCCAGCGAATCGCTGTAATCCTTCAGGGGATCGATGAACTTGTTGCAGATGTCTGCGCCGATCACCAACCCGTAGCGATAACGACCGACGGACAGCAGATCGTTGGCCAGGTTGAGCGCCTGCATAGCTCCACAGCAGCCAGACTGCAGCTGATAGGTCGGAATATTGAACATTTCAAGGTCATGCGCGACCTCGTTGACCGTGGCCGGCATCAGCTTGTCCGGCGTTGCCGTCGCCAGAATAATGAAATCGATTTTGCTTTTATCGATCTGCGCGTTGTCGATGGCGGCAATCGCCGCCTGACGGGCGATATCCATCAGCGAATAGTGCTGAACGCCGCTGTTCAGGTCGGTGGCGAAATAGCGCGATTGGTTGCCCAGATAGAGTGAAATCCACTCTTCATTGAGGGCAAAGCGCTGCGCCAGCGCTGCATTACTGACCGGTTTACCGGGCGTGCAGAGTCCGAGGCCCTTGATATACATGGTCATACTTTCTCCTCAGCAACGGCTTTGCCGTTTTCCATCAACGTGGTGACGCGATTGATTAAGTCATCGACGGTGACGATGGTCAGAGTGTCGGTAAACGCCAGTTTCTGTTTCTCTGGCAGGTCTTTATTCAGGATGTCGATCAGTTCGATGACGATGATGGAGTCCAGCCCAAGGTCTTCACTCAGACGCAGATTGCCCTTGATGGCCTGTTGCTCACAGGCGAGGATCCTCGCCAGCGTCGTCACCACAAACTCACCCCCAGCGTGGTCTTGCTGGCGTAGGGCAACGCTTTCGGGCGTTGAAGCGGGTGCGCGAGTCACGCTGGCCTGGGTGACCGGCTCCAGCCAGAAGCTGGAAGGCTGGAAGGCGTAGGCCGGTAGCCTGCTGCGGCACTGGCCTCGCTTGCCCCGATTCAGGTTGAGCAGGACGCCGTGGTCGTAAAGCTGAGCCACCGCCTGCAAATGCTGGCGCAGCGCGTCTTTCGCGGTGTCACTTTCACTTACCCACTGAATCTCGCCGCGTTCCGCCGGAGCTGCGACGGTGGAAAGCACCAGACGACTGCCGCAGGCCTGTAGCGCAGCCTGACGTCCTTCAGCGCCTGCGTGGCCTTCGTCGAACAGTTGCAGCCATTCGTTAAGCGGCGGCAGCAGCGAAACCGATTGACCCTGGTAGCAGGAGATAAACGGCGTGTGCGGCTCTTGCTCTGGAATGCGGTGAAAATACTGCTGATACTTTTCAAACGGCGCGGTGGATTCCAGCTGGAAGTCATCGCAGGTCAGCACTTGCTGCAAATGCAGTATTTCGGCGTGCTGTGCGACCAGATAGACCGCATCTTCCAACGTGAGGAGCCCAGACAGGCAGGCCGCGACGTATTCGCTGACGCCTTCGCCAATCACGCTTACCGGTGCAATACCTTCGCTGGCCCACAGTTGGGACAACGCGTAGTTCCACGAGAACACCGCGGGGAGCCAATAGCTTTGCTGACCCGGAGAGAGCGGCGCATCGTTGGCGAACATTTGCGAGATAACCGAATGCCCCAGCAGCGGATAAAACAGGCTGTCGCAGCGCTCGATGGCTTGTCGAAACGACGGCGCATGATTAAACAACGACGGGCAGAAGGAGAGCGCTGCCGAAGACGGACTCGCGAGATACAGCGCCGTTAAGGCGTGCGGTTTTTTCGACGTATTCGGGCTGAGCGAGAACTGGCGCAGCTGTTTTTGCAGTTCGTCGGCGGTTGATGCCACCCAAGCCTTTTTCGCCCGTAACAGGCTTTTCACCTCACGCGACTCGGTCGCCAGCGCGGCAAGGTCACAGTCTGGATGCGTATCGAGATAGCTCGACAAGGCGCGTGCCTGATCCGCCAGCGTATCGGCAGTCGGCGCAGACAGGGTAAAAAGCTGCGGCTGGCGAGGCTCGGAACGCGGCTGAACGCGGGCGTCGGCGCGCTGCAGGACCAGGTGACCATTGGTGCCGCCAAGCCCGAAGCTGCTCAGACCGACCAGCGTGCGGCTGTCTTGCTCAAGCGTGAAGCCGAGCGGCGGCAGCTTGAGCGCTATGTTTTTCTCAAGAATGGCGTTCGGCGTGTCGGCATAGAGGCTGGCCGGAACATAGCCATGATGCAGCATCAGGGCGAGCTTGATGACGCCCGCGATACCCGCTGCCGCCTCGGTGTGGCCAATCAGACCTTTCACCGAGCCGATGTGGCAAGGACGCTGGCGCTCTGGGACATTAAGCACGTTGTTCAGTGCCTGAAGCTCAATTCTGTCGCCCAGCTCTGTGCCGGTGCCGTGGCACTCGACGTAATCGATCTCTGCCGGGGAAATCCCCCATTGCTCATAGGTCTGCGACAGCAGCGCCTGCTGTGCAAAACGGTTCGGTGCCGACAGGCCGTTGCTTTGCCCGTTATGATTGACCGTGCAGCCCGCCAGCGTGGCGTAGGTGCCCGTGTCTTGCGCCACGCGCTGCAACAGCACCACGCCGACGCCTTCGCCGCGCACAATGCCGTCGCTGTAGCGGCTGAACGGGTGACATTCGCCTTTAACCGAGGCAATACCGGCGCGCTGATAAAACTTTTGCAGCATCGGTGTCGCAATCACGTTAACGCCTGCCACCAGCGCATACTCACAGTCGCCGTTGCGCAGGCTTTGTACGGCATAGTGCATCGCTAAAATCGAAGACGAGCAGGCGCTGTCCAGACTCAGGCTTGGCCCTTTAAAATCATAATGATACGACACGCGGTTGGCGATAATCGCCAGACCGTTGCCGGTAATCATATGGCTGTTGATGTTGTCGTCATCGGCAATCGAGCGCGCCGCCCAGTCGTTGGCCATCGCGCCGACGAAAACGCCGGTTTTACTGCCGCGCAGCGACTGTGGCGCGATCCCCGCATCCTCAATGGCGTGCCAGACGTTTTGCAACAACAGGCGCTGCTGCGGGTCCATCAGTTGGGCTTCGCGATTGGAAATTCCAAAAAATTCGGCGTCGAAATGATCCACGCCTCGGATAAATCCTCCCGCCAGCTGGCGGCGGCAATAGTCGGCAGGCTGGGCGTTGACCGAGCTACGGCGGGTCGAAATTTTGTTGTTTTTAACCACCTGCCAGTAAGCGTCCAGGTTCTCTGCACCGGGAAATTGACAGGCCATCCCGGTGATGGCGATTTTGTCGGCGTTCATTCCAGACTCTTTCATTCCAGCTTCTCCTCTCGGCATTAACGTGACGCGGCAGTAACCTCGGATTCGAGGAACTCCGCCATCTGCGCAATCGTCGGGTAGTCCCAGGCAATCGTGGGTTCGATTTCGATGTTCAGCCACTCTTCCAGCTCTGCGCACAGGCTTAAGGCGTGAATTGAATCGACGCCGTAATTTGCCAGCGGTAACTGGATGTCGATGTTCTCTTTAGGCTGGTGCGTCTGGGCCGAAAGGCGGTCTAAGATAAAGTCGGTGATACGCACTTGGGTCATTTTGTCTGACATGATCAATCCTGTTTAAAAGTTAAGAATTTGGAGTCGTACGGCGGTTAGCCGCCACGTGCTTCACTGCGCGATTGCAGGTAAGCAAGGATGTTGCCCTCAACCTTTGGGTCGGGATAAAAAGGACAGTGACGTAATTGTGAAAACACAAAATCCAGGCAGGTGACAAGGTAGTTAACGTCACCGGCAAACGGGCTCGTGGAGTCGAGACACCAGCGGCCCACGGTTGCCAGCGCGGACTGGATCCAGGCATAGCGCTGAACAGTCTCGAAGGCCTGATACTCGTCGGCGGCGAAGGTGGTTTCGCTCAACTGCACGCAGTGACTGTGCAGCATGCCGAGACGCTGAAGCAGCAGATCGCCGTCCGGCTGGCTGATGCTCTGCGAACGCATGAGCGCGCCTACGTGCTCCGGCCAGTAGTGAATGCTGTGCAACAGCAGGTCTTTGCCCGACGAAGTCAGCTTGAGTGCGCCCGTCGTGAAGGCGTGCTTGACCTGTGGGGAAAACAGCAGGATCAGGCTCTGCTGGAGATCTTCACGCGGCGTGTTGAAGCGTTTGAAGATCAGCGGCAACTGGGGAATAAGCGACGCCTGACAGGTAAAGCTGCTGGCATGCCCAAGACTGACCACCGGATAATCGCGCATAATTTTTTCAAACAGCGCCGCCTCGCCTTCGCGCAGGTAGTAGCGCGAGCCCAGCACCAGCGCGAGCTTTTTCAGCACCGTGCGCATGCGCAGCGGCACCTGCGCCTTGCACAGCGAACCCAGCACGCTCATCTCCGCCGGAACCGTATGCAGCCCGCGTGCGGCCACGTAACTGAGGTTGTCGCACAGCGCATAGTCGAGCCAGGCGAGCGTCAGTTCTGCACGAACGTTCGGGATGGTCAGCAGATTGTTGCCATACAGCGTGCGTTGGCTGGCATAACGCGCCGTGATAGCCAGCGCACTGTCGATAGTGCCAAGACTAATGCCGGGCAGCAGCGCGCGGGTAATCTGGAAGGCCGTGAGTGCATAGCTAAAGGCAAACCCCTCTTTGCCGAGCAGGCAGGCGTCGGGAATAAAGCACGCCTCAAATTCGATTCCGCTAATCTGGCAGCCGCGAACACCCTGAGTCGCAAAACGCGGCAGCTTATGATGCTGTTCACTGGCCAGCAGCTGGGTATCAACCAGAAACAGCGAGTGCGTGCGCATTCCCTGCTCGGGGCTGGTTCGCGCCTGCAACACCACGGCACCGGCACGGCCAATATTGTTGATAACCTGCTTGCGGCCCTGAAGCAGGTATCCGCCCGGCACGGGCTGCGCCGTCAACTCGTTTGCAGCAAAGTCATTGCCGTGTTCGAGCTCGTGATAGGCGATAGAAATTTTCTTTCCGGCCGCCAGCAGGGCGTTGCACTGGGCTTTTTGCTCGGACGAACCTGCAACCCAGACGTTAGTCGCGGCCATAAAGGTGGTCAGGATATAGCCCAACCCAAGCCCCAGGTCTCGTTCACACAGCGTGCGCAGCAGCCTCATCAGCTCCGGCATGGCAACGGCGGGTTGCCCACTTTCGTCGGTGGCCAGCAGTGAAGGAATGCCGATAGCGTCTAGTCCGGCTTCGGCCGCCTGATTAAGCTCTGCCGCCTCGTCGAGCGCCAGAATAAAGGCCGGACGCAGGCTAGGGGAGCGTGCCTGCAAATCACGGAGTTGATGCATTGCTTCAGTGATATTCATCCTGTAAGCCCTCTAGCCTGCCAACGGCAATGGAAAGAAAGAGATCAGCTGATGCTGCTCGATGCTGGTCTGTACTTGCTGCATCAGCGGCTCGGCATACTCGGCAGGCGTCCCTACTAGCCTGGCCAGGCAGGCACAGAGCGCCTTGCCGTCTTTCCAATGCGCGGCCAGATGCCGATGGGAGCTGATGAATGCCTGAATACAGCAGGCACCGGCAAAGATCCGGGTATAGTTTTCCGCCATCGCAAAGCTCTGCGCGCTGATTTGCTTGCTCGGCGTCTGAGACAGGAAGAAATCGTCAAGCAGTGCAAGCTGAATCAACAGTTCGCTCACCTGCGCGCTCAGTTTTTGCTGCACGGTCGCTGAGAGGCCTTCGACGTCGGTCAGCTGTCTTTGTACGTCAAACAGACCCTGCACAATGAAGTCATGACCTTTGCCGGAGAGTTTCAACTGCTCGGGCTTGAGCGCCTCCAGCGGGGCGTCAATGCTGAACAGCACATCGAGCAGAGCGGGCATTTCCTGCTGTGAGATAGGGCGACGACGCTGGCGGGCCAGCACCGGCAGCTGCACCACCAAAGCTTGCAGGTTGACGACCGTATTGCCGTCAAACAGGCTCACCAGACGACAGTCGCGCTGGAGTTTACTGAAGTGGCCGAATTCGCCGTCGTCTTCCAGATAGGCACGTGCACCGAGAACATCGACCAGCCCGTCAACCATGGTCTCGATGCTGGCAGGTACATAGGCCTTGGCGGCCGCCGAGATGGTGCTCATTTGCTGCGGCAAGACGTTGATGGCGCGGCTGCTGAACAGGCCGACCAGGTCGGCAATCAGCAGATCGGCGGCCGAATCACTGAGGCGGCGGCGAATATTGGCCAGCTGCGACAGCGAGGAATGATAAACGCGGCGCTGTTCGGCATAGCGATAGGCGAGGCGCAGCGCGCTTTCACCGGCACCGCATGAGAGGGCGGTGCACAGCGTGCGGCTGATTTGGAATCCGCAGAGCATGATTTCCAGACCCTGACCGATTTGGCCTACCAGCGAAGAGGCGGGGAGCGGGGCATTGTGAAAACGCACACCGCTGATGTCTGCGCCTTTGATGCCGTGAGTCAGCAGCTTGGGCTCATAGCTCAGCGCATTCTCCGGCAGGCACGCCTTTTCGACCATAAACAGGCTAAAATCGCGGGCGTTATTTTTGGCCGAAGTACGGGCAAAAACCGTCAGTGACGCAGAGCGACGCGCGTTGTTAATCAGGTATTTCTCACCGTTGAGCAGATAACCGTCTTCGGTCTCGCTGCACAGCGTGTCGGTGGCAGAGATGTCGCTGCCGTGAGGGTGTTCGGTCAACGCCAGCGACACCTGATCCTGACGCAGGATGGACTCGGCCAGTCGTGCACGCTGGGTATCCGAACCGCCCACCCAGACGCAAATTGCACCCAGCATGGTTTTACCGTGGCCGATGGCGGCCGTTAAATCTCGGCGTGAGGTCAGACGTATTAAATTAAAAAGTTCATCGTAGCCTTTTAAATTACCGCCGAACGCTTCAGGCACATAATATTCACTCAGGCCCCAGGCGTTTAGTTCGCGAATAAACTCTTCAGGAAATGTCGAGTTAATATCGTATTGCCTGGCTCGTTTAAAAGAGAATGTATTTTTCTCATCAGCGGGATCGCCGAAGAACCGCTCATAGTCGAGCGTTAAATCATAGAGAGATTTCATAATTATCCTTACTGCAAATAATAAAGTTATTTAGCTGGCGTTAATACTTACGCGACTTATCTGGCTTTATTCTTTGCTTGCGACAGGCAATTCATCGAATCCAAATACTGAAGGTAATTCGCCCTTGAGCCACATTTCTTTTGTACGTCGGCGTTGCACTTTGCCGCTGGTGGTGCGTGGCAGCGTGCCGCGGGCAATCAGCGTAATGACCGCAACCGGAACCTCGAAATAACGGCCGATTTCAAAGCGCAGTCGGGTGATGAGCTGCGTCAGCTGCTCCGGCTCCAGTCCGTGGCGTTTATCGATTTCCTGCACCACCACCACACGTTCGCCTCTTTCGCTTTCCAGCCCGAACGCCGCCGAGAGACCGCTGGCAAACAGCGGCTCAGACTCTTTGATGCGCTGCTCGATGTCCTGCGGATAGATATTGCGGCCATTGACGATCACCAGATCTTTCTGACGACCGGTGATGTAAAGCTCATTTTGCTGCTGGAATCCCATATCTCCGGTGCGCAGGTAGTGCTTGCCGTTGGAAGGAGACAGCTCGGCGTGGAAAATCTCCCGCGTCTGCTCGGGTTTACCCCAGTATCCCTGGGCGACACTCTCGCCGTGGATCCACACTTCACCCACTTCGCCGTCGGCGAGTCGTTGGTGAGAGACCGGGTCAACGATGACGACTTCGAGGTCGTAGGCCTGGCCCGAACTGACCAGTGTGACCGCTGAGCTGGAGTCAGGCGTCTGGAAGATAATCTTGTTGGCCGCCAACGCTTCGCGGTCAACGGTCAGGGTTTCATGTGCGACGTGCGGGGTGCCACCGGTAACAAACAGAGTGGTTTCCGCCATGCCGTAGCAGGGATAAAACAGGTTACGGCTAAAGCCAAAGCGGGCAAAACGTTCCGAGAAGGCGTCAATGGTCTGCGACTTAATCGGTTCTGAACCGTTGAAACAGGCGTGCCAGTGCGACAGATCAATCCCTTCCAGCTTCTGGTCATTGGCCTTTTCAATACTGTGCTCAAAGCAGAAATTCGGACCGCCTGAGGTGTTAATCTTGTAGTCGCTGATCGCTTTCAGCCAGTTCATCGGGTGTTTGACGAAGGCCACCGGTGACATCAAGACCAGCGTGGAGCCGAGATACAGCGACTGAAGAATTAACCCGATCAGGCCCATGTCGTGGTAGAACGGCAGCCAACCGCCCATGACAGTGTTGTTGTCATGCTGATATTTATGCTTGATTAACAAACTGTTGTGAATCAAATTGCCGTGGCTGACCATCACCCCTTTAGGGTTACCCGTCGAGCCGGAGGTATATTGCAGGAAGGCCAAATCCTCAGGCTGCACGTCAGCAGAGGTCCATGGGCGGTTGCCGACCAGCACGTCTGAAGGCAGGCACGGCGTGGCGGCATACGGGGTTTCGGCCAGCCATTCCAGGACTTCGCCATGCAGTTTTTCAGTGGTCAAAATTAAATTAACCGCGGCGTCCTGCATAATATGTTCGATGCGGTGAAAATGCGGCGACTTTTTGGCATATAAAGACATCGGTACGGCAATAATACCGCAAAATTCACAGGCCATAAAAGCGACAATAAATTCAACGCCGGTACGATAAAGTAATAAAGCGCGATCGCCTTTATTAAAGTTTTGCTGTAAATATCCCGCCAGTGTCAAAATTTTTTGGTTAATTTCACTGTAGGTCAGGCGCTCAGCTTCTTCACCTTTGTCATTAAGCATAATAACGGCGTGTTTCTTTGCATAATGCTCGGCATTGTAATTAAGATAATCAACAATTGTTTTCATTCTTCTCAATCCCATAAGAAATATTAAAATTATTTACCGTTGAAAGTGTGACGCAGGCTGGCTGTGGGGTCATGGTCGTTGAGTATAATGATGCGCAATTGCATGAAAAAGCACGTTGCTCGTTCACCCTGTCATATTCGACAGGTTATGAAGAGATTAAGAGTTGTAGTCTGTACGCATTCAATAAATAGCTGGTATGTTTGAGGGTTACCGCAGGGTTGCCCTCTGCGTTTTGGCGCTGGGGTCGAGGCGTGTAGGACGAAGTTTAGCTGTTGATGGGCGTCTGGAATCAAAGTTTTGAAAGAAAAAGCATTCCATGCAAAGTGAAGGGGTAATGGTCATCGGGTCTGTAACGCGTTGAGCGCCGGATGCGGTGCACCGGCGCTCAAGCTGTGACGGGGGGTAGAGCGTCGTTTTACGAATAGGCGTGGCAGGGTTGAACGTTATTCAGCGTCGGGAAGGAGCCCTGGCCGCCGTAATTCTGTACCGAAAATGCGCTCACTTCGGAGGCAAAGCGAATTGAGTCCGCCAGCGGCAGCTGTTTGATGATGCCGTAAGACAGCGCGCCAATGTATGAGTCTCCCGCGCCGGTGGTATCGACCACCGTGTCACATTTCACCGCCGCGAAGTGGCCGTTTTCATCATCTGATACCACCACCGAACCTTTCTCACCCAGGGTGACAATCACCGCTTTTCTTACCTGCGTGCGCAGTACTCTTGCTGCTTTAAGGGCGTCTTCAGGGTGAGCAACCGGGTAACCGAGCATGAAGGCCGCCTCGGTTTCATTCACCACCAAATAATCGACCTTGCTCAGCGTTGCCCGGTCGATATCGCGCGCTGGAGCGTTGTTCAGAAGAACAGGGCAATGGAATTGACGCGCCTTTTCGATGGCCAGCGTGACGACCTCGGGGGCGATTTCAGACTGTAGGATAACCAACGGTGAATCCGCGAAGAAGCTGTCCTTAATATCACCGACCTCAAGCGCGTAGTTAGCGCCTTTGATAATTGTGCTGCAGTAGTCGCCGCTTTTGAGTATTTGTACCAGCCCAAGGCCTGAGGCGCCAAACTGTTTGATGTCCGAGCAGGCGACGTCATTATCCTTGAGCGATTTGATGAGCTCCTCGCCAAACAGGTCATCACCCACGCAGCCGACCATTTTTACCCTCAGACCAAGGCGCGCGCACTGGACGGCCTGATTACCGCCTTTTCCGCCCGGCATTTGCAGCAGGCCTTCGCCGGTAAAGGTTTCGCCGACCAAAGGGAGTCTTTCCTGTTTCACCAGAATGTCGAAGTTCAAACTCCCGATTACCAGAACGTCAGTTTTCATCAAATTTCCCCAATCAAAGGTTAAACGCGCTTCGCCAATACCGAATCACGTGTTTTATGTAAGTTGGTCTGGCTCTTTTGTCCGCGCTCATTGGCGAGGATAGTGAAGAGGGCATCCAGAATGTTCAGGTGCACGATGCGGGTTGAGGCGTTTTCACCGGTGATCGGATTATTTTTAACCGATGAGACAATCGCGTGATCGGACACCACCGTGACCGGACTGTTTAAATAGTTGGTAATCGATACCGTGCTCGCGCCGTTGGCTCGTGCGGTTTTCAGCATGTGGAATACGTCAGAGGTTTTCCCCGAATGCGAAATACCGATAGCGATGTCACCGGGCTGCATTAATGAAGCCGACATTTGCTGCATATGCGAGTCGTAATAAACGTTCGAGAAAATACCAATCTTGAGCAGCTTGTGGTGAAAGTCATAACAAAGGGCACTCGACCCGCCGCAGCCCACCAGAACCAGCTTCTTTTTCTCGTCAAAGTTGATTAACAGCTGCGCAACCTGATTGAAGACCGTGGAATTAATCAGGGTCAGCGATTCCTGTAACGCCAGAATGGAGTTCATCACCGTACGTTCCAATACCTCCTGATGACTTTCAGGATCGTAGAATTCCTGCTGGAGTTGCTCATCCTCAAGATAATTTATTTGGCTAATGGAATTTTTCAGTTCATGAAAACCATGACAGCCCAGTTTCTTGGAAACTTTAGTAATACTCGCAACGCTAACTTTAAGAAAATTAGAGACGTCATTAATACGCATTGAGGAAATAACGTCAGGATTATTCTCTATAAATTGAGCAATAGATCTTTCTTTTTTACCTAATGTTGGGGCAAGCGTCTTAGCGTAAAGTAATATCTCTCTACCTTTTAATGTCTGTTGCATTGTAATTATTATCCTGTAGTGCTCAGCGCGTCTTTAACTGTTTGTATTTTACTCGGAGAGCGGCGCAGTAAGATAAGCAATAAGTTATCATGTTTATTGAGAGTAAAAGTGTTACCTAAATCACGCTTATGGTGTTTAAGGTGCGTTTTTTTACTCAATCATTTTACTAAGAGTGAAATTTTTACTGCTTAAAAACACTCGAAAAAAAACTTTAAGTGTTCAACGTTTTTCTATTTTGCGTTGAGGCTTCGTTGCTTTATAAGTAGCGGCGTTGTTTAAAATGCTTAAGGAGTTTTATTATGAAGTTCTCTTCACGAATTAATTCATTCAAATCCCGACCAGAACTATTTTTCGATAAAGATAAAATTGATACCGTTGATTTGATAACCCGTATGGCGTCGGTAAAAGGGCTGACTCACGTCGAACTGAATTACCCGGAACATTTCCAGCTTAATACCCTGGGTGAAATCAAAGATGCAATTGCCTCCTCTCCTCTGGCGTTAGGCGGGATTGCTCTGCGTTATCAGAAGCATTTCAACGAAGGCGAGTTCAGCAACCCAGACCCCAAAATTCGTGAAAAAGCCATCGAAATCACCATGGAAGCCGTTAACGTCTGCCGTGAGCTCGGCGGTAACACCGTGACCCTGTGGTTTGCCAACGACGGCTTTGATTATCCATTCCAGCTTGATTATGAACGTGCTTACAAAGACACCGTGGATGCTATCAAACAGGTGGTGTCTGCCAATCCGGATATTACGTTCAGCTTTGAATACAAACCTTACGAGCCACGCACCTTCTCCTTGATCGGTGACGTTTGCGCCACATTGATGTTAATTGATGATGTCGGTGAGGATAACCTGGGTATTACCCTCGATTTCTGCCACATGATTATGAAAAAAGAGAATCCGGCTTATTCTCTGTTCCTGTCGGCACAGCGTAATCGTCTGGTGGGGTTCCATTTAAATGATGGCTACGGTCATTTTGACGATGGATTAATGTTAGGTACCGTTCACCTGCTTCAGACGCTCGAATATATCTATTACGCGAAAAAGTATAAGTTTGACGGTCTGGTCTATTTCGATACTTTCCCAAGCCGCGAAGACCCGGTCAGAGAATGTGAGCAGAATATCAAAATGTACAATGCATTGGCTGATTATATTGATTCGGTATCTCTGGAAGAGATAGATGCGATTATTAAATCCCAGGACGCGATTAAAATTCAAAGCCTGCTGCTGTCACTCATCACAAGAAACTAAGTTATAAATCTCAGTTTATAACAATAATAACGAGTGAATTAGCAGATAATCCATATTTTTCATGTTCTCTTGTGAGGCATTACTGACGTAATGTCTGGAGGCCATATGTTAGATAGAATAGGTTTACCCTCAAATCTACTGTGGGGCTATATCGGCCTCACGCTTTTTATGGTGGGTGATGGATTAGAACAGGCGTGGATCTCTCTTTACCTGGTAGGGAGAGGTTTGCAGGTTTCTGATGCGTCATTCCTTCTGACCTTTTACGGTATCACGGTCACGCTGGCGGCGTGGCTTTCGGGCGTGCTGGTGCAGACGCTGGGGCCAAGAAAGGTGATGCTCTACGGGCTGCTGGCCTTTGTGGTGGGCAGTATCGGCTTCATCGGACTGGGCATGCCGACGCTGAACATGGAAGTGATGATCCCGTTCTATGCGATACGTGGATTGGGTTATCCGCTGTTTGCGTATTCGTTTCTGATCTGGATTAACTACAGTTCGCCGCTCGAGAAACGCGCCACCGCCGTCGGCTGGTTCTGGTTTACTTTCTCGCTCGGTCTGAGTGTGATGGGGCCGTATTTCTCCTCGCTGGCGCTGCCGGTGATGGGGCAGATAAACGTGCTGTGGATGGGCTGCGGGTTCGTGATTATCGGCTCGGTATTGGCCATCTATGTTAATAAAGACAAGGTGCCTGCCGATGAGATTCATCCGTTCTCTATGGCCGAGCTGCTGACCTGTATCACTATCCTTAAGCGCCCACGTATCGCCACCGGGCTGGTGGTTAAATCGATCAACGGTATTGCGCAGTACGGCCTGGCGGTGTTCCTGCCTATCTACCTGGCGAAGTTTGGTTACAGCCAGACCGAATGGCTGCACATGTGGTCGGCGGTGTTCGTGGTGGCCATTTTCGCCAACCTGTTCTTCGGTTTCTTTGGCGACAAGTTCGGCTGGCGCAACACCATCATGTGGATTGGCGGCGTCTGCTACGCGATTGTGCTGATGCTGGTTTGGCTCACGCCGCAGTACGCGGGACACAACGTCTATCTGATGACCTTTGTGCTTTGCCTGTGCGGTGTCACGATGGCGGGCTATGTGCCACTGTCCGCGCTGTTCCCTCTGCTGGCACCCGATAATAAAGGGGCAGCGATGTCGGTGCTAAATCTCGGCGCAGGTCTGGGCGCCTTCCTGGCACCTGCTATTGCTGGCCTGTTCTATGCTCCGCTCGGCGCGGGCGGCGTGCTGGCAATCTATGCCGGGCTCTATATTCTGAGCGCCATCCTTACCCCGTTCCTCAAAACCCCAGACGAGATAGAAGGGCAGGTGGTTCTGAAAGGTAAAACGGTTTAACCCAAAGCCATCATAAAAACCCTCAACGCCGGAGCAAGTTATGCTGCTCCGGCGTTTTTTTTCGCTCTTAGCTATCAGTGCCGCCAACCCGGCTTTGCTCGGCAACGCGCATTGTTAGCTACAATACTCTTCAAGGAGGAGCCGAGTCAGTTTGCCAGAGATGATTATTTCGAGCATTTGACGCGCCCGAAAAGCCCGTTGATTCATATCGCATACGCTAATGTGACCTTGTACAAAGTGTACGCAGAACGTTGCGAAGCGGGCGGCGTACCCTTTGTTGATTTCGCTGTTGATGCTGATTTCAATCATTGCAAAGGCCGAGCTCTGTGGGTCGATGTTAGCAGATTAAAAATTTCACGTTATAAACGTTATATAGAGGTCAACAAGAAGGAGTAAATGTTATATAACATTCGCCGTCATCATTAATTTAATGAGGTTTTCATGTCCCTAATAAAATCTAAACGTACCCTACTGGTTCATGCCTTAAAAATTGCCTTAATTCCCTTATTTTTCGGTGCCAATATGTCTTATGCAGATGAAAGCGCTCCATTAGCACCCGCGGCAAAAAATTTGCCGGCTCAAACATTACTGGTGGGATCGTGGACCGGCCAAACCACCGGTGAAGGCGTTCAGAAAGCTATTTATCCCAGTCAGGGGATTTATCGTCTGCGCCTAAACTCGGACGGCACTCTGCTGCCTCTGGACGTATTAAAGTTATCCAGCCCGTCGTGGATTGTCTTTAGCCATGACCATAAGTTTGCCTATACCACCAATGAAAACGAAACGGGTTCCGTGACGGCATTGAAAGTGGATAAAGACGGCAAGCTGCACATTATCAATGAAGTCGATAGCCAAGGCGCGCACCCAACGCATGCCACCATTACCACTGACGGAAAATATTTACTCGCCGCGAACTACTCGGTGAATCCGGGGCATGCAGGGGTGACGATTTTCCCTATCGAAAGCAATGGCGCCTTAGGTAAGGCGGTCCAGCACGTACCCTTTATCGAAGGATCTCACGCGGTTGCTGACCGACAGGCGAGCGGTCACGCACACTCTGTGAACATCAGCCCTGATGGAAAAATGTTATTCGTTGCTGACCTCGGCGCAGATACCGTGCATGCCTTCAGCTACCACGCCGGTAATAAAGAACCTTTTAGCGCCGAGCCTAAACTGGACCTGCACTTCAAACCGGGCGAAGGCCCACGCCACATGACCTTCTCCGCCGACGGCAAATTCGCCTACGTCAGCACCGAGATGTCGGCTCAGGTCCACGTTTACCGTATTGAGCAGGATAAACTGACCGAGATTCAGGTGATTAATCTCACCGATAGTCAGGACCCGAATAATAAGGGGGGAGCGGGTATTCTGTTCAGCCCTGACCACAAGTTCCTGTATGTTGGGAACCGCCGTCGCGACAACGTGATTGTGGTTTATAAAGCCGATGCGACGACCGGTAAGCTGACCCTGAGCAATCGTTTCTCAGCGGGGGGGATTGAACCGCGTGCTTTCGCATTCGACAAAACGGGGCAATATTTGCTGGTTGCCAACGTATTCTCAAACAACATCGTTGAACTGCATCGCGATGCCGAGACTGGCGCATTAACACCCACCGGCGTTACCGTTCAAATCGGCACACCAACGGATATTAAATTCCTGCCCTAAAATCTCTAAACCCCGCCGTGGCGGGGTTTATTACAGCAAAAAGCCCGCTTAAGTTTCCTTAAGCGGGCTTCTCTAAATATGGCTCCTCTGACTGGACTTGAACCAGTGACATACGGATTAACAGTCCGCCGTTCTACCGACTGAACTACAGAGGAATCGTGTGAACGAGGCGAATAATAGTGACTCCCGCTCGGCATGTCAAAGGGTTAAAGCAAAATACGCGCCGCTTGCTGATATTATGCTCAAATTATTGATAATTCGAGCAATTAGAACGACTTTTAATCCATCACGCGTTGAGACTAAGAAAGCGGCTATCGCGGCGCGGCGCTCAAAGGCCGTGCCTCGGCGGCAAGCATCAGTTCATCGTGCAGCATGACAGTATCCTGCGTAGAAACGGCAATGCCCTCTCGTTTGGCCTTTTCAGCGCGTTGCGCCTCAGTTTCACCGGGCATCACGATGTTATCGAAGCCCTCTGCGCGCGGCGAAGCTTTGGCACGATCGACCAGCGAATCGGCACGTGCGAAATAGTCGGAAAGCGTCACGGCAATGTCGGGGCGGAAGGTGATAAACGCGTGGCCGACGTTCTGCGGGTGCTCAAAATCGCTGTTCTGATTTCGAACCTCGCCACCAAATGCGCTCCCGGACATCACCCCTGCAATCAGTTCCATCATCAGCCCAAGCCCGGAGCCTTTCGGACCGCCCATCGGTAACACCACGCCGTTGAGGGCTGCATCTGGACTGGTGGTGGACTGTCCCTGAGCATCAAGCGCCCAGTCGGCGGGAATAGACTCACCGCGCCGCGCGGCCTGACGAATCTTGCCAAACGCCACTACCGACGTCGCCATGTCGAGCATGACGGGCGTGTGCTGTGACGGTGCCGCGAAGGCGAAAGGGCTGGTGCCGAGAAAGGCGGAACGTCCACCCCAGACCGGCATCAGCGGCGGGGCGTTGGTCAGCACCAGTGCTGCAAGTCCGGCGTCGATGGCCTGTTGCAGATAGGTGGCCGCCATGCCGAAATGATTACTCTGCGAGGCCAGCACGAGACTGATACCGTGCTCCCGACCGCGCCTGATGGCTTCGTCCATCGCCTTTCTGGCGACCAGATAACCCATGCCGTTGTCACCCTCGACGTGCGCCGTAGCGCCGGATCCCGCGCTAATTTTAAACGTCGGTTTGGCATTGACCACCCCGAGCCGCAAACGTTGGGTATAAACCGGAATGCGGCCAATGCCGTGCGACTGCACGCCGCGCGCCTCGGCTTCGACCAGACAGCCCGCAACGTAATGCGCATCATCGGCGGGCAGATACCCGGAGAAGATGCGGGTTACGGTATCCCACAACGCCTGAAACGAAAATACCTCGGGATTGGAATCCCTGGAATATGTCTGCATGGCGCATCTCCTTTGGATAGGCATTAGCGGCCATTCTGCTCACTTTGTGGTCTTGAAGTCTATGTGCTAATTTTCCCTCATTGATGAATTTCAGGAATAGATCAGACTATGGATTTTCGCGATCTGAAGTATTTCGAAACCGTGGCGGAGCTGGGGCACCTCGGTCATGCGGCTGAAAAGCTTTGCCGCACCCAGTCTGCGCTGTCGAAAAGTATCAAGCGGTTGGAGGATGAGCTTGAAACGGCGCTGTTTGAACGGGTCGGAAGGGGAATTGTGCTGACGCCGAGCGGAGCGCTGCTGCTGGAGCGGGCGCGGATTTTACGGCGCGGCGTCGAGGAGTCGAAGCGCCAGCTCAAGGACTTTGCGCGGGGAATTCGTGGGCATGTGCGGCTGGGCGTTTCGACCACCATGGCCGAGCTGCTGCTGCCCGCCGTGACCGAGGAGTTTTTGCGCAGTGCGCCTGATGTGACAATGGAGTTGACGCTGGGGATGAACGACCGGCTGCGTGACCTGTTGCAGGCGGGGCATATCGACCTGATGCTGGGGCCGCTGGACTCGGTGGACGGGGTTTTTGCCACCCATCCCATCGTCGATGACCAGGTGGTGGTGGTCGCAGGCCCCGCACACCCGATATTTTCACAACCTGGCAAGGTGTCGTCGCTGGCCGGGCAGCGATGGGTGCTGCCGTCGGCCAAGGTTTCGACGCGTCGCTGGCTTGACCAACTGCTCAACGAGAGCGGTTTGCCGTCCGCTCAGGTGCAGATTGAAACCAATTCAATTCTGCTGGTTCCGCAGTTGATCACCCGCAATGACTTACTCAGCCTGCTTTCGCGCCGCAATCTGGGGCCGGGACGGCCGGGGCATCCGCTGCGTGAGGTGCCGATTCCCGCCGCCGTGATGCGACGCACTTTCGGGGTGTTGTACCGCGATGAAGCCTATCTGACGCCGCCGGTGCTTTGCCTGCTGAACATTCTGCGCAACGGTTCGTGGCTCGGCGGCTGACGTGGGCCGGTTATTCGAGTCGATACACCTTGCTCACCGTGCCGCGAAACAGCGCTTCGCGTTCGCTCTCGCTGGCGGTGGCCGTGAGTCGCTTGAAGGCATTCCAGCCGTTGCTAAACGGATAAGATCCCTTGTCCACTGGGAAGTTGCTTTCAAACATGCAGCGGCCTGCGCCAAAGGCCTCGAGACAGGTCATCATCCAGGGGGCCCATGCCTCGGCAAGCTGCTCTGAGGTCGGTGGACGTTCGCCTTTCTCAAAATCAAACCCGTTGATTCTCATCCCTAATCCGCCCAGTTTGACATACACGTTCGGTAATTCAGCGAGCTGGCGCATAGACGCTGACCATGCGGCGAATACCGCCTGCGGATGCTGTGCATAGCTGGCTATCCGCACTACGCCGCCACAGTGATTGACGATGAACGGCGTATCGGGGAAACGCTTCGCCAAATCAAACAGTTCCGGCAGCTGCGGGAAGAACAGCCAGGCATCGCAAGAGAGCCCAAGCGGGGCAAGTTGAGCGACGCCTTCCCGGTAGGCGTTGTCCAGCAACAGCCCCTGCGGTGCGGCAGACAGCGGATTAACCAGCGAACGGTCCGCGTCCCAAGTCACGAGATGCCTGACCCCGGCCAATCGGCCTTGCCCGGCCGCTATCTCGGCTTCGAGTACCTCACGCACCGCGGCACCGAGACGTAAGTCGGCATAGCCAATCATGCGCTTCGCCACCTGCGGCCTGTGAGCCTGCTGATGCGCGGTCACTTCGGCGACATATTCAATCTCGCCAACGGGGCGCAGTGACGCTTCGCCAGACTCGCGATAACGGGTCAAGGCCTGCATGTAAACCGAGGCTTGAATATTATGACCCGACTGCGCATCTTGCAGATATTCATCAAGTAGATAAGTCCAACCCGGACGGTCATAAAAATGGTGATGTGCATCGATAATAGGCCTGTCAGGTTCAAGCGCTATTTCAGTGCCTGAAGCGAGCCATTCATTTCGTATCGGAAGGTAATTATTTATCTGAGTCATACTTAATCTCTCCTATTCGTAACGTGGTCATAAAATAGATTTTTTTGGTTTGATTCATCGTTTTGGAATGCCTGGAATTACTTTTTCTCGAATGCTCATGAAAGGGTTTGTGAGAGCTAAATATAGGTAATAATTAAAGCGTCGGTAGGCTTTGTCGTGTAGATAATGTTTTTTATGGCTCGCCGCTTCAGAGTTGAGTTATAAATTTCATGATTTTTTTCTTTAAAAAACATTATTTTAGTTGATTGTTTTGAAGGGGTTTTGAGGCCTGTTTTTTCTGTTTTGATAAAAATATATTGTGAGCTGCTTCTCAGGATATAACAGATTCTTTCCCGCGTCATTGACAGTTAAGCTGAATAAATCAACATTAAAAAAGAACGGAATTATTTATCACTGAACGGAATTAATAATTAATTTCAACATTTCACTCTGGCCTTTTAGCGCCTGAGGGGAAGGGTTTTGGCTATTTTACGCAAAGATACCGAGGTATTTATGTCCGTGACGATACAACCTGAAGAATCCATAAAAAATGAAATAAAACCACTGAATGAAATAAGACCGCTCAGCGAGGAAGAGCAGAAACTGTGCATGAAAGCCGCCTGGCGATTGATCCCTTTATTGGGCGTTGCCTACTTTTTTAATTATCTCGATCGCACCAGCGTCGGTTATGCCGCGCTGCAAATGAGTGCTCAGCTTGGGCTGGGTCCCGCACAGTTTGGTCTCGGCGCGGGGATCATGTTTTTTGGCTATTGCCTGTGTGAGGTTCCGAGCAACCTTGCCATGTATCGTTTCGGGGCTCGCCTCTGGCTGTCACGCATCATGATAACCTGGGGATGTGTCGCCGCAATGATGGTCTTTGTCGTCGGCCCATGGAGTTTTTATAGCATTCGCCTGCTGCTGGGTATTGCGGAGGCAGGATTCTTTCCCGGCGTGATTTATTTCCTCAGTATCTGGTTTCCCGTGCAGTTCCGTACGAGGGTTCTCGCTTGGTTTACCGTCGCGACGCCTATTTCTTTCCTGGTTGGCGGACCGCTCTCAACCAGTCTGTTGCAGCTGCACGGCTTTCTCGGCATGGACGGCTGGCAGTGGATGTTTCTCATCGAAGGCGTACCTGCCTGCCTGCTTGGCTTTGTGGCACTGAGGCGGTTAGCTGACAGGCCAGAGCAGGCTAACTGGCTGACAGAAAAAGAAAAAGTCACCTTCTCCCGGATGATGCAAATAGGGGGGGAAGGGCCGTCGCAAAGCCAACATTTCCGTTCGGTCTTGAAAGACGTCCGCGTGTGGTTGCTCAGCGGCATTACCTTCAGTTACACCTTGGGCACCTACGGGATAGGCATCTGGTTACCGCAGATGCTCAAGGCCGAAGGCATTGAAACAACCACCATCGGCTGGCTCGCGGCAATCCCCTATTTCTTTTCGACGCTGGGACTGATTTTCTGGGCGCGAGCGGTCGACAAATCGGGGCGTGGCGTTATGCATCTGATAGCGGCACTGCTGCTTGCCGCACTGGCACTGATGCTGTCGCTGTATCTCGACAGCCTGGTGCCCGCGCTGATTGGCGTCACCTTTGCGCTGGTCGGAACCCTCTCGGCCAAAACGATTTTCTTCACCTTGCCCGGCAAATTTTTGCGCGGTCAGGCGGCGGCGGGCGGTATAGCGTTAATCAATGCGCTGGGGGCGTTCGGCGGATTTGTCGGTCCCTTTTTAATGGGCGTCGCCAAAGAAATGACCCATTCTTTTACCGCAGGAATGATGCTGATGGGCTGCATCATCATGTTTGCCGCATTTCTTGCCGTCATCCTGCTGATTATCATGCGCCCTGTTAACCTCGAAGAAACGCAGGGCGGGGTGAGTCTTGGGAAGTAAGTTTTTCCTAAAAGCAAAAAGCCCGCTTAGGTTTCCTTAAGCGGGCTTCTCGAAATAGGGCTATTCTGACTTTCGCACTAAATTACGCATAAATTTTTTAATTTTTCATTATTAAATGATAATAATTCGCGAGAGGAGACTGTAAGAGATGAGGAGATTGCTCCGCAACCGCCCTGGTTTGACGCAAACTGGAACAGCTGCAAAAATTACAGGTATAATCCCCCGCATTATTCAACTGGTTTAGAAACAAAAATGACAAAACTCACTTTACAAGAGCAGATGCTGAAAGCTGGATTAGTGACAAGTACAAAAATGGCCAAAGTCCAAAGAACGGCTAAAAAATCACGGGCCCAGGCGCGTGAGGCAAGAGAGGCCGTGGAAGAAAATAAAAAAGCCCAGCTTGAGCGTGATAAAGAGTTGAGTGAACAACAAAAACAGGCTGCATTAACCAGAGAATATAAAGCTCAGGTGAAGCAGCTCATTGAAATGAACAAAATCGATATCGCAAAAGGCGTTATTGATTTTAACTTCACAGACAATAATTTAATTAAAAAAATAGCCGTGGATAAGCTAACTCAGGCGCAGCTGATCAGTGGTCGTCTCGCGATTGCTCGTTTGGTTGTTGATAACAGTGGCGAGAGTCAATACGCGATTATCCCCGCGATTGTAGCCGACAAAATTGCACAGCGAGATGCTAACAGTATTGTATTAAACAGTGCGCTGAGTCAGGAAGAGCAGGATGAAGAAGATCCCTACGCCGACTTTAAAGTGCCCGATGATTTGATGTGGTAATCACACTTTCACCGTTCAGAACGGACTGTCACAGCGGGCTTTAATCCACTCTTCGTCAATAGGATGGCCTTTATCCGCTGCATCGCTTAATCCTTCCAGGGCTGGTTTTGAAAGAGGATATTCCAGCTCGTCGAGAAAAAGGGGGATGAGGTGGGAGGAGAAGATGAAAGCAAAAAGCCCGCTTAAGTTTCCTTAAGCGGGCTTCTCTAAATATGGCTCCTCTGACTGGACTTGAACCAGTGACATACGGATTAACAGTCCGCCGTTCTACCGACTGAACTACAGAGGAATCGTTTGAACGAGGCGAATAATAGTGACTCCCGGCAGCCAAGTCAAAGGGTTAGTTAAAAAAGCGTTTTATCTGCTGATTTGCTAGTCAAATCATTGATAACCTGATCAAATATGTTTGAAAAATCACCTCGCTATCCCTGATAAGCGACCTGCACAGCGCGAAGTTGATGCCTGGATCGCTGGCAAACCGCGCGCTCTGACTCTTTAAAGAAATTATAATGCAGACAATCCGTCGATGAGCGCCCCGCGCCACCATGCAAAATCATGGCCGCCGGTATAGACCGAAAGATGGCTGTCAATGCCTGCTGCCCGTAAGCGCTTGTGCAGTTGCTCGAGATGAGGAACGGTGGAACCCTCTAACGATCCGACACAGAGTCGAACGTGCACCCCTTTTGGCGGCGCGGACAGCAGGTGTTCACTCACCCATGATGCATCATTCTCACTAAAACTGAGGTCACGCTTGCTTCTCTGCGGCATCCACCACATGGAAGGTGAGTGGCTGAGGACAGTACCGAAAATGTCAGGTGCGTGGGTCGCGGCCATAAGCGCGGTGACGCCGCCCAGACTCTGGCCACAAAGTACCGTTTTTGAACGACCGGCCCAGACTCTGTCGGGGTAATCGGCCATTATCTGCGGCACCAGGCGTTCGGCAATGTCGAGCACCAGCTCGCTCTGGCCGCCGAGGATTGCGGTGCGATCGGACTCATCGAGGTTATCGATGCCGAGCACGGCCATCGGCCCGATGCGGCCGTTGTTGATGGCAACGTCAATCGCCCCGAGTACGCCGACGTGATCAAACCATTTTTCTGCATCGAGCAACACCAGCAGTCCCAGCGGCTCTGTTCCTGCAACGTCGGGGACATAGAGGCGAACGCGGCGCTTATGACCGGCAACGGCAGGATAGGAAGTCACTAGCAGGCCGCGAGGAGTGAGCGGTGCACCCGCCCATTCGGGCTGTTCGGGGGCTTTATCCAGAGCAAGGATTGATTCCTCTGCGACGCCGCGCACGTTAATCCCGCAGGCCTTATTAAACGGATCGGGTTGGCCCACAAACGGCGTAAAGCGTCCGCCAAGCCTGGCGACAACCTCGGGTGAGGTCCCCAGCGGGATTTCAGTGAAGGTGTATGTGCCGCGGTAGGTCGCCGGTAATCGCAGCGTTAAGGTCCAGATATCACTAGAAGGGATGTGCGTCATCAGCCCCATGGGAACATTTATTTTGTCGGTTACCCGGTTCAGGAAAACATAAACGCCCAGCAGCGATTTAGATGAACGCCATAAAAAGGTGACTTCGCGTTCATCGCGCTTACCCGACACTTCGGTGACCAGCGGGACGCCGACTGACTCCACGTCATGCCAAAATTGCGTAATATCCAGCGATGTCTGTGTTACCAGCTGTTTGATGAGCCGTGCTGCCGCAGCGGTATCATGAGGCGAAAAAAGCGGGATATTACTCATTTTAATCATCCATGAAATAGTTAAGGTTATTTATACCGTTAATAAAAACTGTCCGTTGCGTTATTAGATAACGTTCTGAGGTGGATGTCACGACAAAATGTAATAATATACCTTTGAGCCTTAATAGACGGATTAAAATAAAGGATAAACCGCTTTATTACCCAGCATGAATAAAGGGGTAATCGTATCCTTTACCCCGAGTGAGTAAGTGGTTAATGAATTTAAATACCCTGCGGTAATAAAAGGCTAATGAAGAAAACATTAAATAATAAATATTAATATACGTTTTACATAAGGTGTAATCCTATGCTAGCGTTATAAGCAGAGTCCAAAGCCAAGGGCTCTAATTAAATAGCTTATACCTGCGATGTCTCTGTGCTATTGCCCCATCAATAAGCGCCGAGGCAGTGATGTTGGGCTATTCTATGACGTAGCTAGATCTGTTGCGGCCTTCTATGCTGCGCGCTGAAACGATAATCTTTGCCTTAGGATTTAAATACATTACTACTTTATTAGTAGACGGGAATAACTAAACATTATTCGATAGGGTTTTCGCACGGTAAAAAGAAATAGCTTACGTTGTTCACGGCGTTTGGGTCGTCGAAGAATGGCTCTATTAAAATTCAACGGGGACTCAGCGTCTATTTGCTGAATAGTAGCCTGGCGGGAAAATACGGCAGCCTCCACAGGGGTGAGACTGCGTGATATTTCCTATTTAAGTACGCCAGGCAGGAGAGGGATTTTCTCATGCGTATTCTTTTTGTTGGTCCACCTTTATACGGTTTGTTATATCCAGTACTTTCGCTGGCTCAGGGTTTTCGCGTTAATGGACATGAAGTTCTTATCGCAAGTTCGGGGAAATTTGCCCAGAAGGCGGCCGAGGCGGGTCTGGTGGCGTTCGATGCCGCGCCCGGATTCGATTCTGAGGCCGATTATCGGCGTCGTGAAGACCTGCGCAAGCAGAGCAACGCCGGCACCAAAATGGGAAACTTTTCTTTCTTTAGTGAAGAAATGGCCGATCGGCTGATTGAATTCGCGGGCCAGTGGAAACCCGACTTAATTATCTATCCGCCGCTTGGCGTCGTCGGGCCTTTGATTGGCGCCAAATATAATATCCCCGTAGTTATGCAAAGCGTCGGTTTCGCTCACACTCCCTGGCATATCAAAGGCGTAACGCGTTCGCTTTCCGATGCCTACGCCCGTCACGGCGTTGAGGCACCGCCGCGTGACCTGGCGTGGATAGACGTGACGCCACCCAGTATGAGCATTCTCCAGAATGACGGTGAGCCCGTTATCTCCATGCAGTATGTGCCCTACAACGGGGGGGCAGTGTGGGAGAAATGGTGGGACAGGACGCCGGGCCGCAAACGTCTGTTGGTGAGTCTCGGCACCGTCAAACCGATGGTCGATGGCCTGGACTTGATTTCATGGGTTATGGACTCGGCCCACGAGGTCGACGCTGAAATCATTCTGCACCTGTCGGCAAATGCGCGCGCCGATTTGCGAGAACTGCCGCCCAACGTACGCCTTGTTGACTGGATCCCGATGGGCGTATTCCTCAACGGCGCCGATGGATTTATCCATCACGGCGGCGCGGGAAATACCTTGACGGCCCTGCACGCCGGGATCCCGCAGATCGTATTTGGCGAAGGGGCAGACCGTCCCGTGAATGCCAAAACCGTCGTGGACCGAGGCTGCGGGATTATCCCCGGCGAGAACGGCTTGAGCAGTGACCTCATTAACACCTTCCTCAGTGATATCAGGCTTCGCAGTGCATCAGCACAGGTCGCCGCAGAAATGGCGGCGCAGGCCACGCCGTCAGAGGTGGCTGAACGTCTTGTTGCACAACTGAAAGCCGGCTGATTGCAGCCATCCCATGACTCAGGTCATGGGTTTTTTTATTGCAGATTACAGGAGGGTTGATGCCCACTACTCATTCTTCAACACCCGCGAGCTCATGGACAGTCCGACTTGCTGGTGTGTGCTGGGAACGCAAGAAACTCAGTATCATCGTCGTGCTGGCGTCTGTCAGCACGATTCTTCTGGCCGCGTTAGCGCCCTTGCTAACCCGACAGGCGGTGAACGACGCCCTGGCGGGCAACTCGGCGCAGTTGCCGTGGCTCGCGGGAGGACTGCTCTTCATCGCGCTGTTTGATTTTGTCGGCAACTACGTGCGCCGTGGCTACGCGGGGGAGCTCTCTCTGTGGGTCCAGCATACGCTGCGGGGCAGGGTGTTCGACAGCATCCAGAAACTCGATGGTGCAGGGCAGGACGCGCTGCGCACCGGGCAGGTGATTTCACGAACCAACAGCGACCTGCAGCAGGTGCATATGCTGTTACAGATGTGCCCGGTTCCGCTGGCCGTGCTGACCTATTACGTCGCGGGTCTCGCGGTGATGCTCTGGATGTCACCGTCGATGACGCTTATCGTGGTGCTCGTGCTGGCCGGTCTGGCCACTACCGCGCTGCGTGTTCGTCGACGCGTGTTTGCCCAGACGGGCATGGCGTCGGACAAACTCGCCAACCTGACAGAGCACATGCGTGAAGTCCTGGCGCAAATCTCTATCGTGAAATCCTGCGTAGCGGAGCTGCGTGAGATGCGATGGCTTGACAAACAGTCGCGGCACATGGTGCGCGTGCGCATTGGTGCGGCCATTGCTCAGGCGATACCGGGGGCGACCATGCTGGCGCTGCCGGTGCTGGGACAGATAGTGCTGCTGTGCGTTGGCGGCTGGTCGGTGATGGCTGGACGCATCGACCTCGGCACCTTCGTGGCCTTTGCCAGCTTCCTCGCTATGCTCACCGGCCCAACTCGCGTGCTGGCCTCGTTCCTGGTTATCGGACAGCGCACCCAGGCCTCTGCAGAGCGTGTTTTCGCTCTGATTGACACCGAATCGCAGATGCAGGACGGTACGCAGGCTGTAGAAGGTAAGGTCGTCGGGTTGACGCTGGATGATGTCGGATTCAGCTACGCCAAAGGCGCTAACGTGCTCAGCAACGTGTCATTTTCTATCGAGACGGGAGAGACGGTTGCGGTCGTCGGGGCGTCGGGTTCGGGCAAGTCGACCTTGTCGATGCTGCTCGCACGCTTCTATGATCCGACCTGTGGAACGCTGTGGCTCAATACTTCTCAGGGAAAGCAGAACATTGCCAGTCTTCGACTCGAGGAGCTTCGCCGTGCCGTAGGCGTGGTATTCGAAGATACCTTCCTGTTTGCCGGAACCGTGTCTGAAAATATTGCCTATGGTCACCCTGAGGCGACGGAGGAGAACATTCGTCGTGCGGCCGATGCCGCCGGTGCAACGGGCTTTATTTCCGCGTTGCCCAAGGGTTTCAAAACCCGTCTCGCTGAGCGTGCTTCCAACCTCTCAGGTGGACAACGCCAGCGCATCGGGCTCGCCCGTGCACTGCTGACCGCACCTGGTCTGTTAATTCTGGATGACACCACCTCGGCGGTGGACGCCGGTACCGAGTCCGAGATTAACGCCGCCCTCGGACGCTATGCCGATGAGGATCACATGCTGCTGGTCATCGCACGTCGACGTTCGACCTTGCAGTTAGCCAGTAAGATTGTGGTGCTGGATGAAGGGCGCGTTGCCGATGTCGGCACCCAGGCTGAACTAGAGGCGCGTTGTCCGGCATTCCGCGCCCTGATGTCCGGCGCAGGTGATTTCCTCGAGAAGCCGCTCTCTTCTCATGCACAGCTGTGGCCGGAGCCTGATTCTTCGTCGGTTGATGAGGACAACATCCTCGCGGCTGCCGGGGCCGGGGAAGGGTTCCGCGAGCGCATGAGTCGCGTGCCAGAACGGGCGGTACAGATGGCGCAGGACGGTCAGGGCCGACGCGTTGCCTCACTGTTATCTCCCGTCTCCTGGATGTTCATTGTCGCAGCGTTGCTGACCGCCGTGGACTCGGCGGCGAGCGTAGGCGTACTGGTGCTGCTACAACGGGGCATCGACATGGGCGTCGCGGCAGGCAATCTGACCATTATCGGCACCTGTGCCGCGTTTGCCTTGGCGTTAGTCGCCGTCAGCGGGTGCTGCTACTCATTGCAAACCGTGGTTTCGTCGCGCGCGGCGGAGACCGTACAGCATACGGTTCGTCTGCGCAGCTTTGGGCACTTGTTGCGTCTGGGCATGCCTTACCACGAGCAGCACGCCGATACCCGACTGACCCGCATGACCGTCGACGTTGATGCGTTGGCGCGATTCCTGCAAAACGGCCTCGCCGGTGCGGCAACCAGTTTGATCACCATGCTGGCGATTGCGATTGCCATGTTCTGGCTCGATCCGGTTCTGGCCTGTGTGGCTCTGAGCGCCGTTCCGGTGGTTATCTTGGCGACGCTGGTCTATCGCCGTTTGAGCTCACCGGCCTATGCACAGGCGCGTGTCGAGATTGGTAAAGTCAACAGCAGCCTACAGGAGAAAGTCTCGGGACTGCGCGTAGTGCAGTCTCACGGGCAACAGGGGGCAGAGGCGGCACGTTTACGTTCGCTGTCTGACCGTTTCCGTGCCACCCGCGTGCGTGCGCAAAAATACCTTGCCGTCTACTTCCCGTTCCTGACCTTTTGTACCGAAGCGGCTTACGCGGCCGTGCTGCTGGTCGGGGCATCGCGCGTTGCCGAAGGGGAGATGACGGCCGGTGTGATGGCGGCCTTCTTCCTGTTGCTGGGGCAATTTTATGGGCCGGTACAGCAGCTGTCGGGCATTGTCGATTCTTACCAACAGGCTTCGGCGAGCGCCAGACAGATTGACGCTCTGCTGGCGACGGAAGGGGCTGAAGAGGTGCGACCCTCTGACCCGTCTGCCATCGTTCCTTTAAAAGGTGCACTGACGCTGGAAGACGTGACCTTCCTTTACCCCGGCAGCCGTGAACCCGCGCTGGATAAGCTTAGCCTGTCGATACCGCAAGGCGCGCTGGTTGCCGTTGTGGGACGCAGTGGGGCAGGGAAGTCTACGCTGGTTAAGCTGATAGCCGGGCTTTACACACCGACCGACGGCAAGATTCGCATCGGGGGACGTACCATAGAAGAAAACCTGCTGGCTGATTATCGTGCTCAGGTTGGGTTGGTCGAGCAGGATGTTGCGTTGTTTAGCGGCGATATCGCGGAAAATATCCGCTATCCGCGGCCATCAAGCAGCGACGCAGAGGTTGAGCGCGCGGCAAGGCAGGCCGGGCTTTTCGACACGGTGCGAAGCTTGCCGCGAGGGTTCCGCACACCGGTCAACAACGGTGGGGCCGATCTCTCGGCAGGACAGCGTCAGCTCGTTGCTCTGGCGCGAGCACAGCTTGCCAACGCGCACGTTCTGCTGCTCGACGAGGCGACGGCGCGTCTGGACAACGCCTCAGAGGAGACACTCATGACCTCACTCGCCGAGGGGGCGCATACCGAGGGCCGAACGGCGCTGGTGGTGGCGCACCGACTCACCACAGCCCGTCGCTGCGATGCGATAGCCGTGATGGAAACGGGGCGTGTTGCCGAATACGGTACGCACGAGGCGCTGTTGGCGAAAGGTGGACTGTATGCGCGACTGTGGCGTGATAGCGCAGGGAGTGAGCCTTCCCTGGTGATGGATTCTGAAGAAGTCGATGTTGATAATGAAGCAGAGGTGATGTCGTAACGACGACGGAAGCTTGATACCCGACATTGCCGGCATGGCAATGTCGGGTTAACGATGATTACGGGCAGGTCGACTTGAGGTTGCTCTGTTGCTCCGCTGCGATATTTAACAGCGCACGCGGCAGAGAGGCGTTAAACATCTGACCGTGGCTGAGCAGGGGATCTGACCAGTAGGACACCGGCAGGCCTTGGTTATGCAGCGCTGCTAGCGTGTTGCGAAGCTTGAGCAGAACTTCCGGTGCGGTTTCAGATTTGATATTTTTGCCCGGCGTGTCGTCCCCTTCATACAGAGACAGCGACTTATTACAGAAATCCGCTTTCTTAATCTCCCCGAGCCTGTCGACCAGGACGGCATAATCCCGGTTCAAAGACGGGCTGGTGGAATAATAGCGGCTGAACAGTGACGAGGAAGACAGGTAAGTATCGAGAACAAACACCCCACCGTAGGAATGCCCCCAGAGACCTCTTTTAGCCGGGTCTATTTTCAGACCTTTTTCAACGCCCGGTACAATGGTTTTTTCCAGCAAGTGACGAAAGACTTGTGCGCCGCCATTCTCACGGCCGTGCAGGTCCTGATGATGGCTCTCTCGCACCGGCGGCGTGTAATCATAGGCTCTGGCATTCACCTCAAAAGGCAGGGGAGTCTGATAGCCGACGGCCACGATTATCGGTGGCGTGCCCGCTGAAAGCTGTTTAAGAACAGGCTCCGAAAGTTTGTCCATCGCCGCATTACCGTCGAGCAGATAAAGCACCGGATAACCGGAAGGCGGCGCGCTTTTATCGGGTACGCCGGTCCACACCTTGTAATGTCTTCTGCCGTCGGCAGAATCGAAGGTGCTGACTGAAAAATGATAATAAGCTGACCCTTTGTCGGCGATATTCGGCCCCAGAGGCGTCATGTCGGGTCGAGCGTAGCCGTTGACGGTATAGAAGAGGGTCAAAAAGAATGCGATGAGAAGCGGTGCGATACGTGGATATTTCCTGCTGGATAACAGATTGCTCATTTATAATTTCTCAATATATTCACCGCGATAACGAGGTGTAGATTCTGTGCGACCTTAATAACAATAAGGCAGTGACGGGTTTGCCTGAAGGGAAAATCAGGAAAGCCCGCCTTGCTGTTGGCAAGGCGGGCCTTTGGGGACTGACGAGGTATTAGAAGTGCATGCCCAGCTCCATATAGAAGGTGCGGCCCGACTCATTGTAGGTTCGCGCCCCTGCGCCATAGGCGTAGGTCGGGGAGGTGCCGGAAGTCAGGGCGTTGCCCTCGCGGAAGTGGCGCTCATCCAGAATATTGTCTATCCCAGCGGTGACGTCGATGTCCTTGTTGATGCTGTAAAGCGCGCTCATGCCAAATACGGCGTAAGGGGCCACCTGCCAGGTTTCCGTGCCGGTAGTGTCGCCGCCCTGAGAGTTATATTTCTGCGGTTTTTGTCTGCCATACCATGTCATTGTTCCTTCCAGCGCCAGATCGCTGGTGGCCTGCCAGTCGAGGGTCGAGTTAAGGGTAAATTTCGGGATAATCGTCAGGTAATCGCCGGTGGTATCGTTCTTATTGTCAATGATGTAAGTGAAGTTGTTGTTCATGGTGACGGTTTCGCTGAGGGGGAAGTTAAACGTTCCCTCTAGCCCCTGCACGATAGATTTAGGCACGTTTTCCCACTTGTAGACGTCAGACGTTCCGTTGCCGTATTCCGGTGAGTAGCCCGCTTCAATCTTGTTGTGATAGTCGTTACGGTACCAGGTCAGACCCGCCTGAACGCCGTCGTGGTGGTACTCAATGCCTATCTCTTTATTGACGCTGGTCTCGGCTTTCAAATCCTTGTTGCCCTGCAAATAGCAGCTTACAGAACTGGCATAACAGCCGTTGCCGCTGCTGTATAGCAGGTAGTTAGGGTTGGTCTGATAGAGGTTTGGCGCTTTCCATGCGCGGGCAATCCCCATCTTCAGGGTGAAATTATCACCCAGCTCCTGCGAAAGATTCAGTGAAGGGCTGACGTTGCTGCCGGTGTAAGTCTGGTGGTTAAAACGTATTCCCGGAGTCAAACGGGTCGAGTCGGTCAGGTCGATATTGTCCTCGGTGTAAATGCCGTAGATATCCGCCGAGCTGTAGTTGCTGCGACCGGTACTTGAGACACCGTTTACCGTGGAGGTGGTGGTCACCGTATTAGAGGTTGGGTCGGCCATGGTCTGATGGTTCATTTCCGCGCCGAAGGTCAGGGTCTGGGGGACCGCAAGGTCGAACGGGAGATTTACCTCCGAATGCAGATTGGTATCGTTCAACGTGATGGTCGAGAAGCCCGGATTAGTGGTGCTAAAGAGCCCCTCAAGGCCGCCTGACAGGCCTTCATTCAGACGAGTATTACGCGTTTTTTCAAACTGGATGTAGTTATTGGTGGTGATGCCGTTGTCCCAGGCCCCGGTGTATTTCAGCGACAGCGACTGGCGATAGATAATGTTGGTTTCTTTACCATAGTTGGCTCTTACCAGCGCACTGCTGTTGGTGTTCTGCGTGTCCCCGGCGTACAAATTTCCCTGACGACTGAACCCGGCAGACAGTTCCAGCGCCTGCATCGGGGCGAAATCCCAGCGTAATACGCCATTGATATTCTTGTTAATGACCCCTTCGCGACCGGCCGGAACCTGGCCCGCATATTTACCGGTACGTTCTGCGGCGTGCCCGGCGTTGATGTTTTGCCCATCGGCCTGAGTCTTGCTCCAGTTGCCGTAGAGGCGCAGGCTCAGATGGTCTGCCAGCGCACCGCTCAGACTGGCGTTATAGCGTTTGGTGGCGCCTTCCTCTTTGTGTTCCGGCACGTTGTAATAGGTATTGAAGTTGCCGTGCCACGCAGGTTGCGCCTGTTTGGTGATGATATTCACCACGCCGCCCATCGCACCATTGCCGTACAGCGCGGCTGCCGGACCGCGAATGACCTCGATGCGGTCGATCATTTCAGGCGGCACCCAGTTACTGTCGCCACGGGTATCACGGTCGCCGCGCCAGCCATAGCGCACCGAGTTTTTGCTGCTCACCGGCATACCGTCCACCAGAATTAAGGTATTCTCCGGCCCCATACCGCGAATATCTATCTGACGGTTGTTACCGCGTTGACCACTGCTGGAGTTGCCGGTGAGATTCACTCCCGGCATGGTACGAATGATTTCTGAAACGTCGCGCTGGATAGGGTGCTTTTTTATCGCTTCGCTGTCGATGATTGACACGCCCGGCGCTTGCAGCGTTTGCTCTCGGGCGGTAACCACTATGGTATCTTCATGATTGTTTTTCTCTTCGTCTTTGACTCCGTCCGCTTGCGCCAAAGGTACGACCAGACTTCCCGCGATGAGCGAACTCAACAACGAATATTTATAGGTATCTTTCCTCATGATATGAAACACCTGCCCTGTGTTAAAAAAACGTAAATAAGAAACTAAACTATAATGAGAATGATTATTGATTACAATTAGGAATTTTCTTGCACCCAGACTGTGGGGCAAATAACAGGGATTCCTGGGGGTAAATATTCTTTTTCCGAAGGGAGGGATACGCCAATAATTCCGCTTAATTGCCGGGGGTACTTATTAGTGGATTAATTATTTAGAAATAGGGGTAATTATGGATCTTTTGGAGAACAACAGGCAGATCCTCAAAGAGTCATTAGGACGAATGTTATTACGCGAACCGGCCGCCTATAAAGGGCGGCCGTACTCTAAAAGCGGGTTTTTGGGTTTATCGGCGTGCTTCGATTAAGTGCCGGGTAGAATGTGCAATAAAAGGAATACCGTCACGCATCTGTTGATCCATCTTTAATAATTTTTGACGATATTTTTCTACTGAAAAATCGGGAACCCACCATACACATTTTCTCAGTATCCAGATTATTGCGCCAATATCGAAAAATTCCATTCGACCCTGCGCTAAGCGCAAATCCACAATTTCTAATCCTGCCGCCTCTGCCTCTTTAGCCTCTTTTTCAGGATTACGCAGCGTTCTCTCGTAGGGTAAAGGGCCTAAAAAGTACTCAATGAGTTCAAAGGCAGAGGCTGCGCCCACATGTTGCGCAAAATAGCGGCCTCCTGGCTGAAGAACACGGTGAATTTCCGACCAGTTCGGCGCGACGGGGTGGCGAGAGGTTATTAACTCAAAGGAAGCATCAGCAAAAGGAAGTGTGTTGATGCCCGCTGAGTCGATGATTTGCACCCCACGCGCGGACAAAAGCTCACGGGCCTTCTTTATATTTGGCGGCCACGCTTCCGTGGCAAACATTTTTGAGGGGAATACTGGAGCCTCGTTTAGCACCTCACCGCCACCGGTATCGAGGTCTAAGGCAGAGTTTACGCTGCTCAGGCGTTGACCCAGTAACTTAGCGTATCCCCACAGTGGTCTTTCTTCCGTCGCTCTTCCTGCCAGCCAGCCAAACCCCCAACCCTCTACGTCAGCCTCTTGGGCTTCTTTTACAAGGTCATCAAACGGTTTCATTTATTTGCCATATAAAAGTGAATGTTGCTTCAAATTGTTACACAGGTCGTAATCAATCGCCATGCTCAGGCGTCTCCCACACCTGGTCCGCTTCATAATCGCAGTGCATCCACCACCAATGAGAATGCGGGAGACTGCTGTTTACGGCTTGGATAATAAAGGTAGTAACCAGGAAATGGCCTGCACCAGGGTTCAAGCACGCGGACCAGACGACCCTCTTCAATCAGGGTTCCAAACTCCTCTTCGGGTAAAAAAGCAATGCCGAGTCCGGCAAGCGCCGCATCTATCACGTGGGAGGATGTGTTGAAAATGAGCTGTCCGTTGACGCGTACGTTAAAACTCCCTTCATCCCGTTCAAAATCCCAGGCATACAACCCGCCAGAGCTAATCAAACGCTGGTTTATACAAGGCTGCTGCGTCAATTCATAAGGGGTTTTGGGAACAGGATAGCGTAAAAAATAGTCTGGAGAGGCGACCGCAGCCATACGCAGCTTGGGACCAATGGGTATCGCTATCATGTCCTTATCGATAGTGTCACCCAGTCGAACGCCCGCATCAAAACGGTCTGCAACGATGTCGCGGAAACCATGGTTCGCGTCGAACTCGATATTTATATCCGGGTACTCTCGCAGCAACGGGGCCAGCTTTGGCAACAGGATAGTGTGCAAAACGTCTGGCCCGCAGGTGATGCGCACCGTCCCTGCGGGCTTATCGCGCAGTTCGGTCAGCATATCCAGTTCGGCTTCAATTTCATCAATACGATCACCTATAGCCAGCAACAATCTTTCTCCTGCTGATGTCGGCGATACGCTTCGCGTAGTACGCGTTAGCAGGCGAATTTGCATCCGTTCTTCAAGTGCGGAAATCGCCTGGCTGAGAGCCGGTTGAGTGACCCCTAACTTTGCAGCGGCACGGGTAAAACTGCTTTCACGAGCGACCGTGACAAAATAGAGCAGGTCATTGAGGTTACGTTTCATCAGGCAGGTTCCACTACATTAATAAGCATTGGTTATAAACCTATTAAGTATTCATTAGCTAGTAATAATGCAGCCGACGGGTAAAATTCCTGACAACAGTTTATTAGGCTCTGGCCTATAAACGCGGTTGCTGTTTGCATCTTTCATCCATTTTTTGACGCTATTCCTGTGAATAGCGTTCGGCCTCGGCTTGCCTAAAAACAGCGGGGTATTATTCGGAGTCAGAAATCTATGCCCAGTTTGGCGAATCACACACCACTTCTCAGAGAGCAGGCTTACTGGGGCGGCGTATTCGCCATGACGCTGTGCGTCTTTGCGCTCGTTGCTTCAGAATTTATGCCTGTCAGCTTACTGACGCCTATCTCTAAAGAATTAGGCGTCAGTGGGGGACTGGTTGGGCAGGGGATTGCGATTTCTGGCCTGTTTGCGGTAATGACCAGTCTCTCCATTTCAACATTAGCTGGCGCGCTCAATCGAAAAATACTGCTGTTGGGGATGACGGTGCTGATGGCCTTTTCCGGTGCCGTTATCGCGTTAGCACCCAGTTATCTTATTTACATGGCTGGCCGGGCTTTAATTGGTATTGCGATTGGTGGGTTCTGGTCGCTGTCTGCCGCCACGGCCATTCGCCTGGTTCCACCGCAGCGAGTTCCTCGTGCACTGGCTATTTTTAACGGGGGTAATGCGTTGGCCACCGTGATAGCGGCACCGCTTGGCAGTTACCTGGGTTCTGTCATCGGCTGGCGAGGGGCATTCTTTTGCCTCGTTCCGGTCGCGGTAATGGCCTTTATCTGGCAGTGGCTGAGCCTGCCGCCCATGAGAACGGATAAAAATGATAAACCTACCGGCACTGTTTTCCGTCTTTTTTCTAATCCGCTGGTGGCCGTTGGCCTTACGGCCTGCGGATTGTTCTTTATGGGGCAGTTTTCGTTGTTTACCTATTTGCGCCCGTTCCTTGAGACGGTAACGCAGGTGGATATCACTACGCTGTCGCTCATTTTGCTGACTCTCGGCGTCGCTGGCTTCGTGGGAACCCTGGCGATCGGTGTATTTTTGAAATCTGCCTTTTACCCCACGCTGATTGTCATCCCCTTTCTTATGGCTGCAATAGCCGGAGCGCTTATCGCCTTTGGCCACAGTCTTTGGATAGTTGCACCGCTACTCGCCTTATGGGGGGTGATCGCCACTGCTGCTCCTACAGGTTGGTGGACTTGGATCGCTAAAACGGTGCCTGAAGATGCAGAAGCGGGGGGCGGTCTGATGGTTGCCATCGTGCAACTGTCAATCGCCCTGGGCTCCACCCTCGGGGGATTAACCTTCGACCATATCGGCTATCAAGGCACTTTCACCCTCAGCGCCATTTTATTAGTTATTGCAGCTGCTCTGGCATTATTAACGTCACGTAGAGATATTCATCAAACCCACTGAGGATTAATCACACGCTGTTAGGGCTGTGCTTAAGCTCGTTTGCTGCAATAGAGACCGATAAGTATGAGTACCCAGCAGTGCGCCTGACGCACTTAATAGCTGCGTGTGAAGGCATTTATTTACCGAGAAAGGTAATAGAAAATGAAATCTTTATCTTTCACTAGTAGGAAACGTAATGTTCACCCATATTCTTGTGGCGCTTGACGGCTCTCCCCAGTCTCAGGCTGTCATTGCATTAGCCCATAAAATCAGTGCAGAGAAGCTGATTAAAATCGATATTTTATGCGTGGTAGACGGGGCGTTTTTAATCGTTGATAAAAACATAAATGACGAGGCCGGCGACGGGCTGGTTTATCCGCCTGCAAATCAAGAGTACCAGCAAGCTCAAAAAATGGTGAATCAGGCAATAGCCAAGCTCAAGACAGAAAATCGACAAGTCAGCGGGGCGATTATCGGCGGAGAACCGACGGAGGTGATTATTAAAGAAGCGAGTCGGTTAAATGTGGATCTCATTGTGATGGGACACCGGCATTTATCCTCTCTTAAACGCTGGGTAGAGCACTCGATTGCCAAAGAAGTTATCGACCTGGCGGACTGTCCCGTGCTGGTTGAAAATCAGGAAAATGAAAGCAGTCCTCAAGCGTAGAGAGCGATAACTGCAAAGATAAATATCGAAAACTATTTTTCTTTGCAGTCAATATTGCTGTGAGCAACGTCGCTGTTATCCCTTGAATAATAGCCTATGGGGTATCATTAAAGCCTTTAACGCCTTTTTTCCAATATCCTCTGGAAAAAATAGCCGTGGGTTTAAATATTTCCGCCTCTATTAGCCGTTGCTTTAAATAACGAGCATCATCCGCTTCTGTAGCTATCCATGCCTGCCCTTCACTGGCTGGAAGTACTTGTTCATCGATGGCCTGTTGAACAAGCATACGCATAGCACTTTCACCCTTTAGTGAACTAATAGCCGAATACTGAGCAATCAAATTTGAATGTGTCAGTTGGGTAATTCCGACCGAACTTTCGACACCGACAAACAATATGACTGGCAAGTTTGAAGGCAAACTCGTCAGGATAGACTTCATTGCCGGTATTCCGGCTTCATCGACGATCAGCAGCAGCCATTTGCTTTTAGGATTCAGAGCGAACCCCCCTGGGCCAGGTCCGGCAAATCCCACAACATCGCCTATTTGCGCATTTTTAGCCCACCTTACGGCCGGTCCGCTGCCGTGTAAAACCATATCAAAGTCGATTGTGCCTGCGAATTTATCCAGGCCGCTGAGCGTATAGGCACGAGCCGCATAATTCAGACCATCAGGGAAAAGAACTTTTATCCAGGCAGCGGGAAGCTGCGTGCGCGAATTCAATAAGAAAGAGTCAACATCGTCACCACACAAGGTAATACGCTTTACATTAGTGGCAATATGATGCAAACCGCATACGCGGCTCGTTCTTATACGTCGAGATTCACTCTCGTTATTTATATTGACCGACTCGTCGGGTTTAATCATCACCTATTTCCTTATAACGGATAGTTATGTGACACGATTATAAAGACTCAACTCCATTTGATAATTGACATTGAATTATCTGAGCAGTGCGCTTCATGCACCGACCTGCTTCACAGCGATTAACCCACAACAACGTTGGGTCCGCATTTTTCTCACAGTCGCCCTAAACCGCGTTAGCCGTTGTTTGCCATTAGAATACCTGTATCTATCATGATATATTCAGGTATTCTAATGGATTAGGAGCGTTTGAAATGGCAAGAAAAATCTTTATGCTGGCAGTTGTGGTTACCCTGGCAACGGGGTGCACGGCTTTGCATCCTACCGGCTGCCATAAAACCTCGGCATTGGGTATTTGCGGTTCTGGTGACTTTGAAGATCAGGATGAATGGGGCGCCCAGGCGCGTGCAATTGTGGCGGCAGTAAATGCCAAAGTTGTCGATCCACAAAGCTGGAAGGGCAAGAAATGCAGGTTACATATAGAATTTGCTAAGGATGGCACGGCTTCCAACATTTCTACCCGTGACGGAAATGAAGCATATTGCGAAGCGGTAAAATCAGCAGCCCAGAAAGCCAAATTCCCACCCTTTACCAATGAAGAAGTATATGAAGATTTTCAAATCTCTGGCTTTAATATGCACGGTTAGTGTCCTAATTTCTAATCAACCTCTTAATCACAGGAGTCAGTAAATTGAAAATTGATTGGCATAGCTCATTACTAACCCGTACCACTATCGTTGAAAAATACTAAAAAAATACCCCAAACGTTCGTCGTTTCATGATTGAACATTGTGGAGAATATTTTCGATTCGATCGGAAGTTTATGATGTGGATACGTAATGATGAGCCAAAAACTTTGGGTGATGTTATAAATGAGTGGAAGCGTAGACATTGATTTTAATAAGCCAGCTCCGCTTTTTGCTCAAAGCCGGTCAATTAATCTATCAGTGACTCGGTAACAAAAATAGGTTGAATTATTTAGTGAGAAATCGACAAGATTTATCACTATAAATTCTTCTATCGACGCGTTGAATTGTCTGTAATAATTAAATTTTTTGGTATAAAACTTAATTATTACAAATATAAAAAACATTCCCCACACCAAAAGAACAATTTTCTGATAAAGGGTATATTCATCAACGCCTGGCGTCAGTGCATAGATAATCCTACTGCATTCGTAATTTAAGATTAAAAAAATAATTGTTAAGTTAAATGAACTACAATTTTAGAGTTGAAAGTAAATGACGCCTCGCTTGCAAGCGTTATTTAAGCAACAGCCTAGACGGTTACGTCGCGCCTTAATCGCGCATCTGAAATAATAAGTTTCGAGGATTGCAACATGAAAGAACTTATTTTGTTAGTGAATGATAAAGAGCTGGATTCTGTGGCTGGTGGCAGTTTAATTGGTGATGTAAATTTATTAGAGAATGATATAGAGCAGGGTTATGGAGCGTTTAATGTGGGTGTTGCCCAACCTGTGCTTAATGATACATTTAAAGAGGCAAACTTTGTGCTGAGTGTTATCTAGTTGGCTGCTTCCGCTGTGAGTATTACTGCAATCTAATAGAAGGGAAGTACAGTACGTACAGTTGCATCACATCGGAGTAGTGGTTATATCGCTACATATTATTCCAACCCTAAGCTGGGTCAAAACCCGCTACCCATTGGATATTTTGCCACCCGCCAATGTTATTCCTCTACAGTCAGTTGGCGGGCTGGTTAATAATGACTCCGGCCGATCAAATCTGTAATTTACTCGACCCATCTGCGTTGATCATTATATTGCAAAACTCAACCCCAGAGCCTTAAAATGCCCATGCAGGTATTTCACTGCACAACGGTATTAATTGTTGGCGATATAGCCTGTGAAATAGTGATGAAATTATCCCTCTAATACAAAAACGCGATCGGCTGAGGCTACCGTGGAAGGGCGGTGAGCAATAATAATGCGGGTTATATTAAGAGCGGCAATTGAGGCATTGATGCGCGCCTCATTTTCGATGTCCAAATGGCTGGTTGCCTCATCTAAAAATAGAATGCTTGGGCGGCGGTAAAGCGCCCGCGCAATTAATAAGCGCTGTTTCTGCCCACCTGATAAACTTCCGCCCAGCTCGCTTATCAGGGTTTCATAGCCCATGGGCATCATCAGAATATCCTGGTGAATATTACAACGTTGAGCGCAGTCAATAATATGCTCTGGCTCGCGCTGTTCTTCAAATCCTGCGATATTCTCGGCGATGGACCCGGCAAACAGCGTATCATCCTGCAACACGCAGGCAATACAGGCGCGATAATTGTTAACGCCCACCTTGCTGATGTCCATACCGTTTAAGCGTACTTCGCCCGAGGTGGGCTGCAGCAACCCGCAGAGCAGCTTCATCAGCGTAGTTTTTCCCTTACCGGATGGACCGGTTATCGCTACACTTTCTCCAGCGGCAATAACAAGGTTAAGATTTTTAATCAATGGGGCTGAAAGCGCGTCATATTGAAACGACACATTTTGAACCTCCAGCGCGGCGGGTTCAGAGGTATGCAGCAGCGGGCGTTCAGGCATGCAGTACTCAACGTCGTTAAGCGCAATGTCGGCGATACGCTCAGAGTGCAACGACAGCATCCGCAGTTGCAGTGCCATATTGAGCAAATTAGCCGCGCGCTCAGAGAACTGGCCTCGGTAAGTGTTAAACGCCACAAACATGCCCAGCGTCATGTGGCCGTCGATCAACTGTGAAGCGCCCAGCCACAAAAGTACAATCTGGTCGAGAGTGGCAATCAGCGCATTGCCGCCGCTGTACAACATATCGAAACGCGTTTTGCGCAGGTTGGCGTTGGCGATATCGATATTCATATTAAGCCATCGCTGGGCGCGATTTGGCGAGAGACCTAGCGCTTTCAACGTGCCCATGCCGTAAAGCGACTCCATAAAGTGCGAGCTGGCCCGAGCCGTTTTCACCAGCTGCTCCTCTGAAATTTGCCGGTAGCGCGGATAGGTGACCATGCGAAACAGAGTATAAAGGGTAGTAAAGCCTAAAATTACCCACACCAGCCAGCCGCCATACAGCGCCATCATAATAATTAACCCAAGCGACATAATGCCGTCCATCAGGCTGTTAACGATATTGGTGGTTAGCGTTGTACGCAGAGTGTCGAGGGAGATGAAACGTGATTGAATATCTCCGAGTTTACGCTTCTCAAAATAGGATAGTGGTAGCGCCAGCAAGTGATCAAATAGCCTCGTTTTCCACTGCACGTCGATGAGTGTGCTCATCACCAGCTGGCTCCAGGACTTGAGCATGCTGACGCCGGTGCGAAACAGTACAAAAAAAAGCAGTCCGAGGCAGATCAGGGTCAGCAGATTAACGTCCTGCGCGGGAATGACGTGGTCCATCACCAGTTGCATACCCACCGGCAGCAACAGGTTAACCGATTCGATCATTAGCGAGAAACATAACAATTTCAGCAGCGTGGACCCAAGGCCGTCGATGTTGGACATCATGCGTCGTAGATTAAGTTGGTTAAGACTTTTTTTCTGCACGAATTCTGCATCAGGCCAAAGCTCGAGGGCCACGCCGGTAAAGTGCGTTGACACCTCATGTATGCCCAGTACACGTCTTCCAAAAGCCGGATCATGCACGATAACTCGCCCACGATGCACGGCAATCAACACCACAAAGTGATTCATGTCCCAGTGTAAAATGCAGGGTGTTTTCAGTGCACCGAGTTCATCGATGTCGAGCTGTAGCGCGCGTGATTTTAGATGCAGCTGGCTGGTTATCGACATCAGTGTTTTCAGCGTTACGCCGCGGGTTGATACATCAAACTGCTGACGCAGGGTCAGCAGGTCGGTCTGCAACCGATGAAATCCGCAGACCATTGCAACGCAGGCCAAACCGCATTCAGCGGCTTCGGTCTGAATAATTTGCGGCACTTTACGGCCAAAACCAAAATGTAACTTCTGAACTAACTCATTCAACTGTTGTTTATTCATTGACTGTTCCCGCCGGAAACCGGCCCCGTAATGCTATTTTTCAGGCTGTAATAGGGTGAAAGCATCCACTGATAAAGCGGACGTTTTTCGAGAAACAGCGATAGCTGCGCCTGCATGCCGCTGGCAATCACCAAGGGTTGGCCGTGCCAGCTCAGTGCGGCCGGATCCAGCGCAATAATTGCCTTAAAATAGCTGCCGGTTACCGCGCCGTTACTGCCTCTTGGGGCGCTGAGATAGTCCTTCATCTCTTGTGCGGTGCTGGGGGCGTCGGCTAATGAGAAAATTTTTGCTGGAAACTGGCCATACTTTTCGGCGGGAAATGCGGCATAGCTTACATTCAAGCTTTCTCCAAGGGTCACGAACGGGCGACTCTCGTCGGGTAGCCAGGCCACCAGGTAAAATACGGGGTGACTGCCCGGTATCAGCTGCACCAGGCTGTCCCCGGAATTGACCATCTGACCCAGCGTGACGCTAAGTGACGAAATAATGCCTGGTGAAGGGGCCGTTATCAGCAGCATATTTTTGACATCAGCCCCTGCCAACTCGCGATCCAGGCCTTGCTGCTGATAGAGCGACTGCGAAATTTGATTATCAAATTCTGCGGCTTTAGTGACCTTGGCGCTTTGCAGGCCGCTGATTTGCAGAGATTGTTGGATAATCTGCGCGGTAAGGTTCTGATAGGCACTCTGCTGCTGGTAATAGAGATAGCGCTGATTATTCAGCTGATCGGTGGTTATCAGCCCTTTGCGCAGCGAGGTGTTGTATGAGTCCAGACTTTTTCCCATGGCGTTCAGCCCATCTTTAGACGAGGCAACCATTTGATTAAGGCCAATCTGCGCCTGTTGATACTGTTCTAACTGTTGCTGCAGATTACTGAGCGTTTCGCGTTTGTTGTTTTGCTGCTGGGTAATAATATCGTTAAGCTGCTGGCGCTGTTTATAAATAGCCGCCAGCGTTGAGGTGCTGGCATTGCCCTGCTGAGTAATACGGCTGAGGTCGATTTGATAAAGCGGCATACCGGCAGTCACTCTTTGCCCATTTTCAACAAACAGCTTTGAAATAACGCCTTGTTCGGGAGAAAAGAGATTAATAGTATGTGGCTGGGTGATGATTTCGGCATTCACACTAATGCGTCTTGTATAATTAGCGAAGATTAGAAAGCACAATAGGATAATAATAAACGCCATCGTTGATAATAAAGTTAGCCACAGCGGCCAGCCCTTAATTAATAATGCCTTACCCAGCCATTGAGCTTGCTGATGTTCGCTAACTTCCCGGCGAAACAGTGACGGCATGATGTGGCTCTATCTTCAAGGTTAATATTGGGTTATACAGTCATGAAATTGTTAGTTTCATGATTGTGGGTTTGTAAACTATTATTTAATTATTTTGAATGATATATGTAACTTTCCCCACATCACTAACGACTTGCTGTAGGTTTTCTGGCGGATTTACCACGAAACTCTCAATGGCAATATATTATTTTGTAATTAAACCATTAATTTAACCACCTGACACCATTTCAATATCACAGGATTCTAGAATTTTCATTGTAACCTCTGAAGTGGATGATAAATGCATTTTCACCCTAACGGTAATAACCCCTCAATAAATGGTTGGGGAAATCACCCTCAGTTCATAAACAAGTTTAGATTCCCTTAAGAAAAACAAAATAATAACAATATATCTTTAACTTACTATTAATTTAATGTTAAACTTATGAAAATCAACCAGTTACGCATATTTTTGTGAAATTTAATATATATAAGCAATGCCAATGCTTACTTATACTGTTATTTAACGCTATTGCGTCAAAAGGTGGTTGCAAAATTTTTTATATTCAATTTCTGTAGCGTATTATGCTGTCAATGGGTTCGGTTTTCGGTTTTATAAGGTTAATGATTTGTTGCCTAATATTGAGTTATGCTAAGATTGTCGACTTTTCTGACAAATTTCTGCCAGATTAATTTCAGCACTGCTTTTGACCTCGGCTATTAAATTTCCCAAGGTGGCCAGGTGATCGTCTGTCTACAAAAGCGCGCGATAGAATAATCTCGACTGGCAGATTTCCAGCTTTCTCCGTGAATATTTCACGTAGATGAAAAGGAGTTAAACCCTCCTCTTGAAGACAGTGAAATTCATATAGTTATCTTATGCGTGTAATGGTTGTTTTTTCATGATAACTGACTTGTTTTTTTCTTTTTATCAGTGTAAATAACTTATTTTTTTGAGTTAATCTGGGTTATTTGACTAAATCATGATTTGGTTGTCTGGTGTAAAATGATTATAATCAACGTCTAACCTTGCTATATGGCATTACCCGTTTAAAGACACGGACATGGACATGATTTAGTGGATTGCACTACAGTCATTGGAGTGTTGTGAATGAGTAATACATTGTTTGTCATTATCATTTAAGCAACACCTCGGGCGGGTACTTCGCGCGTTGAACGCGTATACGAATGAATGATTTTAGAGGTGCAATATGAAAGAGCTTATTTTGGCAGCGAACGACGAAGAGCTGAATTCCGTGGCTGGCGGCGCCAATTCCTTAGGCGAATTGGTCCATACAGTAGAAGAGAATCTAGTAACGCTGACCGCACCTGTCGACGCGGGTGTTGATGCTGCGGAATATATAATTGCAACTAATTTATGAGCTTTATAAGGGTAATCGTTTTCGGTATGTGATGTTGAGTCCATTTCCTGTTGTGGAGCCGTTGTAGATCTAACATGCTGGCTCCCAGCTTAAGAGTTCATAAAATATAATATAAGGGAGGTACAACACGTGCAGTTGGAGCGTATCGGAGTAGCGATGACATCACTACGCATTATTTCAACCGTATACCGGGTCAAAACTCGCTTCCCGTTGTATACTTTGCCATCCGCCACTGCTGTTCCTCTGAGGTTACAGTCAGTTGGCGGATTGGTTCATAAGCCAGAGAAGTTTTGTTGTAAAGTTCGATAATACGCAGGGAGAGATAGCCATACTCCGCGCTCCCTTAAATAAGGTCTCCAGTCAGTCAAATCCAGAGGTGTTAATTTATATTATCACTCAAAGTATAGGGATAAAGTATTGGCAATTAATATCGTGATTCTTGACGCTGGACATTAACGGCTTATAGATTTCTATATCCTCTCCTTTTCGGCGTATCATTTTGTTTTTAGGAAGATAAACCGAATAAATATTGTAAAGAAAATCCTGCATCCCATCCATAGCGCCATCGTAGTGAAACTTCACATACTTACCTTTTTCAATAGTAATTAACTCATCATTGTTAACAGGGTTATTCGCATCCGATGGTGCGGTGGCTGCCGTATACTGAAAAGCATATTCCTGCCTTGAACTTCTTGATGAAATATACTCCACCAAACCAATCAGTTTCGTGGGCTTATCACGTAAATTGATAAAGTGGTCATCCCAGATCTTCATTCTGGAGTTGAAATCGAAGTATTCATTTTCCCCAACCTTGCTAGGGATCTCTTTTCTCTTACCGACCAGTTGCATGGGTTCGAGCGTCACGATATCAGCTTCCAGGGATAATTCTTTCTTATATTTTATTGGCGCAAAGAATTTCTTTGTATCTAATGTTTCAGACTTTCTGAAAGCCCTGGGCGTCACACCAAACTGTTTTTTAAAAGCCCGACTAAAATGTGGCTGGGAGTCAAATCCATATTCTAGTGCTATATCATAAATATCTCTTTTAGTGATTTTTAGAATGGTTGCAGACTCGGAAAGTCTGCGTCCTCGAGTGTATTCACCTAAAGTCATACCGGTATGCTCTTTAAAGATTCGCTGTAGGTGCTACTTTGAATATCCTGCTTTACTGGCAACATAATCGACAGAAAGGGGATGATGTAGATTCTTTTCAATCCAATCCAAAAGGCTTTTAATGACACTTTCTTGCATTTTCTGATTCATTGTTTCATTCCATCATCATTGATTTGTTTTTAACGGCCTATCTCATTTTTTCAAAGCTTTTTTTGATATTAGAAATCAGTCCAAAAATAGTCATTGAGTATTTTTTTTCTTTGCATTGTTTAATCACAGACACGGTTCCTCTATAAGGGTTTATTTTCCCCTTTTCTATATAAGTGGAGTCAGCATCACTTTTCATAAAGTTGGGTAGATTTAACCCTTTATTTCTATCGCACGTCACCTCCTGGCTCTTAAGATAAGCATGAATCTCATTTAAAAGAGTCTCATCGAGACCCGTATCAAGATTAAACGCAAACGGGTCTCGGGATGATACAGACAACACCGGGATCATTCCTTTTTCATTTATACTGCATATTATCAATGAGTTATCTTCATAGTATGGATTCTCAAGATAGCGTTTAAAAGCAGTCAGTCCTTTACTGTCATTTTCTGAAAGCAGATTGATTGTTCTGTTCTTACAGCTAACCGCCCCCTTCGTCTGGAGGGCTAAGCCTAATCCCGGCAATGAGGTGACAACGCTCTCTTCCTTTAAAGCATTTGTTAAACGCTGCACCGTAGAGCGCGGTAGCGATACCTGTTTAGCGATCTGACCCAGCGTTAACGGGTAAGCCGTTTCTTCCAACAGGTGGATTATTTGCATGGCACGACTTATTGATTGCACAGACATCCCTGCACTGTCGTCAGTAAGCGAACTCTCGTTCATAGGCATAAATTTTAACCAACCCCTCTGCTTAATTAGCACTAAATGTGATCTTAACACTCAATATTTGTATCACAATGCGGTCAACATTATCACTTTATGGTTGATTAATTCTTTTGCAATTGATGTTAGAGTTAGCAAAGTGATGATTTAAATAGGTTTATTGGAGGCTGTAGTGCATGAGCTAGTTTTTGTTGACCTACTATGGAGCCCGTTTACGCGCATGGTTCTCATCGCCATAGTAGCCTCATTGATATTGAACAAGGTTATTGCCAGATGGCTTCCTGCTTATCTGAAGAAGGTTGAGCCTCTTGCCGGGCTTAGTGTTTTTGTATTAGTTATCTTGCTTCAAATGACAATGGTATTTGGTAAATGAAAAAAACAATTAATATTCTTATAACGTTAGTTCTTGTTATTTTTATTCTTTGCGCCGCAGTGTTTATATGGAATAAGTACATGTACACCCCCTGGACACGTGATGCCAGAGTTCGCGCCGATGTTGTTAATATCGCACCCGATGTATCAGGTTGGCTGACAGAACTTAATGCCCATAACACTTCACAGGTAAGCAAGGGCCAGGTCTTGTTTACCGTTGATAAGGCACGCTATCAGGTTGCCTACGATCAGGCTGTTGCACAGGAGGCTCAGGCAAAAGTTGCCTGGCAACGTGCTCAAAATATTTCAGACCGCAGGGCTCATTTGCAAACTGCGGTAAGTAAAGAAGACATCGATAATTCCCGTCTGGACGCTGCGTCTGCGTTGGCAACTTATCAAGAAACCCAGGCAGAAACGCAGTCTGCGTTAATCGATCTTCAGCGTACTACTTATCTGTCTCCGGCCGACGGTACGATCACTAACCTTGATGTTTCTAATGGCGATTATGTCAATAAGGGTGTGACCAAACTGGCTTTAACCGTTAAAGGAAGTTACTACCTGACTGGTTATTTCGAAGAAACCAAGCTGCCGGGGATTCATATTGGTGACAGCGTTGATATTTGGATGATGGCCGGTACGCGTCATCTTACCGGACACGTTACGTCAATCGATGCCGGTATTTCCAACAGCAACATTACTGCGGGAAATCAGATGTTACCGGATGTTGAAGCAGGGTACAGCTGGATTCGTTTAGCTCAGCGTATCCCAGTAAATATTAAAATTGATAATATCCCAGCCGATATGAATATTTCTTCTGGCATGTCCGCGAGTGTGCGTGTTGTGGATGCAGACAATAAAGCCAGGACGTCCGGCATGCATTCAGTTTTGGCTGATATTGGTGCAGTTCTTGATTAAAATAAGTTTTTCCGGAGTATAAAATGGGACCAGCATCGGACTCTTTCCTGTTAACCAACAAATTTGCCGTGCGCACCGGGATAAAACTCAGTATCTCGGTATGGGGTGGTTTGGTTATCGGGTTATTAATGAATTTTGAACACCCAGTGTGGGTGATGATTACCGGGATAATTTCATTCTTTGGTCTTGATCACGCACAGGTTTTAAAAAAATGCCTGGCACAAACCTTTGCGACCATTGTCGGTGGCCTCATTGGTGTGGTGATTATGTCATTCACCATGCAAAGCCCATTTCTGACGGTGATGACGGTATCAATCCTGCTATTTATTGGTTCAGGGTTGGGTTATAACACTCGCGATATGAATTTAACGTTCTGTTGCGCTTTCACCTGCCTGACTATTTGTCTCATGGTGATTGTACCGGTGCTTGTAGGTCCCACTCCTGAGACCTTGATGACGATATTTATCGACCGCGTCGGAACGGTAACTTTTGGGATCTTCTGGGTCGCGTTTGTGAGTATTTGCTTTTGGCCGATGTATTCAGCCGATATGCTTAAAGGCAGCACCAAACAGCTGATCGACACGCTGACCGAAGAAATTAATCCAGGAAAAGATCATCAACAGTCATTACTAAAAATTAGCAGCCTAGTGGCTCAAATCGAGGATACGGCTAAAAACAGTGATTTTGAGAGCCATAACTCACGTAATGCTGCCAGAATCGCCCGAAAAATTAATGAGCTGGTATTTTCTATCTTTGGTGAAAGCGTATTTTTGCTTGAAAATAGAAATAATATTTCAGATTCGATTAAAGCCTGCTTTGAAGACTATCTGGCTTTACTAAAGCACAAACATCATGCATTTCATGCTATTAACGAAGAGCACGATGATTTGGTGCGTCAGGGCAATGAGCTTAAAGCTCGGGTAGCCAATCTCGATAGCGAAATTCTTACCCCGCTAGATTTTATCTTTGTCGACAAGCTACGCTCTTGTATCGATAATTTTATTGCAATGAAAGAGTTACAGAACAACTTATTTCATGACAGAAGATTTTATAATAACACCATAAAAATTACTAAAACTTTTGATATCAAAAATTTTATCCGCAATGGAGCACGCACCTCCGGCTATTTTATATTGGCTTATGCATTTTGGTATGTAACCTCCTGGAGCTACAGCTTCCTTATCGTCGCCGTCCCTATCGTTTTCAGCGTGATGTTCAGTAGGCTTCCCCACGCGGAAATCTTGTTAGGCAAAGTCATTAAGGGCATGCTGTTCTCTATTCCCGTTGGCGTTATTGTGTATATCATCACGGCTAATGCTCCTTCAGCCATTGAGCTTTATATACTCATTGCCGGCATACCGCTATTTTTTGGCTTAATGGGGCTTTCCAGCCTTTCGTCTTTTGCATTATCGGTGGGCTTTAATATAGGCTATCTAGTTACCATTTTACCGGAAAATAATTATGACTATACTTTGGATGTATCCTTCGCTATTGTTCGTACGCTTGCGATAGCGATTGGTGTCATTATTTTACAGCAACTTTTTGTTTTAATTCCAAGAGATACTTTGCTTGGCTCATTTGGTTCTGGTAAAAAACTTTTCAGCAACGAATTGAATGATGCTCTCGATATCGATAAAAACGGACGTAGCGAAGCCATTGAAAAAATTAATGCGAGAATTGTTGATAAGCTGACTACCGCCTCAATGCAGGAGGTCGATGAGACCCGAAAGGATGTGATATTAGAGGGAAATAGAGCACTTGAAGTGAATAGGGCGATCAGAGCATTGAGCCGCCACGCAAAGCTGGCAGATCTACCTAACTCATTTTTTAAAAATATTAATGAATGGAAAAAGGATATTTTAGCACGTAAGCAGTTTGAGGATGACGATTCTAAAAAGTTGCATGCTATAGTCAAAGAGAACGCACTTTCTTCAGGGTTGAGTATGATGGATAATAAAATGTTTTTCATTGAGAATGTGATTCCAGAATACGACAGATTAATTCGCAATAGTATAAAACAATAATATTCACTCTCATCATTGATGTACTTGGGACGTAATATTTACGTCCCTTTTTTTTTGATTTATGATGTCGTTCTTTTATTAGTATTTAGGGCAAGTGAACAGTCATGTCTGATGAGAACAAAGAGAGTGGGATAAAGGTGTTACACAAGGCTGTTGACGTCCTTCGTCAGTTAAGTAACTCACCATCCGGTATGTCGCTGAGTGAGCTTTCCCAGAGTGTTAATTTTCCGCGTTCAACCGTACAGCGAATTGTTGCTACGCTTGAATCTGAGCTCCTCGTAGAACAATTGAGTAAAGGGGGCGGCTACCGACTCGGGCAAGGACTTGGGCTTCTTTTACAAAACACCCAGTCCGATCTCATCGCCATGACCAGACCTTTCCTGCGTAATTTATCATTAGAAGTGAAGGAGTCTGTTTCACTGGCAACGCTATATGGTGACAAGCTGCATGTTGCTGATTGTATTATTTATGAGCGCGATTTGCGGGTTTCTTTTCCTATCGGTCTCGAAGCTCCATGCTATGGCACAGCCGCCGGTCAGGCTTTACTGTCAACACTTCCCGATGAGTTGATCGAAAAATATATACCCGATGAGATAATGGTTGCGCGCGGTTCACAGCTCACCCGTGACTCTCTTATCCAAAAAATCAAAAAAATTAGAGAGACAGGTATCGGTATTGACGAGCAGGACCATATTGAAGGGGTTTGCACTTTTTCAGTCGTGCTGCAAACTACTTTTGGAAAGTTTTCAATTACTATACTTGCACCGGCAGTAAGAGCTAATTATGAAAAAGAGTTCTACGTGGAGCGCTTAAATAAAATTAGAGAAGATCTCATGCACCGTCTTAATTTTTTTTCATAGATTTGAAATATATTAACCTGCTCCAGGGATGACATCCAATATTCATTCAGCGATGTTTAATCCTTGGCTCTGACGCCATCGTCATGTCAGGAACACAGTCTATTGCTCGTTTTTGACTGATAACAGCCTATCGAACGGCTGTTTCGGGTCAATTCAAGTCGTCAACCGGTACAGTGAGTGTCAGCTTGCGACTGGACATGGGCGAGCATCTGACGGCAGACTTACAGTAAAGGTCGTTCCCTTCTTCAGCACGGTCCACAATGACAGTCTCACCGTGACTTTCTGCAACCCTTTGAACAAAGGGGAGTCCAGGTCGCAGGACCGTATGCCCACCGAACGACCTATTTACTTACCTGCTGACATACCTGTTTGCATCGATATTTGCTGAGCGGACTTTAGGTGCTGCATAACAACCGGCAGATGCGCGTCGGCCAGTGCCTTCACATCCGGATCCTTGATCTTCTTGGTGTCATTTTGCAGCGTCGACAGCACCATCTTATGGTCCTTGGTGCCGGCATTTTCCATATACATCTTGTCAAATGCGCCACCGCTCTGTTTTTCCAGCTTGGCGGCCATGGCCTTATGCTTGGCGTCCGGCTTAGTCGGCAGTGCCAGGCCCTTTTGCTGGGCGACAGCCTGTACTTTGGTCAAGGCTGCGCTGTGATCTTCGACCATCTGCTGAGCGAATGCTTTGACGTCGCTGCTTTGTGCCTTTTTCAGCGCTATCTTGGCGGCGGCGATTTCATTGATATTGGCCTGCGCCATGTCCTTCAACGCTTTTTCGTCGCCTGAGCTAAGCTTGGTGCTCGAGTCGGTCTGGCTGACGGCGCCATTCTGCGCGACGTTCGTCGGCGTCTGGGCTTGCACACCGGCAGAGCAGAACATCGCTGCCAGTGCCGAGAGGGTGATCAGCCCTTTCAAGATTTTATTTTTTTGCATTTTGTTCTCCTGATGGTCATGGGTAAGGTGGGTGTTAGGTCATTAACCCTTGGCAGCCTCGTATTTAAATGACCACCGCAATGGTAAGTATAGTGGATCAACGATTTGAGACAGTAGTTTAAGTATGGTCCTCAAAGGAGGACGGCGGGGATGATGGAAGCAAAGAAGTGGAAATTGCACAGTGCGGAGCGGTGTGGCAAAAGAGAACGTGACTCATACCGCGTTGAATCCTTACATCCATATTTACGTTAGGTTCTTTCCATAATTTAAAGGGGGCTAGCGCCCCCAATTTTATTTACGTCCAATTAAGCTATTTACGCCCAATCAGGAGGCCTAGTAATAAACCTACACCTGCGGAAATAGAAATAGCGACGAAAGGGTTGCCCTCTACGCGATCTCTAACGACGTTGGCTGCATCTTGGGCAGCCTGGCTGCTCTGAGAGACGACTTTCTGTGCAGCCCCTTTTACCTGATGAACATAATCATCAGTGAACTCGCCGTATTTTTCTTCAGCTTTTCCTGCGACTTCGTTAGCCTTGTCTTCTATTTTTCCAAACATAGCGTTTCCTTTTACATTATTGTTAACCAGGAATGTTGGCCCATGCTGGGCTCTATATGAAGAGCAAGAGGCATGCCAAAATTTAAAGGCATTAAATTACAAAGTCTTATGTTTTTTTTCAAAAAAGAGAGGCAGACATGTTGTGGCGTAAATAGTCAAAAGTTAGTCTTTCTGACCATTATCAATATTACGTTGTGATATTTAATATCAGGCTTATTGAACGCTTATTCTTCCTCGAACAGCCAATCACCAGTAACTTACGCCGACGATGTAGCGAATACCATTCTGACGGTGGCTAACGATAAAAATGCCCCGCTGTACAGTGCCGCGGGTTAGGATGCTATTCATTTTCTAAAAGAGGCGCAGCTTCGTTCTCCTTTTACTGACTGATCCCCGGGCTCACCGTGGTGACAACTAGCCTTGCGAAAGAAACGCAGGGCGGCTGTGGCATCCGTTAAGCTGTCGCAGGAAGTCAATGGTCTGGCCCTTGTGCTGTCAACGGCCCGGTAGAGGTATTTGCATTGGTCTTTGATTTTTATGTCGGTCTCTTCCATTCGCCATCGACGCCCGTACGGGACGTTTATACCGGCGAAACGCCTTGTCCAGTAAGGGCACAAGGCGGATAATCCAGCGCTGCAGCGTGACTTGGTCAACAATAACCCTACGTTCTGCCACCCTCTCGTCGAGGTTGCGCAGGCTCAGGGTATAGGCCAGGTACCCGCCAACACACAGGGTAATGATATCGACGGGATAATGCAGTCGTTTGAAGACGTTTCGAGTCAGAGGCATCATCAGGCAACATCACAAAAAACAGCATGCTACCTGACGCCACCTTAATACGACACAACCACTTACTTACATTGGTTGCTGGTTGCTTTCTCGGTTCGCCATGCGCCCCACGAACCGCCTTTACCCGGCTCTTCCTGGCCTGCATTCACGTACCACTGGTTTTGCCATACCTGGCCATTATGAGACACTTTGGTGCATTTTGTCGGGTAGGCAATCCTAGCGTTGTAAGCAGCTGCATCGCCAGGATTACCAGGCTGCTCGCCGCCAGGCTGCTCGTCGCCAGGTTGCTCGTCGCCAGGCTTCTCGCTGGATTGTTCTGCTTTCAGAATTTTGGTTACTTCACCCTTATTCTTTTGCGGATCGGTCACGGTCAATTTAACGCTTACGTTAAAGTCGCTATCGGCCGGTTTATGTAGACGTATACGTGTTTCTGCGCCACTGGTATTTGCAAGTTCAACCTTATCGGCGTTACGTGTGACTTCCCAAGTATACTTTAATTGATTATTGGAGGTATCAGGGTCGGTGGTTTTTAACGCATCCAGCTCAAGCCATTCAGAATCTGTAATAGTGTTGCTGCTGGCAGTGATTACGGGAACTGGAGAAGCGCCAGTGCCTGGCTGAGTCTGCTCCTCAAGGGTTATAACATAGGAGTAATTTGTATTTTTCCCTTTAGCATAAACATTATAATGATCGTCCGAATATTCAATCGATACCTCATCACCTTTTAAGGTGTCACCAATTTTCACTGGGAAGTTTTTGGTATCATTTACCGCATCGCCAAGGTCCGGCAGCCAATAATATGAACTCAGGTTTTCAGTGAGCGTATAGCTTACTTTACCCGCATCCGCACCGGCTTTGAACAAACGGAAGGTAACTGTGTCGCCAGCCTTCAGATTTTTGGTCGCAGTGACGCCATCGCCAATGACTCCCCAGGAATCAACGACTTCTCCACCACCTTGACCTAACCCGGTGAGTGTCACATCGCTGCAAGAAGTAAAGTTTTCACCTGTGCCATGCTGTCTGGAAACCGGCCACATCGTCACGATAGTGTAATCACCATCAGTAATGTTACTAGGTAAATCTACCGTTTCAGAATAAATACCGAAACCACCAATTTGGCCATTTGGCCCTTTAACACCATCAAAACGGGCAAGCTCCTGCAAATCTTCCCAGCCAATGGTATCGGCATTATTTGTACCTGGTTTGGTGATGTAGTAGCCAATATGATCAGTACCGTGGTGCGCGGTGAAACGATAATCGAGGGTTATCTTGCCATTTTTAACGGTAATAGCTTTATGTTTCCATTGGTTAGCCGGTAACCCAAGATTTGGGTAACGGCTGTCGGCAGCACAAATTTTGCCTTTTTTTAGCGTTTCTTTATAATTCAGACCACCGCCGACAATCTCCTGTGGTGTGGTAACGGCTCCACTGAACTGGCCAACGGCTTTACAGCCTGGAGAACCTGCGCCTGCCTGACCTGCTCGACAAAAAAATCCGCGAGCTGGGGGATTTTCTAAATAACCATGAGCGGAAGCCATGTTTGCATGCAGAAAACCACCGACAGACAGCGTAGTAAGTAAAGCCAGAGATTTTAACTTAAATGTTTTCATAAGCAGTCCTTTACTAAAATTTATAAGGTTGAATGGCAAAAGCGTGTTTGTTTAAGTGCTCACGAGAAACATCCGTTAAAAATGGATAATTTTCCTTCATTGGCCCTTATTTAGCTCCTTTAAACACAGTAAAAGATATTACTAAATTTAATTTCCTTTGTAGTTAAGGCTATTCTTCATTTATTTAAGAAATATCTTTAATTACAGTGGAATTATTTACTGAACAATTAAAACAGCGCCCAGCTTAGAATGTCTGGGACTGTTGCGGACGGCACCGTTGGATTATCCGCCTTGTGCCCTTGCTGAATAAGGCGTTTCGCCGGTATAAACCTCCCGTACGGGCGTCGATGGCGACTGGACGAGACCGACATCAAAATCAAAGGCCAGTGTAAATATCTGTACCGGGCCGTTGACAGCACAAGGGCCAGACCATTGACTTCCTACTGACAGCTAAACAGGATGCGACAGCCGCCCTGTGTTTCTTTCGCAAGGCTATTGGTCACCACGGTGAGCCCGGGGGAGCGACTGTCAATAAATTACGTCAAGACAGGGATGATTGATCAGTGTATTTTTCGCTTTCACTGCACACAGAGAAAATAAATACTTACTTTCAAGATTATTGTCCGCGGTGTTTATTAATGGAAGTGCGAGTGTGTCAATATCAGGCATGCCGTTCCGAATGTTGGTAAATAATAAATAAATTTCATCCTTATTAATGGTCAGCGTTGACGAATAAATAGTAATGCCAATTCATGCCTAAAAAATTCCAATTTTATTACTCTATTCGAATTGAAAACTCATTTAATGAATAAATCCAGCTTAAACAGAAATCTATACCTGGATTAGTATCAACGTGCGCTGTTCGTACAAAGCACCCCCTTTGTACTTATACAGGCACCTCTTTGCCATCTATAGTCATTCACACCCTGAGAGTGACACTTTTGAGTGATTCAGGGTATGCACTTACTGGTTACAAATATTGTGCCAGAATCATGTGATTTGATGATTGCCGCTTTACTTTCGAGCCAGTAAGTGCCCCACGTTTGCTAACGAATACTCAGGGCATGCAGAAAAACTGCTGGCTATGTTTCTTTCGAAGAACGTGGGATGCATACCCATCCCTGATAAAAAGGAGTTGGCCATGACCACGATAGATCAGTTTGCTGCCCATGTTGGTCTGGACTGGGTGGATAAAAAGCACGATGTCTGTGTTCAGTTTAAAAACGGCGAGCGCATATTCCATGTGGTTGAACACACTCCGGAAGCGCTTGTTATCGGGCTCAACGAATTGCACCAAAAGGTGAAAGGCAGGATCGCTACCATTGACTGCAGACCCGAGTGTTATAGAGACTAATGCTTTGATGGCAACAGCACTGCCGACACAAATTAAAGTCGTGAGTGAAATCATCAAAACCTATGACGAACGCATTGAAACGCTGTTTGACACATTGCCAGATGCTGAACTGTTCAAATTACTGCCGGGCATGGGCCCAGGAATGCTTGCAGCACTGGGTGATAATCGCAACCGCTTCAAGAGCGCCGAAGAAATTCAAAACTACGCTGGAATTACGCCAGTAACCGAACGAAGTGGTCAAAAATCATGGGTTCACTGGCGTTGGCAATGTGCGAAGTTCGTCCGACAAACATTGGTGGAATGGGCTAAGAAGACGGTAAATTCCTCATACTGAACCAAACTGTATTATCAGAGCCTCTGAGAAAAAGGAAAATCTCATCAATCGTCATCTGGGCTCTGGCATTCAAATGGATAGGGATCATTTACCGCTGCTGGAAGACCAAAATCCGTTACGACGAAGCGAAATATTTGCTGGCACTCGAAGCGCGAAAATCGCCCTTGTTGATGTCGTAAAAAGCTTGTCGAATGTCTCAGGGCGTGAAGCGCAAGCGGGTATCTTTGTTGGTCATGTCCGATAACGCAGGGCTTCAACCAGCAGTTTCATGGCTCGGGAAGTTTCTCGTCTGCTTGGATAGTAAAGGTAATAGCCCGGAAAAGTAGGACACCATTCGGCAATCAGCTCCTGTAGCCTTCCATCTGCAATGTGTTGAGCCACTGAATCTCTTGGGACAAAAGCCAATCCTACGCCATCCAGCGCGGCATTAATGACCTGATAGAGGCTGTTTAAGATAAGCTGGCCATCAACGCGTACGCGAACCTCTTGCTTACCTTTCTTAAACTCCCACGCATACAGCCCGCCATAGGTGGGAAGACGAAAGCTGATGCAGTTATGATGCTCAAGATCCCATGGCGTTTTCGGCGGAGTATGACTTGCCAGATAGTCAGGAGAACCGATGACCGCAAAGCGGTGGTCCTGACCAACCCGCACGGCAATCATACCGCTGGCCACCTCATCACCAAGACGGATACCCATATCGTAGCTTTCAGCGGCAATATCTGTCATGCCGTAATCGACGGAGACTTCAACTCTGATGTCTGGCCATTCCTTGAGAAATCTAGCAAGCCTGGGCCACAGCAGTGTATCAGCAGCATGTTCACTCGCGGTGATGCGCAGTGTACCGCTCGGTTTATCCCTCATCTCCGCAATGGCTGCCATTTCAGCCTGTACTTCTGCAAGCCGGGGGGAGGCGGTTTCAAGCAGCCGGGTGCACGCATCTGTTGTCGAAACGCTGCGGGTGGTACGCGTCAGCAGGCGAACACCTAATCTTGATTCAAGCGTGCGCACGGTCTGGCTCAGGGCTGACTGACTGACACCCAGTTTAGCCGCAGCGCGCGTAAAGCTGTGCTCCTGTGCGACGGTAATGAAGGCAATAATACCGGTAAAGTCATCACTGGCCATTTATAAGTCCTGCTTCTAATTTAATCCTGATTTTACACTCTAATATTATCAGTAAATACCTTTTAGACTTTCAAAACTAAACACCTCCGCAGTCAGAACCGTTCTGCGCTTTTAAAACACACGATTTAACCAAGAGGTTCATAGTTAATGAAATATCGCAAATTAGGCAACACCGGAATGGCAGTGTCTTCACTGGCGCTGGGTACCATGTATTTTGGTGCAGAAACTTCAGAAAAGGACGCCTTCAGTATCCTTGATGCCTTTGTCGATGCGGGCGGTAATTTTATCGATACGGCAGACGTTTACGTTGGCAGCGTTTCAGAACAAATTGTAGGCCGCTGGCTAAAAGCCCGGCAGGGAGGTGCCGCAGGGAATATTGTACTGGCCAGTAAAGGCCGGTTCCCGACAGGTAAAGACATCAATGATGCTGGTTTGTCCCGACGTCACCTTAACCGTGCGCTGAATGCTTCTCTCGAACGTCTCGGCGTTGAGACTATCGATCTGTATCAGGTTCACGCATGGGACCCCCATACGCCGGTGGAAGAAACCCTGTTATTCCTGGATGACGCAGTTCGTACAGGCAAGATTAACTATGTGGGGCTTTCGAACTTCACCGGTTGGCAGGTTCAGCTGATGGTATCTACAGCCAAAGCAATGGGGCTTCATCTGCCGGTCACTCTTCAACTGCAGTACAGTCTGCTTTCTCGCGAATGTGAATGGGAAATGGTTCCGAGCTCATTACATAATGGCCTGGGACTTCTGCCATGGTCACCGCTGGCAGGTGGATTCTTGACAGGGAAATATACCCGCGAGGGTAAGCCGTCCTCGGACAGCCGGGCAGGCTCTGACAACCCTCTCTACCAGCAGGTTTCGGCTGAGTATGCCGCCTCAGCACGTAACTGGGATACTATCGACACCGTCGTGAAAATTGCAAAAGAGATCAATGCCACGCCAGCACAGGTTTCTCTGAGCTGGCTTGCTGATAGACCGGGGGTAACCGCTCCCATCTTTGGTGCCCGCACGCTTGAGCAGTTGAGAGATGGGCTGGGCGCGGCAGAGCTTACGCTGGATGGCGGGGCAACTGAAGCCCTAAATGAGGTCAGTGCCCCTGTTCCGGGTGGGTATCCTTACGGCGCATTTGGACGTGGTCAGCGGTCCCGTCAGCTGTAATTTACAAGACACTCAATTAAGGCTGGTTAATCAACACCGGCCTGCTTCATCCGCTTTTTGCAGGCATAAAGCACTTTATAACTTCCGTGAAGATGCAAGGAAGATCACGAAGTGAAAATTAGAGGTTACAAACTTCCGCTATTCGCTCATAGCGGACCTCCAGCTCAGTTAGCTTGTCCGCTTTGTGCCAGGAGCGGACATCACTAATCAGGGACATAAAGACTAAACAATGTAAGTACTAAAAACTTTCTGCCCATCAAGGGGAAGTCGTTAGCGATTCTAAGATGATTTGCGAGTGAACTGCTGCTCAGTAATAGTACTGCCCCATTGATCGCCTTCCCATTCTTTCGCTAACTCAAATCCGAATGATTCGTACAATCGTCTTGCCGCGGTCAGTTTATTGAATGTCCATAATTGCACCGAAGAGAAGCTCTGCTCATCACAAAAACTCATCGCTTCTCCAATGAGTTTTCTACCCAGTCCGCTGCCACGACAACCATCGTCAAGGATGAACCAGCGCAGATGTGCCTCATTATTTCCCAAGTCCTCACCGTCTATTGCAACTGAGCCGACTATGCGTTCATTCACCATTGCCAGCCAAATCTGATTGCATGGCTTATCCAGGCGAGCTGAAAAATCTGCAAGGCCTGCGGCAACCTTAGCTTCAAAAAAATGGCCGAAATTATGCTCTCTGGCGTAATAGCCTCCATGCATTTCAGTAATACGGCCAATCATACCCGCATGATAACCCGTCACTATTTTGAAGTTGATTTGCAATTTCCCTTCGGTGTTTTCCCGACTGGATTTCAGTGCGCTGGAATATGAAGAAAGACTCTGTGATACAGTCTCTTGCGTAAAGGGATCAAGCTTATCCAAAGCTGCTGCGACCCGCTGCTCAGCGTAAGCATTGATACTCCGTACCGTCTTTTTGCCCTTCCCAGTGAGGCTTAAAAGCTTCGCCCTCGCGTCATCAGCGGACGTGTTTTCTTCAAGTTCTCCGGCTTCAACGAGCTTAGCGACCATGCGGCTGACGCTGGATTTCTCAAGCTCTAAAATCTGCACCAGTTGAGCGGCTGTTACTGACCCATGCGTTTCAACTTCAAGTAATGCGTGAACGGCAGAGGGAGGATAATCTGTTGCAGCCAGACTTTGGTTCATGAAGCCTAACTCTCGCACCATTAAACGTGATGCAGCACGGATGTTTTTTATGTTCTGACGCTCTGTAATCATTATGATTGCCCTGTGACAATGGTTGTATTATACAACCATTGTCACAGGGTGCTTGTCAATCTCTTACTTAATGTCCGCTCCTCGCTCACAGCGGAAGTCCAGCCTTCTCGGCTTCACGCCAGAAGCGAACCTTACTCAGGTTAAGCATTACTGGCCTGTAAGCGTTGTGTAAAAGATGACCAAGTAATGGCCATTTACGCGCGTCTGAAACTTCCCCGATATTGCAGGGGCGTGACGCTGATCCGCCGCTGAAAAGCACTACGCATCTGATCAGGACCGGAAAAGCCACAGTCAAAAGCGATGGTCTTAAGGGGCAGTTCTGTAGATTCAAGCAAGTTGCGAGCCTGATCCAGGCGTATTCCTTCCACGAATTCATGCGGTGTGATGCCCAGTTCAGTGACGAAGAGACGCGCAATGCTGCGTGGGCTGACGCCTCCAATATCTGCCAGCCGCTCAACCGGAAAGGCTTCGCCCACATGCTCCATAACATAGGTTTGTACCTTTCCCAGCGGAGTATCAGGGGCGCGATCTGCGATTAGCAGCGGGCTGAACTGGGATTGGCCACCCTGGCGTTGTGCCACCACGACCAGTATTTTGGCACAGGCAAGCGATATGGCCGGTCCATGATCTTCTCTAACTAAAGCGAGGCTAAGGTCAATGCCGGCTGTCACGCCAGCGGAGGTCACCAGACGACCGTCGCGCGCATGGATCCGATCTTGCTCGACCCGCGCTGAGGGGAACTGACTGGCAAGCTGCTCGGAACAAAGCCAGTGGGTGGTAACAGTACGCTCATTGAGAAGTCCGGCATGGCCGAGAACAAAAGCGCCGGTGCAAATCGAGCCATATCGTTGGGCCGCAACGCCCCACGTCCGTAGCCACGCTGACATAGCAGCGTCGGGTAGGGTGGTTGGAAGGTGCGGGCCACCGGCCACCAGAACGGTGTCAAAAGATCGCTCGGCCTGCTCGAAGGTAAGATCAGCGACCATCCACATTCCGTTGGAGCTGCGTATGCGCTGTGTAGTTGCCGCCACCAGGACACAGTGGTAATGGTCCTCTTCGGGCAAGAAGTCATTAGCCGTTGTGAACACATCTAGCGGACCGGCAACGTCTAACGCCTGAACGCCTTCGAAAATGACCAGTGCAACCTCTCTCTTTGCCATCAGGACCCTTACTTTTGTCAAAAATGATCCGAAATTCCGGCCACTAAGCCACTAAAACGGACTTTGGCAGTTTATCACAGACACTTGGCAGCTTTCAGCTTAGCAAGGCGATTGCCGCAAGATTCAGTTGCCGCGATGATGAGCGGGTCGACTAGAAGGTCTTCTTCGAATACCGGCCGACACCTTAGGAGAAGTATCATGAGCACAACTAACATCATCCTCGTTCACGGCGCCTGGGCAGATGGCTCCAGCTGGGCCAAAATCATCCCGCTGCTGAGCGACAAAGGTATGACTGTCGCTGCCGTCCAACTTCCGCTGACCAGTTTCGACGCCGATGTCGCGGCGGTTAGCCGTGCAATCGCGATGGCGCAGGGAGATGTCGTTCTGGTAGGACACAGCTATGCTGGTGCGGTGATCGGACAAGCGGGCAACGATCCCAAGGTAACACGGCTTGTTTACATCAACGCATTTGCACCGGACGCGGAAGAGTCGGCAGGATCGCTCTTCGCCCAGTTTGAAGCAGCTCCGCTTAACGACGAAATCAGGCCAGACGCAGAGGGCTTTCTGTCGCTAACACCCAAAGGTATCGCCACCCTGTTTGCACAGGATCTCGATCCCATCGAGCAGACAATACTGCACGCAACGCAAGGCCCTATCAATGGCGCTGCACTCGGCGGCACCTTGACACAGGCCGCATGGCGTAGTCGTCCTACTTTCTATCTAATTGGTGACAACGATATGGCAATCTTGCCCGTAGAGCAGGAACGCATGGCCACGCGTATGAATGCCACGATCAAACGTGTCGCTTCCAGCCATGTTCCGATGTTGTCGCATCCGCTCGTCGTTGCTGACTTTATCGTTCTGGCCGCTGACTGACATCGAGGCTGCCGTAACGCGCACCACGGCAGCATATCTTCGGCGCTTGTCTATCCAGGGATAATCCATGTTTCAGACCCAGATCATTACCCTTCCGATTTTACCCTTCGGTATGGTCAACGCCCATCTTATCCGCAGCGAAGCAGGCTGCATACTCATCGACACGGGCATTCCCGGATCAGAGCTCAAGATCGGCAAGGTGCTCGCCCAATATGGCCTGACGTTTCGCGACATCAAACTGATTGTCGTCACGCACGCCCATACCGACCACGCTGGCAGCGCCGTACGGTTGCGCGAATTATCGGGTGCGCCCATTCTTGCGCATCAGGACGACGCAGATTTTTATAGCCGCAAAGAGCCGATGACCTATTGCACGACGAGCTGGGTCGGTAAACTGTTTCTTAAGACGCCAGTTCCGCATGAACAGTATGAAGGTTTTCTCCCTGACATCATGATGAACAACGGCAATGCGTTCAATCTTCTCGATTTTGGCGTAGAGGGTACCGCGCGACACACCGGGGGCCATACACCGGGCTCAATCGCGGTAGAGCTCTCCTCGCAGGATATGATGGTGGGAGACCTGATCGCCTCAGGCATTCTGATCGGTGGCGTGATCCTGAAGGGGCGCGCAATCCGGCCGCCGTTCGAAGATGATCCCGCCACTGTGTCGCGTGAACTAATTCGCATGGTGGAAAAGGGCGGACAGCGTTTCCACATGGGGCACGGCGGACCTCTGGACGCGCGTCAGGTGCTGCGTCATGCCAAGGCTTTAGCAAAACTGGGAGGCAACCCATGCGCTTCAGTCAAATGCGGACACCAACATGATTAGTCAGATTCGGTGTCAATCCTGGACAGAATGAACGCGCTTTTAAGTTCTATAACAAACCAGAATTTCATCGTAAAGGGCGGCGATGAAAATTATTGCCATACTTTAGTTGAAGCGTCCAAACACGCAGTATTTCCGTCATTTAAGAACTAGCATGTCTTCGATGAAATGGGGTCATCGCGTTAGAATATGCACGAGTAGCATTGAGCAAGCCTTAATGAGCCCTGTTAAAGCGCATACGCCTTTTTTAGCTGACGGCACTCGGCGCGGTCGTTTGCTAAGTGCCAGAAGCGGACGCGTTTACTCCATCGACCCTGCGATAATTATCGTTCTGGCTAGGTCATAATGAATATTCTGGCACTTCAGAATTAGTAGCGTACTGAGAAAAGATATAGCCTTTTTTCGACTTGCTTTTCCTTATTTGTTATGTGGCAAAATGGAATTTATATGGCATAAATGCACTAAATGAATATCAAAGGGAATGACCTTATGTCGCTTTATGACCTTAGGACCGAAGCAAATGCATTAACTGAGGCCTGGCACTCTCAAGTATTAGGCCGAATTGGGGAAGCAAATCTCAAAATTTTACGAATGGATGCACGCTCAGTAACTGAAGAGGTACATGAGTATGACGAGGGGTTACTGGTCATTGATGGACGTCTGGAACTGAGTGTTAAAGGTAAAAAAATCTCTGTAAGGTCTGGCGAGCTTTATGTAGCCAAAGCGGGCGTTCCTCATACTGTGGAAATCGGCAGCTTTGGCACACTGGTTATCATTGATCTACCAGAAACATAAATTGTCTCTTACCCTCAGAAACGTATAGTCTGAATCATTGGCAATGTTTCTTCCAGCGGATAGCCTGACTGTCCGCTGTGTGCCAACAGTAGACGTGGCTACTGACCTGCTCCCCGTTGATTAATACACCGCTATTTTTTTCATTACAAGTTGATAGGGATGAGATAGGAATAATACTTATGTTGATAACATCAACCGTTTTACATTGTGGGCTCTATTGATATAAAGTAAGGTATTACCAATGCTAGCGACTCATATAAACACTAAGTTAAGCATGCTGGGAGCAACAACCAAAAATCTTAAAGGAGAAAGGTTTGAAATTATACATAATAGGTAATGGTTTCGATTTATTTCATGATATGAAAACAGGTTATAATGATTTCAAAAAATATGTAATGAGAGAAGACCGTGATGTATACAATGCTGTAGATGAATTTGCTCCTGCCGGAGACGAATGGAATGAACTAGAGTCATCTCTAGGTGATATAGATTTCTACAACATAATTGAAAGGTGTGAGGTGTATTTAACGTCTTACGGAGCAGAGGATTTTAAAGCCAGCGATCATCATAATTATGAATCTGAAATAGAAAGAATAACAAAGAACCTGACAACTGACTTACTGGAACAGTTTTGTAACTGGGTTAACAAGATTGAAGCTCCTAAAGATGGACAATACAAAAAATTTAAAAGTTTTGATAATGAAGCGATCTTTCTTACCTTCAATTATACAAGCACTTTAGAACGACTTTACTCAATAAAAGAATCTAACATCAAACATATACATGGATCAATTGATGATGGTAGTGAAATCATTTTAGGTCATGGTTGGGAGCGTAACAATACTGTTAACCCTGCCCCAGGGGTTGACCAAGATACACGGGAGAGCGGAGGTTATGATATATTAGATGAAATGTTTAATTCGAACTTTAAAAACTGCTCAAAAATAATAAATGAAGAGAGTGTTTTTTTTGATTCATTAAACTCAGTAACTGAGATAATAGTAATCGGACATTCTCTTTCTGATGTTGACTCTAAGTATTTCAAAGAAATATTGAAACACGCTCCCCAAAGTACAATCTGGCGATGCGCGCTACGTGACACCAATCAGGATCAAGAAAAAACAGATTTACTTGTTAACTTAGGGGTCTGTAGAGAGAACATTAAAAATTTGCTAATAAGTTCTCTATAAGAGCCATGATATGAATTTCGGGATACATATCGAGGAAAACTTTGATTCAAAGGCTTGAATGTCAGCTCCTCGCTCATAGCCGACATTTTCCAACTTAGTGGGCTGGTGAGTGTCAGAAACAGACAGTCCTTCACTACTACCACCGTCAAAAGATTAACACTCCGACGGCTGGAAAATTTTCATAGTGAATGTGATAAACCTTGCTCCTTATCTGCGGCAGAAAGAACGAAGGCATATGCTGATGGAGATAAGTGGTGATAGCCGATGACGAGATCGAATTCAATTTCAGCACCTGATAAGGGATGATAACTAATCCGGTCACCTCGAAAGCCACTCATACTTTGAGGAACGACAGATACACCTCCTCCCACAGACACCAATGACAAGACTGCATGCATTCCATGTGCTTCCTGAGTAATCATCGGCACAAAGCCAGCTTTAGCACAAAGGCGGATAACCTGCAGATGAAAGCTCCGCCCCTCAGGCATTGGCCACAAAATAAAGGATTCACCTGCAAGATCGGCAAGCGTAAGGTCTGACCGCTTACTGAAAGGATGATCTTTTGGGATAGCGATACACAGACGATCACTGTCGAAATTGACCTGTTCGATGTCATCAGCTTTTTCAAGAGGGGGGATCAGTACACCGATGTCTAACGTCCCGTCGCGCAGAGCAGCAATCTGTGCAGCGGTTGTTGCTTCTCGCAATTCAAGTCGTACCTTAGGATGACTTGCCCTGAATTCACGAATAATATCGGGCAACCGGCCATAAAGTGCGCTTCCTACATAACCCAGGCGTAAAAGACCAGTTCGTCCTTCGGCCACATCGACCGTAGAAACAATGGTTTTTTCAGCCTGTCGGAGGGTTTTGCGTGCCTCACTGACAAACTTTTCTCCCGCAGGCGTCAGGCCAAGTACGCGATTACCACGCTCGATAAGAGTGACTCCGAGATCTTCCTCCAGTTTCTGTATGGCACTGGTTAGCGGAGGCTGCGACATATTAAGGCGTTCAGCGGCCCGGTGAAAATGTAACTCCTCCGCGACAGCAATGAATTGCTCCATTCTTCGTAAAGTGATCCGTGCCCGACTCTCTGTCGTCATATCCCGCCATCCCTCTTGTTATTGAGTCAATCTTCTCACGATACAATTAAAGTATTAAGAAGCCATATAAATAGTATTTTATATATCAAAGGTATCACTCTATGTTGTTTTCTCAATCAATTAGTGAAAACGGCGAGGGTGACATGGTGGATTTTAAAGGTCGGGTAGTGCTTATCACCGGTGCGGGTCGCGGATTGGGATTCGCGTATGCCCGGTGTATGGGTCAGCTTGGCGCAATGGTTTTGATTCAGGATATCGGTGCCAATTCTGACGGGGAGGGCGTCGATCCTCATATTGCGGAACTGGCGGCAGAGACACTTCGATTGGAAGGGCTGAATGTACACGCGATCCCGGGGGAGCTGGCCTCACGCGAGAGCTGTCACAATTTGTGCAGAGACGCCCTTCAAGTCGCGGGGCGGCTGGATGCCTTAATCCATAATGCGGGTTGGGTGGCTTACGAGAAAATCGAGTCGATAGAGGAAAGTTCTTTTGACCATATGATGGCCATTGCTGCCAAGGCTCCTCTCTGGTTGGCACAGGCGGCCTGGCCTGCAATGAAAGCTGCTGGCTATGGCCGCATCATTATGACGACCTCTTGCCGGGCGCTCTATTTGCAGTATGTTCATAACGGTCTTGCCTCCTACGCGGCAGCGAAGATGGCCGTGATAGGGCTCACGAATGTCCTTGCCAGTGAAGGCAAAAAAGATGGAATTATCGTCAATGCAATTTCTCCCGTTGCCCAGACACGTATGTGGGGGATAGAGGGGGAACCTGCCGAACTCCATCCTTCGCAAGTGGCACCGGGAGTGGCCTATCTTGCCTCAGCAGAATGCACTGATGGGGGATGGATACTTCGTGCCGCGAACGGGCAGTTCCATGCAACCAAAATGAGGGAGGCCGCAAATGTGGACTATCCGCGAAATCTTCGTGCTGTTAAGGCATCAACTGCTCAGGAGGTTGCGGAGAACTGGCAATCGATCGCTATTCCTGATGTGGAATCGCGACAATGAATGGCATTTCGATGGTATTTCCAGGTAAGGCTGTACTGGGAGAGTCACCCATCTGGAGCTGGTCAAGAGCCAGGCTCTTATGGGTTGATACCCTTGGAGCTTCTCTCAATTATTTTGATCCCGAAACGGGCCGGAATGTGGAACATGCCATGCCCGGGCCGCTGGGCTTTGTCGTGGAGAAAAATACGGGTGAGTTAATCATTGGCATAGGCTGTCATGTTGAGCTAATTGACAGAACCGGTAAGAGAAGAAGGATCGCCACTGCGCCACACGTAAAGGAGGGTTTCCGACTCAACGATGCGAGCCTGGACTCCTCAGGCCGCCTGTGGGTTGGGCTGATAGATGAAGAATTGAAAGACGGTTCAGGTTATTTGTATCGTCTCGATCCAGACGGTGAGTGGCATACCGTCGATTCTGGTTTCACGCTTATCAATGGAATCAGCTGGAGTCCCGACTGCAAAACACTCTACGTCACTGATTCCCGGCGTGGCGTAATTTACGGTTATGATAACGATCCTTGCTCAGGCGAAGTCAGTCATCGAAGGGAAGTGGTCAGCATTAATCCCAAAAAAGGTAAGCCTGACGGACTGATCGTTGATCAGGACGGGTTTCTCCTGAGTGTACTCTTTGATGGCGCTGCCATTGCGCGGATATCCCCGGAAGGAGAAATCGAGCGTTGGCTTAATCTCCCCGTGCAGCGACCGACGAGCTGTGCCTTTGCAGATGATGATCGTTATCTGTATGTCACCACCGCGCGACTTGGGTTATCGGAAACGCTTTTAGAGAAGATGCCGTATTCAGGGGCTTTGATGAGGATCGACTATAAGCGTGCACTGGAAGTTTGAGCGTTTTTGCAGACCGCTTTGTGCCATAAGCAGACGTTGCTTATATTTGTCTGTGTTAATCAATGGGGAGCAGGTCAGTTGTTCAATGTATAAGCTTCGCGGATAACAGTCTGAATACTGCCGCCCACAGGGCAACCTAAGGGACAATTGACGCTTATTGCCCCTGATACGACCTGCGGAGAAGTTTCATTTTGTACTTTTTTGATCTGTGTCGTACAGGAAAAAAGGAATAAAAGAGGTAAAAGCGACAACGACCGAAAGTGGCTGGATATAAGCATGTTAACTCCATTTAATATCTAAAATCCTTCAAATAGATACGTAGTTAACCCCAAATAGTCGAGTATTGATACGCTTATATGCTTTGTTGAATAGATCGAAACCCTTGTAGGAATTAGGTTCGGTTTCCCTTTTTAACTGCCAAAGAAAACGTCCAACTAACCCTTGTTTGCTGGACGTTCATTTAAACGCACTTATCAGAAAGCGCTAGTGATTATGCGATACCGTATTTTTTCTCAGTTACGAATTTAGGTTCTTTCCAATTTGGGCCCTTAATGTAGTGTAAGGGACTCTCACCACCCTTGATTATTCCTTTATCAGTCATCTTTATTACCGTAGATAAAAGCTCTCCCTCTGAAATGACATCAAATCGGTAACGTGTATAAAAGCGGTCCAAGTTAGGATAACCAATTCCATTGGGTGAGCGAACGAAAAATGCGACAGCATCCTCAACGGACTCTTTTTGCACTAAAGATTTAAAATCAATCATTTATACTCCCTCCATTCTTGCTCATCAGCCGCTTTTAGTGCATCAGGGGTATATAGCTGCGTTATGTCATCTTTCAATTTATAATCTTCCAAAGTTGCAGTATGGGTACTATTCCAGATTGCCGAAGCAATTGAAGGATTATTTGGCACAGCACCATCCGAGAGCCCCAGAGTCCGGTAACGCTCTAGTTCTCTTATCTCATGGGTATAAAAGCGCTTGTCCGTGTCGGTTACTGGTATCTCTCCCGCTAAGATTTTCTCCAGGCGGTCTATCATCACATTATTACCATCTGAAGGGCCGAAACGTCTAGTATGCAACTTAACCTTATCTAAGCCAGCTCGGTCAATTTTTGCCGTTGTCCAGTCCAGATTTAAAATGGGCCCTCCAGCTTTTTCCGTATCATATGCGCGGCCACTATATTGTCCCTTAGCATTTGTCTCCCCATAAGGATTACTTACCATGACATAGACGGGCTCGACGCCGGTCCCCGTAGCATCCGGCTGCCAATAGATAAAGTCCTGTAATCCTCCACCTTCATATATCGGCAGGGTTGTCGTGACGATACTGTCCGCCTGCCTGAACGTGTTCCCCGTGTGTACGGGTGTGACAGGTGCTGGCGCGGTATTGCCTGTATTTGGCGGAGCAGCGGGCCCAAAAGGTACTGGGTTAATCAGAACCGTTCTGGAGGGTATCCCCGCAACTGCAGGTACCGTTATACGGTCTAATCCGGTAACCGCATCACGGACGCCACTCAGTATTTGGACCTCAGCAGGCACACTGCCACCGGTCTTAAACAACTTTACTGCAAGGCCCCCCTCCTCATAAACCAGTGACCCACGTACCGGCAAGTTTACCGTCTTCATTCCCGGTGCAAGGTTGACCATACCGGCCGTCATCAGACCCGCTTGTACCCCAAAAATAGCCGGGACATCACGACCAGGCACTTTATCGCTGCCACTTCCAGCTTCAGTAGGCCAAAGTCCGCCCACTATTGCCGTTATTACAGCGCCCGCGGGCGTAACTCCCGCAATTCGGCCTAAAGACACAGCACCGCGCCACACCGCCCCGGCAATATAACCAGCCAGTTCACTGGTTGTGGTCAAGACGCCCTGACCTGCGATACCAAACTGCATCATTCCTGAAGCACGGTTCAAAGCAAGGGTTCCCGCGGAGGATAATGCTGCAGTAGCCGCGCCCGCTTTTTCTTGCGTCCAGTCAGATGTGGGTTCTATGCCCGCGTTTTTCATTGCCTGTGCAAGGGCTTCTGCACGTGCCCGAGCTTCAGCTTTCACTCGGGCTTCGGCTTCAGCGCGAGCCTGAGCTTCTGCGGCCTCTCTCTTATCCCGCTCAGCTTTTTCCCTCGCCTCAGCCGCCGCTTTCTCCCTGGCTTCGGCCTCCGCGTTGGCTCTGGCTTCTGCTTGCGTCGCGGCTTCTGCCCGCTGTTTTACGCCCTCCCTGTAAGCCTCTGTCAATCTTGGCACTTCACTGTCATAGGTGACAACACGGGTTTGCGTCGTGCCATTTTTACCGTTTCCCCCGCTAATCACCTTCTTTTTTAACTGCGTCATCACCTTGTCATTGTCCAGCCAATAGCCTGCAGGAATAGTGCCTTGCTGGACAGAGACAAACACTCCCAACGAAGATTTCTCTATGGCGTCGTTACCGATGTTATTGTTACCGCCAGCACTGGTGCTTGCCTGGGGACGAGCATGGCCGGTTTCCATATCGCCGAATGAAACAACGGATACGCTCGTTATCAACCCGCCTAAACCCAATGCTTTCGCCTGGTCTGAATTTAAACCGGTCAGACTAATACGCAATGTGCCGGTTTCGGTGAGACCTGTAATCTGCACTCTGGCTGCAGGATTTAAGTTGAGTGCGCCGCTGAGCAAGTTATTCCATTTTTGAAGGAAAGCTTTATCGTTCAAAATGTCAGATACCTGCTGATCTACCGTACTATTTCCCGTGGTAGCACCGCCTTCGTCATCGCCAGAGTTTCCTTTCATGCCGCCACCAGGCGCTGGTAGGCCACCTCTCTCCTTGCTCCAATTTGTCCCATCGCCGGGACCGCCACCATAATCAAATCCGCTCATTGTTTTCTCCCATTATTTTTCTTGTTTTCATGGTTATTCCTTTCCACTCGCAGTGGTGGTTTCCAGCAAGGCCAGGCGAACTTCCAGAGCTTCACGGGATTTTTTCTCTTCACGGAGGGCCTCAACAAGCAGGGCAACCACACCGTTGATGTTAATCCCCCGAGCATCTTCCAACGCAGTTCCATCATTTAAACGCAGGCTGGTCTGTATCACGGATTCCGGGAGGACCTGTTCTACTTCTTGCGCGATCACGCCCGCTTCCTGCACGCCCTGCTTCAGATACGTATAACCATGGAGGGAATCCAGTTTCTCAAGGGGATTCTCGATTTTCTGGATGTTGGTTTTCATCCGGATATCGGAGCTGGTATGCCAGGCACCATTGGTGAAGGCATCGCCGTTATTGCGAAACTCAAACCAGCCCTGTGCCCCGCCATTGGCAACGTGAAAAGCCAGGAAGTGATGACTTCCAATGCGCTCGTAGTGATATATGTCGGCAAATAAATCGCCAATACCCTGCACACGATAACCGTTGGTGGTGCGGTCTTTGTTGTTATTGGTAAGGTAGTCACCGCGCGCGATGAACCAACCGTCGGTGTTCACCTTGGCGTACTGCCCCGCCTCCAGCTCACGATTTTTCCTGACGCGGATTTCGTTCCATTCTCCCTGCCAGTCACGGTAGGAAACGAAACCGTAATCCTCTTTGCCAGCCACCACGCGCGACCCCATCAACATCGTCGTTTTCACAGTACCGCTGGTAAAATCGGAAGTCACCGCGGGTGATACGTATGTCTGCCCGGCAATCAATGGCGTGGGGCCCGTTGTGCTTGCCGAGATCCCCGCGTCGTTAGACGTGATTAACCCTCCGGCTACATCTAATCCGTTTCGTATTGAAACGCGACCGGTGTTCAGATTGAAGGACAAGGGGCGAAGCGTATTTGGATTACCATCACGAGCCTGACCATTTTCTGTTGTCAGCATCGAGAAATCATTGCCATCGTTACGCAGTAGCACGCCGCGATTGCCATAAGCGAGTCTGAATGCATTTTGCGACATCGATACCAGTTCGGCATCGCTGATGACACGTTTTCTAAGTTGCGTCAGGGATTTAAGTTCGGTTATGTCGTCATTGACGCCGTTCTGTACCTGTGAATTTTGCTTATCTGCCATGATAATTCCTTGAGTTAAAATGAAAAAATCCATTAGTCCGTGATTACCGAGCAAGCAGAGCACGCCACTTGGTCTGATGATCTCAGGCAAAATACTGTATATAAATACAGTAATTTTTATGTTAAGTTAGCGTAAGCAATTCGTCAATACTGTAAATAGGATTTAATTTCCCAATATGTGAATCAGTGTTTTGTCGAAAAAAACGCATATTTTTGCAGTGGTCAGTCAAATGATTTCGCACAATCAGAAATTGCGTCTCGATATGAAAGGGCTTTAGTGAACGGAGGTTTTGTCGATAGAAAAGTCACGATTCGTCGGCGTGGAAATCGTCTTTTATCTGTTGTTGGATGAGCTGGGTAAATTAATGCAGTAGGGGCCCGGTTGGATATGACTGTGAATCTCAATGTTCTGGATGCTTATCGTATTACCCTGAAATAGATGGCTCTCCGTTCAATATGAAATAGAGGTTCTACGCCGTAAATTCGGCGGTTCCAAGTGGACCCTTCAGGCGAAAAAAATTCTGCGTCAGCATTTATTTATAATTTCCTCTTTTTGCTCATTACAGCCCCTGTTGTTGCCTTGGGCTGCTTCGTGCCATAAGCGGACTTTGGTTGAAACCAGTCTGCAAAAATGATTTTTTCCCTTTTGGTTAACTTAATGTGCCGTGCCGCTTGCAGAAAAACAATGAGTGCGCAAAAATGAATGAACGTTCATTCAATTTGTGGGTTGTGATTCACTCAAATCAGTCCGTTGTTAAAACAAGCAAAGGTAAATTATGACTAGTAAAACGCTGAGACTTTTATTTCCACAATGGCAGGGTGGTAATAATCCCCCCTATCATCTTGGGTCGCTTCTTCTCTCGTATCTTTCCCCCGAATCGGATGGCCCCGTTGAGTCAGTCCCTGTCGATGAGCCCACAGCGGAGCCACTGGATAAAGTGGATGGCATTACAGCTAAGCCTCAAATAGTCAGGCAGCTGAGCGATGCAGCCGCTCTGATTAAGAAACGTGATCCCGATTCAATTGTCGTTTTTGGTGGCGATTGCCTGGTGTCACTGGCTCCTTTTGCCCATCTCCTTAATAAATACGGTGATAAACTGGGTGTGCTCTGGATTGACTCTCATCCTGACGTACAGACTGCAAGACAATATCCGAACGCCCATGCCCACGTTCTTGGAGCGCTAATTGGAACCGGTGATAAGGATTTAGTTGCTCATGTATCAACCAGACTTAACCCTTCAAAAATAATGATTGCAGGTATCCACGATCCACTGCCTTATGAAGCTGAATACCTTGCCAGTCATGGCATTGAGACGATAGGTCCTGAAAAGGTTAAAAACGACGCGAAAGACGTCACTGAATGGATCAAGAGAGAAAATATTGAACATCTGGCAATACACATAGATCTGGACGTTCTCGATCCGTCACTGTTCCGTTCGGTTCTTTTCGCCATGCCCGGAAGAGGAGAACATGACTTTGGTGATGTCGCAGAAGGTAAACTATCCATTGACGATGTTCTAAATCTGATAGCTCAGGCAACCTCAAAAGCGAAACCTGTCGGCCTTACACTTGCTGAACATTTACCCTGGGATATGCTGAATCTGAAGAATATGCTCAGTGCGTTACCGCTTATGAAGTAATATCTGATTCTGGGGTCAGAGTTCAACGCTGGCTCCAGAAAAAAACGCTTTTACGCCGGTGCCCTGGATTAAAAATAGTAGTCAACATGTTAAAGAAAACCGAAACCTACCATAAGCTGATTACCGCTGCCGCAGCCTGCTTTGCAGAAAAAGGCTTTAGTGCAACAAGCGTACGTGAAATTTCTACCCGGGCAGGGATTAGCCAGGGAGCGATGTACACGTACTTCAAAAGCAAGGATGACCTTATCAAGGCAATCGTTCTTGAAGAGCAAAATTCTGCTTTGACCGCTCATAGTGCTCCGTCTGACGGCACTTATTACGAGCGCCTTTGCGAGCAGGTTACTTCGTGCATAAGCGATGTAGGTTATCCGGTGACCCATCAGCTGTGGGTTGAAATCATGGCGGAGTCTGCGCGGAACCCTGAATTGCAGAAAACGTATATCTCCAGTGATACCATCATGCGGCAAAGCATTGCGGGAATTATCGCGGACGGTATTGCGGCGGGAGAGTTTCGCAGGGATATTCATCTTGAGGAAGTCACGATAATCCTTTTTGCCTTTATTGACGGTTTAATTGCGCGCAAGGCTATTAACGCATCCTTCTCTTTCAGTCGCGATTTGCCTACGTTTTTTGAGCTAATGTCAAAATTATTGAAATAATGCTACACCCGTTCAGTCAAAATGATAGCGCTTGAATCACAAATGTCCGCTTTTCGCTCAAAGCTTCCGGTCATGGCTGCTTAAAAAACAGGCTTAACGTAGGATATTTAATGAGATGGTCACTCCCTCCTTCCCGGTACTATGCTGAGGATAGGCTTTCATTCGGAGAACTATCATGGAAAACATTGCGCTCATTGGTATCGATCTGGGTAAAAACTCTTTCCATATTCATTGCCAAGATCGTCGCGGCAAGGCTGTTTACCGTAAAAAATTTACCCGGCCAAAGTTAATCGAATTTTTGGCGACATGCCCCGCTACAATCATCGCAATGGAAGCCTGTGGCGGCTCTCACTTTATGGCACGCAAGTTGGAAAAGTTGGGGCATTTTCCAAAGCTGATATCACCACAATTTGTCCGTCCATTCGTTAAAAGTTACAAAAACGACTTTGTCGACGCCGAAGCTATTTGTGAAGCTGCATCGCGTCCGTCTATGCGTTTTGTACAACCTAGAACGGAATCTCAGCAGGCAATGCGGGCTCTGCATCGTGTCCGTGAATCCTTGGTTCAGGATAAGGTAAAAACAACCAATCAGATGCATGCTTTCTGCTGGAATTTGGCATTAGCGTTCCACGAGGAGCTGCCGTTATTAGCCGACTGAGTACCATTCTTGAAGACAATAGTTTGCCTCTTTACCTCAGCCAGTTATTGCTGAAATTACAACAGCATTATCAATATCTTGTTGAGCAGATTAAAGATTTGGAATCCCAGTTGAAACGAAAGTTGGACGAAGATGAGATTGGACAGCGCTTGCTGAGCATTCCCTGCGTCGGAACACTGACAGCGAGTACTATTTCAACTGAGATTGGCGACGGGAAGCAGTACGCCTGCAGTCGTGACTTTGCGGCGGCAACAGGGCTAGTGCCTCGACAGTACAGCACGGGAGGTCGGACGACATTGCTGGGAATTAGTAAGCGAGGTAACAAAAAGATCCGAACTTTGTTAGTTCAATGTGCCAGGGTATTCATACAAAAACTGGAACACCAGTCTGGCAAATTGGCCGATTGGGTTAGGGATTTACTGTGTAGGAAAAGCAACTTTGTCGTCACTTGTGCTCTGGCAAACAAGCTGGCCAGAATAGCCGGGGCCCTAACGGCACGACAGCAAACTTATGTAGCATAACGGCAGAAATACACCGGTTTAAAGAATCACTGATCTGGTTTTGCGAATACTGATATTGATGATACTAACGGCCCACCGGTCTGTTGAGGAACCTGTAAAACGGAAAGGCTCATTGAAGCCGTATATTTTCTGGAGGTTCATCAGGCGCGGAACTCATCGAGGCGCGGGAATAAAATCCCATTCAGACGCCGGATAGATTCAAGCAAGCCAATTTATCGTCAAAATCGGTGTTGCAAAAACGGGAGTGACCATAGATTCGTTTTCCAAGTGGACCCCTGTTATCCTGTGGGCCGTCCGCTGGTACTGCAAATATGGCATCAGTTATCGTGAGCCGCAGGAGATGCTCGCTGAGCGAGGGGGAAATGTCGATCACACCATGATTTATCGCTGGGTTCAGCCTTATGCACCTGAGATGGAAAAGCGGCTGCGCGGGTACTGGCGTTAGCCTTCCGGTTTTGGCTCATGGCATCTCGATGAAACCTACGTGAAGGTCAACGGACGCTGGGCTTATTTGTACCGCGCGGTCGACAGCAGGGCTGCACCATTGAATTTTACCTGTCTTCACGTCGTAACATCAAAGCCGCATATCGCTTTATGGGTAAACTTCTGAACAATACGAAGCGCTGGCAAATTCCACGGTTGATCAACACGGATAAAACCCCGGCGTATGGGCGGGCGCTGGCATTGCTGAAGCGGGAAGGTAAATGTCCGCAGCATGTGCAGCACCGGCAGATAAAGTACCGGAATAATATAATCGAGTGCGATCGTGGCAAACTGAAATGGCTAATCAACGCCACGCTGGGCTTCAAGTCAATGAAGACGGCTTACGCCACAATCAAAGGGATTGAAGTGATGTGAGCGCTAAGGAAAGGTCAGGCAGAATCATTTTATTTTGGGTATCCCCTTGGCGAGATGCGTCTGGTGAGCAGAATCTTTGAAAGATAAGACCTTTTAATAATACGAAAGGCTAATTCATCAATAACTTTGCAACAGTGCCCAAAACATCACCTTAACGTACAATAATTTTCGATATCCAAACTGCCCCCTAAATGGCCAGCTTCGAGGCGGAACTCGGGGCTGAAATAACGTCTGTTATTTCTGGTCATAATGTCACCTGTTTTGTCTATGAGGTGATGACATCACCTCTGTTCAGGTGGCCAAATTCACTATGCCACTACAATTATTATAAATTCTATTTGTTAATTAAAGAGAATGACTCTACGTTTTCATTTTGAGCGCTGAGTTTTGCTAAGTCTATTGTTTCAAAAACTATATCTGCCAATCCTAGCAAATCTTCTGAAGAGTTTTTTGAAATAACATCATTGTTATTTAAGTTATAATCAGATGATAAAGTATAGGAGCCTCTTAACGGATCATGCGTAATAACATGCAACGTTGCTCCAAGTGTTTGCAGAGCTTCCACGGCAAAAGATAATATCTCCGTTGGAGAGTCTTCATTTTGTAAAATGATAACACGCTTGGTGTTATCAACTTTTGATAGTAAAAAAATATTTTTCAGTTTTGCACTTAAAATTTTGTTATCTAAGCTCATTTATTAACTCTTTGGTGTTGGGTTTAACAATTAATGCAAAAAATTCAGGGTGTGATGACAGTTAATTTATTTTTTAAGTTAAACCCTACCCTTAGACGGCAGAGCTTACCAATATTATAAATTTCCAGAGTCAATAAATAGTCAAGGTTTAATCAAGATTGTGTCAAGACTAAAAGTTATAGATAAATGCAATTGTCGATGAGACCTGGTTGGGTTTGAACACAATCGGGCTGTCTTTTGCGTGTTTATCCAGACGAGTGTATTCGATGCTTGCTGCAGTGCTCCAGTGCGGGGTGAATTGATGGCTCCAGGTAAGAGTACTATCCACACCATAGAATCCACTGTTTGCCTGATATTGAGCATATCCAGAGTGAAAGCTTTGATCGCGACTCACGCCATAAAAGGTATTCATATATCGGCTATCGCCAAATAATGCAGCACCTTGGAAAGCAACAGTATTTGTTTCATTTTGTATGGGGAGAAGAGTTATTGACGTTTGGTATTTCACACCCTGTCCATCGCTGAGAGGCAAGATGGTTTTTCCCTCCAATGAAAGCCAGGGTGTAACGGCCCAACCCACAGCCACGACGGTATTGACTGTCGCATTGATATTTCCCATCCCCTTCAATCTATCTGAACCATCTCGCCAGTTGGAATTGCTGTCAGAACGGCCAAGGCTATATCCAAGGGTATGTTCTAGATATAACCCGCTGTCACTTTGCAGGTCATATCCCACTCCCTTTTGCGAATCAAAGAAAAAAGCACCATCGCGTGCCTGAACAACAGGAGCAAATTGCCAATGTTTATTTTCAGAACCGCTGTAGCGAGGGGAATTTTGCATCGCCAGGCCAAGATTTAAGCTCTGCTGACTAGCAGCGTTGGTGTCCGCTAATGTGTTTGTTACGTTTCCTGCAAATAAAAAACAGGTAATGTGAAGGAGTAGTTTTCTGGTTATCATTATAAAACCTCGTCACTCATGACTCGCAAATCAAAGCGGATTACGGCCGCGTATGAAACTCAGAGTATGAAGAGGCAGTATCAATGTACTGTCAGGGAATTATCGAGAAACAGTCAAGGTAGTAAATATGCAAAATAAGCGGATCCTGATTATCGAAGATGATGTTGATGCGGCCAATGTTCTGGAAGCATATTTAATACGAGAAATGTACGAAGTAACCGTTGTCGGGGATGGTCTCTCGGGGCTTGATATGGCACTGCGCTGGAAACCCGATCTTATTTTACTGGATGTGATGCTGCCGGGGATGAGTGGGACGGAAGTATTGGCGTCAGTGCGCCGTAAAAATAATACCCCGGTTATCATGGTAACTGCCATGGGAGATCTGCCGGATAAAATTGGTGCGCTTCGTTATGGGGCGGATGATTATGTAGTCAAACCTTATAACCCTGGTGAAGTTGTCGCGCGAGTACAAGCCGTGCTGCGCAGGACTTCGGGCAATGCTCAAGGCCAGGAGCAGGTGGTTTTGCGCTGGCAGAATTTAGAAGTCGATGTCATAGCCTTGACCGCAAGCATTAACGGTGAGCAAGAGAGCAAATCGTATCTCAATTTAACACCCACAGAATTCAGTATCCTGTCTACTTTGATGAGTTCTGCAACACGGGCTTTTTCACGACAGTATCTTTTAGAAAATTGTCTGCCTGAGAGCGAGGCGTTAGAGCGCGTGGTGGATACACACGTTTATAACCTGCGTAAGAAACTGGAGTCAGCAGGCATTAGTCATGTGCTGGTCAATGTGCGCAGTGTCGGTTACCGGTTCAGACAACCATGAACAGCCGACATCAATCTCTATGGCGCTGGATTTGTGTGCGTATCCTGCTGCTTGCCATTGGCTCTGTGTGCCTTATTGCCCTGTGCATGTGGTCTAGATTCGCGCTGGTTGAGCTGTTGCGAGTGCATGAAATGCCTTCTTCAGTCAGTGCAGAGTTTAAAATACTGCTTCTGAATCCTGAAATTAATCCTCAACGTTTTCATCAAATTGTAGATAAATGGTGGGGTATACGTTTTTCGGATCCCTCGATTGCTTCCGCCGACTGGATCACCGTTGGAATTTTGGTCGTTGTGACGATCCCATTTATTGTTTTTTTTGGGCTGCGATCTGCTCTGCCGCTCTCTTTACAATTTAGTCGCTTGGCTTCGTCCGCACGTGAAGTGGCCAGAGGTGACTTTGAAACTCAGGCGGCATTGGTTAAAGGAGCGCCCTCGGAGCTGGTTCAATTCACGGAAGATTTCAATACTATGGTTCAGCAACTTTCGCGCTACGAGCGCGAGCTGCATGCCTCCCATGTCGCGATGGCACATGAATTGCGCTCTCCGCTCACGGCCGCGATGGGGCGACTTCAGGGAATGATCGACGGCGTATTTCAGCCAGAACCCAGGCAGCTGGAAATGGTCATGAAACAGTTAGTCAGTTTAAATCGTCTGATAGATGAACTGCACCTGCTTTCGCTGGCAGATGCCGGGGAGCTCAGCCTTGATATCTTTGAGTGGGATCTCGCCGAGCTGTTGCAGGAGCGGGTGATGTGGATAAAGCCGCAAGCTGAGACCACGGGAATGGTTATTGCTGTTCATGCACCGGCTAAGTGCCGTTTCAAAGGTGATCCATTCCGGTTGGGGCAGGTGTTTACTATCTTGATGGAAAATGCCCTACGCTATGCCTCGGAAGGCGGCACCCTGGATATTTATGTAGAAAGGTTGACCGATGCGTATCAAATTTCGTTTTGTGATAAAGGGAAAGGGGTGTCTGAAGCTTTCATCCCGCTGATGTTTGAACGATTCACCAGAGCTGAAACGTCGCGCGCCCGTCATTTTGGCGGCAGTGGCCTGGGCCTGTCCATAGCCCGAGCAATCTGCGAATCTCATGGGGGCAGAATTATGGCCCAAAATGCAGAAAATGGCGGGCTAAAAGTCGTCATTCAATTTCCCGATAAGGAAAAATAAATAAAAAAGTGTCAGTCTTGACGGTCCCTTGATGAAATATAGGGGGAATCTGGACCAATGCTGGATTGAATAGCGTTATATCAATTCAGGGGCAGGGTCATGACAGACACTTTTGCAGATTTAGCTCGCCAGGCAATTAGCCATATCATTTCATCTTGTAAAATAACTCATTTTTTAATTGGGCTTATTTTGCTGTCTTTTTTAATCGGTCTGAATAGTTGTGGTGAAAAGCAGCAAAAGGTTGCTCTTTCGCCGCGGCCAGTGCGTTTTGTGATTGCACCTCAACCTACATTGTCAATTTTTCACAACCAAACCGGTGAAATTCGTGCCCACGACGAGCTTACGTTGGGATTTCGTCTTGGCGGCAGGCTGCTTACTCGACGTGTTGAGGTGGGCGACGAGGTTAAAAAGGGGGAACTACTCGCCTCCCTTGAAAGTGAAACCGGCGAAAATCAGTTCAACAGTGCTCGCGCCGATCTGCAAAGTGCCATCGTAAGCGAACAGGTGGCGGCAGCCAATCTCAGACGAATGAAAATTTTAATGCCTTCGGGGGCGATTGCACGGGTGCAGCTGGATAATGCGATGGCAGACTGGCAATCCGCTTTATCTCATCGTCAGACAAGTGAAAATGCTCTGAAAAATGCGCGGGAGAACCTGGACTGGACTCGACTCACCGCCCCTGCGCCAGGCGTAATAACCCAGGTTAGCGCCTCGTCCGGGCAAGTCGTTGGCGCAGGGCAGACTGTTGTCAACTTGGCCGAAGCTACGGAGCTCGACGCAGTATTTGACCTTTCGGAGTCTCAGGTTCGGGCTCTGAAAAATGTTCAAAGCCTCAATGTTTCCCTTCTCTCCGATCCCGCCATTACAACCCATGGAATCTTAAGGGATATAAGTCCCCAGGCTGATCCTCAAACACGTACCTGGCGCGTTCGAATTTCGCTGAACAATCCCCCGCGGGCGATGGCTCTTGGCGCAAGTGTACAAGCGTCATTACCAGAAACAGGGCTCGGGGGGATTCGGCTTCCGGCTTCTTCTCTTTCCCAGTCAGGAGGGACACCGGCAGTTTTTATCGTTGATCGCAGAAATCTGCAACTTGAAATGCGTCCGGTAATTATCGGTAGATTTTCTACCCGCGAAGTTTTCATTTCGTCGGGGATCCGGCCCGGTGAAACAGTCGTAACAGCAGGAGTGAGCAAGCTACGTCAAGGGGAGAAAGTGAGCCTTGGGGAGGGCCAAGAATGAACAGTAATAGATCCAAAAGGGCATTTAATCTTTCGGCCTGGGCGCTTAACCATCAGCAAGTGGTCACATTTTTCATGCTGCTATTGTTGGCCGCGGGGAGTTGGGGGTATGAAAATCTTAATCGTAACGAAGACCCGGCGTTTACTATAAAGACTGCTGTAGTTTCGGCTCAGTGGCCTGGAGCCAATGTTCATGACACCGTTAATCTTGTCACCGATGTGCTGGAGAAGAAGTTACAAGAAATTCCTCACCTTGATTATGTCGAAAGCAACACGCGGGCAGGGCAGTCAGTTATATTTGTTTATTTGCGAGAGGACACTCCGCCAGCCTCCGTACCCGATATCTGGTATCAGGTGCGCAAAAAAATGCAGGATATTTCTCCCTCGCTCCCTGCCGGTGTCCTGGCACCTACCGTCAACGATGAGTTTGACGACACTTTCGGCACAATTTATGGGTTTACTGCGGAGGGTTTTACAGAAAGAGAATTGCGCGACAGAGTGGAGGCCATTCAACGCAGTCTGATGTCATTGCCCAATATAGGGAAAATCAGTCTACTGGGTGTGCAAGAAGAACAAATGGTCGTTGCTTTTTCACCGCGCCAGCTTGCGGGAATGGGGATCACCCTGCAACAAATCTCTGATGCCTTGAAGCAACAAAACGCAGTAGTACCCAGCGGCACGCTGCGCGGCGATCGTGAAAACATTACGTTCCATGTGAGCGGGGCGCTGAGTACGCAGCAAAGCCTGAAAGAGATAACGTTGCATGTTGACGGGCGTTACATCCCCTTAACTGATATTGCCTCGATTAGCCGGCAGGTTGCCGAGCCGCCGTCTCCGGCCTTCAGAGTTAACGGGCATCCTGCGATTGGCATGGCAATCTCAATGGCCAAAACGGGCAATATGCTCAGTTTTGGCCGTGAGCTCAACCTGCGAATGAACGCTATTCGACATGCCCTTCCTCACGGTATCGAGATGACTAAGGTTGCCGACCAGTCCGCTGTTGTAAAGCAGGCGGTAAACGGATTCATTAGAGTGTTGGTAGAAGCCGTTATTATCGTTTTGGCTGTCTCTTTTATATCTTTGGGAACTCGGGCCGGGCTCGTCGTTGCCACGGCTATTCCATTGGTACTGGCCATAACGTTTATTGGCATGATGCTAACAGGGATTGGGCTCCAGCGTATTTCACTGGGGGCACTGATTATCGCGCTGGGACTCATGGTTGATGACGCGATGATCACTGTTGAGGCAATGATTTCCAGAATGGAGGCAGGAGATAGCCGCTGGCACGCGGCGACTTACGCCTTTGAGACTACCGCCTTTCCCATGCTGACCGGTACGCTTGTAATGATTGCCGGATTTATTCCAGTGGGTTTTGCTGCATCCAGCGCGGGTGAGTATTGCTTTTCACTGTTTGCCGTAGTTCTGATTTCACTTTTAAGTTCCTGGGCCGTTGCGGTTTTATTTTCGCCCTTAATCGGCACTTGGATCTTATCGCCAAAAATAAAACCACACAGTGGCTCCCCCGGAAGACTGCTTCATTTTTATCAACGAATAGTAGACGCCACTTTGGCTCACCGTGGCCTGACTCTTTTCATTGCCGTTTTTCTGCTCGGGCTATCAGCTTATGGCACCACCTTTATGCAGGGGGAGTTCTTTCCAGCCTCCGACAGGCCAGAACTGCTGGTGAGCCTGACGCTTCCTGCCAATGCATCGCAGGTAGAAACATCCAGGCAAACAAGCAGATTGGAAGATTGGCTGAAGAAGAATCGATACGTTGATCACTTCTCAAGCTATGTCGGTTCTGGGGCTGTAAGATTCTATTTACCCATGGAGGTTTTACTGGATAACGAAAATACATCCCAGCTAGTCGTTGTAGCTAGAAACCTGAAAGACAGAGACAGGCTTCAGCAGCAGTTAAATTCACATCTTGCTCTAGATTTCAGAGATATCACGACGCGAGTGTCGCCGCTTGAACTCGGGCCACCCGTTGGATGGCCGCTTAAATATCGCATCAGTGGACCAGACTACAACGAGGTTCGCCAGCTAGCACAGCATCTTGAGGCTATCGTAGGCAACAGTAACTTGACGCGAGAGGTGAATCTTACTGCCGGAGAACCCGAGCGTGTCGTCACGCTTGAGGTTAATCAAACGGTTGCCCGTGCCGCCGGTGTATCTTCCGAGAGCCTGTCGGAGGTGCTAAATACTGTTTGGTCAGGAAGCGTGGTGACTACCCTGCGTGATAACAATAGGTTAATTGACGTGGTATTAAGATCCAATGACCATGAGAGACTCGATTTGGATACGCTTGCCAATCTAAAGGTAACATCGACCAACGGGGGCAAAGTCCCAATAAGTCAGGTGGCAACGTTGAGATGGGGCGTGAGTGACCCGATTATCTGGCGCAGACAGCGATTGCCTTTCATCACAGTGCAAACCGACTTGGCACCTGGTATGCAAGCCGAGTCGGTTTCAAAGCAACTCTCTCCTATGGTAGACAAACTGCGCCGTTCGCTTCCTGAAGGCTATAACATTGAAGAGGGAGGCACTGTTGCTGAATCAGCCAAAGGGAACAATTCAGTTTACGCAGTGTTGCCAATAACTTTATTCGTCATGCTGGTATTGCTAATGATTCAACTGCAAAGTATTTCCCGCATGCTTGTCGCTTTGCTTATGGCTCCCTTTGCCCTAATTGGCATCGTGCTTGCGATGCTACCCAGCGGAACGCCGATGGGTTTTGTGGCTTTGTTGGGTATCATTGCATTGTCAGGGATGATTATTCGCAATGCCGTTATTCTTATTAGTGAGGTCGACAGTAATTTCCGTGAAGGGATGGCGCAACAAAACGCAATCGTCAGCGCTGCCCTTCACCGTTCGCGGCCGATTCTGTTGACTGCTTCAGCGGCAATTTTAGGGATGATCCCTATCTCGGAGCAGGTTTTTTGGGGGCCAATGGCCTACGCCATCATCGGAGGCTTGTTTGTTGCCACGCTCATTACACTGACTGTGTTGCCTGCATCAATAAGTGTCGTTATGGAAGTTGAGTTGAAATGGAAAAATAAACACGCTGGCTAAAGTATGAAATAGTATTGTGATTCGTTGAATATTATTGCATAAGCTAACGCGGTTAATTTTTTGCAGCCCGTTAAATGCCAAACAAGTCTCCTTCCGGCTGCATAAAGTTGGAAGGGATATCCAGAGTGCCAGACTTAATAATAATGGCACTGTTGCAAAGTTATTGATGAGTTAGCCTTTCGTGTTATTGAAAAGTCTTATCTTTCAATGATTCTGCTCACCAGGCGCATCGCGTCCGTTGACCTTTACGTAGGTTTCATCGAGATGCCATGAGCCAGAAGCGGACTAAGGTAGTACCGTATTTACATAAAGAGTATTGTTTAAAATCAATCGATTTGATGAGTTAACTTCTCAAGGATTAAAATAATGCCACTGCCGGAAAGAATGAGACCAGGCAAAGTCAGTAGTAATAAAATTAATGAACTTTCAAAAAGTGCTGAAATGATACTTTCTAAAATTGATGGAGGTTCTGTTCAAGAAGATCCCATATTAGTAACCATGATGGGCGAATGGAACAACCAGGTTGTATATCCCTATACTTTTTCTGATTTCAGAGATTTTTCCTCCTGGACCCGTGCCAGGGAATTTACCAGGATGGCCTTTAATCTGGAGAGGTTTTACCCAGACTATACCTGGAGCGAATTGATTCAAACAATCAAATTTATATGTGACTCCGAGGGCAAAGAATCCGAACAAAACTTTGCTCTTTCATTACTTGAGAGGAATTTTAACGGTAATCCATCTGATCTTATTTTTTGGCCAGATAGTTGGTTCCAGAATCCTGAGATGTTACATGTTGATCTCAGTGTTGACGAGATTGCTGGGTACTTGATGGCTATACATCAAAATGACGAGTAAGAGCCGACGTCCGCTCCTCGCTCACAGCAGCCCTTGTGCGTTGCCTTGGGCCGCTTTTTGCAAAAAGTGGACGTTGCTATCACCTCAATGTATTAATCATTGGATGCAAATCATACCTAAGGTTAGAAAATGAGTCGTACTAACAATGCCATTAGCAACCTCACATCAACTTTCAATCCGACGGTTATCTTGTATATCCGTACAAATTAATCCGGCCAGACAAATATTCACCTAAATAGACTTCACTAATTTTATTGAAGCCTTGCTCTGCGATTTTAGATTCTAACCACTCTCTGTCTTTATTAATTATCTCAAGCAAGTCATGGTTTGCTAATCCATCCACTATTATCGGATAACGAATGTTCTCATCGCCACTTTGAATAATAGTTAACTGCCCATTTTGCTCAAGCACTACGCGCTTGAGTTGTTCAACTTCATATATACCGTTAGATCTTAATTTAAACATTAAATCATGGGCCGAAACGCCATTCCTTAAACACTCTTTAACATCTACACTGCCGTTGTGCACTAATGTAATCGGTTTCCCATCAATAATATGCTTAAGAAAACGGTTATTTTCCTTTAAAAACTTGAGAATGAAAACCAGCAATGTCCAGATGATTAACACAAGTACAAATTGCAGCACAGTTATCGATTCATTATAGATAACGCCACCGATAATTCCGCCTAATACGTAGTTTTGAACCTGATCCATTGCAGAGGATGGGGCTAAGTTTCCTTTCCCCATCAGATTTATTTGTACAATCAGGCAAAGTATTCCTAGCCCTAATTTTATTATTATCGGTGTATAGATAGGCATGTAGTCCCTCGTTATTTTATAATGGTAATGTCCGGGTTAATTAACCCGATCCTGACTAAGCTGTAAGTGTTTTGATCTGCGCTTAAATTTACGCGATAATAGTTATCATTAATCTTAACAATCACACCATCAGATAATTGCACTGAACTGGAAAGGATAGCATCAACCCCTACATTCTTTTCCCTGGCGAGGAGTTTTACAAAATTAACCATTTGCGATGATTGAGAGTGTATATTTTCACTATTTGCGTAGTCTGAGTATTGAACGCCGGAAATAAACAGCAAAAACAAGAAGGCGATAATCGTTAAGTCTCGATATTTAGTCTGTAGACGATGACGCATATACAGGCTGAATACGACAATTAAAACAAACAGAGTGCTAAAAATAATCGCATACTTGAAGTAATCATTTAAATTAGACTGCGTTTGCAGGTAGTTTATACCATAAAAATTCATGTAGTAATCATCTTGGTTGTTAAGGCTCTATTTTTTATAATTATAGTCAAGTATTGTCAATTATCTTTCTCATTTTCAATCTTTTAACAACCGTACAGAAACTGTTCTCGATTGATGAGTAAAGCCCCACGTGAATAATGTTTACGCCGGTAACTCGTCGCTAATGTATTATTGGTCGGTAAGTCTACTTCGGACAGTACGAGCTCCGGCGTCATTGTAGCGCCAGCTTTCATTGTCCCACACTACTTGACTAAAAATCCGTTTCTAAAAGGGTCGCGTGGGTCGATGAGCCATTTACAGAATCCATATAGATAAGCATTGCCCGATATCTCGGGGATGATTGCCGGAAAATCCCCGACCGTTGTTTCACCGATGACCCTTCCTCGAAAGACAGAACCTATTATTGACTCATTGACCAATATTTCGTCTCGTTGAAGCTCACCCCGTAGAAACAGCTGGGCGACTCTCCCGGCAGTCCCCGTTCCTGTAGGAGAACGGTCTACCTCACGGTCAGCAAAAATACAGCAGTTTGCCTGAGACGATCCGGCATGCCTGGGCTCACCATCAATCACTGTCCCATAGATTACGCCTTCCTCAGCGGAGTCAGGATGTTTAACCAAGAAGTTAGTATTTGCGGCATGGGTGACTTCGGCACCAAATTGCGTGAGAGCGTCAATTGAGGATTCACGTATTGGTAATCCATGCGATTTGCCGCGAGTATAAAAATAGAATACTCCCCCGTAAACGATATCGCCGATGACGTCCCCGAAGGTGGGCGTGCTGACTTTTACGTCGCGATGATAAATAAAAGACGGCGCATTAATAAAACGGACACCATTGGCATGATTGCCATCCCAATTGACGAAAGCCTCTATGACACCGCAGGGCGCATCAATACCAACACGTGTTTCCGGTAAGGTCCGTTCAACCCAACCTAGCTCTACGGCCGCGGTCGCTAATGCGATAATCCCATGACCACAGAGGTCGCTATATCCCTCGTTATGGATAAAGATTATCCCAATGTCCGCACCGGGGGAGACCGCCTGCGTAAGATAGCCCCCGTACATATCTGCATGTCCGCGAGGTTCGAATATTAATGCCTGGCGAATATCATCAGCATATTGGCGAAACCATGTTCTGCGTTCTGCAATGCTGTCACCCTGTGCTTCCGGTAAGCCTGAAATAACGATACGAAAAGGCTCTCCAGCCGTGTGGACTTCAACCGTTTCAAGCGTAAGCATTTTATTGATATAACTCCATGTATTAAAGGAGTTAATTTAGAGGTTGTTTATTATTAACGCAACGTTACTACCGTTCTAAAATTTGGACGATTTGATGTCGGCAGGCGAGTTATTAAACCCTGAGGCAAAGCACAGTAATCCCTTCCCACTCCCCCCCCATTTTAAGCAGAAAGTCAGAACGGGCTGGCTTGATGAGCTTTTATACGCTCGCCGCTGATGGGATGAATAAAATGCAGCTCGCTGGCGTGCAGCATCAGGCGAGGAGTCTGTTCGGTACCGGGCAGCAGGAGACCGCCATACAGGTCACAGCCCAAAATAGGGTGGCCCAGGTGCTGACAGTGGATGCGCAGCTGATGGGTGCGTCCGGTTTCCGGAGTCAGCTGGACCCGCGTCAATGGCAGTAATCTCCCGTCTTCCAGCGCATGATAAAAGCGTTCAACCACCCGATAACCGGAGCGAGCAGGCTTGCCATTTAGGGCGCAAATCGACATCAGCGGAAACAGCGCCGGGTCTTTAGCAATCGCCGCGTCTATGATCCCTTCGTTGTGAGCCAGATGTCCGCAGAGTAATGCGCTGTAGGTTTTGGTCACCGTGCGCTCGCTGAACTGCTGGCAAAGTGCGGCATTGATAGCCTTATTGCGGGCAATCACCATCAGTCCAGACGTCCCGAAGTCGAGGCGGTGGATCAGGGTGCAGCCGGGGAATAGCTCTACCAGCCGATAATGCACTGAATCCAGATTTTGCGGATTTTTCCCCGAGAGGCTGAGCAGCCCTGTGGGCTTATTGATGAGTACTAAGTGATCGTCCTGATAGAGAATCTCAATCTTGTCATGGCAAGGCGGGGCAATAAAAGTATCGATTATCTTGGACATCAGGCTACCGGGATGAAGAGCGGGAGCGGATGATAGCGAATTTTATACTCACTGGCGAGCCGAGCATATGAATACAGAGTCGGCCTGGGGTAGGTAATGTTGTGACCCGTTCTGATATCGGTTGATACTTTCTCTTTATCCTAACGCCTGATCAATTACATCAGGCGTTTTGTATTTAAGCGACAGATGCTGTGGCTTCTCGCTACAGATTGCGATTGATTGCGCATCCCGCCGTTAATCAGTTAACCCTCCGACTTAAGGCTTTCCGCGCGCCCGACAATCCCAAACTGAATCAAACACGCTCTGAGCACGCCGAACGCATCCTGGCACTGCCTTTCATCCACGCAGGCATAACCCAGCAGCAGTCCGCGTCGCTCTTGCAGATGCATATAATATTGCGACAGGGGCCGCACTTTTACGCCACGCTGCAACGCCAGAGCGGCAACCGCCACATCGTCACAGCCGGTAGGGAGATTGATCACCAGGTGCAAACCCGCTTCGTGATTCACCTGAGGCATAAAATCCTTGCCTAAGTAGCGTTCAATCAAGTTGGCCAAAAAGCGCCGTCGCTGGCTGTAGAGTTTACGCATACGGCGAATATGCGCCACGTAATGCCCTTTTAGAATAAATTCCGCCAGCGCACGCTGCACCAGCAGATGCCCACCACGGTAGAGCTCAGCCGCTGCCACACGGAGCGGTTGCGCTAATGCTTTTGGTACCACCAGATAACCGAGGCGCAGTGCCGGATAGAGTGTTTTACTGAAGGTGCCCATGTAAATGACCGGCGCATCAGGCTCAAAACCTTGCAGCGATGGAAAGGGTTGACCGGCAAAGCGAAATTCACTGTCATAGTCATCTTCCACTAGCCAGGTTTTATGTTTGCGCGCCAAATCCAGGAGCTGTTTTCGCCGTTCAAGACTGAGATGTACGCCAAGTGGATATTGATGTGACGGGGTGATAAAAACCATTTTTGGCACAGGGGTTCGCGGCGGCAGGTCAGGGATAATGCCCTGTTCATCCACTGACATGGCCTGAATTTTTAGCCCGTTGATGCGCAATAGGTTACGTGTTCCCCAATAACCCGGTTCTTCGATCCACGCCAGATCCCCCGGATCGCAGAGCACACGGGTCACCAAATCCACGGCCTGATGAATTCCCTCGGTGATAATTATTTGGTCGGCATCGGCCCGTACTGAACGCGAAACGCTGAGATACTCCGCCAACGCCTGACGCAAATACGTGCAGCCCCCATTGCTACTGTAGATAAGCCTGTCTATATCGGGTTCTTTGTTAAGCCGCGCTTGAATTTGGCTAAAAAGTTTATGTGGAAATTGGGTGACATCGGGTGCGCCTGGCACAAAGGCACCCCACTGATACGGCGAGGCGTTTGCATGTCCCAACAAGGACGAGCCGCGCTTGGAGATGGCCGCGCTTTTGGCGACGAGGGGCAGGCTGAGAGCGTCGTTACGCGGACTATTTAAACACCTTTCCGGCAGCGTTTCGGCTACCCAGGTGCCGCTACCGGTTCGCGCCGTGACGTAACCCTGTGACATCAAATTGTCATAGACGTTAAGGACGGTATTGCGAGAAACCGACAGTTCGCGCGCTAAATCCCGCGTAGCCGGTAATCGCGTGGCACGTGGAAATATTCCCTCCACAATCGCAGCCTGCATACACGCCAACAGGCGCTGTTGCAGCGTCCCTTCCGGCAAACACCGCAAACGCTCTAATACATGATCGGCGTACAAACTCCGCAATTGGATCCCCCCTTTTCTATAGAAGTGGCTCTGGCAACAAACCTTGGCACAGGGATAAATAAGCGTGTTTGTCGTGATTTGTAAAGACTCTTATTGCTAAGGAAAAGTTATGGAAGGTAAAAACGGTCAATTGCAACAACGCAAAGATGATGCACTCCCACGCGGCACCGGAAATCTTTGCCAGTGGTATGTCGAGCAGGCAGAGAACGCGACGCTGCGTGACGTTGAGGGCAATACCTGGATTGACTTCGCGGGCGGTATCGCGGTGCTGAACACCGGCCATCGCCACCCGCGCATCGTTAAGGCGATTGTCGATCAGTTAGAAAAATTTACCCATACTGCGTTTCAGGTCACGCCTTATGAGAGCTATGTTGCGTTGGCAGAACGCATTAACAGTGTGGTGCCAATTGCCGGTAAAGCTAAAACCGCCTTCTTCTCGACCGGTGCCGAAGCGGTAGAGAATGCCGTCAAAGTGGCACGCGCAGCAACGCGCCGTCACGGCATTATTACCTTTGGCAACGCCTTCCACGGCCGCACCTTCATGACCATGGCAATGACCGGCAAAGTAGCGCCGTATAAACGCGACTTTGGTCCGATGCCTGCCTCGGTGTGGCATGCACGTTATCCGAACCCGATAACCGGTATCAGCGTTGAAGACGCACTTGCCAGCCTGCACGATATCTTTACCCAGGATATTGCACCACAGGACGTAGCCGCGATTGTGCTGGAGCCGGTGCAGGGCGAGGGTGGCTTCCACATTGCCCCGCCTGAGTTCCTGACTCGCCTGCGTAATCTGGCCGATGAGCACGGTATTCTGCTGATTGCCGACGAAGTGCAAACGGGCTTCGCTCGCACCGGAAAACTCTTTGCGATGGACCATTACGATGTCAAACCTGACCTGATAACCATGGCAAAAAGCCTCGCAGGGGGCATGCCGCTGTCGGCGGTAAGCGGTCGCGCAGAAATAATGGACGCGCCGGGTCCCGGCGGCCTTGGAGGCACTTACGCCGGAAACCCGCTGGCAATTGCGGCGGCGCATGCGGTGCTTGATGTTATTGCCGAAGAGCAGCTTTGTGCACGTTCGGTACGACTCGGGGCTCAGTTGGTCGATTTCCTGAGCAGTGCGCGTGCCAACTGCTCGGCCATCACCGATATCCGCGCGTTGGGCTCGATGGTCGCCGTGGAGTTTTCACAGGCGCAAACGGCTCAGGCGATTCAGCAACAGGCAATGGCGCGTGGTTTATTGCTGTTGACCTGTGGTCCGCAGGGCAACGTGATTCGCTTCCTCTATCCGCTAACCATTCCTGATACGCAGTTCAGCAAGGCGCTGGACATCCTCAGCGGCATATTGAAGCCATATCAGGATTCATAGGCATTCCTCAACTAACCCAGCCCGCACTGCGGTCTGGGCTAATCATCTGCTGCTGCCGGGCTGTACAGAGCACAACCCGAGAGACAATCTGGAGAATAACAATGAGTTCACAGAATGCCGATGTGCTGGCGCAAGGCCTCAAGCCGCGTCATGTACGGATGTTATCTATTGCCGGTGTGATTGGTGCCGGACTGTTTGTCGGCTCTGGCCATGCGATCGCCGAAGCAGGCCCGGCCGTGTTACTGGCTTACATCGCGGCCGGCGCACTGGTGGTATTGATTATGCGTATGTTGGCTGAAATGGCGATTGCCTCACCCGACTCCGGATCCTTCTCCTCCTACGCCGACAAATCACTGGGACGCTGGGCCGGTTTCACTATTGGCTGGCTCTACTGGTGGTTCTGGGTGTTGGTTATTCCGCTAGAGGCCAACGCCGCAGGCACTATCTTGCACGGCTGGTTCCCGCAGGTTGCAATTTGGGAATACACGCTGGCGATCACCACATTCCTGACGGTGACTAACCTGTTTAGCGTGAAGAACTATGGCGAATTTGAGTTTTGGTTTGCACTACTGAAAGTGGTTGCCATTATCGCTTTCCTGATTGCCGGCAGTCTGGCGATATTTGGACTCATGCCGGGCAGCAGTACGCAGGGTATTTCAAATCTTTATGCGACCCACGGCTTTATGCCTAACGGCATCAGTGCGGTACTGGCAGCCATTCTAACGACCATGTTCTCATTTATGGGAACCGAAATTGTTACCATCGCCGCCGCAGAATCGCGTGAGCCGAAAAAGCAGATTACCCAAGCCACCAACTCGGTTATCTGGCGTATCTCGTTGTTCTATCTGCTGTCGATTTTCATTGTGGTTGCGCTGGTCCCCTGGAATACGCCGTCGCTGATGAAAGCCGGTTCATACCAAACAGCGATGGAAATGATGAATGTTCCGTATGCGCGCCAAATCGTCGATGTGGTGGTGCTGGTAGCCGTTTGTAGCTGCCTTAACTCCGCACTTTACACCGCATCACGCATGCTTTATTCGCTGTCACGTCGTCAGGATGCACCCGCTGCTGCTTCTCGCACCACGCGCAGTGGTACCCCGTGGGTTGCCGTTATTGCCTCCACGGCAGCCGCGTTCATTGCGGTGATTTGCAACTATCTGGCACCCGCAGCGGTCTTTGAATTCCTGCTGGCAAGTTCAGGCGCCATTGCTTTACTGGTCTATCTGGTGATTGCCGCCTCACATTTGGTGTTGCGTAAAAAACGCGAGGCGCGCGGTGAAACACTCAGTTACCGCATGTGGCTATTCCCTGGATTAACCTGGGCAACCATGGTGTTCATCGTCGGAATACTCATCTCCATGCTGTTCAACCCACAACACCGTAGTGAAATCATCGCGACCGGCCTGTTAACGCTCGCCGTACTGGTCACCAGTCGTATTGTGCATCACAAACGCTCTATGGGTAAAAACGAGGAAACTTTGGCGCTGCGTTCGTAACGCGGGATATTTCGGGCAAGGATGCCTAAAGTTTTTAGGCGTATTGATGCGATGGTTGGGATAACGCTGAGGAGAACTGCCGAGATTGATTAACAGGTATAGGTAGTGTGAAGCGGAAACTTTGCGAGAGAGAGGGATAACTGAAAATGCATCGGGAAGAGTTTTCACGCTAATTTGTTGAGTCTAAATGAGATAAAGACTCGCGAAGATGCATGAGAACATAAATATGGCTCCTCTGACTGGGATCGCCTTTGCCAGTAACTGGCTATTAAATAGGCTAAACGTGAACTTATTTTCTGTCAAGACCACCATAATGACCACCAAAAATTGTGGGGTACTTAAGTCTGGTTTGAGTGATCCTCGGCATATGGTGATCGTTACTATGCTGTTTTCTGAAAAGTAAGCCCGGCTAAAGCTAGCATCAAAGATGCCTGTCCTAAGTGGAACTGTGTCCGATGAGGTCTGGCTGTATTCTCCAGTACTTGAAGCGGACATTACAAGCCTGGCTGTGTTAGTCAACTGGAGCGGATCAAGGGCGTGAAGCGGACGTAGATGCTTTGTGCAACTGCTGACAGGGAGCCAGATTCTTTTATGATAAAAAGGATTAAAAGCACCTCGTAACCCCCGTGTTTAGCTGTTTTCCCCGGAGTTTTCTAACAACACTCATTACTGCTTGCTGCAATAAACCTTTAATGCTAGGTTATGTATGAACGTTTGTTCATGTTTAATTAATGCGCTTTTTGAGGGGTAATAATGAACCTGGCTGAAAAAAACCGTAAGTTAATCAATGACTATTTCTATGCATGGTCACAAGGTGATGTGGCAACAGGTGAGAGCTTCTGGGCTGATGATTTTGTAGCCTATCAGGCTGGCCACAGTAAATTTGCCGGTCAGTTTCACGGAGGCAAAGATTTGCATGAACGCTGGGTAAAACCACTGTTAGAAATGTGCGATGGTAGATGGGTAGTGCTCGAAGCACCTCAAATTATCCTTTCCGGTGACGACGGCGTTGTCGTTATCGCGACTGAATCAATGGAAAGAGATGGAAAAGAAAAAATAGTCACCAAAAAGCTTGTGGTTTATACCATTGAAAATGAAAAAATTAAGACATGCAGAATGTATGATGGAGACCAGGGCGCAATTGACGATTTTTGGAATTAATATAAATTTCAGGATGCATGGATGCATCCTGAAATTTGGCGATGGCTAAGCCTGTTCCTCAAATTTTTCATTAAACTTTATAAGCCTGTTAATTCTATTCACCAACTCTCCGATCTGACATTTGTAATTTATTAAAAAAATTAACTTTCACTATGTTATGCCTTGCTACTTGTTGTTTTTGAAGCATATATATGTATTTTATGCTCACCATCATTTTTTCTTCTTAATAATCCTCCAGCCATAACTTTTAACTATACTCAAAAAAAACATTGATAACGAACGTTCGTTCATATACGTTGTAATCATCTGTCGAAGAACTGAATTTAAGGGTTTTATTAAGAAATATAATAAAACTTCTTGGAGAAGGTTACACAAAGTATGCAAATGTATTTTTTTAAGAGATGAGTTGAGGATTGGTTTTCTTACAAAAGACCGGAGAATACTACGTTCCCGTTGAGTCTTTCATGATTAATAAAAGGCGTCACTGCGCCTTAATTGGAGTGTTGTTGCATGAGCTATCGTATTGCAGTAGATACAGGGGGCACCTTTACCGATGTGGTGGTTGCCGATTCCAAACATAATTTAATCGTAAACAAGGCATTGACCGATCACTCCCGGGTATTTAACGGGATTAAGGAAGCCTTGGGTGTCACGGCCAGGACGTTGGGGATCACCCTCGATCATCTTATCTCCAATACCTCCATCTTTATTTATGCGACGACTCGTGCAACGAACGCCATTCTGGAAGATAAAACCGCACGCACTGCATTCCTGACCACAGAAGGATTCCAGGACACATTATTGCTGAGGGAAGGTGGACGTCCAAACGCTTATGATTTCTCTCAGGCTTATCCTGCGCCTTACACCCCGCGTCGCCTGAGTTTCGGCGTTGAAGAGCGTGTAGATGCCGAGGGTAACATCGTCAAGAAACTTGATGAGCAGTCTGCCCGTGAAGTTCTGCGCCAAATCAAGGCCGCGAAAGTTGAAGCTATCGGAGTCTCACTGCTTTGGTCTATCGCCAATCCCGAGCATGAAATCATGCTTGGCAAGCTTATCGAGGATGAACTTCCAAGCATACCTTACACCCTGTCTCACCAAATTAACCCGGTTATTCGCGAATATCGTCGCGCATCTGCCGCTGTGATTGATGCCTCCCTGAAGCCGTTGATGCAGCAGCATTTGCGCAATCTGGCCGTGGATCTCAAAGAAGCCAACTTTAAAGGTGAGCTGTTTACTGCGACTTCCTTTGGTGGCGTGATGAGTGTTGAAGGTCTGGTTGAAAGACCTATTTACTCAACTCGCAGCGGCCCTTCCATGGCACCCATTTCCGGCAAGGTCTATGGTCACGCCGAGCTGAATGCCAAAGACGTCATCATCTGTGACACTGGCGGTACCAGCTTTGACGTAAGCATGGTTCGTGATGGTAACGTCGTTTTCACCAATGAAACCTGGCTGGGCGGTCGCTATATCGGCCATCTGACCGGACTTTCTTCTGTGGATGCTCGCAGTATTGGCGCTGGTGGCGGGTCGATTGCCTGGGTAGATGAAGGTGGACTGCTGCGCGTTGGCCCAGAAAGCGCGGGCAGTGAACCAGGTCCCGCCGCATATGGAAACGGTGGGAAACATCCAACAGTTACCGATGCCGCCACAGTATTAGGTTATCTCAACCCGCATAACTTCCTTGGCGGACGCCTGGTGCTGGATGTGCAGGCTTCTCGTGCAGTTATCGCGACCATTGCCGATCCATTGGGTATCTCGGTGGAAGAAGCCGCGGTGGGAATCATGCGTATCGCCAGCGAGCATATGGTTCAGGCGGTGCAAGAAATTACCGTTAATGAAGGGGTCGACCCACGTGACTGCCTGATGGTTGCCGGTGGCGGCGCTGCGGGGTTAAACATCGCGATGGTGGTTAAAGAAACCGGTGCCAGGCAGGTGCTCATACCTCGCACAGCCGGTGGGCTGAGCGCCTGTGGTGCACAGTTCTCGGACATTATTTCAGAGTTCGTTGCCACTTCGCTGTTTAGTACTCGAGAGCCAAACTTCGAAAAGATTAACCAAGTCCTTGCAGGATTCGATGCACAAATTGACATTGTGGCAGCAGGGCTAGCCCAGCGTGATATTACTCAAATTGAGCGCAGCTACTTTGCAGAAGTGCGTTATGAAGGCCAGGCATGGGAACTGGAAGTCCCTCTTCGTCAGGGACGCTTCACCACTCAGGCTGATATTGACCAATTCGTGGAAGATTTCCATGCAGTTCACCATCGTGTGTTTGCCGTGATTGACCGTGGTTCCTTTGTTGAAGCCGTTTCCTGGAAAGCACGCATGACGGCTATCGTCGCCAAACCAGAGTTGGTGGTGATGAATACCGGCAATAAAGACAAGCCTCACGACACTCGTCTGGCTCACTTCCATGACACCGGTGCAGTGAATGTACCTTGCTACGATGGTCCGGAATTGCCTGTAGGCACTGTAATTCAAGGCCCTGCCATCATTGAAGAACCGACGACCACCGTCGTTGTTTATCCGGGAATGGCGGCGACCGTCACGTCCTACAAAAACTATCTCATCGATTTGGAAGCATGATTATGACGACTTCAACCTCGGCTACTTCAACTATTGATCCGGCTACACTTGCTGTTATCGCCAACCGCGTTAACGCCATTTTGCGTGAGATGACCAATACCCTATTACGCAGCGGGCGTTCAGCTATTTTGACCACGGCACGCGATTTCTCTTGTTCGATTGTTACGGCAGATAACCGACTCTTGGCTACCGCAGAAGGTCTGCCGGTACATATTTTTGGCTCGCATTTGCAAACCGCGACCATGTCTAATTTGCATAAAGACATCGAGCAGGGCGATGCCTTTTTGCACAACGACCCTTATAACGGCAATACGCATGCGGCAGACCATACCATTTTGGTGCCGGTGTTTATTCAGGGTAAGCATCTGTTTACAGCCGTTGCCAAGGCGCACCAGGCTGATATTGGGAATAGCTTCCCGACAACCTATATGCCGATGGCAAAAGACGTCTACGAAGAAGGGGCGCTGATCTTTACGGCAACCCGCATTCAACGTAACTATGAAGATGTTCAAGACATTATTCGCCTTTGCCGGATGCGCATTCGCGTACCTGACCAGTGGTACGGTGACTACCTTGCTTGCCTGGGATCTGCCCGTATCGGCGAACGTCGCCTAACCGAGCTGGCTGAAAAATATGGCCTAGAAACTATTCAGACCTTTGTCGAAGAATGGTTTGCTTACTCTGAGCGTCGCATCGAACATGCGATTAAGAAGATGAAATCCGGCACTTATGAAGCCCTTACGCATCATGATCCGCTGCCTGGCATTATCGATGAAAGCATTCCGGTTAAAGTGGTTGCGAAAGTCGATGCTGATGAAGGGCGCATCGTTATTGATCTTCAGGACAATATCGATTGTCTGCGTGCGGGGATCAATATGTCACGGGCCACGTCTACCAACTGCGCGGTGACCGGTATTTTCAACATACTGGATGCAGACATGCCGCACAACCACGGCACGCTGCAACGCATTGACGTCAAGATCCGTGAAAACTGCATCGTGGGTTATCCGGTTCATCCGACCTCTTGTTCCATGGCGACCAGCAATCTGGCTGACCGCGTAATTAATGCCACTCAGACGGCATTATCCTCTGCCGGCAGTTTCGGACTGGCCGAAGGCGGAGCTTCATTGGGCGTGGGTACTTCGGTGATCGCCGGTAAAGATAGCCGCCGAAATAATGTGCCTTACGTGAACCAACTGGTCGTGACTGCTATGGGCGGCGCTGCGTCTTCCGTTGCTGATGGTTGGCTGACGATGGGCGTTCCGGTAACGGGGGGGCTTTTGTTACGTGACTCTATTGAAGTCGATGAGCAGAAATATCCTGTTCATTTTGAAAAGCTTGAACTGGTTATTGATTCAGGCGGTGCTGGCAAGTTTCGAGGCGGTGCCAGTACTCTGGTCGAATACAGTCCACGCTTTGGCGATATGACAGTGGCCGTTTTTGCAGATTCACGTGTTAACCCGGCTAAAGGTACGCAAGGTGGTTTGTCTGGTCGTGGTCATTTCATGTGCCTTAAAGATAAGGCCTCAGACAAAGAAGAAAACATTCCTTCATTTGGACAAATGGTGATGACCTCAAGCCAGAGCATTGTGGGCATCGATGCGGGCGGTGGTGGTTATGGTTCACCGCTTCAGCGTGATACGCAGAGAGTTTTGAACGACGTACTTGAAGGCTATGTCTCTCTTGAGAAAGCCAAATCTGTTTACGGTGTCGCTTTCACCGGCAAGATTATCGATGAATCTTTGGCTGTCGATATTGATGCAACACGTCAGTTGCGCGCCTAAAGGCTAGGGCAGAGGCCCCGTAATGAGCCTCTGTGTTTTACCTTTTAAAACCAAACTTTCTTTAAAGACACTCTTATACTCAGGAATTTAAAATGCGCTCATTGCAGAAAATTACCGACGTTACGTTCTCTCAGCCTTACGGTCCTGCACAGATTTACCATGCTCCTCCTTATAAATACCGCAATGCTTTCAGCATAAATATGCTGTATACCATTGAAAAAAATGGCATTGTTGATTTTCTTCCTCCGGGTGTGGAATTGGCAGATAAGGATCCCGTGATTTCAGCCGTAGTTAGCGCTTATCCCGAGACGCCGTTTGGTGTTTATAACGAAATGTGGTTTTACGTCAGAGTAAAATTTGAAGGTAAAATCTATATGTATAATCCGGTCATCTATGTTGACAGTGACAGCTCAATGGCCTGTGGCCGTGAAATGTGGGGTTTCCCGAAAAAAATTGCTGAAATGCAAATGCTTCATGAAAGTGGGAAGTGGATTTTCCACGGCAGAAAAAATGGCAAACCCCTCATTGACGTGATTTTTTCCCCGGAAACTCAACCTGGATTTCCTTCAATGATCGGTGAGATTTCTTATCCAAGCCTGACCTGCCGCATAATTCCAAACCGATTAGGAAGAGGTGAGCCTGATATTGCACAGCTCATTACTGTGTCTAATCCTAAAACAATCCTCAAGGATGGATTTGGGAATGACCAACGCTGGTTGGGGGCAGTAAATATCACGCTGGGCGAACTGGACCCCACTAATCCTGTGTACCTTTTCCAACCAAAAGAAGTGCTGCAATGCTGGATGTCTTATTATGATGCTGATTTGCCAGAGGGCGAACTTCTTTATGATTATAAAACTCAATCTAGCGACATTTTATAACAGTAAACTAGCATTCAGAATAAAGGTGACAGCTTATGAGTAGCAATACGAAATATCTGCGTGGTCCGTTCGACTGGGCGAGAAATTTGGAATATTCGCAGGCGGTAAAAACACAAGGGCTGGTCTTTGTTTCTGGTCAGTATGGCGCTGGAAGTGAAGGTGAAGTAGTTTCCGATGATTTTCGTGAGCAAACTATTGCGACCTTTGAAAATCTAAAAAAAGTCTTGCAAGCATCAGGCAGTGATTTCTCAAAAGTCGTTCAAATGAAATGTTACATCCTGGACGGCGCAGACTATCCTATCTTTAAGGAAGTCAGACGCAGTTTTATGCCAGAGGGTGTGTCCCCGGCTTCAGTTGTGATGTGCGTTCCCGCTTTCGCTTTTAAAGGTATGAAGATTGAAGTGGAGGCAGTTGCAGAAGTTTGACCCGGAGATTGTTAAGATTTTTTGGGCCTCAGAGTGTGAATAAACGTTCTTTCACTGATCTGGGGTCAAAAAGCTTTTCCCGACTGTTATCGACCTGTATCATTTGGTGAACAGATACCAATATTATTAAATATTGGAGAAAATAGTTCATATTTACTGTGGGGGCATGTTTATTTCGCCACGCAAAGAGGGTGACATGATAACAGAACAAAGACAAAATGACCTGAATAATCATAGTGATAATGCTGATCATGCATCAGACCAAAAACCCTTTCAAACTCCCTATCTGGCTCGAATTAAGCTTAATGGTGTAGAAAGCGGTAGTCCTGAGGCGGCGACGCACGGCACAAGTGGCAAAGTACTCCTGTCAGCAATAAATTTATTTGCCACCCGGGGTTACAACGCTTGTTCAATGCGTGAAATCGCGAAAGCAGTAAATATTGGCGCACCCGCAATTTATAACCATTACGATGCCAAGACAGACATTCTTATTGCGGCATTAGATTATGTGCTGAGTACGTTCTACGCTGCAATCCTAAAGCACCCCATACCTCGAGCTCCTGAAAATGCCCTTTTCTGTGTATTGCGCCGCCACGTACTCTTTGCGGTGATGAACCGTACATTTGCTCGTGCCGCGGCGTCGCTCCTTAACCCTGAACTCATGATGAGAGAGCTGCCTGACGAGGCCAGGGTGAAATACACACAGGCGATGAAAGAGTACCGCCTTATTTTGAAAGAGTTGATTGAACAGACTATCCCTCATGACGCCAAAATTGATACTGCGTTGCAAGTCTTCCTGGTTCATCAGATTGTTGATCGGGCGGGTGAATGGTATGAGCCCGATAGTCCTCTTGATCCTGCTGACGTAGCCGATCAAACTCTTGAACTTGTCGCCAGAATGCTAAAACTTCCTTCAAAATAATCATTATCTACTTCACATTTCTACTTCTGGTGGCTACAAGGTCCAGGTAAAGCCTTTGCCATCAGTTAAAACCGACTACGCATTGCTCTAAGAGTCTATCCCATTAGGGATATTTTACTTGCCATTTTGTCCCTGGGCAGTGCTCAGAATCCTCAGGTACTACGTGTACGCTCCGGTTCCTCCGCGCTGTCCGTGTCCAAACTGGCTGCGACAATTACGCCTACTGGGATAGGCTCTAAGGTGCACCCCGCCAGCCATATAATTTTCCTATGGGTATAATATTTTCATTACACAATTGTAATATATCCTTGTAAATCAATTAATTAATTATCTATTGTCACAAGTGGTTTAGTAAACTAATGCTTGTGAACGAACGTTCGCTCCTATAGTATCAATGTAAGGGTTAGATTTAGTGCCAGTTTGAGCACACGGTATATTTGCTGAAGAAAGCGAATGATTAATATTGACGAGAGAGCTATATGAAAAATCGAAATCGGTAATGTAGCAACACCTTTAAATAAATCCTGTGATCGTTAATCACTACACCACACAGTAATATTTTTCACTATCATTGCTGCGCAATTAATAATGCGTTCGGAGCCAGATCATGTCTGAAGAAGTATCAAGCTCTCTTGAAAGTACGGCTGCATTAAATTCTACCGTGGATCAGGGACATAAACAGCTCACAGGTAGAATAAGTCTTTTAGAATTGCTGTCTACCGTTCTTGCATACTCTGCTCCGATAGCGGTAGTTTCAGGCTTTATCCCCTTCGTTATTGTATTTAATGGAATTGGTGCGCCATTAATTTTCGTGGCCACAATGATATTAATGCTGGTCTTCGCGGTAGGATTTACCAAGATGACCCAGTATATTGTCAATCCAGGGGCATTTTATGCTTATATTACCGCTGGTTTGGGTAAAGTGCCGGGGTTAGGTGCAGCATTTTTAGCTATCTATGGTTATCTTTTATTAACTTTTTGCACCATGCCTTTTTTAGGTATTAATTTCAGAGACCTTGTGCATAATACATTTTATGGGCCTGAAATTCCGTGGTACTTCTATGCCTTACTTTGCTGGGCAGCGTGCAGTGTCTTGTCATTTCTCAAGATAGAATTATCCACTAAAGTGTTGACCACGGCGATGATCCTTGAAGTCCTTATTGTCGTGATATTTAATATTTCTGTTATTTCTCATGGTGGAGCGCAAGGGTTTAATACTGAACCCTTTACCTGGAAAGCCTTTACCTCTGGATCGGTAGGATTAGCGTTACTGTTTGCAGTCACCGTATTCATTGGGTTTGAAGCAACGGCCGTCTTTCGTGATGAAGTGAAAGACCCGGTCAAAACCGTGCCCCGTGCAGCCTATCTGGCGGTGCTATTCATTGGGCTGTTCTATGCCCTGGCGGCTTGGATACTGATTACAGCATTTGGTGATAACGCCGCCGTTGAATATGCCAATAAAAGCCCGGCAGATATGTTCTCGGTGGCCATGCTGCGGTACGTGGGCCAGATGGGCGTCGACGTGACACGCGTTCTGCTTGTAACATCACTTTTTGCATCCATGTTGTCAGGTTGGAATATTGTTGCACGCTATTTATATACTTTAAGTAAAGACGGTGTTTTGCCTAAATCGATTTCAGCGGTTCACCAAAAACATAACTCCCCGTATATTGCGAGCATATTTGTCAGTGCGTTAACGTTAATTTTGGTGTTGGCATTTATTTTAATAAAAAGCGATCCTGTTGTTATTTATGGACAGGTTGCAGGGGTGGGCGGTTTCGCAATTATGCTGTTGATGTTTATTACCAGCGTTTCAGTATTCTTCTTTTTTATCCGCTCATCTATCAAAAGCGTAAGCAAGTTTAAATCTGTAGTAGCCCCTGTGGTTTCATCTATAGGGCTGTTGATTATTCTCTACCTTGCCATAAGCCATTTTGATTTGCTGATTGGAGGAGGGAAGATGCAGGCGATTATTCTTGAGTGCATCACCTTTGGGGTGTTTATCCTTGGGAGCGCTGTTGCACTGTACAATAAAAATAGAAGGCCTGATGTTTATCGTCGCATTGGTGGTAATAGAATTTAAGCTATCAATTTAAATTGTTTTTGATTAGTCACTTATCGAGGTATTTATGAAAAGCTTTAATCGTCTGGAAGGCAAGGTTGCTATTGTCACCGGCGCGGCTACGGGTATTGGCCGCGCAATCGCTATCGCGTTTGCTAATGAAGGTGCAAAAGTTGTCGCAACAACCAATCGAAATATCGAGGGGTTGAAAGAAACACAATCCATGGCGTCGGCCGGAAGTATTCATATTATTCAGGCGGATTCTGCAGTAGCCAGAGACGTTGACGGCATCATTAAATACGCAGAAAGTGAATTTGGAAAGCTGGATATTATTTGTAATAACGCAGGGATTGTCACCGATGCATTATTGGCAGACATCTCAGAAGAGGATTGGGATCGGACGATTGATATTAATCTCAAAGGTGCTTTTCTGGGATCAAAATATGCGATTCCAGCCATGCAACGTAACGGCAGTGGCGTAATTATAAATATCGGCTCTGTTAACAGTTTTGTTGGCGAAGACTTGCATGCTGCTTATTGCGCGTCTAAAGGCGGAGTCCTGATGCTGACCAGGTGCGCGGCTCTTGAATATGCTAAAGACAACATTCGCGCCAATGTCATCTGCCCGGGCTGGATTGATACTCCAATGAATACTGAATATATCGAAAACCTGGGTGGTCTTGATGCGGTTGAGAAAATGCTCAAAAGTGTTCAGCCATTAGGCACAGGTAAGCCTGAACAAATTGCCTCCGTGGCTGTTTTCCTGGCTTGCGAAGAGTCCAGCCTCATTACCGGCACCTCCATCCTCGTTGATGGCGGATTAACCGCGCAATAACCGTGACCCTGCCGCGCCGGTGTCTGAATCGCATCGGCGTCCTGCAATGGCTGTTACGGGCATGTTATTTCCTGTTGGGAACAACACCCTGGAGTTTTAGGAGCAATGATGAGTAATAATGAAGGTCTTCAAGGCTGCCCTGTTATGCATAACAACATTGTGGCTCGCAGCGGCGGCTGCCCTGTCATGCACTTAGATTATGCAAAGATTCGCCCGGTAGGTTCTTATCGAGAAATGTGGAAAGATATTCGCGACGATGGAACGCCTGTGCGCGTTAGTACATTTGGCCAGGGGTTTTGGGTAGTCACGACTCCAGAATTAGTGCGCGAAGTCTATTTAAAAGCCGATATTTTTACGACTGAATCGGTTATGGCTGTTGAACCCGAAACCAAGCATGAGCATGTTCTGCTGCCACTTAACGTCAATCCCCCGCATCACCGTAAATATCGAGAGCTGCTGGCCCCGTGGTTTTCACAAGAACGTATTGCGCTCTTTGAACCCATTTTGCGTGATTCTTCACGCAGCCTGATTCAAAATTTTTTCCCTAAAGGCGAAGTTGAGGCTGCCTGGGATTTCTGCGCGTTATTACCCATTAATAGCTTACTGCGCATAGCAAATATGCCAATGGAACTGGCACCTAAACTGATGGATGCCATCAACGATTTCACGCGCGGTTTTGGCGGTCTCGAGGCAAGTGAGACAGGGGGCACTGAGCTGATGGATGCCGCCGTCCAGTCAATTCATGACATTACCAACATCATGATTAATGACCGTAGAAAAAAACCATTAGATCCAGAGAACGATCTGTATACCCATTTAACAACGGTGAAAATAGAAGACCGATTACTGACTGATGACGAAATTCGCCAGATAGGCCTCATTTACGTGGTTGCCGGAATGGAGACGATTCGAGCACAAATGGGATGGGTGCTTTATCACCTGGCAAAAGTCCCCGGTGACCGTAAAAAAATTCATGATGACCCTACGCTAATACCTACGTTTATAGAAGAAGTGATCCGCTATTACACCGTGATTTGGGGCGTAGGTCGCAAGGTGGGAAAAGATATCGACTGGCACGGTGTTGAATTAAAAAAAGGCGATATGGTTTATGCCCTCAACGACGCTGTTAATCGTGATTCTAAAAGATTTACCGATCCAGACGAATTTCTGGTTGATCGTAAAGTTGGCCCACATTTCTCCTTTGGTTTTGGTGCCCATAGTTGCATTGGCATGCACCTTGCGCGTGCTCAGTTGCAAATTGCTATGGAGGAATTTCATGCCCTTATTCCTGACTATTCAATCGCCGAAGGGGCGGAATTAGTGGAAAGGGGTTCTGAGGTGACTATTCAGTCTTTGCCTTTAACCTGGGCAGTATGAAAGTCAGATGTTGAATGAATATAAGTTACAGATTATTAAAAGTAAGGTGGAAAGATCATGAGTAATAATGAAAAGAAAATTTTGTTGAAAGTAAAATCACGTGTTAAGGAAACTAATGACGTTGTTTCTCTCGAATTTGTCAGTGCTGATGGTGAAGCATTACCTTCATGGCAAGCGGGGGCCCATATCGACCTTATTTTTGATGATCAATGCGTACGACAGTATTCCCTGTGTGGTCCCTTAGATGATAATAGCGTGTGGAGAATAGGCGTATTGCTCGCGCCTAACAGCCGGGGGGGCAGCCAGCGAGTTCATGAGCTCAGAGAAGGGGACACTGTTTTATCCCAAGGCCCGCGCAACCATTTTGAATTAGTCAGTGCGCAACAATATTTATTTATTGCTGGCGGGATTGGTATTACTCCCATACTGGCCATGGTTGATCAGGCGGAGAAGTCTGGGGCCGACTGGAAACTCGTTTACGGTGGCAGAGACCGCGCGTCAATGGCATATCTGGGCGAAATTGAAAAATATACTGACAAGGTATTTCTGGAACCGCAAGCTGAAGTCGGGCATATCAATCTGGCGGGATGGATTGGCGGTGTGGATGACAGTACTTATGTTTATTGCTGTGGCCCGGAACCATTACTGCATGCTGTAGAAGAGCATTGCAAAGCCCGACATATTAATAAGCTCGTTATTGAGCGCTTTGCGGCAAGAGCGCAGGCCGAACCGGTTATGAATGAAACTTTCGAAGTCATTCTTCAACAGTCTGGGTTAACGCTGCAAGTCAAGCCAGGCCAGACCATTTTACACGTTGTGGAAGCTGCTGGCGTTTATGTCACGGCATCCTGCTGTGAAGGCGTGTGTGGGAGCTGCGAAACCATGGTAATTAGGGGAATTCCTGAGCACCGTGACTCAGTGCTGACTGATGATGAAAAAAGTGCAAATGATCGAATGCTGATTTGTGTTTCCAGAGCGATGTCGTCTGAGTTAGTGCTTGATTTATAGTATGTAAGATATACATCTGGTTTCGGAAGCACTTCCTTGCAGTGGACATTTTTCATCTTTAACGCTCAGCTCTAAATTGGCTGATCTACCTGGTTTTACATGAAAGTGCCGCCGTTGGCTAACGGCCAAAATCCGCTAAAGTGGGTCCCGTCCAGTGGCTGATTTTACGTTAAAAAAATCAGGCAATAATGCTTTATCTTGTGTCGTGACGGCGTTTTTTATAGATAGATTGTTCAATCCCATATTCTGATACTGTCATTATAAGTGCGATGGTAGGTGTAAAATCAGATGGCTAAATCGCGGTACCCGGTAGCGGAAAGGCTGCCATTTATAAAATACGTTAGCGCGAGACATGGCAAGTCTGATGTCGCACCAGATGGCAGTGAAAGCGTACTAATTACTTGCAAAATATAATATTAAAAGAGTTTACGTCAGGACACGCAACTATTTATCGTTGCAATTTTTTGTGAGTGAATTTATGCGTAGGAATATTGAATAGCTAAAATTTTGAGGCTGATATGCAAACCCGTCTTAATGGTAAAGGTATTGTTGTAATTGGTGGCAGCAGTGGTATGGGGAAAGCGCAGGTAAGACGTTTTATTATCGAGGGGGCTAAAGTTCTTATTGCTGATCGCAATGTCGTTGCAGGAGAAGCATTGGTACAAGAACTGGGTGATTCAGTGCAATTTATCCAGCACGATGTCCGTGATGAGAATAACTGGAAGAATGTTATCCGCTTTGCAGAAGACTTCTTTGACGGTCCAATTGATGGTCTGGTGAATAATGCGGGCATTCTTGTAGAAGCCTCTCTGGAGGACACCAGTCTGGAAACGTACCAGGAACTGATTGATATTATGCAAGTGGGTGCCTTTTTAGGGATGAAAGCAGCCGCTACATCAATGAGAGCGAAAAAGGGTGGGTCGATTATCACAGTCTCTTCAACTGCCGGTATTGTTGGCTACCCATGTTGTTTTGCTTACACTGCCGCGAAGTTTGCCGTACGGGGAATGACCAAAGCCGCAGCGCTGGATCTTGCAGATGCAAATATACGGGTGAATAGTGTACACCCCGGTGATACTGAAACACCGATGATTGAAGGTCTGGGATATCGTGCCGACGCTGTTCCGCTAAAACGTTTTGCCGAAGTGGATGAGATAGCTTCATTGGTACTGTTCTTATTATCAGATGAGTCTACATACATCACCGGCGCAGAAATGGTTATTGATGGTGGTTTTACCGCCCAATAGAGGCTTTCTCTGTAGTGATGTGATGGACGCCCCTTCCTAAGGTAGTCAGTGCCATACTTTTACTGACTGCATTAATCCGGGAGTAACATCACATGAACACGATCAGAGTTGTTGGTGTCGATATCGCCAAATCTGTATTTCAGGTATGCGTCTGGAATGTTGATGGATCCGTCGCATTGAATAAAAAAATCTCACGTTCCAAATTGCTGGATACCATCCGACAGTTCGAACCCGGTACACTTATTGCGATGGAGGCCTGCGCTACTTCTCATTTCTGGGGGCGAACCTTCGCCGCTATGTGAACCGTACCGGTTTTGTGGGAGAGTGTTAAGTCTGGGAACTCAGGCTGCCAGATCCTTTTTCCCGATGGAAGCGTAATATGCTTTTTCTGCTTCAGCAGGTGGGATGTGGCCGAGCCGCTCAAGCAGCCGACGATTGTTGTACCAGTCCACCCATGCCAGTGTGGCCAGCTCCACTTCCTGTCGGTTTTTCCAGCTCTGCCGGTGTATCACCTCCGCTTTATACTGCCCGTTAATACTTTCGGCCATGGCATTATCATAAGAGTCACCTGTGTTGCCCGTTGAAGCCAGAAGATCCGCTTCCTGCAGTCGCTGCGTGTACGCCAGCGATACGTACTGCGAGCCTTTATCCGAGTGATGGATAGTGCCGGACGGTCGCCGGGCCCACAGAGCCTGCTCCAGCGCATCCAGTACCAACGTGGTTTCCATGGACGATGACACCCGCCAGCCCACGATAACGCCTGCGAACACGTCGATGATGAACGCCACGTAGGCGAACCCCTGCCAGGTGCTCACGTACGTAAAATCTGCCACCCAAAGCTGATTGGGCCGTTCTGCCACGAACTGGCGGTTTACCCTGTCGCTTGCCGCAACGTCTTTCCGGCTGACCGTAGTCCGCACTTTTCTACCCCGAAGAACTCCGACCAGACCCATAGCCTTCATCAGTCGCGCGATGGTGCATCTGGCCACGCTGAAGCCCTCACGCTGTAAGTGCCTCCAGACTTTACGGATGCCATAGACGCTGTAGTTTTCGTCATACACTCGCTGTATTTCCGGTTTCAACTGGTCGTCACGATGGTCACGCTGACTACGTTTCTCCGGATGCTGGCGGTATTCACGGTGCCGGTAGTACGTCGACGGGGCGATATTCAGCTCATGACATACCGGTCCGACCCCGTGACTACCGCTGAGAGTACCCAGCAGCGGCATTATTTTTTCCACAGACGGTCGTACTCCGCCTTCGAAAATAAGCCGAGGCCTGGCGCAGAATATCGTTGCTGCGCCGCAGCTCACGAACCTCCTGCTCCAGCTCTTTGAGTCGCTGAGGCTCATCGCCTGTGAGCCCGCCATCACCTGCACCATTATTGCGTTCATGTCGACGCAGCCAGGCTCTGAGTGTGTCGGGGCTACAGCCAATTTTTGGCGCGATGGAGTTGATGGCGGCATGTTCAGAGTGATATTCACTGCGCTGTTCCAGCAGCATTCGGACAGCCCGCTCACGCAGCTCTGGTGGGTGACGGTTTGCTCGTTTGGATGTCATTTCGGGTCTCCTTTCACTGAGAGTTTAGTCTCCCGAAAACCCGGTACGGTTCACACCGCCATAAGTAATGCGTTCAGGACAATCTCTTTAGTCATGCGGGGTTGCATTGACCAGCCGATAACTTTACGGGAGAACAGGTCAACCACCACGGCCAGATAAAGCCAGCCTTCGTGGGTTCGGATGTAGGTTATGTCCGTCACCCAACGCTCATCCGGTGAGCCCGGATTAAACTGCCGCTGGAGCCTGTTGGGTACCACGATACTGGCTTCGCCTTTACGTGCCCTTGGGCTACGGGACCCAACCTGAGCTTTTATTCCGGCACGCTTCATCAGCCGCCAGACCCGGTTCACTCCACACTGCTGCCCGGTATCACGCAGATCGAGATGGATCTTACGATAACCATACACGCACCCAGACTCAAGCCAGAACTGTTTGATCTGCCCGGTCAGCATCTGGTCTGCCTGGTGACGCTGTGAATGTGGCTGCTGAAGCCAGAAATAAAATCCACTCGGATGGACGTCCAGAACCCGACAGAGCAAACGAACAGGCCAGTAACGGCTGTTGTCGCGGATAAAGGCGTACCTCAGTCGGACAGCTTTGCGAAGTACGCCGCGGCTTTTTTTAATATGTCCCGTTCGTCGGTAACCCGCTTCAACTCTTTCTGAAGACGGCGGATCTCGGCCTGAGCATCTGTCTGTTCATTATTACTGGAAGAATCAGGACCGTACTTTTTTACCCAGGCATAGAGACTGTGTGTGGTGATATCAAGCCGGGTGGCGACGCTTGCGATGGAATGACCACGATCAACGACCTGTTTAACCGCTTCAATTTTGAACTCTTCGGGATAACGTTTACCGCTCATGGGCACCTCTCTTTTAAGTCATCTTAAATGACTCTCAGGTGTCTGTTAAACCCGTGGCGATTCAGCTCACGTTTGCTTATCGTAGTGCAGGATTGCTCTGGGCTGCGCGGGCTACATGCATTTTTGCAATGGCTTCGATGTTCATCGAAGCCGAGGAGGACAGTGACCTTCCGGTTTCGATCGTACCCATGGTCATGACCCTCGCTTGGATTGCTGTCGAACTTCGGCATCTTCCAGACGCTCTCGAAGCCGTTCGGTTAGTTCGAGGTTGTACGGCGACACTTCCGCTCGACGACTCATCAAAAGAGCGTGTCGCGAAGCGACTTACGGAGTTCGATCTTATTCTGGCGAGCCAAATTTTAAATTTCACAGCGGAAGAACTTCAACACGTTGTGCGATTGCCTGACGTTCTTCGTGGACTCGGTCTGCAACAGAGTCGAAACTCGCTGATTTACGCCCTCGGCCATGAAGCCGAACTTCGTCGGGAGGGATCAATACCGCAAGAAGAGACGCCAGAGAGTGTGGCCGAGCTATTTACTTTGCTTGCTAGCCAACCGGCATCTAGCAACCTGCATGGTCCTGTCATCTTTAACGAGGCAGACTCGCAGTGTCTTGTCTCAAGAGTGCTAGGCATTCGTGTGGCTGTCTTTCACCCGTGCTCCGATGCCTTAGTTCTTGCCGCAGAAGCAGTAATAGGTTCCGTCGAAGCATTTTTTGCAACCGCAATCGAAAGCGGCGCCGCAGCGCATACAGAGAACTTCACTATCTCACTTCAAGATAGTTCTGAAGTGCTGGCACCGGACTTTACGATCAATACTGATGAAATGACGGCGATAGTTCGCTGGCCGACTGGACTGTTACCCGCTACATTTGCCCGACAGGCCGAAGTCCAGAAGATGTTGATCGGATTGGCTGCTGAGATTTTTGCTGCCACTTGCTACGTGGAGGATATGCGGAAAACGCTCGAACATCTCTTCGGCAATGAGGCGGTGCTTGACCGCATCAGCATGGTCGTAGTTGTCGGCAATAGTCGGCAACGCGTATACAAGGAAGGACTATCGAAGCTCAGCGATTGGACGCAGATGGCGATATCGGAGTTCACTCTTGAGCTGTCGCGTCCCGTAATCACCCACCGTTTATTAGACACGTTTGAGGATCAAGAAAGTCGCTCGACGGTAGGAAAACGAAGTGCCCCGTTCCCAACAAGCGACCATCGCGATCTTGGTGTTCGCTCTGTTATAGATGTTCATCTTTGGAGTCAAGCCGGTTGGTCCGGAACTGCTTTTACTCATTGGGGGCCCTCGTATCCTCCAGGGGTTGCGCTCATGTTTAAGCACGAGGATGCCGCCAGGAAGATCTTTGCACGTTGGCGTGAACGTCTAGGAACGGTCGATAAGCAGGACGAAATTTACATGGCGATTCTGCGTGGAGTCTCTGTTGACCATCCGGCGCATTACCGTGTTCTTATCACTTCCAGGCTTTCTAATGATGAGGGCGAAACGTCAGGCAAGACCTTCATGATGGCATCACGTATGCAAACCATGCATGCAGAAACCGATGTCAACCTGAGCCGCTTTCTTGATATTTATAGGCAGTCACGCGCGTATTTGCTTCTTCCCGCGATATTTAATGGAGGGGCTGAGCCGAAGTTTATTCCAGAGCTTGCAATCCTAAAGCGGGAGCTTAGTGTAAAGAACGCTATCGACGTGACCGAGCATGACGTTGAGGTGATGGCACTTGGGGCGGAAGAGTATCGCCGTCGGTTCGGAACGTCTGGGCCCAGCAACAGAAGTTAGGTACTGTTATCTGATACTGCAATGAGCCCATTGACGGGGCGTGTCCTGCGTAGTGTGACGTCTGGCCCTGTTGATCTGCTGCCGGAGCGCGAGGATTGTTTGCGTTCCTCGATCCACGCTTCTACTTCGGCTAAGAGGACTATCTGCCGCAGCTCTTGGCGGTGGATAGTGCGACGAAATGACAGAACGCCATGTTTCGTAAATTGCGGAAGGTCGCTATAGGCGTTCGAACCGGGCAGGGGAAGAGATACAGGCTGTGGGTGAGTTTCGACGGCAATGTCGTGACCGATTTTCTCAAACGGGTTATTCTGCATATCGAACTCCGTGATCGTTTGGCGATTCAAGATTCGTCACCAAGATCTGGTGGCTTTCATTGGCTTTCATTGACTATCGCGGAAACTCACTGGAGCGTAGCGAGGCGTACTGAAGACAAATAGTCGAAGAAAAGGGAGCGAGGACTGCGACGATAATGGTTTCTCCGGTTCATTTCGAGGACTACAGTGGTAACCAGTTCGAGCGCCTCGTTTTTGCGTACCACGTGCGCGCTGACTGGCATGACCTGATCTGGCACGGCCAATCAGGAGGTGATCGAGGGCGGGATATCTCTGGTATCGAACCATTTGATGAGCAGCCGGCATGCAAGACCATCATCCAATGCGCGAACCGGGACACGTTGACGCTTGCAAAAGCCAAGGACGACATGAGCAAGGTGGTCAAAGCCACGGGCGGGGTCCCGCTGCGGACCAGGATGTCAGCTCGGTGCGGTTCTCCCGTCGCTGAGTCGCGCAACGCGACTTCGCGGAAGGACATATCGAAGTGTTCTTTCCAACCGAGGTGCCAAGCTCACTCCAGGGATCACAGTCGTCCGCCTTATGCCGCCAGTGGGGCGCATTCTCGACAGGCATAACGGCGTTTAGCACGTCGCCACAGTCGCGTCAGGTTGCTCGCTCTCCATTCGCGACAGGTACGCGCTTCTGGTCGTCGATCCAGGCATACAGCATCTTGGCCGTTCCCTTTTAGGAGTCGGCAGCCGGCCAACGCAACTTTCCGCGGCCGACGCGTAGAGCATCCACGAGCCGGGTTTTGCCCGGCAACCGTCCAGAGAATAGGCTGGGCTTGGGATCAACCGCTGGCTTCTTGAAGACGGCGATCCGCTGGTAGTCGGGGGTTACCAGCCAAGTCCGCGCGTCCCCTTCGTCGGTGACGATTCGATAGAGTCCAGCGGGCGGGGAGGACTCGGTATCGAGTAGGCGCTTGTAGCGTTCGACGGACCATTTCTGGATGCCTCCGCTGAGAGCTTCGGTTCGGAAGCGGGCCCATAACGCGGAGGTGTCGGGTGTTGGCCAGTCGCCTGCGTCGGTTTTGGCCGTAATCTCGTCGGATTCAAGCCAGGCCCGCATTTCTGCGGGCGTGACGAAGACTGGCTCAGCATCTTCGATGGCCGCCATTGCCGCGCGCCGTGACGGCAGGCCTGCGCGGATCAGCATCGCCATCATGAACTGGGGCACACCGGTTTCGACCGCAGCCGCAGCACCGCCCGCCACCGTATCCGGCGACCAGCCGAAGGAAATGCGCCGAGTGCGGACGGCTTCTAACGCCCAGACTAGCCGATAGGTGAAGGCATCTTCGACCGCCCGCATGTTCTGCGGTCCGATCTTGGAGACTTCTTCCCCGGACACCCAACTACGTAGGATAGCTTTCCAGTTCGGCGGCAGCGCGTTCGCCTTGTCAGGGATAAAGGGCCGCATGAACAGCAGGCGTTCGCCGAGTCCGCCGAGAGCATCGGCGAGTTCGTTGATGTCGCCGCTCAACGCTGCACTGTCTGCCTTGTCGATGAGTTCGGCCAGCTCGTCCGCCATAGCGTCGATGAGGAGGCCAGCTTCGAGCCCAACTCCCATAGCGAAATGCCCGCGTCGCGTTGGGGTGGTGGTGGCTTTCCAGATGAGACCAGCGCGTGCTTCGAATACCTTCCGGTGCAGGGGAGCGACATCCTCGTCCTCCCGAGTAATTTGGCGAGCCCAGAGTGACCCCCTGAGCGCCTCGTCTAGAAGCTTAGGTAGATCGGCGCGATCAGCGTCTAGGGCTTCGATCAGACCGAATACGGTGGCGTCGAGGCGTTCGACGAGCTGAGACAGGGGCTCCTCGTCGATGGTTTCCTCCTCGTCGTCCGTCTCGTCTTCATCGTCGGTGGTAGCGTCGTATTCCACTGCGGCGGCCAGTCGTTCTGCCACCCCTGCTTCTTCGTCAGGTGACCTCCAAGCCTCGCGGGCGTTGGCGAGATATTCCCAGGCGTCATCTCGATCCAAGACGCCCTCGCGCGATAGACGCTCAAGGATTTCGGCAACGATCTGGATAAGGCCGCTTTTAAGCGTCCTGGCCTTGGCAGAGGCGACCATTTCCCTCCATTCTTTCTTTCTCCATTTGATTTTGTCGAACATGACATGGACGATCAGCCCCTCGACATCGACGAATGCACGTCCGGCGCGGCCGGCCACGTTCGCGAACTCCTCGCCTTTGATCTTCTCTGAGGCACGATATAGCGAGGGCACAAGCAGCACGGCAGCGTTGAGATTGAGGCCCTGCGAGAGCGTCGGCGAAGCGACAATAATCTTTAGCGCTCCTTCGGATAGGAGCAGTTCCAGTTCGCGTAGGAACGGGCTCGGCAGTCGGCCGTGATGAATGGCAACGCCCACCTTCAGGCTGGCCACGGCTGGGTGATCCTCGCCCAACCATTCCTTGCCGACTTCTAGGGCGCGGGCAATCGGAGCCTCGTCTTCCAGCAACGAGTCCACATAGCCGCGCTTGCAGAGGTCCACGACTTGTTTACCGTAGCTCTCGACCCAGTTTGCTTGGGTAGAGAAGATCAAGGTGCGCTTGCCTTGGCTCGCGAACTCCCATGCCGCGAACAGAGCGAGGTGCGAGTTCTTGCGTGGATAGGGCTTCTTCTCCTTCCCTAGCGCTGGTTTTTCCGCGACGAATTTGTCAAGGAAGGGGCCATCGTCGTCTAGATCGAGTCGTAGCAACGCGTCCTTACCTCGCCAGGTAAGCGCGCCGAATCTCTGGCGCGTTGGGCGCCAGTCGGAACGCACAGGCTCTCCGGGTTCGTCGGAACGAATCCATGCGGTAAGGTCGTCGAGTTCGTCGCCGCTTGGCAGGATCGCGGAAAGGCAAACTATTCGGCGCTCTGCCGCATCCGTACGCCTAAGTAGGCGCTGCACGAGCGTCTCATAGCGGATTTCGCGCTCACTAGGGCCGATCATGTGGCCTTCGTCGAGGACGATTAGGCCGACATCGTCAATCAGCGTCTGGTCGCTTCTCAGCGCGAAGTCGAGTTTTTCGGGCGTCGCAATGATGATCTCCCGTGTGCGGAGGGCGTCTTCATCACCGGCCGAAAGGCCGCTGGCGCCGTAGAGAGAAGAGACACCAAACCCCAGTGGCGCGAAGGTCTTCCTGAAGGATCGTTCGGTCTGGGCCGAAAGAGCGCGCAGCGGTGTGACGATCAGCACCCGGCGTTCGGAGGAAAGGGTCATTAACGCGGCAATCTCTGCCACCCGTGTTTTGCCCGCGCTGGTCGGCAGGGCGACGACCAGATCGTCCGTGACGTCTGTGGAGCGCTGGGCGGCTTCGCGCTGTGATGGCCATAGCTCCACCTCCGAGGTCTTGCGGGCGTAAAGTGAAGATATAAACAACCGCCGCAGGTCGGGATATTTTTCCTCCGCACCCTCGGGTGGCTCAGTCGGCAAATTCTGATGTAGCGAGTGTTGCCACAGGTCGTCGATCAGGTGACGGCAGAGGTTCGAGATCCACCACAGCGGGACGTTCTCAGCGTTGTTGGCAAGCTCGACAGCGGTGGTAAGCAGCCCTCGTGCGGTTTCGATCGGCTCGACCTCGCCGGTTTCAAGCGCGAAATCGAAAAATGCTAGGGCACGGCAGATCGTCGTATTGAGAATTGTCGACAGCACTTCGTCGACGTCAGTGTCTTCGCCCTGCAGCGCCGTCGCGATCTGCTCATCGCTGTGAGCCCCGTCATCCAGCCAGTCGCGAACGAAGCCGCGAAGTTGGTTGAGATCGCGCAGTATCAAGTGTTGGATCGCTATTTCGCCGGGTGAGACGTTAAGGTCTTCCTCTGTCTCGTTGAAGATTGAAAAGGCAACGGCCGAGAAGCCAGCTAGATGGTAGGCTGCAGCTGCAATGGTGCGGCGGAATCCTCGTTCAGGCGACTCTGGATTACCATTGCGCACCAGAGCTTCGAAGGCGTTGGCTGCGTGTTCAAAGGCCTTGCTAGTGAGTTCCGAAACACCAGCTTGAGCCCGCAGTGCCATTGCGCCTCGAAGCAGGGCAAAACCGTGCTCGGCAAGATCTGTTTCGATGGTTGCGCCAAGTGGCGGAGCATTTCGCGGCAATACACCATCCTTGCGCATCAACGACCAAGCTGCACCGCGATAGAGGAGACGCCCGAGAATACCGTCAACTGTAGCAGCCGTCAGGAAGGTGTTTAATTCTTCAGTCGTCTCCAAGATCTTCCGCCTCTAGGTACATTGCTGCAATGAAATCCTGATGGTCTTTGACGTGAATGTTCACGACGTAGTGGTCCCTGTTGACTCCAGCGGCTTCAAGGTTCTCTTTCAGGGAAGCGTGAGGGCCGTTACCCGACACGGTGAAGAGCATATGGTCGATTCGATCGGCTCGCATGGACTTAAGACCCACTTCGTCGCGAAGATCGCGACCCAGTGCGTTATCGCCAGCGTCGTTGCTCTCCAGCAGGCGATTGGCGACGAACAGCAGCGAGTCAGGCGTGCAGCGGCCATTGTCGCGGTCGAGGACCTTGCGGGCGGCGGTGACCGTGGTTTTGCCAAGCTTCTGGTTACTTTTAGCTTCACCTTTTAGCAGGCAGAGCTTATCGCCTTGGTAGCCCGCGCCGATGAAGTCATCGCCGCGCATGGCCATGTTACGGCCGTCCTTGTAACGGAGCCGGCGCACGGGTACCCGCAGACCGATTTCTTCCTCCACTAGTTCAGTCGCAAGGATTTCGCCGAGGTCGCCAGAGCGGCCCTTGGGGGTATTAGGCATTGCCTCGCTGAGGATCTTGGCAGCAACCTTGTATCCTAGTCGCCCTACGTCATCGGCGATGCGTTCAAGTCGGTCGTAGTGCGAGCGAATGGTCTCAGCAAGGTCCTCCCGGATATCATCGCGGCCGCCGTCCTTCTCGACATACGTCCAGTAATACTTGCGTTCGTCATTTTCTTTAATAGACTCACACCACTTCTCATATAGCCCCACGGCGCTTCTCCCGATCAATCAGTTCTGATAACGTCAAGATTTTCCCGATTCGAAATCGGCTTATTGAAAGAACCCATCGTCAGCGCTTTACCACGTATCTTGCAAAATGGCGTCAATCTCTTCCCGCTCAGTTTCAGTCGCGCCAATCAATGGGAAGCCGCTCAGATTTCTTTCAATCACCAACAGGCAAAGATTTCAGATAATGTACCCTATAGGAGGGGAGACGCAATGTCAGAGATTAATCCACACGATGCCGCGCAGACTTTGCCCCAGGATCGGGAAACGCTGTACCACTTGGTCTGGAGCGAGCCCGCGGAACGTATAACTGTGTTGTATGACATCAGTACTGAGTTACTGGCAAAACGATGCAGCGAAATGCGGATACCCAGGCCGCTTGCCGGTTACTGGAAGGCACTTGCGAATGGGACTGCGCCTGCAATTCCAGCTCTGCCCGCTCTGAGAAAGGGTAAGGTGGAAAAGGGACGCGAGAATGGCAATTCATCAATGCAATTTCCTGCCATTACGGTATCAAAATCAGCATCTTCAGTCGCCCCAAAGCAAGCTTCTGTTACGAGTAATGGCTATGGATTGATAAATGATCTCAAAACGTATCTGCCAGTCTCTTCGGTTACAGAAGATGGCTATTATAAACCTCTGAAAAAGAAATTACTGGATCTCAACGTTTCTGATACGGGATTTGAGCACGCAATTGAGTTCCTGAGCCGGTTCATTGAAGCTCTGGGGAAAAAGGGTTATCGGGTAACGCTGGATGCTCCGGGAGAAAGGCTACATCGTACGGATATTGATATTATGGAAGATCTAAAAGCGGGAGGATATCGCTTGGAGAATTTATGGCGGCCTTATACGCCAAGTATTATTTGTGTCGGTAATATGTACTTTGCGTTTAATCTTGCTGAAATGACGGAGTATGTTCCGGCGAAAAAAGTCAAAAACCGCTATATTCGTGACGAACAGATGGGACGGTGGATTCGGGGGAAAAATAGTGAGTTTTTGATACACGTATCAAAACATACTCTACCTACCGGACGATTTCTGTTGCAGCTTTACTCGCCTTATTCTTCCGCAGAATGGTTGGTACCGTTCCGGCAGACGAAACAGTGCGGGTTAATTAGCCAGATCCCTAAGATGATTTCGGCGATGCAGAAGGCTGTTCCGCTAATTTCAAAGCAGCTAGAAGAGGCCAGAATCAAAGCTGAGGAGCGGTGTGTCCAGCGTGAGCGGGAATTAGCCATATATCTTGAAAAGGAGCGGATAGGTCGGGAACAGGAAGCATACCGTGCCAGCCGTGCCGAGCTCAAATCTATTATGGTTCAGTGGGCTGAAGATAAACGACTGGAACAGTTTTTTCACGAAGCAGAATCAGATACGGCAACGCTTGATGTTGAGCAAAAGGTGCAGGTTATGAAACGGCTACAACTGGCTCGCCAGTTCCTGTCAGAGGATACGGCGATTGAAAGGTTGCTGAAGTGGAAAACGCCGCAAGAGCGCTTAATAAAATAATAATATTATTATTCCGTAGGTTATAGGTTATAGGTTATAGGTTATAGGTTTCAGGGGTGAGGGGTGTCATTCAGCGCAAAATATTACTGGCTGACGGTTAGGTTCAAGCAATGAGTAATTTAATACTACCACCCTTAATCAGCCGCTCGCTATACCTCTCTTTCATTGGGATTTGTAGTACGGCAGTAGTCCGGTCCCCTGCATGCGAATATCGGATATCCAGAGCGAGTATACCGGTTGTAGCCGTTGCGTAATGATTAAAAACAGGATTATGAAGTCCGCTACTCTTTAAAACCGACTGACAGTTCAGGTCTGAACTAATGCCGTTAAATCAAAATCCCAAACCCCAAACCCCAAACCTATGTCACCGCCGCGAACCAAGGGGCGCTACGCCTGGTTATGCCGGTCAGATTTTATCTCCCATGTGATTTCCGTTCCCGTATCAGCTTCCGGTTAATCGTTTCCCAACACAGCCCGTCCTGCAAGGGTAAATGGCACACATTCTGCGCCCTTGCATGCCGGAACGATGCCGGGAAAGCGAACCGTCAGGCGATGCGAAGACGAAAATCACACCACTGACGGAGAAAAAACCATGACTATTTCCCTGCATACCCAGACTAGCGCCCCTAACCCCGCACCGGCGACCAGCGTATCCCCGCTGGAGCAGTCAGGCTCCTCAAAAACGAAATTTTCCAGAACCAAAACAGATATTTATCAGACAGTCACTGACAGCATCATTTCTGCCCTTGAAACAGGCGTTAAGCCGTGGTCCTGCCCGTGGCAGCGCGTACCAGGCATGTCAGGATTACCTTCAAACTACGCGACTGGTGCTGCTTACAGTGGAATGAATATCATGTTGCTATGGTGCAGTGCCTCAAAACAGGGATTCAGTGATTCGCGCTGGATGACCTACAAGCAGGCAAAAGCGGAAGGCGGGCAGGTGCGCAAGGGAGAACACGGCACTACCGCCATTTTCTATACCACGCTGGAAAAGGAAAATGACGACGGAGAAACTGACTATATCCCGATGCTGAATACGTTCACCGTGTTTAATGTTGAGCAAATTGATGGTTTGCCTCTGAGTGACGAGGCCGTTTGTCCGGCAGAGACCTTTGAGCCGTTACCGCGTGCGGAAGCGCTTTTCCGTAACAGTGGTGCAACCATCATTGAGAAGGGACAAAACGCCTTTTTTGCACCGTCAACCGATGAAATCCGTTTACCGGAACGTTGTCTTTTTACCGATGCTGCCAATTTCTACGCCACCGGTCTGCATGAGCTGATTCACTGGAGCGGGGCAAAAAGTCGGCTGAACCGTGAAATGAAAGGGAAGTTTGGCAGTGAAGGGTATGCGTTTGAGGAGTTGATCGCCGAACTGGGAAGCGCGTTCCTGATGGCGGATCTGGGGATCGTTGGAGAGGTGCAGCATGAAAGCTATATCGCTTCCTGGCTGAAAGCACTGAAGAACGACAAACGCTATATTTTCAAGGCCGCCAGCGCGGCATCCAAAGCGCATCGTTATTTGGTGGATAAAGCCTGAGGGCAGGGGGAAAGAAGCCACAAAAGAATGTAGCTTTAATCTTGTAGGTAAGTGGGCAGAGTAAAGCTTGTTTCAGGGGGGTATAATTCCCCCTGAGAATTTTCCTGGTACTTGATGCCAGGAAAATTCTCAGGCTGCAGGGCGGGCGGCAAAGAGCCCGCTCAGCCCTTTATAAATATTGCCTCAGACTTGATCTGGCAGTGTTCTCTGTTAAAACAAAATTCAACCTTACAGTCGGCAACGACCTAAGGGAGAGGTTTCAAAAGCTTACTCTTATCGAAATGTATGAAACAATGGGGAGCAGGTCACGTCATCCATGTGACCAGCGCTTTTGCGCTCATTTCGGTTAGTACGTCCGAAAGTCGGTCAGTTTCTCTGTCCATTCTGGACTCCTGTCTATTCTGATGATGGGGGAGTATTTCGGTAGGGCATTACTTCTGGTCGTTGCACTGCTGGTGGGCTGGTTGGGGCAGTTGGTGATACAGAACAACTATATGAAGTTGCCTAAATCCAGCCGTTGCAACTCGTCGAGCGTGTAGATGCGGAAGACATTTCGGTGGCGGGTTTCCAGCGGGATGTGCTGGTGGTTAACGATGACGTGCCGGATGCTGTCAAACAACCGTTCAAGACCGCGCTTTTTCTGCGGATCCGGCACGATATAGAAAACGTAAATCCAGTCTTTACGGGTCCGGGCCAGTAAATGGCTGGCGATGATCGACTGATAACGGGCTTTAGTTTTTAGGCTGCGCTCGGTCTCTATGGCGATCACGGTGCCGCCGGGAAAGGTGATCAGCCCATCCGGCCGGTGACTGACCTGGTAACGACTGAGGAAGGTTGTGCGATCGCCGTTGATCCACCCGGATGCGCCTTTTTGCTCAAGGATGATCCGGGCGACCTGATTATCGAGGTGATGCTCCAGCGTCCAGCCGGTAACTTTTGACGGCTCAAACCGCGCCGGGAAAAGTGCATCGTCGGGTGTTAACACAACGGCTATCCCGTCACTGGTAATGCCCCACAATGAAATTTTCATCGTGCGTGATACCAGGACGTGCTTTTGTATTAACCCCATGCCCTCGACTTTTGAAAGCAGGGAATACAGCGATTTATGATCCCTGAAGCCGAAGAGAAGCATCAGTGTTTTAAAGTCACTGTACGTCTCTTCTTTCAGGAAATTCAGCAGTTTTTGTATTTTTTCGCGGTGTCGCGTCTGGCGTTCGCGGTATGCGGTGATCAGCATCATTCCCCCCTTTAAAAATCCAGCAATGACGGGTTATCCTCTTTATCGGCAATCGGTGTTGTTGTATCTTTTTCGTCCGTATCAAAAAAAAGATCAGGCCGAGTTTTGGTGATATCCGGCGTTGATGACGGTCGGGGGGAGGTTTCCTCCTCGTTAAAATCCAGGGTGATGTTTACCGTTGCGGCGGTGGCGGCAATCGCGGGCGGCACTGCACTGATCTCCAGTTCGCGTTTTTTCACCCTGATGGGCGAAATCAGCGAAGCAGCCGGGAGTGCTTTTGTCGTAAAGATGAAGCTGACAAAATCGGGTAGGTTCAAGATCATATTGCTGTCGGTAAAGAAACGCTCGGCCTGCCTGATGGTGCGTTCATCGTCGATAGTCTCTGTCAGCACGGCATCGGTTTTCGCTTTGCGGACCTCATCATCGACTAATATGGTGCCTGACATCCTGGCTACCCATTCCGCGGTGTCCGGGTCCATGACACGGTAAACCAGTTTGAATTTGGCGTTCTCAACCACCGCACCGACAACGGCGTCACCTTTCAAATCTGCCGGACAATCTTTTAAATCGGCAATCGACTGATGGTCCATAATAATATGCACGCCTTTATCGCGTGCCGCGCCTAAACCTTCCAGCGCGGGCCTGGATAAATGGTATTTCAGTTCCGAAAGATAAATAGCAATGGGGCGGGGCACGTCTTTCACTCGCTCACGCCTTTCTGCCAGCTGGTACAGGCGAACCAGCAGCATGCGCTGCGCGGTAATGATTTTGCTGTTGCGCATTGAACCAATCACATAACAGCAACCACCTTCCTCAAATATCGTATTAAGCGAAAATCCGGTGGGGGCATTAATGGCATTGAGTAAGGCCAGCTCTTCAATTTTCCCGAAAAAGGCTTTTATCTTATCTGCAATGCCCTGAACGTAGTCTCCGTTATACACATCCCGAATGGTTGAGGCAGTATTACGGGTGACAAACTGCGCGGCTATCCGGGCCGCTTTCCGGTCATCAATGCGATAAAAGTCCGACTCCTGACCTTTCTCTGCCAGACTGAAACCAGCAACAAAAAGCTCTTCCAGTTCATCGGCGGTGATCTCTTCAATCAGGTTTAACTGGTATGCCTGTTTCCTCAGGTCAATTAAGGCAAAGGGCTTCCCTGCATCTTCACAGGCTTTTCGGTAAAGGTGTGGTGCCCATTCATCATCCTTGGGGTCCATAACAAATACGCCTTCACCGGCCAGAATACTTTGGTAAAGTAATATCCCGGTGGCAACGCCTTTACCGGCGCCGGTGGTGCCGATGATATCCGCGTGTTGTTTTTGCCAGTCTTTTAACGGCAGGTACATCGGCTGAATATCGCGGTCCATGCCAATAAATAACCCTTTGTTCAGGTCGATATAATCCAGCGGGTCATAATGCAATGTTTCCGGCAGCAGGGATTTCACAGTACGGACATCGGTGCGTAATTCCCGTTCAAGCGTGGTTTTCCTGACGAGGCGTTTCTTTATTTTATCTAATTCAGGGGTTAATACCCTGCGCAGCAGAATATGGAAAATAAAACCTGTTACGGTAAAGGTAATCAGCACCGGCCATGCCAGAACGGGAATGCTGGCGATAACACGGCCCCGATAAAGCCACTGGAAAATCCAGATAAGTACCGGCCCCATCGTACCGCAAAGAAAACAGACTATGGAGAAAGCAATAATCAGCTTTTGCCACAACGGGGCTTTTTGCCGTTCATCGCTTTTCATCGACGCGAAAAACGGCATCGTCAGCCCCGATAACAGCGCCAGCATCAGCTGATGCTGTTGCATAAAAGCAATGAAGCTCAGCGCGCCATTCACTATCGGCGACAGTGAAACGGCCAGCTTATTCAAAATCACGATGCCTCCTTCGTCAGCGGTTCTCCCCATGACATCGCCCCATCAATTCGCCCCACGGTGTCGGGCGAAAAGGCGGGGCGAACGTCCGGGGTAAAGAAGGTGGCCGCTATGCGGCCATGTGCAGGAAAGCATGCTTTACTGCTCGAAACGGCCTGCGCCAGTTCATGCGGGCTGGACGCCCTTATGATATGTCGCATGGGGGTAATGTCGCAGCTGGACGCCACGCCAAAACCCCCAACGTCAACGGCGGCACACCGTCGCCCGCTACGCGCGACCACCCCCTTTAAGACGGTCGCTTTCGCCTTTTTCTTCCCTTTGCTCGTTCCTCGCAGCGGGAATAAAAGGGAAGCTGACCTTTAAAGAGGGTGGTCGCGCCACGCTACCGGCTTTTGGCCGGAGACTTAGCCGCGACGGTGTGCGGGGCGATGCCCCCCAAATAAACCGCTGTCGTGGGCGACAGCTTTTCGCTCGCTGGGGCGGCGAAATTTATTCGGCTCCCCCCGGCCGGCAAAATCCGCGTGGGCGCGGCTGTTTGCCGGTGAGGCGCGGTGCCTGAACTATTTTCGCTCCTTAACCCGCGAAAATAATTCTGTCCGCTGCCTCATTTTTACGGCCCGCATTTCTTCACGCCTTAATTCGCGAAAAATGTGCTGGGCCGTAAAAACCGGAAAACCACCACGCCTTAAGCCTGATTCGGCTGAAATATTTTGCCGCTATAGGGGACCTGCGAATAAAATTAATACAGGGATTAATAGTGGCTCTCGCGGATTTCCCTGATGATGTCAGAATAACACTGACGACTTTCTTTAATGCTGGTTTCATCCAGCGTAAACCCTCGCCGGTTGGCTTCCTCTGTCAGCGTTATTCTGTCAGTGGGGTTCAGCGTTTGCAGTAATTGCAATAACAGGCATATAATCCGGTAGTGATAAATTTCATAATAAAGGCCGCATCCACGCATCGCCTCATTTTCAATGTGCTCAATAACACAGGCTGCGCGCATGGAATCCCCGCGCTGATGTGTCCAGGGATGCTGAATAAAACCCGGTTTCGTCATAAAGATAACCTCCGTTAATTAACCACGCATGCGGCCAAATTTACTGATAATCTGGCTGATAATGGTCGGGTCTGCCGAATTACATTCGAGTAAGAACGATTTTCTGGCATCGGCAGTATGCTCCGGCAGAAAACCGTGCTTGTTATTTTTCACGATATTAAAGAATGCACGTTCGGCCGAATGGCATTCATTGCCGCCGCCGTTCCCGGTGGCTTTACCGTACATGCATAACACCACTTCACAGGCGTCAGCGGCCATGACGGAAGTTGAATATGACGCCATAATGCAGAGCAATAATGCGGAGGATATTGCTTTTTTCATTTCGGTCACCTTCATATTTAAACGAGGGTAGCGTATTTGGATATGTTATTTATTGGAGTCCTTTTCTGAATACACCTCTCATGTCTTTGAGATGAAGGGGTTTAAAATAAACATCACTCATGCGGCGTATGTCACCGTGAATATCAATGCTGACGATCACATCAATGCTCTTAAGCACCTTGCGTAACAGCACGTCGAAAGGCATGTTCCGGCAGTCGGGATTTTCATAGCAGCGGTCAATGAGCCCTTCAATACATTCTTCCGGGCTGCCCGCATGCAGGGAGGTCATTAATCCCTCATGCCCGGAACCGACGATTTTCAGTGCATCCCAGGCTTCCCGACCGCGAATTTCAGCCAGTAATATCCGGTCAGGGTTCATACGATAATTGGCGCGTATCAGTCTGCCGGGCGTGACAATGGCATTATCCCCGGCATCCGCCGGATAAAAGAGATGGACATAGTTGGTGTGGTGATAGAACCGGATTTCTGGGTTGTCCTCGATGGTGGTCAGCCTGAGGTGCCGGGGAATAGAGTGCAGCAGCGTTTTCATATAGGTGGTTTTACCGGAGCCCGTTTCACCGACGATAAAAATCGTCTTGCCGTATTCCACCGCTTTTTCCATAAAGCGGGAAATATCCCCACCTTGATAATAGCGGGTCAGTTCAACATCTTTGCCTTCCGTTCGCTCCAGACCGCTGACCCGGTTATAAAATCCCGCATCAATCCATGACTGATGCGTTTTCTGCCCGAATGAGGGCTTGCGCAACGTAATGGATACGGTATTGCGCTCACAGGCCGGGGGAATAATGGCCTGAATGCGCTCGCCTGATTCAAGCGTGGCGGAAAGGATCGGCGAGGTGTCGTCGATATTATCTTCCTGCCAGGACGCCAGCGCTCTGGCAAAGGCGTAACACTGGCGCAGCGTAATCGGGGCTTCATGTCTTCGCCATTTCCCCCGGATTTTGGTATGCAGTTCACCCGGCCGGTTAACGGCAATTTCCGTCAGGCCGTCCTGCGCAATAAAATCACCAAACAGCTGGTTTTTCATAAAATCCAGCGACAGATTTTCAGCGTTCATACCACCTCTTTTTCAGTCGCAGCTGCCAGACGGATGAGAAATCAATATCGGTGCCGGTCATGATGCCGATGACATCACCCTGATTCAGGTACAGGGTGGGCGGGATATTGATGCTGTTGTCCAGCGTCGTTTTCGCCATTTCCGCCGTGGCGGCGCGGGTGTTTTCGGTGTAGTCGGTATTGCGGTCTTTCCCCGGGGCAGCATCCGACGCCGCCGCAGCCACGTCCTGCACGGTACTGAGCATCAGGGCATTACCGAAGCGCTCCCAGAAATGGTTGTCGATCCAACCTGAGATCCCCGCCTCGCCGAGCGGGCCGCTGGCCTGCGTATCAGTTAGCGGGATTTGCAGGCTGCCGGGCTCAGGCGTACGCAGCTCCGTCCACAGCACAAACATCCGGCTGCGTCCGTGCTGCAGTGCCCCGGTGCGGTAGATGCCACGGGCGACCGTTCCCGCCGGGATCAGCGTCACATGGTTGCTGGCGCTGTAAACATCTTCACTGACCAGGCAGGAAATATGCCCCCCAACATCGGACACGAAGCGCCACATCATCGAACACGGGATATAGCGGTCCACCGGGATATAGAGATCAGGATCGAGACCCAGTCGTCTGACGCCGGTGACATGGGCGACGCCCGGATTGTCGTTGTTGCCCGTTTCCGGCGCGGCAGTCTCCGGGCAGCGAAGGCTGCCATCCTTCCCCCTGGTCAGTACTGACGGGCAGGATGTGTACGTCGTGGATGATGACCCACTGTCGGATGTTTCTGCGTGGCTGCGCGTTTCACCCGGGGACGTGCGTGCATTATCGCCCGGCATTGTTCGGGCGTTGTTCACCCCGTCAGCCAGCGCGGCTGCCTTGTTCAGGGCGGTTGGTGCCGGTGGCGGGGTGGGTGCGGAAGTGACGGCATGGCTGGCAGGGTCTGTTCCGTCCTGTATGTGCGGCCCGAACAGGCCAAACGGGTTACTGTCCATGCCCAGATTTTGACGCTCATGCAGCGTTTTCCCGGTGGAGGGCGGCGGCGCGGTGTCGGCTTCTTTCTCATTACCCCCTTTCAATGCCCTGAAAAGACGATCGCCACCGGATGCCAGGGCGATCACCAGCGCCAGACTCAGCAGGCTGACGATTAGCGTGCGGCGACCGGATGCCTTACGAAAACGGGTCACTTCCGGCTGGCCGGGTGGTGTTTTCTGCTCCGATTCCTGATACGCCATTGTCGCACGGGCGCGTTCGCGGGCTTCCGCTTCCCGCTCTGCGGTGGTTTTTTCCGGTTCGTCCGGGACAGATTTATCGGTCATTTCGCCTCCAGCGTAACGGACGCTGAAACAGTGTCGCTGCGGGTTATCGGGATGCGCCCGAATCCGTCGTTTTCGATCCCTACCACCGAAGTGCCGTAACGCAACACCAGTTGTGGCGCTGCCGGCGCCACCATCACGGTGTAATTACCCTGCTTAACTGTCCGGGGCGTGACCGCCTGCTCCCGTCCGTTAACCACCCGAAAAACGGAAGGCAGGGTTCTGATGGGCGAAAATCCGAGCCAGGTGAAGTGGCCATCGTCCCAGGCAAAATCCGGTGCGATGGACGTCGAACCAGCGGCTACCCGTTTGGTGTAGCGCCAGTTGCGTGGGGTGCTGGGCTGTCCCAATGCAGCCGCTATCTGCTGCTTTTCCCATCTTTCACGCTGCTGCATCTGACGCGCGGCGCTGGCGGCGGCGGATTGCTGGCGAACCTCGACTGGATAGTGGTAGCGGATAACGAACGCCTGCGCGGATGAATCGTGGTCCAGCACGTTCAACTCCAGGCTGTAATCACGCTTTGATGTCACCACGAAGAGGTTGGTCTTCCAGTCCTTCGCCGTGGGCAAAAATACCTGGCTGACGTTGTTGCCGCTGGCGTCCGTCACCGGCTGGGTGATGGGGTTCGGGCTGACGCCCACCCGGTTATCACTTTTCGTTACCGTCCAGCCTTTGGGAAAACCGGCTTGCGCATCAATCACAGCTTCATCGTCGTCAAACAGCAGCGTGGTGACGTAGCCAGGGCGGGTATTGACGACAGTGGCGTTCTGGCTGTTATACGATACGTTCTGCATCCGGCTGTCATAGCCGCTGCCGCGCGGGATGGCGGCGCTCCATGTCGCGTATGACGCCAGTAAGCCCGTCAGGAGCAGGATGTTTTTCAGCATCATTCACTCCTCAGTTCTTTATCGCGCTGGTAGCTGGTGACGATAAAGCCCAGTGGGTTCACTTCACGCTGGCTGTCCGTCAGTTGCTGATGCGGGACATAGCGGTAAGTGAGGCGGACATTCCAGAAGTCCGTTTTCACTGAATTATCAGAAATACGGCGGAGAGTGCGCTTAATACGCAGTGTTGCCAGGTTATCCGGTCCGGTGGCAGGCGCATGCACATTAGAAATAATGTCGATATAGACAACATATTCGGCTTTATTAAAAACAACGTCCGGAGCCTGGTCGCCGTTAAACCCGTCCAGATAATCCCGGTTCACGCTGTCGCTGTTAAATAACTGTACGTCGTCATAATCACGCTGGAGGGAGAAATAATTATACCCTTCACGGAGTCGGACATAGTGTGCCGCCAGTGAATGAGCCAGCACTTTTTCAGACGCAATATCCCGCTCTTTAAGGCGTGTCATATACTCATAACGACCGGTTTGTTTATCCACCGACCACAATTCAATGTCAGTGGTTTTCAGCGGCAGCAGAATAATCATGGCCGTAATTGCCAGTGCAGCCAGAATCAGCCCGGCAGCGGCCACCCGCCAGGCGGTTTTGCGGGAACGCTCTTCCTTTTCCAGCAGGATGGATTCAAAAGAGCGCGAGACATTAATGATGTGCTGAATATCAGACATGGTGAGTCAGCTCCTGGATTATGGCGGGGGAATTAACCGGCTGGGGATCGCCGGACACAGGCGGGAGGTCGCCGTGATGCTGCGTGCAGCCGGAAAGCGCGCACAGCATCAGAAGCAAGATGCTGAATTTCATGGAAGCCTCTTATCGGATTAATGCAGGAAAGCCGCACCGCTGGCAGAGGCCACGGCGTGACGGGGGAATGAGATTAGCGGTCGGGAGGATTAACGGTGACGCTGCTGATTCTGGCGTTTCATGCTTTCGATGGCGGTGGCACGTTTCTGCCAGGCGCTCACGGTTTTGCCCACACCTGTGGCAATGAATCTGCCGGTGGTCGCTGCTGCCGCCATGCCACCTTTGGCGGTCAGTCGGCCCCCTGTCTTTATGCCGGGTCCGGCGACGTCGGCAGATTTGCTTGCCAGCCCGCGCAGTCCGCTCATCGCAGCCCCCTGTAACACGGCCTGTACGGCGGCACCGCTCAGCGCAGTGGCTATTTTCGCTGAAAAATACACCACGACGCCTGCCGCAATCCCGGCCAGCAAACATTGCGCCGCCAGGGTCACCATATTGCTTTCAGCAGACATTGCTGTGGCGGCATCCAGTATTTTATTCAGGTAGTTGATGGCGATCCGGACAGACAGGGCAGAGAACATGATCGTTAAGATTGCGGTAAATAGTGTTTTCAGCCAGTTATCAAACATGGGTTTAAGAAAACCGTACAGCAGGCAGAAAATAAACAGTGGGGCGGTGGTGGTCATTAACAGAATGGTGATTTCGGCTAGCAGGTTGACAAAGGTTGCCGCCAGTAACAGAACGATTGCACCGGCCCAGACCAGCACCTCGGCAAAACCGCCATTCACTTTAACGTAGGTTGAAGTGTCCAAATTGAACAGCGTTTGCCCCAGCGCTTGTGCCTTTTCCCACACCGTATCGAGCAGCGCCCAGACATTATCATCGCCACTGATACCGTCCTTAAGCCCTTCAATGGCCGCAATGACGGCATTCAGCCAGCCATCGCGGTTTAAAACAAAGGTGGTGATCAGCAACATGCGCCCCACATCCCAGACAACGTCTTCGACCGGTGTCTGGAGTTTGCCGCCAAGCGTCTGATACCCGCGATACGTAATAAACAGGGTGAAGGAACTGACGATAATCACACTGATAAGGGTGCCGTAGGTAGAAGACTGACCTTCTAACACGGCATTGAGCCCATCCATGATGTTTTTGTCCATACCAACAAAAATACCACCGGACATGGTGCCTCTCATTAGTCAGGAACAGACAGGGGATAAAAACAGGGAGGGATCCCTGTTTTTGTTGGTGGGAATATTACTGAGTGACAGATTTTCTTTTTTGGGCTTCCTGCTGAAACAGCGTCTCGAATTTTTCCCTGATGCCGGGTTTGCCGGCCTGGGCAAACATAAGTGCTGCCCGGTGCGCAAACTCTCAGTTGTCGCTTGCCTCGCCATCCCTGAGGCATTGCGTATAGACCTTATAGGTTTCATCGGGATGTTCTTTATACCAGGCTTCTGATTTCGTCTCTTTACAACCTGATAAAACGAGAATGCCTGACATGACGCACAAGGTTAATACGGGGTTTAACATGTTAACCTCCCTATAGAGAGTTCAGATCGGCAACGGGCGCAGTTAATTGCTGTTGCTCAAAGGCCTTCTGTTTTTGCTGTTCCAGCAGCGTTGCCCGCTGTTCAGTCTGTTTGACTGACATCTCCCACTGGCTGGTCAGCGCATTTAATTGTACGCTTTTGGCCGCGATGGCGTTAGCCAGGTCCTGTGACTCTTTCGAATCCTGCGCATTAGCAATACGGTCTGATAAATCTGATATATCGCCGAGCGTGCCCGTGATCTTGTTTTCAACCTCGGACGTATTTTCTATTGCTACAGCCTGATTCAGGATCATCTGTTTGCAACTGTCCAGATAGCGTTGTGAAGTGCTGGACGGGTTACAGGTATCGAAGGTTTTATATTTGTTATACAAGCTATTAAGTTCAGAAGAATATGACCCGCTTTGGTTGCTCAGCAGGTCATCCAGTGAAATACCGTTTTGACGAAGATTATCAATATCGGTTTTCAGACTTTTGGCCTCGCGGAGAAATGCCTGAACGTCCCGCACGCCCGTCGCGGTGGCTAATTGCTGCTTGTAGGCATCAAGTTCACTTCTGTAATGGGTAACGGTTTCCTGCCACTGCTGGAGTTTCTGGATCCACTGATTCATGGATTCGGTATTCTGTACGGCGTCGAATACCGGTATTCCGGCGCTCATCGCCCGGGTGGAAATTAACAGTGATAACGCCAGTATGATATCTCTGAACCGCATGTTCATTACCTCCGTCATGAATATTACAGAGCTTGTTCAAGGAAGGCGGCTTTCCAGTCATCAGGCTGCATTCCTTCCTGATACAGGGTGTCGAACAGTTTCAGGTTGTCTTCGCTGCCGCTCAGCATTTTGGTAAGTTTCCCGAGGCCCGATAAATCCATTTTCGCCATCGCCACAAAAGGCCGGGTTTCACCCGCGCGTAACGGCGTTTTCAGAACCACCATGTAGCGCTCACCCGGATCGAGGTTTCTGACGATGTCGTACACGCTTTCCGGCACTTTCATCTTTTCCACGTAATCCGCCCGGCTGGCCTTCGGGTTGGCGAGAAAAATCTGCGTGCTGCACTGCTCAATAATCGCCGGAGCAATAGGGTGCTTGACAACTTCGTCAGGCGACTGGGTGGCGGGGACGAAGATACCGTTCAGCTTGCGGATCACCTTCAGCATATTGAGCGAGAATCGGGAAAATTCGATATCGGCCAGCCATTTCCAGAACTCGTCCATGAACATCACCAGCCGGCGACCATCCAGCAGGCTGGTGACGCGGTAAAGCAGATAAAACGTGATGGGGCCGCGAATATCGTCATCATCGAGAAACTCCGTACCGTCGATACCAAAATTTTCGACATCGCTGATGTTGAAGGTGTCCTCCTCATTGTCAAATACCCAGCCGAACTCGCCGCCCTGCGCCCACTGTTTAAGGCGAATGCGTAGCCCGTTGAGGCGGGCGTCGGGGGTTGGCGGTTCCGGCAGGACTTCCAGCAGCCGGGTGATACCGAACTTGCGGTATTCGGGCGGGTAGTCGAGCATGATGGTATCCACGGCGGCACTGATGCGCTCCTCATCGCGCGGATCGAGCGGCTTGCCGTTGCGGCCGCACAGCATGCGCACCAGTCGTTTGATAAAGCTGATATTCCGCCGGGTTGGAGCAAGCGAAAACGGGTTAAACCCGGTAGGCGTGCCGGTACGGATACGGAAGTAGCGTCCGCCCATCTGGCGTATCGCCATCTCCGCCGCCCGGTCCTTGTCGAAATAGACCGTTGTGAACCGCTGGATTGTGGCTGAGGCGGAGAACGTCGCCGGATTGCGGTAATTCTGCATCAGTTGCTGCATCATGGTCATCAGCATCGTTTTCCCGGAGCCGGTTTTACCGATAATCGCCGTATTACCCGGCGTTTTTTCGTTGAAGTCATTCCGTCCGCTCTGGCTGTCGTGCAGGTTAAGGTAATACCCGCCACCGCCAGGGGATTTCAGTATCCCGATGGCGTCGCCCCAGGGATTGCCGCTCCGCTTGTGGGAATGAAAGTTGTGCAGGCTCGCCAGGTCGGCAAAGTTCTGGCTGCTGACGGCCACCAGACGGGGGCGTAGCGTATATACCCCCGGCAGTTGCGCCAGGTACGCGGCGGGCAGCGACAGCGTGGACAGCGTTGTCATGATGCCGAGGTCGGCGAAAGGCTGCGCCAGCGCGTTGGTGTCCTTCACCACCTGCTCGGCGCTGTCTGAGGATACCAGCAGGGAGAAGTGGTATTTCCCGCAGGACACATGCCCGGACTGGAGCAGGTCACGCAGGACAATCAGCTCTTCGCGCTGTGAAATGGCGTCGTCGTCCGCCGAATTCAGGCGCTTTTCCGCCAGACGAATATGCTTCTGCGCCTCATCGCGGGCCATGCAGGTGAAGGACTGCGTCAGCACGTACTCGCTTTCGGCATACATCAGCGCGTCCAGCAGGCCGGTCGCGGTTTCAGGCGAATAATCTTTGATTTCCAGACTGCGGAAAAAACGGGAGCCGCCGACCGTCTGGCACTCGGCGGTGTCGGTGGTAAAAAAGACATCCGGCGTGCTTAGCGTTTCATAAAACGGCGCACGCGTGACCGCCACCTTTTGCCACTTGCCGGTGAGCAGGCGGTGATAAAAGGACAGCTGGGCGGAATAAACCCGCCCGTTGCCTTCATACATCCCCAGTGGCGTCGCCGTATAGCGGGACAAGGCAGACGCCAGCGCCTCCCGGTGTTCCAGCATCACGTTCAGGGCATCATCCAGCGCCGCTTTGCGTTTACCGGACGGCTGCGCCTTCATGGCCTTTTTCTCAAGCGGAGAGAAGGGCGCATAGCAGACGGTGAAAAACAGCCGGTGCCGCCAGAACGGCTTTTCGTTGATTGGCTGGTAATAAAGCCGGGTCACTTCATCAGAAAAGGGAATACCTGAATTCGTGTCAAAGGCATCGTGGTACTTTTCCCGGATACGGTGAATATAGAAAGTGATAGGCAGGCCTTCATATGCACGAATCACGTTATTGAGATGCGTCGCCATTAACGTCAGGTGATGTTCGTCCTCGCATTCAAAAACGGTGCCCTCCAGCTCCCAGCTGGCAACCAAATCCCCCTGGCGGTTTCTGATGACGTGCGGGTGAATATGGGAGGAATACGGAATGTATTTATCCAGCGTAACGCGCTCGTTTAACTTCATTTTTTCAATAAACTCCGAGACGTCGACGGCGTCATAGCGGTTTGCCAGCAAGGCATTGGCACCAAAATGTTTATTGGTGCCAAACCGGCCACGGGTTTTAAAGGCCAGCCAGAGCAACCCGAAATAGTGAATATCGGTTCTGGCCTTTGCCTTCATCTCCAGCCAGGCGGGAATAAGCAGTAATACCAGGTAATAGCTGACATAAACCGCCAGCAGGACGATGGCCCCGCTGACCATCACGAACGGCACGAGGGGAATGCCTGCTATGGCGGCAGGCCGCGTCAGCGCTTTGTTCAGCGTAGCCATCGTTACCTCCCTTATGACGCCCAGTAGGCACCGAAACCTGACGCACCGACGATAAGGATGGCGCCAATGATGACGTTGCGCATGTCATGCAGGCTCTTGCCGTCAAACAAGACTTTGTATCCCACCCACATGGTGGCCAGCGTGATGGTGACGGCGGCCAGCCCGAGCAGGCCTGTGGAAGTGTTGCTCAGCGTCTCATTGGCTTTATTAAATCCGCTGTCTGCTGCCAGCACCGGGCTTGTCATTAACAAGGAAGAGAGGACGGGCCAGTCAGTCTGTTTTCGTTTCATCATTGTTTCTCCTGGGGGGCAGGGATGGGTAACGCGCCGCGTATCACAGCATTGGGGTAGCGCAGGGATGTCAGAACTGGCGTGGCGTTATCGGTAAGCTCGCCACGCAAGACGGCGGCGGGGTAATGGATTTCCGGCACGAGCTTTTCGGCGGGAGGTCGCCGCCGGTCTTGCCGCGTTGACGGTACGGCGTAGCCGATGCGCTGGATGTAGCTGGTGTGGTTAAACGCAGATTCCGGCTGTTGGCCGGTCGTGAAATTTCCCGAGTAGTAGCAACTGAGCGCACGCTTGAGGGAACCGCCGCGGCGGTAGCAGTCGGTGAGGATGTGCTCAAAGACGGACAGGTTGGTACAGGGGTCAAGAAGGTCACGGGCGCTCACGCCGTAATGACGGAAATTGGTGCTGGTGATTTGCATCAGCCCGACCGAATAGCGTCGCCCCTGTGCCGTCAGTTGTCTAGTGATGCTGACGGCCTCATCTTTGCTTGCGGGGAAATGTGAAGTCACGCCTTTGCCATCGGGCAGAATTTCAGCGATGGCATACGGATTCAAACCGGATTCGACCCGCGCCACATCAAGCGCCGTGGATGGGTGAACGCTGGGGGCGCACTGCATGGCCGCCGCCAGAAATACGGTGGTGGAAAGCATGGTGGCCTCTTAACAGTCAGCCCGGCGGGTGTATACCAAGCCCCTGCCGGAGAAAGGTCAAAAGCGGATTAAGCAGAGACGGTATCCTGCGAAATGCCGCTATCTTCTCTGGGTTCAAGCAGCACCAGCTTGCCGGAGACAGCAATACCGGGTGTCAGCATGATATTCAGGCCAGACTTACCGTTATGAGCGAACGCCACGCCAACCCTGGTCCAATACGTGTTTATTTCGCCCTGTGCATCGGGTTGACTTTCTTGGGTGACAAATACGTGATAAATGGGTTTTCGCATGAGTCCTCCTCTACTAAAAACAACGATGAGTTAAATCAATGTCACATCCCAATTCTGCATTCCGGTTTTAACGGGTCAGCGAGAACATTCAGCGGCACCCTGAATTGTGGTTTCGTGACAGCCCGAACCTTATTTTTAAAGAGCAATGCCTGATTCAGGCGAATTAACGTCAATACGGGTGACTATTATGTAATGACGCTTTCAGGATCAGATATCCGGTGCGGTATATAAACGATAAATTCAAAGTTAAAATGAGAGAGATAAATTAGCGGTGGAAGGGGGACTCTGTGAGATAAAAGGAAGTGAAATAGTTAATAAGGACGACTGTGTATTTATAGTTAATGATAGAGACATGCAGGGGAAGTATTCCTGCATGTCTCTGTGACCATTATTAACGTCTTCGACGTTCAAGTTTTTCCTGACATTCCGTGCAGGTGGTTATGCCCGGCAGTGCCAGCCGTCGCTTTTCAGGAATGGGCTTACCGCATACACGACAATGGAATAATGATGGCGTAGGCCCTGGCTTAAAACGACTCTGTTCAATCATCTCCTCCAGTCGTTGCTCATTAAATTCCTGATCGCGGTCGATCTCATCCGGCATGTGCGGCCCTCCGGTCTGACGCCTCCCGCTCGCAAAGTGCGATACGCTTCCAGACGATGGTCAGTGACAATCCTTCGACTTTCGCCAGCAGGGTTTGCGTTACCTGCATCATGGCGTCCAGCGCATCGGTTGATTCCAGACTGGCCACCCGGCATTGTTGCCATTGCAGCCAGATGGCCGCATCCGTATCTTCGTCCGGCTCTGGCGTCCGGCCATAAGGCACACGGACGCCCAGTAACCGGCGGCGAAGGCAAACTTCGTTGGAGGTGAGGCCAAAATACTTGTTGAGAAGTGCAATTGAACCACCCAGCCGGATGGCGTCGTTGATACGCTGTTGCTGCAGAACCTCCTCATGGGATTTTGCCAGAAGCAGGCGTAACGCGTCATGATGAACCGTCACAGCCAAAAACTGCGCAGACTCACGACTGATGATAAACAGCTCGTCTAGCGACAACTGGTTGAGGGCATTCATTTCGTCGAAAGTGAATCCTAGCGATTCACAGTAACGAATGTTGCCATCCTTTAATGCATGCAGGGCATCGGTTAATACGGCGTAATTAAGTGACGGGATAATCATGGTGTTTTCTCCCTTCAGCCTATTGAGCGGCGGACTAATTTGATATTGATCCATTCGTCAATTTCCGATTCGAGCCAGGCGATACTGGCCGGACCAATCTTGATTGAGCGGGGGAAGGTGCCGTCTTTCATATACAGATAGATTTGAGAGCGCTTCAGGCCAGTTTTTTCTTCAACCTGTTTCAGACGTAATAACTGATGAGATGTCACGGTATTCTCCTGTGGCAGATATAGCGCTAGCCGGGAGAACACACGACAACACAATATAGTGGTGTGGAGATAGCTGATGAGCCCGTATTACGGAAAATACAATCCTTAATACGGGTTTTCATAGAGAAGGGCATCATCTCACTTTTGTGTTGGTAGGGAAAGGGGCGAGCCGCGCTCAAGCGCAGTCTTCAGTGTGTCGCCACTGAATCGATCGGTAATGCCTTCCTCAGATGCCCATTGTTCAAAAATGGACAATAGTTTATACGGTTGCATGATTAACGGACTGATAGTTTCATTATTTTTGCAGGCAAGCCAGAAGAGGCGTGATAGAGGGGTGGATATCCGAGTTGGAGACGGTTGAAGTATTTCTTTTTCGATCGGTTTGTTGATCAACTTATCAAGTTCACTTTTTCTGAGGACAAAGCAGGCATCGCTCGGTAATTCATGCATAGGAAAATAATATTTATGCGAATCTTTCTTTGTAGCGTTTAGTATTATATCTTCGTAATCATCTGATGAAATATCTTTAGGTAGCCTTTTTACGTGTCGTTCGATTCTTTCATGCCATGTCATCTTTTCGAAAAGTTGAAACGTTTCCCCCAATAAACAAACGGTAATGCCATAATTATACGACTTTGCTCCTGTTACAGGTGATGGTATCTTTAATGAATGTGCAAGTAAACGCTGTATAAGGACATATTCATAGCCGAGCAATGTTGTGTCAATGACTCTTTGTAGAGGGTGGATATATCTCCCTTCAGTACTGAAAGTTAAATTGTTTTCGCTGACAAAGGAACTTTCGGCAAGCATGAATGATTTCATCGTTGACGAACCTTTTATTGGTCTTAGCTTTAATTTATGATTTCGTGATTTAATTTTCCTCAATGTTATTGGGGATTGAAAATATATTGAAAACCGAATTTTCCCTTGCAGAGCAAATCGATAAAAATCACTTTTTCTTATTTTACATCCATTCAATCCATTGAGAAGTCTTACCGCCTCCCTGATAGTTATCCAGTCTGGAATTCCATCTCTAATGTTTAGGCAAGTTGGATTGTCTGACATAATACATCTCCTTTCACACAATGATATTGCTGATGAATTTCGCTGTGTTTTTGAAAGATGTTTAAAATTCTGATTGATATGAAATAGATCAGAATGATATGGGCCGATTTTATAAAATAAAAAATAACCTGTGTTTGGTTGTGACATTTTTCAAAGAGGTAAAATAAAATGGCTCAGTGATTTGGTGTTCACTGAGCCATTTTAAATGCTATGTGTACTATCATGAGTAATCGGAGGTGGTGCGTCTTTTATTCGAATTTATTTGTAATAACATCCACAAAATACCAACGATTACAACTCCGCCTCCAACCCAAGTAGGGCTTGTAAGACCAGTAACATCCAGTGCTACACCCCCCAATAGCGACCCTAATGCAATTCCTCCGTTAAAACCGGCAATATTCAGTCCTGCTGCCACAGCTGGAGCTTCAGGCGCATGTATGTGAGATAGCCCTATCACTCTTGCTTGCATTGAGGGGACCGCTGCGTATGTCAATGCTCCAAGTAACCCAATAAACAGTGCCATTAACATTAAGGATGAGACAGAGAACCACATAGCAAAGAGGACGATCGCCAGACCAATAAGAATTGTCATCACGGCACGGTCTGCACCTTGCTTGTCAGTCAGGCGACCACCCCAGACATTCCCGATAGCGGCCATCACGCCGTAGACCAACATAAGCAAACTACTCGTACGCTCGTCTACATGCGTTACCTGAAGTAGAATCGGGGAAATATACGTATACAGGGCAAAAGATCCTGCATAGGCCAAAACTGTAATTCCTGCTCCCGCAAGCAGTAGTGGGTTGAACATGGCTTTTAAACCGTCCATGGCATTTGCTTGCAAGGAGGGATCATTTTGATCCGTGGGCATCAGCATTGCCAATCCAATGAAACCGATCGCTCCACTTGCCGTTACTGCCATGAATATAGACTGCCAACTCAACAGACTACCGATGTAGGTACCAAGTGGTACGCCTAATGCCAACGCAATTGTAAGACCGCCAAAAACGACCGAAACAGCGGCGCCAGCACGATGTCGCCCAGCCAGTTGGGTTGCCACACTTGAAGCAACAGCAAGAAACACTCCGTGCCCTAAACCGGAAGCAAATCGTGCAATCAACATAGGCGTTAGGGACTCAGACGCACTGACGATACCATTGCCAACTGTAAACAGGCCCATAGCAACAAGTAATAATCTTTTACGAGGCCATCGTGTTGCCAACGCAGTTAATCCCGGAGCACCAATTACGGCACCGAGAGCGTAGGCTGTCACCGCTGTACCTACATGACTGACACTGACGTTTAGATCAACTGATATCCTGGAAACTAAGCCGATCGTGACAAATTCAGTGAATCCCAAAGCAAAAGCGCAGAGTGCAAAGACATATATAACAAAAGGCATGCGTTCTTTCATAACTCAGGCTCTTCTATTTTCAATAGAAGCCAACAAAGGCAGCATTGCCTCAGCGACTCCTTTTGCGGAAGCGGGATTTTGTCCGGTTACTAATCTCTCGCTGACAATCACCTGTGGCTGAAAATTTGCGGCTGCAAGATGCTCAGCACCTCTTTGCTTCAGCGTGTCTTCAAGTAAGAATGGAACAATGTCGTACAACCCTACAGCACGTTCTTCATCGTTGGTAAAAGCTGACACCTTTTTTCCCGCAACCAGATATTCATTATCGGAAAGCCGAATATTCACCAATCCGGCGGGGCCATGACAAACCGCAGCGACAACGCCACCCTTTTCATAAATTCGTGATGAAACACCCGCCAACTCTATATTGTCAGGGAGATCCCACATCGTCGCATGCCCTCCTGCATAGAAGACGGCGTCATAGACGTCAGGATTAATCTGCGAGGGTTTTAATGTGGTTTTAGTCGCCTCGCGTAAGGAATCATTATTCCAAAAGGAGGCGTTAACCGGATCGCTGAGGTCTAAACCGTCAACATGTGTCTTGCCCCCCTTGGGACTAACAAAATCAATTTCATATCCTTCTTTTGTGAGTACATCGTAGGGGTGAGACACCTCAGAAAGATAGAAACCACTGGGTGCGGCATCTTTACTCTCGGCTTGACCTTTACGGTCATGGCTGGTCAATACAAACAGGATACGTTTAGGCATTTTAACTTCCTCTATATGGGGGGACTTAAAGCAAAATTCTTCTGACTGCATGCGACATAACAGACTTGTCATATTGAGTCTTATTGTGGAACAATCTATTTATCCTTTAAATAGACCTAAACGGACAAACACTTACCCCAAAATGAACAAAATAAACTTGAAAAATGACGACCTCGAAGTGTTTTTACACGTCGTCGACAGAAACAATTTCTCTGCCGCAGCACGAGACCTACAGATACTCCCCAAGATGGTGAGCAAGCAGATAGCCAGGCTGGAAACTGCACTTGGCACTACACTTTTTGAAAGAAACACCCGTAATCTACGTATTACAGACGAGGGTAGAGCTATAGCTGAGAGGGCTCGCGTAGCGTTAGCCGTTCTGGATGAGATGAAGGAACTTTCCCGAGGGGATAGTGAGGAGTTAAGCGGAAATATTCGTTTGACTGCGCCCGCACCGTTTGGCCGAAAATATGTTGCTCCTGCGATCGCTGCATTCTGCCAGGTACATCCGAGGGTGGGCTTTGATTTAAGGTTATCTGACCAAATCCAGGATCTTTACAGTGGTGATTTCGATCTGGCTATTCGTATGGGGGATCTGGCTGATTCTCGCCTTCTGGCCAGAAAAATAGCAAATAATAGACGTATTCTCATCGCATCGTCCGAATATCTCAAGAATCATCCACCTATTGAGCGACCAGAAGATCTTTTAAATCACAACTGCTTAGTATTCGCTTACCCGGGTTTTTTACACAATTCATGGACGTTACGTAAAGCCGGTCATGAAAGAAGCATCAGCGTTACTGGCAACCTTATCAGTGACAACGGAGATGTATTGCATGCCTGGAGTTTGGCGGGGCTTGGCATATCTCTTCGAGAAACTTGGGATATTCATGATGAATTGAGGGCTGGGAAACTTTGCCGAGTTCTGCCTGATTGGGAAGCAAACACATCTCAGATCAGTGTTGTCCGGGCGCGGCGAGATCCTATACCCCGTAGGCTAAGTGTATTTATCGATTTCATGACTGAAAAATGGAAACGGGCACCATGGGATGATGATTAATGTTCCGAAAGGTAGTCCGAACCGGTCTAACAGAAGCTAACCGCTTCGCTGACCAACGGAATTTGTGATAACTCGATTTGAGTTGGGGTTGTCAACGTTAATAGATAAAAATACAATGATTGTTTAGCCAATTTAAAGGTTTAACGACTATCACTTCCCAGAGTATGTAGTAGAAGATAACAAGCCAATCCGAATCTCATGGCATGCTTGAAACCTTAATGCTAACCAGATATAACGCACATCAAAAAAATGTATATCAATGGGTTATATTGATATGTTCTATCCTTACCCTATAAAATCCTGTAATTGTTAAAATAAGTTAATATGTGTAGAAGCATTAACGAAACATGTTTATAACATAAAACTGTGCAGGCTTTCGATTTTATGTCGTAATCGGAGAGCTTCAGGCTCTTAAGGATGCGCAGTATGAGCTATCTGGTCCAGTTACGAAGTTTTGTTGAAGTATACAAAGCTGGTTCGATTTCAAAAGCGGCAATGCGGTTGGGCATAAGCCAGCCTGCAATGTCTGCCCACATTCATTCACTTGAGGCTTTTACCGGGTGCGTTCTCTTTACTCGTCGTTCACATGGTGTGGTGGCTACAGTGGATGGGGAGGAATTGGCTAGATTGGTGGCTTCAGATTTAGAAACGATTGAACTGAAGTTGTCGATGCTTAGATCACGTCCAAGAAAGTCCTCGGGGACAGTATCTTTCATCGGGCCAGCAGAATTAATGTGGTCAAAATTACCGTACTTGGTGAAAATATTATTCAATGAAGGTATTAAATTTAAAATTTTGACAGGAAATAGGAAGCGCATATACAGCTGTCTTCTGGACGGAAGTTGTCAACTAGGTTTCACAACTTCTATACCGGATAAACAGAAATTTGGATATGCTGAAATTGGAATGGAAAAGTTAATAGTTGTGGTAGCGTCACTCATAGCAGACAATTTCAAAGAAAACGAGGACGTAATTGATACGCTGTCGAAGCTTCCTCTAATAGCTTACGATGAACAGTTACCTTTGATAAGGGAGGTTTTCCAGGATTCATCGCGATTTTTTGCACTGCTTCGTCCGTCTATTACTGTACCGGATTTGCGGATTTTAGAAAGAATGATCCGAGAAAATATTGGTTGGACTGTGATGCCTGAGTATTTATGCGCCCAAAGCATAGCAGGAGGTCAGATCGTTGAAGTCAATGTCCATGAGAGACTCCCCATAAATTCAATCTATTTGGTATGGATTGATAGCTCATTACGTAACCCACTCGTTTCACGAATCAGAGACAGAATTCTCGAACTATCAAAAAATAGCGGATTTATGGTTTGAGACACATAATACAGGCAGCCTTATCGGCTGCCATGTCATTATTTTATCCGTGGCGATCGCTTGGCAAAGTCATCTGCAATGTCATTCAATTTTAGGAATTTCACCCCTGGATGACCAAGCATATGAGTCAAGAGGCGTTCGAGCATCATTAATACGTGCGGGCGTCCAGATACGTCCGGGTGAATCGTGAAAGTAAAGATCGCATATTCATGCTCACGGTAGACCCAATCGAATTGCTCCCTCCACAACTGCTCGATGTCCCTGGGATTCATGAAACCTTGGCTGTTGGGTTTTGTTTTCATGAACATGAAAGGAGGAATATCGTCGATTGTCCAACTGGCGGGTAATTCAATAAGGTCCGTCTCTTCTCCGCGTACCAGCGGTTTCATCCATTCGGTCGGTGTCTTGGAATAATCTATCTTGGTCCAGGAATCACCTTTCCTGACATAATAAGGCTGATGATCATGATGCATTAGTGAATGGTCATATTTGATGCCATTTTCTAATAGAAGATCTGTGGTTACAGGAGAAAATTCCCACCATGGAGCGACATATCCAGTAGGTCTCTTCCCTGTTAATTTTGTGACCATATCAATGCCTTTTAGAAGGACTTCTCTTTCTTGGTCAGGCGACATAGATATTGGGTTTTCATGACTGTAATTATGAACCCCTACCTCATGTCCAGCACTGACAACTGCTTCCATTTGCCGAGGAAAGGTTTCAATGGAATGACCAGGCATAAACCAGGTGGTGGGGATATTAAACTGGTCAAATAGATTCAGAAGACGTGGAGTTCCTACTTCGCCAGCGAACATACCGCGAGATATATCGCTTGGAGAATCTTCTCCCCCATAAGAAGATAGCCAGCCTGCAACGGCATCTACACCCACTCCAAAACCACATAGTATTTCTTTCGCCATGAGTTATTACTCCTCATACAGAAAAAATTTAAATAATATTGCGTTAAGAGGGTTTCTTGACTAATTTCAAGAGAGCCTCGGTATCTAATTCATTAATTCCTTTTTGAAGGGCCATTAATTTATGCTCAGGGATGTTGTATCCCCAATTAGCCCAAAATGATTGAATGCCATGATCTACTGCATCAATAACATTTTGGATATTGTCATCAATAAATAGAATGTCCTCGTTTTTATCGAAGGCTATTGATTTTAGCAAGGTAAGAGTTTTGTTTTTGTCGGTCATCCTCCCATATATTTTATTCGCGGGTATGTTTAAACCATATTTACTTAGAATGAATGATATAGACTCTTCATCCTTTCCTGATACAATATAGATATCATTAGATGTTTCAAATAAATTTGGAACATCTAATAGCGGACGGTGTAGTTCAGCCCAAAAACTAGGGTAGATACTTCTTGCCAGCTTCCTATACTGGATGAACTTATCCCTGAATACTTTCTTTTCTTCAGTTGGAATTGATTCATATATAGCAGTGAATCTGTCATTATCTATATCTTCATTACCAAATTCAGTGAATGAGGCAATAAAGTGACCGTCATGGCGTACAAAATTCCTTAATTTCCTGAACCGTTTAGTCATCAGGCGTGGGATGTTTTGAAGTACATTTTGGTTAAAATCACTGAGAGGTCTGTCATGTAATACATTCCATGTAATTAGCATGCATTCGTCTACTCCATCAACCACGACCCCGTCGAAATCCATAGCTATTAACATCGAATTATACCACCAGTGGTTCTTTAAGAGTTTCGCCGCGCTTCCATCTATCTATTGCATCGAATGTCTGACGCATAAATTTTCCACATTCGGCATAATAGGAGCAAGTTATGATATTCTCGTCGACAACTACATCTGCTTCAATTACATTAGCGCCGGAATTAACCATATCGTCTTTCAGACCAACATAAGCGCAGGCAAGTTTGTCTCTTAGAATACCGGCAGAAATCATAATCCAGGGACCATGGCACAGCCCAGCCACAACTTTCCCCTGTGTTACCATCTGCTTTAGAAAATCTTTAACTCTTTGATCTTGGCGAACTCTATCAGGCGCTTCATGACCGCCAGTGAGAATAACAGCATCAAAATCAGTGGCGTTGAGTTGATCGAAATTAATATTGTCTTTGGATCTTTTATCCATAGGAACAGTGATGCCATATTTCCCTGTCACTGCACTTCCATCCTTTGTTGCAATAGATATATCGTATCCTTCCTCTTTAGAACGATAGTAAGTATAAACTACATCGTGATCCTGAAAACCCGGACCAGTGATTATCACTACTCGTGTCGGATTAGACATGTTATTTTCCTTCTTATTGCGTTACGGGACATTAATTAAAAATACATTCTGACCACAATACATTTCTGAGATGGCATCTTTAGCTCGTAGGATATGAATCTTTCCCATCAGATGGCTCTTTACATCTAATGAAATAAAAATAAAATCATCCTCGTCATTCAACATGTTTCTATCGAGATTTTTTACGGAAAAGTATGCTAATTTGTGTATATCATGTTCTCTGATCATTGTGCCAGCAGCTATCTGTTGCAAAGGAGGTAAAAGATCATGTTCCTGTGATTTCTTTTCATATGCCATATTTTTCCGGCCATAATTATCTTTAAGTCTGAGTAAGTCGAATTTGTTTCTTGGATTTTCAACTTCAATTAATTCGATGCCTGATTTTCCCGAAATAGTCTGATGGAATACACCTTTTGCAATATATATACTGTCGCCAGATTTTAATGCCTGATGTGTACCATCAAGAAATCTGGTCTCGCCATCACCATGAAGGCATATAAGTACGGTGTCTTTCAATATATGACAATGCATTGAAGTGGATTGATTTTTTGATATATGAAGGCGCCATACGTCAAAAATAGAATCACAATAAACTCTATACTCATATCCCCATGGTTTTTCTATGAATCCATTGAGATGTAAGTCTTTCTCAAATGACTCACCATTATTTGAAGTTGAAAGTAAGATTTTGTTTATTTCAAGCAAGTCATATACATTTGGAGTCCGGGTGTGGATTTCCATATGGTCGCTCCCCCGCTAATCGAATTGCTGAATGTTGATTTTACTTCGCTCAATCGTTCTATGATTTCAGTCTATATCGATTGTTTAGTACGAGAGAAATAACTTTTATGATGATTACCTATATTGTTTCTTTTGATCAGTACTTTTTGCTCAATAATTAATGAAAACTTTGCTTCTATACTTGGGTACTGTTGAAGATGCTAGATTCTATGCCGTCAGGAGGTCATAGCTCCCAAGCGATTAAGATGCTTAGCAAGATGCCGAACTCGGACGTCAGCACGATACAGCCCATGACATATGTACCTGATGTTTACCAGAGGCCGCTTTATGCGAACCGGTAAGGACAGGTTGCAGGCCACTTCAATAAACCAACCTGTCTCCATCGGTAGCATGCGTGCCTGACCCGGAGATGTTGTGGTGGCCGATGCCAGCGGAGTGGTGATTGAAGTGGCCAACAAAAATTGGCCACGGCTTTAGAGTTTTTCCAGAACAATTGTTCTGATTCATTCTGCGTCATACCACCATTATATCGATGAGGTCTGAGCTGGTTTTGCTAAAGTTTGCATACCCATATACCTGCACACAATCTCCCTATTCTCTTATCCTAAGCGATAGAATGATGTTGCGAATAAAAAGGGGATCTTTCAAGTTCGGCATGAAGATGCTCATAAACGGTTTAACAATTTCTCCGAGTTGAAGCCAGAAAAATGCCGTACCAGTACAGACTGATACGGCTATTTCTGTGGTTTATTTTGTCATAAGGTTTATCCCATTGTGTAACTGATTTCCTTCCCACAAATATAAGGTGGGGCATACGCTTTCCGGCACATATCCAGATAATCCGACCACCATTGCATCATCGCTTTACGGGCATCGAGATATTCTGCTTTGTGGATGTAAGCCGCTCGAACGCTGTTACGCTCCTGGTGACTCATCTGCCGTTCAACCGCATCCTGTGCCCATAGGCCAGACTCCATCAGGGCACTACAGGCCATTGCCCGAAACCCGTGACCGCAGATTTCATCTTTTGTGTCATAGCCCATCAGGCGTAGCGCCTTGTTGACCGTGTTTTCACACATCGGTTTATAAGGATTGTGATCGCCGGGGAATACCAACACCTGATGCCCGGATATTTCCCGTATCTGTTTCAGAATAGCAATGGACTGACTGGAGAGTGGAACGATATGTGGAGTGCGCATTTTTGCACCACGCCCGGAGTAGCGGACACCGGGGATGGCCTCGCGAGTGGCAGGAATGGTCCAGATTCTATTTTTGAAATCGATCTCAGACCAACGGGCGAAACGAAGTTCGCTGGAACGGATGAACAGGTGCAGGGTGAGTGATACTGCCAGGCGGGTTAATTCTCGTCCTTGCTTGTAGTCCTTAATACTGGTTAACAGCTCTGGTAGTTGTTCCAGGGGAAGGGCAGGGTAGTGGCGTTTAACTGGAGGGGCGATTATACCGTCCAGATTGGCAGCCGGATTATGCTCTATCAACTCCTGATGCACGGCATGACGCATGATGTTGCACATATGCTGCCGAGTGCGTGCCGCCACTTCCAGCAGACCTTTTTGCTCAATTCCTTTCAGCAGGTCGATGAAATGTCGGGTTTTCAGTTCTGTGACTGGCAGGTGTCCAATTATCGGGAAGATATGATTGTTCATGCTGGCAAGCAGACGGGCGGCATGGTTCTCTGACCATGATTTGTTGCTTTTATGCCAGCTCAGCGCGATAGCCTTGAAGGTCTCTCCCGGTGATACCGTGGCTTTTTCAGCGGATCGCTGTTGTGCTGGGTTTATATTCTGCGCCAGCAATTTACGGATACCGTCACGCTGTTGACGAGCATCAGCCAGAGAGACATCAGGATAGGCACCCAAGCCGAGACGGGATTCTTTTCTATTGATACGATATTTGAGATACCAGAGACGTGAACCGCCTGGATTAACTAAAAGGTACAGGCCGTGAGAATCGGAAACTTTGAAGGGTTTAGCGGATGGTTTTAAGCTGCGGATTTTTGTGTCGTTAAGAGACATTTGGGGGTCACTCCGTCATCGAACCAACTTGACCCCAAATCTGACCACCAAATTCTCCCGATGCGGAGGGAAAACTAAAAATGCATCGGGAATATTTTTCGCGCTAACTTATTGAATCTAAATCACATAAGGATTCGCAAAGAGGCATGAAAACAAGAATTTGGCTCCTCTGACTGGACTCGAACCAGTGACATACGGATTAACAGTCCGCCGTTCTACCGACTGAACTACAGAGGAATCGTTTGAACGGGGCGAATACTAACGGGGGTAGCCCGGCTTGTCAAAGGCCTTTCTTCATAATTCGGTTTGAGTGCTGAAGAAATCGGCAAATCATCCACTTCCGCCCTGATTATTGAGAAAATCGGACAAACTTCTTACAGCCGGGCTCAGTAAGAGGCTTATCCCTGAATGCGTTTAGCCCAGGACGAAATCTCGTCGCCACTGCCAATATCGGCCTGCACCAATCCGTTAACCATAAAGGTTGGCGAAACGTGAATGCCGTTTTGACGTGAGTATTTACTGTGCCATTTAATCACATTCTGCAACTCCGGACGCGCAAAGGCTTCACGGGCGTTGATGCCGCTGTAGCTCTCGAGGCGATTCAGAATGTCGTTCGGCGTGGCGTCCATGTTCGGTCCCGCGCAGTGATCGGTAAACTCAAACTCTTCACGATGGTCGGCCACGGCCTTTAACACCGCTTTAGCCGCTTCCTTACCTTCCGGCAGGGTGGATGCCGCCAGAATGTAGCGAACGATCACCCCGGAATACAGGTGCCACGGCTGGGACTGCAAATGAATTTTCAGCGTAACCTTGTCCTCGCCGACCTCCGCCAGCAGGGCATCGAACTTGTTGAAGGCACGTACCGAAAACGGGCAGGTGGGTTCCAGAAACACCTCGAAGACGTTCTTGCCGTGTCCCCAGACCAGCGGATCGGCTTGCAGTGGCTTGTCGTTACTCATAGTCATATCCTCAATTCATCCGGTAAATTTTGAAATATTAACCTCGCCATCTTGGCAAATCCTGACCCAGAGCTCCAGCAAAGGCGCGCCGTTTAGCGGCAATTTTCCGTTACCAAAGGTGACTTATAAAGATGACTTGTTATTTTGCTGCTTCACTTGGTCGAGCGCGCGCTGTGCCAGCTCGGTGAAGTAGGCCACGGCAGGGTCGATAATCGCCTCGTTAGGGTCAAACGACGGATGATGCAGTCCGAAACTGCTGGCGCTGCCAATGCTGACAAATGCGCCGGGCACGTGGTGCAAATAGAAGGCAAAATCCTCGCCGCCCATCTGCGGCGTAGCGACTTCGGTCTGGTAGCCGGTCTCTCTGGCGACGGACAGCGCAAAGTCGGCCCACTGCGGCGTATTCACCAGCGCAGGCGGGCCCGGCTGCCAGTTCAGGGTAGCGGTCGCGCCAAATCCACCGGCGATGCCGTTGATAAGCGTGCGGATACGTTCAGGGATCTCCCTGCGGATAGCCTCGTTATGAGTGCGCACGGTGCCCTCAAGCTCGACGCTCTGCGGCAACACGTTCCAGGTGTTGCCCGCGGTGAAACGGGTTACGCTGACCACCACCGACTCCTGAGAACTGTAAATGCGGCTCGCCAGCGTTTGCAAGGTGGTGACAATCTGGCTGCCGATAACGACAGAGTCGATGCCCTCGTGCGGTCGCGCGGCGTGTGCGCCTTTGCCCTGAATATTAATTTCAAAACGGTCAACGTTAGCGTAAAACGCGCCACCGCGAGTCTTGAGCGTGCCGAGCGGCAGGTCGGGGGCATTATGCATGCCGAAAATAGCCTGTACGCCTTCGAGTGCGCCCGCATCGATCAATTGCTGAGCGCCGTTGAAGGTCTCTTCCGCCGGTTGGAACAGAATGCGCACCCGGCCCTTGAGGTTTTTTTCCAGCGCTTTGAGCTGATAGGCGACGCCGAGCATCACGGAGGTGTGCACGTCGTGCCCGCAGGCGTGCATCACGCCCGGATTTTTAGAGGCAAAGGGTTGTGCCGTCGCCTCTTCAATTGGCAGTGCATCGATATCGGCACGCAGCGCAATCAGCGGTTCGCCCTGACCTATTTCAACCACCACACCGGTCTTCAGCGCAAAAGGCAGCACGCGGATATCGGCCTGTTTTAGCCAGGCGGTGATGCGCTCGGTGGTGGCAAATTCATGGTTGGAAAGTTCGGGATGCTGGTGCAGCTCACGCCGCCAGGAAATCAGCTGTTCGGATAAGGTGTCCGTCATAAAATCCTCAGGGTTTGAAAGAGATAAAAAGACTGAGCGGCGTTTAGGATCGTGAGTGGGCGTCACCGCCTCAGCGGACGCTACTATCATCCGAAGATGTCGGCGGCAGGTGAACCAACGATTTACGATAAGCTTTGCCGGAAAATAGATAATCCTATTGCCATATTTTTCATTCCCTTGCGCGGAATTGTTCTTTTACTCCCCTTGGGCGAGCGGTCACTATCAGCGATAAAGGAATGGAGATCCTCGCTTCGTTCTATTCTCGATTCTGGAGGAACCGTATGAGCGACAATTTTGCTGCGCAGTTGATTAAATGGCGCAGAACCCTGCATAGCTGGCCAGAGCTGTCGAATAAGGAACTGGAAACCACCGCCCGCATTCGTGAATGGCTACAGGCGGCGGATATTCGCATTCTGGATTACCCGATCCACACCGGCGTGGTCGCAGAGATAGGGCAGGGAGAGCAGCTGATTGCGCTGCGTGCCGACATCGATGCGTTGCCCATTCATGAGCAGACGCAGCTGGCCTATGCCTCAAAGAACGACGGTGTCATGCACGCCTGCGGACACGATATTCACACTTCGGTGATTCTCGGCGCGGCCCTACAGCTGAAGGCCCGTGAAGCGACATTGCCGGGCAGAGTCAGGCTGTTCTTCCAGCCGGGCGAAGAAAACTGCACCGGCGCTAAGCAGTTCATTAAGGCCGGTGCGCTGGACGGTATACAGGCAATTTTTGGCATGCATAACGAACCGGGTCTGCCGGTGGGGACCTTCGCGACGCGAGGCGGTGCCTTCTATGCCAACGCCGACCGTTTCATCATTAATATTCACGGTAAAGGGGCACACGCGGCGCACCCGGAGCAGGGCAACGACACTATTGTACTTGCCAGCCAGGTGATTCAGGCGTTGCAGGCGCTGGCCAGTCGCAGCTTTAACACGCTGGACAGCCTGGTGCTGAGCATCACGCGTATTGACGCCGGTAAAACGTGGAACGTCTTGCCAGAGAAGGTGATGTTTGGCGGCACGTTGCGTACTCACGACGTAAAGGTGCGTGAGCAGGTGCAGCAGCGGGTGATTCATCTGGTGAAAAGCCTGGTGGAAGCCAGCGGCGGAACGGCCGAGGTCAGCTGGACCGCAGGTCCACCGGTGCTGATTAACGACGAAAACTGGGCCAGAGTCAGCGCCGAGGTGGCTAAAGAAAGCGGCTATCGCGTGCGCACTGCCGATTTGCATCTGGGCGGTGAGGACTTTGCCATCTATCTGCAAAAGGTGCCGGGGGCGTTCGTGAGTATTGGCAGCGCCAGCGAATTTGGCCTGCATCACGACAGCTTTAATCCAGACGAGGCGCTGATTGCTCCGGCAGCGCACTATTTCTCGCAGCTGGCCGAGCATGCGCTAACGTTGCTGCGTGAAAACGCCGTGCAGGAAAGCACCGTTTAAGGGCTTTCCCGGCATAGAGCAGGCTATGACCAACCGGGCTACGTCATCACGTGTAGCCCGGCTGACTTGCACCTGCATTGTGAAGGGTTGCTTGCTAAGCGTGCAGCCCTTCTTTTACCTTCCCCGGTTATTGTCCTTCATCAGCCGTTTCTCAGCCTTATTCCTCTGATTAATTCATGATTTTTATCTGATTTTTATCTGATTTTTTGGTTAATTCTTGGTCGCTTTGGATATTGGCACAGCTGTTGCTTTGTTAGTGAACTAACAAGCGATGCGGTGCTGATAACAAAGCAACAGGGGCCTATGACCGAGAATCTGGATGTAATTGCACAAATCGAAGGCTCCTTCGCCACCCAAACGCCCACCGGAAAGCGCATCGCGGGCTATCTGCTCGCTAATCTGGCGCAAATTCCCTTTGAGACCGCCGACAGTATCGCACGCAGCGCCGCGACCAGCGGGATCTCGGTCGGGCGCTATCTGCGCAGTCTCGGCTATCGCAATCTTGATGATTTCAAGCAGACGCTGCGCCAGCAAAGTAGCGGCGCGATGTATCAACCGTGGGTGGTAACCGACCGTCTGGGCGCTTACCGCCAGCGCAGCAAGCAGCCACGGCAGGAGAAGTTTCAGCAGGCGCTGACGCTAGAACTTGAGGCGATTCAACACGTGTATCAGCTGGCGCAGAGCGAAGGTTTTGCACAAATCAGCCGCGGGCTGGCGGAGGCGGACGCGGTGTTTATCCTCGGCATTCAGTCAGTGCGCGGTATCGCCAACACCTTCTACAGCAATCTTGAATATCTGCGACCACAGGTCTATTTCGCCGACGGCCAGTCCGGCACCTACGTCGAGTCGCTCAACTCGGAATTTTCTTCGCCTTATTTGATTGTGAGCGACACGCGCGCCTATTCGGTGATCGCTCAGAAATATTGTAAAGCCGCCTGCGATCGCGGGCTGCGCGTCGGGCTGATCACCGACATCTATTGCCCTTGGGCCCATGACTACCCGGTTGACCTGTTGCAGATAAAGACCGACACCGGCCAATTTTGGGACTCGATGGCACCGTTAAGCTGCCTGTTTAACCTGCTGTGCTCGGCGGTGCTTGAGCTACGCGGCGGTGACGAGGTCGAGCAGCGTCTCGCCACCAACCGAATTTTGCAAAAAGAGTTTGGACAGTTCGAGTCCTGATGGCTCTGTGCACGCACCGAGCCGCTCAGGAAAACATTTCGGAACAGGGGATTGTAAAAATTATTATGAAACAACCAGACGTAACCTTGATTGACGTGACCAAACTTTTGCCGCAGGCGGTCATCGACATGAAGTATGCCAGCGACGATAACCTCACCGGTCAGGTGGTGTACTGCGAAAACCGCTGCTTACTGCATCCCGACGCCGCCACCGCCCTGGTGCGTTGTTTTGAGGTCGCGCAGCTTGCCGGTTTAAATCTGAAGATCTTCGACGCCTACCGCCCGAAGCAGGCACAGCATATCTTCTGGGCGGTGCTGCCCAACCCTGATTATGTCGCTGATATCAAAATCGGATCCCACCACAGCCGGGGCGTCGCCGTCGATCTTACGCTGACAGACGAGCGCGGGCAGGAGCTGGATATGGGCGCGGGTTTCGATGAAATGACCGAGCGCTCGCATCCATTCTACCCGCATCTCGCGCCAGAAATTCAGCGCAACCGCCTGCTGCTGAATGCGGTAATGGCGGCGGGAGGCTTTATCGGCATGCCGACCGAGTGGTGGCACTTCGAGCTGCCGAACTCGATTTCCTATCCCTTGTTGACCGACGTTTTTGACTGTTTTCCTTCAAAACACCTTGCCTGAACCTTGGCGCATTAACCTTTGCTACGTTTAAACACCAGGAGTTTGCAGATGTCGATTTCTACAGAAAATACCATCGTAAAATCTTTATTTAATAAGGCGTTATTACATAAAACGGCGTTGGCTGGTGCGGTCATCATGGCGCTGTCTGGTGTGACGACACAGTCGCAGGCCGCCGTGCCCAAGGACATGCTGGTGATTGGCAAGGCGGCGGATCCACAAACGCTGGATCCGGCGGTGACTATCGATAACAACGACTGGACGGTGACCTATCCGGCCTATCAGCGTCTGGTGGGCTATAAAACCGAAGACGGCAAGGGCTCGACGCAGGTCGAGGGCGACCTTGCCGCCAGCTGGACGTCGTCGGCAGACCAGCTGGTCTGGATCTTTACACTCAAGCCAGGTGCCAGGTTTGACGACGGTTCGGCGGTCAATGCCGACGCAGTAAAGGAGTCGTTTGACCGACTGATGAAGATTGGGCAGGGCCCGTCGGAGGCGTTCCCGAAAGACATGCAGGTATCGGTGGTTGACCCGATGACCGTGCGCTTCACCTTGAAAACGCCGTTTGCGCCGTTCCTCTACACTTTGGCCAACGATGGTGCGGGCATCGTCAACCCGGCAATTGCCAAGGCCAACCCAACCGACGACGGCAAAGCCTGGCTGTCGAGCCACACCGCCGGGTCGGGTCCGTACAAGCTCGAGCGTTGGCAGAAAGGCCAGCAGCTGGTGCTGGTCCCCAATACCTATTACAGCGGCCCGAAACCGGCCTTTAAGCGCGTGACGGTAAAAATCATCGGCGAAAGCTCGAGCCGACGTTTGCAGCTGTCGCGGGGCGATCTTGATATTGCGGACTCACTGCCTATCGACCAGCTCGCGGCGCTGAAGCAGGAGAACAAGGTTGCGGTGGAAGAATATCCCTCCCTACGCGTGACTTACCTCTACCTCAATAATGCCAAATCGCCGATGAATCAGGTCGATTTGCGCCGTGCCATCTCTTACGCGGTGGACTATCAGGGCATGGTGAAGGGCATTCTCGGCGGTAACGCCAAACAGATGCGCGGACCTATCCCCGACGGCATGTGGGGCTATGACCCGAAAGCGATGCAGTACAGCACCGACTTGAGTCAGGCCAAGGCCGACCTTGCTAAGGTCAAGACCCAGCCGGGTACGCTCGACTTCCTCTACTCCGACAGCGACCCAAACTGGGAACCGATCGCGCTTTCCGTGCAGGCGAGTCTGGCCTCGGCGGGCATTAAGGTGAAGCTCGAGAAGCTGGCTAATGCCACTATGCGTGACCGCATCGGACAAGGGGATTATGACATCTCGATCGGCAACTGGAGCCCAGACTTCGCCGACCCTTACATGTTCATGAACTACTGGTTCGAGTCGGACAAGAAAGGTCTGCCGGGCAACCGTTCGTTCTACTCCAACCCACAGGTCGATGATTTGCTGAAGAAAGCGGTATCGGTAACCGACCAGAAGCAGCGCACTGACTATTACCAGCAGGCGCAGAAAATCGTCATCGGCGAGGCGGCCTACGTTTATCTGTTCCAGAAGAACTATCAGGTGGCAATGAACAAAGACCTCAAAGGCTTTGTGTTCAACCCGATGCTCGAACAGGTGTTTAACGTCGCGCAGATGAGCAAGCAATAAGTTTTCCTTGCCGACTTAGGGTCGACGTTTCAAAGGCACCGAAGCGAGGAGTTTCGGTGCCGCGTTCAGGGGGATGTTATGACTTTTTGGACCATTATTCGCCAGCGCTGCTGGGGGCTGGTTTTGGTGATGATGGGCGTTTGCGTCATCACTTTTATCATCTCGCACATGATCCCCGGTGACCCCGCGCGGCTATTGGCGGGCGATCGCGCCAGCAACGAAATGGTGCTGCATATGCGCCAACAGCTGGGGCTCGATCAGCCGCTGTACGTGCAGTTTTACCGCTACGTCATTGATTTGCTTCATGGCAATCTTGGCGTCTCGATTCGTACCGGTCGACCGGTGCTTGATGACCTGCGGGTCTTTTTTCCCGCCACGCTTGAGCTGGCGTTCAGTGCGCTGCTGCTGGCCATTATTCTCGGTATTCCGCTCGGCGTACTCTCGGCGGTGTATCGCAACAAATTTCCCGACCACATCGTACGTATGCTGTCGGTGATAGGTATCTCGACGCCGGCATTCTGGATGGGCTTGGGGGTTATTATCCTGTTTTACGGCCATCTGAATCTGTTGCCGGGTGGCGGCAGGCTTGATGACTGGATGGATCCGCCGACCCACATCACCGGTTTTTACGTCATTGACTCTATTCTGACCGGCAATCGTGATGCGCTGTGGAACAGCCTGCAACACCTGCTGATGCCCGCGCTGACGCTGGCGTTTGTCCACATGGGTATCGTTGCGCGGCAGATTCGGTCGGCGATGCTCGAACAAATGAGCGAGGACTATATCCGCACCGCGCGTGCCAACGGGCTGTCGCACTGGCGGGTGATTATTTGTCACGCTTTGCCGAATGCGCTGATTCCGTCCGTGACTGTGCTGGGGCTGGCGATGGGCGATCTGCTCTACGGCGCGGTGCTGACTGAGACGGTATTTGCCTGGCCGGGTATGGGGGCCTACGTCGTCAGTTCGATTCAGGCGCTGGATTTCCCCGCGGTGATGGGTTTTGCGGTGGTGGTGTCCTTCGCCTATGTGCTGGTGAATTTATGGGTGGATTTACTCTACGTGTGGATTGATCCGCGTATCGGCAGAGTGGGGTAAGGCGATGTCATTACTTGAACCGGGCGTCGACAGCCGTCGCGCCGATATCGTGCCACCCGATGTAAAGCCGCGCTTTGCCTCGTGGCGCAAAACTGCGCACCTGCTTAGGCGCAGCCCGCTGACCCTGCTGGGGCTGGCAATCATGCTGATTGTGGTGTTCCTGATGGTGTTCTCACCTTGGCTGGTGCCGCATGACCCTAACGCTATCGATTTAACCGCGAGACTACAGGCCCCGTCAGCCGCGCACTGGTTCGGCACCGACGAAGTGGGGCGTGACCTGTTTAGCCGGGTGTTGACAGGCAGCCAGCAGTCGGTCGCGGCGGGTCTGGCGGTGGTTATTCTCGCAGGAAGTGTGGGCTCGCTGCTCGGCTGTTTTTCCGGCGTGATGGGCGGTCTGGTGGACGCGCTGATTATGCGCTGCATGGACATCATGCTGTCGGTTCCGTCGCTGGTACTGACCATGGCGTTGGCGGCGGCGCTGGGGCCGAGCCTGTTCAACGCCATGCTGGCGATCGCTATCGTGCGTATCCCGTTTTATGTGCGGCTGGCGCGTGGGCAAACGCTGATGCTGCGCCATCAGGCTTATATGCAGGCCACGCGCACCTTTGGTGCGTCGCGCTGGCATCTGATTACCTGGCACGTGCTGCGTAACGTACTGCCGCCGCTGGTGGTGCAGGCTTCTCTCGACATCGGTACCTCGATTCTGATGGCGGCAACGCTGGGCTTTATCGGGCTTGGCGCTCAGCAGCCCACGGCGGAGTGGGGCGCGATGGTCTCCAACGGCCGCAACTATATTCTCGACCAGTGGTGGTATTCCGCGTTTCCGGGCATGGCTATCCTGATTACGGCCACCGGTTTTAACCTGTTCGGCGACGGTCTGCGTGACCTGCTCGATCCGAAAAGCAGAGGGCGCTAACGATGGCAGAAGAAACGCAGAAGCCCGTATTGGAAATCAACGACCTGCGCCTGGTGTTTCCGGTTTACGGCGGAGAAATCAGCGCGCTGAACAATGTCTCGCTCCAGGTGAACGCCGGGGAAATTGTCGGGGTAGTGGGCGAATCAGGTTCGGGTAAGTCGGTCACGGCGATGATGTCGATGCGCCTCCTGCCGCAGGACAGCTTCGCCATTAAGGCCGGGGAGCTGCGCCTGCTGGGCACCGACGTCATCAACGCCAGTGATAAACAGATGCGTCAGCTGCGCGGCGCACGGGTGGCGATGATTTTTCAGGAACCGATGAACGCGCTGAATCCGACGCGCAAGATTGGCCGTCAGATGTGTGAAGTCATTCGTTTGCATCAGCATCTTACTCGCCAGCAGGCTTACCAGAAAGCCATCGGGCTATTGCAGGAGATGCAGATTGGTGACGCCGACCAGGTGATGGGGCGCTATCCGTTTGAGCTCTCGGGCGGCATGCGCCAGCGGGTGTTGATAGCGATGGCTTTTTCCTGCGAGCCGGAACTGATTATTGCCGATGAACCGACCACCGCCCTCGACGTGACCGTACAGCGTCAGGTGTTACGCCTGCTGCGTCGCAAAGCGAAATCCAGCGGCACGGCGGTGTTGTTTATTACTCATGACATGGCGGTGGTGTCGCAGCTCTGCGACCGCGTTTACGTGATGTACGCCGGGCACGTGATTGAAAGCGGTAAAACCGCGGAGGTGATCGGCCAGCCGGCGCACCCTTATTCAATAGGGCTATTGCAGGCCGCCCCCGAGAACGGCGAGCCGCGCAGTTTGCTGAAAGCCATCCCCGGCACGGTGCCGAATCTTGCCAAACTGCCTGCGGGCTGTGCGTTTCGCGGACGCTGTGCTCAGGGTGATGAACAGTGCGCGCAATCCCCCAAACTGATGCCGCTCGAGGGCCACGCGCAACAGCTTGTGTCTTGCTGGCATCCGCAGCGGATACCGACCCTTACCATGCAGGAGCAGGCCTGATGAATCTCGATGCATTGATTGAATTACAGGATATTCGCGTCCGTTTTCCGGCGAAATATAACTGGCTGGGTAAGCCGAAAGGCTACGTCAATGCGCTGAACGGCCTCGATCTCAACATCATGCGCGGCGAAACGCTGGGCATTGTCGGGGAGTCAGGCTGTGGCAAGAGTACCTTGGCACAGCTGTTGATGGGGCTGCAAAAACCGAGCAGCGGACAGCTGTTGCGGGCGCGCTCCGACGGTTCCTGGTTTGGTTCCGGCATGCAGATGGTGTTTCAGGATCCTCAGTCCTCGCTGGATCCGCGCCTGCCTGTCTGGCGCATCATCACCGAGCCGGTTTATGTGCAAAAACACAATTCGGTCAGCGAACGTCGACAGCTGGCCGAGGGGCTGGCAGAGCAGGTCGGTATTCGCAAGGAGTATCTCGACAGGCTGCCGCACGAATTTTCCGGCGGTCAGCGCCAGCGGATCTCCATTGCCCGCGCACTCTCGTCTGAGCCGGACATTATCGTGCTCGACGAGCCTACTTCGGCGCTGGATATTTCCGTTCAGGCGCAGATTCTCAACCTGTTGGTCGAGCTACAGCGCCAGCGTAATCTGACCTACGTGTTGATTTCGCACAACGTGTCGGTGGTTCGACACATGAGTTCGCGGGTTGCGGTGATGTATCTCGGACAGATTGTCGAACTGGGGCCTGCGGAAAAGGTGCTGACGCATCCGCAGCATCCGTACACCCGGCTGTTGCTGGACTCGGTCCCGCAGGCCGGTCGTTCTCTTGAAGAGGGACAGGAAGATAAAAAAGGGGAACTGCCGAGCAATCGCAATCTGCCGCAGGGCTGCTTTTTCCGCGAGCGTTGCCCCTTTGCGGGCGACGGCTGTCACATGCCGCAGGATCTCAGGGTTAATCTTTCCGGGGCTGCGGTGCGCTGTCATCGGGTAAGTTGAAGACTTCCCCCGCCGCGTTGGCTGGGGGAAAGTCAGGATAGCCGCATTGCCATCAGTGCGACTTGTACAACCTGTCGACGGTCTTTTCCCAGTCGAACGGAACGAGATCGCGATAGCTCAGGGAGTGGGCGGTCAGAGCGTCAATAAAGCCCTGCTGGGTTTCAACCGTCGCCTTACTCTGATGCGGGACCACGCCGACGTCTTCCAGCGTTTTCACCACTTCGCGCATCTCTTCTGCACGGCGTTTGCCGTGCTCGGCGACGCGGCTAATCAGGTAATGCGGCAGTTTGTCGTCCCAGCCCAGCGACGGGAAGCTGGCGTGCAGGGAGGCGAGCACCTCTTTCTCGACGCCGTATTGCCGTGCTGCACTCAGGCATTCGGTGGTCAGCGCCTCAAGCCCTTTGATCATGACGCTGCGGCACATCTTGATAGCCGAGGCTTCGCCGACTTCTGTGCTGTGAACCTGGCTGTTGAAACCTCGCGCATTCAGCCAAAGACGAGTCGCCTGTGCCTGTTTACCGCCCAGCAGCAGCGGCGTTTTTAGCCTTGCCGGAGGGAAGGGGGCCATCACCGCCACGTCAACGTACTCGCCGCCGTGCCGTGAGATAAACTCAGCCGCCTGACGCTTGGTGTTGGGCGACACCGAGTTCAAGTCCAGGAAGGTCTGCCCCCGGCCAATCAGGGTGGCCGCGTGTTCGGCAACGCTCAGTGCCTGCGCGGCGGTCACCGCAGAGAATATCAGCTGGCTTTCTTCCACCGCCTGGCTAAGTGAGGTTGCCAGACGGATTGACAGGTCCTGCGCCTTCTGCTGCATCGCCGGTTTATCGTGCAGCAGATCAAAAGCTACGATCGCCAGCTCGGGATAGTTTGCCTTCAGGTCGGTCGCCAGAATAGTACCGACCTCGCCAAGACCAATCAGCGCAACCCGCCTGACGTTGAGTTCCAAATCAGGCGTTGCCATGAGAGCCTCCTGCGTTTTTGCCGTCCCACAGGCTGCCTGGTATGGCAACGCGGCCTTCGAACAGCAGACGCGCAGTCCGCAACAATCCGCACCCAGTCAGTCTTTCAGCACCCGATGCGGCAGGATTAATGTGCAATTCGACGCTGAATTCGCCGGTTGGGTGCTCTACGCTGATGCGCGGACGTGTTCCCTCTGGCGTATTCGCCAGACCCTCGGTGACCGAACCCGGCAACAGACAGGCGCTGGCCACGCTGACCGCACCCAGCACCCCAATCGAGGCGTGGCAACGGTGCGGAATAAAGGTGCGGCTGGAAAGTGAACCGCCGTCGCGCGCCTCGGCAACCAGTGTCATCTTCGGTACCGTACGCTGCGCCACGTCGCCGAGATTCATTTTCGGACCGGCCTGGAGACGAATAGACTCGAGCTTAGCCTTTAGTTCGGTGTCGTCGTCGAGCTGCTGACGGGTCTCGTAACCGGTACGACCCAGATCGGCGGCGCGCAACAATACCACCGGCATGCCGTTGTCGATGCAGGTCACTTCGATACCGTCAAACTTGTCGATAACCTGACCGGTTGGCAGCAGTGACCCGCAGCTCGAACCGGCGATGTCGGCGAACTCAATCATAATTTCGGCGGCGGTACCCGGCACGCCGTCAATGCGTAAGCTGCCTTCGTACTCAACCTGCCCCTGCGGGGTAGGGATGTGGGCGATGGCAATTTGCCCGGTATTTTCCATGAAGATGCGCACCGGCGTGACGCCGTCCCGCGCCTCGACCAGACGTTGTTCGATGGCGAACGGACCCACGGCGGCGAGAATATTGCCGCAGTTCTGCCCGTAATCGACCACCGCCTTGTCGACGTTAACCTGCGCGAACAGGTAGTCAACGTCGGCGTCTTCACGCGCCGAAGGGCGAATGATGGCGACCTTGCTGGTCAACGGATCTGCGCCGCCGACGCCGTCAATCTGGCGCGGATCGGGGGAACCCATGACCGCCAGCAACACCTTGTCGCGAAGCTCGGCGTCTGCCGGAAGAGAGTCGGCCAGGAAGAAGGCCCCTTTTGAGGTGCCTCCGCGCATCAGGACACAGGGAATGCGAGTTTGCAACATCGTGCCTCCTCAACGCTTCAGCGATTTTTCCAGCGCTTCGGCGTCATCATAATAGGTCAGGCCTTTTTGCTCGAGGGTTGGGCGCATCTTGTAGATGTCCAGACCCAGCTCGCCGTCGGCCATGCGCGCACGCTTGCTCTCTTCCAGCGCTTCGCGTTGACGGCTGGCTTCAGCAACCTGGGCGACTTCTTCACGGCGAACCACGACGACGCCGTCGTCGTCGGCCACAATGGCGTCGCCCGGATAAATAATCTGACCGGCGCACAGCACGGGAATATTCACCGAACCCAGAGTCTCTTTCACGGTGCCCTGTGCATAGACGGCGCGTGACCAGACGGCAAAGCCCATCTCGCGCAGCGTGCGGGTATCGCGCACGCCAACGTCAGCCACGAGACCCACCACGCCGCGCGCCTTCAAAGAGGTCGCCAGCAGGTCACCGAAATAGCCGTCGGTGCATGGTGAGGTCGGTGCTACCACCAAGATATCGCCGGGCTTGCACTGCTCGACCGCGACGTGGAACATCCAGTTATCACCGGGCGCGACCAGCACCGTCACTGCGCTGCCCGAGATGGCGAGGTCACGTTGAATAGGACGAATTTCGCCGTCCAGCAGGCCTTTACGGCCCTGTGCTTCATGCACGGTGGCAACGCCAAACGCCGCCAGCGCCTCGACGTCCTGTTGCTTGGCACGTGGGATATTACGCACCACTACGCCTTTTTTACCGAGGATTAAACCGTCGTTGCTGCTCATGCAAGCTCTCCTGTCACGCGTGGGAAGATGCTCTGATAGCCTTCACCGTAAACGATGTTTTTGCTGGTGGTGATGCCAACGTTACGCTTGGCCTGCACACCGCGCTGCTGAGCGACGCGAGTGTAGTATTCCCACAGGTGTTCCTGACCGGCCATACACTGAATGGCGGCATACTTTTTGTCCCACACGTCGGTGATGTCGAGCAGGACGTCCGGTTTCCATTCACACTGCTCAGGCTGGTGCGGTTCGAAGCAATAAACCGGCGGAGCAGCAACGATAGGTTCGCCCGGCTTGTAGCCTTCTGCCTGCGCGATAATGCGGGCTTCCTGCGCCAGGTTGGTCGCCATTGGGTGATCGTAGTTGTACGGGTCTTTCAGGGAATGGGTCAGCACGAAGTGTGGCTGAATGCGACGGTAAACGTCGGCCAGACGGAACAGGTCGTCTTTGGTGGCGCGCAGTGGGTAGTCGCCCATGTCAAAGAACTCGACGCTGGCCCCCAGAATTTCTGCGGCGGCCATGGCTTCTTCGCGACGTGCGGCTTTAACCTTCTCTTCGGTCATCTCGCCTTTGCGCCACAGCTTGGCGGATTCGCCGCGCTCACCGAAGGACAGGCAAACGATATGGACCTTGTAACCCAGCTGAGTATGTTGCGCGATAGCACCGCCCGCACGCCATACAAAGTCAGCCGAGTGAGCACTGACAACCAGGGCGCTTTTTGCTGCGCTATCGGCAGCACCTTTGTTTGTATTTGTCATTTGCCTAATCCTTATCATTTTATATTTTGAGGGTACCAAACGCATCGCGTGGTCTGATTTCTATGCTGGCAGTGGACAGGGGACACAGGTAATTCATTTAATTGCAGCAGGTATGCGTTTTATTTATATTGCTGGTTCAGTTCACGAAAAAAAGACAGACGGGAGAAGGGGATGAGGCAAGAACGAGAGTTATGTAACCTGATGCAGATCCGGGCATTTTGTCAGGTCGTGGATCAGGGCAGCGTCTCGCGCGCGGCCGACGAACTGTTCCGCACCCAGTCGGCCATCACGCGGGCAATACGCGACCTCGAGGAGCATTTAGCCGTTCCCCTGTTTGAGCGCCACGCCAACGGTATGCTGCTAACCGATTACGGAAAATGCATTCTTCCGCGTGCCCGTCGTGCGATAGCCGACCTGCACGACACCGCCGAGCTGCTGACGCGCTTGCAGGGTAAAAATGCGCCGGGCAGAGCGCCTACAGAACCGCTGTATTTGTTCAACGTACGGCGGCTGCAAATCTTTGTTGCGCTCTGCAAGACGCGGCATATGCAGACCGTCGCCACGCTGCTGGGCCTGAGTCAGCCCGCCGTCTCGGCCGCGCTGAAGGTGCTGGAAAACGGTGCGGACACCTCGTTGCTCGAACGCACGCCCCAGGGCATGATCCCAAGTCTCGCTGGCCAGGAAATTGTGCCTAATATCCGACGTGCGCTGAACGAGCTGCGGCATATTCCCGCCGATATCGCGTCCCGTCAGGGGGTGCTGGTCGGTACCGTGCAGATAGGTGCGCTACCGCTGAGCCGAGCACGTCTGCTGCCGCAGGCCATCCTGTCGGTGACCGCCCGCTATGCCGGTATCAAGATCATTACCAACGAAAGTGCCTTTGCGGTGCTGGCCTCCGAGCTGCGTTCCGGCGAGGTGGATTTTATCGTCGGCGCGCTGCGCACCAGCGATTATGCGGCGGATATGGTGACCGAGACGCTGTTTACCGAAGAGATGGTTATTCTGGCGCGGCGCGGTCATCCGCTCAGCGAAACCTCGGTCGGACCTGAAGAGCTTCGCAACGCACGCTGGGTGCTGCCGCGATCCGAAACCCCCGCCAGAAAACTGCTGGAGAGCAGCTTTCAATCGATGAACATCCCGGCGCCGGATCCGGTAGTAGAGAGCGGCGACCTGGCTATCGTCCGTGGGCTGTTGCTCGATTCCGACATGCTGGCGGCGGTATCAGCCAGACAGTTGGAGCACGAACTGGACAACGGCGAACTGGTTACGCTCAACGTGGAGCTTGCCGACACCCGTCGCGCAATCGGCATTACCTATCGCGCCGGAAGCCTGCTGTCCCCGGCCGCCAACGCGATTATTGAAGCGATCCGCTCGCAGGCGAGCTAGCGAGACCTTTGCCGTTTTCGACCGCATTCAGACCATAACGATTTTTTCAGTAACGGCAGCAGGGTCTCCGTCGCCATCGCTAAAGCAAATAACCGCCTCATTCGGGAAAATCATCCTCAGGCAAGCTTGTGCAGCACGTCGCCCACGGCGTCGAACAGGCGGTCGAGATCCTGTTGTCCTGCGGTGAACATTGGCCCGAACTGTAGCGAATCTCCGCCAAAACGCACATAGAAACCGGCTTTCCACAGCGCCATGCCGGCATCAAACGGCCTGATGGCCGCATCATTATCGCGTGGAGCCAGCTGGATAGCCCCGACCAGGCCGCAGTTACGGATATCCACCACGTTCGGGCAGGACTTCAGGGCGTGAATTTTCCGCTCAAAGTGGGGGGCCAACTCGGCGGAACGTGCGATAAGCTGCTCATTCTCGAGAATATCCAGCGTTGCCAGCGCGGCGGCGCATGCCACCGGATGCGCCGAATAGGTATAGCCGTGCGGGAATTCAACCAGATGCTCGGGCAGGTTTTGCGACATAAAAGTCTGATAAATTTCACTCGACGCGACCACGCCACCCAGCGGCACGGCTCCGTTGGTGATTTGTTTGGCGAAGTTGAGAATGTCCGGCGTGACGCCAAAGTATTCTGCGCCCGACCAGCGGCCCATGCGGCCAAAGCCGGTGATGACCTCATCAAAAATCAGCAGGATATTGTGCTGGTCACAAATCTCGCGCAGGCGCTGCAGGTAGCCCTTTGGCGGCACAATTGCGCCCGCAGAGCCTGAAACCGGTTCGACAATCAGCGCTGCGATGTTAGAAGCGTCGTGCAGCTCAATCAGCTTGAGCATCTCGTTGGCCAGCTCAACCCCGCCGGTTTCGGCCATGCCCTGCGTAAACGCCATTCCACTTTGCAGCGTGTGCGGCAGGTGATCGACGTCCATAAACTGACCGAACATCTTGCGGTTACCGCCGATGCCGCCGAGGCTGGTGCCGGCGATATTTACTCCGTGATAACCGCGCGCGCGACCAATCAGTTTGGTTTTTGAGGCTTGACCTTTGATACGCCAATAGGCCCGCGCCAGTTTCACCGCCGTGTCGGCCGACTCAGAGCCGGATCCGGTGAAAAACACGTGGTTGAGCGGGTCGGGAAGGTGATTAACGATGCGTTCTGCCAGCTGGAAAGACAGCGGATGCGCGAACTGGAATCCCGGCGAGTAGTCGAGCGTGCCGAGCTGTTTGCTCACTGCCTGCTGAATTTCGCCACGCACATGACCGGCCCCGCAGGTCCACAGCGCCGACAGGCTGTCGTATATCTTGCGCCCGTCGTTATCGAACAGCCATTGCCCTTCGGCACCGACAATAAAGCGCGGATCGCGGTGGAAATTGCGGTTGGCGCTGAACGGCATCCAATGCGCATTCAGATTGAGTTTATCTACGTCAAAGGCGTTGGTCATGGCGTCTGTCCCGGTCTTGTTAAATGAGGTGATGACAGAGAGTTTGCAATGATTCGCCGGGTGAGTTAAATCTAAAACAACTCACGCTCAGATGTTGGATTACTCACCTAAATGCCAAAATCCAAAATTGGTCAGATTGCCGATGTCGATATCAAATTACTGAAGATATTCAAAACGGTAGCGGAATGCGGCAGCTTTACCGCCGCCGAAACGCTGCTGGGCATCACCCGTTCGTCGATAAGCCTGCACATGGGGGACCTCGAGAAACGTTTGGGGATCCGGCTTTGCCAACGCGGCAGGGCCGGTTTCGCGCTGACCGAAGAGGGGCGGGTGGTGCTGCGAGACAGCGAAACGCTGCTGGCGGCGGTTGAAAACTTTCGTCAGCAGGTCAATCAGATCCACGACCATCTGCGCGGCGAGTTTAACATCGGCATCATCAATAACCTGATAACCCAACCGCAGATGAAGGTCACCAATGCGCTGTCGCACCTGCGCGGCAAGGGGAAGGACGTAGTCATCAATATCAGCATGACGACGCAGGAAGAGATTGAGAGAAAGGTGCTGGATGGTCGGCTGCACGTCGGCGTGGTTCCGATGACGTCACCGCTTTCAGGTCTCGACTATCGGGCTATCTACAGTGAGAAATCCTCTCTCTATTGCGGTCGGCAGCATCCGTTGTTTGCGCATAGCGGCGAACTGCCCGAGGCGGCAATAGCCGGTTTGGACGCGGTGGTGCCCAATGGACGTATTACTCCGGAGACGCTCGCGCTTTATGGTCGAATGCAGGCGGCGGCGCGGGCCAGCGATCGTGAGGGCATTGCCTTTCTGATCCTCACCGGAAAGTTCGTCGGTTTTTTACCCGATCATTACGCCAATATCTGGGTCGAACGCGGCGAGATGCTGACGATAAATCCGCATCGGCTGTCGTTGAATACCGATATTGTGGTGACCACTCGAAAAGGGAGTAACAAGAATCTGCTGCTGGAGAGTTTTATGGCGGAGTTGTTTCACCCAACGAGTGAGCAATAAGGCCAGACGCCGCAATGATGTGGCGTCTGGCGGAGCGTTTTAGAAAATCTCGTTCATGTTCAACTGGCTCATCAGCAGCGCGTTATCACTGTAGTCGACCGGAATAGCCACCACCGCCGGACCTTGGACGTCCATCGCGGCGCGCAGGGTGCGCTCCAGCGAATCGGCGGAGGTTACCGCAAAACCCTTGGCCCCAAAGGCGTCGGCGTAGGCCTTGAAGTCAATCGGCCCAAATTCGATACCAGAAGTGCGATGATATTTTTTCTCTTCCTGAATCGCCACCATGTTATAGGCCTGATCGACCCAGATGATATGCAGCAGATTCACGCCCAGTCGTACCGCGGTTTCCAACTCCATGCTTGACTGCATGAAACCGCCGTCACCGGATACCGACACCACCTTGCGGCCAGGCTCGACCAGCGCCGCACCAATCGCCCAAGGCAGTGCGACACCCATCGTTTGCTGGCCGTTGGAGATAAGTACCTGACGCGCACGGAAGCTGTAAAGATAGCGTGCAATCCAGATATGAAAGCTGCCCATGTCCACGCACAGGGTCACGTCGCTGTTGACGATGTCCTGCATCGCGCGCACCAGCCGCAGCGGGTGAATGGCAAACTGATTCAGGCTGCGGCCTTTCTGATCCAGCAACTGCCGCTGTAAACGGCGTTCCTCAAGGATATCGATGGCTGCCGGGCTCAGCGCAATCTGCTGTTTTACCTGCTCCGTTAGCAGGTCCACGGTGGCGGCGATGTCGCCGACCAGCTCGATTTCAGGTTGATACAGGCTGTCGGTCTCGGCGGGCGTCACGTCGATGTGTACCAGTTTGGCCGTGCCGTTGCTCCACTGGGCAGGTTCGTACTCGACCGGGCTGTAGCCAATAGTGATCACCAGATCGGCGTTGCGCAGCAGGCGGTCACCGGCCTGATTGTTAAATAGTCCAACGCGGCCCGCGAAACGGTGGAATGAAGCCTGGTCAATAACCCCTGCCGCCTGATAAGTGCTGGTGACTGGCAGGTCGCCTTTATGCAGCAGACGGCGAATTGCCTCGGCGTTAGGGGGCTGACTGGCCATCAGACCTAATAGCAAGACTGGATTCTTGGCTTTCTCCAGTAATTTAGAGACTTCAAGAATGGCGCTGTGCGGCGCGCTGCCAAGGGTTGGCGAATAGGAGGCCAGCAGCTTGCCCCGCGTCGGCTTATTGATAAGGTCCATCGGCAGGCTGATAAATGCGGCCCCAGGACGGCCGAATTCGGCGGCGCGAAAACCGTTGGAAACTACCTCTGCCAGCGCGGAGGAGGAGATAGCCTCGGCCGAATATTTGGTGACCGGTTTGAACATCGACACGGTGTCCATCGTCTGATGCACCTGTTTCAGGTGGTCGGCGCGTTTCACCGCACCGCCCAACGCCACCATCGGGTCACCTTCAGAGTTGGCGGTGGCCACGCCGGTGATTAGATTAGAGCAACCCGGACCGGAGGTGACTAACGCCACGCCCGCCTTGCCGGTGAGGCGTCCGACCGCAGCGGCCATAAACGCGGCGTTGGCTTCGTGGCGGACCACGACGGTGTCGATTTTCGAGTCGACCAGCGAATCAAAGACGCGGTCTATTTTGGCCCCGGGAATGCCGAAGACGTGCTTGACGCCCTGTGCTTCGAGCTGAGCGACGACCAGGTCCGCGCCGCATTTCCATTCATCGTTTTTATCGATACTGCTGTTTGATTCTTTCATTTTTATCGCTCCTGTTAACTCTCAACGGCCCGAATGGCTTCCTGCAGGTTCTCTGGCGAGAGGTTGGCATTGAGGAAATCGGTATCCCATGGGAAGTCGATCATCAGCTTTTCAACGGTGCCAAACTTCAGCGTGCCGCGCTCGACCTGATAGTCCAGCACGTGACCGCCGCTGCTGCGCGCCTCGTTGATAAAGTGTTCGTGATAGCCCGCAACGTTGATGCCCTGCATGTATTCCGGGGTTAGAAAACCGATCAGCACGCCGCGATTGTTCTCGATGTGAAAGGTGGGCTGTTGTTTCACCGCCTCAAGCATCGGTTTATAGGGACGATGCTGTTCCGGTACGGTGCGGGTATCGACACGGCTAAATTCGCCGTCAATGCGCAGGGCGCAGAAGCTGTTCTGACTGGCGATGACCTTATCGATGACCTGATGAATCTCTTCACGGGTATGCGGACAGTCTATTTTGTATTCATTAGTGGGGTTAAAGAATGTCATCGTTGCAAACGGCGTTTTTTGGTCGGACGTGGCGCGTCTCGCAGTGCCGTCTCCGCGCAGTTGGAAGATGTTGCCGTCGAAGGCGATCAGCTCGCCGTCGAGTTTGTTGAAAGTGCCAAGGCCGAAGTCACCGTGCTCGCGCAGCTGCGCCATGGTGGTATCGCCTTCATAGACGCCGCTGAGTAGGGCGCTCATCAAAGAAGCCTGATAGAGGACATTGGAACGTGAAACAGAAAGGTTGCTCATACGGGGGCTCCGGAAAATCCATTAACAAGATTAACTAAAGGTTGACTCCATTCCGCCCTGAGTTCCAATATGAAGAGGTGTTCACTTTGAGACGTTTTTAATATGGAACTTCGTCATCTGCGTTACTTTGTTGCCGTAGCAGAGACAACTAATTTTACCCGGGCAGCGGAACGCCTCGGCATCTCGCAGCCCCCTTTGAGTCAGCAAATTCAACGGCTTGAGCATGAAGTGGGTACGTCATTACTGAGGCGTTTAACGCGCGGCGTTGAGCTAACCGAGGCCGGTCAAGTGCTGTATGAGGACGCGCGGATTATCCTTAAACTCTCCGATGCCGCCCTGGAGCGCACCCGCAGCGTGGCGCGAGGTATGAACGGCTTCTTACGCATCGGCTTTGCCAGCTCGTCGGCGTTTAATCCGCAGGTCTTCTCGCTGTTGCATCACTATCGCGACAAATATCCCGGCGTGAAGCTGGAGCCTCAGGAAAAGGACATGTCAGCACTCATGACTGCGCTGAGTGAGGGCACCATCGATTTGGCGTTTATTCGTTTGCCGTGCGAGCGCAGCAAGGAATTTAACCTGCGGGTGATTGATAACGAGGAGATGATGGTTGCGCTGCCCAAGATGCATCCGTTGAGCCGGGGGGCGAGCGTTTCACTGGGTGAGCTACGTAATGAAACCCTGATAACTTTTCCCCGCGATCTGTCGCCAGGACTGTACGATGCGGTGATTGCGGCCTGTGAAGACGCAGGCTTCACGCCGAATCTGGGCCAGCAGTGCCCGCAGATTGCTTCGTCGCTGAGCATGGTGGCGACCGGTTTTGGCTATGCGCTGGTACCGGCCTCGTTAAGTAAAATCGATGCCGATAACGTCCGCTGCCTGCCTGTCTCGAACCAACGGATCACCACGCAGGTCGCGCTGGCATGGCGGCGGACCTCGCAGTGCAAATCGGCTCAGCATTTGCTGAATTTGATTACCTCAGCGCGGGGAGTTGAGGGCATGACGAGCTCGGTAAGCGATCATTTTTGAGTCAGGATTGCCATTCTGTCAGCACCTGGGCGGTGGGTTTTACCAGAATTGGATTGCCTGGTTGGTCAAAGTTTTCCCAAACTTCATTATGCTGATTGATCAGCGCCTCGGCGGAAACCCATTTTCTTTCCGACGTGGTGTGCGCATCTGCTACGGCGGTGATGCGATACCCTGCGGCGCAGCCCGATTTGATGGTGCTGTCCAGGCAGTAGTCTGACGCGCAACCGCAAATAGTAAACGCCTGCTCCGAAAGTTCTTTCAGCAGGCTGGCCAAAGAGGTGTGTGAAAACGCGTCACAGGCGGTTTTTTTGACGTAAAAGACCTCTTTGGGGGTCAAAACATCAGGCAGTAGCGCATAGTTTTGGCTCCCCTCCATCATGCCGTCACACTCGTGCTGGATGAAAATCACTCTGTCTGCGGCAGCAATCAAGGCGTTTATCTTCTGAATTTTCTCTTGAGCCTGAAAGCGCGGGGTCGCAAAAACGCCGTTTTGCATATCGACAACGATGAGGGTGTTCATTGGACTCCTAACTGAAGTTTACGCCGGGATAGGTATTCCGGCGCGTTGTTTTCTGTCGGCAAATCTATCGCATACGGCCCAGTCGGTTTCTTTTGTAGTCGCAGTAGCCTTTGAACATGTAACGTAATTTCAGCCACTTTTGTTTCTCAAAGAAGATAACGCCGAGCAGTAACATGATATTGAACTTGGCATAATCGCGAGTGAAATCAGGGAAACGTTCGCGCAGCAGGAAGCGGTTACGGATGATGTAATACTTTCTGACGGCACCGTGGTGCATCACCAGGAGTCGGCGGGGGAACAGGAAAGCGTGCGACTTCGCGTCACCGATTTTGTGCTGCATCCGTGCGTTATCGAAGGTATAAATCTTGTAGTTAAACTGGGTCAGCTTGTAGCACAGGTCGTGGTCCACTTCGTCGATGAATAATTTGTCATCGAAGCCGCCAATCTGTTGATAGGCGGTGAGATTGAGGAGGTTGCCTGAGGTGATGACCCGCGTCGCGTAGCCGATGGGATGAAATTCATTAGTCCACGGCGTGAAGAGCGCAATACTCGGGTCTTCAATCTTTTTGCTTTCGAATGAGGCAATAAACTTGCTCATCTCGACGGGATCAAAACTGGAGTCTTGATCCATGGTCAATATCCAGTCATAACCTTGTTCGATAGCGCGTTTACAGCCCTTATTTAACGCGGTGGCGATGCCCAGGTTATCAAGATTCGGGATGTACTGAATATGCCCGTCATTCTGATTAAGCGAGCTGAGCAGGGCTGAATTATCATTCGCCGAATTGTCGATCACGTAGAGGTTTTTCAGGAAGCCGACATAGCTGCGAATATTGTCGACTTCTTTTTCTGTAGGATTGTACCAAACCACGACCCCGGCCAATGGGGTTGAATTAACTATATTCTGTTCATCAGACATTTAAGAACGTCTCCATATGGACTTGGTTTTGGATACAATCAAAATCGCAACCAGCGCCTCGGTGACCAGCACCGAAATAGCCGCACCGTCTGCGCTTGCCAACCATATTAATGGGAAAATAATCACAGTATTGAGTATCGCACCCAACCAGAGTATCTGGCTAAACTCTTTTCTCATCCCAATAATTAACATCCCCTGTACCCCTAATACCGTGCTCACGCTGATAAAGAAAATAAGCGGGGCGAGCAGCACCAGGATAGAAATCGATTCGTGATAGGTCTTACCGTAAAAGAGATCAATGATTTGATGGGAGAAAATCATCAGCAACAGCGTCATCAGCAGCGCGACCGCGTTTTGTCCGACCAGCAATAGCCGAATCATTCTCAGGCCTTTGGCCTTATCAATCGACATCAGCGAGCTTATTCTAGGGTAGAACACGCTGGTCACCGGGCTCATCAAACCCTGTATCGCCTGGCGGATCCTGTCTGCTGCCACATAGTAGCCTACGGTAACTGGCCCTGCGGCAAATCCCAGAAATACCGGGATACTGTTGACGTAAAGGCTGCCCGCAATATTCGACAGGAAGATATAGCGCCCGTCCTGAATAAGTTCTTTGAGCTGCCCAAGGGTCGGACGGGTCCATTCAATCCACTTCTCGCGATAAATCATGTAGAAGCTAAACAGAGAGCCCAGAATGAATCCTGCACCGGTAATCAGGGCCACAATCCAGGTATCAGCCGGAGAACTCACGAAAATAAAGATCAGCGGGATGGTGACAATTTTGGCCAATATATTCGAGATTGCCATCCAGCCCATCTTTTCCTTGCCCTGAAACAGCCAGGAGGGAACGTAGGCCGCGCCGACAACCGAGGTGTAAGAAACAATAATGACCGTGCTGTAATCTTTGAGGCCGGGCACAAGAAGCAGGATCGCCACCATCAGCAGCGCGCCAAGGATGACTAAAATGGTTTTACAAAACAGCACTCCCCAAAACACCTGACTGACCAGCGTTTTATCGTCTTTATGAATGGCTATTTTATTGGTGGCGGAGAGATCAAAACCGTATTGGACGAGAAGGGTGAAATATTGGACGAAGGCTAACGAGAATCCGAGTACACCGTATTCACTAGGTCCTAGCACTCTTACCAGATAGGGGAGTGTGATAAGGGGTAAAATATATCCGGCTCCCTGTATCATAAAGAGCGATAATATATTTTTGACCATGGTTTTGTTCACTGAAAAGGCACTCCCAAAATAGTTATCATGCGTTCCTGACACTTACCTTCAATTAACGTGGGCAATAGCCGATCCCCGTCACAAAATTGACCTTGGCAGTGTAGCCCTATTACCTCAGTTTTTTCAAGGTTCAACTTTTTTAATCAGATACCTAGGATAGGTGATGCCTTCTGGAAGGACGAGAAAATGCCCTCGGCGATTGAACAGCAAACGTGCGCAGTGGAGGGAGGAAAAACGACGCCAGTGCACTGAAAAGCACGTGCGTCGATGATGGAAAAACCCCTGTGACACCCTGTGCCCAATCAGCCGCATATTGCGGCTATATTCAGGCTGTGGGAGGGATTGTGTTGTCATTGCCGCACCTTGATTATTATTTAATGAGCGGAGTTTTTATGATGGCGGCATAAATGACAACGAACGAAAAAATCTATGTTTATTCTAACTACTTTCAGCGGTCTGGCACTGACCTCGCGGTCTCTAAAAGCCTCAGCGACAGGGCAATCACCTGCGATAAGTCGTTTCGACTCACGCCGTCGCGCGCCTGAACAGACAGGCCGTGCAGGACGGTAGCAAAATAGTTTCCCAGCAGGTCTGCCGAGGCGTCGGCGGAGAGTTGCCCTTCCTGTGCCGCCCGACGGAATCTGTCGATAATGCCCTGCGTTCTTTGATTGCGCTGCTGTGAAAGCCACTCGGCGAGAGACTGATTCTCATCGCTAAGTCCGCTGGTGGAAGAGACCACCATACAGCCAAGGTGAAGCGGCTGGGCGGTGTACAGCAGTACGGCGTCCTCCAGCAAGCGGGAGATAGCGTGGGTAATGTCCGGCTCCCTGAGTGCGCGTTCAGCGAATCCGCCTTCGTTTTCCTCATAATGCGCAACGGCTTCCCGAAACAGCTGCTCCTTTGAGCCGAAGGCCTTATAAATGCGTGCCGATGCGATGCCCAGTGTCGCAACCAGACTTGACATCGACGTGCCCTCATAGCCGCAGCGCCAGAATAAGTCTCGGGCGTCGTTCAGCGCGGTATCGCGGTCAAATTCTCTCGGTCTTCCGGCCATCATGCTCTCTCATTGATGCAAATTTTATGGATTATTATCCGCCAGACGCCAAAAAATAACATTCAAAATCAGGAGTGTCTGGCTTTCTACACTAAGCCATTTGTGCTCAGTTCGCGTAAAAGGCTTGGCAAAGGGTGTCGATCGCCCCTATTGTTTGTCAATCGACAAACAATAGGGTAACACGATGAGAACCATAAAAGGACCCAGCCTGCATCTGGCACAATTTAGTGATGACCTCGCGCCTTTCAACAGCCTGCCGACTCTTGCAAAATGGGCGGCCGAGAATGGCTTTAAAGCGCTGCAAATTCCGGCGTGGGATACACGCCTCTTTGACGTCAACGTCGCTGCCGAAAGCCAGAGCTATTGTGACGATATCCGTGGCATGCTGGCGGAAGAGGGACTGGTCATTAGCGAATTGACGACGCATATTTTTGGCCAGCTGATGGCCGTTCATCCTGCCTATGAATCGCTGTGTGACAACCTGGCGCCCGCGTCGCTGCGCGGGAATCCGGCTGCGAGAACCGAATGGGCGAAAGGGCAGCTTTTGGCCGCCGCCAAAGCTTCGTCACGCCTCGGATTGACCGAGATGGGCACCTTCTCAGGCTCGCTGGCGTGGCCGTATATCTTTCCTTTCCCGCAGCGCCCGGAAGGGTTGGTTGAAGCGGCATTTGACGAATTGACTCGCCGCTGGTTACCGGTGCTCGACGCCTGTGACCAGCAGGGCGTTAATCTGTGTTATGAAATTCATCCCGGTGAAGACCTGCATGACGGCGTGTCATTTGAAATGTTCCTTGAGCGGACCGGTAACCACCCGCGTTGCAACATCCTTTTTGACCCCAGTCATTTTGTGCTTCAACAGCTTAACTATCTGGATTACCTGGATATCTACAAAGACGTTATCCGCATGTTTCACGTTAAGGATGCTGAATTCACGCCAAGCGGCCGTCAAGGGATGTACGGCGGCTACCAGTCATGGATCAATCGCGCGGGTCGCTTCCGTTCAACGGGCGACGGTCAGGTTGATTTCAAAGGTATTTTCAGCAAATTAGCGCAAAACGACTATGCCGGGTGGGCGACGCTTGAGTGGGAATGCTGTTTGAAAAATCAATACGATGGTGCACGCGAAGGCGCTGAATTTATTCGCCAACATATCCTTCATGTAACGGAAAAAGTGTTCGATGACTTTGCCGCCGCACCGGTGAGCGTTAAGCAGCTGCAACAGCTGTTGGGCATAAACGGACAGAAGGCGTAAAGCATGGAAACTCAAGACTATTTTTGTGCACAACAGGCAGCCAAACAGCATCACTATTTGACGGTGGGTCATCGCCGTCTGCACTACGTGACGCAAGGGCGAGGCCCTGCGGTGCTGTTGATTCCCGGCTGGCCGCAGACCTGGTATACGTGGCGCGACGTAATGAAACACCTCGCGCAGGCGGGATTCACCGCCGTCGCCGTCGACTCTCCCGGCACCGGTGAGTCGAGTCCGCCGTGTGGCGGGTACGATACCGGCAATATTGCCGCGCTGCTCAATCAGCTGATGCAGCATCTCGGTCACGCGCGTTACTCACTCATCGGTCACGATATCGGCATGTGGGTAGGGTACGCAATGGGGGCTGACTTTCCTGATGCGGTGCAACGAATGGTGCTGACTGAGGCGGTTATCCCCGGATTAGCGCCCGCACCTGAAATCTTCGTCAGTGGTGAAGAGAATTTGTTCCTTTGGCATTTCATGTTCAACCAGCTAGCCGATTTACCCGAGGCGCTGACTCAGGGGCGCGAGGCGCAGTATCTGGGCTATATCTTTGATAAATGGTCGTGGCAACGTAACAGGGTGGCGGCGGAGGAGTACGTTAAGGCCTACAGCGCGCCGGGCAGGCTACACGCCGGATTTAACTATTATCGTGCCATTCCGAAAACGATTCGCCAGAATCAGAAACGCGCATTGACGCCGTTAGCCATGCCGGTTCTGGCCATCGGAGCCTCCCATGCGACGCGCAATGCGCCGTTTGAGACGATGCAGAAGGTCGCACCAATGCTTGAAAGCGCGATGGTAAGCGACTGCGGGCATTTTATTACCGAGGAGTGTCCCGAGGATTTTTGTGCGCTGATAACGCCATTTTTATTGCGGGAAAGCCTTTAAACACCCTAAAAAAGCCTGCCTGCCGCAACGGCAGACAGGCTCACAGGTGAGCATTAATCAGTTAAAGACCATGCCACCGTCGATAAGCAGCGACTGGCCGGTCATGTAGTCGGAGTCAGGACCGGCGAGATAGGACACGCAGCCAGCCACGTCTTCCGGTTCGGAAAGGCGTTTGAGGGTGATGTTTTTCGCAAACTCCTGCGTTCCGTAGCCAACAGGTTTTCCTGCCGCTTTAGACACCTGACGGTCGATCTCTTCCCACATCGGCGTTTTCACAATGCCGGGGCAGTAGCCGTTGACGGTAATGCCGAGCGGAGCCAAGTCGCGTGCTGCCGTTTGGGTCAGGCCGCGCACCGCAAATTTGCTTGAGCTGTAGATGGCGAGTTCGGGATTCCCGACGTGGCCCGCCTGAGAGCAGGCGTTGATGATTTTTCCACCGTGTCCGAGGGATTTAAACGCGCTAACCGCCGCCTGAATGCCCCAGATAACGCCTTTGACGTTGATGTTATAAACTTTGTCGACGATTTCAGGCGTAATATCTTCAATTAGGGTGGTGGGGGCGATGCCCGCATTATTGACGATGACGTCAAAGCCGCCCAACTGCTGTTTTGCGGCTTCCACCGCAGAGAATACCTGATCGCGATCCGAGACATCCGCCAGTTGAGCAATCGCTCTGCCACCGGATTGATTGATTTCTTCTGCTACCTTTTTAGCGGTTTCGCCGTTGAAGTCGACAACGGCGACCGCAAAACCGTCTTTCGCCAAACGCAGTGCAATTGCACGGCCGATACCCTGGCCGCCACCCGTTACCAAAGCTACTTTTCCATGGTTAGACATACAGCCTGTCCTCTGTTAAGAATGAGTCTCTTGTTCAGGTGCTACGCGCAGTGCAAAGAGTTCTCATGCTCTTTGCCGTTGCGGGAGCTCAGGTCAGGTGTACGCCTCTCGGGACGGATGTTCAATTGTTGTTAACGAAGATTGGCTTTTTATTGATCTTGATTAACTTTTAGTGAGTAAAGCGGCTTTTCTGATCGCGTATTCGTAACCCTGAATACCAAAACCACAAATAACACCCACTGACACATCGGACAGGAAGGAGTGATGGCGGAACGCATCACGCTTGTGAACGTTGGTGATATGCACCTCAAACAGCGGCACATCAATAGCGGTCACGGCATCACGAATCGCCACCGAGGTATGGGTCCAGGCGGCGGCGTTGAGCACCAGTGCGCTGGTGTTGCCACGGCATGACTGAATCTTCTCAATCATTTCACCTTCAAAGTTGGTCTGGAAGAACTCAATCTCCACCTCACATTCTTCACCCGTCTTGCGGCAGAGTGCTTCGATGTCGGCCAGAGTATCGCGACCGTAAGTTTCAGGCTCGCGAGTGCCGAGCAGGTTGAGATTACATCCGTTCAGTACCACAATTTTACGCTGCATTCTTTTTCCTTAATCCTTAAATCCAAACAGCCTTTTCGGCGTTTCCCACATGATTTTTCTCTGCGTATTTTCATCAGGGAAAAGACGCTCTACCAGCATCAATAACGTGCCCAGGTCCATACGGTGCTCGGCGCGCAGGAACGGCCAGTCAGAACCCCACATGCACTGGTCAGCACCAAATGCCTCAAGCAGCGCGTGCTGATAGGCATGACCGTCGCCGTAAGGGAAGGGCTGACGGCTGAACTTGGACAATCCAGACAGTTTGACCCAGCAGCGGCCGCTGTCGCCGAGCGAGAGCAGCGACTGGAAGGCCGGTTGCTGCAAACCTGCGCTCACATCAGGGCGACCAGAGTGGTCAAACAGCAGTTTGGTTCTGCTGCGCGCCAGCATGGGCATCAACGCCAAAAGCTGGTCATCCTGAACCTGAATGGCGGCAAACATGTTGAGCTCGGCAAGTTTGCCCATCATATCGTCGAAGGCGATAAAAGGATCGACTCCGAGCATCGCGACATTAAGTGCGATACCGACGACGCCGGCCTGTTTCAATTCGGCTAGCCTTTCAAGGCTGCTGTCAAAAGGCACCACCGCAATACCGCGAAAACGGCCATTGCCTTTTTCAAGGGCGTCCAGCAGACAGCGACTGTCGGTGTTATAGCCGGAAGTTGGCCCCACTATCAGCGAATGACGGATGTTATAGGCCTGCATCACCGACTGATAATATTCCACCGTACCAATCTCATGCCCCTCTGGGCGATAAGCCGTATCCGCAATATAGGGAAAATTGATCGGATCAAAAACGTGGTGGTGCGTGTCTATTTTAGGCTGGTCGAAAATACTCATGCCTTGGCTTTCCCCGCAACAGAATAAAGAACCTGCTGGTTACGTGTTTTCTGGAACTCTTCCAGCGTCTGGCCGCGCATAGCAGAGTAAATGTGCAGGTTAGATACGCCGACCACTGCACCCAGTTTCTCCAGCAGGAAGAAGCTGACACCGTACTGAATCATTGAACGCCAGTCGAGGCTGCGGATCATCGATTGTTCATCGGTTGTCAGTTTGTTTTCATCAAACATCGCCTGCTGTCCGCTCAGGAAGCGCTCACGCCACGCAGGCTGAATCAGACGATGCAGGAAACGGTTGATACGTAACGCTTTCAGGCTACGCGCCTGGGTAAACGGATAGGTGCCTTCAAGCTTCTCAACGCCGGCCATTTGCAGGGCAATTTTGTCGCGCTGACGCTGGTGCACGTCGACCGGGGCTTCGCGAGATTTGTTCTCGAGCACCAGGGTTGCAATCCCCGTCATCGACGGCAGATAGTACGCATGGTGCAGTTTCTCGACGTTGGCAGACAGTGCGCCACGCATGACCAACCACATGATCTCTTCCGAACCTTCCATGCCGCTCAGCGTCGCGTATTCGGCGATGGTCATTTCGGTCAGACGTTCCGGATCGTTAACCAGCATGTCAACAAACTGCTCGTCCCACTCTGGATTGTTAAATCCGCAACGCTCGCCGTGAACCTGGTGAGATACGCCGCCGGTGGCAACGATTGCCACTTTCAGGTCTTCCGGGAAGCTTTCTACCGCGCGGCGCAGTGCCTGGCCCAGCTTATAGCAGCGGCGCGCGGTCGGAATAGGGAACTGCAACACGCCAATCTGTAGGGGAACAATCTGCGTCGGCCATCCGTTTTCCGTGTGCGGCATTAGCGCCGACAGCGGAGAGAACAGGCCGTGATCCAGCGGTTTGTCCATAAAGAATGACATATCGAACTCATCGGCCATCAGGCTTGCACCGATGTGCTGCGACAGTGCGGCGTGGCCTTTTACGGCAGGAATATCGCGCGGGCCACCGCCTTCGTCCGCCACTTCATAGCTATCATCAATGCCCAGCGTGAAGGCAGAATAGTGATCGAAGAAGAAAGAGGTGACATGGTCGTTAAACACATAGATCAGTACGTCTGGTTTTTTCTCGTCCAGCCATTTTTGCATGGGAGCAAAGCTTTCAAAGATAGGCGACCAAGCGCTTTCATTTTGCTTGTTGTGGTCAACCGCAAAACCAATGGTTGGGGTATGAGATACCGCCAATCCGCCGATAATTCTAGCCATACTGTTTGCCTCTACTGCATCAGTTAAAAGGGTAGAAGGAATTTTCCTTCAAAAATTTCAATCAATGAATCTTTTATCAAAGATTAACGAACATTCATGGTGCGTGACAGCTCCGGAATATCATTAAGGTCGATACCTTTGATCATTTCGACCGGATGCGCCGCACGGTGCATCAAAATACTCAGGCCAGCCAACAGCGCCGGGACGGCCAGAACCAGGAAAATCACGTTTTGACCCGAGAACAGGCCAAGCAAAATACCGCCGGTGGACGAGCTGATAATCGCCCCGGTGCGGCCTACGCCGTGCATCCAGCAAACGCCGGTTGCACGCATCTCGGTCGGATAAAATGCCGGAGAGAAAGCCTGCAATCCAGTCTGTGCGCCGTTAATACATACGCCGCTAAAGAACACCAAGACCGCCAGCGTGTTGGCACCAAAGTTACCGATGCCCTGCGACAGCAGGCAGGTCATGCCGATGAGATAGAACAGGGCAATGACGCGACGCGCTTTGAAACGGTCCATCAGTCCGCCGACCATCAGGCCACCAAAGGTGCCGCCGAGCTGGAAAAGACCGGCGACGATAGCGGCACGCTCCATCGTGAACCCACTGTTACGCATAATCGTTGGTAGCCAGCCGTTCAGCAGATAGATAACGAACAGGCCCATAAAATAGGTTAACCACAGCACCAGCGTGCCTTTCGCGTAGCCTTGAGTGAACAGCTGGAACACCTTGGCTTTCTGCTGGATAACGGGCGCTTTAAGAACAAATTTGGTTTCGCTTGAGAATACCCCGCCTGCACGACGCAGTACTTTTTCAATCTTCTCTTTGGCAACGTTGCGCACCACCATGTACATCGCAGATTCAGGCAGGATCCACAGCAGCACAGGCAGCATAACGAGCGGCACGATACCGCCGAGGAACAGCACCGATTTCCAGCCAAAGTGCGGCAGCAGACCTGCGGCAATAAACCCACCGAGTCCGGAGCCGATGTTAAAGCCGCTATACATCACGGTTATCATCAGGCTGCGGCGGCGTTCCGGCATGTATTCGGAAACCAGCGTGACGGTATTAGGCATGACGGCACCCAGACCTAAGCCGGTCAGGAAGCGGAGAATACCCATTTCCATCGGCGTGCGAGCGAAGGTGCTCATCATGCTAAACACCGCAAAGCACAGGATGGAAATCAGCAGAATGCGTTTTCTTCCGAAGCGGTCGGCATAAGGACCGGCAACCAGTGCGCCGATGGCGACGCCAAACATGGCCGCGCCGAGAATTGGCCCCATTGCACCTCGACCCATACCCCAATCATCCATGAGTGCCGGTGCAATAAAGCCCATCACTGCGGCGTCATAGCCGTCAAACATAATAATGATGAAACACAGTGATAAAATCAGCCATTGATAACCCGAAATAGATCGAGAATCTATCCAGGCTTTTACATCGACAATACTGTTCTGACTCATGGGGTACGCTCTCTATTTTTTTTATTAATATGTGATCGGATTAAAACTTTCAAAAAATATTCTCGTTTTTATATCGATGCATCCATGCAGAGAGTGACGGCTTATAAAAATAATTTTATATATTAAACAATATCTTGTGCTGTATGAATATTGTGTCCGTTCAACCACGTTAGGGGCTGAAAAGCACAATGTCTGCCATAAAATCGTTATGGAGGTATGATTTTTATTTATATTGATGTTTTCGCGTGTCTAAAAGTTAATGCGTATTTTCAGCTTAAAACTGGGGGTTGAAAGATTAAAATAAATGTTTAAAAAGACCATCATTCGCTCGGAATATTAATCAGAAAGTTTAAAGCCGCTGCCATCATCTTAAAGTGTCTTACGGTCACATTTTTATTGTTTAAATAAGGCCGCGTTTGCGGCCATTATTTGAACTGAATTACTTTTTAGGACAGCTGCCTGTTAAGGTCAGCGCGATAACTCAGCCGACGGGTGGTCTGGAAAATGAAGAAACCGGCAATCGCGAGCACAAAAACTATCATCCCAAAGGTTTGCGGATTATGGCCTGAGAGCGGCCCGATAATGCCGGCAATGATGGCGGCAGCCCCAATCTGCATCGCACCCATCAGGCCAGAGGCTGAACCGGCATTATGGGGTACGGCGGTGACTGCGCCGCTAGTACCTAAAGGAAGCAAAAATCCGTTTCCTAATGTCATGATTGATATCGCGGTAATGGAACCGATATAGAAATTAGGGGCAAAATGGGTGGTCAGAAACATCACAATGCCGCCTGCCACAAAAACCAGGTAACCCGTCGCCAACGCCTTATCCAGCGTTAGCCCTTTTGACATTGTCCAGCGCGCGATGAGGTTGCCGGTGACATAGGTCAGCGAGAGACTCAGGTAGGTAAAGCCTATGACTTTATTTGATACGCCTTGCTTTAGGAGTAAAAAAGGAGACTCGGCGATATAGGCATAAAAAACGGCATAGGCAATGCAGGGGATCAACGCATAGTGCCAGAAGCGGCGCGACAGCAGCAGGGCGATATATCCCTGCATCACATCAACGGCGGACAGTGGATTGCGTTTTTCCCTGGGGAGCGTTTCGGGAACCGCGGTCAGCGTCAGAAACAGCAGCACTACGCCAAAAAGCCCGGCGAAAATGAAGCACGCATGCCAGCCAAAAAGATTGCTGATTTGCCCGCCAATCATCGGTGCCAAAGCCGGAGACATACCCACGATGGGGAAAAGAGTCAGGAAGATTTTACCGGCTTCCTCTTTGCTAAACAGGTCACCAATAATTGCGCGCCCGAGCACGATACTCGCGCTTGCGCCAACGGCCTGCGCCAAACGAAGGGCCAGCAGATCCTTAAAATTGGGGGCGTAGATGATGGCAAAGGTCGCAAGGATAAACAGGCTCGTCCCGAAAATCAGCAGCTTCTTACGTCCCAGACTGTCAGACAGCGGACCATAAACCAGCTGCATCAGTGCGACACCGAGAAGAAAGTGTCCCAGCATCTGTTGGCCCTGACTCGGGGTCACACCAAATTGGCGGACAATGTCAGGCAGGGCGGGCAGGAAAATGTCGCTCGAAAAGAGACTGAGCACCAGCATCATCACCACGGCGCACATTAGCAGGAAACGATTCCTTATGACTTCTTTCATATTTATTCTCTATAAGTGTTGCCGCCGTTATTGGGCATTAACACGGCGGCTATTTTAGCTAGGGGCTCAGCATTTTCAGGGGATTGTCCAACCAGATGGCATTTCTACGTGCCTCTGACAGGTTCATTTCTTCGAACCACTTCAGGCTTTGGTCATACCATTCAGGAAGATCGATTTGGCTGGTCTGGCCAAGATCCGAACTGTATACAACGTTCGGCACTTCGCTGAGAACGCGGCTATAGTCTTCCCAGGTCTGCCAGCCGAGCAGATAGGTGAGGGCAGTCTGTTCGATAAACAGCCAGTCCGCGCCTGAGAGATTGACGAGATCCTGCGCCGACAGGCCTGTCATCGGATTGGCCGGTTGGTTGAGCATCAGGCGAGGAACGCCGATTCTTTCCGCCATCTCGATAAGCGTCAGCGTTTCCGCGCGGGAGGTATGCCCGCTCGAAATAACCACTGGATTGTCGCGCGCCAGGTGGAGGATTTCGATGACGTCCTTATGTAATGCGCCGTTTTCATCACTTATTGAAACACCCTGCGAGCGTGCTTTGGCGCAATAGTCGTTGGCCAGCGTCCGATCAACCTTATTTTTGTTTTGCACGGCGGTTACCGTCGGCAGATGAATAATCATTCTTCCGCTGTGTTCGGCCTGCCTTTTGCACAAGGACTCTTCAACGCTCCTCCAGGTTGGCCCACCGGCCACCTGATTGAGCACCACCGAACCCATGACCGGCAGCCCACAAAGCCTTGCCGTTTCGGCCATGGAAACGCTATCGCCGAGATGATTTTTGAGAACCACGGCACCGCCGAGATTTTTGTAGATTTCGCCCGCCGTAATTACGTTATGCCGGCGAATAAAGGTGTCAGGAGAAACGTGATAATGAACGTCGAGAAACGAAATTCTGTCTCGCCAATAGGTTATAAAGTCATGACTCATTTTCAGGCCTCTGCCAAATCTTCAACCAGGCCAGCAAGGACATTGCCCTGCTCATTGCCTTCAGCGTTTTGGATATATTCAAGGATTTTATCGGCCATTTGCTGTGTTGTAGCGTTGCCACCAAGGTCATAGGTGAGCGTATCGCCAGACTGGATAACCCAGGTGACCGCACGTTTGACTTTTTCTGCTTCGTTGCCAAAACCCAAGTGCTCAAGCATCAGGCCAATGGTGAGGAACATCGCGGCGGGATTCGCTTTACCCCTATTCGCCATGCGCGGCGCGCTGCCGTGAACGGGTTCAAAATAAGGCGTCTCGGCGCCAATGTTGGCGCTAGGGGCTATTCCCAGACCGCCCATCACGCCTGCTGCGAGATCGGAAAGAATATCACCGTACATATTTTCGGCGACAATAACCCCGAACCGTTCAGGTCGCTGTACCAGCCAAAGCGCAACGGCATCCGCGTTGTGAATTTCGGCGTGAATGTCCGGGTACTCTGCTGCAATCTCCCAAAAAATATCGCTGGCAAACTGGCCGCTTTCACGAAGCACGTTGGGTTTGTCCGCATAAGTGACGCTTGGATAGTTATTGGTTTTGGCGTATTCAAAGGCATAACGGATGATTCGTGCCATGCCAAAGCGCGTCACGATTCGCACGCTCATGGCGACATCTTGATGCCCTGAACGGTCAATGTTGGTGTGCGTAACCCAGCTGCGATACTCCTCGGGAATACCACGACGGTCCAGACCACAGTAAAGCCCCTCGGTATTTTCACGTAAAACGACGCAGCGGAAGGGGCGTTGCCCAGGTTTGATGCTGTAAACCGGCCTGACATTGGCAAAAAGTTCGAGTTTTTGACGCATCTCGATTAACGGTGATACGTATTTATGGCCTTGTCCCTGAAGTGCCGGGGTCAACTCTGCTTCGGCATCCTGTTTGCCTTTGCTGGTTATTGCACCCAACAGTACGGCGTCAGACTGGGTAATTTTTTCCCACGTCTGGGCCGGAATGGGCTGGGCACTTTGTTGCCAGCACTGCCAGCCGATTTGAGCAAACTCGAGGGTAATCGGTAAATTCAGCAGCGTGAATACGGGCAGCGCTGCATGACAAACTTCGGCACCCACGCCATCGCCGGGAAGCACGAGAACTTTTTTCATTACATGGCCTCCTGCAAAAACGTTTCCACGGCCTTAATGGCCTCAAGCGGAACGTCACGGAAAGGATGCATGCCACAATGAGGCAGTTTTACGCTTTGATGGTCGCTGCGACCCTGAGCAGGAACGATGTTGACTGTATTAACGAGTCTGGAATGACTGCCATAAATCCAGAGGGCGCTGCCCTGATAATCGGCGATAATATGACGTGCATCTGCGCTTTGAAGCTGCTTTAAGCCGGTCGCCAGTCTTTCAACAGTACCTATCGGGGCTTGACCTTCGACTTGCGGGAGGGTGTCATCGGTATCTGGGCGAATGCACCAAAGGAGTTTTTTCAGGCCCGCTTCCGCAGAGATTTCGTTCAGATCGATAAGCACCCCATTTAGTTTTTCACGCAGCAGACTGTCGCAATAAGTCGGCGCCGAGATGCCAATAAATTTGGAAACATAAGCAAGCTCGTTGGCGAGGAGATGCTGAGCGATTGCGCCGCCGTAAGCCTGCCCTATCAGCAAGTCGATATTGGGTTCATGTTCGAGCAGAAACTCACCCCAGACTGCGGTGGCTTCATGCAGATCTTTTGTGCCCTTACACAGGCCGACGGTATCGTAGACTGCAACGCTGTAGCCAGCATTGGCCAGCCAATCTAGAAGAGGTTGGCAGAAAGCGCCGCCGTCCCACTGTGCCATCATCGGAGAAAGCATGATGGCTCTCGGGCCTTCCTGGTTCCCACACTCAACACGAATGTCATTTATACTTAACATTGCTAACATCACCCTTACGTTATGAGCGACTAAAATGGGAACGGTCCCAATTTCAGGCGCAATTTTTTCTGATTGGACGTACTGAAAAATTCTCGCTGACCAACTTGATTAAATTCAATGTGTTGGCTGTAGTACATCATGGTGTTAAGCGCGAGTATCAGCTATAATATTTTTTGGCACACTTGGGACCTAAATTGTTGTGGATATAAGAATACTCCGATCTTTTGCCGTCGTTGGTGAGCTTGAACATATCGGGCAGGCCGCAGAAAAACTGCACATCTCCTCCTCGCCTTTGAGCAGGCAAATACAACTGCTTGAGGATGAGCTCGGTGTTGAACTCTTCCACCGGGAGAAAAAGCGCTTGCGGCTAACGTCGGAAGGAAAGGATTTTCTTGGCGAGGTTCGGGCGTTCTTAAAGCATCACGACAGGTTGAAGGACAGAGGGAAAAATCTGGGCAAAGGTCTCGCCGGCAGGCTTGATATCGGCTACGTCGAAGCGGCGATTCATTCCAGGCTTCTGCCTGAGACGCTGGCACGGCTTGATTGTTCACCGGATGTTGATATCCACCTGCATGCCTTCCGCTCTAAGCAGCAAATTGAAAGCCTACGCGACAGAACGATAGATCTCGCACTGCTGCACACGCCTCCCGAAGAAAGCGATGAATTCGAGCAGAGAAAGGTTTTTTCGGAACCCATTGTGTTAGCGATGCCCGTTAACAAGCGCTTATTGCTGCCGACGCCTGAAACCCTCGACAGGCAGCCCTGGATTGCCGACCGGGAGGGCCTAAACCCGGCAGCGCGTATTCGGCTACTGCACGCCTGTGCGGTGAGCGGTTTTACCCCGAATATCCGACTTGAAGTCACTGGCCCTTTGGCCGCGCTGTCCTGCGTAGAGGCCGGGCTGGGGTTCACCTTTATACAAAAAAGTCTGGCGCGTATCCGCTCTGCCAACGTGGAAATTGCCGAACTGCCCTGGTTCCCGCTCGAGGTGTCTATCCACGCTGTCTGGAGAAAGAATGAAACCAAACCGCTCATACTCCGCGTGCTGTCGACGCTAAACGATTTCTAAAACGCCATTTTTTCATGCAGCACGAGTTAACGCTGGTGTATTCTTTATAGAAACCAAAAACGCTTCATTTATTTCTTCACGAACACAACAGAGCTGACTATGCATTCCTCTCTCTTTCATCGTTATCACGGTTTGGGCAACGACTATCTGGTTTGTCATCAAAGCGTGGCTGCACAATTTTCTCTCGAACAGATCGGCCGAATTTGCGACCGCAATTACGGTATCGGCTCCGACGGTTTACTGATTGATATCGATGATGAGGACGTGCCGCGCGTACGTATCATCAATCCCGATGGTTCCGAAGCAGAGAAGAGCGGCAACGGTCTGCGTATTTATGCGCGCTATCTGTTTGATATAAAAAGAGTCGGTCATGAGCCTTTCCTGGTGAATACGCTGGGTGGGCAGGTGACCTGTGAGGTGACAGAAGGCGCGCATCAGGTGATCGTCGATATGGGGCAGGCGAAATTTACCCCCTCTGCGCTACCTGCACACGTTGAAGGAGAGCACATGCTCGACCAGCCGCTGGTGGTTGCGGGGCATGACTTGAACGCGACGCTGGTCTCGATGGGCAATCCGCACTGCGTTATTCGCGTCGAAAAGCTCGATTTAGCCCTGGTTCATCAGCTGGGCGCGGAAATCGAAACGCTGGCAATTTTCCCAAAACGCACCAACGTACAGTTTGTTGAGGTTATCGACCGTCAAAATATCAGCATCGGTATCTGGGAGCGCGGAGCGGGTTACACGCTAGCATCTGGCAGTAGCAGCTGTGCCGCAGCCAGTGCGATGCGCAAACTGGGGTTGGTGGATGACCGCGTCACTGTCACCATGCCGGGCGGTCAGCTGGCTATCTCCTTCTCGGGAGACTTTATGGTTAATATGCGCGGCCCGGTGCAGAAAATCGCCGACGTCACGCTGGACGCCGACTGCTTTTACGACTTGAACTGATCCTGTCGAAAGCCACTCTGTCTTGAGTCGAAGAGTGGCCCTTCACCGTTGAGCCTTAGGCCTCAAGATACCCTCGGCGATAATCAGCAGTCGCCGACGGGTCACAAATCTTTGCAGCTGGCCAAGCAGCCAGTTGTTGCAGCCGGTTATCAGGTAGTTACGCTGTTTATCCAGCGCCTTTAGCGCCTGACTGACCACCGCATCGGCCTTCATCCTTTTCCCTACCGAGGCCTCTTCAGCGTTCACTACATCGAAAAATGCCGTATCCGTTGCGCCGGGACACAGCGCCAGCACACGCACGCCGCGTTGACGGTTCTCGGCCCACAGCGCCTCGGAGAATGACAATAAAAAGGCTTTGGTTGCGCCATAGATTGCCATGTAGGGATCGGGCTGGATGGCGGCAGTGGATGCCACGTTGATAACAGCGCCGTCGCCGCGTTTTAGCATGGCGGGCAGCAGGGCGTGGGTCAGTTCAACCGGCGACAGGCAGTTGAGTTGAATCTCTTCGCGTTGGCGGTCCAGAGAAAGCGCATCGAACACGCCGTAGGTGGCAAAACCGGCGTTATTGATCAGAATGTCGGGGAAAATTTTGGCTTCATGCAGTTGACCCATGATGGTGGCAGTGGCGTCCACGGCGCTGAGATCTTGTGCAATCACCCGCGTTGTCACGCCATGCTGCTGCGTCAGCCTGTTGGCCAGCGCTTGCAGCTTGTTCTGGGTCCGCGCAACCAGAACGAGACTCACGCCACGAGCGGCAAGCTGTTCGGCAAATTCCAGCCCAATCCCTGAGGATGCTCCAGTAATGAGCGCCGTTTTTTCTGAATAATTGAAAGATTTCATGCCCGTTTTCCTGTTTGAGGTTATGCTGCAAACAGGGTAAACCGTGGACTTAGGTCTACGGTCAAGTCCATTTTAACCTTTCATCGGAGAGCTGAACGATGCGCATTGGAGAGTTGTGTGCCAAAGCTGGCGTCCCGCGCGATACGGTACGTTACTACGAGCGGCAGGGGCTGCTCGAACAGGCCTCACAGCCTAACGGCAGCAACAACTATAAAGTCTATTCGGCGGTTGACCTGCAGCGGCTGAAGATGATCAAGCATGCAAAAATGTTGGGCTTCACGCTCAGTGAAATCGCCGAGGTACTTGCGGTCTGGGTTGACAGCCAATTTTCTGTCGAACAGAAGAAGGCCAGCCTGCAACGCAAGCTGGTACAGATTGAAGAGAAAGAGCGGGCGCTGGCCGAGCTGCGCGTGGGGATAATCAACGCGTTGAATAAGGTCGGCCAGCCGTGTGACGATGCGTTTTGACTCAGCGCTGGCGGCCTAAAACCGAGGCACCGACCAGCCCGCCCTGATTCACGAATTTTCCGGGGACCACCAGCGGCTGCGGATACTTGTGCAGCGTAGACTCACGCACTCGCTGGTCGAGCGCGGCAATCAGCGGGATGACGCTGGCAAGTCCGCCGCCGACCACCACGCGGGTTGCCCCGAGAATGTTGACCATCAGGGTAAGAGGTTCGCTTACCAGCGCCAGCCATGCGTTGAGGGTCTGCACCGCCTGAAAGCTTCCCGCCTGCCAGCCCTCGATAATCTGATGACTGGTCAGCGTTTGCTGGTGCAGCTCGAAATGCAGGCGCTCGATGCCACGGGCGCCGCCGAGCATGTCAAGGCATCCGCTCTGACCGCAACCGCAGAGCAGACGAGGCACTCTGACCAATTTGTTGTCCAGCAGCAGCTCGGTGCGGGTAATCGCCCCATGACCCCATTCACCGGTGACGCCGCCGTGGCCGCGCACCAGTTGTCCGTTAAATACTAGCCCGCCGCCGACGCCGGTGCCGAGAATAATGCCGACCACAATCGGCAGTCCCTGACCTTCGCCGACGTGCGCCTCGGCCAGCGCAAAGCAGTCGGCGTCATTCGCCACGCTGACTTTGCGTTTGAGTATTTGCGTGAGTTCGGCAGCAAGATTGTGCCCGGTAAAGCTCGGAATATTGGTCGCCATTACCTCACCGGACTGTGGCGAAACCAGTCCGGCAGTCGAGATGGCCAACGGGGCATCCGCAGCAACCTCTGCGCCGTGCTCGTTCAGCAGCATCTGCATCGCCAGCACAAACTCGTCCCAGGACTGGGTTGGGGTGGCGACCTTCGCTAATACGGTAACCTCGCCCTGCTGGCGGGAGAGGCCAAATTTAATAAATGAACCGCCGATATCGGCACAAAAAACCGCAGTGCCTGTGTTTACCATCATGAACGCTTGTCCAGTAAGTCGCGCAGCCCATCGCCCAGTACGTTAAAACCGAGCACGGTCAGCATGATTGCCAGACCCGGGAACAGCGAGAGATAGATATTAATGCCGAGAAAGTTTCGACCATCACTCATCATTGTACCCCATTCAGGCATGGGCGGCTGCACGCCGAGGCCGAGAAATGACAGGCTGGCGGCGGCGAGAATGACGGTTCCGGCGGTCAGCGTCGACTGCACGATGATAGGCCCAACGGCATTGCGCAAAATGTAGTGCACCACGATGCGATACCACGACAGGCCCAGCGCCTGCGCTGCCTCTACGTATTCCATGCGCTTGAGGCCGAGCGTCAGGTTACGGCTTAGCCGTGCATAAACCGGAATGGCAAACAAAGAAATAGCGATCAGCAGATTAATCAGACCGCCGCCCAGAATGCTGACCACCAGAATCGCCAGAACGATACCGGGAAACGCAAACAGCATGTCCATCACCCACATAATTACCAGGTCAATGTAGCGACCGGCCATCCCCGAAATGACGCCGAGCGGGATGCCAATCAGCATCGCCAGCCCCACGCTCAGCACCACCTCGACAATCGAGATACGCGCGCCGTAAATCACCCGGGCGAAGATGTCGCGTCCATAGTCGTCGGTGCCGAACAGATGGTCAGCCGAGGGGGAAAGCAGGGTATTGAGCAGATCCTGAGTGTAGGGGTCGTGGCCGGTTATCCAGGGTGCAAGCAGTCCGGCGATGACGATAGCGGCAATGATTGCGCCGCCAAAGGTGATGCCAGCATGACGCCATAACCAGCGAAACACCTGGGCAGTTCGGCTCTTTTTGCGCGCAGAGAGTGCGGTTAGGGTGCTCATCATTCAAACCTTATTTTCGGGTTGAGCAGGGCTATCAGCAGTTCACCGAGCAGGTTCATGATAACCACGCCGCAGACCGCGACCAGCGCGACGCCCTGAATGACCGGATAATCGCGATAGCGCACGGAGTCGACCAACAGTCGGCCAATGCCCGGCCAGTTGAATACCGACTCGGTGACCACCGCGCCACCGACCAGGCTGCCGAAGTTCAGCGCCACAATGGTGACAATCGGGATAAGCGCATTGCGAAACGCATGGCTACAGTAGATGCTCATCGCCGACAGCCCTTTGGCCCGCGCGGTGCGGATATAGTCCTCGGAAAGCACGTCGAGCATGCTCGAACGGGTCATCCTTGCCATCACCGCCATCGGCAAAACCGCCAGCGTGACCGACGGCAGAATGTAGCTTTTCCATGACGATGCACCGAGCAGCGGCAGCCAGCCGAGCTCCACCGAGAAGGTGTTCATCGCCATCAGCCCCAGCCAGAAGTTCGCCACCGACGCACCCGCAATAGCCAACAGCATCACGCCATAATCGGGCCAGCGGTTGCGGTAAATCGCCCCCATCATGCCCGCCGGAACCCCAATCACAATCGCCAGAAAATAGGCCAGCACCGCCAGCGCCAGCGTGTAGGGCAGCCGCTCGCCAATCTCCTGGGTGACCGGCTGCTGCGACTGGAGCGAAAGCCCGAGATTGCCGTGCAGCACGTCGCGGGCGAAATGCGCATACTGGGTGACCAGCGGCAGGTCCAGTCCAAGGCGCGTACGCATATGATCGACGGCCTCCTGCGTCGCCTCGGGGCCAGCCATCATGCGCGCCGGATCCCCCGGCAGTGCGCGGATCGACACAAAAATCAGCAGCGATACGCCAATCAGAATGACCGGAAAGGCCAGCAGTTTTTTGGCTAGATAGGCTTTCATGCCGCTTCCTACTGTTTATGGGCGTCTTTGACTATCACGTTTCCACCGGGGATCATCCAGACGTTGGAGATGTTGGCCCCGGTGGCATAAAGATCGTTCTGGTAATACAGCAGCACCTGAGGCGCCTGTAGGTTAATCTCCTGCTGGGCCTGCACGTAGAGCTGATTGCGGGCGTTTTCGTCCAGCGTAGAGGCCGCGGTATCAAGCAGCTTGTCGAGTTTGGCATCGCTGAAGAACCCGAGGTTGGCCCCGATTGGCGCAAAGCTGTCCGAGTAATAAAGCGGTCGTAGCTGCAAGTCGGCCCCGCTGACGCCGGAAGACCAGGAGGCCAGAATAGCGCCGGTGCCGTCGGCTTTTTTACCGGCCGGATCGGCGAAAGCGGCTTTGGTCCAGACGCCGCTTTCCATTTGACGCACGTCAAGCTTCACGCCAATTTTGGCCCACATGCTTTGCAGTACCTGACCAATACGCGCGTCTGCGCCCTGTACGGCGATAGACATTGAGAAACCGTTGGCATACCCGGCCTCTTTTAGCAGTGCCTTGGCTTTCTCGATATTCAGTGGGTAAGGGTTAAGCGATTTGTCATAACCGGGAGTGATGGGTGCCAGCGGGGAGTTGGCCGGTGTGGCGAAACCAGACATGATGGCGCGCACCAGCCCATCGCGGTCGGTCGCGAAGTTAAGCGCCTGGCGGACGCGCACGTCGTCCAGCGGTTTTAACTGGGTATTCAGCGCGACCCAGAACACTGACGCCCCTGGGCTTTCATGCAATACGAATTTAGGGTTGTTTTTCAGCATGCGGGCGAACTGCGGCGGAACGGGATTGATAACGTCGGCTTCACCCGCCTGCAGCGCCATATTCATGACCGAAGACTCCGAACTCCAGGTCCATTTGATGTCTTCGGGGCCGTCTGACTTGCCCCAGTAGCCTGGATTTTTCTCTTCCAGCACGTATTCACCGGTCTTGTACTGCACCATCTTGTAGGGGCCGGTGCCTACCGCTTTGCTGTCCAGTGTGCCGGCCTTGTCGGCGGTCGGGCTGACCATCAGGCAAGCTCCCGTGGTCAGCAGATTCAGAAACGCCGGGTAGGGTTTCTTCAGTTTGAACACCACCGTGCGGTCATCGACCTTGGTGACGCTGTCGATAAAGGTGCGCAGACGACCGCTAGCCGCCAGACCGCGTTTCACGTCCAGATGGCGGGCAAAGTTGGAGACGACTGCGTCGGCGTTAAACGGCGTGCCGTCGTGAAACGTTACGCCGCTGCGCAGCGTAAAGGTCCATACCAGCCCACTGGCGTCGCTGCTCCACGAGGTCGCGAGCGCCGGTTCGAGCTTCAGCGCGGGCGACATTTTCAGCAGCCCTTCGTACATCGGATCCAACACCGTGGCTGTGAAGGTTGCGGTCTGGTTGCCCGGATCCATGCTGCGCGGCGCCTCGTTTTGCATCACCGTCAACGTGGCTGAGTACGCGGGGGAAGCCAGTGCGCCGAGCAGCGCACAGCCAAGCAACGTTAAACGTCCCGGACAGCCGATGGTTCTGAAACCTTTCATAGATTTTCCTCTGCCAATGTTGCGGTGATGGCGAAAATTGCCTTTGTGGCATTTTCTACAATCTCTGGGTATTTATTTCATATGAAATGCTTATGTTTCATTATTTAGTAAATTTTGTGAACTAATTGGCATTGATATATTCATTTTATAAGTTTAATGTCAAGGCAGATTAGCCAAAAATGAGAGCGCGAAAACGGAATGCTGAGTTCACTACAACGGCAAATATTAGGGGCGATCAACTCTGCCGCAGGGCTGAGCCGTACCGAACTGGCGCAGGTGTGCGGCATGAGCAAGGCAGCCATAGGTGGCGTGGTCAGGGAGATGATCGACGCGGGCTATTTGCATGAGTCAGAAACCGTTAACGGGCCGGGGCAGGGGCGGCCATCCGTCAGGCTGATGCTGCGGCCCGAAGGGGCTTATTTCATCGGCGTTTCGCTGCTGCAAACGCCGGCGCAGATGGCGCTAATTAATTTACAAGGTGAAATTATTGCCCGCGCCGGTTTCACGCTTTCTCGAGAGCCTGAGGCGCTGGCGCAGAACATCGCCCACGCGTTACCCGACTTGTTGGAAGGGCACACTGACGCTGCCGCAAGACTCATTGGCATGGGGGTCACGCTCTCCGGTTTTATTGATGAAAACCAGTCAACCTGTGTGCAATCGGCGCTGTTGGGCTGGCGCGATGTGCCGCTGGCAAGTCTGGTCGCGGCGGCTACCGGCCTTGAGGTGTTTATCGAAAATGACGCCAAGGCGTTGGCGGTCAGTGAAAAACGCTTTGGGCAAGCGCGAGACCTCGACACCTTTACGCTGGTCAGCCACGGCGCTGGCATTGGCAGCGCGCATTTTATTGCCGGCAGGCTGCACCGAGGTCTGCACGGCGGCGCGGGGGAGATTGCCCACTGCACGCTGGAGCTAAACGGGACACCGTGCCGCTGCGGCAAGCGCGGCTGTCTCGACACCATCGCCTCGCTGAATGCCATCATGGAGATGGCGCGCGAAGAAAATCTTGGCCTGAGCAGTCTGGCGGAGCTGGAGCAGCTGGCGTCCGGCGGTTCGGCGGCGGCTATCCGCATCCTGCACCGTGCAGGCACGGCGCTGGGACTGGCTATCGCCCAGCTGATCCAGATTCTCGACCCCAGCCTGATACTCATTGCCCATCAGGCGGGTGCCTTCGGCGGGCTGCTCGGCACGGTGGTACAGCAGTCGATCGAAACTAACGTATTGCCCGGTTTTGCCGGATTGACGCCGGTGAGAACTTTCCCCATCGATGAAGATACCTGGGTGCGTGCAGCGGCAAGCATTGCGGCCCATCGTTTTCTTGATGGCCCTGACAACCCGTAGAGGTAGAAGATGCGTATAGCCGTTGGCGGTATTCATATCGAATGCAGCACTTATAATCCTGTTCTTAATGAAGAAAAAGATTTCCGCGTGGTGCGCAACGATGCGTTGCTGGCGGCACCGTATTTTGCCTTTCTGCAGGACTATCCTGCGACCTTTTTACCCACGGTTCATGCCCGGGCCATCGCCGGAGGGCCGGTATCCCGCGCCACCTACGACGCGTTCAAGGCGGAGATGCTGGCAGGGCTCGAGGCGCACAAACCCTACGACGGCGTTTATCTCGCGATGCACGGTGCGATGTACGTCGAGGGCATGGAAGACGCCGAGGGTGACTGGATTAGCGCCGCGCGCGAGGTCGTCGGGCCTGATATTCCGATTAGCGTCAGCTATGACCTGCACGGCAACGTTTCACAGAAAATCATCGACGCCATCGACCTGTTTTCGACCTACCGTACCGCGCCGCACATCGACGTCGAAGAGACCATGCGCCGTTCGATTTCCATGCTGGTCAAGAGCCTGCAAACCGGCGTCAGGCCGACCCTGCTTTGGGTGCCGATCCCGGTCGTGCTGCCGGGCGAACGGACCAGTACCGAGGATGAACCGGCGAAAAGTCTCTATGCCTGTCTGCCCGCGCTCGACCAGATTGAGGGCGTGTGGGATAGCTCGCTGATGGTCGGCTACGTTTGGGCCGACGAGCCGCGTGCCACGGCGGCGGCTATTTTTACCGGTACCGATCGCCCGCTGCTTGAACGCGAGGCCATCAAACTGGCGCAGGCGTATTGGGACGCGCGTGAAGACTTTGTCTTTGGCTGCAAAACGGACATGCCAGAAGCCTGCGTGCGCGACGCTATTGCCAGCCAGACGCACCCGGTGGTGCTGGCCGATTCTGGCGATAATCCCACCGGCGGTGGCGTAGGCGACCGCGCCGACCTTCTGGCCGAGTTACTCAAACAGGGCGCGACGGGCGTCATTGTTGCCGGTATTACCGACCAGCCTGCGACCGAGGCCGCCTTCGAGGCGGGCGTCGACGCGCGCATAACGTTATCCGTGGGTGCCTCTCTCGATCCGTCCAGTCCGCAGGTGCACGCCGAATTTACCGTGCTGCGTTTGCTAGATGCACCGAACCAGGCTGAACGACAGGCGGTGCTGCACGTCAACGGCATCGACGTGGTGGTCTCCGCTCGCCGCAGGCCTTATCACCATATTGCCGACTTTACGCAGCTCGGCCTCGACCCGCAGCAGGCCAACGTCGTCGTGGTGAAATCCGGCTATCTGTCTCCTGAGCTGGCGCCGATTGCGCGACCTAATCTGATGGCGCTCTCCGACGGCGTGGTCGATCAGTTCGTGGAGCGACTGCCGCGAAAGCGTAAAACGGTGCCGACTTTTCCGTTCGATAAAGATTTCACCTTTACCCCTGAAGTCAAAGTCTCTGCCCGTTCAACTTCTCTTTAATTAAAGGATAAAAAAGATGGCCACTGCGCAGCCGGTTTTAAAGGTAGAGAACCTGACCACCTCCTTTCAGGGGGACGACGACTGGCTGCCCGTGGTGCGCAACTTATCTTTTGAAGTCTATCCCGGTGAAACGCTGGCCATCGTGGGGGAGTCCGGCTCGGGGAAAAGCGTCACCTCGCTGTCGGTGATGCGCCTGCTCAAGGCGCGAACCAGCAAGATTGAAGGCAGTGTTACTCTCAACCAGCGCGGACTGCTCGGGCTTTCTGAAAAGCAGATGCGCGAGGTGCGTGGCAACGAGGTGGCAATGATTTTTCAGGAGCCGATGACCTCGCTTAACCCGACCTTTACCCTCGGCCGCCAGATTGCAGAAACGCTGAAAACGCATCGCGGCATGGGCAGCAAGGCCGCCCGCGAAGAGACGCTGCGACTGCTGGAAAAGGTCAGAATTCCCAACGCTAGCGCACGCTTTGACGAGTACCCCCATCAGTTTTCCGGCGGTATGCGTCAACGGGTTATGATTGCCATGGCGCTGGCGCTTAAGCCCAGGCTGCTGATAGCCGACGAACCTACTACCGCGCTCGACGTGACTATTCAGGGCCAAATCCTTGACCTCATCAAGACGCTGCAAGAGGAAGAGGGCATGGCGGTACTGTTCATTACTCACGACATGGGCGTGGTCGCGGAAATTGCCGATCGTACGCTGGTGATGTATCGCGGCGAAGTGGTTGAAAGCGGGGATACGGCAGATTTGTTCCGTGACCCACAGCATCCCTACACCCGCGCGCTGCTGGCGGCGGTCCCGCGTTTGGGGTCGATGCGCGGCCGCAGCCGTCCGCTGCGTTTCCCGACGATAGACAGGCAAACTGGGCTGGCGAACGAACCGCGCGAAAGTGCCATTCAGGTTGACGCCCGGCAAACGCCGCTGCTGTCGGTCAAGAATCTTAGCGCACGTTTTCCGGTGCGCGGCGGCATTTTGGGACGACCGGTTGGCGCGGTGCACGCGGTGGAAAATATCAGCTTCGACCTGTTCGCGGGTGAGACGCTGTCGCTGGTGGGTGAATCAGGCTGCGGGAAATCGACCACCGGCCGCGCCGTCACCCGACTGCTGAAGCCTTACGGCGGGCAGATCGACTTTGATGGCTTCGACGTCATGAATCTGAGCAAAACGGATCTGCGCGCCATGCGCCAGCGGATACAGATGATCTTTCAGGATCCCTTCGCCAGCCTGAATCCACGTATGAAAATTGGTGACGCGCTGATTGAGCCGATATTACAACACCGTCTGGCGAATAAGGCTGAGGCGCTTGAGAAGGCCGCCGCGTTGATGGACAAGGTAGGGCTGTCGCCGGACATGATGCGCCGCTATCCGCACGAGTTTTCCGGCGGTCAGCGGCAGCGAATCTGTATTGCGCGTGCGTTGACGTTGGATCCCAAGGTGATTGTTGCTGACGAATCCGTTTCGGCGCTAGACGTGTCGGTGAAGGCGCAGGTGGTCAATCTGCTGCTCGACCTGCAGGAGAGCATGAATCTGTCCTATCTGTTTATTTCACATGACATGGCGGTGGTTGAGCGGGTTAGCCATCGGGTGGCGGTGATGTATCTGGGGGAAATCGTCGAAATTGGGCCGCGCGCCGCGATTTTTGATAATCCGCAGCACGATTATACCCGTAAGCTGATTGCCTCGGTGCCGGTACCCGATCCCGCGCGGCGCGGCATTAAGCGCCATATTAAGGCAGACGAGCTGAAGAGCCCGGTGCGGCCGCTTGGCTATCAGCCCTCAACCCGCAACTATCGTCAGGTCAGCGAGGGACATTGGGTGCTGACGTAATATTTGTTGATAAACTTGCTACGTAAAGATAAATAATTCGTTTTGAGTTCAGATAAAATACTCCGCAGTTATTTTTGGTAGGTACTTTTTGTACCAACACCGTTTGCGAGCTTTTATAGCCGCAGAGAGTCTAGAAATCGCTTTTTTGCTGGAGTAGTCATGTCACAGTTCCCTAATTTACGCCCTCGTCGTTTAAGACAGTCTGATTCTTTGCGCGCGCTGTTTCAGGAAACCGAGTTCAGCGTTAACGATCTTGTATTGCCAATCTTTGTAGAAGAAGAGACTTCCGAATACGCGGTAATCGAGACCATGCCCGGTGTACTGCGTATTCCTGAGTCAAAACTGGCTTATGAAATTGAGCGTTATGCCAAAGCCGGTATTCGTTCGGTGATGACTTTCGGTATTTCGCATCACATGGATGCGACCGGCAGCGACACCTGGAATGAAAATGGCCTGGTGGCGCGTATGGCGCGTATTTGTAAAGACACCGTGCCGGAAATGATCGTCATGTCCGACACCTGTTTCTGCGAATATACTTCCCACGGTCACTGCGGCGTGCTGCACGACCACGGCGTCGATAACGATGCAACGCTGAAAAATCTGGGCCGTCAGGCCGTGGTTGCCGCCGCAGCCGGTGCCGATTTCATTGCACCTTCTGCTGCTATGGACGGTCAGGTGCAGGCAATTCGCAGTGCGCTCGATGAAGCCGGTTTTATCGATACCTCCATCATGGCGTACTCGACCAAGTTTGCCTCCTCACTGTACGGGCCATTCCGTGAAGCGGGCGGCAGCGTGCTGCAGGGTAATCGTAAAAACTATCAAATGAACCCGATGAACCGCCGTGAAGCAATTCGTGAATCCTTGATGGATGAGCAGGAAGGTGCCGATGCGCTGATGGTGAAACCTGCCGGGGCTTATCTGGATGTGATCAGCGACATTCGCGCCGCATCCCGTCTGCCGCTGGCGGCCTATCAGGTGAGCGGCGAGTACGCGATGATCAAGTTTGCCGCACAGGCCGGTGCCATCGACGAACGTAAAGTGGTGCGCGAGACCCTGGGTGCAATCAAACGTGCCGGTGCTGACATCATCCTGTCTTACTTCGCGATGGATATCGCCGAGAACGGCGTCGATTACTAAGCATTCCTGACGCCGTCTTCTTGCGCTTAGCGAGACGTACCGATAAAAAACCTGACTTTTATGTCAGGTTTTTTTTGCTGCGGCGTTTTGCAACCCGAGAGAGTCGATAAACGCCCGGGCCTGTTTGTGTGAACGCAGGCGAACAAACTGCACTTGGCTATTGGGCGGACTGATCATCATCTTTTGATACTGACGGCGGTTTTTATAGAACGTTTTCAGCGTCCACAGGATGATTGACTCGCGGCTAAAAAAGCTCTGGCGAAAAGTTTCACGATTACCGGTTCCGGCCCATAATTCTTGACCGTGGCTAGCCCGTTGCAGTGCGCGTTTGACCGCCTGATACAGCGTGCGGCCAAAGCTGTAATCCACCCAGATAATGATATCGACATCGCGCCATTTAATCGGCTGCGAGCGCTTATAGTTGCCATCCAGCACCCAGGACGGTTGGGAAATCGCCTGTTCGAGTTTTTCAAATAATTCTGCATCACTGCTTCCGGTCCAATGAGGTTTCCAGAACAGCGTATCCATCTCGATATAAGGAATAGCTAATTGCTGCGCCAGCGCTTTGGCAAAGGTGGATTTACCGCTTCCACTGGTGCCAATGACGTTAATTTTCACTGAAGCTCCCAACGTTTATTGATCGCGAAGAGTAGAATTTGATTGAAATCTTATAGATTAAAAAACGGCGCGAGTTATGTTACTGGCATCCTGATTATAATTAAATAAATTGAGGGAACGCTATGGATAATCGTCTGAACAATGCTGACGCTTCGCCGAGAATAACGAAATGGATCCCAGTTAACTTGCCGTGCGAGCAGACTAAAAATCCCGTTGCTATTACCAGTATCATGAATACCCCTCGGCTGCCGCAGAGCCTGTCGTTGGCCCGACCGGTTCGTCGCTGTCGCCTGCAAAAGCCTGAAATCACGCAACCTGTAGCAGATAGCGAGAGGCAATTAACTGCACGATCCACGACACAATCCACGACAGAATCCACCGCACAATATAGTGCCTTAACAGGCAGTACGCCCTATCTTGTCGTCGACGTCGTTAGCAGCTTTAATAAAGGCTATGCCGAAATTTTTCTTAATTTATCGCGGGAGAATCGCCAGCGGATATATAGGCAATTACAGATAGAGATCCAGGATTTTAAGGCGCGGCAGGGAGCAGGAAATATTGCTGTTAGCGATGAGGTGCGCCTTATTGGCGTGGCCTATGGAATGGGGATGCCGTTTTATGACCCGCGCGTGCTGCGAGATATGGGCGAGCATAACAAGGTTAATTTTGAAAAGTTAAGGAGCGCAGCGTGCCATTTTCTTCATGCCCTTCACCGGCGGCCGGAGTTTGTCATCCCCGACGGGTGGCAGCCGCGTTAAATCAGCGTAAGGCTTCACCGAGGGTCAAGGTCAAGAACCTTGTCTTGACCTTGACCCGGCAGAGGACTTAATACGGCTCTGACTCAATCTTGTGCTGTGTGGCAACCGGCACTTTACTGTGCCCCGGTTGGTCGACTTTCACTAGCAGCGTTAACACTGCCGCCACTAAATACAGTGCCGTATAGACCCAGACTACGCCGACGATGTCAAAAAATGGCAGCACCATTGAGGCGATAGCCGGTGCTACGAAGTTGCTCAAACCGGCCGAGAGGTTGTAAATCGAAATCGCTGCGCCTTTATGTTTGGGTTCGAGTACCGGGAACACGGCGGTCATTGGCACGAAGGCGGCAACGGTGATGCCTAGCATCACGGCGGGCACCAGCGCCATCCCGACGTTGTGCCCGAAATGCATCGGTAAATAATAAAATGCCAGGCTAGAAATGGCGCAGCCGATGCAACCAAACCAACGCACCTGACGCAGCCAGCCAATTTTCTCGCCAAGAATTCCCCACATGATGTTGGTAAAAATGGTCACAAAGAAGAATACCGCCCAGATTTGCAGCCATTCCGACATGCTAAACCCGAGACGCCCAACGAACAGCATTGGCATGATCACGGCGAAGCCAAACAGCGAAATCGTGTTGATAATGCGGATCAGGCACGACATAAAGATGTGCGGGTTGGTGAACAGGATAGTCACCGCGCGAGAAAGTTCGGTCAGTTTCTCTTTCGGCGTGAGGTTGGCCTTTTCACTCGGTGTGCCCACGTTACGCAGCAAGGTCAGGGCCATCATGCCGCCGACGCCGACCCAGGCAATCGCAAACCACAGCGTACCGGTTTCACCAAACAGTGGAATGGTAAAACTCGGCAGGTAGCTGCCGATACAGCCGATACCGATGGAGTACATTGCCCAGAACCAGCCCATCGCCGAGGAAAGCTGCTGTTTCGGCACCGTCTGCACTACCAGCATAACAAAGGAGTAGATGAACAACGGATAGGCAAGGCCGCGAATACCGTAAAACAGCAGCATCAGCGGATAGTTTTTCATGCCTAAGCCAAACAGCATAAACAGGGTATGCATCACCAGCCACAGAATAAAGCCGATGCGCATGGCCTTCTGTGGAGTGATGATTTCAGCCACTACGCCGGAGCTCCACGCCGCTATCGCCGCCGCTAGCCCATAGACCGTGAATACCAGCGCGGACTCGGCAGGGCTGAACCCCATATCGGTAATATGTTTCGACAGAAACGCCATTTCAAAGCCGTCACCGCTCATGAACACGGCGATGGCGATATATCCCCACAGCAGATTGAGCGGTAAACCAAACCAGTGGGCCTGTTTTTTTTGCATAGCATGCTCCTCTGGGGGAGCGGGGCTCCCTCAGTTTTTGGTTATCAATGAGGTGAATGGGGCGTGGCCGCCCTCGGGTTTTATTGTGATGTCAGGGGGTTATCGTCTTAGCTCTACCTGCTGTTGATACAGTTTGCGCCAGGTCGCCAGTCGGGACTGCAACACCTGATGGCGTGCGGCGTCCGGCGAGAAAGTCTTTTTTGTCAGAGGCTTGCGGCAGACCTTGCTTTGTTCACCGCCTGCGGCCAGCCAACCAAGACGGGCTGCGCCCAGTGCCCCCCCGGCCTCGCCGTCCTGATGGGTGGTGATGGTCAGATTAAGCGCGTCGGCAATCAGCTGCGCCCATTCGTCGCTGCGTGCACCGCCACCGACCAGCGAACACTGGCTCAGCTGAGTGCCCGACTGTTTGAGCACGCTCAGCCCGTCGGCCATGCCGAAGGCCACGCCTTCCAGTACGGCATACCCCAGCGCCGCGCGCTGCGTGCTGTGCGTCATGCCGTGAAAAGCCCCGACCGCCAAAGGGTCGTTGTGGGGCGTGCGCTCTCCCGACAGGTAGGGGAGAAACAGCGGTGCCTGCCTTTTTTCGGCCTGAGTGAGTTGGGCCACCTCTGCCAGCAGCGTCGTTTCATGGCTGCCAATCAGCTGGCAATACCAACGCAGCGCGCTCGCCGCCGTCAGCATGACGCTCATCTGATGCCAGCGGTCGGGCAGGGCGTGACAAAAGGCGTGCACCGCGCTGTTTGGATTAGGGCTAAAGCTTGGGTTTACCGCAAACAGTACGCCCGAGGTACCCAGCGAGATAAACGCATCGCCCGGCTCTACTGCACCAATACCTATGGCGCTGGCGGCATTGTCGCCCCCGCCACCGGCGATAATCACCTCACTGTTTAACCCCCACGCGCGGGCAATATCGCGATTGAGCACGCCCGAAACTGCGCTGCCTTCGACTAGCCGCGGCATCTGGTCGCGCGAAAGTCCACAGGCGTCGAGCAGGGTATCTGACCAGTCACGTTTGGCGACGTCGAGCCACAGTGTCCCCGCCGCATCCGACATATCGGAAACCTTGTCGCCGCTCATCTTCCAGCGTAGATAGTCTTTTGGCAGCAGTACCGTGGCTATCTGGCTAAAAATTTCGGGTTCATGACGCGCAACCCACAGCAGCTTTGGCGCAGTGAATCCCGGCATTGCCAGATTACCCGCTAACTGATGTAGCTGCGGGGCTGCTTGCGTTAGCAGCTCGCACTCTCTGGCGCTGCGCGTGTCGTTCCACAGAATAGCGGGGCGCAGCACCTCTCCCTCGCGGCCCAGCAGCACCGCGCCGTGCATTTGCCCGGAAAGGCCGATAGCAACAATGTTTGCCCACGCCTGAGGCACCTGGTCGCGCAGTCTGGCGACCACCTTTTGCGTCGCCTTCCACCAGTCGTCGGGACGTTGCTCCGACCAGTGCGGGCGCGGGCGCTGCACCTCCAGCGCTTCGCCCGCGCTGGCTATCACCTTGCCCTCGGCATCCAGCACCAACGCCTTGATTTCCGAGGTCCCTAAATCCAGTCCTAAATACATGCGCGACTCCTGTTAGCCCTGCTTCGCAGACTCAAGCCATTGATAAACGCCCGCAATCGATTCACGCAGCAGCGTCTCAAATTCGGGTTTAGACGCCAACTCACCGAAAAGTTTACTGTCATGCGCATACTCGGCGATGGGATCTTTGGCGGAAAACATCTGTTTTACGGCCTGAGAATCTAAAATGCCATCCTGATATTCGTAGGGCAGTTGATTCTGTGCCCAGCGTTGCATAAACACGAAGAACAACGCCGGCAGCTGGCTGGTGGCGCGGGGGACATCACCGCGCTGATAACACTCGACCAGGGTTGGGGTGATGAATCCTGGGATTTTCGAGAATCCGTCTGCCGCAACGCGTTGATTGGTGTCCTGAATATGTGGGTTGCTGAACCGCTCAAGGACCACGTCACGGTAGTCTTTCAGGTCAAGCGGGCTAGGGGAGAGGCTCGGAATCACGTCTTCGGTGACGTAGCGGTATGCCATCTGACAAATTGACTCGGTTTGAGTGCTCTGATGAATATACCGCTGTCCGAGAAGCGTACCGGCCCAGGCAATGCAGCTGTGGCTGGCATTGAGGATGCGGATTTTTGCTTCCTCATAAGGCACTACCGATTTCACCATCTCAACGCCTACCTTCTCCAGTGCAGGGCGACCGGCGATAAAGTCATCCTCAACGACCCATTGGATAAACGCTTCGGCCATCACCGGTGCCTTATCATCCTTACCGGTCTGCTCTTTGACGCGCACGGCGACCTCGGGTGATGGGCGTGGAGTGATGCGGTCGACCATGGTATTGGGACAGCGAGCGTTGTCGGCAATCCACTGCAACAACGCCGGTTGTTGTCTCAGGGTTAAAAACTGCTGTAGGCCATGATGGAAGCGGTCGCCGTTGTGGCGCAGGTTATCGCAGTTGAGCAGCGTGACGGGCCCGCCGTTGCTGCGCTGGCGCTGCTGCAAAATATGGCTGATAGCACCATAAACAGTGCGGCAGCCGCCCTGTAGGTCGGCGCAAATGTCGGCGTTGTTCTGGTCAAGATTAAACTGGTTATCGAGATAATAGCCGCTTTCGGTGACGGTAAAGGAGATAACCCGCGTCGCGGATTTCTCGCCCTGCGCAATCAGCTGCGAGAGCTCTGCGTCCCAGGGGATGATTTTCTTGACTGAGGTAATGGTTTCATAGGCGCGCTCTCCCGCTGGGGTCACCGTTTCCAACACGTATTCACCGCCCTGAGCAGACAGATTATTCAGCAACGGCGTGGCGTCGTCGCGAATATTCCCCAGCGCAATCGACCAGTTATTATCACCGGCCTCGATCAGCCGATGCAGATACCACGCCTGATGAGCACGGTGAAACGAACCTGCGCCAATGTGCAACCAAACCGCTGAGTGCCAAGAAGTAACCATAGTTTGCTCCGAAAAGGTAGTGAAGGCATTTTGGGCATAAGCTCTTTTTGCGGGCTTTTGCCTGATTGAAGATCAGCTTAAATAAACTTTTGCCCATTAAATGGGCTTTAGCTCACAATATTGTTATCTTTTGTTAAATCGACATCACTCAGAATGATGAATCCCGATAAAATGCGCGGCATATACCGCCCGGATGGAGGTCAGAGATGAACAAGAATGATAAAAAATTGGATCAGGCCGCGCGCGCTGCGTGGATGTATTACGTGGCAGGACAAACGCAGCATGAGATAGCCGAAGCGTTGGGCATCTCACGTCAGGTTGCGCAGCGGCTGGTGGCCAGTGCGATTGAAAGTGGGTTGGTGAGCGTGCATATTTCGCACTCGGTCGGCAATTGCATGGCGCTCGAAGCCCGCCTGCGCGAGGCTTATGGCCTGAGTCTTTGTCAGGTGGTTCCTGCTCAGGGAATGAGTAAGACGGGATTGCTGCACGCCATTGCCGTCGCGGGTGCGCAGGTGATGACCCAGTTTATTCGCCGTGAAGCCTCTACGATTATCGGCGTGGGATCGGGGCGCACCTTGAAGGCGGCTATCGATGAACTTGATGACATTGAACGCCCGCAGCACAGCTGCGTGTCGCTGATAGGCGCGATTGCCTATGACGGTTCCTGTACCCGTTACGACGTGCCGCTGTTGATGGCCGAGAAAACGCAGGGCCGCTATTTTATCCTGCCTGCGCCCTTGTTTGCCGACAGTGAGCAGGATCGCGAGGGCTGGTGTCATCACCGTATTTATCGCACCGTCAGCGAGAAAGCCAGCCAGGCCGATGTCACCTTTACCGGCATTGGCACTATCGGTCCCGACTGCCCGCTGCATCTCGACGGGTTCCTGTCGCTGGAACAGGTCGAAAAACTCAATGCGGCGGGCGCCGTCGGAGAGATGGTCGGGCATTTCATCGGCGCAGACGGGCAACGTATCGACAGCGAACTCAATGCAAGATTAACCAGCGTGAGCCTGCAACCGAAGGCGGATAAACCCGTCATCGCCATGGCCGGCGGCGCGGAGAAACATCTGGCGATGCGCGCGGCATTGCAGGGCGGCTGGGTGAGTGGACTCGTCACCGACGAACTGAGCGCAATAGCGATGCTCGAATAAATCCGTTCAGCCCTCAGGCCATTTGAATCAATACTGAGCCCCGCCACCCGTGCCGCTGCCTTTCAAGACTGTGCTGGCGTGGAGGCGGTGCTGCAACCGTGTTAAACACGTTGACGTCTGAAAGCCGTGACGTGAGGCAATAGATCGTTGATTTCATCCTTCGTTTTTCATGGTTTTTACATTATTTTTATCCCGCTAATTTGAACCTTTATAAAGCTTTTATCTGCCTGCTCCTATACCTATAGAGTCGTCACGATAACCCACACTATTTATCACTGCGGTATAAGGAGTGTTTTATGTGGTTAATATTATTAATGCCGATTGTGATGTTGCTGGCCTATGCCTCATTTGGCGTATTGATCTCCTTTGCAGGGAATGTCATCAAGGTTTCATTGGATGAAAAAATAAAGTAAATACGGCCCTCAAGTTATTATTTTTATGGAGAGTTAAATATGGCGATTTCCATATTGGTAACGATCACTTTCGCTGTGATTATTTATTTGTTTTATGCCGTAACCCATCCCGATAAGTTTTAAAGTGTCGGGATATCTCCGCTTACTTTATTCTGAAGGAGTCATAAGATGCTACATCTATGGCTGCAAGCTGGACTGGCTCTGTTGGCGACGTTTCTGCTGAGTATTGCAGCAGGTCGATATCTTTCGCGTGTTGTGACCGATCAGAAAACGTTGTTGGATCCTCTGTTTAATCCCATTGATAATGTTATCTATAGAATTGTGGGAAAAAACACCTGTAGCCAGCCGATGAACTGGAAAAAATACACTATCAATATGTTAGCCACGAATTTGGTTATGGCACTGTTGATTTATCTCATCTTAATATTACAGAACCATTTTCCTCTTAATCCGCTGAAATTAAGCGGTATGGAACCTTTGCAGGCATTTAACACGGCGATTAGTTTTATTACTAACACCAACTGGCAGAGTTATGCGGGTGAAAATACGCTATCAAACTTTAGTCAAATGGCCGCGATTACTTTTCCTATGTTTACCTCTGCGGCAACGGGGTTTGTGGTCGCCATTGCCTTTATTCGTGCTTTTTTGGTTCAGGGGGGAAACGATAATTTAGGGAATTTTTATCGCGACATGACACGTTTTATTACGCGTGTACTCCTGCCGGTGGCCATTATTGCTGCGCTGTTTCTCGTTTGGCAGGGGGTTCCAGAAACACTGAACGCCAGCACCGTTGTGAATACTGTTCAAGGGGGACATCAGACATTGATTCTCGGTCCGGTTGCCGCACAGGAATCGATTGAAAACTTTGGCACCAATGGCGGTGGCTTTTATAACGTCAACGCCGCGCACCCTTTCCAAAACCCTAACCCCCTCACGAATATGGTGCTGTTGTTGCTGATGGCAAGCTTACCCGCTGCACTAGTGGTGATGTTTGGTTGCATGATTAATAACCGACGTCAAAGCTGGGTTATCTATGGGGTCATGGCGGTGATGTTAATCGGTTTTTTGATTTTCACCGTACTCCCGGAGCAAGCGGGTACTCCTTTGCTTCAGCAGGCGGGGATCAATCTGCACAGCGGTGTCGGGCAGCCGGGCGGCAATATGGAGGGTAAAGAGGTGCGCTTTGGTATCGCGCTCAGTGGGTTATATGCCGCGTATACCACGGCGTTTACCACCGGTAGCGTGAATGCGATGCACGACAGTCTTACCCCTCTGGGCAGTCTACCGACAATGATACAGATGATGCTGCAATGCGTGTTTGGGGGGAAAGGCGTCGGTTTCCTCAGTTTCCTGATTTATGGCTTTATCGGCATTTTTGTTGCTGGGTTGATGGTGGGACATACACCCGAATTTATGGGTAAAAAGATAGAAAAACGTGAAATCATTTTGGTGTCGTTGGCGCTGTTGATCCACCCAATGGTGATTCTTATTCCGTCATCATTATCAATGATTTTACCTTCCGGCGTCTCGGCGTTGAACAATGCCGGCATGCATGGTTACTCGGAAGTGCTGTATGCCTTCACCTCCGCTGCGGCAAATAATGGTTCAGCCTTTGCCGGACTTAATGCCAATACGCCCTGGTATAACTTATCCATTGCGCTGGTCATTCTGCTTGGCCGTTATCCTCCGATCATTTTTCTGATGGCCGTTGCGGGGTCGCTGGCAGCAAAACCTACGCTGCCGCCGAGTGTGGGAACCCTACGCACCGATACTCTGTTATTCGGCGCATGGTGGCTGGCAATGATTTTAATCGTTGGGGCGTTGACCTTCCTGCCCGCGCTCCTGTTAGGGCCAATAGCTGAACACTTCGCCATGATCAATCACCAATTGTTCTAGGTCGCAGATTGACGTTCATAGGAGTTGCAGAAATGAAAACAACGTTTGCACTGACTCTGCCTTCCGACGCGCCTAAACACGGCGGATACAGCACTGCGCTTTTCCAGCGTGCATTGATCGATTCACTGAAAAAATTTGACCCACGGGTGCAGATCCGTAACCCGGTGATGTTTGTGGTCTGGATTGGAGCCTGCATAACGGCTGCACTGACCGTGGATCCGTTACTTTTCGGGCCGTCCCACGCCAGTTCCGGTTACAACGGCATCGTGACGTTAATTCTTCTTATTACCGTCTGGTTTGCCAATTTAGCCGAAGCGTTGGCGGAAGGGCGTGGCAAGGCCAAGGCGTCATCTTTACGCCATACCACCACCACGCTGAGTGCCCGTAAAATATTGGCGGATAACACCTGGGTCACTATTTCTGCGATTGACCTGAAATTAGGCGATCGGCTTAGGGTTGAAAAAGAAGAGCTGATCCCGATTGACGGGGAAGTCGTGGAAGGCGTTGCCTACGTAGATGAATCCATGATTACCGGTGAATCGGCTCCAGTAATCAAACAATCCGGATCGGATCTGGCTTCCTCTGTCACAGGGGGGACTCGGGTGTTGTCCGATTTCTTGATAGTCAAAGTGACGGCATTGCCAGGTAATACCTTTCTTGACCGAATGATCCGTTTGGTTGAAGGCGCTAAGCGCCAAAAAACGCCGAATGAGATCGCCTTGACCGTGCTGCTGTCCGTATTGACGCTAATTTTTGTGATTGTCGTCGCGGCGATTGCGCCTGTAGCCAGTTATCTGCATGCGCAGATTAACGTCGCCGATCTGGTTGCGCTGATTGTTGCTCTAATCCCGACGACGATTGGGGCATTGCTGTCAACGATTGGTATCGCCGGTATTGATAGAACGATGCGTTTTAACATGTTAGCGACTTCAGGCAAGGCTATTGAGGCGGCAGGGGATGTGAATACGCTGATTCTGGACAAGACGGGGACGATAACCATAGGCAACCGCCAGGCCACGGCCTGTTTAGCCGTGGCGGGGCAAAGTCAGCAGAGCTTGCTTCAGGCGGCCTATCTCGGCTCGCTGTTTGATTCAACGCCAGAAGGGCAATCAACGATAGCGTACGTGACCCAGCAAGGGGCCAGCGCGGAATCTCAGCAGGAACAGGCCGTAGGTACCGATTTCTCGGCTGAAACGCGCATGAGTGGGACTGACATGCCGGACGGACGGATTATCCGCAAAGGGGCGGTTGATGCGGTGATCAAATATGTGCAGCGCACCTACAACACAGACATTCCGCCCGACCTTCATGCTCTGGCTGAAAGCGTGGCCCTGCGCGGTGCGACCCCGTTGGCGGTCGCTGTAAATGGAAAGATATTGGGCATCATCGCCTTATCTGACGTACTTAAGTCGGGTATTCGTGAACGTGCAATACAATTACGCGAGATGGGGATCCGGACTGTGATGGTCACTGGTGATAACCCGACCACGGCCAGCGTCATCGCCGCCGAAGCAGGACTGGATAATTATATTGCGGAAGCCAAGCCCGAAGACAAACTCAAATTGATCCGTAAAGAGCAGGCGCTGGGACGACTGGTCGCGATGAGTGGTGATGGGACGAATGACGCACCTGCTTTGGCACAGGCGGACGTCGGCGTGGCCATGTATACCGGGACCATGCCAGCTAAAGAAGCGTCAAATATTATTGATTTGGATTCAGACCCGACCAAATTATTGGAGTTGGTCAGCATTGGGAAACAAATGCTGATTACGCGGGGTGCCTTGACAACGTTTTCTATCGCCAACGATGTTGCCAAGTATTTTGCCATATTGCCAGCGCTGTTTATTGTGGCGTTACCTGGATTATCTCATCTGAATATCATGGGGTTATCTACACCACAAAGTGCCATTCTCTCCGCGTTGATTTTCAATGCGCTGATTATTCCGACATTAATCCCGCTGGCATTACGCGGTGTTCGATTTATTCCGACCAGCGCAGAGGCGATGTTTTATCGGAACCTGATGATCTATGGCATCGGTGGGCTGGCAGCGCCATTTCTGGGCATCAAGCTTATCGATCTGTGCTTGTCTCTCGTGATGTAAGAGGTGGCAAAATGTTGAGTATATTAAGCAGTTCTTTGCGAATTACCGCCGTCACCTGGCTTTTATGTGGCCTGGTTTATCCACTTCTGGTGAACGGATTTTCGCAAATAATTTTTCCAGTGCAGGCTAATGGCAGCATCATTACTGACAATAAGGGGAATATGATTGGCTCATCTCTGATTGGGCAGAATTGGAGCGGTAACCAGTGGTTTCACGGTCGCGCATCCGCTACCACGGATACTGACCCAAATGATGCGACTAAAACGATTGCAGCACCTTACAACGCAGGTAATTCGAGCGGTTCTAACTTCGGTCCGACGAGCCAGGCGTTAAGCGATCGCCTGACCGCCGATCGTAAAGCGTTAGAGACTGTGCAACCCGAATTGCAGGGAAAAGGATTACCTGCTGATATGTTGACGGCCTCAGCCTCTGGATTGGATCCTGATATCAGCCCGGATAACGCTCTCTTGCAGGCATCAAGGGTGGCGAAAGCGCGCGCTGTTTCACTGTCGCAAGTGCAGGCACTGATTCTTACCCATATTCAGAAGCCGACTTTCGGTATCTTTGGCGAACCCAGAGTTAATGTGTTGGCGCTGAATCTCGCATTACAAAACAGTTTCTCAAATGCAGAAGGGAAAAATTGAGGTTTTGGAGGGTGTCCGTCGTCCGGTATGCGCGATGAAACGCATACCGGGCTTTTAGGATTAACGCAAAGCGGTGCAGAAATATCAGTGCAGCACGCTGCCTTCGGTCATGGCGGAGTCGGCGAGCTGGCGTCCGTAGCGACGCAGGGTATACACCGTCAGACCCAACCCAATCAACGCAAACGCCCCACCGACGTAGCCGACGTAAGACATGTTCAGATCAAGGCTGACTTGACTGCCTATCAACGCGCCGCCACCGATGGCAATGTTGATAATCCCTGACAGCAGTGACATGGCAACGTCAGTGGCGTCAGGCGCCATCGACAGCACTTTCACCTGTAGGCTCAGGCCAATCATCGTCATCGCCATACCCCAGAACAGCGACATAATAATCAGGCTGTTGGTATTAAACGACAGCGGTAACAGCAGCACCAGACTCAGGAACAACACCGCGACAGAGGCGATTAATACGCCGGAGGGGAAGCGGTGGTTGATGCGCGTAAACAGATAGCTGCCCACAATACCCGCCAGTCCAAATAGCAGCAGCAGCAGGGTGGTAAAGTTCTCACTGACGCCCGAGACCTTCTGCAGGAACGGCTCGATGTAGCTATAGGCGGTGTAATGCGCCGCAAACAGGATGACGGTTATCGCATAAATCAGCACCAGCGCCGGACGTTTGAACAACTGAGGCACGCTTTTGAGAGAGCCAGAGTTGTTGCTCGGCAGCAGAGGGAGCAGCTTGACCAGCAGAATAAGCGTCACTAGCGCGCCTGCGCCGATAATCAGGAAGGTTGCACGCCAGCCAAGCAGCTGACCAATAACCCGGCCTAACGGCAGACCCAGAACCATCGCCAGTGCCGTACCGGTGGTCAGCAGGCTGAGCGCCTGCGCCTTTTTACCTGGAGGTGCCACGCGCAGCGCCAGCGACGCGGTAATCGACCAGAAGATGGCGTGTGAGAGCGCAATACCGACACGGGAAACCATCAGAATCATAAAGTTCCAGGCAAAACCGGACAGTATATGGCTGGCGATAAACACCACGAACACGCCGATCAGCAGTTTGCGACGCTCCATCTTACCGGTCAACAGCATCAGCGGCAGAGAGAAAAGGGCGACAATCCAGGCGTAAACGGTGAGCATTATCCCGGCCTGAGCCGCGGTCATCGAGAAGCTTTGCGCAATGTCCGTCAGCAGACCGACAGGCACAAACTCAGTGGTATTAAAGATGAATGCTGCCAGAGTCAAACTCAGTACTCTGAACCAGCCCTCTGAGCGTGAAGACATTGTTGTTTGCATAAATTAAAACCAGGAAAAAATGAGTGACCAGTAATCTGAACTCAGACCAGAAGACCAAGCTCTTCGATAACTTCTTGGGAAATTACGTTGTTTCTGTTCAGGATAAATAAAGAAAGAGCGTAGCAGATAAAATTGTGATCTAACGCACAAGTTGGGCATTCTACTCTCCCACCCAAGGTTTTGTCGTTCATTTTTTGCCTAAAACCGTCAATTTTGTTGATGAAATGGCCTCATCGTGGAAAATTGTAAGTATTTGGTTTTGTTCGTTGTTTATTTGTGAATTCAGTGTGAATGGTCTGTGCGGCGAGGAGGCAGAGGCGAGGGGCGGCAAGCGGCGTCTGGACGTTGACCTTCCAGACGCAGGCAGTAGGGATCACATTTTAATGCCAGGGATATTTCTGGAACGCCGGTTGGTTCTCCATTTTGTCGGTCAGACTCTGGATATGCGGGAAGTCATAACCTTCAAACACTTGCGGGATCATCGATTGGATAAAGCTCCAGACCACCGCGCTGGTGACCCCGACCTGATCTATTTTTTCTGAACCATGCTTGCGGTTCTTGAGTGCGGTCTCCCACCCCTGACAGGCTGCTATCAGCTGTTGGGTCACGCGGTCTATCCACGGTTGGTGCTGCTTTTCTTCAGGCCGCAGATTGTGTTCATAAACATGCTGCACCGCTTTTTCACTGGCGGCCAGCGACAGTCCTAAAATATTAAGACTTTCGGCCAGCGCTTCAGCGCCCTGCGGCAGTAATTTGTGCTCAGCTGTCGCCAGAGTTTCAAAGAAACTGATTATTAGCGTCGAGTCCATCAGACGTTGACCGTTATCAAGCTCCAGGGTCGGGGCTTTCACCACCGGATTAATCTCGCGGAAGGCCTCGACATGCCTGAATACCGAGAGCGGGAAGTGTTCAAACTTGACGCCATAGAGTTCCAGTGAAATCGCCACGCGCCTGACGTAAGGTGAATCCAGCATACCGATCAGCTTCATCTTTTTTTCCTGCCCTAAAAGTTATCTTGATTGATAATATTGCTAACGCATGGCGAGCCGCCATAGCCGTTTCTTCTTGAGAATAGTGAGAGATTACAGCAAGCTGTTGGCCTGAGATATTTCCCGTTTCTAACCGAAACTGTCAGTAAAGCTAACCTGTCTCCTTTCCTGCACGCTAAAGGTCGCCCTATGTCAGATTATCCTCCTATCGCCAGCCTGCGCAGTTTTGAAGCCGTCGCGCGTCTGGGCAGTGTCACACAGGCTGCCAAAGAGCTTCACGTTACACACTCGGCCATTAGCCAGCAGATAAAAGTGCTGGAAGATTTCATTGGGGTGAAGCTGTTTCTGCGCCAGGGGCGCGGCGTACACATCAATGAGGAGGGCCGTTTATACGCGCTCCACGTGCGTAATGCCCTCGGTCAGATAGCGGATGCAACCCGCTTATTGCAGGTCAAACCGCGGCTTGCCGAGCTGACGCTCGCGGTAGTGCCTTCCTTTGGCACACATTGGCTGCTGCCTCGTCTGGAACATTTTCACCGGCAATACCCGCATATCCAGCTTCGAATATTGGCGAGTCTCACCGTCACTAATATGCAGCAGGAGTCGGTTGATATTGCTATTCGCATGGGAAAGGGCGATTGGGAGGGGCTGGAGAGCCATTTTCTGTTTGAGGACCAGCAGTGGGTGGTCAGTGCACCCAATTTTAACGGCGGGTGTTTACCGCAAACGGCACAGGACATTGCTAACAGCAGGATCATTTTTTCGATGGAGTCCTGGAAGGCGTGGTGTGTCGAAGCAGGGCTTACACGGCACATTACCCCCTCAGGGCTGTGCTTCAATGATTCGAACATGGTGCTGGAAGCGGTGCGTTTAGGGCAGGGGATTGCGCTTGAACGCCGCTCGCTGGTGGCGGGGGCCATCGCGCGAGGAGAACTGGTGCAGCTCACGGAGCATGTCGTCCCTTACCCGTGGCCCTATTGGCTGGTCACGCCCAAGGGCGGTGAGAAAAAGCCTGAAGTCGAGACGTTTATTCAGTGGATTAAGGGCGAGGCGGCCGCGTGGGGAGGAAAGCCATAAATCACCGCCTAAACGACCCCAATGATCGCACCTTCAGCCCGCCGTTATCAGGCCCTGGATAAACGATGAAACATTTAATTTCAATCGATTGACTGAGTGGAATTAGCATGTCGCCACTGGAGTTTTGGCGAGAGATAAGACTGCATTTGTTCTACGGGTTGTTCATTGATAAGACTCGTCATCATGTTGAAGCAGTGTGTCGCCAGCTCTTTGCAGTCCTGCGCGATAGTATCAATGCTTACCGTGAGTGAGTCGTAGAGATAATGATCGTCAAAGCTACATAAATGGATATCACTCTCCAGCAGTTTATGTTGGCTCATGTAGCGCAACACGCCCTCCATCAAGCCACAGGAGGCAACATAAATCGCTTTCGGCGGTCGCCCCAGACGAGCACAAAGGTTAGCAAACATTTCGTAGCCTGAACTGGGATGATAATTGCCGTACAGGACCCATTCAGGGTTTGGGGTGACGCCTGCTCGCTCAAGCCCGCGTTGATAACCCGCGAGGCGATCGCGAGTGGGGGAGATTCGCGGCTGGCCGCCAAGAAAATAGAACTCATCCTGATGCTTTCTTGCCACTCTGGCGACCAGCTCTGCGGAAGACTCTATCGCCTCACACACCACCAGTGGCAATGACGTGTCCTGAATGTGGCGGTCAAACAATACCACCGGCAATTGCTGACTGATTTTCAGATATTCCGTATCGTTAAGCATGCTGGATGCAACAATCAGCCCATCCACCTGACGCTGGATCAGGTTATTCACCACCATGGTTTCCTGACTGGTATTTTCATCGGTGCAGGCAATAAGCAACTGCATGCCGTTCTCGCGACAAAGTGTTTCCAGCTCGTTTGAGCAGGCGGCAAAACCATAGTTGGTCATTTCCGGCACAACCAGCCCCAGCGTATAGCTGCGCTTTACGTTAAGCGATCGGGCATGAATACTCGGCTGATAGTGATGTTCAGCGGCGACGGCCAGTACACGGTCACGAGTCGCATCAGAGATACGAAACTTCTTGCTGTGTCCGTTGAGTACCTGGCTGGCGGTCGATTTAGATACGCCAGCCAGTTCAGCTATTCCGCTGATAGTGATACGTTTTGTCTTTTTCACTGCGCCATATTCTGTTGTCCGGAAAGATTTTTATTCTAACACGCAATCCGCCAACGGCCAGTAGCGCAACGTAATCTGACGATCGCCACGGAAGATTAATTGTGCTGGTAAAACAGGGAAATAGCGTGACGACATGACCGCACTCCCGTCGTTAATGAAAATTTCAATGCTGGAACTGTCACACATAATGGTCAGTTTGCGTAAGGCTCCTCGCCAGACGCGTTGCTCCGATAGCCCAGTGCGGCGATTTTTACGCGTCAGGCGCAGCCATTCACCCTCCCATTGCAGGAGCAGACAGCCACCAAAATCAGCCTCGAAAGGATGTCCGGTTTCAAGTTCAATTTCAGCGTGCTTGATATCCCACATCGGCGCATCTCTGGCGATCCCCTGCCACGCCTCTTGCGGCCCTCTGAGCTGTTGCAGTTCCTGTGCCGGCCTTTGAATAATTTTACCGCTGTTAAGCTCCAGCTCTCGTGGACAGGTCAGGGTATGAATCCAGCCATTTTGCACGGTAGGTTGAAAAAGCTCATCGCCGTCCGGGACTCCCATCCAGGCAATGAGCAGCCTGCGTCCATCATCGGTGTGTGTCGTTTGCGGCGCATAAAATTCAAAGCCGAGATCTAACTCTGAGAAATCGCCATGCTGAAAATCCGCCTTGTCATAGTCAAGTTGGCCAACAAAATATCCAGACTGGAAAGTGTTCAGATAGCGATCGGACTGTGCCGCTAAGCCCTGAGGGCAACAAATCAGCACCTCGTGGTCATCCAGGGTAAATAAGTCCGGGCACTCCCACATGTAGCCGAATTCACTGAGTCCGTTAAGCCCCGTTCCGGCAATTTCTCCGAGCAGCTCCCATTGCTGTAAATCGGGCGAACGCAACAACAGAACTTTCCCTTTAAGGTTCAGATCCTGAGCGCCCAGAACCATGTACCAGTGCTCTCCCTTACGCCACACCTTAGGATCGCGGACATGGCCGGTATAGCCGTCCGGCAAACCCATTACCGGCCCCTCTTTATCAAATTGCCCTGCGGCATTTTCACGTGCCAGGCACTGAAAGGCCGTGCGACGACCCTGCGAATATTTGACGTTACCGGTATAAATCAGCGTGAGTTGCCCATTATCTGCTACCGCTGAGCCGGAATAGCAGCCGTGTGACTCAAACGCCTCGGAGGGCACAAGCGCCACAGGCTCGTGCCGCCATCTGACCAAGTCGCTTGAACTCCAATGCCCCCAGAACTTGGCGCCGTGCGCGCAAGCCAGAGGATTCCACTGATAGAACAAATGGTAACGGCCATTGTGCTGGATAAATCCGTTCGGATCGTTTAGCAGTCCTACCGTTGGGGCGAGGTGCCAGCCGGGTCGGTAAGGATCCTTGGCTGCACGGAGCTGACCCGAGATAACGCTGTGCAGTGCCTGCTTCAGCAAACTAGATTCTGTCATGATTCACTCACCGTGTTGTATTTCAGCAGCAGCGACAGCAGGAATGCGCTGCCAAAGGCGAGAGTTAACCCTATCAGATAGCTGAGGATTGAACTGGCCTGAACGATCGCTAGCCCTGGGATGCCGGTCAGACCCACCGCGGTCATATTGACATGCATGGCGACCACCCAGGCTCCACCGAGTGCACCGCCGACCAGTGCGGCGATAAACGGCTTCATGAATCGCAGATTGATGCCGAAAATCGCGGCTTCGGTAATGCCAAGCATGGCTGAAAAAGCAGAGGGCACGGCAATGGCTTTAATTTTCGCGTCGCGGGTTTTGAAATAAACCGCCAGGCAGGCACCGCCCTGGGCAACGTTGGCCATTGACCAGATTGGCAACAGGAAATTGACCCCAATATTCGGGTTGCCCAGTAATCCCGCTTCAATCGCGTGGAAGCTGTGGTGAATGCCGGTAATCACGATGACCGAATATAAACCGCCAAAGACCAGACCGGCCATCCAGCCTGTGTGTGAAATCAGTGTGCTGAGAATAAACGAGATGCCGTCCCCCAGAGCGCGACCCGCCGGGCCAATGACCAGGAAGGCGATAAAGCCAGAAATAATCACTGTCAGGAAAGGGGTAAGAATTAAATCCAGCGCGTCGGGAATCAGCTTACGAAGACGTTTCTCAATAAAGCTCATAAACCAGACCGCCAGAAGAACCGGGAATACGGTTCCCTGATAGCCAATCATGGCAATCTCGATGCCGAAAAAATTCATGGTATGGAAACCGCTGGCCACGCCCCAGGCGTTAGTGAGGGCTGGGTGCGTGAGAATGCCGCCTAAGGTGGCGCCAAGGAAAGGATTGCCGCCAAACTCGCGCGCTGCGGTGAAACCAATCAGTATCGGCAGAATGATAAAGGCTGCCGAACTGAACATATCGAGCATGATAAAAATGGCGCTCTCGGGATTGGCCCAACCGTAGGTTTTCACCATGCCGAGCAGCCCCATTAGGAGGCCCGAAGCAACAATGGCCGGAATAATCGGCACAAAGATGTTCGACAGAACGCGGGCGATACGCTGGAAAGGATTGAGTTTTTGTGCCGCGATATCAGCCGCTTCGGATTTACTCGATTCGCTGATACCCGACACTTTAATAAATTCGGCATGCACTTTATTGACCAGACCGGTACCAAAAATGATCTGGATCTGGCCTGCGTTACTAAAGCAGCCCTTGACGCCGTCAACTTTTTCAATGGCGCTTTTATTGACCAGGCTGTCATCGACCAGCACCAGACGAAGACGCGTTGCACAATGTGCCGCGCTGGCGATATTGTCCTTTCCTCCCAACAACTTAAGCAGCTCATTTGCGATTGCATTAATATTCATAGTGTCCCTTAATTTACATTTGCCGACGGCACCCGCGTACCCTGAGGGCGCCTCTGGTTGAATCAAATCCCGGCTATCAGAACCAGGTTTCCATCTGAATGCCAAAATTCCATTGCCCGCCAGCGGTAAAGCCGTCGGTACCGAATGAATCACTCCTGGAATAGCTGTCGAGCTGCTTGCTCCAGTCCATGTAGGTGGCAAAGAAGCGAATTTCAGGGCGGCTGAGCATGTTGCTGATATCACCCACCTTGAAGGTCGGCGCGAAGGTGAGTTTGTAGAAACCGCCTTTTACTTTGTTGTTATCGCTGTATCCCTGGGGATCCAAGTCCATGTACTGGTAGCTACCTTCATACGCCAGTTCGAAATTTTCGGTAATTTGTTGAATCAGGCGGGCGTTGAAGGTCACCCATGTGTAGTCATCGCCTGAGACATAGCGATTTTTACTCTGCTGGGCCAGAACCGCAGGGGCGATACTCCAGTTTTTACTCAACGGCGTAATGCCGTAAGTGGCGATACGCAGGGTGTTAGCTTCGTCGGTAAGGCGGCCATCGGAACCCAGCGCTTTGACTTCCGCACCCAGTCCGTGACCGTAGAGTAAAGCGGTCTTGGACGTGCCTTCGCGCAGGCCATAGAAGGTATCACCGTGATAGGCCAGCATGCTGTGGAAACCGACATCAGCAGCATTGCTGATCCCCTGACTTCCGGCGTTTTCGCGATCCTGATTGTTTTTAGCCCGCAGGCCGCTAAGCATCAATTGGAAAGGGCCGGCAAAGTTATTGGCGGTGACTATGTAATTCTCAATGCGGGTATCGTCGCGATAACGGTTTTCGAGACTGTCAAAGTTCCTGCCATAAAGAGAAAAGTTACTTTTCAGGTTATCGCCCCAACGAACGTCGTAAATCCCGCCGCCTGTCCCTGCGAGGAAGATAACGTCGGAATCAAGCCAGTGAATATCGAAGTTATCACGGTCAAAACGTTTACCGGCCCACAGCGTGGAGTCTTTCCAGGGACCGCTGAAGGTGGGCAAAGAGCCCAACTCGACAAACGCCTGGCGGATATTTAACTCGCTGCTTCCGCCGGTCCAGTCATTGTAGCTGCGCTGCCCGTCGGCCAGCATGACTTTGTATCGAGAGGTTGCGCCGCTGGCCAGAGTCTGGTTGTGCTCCAGATTAAGCTCAACGTAAGTATTATTTTCGTTACCAAGACGCCCGACTGCCCCCCCGGTCTGCCCGGCAGGAGTGACATAAGGACCACTTTCTGTCGAGGTGCCGGAACTGTTCATAATGACGCCAGAACGCGCATAGCCTGAGAATTTAAAACCGCTGCTGTCGTCACGGCTTTTGCTGGCTAATGTTTCGGTTCGTTTAGCCAGCTCAGCGGTATTTTGCTGAGTTAGTTCAGCATTTCTGGCGACCTCTCGGGTCTGTCGTTCATTGCTGGTGGTGCGTGTCTCAAGCGTTTTAACCTGTTGTTCTGCTGCATTAGCCCGCGCCTCGGCTTTGGCCGCGCGAGTTTCGGCAATCTGTATTCTTTTTTCCAGGGCATTAAGTCGAGCTTCTAAGGCCGTGGCAGAGGTATCGGCTCCCTGGGCGGTGCTCGAAAGAATAAGTCCTATAGCAACAGCAAGATAGCGAGGCTTCATTATCATTTTTATTACTCAGAGGGGTTTAATTATTATGTGAAACTTGTTTAGCTAAATTGCTAAACTGGTTTTTCTCAGCACAATAATCACCCACTCAGGGTTTAAGCAACGTTGTTTTGCTGTGTTATGGTGGAATTGTGATCTTGTTTGCAAATTATAGCTCGATGTGAAAAATCATTTGCTTTGAGTTAGCTAAACCGGTTCTCCTATATTTAGGTCATGTTGAATAAGACAGAATTGAAGACAGGGAATGAAGATGAAGAACCGAGTTTGGGTGTTGGGAGATGCGGTTGTGGATTTAATTCCGGAAGACGATGGCCGCTTATTGAAATGTCCAGGTGGGGCACCTGCCAATGTTGCGGTGGGTATTCGCCGTCTTGGGGGAGACAGCGCATTTATAGGCCGGGTAGGGGACGATCCTTTCGGAAAGTTTCTGCTAGAGACGCTGAATGACGAAGGCGTAAATACGGAGTTTATGCGGCTGGATCCCGATCATCGTACTTCAACCGTCGTTGTGGAGAATGATGCCGAGGGTGAACGTTCATTTACGTTTATGGTGCGTCCCGGCGCGGATTTATTTTTACGCTGCACAGATATCCCAGCTTTCCAGGCCGGGCAGTTCCTGCATTTATGCTCGATTGCACTGTCCGCCGAGCCTTCTCGCACCTCAGCGCTGCTGGCAATGGCTCAGGTGAAAGCGGCAGGTGGATACGTATGTTTCGATCCCAATATCCGCCAGGACCTGTGGTCAGACGAAAATAAGCTGCGCGAGTGCCTTGAACTGGCCTTGTCTATGGCTGATATCATAAAAGTTTCTCAAGAAGAGCTGGAATATCTGACCGGAGAGGCAGTGCTGTCCGAAGGAATATTACGTCTTTGTCAGCGGCATAATCCCGAGCTTTTGCTGGTCACGCAGGGCAAGGAGGGTGTCTCGGTATATCGCAAAAAAGAGGCGTCCCTGGAGCAATATCCGGCCCCACAAGTCAACGTCTTCGATACTACGGGGGCAGGTGATGCCTTTGTCGCGGGATTGTTGGCTGGTCTGGCAGAGGATTGGCCGGTAAGTTCCGATTTCGCCTGGCGCAAAATCGTCCGTCAGGCACTGACCTGCGGCGCGCTGGCGACCACGGCAAAGGGAGCAATGACCGCGTTACCCGACAGCGAAAGATTGGCAGAGTTTTACTCTCATCAACGCTGAATCAGCATGGGTGGAAAGGGCTTTATCTAAACACTTTCCACTGGACAGATAAAAGCAAAAAGCCCGCTTAAGTTTTCTTAAGCGGGCTTCTCTAAATTTGGCTCCTCTGACTGGACTCGAACCAGTGACATACGGATTAACAGTCCGCCGTTCTACCGACTGAACTACAGAGGAATCGTGTGAACGGGGCGAATAATAGCGACTGGCGCGGTGCATGTCAAAGGACAACTGCAAATTTGTGCACGACTGCTGTTACTTTGCTCAAGTTGTTGAAGGTTGAGCCAAAAAGTAGCGCGAGTGAGGCAAAAAAAGGCGTTACTCGCGCACACTCGGGCAAAACCCTTCCTCTTTCAGACAAGTCAGGGTATGTCTTTGCGTTCAGGTGACTTAACGTAATGCCGCGCAGGCGCGAACTATCCTTTCACACGCCTCGTCCAGACGCAGGTCGTCTATCGCATAGGCGATGCGCAGATAGGGCGATGCACCAAAGGCGGAACCCTGTAGCGTGGCAACGTGGGCGGCGTCGAGCAGGTATTCTACAAAATCGACGTCGCTGGCAAGCGTAGTGCCTTTCGGTGTTGTTTTGCCCAGCATGCCCGAACAGTTGGCGAAGACGTAGAAAGCACCTGGGGGCAATTCGGCGCTCAGGCCATCAATCTGATTGATGCAGGCCATGATTCTCTGTCGACGTTTATCCAGCGCTTCTCGCCAGTCGGCCAGGAATCCGTTGTCCTGTTCGAGAGCCACCACGGTCGCTGCCTGGGATATTGAACTCGGGTTTGAGGTGCTTTGCGATTGCAGGATTTGCATCGCAGAGATAAGCCACGCCGGGCCGCCAGCATAGCCGATGCGCCAGCCGGTCATCGAGTAGCCTTTAGACACGCCGTTGACGGTCAGGATACGCGAGGCGAGTCGGGGTTCAACCTGCGCCAGCGTAGCGAATTCGGCGGGCTGATGGCATAGGTGTTCATAGATATCATCGGCCATAACCAGCACGTGTGGGGCATCCAGCAACACTTCAGCCAATGCCCGCAGTTCCCCGGTGCTGTAGACTGCCCCGGTCGGATTATTCGGCGAGTTCAGAATTAACCAACGTGTCTCAGGCGTTATTGCCGCTTTAAGTTCATCTGCCTGTAACTTCCAGCCATTATCCTCCGTGCAGGCTATTATACGAGGCTCGCCGTCTGCCAGCGCGACCATGTCAGGATAGGACACCCAATAAGGGGCAGGGATGAGTACCTCTTGGCCCGCTGAGACGGTCGCCAACAGCGCGTTGAAGATAAGCTGTTTTGCGCCGCTTCCGGCAATCACTTCGTTAGGCTGGTAGGTCAGTTGGTTTTCTCGGGAGAATTTATTGATAATAGCTTTTTTTAGTGCCGCAGTGCCCGCTACGGCGGTGTATTTTGTATCACCTTGTACAATCGCATCGATGCCTGCCTGCTTGATGTGATCCGGTGTGTCGAAGTCTAACTCTCCTTCACCAAGATTGATGACATCGACGCCGGACTCAGACAGTGCGCGAACTCGGTCCGAAATAACCGCCGTCGGTGATGGACGAACACGTCGTAGCCTTGGCGCAGTAAATTCAGCTGACATCTGTTACCCTTTTGTAAGATTAATGCAGTATTGTATTATCTGAATCATATAAACCAATTTTAAATTATCATGGGCCTTCAGATATTGCTCATGATTTATTCACCCTTTTCTGAGACTTTACTCAGACTCATGGCATGAAATTTGCAGCTAATGACCCAGATTGTTGGGTGATTTTGTAAACCGGTTGCATTCATTTTCTTGTCCATTTTATTTTTCCATCAGGTTAAGTAGGAATTATGTCTCTAACATTTGTTGCACATAACACTTTGGAACCCGCGATATACGGCGCGATGGCCGGCGTACTCGCGTCCCAGCGCGGGGTTGAGCTAGCTCACCTGAACGTAGAATGGGACACGCAACGCTACGCCGATGCCTGCCAGCACGTTACCGCCGCAGGAGATTTAGTGACCAGCGGCCTCCTGTGGTACGAGCGCCTCAGCGGTAAATCGGCAGGCAGAGTCTGGCAGCTTGATGACCTCCTCAGCCTGCACGGCGCGAAAGACTGGATTATCCCGCTCGGCCCCTCGCAGCTTTCTTCGTTTACGCGGCTGGCGCGGGAAGTCAGAAACTACTCGGTGGACTATCAACTGGTTGAGGTCGAACACAGCAGACAGGGTTATCAGTTCCATCGACTAGACAGTCTCGACGGCGCGCCAAACACCTGGTGGCGCGACAGCTTCGGCCGCTTCACCCAGCGTCACCACACCCAGCAGTCTTCTTCTTCACGCCGACTGCGCATTGCATTAATTGGCACCTATCAGGATCAGTTTGAAAGCTATCCCGCCACGCTGGCCTCGCTGGGCGACGCCGCCGAAGCGCAAGGCACCTTGACTGAAATCGTCTTTATCCCTCCTCGTTCGTCCGAACACGTGTTGCAAAGTACGCTCAAAGATATTGACGGCGTTATCCTGCCTGGCGGCTCAGATATGCAAAATGTTGCCGGCCAAATCCGCGTTGCCCACTACTGCCTCAAGCACGGGATCCCCACCTTGGGCCTGTGTCTGGGGATGCAGACGATGGCGACCGCGGTTATTCAGCAGATGTCCGGTGATACGCAGGCTAATCTGGCCGAGGCCGATCCTCAGGCGGCAGTCAAGACCTTCATCCCTCTCGGTGAAACGGCAGGGCGTTCGTTGCACCGTTTAGGTGATAACGTGATGAAGATGCGCAGCGGCTCGCAGATGGCCTCGATCCTCGGTGAACGGTCTACGATTCGTTATAACCATCGTTTCCAGCTCAATCCGCAATTTAAAGACAGTCTGGAAAACTACGGGTTGGCTATCTCCGCAACCTGTCTCGACGGTGCCATTGCTGACGGTATCGAGTACGCTTCGCACCCGTTTTACGTAGCGGTGCAGGGGCATCCCGAGCTAACCTCAACGTCTGAAAACCCGCATCCTTTAATGCGTGCTTTCCTGCAGGCCGCGGCTGACGCTTAAGCCATAAAAACGGCCTCTCATCGCTGAGGGGCCGTATCAGGTCAGTTAATCCAAACCTGATTACTTCAGGGTCACGCCAGAGCGTGGGTCTTGCGCCAGGCGCAGCAGCTCAGCCTTCACTTCTTCTATTACGCCTCCTTCAAGGTCAATCAGCGGTGAGCGGACGTGATGACCGTCAAAACCGCGCAGGTTCATGGCGGCCTTAACCAGCTGCGGCTGCCCGTGGCGACGCGCCAGTACACGATACGGATACCACAGCTGATGCAGTTCACGCGCGGTAGCGGCGTCGCCTTTTTCCAGCGCCCGATAGGTGGCTAAAATCACCTCGGGCAGCGCGCCGCTGTTGGTGGTGCTGATGCCGTCAAAACCGCACATCATCGGTCCCAGGAACGCCAGGTCAGAGGCACAGAACAGACGCAGGCGACCGCCGAGACGGTTGGCAATCTGGTCAATCGCCGTTGGGTTCAGGTCGCCCTGTTTGATACCGACCACGCCCTCAATATCCGCCAGTTCCTCCAGCACTGCCGGTGGCAGCGTAATGCCGATGCCGGGTGCGTTATAGACCAAAATACCGGTTCGCGAGAGCGGGGCCATCTGCTTGAAGAAGCTGACGATTTGCGAATGGGTCACCTCGGAAACAAACGGGGGAGTGACCATCGGCAGACCGCCCAGTTCGCCCGCCAGCCGGGTGAGTTCGCTCACCGCGCGTGCGTCAGAACCGGCGCTGCACAGCATCACCGGCACGCGATCGCCGACCACGTCCATCACCTTGCGAAACAGTACCGCGCGTTCCTCTGTGGTCATGGTCGGGAATTCGCCGTAGGTGCCGCCTATCAAAATACCGTCGTAGCCCAGTGCAATAACGCGTTCAACGTTGCGCGCCAGACCGGCAAAGTCGAACTCGCCGCGGGCGGTGAACGGCGTTACTGTGATGTTGAAAATACCGCGTAACCGCGCCTGACTTTCATAGATATCTTTCATCAATCTTTTCCTTGCTGAATCTTTGCGTAATTAGAGTAAAAAGAGCGGGCGTTCGACTGAGCCTAAAACGCGATAACCGGTTTCCGTCACCACGATGGTTTCGCTGACGCCGACGGTGAACTCACCATAAATGCGCAGGGCAGGCGGGATGTGGAAAGTCATGCCCGGTTGGAGTTCGGTGGTAATGCCGCTGTAAAGGCTGAGGATCGCGCCTTCGCCCCAGTCGGGTGCGAAGGAAACACCAATCGAATAACCGGTGCGCTTCTTGAAATTGTCGGTATAGCCCGCACGGTCAATCACCCTCTGGCAGGCGAGGTGAGGTGCTTCACAGGTTGCCCCTGGGCGGATAGCATCAAGCGCAGCCTGCAACGCTTCCTGACAGGTTTTTTCCATTTCGGTTGCGATGGCAGGGGGTTTTCCCAGCCAGGCAGAGCGCATCAGCGCCGCGTGATAGCGGTCGTGTGTCGCGGCCATCTCAAGGAAGACTGGGTCTCCATCGAGGATGCGACGGCGACGCCAGGTGCCGTGTGGCACACCGGTGCGTGGACCGGTAGAGACCAACGGTTCCATGCCCATATATTCAGACCCGGCGGCAATCGCCGCGCCCATCATGGCGGAAACCAGATCGTTCTCGGTGGCCCCGGCCGCAATGGCGTTGCGGCCTGCCAGCATGCCTGCGTCGACGTAACGTGCCGCATGGGCCATTTTTTCCAGCTCGCTTGCCGACTTCACGGCGCGGAGCTGCTCTATTACCCCTGCGCCATCGTGAAGAGTGCCGAGCTCGGCCTGTAGCGCCTCGTAAACGGCAATCGGCAGGAACCAGCCGCGCTTGTCGATACCGATGCGTTTGCTGCTCCAGCCGCGGGTTTTCAACACCTCGAGCAGGAAGCTCACGGGATTATCGCCATCGGTGTAGATAGCGGCGTCGCGAATAAAGGTATTGGAGATGAAGTTAAAGTATTCGAGCTGGCGGATAACGAATACCGGATCACCTTCGACCGGCAATACCAGCGTCTGGAAGGTGTAATACCCCGGTGTTTGCTGGCCGGTCAGGTAGAAAATATTCTCCGGTCCGGTGATAACCATCAGATCCAGACCCGCCTGCGTCAGCAACTGGCGTGCACGCTCAATACGCTGTTTATATTCTGCTTCACTAAAGGCTGACTCTGCCCCAGGCACTACGCGGCCAAGATCTGGCAAGGAAGATTTATTCATCATGTGCTCTCACTCTCAGATTTAAATCATTTTTTTAAGACGAAAAGGTTTGAATTAATTCAGCATGAGCCGGATTAAACTCCACGCCCAGGCCGGAGCTGCCTCGGCTGCTGACTAATCCCTGGTGATAGGTCAAGCCAGAGACCGGGTCGTTGCCAAGTCCGTCTGCACCGTAAAGTTCGGCATGCGCCGGTTGGCAGGCGTGGGCCACGTGCAGCGCTGCCGCAGTGGCCGCCGCGCCTTCATTCATTTGGCCAATCATAAAGGGGATGCCCGCTGCGTTAAGGCGACGCGCTGCCCGCACCGCAGGCGCGATACCGCCCATTTTTACCAGTTTGATGTGTGCCCAGACTTTGCCCTCAAGCGCCAAAATACGCGCCAGATCGGCCTCTGAACTCATGCTTTCGTCGAGCATCAGCGGAACAGGACTGGCCTCGGCAAGCTGAGGGTAGTAATGCGCGTTTTCATCGGATATCGGCTGCTCGAGATAGCTGAGCTCAAACTTTTGCAGCGCCAGCAGATTGCTGCGCGCCTGCTCAGGCTGCCACTGCCCGTTGGCGTCGGCTGAAAGATGGACCTCATTGCCAAAACGCCGGCGCAGAGCGCTCAGCCTGTCGAGGTCCTCAACCCATGAGCCAATGCCAACGCGTAGTTTGAGATGGCTAAAGCCGCGTTCCATATAGGCCGTCGCCTGGCTCAGCATGCGCTCCTGCGACGACCAGAACAGCGTCTGATTCGTGGCGTAGCAGACCGGTTGTGGGAAGTCGGAGCCTATCAGCTGTGCGACGGTCACCCCCTGCTGGCGAGCTATCAGGTCATGCAGCGCCATGTCGAACAGCATGCGGCTCGGTGCCAGACAGTCTGCCAACTGCGTCTCGAGGGTGAGCAGGAGGTCGCTCGCCGACTGCTGTAGGTCGAGAGAGCGTAGGGTGCGGATAACGTCACTCAGCACCACTTCGGCGCTGTAGCCGTTGAGGTAGGCAATGTTAATACGCACCTCGCCCAGCCCGCTGACGGACTTCTCTTCGAGCAGCAGATACAGTTCATCCAGACCGGCAACGCTGCCGGAGGCGGCGGTAAACAGCTGCAAATGTGGATAGCGCAGGTCAGCGCGATAAAGCGTGGCTTTCACCGGATTATCCTCGCGGCATCATTTTCAGCGCCACGTCGCGATAGATATCGCTGGCGGCAATAAATTCGTCGACCGGCACGAACTCGTCCGGCTTGTGCGCCACTGACAGCGAACCAGGACCGATAACGATGCCCTTAGTGCCGAGGCCGCGGAAATGCACCAGGTCGCAGCCGCCCTGAAAGCCGAAGGGCCCCGGCTCGTCGAGACCCTGTGCGCGACAGGCGTCAAGACCGGCCTGAACGATAGCTTCATCGACGGCGGTCTCGGTCGCGCCACCGGTAGTGGGTTTGAAGGTGACAATCTCGCTGCGCACGCCAAATTTATCCTGAGCCAGCGCCAACAGGTCGCGCAGCTCCTGTTTGACCTGTTCTTCGTCTTCGCCGGGCACCATGCGGCGGTCGAGCAGCAGTTCGCAGCTGTCGGGCAGCACGTTATCAGCGTGGCCGCCGGAGATTCGGGTCACCGTCAGGCTGGCGGAACCGACCAGCGGATGACAGCGGCAGCGCACGCTGTGCTCGTGCTGCTGTTCAACCAGACCCAACAGCTGAGCGGCGCGGAAAATAGCGTTTTCGCCTAGCTCCGGCGTCCCTGAATGCGCCGTGACGCCGTGTACGCGAACCAGCGGTCGCAGGCTGCCTTTATGCGCCGAATACGTGGTATTTGAGGTCGGTTCGCCTATCACCGCGAAATCGATTTTTGCCGGTGCCTCGCGAACGTAAAATTTTGCGCCTTCGCTGGCAACCTCTTCGTCGGCCACGAAAATGCCCATCAGCGTGCCCGACCAGCTCTGCGGACGGCTGGCCAACATGCGCATCGCCTCAACCATTGCGATCAGTGGCCCTTTGGCGTCGCACGCGCCTCGGCCAAACAGTTTGCCGTCGCGCTCGGTGAGGGTGAAAGGATCCTGACTCCAGCCGGTTCCGGCCGGAACGACGTCGATATGCGTATTAAAGGCGAAGCACGGCCCTGCGCCGTTCTCCAGTCTGGCGATAACGTTGGTGCGGCCCGGCGCATACTCGCTGAGGCTAAGGTCAAATCCCGCCTCCTGTAGCCAGACGCTGATAAGCTCGGCGGCTTCCCGTTCTCGGCCCGGTGGGTTTTCGGTATTGATTGCCACGAGCGCGGCGAGGTCTCGTTTCATTCTGCTGATATCTGGCGATGATGGATTCATCGGTTTCTCCAATTAGAAGGCCCTGGTGAGGCGCAGAAAAAGTAACTCAGTGCAAAATCTGGTCGAGGAAACGTTGCGCTCTCTGGCTCACTGATCCCCCGAAGAATTCATCGCGGGTCGCGTGTTCGATAATTTCGCCATTTTCCATAAACACGATGTGATTGGCCGCACGGCGCGCAAAGCCCATTTCGTGGGTGACGACGATGCTGGTCATTCCCTCGGCGCTAAGGTCAGCCATAACGTCAACCACCTCGCGGATCATCTCGGGGTCAAGCGCCGAGGTGGGTTCGTCAAACAGCATCAGTTTGGGCTTCATCGCCAGCGCACGGGCAATCGCTACGCGCTGCTGCTGGCCGCCGGAAAGCTCATCGGGGAAGCTGTCGGCCTTATCAGGGATCCGCACCTTGCTAAGCAGTTCCAGCGCCTGAGCCTCGGCTTCGGCGCGGTTGATGCCCAGCACGGTCATCGGTGCGAGCATGATGTTTTCAGCCGCCGTGAGGTGCGAGAACAGCTCGTAGTTCTGAAACACCATGCCGATATCCTGACGCAGACGGTGAGGCTCGACGTTGGACTGTGTGATATCCGACTGGCGAAAAAAGATGCTGCCGCCCTCAATCGATTCGAGCAGGTTGACGCAGCGCAGCAGGGTAGACTTGCCGGACCCCGAGGGGCCAATCAGCACCACGGTTTCCCCCTGTTTCACGCTTAGCGTGCAGTTTTTCAGCACGTGCTGGTTGCCGAAGTGTTTATCGACACCAATGATTTCCAGCAGAGGTTTATCAGTTTTCATCCGCTTTCCCTTATTGAGGTGAGCTGCTGCGCAGCAGGCGTTCGGTCAGTGACAACGCGGGTTTTTTGCGTTTTTTCGGATCCAGCGCGCGTTCCAGCCAGGCCTGCCCAATCATGAAAACAGTGGTCAGCGCCAGATAGTAGATGCCGGCGGCGCAGAGTGCTTCGAAGTAGCGGAAGCTGGCGCTGGCGGTCTGATTGGCAATCAACAGCAATTCCTGAACCGCGATAACCGACACCAGTGCGCTGGATTTCAGCATGCTGATCATCTGGTTACCCATCGGCGGCAGCACAATGCGCGCCGCCTGTGGCAGAACGATTTTGCGCATGATCTGACCCTGAGTCATGCCCAGCGCCATACCGGCGGTGCGCTGTCCGCTGCGAACGGCCTGAAGCCCGGAGCGCAGGATCTCGGCCATGTAAGCCCCTTCGTTAAGCGAAAGCGCCATTACTGCACAGGTAAAGGCCGAGAAACGCAGGCCAAAACTCGGCAGCACGTTGTAGACGAAGATGATTTGGAACAGCACCGGCGTGCCGCGAAACAGCCATAAATAGAAGAAGGCCAGAACAGGGCCTGCCCGAAAGCGGGACTCTTGTAACAGGGCCAGAACCAATCCCATGACGACGCCAAAAAACAGCGAACATACGGTAATCAGCAAGGTCATGACTGCGCCCTGGAAGAACGCCGGTGACAACAGGTATTGCCAGACCAGATCAAGCGACATGATTTCTCCTCAATGTCAGGGAGCAAGACGTGCAAAAACGGTGACCTGATGTTTGCCGTGCTGCAAAAAATACAAAGCCTTTCATTAGAAAATCGAGACCGAGGCCGGGAACTGCCATTTGTTGATCAGTTTCTGATAACTGCCGTCTGCGACCAGATCGTTGAGCCCGGTTTCCAGCAGCGTTTTCATCTCGGTGTCGCCTTTGCGTACCGCAAAACCAATATGGGTCTCGGCTTCAAACTCTGGGCCGGTGGTTTCAAAGGTGTCGCCTTTTTCACTCAGGAGCGCGACGGCACCCGGCGTAGACAGGTATTCCGCATCGGCACGTTTTTGCGCGACGGCGACGGCGGAGTCGGTGGCGGCTGGGAAGGTCAGCACATTGATGGCAGATTTTTTAGCGTCGAGGCATTTCTGATTGTCTGCGCGGGCCTGGCTCTCTTCGATACCGCCCAGCGTGACGGCAATATTTTTGCCGCACAGCGACAGGTCACGGCCGGTAATTTTCTCTGGATTACCCTTGGCAACAATCACCCGGCTGCCGATTTTCAGATAAGGCACAAAGTCGACCTGTTGGGCGCGCGTCGGGTTGATGTACATCGCCGAGTTGATGATATCCAGACGCTTGCCCTGTAGCGCGGGAATAAGCCCTTTGAACTCCATCGACATCGGTGCAGGTTTGAGTGCCAGTTTTTTCGACAGGGCGGTAATCAGGTCAATATCAAAGCCGGTCAGTTGGCCGTTTTGGGTGAACTCAAAGGGCATGAAGGTGGCGGCAGTCCCGTAGGTGAGCTGACCTGGGGTAACCAGCGACGGCGTGGCCGCCTGACTCAGCAAGGGAAGACTCAGGCAAAGGGCAGCCAGAGATACGGTGGCATATCGGCGCAAAAAAGTTTTTTTCGGCATGACAGACTCCATTTTCTCATGAGCAGGATTGCTCTTTGTGTATCATTAAATACAATTAAAATTGTGAGTCAAGGCTCTTTTATGGTGCATAAATGCACGATTTGGGGGATTTACATGCAGGCTTCACCAATAATGAACGCTGTGATATTGTATATTCATCGCAATAAATACTTTAGGTGCCTGCTTTCATGACACAAACAGCGACCGCCAGTGGAAGGCGTCTTGCCAACCAGATCCTCGACCTGATACGTGAAGCAAAATTTGAGCCAGGCCATCACCTGCGCGAGCAACAGTTGGCCGATATGGCCGGGGTTTCCCGCACGCCGGTGCGTGCTGCGCTCAAGCTTCTGAGCGAGTTAGGCATCATCGAGGCCCGCCGCAATCAGGGTTTTTTTCTGCTCAAAGCCTATGACGAGCTACAGCGCATCAGCATCGATGTCCCGACCAGCAGCGATCAGGAGCTGTACGAGCAGCTGGTAAAAGACCGCATCGCCGGAAAACTGCCTGATTCATTGACCCAAATTGAAATTGCCCAGCGCTATGACGCCGATCGTGGCGTGATGTCGCGCACTTTGTTGCGCCTTGCTGAAGACGGTTTGATCGCGCGTAACAAGGGCCACGGCTGGTCGTTTCTGCCGACCTTGAACAGCGACGTCGCGCTGAGTAACGGTTACGGATTTCGCCTGATGATTGAGCCGGGTGGTTTGGTTTCTCCCGGTTTTCGCGCCGATAAAAGCGCACTTAAGCGCCTGCGCCTTCAGCATATTTATCTGATAAATCATCCGGATATTCTCAACGTGGACAGTCGGCAGATATTTGAAACCGACGCCACTTTTCACGAAATGCTGGCCGAGTTCAGCGGCAATATCTTTGTCCTGCAGGCTATCCAGCAACAAAATCGCCTGCGCCGTTTGCTGGAATTTGGCAGCTATACCAACAAGCAGCGCGTTCGCGAGTGGTGTCAGGAGCACGTCGCTATTATCGACGCCGTGCTCGAGGAGCGGTTAAGTGAAGCCGCCGAGATGATGCGTCAGCACCTGCAATCTGCGTATCAAATGGTCTTGAACAAAGTCAGTAAATCTAACGAAAGAGGATTGTGATGGATTTTGGAATTACAGGCCGCGTGGCGCTGGTGAGCGGTGCCGGGGGAGGATTGGGGCGTGCGATGGCGCTTTCGCTGGGGGCCGAAGGGGCCGCCGTGGCGGTATGCGGGCGTACGGAAGCGGCACTGATTGAAACCGCCGAGATGATTAAAGCCGCAGGGGGACGCGCAAAGGCGTTCGTCATGGATTTAACTCAGCCGGAAAAGTTTGACCAGGTGTTGGCAGGCATTCACCAATATCTTGGCCCAATCGGCATTCTGGTCAACAACTCCGGTGGCCCGCCGCCGACCAAGGCGAGCGGCGTCGCACCGGAATTGTGGGCCACGCAGTTCTCCACCATGGTCAGCTCGCTGATTCAACTGACCGACAAAGTGTTGCCGGATATGCGCAGCCTCGGCTGGGGTCGCATCATTACCAGCACCTCGTCGGGCATTGTCACGCCGATCCCGAACCTGGGTATGTCGAACACGCTGCGTATGGCGCTGGTTGGCTGGTCCAAGACGCTGGCCAGCGAAGTGGCCAGTGAAGGCATCACCGTTAATGTGATTTTGCCGGGACGCATTGCGACTAAACGACTGGGTCAGCTCGACGAAGCACGAGCGGGACGCGAGGGTATTTCGGTCGAAGAGGTGGCGAGCAAGAGTGCCTCAACCATCCCCGTCGGGCGTTACGGCGAGCCGGAAGAGTATGGCGCAGTCGCCGCATTTCTTGCCAGCCGTCAGGCTTCGTATATGACCGGCTCCGTTATCCGCGTTGACGGCGGCATGATCCCTTCCGTGTAATGTTGTCCATTAAGCCTGTCACAGCGTGACGGGCTTTTTCGTAAACCATAAGCTTGCATTATGATGGTGCAACACCGTGGGTGAGTTAATCTGCAATTCTTTTCTCTTTATTTATCCCTCTGTCAAAATCCTGCGCATTTTTTCTTATTTTATAGGCCATTAGACGGATTATTTCCCTGGGTATTTTCTATAACTGCCTGATTGGCCTTGATCTTGCTTTATCACTTAGCAGGTTCCGGCGGATAAAGTATTCACGGAAATTATGATAAATACATTTTGCTTCAGCCAGGGGCGACCCTTTTTACCCTTAATGCAACCACCAGGCTCGATGGAGACAGAGATGAATCTCAGACGCTTAAAGTACTTCGTGAAAATCGTCGATATCGGCAGTCTCACGCAGGCTGCAGATGTGCTGCATATCGCTCAACCGGCCCTGAGCCAACAGCTGGCTACGCTTGAAGGTGAACTGAAGCAGCAGCTTCTGGTTCGTACCAAGCGTGGGGTAACGCCGACCGAGGCGGGCAACATTCTTTATGCTCACGCGCAAACTATCCTGCGCCAGTGTGAGCAGGCGCACAGCGCAGTCAACTGTGCTGGCATGGCGTTGAATGGTCAGGTCTCGGTGGGCATGGCCCCCGGCACTGCCGCATCGTTGCTGGCGTTGCCGCTGTTGCAGGCGGTGCGCGAACAACATCCCGGCATTCTACTGTATTTAAACGAGAATTTTGGCAGTGAGCTTATCGACCAGACGGTCAATGGCCGTATGGACATGGCGGTGCTGTACGGCAACAAGCCGATCCCCGGTCTGTCCTATATGCCGCTGATAAAAGAAGATTTATATCTGGTGGCCACCCATTCGGTGCCGAATCCGGGTAAATTTGTCGAATTGACCGACGTCGCCAAGCTCAACCTGTTCCTGCCGCGCACCCATGACGTGCTGCGCAAGCTGGTGGACGATGCGATGGTGCTGAGAAGGCTAGCGGCGAAAGTGATCGGAGAAATAGAGTCGGCCAGCACGCTGACCGCTGCGATTGCCAGCGGTCTGGGAGCCACTATTTTGCCGGAGTCTGCGGCGCGCGCTATCGTTGGACCGGCCAATGCCTGGATGGCCTGCATCAGCAGTCCGTCGATTCAGGCTCCGCTTTCACTCTGTGTTTCGGACCATTTGCCGCTGTCACAGCCTGCCCAGGCGGTACAAAAAATTCTGCTCTCGCTGATGGCCGAAAGCCGCGAACGCGAAGAGGTGCGCCCGCTGCTGGCGGTGAGCTGATTTACAGGCCCGGGGCTTTCCACATCGAGGTGGTCAGCCCGCTGTCGACCAGCGTCAACTGATCGGCATAGACGGCCTGCCAGTGAGTTTTTTGCGCCATATAGCCCTCATGATGCGCAGCGTTGGGCTGATATTCCCGCTCCCAGCGCACGAGCGCCTCGCCGGTTTCCGCCAGCGACCGATAAAGCCCCGCCGCTACGCCTGCGGCAATCGCACAGCCCAGCGCCGTCGCCTCTTTCACCTGTGGCACTTTGACCGGTTTACCGGTGACGTCGCTCAGAATCTGACTCCACAGCTTGCCCTTCGAGCCACCACCGGCAAACACCAACGACGAGGCGTTTACCCCGGAAAACTCGGCGATAAGATCAAGATTACAGGCTGAGACAATCGCGGCATTCTCCTCCAGCGCGCGGAATAAGGTCTGCTTGTTGCACTTCTGCGGATCGATCGACAGGTTGATAAACGACGGCGCGGCGTGGTACCAGTTCTTGAAATGCATCGCGTCGGAGAAGATAGGCATTACGCCCCAGGAACCCGCCGGTACCCGCGCCGCCATTTCTTCGAGCAGGCTATAGGTATCTACCCCCAGGCGCTCTGCCAGCAGCTTTTCTTCGCTGCAGAAGGCATCGCGGAACCAGCGCATGGTTAATCCGGTAAAGAAACTGATGCACTCCGCCTGTGCCATACCGGGGATGACGTGCGGATTAATGCGGATATTCATCTGCGGGTCGGTCACGGGGCGCGGCAGGTTCACCACCTGCTGCCAGAAGCTGCCGCCCAGTACCGCCGTTTGTCCGGCGTGGACCAATCCAAGCCCGAGCGAGCCAAGCTGCACGTCGCCGCCGCCCATGCCGACCGGCGTGCCGGCCTTGAGTCCACACTGTTCCGCGCTGAGGGCGGTCACGCTGCCCAGTCGGGTGCCGGTTTCCAGCACCGGCGATAATATATCGGCGCGCAGACCCGCAAGCTCGAGCAGTTCGGGGTGCCAGTTGCGGGTTTCCAGACTCAGCATACCGGTGGTGCCGGCATTAGACGGATCAACCGCAAGTTCCCCGGTCAGCATATAGGCAAGCCAGTCGCTTATCATGGTCAAGGTGGCGGCCCGGCGATAGATATCCGGACGGTGATGCGCCAGCCACAGCAAACGTGGCATCGCGCCGAGCGCCAGCGTCTGTCCAGAGTGCAGATAGGCCTCTCGCTCGAACTCTCCGTGATGAATCTCTTTCAGCTCGCTGACTTCACGGCTCGCGCGGGAGTCCACGTTGGCGCATGCCCACAGGGGTTCCCCAGATTTATCATAGAGAACAATGCCTTCGCGCATCGAACAGGCGGCAACTGCGGCGATGGCCGAGGCGGGCAGGTTAGCGGCGGCCAGCGCCTGTCGAATGCATTGGCAGGTGAGTTGCCAGTTTTTGTGCAAGTCGAACTCCATCGATCCCGGCACGTCTGCCAGCGGATTATGCTGCCATTCGGCCTGACCTACGGCTATCTGCTGACCCTCAAGAGAAAAAATGACCGCGCGAATGCTGCCGGTGCCGGCATCCAGAGCCATAAGATAAGACGCATTGCCTGACGAGGTGCTGGGTGAGTTCATACTCATCCTCTCTTGAGTGGAAACCTAGACTAATAGTGGGCGCTGTTTTGCTGTGATAACAATTATTTGAGCGGCAAAGTTTGCTAATTGTGATGTGTCTTGCATTTCCTTTAATGTGGCCACGGCCCGCGCGATACAGCGGCTAAACTCTTTCAGGTATCGATAAACCCAGGCCTGCCAAAAGGAGAGGATGATGGAAGTGACCCTGGTTGAAATTAACGTTAAGGCCGATAAGGTCGATGAGTTTTTACGCGTCTTCGAGTTGAACCATCTTGGTGCATTACAGGAAGCGGGAAATTTGCGATTTGACGTATTACAGGACGAAAAAGTGCCTACGCGCTTTTATGTTTACGAAGCCTATCGCGATATTGAGGCGGTAAACGCCCACAAGAAAACGCCGCATTACCTCGCCTGCGTCGATGCGCTGGCGTCGCTAATGACCGAACCGCGCAAGAAAACCAGCTTTAAGGGCATTTTCCCGCAGTAGCATTTATTGACACTAAAGGATGCGATAAAAACGCAGTCAACGCATTAACAGCTGCTAATCTCATCCCTGTACAGGAAATTCTTTCACTCTTTAGGGATGAGAATCATGGCGCTATTTCCGTCTTGCGAAGGCCGTATAAAATCGGCTAAACCCCCCGTCGACAGCCAGCTGACGCCGTATTATCAGCGTGCGAATCTGGTCGATGCCTTTACCCTCAAGCTGCTGCCTGAAGATACCCGCGATATCAATGCCTTGGCGCAGGCGGTGCTCGGTCATCCTGCGCCGTGGTTCAAGGCATTGCTTGCCCTTCGCGATAAGGGAGCCGCCTCTTTTGGTCTTAAGACAACGCGCACGCTGCGAGCGGAAATAGACGGGCAGCAGGCCGAAAAAATCGACTTCTTCCGGGTATTAAGCCGTTCCGAACGCGAGATTATTTTCGGCGAAGATGACGATCATCTTGATTTTCGCCTGTCGATATTTCGCCGCGAGGGTCCCAACGGCGATGAGCTGGTTGCGACAACCGTGGTTCACTGCCACAACCTGCTCGGCCACGCCTATCTCGCCGCGATAAAACCCTTTCATATTCTGGTGGTCAGAGCCAGCCTGCACCGGTCAAGGAAGTGGCTGCAATAGAGCCTGCTCTGCGGGGCAATCATTAAATCGGCTGCGGATTTTTCTTCTGCTGCATGATGGCGTAAAGCCCAACCAGCGCGGCAAGAAAGCCTGCTGCTGCGCCGACTCCCAGCGACCAGCGCGGCCCGAAGTTGTCGGCGACCCAACCGACGATCGGCGCACCAATCGGCGTTCCTCCCAACGCAACGCCCACGCGGAGCGCCATCACCCGGCCACGCATCGCGGGTTCGGTCGAGAGCTGCATCAGGCTGCCGCTGGTGTTCATGAAAGTCAGAGCCGCGACGCCGATGACAATGAGCGAAGCGGCGAACAGCCAATAGGTCGGAGCCAAGGCGGCAAGCAGTCCGCCGAGGCCGAAAAAGGAAGCACCGACTATCATCAGGTTAAACCTGGGTTTGTCCCGTCCCGCCGCCAGCAGCGCACCCGAGATAGTCCCAATCGCCATAAAGGTCGAGAGCATGCCGTATCCTCGTGCGTCGGTATGGAACACGCTGACCGCCATGGTCGAAAGAAATATCGGGTAATTAAGGCCGAAGGTGCCAATCAGGAACAGCATAATCATCGATGCCTTCAGGTCGGGCCGCGCCCAGACGTAGCTAAACCCTTCGAGGAAGCTGCCTTTTTTACGCGCCGCGCGGGCGTTGGGGTGCAGCTCATCGAGGCGGAACAGCGACAGCGAGGTCAGCACCGCAATAAAGCTGATACCGTTAACGATAAATGCCCAACCGGTCCCGACCGAGGCGATAGTCAGTCCGGCAATCGCCGGTCCCACCATCCGCGCCGCGTTGAATGAGGTCGAGTTGAGCGCCACCGCGTTCGACAGGTCGGCGTCTCCCACCAGTTCGGCCACGAAGGTTTGCCTGACCGGCGCATCGAAGGCCGACACGCAGCCGAACAGAAAGGCGAACACATAAACGTGCCACAGCTGCACCACCCCAGCGACGGTCATGATGCCCAGTACGATGGCCAATGCGCCCATCGTCGCCTGCGTAAACATCAGCATCTTGCGTTGGTTGAAATAGTCGGCGGCAAAGCCGGTCCACGGCAGCAGCAGCATCTGCGGGCCAAACTGCAACGCCATGACAATACCCACCGCCGAGGCGTTGTGGTGGGTGAGCTGGGTCAGTACCAGCCAGTCCTGCGCCGTGCGCTGCATCCAGGTACCGATATTGGAGATAAGCGCGCCAGCGGCCCAGACGCGGTAGTTGAAGATCCGTAGGGATCGGAAAACGCCTTTTGTAGTGGTGGTCATATTTTAGCGCTCTAAGAAGGTAATGACTCAGTAGTCAGCAAGTCGTTGTATCAGTTGTAACGTAGCGGCCAGCTGTTGCTGTTCGCTGGCCGTAAGCTGGTGTTGCAGTGCCTGTACCAGCCAGTCCTCCTTTGCGGCGCGGCTGGCGTTAAGCTTCTTACGAAAAGCGGGGGTCAGCGAAACCAGGGTCTGGCGTCCATCGGTGGGGTCGGGGCTGCCGCTCAGTGCGCCCAACGTCTGCAATGCCGCCACCGTCATGCGCATTGACTGCGGGCGCACGCTTTCTGCACGGGCCAGCGCCGACACCGTCGCTGGGCCGTCTCTGTCGATACGCAACAGCACCGACTTTTGCGAGGTGGTGAAATCACCGGGGCGCGACTGTTCACGCATTCTGCGGACCAGTTTTCCGGCAGAAATACGCAGTTCGGCGGCCAGCGCGTTGAGGGGCAGGGACTCATTCATCGTAGGATCTCTAAGCAGAGTAACTAACATGATGAAAGTGTAGAACTGTGCAGTTTAGCTGTACAGTTTACCTGTGTAACCGAGTGTGTACTTTTCAATCGAGAAGGGCGGCATGATTTATTATGATGCGGTGGTGCCGTTGGGCGCGTTGGATGTTCATCTGTAGAGGCGGATAGCGGGGCGGCGTCAGCGGCACTGTCTTATTAGCAGGGCGTCCAGTGCAGGCTTCAACGATTATCGAGCCTTGCCTGGATCGCCCTTTATTTCGGCGGTTTATAGCACTTTTTCGAGGAAGCGGCGGGTGCGCTGATGACGCGGGTTGTCCAACACCTGAGACGCGCTGCCGGTTTCAACCACCGCACCGTCCACCATGAATACCACTCGGTCGGCAACCTGACGCGCGAAGCCAATCTCATGAGTGACCACCACCAGGGTAACGCCAGATTCGGCCAACTTTTTAATCACGTCCAAGACTTCACCGACCAGCTCCGGATCCAGCGCCGAGGTCGGTTCATCAAACAGCATCACCTTCGGGTTGAGCGCCAGTGCACGCGCGATGGCGATACGCTGCTGCTGCCCACCGGAAAGATGGCGCGGCCAGGCGTTAGCCTTTTCGCGCAGACCCACGGTATCCAGCAGCTCATAGGCGCGCTCTATGGCCTGTTTACGGTTTAGCAGCCCGTGGACAATCGGTGCTTCAATGATGTTGTCCAGCACGGTCATGTGCGGGAACAGGTTAAAGTTCTGGAACACATAGCCGCAGTGGATACGCTGCTTGAGGATAGCTTTTTCCTTCAGCTCGTACAGCTTGTCACCTTTACGACGATAGCCGACGTAATCGCCGTCTATCTGAATAAAGCCTTCATCAACCCGTTCAAGATGGTTGATGGTGCGCAGCAGGGTCGATTTTCCCGAGCCGGAAGGGCCGAGGATCACCGTCACCGTGCCGGGCTCAATCGTCAGGCTGACGTCGTTCAGCGCCTTGTGCAGCCCAAACGATTTGCTGAGATTGCTGATTTCAATTCGGCCTGCGGTCTGGGTGCGTGTACGCGGGGGGGCCACCGCTTCCGGCGCCGCCTGCCCGGGGCGCGTCACGTAGAGATCAAAAGCTTCTGACATAGTTCATCGCTCCAGTTAAGGCTTTGCGGTACGCCACAGGCGCAGACGCTGTAGCGGGGTTGGCGCAACCTGACGCGTTGCACCGCGAGAGAAATAACGCTCGACGTAATACTGCAGCACAGACAGAACGGTAGTGATGACCAGATACCAGACGGTGGCGACCATCAGCATCGGGATAACCTGCTGCGAGCGGTTATACAGAACTTGTACGGTATAGAACAGGTCAGGCATCGCCAGTACATACACGATGGACGTGCCTTTCGCGAGACCGATCACTTCATTGAAACCGGTGGGGATAATCGCCCGCAGCGCCTGCGGCAGAATGATGCGGAAGGTGCGACGATACCCCGGCAGGCCCAGCGCGGCGGCGGCTTCATGTTGGCCTTGCTCGACGCCGACGATGCCCCCGCGAATAATCTCGGCGGTATAGGCTGACTGCACGGCGGAGAGGCCAATCACCGCGACGGTGAACTGGTCCAGCAGGTCAACGGTCGGGTGTTTAAAGAACTCAATCGAGGTAAACGGAATACCCAACGACAGGTTGTCGTACAGGTAAGAGAAGTTATAGAGAACAATCAGCACCAGCAGCAGCGGCAGGGAGCGGAACAGCCAGATGTATGCCCAGGCCAGTGAGTTCAATAAATAGGATTTTGATAAACGCGCAAGGGCTAAAAGGGTGCCAAAAATGATACCAAATACGGTGCCGAGCAGCGTCAGCAGAAGCGTTCTGCCGAGACCTTCAAGGATAACCGGGTTGAAGAACCACTGACGGAATACCGCCCATTCCCAGCGAGGGTTGGTGGCAACCGACTGTACGATGGCTAACAGGATAAACAGGGCGAAAACTGCGCCGAGAAGGCGCAGGGGGTAACGAGCCGGAACAACCTTAAGCGGAGCAGAAGGAGTAGGGCGCGGGCTTGAATCAGTCATAGGCCTTTTCCTTCAAATCTTTGACCAGCGTGGTCTCTTTGACGGCAGCGGTCGGCGTTAGCGACTTCAGGAAACGCAGACGGCCGTCGTAGGGCGGTTTAGAAAATATTTCACGGTCCAACGTAATATCAAACTGTGGATCATAACCTTGAGACAGATAGAGTTTTACCGCTTCCGGCTGACGGAAACCGGTGGTCAGAAACACCCGCGTATAGCCCTGATTCAGCGCCAGACGCTCCAGCTCTTGCACCACCTTCTGCGCCAGCCCCTGACGGCGCAGCGCCGAGTCGGTCCAGATGCGCTTCAGCTCGGCGGTGTTCTCGTCATAACGTTTGTAGGCACCCATCGCAATCGGTCGCTCATCGCGCAGTAGCACAATAAAAACGCCGTCCGGCGCGGCATACAGGCTCGGTGGATCCACTTCCTGATTGTTGCTAAAAAAGTCACCGTAGCGTGCGCGGTATTCACCAAACAGACCCTCGATAATCGGCACGATCAGCGGGTTGTCGGCTTGAGTATGAATAAACTTGTCCTGGCTCATAGGTCATGTCCTCAATCAGTCGCCGAGGCCCGGCGGATTAATCTCTGAGTGATCGATTTTCTCAGAGGCTTCGGCCCAACGGTCCAGCACCTTGATGTAGGCGCCGCTGGCAATCGCGCTGTTCAGAGAAGCCTGCACCGCGTTGACCAGTCCGTTACCTTTTTTGATGGTGACCGCGATATTGGCCGTTTTCGGCCAACCGCCCGGCACGATGCCAACCAGCTTGGTGTTGCCCGTCAGCCTTGACTGGTAGGCGGCGGAGACGTTAGGTCCAAAGGTGGCGTCGGCACGGCCTGACTGAAGCGCCAGCGAAGACGCGGCGTTGTCGGTCACGTAAATCGGCGTAAACGGCTTGAGCCCTTTAGCCTGATTCTCTTTGTCCCAGGCCAGCAGCACCGCTTCCTGATTGGTGCCCGAGCCGACAATAATGCGTTTACCGGCGATATCAGGCGCAGATTTTATCGAGGTGATGCTGCTGGTGGATTTCACGTAGAAGCCCAGCGTGTCCTGACGATAAGTGGCGAAGTCGAACTTTTCCTTACGCTCTTTGGTGACGGTTATGTTGAAGATTGCGGCGTCGTATTTACCGGAGGTCACGCCCAACGGCCAGTCTTCCCATGCAGAAGGCACCAGCTTAAGCTTCAGGCCCAGGCCGTCGGCAACCAGGCGGGCGATATCCGCTTCGCTGCCGATAATCGTTTTGTTGTCTCTGGCGTAAGTACCAAACGGCGGGGAGCTGCCTAATACGGCGATCGCGACCGTTAACGTACCGGGCGTCACGAATTTAAAATTTGCCGGTATTTTGGCTGCCGCTTCGGCGCTTTTAGGCGTGTCTATTGGCTTCTCGTTGGCAACGAGATCAATACCGGTATTGGCAGCGTGGGCCAGCGATGAAATACCTAATAAGGCGGCGACGACGGTTAATTTGGCTCTGTGCATCATTGTTATTATTTATCCTGTGTTTTTAACTCGTTGAGCTGTTGATTTTCACTATTCCCGAGGCTTAACCCGAAGTAAAACAACAAAAATGACTATCCAAATTGATAAAGTGGAAATGCGGAGGGATTAAAGACAACCAGGGAAAATGGCCGATATTATCTATAGCTAAATAGTGGCAATTAATGGGACGTTTTTGTATTTAGCGAGATCCGGGTTTTATGGAAATATCAAATAAAACCTCTCTGTAATAAAGGATGCTTCCCATGAGCCAATCAAAGAAAAGTATTAAATTAGGCCTGATGTTGCACGGTGCCGGTGGGCATATGAATTCATGGCGTCATGAGAAGGCACCCGCCGACGCCAGCGTTAATTTCCCCTACTTTAGAGAGCTGGCGCTGCGCGCCGAGGCAGCGAATTTCGACTTCCTTTTTGTCGCCGACGGTTTGCATATCAATGAAAAATCGCTGCCGCACTTCCTCAACCGTTTCGAACCTATTGCGCTGCTGTCGGCGCTGGCGTCGGTGACCCAGAATATCGGTCTGGCGGGCACCATTTCTACCTCATACAGTGACCCCTTCACCGTGGCGCGCCAGCTGGCCTCTATCGACAACATCAGTCAGGGACGCGCGGGTTGGAACGTGGTCACCTCGCCGCTGGCAGGGTCTGCCAAGAACTTTGGCAAGGACCATCCCGAGCACTCGCTGCGTTACCAGATTGCCGAGGAATATATCAACGTGGTGCAGGGGCTGTGGGACTCGTGGGAAGACGATGCTTTCACTCGCGATCGCGAAAGCGGCGTGTTCTTCGATGCCTCCAAGCTGCACAAACTGAACCACGAAGGACGTTTCTTCTCGGTCGCTGGCCCGCTGAACATTCAGCGCTCTCCGCAGGGACAGCCGGTTATCTTCCAGGCGGGTGCTTCGGACACCGGGATTGCGCTGGCGGGTAAATCTGCCGATGCGGTGTTCACCAACGCGCGCACTTTGGAAGAGGCGCAGGAGTACAGCACTAAACTACAGCAGGAAGTGGCTAAAAATCATCGTCATCCGGTCGGCATTTTCCCAGGCATCAGCCCTATCGTTGGCCGTACCGAGGAAGAGGCCGAAGCCAAATACCAGTATCTGCTGTCACTGCTGTCGGTCGACGACGCGCTGGCCTATCTGGGACGTTTCTTTGACCACCACGACTTCTCGCAGTATCCGCTGGACGGTCCTTTCCCAGACGTCGGCGATTTAGGACAGAACACCTTCCGTTCGACAACCGATCAGATAAAGCGCCTGGCTAAAGAAGAGAACCTGACGCTGCGTGACATCGCGTTCCGCACCACGCTGCCGAAGGGCGAATTCTTCGGTACGCCGGAGCAGGTGGCTGACACCTTTATTCGCTGGGTCGAAGAGGGCGGCGCAACGGGCTTTATCATCAGCGGGCCGGTGCTGACCGAGGCGCTTGATGACGTCACGCGTCTGGTACTGCCGATTCTGGCTGAACGCGGCTACTGGCATCCGTCGACCGAGGCGAAGACGCTGCGTGAACGTTTGGATATCCCCTTCAAGACCAACCGTTATGCCAACAAAAGCAGGGCGTATCAGTCTGAAGACGTCGCGGCTAAATAATTAAAAAAGGATAGGGACGTGCAGGAACGCTTTGCTTTCAATACCGCTGTAACGGGGAACACTACCACCGGCGCGCGACTGCGCCGGCTTGTTTTTCCTCTGATGATCGCCACCGCGCTTTCTGCCTGTGACAAACCGCAGGCCGCGACCGCCGACCATAAAGCTGCCGCCGATACGCCTCACAGCGGCGGTACGCTGGTCGTGGCTATCGACACCGACCCCAACTGCCTCGATCCGCAGCAGGTCGGCAACAACAATTCGCTCAATATTGGCCGTCAGTTAACCGATTCACTGACCGATCAGGACCCCGCCACCGGCAAGATTGTGCCGTGGCTGGCAACCGACTGGAAGGTCAGCGACGACAACCGCCGCTTCAGTTTTACCCTGCGTGACGGGGTGACCTTCAGCGACGGTACCGCCTTTAACGCCCAGTCGGTCAAGGATAATCTTCAAGCGATCGTGGCCATGGGTGCCCGCGCCTCGCTGGCCTCGACCTATCTGAAGGGCCTCACCGAAATCGATACCCCGGACGCCAATCACGTCACTGTCGTGTTTGCGCAGCCGAACGCCCAATTCCTACAGGCGACCTCGACCATGAGCCTCGGGTTCTTCGCTTCCCAGACGGTGAAAGCCACGGTGGACGCGCGCTGTCAGGGCGGTCTTATCGGCACTGGGCCGTTCGTGCTTTCGACCTTTGTGCACAATCAGAAGGTCGATATCACCCGTCGTAGCGGCTACAAATGGCCGTCGTCGCTGGCGAAGCATCAGGGTGACAGCTATCTCGACGGCATCGAGTATCGCGTTATCCCCGAATCCGGCGTGCGTTTTGGCAGCCTGGTTTCGGGACAGCTCGACCTCAATGCAGGCGTGACGCCGCAGGACGAACCGCTGATTCTGGCCAAGAAATTACCGATTATTGCCCGCACTAACCCGGGGCTGGTCTACAGCCTGTTCCCGAATCAGTCGAAACCCCTGATGGCGGACATTAACGTGCGTCAGGCGCTGAATCTGGCGATTGACCGCGCGGCGCTGCAACCGATTCTTTCGCGCTATCAGGCACCGGCCAGCTCGGTGCTGGCGAAAACGACGCCGCTGTATCAGAACCTCTCGAGCCAGCTCAAGTATGACCCGCAGGCGGCCAAGAGTCTGTTAGACAACGACGGCTGGAAAGTGGGGGCGGACGGTGTGCGCGTGAAGGACGGCAAGCGTCTGAGCTTTACGCTGACCTACTGGCAGTCTGCGCCGTTTATCGAGTTGGTTCAGCAGCAGCTAAAGCAGGTAGGAATCGATATGCAGCTTGACAAGGCGCCGATAGGGCAAGTGATCGCCCGTCAGTCCAGCGGCGCACAGGAGGCTGAGTTCTATAACCTGACCCGTTCTGACCCGGACGTTCTGCGTACGGTGTTCGATGCCGGTCCGGGGGGACGCAACGTGAACAAGCGCGGGGCGAACCAGATTGACACCGCGCTTCAGCAGTCGAGCCAGACCCTGGACACCGAAAAGCGTCAGCAACTGGTGACCGACGCGGCGAAGGGGCTGATTGCCGACGGCGACGCGATTCCACTGGTCGAGCTGGCGACGGTGATTGCTACCGGCAATAACGTGCACGGCTTCCGCTACGATGCGTCGTCGCGCTTCCAGCTTTATGACACCTGGCTTTCGCCAAAGCAATAACCCAGAGAAGAGGGGCGCATGACAGACAAAACCTGGGTTTCGGACAACCCAATTGACAAGATTAATCGCCCCTCTCTTCGCCTCCCTCGGCTGGTGAAGCGGGTGTTGATGAGTGTTGCCGTCCTGTGGGCGGCCTACACGCTCACCTTCCTGATCCTCTATATTCTGCCGTCGGACCCGGTGACCATCATGCTCAATCAGGGTGAACAGAGCACGGTGGACATCGCGCAGGTCAATGCGCTCAAGGCGCAATACCACCTCGACCAGCCGTTTTATGTGCAGTACGCCTGGGCGATTTGGGACCTGCTGCACCTCAATCTTGGGCATTCTATTGTCAGTGGCGATCCGGTGACGCGTCTGGTAATGCAGGCGCTACCGCCGACGTTGCTGCTGGCCGTCTGTGCGTTGGCGGTTGCCATCGTTATCGGCGGGGGGCTGGCCGCCGGGGTGAGCGTATTGCCTGCGGGGCGCATAAAGTCGGCGTTACTGACCTTACCCTCGCTCGGCGCGGCGCTGCCGACGTTCTGGCTTGGCCTGCTGTTGCTACAGGCGTTCTCGTTCACCCGACCGTGGTTTCCTGCGATGGGCAACCATGGCTGGCAGTCGTTGGTGCTGCCGACCTTGACGCTGGCGGTACCTACGGCGGCCACGCTGGCGCAGGTAATGAGCCGGTCGCTTGCCGAAGTGTGGCGTCGGCCGTTTATCGATGCGCTTCGTCTCAAGGGGGCCAGCACCGCACATCTGCTGTGGCGACACGTGCTGCCCAATGCGGCGGTCCCGCTGTTGACGCTGACCGGCATGATCTTTGGACACTTGCTGGCCGGGGCGGTGGTGACCGAAACCATTTTCTCGCGCGAGGGCCTCGGCAGGCTGGCGCAGGGCGCGGTCTCCACGCAGGATATTCCGGTGGTGCAGGGGGTGGTGTTAACCGCCGCGACGGTCTTCGTGCTGGTCAACTTCGTGGTGGACCTGCTGTATCCGTTGCTTGACCCGCGCATTGACAGCGGCTCGGCGGGAGGGGGCAAATGAGCTTAATTCTGCCCGGCGAGCGCCGTCTGGCCTCGCGTCCACGCTTTGCTTTTACGCTGTGGCTCAGCCTGGTGGTGCTGCTGCTGATTGCGCTGTGGGGCGTGGTTCCCGCTATTTTTGCGCATCAGGATCCGTTGGTCGGCAACCCGCTGGTAGCCTTGCAGCCGCCGTCGCTTGCGCACTGGTTCGGCACCGATCACCTCGGGCGTGATATCTACAGCCGCACGGTGTTTGGTACCGCGCTTACCCTCAAGGCGACGCTGTTTTCGGTGGCGATTGCGCTGGTTGTGGGGGCGAGCGTCGGGGTGATTGCCGGTTATATCGGGGGACAAACCGATCACCTGTTTATGCGCATCATCGACGTGCTGATGGCGATCCCCAACCTGCTGCTGGCGATGGCCATTGTGACGGTGTTGGGCTTTGGCACGCTGCATATCGCAATTGCCGTCGGGCTGTCGTCTATCGCCACCTTCGCCCGGCTGTCGCGCGGTGAAGTATTGCGCAGCAAGGTTAATCTGTTCGTTGAAGCGGCCCGCGCCGGGGGCGTGAGTCATCTGACGATTATTCGACGCCACATCCTGCCGCACGCGCTCGCTCCGGTGCTGTCGCTGGCGGCGCTCGAGTTTGGCTTTGCGCTGCTGTCGGTATCGGCGCTGAGCTTTCTCGGCTTTGGCGCTCCGCCGCCGCAGCCGGAGTGGGGGCTGCTGGTGTCTGAGGGGCGTAACTATATCGCCGCCGCCTGGTGGTACACCACGCTCCCGGGGCTGATGATTGTGTTCGCCGTACTGGCCACTAATCGCGTTGCCGGTTTAATTCAAGACAGGGCGGAGGAACAATGAGTCAGACTCCAGAAATTCAGGCTAAGCCGGTTTTACTGTCGGTCGAAAGACTGAGCATTGACTACCGGTTGAAAGATGGCCAGACGCTGCGCGCGGTAGACGAGTTGGATTTACAGCTCGCGCCCGGCGAGGTGCTGGCGATTGTCGGTGGTTCCGGCTCAGGTAAGTCAACCACCGCCTCCGCGCTGGTGGGGCTGCTGGGCAGACAGGCGCAGCGGCTCTCGGGGACCTTATCTCTTGACGGTGAGTCGCTGGAAAATGCGGGTCAGCGGCGCTGGCAGCAGCTGCGAGGGCTGGATATCGGCTTCGTACCGCAGGATCCCGGGCAGTCGCTCAACCCGATTCAGACCATAGGGAAGCAGATGCTCGAGGCATTGACGCTGCACGGCGTGAGCAAGAAGCAGGCGGCGGTAAGGGTCGAAGGTCTGCTGGCCGAAGTCGGGCTGCATGACCCACAGCGGGTGCTGCACAGTTATCCGCATCAGCTTTCAGGCGGCATGCGTCAACGCGTGCTGCTGGCGATGGCGATGAGTCATCATCCCAAACTGATTATTGCCGACGAGCCAACCAGCGCGCTGGACGTCAGCGTGCAGAAACAGGTGCTGGACGCCCTCGAGAGCATCGTGCGCAGCAAGGGCATCGCGCTGCTGCTGATAACCCATGACCTGCAGGTCGCGCTCGAACGCGCCGATCGGGTGCTGGTGATGCAGCAGGGCAAGGTGGTAGAAAGCGGCCCGGCCGCTGCGCTGTTTAATCAGCCCAAACACGCCTATACACGCCAGCTGTTGCATGCTTCACCGGCCTTTTTTGAGGTGCCGCGTCGGCTTGGCGTGCAGCACAGCGACGTGCTGCTGCGCGCCGAGGGATTAGTTAAGCGCTTCGCTTCCGGCGGCGGTGGAACCTTTACCGCCGTCGATCGGGTATCGTTTCCGGTGGTGCGCGGCGGCACGACCAGCCTGGTTGGCGAGTCCGGCTCGGGTAAATCGACCACCGTGCGCATGCTGCTTGGGCTAGAGGCGCAGGACGAAGGACAAATTGAGTTTGACGGCAAAGACTTTAGCGCACCGAACCGTGCCGACCGACAGGCGTTTCGCCGCCGGGTGCAGGTGGTGTATCAGAACCCTTACGCCTCGCTAGACCCGAAAATGTCGCTGCTGGAGATCATTACCGAGCCGCTGGAAGCCTTTCGTATCGGTGACCGCAAAACTCGTCGCGAGCGGGCCGAGTGGCTGATGGACAGCGTAGAGTTGCCGCGTCGCCTGCTCGATGTGCGGCCTTCTGCGCTTTCCGGGGGGCAGCGTCAGCGGGTGGCGATTGCCCGTGCGCTGGCCATTTCACCCGAACTGGTGGTCCTCGACGAGCCGGTATCGGCGCTTGATGCCGCCGTACAGTCGCAGATTTTGACTTTGCTCGACAAGCTACAGCGCGAACTCGGGCTGAGCTATCTGTTTATCTCCCACGACCTCGCGGTGGTAAGGCAGATTTCCGACTATGTGGTGGTGATGCAGCATGGCAAGGTGGTTGAGCAGGCGACGGCTGAGCAGGTTTTTGACAGCCCGCGAACCGACTATACCCGCCAATTGTTGAGCCACATCCCGGGTCGGGGAAGGGCGGTGGCGTAATCTCACGCCGCGAAGTGCAAACCGCTTATTTATTCTTAAGCGGTTTTTTTATGCAGCGGAGGTTATATCTTTTAGTTTTGTTAATTATCTATGGTAAAAATACTTTTTTGTATAGTTGAATAACTATTATTACGTTGAACGATTTTTTTTCAGGGAACCATCATGCCTCCTCCTTCCGTTCACTCGGACTCGCTGTTGCAACACCGTTCTTTTGTCGCTTTCTGGATAGCTCGCGCCTCCTCCAGCTTTGGTTTTCAGATGCTGACCATTGTGGTCAGCTGGCAGGTTTATTCGATTACCGGCCGTGCCTTGGACCTTGGTCTGATTGGTCTGGTGCAGTTTCTGCCGTCGGTTTCACTGGCGCTGGTCGCCGGTCATCTTGCCGATCAGTTCGACCGCCGCCGTATCGTGGTGCTGGCGCAGCTGGTTGAGGCGCTGGCAATTGCGGCGTTGGCCGCGATGACGTTCACCCATCACATCAACGAGTTTATCGTGCTCGGTCTGCTGTTTGTCGCCTCGACGGCCAAGGCGATGGAGGGGCCGTCGCAGCTGTCGATGCTGCCTGCGCTGGTGCCACCGGCCGTGCTACCGCGCGCGATGGCGGCCAACAGCGTTGCGGGGCAGGCCTCGGCGATGGTCGGACCTGCGCTCGGGGGCCTGCTGTATATCGCCGGCGCCGACGTGGTCTATGGTGTCTGTACGGCGCTCTATCTGCTCTCCGCGCTGATGGTCAGCCGTTTGCGCTACGAGCAGGCACCGCCTCGCCGCGTCCCGGCCACTTTCAAGACGCTGTTTGCCGGGATCAGTTTTATCCGCAATCGCCCCGACGTGCTGGGCGTTATCTCGCTAGACCTGTTCGCCGTGCTCCTCGGCGGCGCGACCGCCTTGCTGCCTATCTTTGCCCATGACATTTTGCACACCGGTCCCTGGGGGCTTGGCCTGCTGCGCGGTGCGCCTGCGGTCGGGGCATTGCTGGTCGGTTTCTGGCTCAGCCGCCGTGCGCTGAGCCGCAACGTGGGGATGACTATGTTTGCCGCCGTTGCGGGTTTTGGCATCGCGACGATTGTTTTTGCGCTTTCAACGACACTCTGGCTGTCCATGCTGGCGCTGTTTGCCCTCGGCGGTTTTGATATGGTCAGCATGGTAATTCGCGGTTCGCTGGTGCAGCTCGAAACCCCGGACGATATGCGTGGCCGCGTTAGCGCGGTGAACTCTATATTTATCAATACCTCAAACCAGCTCGGTGAGTTTGAGTCCGGCATGTTGGCCGCGTGGCTGGGTGCGGTTCCGGCGGCGGCGCTGGGCGGCGTCGGTACGTTGGTGGTGGTCGCGCTGTGGATGAAATGGTTCCCCAACCTGAGACGTCGTCAGCGTCTTGAGAGCGACGCGCCACCGGTCAAGAATGCGGCCTAAGCCTTTTTAACAGGATGAATATGCAGATGTCTCAGATTCAACAAAGAGTGGGCGCGCTGTGTTTTAGCCTCGGCGGCGTGCAGTATCTGCTGGCGGAGTGGGTCAGTGCGGCAGGCTGGCATTCTCCGGCCTATTCCTACAGTCAGAATTACATCAGTGACCTCGGTATTCCGCTGCGTTCTCCGCTGCATAGCATAATGAACGGCGGCTTTGCCCTTGAGGGGGGGCTGTTTTTTATTGCCTGCTGCCTACTGCTTCCCCTGTTTAATGGCTCAGGACGATGGCTGTTTCTGCTCTGTGGATTGCTTCACGGCGCAGGCGGCGTGATGATTGCCCTGTTCCACAGCGGCTCGGCGGGCAAAGGCGTAACGCCGCATGAGATAGGGGCGGTGCTGGCGATAGCGGGCGGTAATCTGTGCCTGATTACCGTCGGCTGGATGATGCACGCCCGTCCAGGATTCACCGCTTACGCCTGGCTGAGTTTGTCTTTAGGCTGTCTGGGACTGGCCTGTATGGCGGCTATCACCGCCGCACTCTTCCCAATCGGCATTATCGAACGTGCCTCGGTTTACCCCATCACCCTGTGGCAAATCCTGACCGGAGTATTTTTGCTGACGCGTTCTAGCGCAGTGAAACGATAAATCCTAGCGCAAACAGCAGATAGAAAAAGACGCACAGCAGATCGAACCCTCGGCGGGTGCGCAGGAAAAAGGCCTCGGCGGAGCGCGCCGAAAAAGCCACGGCGTAGAGGCAAAAGATAGCCATGCCCATCAGCGCACAGCTGCCGACCAGCAGGAACACGCCGCCTTTAGGGGACGAGGCGCTCAGACCGACGCTGGTGACGGTAAACCAGGTTAGCACCGCCTTGGGGTTGGTGAGGTGAATGCCTAATCCTTGCAGGTAGAATCCCAATGAGTTGGCGGGTGCCTCGCCGACCTTTTTCGCAGACGGTGGCGTGTTAGAAAGGGCGCGCCGCAGCGCCTTATACCCCAGCCACAAGAGATAAACGGCACCGGCGATTTTGAGCCAGAAGATAAAGGCCGGATGAGAGGCCAGCAGGGCCGACACCCCGATACCGGTCATCACTCCCCAGCACAGTGAGCCAGAAATGACCCCTGAGGCTAGCACCAGACCAGCTTTTCTGCCGTAATTCATCGCCGCATTGGCGATAGACAGGTTGGCAGGACCGGGTGAGGCCGTACCGACCAGATAAACCAGTAAACCGGCAAAAAATGTGGAAAATTCAGTCATCTTTATCTCTTTGGTTATCGAATCCTGAATCTATCCTACGTGATGAAAAGGGCCAGAATTAAGACACAGATAGGCTTTAATTGGGCAGCACAGTGAGATTGTTACGCTTTGCCCGCGCGAAGGGAGTCACACGATAATGTGATAAGCATTACCATTTAAAGTATTTGCATGCCCTGTCATATGCTATTAATTTACTTTTTAAATTAATAAGTTGTCGCTATTCGTCATATTTAGACATCTCGCTCAAATTAAAAATAAGAGCGACGGTCTTCTATTTCCAAAAATTCTTTCTATTGCGGGACGCAAAGCATAATCTGGGGGAGTGATGAAGGTCTTCTTAAAAGCAATAACGTTAGCGTTATCCGCTGCGACGGTATTTAACGCGGCGGCGGCAGAAAATAATAATCCTCACAGTATTATTCGTTATGCCATCTGGAGTAATCCTAGCGGAACCTTTCATCCTACCCTGTATTTCAGCGATTATGACCGCGCCGTTATTTCTGCCGTCTTTAGCCGCCTGTTTATCCTGGATGAACATCAGAACCCTAAGCCGTCTCTGGCTGACAAATATGATTATTCCAATCAGGGAAAAACGCTGACGCTTCACCTTCGTGCCGGCGTGAAATGGCATGACGGACAACCCTTCACCGCCGAGGATGTCTACTTCACCTACGCAACCGAGGCCGACGGCGGGTTCCCGCGCGATACGCCGGACTTCGTCAAACACCTGGTTGGCTACGACGCGTACCACGCCGGTAAAACGGCAACGCTCGAAGGTATCAAGGTTATTGATCCTCAAACCATTAGTTTTACCTTTACCGCGCCTTATGCCGCCGCTTTCTCGCACTTTGCCGACAAGCCGGTGCTTGCCAAACACATCTGGAGCCAGGTGCCGGTTAAAGACTGGAATAAAGCCACCGGTCTGCTGAGGCATCCCGTCGGAACGGGGCCTTACAAGTTTGTCGAGTTTCTGCCAGACCAGTACGTCAAGCTAGAGCGAAACGACGACTATTTCGGCGGCGAGCCAAAAACCCAAATCTTGCTGTTTAAAATCTCCAATGCCCAGACGGTACAGAACGAGCTTATCAACGGCGATGTCGATATTGCTGAACTGTCTTCATGGAATAACCGTGATTTGCAGACCTATAAAAATGCCGGAATAAGAATTATCGAGCAACCCGGCGTGGGAGCACAGTATTTGTCTCTGGATACGCGAAATCCCAATCTTGCCGATACCCGCGTCAGAGAGGCTCTGGTATACGGCATCGATAGGCAGGCGATTGTCGATAAATTGCTGTTCGGGCACGGCGTAGTCTTTAATAGCAAAGACAGTCCGCAGAGCCCTTATTATCCAAAAGATCTCAATACTTATGCTTATAACCCCGAGAAAGCCAGGGCACTGCTAAAAGAAGCAGGATGGGTCGATTCCAATGGCGATGGGTTTGTCGAGAAAAACGGTCAGGAATTCACCCTGACTCTTAATTACCCGACCGGCAACCGAACGCGTGAGCTTACCGCGCCTATTATCCAGCAGAACCTGAAGAAAATAGGCATCAACGTGGTGCTGAGCGTCGCCGATTTTAACGCCACGCTGTCAATTCTACAGGATAAAAGCAAAGTCTATGACGGTGTGCTGATGGGGGGAACCTTCCGGCCGGGTCAGTACGATAATGATTTCTGGTGGGAGAGATTCACCTCACCGGAAGTAGATAATTATGCGGCGCAGTTTAACTCGACTATCGACCCTGACCGGCTCAGGGCAAACATTGGCGGTTGGTTGAAGGTGGTCAATCAGCAGGTTCCCCACGTCTGGCTCTATATTCCGAATCAGGGCTATGCGCTGAGTAAACGGGTGGTCAGCTACCACTCTTACCCTTATGAGCCCTTTGCCGATGTGGCTAACTGGACTGTGCAACAGTAACGGCCATTGGCCATTGACGTGAATCAGGATTGATAATGTTCAGCTATATTTTGCGCCGCGTTGTGATATCGATACCGGTACTGATTGGCATCTCGCTGGTGGTGTTTTTTCTGATAAAACTCCAGCCCGGTGATCCGCTGGTCGGTATGATTTCCCCAGAGACCACCCCGGAGCAAAAGCAGGAGATGCTGAGGCAGGCGGGTTATCTTGACCCGCTGTGGTTACAGTATCTGCGCTGGGCTTCACGCGCGGTGTTTGGCGATTTTGGCTATTCGTTGCAGAGCGGTGCTCCGGTGTTGACGTTAATCGATGAACGCATCGTTAATACGCTCTTGCTGGCGGGAAGTTCGCTGCTTATTACGCTGCTGATTGCGCTGCCTGCGGGAATTTTTCTCGGCCTTCGTCGCGGAAGTTTGCCGGATATTATGGCCTCGCTGTTCTCGTTCGTGGCGATATCTATCCCGGTGTTTTTTATTGCGATACTGCTGGTGAAAATATTCGCCATCAACCTGCGCTGGTTCCCGGTTTCCGGGGTTTCAACGCTGGGCACCCATGACCACGGCGCAGCGTATCTCTATGATGTCGCACGACACCTCTTTCTCCCGGCCGTCACGCTGGCTATCGGCAATATCGCGATTTTCAGCCGCTATTTGCGTTCCGATATCAGCCATCTGATTAATCAGAATTTTATTAAGGCGCTGTTTGCCAAGGGCCTGAAAAGGCGTGCGGTGATTTATCCGCACCTGTTAAAGAATGCCTCAAAACCGCTGATTACGGTGATTGGCATGGAGATCCCGGCGCTGCTCTCTGCCACGCTGTTGACCGAAATTATCTTCAACTGGCCAGGAATAGGGCGTTTGAGCTTTGACGCTATTCAGTCACGCGATTATCCGTTACTGATGGGCATCGTGTTGTTTCTTGCGGTGATTACGCTGGTTATCAATATTGTGGCCGATATTCTTTATGCCGTGGTCGACCCGCGCGTGAGGCTGACACCATGATGCAGGAACTCAAACCTTTCGGCCGCGCGCGGCGCATTATTTTCAGTCCGCTGCTTGCCGACCGCTATTTTCTGGTCGGGCTTATCCTTCTGCTGGCGCTCACGGCGTTGGCGCTGTTGGCCCCTTGGCTGACGGCGCACAGTCCCGATGATATGGACCTTTACGCCATCGAGGCTCCGCCGGATGCCGACCATCTGTTGGGTACCGATGAAATTGGCCGCGACGTATTTTCCCGCCTGCTTTACGGCGGTCGAGTCTCAATTTTGGTCGCACTGGCGGCGGTGTTCTTTCAGGCGGTGATTGGCGTCTCACTCGGCTGTATTGCTGGGTACAAACGGGGCCTCGCCGACACACTCGTCATGCGCGTCACCGATATCATCATGTGTTTTCCGTTCTACGCGTTGGCAATCACCTTGGCCGCCATTCTTGGGGCGAGTTCCTGGAACGTTATCCTGATTATCGGCGTGCTGCACTGGACCGGCATCGCCCGTCTAGTGCGTGCCGAGCTGCTTTCACTGCGCGAAAGTGGTTATGTGCAGGCCGCCAGGGCGATGGGAGTCGGCGGAATCACTATCGTTTTCAGGCATCTGCTGAGAAACGCCTATGCGCCACTGATTGTGAATTTAACGCTCGCGGTCGCCAACGCGATTCTTTCCGAGGCGGCGCTGAGTTTTATCGGCCTCGGCGTGAAACAGCCGCAGCCGTCCTGGGGAAATATGCTCGCTGCCGCGCAGAGCATCCGAGTGATCGACTATGAGTGGTGGCTGTGGATCCCGCCCGGTCTCACGATTGTTCTGATGGTGCTGGCCATTAACTTTATCGGTGAGGGGCTATCGAGAGTATTAAATCCCCGACCGGCAATACCCGTGAAAGATATTTATACCCACTAGCTAACGCTATTTCTAAAGGAGTATCGCATGACGCAGCCTATTGAAGAAAATAGCTTTACCGGCAAGGTTTCCGCAGAAGAAGCGCAGTTTTTAGAAAAAATTGACCGCTGGTTTGACGAGCATCGAAACGAATTTATCCAGGACCTGCTTGAATGGGTTTCTTTCCCAAGCATTGCCGATGAAAAATTGGCGCAGGACGGCAAGCCTTTTGGCAATGAGGTTGACCGCGTTTTTGAACACGTCAAGGCGCGGGCAAAAGCCCTGGGTTTTAAGACTGAAAGCCATGAAGGTTATGCTATTTCGGTGCTGTCTGACGACCGCGAAAACGCACAGGAACTGGGGCTTGTCTCGCATCTGGACGTGGTGCCTGCGGGTGACCACTGGTCCTTCCCGCCGTTTGAGCCTTTCGAACGGGACGGATTCGTGCTTGGCCGTGGCTCTTCTGACAACAAAGGTCCCGCTTTGCTCGACCTTTACCTGCTGCGCGCGTTCCGCGACCTGGACGTTTCACTGCATCACAAGCTGCGCATCATCTATGGCGGTGCCGAAGAAATCGGTATGAATGACCTTAAATACTTCGCTAAAAACGGGCCAGTACCGCGCTATTCCATCATCACAGACGGCGGTTTTCCGGTTAACTATGCGCAGAAAGGCGGCCTGAATCTGATTCTACACGTTCCTACCGGACCGCTGTTGAGCCAGCTGACGGCGGGAGTAGCGGAAAACGCCGTGCCATCGAGCGCGACGCTGCGCCTGAAGGGCCGAAAACTGGCCGAGGTCACTCAGGCCCTCGGTCAGATAAGCGCTTCACTGAGCGACAATATTACGGTTACTGAAGATGCCGGAGAGGTGCTGCTGGTGTCCCACGGCAAGTCGGGCCACGCCGCTTTCCCGGAGAACACGCAGAACGCCATCCCGATTTTGCTTGATGCGCTGGTGGCCAGTGAACTGTTGTCTGATGCGGATTTTCGCGCCGCACAGGCGATTAGCCAACTGCTGGCCGACCCGTGGGGCAAGAGCGCAGGTATCGCCTTCGAGGACGCGGAAACCGGTAAACTGACCTTGAACGGCGGACTGGCTATTCCAAGCGGACAGGGCGTTGACCTCTATCTGGACATTCGTTACCCGCTCTCGACCGACAAAACGGAGCTGTTTACGGCATTGCATCGCGCCATTGACCCGTTGAACGGTAATTTGACCGTCCTGCGTGATGATGCACCGACGCATATTGATAAAAACAGCCCGCTGGTCAAACGGCTACAGACCACCTTTGATGAAATTGCAGAAACGAAAACCCAGCCGTTTACCATGGGCGGAGCGACCCACGCCCGCGTGCTGCCGAACTCGATTACCTTTGGACCTGGTTTTGGGCGTAATCCTGCGCTGACCTTTAGGGGAGAAAGCGTGACGACGCGCCCTGACTTTATCCCTGACGGGCACGGTTCACCGCACGGTCCGGACGAGTTTGTTTCGTTGGAAAATCTCAAACGGGCCTTCAAGGTTTATGCGCTGACGGTGCCGCGTTTTGACCAGTGGCTCAAGCAGGGGCTCGTCGATAATGACCGATAGTCTTCCGCTGCTGAGCATCGAGAATTTGTCCGTAAAGTATCGCGGCCACGACGGTGACGTGGCGGCGGTCCAAGAGGTGACCTTTTGCCTATATCAGGGAGAAATTGCCGCGATTATCGGCGAATCAGGTGCGGGGAAATCGGCGATTGCGCAGGCCATTCCTGGCCTGCTGCCGGCCAACGCTGAGCTGTCGGGCAGGATAGTGTTTCAGAGCAAAGATCTGCTGAAGTTGCCTCGTTGGCAACTTTCGGCCCTCCGTGGGCGGGAAGTGGCGATGATCTTTCAGGACCCGACGTCCGCGCTGGATCCGGTATTTTCCATCGGCAGGCAGCTCGACGAGTCCATTGTGCTGGGTGAACCTTGCCTCAACGCGCGGCAGCGAAAAGCGCGCGCGATCGAGCTGCTTTCGCAGGTTGGGATCCCCGAGGCGGAGAAAGGGTTAAGCCGTTTTCCGCATCAGTTTTCCGGCGGACAGATACAGCGCATCATGATTGCGATGGCGCTGGCCGGTCGTCCAACGCTGTTGATCGCCGACGAGCCGACCACCGCGCTGGATGTCACGACCCAGCAGGAGATACTGGATTTATTATTCAGGCTCAATCAGCAATATAGAATGGCGATTTTACTGATAACGCACGATATGGGCGTCGTCGCCGATATCGCGCAGCGAGTCATTGTGATGCGGCAGGGGAAAATTGTTGAACAGAGTCCGGCGCAGACGCTATTTTCCGCTCCTCGGAATAGCTATACCCGTCATCTGTTGGCGGCGATCCCCGCGCCGGTTGATCATGAAGTTATCGCCACCCGTTTTAACGAGAATACTTTTGCCCAAGGCCTGCAGGTTGAGGATTTAAGCATTAGCTATGCGGCCGGCTTCGGTAAAAAAAATCGCGTGGTCGAGGGCGTTTCCTTTGAGATAGCTAAAGGCGAGTTTCTCGGGTTACTCGGCGAGTCGGGTTGCGGAAAAACAACCCTTGGCAAAGCCCTTTTAGGGATTGTGCCAGCGGACGCGGGGCGAATTACGCTGGCAGGAAAGCCCATCGATGGCAAAGGGCGCACAGAGCGGCAGCGTATCAAAGCCAAAATTGGCGCTATCTTCCAAAACCCTTTTAGCTCTTTAAATCCGCGTATGACCCTGGGTCAGTCGATTGCCGAGCCTTTATTGACTCATTCGGCGCTCACTCGACGGGATATTGATGCGCGGGTAAATTCTCTCATCGATCAGGTCGGGCTGCCTGCGACGTGGTCTGCGAGATACCCTTATGAGCTCTCGGGCGGCCAGTGTCAGCGTATTGCCATCGCACGGGCGATTGCGCTTAATCCCGAGCTGCTGATTGCCGACGAGCCAACCTCCGCGCTGGATGTCTCGATTCAGAAAAGTATTCTTAACCTGCTGCGCGACCTTCAGCAGGAGTATCAGTTTGCGTGTCTGTTCATCAGTCACGACTTGGCCGTGGTGCGCAGCCTGTGTCACTCGGCGGTGGTCTTGAAGAAAGGTCGTATCGTGGAGCAGGGGCGAGTCGGGGATCTGTTTTTACGGCCCCAGAGCGAGTATACCCAGGCGCTTGTTGACAGCGTGCCGCTCGCGAATCCGCAGCATCAGGAGAACAAGCGACGTGCCCGTGCCCCCTGGCTTTTTCCAACCCCTGAGGCTGCCGCCAACGGGGCGTGACGCGATCAGTTTGCAGCGCTTAACTGCGCCTGCATCCAACCTTTTAATGCGCAGATGTCTTCTCGAGCGGCTTTCTCGCGTGTAGTGACGAAATAGTATTTTCCTCCCGCTAGCGCGTGGTCGAACGGCACGGTGAGAATATTTTTCTCAATGAAATCTTTCGCCAGCAGACTGCTGACGATTGCGACGCCCTGTCCGGCGATGGCGGCCTGAATGGCGTGGGTTTCATCGGTAAAGCTAAGTCCCGCATCAATATTCAGAGACGCTGGGCCATAGCGGTCGCGCCACTGCGGCCAGTCTGGCGACGGCAGCGGAATATGCCGGTTCTCGACGTGAAACAGCGTCACCTGGTTGAGCTGTTCCAGCCGCGTGATGCCCAGAGACGGGCTGGCGACCAACACAAAGGTGTCTTCATGCAGCAGCGTCGACTCCAGCTGGTCGTCGGCCTCCATGCTGTAGCGGATCGCCACATCGACGGTATTTTTGCTTAAATCGACCAGTTCGACGCTGGTGTGCAGCCGCAGGTCGAGCGCAGGAACGCTGGCGCGTAAATGGGCCAGGCGCGGCACCAGCCAATGCGTGAGAAAGTTTGAGGTGGTCGTCAGCGTCAGTGCCGGGGGCAGCTGGCTACGGTAGATGTCGTTGACTGCATCCTGCAGGCTGGCAAAAGCCCGCTGTGTGGCCTGCTGAAGTCGCGTGCCCGCAGACGTGAGCGTGACTTCGCGCGCGCTGCGTAACAGCACCGCCGTCTCCAGCGACTCTTCGAGCACCCGAATCTGATGGCTGATGGCGGTGGGCGTTACGCCTATCTCATCAGCGGCGCGCTTGAAGCTGCCGAGACGCGCTACGGCATCGAAGGCCTTGAGCGAGCCCAACGGCGGCAGGCGTTTATCTTTCATGATGAGTTATTTTCATCCATGGCTGAAATCTATGACTTTGATTGCCCCAAGCTAAGCGATGTAATCTGGTTTTACAATGGCGCGAGGATGAATTTTGTTTATCCCGCTATCGGTAAATCAAATCAGGGGCAGGGCAGGATGATGCTACGTCTACAGAGAGAAATGACACCGCACCGCGAGCGGAAGGCGACGGAAACGTTAAGAGAAACGCTGTTGGGGGCGTTATCGCTGGTATTTGCGACGCTGGGGATTGCCGGCTTGCTGTTTGCCTGGGCAAGCTGGGCGCACAACGGGCTGGCGTCTCCGCTGACTTATGCCAGCAACGGTGTGGCGACCGTGCTGTTGATTGCGCTTTGGATTAACGAGAAAATCAGTTCACGTCCGTGGCTCAACAAAACATTACGGGCCCAGACCCGCCTCGCGGCCGCCTGCTGGCTTGAGGCGCTGGGGTCGGTGGGAGCGGGCGTGGCGCTCATTCTGCTGGCGCTGACCTATTACTGTTTCTGATGCGCAGAATTACGGCTGGCAGGGGGCATGAGAGGCAGGTACTATTTAGCGCATCCACGCCATGTTTAAACCTTTTCTCAGGATATTTATGCGCCACGCTAGCCCTCTCTTTCAGCGCGAATCTTTTATTACTCTGGCCTGCCAACAGTTGAGTGAACAGGTTGCGCTGGTGACGCTTAACCGTCCCGAGGCGCACAACGCCTATAATGCACAGATGGTCGATGAACTGGGGCAGATTGTCGCGCGGGTCGAAAAATCGCAAGAGATCCAAGTGGTGATCCTGACCGGGGCGGGCGAGAAAATTTTTTGTGCCGGGGCAGATCTGAAAGAGGCGTTTATCGATGACGGCAAGGGGCTGCTGAACGCCCACGGTGGCTACAGTCCATTGCAGTTTATGCCAAGACGAAAGGTGTGGATTGCCGCGCTCAACGGCCACGCCTTCGGGGGCGGTCTGGAGTTGGCGCTGCACTGCGATTTACTGGTTGCCGAGCAGCACGTCAGTCTGGCGCTGCCCGAGACACGGCACAGCCTGTTGCCGATTGGCGGAGGAATTAGCCAACTCGCCACCCTGCTACCGGCGGCAGTCGTTAAAGAGATGATTCTGGCCGGGAGCGCGCTGGACGCGTCGCGGGCATTGAGTCTTGGGTTGATTAATCGACTGGCAGAAAGAGAAAAGCTGATCGACACGGCGCTGGAGCTGGCTTTGCAGGTCACCCGCAACGCGCCGCTGGCGGTGCAGGCCTGTAATGCGCTGATAGAACACCGCCTTCACGGCGATCCCGCCACGCTCGAGGAACATATTCAGCGGGAGCTGGCGCAGATTCGGCAAAGCCAAGACTTTGCCGAAAGCACGCAGGCGTTTAAAGAAAAGCGCGAACCGCGCTGGAAGGGCGTTTAAAGCACTGTGGTCTTAAACAGTGCCGTCAGTCCGAGCCCACCGGCGATGCCCAGCATGGCCATCGCAAACTGTGGATGCGCGAGTGTTTCATCGTGGCTTTTCTGGCGGATGAGCTGGCTGAAGAGTCGCGTTACCATTACCCCGCCCGATGCGCCGTAGGGATGCCCGAGCGCAATCGCACCGCCCTGAAGATTGATGCGCTGTTCATCAATGCCGAGTGCATCGATTGACCCCAGTACCTGCGCCGCAAAGGCTTCGTTGAATTCAATGATGCTGACGTCGTCCAGCGTCAGTGCAGGCTGGCGCGCCAGCAGTTTCTGCGTTGAGGGCACCGGACCCAGCCCGAGATAGTTTGGCGAGACGCCTGCGCTACAAGCATCGACAAACATCAGCCCGCGCGTAAAACCCCATTCTCTGGCCTTTTTACGGCTCATGACCAGCAGCAGCGACGCCCCGTCGTTCAGCGGACAGCAGTTGCCCGCCGTCACGCTGCCATTAGCCACAAACACCGGCGACAGCTTCTCCAACCCGGCCATCGAGGCGTTAGGGCGCGGGCATTCGTCTTCTCGCCGCGTTTCTCCGCCAACCTCAACCGCAACAATTTCATCGGCAAACAGACCGTTTTGCGCGGCGGATACCGCACGCTGGTGGCTACGCAGGGCAAAGCTGTCCTGCCGTTGACGACTGATGCCGCATTTCTGTGCCACGTTTTCGGCGGCGATCCCCATGTCCGGGTCACCGATTTCGTCGGGCGAGAAGCGTGCCCGGGCATAGAAGCGCGGCATTTGTTTCAGAGTCTGCGGTTTCTCTACCCGCCATGGCGCCGTGCTGACGCTCTCAACGCCGCCCGCCAGATAACATTCCCCGGCCCCGGCCTGCACCAGGCGGCAGGCGTGGATCACCGCTTCTAAGCCCGAGCCACACTGCCTGTCAAGGGTGACGGCGGGAACTGAATCCGGCAGTCCGGCGTGCAGTGCCGCGAGGCGTGCAATGTTGCCGCCACCGCCGGTCGCATTGCCGAGAATGACTTCGTCGACGTCGGCGGGCTGGATCTTCTGCTGGTCAAGAATCTTATGGAACAGCGGGGCCAGCAGCGTTTCCATGCTCAGCGTGGCGAAGATGCCGTAGGCTTTGCCAATCGGCGTGCGGCAGGCTTCGACGACAACCGGTTCGCAGTCGCTGACGGGCTGGTAATTGAGTGAAATGTCAGTTGATTTCATGGTTAATGAACCTTTCCTCGAGTACGCTGCGTCGAATTTTACCGCTGGGCGTTAATGGCCAGTGGCTCACCTTGCAGAACTGGGCAGGAATTTTGTATTTCGCCAACTGCGTGAGGCACAGCGTCGGCAGCGTGGCGATATCGATCTTTTCAGTTTCGATAAAGGCAACCATCTTTTTACCGAGATAGGCGTCGTCAACCGCCAGCACCACCACCTCGACGATCCCCGGCAGAGACTTCAGCACCGACTCAACCTCTGAAAGGTAGATATTGTTGCCGCCGCTGACAATCATGTCGCCGCTGCGCCCAATGACGTGCAGTCGACCTTGATCGTTAATATAGCCCAGGTCGTGAACGGTCGAGCCAAAGGGCTGCTGCTTGAAAGCTTTGCCGTCATCGCCCCACAGATACCCCATGCACGCCTGTTCGCTGTCGAGGTAAATAATACCCGGTTGATTTTTGCCGAGCGGTTGGCCCTGCTCATCGCGAATTGACCAGCTGACCTCGGGGAAGGGCAGGCCAACGGTGGGCAGCGCCGAGTCAACGTTGTCATCGTCGAGTGACGAGACGGCGATAAACCCTAACTCTGACGCGCCGTAGTACTCTTGAATCCCGGCGTTTGGAAACTTGGCGCGCGCCTGCCGGTAATGATTGAACTCAAGCTTGGCACCTGCGCTCAGCAGATGCGTGACGCACGGTAGCGCTGCCGCGTCGATACGCGAGAAGGCGGTCAGCATCGTCGGCACCAGCACCAGGCGTTGAATCTGATGCTCAACCAGCAGGGCAAGTGCCCTATGGGCGTCCCACTTCTCCATGCAATACAAGGTCGCTCCTGCGTCCAGCGCCTCGTTCAGACAGTAAAGCCCGATGCCATGAAACAGCGGGCCGGGAAACAGCGTGCAAGCCGCAGAGGAGAGATTAAAAATATCGTAGCCGTTACGGAAGCTCACTCGCCACGAACGACGAGAACGCATAAAGGCCTTCGGCGTGCTGGTGGTACCGGAGGTGAAATTAATCAGAAAGGGCGTTGCGGCATCGACGTGGCGGATAAACGCCTGCGCCTCGGCCTCGCTGGCTTCGGCGTCAGCGACTTGCTCTACCGGCAACACATTGATGTTCATGCGCTGAGCGGCCTCGATTAAGGCAGCGTGCGCGCCTTTAACCAGCAGCAGGTCTGGCGCGAGGCGGGCGAGGACGTCATCCAACTGGCTGAGAGGCAGCTGCGGGTCAATCACCGCGCAAATGTGCGTATTAGCGGTGGCGGCAAGCCACGCGGGGGCAAATTCGAGGTCATTACCCAGCGCAACGGCGATGACTTTTCCCGGCGCAAAGGCACTTCCGCGCGCTGGCGACTTCACCATGGCGGCGTAGAAGCTTAGCGCACGCAGCCAAAGCTGTTTCCAGCTGAGCGTCTTGCCTTCAATATTGACCGCCGTCTGCGCGCCCATACGCTCGGCGTGCTGTTTTACCTTGTCGTGAACCGGCATGACTTACTCCGGCTCGATAAAGGTGAATTGAGTCGCCAACAGCTTGCGGGTGTCGTCGGGAATCGGGCGCGGTTTATTATCGTCAATATTGACACATACCCAGATCAGTTTGCCCTCAGCACAAATAACATTCTTATCTTTAATTTCTAATTTGATATTAAAGATTAAACTGCTATTGCCTAACTTCTCGATATAGACCGCAGGGAGAATAACGTCGTCAACCGTAAGAGGATAAAGGAAAACCGCTTCGCACTTCTTGACATGATAAGAGACGCCCGAGGTGGCCGGTCGAAAATAATTAATCATCTCATTGGCGCGCAATTGATTAACCACGGCGTCTTCAAAATAGTCTAAATAGACTGAATTATGCACATGACCATTGAGATCTATATCTCGCATTGACACGCGAAACGCCTCTACCTCATTATGACTCTTCATTTACACGACCTATCGCAACAATTCATTACAACTACAACCCGTTAAACGGTTTTCTCTGAAGAAAATGTTACATGAAAGATAAAGTCCTCACCAGAGCAATAGTCAGAGAGTTCGGCCCAATCCGCGACGTGGTTCAGCTTGAAAACACGGCGCTGCCGACGCTTGCCGCAGTCGATGCTCGGGTCAGAATGGTCTACGCCACCATTAATCCTTCCGACATTATTACTATTTCTGGTGCCTACCGTTCACGCATTTCGGTCCCCTTTGTGCCGGGTTTTGAAGGGGTTGGCGTGATTGAGCAGGCACCGCAAGGAAGCCACCTGCCCGTGGGCCAGCGGGTGTTGCCAATAGGCAGCATGGGCAACTGGCAGACCTTCAAGGATACCAAGCCCGAGTGGTGCTTTACGCTGCCCGATTTCGTCAGCGATCGTCAGGCGGTGAACAGCTACGTTAATCCGATGACGGCACTGCTGATGCTGACCGAGGCGCTGGACTTCAAGCCGGGCCAGCGGGTGCTTATCAACGCCGCCAATTCGGCTATCGGTAAGATGCTTATCCGCTTGGCGAATCAGAGGGGTCTGACGCCGGTTGCGGTGGTGCGTAAGAAGGAAAATCTCGATATTTTTGCGGGATACCGCACGGAGTATGTGCTTAACTCCAGCGATCCTGCCTTCCCGCAGGCGCTGGAACGGCTCAAGCGCAGCGGCGGCGTCGAGGCGATTTTTGACTGCATCGGCGGTGATGAATCCCTGATGTTTGCCGATACGCTGGTCGCGGGCGGGCAGTTTATTCACTACGGCCTGCTCTCGGGTAAGCCGGTTCCGCCAACCTTCTGGCGTACACGCCCCGACATTCGCTTTATGAACTTCCACCTGCGTCAGTGGGTGCACAGCCAAGAGAAATCGGTGGTGCAGAGGAAAATTGATCAGGTGATGGCCCTGATTCGCGACGGCGTAGTCCACACTGAGATAGCCACGGCGTTTAGCCTGAGCAATATTAGCGATGCGATAGACGCCGCACTTTCAGGCACGCTTAAAGGCAAGATCTTGATTGAGATGTAATACGCTCGCCGGCTAGTGAAAATAAAAAAAGCTGCGTCAGCGTCTGCGCAGCTTTTTTATTATTTGCTCAGTTTCACTCGAGCGCAATATTAGCGAGATTCCAGCGTAGGATAAGCCTTCCTTACCGGCCTGACGATAAGCACGGTCAGAATAACCTTGATAATATCGCCGGGGATAAAGCCCATTGCGCCGATTGCCGCCTGACTAAGGGTTATTTTGGCGAAGGCCGAGATCCATGGAATCCCCGCTGAATAAATAATCACAATGCCGCCCAGCGTAATAAACACCGCCTCTTTAACCACCGACAGTGAACGGATATTTTTCTCGTACAGATAACCAATCAGCAGCGCGGCAATCGGCCAGGCCAAAATAAAACCGCCGCTCGGGCCGAGGAAGATTCCCACTCCGCCGCGTCCACCGGCCAGCAGTGGCAGACCGACCATCACCAGCAGGTCAAACAGCACCATGGCCAGCGCACCGCGTTTTGCACCGGCGATTGCGCCCGCCAGCATCGGCCCCATCGACTGGGCGGTAATCGGCACGGCAATAATAGGCAGCGTAAAAGCAGGAAATAATCCCATCGCAGCGGTAATTGCCGCAAACAGGGCAATATAAACAATATCTTTAGTCGACATCAGAGGTCTCTTTTTTGGATGATTTTTTGGCGCGATACGGTGACTGTGGGTCGTAGGCGCGGGCCTCGAGCGCCATGGCGATACTATCCGCCATTTTCAAGGTGCGGACAATCACCGGAATAGCCACCGCAATAACGCTGTTATTCAGGCCGCGCGCCTTTTGTGCCTCGCGGACTTCCTGAGTAATGGCAGCTAACACCGGAATAAAGCGCAGCGCGAGCGACAGCGCAAGGCTTATTTTGGCCGGATTAATACCGATGAAATAAAGCCACGCCAGCCGTTTTTCCAGCGCGTCTATCATGTCTGAGCTGCGGGTGGTTAAGGTGATTAACGAGGCGGTCAGCATCAAGGCACTCAGGCGAACAATGACCAGCACGCCCGATTGCCAGTTAACCATAAATAGCTGCACCAGAAATAACAGCACCAGAATGGTCAGGATCGGCTTAATTTGTGCCAGCATGACCTTCGGGGAAATACCGGCCAGTGGATAAAGCATCACGATAATAGCCAGCGAGGCGGCAGCAAAAATCATATTCGGGAAGACGAACAGCAGCGTGCCGAGCACGGCCAAAATTAAAATTTTCAGTCCGGGCGGCGTGCGGTGAATAAAAGAGTGCCCGTGAATATATTCGCTGACCGTCATGACATCATCCTGACGTAGGCCGGTAACGCCACGCTCGGAATATCGTCAATTACCACCTGACCGCCTTCAAACACCAATACCCGGTCGAAGTCCTGCAGGAATTCCAGGTCGTGAGAAACAACGACAGTTTTCTGGTCCATTTCATTAATCGCCTGCGCGATACGTTTCTTATTACGCAGGTCGAGGAGCGTGGTCGGCTCGTCAAACACGATATAGTCGGGCTGCATGACCAGTACGCCGGAGATGGCCATCAGCTGTTTCTGGCCACCGCTCAGCAAGTGCGACGGGTGCTGACGGAAAGACTCCATATCATAGCGTGCAAGCGTTGCGTCAATGCGTTCGCGGATGACGTCTTTCGGCAGACCGAGGTTCTTCATGCCGAACGCCAGATCTTCCTCAACGATAGGAAACACGATTTGATTGTCCGGGTTCTGGAACACGAACCCCACCTTGCGGCGCACCGCCTTACCGTTGTCGCGAGTGTTCAGTCCGTCGACGATGACATCGCCGTGCTGGGGGATCAGTAATCCGTTGAGCAGGCGTGCAAAGGTACTTTTGCCGCAGCCGTTGCTGCCTACCACGCCAATGCGCTTTTCGTCGAGCTGCAGGGTGATGTTTTCCAGCACCCGACGTTCGCCAAATGCGTGAGAAACTTGTTTTAATTCCAACATTTACCGATTACTCATGATTAGTCGCCCGTCGCCAAAGGGAGAGGGCCGCTGTGGCTTAAACCGATTGCAGGGTGCGGATAATATCGATATCGCCCGCGTTATAGCGGGTGACATGACCTTCGGAGTCTGCAAGGCAGATGTGGCCTTCTGGCGTCACGCCGGTACAGGTGCCTTCGGCCCACTCGGCGCGCTCGCGGTCGAGCGAGATACGCAAGCTTTCTCCGCGCCCATAAAGGTGGGCGTTATAGTCGTCGCACAGGGGAGCAAAGCCGGTTTCCAGCCATTGCGCCAGCGTTGCGCTCCAGTGCGCTGTTACCGCCTCGGCCAGTTCTTCGACCGTAATATTGACCACCTCGGCCAGCGAAAAGGTTTCGTAAGGCACGTTTTCAGGGCGGCTGACCAGATTCACGCCGACGCCGATGTAGAGCACTTTGCCGACCCGCTCAATTAGCGTACCGGAAACTTTATGGCCGTTGACCAGCATATCATTTGGCCATTTTATCTTGACCTGCGCACGGTCACCGAGCAGCGGTTGCAGCACGTTGTGCAGCGCCAGACCGGTCATCAGTGCCAGCGTGGGCAGGTCGGGACGTGAAGGCGGGGCGGGAATGGCAAAGGTGAGCGCCAGATTGCCGGTCGGCGTTTGCCACACGCGGTCGAAACGGCCACGGCCTGCGGTCTGGCGTTTTGCAACTACGGCGAATCCAGGGGCTTTGCCGCCGTCAACCAGGCGTTTCGCCTCGCTGTTAGTGCTGTCAACTTCTTGATAAAACGTGATTTCCATTATCTTCTCATGCGACCTATGGTCAGTTGTTCAACCATCGCGGCAGGTGATAAGGACATCACGAACTCGATAGCGCGGCAAATATCTTGTGTTTCAATCATTTGATGCGGTTCCAACCCCGAGCCTTGCGCCATCTCGGTATCGACGACGTCAGGACAGAGCACGGTCACCTTAATGCCCTGCGCGGCCAGCTCGCGGCTGAGAGACAGGCTGTAGCCGACCAGTGCGTGCTTGCTGGCGGCGTATCCGGCAATCCCGCCAAAGGCCTGAACGCCGCTCACCGAAGAGAGGCTAAATATGCGGCCCGCTTCGGAAAGGGCCAGCGCCGGAATGCACAGTTGGCAAAGATGGTGGATGGCCGTGACGTTAACATCCAGCATGGCGGCGAAATCGCCGAGGGTGGCGCCGCTCGAGCCGGGACGGAAAATTCCGGCGGCGTTCACAAGCAGGTCAAGCTGCGCAAAATCGGCCAGTGCGTCCTGAACTTTGCTGGCAACCGACGGCGCATCGCAAAGATCGACGGCTATCGTTTTCACCCGTTGCTCTGGCTGGAGCGGCAGCGTCTGCTTAAGGCGGCCGAGCAGGCTCTGGTCACGGGCCAGCAGTATCAGGCTGTAGCCTTTTTGGGCAAAATGGTGAGCAATTTGTCGACCAATGCCTCGGCTCGCTCCTGTAATCAGCGCTACTTGTTGCGTCACGACAACCCTTTTTATTTAACTTATTGAAAAATAGGAATATACGGTTTTTTGGCCGCCGTACATTATTCCGCTTTTATTAGCTAAATACAATTTACCGTCACGATGTCGGATTGAATATCGCATTCAACGAAGCTTGCTCGATCGCCTGATACAGCGAGAACTCGTTAATGACTGCCGCGCCAAGCGCCTGTTCAAACGCCGCCTGGTTTGGATTTCCGCTGCTTACCGCGCCCTTATCGCTGCCGAGATTCGACTGGAAAATCCCTGCGGCGCTGACCGGCAGAAAGTCTTCATACACAATCGGCGTGACGCTGACCTTGCCCTGTTTAATCAGCTCGTCGAGTGTGTCGCTCGTGCGCTGTGCGGCGGCGAGAGTAGCCCCGTCTTTGAGCGCATATCTAAAATAACCCAACCCTTGTTTGCGTAAAGATTCGATGTCATCCGGGAAGGCGGAGAAAACGGCCTCGAAGTGGCGCTGGTGAGCGTCATTGTCTTTTGAGGTGTCGGAACCCGAGGCCTCGAGCAACAGTTTGTCGTACAGCGCACGACCCTGCGGCGTGAGCGCCAGTCCGCGTTGCTCGATTTCACCAAAACGGGCGGTGTGTTGCCCCTCTGCCGAATCGGTAAAGGTTATTTTCTCACTGAGCGCCTTGAAGCTGGTCTGGCGCAGCAAAATTGGCACGTTGCGGCGCGGTGGTCCTTCGATGACCTCTTTCGGCGAGATGCCGTATTTGGGCATTTTGCGCTGCACCTGGTCGATATCCAGCGTTCTTGGCGTCAGGTGATTGATATGCGGTCCCTTAAATGACACCACGTCGGCGATAAGGCGATGATGTTCGAGCAGCGCGTTGTAGGTATCCAGACTGACCAACGCGTCGCTGTGCCAGCGGAAGGTTTTAAGCGCTTCGGCGACGAATTCGTCAGCCTGTGCGTCAGTGAGCCCGCCATGCTGCTGGTTCACCGCAATCAGTTCGCGCACGCGGGGGGAGAAGATGTCGCGTGCGGCAAGAATCTGCCGCGCTTTTTCTCTTAAATCAGGATTATCAATCAGCTCAAGGCGCAGCAGCGAGGTAAATACGCGGAAAGGGTTTATCCGCAGCGCGGCTTCGGAAATAGGGCGAAACGCGGTGGAATGCACCGGCACACCGGCCGCGGAGAGGTCATAGTAGCCGACCGGCGACATGCCCATCACCGCAAATAGCGCCCTCATGGTCGCGAGCTCTTCGGCCGTGCCGAGGCGTATCGCACCGTGCCGCTCTACGTCGAGGCGGTTAAGCTCCGAGTCCTTCACCTGATGAGAAAAGGTTTCCGGGTGCTGGCGCAAATAGTCTGCGTTGGTGTCCTTAACAATTTGCAGCAGCGTGCTGTACTGCGGCACTTCCTGCTGATACATACGTGACATGGCTTTCGAAAAACGGTCACGGATTTGGTCCTGTGAAATCGTATTTTTTTCCATCTCGTTCACCTTATCCCTTTATCAAAGTTGACTGTTAATCACTCCAAGATACACTGAAAACATTGTTAAACCAGAGACTAATAAGGAGGAAACCCCATGCTGTTGTGTGATTTGATTGAATACTCACACTTCTTTGGTAATCGCCCTTGCTCAAGCGTATCCGGCCTCGTGCTGCGATAACCCTGCTTGAGCGGAAACGACTAAAGAGTTAAATACGAGTTAACCTCGTACTTCCCTCGGCTTTCCGGGTTGTCGTCAGCGTTTTAATGACGACGGGCATGTTAATGCCTGTAATTCTGGAAAAAGCAATGAGCACACTATTATCTGCCCAATCACTCTCTTATGAGACTGCCTTCGGTCCTTTGCTGACTGAGGTTTCGTTTACGCTTAAAAAAGGCGATCGCGTTGGCTTAATCGGCCATAACGGCAGCGGTAAAAGTACCTTTCTCAATCTTCTTAATGGCCATCTCAGCCCGAGCTCAGGTTCGGTGACCCGCGCCGGTCAGTGCCTGATGGCGACCATCGAACAGCATCTGCCCGAGTCCCTGAAGGCGCTTAGCCTATTGGCGGTGGTGCTTGACCGGCTTCCCGAGAATCAGCGGCTTGCCGAGAGCTGGCGCGCCGAGCGGTTGCTGGCGATGCTGGACTTTACGCCTTCCTGCTGGGGCCAGACGGTTTCGACGCTCAGTGGAGGACAGCACACACGTTTGATGCTCGCCAGAGCGTTGATTCTCGAGCCGGATTTACTGCTGCTCGACGAACCTGGTAACCACCTCGACCTGCCGACGCTGCTGTGGCTGGGCGATTTTCTAAGCCAATGGAACGGCAGCTTTATTCTGGTCTCGCACGACGTGGCGCTGCTCGACAGCGTAACGACCTGTACCTGGATCCTGCGTGACAAGACGCTGCACTATTTCGGGCTACGTTGCAGTGAGGCACGCGAGGCGTTAGCACACCGCGACAGCACCGACGCGGAACGCCGCCAGGCCGAGCAGCGAGAAATTGACCGCGTTGAGATAAGCGCCAGCCGCCTGGCGCTGTGGGGCAAGGTTTATGACAACGAAAAGTTTGCCCGCAAGGCTAAGCAGATGGAGAAACAGGTCGACAGGTTGAAAGAGGACCAGACTCCGCTGGCGGCGGCCAATGCCTGGCGGCTAGAGTTGCAGGGCGAAAGTCTCGACGCCGATCGCGTGCTGGCACTGGAAACGCTGGAGGTTGCGCCAGCGCCCGACGCCGCCGCGCTGTTTTCCCTCGATAATCTGCGGGTGAAAAGTGGCGATCGCGTTGCGGTGATGGGGCGTAACGGCTGCGGTAAGTCGTCGCTACTGCGCCTGCTGTGGCGATCGCTCACTCAACCTGAATCCGGTATCAGCTGGCATCCCCGTGCGGCAGTGGGGTATTACGACCAGAATCTGCATCAGCTTCGCGACAGCGATAGCCTATGCGATGCGCTCGGTAATTTTGCCCCTTTAACCGACGATCGGCGCAAGATGGCGCTCATTGGCGCTGGTTTTCCGTATCTTCGTCATCAGCAAAAGGTGGCTTCGCTGAGCGGCGGAGAGCGGTCGCGCCTGCTGTTCGTTGGGCTGACGCTGGCACGTTATTCGCTGCTGCTGCTCGATGAGCCCACTAACCACCTCGACATGGAGGGCAAGGAAGAGCTGGCCCAGACGCTGAGGGATTTTCCGGGCGCGGTATTGATGGTTAGCCACGATCGAACGTTGATCGAAAATGGCTGCAACCGCTTCTGGCTGGTGCACGACCATCGCCTCGAGGAGTGGCATCAGCTTGAGCCGGTGTATCAGCTGCTGGCAGGCAAAACGCTGAATCAACCCGAACCGCCAACGCCGATGGAGCAGGGCGAAGAGGCCGTGCTCTCCGGTGAGGATCTGCTGCTGGCGCGGCTGTGTGAGCTAGAGCAGAGGCTTGAGGATGAGCTGGCGCGCAAGGCGAAACACCAAAAACCGGCGTTACAGCAGAAACTGCGGGCCGATATTGCGGCGGTTATGCAGAAATTAGCGCTGAGTTAGTTTTAGGGTAGGTATTCGACCTGCCGCAGCAACCTCCCTCCTCTGCTCTTTGAGGGGAGGGAGTGCCTGTTTTGATGCCAATATTGGCTTGATATGATAATGATTATCATTTGTGATGTCGTTTGAGTGCGAGTCACTGGTACCGCTCATCCTGTTGCAGATTTAACAGCGTCTCAAATTTACCCAACCATAGGTATTTGTAAATTGAGGAATAAAAATGTCGATCCAATATTCTATTAAGGGCTTATTAGTATGAGTCATGAGAGTTAGCGCATTTTTTTATAAGGGTTCGACACCTTGGGAAAACGATAACTCTCAAGCTTTCAATATCCGGCCAGAAATAAATTTAGTATTTTAACTATTATGTTCTTCCTGGTAATCAAAGAAAGACTTTATCAATCCTTTTTAGCCATTGGTGTTTAATAGTGAAGGACTCAACTTTATGGACATTTTCAACACCCACAACCTCTTTAAGAAAATTCTGAGCTGAACGTAAATGGTCGTAAGTGGGTTTATAGTGTCCTGAAGTATTGAGTAAATAAGCGACGCCTTTTTTTGTCATACCTATGTATCCAGCAGATTGTATCTCCAAATTACTATTATCAATAGTTATTTCTGTTAGCAAAGAAGGGTGGGAAATCGTTTTTACGTCAGTTTTCTTACCAATGCCGCCGATAATTAGTTGCTGATTGCCTTTGGCATTTTTTACAAATATAAATTTGGCTTGATAGTTTGGGTCTTTTAAGCTTTCAAGGTCCTTGAGGGTGGTTACAGTAGTGGTGAAAATGTCATTGTGATTTGTAGGTTTGGCATCGCGACTTACAAGTGCTTTGTTTAGTCGATCGAATTCAGCATCGATAAGTTGTACTCTGTCATTAACCAAAGGCGGAAGTTTTAAAAAATCAGGGCTTGGCTCTGTACAGGATAAAACTCCCCGTGTTTGTCTGGAGGCCGTTATAAGAGGGGAACAGGTTCTGATCAAATCTCGGTTCCTGTCCAGATTATCGAAATCCAATTTGATGGAATTATTTTCTAGTTTCTCGAGTTTATCAATACTTCGTTTAAATTCATTTAAATCAGCTTTAAACTTTTTCTCCATCGGGTTCATCTGAGAAGCAGACAGTTCTGGGATCAGTCCATCCTTTTTAGGGCTTATTCTTGCACGGTCAAAATCTATCAGAGTGAATTTGTCAGTCTCTGGATTGAACATGATATTTGCAAGATTGATATCATCATGCATAATACCATTTTTTTTCAAATCAGCAAGTGTACGATCTATTATAGACTGTATAGTATTTTCATCACTCAGTGATTTCCTGATATTTTTCATTTGTTGTAAATTGTCATTCTTTAGAATGGATTGTAAAGATTCACCCGGTATTTTAGGCATTTTCATCGAAACAATTTTAGAATCTCCAATATTATCAATGAAGACGACGGATGAACCCTCTCCGTAAAGACGGTTGAATGCTACGGCATTATTATTTGCCTCACGCAATGCCCCCGAATAACTGTTTGTTTTTGATTGTTTTAATAATAAATGATCTTTAGAGAAGTCACCTTCTTTCAAGGGGCGCTTAAATTCTTTAATCAGGTAATCGTCTATACTGTAAATTTTTGCCGCTGTTCCTTCAGCAATAGGTTTCGCTTTTCTATAATCTGCGGGTTTAGGTGCAATATTTATTTTTGAATCTGGCAGACTGAAATTATTGGGTGTATTCTTCAAACCACTTTTTAGCGCTGATGACATCTGCTGTCGAAAGAGTTTTATCGCCTGAGTTATCTCTAGAGCCGTATCAAATACACCACTCATTACTGCTTCAAACAACGCATCCATCTTTTCATCTGGTGTATCTGCTACAAAGTACTTCGCAACTTGCATCGCTGAAATACCCATACCCATGGCCGCTGAGCAAAATGCCCCCAGTGCGCTGGCCGGTGTGAGTATCACTCCCACTGACAGAAACCCTAGAGCACCGATACCTGCGGAAAGAATAGTATCAACTTCTTGTTCAAAGTGAGTTTTTATTAAAACATCCGGATCGGATCTCAATCTGTCAATATGACGCTGAGTCAAGTCTGACGTGTAATCACCCGTTTCACTATATTTTACCGGGTATTCATAATGCGTGATACCATATAAAGGATCGAGCATTTTTGGCGTGAAAGACGTTTTAACCATATTTCTTTGAGAGTCATAGAAAGACAAGTGGTGTAATAACCAATTTTGTAAACTCTGGTCATTTTCCAATCCCTGTCTGTTTGGTATGATCTTAGATTCTTGTGTCAACGTAGAGACAGCAAGATAGCGATCACCTATTCCTTTTAGTGCAATGATGTTAGACATTGGATATTCCAGCATTGCCATTAACTTAGGTTTCGTTGTTCCTGCGAGAATATCATTAATGGCAGGGCCGAACTCTCGTGAGTCTTCTACAGACGCCTTTTTCATGTAATCTATTAGCTGAGTCTTAAATGAAATCCCAATAAAATTCTTCACTACACTTTCAGCGTCAGGTCGAGATAAATTATTTCTAATGGTTTTTTCAAGTCTGACTTCAACGCGATCCGCAAGCTTTATCAATGATTCTTTTAAGTTTACATCGTGTTTGTGATAGGGTTTATTTTCGTCGGCCTTACTAAAGATGGCTATATATCTAGAAGAAGGATAATTTCTAAATATGTCACCTAGCGCGACTTCTTTTAAACTCAAATCCTTTTTTTTAGTAAGATCGTTTATCGATACTATATCATCAAGATTCGCATTTTGTAGTGTGGGTATTTTCCTTATCTCATCCAGGACAATTTCATCTACCAAAGTATTGATATTATAATTCTTTAAATAGTCTACGGTGTTGGCTTTTACATTATTAAAACTTTCAACAAGCTCAGCATATTTATTTAACGGAATAGGAGTTCCATTCCCAGTGTTATTCGCCGCAGATAAAATATATCTATTCAGTTCTGCATCTGTAATTGAACTCGATAAGTCTTGAACTTGGTTGGCTGCACCCTTCGCCGTATACCAATATTCATAGTCGTTCATACCAAACTTGTTAAAAATGTGTTGATTCGATACGCCCTCATGCATTTTAGAATATTCATTTTGACACACCTGCATTATCGAATATTTTATTTTTTCGTTAATAGCTTTCATCGCAGCCAGTTTCACTTCTGCTCCGCCATCTGGGAAGAAATAGCTGTCGATTTTGTCTGTTAACCTGGTTGAGTACTCTGAATTCAAACCAAGTTCTACATCAAATGCCATTACTGGTGTTCTGGAGAGGATGGGCTCCATTAGTTTTTCCAGATTGCAGGCCTGAAGAGAAGGATGTTCAAACTCTCCCTTCGCTAGCATCTTAGAAATTTCCACGATAAATTTCTTATCTTTTAACATATCGACCAATGCAACGTCATCAGTTAGGTTAGCACTTACTCTTGCCTGTTGAATCGCCTTAATAATTTTACTATCAACATAATTTTCGGCAATAAAGGCAATCCCCTTAATGATAATTTTTGCATAGTCCTCTTTTGCATATGAATAAAGCTCATGTAACTTGTCCTCATTTAATTCATGAGGATGTTCTGCCAAGGCAGTTCGTATCACATTGTCGGAAAGAGAGTCGAGTGCCTGATAAATTATTGGTTTATTAGCAACAAAGAGATTTTCCGGCTCAGGCTTTTTATTTGCTAATTCCGACAGAGAGGTCGGTTTGCTTTCGGCCGTCTTAAACTGCTGCGCCATGAAAGCTACTGCTCCGGCTGCCTTACCCGCCACCAGAGTGACTGCCAGGGTTGTCAACATGTTGCTGACAGAACTCGGACCTGTTGGGACTATTTTCACACCCTGCAAATTATCCTTCGGCGATACAAAACTGCGGCCTATTTCTTGCAACAGCATTTCCTCGTCAGGCTTCTTTGCCAAAGCCGCATTGGTTCTTTCTGCCGTGTTTTCTATTTTGCTTCCTGTCGGGGAGACCGCTGTTTCTCCGCCCGAAGATTTCTCGGGTCTAAGCTGAAACCTCGAAGGTGCGACAGTGGTAGCTACCGTGCCGGACATCTTATTTGGCACTTTGGCATTTGAAAGTTCAACGGGAGTGTCAGCGTTGGCCAGCCGTAAGCGTTGTTTCAACTTCCCCTCACCGTCCAGTACGCGTATTTTCTCCGCCATTCCCTCTTCCACGACACTCTTCACCATCTTGGTTGGCGGTGCCATAGCGGTAGTATTTGCACTGTTGGGCGAGCTTGAACACACCTCTGGGGCTGTATCTTGTTCCGGAAGCAGGAATTCATAACAGGTTTTTATTTTCATCAGCATCTTTTCAGCGACGTCCGTATTTTCCCAGTTAAGCACGCTGTTTGCTATCCAGCCTTCGGCATCTACATTCTTGGCGACCTTCTCGCCTCCACTGATTGTCGGCGCAGTCAGTAACGTAAGTTCGGGTCCCTTTCCTCCGGTATCAGCCATCGTTGCTCCAGGCTGGTGGGTGTTCATTCTGCCAGCCATACTCTCAGGGGTAATTCCGCTCAACCAGTCTCCAAGATGGGTAAAGAGTTCCAGGTCATCCGCGGCAGAGACAACCCCTCCTGCCATTTTCGCCCCCATCCACGTATCCAGCTGGGCCTTCATCTGGGAGTTGACCGTATTCATGAGGCCTTCCTGACTGAGCTGCTTTAAAATCTGGCAGCTGTACCAGGCGATTGACAGACCGGTGCCCACTGGCCCCAGGCTTCCGAGCGCCATGCCGACGCCGGCACTGCTAATATATGACATGCCGATTTTCTGTATATCCGCTTTGGACGGCGTTCCCTTCGCCACGGCCGCATAAACCTCTTTTGATAACCATTGATACAAGGCGGGTTTTGTTTGTTCCAGATTCATGCGTTCAATTTTCGCCATCGCTTTCTCATCCTTCGGATTCGCTCCTACAATGCGCGCGAACAGATGATCCATCCCGACGTCAAGATGCAGGCCATCGAACCAATGCCCACCGGAAACCTTAATCAGATTCTCCTCTGCTAACATCTTACGCAGTAAGGTTGCTGGGTCAGATAACGAGGTCTGCGCTTCTGTTTTGTGCTCCCTCAGAGCCATTTCGATTTTTAAACTCAGCGAATGTTCTGTTCCACCGGTAAGCGGGCTTTTGGCATCATTTTTGAGCTCTTTAAACAAATCATTCAGCTGTTTCATTGCTTTATCCTCGTCTACCGGTGGATTGGTAAATGAAGCTACTGCCTTCGAAAACACCGATGACAGCTTATCCATCCAAGATTCGGCATGCGCCAGCTGTCTGTTCTGTTCTATTTTGGAAGCTTGAGTGGTGTGGGTATCCTGCGTGGAGACATCCGCACGGCGGAGGTTAACTTCGTTCATGTATTTCTCTTTTTTTTATTAAAATGGGGGAAGGGACTGGCAGATTTACGGCCTGGAGTATTCGCCTACGCACTGTTGCAGACGGCAACTGCGTAAATAAAAGGCGTCGAGAAGTTCTCCGAACCGGGTATCAATGACGAAACACGATTCATCAACCAGCGCCCGCAGCTCCCGGCCACGAAGACCTAGCACTGGCTGGTCGGTCACTACCCACGGCAGCGGATACTGCAGTACCTCCAGAAGGGCACCTGCAGATTTAGCAAAATGCAACTCGTCCCTCCAGATAAGCGGCGTCTGGAGCCAGATGTGTCCTTCATTCAAGGAAAGGGTGATGGGAGGAACGTTGTGAAATTCAAATACTACTTTTGAGCCAGCCTCTACGGAAAGGTTGCCGAGGGTTTTTCCGGTTCCCTTGAGGATGTCTTTAAGAACCTGATTAATCCGGTGTATTAGCAAGGCAGTGTTGCCCGTGGTTGCCTGTTTTACCGGCGTGGGGATAAGCATCCGTGTCATAGTGGATAAGCCCCATCGATAGTAGGGCTGGAGGCTTTAAACGAAAAACCATCAATCGCAAGCTCATGCAATAATGTAGTTTTCAGCGGATTTGTGGATGAGGTTGCACACACTCCTGAAAGAGCCGTTGAGGCACGGGTTTTAGAGATTTCGTTCCTTGAATATTTCATGACATTTCCTAATGTAGTGTTGAAGACTAATTAGGTAGAACTTTATGTAATGCAGGAGGCGGGGTTTATCTGAAACAAACTAAAATTTATAGATTTTTACATCTAGTAATGTAATGGTTTGTCAGTGACTGTTTGGAAGCGCGTCTTAAAAGCCCGATCATTACTCAGACGGGATTGATTATATCGGCGAGTAATCTAAGAATCTCAGCACGTTGCTGACGAATATGAGCATTAACAAGCGAGATGAAATACCCTAAGCCCCGTTAATTAATACATCGCGATATTAGTCATGCCTTAATATGGGCTATGACCATAAACGGCTGTGATCCTGGGTTTTTAAACGAGTGGGTTAGAACCATTGCCAGAATGTTTATCAGTGTCTGTTGATAATAGCCCTCTATCCGATTCGCGCTGACGCGTTTATAAGAACCGTATATCAACCGTCATTTAAAGAATGAATCGTCAGCTGTTTGTTGCTCTGGATGTACCCAAGGGAGCCGGTAAAACCACGCGGTATTTCAGTTTTTGACACGGGAAAAAACCCAGAGTTTGATCTGTTACAGCCTGTGGCAGATCTCTGACGGCTTCGTATACCGCTCGAAATCTATATCGACTTCTGGCTGAAAGCATTGACGCTATACCTTCAACACCGTCAACACGACATCGTTATGGATAAAATCTAAATCTGCCAGGGATTCAATAATCCCCAAAAAGCAAAAAGCCCGCGCAAGTTTCCTTGTGCGGGCTTTTCTAAATTTGGCTCCTCTGACTGGACTCGAACCAGTGACATACGGATTAACAGTCCGCCGTTCTACCGACTGAACTACAGAGGAATTGTGTGAACGGGGCGCATAGTATCCAGCGAGAGCGGGAGTGTCAACGCGAAAATGCGTTCCTGCGTCCGACTGCTCATCTCCTGAGCAGAATAGTGCGTTGGTGGCGTTTTATAGGGTTTTTCCCGTGAAATGCAGAGATATTAAAATGCAAAGATATTAACAGTCCGCCAGCCTGCCGCGCATCTGCCGCATCAGCGGGTCCTGCTTGTAGAAACGGGTAAAATGTCCGTAAACCAGCGGGAATCTTTCCGAAAGCAGTTCAGGGGCGCTGAAAAAATATTCCGATAGCACGGCAAAGCACTCGGCGGAGTCGGTGGCGGCGTAGGCGTCCATACTGGCAGCTTCTTCGCCTACCATGTCGATTTCTTCCTGCAAATTTTCCATTGCTGCGAACAGGTCATGCTCCCACGCGACCACCTCGCGCAGGGGAATAGGCGGAATGCCGGTCGCCTCGCCGCCGTTGCGGATGTCGAGCTTGTGTGCCGCCTCGTGGACAACCAGATTAAAGCCTGACTTGTCGAAAGAGTCCTGCACGTCGAGCCAGTTAAGCACGATAGGGCCCTGATCCCAGCTTTGGCCCGCATGCACTTGGGTACCGGAATGGACAATGCCGTTTTCGTCCTGCCAAGGGGTGTCGACAATAAAAGGGGTGGGGTAGAGGAGAATCTCATGGAAACCGTCGAGCCACTCTGCGCCGAGCTCCATCACCGGCAGTGCAAACAGCAGTGCGATTCTGGCCTGCATGGTTTCGTCAAGCGCAAGCCCCTGAAGCTGCATGAGCCGCTTGTGCTGCAATAGGTGCGTGGCAACGCGAATGAGCCGCTGCTGTTCATGGTTATTAAAATCAGAAAAAAGCGGGATATCTAGCGCCTGCTGCCAGACTTCGCTTTTATCAATCTTAAGTTCATTACTTTTCCACGGCCACTTGATCATCATCTTGCTCGCAAAGTGTGAACATTCAAAAGGTTATAAAGGGTAGTTGCCCAAAACCCGAAGGATGGTACCAGTAACGGCAGCATATGCTACTTGAGCGTTCATCTTATCAAACGTAGCTCACGTTATTGCTTTCGTCGTAGCAGTTTCTCACAATTTACGCGCTCTTTTCATGACAGGAATGCGGGCGGAAAGCGGCGGGAAAACGAAAAATGTTACGATTTCTGATTCAATCCTTAAGCTAAACTCCTTAATATCCGTGTTTTATGCCTCAGTTTGGCTATTTATCAGGGAATTTTAGATGCTCTTTTCGATGAAAAAACGGTTTTCCGCCTCTCTTTTAGCGCTGGCACTGACCTCAGGCGTCGCGATGGCGGCCGATACACCGTCTTACGGCCCCCAGTTGCAGGGGTTCGACTATCCTTATCCCCTCCAACACTTTTCCTTTAATTCTCAGGGCGTTCCCCTGCAAATGGGCTACATGGACGTCAAGCCGGTCGGCCGGCAGAACGGCCAGACCGTGGTGCTGATGCACGGCAAAAATTTCTGCGGTGCGACCTGGGGCGACACCATCAAGGCGTTGCTGGGCCAGGGGTATCGCGTCGTGGCGCCTGACCAAATTGGTTTCTGCTCATCGACCAAGCCTGAGCATTACCAATACACCTTTCAGCAGCTGGCGGCCAATACCCATGAGCTGCTGAAAAACCTAAAGATTAACAAGGCGGTAATCGTCGGCCACTCGACCGGTGGCATGCTGGCGACGCGCTATGCGCTGATGTATCCGCAGCAGGTCTCAAAGCTGGTGCTGGTTAACCCTATCGGTCTGGAAGACTGGAAGGCCAAGGGCGCGCCGTATCGCACCGTGGATCAGTGGTACGACCGCGAGTTGAAACTTTCTGCCAAGAGCATTCACGACTATGAGCTGAAGACTTATTACGTTGGCAAATGGAAGCCGGAATACGACCGCTGGGTGGACATGCTGGCGGGACTGAACAACGGGCCGGGGCACAAGCTGGTGGCGTGGAACTCGGCGCTTATCTACGACATGATCTTCACTCAGCCGGTATTCTACGAGTTTAAAAACCTGCGCGTGCCGACCACGCTGATGATTGGCACCTCAGACACTACGGCGATCGGCAGCGATATCGCCCCGCCTGCGGTGAAGGCGCGCCTGGGTCATTACAACGTGCTTGGCAAGCAGGCAGCGAAATTAATCCCGCATGCGAAACTGATTGAATTCAAAGGATTAGGGCATGCGCCGCAGATGGAAGAGCCTGAGAAGTTTAATCAGTCGCTGATTAACGTGCTGCGCTAGAAGGCAATAAAGAGAGGGACGGGTTCCCTCTCTTTTTGGCAGGATATTAACGTAGGTTTTTTGGGAAATCGGCCGGAAGCTCACTCGCCGGGCAGTTGATCACCGCTTCGTTATTCACACCGCTGTCGTGGACGTAGGTAATGGTTGCGAACTCGTCAATCACCTCGGTTGGATAGGCCGGACCTGCATCGCGATAGGCTTCCATCTGCGGGATGTGCTCATTCTGGAAACACACGGTTTTTTGCGGATCATTGATGACCCAACGTGGGAAGAAGATGGTCCCATGGAACACTTTATCGCCCAGGTTGACAATCAGGCTCACGTCGGTGCCGGTCGGTTCTGTCCACGAAATTTTATACACCTCTGACGCGACACGCACGATGTAGGCGCGCTGGTGTTTCACCCATCGATTGCCGACGATGCCGCTGTGAATGCGGTAGTCAACGGTGTTGGCATTTTTAACGTAAATCTCGTAGTTCCAGCCATTGTCGTAGGTATAAACCAGATGTTTGCCGACAAAACCGCTCAAATCTTCTTTATCAAAGCTGCTCATGTTTATCTCCTTAAAGGGCATAAATTCAGGTTTTTTTGGCTCTGGAAATAAACTACACCTTGTAAATTAGATTGAATAACGCTGATATACGATGATATTAATCTAATTTTTAGATGGGATTGTGCGATGGAACTCCCCCACACCACGTTGGAGCAATGGGTCGTCTTGCAGACGGTGGTTAACGAAGGCAGCTATGCTGAGGCGGCCAGGGTGTTGTTTCGCAGTCAGTCGTCGGTGAGCTATGCGCTGGCGAGCCTGCAGGAACGACTCGGACTGCGGCTGCTGCATATCGTGGGCCGTAAGGCCGAGCTGACCGAGCAGGGTCGCGCGCTGCTCTCGCAGGCTCAGCCGTTGATTTCTGCCTTCATTCAACTGGAGGCGCGGGCGGTGGGGTTGCAGCAGGGGGCTAGAACGCAGATAAGCCTGGTCGTTGACGCGGTGTTTCCCAAAGATAGCCTGTTCCTGTCATTGAAAGCCTTTCAGAAAGTTTTTCCCGATACCCAGCTTCAGCTTTCCGAAATCCTGCGCAACGAAACCGATCGCCAAATACAGGCGCGCGATGCAGACCTCTATATCACCACGCAGCCTGCTGAAAATACGCTGAACAGTCGCTGGTTGATGGACGTGGAGTTTGTGCCGATTGCGGCGTACGGGCATCCGCTGCTGTCTCTTAAGATACCGATAAACGCCTCGCAGCTGGGGCAATTTCCGTTAATCACCATCGTTGACCGCGATTCGCAGCGTGATGAAAAGCGCAAAACCTATGAGACGGCGAACTGGAGTTTTACCACTATTGAGGCGGCAATCGAGGCTATCGTGCATGGGGTAGGGTATGGCTGGGTGCCGCTGCATAAGGTGTCTGCGCGGCTGGAAAGCGGGGAGTTGGTGCGCCTTGCGCTGGACGGAAACTCGTTGCGGAAAACGGCGCTGTATCTGACCTATAACAGCGCACAGCACTGTTATGACCCGACGCTCAACGCCTTTGTTGCGGAGATTGAGCGTCGGATTGGCTAGGTAAAATTACTGCGCCGTTTTACAGCTTTTCAGAATGTCCAGCGACGGATCGATGACCGAGGTCTTAACGTCCATCGCATCAAGCACGGTGTGGAACAGGTTATCCTGCGAGTAATCATTTTTCGCGGCCTCTGACTGTAGGCAGCTCAGTGAGAGGCTCTGCGCGGCCACATACTGTGGCGACAGCCAGAACATCATCGGCACGTGGGTCTGCTGCGGTGGCGCTACGCTGTAGGGCGTGCCGTGCAGATACAGACCGTCTTCACCCAGCGACTCACCGTGGTCTGACAGATAAATCATCGCGACGTTGTATTTATCCTGATACTTTTTGGCCTTGGCGATAACCTGCGTCAGCACGTAGTCGGTGTAGCGCACGGTGTTGTCGTAGGTGTTCACCAACTGTTCGTGGGTACAGTTTTGAATATCGCTGCGTTCGCAGTCCGGCATAAAGTAGCGGAAGTTGTCCGGGTAGCGGTGATAGTAAGCCGGGCCGTGGCTGCCAATCAGGTGCAGTGCGATGACTTTATTCTTGCCGTCGTCGACAATCTTGTCGTCTATTCCTTCCAATAGCGCTTCGTCGTAACAGGTTTCACCGTCACAGAATTTGCCGTCTTTGGTGGTCGGAATGGTGACGTTTGGAACGCGATCGCACACGCCCTTACAGCCTTCGTCGTTGTCTTTCCAATAAACGGAAACACCGGCGCGTTGCAGAATGTCCAGGAAGCTGTCGCTGGCGTGAGCGCGGTCGTTATTAAAGTCGACGCGCTTCATGTCGGAGAACATGCATGGCACGGAAACGGCGGTCGCGGTGCCGCAGGAACTGACGTGATTAAAGAACACCATGTCAGACGTTTTCTGCGTAAAGCCATTGGTTGGCTTGTCGTAGCCGTTCATTGACTGGTTCTGCGCGCGGCCGGTTTCACCAATTACCAGGAACATTAAGGTCGGTTTTTGCCCTGGTTTCTGCACCAGCTTGGCATCGGTACCGACTTTCTCGAACTTCAGCGGCTTGGTCAGATACTTGTGATAGAAATATTCGCTGCTGCTGTAAAGGAAGTTGGTCGGCAAGATCTCGACGTTAAGCGTGCGGTTGCTGCGGCCTACCGACGCGTAGTCTTGATAATACTGGCTCGCGACAGCGCCAATGATAGCGAGAGACACCAGCATAGACAGAATACGTACGCCAAGGCGTTTAATCACGCTCTGGTTGTACTTGACCGGCACCAGGAACAGCAGCACGGCAGGCAGAATGGCGGTCAGCACAAACCAGACGATCACCGAGGTGTTCAGGTAGGAAGAGGCTTCGCTCTGCTGCGTTTCGACAATGTTTTCAATCATGCTGCGGTCAAACACCACGTGGTAGGTCAGCTCCGAATAAGACGCCAGACCGCTGAGCAGCAACAGGATGATAAAGAAAGGTTTAAACACCGGTTTAAAGGTAAACGGCGTAAACACAAAATTCAGGGCAGCAAACAGAACGAAAGGAATCGAGATGGCAAAGCCAATTTTATACGCCGGCAGCGCATGTAAAATTTGATAGAAATGAAGCAGAACGGGGAAGTTAACGACAAATGTGAAATACAGGCTAATCAGTAACGTCAGCCAAAAATAGCTGATTTTAGGGATGAAATTACGCAAAACGGTCTCCAAAAAACTCAGGTCCGGCAAATATGCCCAAGAAAATCAGCCGGAGTGCGAGTGGCACCAAGCAGAATCGGCACACCCTAAAGCCTCAAGCTTAAGAAAGCCTTAATAAAACGTTAACGTAACCTTAATGAATATTAAATGAAACTTTATGTCCATAAAGTTCAGAAAATAAATAAATTAAAGCATGCTGGGTTGCCTCGTCTTTATCTCTATCCTCCCCTCCTTGATTAGTCTTTTTCCACTAAGGTTCCGTTAAATGATCCACTCTTCCGCCATTGTGGCGAGAAACAGCATTATTGAAAAAGGCGCAAGGATCGGCGCAAACGTTCGCATTGGACCCTTTTGTCATATCCAGGCGAACGTCGAGATTGGCGAGGGAACGGTTGTGCTTTCCCATGCCGTCATTAACGGGCACACCCGCATCGGCTGCGACAACCTGATCGACAGGTACAGCTCTCTCGGTGAGATAAATCAGGACCTGAAGTATGCAGGAGAGCCAACGCGCCTCGAAATCGGCGATCGCAATCGTATTGGCCAAAGGGCCACTTTTCACCGCGGCACGGTTCAGGGAACCGGGGTGACGCAGATTGGTAACGATAACGTGTTTATGAATCAGGTGCATATCGGTCACGACTGCGTGGTGGGCAGCTTTGTGCATCTCGCCCTGGGTGCCGCGTTAGCCGGGCACGTTGAGCTCGATGACTTCGGGCAGGTTGACGAACATTCTGCCGTGCACCAGTTTTGTATTTTGGGTTATTCGTCACAGGTGCTGGCCCATTCGTGTGTTGTGCAAGACGTCCCGCCCTTCACGCGGGTACAGGGCAACCGCTGTAAAGCGCTCAGCGTCAATGAAGACGCGCTGACGAGCCAGTTTGAGGACGAACATCTGCGGCAGGTGATCCGCGTCCTTTATTATCAGCTTTATCACGGCGGTGACGCGCTGAATGAAGTCAAGGCGGCGTTGCTGCTGATGCAGAAAGAGTATCCGCATCTGAGCTGCTTTGAACGGTTCTTTGCCCGCTCAACGCGCGGGATTGTGCGCTAAGGGAAAACGCCTCTGTACTCAAAGTCAGAGGCGTCTATTTAAAATATCAGGCTTCTAACGCCAGCAGGGCAAAGGTGGCCAGCCAGTGTTCCCCGGCGTAGTCGCTGTCGAGATGTTCTAGCGCACTGTTGAGGTGATCGTCAGCGGAGGCGTTCAGCAGGGCAATGCGCGGGTCTCCTTTGAGCAGCGCCGAGGCCAGAGAGCGTTGGCACCATGCGCGGCTGAGATTCAGCCCATCCAGGTGACCAATTTTGCCGTCAGTGCGGTCGGTCACCGTCGCAGGGGTAAACAGCGTCTCGGGCTGTCCCTGCACCAGATGAGGCAGGAAGCGGCCAAACCAGGTAATGAAAGCCTGGGGGGCCAGCACCCGACGCATCAATTCAGCCTCCATCAGCGAAGGCGAAAGAAACTCATCGCCGCCCGGCTCCCACGCCTGACAGTTCACGTCCTCCAGATGCCAACGCAGCGCCGTTTCTTCTATCAGCGCCGCCAGCTTTTTACGCCCTGCGCTGCGCGCATAGTCCAGCGTCAGCGAGAGTGCGAACGCGGTGTTGAAATGGCTGCCGACGCGCAGCGGATAGGTGGCTTTGGGCAGAAACTCACAGAAGCTTTTAACGAAAAACTCGGTCATCGGCGACAGCGTCTTGGCCCAGCCTCGGGCCTGCGGTAACGACAGCGCGTCAGTCTGCTGCGCCAGCGCCAGGAACCATGCCCAACCATAGGGACGTTCAAAACCGCTGTGATGTTTTTGCTGCAAATAGCGCAACTCACCGGCGACGTTCTCGGCAGTAAAATGCGTCTCAACCACGGCGATAATTTTGCTCGCCTCGGGCAGGTCAGGATAACGGTCCAGCAGGCGCAGCAGCAGCCAGTAGCCGTGAACGCAGGAATGCCAGTCGTAGCTGCCATAGAAGATCGGATGCAGCGCACGTGGCGTTTGGGCATCATCCGAGCCGACCAGCGCGTGAGTCAGCTTGTTAGGATATTCACGGGTTAAATGATTTAACGCCAGTGAAGCAAAGCGTGACGCCATTTCTGGCGTCAGTTGCAGGGGCTGTTGCGAGGTCATGTCATCCACTCCATGATGTTCCGTTTATCAGAAACGGAACACAAACAAATACAGAAACGCGGTGTTAACCAGCAACAGCAAAATACCGGTCAATGCCTGGGCCTTGATGACCCCGTGCTTGTCCTGTAACTCCAGCAGCGCCGCCGGGACGATATTGAAGTTGGCGGCCATCGGCGTCATCAGCGTGCCGCAGAACCCGGAAAGCATACCGATTGCGCCCATAATCGCCGGATTACCGCCCAATTGATGAACGATCAGCGGTAAACCAATCCCCGCCGTCATCACCGGGAAGGCGGCAAAGCCGTTACCCATGATCATAGTAAATAATGCCATGCCAAAGGTGTAGGCAATCACAATCGCAAGCGGCGATCCCATCGGAATCACATCTTTAACCAGATTAGCGACCACGCCGCCTACGCCCGCCAGCGCAAACAGCCCGCCGAGTGCCGCCAGCATCTGTGGCAGAATCGCCGCCCAGCCGACGGTATCCATGATTTGCCCGCCTGCCTTAATCGCTTTAAGCGGTGAGTCACGCAGCATCAACAGCGCCACCACGAAGGCGACAATCGTACCCAGCACCAGCGAAATCAACGTGACGTTCTTACCTTCGACCCACGGAGCATATTTCAACGTCAAGGTGCCAATCAGGGTCACTAACGGAATAATCAGGGCAGGGATGAACAGACGATTGCCGAAACGTTTGGCGCTGGCCTGGCGCTTCGCTGCAACCTCGGGTTGCTCAGCGTCGCTTTTGCCTTTGCCCAGCTGGCCGGTACCGGCGATAACCGCCAGCAGAATGGCCATACAGCCCGTAACGAAGTGCGGTATCTCTGTTCCGAACAGGAAGATGACGCCATAAATGCCCCAGAACAGCGCATTGACAAAACGCTTAGGGTTGCTGCGGTCGCGTAAATTAAAGCAAGCGAAGCCAATAAACAGTAAACCGGCAATAATATAAACGGTATTTAAGGTAATCATTTGCCGAGGCTCCCCTGCTGTACATCAAAACGTTTGGCGAGCGAGCGGTCGAGCAGCCAGAGGCGAATAAAGTGGATAATCAGCGCGGCGATGGCGGTCGGGATGGCCCAGACGGAAAGGTGCAAAGGCTCGACGAAGACGCCGTTCTGATCGAGGAAGCCTTTAATCAACAGAATTGACTGCACGGCAATAAAGATGTCTTCACCAAAAAAGACCGCAATGTTATCAACCGCCGCTGCGTTGGCGCGAATTTTTTGGCGCACGTCGTTAGGCAGGTCGCCGTATTTGGTGGTCGCGGCCGCTTCGGCCATCGGCGCAATGAGTGGGCGAACCATCTGCGCATGACCGCCGAGTGAGGTCAGTCCCAATGCGGCGGTCATCTGACGAATGAAGAAATAGAGCATCAGCACGCGACCGGTGGTAGCGGCATGAATCTTCGAAATAAGGTGCTTGGCCTGTTCCCGCAGTCCGCTGCGCTCCAGAAGGGCGATCACCGGCAGTGTTAACCAAACGAGTCCCATGTAACGGTTATCGGTAAAGGCTTTCCCAAAAGCGCTAATGATGTCAACCGTATGCATACCGCCCGCGATACCGGTCGAAATACCGGCGACGGTAACCACCAGCAGCGGATTAAACCGCAGCGCAAAGCCAATCACCACGATTGGAATGCCAATAAGAACCCACATTTTCTATCCCCTGTTGTCCAAAAAAGATCTGTTTTTAGATGGTTTCGTGTTTTTATCAATATGATTTATAGATATATATTTTTTATTAGTACACTTAATGGAAAGTGCATAAAAATCTGTACGTCCGGAAAGTAACAAGCAGGGGCGCGTTAAGCAAGTTTCTAAAAAGTGGAAATCATAGGAATTAATGATATTGCGGGGCGGGTCATAAGAAGGAAGAATAATCTGGCGCGGCAGCCAGATTATTTTAGGAGAAAAAGTCGGCGTTTGAGGTCTTATTCCTCCTCGTCACCGTAGTATTTAACGCCGAGTTTAATCAGCGGGCGACCCTGTGATTTACGATGCAAGTTGGTGTCTCGCAGGGAATACACGCAGCCACAGTATTCCTGCTGATAGAAGTTTTCGCGTTTGCTTATCTCGACCATACGTGCGGCGCCGCCTTTTTTGCGCCAGTTGTAGTCCCAGTAAACCATGCCGGGATAAGGTTCGGCGGCGCGATAACCACAGCCGTTAATCTGTTGCATGTCCTTCCAGCGGGAGATGCCCAGCGAGCTGGAAATGGCGGTGTAACCGTGTTCGAAGGCGTAAAGGGCGGTGCGCTCAAAACGCATGTCAAAGCACATGGTGCAACGAATACCGCGCTCTGGCTCTTTTTCCATGCCCCGTGCGCGTTCGAACCAGTTATCGGTATCGTAATCTGCGTCAATAAAAGGAATGTTATGCTGTTCGGCAAAGCGAATATTCTCTTCTTTGCGCAGCAGATATTCTTTTTGTGGATGAATGTTGGGATTATAGAAAAATATCGCGTACTCGATACCTGAAGCCTGAATCGCTTCCATCACTTCGCCTGAACAGGGTGCGCAGCAGGAATGCAGGAGAAGTTTGTTATGCCCGGCGGGAAGCTCGAGTTTGTCACGGATTAAATCGGTCATTATTTGGCCTGTTGGTTCACGTTGCTGTCTTTATGATAGGGGATGAAAAAACCATGTCAAAAAAATGAGCGCGGGCGAGGGTATCTATGCCGTTGAAACTTAGGTGCTATGATGATTGTAAAGGCCGGGAACGCTTCCCGTTATCTATTTATGTAAGGATGCAGCAATGCAAATATTGAGACCGCATCACATCCGTTGGCTCAGCCTGCTCGTTATCATGGGCGGGCTGCTTCTGATTCTGCCGCTTCATCTGCTGGGGTGTTTCATCTCTGGGTTCATCGTCTATGAACTGGTGAATGCGCTGACGCCCTATTTCCAAAAAATCATTCGCGGCGAGCGGGCACGCTGGCTGGTGGTGGCGTTGATAAGCACCATTGTGGTCAGTGCCCTTATTCTTGCGGTGATGGGCATTGTGACCTTCCTGCTGCATGACGTGCGTAACCCTGCGGCCTTCAACAACAAGATAAGCCAGTTGCTTAACGATGCGCAGAGCCGTCTGTCACCGGTGATGCTGCACTATTTACCGGCGAATCTCGAGGAGCTTCAGCGCGAGTTTATCCAGTGGATGCGCGAGCACGTCGTGATGCTGCAAACGGCGGGTAAAAATGCCGCGCATACTTTCCTGACCATGCTGGTGGGGATGATCCTCGGGGCAATAATCTCGTTGCAAAGGCAAGGGTCGGACGATCAGCGTGCGCCGTTAAAAAGCGATTTGATGCAGAGAATGCGCCTGCTGAGTCAGTCATTTCGCAACGTGGTGTTTGCCCAATTTCAGATTTCATTGATCAACACCGTGCTCTCGGCGGTGTTTCTGTTTGGCATCATGCCGCTGTTTGGTATCCACCTGCCGTTGTCGAAAACGCTGGTGGTCTTCACCTTTGTCTGTGGGCTGTTGCCGGTCGTCGGTAACCTTATCTCCAACACCGTCATCTGCATCGTGGGATTGTCGATCTCGCTGTGGGTCGGTGCAATGGTGCTGGCTTATCTTATTATTATTCATAAGATTGAATACTTCCTCAACGCGCGCATCGTGGGCACCAGCATCAACGCCAAATCCTGGGAAGTGCTGCTGGCAATGCTGATTTTTGAGTCTGCATTTGGCCTTCCCGGCGTCGTTGCCGCACCCATATACTATGCTTACCTCAAGAGTGAGCTGAAAGCCGCCAGACTTATCTGACGTCCGTTCAGATACCGGTCACCCCCGCGCCTGATCGAGGCGTCACAAATTTTGGTTAAGCCTGCCGGTTGCGCAGCGCTTAACCAAAAATCTCGAAAAAAACAGCTTTAGGCAAGTAGTAGCGAGGATCGTTATAACGATATTCCTTTATTACCCTTCATACTTTAGCCCGGTTGCGGTTCCATGACCGTTGCCAGAATTCATTTCGTTAACCCTCAGGAGAAAACAGATGACTCTTAACGTCCGAGGTTTTGCCGCACAGTCCGCAGAGACCGAGCTGGCACCCCATAACTTTGTCCGTCGCGATCCACGTGATACCGATGTTGTTATCGACATCAAATACTGTGGCGTTTGTCACTCCGACATCCATCAGGCGCGTAACGAATGGCACCAGAGTATTTATCCGCTGGTTCCAGGGCATGAAATCATTGGCCACGTCACGCACGTAGGCTCAAAAGTCACCAAGTTCAAAGTCGGCGATTCTGTCGGCGTGGGCTGTATGGTTGACTCCTGTCAGCACTGCGAGAACTGCGAAGCCAATCTGGAGCAGTACTGCCTCGAAGGCGCGACCATGACTTACAACAGTCTGGACCGCCACGACCAGATGATGACCTACGGCGGCTACTCTGAGCAGATCGTGGTTTCCGAGAAATTTGTTCTGCGCGTTCCAGAAGCGCTGGATTTCAAAGCGGCGGCACCTCTGCTGTGTGCGGGTATAACCACTTACTCTCCACTGAAACACTGGGGCGTAAAAGCGGGCCATAAAGTGGCTATCGTCGGTCTGGGCGGTTTGGGCCATATGGGCCTGAAATTCGCACACGCGATGGGTGCTGACGTGACGCTGTTCACCCGTTCTGCAGGCAAAGAGCAGGAAGCACGTCGTCTGGGCGCTAACCATGTTGTGCTGTCTACCGATGAAAAACAAATGGCAGAAGTGCAGAACCACTTTGATTTCATTCTCGACACCGTGCCGCATCAGCACGACCTGAACCCGTATCTGGACACCCTCAAGCGCGACGGTGTGCACATTCTGGTGGGTCTGATTGAGCCGGTAGAGCCTGCTGTTCACGCCGGTAAACTGATCATGGGTCGTAAGAGCCTGGTGGGTTCACTGATTGGCGGTATCGCCGAGACTCAGGATATGCTCGACTTCTGCGCCGAAAACAACATCGGCTGCGACGTAGAGATGATCAACATGGACGAGATCAACGAAGCTTATACACGTATGCTGAACAGCGACGTAAAATACCGTTTCGTTATCGATATGGCCTCACTGAAAAACGCCTAAGCCTACGCTGAGGCTCGTTTTTTGAGGTTTAAAGCGCCTGCCCAAGTAAAAGGGCGGGCGCTTCTTCGCTAAATTTCACCTTTCCCCTCTTTGCTGACTTCTCGGCTTGTTGCCGCAGTGGTATTCTTCTGCTTTCGCCGAGCGAAGGAAAATCAGTGGCTAAGAATTTTGATGAATTAATCAGAGATATAGATCTGATTATTGAACATGTAGATAACCTGAAGAACCTGTCAGCGCGTGATAAGCAGCAGAGCAGCAATAGCGCGCCGCCCGCTGAAAAGCCGGCCTACGATTCGTTCTCTGAGATTTATGCGCTCAAAGCAGTGATGCGAGCATTTATTTCTTCTGTTGATACCATTGTTAAAGTACAAATCGCTCACAAGGTTGAGCAGGATATTGGCCATCTCGAGAATCGGGTACGTTCTATTGGTGGCGATAGCGCCAAAGCCGAAGACTTGGCGCAAATCACCGCCTATGTGCGTCATGCCGTTTCGGAAATGATGGAGTAAGCGCTTCAAAACGCAGTGCAAAACCCCGACGCTGAATGTTTTTATCGCCTGCCTGTGCGTTTAAAACCGTTCAGCGTTTTTTTATTTTCAATTTCTGGCCACGATTTTCCCTGCAACTGGAGTTAAAACAGAGGCATAGCTGCCGATATATTCACCGTTGTGGGTGTTAAATCGACAAAATAGGGTAATTACTTCCAGTTACTGTTAAAAAGAGTTGCTATTGAACGGCAGTCATGAGTAAATAGCTCTCGGCCTGTGGTACAGACCTATTTATGCACGACATCCTGAGTAAAGTTGTTCCAATTTAATGCGTTATCCTCGATAACACTGATCTGACGAATTTCCTTCTTAGTGCCTCCATAAGTAACGACTGAAATCCGGCTATAACATGCCCATGGTGGCGAAATTTATATTTAAAAGGTAATTCTATGTCTTCTATGATGAAAGGTCAGGTTAAGTGGTTTAACGAGTCTAAAGGCTTTGGCTTCATCACTCCTGCTGACGGTAGCAAAGATGTATTCGTACACTTCTCCGCTATCCAGGATCAAGGTTTCAAGACCCTGGCTGAAGGCCAGAACGTACAGTTCTCTATCGAGAACGGTGCTAAAGGTCCGTCTGCGGCTAACGTTACCGCTATCTAATCTCACTTATTCGCTGTTTTGCAGCGCATAAAGTAGATTACAAAAACCCGCTAAGGCGGGTTTTTTATTGCCTGCAATTTATCTCCTTGTCATTCCTCGCTTTATCCTTGCGCTCAATCATTTCATTGCACTTATAGTCTAGAATAAAATAGAGCGAAAACAGGCTCTGCCAACTCTCTACTATGGGGCAAATAATGAAGGTTAACGATCTGGTTACAGTTAAAACCGACGGCGGCGTGCGTCGTGAAGGGACGGTTTTGGAAGTTGAAACCTTTTACGAGGGCGTGATGTACCTGGTTGCTCTCGAGAATTATCCGGCGGGAATTTGGTTCTTCAATGAGTCGCAGAGCAAAGACGGTACTTTTGTCGAGCCGCGAGACGCCTGACTTTCAAATTATTCCGCCTCGTTAGCTCCCATCAATGCGCCTTAACGCCCTGGATGGGAGCCACTGTCGAAATTAACTCACATAAATTCCTTCGGTCAGCGAGTCGCTCAGACGCACCACGTGGTAAATGATGTGCTTGTTCTGGCTTTTAATCTTGCGCTTGATGCTTCCCTTGTAGGACGACACTGTTTTTACCTTGATTCTCAGTTTGTCCGATATTTGCGTCGTTCCTTCTCCCGACATCCACATTTTAAGCATGTTGGATTCACTTCTGCTCAGCACCACCGGCGAAATATTTAACCGATTGTCTCCGATTCCGGTCAGATTAAACTGCCGTACGTGGTGACTCAGTAGCTGATTGAGCGTGGCCGTTTTAATCGACTTGGAAGTAATAATCACATTCTCGCGGACAAAGACGTATTGCTCGAAGTGATTGTTGGTGCTTGACATAAAAATGATGAACAGGCTTTGAGGATGTTCAACGATCAGGTTGCGAATAATAGTGCTGCTTTGCGACTGTATGGGCAGGCAGGACTCATTGATTAAAATGATCCTAGGTATCGGATGTTCGCAGCTGCGCTGAAGATCCTCCAGGGAGTTTGCATAGGAAGTTTCCCGACTACCAATCCCATTAACGGCAAGTGAATGTATCAATCCAAGGCGAGTAAAACGACATGATTCAAAAATAATCGTTTGCATAGTCTGAGTCCTCGGCAGACATCCGTGTATTGCATAATGATTGTTAGGGTAGAGGGCTATAAGTAAGAAAAGCTAAATATTAGGCGTCCTTACTATTCCTTTGTGCAATAAAACGGCGCCGATTACAAAGATATTTTTTCGAGGTAAACCCGTTTACCTCTGCCATATCAATTTAGCTTAAGTTCGACTAACCGTTGTTAGATTGAGAGTTTAAGAGATGCTTACTGTTAAGCTCAGCAAATGCAGGGATATAGCAGAAATGAATAACCTCGAAAGGTTTTACTTAACACGGCAAACGATTAGTTGTTAGGCTATCTGTAAGCAGGGTGATTAAAAATTATTCACCTATCTTAAACGCTTCCTAAATGGCTAATTCATTAATTTACGCCTGCCGTGCCCTAAAAAGTGTCACACGGATTTTAGGCACTGCACCATTGACTGCAAAGCCCGTTTGATGTCCTGTTCTTCCGTCATCCAGTTCACCAACGCGGCACGAATACCGGGTTTCCCCGCCAGCGTCGTCGGGGTGCAACGGACCACGCCTGCCGCATCGAGCAATTTAAGAAAACGATCGCGTTTCGCCGTTTCCTCCGCTGAGGCACTCGCAGAATCGAGTGCGAAGCAGACCACGTTGAGCAAAACGGGGGCAAGCAGGGTAAGGCCCGGTGTCGCCTCAAGGCCCTGTGCCAGTATCGCCGCCAGTTGAACGTTGCGTTCGACAATTTCGGCAATTCCGGCGCGACCATAAGCCTTAAGCGCCATCCACACCGGCAGGGCGCGAAAACGCCGTGAGTTCTCAGGAGTCAGGTGTAGATAGTTGTCGGGTCTGACGCTTGGCAGCGCCAGATAGGCTGAATGGTTCTGAAAGACCTGTACCTGAAGCGCCAGATGCTGCTGTGCCGTGAACTGCACCGCGCTGTCATAAGGGACGTTCAGCCATTTGTGGGCGTCAATAGTGATCGAGTCGGCCTGCTGCCAGCCCTCGAGAAGCGCAGCATACCGCGGCGATGCGGCGGCTACTCCTCCAAAAGCGGCGTCAACGTGCAACCAGAACCCAAAGCGTTCACGCAGAGCCAGCAGGGCAGGCAGGTCATCGAAGGCCACCGTGTTCACCGTACCGGCGCTCGCCAATACCAGCGTCGGCAGTCCAGAGTCCTGAATCAAGAGCTGTTCAAGGGCGGCGGGATCGATAGCTTCGCTTTCCGGCAAGGTGGCGACATTAACCAGTGCATCACGTCCGATGCCCAGCATGCTGAGTGCTTTTACGCTGCTGGAGTGCGCGGCGGCCGAAATAACGCGAAGGGGGCCGAGAGCATGCAGCCCCTGTTGCGCCACGTCGACGCCGCGCTGCAGGCCCAGCCACTGGCGGGCGATTGCCATGCTGACGAAGTTGGCCATGGTGGCGCCGCTGACGAAGGACCCGCAGAGGCTTTCCGGTAACCCGAGCAACTGTTTTAACTGGCTGAGGGTAGCAACCTCGAGTGCAGAAGCTACGGAGTCGAAGCTGAGCTGGGTATTCTGGTCTATCGCGCTGACCAGCCAGTCGGCCGCCAGTGCAGCAGGTGTGCCACCGCCAGTGACAAAGGCAAAATAACGTGGTCCGGCGCTGGCAGAGAGTCCTTCGGCATGATCATGCCAGAATTGTGCCAACGCCCGCTGTGCACCCACGCCTTGTTCAGAAAGTTTGTCGTCGCCCGGTGCAATGCGTTGGCTTTCTGTCGGTGCGCTAACGGGGCGTTCCGGAAGTGAGCGCAAATAGGTCAGGGCGGTATCGCAGGCCTGTTCCAATATTTCATCGAGGTGCTCAAGGTCGTGCTGCAAAAGCGGGTGCATAAACAACATCCTGATTAAGAGAGAGAAAGGGAGAAAAACGTCGTCTGAAATCCACGCTAACCTATTTGGGCTGAGGGGAAAAACGACTTATTTTCATATTGAGACCCATAAGGCTTTTCATCGGTCAGGCTTTTTTATTTCTGTCGGTGGTCGAAATAGGTAAGAATATCAGCACGGCCCGTAACAGAATGCTCTTAAAAGTCGTGAAATGAAGGGCTAAAATTGAGCATGGTCCTCGGACGATTTGATGAAGATGATTTAACGCTCAGCCCGCGTACAACCTTGCTGTAGCACGCCTGAACGCCGTAATCTTGCAAGCGATTTTTTAGCTGAATGCATTCAATTTGTGGTACTCGTTATGTGAATTTTAAGATAGCCTTGTGGTCGTAATTTTTAACCTCGGCGGCGTCGACCTTTAGGATGTTTGAGTCACTCACATCGAAGGCGAACGCGGTCGGAAAACACACTTGCTAAGCCAAAGGAAACCTTTCCGGCATGGAACGAAGAGCATTTATTAAAGCTTCAATGGCGTTTGCTGCTTATTGTGGAGTGCCTGGTATGGCATCCCTGTTCACCGGTTCGGCCGAGGCGGCGCAGGGGAACGTGGCAGACGGTGGCGCAACCGCTTTCGATTTCTCTGTCCTGCAGAAAATGGCCGCTTCTCTCGCGAAGCAGCCCTATGGTGGCGCGCCTGAACCGCTGCCAGAAACGCTGGCAAATCTTACACCACAGGCCTACAACAGCATTCAATACGATGCCGCACACTCGCTGTGGCACGATATTCCAAATCGCCAGCTGGACGTCGAACTGTTTCACGTCGGCATGGGCTTCAAACGTCGGGTGAAGATGTTTGCCCTTGATGGCGATAAGAATCTGGCGCGTGAAATTCACTTCCGCCCAGAACTTTTTAACTATCATGACGCTGGCGTAGATACTAAGCAGCTGGTGGGTAAATCCAACCTTGGCTTTGCCGGTTTCAAAGTTAACAAAGCGCCAGAATTGACTCAGCGTGACGTGGTATCGTTCCTGGGTGCGAGCTATTTCCGTGCGGTTGATGACACCTATCAGTACGGCCTCTCTGCGCGCGGTGTCGCGGTGGATACCTTCACCAACCAGCCGGAGGAATTCCCTGATTTCGTTTCATTCTGGTTTGAAACGCCGAAGGCCGATTCCACTACCTTCGTGGTCTATGCGCTGCTCGACGGCCCAAGCGTAACCGGCGCCTATCGTTTCACCATCCACTGCGAGCCAACGCGCGTGGTGATGGAAATCGACAAACACCTGCACGCACGTAAAGACGTCAAACAGCTCGGCATCTCGCCGATGACCAGCATGTTCAGCTGCGGTACCAACGAGCGTATGCGCTGCGACACCATCCATCCGCAGATTCACGACTCGGACCGACTGGCAATGTGGCGCGGCAACGGTGAATGGGTTTGCCGTCCGCTGAATAATCCGCAAAAGCTTCAGTTCAACGCGTTTGCTGACGAAAATCCGAAAGGCTTTGGCCTGTTGCAGCTGGATCACGAATTCAATGACTATCAGGACGTGATTGGTTGGTACAACAAGCGCCCAAGTCTATGGGTCGAGCCGAAAGGCAACTGGGGTAAAGGGTCTGTCAATCTGATGGAGATCCCAACCACAGGCGAAACGCTGGATAACGTGGTCTGCTTCTGGCAGCCTGAGAAACCGATCAAGGCCGGTGACTCGCTGGACTTCAGCTACCGTCTGTACTGGAGCAGCGAGCCGCCTGTGCGTAGCCCGATGGCGAAAGTGCTGGCAACGCGTACCGGTATGGGCGGATTCCCGGAAGGTTGGGCGCCGGGCGAGCATTATCCTACCGTATGGGCGCGACGTTTTGCGGTCGATTTCGTTGGCGGCGAGCTGAAGGCCTACGCCGACAAGGGGATCGAGCCGGTGATTAATGTCTCTTCCGGCAAGATCAACAACATCGAGATCCTCTACGTTCAGCCGTTTGACGGTTACCGTATTCTCTTTGACTGGTATCCGACCAGCGAGTCTGTGGATCCAGTAGAGTTGCGGATGTTCCTGCGCTCGCACGACCACGCGCTCAGTGAAACCTGGCTGTATCAGTATTTTCCACCTGCACCGGACAAGCGTAAGTACGTCGACGATCGACAAATGTCATAAAAATTGGGGGGATAAATTCCCCCCTTTTTTGTGCTGGCGCACGGCTTGGGGGGCAATGGGGTTGATCGGGCGGCTGCCCTAGCCAGCTTTTAAGGTCAACGTCAATAAGCTCCGAGGCGCTTTTCCGGTTTCAAAGCTTAAAGGGGCCTTTGACTTAAAAGACCTGGAAGATTTTGACCCCAAACCTAATAATTTAATTTTCCATCAAAACTAATTTGAAATTAAAAACTGATTTTCAATCAGAAAATTATTTAAAATCAAAAACTAGTTTGATATTAAAAAGCCCTAACGACTAGACCTTTTTTCACGTCGTGACCGTGCTTCAGCAGGTTCTCAAAAGTTTGCTCGGTTTTCTTAAGCTGTTCCAAAAACTCTTCCGGCGTGAAGTCGTGTGACTTGCTGCTCATATAGGCAAGAGCCAATTCTTTTGAGTGATAGCGTTGAAAGTTATACATAAAATTCCTTATTAATCTCATTAATATTAATAACGGATAGCTGACAACGTGCGGCTTTATGCAACTGACTATCCTGCGGCGATGTCGCTATTTTTGCCGATTGGCCTTATAAGGTAAAACCGTTTTTATAGATAGATTTGATAGCTGAAATTAAACAACGTTAGCGGCTTGGCTTAATTAAATCCTGGCAGGGTCATCCCGGAGGGATAATTATTATATTTTAGTAAATAGTCTGTTAATAATAATGATCTGAGCTGATTTATCATTTATAAAAGAAAAGATATATTCAATCTATTGATTTAAATCATTATTTTTGTGTTATTCGCCTGCTTTTTTCTGCATTAATCAATGAAAAATCGGTTAAAGCGAACTAGTCTAGAGGGGAGATATTTAACAAGAACGATTGATCAATCATAAAAACTTCCAATACCGAGGTGTCATTATGAGTAAATTTATCTTCTCTTCTCCACGTAAATACGTACAAGGTCACGGCGTTCTGGACCAGCTCGGCGAATATCTCCCTGCTCTGGGGGGGAAATCCTTTCTTATTGCCGATGAAACCGTCTGGGGTATTGTCGGTGAGCGGGTAAAATCCTCCTTAGATAAAGCCAACGTTGAATTCTTTTATGAAATCTTTAATGGCGAAGCCTCCACCAACGAAATCAATCGATTAGTGGCGCTAGCACGCAAGCAGGGTACGCACGTTGTGGTAGGGCTCGGCGGGGGGAAAACGCTCGATACCGTTAAAGCTATCGCCGATGAACTGAAACAAAACGTCGCCATCGTGCCGACAGCAGCCTCCACCGACGCACCGTGCAGCGCACTTTCGGTTATCTATACCGATGACGGCGTGTTTGATACCTACCGTTTCTACGATAAAAATCCCGATCTGGTGTTGGTTGATACCCAAATCTGCGCGCAGGCACCGGTACGCCTCTTTGCCTCCGGTATTGCCGATGGTTTAGCGACCTTTGTGGAGGCTCAGGCGGTGCTGCGTTCTCACGGCACCTCGATGGTCGGCGGCGCGCCAACCATTGCCGGCATGGCAATTGCCGAAGCCTGTGAGAAAACGCTACTGACCTATGGCTACAGCGCTTATACCGCGGTTGAGCAAAAGCTGGTGACGCCAGCGGTTGAGGCCGTCGTTGAGGCTAACACCCTGCTGTCCGGACTCGGGTTCGAAAACGCAGGGCTTGCCGGTGCGCACGCTATTCACAACGGTTTTACGGCAATTAAGGGCGATGTCCATCACCTGACACACGGTGAGAAAGTGGCCTACGGCACGCTGACGCAAATGGTGCTGGAGCAGCGTCCTGACGAAGAGATAGCTAAATACGTTCGCTTCTATCGCGCCATCAAAATGCCAACCACGCTTAAAGAGATGCATCTCGAGAAAGAGAGCTACGAGAATCTGGTAAAAGTCGGAGAATTGGCAGGGGGAGAGGGCGATACGCTGGGTAATCTCAATCCCAACCTCTCTGCGGAGGATGTCGCCAACGCCATTCTTGCCGTCGACGCCTTTAGCAAAACGGTGAAATAAGCCGCAAAGCCGCCCCGACTATTGTGGGCGGCTTCATTGTAAACTCAGATTTTTAAGATGAAATCAGCAAACTCTCTTACTGGAACGACTGCCAGACCTGCGGGATAGCGAGAGGAAGCTGTGAGATCAAATAGAGGATCAGCCCAATTCCCGCGCCAACCAAGGTACCGTTGATGCGAATAAACTGTAGATCCTTACCAATGTTGAGCTCAATCTGCCGTGACATGTCTTTTTCGTCCCAGCTTTTAACCGTATCGCTAATATGACGCGTCAGGAACTGGGCAAAGTCCGGCGCCATTTGCTCCGCCAGCATCTCCATTTGTTGATTCATCGATTCACGCAGGGCCGGGTCGCGGCTCAACATGTTGCCCAGCCACAGTCCAGACTCGGTGACTCTCGCATGCAGCATGGAGTCGGGCCTGTCGAGATCTTGCTTGATCCACTGACGCAGGTCACCCCACAGGCCGACAATGTATTGCGTCAGTTTGGGATCGTTCTTCAGGTACTCTTTGATCTCCTCGGCCTTGGCGGCCATTTTTGGATCGTTTTGCAGTCGGGCGATAAAGCGTTCGATAACGCGGTCGAAGCTTTGACGGAAAGCGTGGCCACGGTCGCTGCCGATATCATCCAGCAGCGAATTGACGGCATTCGACACCATGGTCGCGCCATTTTCCCCCAGCCATTCAGTCGGTAACATCTTGGATTTTATCGGATGTTCGCGTTTGACCCAGCGCACAATCTGCGTGGCGATAAACTCGCGGCTTGAGGGTTGCTCCAGCAGCACGATCAGTTTCTGCATCGTCTGGTCGAGCAGCGCCTGATGCCTGCCGTCTTTGGTCAGGCTTTCGAGCAGCATCGCCACCGAGCGGGAAAGGTCAACCTTATCAATCGCCGTGTAAAGCGCGTCTTTAATCAGTTGCTGAATGCGCCAGTCGTCGGTGATGTCGAGAAAGTTGCGCATCATACTCACCAGATAACCGCCAAACTGTCGGGCATTATCCTCTGAGGTCAGCCAGTTACCGAGTGCTTTGGCCGGGTCATGCTGGCGTATCAGCTTGACCAATGAACCGGGGTCGAGAAACTTGTCCTGCACAAAGACCGCCAGATTATCGGCAATCTTGTGCTTGTTTTTCGGAATAATTGCGGTGTGGGCGGCAATGAAGGGGATGGGCACGCGTTTAAACAGCGCAACCACCGCAAACCAGTCAGCCAATGCGCCAACCATCGCCGCTTCGCTGATGGCCTTAACCCCGTTGACCCAAAAGTTTTGCGGTAAAAAGAGGGTGATGACAAACAGCGCGGCGGCGATTAACAGCAGCAGCAGCGCGTTACGTTTACTTCTTCTGAGTTCATTTTCTTTGTCCATTACATAAGTTTAGGACGAGCTTCACGTCAATGTCAGCTTTTTTACGCAACCGCTTATGCGAGAAAATGAGAATTAGTCTTGATCTCATCTACTCGCCCATTAAACTGCGTCCAGTTAAAATAAAATCGAGAAGACATCTTCATGGAGCTTTTGCGCGTCGTTTTTAAACAATACCGCTGGCCGTTTATTGGCGTGATCCTGCTGAGTCTGGCCAGTGCCGCGCTGGGTATCGGACTCATTGCTTTTATTAACGTCAAACTGATTGCCACTACCCACGCCTCAATGTCGGTCCTGCCACAGTTTCTCGCTCTGCTGCTGCTGTTGATGGCGGTGACCCTCGGCTCACAGCTGGCCCTGACGGCGCTTGGCCACCATTTTGTCTATCAGCTGCGCGGGCAGTTCATCAAGCGCATCATGGATACCGATATCGAACGTATCGAGCAGATTGGCAACGCGCAGCTTCTGGCGAGTCTGAGCAGCGATATTCGCAACATCACGCTGGCGTTCGTGCGGCTGCCCGAGCTGTTGCAGGGGATTATTCTCACCCTCGGCTGCGCCGCTTATCTCGGCTGGCTGTCGCCGAAGATGTTGCTGGTCACGGCGCTGTGGCTGGTGGTCACTATTTGGGTCAGCTTCAAGCTGGTGGCCCGCGTGTACCATCATCTCAATCACGTTCGTGAAGCCGAAGATCGGCTGCAAAAGGATTACGAGACGGTGATTCAGGGGCGTAAGGAGCTGGCGTTGAACCGCCAACGCGCACAGCAGATTTATCATGAAGAATATCAGCGCGACGCAACCCATTATCGCCAACACGTTATTGGCGCAGACACCTACCACCTGAGCGCGGTGAACTGGTCAAATATCATGATGTTAGGCGCGATTGGCATGGTCTTCTACATGGCTAATTCGCTGGAATGGTCGGATAACGGCGTAGCCGCAACGTTCTCGCTGACGCTGCTGTTCCTGCGTACGCCGCTGTTGCAGGCCGTGGGCGCACTGCCGACCTTGCTTAGCGCCCAGGTCGCCTTCCGTAAGCTTAAAACGCTGCGTTTGGCCGACTATCAGGCGGATTTTGCCCCGGCGACGCCGGACCATCAGTGGCAGCGGCTTGAACTGCGCGACGTCTGCTTTGCCTACGAAGGGCAGGGGTTCAGCATTGGGCCAATCAATCTGACCATCAATCGTGGCGAGAGGGTGTTTCTTATTGGGGGTAACGGCAGCGGTAAATCGACGCTGGCGATGCTGTTGACCGGGCTGTATACCCCGAAATCCGGGCAGATTCTGCTCGACGGCGTTGCCATTGATGCGCAAAGCACCGAGGCTTATCGTCAGCTGTTTTCGGCGGTGTTTACCGACTTCCACCTGTTCGGAAAAATATTGGGTCCAGACGGGCAGCAGCCCGATCCTATGCTAATGCAAGACTGGTTGCAGCAGCTGAAAATGGTGGAGAAGCTCGATATTGACGACAGCAAAATCAGTAACTTGCAGCTTTCGCAGGGCCAGCGCAAGCGCGTCGCTCTGCTGCTGGCCGCCGCCGAAGGGCGTGATTTTCTGTTGCTGGACGAATGGGCCGCCGATCAAGATCCGCAGTTTCGCCGCACTTTTTACTGCGACCTGCTGCCGCGTCTCTCGGCGATGGGCAAAACGGTGCTGGCTATCAGCCACGATGACCGGTATTTCGAGCAGGCTGACCGCCTGCTCGAGATGCGTCAGGGCCAGCTTCGTGAGCTGACAAATGAGGATCGCGAGGTTGCGTCGCGCGATGCCGTAGCGGCCATCAATCCTTAATGACGATCGGCACGGGCAAATCCCCGTGCTGAATCCCTTTTGCCGCGTTATTTTCTTCGTTTAGAACTTTTAAGAGTTACCTTACATAGCATCCCTTCCGCTAACAGTTTAAGATTTACTGTAGTACTAATCCCTTTTCCGAAAATTAGAACGCATTCTCGATACATGAAACTTTGGGTAAACCACTTTATGCAAAAGCTTTTCCGGGCGCCGTTTTACGTTGCCCTGCTACTCGCGTTAATGTTTTCTCCTTTGCTGGCCAGTGCTGCTCCAGACGATTCGTCTGACCAGGACCAAACCGCCGAGACCACCAAGCCCGTCGATGCCCCTGCGGCATTGGGATCGCTGCAAAAGCGCCTCGATACCATTAAACAACAGGTATCGACGGCCAAAAATGACAAGTCTCTCAGTGGATTAAGCGACGATGCCTTGAAACTGGGCAGCGATGCCGATGCGCTCGGCACCGCCTTGCAGCCTCTGCGTGCTCAGGTGCAGGCCAAGCTCGATGTGCTAGGCCCGGCTCCGGCCACTGGCGCGCTGCCTGAGACCCCGCAGGTGATTAAGCAGCGTAAAGACCTGAATGCCAGCAAGACGGCGCTCGATAACCAGATTCAGCAGGCGGGTGCAATCAAAACCAGCGCCAACAATCTGGCCGCGCAAATTGGCGGTCTGCGTCGCGATGCGCTGAAAACTCAGCTGGCGCTGAATACCGGCAGCATTTTTGGCAGCAACTTCTGGTCGGCGCTGACGTCGCCAACCGACGATGACGTCGAGCGTTTTGGCGAATACCGTCAGCAGATGAAGGACGCGTGGCATCTGACCTGGCAGCCTGAGTGGCGCGTAGGCAGTGGACTGTTGCTGCTCGCTGCCATACTGATCGGGGTGTTCGGTAGCCGAGTGCTCGACATTCCTCTCGCCTGGTTGACGCCGCGCTGGCTGCCTGAAGGTCGCCTGCGCCGCAGCTTCTTCGCTTTTGCGACGGCCGCTATCACCATTATGACGTTGGGCGGCGCGGCAAAGCTGTTTTCTCTGGCCTTTACCCGCATGCCGGACGTCAGCGAGTGGGTGGCAGAAACCGGTGAGCTGATCGTCAGGCTTTCGATATTCTCTGCGCTAATTGTCGGGCTGGGGCGCTCGCTGCTCTCCATCGCGCACCCTTCATGGCGTCTGCCGGGCATCGCCGATCCGGTTGCCAAGACGCTGGACAGTTTCCCGAAAATGCTCTCGGCCTTCATTCTGATTTTTGGCCTGATAGAGGGCATCAACAATCTGGTCGGCACCAGCATCTCGGTGACCTTGTTCGGTAACGGGCTATCGGCCTTGCTGGTTGCTATCAGCGCGGCGTTCGCACCGATGCGCGTTAACCGCCTGCGCCGCAAACTGTTGGCCAAAGGCGAACAACCGGAAGCCCGTTCGACGCTGGCCGGTCTGCTGCATCTGGCAACCAGCGTGATGGCGTTTGCCATTTTCGTCGCTCTGGTGGTGGGTTATGTGCCACTGGCGCGCTTCTTGACCTATGAGCTGCTGTGGATTGGTACGGTCGTTGCCTGTCTGTATACGTTGATGCATCTGGCCATCGATCTGAGTGAAAGCCTGTTTTCACCGAGCACCGCCAGTGGTCGACTGCTCAAACACTCGCTGAGTCTCAACGATCGACATCTCTCTCTGGCCGCCACGCTTCTGTCTGCGGTGGCGAAAACTGTACTGCTGCTGACCGCTGTTACGCTGTTGCTCGGCGGTAACTTCGGCACCACGACGCCGCTGGAAATCTTCAGCAAAGTGGTGGACGTATGGGGCGGTAAGGGTCTGGAACACCTAAACATTATTCCAGCCCACATGGTCAACGCCTTGATCTTCCTGATTGTTGGCTGGTACGTGCTGCGTTCTGCGCGACGCTGGCTGGACAACGATTTCCTGCCGAAGACCAACATGGACCGCGGTATGCGCGCCTCGCTGGTGACGCTGTTCTCCAACGTGGGTCTGGTGCTACTAATTTTGGTGACGCTGTCGGTGCTGGGCATCGAGTGGAACCGACTGGCGTGGATTGTGAGCGCGCTGTCGGTCGGTATCGGTTTTGGCTTGCAGGAAATCGTTAAAAACTTTATCTCGGGCCTGATTCTTCTGACCGAGCGTCCGGTGAAAGTCGGTGATCTGGTCAGCATCGGCGGCGTTGAGGGGGATATTCGCCGTATCAATGTCCGTGCAACCGAGCTGCAGCTGAGTGACCGTTCAACGGTGATTGTGCCGAACTCGCAGTTTATCTCGCAGAACGTGCGTAATGCCACCATGGGCAACGCACAGGGTGTCGCGACTATCGCACTGACTTTCCCGCTGGATATCGACCCTGAAGAAGTCCGCAACATGCTGCTTGAGGCCTACGAGGCGCACGACTCGATTATGGAAACGCCTGCACCTTCCGTTTCCTTCAGCCAACTGGGTCCTGACGGTATTGTGTTGAGCGTGACGGGGTATGTGAACAGTCCGCGCGTAGTAAGCCGCACCAAGAGTGACCTGCTGTATGAGATCCTCAAGAAACTGCGCGAGGCGGGCGTATCGCTCAGCCGTACGCAGACTATGGTGCTGGCAAACATGCCGGAGCGGGGCGTGGGTAACACGGTAGAATAAAGGGTGTGCGTCCCTTTAAGACGCTTTTAGGTCAAGGGCACGCGCCTTGCGCGCTGCCCCATAACCCCATTAGCGGCCCTAGGCCTTGCGCCCAGCACAAAAAATACTTTTTACAACCACCCAGACTTTTTCAACTTGATGTATAAGGCGATACATCCCACCACCGTGATCCCGAGTGTCACCGGATAACCCCAGGCGTCGTTCAGCTCCGGCATGTCTTTGAAGTTCATCCCGTAGAGGCTGAAAATCACCGTGGGAATCGCCAAAATTGCCCCCCATCCTGCCAGCTGCTGTACCACCTCATTCTGATGAACCGACACCAGCGCCAGATTCACATGCATGGCGTTAGCCAGCATCTCACGCATGTCGTCAGTGGTGGTCACCACCTGATGGGCGTGGTCCTGCACGTCACGCAGGTAGGCGCGCAGTGACTTAGGCACCAGCCCTTCATGATGCTGGATCAGCTGATTACAAATATCTCCCATCGGCAGCGCGGCGTTGTGCAGGCTGAGCAGCTCACGGCGCAGGCGATAAACCTGATGCACCGCGTTCTGATCAAACTCGGACTTGAACATCCGCGACTCAATCTGCTGAAACTGCTGCGTGTACTCATGCAGAATGGTCAGATAGTTATCCACTATCATGTCCAGAATGGCATACAGCGCGTAACCCGGACCTTTGGCAAGCAAGTCCGGGCACTCCTCCGCATGTTTGCGCACCTGCGCATAGCTGGAAGAGGCGCCGTGGCGTACCGTAATCAGGAAATTCTTGCCGACGAACAGGTGCGTTTCACCATACTGAATGGTGTCGCCAACCAGCTGCGCCGTTTTGACCACGATGAAAAGTGACTCACCGTACTGCTCGATTTTAGGGCGCTGATGGGCGGTCAGCGCATCTTCAATCGCCAGGTCATGCAGGCCAAACTCCTGCTGAATCTCGCGCATATAGCTGTTGTCAGGCTGCACCAGTCCAAGCCAGACAAAGGTGTCTGGCGCCTTGATGACTTCGCTGATGTCTTCGATAGTCACCTGCTGCAATTTCTTACCATTGCGGTAGGCGACGCTGCTTATCACCGAATCAGACTGCGCTTTCGTCTCGTTGTCATTGCTCATGGATTGTCAACCGTCTCGGCCGGGCCAAAAACGTGATAGGTCGGTAGCTTGACGTCCTGGTAAGGTTCCCAGCCACCGCCGAGCGATTTATACAGCGACACCAGATCGGTGCTGGTCTGTACCTTGGCCTCGGCGCTTTGCTGTAGCGCCTGAGCCAGCTGGCGCTGTGCGTCGAGCACGTTAATGAAGGAGACGAGGCCTTTTTTGTAGCCATCGGTCGCGAGGTCGAAGCTGGTTTGCAGCGCGCTTGCCGAATACTCCAGACCGTTAACGCGGTCCTGATCGGTGCGGTAGCTCACTAACGCGTTATCAACGTCCTGCAGCGCGGTCAGTACCGTCTGGCGATAGTTGAGCACCGCATTAGCCTGCTGCGCACGCGACAGTCGTACGCTGGAGACCAGTCGTCCGCCCTGGAAGATAGGCAGAGAGACCTGAGGTCCGAAGGAGAAGAAGTGGCTGCTCCAGTCGGTCAGATATCCCGAGTCGGTGTTACGCAGGCCAAGCTGTCCGCTCAACGAAATGCTGGGGAACATCTGCGCGACCGAGACCCCGATATTGGCGGTAGCAGAATGGAGATCCGCCTCTGCCTTACGCACGTCGGGACGACGGCGCGCCAGCTCTGACGGGATACCGACCGAAACCATGGCCGGAATAGCCGGCAGCGGTTTGACCTGAGTCAGTTCTCCGTCCAGCGAGCCTGGGATCTGCCCCAGCAATACCGCGAGACCGTTCATCGCCTGACGTTCCTGAGCCTGATACTGCGGCAGCTGAGCACGCAGCGAACCGAGCTGTGCACGCGCGTTCTCGACGTCAACCTGCGGCGCGAGGCCGTGCTGAGAACGGCTCTGCGTCAGGTCCATCGTCTGCTGGGCAACGTCAATCTGCGTCTGAATGGTCGCGAGCACCGTTTGTGCGCCACGCAGTTGCAGATAGGTACGCGCTACTTCGGCCTCCAGTGAGACCAGCGCATCGTTGCGGCTTTCGACCGACGACTGAGTCTGGGCCTTGGCCATCTCGACCGAGCGACGGGTGCCGCCAAACAGGTCAAGTTCCCAGCTGGCGTCGAATCCGCCCTGATAAACGTTGACTGGACCGGTCGCCGAGTCAACCGCGCTCGCGGCTTCCGGGCTGATATCCTCAAGCTTGTCCTGAATACCGGTCGATTTTAGCTCGCCCTTAAGGCCAAGCTGTTGGCGAGTCATCTGCGCGGAGGCATTCACCGAAGGCAGCCATGCGCCCTGTGCCTGAGTCACCTGTTCACGCGCACCGGCGATACGCAGCACCGCCTGCTGTAGCGAAATATTTCCCGCGATGGCGCGGTCAATCAGGCTGTCGAGCTGCGGGTCCTTAAACGACTTCCACCACTGTGGGTCCGGCTGAGAGGCGAGGGCGATAGAGTCCGCCGGATTGTTGCGTGGCTGATTAATGTCGCTAAAAGCGCCCGGGGTTTTAGCATGCGGCGCCTGATAATCGGGGCCGACCGAACAGCCAGCCAGTGCCAGCGCCAGAACAGAGAGGGTAAAACGTGATACATAGGCCGACATAGTTAATGGGCTCCGGCACTACCTTCGCTCTTAACTGGCGAAAGCAGAAAACAAAATGGGATCAAAATACAGGTAACAAGGGCGCAATAGCTGAAGGTGTCGATGTAGGCGAGGATCCTCGACTGCGAAGACATCTCCTGATACATGCGGGCCGTCGCCAGCGTCGTCGGGTCGCCCACGACACTGGTGAAATCGCGGATCGCTGCCGCGCCTTTCTGTACCGCAATATTAAATTGCTCGTTCAGCGGGGTCATGTTGTGCACCATGTGTGCGCTGTTGGCCTGCGTTCGTTCGGTCACGCTGGTCGTGGCAAGCGAAATACCAATCGACCCGGCGACGTTACGGAACATAGTAAACAGCGCCGCACCATCGGCGTTCATTCTCTGTGGCAGGGTAATAAACGCGATAGTGGTCAGCGGCACAAACAGGAAGCCCAGCCCCATCGACTGCGCGCTGCGATACATCACCAGCGTGCCGAAGTTAATGTTAGGGACCAGCGTCATCGAATACACAAAAGAAGCCGACATGATGGCGAAACCAAAGGCTATCAGGTAACGCGTCTGAATTGACGGCATCAGCTTGAGCACCAACGGAATACTGAAGACCACTACCACTGCTCCCGGCGTCATCACCAGACCCGAGAGGGTCGCGGTATAACCGAGCTGTTGCTGGGCAAGCTGAGGAATAAGCACCGAGCTGGCGTAAAGGATAAGCGCCATACCGCCCATCAACAGGCTGGAAACCGCAAAGTTGCGGTCCTTCAGACAGCGCAGGTCAACCACCGGTTTCTTGGTATACAGTAGCCAGTACACCGCACCGACGATACCCACGGCGGCCAGCACGGCAAAGGTCACGATAAAGCTCGACTGGAACCAATCCTCGTCCTCACCCCGGTCCATCATGACCTGTAGGCAGCCAAGCCCCAGGGTAATCAGGCCGATACCGATATAGTCGATGCTCAACTTATCTTTGGATTTCTGCTCCCACGGCGGATCTTCCAGCAGCTGATAAATCGCAATCAGCGCAATGATCCCAATCGGGATGTTAATCAGGAATACCCAGCGCCAGCTGTAACTGTCGGTTATCAAACCGCCGAGTGTCGGGCCAAGGATAGGGGCAACGATAATCGCGATGGAGGAGAGACCGAACGCCTTGCCGCGATCTTCTCTCTTGAAGTAGTCCAGCAGTACCGACTGTTGTACCGGCTGCAAACCGCCGCCGAAGAACCCTTGCAGCAGGCGGAAGAGGATCATTTGCCACAGCTCGGTGGCTATCCCGCACAGGAAAGAACAGACGGTGAACATCAGGATACAGATCATGAAGTAGTTTTTACGGCCAAACGTTCGGCTCAGGAACGCAGAGACCGGCAGTACGATACCGTTTGCTACCAGGTACGAGGTCAGTACCCAGGTTGACTCGTCATAGCTTGAGGAGAGCGATCCCGCGATGTGCGGGAGCGCCACGTTGACGATGGTGGTGTCGAGTATCTCCATGAATACGGCGATGGTGACCACAATGGCCACCGCCCACGCATTACTCTTGGGGGCCCAACTTCTTTCTTCGCCACTCATTCAACGGTTACCGACGGTTCTACAGACAGGCCGAGCGGCAGCGGGTTCTTAGGATCATAGCCGCTGTCGATAACGATTTTAACCGGCACGCGTTGAACGATTTTTACATAGTTACCGGTAGCATTTTCAGCCGGGAAGGCCGAGAAGCGTGAGCCGGTACCTTGCTGGATGCTGTCTACGTGACCGTGTAACTCGATATTCGGATAGGCGTCGATTTTAATGTCCACCTTGTTGCCCGGCTTCATGCGTTCCAGCTGAGACTCTTTGAAGTTGGCGGCTATCCAGATGTCCGGTGAGACCAGCGAGAACAGGGAAGATCCGGCCTGCACCAGCGTACCGAGCTGAACGTTACGCATGGTGACGTAGCCATCAAAAGGTGCGCGGACGTTGGCGTAGGAGAGATTCAGGTCGGCCGTTTCCAGCTGGGCCTTGGCCTGCTCAACCTGTTGCTGACGTGCCTCGACGTTGGTTTCGGCGTTGCGAATTTGCAGTTGAACCTGTGACGCAACCTGCACCTGCGCTTTAGCGTTGGCCAGGTCGGCATTGGCAGAGCGCAGCTGGGCGTTGGAACTGTCGATATTTTGTTGAGTGGTTGCGCGGGGATCTACGCCGCGCTGACGACGGTAATCGGCCGTGGCGTTTTGTAGACTCGCTTCTGCGCGCGCTTCCTGAGCCTGGGCCTGCGCGAGCTGGGCAGGGTACTGGACCTTGGCCAAATCGTACTGAACCTGCGCCTGATGCAATTGGGAGACCGCCAGACCGAGCTGAGCGCTGGCCTGATCGCGCTGCGCCTGTGCGTCGCGTGGGTCAATCTGCACCACAAGCTGGCCTTTCTTGACGAATTCGTTGTCCTTGACCGCCAGATTCACCACGTAGCCCGAAATCTTCGGTGCGACGGTCACCGCGTTGCCTTCGGTAAAGGCGTCGTCGGTGGTTTCCAGATTGCGATTCAGGAACCAGAAAATGAGTGCTGCGATGATGATAACAATGACCACGATACCTAAAATGATCAGCGGCTTTTTGCCGGGACCTTTAGGATTTTCGGCATCATTTCCGTCGCCTTCTTTCTTTTGGCCGTGAGTGCTGTCATCGCCGTTGGTATGGCCTTCGCCAGATTTTACGTGCGTTGAGTTAATGCCAGGTTTAGTGCTGTCCGTTGCATCGTTGCCGTGCTGGGTCGTTTCTTTTTTGTTATCAGTCATGTTGTTATGATCGCTGGTTGTATTGCTCATCGAAGAGTCGGCACGCAGTATGCCTTGACGAGGATTTAAAAGAAGCTCGCTTTACCCTAGAAGATATTGTTGTAAATGCAAGTAAATTTAAGTCAGTTCGTTTAGCTTTTAGCCACTCCCCGCCAGATTGATCGGTAACGTTGGAAAAAATCTTTATGGCAAGATCAAAAAGTGGCAAAGTACCTCCCCAGCCGCAAAAACTTGTCACGATTATCACTTCGTTTATCAGGATTAATTCTCTTAGGTAGCTGCAGATTAGTCACTCATCTCTTTATTATTAAAAAATGTATATTTCAGGATAACTGTATGACAAACACGCCGACTTCTCCCGTGAGTCCAGACATGCCCTATAAAGGCCTGACCCGAATGGCCTCGCTGGTTTCACTGATCGTCGCGTTAGTGCTGGTGGGGGTAAAAGTCTGGGCGTGGGCGGCGACCGGCTCCATTGCGCTGCTGACCTCGGCGGCAGACGGGCTGGTTGATGTGCTGGCCTCGCTGGTCACGCTGATTGGCGTACGTTACGCGGGGCGTCCTGCCGATAAGGGGCATCGCTACGGACACGGTAAGGCCGAAGCCGTCGCGGCATTTGTACAGGCACTGTTGCTCGGTGGCGCGGGGTTGGTGCTGGGGGGCGAATCGATTGAACGCTTGATAAACCCTCAACCGCTGGCGGCCTTAGGACTCGGCATCTGGGTGATTATCGGCAGTTCACTGGCGGCGGTAGGGTTGGTGCTGATGCAGACCTATGTAGTAAAACGCACAGGATCCACGGCGATTGCCGCCGATCGTGCGCACTACGTTACCGACGTGGCGGTGAATATCGCCGTTTTGCTGGCGCTTGTATTGGAACATTACTTGGGTTGGACCCGCGCCGACTCCACCGGTGCGCTGCTGATTTCGTTTTACATGCTGTGGAATGCCAAAGGCATGGCGGCCGATGCGCTGAAGCAATTGCTGGACAGAGAGCTCGACGTTGAAGACCGCAAACGTGTCAGAGCGGCGGTGATGAGCTGCGAGGGCGTCAAGGGGGTGCACGATATCCGTACGCGTAACGGCGGTGACAGAGTGTTTGTCGAGTTTCACGTCGAGGTTGACGGCAAGCTGTCCGTTGACGTTGGGCATGATATCGGTGATGCGGCAGAGGCGGCAGTTAGACTGCTCTTTACCTCCGCCGACGTCACCGCGCACCTTGAGCCTGCCGGTATCGACGACGATCGCCTGGATGACCTGTTTAAATAAGTCGCTCCCCTGCCCGAGTCGTTGTTTGAGCGAGCCGGGCTAGGGCGCTATAGAAACGCAGTGTCGAGGGTGGCTCTTAACGCCACCATGGTCTTCTCCGCATGATGCATATGCTCGCGCATCACCTGCTCAACCTGCTGCGCATCTCTGCGCCGCATCGCATCGATTAAACGCGTCTGAAGGGCAATGCCTTCGCTGCGCTCGATGGGTTCTTGCCGCTTATAGATTTTTTTGCATACCGCCAGGTCCTTCAGCAGTCGCTGGAGAAAATGGCAGATAAAGGCCAACAGCACGTTGTCGGAATAGCTGGCTACCACGCCGTGAAAATCCAGTTCAGCCATAAGTTGATCCCAGCGTTCCTGATCGTTTGCCGGGTCGCGGTCGTAGACGCTAATCAGTTGCTGAAGCTGGTCAAAACCCGCCTCATCCATATTTTCTATGGCACTGACGGCGACCACTGGCTCCAGTGCTTTACGCAGGGAGTAGATATCGCTGATGGAGAGTTGACGGGTAAACAGATAGTTCGACAGCAGGCTCATGGCGCGGGTTTCGCTCATCGACTCGATAAACGCACCGCCGCCGGGTCCCGTTCGGGTGCGAATCAGCCCCTGAACCTCCAGGGATTTCAACGCCTCCCGCACCGTGCCTTTTCCTGCTGCGAAACGGGTTGTCAGGTCTTTCTCCTGCGGTAAACGATCCCCTGGCACCAGGTTATCGTTAATGATGGTCTTCTTTATCTCATCGGCAATCTGGTCCGTGCGCTTGCGTCGAGCCGGGTCGGTTACTGGACGGGTCTCTTTAATGCTTAGATCGCTAGTCATAATTTCCTTACCCTAATTAATAAGTTGCCCATAGTGATAATTCCGTTTCGGCAACCCGTCTTGACGAAGGTAACTGCACCTGCCTTCGCCAACGCTAGACGGATGAATATGAAGGATAGGCTAAATTTTCACTTTGGACGCTCAGGAGGCAACAAAACCTGAGCCAGAATTGAGACATCCCACGCGCGAGCGGGTTCAGAGAAATGTTTAATTATTCTTAATAATAGAAAGAGGGAGGGGATGCGAAAAGGGATAAGCGGGCCGACAGCCCGCGTGGGGAGGGGTTAGCGTTTGTTCTCTGGCTGGCAGCCGGAGCGGATGTCTTCGCAAAGCAGCGTAGCGCATCCCAGACTCAATTCTTTACGTTTTTGTGCATCACCGGGAATACGCGCCATTTGGTCGAGCATGCCCACAAAACACTGGCCCATTTGCGTGGCGCTAATGTCCTTGCGGTAAAGCCCGTTTTTCTGCTCTTTGGCAATGTTCTGACCGATAAGCTCTGCCAAACCCGCCTTGGTGGCAGTGCAGCCCGGCGGTTGGAAGAAGCCTATCTGGGTCAGGTCCGGATCCTCGGCCAGAAAGTCGAGAAGCTGCTGAAAACTCAGCGCAACGCGGTCAAACACCTCTTCCGCGTGCGCCTCGCCTTCAATCAGAAACGTCAGCGTCAGGGTCTCCAGGCGTGAACGAAATTCGGTCATCAGGTCTTCATAGGCCATCTCTTTACTCTCAAAATAGCAGTAAAAAGTGGGCTGCGAGACGCCGGTTGCCTTAACGATATCGCTGACCTTGGTGTTGTGATAACCCAATCGGGCAAACTCCGCCGCCGCATGACGGCGAAGGTTGGCGTGGGTTCTCTCACCTTTGGAAAGGGAGACGCCCTTTGCAGGGGCGCTCTCTTTGGCAGGGGAAGACGTTTTGTTTTGCATCACGACTTTCACAGATCCTTTTCTGAAAGATTTATGCGCTTTCGCTGGCAAATTCACGGTTTGAAGCCCGGCTGGCCACCACTAGTACCAGACCCAGCAGCGCGAGAACGGCACCGGCCGGTGGGATCCACGCATAGGTCAGGCCTGAACTCAGCACGCCGCCACCCAGTGCAGCACCGAGCGCATTGCCGAGGTTAAAGGCACCGATATTGACCGATGACGCCATGCCCGGCGCTTCATGAGCGGCGTCCATCACGCGCATTTGCAGCGGTCCAATCAGTCCGAACGACATCATCCCCCACAGTACCATAGACACTGCAGCACCGATGTGACTTGTCACAGAGAAAGGCATGATAAACATCGAGGCGGCTAACAGGCTGAAGAACAAGATTAAGGTGCCATCAACCGAGCGGTCAACCAGCTTACCGCTGATATAGTTACCGAGGGTGAAACCAACGCCAATCAGCATCAGCATTGCGGTAACGAACTCACCGGAGGCATGGGTCAGCCGCTCAAGGATGGGCGTAATATAGGTATAAAGGGTGAACATCGCACCGGCACCCAAAACAGTCGTCGCCAGCGAGCGTAGGACCACAGGGCGCACCAGAACGGAGAGCTCTTTCTTCACTTCCGGCATTTTACCCGCTTCACCTTTCGGCAGCGTCTTGGCGATACCTATCATCGCGATAACGCCAAGCACGGCGGTCGCGGCAAAGGTGGTACGCCAGCCAATCGTCTGTCCAATCATGGTGGCGACCGGCACACCGCCGATGTTGGCGATAGTCAGACCGGAAAACATTATTGCCACTGCGCTACCGCGTTTCTCGACCGGTACCAGGCTGGTGGCAACCAGCGCGCCGAGGCCAAAGAAGGCACCGTGTGAGAAGCTGGTGACCACGCGCGACAGCAGCAGCAGGGTGTAATTAGGGGCAATAGCGGACAGCAGGTTACCAATAACAAAAATGCCCATCAGCAGCACCAGCGCCGATTTACGGCGATAGCGGCTCATGAACAGCGTCATCAGCGGTGCGCCAATCATCACGCCGATAGCGTAGGCGCTGATCAGCAGTCCGGCGGTCGGGATAGAAACCCCAACGCCGGTGGCAATGGTTGGCAAGAGACCCATAGGCGCAAATTCGGTGGTACCGATCCCAAATGAACCCAGGGCCAATGCCAGCAGTGGCAGTTTGGACGACATAGCTCGAACCCTCAATATGTTGATTATTATGAATTAAGTATTTTTATTGCTGTGTAGATGCGATGGAAATTAATCGTGCAGATGTTTTGCTGATTAAAATCTTACTTACTAGTAAACTTACTTACAAGTAAGATTTGGGCGAAGAGGGGAGCAATCTGTGCTGTCAGAGAGGGAGAGGGTGCGTGACCCTGTCACTTATTGTTGAGAATCGACAATCTCCTGATTCACCCATTGCAGCAGCTGTTTGACGGCCTTAGAGAGAATTTGGTTCTGTCGCAAAATATAGCCAAGGCGGGTTGCAGGGAACTCCGGCAGGGGCGTGATTTTAGTGGTCAGGTTGGTTTTGCTGTGCAGTGAAAACTCCGGAACCAGTGCCACGCCGAATCCTGCCTCCGCCCAGTCGATTTGTGCATCCACGCTGCCGACCTCCATCACCCGATAGCGCGGCAGATTAAGTAACGGCAGCGCTTGATCCAGCAGGTCGCGAGTTCGAGTATCGTGACCCAGCAAAATCAGCGTAGGTTGATCGGCATGGAGGGTGCTTTCAGGCTGCTGCTCGCGCTGCCATAGCTCAAGATTGTTGCCCAGCGCACACCATTTAATCTGCTGTAGTTCGGTAAAGTACAGCGGTTGGCTCTCTTTTTGCTCAATAACGAAGCCGAGATCGGCCTTGGCGTTTTTGACCAGCTCCGATGCCTGCGAGGAGGTAGTGTTCAACAGCGTAAAGTCGATGCCGGGAAACTGTTTCTTAAACAGCTGGAAAGGTTTGATAAGCAACAGACGCGAGATGATATCGCTGGCGGCAATGGTGAGCGTACCGCGGCTTTGATCGTTAATCGCGTTGAGGTCCGCCTGACAAACCTGAAGCTCCATCAGCGTTCTCTGGCTGGTATCCAGCAGGCGATAACCCGCCTGCGTCAGCCGAAAGGGATTGCGCTCGATAAGCTTGACCCGCGTGGTCTGCTCCAGTTGCTTGACGTGCAGACTGACGTTCGGCTGTGTCATGTGCAGCGCGGCGGCGGCTTTCCCAAAGTGTTGTAACTCCGCCAGCGTGACGAACGTTTTTAACCAGTTAATATCCAGCATGTTATTGGCCTTTCAGGAGCAGTTTCCAAAAATTTTCTGCAGCCATTATATGAGATTCTTATTGAGATGATAATTATAATTAATTTCTCATATTTGAATCATGGGCATAGCATGACTCCTTAATCAATGAGGAGAGTTGAATATGCCGTCGATTGTAGTGGTAGGTGCAAACTGGGGCGATGAAGGCAAAGGCCGCATCGTAGATTTACTGGCAGCCGATGCCGCAGCAAGTATCCGTTTTCAGGGCGGTAACAACGCGGGTCATACCGTTGTTAACGACTTCGGTACCTTTAAGCTGCACCAGTTACCTAGCGGCATTTTCAACAAAGGCTGCGTTGCCGTTCTCGGCCCGGGCATGGTTATCAGCCCAGCGGCGCTGACTCAGGAAATCGCCGAAGTTAAAGCGGCGGGCGTTGACGTTAAACTGTGTATCTCTGACCGCGCTACTCTGTGCCTGCCGCTGCACGCACTTGAAGATACTCTTGAAGAACAACGTCTTGGCGATGCAGCTTACGGCTCAACTCGTCAGGGCATCGCGCCAGCCTACGGCGACCGCGTAATGAAAAAAGGCATCCTGATCGGTTGGTTGAACCAGCCTGAAGTTCTGCAGGAACGTATTCAGTTCATGCTGGACTGGAAACTGCCACAGCTGAAAGCGCTGTACCCAAGCTTTGACTTCACCCAGACCGCTGCAGAAATGACCGCATGGCTGCTGGACGTGACCGCACCATGGCGTGAATTCATCTGCAACGTGACCGAGCCACTGAAAGCCCTACAGAAACAAGACGCTAACCTGCTGTTCGAAGCCCAGCTGGGTGCAGGTCGTGACCTGGTTTACGGCGAATACCCGTGGACAACCTCTTCAAACGTGACCGCCGCTTATGCAGGTATCGGCAGTGGCTTACCGGCTCTGCGCCCTGAGCGTGTGATTGCGGTGGCTAAAGCATTCAGTTCTTCTGTCGGTACCGGCACGCTGGTTACTGCCATGGAAGAGCAGGATAACTTCCGTGAGAACGCTAACGAGTTTGGCGCAACCACCGGTCGTCCACGTGACATGGGTTACTTTGATGCTGTCGCCACCCGTAACGGCGTTGAGCTACAGGCTGCGACTGAAATCGCCCTGACCAAGATCGACTGCCTGTCCGGCCTGGCTGACCTGAAAATCTGTGTCGCCTACGCGGGTGAGCACACTGAAAACCCAATCTGGCCACAGACTGCTGCACTGGCACCTGTTTACGAGCAGATGGAATCCTGGAGCGAAGACATCACAGGCTGCCGTACCTTCGAAAGCCTGCCGGTGGCTGCACAGCGTTACGTTGAGCGTATCGAAGAACTGATGGGCGTTCGCGTCAGCATGGTTTCTGTCGGTCCAGAACGTGACCAGATGATCAATCGTTAATCATTGATTAATCAAAAATTACCGAGCCCTGCTATCTCTGTGAGCAGGGCTTTTTTGTATGCTGCGCTGGCGTTCCCCTCCCGCCGATGCCTGTCTCGGCAATTTTCTCTTCCTGTTATTACTCACGGCATTAACGCTATTTCTAATGAGGCTATTCGGCCGCAATGTTCACGTTTCGTGACGAGCCAGGGAGCGCCGAATGTCTTTCCACCGCTGACACAGCTTGCGATGCCTGACTTTGGATGGCGTTTAAACGACAAGCAGATTGCTCACCTCGCGACCTTCATCCGCAGCGAATGGGGTAAAACACTGTTCAACGCAGTAGCAATAACTCTGTTTCGCGCTCTGTCCCCAGAGCGCGATTCTCATGCAGGCCGACTTTTCAAATCATCCGTACCTTCATTATCTCATTCACTCTGGTTGTATAAGCGGGCGACAGCATCTCACGCTTCATCTCCCAGCTTCTTTCGACGCCTTGACCGGCGAACCAGACCCGGCCTTTACCGTCTTTGTGAATCAAATCAATCGCCGCCATCAGCTGTTCGCTGTTGGCGCGAGGTTTGATTTCATCGAATAATCCGAGCTGAGCCACGCCCTGGCTGTAAAAGTCACCCAGCATGACGCCGCATTTTTGGAAACGATGCCCCTCTTTCCAGAGGTCATCCAGGCACTTGGTCGCCGCCGCGATAATGTCCCGCGTATCCTGGGTCGGGATTTGCAGCTGGATGGAGCAGCAATTGCCGTAGTAGTCCTCGCCGTCGGCGAAGGGGCTGGTTTTGGCAAACGCCGAGATATGACGGCAGTACCGATTCTCTTTGCGCAACTTTTCTGCTGCCCGCACGGCGTGGCTGCAAATCGCCTCACGCATCAAGCTATATTGACTCACGCGATCGCCAAAAGATCGCGAACAGATGATTTGCTGCTTGGTCGGCGCCAACTCTTCGGGTTCAAGACAAGGCTCGCCGCGCAGTTCACGCACGGTACGTTCAAGGACTACGCTGAAATGTTTGCGGATAAGCGCCGGAGAGGCGTCGGCGAGCTGTAAAGCGGTATTGATGCCCATCGCGTTAAGCCTTTTCGATATCCGCCTGCCGACGCCCCAGACTTCGCCCACCTCGATAAGTGCCATCAGTTTGCGCTGGCGAGCGAGGAGGGAGAGGTCGACCACGCCCTCCGTCTTGCTCCATTTTTTAGCCGCGTGGTTTGCCAGTTTGGCCAGCGTCTTGGTGGGGCCGATGCCCACGCCCATCTTCAGGCCGGTGCATTTATCTATCTTGTCCCTGATTTCGTGGCCAAACGTTTCGAGATTTTTGCAATTGCTGACCCCTTGCAGGTCGATAAACGCCTCATCGATAGAGTAGATTTCGACTTTGGGGCATATCTCCTCGAGGAGGGTCATCACCCGATATGACATATCGCCGTACAGCGCATAGTTGCTGCTGAAAATCGCCACCTTATGCTGTTCGCAGGCCTGCCGTACTTTGAAAAAGGGAGCGCCCATCTGAATGCCGGCCACTTTGGCTTCTTTATTGCGCGCGATAACGCAGCCGTCGTTGTTGGATAACACCACGATCGGACGCCCCTTCAGGTCCGGCCGGAATGCCGCCTCGCAGCTCGCGTAAAAAGAGTTAACGTCGGCGAGGGCAAACATTATTTAAACCCAGTGATGCTGAACGTCACCACGCCAAAAATTTCCAGTTCGTCTATGCCCTCGTGCAGAACGATCGGGGGAAAGTTCGGGTTCATGGGCTCAAGTTTGACCAACGGATGGGTGCAAAGGCGTTTAACGGTGTATTCACCGGCGACGGAGGCGATAACGATGTCACCGTGCTTCGCATCGAGGCTTCTGTCGACCACTAGCATCGATCCTTCGAAGATCCCGGCGTCGACCATCGAGATACCGGTCGCCGAAACGAAGTAGGTTGCGGCCGGATGTCTAATACATAGCTTGTTTAAATCTATGCTTTTTTCAATATAATCCTGCGCGGGAGACGGGAAACCGGCCGGGACCTTGTCCTGGAAATAAGGGAGTGGCATGTCGACGGGTGAACGTGCTGCACGGATAAAAGTCATTAGGATACCCATATGATTACTGGTTATATATACAGTATAATCATGTGGGGCACGATTTTGAAAGAGAAAAACAACAGAAAGTACTAAGGTGCTGAACCATAAAGAAACTTAATAATTATCCTTAAAAATCATATTTTTAATGAAATATTTTCAACTTAACCTTTTATTTTTCAATGAACTACCTGTGATTTATATTAAGCGGCATGTTATGGAGGAATAATAATGTTAAAAAAGAAACGCGACCGATAATCCGCTCTTGATTGAGCAATAAAAAACCTAACAGGGAGCCCCTTCATGAGTGCAATTGTTCGTCTGGCAACCTTGAAAGATGCCGCCGCTATCAGTCATTTAGCCGTGGCGACTTTTCACCTGGCCTGTCCTAAAAGTACACCTGCGGAGGATGTTCGAAACTACATCGAAACGAATTTGCAGATCGAATGCTTTGAAAATCTCCTCACCTCACCCAGCAGAAAGCTTCATGTTATTGAAGTCGATGGCAGAATTATCGGCTATAGCATGCTTAGCCTTGAGCCGGAGTCGGTAGGGATTCCTGAAGCGGATGGCATAGCGGAGCTGACGCGTTGCTATGTTCTGGCCGAGTTCCACGGGGCGGGCTATGCCCAAAAACTCGTTAGCGAAACGCTGCATAGCATAGAGGGCCACGTAAGATTGCTGGTGAATGAAGAAAACGGTCGCGCTATAAAATTCTATACTACTCATGGTTTTACGTCGGTTGGCGCGGCGTATTTTTATGTCGGGCAAGACAAGCATCGAGACCATGTCATGGTGAGATTCTAACGGGGAGCGGGCATGAATCGGGAAAATGCCTGGCTTTAAAATATCGATTACCCGTGACTGAAGCCGTCATGGGTTAATCCATTTGCTGGCGTGGAGAGCGCCGCTGTCGGTGTAGGTCAGCCAGGCTCGCTGGTTATTTTCTCTGCTCAACTGGAACCAGTCCAACGTATTAACGTGCAGTATTAACACGCCGAAATGAGCCAGTCCTTCCGCGTCATCCAACGGCTGCGTGCTGGCGTCATCAGCCGCAGCATGAAAGGCGAGACTGTCACCAGGAGGCCCTCCCGCGTAGGTACTTCTGGTTCTGGCAGAAAGCCCCCGCCACGCGGCACTGGCCTGTTGGCTTTCAAAAGTATACTGCTTAATGGTGCCCTCAAGGCGCAGCTGTAGCTTCTGCTGGTGGCCGTATCCCACGACCGTCACGCGAGGATGAGCCGCGATTTCCTGCCATTTAGGGCTGCGCGTATCGGTATGAAACTCAAGAATGCGCGCCAGCCTGTCCACGCGCCGTAAAACCACCATCCGGGCCTGCGGGTTGCCTGCGGTATCTACGGTGCAAAGGTTCAAATACCTGAAACCTGACTGGGGATCGCTGGCGGCGGTTTCCAGCGCCGTCCAGGCAGAGATATCGATGTCTTCAAGGCTTATCGGCATGATGTTGCTCCTGTCAATCCTGTCAATCCTGTCAATCCTGTCAGTTGGAGGGGGCCGCAGTGTGGTCAGTTCTTCCGTCAGCACCCTAAGAGTAATACATGTTCATGGGCTCATCTAATGGCCAGATTATGCAACAGCAATACTTTCCAATACTTGCCGTGAGTCACCGGGTTTAATCATGCCTTAAACAATCAGGGGATGATGTCTATGATGCAGTTTTCCAACGGCTTTTTGCTTAGCCTTTCACTATGCCTGGATATCGGGATCGCCAACATCGCGATGATCACGCTGGCGATGCAGCGGGGATATTTTCACGGCTTTTGGCTGGGTGTCGGAACCTGCATCGGTGACCTGATTTATGCGCTGCTTGCGCTGGCTGGAATGGCGATGCTGTTGCAGTTTACCGCCGTGCGTTGGGCTCTGTGGATAGGCGGCGGCGCAATGCTGGTGTGGTTTGCAGTGAAAATGCTTATCGCGGCGGTGAAGGCGGCGAATGAATTACCGGCCGCAAAGGAGAACCCGCAGCGGCCGCTGTTGCGTGAATTTGCGCGCGGTATCATGCTGGCAATGTCTTCACCCACCGCCATTCTATGGTTTGCGACGGTCGGTGGCGCGCTGATATCACAGATGGGGCAGCACAGCGTGGCGGCTTCCTCTCGATTTTTGGGCGGATTCTTTATCGCCGGGCTCGTCTGGACCTGCGTTTTATGCCTTGCGGGGAGTCTTGGCGGTAAATTATTGGGGCACCGACTGCTGAAATATTCCTATATTGCGTCGGCGCTAATTTTCAGCTATTTCGCGATTTATGTTATCGCTTCAGGCTACAGAGAATTTATTGCGCGCTGAACACACCTGCCGGGCATAGTGATGCGGCGTAATTCCCATCACTTTGCGAAAAGCATTAATAAAGTGGCTTTGGTCGTAAAAGCCTAACGCGATGGCGGTATCAAGGGGGTGAATACCGCTGCGCAACAGATCGCGGGCACGGTGCAGACGCAGCTGCATATGATACTGTAGCGGCGGTAGGCCCATCAGCTGGCTAAAACGTCGCACCAGATGATATTTACTCAATCCGCAAATCTGCGCCAGTTGGTCAAGCTGAGGCTTTTCAATCAGGTTTTCGCGCAGATAATCTTTGGCCCGTGCTACGGCCTGCTCGCCGTGCCTGTCCGCTGTGACCTCATCTTCCAATAGCGCGCCGCAGAGCAGCAAAAACTCCTGTTCCTGGGCATCGGCATCTTCATCTCTGGCCGTACTGGCATAGCGGCAAATTGCGTTAAACAGCGCCGGATTTTGCAATACGCCCTCGCGTAAGGCCGGAGCCTCAGCGCTGCTGCGCAAATTTTGCTGGTTGACTAAAGACTGGAGCGTTGACTGCGGGAGATGGACGCTGACGAACTCTACCGCCTGCTGCCCGAAACGGGATGACTGAACGGTCGCCGGGTTGTAAACGGTGATGTGTCCGCCGCAGACCTCGGCAGTTTTGCCGTCCATCCATATCGCTTCCGTGCCGGAGAGATTGGCGCTGATGACATATTCGTCGTGCAGATGTCGCGGAAAGAAATCCTCACACGCCACCACGCGTGAACATTCTATGCCCTTTCTGCTGAACCATTCTGATGACTGTAGCGACACGCCGATTTCATCCTGCCGGTGAGAGATAAATAATTACCATTTATAACATCATGCGTTGCGACGTTAAGCAAGCATTCCGGCAATCACCGCCGCAGACAGCATCACCAGCGCGGCAAGGGCAAAGCCAGCCGTTGCCCCGACCCCTATCGGGAAATGAGAGCCGGTTACCAACAGCCCCAACAGCGCGATGCCCATCGCGGCACCGGTCTGGCGCATGGCATTGATGGCCGCCGACGCCGTCGCCGTTTTGCCCGGTGGCGCGTGGTGCAAAAAGGTGGCGATAAGCGTCGGCGTGGCAATGCCTCCGCCGATGGGCATCAGAAAAAGGAAGCAGACGAAGGTGATGTAATCAGCATTAACGTGCGTGAGTACTGCGAGGATAAGGTAATTAGCCGTCGCGATTAAAAGACCAAGAATGAGGGTACGGCGCACCCCCAGGCGGGCCGAGAGAGAGCTGCTGAGGGCATTTGCTAACGCAATAATCGTGAAGGTCAGCAGCGCAAGGCCGGTCATCAGCGGTGAAAACCCGCGATAGTCTTGAAAATAGAGCGTCAGCAGAAAAATAGAACCATAGAACGCAAAGTTCATCATCGCGGCTAATAAAAGGCTTAATGAAAAAATCGAATTTTTGATCAAGCTCTTTGGCAAAAAAGCCCGGTCGTTTGTCTGGATATGCCGCGTCAGGGTAAACAGCGCAAGCAGCGACAGCGCGAAGAAAATCAGTTCTGAGTGGGTCAGGGCGAAATTTTTTCCGAAGGCGATCATGCTGTAAATCATCGTAAAACTGGCAATAACAAACAGCAAAATGCCTTTGGTATCGATATTCTGACCGCGATGCGCCGTCGGAGTTTCAATAAACAGCACGGTCAGAACCCCTCCGGCAAGACAAATCGGAACATTAATCAGAAAAATAACCTGCCAGGAAAGGTGCTCAAGCACCAGTCCGCCGATAAAAGGTCCTGCCGCACTGATGATGCCTCCGATAGCACTCCACCACCCAATCGCCCGGGTTCTCTGGACTGGATTATCCCCACAGACCGCCGACAGCAGGGCGAGTGACGAAGGAACAATAAGCGCAGCGCCGACTCCCTGAGCGATACGGGCAAAAATCATGCTCTCGACGCTGGATGAGCAGGCGCAGAGCACCGAGGCAAGTAAAAACAGAGCGATGCCCGCCAGATTAACCGTGCGATTACCGTATTTATCGCCAAGGCCACCGGCGGCAAGCAGCAGGGCGGCAAAAACGATGACATAGGCGTCGGGGATCCATTGCAGTACCGAAACATCGGCATTAAAAACGTGAGACAGCGTGGGCAGAGCGACATTCACTATCGTCACATCCAGCTGAACCACCACGTAGCCCAGCGAGATGATAAATGCACTTGCGAAGAGTGGTATACGCGACTTATGGACTGTTTTCGTGCTCTGTTGAGAAAACATGGGATCCCCGGTTCGAAAGGCGGTTTTGAGCCAGAGTAACGCAAAAAAATTGCTTTGTAGAGTGATCAATCTACAATGTTTTTATCAACTCTACTCCCAACAAGATGCGTAACAATGAAAAAAAATCTCGGCAGACCCAGAGCGTTCGAGCCTGAAGACTTTCTTAAAGTGGCGATGGAGTGTTTCTGGAGCAACGGTTACCAGGGCACGTCTATCAGCAGCCTGATGCAGGCCTCGGGCCTCGCCAGCGCCAGCATCTATAAGCTGTATCCCGACAAGCGAAGCGTTTTCTTCGCCGCCTTGACGCAATATATGGAAACAGGATTAGCGCGTTTACAGCAACGCAGCAGGGAACTGGACCCCGAAGCCGCACTGCGCGAAACGCTGGAATATGGCGCAATGTTGTCGACCGGGGAAGCTGGAAAGCGGGGCTGTTTAACCATTGCGACCGCCACGGAGTTACTGCCTGGGGATCGAGAAGTACAAGAGAGAGTCGAATTTATGTTCAGCGGTATCAGGCAGAATCTCGAGACGATTTTCCGCCGTGGGCAGCAGCAACAGGTCTTCAGGTCAGATACCCCCGCCGAGGTGATGGCGGAAACGGTGTTTATGCTGCTTGAAGGGATGCGGGTGTACGGTAAGGTTGAACCCGAACTGGAAAATTTGAAACGCACCAACGATTTTATCATGCGCAGCGTGCTGCAAAGGCACGCTGCCAGTTAACTACAGGGCGAAATTTTTACACCGCTTTGGCGGGCGGCTGACGATCTTTCGCATCAAAACCAAACAGCACCTCGGGGTTCCTGACCAGAATCTGTTCCCGCACGGTGCTCGAGGGAGCCCATTCGGCGAGCAGATTGAAGAGGTTCATATCATCCGGCATAGGCGTTTCACCGGCCTGTGCCGCGGGATGAGGCCAGTTGGATCCCCAGACTACGCGCTCGGGCGCGGCGGTGATGTAGCTGCGTGCAATGGCCGAAGTGTCGGGATAGTCGGGTGGGCCAAGGCGAGTATCCATGTAGGCTCCCGACAGTTTTACCCAACCGTTGCCGCTATCAAGCAGACGACGCACGGCCTTATAGGCCGCTGAATTTTCGCCCTGCGGCTGCGGGATGTGTCCCATATGGTCGAGAACCACTGGCGTGGGGAGTTTACGCAGCGTCGTTGAGAGGTCGACAAGCTGCGCGCCGGGCATATAAAACTGCATTTGCCAGCCGAGTCCCTTGATGCGCTGTGCCAGCGTCTCTATCTCTGAAGGTTGAACGGGATTGGTTCGACCGAAAAGCACGCGGATCCCCCGAACGCCTGCATGGTTGAGTTTCTCTAGTTCGTCGTCCGTCACCCTGGAGTTAATGACCGCAATTCCTCGCGCCGCCGCGCCCATCTGCGCCAGCGCATCCAGCAGACAGCGGTTGTCAATTCCATAGGCCGAAGGGGTGACGATAACATTGCGGGTGGTGCCTAAACGCCGTTGAAGGGCGCGATAATCGGTGACCGTGGCGGGAGGGGGCGTGAGTTTTGCGCCGGGCAGCGTGGGAAAGCGGGAGTCATAAATGTGGTGGTGACAGTCGCAGGCACCGGAGGGGACGGTGAAACGTCTTTTCGCCTCATTTTCCGGGATAGGCTTGGCCCAAACCGCGCCGTTTATCGCCGACATCATCCCGAGAGCGGTCATGCCAAGCACCACTGACCGGCGGCTATAGCCGTTGTTGTTCATCTTTTTCTCCATAATGATGATTATTTTCCATTGAGCAGGCACCGGCTGCGTAGGGTTGGTGCCATTTCAAAGTATCGCTATGGAGAACGATAAATTCCAAATCCGCTATTTCATTAATGCATTCCCGTGGGTGAAGCTTATGGCCTCTTTATGCCGACGGCAACGCGGCCAAGGCCGACTCGACCATGGCAAACAATTCTGGCTGAGACGCACCGTCGCGGGCCTGAAATGAAATCGCCTGCGTTACGCCCAGAAAATGTGCCGCCAGCGCCTGGTCATCGGCGTTAGCCGGCAGGTCGCCTTGTGCTATTCCTCGCTGAATGCGCGCGCGGATCAATTCGCGTGTTTCGACCCGCTTATTGCGCAGAAAGGCCCAGGCTTCGCGATTCTCAGCGTGATTATTGACCACGCCCATGACCATCAGACACCCGCCTGACTCGGAGGACGTTGCATTGGCGATAGCGCCTTCCAGCATGGCGCGCAGCCCCTTGCGCGTGACATCCTCCTGATTCAACGCCTCCATGGTTTTGCTGCCAATGGTCGCGATGTAGAGGTCTACGGCCTCGTAGAACAGCGACAGTTTGCTGCCAAAAGCGGCGTAAAAACTCGGCGGATTAATGCCTAATGCTGAGGTGAGATCCACAAGCTGCGTGCCCTCGTAGCCTTTGCGCCAGAAAATCTCCATTGCCTTTTGCAACGCCAGGCTGCGGTCAAATCCCAGCGGACGTCCTCGTCGTTTGGCCATGTTTTACCCTGTTTGTCGATCGAAATTAATTATGTAGTCACAATAACACAATTGCTTGGCGCTGATAAAAACTATCGCTTATGTTAATGATGTAATTTCTAGTACATAAATAAAAAAACCGGTCTCAAGGAGAGACACCCCGATGAATTCATTGCACGTTAAGGAAGATTCTACGGTGCGTTTACCCGTGGCGATTTACGCATTGAGCTTTGGCATTTTTGCGATGGTCAGCAGTGAATTTCAGGGGAGCGCGATAATAAATGCGATAGCTATGGGCCTGCGGGTCTCGGTTGCCCTGGTGGGATATTGGGTGTCCTGGTATGCCTGCGCCATGATGCTCGGCGGGCCGAATTTACCTATTTTACCCCGATCCCTGGCTCAATATCCGGTTTCTCAAACGGCATGATAACGGCGCTGCTGGGGTTGATTTCGTTAGCGCCGGAGTGGAAAACGTCAGTTAAATCAACGCAGCAGGCCGAGGTGGTCCACAAGAATGGACGAACCGATGCCGATAAGCACGACGCCGCCTAGCACTTCGGCCCATTTGCCGATAGCGCCGCCGAGGAAGCGTCCGAGCAGCATGCCGCTGGTTGCCATTATTGTTGTGGCAGCACCGATGGTGAATGCCATAACAATAATATTAACCTGCAGGAAGGCGAGACCGACGCCAACGGCCATCGCATCGAGGCTGGTGGCTATCGCGGTGGTCACCAACAGCCAGAAGCCATGGCGGCGCGGGATCTCTGCCTCATCAATACTCTCTTTTTTGAAACCTTCATGGATCATTCGCAGGCCAAGAATCAGCAGCAGGCCGAAGGCCACCCAGTGGTCCCAGCTCATAATGAATTTGCTGGCTGCCAGCCCGATACACCAGCCGATAATCGGTGTAATGGCCTCGATCACGCCAAAAATTAAGCCGGTACGCAATGCTTCTTTAAACGGTGGACGATGCAGTGAGGCACCTTTGCCAATAGCCGCGGCGAAGGCGTCCATCGACATGCCAAAGGCGAGAATAAGAATTGCGTATGTGTTCATAAAACAGACCAGTTAAGCCTTTCAAGAGCAATAAAGGCTATTAATTAAAAGAGGCCGCTAGTCTGCCATAAAAAATTAAATAAAAAAACCATATTTTTCATGTACTTATAGCATGTGGTAAGATACATAGCCCAGGCTATACTTGGGCAAAACTTCCCCAATAACGTTAAGGTTTAATCGCCTAAGTAATGAAAACATTCAGTAATTATAAAAACTTAATCGAAATAGGGTTATTTGACTTTAGATGAGGAGTGCCCCGCAGAGGCAGCCGCGGGGCTGAGGGATGCCGAAATTAAATTAATCGATTAGCGCGCCCCCTTCGATATCCACCACTGAACCGGTGACAAACGGATTATCAATGATAAAGAGATATCCTTTGGCGATATCCTCTGCGCGTCCCCAGGTTTTGGCCGGCAAAGAAGCCGCCGCTTTCTCCAGCATTTGCTGGCGTGCTTCGGGGACCATAGCCGCATAGGCTTCGGTATCGGTAAGCCCCGGACTCACGGCATTAACGCGCAGCGGTGAGAGCTCTTTGGCCATAATCTTGACCGCTGCCTCCAGAGCGGCATTGATGGTCGTTTTCACCATCGTGCCCGCGACGCTGCGACGCGCCAAAAAGCCGCTGGTCAACGTCAGGGTGCCGCCTGTTTTGACCTGACTCGCAAGATGCTGTACCACGGCAAGGCTGCCCCAGAACTTGGTGTCAAAGGCCTGTTTTGCCGCTGAAAGGTCGAGCGCGCTGAGTGTGCCGCCCGGCGCCAGTGAACCCGCTGTTACGACGATATGGTCAACCTGGCCCAACGTTTTCGACAGCTCGCGCAACGCTCCCTCATTGGCGATATCCAAGGCTATCGTCTCAATCTGCGCATCAGAAGTTCGCAACGTTTCAGCCGCACGCTGTAGCTTTTCGCCGTTGCGACCGGCAAGGATCAAACTATCTCCCCGTGCGGCCAGCTGTTGCGCTACCGCGAAACCAATGCCCGATGCGCCGCCGATAATCAAAGTACGTTGTTTGCTCATGATTGATTCCTTATTGACACAATAAAATAGAGTGAGTGTTCAGGCACCCTTTTGCGCCTGCATAAGGGGGATGTATTGACTTTACCTCTGCAACCCGTATTTGATAATGACGACAAAAACTGATTATCTATTCAGGAAATCCGAATAATATGGGCAAGCTTGAAGATATGGCCTTACTGGTCGAAGTGGTGGAGGCGGGCGGTCTGGCTGCGGCAGGCAGACGGATGAATTTGTCTCCGGCGACCATGACGGCGCGTCTAAAGGCGCTGGAGGAGCGCTATCAGACCCGGCTATTTAATCGCTCGACGCGCTCAATTGCGCTGACACGAGCAGGAGAAGAGTTTTATCATTCGGCGCTACGCGTGCTGGAGGAGATGGTGCAGGCCGAAGCTAAACTGACGCAAAAAGAGGGCGCATTGAGTGGGACACTGCGTATTTCTGCCCCTTCCGATTTCGGTCGTCAGTATCTGTCACCGGCGCTGCTCGACTTCGCAAAGTTATGGCCCGAAGTGAGGGTTTCGGTGTTTTTGAGCGAAGATGTCGTAGATCTTATAGCCCATCGTCTGGATATGAGCATCCGCTTTGGCAATCTCCCGGACAGCAATCTGGTGACCCGTTTTATTAAAGCTAATCGCCGAGTGATAGTCGCCTCACCGGCCTATCTGGAGAAACACGGGGTACCGGATGCGCCGCAGGCGCTGCATCATCACCGCTGCCTTGCGCTGCAGAGTCGCGGTACGTTGCTCAATGAATGGCGTTTTGACAAAGAGGGCGCACCTGAAACCGTGCGCGTTACGCCCGTCATGGTCTGCGATGACGGGGCACTGCTGCGCCAATGGGTGCTGGCGGGCGCAGGGATAGCCAGTAAATCCTGGTGGGACGTCAAGCGAGACGTCGAACAGGGGCGGCTCAAGGTTTTGTTGGCCGACTGCTTTCTGGGCTTTAGCCGTCATGATAAAAAGCAGGTTGGGCTACAGTTTGTCTATCCGCAGCGCCGTTTTCAGCCGTTGCAGGTCTCGACCTTTAGTGAATTTTTCATTCAGTGGCTCGAAAAGGAATAACCTTAGTCTGGATTGCTGGCATCAAACGCCAGCCGCGCCTGTTCAACCTGCGGCAGATAGTTACGCGTCCAGTCATACAACGCCTTGAACGGCTCTTTCAGCGTGCGCCCGAGCGGCGTGATTTCATATTCAACGGCGATAGGCGAGGAGGTAATAACTCGCCGTTCGATAATGCCGTTACGCTGTAGGCGGCGCAGGCTCTGGGTCAGCGCCTTTTGGGTGATGCCTTCCAGCTCACGTTTGAGCATATTGAAACGCAGAGGTTTTTCACACAGCTGTGCGAGTATCAGCACCGACCATTTATCGGCAATCTGGTCGAGCAAGAGACGGTGAGGGCAGTTAATCCCGGTAACAGGTTGTATTTCGGACATCGTGGTTTCCATGGAGATACCTGGTAGCTGTAAAGTGCCTAATTGACACCTAGTATACACATTATACTATGAATGCCGATAACCTAAACGGAGAAATACCCTGTGAGCAGATCAAACGTAGACGCCCTGTTTCAACCCTTTCATCTGAAAGGCCTGTCACTGAAAAACCGAATCGTTATGGCTCCGATGACCCGTTCCTTCGCGCCAAACGGCGTGCCGGGTGAAAATATTGCCGCCTATTATCAGCGCCGCGCCGAGGGCGAAGTCGGACTTATCCTCTCCGAAGGGACGGTTATCAATCGCCCCGCGTCGCGAAACGATGCCAACATTCCGTTCTTCCACGGCGACGAGGCGCTTAAAGGCTGGAAAAAGGTCATCGATGAAGTGCACGCCGCGGGCGGCAAGATGGGGCCACAGCTGTGGCATACCGGCTCGGTGGTCAGCTTCCTGACCGACTGGGTGCCTGAATCCCCGGTCGAAAGCCCATCAGGCCTGATAGCTCCCGGCGAACCGCGCGGTGAGGCCATGAGCGATGAGACCATTGCCGACACTATCGCCGCCTTCGCTCAGGCCGCGGCCGACGCCAAACGTTTAGGTTTTGACGTCGCGGAAATTCACGGCGCGCACGGTTACCTGATTGACCAATTCTTCTGGGCCGGAACCAACCAGCGTACCGATGCCTACGGGGGCGCCACGCTCAAGCAGCGTTCGCGCTTTGCGGCCGAGGTGGTGAAGGCAATGCGTGAAGCCGTCGGGCCTGAGTTCCCGCTCATTTTGCGCGTCAGCCAGTGGAAACAGCAGGACTATTCCGCACGTCTTGCCCCGACGCCACAGGAGATGACCGACTGGTTGCTGCCATTGGTTGAGGCCGGTGTGGATATTCTGCACTGTTCGCAGCGCCGCTTCTGGGAGCCAGAATTCCCTGAAATTGACGGCGAGAGCGGGTTGAATTTTGCCGGCTGGGCCAAGAAGTTGACCGGTGCCGCCACCATCAGCGTCGGATCCGTTGGCCTGTCGGGCGACTTTATGTCCGCCTTTGCCGGTGAAAGCTCGCACCCTGCCAGCCTTGATAAGTTGATCGAACGTCTGGAGCGCAACGAGTTTGACCTGATTGCCGTCGGTCGCGCACTGTTGAGCGATCCACATTGGGTTACGAAAATCCGCACCGGTAATCAGGCCGCACTCAAAGACTTCACCGCCGAGGCGCTGCGAGAGTTGGTGTAAACCTCTGCGTTAAGCCCCGGAATTCGGGGGGCCGCTCGCTGCTTATTTTCGGCTCCAGAAATTAAGCAGCGGCGTGACCGTAATTCCATGCACCAATACGCTGGCGGTAATAATCGTCAGCGCGCAGTTGGTCATTATTGTCGCCTCGCTGCCCTGCATGCCGTGCGTGTAAGCATAGGCAATATAGTTGAGACTCCCGATGCCACGTATTCCCAGCCAGCCAAATAATATGCGCTGCTGACGGGAATAAGACGAACGCCAGGTCGATAAATACACCGCTAGCGGTCGGATAATAAAGAATAAAATAAATGCCAGAATAAGGCCCATGAATTCCCAATGCTGGGCCAGCGTGACGCCTAATACAATCACAATCGCGGCGGCGAAGAGTCGCTCAATCGTATCGCCGAAAGACAGCGCATCACCAATCAGCAGGCCCATGGATTTTAGCGGGCTTCGTTGCTCGATAGCGTGGCGCAGATGCGGGTTGATCATCATCTCGGCGGGGGGATTTTCCTCCTGCTCCTCTTCAGCCGGATTCTTTTTCTGCACTTTAAGCTCGGCACTACGCAGGCCCACACCGGCGGCAAAGGCGGCCAAAAAGCCCGAAGCATCGACCGAGATAGCTAGCGCAAAGCTTAGGCAGATCAACGATAAGGCAATAAAATCGCTGGGCGCAACCTCACCCTGTGCATGCCGCCAATGGGTAGAAATAAGCCCGATAAGCCGGCCAAGACCGTAGCCAATCCCCAGTCCGGCAACCAGCGACCACACGACGTCAATCGTAAACCAGTGGACAAGCGCCTGCGTCGAGAGTGCCCCTTCGGCGTTGTGCCACAGCAGCGCCAGCATCAGCAAAGGAAGCGCCGTACCGTCATTAAGCCCTGCCTCGCTCGACAGAGAAAGCCGCAGACTGTCGTCATCACGCGCATCGTTGATGGCGATAAGACTGGCTAACACTGGGTCGGTCGGGGCGATAATGGCCGCGAGCGCCAGTGAAATCGGCCAGGATAATCCGGTCAGATAGTGGGCAATCACCATGACGCCCAGCACAGTGAGGATCATTCCTGGAATGGCGAGCCGAACGCCTATACGCCAGATGCTGGCCCGCAGCGGTAAGCGTATCTTCAGGCCAGTAATAAACAGCGAGGTCGCGATGGCGATTTCTGTAATACGGCTGACGATCGTCGAGTGGGCCAGAACGTCAATATTAAGCACGTTGAAGCCCCACGGGCCGCAGGCGACGCCGACCAGCAAATAAATACCGAAAATAGGGACCGGTGTGCGATTTATCCAGCCGTAAGAGAGCGACATTAGCAGGAGTAAACCGCCCGTTGCTGCAGTCCATGCGAGATAATTCATACTTCCCCTTGTGTGTAATAAAATAATGAAAAGAATAAAGCTAAGTGTTTTCCTAACCCATTATAGTACAGACGAAAAAATACCCGCACGAGGCGGGCAAAGTCGCTTAGAACACAGGGAGTAATAACTGTTTAAAACCTAGCAGAGATTTTTTAATTCGCTAATCGTAAGGGATAAATAATATCCGTTAATAAGTCTGCTACCACTTCACCGCGCTTTGCTGCCAGGCCAGCACCCTGTCACGCACGGCAAACAGCAGCGTAATCAGCGACGAGAACAATAAGGCCATGACGATCAGCGCACCATACATATTGGCGTAGGCCGCCCAGCCCTGCGCCCACTGTAGATACCAGCCAAGGCCAGACTTGACCCCCATCATCTCCGCCGCGACCAGCACCGAGAAAGATGCCCCCAGCCCCATAAACAGCCCGACAAACACGTGCGGCAGTGACGCCGGAACCGCGACGCGCAGAATCAGGAACACATTGCTGGCCCCCAGCGTTCTGGCAACATCGTAATAGCGACTATCCACGCTTGAGACACCGGACCAGGTCAATACGGTGACCGGGAACCAGGTTGCCAGAGCGATAAGAAATATTGCCGCCGAGAAGCTTGAAGGGAAGAAGTACAGCGACAGCGGCAGTAGGGCGGTGGAAGGCACCGGACCCAAAAAACGCAGGATCGGATGCACCCAATACCCCAATCCGCGCGACCAGCCGATCGCCACGCCGGTGACAAATCCGCTGATGCTGCCAAAAATAAAGCCTAGCGCCAGAAGTCTCAGCGAGTTCAACACGCTGTCGCCAAGCCGATACCAGTCGGTTGCATAGGCTTCGACCAATGCACGAGGCGGCGCAAAGAACGGGGCAGGCAGCAGTGCAAGTTTGGCGGTCACCGTTTCCCAAATGGCAATCAACACCGCTAACGCCACTAACCAGCGTGCCGCCCGCTGTAACGGCGAAAACAGCCAGCGCCACTGCACCACAAGGCCCAGTAATACTGCGACGGTGAGCAGGGCCGAGAAGAGGGCGAACAGGCGATGAGTCTCGCCTACAAAGCGCGGCGTTGCAAAGCCGACCGGTTTGTCCGGCCAGAAAACCATGAGCGCCACCAGGCCCCACCAGGCGAGGAGGGCGATACCCAATGCGGGCGTCAGCGCCAGCTTCTGGCCTTTCAGAGCCGGGCTTTTTAGTCTGTCGAGCGTATCACTGGACATGGCAACTCCTTATTAGCCCATCTTCATGTTCATGGCATCGTGCGAGGCCGGAAGCAGGTTCGGCACGTAGTGATCGGCAAACTGCTGGGCGTTGGTCTCAGGGCGTATAACGTTGATAAGCTTCAGCTCGTTAACGTAGGTCGCCACTTCACTGCGCAGTTGCTCACCGGTTGAGTGATGATTGTGGGTATGTTCCTTGAGCATCGCGGTGATGTCGTCAATCGGTACATTGCCCGGCACATAAGGGGCGAAGATTTTGGCGGTTTCGGCCGGGTTATCCGCCGTCCACTGCTGCGCGTCGACAATCGCCTGAGTGATGGCACGCGCCACCGCCGGATTATCGCGCACCAGCGAGCCTCGCAGACCCAGCACGCAGCAGGTCATGGTGTGGTATTCGCCGCTCATGTTGTTGTCCACCTCTTGCAGGTCGTAGCGATGCTTGATGAGCCATCCCTGCGGATCGTCGCTGGCAATCGCCTGCACTTCCCCCTTCTTCAGGGCCTCACCAAACAGGTCGGCCGGATACTGCACCCAGTTCACCTGTTTGTCGGGATCGATCCCTTGTTTCGCCAGCTGGATAGCAAAGAAGTTACGCAGCGGGCTGGCCTGATCGCTCACCGCCACGTTTTTGCCCACCAGATCTTTCACGCTGTTGATACCGGAATTTTTGGCGGCCAGCAGGCGCATACAGCCGCCGTGGGTGCCCACGGTCAGGTCAACGTCGAAGCCCTGTTCAAGCGGTTTGAGCCAGCGCAGTGCCATGCCTATACCGCCGTCGGCCTGTCCGGTGGCAATCGCCTGTAACAGCGAATCAGTGGGGCCGCTGAAGTTAACCGGCTCCACGTTCAGGCCATATTTTTTGAAGAATCCCTGTTTTAAGGCGACGGAAATGGGGGCCTGACATACCGCCGTCTGGCCCCACGCCAGTTTGACCGTCGTCAGCTTGCCCGCGTCGACGGGCGCGGTGTCGGCCCAGGCGGGAAAGACCGAGGAGAGGCCAAGCCCTGCGCCAAGTAATCCCGCCCGTTGAATAAAAGCACGCCGTGAAGAGTCGGTATATCCTGCCATATTTAATTCCGCCATTGTTTATAAATAAAATACTTCAGGGGTAAAGGAACATTCATTGTAAGAAACTATTTTGAATTAACGTTTAATGTTGCAGGTTTAGATAGACGGATAAAATAACAATAGTGCATTAATATTTTCATCTCTCGCTTATTCACTTTTCAGGTTAGCTTTGCTGTTATTAAGCATTTACCTTTACCTCAAAAACCGGAATATTTTATTTCAGAACAACCATCAATGGGGTAGGCCATGTCTTCAGGCGACACAATTAAAAGCACCACAGGGTTGGCGCTGGATATTAATCAGGTGAGCCACGCATTTTATCTGGAAGGAAAAACGCTTCCGGTGCTTGAAGATGTTTCCCTGAAAGTTGAACCCGGTGAGTTTGTCGCGCTGCTCGGTCCATCAGGCTGTGGGAAATCCACGCTGTTGCGCCTCGTAGCCGGGCTGGATAACCCGATCGCGGGTGATATTTTTGAGGACGGACGCCCGCTGTTGCAGCCCGATCCCAGCCGCGTAGTGGTGTTTCAGGATCCGACGCTTTACCCATGGCGCAGCGTGTGGGGCAACGTCTCTCTGGGGCTGCAAACGCGCGGTAAACTGACCGACGACGGCCGCAGCCACGTTGACAAGACGCTGGAAAAGGTCGGGCTTAGCCAGTTCGCCAACGCCTGGCCACATCAGCTCTCTGGCGGCATGGCGCAGCGCACCGCACTTGCCCGCGCACTGGTTAATCATCCGCGTCTGCTCATCCTCGACGAACCGCTCGGTAAACTGGACTCGCTCACCCGCATTCGCATGCAGCAGGAGTTGGTGAACCTGTGGCGCGAACAGCGTTTTACCACGCTGATGGTGACGCACGACGTTGAAGAGGCGCTGCTGATGGCGAATCGGGTGGTGGTCTTTAGCCCACGTCCGGCCCGAATCATTGAAACTATCGATGTTCCCTTACCCTACCCGCGACGTCGTGATGACCCGCGCCTGGTTGAATTACGTACTCAGGCGCTGCAGTTGCTCGGCGCCGACGTTCCCGTTGCCTGATTATGTGTGGAGCACACCATGACAATTCATAATGGAATTACTGAACTGGTTGGACAGACGCCGTTATTAAGGCTCAAGCGGTTTAGCCAGGAAAATAAATTAAACGTTGACCTGCTTGCCAAGCTGGAATATTTCAATCCCAACCACAGTATTAAAGACCGCATTGCGCTGGCAATGATTGAGGCCGCCGAACGTTCCGGTAAATTAAAGCCGGGTGTCACGCTGGTGGATACCACCAGTGGAAATACCGGTATTGGTCTTGCGGCCATCGCGGCGTCTAAGGGATATAAATTCCGCGTTTATTTACACGACAAACTCAGTGAGGAGCGATTCGCTATTCTCAGCGCTTTCGGTGCCGAAATTATTCCGTTTAGCCAGGTGCCCGGTTTCGATAAAATCCTTGAGGAGAGCGACGGGGACTTCGTGGCCGCCGCCAAATGGCTGGCTGACAATGTTATCCTCAAGGAACCCAATATCTTCTTCACCTATCAACTGGAGAACCCGGCTAACCCGCAGGCACACTATGAGAGCACGGGGCCGGAAATCTGGCAGCAGACCTCGGGGCAGGCCGACATCGTTGTCGCCTCGGTGGGCACCGGCGGAACGCTGTCAGGGACAGGGCGTTATCTGCGCCAGCTCAAGCCGGACATTAAGCTTATCGCCGTTGAACCGGGGAGACATTCAATTCCCGACAAAGATAACCCTGAGGTCAGGGAAATTACCGGCGTTCATGCCTTCAGCACCGTGACACCCGAGCGCGTGCCGCTGACGCTGGACCGTGAGCTGTTTGATGAAGTCGTGGCGGTTGAAAGCTGGCAGGCCGTTCAGGCCGCGCGCGAAGTGGCAAAAACCGACGGTATTCTGATTGGCGAATCTTCGGGTGCCGTGCTGCATGCGGCACGCGAGATTGCGCGTCGCCCGGAGAATGCGGGTAAACGCATTGTGACCCTTCTTGCCGACAGCGGGTTGACCTACCTCTCTACCGGTCTGTTTAATCCGCAGCTGAGCGTCGAACAAATCAAGATTGAGGCATTGCTAAAAAGTCAGGCGCTGGCCTGAGAAAGGCACAAATTTAGAGAAGATTAAATAGAGTCTGCCCCGCAAGGGGCAGACTTTTTGCTATCAGTGTTTGTCCAATGACCAGGTCGCGCTACTGACATTAACGGGGGTCGGCAGCAGGCCAACCTGGGTGAATTTATCCGCTAACACCTGTTGACTCTTGAATACTGCTGGAGTCATACGCTGCGCGTCATAAGGCATTCTTGCTAACGCTTTTGCCCAGATGTTTTTCGCCAGACCGGTTGATTTCGACAGGATCTCCGCCGTCTCATCGTGATGCTGATTTGCCCAGTCACTGGTGGCCTTAAGCTCGGTAACCAGTTTTTCAGCGGTTTGCGGATAGGTGTCGGCAAATTTACGACTGGCGAGGAAGAAGGTGTAGTGCGGCACAAGACCTTCGGCGTTCTGCACTTCTCGTGCCTTGGCGTTGGTTTCTACCTCAGCCAGGAACGGGTCCCAGATAACCCAGGCGTCGATATCGCCACTCTGGAAGGCGGCGCGAGCGTCGCCCGGCACCAGATACACCGGCTTGATGTCCTTGTAGCTCAGCCCGGCCTTTTCCAGCGCCGCGACCAGTAAGTAGTTAACGTCTGAGCCTTTGTTAAGCGCAACGCGTTTGCCCTTCAGGTCGACGTGGGTGGCGGCAATGACCCGCACATTCACTTTTACGGCGCGATGTGACCCGACCCGCGTGACTTCGCGCTCCTGTAACACGCGCAGCAGTTTTACCTGTAGCGGCAGACTCAGCTCGCCAATCTCATCCAGCAGCAGCGTGCCGCCCTCGGCGGCCTCAAACCAGCCCTGATGGCGCTCGCGTGCGCCGGTAAAAGCGCCTTTCTCATGCCCGAACAGCTCCGACTCCGCCAGACTTTCGGTCAGTGCGCCGCAGTTCACCGCCAGAAACGGCTGCTGTCGACGCGGGCTGTGATGATGTAAATAGCGAGCAACTCCCTCTTTACCGGTACCGGTTTCACCGACTATCAATACCGTGGCGTCGGTTGGCGCGAGGCGGTCGAGCACGCTTTGAAAGGCAATCGAGGCGGGATCGATAAGCGTTGGGCCATGATTCTGCATCATTCACTCCTGAGGTGAGAGGGAAGCAAACAATACCGCCCTGAAAGCGGTTCGGCGAGGGGCCCAAAAGTCAAATTGCTGCATTTGCAGCAGCGCAGGCACAGCGATTGTTGCAAATGCAGCAAATTATTCGAGAGGGAATGTTTATAAATAATTGAAATGTAATAAAAATAAATTTTCTGCGAAGTGGCACACTTCCTGCAATTCTATTTATAACCAAACTGTGAATTTGTATCTAATAAATTCAGATATCGTTATATAGGAAATGGATAATGAGTGAATCAGCGCAGGAAAACATCAACGTATTCTGGTTTTTGCCGACCCACGGAGACGGCCGTTATCTTGGCACCACCGAAGGCGGCCGCCCGGTCGACTTGCCTTACCTGCAACAGGTGGCACTCGCCGCCGATAATCTCGGCTACTACGGCGTGCTGATCCCGACCGGAAAAAGCTGTGAAGATTCCTGGCTGGTCGCCTCCGCGCTGGCACCTATCACCAAAAAGCTGCGTTATCTGGTGGCGGTGCGCCCAGGCCTACAGCCGCCTACGCTGGCGGCACGCATGGCGGCCACGCTTGACCGGCTTTCCGAGGGAAGATTGCTGATTAACGTGGTGACCGGCGGCGATCCCGTTGAGAACAAAGGCGACGGCATTTTCCTCAGCCACGGCGAGCGCTACAAGGTAACGAAAGAGTTTCTTGAGGTGTATTCACGCCTGCTGAAGGGCGAAAAGGTCGATTTCCACGGCGAGCATATTCGGGTGGAAGGCGCCGAGGTGCTGTTCCCTCCGGTCCAGCAGGACGGTCCACCGCTCTATTTCGGCGGCTCTTCCGAAGAAGCTATCGACGTGGCGGCCAATCAGATTGATACCTATCTCACCTGGGGCGAGCCGGTGGAGCAGGTGGCCGAGAAACTGGCCGTGGTGCGCCAGCGTGCCGAAGAGCGTGGTCGTACACTCAGCTACGGGATCCGTCTGCACGTGATCGTGCGTGAAACCGAGGAGGAGGCCTGGGCCGCCGCCGACCGACTTATCGCGCATCTGGATGAAGACACGATTGCCGCCGCGCAGAAAATCTTCGCGCGGATGGACTCCACCGGACAGGCCCGCATGAGTGCACTGCACGGCGGTTCACGCGATTCACTGCGCATTGGGCCGAATCTCTGGGCGGGCGTGGGGCTGGTGCGCGGCGGTGCCGGTACCGCCTTGGTGGGCAATCCGCAGCAGGTTGCGGAACGCATTCGCGAATATCAGGCGCTGGGCATCGAAAACTTTATTTTCTCCGGCTATCCGCACCTCGAAGAGGCGCATCGCTTTGCCGAGCTGGTGATGCCGCTGCTGCCGTTAGCCTCGAACGCCGAAAAGCGTCAGCGCACCGTGAATACCGGACCTTTTGGCGAAACCATCGGCGGCGACCGTCGTCCCGTGAAGCAGACTAGCGCAAGCTAAGGAAAATCCCATGAGCCAATCTTCTCTTGAACAACCGATTCAGTTTGCCTATTGGGTGCCTAACGTCTCCGGCGGGCTGGTCATCAGCAATATTGATCAACGCACCGGCTGGGACTTCGAGTACAACCGCAAACTGGCACAGATTGCCGAGCGCGCCGGGTTCGACTACGCGCTGACGCAGATTCGTTTCACCGCCGGTTATGGCGCAGACAACCAGCATGAGTCGGTCAGTTTCTCCCACGGCCTGCTGGGCGCGACCGAGAAACTCAAGGTGATTGCCGCGCTGCTGCCGGGGCCGTGGAATCCGACGCTGGCGGCCAAGCAAATAGCCACTATTAGCCATCTGACCAACGCCCGCATCGCGGTGAATATCGTCAGCGGCTGGTTTCGCGGCGAGTTCAAGGCCATCGGTGAGCCTTGGCTGGACCACGAGGAGCGCTATCTGCGTTCTGAAGAGTTCATCCGCTGCCTGCGTGGTATCTGGCAGGAGGAGAGCTTTAACTTCGCCGGTGATTTCTACCGTTTTCGCGACTATGTGATGAAACCGAAGCCGCTTAATCCGCTGCCGGAGATTTTCCAGGGCGGCAGCTCTCGCGCGGCACGCGACATGGCGGCCCGCGTTTCCGACTGGTACTTCACTAACGGCAACAGCGTTGAAGGTATTCGCCAGCAGGTTGAGGATATTCAGCTCAAGGCGGCCGCCAACCAGCATCAGGTGAAGATTGGCGTCAACGGCTTTGTGATTGCCCGCGATACGGAACAACAGGCGCAGCAAGTGCTGCAAGACATCGTCGCGCAGGCCAATCCTCACGCGGTAAAAGGCTTCCAGCATGAGGCGAAAAACGCAGGTAGCGCGTCGCCGGAAGGTGAGGGCAACTGGGCGAAATCTACCCTCGAAGACCTGGTGCAGTACAATGACGGCTTCAAAACCAATCTGATCGGCACGCCGCGCCAGATTGCTGAACGTATTATTGCGCTGAAAAAAGCCGGTGTGAGCCTGATGCTGCTGGGCTTCCTGCATTTTCAGGAAGAGGTGGAGTTCTTTGGCCGTGAGGTTATTCCGCTGGTGCGCGAGCTTGAGCGTCAGCAACAGCCGGAGCTGAGTCATGGCTGAGCGGCATATCGTTATCGTCGGCGGCGGTTTTTCCGGCACCGCGCTGGCGATTCATCTTGCGCGCAGCGGCCACGCTGGCCTGAAGGTGACGGTTATCGAACCGCGCGAGCAGTTGGGACGCGGCGTTGCCTATGGCACCCGTGACCCTTCGCACCGCATCAACGTTCCGGCTGAACGCATGCATCTTTCGGCCGCCGAAGAGGGTGATTTCGACCGCTGGTTCCGTGCCTCGCCTGCCTGTCAAATTGACGCAGAGGTCCGCTGGCACGACGGCAAGCTGTATCCGCAGCGCGCCCAGTTTGGTGCCTACCTCAACGAGCTTTACCGCCTTGCCGCCGCGTCCTCAGCGGTGAAACTGCACCACGTGCGTGACCGCGCCGTTGCATTGGAAAACGGCGCGGTGATCACCGCCTCAGGCCAAGGCTATCGGGCGGATGACGTGGTGCTGGCCATCAGCCACCCGCCTCCGGCATTGCCTTCGTTGCTGAAACATTTAACGCATTCGCGCGCGCTGGTCGCTAACCCGTGGCGGGTTGACGCGCTGGCGGGCGTCGTGCCCACGGACCGCGTGGCGATTATCGGCAGCGGGCTCACCATGTCTGACGTGGTGGCCTCTCTGCATCGGCAGGGGCATCGCGGTGAAATCACAGCATTTTCGCGTCGTGGGCAGCTGCCGCGTCCGAACCTCAGCGGACAGTTTGCGCCGCGTGCGCTGGACTATTCGCGTCCGCAGGCTGCCACCGCGCGTGGTTGGCTACGGCGTGTCCGTGATGAAATTAAAGCCGCCGCCGCGCTGAATCTGCCGTGGCAGCTGGTGCTGGATGATATTCGCAGCAACGGCCAGCGCCTGTGGCAGCAGTTTTCGCTGAAAGAGCAACAGCGTTTCCTGCGCCATCTTCGTCCATGGTGGGACGTGCACCGCTACCGCATCGCGCCGCAGGTCAGTGCGGTGCTGGAACAGCTTCAGGACGACGGACGATTGACGGTGAAGGCCGCGCGGTTGGTCAAGGCCGAAGACAACCAAGGGCGAATCACGCTGACGCTACAGCCGCGCGGTGCCACGCCTGAGTCTCTGACGGTGGATAAAATTATTGTTACCACCGGTCCTGCGCATGGCGCGCTGCTGAGCAGCGATGCGTTGCTTAGCCAACTGGCGACGCAGGGAGCCATTCAGGCCGATCCGCTGGCGCTGGGCATCTGGGTGAACGCCCAGTCACAGACGCTGAATATTCACGGCAACGCCAACCCGCATTTATACGTGGTCGGCCCGGCCGCGCGTGGCCGCTTTGGTGAGCTGATGGGCCTGCCGCAGGTTGCAGAACACGCCGAAACGCTGGCGCGTAGTCTGTTAGACACGGCCTCATTTCCTCAGGCGGGACGATGTCCGGCTTCACTGAAAACCCTCTGAGCAGTTGCTTATTTTTCTGATTTTTTTCTGATTTTAATGACCACAATCACGGCTGATTCAGGCAGCGGACGCTGCCTCTCTCGCCCAGGGAGTACGCTATGTCTTCACAAAAAGATCTGTCTTCACAAAACAATTTATCTTCACAAAACACGGTGTCATCGCAGCGTGAAATTCGCCTAAACGCTTTTGATATGAACTGTGTTGGCCACCAGTCTCCCGGTCTCTGGGCCCATCCGCGCGATCGTTCATGGCAGTACAAGGATTTGGAATATTGGACCGATCTCGCTCGCCTGCTCGAACGCGGCAAGTTTGACGGCCTTTTTATCGCCGACGTGCTGGGCGTGTATGACGTGCTCAACGGCAACAACGACGCGGCCATTCGTAATGCGACGCAGGTACCGGTTAACGATCCGCTGGCGCTTATTACGCCGATGGCGCTGGTCACCGAACATCTTGGATTTGGTCTGACGGCGTCGCTGTCGTTTGAGCATCCTTATCCTTTTGCACGCCGTCTTTCGACGCTGGACCATCTGACCAAAGGCCGGGTGGGCTGGAATATCGTGACCTCTTATCTTGAGAGCGGCGCACGCAATATCGGCTATAAGGCACAGACCGATCACGATGCGCGCTACGACTACGCCGACGAATATTTGCAGGTGGTTTACAAGCTGCTCGAAGGCAGCTGGGAGGAGGGCGCGGTGCTGCGCGACCGCGAGCGCGGCATCTTCAGCGATCCGAGCAAAATTCATCCTATTAACCATCAGGGCACCTTCTTCCAGGTTCCCGGTATTCACCTGTGCGAACCCTCGCCACAGCGCACGCCGGTGCTCTATCAGGCGGGCGCGTCGAGCCGTGGCAAACAGTTTGCCGCCGAGCATGCCGAATGCGTGTTCGTGGCCGTACCGTCCAAGGTACTGCTGAAGAAGACCGTCGCCGATATCCGCCGCCGCGCCGCCGAAGCGGGGCGAGATCCGCGCAAAATTCTCATTTTCAATTTGCAAACGGTGATCGTCGGCGAGACCGACCTCCAGGCGCAGGCCAAATGGCAGGAATACAAAAGCTATGTCAGCTATGAGGGGGCATTGGCGCTGATTTCGGGCTGGACGGGCATCGACTTTGGTCAATATCAACCCGACCAGGTGCTGAAACACTTGCACACCAACGCCATTCAGTCGGCGGTAGAAACTTTCTCGACCGCTGATCCAAACCGTCAGTGGACGGTGCAGGGGCTGGCCGACTGGGTCGGCATCGGCGGTTTTGGTCCACTCATCGTCGGCAGCGCCGAGACGGTGGCCGACGAGCTGCAAAGCTGGGTCGAAGAGACAGACGTCGACGGCTTCAATCTGGCTTATGCCGTGACCCACGAAACTTTCACCGACGTTGTGGACCTGCTGGTTCCTGAGTTGCAAAAGCGCGGCGCCTACAAGAAGGACTATCAGCAAGGGACGCTGCGCGAAAAGCTGTTCAATCAGGGGCCGCGTTTGCAGGTTCCGCACCCCGGCACCGGTTATCGTCACCGCGCCGAGAAACAAGCCCAGCCTGAGGGAGCGGCGGAATCATGATTGAAATCGATAATCTGCATAAGCACTATCCGGCACCGGCGGCCAAGGGCAAAAACATCGAGGTGCTAAAAGGGATTTCTCTCACCGTGCCTTCGGCCTCGATAACCGCCGTGGTCGGACCGAGCGGTGCGGGGAAATCCACGCTGGCAAAGTGCATCAGCCTGTTGGAAAAACCGACGTCAGGCAGCATTCGCGTTAACGGTAAAGACCTGTCTCGGCTGTCTGGCGAGGCGCTGCGCCGTGAACGTCGCGCGATAGGCACGGTTTTTCAGTCCTCGGCGCTGCTGCAACGTAAAACCGCCTGGGACAATATCGCGCTGCCGCTTGAGTGGCTTGGCGTCGTGCCGCGCGACATCAAAAAACACGTCGGCCAGCTGCTCGAAAGCGTCGGCCTTGAGGACAAGGCGCACCATTTTCCCTCCCAGCTTTCCGGCGGTCAGCGTCAGCGGGTGGGCATCGCCCGTGCGCTGGCGCTCAAGCCGTCGGTGTTGCTGGCGGACGAGGCGACCTCGGGGCTCGATCCCGAGTCCACTGCGTCGATTCTGAGCCTGCTGAAACAGCTGCGCGACCAGTTTGGGCTGGCGATTGTGTTGATAACGCACGAGATGGACGTCGTGCGCAGCGCGGCCGACGCGGTGGCCGAAATTCGCGATGGCAGGCTGTTGCAGCAGGGGTCGCTCCAGCACCTGCTGGCGCAACCGGAGTCGCGTCTGGGCCAACAGCTTTTCCCGCTGCGCCCGACAGAGGCCGACGGGGAGCTGGTGCTGCAACTGAGCTACGGTGACCGGCCGTTGGCGACCGACTGGATAAGCCAGCTCAGCCAGCAGTATCCGTTGCAGGTTGACGTATTGGCCGCGCACGTCGAGAAGGTCGGTGAACGGCTGGCGGGAAGGATGCAGGTCGCGGTGCGCTTTACTCAGCGTCCGCTCGACACCCAGACGCTGATTCAACAGCTGTATCGACTTGGCATCAATTCAGAAATTATTCAGACTCGCGCCGCGCTACAGGAGGCGGTATGAAACCTGTAGACGTGCTGAGTCAGGACACGCCGTGGAGCCAGATTCATACTCTGATGGTGCCGGCCTACCTGCAAACCTGGCTGATGGTCGGCATCGTGATGCTGTTTGTGGTTACGCTCGGCGGTTTGCTCGGCGTGGTGTTGTTCAACACTTCGAAGCGCGGACTGTTTCCCCACGCCAGCCTGAATCATGCCCTCAGCTGGCTGGTCAATATGGGCCGTTCGCTGCCCTTTCTGGTACTGATGGCGGCGATTATCCCGTTCACCTTCTGGCTCACCGGTACCACCATCGGCACGCCTGCGGCGGTGATCCCGATGATTGTCGCGGGGACGCCGTTCTTTGCGCGTCTGGTGGAGAACGCACTGCGCGAACTCCCGGCCGACGTCACGGCGGTCGGGCTGGTGTCGGGAGGCTCTACGTGGCAGATAATCACCCGGGCACAAATCAGCGAGGCGCTGCCTGCGATTGTGGCGGGTATCGTGCTGAACCTGATTTCCATGATTGAATATTCGGCCATCGCGGGCACCATCGGCGCGGGCGGTATCGGCTATCTGGCCGTGGTTTACGGCTATCAGCGCTTCGATAACCACATCATGATAGCCACCATTATTGTGCTTATTGTCACCATTCAACTGATCCAATTTATTGGCGATCGACTGGTTGCCTCTCTTCAACACGCAAAGGGTACACATTCATCATGACGCAGCAGGATTTTGAAATTAAAAAGAAAAAAACGTGGCCGTGGATCGTGCTCGGGGTTGTGGTTATCGTTGTTGCCGCCGTGGGCTGGCATTTTGCTTCGCAACAGCGTCACGCGGTGACCTTCGGCACCACGCTTAAGGTGCACTTCGAGCCTGCGATGGCCGGTGAACAGAAGCTAATCGAGTACGTCGCGCAAAATATTGCGCCGGACTATGGCATCAAGATCATTGCCGAAGGGCTTCAGGATCCCGTGCAGGCCGACAGGGCGGTAGCAGACGGGCAGTATGCGGCAACGGTTTATCAGCATCAGTGGTGGCTGAAACAGGTGGTCGATGCCAACAAGTTTGCCCTTACCCCGACCGAGCCGCTGTTCCAATGGGCGTTTGGCATTTACTCAGATAAATATCATTCGATTGCGGATTTACCTCAGGGGGCGGTGATCGTCGTGCCTAACGACGGCGCGAATCAGGGGCAGGCCCTGTGGCTGTTGCAGCGAATTGGCCTGATTGGTCTGGACCCGAACGTTGAACCGCGCACCGCCAAGCTGTCGGACATTAAAGAAAATCCGCATCACTTTATATTCAAAGAGTTGGATTTGCTGACCATGCCGCGGGCACTGAATTCTGTGGATGCCGCCATCGGCTACGTTTCGCAGTTTGACGCCGGTAAAGTCCCACGCGAGAAGGGCATTCTGTTCCCTCCTGCACCGAAAACCTTCGCCTCGCAGCTGGTGATCGGCACACCTTATCTGGATGACGAAAATATCGTCAAGCTGAAGAAGGCTTTCGCCGACCCTCGCGTGCAGCAGTGGCTAAAAGAGACCCATGACCCTCTGGTGAGAGACGTTTTAGTGCCTGTTTCCGCACAATAAGTCCCAGCATTTCGGGTCATTGACCGGGTTCGCTTAACGCTAACCCGGTTTTTGCGCTGCCTGCAAAATAACTTATTAACTTATTGATAATATTGAATTTGTTATCCATATTTGTTGTTTGTTATTCCTCTCTTTGCACTTTATAACTCGTGTTATCACCTGCCACTGTTATCGACATTGGTCTGCACAATAAAAAACACGAGGGTTCTATGAGCACGATTAACATTGACGACGGCGTTGCTTCGCCGCCGTCCCATTCAACACCGATAGGATCGGTTGGCGACGTCGCTAAACTGATTAACAACAGTTCGAAAAAAAATACCTACGCGCGCTTTATCGTTTTCCTTGCGCTGGGCGGGGTGTTTCTTGATGCCTATGATCTGACCACGCTGTCATACGGCATCGATGATGTGGTCAAAGACTTCGGCCTTACGCCGACGCTGACCGGCCTGGTCACTTCTTCCATCATGATTGGCACTATCGTTGGTAACCTGCTGGGCGGTTGGTTAACCGATAAGTACGGCCGTTATTCGGTATTCATGGCCGATATGCTGTTCTTCGTGGTATCGGCGATCGCTGCCGGTCTGGCACCTAACGTCTGGGTGCTGATTGGCGCGCGCTTCCTGATGGGGGTCGGGGTAGGTATCGACCTGCCGGTAGCGATGGCCTATCTGGCCGAGTTCTCTAAATTTACCGGTAAAGCCAATAAAGCCTCAAGGCTGGCCGCCTGGTGCCCGATGTGGTACGCGGCCTCGTCGGTGTGCTTCCTGATCATTTTTGGCCTCTATTTTGTGCTGCCAAAGGAGCACATCGACTGGCTGTGGCGTGCGTCGCTGCTGTTCGGCGCGGTGCCTGCACTGCTGATTATTGCCGTGCGCAGTAAATTTATGAACGAATCCCCGCTGTGGGCGGCCAATCAGGGTGACCTCAGCGGTGCTGCACGTATCCTGCGCGACTCTTACGGTATCACCGCTCATGAAGATAAATCTGTCGCTCAGGAACAGAAGAAAGCGCCGCCGAAGGTCAGCTTCCGCGTGCTTTTCCAGAAGCCTTACCGTGAACGGACTTTGGTCTCCGGCGTGATGAACGTCTGTGTCTCGTTTGAATACACCGCGATTGCTTTCTTCCTGCCGTCAATTTTGGCGCAGTTCCTCGGCGCGGGCGTGTTTGAAACCATCTCTGCCTCGCTGGGCCTGAATGCGCTGTTCGCCTTTACCGGCGGGCTGCTCGGGATGCGTCTGGCGTGGAAATTCCCGTCGCGCCACGTGGCGATTGCCGGTTTTGCCCTGCAATTTATCGCCCTGATTTCACTGGCGCTGATTGGTCATCCGACGGCGCTGGTTGGCGTCATCTTCGCCATTCTGATGCTCGGCCTGTGGCTGTTTGCCGAAGGCTTTGGTCCGGGCGCGCAGATAATGATCTATCCGGCGCTGTCTTATCCTACGCACGTTCGCGCGACCGGCGTGGGTTTCAGCCGCTCGCTGTCGGGCATCGGCAGTGCTCTGGCGCTGTTTATTCTGCCGATCCTTCAGGCTTCATTCGGTACCAACATGTTCTGGATTGTCTCCCTGAGCGCCATCCTGCCCATCGTATTCTTGCTGGTAGTCCGCTTTGAGCCGACTCGTCGCGATATTGATGACCATTCTGAAAACGGAGAACACCATGCCTAAGCAACTGACGACTGACTATCAAACCCTGGCGGCCCGTTTCCGTCCGATATTTACCCGCATCGCCGAAGGGGCCGTCGAGCGTGAGCTGGACCGCCAGCTTGCCGTAGAGCCGATCCGCTGGCTAAAAGAGGCTGGCTTCGGCACGCTGCGTATTCCTGTCGAAGAGGGTGGTTTCGGCGCTACGTTGCCGCAGCTGTTTCAACTGCTGACCGAACTTGCCGAGGCGGATTCCAACCTGCCGCAGGCGCTGCGGGCGCATTTTGCCTTCGTGGAAGACAGACTTAATCAGCCCGACAGCGAAGAGCGAAAACGCTGGTTCCGCCGCTTTACCGACGGTGAGCTGGTGGGCAGCGGTTGGACCGAAATCGGCAATCTCAAGCTCGGTGAAGTGGTCACCAAGGTGTCACCGAGCGAAAACGGCTGGACGCTCAACGGCCACAAGTTTTACAGCACCGGCACGCTGTATGCCGACTGGATTGACGTCTACGCCCAGCGCGGTGACAACGGTCGTGACGTGATTGCGCTGGTGAACACCCATCAGACGGGCGTACAGCGTGAGGACGACTGGGACGGTTTCGGTCAGCGCCTGACCGGCAGCGGCACCACGCGTTTTGAGCAGGCGAAGGTGGAGGCCCCACACGTCTATGACTTCAGCGAACGTTTCCGTTATCAGACGGCGTTTTATCAGCACGTGTTGCTGTCAACGCTGGCGGGTATTGGCCGTGCGATCACCCGCGACGTGGCGCAGGGCGTCGCCAACCGCAAGCGCATCTACAGCCACAGCAACGCCAACCTGGTGAAGCAGGACGTGCAGGTGTTGCAGGTCGTCGGGCAGATTTCCAGCTGGGCCTATGCGGTTGATGCCACCGTTCAGCAGGCGACTCAGGCACTGCAACAGGCTTATGAGCTGCACGACAGCGGCGACGAAGCGGCAATTCAGCAGGCTAACGTAAAGGCCGAGGTCGACTCTGCCAAAGCGCAGGTGATTGCCACCGATCTGGTGACGCGTGCCGCCACCGAGCTGTTTAACGCACTCGGTGCATCCGATACGCGTACTTCTAAGGCACTAGACCGCCACTGGCGAAACGCACGTACGGTGTCTTCCCACAATCCGGTTATCTATAAATCGCGTAACGTCGGCGATTGGGAGGTTAACGGAAATGAACCGACGTTTATTTGGCAAATTGGCAACGGTGAGTGAGGAGAGCCTAATGACCCTCAAGGAAGAAAACCTTTGGCGCGCCCCCGAAGCGGCGGCGGTAATCACCGACGAACGGCAGGCGCTTAAGGCGGCCCGCGCGGTCGCCGAACTTGCTGCCGTTGACGCGGTAGTGCGCGACCGTGAACGCCTTTATCCGCTGGAGGCGCTGTCGTTGTTCAGCCGTCTGGGGCTGGGCAGTATCTCCGTGCCGCGCGAGTTTGGCGGCGGCGGATTGTCTTATCGTACCGTGGCAGAGGTTTTCCGGCTGATTTCCGCCGCAGATCCCTCTCTGGGACAGATTCCGCAGAACCATTTTGGCCTCATTCAATATCTGCGCGATGAGGCGTCGCATGAGCAAAAAGCCGCCTTGTTCAACAAGGTGGTGACTGGGCATCGTTTCGGCAACGGCGGCCCGGAAAAGAATACGCGGCATACCCGTGAGGTACTGGCTCGCCTGCGTCAGTCTCCCGACGGGCCACGCCTGACCGGCGAGAAGTTTTACTCCACTGGCGCACTGTTTGCTCACATCGTGGTGACTACCGCGATAGACGACCACGGCAAGGCGGTGCTGGCGTTTATTCCGCGTCCGGCCGAGGGTCTCGAGATTATCGACGACTGGTCCGGCGTAGGGCAACGAACCACCGCCAGCGGCACGGTGCGTCTGCACGAGGTGTTGGTCGACCCGAAATGGCTGGTCGAAGTGCCCGCCACCGATAAACCTTCACTACGCGGACCGGTTTCGCAGCTGATTCAGGCGGCCATCGACGCCGGTATCGCGCGCGGTGCGTTTGAAGACGCTCGTAAATTTATTCTTGAGCAGTCGAGGCCCTGGATAGACGCTGGCGTCGACCGTAACGCCGATGACACTCAGCTGCAGGCCGACGTGGGCCGCATTTACGTTGAACTGCTGGCGGCTGAGGCGCTGCTTAAACGTGCCGCCAGGGTTCTGGACGAGATTAACCCTGCCCACCTCGATGCCGCCACGGCGGCCCGCGCTTCTATCGCCGTTGCCGAAGCCAAAGTGTTGACCACGGCGATTGCGCTCAAGGCGAGCGAAAAGTTGCTGGAGTGGGGCGGCAGCAGGGCAACGCTTAGCCAGCACGGACTGGACCGCCACTGGCGCAACGCGCGGACACACACGCTGCACGACCCGGTGCGCTGGAAGAATCACGCCATCGGCAATTATTACCTTAACGGTATTTTCCCTGTGCGACACGCCTGGATATAAGGACACCACGATGACAATAAGCCAGGTTAGCCCTAAAAACCCCGCCAGCATTATCACTTCGGCGCAGCAGGCGCTGAGCGTTGCCCGAGAACTGGCGTTAGCGTTTCGCGTCGACGCCGCCGAGCGTGACCGAGAAAGAGTGCTGCCCTTCAAACCGCTCGAAGCTCTGTTTGCCTCCGGTCTGGGCGGGATAACCGTGCCGAAACACCTTGGCGGCGCAGAGGTCTCTGCGGCAGTCGTGGCCGAGGTTATTGCGATATTAAGCGAGGCCGACGGCGCTATTGGCCAGGTGCCACAAAACCATTTTTATGCTCTCGAAGTTTTACGCATCAACGGCAGTGAGGCACAGCAGCAGCGGCTTTATCGCGAGGTGTTGGCGGGCGTGCATCTCGGCAATGCGCTGGCTGAGTTCTCGTCCCCCTCGGCGCATCAGCGCAGCACGGCGGTGTTGCCCAACGGCGGCCAATATCTGCTGCATGGCAGAAAATTCTACGCCACCGGCGCGCTGTTTGCCGACCGGATACCTACCGCAGCGCGCGACGCCGAGGGCAAAGAGCAACTGGTGTTTGTTCCCCGGCATCAGGACGGCGTCAACGTCATCGACGACTGGTCTGGCTTTGGTCAGCGCACCACCGGCAGCGGCACGGTGGTGTTTGAAGAGGTCTCGGTGAATGCTGATGACATTGTGCCGTTTTACAGCGCCTTTGAGCGGCCGACTACCGTCGGGCCATTTGCGCAGATTATGCATGCCGCTATCGATCAGGGTATCGCTCGTGCTGCCTTCAACGACATGCTGAATTTTATTAATACCCGCTCCCGTCCGTGGCCGGACTCTGGTCTGGACCGCGCGAGCGACGATCCGCTAACACTCGACCGCGTGGGTCAGCTTGCGGCACGCTTGCAGGCGGGGGATGCGCTATTACAGGAGGCGGGAGAGGCGGTTGATATCGCACAGCGTGACCCGAATGCGTCCACCGTCGCCGAGGCATCGGTACAAGTTGCGGTGGTGCGGGCCTGGACCACCGAGGTCTCTCTTGAGGCGGGAAGCCTGCTGTTTGAGCTTTCAGGAACGCGTTCAGCGCTGCGTGAGCACAATCTTGACCGCCACTGGCGCAATGCGCGTACGCACACGCTGCATGACCCGGTGCGCTGGAAATATCCGGTCATAGGCAACTATGTCTTAAACGGCGTTTTGCCGCCGCGTAGAGGGACAATATGAGCCAGCCACGCAAGAAGGTGCTGCTGAATGCCTTCAATATGAACTGTGTGGGGCACATCCACCACGGCATGTGGACGCACCCTCAGGACCGTTCCACCGAATTTACCTCATTGAAATACTGGTTGGATTTAGCCAAAACGTTAGAGCGCGGGCTGTTTGACGGGCTGTTTATCGCCGATATTCTCGGGGTTTACGACGTTTATCAACAGGGGATTGCCCTGACCGCCAAAGAGTCTATTCAGCTACCGGTTAACGACCCTCTGATGCTGGTTTCGGCGATGGCGAGCGTGACCGAACATCTGGGTTTTGGCGTGACCGCCAATCTCAGCTATGAGGCGCCTTACCCGTTTGCCCGCCGGTTTTCGACGCTCGACCATCTTACCGACGGCCGCGTGGGCTGGAACATCGTGACCGGTTATCTCGACAGCGCCGCGCGAGCGATGGGGCAAACCGAGCTGCTGAGCCACGATCGCCGCTACGATCAGGCCGACGAGTTCCTTGATGTGAGCTATCAGCTGTGGGAGGGAAGCTGGGAAGACGATGCGGTCGTGGCCGACAAGCAGCGTCGCCTGTACGCCGACAGCGGTAAAATTCATCCGGTTCACCATCGGGGCGAGTTTTATCAGGTTGAGGGATACCACCTTTCGTCGCCTTCACCGCAGCGCACGCCGCTGCTGTTTCAGGCGGGCAGCTCGGCGCGCGGCCTGCAGTTTGCCGCCCGGCACGCCGAATGCACCTTCGTCAGCGGCAGTACGCCGCAGGCAACGCGGGCGCAGGTGGACAAGCTGCGCAAGGCCGCACAGGACGCGGGCCGAGATCCCGACTGCCTCAAGGTCTTTATGGGCGTTTCGGTAATAGTCGCACCCACCGAGCGTGAAGCGAAGGAGAAGCAGCAGGAGTATCTTCGTTACGCCAGCCCGGAGGCAGGCATTGCGCATTTCTCCAGTTCCACCGGCATCGACCTTTCGCAGTTCGGGCTCGATGAACCGATTCAGAGCGGGCCGACGCGCGCCATCGAGTCGGTTAGCAAGGCCTACAGCGGCTGGACGCGTCGTCAGCTGCTGGAACAGCACGCGATGGGCGGACGCTATTCACTGATTGTCGGCAACCCCTCGCAGGTGGCCGATGAGCTACTGAAGTGGGTCGATGAAAGCGGTATCGACGGCTTTAACCTGACGCGCATCGTAAATCCACAGAGCTATATCGATTTTATCGATCTGGTGGTACCCGAGCTTCAACGGCGTGGTCGTTACAAGACTGAGTATCAGCCGGGTTCGTTAAGGGCAAAACTGTTCAACAATGACCGATTGCCGTCAACGCACCCGGCGGCGCGCTTTAGACGTTAAAGGGGATCAAATCCCGCCCGAGAGGGCGGGAGACAGGCGTTAGCTCCAGGCGTGGCGCGGGGGATTGACGCCGTTGAGATAGTAGTTTCCAACGTGGAAATATTTCCAGCGCACCGGGTCGTGCAGGGTATGAGTACGTGCATTACGCCAGTGGCGGTCGAGATTGTATTCGGCCAGCGTAGAACGGGTTCCCGCCAGTTCAAACAGTTTATTGCCTGCCAGAATCGCAATCTCGGTGGTCAGGACTTTTGCTTCAGCGGTGGCGATAGTCGCTGCGGCCACCGTCTCCTCATTCGGCGTTTTTAGCGCGAGATCGATAAACTCACCGGCGCGCCACAGCAGCGCTTCGGCCGCGTGCAGGCGGATTTGCAGGTCGCCGATGGCGGCAAGGGTAAACACATCGTCCGAGGCCTTCTCTTGCCCGCTGTCTATCCACGGGCGGGATTTCTCCTTCACGAAAGCCAGCGTGTCGGCGATAGTGCCGCGTGCGATGCCCGCATCGACGGCGGCCTGAATAATCTGTGATATCGGACCGGCGGCGGTAGGCCGGTCGAACGCTTGCCAGACCGGAATAACGTTTTCCGGCGTGGTGCGCACGTTGTCAAGCAGGACAGTTCCCGAGGCGGTGGTGCGCTGCCCGAAACTCGACCAGTTGTTAATCACGGTCAGGCCTTCGGCGTCGCGCTCCAGGATAACCAGCTGCACGTGCCCCTCTTCATCGACCGCTACGGTGTGCACCAGATGCGCCAACAGTGCGCCAGTGGCGTAAAATTTCTCACCGTTGACCACCAGTTGTCCGTTCTCACGGCGCAGGGTGGTCTTAAAATCGCCGACTGTTTTAGACCCTTTTTCCGAAAACGCGTTGCCCCAGCGAAGCCCTTGCAATATGCCCGCCAGCAGCCGATTTTTCTGTTCCTCGCTGCCGTCGGCTATCAAATGCGCTACGCCGGCAAGATGATTCTGCGGGATCTGTCCCAGCGCAGAGTCGGCGGCGGAGATAATGGCAATCACCCGCGCTAGCGTAACGTAAGACACCTCGGCACCGCCGTAGGCCTTAGGCACGTTGATGCCCCATAGCCCGCTTTGCGAGAAGACATCAAGCTCGGCAATCGGCAGCAGTCCCTCTCTGTCTCGGCGTGCCGCACCCTCAGCAAACACCTTTGCCAGGCGCTCGGCGACGGCAATAGCCTCGGCATCGTTTTTAATCACCTGCGCTGGCGTGGCAGGGCGCGGAAGAGGGGCCAGCGGTTCCGGTGAATTAACCCGCACGTCGGCGGCCTGAGGGGAAACTTCAATAGTGGACATAGGCACTCCTCATGAATGATGTGGCGCATAGGCGCTGGATAACCATCCTGTCACAGCTAGACGGGGCCGGTTAGATCAATTCCGGCTATCTATTTTCGGCAGAAGGATAAAGCTAAGTACCAGAAAAAAAGAAAGAATATTGGAATGTGGCGGGGGCGAACGAGCCAACATGCTGTTTAAAAAAATTGCCGGTGCCAGGGGCTTTATTCAGACTCGGCAAGACAGAGGCTGGACGGGGGGCTATGCAACGGGTAGCCTGCGCTAAGGTGCGATTTTGATTAAGAGAGAGTGAATGAGAAACGGCGATTTTAGTGATATCGCGGCGTTTATTGCCGTCGCAGAAGAGGGCAGTTTCACGCGTGCGGCAGCAAAACTGGGACTTTCTCAGTCGGCGTTGAGCTACGCGGTGAGAATGCTCGAACAGCGGCTTGAAACGCGGCTTATCTCGCGAACGACCCGCAGCCTCTCGCTGACCGACGCCGGGGAGCGTTTTTTTCAAACGCTAAAACCGGCACTGGAAAGCATCAATAATCAGATAGATACCCTGAAGACATTGCACAATCGGCCAGCGGGTAATCTGCGCATCACCACCTTTAAACATGCCGCGCAGACCGTACTCTTTCCCGCGCTGTCGGCGTTTATGGCTGAATATCCTGACATCACGGTTGAAATCGACGTTAACGAAGGGCTGGCGGATATCGTCGCCGAACGCTTTGACGCGGGAATTCGCTTCGGTGAACAGGTCGAGAAAGACATGGTGGCGGTGAGAGTCGGCCCGGATATTCGCATGGCGGTGGTCGCTACCCCGGACTATTTTGCCCGCTATGCGCCACCGCAAACGCCGAGAGAACTGGGCGAGCATCGCTGTATACGCTATCGGCAGAAGACCGCCGGGGGCCTCTTCGCCTGGGAGTTCCGAAAGGGGGAGAGCGCACTGGACGTTAAGGTGGACGGCGCGCTGATAGTTAACGACAGCAATATGCTTGAAGACGCCGCGCTCAAGGGACTGGGGCTGGTCTACATCTATGAAAGCCAAATTGTTGAGCATGTGGCAGAAGGTCGGTTGGTGCGTGTGCTGGAGGACTGGTGTGAGCCTTTACCCGGCTATCATCTTTATTATCCCAGCAGAAAGCAGCACACTCCCGCATTTTCACTGCTTCTCGACAGGCTGCGCTACAGGCCGCATGGCTGAGTCAGGCCTACTGCCTCGATTCAGAAGTCGCATTTCTAAGTTTATGCGCATTCCCCCCTCTAATCATCAGAGTGTGGGTAGCGTATCTTCTTGTGTATCAGCCCGGAATGACGCCGGACTCATTAATAAACGCACAGGAAGAAAACATGAAAAATGTACTGATCGTCAATGCGCACCAGTTTTACGAAGGCATGTCTTCCGGCAGTTTGAACAAGCTGCTGGTGGATACCCTAGCCGCAGAGATGCACAGTCTGGGTTATGAGGTACAGCACACGCACATTGACCAGGGTTATGAAATTAATGAAGAGGTGCAGAAACATCTCTGGGCCGACATTATTATCACCCAGTCGCCGGTTTACTGGTTTGGTAACCCTTGGATCTACAAAAAATATGTTGATGAAGTGTTTACTGCAGGCCTGATGCAGCAGAGCTTTTTGGCCGATGACGGTCGAACAAGACAGGACCCTGACCGCCAGTACGGCAGCGGTGGCAAGATGCAGGGCAAAAAATACATGCTGTCACTGACCTGGAATGCGCCTGAAGCGGCGTTCAATAACCCGCATCAGGCGCTGTTTTCCGGTAAATCTGTCGATGACGTTTTCGCCCACAATACCGCTAACTACCGGTTTTGCGGCGTTGAGGTGGTGCCGTCATTTTCCTGCTATGACGTGCTGAAATCCCCCTCTGTCGACAGCGACGTGCTGCGCCTGAAACAGCATCTGAGAACCGTTTTCGCTTAATCGTACCGTCAGTGGCGCGGCAGCACTAACGTAAACAGGCTGCCTTTGCCAGGTAGGCTTCGACCCGCCTCTTCCCCCGTGCAGTTAGGCGAGGGTCTTGACTGTCTTGGTGGGAGAGTGCTTTAGCAAAGCGCCGCAAGAATGACCCCTGCGGCGCGTGAGATAATTAATAAAATACCTAGGGTTTTAGAGGCCGGTCTGGTCGCGAATAAACTTCCGTGCTTTAAGGGCATATTCCAGCGGGTTGGCCTTCGACGGATCCTGTTCGGCCTCGACCACCATCCAGCCGCGATACCCGCTTTTATCGAGCAGTTCAAACACCGGCGCAAAGTCAATCACGCCGTCACCCGGCACGGTAAACATGCCCTGACGAACGCCGGTCATAAAGGACTGCTGTTTGTCTTTAACCTGCCTTAATACCTCGTCCCGGCAGTCTTTCAGATGCACGTGACGGATGCGTGCGAGATGTTTTTCCAGCACGTTCACTACCGCCTGCTGAGTTAGCTCAGACGCATAAACATGCCCCGTATCATAGAGCAGGAAAACGTTGTGGCTCACAACCTCCATGAAGCGGTCAATTTCTGCCGGCGTCTGAATACCGGTTCCCATATGATGATGCAGACAAACCGACATCCCTTTTTCAGCCGCCAGCTCGGCAATAAGGTTGTAGCCTTCGGCTACGCGCTGCCACTGTAAGTCGTTAAAGATAATTTTCTCGCCATACACCGGCTGAGGCAGGCCCTGAATACTGCCGCTTTGCTCCGAGCAGCCAATCACCTTCGCGCCCATGCTGTGCAGGAACTCCAGCGTTTGCTTGAATTCTTCGACCGTCTGTTCGCGACGACCATCGGCAAAGAAGGTGCTGAACCAGGCGTTGCAGATTTGCAGCCCACGCAGTTCCAGTGCCGGTTTAAGCAACGCCGGGCTGCGAGGATATTTACTGCCAACCTCACTGCCCTTGAACCCGGCGAGCGCCATCTCGCTGATACACTGCTGGAAGCTGTTTTCATCGCCCAGTTCAGGCATGTCGTCATTGGTCCAGCCGATGGGGGCTATGGCCAGTTTCACAAAATCGCTGTTCATCATGATGTCCTTGGCAACGAGTTACTTCTTGTGTTTCAGGTAATGGCTGATGCCGTAAACCACCAGCGCATGGTCATCCTGCGACGGCAGGCCGCTTACGCTAACGGCACCGAATACCGCGCCAGCTCGGGTCAATAACGGAAAGCTGCCGCCGTGGTCGCAGTATTCGGCCTGATTGATAAAGGCGTGATGCTCCATGCGTTCGCCAGTCAGCTCATAGTTGAGCCCCGCATAAAGGGAGGAGTGGGCGAGGCGCAGCACGGTATTTCTTTTACGTTTCATCCATTCCAGGTTATCGGCACTCGAACCCGGTAAGGCGGTCAGAAACAGCGGTTGGCCGAAAGCAAAAACCTCAATCGAAACGGGCGCATCTGACTCCAGCGCACGCTGACGAATTGCGCTGCCAATCTCCCATGCAGAAGTGAAATCAAAATCCAGATTGTCAAAACGGTGTTCAGCTTCCTGCTGAAGCAAAATTTCTGGCGTCAGGGTATGGCTCATTTTTACAACTCCCGTAAGAAGTAGCGCAGTGGCTCAATGATCAATTCAACGGGAGAGAGGCTATGCCAAAGAAATGAAAATTTCAATTGATATTAAAAATGAAATAAATGATTATTTTTTGGTTTAATTATTTGATTTTAATCTAAATTAATTTAGAGGGTCGATATTTTTGTGACCCTTCAAGATGAATATAAATGTAGATTTGTGATTGTCATCACCTATTAACGGCTGATTTTTTTCCTGGTTAGCCACATGTCCGGTCAGGATAAGCTTGATCTTAATTTGATATGTTATAACATAACAATTAATTCTATTAAGGCATCCTTTTCAGAGGTCAGGCTATGACAGAGAGCATTGCACCATCTTCAAATTTCCTTCATGACCCGCGCCTGCCGGTCACCGTGCTTTCCGGTTTTTTAGGCGCAGGTAAAACCACGTTACTGAACCATATCCTTAATAATCGTCAGGGGCTGCGTGTCGCAGTCATCGTCAACGACATGTCAGAGGTCAATATTGACGCGGCGCTGGTGCGAGAAGGCGGTGCCGAGCTGTCGCGCACCGATGAAAAGCTGGTAGAAATGAGCAATGGCTGTATCTGCTGCACGCTGCGCGAAGACTTGCTGATTGAGGTCGACAGGTTGGCGAAAGCCGGACGATTCGACCATCTGGTTATTGAATCGACCGGTATCTCAGAGCCGTTACCGGTCGCCGAGACCTTTACCTTCACCGATGATGACGGGCAAAGCCTGTCAACCTTTGCCCGGCTCGACACCATGGTCACGGTGGTCGATGCCTTTAACTTTCTTAATGACTACGAGTCTGACACCTGCCTGCGGGAAAGAGGGGAGTCGCTCGGTGAGTTTGACGATCGCACGGTGGTCGATTTGCTGATTGAGCAGGTTGAGTTCTGTGATGTCATCGTGCTCAATAAGGTTGACCTCATCAGCGTCCAACGGCAGGACAGGCTGTATGCCATTCTGCACAGTCTTAATCCGCGCGCCAACATTGAGGTCGCCTCCTTCGGGCAGGTGGCGTTAGACAAGGTGCTTAACACCGGGCTTTTTGATTTCGAACAGGCTGCTCAGGCTCCTGGCTGGCTTAAGGAGTTACGCGGAGAGCACACACCAGAAACCGAAGAGTATGGCATTACGCATTTCGTCTATCGTGCTCGCCGTCCATTTCATCCGCAGCGTTTTGCCGACCTGGCTAACGATGGCCTGCCCGGCGTCGTCCGTTCGAAAGGCTTCTTCTGGCTGGCGAGCAGGCCGACCTTTGCCGGACAATGGTCGCAGGCCGGTGGCGTATCGCGGCAGGACAAGGCCGGTATGTGGTGGGCGAGTGTGCCGAAAGAACGTTGGCCTGAGGACTCTGAGACGCTGGCATTTATCCTCGAATATTGGTTAGACGGCGTTGGTGATGCACGTCAGGAGCTGGTGTTCATCGGTATCGATATGGATGAACAGGGTCTGCGCGCCAAACTGGACGATTGCCTGCTGAGCGATGAGGAGATGTCGATGGGGGTCAAGGTTTGGGTCAAATTTAGCGATCCATGGCCTTCGTGGGAGCAGGCATGAGTCAGAGCAGCATCCTGCCCTCAGGACGCCACTCAATTAACTCAAACCTGCCGCCGGGCGTCGCCAGGCTCAAGGCCGTAACGTGAACGATGACATCAGAAAACGCTCAAGAGGCAATCCGGGTGGGTTGCGTCTGAGTTTCTGAGGCATCGAGCGCGTGCCGGCGTCGGGCAATTGACTCGGCGCGGGAAAAGACCTCAAGCAGGGAGTCTTCATCGATATCCAGCACTTCAGCGTTTTCTTTCAGCGCGGCCTGAAGGTCTGCGGCCGTGATGCTAAGCGTTGGGGCAGGCGTCAGCGGCGTCACGCTGGCCGGAGGGACAGATGAACGAACGCTGTGAACGGAATGGGGATAACGGCGTTTCATCGTGTTGTTGAACAACAGCGCGGCACCGGTCAGCAACAGTGAATTGAGCAGCACCGGATACAGTGCAAAACCATAGCCTAAATGGGTGATGGTCGGGCCACCGAGCACCGCGGTAATGGCGACGGCACCGCTGGGGGGATGCAGACAGCGAAGCGGGAACATGAGGGCGATGGAAATCGCCACGGCCAGCGCGGCGGCAACGCTGGCGTCGGGGATTGCGAGCGCACAGGTTACGCCAACCACTGAGGCGAGTAAATTTCCGCCGATGACCGCCCATGGCTGCGCCAGCGGGCTGGCCGGAACGGCAAACGTCAGTACCGCCGAGGCTCCCATCGGCGCGATTAACCACGGGACAGATTCACCCACTGACAATCGGCATAGCCATTCGGTCAGGATAATGCCGAAAGCGGCCCCGACACAGCCAACGATCCGTTCCCGCCGACTGGATATAACGGCCTGCGGCCAGAAGTGATCGCAGGCGGTTTTAAGCTTTTTTATCAATAAATTCATAACGCAATAGGTAACCATAAACAACAAAGCGCCTATTGTATCATGAGATGAATTCGCTTAAAAAACGTTGAACCAGGCAACAGGAATACCTTACTTAAACCGTTTCCCGGCTTTCTGAAAGCGTTGAATTTCTTTTGGCCGGAGCGGTAATCAAAATCAGGCAAATACCGACCAGCGCAATGCCGAGCCAGCCCTGGGGCGTGAGCCTTTCGCCGACAATAAACACCGCGAGAACGGCGGCAACGACCGGTTCGAGCAGAGTCAAGGTGGTCGCCATGCTTGCCGGAATGCGCGCCAGGCCAAATCCGAAACACAGGTAGCCGATGAACATCGGCACCAGCGCCATATAGGCCCCGACGGCAGCATTATTCCATGACGCCAGGAGAGGCGCTCCGGTCGCGAAAAGCACCGGCATTAGCAGGATGCCTCCGACCCCAAAGGTTGCGCCCATCGCCGTTTTGGAAGGCACGCCGCGCTGCATGAGCTGGCGTGCGGCCCAGGAATACAGCGCGTAGGTGAGACCCGCAATCAGACCGGTCAGGATGCCGGGAAGCATCTCGGACGTCGCGCCGTGCCCGGTGTTTTTGGCTAAACACAGCAGTAACATTCCAACAATGCCAAGCGATGCACCGGCCATCCAGCGCAGCGAAAGGCGTTGCCCTTCGAGACAGTATTCAATCAGCGCGGAAAGCAGCGGGGCCGACCCAATCGAGACTAGCGTGCCGACAGTGACGCCCGCCATGCGCATGGAGGCATAAAATGCCAGCGGATAGACCGCGACCGCCAGAGCACCGACTATCAACAATCGCCACTGCTGACCGAGGGCGTGCCGAAAACGCAGCAAACTCCTCAAGGCAATGAGTGCCTGCAGCAGTCCGCCGACGCCCATGGCGACTGAACCGATGGCCACGCTGCTGACCTGAGGGGCAAAGGTCGCGGCAGTACCCGTTGTTCCCCACAGTATGGCGGCAATCAATACCGCCGTGATGCCACCAAATCGGCGGTCACTGCTTATTGTCATAGTGCCTCCATCAGCGTTATAGCCATGCTGCGTGCCTGGCGAACGCAGTCACCATTGCCTTCAAGGCCCGCGCGCGACATCGCACCTTCGAGCAGAAAGGCCAAGTGCTTCGCCAACAGCGTTGCCCGTTTTTCATCGCCCCGAGTCAGTTCAATAAGATGCGTGGCCAGAATGGACTCTACCTGCTCTTTGTGGCGTCGTACGGCCTGTCTGCCCGGCGCGTCGGCGGTGAGTTCAGCGGCGGCGTTAAGCAGGCCGCAGCCTCGAAATCCGCGTTCATAGGCGTATTCTGCATGGTCCTCATAGGCGACAAAAACCGCCAGTACGCCCTCTAGCGGACTGTTCGCCGCCTCTAGACGACGTTGATATAACGACAGCCACTCGTCATGGCGGAGATGCAGGTAGGTTTCGACCAATTCGGCCTTGGAGGCGAAATTGTTGTAGAGGCTTTTTTTAGCGACACCCGCCCGTTTTACCACGGCGTCAATGCCCGTTCCTGCAATGCCATCGTTGTAAAACAAGACTCTTGCGGCATTGAGGAGTCGGTCTCGAGCGCTCTCTCCTGCGTCGGGTTTTTTTTCCGTCATGGCGTCACCTGTTGGTTTAATTGCACATTGAGTAGGTAGCCCAGTCTACCTACTTAGCGCGTGACGTCAAGCGTTGAGCAGCGTGAGGGGTTTTGTGGTAAAGAGATATTCAGGAAAGAATCAGAACTAAATCAGTAATAACTCAGGGAGCAAAGGATGAGTTTATCGATTGCCGTGTGTGAAAAATCGGACTGGAAGAGCATGGTGGGGATTTTTACCGAGATGGAGGAACACTACTTTGGTGCTGGCATTATTGAGCCGTCAAAGATGGAGACTTACCTCGAGTCACGTGTTTTTGCACCTGATTCTGGCGTGATTGTTATCCGAGTCAAGCAAGACGAGGCCATTATTGGGTTCGCCTGCGTGAACATCCTTTATCCGTCTCCGAGGTATTCGGGGCAGATGTATATCAAAGAGTTATATATTTCAGCGGCTCAGCGTGGGCAAGGCGTGGGAAGGCGCTTAATGCAGTATATCGCTCGATTGGCCGTTGAGCGGGAATGCCTGCGTCTCGACTGGATGTCGGAGAAAGGTAACGCAGGATCATCGCGATTTTATCGTTCGCTCGGCGGCGAGACTCTCGACGGCATGTTTCATTTTCGGCTGTTCGGAGAGTCTCTGCACAAGCTTGCCGACAAGTAATCAATAACTACAGGGGCGTGACGGTTTCGACATGTTCTTCAAGCGTTGCACGCCAGTCGAGATCGGAATCAAGTGAAACAGCACGTCCTCAGGCAGGATACACCCGTATCGAGCGGGACCCCCGCAACGTCGAGAGCAGCCTGCGAGACGTGACCGCAAGTCTCAACTATCTGCGCTCCGTCGGGTTCTGACGTCGGTGGACTGAGTCCCAGGCCCCGAATCGATTCCGGGCCTGAGAGTGCATCAAATCACAAACGGAAAGTTACTGAGCGCCTTTAGAAATAAACAGTTTTTCCGCAGGTCGAGGGTCCCAGTCTGCCTCGCCGTTGAGGAAGTTGTCGGCAAGCACGTTGGAAGGGGTCTTAGCCAGCCAGTCTGACAGTGAAATATCCTGATAAATGCCGTTGTCCAACACCACCAGCACCTTGAGATCCTCATCGCCAATATTCTCGATATAGTGCCCAAAGCCCTGCGGCACGTAGCCTACATCGGTGGCGTCATACTCTTGCGTCTCGGCGTGACCGTGTGAACTAAAGACCGTCATGCGGCCTTTGCCTGAAATATAGTATTGCCATTCGTTGGCATTCGGATGCCAATGCATCTCCCTCACCGCGCCGGGTTTCATGATTTCGATGACGCCGGTCATCGTTTGAGAAATGGGAAACTCTTTTGATGAAACAATGTGAATACTGCCGTTTTCGCTTTCGAAGAACGGAGGAACGCTCATCAGCGGATAGTGGTGTTTGAGCGGGGAGTCGTCTCGGCCCCCGTTGTTGCGCGCCAGTGGCAGGGCAGGAGGAACGCGTCCGGTGACGATGTAGGCTTCTCCCTGTTTGGCTTTTGAGAAAATGGAGGCGGGAAGATTGGTGCTTTTACTCAACACTTCTTTCGGCGTATGAGCCACCCAGTCGGTGATACTGAAAGTGCCAAACTCCGAGAAGTGGCCGTTATCGAAGGTCAGAATAAAATGCGCGCCGCCCTCGAGTGCCTGAATCGAGTGGCCATAGCCTTTGGGGAAATACCATACGTCGCCAGGGCCAAACTCGGCCACTTCCGAAGTGCCTTGCGGATCGATGATGGTAATGCGTGCCTTGCCAGAAATCATAAATGCCCACTCGGCGGCGATCGCATGCCAGTGAAGTTCTCGAACGGAACCCGGTGCTAGCGTCATATCGACACCGGCAATACCTTCTGAAATCGGGAACTGTTTAACCGTGGCTTCGCGTGCCCATCCACCGGGTAGAATGCGTTTTACGCTGTCTGAGTATTTGTATTTATAAACTGCTGTGGCGTTATGAGCGGGTTGGTAAGTCGTAGGGGGAGCCAGATTGCGGGTTTCTTCCGCCGAGGCCTGGCTCACCAGAGCGCTGGTCAGACCGACGGTTGCCGCGCCTGCGGCCGATATTTTCAACATATCACGACGTGTCAGCATTTCACTTTCTCCATATGGGTGTTCTCCTCAAGAAAAGTAAGGGTAATCGCCATTGGTGAAGCGCGCCAAAAATTGATTATTTCTTAATGTTTAATTGTTGCAAATTTGTAATGACATTAAACATAAAATCAATAGTAATAATTTAACCCTATGAAATAATTGGGTTGTTTCTATTTTGTGCTAAGGGTGCACCAGATTCGTTCAATGCCCCATCCTCGTGCGTTAAGTTGGTGCGTTGAACCCGTCTTTGTAACGATTGTTTCATTGAGCATTGTATACATCGATTGTATACAAGGGTTTTGCGTGAAATCAGAGCTTCTTTTCAAGCTGGTACGGAAATTGCTTTTCTCTTGAGAGACTTCAAGGAGAAAAACATGAAAGCTGTCGTGATTGGTGGTGGTATTGGCGGGACGTGTGCGGCGATTGCGCTGAAGCGCTTTGGTATCGAGACTGCCGTATACGAGGCGGTGAAGGAGATCAAACCGGTCGGTGCCGCCATCTCCATCTGGCCTAACGGCGTCAAATGCCTTAACTATCTTGGCATGAAAGACGCGCTGCGCGAGTTGGGCGGACACATGCGCTACATGGCGTACAACGATTACAAGCTGGGCCAGACTATGACCCGTTTCAGCATGGACCCGCTGGTCCAACGCGTAGGCGAGCAGCCTTACCCGGTGGCACGCGCTGAGCTACAGGCGATGCTGCTCGACACCTATGGCCGCGACAGCGTGCAGTTTGGCAAACGCGTGACCCACGTGGAAGAGTCCGCCGACGGCGTGACCGCCTGGTTTGACGACGGCACCTTTGCCCACGGTGATTTATTGATAGCCGCCGACGGCACTCATTCCGTCGTTCGTAAGCACGTGCTGGGCTATGATACCGAGCGCCGCTATGCCGGCTACGTTAACTGGAACGGGTTAGTTGAAATTGATGAAAGCATCGCCCCGGCTGACCAGTGGACCACCTTTGTCGGTCAAGGCAAGCGGGTGTCACTGATGCCGGTAAGCGGCAACCGTTTTTACTTCTTCTTCGACGTCCCTCTGCCAAAAGGGCTCGAGCAAGACCGCAGCACGGTGCGTGAAGACCTACAGCGCTATTTTGCCGACTGGGCGGAACCGGTGCAGAAACTGATTGCAGGTATCAATCCTGAGACCACTAATCGCGTCGAAATTCACGATATCGAGCCGTTTATGACCCTGGTGAAAGGGCGCATTGCGCTGCTGGGTGACGCTGCTCACAGCACCACGCCGGACATTGGGCAGGGCGGCTGTGCGGCGATGGAGGACGCCGTGGTGCTGGCGAATCTGCTGCAAACCCACTCGCTCGGGATTGAGGATGCGTTGCTGCGTTATCAGGAAAAACGCGCGCCGCGGGTTAAAGATTTGGTGCTGAAGGCCCGAAAACGCTGCGATGTCACCCACGGTAAAGAGATGGCGCTGACCGAGCAGTGGTATCACGACCTGACCGAGGAAACGGGTGAGCGTATTCTTGACGGAATGTGTGAAACCATTTTGGGCGGTCCGCTGGAATAATCCTGCCTTATCAAGACGACAGTCCTACGGGAATACCTTTTGGTATTCCCTTTTTATTTTCCCCTTCAGATCGAAACCGCCAATTATCTTATAGATGAATAGACACTCGCCTGCCATGCTTATTGCATTATTCATGGAGGTCGTAATGCGCAAATTTTTATTTTCGATTTTTTCCAGCCCGGAATCTCTTTTGCAGGTGATGAGTCAGAGCGATATTGAAGAGGCGATAGAAGAAGGGGATCGCATTATTATCAATGAGGACGGCGTGGCCTCGGTCAATACTTGCAGCAAAGAGGTTAAAGAGGATTTTGCTCGCCACGTGCAAACGCTAAGGAGAGTATAAAATGGGAACGGCTGTTTTTATGGTCTTGATGGTCTGCGGTTATTGGTACACCAGCCGCGACCTGTCCACTCGCTTTAAAATTAAACGCACCTTCGGCTGGGACGTCTATTTTTTAGTGGCACTCTACGGCTGCATTTTTGTATTGCAGGGGTTGGTGGCTACGGCCCTGATCTGGCTGGTACTTTTGTTGACGTCGACTATTATGAACGCCACATCCTACTCGCTGGCCGATCATTATCATCACCTGCAAATGGACTTCATGAACTGGAGTTTTTTGGGGATCCAGGCGCCGGTGATTATTATGCTGACCTTCGCGGTGATTTTCTGTTTTTATCGCTCCAACTGGGCGGGCAGCGCAAGATTAGACAGTGCAGGCAGGAAAGATCTGTATAAAAGGCTCACCCACTCTAACGGCGTTGAAGGCATATTATTTCAGTGTATGGAGGAGGGCCATCTCGCCTGGATAACCTTGAAATCGCGGCGGATATATATCGGCATGGTACACACTACCTCTTTTGAAAATAGTGCGACTGCTAACGTGGTATTAATTCCTATGCTAAGCGGCTATCGCGAAGGCAAAACGCTAAATCTTTGCATCGAGCATAATTACAGCGCCTGGTATGACGAGCACGATATTACGCTAGATTCATCACCCCGTTCGGCGATGGATTTTCGCAAGGTGATTATGGCTTCGCAGATTGAAAGCCTTTCGCTGTTTGATGCCGCCAGCGCGACGGCGTTATCGATGCGACAGGGCGAGCGTGAGAGCGAGGAAAAAACGGCTTGATGCGGCCTTCACGACAACATCAATGCGCCAGCGTCTCCCCCGTTGGCGCATCGTCTGAGCAGGTCATTAAAACCTTAGGTTCTGAAACTTATGTTTCATTGCCGGTCCTCTCTCCTAGTGGCAAGCAACTGCCCGATAAGCCCGGTTACCCCCGACGCTTGCAGCCAGCGTTTAAGAGTCCAGCGACACTAAGGCGTCTGGCTGGCGCGCCTGCAAATATCTTAAGGCCAGTACGCTTGCGGCGAGCAAAAGCAATGCGGAAATCACCAGCGCATGCTCCATTCCCTGCAAAAACGGCCGCGTCTCACGCTGGCGGACCAGAAATCCGAACAGCGCTACGCCGATGACGCCACCGACCTGCCGCGCCGCGTTGAGCAGGCCGGAGGCAATGCCTGCCTGCGAACCCGGCACGGCGGCCAGCGTGGCGTGGGTAATGGTCGGGATGGTTAATGCGATGCCACCCCCTGCGATAAGCATCGGGATAGCCATCTGGGCATAGGATCCGTCGGCCAGTCCGGGCAGCACCAGCAAATACCCTACCGACGAGGCGAGCATCCCCGTGGCGGCAAGGGTTCGTGCCCCCATCCGGGTTGCAAGACGACCCGCCGCGATATTGGCAAATACCATAATCCCCATCATCGGCAGGAAGGCCAGGCCGGTTTTAAGCGGCGCAAAGTCACGGATAAACTGAAAATAGAGGCTGAAGGTGAAGATCATGCCGTAAAACGTCAGGTTGGCTATCAGTCCGATGAGGGTAGCGCCGCTGAGGGTCGGATGGCGAAACAGGCTCAACGGCAGCATCGCCGAGGGGTTATTGGCTTCCAGCCACAGGAACAGCGCAGCGAAGACTCCGCAGCACGCGCACGCGGCGATAATCACTGGATTGCCCCAGCCCAGGCTGCTGGCCTCGGTCAGTGCGATGGTCAGGCTGGCTAAGGTCAGCGCACCGGTGATTTGCCCCGGCAGATCGAGACTCTTACTGACCTGCGCGACGGAGGCGGGGGCGAAGCGTCCCACAATCCACAGCCCAATGAGGCCGAGGGGAAGATTGATCAGAAAGATGCTGCGCCAACCCACTGCCGCAATAAGAAATCCGCCTATCACCGGCCCCGCAGCCAGCGCAACGCCTCCGCCTGCTGCCCACCAACCGACGGCGCGGCTGCGGGACTCGTCGTCCAGAAAAACCTGTCGTATGAGTGACAGTGAAGCAGGCACCAGCAGTGCAGCGCCCAGTCCCTGCACGATGCGGGCGAATATCAGCAAGGGCAGGCCTGGAGCCAGCCCACAGCCCACCGAACCGGCAGTGAAAATGGTAAAGCCCAGCATAAATACGCGTTTCGCACCCAGCCTGTCACCCAACGCACCGGCGGTCAGAAGCAGCGCGGCAAACACTAGCGCGTAGGCGTTTATCACCCACTGGAGGTCGGTCACTCTGGCATTAAACTGGGTGTGCAGCGCCTCCAGTGCCACGTTGACCACGCTGACGTCAAGCAGAACAACGACAAAACCCAGGCAGGCCGCAAGCTGTATTAAGCGCAACCGAGCCGGTGTATGACTTTCCATAATGCATTCCTCATCATCAAGATTTAGCTATCGTAGTCTGACTCAGCCTGTGCGAATATTCGGTAAAAGCACACAGTTAACTGGGAAAAATGCACCGATGTTTGACTGGGAAGATTTACGTTATTTTCATGCCGTAGCACAGAGCGGCAGCTTGTCTGGCGCAGCGCGGTCGCTAAAAGTTGACCATGCTACGGTGAGCCGCCGGCTGAATCTGCTGGAGGAAAAACTCAAGGTACGTCTGGTGGACAGGCTGCCGCGCGCCTGCCAGCTCACGCCATTGGGCCAACAGATTGCCGAGTTGGCGTCGCAGATGGAGGTCAGCGCTTTTGCGGTCGAGAGAGCGGCGCGGGCGGCACAGTTCCCGCGCGTAGGAAAGGTGACGGTCAGTGCGCCGCCGGTTTTGGGAAATAATTTTCTCGCCAAACGGTTGTTCGAGTTTCGACAGCAGCACCCCGATATTCAGATGTCGATTGCCAGTCAGGCACAGCGTGTTTCACTGAGCCGTCGTGAGGCGGATATCGCCGTGCGGCTATTTCGGCCTGAGGAGCCGACCAGCGTCGCGCGCAAGATTGGCGATATGCCTTTTGCGCTGTACGCCAGCAAAGACTATCAGCATTCCAACAATCCCGAGCAGTGGGAGTTTATTGCCTACGGCGAAGATTTAGCCGATATGCCGCATCAGAAGTGGGTAATGAGTGTGGCAAACGGTCGGCGGATTGTGACCGAGGTCAGCGATATCACCAGCCAGTACGTTGTAGCAAAAACGGGGATTGGCGTCGCCGGGCTGCCGAGATTTCTCGGCGATACGGACCCGACGCTACAGCTTCTTCCTTACGATGGACCGTCGTTTAGCCGTGAAATCTGGTTGGTGATCCACGCGGACCTGAGGCATTCACCGCAGATTCGTGCGGTAATGGATTTTATTATTGACGCCGTCAAAGTCCCGTTTGGCTGACCTTGCCCCCTGACCCCTCAGGGGGGCGCAATGACGGTTAGACCGCTTTGAGACAGAGGAAAATGACCGTTATTTATCGATTATTCTTCTAACAATCTTGAGTAAGTTTTCTGCAATGGCATGATTGTCCTCCGAACTCTGTGCGGCCATTTGTGCGCCCTGAACAACAAAGATCAACTCCGAGACGCTGGTCTGCGGATCCTCTATTCCCGCCTGCTCACACAGCTGCGTTAAACGCTGCCTCAGATTGACCTGATGCCGTTCAATCACCTGGCGCGCCGGATGATCTTTATCGGGTATTTCAGCAACCGAATTAGCGAATGCACAGCCGCGGCAGTCTTTGGCAAGGAGCCTGTCGGTAATAAAATTCGCCCATCCCATCAGTTGCGCTTTAGGGGAGTCTTCAAATCGTGCCTGCAAGTTTTCGAGCACGTTGTCATATTTTTCGGAGGCCAGACGCAGCCATTCGGCCACCAAGGCATCTTTCGATTCAAAATGGCGATAAATACACATCTTTGTGGTGTTGGCTCTGGCGGCAATCGCCTCAACGCCCACGCCGCGTATTCCCTCCTGATAAAACAGCTCTTCTGCGGCGGCCAGAATGCGCTCTCGCGGAGGGATTTTTTGCTCTGTTGTATTTTTCATCATCACCTCTTGACGAATGATACCGATCGGTCTCATTATTTTGATACCGTTCGGTATCAATTGGAGTCCATTATGTCGCAGCAGCTTTCAGGCCACAAGCTAGGCACGGCCGTCGTTAGTAAAATCTTTGAAACCTCGCTCGAATTCAAATCAGATTTTTTATTCCCGCAATGGACCGACGCTGCTGAATTAATCACGCTAAGCGTTCATGGTTGGCTGGTAAAAAACAATGGCAAGATTTACCTGATTGACACTGGAATTGGCAACGGCAGGAAGCGTCCTTCCCCACTTTTTAGCGATCTCGATAATCCGTTCCTGCAACGTCTGGCCGAACAGGGCGTTACGCCTGAGCAGGTCGATTATGTGCTGATAACCCATATTCATACCGACCATGTGGGCTGGAATACCTCATTTAAGGACGGGAAGTGGGTGCCGACTTTCCCCAATGCGCGCTATGTATTTCCACAACAGAGCTATCAGTTTTTCCTGACTGAACAGGGCAAGACGGTGTCGGGTTATGCTGCGTTTCTCGACAGCGTAGTGCCGATTGTAGAGGCGGGCCTGGCCGATTTCATTCCGGCTTCAGGCGGCGTGATTGATGAAGCCTTCGAATATTTTCCTACCCCCGGTCATTGCACCGGCCATACGTCCATTCGTTTAACCTCAGGCGGAGAACAGGGCCTATTTGCCGGAGACGTCATGCATAATCTGCGTCAAATTCAGCAACCGCAGCTGGCGTGCGTATTTTGTGAAGACAAGCCGCTGGCAGAAAAAACGCGTCTACAGGTTCTGGAGCAGGTTGCCCGCGATCGCACGACCTATTTTAGCTCCCACTTTAGCGGCAGCTCGGTGGGGACTATTGAGAAACGGCATGAGCGTTTTATCTGGCAACCTGTCGAGGGGTAATTTTCTGGAGTGAAAATTATCAGGTTGCAAAGAGACTCGGGTGCTGAACGCGCGCTTGCTCTATTAGCGGCCTGCGGCGGTTTATTGAGTGACCGCCGGTTGTGACTTCCTGGAGAATGAAGTCAGGGCTTATGGCAAGCCGCTCTGCTAGTGTCTGAGAGAATCTGTGTGCTCGACAGCGCTTTTTTTGGCCGGGGCAACCACTAGCCAGACGGCAGCGGCAACAATCACGCCGCCCAGTGCGAAGCCCTGATTCACCTTTTCGTCGAGCACCAGGTAACTCCACAAGATGCCAAACGGGGGGATCAAAAAGGTCACCGTCAGGGAGCGCATTGGGCCAATATCGGCGATTAATCGGAAATAGAGAATATAGGCCAACGCGGTACAGAGTAGACCGAGCGCAAGCACGCAGATCCATACCTCGCCGCTAAGCCAATTCACCGCCGGGCCGAACGTGGTGGTATAACCGAAGAACGGCAGCAAGAAACAGGTCGCCCCCATCTGGCTTCCAAAGGCGACAATTTTGGGATCTAATCCGCCTTTATTGGAAATCCAGCGCCTTGCAAGATATCCGGCAAAGCCGTAGCAGGCTGTCGCTATCAGGCAGGCCAGTACGCCCCAGAGGACATTGTCGAAACCATTAATCTCGTCGGTTGTCGTTATCAGCGTAATACCGAACAGTCCCAGCAAGACTCCCGCCCATTTTTTGAAACTGAGTTTTTCCCCGAATAAAGAAAAACCTATCAGTGCCCCCATCAACGGCGTGGTGGCATTGAGAATGGCGGAATAACCCGCCGGTAGCCATCTCGCTGCCAGGCTGTACATCAGAAAAGGGAGTCCGGAATTAATCACGCCGAGCAGCATCGACGTTGTAGTCTTGCCGTTAAATTTAATCGGCGTCCGCATAACGAGCAAAATAATGCCTAGCCCAACAAAGCCAAAGAACACCCTGAGAAATGCGGTGTTTATTGCGCCAAAGGCAGGGGACGCTATTCGCATAAACAGAAAACTGGCGCCCCATATCGCTGCTAATAATAACAATCTCAGACAGTCCGCTGCTCTCATGCTGTTCTCTCGCTCGGCTAAACGTTTCGTTGAAATATTGATGAAGCATCTTGTGCTGTGGACCGACTTTAGAATCAAAGGATGTTGATAACAAATCATTTATTCGCATACAGTTGAGTTTAACTAAACCGGATGATGGGCCTACCATGAAACTTCCTCCTTTACATGCCCTTATGTGTTTTGAGGCCGTCGCGCGGCATATGAGCATGAAGAAAGCCGCCGAGGAGCTTAGCGTGACGCCGGGGGCGATAAGTCAGCAAATTGCCAAGCTGGAAGATCTGATGCGCGTGCGGCTGTTTGTTCGTGGGCCACGCGCTATAGAACTCACGTCTCAGGGACGCATTTATCTGCGCGCCATCAAACCGGCCTTTAGCCAGATTGCCGAGGCGACGCAGCGTTTGCGTGATGAGGGCAATAACAATCGCCTGACGATTAGCTGCACCAGCAGTTTTGCTACCCAATGGTTTTTGCCGCGTTTGCCTGAGTTTGAGAGTCTGCATCCGGGGGTTGAGGTCCGTATCAGCACCACCAATCGGCTTGTCGATTTGCTGTCGGAAGGCGTGGATTTTGCCATCAGGCATGGGACGGGCAAGTTTCCGGCTCTCGAGTCGGAGCTGCTGCTCAATGACAATCTGCAAGTGGTATGCAGCCCCGGTCTTATTCCGGCAAACGTCACTTTTAGCGGCCCGCGCGATATCTTGCGCTACACGTTGCTTCACGATGAACACCGTCTTGACTGGCGGCTTTGGTTTCGTGCGCTGGGCGTCGATGATAGCGACGCGAATTGCGGTCCTGTTTTTATTAATTCAAACGGCGTGATTGACGCCGCGCTGGCAGGAAAGGGCATTGCGCTTATTCGCGGTTCATTAATTGAGCAGGAAATGGCGGAGGGGCGGTTAGTGAGTCCTATTTCTGCTGCGGTGACGGTATCGACCGGATATCATCTGGTCTATGACGAGTCGGCGCTGTTAACCCGTTTAGGTAAAAAGTTTAGAGACTGGATTGTTTCCAGAGCCAAATCGGAACTGGGGCGGTATCTTTAAGAGGAATCAAAAATGCAAGGCAAACTCAGCATCTGGGGAAGGAAGACATCGTCCAACGTGCAGGCACTCATGTGGTGTGTTGCTGAACTTAATCTGGCGTATGAACGTTATGATATTGGACACAAATTTGGTGGTAACGATACGCCAGAGTTTCTGGAAATGAATCCCAACGGGACCGTGCCGGTACTGCGCGACAACGGCGGCGAGGCTATTTGGGAGACCGGAGCCATTTTGCGCTATCTGGCAACCCAATATGGCACGGGCGATTTTTGGCCCCAGCAGCCACAGGCGCGTGCCAACGTCGATAAATGGGCCGAATGGGCGAAGATAAATATTGCCGGAACCTTTACCGGCCCGATTTTCTGGCGAGTGGTCAGAACGGCGGCTAAAGACAGAGACGAGAAGGCGATTGCCAGTGCGTTAAATGTTTTCCACAAATACCTGCAAATTGCTGAAAATCAGCTGACTAAACAGCCATTTCTTGCCGGTGAGGCCTTCACGCTGGCGGATATTCAGTTCGGACACGTCCTGTATCGCTACTTTGATATCGCCATCGAGAGAGCCTCGTTCCCGGCCGTCGAGCAGTATTACCAGAACCTGACCCAGCGCCCGGCGTTTGCCGAACACGTTATGGTGTCTTACGACGACCTGAGGGCCGAGTAAACCCTAACGGACGCTGATTCAGCCTTATCAGCGTCCTGCGAATGACACCAGCGCTTCACCATCCAGGCGATATCGCACCCATTCATCCTGGGGTTTTGCACCGATACTGAGATAAAAGTCGATAGCCGGTTGGTTCCAGTCGAGAACGCTCCACTCCAGACGACCGCAGTTGCGTTCAACGGCCAGTTGAGCAATCTGTTGCAGCATACCTTTGCCTGCACCGACGCCGCGAGACTCGGGTGAAACGTACAAATCTTCCATATAGATGCCGTTGCGGCCCAGCCAGGTGGAGTAGCTGGTGAAGAACACGGCATAGCCCACGACCTTGCCCGCAACCTCACACACCAGCGCTTCCGTTTTACTGCCTTCACCGAACAGCGTGGCACGGATCTCTTCGACGTTGGTTTTAACTTCCTGTGGCGCTTTTTCATAAATCGCCAGCTCGACAATCATGTCGAAAATCGCCTGCGCATCGTCGGAAACGGCTGAGCGAATTTTAATACTCATAGTGGAAAGGTCCTGTGTCTGTTCATGTGTAAGGCGATAGCATAAACTCAGTTTAATATTGAATTAAGTGCAATCTTATCAATGGAAATTGAAAATTATGCATTCTGCGCTGCGTCGACTCGATCTTAATCTATTGCTGGCCTTCGATGCCGTTTATCGGCATCAATCGGTCACGCTCGCCGCTGACGAGTTGGCGATGAGTACTTCCGCACTCAGCCATGCGCTGACCCGATTGCGAAGCACGTTAAACGATCCGTTGTTTTTCCGCGAAGGAAATCAGATGCGGGCGAGTCTTTATGCCAATCAGTTGGCAGAGCCCGTCGCCGAGTCGCTGCGATTGCTTAATTTTCACCTGATGCCCAAGCCGGATTTCAATCCGTTGACCAGCAACGTGTGTTTCAAGGTTGCTATCACCGATTACACCGCGTTTTGCGTTTTCCCGGAACTGATGGCCGAACTGCAAAAGCGAGCGCCCGGCGTGAAGTTTGAGCTGCTCTATTCGCCACAGATGTTGGCCATTAATGAGTTACTGGCTGGCCATCTGGATTTTGCGCTGGGCTTTAGCGAACCCGATGAAAATATACATGATGAAATACAGGCGATTGATTGGCTCGAGGATCAGTATGTCGCCATCAGACGTAAGGAGTTTGCCACGTTAACCACAGAGGAGTACCTGAAAGCTCACCACGTCGTGGTGACGCCCTGGAATGAGGCGCGGGGTGTGATTGATTTTCAGCTCGAAAAAATGGGGCTCCACCGTCATGTGACCCTGAAAACCCCCTCGATGCTAAGTGCGCCATTTATTGTCGCGCAGAGTGATTTGCTGATGACCCTTCCACGCTTTGCCGCAGAAAAATTCTGCCGACTGGTCGACGTCAACGCTTTCCCGCTGCCTTTTTATGTGCCGAATTATCAGGTGAAAATATACAGCCACCGTTTTAGCGGTAAAAGCGCAGCGAACCAGTGGCTACAAACGATTTTGCGGGGGCTTTCGCTTCCTTCGCCGGGGCACTAGTTAGTAAAGGAGCCGTCACCTGCCCAGGCGCCCATACGAATTAACTGGAATCTGATGTCTCCCAGAAAACCCATTAAAGGATGATCGCGCACGATTTTTGGTTTTTTCTGCACCACGCCGACGGCGTCCAGTGCTTCCCATGCCGCCAGCCTGACTGAAAACACAAAATCGTTTTGCAGAATGCTCAATAACATCTGCTGGCTCTGTTCGCCGGGAAACTGGCGGAGTTCTGCGATAAGTTTTAATCGGATCCGGAAATCGGTTTTATCCTGAGAACGTTTTACTGCTTCACTAAAATCAATCATTCCGCCAGCTATCTCTTTCCAAAAATTATGCCGTACTATGACGGCAGATCTGATGACAGGTTCAAAAAAATTTCATTCCCTGGTAGGGATTTTGTCGACAGGCTTGCAGGCGGCTTTGCAGGTCACCACAGTGGGCTTCAAGTTTGTGACCGTCAGGATCGAGAAAATAGACGGATTCACCTTCACTACGATTTTCTTTCCATTCAACAACGCCAGCCTGGCGCAATTTTAAGATGAAGTCCGTAAAGTCTTGTATGCCAATGGTAAACGCATAATGCGTATAGTCTCGTTTTGTGTCGACGCTGTCCTTCGACAGGCAAAGCCATAGCTGCCCCAGTGAAAGGTAAGCCCCTTGATCCCACTGCGCATGCGGAATGAATCCGAGAATCTCGACGTAGAATTGCAGGCTACGGCTGATATCGCTGGCGGCGAGTGTAAGATGGTTAAGATTTTTAAGCATTCATTTTTACCAAATTTAAGGACATAAATTTTTTCCCACAGCCATTTTGTTCAAGAATTTAAAATAAACTAGAGGTATACAGATTACTTCCCCTTAGCGGCGAGTTTATTTCAATAAAGTGATTCCTATAAAAGAACAGGCGAGGTTCTATCAACTGCCAGAATTTAATGGCCTTGAGATGCTCAAGGCATCCTACCGCGAGCAGTTTTTTTCACGCCACGTGCATGAGACATTTTGTATTCTACTGATTGAAAAGGGTGCCCAACGTTTCTACCGCAGCGGAGGAGACCACGTTGCGCCGCAGGGGCATATTGTGTTGGTCAACCTTGATGAGGTGCACACCGGACAAGCTGAATCCCTGTCGGGCTGGGGATATCGGGCAATTTATCCGCATCCTGATTTGCTGCAAACGTTATCGCGTGATTTATCGAGTATCAGAGGGGAGATCCCTGGTTCCCTCAGCCTGTTATCTACGATCCCGGTCTCGCCGCTCAGCTTATTTTATATAGCGAAGGTGGGGTGATATCTTTCTTTTTGAAAAAACGTGATTTTAATGAGGAATTCAGCGTGCATCTTTTTATGTTTTATGTCGGCGGGAATGCCGGAAAATCGAATATTGAAGTCCATGACATCCAGTTTGTCCCCGCCGAAAAGCCGGAACATGCCTGGCCTGCACTGCGTGAGGCTTGGTTCGGCGATGCCGATAAAATTCACCTTGATGGCTATGCTCGAATTACCTGGGCAGACGGCTACGCGGTCTCGCTGTCTGAGACTCCGCCGGCCGATAATAAGAAACTGTTTTTTGTGAATGCAGGCGCTTACGACCCCTCGTCGTTAGCCGAATTGCACGCCTTTGACTTGTTCGTTGCCGAGGATTCCCGTGAGGCAAAGGCCCGAGGCCTCGAGTCGTTGTTGAAGGGTAAATTGCACCAGCATAAAGATAATCTTACCGACGTAGATGACTGTATCCTGCTGGACAAAGTCGGCGATCTTTATGTCCATCTGACGCCGAGCAATGCGGGTAAACCTTTCAGCCCAGAGTGGCAGGGTTATCAGCCGATCGGAATCTGACTGGCGTGTCGTCATAAAATAGCAGGCACAGGGATGCGCTGACCGTGCCCATGACGCTGTTGCTGCTTATTGCCAGAGCGACTGGGCAAACCCTGGTTGGCAAAAACCCCGCCGTACTCTATCTCTTCTGCCTGTTGCCTCCGGCGGCAAACATCATTGTTCTAGAGACCCACTATCTCGGCACCGGGCGTTCCGCGACGGTATTGGGGGGAAGACTGCTGTAAAGCGCACTTTGAGAGGGTATCGGTGTGCCGGGCATGTGAGGGGATGAAAAAATCTGCAATGTAAATTTGAAGCATAAAATGAATCATTGTGAATTAACGGCCAAATGACCCCTCAAAGCAACTCGTAGTGCCTATATTGAATTTCAGGCACTACGAGTTGCATAACATCATTTACTTACAAGATAGATGCATGTTTTTGCTTCCTTCTTGACGCCATACACCCCACTCGCCACTGTTATTCGGCTTTTCACCCCGGGTCCACCAACCATTCAGCCATACTTTGCCGTTATAACTGACTTTAACGCAGGACTTAGTGTAGGTTTTCGCGCTATCCCAGGCCGGTATGTTGTTGTTCTCCTGTTTGGCAGGAACAATAATCGTATGTCGCAGAGTACGCGAGACCTTACCTGCAGCGGCCTGCACGCTGACGTTCAGCGTTTGGATGCGGTCGGTTTTCATGATGCTGAAAGATTGCTCAGTTTTGCCGTTGTTTGCGCCACTTGCTCCGCTTGGCAGTGTCCAAACGTATCCCGGTTTGCTGGTAGGCTGTGTACCGACATCGATATTCCCGGTGAAGAACACGCTGGAATCTTTATCTTGAGAAGTCATGCGCAGATTCAGGCTGTCCATAAATGCCTGGTCCTGATTCACTTGTTCATTCTCTTTCACTGAAACAGTTATCTGGCTGGTGGCTGTTTTACCCTCTTTACTCGTTACGGTGAGCAGGTAGGTGACTTCACCGCGAGTATTTGCTGGGATTAGGGCTCGTGCTTTAGCGCTTCTCACTTCCCTGACCCACAAACCTGCGTGTTTCTCCTGTAACCAGAAGGTACCCGCGCCTTTCAGGATGGTCCATTTATATGACACCGCATTCTGGCTAGCACTGGCATCCAGTTCGTAAGCCGTAGACAAGTATTTGGTTGGTGTGACGGTAAAATCGTCTCCGGCTACGGCAACTGGCGCTTGAGCTGCGTTTTTTGCAAAAAGATGTCCTACTGTTGCAGCAGGCATTGGGGCAACGCTGGCGGTGTGAATATCGCTCTGCGCTAACACATTTTGACCAAAATAGTCTGCGTTCAGCAAAGAAAGCTGGTTCTCATATTCATCCTTAAGTGTTTTCTCATCGGTTAAATAAGTCCAATCCCTATTGTCTACTTTTGCCGTAGGGAAGTACCAGAAAGGCTTACTTTTTAGTTTGAAATAATATTGATATTCCTCATAGTTGTAGACGGACCCCAGTTTTTCATTCTTGTTTGTGTCCCAGAGGTAAATTTTATCTACACCGAGTTTTTTCAGCTTCCACTGGGTATACATTTCCTCCATGTTTTTAGATGGACAGGCAATAATCATGGATTCGGGGTGCTTGCTGCTAGGCACATTGATGTGGAATTTATTCATATGGTTAGATTGTATACGTGTCCCTTCCAGCGCAAATTTCTCGGATTCACCGTTACGGTAAGCAACCTCGGCCCAACATTGCCCCGCTTTGACAGGCTCTGGCCGATAAATATAACCATAACTGCCCTGTAAGGCAGGATAAATATAACTTTCCAGCTCATCGCGCGGATCATAAAAGCCCACTAGCGTAGTCACAGGAACCCCAAATACCGATGGTTTGCGGCGCGGTAAGTCATTCGCTTCAACCATTTTCTTTTGTTTTTCATCCCACTTCAGATAACCAGAAGCAGAGGTTGGCGTAATGACCCCGGTTGACTCCAGCGATTGCTGAATGCGTTTTTGGGTATAGCCGGTGTGGAGGGTATAGCGAGAAAGTGGAGAACTGGCTACACCGCCGCCCATCGTGTCACTGTTGAAACGATAAATTCCTTTAAAAGGTGGAGTGGTATGGCCTTCTACAACCGCATCTCCGCTCCTATCCCAGAAAAAATTAGCAATAAAACGGTTTTGATTTTCGTCCCATCCCCAACCTGAGTTCTGATTGTGAGTGGCGTACTTCCCGCCCCCCGGATAGTGCCCCATTCCATAACCATGGCCGACTTCGTGACTAAACTCATTGCCGTCCGTGTCGTACACTGTGGCCATGCCATTACCGCCGCTAAATCCATGCTGTAGCTTGCCGTTACGGTATTGTCCCCAGGATTGATGAACAGCGACCTGATGAAAAAGGGCGGCTTGCCACTGGCGTTCGCCCTGAGAAGAGTTAATACCAAAATTGGCATTATTAATACCCATGGAGATAACACCTTTAGCAATATTTTCCCGCATATCACCATCGTAACCACTGCCTATATCCTCACTTTGTGAGGTATATTTTTTCCCGGTGGATAAAACGACTTCTTTTAAGTGAAGTGGTGAGTAGTTGCCAACAATTAATTGCGAAACCGGTATTTTCTGGAAATAATCACGCGCCATTTTCTCCGATTCTTTTTCTAATGCATTATCTTTCAGCGGTCCAGGAGCCGTTAGCATACCGATACGGATGTTTTGTAAAACAACCTGCGTTTCACCCCCGATATCGATTTTTTTTAGCCTGCTCTCACGTCCATTATCAGCAGAAAACTCCAGAGATAAACCCGGCTGGACCCAGTCGGCAGGCAGTCTCTGACTCCACGCTTCATCACTGTAAACTACGTCCGGCTTCTTGCTGTCAGCAGGGCGGTCAGATTTTGCTAACCGATCCGGGTCGTTCATCACTAGGCTACCCAGTAAGGCACCACTTTTGTCATACGCACGCAGGGTAATTCTCTTCATATTTTGTTGCTGCGGAATAAACATCACCAATGTGTCACGCGTGCTCGTGAGTCTTGGCATTTCTTGTTCACTGTTGCCACTCGCATCAATAGTATGGGTTTGGGCGAATTTCACACTACCAGAAAGCGCCCCTTCAACGTTGTTTTTTAAAGCGTTTTTATCAAGAAAGACATTAATGCTGGCCTGTGCTTGGTTAAAGACGATTACTGGGACAGAGGCGAGAGCAATCGCTATAGCTAGGTGGTTTAGTTTCATGTCAAATGTCTTTGTATTATTAAGGTTCTTCAATCGTAACCATTTGTTTCTTTTTGTAACATTGAGTTTTTCTGCTTTAAGATAAGATATATAAACTCACTGAATGGAATTCACGACTACTGGGTCGGAATCAACCTTGCTGATATAGAGAAAATACTTTTTCTTCCAGAGAAATAAGGGTAAATCGCTAAAATCGAGGGGTTCAGCGGATAACAACGCCTTCAACGGAGAGTCGGTTTTCAGGTCAATGGCGCTTATGATTGTGGCGATGATGAGGAAAGTGGGCGACTCACGGTGCTAATCGAGTTGCTAGTTGAGCTTGCTTCAGGGAATGCTGTGCACATAAAAAATCCGGGAAGACGCTCCCGGATTATCATGACCTCTGCGGGTCGATTGATTACTGTTGTGCAGCAATCACGTCCACGATGACCAACGGTTCTTTACCGCTGTTGGTCAGGCCGTGTGACTCGCCCTTGCGCACGATGGTAATATCGCCCGCTTTAACCGGATAATCGTTGCCGTCGGTGTCTTTAAAAGTGCCGGTGCCGGAGACGATGATATAGGCATCTTCATTGTCTTTATGCTTGTGATAGCCAATCGAGTCGCCGGGCTTGATGGTCAACCAGCTCAGTTCTTTAATAGCCTGATCGGGTTTTGCTTTATCACGAGTAAACGCAAAGGCAGCATCAACAGTGCCTTTACCGCCGCCCAATGCTTTCTTCTCCACTTTTTGCTGCTGTTCTTTGGTAATAACCTGCGCATTTGCCCAGGAGGCAGGTAATAAAGCAGCCATACACAGCAATGCAGTCGTTAATTTACGCATAAATTTCACCCCGTTATTTTTCAATCCATTGTCGCAGGCCATTATTTAAGATAATAATTATAGCCCGAATTTTTCGCAGTTCTTTATGCCAGAAAAAGGACGTTTCTTCATTATCAAAAAGTGATAAAAAAATCCCGTACGGAATTTACCACGTACGGGATTAATAAAATGATGAAGTCTAGGGTGAATTAACCTGGATAAATACCCCGGTCCTTACGTGCCATGAGAATGCGTTCGCAGGCCACGATATAGGCTGCGGTTCTCAGTGAACAGGATTTGTCTCTGGCTTTTTCCCAAACATGTACCATCGCGTCAGTCATGATTTTGTCCATCCGCGCGTTGATCTCTTCTTCGCTCCAGAAGAAGCTCGCCATATCCTGAACCCATTCGAAGTAGCTGACCGTTACCCCGCCTGCGTTACAGACGACGTCAGGCACGATAATGACGCCGCGCTCTGAAAGAATATCGTCCGCCTCAGGGAAGGTTGGGCCGTTTGCGCCTTCAAGCACCAGTTTGCACGAAAGCAGTTTGGCGCGTTCGAGGGTGATTTGCCCTTCGAGTGCGGCAGGAATCAAGATATCCATTGGCGTCGTCCAGAAGGCTTCGCTGTCGATTTCCTGTGCGCCTGGGAAGCCTGCAATCTGCTTGTGCTGAATCTGCCACTCACTTAATGCCGCCATATCAATACCCTGATCGTTAAACAGGGTCGCCGTATGGTCTTGGATAGCCACAATACGGGCGCCAATTTCGGCGAAAAGGCGTGCGGCTTCGCTGCCTACGTTACCGAAGCCCTGCACCGCAACGCGGGCACCTTCGGTCTCGATGCCAGCACGGCGCGCGACTTCACGTCCGGTCACAAAGACGCCACGGCCGGTGGCTTTTTCACGTCCCAGTGAGCCGCCAAGATGGATGGGTTTACCGGTCACGACGCCGGTAATTGTGGTGCCGTGATTCATGGAGTAGGTGTCCATAATCCAGGCCATAACCTTGCCGTTAGTGCCGACGTCGGGAGCCGGAATATCTTTCTGTGGCCCGATAATAATGCCGATTTCACTGGTGTAGCGGCGGGTGAGTCGCTCAAGTTCACCGTCTGACAGCGCGAAAGGATCGACACGAATACCGCCTTTAGCGCCGCCGTAAGGGAGGTTGACGGCCGCACACTTGATGGTCATCCAGGCGGAAAGGGCCATCACTTCATTGAGATCAACGTCCGGATGATAACGAATGCCGCCTTTACCCGGTCCGCGTGACAGGTTGTGCTGCACGCGATAACCCTCGAAATGGCGGATAGAACCGTCGTCCATTTGCAAAGGGATATCAACAATCAGTGCGCGTTTTGGATGACGCAGGGTGTCAATCCAGCGAGACAGGTCACCGAGGTAAGGGGCGACGCGATCGATTTGACGCAGGTAGGTAGTCCAGGGAGATGTACTGCTTTCTGACGCGTAGGATAACTTTTCCATAAAAAGCCTTTTTAAATAAAGTCATTTATTTTGTGAAGCTGCGGAAGAGAAGTGCAATTAACTGTGCGAAAGTGATTTTATCAGCTTTTAGAAAACTGTCTTTATTTGCGACAGAGGAAAAAGGTCTTTTTAGGCCCAAAACCTATTCATTAAATGAATAATTATACATAGTAGATAGCCCTATAGAGATGCTTATTTATGCATTTACTATTCAATTTGGTGCATAAAAAAGTTTTTTCCCTCAATTATCAGAACTTTGAAATGGGTCAAAAAGTGAATGGAAGGCTGTTTTTGTGTGTTGACTTTGTTAAAGTCCAAGGTCAGCATGCTTCCCTCAACCCGCCGCTCCATGGCTTTTCTGCAAGGGAAAGGAATTGCAATGACCCAAAAAAACACGGAACGGCAGGTTACCCCTGCCGATGAGCTTGATGCTCCTCAAGAACTTCAGCGTGGCTTGAGCGAGCGCCACATTCAAATGATCGCCCTCGGCGGTGCTATTGGTACCGGCCTTTTTATGGGCGCTGGCAAGAATATCGCCGTTTCCGGCACCTCGATTCTCATTATTTACATGCTGGTTGGCTTCTTCATGTACATGGTGATGCGGGCGATGGGGGAAGTCTTGCTCTCGAAGCTTGATTATCGTTCTTTCGCAGATTTTGTAGCAGATTATCTCGGCCCAAAGGCGAGCTTTTTTCTCGGCTGGTCGTACTGGCTGAGCTGGGTAGTCACCTGCATCGCCGACGTAGTGGTCTGTGGTGGCTACATGCAGTACTGGTTCCCACACATGTCGGCTTGGATCCCGGCGCTGTTTACGCTCGGCGTACTGTGTTTGTTCAACCTACTGTCGGTAAAAATGTTCGGTGAAGCCGAATTCTGGTTTGCGCTTATCAAAGTCGTGACCATTATTGCGCTGATCCTGACCGGTGGCTGGATGGTGGCAACCGGTTGGACCTCGCCGGACGGCGTCCGCGCTTCCGTGCACAACCTGACTGACCCTGCGGTGTTTATGCCCCACGGCATAGCCGGATTCCTGGCCGGTTTCCAAATCGCTATTTTCTCTTATACCGGTATTGAGCTGCTCGGTACGATGACCGCTGAGACCAAGAATCCTGAGAAAATCCTGCCAAGAGCGGTCAACGCGCTGCCGCTGCGTATCATCATTTTTTATATGCTGTCGATGACGGTGATTATCGCCGTGACCTCATGGGCGGCCATTTCTCCAGATGTCAGCCCGTTTGTGCTGCTGTTTGATAAAGCCGGTCTGCCGGCCGCCGCCGCCATTATCAACTTTGTCGCACTCACCTCGGCAATGTCCTCGGCCAACAGTGGTGTCTATTCAAGCACTCGCATGCTGTATGGCCTGTCGGTTGAGAAACATGCCCACTGGCAGTTCCGTATTCTTTCCAGAACAACGTCAATTCCGGTGCGCAGCCTGTTCTTTTCTTGTTTCTGCATGCTGAGCGGTACCTTACTGCTGTTCCTGGTGCCCAATGTTATGACCCTGTTCACCATCGTCTCTACGTTGGCCGCGATCCTGGTGATTTACAGCTGGGCAATGATTCTGGTGGCCTATCTGGTCTATCGTAAAAAACGTCCAGATTTACACGTAAAATCAACGTTTAAAATGCCAGCGGGTGTTCCAATGACCTGGCTTACGCTGTTGTTCTTTGCCTTTACTATTTTCATTATGCTGTTCGATCCGGACACGCTGGCCGCACTGTGCGTTTCACCGCTGTGGTTTGTGATGCTGTTTGTTTTCTGGAAAATGAAAGAGAAAAAGGCTCAGCACAAGAAGTCAGCCACTCAGCCAGCCAATATGGGGGCATAGCCTAGGCGCAGCCCTGTGTCACTAGCCAGTCTTCAAACGCCTGATGCAGCAAGGTCTTCTGCACACCGACCGGCGTAAGGGCATGATAGTGACATGGGGCAATGCGGATATCTGGAAACAGTGGCACTAAATTTCCGCGCACAATTTCCGCCGACAGCGTATTGACCGGTCCTAAGCCTATCCCAATTCCCTCCAGCATAGCGTGCAGCGAAACGTGAAAATGATCGTAACGGCGGGATCCATTCACCGGTGTTTTCTTCACCCCTGCGGCTTCCAGCCACTGATTCCAATGCCCCGGCCGCGTTAGCGTTTCTATTCTTGGGCAGGCAACAATATCCTCTACCGTCTTTATCGAATAACGCGCCAGCAAATCAGGCGAGGCCATCAGGCAATGAGTGTCCTGCAGAAAGGGGATTGCCGAATACTCGGTCATACTGGGTTCACGCCGTATCAGCAGGTCATAGTGACCGATAATATGCAGCTGTTCAGTATTGGCCGAGGATATCTGCAGGTTTGCCTGCGGATAGCGGCCATAAAAATCATCGAGGCGCGGCAGCAGCCATTTCAGGCTTAAAGTCGTGGGCACGCTGACGTTGAACACGTTATTTCGGCCACCGTTGCCGTAGCGCAAAGCAATATCAGACAGCGTATCCAAGGCGCCGCCCAACTCGCGCGCGAGGGTGAGGGCATAAGGTGTCGGCACCCGGCGTTGCCCTTGCTTGATAAACAAGTTAACGCCGAACCATTTTTCAACTACCTGAATATGTCGGCTGACCGCGCCATGAGTGATGTACAGCTCTTTGGCCGCCGCAGTATAACTGCCCGCATGGCAGGCGACGAAAAACGCGCTCAGCGCGGTCAGAGGGGGAAGAGAATGCACGATCGCTCCTTTTTACTCACAGTCCTGTGATGTTTTATCACGAGTCTGTGAATTTATTAATCGCTATCATCGCGCTTATCGTAATAAGAAAGGAGCGTATGGCGTGATGTATTTAATCATTGTGATGATAGGGATTGTGGCCGGTGTCATTAGCGGGATAGTAGGGACAGGGGCATCGATTATGCTGCTGCCGTCGCTGGCCTACACTTTTGGGCCAAAGGCGGCAATCCCGATAATGGCAATCGCGGCCATCATGGGAAATATTTCGCGCGTTTATCTCTGGCGCAAGGAGATTAATTTCAAGGCATTTTTTACCTATTCACTTCCCGGTATTCCGGCCGCCGTGCTGGGGGCAAATACGCTGTGGATAATGCCTGCCGCCTTATCGAACGTTTTTATCGGGCTTTTTTTCTTTCTGCTGGTTCCGCTGCGCTTCTGGGCAAGAGCGCGGGCGTTTACGCTCAACCTTTGGCAACTGGCGCTGGCCGGGGCGTTGGTAGGCTACCTTACCGGCGTGGTTTTCTCGACGGGTCCGCTGACTATCCCGATTTTTGCCGCTTACGGTCTGGCAAAAGGCGCGCTGCTCTCGACGGAAGCCGCGGCCTCGTTTGCCATCTATCTGGCTAAAGCCTCAACCTTTGGGGCGCTTGGCGCACTGCCTGCTCCGCTGTTGATAAGCGGCCTGCTGGTGGGGGTGACACTCGTGGCAGGTATGTACATTGGCAAGCGTTTTGTCATTAAAATGTCTGAAAAAACCTTTAATTACCTGATAGATGCCATGCTGATGTTGGCAGGAGGCTCACTGCTGTGGGACGCTCTGGCATCATAGCAGCGAATCAATTTCGGCCTTGCATTTCAGCAGGGCGGCGATGAGTGATGCAGACTCGTCTTCGAAACGCAGCGCTGGTACCGCCAGTGAAATAGCATAAAAATCACTGTGCCCGGTTTTGAAACAGACACCTATGCCGCAGACGCCGCGTGCGTGCTCTTCGATATCCAGCGCATAGCCCCTGCGTTGGGTTTGCGCAATGTCCTCAAGCAGCGCTTCACGCGTGGTCAGGGTCTGTCGGGTCCTGGCCTCAAGATTCAGCGAGACGGCTTTGAGCAGAAACTCGTCGGGCAGCTGCGCCAGGATGGCCTTGCCGAGGGCGGTACAGTGGGCCGGAAATGCTGTGCCAACGGCAGAAACCACCCGCAGCTCTTGATCCGATGCGTATTGATCCACGGAAATTGCATGCAGATTTCGATACACGCTGACGTCGACTGTTTCGCGCGTTCTTCTGCCCAGCGCCTCAACCGCCGGTCTGGCGATAGTCACAAAATCGGTATGCGCAGCGGCAGCCATGCGGGCCAGGGCCGGGCCAAGCTTGATGCCATCGTGAGCATTCTGAACCAGCTGCTGTGCCTCAAGCGCATTCACTAACCGGTGCACCGTCGTGCGCGGCAAATCGGTCTCTCTGGCCAACTGCGCCAGACTCATTCCCACGCGTGATTTTTCCAGCGCCCGCAGCACCTCGGCGGCGCGTGCGATGACCTGTTTGCCGTTCTTGTCCGACTCTTCCGACATCCCTGGATCCTTTATTTAAACGGGTGAATAACATCGATCTTCAATGTTGAGACGTTGACATTATCATAAATTGGCCTTAAAAGTGTGACCGTACAGTGGTTATATATTCCGTTTAACGGTCACTATTCATTTTTTAAGGATTAGCATGAAAACTCTGTCCAAAATGGGAGGGTTTACGCTGTTGGCTGTAGCCTGCCTGACCATCATGGTGGGCTGCGTGATTGTTCCGGGGCTGCCCTCGATAGCCCGACAGCTTGGGGTCGAACATGCCTCGGGTTGGCTGGTCACGCTGCCTTCGCTGGGCGTGGTTATCTTCGGGCCTCTTGCCGGACGTATCGCTCATCGCATCGGATTGTATCCTTCGCTGTGTTACGGACTGTTTTTCTATGGTCTTTTCGGCGCTGCGGGGGTATTTATGCACGGCACGGTGGCCGTGTTTGCCGACCGAATTCTGCTTGGAGGGGCGACGGCAATTGTGATGTCGACCGGTACAGGTATGATTTCAGTCTTCTTTCGCGGTGAGCAGAGAATGCAGATGATTGCCCGTCAGGGGATGTCTATCGAGCTTGGCGGCGTGATATTCCTGTTCATTGGCGGTTTGTTGGCAACCGCAGGTTGGCGCTGGCCGTTCTGCCTGTATCTGTTTGCCTGGATCCTGCTGGGGCTGGTCCTGGCCTTTGTGCCGAAAACCCCTGCCCACGGCGTGGCTGAGGAGGAAGGGGAAGCGACGCAAACACAGGCACCCCAGGCGATAAGGTTGACCTATCTGGCTGCGGTATTCTCGATGATTACCTTTTTCACCGCCATCATCCTGCTGCCTCTGCATTTCCATGCGCTGGGGATCACTGAGGCTCAAACAGGGTATTTTCTGTCGTTCGTGTCGCTGGTCGCGGTGTTTGCTGCCTGGCTGATGCCGAAACTGATTAAGCGATTTTCCGACTTTGGCACGCTCTGTGTTGCCTTTGCCTGTTATGGGGTCGCGCACCTGCTGTTTGCCTTTGCGCCTTCAATGCCGCTGTTTATATTGGGTGGGGTCGCGTTAGGCTGCGGATTTGGTTTCTCTATTCCGTTGGTTAATCATCTTATCGTTGAACTTTCAAGCCTGACACAGCGCGCCCACAACCTGGCGCGTCTTTCGATGGCTATCTTTCTCGGGCAGTTTCTCTCGGCGTTTATGGGCTATCTCTCACAGGATACCCGCACCCTATTTCTGGCGGCCGGGGTGTTCGCACTGGGAGTCTGCGGATTTTTTATCAGCCAGAAAAGACGCCTCGAAAACGCGAGAAAACCGCTGCCGTTAAGAGATTGAAGACGTGTTCTGATGATTTTTCCCTGAGAAATTGCTGAGGGAAAGCTGATTTTTCTCCTGAATAAAATCAATGAATGCCCTGAGCGGCGTCGGAGTCAAACGCCGGTCAGGGTAGTAAAGATAGGGGCCTGAAAAGCTGGGCCACCAGGGTTGAAGAAGCGGCTCCAGCTCGCCGTTCTCAAGCGATGGGCGCAGCCATTCCTCAAACAGCTGAATAATGCCACCGCCCGCAATGGCGGTGGCGACCGCCAGGTCAACCGCGGCACCAATGCTAACCACCAATTGCCCACTGGGCTGAATCCGCACTACCTCACCGTCGCGCTCGAACTCCCACTCGGGGATGACGCCGCTCGCAAAACGGCCGCGTATACAGCGATGTTTCAACAGTTCGCTGGGGTGCTCAGGCCGTCCGTGACGTGCAAGATACTGCGGCGAAGCGGCCACGGCAAAACGCTGGCGACGAGCGCCAATGGGCAGGGCGATGACGTCCTGCTCCAGGCATTCGTCATAACGGATACCGGCGTCACAGCCTTCGCGAAAGACGTCCTGCACGTTGCTTTCTGCCACCACTTCCAGCTGAATGTCGGGGTAACGCGCCAAAAACTCGGGCACCAGCGTCGGGAGCACTAGCCGCGCGGCGCTGACCGGCACGTTGAGGCGCAGTGTGCCCGCAGGCGTGTCGCGATAGCGATTGATGATGTCCAGCGCGGCGTCTACTTCGGTCATGGCCGGCATCAGCCTTTCCATCAGCGCTCTACCCACTTCGGTCAGCGCCACGGTGCGCGTGGTGCGATGAAACAGGCGCACCCCCAGCTGCTGCTCGGCCCGTCGAACGGAATCACTCAGCCTTGAAGCGTTGCTGCCGGTAACGCGTGCCGCCTCACGAAATCCTCCCGCCTTGGCCACCGCGACCACCGCGTGAAGCAGGGCTATATCCAACTGCATTGTCCGCCATCCCGTACAGTTTGTCGTTATTTAGCCTAATAGTTGCACAGTAATAATACCGATACAATTACTGTGTCACTCACTCAGGAGGTGTTTCATGTCTACAGCAACATTGACTTATCAACTCGGCGACCGCCAGGTTCCACGTATGGGCTATGGCGCGATGCAACTGGCCGGGAAAGGCGTATTTGGCCCCCCAGCCGATGAGGCGCGAGCGCTTCAGGTGTTGCGCGATGCCATTGAGTCCGGCGTACGTCACATCGATACCAGCGATTTTTACGGGCCACACATCACTAATCAGCTGATTAAAAAGGCGTTACACCCTTATCCGCACGACCTGTGTATCGTCACTAAAGTGGGGGCGGTGCGCAACAGCAAAGGGGGGTGGCTGCCGGCGTTCAGCGCCGAGGATCTTACCCGCGCCGTCGAGGACAACCTGCGTAATCTGGGGTTGGAGGTGCTGGATGTGGTGAATCTTCGCAGCATGTATGACGTTCATCAACCGGCGGAGGGGACGCTGGATGAACAGCTCGAAGCGCTGGCTGCCCTGCGGGACAAAGGCCTGATTCGTCATATCGGTCTGAGCAACGTCACGGCAAAACAGGTCGTCGATGCACAAAAAATCACCCCAATTGCCTGCGTTCAGAACCTTTACAACCTGGTAAATCGTAAGGATGAAGCATTGATTGACCAGCTTGCGGTGCAGGAGATTGCCTACGTGCCTTTCTTCCCGCTGGGAGGCTTTACGCCTTTGCAAAATAACCGCTTGAATGAGGTTGCTCAGTCGCTTGGGGCAACCTCGATGCAGGTTGCACTCGCCTGGCTGCTACAACGCTCGCCCAATATCCTGCTTATCCCGGGAACCTCTTCTCCGCAGCATTTGCAGGAAAATTTGGCCGCCGCCGAGCTGAAAATTCCAGCAGAAGCCCTGGAAACGCTCAATCAGATTGGCGCGGCGCAATAACACGTTAAGGCGGTTTATGGACCTCGCGATTTGCTAGGGTACTGTTGTTAATGTCTTATCCACGATGGGCATGCAATAGCCTCAACAGGAGATCGCGAGTGAAATACAGTTGGCAGAAAGAAGGCTTAACCGCCGATCAAAAAGCAGAAATTGTACTGAACCAGATGACCGAAGAGGAGAAGTTTGCCTGGCTCTCAGGGCCGATGGCTATCCCGCTTGGCGGTGAGTCTATCCCAGACGGTGCGATAGGTTCTGCTGCCTATTATCCTGCTATTCCCCGCCTGGGTATTCCTGCTATGCAACAGAGCGACGCCAGCCTTGGCGTCAGCGCGCTGGGTAATATTCGCCCGGGCGATAACGCCACGGCGCTCGCTTCGGGACTGCTTCTTGCTTCAACCTTTAATCGCCAAATGGCTGAGGAAACGGGGACTCTGGTGGGCCGCGAGGCATTCGCTAAAGGTTTTAACGTGCAGCTTGCCGGGGGAGCCAACCTGGTGCGCGAGCCGCGAGGAGGGCGGAATTTTGAATATCTCTCCGAAGACCCGCTGTTAACCGGCGTCATGGCCGGACACTCCGTGCGCGGCATTCAGTCGCAGCACGTGGTTTCAACGGTCAAGCATTTTGCCGTTAATGCCCAGGAAACCGGCCGCGTGGTGGTGAGTTCTGACCTCAGCGAGGCCGCACTGCGTGAGTCTGACCTGCTGGCTTTCGAGATTGCCAATGCGATTGGCAAGCCGGGAGCGGTGATGCCCGGTTACAACCTAGTGAATGGCGAATGGGCGTCGGAAAATGAATTTTTATTAAACCAGGTGCTGAAGGGCGATTGGCAGTATCCCGGTTGGGTGATGTCCGATTGGGGAGCGACCCACTCGGCGGCGAAGGCTGCGCTGGCCGGGTTGGACGTACAGTCTGGTGCCAATCTCGACCGGCAGGTTTGGTTCGGGCAGCCGCTGAAGGAGGCGGTCGAGTCAGGTGAGGTTCCGCAAAAACGCATCAATGACATGGTGCGCCGTATTCTGCGCAGCCTTTTCTCGGTGGGTGCAGTCGAAAATCCAGCCACTCGCTACGGTGATATCGATTATATGGCGCACCGGCTTATCGCGCAGCGCGAGGCGGAGCAGGGCATAGTGCTGCTGAAAAATCGGGCACAAACTTTGCCACTGAGAAAAGGCGCTAACAGGCTGCTGGTGGTCGGGGCGCATGCCGACCACGGCGTGCTGTGTGGGGGAGGGTCATCGGCGGTCACGCCGGTCGGCTGCCTGAGCCTGCCGGGTATTGATTTCATGGGGATTAAAACCGAAAAAGTTTATCATCCGTCTTCCCCTCTGTGGGCGATCCGCGCCGAGTCGTACGCTGCTGAGGTGGTTTTTTCCAGCGGTGAAGATATTAGCAAAACCGCGCAACAGGCGCGCGAGGCGGATGCGGTCATTGTATTTGCCGACGAATGGCGATCAGAGGCGCTGGACGCGCAGGGATTGGGGCTTGAAGAGGCCCAGAACCGGCTCATCGAGGCACTGGCCGCGGTGAATGCCCAGACGGTAGTGGTGCTGGAAACCGGCGGACCTGTCACGTTACCCTGGCTCGATGAGGTTGCTGCGGTGTTAGAGGCGTGGTACCCCGGGTCGGGAGGCGGTGAGGCGATTGCCGGTGTGCTGTTTGGTCGCGTTAATCCCTCCGGGCGTCTGCCCGTGACTTTCCCGGCCAGCGAAGCGCAGTTGCCGCATCCTAAACAAGTCAATCCTGAAAGCACCACATCGCTACCCGGAAGCCCGGTAAAGGGAGGGATAATTCACATTGACTATAACGTGGAAGGTTCTGACGTCGGCTATCGTTGGTTTGAGCGCACCGCGCAGAAACCGCTTTTCCCCTTTGGGTTCGGCCTTTCTTATACCACCTTCGAGCTCAGCCATTTAGCGGCTGTCGAAGAGGCATCAGGGGTGATTGATGCCCGTTTAACGGTGACCAATACCGGTCATTGCGCCGGTGCCGAGGTCGTACAGCTCTATATTCAACCGACCGATAAACGCTACGCTGCGCGTCTTGTCGCCTTCGAACGCGTTCATCTCGAGCCGGGAGAAAGCCGCGAGATAGCGCTTCAGCTTGAGTCTAAGGCCATTGCCAACTGGCACAGTGAAGAGCAAAAATGGGTTATTGCGCAGCAAACCTACCGCCTGTACGCCGCCAGAAACGCGGAAGAGTTTGTGCTGTATTGTGATCTCCCTCTTCAGGGACGCAGTTTCGGCTATTAAACGTATTGGCACCTAGGGACGGGTGCCAAAATCATTTTGTCATCAAGTTAGGGTAAAACGCCTTCGTCTGCCAGCAACCCGTTACAGGGTGGCCCAGGAAGCTTGACGTTTTCTCAAAGCCTAATCGACGTTCTCTGCGGTCATAATCTTGAATTCAACCTTGCCGTCTGAATAGGTGTCCGGCAGTAAGCCTTCTTCCAGTCCCTGTAGCAGCAGACTTAAACCAAGCTGAGCGTGCTGCCGGGCGTTCTGGTCCAGCGTGAAGGACAAAATATTCTCTTCGAGCAAACGCCGCGTGAGGTCATAGAGCTCGTGAGTAATATACAGGCATTTCCCCTGCAATTTGTGTCTTGCCAGCGCCTCGCTCACCTCGGCGTTGACGTCACCGGTGTTATAGATACCGACAATATTTTTAGACTGCGCCAGCGTCTGTTCAAGCAGCCGACGCAGAGTCTCGGGATGGTCCTGTCCGGCCAGGACTTCGGTGAGTCGAATGTGCGGCGCCCTGTGCTGCAAAACTTCCTTGAAGCCTTCGATACGCTGGCGGTGAGCGCTAAAATCGACGCGTCCGCTGACCATCATGACTTCTCCGGGCTGATGAAGCATCTTGGCCATCAATAATCCCGCTGTGCGCCCGGCCTGAAGTTGATTAATTCCCACATGGCACAGGCGCTGTGATTCGGGCAGATCGGTGACCAGCGTAATAACCGGCAAACCTTTATTCTTGCAATGCTCGAGCGCCTTATAAACGGCGGGATGATTTTGGGCAAAAATAATCAAACCATTTCTTTTATGGCTCGAGGTAATAATATGCTGAGCCAACTTCTCTGGCTGCGATTCAGAAATAAGCGTTCGGTGTAATGTGAGGCGTTGATAGCCCAGAGCATTGGCGACCTCTCTAAAATCCACGGCCAGCTTCTTAAAAAAATAAGTATCATTTGAACTTAAGATAACTTCTATTTGCCAGGGACTTCTTCGTTCTTCGGGTAGCGTGCGGTTTAATCCTGCCTCTTTTGCGGCTTTTAAAACTTTGCGTGTTGTTTCTGGAGAGACGCCACCGCGTTCATTTAATACTCTGTCTACTGTCGCTATACCAACGCCGGCCATTTTTGCCAGCGTTTCGAGGGTAAGCTTTTTCATACCGGCTTCCTTGAGAGAAGAGACAACCTTTTAGCGCAGTTTAACCCGCGAGCGGTGTTTGGCAACACGGTTGTCGCGCCATCAGCATGTTTTTTTATCTGGAACGCTAAGTGAACAGCAAGCGCATTTTATGTTGTAAAATTGTTTATAAATGATGGGAAACCATCAAACCAAAAGTACCACCACTCTTCAAATGGGTTTACTATTCGCCCGATTACATTTGTTTTGTGAATCAATATAGTAAAAGTATTCCGCTAAAGATATGAGTGCAGGGCTTAACAACAGGATTATATTCAAAACGACGTAAATTAATCAGTGCTAAGCAATAATAAATACCTCAAAGCGTTTATTTAAAAATGCTCGGATTCCCATTGCTTAAAACTTGACGATTAATGAGAAGCATAATCATTTACTAATGGGTTCGGTTTTTCTGTCATGTCTCTATATCAAGAATAGCCATTCTCTTTTTATTCCTAAGTGTCGTTTTTATTACTCTCTGGACAGTGCAGTAATAACTTATTTGAGCAGGGGAAATTCATGAAACGCAGAGAATTTTTATCGTCTATTGCCGTTTTGGGCGTGACGTCAACGATTCCGTTGGCCAGTGCGCAGGAAGTCAAAGGCGGTCAACCGTGGGAACCGGGCAAGGTAGACACCCGACCTCTCGCTCAGCCACGGAAAGGGGGGGTGCAGTATCTTACGCAGCACGAGTTCGATACCGTCGGTGCGATTGCCGAACGCTTTATCCCGGCCGACGAGATGAGCATTAGCGGCAAAGAGGCCGGTTGCGCCATTTTCGTTGACCGCCAACTTGCCGGGGATTTTGGTCAGGCAAGCAGCACCTACCGCCTTGGCCGTTTCGTCAAGGGCACGCCGGAACAGGGGCCGCAAGAGGCGAAAACGCCAGCGGAACGTTATCGCGTCGGCCTGGCTGCGCTGGACAAGACCCTCCAAAAACAGTTTGGCAAGAATTTCGTCGACCTGAGCGGTGACCAGCAGGACCAGATATTGCACGCAATGGAAGCAGGCAAGCTCGATTTGGGACCAGATGTGGAAACCAAAGTTTTCTTCGAACTTTTATTGCAGAACGTGCGCGAAGGCTTTTTATCCGACCCGATTTACGGCGGAAACAAAGATATGGCGAGCTGGAAAATGATTGGTTTCCCAGGTGCGCGCTATGACTTCCGCGATCTGCTGAGCAAGAAAGGTCAGAAGTTAAACATTATTCCAACCAGCCTGATTGATAACACTCTTTAAGCTGGAATTCTGAAGCGATTGAGCAACAACGAGTCCTAATATGAAAAATATCCGTCCAAAAGCTGACGTTGTCGTCGTCGGACTGGGCTGGTGTGGGTCCCTGATAGCCGAAGAGCTGACCCGCGCAGGCCTTAACGTGGTCGCCGTTGAGCGTGGCCCATGGTTTGAAACCGCCACCGATTTCCCACCTTCCATTGATACCGATGAGCTGCGCTGGGATACCCGCCGCAGCATGCTGCTCCCGCCTGCCGTTGAAACCACAACCTTCCGTAACAACAGAACCCAAAAAGCGCTGCCTTCCCGCGACTGGAACCTGAACGAGATGGGTTACAACGTGGGCGGTTCTGGCACGCACTGGGCGGGCATGGCCTGGCGCTTCACGCCGTTTGACCTTCAACCCTACACGCAAACGGTTCAGCGTTACGGTAAACAACAGATAGTCAAAGGGCTTATCCTGCAGGACTGGGGGGTGACTTATGAAGAGCTGGAGCCTTTCTATGACCGTTTTGAAAAAATTGCCGGTGTTTCCGGTAAAGCGGGCAAGCTCAACGGTAAGGTTATCGAAGACGGTAACCCGTTTGAAGGCAACCGCAGCAGCGAATATCCGCTGCCGCCGCTTGAAGGCATGCGCCTGACCGACCTGTTCCGCGATGCGGCCAAGTCACTCGGGCAGCATCCGTTTATGGTTCCGGCGGGGCAGGCTTCCAAAGCCTACGTTAACCCGCTTGGCGTGCGCATGGGTCCTTGCACCTACTGCGGTTACTGCCTTTATTACGGCTGCGGCAACTTCTCCAAATCTAGCCCGAACGCCTGCGTGGTGCCGGCCCTGATGCAGCGCGAAAACTTTACCGTGCTGACCGAGTCTGCCGTCACCCGCATCAATAAGGCTGAAGACGGTAAAACCGTGACCGGCGTGACCTACATCGATCGCAACGGTCAGGAGTGGGAACAACCGGCCGATATCGTCGTGCTTTCTGCCTTCCAGATGCAAAACGTGCGTATGCTGCTGCTTTCCAAAATCGGCAAACCTTACGATCCGGTGACCAAAACCGGCGTCGTCGGCCGCGCCTACAGTTTCCAGACCGTTTCTGGCGCTAACCTGTTCTTTGAAGACGAATACCTCAATCAGTTTATCGGGGCCGGGGCGCTCTCGCAGCAGGTTGACGACTGGAACGGCGATAACTTCGACCATACCGGAAAAGGCTTCATCGGCGGGGCAGGTATTTTGGTGGTTGCCCGCGGCGCTCGGCCAATCGGTAACGCCGATGCACTGCCTCCGGGTACGCCACGCTGGGGTAAAGACTGGAAGAAAGCCTACACCCACGCCTTCCAGAACGGGACCTTCATCTTTGGGCAGGGCACCAGCTACTCGCACGAAGATTACTATCTCGATCTCGACCCAGAGTACAAAGACGCCAACGGCAATCCGCTGCTGCGCGTGACCTACGACTACAACGAGAACGATCGCCGTTCTGCCAAGTTCGTTGAGGACAGAAGCGTCGAGATAGGCAAGGCGATGGGCGCGAAACTGGTCATCGGGACCAACGCCACCAACACCTCCTATTCGCCATACAGTTTTGCCAGTGACCACACCATTGGGGGGGCAGTCATGGGTGAAGACCCAAAAACCAGCGTGCTCAACCGTTATCAACAAAGCTGGGATGCCCATAACCTCTTCGTATTGGGCGCATCGTCGTTCCCGAACAACGCCGGGTACAACCCGACCGGAACGATTGGTGCACTGAGTCTGTGGACGGCGAAAGCCATCATCGAACAGTATCTGAAAAACCCTGGCCCATTGGTAAAGGTATGATATGAAAAAGATTAAAGTAGTCGGCGGCGTCGTCGTCATCGCCGCCGTTGTGGCGGGCGTTTTACTGTATCAAAATGGCAGCACGGCGGCGGACAACGTCGCCGACAACAAGACCCAGATGAAGCAGCCGTTAACCGCTGCCGATGCAGCCGCGATTAGCCGTGGCCGTTATGTCGCGGTCGCCGGCGACTGTGTGGCCTGTCATACCGCGCCTGGCAGCAAAGAGGCCTTTGCGGGCGGCTATTCAATAAGCACACCGTTTGGCGGCATTTTTGCCAGCAACATTACTCCGGACGCAGAGACCGGTATCGGTAACTGGACCGAGCGCGAGTTTTACCGTGCCGTGAGACACGGCAAGGGTATCGACGGAGAAAATCTTTATCCGGCAATGCCTTATAATGCCTACGTCAAGGTCAGCGATGAGGATATGCACGACCTGTGGATGTATATGCGTTCGGTGAAACCGGTAAACAACAAGGTGCCGGAAACCCAACTGCCGTTCCCGTACAACATCCGCATGGCGATGATGGGCTGGAATCTGCTGTTCTTCAAAAACGAAGGCTTCAAGCCGGATATGTCGAAGTCGGCCGAGTACAATCGCGGTGCGTATTTGGTCGAAGGTCTTGAGCACTGTGCGGCCTGTCATACGCCGAAAAATATCATCGGCGGGGATACCGGAGCTTATTTGCAGGGCAGCAATCTCGGCGAGTGGTATGCGCCAGAGATCACCAGCAATACGTATACCGGTATTGGTAACTGGTCGGAAGATCAGGTGGTGCAGTATCTGAAATTGGGCAGCAACCATGTTGCTGTGGCATCGGGCCCAATGGCCGAGGCCGTGACCAACTCCACCCAGCACCTGACTGACGCCGACTTGCACGCCATCGCCAGCTATATCAAGGCTCAGCCGGGTTCGGACAACAAAAAACCGACCCCACTGGCGGCGGATAATGCGCAGATGAAGATCGGTGCTAATGTGTATGAGGCCAACTGTTCGGCCTGTCACAACAGCAATGGGCAAGGCATATCGCATCTTGCGGCGGGACTGGCCAATAACCCGGCCATCATGTCGCCTGACGCCTCGTCTATCTTGACCACTGTCTTGCAGGGCGGTCGTGGCGCAGTGACCGAGGGCAATCCAACCAGCGGTGCAATGCCAAGTTTTGCGTGGAAACTGTCTGACGAGCAGACCGCGGCAGTGGCGACCTATATTCGCAACTCATGGGGCAATGCGGCGTCGGCTGTGCCTGCCAGCGAGGCAAGCAAGACTCGTCAACTGCTGAAACTGCAACCGCAGCTGCAGATGAAATAAGCCTCTAAAGTCGATGACCCAGATTACGCCACGTTGGGCAATCTGGGTCATCGATGAAATGTTCCTGCCGATTTAACCTGATATCGTTGAACGAACCTGGCTTAGCCGGTATAGCGGGTCATGTTCTCGCGGCATTCCGTCGCAATCTCATACAGGTCATATTCCCAGCGGTTTGGGCTAAACAGCTCGGCCGACCATAGCCCGTCATATCCGGTCGCTTTCACTGCATCAGTCCAGGCCTGAATATCAATTTCACCTTCGCCCGGCATGTAATTGCGCAGCACCATCTGGTCCCAGGCTTCGCCGGGTTTAGGCAGGCGGCCGTCGCAGAAATGGACGCCGTAGATCAGGTTTTTATCAAGACGCGCGATATCTTCAGGCTTGGATCCGGAGGCATAAAGATGCCAGAAGTCGATGACCATACCGACGTTATCGCGGCCAACGCGACGAATGACCTCAAGCCCTTGTTCAAGAGTGCGGAATTTGGTGAAAGCAATGACCTCAATCTGATAGCGAACGCCGTACTCCTGGCCAATTTTGGCAATGGCATCGACGTTCTCAGTGATGATGTCCATCACCGTCTCATCGGGTTTATCGTCAATGCCGTCCAGCGCCAGAATCTGCACCGTCGGGCACTCGAGCTCGGCTGCCGCACGAGTCAGTCGGGTCGCCTCCTTGAGCATGGTCTGCTTGGCCTCGCCCTGATAACGTTCGATTTCCAGCAACGCATTAACGCAGCCGACCGACAGGCCATAACTGTCAGATATCTTCTTGAGTTTTTGCGTGGTGCCGCCGTTATCGAGATAACGCACCAGCTTACTGCTGAGCAGTTCAAGGCTGTCGTAACCGGTCTCTTTGGCAATTCGAGCGTCGGTCACAATGTTGCAATAATGGGTTGAGATTCCGTGTAGGGCTTTTTGCATCGGGTACTCCTTGTCTCTTTATGATTATGTTTAGAAGTAATGGGGTACAAAGCTCGAAATGGCCATTTAATCGCTACCATGCTAATCTTTTAGAATAAAAGTTTCAATTTTATATAAATGGAATTTTTGATTGTTTCGCATCAAATTCTCGCTAGCCCTGCACGCAGTTGTTGAATATCTTCACAATACGGACCCGAGTATTTGTAATTTTCGAGAGATCAATAAAAGGAACAACGATGAAATTTCATTACACACTGCCCGCCGCCAGAACCCCGGAAGGGCGCAGCGCGCCGGCGTTACGTTGGGGAATCGTCGGACCGGGCTGGGTGGCGCAGCGTTTCGTTGCAGCGCTGCAAAAAAATACCCGCCAGATTGCCTACGCCGTGGCCGGTAGTGCGTTATCTAAGGCACGGGCCTTTGGCCAGCAGTTTTCAATTCCCCATGCCTACGGCTCCATCGACGAGCTGGTCAGGGATAACAACGTGGACGTGGTCTACGTGGCAACGCCTCACCCAACGCATTATGCCTGCGCGCTCAAGGCGATTCAGGCCGGTAAACATGTGCTGGTCGAAAAGCCGCTGGCGATAAATGCCGAGCAGGTGCGGGGATTACAGGAGGCGGCGCGAGAGCATAAGGTCTTTTTGATGGAGGCGATGTGGACCGCGTTTCTGCCAAAGTTTGATGTGCTACAGCAGGTGATTGATCAGGGCGCGATTGGTGAGATTCGTACCATTATTGCCGATCACGGTGAATATTTTGAGCAGAGCCACCGCATTATGCGTCCTGAACTGGCGGGCGGAACGCTGATGGACCTCGGCTCGTATCCGGTTGCGCTGGCGACCAAATTTCTGGGTGCGCCGGAGCAGGTGCTGGCGTCTGGACAGACCGCACCGACTGGGGTTAATGGGCAGGCGTCTATCGTCCTCAAACATAAGAATGGCAACCAGTCCTCTCTTCACACCACGCTGTTTAGCCATACGCCCGGTACGGCGGTGATCGCCGGTACCGAAGGCTATATTTTTCTCGAAGGCATGTTCTATGCGCCGGGAAACTTCCACATTTTCAACAACGATAAGCAGAAAATCAGCTATGAAGAGCCGCGTTTTTCTTACGACCAACTCTATCATCAGGCGGCGCATCTGGCCTTTTGTGTTGCGGATGGGCTGACTGAGTCGCCGATTCGCCCACTGGCTGACTCATTGCTCACGCTGCAAACGCTCGATGAAGTACGCCGTGAATTGGGCATTGTATTCAACGATATTTAAGGGGTTTTCACCGGCCCGTTAAGGCTCAAAGGTCAATCACCCGGCGATGCGTCAGATTTCGTGAACAGCACAGGGCAATCTGCTGCTTATGCGTTGCTTTCTCGGCCTGCTCGACGTATTCGAAGACATACGCAGTAAGTAAAAAACTCTGTTTAATACCGTTGAAGGGGCCGTCAGACCGATCACTTTGGCGGATTACCCCCCGGGCAGGCTACCCGCTCAATCAAACTGCCAGTAAAGCGGCGTACCGTAGACCTCGACAAAGTAGTCAATCACCGTTCTGACGTTGAGTGGGGGATGGCGTGTATTGGGGTAAATGGCAGCGATGTGCTGAGGTTCGGTTTTTATCGCCGCCTCATAGTCCGTCAATAGCCTGATAAGCTCGCCTTTCTTGATGCTGTCACCGATCAGCCAGTCGGGGAACAGCACCAGCCCCATCCCGTCGAGCGCGGCGGTGAGCAGCGACTCGGCGTTGTTGGAGGTCAGCACCGCCGAAATGGGGTAGTGAGTCCAGTCGTCTTCTGGCTTTCGAAACAGCCAGCGGTTAGGGCCGGTCGAACCGCTGTACACCAGACACTTATGCTGGCTGAACTCGGCGGGCGTAGCCGGTTTTCCAAACTGGCTAAGGTAGGCGGGAGACGCTGCCAGATGGTAACGCTGAGTGCCAAATACGCGGGCGTGAAACGAGGAGTCCGTCAGCGTGCCAATCCTGAACAAAACGTCCGTGGCGTCACGATGGGGATCGATATAATCGTCGGTTTGCGTTAGCTCAATCGATAACCGGGGGTAGCGGCTCGATAATTCGGTCAACCAGGGCGCGATGTGGCGCTGTCCAAAAAATACCGGCGCATTGATTCTGACCAGGCCTGCCGGTTCAAGCGCTCGATCGAGCAACTCGCGGCGCGCTTCATTAAGCTGCTCGGTCATGGTGCGTGCATACTCCACGAACAAACGACCCGCTTCGGTGGCGATTACCGCGCGCGTGTTGCGATAGAACAGCTGCTGCCCGAGCGTGTCTTCTAACTGATGAATCACCCGTGACACCATTGAGGCCGATACCCCTTCACGCCGCGCCACTACTGAAAAACTTTGTGCATCAAAGACGCCAATAAAGAACAGCAGTGTTCTGAAATTAATCGCGCTCGGGTCGTACATTATCTCATTCCCTGCAAAAGTGTTTCTTGGATTATACCGTTTTTCGCCATCAACCGCTGCTATATGATCGTCGCCTACATCACTGGAGACTGTTTTATGCAGCTTTTATTAATATTGCTCGTCGTCGTTGGCGGGATGGGGTTATCCGTTGAGGCCGGTTTACTGGGGCCATTGGGGGGAGAAGTTGGTGATTTATGGGCCACTTTCAGTATTTTCGGCGTCGGTGCCGCGCTGACGTTTCTGTTGATGCTGTTTTTCAGCCCGCGCAACAGTCCCTCGTTTTTTGCTCAACCCGGTTGGCAGCTGATTGGCGGTATTTTGGGGCCGATGTATGTGGTTATCCTGACCGTTGCTGTACCGAGCATTGGTATTGCACTGACCATGATCGGTATTCTCGCGGGGCAGGTCTTTAAAAGCCTGATCATCGACCACTACGGGCTGTTTGGCACCGCGCACCGAAAAATCGACAACAAACGTATCATCGCGCTGATATTTATTATTGCCGCACTGGTCCTCGTGGCTAAAGGTTAAGGTGAAAAAATGACGTTTCTATTTATTTTGCTGGCGGTTGCCGGTGGTGCATTCCTGAGCATTCAGGCGGCGGTAAACGGTCAGCTGGGCAGTAAAGTCGGCGTGTTTCGCTGTGCGTTTCTGACTTTCTCTCTTGGTGCACTGGTGACCGCCTTACTGATCTTTTTCTTTGAACCTAAACATGCGGTCACTCTGCTGGACGTGCCGAAATGGCAGCTGATGGGCGCGCTTTGCGGCGTCCCTTATATCGTTATTATGGTGCTTGCCGTGCAGCGTATTGGCGCGGCAGTGGCAACGGTGGCCGTTATTTTCGGTCAGTTGGCGATGAGCATGCTTATCGACAACTTCGGCTGGCTGGGGAATCAGACCATTCACTTTTCGGCCACGCGTCTGGGAGCCGTAGTCTGTCTGGCTATCGCGCTGTACTTCATCTATTCAAGCAACAAGAGCCAGGCGAAGGTTGCCGCTCAGGCCGAGGAAGGCGTCTCCGTTCAGGACTAAATTCTTTCAATTTCAGCCATACCCCGAGCCGCCTTTATGGGCGGCTTTTTGCTGCTTGCAGTAAATTTTCACTCAGCTGCTAGGCTTAAATAACGGAGGGAAAGGGTTTCCCTATTTGTTTAACGCAGAGCCAGCTGTTGCATGACTGGCTGAAAGACAGAGGGAAAACCGTTTGAAGAATCAAGATTATCCTGGGGAATTTCGCGACGAAGAGGGATTTTGTGATATCGGCGACTATGCCGCCGTAGGCGAAGGCAGAACGGTATCGCTGCTGTCTCCCGACGGCTCTGCCGACTGGTGGTGTGTGCCGGATCTGGACTCACCTCCCTTATTTGACCGACTGCTCGACGCCGAAAGAGGGGGATATTTTCAGTTGCTTCCCGCAGAGCCTTACCGCATGACCCGTCAGTATCGCGAGAATAGCAACGTGCTTGAAACGCTATACGAAACGGCGAAAGGACGGGTCAAGGTCACCGAGTCTATCAACAGCACGCTGGCCGGGTGTCTGCCGTGGAACGAGTTCGCTCGACGTATCGAGGGGCTCGAAGGCACGGTTTCGATGGCGTTGACGCTGCGTATCGGTACCGCATCTGACACCCGCACGCCGTGGCAACATGAAACGCCAGAGGGCACGGCCTGGCACGTGGGTAACCTGCTGCTGATGCTGCGTACTCAGGAAAATATCAAGTTTTCCTCATGCGCAGACGATGGTGCAGAGGCGACATTTCCGGTAAAGGCCGGTGAACGAACGCTGGCTGCGCTGCTGGTGACCGAAAATAAACCCTTGGCGGTACCTTCGCTCAAACGAATCGACAAGCATATTGAGACCAGCGATATCGCCTGGCGTGACTGGGTGGATTCTCTTGACTACAAAGGGAAATATAAGCCCCAGGTTATTCGTTCTGCGCTGGCCTTGAAGTTTCTGTGGCACTCGCCCACCGGTGCGCTCGCGGCGGCGGCGACGACCAGCCTGCCGGAGGGCAAGGGCAGCGGTAAAAACTATGACTATCGTTACGCCTGGGTGCGCGACGCCTGCATGATTATTCGCTCGTTCCTCTATATCGGCGCGCTCGACGACTGTCAGGCAGCCTTCTCCTGGCTCACAGACGCGCTGTACGACAGCGGCTGTGAGATGCATACCTGTTTTACGCTGAACGGCGAGCCGGTCCCGGAAGAGGTGATGATCCCGGTTCAGGGATATCGCGGTGAGCAGCCGGTACGCCACGGCAATAACGCCGCCAGCCAGCTACAGCTCAGCAACTATGGCGACGTCCTGGATACTGCGGTACTGTTTACCCAGGCAGGGCACGTGCTGGATCTCAAAACCTCTCGGCTGCTCGGTCAGATGGCCAACCTTTGTGCCGACACCTGGCGTCAGGAGGATTCGGGCATCTGGGAATTGCAGGAGTCGCACCATTACACCCACTCGAAAATGGCCTCCTGGCTTGCTCTTCATCAGGCGGTGCATCTGGCTAAGGGCGAGCACATCGAGCCGACGTGGGTTGGGCGCTGGGAGCGCGAGCGCGACAGGATACGAGACTGGATAGAAGAGAACTGCTGGTCAGAGGAACGGCAGAGCTATACCTTCTGGGCCGGTAGCAACGATCTCGACGCCGCCGTCGGCCTGATGCACCAGTACGGCAAAGAGGTTTCGCCGAAGAGAATGCTCAGCACGTTGAGGGCGATTCAGCAGGAACTCGGCACCGACGGAAACCTGCTTTATCGCTATTCCGGCGTTGAGAAGGAGGAGAATACCTTTATCGCCTGCGGCTTCTGGCTGGCGTCATCGCTGGCGGTGCTTGGCCATCAGAAGGAAGCAGAAGAGAACTTGCAATCGCTTCTGGAGATCCTCGGCGGTGGCAAAAATGCCGGTATCATGAGCGAAATGTATGATGTACGGACTAAAAAATGCTACGGCAACCTGCCGCAGGGGCTAAGCCACCTGTCGGTTATCTGTGCTGCACACATCATTACTGAAGGTTAAAATTCGCGAGCTGGGGCCGAGTTGCCCCAGCCGTTACCTTTCGCTGGCTGTTCCTTTCAACCTAAAATGATATCAGTCTATTTTTTTAACCCCATTATCATCAAGCTTATAGGGTATTCAGCCTTTTGGTACTTATCATGAGACACGCTCTTTAATGAGAATGCGTCTAGATTAAGGCTTAACTTTTTGGCTTTATGCCTAGGACTCGACTTTCATTATCTCGAAATGGACATTTTGACGAGAAGAGCTGTATACAGGGCACTCCAGCGCTTATCAATTCGATGAAATGCAGGTTGCACCGCTGGGGGCGCATTTAACCGGACAGTGCACCAATTTCTTAGCCGTCAACTTTGAACCCTATAGCGCTTAATAGTAAAGATTTCTCATTATAAATTGGGTCAATTTTTCTGAAAAATCAATTTTTTTAGCCTCTATTCACTCTGGCCGCTTGAAGTATTTTAAAAGTGGCTTAGGATAGCGCTTTACGATTTCTTTACCAAAAGCTTACGATATGGAGGCTAAATCTCTAGGCTTTTGGTTAAGCTGATTTAACGGAGATTTATGCAAACAAAACAGGGACCCGCCCATAACAACTGTTTCGATATTATCCGACACCTCGCTGCAATCATGGTTATTTACAGTCATCATTTTGCATTAAGTGGTCAGGACGAGCCGACTTTTTTAGGCTCGGGAACTTTAGGTTCTCTTGCTGTCTTTATATTTTTTTCAATATCTGGCTATTTAATTACGCAAAGTTATGAAAGGCGAAAATCTAATTTTGAATACGCTAAAAAAAGATTTTTAAGGATTTATCCAGGCCTGGCCGTTTGCCTGATATTTACCTTATATTTATGTTGCGGTCTTTTTGGTAAAGCTGGGTGGGCGGAATGGGCACTCTCTCTGGAACCTGTTAAGACGTTCATTAGGGTTATGGTCATAACGGGGGTTGGCGTTGTTGGCGTCATGCCCAGTGATATCAATGACTTTACCTCGGGTTATTTACTCAGTAATACCATGAACGGAAGTCTATGGACCTTGTTTTTTGAAGTGTTCGATTACATCGTGATTGCGTTATTTTTGACCGTTTTCAAAAATAAGAATCTGGCGGCTTTTATTCCGCTTATTTTATCGGCAATTATACAGGTAATTTGTGTTAAGAAAGGCATTACCCACCTGGCGATAATAGGGACAAGTTTATTCACTGTGCCTTTTTGTGTTGGAGCACTGTTATATATTAATAGGGACAGGTGGATTAACAATCTTCATCTAAAAGTCCTGATGCTGACAGCAGGCCTGTTGGTTATCTATTTCGCTTCCTGCGGCGGGCTTCTCACCAATGTGTTAGGGCCGATAGCCATTTGTGTAATGACAATTGTGATCGGGGTCTCAATTAAAGATCAATTGATAAAGGGAAGGTTTGACTTTTCATTCGGTATCTATATTTATGCATTTCCTGTGCAGCAGATAGTTATTAATGAAATGGGCATCCCTTTTTACGCCTCAATGATTTTATCTTTATTAATTACTTTCGTACTGGCGTCATTATCCTGGTTTCTGGTTGAGAAACCGATGATAAAAAGATAATGCACAGATAAAAGGGCGGTCCGAATTCTGCATGGAAACGGGCCACCTCTTGTGGCGTAATAGTTCCTTAGAGATCATAGAGATAGAATAATTTTGCCTACGTTTTTCTCTAAAGACAGAAGCCTGGCAACGCATTTTTAGCCATTCAGCAGGAGCATTGCCGGCTTAAGAACGAGGAAGGGGGAAACTAGCGCTTTGCCTTGTCGTGGCGCGGGCGAACATTAACGTCGGTTATCTGTGTGTCTTCACTGGCGGAAACCACCAGCCGCACCGCATGGGCAACCGACTCAGGCGTGCTGTATTCCAGCGGATCAATTTCTGCAAAATTACCGGCACGTTCGCGGCTCTTTCTGTTCATTGGCGTATCCGTGGGGCCGGGAGATACCGTAGCGACCCGCACGCCGTTTTCGCTTTCTTCTCCACGCAGGGCGTGTGCGAGGGCATTGAGGGCAAACTTGCTGGCCGAATAGACCGTATGTCCCGGCAGTGCCAGCGTGCCTGACCCCGAGTTGATAAACACCACCTGACCGTTTTGTTCGCGCAGTGCGGGGAGGGCGAGTCGAGTCAGCTCGGCGGGCGCAAAAAGGTTGATGGAAAACTGTTTTTGCCAGACGTCTGGCGTGGCGTTCTCAACGGTAGTTTGTTCGGAAACGGCAGCCGCATGAACCAGCACGTTTATCTGCGGCAGTGAGTGGATGAGTTTTTGCTGCGCCTCGAAGTCGAGCAGGTCAATCTCGACCGCCTCGACGTTTTGCAACAGACGCAGCGCAACCAGGCTGTCCTTGTTGCGGCCCAATGCATAAACCTGATGATCTTTTGCCAGGTCATGCACTACCGCCAATCCGATGCCGCTGGTGCCGCCGGTCACTACGGCGACCGGGCGTGAAAGGTGTGTTGTCATAATAAATTCCTCTGTAAGTATTGCCAAAAAGTTAGCAGTAATTTCTCCGTCCCGTTATGCATTTTCCTGTAATTCTTAGCATTTTTTCTTGGTAGTGCCGTTTACGGGCTTGTGTAATTCTCTGAGCAATATAAGAAAAGACACTCTGGTTTATGACCGGATATAGGGTTGAAGCTCAGGCTTTTGCATAAGGAACAGGAATGAAGAAATCTATTTTGCGCCGTGGCAATCTTTCCGCATGGGGACTTCTGGTACTCAGCAGCGTTACCGCCGTGGCCGCTCATGCGGACCAACTGGCCGATATCAAGAAAGCCGGCGTGGTCAGAGTGGCGACCTTCGACTCAAACCCGCCGTTCGGTTCCGTTGACGCAAAAACTCACGACATCGTGGGCTACGACGTCGATTTTGCCAAGGCGCTGGCGAAGGCCTGGGGGGTTAAACTGCAGCTGGTGCCGACCAACCCGGCAAACCGCATTCCTCTTCTGCAATCGGGTAAGGCTGACCTGATCGTTGCCGACATTACCATCACACCTGAGCGCGCGCAGGTGGTCGATTTCTCCGTTCCCTATTTTGTGACCGGTCAGCAGTTCCTGGTGCCGGTGGGTTCACCGGACAAACTGGACGCCTACGCGACCGCTCGCATCGGTGCGGTAAAAGGTACGACCGGCGAGCAGGAACTTCATCACCGTTTCCCGCAGTCACGCGTGCTGTCTTATGACGACATTCCGCTGGCGTTATCGGCGTTACGCAACGGCAACGTTCAGGCTATCACCCAGGACAGCACTATCTTGGCGGGCTTGCTCGACGGCGCGCCGGACAAGGCGAAATACAAGGTGTTGCCAGAACTGTTGAGCAAAGAAGAGATTGGTGTCGGTGTCAAAAAAGGCGAAAGCAACCTGTTGAAAGCGGTCAATGACGAGCTGCTGACCCTCGAGAAAAACGGTCAGGCGGTCAGTATCTACAACACATGGTTTGGCCCGCAGACGAAATCCCCGCAGCCGCGACTGTTCAAAATCGAAGCGAAATAATCGGCGGGTACCTGCGATGCAGCAAGACTCTCTCTCTACCGCAGCGACGTCTGCGGTTTTTTCACGTTCATCGGTGAAAAACCAAACGGCGGTGGAATTCCGCCGGGTCAGCAAATCCTTTGGCCCTCATCAGGTGATAAAACAGGTCAATCTGAGTGTGTCGAGCGGCGAAGTGATTGCGGTATGCGGTCCATCGGGCTCGGGTAAATCGACCTTAATTCGGTTGATCAATCATCTTGAGACGCTAAGCGAAGGCGAAATTTTCATTAACCAGCAGCCTACCTCGCGCTTGAACGGCGCCGCGCTGCGACAGTTACGTACTCATATTGGCTTTGTATTTCAGCAGTTTAACCTCTACTCCCACCTCACGGCGCAGGACAATGTCAGCCTTGCGCTCATTAAAGTGCACGGCTGGAAGCGAGAGGACGCGCGCAAGAAGGCGCAGACCTTGCTCGAACGCGTAGGGTTGAAAGACCGCGCGCTGCATTACCCCGAGCAGCTTTCGGGAGGCCAGCAGCAGCGGGTGGCCATTGCGCGTGCACTGGTCACCGATCCCTCCATTATCCTTTTCGATGAGCCGACGTCAGCGCTCGACCCTGAGATGATCGGGGAGGTGTTGCTGGTAATGCGTGAGCTGGCACAGAGTGGGATAACCATGATAGTGGTGACCCACGAGATGAGTTTTGCACGCGAAATCGCCGACAGAGTGGTGTTTATGGACGGCGGCGAAATACTTGAAGAGGCCGAGCCTGAAGCCTTCTTCACCCGGCCCGCCCACCCGCGGGCGCAGCGGTTTCTGCAGAAAGTGCTGTTCCCGCTGCACCCGGAAGAAGGGCCCGCGCAATGAGCTGGCATCCAGACTGGGCCGGGGTGCTAACCGGCCAGCCGTTGCAGTGGATTATCTCAGGCTTTCTGACCACGCTTTACGTCAGCGTGGTGAGCAGCCTCCTGGCAAGTGGTCTGGTCGTGTTATTGCTGGCTCTGAGACTCGGCGGCCAGCGGGTGGGGCGGGCATTTGTCGCCGCCTATGTCTCGATATTTCGTAATACGCCGCTGCTGGTTCAGCTATTTTTCTGGTATTTCGCCGCCTACGGTGCATTGCCGCAGCGTTGGCGTTTTTACATCGGCGACAATCATCCGTGGGCGACGCTGCCGGGTAACGTGGCGTGGCTGACACCGGAGTTTCTCTGTGCGGCGTGGGGACTGGCGTTGTTTACCGCTGCCTTTCTGCTCGAAGAGGTGCAGTCGGGCCTCAATGCGATTCCTAAAGGGCAAAGCGAAGCCGCAATTTCACAAGGATTTAGCGACTGGCAGCGGCTGCGAAGCGTGCTGTTGCCTCAGGCCGTGACTAACGCCTGGCAGCCAATCGCCGGCCAGTATCTCAATCTGATGAAGCTTTCATCACTCGCCACCGGCATCGGTTTTTCGGAGCTGACCTATCAAGTTAGCCAGATTGAAAGCTATAACGCGCACGCCTTTGAAGGCTTTGCCGTGGGCACCGGACTGTATCTGCTGCTCGGCCTGATTCTGGGGGGATTATTGACCTGGCTAGGGCCGAAGCGCCCGGCTAAAAAGCGTCAACAGCCTCGGATTGCGGGGTTAACGCAGGAAGCGTCGGCGGAGGGGCATCATGGAGTTTGATTACTCGGTCCTGCACGATAATTTTACTTATATGCTGTGGGGGCGCGTCGCCGACGGGCAGCCGGGCGGGGTGTTGCTAACGCTGATTATGGCGCTTTCGGCGGGTGTTCTGGCCTTGGTTTTAGGCGTGCTGATGGCCGGGTTAGCGTGGCGTTTCGGCGGCTGGACGCGACACGTTCTGTTCCTCTGGGCGTCGTTCATTCGCGGTATCCCACTGATCTTCGTTATTTTCTGGCTCTATTTTTTACTGCCGGTCGTTTTTGGCGGCTCAATTCCGGGGCCACTGACCGTGGTGCTTGCGTTGGCGTGGTTTACCTCAGCGGCGGTGATGCATTCAACCCTCGCCGGTCTCGAGTCACTGCCAACGGGACAGCAAGAGGCGGGAATTGCCTCTGGGATGAGTCCGCTAAAAATTCTTGGCTTTATCCTGCTGCCGCAGGCGTGGCCCAACCTGTTGCCTTCCTATATTGGCCTGTTTATCTCGCTGATTAAGGATACTTCGCTGGCGTTTATCGTCAACGTGCCTGAGTTGACGACGATTGCCGCGCAGGTGAATAACCGCGTGCAGATTTACCCGGCAGAGATCTTCCTGTTTGTCGGACTGGTGTATTACCTGATTTGCGCCGCGCTGGCGCACGTTGCCGGAAAAAGGCTGAAGAAGGCCAAGCGGCAGCGGCTTGTTAAACCCTAACCTGATGTGGAGCAAGATATGTCTGACATTTTAACCCAAGAAGTTTTGGCGCAGCTGTTTACCGAGGCGCGGACCCATAACGGCTGGCAGGACAAACCGGTCAGCCCTGAATTGCTGAAACAGGCGTGGGACATTGCTAAATGGGGCCCAACCTCGGCCAACGCCAGTCCGCTGCGTGTGGTGTTTATCAGCGGCAAAGCGGCGAAGGATCGGCTGGTCGAGGCGGTTTCCGACGGCAACAAGCTGAAAACCGCCAGCGCGCCGGTGACGGCCATTATTGCCCACGATCCCAAATTCTATGACCAACTGCCCAAGCTGTTTCCGCACGCCGATGCGCGCAGTTGGTTTACCTCAAGCGAGGCATTAGCCAATGAAACCGCCTTCAGAAATGGGTCTTTACAGGCGGCCTATTTCATCATTGCCCTGCGCTCGCTGGGATTGGACACCGGCCCAATGTCGGGTTTTGACGCCGCCGAGGTTGAAAAACGCTTCCTGAGTGAAAAGGGCTGGAAAGTGAATTTCCTGGTCAATATTGGCTACGGCGATCCGGCCAAACTGTTCGAACGTTTGCCGCGTTTGTCCTTCGATGAAGCCACCTTAACGCTTTAATCTACTGTTTTTAAAAAATAACAATACCGATGCAGGGATAAAATATGCTCAATAAATTCGCTTTTCGTCTCGGACTTTCCGCCGCTTCCGCAGGCCGTTTGACCGCCCTCGCGGCGCTGATGGCTTCAGTTTCTGCCTATGCTGCCGAGCCGCTGCGCGTGGCCGCCGATCCGGTACCCCACGCCGAGATCCTCGACTACGTGAAGAAGATCGACCCGGGCCTGAATCTCAAGGTCATCGAGATACCGGAAGGAGTTAACTCCAATGAACTGCTGGAGCATGGTGACGTAGACGCCAACTATTTCCAGCATCGCCCTTATCTGTTAACGCAGGAAAAGGCGTTGGGCGTGAAGTTTGCGGTGGCCGCCGAGGTCCATATCGAGCCGCTGGGAATATACTCCAGCAAGTATAAGCACTACGACCAGGTACCGGATAACGCCAAGGTGGCTATTCCAAACAACGAGACCAATCTCAGTCGTGGCCTCTATCTGTTGCAGGACCAGGGCCTCATCAAGCTGAAGCCAGATCTGAAAACGCTGGCAACGCCGCAGGACATCATTAGCAATCCTAAGCATCTTAAAATCGTAGAGGTTGAATCGCCGCAAATTCCACGCGCCTTACCGGACGTGGATCTGGCGATTATTAACGGTAACTACGCGCTGGAAGCCGGTCTGGATCCGGCGAAAGATGCGCTGGGGCTGGAAAAAGCGCAAGGAAATCCGTATGCCAATATCGTGGTCACCACGCAGAAACTGGCGCATGATCCCCGTATTTTGCGTCTGGCGAAAGACTTGGAATCACCGCAGGTGGCCGAGTTTATTATTCAGAAATACCACGGGTCTGTGCTGCCAGTGAGCGCGGCTAAAAGCTAAAAAGGGTTTTACCCGGCAGTAACCTATCGCCCCCAACGCGTTGCACGCCAGGGGGCGATAGTTTTATCAGACTGATGCGGCAGGCACGCTGGCGAGCAGGGTTTGCGTATAGGCATGCTGCGGCGAGCGGATAATCTGCTCGGTAGTGCCACTTTCCACTATCTTGCCGTCTTTCATTACCGCAATCCGATGACTCATGTGTTCGACTACGCCCAAATCATGGGAGATAAACAGCATGGCAAGTCCGAGCTTGCGCTGAAGCGCGGTGAGCAGGTCCAGAACCTGAGCCTGCGTGGTGACATCGAGCGCCGAAACCGGCTCGTCGCAGACCAGAATTTCCGGACCGGACGCCAGCGCCTGGGCGATTGACACCCGCTGACGCTGTCCGCCCGACAAGGCCTGTGGGCGACGTTCCAGCAGTTTAGGATGCAGCCCGACGAGTTGCAGTAATTCCAGCGTTTTTAAACGCAAGTCAAGCGCCGAAAGTTTTCCGCGTAGCTTCAACGGCTGGTGAATAATCTGCTCGACCGTATACTGTGGGTCGAAGGAGCCTAATGGGTCCTGCGTAATGGTTTGAATGCGCCCGCGCAAGGGCCGACGTTCCGACTCTCGCAGCTGGCTCCAGGGTTTTCCTGCCAGCCATACTTCACCGCGATGTGCCGACTGAAGTGCAAGCACCACTTTCCCCAGCGTGGTCTTACCCGAGCCTGACTCGCCGACCAGCCCGAGCGTCTCTCCCCACGCCAGCTGGAGTGAGACCTGATTGACCGCATTGTGTTTGACGCCGTCGGGGCGACTGAAATTGACCGAGACGTCGCGCACGTCCAGCGCTGCGACATTCTGCTCGCGGCGCTGCTGGTTTTCGTTCTCTTGCGCGGTGAGCGGCGCATCCGGCAGCGGCGGCTCTCCCGAAAGCCAACGTCCCCGCGTGTCTGCCCCGGGAATAGCGGCTAGAAGCCGTCGCGTATAAGGGTGCGACGGCGCGGCCAGTACCTGCTTCGCATTGCCGCTCTCCACGCCTTCACCCTGCTGCATGACCACCACGCGGTCAGCGACCTGCGCGACCACCGAGAGGTCGTGGGTTATCAGCAACACGCCGTGACCGGCCTGCGCCAGCTTGCGAAATACCGCCAAAATACGTTGCTGAACGGTGACGTCGAGCGCCGTCGTCGGTTCGTCGGCGATCAACAGTTTCGGGCCGCCTGCGAGGGCCGAGGCGATCAGCGCGCGCTGGCGAAGTCCGCCGGAAAGTTGGTGGGGATACTGATCAATACGGTGATGCGGGTCGGGTATACCGACCTGATGCAGCAGCGCTTCTACCTGTGCGGGTATCGCACGACGCGGGTACAACCGATGGATAAGCATGGGTTCGGCGATTTCCTTGCCGAGGGTGCGCAGCGGATCAAGCGAGACCAGTGCGTCCTGCAAGACGAAGCCAATCTCGCGGCCGCGCAGCTTTTGCCAGTCTGCGGCGCTTTGTTTCAGCAAGTTTTTGGCCGTGCCGTCGTGGGTGATTAAGGTCAGGGTACGGGCGTTGACCCTGGCATTATCGCCTGCCAGTCCGACCAGTGTTCGGGCGGTCACCGACTTACCTGAACCCGACTCGCCGACCAGTGCGACAATTTCGCCGGGTCGAACCTGAAACGAGATATTTTTTACCGCCTGTACGGTGCCCTGCGGCTGAAGAAAATCAACCTGTAGATCTTCAACGACGAGGAGCGGGGCGGCTGCATTTTGATTGAGGGTCATGGATTAGGCCCCTTTTGCCAGAATAGTTTGCAAACGACGCCCCAGCAGGGTGATAGCAATCACCGAGACGGCCACCACGGTGGCGGGCAACAGGCTTATCCACGGCGCGACGTCGAGATAGTCACGGCCATCGGCCAGCAGCGCGCCCCATTCGGCGGTAGGCGGAATAACGCCCAGACCGAGGAAGCTCAGCGACGACGCGGTCAGCACCGACTGGCCCACGCCGATGGTGGCGAGAATAAGCAGCGGGCGCAGCGTGTTGGGCAGAATGTGTCGAAAGATAATGCTCAGCGGCGGTTCGCCGAGCGCCACGGCGTGCTCGACATAGCCGGAAAGTTTGACCTGCAACACCTGAGAGCGTAACAGACGCGCATAGCTGGCGATGCCCGAGAGCCCGACGGCAATCAGCGTGTTGGTTGGTCCGCGCCCCAGCACGGCAATCACCAGCAGTGCCAGCAGCAGCTCGGGAAAGGCGAGCAGAATATCGAGTACCCGCACCAGCACGCGCCGCAGAGCCAGCGGTGCCAGCGCCGTCAGTAAACCGAGCGCCATGCCGCCGAGGCAGGCGATAAGCGTTGCGCCGAGGCCGATGCTCAACGACAGCGCCGAGCCGTAAACCACGCGGGAAAATACGTCGCGGCCCAGTGAATCGGTTCCAAACCAGTGGTGCAGCGTTGGGGCGGCGAGCACCGCGTCCATGTCCATGTCATCCGGTTTCAGGGGCGTGAACCACTGCGGCGCAATAACGGTGAAAATCAGCAGCAGGACGAAGGCCGCAGGGATGAGCGTTTTGGGCAACAGCCACGGACTGGTGCTGCGCGCCAAAGTGTTCTGGCGTGAGGGAATTAGCAAAGGATCGCTGCTCATGGTCAAGGGGTCCTTTTACGCAGGCGCGGATCGACCAGCAGATAGGCGGCATCGACCAACAGATTAATGATAACGAACAGCAGGGCAGAGAGCATCACGATGCCCAGCACCAGAGGCATATCGCGGCTGGCTATTGCCTGTAGGGTGATTTTGCCGATACCCGCGCGGCCAAAGACCGTTTCAGTAAGAATAGACCCGCTCAGCACGCTCGCCAGCATGGTGCCGGTCAACGTGGAGGCCGCCAGGGCGGCGTGGCGCAGGCCGTGGCGCAGACGCAGGCGGGTTTCACCGGCACCGCGTGCACGCACCGTCAACGCGAAGGGCTGCGACAGCGCCTCCTCCAGACCGTCGCGCAGAATTTGACTCAGAATCGCCGCCAGCGGCAGGCTCAGGGTAATCACAGGCAGCACCAGCGAGCGCCAGCCATCGTTTCCCATCACCGGGAACCAGTGCATCTGAAAACTGAACAGGCTGAGCAGGATGATGCCTAGCCAATAGACCGGTGTGCTGAGCAGGCAAAGCTCAAGCCCGGAGAAGCACGCTCTAAGGACGCGCCAGCGACCGGCGGTAGCCAACGCATTGAGGATAGCCAACGCCAATGCGAGCAGCAGTGCCAGCGCGGCCAGCACCGACGTTTGCTTCAACGCCGAGAGAATGACCTCGATGACCGGTTCGCGATACTGATAGCTCTGACCAAAATTACCCAACAGCGCATGGCCGCAGTAGTGCAGATACTGCAACCACAGCGGCTGGTCCAGCCCAAACTCATGGGTAAGCTGGGCGCGAAAGGCATCGTCCACCACGCTAGTACCGCCGCTGAGAATGGACACCGGATCGCCCGGAATCAGCTTCAGGGCGATAAAGGTGAGGGTGGCCGCGCCCCATAGCACGGCCAGGATAGTGAAAAGACGTTGTATTGCAGTCCAAATCATATTAATGGCTCAACCAGACATCATAGAAGTTTGGCTTGGCGTTGGTCGCCCAGCTTACGCCGTGTACCTTTTTGGAAATGCCCAACTGATAGGCCGGAACGTACAACGGCACCACGTAGGCCTGCTCGATAATTTCATGCTGAATGTCGGAATAGAGCTGCTGACGTTTCGCGTCCGGTGCGCCTACCGCCTCGAGCAGCTTGGCGTCGAGCGATTTCACGACGCTGTAGTTGGCCCCTTTCGGTGGCGCATAGCTCGACAAGAACACGGTACGCAGGATGTCCGGCTCGGCGCGTACGTAGTAGTTATTCACCACGTCATACTGATTATTGTTGGTGCGGTCGGTAAAGGCACCGGAATCGACCGGGTCCAACTTGAGAAGGAACCCGGCTTTCTTCACCTGGAACTGAATTGCCTGGAACAGCGTCACGTCGGAACTCTGGATAGTCGTCGGGTCATAAACGAAGTCTACGGTCAACGTTTTGCCGTCTTTGGTACGAATACCGTCGCTGTTCTTTTGGGTCCAACCGGCTTCGTCGAGCAGCTTGTTGGCCTTGGCGAGGTCATACTTCAGCAGTTTTGCGACCGAAGGGTCGTAATACTGCGTCTGCGGGCCCAGTACGTTATCGGCAGGTTTCAGGGTGCCGAAGAACGCCACTTTTACCGCCGAAGCGGGATCGGTTGCGCTCTGGAAGGCCTGGCGAACCTTCACGTCGGTGAACGGACCGCGTGAGGTGTTCAGATATAACACCTCACTCACCCCTGGGTTCTCTTTGGTCTTGACCTCGAGCGCCGGATTGTTTTTCACCGACTTGGCGTTGACCGGCGGTACCGCGTCAATGGCCTGAATCTGACCGCTGGTCAACGCGCCTAAACGCACTGAAGACTCCGGCAAATATTTGAAGTTAATCGCTTCAAGGTAGGCTGGACCCGTGTGTGTCGCATAGCCTGGCCCCCAGTGATAGTCGGCGCGACGTGTCAGCTGGCTGCCGCTGCCTTTGACGAAGGACTTAAGAATAAACGGACCGGAACCCACGACTGTGTTGCTGGTGTTCGGGGTGTTTTTCAAATAGGTCGGTGACTGAATACCCAGATAGGGCAGGCTTAACCCTTGCAGTAACGGGGCAAACGGCGAGTCATAGTGGATAGCGACGGTATAGTCGTCCGGGGTCGAAATCGTTTTGACAGGCCCAAGCAGCGACTTGGAATAGCTTGAGGTGGTTTTGGGATCGAGAATGCGCTCAAGGTTGAATTTCACCGCGGCGGCGTCGAGCCGGGTGCCGTCGCTGAAGGTCACGTCTTTTCGCAGGTGGAACACGTAATCGGTATGGTTTTCATTCACCTCCCAGCTTGATGCCAGCCACGGGGTGAAGTGGTTATCCTCAGCCTGTCCGACGAGGGAATCAACCACGTTACGGTCAATCAGTGCGGTGACCGACTGTCCGGTAATCGACGGGTCAATAATCGGCGTATCGCTGCCCAATGCAACGTTTAACGTACCGCCTTGAACCGGCGTTTCGGCCGCATTTGCGGTAAACGCTTGCCCTGCTGACATCACCAGTGCCGCCGTGGCAACCCACTTGGCGAGCGTCGTTTTTTGCCACTGTTTTTTTGTTATAGTCATATCCAACTCCATCAAAATAATGAAAAAACCCTGTATTTTTTATTCAATAACGACCTGATTACCTTCTCGGTTTCATTGACTTTACTGCTTAATATTCAAAGGGTTCGCCGAGCGTCAGCATCAGACGGTTGGCCCAGGCGAAGAACGCGGTGGACTGCACGAGGTCAAGCAACTCGAGGTCGCTGAGTCCCAAATCACGCAAAGACTGAATTTGTTTCTCGTTGGCGGTAGCCGGGGTGGCAGACAACGCGGCGGCAAAGTCAATTTCTGCCTGCCATCTTGCGTCCTGTCCGACACTCAAAATATCCCCCGGAGAGGTATCGAGCAGGCGCTGAACCGCGTCAGGATCCTTCGACAGCTGCGCCGCCTTACGTGCGTGCACCGAGGCACAGTAGATGCAGCCGTTTATCTTACTGGCGACGGCGGCGGCGAGTTCGCGGTCTTTACGCGGCAGCCCTCCGGAGGTGAAGAAAATACCTTTGTCGGTCAGCGTACGCTGTTCCAGCACTGGCAGGTTGCGGCCGAGCAGGCGGAAGTAGTCGGATTCGGTGTGGCCGAAGCGCGACAGAATTTCCTGCTGCTCGGCGGTGAAGTCTTGCAGCGGTTTTGAGGCAATCCAGGGCTCCCAACCCAGCTCGGCCTGAGTAAAGGCGGTCGGCGCAGGCTGGCCGGAATAAGTTTTCGGCTCGGTATTCCAGAAAGCGGCGCCTACGGTGGCGGTGCCGTTATCCAGCGTCGACTTGCCGTTAATCAGACGATAACCGCGCAGTAAACGGCTCTGGAAACTGACGAAGGCCACCAACTGAGACAGGGTGACGATGGCGTCAGGCGTCCAACCTGCGGCTTCGAGCTGTTGCAAATGCTCGGCGGTGGCATTAGCAGGCTTGAAGGTCAAGCGTTCGGCGTGCGCCAGCGCCGACTGAAGCCTGCTGCGTGAAGGCGATTCAGCCTGCAAGGCGTGCAGGCGTTCGGCATAGTGTGCGCCGAGCTGGATATCAGCGTGCCAGCGGGCGATCTGCTGGGCAATGGCCAGACGGTCGGCGAGCGGAAATTCGGCGATAAGTTCATTGCTGTTAAACAGCGCGTTGTAGCTTCCCTGGATGTGCGCTGTTGCGGCTTCACGGGTTTCGCGCGCCTGCGCCAGCGTGGAACCCGATTCGATTTCTGCCAGCGTTGCCAGCAGATCGGTCGCTTGTTCTTGAGCAACGGTCATAGTGTTTCCTTTGAAAGTTCGAAATGAAGAGGCTGAGGTTTAGCGATGCTTTTCGGGGTCTGTCGCACCCAGCCGAGGGCCGGTGCCACTTTTTTGGCGATCAGCTCGATAGAACGCAAAATGTAAGGGTGAGGCGGATCGATGGAATGCACCTGAAACGCCAAATCGGTCACCCTCGCCAGCGCGGTATCGCGTTTTAGGGAGGTAATAACCTGTTCGGCGGTGCCGAGATGCACGTCGAAGGCGGCGATATAATCGTCAAGCGAGTCCCCCCGGGTTTTATGACCGGCAAGCTGGAAGTTATAGGCCTGACGACGCAGCCCTTTTTCGGCCAGCCTTCTTGCCTCCTCGGCGTCGTCGCTGACGAAGGCGGTCCGTGAGCCGAGAATGCGCGGCTCAACGCCCGCGGGCAGCGCCTCAAGATAGGCGTCGATTATTCTGTTTTGCAGCACGTCCAGCGGTAACTCGGGCTGCCCTTCAGGGCGCGGTTGAGTGCGGGAAAGCATCAGGCCATCGCCTGCCGCACCGGCCCTCGCACCGCCTTCCGGCGAGAACGTGGCCTGCCACAGCCGACGGTTCAGCTGGGGGGCAGGCGGATAGAGCTGATTCCCTTCTCCCTTGAGCGCCTTACCCTGCCAGGCATCACGCAGGGTTTGCAGATTCTGCGCAAAGGCTTCGCCGCGCGTGTCGAGCGTTAGGCCGAAGGGAATAAATGATGATGCGGTACCGCCCGAACCCAGCCCAATCTCCAGACGGCCACCGGCGAGTAAATCCAGCACCGCGGCGTCTTCTGCCACGCGCAGCGCATTCTCCATTGCCAGCGTAATAACCCCGGTACCGAGGCGAATGTGGCGTGTGTTGGCCGCGACGTAGGCTAAAAAAACCAGCGGAGCGGGCAGGCCGCCTTCATCCCGATGAAAATGGTGTTGCGCTATCCAGGCGGAATCAAATCCCAGCTGTTCGGCATGGGCGATTTGCTCTGCTGCCAGACGATAGCGCTCCTGCGGGCTGGTGTCGTCTAACAGACGGGTGAAGAATCCGAGTCGTTTATGACTGCTGTCAGAGGCCGCTTGGCTCATACAAACTCCTTGGTTGGCGTCGGCTGTGCGACGCGCAAATGCGAAATACCCGGAATGGCGCTGAGCAGTTCACGGGTGTAGGCGTGGGTCGGTTGGGTGAACAGAGATTCGACGTCGCCGTAATCAACCTGTTTGCCCTGATTCAGAACCGACACGCTGTGCGAAATCTGGCGCACGATGGCCAGATCGTGAGAGATAAAGAGATACGTCAGGCCCAGCTCCTGCTGGAGCTGCACCAGTAGACGCAAGATTTGCGCCTGAACGGTGACGTCGAGTGCGGACGTTGCTTCGTCCAGAACCAGCACCTGCGGCTCGAGTATCAGCGCACGGGCCAGGGCCACGCGTTGACGTTGCCCGCCCGAGAGCTCGTGCGGTTTGCGTTGCAGCAGATTCAGCGGCAGCGCCACGCGTTCCGCTATCTCGTGCACCTTTGCCCGGCGCTGGTCGGCGCTGAGCTTAAAAAAGTTTAGCAGCGGTTCTTCGATAACCTTGAACAGCGTCTGCGACGGGTCGAGCGACGCGAAAGGGTTCTGATACACCAACTGGATTTTCCTGCGCGCCTGACGTAACGCCTCGCCGGATAACTGCGTGATGTCTACGCCGTCGATAAACAATTGGCCGCTGTCGGGTCGTTGAAAACCCAGCAACAATCGTGCCAGCGTGGTCTTGCCTGAACCCGACTCGCCAACCAGTGAATGCGTCGTGCCGCGCGTTACCTCGAACGAAACATCATCCAGCGCCTTGAAGGCCGAGGTATTTTTACCACCCAGCGAGAAGTGTTTGCTGACGTTACGCACCACGATCGCGCTATCGGCATGCTTTGCACTGTGCGCCAGCGCAGAGAGAGGGCGCGGGGTTAACGCGGGGGCGTCATTGAACAGCTGACGGGTATATTCGCTCTTCGGCGCGCGCAGTACCTCGGCGGTAATGCCCTGTTCCTGTACCTGACCTTTACGGAAAACCAGCAGGCGATCGGCACGCTCTGCCGCCAGCGCCAGGTCGTGAGTGACAAACAGCACGGCGGTCCCAAACTCCAGGCGCAGCGCGTCAATCAGGTCCAGAATGCGTTTCTGCACCCGCACATCCAGCGCGCTGGTGGGTTCATCGGCAATAATCAGCGCAGGCTGTAACGCAATCGCGATAGCAATCAATACGCGCTGCTTCATACCGCCCGAAAGCTGATGCGGATACTGTTTTGCCCGCTGCTCGGGGTGCGTCAGCCCCACGCGAGTTAGCAGCTCCACCACGCGTGCGTCTCGGGCCTTGCGCGGCATGCGGCGGTGGATTTTTAGCACCTCGGCCACCTGTTCGCCGACGGTTTTCACCGGGTTCAGCGAGCTGGTGGGATCCTGCGGAATAAGGCTGATGCTTGACCCGCGCAGACTGTCAAGCCGGCGTGAGGACCAGCGGCTAATATCGGTGCCGTTGAGCAGAATGCTGCCGTGCTCGATATGCCCGTTTTCAGCCAGCAGGCCAATGATCGACTGCGCCGTAGTGGTCTTGCCGGAGCCAGACTCACCGACCAGTGCGACGACCTCGCCCGGCAGAATCGAGAAAGAGACCTGCTCGACGACACGCGTGGCCTGCTGCCCACTGCTGTAAACAATCGAGACGTCTTTCAGTTCCAGCACCGGTCGAAGGGCGGTGTCGCTATTGAGTGAACTCATCGGCGTTTGCTCCTGAATGAGTGGCTAATGCGGTTTGCCGACAGCACGGTCAGAATCACCACGATGCCGGGGAAGGTGGTGAGCCACCAGGCGGTGGAGATATAGTTACGGCCCTCGGCTATCAGTAATCCCCACTCTGGCGTTGGCGGTGGGGTGCCGTAACCGAGAAAACTCAGGGTAGAAATCGACAGGATGGCGTTACCAAACTGGAGCGCCGAGAAGGCGATAACGGACGTCAACGAGTTGGGCAAAATATGTCGCCATAGCACCGAGAAGAAGGTGCCGCCGCTGCCGTAGGCCGCCTCGACATAGTCGCTCTGGCGAACCAGCACCGCTTCGGAACGCGCCAGTCGGGCAAAGTTAGCGACCGAGGTTACCCCGACGGCAATCGCCGCGTGGACAGTGCCGAAGCCGAGCAGAATAATCACGCTCAGCGACAGCAGCAGGCTCGGGATCGACAGCAGTACGTCAACGACGCGCATGATGACGGTATCGGCCACGCCGCCGACCGACGCGGCAGCTAACCCGAGGGCGCTGCCAAAAATCAGTCCGAGAACCACCGCCACCAGTGCGCCAGAAAGCGAATGAGACGCGCCATAAACGATACGGGCATAAAGGTCGCGTCCGAGCTGATCGGTGCCAAGCCAGTGCCCCGGACCGGGAGCCAGACGCTGAGCGCCTGCGATGCCTTCGGTGCCGCTGTACTGGGTAAACAGCTGAGGGGCGATTGCCCAGAGGATAACGACCAGCATCACGACCCAGGCCAGGATTAGCGTGGGTTGCAGACGAGAGAATCGAGCGCGTGAGGCTGTCGGGAATGCCGCCAGCTGCGCGCTGTCGTCGCTGTTGTGTTTGGTTATCGGCAAACTGCTCATGAGCTCACTCCGACAGACGTTTTGAGACGCGGGTCAAGCAGGGGGTAAACCAGGTCGACCAGCAGATTGATAGTGACGTAGGCGGTGGCAGAAATCACCACGATAGCCTGCAATACCGCCAGATCCTGATTGTTCACCGCCTGCTGTGTCAGTTGTCCGATACCGTTCAACCCGAACACTGTTTCGGTCACCAGAGCACCGGCAATCAGTTCTCCGAACAGCAAACCGGCAATGGTCAGTGCGGGCAGAGTGGCGTTACGGCCCACGTGCAGCCAGAGCACGCGGCTACGGCTCGCCCCCTTAGCGCGCGCGACGGACACGAAAGGCTGTGTTTGAACCTTGTCGATACTGCGGATAAGAATCTGCGCCAGCGGAGCGCTGATTGGCACCGCAAGCGTAATCACCGGCAGGATAAGCCCAACCCATTCGCCTGGATTGATCACCGGGATCCATCCGAGCCGGAACGAAAAGACCTGAATCAGCGCTATCCCCAGCCAGAAGGTGGGAATAGAGATGAACAGGGAGGGCAGGGTGAGCAGCGCCGACTTCAGCCAGCGCAGCGGCAGCAGGTTGGACGCGAAGGCAATGACTCCCGCCAGCACCACCGCCAGCAGGAAGCCAAGCACCGCCAGACGCAACGTGGGTGGGAAGTTGCTGACCAGCAGCTCCGTCACCGGCACGCCAGCCTGGATGGAAAAGCCGAAGTCACCGTGCAGAAAGCTGCCGAGCGTATGCAGATACTGCTGCCACAGCGGCATATCTGCCCCGTAGGCGGCACGCATCTCGGCAATCTGCGCCGGGCTGAGGCCCATCGACGGGTCCTGGAATTTGATCAAGATGGCGTCACCGGGCAGCATTTGCAGTAACACAAACGACAGGGTAAATGCTGCCCATAGCACCAACAGGGCCTGACCAATGCGTCCGCTAAGATATCGGCTCATCGTTTACTCCGGTATTAATGTTTCGCCAACCAGGCGCTGTAGAAGCTTGGGCGCCCCACGGCCTCGAAGGTGACGTCATGCAGATAAGGCGCACCGGCAAAGACCTGTGGCTCTTCGAAGATAGGGATCTCATAGGCCTGATCCAGCAGATAGCGCTGCGCATCGCCGGCCAGGGCCAGACGTTTTTGTGGATCGATTTCTGCGGAGATATCCACCAACAGTTTGTTCAGCTTGTCGTCCTTAAAGCTTTTCACTTTATTGCTCAGGCCGCCGAGCTGCAGCAGGGCATCGCGGTTGGTGGGATAGAATTCACTCTTGATAACGTCAGGATCGGCGCGGCCTACTTCTACCACGTTGACCGGCGTTTTCAGCGGATCAAGACTGTCGGCCACCCGGCTGCCTGCATCACCGGCCAGCACGGTCAGCTTGACGCCAATCTGGTTCCACTGTTGGGCAACCAGCTGCAAGACCTCTTTGTTTTGCGGCTGCGGCAGGGATTCATAGATTGTCAGCGCCAGCGGCTTACCGTCTTTCTCACGGATGCCGTTCGGGCCCGGCTTCCAGCCAGCCTCGTCGAGCAGCTTTTTGGACAACGCCGGGTCATATTTCAGCTTGTCGCTCAGGTTGACGTAACCCGCCGCTGAGGCGGCGATGACCGAGGTGGCCTGCGGATAGTTCGGCGAGAACAGCGTCGAGACAATCTGTTTGCTGTCGACCCCATGCAGCAACGCCTCGCGTACGCGCAGGTCGGCGACGAGCGGGTTGTCCGGACGGAACGAGATGCCGTCGTTAACGCCGCGGGTGGACGGCGCATAGATTGGAAACTGCTTGGCCTCGGCCTGTTTTTCGTCGTAGGCCTGAACCTGACGAATGAAGTCGGCCTGGCCCGCCAGCAGTGCACCAATGCGGACGCTGTCTTCGCCGGTGACGATCACTTTGATGGCATCAAGGTTGGCGCGGCCCTGCTGTTTGAGATTTTTAGGGCCCCAGTTGTAGTCTTTACGTGCCGTTAAATCGACCTCGCGCCCTAGCGTTTCAGCGCTGACCACGAAGGGGCCTGAACCGATGATGTGGCGTGCATCGCCGAGCCCATTGAAGTCACGCGCCAGCGTACTCAATGACACCAGCCCGGAGCCGATGGTTGCGGTCCCCTGTAAGAATCCCGGCGACGGCTTTTTGAAGTAGAACTTGACGGTAAGCGGGTCGACGACTTCGCTGTGGTCATAATTATTAATCACTTCCGAAATCGGCAGGTGATGCTCTTTATTACCCAGGCCATAGGTGTCGAAGTTTTTCGCCACCGCATTAGCGTCAAGCGGAGTACCGTCTGAGAATGTCACTCCCGGATGCAGCTTGAAGGTATATTCGGTCTTGTCGGCGTTGGTGGTCCATGACTCGGCAATCCACGGCTCTATTTGCAGCGTTTGCGGATTCTGATAGGTCAGTTTGTCGGTTATCTGATTCAGTATGCCGCCGTTGGGATAAAATCCACCGGCAGGAGGATAAAGATTGGTGTGAGCCTGCTGCTCAAGGTAAATCAGCGTACCGCCTTTTACCGGCGCAGTTTCTGCGGCCCATGAAGAGGAACTCCCTGCTAACAGGGCTAATGACAGCCCTAACGCCACGGCGCTAACTCGGCGAGATGAGTGCATATTTCTTTCCTTTTTTATTTTTGATTTGAGGTGTGCAGGAGGTCATAACAAACCAAATTAAAAGGAAGATGAAATAACGAATTTAGCTATCCATAGCAATAAATCATCATAGTGAATACCCACATTTAATCATGCGTTTTAAACCCTCAGAATATTGATAAACAATAGATTTAAAGTGCAATCCTGACCGCGTTTCTCCTCGTAATCTCTACAAACTCCATTTTTAAAAAATAGATTAAACCTCTCTCGCTTCTCTTATTATTTTTTGTAAAAACAAAATGCTTTTTTATTCGTAGCTTAAAAATCTGTGAGCTCTATTTTTAGACTGACTTTCGACCGTATTTTGACTTGTTATGATGGAAAAAGGAGTTCAGTTTGAGTAACCAAACTCGCAGGCGTCTTAAGACTCTGGTAGGGGCAGGGAGCGTGGTATCGGCATCTAACGATGACCATCGCAAGACGGGCATCGAACGCGCCGTCTGTTTGGCAAAAATTGCCGAAAAAGAAAAGATTAGCGGACTCTTTACCGCCGACTTGTTGCAGGCAGACCCTGACGGGCTGGCGGGCACCACTGGCAGTCAGGATCCTATCGTGGCGCTTGCGGCGTTGAGTCAGGTTACGTCGGACATCGGACTGATTGCCACCGTCTCGACCACCTATCATCACCCCTATAATCTGGCGCGCCTGATTGGTACGCTGGACCACGTCAGCGGCGGCAGGGCGGGCTGGAACGCCGTCACCTCGTCGGTCGGCGAGGAGAATTTTGGCGACATCAGCCTGCCGGATCCGGCCACGCGCTACGCCCGTGCTACCGAGTTTATCGAAGTGCTTAGCGCACTGTTTGATGCCAACGATCCGGCGGCGGTGCGTCGTGCGGCAAGCGGCTCTATCAGCATCGACCCGCGTAAACTGCATGCTATCAACCACTGCGGCGATTTCTTTCAGGTTGAAGGTCCGCTTAACGTGCCACCGCCACCGCAGGGGCGTCCGGTGCAGTTTCAGGCAGGGCAGTCCGACGAGGGGCTGATTCTCGGGGCTAAATACGCCGAGGTTATTTACACCTCGCAGCCTACGCTCAATGACGCCGTGAGTTTTGTTGAACGCGTTCATCAGCACGCCAACGCCTTCGGCCGCCATGAAAATAAGCCGCTTATCATGAACTCTTTCCACTCGGTGATTGGCGAAAGCGCGACGGACGTTTCGCGCAGGCTGCGTGAAAAACATGAGCGCATCGACTATCAGCAGGGCAAGCTGAAGGTCGCCGATATGCTGGGCGGGGAAATCGATCTGCGCGACTTTGCGCTGGACCAGCCTATCCCGCCTAAATTCCTGCCGGAAGTGGGGCTTATCAATCGCCGCAGGGGACGCGCCGATATCTTTAAACGCTTTGCACTACAGGGGCTCACGCTCCGGGAACTGATTATTCAGGCACAGGAAACCGGGCACTGGTATGTGGCGGGTACGCCTGAAACGCTGGCGGATGCTATCGAGGAACGTTTCAACGCTGGCGTGCTTGACGTTATCTCGCTCCATGGCCTCGGTCAGCCCGACCAGGAGGATCTCTTGCTTAACGGCCTGCTGCCGGAATTGCGTAAAAGAAAGCTGATTGATGAGGACTATCTTGGGGAGGATTTCAGGGCGAATCTTGGATTAGCTTCTCTTAAGAGCCCAAGCCTGGTCTATTAATCTTTGATTTTCCGCTGATAGAATGAAAACAGCAGTGACAAGGATTGCCACTGCTGTTATGGCCGGGCATTGAGATATAAAGGCCACCTCATTACCAGCCAGACACTCGAGTCTGGTTGATAGACAGGGCTGCATTGATATTTTCAGTCAGCAATTTTTCCAGATTGTCGGCATCTCTGATACCCAGTTCGCTCACCGAATAGACGAATCCTGCACTGTTGACCACGATATCCAGCCCTCCAAAAATGCCTGAAGCATATTTTACCAGCATCTCGATTTGGGATTTAACGGTGATATCCACGGCCACGGCAATCGCCTTTCCGCCAGCGTGACGAATATCTTCGGCGGTTTGTTCAGCCTGGGCGATGTCAGCGTCGGTCACGATGATTGAAGCCCCCAGCGAAGCCAGCAAAATCGCCTGCTCTTTACCACAACCTTGACCTGCGTGCGTCACCATGGCGACCTTGCCATCGAGCCGTTGTTTACCCATCGTCATTAGCGTGACACTCGTCGGTGCCTGGTGGTTCTCTTTGTCAGTCTCTGGCATTGTTACGTTCCCTTAAAAAGATTTAAATAAAAACCTCAACGTGATAATCAACGTCTTGTCGTTCTGTAGTTTGTCATGGGAGTGAGTAAAATAACAAAACTGTACAGTTCGGTATAGTTTTAAATTATTAAATTTCTATTTCGCTTTCTTTGTTCTTTATTAATCAATATTTATAATTTTTAGGTTGGAGCATATCCTGACACAAAATAATTTTCCCGATAACATTGTTAACGGTGTGTAAATTAAATGCAGGTTAATTGTTAACAACGACGGACTTAAATCGTTTCTCCTGAGGACGATATTACCGGTTGTTTTGTTTTTTGCGTTGATCGCCAACAAATGAGTGACCCGATACTGACCATCGCCGCACCCTGCCAAAATGAAGCCGTCAGCGTGGTGCTGAGAATAAAAGCCGCCAGAGCCGATGAGAAAAGGGGAATGAAGTATGAAGCGGTGGCCAGCACGGTCACGTTGCCGTGCAGGATGCCGATATTCCAGGCCGCGTAGCCACATCCCAGCGCGGCGGCGGCGAGCGCAAGGCTGCCCATGACGTGAACGTTAAAATGCAGCGTGCTGGCGGGGCTTAAGGCGTATTGACCCCACAGCGTCAGCGCGGTGAGCATAAAGAACAGCGTGATGCCGTTTTTGCCTTCGGCCTTTTGGCGGGTCAGAATGCAGTAAAGCGACCAGATAATAGCACCGGCAAATGCCATACCGAAACTCAGTGGATTGTTCTGCACGCTAGCGGTGACCGAGGCTACCGACAGTCCGGCTTCACCGCCGAGCACCCAGCACAGACCGGTAAAAGAGAGCAGCATGCCTGGAATAATCAGCAGACTGGCCTTCTGTTGTTTAAACAGCACCGCCATCAAAATGGTCAGGCCTGGCCACAGATAATTGACCATCCCAACTTCAATCGTCTGAGCGTGCGTATGGGCAAAGCCCAGCGACAGTGACAGGCATACTTCGTAGCTGACAAACAGCAGGCTGCCGAGGTAGAGGTAGAGGCGAGGAAATTTTTTTACCTCTGGAAAGCCCTGGGTAAAGAACAGCAGGACCGAAGCAAGGGAGTAGATACTCGCTGCGCCGCCGACCGGTCCAAGACCTTCTGAAACGCTACGAATCATTCCTGCGACCGTGCTGAAGAACAAGATAGCCATCAGGCCGATGAATGTTGCTTTCTTTGCTGACATTTCCGTCACCAGGTGTATAAATTTGTACTAGTACACTAACATCAACGCAGCGGGTTAGCGAAATGCAATTTATTAGGTTACTGCGACGATAATCAGGAGTATAAGTCTATTTTATGGTCGATAAGATAGAGGGCCGAACAATACAAAACTGTACTGTTTGGTTTAGTTTTAATTCGCTAAAGCCTCCCTCTCGATTGTTCGTGAATTCTTAGCCTCTAAATATAATTTACTTTGTTTATTAACCAGCTAGCGTATTCCCTTCCCTTTAAAATACTGAAAATATAACCCTTCAAAGTGTGCAATACTCCCAAATTTCAACTGTACTGTTTAGTTATAGTTTTGTTACCACAGATAACAACATCCGACTGTCATGGGAGACTGGATGAGAACACTGACGAATGAACGCAGGCAAGCCATTATCGACACTGCCACCGAGCTGTTTCAGGAGGTAGGTTATAAAGGAGCATCCATGAATGAGGTTGCCAAACGAGTAGGGGGATCGAAGGCGACGCTGTACAACTACTTTGCTTCCAAAGAGGAACTCTTCGAGATGGTTGTACGGACTCACAGCACGCAATTTCTTAATGCGGCAGCCTCCGAGATCTCTGCCTTTACGGGCGTCTCTATACCGTTTGAGGAAAAACTCACTCGTTTTGGTGAACGTATGCTGGAGGTGTTAGCGGGTGATAACAAAGCGTTGAAAATCTATCGCTGCGTGCTCTCCGAGGCGAGCAACTCAAATATTGGCGAACTTTTTCGTGCAGCAGGATTGCAGGAGAGCATGGCCCGACTCGCCGAGCTCATGTCGGTCGCGATGCAGGACGGCGATTTAGCGCCGGGTGACGCGATGCTCAGGGCGGTGCAGTTTACGTCGCTCATCAAGGCTGAGGTAGAAGTGCTGATGTTTATGCAGGAACCGCCTACCTACACCATGGCCCAGATATCTGCGATGGTACAGAAAGGCGTGCAGATTTTTTTATACGGCGCAGTCGCGCAAAAAACGACAACCAATTAGTTAACCTTTTACCTTCTGCACTTTCAGAAGACGATATTGCCAATACACACTAAAATCGCTTTAAATCAGGGAATTAACTCTCTCCTCTTGAGAGAGAGTTAATTCTGTCAACCTTCCTGCCTGATGTAAACTACAAATTAACCACAATCTGCGTCAGTAGGTTCCAGGCGTCATCTTCCTTTGGCGTAACAGAAGGATGATGCGTCCACGCCAGCTGATTGGTCCAGTAAATCCCGTTGGTAATCCGCAGGGTATATGCCGTCGATGCCGTGGTACTGAAACTCTCGGCGCTCTTGTTGTGCCGCTCGAAGTAGCGCTTGGCGTCATCGCTGAACTTGTTATAGGCAAGACCGAACGACAGCATGTCGGACGGCCGTGAATCAAATGGCCCGATGCTGAACAGGGTTAACGACGCATCGGCATTAAACACGTTGCGGTTCTGCGGTGCGTAGTTGGTTTTGCCGTCGATATACCAGCCACGGAACGGCAGGCTGCTGTCGGGCTGTGTCAGCTGACGGGTCGCGGCAAGGTAGTGTGACCAGGTGTTATCCTCGTCCTGCTCGGAGTTGTAGTTGAAGTAAGGCGTTTTGTTATAAACCGAGCCACCGCGTACCCAAATCATTGGAACCCCGTATTCTGAATTGACGCGATAGCCAATTTCATTAATGACCAGCGTGCCGGCATCAGGCACTTTCCAGCGCAGTCCGTAGGTATTGTATTTCGAGTCTGATTCTAGTCCGTCAGAGCTTTGGCTGCGTGAGACGCCAAAATGGTCGTACCAGCGTTTATTTTCAGACAGCAGCCGCACGTCAAATCCCGGGCTAGGTTTCAGGCTGGTGAGACCGGCCTGATTGAGCATCACGCTGGTGGGGCCAAGCGCCGAAGACGCGGTACTGCTGCCGAGATACAGGCCATAAAAATAGCTTAACCAGGCAGAATAGCCGTAGTGCAGAATGACCCGATCATTGAACAGCGGTTGATATATCGACAGTTCGCTGACGGCAACGTGGCCGTCCTGGCCGTTGCCGCGATAGTTGTTATAGGCATACATTACGCCCATATTAAGTTGGGCATTATCAGTGAAACCAATACGCGACAGGTCATAGGTCACGTTAGTGCTCACCACATTACCGGTGGTGGGGCGCTGTCCGACGTAGCTCGGCTGATTCTTCCAGTTACCCGCCACGTCATAGGTCAGATTGGTCAGCAGCTGAACCTGAGCAAAGAAGCCGTTATCCGCCATGTCCTGACGCAGTCCTCCCCATTCGGGGAAGACGGTGTCGCACACCGAGCCAATGCTGGGTGTTTCGGGTCCTTTAGGCAGCAGCTTGTCAAAGCGGGCGCAATCGCCGTCGGCGGCCTGCGCCAGCCCGCCGATGCTCATCAACAACGCGGTCAGCAGAAGCGACTTACTTTTCATTTTTAACCTCTCTCACCAGCGATTCGCCGCCGGTTGCAATCACCTGTTTGTACCAGCCAAAACTCTTCTTGCGACGACGCTGTAGGGTGCCTTCACCGTGATCGTCACGGTCAACGTGGATGAAACCGTAGCGTTTGGACATCTCACAGGTTGAGGCACTCACGATGTCTATCGGGCCCCGGCAGGTGTAGCCCAACACCTCGACGCCGTCGGCAATGGCTTCATGAACCTGCACCAGGTGGTCATTGAGGTAGGCGATACGGTAATCGTCCTGGATGCTGCCGTCGGCCTCAATGCGGTCTTTGGCGCCCAAGCCATTTTCGACGATAAACAGCGGTTTCTGATAGCGATCCCACAGCTGATTCAACAGATGGCGCAGGCCCGCGGGATCTATCTGCCAGCCCCATTCCGATGCCGAAAGGTAAGGGTTGGGGATCATCTTGAGAATGTTGCCGGTGGCCTGTTGTTTGTCTTTATCGGCGGTGGCACAGCTGCTCATGTAGTAGCTGAAGGACAGGAAATCGATGGTTTCGCGCAGGTCTTCTCTGTCCTGTGGGCTGATTTCAAGCTCGATGTTTCTTTCTTTGAAACGGCGTTGGATATGGCTCGGATAGTCGCCGCGCGCCTGCACGTCGAAGAAGAACAGCCATTCGCGCTCTTTGCGCTGTGCCTCGAGTAAATCGTCGGGATGACAGGTCAGCGGATAGTACGGCATGGCGGCAACCATGTTGCCGATTTTGGCATCAGGAATGATGCGATGACAGGCCTTCACTGCGCGGGCGCTGGCCACCAGCTGGTGGTGCACGGCCTGATAGACAGCCTGTTCGCTGCTGCCCTCTGGCAGTCCCAGCCCGGTGAAGCACGAGAACAGCGACACGTTAATTTCGTTGAACGTCAGCCAATATTTCACCTTGTGCTGGTAACGCTCGAACACGGTGGTGGCATAGCGTTCAAAGAAGCCGATGGTCTTACGATTGCCCCAGCCGCCGTAATGTTTAACCAGAGCGTAAGGCATCTCGTAGTGGGAGAGGGTGATAAGCGGCTGTATACCGTATTTGAGCATCTCGTCGAACAGCGCATCGTAGAAAGCCAGGCCTTCTTCGTTAGGCACTTCTTCATCACCACGCGGGTAGATGCGCGTCCAGGCGATGGATGTGCGCAGGGTTTTGAAGCCCATTTCGGCGAAAAGCGCGATATCTTGCGGATAGCGATGATAGAAATCGATAGCTATTTCTTTAAGGTTAAACTCCCCGGCAGGGCGTTCGGTCGCCGGATACATCAGGCCGTGTGGCTGATAATCGGAGGTTGACAGGCCTTTTCCGCCAACATTATAGGCACCTTCTACCTGATTGGCGGCCAGAGCGCCGCCCCAGAGGAAATCAGTCGGGAATGTGGTTTTCATCGTTTATTCCTTCTCGTTTAGGGTAAAAAAAAAGCGCAGTAATCCCGCATGAGCCGAGCTCACGCATTATTTAGGCCAGAGTAAAATGGGGGTTCGTCAGGTCGAAGACAGGGAACGTAGTTTCTCGGGTGGCACGGGTTGGTCGTCCGGCACGCCATACAGCCAGCTGCTGATGAAGGCGAACAGGAAGGCGGCAAGGGAGCCGATGACGACGCCCCAGAATCCGCCGTCGATGCCGTTGGGTGAGATAAATGACGGGAATCCAAAGATGCCCAGCGCGCCAAAGGCATAAGCGGTGCCGTGGTAGTAGCCGGTGATGGCACCGCCGAGCGCGCCGCCGATGCAGCCAAAGATAAACGGCCGTTTTAGCGGCAGGTTGACCCCGTAGATAGCCGGTTCGGTAATACCAAAGATGCTTGAGATAAAAGACGGACCCGCCAGGCTTTTGAGTTTGGCATTACGGGTACGCAGCAGCACGCCCAGCGTTGCGCCAGACTGTGCCCACACGGCGGGCTGCACCAGTGGAGAAATGGTGTCGATCCCACGGGTCATCAGGTTGTTGATCATCAGCGGTGCCAGGCCCCAATGTAGCCCGAATATTACACAAATTTGCCACATTGCCCCGAATACGGCGCCTGCAATCATCGGGTTGAGCTGCCATATCCACAGGTAACCGCGGCCAAGGCCGATGCTGAGGTCGGTTGCCAGCGGCCCAATCAGCAGGAAAGTCGCGGGCAGGGTGATCGTCAGGCATAAAAACGGCGTGAAGAAGGATTTTATCGAGGCATGCAGCCAGCGGTTGAAACGTTTCTCGAGCCAGCAGCTGAACCAGGCGGCGAAAATAACCGGGATAACCGTAGAACTGTAGTTGATAAAGGTCACCGGCAGGCCCAGAAAACTGAAATGCAGTTTAGGATCGGCCTGCGTGGCGTTGAAAATTTCGATCATCGAAGGGTGGACCAGCGCGGCCCCGATAACCAGGGTGACGAGAGGGTTGCCGCCAAATTTCTTACCCGCCGTATAGCCCAGAAGAATAGGCATGAAAAAGAATGCGGCATCGCTGGCGGCAAAGATGATTTTATAGGTGCCGCTGGCTTTATCGAGCCAATGAAATAATACCGCAAGGATCAATACCCCTTTAATAAGCCCGGCTGCAACTAAAATACCCAGCAGCGGTGCGAATATGCTGGAGATAATATCTACTGCGGCATTGAGTAGTGCTTTAAATCCTTTAGCTTTGGGGGCGTCTTCCGATGATTCTTCACCAGAATTGATACTTTCATTTTCTGGAAAATAACGTGAGACCAAGAGTTGATATACTTCTCCGACGTGGCTACCAATGACTACCTGAAATTGTCCGCCGCTCTCAATAACGGTAATAATCCCCGCACACTTCTTGAGTTCCTCAATGTTTGCGCGGCGGTTGTCTTTAAGTTTAAAGCGTAAACGTGTCGCGCAGTGAATAACGCTAATAACATTATCCCGACCGCCGACGCCTGCGATAACGTCATCGCACAAAATAGCATATCCCATAAATTAACCTCTTGTCGGATAACTTAATACGCGAATTTAAAGCAAAAAAAAACCTAACTTTGCCGACCCAGGCTAGATAAAAGCGGGTGGCTTCAGTTAGGTTTTGCTCAACACGCTTGAGACCACGTGAAGATAACAATCCTGTTATGAGTAATATATATAAATGTAATATTTAACTTGCTCAAGCATTGTTTTCTGAATGTTTGTGAAATGTGAGTTGCTTCACAGGGACTCGCTCATGGCCCTTTTTACCGATGTAGAAATCATTTTCTTAACTGCTCAATATGGATGGTCAGGAACATGAGCTCGTCTTCCGTTAACGCATGGTCATGATGCAATGCTATGTATTTGTTTATTTTTTCTGCGCATTCGTGTGAGGCTACATACTTTTCTCTTACCAGTCTTGGCAGAGACGGATCGTCATTATTGACAAACTTACGGTCAAAAATACGTTGAGCAAAGAATTTAAGATGGGTGATAAAGCGCTGATAGCTTAATGAATCCTCATTGTATTCCAGCGTAAAATGATACTGCACCAGGCTGAGGATATCCTGCATAAAACGGGTTATTTTCATGGTGTTTTGCATATTGTCATTTAGCTGAGCATTAACAAGATGCAGGGCGATATATCCGGCTTCATCTTCAGGAAGCAATACGCCAGTATGGCGGTAAATAATCTGCAGTGACTCTTTACCGATGGCGAATTCGGAAGCGTAAAGCTTTTTTATTTCCCAAAGCAATGCATTGGGGATGGTGATATTTTCAGCAAAACGTTGTAAAGCATAATGAAGGTGATCGACCAGGGAAATTAGTACGCTGGCATGCAGTTTGGTTGCCAGACGAGTTTTAGCCAGTGCGATAATTTCTTCCGTCGCACTAATACAACTCGCCGGAACTTGTTCAAGCAAGGCTTTAAAATGATCGCTGTAAGGGTTATTGAGCGAGAAGATTTTTTCGATCAGCTGCGGATTAATCGATTCACCCGGTTTTTTTTGAAAGCCGATGCCTTTACCCATCACCACCGTTTCCTGCTGGTTCTCCCCAAGCGTGATCACCACGTTATTATTCAATATGCGATCTATTTGCATTCTATTTATGTTCATGAGGGTAGGCCTTATTCCCTTAAGAGAATTTAAGTATTTGGCGGGAACGTTATGGCAGGTTGAGATGAGCTGTCAATTGCAACGCATGCTAAGTCGAAAGAGGTCTCCCTCTTTTTAGCTAAATTGCTGGGGGAATCACAGTATGGTGTAAGACTTATGTTAAGGGGAGCGACGGATACGCTCCCCTTGACGCTGAAACAGCGGGCAGTGGGAGGGTTGGCACGCTTGGCTTCTGGCTCGCTCTATCAGGACGTGACCGACGGCAGGCGCTTAATCGCCTCAAGCAAGGGTTCGGTCTTGCCTGCCGCACAGATGCGTATCCAGCCTTCGCCCGCCTGCCCAAAGGCCACACCCGGTGCCACGGCGACGCGTGCGGTGAGCAGGAAATGTTCGGCCCAGGCGGCGACGTCTCCTCCGCTGACGTGTGAAACGTCAATCCAGATGTAGAATGCCCCCTGCGGGCGTTGATAGGGGATGCCGCGCTGGTCAAGGGTGGCGCAGGCCGCTTCGACATTAGCGCCGTAGTGCGCGCGCGCCTCGTGCACGTAATCCTGCGGACCGTCGAGTGCTGCCACGACGGCCAACTGCGCAGGGGCATTGACGCAGCTGACGGTAGCCTCCTGCGCTGCGCGGAAAGTTGAGGCAACGCCCGGTGGCGTGACCAGGTAGCCAACGCGTCCACCGGTCAGGCCATAGGTTTTGGAAACCGAATAGACGCTGAATACGCGGCCGTCGGTATCGAGAGAGGCGACGCTGGTAAACGCACGGCTGAAGGTAAAGTATTCATAGACTTCATCGCTGATAACCCAAAGGTCATGCCTGGCGGCAAACTGTAGCAGTTCGGTCAGCTTTTCTGCGCTAAAGACCACGCCGAGCGGGTTTGACGGGCTATTAATCAGTAACACTTTGGTACGCGGTGTAATGCAGCGCTCGAGATGACTTATCGAAGGCTGGAACTCCTCTTCGGCGGCCAGATGATAGGGAACAGGGACGGCACCGAGCAACCTGGGAATCATGGTAAAAGTGGCGTAACCGGGATCGGGGATGAGGATTTCGTCGCCGGCGGTCAGCGTTAATGACATCGCCATATGCAGAGCCTGCGAACCGCCCGACGTCACATGGATTTGATCATCGTCGACGCGGTAGTGATTGTCGCGTTCAAGTTTAGCCGCAATCGCTGAACGCAGCAGCGCCATACCGCTGTTGGGCGTGTAGTGGGTAACGTCGGCATTCCATGCGCTGGCCCCCGCATCGAGGATATGTTTGGCGACCGGCCGCTCGGGCTCACCGATGCTCAGTTGAATGACGTCGTCGAGTTCAGAAGCCAACTCATAAATGCGGCGAATCCCTGATGCAGGAATGGCCAGTGCGTTGGCGGATAGTTGCGGCATAAAATCTCCAGTGGGCAAGGGGCGGGCCAGCACGGCGGCGTTGAAAGTCTCCATAAGTTGTACTTAAGAATAAAAAATAAGTAAAGCGGTGAAGGTTTGGGCCGCAGAGGCTAAATCCTGAGCATAAAAAAGCCCCTGCAGCGGGACTGCAGGGGCTTGAGTACAGGCTATTGCTGTACTAACTGCTTTCAGTTTACCTGAGTCGGGATACCTGAACGCAGGGAGATTGCTTTATCAACAACCTGTTGATTGACGCTTGGGTCAGCCATCAGGGTCGCGTTGTTGCCAGAGAGGGTGATTGGCAGCGGCTGCTGAGAATCAAACTCCTGCTGGTTAGCAGACAGTGGGTTGTGAACTTCGATATAACGCGCACCGTTCGGCAGGACCGCTGTTTTGACTGGCTCATTGATAAACTGAACGCGGGTGCCGACGGGCACATTTTCGAACAGCCATTTGATGTCGGCATCACGCAGACGCACACAGCCGTGGCTTACACGCAGGCCGATACCAAAGTTGGCGTTGGTGCCATGAACGGCGTAGAGACGGCCAACGTACAGCGCGTAAAGACCCATCGGGTTATCAGGACCGGCAGGGAAGGTCGCTGGCAGCCACTGGCCTTGCGCCGCGTATTCTTCGTGCATTTTCGCCGTAGGTGTCCAGGTTGGACCGGCTTTCTTGTGCTGCACGGAGGTTACCCAGTTCAACGGCGTGTCTTTACCCAGTTCACCGATGCCGATTGGCAGAACAACCACGGTGTTGGTGCCTTTCGGATAGTAATAAATGCGCATTTCGGCACTGTTGATAACCAGGCCTTCGTGTGGGGTATCAGGCAGGATCAGCTGCTGAGGAATAGTCAGTACCGTGCCTGGATTGGGCAGGTAGGTATCTACACCTGGGTTAGCTTCCAGCATGTTTGCCAGACCCATTTGATATTGTGCAGCGAAATGCTCCAACGGCAGTTTGTTGTTTTGTGGCACTACGACGGTGATGTTTTCACCAACTAAACGGCCATTGTTTGCCGGCAGTGGATAGACAACTGCAAATGCAGCCTGGCTATACGCAGCAACAGCTAAAACCAAAGTAAAGATCGCGCGAATGCTCATTTTCATATTTTCTAAGGTTATTCTTGCCACACAGGCACTAGTTTATGGGATTTTACCCGGAACGATATCACCGGGATGACCCTTATATTGTATGTACACAGGGGCTTGAGAGTGAATCAAGATGTGTAACCAATCACTTTTTCAGGGCTGCTAATTATAAAGAAATATTTCAAACAGGCCAAAACTTTCTCAAAATTATAGCAAAGATCGCCTTTTAAGGTTTTTAAGGGCATTTAGATTGTCGTACCTGTTTTCTACGCTAACTTGAACACCTTCCTCTATCATTGAAGCTCATTAACGTTGAGATAGTAGATATGTTCGTCAAAAAATTGCAGATTAGAGGTTATCGATCCCTCCGTCAGTTAGAGCTGGAACTTGGGCAGCTGAACGTTATCTGTGGCCCCAATGGGTGCGGCAAGTCGAACCTTTATAAGGCGGTAAAGCTGATGCATGAGGCGTCCCGTGGGCAGCTTTCTGCGGCACTGGCCCAGGAAGGGGGGATTCAGAAGGCGCTATGGGCCGGTGAGAAACGCACAGGCGAGAGTAAGATGCAGCTTTCTGCCATGCTTGAAGATTTTGATTACGAAATCCAGCTGGGTTACGAAATGTCATCACTGTCGAACACTCTCTTCAGCCTCGACCCCAGCGTAAAATCCGAGTCGCTGTGGATGACGGGACATCGCCGCCGCCCGTCCAGTCGTTTGGTCGAAAGAGTAAACCAGACGGCGAAGCTGACCAATTTCTCCGGCGAGCAGGTACGTTACCCACTCAGTATTGCCGCGCATGAGTCCATTTTTGGGCAGCTCTCGGAGCCCCATTTGTATCCAGAAGTCTCTCAGCTGCGTGAAGTGTTACAAGGCTGGCGTTTTTATCATGAGTTTGCGGTCTGGCCAGGTTCTCCCTTGCGTCTGCCTCAGGTGGGGATCCGCTCGCCGGTGCTTGCCCACGATGGCCACAATCTGGCCGCAGCATTTCAGACAATCAACGAAATAGGCAATCATGAGCTGTTGCATCGCGTGTTGTCTGCCGCCTTCCCCGACAGCGAGTTTTTCGTTGATGCCTCGATGGGGCGTTTTCAAATAATGATGCAGCGGAAAGGAATTTTTCGCCCTCTTGAAGCCACCGAGCTTTCCGACGGCACGTTGCGCTTTTTATGCCTGGCAGTCGCTATGCTTAGCCCGAGGCCACCGGCTTTTATGGCATTTAATGAACCGGAAAACAGTCTGCATCCCTCTCTTATGCCCGCGTTAGCAATGCTGCTTGCTGAAACCAGCCGCTATAGCCAGCTGTGGGTCACCAGTCATTCGCCTGAACTGGCGGCGTTAATTCGCCAGCATACCGAAATTCGTTATTTTGAACTAAAACAACAATCCGGTGAAACAGTGATGGCCGAAGACAGTTAATAAACCTGGGTGATTATATTGAGGCTGTATTTTATTATTAGCGTAATCAATCAGTAAGGAAATTGAAAATGGCGCTCTTTTGGGGAGAGGTCTGGGCGAATGATGCGGATTAAAATTCCGAGAAATGCAAATGTTTATCCGCATTAATTCTGTAATAATCATGCAAGGCCTTGCAAGAGTGGGGTCTATGTAGGTTTTTTTGAATTAATCTGTTGTTAATCTGCGTCATGTTGTTTAAATCTCATTTATTAACTAATAATCTTAATAGGGCGGTGTGCTAACGGTTGCTTATTACCTGGCGCTGCTTGATTAACTTCCTTTAGTCTAGATATCTATAACAATCTAATTATTAATTAGAAGGTGATGCTATGCAATTATCCGTTTCAGACATTGCGTCGGGGAATATTAAAGGGCGAAAGATATCATTAGTTGAACTTGAGGAGATTACCGATGGGCGGGGATATCTGATTAGCATCGAATTTTCTAATCGGGTTCCTTTCAGCGTAAATAGATTCTCATATGTTTTTAATAACAAGAATCAAGGTCGACTGGCTTATGCCTGCCTGCGAAGTAAACAATTGATTATTTGCCTGTCGGGTAAGCTGCGAGTGAAGTTGCATGACGGTGCTGAGGACTGCGAATACTGGCTTGATACGCCTTCGAGGGCGTTGCTGCTGGACCCGCGAGTGTGGCTGGAAATGCATGACCTGAGCGATGACTGTGCGTTAGTGGTGCTTGCCAGTGAGAGCTACGACGCCGACGATTATCTCTATAATTTTAATAATTTTATCCAAGAGGGTAAAACTAATGAAAAGTTTTCATGGCAAAACAATAGTTCTACGTCCGGTAGAAATTAGTGATTACGAGTTTATACATAGCCTACGCGTTGCGCCTAAGAGTACGAAATTTCTGAGTATTGTCGATGATGACCCCTTGCAACAAAAACGTTGGTTAGAGCAATATAAAAAGCGTGAGGATGCAGGGGAAGAGTGTTATTTTCTCATTCAACGCGTCGATAATGCTCAGTCAGTGGGTTCTTTACGCGCTTATAATATTGATAATGAGAAGAAAACCGCACAGTGCGGCAGTTGGATTCTTAATGAGAATAAAACGATGACATCGGCAGTAGAAAGTATTTTATTACTCTGTGAAGCCATGGATGAATTAGGGATGAAAAAAGTGATTGTCGATGCACGTAAAGATCATGCAATGGCCCTTCGCTTTATAAAGAAAATATCCCAACGTTTTCATAGCGAAGATGCCACCAACTTTTATTACGAAATAGACATGCCGGTAATAATGACCGAGTTTTATAAAGATAATCATCATTATATTGAAAGGGATATCGCTCAGGCATGATTAATCCTTTCTTTTCGGCAGGCGTATTGCACTGATGATAATTAAACTGTGCAGTACGCTTAAAAGGATGAACGCGGAGAGATAGGGACGTGAAGATGGGGTAATGTGCGTCTGAAGGTCGATCTGCCACTGAAGAAATAGTGCGCAAAGTGTTGTCAATGTGGGTCCGCCTATTCGTTGTGAAATATTGAGCGTCGTGGTGGCCATCGGCAAGACGTTGCTTTCTACTGACCTATAGGCTGCCGCCATAGAGGGAATCCCCGTGGCGCTGAGCCCTGCACCGCGAATGAACAGCGAACATGCCAGCACCGGCACAGGAATTCCTTCTGCCGCCATCAGGATAAAAGGCAGGCATCCCAGCAGCGAGAGCAGTGCTCCTCCTGCCGACACGTAGCGAGTTCCAAAACGCTGTGTCAGCATCCCCATTAGCGGATTGGCGCACATCATCCCCAATCCCTGTGGCAACATCATCCACCCCATTTCGGTAGGTGAAAAACCGCCTAGACGCATTAGAAAGAGCGGAATAAGCATTTGTCCCGAGAATATCACGCCGTTGGTTAGAAACTGTGTGATAGCGGCTACCGAGAAGGTTTTATTGCGGAATAACGCGATGTCTATCAGCGCACGCTGCCGTTTTTTACGGGCATTAAACACAAATGCGGCTATCAGAAGCAGGGAAACGCTGAGGATTATCTGCCCTGAGGGCGTTGAAATTTGTCCGGCGGCGTAGAGAAACATCACCAATCCCGGTGAAAGCAGGGCAAGCCCGAGCCAGTCGAGCGGGCTTTTGGTGGTCTCTTGAGGAGCGTTCGGCAGAAAGCGAAACGCTAACGCAATGGCGACGATCCCAATCGGGATATTGATCAGAAATAGCCAGCGCCACGAGGCGAAGTGCAAAATGCTCCCGGCAACGACGGGGCCAAATACCGGTGCCAGCAGCACGGGCACGGAAATATATCCGACCACCCGCGCCAAATTTTTGCCTGCGGCTCGCGCTATCACTGTTTGTGCCATGGGCGCGAGCAGGCCGCCACTCATGCCTTGTAAAATACGAAAGCCGATCAGCGAATTTGCCGACCAGGCCAGCCCACAGAGCGCCGAGGTGAGGGTGAAGGCCATAAAACAGGCGACATACACTGACTTAGTCCCTAAACGACTCACCAGCCAGCCGTTGAGAGGCAACGCCAGCGTCAGCGCCAGGAGATAGCCACTGATGACCCATTGAATCGTCGCCAGCGAAGCGTGCAGGTCGTGCGAAAGGCTGTCTAGCGAGACGTTGACCAGGGTAGAGTCGAGCTGAGACATAAAAGAGCCAAGCATCGTGACGCAGGCAATTTTCCACAGTGTGGCACTGACTTCTCCCGTTTCGGTAACGTATTCTGATTCATCGGTCTGTGGCTCAGGATTTGGCATGTTACCCCCTGAAGCAACTATAGCATTGAACGCTCAAGGGGCCGGTAAAGCTGCGCCTTTAAAAATCGGTTTTTGTTACGCTGAAGGCCAATATCAGGCAGGTGAGGGTACTCAGCGTAAACAGCAGATGCGACGCCAGCAACAGACCGCCAGAATCGATTACCTTACCCAGTAGAATCGGCACCCAATTGCCGACGTAAGCAATCACATAAAACAGCGAGATTAAACGGGCATGGCTGGCCTTGGGGGAAATCCTGTTCAGCAGCGTCGCGCTGCCGACAAAAATAGCGCCATAGGCATAACCTCCAATAACGATGCCAACTGCCGCCAGCGCGAGGGAGTGCCAGGCAATGGCGGCGGAAAAAATAATCACCGACAACGCCTGCATCAGACAGCCAACAATCAGCGAGTGACGGGCGTTAATGCCGCGACTGAGGATCTGGCTTATGCCAGCGATACTCAGATAGGCTGCTATCACATAGCCAAATACGCCGCGGTTATGCAGTCCCAGCAGCCTCTCTGCAACATTGGGCCCGAGGGACAGCATGCTGGCGGCGACGCCCCAGCAGGTGAATAGCGCGAGGGCACACAAGACGAATTTTGCTCCCATCGCCTTGAGGCCTGACTTCAGGCTGGTATCCCCACCGTGCAGCGGTTCGGAAGAGAGGGGAGTCAAAGAAACTTTCTCGCTCAACGTCCAGTTCAACGAGACCCCCGCCATGGCAATGGCCACCAGACCCATGATTATCATGAACGGTAACGTAGTGGGATGAAATCCCGTTTGCAGGGCGATGCCACTGAAAATAGGACCGAGCGCAAGACCCGTAGTAAAAGAGACGGTGGCAATTAATGCGGCTATTTTGCCAGAATCTTGGGGGCCGAAGCGCAGCAGGGCAATATTAGCCGCCCCGGTTAATGCCCCGGTCCCTACGCCTGCCAGCAAACGGGCAAAAAACAGCAGCCAAAAGGTATCGGCCAGCGAAAACAGCAGCGCACCGCAGAACACAATCAGCAGGGCAGGCAGAATGACGCGCCGCAGATCGGTAATGCGTCCGGCCACATTGCCGATACCCAGCAGCGAGATAAGAACGCCCCCGGCGTAAGCGCCATAGATTATCGTCAGGCTGATCGCTTTCAGACCTAAATGTTGTTGATAGAGGGGATAAAGCGGCGTCGGTGCGCTGCTGTTGAGCAGTGCAGCCATCAGTGCCATCGAAAGAAACAGTAAAATGGCAAAATGTGATTTACCGGCAGACGGCCGGGAGGTGAGCTGTTCAACGTTAAGACTTGATGACATGCGGTACTCCTGAGAACCCAATGGATGACCCGGCAATCGCCCGCCATACGTGTCGATGTATGGCGGGCGGATTCAGGGGATGCGCGCATCATAGCCTTGAGTAACAAGAGAAAAAATCGACAAGAATGCATCACGGTGATTCAATATTGCATGCTTAACATAAACCCTCTTGGGAAACGGAAATTTCAACATGAATTGGGATGATGCGCGTTTTTTCCTTGCGCTAGCGCGTTGTGGGACGTTACGTAAGGCTGCCGGTGAACTGAATGTCGATCAGGCGACCGTAGGCCGCAGAATAACGGCGCTTGAGGACAGCTTAGGTTCCAAGCTTTTTGTTCGCACGCCTAAGGCCTTTTCACTCAGCGCGCTCGGCGAAGCGCTGCTGACCCACGTTATCGAGATGGAAAACGCCGTCAGCGCGATAAACCGCAAGGCCAGCCATGGTGACGAGAGTCCGTCCGGCAACGTGGTGATTACCACCACCGATACGTTGGCGGAGGCCTTTGTGATCCCGGCGATTAAAATGCTGCGTCAACAGTATCCGGAAATCACCGTTTCGCTGCTGACGGCGGTCAACGTCTATGATATATCCTATCGCAATGCCGATCTGGCTATCCGCGGCGTTCGTCCTGAAGAGGATACGCTGGTGGTCAAGCGGCTCGCTAAGATTGAAATGGGGCTTTATGCCACTCAAGACTATCTCGACAGAAAAGGGATGCCGGTAAAAGGCACACAGCTACAGGGGCACGATCTGCTGATGTTTCCGCGCGATGCTGTACCTCGGCACTGGGCTAATTTTTGCGGAGAGAGTCTCACCAGTCCCAACGTCGTCATGCAGTCAAACTCACAGCTGTTGCTGCGTTCGGCCACACTTCAGGGATTGGGGATTGGCCTGCTGTCTTCGTTTCTGGCCGACAAGAGTCCGCAGCTTATTCGTCTTTTTCCCGAGAGCAAGGACTGGGTCGATATCTGGCTGGTGCTGCATCCTGATTTACAGCGCGCGGCCAAAGTCAGGGCGGTGATTCACGTGTTGGAGCAGGTGTTTGAAGGGGTCAACCGACAAGAGCTTCTTCCCTGAGGCTACCTGTCGATTGTCGCAACGCGGTTGTATGACTTAGTCCTCTGACTCAGGCCAAAACCAGCCCGAGAACGGCACCGACTGCCAGCACCCACAGGGGATGGATTTTCTTGTTCATGGCTAAAGCGGTGCAGAGCAGGATGACGCCGCCAAGCGCAAGGCTGGTGGCCGACGCCTCGGCAATCAACAGTCCGCTGGAAACCACCAGTCCGACGGTCACCGGCACGAGTCCGCTTTGTACGATTTGACGCCACGGCCTGTCTTTGTAACGCTTCCAGCCGCGCATCACCAACAGGGTGATGATTGACGACGGCCCAAATTTAGCGAGCGATGACACTAGCAGACCCGCCCATCCGGCAACCTGCCATCCGACCAGCGGCACAATCATCATGTTCGGGCCGGGAGCGGCCTGTGCAAGGGCGAACAGGGCGCTAAACTCCTGCGCGCTCATCCAGTGGTGGTTCTGCACCACCTCGCGCTGCATCTCGGGTAAAATGGTGTTTCCACCGCCGAAAGCCATCACCGACAGCTGGGTAAACAGCAGCGCCAGCGTGATTAATACGCCGATCATTTCTGGCTTCTCCAGTAAAGCAGGATGCTAACCGGTGCCAGCACCAGCATCACAAGCAGCATCGGCAGGCGTAAACCGGCAATAGCGAGAATACCGACGGCAACAATAGCCAGCGAGAGCCATTTTCCCTTCAGCGGCAGCAGCATCTTGATGCCGGTCGAAAGCAGCAGTCCGGCCGCACCCGCCGCGAGCCCGGCAAACAGGTGCTCGACCACCGGGTCATTCTGATAGCGGGCATAAACCAGACCCAGGCCAACCACAATGGCCGTCGGCGCGCAGATAAGGCCCAAAATTGCCGCCAGCGCCCCGCGCAGTCCGCGAAACTCGTTGCCTAACGCTACCGACAGGTTGATGATGTTGCCCCCCGGCAAAAACTGGCACAGGCCGAGCAACTCGGTAAATTCATTGCCGTCAAGCCAGCGTTTCTTCTCGACAATCATCCTGCGCGCCATCGGCAAAACACCGCCGAAGCCGGTGAGTCCTAAAATAAAGAAGCCCATAAAGAGGTCACGGCAGCTGGGCGCAGACGCGTGGTAGTCGATAACCTGTTCGGTACTGGCATTGTTATTCACGGGTGCAGGCATCAAAGGGCTCGGTAATAATAAAAGAGTTAATTGAGGTATGGTTTTTAAGTATGATGCCAGTTGAGATATCAATGTGTCTAATGCATTTGAAGACTATAAAGGATACCTAAAAGGTATGGCGGCGATTGACTTAAAACGTCTACGGGCATTTGTCACCGTGGTGGAAGAGGGCAATATTACTCGCGCGGCGCAGCGTCTGTTTATCCAGCAGCCTCCCCTCACAAGGCTTTTGCAGAGCCTGGAGGAGGAGTTCGGGGTGAAGCTGTTGGCGCGCTATCCTCGCGGTGTTGAACCGACCGAGATAGGTCGAGTGCTGTTTCAGGAGGCCAAGGCGCTGCTGGAACGCGCCGAAAATCTCAGCGCGACGATGCAGCGAGCCACCGAAGGTAAGCAGGGTAATATTCGGATCGGTTTTACCAGCTCGGCTGCGCTGCATGCCTTCGTGCCGACCGTGCTGCGGCGCTATCGCGAGGTTTATCCGCAGGTGACTGCGCAGCTTGAGGAGTCGGGGAGTACCGAGCTATTACAGGCGCTGGTTAACCGTACGCTCGATGTGGCGTTCGTGCGCACGCCGGTGCTGGGCATGCCGGAGCTGAAAATTGAACGTATCTTGCAGGAACCGATGATGGTGGCGCTGCCGGTTGGGCATCCGCTGGCACAGATTGGCGATGGCGCGGTCGAGCTTAAGACGCTTATTAACGAAGGCTTCATTCTGTACCGACGTCCGGCCGGACAGGGATTGTATGACGCGATTCTTGCCGCCTGTTATCGCGCGGGATTCAGCCCTCGCATTGTTCAGGAGGCGCCGCGACTGACCTCCTGTCTGAGTCTGGTGGGGGCGGGATTGGGGGTGTCGATCGTGCCTGCTTGTATGGTGCGACTCGGGGGTGAGGGCGTGGTCTACCTGCCACTTTCCGACGAGGCCAAACTGCATGCGCCGCTGTTTTTGGCGCAGCGCAAGGAGTCTTCGGCGATGATTGCGACATTCTGCGCGCTGGTTAAAGGCCAGCTTGATGAGATGAGTTAGGAGCGTTTATTTTGCCGCGTCGTCGTTTCGTTGATGTCGGGCGGTGGATTCCAGCGTGATATTGTCGTTTTCAACCGCGTGCAGCAGCGAGTCCAGCAGGCCAGGGAATCGCGCATCTAAATCTTCTCTGCGCAACGACAGCAGATTGGCACGACCGTCAGGGCGCTGCCAGATAACCCCACTCTCACGTAGCACCCGCCAATGGTGAGTCAGCGTCGATTTCGATAACCCCTGTAGCAGCATGCCGCAGGGATATTCACCCCCGTCTGCCAGCTTTTGTATCACCGCAAGACGTAATGGATTGCCTAACGCAGTCAGGACATTTTCGAGGCGGATCTGCTCGCGTTCAGGGTGGTTGGCAATCATATCTTTCCTGTTCGATACTCATAGGGTCGGCGTAAAAGCCCGGATGGCACGAGGCTTTGCAAGGCGCGGATCATAGCCCACAGCCGCTTGCCGATGCAATGTTCCTGCCAAAGAGCAGGACGATAGCACTGATAGTAAACAACGATTGTTCGTATATACTCGTACAATTGTAGTATGCTTTCGCGGTACAGCAATCTATCAACGCCGACGGGAAATGGTTCCCGCCTGATTCATTAGCCATCCTCTACTAAGGACATTATATGGCTCGCAAAACTCCTATCGAGCGCTACCGTAACATCGGTATCTCGGCACACATCGACGCCGGTAAAACGACCACCACCGAGCGCATCCTGTTCTACACCGGCATGAACCATAAATTAGGTGAAGTGCACGACGGTGGAGCGACAACGGACTGGATGGAGCAGGAGCAAGAGCGTGGCATCACCATTACCTCGGCGGCGGTAACCTGTTTCTGGCGGGGGATGGACCACACGTTTGACGAGCATCGTATTAATATTATCGATACGCCCGGGCACGTCGATTTTACTATCGAAGTTGAACGCTCGATGCGCGTTCTCGACGGGGCGGTGATGGTCTATGACTCCGTCGGTGGCGTGCAGCCGCAGTCTGAAACGGTGTGGCGTCAGGCCAATAAATATAAGGTTCCGCGTCTGGCGTTCGTCAACAAGATGGACCGCCCCGGCGCTGACTTCTTCCGAGTGCGTCAGATGATGATTGACAGGCTGAAGGCGAACCCGGTGCCGATTGTTATTCCAATCGGCAGCGAAGAGCACTTCACCGGCGTGGTTGACCTGCGCAAGATGCGCGCGATCCTTTGGGATGACGCGACGCAGGGGATGACGTTCAGCTATGCCCCGATTCCCGCCGAGTTGCAGGCGAGCGCCGAGACATGGCGTGAGAAAATGGTTGAGGCCGCGGCAGAAGCCAGCGACGAGCTGATGACCCAATATCTTGAGCAGGGCGAGCTGAGCGAAGACCAAATCACCTTCGGGCTGCGCCAGCGTACGATTGCCGGTGAAATTCAGCCGATGCTCTGCGGCAGTGCGTTCAAGAACAAGGGCGTACAGCGCATGCTCGACGCCGTCGTGGAGCTGATGCCTTCGCCGCTGGATATTCCTGCGGTAATCGGCACCGACGAAGACGGCAACGAGGTGCATCGTCACGCGGACGACGGCGAGAAGTTTTCCGCGCTGGCGTTCAAGCTGATGACCGACCCCTACGTCGGCCAACTGACCTTTGTGCGCGTCTATTCTGGCGTGCTGTCGAAGGGTGACAGTGTCTATAACCCGATTCGCGGCAGGAAAGAGCGTATCGGGCGTATCGTGCAGATGCATGCCAACGTGCGTCACGAGGTGGACGAAATCCGTGCGGGTGATATTGCCGCCTGTGTAGGGCTAAAAGAGGTGACGACCGGGGAAACTTTGTGCGATCCGAGTGAGATTATCACGCTGGTGCGCATGGAGTTCCCGGAGCCGGTGATTTCGCAGGCCATTGAACCCAAAACCAAGGCCGATCAGGAGAAGATGGGCATCGCGTTACAGCGCCTGGCATCAGAGGATCCGTCGTTCCGTATTCGCACCGATGAGGAGTCTGGGCAGACGATTATTTCCGGGATGGGCGAGCTGCATCTGGAGATTATCGTCGATCGCATGAAGCGCGAATTTGGCGTTGAAGCGAACATCGGCAAGCCGCAGGTGACGTATCGTGAGACCGTGCGTAAGAAAGCCGAAGACGTCGAAGGGAAGTTTGTGCGTCAGTCGGGCGGTAAAGGCCAGTATGGCCACGTCGTTTTCACGCTTGAGCCGCAGGAGTCGGGCAAAGGTTTTTCCTTTATCGATGCGACGAAGGGCGGCGTTGTCCCGCGTGAATTTATTCCTGCGGTGGAGAAAGGCGTGGTTGAGGCGCTCAACACGGGTATTTTGGCCGGTTATCCGGTGGTGGATGTCAAAGTGACGCTGACCTTTGGGTCGTATCACGAGGTGGACTCATCGGAAATGGCGTTCAAGATGGCGGCTATCTTTGGGTTCAAAGAGGCGGCACGGTTAGCGAGTCCGGTTATCCTTGAGCCGATTATGCGAGTCGAAGTGGAAACACCGGAAGACTACGCGGGGAGTGTGATGGGTGACCTGTCTTCGCGGCGCGGGACGGTGCAGGGCATGGAGGAAATTCTGGGCGGCGGGGGCAAGCTGATTAAGGCCGAAGTCCCGCTGTCGGAGATGTTTGGTTACTCGACGGTGCTGCGGTCAATGTCTCAAGGGCGCGCGACTTACAGCATGGAGTTCCACCACTATGCTGAAGCGCCGCGTAACGTCGCCGATGAGATTATCTCGTCGCGTTCCAGGTGATTGAAAGTAATATAAAAAGCCAGCCTGAAAGGGCTGGCTTTTTAATAAAGGAGGCTCAGGAGTACTGTTTGCCAATCCAACCAGTGGGAGCGAACTCCCCCCTGGTTTGCCCTATCTTAAGGGTTCACAGGCCATGAAAGCCGCAATCTCTGTATTTCCTCGTTTGATATGTAACTCGCATACCTCACCGCCCGTTATTATAAAGTCAAAGGTTTAATATTTTTAATGTTAGGGGCTTCAAGGTACCTCTTGTATAGGAAATCATCATTCTCTATATTGAGCTGATGAATGAAAATAAAATTTCCTCTCAAAAAAATATCATTTCAAGACAGCGCGGCAGACCGCGAGAATTTGACATGGATCAGGCATTGGACAAGGCGATAAAAGTCTTTTCCGAACGCGGATTTCACGCCAGTTCAATCAGCGATTTAACCCAGGCAATGGAGCTGGCCTCCGGTAGCGTTTATAAGGCGTTTAAAGACAAGCGCGCGATCTTTATTGCCGCCTTCGATCGTTATAAAAGCGTGCGCAATGCCCAGCTAGACGCCAACATCTCGCAGGGGATAACCGGGCGAGAGCAACTGGAACATGCGCTGCGTTTTTACGCCAATTCGGCGCAGGGTGAACAGGGAATTCTCGGGTGCCTGGTCGTCAGCGGCACCACGGAGCTGTTAACGTTTGACGACGAGATTGCCCTCAAGCTGAAGCTCAGCCTCGCCGCGAGTGAAAATATGCTCAAGGCGCTGATTCTCCGGGGCAAAGAGGACGATTCGATAGCCTCGACGGTTAATGAAGAAATTGTCGGCACGGCCATTCTCTGTATGACGCAGGGAATGAGGGTGGTAGGCAAAACAGGCCGCAGCAGCCAAGAGATGCAGTCAGTGGTTGATGCCGCACTTAAGATGCTTGGCTGAGAGGCGGCTATAAAATCCTCCTTGCTTGCTGCATTCCTTACGCAGGAAGCGGGGAGTTTTAGCTCTGCTGATAAATTTCCGGCCGGTTTATCTGCCAGACAAAGTTATCGGTATTGACCGGCATATAGCCCACCTTTTCATACAACCCGGCGGCCGTTGAGGTCACCAGCATAATGCGTCGCAGTTGCGTTAAGGTCGGGTGTTCAAGACAATAATTCATCATCCAGCGCGCGAGCCCCTGTCCCTGATGGTGCTCGATAATAAACACGTCGCAGAGATAACCAAAGGTGGCGAAGTCAGTCACCCGCCGTGTAAATCCGATCTGCTCACTGCCTTTATAGAGCCCAAAACACAGACTGTTGTCGATGGCTGCGTCAAGCCGTTCCCGGCTGATGCCTTTGGCCCACGTCGAACGGCTCAGGAAAGCGTGAATGAATGTCCTGTCGAGGGGAGATTTATCGGTTGTTATGACGTATTCACCGCGACGCCATGCGGCTTAATCTTTTTTCATCCGTCTCCGCCTAAAGATTATCCCAAAAAAAAGACCTTACAGAAGGCGTAAATCATTAGCGAGCCTTTGATATGCCTTTTCGACGGCGGCGATGTGCGCACTCTGTGAACTGGTATGCATCAATGCCAGCTCAGGGACGTCCACGACAAACGACGTACATAGCGGGTAATCCCGCACGCGGAACTCCGGTAAGATCGAGGTAAAAAACGCAGTCGTGGGGATCTCAAAGCCTGCTGCGGCATGCACTGCTGCCGAATCGCAGGTCATTAATGCGGCTGCATGTTTAATCCAGCTTAAAAAATGAACAGTTCTGGTTGAGAATCTGCTAATATTCACGTAACGAGGATGAACGACATCCGCAAACCCGAGTATCGGGAGTGCATATTTCTGCCACAGCTGCTCAACCATGCCGACGTGCAGGTTCGCGGGAATGCTGCGAATAGGCGTGCTCGCAGTCGGGCAAAACAGCACATAACCGCCGCTGTGCCAGGGTGAAGCGATCGCGGGCAACTCGAGCTGTTGCAGCCAGTGGTTACGCTTAAGTAACGGCGATACCGCGTCAGGAGCGACACCCAACGCCTGAAGGAAGAAGTCAATCATCGGCAAGGTCGAGAAATCGGGCCAAAAAACATGATTGCCAATATCGATGCGTAGATCCTGCTCGGGGATTGCCTTTAGTGAAACGGGAAGGGGCCGGCAGTGTGCGACCTTGCCTTCGGCTAAAGCATAGAGTTGCTCGACGTAATCGGGTGCCTTCGAGGGCCGATAAATTTTAACCTCGAGCGCAGGATTGAACGTTCGTAAGGCTTGAATCGCGGTGAGTCCAATGATGGAGTCGCCAAGAGCGACACCCATGCCATTGATGATGTGCAGAGTTTTTATCGTTGAATAGTCTGTTTCAATAGGCTGAGACGAGGCATTGGCTACGCCAATTTCTGGCGTCAAGGCAAAGTAGTCGCCGAAAATTTGGTCATCCTGCTCAAAATCGTAGGATGCGTGGATTAATCCATTGGCGTCGAGAAGACTGCCGCGATGGAAAAGAATGTCGTCGGGGCTGAGTTTCATAGCTATCCGTTGATTCACATTGCTTTAAAGTCGGTACTGGCTGCTTTTTTTACCTGTTATCGGCCCCTGAAAGGTCGGTTTTTTCCGCCAAAATGGGTTTTTTCGTGCCTTATTAAACGCCACTCGGCAGGTTATCTGTGGCATGATCGGGCAATAAATCAACAACATATTGATTCATATAGAAAAGGATAAACAAATCTACACAAAATAAATTATTGAGAAGATACCCCAAAAGCCCTATATTGGCCGCGATTTTTCACAGCGGTTAATTTTTCAATTCAATTTATTCAACTGCGGCGTTCCTGATAACCCGAGTTGTAGGAGAGATATGATGACGGATGAAGTCCGTATTGATACTTTAGGTGCAAATTCATTAAATGGAAACAATGAAACCTATTTGGCGAGACAAGCTGAATTTGAATCGAATGTTAGGAGTTATCCTCGCAAGCTGCCTTTGGCTATCGCCAAAGCGTTAGGCGTGTGGATCACCGACGTTGAGAATAATCAATATCTTGACTGCCTGGCTGGAGCGGGAACGTTGGCTCTGGGTCATAATCACCCTGACATACTGCAAAGCATCCAAAATGTCATTACTAGCGGCTTGCCGTTACATACGCTTGACTTGACGACGCCGTTGAAAGACAAGTTCTCGGCTTACCTGCTGTCTTTACTGCCTGGACAGGGTAAAGAGTACTGCCTGCAGTTCACCGGTCCATCCGGTGCTGATGCCGTTGAAGCTGCGCTGAAACTGGCTAAAAAGCATACTGGCCGTACTGGCGTGATTAGCTTCTCCGGTGGCTACCACGGTATGACCCATGGCGCACTGGCGGTAACAGGTAACCTGTCTCCGAAAGAAGCCGTTAATGGCATGATGCCAGAAGTGCAGTTTATGCCTTACCCACACCAGTACCGCTGCCCGCTGGGTATTGGCGGTGAAGCTGGCGTTAAGGCACTGACCTATTACTTCGAAAACCTGATCAACGACGTGGAAAGCGGTGTTCGTAAACCTGCGGCCGTGATCCTGGAAGCCGTTCAGGGCGAGGGCGGTGTTAACCCTGCTCCTGTCGAATGGCTGCAGCGCATCCGTAAAGTGACTCGCGAACACGGCATTCTGCTGATCATCGACGAAGTTCAGGCTGGCTTCTGCCGTACCGGTAAGCTGTTTGCCTTTGAACACGCAGGTATTGAGCCTGACATCATCGTTATGTCTAAAGCCGTGGGTGGCGGCCTGCCGCTGGCCGTTCTCGGTATCAAGAAAGAGTTCGATGCCTGGGAACCGGGTCACCACACCGGAACCTTCCGGGGTAACCAGCTTGCTATGGCAACCGGCCTGACCACGCTGAAGTACATGAAAGAAAATAATCTGGCCGATAAAGTGGCTGCGCAGGGCGAATGGCTGAAAGGCCAGCTGGCCGAGCTGCAGAAACGTTATCCGGTTATCGGCAACATTCGCGGCCTGGGTCTGATGATCGGTATGGAAATCGTCAAGCCTAACGAAGCGCCGGATCACATGGGTAGCTACCCGGCCGATCCACAGCTGTCCGCACTGTTGCAGAAAAAATGTTTCGAAGCTGGGCTGATCCTTGAGCGTGGCGGTCGTGGCGGTTGCGTACTGCGCCTGCTGCCATCCCTGCTTATCAGCAATGAAGAACTGGGTATTTTCCTGGATAAATTCGAACAGGCTTTGTTGGCCGCTGGCATCAAACCTGTCTGAGTGGAGTGATTTACCCTAATGTCCAAGTTAAACCCGATTCTGGCAGCTTCTGCGCAAAGTACTGAAGCCTACCAGCAGGCGATTGCCCAGAGTAGCGCGGCGGTTGTGCAGTGGCTGCAACAACCCGAGATGTATCAGGGTAAAACCGTTGCTGAGCTGCGTGAACGCATTACCCTGGATTTCAATCCACAGGGTCTGGGCAACCAGGCGGCGATTGAACGTGCGATTGAGTTCTTCCTGAAAGACAGCCTGTCGGTGCATCACCCTCAGTGCGTCGCACATTTACATTGCCCAAGCCTGGTGGTAAGCCAGGCTGCGGAAGTGCTGATCAACGCCACTAACCAGAGTATGGACTCGTGGGACCAGAGCCCATCAGCAACCATCATTGAGATTAAGCTTATTGAATGGCTGCGTTCTCAGGTAGGTTATCAGGCTGGCGACGCAGGTGTGTTCACCAGCGGCGGCACCCAAAGTAACCTGATGGGTCTGATGCTGGCCCGTGACGCTTTCTTTGCGCGTCAGGGGCACTCGGTACAGCAGGACGGTCTGACCGGTGACCTGAAGAAGATCAAAGTCTTCTGTTCTGAAAATGCACACTTCTCTGTGCAGAAGAACATGGCATTGATGGGTCTGGGTTATCAGTCGGTGACTCTGGTGAAAACCGACCGCTTTGCGCGTATGGATCTCAACGATCTGCGTGAGAAAGTGGAACTGGCGAAAGCCAACGGCGAGCAGATTCTGGCTATCGTTGCCACGGCGGGTACTACCGATGCGGGCGCGATTGACCCACTGCGTGATATCGCTGCGCTGGCGGCAGAACACAACATCTGGGTGCACGTTGATGCGGCCTGGGGTGGTGCACTGCTGCTTTCTGAGAAATATCGCGACTATCTGGACGGCATTGAGCTGGTGGATTCCATTACTCTGGACTTCCACAAGCAGTTCTTCCAGACCATCAGCTGCGGTGCCTTCTTGCTCAAAGAAGCGCGCCACTATGAGCTGATGCGCTACCAGGCGGCTTACCTGAACTCCGAGTTTGATGAAGCTCAGGGCGTGCCAAACCTGGTATCCAAATCGCTGCAGACTACCCGTCGTTTCGATGCATTGAAACTGTGGATGGGTCTGGAAGCATTGGGTCAGAAGCAATACGCAGAGATTATCGACCATGGCGTGACCTTGGCTCAGCAGGTTGCACAGTATGTGACCGAGCAGCCAGCGCTGGAGCTGGTGATGGAGCCTCAGCTGGCAAGCGTACTGTTCCGCTTCCGTCCTGAGCATCTGGCAGCAAGCAGCGATGCAGATATTGCGTTGCTTAACCAGAAGATTGGCGATGCGTTGCTGGATTCTGGCCGCGCTAACGTGGGCGTCACTGAATCTGACGGCATCACCTGCCTGAAAATGACGTTGCTGAACCCAACCGTTACGCTGGAAGACATCAAAGTCCTGCTGGCGCTGGTTGAAAGCACCGCGCAGAAACTGCTGACGGCGTAATACGTCTCTACAGCGGTTAAACGCTCTGAAAAGCCGATAACATCTCGATGTTATCGGCTTTTTTATTGCCTGAAATTCCCCCCACTTTATCTACACTCAATATTGCCATCTCTCATTTATGCATATACTATACCCCCCTATAGTATAAAGGATCCGATGAATGCCAAATTCAGCAGAAGATAAAAAGAAGGTCTTAGCCCGTATCCGACGCATTGGCGGACAGGTTGAGGCGCTGGAACGCGCGCTGGGCAGCGATGTTCCCTGCGTTGCCATGCTCCAGCAGATAGCCGCCATTCGCGGTGCCGCAAATGGCCTGATGGCCGAGATGATGGAAATTCATCTTAAAGACACGTTGTTGGCGGGTGAACCTTCCCTCAACGAACGAACTCAGTGTACCGATGAAATCTCTGGCTTCATCCGGTCTTATTTGAAATAGCCTTCGCGCCGACCGGCGACAAGGCCACCTGTTTATCTACCGATAGGAAGCATTATGAAATCACGTGCAGCCGTAGCATTTGGGCCTGGCAAACCGCTTGAAATCGTCGAAATCGACGTCGCTCCACCGAAAAAAGGCGAAGTGCTGGTAAAAATCACCCATACCGGCGTTTGCCACACTGACGCATTTACCCTGTCAGGCGACGATCCTGAAGGTGTTTTCCCGGCGGTTCTGGGCCACGAGGGCGGCGGTATTGTCGTAGAAGTCGGCGAAGGCGTAACGACGCTGAAGGCGGGCGACCACGTCATTCCTCTCTATACCGCCGAGTGCGGCGAGTGCAAGTTCTGTAAATCGGGTAAAACCAACCTGTGCCAGGCCGTGCGTGCGACGCAGGGTAAAGGGCTGATGCCAGACGGCACCACTCGTTTCTCCTACAACGGTGAGCCTATCTATCACTACATGGGCACCAGCACCTTTAGCGAATACACCGTGGTGGCGGAGATTTCGCTGGCCAAGGTCAATCCTGAAGCGCCGCTGGAAAAAGTGTGCCTGCTGGGCTGTGGCGTGACCACCGGTATCGGTGCGGTACATAACACTGCAAAGGTGAAAGAGGGCGACAACGTGGCCATTTTTGGCCTCGGCGGTATCGGCCTGGCGGCGATTCAGGGCGCGGTACAGGCTAAAGCCGGTCGCATCATTGCCATCGACACCAACCCGAGCAAATTCGAGCTGGCGCGTGAAATGGGCGCAACAGACTGCATCAATCCAAATGATTACGATAAACCGATTCAGGAGGTGATTGTTGAGATGACCGACGGCGGCGTGGAGTTCAGCTTCGAGTGTATCGGCAACGTCAACGTGATGCGTGCCGCACTGGAATGCTGCCACAAGGGCTGGGGGGAGAGCGTGATTATCGGCGTTGCGGGCGCAGGACAGGAGATTCGTACTCGTCCGTTCCAACTGGTGACTGGCCGCGTATGGCGTGGTTCAGCGTTTGGCGGTGTGAAAGGGCGTTCTCAGTTACCGGGGATGGTAGAGGATGCGATGGCGGGTAGAATCAAGCTAGATCCGTTTATCACCCACAAGCTGCCGCTTGAGAGCATCAACGAAGCGTTTGACCTGATGCACGAAGGCAAATCAATTCGTACGGTAATTCATTTCGGCGAGAAGTAACCCTCTACGTCACCCCGCTCTGCGCTGAGAGGCGCAGAGCGGGGCATTATCAGGGTCAAGACAGGGTAGAAACAACCAACCGACTGCGTTTAAGCTCGCGGGAATAGAGCACATAGCGGAGGGTGTGCAGCACTACCAGACTCAGCAGCATACGGAAGTTCCAGGCGATGGCCGCGCCGATAATCCCATAATGATGGGTCATCCACGGCAGATAAATCACGTACAGCGCAAGGTCGACAATCTCACACATCGCGATAATCCACGGCTTTCCACAGGCCTGGATCCACACGAAGGCCGGTTGAACCAGACCGTGCACCAGATACCCCGCCAGAAACATCGAAAAGATGATCCACGAGTGTTCGGCGAATCCTGGATTAATCCACACCGACAGGAACCATTTCGACAGGAAGATTCCGGCTACCGCAGGGATAACCAGTATCGCGAAAATCCCCAGCATGACTTTGTTGAAGTAGGCGTTAGCACTGCGAATATCGGTCGCAATCTTGGTGACCAGCATCGGAAACAGTACGCCACAAACGCTTACCGCGACGATGGCGATACGCGAAACCACATCGTAAGGCGTGGTGTAGTAGGCAAACACCGTGGCCCCGACGATAGACGCAACAAAGAAGCGGTCGATATAGAGCATAATCGGCGCAATGATGTTCCCCACCGACACCCAGCCACCGTACCTGACCAGTTCGAGTGCGATAGCTTTGGTGGTCGGGACGCTCATCAGCGAAATCGGCGTTACCGTTTTAATTTCGCTGCGCATCATCAGGTAAAAGGCGACGGCCATAATGCAGCGTAAAATGCACAGTGAAAGGGTGATGTAGAACAGACTTGGGGTGAAGAATGAGATGATCATTGGAACCAGATACATCAGGATCGAAAAAGGGGCCTTTCCGATGCTTATCTTCTTGAAGGCGCCAAAGGCTTCCATTACGCCGACAAAAATGGTTTGTGCGATAACAAATGGCAGGCTAAACGCCACAATCTTCATGCTACCGGCGATCTCTTCACGTATCTGCTGATTGGATACGTTAAAGAAATGCTCGGCTATCCAACGGCTCTCGACCCAGAACAGTACCGAAATCACCAATAAAACGCAGGTGATCATTAACCAACCGGTTTTCACCACGGTCAGCATGGCCCGCTCATTTTTCTCATCGAGATATTTTCTCACCGAGTTGGTGACCGAGCGTGTAATACCAAAATCAAAGACGGTCATTGAGCCTATCAGCACAATGATGAGAGTCAGAACCCCAAAACGTTCCAGACCTGTGTGCTTCATGACTACCGGGATCATAACGATCGCAACCAGGACCGGCAGGGCATATCCCAGCAAATTCCAGGATATATTGCGGATAAATCCGCTGCTGAAGATCTTCGAGATGTATTGTTTCATGGTGAACGTTGGCCTGGTAGACAGGAAATTTAGCAATAAAAAATGCCAGTACCGAATACACCAGAGAACTTATAAGCCTTTTATCTCAAGGTTATAAAGGGTGCATTCGGACTGGCACATGACTTGCCTGGCAGCCCGCTAGGCCTGCACGATTAGTCTTTATCGATGTGGCGTTTGTACTCGTAAGTATAGAATGCGTCGTAGCTGTAGTTCTGGCTATAGTAGTTCGCAGAGCGACGTACGATGGCGTTCAGGATACAGCCTTTAACGTTAACCCCACTCTGTTCCAGACGCTTGATACTGACCTCAACTTCCTTAACGGTGTTGAGTTCGAAGCGCGCAACCATCATGGTTGTACCGACAATCTGACCGATGATGCTGGCATCCGTTACGGACAGCACCGGCGGGGTATCGATAACCACCAGATCATAGTTCTGGTTAGCCCATTCCAGTAAATCTTCAAAACGCTTGCTGGTCAGAAGTTCTGCTGGGTTAGGCGGCGTACGGCCACGGGTAATCACCTGCAGTTCCGGGATCTCGGTCTCATGAATGACTTCAGAAACCGTCTGCTGTCCGGCGAGTACGCTTGAAAGCCCTTTACGTGGGTTGAAGCCGAAGTATTCGTGTGCAGAACCGCGACGCATGTCGGCGTCAATCAGCAGCACCTTCTTACCGGTCAACGCGATAACGGCCGCAAGGTTAACGGAGATGAAGCTCTTACCTGCCTGAGGTACCGCACCGGTAATCATCAGGATATCGTTTTTCGCTTCAATCATCGCAAAGTGCAGGCTGGTACGCAGGCTACGCAGCGATTCGACGGTAAGGTCGGCCGGGTCGGTGATAGCCAGGACTTCTCTGCTCTTCTTGGCCTTATTATTCTTGCTCAGATTACCCAGGATAGGGATGCTGGCCAGTCGGCTTTGATTGGAGGCAAAAGGAACGTTCGCGTAAACGGTAATGCCTTGCTCTTCAAGTTCCCGCGCACCTTCAATACCACGGCGCATCATGATTTTCATCACGATGAAAATAATGGCCAGCATTGCACCTAAAATCGCGGCCATAACTTCAATCAGTCCCAGACGCGGGAAGACAGGCGCAACTTCAGAGGTGGCGAAGTCGACGATACGAACGTCACCTACGGTACTGGCTTTATTGATGCTCAACTCTTGCTGCTTGCGCAGCAACTGCATGAAGATTTCCTGCTGAGAGTCAACGTTGCGCGTAAGGCGCATCAACTGTTGCTGGGTCTGTGGCAACTGGCTGATTTTATTGTTTAATGCCGCTTTTTCGTCTTCAAGAATCTTACGTTTCTCAAGCAGAGCACGGTAAGTAGGGTGCTCAGGAGTATAAAGTTGAGAAATTTCGGCTTCTTTAAACGTCAATTCGTTTAACGAGTTGTCCAGGTTGACCATGGTATCGAGCGCGGAGCGGATCTCGAGGCTCATATCAACAGAATCACGCTTTTGACGATAGGCGTTCAGGCGGTCTTCAGAATCATCCAGGTCTTTATGGACCATAGGTAATTGCTGTTTCAAGAATTCAAGGCTGTTTGCCGCTTCTTGAGAATTTCGCTCAACGTTCTGCAACAGGAAGTTATTCGCGATGCTGTTAAGGACTTTTTGATCTCTGTTCGGGTTTTCACCCTTCATTTTGAGTTCAATCATCCCGGTATCAATACCGGCATCGTTTGCCGACAGGCTTGCGACCAGCTTGTCATAGGCGTCACGGATTGGCACTTTACGTACCGTAAATACGGTGCCTTTTACCGCTTCCATTGAATCAACGGTAATCGTGATTCCATTTTGGGTATGCTGCTCACCCACTGTGCCTTCGAGTACCGTTTTACCTTCATTACTGAGGGTATAGGTATTTGGGCCCGTTACAGTGAACGTCAGCCAGAAGCCCATCGCGGCGGGAGGAACGTCAAGTTTGCTTATTTCGAGCTCACTAACAGGTGCATGCGTCAGACGAGCCCAACCTTTCCCGAAGAAAGGAAAAAAGTGTTCTTGCTGTTCAATGTCTAGATGTAAATCTTCGATAGTTTTGAACTGGACCAGCTTAGATTCAATCAATTTGATTTGAGCATCTGATTTAGGCTGGGAGTCAGGCAAGTATCGTTGAATATCGTTGAGAAGAGTAGAACCCGGATTACTTTCCACCTGTACCATGGCATCAGTACTGTAGATTGGAGTGGCGAAAAAGTAGAAAATTACGCCAAACACCATCATTACTGCTACGGTAATAACCACAAGCCAGCGGTCGTCGAGTATTGCGCCATATAAGCGCCCCAGGTCCAAATTATTGGCGTTGTTTTCTATCTTGGCTAATGTTGCGTCTCGTTTCTCTGACATTGTTAATCCCGCAATCAATGTGGTTATGGAATTTTGCTTAAAAGAACTTTCGTATAAACAGATACTAGCAGCTCAGGAAGAAGCCAAACAGTCACTTCGGCATACGCCGTTTGCTTTAAGGGTATGAGTCGATATGCGGGTTCCTTTTTTATTTCCTGTACTGGCCTAATGCCCAGGTTTACGGTTTGAAAATGACGCATTATTGTTCAAACACGCAATATATTGGCAACAAACTGCATTGGGTCGACTAAGTCTTGCCTAACCTGGAAATCATAACCCGATACTCGCCATGCAAAAGCGCCCTGATTCCAAAGTACTGCCTGAGCAACCATAGGTTCTTTTACCGAAGAGTCAGACGTCAGACTGACCAAAAACTCACCGGCCACACCGAGAATATTGGTTTTGATATACACCTTATACAGATTCAGCTCCTGCAAATATCGATCTTCCTGTGATTCTTGCAGGCTAAACAGGGTAGTGAACTCAGAGGTTGAACGTCTAATTACTTGTGCAACGCCCGTTCCCTCATACAGTCGAGACTGCATATAAAGTTTTTTTTGGAAATTTACGAAGTCAGAGGTGATATTGGCGAAGGCGGTATCACTTTCTGCCTTATTATAGAGAGCCAGTATCGTCCCTGAATTAGTTATCCCCAGCCCACGCAAATTATCCGTCGTGGATGAGAAACTATTTTGTGCCGTAATAAACGACGTAAACATCATCGAACCGTAAATACCGCTGCAGTAACCTAGCACAGCCTGTATTTTTGCAAATGGCTCACCTTCAAAATCGTGAAGGATATCGATGTAGTTTGTTCCTGACTCATTATCCGCACAGCGATGTGCGGCTAATATCCTCCTTTTAGGCGAAGACCCGCGAGAGGCTTTCAGAGTTTGACCTTTTTGGAAGCTGCTGTTTGTTCCCTGATGCGCAGAAACATCTTCAACCTCCATCAACATCAGCCAGGATTTATGCTGGTCCTGAAATGCCATCAACACTTCAGAATTCGCCCGGCCATTGGTAACAAACATTCCTCTTTTGAGGCCATCCAGACTATCAACTTGTACCATCGAAAGATAGCGGCCATTATAGTCGTAGTCGCCTGCAATTTGAGTATATTGCGACCCGCCTCGAATTAAGATTCCACCGTAACGGTTATTGGCAATAAATTTTACGTCTATTTTCCAGGCTTCAGAAATAGGACTGGTTCCTTTGGTGCCGCGTGATAAATAAACGCCAAGCCAGTTTTCCGTCCAAAAGTCGCCGGTTATTTGTACTGAGGCGTTTGGCCAGATTTGTTCGCCATTCGCAATAACGCGAATACAGTCTCTGGCATCACCAATATGTAGGTGAGAAAGTGAGAAACCGGCTTGGTTAGCACGAATACCGTCTGCACGTCCCGCACCGTTTAACATGTTGATGCGCAGATTCAACCCGGTGACCTGGGTATCATCACCGATAAGAATCATCGGCTTTGCATCCCACAGACTGTAGTTTTGAGGCCAGTCTTTATTGGCAATCAGGTGCGAAAGGCTCAAATTAAGGCCTTTATTGCCCAAGATTCCTGATATCACGACGGGGCTACTCAGGGTGTAAGTTCCCGTACCATAAACATCGTGTATCCCTGCCTCGACGGCATAATCAATTGCCGCCTTAATCGCTGAACTCCAATCACCGGCGGCACTATTTTCATCGGCAAAATCTTCAATCGTGATGAAATGATTGAGCTTTGCGCCGACGGTGCCGCGAGTATATTTCTGACGAATGGCGTAACCAGAGAGGCCGGCGCCACTATTGGAGTTTAACTGTTGGACGGCAGAGGCCGCCGAAAGCTGCGCCTGCGTTGCCTGAGCGTGCTGCACAGGCTCGTACGCTTGAGCTCTGCCTCCCATCCAACCGGCAAGAGCCGAAGGAACGAGCCAGCTAAAAAAGCGTCTGCGGGAAATAGTCATCGCTGTACGACCCCTGGTTAGAGCCAGATTTCACCGGCAGTTAACCCCTGTACAATTAACCTTGGGACAATAAATTTTTTGTACAATGGTAAGCCTGCCGGAACAGCACGTCATTTCCGACAGAAGTATTAAGTACACAACGGTACGGTCAGTTTATCCACGGAAGGCATTACACGCGTTAATAATATGTTCAACGTCAGCGTACGACAGAGAAGGGTCTGCAGGCAGACTTAGAATCTCATCATGGATAGCCTCATTGAGCGGGAAGCTCAAATGATTCATTTCAGGATAGGCTTCCTGTAAATAGGGTGGTTTAGGGTAGTGAATGATCGTATCAATGCCTTTCTCGTACAAATAGGCCTTCAACGCATCACGCTGTTCGCTGCGCACAACGAAAAGATGCCAGGTATGTTGCTCAGGCGTATTAACCACGGGGAGTTTAATCAACGGGTTGCTGATGCCCGCCAGATAACGATCTGCAATGCTGCGACGACTCTCTACTTCCGGCCAGAAGTACTTTAGCTTGACACTCAGCAGAGCAGCCTGAATTTCACTTAGTCGGCTATTAACACCCTGATAAATATTATAATAACGCTCTTGTGAACCATAATTACGAAGTGCTCTCAGGGTTGCCTCAAGTTCTTCATCGTTGGTCGTTGCAGCACCAGAATCACCCAGCGCTCCGAGATTTTTGCTCGGATAGAAGCTGAACGCCGAGGCGTCGCCCCAATAGCCTGCACGATGTCCATCAAGGGTAGCACCGTGAGACTGAGAACAGTCTTCGAGCACCAAAAGGTTAAACTCACGCGCGATTTCCATGATTTCTGGCATCGGGGAGAGGTAGCCATAGAGGTGTACTGGCATAATCACTCGGGTATTTGGGGTAATCGCTTCACGAACTTTGCTGACGTCGATGTTATAGCTATCGGCGTCCGGCTCTACAAACACCGGCTTTAAATTGTTTTCTGTTATCGCTAATACGCAGGCGATATAGGCATTGGCCTGAATGATGACTTCATCACCGTCTTTGATTTTACCCAGCAGTTTCCAGGCGCGAAGCACAAGCACAAGTGCATCGAGTCCGGACGCTAATCCGATACACGTTCTCACCCCACAAAATGCCGCAAATTCCTGCTCAAACTTGCGGACTTCAGGCCCGAGAATGTAATACCCGGAATCAATCACGCGTGCGCTTGCTGCTTTAAGCTCTTCCGCATAGGGTGTATTGATTTTCTTGAGATTGAGAAAGTTGATCATTTACGCATCCTTTTCTGGAGCATCTGGCAAAATAAAGTGTTCATTTTCTTTGTAGAAAGTCGCCAACATTACCGGGACATCGATTTCGTAAAAATGATTCGTCTCATCCTCGCCGTGATAGCGATGCGATATCTTCTTGATGAAGCGTAAGGCGGGGGCGTTGTCTTTACGTGCATCGACAACTAACACACCAATCCCTATATCATTCATAGATTCCAGCATCAGCAAAATACTTTCGATTGCTGAGGTCATGGTTTTATTTTCATTGAGAATCCAGCTGCCACAGTGGGCAATACTTTTCTCACGATCGACGCCGTAAGCACGCAAAGAACCTATGGGCTGCTGATTATCGATACGTTGAATGATGAAATAATATTCTTCACCTGCGGCTTCGCGTTTTTTGTAGTTTTCGAGCCACACTTTTTGCTGCAACGGGTCATCATCAACCGGTGTCAAAAATTGAGTACTTTTTGGGGCAACACGCAGGCTGTGAACAAATTCATAGTCGCTGGTTTCAACGGGGCGAAGCAGTATGGTTTTGCCATATTTATTCTTCATACTTGGCCTTTGCCTCTTCGATGAATACATCGTAATCGTGAATGTAATCGCCTTTGTCATACTTTTCGCTTGAGAGCACCACTAATGCACAGTCTTTACTAAAGTCATGCATTTCTACCCACACCATGTCATTGACCAACAGGCCTTTAGAGGGACTGTCCAGCCAGTGATCGCTGATTTTCATCCCGTCATTCAGGCGAACGCGCAGTTTACCGACCAGACAAATAAGGAACATTTTGTCACGACGGTGGGCGTGAAAGCCGCGATTTTGATTGGTATTGGTATTGAAGATGTAGAAAAGCCTTTTGATTTCAAAAGGAACTTGATTCATGGATTCCACGCTGACCAAACAGCCACGTTCATCGGTAAAAGTCACCAGGTCTATCACCGAATGCTGTGGCGGCTGCAAGGAGTCTGCTTTATCAGTGTGTGTAAATAAATTCATAATAATGCCTCTAACCTTATGATTAGTTATGATTTGGGGCCTTGAGGTTCGACCTCTTAAGCCAATACTTATGCCATCTGCCCGAACAGTTGGCTCTTCTATCACGTTCATCAACGAACGTGTATTGACAGACATCCCTGGTGGAATAAATTTTTTATATCATAAATGTCTTCGATGACCGCATTGCATGCACAATATCGCCGTCATGGCATATTTGAAATTTTTATAATTTAATTATTATAGTGCTCAGTTTTGTGAGCGAATTTATTGATTTACTTCTGGTCTGTTTTTGAGTGCAGCCCACGCGTGCCGACGTCAAGATTTATTAGAAACCCATGCCATAATTATTATTTAAATCAGCCGCATACCTTACCATTAAGCTTTTAATGCATTCCACACGATGAAAGCCTTGTTAAATACCGACATTCTTAGGAATAGGCGCATAAAAAGTTTCCGGTCATTGCGATAGAGATAATTCATAACGACCGGACTTACCGGAGTAAAAACGGTATTACGAACTTGCAGGCAGGTTGTATCCCCCTCCCACGGTACCAGATTTTCCATATTCAGCGTCGAAGGTTGAGACTCGTAAAGACAACCCAGATAGCGAGCCTTGACCCCTTCAAAGCCGTTAACGTCAATTATCTCTTCCACAACCCCCTGATCGTCGTAATGGCTAATGGTATGCAGAACTTCTTCAATACTTTTTCTTTTCAACTTATCGGCCGGCGAATAGCCCTGTATTCGTGAGATTAATCCAATTCCCCGTTTACCTGCGAGAACCTGCTCAGCGAAGGCAGTTCCGCCCGGGAACGGGTAACTGTCGACGTAAAAATCTGCTTCTTTGGCCAGTGCAAGATATTGCTCGTAAGGTAAGTACCTAAGTATCTTAATACGTTTTCCGTAGCGAATCTTTAACGGCCACCACCATAAGTTGGTTATCGGATTAATGCCAACCAGCGTAAAGCTAGCGTTCTTCCAGGTGTTCAAAATAAGTTTGATAAGCGGCCGCATATCATGGCCACGAAAGGGTTTGAACTTGATGGCTGACCCCGCGCTGAAGAAATTAAGCGGCTCTGCGTGGTAAGCCGCATGCTCAGCGCGAATATCTGCCACCGGGATGCCCAGAAACGAAGAGCGTCCCGCAATGGTTTTGTTCAAATCCAGACGTGCTCCATAGCTGCTCAACTGGAAATAGTAATCCGCTATTGAGCTGCCAAAGGTGAAGGCGTGGTCTGCATGATTAACGAAATAAACCTGAGTCTGTTGACGTTTTCTTACCAGGCCACAGGCGACGACGGCGGCAATGTCATCACAGTGAATATGCAGCACAATGCGCTGATATTGCGCGACCCACTGACGTATTTCAGTCACTTTATCGACGAGGTTATCTGCTGAAAGCACATGGACCTGACTAAACAGCGTTTTAGCGCGCGTCAGGGCTTTATCATCAGCTTTACGCGTAATTAATAAATCGGGTGAAGCCGGGTGCATTGCGGCCAGCTTTTCCATCAAACGCGTGTGGCCACCGATGATATAAGCTTCTGAAATAACGTGAAGGCAATCCTTCACCGGAACGTCTGGCGCCAGAGAGGGCAGCTGCGCCTCGGCTTTGTTAATCAGCGCCTGTTCCAACTCAGGATCGTCATATTGCCCAATATCCACGGTATGCAAAAGTGACCCATAGACTTCCGCAATTTTTAGGTTTTCTTCTAAATCAGAGGCATCAAATGCTTTTTGTCTGAAAGGCTGAATAAACGTTTTCATGCTGCTCCTGCCGTCACACCCTATTAGGCGTATCTTCTTTGAAACCGTCCACAATTGCATGGTGGCGAGCGGCGAAGAACAAAATAACGCCGCCGGATGAGCCAAACAGTAATGGGTTAAAGAAGCCGCCGGTTATCCAAAGTGCCAGGAAGAGTAAACTTAGCGCAATATTGATAAATCTACTTTCGATGCGGTTATAGCAATAACCAAAGATAACCATACCCAACGTCAGCAAAAACACGACTACGCCAGCGAACCCAAGGTCCATAATCATTGACAGTGATTGGTTCTCATAGAGATAGGGCGTATCTTTCGCACGAATCAGGCTGGGCAGGTAGTAACCTATTCCATGACCAAATATTGGATCATCCCAGATTCGCTCGGATAATGCGGTTGTTTGCACTACACGATAAATATCGGAGCTTGAGTTTACGTTCGCACCAAAGCGCGTGCCTACAATCTTGTCTGCAAAATCTCCGAGCGGCGTAAAGGCATACAGAAAATAACCCACCGCCATAAAGATGACCAAATAGGTCATTTTGGTCTGCATTTTCGAGTTAAAGATAAAACTTAACGCCATCAGCATCAGGCCCGATGCCCAAAAGAATCGTGAGAAGGTTAGCAGCAAAGAAAACAGCAACAGCAAAAAACAGATGTTATTTCTGATGCGGTGTTGAGTACTCAGCAGAATTTCGCTCAGCAAGACATAAAGCAAGAACGGTGTCGCGGAGTCGATAGGAATCTGTAAACGGGTCAGGAAGCTGTCGTCTACCCCCAGGGTCATCAAGTGAATATCCCACACCTTCGAGATGAGCTTAATGATGACGAGCGGGCTTATGCCGGTAACCGCACCTATTGCCAGGATGACGATTTTAGCAATCGCGATAAATACGGCTGCATTTTTTAGCGCCTTATATGCCAAGACTTCTCCTCCGAAACTTGCCGGAATCGAGGCCAGGAAGCCAAAGACTACAAACGTCAGCATCATGTCACGCACCTGACCTATTACGTTCGACATTTGGTTCAGGTTGTTAAGAGAATAAATCGCAAAAATGAAAATCATCAACGCCAGAGGCATTACGAGCTTAAAGAAACGTGCCATCGCTCTCGAATCGCATATTAAATGCAATCCGATCATCGGCACGCACAAAAAGCTCCTGCCCATGATGAGATAGATAGCAATTTTGGACAGAATCTTTTTCGGTTCATTGATCGTGAACATTCGAATAACCTTTTACCTGGCTATGGCATTGCATAGTTGCTTCACCAGGCATAGCGAAAACGGGACAACCCACAGTAATGTCTCAGCCAGTGCCGGGCTTAGCAACCTAGTACGTAAATAATGAAAAAGAATATATTTCGTACCAGACCGGTTTTACGAATGCTGTGGCTGCTAAATAATTTGAAACGAGAGAATATCCCTTTTTCAAACGATTCAATATAGGCAGTCAACAAGGATTTATCTTTGGGTTTAAGCACGTGTCCGTAATCTTCGAGAAAAAGCTGCGCTTGCGCACGCGTATTCATGACTGACTCACGAGCGCGCGTGAATTTTTTCTTCATTGATGCGCCGAACAGCATGTCACCCAGTGAGGCTGATTTAGCACCTACCTGATTGTTACCATGCTGACGGTAAAGAATAAGCGAATTATCCAGGAAACTAATGCGGCCAGTAGAAGAAGCCAGCAGGGCAATATACCAGTCGTGCATGATGGACTCGCTGATGCGGCTGTTCTGAGTCTCAATCAGAAGCTCGCGGTTAAGGGCCATCACGCAGCCTGTGACAGAGTTACTGACGATCAGCGCGGCAAAGTCAGGATTACGATTCAAATTCTGATACGTAAACATTGAAATATGCACGGGTGACAGATTTTTATCAGCCACACAAAGGTCTGAATGCAGGAGTATCGGGCCGCTTTGCTGTTGTTCAAGTTCGATAAATCTGTCGATGAACAAGCGCATTTTATTTGGCAGCCACAGGTCGTCCTGGTCGCTGAAGAACGTATAGTCCGCGTCGGTATTGGCAATCAAATAATTGAAGTTTTCCCGAGGCCCACCTTTTTTACCGTTATCGAGCAACTCTATCCGTGGATCCTGCTGGTTAAAACGTTGGATAATCGCCGAGGTATTATCAGAAGAATTATCATCCGAAACCAGAATGTGGCAGTCGTACTCTGGTAAATGTTCGAAATTTAACAAAATGGACTGAATCTGCTCTGTTACGTATTTCTCACCGTTATACGTAGCCAGGATAACGTTTATTTTTCTCATAGCGTCTCAGCGTTCAGGATCTTTTTAAGCTTACCCATCGCTAACCTTAAATGAGTAAGCTTTAAGACTTTGGTGTTTAAATCAAAACTTGCGAATTATTTCAGTAAGCGCGGCTTCCCAATTTGACAGCTGTACGCCCAAAGACTTTATCTTTTCGCCGGCAAGGACAGAATAGGCCGGACGTCGTGCAGGCGTTGGGTATTGATCAGTTGTCACTGCGTTAAGCGTCGGTTTCTTCTCGATTCGCCCTTGAGAAACGGCAACATCAAAGATCTTATCCGCAAATTCAAACCACGAAACTTCACGATCGCCGCCAAAATGGTAAATGCCCCCTTGGGCGTTGCTTTGAAGAAGCTCAATGATTGCAGTTGCCAGGTCGCCTGCATAGGTCGGACAGCCACGTTGGTCGCTTACAATGCCTAGTTCGTCACGTTTTTCGGCAAGATTGACCATCGTTTTCACGAAGTTACTGCCGTATTCGCTGAACACCCAGGCGGTACGAATAATCGCCGCTTCAGGTAAAATGGCCTGAACAGCGTTTTCGCCGTCAAGTTTGGTCTTACCATACACGCCAAGAGGATTCGTTGTATCCGTTTCACGATAAGGTTGGGTGCCCTTACCGTCGAATACATAATCGGTAGAGACATGGATCAGTTTAGCCCCGACGCTACGCGCGGCGTGAGCCAGGTTTTCAGGACCCAGCGTGTTTACACGAGCAGCGGATTCAGGTTCACTCTCTGCTTTATCAACGGCGGTGTAGGCACCCGCGTTGACGATGGCATCGGGTTTCCATGAAAGTACGGCTTCTTCAACCTGAGATTTGTTGCCGATATCCAGTTCGGCAGATCCCAGAGCGCGCACCTGCCAGCCCTCCGGGAGCCTGTCCTGAAAACAACGTCCTAACTGTCCGTTGGCACCCGTCAGTAAAATTTTCATTTAACCAGTTCTCGCAGTGTTTTGCCGCGTTTGTCTTTGTCTGACAGCAGTGGGTTATCGATTGGCCATTCAATGCCGACGTCCGGATCGTTCCATATCAGACAGGCTTCAAGCTCTGGCGCATAATAATTGGTGCATTTATATTCAAAATCAGCAACATCAGACAGCACCACAAAGCCGTGTGCCAAACCCGGTGGTACCCAAAATTGGGTCTTGTTCTCTTCGGAAAGCAGTACGCCGTACCACTTGCCGTAGGAAGCAGACTCAGGGCGAATGTCGACGGCCACGTCATAGACTTCACCACGAACTACGCGCACCAGTTTGCCTTGAGGATTAGCAGTCTGAAAATGCATGCCGCGCAAGACGCCCTTGCTAGAGCGTGAATGGTTGTCCTGAACAAACTCCAGATCGATGTTCAACATTTGCTGGTAACGTTTTTTCTCAAATGTCTCAAGAAAGAAACCACGACTGTCGCCGAACACCTTAGGTTGAATAATTTTGACGCCTACAAGCGGAGTATCAATGATTTCCATGTTAGATGTCCTTAAATTCAATCAGCTGGGTCAGATATTTTCCATAGCCGGTTTTTGCTAGAATTTTCGCCTGTTGTGCAACTTGTTCATGCGAAATCCAGCCTTTACGGAAGGCAATCTCTTCAAGACAGGCCACTTTAAAGCCCTGGCGTTTCTCAATGGTATGAATAAATTGAGAAGCTTCGAGCAGGCTGTCGTGTGTTCCTGTATCTAACCAGGCAAAACCGCGACCCAATTGTTCAACTTTCAGGTTACCAGCTTTCAGGTACATCTCGTTCAGCGTGGTGATTTCAAGCTCACCTCGGTGCGAAGGCTTGATTTGCTTTGCCATTTCAACAACGTGATGATCGTAGAAATAAAGACCGGTTACCGCCCAATTTGAACGAGGCTCAGTCGGCTTTTCTTCAATGGAAATAGCGCGATTCTTTTCGTCAAACTCTACGACGCCAAAACGCTCTGGATCCATTACCTGATAGCCAAAGACGGTAGCGCCATCAATATTGCTCACCGCGTGCTCAAGTTTACGACCGAAGCTTTCACCGAAGAAAATGTTATCACCAAGGACCAGTGCACAGCTTTCACCGGCAATAAAATCCTCGCCGATAATAAAGGCCTGGGCTAAACCATCCGGGCTTGGCTGAATAGCATATTGCAGTGAAATACCAAATTGGGAACCGTCACCCAAAAGACGAACAAATGCATCATTATCTTCGGGTGTGGTAATAATAAGAATGTCTTTAATACCAGCCAACATCAAAACAGAGATCGGATAATAGATCATCGGTTTATCATAAATAGGGAGCAACTGCTTCGATACACCGCGGGTAAGGGGATATAAACGCGTTCCTGAGCCGCCAGCCAGAATGATACCTTTCATGATTCTGTCACCTTAAAATTTATTTAGAAAGACCAAGACGCTCAGTCCAAGTACCCGCTTTAATAGTATTTACCCACTCGAAGTTATTCAGATACCATTGCACTGTCTTACGAATACCACTTTCGAAGGTCTCTTCCGGTTTCCAACCTAATTCACGGTCAATTTTTCCGGCATCGATGGCGTAACGTTTGTCGTGTCCAGGGCGGTCGGCAACCCAGGTAATCAAATCACGATAGTGTTTAATTCCTTCAGGTTTCTCTGGCACCAGTTCTTCAAGTAAATCGCAAATAGTATTAACTACCTCAATATTCTGGCGCTCATTATGGCCACCGATATTGTAGGTTTCGCCGACTTCACCTTCAGTCACAACCTTGTGCAGTGCACGGGCGTGATCTTCAACATACAACCAGTCACGAATCTGATCGCCTTTGCCATAGACCGGCAGAGGTTTACCCGCCAGGGCATTCAGGATGATCAACGGAATCAGTTTCTCAGGGAAATGATAAGGGCCATAGTTGTTAGAACAGTTCGTCACCAGGGTAGGCAGGCCGTAGGTGCGTTTCCATGCTCTCACCAAATGGTCACTGGCGGCCTTGGACGCAGAATAAGGGCTACTAGGGGAATAGGGGGTTTCTTCGGTGAATAGGTCGTCCACGCCGTGTAAATCACCATACACTTCGTCGGTGGAAATATGGTGGAAGCGGAAGGCGGCCTTGGCTTCTTCAGTAAGAGATAACCAGTATTCACGCGCGGCTTCAAGCAGGGTATAGGTACCCACTACGTTGGTTTGAATGAATGCGCCAGGACCATCAATAGAACGGTCAACGTGGCTTTCTGCCGCGAGATGCATCACCGCGTCAGGTTTGAATTCAATGAATACTTTTTTCAACGCTACTGCGTCGCAAATGTCTACCTGGGCAAAGCTATAGCGCGAATCATTGCTTACTGGAGCCAGTGAAGCCAGATTACCCGCATAACTAAGGTTATCGATAACCAGCACTTCATCATTGGTGTGCTGAATAATGTGTCTAACGACGGCCGAACCAATAAAGCCGGCACCACCTGTTACGATAATTTTCATTGTATCCTCAACAAATAAGGTAGAAGCAACGGAGGAGTTGTTATTTCCAATAGCGTTTGTGCATACTCAATGCGCGGTTCCATCCGAATGGCAGGGTTTTGTAATTCTTCCCCAACTTATATCCGGCTATTTTCATTGCATTATTTATACATGCACGTGGGATATACATAACTCCGTGTTTGAGCAAAAAGCGCAGCTCAGAAAAAATAAATTTTTTACCTTCACCACCTGCACCGCCAAAATTTTGATGAATCCACCGTTCTTTACCGTGGAAAACACCAATATCAAAGTAACGCTTAAATTCTTCAAGAGAAGTGTAATTATGAGAGTGACGAACCTGAGCTTCAGCCACATAGGCCACTTTATATCCTGCTAATACCGCCTTCCCGGCGAAATACATATCTTCACTGAGAATAGTATTAGAGGGGAATCCTCCTAACTCTTTAAATGTTGATATTCTATAGGCAGCAAATGAATTAGAAATGAAAACTGTTTTCAGGCCGACGCGGGCTGCGTCTGCCTGAGTATAAACATAGTTTTGAGCGGTATAGTTAAAACTGCGTGCATGCTGAGAGATAGGGGTCGCGTCAACATGAGGTAACTGGCGTCCATAGGCACAGGCAACTTTGGGATCTTCAAAGGCTGCAACCAGTTTTTGCAGGCTTCCCTCTTCCGGTATCGCATCCTGCGTTAGGAATATCACTATGTCACAGTCGGCGGGGGCGCAGTCTACTGCAAGATTTCGCGTCCCACCGTGATTAAACTCTTGAGAACTTATCCCAATGACATTGAACCCGGCCTGTTCCGCTAAAGCAGCCGTACCGTCACGGCTGCCAGAATCGATAACCTGAACATAAAGATCTTCAGGTACATACTTCTTAATGTTAGCTATCGACTCTTCCCATATTTTTCCACCGTTGTAAGTGGGTATAGCCAAGAAGTATTTCATCATCTTTTCCTGGTTTAGCCAGAGATGAATAATTGCCCCCACGCAATAATTACGTCATCGCTGACATATTGACGCGTGGGGACTCAGTCTTAATTCCAGTCACGGATATATCTTACTGTTTCAGTCAGGTTATTAACGCCGGTGATCGTTGGTACGATCTGGCTGATAACGCGGTTCCAGCGCACGATAGGCGCTGCAGTGACATAAACAATGTCGTAAGGCTGTAACTGGAAGTTGCTGCTAAGAACCATCGCCGACGCATCTTTTGCATTCAGCTGATAGATGTCGGCAATTTTTCCTTTATCTTGACCTGTTCCGTTGTGAATACCACGGATGACAAAGACACCGGAAGCATCAGCCATATCCTGAGCAATACCGTTAGCATTACCCAAGGCCTCGGCCAGGGTCATACCACTGCGGTCCATTTTAAGCGTGCTTTGCTGGCCAACTTCACCCATGACGAAGACTTTGAGATCGTCATTGCGTGGCACGTAAAGAATATCGCCAGGGTAGAGCAGACGGTTTTGAGTCATGTCACCGTTTTGCATCAGCGCCTGGAGGGAAATACGTTCATCGTGGCCGTTATGAGTCAGCACCACATTGCGCCAGTCGGCATTGGCGGTCAAACCGCCGGCGGCGTTGATAGCATCGACAACGGTCAACGGAATATTGGTAATTGACTGCTGACCTGACGTTGTCACTTCACCTGTTATATAGGCTCTCTGTGAGCGGAACGAGGCTACGCTAACGTCAACCTGTGGGCTTTCTACGAAAGCAGACAGACGTTTAGCAATCATGGTACGCACTTGATCAAGCGTGAGACCTGCAACGTGAACCTGGCCAATATAAGGATAGAAAATATTACCGTCTGCACCGACCCAGTTACCCGTGTCACTGGCGCTACGGTATTGGCCTGCTGGCGTGGTTAATTCTGGGTGATCATAAATAGTTATCATCAACACGTCACCGATCCCGATGTGGTACTGATAACTTTTTAAAAGAGTTGTTAATTGTGGATTAGGACGTGCAATTGCGGCAGGGGGCTGCATCTTATTGACCAGATAGGGGGTCATTGGATAGATGTTGACCAGCTTGTCCAGGTCGTAATCGCTGTCTGGGACCTCGACGACATTTTTACTCCCGGTAATTAAGCCTTGCCCTGGTATAACTGTACAGCCGCCCAAAATACCCACAGCAAAGAATAGCGCAGAAAGTTTAAACAGATTTTTGTGCATAGGTTCCAGACCATCTCGTTTTTTAAGAGTTACTGTCTTTATCATCATCATCATCTTCGACGTTAAAGAGATAACAGACCCAGGCGGGGAATGCATCCTGCTTGCCGGAAAAGGTGTGTGAAATCTCGCATTACTTCTGAAGTGTTCAAGTGTTAACCGGGAAAGAGTACGCTACCGCCCTTGGCTCGTAGCTACCAATACACTAAAAAAATAAGCATATAATCTTGGTCCGCACTTCAGAGTACAGACAATAACAGCCCTTGCTCTCCAAATAAATTAGCTTCGCTAAATTATTTCGACAGCTTAGGAGGCTCTGCGCTGTCGTTTATATTATTATTCCGCCTTGCACTTGATGTTTTTACATCTATGGGCTACGCACAATCCTGTTGACCTAAACTGTCGCGAAGGCTTGACTCACAGGGGTTTAGTTGTCAGTTTTTCTCACTTTCTCTGCTGAAATGAACTTCGTGGACAAATTCGCTTGAGCAAAACAAGGTTAACAAAACCATTCAAACTATCTTCTGGAGAACCTGTTTTTCAGATAATGCCTATTATCTTCAGAGCCAACATTACAAAATAAAGTAGAGATTAAGACTGATTTTTTTTTGCGCTTTTCCCGTTTTATCCGCATCAATGATTTAAATAAAGAGCATTATAAAAATCGCTTTAGCGCAGGTTTGGGTCAGAGTCGCATTGTTATTTGGCTTACAGCCTCCCAAAAGATTAAGGCTCGTTACGTTTTCATCAGGTCCGGTGAGGCAAGATCCGAGCTGTTATAGCGTATCTGGCGGTTAACAAGGGGCAATTATATCCTGTTGCTTTTTTTGCATTGTTTAAAAAAACGCATCTAGGATTAATCCTATGCTAGCATCATAGCAATTTGAAACAAGAGCGGCCAGAGCAAATTTTGGCGAAACGTCATATTTTTCAAGGTTTATTGCTTGCATTTTTTTGACGCTCTGCGTTTGAAACAACGATAAGTATATATAATACGATTGTTCCAGATTCGCAACACCTTAGTGAGTTCCTGACAGAGGTTTTTTTAATAATCTTGTCAAAAGTTTGTATAAAACTTGCCGTTCTATAACAGTTTCTTATGGTAGAAGAGGGGCCTGCGCGGCTTGGTGGGGCACAATAATTACCTGAAGTAACTATAAGGTCTGTTTTTACCGCCAAATTTATAGACAATCGGTCAAAAATTAATTCTGACGTTACTCTTTTTGAACAGCTGCTTTTAATTTATACGCAATTTGACTTTGTTTAAGCCTGATACCTTTTCGCCTCCTTGGGAAATAGTAGGGATAAAATACAAAAAGCGTTTTCTTTGGCGAGTCAAAACTTGAAAACGTTAAGATATGTGACGAGGCGTAAATAGAGGCATTATTCCCCACCTATCCTTATATGCTCGGATTGTTAAAATAATATTTCGGTGGTTAATTTCGCGGCCTTCGTGTGCCACTGAGTTCTGGCATTACTGTGCGAATTAATTCCAGAAACTTTAGAAGTCGAGCGGGATAATAGCTGGCGTAAGGATAAACCAGGTACACGGGTAAGGGTTTAGCGTGCCAATCGGGCAAAATATGTACCAGGGTTCCGTCAACGATATTTTCGCTCACAACCCAAGCGGATACTATTGCTGCCCCCAGCCCGGTTTCTGCCGCCTTACGCGCGGCATACAAACTGTCGGTGCTTAATTTGGGTTTAATCTCAAAGCTGGCGCTTCTCCCACTTTCCCCATGACTTAACGTCACTTCGTTACGGTAAAAGGTACTTACCGCTATCCAGGGCAATCGGGCAAGACTGTCTATTTGCTTGATAGGAGAGTAACCCGCGAGAAGCGACGGTGAGGCAACGACGATTCTCGGCACCTCGGCGAGCAAGACCGCGACCATCGAGGGATCGGTTATCTCCCCAACTTGAATCATGCAGTCGATGTGTTCGGCGATAAAGTCAGGGGTACGGTCATTCAGCATCCAGTCAACTGACATATTGCCGTAGCGCTGCAGATATTCAGTCAACGGGGCGATCAGCTGGTCTTGTCCGAAGGCGTGCGGTGCACGGACGCGCAAAATGCCCTCTGGTTCTTCGCCATCGCCTCGGAGGTCGTCCTCGAGTGCACTCCACTGCTCAATGAGCAACTTGGCATGGCGATAACAGCGTTGTCCGTCATCGGTCAATTTCATCGCATGCGTGGTGCGCAGTATCAGTTTTGCCCCAAGCATACGCTCCAGCGCCTGCAACCGCCTGCTGACGGTGGGTTGGCTGGTTTGCATTTGTTGTGCAGCCGCCGAGAGGCTGCCGCTTTCCACGATACGTATAAAGGTACGCATCAGGTCTATGCGGTCGATACCGCCTGAGGAAGTTTTGCTCATACGTATTATGTATAACAGTTTTACCTTTTAGATGACTACCACTTATTGGTGACATACATAAAAATGCACACATCGGATAGCAGCCAGAGCGACCACGCACAGTATCGCCAGTCAGCGATACTTAACCTTTCGGCAAAAAGAAAGTCACCGGGGATACCACTATGTCAGAATTAGAAACAACACAGAATATTGCACCCGTGGAAGAGCCCGCGCTTCCCGGTAAAATGGTGTTTACGCTCGCCGCAGGCACCGGGCTGAGCGTTGCCTCTATTTATTACAGTCAGCCTATGCTCGGTATTATCGGGCCTTCTCTTGGCGCAAACCTCACGCAAACGGGGCTTATTCCCACGCTCACTCAAATTGGTTATGCGTTAGGAATTTTGTTTCTTATCCCGTTGGGTGACCGTTTTGACCGCCGCACGATTATCTTGCTGAAAAGTGTGTTACTGACGTTGTCACTGCTGCTGTGTGGTTTCGTGCCCGGAATTCACGGCGTGCTCCTCACCAGTCTATTAATCGGTGCAACGGCGACCCTGGCGCAGGATATCGTTCCCGCCTCGGCGGCGCTTTCCCCGGCGGCACAGCGGGGTAAGACGGTGGGCACCGTAATGACCGGTCTGCTGGTCGGGATCCTGCTTTCTCGCGTGGTCAGCGGCGTCGTGGCCGAGTACTTCGGCTGGCGTGCGATGTATCAGTTGGCGGCGGTGAGCGTGGCGCTGGTGGGACTGGCGCTGTGGCGGGTGTTGCCACGATTTACGCCCGGCACTGAGCTGAGTTATCCGCAGCTGCTGCTCTCCATGCGTCACCTCTGGCTGCACTACAAAACGCTACGCCGCGCTGCGCTGTCGCAGGGCCTACTGTCGGTGGCCTTCAGCGCTTTCTGGTCAACGCTGGCGATTATGCTGAACGAGACCTACCATTTGGGCAGCGGCGTGGCAGGGGCGTTTGGCCTCGCGGGTGCCGCAGGCGCACTTGCCGCACCCTTGGCGGGTAAACTGGCTGACAAGCAAGGGCCTGCCCTGGTGACGCAGATAGGTTCGGCGCTGGTGATGGTGTCATTTGCCGCCATGTTCCTGCTGCCGTTGCTGTCGCCGCATGCGCAGATAGCGCTGATTGTTCTGAGCGCAATTGGATTTGATTTGGGCGTGCAGGCTACGCTGGTGTCACATCAGTCCTTGGTATATGGCCTGGATCCTGCGGCCCGTGGACGCCTGAATGCACTGCTGTTTACGGTGGTGTTCATCGGCATGGCCGTCGGATCGGCACTCGGTAGCAAAGCCCTGGAGCTAGGGGGATGGCAGGGCGTTATCGCGCTTGCGACCCTCGCCGGTGCGGGAAGCCTGATCGTGCGAATTATGAGCCGAAAAATCTAAACTTTCGCCGTCTCGCACGATAAAGCAGCAGTGTTTCTCATAACAGCACAGGGAGATCATCTGCCCACTGGTTCAAATTGCTTTAAAAGTGTAGCCTGTGGGCAAGGTGCTAACACCACGGTGTTTAAGAAGAGGAAAAGACAATGACTATTGAATACGCAATCGTAGCGGGCGGCTGTTTCTGGTGTACGGAAGCTGTGTTTAAAGATGTGATCGGCGTTGAGACCGTTGAAAGCGGCTATATTGGCGGCACGACGGAGAACCCGACCTACGAACAAGTATGTACTGGCGAAACCGGCCATGCTGAAGCAATCCGCATCGGTTTTAACCCAGACCAGCTGAAATACGGCGATTTGCTGGACATCAGCTTTGCGACTCACGACCCTACCCAGCTCAACCGTCAGGGTAACGACATCGGCACCCAGTATCGTTCAGCTATTTTCCCGCTGAACGACGAGCAGAAAGCCGAAGCCGAAGCGGCTATCGCCCGTGCGCAGGAAAGCAATACCGATCCGGTGGTGACTGTAATCGAGCCGATCGCGCCTTGGTATCCAGCAGAGAACTATCACCAGGATTACTGGGATGGTGCAGGCCAGCGCAACGGTTACTGCATGGCGGTTATCCCGCCTAAGCTGCAAAAGCTGCGTAAAAGCTTTGCTAACCGCACTAAGTCCCTGCAAGACAAGTAAGCCTTAAGGCTGCTGCCAAGACAGCGCAAACTCAGACAGTTTGCGCTGTTTTATTCTCTGATACCGCGACTTCGGACCTATCCTCCCAGACTTAACCCACCGTCACACACGATATTCTGCCCGGTAATAAAGGTATTTCTCACCAAAAAAGCAATCGCTTCGGCGACGTCCTGTGCGCTGCCGACTCTCCGAACAGGGGTCTTTTGAGCATATTCAGCAAACAGGCCGCTCTTCTGGTGGTCATCCAAAAAGTCCCACCAGGGGGTATCAATCACTCCCGGAGACACCGCATTGACTCTTCGTGGGCAGATTTCGGCCGCCAGCGTTGGAACCCATCCGGCAATCGCTGCATTGGCTGCACCTATCCCACTGGTACCCGGCATCGCCGTCAGAGCCGTGATGGCGCTTAGGAAGGTGATACTGCCGGTGGCGCTTAAAGTGGGCAGCGCTGCCTGTGCACAGTTGAAATGTGGAAAAACCTTTTCTTCAAATCCCTGACGCACTTCATCAACGCTGAGGCTGGCGAAGGCGCCCACGCCCTTACCGCTGCCCAGCGCCAGAATCAAGTGATCGAGCGGCCCTAGGTCGGCAAAAACGTCGGGGAGTTGAGAATGAGCCGTGGCATCGACAACAACCGTATCCAGCGGGTAAGGCGCATCGCGTTGAGCCCGATACAGTTTTTCGGCATCGCGCCCTGCGATAGTGACACGGTAGCCCTGCATCGCCAGTAAATTTGCCGTTGCCAGACCAATACCTGATGAACCGCCAATAACCAAAACATGTTGCGTCGTCATAATAAAATTATCCATAGTGATGAGAGTAAAAGGACTCGTGCCGAAAGGCGTTATCCAATCGGCGCCCGCAGCGCTATCCTTGCGTGTTTAAAGAACCCTAAACAGTCTTCGGTTTATCATGGTATTCGCGACTACCTGTCTGCATAAGGAGAAGGTCATGAGCGCAAGAAATTTCAGGGAGTTGGGCAATTTTCTTCGCGCTCGCCGCGAATCGCTGCTGCCGCAGGACGTCGGCCTGCCCTTGGGGGAACGACGGCGCACGCCTGGCTTGCGCCGTGAAGAGGTTGCACAGTTGGCAAAAGTTGGCACGGCCTGGTACACCTGGCTTGAACAGGGGCGTGAAGTGAAGGCTTCAGCAGGCGTACTCCTGACTCTGGCCGATGCGCTGCGTATGACGGAGACCGAGTGTGCCCATCTGTTTGCGTTGAGCGGCAGGATGATGCCCCAGCGCTTGCCTGTGAACGAGCCACCGCTTGAGGCGGCGCTCCAGCGGATGCTTGATGATCTGAGCTTTCAGCCCGCGTACATTACGAATAAACGTTGGGATATTGTCGGCTGGAATAATGCGGCCTGTGCAGTTTTTGGCGATTATTCCCTGCTTGAGGGCGATGACCGAAATCTGCTGTCGATGCTGTTTGCCAATCAGGCACACCGGGAGTTATTGGTGGACTGGGCTGAGATAGCCCCCGCCGCGCTGGCAATTTTTCGCGCCGAAACGGCACACTGCGTCAACGAGGCGCATTTTGCGACGCTTATCGACAGATTGAATGTGAAAAGCGAGACCTTTAGGCAGCTGTGGGCGCGGCAAGAGGTATTGTCACAGCTGACCAACATCAAGCGTATTCATCACCCCATTGCCGATGCGATGTCGTTTGAATACCACAGTTTTCTCCTGTCCGACGGGTCCGCTCGCAGACTCACGGTCTATTCGCCCCAGGAAGTCAGTCGAGACAAACTGCAGGCGTTATTGCCGGTGCAGCGGCTCAACAATATCATGCGCCTCGAGAAGGAACATAAATGAACAACGACTGGATAGACGTGCGTCATTCGCCCGAGTACCAGATTGAAACTATTCATGCGCATTTTGAGGGGCACGCCTACGACGCACACTGGCATGACAGTTATCTGGTTGGCGTCACGCAGCAGGGCACACAGCAGTTTCACTGCCGACGTAATAAAATCACCAGCACGCCCGGTGACATCTTTTTGCTCGAACCTGGCGAGATACATGACGGTGACGCTCCAATAGAGGGCGGATTCACTTACCAGACCTTTTATCTCAGCCCCGAATGGCTCGACCGTGAAATTCGTCACCTGTTTCATGACACGCCGAGCAGCTATGAACTTTCATTTGCGAAAACATTAAACAGCGACCCCCGACTGGCGCAGGCCATCGCACAGACTTTTCAACTGCTGCATTTTGGCGAATTCAGAATTGTGCAACAAAGTGCGCTCGATAATCTGTTAGCGCATTTGGCTCCGCATATCCATTGGCGTGCCGAGGCGTCAGCGGCGCACCTTGCTTTGGGCTGCGCTCATCAGGCCCGTGAATATATGCATGCGCATTTGAATGAGGACCTGTCGCTGCAGGAGCTGGCCGCTGCAACAGGCACTGATCGATTCACGCTGACGCGCGCCTTTAAGCAGGCGTTTGGTATAGCGCCGCATGCTTATCTGGTGCAGTTGAGACTGGCCGAGGCGCGCATCAGACTGTCGCAGGGCGAAAAACCTGTCCAGGTTGCCGCAGAGCTTGGTTTTGCTGACCAGAGCCATCTGGGGCGCTGGTTCCGCCGCGCCTATCGCCTGTCTCCGGCGCAATATCGGCAAATCTGCACAAATCTTCCAGACTAGCGATACGCTATCACTGACAATCGGTTTTTATTCGTTAAATGGAGTAAAACCGTAATGTCAGTCTCATCTATCACGACTTCCCCGCTAAGTGAACCGACTCAGCCTGAACGTCTGGTGATCGTCCTGAATGAAAGTCTTCCGGCAGGAAAAGCCGCTAATGCGGCGGCGGTGCTAGCAATGACGCTAGGCCAGCGTCATCCTGAATTAATCGGTTCACCTCTCGAAATTGCAGACGGAAAAACCTATCCCGGACTCACGCCGTTGGGCATCAGTGTGCTGAGCGGAAGTGACGAAGATCTCAAATCGGTGTTAGTCAATGGCACGTCGCGTGGCTGCGATATAACCGTTTTTCCCCTTGAAGGTCAACAAACTACGCACTACGAGGCCTTCCTTGAGGCGGTCGCTTTGCAGACAGAAGGGAGTCTTCAACTGCTGGGAATTGCCCTCGCCGGAGAGAAAAAATCGGTACGAAAAGTGGTCGGCAAGCTCAAGCTTTTTGCCTGAAATTTGAGATTGATCACGAGCATCCCCAAGAGTGTTGGGGATGTTTCGGTCAATATATCGACTATATGGCAAAATATCGTACTGATAAGCGCATTTATAACGATTTAAAATGAGGTTTTTTTTGCCTCAATCCAAGAGAATAGGGTAGCATCTTCCGCCGTCGCCGAATTTAACCCCTCGTTAACCTCGGTTGGTCAAGAATAATACAGTGGCGATAAGCCACGACAGGCGTCAGCAATTGCAATCGTTTGCTCATGTTGAAGGCCGAGCGTGAAAGAATTCTTTTGGAGAACAGGTAAGAAATGAAACGACATAAAAAAACTGCGGAAGAACAACACGCAGCCAAAAGGCGTTGGCTGGATTCTCATGAGGATGGTTATCACAAGAGTATGGGCAATCGTCAGGTGCAGATGATTGCTATCGGTGGCTCTATCGGTACCGGTCTGTTTTTAGGCGCCGGTGCGCGTCTGCAAATGGCGGGTCCGGCGCTGGCGCTGGTCTATCTGGTTTGCGGTATCTTCTCATTCTTCATTCTGCGCGCATTGGGCGAACTGGTCCTGCACCGTCCAACCAGCGGCAGCTTTGTTTCCTACGCCCGTGAATTCCTTGGCGAAAAAGCCTCCTACGTGGCGGGCTGGATGTATTTCCTCAACTGGGCGATGACCGGTATCGTGGATATCACGGCGGTTGCGCTATATATGCACTACTGGGGCACCTTCAGCGACGTTCCACAGTGGATGTTTGCGCTCGGTGCACTGGCCATCGTCGCCACCATGAACATGATTGGCGTGAAGTGGTTTGCCGAAATGGAGTTCTGGTTTGCGCTGATTAAAGTGGCAGCCATCGCTATCTTCCTGATGGTGGGGGTGGTCTTCCTCGGCAGCGGCAAAGAGCTGGCGGGTCAACCTACCGGCTTACATCTGATTACCGACAACGGCGGTATCTTCCCACACGGGCTGCTGCCAGCGTTGGTGCTAGTCCAGGGGGTAGTCTTTGCCTTTGCGGCTATCGAACTGGTCGGTACTGCTGCGGGCGAAACCAAAGAGCCTGAGAAAATCCTGCCTAAGGCTATCAACAGCGTTATCTGGCGTATTGCACTGTTCTACGTCGGTTCTGTGGTGCTGCTGGTGCTGTTGTTGCCATGGAACGCCTATCAGGCCGGTCAGAGCCCGTTCGTGACCTTCTTCAGCAAACTGGGTGTCCCTTACATCGGTACCATCATGAACATCGTGGTGCTGTCTGCGGCACTGTCGAGCCTGAATTCAGGCCTGTACTCGACCGGGCGTATTCTCCGTTCGCTGTCGATGGGCGGTTCTGCGCCTAAGTTCATGTCAAAAATGAGCAAGCAACAGGTTCCTTACGCCGGTATTCTGGTCACTGTTGCAATATACATCGTGGGTGTGGTGCTGAACTACTACGTGCCCTCACAGGTGTTTGAAATCGTTCTGAACATCGCATCGCTGGGTATTCTGAGCTCATGGGGCTTCATCGTGGTTTGTCAGATGAAACTGCGTAAGGCTATCAGAGAAGGCAAGGCGAAGGACGTTTCGTTCAAGATGCCAGGTGCACCGTTCACCTCATGGCTGACGCTCCTGTTCCTATTCAGCGTGCTGGTGCTGATGGCCTTCGACTATCCGAACGGGACTTATACCGTGGCGACTATTCCTGCACTGGTGATTCTGCTGGTACTGGGTTGGTTCGGTCTGCGTAAACGCGCAGCGGAAGTGAAAGAGCTTGAGAAAGAACACGCAGAGACGTTTGAAGCGAAGTAATCGACGATTCTGTATGAAGAAAAACGGCCCCCTGCGTGCAGGAGGCCGTTTTTTTATGGCTTCACGCTCAGCGTGAAGCTGAACTCACCGATGCCTTCAATGCCCCCCGAGACCACATCGCCCGGCTGGACAGCACCGACACCCGATGGCGTACCGGTAAAAATCACGTCGCCCGGCTGGAGCTCTACCGACTGCGACAAATAGCTGATAACGTCGGCAACCTGCCAGATTTGGTCGCCCAAGTCACCTGTCTGACGCGTCTCGCCATTCACCGCCAGCCAGATTTTTCCGCTGGCCGGATGGCCAATTTTACTGACAGGCAGCAGCGCATTTGCCGGAGCCGAATGATCAAAACCTTTGGCGAAATCCCATGGACGACCCATTTTCTTGGCCGTAGCCTGCAGGTCACGACGCGTCAAATCTACCCCCACCGTATAACCCCAAACGTGGCTCAGCGCCTCTTCAGGTGAAATATTCTTCCCGCCTTTACTCAGTGCAACGACCAGTTCAACTTCATGGTGCAGGTCTGAGGTCAAAGGAGGATAGGGTACTTCACCCTGAGCGGGCACGACGGCATCGGCCGGTTTCGAGAAAAAGAACGGCGGTTCGCGGTCCGGATCGTGACCCATTTCACGCGCGTGCTCCGAGTAATTGCGGCCTACGCAGTAAACGCGACGTAATGGGAAACGAGCATCTTGTCCTTCTATTGCCAGTGAAGCGGCTTCCGGTACGGGGATAACAAATTCAGTCATTTTCACTCTGCCATGGTTTAGTGTTTTGACCAGCGGTCATAACAGGGAGGATAAAAGTAGATGTTAAAAAACTGTAGTAATAAGTTTATCCAATGTAACCAGTGTCTCCGCCGCTTGCAACGAGGGCAGTTGTAAGGACTCATTAATCAAGGATTAACGATAACGCGGGGCCGCATGACTCTGTAAAAACTCCGGCAGTAATGCCTTGCGTGCACCGTCCAGCGCCAGCCATTTATTTTCATCCTGCAGCGGGGGGATGGTGACGGCTTCTTTCTGGTCAAAGCCTGCCAATGCCGCATCGACCAGTTCTCCAACCTCCATCACGCCCGGAACTTCATCAATATTTTTGCCGCCTTTCTCCCAGATATCGGTGCGCGTTGCTGCGGGTAGCACGGCCTGGAAATAGACCCCGCGATCGGCAAGCTCAACCTGAAGCGACTGGGTGAAGGTGAGAACGAACGCTTTGCTCGCCGCATACACCGGGCCGCTGATTTCAGGCGCCAGCGCCAGCACAGAGGCAATATTGATAATCGCGCCGTTTTTGTGAGTCTGTAGTCCGTCGAGCGCCACGCGGGAAAGGCGTACCAGTGAGGTCACGTTCAAACGGATAAGCTCATCGATGGCGTCAGCATCGGCATCGGTAAATTTACCCGGCAGGACCGATCCCGCGTTATTTACAAGCAGTGAGATAGCCGGGGTATCGCGGATAAGCTGTTCAACGCTTGCCAGGCTGGTGGCACGGGTAAGATCGGCGGGGAAAACGCGCACGTTGACGCCGGTTTTGCCGCTGAGCTGGGCGGCCAGGTTTTCCATTTTGGCGGCGTCGCGGGCGACCAGAATAAGATCATACCCGCGATGAGCCAGTCGATCGGCATAGGTTGCGCCGATACCGGTGGATGCGCCAGTGATAAGCGCTAAAGGTTTAGACTGTGTTGTCTGAGTCATGGTGTGTTTCCTCTGTTCTCGTCATTGCCAGGTTGAATGAATCATGGGGTTTCATTATTAAACCAGATGATTTTTAGCACCGGAGGTTTTATAATGCAACCAGATTAGGTTTCGCAGCACGGAGTGATAAATGAAACGCACCAGTTTTAACGACAGTGTGTGCCCGATCGCGCGTTCGCTTGACCTGATAGGCGACTGGTGGACTCTGCTTATCGTGCGAGATGCGCTGGGGGGCATTAAACGCTTCAGTGAGTTTCAGCGTAGTCTGGGGGCGGCTAAAAATATCCTCAGTTCGCGGCTGAAAACGCTGGTTGCGGAGGGCATTCTCGAGATTGGACCGGCGTCTGACGGCTCCGCCTATCAGGAGTATGTTTTAACGCAAAAAGGTAAGGAGCTGTATCCGATCCTGATAGCGTTGGGACAGTGGGGAAATCAGTATCTGTTTGCTGAAGACGAGGCCTGTAGCCGTGCGGTAGACAGGTTGAATTTGCAGCCTATCGAGCCGATAAGGTTGCACGCGAAGGATGGCAGGGTGCTAGGCGCGGAAGACATTCAGGTGATCCCCGGCAATAGCGGTGAGTAAAAACTGATTCAGCGTTCAATGCTAAAATCAGGTTTTACTCAGTTCTTACTCAGAGTGGAGCAGCGCGAAAGTGTGCTAACCGTTTTCCATCATTTGATGAATCACCTCGCCGACGCGTTTGATAGCCGGTTCGTGGATCTTCTCATCGAGCTGAGAATAGTTTAGCCGCAGGCAGTTACGGTATTTCCCTGAGGCAGAAAATATCGATCCGACGGAAATTTGAATCTTCTCAGGTTCCAACAGGCGGTTAAGCTTCTGTGTATCAATCTTCTCATCCAGTTCGACCCACAGTAAAAATCCGCCCTGCGGACGGCTGACGCGCACGCCTTCTGGGAAATAACGAATCACCCAGTCGGTCATGACACAGAGGTTTTGCTGATACTGTTGGCGAATACGGCGCAAATGAGTTTGGTAATACCCTTCCTTGATAAAATCGGCAATGGCCAGCTGCGGATGGGTGGCGCTTGCGCCGGTACCGATGTATTTCATGTGCAGTGCGCGATCGCGGTAACGGCCTGGGGCAATCCAGCCCATGCGCAGACCGGGGGCCAAAGTTTTAGAAAATGAGCTGCACAGCAGGACGCGGCCGTCATCGTCGAACGAGTAGATTGTCGCGGGGCGCGGATACTGATAGGCCAGATCGCCATAAACGTCGTCTTCAATAATGGCGATGTCATAACACTGTGCGAGCCGCAGCAGCGCCTTTTTGCGCTCATCGGGCATGTTGTAACCCAATGGATTATTGCAGTTTGGCGTGAGCTGGATGGCCTTGATGGGCCACTGTTCGAGCGCCATTTCCAGCGCCTCAATGCTGATACCCGTGACCGGATCGGTCGGGATCTCCAGCGCCTTCATGCCAAAACCTTTCAGGGTCTGCATCGCGCCGTGGAAGCTCGGGGAATCTACCGCCACGATGTCGCCAAACTCACAAACGGAACGAATGGCAATCGACAGCGCCTCGTGACAGCCGGTGGTAATCACCAGATTCTCGGCGTCGATACTGCTGCCGCTGTCGATCATCAAGCGTGCAATCTGATCGCGTAGCTCTTTCGAACCGTCGATTAAATCATAATAAAGCGCGCTCAGGTCAGTGCGTTGTGCGACCTTGACCAAGGCACGGCTGAGGGGCCTTAGGCTGGGTAGGGTCAGGTCAGGTGTGCCGCCGCCAAGCGCTATCATACCGGGGATAACGCGGCTGGTAATTTGGGCCAGCACCTGATCCCACTGAGAGATATCGACGGGGCGTTGCGGCGTGCGGCATACGGCCGGCAGCCCCGGCAGGCGTTTACTGGCCGAGACAAAGTAGCCGGACTTTGGGCGCGCCTCAACCAGAAGCCGGTCCTCAAGCATCCGATAGGCCTGTTGCACGGTGCTGACGCTGACGCCGTGCTCGTTGCTTAACATGCGGACCGAAGGCAGACGCTGGCCCGAAGGATAGAGTCCCTGTTCGATACGCTCACCCAAAACGTTGGCTAAATGCTCATAGCGATTCATATTGTCACCCGATAGCAGTACAGATAGGCATAATTTACGCCCAAATCTGTCTTTAAGGCGAGAACTGTATGCTGAAAATAATTAAAAACTGAATCTGTATTGTTTTCTGCCGTTAATACATTCTGTGTGTAAGGGTTAACAGGAGGGCAAATATGAAAAGAATCAGTGATAGCGATCAATTTACCACCAACGCGAGTGCTATTCAGCAAACGGCAGCCGACGCGTCTAAGCATGACGTTAGCGCGCAGTTGAGTGATAAATATCTTGATAACGGTGAATTAAAGCTCGGTTGGTGGGAGACGTTTGTCAGATCCTATGCAAACTGGCGTGAGCGCCGTCATACGATGAAGATACTGCGTGGACTCAGCAGCTGCCAGTTGAAAGATATTGGTCTGTCATGCGGTGACGTTGATAAACTGTATGGCAACCGCAATGAGGATCGCAAGATTTGGCCAAATTGGCCTAAATAGGGGGGAGGATTGACCGATCGTTCCATGGGTTCAAGAATTGGATCTTTAGGTCAAAATTTTTGGTTTCGAGTCTTAAAGGTCAAAGTCTTTTAGGTCAAATGTATGCGCCGCCTAGTAAGCGAAGCGCATGCTTTTGATCTTAGAGACCTTAAAAGACTCTGCAATAAACTCCCTCAAGCGCATTGGGTAGCCACCCAAACTCCCCACCGCTTAGTCAAGCCACCAGCACCTTTACGCCGACTGCCTCAAACGCAGCCTTGGATTCGGCGCTAATCCCGCTGTCGGTTATCAGATAATGAATCTTCGACCACTCGCACGGCAGCGCAAACATCGACACTTTATCAATCTTGCTTGAATCAGCGACCACGTAAACCACGTTGGCCGACTGAATCATCGCGTTTTTTACTTTGATATCCGTCTCGCTAGGGAAGCTGAGGCCCGCGCGCGGTGAGATACAGGCCGTTGCCAGAAACAGCTTCTCGGCCAATACGTTCTCAAAAAAACTGGCCGCTTTTTCTCCCGAGGTCGAAAGAGTCGGAAACTTGAAAGTACCGCCGGTCAGCAAAATGTTAACGCCGGGCTCACCGCCGAGCTGTAGGGCGATATTCACCCCGGTAGTAATGACCGACAGACGTTTAATATGCCCAAGATGGTTGGCAATCGACGTGGTGGTGGTACCGGAATCGAGAATAATGGTGTCACCTGACTCGATAAAACTGGCCGCCAGCTGTCCGATGGCGTCTTTTTCCCGCATCTGTGTCTGACGCTCGAGCAGCAGGGCGTGAGTATTTTGTTTGCCGTCCATTAGCGTCGCACCACCGTGATAACGCTGAATAAATCCCTGTTTCTGAAGCACCCGCAGATCGGTTCGGATAGTCGCCTCGGTCAAGTTAAAGGCGTCAGTGAGCATTTTCACTGTGACGGTGCCATCTTCCCTGATCATTTCTAATATCTTGTCGCGACGATGCTGCATATCCGCCAATTGTTCGCTTTTGCTTTTCAATTGAAATACTCCTTATCCGTTCACTGGCACCATTTTAGCGGCATAGGGCCGTTAAAACCTGCTTTAAAGCCAAATTATCGCGACATGATGAAAATAGTAACGTTGCAGCAGATCTAAAGCGAGGAGCAAAAAAACCTTTTTTGATTTTCATATGAAAATCAAATCAGTGTTTTTGGTCATTATTCCTCGTATTACATAGTGTTATCATTTTTAAGAACAAGTCTTATTTATGTATATTTCTAATATTTAAGGATTTTAATAAAAAACCTGTTTTTGTATGAAACTTGATCAACCGCGCATTTTTCCCTAAAACGATAATTTATAGTTTTATTCGAAAATGAGTTGCGCCGTTAGCGACACTGTTCATGGGGGCAGTAGAAAGTGAACGGCAAGGTCAAGACGAGGTAAAGATGGACGCTCAGGAAATGAAAACGTTTCAGGAAATAAAAACTGTCGCCCGGCAGGCACGCCGTTACGTTTTGCAAATGAATCACCACGCAGGCAAAGGCCACACCGGGGCCGATCTTTCTGAAATCGATATCATCTGCACCCTGTACATGGCAGTGATGGACCGCGCACAGGCGAGTCCCGACAGGGATCGCTTCATTCTTTCCAAAGGTCACGGCGCAGGCGGCCTGTATTGCAGTGCGGCGGCGATGGGACTGTTAGACCCGAACGTGCTCGACCAGTTTATGGGGGACGATACGCTGCTGGCGGGTCATCCGGTGCACCAAAAGCTTCCGGACCTGGTCGAGATTAATTCTGGCGGTCTTGGCCATGGCCTGCCGATTGCCGTTGGGCTGGCGCTCGGCAATAAAATCAGCGGTCGCGCATATCGCCGTGCGTACGTGTTGCTAGGCGACGGTGAACTCGCCGAAGGCTCCAACTGGGAGGCCGCGATGTCTGCCAGCAAGTTTAAGCTCGACAATCTTATTGCCATTGTCGACCGCAATCGCCTGCAGCTCGCGGGCAAAACCGAGGACATCATGCCACTGGAGCCGCTGGCCGATAAGTGGCGCGCCTTCGGTTTTGAGGTGCTCGAGTGTGACGGGCATGACCCGGCGTCTATTCATGCCGCCGTCACCCAGCCGATGCAGGGCAAACCCCGCGTCATTTTGGCCAATACCGAGAAAGGCCACGGCATTTCGTTTATGGCCAACGTACCCGCCTGGCACCACGCCGTGCCTAACGATCAACAGCTGGCCGAAGGGTTGGCAGAGCTGGAGGAGTGATCATGCAAGACTTGCGCGACGCCGTCGTTTCGACGCTGATAGAACAACAGGAGCAGGGCGCCAACCTTAGCGTGATGGTGGCCGACTCGACCTCAACTTCAAAAATTTCGCCGTTCGAAAAGGCTTATCCGGACCGGGTGATAAACGTCGGCATAGCCGAGCAGAACATGGTCGGCATGGCCGCGGGTGTCGCACTGAGCGGCCACGTGGTGTTTACCGCTAACGCCGCACCTTTCCTGTTTGCCCGTTCGAATGAGCAAATGAAAAACGACGTCTGTTATTCAGAAACCAACGTGAAAATGCTTGGCCTCAATGCCGGGTTTGCCTATGGCCCACTGGGTGCAACGCACCACTGTACCAACGATATCGCCATCGCCCGTACCTTGGGCAATCTGCAGGTCTTCGCCCCCGCGGACGCCAGTCAGGCGCAGGCCATTGTTCGCCATGCCATCAAACATAAAGGCCCGGTCTACATTCGCATGGACAGCGACAAGCTTCCGGTGTTGCACGACGAGGATTATCGCTTTATTCCGGGTCAGCCGGACGTACTCGCCGAGGGCGACGACGTGGTGGTGTTCACGCTTGGCACGCTGGCGCATGAGGCACTTGCCGCACGCGAACAGGGCTGCAATCCGACGGTGGTGTCGCTGCCGTCGCTGTGGCCGCTCGACGAGCTGGCGGTGGTCGAGCTGATTAAATCGCATAAAAAGGTGATCACCATGGAAGAACACGCATTGAGCGGTGGTCTGGGCACCATCATCGGTGAGTTAATCCTTAAATACCGTTTGAGTCAGCCGCTGCAAGCGTTCGGCATTCCGGCCTACGAGTTCACCCACAGCAGCAGTCGTACCGCACTGCGCCGTCAATTTTCTATCGATACATCCGGTCTGGTTGCCGCACTGAAGGGGCCAGCGATTGCCGCTGCACGGGAGGCTGCGAATGAGCACTAATCAATACGACGTCAACCTGCGCTACGGCGTGGACACCCACCTGTCGCTAGAGGGAAAAGTCGTGGTGGTCACGGGGGGATTCGGCGGTATCGCGATGGCAAGCAACCGTATGATGCTGGAGAAGGGCGCGCATCTGGCGCTGCTCTATCCACAATTCGAAAGCGCTCTGAAACAGCAGATAGTGGATGAGCTGGGAGAACGTCAGGTTAGCTATTTCGAGTGTGACGTCACTTGTCCCTCTCAGGTCGTCGACGTGTTTCGCCAGGTCGAACAGCAGTGTGGGCAGATTGATATTTTGGTCAACTGCGCAGGCTACGTACATCTCGAACCGGCGGTAGAAACCTCCTTTGAACAGTGGCAGAAAAATCTGGCCGTTAACCTGACCGGACCGTTCCTCTGCTCACAGGCGGCGGCGCGCAGCATGATAGCACGCGGTAGAGGTGGGAAAATCATTAACATTGCCTCGCAGGCGGCCTCGATTGCTATCGATAACCACTGCGCCTACACCTCTGCCAAGGCCGGGTTACTCGGTATGACCAAGGTCATGGCCAAAGAGTGGGCACCGCACCGTATTAATGTGAATACGCTCTCCCCAACCGTGGTGCTGACGCCGATGGGCGAGAAGGCCTGGCGCGGCGAAAAAGGCGAAGAGATGAAAAAACTCATCCCCCTTGGACGCTTCGCTTATACCGACGAAATCGCCGCCGCTATTCTGTTTTTCTCGAGCAACGGCAGCGACATGATTACCGGCGCGGACCTGATGATCGACGGTGGTTTCACCATCTGGTAAGCCCGGCTTGCAGTAAGACTCTAAAAAACGGCGTTAACCCTACAAAATAAACGCCCAAAAGCTCTATAAAAAACAATAACATTGAGAGAACTTCACCATGAAAAAACACCTTACCCTGTTAACCGTTCTTGCCAGTCTCGTCGTTCCTCCCGCCTTCGCCGTAGAAAAAGGCACCCTCGCTATCCTGGTTAACTCTCTGGATAACCCGTATTACTCCGCCGAGGCGAAAGGCGCCGAAGCCAAGGCCGAATCGTTGGGATACAAAACGCTGGTGCTTTCGCACGGCGAGGACGTTAAACGGCAGGGTGAGCTGATAAGCCTGGTTATTGGTCGCAAGGTTCAGGGCATTATTCTGGACAACGCCGACTCTCAGGCAAGCGTTGCCGCCGTGAAGCAGGCCAGAGATGCCGGTGTGCCGGTGGTGCTTATCAACCGTGAGATCCCGGTCGACGGCGTGGCGTTGGCGCAAATTTCCCACAACAACTTCCAGGCTGGCTCTGACGTCGCCAATGAATTTGTTGAAAAAATGGGTGAGAAAGGCACCTATGCCGAACTGACCTGTAATCTTGCGGACAACAACTGCGTGACCCGTTCCAAGTCGTTCCACAACGTTATCGATCAATACCCTGATATGAAAATGATCGCCCGTCAGGACGCCAAAGGCACGCTGATTGACGGTAAGCGCATTATGGACAGCATCCTGCAGGCGCATCCAGACATCAAAGGCGTGATAACCGGCAACGGTCCGGTAGCGCTGGGTGTTATTGCGGCCCTCAAGGCGGCGAACCGTAGCGATGTTACCGTCGTCGGCATTGACGGCAGCAACGACGAGCGCGACGCGGTGAAATCGGGTGCACTGTACGCCACCGTGATGCTTCAGGCGCAGGCGATTGCCTCTCAGGGCGTGGAAATTCTTGACCAATATATCCAGAAAGGCAGCTACAGCGGTAAAGAACGTATTCTGTTCCGCGGCATTCTCATCAAGAAAGACAACGCCGACAAGGTCAACAACTTCAATTATCAGAAGTAAAGATTGGCGCGCATAGAGCAGATACAGGCCCCGCCTGGGCGGGGCTTAAAGGAGAAGCGTAATGTCTAGTCGCTTGATGTGGATACTCATGGCAACGCTGCTGCTTTGCAGTTGCCGAATAGTTTCCGAAAAAAAGCTGGCGGAACTGAAGAATCCCCCGAACCCTCACCTGGCACAGGCGGCGATGCTGTTTGACCAACAAATTGCCCCGCAGATAGTCAGCTCTGCCAAGCCGCTTGCTACTTTACTCGGCCAGATAGAGGGGGCGAAAGACTTTGATACCGCTTGCCAGCAGCTTGGTTATCGCAGTCAGGACGAGAATCCCTGCGTATTCAACACCACCGTGAGTGGCACCGTCAGTGAGGTCAATACTGAATCACGCAACGGCCAGATTGTGCTGAAGAGCGATGACCCGAAAGTAGGGGAAGTGAAAGTGCAGATTGGCCCAACGTTTCGCGGTACCGAGCTGCGCGACAGTTATCGTGGCCTGAGCTACAGCGACTTCAACGATCAGAATATGTTCGGTGATTTCGGTAAAGCCATCAATCAGCGGGCCATTGCCTCGCTCGGCAAACCGTCGTTTAAGGTCGGCGATAAACTGACGATATATGGCGTATTTAGCGCCTTTGATACCCCGCAGCCACCCATTCTGCTGACACCTGCGAAAATCACGGCTGACAAGGCCACGCAGTAAGGAGTCGCGATGTTTGAACAACGCAGTAGCAGCGCACAGCCGGAGCCTTTCGCCAACCCTCTGCTTCAGGGGGGACCGGTGATTATCGAAACCCAGGGCGTTTCGCGCGTCTATCCCGGCGTAACGGCGCTCGATAACGTCAATTACCGCGTCTATCGCAACAAGGTCAACGTGCTTATCGGGGAAAACGGTGCCGGTAAATCGACGATGATGAAGATGCTGGCCGGCGTTGAAGTACCGTCCAGCGGCGAAATCCTGCTCGACGGTGAACCGGTGTCGCTCAGCTCGACCCATCAGGCGGAAAAGCACGGGATCAGCATCATTTTTCAGGAACTGAATCTGTTTCCGAATATGACGGTGATGGACAACATTTTTATCGGTAACGAATTTTTCCAGCGCGGCAGAATCAACGTCGATTATCAGTACCAGCTGGCGAAGTCCTTGCTGGAGCGCCTGGAGCTGGACGTTGATCCGCTGACGCCGCTGGAAGAGCTGGCAATCGGCCATCAGCAGCTGGTGGAGATAGCCCGCGCGCTGTCGAAGGATACGCGGGTGTTGATCATGGACGAACCCACTTCGGCGCTGAGTCAGTCCGAGGTCAAGGTTCTATTCAACGTTATTGAGCAGCTCAAGCGACGCGGTGTCACCATCATCTATATCTCGCACCGGCTGGAAGAGCTGATGGAAATTGGTGACCACATTACCGTCTTCCGCGACGGCAAGTTTGTCGCCGAGCAGGAGGTCAGTCAGGTCAGTATTCCCTGGATAATTTCCAGCATGGTCGGTGAAAAAGAAAAGCAGTTTGACTATCGCTGCGCCGAAAAAGGTAGCGCGGTGTTGCAGGCCAACGGTCTGACGCTGCTGCATCAAAACGGCGGTTATTCACTCAATGACGTTAGCCTGACGCTACATCAGGGCGAGGTGGTGGGTGTTTACGGACTTTTAGGGGCCGGGCGGACCGAGCTGTTCAAGACCCTGATTGGCCTGCTGAAACAGGACGCGGGCGAGATCTGGCTGAAGGGGAAACGCATGGAGCACAGCCCGTTTGCCTATCGGCTCAAGCACGGCATGGCGCTGGTACCCGAAGACCGTCAGGCGGAAGGGCTTATTCAGCTGCTGTCGATAAAAATCAACATGACGCTTTCCAGCCTGTGCAGCAAAAGTTTCCTAAAAATGCTGTTACCGATCCGCGATGTGCCCGAAGACGCGGCGGTAAAAGAGATGATTGCCAAGCTGTCCATCAAGGTGAGTGACGCCTGTCTGCCGGTTACCTCGATGAGCGGCGGTAACCAGCAAAAGGTGGTGATCGCCAAGGCACTCATGACCCATCCGCAGGTGGTGTTTCTCGACGAGCCAACGCGCGGCATCGACGTCGGCGCGAAAACCGACGTTTATCATCTGATTGGCGCGATGGCGCAGCAGGGACTGGCGGTGATGTTCTCGTCATCAGAACTGGATGAAGTGATGCAGTTGGCGGACCGGGTAATTGTCATGGCGGACGGCAAAATTACTGCCGACCTGCGGCGTGCCGACGTGGACAGAGAAAAGCTGATCCGCGCGTCGACACCACACGATTAAGAATAAGGAACGGCTATGCAAAGTCAAAAGTATCTCATTTACATGTACTTACTCAAGGCGCGCACCTTTATCGCGTTATTGATTGTGGTCGCTTTCTTTAGCGCGATGGTGCCCAACTTTATTACGCCGTCCAACCTGCTGATCATGACCCAGCACGTCGCTATCACCGGCCTGCTGGCGGTCGGTATGACGCTGGTCATCTTAACCGGAGGGATCGACCTCTCGGTGGGGGCCGTGGCGGGTATTTGCGGCATGATTGGCGGAGCGTTGCTGTCGTTTGGCATCCCGCTTTGGGGCGACAAACTGCTGTTTCTTAACGTGATTGAGGTCAGTGTCGTGGTCGCTGTCGCCGGAGTAGTGATAGGAACGCTTAACGGGCTGGTGATCACCAAACTTGGCGTCGCGCCCTTCATCTGCACCCTGGGGATGATGTACGTGGCGCGCGGTGCGGCACTGCTGACTACCGACGGCAAAACCTTTCCCAATCTGAACGGGGTCGAAGCTTTGGGTAACACCGGTTTTGCGACGCTCGGTTCAGGCACCTTTCTCGGTATCTATAATCCTATCTGGCTGATGGTCGCTGTGGTACTGCTCGGTATTTATATCACCAAGAAGACGCCGCTCGGTCGTTATATCTATGCCATCGGCGGCAACGAATCGGCTGCCAGGCTGGCGGGCGTGCCGATAGCCAAGGTCAAAATCTTTGTCTATGCCTTTTCCGGGTTCTGTGCGGCGCTGGTCGGGCTGGTGGTGGCATCGCAGCTGCAAACCGCGCACCCGATGACCGGCAATATGTTCGAGATGGACGCCATCGGGGCCACGGTACTCGGCGGAACCGCGCTGGCCGGTGGCCGTGGCCGAGTGTTTGGTTCAATTATCGGTGCCTTTGTTATCGTGTTCCTGGCCGATGGGTTGGTGATGCTTGGCGTCAGCGAGTTCTGGCAGATGGTGATTAAAGGTCTGGTTATCGTGACCGCTGTGGTTATCGACCAGTTCCAGCAGCGTCTGCAAAGTAAGGTCACGCTGATGCGCCGTCACGAAAAAAAGCAGCAGGCAACGTCTCCGCTGTCTGAGGTGAGCCATGGTTGAGGTAAAGACCCGACACAGGGACGTCATTGTGGCGATCGATGAAGGCACAAGCAATGCCAAGGCGGTCGCTATCGACGGCGGAGGGCGAGTGGTCGCCCAGTCTTCGCGGCCCTTGCAGGTACAAACGCCGCAGGCGGGATGGGTCGAACAAGATGGCGAGGTATTGGTCGAAGCTTCACTCACCGTGCTGCGCGAAGTCATCGACAGCGTGGGCATGCAGCGTATTGCGGCACTGGCGATAAGCAATCAGCGCGAGACGGCCATCGGCTGGTATCGCGCCAGCGGCAAACCGGTCGCGCCGGCACTGACCTGGCAATGTTCGCGCAGCGCGGCGTTTTGCGAGCAACTGCGCCGTGACCATCAGGAACCGGTCATTCGTGATATTACCGGCCTGCCGGTTGCCCCCCTGTTTTCCGCCTCCAAGATGCGATGGCTGCTCGACAGCCTGCCGGACGGCGCAGCGCGCGCGGCCTCCGGCGAGATTTGCCTCGGTACGATAGATGCCTGGCTGCTGTGGAATCTGACCGGCGGCGAGGCGTTTCGCTGCGATACCTCAAATGCCGCCCGCACCCAGCTGTTAAATCTACAGCACGGTGACTGGGATCCGCAGATGCTGAAGCTGTTTGGTGTTCCGCGCGAGGCGTTGCCGCAGATTTGTCCCTCCAGCGGTTTCTTCGGCGAGACGCGCGGTCTAGACGGGATCCCCGACGGACTGCCGATTCTTGCGATGGTCGGCGACTCTCACGCCGCACTCTATGGCCACGGGCTCGGCGAGTTCGGCGGCGTGAAGGCCACCTACGGTACGGGATCTTCGGTCATGGCGCCTATTCCTCAGCCGCAGAGCAGCATCACGCAGCTCGCGACCACCGTGGCCTGGCACGATGGCCAAAGAGCCGTTTATGGGCTGGAGGGCAATATCCCGCACACCGGTGATGCGGTGGCGTGGATGGCGCAAATCACCGGCCTGACCGACGGTAAGGGCGAAACCCTGAGCCGGGCGTTGACCGAGCTACCGGCCAGCGTCGAATCCACACTGGGCGTCTATTTTGTTCCTGCACTGACCGGCGCGGGGGCTCCCTGGTGGGACGGACAGGCGCGGGGCGTGATAAGCGGGCTGAGCCGAGGCGTGGGGCGTTCGCATCTTATCCGTGCTTCACTCGAGGCCATCGCCTATCAAATCGCCGACGTCATCGACGCCATGCGTCAGCATCCCGACTTCCACCTTAGTTCTCTGCGGGTAGACGGGGGGCCGACGCGTAATCCCTGGCTGATGCAGTTTCAGGCTGACCTTTTGGGCTGTGAGGTGTTGCGCAGCAATACGCCGGAACTCTCTGCGCTCGGCGCGGGTCTTCTTTCCCGCAGGGCGCTTGAGGGGCTGGACGACGTCAGGCTAAGGGCACTGCTGCCACAGCATGACGTCTTTAAGCCCAACGCTGAACGGCATCACATTTTGCAGCAGCACTGGCAGGGCTGGAAAGCCGCAGTGGCCAGCATGCTGGAGCAGTCCGCTAAGCATTCACAATAAGGAAACGCGAAGATGAACAGAGACTTTAGTGGCAAGACGGTGGTGATAACCGGCGCATGCCGCGGCATTGGGGCCGGAATTGCCGAACGCTTTGCCCGTGATGGAGCCAATCTGGTGATGGTGTCGAACGCGGAACGGGTGTTTGAAACCGCCGAGACGCTGCGTCAGCAGTATGGCGTCGATATTCTTCCCTTACAGATTGACGTCACCAACGAACAGCAGGTGCAACAGCTCTATCAGCAGGCGCTGGAAAAATTTGGCACCGTCGATGTGTCTATCCAGAATGCCGGGGTGATCACTATCGATCGTTTCGACCGCATGCCAAAACAGGACTTCGAGCGGGTGCTGGCCGTCAACACCACTGGCGTCTGGCTGTGCTGCCGCGAGGCCGCGAAAATCATGGTCAAACAGCGTGCGGGGAGTCTGATCAACACCTCGTCGGGCCAGGGGCGTCAGGGCTTTATTTATACGCCACACTATGCGGCCAGCAAGATGGGCGTCATCGGCATTACCCAGAGTCTGGCGCTTGAACTCGCTCCTTATAACATCACCGTCAATGCATTTTGTCCCGGCATTATCGAAAGCGAGATGTGGGATTACAACGACCGCGTGTGGGGCGAAATCCTCAGTAGCGACGAGAAGCGTTACGCCAAGGGGGAATTAATGGCCGAGTGGGTGCAAGGTATTCCGCTAAAACGCGCCGGCCAGCCGCAGGACGTCGCCGGGCTGGTGGCGTTTTTGGCCTCTGACGACGCCCGCTATCTGACCGGACAGACTATCAACATCGACGGCGGGCTGATTATGTCGTGAGGCAGCTCAGAAGAAGGTGCTGATATCGCCGACGCAGCGATATTCATCGTCGATAAGCGGCAGATAGCGCCACTTGTCGAAGGCGGTGCAGGGGTGAGAAATACCGCATCCTACCCAGTCACCGACCGCCAAAAGCAGATCGGCGGGCAGGCTAAGATAGGCGTGCTGATCGTTGACGGCGGTTATGGTGCTCTGCGCCGCCGTGCGAGGATGCGAACCGTCACGGTCGCGGAAAAAGTGCGGCACTGGCAGGTCCTGATCGAAAGGCACGTCGCGGCGGCCAAAATCGAGAATAGCCAGACCCGGCTCCGGGCGCGACAGTACGCGGCCCCAGATTTCCAACGTCGCTTGAAAGGTGAATTCAGCGTTTGGTTGGGCAAAAGGGGCAAGGCGCGAATAAAGCCCGTCGTCGTGTGCCATGTAGGCACCTGAGCGGATGAGCGTCACGGTCGGGCGGCTAAGTTTTACCGCTGCAAACATTTCGACCACGATATCAAAGAAGGTGCCACCTCCGGCGCTTAACAACACTTCTCCCGGCGCAAAAAGCGCTTCGGCATCGATAGCGCGGGCGGCGCTGACCATGGTTTGGCAATAGTCTCTCACTGCGGCTAGCGATTCCTCGCTGCGATCGCCGGCAATCGCGCCCTCATAGCCGGCGACACCGGCAAGCTCAAGATAGGGGCTTTGCTTAACGGCGTGGGCAATCGCTACCGCCTCGACCATGCTGCGACAGCCAGTGCGGCCGCCCGGCACCGAGACCTCCACCAATACCGACAGGCAGGTGCCCACCTCGCTCAACGCCGCATCAAGCAACGCGACGCCCGCTAAAGAGTCGACATAGCAGAGAAACTCGGTGGCGGGATTTTCGCGTTGGTACTCGGCTATCCAGCGAATACCGGCAGGGTCGACCAGCTCGTTGGCTAAAAACACGTTTTTAATGCCAAAGGTGCGAAGGGCGCGGACCTGTGCGGGGGTCGCTGCGCAAATCCCCCAGGCTCCGGCGTCCACGGCGGACTGTAGAATCAGCGGAGACATCGAGGTTTTACCGTGTGCGGCATGACGGACGCCGTGCAGACGGCAGTATTGCGCCATGCTGGCCAGATTATGCTGCATCGCGCTTTGCTTCATGACCATCAGCGGTGAAAACACCTGCGAGGAGGAGAGCACGTCGGTACCGAGTGGCAGGGGAGTGGTTCCCTGACCCGCCACCGATTTGTACAACGGCGGCAATGAAAGGTGGTTCATATTAATGTTCCAGCACGCGCGACAGGAACTGCTGGGTGCGCGGATTCTGTGGGTTAACGAAAATTTGCTCCGGTGAGCCCTGTTCGGCAATCACCCCCTTGTCCATAAACACCACGCGGTCAGCGGTTTTACGCGCGAATCCCATCTCGTGCGTGACCACGACCATGGTCATGCCTTCGCGGGCGAGGCCGCGCATCACTTCGGTCACCTCACCGACCAGTTCCGGGTCGAGGGCCGACGTCGCCTCATCGAAGAACATAATTTTCGGTTCGACCGCCAGCGCACGTGCAATCGCCACGCGCTGCTGCTGGCCGCCGGAAAGCTGTGAGGGATAATGCCCGGCGCGGTCTGCGAGCCCTACGCGTTCCAGCGCCTCCATGCCACGCCTGTTGGCTTCGGAAACCGACATTTTTCTTGCCTTGATAAGCGCCAGGGTGACGTTACCGAGCGCGGTTTTATGCGGAAACAGGTTGAACTGTTGAAACACCATGCCGACGTGGCCGCGTATCTCTTTGGCGCGCTTTGCATCGTGCAGCGGGACTTCATTAACCCACACCTCGCCACCGTCGGCGATTTCTAGCCCGCTCATGATGCGTAGCACGGTACTTTTTCCTGAACCCGAGGCCCCAATCAGCACCAGAACTTCACCCGGTTTAACGTCGAGGCTGATCGCTTTCAAAACCTGCGTACTGCCGAAGGATTTGGTGATGCCATTGAGGGTTATGACAGCGTTATTGGTCATGACAGCTGACTCCTGGTGTGATTATGGTGTTGAACCCAGCGTGAAAGCGGGTAGCAAATAGCGAAATAAAGGGCGGCCACCAGACAGTAAATCACCACCGGCTGACCGATACGGTCGACGATCGCCTGACCTTGATGCATCAGTTCTGACATGCCAATCATGCTGACTATCGAGGTGTCTTTGATTAATGACAGATATTGTCCGACCAGCGGCGGCAGCACTATCCTGCGCGTCTGCGGCAAAATGACAGAGAAAAATGCCTGCCGTTTGTCCAGCCCGAGGATCTGCGAGACTTCCCACTGACCTTGAGGGACGGCTTCGATACCGGCGCGAAATACTTCGGAAATGTATGCGCCCTGATAAATGCTCAGTCCGAGGATCCCAGCGGCAAACAAATTGATTTCATAGCCGAAATAGGCCACGCCAAAATAGATAAACATTAAGGTAATCAGCACTGGCGTGCCGCGAAACAGCTCGGTATAGACTCGGGCAATCTGTGCGCCCACAGGAATATTGCTGGTGCGTAATACCGCTGCAAGCAGGCCGAGCAGCGTACTGCCGGCTATCGAGGCAATCGACAGTAGCAGGGTGACGACCAGCCCTTTTAACAACAGCGGCAGGCTGGAAAGAATTAAATCGCTCATAGCAGACCTCCGCGTTGCAGATTATTTGCGGGTAAAGACTTTCCACGTATTACGTTCAGACGCCGCTTTACTCGGGACCCAACGGGCTTTTTTACCGAGCTCACCAGCGGTGGATTAAACATCCGACGTCCCAATAGGTTGCCTATCCAGGAAAAGACGTTGCTGAACAGCAGATAAATGACCAGCGTGATGCTGAAGGTTTGGATATAAAGCAGAGTACGAGAGTTAATCACTGTCGCTACCCCGGTTAACTCCGGCAGGGCAATGGCCGAGAGCAGTGAGGTGCCGAGTAAAAGCTGAATAAGATTATTAATAATCGCCGGGTAGACCGCGCGAGCGGCCTGCGGCATGACGATATTGATAAATACCTGTAGACGGCTGATACCCAAGATTGACGCAGCCTCCAGTTGTCCCTTAGGAATGGACTGCATCCCGGCGCGAAAGACTTCGGCCAGATAGGCACCGACGTTAATGCCGAGCGCAATCACCCCTGCCGTGTAGGCATTAAGCACGATACCCAGCGACGGCAGGCCAAAAAACACGATAAAGATTTGCAGCAGAACCGGCGTATTTCTGATGACTTCGATATAGCAGCCGCTAATAAGACGAAGCACAGACCAGCGTGACTCTTTCGCCAACGCCGCCAGCAGGCCCAATGCCATCGCCAACGCAAAGGCCAGCAGGGTAACTTGCAGTGTGACCCAGGCCGCCTCGACGAAGGTGCCGAAATAGCGGGAGAGGGTTATCCATGGGTAGCTCATTCTCTATCTCCGTCTGGGGGCAATTAGTACTGTGGGTTCAACGGATAGTGCGGCAGGGTGCCAAACCATTTTTGGTACAGCTGAGCATTTTTCTTCGAGGCGTTAATTTCAAACAGGAACTCGTTCAGGTAGTTAAGCCATACCTGATCGCCGGCCTTCACGCCGAAGGCGTTATATTCCAGCGGTACCAGTGCTTCGTCGGTCACCATCAGCGTCGGGTCGAGCTTGGCCTGATAAGCCAGGAAGTTGTTATCCTCGATCATCGCATCGGCCTGACCCTGTTTCACCGCCAGAATGGCCGCCTGCGAAGAGTCATATTCCTGAATATTGACCTTGATATTCATCGCGCGAACTTCGTCGCCGTTGGTGGAGCCTTTCACCGTTGCAATGGTTTTGCCACCCATATCCTGCACGGATTTTATGCCGCTGCTTTTCTTGACCAACAGGGCTTCGCTGGCGACGACGTAAGGCTGAGTAAAGCCTATTTCCTTCGCGCGTTCGAGGTTGCGGGTAAAGTTACAGAACACCACATCAACTTTGTCGGTTTGCAGGTTTGGAATTCGGTTGGCGCTGGTGGTGTTGACCATCTCAAGCTTGACGCCCATGTCATTGGCGAGCTCCTTCGCCAGGTCGACGTCGTAACCATCCGGGTTGCCTGCTTTGTCATAGAAACCAAACGGCGCAAAGCTCAGGCAATCGCCAACCCGAAGCGTACCGCGTTGCAAAACGGTTTGCAGGGTGGAGGTTGGGGCAGCGCCTGCTTTTGAATCTTTGGATTCGGTCGGTGTGCAGCCCATTAAGGCGAATAAACTCACGGCGCTAAAAAGACAGGCGGCTTGCTTCTTATATTTTATGTGATTCATCTTGTTACCCTCGGTGTAATAAAAATCGACATGCTGTGATGTGAGTTTAAATATCAATAACGCTGATGTTATCCGCGATTAATTGCGCTGGCGTTTAGCTGGGTTATTATTTTCGGTCGGCCCGGAAACACTTCATATCAACCTCGACTTTACAGTCGACCACTAAATCCTGAACGCTACAGATGCGGGCGGGAGGATGCCCGTCAAACACTTCACTAAAAACTTTGTTAAAAGAACTGAAGTATCTGGCGTCGGTTAACACTGCGGTCACGTGGACTACGTCCTTCACCTCATACCCGGCTTCGCGCATAATTTGCAGGCAGTTATCGAACGCCAGCCGTGTCTGCTCGACGATGCCGCCCTCAACGACTTCGCCTTCTTTCATCGGGGTCTGGCCAGAGATATAAAGCCAGCCGTCGGCTTCAACCGCTCGGGCAAAGGGCAGTCGCTGCCCCCCTGTGCCTACGCCACCTTCGGTGCCATAGCGTTTAATTGACATGCATTTCTCCAAAAATTGCGATAAGCGCGCAATTTAATAATAAAAAAATTGGGTTATCAGGGTTGGGTTGCTGTCTGATATATCAGACTTTAGTCTGTGATACCGGATGTTTTTAGATTTGCATAAAGAATATAGATTTGCAATATAGCGCCACGGCTTTATAAGTTAATTAATGCGAAAAATAGATAACCCGTTGTTGTGGGGATTTTTTTAAATAACTATTTTGTGATCGCTATCGATATTTCACCCTTTGGGCTATTTTATTTTTCGCCCTAAATAAGGGCCTCCGTTTGGTGCGGTCATATTATTTGTGATTAATGGGATTCGCTTCACGGCTAGATTAAATACTGTGTATGATGTGCTTCAGCGTGATAAAGCCAGGGTAGATGAATAAGGGAGTAAATATGCCGGTAGAAAACGCACCCCGCGCAAGGGGCGTGGACCGCGTAATTGATATCTTTCGTCAATTACATCAGGCGCGTCAGCCCATGACGATGCGTGAACTGATAGACGCCACGGGCGCGCCGCGGTCGAGCATTTATGAGTTGGTCAGCATCTTGACTGAGGCCGGATGGCTTGAGTCCAACGCAGAAGGGAACATTTTTTTCGGTCGTGAAATGCACTATTACGGTGCGGACTACATGGCCCACAACGATCTCATCCGCCGCTCCCATCAGTTAATGGTGGAGCTGGTGGCTAAACACGGCGAAACCGTGCAGCTGTGTATGCTCGAGGGCAATAAGTACCAGGTGGTGCTTTCAGAAAGCAACGCACAGCCGTTCAAGATAAGCTCCGACATCGGCGTGAAGGTGCCCATTCCCTGGACTGCATCGGGCAGACTGCTGCTGGGTGACTGGTCTGCCGAGGATATTTTGGCGCTGATCCCGGACGAAGACTTCGTGCTTGCCAACGGGCGAACCATCGACAAACAGGAGTTTCTTGACGACATTCACCGGGCAGGCGCACAGGGTTACTACCTGACAGAAGGCCTGTCCGACAGCTTCACCTGCTGCATGGCGGCTCCTATCCGCACGCGCACCGGCCACGCGGTGGCGGCATTTTGTTTCATGGTGAGTCGCGATACGCCAATGGAGAGAAGGCAGATGCTGTTACAGGAGCTGATCGTCTCAGCACAGCGGCTTTCCGAGCTTTCGTAAGAGGGCTGAGGGGTCAAAAATCAAGGGCAAGAGCATGTTACAGAACCAGCAGGGCGCATTTTTGCGCCCTGCTGGCGTTGAGCATCAGTAGCTCAGCGTGAGGATCTCCTTAGCGCGCGCCAGGTCGATGTCCTGACGTTCCCCCATAGGCAACATATTGAAACGCTCGAGGTTATCGAGAATTTCGTCGATCGCGGTTTTTGGCTGACCATAGGCGCTAAGCTGCGTTTTCAGGCCCATCAACTCGAAGAACTCACGCGTTTTAGCGATGGCGGCGTCGATGCGGGCATCGTCGTCACCCGTCTGAATATTCCATACGCGTTCTGCATACTGCAACAGCTTCTGTTTTTTGCTCTCGCGCTGCACCTGCAACAACCCCGGCAAGAGAATTGCCAGCGTTTGCGCATGGTCGATACCGTAAAGTGCGGTCAGCTGGTGGCCGATACGGTGTGTCGCCCAGTCCTGAGGCACGCCGACGGCAATCAGCCCGTTCAATGCCAGCGTGGCGGACCAGGTGATCGCCGAGCGAACGTCATAATTCTGCGGATCTGTCAGCGCCTTCGGCCCTTCCTCAATCAGCGTTAGCAGCAGACCTTCGGCGAAGCGGTCCTGTACTTTGCCGTAAACCGGATACGTCAGATACTGTTCGATGACATGAATGAACGCATCCACGACGCCGTTGGCAACCTGTGTGACCGGCAGGGTGTAGGTCTTGGTCGGATCCAGTACGGCAAATTTTGGGAACAGCAGCGGGTCGCTGTAGCCGGATTTTTGGCCCAGTGCGGTATTAGTGACTACCGCCACGTGGTTAGTTTCCGAGCCCGTCGCCGGAAGCGTCATCACACAGCCGAGCGGAAGAGCCTCGCTCAAAGGCTGGCGCTGTGACCACAGCGGCCAGATATCGCCTTCATATAACGCCGCAGCAGCAATAAACTTGGTGCCATCCACCACTGAACCGCCACCGACGGCCAGCAAAAAGTCGACCTTATTTTCCCTCACAATGTCGACGGCCTTCATCAAGGTGTCGAGATGGGGGTTAACTTCGATACCGCCAAACTCAAACGTGACACGGTCACCTATTGCGGCCTTAACCTCATCCAGCGTGCCATACTTTTTGGCGCTTCCGCCGCCGTAGGTAATTAATACACGGGCATCTTCAGGGATGTGTTGACCTATATCCGCGATGCGATCTGCGCCGAAAAGCACGCGGGTCGGGTTATAAAAATCGAAGTTAAACATCGTTAGCTCCTGGGAGAAGAAATTAGAGTCGTGGTGGTAAGGATTACCATGATAACGCAGGGAAATGTATCTACGGTCGCTGATTAAGACTGAGTGCCGCACAAAGTGCTTATCTGTCGGGAAGATTGTGACGATTATGCCGGAGGGAAAATCTCTCCCTCACGGGGTGCGAGGGAGAGGTTGATTCAAATATTACTTAACCTGCATGCCAGGCTGTGCGCCACTGTCAGGGCTCAGCAGGAAGATGTCTTTCCCACCCGGACCCGCTGCCATGACCATGCCTTCTGAAATACCGAAGCGCATTTTACGCGGTGCCAGGTTGGCGACCATGATGGTCAAACGGCCTTCCAGCAGTTTTGGATCAGGATACGCTGAGCGAATGCCGGAGAAAATCTGACGCTTTTCGCCGCCCAAATCCAGCTGCAAACGCAGCAGTTTGTCAGAACCTTCCACGAAGTCTGCGCTTTCAATCAGGGCGATACGCATATCCACCTTGGCGAAGTCGTCGAAGGTAATGGTGTCCTGAATCGGTGCGTCGGCCAGTGGACCGGTTACCGGGGCTTTGGCTGCGGCGATGTCCTCTTTAGAGGCATCAACCATCGCGGTGACTTTGTCCATTTCGATACGGTTGAACAGGGCCTTGAAGGTTTTCACCTTATGACCCAGCAGCGGTTGATCGATGCTGTCCCAGCTCAGTTCGCTATTAAGGAATGCCTCGGTGCGTTCGGCCAGTGAAGGGAGAACCGGCTTGAGGTAAGTCATTAATACGCGGAACAGGTTGATTCCCATTGAGCAGATAGCCTGCAGGTCAGCGTCACGGCCTTCCTGTTTTGCCACAATCCACGGTGCCTGCTCGTCGACGTAGCGGTTAGCAATATCGGCCAGCGCCATGATTTCACGGATTGCACGGCTAGATTCGCGGCTCTGATAAGCCTCGGCGATGCTGGCTGCGGCATCGGTAAAGGTCTTGTATAGCGCTTCATCGGCCAGCTTGTCGGAAAGAACGCCTTCAAAACGCTTGCTGAGGAAACCGGCGTTACGTGAGGCAAGGTTAACGACCTTGTTCACGATGTCGGCGTTAACGCGCTGTACAAAGTCTTCGAGGTTCAGGTCGATATCGTCAATGCGTGATGACAGCTTCGCGGCGTAATAGTAACGCAGGCAGTCGGCATCAAGATGTTGCAGGTAGGTGCTGGCCTTGATGAAGGTACCGCGAGATTTGGACATCTTCGCGCCGTTCACCGTCACATAACCGTGGACGAATAGGTTGGTCGGCTTGCGGAAGTTGCTGCCTTCCAGCATGGCTGGCCAGAACAGGCTGTGGAAGTAGACAATGTCTTTACCGATGAAGTGGTACAGCTCGGTGGTGGAGTCTTTCTTCCAGAATTCGTCGAAGTCCAGGTCTGGGCGACGATCGCACAAGTTCTTGAAAGACCCCATGTAGCCAATTGGCGCGTCCAGCCAAACGTAGAAGTATTTGCCTGGGGCATCAGGGATTTCGAAGCCGAAGTAAGGCGCATCACGGCTGATGTCCCACTGTTGCAGGCCTGACTCGAACCATTCCTGCATTTTGTTGGCAACCTGCTCCTGCAACGCACCAGAACGGGTCCACGCCTGAAGCATGGCGCTGAACTCTGGTAGGTCGAAGAAGTAGTGTTCTGAATCGCGCATGACCGGCGTCGCGCCAGAAACCGCAGATTTAGGGTCGATAAGCTCGGTCGGGCTATAGGTTGCGCCACAGACTTCGCAGTTGTCGCCGTACTGGTCCGCTGATTTGCATTTCGGACAGGTGCCCTTCACGAAACGGTCCGGCAGGAACATGCCTTTCTCTGGATCGTAAAGTTGAGAAATAGTGCGGTTCTTGATAAAGCCATTTTCTTTCAGACGGCTGTAAATTAGCGTCGACAACTCACGGTTTTCTTCACTGTGCGTGGAGTGATAGTTGTCGTAGCTGATACCAAAACCGGCGAAATCTTTCTGATGCTCCTGGCTCATCTCCTCAATCATTTGCTCCGGCGCGATGCCCATCTGCTGTGCTTTAAGCATGATTGGGGTGCCGTGCGCATCATCGGCGCAGATGAAGTGAGTTTGGTTGCCGCGCATTCGCTGGTAACGGACCCAGATATCTGCCTGGATGTGCTCGAGCATGTGTCCGAGGTGAATAGAACCGTTAGCATAAGGAAGTGCACAGGTTACCAAAATTTTTTTCGCGACTTGAGCCATAGTAAGAGCTTGCTTTCTTTTTTAAGATTGTGGGGGGATCGATGTTAACTCACAGAGCCTACCCACGTAAACAAACAGGGATTCTGTTATGCTATTTTTATAACAGTGAGATAGCGGAAAGTTTACGGTAACTGCCGCCACTGAATTCCATAATAAATCTGTATTTCAAGGAGCCGGGATGAAATCACAATCCCCTGAGAACGTTACTCCCGCTGAACTTCACGCCGCTGTTAACGTGGTGTTGGCGACTTTTACCCATCCTACATTACAAAAAAGTCTGACGGCGCTTAAAGCGTTACATCAGTGCGTGGTAATGGACAACGTTCTGCACATCGAACTCATCATGCCTTTTGCCTGGAAATCAGGCTTCGAGCAGTTGAAGTTGCTAACCACCTCCGAGCTGCTGCGGGTAACCGGTGCACGCTCCGTTGACTGGCGTCTGTCGCATGACGTCGCCACGCTGCGCCGCGCCAACGATCGCCCAGGGATCAAGGGCGTGCGTAATATTCTGGCGGTCAGCTCCGGCAAGGGCGGCGTCGGCAAGTCGACAACGGCGGTAAACCTCGCGCTGGCGCTGGCGGCTGAAGGCGCGAAGGTCGGTCTTCTTGACGCCGACATCTATGGTCCGTCGATCCCCAACATGCTCGGCACCGAGGAGGAGCGTCCGACCTCGCCAGACGGCCAGCACATGGCACCTATTATGGCGCACGGCATGGCGACCAACTCCATTGGTTATCTGGTGACCGACGAAAATGCTATGGTCTGGCGCGGCCCGATGGCCAGCAAGGCGCTGCTGCAAATGCTGCAGGATACGCTGTGGCCGGACCTTGATTACCTGATTATTGATATGCCGCCGGGCACCGGTGACATTCAGCTGACGCTGGCGCAAAGTGTGCCGGTGACCGGCGCGCTGGTGGTGACGACGCCACAGGACATCGCGCTGCTTGATGCCATGAAGGGCATCGTGATGTTTGAGAAAGTCAAGGTCCCGGTGTTGGGCATCATCGAGAACATGAGCATGCACATTTGTAGTCAGTGTGGTCACCATGAGGCGATTTTTGGCACCGGTGGCGCGCAGACGCTGGCTGAAAAATACCGCTGTGAACTGCTGGCGCAAATGCCGCTGCATATTTCGCTGCGCGAAGACCTGGATCGCGGTGAGCCGACCGTGGTTTCCAACCCTGACAGCGAGTTTACGGTCCTGTATCGTCAGCTCGCCTCCAGGGTTGCCTCACAGCTTTATTGGAAGGGCGATGCCATTCCGACCGAAATTGCCTTCCGCGCCGTCTAATAATCACACATTTGCTGATTAATTTAATCAAGCCAGCCGGTTAGTGGCTTTAAGGCTGGCTTCATCAACAGGTTGTACCTATAATTGGCGCGATCAAAGCGCCATCAGGCTGCTTGCCCTTCAAACCTCCAAATCAGGTCGTTAATTTTATGTCTGACAAGTTCCATCAGTGTGTCATCGTGGGTATCGCTGGCGCATCTGCCTCTGGAAAAAGCCTTATTGCCAGCACTTTGTATCGTGAATTACGCGATCAGGTCGGTGACGAACATATCGGTGTTATACCGGAAGATTGCTATTATCGGGATCAGAGTCATCTGACCATGGAAGAGCGTGTTAAAACCAACTATGACCATCCCAACGCGATGGACCATAATCTGCTCCTCCAGCATTTGCAGGCGATGAAGTCAGGGAAGGCCATTGAATTGCCAGGCTATAGTTTCATCGAGCACACACGTCTGAACGAGACCGTGACGCTGGCACCAAAAAAAGTCATTATCCTTGAAGGGATCCTGCTGCTGACCGACGTCCGTCTGCGTCAGGAGATGAATTTCTCGATTTTCGTCGATACACCACTGGATATCTGCCTGATGCGCCGCATGAAACGCGACGTTAACGAGCGCGGCCGTTCTATGGACTCGGTAATGGCTCAATATCAGAAAACGGTTCGCCCAATGTTCCTGCAGTTCATTGAGCCTTCCAAACAATATGCCGACATCATCGTGCCTCGCGGCGGTAAAAACCGTATCGCAATCGACATTTTGAAAGCAAAAATTAGTCAGTTCTTCGAATAACAATCAGCAATAGGGGCGGAGTTTTTTCGCCCGACTACTACATCAAGAAGTGCCAAAGGAGTTGTAATGAGACTGTGCGATCGCGATATAGAGGCCTGGCTGGACAACGGTAAACTGAGTATTGAACCGCGTCCACCCGTTGAACGTATCAATGGCGCCACCGTTGACGTGCGCCTGGGCAATGGTTTTCGCGTATTCCTTGGGCACAACGCAGGGTTTATCGATTTAAGCGGTCCCAAGCATGAAGTGGGCGCAGCCCTCGACCGGGTCATGAGTGACGAGATTGTTCTGCCGGAAGGCGAAGCATTCTTTTTACACCCCGGTGAACTGGCGCTGGCGGTGACGCTCGAATCCGTGACGCTGCCGGATGACCTGGTCGGCTGGCTCGACGGACGTTCTTCTTTGGCGCGCCTCGGTCTGATGGTTCACGTGACCGCACACCGTATCGATCCGGGCTGGCAGGGCCGTATCGTGCTTGAATTCTATAATTCAGGTAAACTGCCTTTGGCGTTGCGCCCAGGGATGCTTATCGGCGCATTAAGCTTTGAACCGTTATCCGGTGCGGCAGCGCGCCCCTATAACAGTCGTCAGGACGCAAAATATCGGGACCAGCAGAGCGCGGTTGCCAGCCGTATTGATAAAGACTGACAAGTCCTGGCAGGATGCAAGGGCAGGCAACTTATAAGAGGATGGCATGAGAAGATTAGTGACAACGTTGGTTATTTTACTGGTGGTTATTATCGCCGGTATGACCTCGCTGGTTTTTTTGATTAACCCTAATGACTTCCGCAATTACATGGTTAATCGCGTTGAACAAAGAAGCGGTTATAAACTGGCAATCGATGGCGACCTTCGCTGGCATGTCTGGCCGCAGCTGAGTATTTTGGCGGGCCAAACGTCTCTTACTGCTCCGGGTGCCAAAGAGCCGGTCGTGAGCGCAGAAAACATGCGTCTCGACGTGCGCCTTTTGCCGCTGCTCTCACATCAGCTTTCTGTTAAACAGGTGATGCTCAAAAGTGCGGTGATTCGCCTGACGCCTGACAGTGAAGCCAACGAGCCGGACGCGCCCATCGCGCCGGCGCATTCTGCAAGCCAGGGCGTTGAAAGCGATGACGATGGCTGGAAATTTGACATCGGCCGTCTCAACGTTGCCGACAGCCTGCTCATCTGGCAGCGTGCCAAGAGCGACCAGATCAACGTGCGCGACATTAATCTGCAGATGGAACAGAACGATCGTCGTCAGGCGACCGTACAGCTGTCGAGCCGCATCAACCGCGATCAGCGTGACCTGACGCTGAGCCTCAATGCGACGCTGGATATGCAAAACTATCCGCGCCAGTATTCGGCCAATATTACTAGCCTGACCTATAAGCTCAGTGGCGCGGACATTCCTGCGCAGGGCGTCTCGGGGCAGGGCAGCCTGCAGGCAAAATATCAACAGTCTAATAACACCATGACGCTCAACCAGCTCGCGCTGTCGGCGAATGATAATCAGCTGACCGGCAGCGGCGTGGCGGTGCTCAATGATGTGCCGGACTATCAGCTGAATTTGCAGTCGAACAACGTGAATCTGGACGCTATCTCCGGGTGGCAGCCTAACGGCACCGGCAGCGCCCAGCAGAAAGCGCAGTCCGTGACGTCGGCACCGGTTATTGCCAGAGATATAGATGCGCAGCAGGACTCGCTGAACGTGCTGACCGGCTTTAATGCTCAGGTAGCGCTCAAGGCCGTTGACGTGACCTACCGCGGGCTAAAAATTCAGAATCTCGATTTGCAGGCAACCAATCAGGCCGGTAACGTCAAGATTGCGCGGCTTAGCGGCAATATGGGGCAGGGAACGTTCTCGCTTCCGGGCGCGCTAGACGCCACTGGCCCACGTCTGCTGGTCAACTTTACGCCGGACCTCAGCAACATTCCGTTAGGTGATTTGCTGCGTGCCTACAATTTGCCGCAGGCGTTAATCGGCAACTTCAGCCTGCACGGCGCATTGAGCGGAAAAGGCCTGTCGCTGACTGACTTCAACAGCAACTGGCAGGGCGATGCGCAAATGTCGATGGACAATGCGCGTCTGAATGGCTTGAATATTCAGCAGTTGGTGCAGCAGGCGGTGAGCCGCAGCAATAACCGCGTTCAGGGTATGCAACGCTACGAGGTCTACAGCGATATTCAGCAATTGCAGGCCCACGGCGCATTGCGCAATGGCGTACTGACGCTGAGCAATCTGTCGGCGGATTCCGCGATGATGAGCGTGAAAGGCGACGGACAGGTTAACTTCCCAGACGAACAGGCCGACATGAATCTGCGGGTGAAAATCACCGGCGGCTGGCAGGGTGACAACGATTTGATTGCCACGCTGCAAAAAACCGAGATTCCGCTGCGCGTATTTGGTCCGTGGAAACAGCTTAACTATCAGCTGCGGGTGGATCAGATCCTCCGTCAACAGCTGCAGCAGGATGCGAAAAATGCAATTCAGAACTGGATTGATAAAAACAAAGACGACAAGAACAGCGACAAAGTGAAGTCATTCATTAACAAGATGTGATTTCCCTGCCGCACGGGCCTGAATCATCAGGCCCGTCGCGTTTAATCCCCTTCGTGCTCACACTTCATAATCATCGGCAATCGGCTTTAACGGCGTTATCTTTACCTTGAGAATGCGGTGGCTGTTCACCTCGATCGGTTCAAACAGGTAGTTATCGATATACAGCTGTGCGCCCTGGTGAGGGATGACCTGCGCGTGCTCCATCAGCAGACCGGCAAGGGTATGATATTCGCGCTTCTCTTCTACCGGCAGCGGCAAATAGGTCACCAGATCGTCAAGCGGCATATAACCGTTGGCTATCCAGCTGCCGTCCTCAAGTTGAACGATATCGTGGCGCGCGTCGAGCGTGGCCGACGATTCCGGCAGACTCCCTGCAATGGTCTCCATTACGTCGGTCAGCGTCACTATCCCTTCCACCGAACCAAACTCATCAACCACGAAGGCAAAGTGCGTCTTGGCCTGCCTGAACTGCTCCAGCGCCGCCAATAGGGAAAGCTGCTCCGGGAAAATCAGCGGCTGCTTGATGATGGCCTTGAGGTCGAGTTCGTTATGCAGCAACTGCTGCTTGAGCAGGTCAACGACGTGGATAACGCCGAGCGGTGCATCGGTGGAACTGTCTTCGGTAACCAGGATACGGGTATGAGAATTATTGACTAACTGACGGGTTTGCACCTCGGGTGGGTCGTTAAGTTCGAGATTATCGACGTCGTGCCTCGAGGTCATGACGCTACTGACCGATCGCTCGGCAAGCCCAAGCACACGCTCGATCATTTTGCGTTCCTGCTGGTTAAAGATAGCGTCGTCTTCGTTAGCAATATCGGCGACCATATCAGAGGAATGCGAGTCGAGATCCGCCTCCTCATGCTTGCCGCGCAGCACCTTCAGTACTGTCTCGGCCGTGCGTTCGCGCAGCGAGCGACGAGAAGACAGGAAGCGGCGGCGGTTAAACTGCGCCAGCTGGTTCAGCACCTCTATCATGACCGAGAAGCCAATCGCCGCGTAAAGATAGCCTTTGGGGATATTGTAGCCAAAGCCGTCTGCCACCAGGCTAAAACCTATCATCAGCAGGAAGCTTAGGCAGAGGATAACGATGGTCGGGTGCTCATTGACGAAGCGCGTCAGCGGACGGCTGGCGAGCAGCATCAGGCCGATGGCGATACAGACCGCAACCATCATCACGGCAAGGTGGTCGACCATGCCGACCGCTGTAATGACCGAGTCCAGAGAAAATACCGCGTCGAGCACCACTATCTGTGCCACGACAGGCCAGAATTGGGCACGACTTCCCTGTTGAGTGTTCTCCTCATCCTTACCCTCGAGCCGTTCATTGAGTTCGGTGGTCGCTTTAAACAGCAGGAAAAGGCCGCCGGCCAGCATAATCAGGTCACGGGCGCTGAAGGATTTGCTGAATATTGTTAACAGGGGATGAGTGAGGGACGAGAGCCAGGAGATTGAGGCAAGAAGCAGGAGTCGCATGACCAACGCAAGCAGAAGACCGGTAACGCGTGCGCGGTCTCGCTGGCCTCGGGGCAGTTTATCGGCAAGTATCGCGATAAAAACCAGATTATCGATTCCTAGCACAATCTCGAGAATCACCAGGGTAGCCAGCCCGGCCCAAATCGACGGATCGGCAATCCATTCCATATCGCTTATTTACCTTCACTGTCGCGGCGAAGTCCGCAAAATGAATAATGGTCGTTGGCAACGTAAATTTCAAATTTAAATCAGACAGCTAAAGGGGAATACTTAGCGTTGCGGCGGGAGACCAAAAACGGAGTGGCGGTGGCTTTTCCAGCGATCTGGTGGTTTGGTCGGCAATGACAGACTTAGACCAGGAGGACAAGACGTTTTTTTGTCGGTTTTTATTAAAAAAAATCATTTCTTGGGTAACAATCTTATTTTTTTATGGTTGACTTAAGGTCATACTTAACTTGCTGTTATGTTGTTGTTTGTAGTTAGCGTTGTAACGACATTTGCATAGGCTACAAAGAATTTCATAGTGATAAGACAACATCTTATACAGGCAAGGGACTGTCGATGAACCTGCCAAATGCAAGGCGAGAGTCTATACTTTGCTTAAGTGATTTTTAGGGTTGTAACAATTGCTTAAGTATCTTCAGTTAGTAAAGCGGTGAACAAACCATGGCAAACCGCTGGCTGATTTTAATCTTATGGTGTTGAGGAGTATCTCTTACAATGTTAAAAGCTGTTATCCCTGTTGCCGGTCTAGGCACGCGCATGTTGCCAGCGACAAAGGCCATTCCAAAAGAAATGCTGCCAATCGTCGACATGCCTTTGATTCAATACATCGTTAACGAATGTGCTGCCGCCGGCATCAAAGAAATCATTCTGGTGACTCACTCGTCTAAAAACGCGATTGAAAACCATTTCGATACCTCTTTTGAACTTGAAAGCATGCTGGAATCACGCGTTAAGCGTCAGCTGCTGGAAGAGATCCAGTCTATCTGCCCGAAAGGCGTTACCATCATGAACGTGCGTCAGGGCCAGTCCAAGGGGCTGGGTCACGCCGTTCTGTGTGCACGCCCTCTGATCGGCGACGCACCATTTGCTGTACTTCTGCCGGACGTGCTGATGGACGAAGTGTCCTGCGATCTGCGCAAAGACAACCTGGCAGCGATGTTGAAGCGCTTCGATGAAACGGGCTACAGCCAGGTTATGGTTGAAGAAGTGCCGGAAGAAGACGTTTCTAAATATGGTGTAGTTGACTGCAACGGCGTTGAAGGCGAAGCGGGCAAAAGCATCCCGATGAAAGCTATCGTTGAGAAGCCTGAGCGTAAAGACGCGCCATCAAATCTGGCGGTAGTAGGGCGCTATGTCTTCAATAAAGACATTTGGCCTCTGTTGGAAATCACCCCTTACGGCGCGGGTAACGAAATTCAGCTGACAGACGCAATCGCGCTGCTGATGAAGAAAGAAACCGTTGAAGCCTTCACCATGACCGGTCGTTCACACGACTGTGGTGACAAGCTGGGATACATGAAAGCCTTTGTTGAGCACGGTATCCGTCACAAGAGCACCGGTGCAGCGTTCGAACAGTGGTTGAAAGAGTTCGTAAGCAAATAATCTTTTGAAGATAATGCTTAACAATGAGAAAGCACCGTGCAAAAGCGGTGCTTTTTTGTTGTCTGATTTTGCCTGGCTATGAGCTACGAGGATGTGGTCGCTGCAAGGGGTAGCATTATGCAACGCCTGATAGGCCGATCATTACCTTTCTAAAACTGGCATAAAACCAAGTAACCTCTCCATAATCGCTCGACGATGCTATATAATACCCGCGCTAAACAAATGACTTTACGCTATAAAGAAAGGTATTTTTTAATCGATCTCTACCACTTCTAGCCTGAAAAAGTCGATACGATTTATCGTGATATTGGCTAACGCGTTGCGAACGGCGAGTTCTCGGGAGATTCTTAGAGAGATATTTTGCAAGTGTAGGTAGATTAGCCGGTGTTTATGACTGGCTATCCCGACAAACTCAAGGTAGTTATAACAACTGCTCGACTTTCAAGCAGGATTAACATTAGCTCGAAAGCACTCTTTTTGCAGCGTACTCTGGTTACCGAAAGGCCAGGGGCGGTAGCGTGGTCAACTGAAAAAAATTAATCCTGATACGGGGATAAAGGAATAGCGTTTTTGGCTATGACGCACTCGGTCGGTCAGGGAAAATTTCAATCAAAGCAGAGAGTTATATGAAGTATAGTCTAGGTTACCTTCTCGATTTGGCAACGGTCATTACCGAGAAAGAATTAAAAGTCAGATATAAAAGCAGTTTTTTTGGGTATTTGTGGTCGATTGCTAACCCGTTACTCTTTGCGATGATCTATTACTTTATTTTTAAATTGATCATGCGTGTTCAGATCCCGAACTACACCGTATTTATTATTTCTGGTTTATTTCCGTGGCAGTGGTTTGCGAGCTCGACATCGAACTCTTTGTTTTCCTTTATTGCGAATGCGCAAATTATTAAAAAGACAGTTTTCCCGCGTTCCATTATTCCTTTCAGTAATGTCTTAATGGAATGTCTGCACTTCCTCTGTACCATTCCGGTTATTATTGTCTTCCTGTTGATTTATGGAATGACGCCTTCATGGGACTGGATCTGGGGCGTGCCGCTGATTGGTATTGCACAGATGGCCTTTACACTCGGCATTGCATTAACGCTGTCGACGCTGAATCTTTTCTTCCGCGATCTTGAAAGATTTATCACACTTGGCATTATGTTGTTGTTCTACTGCACTCCGATTCTTTACGCAGGCGATATGATCCCTGAGAAGTATCATTTCTTAATTGAATATAATCCTCTCGCGAATATGATTCTCAGCTGGAGAAGTCTTTTCATGGAAGGCGTGATTAATTACCACGAAGTTTTCATGCTTTATGGCTATGCGGTCATTTCACTCCTCATCGGTTCCTATGTATTTAACAAATTAAAATACAGATTTGCAGAGATACTATAATGAGTGCAGTTATTGAATTCGTAAACGTGACTAAGCGCTATCCGCTTTATCATCACATTGGTTCTGGTATTAAGGAACTGATCTTTAACCCGAAGCGCGCATTGAGCCTGCTAACTGGCAGAAGCTATCTCGCGATTGAAGACATCAATTTCAGCGTAATGAAAGGCGAGTCCGTTGCGCTGATTGGCCGTAATGGTGCGGGTAAAAGTACTTCTCTGGGCCTTGTTGCCGGTGTCATGAAGCCCTCATCGGGTCAGGTTAAAGTGACGGGCCGCGTAGCGTCAATGCTGGAATTAGGCGGTGGCTTCCATCCTGAATTAACCGGTCGTGAAAATATCAGGCTAAATGCTATTTTGCTTGGTCTGCGCAGGAAAGAGCTTAAGGAAAGAATGGACAAAATTGTTGAATTCTCCGAACTCGGGGAGTTTATCGATGAGCCAATTCGCGTTTATTCAAGCGGCATGCTGGCAAAGCTAGGCTTTTCTGTCATTAGTCAGGTAGACCCCGATATCTTAATCATCGATGAAGTCTTGGCTGTAGGTGACATTGCTTTTCAACGCAAGTGCATCAATACCATCGAAGATTTTAAAAGAAAAGGCGTTACCATCCTGTTTGTAAGTCACAATCTGTCCGACGTTGAAAAGGTTTGTGACAAAGTGATATGGATTGAGAATCACCGATTGAAGCAAATTGGCGAGGCGCATGAAGTTATCGCCAGCTATAAAGAAGCTATGGCTTAATTAAGCAATTACCACTAATTCGATATTATCGGACTGTTGAATGAAACAAATCACAATTTATACTTGTCACCACAAGCCAAGTGCTTTTTTGTCCAGCGACATCATTAAGCCAATCCACGTGGGTAAAGCTAACAGCTTTAATGAAATCTGCTGTGCCGGTGATGATACTGGCGACAATATTTCTTTCAAAAATCCGTTCTACTGCGAACTGACCGCGCACTATTGGGTTTGGAAAAATGCCGAGCTATCCGACTTTGTCGGGTTCATGCATTATCGCCGTCATCTGAATTTCTCTGCAGATCAGAATAAAGTGGAAGATAACTGGGGTGTGGTGAACTACCCAGAGATCACGGCAGAATATGAAGAAATGTTTGGCCTGAATGATGCCGCAATTGCTTCCTGCCTTGAAGGTTATGATATTTTACTGCCAAAGAAATGGGACGTTAGAGCCGCAGGCAGTAAAAATAACTACGATCACTACAAAATTTCGAACTACCTGCATATCAAAGACTATCAGGCAGCTATCGACATATTATTGAAACAACATCCAGAATACTACCAAGCGGTAAAAGAATTTAACTTCGCTACAGACGGTTATTATACTAATATGTACGTCATGAACCGTGAGCTATTTGCTGAGTATTCAGCCTGGCTGTTCGGTATCATGAGCGAACTTGAAGATGCAATATCCTTTGATAATTATAATGCACAAGAAAAAAGGGTAGTTGGCCATATTTCAGAGCGCCTGTTCAATATCTTTATTATTTATAAATCTTCGGTTTCAGCCCTGAAGATGAAGGAAGTTCAGCGTACATTTATCTCTCAGGAAACCTTTAACGGTGTACTGCAGCCGTATTATGATAGTAATGCTGTGCCCGTTGTCATCTGTTTCGATGATAACTATGCCATGAGCGGCGGCGCGCTGATTAATTCTATTGCGCGTAATAGCCATGCTGATAAAAACTATGACATCGTTATTCTTGAAAATGGGGTTTCGCAACGCAACAAGGGGCGTTTAAAAGATCTCGTTAAAGACAAGCCGAATATGAGTATTCGTTTCTTTGACGTGAATGCTTTCACTGAGCTAAAAGGCGTATACACGCGCGCCCACTTCAGTGCTGCAACCTATGCGCGCCTGTTTATTCCTCAGTTGTTTAAAAACTTTCCACGCGTCTTGTTCATCGATGCCGATACCGTGGTAGAAAGTGACGTTGCCGAATTGCTTGAGCTCGATATTGGTAACAATTTAGTCGCTGCCGTTAAAGATATCGTGATGGAAGGGTTTGTTAAATTTAACGCCATTGCGCAGTCTGAAACCGGTGTTCAGACTGCGTCACAGTATCTGAAAACGCGTCTGCAGATGGAAGATCCAGATAAGTATTTCCAGGCGGGTATTATTCTCTTCAATGTTGCTCAAATGAACAACGAGAATACCTTCGCCAAGCTGATGGAAAGTATGATCGGGCAGGTTTACTGGTTCCTGGATCAGGACATCATGAATAAAGTGTTCTATGACCGCGTGCACTATCTGCCGCTGTGCTGGAACGTCTATCATGGTAACGGTAATACCGACGACTTCTTCCCGAATCTGAAACTCTCTACCTATATGAGTTTTCTTGAAGCGCGTATGCATCCGAAGATGATTCACTATGCGGGTGAGAATAAACCTTGGAATACCGCTGATGTCGACTTCTTCGATAACTTCCTGAAGAACGTCCACAATACGCCTTGGGAAAAGGACGTTTATGAGCGCTTGCTGTCTCATGGAAAAATAAGTTCCAACCCGGCGATGCCGATGCCAAAAGTATTACTTCAGACCAAAGTTAAGCGCAAACTGATGCCGTATTTCAATCGATTTGCGCCGATCGGCTCTCAGCGCAGAAGTTCTATCAGCAAGCTGTATTATAAAATTAGACGCATCGTTTTAGGTTAAGTGAGAGAGTTATAAATGACAAATAAAAATGTATTGATAGTCGGTGCTGGTTTCTCAGGCGTGGTAATTGGTCGTAAACTGGCAGAGCAAGGTCATAAAGTCCGTATTATCGATAAACGCTCTCATATTGCCGGTAACTGTTACGATGCGCGCGATGAAGAGAGCCAGGTAATGGTTCACACTTACGGACCGCACATCTTCCATACTGATAATGAAGTGGTCTGGAATTTCGTTAACGAATTCTCCACCATGATGCCTTATGTTAATCGGGTAAAAGCGACCTACGGCGGTCGGGTTTTCTCTCTGCCGATTAACCTACATACCATTAATCAGTTCTTCAATAAAACCTGTTCGCCTAATGAAGCGAAACAGCTGATTGAAGAAAAGGGTGATTCAAGTATCACCGATCCTAAGACTTTTGAAGAGCAGGCGTTGCGCTTTGTGGGTAAAGAGCTTTATGAAGCTTTCTTCAAAGGCTATACCATCAAGCAGTGGGGCATGTCGCCGACGGAATTACCCGCGTCTATCCTGAAACGTTTGCCGGTACGTTTTAATTACGATGACAACTACTTCAATCACAAATTCCAGGGTATGCCAAAAGACGGCTACACGGATATGGTTGAGAAAATTGCAAACCATCCAAATATCACGGTTGAGCTAAACACCGATTTCGATGTAGCTGAACGCGAAAACTATGACCACGTGTTCTATAGCGGTGCGCTGGATTCATTCTACGATTACAGGTTTGGTCGTCTGGGCTATCGTACGCTCGATTTCGACAAATTTACGGTTGAAGGTGATTATCAGGGTACGGCGGTAATGAACTACTGCGAGCAGAGCGTTCCATATACCCGCATCACCGAGCACAAGTATTTTTCTCCATGGGAAAGCCATGAGAAATCTGTATGTTATAAAGAATACAGCCGCAGCTGTGAGGAAAACGATATTCCTTACTATCCAATCCGTCAGGTGGGGGAAATAGCACTGCTGGATAAGTATCTCGAATTGGCGAACAAGGAAAAAGACATCACCTTCATCGGTCGTCTGGGAACTTACCGCTATCTGGATATGGACGTGACCATTGCTGAAGCATTGAAAACGGCCGATGTTTATCTGCAATCCGCCGCGGCAAACACTGATATGCCGGTATTCACGGTTGACGTAAAATGAAATTGGTAGCGCTGATAGTCACGTTTAATCGACTAGAAAAGCTAAAAAAATGTTGGGCAGCGTCAGCTGCCCTTAATTTCACCGACATCATTATTGTCAATAACGCTTCAACCGATAATACCGCCGAGTGGTTGGCGAGTATTACCGACTCGCGCCTCAAAGTTATCACGCTGCAAGATAACACCGGAGGAGCCGGTGGCTTCAAGGTCGGTATTCAATATATTGACCAACAGGTTGAGGCTGATTTTGTCGCGCTTTATGACGACGACGCCTATCCCACTGTCGATTTGCTTGAAAACTTTTCTTCTATTAGAAGCGACGAATATCAGGCCTATTGCTGCCGCGTTGAAGACTTAGACGGCAATTTGTGCAAGATGAACGTTCCTTATGCCAAATTCCCGTCGACCTTTGCCGATACCCTCAGCTATATTCGTGCACCACAACGTTTCTTGCCGAATGAACATTGTAGCCAGACCGTGGCGAGTTTCTCTTTTGTCGGCTTGATCATCGACAAGCGGGTTCTAGTTAATAACATTAATAGTATTTACCCAGAACTATTTATCTATTATGACGATCTATATTTGTCCAAAGCACTAACGGATAAAGGCATCAAAATTCGCTATTCGCCTGAAGTGGTGTTTAAGCATGATATTCCCGTTGGCGTAAAAACTATTTCACCTACCTGGAAAGTCTATTATTTAGTTCGCAATCTCTTTTTGGCTCGCTATCTTTCCCGTTCGCTCCGGGCTTATTCGACGCCGGCCATAATGATCAGAGTGTTGAAGTATCTCGTTTTAACTATTAAGCAGGAACAGAAACTGAGTTATCTTCACTTCGTTTTTAAAGGGATCACTGACGGCATATCCAATAAAAGCGGCAAAAAACACTAGTTGGTGGTATCTGATGAAAAAAGTTTGCTACTTGATCAATTCCGATTGGTATTTTGAGCTGCATTGGTCAGAGCGTGCATTGGCTGCCAAGGCCGCGGGGTATGAGGTTCATGTTATCTGCCACTATGAGGGAGATGAAATTAAATCACGCCTCGAGAAACATGGGTTTATTTGCCATAACTCACTGATTTCTGCCCAGTCTTATAATCCTGTTGGATTCATACTGACTTTCTCAAGAATATGGAAGATGCTAAATAGACTCGATCCTGACGTTCTTCACTGCGTCACAATCAAGTCATTTTTGGCCGGTGGAATCTATGCACAGGTAAAATCTAGGCCCGTTATTCTCAGTTTTGCCGGGTTAGGGCGGGTTTTCGACAATGGAAAAATGTTGATCAACGGACTGCGGTTTTTCGTATTGAGTATTTATAAATACATTGCAAAAAATCCTCAGGCGGTGCTGGTATTTGAACATGAATCCGACCAGGAGCGACTGATTTCACTGACGGGTATTGATAAAGAGCAAACTCGGGTGATTGATGGCGCAGGCATTAACACCGATGATTATCCCTACACATCGGAACCTATTCAGACTCCTCCTGTCGTCCTCTTTGCAAGTCGTATGTTGTGGAGCAAAGGGCTACGCGACCTCATTAGCGTGAGGAAGTCTCTGGCAAAGGACGATATTCATTTCACGCTGAACGTCGCAGGAATTTTATCCACTGACGATGCCGATGCTATTCCACTCTCGATGCTTGAACAATGGCATAAAGAAGGGACAATTAACTGGCTTGGCAGAAGTAACAACGTGAGTCAGCTGATTGAGGCGGCTAATATTGTTGCTCTTCCCTCTACCTATTCAGAGGGGGTGCCTAGAATACTGCTCGAGGCGGCGTCGATGGGCAGAGCGTGTCTTGCGTATGATGTTGGTGGCTGTAAAAGCATTGTTCAGGACGGAGCAAACGGGTTTCTTGTTGCTAGGAAAGACAAGGCTGGCCTTGAGAGCCAACTTAAAAGACTGCTTCAGGACGCGCCCCTTCGCCACAAAATGGGGTTAGTCGGCAGAGAGTTAGCCTTGACTAAGTTCTCGTCTGCTCAAGTTATTGTTAAGACGCTGAGGTTATACGAGGGGGTGTAATACCTCCTTATTAAACTGCTTTAGTTTATAAAAAGCCCCGACTCTGAGGAGTTCGGGGCTTTTTTACGCCTTGGTTTTACTCTTTGCTCAAAAGAGAGTTGGCAAGGATGGTTTTTAGGTGCTTCGGTTTTTCCCATTTCCTAAGCTTATTGATATGCTCCTCACCAGCAAAGTTGAAAATTAGAGCGTAAACTGTTCAATACGTATTTGGGAAAAGTCGGTTATTTCGTTCTGCTCTAAATGTAATCTCAAAGTTAAAAAATTCGCTCTTTTTGACCTGCAATTCGTCGTTGTTACCGGTAAAGTGTCAAATGCTCGGCATGGTGGCTGAGGCTAAACTGCACCGACCACTTGAATGGTTGTGATAGTTATAGCTGTGATAGGTACACCCTCAGTCATTCTCATGTACAATGCTTGGGTTCATTTGTATGGCGCGGTGACGATAAACCTACTAAGAACAGGGGTTTGAGTTCCACCGAGCTATCAACTATTTCAGACAGGAGTTGCTAATGTCCAAACAACAGATCGGCGTCGTTGGTATGGCGGTAATGGGTCGTAACCTCGCGCTTAACATTGAAAGCCGTGGTTATTCCGTTGCTATTTTTAACCGTTCTGGCGATAAGACTGATGAAGTCGTTGCCGAGAATCCGGGTAAAAATCTGGTTCCATACTACACAGTCGAAGAGTTTGTTGAGTCACTGGAAAAACCACGCCGTATTCTGCTGATGGTGAAAGCAGGTGAAGCGACCGATAAAACTATCGCATCCCTCACACCACACCTTGATAAAGGTGACATCCTCATCGATGGCGGCAACACCTTCTATAAAGATACCATTCGTCGTAACAAAGAACTTTCCGACCAAGGCTTCAACTTTATCGGTACCGGCGTTTCCGGTGGCGAAGAGGGCGCACTGAAAGGTCCTTCCATCATGCCTGGTGGTCAGAAAGAAGCTTACGAACTGGTTGCTCCAATCCTCGAGCAGATCGCCGCCCGTGCTGACGATGGCGACGCTTGCGTAGCTTACATCGGTGCTGATGGTGCAGGCCACTACGTTAAAATGGTTCACAACGGTATCGAATACGGCGACATGCAGCTGATTGCTGAAGCCTATTCTCTGCTGAAGCAGTCTCTGAATCTGAGCAACGAAGAGCTGGCTACCACCTTCGCTGAATGGAACAAAGGCGAGCTGAGCAGCTACCTGATTGACATCACCAAAGACATCTTCACCAAGAAAGACGAAGCGGGTAACTACCTGGTAGACGTGATTCTTGATGAAGCAGCAAACAAAGGTACCGGTAAGTGGACCAGCCAGAGCTCTCTGGACCTTGGCGAGCCACTGACTTTGATTACTGAGTCTGTATTTGCCCGTTACCTGTCTTCTCTGAAAGATCAGCGCGTTGCGGCTTCTAAAGTTCTGACTGGCCCAGCGGTTAAAGCATTTGCGGGCGATAAAGCAGAATTTATCGAAAAAATCCGTCGTGCACTGTACCTGGGTAAAATCGTTTCTTACGCGCAGGGCTTCTCTCAGCTGAAAGCGGCTTCCGACGAGAACAACTGGAACCTGCACTACGGTGAAATCGCCAAAATCTTCCGCGCTGGCTGCATCATCCGTGCTCAGTTCCTGCAGAAAATCACCGATGCTTACGAAGAAAACGCGTCAATTGCAAACCTGCTGTTGGCGCCATACTTCAAAAACATCGCTGACGAATATCAGCAAGCGCTGCGTGACGTGGTGTCCTATGCCGTTCAGAACGGTATCCCGACGCCTACTTTCTCTGCTGCGATCAACTACTACGACAGCTACCGCAGCGCGGTTCTGCCAGCTAACCTGATCCAGGCACAGCGTGACTACTTCGGCGCACATACTTACAAGCGTACCGATAAAGAAGGCGTGTTCCACACCGAGTGGTTGGACTAAGTTTTCAAAGAGGGCCAGGCGACTGGCCCTTTTTTATGCCCGATTTTGAGCGATTTTCAATATTGCTACTAACCGGAGCAGTCCTATCCTATTATTATTCCAAAGGAGTATATTGTCTTACGATAACTTATAGGTATTGTCCTTTTCAGGATAATTTGAGGATAGAACGTGAGTGTTAAACCCAAAGTTTCCGTCATTTTGCCCGTCTATAATGCTTCTCGTTTTTTAGAGCAATGTCTTGAGTCCATCACGTCACAAACGTTAACCGAACTAGAAATTATCTGCATTGACGACTGTTCAACCGATAACTCTCTGCAAATTCTTCAGGCGTTTCAGGCAAAAGATAATAGAATAAAAATCATTCGCCAAAGTACCAACCTTGGGGCCGCAGTGGCCAGAAATACGGCAATGGAAATCGCTACCGGCGAATATTTTTCCGTTCTGGATGCCGACGATTATTTCACTCCTGATATGTTTAAAATCTCGGTTGAACGTGCCGATGAACTCAACCTCGACGTCTTTGTATTCGGTGCCAGGGCATTTAACGAAGCGACGGGTGAAGAGTCAGATATGTCCTGGACTATTAAAGAGCATTTACTTCCTGACTCGCTCGTATTTTGTGCTAATGATGTCAAAGAAGATTTCTTCCAGATCTTTATTTGGTGGGCTTGGGACAAACTGTTCCGTCGGTCGTTTATTGAAAAACACGGTCTGAAATTTCAGCAAATTAGAACCAGCAACGATCTGCTTTTCACCTCATCAGCGGTGCTTCTGGCCGAAAGAATAGCTTATACCAAGCAACCTCTGGTTTTTCAGCGCCAAAAATTGGAAAGCTCGCTCTCGAGCACGCGCCATCTTTCTTACGATTGCTGTCTAAAAGCCACCGTTGCGCTGAAAGAATTTATGCAGCAGCAGGGCATTTATGAAAGATACGAGAGAGATTTCAAAAACTATGTGCTTAACTTCCTGATCTGGAATATCAACTCTATTGGCCAGGAGGCCTACAGAGAACTCTATGATGGGGTGAAACAGTTCTTTGCAACGCTGAACATAACCCGTGAAGAAATCTATTATCAGCCGTTTTATGACGCCTATCTGTTTATTCTCGAACACTGTGCTGAAGAGTATTTGTTCTACTTAAGGTTGAAACTTGGCGTAGATATTGAAGAGTCACACAACAAAATTGCGTCACTCGAAGAGAGGCATGCTGAGGCACAGAAGGAAATTGACGAGTTTATTGACAGGGTAGAGTATTTAACCTCTGAGGCGCACAGCGCAAACCTGACGCTCGAGGAAATTAAGGCCGCTAAGGAACTGTTGATTGGCGAGCATGAAAGTATTCGTACAAACTATGAGGCCGAGCTGTTTGAGAAAGATCAGAAGCTTTCTCAGCAAAGCGAACTGCTCAGCTCATTGGTGAAAGAACTGCAGGCCAGAGATGCCCAGATAGAGTGCCTGGTCAGCTCCAACTCATGGAAAATTACTGCGCCACTACGCTGGATTATCAATAAGTTCAAATAGTGTTAGTCAATAAAAAGCCGCCGGAGAATACCTTCGGCGGCTTTTTTGTGCTCAGAGTCCGTTACTTGGTGTGGCGGTCGCGCAGGTTATTGATAACCGTGCTGAAGTCCAGATCCTGATCCTGTAGCAGAACCAGCAGGTGATAAACCAAGTCTGAGGCTTCGTTCTTAAGTTCGAAACGGTCATTCACCGTAGCGGCCAGCGCCGTTTCAACGCCTTCTTCGCCGACTTTCTGCGCAATACGCTTGGTACCGCTGGCGTAGAGGCTGGCGGTGTAGGAGCTGTCCGGGCTCGCGGTTTTACGCGACGCCAGCAGTTGCTCCAGCTGATACAGGAAACCCCAGTCGCTGCTGGCAGGGTGGAAGCAGCTGTTGTTGCCCTTATGGCAGGTTGGGCCAATCGGATTGACGAGAATCAGCAGGGAATCGTTATCGCAGTCCGGCGTGATGCTGACCACGTTAAGGAAGTTGCCCGAGCTTTCGCCCTTGGTCCACAGGCGCTGTTTGGTGCGCGAGAAGAAGGTCACTTTGCCGCTCGACTGCGTGACGTCCAGCGCCTCCTGATTCATGTAGCCCATCATCAGCACTTCACCCGAAACGGCGTGTTGCACGATAGCGGGCATCATGTTGTCGGTTTTTTCCCAATCAAGCTGGGCGAGTTGTTCGGCGTTCAGAATAACCGGGGCTTTCACTTCTTTATCTTGTTCTGGAATACTCACAAGCGGATCTCCACGCCTTGTTCGGCAAGGTAACGTTTTAACTCACCGATATTAATTATTTGTTTGTGGAACACGGAAGCAGCGAGTGCGCCGTCGACCCTCGCCAGTTTGAAGGCGTCGAGGAAGTGTTCACGGGTTCCCGCACCGCCCGAGGCGATAAGCGGCACGTGGCAGACTTCACGAATAGCGTTAAGCTGGCGCAGGTCGTAGCCGTTACGCACGCCGTCCTGGTTCATCATGTTCAACACGATTTCACCGGCTCCGCGCTGCTGTACTTCTTTTACCCAGTCGATAGTCTGCCAGGTCGTCACCTTGGTGCGCGCTTCGTCGCCGGTAAATTGATGCACCTGATACGTGCCGGTTTCAGCGTCGTGCCAGGTGTCGATACCGACCACGATGCACTGTACGCCGAAGCGATCGGCAAGGCGAGTGATCAGTGTCGGATCGGCCAGCGCCGGGGAGTTTATAGAGATTTTATCGGCACCGAACTGTAGGATATTACTCGCGTCTTCAATACTTTTGATTCCGCCCGCGACGCAGAAAGGAATATCAATCACTTCAGCAACGCGAGAAATCCAGCTCTTGTCGACCACGCGGCCGTCGGAGGAGGCGGTGATATCATAAAATACCAGCTCGTCCGCGCCTTCTTCGGCATAGCGTTTAGCCAGCGGAACGATATCGCCGATGATTTCATGGTTACGGAACTGTACGCCTTTCACAACCTGACCATCTTTAACATCCAGGCAGGGGATTATCCGTTTTGCCAGCATGAAATTGCCTCCGTTACGTTAAACTTGCCGTCGAGCAGGGCACGGCCAACGATCACCCCTTTTACGCCAGTGCCGCGCAGGGCCGCGATATCGTCCAGACTGCCGATACCGCCCGACGCCTGAAACGCCACCTGCGGAAAACGTTGGCAGACTTCGCGATACAGCTCGACGTTGGAACCTGCGAGAGTGCCGTCGCGGGAAATGTCGGTGCAGAGTACGTGCTTCAGGCCAAACGGCAGGAACTGTTCGACAACTTGTTCCAGCGTCGAGTCTGAGTTCTCCTGCCAGCCGCTTACCGCAACGTGTTTATTGCCTGCGTCGTCGATGCGCACGTCCAACGCCAACACCAGCGCATCGGCGCCAAAACGCGTAAACCACTGCTGAACCTGCTCCGGGTTTTTCACCGCCGTCGAGCCGACCACCACGCGGGAGACACCGGCTTCCAGCAAGGCTTCAACGTCTTGCTCGGTACGAATACCGCCGCCTACCTGCACGGGAACGCTCACGCCAGCAACCAGCTGCTTAAGCAGCGGGATCTGACGCGCTGCCGGGTCTTTTGCACCGGTCAGGTCAACGAGGTGCAGCACTTCGGCACCCTGAGCCTGATAATCCTGCAAACGCGGCAGAGGGGAATTACCGTAATCACGCTGCTGTCCATAGTCGCCTTGATGCAAACGCACCACGCTGCCTTCGATTAGATCTAAAGCGGGGATAATCATGCTGTTTACATCTCCAAAAAGTTTTTCAGCAGCTGCGCGCCTGCGGCACCCGAGCGCTCGGGGTGGAACTGCACGCCAAAGAAGTTATCTTTCTGCACGGCGGCGGTAAACGGTTCGCCGTACAGCGTCTGCGCGATGGTGTTTTCACAAACCGGCATCGCGTAGCTGTGCACGAAGTAGAAGTAGGCATTTTCATCGATGCCGCGGAACAGGTGGTGTCCGGCCTGCGCCGTCACTTTATTCCAGCCCATGTGCGGCAGCGGCAGGCCGCGTTCAGGCATCTTGATAACCGGCGTCTCGACGATATCCAGCATCGGCACACCGCCGCTCTCTTCGCTGCTTGAAGCCAGCAGCTGCATGCCGAGGCAGATACCCAGCACCGGCTGAGTACAGGCCTTGATAAGCTCTATCAGGTCACGTTGCTGAATCTGTTCCATCGCCGCCTGTGCGGTACCGACGCCCGGCAGAAACAGTTTGTCGGCCTTAAGAACGATGTCGGCGTCGCGGCTGACGACCGGCTCATAGCCCAGTCGTTTTACGGCAGCCTTGACGGAAAACAGGTTGGCACAGCCAGTATCAAGGATAACCACGTCCATTAAAGCACTCCTTTAGAGCTCGGCAGGGTATTGCCGTCGACACGAATGGCCTGACGCAGCGTGCGGCCAAAGGCTTTAAACAGGCTCTCTACCCGGTGGTGGTCGTTTTTGCCCTTGGTTTTAAGGTGCAGCGTGCAGCCCATCGTGTAAGAAAGAGAGCTAAAGAAGTGCTCGACCATCTCGGTGCTCAGGTCACCCACGCGCTGATAGTTGAATTCTGCCTTGTACTCGAGGTGTGGACGGCCGGAGATGTCCAGCGCGCAGCGCGCCAGGCATTCGTCCATCGGCAGCACGAAGCCAAAACGGCCAATCCCGCGCTTGTCGCCCAACGCCTTGTGCAGCGCCTCACCGAGCGCCAGACCGGTATCTTCCACGGTGTGGTGATCGTCGATATACAGATCGCCCTTCACGTCGATGTTCATACGAAAACCGCCGTGGGTCGCAATCTGATCCAGCATGTGGTCAAAGAAGCCAACGCCAGTCTTGATTTTGCTGCCGCCTTCGCGGTCGAGCCAGACTTCAACATCGATAGCCGTTTCACGGGTCACGCGGTTGACGCGCGCGTGGCGGTCACGTCGGGTCAGTTGCTCGGTGATAGCGGCCCATCCGAGGCCGTCGCGCTCATAGCGTAGACCGGTGATGCCCATATTACGCGCCAGCTGGATATCGGTCTCACGGTCGCCGATAACGTAGCTGTTCGCCGTGTCCAGCACGCCGTTCTCGAGGTACCGCTGCACCAGACGCGTTTTCGGCTTGCGGCAGTCGCAGTTGTCGGCGGGCAGGTGAGGGCAGATAAGCACCTCGTCGAATACCACGCCCTGCGAGGTCAGCACCTGCATCATCAGGTTGTGCGGCGGGTCGAAGGTTTCCTGCGGGAAGCTCGCGGTGCCCAGCCCGTCCTGATTGGTTATCATCACCAGCTTGAAACCGGCGGACTGCAATGCAAGCAGCGCAGGGATCACGCCCGGCTCAAATGCTAGCTTATCCAGTCGGTCGACCTGAAAATCTTCCGGTGGCTCGGAAATCAGCGTACCGTCGCGATCGATAAAGAGAACTTTTTGACTCACAGGGGTCTGGCTCACATTGGCTCCTTGCTGGCGCTGCTTGTTTCACGAACGGTTGAAGTCGCGCCCGGTAATGGACGTACGGCGTCAATGACGCGCTGGCACTCTTGACGGGTGCCGATAGTAATACGCAAGCAGCCCGAAAGTCCCGGTTGCTTATTCTGGTCGCGTAGGATAATACCTTGATCCCAAAGCGTTTTAAAGACGCTGCTGGAGGCAGTAAAGCGCGCCAGAAGATAGTTGCTCTCGCTGGTAAACACCTGCTCGACGCAGTCGCACTGCTCAAGCTGCTGACGAAGCCATTCACGGGTCTCGCTCACCTCCGCCACGCGCTTGCGCATCAACGCCAGGCCCTGCTCGCTCAACGCCTGCGCGGCGATGTCGGCGACCGGCGTAGACAGCGGATAAGGCGCGATAACCTTCATTAATACGTCAATCAGTTCAGAGTTAGCCAGCGTAAAGCCACAGCGCAGGCCTGCCAAGGCAAAGGCTTTTGACAGCGTACGCAGGATAGCGAGGTGCGGATAGTCTTTCAGCCAGCCGGCCACGGTCGCCTGCGGGCAAAACTCGATATATGCCTCATCGACGGCCACGACAGCCTTGCCGCGCGTCGTTTCCAGCAGGCTGCGAATGTCTTCTGGATTAATCAGATTGCCGGTCGGGTTATTCGGGCTGCACACGTAGACCAGCTTCACGCCGTCCAGTGCCTGCTCGATAGCCGGGAGGTCCAGCTGCCAGTCCTCTTTCGCCATCACGGTACGGCCCTCAACGCCGAACGTCTCGGCGCTGACGCTGTACATGCCGTAGGTTGGCGGGCAATAAAGGATGGCGTCTTTACCTGGCTCGCAGAAGGCGCGGATCAACAGTTCAATACTTTCGTCGGCACCGCGGCAGACCAGAACCTGCTCAGGCTGCACGCCCGCATACGCGGCGTAGCGGCGAACCACGTCCTTCGGTTGGCATTCTGGGTAGCGGTTGAACGTTTGTGCGGTCAGTTCAAAATGCGGGGCCAGCGCATATTCGTTGGCATTGAGCCAAACGTCACCGTTACCGCCCAGACGGCGAGCAGACTGATAAGGGGTCAGCTGCTGAACATTTTCACGCGCCAGTCCAACGACTGAAACGTTTTGCTTCGAAGTCTCACTCATTATTTACGCTCCATCAGGGCGGCAACGCGCAGGGTAACCGCATTCTTGTGCGCGGTCAGCTGCTCGGCCTGAGCCAGGGTTTCAATCGTCGGAGCCAGCGCCAGCAGGCCTGCCGGAGTCAGCTGTTGTACCGTCATGCGCTTCTGGAAATCGGCGAGACCCAGGCTTGAACAGGTCGCGGTATAACCATAGGTCGGCAATACGTGGTTGGTACCTGAGGCGTAGTCGCCCGCAGATTCGGGTGACCAGTCACCGAGGAATACCGAACCCGCGCTGGTGATGCTGTCAACCAGTGCTTCAGGCTCACGGGTTTGCAGAATAAGGTGCTCAGGGCCGTAGGCGTTGCTGATTTCAACGCACTGTGCCAAATCTTTTGCCACAATAAGACGGCTGCTGGCGAGCGCCTTGCGGGCAATCTCGCTGCGCGACAGCGTTTGCAGCTGGTTCTCGACGGCTACCGCAACGGCTGCTGCCATCTCGGCGTCTGGCGTCAGCAATATCACCTGCGAATCTGGGCCGTGTTCCGCCTGCGACAACAGGTCAGAGGCGACGAAATCAGGCGTTGCGCCAGAATCTGCAATCACTAACACCTCTGAAGGACCGGCAGGCATATCGATAGCTGCGCCGTTCAGGCTCTGGCTGACCTGACGCTTGGCCTCGGTCACGAAAGCGTTGCCCGGTCCAAAAATTTTAGCCACTTTCGGCACGCTCTCTGTGCCGAACGCCATCGCGGCAATCGCCTGTGCTCCACCGAGCTGATAGACCTCGGTAACGCCGCACAGCTTGGCGGCATACAAAATCTCATCGGCAATCGGCGGCGGCGAGCAAAGGATAACTTTATTGCACTGCGCGATGCGTGCCGGGGTTGCCAGCATCAGCACCGTAGAAGGCAGCGGCGCCGATCCGCCCGGAATGTACAGGCCGACGGAAGCAATAGGACGTGTAATCTGCTGGCAGCGTACGCCGGGCTGAGTTTCAATATCCACCTTCGGCAATTTCTGTGCGACGTGGAATGTCTCAATGTTGCGAACTGCGTTGGCCATTGCCTGCTTAACATCGTCGCCCAGACGCGCTGACGCCTGTTCAATTTGCTCGGCGGTGACACGAATCTGGTCCACGTCGGTTTTATCGAAGCGCGCGCAGTATTCACGCAGCGCAACGTCGCCTTCATTACGTACCCGAGTCAGGATCTCGGTGACGGTCTCGGTAATGCTGCCTGAAGCTGCGATAGCAGGGCGAGTGAGGAGTTCGCTGCGCTGCTTTTCATCACACTGTTGCCAGTCGATTGGGGTAGAAAATCCGTTGGATTGCATCGCCTTACTCCATCATTTTTTCAATTGGCAGCACCAGAATCGAACTGGCACCCAGCGCTTTCAGTTTTTCCATGGTTTCCCAGAACAGGGTCTCGCTGCTCACCATATGCATGGCAACGCGCTGTTTGTCGTTAGCCAGTGGCAGAATGGTCGGACGCTCGGCGCCCGGCAGCAGGGCGATTATTTCGTCCAGACGCTCGCTCGGCGCGTGCAGCATGATGTATTTGGATTCACGTGCCTGAATCACGCCCTGAATACGGGTCATCAGTTTGTCGATCAGCAGCTGTTTGGACTGCGGCATCTCTCCGTCACGCTGGATAAGACAGGCTTTGGAACGGTAGATGACTTCGTCTTCTTTCAGGCCATTGGCTTCAAGCGTTGCGCCGGTAGAAACCAGGTCACAGATGGCGTCGGCCAGACCGGCACGCGGTGCGACTTCAACGGAACCGTTCAGCAGGCAAGACTTGAAGTCGAGATTCTTTTTGTCGAAATACTGCTTGAGGATGTGTGGATAAGAGGTGGCGATACGTTTGTTACCCAGGCTCTGTGGCCCCTGATAATCAAAGTCCAGTGGCGTTGCCAGCGACAGACGGCAACCGCCAAAATCGAGGCGACGCAGCGTGAAGTAACGTGGGTCTTCACCCTGAGCACGGCGGCTCAGCAGCTCTTCTTCCAGCACGTTCTCACCGATAATACCGAGGTCAACCACACCGTCCATCACCAGTCCTGGGATATCGTCATCACGAACGCGCAGAATGTCGATTTCCATGTTCTCGGCGAAGGCAATCAGACGCTGCTCTTGCAGATTAATTTTAATGCCGCAGCGTGCAAGCAGCTCGCGTGAATCGTCGCTCAGGCGACCGGATTTCTGCATTGCGATACGTAAACGGTTTTTGTCCAGCATGATGACCTCTGTCTTTAAATTTATGATTTAATTCGTTTTTAAATTTCTTAGGGTAAAAAAAAACCCCCGGAAGAAATCTTCCGAGGGCTCTCTGCTACATTCTGCGCGCCACTGGAAGATCTTAAAAGTCTTCCAGCACCAAACTGCCTGAAAGACTAGTCAGGATGATGGTGGTGATGGTGGTTGATCAGAATGTTCAGCATTGTCTTGTTCTCTTCTAAGCGTTTTGTTGCCTACCGCTGTTATCAGCCATAGGTTCTAAATCTGTTGCCAATTAACCTAAACCACCGTGCTCTGACGCGCAACCTTTTTTTCTGCTGATGAATAATTTTAATATTATTGGCCATGTAATGATAAGCATGAATCGATTGTATAGAAGACCGGACAGGCGCAACACGCTCGCGTTCTGACAATCTGTTGAAAATCATTACATAATAAGCCGTTGTTTAAGAGAGGTGGCGGAGGTAGCCTGCTAAACTAAATGACGTAGCTTTATTAAAAGCGGGTAGGTATTGGAGAACAAAATGAAGAAGGTATCAATAATTGGTTTAGGCTGGCTAGGTATGCCGCTGGCCATTGCCCTAAGCGCCAGGGGATACCAGGTTGTTGGCAGCAAAACCACGCGTGACGGCGTTGAGGCCGCACGTATGAGCGGCATCGAATGCTACCAAATGACCTTCACGCCCGAGATGACGCTGGAGTGCGACGCTGACGACCTGGATGTGCTGCTCAACGTCGATGCGCTGGTGATTACCCTGCCTGCAAGGCGCACGGTGGAAGGGAGCGAGCTCTATTTTCAGGCGGTGCAGATGCTGGTTGATAGTGCACTGGCGCACGCCGTACCGCGCATTATCTTTACCAGCTCGACGTCAATTTATGGCGAGGGGACAGGCACTGTGCGCGAAAACTCGCCGCTGAATCCCGTCACGCCAGCGGGCAAGGTGCTCAAAGAGCTGGAGGAGTGGTTCCATCAGTTGCCGAACACTTCCGTTGACGTGCTGCGCCTCGCCGGACTGGTTGGGGCCGACCGTCATCCGGGCCGTTTCCTGGCGGGCAAGAAAGACGTTAAAGGTGCAAATCATGGCGTTAATCTGGTGCATCAGGACGACGTGGTCTCTGCTATTCAGCTGTTGCTGAGCCTGCCGCGCGGCGGTCACACCTTTAACCTTTGCGCGCCTGCACATCCGGCTAAACAGCAGTTTTATCCGCTGTTAGCGCGCCAGTTGGGGCTTCCCGAACCGACGTTCGCCCCCGAGCCTGAAGATTCGGCGGGTAAGCTGGTTGACGGTAGCCGCATCGTGAAAGAGCTCGGCTTCGAGTACCAGTATCCTGACCCTGAGCGCATGCCGCTCAACTAACGCTCTCGCCGCCCTCGACGTGATTTACCCAAGGTCGAGGGGATTGGCGCTGTTCTTGCATAATCTTGTCCTGAAACCCCACGGAAAGATTTTCACAGGAGTCTGCGCCAATAATGCAACCTATCACGCTATCGATGATCGATATCCGCAAATCCTTCGGCGAGCATGAGGTGCTGAAAGGTATCTCACTTGACGCACGGCAGGGCGAGGTTATCTCCATTTTGGGGGCCAGTGGTTCAGGCAAAAGCACCTTCCTGCGCTGCATCAACCTGCTTGAAACGCCGGACTCCGGCACCGTGGCGGTCGGCGGTGAAACACTCCTGATGAAGCCTGACGCCAGGGGCAATCCGCAGCCTGCCAGCCGCAAACAGGTGGAACGGATACGTACGCGACTCGGCATGGTGTTTCAGGACTTCAATCTCTGGTCACACATGAACGTGCTGGAAAACGTGATGGAAGGGCCACGCTACGTGCAGAAGAAAAGCCGCAAAGCCTGCATCGAGAAAGCCGAATCACTGCTGGCCCGCGTCGGGTTGTATGAGCGTAAGGACTTCTATCCGTCACAGCTTTCGGGTGGACAGAAGCAGCGGGTGGCGATCGCCCGCGCGTTGGCCATGGACCCTGAGGTGATGCTGTTTGATGAACCCACCTCGGCACTGGATCCAGAGCTGGTGGGGGAGGTCTTGAAGGTGATGCAGAGTCTGGCAGAGGAGGGGAGGACCATGCTGGTGGTCACCCATGAGATGGTCTTTGCCCGCCGCGTCTCCAATCGGGTGGTGTTCTTGCATCAGGGTGAAATCGACTGTCAGGGAACCCCGCACGACCTGTTTGGCGAGCAGGGATCCCCGCGTTTTCAGCAATTTATATCAAGTCATCACCAGCCTGCCTAGCGAGAAATCACTCAGGCAGTGAAACGCTCGGGGCGGAATGTGGCCAGCATCGGATGTTTTTCGCCGCTGGCAATTTCGCTGGCCAACAGTTCGCCGACGATAAGCGCCAGCGTGGCGCCGGAATGGGTAAACGCCACGTAGCAGCCTGGCACGCTTTGCAGCTCGCCCAGCACCGGCTCGCCGTCACCGGGAACAGGTTTCAGCCCGATTTTCCAGCTCGCTGCCTTCAGTGATTCTGCGCCTTCGAGCACTTTCGCCGCCTCGGCCACCAATTCATCAACCACGGTTTCGGGAATGCTGTACTCGCCCGCCGCGCTGCGGGTAATGGCCGACTCATACCAGTCATGGTCCAGCGCCAGGGTTTTCCCCGGATTCGGACGAACCGCAACTCGTGGCGTGTTTAGCACCACTTTCACGCTGTTTTCGACCGGCTGAGTGATGACCAGCATCGATAAGGGGGAGCCGTTGGGGATAGTGACACCCAGCGGCGCAACCACTTCGGGCGTTTGCGGGCCACAGGCCACCAGCACTCTGTCTGCGCTGAAGGTTTCGCCGTTACCAGTTTTCACGCCGACGGCCTTACCGCTGGCATCGGTGATGACCGAGGTTTTGCCCGCATATTCATAAAGCTGTCCCCCGAGGCGGTGAAACTCGGCCATCAGATAATTGGCGAGGTGTGGCAGGCTGACCCAGCCTTCACCCGGATTAAACAGTGCGCTTTCAGCGACGGCTTCGGCCCTGACTTGAGGGTCAATTTGACTGACCGACGCCAGACCCGTGAGGTGCGAATCATACCCGTGAGCGAATTCATAGGCGTGGCGCGTCAGCGTTTCGGCAGCTTTGTCTTCCCCCCAGTACAGGCCACCGTCGAAACGCAGCCAGTCACGAGAGGAGTCCTGTGCAAACAGCGTGCGGTAGCGGTCGATGCCCGCCATACGCAGTGCATGATATTCCCGCGTGCGGTCGGCGGCAGAGTTCAGCCATGAGAGCGACCGGCCCGATGCACCGGACACCAGCTCCGCCTCGGTAAACAGCGTGACCTGTTGGCCGCGACGCAGCAAATGCACGGCGCTGGAGATACCGATGATACCCGCGCCTATCACGGCGACGGTTTTCGTTGCGTGTTCAGTGGATGAAGACATTTTGTTTTCCTTCTCTTGAGTCATCATAAAAGGTATTCGGTGGTGCGGCGAGTCGTTGGGCCTCACAGCACTTCAGACAAAAAGCGCCGCAGTCGCGCGGACTGCGGGTTATCGAAAATCTGTTCTGGGGTGCCCGCCTCGACAATTTCCCCCTCATCCATAAAAATCACCTGATCCGCCACTTTGCGAGCAAATCCCATCTCATGGGTGACGACTATCATGGTCATGCCACGGCGACAGAGGTCGGCCATCAGGTTCAGCACGCCTTTGACCAGTTCGGGGTCAAGCGCCGAGGTTGCTTCGTCAAACAGCATGACTTCAGGGTCCATAGCCAAGGCCCGCGCGATGGCGACGCGCTGTTGTTGACCGCCGGACAGATAGCGCGGACGGTGCTCCGCTCGCTGCTCTAGGCCGACCTCTTTCAGCCGCTCGGCGGCCAGGCGGTAGGCCTCAGACTTGGACAGTTTCTTGATTTTCCACGGTGCCATCGCCACGTTTTCCAGCGCCGTATGGTCGGGGAACAGGTTGAAATGCTGAAACACCATGCCGATGCGCAGACGCAGGGCGTCAGGTTTATCTTTCAGCACCGAGCGACCCGACACCAGCACGTCACCGGACTGCGGTTCATGCAGGCGATTAATACCGCGCAGCAGGGTCGACTTCCCTGAGCCTGACGGCCCGATGATACAAGTGGTGGTGCCCGGCGCGACGTTGAGCGAGACCTTGCGCAGCACCTGAATGTCGCCGAACGCCAGCGTTAAATCGCGAATTTCCACGCTAGCGCCGTGAAACGACGGTGTGGCGGCGCGGTCAATATTAGGGGCAGCAAGCGTCATGGATTATTGTCCCCGTTCGGTGGTTAAGGGGGCACTGCCGCCGGTGGCAACGGTGCGAGGATTAAGTTTTTGCAGCTCATCGACCTCTTTCAGACTGCTGACCGGGCGCGTCATTTTGCGACGGCCGGTGCGGAAGCGTTGGTCAACATAGTTGACCAGATGGGTCATTGGCACGGTGATTATCAGATAAAAAAGCCCTGCGAGCATCAGAGGAGAAAGGTTGCCGGTGAGCACCGCGGCATCTTGCCCGACGCGAAAAAGTTCGCGCTCGTTGACCATCAGCCCGAGCAGATAGACCAGCGAAGAGTCTTTGATGATGGCAATGAACTGATTAACCAACGCAGGAAGCACGCGGCGGATCCCCTGTGGCACAATCACTAAGCGCATTGCGCGACCGTAGCTCATTCCCAGCGCACGGCAGGCCTCGAGCTGACCCTTTTCAACGCTCTGGATACCCGCACGAAAGATCTCCCCCATATAGGCACTGGCTATCAGGCTCAGGGCAAAAATACCGAGCGGATAGGGCGACGGACCGAAAAGTTCATAGCTGTAGCGCGCTAGCCCCTGACCTATCAGCAGAATGGTCAGTATAGACGGCAGGCCGCGAAACAGGTCGGTATAGACGCGCGATGGCACACGCAGCCAGCGCGTGGGCGAGATGCCCATCAGCGCCAGAATCAGCCCGAGCGTGGTGCCAAGCAGCGTCGCCGCAATCGAGATGATCAACGTATTCATCAGCCCGACTTTCAGCAGCTGCGGCAGGACTTCGGCCATCGAATTAAAATCGAAGAATGTCCGGTGAAGCATTTCGAACAGGCTCATACAATACCTCGCACTTTTAACGGGGTGAGGCTGCCCTCACCGCGGGGTAAACAGACAGACGACGAGCAGGGAACATCAGCTTGAATGCGGCAGATACTGCTTTGGCATTGGCGAGCCTGGGAACCATTTCTGGTAGAGCTTCTTCCAGGTGCCATCCTGCATCGAGGCCTGAATCGCCTTATCCAGGGCGGCTTTAAACGCGGGTTTTCCCTTGGCGATAGCAACGCCAGCTGGCGCGTCAAAGGACGGGATATCGGCAGCGTGAACCAGATTGAAGCGGGCGGCGTAGTCTTTGGCCGCCTCATAATCGAGGAAGTCGGCGTCAACCGTGCCGTTGTTCAGCGCAGAGATGGCCGCATTGTTATCGGGGAAGCGCACCAGGTCAGTTTGGGTGAAATGCTGCATCGCGTAGTTTTCCTGCAACGTCCCCTGCACCACCGCGAGACGGTGTTTTGCCAGCGAATTGACGTCGGTGACGCCGGTGTCTTTACGCGTCAGTACCGTCAGATAACCGGCGAGATAGCCGCTTGAGAAATCGACGGTTTTTTCACGAGCCGGGGTGATACCTATCGCCGCGACGCCTGCGTCATAGCGTCCGTTTGCGACCGAAGGCAGGATGCCGGCGAAGTCTTGGCCGATAAACACCACCTTATTGATGCCGAGTCGGTGCGCAACGTCGGTGAAGAACTCGACGTCAAAACCGGTGAAATTGCCGGAGGCGTCAGTAAAGGTATAAGGCTTGGCGTCGCCGAGGCTGGCAACGCGCAGCTCGCCCGGTTCGATTAACCCATAAGGGTTTTCCTGCTGGCCCGCGGCGTTGGCCAGCGGGGACGAAAGAGAAAAGAGTGAGAGCGAAGCAAAAAGCACGGTGGCCAGTTTAATCAGGGTCTTTTGCGATTTCATAGTGCGTCCGTTTTTGTTGTATTTAACATCAACGACTATTGAGCCAGGATCTTTTGTATTTTTTAGAGACCGGTCTCAATGCAGGGGCTGATTAGGGAGTTCAATCATTGTGAGACCGGTCTCAAATCAGTTACAATGATACTAGCAACGTGATTATCTAAACGTCAATCGCCCTTAACGAAAGCTGTGATACGAATAACTTATGACTATTGGCAACGCACGAATCAAGGCCCCAACGGTGGCCGACGTCGCCCGCGAGGCGCAGGTTTCAAAGGCCCAGGCGGCGCGCGCACTGGGCGGTTATGGCTCTGTGAGTGAAGAGGTATTAACGCGGGTTAGGGCGGCGGCGCAGAGGTTGAGCTATCGGCCCAACGAACTGGCACGCAGCATGAACACCGGCCGTTCAAATACGCTAGGCGTGATTGTGGGTGATATCGAGAACCCGCACTTTGGTCTGGCGCTGCGCGGTATCTCAGACGTCGCTCGGCAGGCGGGGTATCACCTGTTGCTGAGCAACAGTGACGAGACGCTAGCGGTGGAGCAGGACGCGGTCAGGGTGATGCTCGAAAAGCAGGTCGACGGTATCATCATCGCGCCGTGCTCGTCGTTGCCTGAAGATAACGCCCATCTGGCGCAAATCCTCGCCGACGGCAGAGCACTCAAGCTGTTCGACCGCGCCGTGCCCGAGTTAAACGTCGAGGTGATTGGCCTCGACTTTACGTCGACCGCGCAGCAGGCGACGCTGTCGTTGCTCGACGCCGGACATCGACGCATCAGCTATCTGACCAGCATGACCTTCGAACCGCCATATTCGCCGACCAAAGGGTTGGGCGTCACGCCGGTGGCGCAGCGTGTTGCCGGTATCGAACGGGCATTCTCCCAACGCGGCCTCAGTGTAGACCCGGCGTCGATTGTCGGTAACGCCAGCAGCGACCAGGCGATAGCCGCTATCGTCGAGCGGCTGTTTAATGCTCCGCAGCCGCCAACGGCGATAATTGCCTCAGACAGCGTCATTGCCATGAGCCTGCTGCGTGAGCTGGGCGGCAGAGGGCTGCGCGTGCCGCAGGATCTGTCGTTTGTGATGTTTGATAATTTCCCGTGGACGGAAATTGTCTCGCCGCCGCTCTCGGTAATTGCTCAGCCGGTCTATGAGATGGGCCGCGAGGCCGCGCGAAGAATTATTTGCGATCTGCGAGGAGAAGAGGCGGGCATCATGCCCGATTTTGAAGCGACGTTTATGCCAAGATTTTCAATCGCACCGGTTTAATTGTTCGGATTTCGGCCGGATTTGTGTAACTATTGCCGGGTTGAGCACTGACTTAAGTAAATTACTGTAAATTTGAGTAAAGTAAGGTAATAATGCCGTTTGCTACATTTTGTGCTTTTGAGATGTAGGTTATAAAACTCAATTACTTATTTCAATTGTTCGGTTTACATCAAATGACATCATCAAAATTATTCAAGAAAATAGCTTGTATATCATTTGTACTATTAGCCGGATGTTCTTCGAAGAATCACGGTCAGGACGGTCAATCCGCTGCCAATACCACCATGACGCAGCAGGAAGCCGAGCGGGAATCCGATATGATTTCCGTTATCGCGGCGCTGCATGACCAGATGCACTCCTGGCAGGGAACGCCCTATGAGTGGGGTGGCACCAAGCTGTCAGGCGTCGATTGTTCCGGTTTCGTCTGGAGAACACTCAAAGACAGATTCAATATTCCAATGGACCGTGTGACCACCACCGAGCTGGTGCGCATGGGAACCCGCGTTTCTCCGGGGCATCTCGAACCGGGCGATCTGGTGTTCTTCCGCATTCGCAACCAGATGCACGTTGGCTTCTACGATACCAATCAGCAATTCCTGCACGCTTCGGTTAGCAAAGGCGTTATTCGCTCCTCGCTCGACAACCCTTACTGGAAATCGGTATTTTTAGAGGCCAGAAGACTGCCGCGAGAATATAACGCCACCATCACCCTGAATCAGAATAAGCCAGGAAATCAGCTCGCCAAGAACTGAGTTTTTCCTGCGACCCACGTCCGCCTTGCTGTCAGCAAAAAGCGGACGTGGGTTTTTTAGTGAAAGACGCTCAAAGCATCATGCCGCTATCAGTGCAAAACTGTTGTTGGCGCGAAGAGGTCGTTGAGACGAACACCCCAACGTTTTTATCCGGTTATTGAGGCACGGTGTCGGTACCGAACCACTTCATGGCCAGCGTTTTCAGCGTGCCGTCCTGTTTGGTTTGCAGGATGGCGTCATCAAACATTTTCTTCAGTTCCGGGTCGCTCTTGCGAATCCCCACCGCTGAACCTGCGCCGAGCAAGCCACCGATAAACTGCGGGCCTGCCAGCTCGATGTCTTGATTCCCCGGCTTGGCCTTCGCGCCAGTGAGATAGGTTGCCGAAGCAAATATCATATCCACGCGACCCGACTTAAGGTCGAGATCGTGCTCTTCAGTAGTCTTGTATTGACGAATAGTCACGATGCCTTTCAGGTATTTTTGCAGGAACTGTTCACCGATAGAAGAGCCCTGTACGCCAACAATTTTCCCCTTCAGCAATGGCGCAATCTTTGCCACTTCGGCCTCGGCACCGGCTTCATCGCGGGTGAGAGAGAATCGTTTACCCAGGTCAGGCATGACCGCCAGTGGACTGCCTTTCATAACGGCGAAAGTCTGACCGGTGTTACTGTAGGGAACTGAAAAATCGATAATCTTCTTGCGCGCGTCGGTGGCGGAAAGCCCATCCATGATGGCATCGAATTTCCCGGCGTTTAGCGCGGGGATAATCCCGGCAAACGGCTGAACCACGATTTCACATTTTACGTCCATTTTCTGACACAGGACTTTGTAGAGGTCGATTTCAAAACCGTCGAGCGTGCCGTCAGGTTTGGTGAAGTTGAAGGGGCGAAAGGCACCTTCGGTGGCAATTTTCACCACAGTCCATTTTTTACCGGCCTCTGCGTGGCTGGTAAAAGGGATGAGTAACGTTGCCGTTAAGCATAAAGCACTAACCAAGCTTGCCAATTTCATGTTCTACAACCCCTTTAGTTTTAAAATGAAAACCCCGTAAATGCGGCGTCAGGCGATATTCGACCAGCATCACAACTCGGCTAATGACCAGATTGATCAATAGGTAGAGCGCGCCCGTTACCAAAAAAACCTCCAGCGCACGATAGGTATCGGACACTATCTGTGCGGCGATACCGGTGATGTCCATCAGTGTGATGATTGAACATAACGACGTGGACTGAACCATAGAAATGAGCTCGTTGCCGTAGGCAGGAAGCGCCTGACGCAGGGCTACAGGCATGATAATGCGCCTCACCATCAGCAGCCGTGACATACCGCAGGCCCGCGCTGCCTCTATCGCGCCGTGCGGCACTGATTGCAAACCCCCGCGCAGAATTTCACTGCCATAGGCGGCAGTGCAAAGCGACAGCGAAAGCAGCGCACAGCCGTAGGGCTCGCGCAGTACCGGCCACAGTATGCTGCTGCGCACGCTCTCAAATTGACCCAGTCCGTAGTAAATCAAAAATAGTTGGACCAGCAGCGGGGTACCGCGAAAACAGAACACGAATGCCCGCGCCGGGAGATTCAGCGCGCGATAAGGCGACAGACGGGCGAAAGCGATGAGCAGCGCAAGGCAGAAACCCATCACCACCGAATAGAAGGTCAACTGTAGGGTAAGGGGGACGCCGGGCAGCAGCTGGAGCAGGGTTTCCCATAGAAATTTAACGTCCATCAGCGTTTTACCCCGCGTGAGTAGTGCACCTCTGCCCGACGCAGCGACCAGCCCGAAAAGGCCGAGATAATGAGATACAACAGCGCCGCCGCACAGTAAAAATCGAACGGTTTACCGGTCGAGCCTGCACCGGTCTGCGCCTTGTTCATCAGCTCAGCCAGTCCGGTGACCGACACCAGCGCCGCTGCCTTCAACACCAGCTGCCAGACGTTGCCCATGCCCGGCAGGGCGTGGCGCAGCAGCAGGGGAACAACGATGCGGCGAATGCGCACCGGTGTGCTCATACCATACGCCTTGGCGGCCTCTAGCTCACCGGGCGCGATGGCGTAGAAAGCGCCCCGGAACACCTCGGTTTGCTGCGCGCCTGCCGCAATGCCGACCGCCAGCATTCCGGCTAAAAATCCCGGAAAGCTGATGAACTGTCCGTCGCCAAACAGTTTGCCGAGCAGGGTCAGCGCCTGACTGCCGCCAAAATAAAGCAGATAGATAATGAGCAGGTCGGGAATACCGCGAATCACCGTGGTATAAACATCGGCAACATAACGTACTGGGCGATTACCGCAGATTTTTGCCCAGGAAAAGAGACCACCTATCACCCCGGCAAGCAGAAAGCCAGAAAGTGACAGTGCCACGGTCATCAACGCACCGGAGAGCAGCATCGGCCCCCATCCTCCGGGGCCAAAGCTCAGCGTGGTTAAGAATCCCAAATTGCCCATCAGTCGCTCCTCGTGAGTCTGTCAGACGCAATCAGTGGCTGCCCGGAAACGGCGGCTGTACATCGTCAGGAATCGGGTTCACAAAGGGGGTGCCTTCCAGCACGCGGGCGTGTTCGGCCTTGGCTTCGGCGATGTGCGCGGGCTGGGTAAACAGGCCGACTGCCGTGCTCGCCATCAGCTTGGCGGCCTGCGTTAGTCCCTTGTGCGCCAGCGAGGATTTACCCTGGGCGACCAGCTGCCACGAGTGCCCCGGCGTGCCGATAGTGTAAGTCGCACTGCGGCACTGCACGGTAGGCACCACCCAGCTGACCGAGCCGACGTCGGTAGAACCAATCATTGAACTTTCCGGGCGGTCGAGCGGCAGCACATAGTCGCAGAGCAGTTCGCCCGGTGTGTAGGCGCAGCCGACGCGCTGATAGGCACTGCGGATCTCTTCCTGACTCATGGTCTCTTGAAAACGCGCCGCGTAGGCATAGTCGGCGTCGTCGAAGCCCGGGCCGCCGAGTTGTTCGAGGTGCGACTGCATCAGCTCTTCAAGCACGCGGTTACCAATCAGGTTGGCGTCGCCGCTGAGGATATTGCATTTCATGGTGGTTTCCGTCATCAGTGCCGCACCTTGTGCCACCTTATCTACGCGCTTGAGCAGTTCGGTAAGCTCGGGCAGCGTGCGGGTCCGCACCAGATAGCGCACAGTCGCCTTAGCCTGCACCACGTTTGGTGAGAAGCCGCCGCTGTCCGTAATGGCATAGTGAATGCGTGCGCTGGTCGGCATGTGTTCGCGCAGGTAGTTAATACCGACGTTCATTAGCTCAACGGCGTCAAGCGCGCTGCGGCCAAGGTGTGGCGTCGCGGCGGCGTGAGCGGCACGGCCCGAGAAATGGTAGTTAAGTTCATTGCAGGCGAGCGAGTTGGCGTCGGTCACGCAGTTAAAAGCCCCTGGATGCCAGCAGATGGCGACGTCAACGTCGTCGAACAGGCCCGCACGCACCATAAAACCCTTGCCTGAACCGCCTTCTTCCGCCGGACAGCCGTAATAACGTACACGACCCGCCAGCCCGTTGGCCTGCAAATAGTCTTTGACCGCCGTCGCGGCCAGCAAGGCGGCGGAACCGAGCATATTGTGGCCGCAGCCGTGTCCGTTGGCCCCGTCTTCAAGCGCTAAAGGTTGTGCAACATCGGCCTGCTGGCTAAGGCCGGGCAGAGCGTCGTATTCACCGAGAATTGCAATCACCGGACCGCCTTCACCTGCTTCGCCCATCATCGCCGTTGGCAGGTCTGCCACGCCTTCTGCCACGCGAAAGCCCTGCTTTTTCAGCAGGTCGAGATGTCCTTGCGACGATTTGAATTCGGTGTAATTGACCTCTGGTGTTTCCCAGATGCGGTCACTGAGATCCCAAAATATGCCTTTCTTTTCATCGATTAACGACCAGACTTGTTGCAGTAAATCGCTGTCGGTCGCCGATTGAGACTCAGAGGCTGGCGTTGGTTGCATGGCAATAGTCCTTATTGGCTGGAGGGGCTTGTCTATACATGAGCGCGAGTTAGGACGTAGAGCAAAGCAATAAAGGGGCCAAAGATTGTTTGCGATTAAATTTTGATACAAAGCCGGGATACGGGACTCAGGAAAGGGGGCGAGACAGGGAAAGCGATAGGGCGTTGAACCAAAATGATCCATTATCACGGCGCGAGTGAAAGCGAGTGGTGCGGCAATTCCTGCCGCACCCGTTTTAAAATATGATTAACCGAAAAGCCTCAACAGGATAGGGAATAAAAACGGGGCCAGCAGAGAGGTGATAATGCCGCAAATCACCAGCGCCAGCGAGCTGAAGGCCCCCTCCTGATAGTCCACTTCGGCGCAGCGCGCGGTACCCAATGCGTGAGAAGCGTTGCCGATGGCTAATCCTCGAGAGGCCTTGTTGGTGATTTTCAGCAGATTCAAAATCGTGTGACCAAACACCGCACCGAGAATGCCGACGAAAATCACGCATACTGCGCTAATAGCGGGGATGCCGTTGATTGACTGAGCCGCGGCCATGGCGATGGGCGTTGTCACAGACTTGGGCAGCACTGAGGCAGCAATCTGCGGTGTGGCTCCCATCCATAGGGCAATCGCGGTTCCCGTCGTCATCGCCACGACGCTGCCAATGAAGCAGATGCTGATAATCGATTTCCAGCGGGCGCGAATCTGATGCAGCTGCTCGTATAAAGGAAAGGCCAGCGCCACCACGGCAGGCTGCAACAGGTCGTTGAGAATTTTACTGCCGGCAAAATAGCGCGCGTAGGGAATATGCGTCACCAGCAGCAGAGGGATGATAATGACCATCGACATCAGCAGCGGATTAAGCAGCGGCATTCTCAATTTTACAGCCAGCCTGCGGGTGGCGAAATACACCAGCACCGTCAGCGGTAATGACCACCAGATTTGGCTCATTGTTCATCCTCCGGTTTGCCGATGACGTTGCGTTCTCGGTGTACAAAGTGAGACGAATAAGCCACCACCAGCAGCACAATCAGCGTGCTGACGGCACAGGACACCACCAGCGGTCCAAACTGGGTGCGCAGCTGATCGTAGTAGTTCATCACCCCAACTCCGATAGGCACAAACAGCAGCGCCATATAGCGAATTAGCACGCTGCATCCCGGTTTAACCCATTTATAAGGCAGAATTTGCGTCGACAGCAGCGTGAAAAGGATGAGCATGCCGAGAATACTGCCTGGAATGGCCAGTGGAAGCAGGGCGGAAACTCCGTTTCCCGCATAAAGGCAGGCATAAATTAGAATAAATGCCCGTAAATATTGAAATGGCAGTGATAGAGTAGATCTCATAACCTTTGTCCCAGTCGAAAACTACATTCATCATACAATTAAATTAATTTAACCGCCAGTGTGATCTGCTTCACAAGTTTTTTCGATGCAGCGCGTTTATTCGCCACCTATGGCTACAGGTTATGACATAACGCGCGGGGACTCACAATAGAAAAGCCCGCCAGACTTGCGCCGGGCGGGCTTTTAGCCGCAGTGGGGAGCGATTATTTCTTGTACCTGGCTTCCAGCGTCGCAAACCACGGGGCGTTGAAGTCTTCAGACTTGCCCCAGCCTGGGATGATTTTGCCCAGAGCCGCGATATTAACCGCACCCGGTTGGCTCAGCAGCAGCGACTGCGGAATAACCTGTGCCGAGAATTCATAGGTGGCAGGCGTTTTCTCACCGGCAATTTTTAGGGCCACCAGACGCATGTTAACGGCACCAATCAGCGGAGTATCCACTGCGGCGGTGAATTTCCATGGGCTGTCTTTTTCACGCATTAATTGCAGGTCCTGGTTGGAGGCATCAATGCTGTAAAGTTTAATCTCGGTGCGGCCGTTCTCCTTAAGTGCCTTATACGCCCCCTGACTGAAGGCGTCCCACGCACCCCAGATAGCGTCAATTTTACCTTTCGGGTATTTGGCCAAAATTGCGCCGACCTGATTCGCCGTATCGCCCTGAACGTCTGAAGACACCGCACCGATGGATTCAAGCTGATGAATGCCCGGGTTGTCTTTTAGGATCTGCTGATAGGTGACGTTGCGACGTTCCATCGGTGGGAAACCGGCAACCCACAGGCGCACGATGTTGGCTTTGCCGTGGAAGTCTTTGACCAGTTCACCGACTGAAGCCTGGGTCAGTGACGCATCGTCCTGACGGGTGACGGTGACACCCGGCGTGCCGTCAGTGACTTCGGTATCAAACACCGAAACCGCGATACCGGCGGCGGTAATGCGTTTTACCAGATTATTGGAATACGGACCCCGTCCCTGAGACAGGATGATACCGTCATATTTTTGGCTGATGGCCTGATTGACGAAGTCCTGGAATTTAGCGTCATCGCCGTTGCTTAGGAAAGTATCGACCTTGAAACCTAGCGCACGCCCCTGCTTGATGGCACCTGCAAGAAACTGCGTGGTGTTGTCGTCTGAACCCAGATTGCGAATCACAGCAACGCGAATGGGGCCACTGTGCTGAGCGATTGCCGCAGGAACGGCGGCCAGCGCAGGCTGTTCGGCCGCGAAGGCTGGCAGGGCAGCAAGCAGGCTCAAAGCAAGCAGTGAGGCGGAAATTTTCTTCATTTTATAGACTCCGTCGGGCGTTGGCTGAAACCAAAAAAAAGCAGCGCTTAAGTTAAGAGCTTGCGGGAATGAAAATCTTATTTAGACATCTACAAGGCTAGGCGTCTAATTATTCAAGCAGTGTATCTGCTTGTTTTCCCCTTGGGAATGGGCGTTATTTATTATTTTTAAGGCAATACTTATTCTTTTTGGGTATATCTGTTTTCGCCTGGAAACCGGTTGTCTCACCAGGAGTGGTCGTTTTTTCAGAGATATAGACGTCAGGCAATTTACATCGCCTATACAAATAGCCGACAGTAGTGGTCTAAAATTAAAGTTTGTTTTTCTGGAAGGGATCCGCAAGCTATGCCATTTACATTGAATAATACACCGACCCGTTGGCACCCTATGCTGCTGGTGGGGGCACTGGCGATGCCGGGACTGGCGTTGGCGCAGGCCGCCCCAAAACCGGTGCCAAAGGCGCCCGTCAAAGTAGAAACCCTGTTAAAAGGCCTCGATCACCCTTGGTCGCTGGCATTTCTGCCCGACAATCAGGGTGCGTTAATCACTGAACGCAGCGGTAATCTGCGCCTGTGGCAGGCAGGCAAACCGCTTTCGGCCCCGGTAACCGGCGTGCCTGCGGTGTGGGTTCAGGATCAAGCGGGCCTGTGGGACGTGCGTCCTGCGCCTGATTTTGCCAAAAGCCGCCGCGTTTATCTAAGCTTTGCGCAAAAAGATGACAAGGGGCGGCCGCATGCAGAGCTTGGCTATGGCACGCTTTCGCAGGACGGCCTGCACCTTGAGAACTTTAAAACCATCTTTATCGAAACACCGCCGCTCGACGGTGGAATCAATCTCGGCGGCAGGCTGATATTTGATCCGCAGGGCAATATTCTGATGTCGCTGGGCGACAACAACCAGCGCATCGCCGCACAACAGCTTGATTCTCTGCGCGGTAAGATAATTCGCCTGACGCCCGAGGGCGGTATTCCGCAGGACAATCCCTTCGTGAAGTTGCCTAACGCGCGTCCTGAAATCTGGACCTACGGCAACCGTAATCCCCAGGCGTTGGCTTACAACCCCTGGAGCGGCGAGCTGTGGGAAACCGAGCATGGGCCACGCGGCGGTGACGAGGTGAACATTCTCAAAGCGGGCAAAAACTACGGCTGGCCGTTCGCCACCTACGGCATTAACTACAACGGACTGCCGATCCCAGAAGCCAAAGGCTCGCATCTCGATGGAATGGAAGACCCGCTCTATTACTGGCGCGTATCTCCTGCTGTCAGCGGTATGGCCTTCTATAACGACAGCAAATTCCCACAGTGGAAGAATTCACTGTTTGTTGGGGCATTGAAGGAAACGACGCTGATTCAGCTGAAGGTGAACGATAAAAAAGTGCTCGGAGAGAAACGCATGCTGACCGATTTAGGCCAGCGCATTCGTGAAGTTCAGGTTGGGCCAGACGGCTATGTCTATGTGTTGACGGACGAGAAAAACGGCAAGCTGTTCAAGCTGTCGCCGAAGTAAGCCGCGACGAAATGTTTCTCGCCGACGTGGCGTCGGCGAGAAACTCCCGTTTACCTGCGGCTGCGCTGAGAGTTAATCAACGCCCACAGGCTGAGCAGCGCCACAATCATCAGATAATAGCTCGGCGCGAGCTTTGTGCCGGTAGCGGTGATGAGCAGGGTACAGATGAACGGCGCGAAACCGCCAAATACGGTGACCGCAATGTTATAACCGATAGCCATACCGCTGGCGCGTGTGGTAACGGGGAACAGGTCGGCCATCATCGACGGCACCGCTGAGAAGTACACCGATTTCAATAACGCCATCCAACATACCAGGGCAATCAGCGCCGAGGCCGTGTTGTAGTGCGTCATCAGCCAAAAGCCTGGATAAATAGTGATCAACAGCAGGACAAGTGAACCCCACATCAGCGGCAAACGGCCCACTTTTTCGGCCCACAGGCCCATCAGCGGGGTCGCAACGGTCAAAATGACGCCGGCCAGCAGCGTGGCGGTGAAGGCAATCTGCCCCGAAAAATGCAGCGTTTTAGTCGCATAGGTCGGTACATAGTTCAGCATATAATTGATTGCCGTCGAGACTACCATCAGACCTACCGCCATGCACAGCAGCGACTTCTGCTGACCGAATAGCGTTTTCAGCGGCGAAGCCTGGCGGTCGGCTTTAACAAAGCTGTCGGCTTCCTCGATATTGCGGCGAATGTACAGACCGACCGGCCCTATCAACAGCCCAAAGGCGAAAGGAATGCGCCATCCCCAGTCCTGGATCTGCGATTCCGAGAGCCACTGTGACAGGCCCAAGCCAAAGGCCGAGGCGAGGAGGGTGCTGGCACCCTGCGTCGCGAACTGCCAGCTGGCAATGTAGGCTTTACGCTCGGGAAAGTGTTCAACCAGAAACGCGGTCGAGCTGCCGAATTCGCCGCCCGCCGAAAAGCCCTGAATCAAACGGGCCAGCAGAATTAACAGCGGAGCCGCCAGACCGAGCGTGGCATAAGACGGCGTGACGACAATCATTAGGCTACCGAGCATCATCAGGCTGATTGACGCCAGCAGTGACGACTTGCGACCGGCACGGTCGGCAAAGGCACCCAGCACAATGGCACCCAACGGGCGAATCAAAAATGAAACGCCGAAGCTGCCGAAGGCAAGCAGCAGGGAAACGGTCTGGTCGGTCGTCGGGAAATAGGCACGCGCGATGTAAGCAGCGAAGAAGCCATAGACCGCAATGTCGAACCACTCCAGCGCATTGCCGATACAGGTGACAAAAAGCGTTTTGGTCAGGCTCGGTTTTACCGCCGTAGCGGTTGATAAGGCTGAAGATGCGTGGCTCATTTTCCACCGTCCTGCGCCAGACTTTTTGCCGCGTGCTGATGGTGTGCCGCCAGCAACGCGTCGCCGCGCTCGCCCAGACTCCAGAACAGACGCGTCATGATCTCCAGGCCTTCACGGGCGATGGAAATCAGCATGTGTTCGTCTACCGCGTGCTGGCCGCAGGCTGGATAAGAGTGCGGCACCCACAGCGTCGGCAGGCCGAGGATATCGGCGAACACCTCATTGGGCAGAGAACCGCCGAGGTTAGGCAGCAGGGCGGGCTTTTTATCGCTGCTCTGCTGCATGACTTCGAGCACCCAATCGACCAGCGGGTCGGTGGGATCAAAACGGGTTGCCGGTGAACCGCGCAGGAACTCGACCTCAACGGAGTGGAATCCGTGGGCATCGAGATGCTCACGCACGTGTTGTTGCAAATTTTGCCAGTCGGTGCCGACCACAAAACGCATCTGACACACCGCCGTTGCCTTGGCGGGAATGGCATTCATTGGGCGTGCCGGGTTGCCGGTCAAAAACGACAGCACTTCCATCTGATTCCAGGCAAACAGGCGTTCGGCCGGCGTCAGACCCGCTTCACCCCAGTTAACGTCAATTTCAGGATCGCCCGGCGTAGTCGCGACCTCGATATCGCGGAGGATCTCGCGAATCGCAGTGCTGACCGCGGGCGGTTTCAACGCTGCGACTTGCATCTGTCCCTGCTGATTGATAAGGCATGAAATAGCGTTCGCCAGCAGCGTACCCGGGTTTGGCAGTAAGCCGCCCCAGTTACCGGAGTGGTAGTCTTTGTCGCGCGCGTTGACGGAAAGGCGGAAGTTAACCGCACCGCGGGAACCGAGGAACAGCGTTGGGCGTTCGGCGCTCAGGCGTGGACCGTCGGAGGCGAGAAATAGATCCGCGCTGAGGGTCTGGTGGTGTGTGCGGCAGACCTCGGCAAGCCCTGGAGAACTGATCTCTTCACCCATTTCAAACAGCAGCTTGCAGTTGAAGCCAAGCTTGCCGCCGCGAGCGGCGAATACCTGCTCCAGTGCGGCCAGGTTGACGCTGTGTTGGCCCTTGTTATCGGCGCTGCCTCGGCCATACCAGCGGTTACCGTCCTCAAACAGCACCCAGGGGTCCAGGCCTTCACTCCAGTTCTCGTCGTCACCGAACACCACGTCGCCGTGACCATAGCTCAATACCGTCGGTAACGTCGGGTCTTCAATGCGCGATGCAATGAGAAAGGGACGATTGGCTGCCTGAGGATTATCGATAAGCTGCAGCTCAAAGCCCATTGCCCGCAGCGCGGGATTAATTTCTTCTTCGAAGTAACGTTTCAATATCTCGTCACGCTCGGTTGACTGACTCTCGGTCGCCAATGCTACGCGTCGCGCGAGCACCGCCTTGAATTCGCCGCCGTCAAACCATCCCAGAGCCTGCTTTACTGCTTTTTCCACTGTCATAGAAAGTCCTGATGTTGTCTTAATTATTTTTTATTGGTTTATGCTCTCCTTATGTAATAGAAAATGCAGCTTTGCCACAATAATAATAATTGCAATGAAGCATTGCTTTAATTATAACGCTCCCATGCACAAAATAGAGGCATGCACTCTCGCGGAGCAAAATATGCACAGCACTGAAATTCGCTATTTTTTGGCGGTCGCCAATACGGGTTCGTTAAGCGCTGCCAGCAAGCAGCTGTTTGTGGCGGTATCAGCCATCAGCCGACAGATTCAGCAACTGGAAACGCGAATCGGTGCGACGCTGTTTGAGCGACACGCTCGAGGGATGGTGCTCAATGATGCCGGGCAAATCCTCGAAAATCACGTGCGTAAGAGCATGATGGATATGGAGTTTGCGATTGCCGAGATTCAGGGGCTCAAGGCGGTGCGCCGCACGGTGATTCGCATGGCCTGCACTGACGGGCCCGCTTATGACCTGCTGCCGCAAATGTTTGCCCGCTTTCGCGCCATTAATCCCGGCGTGATGTTTTACCTTAACGTGGGCACGGCGCAGCAGGTATCCGAGACTATTCGCAGCGGCGATTGTGATCTGGCCTTGCAGTTCAGCCTGACGCCAGAGCGAGGCGTTGATGTGCTGGCGTCCTATCCTGCGTCGGTTCTTCTGGCGATGCGTCACGATCACCCGCTGGCTCACCAGCAAGTGCAGCTTGGCGACCTGCATGCTTATCCGCTGGCCTTTAATGAGCCAACGAGCACCATTCGCCAGCTGTTTGATTTGTCATGTCGCATGAATGGAATATTTCTCGAACCGGCCTTGAGCTGCAATCGCTTCAGCACGCTGTATGACTTTATGCTTTGCACGCCGGGCGCGCTGGTGGCCTGTAGCCATTTTTCGGTGATGTTCAAGGCTCGCCGGGACCGGTTGGTTTTGAAGTCTATCAACATTGAACAACTCAGCCAGCGAACGTTACAACTGCAAACGCAGGCGGGCAGGCACCGCTCGGCGGCGCTAAGCCAGTTTATTGATTTCAGCTGTGAGTTATTAAACCGTGAAGGCGCGGCCTTCGAGCGCGACTTTGGTTTATAGCGGGGCGTTAGCGCAGAGCGGTCAGGACGCGACTCTTTCGCGCGCCGGATGCCGTTGCCAACTGACGCTAGGCCAGCCTTTCTTTTCGGCAATCTGTTGTAGCGCGCGGCAGCCGTTGACGATCGTCGGATAGTCTACAAACTCCAGCAGCGGCAGGTCGAAGATAGAATCGCTGTAGGCGTAAGTCTTTTTAAACTGCGGCGTCGTCGGCTGTTGCAGCCATGACTCAAGGCGATGCACCGTGCCCTGATGAAACGTCAGTTCGCCAGTGGTCTCACCGGTAAAACACTGCCGATGGTCGTTGAATTCCGGCACGATGCCGAACGCGTGATCGATCCCCAGACGGCGCGCGATGGGCGTCACCAGATGCTCGCCCGAGGCAGAAATCAGGGCAATAGTGTCGCCACGTTCCTTATGCCAGGCAATCTGCTGCCGGGCCTGTGGATACAGCCTGGGTAAAATATCGCGATGCACGAAACGCTCAACCCAACCGGATACCGTACGGCGGTGATAACCGCTCATTGGCGCAAGGGTGAGTTTTAAATAACAGGCGATATTGTTGGGGTCTGGCGGGGAGTCTGCATAGTGAGTAACGGGGTGCATTTGTCGTTGGTGATGGTCTAAGCGTGCCGTCGTCGTATAGCCCTGAGAAACTAACCAATGTAGCCACAGGCTGGCACTGTCATCGCTAATCAGCGTTTTATCGAGATCGAACAGCGCTAAATCCATCACCCAGTTCCCCGTAAAATACGATGTCAATTCAGGTTAGCGGAAAAAATTGTGAAGCGTAAGGCGAAAAAGAAAAATTTTTGATGAAACTAAAATGAAGCTGTGCAGTGGAGCGGCAATGGTTAAAGGTTAAACAAGCCTTTGTGCGTCAGTGCGATTTTTGTCGTTGAATCGCATATGTTGATAAAACATTTAGATTTTTGGTGAGCTCTGCCGCTAAGCTGACTGTACAATCACCGCAGGGCGGAATTTTTCGGTAAAATTCGCTCAATTACGCGATCTGAGGCAGACAAAAGCGCAATTAAGTCTACTATTCAAAGAAACTTTACATTCGAGGAGTTTCTTCTCAAGCCATAAAACGGTATTTTTTATACCGATAAGTTCAAACCTGATTGAAAGATAACATAAATTTCAGTTACCCGGACAGAAGCGCTAATAACCTATGACAATTTCTTTCTTATCTAAACGGAACCTTCTTTGTACGTTCAGCGGCACCGTTTTGTTGCTAACGTTTCCCGCTGCACACGCCGACACTGCTCCAGCAAAACCGGTGGACATCGCAGCCTCTTCAACCCCCACTCCGGGTGCCCCGGCTTCTCCGCAAATTGACGCAAAATCATGGGTGCTGATGGACTACGGCAGTGGCAAAATTATTGCCGAGTCGCAGCCTGATGCGCGACTTGACCCTGCCAGCCTGACGAAAATCATGGTCAGTTATGTTGTCGGCCAGGCGCTGAAATCAGGCAAGATTCACTCCACTGACGTGGTGACCATCGGCAAAGACGCGTGGGCGACCGGTAACCCGGTGCTGCGCGGCTCGTCGTTGATGTTCCTCAAACCGGGCGATCAGGTGCCTGTTTCCGAGCTGAATAAAGGCGTCGTTATCCAGTCCGGCAACGACGCCAGCATTGCGTTGGCTGATTACGTCGCGGGCAGTCAGGACGCCTTCGTGGGGCTGATGAACCGTTATTCGCAGCAGTTGAATCTGACCAATACCCAGTTCAAAACCGTGCACGGTCTGGACTCTGACGGCCAGTACACCTCGGCGAAGGACATGGCGTTGCTCTCCCGTGCGCTTATCCACGATACGCCAGACGAATATGCGATGAACAAGGAAAAAGAGTTCACCTTTAACCGCATTCGTCAGGTTAACCGTAACCGCCTGCTGTGGAGCACTAACCTGAACGTCGACGGGATCAAAACCGGCTACACCTCAGGCGCAGGTTACAACCTGGTGTCATCGGCGGTTGACTCCAACGGGATGCGACTCATCGCCGTGGTGATGGGCGCCCCGAGCGATCGCGTGCGTTTCAGTGAGAGCGAATCTCTGCTTACCTGGGGCTTCCGTTTTTATGAAACTATCACCCCAATCAAGGCCGCCGATGCTTTCACCACGCAGCGCGTATGGTTTGGGGCACAGAAAACCGTGCCGTTGGGCGTAGCAGAAGATGCGTCGTTGACCTTCCCGAAAGGTCAGCTTAAGAACCTCAAGGCCAGTTTCACGCTGAACAACCCGCAGCTAGAGGCGCCGATTACCAAGAATCAGGTTGTTGGTACTATCGACTTCTCGCTTGACGGTAAGGTCATTGAGCAGCGTCCATTGGTGGCAAAAGAAGATGTGCCGCAGGGTGGCTTCTTTAGTCGCATCTGGGACTTCGTGATGATGAAGGTGAGCGGTCTTTTCAGTAAAGTATTCGGTAAATAACCGACTTTTCAGAAATACAAAAAAGGCGAGGAATCCATCCTCGCCTTTTTATTTGCCTGGATAAATGCGGCTTTTATTCGCGCACCCAGCCTTTACGAATGGGGAGAGCAAAGCTAAAGCGGTAAAGTTTCTCCATCAGCGCGCGGATTTGCATGCCAAACAGGTTCCATACCAGCTGTGAGAAAAGGCAAGCGAGCATGCCAACCAGCAGGCCGCCCAGCATATCCATCGGCCAATGCACGCCAAGATAAACGCGAGACCAGGCGATACCGGCACCGATAACCAGGAACAGCACGCCGGACCAGACGCGGTGCCAGAAAACGAAAGCCAGGGCGAAGGTAAAGATAGCGGTGCCGTGATCGCTCGGGAATGAACTGTCAGGAGCGTGTTGCAGGAAGGTATAACCAAAGCCTTCAACAAATGGACGGGCATGGGGAAACAGCTCGGAAAGCGTTTTTGCACAGGTCATGGCGAATATCAGCGCAATGCCAATTTTAGTGGCGAGTTCACGCTGCAAACTTATTGTTTGATTATTACCCCATAGCCATAGGCCAACGATGATAACCGGCACGATAAAAATCATGTCGTTCGCCAGGAAGAAGGCAATATCCAGCAGCCATTTCGGCGAAGCAGGTGTTGCATTAATCCAGGCGAACAGCAAGTGGTTAAGCTGTTCCATAAATACCCTCATCTTTTGGTCGGCAAAATAGGCGCCGAAAATTTTGTTACTGCAAGTTTACTGACATGCTGACCGTGAAAAACTTATTCAGTTCAACGTTAAGTCTTACCGAACCACGCGTAAAGAGTGTGACAATCAATAAAGCCGACTTATTTAACTTTCGTATAGGTAACTAACGCCCTTGATATTACAGGGAATAAATTAAGGAATACTTAAGGAGGGAGTTTACCGGTGATTTTCAATCGGGCTTGCAGGAATAGTCTTAATTTAACAAGAGTTTATCCATGGATTAAAAAGTGAGCAGAATAAGTCCTGCTCACTTTTATCATTTCATTACGCGAATACAAATTTAGAAGGCTATTGTTCAGCGGCAATGAAAGCCGCAGTGTCCATTACCCTGGCAATCGGCCCATTAAGGCAGGCATTGTGGTGAGCAATAATATCGGCCGCAGAAAGTTGTGCAGTATTAATACAGCTATGCCCATCAGAGATAAGAATCGGCTTAATACCCAAGGCGAGAGAAGAGCGACAGGCAGTATCAACACAGTACTGAGTTTTAAGGCCCACAATCACCACCTCGCCAATATGTTGCTGTTGCAGTATTTCGGCTAAATCGGTGCCATCGAAACAGCTGGCGCGAGACTTATCGACAAATTTATCGCGTGCGGCATCAAATTTTAATTCAGGCACAACGTTCCAGATCTTTTCTCCGGCGGCATAGGGCGAACCCGGCGGTCCCGCGTGGCGAATGAAGAATACTGGTAAAGCATGCTGATGAAAGTGTTCAATGAGCTGATTAATATTGTCGAGCAGAGCTTCACGCTGGAAGGGAAGCGGCGCGACGGAGCACTGGCCAATCTGCATGTCGATAACGAGCAGGGCCTGTTTGGGGGCGAGATTTTGCTGCATGGCGTTTCTCCTTGTTCTTTTCGTTAAAGCCGGAAAGGTCAGGGGAAAAAAAGCCCCGCCTTCTCCGGCGGGGCTCAGTTGCTTATACAGTCTGTAAACTTGTCGTTAACAGCGTAAGACAACCTGCGACCCACCCGATAGGGTAGTCGTTGTGGTGGTTGTCTGTGTTAGTGCGCTGTATATATTCATAAATCTAATATGTCATTGACTTATAACTTCGTCAATCAATATTACTCACGACAATCTGAAACATTTTTTTAACATTATTGTGACGTCGTCGGTCATTTCATTGACTTCGAGTGGAGTATTTATGGATTAAATTCGAGAAAATAAGTGAAGTAATGGAGAGGAGAAAGTTAATGGATATGAAAACGCTTGCAACCTACGACCGTGATGCGGCCGACTATGCGCAGGAATGGGAATCGCAGCCTGCAGGAGAGGACCTTCGTGACACGGTAAGAAAGTTTTTCACTCAGGGTCCAACTATCGACGTCGGCTGCGGCAGCGGAAGAGATGCCGCCTGGCTTAACGCTAATGGCTATCCAACGGTAGGCGTCGATGCGTCAAAAGGACTGCTGTTACAGGCTCATGAAATGCACCCTGAGCTCAGCCTGTTTCAGTCAGCGTTGCCAGAACTGGTCGGCGTGAAGGAGCAAAGTTTTGAAAATGTGCTCTGTGAAACGGTCATCATGCATTTGCCCATCGACTTGATAGAACCCTCAGTGCAAAAACTGCTGAGGCTGCTAAAGAGTCAGGGGATCTTATATCTCAGCTGGCGGGTAACCGAAGAGGAGGACAAACGCGACGAGCGCGGTCGTCTCTATGCGGCCTTTGACGAACGCATCGTTATAAACGGTCTTGCAGGTGCCCAGCTGTTGATGGATGAGAAAATTGTTAGCCAGTCCTCGGGCAAAATTATTCGCCGTATCGTTGTCAGAAAGAACTGAAAAAGGGAGGCCATCGCTGAGTGTTTAACTCATCTGACTATGCATGCCAGTATCACCGCCCGGCCTTTTTCGAAAATTGCGGCTTTAAGGTCAATAAAGAGCAACGGCTCGAGGTGCGCGGTGCGCTAATGACGAACGTCGAGATAAATAAAAGGCTGACTGAAAGCGGATAAATTTCTGCATAAGATCTGAGGATCGGAGGGGGATTTGGGCTTATGCTTAAAATCCCCAGTCAACAAGGAGGTTAAGCGATGTATCAACTTTACTACTGCCGAGGCAAGGCCAGCCTGACGCCGCATATGCTGCTCGAAGAACTCGGAATACCCTTCGAGTTGGTTAACGTCGATGTCAAAAACAATCAGCACAAAAGCGCTGAATATCTGGCGCTTAACCCGGTAGGTAAAATTCCTTTATTGACCGACGGTGAGACGGTTATCTCTGAAACTGCGGCTATCTGCTTGTATTTGTCTGATAAAAACCCAGACTGCAATTTTGGTCCCCTCGTGGGTTCACCCCAGCGCGGTGAGTTTTATCAGTGGCTATTTTACCTGACTAGTACCTTGCAAACTGAGCTGATGACCTACTTTATGCCGCAAAAATATAGCGAATGTGGGAAAGCTGAAATCAGAGAGCAGGCCTGCAAAAATATTGCCGACACGCTGGACCTGATCGACAACAGGCTGCGCCGCAACAGGCAAGAGGGTAAAGGACCTTATTTTCTGGGGCAGGATTGCACGGTAGTGGATTTGTTTATTCTGATGCTTGCCCGCTGGACCCGTGATATGCCGTACCCGGCAAGAGCCAGACCGGACTTCGGAGAATACTTGCCGCGGATTGCCTACCGTCCTGCGGTCCAGCGTGCCTTTGCGACAGAGAAAATTGATGCCCCATTCTATTAACACCGGCAGGTCACCGGGCGAAGTCTGGGTTACTCGTCTTCGTCTGCCAGTCTTTCCTGATACTCGCTAAACGCCTGCATCACCGTTTCACGTTGTTCGACGTCTTCAAAGCAGGCTTCCGGAAGCATTTTGACCAGTTCGACCATGCGTCTTGCATAGCCGTGTTGGCTATGACCTTCCGGTAAGATACTGCTGGCGCGTTGGTACAACCAGTCGCTGTAAACCCAGGACTGCTGAACAATTTCGAGCAGTTCTTCGGTAATACGGTCACCCGTCACCTCAGGGATCTTCAGGTCTTTGGCCATTTTTTGGCTGTGATCTTCGATGGTCATGAATTGCAAAATGCGTTTAAGGTCGGTGACGACGGCGGCAAGGCGAATGTCACTGACGTCATTTTCGGCCGAAAGCTCGAAGGCGAGGGCGCGGATCAGCGTCTTCATTTTGCGCTTACGGTCCTTAAGCTGACGGAACTGCGAGAACCAGTAATTCAGACCTGACTGCCTGCTGGCGGCCTTCTGATACAGACGGCGAAGCTCACCGAGCGCACTGCGGTGGAGGCTGCCGAATTCCAGACTGCCAAATAATTGCAGTAGCCAGTCTTCATCATCCATCACCTTATTCAACGCCTGCTGCAGTTTTTTACGCCGTGATGGAGAAATATTCTCTTCGTTGAGCATGCTGCCCAGCATCAGCGCCATCTCACCGGCATCCATTTCATTGCGCTTCATCGAGTTGAGCAGGTCATCGACTTCTTCCGCTTCTTCAATGCCGCCAATCCGACTACGCAGTTCTTTAATCTCGTCTTCGCTGGCGGTGCCTGCTTTAACAAGTTTTTGCACCATGCTGCGCGGTCGAGAACGGTCTGTGCCTCCGGTGCCTCCCGATTGGCCGCGTCCACGTCCCGGCGATGAACCTATTGTAAAACCGATATTTTCCTGCGTCTCGTACATGGCTTCATCGGTAGGAAATGCGCCTTCCATCTCCATAAATTCCGGCTCAAGCTGGTTTTTCGCCATCTCCATAGCTGAGTTGGCCGGCGTTACCTGCGTCGCCTTGATGTTCGCCGTTCTTAGAGGGGAATGATTAATCGTATGGGCGGCGATGTTCTGCGGCGCGTGAACCTGCGCACGAACGGTCGAGTGTTCAACCTTAATCTGCATAATAACCGTCCTCACGCATTTTCAGCAGCCGTGTAAGAATCGCGTCGAGCTGCTCTTCAAGATTGATCGACAGCGTCACCAGCGGTGTGACCAGCCGCGCCTCGCCCAGTCCTAGCTGCGGGTTCATTTTCACCGCCAGAGAGGGATAGGAGGCAAACGACTGGCGCAGTTCTTCCCACTGGTCTGGGCAGACAAACAGCGTACCGGCTTCCTGCTGCAGCATTTTATCGAGCACTTCACGCAGCCGATCGAGCAGTAGACGACAGCCGTCCTGCTGCAGGTAAAACTCTTTAAACACCTGAGCCAGGATATTGCGCATCTGAGGCTCCAGGCGTTGGATAATATCGCCCTCAAGCTCATGTTCACAAATAAGCCATTCCACCGCGTCTGCGACGGCGCTCTGGCGATGGGCCGGCGCGTCTTCCTCTGCCCACGCTTGCCCTTCCTGTCTTGCGGCCTCGCGTTCTTCGGCACACTGTTGCTGGATGTTGTCGAGATATTCCTCGGCACGGCTGCGCAGTTCTGCCGCCTCCTGATGAGCACGCTCAATGATATCGGCCGCCTGAATATATTCTTCCAGATTGCTGGCCGTTATGACCGGCCCGTGGTGGAAACATCCGGCGAGCTGTTTAACGACAACGTTTAGTCGGCTCATATAAAACGTCCTATACGCAGTAACCAGGGTATCGGCGAGCCCAGCGTTGGCACGACTTCACTTACCCCAGGCGGGAGAATAATTTGCATGGCGTTACAGACCTCGCAGTGTTCCGATGCGCTGCGCCACCAGGCCGTGCCGGTTTCCTGCGCCTGTTCAACCAAGGTTTCGGGGCTAAGGCTGGCAGGCCGTGGCGAGCTGAATTCGCCCAGCGCCAGTAGCTGATCGCAGCCGCGAGAGCCAAGAATGTCTGACAGCACGCGACGATAGTGGCCGATCATCAGGTAATCGGGGCAGGAGATAGCCAGCAACCCTAGCGCGGTGCAAAGCCCCGGCAGGCGGTCTTCCAGCTTGAGAAGCTTTAGCTGCTCCGGCGTCAGGGTAGAAGGCAGCGCTGACTGCGGAAACCCACGGCGTGTGGCAATTAGCCGGTCAAGCTGCGGGCGAGTGCGCGGATACTGCTGATAACTCTTTTGCCAGTCGGCCAGCGACAGCGACTGCCACCAGCCCTCGTCCATCCACGCACCGGCCTGCCACGCAAGCTGATGCAGGCGTTTTAACGGCTCGGAGAGGGCATCGTTCATGGGGTTTTCTTCCGACGCTGGAACGCCATCCATACCAGTCCCATCGCGGCGACCAGCAGGGCAGAGGCACCGCCAATCCACGGTGCCCATTTCTGCAGCGCTGACCGCTCAACCACCGGCAGCGGACGCGCATAGCGATAATCAGTGGACTGTAGCACCACCGAGATATTCTCGGCGCGCAGGTTCGGTACCCCTTTATAGATAAGGTTTCTGATATCGCCTTCACGACTGTGCATATTGATGCCCGGCGTAAATTTGATAAACACCGAGGCGGAAGGGATCGGCAGGTCGCGGCGATTGCTGGAAATACTCTCGGCTATCGACACCTGCGCGCTCACCACGCCGTCCATCGCGCGCAGCATTTTTTCCAGCAGCTGTTCTTTAAGGTAGTTTATCTTTGCCTGTTCCTGAACCGGTGAAGTGACCAGCTGACCGGCCGGGAATATCTCATTCATGCTGTCGGTAGGTTTGGCGGGTAGCCCGTTTTGGCGAAGAACTTCTACGGCGTCTACGAACTGCGATTGTTCCACCTTGACCGTCACGCTGTCTTCTTTGACCACTTTCTTTTCGCTGTCAATGTTACGCAGCATCAGCAGGGCCAGCATCTGATTGGCGTCCGCCTCCGACAACCCGCTATAAAGTTCGATTTTACAGCCGGTCAGGCACAGCGCCAGAACTGCAAGCAGGGCATAGCGCCCGTAAGAACGTTTCATTGCATACTCGTCAACTTGTTAATGCCCTGAGAAAGTGAACCCGTGACTTTGGCTATCAGATCGACCTCAAGAATTTCTCTCGACATCGTCGACTGCACTTTCATCATCACTTCAGGGTTATTGATAACCTCAGCGGTTGAACGGGAGTTTTTGCTTGCCTGAACAAAGGAGGCACTTTTTTCCTGCAATCCCGTTGCGGCCATTTCTTCCGGGGTTTTATTTTCTTTGCCGAACAGGGCGCGGGAAAATGCCTCGATATCGGCGGCTTCTGGCACGGCAGAAACCGCTTCAGTAGCATCAAGGCTGGAGGTCATGGCGTTCATTGTGGCTGCGGTGATTTCCATTGATAAACTCTCTTTTGTTGGCAAACGAAATGGGGATTAGTGGGACAGTGCGCCGCGGGTTAACAGGCGACGTAATATTTCAGCATCTGGCGACGTATTACCCTTGAGGGACAACGCGGCGGCCTTGTTCTCGCCGAGGCCGATAAGCAGCGTGGCTTCGATAATTTTCTGCGCCTCATGGTTCTCGGTGAGCAGTGGCAGTGCGGCCAGAAGGGTACGTGCCTGGGTGTGAAAGCCGTGGTTCACGGCCATCAGGCTAGTTTCGACCATCAGTCGGCGGAGTGAAGCATCGAGCGGTATCATATTTTTTGAATAATCCCTGACAACATATCTTTGACGGCGCGCATGATGGCGCTCTCATAGCTGACAAAAACCGAGTACTGCTGGATTGCAAACTGGGCTTTCAACATTTGCGCAGGGTCATTCATATCGCCGGCGGTAACCTTCGCCTGAACTTCATTACCTGCGCTCTCTACCAGCTGTGAAAGCTGATTGGTGACGGCTTCAATATCCATAGGTTTTCCTCAGATTCTGATTTCTTGGTGACTTTCTTGGCGTTTGTATTCCCGCACCTGTTTCGGATTGCAGCTGTAATGGCGGCGAAAGGTATCGGTGAAATGGGCATGATTGGAAAAACCACACTCCAGCGCGATATCAATGACCCGCAGCGGGGTAGTAATCAGCAGCTTTTTGGCATGTTCAAGCCTGCGCTCAAGCAGCCAGCGTTTGGCGGGTTTTCCATAGGTATCTTGAAAAAGTTGGTTAAATTTCCTTAAAGGTATGTCCAGCTCTTCGGCTAATTTGGCAATCGGCCACTGCTGAAGAAAGTTTTCTTCAATAAAATGACAAAACTCTTTGTTGCCGGAGACTCGTTGGCGAAGCAGCGCTGAAAAATAGGTTCTTTCGCGGCTGAGGCAATAGGTGTAACAAAATTGAAGAAAACTGTCTGCGGATAAAGTTGCGAGGGAATACAACACCTCTATAACAGCGTGTTCTGCACCTACGGTTTTTATTAATTCATGGTTCAGGGTTTGTTGAACGTTAGTATCAAGCAATTCCGTGACCGTTGAATAAAGCTGCTGCAAATCCGAACAAAAAAAATCCATAATAATGGTATTGGCGCTTTCAATCTTGCCAACCATTTGGGCATGATTATCGGTAATTATCAGGCTATTAGCCGGAAATGCATGCAGTCCTCCTTTATGAGAAAAGGATATCTCGCATTTGGTTACGATAAATCTTATTGCTGGCATCGTATTTTCCGTTAGTGAATTTCTAATACGATTTTATTTTCTTCTATATGCCATTTTGAAGACATCAGGTGTTGACCTGACATTGATTGAGCGCAAGCCGGCCAATATTAATTTGCAATTAAAAAGTGCTGTGAGAAAAAACAGAAGTTTTTGCAGAAATCAGAAAGTTTGCTTTTTTTGAATCGCTAATATGGCTCCACTAGCAGCGCAGCAGGGAGCGAAATTATTTAGGAAAGCGTTGTGAGCAACATCTATCAATTAACAGGAAATAAGTAATGAGCCACATTGATACAGTAAGAGTAAACACAGCACAATCGACCGCCGTTGCGGATAAAAATGACGTTCAGAAGAACGACTATCTGATGGCGATGAAGAACCACTCCATCATGGGAGACGCAATGGTCACCATGGAAGAGATGATGCTGATGTTTACCGAGCTGGCTGCTAAGAAGTTTGAGCAGATGAGAGAGAAAACCAACGTTGGTCGTGACGCTTCCGATATGGCAACAAGAGTCGAGTCCGCTCTGGCAAATATTGCTACAGCAGACGGTACGGCTACCCTGGATCAAGACATTCTTGATTATATTAAAGACAACAACATTCTGGTTAACAACAAGCCGATTGGTGATTTCATCAACGGTGCTTCTAAACCAAAAGAGGCAGGCAAATTCGGCACCATGGACCAGACCAAGCCGGTAAACGGTGCTGCGGGTGACAATGCAGATAATGTTGCTGGCACACTCCCTACGGTGCCAAATGAAGGCACTGGCGCGATTAATTTAGACAAAAAAGCCCTGAAATCCATTCAGAGCACCCTGGAATCAGCCTCTACCCGTGCAACCGATTTTGTACAGCAAGATCAGTTGAAACTGCAGCAGCTTATGCAGAGCTTTAACACCGCGGTAGCCATGGCTAACGCCGTACAGAGCATGAACGCAGAATCGACTAAAGCAATCGCTCAGTCAATTCGTTAATAGCGTTTTGAATTAAAAGACGAGAAGTAAAAAGTAAATGTCCGCCGGTGTGGAATTCCCTGCCGGCGAAAAAAAACGGAAAGTAAATAAAAGGAATTACCATTATGACCACCATCACCAACGAAAATATCAGTGCATTCAGCGCTGGCGAAGTACCCGATTCAAATAATGAAAAGAATGACCTCGACTATCTCAAGGCGATGAAAAATCACTCGATGATGGGCGGCGCGATGGTCACCATGGAAGAGATGATGCTGATGTTTACCGAACTTGCGCAGGGTAAATTTAAGCAAATGCAGGACAAAACCGCAGTAGGCCGTGACGCCACCGATATGGCTAACCGCGTTGAAGGGATTATTGCCAAAGTGGAAGGTGATAAAAACGGAAAGATACCGGCGGACGTTCTGGAATATATGGATAAAAACAATATTCTTATCGCTGGAAAATCGGTCAAAGACTATGTGCTTGCCGCGACGAGCATCCCGGCCAAGAAGACTGAAATTAATAATGCTCAGGGTAAAGTGAATACCGCAGAGAAGGCTCTCGCGAACGCCAAGACCCCCGCTGAGGTAGAGAAAGCAACCTCAGAGCTGAAAAGTGCTAAAAAAGGCCTTTATGAAGCTTTGACTAAAGTGGAATTTACCAAAGCCGAGATGGAAGAAATTAAAGGCGCGCTCGAATCCACCGCCACCCGCGCCACCGATTTTGTACAAAGCAGCCAGCTAAAATTACAACAGCTAATGCAGAGTTTTAACACTGCGGTAGCGATGGCCAACGCCGTGCAGAGCATGAACGGTGAATCAACTAAATCAATTGCTCAGTCGATTCGTTAATTAATCAAATAATAAATATTGGTTGGCGGAAGGGAAATTCCACCAGCGATTAAAACACTTAAAAGGAATTACCATTATGACCACCATCACCAACGAAAATATCAGCGCATTCAGCGCTGGCGAAGTTCCACAATCCAATGATGAAAAGAACGATCTCGACTATCTCAAAGCGATGAAAAACCACTCGATGATGGGTGGCGCGATGGTGACCATGGAAGAGATGATGCTGATGTTTACCGAGCTTGCGCAGGGTAAATTTAAGCAAATGCAGGACAAAACCGCGGTAGGCCGTGACGCCACCGATTTAGCCAACCGCGTTGAAGGGATTATTGCCAAGCTGGGAGATGACAAAAGTACGGCAGTACTTCCGAAGGACGTTATCGACTATATGGAGAAAAATAATATTCAGATTGCGGGTAAATCTGTTAAGGAATATCTCGCTTCTGCAGGTGGCAGTGGAGCTAAACTTGATAAAGCCCAGCTCGAAGAATTTAAAGGCGCACTCGAATCCACCGCCACTCGCGCCACCGACTTTGTGCAAAGCAGCCAGTTAAAATTACAACAGCTGATGCAGAGTTTTAACACTGCGGTAGCAATGGCCAACGCCGTACAGAGCATGAACGGTGAATCAACTAAATCAATTGCTCAGTCGATTCGTTAATAATGTCTCGTAATTGAAAGTTATAAGTAAAAATTAATCAAAAGCCGGTGCGGTATTACCCGCCGGTAAAATAAATGGAAAGTAAATAAAAGGAATTACCATTATGACCACCATCACCAACGAAAATATCAGCGCATTCAGCGCTGGCGAAGTACCACAATCCAATGATGAAAAGAACGATCTCGACTATCTCAAAGCGATGAAAAACCACTCGATGATGGGCGGCGCGATGGTGACTATGGAAGAGATGATGCTGATGTTTACCGAGCTTGCGCAGGGTAAGTTTAAGCAAATGCAGGACAAAACCGCAGTAGGCCGTGACGCTACCGATTTAGCCAACCGCGTTGAAGGGATTGTTGCCAAGCTGGCAAGCGGTGATGATCTTGGCGAGTTGCCCCAAGACGTGATCGATTATATGAAAAAGAATAACATTCTGATCGGCGGGAAGAGTGTTGATGATTTCTTAGAAGGCGTGGGATATACGCAAGCGGAATGGCATTACCAGTATTGGAAAGATGAGAAAAATTTGGCGCCTGAACATAAGGGGGATACTGCTCGTATTGAAAAAGAAAAAAAATCCTATGCCGCACAAGTAAAAAAAGAAGGGGGTGATCCAGAGAACATCGTCAAAAAGATGTCAAAATCCCAGCTTGAAGAAGTTAAAAACGCGCTCGAATCCACCGCCACCCGCGCAACAGATTTTGTGCAAAGCAGCCAATTAAAATTACAACAGCTGATGCAGAGTTTTAACACTGCGGTAGCGATGGCCAACGCCGTGCAGAGCATGAACGGTGAATCAACTAAGTCGATTGCTCAGTCGATTCGTTAATTAATCGAATAATAAATAATGGGTTGGCGGAAGGGAAACTCCGTCACCGGTCTAAAACACTTAAAAGGAATTACCATTATGACCACTATTACTAACGAAAATATCAGCGCATTCAGCGCTGGCGAAGTACCCGATTCAAATAATGAAAAGAACGATCTCGACTATCTCAAAGCGATGAAAAACCACTCGATGATGGGCGGCGCGATGGTGACCATGGAAGAGATGATGCTGATGTTTACCGAGCTTGCGCAGGGTAAATTTAAGCAAATGCAGGATAAAACCGCAGTAGGCCGTGACGCCACCGATATGGCAAACCGCGTTGAAGGGATTATTGCCAAACTGAAAGACGGTGATTCTATGGATCATCTTCCTAAGGATGTTATTGAATATATGCAAAAAAATAACATCCTCGTTGGAGGGAAATCTATTGACGAATATATGAAAAGTATTTCCTGGCATGCGAATCTTCAAGGCAACGTTACTGAACGTCAGAATGAAGTGGGCGTTTGCAAAGCTAACGTTGCTAAAGCCTCGACACCCAAAGAGCTTGAGGCCGCAGAGAAACAGTTGGAAGCGGCTCAAAAGAGGCTTAATGCAGCTGCCGGGACGATACAATTACTCAAATCTGAGTTGGAAGAAGTTAAGGGTGCACTCGAATCAACCGCCACTCGCGCCACCGACTTTGTGCAAAGTAGCCAATTAAAATTACAACAGCTGATGCAGAGTTTTAACACTGCAGTAGCGATGGCCAACGCCGTGCAGAGCATGAACGGTGAATCAACTAAATCAATTGCTCAGTCGATTCGTTAATTAATCGAATAATAAATAATGGGTTGGCGGACGGGAAATCCCGCCAGCGGTTAAAACACTTAAAAGGAATTACCTATTATGACCACTATCACTAACGAAAATATCAGCGCATTCAGCGCTGGCGAAGTACCCGATTCAAATAATGAAAAGAACGACCTCGACTATCTCAAAGCGATGAAAAACCATTCGATGATGGGTGGCGCGATGGTGACCATGGAAGAGATGATGCTGATGTTTACCGAGCTTGCGCAGGGTAAATTTAAGCAAATGCAGGACAAAACCGCGGTAGGCCGTGACGCCACCGATTTAGCCAACCGCGTTGAAGGCATTGTTGCCAAGCTGGCAAGCGGTGAAGACGTCGGCAAGTTGCCTCAGGACGTCATCGACTATATGAAAAAAAACAATATTCTTGTTGCGGGTAAGAATATTGACGAGTATTTAAAAGCAAATGAAATATCCCCTGAGTTGACAGAAGAATCAAAGAAAATTCAGGAGCAAATTGATTTTTTAAATAAACTCTTGGCTAGAAATAAGGGTGGGGCAATATCGGGTAAAGATCTCATGGGGATTCATACTGCCTTGTCTTATTTGGAAAGTAAAGGCGTTAAATTTGAGGGTAAAGATGCAAACACCTATGCTCTGTCAATCTTAAAATATGACAAGACGACTCAGTCTTATAGTGTAAATAGCGCAAACATTCAGAAAATCAAGGCTGCGCTCACTGATACTTTTCCACCAAAATATGAGGATCCTAAATTAGACAAAGCTGCGCTTGAAGAAATTAAAGGTGCACTCGAATCAACCGCCACTCGCGCCACCGACTTTGTGCAAAGCAGCCAATTAAAATTACAACAGCTGATGCAGAGTTTTAACACTGCGGTAGCGATGGCCAACGCCGTGCAGAGCATGAACGGTGAATCAACTAAATCGATCGCACAGTCAATTCGATAACGAATAGCCTGTGACGGGAAACCGTGCCTTCGGTTCGAACATTCCCGTGAATTAATATATTGAGGAAATAAGAAATGAATGAATCGAAGCAAATGGAAGAACTGAAAGGCATGATCGATGCGCTGCAAAGACGTCGTCTCGGTTTTAAAAAGCAAATTGAAGAGTTTAAGTCTCTTCAGGGTGAAATTGGCCAGATCTATCAAAATGCCGACAGCTGCCCGATTGCGATGAGTAAGTTGAAAAAATTGAGCGACGTGATGACCAAGGGTGATAAACCGCTTCATCAGCCGATGGTTGAAAAGGTGGCGGTGGTCAAAAAGACCTTTGACGAATTGGGTCGCCAATTGAAGCAGCTTATTCCTGAAGAGAAAGTGGGGGTGAGTGTGGCTAAAAAATCAGCGGCCAGCTCCTTAAACGCAGAGGTTAAAGCCGAAACGGCCGCCGAGAAACCAGCGCGTGCACCTATCGCCAAGAAGCACCGCCGTTCATTTGCCTGACAATTAAAATTTTTGGACTAATCGCCTCACGGCAGGCATGAAGCCTGCCTGATTAGAGTTCCATCTCAAGGAGTGACCGATGTTAGAAAATAGTTTTGATTATCAGAACGCCAGCGACAGTGAACTGTTCGAGTACTTTTTGGCGCGCGGGGGTTCGCTGCGCATGATGTCCAACGTTGACGACAAAGACCTGCAGTCTATCGAAAGCTATGCGAGTCAGCTGTTCGCATCCGGGGATTTCAGCGCCGCGAGAAATTTGTATCTCATGCTGTGCACCCTGGACCACTGGAATATTGAGTATCTGCTGGCACAAGGGCTTTGCCATCAGCGCCTTAAAGACCACGGCCAGGCGATAGGGTGTTTCACGCGAGCAGCCTCGCTTAAAATTGATGACCCGCGTAGCGCATTCTTTACCGCGATCAGCTTGCGATACATGGGATGTGAAGAGCAGGCAGTCAAAGCATTAAACGCCGTCACTATGTGGTGCGGAGCACAACCGCAGTATCAGGAAATAAAGGGCAGCGCACAAAGGATGCTGGCCTCATACAAGGAAGAAATATCATGACCATGATCCTCAACGGCGCGATGAGTGCCAATACCCTTACCGACGATAGCGCCATTTCCAAAGACGTTGTCAGTAAAAAGAACAGTGCCGTTACTCAAACGCAGACTAACGCTGAAACCTTGTTTGCCGCGACAGACTGTCCGAAAACCTCGTCGTTGGCCACGCCGCGCGCCGCCGCCACGCCGGTCTCACGCAGGGAGGCAGATGCTGCATTTGAAAGAGTAAAGCAGAATATTCCACCGGCAAGTAATGACGATAGAGGTAATTCAGGCATAAATCTTACCCTGGAGACTCTCGTTGCGCTGCCCATGGATTCCATGCTCATGGCCTCAACGCTGTTGTCGAATGAAATTCTGGGCAATACCGTGACCTCTAAATGCGAGGTGATGAAAATCCTCTCCGATAAACAGGAGCAAGTGCGTGCCGATCAGCTCAAAGCGCGTTTAGAGGAAATAGCCAACAATGTTGAACTGCAGGACAAAACCAAGAAAGCCGCCGTTATCAGCGTATGTTTCGACTGGGTCGTTGCAGCCGTAGAAGTGGTGACCGGCGTCATGAAGATTGCCGGCGGCATAATGAGCGGCAACCCGATGATGGTGGCGGGCGGGGCAATGGATCTGTTGGCAGGCTGTGCCGGTGTGGTTAAGGCCGTCGCGAATACCCTGGCAATTGTCGACCCCGAAAATGCCGATAAATATCATGATATGGCCGAAAAAGCGGGCTACGTGCAGATGGGGTTTGAAATCGCCGGCGCAGTAGTTGACGTGACCAGTTCGGTGAGAAATGCGCTGGTGGCTAAAATTGTTCCTAACATCACTAAAAAAGTCATGAAAGAGGGCGGTGAGGCAATTATGAACACCGCGATTTCAGAGGGAGTCAAGGCCGGTACTAAGGAAGCCAGCAAACAGATTATTTCCGTTGCAGCGACACAAATTGCCAAAAAAATTGCCGCAGAAAGTGCCGAGCTGATTACTGCCCAACTGTCTAAGCAGGCCATTACCTTTACCAGCAAGACGGGGGGGAAATTCCTCAAGAAAGTGGCAAGCAGCAAGATGGCCAAAAACTTTAGTCAGGACGCGGTCGAAAAAATGGCTAAGCAAACCCTTGAAAAGGCGGGCAACCAAGCCGTCAAAAGCGGCCAGAAAATCACTACCCATTCTGTGACGGCCAGCATGCGTACCACGGCGCAATTGAAGGCTATGAGTAGTGTTCCGCTCGTTACTACACTCGGAAAAGGTCTTATTGCCGGCTGTAAGGGCACACAGCAAGCGAGTATGGCGGTGATAGATAAGCAGCGAGCCTCAATCCAAAAGGATATTTCCTTGCTGATTGTTGACCAGCAGTGGAATCAGATGATTTTCGACCTCTACAGCGACAGCAAGAAAAAGGCGCTGGATAGAATCAGAGAGCTACAGCAGGGCCAGGGCACCATTATTGAGGAAGGCTTGCAGACCATGAGCCAAATGGGAACTACCCAGGTCAACATCGCCTCATCCATGGTGTAAAGCCGGAGACTCTATGACTAGCATAACGGCAATGAGTCCGCGATTAAGCGATACGACGCCATCTGGCGTGGCATCTTTAAATGACAAAATAACAACAGGTAAATCTCGATTGTCCGGCGCCTTTGCCGACTCCTTGCCCGTGCTGGATAAAGCACAGTTAGGCGCAGTCATGCTGGAATTAGGCAGGGGTAAGAATATCGAGAAATTAGCTGAGGCCTTTGACCGCAGCTTTTCACCGCCGCTCAGCGGACATGAGAAAGAGCTTGCCAGCAAGGCTCTCCGTCACGTTTCGGCCGAGTTGGCCAATTGCAACCGCCTTTCTGCCGCGCCGATGAGCCGCGGTGAGGTGATGGACCTACTCGGTAAATTGTTTATTGAGCAGCGTGAACGTGAGCATAATTTTCGTGCAGAAATGCTGCCGCTGGTTGCTGTGATTACCCTGCTCAGTTATGAATTGCGCAGTCAAAACATTAATACTCATTATGAAATAAAGATTCAAGAGCAGGTTGGTGAAATAGCAGAAGCCGTAACGCAGTGGGCTCTGAATCGCAATAAAAATACCGTGCTCATGGCCCAGGATGCCGCCAGCCAACTGAACAATGCTATTACTCTGCATGCGTATGATGACTCAGCGGTGTTCAGGCTTGATGAAATAATAGGCGGGTTGGGTAAGGGCGCCGCGAGTAGAATGGAGCAAATGAGGCAGGCCGACTCCTCATCGACCAGTCGTGACGACGGTTCGATGGAGCAAATAGCACACAGCATTGCCAGCATGAAAGGCCCATTGTCTTAGCGGCGACAGGTTTTACCCACGATCGATATTTAAAAATAACTTACGCCTGCGGGAATGCAGGCACCACCAAACTTAAATGGAATTTATAAAATGACAACGATTAATCAAACTAATTCAGCACCGGTAACCTCTTCCGCAGAAACCTCTTCCACGGCAAGCGTTGTCGACGGCCAAGGTGTGATTGGCACACTTAACGAAGTAATGATGATGTTGAAAAAAATGAACAACGAGATTCGAGATCTCCAGCGCGATTTCGTCGGTTCGTCGTTCAAAAACGCTTTCAATAAAGAAATGTCCTCTCTGGAATTGAAAAAAGAGGCGATTGACACTGACTATAAGGCCGCCATGACGAACGCAACGGTGAAAATGGTGACCGGGTCGATTTCCGCTGCGTTTGGTGTAGCAGGGGGCTTTGCCGCCGGTAGCAAGCTTGCAGATGCAGTAAAGACAGGTTCCGAAACCTTCAATGGGGTGGGGAAAGCCTTTGAAAGTGGCATGAGTATGAAGGCCGCGGGCATAACCCGTGACGCCCGGAAAATTGAACTGCGAGCCGATATGCAGCAGGCTCAAGCGGCCCAAATTCGTCAGACTATCAGCGCGGCGGCTGATAAAGCCACCGAAGCCTCACGCCGCATGCTGGAAATGACCGGCGAACTGACCCGCCTGCAGAGCGCCATTCTCGATAAAGTTCGCATGTAAGACAGGTTCTCCTCCCACCACCGCGCAAAGAATACGGCTTCGGCCGTATTCTCTTGAAGGAAAGAAAAATGCAGACCGCAACCCCCAATACCGCAGTAAAATCCGATGTCGTCACCCGCTATCTGGCGGCCAACGGCTTTACGCCACAGGTTGAACGCTTCGGTAACAGTGATTTTATTATCGGTATGCGCATTCAGCATACCGACTTTGAGCTGGTGTACCGTTTTGAAAACGAAGAGCTTATCGTCTGTGATTTTGTTAATCGCAGCAAAGAGAATCAGAACAACCGCGCGGTGGCAGGTTTTATCAAGCTTATCCATCAGCTGGAACGCGCCGTGCCGCAGATTCGTCAGGTGAGAGGCATGCTGTTGCACAGCGTTTATGCCGAGGTCACCGCGCTGCGAGAGCGTTTGGCGACGGTGCTCATCGCTCAGGGAGCCAACTGGCAACAAGTTGAAGGGGATTCTTGGCTAGTTTATCCGAATAAAAACTGTAGCAAAAAACTGCCACAGTCTCAGTGATAACGCTTATATTCAATCCAGGTGGCATGACGATTGAATCAAAGCGGCACGATGGGTTGTTTGACTAGAGCACGGCATGTTCATTAACTGAAGTGCCGTGTTTTTTATTGGCCGTAGTGGTTGCCTTTGGCTGTGAAAGCAGCAGGCCCAACAGTTTGTCGCCGAGAGCGATGTCGCTTTTATCCGCTTTATTCTCACTCTGGGTGTTCCTGGTCTTTTTATTAGCCGCGATTTCGCTTACCGGTGTCGCCTCGCTTGACAGCACTTCTTCCTGCTCAGACTTGCTGTTTTGCAACCGGTTGTAATGGCCCAATACCTTCTTGACGTAGTGCTGGGTTTCTTTATAAGGCGGGACAGCGCGGCCATACTTTTTCACTGCACCTTCACCCGCGTTGTAGCCTGCCAGCGCCAGCGTCAGATCGTTGTCAAAGTGCTCAATCAGCCATTTCATGTAGGTTGCACCGGCGCGCAGGTTGTGCTCCGGGTCCATCAGGTTGGTCACGCCGAAACGTTTGCCGGTCGCGGGCATCACCTGCAGGAGTCCGCGTGCGCCCTTGTGGGACACCGCCTGAGGTTGATAGTTAGACTCCACTTTTATCATGGCGTGAAGCAGGTCGGCATCGATACCCACTTCGTTAGACACCCGTTTAATCATTGGATGATACCGCGTGTTGTGCGTCAGGCGAGAGACGCCTGGGGACGCAGACTGAGACGCCTCTAGCGGCGCGATAGGCACAATGTTAGCCACCATCTGCGCTTCTGCGTCGTCATCCTGCTCTCCCTCTATCCGCCAGTTTAGCGGTACAACGGGGAAGTTATTCATATCGCTGACGCTGTGGGGCACGGTGGGGAACTTATTCAGCGCCGCCATCGAGGCGGTGCTCGCATCGGTGGCTTTAAACAGCACTGCCGCCGATTTTTTCGCCGCAGGCTGGTCGTCAAACCAGCCCAGGGGATGGGTGCATCCTGCGACCAGTGCACAGCAGGTCAGGGAAATCAAAACAGCGGTTGTTTTTTTAATCATCGTCATCGTCGTCGTCATAATCCAGTTTCATTGCAAGGCGCAAAATGTGCGCTACGGGTTCAAAGAGTTCGGCAGGGATATAGCCGCCTACCGGCGTGCCTGCGGCCAGGCTACGGGCAACCTGAATGTTTTCTACGACGGGAATGCCTGCCTTTTCAGCCAGATGGATGATGTGTAGCGCACGTTTATCGCGCCCCATTTCAATCACCTTCGGCAGCGGCGAGGTTTCCGGATGGTAAAAAAGACAGACGGCAACGTGGGTCGGGTTTTTGACTACCGCGGTAGACTTGGCCACGTTCGAGGCCAGGCTACCGCTTTGAATTTCTCGGTGTACTTCTTTACGTTTCTGCTTAATCTCCTGATTACCTTCGGAGTTTTTATGCTCTTGTTTTATGTCTTCAAGAGACATCATCATTTTTTTATTGTTGTCATACTTTTGAAACGCGATATCAGCGATGCCAATCACCACATAAAAACAGATAAGCGACAGCAGCATCCAAAACAGCAGGCGCACGCAGACCTCAAGTCCGGTGGTGACCGGATGCAGCGGCAGAAACTGAATCGACGGCGCGTTTTGGCGCAGCAAATAAAAGAAAATCAGCGACAGCAGCATGACCTTCAGCAGAGATTTGCAGAACTCGAACAGATTTTTTGCCGAAAACATGTTTTTTAAATTGGCGAGTACGTTGAGTTTCTTAAAGGAGGGCTTGAGTGCCTCCGTCGCCAGCAGCGGCCCAACCTGCGCCAGGATGGTAAAAATAGTGATAAACAGCAGCAACATACCCAGCCCGCCAACGAACCTTATCGCCAATGAGGTAAAGGCGGCGGTAAGCTGGCCTAACCCAAAGGTCAAAGGCTGATTGACGGCGCCAATGGCTAATTCGTGCAACTCCTGCAATGCCCGCCACAGCTCCTTTCCTTCGGTACCGAAATAGCCCAGCACCGCCACCAGCTGCATACCGCTGGTAATTTCCGCGCTCTTGGCAACCTGGCCTTTCTTACGCGAGTCGCGGATCTTTTTGTGCGTCGGCTTCTCTGTTTTTTCACTCATCGGAAGATACTCAGCATGGTTTCGCTGACCTCTGAAAAATGCATGCTGTAGGTGCGCAGGTCACCAAAGGCAAAGTTACAGCTAATAACCAGCATCAACAGCGCAAAGGCGCTCTTGATAGGCATCGCCAGGAAGAAGACGTTAAGCTGCTGGGCAGAGCGATTAATCAGCCCCATCGCCATATCCACCAGCATGATTACTACGATGGCGGGCATCGAGAAGCGCAGGCAAAGTTCATACATCAGGCGCCACTGGCGGCCAATAAAGGCCAGTCCGTCCGGGCCGAAACTGAGCGTGCCGCCGGGCGGCAGTGTGACGTAGGACTGATAAATAGCGTCGATAAGCTCATTAAAACTGCCGCTCATCAAAAACAGCACGCTGAATAATTGGGTAAAGAAGATGCCGAATAATGAGGACTGCTGGCCGAGCATCGGGTTGAGCACGCTGGCCATGGAAGAGCCACGCATGGTGTCTATCAGGAAACCCGCCATGTCCAGCGCCCAAAACGGGATAGCGGCGCAGAAGCCGATAATCAGGCCGATGCACAGTTCGCCGACGGCCAACATCACATAGCCCATTGCGCTGGTGGGCGACTGCCAGTCGCTGTAAACCGGCAGCATCGGCAGAGCGATGACCAGCAGCAGGGCGCTGCGGTTGAGTGCGCCGCCAAGGTTAGCGCTGCTGAACAGCGGCATGAGCAGAAACACCCCGAGCGGGCGCAGCATGCACATGCCTACGATAGGCATCCAGTGGGTCCACATGTTGGCCATATTATTCCCGCATCTGGGTTATCTGGTCGAAAGCCAGACCGGCATAATTGAGCAACACATCGCCCATCCAGTGATAGGTCACCGCCAGCGTTATCGATACCGCCACCAGCTTCACCAGAAACTGTATGGTCTGTTCCTGTACCTGAGTCAGCGCCTGTATCAGGCTGACCATCACGCCTACCGTCGAGGCGACCACCACCACGGGCAGAGACAGCAGCAGGATAAGCCACATCATCTGCGCCGCCAGTTGGGTAATCATGGCTTCACTCATCTCGGTCTCCGTTTATGAAAATGACAGAACCAGTTGGCCAAGCAATTTCTCCCAGCCTCCCATCAGGACAAAGATCAGCAGCTTAAGCGGCATCGAAATTGTCATCGGCGACACCATCATCATGCCCATCGCCAGCAGCACGTTGGAGACCACCAGATCGATGGCGATAAACGGCAGGAACAGCAGCAGGCCGATTTTGAAGGCCTCAATCAGCTGACTCACGGTAAACGCTGGGATCATCACCAGCAGGAAGCTGTCGGGAATGCGTTTCTGATATTTCTCGGGCCAGATTTTGTGGCCGATATCAGAGAAGAAATGCACCTGCTGCGGAGCGGTATTGCGTTCGAGGAACTCTTTGTAGGGCGCAAATACCTCGGATTCCATCTGGTCGATAAACGCCGGTGATTCAATCTTCACCGGATTGGCGGCGATGTTGTCCTGTATCGCGAGTCCGACCGGCGCCATGATGAACATACTCAGGATCAAGGCTAAGCCATAGAGCGCGATGTTCGGCGGGATCTGCTGAATACCCAGCGCGTTTCGCAACAGGGAAAAGACAATCGAAATTTTCAGAAAGGAAGTGCCGAGCACTATCAGCAGCGGCATGATCGACAGCGCGAAGAGTAGAATAATCAGCTGTAGGGGTTGGTCTAATATAGACATTTTTAGATCCTGATGAGGGGATATTGCGGTTATTATCCCGCGCTATCCCACCTTGGCCCATCAGGTGCAGACCCTAACTTGTCTTAACAAATGCTCTCGATTCTGACCGCCAGCCGAGAGTCAATCTCCAGCAACGTGCCTTTTGCAAACGGCAGTCCGCCGACCTTGAGCGTAACCAGACCGTCGTACTGCGTGGTGCCGGAGAGTTGACCGCCGACGTCCAGCTGGCTGAGCTCTTGCAACGACACCTCGAATTTGGCCACCTCAACCGTGACGGCAAAGGTGGTATTGAGCAGCGTATCTCTCTGCGAAGAGATAAACGAAGGGGAGGGCGTCACGTCCATCCAGTCATCAAAGTCGTTCATTATTTCCTCAAGGGTAAAAGTGTTGGGCTCGTGCTCCTGACGCAATGTCGCGATAGGTCGGTCAATAAAGAGTCCGTACTGGTCGTCGGCCACCTGCCAGCTGTGCTGGAGGATTAACGCATCGCCGGGGCCTAAAATATTCAGAATGCTGCTTTCTACCTTGCTCCAGCCCGCCAGCAGAGAGACACAGAGTTTGATATCAGTGGCGGTGTCATGATTTGAAACCGGGAAGGCTTCGTCAGACAGCGCCGAGACCCATTTTTCTGCGCCGGACAGCAGATAACAGCCCAGCTCCCGCTCTTCGCGGCGGATATAAACGTGCCATCCCATCTGCGGTTCTGCACTGCCCGCCTCGAGCCGTTCACTCTGCGGCCACGCCATGCTGTTGTTTTCACAGCATTCGCCAGCGTCGGCAAGCGTCCAGATACTCAATAAATCTCGAAACTCAGGCGGGGTCATAGCGAGAGAAGGCACCGTCAGCATTGGCTGCACCCACTGACACCACTGTTCTTCGTCGACCAGCAGCGTGAGCGGCTCGCCGTCGAAGGTGGCGTGGAGGACAAGACCGCTGACCGCCGGGCGCTGGCGGTAAGACACCATGAGTTCGCCGTTATCGTTAAGCCACTGTAGGCCGTTACCCACCCTGGCGACCAGGCTGCCGGTTTCTTTACTTAATTGCGGGATCTTCATCGCTAACCTCAACCTGTATGTCTTTTTCAAACTGGCGGATTAGCCGCTGTTGCAGTCGTTTGGCGGAGCCCAAAATTCTGATCAGCTTCTGGTGATCGACGGCTTTAAGGCGAATAAACAGTCCGTTTTCGCTGCTGCGTGCCTCAATTTCCAGCCCTGCCAAAGCACCATTGGTCAGACGCCAGCTAAGCCAGGCGTCGCGCGAGGCATATTTCGGCAGGGTCAGCTGCTTGAGCATTAAGGTATCCGCGCCTCTGGCGAGCGTGAATCCCCCGGCCGACCCGCTTGAACAGCCGAGCCTGCTGGTTACGCTGGCGGGAACCACGCGTGGAGAAATTGACGCCAGCAGTGAGGCAAAGCGGCGCTTATCCTCTTCGTCGGAGGAGTGACTGTCGCCGTCATTTTCCTGTACCGAGACGGTTCTGCGTTGTACCTGGGATGATATATACACAATTACTCCATCAATATTTTCAGTTTTTCCTGCTGCAACAAAATCTGACGCAACAGCTGTTGTTGTTTGTCCTGTTCGACCCGCCGCTGGCTAACTTCGTTGTCGGTATCTTCCACCTGCGCCAGCAGGTGGTGGTCCTGCTGATAATATTTGCCCAACTGGGCGCGATAGGCGCGTATTTCGAGCGGCCCGAGCGTTTGCTCGCTGCTGCTGCAATGCCGCCATTCGCTCCACAGCGTGCTGCGGTTTTGCAGCAGCGTGGTTTTGTGCGTTTCAAGCTGCTGGACCTGTTTGTCGAGACGGGCGATAGCGCTTCTAATCCCGCGCTCGCGGCGTACCTTCAGGGACAGCAGGGATTTGAGGGTCAGTTGAGTGTTTGGCATAGAAGTTCAAGCGTCTCCTCATAGCCATTCTTTTCAGTGGTCGACTGGCATAGAAACTCGCGAATCGCCTCTTTGCGTTGCATTGCCTCATCCGCCTCTTCATCTTGTCCTTCCTGATATTCGCCGACCCGGACCAGCAGCTCAATCTCCTGCCAGGCTGACATCAGACGGCGCAGTTTACCGGCGTTGTCGCGGTGATCTCGTTCTGTCACTTGACCCATGATTCGACTGACGCTGGCGGCGATATCGATGGCCGGATAGTGGTTGGCCTGTGCCAGCTTGCGGGACAGGACGATGTGGCCGTCGAGGATGGATCGCACCTCATCGGAAACCGGCTCATTGAGGTTGTCCCCTTCTACCAGCACGGTATAAATGGCGGTAATACTGCCAAACTCCGCCGGTCCGGCGCGTTCAAGCAGCCGCGGAAGACGGGCAAAGAAGCTTGGCGGATAGCCGCCCGCTGCCGGAGGCTCGCCCGCCGCCAGGCCAATCTCGCGCGAGGCGCGGGCGAAACGGGTGAGGGAGTCCATCATTAGCAGCACGTTGCTGCCGCGGTCGCGGAAGTATTCGGAAATCGCGGTGGCGGTATAGGCCGCCTTCAGACGTTCCAGCGCCGGGCGGTCGGAGGTCGACACCACCATGATGCAGCGCGCTCGCGCCTCTTCGGTCAGGGTATGTTCGAGGAATTCACGGACCTCACGGCCACGTTCGCCGATAAGCGCCAGCACGATAACGTCCGCCAGACTGCCGTCGCAGATCATGCCCAGAAGAGTACTCTTGCCGCCGCCCGCGGCGGCGAAAATGCCGATACGCTGGCCCATGCCGCAGGTCAGAATGCCGTCGATGGCGCGCACGCCGAGCGGCAGCGGGGTATCAATAAGTTGCCGGGTCAAGGGGTTCGGTGCCGCGCCTTCGAGGGAGCGTAATTCACCGCCTTCTGGCAGCGGAAACCCGTCGAGCGGCTGACCCATGCCGTCAAGAATACGGCCCAACAAAAAATCGCCGAGCGCTATCTGGTGTACGCTGCCGGTAGGGACCACACGACTGCCGGTGGTCACGCCCAGTGGTTCGGCAAAAGGCGAAAGCATGGCGTAATCGCCGTTGATCGCCACGACTTCGGCGTTGATGCCCGAAGGTTCAAGGCGACAAATTTCTGCCAGACTGACGCCCGGCAGCGAGGCTTTGAGCAGCGTCGGACCGATTTCAACCACCTTACCGGCCAGTTGTCGCCCGGCGTTTGGGTCGGCGGCGGGCAGTTGCAGGCGTTCGATCAGTTGTTCGAGGATATCCTCGCGGTCGGGAAGGCGCATTTTACTCTTCTCCTATCAGGTCAATATTGCCGACGACGTGCAGTTCCGTCTCTTCGCCTATCTCCTGGAAGGAGAGAACCTGAAGGTTATAAAACTCGCGTTCGATGACTTTGCGCAGGAAGCGACGTATGTCGATGGCGGTCATCAACACGTGAGTGCGGCGTTCTTCTTCTCCGGTCTGCTCGCGAATACGGTCGATAATGGCCTGATTTAACTCGGAATCGAGGGCTGAATAGGAGCCAGATGACGTTTGGCGAATCGCCTCGCGGATCATGCTTTCTATGACGTCGCCAATCATCCAGCAGCTAATCCACGGATTACCGGCTTTAAAGCGGGTCACCAGATGGCGTCTCAGACCGATACGCACATATTCCACCAGCATGATCGGGTCTTTTTCACGCGGCGCCCATTCGATCAACGCTTCGAAAATGCTGCGCAGGTCGCGAATCGAAACGCCTTCGGTGACCAGCCGTTGCAGCACGTCGGCGATGCGGCCAATCGGCAACTGGCGTTGAACCTCTTTGATCAGGTCAGAATATTTGCCTTCCATCGCGTCCATCAGGAAGCGGGTTTCCTGCACGCCAATAAACTCACCGGCATAGCGGTCAACCAGAATCGACAGGCAGTGAACCAGCCGGTCCTCGCTCTCATGTAGCGTAACGCCGAGCATCGAAAGGGCTTCTTTATGCGTTGGAGAGACCCACTGCAAACTTTGCAGGCTGAACGGCAGGCGCACGCTTTTTTCTGCCTGCGGCAGGGTCTGCGTCGAGACGTCGGCGAGCAGCAGGCCATCCGGTATATCGACTACCATCACCGCCTCCTGATACAGCATGATCTGCATGCTGCCAGCGCTTAGCGAGGCGTCCTGGAACAGCTGAACGTCCGGCAAGGGAATGCCCAGCTTTTCGAATTTGTTGTGGCGGAAAGCCTCGACCTTAGGCGCAAACTTGCCGGAGCGCATCAGGTCGGGGGACAGGCGAATCATCAGCGGTGTTGCGCCCGGGGTCATGGCAGCGCCACCCGCTGTGCCATTTTCGCCACTCGCGTCGGCACCAGGGCCGCTCGCGCCGTTGGCCTTGTTCTTGCTGCGTCTTTTAACCAGAATGGTGCAGCCGAATAGCCCAAGCGCCAGCATAATAAAGTAGATAGCCGGGAAGCCAGGGATCATCGCAAACACCAGCAGAACCACACAGGACACGGTCAGCGCCTGCGACTGCGAGCCTATCTGGTGGGCGAGGTCGCCGGCCAGATTGAGTTTCTCTTCGCCGGAGACGCGGGTAACGATTATCCCGGCGGTGATGGAGATAAGCAGGGCGGGGATCTGGCTGACCAGACCGTCACCAATCGACAGAATGGCGTAGGTTGACATCGCCTCGCTGGCGCTCATGCCGTGTGACATGATGCCGATGGCGGTCCCGCCGAAGATATTCACCAGAATAATGATGATACCGGCGATGGAGTCACCTTTTACGAACTTCATCGCGCCGTCCATTGCACCGTACAGCTGGCTCTCCTTCTGCACCAAGCCGCGCAGGCGACGGGCTTCTTCGGCGTCAATGGTCCCGGCGCGCATGTCACCGTCGATACTCATCTGCTTACCGGGCATGGCATCGAGCGAGAAACGTGCGCCAACTTCGGCCACACGCTCCGACCCTTTGGTGATGACGATAAACTGCACGATGGTAATTATTACAAATACGATAAGCCCGACGCCGAGATTACCGCCGACCGCGAACTGGCCGAAGGTGTAAACTATCTGTCCGGCGTCCGCCTGAAGCAGAATCAGACGCGTAGTACTGATGGTCAATGCCAGTCGGTACAGCGTCGTAATCAGCAAAACTGAGGGGAAGGTTGCAAATTCCAGCGGATTTCTGATGTACAGTGCCATCATCAGCAGGATAACGGAGATAGTCAGGTTCAGCGCAATCATGAAATCCACCAGCCAGGTTGGCAGGGGAATAATCATCATGAATACGGCAAGCAGCAGCATGGCCGCTAGCATAATATCCTGACGTGCGGCGATGATAAGCAGCCATTTTTGCAGGAGCTTCATCGGTGACCTCCGGCGATAATTTCAAGCATGCGGCGCATTGTTTGCAGGCAGGCCAGCCAATGACTCACGTCACTGTATTTTCCCGGTGAGCAGCTAAGCATTTGTTTTCCTTTTAGTTGCCATGTGCGTATGGGCGTGCCTTGGGTGCGGGCGGGATGACAGGCGCTCAGTGATTTAACGAATGCAGTACCCTGATAGGCATCCTCAATCTCTCGGCTCAGGGTCAATAAAATGTGCTCTTCCAGGCATTCGACGTAGAGCTGAAAGGGCGGCATGGAAAATTCCATTCGCGACGAAACCTGCGTTGAGGGCAGGTCAGCAAGCTGTAAAAACTGTTCCAGTCGCCGTTCGGTTTGTAATCCCATCCGGTCTCTCTGATAATTTATTGATAAAGGTACCGGGGAGGCTTCCCAGGCTGCGGCTATCATCGGCAAAGAGCCTGTTCAACACTATCGGGTAAACACCTGAATCAACGCCTGAACCGCCATCCTCAGCGTCGTGATGCCGCTGTTTCGCCTTTTGAAATACGTCGGGGGCCTCAAAATTATGAAAAAAGTGAGCGAAAAGAATCTGCTGTGGCAGCGCGTACTGGGTTTTTACCAAGGGCTGGGGCGTCGGGCAAAACAGACCGTGGATGTGTCACCGGGCGGCGTCGAGCAGACCCATTTCAGAAAGAGCGAGCACATTGCTAATATTGGCCACGAGATACGAACACCGATGAACAGCATCGTGGGGGCGTTGGTGCTGTTGCAGCGTTCAGAACTCACGGCCGAGCAGCAGGGGCTTGTTGAGACCGCGACTATGTCCTCCGACTATCTCCTCTCTCTGATCAACAATATTCTCGACTACAACCAGATAGAGCTCGGCAAGCTTGAGCTGACCTACGAGCTGGTTCCCCTTTTGCCGCTGCTGGACAAGGTCATGATGGCGGTGCGCCTGCGGGCCGAGGAAAAAGGCCTGACGCTTAGCGCGTGGGTGGCCAATGATATTCCAGCCGAAATAATGATGAGCCGCATTCGGGTTAAACAAGTTCTGATAAACCTGCTCGGCAATGCGATTAAATTCACCCAACGGGGCTACGTTAAGCTGCACGTCGAGGTGCAGGACGAGCGTTTGGTGTTCGCTATCGAGGACAGCGGTGAGGGAATTGATGAGAGCCAGCATCAGCAGATTTTCCGTCCTTTCGTGCAAGTTAGCGCACACAGCGGAGGTAACGGTCTGGGGCTGACTATCTCCTCGATGTTGGCGCAGTCGATGGGCGGAGATATTCTGCTGTCTAGCCAGCCGGGTCAGGGGGCCAGATTTACCTTTTGGTTACCGGACGGGCCGCAGCGCGGAGAGAAAATGCGCCTGAGCGGTGAAATCGTCGCGCCCGCGGAGCTGCATCCACAGCTGCTTGAGTGGGGGCTGACCCCGGTTGAGGGAATGAACCATGCGCTGGCGTCTCATGCACTGTCCTATCTTCCGGGGCGTTTGTGGCGAACGGTCGCTACCCTGCTGCAGGGCAATGATTATGAAGAGCAAAGCACAGCACCACTGATTCTGAGCCCGTGGTCGCTGAAGGTGTTAATCGTTGACGACGTAGCGGCTAATCTCGAGGTATTGAGCAAAATTCTGCGTGACCTCGGGCATCAGGTTGATGCCGCACACTCCGGGCAGGAGGCGCTGTACTGCGGGCGAGAAGGCATTTATGACATGATATTGATGGATCTGCGCATGCCGGAAATGGACGGTTTCACTACCGCACAGCGTTGGCGCGCTCCCGAGTCTGGCATGCTGGACGAAGACACGCCCATCGTGGCGTTGACCGCCGACGCGCTTTCCAGCGAGCGTGAGCGGGTCATGGAAAGTGGGATGCACGGTTATCTCACTAAGCCATTGCAGATGCCTAAACTCATGGAGGTCATCGAGAACGTGGTCATGCTGCAGCTTACGCGGGGCATTGAGCTGATGCGCAATCCTTCGTTGGGGAAACCGCTGATTGACGTGCAGTTGGACGAAAAGTTACGGGACGAAATCTGGCAGACCTTCAAGACCTTCGCCAATCGCATCGAGCAGAGTTGGCTGGGGTATCAGCAGACGCAGCTGCTGGAGTCGTTGCATGCGATTAAAGGCTGCGCCGGGCTGTGCGGTTATCTGACGCTTCATGACCACTGCGCCAAGATTGAGGAGGAAGTGATAGCAGGGGATTGGCCTGATTCTTCACGTATTCAGCCGCTGATTGACTTGCTGCGGCGCGAAAGTTTTAGCTGAGAAAGCTCAATTGTGGATCCCCAGGCGGATTGCCCAGTTGGTGAGCTCGACCGCGCTGTGGGCATCGAGCTTGCGCATCAGATTCAGGCGATGGGTCTCTACCGTCTTGATGGTAATCTTCAGGCTCTCGGCGATGTCGCGGTTGCGGCTGCCTTCGGCAATAAGCTTCAGAATCTGGCGTTCTCTTACCGTCAGGCGTACCTGACCGTCCAGCAATTTATCTGTTTTGATTATCTGCTGCTCGTCGAGCGAAGGGTCGATGTAGGAACGCCCTGCGGCGGCCATTTGCAGTGCCGAAAGTAGGGTCTGCTGCGGACTTCTTTTCAGGATATAGGAAATCGCGCCCGCGCTGAGTGCGGCCTTAGCGCGGTGCTCGTTGTTGTCGGCGGTGAGCACGATGATAGTTAACTCCACCCAGCGCTGCTTGAGCTGATGAATCACATCATTGCCGTCCATGCCAGGCAGCCCCAAATCAAGTATCACCAGGTCAGGATGCAGCTGCTGACAGGCAGCGTAGACCTTCAATCCGTCTACTACCACGCCCACCACCTCGTAATCAGGCAGGGAAGAGATAAGCTGGGTAATGCCGTCGCTGAGCAAAGAGTGATCCTCGACCAATAGAACCCTTTTTAACGCAGGATTATTCTCCGTTCGAACTGTCATTATTTACCGTCTTTTAGGGAAGGTTGATTGAGAATTATATAACAAATAGCTTGAAGCTTCGCTGTTCAATTCACCGGCTTAATAAATCAGGTCAACACCTGATACCGAAATTACGTCTACATCCGCAAAATAGCCGCTCTTTTTCAATGCAATCGAGATGATATGAAACTCCCTGACTCCCTTGCCGCCCTGGAGTCGGTCCACGTGGTAAAAATGCGTAGCGATCGGCTGATACTTGACGTGGCGGAGCAGCGGGCCTGGTGTAGCTGTTTTCCACAGGGCGTTTGCATCGCGATGGATACCGGTCTGACCGTCAGTGATGTCGACTGGCTCCAGCGCGTTTGTCTGTGGTTCGCCTCGGTTCCCACCTGCGTTAACGATTCCCTGTTGGTTGAAAGCGAAAGGTTGTTTCTACTGCGCCTTAATCGCACCACGTTCTCGACTCAGGAATGGGAAGCTTCATTGAGTAAACAGCAGGATATTGCTGACTGGCTGATCAGATTTGGTGAAAAATCAGGCATCCTCCTTCACCCACATTCTGGAGCATAGAGATGAGAAAAAACCTGTTACTGGCCGTGGGCCTCGCCTCGATGCTGTGTCATTTTAGCGCCCTTGCCAGCCTCCCCTGGCAAGGGGATGACCCCTTTTTTCTCTCCAGTCGAGGAAGCAAACTCACCGACGTATTACACGATTTGGGGGCCAACTATGGGGTTCCCGTGGTGGTTAGCACGCAGGTTGATGAGCCTTTTATTGGCGTTATCAAAGATGTCTCGCCTTCAAAGGCGCTGGACGAACTCGCGCGGATGCACAAGCTGGCCTGGTATTACGACGGGCAGGCTATCCACATCTATAAGGCCAGCGAAGTCGGCAGCCAACTGATTACGCCTACCTATCTGCCGGTTAGCGAGCTGATTAGTCAACTTGAAGGCAGCAATATCCTCGACAACAAACATTGCCAGGTACGCGCGCTGCCGTCTTCGAACGCTATGCAGGTCGAAGGCGTGCCCATTTGCCTGTCTCGCGTGGAGACGCTGGCGAAACGTATTGACCAGCAGAAGCTGAATCACGACCAGAATCAGGAAAAGATCGAGCTGTTCCCGCTGAAGTACGCCAGCGCGGGTGACACCACCCACAGTTATCGCGGCCAGCAGATAGTGATACCCGGTATCGTTAGCATGCTCAAAGAGATGGCGCAGGGGCGCACCCTGCCGCTGAAAGAGAATCAGGGCGAGCAACAGCCTGCCGACCGTTCACTGCCGATGTTCTCGGCGGATATTCAGCAAAATGCGGTAATTGTGCGTGACCGCAAAATCAATATTCCGATGTATGCCTCGCTGATTAAGAAATTCGATATCAAACCGAAGCTGATCGAAATTTCGGTGATGATCATGGACGTCGATTCAACCGAGCTCAAATCGCTGGGCATCGACTGGTCGCTGTCGACGCAAATCGGCGGCGGAGGTATCAGCCTCAACAGCAGCGGCGCGCCGTCGTCGAGCAGCTTTTCTTCGATTATTACCAATACCGGCGGCTTTATGGTCAAGCTCAGCGCGCTGGAGAAAAACGCCAAGGCGCAGCTGCTCTCGCGACCTTCGGTCGTCACGCTCGACAATACCGAGGCGGTGCTGGACCGCAGCGTAACGTTTCACACCAAACTTGTTTCTGAAAAAGTGGCCAAGATCGAGTCGATCACTACTGGGTCGCTGCTCAGAGTCACGCCGCGTCTGATAAACCAGGGCGGTCACCCAGAAATGATGCTGAAGTTGATTATCCAAGATGGCAAACATACGGACGCCCTTAGTGAACATGAACCTCTACCGCAAACGAGCAACTCTGAGGTCTCGACGCAGACCTTGCTCCGCGCCGGTCAAAGCTTACTGCTTGGCGGCTTTATTCAGGACGAAGTGAAAGAGAGCGAGAGAAAAATTCCGCTGCTCGGAGATTTACCGTTGGTGGGAAGTTTGTTCCGCTCTACCGATAAAACCAGTCGCAGCACAGTGCGTCTGTTTTTGATTAAACCGTAGTGAGGGTGTTTAATGCATGATTAGAAAGGAAAAAATAGCTATGCTATTTTGGCTTGGGGCATATTCGGGGCATTCTGGTTAAAACCGGCATTCATAATCGACATTTGGTCACTGTTGTTTTCCGTCATCCACTTCCCATAAACGTTGTAAACCATCTGGGCTGAATTGTGCCCCATCTGGTTGGCAATGAAGTTAGGATTGACACCCGCACTCAAAGCCCAGCATGCAAACGTATGTCGCGTTTCATAAGCCCTTCGATGCCTCAACCCTGCCTTTTTCAGTCCATAGTTCCATGTAGACGCAATCGACCCTGGTGAATACCAGTCACCGGCCGCCTTGTTCTTGGCGGAAACCTTAGGGGAGAATACAAAGGTGCATTCATCTGTTCGCGTTTTCCCATACTCTCTAAGATGTACCTTGACCGATATGGGGCTTCTCATTTTCGTCAAAGCCATTTGGCTTCGGAGCGCTTCAATAGCTGAATCATTTAATTTGATAACGCGAATACTGCTTTCAGTTTTGGGGGGCGTAAAATGCCCAGATACCGCAATGTTCCTGGTAATTTTTGCCGTCCACTCCTTCGTGTCGATGTCTTCCCAAGCGAGGGCACCAAGTTCGCCATGTCTCAATCCTGTACTGATCGCGAGTTGCCAAATATTCTTGATCTGCAGGGAAGGGGAAGCATGGACCAGCCTCAGGTATTCATCTTTTGTAAGTGGATCGGGTTCAGCTCGTGATTTCTTCAATGGGGAAATGCCAGAGAACGGTGATTTTTCGATATAACAGTTCTTTTCTGCAAAGTTGAACAATGCCGCCAGGCAAGATAGATAACCGTTCACTGTCCTCACAGCTCTTCCTTTTTTGACCCGCTTTGGGTTCTGCCCCCTGATGACTATTTGATACCCGGTCAGTAACTCTTTTCTGAGGTCTAAGGCCATCTCGTGGTTTACGGAAGCCACAAGCCTATTAGCCCCCATTATTCCTACGCAAACCGCGATATAAGAACGATAAAGGGTTATGGTATTTTTCGCGATTTCCATTTCCTTCAGGTCTAGCCACTTATCCGCCAGCTCCTGCAGGGTGATAGATTTCTGAACAATGCCTAACTTCGCCAGGTTTTTTGACTGGGGGAACTGTGCGGCATAGTTAAAGTTCCCTGTCTTGATCCCGTAAACTATCGAGCTCCTAAGTTCAGCGGCCATTCTTCGATTTTTAGGCGTATCGGGTACGCCTAAAACCTCTCTAAACCTCTTTCCTTTGTACATAAACCAAATGCGTAGTAATCCTCCGTGATTCTCTACACCTGTCGTCTGGATCGCCATTGCAATGCTCCTCATTTAGTGAAAGGCGAAACTATTTAAGCAGAAATCCTCCGTCTTATCGCTGGCCTTTGTCGCTCAACCCAATTATCAACCTCATGCCGGTTATACATGATAGGGCTGTTTTGCTTCGGATTCAGGTCCGGCGCCACGTGCCGGTACTCTCGCCCCTCCATCCAAGAGGTGCGGCGGGCGTGCTGAATCATGTGTTTAGTCATGCCAGTGAGAGACATAAGTAAGTCTTCGGATACCCACTTGCTCGGGTTCATTTGAATGATGTTGTCCATAAATCCTCTTCTATTTACCCTCAACCACTTTATGAACAATGACGCACAGCCATAACCAAGCCTCATGCCTTGGTGGGCATAGTGGCTTAGCCTGACTGGCGTATTTGTCGAGCAGTTCGCGGAAGGTGTGATTGTTTGATTTACTGCGGAGTTCGGTGATGAGTTTCTTTGCAATGGCGCGGGCGGCGTTGTCTGACTCTTCGGGTGTCATGGATTACTCCTTTAAGAAGAGTATCCAGTGAGTCTTATCCCTTTTGCCAGTTCGCTGCCAAATTGTTGGTTTATGGTCGGTTAGTGCGATTACCTGGCTAACTGGGATCTGCGTTTCGTTCCACTTGAAGATCAGCGTGCCGTGTGGCCGCAAGACTCTAAAGGCTTCACGGAAACCGGCAGCGATATCCTCACGCCAGTTTTCTTTGTCCAGTGCACCGTACTTCTTCCGCATCCACCCATTTTCGCCAGCACGCTCAAGATGGGGAGGATCGAATACAACTTGGGCGAAACTGTTATCAGAGAATGGTAACTGGCGGAAGTCTGCAATTAGGTCCGGACTGATTACCAGGTGTCGCCCATCACATAAAGTATGTTCTTCTTTGCGCATGTCACTGAATATGGCGCGATCATCTTGCTTATCGAGCCAGAACATCCGAGAGCCACAGCACATGTCTAAAATTGGCTTTCCTATAGCTTTGCTCATGCCAATTTCCTTTGGCTGGCCGCCCACATTTCTTTCTGATGGTCAGCACAACACTCACTACAGCAATAGCTAGTTTTTCCGACCGATGGCTCACCACAATCGCCGTTCCTGCAAATGGGTGAGAGTGGTAAAGGTTTGGCGCGGTTGGCAATCGCCGCAGTGAGGTGTTGGTCATATTCTTGGTTTGCTTCGTCGATGATGTCAGCCATTATGCTGCCCTCGCTGTTTCAAAAAGTGTCGCGGGTGTCATGCTCAACAGCACGCAACCCTCTGCAAAATCACCTACGTCGGCAACGTGTGTTATCCGCCGCCATACATAGCTTCCGGTGTAATCCCCATTCAAAAACTCACGCAACTTGAGAAGGTCACCTGCTTTGTAATTGCGGTTATTTTTCCTTAGCTCTGCGGTTTTCTTTCCGCTAAATACGGGGTCGAAGTGCTCAGGCTTTATCTTTAATTCGTGAGTTTGCATTGGGGACTACCTCAAATTTCAGGCATAAAAAAACCGCTCTAGGCGGCTCGTTTTGATTTCGGCTTAGCTTGCTGGGTATTTGCATCCACTTGACTACCCATTTGCATTGCACTTGGTCATATCCAACAAAAAATCGCAGACACAACCCTGCTAAATTGCCTGGCAGCTCCTCGCTGTGAGTCCATCAGTTGAACTCACAGCGAAGAGCGGACCGAGTAACAATCCAACTGCTCTCAATGACATCACTGAAAAGCACCTCAGGGTAAGATTATTTTTAAGACAATCAATTAACCTGTAGGTCCTTAGTTTTGATTAATGAGATTGATACGTTATGACAATTAAAACTCCACAAGCAGTAACGGAAGCATTTTTTCATCGTATTGCAACAGCAGAAGATGTTCATGAAATAGCGGAACTGGTTAGTGAAAATGTTGACTGGCTCGTGGCTGGAAATACTCACGTCGTTCCCTGGATTGGTCGAAAATATGGAAGAAAAGGTGCAGCGGAATTCTATGCGCAAATCCGGACACAGATTTCATCAGAAAATTTTGAAATTAAAGATATACTAATCAAAGATAACCGAGTGGTGGCTATCGGTGAGCTTGCATCACGTGTTAAAAAAACAGGCAAATTGATTGAAACCGAATTTGTTCTCGATATGTGCATTGAGAACGGGCTCATTACCCGTTTTCGTATGTTTGAGGACAGTCACGCAGTTTCCGAAGCATGTCTCTAATTTATATATGCATATTTAATCTGGCATTACATTCAAACGTACCTATAGCGAACCATTAACTTATTGAGAGTTCGCTGACTCAATACCGCCTTTAATATTGACCTGCTGCTTTTTCAGGGATATTTACCAACATTTGCATATAGCACAAATCGGCCTGAGAAGGTCAACCCATATCGTCGCGTTCCACCGCGACTGGCTGCATTATTTTCATGGTTTATTCCTTACTTGAGGGTTAGGCGGCAAGCTTCTGGCGAACTCGACTTCTCTTATGCCAGGCGTTCTCGTAGGTTCTGCCGGTAATAGCAGCAACCTCTGCGATTGTGTGAGTGTCGAAAAGGGCGACTTGGTCGTCTGTCCAGCGTTGAGGCTTGCGAAATGAAGTGGTTTTGAGACCAAGTGTTTTGGCTTTTTTGCGAATGCTATCTATTGGTCTTTCGAGCTTTTCAGATATCAGTGCGAGGGGCATCGTTTCGGATACTTCAGTAAGGAACTCTATCTCGTAGGGTTCCCAGAGTGTATAGGCCATACCTATCTCCATTGTTCGCCATATTCAAAGCCAATGGCTGCCAGAGATTCGTCCATCTTCTCAATGAAATCGGGTACCATTTCGTCAAAGTCGTCCATGAATTTCTGGTCACGCTCAACAACGACATGGTGCAAGCCCTCACGCTTCATGCGCGGGTCATAATTTGCGAAATACCAGGCATCCTTGCCGGTCACCCACATGCTGAATTGAACCTGCGCCATGTAATCGGCCTTGATGGCGTCAAAACCACCCAACAGGAACTTCATAAAAACTGCGCTTGTGTAAGGGCTTTTCAGTTCAAGGCCGCGTCCATCACTGCACATGCCATCAGGTGAGCAGGCGCACCGAAGCGAGTCGTCCTTGTAAATTATCGGCACATCCGAAACTTTAACGTCCGTTGTGAATTCAAACAGCGTTCGTGCTGATGCTTCATGCTCTTTCCCCCATGCCAGGGGCTTGGCGTTAACCTCGACTACATTTCCAGTGCAAACCTCCCCAAGCAGACCATAGAAGTAGGTCAGCTTGGTGTCAGTCCATTTAGTGCCGCTCCGTGGCTTTGAAATGACCTTTGAAGCATCCGATGCTGTAATAACGCCAAGCCTCAATTTCAGCCAGTCAATGCTTCCCTGTTGGGTAGTTCGCACGTCAATCCCTGTGCGTTGCAGAATGATTTCTGGTGTTGTCATGCGGCAGCCTTAATGCGTTTGGTGAGAAAGTCACGTGCCTTTATGGCCTCAAGCTCAGTGAGCTGTTCGGCTGAGGTGATAGGGCGCTTGAAAATTTGTGAACAGAGCGGGTAAAGGTCTTCCCAGGTCTTATCGCCTTGGGTTAGAAGGTCTGTGATGTTCTGAAGCGTCTCAGCGCTGGCTGGGGAAATGTCTTTTTCATCTCCACGCTCTTGGGCGAAATTAATCCCCTCACCAGCCTCGTTATTGACGTAATCGATCGCTTCGTCCAGGCGGTCACGCCGCGGCCAATATTTGTATGCCTGTTTGACCACTGTCTTCAAAATCATCTGCTCTTCGTCAGTTGACCAAGGGCATGATTTTATTTTTTTGGAGACAAAAGACTTCCATGCTTCAGATCGGTCGCGGATGGCATAGATATCCTCGGCACGCATGGTATGAGTCAGGTAATCACCGTCTGGTGTTTTAGCCACGACATACGCACCGACCACCTGGCCGCGACTCTCGATAGTGTCGAATTCGTTGAACTCGTGAATAGGGGGCTTGTCGATCGACGTGCGCATAAACTTGTCGTTCTTGCGGACAATCGCTGATTGGCACCAGAGGATTGCCCCTGACTGCTGGGCAATGTGCATCAGACCGAAATAGGAGATATCGAGACAGACTTGAAACTTATCTTTAAACTTTCGCGGCACCAGGTAGGCAAGTTTCTTGGCCGGATTCAGGGTTATCCCTATCGAAGAAAGATTTAGAATGGAGCTTCTTGTCGCTGGCCAAGTTTCTGTGGCTACTTTCGACAAGAAATCATTCGAGCTGAATATCTGCATCGCATACTCAACTTCGCGTTTAAATCCGATTGAGGGCTCAGAACACACAGCCACAAAATCTTGCTCAAGAGGCATCAGTTGCTGATGAATTACTTCAAGGGTTGTAGGCATTAGGCAACCTCCCCGAGCATCCATCGCTCTGCCCATTCTGCTTCGGCATGGGTCAGGCAGATTTCCCAAATAAGGTTTTCGTAGGCATCGCTAACCTTTTGCGTTGCCGCTGCCTGGGCGAAAGCGCTCAGGGGTAAGAAAGGATTTTTCAGCTCGTTGAACGTCGCTGGCCATTGCAGGCTTAACTCGTCAGCACGCTTGCTGATCCAGTCATCCTTATCCATATCGGCCTGATGTTTATCCCATCGGCGTTGCTCAAGCGTGTCTTGCGTTTGGTGCGGGTTCATAGTGCCCCCTTGCTTTGTGAAAATAGAGACCAGGTGACTTCAAGCAGGTTTTCGTTATTAAGCTCGATTGCCTGCCTTGCCAGAAGCTGAAGGACGCGCCTGATGTTCATGGTTCGCCCTTTTGCTGAAGGGTTTGCCAAACACGCTTAGCGGCGTCTTTAGCATTGCGAAAAATAATGTCGAGCAGTGATTCAGAGCAGCCCACGCAAGGCCACCCTGCAAGTTGCGTTGTTTGCATGGGATACTCCGGTTTCAGTATTGAATTGAGGTGTGAGGGATTTTGTTGTCCATCAGAGCTTTTAGTGTTTCGATAGCCTGTTCGCGGGTGAGTCCTGCGTGCTCGGTTAATGCGTTAACGACTGCTGTACCTATGGTCTTGCGGTGGGCTACGTCGGCAGCACGTTTATCAGCTTCATCCTTAAGGCGCTTCTCTTCTGCCACTCGGTGCTGTTCAGCTTCCTGCTGTTTGCGTTGTTCTTCTGCGATAGCCTCCTGTTTCTCGCGCTCAGCGCGTTCCTGCGCTTCTTTCTTGTCGCGCTCGACCTTTTCAGCGGCTTCTTTCTTTTCACGCTCTGCCGCCTGTTGAACTTCAATTTTGGCTTGTTCCTCCTGCTCGGCCTTGAGCTTTAAAGCAGCTTCGCGTTGGGCTGATTCCTCGCGTTCACGCTTTATATTTTCTTCAGCATCGATACGGGCTTGCTCAGCAGCCTGGCGTTTAATCTCTTCTTCATGAGCAATGCGCTGGCGTTCTGCTTCGGCTTGAGCGTCGGCAGCGTCGCGGTCGAACTGAATATTCATGAGCAGGGCCAGCTCGTGTCCATCTTCGATTTGCTTTTTCAGTGCCTCGGCGGCGGCCGCCTGCTCAGCCTCGATACGTAGCCGCTCTTCCTCAGCAGCTTTCTCAGCCGCGATACGTTCTTGCTCAGCTTCCCACTCGGTCAGCGGGCGGCGCGTTTCATCACGCAGCGCATCACAGGCATCAACAAAACGCTTAATTTCCTGCTCAGCAGGGCGGACAGCTTCCTTAAGCCGCTTAAGGTATTCACGACCAGGCTTTTCGACGGCGGTTTTGCTGCGGCTTACCTGAGCGGCCAGAGAGGCAACGCGGTCACGACCTTTCTTTGTACTTAGGTCTGGCGCTTCACTGACACTGGCCTTGATGTGCTCAAAATAGCTTTCCAGTCCGTTGGGGATGTACAGCGCCGGAGCCTGTTCCGGCTTAATCTCGATAACTGATAATTCCGTTGTCTCGCTCACGGCGATCTCCTTGGTTGAGGTGTACATAAGTCGAAGCACTCGAAATAAGCGCTTTGAGCTAGATACAGGCGAAAAAAAGCCCCGCGTGTGCGAGGCCAAGATGAACAATGAGAGGATTGATAAGTTGGGCGCTTATCATGCTGAGCACTCAGTGAATGCGCAGCAGGAAGGGGCTAGTCGTCAAGCCATTCAACGTATTCGAGACGTTCAATTGCATCCTCATCGGAAGGTTCGCGTTTTTCTTCATTGCATTCAGGGCAGTATTTAGCTGCTACTGGCTGACCCATGCAGCCACATTCAAAACCAGAGCAGCAAGGGATGAACTCAATTCCATCTATGCAATACCTATTCTTGCACTCACTCATGGCTTACCCCTTTCTGCCAGCATGGCGTCAGCCACTCCATATGCATACTCAGCATGTTGTTCCGTACTCCAGTGATTCCACTCAGGGTTTGATTGAGTGGCCTGCATAGACTTTGCAGCAAAGTAGTCGCGCAATGTCATGCCTTCATAACCCGCGCACGTTTCACTTTCATTTGGCAGAGGGAAAGCCGTGCCGCCTGTTTCTTTGCTCATAATCAGCTCCTCACATCAGAAAAATAAAAGTTAGAAATCCCATCAACACCCAAAATAGGAGGCAACCAAACGTCAATGCAGGCCAAAACTTTTCGTTGTAAGTCATATAGGCTCCGATATTGATTTGGGTGGGCGGGGTTAGTGCGCCGATTCCTTTTCTTTAGCTGCACCCTCAAACTTGGTGCCGCAAAATGGACAATAATTAATGGCGACTTTCGTGTCGCCGTTCGTTAGCCGCTGCTCAAGGTCTCCGTTTTTCTTGCGCTTATAAAATCGGAACAGGTATGGAAGCATGACGTTACAGAAATCACCCTCCTCGAAGAGGTAAACCTGATTGGCGAAGCTGGACTCATCAATCTCAGCTGCATTTTCGCCGTAATGCTTCCGCATACGAGCATCCATTTTTTCTTCGATTTCTTTGAAACATTTACAGGCCATACTTACCTCTCAATATTCAGTCGTAAAAAAAGCCGCCTATTGGCAGCTCGTTGTTGATGCTCTTTGGTGGTGTGGTGGCCGGTACTGAACTCCGGCATTGATGATTTCTCGCTAAGTAATCCTGCCGCTCACCATTTTGCGAACCGTGCCCAGGCAGCTTGAGCATCATCACCTTGACGTCTCAGCGCATCAGCCTGCACATTCACCACACCCCAAAGAGCACTCTCTCCGTTTTGCGCCGGGCTTCCACCGGCTCCCATCTGTTTTTTAAGCCACTCAGATATCGTCAGGGCTTGGAGAAACTTTATTCATGCGCCCTTGTTGAGTAGGCGCAGGGTAAAGTCACTGTGATTTCAGGCGTAAACCTCTGTGTAGTCTTCATCAAGAAAATCATCAGCCTAAGAATCGTGCGCGAAATAATCCATCTTCACCACTCCTCTTATCTAACGTTGGGGTAGGGGTTAGGCAGCTAAATCAGGCTCAAAAACGGCGTCTAACATTTCTTGTTTGTCGCCGCACAGCACAACCGCATAACCACCTTCCTCATAAAGGCTTTGCAGCCATTCAATGCTGATGCTTCCGTAATTTGACATGTTCACTCCTTATCGAGCTGTTACTGTGAGTGCCGAAAAAGCTACCGGGGCCAGTTTTGGTCGGCTATCGCGAATGGACATCAGCACTTCTCTGAATTCACCTACTTTCATGCCGCGTTTCTTTGCTTCGGCCTTTATCAGGCTGTCATCCATCAGTGCATAAAGCCGCTTGGCCTCTTCCTTGGCTTTGTTGAACTCCGCTTTCCGCAGGTATAGCGCATCCTCTTTGCGGCGGCTTTCGGCTTCTAGGTGGTCGTCTAACTCTTTGTGGAAGTTGCCGCGCTTCGCCAGCGGAAGATTCAGGACACCGTGGTCAATTGGCATGAATCACCTCGCTGTTACTGTTTCTGCTGATTTACGGTGGCCAGCTGCGAATCGTGCAACATCTGGTATGCATATCGAGCCGTAATCAGGCTCAGGCTTGCTGCGTGGCTTAGCTTTGTACTCAATCAGCGTTATTGCTTTATAGACCCGCGTAGAGCAGCCTGAGAGGCTCACAGCGACACGCTTCTCTAACTCAACATCTTTCATGCGCTCAGCTCTGTGCACAGCAGCACGTGCCAGCTTCTTGCGTTCTTTTGCGTTCATTTGGATTACTCCGTTGGTTAGCTTTGGTGTCGTCATCTTCACGACGTGGACGACGTAAGCCATCTGCTGCCTGGTATCCATTTCCGATCTAACGCCTATCGAAAATAACGACCCAAAACTAACCGCGCTTTGGTGCGACCGAATCAGTCGCATATCTGATTGTTAAAAAGCAGTCGGACTCCTGTCCAACACGGCTGATAGTTCCTTCTGCCGTATCGATGTTTCGTTTCGATGAAGTTAGTATCACCAATAGTAATTTTATAGTCAACACTATTGGTGATAATAAATTACTGTTAGTGATTATGAATATGAATTTTAAGAGTATTTATTTTTAATTTTCTTCAGGCGTGACTCATCGCACCTGCGTTTAGGTGTGGTGATTTGGTGGGGAATAGGGATTTAGCGGATTAGGAGCACAAAAAACCCGGCTGGGTGGCGGGTAATAATAATTTTTAAGTTCGTTTTTAGATTAGAATGGGAAATCGATTTGCCTCTGAGGATTTATAATCTTCTTAACATTAACGACTTCATAAGTAGTCTTAATTCCCTTTTCGGCCATATATTGCGTTACTTTTAAATCAACTAACAAGAGATCTCCTTTAGCAAAGGCAACAGTCTGCTCATCAATGGCTTCAATGAAGTGCTGATCACTTACTTCAGCTTCAAATAAAGACCCGCCATCAGAAAACTGCCATCTTTTACCTTCTCGGAAAGAGATATCGATTGGTTGAAGAGCCTTTTCGGTCGTTGATTCGGAAATCATAATTTCAGCAATGCCGTCAACCTTGAAAAACTCTGCTTCCTCCTTACTAACTTCCACAAACGTTTTTCCGTTATCGATGGTTACAGCGAAACTTTCAATCCCTTCTTTTTCTAATGGTTTAGCAATCACTTTCTCTAAAGATCTTCTAAGTTTTTTATTTTTATAAAGTTCAATAACTTGGTCTTCAAAACTTTCACTTTCATCATCAACAGTGATCATTGTGCAACCATCAAATGTTGGTTCAATTCTTTGTATTTTTCGAGGACCAAGCCACTTTATTAGTTGAATAAGACCTTTATAGGATTTCTTTGAAGCATAATACCCAAATCCAACAAGAGCTATGATATTGCACGCGGCAGAAGCATTATTCCCAGAAAACACGCCTATAAGTTGACTCGTTATAGATGATGACTGCGCAATGAGGTCGATACCAAAGGAGCCGGCTTTGAAAGATGCGTTGACTTTTACTGATATACGCTTTTCTTTTCCATAAATAGTTTTACCAGCTTCTTCTAACGCATCTGATAGAGACAGTAGCGCAGGCGCAAGATCACGCACATCCATTTCATGCGTATCTAGTGCTGGGCCATCGTAAACTATTCTGAACTTCATATCGTCACTATCCATCAATGCTTGTCCTGTGCATTAGTCTAAACCTGATCGTTTATACAGTAAATACGTAACTATCACCCAAACGCCCCCTCAGCCCACTATCACCCGCCGTGAGCAGCCCCACCAATTGCAAAGAACCAAATCATGAAGCCAGCCGCACCAAGAAGCACGATGACTGGAGGGAGGAATCTAAATTTCATGCTACGCAAATCCTTCTGTTAACCAAACGTCTCTTCAGGCCATTGAGCCTTGACTACCTTTCCGATTATTCGGCAGTTCTCGTTACACTCTAAGCTCTGATAGCGCGGGTTGGGGTTCAGTGGTTCAAGCCAAGGCTTGCCATCCTCTCGGACAAACTTCTTAAATGTGACCTCTGAGTCGCCATAAATGCCTGCAACGCAGAAATCACCATTTCCAACGTCTGCTGCTGGGTCAACTAGTATCAGCATTCCCTCAGGAAAACTCGGCTTGCTACCTGGCGGGGCAGTCATTGAGTGACCCGACACCTCAAGCCAGAATGCGTATCTACTGGCCTTGCGGGTAGTATCCACCCAGACCTTAGCATCGGCCTCACGGAATGAACCGACCGAAGCAAATGCTCCCGCCTGCACATTAGTAAGGAGCGGGTATGAATATTTCGGTATCGCCGTTCCATTTTGAGCGACCGCTTCATACATCTCCGAAATCTCTGTTGCCAGCGAAGGGCTGAATTCATCAACCTTTATGCCAAGAATCTTAGCGAACTGCGCTGCGTGCGTGGTATTGATGGCATTAGATCCATTCAATAACTGTGCAACCCCGCTTTGCCCCATACCCATCAACTCAGCAAGAGTCTCTTGAGACAATCCGAGTTCTTTTTTCTTCATTTCAAATATGGACTTAAGCCGTATGGCATCAGCCAGTTGCTCAGTCGTTAGGGGTTTCTTTTTCATACGATCAATTTATCACCCAAAGAGATAAAGCCCAATCACCTTTAGTGTTGACTTGTTCATTACTATTGGTGATAATTAAGACTTAATACACAAGGAGACCTTTATGGAAAGAATCTCACTTCAAGAGTTCGTGTCCAGCAAAGGCCAAGAGAAAACAGCTGAGCTTTTTGGCATCCGCCAAAGTGCAATTAGCAAGGCTCTGGCCCTAGGACGAAAAATCACTGTCATCATTCATGACGATGGTCGAGTGGAAGCACAAGAGCTTAAGCCGTTCCCAAATTCCAAGACGTTAGCAGCATAGAACCACCGCTCTTTAAACAATTTAACCGCGACTGATTCGGTCGCACTAACAATAGTGGTCATCCCCACGGGTTGATTACGTCTATCAACTAACAGGAAGTATTACGCATGGAACACGCAAGCCCACGCAAATCTAGCAGTGTTGCGTTTATTGGCCGTCATTTACTGGCGTCCGCACATCAAGCTTTAATCACCACCCGGCAGTCAGTAGTAGCCAAGCTACTTGCGGTTGCCGACTCAACCGTTCTCCGCCGAACCGAAAAATACCCAGAGCTTATGGAAACTCTCGCCGCTTGCGGTGTTGAGGACTTTGTCATGCGTGGGGAAAAGAAGATGCCATTGGAGCACTACAGGCACCTGATATGGATACAGCTCGAATATTCACGGCTACAACTGGAAATGACAAAAGAAAAGCCGCAAGAGAGCTCGAACTCTTTTGCGGCCTAGTGCGAAAAGACTGGATCAATTCACAGGAGTAATTATGTCATCACTTTCCCAAATGTACAAATCGAAAGAGAAGAACGGCACAGAAACCACTGTTAAGAAGACCTTTCTTGTGCCGCTGAACGAGCTTTACGTTGAACCGGGCTTTAACGTTCGTGAGATTGACCATGAGCACGTTGAAGAATTTCGCGATGCGTTTATTGCCGGGGAATATCTGCCGCCGCTGGCCGTTGAAGTAACGGAGAAGGGCGTCAAGATCATAGACGGTCATCACCGCTATTACGGTGCCAAGTTGGCGACTGAGGCCGGTCATGAAATTCCGCGCCTTGAGTGTAAGGACTTCGTTGGTTCGGACGCCGACCGCATTGCATTCATGGTCAGCAGCTCACAGGGCAAGCCTTTAACGCCTTTGGAGCGCGCGGCGGCCTATCAGCGTTTGATTAATCAGGGTTGGACCCCGGGAGAGATTGCCAAAAAGGTTAAGCGCTCTCTGGCAGACGTTGATCACCACCTTCAGCTTCTTGAGGTGGGCGATGGACTGATTGAGATGGTTAAATCCGGCGAAGTTGCAGCTTCTACCGCTGTGGCGCTGTCTCGTGAGCATGGCCCTCATGCTTCAACCGTGGCCGCTGACCAACTGGTGAAAGCTAAGGCAGCTGGCAAGAAGAAAATCACCCGTTCAGATGCAATCCCACTTTTCAGCGCGTCAAAGGCTCGCCGTCTGGTTGAGCTGCTTTGTGATGCGAGTGAGGGAACAGCTGGGCCTGAATTCATTCACATCCCTCTGGGTGTGAAAGATGAGGTGATGAGCATCATTGCTGATTACCGCAGTGGAATTAATCCCGGCACGGAGGCCAAATGAATACAGCAGAAATACTTCAATTCCCCTCTGATACAGGGGGGCAGGAGCGTCGCGTGGTTGATACCGACAACGGTTATACCCGTATCGCTAATGAGCTGCTTGAGGCGGTTATAGGCTCTGGACTTACACAAAACCAACTCCTGATCACCTTGGCTATCATTCGAAAGACATACGGCTATAACAAAACGGCGGACTGGGTGGGTAATGCCCAGCTGTCAGAGTTAACCGGCCTGCCGGAAACCAGGTGCAGCACCGAGCGAAACAAGCTGGTTAAAATGAATATTCTCACTCTGTCTGGCAGGGTGGTAGGCATCAATAAGGAGATATCATCCTGGCAAACGAAGTTTAACGGGATCAGTAAACCCTTTACAGAATCAGTAAATAAAACATTTACCGAATCTGTAAACCTTACTGAATCTGTAAATTTTACAGAACCTGTAAAGAAAACCTTTACGGAATCAGTAAAAGGTAATTTACAGAATCTGTTAAACACAAAAGACAATATTACAAAAGACAATAAAGACATTATTAAAACCCCTATATCCCCTTTTATGCCGAAAGCCAAATCGTTCGACCCGTTAAGCATCCCAATCCCCGAATGGCTAAACGCGGATGCCTGGAAGGACTGGGTAAACAATCGAGCTGAAACCAAGAAGCCAATAAAAACTGAGCGGGCGGTATCTATGGCCTTCAAGCTGCTGAAGGAATGCCTTGATGAGGGGTATAACCCAACCGACGTGATAAACGCCAGTATCGCCAATGGCTGGCAGGGCTTGTTTAAGCCGAAATTCCCTGCACGTAAAAACGTGACTATCACACAGGTTAACAAACCCATGAACCATATACCGGAGGGCTTCACTGGATGAGCAGATTTAGCGTTCAAGAAAGGCTCCAGCTTCTGCAAAGAGCCGTACCGGCTGGCACCCAGCCAAAATTCACGACCCCTGAAGAATGGCGGGCATGGCAGGACGAGCAGGGCCGCTTATCATCGCAGCGTGTTGCTGAGCAGAACCGGCAGGCACGTTTCCAAGCTGTGCTTGGTCGATCTGGTATCCAGGAGCTTCACCGGGGATGCACGTTTGAGAACTACGTAGCCAAGCATGAAGGGCAACAGAACGCGCTGGACAAGGCCTCACGCTATGCCAGTGACTTCGGCAATGGATTTGGCGGGTTTATCTTCAGCGGCGGCTGCGGCACCGGTAAAAACCATCTGGCTGCGGCAATCGGCAATGCGCTGCTTGCCCGCAATAAATCCGTGCTCGTGGTAACTGTGCCTGACCTGATGATGCGTTTCCGTGAAACCTATCAAGACGGTGCAAGACAAACTGAGGCCTCCCTGATGAATGACCTCTGCAATGTTGACCTACTGGTGCTAGATGATATCGGCGTGCAGCGGGGCAACACCAACGAGGGAGTCATCCTGTTCCAGATTGTCGATCGCCGCCTTGCGAACAAAAAGCCAGTGGGCATGCTGACAAATCTCGATGCTAACGCGCTGAATGAGCTTCTGGGTGCTCGCATCATGGACCGCATGACAATGGATGGTGGCATGTGGGTAAACTTCAACTGGTCGAGCTATCGCACTCAGGTGAAATCATGACAGGTCAATTTTTCGAAACCGGGTATGGCATGCCAAAGCGTCAGCCTGAGCAGGTGGTAAGCGTCAAGGGTGCACTGAGCAAGAGCAGCCAGCTTAAGAAAATCGCCGAATTGCGGGCTAAGCACGGGCTAGGCCAGAGAGGTGGGAATGGATAAACAAACCTTCTACCTCCGAAACGAGCAGTACAGAAGCAACCTGATAGAGAAAATCAAGCAACTCCCGCTAGACCCCTCCAAGCCATTTGAAGTCGAAGTATCCCCACCAAAACGAACCCTGTCCCAGAACCGGAAAATGTGGCCACTGCTGCATGACCTGTCTTTGCAAGTCGTTTGGTACGGCGAGAAGTATGACGAGGACGAGTGGAAAGATTTAATCACTGCCCTGGTCGCCAAGATGAAAAAGCAGGAGCAAAAGACGGCCCCTGGAATCGGCGGTGGTGTGGTCATGTTCGGCAGTCGTACCAGCAAAATGCGCGTCAGTGAGATGGTCGAGGTGATTGAGGCTATCTACTGGTTCGGCACGGAGCAGGGCGTGACGTTTAGCGAAGAGTCTCGGCTTCACATCGAGTGGGCTAATCGATGGGGTGAGCAAAACAAGAGAAAAGCAGCATGATAACTGAAGTGAAAACCATACCTGAACTACTGGTCACTACACGGGGAAATCAATCAGAGGTTGCCCGTATACTGGATGTGAATCGCTCGACCATTATGAAGTATGCCCGAGACCACGCAGCAACATCACACGCCATAATTAACGGTAGACTCATGGTGAAAACCTCAAAAAAAGGGAGTGAGAGGCATGGCTAAATCTCCCTGGCAACGAATCGAAAACAACGCAATATTCCGAGTACCCCACCGCAAGAAACCCATCAAACCACCTGAACCAAGCCAGATAAAAACATTCGACTATCTCCACGGACTCCTTCAGGCCCGCTGGAACCGTATGAGGCTTACCAGATGAACGACGATCCAGTTTGCCAAGGCTGTGGCACGCCACTTAGCGACGATGAGACTTATGCATGCGCTGACTGCGCCGATTGGTGGGCCATGATGGGGCATGATATTGAGAGGAGAGAAGGGGATGAAGCTCCCGAAGAGCCGTAACTGCAAGATATGTAAAACCAGATTTAAGCCAGGCACGCTGTATGAGTGGTGGTGCTGCGAAGACCACAAAGTTGAATACGCGGTCCAGATAGCAGACAGAGCCCGGCAGAAGCGCATACAGGAGCAGGAGCGACGGCGAAAGAAAGAAGCCCAGCAAGAAAGGCAATCCCTCAAAGTAAGAAAGCTCGCAGTAAAACCACTCAGTTACTTCGCCAAACAAGCCCAGACCGAATTTAATGCATATATCCGTGAGCGTGATATGTCACAGCCGTGTATTAGCTGCGGCCGTTTCCATGATGGACAGTACCATGCCGGGCATTATCGAACGGTAGGAGCAAACCCTGAGTTGAGGTTTATAGAAGCCAACTGCCATAAACAGTGCGCCCCCTGTAATAACCACCTTTCCGGCAACATCGAGAACTACACCCCCGCAATCATCGCCAAAATTGGCAAAGAAGCCTATCAGCAACTGATGGGGCCGCATGAGGCTGTACGTTACCGCAGAGAAGACTACGAACGCATCAGGGATGAGTACAAGGCCAAAAGGAAAGCATTAAAACAACCTAGAGAAACTGCATGAAAATAACCCACTTCGTCAATGGTGAGACGTCCCGCATTCACATCTCCGGCCCATTCTGGCAACTCAATAAGGCGAGAAGGATTGCAGCAGCAGGCCTGCACATCGCATCGGTCAACAAATGGGAGGCAGTCGGGCTGACCTTCAAGATCACGCTGTACGGCCAGAACAGGCACGTTCTCCGCGCCTATAAGGCAGTTGCAGCTGAACAGGGGAGCGATAAATGCCCATTCTGGTTTTAATCCTGCACCTCTTTAGGCCTATCAAACCAGAACCTCAGCCAGCCCACTGGCAATCATGGGACACCCATCCAAAGCGGAGAAAGAAATGAGCCTTGAATCTAGCGTTAAATTTCACTTCCCAAAAACGCAGAATTTCACCAGCATGCCGCCTGCAACAGCATCTGACGCTTTATCTGGAACGGATATGATGGGAGCTATGGGGTTGACTCAAAGCTTAGCGCCACTGGGATATAGCGCTTTCATGGGTAAGATTGGGATTAGCAAAAACGACGCAACTCGCGCCGTTTCATTACTTCAAGATATTGCACTAAAAACCTGCGATAAGGTTGCCGCCTTACGCAAACTCGAAACTGATATTAAACCAATCGTTATGCAAATCCTCGCAACTTATGCGTATCTGGATCACTGCCAAAGCGCGGCCAGTAAAAAGCCATGCCCAAGTTGTCAGGCATCAGGGTTTATTGATGCAGAGGTATTCACCATGAAAGCACCGCTCTCAGGTGGAATAAGACGCAATGTGCGCGAGGTGGTAAGGCTTAAATGCCATCAATGTGATGGGAAGGGAGTAATTTCGTCCTCCTGCAATGACTGTAAGGGCAGAGGACGGGCTGTAAGCCGAAAATTAAGTGAAGAGCAGGGTGTTCCGGTGTTATGCGACTGTAAGCGATGTGGCGGCAGAGGTTATGAGCGCATGCCTTCTACTGATGCCTATAACGCTGTCTGTCTGGTTACTGATGTGCTCTCGCTGGATACTTGGAAAAAGACGGTAAAGCCTTTTTACGATCAGCTTATTACCAGATTAGAAATTGAAGAGGGGTATGCGAATAGTGTTTTAGCGAAGGTGGCTAGATAACTCGGTACAGCCCACTTAGGTGGGCTTTTTGTTGTGCAAAAATACTTATCTCTTGCTAACGATTGATAGCGACATAATCGAATCCATCACATTTACAGCGATAAGTTAGCATGGTTTACCGCATCAGCGAAAAATGGGGGGGAGCGGCCTGTAAGACGGGCTTTTAGTTGTTGCTATTCTGATTGCTGAGGAATTTCTACCAAAAAACCATCAGCGTCCCATGAGGTTTCTAGCACGATATACCCAAGCTCTTTTAAGCGGCTAAAGGTCGGTTGGAATACTGCTGCAAAGTCATCATCACTTAACCCATATAGCTCGAGATCACTCAGCTCTACACTGAAACTAGTATGTCCAATTCTTATCTTCTTATTTATCTCAGCAAATGTTCTTTTAAATACGATGCTCGACAACTCATCTTTAGCTTTGTTAACGATGGCAATTGCCTCTTTGGCCGAAATTAATTCATCGGCAGGGATTTCATTCAGAAAGCTCAAGCCTAGTCTTTGAACTATTTCAGAGTTCAAAGTGCGGTTGCTGCCTTTTGCTGAGATTTCAATTTTTTCTTTTAATTCAACGGGGAGTCTGATTCGAAATTGAGGGTCTTCTCTGCTCATAGCGATTCCAAATTTGATTATACATATCCCTCCGAATTATGCCCCACGGTGGGGTTGACTTCAATGACGCACGGTGTGACAATAAATTTGCCTCACGGTGAGGCAAAAAGGAGGGGTGAGATGCAAAAAGCAAAAGACATGTACCAGCGAAAGATTCGTTTCCCAGAAGAGTTGTGCTTGGCAATTCAAAGGAATGGTGAGGCGGAGAGTCGCCAGTTTACTACTGAAGTGATCTATCAGTTGAAGAAGGTATACGGATTGATAGGGCAGAGAAAAGATGAAGCTTGAAAACGACGAAGCCCCAACTGCTCGAACAGTCAGGGCTTCTGATTTGTCAGTAACCTTAAGCGAGTAACCAACATGAACAGTATAGCAATTATTGAAGCAGTGAACACTACCTCTTTACCGTTCCACGGTCAGAGTATTATCACGGCTATGGCAGCGGGTGTGGCTTATGTGGCGATGCGGCCAATTGTCGAGAACATTGGTATTGATTGGACGGGACAGTCGGTTAAATTACGAAATCAAAAGGATAAATTCAACTGTAGAGATATCTCTATGGTTGCTGCCGATGGGAAGGTTCGAAAGCTTCTTTGTCTCCCATTACAGAAACTCAACGGCTGGCTGTTCAGCATCAACCCGGCAAAAGTCCGAGATGATATCCGCGACCGCCTGATCCGTTATCAGGAAGAATGTTTCACAGCCCTCCATGATTATTGGACTAAAGGCGCAGCGGTCCGTAAGCCTGAAACCACTGTTGACGATCGCACGCCATTGCGCGGCATCGTAAATCGCATCATGGGTAAATATGGGCTGACCTATCAGGCGGTTTATAAATTGGTGCATAAAGAGTTCGGCGTAAACCATATCGACGAACTTTCACCGAAGCAGACCGCTGAAGCGGTCGAGTATTTGGCAGGCAAGGTGATTGAAGGTGAATGGATGCCGAAGCAGGAATTACCCGCACCGATCGTTAAGCAGTTCTCAGATGAGGAGTTGCTTCAAATGACAAACGTATGGCTGTGGGCAGAACGCGCTCGCAAGATGAGCAAGCTTATTTACCCGGCACTCACCAGCATTGAATCGCGCTGGGCTGGAAACTTCTACGACCTTTCTCATGAGACGGTTTATCCGCTGGAAGAATCACGCAAGGTACTGGCACGTGAAACGGCGCATATCAAAGGTTCTGGGCGTCAGGGTGAGCGTCAGGAAAAGATGCTGGGAATGATTCGTAAGGAGTTGCACTGAAAGGCGCACTGGACGACGCAAAAAGAAAAACCGCCAATGTGGAGTTGGCGGTTCAGATTACTACTGATTGGAGATTCTAATGCAACAATCAACATCAACTGGCTTAAATGTAGCAAAATCTATTCATCTTGTCGATCCTGACCTGCTACCAGTGATTGAGCTGCGAGGTGTACGCGTTTTGACTACTGTGACCCTAGCTAAGGGTTACGGGACCGATGAGGCGAATATCAGAAAAAATCTGTCACGTAATAATGAACGTTTCGTTGAAGGAGTGCATATTTTTACTATCGAAGGTGATGAGCTTCAAGATTTGCGAGTGACTAATAGTCACGCACAAATTTCGAACAAAGCTCGCAGCCTTACCCTCTGGACTGAAAAGGGCGCAGCACGAATGTCTAAGGTTGTTGATACTGACGAAGCTTGGTCATTTTTCGAAAAACTTGAGGACTCCTACTTCCGTCCACAGACATCATCAGTCTTGCCGCTCAGTTATGAGCAAGCTCTGGAGGATTTGCTCGTTAAGGTGAAAGAAAACCGGATGCTGGCAGAACAGCGTGATCATGCCGTCCAGACTAAAGCTTGGATTGGTGAAAAGCGTGAAGCGACGGCAATGGCAACTGCCTCAGCAGCGGTCCGCAAAAAGAACGAACTTGCCGCTAAACTTGGTGAATGCTCAAAATTTGCGACCATTAAAGCGGTTGAGCGTGAAACGGGAACAAAATATAGCCCGTATCCAATGCGTAAGTGGTGCAAGCAGAACGGACTTAGCGGCAAAGACGTTCCAGATGAAACTTATGGTTCTGTCAAGGCTTGGCCCGCTGAAGCGTGGAAAGCTGTTAACAACATAGACCTTAAAAAGGTATATAAATGACAGTAATTAAATTTCCGGATAAAAAGCCTAATATCGTAGAGTTTAAAGCAAATCAAGGCTTAGAGTTTATCTCTGCGCTAATGCAAGACATTAGCCACTTTGCTGAATGCGCATTAGACAACACCTATGGTATAGAGGATTTCCCAGAGCATGAATTGGAAGCTATCAGAACTGCCCTGTCAGGGATAACTGATACGGCGGCGGGACTGCGAAGGCGGATTTTAGGTAATTAACTTTATTTACAAAAACAAACCCACTTGACCGTGGGTTTTGTATTTCAATCTCACTAGTACGATAAAGCTTGTTCACTATTTTATTGTGGGCTATTTACTTTTCCCGAATCTGTGTGTATTGTTCTCTAACGCTGAGATTCCGTTGATTCGTTGCGGAACCTAAAAAGATAAACAAAAGCCCAGACTTTAACCGGTCTGGGCTTTTTGCGTTTTAGGCTTTATCCGCGCGCAATTTCTTTCCTTGCTAACTCAGCGAGAAAGGCAGAGCGGTTTTTATACTGGCCGTTCTTCTCGATAAACCTATCGATCGCCGCGATGAGATTGCTTGGCATCGTTAAGTTGAACTTAACTGCCTTGCTTTCATATTTTGTTGGGTCAATTTCCACAAAGCCGAGAAATCCGCCATCTTCAATGAGTCTTTCATCACCAAGATAAGCGGATACGTCGGCTGGCGCAGGCACGTGATCACCTCTTTCGGTTAACACATCACAATGCGCCCCAAACGCTGCTTCAGAATCTTTAACGGCATCTTCAAGCGTGTCACCAGAAAAGAAACATCCTGGAACATCAGGGAAGTAGCCATCAAAGCCGCTTTCGCTTTTGAAAATGAAGATTGGGTAAATCATATAAACCTCTTGTGTTTAACGGCTGATGCAGAGTTAAAGGGGCGGCTTTCGCCGCGCCCTGAGTTACAACAATTTCATTCCTGTGTACTTCTGAACCTGTCGGAGAATGCCTTTTGAAGTGTCTTTCCTCGGGTGGGGTATGGTGATTATTTCTCTTACCCCTTCCTTTGAGAAAGTGCGGTGGCTTCCTGAGCGTCCCACCTCCTTCCATCCGTCAGCTTCGAGAAGCTTTATCAACTCTCTACTTTGCATCAAGCCTCCATGTTGTCTTGATGTGGGTATAATACCCACATCAAGAGAGTTCGTCAATATATTTATGGGTAGTATACCCACCTTTTTTAGTCCCTGCCAAATGGTGACGACCCAATAAGGCAAACCTGTATCGCCCGAGCGTCTACGGCAGGGACTAAACCCCATTCTCATTAAAGGCAGCTTATGAAAATCGGCATTGGCGTCATTACCACTGGTGACCGGTTGATCCCTGAATATGCGATGCCCGGCAATGCTGTCTTTGAGGTGTTTACCGATGCAGATCGAAACGGCCCGGCTTATGCCCGCAATCGCGTTCTCAAGTCTCTTTACGATCAGGACTGTGATTACATTTTCCTGATGGACGATGACGTCACACCGCGCCGGGAAGATTGGGCGGAGCTGGCGATCACGGCTGCAAACAAACGCGGATTGGACTTCATCGGCTGGCCGCATGTTTTTGAAACATTGCCTTATGGCTATGTCGATGGCGTGTTGTTCTGTACCGGCGTAACGGTGCAGTTCTCGATGCTTACCCGCAAATGCGTTGAGCTGGTCGGATATTTTGATGAGCGATACGGAAAATACGGCCCTGAAGACATCACCTACGCTTACCGCGCGCATCGGGCGGGTCTCTGCGGTCGCTCCTGCGGCTGGGAAGTCCCTCTCTCAGTAGTGGCCGGGGTTCATGTAGAAGACATGTTCTCGGGCTTTCGTAAATCAGTTGTGCCAGACGACGTTAAGAAGGCCGGAATGGAAGCAGGAAACAAATTGTTAGAACAACTGGTGAGAGATGGAGGCCCTGTTTATGTCGGCTACCCAGAATAATCTCACCTCAAACCTGTTTGCCGATCTGCGGCCTTCGACGGCCTGCGACTTCCACCGCGTTGTTTTGCCTTATGAGCACATGCAGCGGACCACGATGCCGCAGCCTAAAGTACCGGTCTACTGGTGCAACCGCATGCCCACTGGTGGTTATGCAGAGATGATCCAGAAGAAGCGTGAAGGTTACCGCGTGGTGATCGACATAGATGACCACTGGATGCTTGATGAGGGCCACTACCTTTATGACCGATTCCGCAAGGCTGGTGTAAATGAAGTCATCCCGCTTTGTCTGAAAGAGGCGGCGGCTGTGATTGTCACGACACCGCATCTCGCTTCACAGGTCAGGAAGATTAATCGCAATGTGGTGGTGATCCCCAACGCTTTGCCATATGACGAAGGGCAATTTACCCGGTCCCAGGATCTGGAATCGGATACGCCCTTCATTTGGGCCGGTGGCGCGTCGCACCGTGAAGACCTGAAGCTTTTGCCCCAGTCGCCTGAATTGACTATTGCCGGGGTGCGCTTCGATGATTCGGAGTGGAAAAAAATTCTCGGCGGCATCAAAGCCCAGAAGATTAAACCGGCCATGCGGCTCGCGGAATACATGCGGTTGTATGACGGACACAAGGCCTCGCTTGCCCCTTTGGTCGATACAGCGTTCAACCGCTGCAAGTCCAATCTGAAGATGCTTGAGGCTGGGGCCAAGGGACTGGCGTTTATCGCCTCCAAGGTCCGACCCTATTTCAATGAGGTGGACTGCGATCACGTTCTCTACGCTGAGAGCGCGCATGAGTTTTCCCGAAAGATGAAGGCGCTGGCCGCTGAAAAAAACCAGATGGAAGACTATCAGTGCTCGCTGGCCGAGCATGTACGCCTTAATTATCACCTGACGGATGCGAATGAACTACGCCGCCAGCTATTCGAATCATTTTCTTGAAGGCTCCCGCGCAGATGGGTAGCCATCCCCCATTTAGCGCCGAGTGGTTAACCCTCAAATCTCCTGTAGCACTTTATTCCGGCGCTAATCCTCACGACTACAAAACACAGCCAACTAAAAGTTGGAGGTGGAGATTATGAAGATGAACCAACAGAACGACGGAGCTTGGACACATTTTTGGGCCACTATTACGGCGCTTGCCAGTGCGGCGGGCCTTACTACTGAACAATGGGTTTACGTATTCTGCGCAATTCTCGGCGCGATATTGTCGTTTAGCTCCTACCTGAATAATAAGCGCGCCCTGAAAGAGCGTCAGATTCAGGACGAGAAGCGCACAGAAGTCCTTCAGGCGTATCTGGCAGGAAAAAAGGCCAGCGCTGAAGCCGATCCGGCTACTGTAGCCAGCAACGTGAGTAACGTAATTGGTGAGATGGAAGAGGCTGATTCCTAATGGCTATGTCACCGGCAATGCGAAATAAAATCCTTAAGTTGGGCGGAACAACCGCGTTAACAATAGCGATTGCTCTGCTCGGTGGCCCGGACGGCGCAGAAGGTCAGCGCAGCACGCCCTACCGTGACCAAGGCGGCGTATGGACCGTATGCAGCGGCATAACCGGCGCAGACGTGATACCCGGACACCACTACTCTGACAAAGAGTGTGATGCGCTTCTTGTAAAACACCTGATCCCGGTTAAAAAAGCCGTGGACGCCGCCGTGAAGGTGCCGATCGACGAATACACCCGTGCGGCGCTTTACTCCTTCGCCTACAACGTCGGGGTTGGGGCTTTCCGTCGTTCTGCTTTGCTGCGTCATCTCAACGCCGGTAACACGATTGAAGCCTGTAACGATCTGCGCCAGTGGGTCTACGTGAACAAGCAGCGTAATCGCGGGCTAATCAACCGGCGCGAGATTGACAGGCAAGTCTGCCTAATGGGGCAATCATGAATCGTCATGAGGTAGCCGCGATGCTTTTCTTCTTTCCCTTCGTGATGGCGCTATTTGGCAAAGAAGGGTGGGGTTGGTGCTTGTTCATTGGGGTGCTGCTCTCATGATCAACAAAATCGCCGTGATGACCACTGTGCTTATTCTGGCCTGCATTAGCTTGCTGATGTTCATCGCTTTCCACTTCTACGGTAAGACGGTGAGCCAACAATCCGAGATTTCCGCCGCCAATCAGGCAAAGAATCAGGCTGAATTTATCACCCAATCTCAGGCGCTCTCTGTGGGCATCTTCAACCAGATCGCCGGAGCAACAATCGATGACCAGAAATCGAATATTGCCAAGAGTCAGGATCGGCAAGTCGTCATTAAAACGGTTCTGCAAACAGAGCCGTGCACTGTGGTTAATATTCCTTCTGCCGCTGCTGACAGCCTGCTCACACACTACAACGCAATACGTACAGGTTCCGGTAACACCAATTCCGACAAGTCTGCTTCAGCAGTGCCAGCCATCGCCGCCACCAAGTGACCCTCTAACCTACGGGGCGGCGGTGCTGTGGAACGAGCTGCTGCTGACCAACTTACAGAACTGCAACAATCAACTCGATGGCATCCGCAAAATTGAGGTAACTCGCAATGACCAAAGTCCCAATGCAAAAGCCCAGGGCGAATGACGTCGATGAGTTGATTGCCCGTGAAGCCTACAAAGAATATGCAGCCCAAGGGCATGGCAGTCAGTCATTCGAACGGCTGCATGAGCGTGGAGGGTTCTGCGCCATGGAAATAATCCTACTGCTATACCAACGCATTCAGAGAATCGAAGAGGCCAGACAGAAATGATTAAGCAATTTTTCGAATGGCTGAAAGGTCTTTATTACACCCCAGCCGCCACGGCTGAAACCCAATCATCAGGAGTTACCATGACCGACCAAGTAGTAGACGTCACCCTGCCCGCAGCAGCTGTTCCCGCTGCCGCAGTCGTAGCAACAGACACTTCAGCACAGACAGTAGCGCCAGTTGTTGTAAGTGCAGAAGTAGCAGCGCCTGCTGCCGCAGTAGTGACAGCGCCAGTAGCTGATACCTCAACTGTGGTAGAGACAGCCGTTGCGACTGCCGCCGCAGCTGTGACCACTTCCGCACTGGCCGAATTCAAAGCCAAAGCAGAAGCTGAGGTAGCAGCGTTTGTTGCGTTCGTTGAGCACGGCATCAAAGTGCTAGGTGCAGACGCCGAAGCCGAGCTGGTGGCCCTGAAAAACAAGTATCTATAAATGTAACGCTAAAATATTAGCCAATTTTGTTAATAACATTTAACAAAAATTCAAGCCTGGCTCATCATGGTCTCCTTTCTAATAAATAATCAGGTGGGCATGTCTATGGAGCGGGATTTTGAATACAACGGTTATAGAGTTGTCATGACTTTAAATACTTACCCAACAAAATTTAGCTTCAGTTATCAAGTTACGGATATTCAAACGGGCTTGGTCATTAGCCAACTTGGTTCTCCTTTAGAAGAGCATTCTCTACTAGGGGCTTTTAATTATGCCTTGTTCGCTGAAAATGAAGTAATCAGAAAAATTGATGCTTATATCGATGATAAATAATGAGACCGCCTACGGGCGGTTTTTTATTGCCTTAAATTCAGGAGTTAAAAATGACAGATGTAACCACCGACGAACTAAAATCTGCGATTACCGACGCAGATGTGACAGCACTGATCGCAAGCAAAATCACTGAAGCCAAAACCGTTGGCTTGGCTGATGCAGTGACAGCCTCAATCGCTGCACTGTTCCCGGGCAGCACAGACCCTACATCTGATGCTTTGGCATCGACTACTGCTGTAGTGGGAGATAACTCAGAATATGATGGCACAGTAGCTGCTGTGGCGTAATTTATAAAATTCTGCAAAAGGCATTCATAGAGTGCCTTTGACAGAATAAACATATTGAATCCTTAGGTGGTGGTGATGAAATTGCCGAGGGTAATACTCAACTAGCCAGCAGGATATTCTAAAATGACCGATTCTATCAAAAGACCGATGCCACCATTAGACCCTGCTGGCAGATTTCATTTTTACAATCGAGTCTTTCCTGCGCCCGAAGTTCTTGAATGGGTTAACGGACAAATTCTTGATGAAGACGGTCCGCTTTATAACGAAGACCATGCCCACCTGATTGAAGCCGACATAAAAATCATGTGGGCATCGTCGGCATTCGAAAAGCAGGGTAGAACTGTGCTAGGTCAAGCCGAGCAAGTGGCAATGCGTGTCGGTGGCTGGCAGAAGGCCAGAATGGAGCAGCAGATGCATGAGTGGTTCGGTGAAGTGCCGAAATTCATCATCACACTGGCAGCAGACTATTGTTCTCAGTGCACTGACCTTGAATTCTGCGCACTGGTCGAGCATGAGCTTTATCACATCGGCCAGGCCAAGGATGAATTCGGCGCGCCAAAATTCAACAAAGAAGGTCAGCCGGTATTGGCAATGAGGGGTCACGACGTTGAAGAATTTATTGGCGTTGTTCGAAGATACGGTGCGAGCGTTGAAGTCCAGGAGATGATTGACGCTGCGAAAAAAAAACCAGAGGTCGCGGGAATCGACATTGCGAGAGCATGCGGTACGTGCCTGCTAAGACTGGCCTAATGCTTTATTCAGATTGTCATGGAGGAAACCTATGGCCGCACTTTCAACAGAGGTCAAAGCCTTCATTGTTCAATCGTTAGCATGCTTTGAGCCTCCCGCAAAAGTAGTTGAGCTTGTAAAGGCTGAATTTAATGTCCAAGTCTCTCGCCAGCAGGTTTCTCAGTACAGCCCTGGCAACGCTATGGCTGCCAAGTTGAGCCAGAAATGGGTAGACCTTTTCGCAAGCACCAGGAAGCGTTTTCAAGAAGAAGTATCGGATATCCCTATCGCCAATAAGGCCTATCGTCTGCGGGTTCTGGATCGCATGGCAACTAAAGCTGAAGGCATGAAAAACTTTGGTATGACCGCCCAGCTTATTGAGCAGGCGGCCAAAGAGGCTGGCGACGCGTATACCAACCGGCAGAAGATTGAGCATACAGGGAAGGATGGCGGCCCGATCGAATCAACAACGCTGACGAAAGAAGAATACAGGCAAGCTCGACAGGAGATGTTGGAGGATGACGACTGTTGAGCAGAGGAATTACGCGCGAAGCATAGAATGCGAGGAGGACGGGCTTTACTTCTCCCGCTACTTCTTCAAGCAGCGTACCGGCGGCAAGATGATTGTCGCGCCACACCACGAGGTGATTCAGCAGACCCTCGACCGGGTGATTTCTGGTGAGATAAACCGGCTGATCATCAACGTTCCGCCTGGCTATACAAAAACAGAGCTGGCGACCATCAACATGATGGGACGCGGCCTGGCGTTGAACAATCGCGCCCGCTTCATGCACCTGTCCTATTCGCACAACCTGGCGCTGCTTAACTCCTCGACTGCGCGCGGCGTAATTAAGTCTCGCGCGTATCAGAGCATGTGGCCTATGGAGCTGCGCGATGATGCGGACAGTAAGGCGATGTGGTGGAACCAGTTCGGCGGCGGCGTCTATGCGTCGTCGGCAGCCGGGCAGGTAACGGGCTTTCGTGCCGGGCATATGGAGCCAGGCTGGCAAGGCGCACTGATCATCGATGACCCAGTTAAGCCGGATGATGCTTACTCGGAGACGGTACGTGATGGCGTAAACAACCGCTTTAACGAAACGATCAAATCGCGCCTGGCTATTGAAACCACGCCTATGATCGTCATCATGCAGCGCATCCATTACCACGACCTCAGCGGCTATCTTCTGCGCGGGGGAAGCGGTGAAATGTGGCATCACCTGAATTTGCCGGTGATCATCGATAACCACAAGAGCTACGCCGACCTCTACCCGGACAACACTCACGCTATTCCTATCGATCATGGCCTGCCTGATGGCTGGCTGTGGCCGTTTAAGCACAACGAGTCTCACCGTGTAGCGCTGTTCTCTCACCGGCGTACAGCCGAAGCCCAGTATATGCAGAACCCACGGCGCTTTAACGCCGAGGGCGCCCTATGGACTGAGGACATGGTTAACGCTGCGCACCAGATGTCTATCCTCCTGGATAAGTCGAGAACGGTTGTGGGCATCGACCCGCAGGCCTCCAACAATCCAGACAGCGATGAAACGGGGATTGTCGTCGCTTCCTCCTACGGTGGCGGCAAAGAGCGCTTGTACTCCCTCGATGGCGACTATTCGGGCCATTACTCGCCGAATGGATGGGCAACCAGAGCTATCGATGCGTACAAGGCGCACGACGCTGATGCCATCGTTATTGAGACGAACCAGGGCGGCGATATGGCCGAGGAAACGCTGAAGAACGCCGGATTCAACGGGCGCATCATTCGCGTTCACGCCAGCAAAGGTAAATTCGCCCGAGCTGAGCCAATTTCGGCGCTTTATTCGCAAGGTAAGGTCGCTCACCTGGGCAACCTGTACCAAGTCGAAAATCAGTACCTAGAGTACGTACCGGCCACCGCGAAGAAATCCCCGGACAGGCTCGACGCCGCCGTCTGGGCGTTGACCGAATTAAGCGTCGGCGCGGGCGGCCTAAACATGAACCCAAGCACTGCCGCCAGGGCGCGCGCACGTAACCTTCAATCACGACGCGGTTAATCTATGACAACAAAAACTCAACGTCGTAATGCGCGGCGGGCCTCTGCACGTCGCGAGCGTAAGGGGCTAAATCTGGGAGCGACGGCGCGCGAAAGGATTCAGGAACCTGGATACATCCCGACGCTGGACGAAATCAAGGCGCTATTCGGCCCAGCCAAGACGCTGGGAACGCCGAAGGGAGCCGCTATAGCTGTTGACCATGCGATGAATAACAGCGGGGGCTACTCGCTCTTGCAGCACGCATTCGAGATGGGACAGGGCTTAGGCGGCGGTCCGGCGTTTATGGGCTATGCCGCGCTTTCGAATATCGCTCAGAACGGCCTCATTCGTGCCTGTGTCGAGACGGTGGCGGACGACATGACCCGAGAATGGATCGAAATCATCTCTGCTGATATCGACGGCGACGGCGATGATTCGGACGATAAAAAGATTATCGAAGATGCGATGATCGACTATCAGGTCCGCGAGGTGTTTCACAAAGCCGCTGAGCTGAATGGCTATTTCGGCGGGTGCCTGATTTTCATCGATACCGGCGCGAAGGACACTTTGCTGAGTCTCCCTCTCGACATCTCGGACAAGTCGGCAGAGCTGAAGAATTTCCAACGCTTTACTGTCATCGAGCCGATAAATATCTTTCCAGGACGCTACGACTCAACCAATCCGCTAAGCCCGCGTTACTTCAACCCGGATACCTGGTGGGTGTTGAGTAAAGAAGTTCATGCGAGCCGACTGATCCGCATCGTTGGCGATGAACTGCCGGTGCTGCTGAAGCCGTCTTATAACTTCCTCGGCATCCCTCGGGCGCAAATTTTGTATGACTACGTGCTCCACTTCCAAGATGCGCGCGCGGCGGCTACCCGGCTACTGGAGAAATTCAGTCTGACCATCCTGAAAACGGATATGCAGGACATTCTTACCAATCCAAACTCGACCAGCTCGCTCGATACGCGCCTTGATTACATGAACTCTTATCGCTCCAACGACGGTACGCTTGCTATCGATATGGAGATGGAGGACATCGTAAACGTTGTGACGCCGCTCTCTGGAGTGACCGATATCGTGCGCCAGCAGCTCGAATTTGTAGTGGCAATAAACCGAACACCGGCGGTTAAAACGATGGGCATCTCGCCCGCAGGTTTTAACACGGGCGAAGCGGACTTGACCAACTACAACGATCACGTTGCGACCGAGCAGGGCAAGCTATTCAGGCCTGGCTTGCAGAAGGCGCTCGATATCATCCAGATCGTGAAATTCGGGAAGATCGATAAGTCGGTCAGCTTTGAATTTCGAAGCCTCAATGAGGACGATGACGCGGCGATTGCCAATACGCAGAAAACGAAATCTGACTCTGATGCGAGCTATCTCGACAGGAATGTCCTTTCGCCGCAGGAGGTCCGCCAGAAATTAGCGGCAGATCCGAATTCTGGTTATTCGGGCATAGATGCCGACCAGTTACCAATCAATCCAGAAGACGAGGCCCTATATGCGGATATTGAAAACCGCGCGGGCGACGAGGGGGAACGCGGGGCTAGAACAACGGTACCAGAAGAAACTAACTGATATCGTCGATGAGATGAACAAGTCGGTGAGCTACTGGCTCGAGGCTGAGTATAAGCGTCAGATGCCTGGCATAGCACAGGATGCGAATCCTGCGAAGGTAATGGCAGCACGGCTGTCAAAGCTGCTCACGCAGTGGCGCGAGCGCTTTAACGAGCATGCAGAAATCACGAGTAGCTGGTTTGTGCGCTCGACCGACAAAGCCGTTTCATCTTCCGTGACCCATGCGCTCAACACCGCCGGTATGTCGGTGAAGATGCGCAACACGCCCGAGCTGAAAAACGTCCTGGCGGCCACCTATCAGACTCAAGTGAGCCTGATCAAGAGTATCCCCGAGCAATACCTCACCCAGGTTGATCTCCTCGTACAGGAGAGTGTTTCCCGTGGGCGTGATATTGCCTGGCTCAGAGACGAACTTCAGCAGCGCTATGGTGTGACCCGTCGGCGCGCAATCATGATAGCCCGTGACCAGAACAACAAGGCCACGAACGCTATTGCGGTAGAGCGCAATATTGCCGTAGGAGTTACCGAGGGGATATGGGAACACCATAGCGGGGGCAGCAAAACCTATCGTCAATCACACGTCAAAGCCGGGAATGACAAGCTTAAGTTCGACTTGAGGAAAGGCGCTTACATCGGCGGCCAGTGGATCATGCCCGGCGAGTTACCGAACTGTAACTGCACGTTCCGTCCGGTTGTGCCGGGATTTGCTTAATAGGGTCGCTGAGGCGGCTTTTTTTATGCCTGCAATTTAGAGGGCTGAATGAGAAGAATCAGGAAAAAGTCGGTGCGTGGTATTGCCTTCGATGCCCTGGCGCTAGATGCCGAGGGCAGCCGACGCCGTAAGGATGAGAATGGCTATCTTCACATCTCGCGCACGCACCTCACAAAAGAGCAGGTTGCGCCGTACTACGGGAAGGAGATTCCCGGCTGGGAAGGCTTAGACCTTGACCCTGAGCGAGTCTATTACGGCTACCGGCCCGCTGAGGAGCTGGAAAAGTCGGCTGACATGTTTAACGGCATGCCGCTGCTCATGGTCCATCAGCGGGATAGCGCCCACGCTCCTCTGAAGGAGGTCAGGGTCGGCTCGGTCGGCACAACGCCGGTTTGGGACGCACCCTATCTCGACAATGCGTTATCTGTCACCGACCAGGTGGCGATCGACGCGATTGAGGATAAATCTCTCTCGGAAATTAGCTGCGGCTATTTCTACACCCCAGATTTTACACCGGGTGAGTTTAACGGCGTGGCGTATGACTTCGTGATGCGAGACATCCGGGGGAATCACGTTGCGCTGGTTAAGGACGGAAGGGCAGGCCCTGACGTTTGTGTTCAAGACGCTATGCCGTCGAAAATCAAAAAGGTAAAGAAACCTATGAAACTGACCCGTATGCAAGTCGCTGTTCGCGCGGCACTTGCCACCGCCCTGAATCCGCTACTGGCTCAGGATGCCGCGCCCACCGACTTAACTAAGCTGGTTGGCTCATACAAAAAACCATCGACCCTCGCTAAAGCGGTCGAACGCAAATACAGCAAACTCCTGGCGCAAGATGCTTATCTGGACGCTGAGGAGCTGGCCGAAGTTATTGAAGCGGCCACTTCGCTTGTCAGCGCTGATCCGGAAAGTACAGAAGGCGACCCAAGCGACCCTCCGGCGTTTGACGATGACAACGTTGCCGAAAGCCTGCGTGCGCTGTTGGAAGGGAAAGTCCCTGACGACTTACTGGAAAAGCTGATCGCTTGCGCGTCGGCCCCCGCGAAGGATGAAGCAAATCCTGAGCCAGGCAAGCCAGTAGTTACCGGCGACGATAATCCTGGTGATGACCCTGATAACAAAGATAACAAGGACGCAATTGGCGCGATGGATGCGAACACCATTATGCAAAAAGCCACTGAGCAGGCGATGGCGAAAGCCCGCTCTCTTACCGCTGCGGCCGCGAAGGTTCGCCCGGTGTGCGGCGAGCTGGACGCAATGGCGTTCGACAGCGCTGAAGCTATCTTCGGCCACGCCCTGAAGGCAAAAGGCGTTAAGGTGAAGAACTACACGCCAGCGGCATACGAGGGCATGGTCGACATGATGATGTCACAGGAACGTTCTGCAATGGCAAATGACCACGCTCTTGAGCCAGAAGAAAATACCGAGCTGACAGGGCATTTTTCCCATCTCGCAAACATTAAGTTCGGCTAAGGAATCATTACCATGCAATCACAAGTTGGTCTTTATTACTCCCCCGGTATCGCCGGCGATCGCGCATCAAACAACGCTGTCATTTACACGCCTTACAACCCGCTGGCAACGAGCGACGTAACGGTTGGTCAGTTCGTCTGGGCTGGTGCTTATGCTTTCACCGAGGCGCAAGCATCATCCGATGAGGCTGTGCAGCCGCTGGGCCTGGTTGAGCGCGTTATCGTGAACTTCAACTACAACCTGACTAGTCCAGGCACGATGGTGCTCCCAGCTGGCACTGTCCTGACCGTTGCTCGCCGTGGTGACTATTACGTCAAACCGACCGCAGCAGTCGCTATCGGCCAAAAAGTCTTTGCCTCCCTGGCCGACGGCAGTATTTCAGGTGCGGCCTCAGGCGCTACGGTAAGTGGCGCGGTTGAGACTGATTGGCGCGTCGAAAACTACGACACCCAAAGCGGTATCGCCACAATTTCAAACTGGACCTCGCTTTCAGCTGCTGCCTAAATAACCCCATAGATTAATCTCGCAGACGTATCGCCTTAACTGGCGAGGATTTCCCGCGTCTGTAGATTGGAGAGATAGAATGCCATTATCCTTTAACCAGGCCGCTAAATACGGCTTTAATTTCCCTGGCGCTCGCATGTGGATTGATCATGCAAACATGCCAAAAATGGCGCAGGATGCCGCGTTAATCACCAGTGCCAACGCCACCGTACCGGCTGAATTTACCGCTTATATCGACCCCGAAGTAATCGATATCCTGACCGCGCCTCGTAACTCGCGTGAGCTTTTAAGCGAAGAGCAAAAAGGCGACTGGACCACAGCCTATATGAAGTGGCGCACCAACGAAATTACCGGTACCACTTCCCCGTATTCTGACTTTGGGCAGTCTGGCCGGTCAGGTGTGAACGTTAACTGGCTGACACGCGAACAGTATCGCTTTAGTACCGTAATCGACTACGGTGATCTGGAAGTGGAGACGTCGTCTGTTGCAAAAATCAATCTGGCCGCTGAAAAGCAACGTTCCGCAGCCACGACCATCGATATTGATGCCAACAAATTCTACCTGCTGGGTGTTGAAGGTCTGGAAATTTACGGCGCGCTGAACGATCCAAACCTTCTGGCTGCTATCTCTCCAATTCCGGTCACAGTGAATGGTTCCCCTGTGACTGAGTGGGTGGATAAGAATACTCAGCAGCGTTATAACGATGTGCTGGCACTATTCCAGCGCCTGGTGAAGCAATCTAACGGTATCATCACCAACAAAGACGAACTTAAGCTGGCTGTCTCTCCTGATACCAGCGTTCAGTTCGGCGGTGCGACAGATTTCAACGTATCCGTTCTGGATATGCTGCATAAGTATTTCACCAATCTTACTATTGTTGTTCTCCCGCAGCTTTCTGGCGATGCAGGCGAGACGATGTTCATGTTTGCGCCAAAAGTGGCAGGCATGCAGACGGGCTTGCTGGGCTATGGCGCAAAACTGCGCGCTGGCCGCATCGTTCCGGGGCTGTCGAGTTTCGCACAGAAATTCACGGCAACTACTTACGGTGGCATCATCAAGATTCCGTTTGCTTATGCCCAGATGGTTGGTGTTTAACTCAATCATCAGGTTTACACATTCTTAAAGGCTCCTCAGGGGGCCTTTTTTATTTTCAGAAGAGAAAATCATGGCCGCAGAAAAAATTAAGCATGTCCGAATGAACAATCCTCACGGGATTGAGTTCAGCCTCAGCAATGGGAAGGTCATTAAAGTCAACGGTAACGCTACGTCGCTGATTGGTTTGGATAAAGGTAAAATTCCTGTCGGATTATACGGAAAAACTGAAATTCCGGCTGCTGATTGGGAAGCCCTGGTCAAAGAGCACGGGAAAACCAAGCTGTTCCGTAACGAACTGATTATCGCAGCCGATGACTTTGCAAGTGCTGAGGATATGGCCCGTGAACGGATCGAAAAACGTCATGGCCGTGAACCTGTCGATACCGAAACGACAATCACAAAAGCAGAAGCGGTTAAAGAATAATGGCTATCGTCACGTTTGACTCCACTGAGTTTACGGCGAAGTACCCTCGATTCGCTGGCACACTCACCGCTGATCAGCTCCAGCAGGCGTTTGACGTGGCATGCCTGCTAGTTGATAACTCCGACGTCTCGATCATCAAATATGACCCGGTGACCGGCGTTAACGACCGCAAGACCATTCTTTACCTGTTGACTTGCCATATTGCGACGATGGCGCTTTGGGACGACGGCCAGGCCGGGCCAATCGCTGGCGCATCGGAAGGCTCTGTCAGCGTGTCGTTCTCGGTACCTGACGCCACGAACGCCTCATGGTTCAAGCAAACCCCTTGCGGAAGCATGTACTGGCAGGCCACACGCAAATACGTCGTTGGTGGCCGTTACGTAGCGAAGAAATACATTCACCCCTTTGGGTAAGAGGTTCGCATGGGTAAGGGGTCATCTTTGAAGGTTGGCGGAAAGCTCCAGGCAGCCATAGCGCGGATCAACACGGTCAAAAACATCAGCATGAAAGTTGGCGTTCTCGACGGCGCCACCAACCCGGAGACGGGGGAGAAGATTGCGCCATACGCTGCCGCGAATGAGTTTGGTCACATGGTGCGGGGCGGGAAATATTTCGTCCTCCCGCGCCCAGCATTTCGCAACACGATCGCCGCGAAGTCAGATAGCTGGGGTGACGGCCTGTCATATCAGCTTGCGCTCAAGCCCATTTCTGGCGAGTCAGTGAAGGCTGCCTTGCAGTTACTGGGCAGTGTGATGGTTTCTGATATTCAGGCCACTATCGAAGCTGGAGAGTTTGCCCCGCTTGCGCCGGTCACCATTGCTGAGAAAACCAAAAAGGGAAGGGCAGAGCCTGAAAAGCCCATGGTTGATACCGGCGCATATCAGCGCGCCATTGATTACGAGATTATCGAATGAACCTCAGGGCTATAGTCAACAGCGCTACTCAGAGCGTTAACCCAAACGTGTCGGCGCAGATTTATAAATCGGCCGGTAACACGACAGCAGACGATGGCTCGATGACACCAAGTTACGCTGAACCGGTGACGATGGATGTGCAGAAGCAGGCTGTTTCACAAAGAGACCTTCAGCACATCGACAATCTTAACCTCGAGGGCATCTTTGCCAGTGTTCACACGAACGGAAACTGGTGCGGATTGAACCGAAAAAAGGATGAAGGCGGCGACATATTCGTGATCGGGGATGATACCTGGCTGGTTGTCGCTGTACCGGAGAACTGGCCGAACTGGACAAGGGTAGTGCTATGTTTGCAAACAACGTAAGCAACTCGCTCTCGCAATCGTATATGTTCACCGCACTGCGTAAATTTCTCCTGCTTCTCGTCGATGTGCCGGTGCTCCAGAGCCAGCAAAACAAAGTGGCACTGCCGACAGGCAATTTCATCACGATGACTTCGCTTGGTGAGGATGTGAAATCTACCAACCGAATCAGCTACGCGAATGAGGCTGGCGATCCGGGGAGCGAAATTCAGCAGCGAACGGCATTCTGGCGTGTGCAGTTGGATTGCTTCGGAAGTGAGGCCCAGTCGCTGGCGTCGTTGATATCGACCGCATTCCGTTCGGAGTGGGCTTGCATGGCCTTTAAATCCTTAAGCGACTCAATAGCCCCCATATCCGGAGGCGACCCCCGGCAAACAGCATTCATCAACTCTGAATCAGAGTATGAAGACCGGTGGACTTTAGAGGCAACCTTGGGCATCGATAAGGCGGTAACGCTTCCTCAGTATTTCTTCACCCAGGACGACGTAGAAACCTACTCCTACGAAATGTCGCAATAACTATCCCGATCAATATGGCTCGCTACGGCGAGTTTTTTCGTTTCTGGAGACAATAAATGTCTATCTCCCTGAATAAAGATATCCAGATAACCCCAGGCGTGCTGGCCGCAGCAGGCAATGCACTCGATCTGAATGGGGTTATCCTGACAAACAGCGCATATGCGCCGCTGGGCACGCTGCTGACGTTTACCAGTGATACCGATGTGGGAAGTTATTTCGGTACCGCATCGACTGAGTATTCCATGGCCGAGGTGTATTTCTCCGGCTACAGCAACGCTACTTCTCTGCCTGGCACCCTGCATTTTTGGGGGTACAACACTGCTGCGGCGTCCGCCTGGCTGCGTTCCGGCGCGTTCGCTCTGACCGTGGCACAGCTCAAACTTCTTTCCGGCTCGCTAACCCTGACCGTGGATAATGGCGCACCGATTTCGGGAGTTATCGACTTCGCCTCGGTGACCAGTTTCGCTCAAGCGGCCACCACGATTGAGACCGCACTGGGTAATACCGTGACCGTAACCTACGACACGAACGTGAAAGCCTTTATCATCGCCTCGGCGACGACCGGCGAGAACTCGGCAATAACCTACGCTTCTGGCGATCTGGCAGCATCGCTGCTGCTGACCTCTGCTACCGGCGCATTGGTCTCACAGGGCGCGGATGCCATTACTGACCCATCGGCTAACCTTACGGCGCTGGTCGGCGCTACGGGCGATTGGGCCACGTTCTCTACTGCTTTTGAGTGTTCGGTCGGCCAGCATTTGCTTTTTGCAGAATGGGAATCGAATCAGAACAACCGGTATGCCTATATTGGCTGGTCCAATGACGGCACCGAAATCGTATCTGGCAGCACTGAGACGATGACTTACCAGATTGACGAGGTTTACAGCTACGGCGGGGTGATCCCGGTCTATGGCGACCAATCTCACGCAGCGAGCGTAATGGGCTGGGCAGCGGCGTTTAACTTCAACCAGCAGAACGGTCGCAACTCGCTGAAGTATACCCAACTCGATGGACTGCTGGCCCAGGCATCAAACGATGCTGAATGGACCGCCCTAAAAGCGAACGGCTACAACTTCTACGGCCAATACGCGGCGAATAACATTGCCGAGAAATATTGGTCACCGGGCAGCATCACGGGAAAATTCCTCTGGGCCGATGCCTATCTCGGGCAAATCTGGCTTAATGCCAATCTGCAAAGCGCGGTGCTAACCGGCTTCCTGGATAAAACCTATCTGCCTTATAACACCTCCGGCACCGCGACCATCGAGTCCTGGTGCGCTGAAGTTATCGCGCAGTTTAAGGCCTGGGGCGGTTTCTCTACTGGCATGCCCCTCGACGCGAGCGAGCTCCTCGCGATTAAGTCCATCGTAGGCGTAGACGTCAGCTCGACCCTTTCTAACCAGGGCTATTACATGTACATCGCCAGTAGCACGGCGACGCAGCGCATGGACCGCGACAACGTGGTCATCTACTTCTGGTACACCGACGGCGGCATGATCCAGTCGCTGACCATTAACAGCACCGAGGTTCAGTAATGAGCGGAATAATTACATCAGCTGACGTCGTTGCCACAATGACCGTCACCAACCTTTACCCGTCCGGGTTCCAGCTACAGGGCTTTTCCGCAGATAACATTTTCGATGCCAACTCACTTGAGCTGGCCGAAACCGTTATTGGCGTCGATGGCAAGCTCTCTGCTGGCGCAATCATGGCAGCGGTGGATCAGACATGGCACATCATGCCGGACAGTCCGACCTATACCAAATTCCAGACCTGGTCTACTACCAGCCGGACCAGCATCGCAGTGTTCCGCTGCAATGCCACGATCATCTTCCCAACTCACGGCAAAAAGTACACCTGCACCAATGGTGTGTTGGTTAACTGCCAGGTTATGGCCGGGGCCGGTAAGACTGTCCAGCCCATCACTGCTTTGATCCGCTGGGAAACTGTTATCCCAAGCGAATACTCAGCCTAATAAGGACAAAAATTAAATGGCTCGTAAGCAAAAAACAGTCTCGCTCAACAAGGGGCGCGATAAGGGTAAGCGTTTCATCATCACCGAAATGTCAGCGGCGCAGATAGACCGTTGGTCGCTTCGGCTGCTGAATGGCGTTTACGGTAGTGGTAAGGGGGCTGAACTCAGCCAGATCGGTAGCGCGGCAGCTATGGCGCAAATTCTCTTTGCTGCTGCCGGTAAGGGCAATGAAGAAAATACCTCCGTAGACAAAGATAACGCCTCGAAAGCCGTCGAAGCCATGTTCATGGATATGCTGATCAAAGCTGACCCAGCGGTTTCAGAGGTCTTGCAAGCCGAACTAATGGCTCAGGTGCAAATCATGCCAAGCCCGTCTGATCCAACCGTTACGCGTGCGCTCGAGGAAGACGATATTGAAGAACTTTCTTCAATATCGAAAATTCGTGCCGAGGCTATCAAAATTAACATCGATTTTTTTACCGACGCCGCAGAGTAGAAACACCCCTCCAGGCTCCGCCGACCAAAAAGCTGATCGAGTACACCAACGTGTCGGTCACGATCGCGTCGGTGGTTTCCTCCAAGTTGGCGACGCTGTACGAATGTCAGACGGTTTATAGCCTAGAAGACGTCTATGACTTGTTGGAAATAGCCTCGGTAGACAGCCACAACACACAGATATTGAGCGGCGGTGATTAATGGATGCCAGCACCTTAGAAGAATTTTATATCAGTATCGGCGTCGATGCTGAACAGCTGAATGACTTTCAAAAAGCCGTGCTGCCAATGGTTCAGTCCATTCAAAAGAACCTTGCTCTGCTGGTCACTTCCTTTGACGACACTACAAAGCGAACTTCAGAGTCGCAAAAGAAGCTCGGTTCTGCATCTTCGAAGATGCAAAAAGGACTTCAGGACACGGCCAAGAAGACGCAAAACATTTTCGCCGGCTTAAAAACGGAATTACTGGCATTCGCGGGGATTAGCCTCTCGATCGGCGGCGCGGTCGGCTTTGTCACCAGCATGACGAAAGGCGTTATGCAGCTTTCGATCCAGTCCAAAGCGTTAGGGATGTCGGCTAAAGAGCTGGATGGATGGCAAAAAGCCGCTATAAGGGCTGGCTCAACGGCACAGTCTATTACCGGTGCGCTGGGCAGTGTGCAGCAGCAGCTAAACACGGGGAATAGCCTCCATGATTACAGCGGCTCTGTGTACCAGGTGGCCGCACGCTTAGGTGTGTCTTCTCAGGTAATGTCTGCTCATAACGCTGGTGATGTTATGAAGCTCCTTATGTCCCGTATGCGCGGGCTGAATAAGGCTGACCAGTATCAATACGGTTCGATGTTAGGACTTGATGCTGCGGAAATACAAAGCAACCAAAGCGGTGAGTTTTTACCCGCAGTCAGGCGATACACGCAAATTTCAAATATGTCGCCCGATGAACAGAGAAAGGCAAAGCAACTTAACGATGCAATGACCGATCTGAATGCTCAGTTCACAGCCATGAAAAACACGCTTTATGTGGCGCTTATACCCTATGCAGAAAAACTGATTGGCTACTTAAACCAGTGGGCAGAATGGATAAACCAGCACCCTAAAGAGGTACAAGCGGCTTTAAATAAAATCCAGAAAGCCATTGGAGATGTTGTTGACTGGGCCAATAAAGGCGTCGATGCAGTCGGCGGCTGGAAGAACGCCATTGAGATATTAATCGGTCTCAAAGTTGCCTCATGGGTGATCCAGTTTACTGGCGCAGTCAGAGGGCTAATGGGGCTGGGGTCTTTAGGTGGTGCGGGGGGAGTAGTCGGCAAACTGGGAGTGACGGGTACGGTCGCTGCTGTTTCTGAACCAGTGATCGATAAGGTATTAAACTACGCGTTTGGCAATAATGAGTCGTTTCAGAAGATCAGGACGGCGCAAACCTGGGGAGCATTCGCAAAAGCGATTTATGATGCTTTGCCGACTTTGCACGCAGGAAATGCGGGCGTACTACCTGAGGGAGAGGGGGCGTCAGGCGCATATGCCAATGTGCCTTTTCCTTTGCAACATGCGCAGGCGGCTAGAGCCGTTGGCAAGGGTAAAGAACTATTGGCCTTTATGTCCGGCCAGTTTGGGCAACTTGAGGCGCAATATGGTCTACCCGCCGGGCTGCTCAACTCCGTAGCCACTACAGAATCAGGCGGTAATCAATTTGCTCAATCCGCCGCAGGCGCAAAAGGCTTGTTCCAATTTGTGGACGGTACCGCGAAAGATTTTGGCCTATCAGGGAATGATGTTTTTGATCCACAGAAGTCGGCGCAGGCTGCCGCTAAATATCTTTCACAGCTCCTTAAGCACTATCACGGCAACTTACAGAAAACGCTGGCCGCCTATAACTGGGGGATTGGTAACGTCGATAAATACGGCCTATCAGCGCTCCCTGGTGAAACTTCTGCTTATGTCCCCAAGGTAATTGCAGGCATGCCATCACCAGGCTCTCATATGGCCGCTCAGCGCAATTCAGTGGTTAATCATCGTGGTGGCGATACCAATACCACGACGACGCATATCAGCATTGGAAGCATGACCACCGGCGCGACAACGGGGCCAGCGTTGGCAATGGACATTCAGAAGCGTTCTGCAGGAACCATCATCCCTTACAGCTCAGGACAATAAAGTGGCGTTAAATCTCAACGAAACGACGATACTCAGCGCTGTGCAGGGCGGTAGTCTCACGAGCATACTTTCCAGCGTGCTAAAGCCTGGATACAGCATCACCGTCGCCACAGTGGATAGCAATTCGAGCTTTAAAGCATCCTTCACAGCCAATACGGAGGTTTTCACTCCTACGTCTTGGGTAGGGTTCGAGCGGTCCTCCGATGCTGCGGTATCGAACGCGCCGATCCAAAAAGGCAGCTTCACCAGCTATAACAAGGTGCGGCGTCCGGGTGACATCCGTTTAACCTTCACCCTCGAGGGCTGGACAGGATACAGCGGGGCAATACCGAATCTCACCAACCTGACAACACTTTCGCGCGAAAAGCTGATCAACCTCCTCGATATGATGATCGCCAGCGCGAACACTTACACGATTGAAACCCCCGACACCACTTTCGGCTCATGTGACCTAGTCCACTACGACTACCAGATGAAGGAAGGACGGGGCGTAACACTGATGATTGTTAATGCCTATTTTCAGGAGGTGATCAGCATCAGTGAGGACTCGACCGTCAGTAGCAACGATAAAACATCTGGCGGCGTTGCCATGACGACCGTAAAAACACAAAGCTCAGTTGTAAACGCAACTCTGAAAGATGTGACCAACGCGGTCAGCAGTGGAAAAGCCAGTCTTTCTTCAGTATTGGGAGAGGCCGCCGACGCAGTTACCACTGAAATAAGCAGCGCTGCCACGAGTGTTTCGACGGCCTGGGAGTCTGCCACAACCCAAGCGGGTAATCAGATCGTTTCGGGTGTTAACTCGCTTCTAAAAAATTGGGTGATGTGATGCAAGTGATCACTTTGGCGGCGGAAATGTCGCAGCAGTTCAATATCGTGCTGGATGGCGTGACCTGTACGATGCATGTTCACCAGCACTCTACCGGGCTGTATATGGACCTGTGGGTCGGCGATATCGCTGTGTGCCTAGGCGTTCTGTGCCTCAATGCCAATCGGATAGTTCGCTATGACTACCTGCGGGCCAAGAGCGGTTTTCTGGGGGACCTATTTTTTATCGATACCCAGGGTTCAGATGATCCTGAATGGTCTGAGCTGGGCGGCCGGTACCAACTTTACTACATCACCAATTCAGAGCTGGAGAGTGCCGCAGCATGACCTATAAAACCAGAAAAATTGACGTCACCATCAGCCTGACGGGAGGATCATTCACCTCTGATGCAAACGGCAATACGCTGCATATCTCTGACGCTAAGGTAATCGCATCGCAAAATATCAATGCCGGGATGAGCGGCTATACGATGGATGCGAGTATCTACGGGCTGAGTGAATCGCAGATGGCGATCATCTCGGGTAGTGGGTTTAGGTTTAACAGTCGGCCAGGTACAACCATAAGGCTCAAAGTAGATGGCACTTTATTCTTTGAAGGGGTTATCTTTTGGGCAAGGCCAGATTACAACCAGGCTCCAGATGTTCCGCTGCAAGTACAGGTATTTGCACAGCCCACAACTTTTAATAATCCTATCACTGACACAAATATTCAGGGAAAAGTATCACTTAAAACTGTTCTTTCCACAGTGGCGCAGAAGGTGGGAATGTCAGTAGGGGTGTGCAACGTATCCTTCGATTTTGATGGCATATGCTTAAGCGGGAGCGCAGCCTCCCAACTTCAAAAGATTGGCGATGCGGTCAGTCCAAACAGGATTTTTATCACCTGGGGGTATTCCACTGTTAACGCCTATCAGGAAGGAGTTGCTATCGATGATGGGATTATATCGTTATCGCCCGATACGGGCATGATTGGTTACCCAACGTTCATGGAATTTGGATTGTTTTGCTCGGCAATATATAACCCAAAATATGAACTTGGAAAGGCGGTAGACCTCTCGACTTCAGTCCCTAACGCGTCTGGTGAATATGTCATTAACGCTCAATCATCACACCAGATATCCTCCTGGGTGGATAATGGACCTTTCTTCTCAACGCTATTGTTAACACCAAAAAATGGGGTGGCAAATGGCAGTTGAGACAACCATGATGGCACATAACTCATCTTCTGATGCTAATGCGTTAGCATTTATGTTTAGGAAGTTAATGAGCGAAAGCAAATTTATTGAGCTGGTTACGGTAGAGGAAGTGGATGCCGAGGCCAAAACCTGCAAGGTTAAACCCCTGATTATCCCGGTGGCTGCATCGGGTGTGCCGATCGATGTGCAGCCAGTTTCTGATATCCCATATTTTCGCCTACAGATGGGGGGGAGCGCCATCGTTATCAACCCAAAGGTGGGGGACATGGGGTTGATGCTGATCTGCGATGAGAATACCACCGGCGTGCTCGCAGGCAAGAGTGCCGCCACCGCATCGACCGGCCAGCAGCATTCCCGGCAGTTTGGCATCTATCTCGGTGGCGTCGCCCTGTTAAACGGTGAGCCGACAGAGTATATCGAGTTCACCGGTTCGGGCATTAATATCGTGGCGCCGAATGGGGTAAATATCGACGGCGAGGTGACCACCACCGGCACCATTACCTCCTCGGGTGAGGTGACCGGCAACGGCATCAAGCTGTCATCCCACGTTCATGGTGGCGTTGAAAACGGTGGGTTTAATACTGCTAAACCCCAATAATTTGCTTGATGTTGCAGTGACTAAAATGCAGCCTTATCAATAACTACACGCATGGAGTTATTGATAATGAAGAAAATATCCCTTGTTTTAGCCCTGTCCCTCTTTTCCAGTACAGTATTTGCTGACACTGATCCGATGTGGGGTGTCTGTGGAGGGTTGTTCGGCGCGGTTTTTGCGGCTGCGGCTAACGCTTCACATACTGGGGAACCTTGGACGGTAGAATCAGCTGAAGAGAACTTAAAGGGAGCGGGGCTGAGTCCGAAAATTTATTTCAATGCATTGAATTACTATAAGACACACCAGGAGGAAGCAAGGGATTTCTCATCAAGCTGGGGTGCGCATGTGAACGAGTTCATTCATGGTTGCCACGATGACCCCGGTAAATACCTGTCTATGTTCAAGTAAGCGATTAAGCCCACTCAGGTGGGCTTTTTTTATTTCCAAACTTCAGGATAATAATGCAAACACGATCACTATACCTCGATCCCGATACATGGGATGTGGTGCTCGATGGTAACGGTGCTCTGAAGACGGTAACCAATCCGTATGCCGTTGCCCAGGACGTTGCTTGTGCGTGCAAGACGGTGTTGGACGAAGTTGTCTACGATACCACGCTCGGTATTCCTTACTTTGATAAGCTACTCGGGCGGCCAGTGACTACCACGCTGTTATCCTACTGGCTCCAGAAGCAGGCCACGCGCTTAAGTTACGTTCAGAGTGCCACAGTAACGCTCGTTCCTGACCGCAGCACGCGCAACACCACCGGCTATATCGTCATTACTGACACCAACGGAACATCCTCTCAATTAGTCCTCTGAGGCTATCATGACCACTACCGCTACAGTTTCAACAGCAGTGCCGTCAATGACGTTCAGCACTGAGGGCATTACTGCGCCCGATTTAATCGACGTGCTTACCGGCGCGTTGACCGACGCACAGACGGCCTACGGCAGCGACGCCAGTACCGATTTAACGACGCCACAGGGCCAGATGGCGATGGTCGAGACGGCCGTGGTCGGCGATAAGAACGATCAGCTCCTGGCCTTCGCAAATAACGTGAATCCTGATTTCGCCAGCGGGCGGTTTCAGGATGCGATAGGGCAGATTTATTTTATTGACCGTAATGCCGCCACCGGCACAACCGTCACCGCGACTTGCACCGGCCTGGTGGGAACCATTATTCCCGCAGGTGTGTACGCCCAGGACACAAGCGGCTATATCTATTATTCGACGGCGTCGGCCACAATTGGCAGCGACGGTACTGCGTCGATCACTTTCATCAACACGACCACCGGTCCTATAGAGTGCGCAGCGGGAACGCTGACCAAGATTTATCAGGCTTTCTCTGGCTGGTCTGGCATCACCAACGCCGCCGCAGGTGTGCTTGGGTCTGATGAAGAGTCCCGGAATAACTTCGAGTGGCGTCGCCGCCAGATGGTTACTGCCAACAGCAAAAACACCATTGAGGCGCTGTACGCCACGCTGCTGGGTTTATCCGGGGTCACTGACGTTTATGTGAAGTCCAATAATACCACGACCACGCTGTCCGAAGGCTCTACCGCCGTGGAAATCCCAGTGGGTAGCGCCTATGTTGCGGTGTACGGCGGCGAGGCGGCGGATATTGCCGCAGCGTTTTACAACAAGCTGAACCCAGGATGTGCGACACAGTGCTCGACAGCAGGCGAAACGTCTTACACGATGGTCGATGATACCAACTACACCTCGAACTACCCGGAGTACACTTACTACTGGACAGTGCCGACGGTAAAAACCATCTACGTAAAGGTGACGCTTGAGAACAGCGATTATCTGCCGCAGGACCTGACAGCCTCAGTGCAAACGGTGGTAATGGACGCATTCAGCGGGGAGGACGGTGGAACGCGCGCGCGGATCGGCTCCACGATTTACGCCGGGCGTTACTATGGCGGCGTGCAGGATATCGATCAGCAAAACGTCAATATCCTCAGCATTGAGCTATCCACCGACAACACGACCTTTTCAACGAGCCTTGAATTCGGCGTTGACGAAATACCCTCACTGAGTTCGGCAAACATCACGGTAACACTGAGTAGCTAACTTATGGCGACAGGATTCACTGATTTCGATGTCAGTGCTGTCATCCTCAGGCAATATTCCAACTCCCCTGGGATCGTCAATATGGCTAACCTGCTCTGGCAGGCCGTAAGCCCATCTGAATTTATCGACGACTTCTACACGAATATCTGGGATGTCAGCACGGCTAATACCTACGGGCTGGATATATGGGGCAAGATCGTCAACCTGAGCCGCACAATGGAATACAGCGACACCAATCTCTATTTTGGGTTTCGCGAGGCGCAGCTCGAGGTAACGACCACCACGGATCCGCAGCCATTCAATACCTATCCGTTTTATGACCCGACCATGAGCGCCACTGGGCGCGTAGTGCTCTCAGATGACTACTACCGAAAAGCCATCATGATGAAAGCCATGATGAATATCACTGATTGCACGGTACCGAAAATGAACGCGATGCTGATGTATATGTTCAGCAGCTCCGGTAATGCCTGGGTGCAGCACGATGGCCCAAGGGCTATGTCATATCGGTTTAATTTCACGCCTAACACCACAGATCTAGCGATCATCCAGAACGGCAATATTCTGCCGCGCCCAGCGGGCTGCGTGGTTTCTTACATCTTCGAGACAACATAATGAAAAGTTCAGGAATCCCGGACCGTTTGCCAAATGCATTTGCCCATAGCGGCGATCGTAACGATATCGCCGATACATCAACCACTGCGTCGCTGGCCGACGGCCAGGCAACTTATGATGTCGGCTTCCCACCACTCACCAGGACGGCGATCGCCTCAGGTGGTATCCCGCCATCAGGGCTGGATGTTAACGGCGTGCTGTATGACGTGACGAACAAACTACAGTGGCATGACGCCGGGGGCGGCTATCCGTTTGATGCAGCGTTTTCAAACGGTATTGGGGGCTATCCGAAAGGGGCTGTAGTGCCTTCATCGGACCTGACCGGATATTGGCTTAACACCACAGATGCTAACGGCACGAACCCGGAGGGTACAGCGGCCAGCGCCACCGGCTGGGTGCCGCTCGATTTTTATGGGCTGGCATCAGTAAGTCTGGCATCTGTGAGCGTGACGATGAATTGCCTTGACGCGGCCAAGCCCATTATCGTGCTGAAGGGCACGCTTACTGCTAACGTTTATCTATATCTTCCCAAATGGCAAAAAAGATGGCGAATCGTCAATAACTGCACCGGTTCCTTTAACGTAATTCTGAGCACCACTGGCGGCAGCGTAGCGCCTGCAATCGCGACCGGATACTCCTATGAGATTTACTGCGATGGGATAGGGGTGTACCTACTCTCCGGCAAACTCGCGACGAAAGACTCACTAACGGCTACAGATGTTGGCGCGTTATCAACTAGTGGCGGGGAGCTCACAGGGGCAGTATCTAATACCCTTGGATTCACTTCGACCTCTACAGGTATAGGGTTTACTGCGACCGGCGTTGTCAGTTCCGGCTCCGGATCAAGTATTACATATACTCTTAATGGGTATCGCTTGTTTGCAAACACGAATCAGTTTTCAGACACTTATTGGTACAACGACGCGAATGGCTCAAGGCACGGAATACATGTACATGACAATTCGAACGACGTTTACTATGAGTTCTTCAATAATGGTGATCTAAAAATCCCGAGGTACTTATATGCGGGGACAGCTGTTTACCAAAATGATGGAAACGTCAAAGGCAGTTTGTGGGGAGGATACCTTTCCGATTATCTCAACAATGCACTAGCAGCCTGTGTAAGTAACGTGCAACTGGGGACGCGAGTTACCATCTCGCACGTTTCCTCTATGGTCACCACACCTACTGGTTGTGTAGCGACAAGTGCCTCCGGCGACAGCGATAACGATGTTAATGCGCAATACGCACCAATCCAGATTTACCGTAATGGTGTCTGGGCGACAATAGCAGGATAATTATGAAACTGACCAATTTACAGCGATATAGCCCTGAAGAACTGCATATGGGGGATGGAGTTCAGTATTTCAAAGATGAAGCTGGAGAAGACTGGTTTAAGTCGCTGGCAAAATTCACCAAGAAATATGCACTTGCAATCGTCGAGTCGAGCGGGGTGATCTGCGCTATCGCTACAGACCCATCAAGACTTTACCCTGCAGGGCTGAGCGTGGTTGAGGTTGATGAGCTTCCTGAAGGCATAGACAACGACAGCCTGGGAGAATGGGTATTTGACGGGGAGAATGTGGTCGCACGCAGCTATACCAGCGCGGAATTGCAGGAACAGGCATCCAAAACCCAAAGCAAACTTTTAGCCTCGGCGAATAGCACCATATCCATCTGGCAAACTGAGCTGCTGCTGGGGACGATTAACGACAGGGATAGGGCGCAGTTAGTTGAGTGGGTAACCTACATCAAGGCGCTTAAGTCTGTGAATGTCACGACCGCCCCCGATATTGAATGGCCTACTGCGCCAGCAGAGTAACCATCTAGCAAATTAGATTAACTCCACCAATATAAAATTCAAATAAAGAACCCGCTTCGGCGGTTTTTTTTCGCCCGGAGAAAATGAATGGCCTCAAATGATGTCATTAAAGCGCAGCGCTATTCAGAGGAAGCAAAGGTAGCAGCTGCAACTGCAAAATTATACTCGCAGGGTAATAGTGATTATTCTGCCGCAGCCGCTGAAGCAGCCGCAAATGCGTTAGCTTATTCGAATAATTCAGAGTCATACTCTTATTCGGCGCAGCAGTATTATTCCTATTCAACTCAGCTTTCATCCTGGTTCATTGGTACGTTAGACGCAGCACCAACAACGCGAAACGATGGCAGTGCGATTGCGGTCGGTGATATGTATAAAAACGGCATAGATGACCAAGTCTACTCTTACAATTCAGATGGAACGTGGACTAATATTTCCTATGATGCTGCAACTGCAAAAGAATATTATGAGTACGGAGTCGGGAATTATGAGTATATTTCAGAGCTAACAGCACAAAACTATAGCTTCGGTGAAAATCTATCTAAAACACCTGGTAGCGGGGTGGTTGGATATGCACTTAGTAATAGTTATCCAATGAACTCCGCTGGGAACAAACTTAACAGTTTTATTAATGTCGAAGATTTTTCTGATTTAGTTACAGATGTAATGGATTATTCACCAGCATTCAATGCTGCAATCGCGTACGCAAGTACTAATAGCATCGGCGAGGTAAGGGGGAATGGGAAGTATACAATCTCCAACCCGATTTTACTTGTCGGGTTCCCTCTTACAGGCTTTAAACTTTATATCAACGAGCTTTATGCATCTGATAACTGGCCTATTAGTAATTCGCTTTTCGGAGGCACGGCAATGATTCAGGCAGGTGTCGATGGCGGAAATATCAACGGAATAGATATTTGGATAAACAGGGTTGATGGGAATGTTAATAGAAGGGCGGACGCGATAAGTCCTATTCGGAATGGCATGTCGTCATCGAGAATATGGATAGGTATGGCAATGTATTGCAATATTGTCACTAACTTCAGTAATAATACTTCCCCAAACGGCTCAACAGATATTCTTGGTGGGTTTTGGACCGAAAATCGATTAGGCGTGTATTTAACCAATGGTGCTACCGGGAGCGCGCAAATTAACGAGGGTAGCAATGTTGATATCAAATTTAACGCTGCCAATACGCATGGCGGAATTATGTGTCATACATATGGGCAATATCTCCAAGTAAAAGGAAATATGGACTATAATGGCAAGAATTTAGCTGTTATACGCCTAGTAGATACGACTGGGATTAGTAACATATGGGGTCAGCAGGGGCTTAAATTAACGAATGGGACCACTGAACTTGATTTCATGTTCCACTATACAAAGCAAGGATGGTTTTATGTTGTGGTATCGTCATGGGAAAGCAGTCTCGCATATACTGATACTGATGGCACATTTGTTTGGACTGCTGGTGACACCATAAGCTGTACGACAGTTGATGGTGTGGCAATAAAGTTCGATACGGTAAATACAGCAACTGACGATACATCAATAGGGAATGTTAATTACTTTGATATCCTGCACGATTATGAGATGGCTCCGTTTGCTCGTATGAACGCCAATATGGCTTATCTATCGGGCTATATTGGTGGTAAGACGTATACGAGCAATCTCGTTTATGCTAACTCGTTCGACGGTATGACAACAACTTTTCAGGATGTCTCAATATATAACACGGGCAATGGTCAATATGGATGGGCCTCATTTGTTAACCGGGCATATAGTGATATCCCATTCCTTAACGTAAATGGTGATTATGTTAATATCGCATCTAAGCTCTATATGGGATACAGAGGGATTGAAGGCGGCGCATCAATTGTGCAATTAGCTGTCGGCAACGGTACGGCGACGAGAGTATTTGGTTTGAGCGACCAAACCACAGATAAATATCTGAATGAAGGGACTGTTTTCCGCGTAACGATGACCAGTGATTTTAGCGGTTGCTTTGGTTCCTTTGATGTACATATGAAAGGGAATGACTCGTGCTCGATATTTAATGAGAACATCGATGCTTCGTGGGAACTTACCGCTCAAACAGAGTATGCCGATGATGGAGTAACAGCAACCGGTGTTGGTTTCTATGCCCGACAGGAATCGCAGCCATCAATTACCATGAAATTTAACATTGTGAGGTTCTAACATGTGGAATTATTCAAGTAATAGCACGGATACTATTACTGGCAATAAAGCTATTAACCTGAGAGGTGGTGGTGCGATTCTTATCACCCCATACGGTCAAACAATATTAACGCAAGCGAATTTAGCAAGCGTTAAAGGACTGTTAGAAATACCAGGGATAGTGCCGTCGACTGCTAATTTACCAACAACTTATACAGATACTGCTGCCACTGATATCAGCGAAGCTGCTGATAGAACACAAACTAAAAACATTGCAGATAAACTAAATAACCTTATTTCTCTGCTGACAACCGCAGGGATAATTAGTAGCGCAATCACCGTTACCTCGGCTGGTGATGTCGAGAGTGCCACTGCGGGAAGTACATATGATATGTATTCGTTGTTTAATTTTGCAAACGCCCCAGCACTTGATTACGATTACACAATATCTCCTACGGAAGCGGGAACAATCGTTTCATTGTCAAATCCTACATATTCCTCATACGGGATTCAAATTAGCTCAACGTATACCGGCAATATTGTAGTCACGGCAACGCATAAAGTTCTGACCGATGTCACGGCAACAACCAATATTGATAACGTCACTGTGGCAACTACAACGACGGATACGACATCAACTACTGACACAAGTACAACGACAACCACGTCGACATCTTAATAGGATAATTAAATGAGCATTAAAGGTTCTTGGAATTTTAGAGGGGCGTTATTTCCCGAAGCGTATGCAACAGCTCACAATACTCAGCGCAATGGCAGTAATGTTTCAGGTTTTATGGCGGTATATTCGAGTGAAGCCTATGCAAATCTTAACGGCTCCCTACCTATAGCTAATATCCCGCTCCAGACAAACGCCTCAAGTACTGTTGATAATGATACGGCTCTGGAGAATTACGCGCTAACCACGCAGATTTTCAATGGTTTCACGAGCGTAGAAAGTATGACGTCAACCTAAATGGGCCATTAAAGACGGTTTTAAGGCGTGATCCGTACAGGCGCTAACTTGCCAAACTTTCTTCTTTTTATACTCAATAAGATAGCATTTTCTCCAGCGAAGCCCATTTCAAATTTTCCCATCTCATGGTTATTCTGTATGTATGAACAGTATTTATTGAGGTGTGAAATGGCACGTGAATGTGAAAAAAGCGGGGCGTTTGATATCGCTGTGAAGAGGTCCCCACAGGGAAGACTGACAGTTACGAGCGTCGATTTTGCTGCGGAGCTTGCCAGAAGGAATTGGCATCTGTCCTTGCGTGAGGCTAATTAGTGGATCGAGTTCTATGGCGGGACGTATACGGATATCTCCACTGAAGAGGGGGAAAACAGGACCTACTTCCTATACAACGGCAACGGAAGGCGCTGATGTGTGCTTTCTAACATCAGCGCCGTTGTCTTTTGCGGATGTCTGCTATGAGCGAGAAGCGGAAGTTCGCAATTTGATAAAGGCATTACTTAAATTGTGGCGTGTTAGGCAATAGTGAGCAGGTCACATCAGCAACGGGTGCTCTTCCGCTTCCTCGCTCATTCGCTAACTCCGTTCGGTCATGAGACTGCGGCGAGCGTTACCTGCTAATCATGGTGAGAGTATCCGCAGTGAATGCGGGAATAACTCACAAGAAATGCCCACCGTATTTCGATGAATTGACCACAAAGCACTGTCACAGAAGGGAACTACGAAAAGGAAGTGCTCTTACAAAGAAGGCTGTTATCTGATATAGGTTTATTTTCAGTCTCACTGCGTACGGGTGTATGATAGTGGGGTAAGCTTACCGATACACTTTTATAAAATGGATCAAATGATGAAGTCGAGAGATTTAAAAACAATCCACGACCTGATTGTTACGAACTACCAGAAACATAATTTAGGTAATGGTCGTTATCTACACACATTCCAGCCAGCAACAACAGATACAACCTATCAATTCGAAGCTAACTTTGAAAACGAGCTAGTCCCTGGAGAAAGATACAATATAGGATTTACCGAAGCAGGTGGAGTTAAAATGGTAGATATATCTTGTGTATCGAAATCCTCTATAGTTAATCAATATATTAGCTACGAATGTGCAAAATTAGTTTCAAGAGAAAAGCATGATGAAAACAAAGGCAAGAATGATTCAAGAGTAAATTACGCCGTGCAAAATGATTACTATTGGGGGAAGAAATATGCTTGGCGCGAGTTTGGATTAGTCATTCCCAAAGATGTATTTTACAGATACTTATTAGATTGTGTTAATCATCCTAATATACCGTGTACAGTTACAACGCCCGGCTATCCAAGAGGTGATGACTCGATAGCATTTGCGGATAAAGGGCTCGAAAAAGCCATCGAGGATCTAATAAGTACAGCAACAAGAATTAAAGATGGTCCTTATTTCAAATCCCCTCGATATTTCAATGGTGATAAGAGATTCACAATAAGGGGGATCAGCGCAATTACAGACAAAAAATAATTCAATGGCATGGGTTTGATGTAAAGAGATGACCTGCCCCCATTAAACTAACATACCATGTGCCAGCAATGTCCGCTGTTGGCACACAGCTGACGTTCAAATGTTACCCTTCACTTGAGATATCTTGGTCATTTGGGTGTGATGCTTAGGTATGTGGCAACCGATCGCCCGTAACGGACTGGGGATTGCAAAAGCATGTTCTGAAAAGGTGGTTTTTTAAACGCCGATGATTGTGGAGAATGCCGGTAATCCATAACATGCCTAAAAAGCATCATATAGGACGAGTCAGACACCATAAAAAGGACCGTAAGACAGGGCAGCACGAAAGCACACCTCCCAAGTAAAAATGAGTCGGCACAGAATCGCCACTCAGGATGCGCAGGCTTTCTATAGAAAACAGATCGTGCGCACCGCATCAATCACTTTCTTCTGCAGGTCAGACCGTAGGTGAGATACTTCAATGCTTGAAGCTAAAAACACGCTGGTAAACCTTTTTCATCACAAAAGGGTTGAAGTTAGAGTGATAAGCGTCTCTTATTCCATCCTCCATCCTCCATCCTCCATCCTCCATCCTCCATCCTCCATCCTCCATCCTCCATCCTCCATCCTCCATCCTCCATCTTGTAATTAAAGGGTTTCATATGCCAGTTCCTCCCCCCCATGACAGTTCAACACCGGAGCTTTCTTATAAGATAGAGCCCGAAGTGGATACAACGCTTGTGTGGTTGAAATGCGCTCCCGATATTTTCTAATATGCAGATGGATACACTGATAGTGTGTTTATGCTCGAGGGCCAGATGTGTCGCAGATTCGGCTGCTAAACGCATGTTATTGGCGACTTTTAACTCATTGCGAAGCTCTTTCAGAGTCTTCCTCGTGGGGATGCCTTGGTCACTAAGTAAAGGAATAGAATTCTCTACTAAAAAACCTACTTTAGAAAAATGTATCGTGCCATTAACATTTAATACTAGATAAACTTTAGTCTTTGTATTTCATTGCACAATGAGAACTAGAAATGTATTATCTCACCACCAATTAATCTTATTAAGATAATCAAAAGCGATAACAAGTGTATCTTTAATTTTATAACGTACTATCTTAAACAGGGGGGCGCCAGCATTATAAAAGGAATATGAAATGCCGGAAAATGCTTATCATTTATAAAGAATATTATTAGCATAAAAAATCCAGATTACAGAAAAGAAAACAAACCATCGTACAGTTCAAGATTATCATTAGACAACAGGATGAATGCAATGGAAAACGAAAATAAACACATTGAAGATTATATAAAAAATTACGTTTCTTTAAATGAGGAGCCAGGCTATGCCATACTTCTAAAAGGAAAGTGGGGCACCGGTAAAACGTGGTTTATAAATAAACTTTTATCTGACCTACCAGACATTAAAGATCCGGAAACGGGAAAAAATAAATATCTGTATGTAAGTCTTTATGGTATAACAAGTTTTGATCAAATTGATAACGAGTTCTTTAAACAATTACACCCCATTTTGTCTTCAAAAACAATGGACGTAGTTGGAAAAGTCGCGAGAGGGTTGCTTAAAGCATCTGTTAAAATAGATTTAGATACTCACCACTCAGTCAGTGCATCTCCCCAGTTACCAAATTTAGAATTGCCAGACTTCCTTAAAAACACATCGGACTTTCTCATTGTGTTTGACGATTTGGAGCGTGCGTCTATACCCTTAGACAGTTTGATGGGATACATCAACCACTTCGTAGAACAGCAAGGGCGAAAAGTAATTATTTTAGCTAATGAAGAAGAAATAAATTCCCAAAGTAGCAAAGATGTATCAAAACAAAATAGAAAGAATCAGGAAACCACACCCCTCGATGAAAATAATAAGAATGACATATATTTTCGCATCAAAGAAAAGCTTATCGGAAAAACATTTGAGGTCAAACCTTATGTAGAAGACGCTATTAAAAGTTTTTTGCAACATGCAAGAGGAAAACTTTCCCAAAATTATTACAGTGCAAACATTGAAATAATATTAGAAATTTACAATGAGTCAACATACAAAAACTTGCGCCATCTCAAGCAAGCACTCTGGGATTTTGAGTTCCTGCTGATACATATAAAAAAAGTTCACCATCAAAACATTGATTTATTGAATCACTTACTTAAAATTTATTTAGCTTTATCTTTTGAGATAAAATCCGGCAACTTTCAGGCTCAAAATATACCGCGCTTTGCAGACTCAACCATTCTAATGTATAAAGAGCTATCAGACAATGAAACTAGCGAAAACGAAATTCTTAAAATACCACGTCAATATCCTAGTGTAACATGGAGTGATTTTATTTTTGATTACCCCACTTGGGTGGAAATTTTAGATGGAAGTATTTTTAACAAAGAGGCCATGGAAAAAGCTATCTGTGAATCTTCCTACGTTAAAAAAGAGAATCCTCCTAGCTGGAAAATAGCCTACTTTGCCAGGAATACTTCCCAAAAAGTGTTGGATGACGCCTTGAATGATATTGATAGTAATCTCAAGCATCATAAAATAAAACAAGTTGGCGTTCTCCTTCATATTGTAGGAGTTTACCTCTGGTTGCAGGATGAAGGAATCATATCAACGCAAAAGAACGAGATTGTTCGTGAAGCATGTGATTATATCAATAATATGGAAGATGGAGACTTAATCGCTTGGAAAAAAACTGAGAGAAATGATGTATGGGATAACTGTGGTTATATGGAGAGAGACACTAATGAGTTTAAAGAAACAATAAAACACTTGGAAATTAAGGTCAGTGAGGCACTGGAGAGAACCTACCCTGAACATGCCAAAAATTTACTAGTATTGATGAAAACGGATGGGCAGAAATTCTTCATGAGCATGGTGTTAACCAATAGTTCCTGCGGGGAATATTACAACATTCCCATTCTAGCCCATATAAGCGCTCAAGACTTCGTAAAAAGTTTGATGGAAACCCCCGAACATATGTGGAAATATATTGCCTGGACTTTTTCTAGTCGCTACGAAAATCCAAGTTTAATTTTACTTCATGATGAGGAAACATTCGTAAAAGAAATTTCTGAGATACTTAACATTATCCTCAAGTTTGAGATGAAAAAACTTTTAGGATTACAGATACGGGATCTTTTAAAACAAGGTATTGACTGCGCCCTAGAATATCTAGCACATTCTAATACTAAGTAGTAACTTACTTGTTGAGACTCAACCATGGACCAATGACGATTGATCTGTTCAGGCACACCTTGTTGACGGTCCGCTTTTGGCACACAGCGGACAGTCAGGCTATCCGCTGGAAGAAACATTGCCAATGATTCAGACTATACGTTTCTGAGGGTAAGAGACAATTTATGTTTCTGGTAGATCAATGATAACCAGTGTGCCAAAGCTGCCGATTTCCACAGTATGAGGAACGCCAGCTTTGGCTACATAAAGCTCGCCAGACCTTACAGAGATTTTTTTACCTTTAACACTCAGTTCCAGACGTCCATCAATGACCAGTAACCCCTCGTCATACTCATGTACCTCTTCAGTTACTGAGCGTGCATCCATTCGTAAAATTTTGAGATTTGCTTCCCCAATTCGGCCTAATACTTGAGAGTGCCAGGCCTCAGTTAATGCATTTGCTTCGGTCCTAAGGTCATAAAGCGACATAAGGTCATTCCCTTTGATATTCATTTAGTGCATTTATGCCATATAAATTCCCTTTTGCCACATAACAAATAAGGAAAAGCAAGTCGAAAAAGGCTATATCTTTTCTCAGTACGCTATTAATTCTGAAGTGCCAGATTATGCATTATGACCTAGCCAGAACGATAATTATCGCAGGGTCGATGGAGTATACGCGTCCGCTTCTGGCATTTAGCTGACTTATCTATGAGAAGAGCGAGGGGATGGAAACGATCGCCTGGGGTGTGGAGACGCAAATCATCAATGAAGCCTGCATAGAAGAGTTTGATGACTGCCCGTTGGTTTAGAAAAATGCCCATCAGGAGATGGGCTAAGTAATTAAAAATAAAAAATATTTACACACATGTGCTTTAATACACACTAATAACAATACCACGCTACACACAGCCTGAATGTTTGCAGTATATCCTTATTATGTAATCATACCGAAAGTGGGTGTGTCTAAATGTAATCGTGTTGGCAACAATAATTGCAGTTGAGGGGGGAATTGGATCACAAAAAAAAGCCCGCATGAACACGGGCTATACAAAATGTATACAATCAAACAAAATTCCAAATACACCATACCTCTAGATTTTAATCTTTTCAAATGTTCCGTTTTTGGGTCGGGTTGACTCAACCCTGTTAAAAATATTGGATTCTGAACTAAAAAGCCGGTTGTGAAACCGGCTTAAATGCAATGTGTACATAACTCTTTCTGCTGAGAAAAAATTTTTGAAAAAGAGCAAGTTTGCGAGTTTATCTCTGCTCATTCACACCATAGGTGGATTTAAAAGAATACGCTTGGGATAATTATGATGGCGAAGATGACTGCTATAAGACCATGTTTTACCCAGTAGTAAAGACGGCGGTTACGCTTTTTAAGTCTTTGCCCTGCATCACGCAGGGCATAAACATATTTGAATACTCTATTAAGCGCCCCTGTGCGGTCTTTGTCATCATTGGGTGAAGCAGCAGCAGACATCAATGAAGCACCTACCCAATGATTAACCGCTTGGGCCCATCGCCATCTCATGGGACGCTCAATGTCACAGAATAAAATAATCCGCGTTTGTTCACTTTCATTCTGAGCCCAATGGACATAGGTTTCATCGAAGATTACAGCTTCCCCATCACGCCAACTATGACGCTGTTGGTCTACTTCAATAAAGCAACGATCGTCATTGGGGGTTTTTAAACCTAAGTGATAGCGCACTGAACCAGCATATGGGTCGCGATGTTTACCTAGATGACTACCTGGGGGCAGTTCGGCAAACATGGCTGCCTTTACTGTTGATATGTTACTAACTAGCTCAGTCGTTATAGGACAAAGCTCACGTGCAGAGGGATGTGCCTCGCTATACCATTTCAGGTAAAATCGCTTCCAGCCACGCTTAAAGAAAGTGTTAAACCCGGCATCATTATGAGTTTGCGAAGCTTTAATGTGGTCTTGCAAACGAATAGCTTCCTCTCTTATGACTTGCCAATTGTCTGTAAGTTGGCGTAATTCTGGAAAATCCTCGACGGGGATATAAGGTTGTTTCGAAGGTAAACGCGAAAGTCCCGTCATAAACATATTTATGGGGGCCATGAAAGTCGAATGGTCGAATAGCTGGCGTGAGAACTTCTGTTTTTCCACACCGCGGGAATGAGCATAAATAACGCTGATGATAAAAATACCAATAATAATCGCTGCCACCATACAACGAGTTCCTTATGTTGCAAGCAAAAAAACTCTGTGCACCTAATCGTGACAGAGGAGAATTAGTCCGGGCAGTTTAAATTTTAGATAAGGAAAATTGCACTTTTTTGTCAGAGTGTGCTGTTCGCATGACAGGGAAAAAACCGATATTAAACATCGTGAAGCCTGGAAAAAAATCAATCATGGGCTGATGCCTGCTGGTGAAAATTGAAACGATAACAGGCGTGACTGGCTAAGCAACTTAAGTTTAAAAATAAGGCTTTAGTGAGAGCAGTGAAAAGCTTTGTACCAGAAAGTCCTAGTGGTTAAAAAATCGATTTTAAACCCAGGGGCATATTCGGGGCAAAAAATTACCGCAAACCGATGCTACAACCCTCTAAGTAGCATGCCTGTTTGCGGTAATGCTCTGTTGCTAACCGTGATTCCTACTTACTTCCATCTAATTCAACATCTTACCCCTCTCTCTTTTGATTAAGGCTCAGCCTTCGTCACAACTCTGAGACCGGAGCAAGCATGGAGTTTTTTTATAAAGTTAAATGGTTGAACGGTCCTTTGGCGGGGCGAGAGTTAGACCTCCCCGCCGGAGAAACGCGTCTCAGCGGTGAAGATCCCGACGTTGCCTTGCCGCTGGAAGAGGGCGTTAGCACCGTGCTCACCGTAAGCGAAGAGGGCGTGATGCTCGCGCCGCCGGTGCCTGTCTGGGTCGGTGGGTTACCCTGGGACTGTTCGCAAATGCTGCCGCTGGGGCAGGTTATCGATTTGGCAGGCCAGATGTTGCTGCTCGGTGAACCTGAGAGCGAACTCCCTGCGCCGTCTCTGCCGGTGCGTCAGGTCGCTAAAAGCGAGAGCAAAAAGAAGCTTTCCTGGCCTGTAGGTGCCGCATTGGGGCTGTTGCTCACCGCCGGGGCGGTGATTGGCGCCGGGTTTATGCATCATTCTGTGCAACCTCCACCGCCGTTTGACCCCGGTCACTGGTTAAAGCAGACCCTCAATGACCCAAAGTTTACCGGGCTTAAGGCGGATATCGATTCCCATGGCACCGTCAGGCTTAGCGGTCTGGTGGCCTCGTCGCAAAGCCTGAAGGATTTACATCACCAGTTACGGCAGCACGGACTTAACTTCCACGATGAGAGCATGGGGGGCGATACGCTGCGCCAGCGGGTGCGCCAATTGCTTATCCTCAATGGATATCTGGGCGCAGAGGTCACCAGCGGTAAAACGCCTGACAGCGTGGAGATCCATGGCTCAATCAAGTCCGATGCGGCATGGCAACGAACCACCATGCGACTGCATGAGATAACGCTGCTGAAGAAGTGGGTGGTGGTCAATGACCAGGCGGAGCTGTTTCAGCTGCTGGTGGATGAGCTGCACAAAAACGAGGTGATGGAAGGGCTGAGTATTGCCGTTGTCGGTAAGGAGTTTATGGTCAGCGGTGAAAAAGACGCCAAAAGCATCGCTAAAATAACGCAGATTATCGAGGCGTTTAATCGTCGCGATCGCCTCAGCCTTAAAGCGCATTATCAAAATATTCCGACCGCGATGCAGGCAGAACATATTCTTCCTTCGGCGCTTATTAGCGTGGGGGGAAACAAAAAATCCGTGTATCTGCAGCTGGCCAACGGCATGCGGCTACAGCAAGGGGCAGTGTTGCCCAGCGGCTTTAAAATTTACTCGATAACTCACCGCACCGTGACCTTTATGCGCGGGCAGCAGGTGATATCTGTGCCGCTTAACTTTTAATTTCAGGAGGCTTGATGGCCAGATTAACCGAGTTGGAAAAAGTGCTACGCCGCGACGATCGCGGGATTATTCGCGATACCCTGCTCGCGCAGCTGCGCGGCGGCGAGACGCAGATCAAACAGCATTTAGCCGGCTGTCGCAGCGAGAAAAGCCAGCAGGACACCAAGCTGGTGCTCCAGGCCTGCCATGACACCGCTGAGGTCATTGCCACCCTGTGGGGTCGTTATCATTCCTAGGCCGTAGTTCCAGATGTTGATTTCCGATAATTAATGCATATTTTCGACAGTCCCCCTCCCCGAAACAGATTATTCTCTGGCCTACAAGGATGTAAGGTCCAAAAAATAGAGCATCAAAATCCCTTTGCGCCTTTTGCTGTGCATGACTTTTTATGTTTATGGATGAATTAAATAATGTCCGCAATTAACAATTTGACTTCCCAGGCTTTAAGTCCAATCCACCCTTCACATTTATCTGCGACAAGCAATACAGATAAATCTGGCCATAACAATATTGACAAGCTTATTAACAAGACGCTGGATGAGGTCAAAACCGCTGTCGAGAACGGAAATCTTTCTAATATTAAGCTGATGGATATGCCCGATGCGTTAATACGACGGGCAGATCAGAACGACGATCACTATCTTAAGACTATCAAAAACTTTATGGATGCTCACAACATATCCTCGATGAGTTTTGTCCATACTAATGAGCAAGGAAAGATAGATTCCGTGCGAACGCTTGAGTTCGAAGAAAAAGATCAGGTTTTTGTTCAGCATAAGTATGAGGCTCAACCTCATAGCACCGAGGTTGACTACAGTCTGAACTATCTTGAAAAAGCGGATGAGATTGAGGAGTTTTGCACTGCCCTACAGCAGCGGGTGCCTAAAATGGTGACGCCGGAAAACTATGAAACGCATTCGCAGCATCGTACGCATGAAACAGCGCCTGCTCCTGTCAGCGTTGATACAAACCAGGGCAAGAAAAAAGCCCCGGTATCAGGCGACAAAATGAGCGCTAGCATCCCGTTATCCCAGTCCACGGCTCCTAAAGCAGCCAAAGGCACTCAGCCTCGGAAAAAGGATAACGTCGAAAATCTTAACAATAAGATTAATAACAAAATCAATGAAATAAAAACTATAGTGGCCCCGGCTGTCGCGGCGGGCCAGAAGCTTGAGACGATAGTTGAAATCGCTGGCAATCTCAGAAAAATCAAAATAAAACAGAGAACCGCCTCGATTATGGAAAAAAGGCTAACAACAGACATCAACATCCTCAAGCGGGCCAAAACGTCGCCTAGCTCTGAGGGAGAAAAGTCCGAACTGGCAAAACTAAAGGGACAGAAGGGTCGCGTGCAAGCACTCCTTGGTTCTCTCAAATCAAAGGAATTAACGTTGAGGGCAGATCTTAACGCGTTATCCGAACCCGCCTCTAATAAACATAAATAACAGTAACATCCGCCTAAAGTGAAAGTGCTAAAGCCGCGGCAGGCGTTTTTTTATCTCAAGTGACGAAATTTTGTGACTGACATCTAGATAGTTGGCTAACATTACTATTGGATAAGACTTATCCGATTGGGAACACAGGTATTGCCATTTTTAACAGGAAGATAAAATGACTACAGCCGCTGAATTCGAACAGTCCTGCCGCGATAAGATGAATATTTTGATTATCTCGGAAATCCTTGCCCGCCTGGGTGGCGTTGACGCTGGCAAAGTGCTCCGCAACGTATCCAAAAAGATAAATACCGAAGAAAATGATGAAGTGAAGCAACGTTTATTAGCTTATGTCGATGAACTGAAGGCCACCTATATGCAAGACCCGTCGGCCGGTTAACTCCTGGATGAAGCGGGCTAATACCTAAACACAGCGCACAACTTTATATAAGCCCGCAGATTTGCGGGTTTTTTATTGGGGGAAGGTGAATTTCAGGCAAGAAAAAACCCGGTAATCTTGAACCTAAACAGGCGGGATTATCGGGCTCTCCAACGTGGGGACTTCTAAGAAAAGCAGTGGCAATAGTTAAGACTACCGCCATAAGAGAAAGTTCTCGGTAGTTCAAAAAAAATACAATTATTTATTGCTTTCTCTGAACTACCTTTAGAATCAAGAGATTAAATTACGACCCCGGCCAGATGATCACTATCAGCGTACCGGCAAGCGTCAGCAATACGTTAGCGATGGCGTAGGTACCGGCATAACCCAGCGCAGGAATGTTGCTGCGTGCGGTATCACTGATGATTTCCATCGCCGGTGCACAGGTGCGTGCCCCCATGATGGCCCCGAACAGCAGCGCGCGGTTCATGCGCAGCACATAGGCACCAAAGATAAAGCAGATAACCACCGGCACCAGGCTAACTATCAGTCCTGACACCAGCATTTGACCGCCAACTGCGCCAAGCCCGTGGTTGATTCCCGCGCCTGCGCTCAGGCCGACACCGGCCATGAACACCATCAGGCCAAATTCCTTGACCATGTTCAACGCGCCCTGCGGGATATAGCCAAAAGTAGGGTGGTTGGCCCGCAGGAAGCCGAGCATGATACCCGCGAACAGCAGGCCGGCCGCGTTTCCAATGCCGAAGGTGATGGTTTTGAACTGGAAGGTGATCAGCCCAATCATCAGGCCGACGATAAAGAATGCGCAGAAGGCCAGCAGGTCAGTTAACTGGCTGTGAATCGAGATAAACCCGATACGTTCTGCAACGCTTTTAACCCGTCGTGCGTCGCCGCTAATCTGCAACACGTCGCCTTTGTTCAATACGATGCTGTCGTCGATAGGCATCTCAATCTGGCTGCGGATAACGCGATTCAGGAAGCAGCCGTGGTCGGTCAGATTCAACTGGCTGAGGCGTTTACCCACGGCGTTGTTGTTCTTCACCACGACTTCTTCGGTGACGATGCGCATGTCGAGCAGGTCGCGGTCGAACACCTCTTTACCGTTACGGAAGCTGGGGTCAAGGCGTGAGTGCGCGTCCGGGTATCCCACTAGCGCGATTTCATCACCATATTGCAGCACCGCGTCGCCGTCCGGGGTCGCCAGAATACCGTTGCGGCGAATACGCTCGATGTAGCAACCGGTCTGGCGATAAATACCCAGCTCACGCAGGTTTTTGCCGTCAGCCCAGGCGACCAGCTCCTGACCCACCCGGTAGGCGCGAATCACCGGCAGGTAAACCTTGCGCTGACTGTCAGCGTCGAGGCCACGTTCGCGAGCAATCTGCTGGGCGCTGGTCGAGAGGTCTTGATGCTGAAGCTTCGGCAGATAGCGTGCGCCAAAAATCAGGCTGACCAGACCGATAAGATAGGTTAGGGCATAGCCGAGGCTAAGGTTGTCGAGCTCTGGACCCAGAACCCTGGTGCCGCCGAGCGTGTTGCGTAAGGTATCGCCCGCGCCCACCAGAACCGGCGTCGAGGTCATCGAACCGGCCAGCATACCGGCGGTCAGGCCAATGTCCCAGCCAAAGAAACGCCCCAGCCCAAAGGCGAGCAGCATGGCGGAACCGACCATGACCAGCGCCAGCATCAGGTAATTCTTGCCATCACGGAAGAAAATTGAAAAGAAATTGGGACCCGCTTCGATACCGACACAAAAAATAAACAGCATAAAGCCGAGATTCAGTGCTTCGGTGTTGATCGTGAAATGTTGTTGCCCAAGCAGCAGGGAAACGACTAAAACCCCAATGGAATTACCTAACTGTACCGATCCTAGTCGAACTTTTCCGAGGCACAGGCCTAACGCCAATACCACGAAGAGTAAAAGGATGTAGTTACCGTTTAACAAACTAGCGACATTTATATTCACAGAGTATTACTTTTTGGTTACCAGCAATTTATTGAAATATATAACGGCAAGAGATAAATTCCTTCATGCTACTTATGAAAATCACGCAGCCAACGGATCGCACTCAATCGCAGTTACTGTTTATCCGAAATCACGGGCAGTATTCTAGTCGTTGAACGGGCTTACAGCCAGTATTAGCCGGTGTTTAAGAGCAAAAACAGTTATGTAGCCTTATGGATAGGGTTACTTGTCTTCGCTTTTGTTACGTATAGCAACAAACAGCCCGAAGATTTAGGGTTGATGAACTATGGAGAGAGGACATGAGACGGGTATTTCCCTTTTTAGCCAGCGCGATAAACATTGTGTTATTTGTTTTTGTTTTTATTTCGTTAAAAGGTCATGTCATTCCTGTTAATAAAGTTATTCCGCAGGAAGATTTTTGCATGTTGTTGTACTTACTACCGGGAATCATTGCCTGTCTTGTCAGCCGTGGTGAACATTTTGTTGCCTTATTCCTCGGCTCGGTGATTTGCATCCCGCTGTGCCTGCTGATTCGGCACTATTTCTTATTTGAAATCCGCAGTTACTGGGAAGAACTTGCCTATTTAACCAGCGCGGTATTTTGGTCGATGCTCGGGGTTATGCTGGTGACGCTTTATCGGGTCTGGAGCAGGCAAGCGCGCCGCCAATAGGGCCAACTTCAGCGAGAGGCAGGTTTGTGTCGGCAGATCTGCTTCTAAATCTTGGTTAATTGTCGCTTTATACTTTCCCTCGAATTTTCACCCTTCAACAGATTTTATTATTTTCGAAAATTTAATGTTATTTATATTATCTCAAGAATAAACATCATTAGGGTTTATATTACCTTGTAATATATCGATAATATTCCTACGGCTTTATTCTTCCCTCTATTTATTACTTATAGCACCCAGCTGATCTGAATCAATGCGTCAAATAGGATGTATTGGTTATTATTGCACTGAAAGAAAATGCGTCAGGTACCTGTGTCGGAATCAGTGCGGCTCAAATAACTTACTAGTTTGAATAATTTAAAACGCATTGGAGATATTTCTTAATAAAGGGTCTCTCTTTCTTTATATTAAATGGCGCCAGGGAGAATATTATATTTTTTCACGACGGTTATTTTTCGCAATATATCGTGAAAGGCGTCTCTCTATCTAAAAATAGTGTGTTATCTAAGGGAAAGTATGAAGTTTTTTGCTAATCAGTATTCACTTATGTCTCTATCGGTTCTACTTGCTCTGTCTGGAAGTGCAAATGCAGCGGGCACATATATGGAAGCGCGCAACGACGCGATGGGAGGTACCGGTGTTGCTTCTTCCCGTTATGGAACGGCTCCATTGGCCAACCCGGCACTGATGTCCAGCTTTGGTCAGAGTGATGATTTTAGTCTGATTTTACCCTCGGTCGGGGCTCAGGTATCCGATCCTAATAATATGCAAGACGGCCTTAAACAGGTTAAAGATGCACGACAGCATTACGCAAATGAGCTTGGGACGGGCAGGATATCTGCGTCTACAGCCAAAGAATACAAAAGCAAATTGTTGGACCTTAATAATGCCAAAACGACCGGGCAAGTCAGTGCCGGAATTATTGCAGCAGTGCCGAGCCGTGTGATGCCGTTTGCGTTGGTAATAAAATCCTGGGGTACCGCTACATTAGAAGGCAAAGTCAACGGGCGTGACCTGAAATATCTTGACGGTGTTGCAAATGGCAGCATTAATCCCACTGATGCTGGTGAAAATGCACTGACATCTCATATGATAGGCCGTGCAGCCACGATAACTGATGTGGGTATTGCTTTTGCTAAAGAATTTGAAATTAATGGCGTTAAGTCTTCGATAGGTATTACGCCTAAATACCAGCGTGTCGATTTATATAACAACAACATGACGTTGAAGAACTATACCGGTAAATATTTAAGCACCAAAAATTATCTTAGCACTCAGTCAAACTTTAACAGTGACATTGGTTTTGCCTCCTATCTCACCGATCGCTGGACATTGGGGCTGGTTGCGCAAAATATCGTGCCACGCATGATGGAAAGTAAAGAAGTTAATGGTTTGAAAGAGACGTTTAAAGTGCGCACCCAGGTGACTACGGGTGTTGCCTGGCACAACGATTTCTTTACTAGCGCAGTGGATATCGATCTCACGCCAGCCAGCGGTTTTGCTACAGATGAAAAGCGTCAATTTGCCAGCGTGGGGGCAGAGCTTAATGCGTGGGATTGGGCACAACTGCGCGCCGGTTATCGCCAAAACATGATGTCGAACAGCGGTAGCGCACTCACCGCCGGTGTGGGTCTTTCACCTTTTGGCGTGATACACGTAGATGTGGCGGCTATAAAGGGCACAGACCGTACTTACGGCGCTGTGGCACAGCTCAGCTTTACCTTCTAATCGACAAAGTTGTTTGATTAACCTGCTGAGTGTTTTCAAACGATGTAAGCCTGTTACGCAAAAAGGCCCTTCTTTACAGGAGGGCCTTTACTCAATCTTTCGCTAAAAAATGTTCTTACTGCTGATAAAGCGCCAGATTTTCTTTTGCGTAAGCTTCAAAATCAGTGCAACCACCGATGTGTTTCTGGTCGAGGAAAATCTGTGGCACGGTTTCTACAGGCTTACCCACGGTTTTTTCCAGATCGGCTTTGCTGATGCCTTCCGCATGAATATCAACGTAGCGGAAATTGAAATCATCACGTTCTTCAGTCAGTTTTTCAGCCAACTCTTTTGCACGAACACAATAAGGACAGCCAGGACGCCCGAAAATTACTGCAAACATGGAGACTCCTTAGATTTTAAAATGCCTGAATTTCAGGACTTGATAAATTTGAGAATGATATCGCAGAATTTTTTTGTAATTTAGCGCATAGCTCTCAATGCTTGGGGCTACTATGCCTGTCTCTTTTGAGAAAAAAAAGTAGGAATTACCTGTCGCTTTGATGTGCTGTGCCTATCTGCGCGAAAATACAACGCAATGGTGCAGCCTTAGGCAACGTCATCTCAGGCCGTTACGTCATTTAGTGCGGCGAGGCTTGCAAAGGCCTCTGCGAACATGAATCATTGATGTCTTGAGGGTTTATCTTTTACCCATCTCATTCTTTCAAGGATTCGTATTATGACGCCAACTATTGACCTCCTTCGCGCGCACAGCTCCGTGCGTTCCTTTACCGGCCAGGCGCTGACCGATGAGCAAAGAGAGGCAATTATTGGCGCAGCTCAGGCTGCGTCAACGTCGAGTTTCTTACAGTGCTCATCCATTATTCGTATCACCAACCCACAACTGCGCGAGAAGCTGGTGGAATACACCGGCGGCCAGAAATATGTCGCTACCGCTGCCGAGTTTTGGGTGTTCTGTGCCGACTTCAACCGTAACCTGCAAATCAATCCACAGGCCGAACTGGGCCTGGCAGAACAGCTGCTGCTGGGCTGCGTGGATACTGCGCTAATGGCGCAGAATGCGATGGTCGCTGCCGAATCTCTCGGGTTGGGCGGCGTGTTTATCGGCGGTATCCGCAACAGAATCGAAGACGTGATAGCGCTGCTGAACCTGCCTAAGTTCGTGATGCCGCTGTTTGGCTTTTGCGTGGGGCATCCGGCGCAGGTTAATGCCTTCAAACCGCGTATGCCACAGAGCATGCTGGTGCATGAAAATAGCTATCAGCCGCTGGATAAAGACCAGCTGGCAGCCTACGACGCAGAGCTGGAAGATTACTATGCCCAGCGCGACAGCAACGCACGCCGCGATAACTGGAGCGACCTGATTATCCGTACGCTCAAAAAAGAGCAGCGTCCCTTTATGCTTGAAGCGCTGCACAAGCAGGGCTGGGCAACGCGTTAATCGGCAACGGAGTGTCTGATGAAAATTGCCATACTTTCTCGTGACGGCAGCCTTTATTCCTGCAAGCGCCTCAAAGAGGCAGGGGAGTCTCGCGGTCATGAAATCGACGTGATAGACCCGCTGTCGTGCTATATGAACATCAACTGCGCCGCGCCGAGCGTGCACTATCGGGGGAAGCAGCTGGACAAGTATCAGGCGGTTATCCCAAGGATAGGATCCGCGATTACGTTTTATGGCACGGCGGTGCTGCGGCAGTTCGAGATGTTAGGCAGTTTTCCATTAAACGAATCGGTCGCCATTACCCGCGCGCGCGACAAGCTGCGCTCAATGCAGATTCTGGCGCGTGAAGGCATTGACCTGCCGATTACCGGTTTTGCTCATTCGCCGGACGATACGTCCGATCTGATAGCGCTGGTCGGTGGCGCACCGCTGGTGGTGAAACTGGTCGAAGGGACGCAGGGCATCGGTGTGGTATTGGCCGAGACCCGGCAGGCGGCGGAGAGCGTGATTGACGCCTTTCGCGGTCTGAACGCGCACATTCTGGTGCAGGAATACATTCGTGAGGCCAATGGTGCAGACATCCGCTGTCTGGTTATCGGTAAAAAGGTGGTCGCCGCGATTGAACGCCAGGCCAAACCGGGTGATTTTCGCTCCAACCTGCATCGCGGCGGCACCGCGCGGAATGTGACTATTACGCCACAGGAAAAAGACATCGCTATTAAGGCTGCGCTCACGCTGGGTCTGGACGTCGCAGGCGTGGATATTCTGCGCGCCGAGCGCGGGCCGCTGGTGATGGAGGTCAATGCCTCTCCGGGACTTGAAGGGATTGAAACGACGACAGGATTAGACATCGCGGGCATGATGATCGATTACATTGTACAGCGCGCCAAACCGGGATTTAAACTCAAGTCTGGTGGGTAAATCGATCGATAAACACACAACGCCGCCTTTTTGTGGCGGCAGTACCCATATTTTAAGCGAATAACGGTTAATGTCAGGATTGATCGTGGCGCTCAACGGGAAATTTCCGTAAGCTGTCGCACTTAACTATTCGCTTAAAATGACTGACTGCGCAAAATTGGCGTAGAGTGATTTTCGAGTTCCGATCTTTTTACGATTCATCATCGTGCTTTACCGACACACTGAGGCTGATTATATGGATTCACTCACCGTCCCTGATTTGGCGTTATTACGACGCTGGCTCGATCAGCTGGGCATTTCTTTTTTCGAGTGTGATTCTTGTCAGGCTCTTCATTTGCCGCATATGCAGAATTTTGACGGCGTTTTTGATGCCAAGGTTGACCTGGTTGACGGCGTTATCCTGTTCTCTGCGCTTGCCGAAGTTAAACCGACTGCGCTTATCCCGCTGGTTGCCGATCTGAGCCAAATCAATGCCAGCTCGTTGACCGTAAAGGCTTTTGTCGATATCCAAGACGACAATCTGCCGAAGCTAATCGTCTGTCAGTCGATCAGCGGGGTGGTCGGCATTACCCTCGACCAGTTTGCGCATTTCCTTCAGCAGGGCGAAGAGCAGATGTCGATGATAATCCTTGAGGCACATGCCAACGATCTGCTGTTTTTGGGCGATGACGATGAATCAGCGCCACCGGTCAGTGTGAATATCCCGCTGCTGCATTAATCATTAACGGGCATAACGTTCGCCCGCTCAAAGACACTCCCCGCCAGCCAGATTTTACTTCTGATGAATTCTTAACCCGCGCAGCCATTCCGATGGCTGCGCTAGCTTTGCTATGTTTCAAAAAACATTATGCTAAATATTGCGCATTGTTGCGGGTCATTTCCCTTTGTATGGACATGAATGCCACACGGCATAGACAAAATTGCATAAAAAATCGATGAATGGTGTTTTTTTTCAACAGGTATGGTGTGATTTTGATCACGGCGTTATGCTGCCCATTGTGTACTAATCGTCGGATACCTTGAAAAGCCAAACGATTATTTCATCGGTGATGCAGCAGACAAGGTGCATGCCTATGCACCGTCTCAATGCCAGGGTAGGCAACAAAAATATTCAGATCGGTAAAGTATTTACTCATCTACTTAATTACTGGTTATTTGACCTGTTTTATAACCACTGCGGGTTTACAGATAGCATCCTGCAGACAGGCGCGACGACCAGAGTCCTTTTTATTTTTATCACCCCTGTTGGAGGTAATAACGGATGTTTACCCTGCGTAAAAAGTGGTTGTCAGGCGTCATCGCGGGTGTGGCGATGGCTGCGTCAGTCGCCGCGTCTGCGGAAGATAAAACGCTGCATATCTATAACTGGTCAGATTATATTGCGCCAGACACCGTCGCTAACTTCCAAAAGGAAACCGGCATTAAGGTAGTCTACGACGTCTTCGACTCCAACGAGGTGCTGGAAGGCAAGCTGATGGCAGGGAGCACCGGCTTTGATCTGGTGGTGCCTTCGGCGAGTTTCCTCGAACGCCAAATCTCTGCGGGCGTGTTTAAGCCGCTCGACAAGAGCAAACTGCCAAACTATAAAAACCTCGACCCAGAACTGCTAAAGATGGTTGCACAGCACGATCCGGGTAACAAATACGCTATTCCTTACCTGTGGGCGACAACCGGCATCGGCTACAACGTCGATAAAGTAAAGGCCGCGCTCGGTAAAGACGCGCCGGTTAACAGCTGGGATCTGGTATTAAACCCAGACAATCTCGCCAAGCTGAAGGGCTGCGGCGTTTCATTCCTCGACGCTCCGGCCGAAATCTACGCTTCGGTGTTGAACTATTTGCACCTCGACCCGAACAGCACTAAACCTGAAGATTACGCGGCTGCAACCGACCTGCTGCTCAAGCTACGTCCAAGCATCCGCTACTTCCACTCTTCTCAATACATCAATGACCTGGCGAACGGCGATATTTGCGTGGCCGTGGGTTGGGCGGGTGACGTCATTCAGGCTTCAAACCGCGCAAAAGAGGCGAAAAACGGCGTAAATATCGCCTACAGCATTCCTAAAGAGGGAGCGCTGGCGTTCTTCGACGTGTTCGCGATGCCAGCCGATGCAAAAAACACCGACGAGGCGTATCAGTTCCTCAACTATCTGATGAAGCCTGAGGTGATGGCCGGTATCAGTAATGCGGTGTTTTACGCTAACGGCAATGCGGCGGCAACCCCGCTAGTCAAGCCAGAAATCCGCAATAACCCAAGCATCTATCCACCGGCCGATGTGCGCGCCAAGCTCTTCACCCTGAAAGTTCAGGATCCGAAGATTGACCGTCTGATCACCCGCTCTTGGACCAAAGTGCAAAGCGGTAAATAATCTTGCATCTGGCCGCTCCCCTGATTTTTTCAGGATTAATTCCTGATATTTATCTGATGAGGAGCGGTAAGTTCAACGCGGCTCCGGGCAACACGACGGGGCCGCGTCGTTTTATTGATTGAGCTCTGATTTCATTACCTAAGTTCGCAATCGGCCCGGCGTTATCTGAGCGGGCTGTTATGCTTAAATTATCCTGATCCGCTTCTGACGGAGGCATCACTGAGTGAATGACGTTATTCCACGCCCTCAGCCGCAACATGCAGGCGAGCGATTTTCGGGCGAAAAAGTCCGCACAGGTTTTACTCCTCTGTTGGAAATTCGCAATTTGTCCAAGTCTTTTGACGGCCAGCTTGCCGTCGACGATGTCAGTCTAACCATCTTCAAGGGCGAGATTTTCGCGCTGCTTGGCGCGTCGGGGTGCGGCAAGTCAACGCTGCTGCGCATGCTGGCCGGTTTCGAGTCGCCGACCAAGGGCGAAATCGTGCTCGACGGGCAGGACCTGTCGCAGGTACCGCCGTATCAGCGTCCTATCAATATGATGTTCCAGTCTTACGCGCTGTTCCCCCATATGACGGTTGAACAGAATATCGCCTTTGGCCTCAAGCAGGACAAACTGCCGTCCGCCGAAATCAAGGCCCGCGTGGCGGAGATGCTAACGCTGGTACATATGGAAGAGTTCGCCAGGCGCAAACCGCATCAGCTTTCAGGCGGTCAGCGTCAGCGCGTGGCGCTGGCGCGAAGCCTGGCAAAACGGCCGAAGCTGCTGCTGCTCGACGAGCCGATGGGCGCGTTGGACAAAAAGCTGCGCGACCGTATGCAGCTCGAAGTGGTCGATATTCTCGAGCGAGTCGGCGCGACCTGCGTGATGGTCACCCACGATCAGGAAGAGGCGATGACCATGGCGGGGCGCATTGCGATTATGAATCGCGGCAAGTTTGTGCAGATTGGTGAGCCGGAAGAGATTTATGAGCACCCAAACAGCCGCTTCAGCGCCGAATTTATTGGCTCGGTTAACGTGTTTGAAGGCCTGCTGGAGTCCCGCGAAGACGACGCGATAACCCTCCGTAGTCCGGGGCTGGTGCACCCGTTGAAGGTGGCCGCAGACGCCGCCGTCAGCGACGGCGTGCCGACGTTTGTGGCGCTGCGTCCCGAAAAAATCATGCTCTGTGAGGCGGTCCCGGCCGACGGATGCAACTTTGCAGTTGGCGAGGTGGTGAATATCGCCTATCTGGGCGACCTGTCGATTTATCACGTCAGGCTGCACAGCGGGCAATTGATTACCGCCCAGTTGCAGAACGGTCACCGTTTCCGCAAAGGGATGCCGACCTGGGGCGATGAAGTGCGTCTTTGTTGGGAAGCCGACAGCTGCGTCGTGTTGACCGTTTAGGGCGGGGAGAATAACCATGACTGTGATAACAAAGAGTTCCGAGGCGACGCCTGCCGGTAAATCACGCTCGCTTTTCGACAGGCTGATGCAGTCGCAGGGTAAAAAACTGGTGATCCTGCTGCCGCTGCTGTGGTTTATCCTGCTGTTTGCCTTACCGTTTCTGATTGTCCTGAAGATAAGCTTTGCCGATATGGCGCGGGCAATCCCGCCCTATACTGACTTGATGACCTGGACCGACGGCGTGCTGGATATCGCCTTAAACTTTGGTAACTACCTTCAGCTGTCGGGGGATGCGCTTTATATCGAGTCTTATCTGCAGTCGCTCGAGGTCGCCGCCATCTCAACGCTGCTGTGTCTGATCATCGGCTATCCGCTGGCGTGGGCGGTCGCGCACAGCAGTCCGGCGACGCGTAATATCTTGTTGCTGCTGGTTATTCTGCCGTCGTGGACCTCTTTCCTGATCCGCGTTTATGCCTGGATGGCAATCCTTAAAGACAACGGCGTGCTGAACAATTTCCTGATGTGGACGGGGGTTATCGACCAGCCTTTAATTATTCTGCATACCAATCTGGCGGTCTATATTGGCATTGTTTATTCCTATCTGCCGTTTATGGTGTTGCCGATTTATACCGCGCTGACCCGCATGGACTATTCGCTGGTCGAGGCGTCGCTGGATCTCGGCGCCAGGCCCTTTAAAACCTTCGTGAAAGTGATTATGCCGCTGACCAAGGGTGGGATTATCGCCGGTTCGATGCTGGTATTTATTCCGGCGGTGGGCGAGTACGTTATTCCTGAGCTGCTTGGCGGGCCAGACAGCATCATGATTGGTCGTATTCTTTGGCAGGAGTTCTTCAACAACCGCGACTGGCCGGTCGCCTCGGCGGTGGCCGTGGTGATGCTATTGCTGCTGATAGTGCCTATCCTCTGGTTTCACAAGTACCAGAATAAAGAGCTGGGGGACAACGCATGAATTCATTACCGGTGGTTCGTTCGCCGTGGCGCATCGCCATTCTGGTGCTGGGCTTCGCCTTTCTCTATGCCCCCATGCTGATACTGGTCATCTATTCTTTTAACAGCTCCAAACTGGTTACCGTATGGGCCGGATGGTCGACCCAGTGGTATACGGCGCTGTTTCATGACTCGGCGATGATAAGCGCCGTGAGCATGAGTCTGACTATCGCGACTGCGGCGGCAAGTATGGCGGTGGTGGTCGGTACCTTGGCCGCGGTGGTCATGGTGCGCTATGGTCGATTCAAAGGATCGACCGGGTTTGCCTTTATGCTGACAGCACCGCTGGTGATGCCCGACGTTATCACCGGTCTGGCGCTCCTGCTGCTGTTTGTTGCAATGGGGCATACGCTGGGTTGGCCGGGCGAACGCGGCATGTTTACCATCTGGCTGGCGCACGTCACGTTTTGCAGTGCCTACGTGGCGGTGGTGGTCTCGGCACGGCTGCGTGAGCTTGACCGCTCCATCGAGGAGGCAGCGATGGACCTTGGCGCCACGCCGCTGAAGGTGTTCTTTATCATCACCATCCCGATGATTGCGCCTGCGTTGGTTTCCGGCTGGCTGCTGGCGTTTACGCTGTCGCTGGATGATTTGGTGATTGCCAGTTTTGTAGCGGGGCCGGGGTCGACGACGCTGCCGATGCTGGTATTCGCCAGCGTGCGTTTAGGAACCAACCCGGAGATAAACGCCCTGGCGACGCTGATTCTGCTGGTGGTAGGGATTATCGGCGTGATTGCCTGGGGGTTTATGCATCGCGCCGAGAAACAGCGCGCCAAAGACCGTCAGCGAGCGACGCGAATGTAGTCCGTCTGCCGGTTCTAAGGTCAGAGAACCGGCAGACGCCTTTTTCGCGGGCGTGATAAAGGAGCCTTTCCCCGCGTGCGGTGGTACACTTCGCGCCAACTTTTTAACTGTCAGAATACGCAACAGCGACAACGGTCATCATTTATGCATTGCGCACAATACACCGCCGGAACCTGCCGGTCCTGCCAGTGGCTGGATAAACCCTACGCCACTCAGCTCATCGACAAACAGCACGACCTGTCCGAATTGCTCGGCGGCCTTGAGGTGGGCGAATGGCGCGAACCTGTGGCGGGACAGGAGCAGGCGTTTCGCAATAAAGCCAAAATGGTGGTGAGCGGCAGCGTTGAGCGCCCGCTTCTTGGCATGCTGCATCGCGACGGTACGCCGGTTGACCTCTGCGAATGCCCGCTTTATCCCGCCAGCTTCGGCGAAGTTTTTCGGCATCTTAAGACCTTTATTGCCCGTGCGGGGCTAACGCCGTATAACGTGGCGCGCAAGCGCGGCGAGCTTAAGCATCTGCTGCTGACGCAGAGCCAGCACAACGGCGGCCTGATGCTGCGTTTTGTCCTGCGCTCCGAAACCAAGCTGACGCAGCTGCGCGCGGCCTTGCCTTGGCTGATGCAGCAAGTGCCTGACCTACAGGTGGTGTCTGCCAATATCCAACCGGTGCATATGGCCATTCTGGAGGGTGAACGTGAGATTGCCCTGACCAGCCAGCAGGCGCTGGAAGAATATTTTAATCAGGTACCGCTGTTTATCAGGCCGCAGAGTTTCTTCCAGACCAATCCGCAGGTTGCCGCCGCGCTTTATGCGACCGCGCGTGACTGGGTGGCCGAACGCGATATCTCGAGTATGTGGGATCTCTTCTGCGGCGTGGGGGGGTTTGGTCTGCACTGCGCAAAGCCAGAGACGCGTCTTACCGGGATTGAAATCAGCGCCGAGGCTATTGTCTGTGCCAAAATTTCGGCCGAAAAGCTCGGGTTGAAGCACGTTGAATTTAAGGCGCTGGACTCCACGGGCTTTGCTACGGGTAATGAACAAGTGCCTGAGCTGGTATTAGTTAATCCGCCGCGTCGGGGAATTGGCAGCGAGCTTTGTCAGTATCTGGATAATATGGCGCCGGAGAGGCTGTTATATTCCAGCTGTAATGCGCAGACAATGGCTAAAGATATTCGCGAGTTGAAAAATTATCGCATCGAGCGAGTGCAGCTATTTGATATGTTTCCTCATACCGCACACTATGAGGTGCTGACGCTATTGGTCCGCGTGTAAGAGGATTATGACAGAGAGGTGATTGGCGGCCTGAGCAGACCGCCGATTATCGCAATTTAGAACAGTGAGAATAACATCACGACCGGCAGGCTCATCGGCCAGGTTAATCCAATAATACCTGATGTCAGCAAACGAATTTTAATCGTGTCGCGGCTCACCAACAGAGTGAACAACGCAGCAAGTGCTAAACCGCCCCAGTAAATTGTTTTAATGACTTCCCACCACAAATGCACGATAACCCCTGATATATTAAAAACCCTAGCCAATGGCCGGTATTCTATTCGGTTAACATTTTGCAATCAATTGGTAAGTGACTATGTTCACACATTTACAAAGTTAACAAATTGTTAATATTGAAGGGGTTGTTTTCGTTAAGGATTATTTATAACCGTTTTCACGTTAGCAGCGTAATTGTTTCCGTAATCGATTGCGAAATGCGTAATCATGACTTGTCCGACGATCCCTGACTGGTTTAAGCTGGGTGAGAGATTGAAAATCTTTGAACTAAAGGCCCAAAGAGGCCATCCGGAATTATCACTATTTGTTGGAAGTGAATTATGCCAGCGGGAAAAAAAACACGGCCACTGAGCCGTTATCTAAAAGATTATAAACATAGTCAGACGAACTGTTCACAGTGTGGGAAAGAGTTAGACAGAATGGCCCTGGTGTTTCGTGGCGAAGTCATTAATAAAGACGCGATTGCGAAAATGGACCAACCCATTGATGATGAGCTGTGGCGCGATCTCTCTAAAGAATTAACGGCGCTGTGCCGTTTTTGCAGTGAGATTTCATTTAATACCACCTCTTCTTATTTCGATATTGTTGCCTTCAAGCAGTATCTCTTTGAACAGACAGAAATGAACCACAGTACGGTGCGTGAATATGTGGTGCGATTGCGCAGGCTGGATGAAATTTTGGCCGCCAACGAGTATCCTCTTGAGAAAATTCAAGGGGAGAGCATTCACCAGCGAATAATGGATGATTTGCCGGTCGCCGCATCAGATAACTATAGGATTGCCCTAAGAAAGTACGATCAGTACCTCGCCTGGCAAAAAGAGACATCGCCAGAGAGTTTTTACATGGCGCAGGCTTGAAACCCTGCGGCGATTGCAGATAAAGTTATTCCTAATATCGACAGGCGTCTTCGGACGCCTGTTTTTAGTTTGTCCGCCTGTCTCCAATGTCAGAGGCTAATTCACTGATATAGTAGAATGACATTTGGTCAACATAACGCATCAGTTTAAAAACATAGCTTCGGGGGAACACCGTGCCTTCATCTTTGCCTGATTCATCTTCACTTTCTATTCTGAAACACCAGCTAGAGAATTATTCCCGCATTGATCTGGTCGGGAACAGTACGCCGCTAGAGCGTTTAAATCGTCTTTCAGACTACGTTGGCCGTGACATCTACATAAAACGTGACGATGTCACGCCGTTGGCGATGGGCGGTAACAAGCTGAGGAAACTGGAATTTTTGGTGGCTGCGGCCATCGAAGAGGGCGCGGATACGCTGATCACCGCCGGTGCTATTCAGTCTAACCATGTGCGCCAAACCGCTGCCGTGGCGGCTAAGCTCGGTCTAAAATGCCTGGCCGTTCTGGAAAACCCGATAGGTACCGACGAACACAATTATCTGACCAACGGTAACCGCCTGCTGCTGGACCTGTTTAACACCGAAGTCGTGATGTGCGACTCGCTGTATGACCCGATGGCGCAGATGGAAGAGCAGGCCACGCTGCTCGAAGCGCAGGGCTTCCGTCCTTACATTATCCCCGTTGGCGGCTCAAATGCCCTCGGTGCGTTAGGGTATGTGCAGTGTGCTATCGAAATCGCCGAGCAAAGCTCTGCCGGATTTGTCGATTTCAGCGCGGTGGTGGTGGCCTCGGGCAGTGCGGGTACCCACGCCGGACTGGCGGTGGCGCTGCGTGAGCTGATGCCGTCCACCAGGCTGATTGGGGTGACAGTGTCACGCAAGGCGGAGGACCAGCGTCCAAAAGTTGAGACGCTGTCCAATGAGCTGATGCAACTGCTTGAGCTGGAAGGCGAAACGCCAGAAATTGAACTGTGGGACGAGTATTTCGCACCGCGCTACGGCGAGCCGAACCAGGAAGGGCTGGCGGCTATCAAGCTGCTGGCCGAACAGGAAGCGATGCTGCTGGATCCGGTTTATACCGGTAAAACCATGGCAGGCCTGCTCGACGGGGTGGAACGCCAGCGGTTCCCGGGTGATGGCCCGATTCTGTTTGTGCACACCGGCGGCGCGCCTGCGCTGTTCGCCTACGCGAAGTAATCTGCGCCCTGTGGCTCGGTCGTTTAAGACCGGGCCGCAGGCTGTTCTTCTATTCACGCGTTAATCATGCAAAGCCTGGTATCTGCACACCGGCAATCTGCAACAACAGCACCACGTTGAGCGCCACAATGACCACTGTCCCGACAATCGAAGAAACGGTGGTCAGACGGCTATTCACAAATTCGCCCATGATGTCGCGGCGGCGGGTAAACATCACCAACGCAATCATCGGAGCAGGCAGCGCCAGACTCAGGACGACCTGACTGTAAACCAGCGCATCGGTTGCGTTAACCCCCATTGCGACGACGATAAATGCCGGTACCATGGTGACCAGACGTCGCAGCCAGATAGGAATACGGAAACCGACAAAGCCCTGCATGATCATCTGACCGGCCATGGTGCCGACCACCGAGCTCGAAATCCCCGAGGCAATCAACGACAGCAGGAACACCCCGGCGGCGGCAATCCCCAGCAGCGGCGTCAGGGTATGATAAGCGGTTTCAATTTCGGCGACGTCGCTGTGACCGGCATGAAACGCGCTTGAGGCCATGATGACCATGGCGATGTTCACCAGTCCGGCAATTGACAGTGCAACCACCACCTCGATGTTGGAGAAACGCAAAAGTTTGCGCCGCTCGGCCGGGTTTTTAACCAACGTTCGATGCTGCGTCAGCCCTGAATGTAGAAAAATGGCGTGCGGCATCACGGTCGCCCCAATAATACCGACAGAAATGGTCAGCGCCTCGGCGTTGGGCAATTTGGGGACCAGCATCCCCATCCCTGCGGCCGCCCAGCACGGGCACGATGAACATCTGCACCAGATAGCAGAGCGCGATAACGGCTACCAGGCCGCCAATCATCAGCTCTACGGGGCGAAAACCGCGCTTTTCAACCATCAGCAAAGCATAGGTAATGACGGCGGTGACGCCCATCCCGGCCAGCAATGGCATGCTAAACAACAGCGAAAGGGCCAATGCGCCACCCAGGAACTCGGCAAGGTCGGTCGCCATCGCGGCAATTTCGCTCACTGCCCACATCCCCCAGACCACGGGAGGAGGAAGTTGGTCACGGCACATTTCGGCCAGATTTTTACGCGTGACAATCCCGAGTTTGGCCGACAACGCCTGAAAAAGCATGGCTATCAGGTTAGCCATCACCACCACCCACAGCAGGCTGTAGCCGAATTTTGAGCCTGCCTGAATATTGGTAGCAAAGTTACCGGGATCCATATAGGCGATGGAGGCGATAACCGCGGGGCCGACGAACAGCAGTGGCGTCATCATCCCGCGTTTACGCCCGGAAAGTGCTTCGCCTATCGCCTCGTTGGTGCGTTCTGTTAACGTAGAATTTTTACTCATCTCACTCATAGCCACCCCGGTTTGTTATGGGTCGTTATTGGGTTAGGTTATCCTCTGTTCGCTAATATAGCATTGGCTATACTACATAGGTAATGCTATTTATGACTGGAAATTGGGCTAATGTGTTTCTAAATATTTTTTTGGGTGAGATAGGCTCAATGCGCTGCCGCTAAGGTCTCCATCGTGGAGTAGGTTGCAGGTTGGCTCACAGTTTTCACTTTGCTTTAGTCATTTAGTTTGACGAAGCCGGGTCAATAACCCGATAACGTAACAAAGGCGTGTTACTACGTAAGTAGGCAAGACCTGAAGCCCCATCCTCTCGAGCGAGGTGATGGGGCTTCAGGTCTTTTTTTTGGATTCGACTAGGGGGGAGCTGGCGATGGACTACTTAAAAACTGCGCAGGAAATCGTGCAAAGCGTCGGCGGAGCAGAGAATATTGAACACGTTGAGCACTGCTCTACGCGCCTGCGTCTGAGTCTCTATGACAACGATAAAGTCGACAAACGCGCACTCGAAAAAGTGCCCGGCGTACTGGGCGTTCGATTGAACGTGCAGTGTCAGGTGGTGATTGGCCGTGAGGTGATCGCGATTTTTGAGGCGGTGCAGCAGCAAGTTAGCGCGGCGGAGCCTTCAGAGCGGGTGAAAAAAAACAAAACCAAACCGCTGGCGCGCGCCGTGGATTTTGTCATCAGCGTCTTTCAACCTCTGGTGCCCGCGATTGCCGGTGGCGGGGTGTTAAAGTCGCTGCTGTTGCTTCTTGACGCCTTCGGTTGGCTGAGCCGCAGTAGCTCAACCTGGAAGGTGTTGGATAATATCGGCTCTGCGCCAATCTATTTCTTGCCGATTCTGGTGGCGATTACGACGGCCACCAAATTAAAGGTTAACGTGCTGGTGGCGGTGTCTGCCGTGTCGGTGATGGTGTTGCCCAATATGGCGAAGCACCTGGCGGAGGGAGCAGAGTTTTTCTCGCTGGCGCTAAAAAATGTCGCCTATGCCTCGCAGGTGTTTCCGGCCATTCTGTGCGTGCTGTTTTATGCGCAAACGGAGAAGTTTTTCAATCGGTATTCACCCGCGTCGGTGCGTATTTTCCTTTCGCCGATGCTTTCACTGCTGGTCACTGTACCCGTCACGCTGCTGCTGCTTGGCCCCTTCGGCTATGAGCTGGGCGCAGGGTTGGCCAGCGTTATTCTCTGGCTTTATGGCCATCTGGGGTTTATTGCGACCGCGCTGCTGGCAACCGCGCTGCCGTTTATGGTCGCCGCGGGCATGCATAAACCGATGTTGCCTTATGCCATTGCCTCGATGAGTCAGTTTGGCCGCGAGGTGCTGTATCTTCCGGCCTCCCTGGCGCACAACATTGCCGAATCGGGCGCGTGTTTCGCCATTGCGCTGAAGAGCAAAGATAAAACCATCAAATCCACCGCCTTCTCTGCCGGAATCTCCGCGCTGTTTGGCATTACCGAACCGGCGATTTATGGCGTGACGCTGCTGCATAAACAGGCGTTATACAGCGTGCTGGCGGGCAGTTTCGTCGGCGGTGCGTTTATCGGCTGGCTGGGGGTGCAGGCTTTCGCGCTGGTGGGGCCGGGGCTGGCGACCATCTCGATGTTTGTTTCACCCGACAGCGGCATGAACATCGTCTATGCGCTGGCCGGAACCGCACTGTCGTTTTTAGTCTCCTTTATCTGCGCACTGGTGCTGTGGCGTGAAAAAACGCCGGCGGTTGTTCAGGCCGTGGGCGGGCTTTTTCTGGCTCAACCGATCCAGGGGCAGGTTATCCCGCTGGAGCAGGTTAATGACGAGGTTTTTTCAGCCCGCATTATGGGGGAAGGTATCGCGATTATTCCCCAGGAGGGCGTACTGAGTGCGCCAGCGGAGGGGGTTATCGTCAACGTTTTCGACACCGGGCATGCGGTCAGCATGTTGACCGACGGGGGCGTGGAGCTGATTTTTCATATCGGCATCGACACCATCAAACTGAACGGGCAGGGATTCTTCGCCAAAGTGCAGGCCGGTCAGCGGGTCGTGCTCGGCGATACGCTGGTGGAATTCGATCTCGAGGCCGTCAAACGAGCCGGTTTTGATCCGGTGGTCATCATGGTTATCACCAACAGTGAACGCTTTACGCTGGAGCGGCTACCTGCCGCGAAACACATTAACGACTGTCAAATTGTCATGAGCTTAAAGGAGTCCGTGTAATGAGCAACATATCAACGTTTCCTGAAGACTTTTTATGGGGCGGTGCTATCGCTGCCAATCAGGCTGAAGGGGCATGGAATATCGGCGGTAAAGGCCCCTCGGTGGCCGACGCTGTCGCCTGGAAACCCAAGGTATCCGTCAAGGACTACAGTGCGCACATGGCGCTCAGCGATGAGAATATCGCCGATGCGCTCAGCGGCCGCAATGACGCAAATTATCCGAAACGTCGTGGTATCGATTTTTATCACCGCTATCAGGAAGACCTGGCGCTGTTTGCCGAAATGGGCTGTAAGGTGCTGCGCGTATCGATTGCCTGGTCGCGCATTTTCCCTACCGGTGAGGACGCTGCGCCTAACGAGGAAGGGCTGACGTTTTATCATGACCTGTTTACCGAGATGCGCAGACTGAATATTGAGCCATTAGTGACGTTGTCACACTATGAAATGCCGTTGATTCTTAGCGAGAAATACAACGGTTGGGTGCATCGCAAGGTGGTAGATGCCTTTGTGCGCTTCAGCCAGGTGTGCTTCGAGCGCTATAAAGGTCTGGTGCGTTACTGGCTGACCTTTAACGAAATCGACAGCATTCACCGACACCCGTTTACCACCGCCGGTATTCGCAAAGAGAAAAGCGCCGCGGGTAAGGCCGAGCAGGATATTTATCAGGGGCTTCATCACCAGTTTGTCGCCTCAGCGCTGGTGACCCGCGACTGCCACGCCATTATTCCGGGCAGTCAGGTGGGCTGTATGTTGACCAAACTCACCACTTATCCGCGCACCTGCAAACCGGAAGACGTCGAAGCGACGCTGAAAAAGAACCTCGAAAATCTGTTCTACGCCGACGTGCAGGTATTCGGAGAGTATCCGCCGTTGATCAAGCGTGATTTGGCGCGTCGCAATATTCATCTTGAGATACAGCCGGGCGACCTGGATATTCTTAAGTCCTACACCGTCGACTTCGTGTCATTCAGCTATTACATGTCGATGACCGAATCCACCGATCCTGAGGCCGAACGTATCCCAGGCAATACGATACTCGGCGTGAAAAACCCTTATCTGGCGGCGTCGGAATGGGGCTGGCAGATCGATCCGCTGGGGTTAAAAATATCGCTGCTCGAACTCTACGACCGTTACCAGAAACCGCTGTTTATCGTTGAGAATGGCCTCGGCGCCAAAGACGAAGTGGTTGAGGGAAAGGTACAGGATAGCTATCGCATCGACTATTTCCGCGCGCACTTCGAGCAGGTCAAGGCGGCAATTGACGAAGGCGTGGAGGTGATGGGCTTCACCACCTGGGGGGCTATCGACATTATTAGCGCCGGAACCTCGCAAATGTCTAAGCGCTATGGTTTTATCTATGTCGATCAGGACGATGAGGGCAAAGGATCGCTGGCACGTCTTAAGAAAGACTCGTTTTACTGGTATCAGAAAGTCATCGCCAGCAACGGCGCGCAGATGGACTAAAGGCTAAGGTTGCCGCAGGGAAAACACGTGATTACAGTAAAAAAATCGCTCAATAACAGTATGCTGCTGGTAGAACAAGAGCAGCAGGAAATGGTGCTGTTTGGCAAAGGACTGGGATTCAACGCCAAACCGGGTACCTTGATTGATATTGCGCACGTCGAGAAGGTGTTTATACCGTTACAGGATTTGAAATCTCGACATTTTTTATCGCTGACCAGCAGTATCCCTGCGGCCTTTTTTGATCTCACCCATGACATTATTCAGCTTGCCCAGCACCGTTATGCCGAGAAGCTTAACTCAGTGCTATTTTTTACGCTGACCGAGCATCTTTATTTTGCGGTTGAGCGAAGCCAGCAAGATAACCCGTTGATTAATAAGCTAAGTTGGGAGATTAAACGCTACTATCAGAAAGAGTACGAGATAGGGTTACAGGCCAAGACCCTGGTTGAGGACCGATTCAAGGTTGCGCTTCCCGCCGATGAGGCGGTGAATATCGCCTTTCATCTTATTAACGGCAGCAGCAAGTCTGATAATGCCACTGCGCATCAGCAGGTTGAGCTGGTCAATCGCATTGCCGAAATTGTGCGCTACAAGCTCAATAAAAATATCGACATTGAATCCATCAATTATGCGCGGTTTATCACACATCTGCGTTATTTCGCCGAGCGGATCCTTAACGGCAAAATCACCGGCGGAGAGACGGAAGACTTTTACCAGGAGCTGCTGCGCCATCATCCGACCGCGATGGCGGTGTCCTGGGCTATCCGGGATTATGTGCTCGAAAAATATCAGCTAAATCTCCCCAAAGATGAGCTGACCTGGCTGAGTCTGCATATCAGCAGGCTGGAGCGTGAATAGCCTCACTGTCTATAAAACCCCCGTTCTGTCGCTTTAATCACCTCATTTTGTCGCTTTTAAAATTTTTTTACCAAAATGGCGGATTACCTATTGATGTAATAAGCTAATTTTATGCTTTTAAGTGATAAGCTTTTAAGATTATATTCCAGTGAAAATATGCTCTCGCGGGGCATAAAAACTAAAAACAAACATTGAGGTGAGTATGGCTTTTTCAACATTACGTCGTCGTTTGCTTCTGGGTGCGATGGCGGTAACTCTGTCAGCAGGCGTGGTTAGCCATTCTTTCGCAGCTTCTGAAAACTTGCTTAACACTATCAAGCAGCGCGGTACGCTAATTGTTGGCCTTGAGGGCACCTATCCCCCGTTCAGTTTCCAGGGCGATGACGGCAAGTTGACCGGTTTTGAGGTCGATTTCGCCGATTCTCTGGCGCAGCACATGGGCGTGAAAGCCAAGCTGTCGCCGACCAAATGGGACGGTATGCTGGCGGCGCTGGACTCTAAACGTATCGATGTGGTTATCAATCAGGTAACTATCTCTCCAGAGCGTGAGAAAAAATACGACTTTTCGACACCTTATACCGTTTCTGGTATTCAGGTGCTGACCAAAAAGGGTAACGAGTCCAAATTCTCGACGCCGGATGACCTGAAAGGCAAGAAAGTCGGTGTGGGCCTGGGCAGTAACTACGAGCAGTGGCTGCGCGCCAATGAGCCGGGCGTCGATATCCGTACCTATGATGATGACCCAACTAAATATCAGGATCTGCGCGTAGGCCGTCTTGACGCTATTCTGGTGGACCGTTTAGCGGCACTGGACTTGGTCAAGAAAACCGGTGATACGCTGGCCGTTGCGGGCAAACCTTTCTCTCGTCAGGAGTCTGGCGTGGCTATCCGCAAAAATAACCCTGAACTGGTCGCGGCTATTAACAAGGCGATTGCCGATATGCAGAAAGACGGCTCACTGGCGAAAATTTCCGATAAGTGGTTCGGTGCCGACGTCACCAAGTAAGGTTTAAACCTGATGCATGAGAGTCTACAACTGGTGCTGGATTCAGCACCATTTTTATTAAAAGGGACCGTCTTCACCCTCGAGTTGAGTCTCGGGGGGATGGTCTTTGGTTTATTACTGGGGTTCCTGCTGGCGCTGATGCGCCTTTCGCATTTCTGGCCGTTGTCATGGCTGTCGCGCGCCTACGTGTCGATTTTCCGCGGGACGCCGCTGATTGCCCAGCTGTTTATGATTTACTACGGTTTACCGCAGTTTGGCATCGAACTTGACCCGATTCCTTCGGCAATGATTGGTCTGTCGCTTAATACGGCGGCCTACACCTCCGAGACGCTGCGTGCGGCCATCTCCTCTATCGATAAAGGACAGTGGGAAGCGGCGGCCAGTATCGGCATGAATTCTTGGCAGACGCTGCGTCGCGTGGTTCTGCCTCAGGCTGCCCGCACTGCGCTGCCGCCGCTTGGCAACAGCTTTATTGGCCTGGTGAAAGACACCTCGCTGGCGGCGACCATTCAGGTGCCGGAGCTGTTTCGTCAGGCGCAGCTGGTGACCTCGCGCACGCTGGAAGTGTTCACCATGTATCTTGCCGCCTCGGTGATTTACTGGGTGCTTGCTACCGTGCTGTCCTTCCTGCAAAACCGTTTGGAAGACCGCGTTAACCGTCAGGATCAGGAGCCATCATGAGTACCATTGACGTGAACAAGCTGGTTAAAAAGTTCCATGGTCAGACGGTGCTACACGGTATTGACCTGCAGGTGAACGCCGGGGAGGTCGTGGCGATTATTGGGCCGAGCGGCTCGGGGAAAACCACGCTTCTGCGCAGCATTAACCTGCTGGAAATACCGGACTCCGGCACGATTACCGTGGGTAATATTGAAATTGACGCCAGCGTGCCTATCAGTAAACAGAAAGAAAAGGTGCGTAAGCTTCGTCAGCAGGTGGGGTTTGTGTTCCAGAACTTTAACCTGTTCCCGCACCGCTCGGTGCTCGAGAACATTATCGAAGGTCCGGTGATTGTGAAGGGCGAGCCGCGTGCCCAGGCCGAGGCTGAGGCACGCAAGCTGTTGGCCAAGGTCGGGTTGTCGGGCAAAGAGAGCGCCTATCCGCGTCGTCTCTCTGGCGGACAGCAGCAGCGCGTGGCGATTGCCCGTGCGTTGGCGATGAATCCAGAGGTTATCCTGTTTGATGAACCGACGTCGGCGCTTGACCCTGAGCTGGTGGGCGAGGTGCTTAACACCATTAAGGCGTTGGCTCAGGAGCATCGAACCATGGTTATCGTCACCCACGAGATGAGCTTTGCTCGCGACGTGGCAGATCGCGCCATCTTTATGGATCAAGGCAAGATTGTCGAGCAGGGTCCAGCAAAAGAATTGTTCTCTGCGCCGAAGCACGAACGGACAAAACAGTTCCTGGAAAAATTCCTGCAAAATTAGAGTATTGTTTAGCTAAGCGGCCCGTCGTGCGGCAAAAAAAACCGGCACATTCAGTCAATTCTGACCGTCTGTGCCGGCTATATCACTTCAGACTGCGTTAAAGATCGAAGCGGTCCAGATTCATCACTTTGGTCCAGGCGGCAACGAAGTCTTTAACAAACTTCTCTTTGGCATCGACGCTGGCGTAAACCTCGGCGTTGGCACGCAGTATGGCGTTCGAGCCAAACACCAAATCGGCGCGGGTGGCGGTAAATCGTGTTTCACCACTTGCACGGTCTCGCCCTTCGAAGATTTCTCCCGTAGCATCGACAGGCTTCCACTCATAGCGCATATCCAGCAAATTCACGAAGAAGTCGGCGTTAAGTTCACCGACTTTATCGGTAAAGATGCCGTGATGGCTGCCGTCAAAATTGGCACCCAAGGCTCTTAAACCCCCGATCAGTACGGTTAACTCTGGCGCAGTCAGCGTCAGTTGCTGAGCCTTGTCGATAAGCAAGCTTTCCGTTGGGGTGGAGCTTTCAACGCCGCGATAATTGCGGAAACCGTCGGCCTTCGGCTGTAGCCATTCAAACGACTCAATGTCAGTCTGACTCTGACTGGCATCGACACGGCCCGGCGTGAAGGGCACGTCAATGCTGACGTTAGCCGCTTTTGCCGCCTGCTCTACGCCCACCACGCCTGCCAGCACGATCACATCGGCTAAGGAAGCCTTGTTGTACTCCTGCTGAATAGTTTCCAGCGTTGGCAGCACGCGAGCGGCAATGGCGTTAACTTCCCAATCTCTTTGCGGCAACAGCGCGAGGCGTGCGCCGTTAGCGCCACCGCGTTTGTCGCCACCGCGGAAGGTTGAGGCCGAAGCCCAGGCCACCGAAATCAGCTCACTCACGCTCAGGCCAGCAGCAGCAATCTTCTCTTTGAGGTAGGCAACGTCGGCCGTCGTCGGGTTACAAACCGGCTGCGGCAGTGGGTCTTGCCAAATCAGGTCTTCTTTTGGTACTTCGGGTCCGATATAACGCGCTTTCGGCCCCATGTCTCGGTGGGTCAGTTTGTACCAGGCGCGGGCAAAAGCTTCATTAAACGCCTGCGGGTCATTGAGGAAACGACGCGATATTTTCTCAAATTCAGGGTCGTGGCGCAGCGTCAGGTCGGTAACCAGCATGGTCGGTTTGCGTTTTTTCGAGCTATCAAACGGATCGGGAATAATGTCGCCAGCATCGGAGGCTTCAAACTGAATGGCGCCTGCCGGGCTACGGGTTTGCACCCACTCATATTTGAACAGGTTTTCGAAGAAATAGTGGCTCCACTGCGTCGGCGTCTGCGACCAGATAACTTCCAGACCCGAGGTTATGGCATCCGCGCCCGCGCCGTTTCCATAACTGCTGACCCAACCCAGACCCTGGGTTTCCAGCGGCGCGGTTTCTGGATCAACGCCAACGTGGTCTGCAGGACCGGCACCGTGGGTTTTGCCCAGCGTATGTCCCCCGGCAATCAGTGCGACAATCTCTTCATCGTTCATGCCCATATTGCCGAAAGTGGCACGGATGGCCGGGGCCGCAGAGGCAGGGTCACCGCTGTGATTTGGGCCTTCCGGGTTGACGTAGATAAGCCCCATTTCGGTTGCGCCGAGCGGAGACTTGGCCAGTGCTTCAGGATGACGATGTTCCAGCCAGGTTTTTTCATCACCCCAGTTAACGTCAAGATCCGGCTCCCAGACGTCTTCGCGTCCGGCACCAAAGCCAAAGGTGCGGAAACCGGAGTTTTCGAGGGCTACGTTACCGGCAAGAATATACAGGTCAGCCCAAGAAATTTTCTGACCGTATTTTTGTTTAACCGGCCACAGTAGGCGACGTGCCTTGTCGAGGCTCACGTTATCAGGCCAAGAGTTTAGTGGCGCAAAACGCTGCTGGCCGCGACCGGAACCGCCGCGTCCATCCACGGAACGATAGGTGCCCGCGCTGTGCCAGGCCATACGAATAAACAACCCGATGTAGGTTCCCCAGTCGGCAGGCCACCACGGCTGCGACTCGGTGAGCAGGGCGCGCAGGTCAGACTTAAGCGCGGAGTAGTCTAGTTTGGAGAATTCGTGGCGATAGTTGAAATCTTCGCCCAGAGGGTTTGAACGGTTGGAATGCTGATTCAGCAGGTCAACTCTTAACTGATTAGGCCACCAGTCTCGATTATGAGTCCCGCCGCCTGCAGTTTCGTTTTTAATCGCGTGATGAAAAGGACATTTACCAACATCTGCTCCAGCTTCTCGGTCTGCTTCAACAATAGGTTTTGCAGTATTATCTGCATCATCAATAGGATTGCTCATAGGTATACTCCTTTTAATTAATTCTCACCTCTACCCTATACGCGGGCATTGATAAGTCATACCTGAATTACTCTATGGATTTGATAGCCTTTTGCCTCGGTAATAACGCACGCATAAACGCTGCTTAAACCTGCCTTTGTCACAGAAACAGTGTGGATTAAACTTTTAACTAATTCACTATAAAAAAAACGGGCTCTATCACAAAAGATAGAACCCGTAGCCGTCGATATTGCCTAAAGAGTAGGCGTTGCCTGTTACCGTATTAATTAACCGATAGTCATCAGGCTGGCGTTACCGCCTGCCGCCGCGGTGTTGACGGAGAGCGAGCGTTCAATCAGCAGACGCTCAAGCAGCAGATTGGTCTCGCCGCGCGCAAAACCCTGCACCGACACGATAGGGCCTGAACGTTTCGCCAGCGTCTGACACAGGTCACGCAGCTGATCCGCGTCACCGTGGTAAATCACCGCGTCGAACGCCAGATTACTGCTCTGCCAGTCGGCGGCAAAGTCGATGCGCTCCTGAACCGCTTTAGGCAGACGCTTGAACAGCTCGCGCTGTACGGTCGCTTCAGGCCACAATATGCGGCAGCCGGTTGCCGTTGCCGCGGCCAGCTGAATCAACGCGTCGTGCGCGTTGTCGGCCAGCGCCAGTACGCGCTCTCGTGGCAGCAGGGCGTAGGTATTACGCTCACCGGTCGGGCCAGGAAGTGTACGCAGTGTACCGCCCTGACTCCACTCGGCGAACTCGCCACAGACGGTCGCGATACCTGGCTCGTCTTTGGCCGCCCACTCGGTTAATGCCTGGTGCGGGACCAGCAGAGACTCGCGCACGGTGGCGTCGAGTGGCATCGGATTGTCGTTGCCGTTGAGCAGGGCGTTGACCGCCTCGTCAGGACGGCTTGCCAGCAGGCGATAAAGATACAGCGGACCCCCGGCTTTCGGCCCGGTCCCTGACAGGCCTTCGCCGCCGAACGGCTGTACGCCCACGACCGCGCCGACCATATTACGGTTGACGTACAGGTTGCCAACCTTGGCACGCATCGTCACGCGCTGAATAGTCTCGTCGATGCGGGTGTGGATACCCAGCGTCAGGCCGTAGCCTGCTTCGTTAATCTGATCGATTAATGCGTCGAGGTTCTGACGTGAATAGCGCACCACGTGCAGCACCGGTCCGAAGATCTCTTTCTTCATCTCATCGAAGCTGTCCAGCTCAATCAGCGTCGGCTTAATAAAGGTACCGCGTGACCACTCCTTGCTGTCGTCGGTATTGTTCTGCGCGGCCTGATACACCTTGCGGCCTTTGGCGCGCAGCGCTTCGATATGATTCTCGATATTGGCTTTCGCTTCGGCGTCGATAACCGGACCGATATCGGTAGAGAGACGTTCCGGATTGCCCATGCGGCATTCGGCCATCGCGCCGCGCAGCATTTGAAGCGTGTGGTCGGCAACGTCTTCCTGAATACACAGCACGCGCAGGGCGGAACAGCGCTGACCGGCACTGTCGAATGCTGAGGCGACCACGTCGGTCACCACCTGTTCGGTCAGAGCAGAGGAGTCGACTATCATCGCATTCAGACCGCCGGTTTCGGCAATCAGCGGCGTAGGACGCCCCTGCGAGTCAAGACGACCGGCGATATTGCGTTGCAGAATACCCGCAACGTCGGTTGAACCGGTAAACAGGACGCCGTGCACGCGTTCGTCGTTAACCAGGGCGGCACCCACGGTTTCACCCCGGCCCGGCAACAGCTGCAACACGCCCGCAGGGACACCGGCCTCAAGCAGGATGCGCACCGCTTCGGCGGCAACCAGCGGCGTTTGTTCGGCCGGTTTGGCCAGTACGCTGTTACCGGCGGCAAGCGCAGCGGCGATTTGTCCGGTAAAGATAGCCAGCGGGAAGTTCCACGGACTGATACAGACCACCGGGCCAAGCGGACGGTGGCTGTCGTTGCTGAACGCTTGTTCAATCTGACCGGCGTAATAGTGCAGGAAGTCGACCGCTTCACGCACCTCGGCGATGGCGTTGTTAAAGGTTTTGCCCGCCTCACGCACCAGCACACCCAGCAGGTTCTGCATCTGCGATTCCATCAGTTCGGCGGCGCGTTGCAGGATAGCCGCACGTTCTTCAGGCGGCGTCGCGAACCAGATAGCGCCTGCGTGAGTCGCGCAGTCGAGCGCCAGGCTAATTTCTGCCTCGGTGGTTTCGCGTACCTGACCTACTACGTCGCTCGGCTCGGCCGGGTTGACCACGTTGTCGAAGGTCACGTCGGTCAGACGGTCTTCAGCCAGTTTTTCGCCCAGCATAGGCTCCGCGCGCAGCGGATGCGCGGCGCTTGCCAACAAGGCGCTGGAAAGGGACGCCAGACGGTGTTCGTTTGACATATCCAGACCCGCAGAGTTAGCGCGTTTTGCGCCATACAGATTGCGCGGTAGCGCGATACGCGGATGCGGCAGGCCAACCTGACCCTCTTCGGCGGCCAGCTGTTCCACGGCCTTGACCGGGTCAGCCACCAGCTCGTCGAGCGGCAGCGTGGCGTCGGCGATGCGGTTAACGAAGGAGGTATTGGCACCGTTTTCCAGCAGGCGACGCACCAGGTATGCCAGCAGCGTTTCATGGGTACCGACCGGGGCATAGATGCGGCAAGGGCGGTTCAGTTTGCCGTCGGCCACTTTACCCACCACCTGTTCGTACAGCGGTTCGCCCATGCCGTGCAGGCACTGGAACTCATACTGCCCCGGATAATAGTTGTTGCCCGCCAGCTGATAAATCGCCGCCAGCGTGTGGGCGTTGTGGGTGGCGAACTGCGGATAAATAAGGTTTGGCACAGACAGCAGTTTGCGTGCGCAGGCCAGATAAGACACGTCGGTGTACACCTTACGGGTGTAGACCGGATAGTCTTCCAGACCGTCAACCTGAGCGCGTTTGATTTCGCTGTCCCAGTATGCGCCCTTCACCAGACGGATCATCAGGCGGCGACGGCTGCGCTGCGCCAGTTCGGTGAGATAGTCGATGACCATCGGGCAGCGTTTCTGATAGGCCTGAATAACGAACCCGATGCCGTTCCAGCCGGCCAGTTCAGGCTCGAAGCACAGTTTTTCCAGCAAATCGAGGGAGATTTCCAGACGATCGGCTTCTTCGGCATCGATATTGATGCCGATGTCGTATTTACGTGCCTGCAAAGTCAGGGCCAGAAGGCGCGGGTAAAGCTCTTCCATTACGCGCTCGTACTGCGCGCGGCTGTAGCGCGGATGCAACGCAGAAAGTTTGATGGAGATCCCTGGACCTTCATAAATACCGCGACCGTTCGAGGCTTTACCGATGGCGTGAATAGCCTGCTCATAGGACACCAGATAAGCCTGCGCGTCCTTTTCGGTCAGCGCGGCTTCACCCAGCATGTCGTAGGAGTAGCGGAAGCCTTTATCTTCATGTTTGCGGGCATTGGCCAGCGCCTGTGCAATGGTCTCACCGGTCACAAACTGCTCGCCCATCAGGCGCATCGCCATGTCCACGCCTTTGCGAATCAAAGGTTCGCCGCTCTTGCCGATAATGCGGTTCAGAGAGGAGGAGAGTTTGGCTTCATTGTGGGTAGCGACCAGACGGCCGGTAAACAGCAGGCCCCAGGTAGCGGCATTCACAAACAGTGAAGGGCTACGGCCAAGGTGCGACTGCCAGTTGCCGTTGCTGATTTTATCGCGGATTAACGCGTCACGGGTTGGTTTGTCGGGAATACGCAGCAGCGCTTCGGCGAGGCACATTAGCGCTACGCCCTCTAATGAAGAAAGCGAGAACTCCTGCAACAGGCTTTGCACCATTCCGGCGCGTCCGTTTGCACTTTTTTGGTGCCGCAGTGCATTGGCGAGGTCGTAGGCCAGCTTGTGGGCAGCGGCATCCATAGGCGCATTCAGGCGAGCCTGTTCGAGCAACATGGCGACCGATTCTGGCTCCGGGCGACGGTATGCTGCGGTGATGGCGGCACGACTCACTGACTGTGGATGGATCTGCTCCGCGAAGTCGAGGAACGGCTGGTGTTCAACGGCAACGGGCACGGCGGTATCGTCGTTGTCAGCCCCGTGTGCACCCGCTATCTCGGCAAGGCTAGCGCCCGTCTCGAGCTGCTCCAGATAGGAGTAGATAGCCTGTTTGATAAGCCAGTGCGGGGTGCGATCGATGCCCTGCGCTGCGGTCTTAATTCTGTCACGTGTGGCTTCATCAAGCTTCACGCCCATAGTCGTTGTTGCCATTACCGGGAACTCCATTTGTCAGTAAAACCTATAATAATTTCGCTACTATCTGCCATGTTGCAACTTTGTGCAACCAAGTTAAATGCAGGAAATGTGCCGACTTTAAAATTAGTGATCTAATTAACAAAATAATAACGGCATGATTGTTGCTTAATCAATTTGAGGGTTGCACTGGGTGCAACTTTGTAAGAGTGGGTAGGAAAAAAAGATGCAACCCGGCGTCACAACTTTGTGATTTTCGGGTTGGCAAGATGTATTGAAGGCGTTAAAAGTCTTGGCCTGTAACCGATGCTCCACTAGTATCCTCAGGCCGAAACAGGCGTATGAACGCAAAACAGGACGATGACGCAGTACATTACGCGGCAATCCATCGAAAACGCGGGAGGGTAACCTGACGTTTTTAGGGCGGCATAGATAATTAAATATAAATACATGGAGAACTTGCATGACGATGAACACACCCATGGTGGTGACATTTTGTGTCTATATTTCGGGCATGATTCTAATAGGGTTGTTTGCGTATCTGCGCACCAAGAACTTTGACGACTACATCCTCGGGGGCCGCAGCCTCGGTAGTTTCGTCACCGCACTGTCGGCAGGCGCATCGGACATGAGTGGCTGGTTGCTCATGGGATTGCCCGGCGCGATTTTTGTTTCGGGAATCTCAGAAAGCTGGATTGCTATCGGTTTAACTATCGGTGCCTATCTCAACTGGAAGCTGGTCGCTGGCCGCCTGAGGGTGCACACCGAGGCCAATAATAACGCGTTGACGTTACCGGATTATTTCACTCATCGCTTTGAAGACAAGAGCAAACTGCTGCGCATCATCTCGGCGCTGATCATTTTGATGTTCTTCACCGTCTACTGTGCTTCTGGCGTGGTGGCCGGTGCTCGCCTGTTTGAAAGCACCTTCGGCATGAGCTATAGCACCGCGCTGTTTGCCGGCGCGGCGGCAACCATCCTCTACACCTTTATTGGCGGCTTCCTGGCGATCAGCTGGACCGACACCGTGCAGGCCTCGCTGGTCATTTTCGCGCTGATCCTGACGCCAATTATCGTGATTCTGGCGGTGGGCGGTGTGCACACCTCGATGCTGGTTATCGACACTAAGAACCCTGAATACACAAACATGTTCAAAGGTTTGAACCTGGTGGCTATCCTCTCGCTGCTAGGCTGGGGACTCGGTTACTTCGGTCAGCCGCACATTCTGGCGCGTTTCATGGCCGCCGACTCGCATCACACCATTAAGAATGCGCGCCGTATCAGCATGACCTGGATGATCCTCTGCCTGTCTGGCACCATCGCAGTCGGCTTCTTCGGTATCGCCTACTTCTCCAGTAATCCAGGCGTGGCAGGTAATGTCGACCGCAACAGCGAACGCGTCTTTATCGAACTGGCGAAAATCCTCTTTAATCCATGGATAGCGGGCGTGCTGCTCTCCGCCATCATGGCAGCGGTGATGAGCACCTTGAGCTGCCAGCTGTTGGTGAGCTCGAGCGCGATTACCGAAGACCTGTATAAAGCCTTCCTGCGTAAAAAGGCCAGCCAAAAGGAGCTGGTGTGGGTAGGGCGCGTCATGGTTCTGCTGGTGGCGGGCGTGGCAATTTATCTGGCCTCTAACCCTGAGAACAAAGTGCTGGGTCTGGTGAGCTATGCGTGGGCCGGCTTTGGCGCCGCCTTCGGACCGGTTATCCTGATTTCACTGGTGTGGCCGCGCATGACTCGCAACGGTGCGCTGGCGGGCATGATTGTCGGTGCCGTGACCGTGGTGGTCTGGAAACAGTTCGCCTGGTTTGGCCTGTACGAAATCATTCCCGGTTTTGCCTTTGCTGCTGTTGCCATCGTGTTGTTCAGCCTGATGGGACGCAAACCCTCGGCCTCCATCGAACAGCGCTTCAATGACGCGGAAGCCCAGTATCGTACCGTTTAGTCTGCTGATTTAAACCGCTTCACACTTTCCCCTTACCGGGGATTGTCAGGGCAGAGGAACTTTCATTCCTCTGCCTTTTCTTTGCCTCAGACTCCCCCGATACGCTTTATGCGTCTGGGCCTATCGCGCAATGCGCTCATGCCAGTACTTTGTGAACTCTTCTTCACCGTTCAGGCTGACCACCATATCGCCGCTGACGATAAAGTGCGTCAGGTCGCTGCGCATCTCCAGCGTGATTTCCGCTTCAATCCACCAGCCCTCGCGGCCGATGTTCATGGTTTGTGTTAACAGATAGCGGGCCGACAGCGGGTCGCTATTGTTCACGCTGAGCTCGCGGCGCAGGTTGTGGTCGACCGTGGTATCGATATCGTCGAAACGATAGACCCCTTCACCAAACACGCCTCCGACGCCGTGAGTGACCGAGGTCCAGCTGTCCTGCAGGAAATCATAGCTCAGCGTGCGGTCAACGCGGCCCGGCGACAGCAGGGTGACCGGGGTCAGAGCAGCGGTTTCAGGCTGCGGATTCGGCCCGTCTATTGCCACCGGCTCGGCGCACACCGGCAGGGTAAGCTCTGCGCTGTGCAGGTCAAGCGTCAAGGTGGCGGCCTCGGCCATTGGCCAGACCATTGGCCAGTAGGTGGTGGCAAGCGAAATTCGCAGCCGATGGCCTGCCGCAAAGCGGTGGGCGATGCCATCGAGCTGCACGTTAACCTTGACCTTCTGGCCGGGCACCAGCGGCACCGATTTGTGCTGCCCTTCCAGGTGTGCCAGATTCATCCAACCGTGGGTAACGCGATTGACCGCGCCGTCCGGCGCGACGTCGGAAAGGCGAACATAGAGCATCGCTGCCGGTTTATCGCTCTGTAATTCGACGCTGAATTGGCTAAAGCCGAAGATTGACAGCGGTTCGGCGAGCGGCTCGCTGTCGAAGATTTCAGCCTGACCGTCGTCGACTCGCTGGTCCGGCGGAGTTTCACCGAGCACGCCAGCCCCCATCCATTCTCCGGCCATCAGCCCATGGTTCTGCGGCGAGCAGACGGAAAGCGTGGCGGGCAGAGCACTGGGTTCAAGATTTAGTTGGCCACGCGTCAGCCAGCGGCGTTGACCGTGGACGTTGCTGGCGCTCCCGGCGTCGAAACCGAGCCATTGCCCCTTGCTGGTAGGACGCTGAGCCGAAGGCGGTTGACTGTCCTGTTGCCAGGCCTGAATCATCGGGCCTTCCATCGCCGCGTTAGGGAGGTCTTTCAACCAATGGTCCCACCATTGCAGCGCCTCCTGCAGGAAGCCTATCGCCGGTTCTGGTGTGCCGTCCTGCGGATAGACATGCGCCCACGGGCCGATAATGGCACGACGCGGCACCTCAAGGTTGTCCATAAGGCGGAAAATCGCGTTGCTATAAGAATCGGCCCAGCCGCCGACCGCCATCACCGGGCACTGAATCGCCGACCCGTCCTCGCACACCGAACCGTGCTGCCAATAACGGTCGCGCAGCGGATGCTCCATCCACAGCGCCGGGAAGAACGGCATGTTTTCGAGGCGATGCAGCCACTCGTTGTACCAGCCGTCGCCGACTAAGGCCGGGTCGGCCGGGCGGCTCTGGTAGGCCAGCATGATGCCGCCCCACCAGAGGTTATCGTTCAGCAGGCAGCCGCCCTTGTAGTGAATGTCGTCGTTGTAACGATCGTCGGTCGAACAGACGGTAATGATTGCCTTAAGCGCTTTAGGGCGGCGAGCGGCGACCTGCAACGCATTGAATCCTCCCCAGGATTTGCCCATCATGCCGACCTTGCCGCTGCACCATGCCTGGGAGGCAATCCAGTCGATCACCTCCAGCGCGTCGTCCTGCTCCTGCGGCAAATACTCATCGGTCAACAGCCCGTCCGATTCGCCGCTGCCCCGCATGTCGACCCGCACCACCGCGTAGCCGTTTCCCGAGAAATAGCCGTGCATCGGTTCGTCGCGGGTGCGGGTTCCGTCGCGTTTGCGGTAGGGAATGTATTCAAGAATGGCCGGTACCGGCTGTTCGGCGGCGCTGTCCGGCAACCACAGCCGCACCGCAAGACGAGTGCCGTCGCTTAGCGGCAACCACAGGTGTTCTATCTGGGTGACGCTGTGCGGAAATTCGCTGATTATCTGTTTCATACTGCTCCGGTATGCGGTTTATCCCAAGGTCTAGGCGACGTTTTTAGTCGCCGTCTGACGCAGACTGAGAACTTCATCGAGCCAACCCGTGCGCAGTTCCGGCACTGAGGTTAGCAGCTTTTCGGTGTATTCATGCATTGGCGGGCTGAATACCTCATGGGTGTCGCCACTGGCGACAATCTTGCCGCGATACATCACGGCGACCTGATGAGCGAGTCGTTTGACGGTGCTCAGATCATGGGTGATGAACAGGTAAGAAAGCCCCAGCTGGGATTGCAGTTTGCGCAGCAGGTTAAGGACCTCCTCGGCGACCAGGGGATCGAGCGCTGACGTTGCCTCGTCGCAGATAATCAGCTCAGGGTTGGCGGCTAAAGCACGGGCAATGCACACCCGCTGTTTTTGACCTCCCGAAAGTTCGCCTGGATAGCGGTCGATAAGCTTGACCGGCAGTTCGGTGAGGCGCAGCAGCTCCTCCACGCGGGCTCTGACCTGACGTTTGTTGAGGCCGAAGTAGAAGGCGACCGGTCTGCCGATAATCTCCAGCAGTGTTTGCCGCGGGTTGAGCGCGACATCAGGCAGCTGGTAAATCATCTGCATGCGGCGCAGCGTCTCTTTGTTGCGCTGGGCATATTTATGTGACAACGTCACACCATCGAAACTCACCTGACCGACGGTATCCGGCAACAGGCCGACCAGCGCGCGCGCCAGCGTGCTCTTGCCGCTGCCGGACTCACCGATAATCGCCAGCGTTTTACCGCGCGGCAGGCTAAGATTGACCTCATCTACCACCTTTTTACCGTTGTAACCCGTACTAAGCTGTTGAATTGTCAGCAGCGGCGTCTCGGTCTGTCTGTTGACCTGCGTTGCCTCTTCAGTCATGCCGTGAATGCGTTCAGCCACCAGCCGCTGGGTGTATTCCTGCCGTGGACGCGTGAGAATCGCCTCCGTGGTGTTGGTTTCTACCTCTTCACCGTGGCGCAATACCATGATTCTGTCCGCCAGCTGGGCGACTACCGCCAAATCGTGGGTGATATACAGAGCGGCGGTGTTGAACTCGCGCACCAGCTTGCGCAGCATCACCAGCACTTCAATCTGAGTGGTGACGTCCAGCGCGGTGGTAGGTTCGTCCATGACCAGCAGATCTGGCTGACACGACATCGCCATTGCCGCCATGGCGCGCTGAAGCTGTCCCCCTGAAAGCTGGTGCGGATAGCGTTGGCCGATATTTTCCGGGTCCGGCAGGTCGAGCGCGCGAAACAGCGTAATCGCCCATTCCCGGCTCTGCTGTTTGTTCATCAGGCCGTGGCGAATAGGGCCTTCACAGACCTGACGCTCAATCGTTAGCGCGGGGTTAAAGGCTGCGGCGGCGCTCTGCGCGACATAGGCGACGCGTCGTCCGCGCCACAGGCGTTTTTCAGCCGACGCAAGTTTCATCATATCGGTGCCGTTGAGCAAAACCTCACCGGCGCTGATGCGACAGCCCTGTCGCGCGTAACCTAACGCCGCCAGTCCAATGGTGGATTTCCCCGCGCCGGACTCGCCAATCAGCCCGAGCACTTCGCCCGCGGCCAACTGAAGAGAGACGGATTTAACCAGCGGTGAGCCGTCGAGTGTATCGACGCACAGTCCGCGAATGTCGAGCGTGGTCGCTTTCATGACTGATCTCCGTGTGCAAGTCTGTTGCGTGCCAGCAGCCAGTCAACCACCAGATTGACGCCGATAGTCAGCAGAGCAATCGCCGCCGCCGGATACAGCGGCGCATACTGGCCAAAGTTAATTGCCTGCGCGTTATCGCGCACCATGCTGCCCCAGTCGGCATAAGGTGGCTGAATGCCAAGCCCGAGGAAGCTCAAACCGGCGATAAACAGGAAGGTAAAGCAGAAACGCATCCCAAACTCCGCCAGCAGCGGCGGGATGGCGTTGGGTAGAATCTCTTTGGTCAGCACCCAGCGTAAACCTTCACCTCGCAGGCGGGCGGCCTCAACGTACTCCTGACAGACAATCGCCTGCGCCACCAGCCGGGCCAGACGAAATACCCGGGTCGCGTCGAGCAGGGCGATAGTCAGCACCAGCACCGGGATTGAGGTGCCCATGACCGACAGCACCATCAGCGCAAAGATAAGCACCGGGATCGACATCAGGGTATCGACAATGCGTGACAACACCACGTCCACCCATTTACCGTAAATCGCCGCCGCAAAGCCGGTCACGATACCGATGATAAATGAGCTGATGGTAATCGCCAGGGCGATAGCAATGGTGGTGCGTGCGCCGTAAAGAATACGCGACAGCATGTCGCGCCCCAGACTGTCGGTGCCAAACGGCGTATGAATCGAAGGCAGCAGCCAGATATCGCCCACCTGTTCGGTTTCGCTGTGCGGCGCGAGCCACGGCGCAAAAATCGCGCCCAGCAGGTTCACAGCGATAATAACGATCCCGACCCAGGCCGACAGGGGAATGGCGCCTAAAGAACGCCGTAGATTGATCTTTCTGTTCATCAATAGCAGGTCCTTATCAGGTTATCTGGCGTGGCGCAGGCGCGGGTTACACCAGATGGCCAGCAGATCGGCGGTGGTATTGAGCAGGATGTAGGTACCGCCAAACAGCAGCCCGCAGGCCTGTACCACCGGCAGATCGCGCTTGGTAACCGCATCGACCATGTACTGCCCAATCCCCGGATAGACGAACACGACCTCGACCAGGATAACCCCCACCACCAGATACGCCAGATTAAAGGCCACGACGTTGATAATTGGCGCGAGAGCGTTAGGCAGCGCATGCTGCACCACAATCCGCCAGCGCGGAATACCCTTCAGCACCGCGCTCTCGATATACGGGCTAGACATCACGGCGGTGACCGATGCGCGGGTCATACGCAGCATATGTGCCAGCACCACCAGCGTGAGCGTCAGCATCGGCAGGGTGCAAACGTACAGTCGAGCCGAGAACGTGGTGCTCGGGTCTACCATCGCCAGACTCGGAAACCAGGTCAGCCGGATAGCGAACACGATGACCAGCACGTAGCCGACGAAGAACTCCGGCACCGAAATGCTCAGCAGCGTCAGGGTATTGGCGAGGCGGTCAAACACCGAGCCGCGCCAGATAGCGGAGGCGATACCGAGGCCGACCGCCAGCGGAATGGCAACAATCGCCGCATAGGCCGCCAGAAACAGCGTGTTGCCGAGCCGCGGCAGCAGCTCTTCGCTAATCGGACGACCGTTGGCGAGAGAGTGCCCCAGGTCACCGTGCAGCACCGAGGCCAGCCAGTGCAGATACCGCAGCACCGGCGCCTGATCCAGACCCAGCTGCAAACGCAGCGCCGCGACGGTGTCAGGCGTGGCACTTTGGCCGAGAATGGCGGTAGCGACATCGCCCGGCAGCATCTCGGTGCCAATAAATATCAGCACCGAGACCAGCCACAGCGTGCCTATCCCCAGCAGTACGCGATAGAAAATTCGTTGTACCATCATCCCTCCAGCCAGACGCGCTCGGCTAAACGGCCACCCATAAAGTTGAACATCGGATGCGGCTTAATGCCGCCGACCTTCTTGTTGGCCGCGTCGAGATAGTCGCCAAACAGCGGGATCATCGCGCCACCATCGTCACGGACGATACTCTGAAGCTCTCCATAAATTTCAGCGCGTTTGCTCTCGTCGAGCAGCGAGCGAGCCTGAAGAAGCAGGGCGTCGAACTGGTCGTTTTTCCAGTGAGTGTCGTTCCATTTGGCCGTTGACTGGTAGGTCGTGGAGAACATCTGGTCGGCGGTGGGACGTCCGCCCCAATAGCCCATGCAGAACGGGGCTTTCATCCACACGTCGTCCCAATAACTGTCGGCAGGCTGGCGCTTGATGCTGATTTGTATTCCACCCTGTTGAGCCTCTTGCTGGTACAGTGCGGCGGCGTCTAGCGCCCCGGCAAAAGCGGCGTCGGAGGATGAAAGCTCCAGCTTGAGCTCCGAGAGGCCGGCTTTTTTGAGATAAAACTTGGATTTGTCGGGGTCATAGGTGCGCTGTTCAAGCTGGTGGTTAAAGAATGGATCGGTTTTCGGGATAGGGTGGTCATTGCCCAGTTGCCCATAGCCGCGCAACACCGTGTCGAGGATTTTCTGCCTGTCAATGCCTTCCTTGACCGCCATACGGATATTGTTGTCTTTAAACGGGGCAACGCTACTGTCCATCAGGAAGGTAAAGTGTTGCCCACCGGAAGAGCGCACAATGTTGAGCATCGGGCTGCGTTTAAGGAAATCGACGGTCTTGAAATCGACGCGGTTGATGGCGTGCACCTGACCTGAAATCAGCGCATTGGTGCGAGCGGTAGGATCGTTGATAACGATGACTTCAACGGCGTCGACGTAGGCACGATCCGGTTTCCAGTAGTTGGGATTGCGCTTGAAATAGGAGCGCACGCCGGGTTCGTACTGGTCAAAGATATAACCGCCGGTGCCGATAGGGTGTGACCAGTCGGTGAAGCCATCGGGTACCACCACCAGATGGTAATCGGCCAGTAAATAAGGTAAATCAGCGTTGCCACCTGAAAGGGTAATAAGAATTTGTTTATCGTTTTGTTGGGTAATATTAGTAATCGGCGCCAGCTGACTTTTGATGGCGCTTCGTGATTTATCGCCACGATGCAGGTTGATTGAATAAATAATATCTTCGACTGAGAGCGTTTTGCCGTTATGGAAAGTGACACCTTCTCGCAGGGTAAATAACCACTCTGCTGCACCGGGTTTAGCTTCCCAGGAGGCGAGAAGTTCTGGCATGGCTTTATTGTTTTCGTCTATTTCAATCAGACCGTTCATCAGCATATAAGCCTGATTTAACGGCACCCAATCGCTATATAATGTTGGGTCGAGCGTATCGCTGGTGTTACCCCCTGACATCCCCAATTTTAATACACCCCCTTTTTTAGGTTCTGCGGCAAAGGCGTTGAGCGGGGAAAGTCCGTAAGCGGTGGTCAACCCAACGGCGGCGGAACGGGTTATAAAGTCGCGACGGCTTAATCTGGCGTTGTGGATTAATTGGGACAGGTGTTTATCGTCATCATTAAACATTATTATATTATCTCCCGGTCTGAAGTGATGGCATCGTGGGTTTTGTTATCTGCCTGAACGAGTTATATCAAAGCTCTCCCTGAAACAAGTATGAAAAATTATCATGAGAGTATGCGAAAATTGCGCAGCACGACACCGTAAAAAGTTTTATTTTCCTTGCAATGAATCACAATAAAATGGGAACGATGCATGGATTTGCACACGGTAGTCGGCTTAATTGGCGTGTTTTGCTATCTGCTGGCTTATGCGCTGGTTCAAATGCGCAAACTAGAGGTTGATGCTGATATTTATGCCTATCTTAATATTATCGGTGGGGTGTTTGGCCTGTATTCGTTGAGCCATGACTTTAATCTCGCGTCCTGCATTTCGCAGTCAATGTGGCTGCTTTTTACCTTATTGGGAATGAAATCCGCTAGAAAAAGGCGCTTTCAGGATAAAACTAAAATTCCGCCGGTGGATATTAATTAAAAAAGAGTATAAGCAGCCGGATCCTTATTATCTAAGCACGCTGGGAAAGTGGGATTTTGTTATTTGATGAGCAGGTTAAAAACGTGGCATCAGCGTAAATTATCGCAGTTTTATACTTTATTGACCTAGTATGACCGTTTTGGTTGAAAATTAATCAGCCCTGCATTTGGCACTCATCGATATTGTCTTTCAGCCACTGGCTGACTCTACGGATTATGGGTCTGACGTATCTATCTTCAGGAATTAATAAATAGCATTTTCCAGCCGCCGCCAGTTTTCCTGGATGTGCGGCAACCAGTTGCCCCGAACGCATCGAGTCCTGAACCAGTCCTTCCCAGCCCAGTAAAATACCGTCGCCCTGTACCGCAGCCTGTACCAGAAAAGGGTAGCTATTGGCGCGCCAGGTGAGACGAGGCGCAAAGTGATGAACGCCCTGTGAGTTGAACCAGTCACGCCAACCGGTCCATTCACGCTGAGGATCGTCCTGGATAAGCAGCCGTTGATGGATAATCTCCTCGGCGGTGATATTAGCCGACAGCGTTTTAGCAAAGGCAGGGGAACACATTGGATAGCAAATCTCGTCAAACAGCGCTTCAGCGTGAAACCCTTCAGGCGCTTCGCGTAAATAGAAAATTGCCATGTCGAATTCTGAGGTCTTGAGTGATGAAAAGCTGTCTGAGATCTTCAGGCGTATTTGCAGGTCAGGAAGCGATTCACGCAGTCTGGAGAGGCGTGAGGAAAGCCACAGTTGCCCCATGGCGCTGGTACAGGCCAGCGTGACCTGTGGCAGACCGCTCCAGCCCATCACCTCGGCGGTCGAGTGGGAGATATCGCCCAGCGACTTACGAATCTCTGCGGCAAAGGCTTCTCCACGCGGCGTCAGGCTAACCTGACGCTGCGAGCGGGTGAAAAGTTTACACCCCAGCATCTCCTCAAGTTGGAGTATCTGGCGACTGATGGCGCTTTGCGTGAGGTTGAGCTCATCGGCGGCGCGTGAAAAGCTGCAATAACGAGCCACGCATTCGAAGGCAATCAAGGTATTGAGCGGCGGTAAAGGTTCTATCTGCACTCTGAGTTTCCTGAAAATTGACGCTTCGCCGAGCATAACGCAAAGTCAGTGCACGAGAGCATTTTTTTACATCATGATGTCATTAGGGTCAGGGTAACGTTAAGCGTATTTTTAGAGTTTCAAAGTAATTTACTCTGCTATAAAAACCCCACGAAATTTCAAGGACGGGAGGGGAGATGCCGCCGACTAATCAGGCTATTTGTAGCAGTACCGCGCCCCAGCATGTACCCCATTTGACTGACAGCACGGCTAGCCCGGGAATAGCATCACGCTGCGTCGAGTGGGCCCGCAATACCGCGCTGTTACCCACATCCTTTTCTTGTCCCCCTTCATTGAGTGCACTCGCCTGGAGAATGGGTGATGGAGCTTTCAGGCTCGCCGTTTCCTTTTTGCGTCAGTTTGAGCAGCGCACTGAGTGGCAAGATTGCGCAGAAATGGACGCGGTCGAACATCCGCTTCTCGCCAGTCTCAACCATTTTCTTTGGCAACAGGGCTATGGACTCCCGGCGCTACCTTTATTGGGCCCGGCAACGGCCTTTTGTAGCGTTTACTACGCCGCCAGTCTGGCATTGGGCCATGCCGCTATGGCAGAAAATGGCGACGTTTTTCATCAAACATTGGCGGCTTATCTGGCGGGCGCGTGCGGATTGTCCTGCGACGTCTTTGCCACCTCCAGCGACAGGCAAACGCCAACCTGGGAAAGTGATTGCTCTATTTTAGAAACAGATCTGGAAGCAGGCAGCTCTTTTGACGAAATTCATTTGTTGGGCCTGCCCGCCACTGAGCCACTTTATGGTGCTACCGGCAGCCGCAGATATACCCTGGATCCCGCTTCATCTGCACTGTTTATCGGCCAGGTCCGCACCTCACCAATGAATTTTTGCTCTGCGCAGATACCGCTAAATCAGACCTCGATAGCGAGTGGGTTAGCGGGAGTGCAAATGGCGGTGCACTTAGCCGAGCAGCAAAATCGGGCAATTTATGCCATCAGTACCGGCGAGCATGCGGTGGCGGTAGATACCAGTCCGCTGGCCGCGTCGGTGTTGTCCCTGCCGTCGTTCGGACTCAGCGATCCACTGGTGTTTCCCACCGCGCAATCGGCCGAAATTAGCGTTAACTTACCGCCGTGGCGGCAGCTAGAGGGGCATTCAACGAGCAAAACTGTGCATAAAAGAGGCGTGATCCACGATGGCCCGCTAGCGCTGATGAAAGGGCGGTATAAGGAACCGTCGGGCTTTTTGCCGAGGCCTAACGCGCCTGCTCAACAGGAGCCCTCGCAGGCGAGTGTGCGTGAAGCACAGCTTTATGGGCTGAAGATTAACGCCGAAGATGGGCGACGTTATCCGCTGTTTGCGCCGCCGACCTCACAGATTGATTGCCTCAGTTGCCTTCCTGAGCCGTTGCCGCCGGTAAAAGCTCGCAGTCTGCTTGAGATGATAGAAAAGGTCTATTTCTGGGTCGAAGGCCTGAGTTCCCAGAGTAAACAGCGGGTCATTGAGCAATATATTCATCGTCAACCCGCTGCGGTTAGCAGTGATAGCCATAACAAAGCCCTGGAGGCCATTGTGGCTGCATGCGGTCTGCTGATGATCCACGATCCCACCCACGACAGGTGGCACAGCTCTTCTGCAGAGGTACAGACGCTCTTTTCTCTGCTGCTGATGCAGTCGCCGTTTGCTCATAACGAAGAATTAAAAATAGTGCTGGCGGCGTCTCCCGCCGGAGAGGCAATATTGGCAAAACTGCTACTCGACCAGCTGGATGCTTATCTTTCGCCGTCCTCTCAATTAATTAAAGCCAGTCATCAGCACGTCAGGGGGGTGATGACGCAGCCTGAGCCGGTGACCTATGGCCGATTGGAGGCCTGTTTAAAGGACATTCAGGACGCGTTTATCACGCGCGTCTTTTCGTCGCTGAAGGGGACGCTGGGCTTACAGCAGGATGACCTGTCGGCGGAAAAAGTCAGCAAAATTGCGCAGTGGCATCTAAGACTGATTGAATTTGACTATCCTTTCATGCTGTTGCGTGACTTAACGCCCGTAAAAGGAATGCCCTGCTTGTCGAGCACCGGTCTGCTGATGAATATCGGCGTCAGGCGGGTTCAGGATAGGCAGAAAATGAGTATGCTGACGCCACGCGATCTAACCTCTCTGGGGGAAGACCTGCTTCTGAATAACGTTCCCGAGGCGTTGATCAGGGATTTCAGCCATCTTGAGGCGTTGCACAAAGCGGCGGGAGCGGGGACGATGAGCGGGATTGAGGACGCCGCGAATAAACTGAAGCGCAAGAGCGTACTGTTGATTCAATATAGCGAAGCCAAACGTAGGCTGACGGAGGTGCTTAAGGCTCCGGGCGAGGATGCACCGAGCATTGCGGCCTTTAAATATTATCGTGATACCCAGCAGCGACTTTACGCACTGGCGCTGGAAAGTATTTCCGGGGTAGACCGGGCCAGGATGCTGGTTAACTTGCATCGTATGCATGGGATAACGCTGCAGTTTATCCAAATGGAAGACACGCAGGGAAATTCGTCGCTTTCACGTCCCCATATCGGATTTCTACTTTCCTCTGAAGGGAATATCAACCGTGCTGGTACGCAGGTCGAACCGCGTCACTACTTTATCTCTCTGATCCCGGCACAGAGCGATACAACACAGCCGCTGGTATTTCCTGTTCATTCAACCTTGCCCGACGAGCTACTCCAGCCTTTTAGTACTCAGGGAAAGAAGGAGTTTCTTGCACGTCTGTTTGACGATGCAACGGTCAATGATTCGCGCTATCAGTTTTATCTCCAGAATGAAGGCAGTCTGCATTCTGCCGTTCAAATAACGGACTGGAGAAACGTGGCCGATTCGCTGGCAAATAGCATCATTGCCCGCCAGTACTCGGCCATTGCTATGCCTGCCATTGCCCCGATGCGTCATGCCGTTGTCACTGAATCCTCTGAAAGTCAGGGCCCCGTTTCTTCATGGTTTCGCTATTTATTGAGCCAATTGATTTACCTGACCCCGATTGGCAACTGCAAAGACGCTGCCGAAGATTTGATAAAGGCAGATTTAGCGCCGTTGGTGCTCGATGGGGCTTTTTGCCTCTATGCCTTTGCCCCTGGCGCCAGCGAAGAGGAGCAGGGGATCAAGTCAGTCGCCAACATCATCAAGAATGTGTTGAAAAAGACGCTGGAAGATAATATTGCCGTCAGCGAGCAAGAGCCGGTGCTCACCCGGTTGGACAAGACTCTCCAGGAGGTCGAATGCCAGCTGAAGCCGCATAATCAGGCCATTGACCGGGTACGTTACCACCTTAGTGGTAATAGAGGATTACGCCCTTGGCTCCTCTTTTCAGCCCTAAACAATGCGCTGGTGATTGGTGAGATTCCTGATGAATATAAACCCACTCTGGCCTGGCGCGAACCTTTTCACGATGTGCTCTATTTCATCCTTGCGACGCCTGGTGGGCAACGGGCCTACCGCTTTGATGAGCTTAATCAACTGCTGTTGCCTAATCCGAGCTCATCGTTGCTGACGCTGATGGCCCGAGAGGCGCATATTGACGCTCTGCCTGTGCTGGAAGAAACGCTCAGCACGGGTAATACGCATCGGTTAAGAACAGAAATCTATCAGCATGAGAGAATGCGTCATGTTGCGTACTACGGTGTATGCAACTGCGAGACGCTAGACTCTCAATATGAGGTGGTTGCTCAACAGACCGCCTTAGGAACCTATTTTTTCCCGGGGGTAAAAGTACCCGCAACCGACAACCAGTACCGGCTTGTTCCATCAGGAATGCCTGAAGATCAACAGCTGGTGGTCGAGAAAAATAACGGAATACTCCGTTATTTGAGTGACAACGTGATCTATTTTAAGACCTCGTCTACCGCCTCACAGTTTATTGCTTCATCAGATGCCGCCGAGAATTTATTGAACAATCTGCAAAATATTCCTAACGGCTGGACCATGAAGGCGCTGTGGATAGAGCAGGGGGCGGGGGAGAGAATCGTGGTCGACTGGCAGGATACAGCAGGCAATTCACATCTACGTCACCCGGACAGGCAGGGGAAATGGCTAATCTGGGAAAGTCATCATCGCGGTATCTTTTGTCAACATTTATCGAGAGTAAGACGAAATGATAGCCCTGACACTTCACGTGTTGCCGGGCTTTTCTCTCCGGAGCACTGTGGCTATTTAGAAGTACCTAAAATAAACAGCCCCGGGCGGGCCGCAGCGCTTAATGTATTAACCCAGCGTGCTAAAAAACTTGCGGGACCGATTGTTTTCGAGAAAATCAACTGTGCCGATTTAGCCAAAAATATTTGTGCAGAGTTTGAGGATATCTGGGACACGATTCCTGACAGTATTCGTAAAGTTATTACGGATATTCGCGACTGGCGGATAGATGTGAAAGTGTTTAACGAGTTTGGCCGTTTTACCAATGCCCTTGCTGATTATTCCTATGCCTTAAATAACGTAGAACCATTGACTCATGACGATAAACGAGTCAAAAACCGATTCTGCCAAAAAGTATTAAACTTAATCAAAGAATATGAAAAGCTGAAGCTTAGCGTGCTGGAAAGTAAAAGGCTGAAAGAAGAGTTTCGAGACGCTAAAAAAGATTACTACGATACCTACATTGCAAGAAACCTGAAGGCCAACAACTGGCTTAATCGCTGGTTTCAACGCGTCAAGTTTACCGATAAAACCTTGGGAAACTATATCGTTAAGGCAACGACTCCAGAGCAGATCGTGCGCGATTATGAATTTCTCTATCAGGGGATTCAGGGAGCCATGACGCAACTTAATCACATGGCTGAATCCATCTCGGCACGTTTAAGTGAATCGTCAGCCGCTGGCTTCCTGAGTGGTGCATTGAAGGACTTTTTTAACGCCGATTTCACGCCGCCTCAGGTTGATGATTTTAGGGAGAAAATATCTCGTTATCTGCATAAAATCGGCGGCTTTAACATCAGTCAGGTTGTGGTTGTCGCCGACAGATTGTCTGAGGGGCGACTCGCATCAGGCTGCTACGATACGCCGATTGAAAAGCTAATTTATGGCGACGGTGCTTTCAGCTTCGTTTATAACAGCGAGAGCGATAAACATATTTATATACTGGATTATTTATCTAACCAGCAGTTTATTGAATATGCCCTAGCGCACGAACTTGGCCATTTGACCTTCGATGAGAGTAAGTATGCTTTTTCGGAGGAGATATATCTGAAGGCGAACACAGTTGTTAAAAACTTTAATGTTTCTGGCGCGTCAAAATTTGCCCGTCACCTGATGTCTGACAAGGGCTTTTTCCTCGACTATATCGCCAAGTACGACAGTTTTGGTGCCGCCTTCTATCGCCATTTTTTTGCTCATACCCGTAATCCCCATCATAGACGCGCACTGCGCAATTATCATGCTCTCTTTTTGGATAGAAGCAGTATCGGGTCGCTGTACTCCAACGATGCTAAACTCAGGAAACGTGAGCTGGCTCCGGTGGTGGACTACTTTTTTTCGGTACCCGACATACAACTGAATATTGCCTACTATAACCCGGACATTTTTTGTGGTTTATTTAACTTTATCTATGAAAGAGCCCTCGGAATCGTCAATCAGGAGGCAGAAGAGAGGCGTCGTAAAAAGCGCCAAAGTGGGGAATCGTCTAAACAAGATAACAAGGAATTTTTTAAAACGTTGTTATTTTCGGCACTGTACGAAAAACATCTTCAGGACAATGACGCACATTTAGCACATCAATGATAATAATTAAAAAACAATTCAAAGTGCAATAAAGTAATTCAAACATTTCAGATTAATGAATTTTAAACATATTGGAAATAAAAAGAGATTAAATAACCTGATTATTATTAGATTGTTACTGGTCACGGAAAAAGGCTTACGCGAAAATCTCTCCACACATCCTGACCGTTCAATGTGCTCCCTGGAGAGTGAGTAATTTATGACCATTAATCAATCCCGAAGAAAACTGCTGGTCTTTGGAATGGGCATGACTCTGGTATCGCCAAAGATATTTGCCGCACAAAAAATAGCTTTGTTGGATCTCAAATCAACCAGCGACAGTTTACATATTACTCTGCCAGCGAACGATCCGCATGCGCGGGTGTTCACGTTGGATAACCCCGACAGGGTGGTGATTGATGTTTCAATGACCGCGTTCTCGTCGTCATTAATGCACTCGCTGGTGGTTGTCAAACAAAAATTTCCGTGGATAGTCCGTGCTAAAATTGCGCACTTTAACCCGCAAACTGCGCGTATCGTTTTTGAGCTCAATCAGTCGGCGAAAATAAGCCATCAGAACGTTGAAGGGTTAAAACGTATCAACGTGACGGTAGCAAAAGGGGCGATGGCCGCTATTCCGGCGGTGGAAAAAGAAAATGCTCAGCCGGAGCCTGAGGCTTATAAACCTGAGGAAAAAATAAGCAACCGACCTTTGCTGGTAATGATTGACCCCGGCCACGGTGGTAAAGACCCAGGCGCTATTGGTGGCGGTGGAACCTATGAAAAACACGTGGTATTGGATATTGCCAGACATTTACAACAGCAGCTGCAACGGCAGTATAAAATACACGCAGTATTAACCCGTCAGGACGATGTATTTATTCCTCTCTATCACCGGGTGAATTTAGCACACCAGCATGAGGCAGACTTATTTGTCTCTATTCATGCGGACGGTTTTAGTAACGATCAGGTCTCGGGTGCCTCTGTTTTTGCGCTGTCAGAACACGGCGCGGGCAGTGCTATGGCGCGCTATCTCTCGCAAAGTGAAAACAGCGTCGATGCTATCTATGACAATGATGTACAAACCAATGATGCCTACCTGAAACAGACGTTGTTCGACCTCGATCAGACCGAAACCATTAACCGCAGCCTCGAGTTTGGCAAACATCTGGCAACCCATATCGAGACCGTTCATCATATGCATAACCGTCATATTGAACAGGCCGGTTTTGTGGTGCTAAAATCACCGCGTATACCTTCCGTACTGGTAGAAACATCGTTTATTACCAATCATCAGGAAGAGAAATTGCTGCAACAGCCGGGCTTCCAGTTAAAAATGGCCAAGGCTCTGGCGAGCGGTATTCACGGTTATTTAAATCAGGAACGTAAAGAAAACTTGATCGCCTAGAAAGATCCTCGCGCTTAAAACCTTTCTCGTTTCATATTAGTGTCACATACCATGATGAAAACTATCCGGAAACATGGCATAAAGTCTCCGGGTGGTTTGATCAAAAAAAGGATCTGGGATCCTATTGACTCCTTCAAATATTTTTTTTACATTCAAGTAACACCGCTAGCGAAGTTTTCAGATATCGTTATACTGAAATTAACTAGCAGCAACTGCGGGGATAGCGAATGGTAAAGTCCATGTTTGGGCTAGGCTGTAAAAATAACGCTTCATCATTCTCCACTCGTTGTCCTGATTTTTCAGCAGACGAGGGTCAGACCTCCGACTCTCTGGTATTAAGCAGTTTTCTATGTAGCAATAGTAAACGTTTATTCTCTCTATCCAAGACTTCACAGCGACCACGTTCTTTAACTGACCTGGCACCCTCACTGAAACAACCCTTCTCCTCTTTTGGTTTTTTTACTGGCTTATTGACTGTTATGGTCAGTGGTTTGTCATTCATGACAATGCCTCCTCGTGAAAAGAAATGGAGAAATAGATTAATTATTAATCGACGGTCTTTATTTTCTCTTCACGTTATTCATTGGCTCAACTTGGTCTAAAAGGAGACCAAAACCTCATCTGTATGTGAAACATAATCGTGCGGGCCTCCGGCCTATAGCGTTAAGTGAAACAAACTGTAAGGTGCCACTATGGGAAGACAAAAAGCAGTGATCAAAGCTCGTCGTGAAGCGAAACGTGTAATCAGACGTGACTCACGCAGTCACCGCCAACGTGAGGAAGAATCAGTGACCTCATTAGTGAACATGGGCGGTGTGGAATCCATCGGTATGGCTCGCGATACTCGCGACACCTCCATTATCGAAGCGCGTACGGAAGCTCAAGGTCATTACTTATTAGCCATAGAGAATAAGCAGTTGATTTTTGCCACAGGCGAAGCAGGTTGTGGCAAAACGTTTATCAGCGCTGCGAAAGCGGCAGAGGCGTTAATTCACAAAGAGATAGACAGGATTATAGTGACTCGCCCGGTACTGCAGGCCGATGAAGATCTCGGTTTCTTGCCTGGGGATATTTCAGAGAAATTTGCTCCTTATTTCAGGCCAGTTTACGACATTCTCGTTCGTCGTTTGGGCTCTTCCTTTATGCAGTATTGTCTGCGACCGGAAATAGGGAAGGTAGAAATTGCGCCATTTGCCTATATGCGTGGGCGTACTTTCGAAAATGCGGTGGTGATTCTGGATGAAGCCCAGAACGTCACAGCCAGTCAGATGAAAATGTTCCTGACCCGTCTCGGTGAAAATGTGACGGTGATAGTCAACGGGGATGTCACCCAGTGCGATCTACCGCGCGGCGTGGTATCAGGGCTTAGCGATGCACTGACTCGCTTCAAAGAAGACGAGATGGTCGGCATCATTCGCTTCACTAAAGAAGACTGCGTACGTTCAGATTTGTGCCAACATGCGCTGAACGCCTACTCATAACTCACACTGAAGTTTCAATAGAAAGGCCGCCAATTCTGGCGGCCTTTATTGTTTCTAAATGCTGAGACTTACAGCATGATAATCATCATGTAGGCGCAGAATAAAGCCAGGTGCGCGGTACCGTTCAAAACGTTGGTCCTTCCGGTCGAGAAGGAAATCTGACACAGGATAAGCACGGCCAGCATGACCACAATATTGGCTGGGGCCAGGCTGAACATCAGCTCTTGTCCTGTCAGGGTGGCGATAATGGTCACTGCGGGTACCGTCAAAGAGATGGTCGCCAGCACCGAACCGAAGAACAGGTTCATCGCACGCTGCACCTGATTTTTCAGCACTGCCTTCAGTGCGCCCAGCCCCTCGGGAGAGAGGATAAGTAACGCCACTAAAAAGCCGGTGAACTGTGCCGGAGCATTAAGTTCGGTGAGCAGCGTCTCGAGCGGGTTGGCGTTGAACTTGGTGACAGCAATAACCAATACCAGATGTACGACCAGCCAGAGCGCATGAGTCAAGTTTTTATGCGACGACGGCTTACCGTGAGGCGTATCCTCGTCTTCATCTTCGTGCTCATAAACAAACAGGCTTTGGTGCGTTTTGGTCTGAATCAGCAGGAATACCCCATACATTGCCGCCGAAATAGCCGCCACAAATAGCGCCTGTAGCGTGGTGAAGTTGCCTCCTGGCAGCGCCGCGGGCAGCACCAGTACGATGATTGCCAGCGGGAAAATGGCCATTAAATATTGTTTGATACCGCCGAGATTCACGTACTGGGTGGCAAATTTGCGTCCGCCGAGCAGCAGCGCGAAGCCGACCAGGCCAGAGGTGACAATCATAATGATGGAAAACAGCGTGTCGCGCATCAGGGCGGGTGCCGCGTCGCCCGTCGCCATGAGTGCCGAGATCAGACTGACCTCGAGAATCACCACCGACAGGCTGAGAATCAGCGAGCCGTAGGGTTCACCCAAACGATGGGCCAGCACGTCAGCATGGCGAACCACGCTAAAGGCGCTGGCAAGAATACCCAACAGTGCAATCAGGTTAATGCCTATCACGAAACCAAAGTTGCTGCTGTTGCCCCACAGCATTAGAACGATAAGGGCGATAATAGGGAAGACGAGAGAATACTCTTTATGACGGGATTTATGCTTGTGTTGGTCCTGTGCTGACACCATGGTAGTAATTTTCCTTATAAATGATGCTGTTCGTCAGGCAGTAAACGAGGATTTACCTGTGCGAAAAACATGGGGCCTGTCCGGAGAGAGTTTGATACCTCTATAATTAATAACAGTAATTTCTTGTTACATTGTAGCTTATGTTTCGGGCTGATGATACTAAAAATCCTATTGATGTGGTTTTTTATTTGTAGTGCGTATTTTAAGGGGTTAACTCTGTATTTACTGTGCCTTAACTAAGGTTTTTAGAAAGATAGCGTTAAATAAAGTCGTTATTTAACAATACTTTATTTGTGTTTTTTAGATTAATGTCTTCTTTGAAAAGATAGGTAAATTAACGTGGTGGTAAGCGTGTTTGTCTCAGGTGTAAAAAAGTTGCCCGAATTTTCACGATTATGCCCAAATCCCGTTATCTTCAAGCGTAGCAGCTAGACTGATAGATGAGGCTAAACCGCCTGATTTGAAAAGAGGAGACTGCCTATGCCTTATGAAAATAGAACCGCACTGCCGGACTCGGTAAAGCATGTTCTTCCTGCACATGCGCAGGACATCTATAAGGAAGCGTTTAACAGCGCGTGGGAAGAATATAAGAGCCTCAATGAAAGACGAGGTGACGCAGGGCGTGAAGAAACCGCGCACAAGGTGGCCTGGGCCGCCGTTAAGCACTCCTATAAAAAGGGAGATGATGACAAATGGCATCCAAAATGATTGTCGACCTGGCAACACTCTCTTAAGAAGGATTCACCATGCCCGATGAACACACCCCTTTGGTGACAACAGACGCCGGAACGGTCGCGGGGGAATGGGATGGCGGTATCGCCACCTTTAGAGGCATCCCTTTTGCTGCGCCGCCGGTCGGGCCATTGCGCTGGCGAGCGCCGCAGCCGCCGGAAAAATGGCAAGGTATAAAGGAAACTAACCGCTTCGGGCAATCGAGTTGGCAAAATCGCGAATACTGTGTGGCGGTTGGAGGCGGTGACCCCGGTACCTTCAGCGAAGACTGCCTTTATCTGAACGTATGGACGGCATCGCCGGTAGCCGACGGTAAAAAACCGGTCATGGTCTGGATCCACGGCGGCGGCTACACCATCGGCTCCGGCGGTCTTTCTCCCTACATTGGCGCGCCGTTGGCCTCACGTGGCGTGGTGCTGGTTACCCTGAATTATCGCTTAGGGCATCTCGGCTTCTTTGCGCACCCGGCGTTAGACGCGGAATATGCCGCAGGAGAGGGGGTGAATAATTTCGCCCTGCTGGACCAGATTGCCGCGCTGCAATGGGTGCAAAACAATATTGCCGCCTTTGGCGGCGACCCTGACAACGTCACGATTTTTGGCGAATCGTCCGGTGCGCGCAGCGTGCTCTCCCTGTTTGCTTCGCCGTTGGCAAAGGGGCTGTTCCATAAGGGAATTGTCCAGTCGGCCTATACCTTGCCCGACACCACGCGGCATAAGGCGCTGCATCGCGGTAAGGCGCTAGCGCAGCACTTTGGCCTGACGCAGGCCACCGCCGAACAGTTGCGCGAACTCCCCGCCGAAAGCTTCTGGCCGCTGAGCGGAAAGCTGGGCGTTGCACCGGTCCCTATCGCGGGCGACAGCGTGCTGCCACAGCCGATGATAGAGACCTTTAACGCAGGCAAACAACATCCGTTGCCGCTGATTATTGGCAGCAACAGCGATGAGGCCAGCGTGTTGAGCTATTTCAATATCGATGTTGCAGGCGTGGTAACGCGGCTAAAAAAAGAGCATCCGCTCGGCCTGCGGCTGATTAAGTGGCTTTATCCCGGCGTTAAAAGCTCCCAGGAGCTGGGGCGTCAAATCAGCCGCGACATGGCGTTTACCACCATGGGCTACGTCGCGATGCTGGGCCAACATAAAGCCGGCGCGCCGGGCTGGCGGTATTATTTCGATTACGTTTCTGAAAATGCCCGTGCGCTGTGCCCACACGGGACCTGGCACGGCAGCGAAATCCCCTACGTCATGAATAATATGCACCTGATTGACGACGCTCAGATCCTCGGCGGCGGGTTTACTCCACAGGACCGGGCCTTCGCCGACGTGGTCAGCGAATACTGGCTTAACTTTGCCCGTCACACTGCGGTGCAGAGCACGCATATAGACGGGGATATCCATTGGCCAGCGTGGAAGCCGCGCGGTGACAAGACGCTGCGCTTTGGTCATCAGGGGCACGTCGGGCTTAAAGTTGAACAGCGTTTTATGCGCATGCGGCTTCGGCTGTTCCGCCTGTTAATGAATAAATTAGTTAGTCTGGAATAAAACCTCTCTTTGCGTCCGGCGCAAATCGCCGGCCAAAGCGGTTTTATCCTCGAACTTATAAAGGACGCAGCATGAAATTAGGATTCGCGTGTAAATACTTTGACTCTGAACTGCATCAGCCATTCCCTTTCAGAGCAACGACGCGCACTCGCTTTTTGAGCCTGAATAAAGACCAGCAGACCGCGCTGCTTTATGAAATAGCCGAGTCAAATTTAAAGAATCTTTTTCTGACGTTGCAGACACTGGCTGAGCAACCGCCCGCGTTAAGGATGATGAGAATAGGCAGTGATTTGCTGCCTTTATATACCGTTGTTCAGGCGGGGGCGTGCTATGCGGAATTCTTGCCCAGTTTGTATCCACTCTTTACGCGCTGCGGCGAGTTTGCCCGCGCACATGATATCAGGCTGTCGTTTCATCCCGGGCAATATACCGTGCTGGCGTCGGATAATCCGCAGGTGGTCGAAAGAGCGCTTGAGGACGTTGAATATCACGCGCTGTGTGCAAGATTAATGGGGTATGGGCGCATATTCCAGGACTTTAAAATCAATATTCACATGAATGGGAAAAAGGGCTTCGACGGTTTCAGCGCCTCTTTTAAAAGGCTAAGCCCGGAAGCGAGGCGGATGCTAACGGTTGAAAACGATGAAATTTCCTGCTCATTGGACGACGTGCTACAGGCGGCGGAATTATGTCCGATTGTGCTGGATATTCATCATCACTGGGTGAAGGAAAATGCTTTTATTCAGCCCGCCGATCCCCGCATCGAGGCGATAAAATCATCATGGAAAGGGGTGAGGCCCGTTTTACATTACTCCATTTCTCAGGAGGGGATAATTCCTGATGGCGGTTATCCAGACCAAACGACGCTGGGTGTTTCAAAAATGAAACTCAGGGCGCATTCGGATTATTATTTTAATGACACGCTCAATGATTGGGCGCTGTCATTTAGCGACTTCGATATTATGTGTGAAGTTAAAATGAAGAATATTGCCAGAGACCGGCTTTATGATTATTTTTTGTCTAAAAAACAATAAATTGCCATCTCTTGCGCTAACCCCGCCAACTCGGGTTAACCATCCCCCCTCTCTGGCACCATCGAATGCCGCCGGCTGGCGCTAACACCACTCCGGGTTCTGTGTTTTAAATGCCTTAACGTTTTTCACAGGGCAACCACACAGGTAACGGCATGGCTTGGGTTAATGATAATAAAATTGTCGAGTGGGTTCGCGGTGGCTATGAGCTCAGCACCGACCGCGACCGGCTCGACATCGAGAAGATTCACCATTTCCTTTCCGAACAGTCTGACTGGGCCAGAGGGCAGTCGCGCGATACGCTCATGCGTTCTATTGCCCACTCTTTGGCGCTCGGGCTTTATTATCAGGGCCAGCAGATTGGTTTCGCCCGTATCGTCACCGACTTTGCCCGGTTGGCCTATGTGATGGATATCTTTATCGACGAAGCCTTTCGTGGCCGTGGGTTGGGCACCTGGCTGTCGGCGGTGGTGCGCAGTCATCCCGATTTAGTCAATGTTTCGAAATGGATGCTCACCACCCGCGATGCGCAGCCGGTTTATCAGCGCGCTGGCTGGAATCTGGTGACACATCCCGAGAGCATAATGGAAATTACCCGCGCTAATCCCGCCGCTCATTGCACGATACCGCTAGCCGAGACGCGTCTCACCGTTAAGCCATTCATAACAAAGGACGGCCCCCAATGACTTACCGAATTGGCGTAGATATCGGGGGATCGTTTACCGATTTCGCCGTTCTTGACGAGCGTGACAACAGTATTCGCACCCTGAAAGTGCTGTCGCGTCCCGATAGCCCCGGCAGCGAGATAACCCGCGGTTTAGGTCTGTTGAGAGAAAAGTTCGGCATAGAACCCGCCGAGGTGCATTACTTCACCCACGGCACCACGGTGGGGGTTAACGCGGTGATTCAGCGTAAGGGCGTCAAGCTGGCGCTGTTCACCACCGAAGCCTTCGAAGACGTGCTGGAGCTGGCGCGGCTTAAAATCCCGCATATCCATGACCTGTTTTCCCGTCGCCCCGAGCCGTTAATTAGCCGTGACCGCGTATTTGCCATCAAGGAACGCACCGACGGTCAGGGCCGCGTGCTGCAAGCTGTCGACCGAGACTCAGTGATTGCCGCAGTGGAAAAGGCGAAAGCACTGGGCTGTGAAGGCATCGTGGTGGCTTTTCTGCACGCCTACCGCAATCCCAGTAATGAGGCACAGGTGCGCGAAATGGTCGCCGAACTGGCCCCCGAGATGCTGACTTCATGCTCGGGCGAAATTTGGCCGATCATTCGCGAATACGAACGCACCATTACCGCAACCATCAACGCTTACGTACAGCCCAAGGTCATCAATTATCTGGGCGCGTTTGAGCGCGCGCTCAGCGAGATGGGCGTGCCGGTCCCGCCGAGGATAACCAAGTCTAACGGCGGCGTGATGGGCGTCGAGCAGGCCAAGGCCGAGTGCGTACAGATGATTCTTTCAGGCACCGCTTCGGGTGTGATTGGGGCGGGCTACATCGCCGACCAGTGCGGCTACGACAAACTGCTCAGCCTGGATATAGGCGGCACCAGCGCCGACGTAGCCGTCATCGTCGAAGGCAGACCGGAATACGGCAGCGGCGAAGCTATCGGCGAATTCCAGATTTTTATCCCTTCCGTTTCCGTCACCTCGGTCGGTCAGGGCGGCGGTTCACTGGCGTGGATAGACCGCCTGGGCGTATTGCAGGTTGGCCCCGACAGCGCCGGTTCACTGCCTGGCCCGGTTTGTTACGGGCGCGGCGGTCAGCAGGCCACGGTGACCGACGCCTTTGCCGCCTGCGGGTTGCTTGGGCACGGCTCACTGGGCTACAGCGCCGTCAGCGTCGACGTTGAGGCCGCGCGCCGTGCGGTAGCGCTGCTGGCAAAACCGCTGGCTATTTCGATTGAGGAGACCGCCGAAACCCTCATTCAGCTGGCTATCTCGAGCATGTATACCGACACCAGCGGGTTGATCTCACGCTTCGGCATTGACCCGCGCGAGTTCTATTTTTTGGCCTTCGGCGGCGCTGGCCCGATGATGGGCTGCTATCTGGCCCGTGAACTGAACATGAAAGGCGTGGTGGTGCCGCCTACGCCGGGCGTGCTCTCCGCGCTGGGTGGATTGGTCGCCGACCTGAAAAACGACTTCATCCGCACGCTGTATCGCGACCTGAATACGCACAGCCTGACGGAGATGACCGAGGCGGCCGCGCAGTTGAAAGACGTCGCTGAGGCGTGGCTGCGGCGCGAGCACGGCGTTGATTTACCCTATAGCCTGCAATTTTCGGCGGATATGCGCTATCGCGGGCAGTCGTTTGAAATTGACGTTGCGCTTAACCCAGACTGGCTGGCGCAAGGCGACCTGGACGCCATCAGCCAGGCGTTTAATCAACAGCACCTGAAGCTGTTCGGTCATTGCGATGCCCGTGCCGCCATGCAAATTATTAATTTGCGTCTGGTCATCAGCTCACCAACGTCACGGCCCGACCTGATAAAACTGCCGCACAGTAACGCGGCGGTCATTCCACAATCCATTGTCAGCGCATGGGTAGACGGCGCTCAGCGCGATGTGCTTGTGGTGCGCCGCGAGACCCTGCTGGCAGGCCAGCGTTTTACCGGTCCGGCCATTGTCTCGCAGGACGACTGCACCACCTGCATACCTACCGGAATGCAGGTCGAGGTAGATACCTTCGGCAATCTGGTCATTACGCCGTTACAGACAAACACTGAAGAGGTGGAACATGGCTATTGATGGTCGTAATTTACAAATTCTGGCGAACTACTGCGCCGCCGCCGCTGATGCAATGGCCTTTACCCTGATGCGTACTGCCCACTCGACCTTCGTTAAAGAAACTGAGGATTTCTCCTGCCAGATAGTCACCTGCGAGGGGCTGGCCTTCGCCTCGCCGCGCAGTTTTGGTGCACCCTGGTACAGCGGCATCGATTATGCACCGGTTCTGACGCTTATCGAAGACTATCAGGAGGGCGATATCTGCATCACCAATGACTCTTACGCCGGAAACGTCGCCACCCATTCGCCGGATATTCACATTTGGAAACCGGTGTTTTATCAGGGGCAGATAACATGCTTCGTGGTCGGCCACATTCACAACACCGACGTGGGCGGTGCGGTACCTGCCTCGCTGTCGCGTAGCCTGACCGAAATTGTGCAGGAAGGTTTGCGCATCCCGCCGATAAAGATCATCAGCGGCGGCCAGCTCAATGAAGATGTGGCACGGATTATGCGTCTTAATGTTCGTGCGCCGGACCAAAATTGGGGCGATTTCAACGCACAGATAGCCTCGGTAAACATCGGTGAACGCAAGGTGCAGGAGATTATTGCCCGCTTCGGCATCGACGACTTCCTGCAAGGCGTCGAAGGCATCCTCGACTACGCCGAGCAGCAGGCGCGCAACATCATCGCCACGATTCCAGACGGAGAATACTTCTATGCCGATTATGCTGATGAAGATACTGACGGGGGCTATCCCTGCCGTATCGCGGTTACGCTGCGCGTTACGGGTGAAACCCTTGAGCTGGACTACACTGGCAGCGATCCGCAGCTCACGTCCTCACTAAATATGCCCACCGGCGGGCGAGAACGTCATCCGCTGGCGCTGGTAGGCGTGACTTACGTGCTCTCGACGCTTGACAGTCGTCTGCTGCTTAACGCCGGAACGCTGCGGCCAACACGGGCGATTTTGCCTGCCGGCACGGTGATGAACTGCGAGGAACCCGCCGCGGTGGGAATGCGTTCCTTGACCTGCGCGGTCTCACAGATTGCCACGCTGGGGGCGTTTTCACTGGCGGTGCCCGAAAGGCTGCCCGCCAATTCGCCGGGCGGCAACTCTATCGTCAATATTAAAACCGTGGATGCACAAAGCCGCACGGTGGTGGCCTCGATAGGTCCAGTGGGCGGCGGTGCGGGGGGGACACCGCGTCACGACGGGCCGGACGGATCGGGAGGACTCTCGGCGTTTCTGAAAAACACCCCGGTTGAAATTAACGAAGCCGAGGTACCGATCCGCGTGCGCCGCTACGGATTGTACCCGGACAGCGGGGGCGCAGGGCGCTATCGCGGCGGACTGGCAACGGTGATGGAGTTCGAAGTCACCGCACCCAATACCGTGGTCACGGCGCGTAACCGCAATCGCTCGGTGTTTGCCTCGGCGGGCGCGGCGGGCGGCAACGCCGGTAAAAACTCCCGTTTTCAGACCCATCCCGACACCGAACGGCAGGTTGAACACGGCAACATCGACGTTATCAAATGCGGCCCGGGTGACGTTGTGCGGTTGATTGGCCCTGGTGCAGGAGGCTATGGCCCGGCGCGTGAACGTTCGCCGCAAAGCGTACTGCGCGACGTGCAGTGCGGGTTTGTCACCGTCGAGGGCGCACGCCGCGACTATGGTGTCGTGATAGTCGACGGTGATATCGACGCCTTCGAGACGGAAATAACCCGCAGCGCGATGCCTGAACCGAACGGTGAACACTTTGACTATGGCAGCGCGCGCTCGGCGTTTGAGGCCGTCTGGACACGGGCACGCTATGCGATTCTAACCGAATTTCTCGCCACCATGCCGGTCGTCTGGCGACACTTCCTCAAGCATCAGGTATTTGCCGCAGTGTCCACACAGCCTACGCCGCAGGATGAACAGCAGATGGCACGGCAAATGGCCGAGATTTTGCATGGTTTAACCGACAAGTTTCCGGCCATTCGCGGACTAGGCTAAACCTTTAAAACAGTGAGGACAGGCTCGGATGATCAACTTATCGATTCCGAAGACTCTCGACAGTAAATCGCACGGCTCATTGCAGTCGAAGCTGCGTGAGAAGATTTCCGAAGCCATCGCCTGCGGGGACTTCGAAGAGGGACAGACGCTGCCCGCGACCCGCACCATGGCCGAGCAGCTGAAGATTTCCCGCAATACGGTCACGCTGGTGTATGAGGAGCTGGCGGCGGAGGGCATCCTGATTTCGGCGCAGCGACGCGGATTTTACGTCGCGCCAGATGCGATGTCTCGCCTGCCGCAGAGTCGTCCGATGGCTCAAAGCCCGGCCAGCGTCGACTGGGACAGCAAACTGGTGATTAATCCTGCCGAGATGGAGCACATTACTCATCCGCACGACTGGCGCACCAAGAAATACACCTTTATGTATGGGCAGCACGACCGATGGATTTTTCCGATCTCCAGCTGGCGTAAATGCAGCCGCGATTCGCTCTCGTTGCACGATATGTACGACTGGACCGTGGATTATGTTGATGAAGATGATCCCGTGTTGCTCGACGCGTTTCGTCGGCGGGTCTTGCCGCGTCGCGGGTTCAGTGCCGGTACTCAGGAAGTGCTGGTCACCGTCGGGGCTCAGCATGCGCTGTTTCTGGCGATTCAGTGCCTTATCCGCCCCGGCATGGTGGTAGGCATTGAGGATCCTTCGTATCCCGATGTGCGTAACTTGATGATTTTCCACGGTGCGGTGCTGAGGCCGCTGCCAGTGGATGAAGACGGACTGATTATCAGCGAGGCGCTACGCGGCTGCGATATTCTGTATGTCACGCCGAGCCATCAGTCACCGACCACCGTGACGTTGTCACCAAGCCGTCGTCGCCAGCTGCTGCAAATGGCTAAAGACTACGACTTTATTATTATTGAAGACGACTACGACACCGAGTCGCGCTTCGGCAGATACCCGTCCAGCGCGCTAAAGTCTATCGACACAGACGGACGCGTGGTCTACGTCACCAGCCTGTCAAAGCTGCTTTCACCGGGACTTCGGGTGGGGTTTTTGGTCGGTCCGGCGCCGTTCATTCGCCAGGCTCGTGCACTACGGCGCATGAGCATTCGCCACCCTGCGGCCAATAATCAGCGCACCATCGCGCTGTTTCTTAAAGGCGGTTATTACGAGTCGTTGCTCAAGCGCTTTCACGAGGAGTATGCATTGAGGTGGCGTACTTTGCAGGAAGCGCTGCGCCAGTTTATCCCCTGTGCCGAGGTGGCTAACTCAGAAGGCGGCAGCTCCGTATGGCTGCGCCTGCCTGCCGAGATAAACACCCGTGAACTCTCAAAGCGTGCCTATGCGCGCGACGTTTACATTCAGCCGGGCGAGAGCTATTTTCTGCCGCTTTCCAACTCGACCCAGACGAGGCCAACAAACTATATGCGCATCGGTTTTTCGTCGATCAAAGTCGAGGATATTGCCGAGGGTATTGCCATTGTGGGCGGCGTGGTGGATGAAATGCTCTCGCGCGAAACCAGAAAAAGAGTGGGCGAATGAGGGGTAGACGGTGGCCAATCAACAGCGGCTGATTGCCGAGCCGGGTGATGCGGTGTTTGTGACGACGGGAACCGTCCATGGTTACCCGTTGAACTTTCACTTCACGCGTTTTATCGGCTTCCTGCCGGCCACGGTAGTCGAAAACTTCTTCCGTGTGCTGGGTGGCCCCTGGGCTGAACCGGTATTTCCGCACCGCCCGGGCGAACTGCATGTCGAACGGGTGATGGCTAAACTCGACCCGCTCGACCTTCATCTCTGCGGCGAGCGTCCGCAGCGTTAGCTTCCCAGCACAATCACGCGATCGGCGGAGGCTATTGTTGAAGGACGGTGGGCGATGATGACACGCGTAACCTTTAGCGCAGCAATCGAGGCATTAATGTGTGCCTCGTTTTCAACGTCAAGATGGCTGGTGGCCTCGTCGAGGAACAGAATGCTCGGTCGGCGGTACAGCGCACGCGCAATCAGCAGGCGCTGTTTCTGGCCACCGGACAGACTGCCGCCCAGTTCACTTATCAGCGTTTCATAACCCATCGGCATCGCCATGATATCGTTATGAATATTACAGCGCTTGGCGCAGTCGATCAGGTGTTCGGGATCGTTCTGTTCTTCAAAGCTGGCGATGTTCTCGGCGATGGAGCCGGCGAACAGCGTATCGTCCTGTAATACGCAGGCGATGCAGGCGCGGTAATTGTTGACGCCGGCCTTGCTGATGTCTATCCCGTTGAGGCGCACCTCGCCCGAGGTTGGCAGCAGCAGCCCGGAAAGCAGCTTCATCAGCGTGGTTTTTCCCATGCCCGAAGGGCCGGTTATCGCCACACTTTCACCTGCCGCGACGTTAAGAGTGAGCTCTTTAATCAGCGGCGCGGACAGCACGTCATACTGGAAGGAGACATTATGTACCTCCAGCGCGGCGGGCTCTCCCTGGCGTAGCAGGGCGCGCTCGGTAACGTAATGTTCCTCGTCGGTAAGGGCAATATCGGCGATACGCTCAGAGTGTAGAGACAGCATCCGCAGCTGCAACACCATGTTCAGCAGGTTCGCCGCTCTTTCCGAAAACTGTCCGCGATAAGTGTTAAAAGCCACAAACATACCCAGCGTCATGTGGCCATCAATCACCTGATTCGCTCCCAGCCACAGCAGAACAATCTGGTCGAGGGTGGCTATCAGAGTGTTGCCACCCTGGAACATCATCTCGTAACGCGTCTTACGCACGGTCGCGTTAGCGGTGTCGATATTCATATTCAGCCAGCGCTGCGCACGATTGGAGGACAGGCCAAGCGCCTTCAGCGTGCCCATGCCGTACAGCGTTTCCATAAAGTGCGAGCTGGCGCGTGCGGTCTTCACCAACTGCTCCTCGGAAATCTGCCGATAGGTGGAGTAGGTACTGAGTCGGAACAGGCAGTAAAGGGTGGTGAATCCGAGGATAACCCACACCAGCCAACCACCGTAAAGGATCATCATCACTATCAGACCCACCGACATGATGCCGTCCATCAGGCTGTTCACTACGTTCGAGGTCAGCGTGCTGCGCAAGGTGTCGAGCGAAACGAAGCGGGACTGAATGTCACCGAGTTTGCGTTTCTCGAAATAGGCCAGCGGCAGGGCGAGCAGGTGGTCAAACAGCCGGGCCTTCCACTGAACGTCAATTAGCGTGGTCATCACCAGCTGGGTCCAGGATTTAAGGACGCTGATGCCGGTTCGAAACAGCACGAAGAACAGCAGGCCCAGGCAAATGAGCGTGAGCAGATTGGCGTCCTGCGCCGGAATAACGTGGTCCATGACCAGCTGCATGCCGACCGGCAGAAGCAAATTCACCGACTCTATCAGCAGCGAGAAACAGAACAGCTTAGTGAGGGTGCCGACGATGCCGCTGACGTTACTGGCCATACGACGCAGGTTGAGGCGGTTAACGTTTTTGGTGTGGCTAAAGTCGGCATCGGGCCAGACTTCGAGCGCGATGCCGGTGAAGTGGGCCGACAATTCCTGCAATCCCAGCACGCGTTTGCCGAAACCGGGATCGTGGATAACGATGCGACCACGTTTGACCGAGATAAGCACCACAAAATGGTTCATATCCCAGTGCAGAATACAGGGCGTTTTCAGCTCGGTGAGTTCGTCGAGGTCCAGGCGCAGCGCGCGTGACTTCAGATTCAGCTGCTGGGTCACGCTCATTAACGTTTTCAGGGTCACGCCGCGCGTCGAAACATCAAACTGCTGGCGCAGGCTCAGCAGATCGGTTTGCATGCCATAATATCCGCAAATCATCGCCACACAGGCCAGACCGCACTCTGCGGCCTCGGTCTGGATTATCTGTGGCACTCGGCGGCGGAAGCTAAAATGTAACTTTTGTACGAGTTCGTCCAACGGCTCTGTGTTCATTCAACCGGTCCTGTAATGCTTTTCTTCAGGCTGTAGTATGGGGAGAGCATCCATTGATACAGCGGGCGTTTTTCGAGAAACAGGGTGGTTTCAGCCTGCATTCCGCTCGACAAGGCTAAAGGTTGGCCGTGCCAGGAGAGCGTGCCTCGCTTCAGAGCGACGATGGCCTTGAAATAGCTGCCGTCGACGGCGCCGGTGCTCATGCGCGGCGCGCTAACGTAGCCCGACATCTCTTTTGGCGTGCTAGGGGCGCTGGCAACCGAAATTATCGTGCCGGGAAATTGGCCATATTTCTGGAAAGGGAATGCGGCATAACTGACATTTATGGTCTCACCCAACTTGACGTAAGGACGACTGGCATCCGGCACCCAGGCGACCAGATAAAACGCATGCTCGCTGTCTGGCACCAGTTGTACCAGACTATCCCCGGTATTAACCATCTGGCCGGGAGTCACGCTCAGTGACGAGATATTTCCCGCCGTGGGGGCGGTGATCATAATCAGATTTCGGGCATTAGCCTCTGCCAGTTCGCGATCCAGACCTTGTTGCTGGTAGATTGATTGGGAAATCTGATTGTCAAACTCTGCGGCCTTAGTCACTTTCTGGCTCTGCAAATTGCTGATTTGCAGAGACTGCTGGACCACCTGCGCGGTGAGATTCTGATAGGAACTCTGCTGCTGGTAATACAAGTAACGCTGGTTGTTCAGCTGATCGGAGGTGATTAACCCTTTCTTCAAGGAATCATTATAAGAGGCAAGGCTTTTTCCCATCGACTCCAGGCCGTCTTTTGCGGAAGCGAGCATTTTATTCAGGCCAATCTGCGCCTGCTGATATTGTTCGAGCTGCTGCTGCAGGTTGGCTAAGGTGGCAGCCTTATTGCTGCGCTGCTGGGCCACAATATCTTCGAGCTGCTGTTTCTGCTTATAAATAGCGTCCAGGGTGGAGGTGCTGACATTGCCCGACTGGCTAATCTGGCTGACGTCTATTTGATACAGCGACTCACCGGCTTTTACACGTTGACCGTTTTTAACCAGCAGCTTCGAAATAACGCCCTGCTGGGGAGAAAAAAGGTTAATGGTATACGGCTGAGTAATCACTTCAGCGCTGACGTTTATTCGACGGGTATAGTTGGCAAAGATCAGAAATAGCAGAAGTAAAACCATGAATAGGCTGGTCAGGGAGACGGTAATCCATAGCGGCCAGCCTTTAAGCAATAGCGCCTTGCCAAGCCACTGAGTCTGCTGCTGAGTGGCGACTTCCTTACGGAAAAGTGCGGACATCAAAATACTCTGTCAGAGGGCTTATAAAACCACCTATAGCCTGAACTATAGGTGGAGAATGTTACACGCTGGCCATGCTAAAGAGGACTGATGATTGACCAGTATGTGACATGAATATAATAGGTTATGGATTTTATACCAGAGCTTCTAACGCGCCAGTCACACCCAGTGCGTTCAGTGCGCCGGTCACACCGGTGCCTACATTATCAAGTACGTCAGGAACGGTTGTGGTTACAACGGTTGATACGGTATTCAGAGCAACACCCACGGTATCGGCAACGTTAGAAATCAGGCTCGACAACAAACCGCCACCGGCAACTTGTTCAACTTCGATAGTGTTTAATTCTTTCATAATAACCTCCGAAATTATTGATAAAAGCTTAATAATGATCGCTGATTTTTTTTCAGAGATACGCCAAGGCATCACCTTGCGATCATGGGTTTACTCTACCCTATCTTATTGAATTTGGCTTATTGTTATGTGAGAAAAGTGTAAAATTTCACATATTATATTAATGTCGAATTTTATTCTGCCTTATGAAAAACATGCCACTCAATTGACGCATAAATTTATCTTATTCTTAGCATCCTAACTGAAGGGTTAATCATTAATTTTATTGATAATTCAAATCATTGCTGACTATATGATTTAATTTTATAAAATGGAAGGCTATTTATTGGACGATCGCATAATTGAGTGAAGCAGAAATTAAATGCAATTGTAACTTACTGTTAATAATGAAAACTTTTTATAATGATGTATCAAATCACTGATAATTGATGATTTTACAAGACAGACTGCTGCTGTTGATTTTTTGAGTGCGAAATGGCGGCAGTTTGCTTCTTTGGAATATGAAGAAAATTTTCGCTTCGGGTTTCAGTAAGGGGGGCTGTTAGAGGTCAAAGGAGAGGGCGGTGTCTGACTTAGGCCACCCGCAGCGTTAGCTGCAGGTGGAAGCAATGTCTCATAGGAGGACTACTGGCTTTATTTTTTATCTAAGTGCATACGCAGGTGATAAATTTTGTGTATGAGACATGGGGTCGATCATTCAGACGTGTTAAACAACGTTGCCGAGAACGCTGTAAACGCCTTGCTCAACGGTTTTAACACCATTGCTCAGGTCAGGAGAGATTGCACCGGTAACGCCGTTTACTACGTTGAATAATGTGTCGATCAAACCGCCGCCTGCTACTTGTTCAACTTCTTTAGTGTCCAGTTCTTTCATGATAACCTCCGAAATTATTAATAAAGGCTGAATGGCGCCCTGTGTGGTTGTCACTCATCTTATCTACAGCAGCATTGAGTTTTTTCCCGCAGGACCCTCAATAACTGTATACCATTTCCCGATTTTGGTTGCTAAACCAGGTTGTGGGGGTTAAGAAAAGGTTAAAATTTCTCTTAACACGGCAAACATCGCAGATTCTTCTGTTGTTGACCATGAAGAATCAGGACGTCAACAGAAAATTCACCTGCTACCTGGTGATAACATCATCCGTCCCACAGGTAAGAATTTGTCGTATTAAAAAACTCATAAGCACTATGAGTAGGTTCTATTGCTAATTAACAGCTACAGAGCGAGAGGCAAGTCTGCGTAAGTACCCTGTTCAATGACTTTGACGTTAGTGCTGGCAGAGGGGGCGGCTAAAGAGACGACGTCGTTAACAACGTTGAATACCAAATCTAACGCACCGCCGCCTGCGACGCATTCAGCTTCTTTAGTCTCGAGTACTCTCACAATAACCTCCGAAATTAATAAAAATCACTGTGTTAATTTATCGCCGTGACAATAGATCCCCAATACGTGTAGGGTTATTAATCTGAGTTGGATATTAATACCCATACGTAATCAAGATTGTAATAATTACATTGTGCTACCAAAAATGAGAGTGGCTTACTTTTAATACGCACTGTCGCCCGGCTTTAAAAAATCTTTACTAATATTCATGTTGCCGAAAATTTATGTACATCTGTCATTTAACGATTATTTATGCGCAAAATTCAGGCAGCAAAAATTATCCGTATTAAATTTGCCGAAGTTTGCACAGCGTAATACGCTGCAATTTAGAGAACTACATCAAGATACTTTTGAGGTAACCCCGCCTGCAGTTCAGGCTACAGGCGAGGTAATGTCACATGCTCGTAATTCAAGAAAATCCTGATGGGTTACGAGTATGAAACATGTATTCATGCGTTACTGTTTTATTAGAAAACAGCTTGCAGTGCAGACGCCAGGCCATCAGCGACGCCGTTAACGCCTTCGACAACGCTTTCAACAGCGTTTGGAACAGTCGTTGTTACCAGCTGGTTTACCAGTGGAGATACAGCGTTCGCTACATCACCCAGCAGGCTAGTTAAAAGACCGCCACCAGCAACCTGATCCACTTCAACAGTGTTAAGTTCTTTCATAATAAGCTCCATAATAGTTGAGTAATGTTTATGCATTGTGGCGTATTACGGCAGGAATATAGTGATACCACTCCTTTGTGACCACGAATTTACTTTACCTTATCTTATTGAATTTGGCTCTATTTTGGTAAAAAAAGTGTAAAATATCTCACTTAAAAAAATAAGACGGAGATTATTCTGAAATATAATAATAAACCAAGTTAAAGAGGGAATTGAAGAGTATATTCCTAATCATTGTGAGGGACAGAGAAGACATAAGGTAATTTTACTAATGCAATTTCATTACTATTTATATGCCTTAAGTAAATAAGCATTGTGCTGCTTTCTTAATCGTTTGGCTATTGATTTAGTCAGACTGCCATCTAAATGTAACTTATTTGTAACCGAACGCTGTTTGCAGGGGAGGCTGCGAAATTTCTTTTTTCGTCCGTATAACGCAGAATCTGCTGTCAGCCTGAGCGCATTCCCCACAAAAAATTCCACATTACCGGTAGAGTAATTTGAACCCCCGAGTTACTGCGCTTAGTGGAGAAAACATGCCGCAACTGTCCCTGAAAGAACCCTCTCTTTACCGCCAGCAGGCTTTTATCGCCGGACGCTGGGTGGACGCTCACAGCCATGAAACCCTCGACGTCGTGAATCCTGCTAATGGGCAGGTGATTGCCAAGGTTCCGGCAATGGACCAACAGGACACCCGCGAGGCCATTCAGGCCGCCGAGGCTATTCGTCATGAGTTTGCCGAAATACCGGCAGCAGAACGTGCCGGGATGCTGGAGAGATGGTATCAGCTGATCCTCGACCATACTGAAGACCTGGCGATTATTATGACCGCCGAGCAGGGTAAATCGCTTGAGGAGGCGCGGGGTGAAGTGCGCTATGGTGCCAGCTTCGTCAAATGGTTTGCCGAAGAGGCAAGGCGCATCTATGGCGAAACCCTTCCTTCGCCGACGCGCGACCGCCGCATTCTGGTGCTTAAACAGCCGGTGGGTATCGCCGCCGCCATCACGCCATGGAATTTCCCGATTGCGATGATTACCCGCAAATGCGCACCCGCGCTGGCAGCGGGTTGCCCGATTATCGTTAAACCCTCCGATCTCACGCCGCTGTCGGCCCTGGCATTGGCTGAGCTCGCTTCACGGGCCGGTATTCCGGGCGGCGCGTTGCAGATAGTGACCGGTATGCCACAGGGGATTGGGGCAGAGCTGACCGGTAATCCGCTGGTGCGTAAACTGTCGTTCACCGGCTCGACGCGCGTCGGACAGCTTCTGATGCGCCAGTGCGCCGACTCGGTAAAACGCCTGAGCTTTGAGCTAGGCGGTAATGCTCCCTTTATTGTCTTTGACGACGCCGATATCGACTTGGCTATTGCCGGTGTGATGGTAAGCAAATTCCGCAACGGCGGCCAGACCTGCGTTTGTGCCAACCGAATTCTGGTACAGCGCGGTATTTATGACCAGTTCGCGGCCCGCCTGGTCGAGGAGACCCGCAGGCTCAAGGTCGGTGACGGGTTTGCCGAAGGCACGCAGATTGGCCCTTTGATTAACAAATCGGCGGTAGAGAAGGTCAATCGCCACATTGACGACGCGTTGAGCCAAGGCGCCCGCCTGTTGACGGGGGGGATTGCCGAGAACGAAGGAAATTTTGCCAAACCCACGGTATTGGCCGACGTGAACGCCAGTATGCTTATTGCTAATGAAGAGACCTTTGGCCCCGTTGCGCCGCTGTTCTGCTTTGATAATGAACAAGAAGCCATCGATTTAGCCAACGCCACGCCGTTCGGTTTAGCGGCTTATTTCTTTACCGAGAATTTGCGCCGTTCGTGGCGCGTAGCGGAAAAACTTGAATTCGGAATGGTGGGATTAAATACCGGATCGGTTTCGCTGGAAATAGCGCCATTTGGCGGAATAAAACTTTCCGGAATAGGTCGAGAAGGGGCGAAAGCGGGAATTGAAGAATATCTTGAAATGAAGTCTTTCCATATTGGCGGCCTTAACTAAATCATGACGATTTAACTTCTGCGCATTTTTCATTTTACTCCCCAACACGGCGGCTAACTCTTAACGGGTAGCCGCTTTTTAACCTCTTTAAATACCGACCGCAAAATATCGTGGCTTATCAACGTCTCAGCGCGGGCCGACGCGTCCTTTCTCAGTGCAATCCTATTTTATCTTATAAAATAGCAGGTTAATGAAATTCGCTTCCCGCGTGCCGTTTATTTTGGTGCAAGCGGAGGCGATAAAATCATTCATTTGGTGCAGCAGGTTATCTTTGGCAGCGGGACAAAAATGCAAAAAACGGATCTGTGAAGTTTTGAGCTCCTACACGGCATAAAACGTTTTTTCGGCTGTGCATACCGCATTTTAAATTTTCCGTAATATGGCACGCTTTATGCTTATAAGTATTTAGCCAGTGATAAAAGTGATGTTCTTGGCGGTTTTTCCAGGCCGCAAAGTAATAAATTTATCGATAATGACGTTGAGTGGTAAATAAACAGCTTAAATGCGGCTTGGTTAATGTTTGATCGCTCCGTCATTGGTTAAAAATATTTTCTGCGTCGCCGACGCCGACAAATTTAAGCCCTGTAAATAAGAAGGAATTGTTAATTATGTTGAGTTTTGATCCTGAAAAAGTGCCTTTACCCGCCGGGCACCTGATTGGTGGCAAAATCCACGTCGGCCACGGCGAGCGCATTAGCGTCAACCGCCCCTCCGACGGACAATTCCTTGGCGATATCCCGGACGCTGATGCGGCACTGGTCGACCTAGCCGTCACCAACGCTCATCAGTCCTGGCGGGAGAGTGGCTGGGGAACCCGCTCGCCGCGCGAACGTGCCAGGGTGTTGCGCCGCTGGGCCGACCTGATAGAGGCCAACGCCGAATCTCTCGGCCGGCTTGAGGCGGTCAGTTCCACGCGCCCAATTTATGACGTGGTGAATCACGAAATTCCTTTCACCGCCGAGGCGATTCGCTTCTATGCAGAGTGCTGCGACAAATACAGCGGCGACGTACTGCCAACCCGCGACAGCAGCCTGGGTATGCTGGTGCCTGAACCCTACGGCGTCATTGGCGCTATCACGCCGTGGAACTTCCCGCTGTCGATGGCCTCGTGGAAGCTGGGTCCGGCGCTGGCGGCAGGCAACGCCGTGGTGCTCAAACCTTCCGAACTGACGCCGTTCTCCAGCGTGATGCTGGCCGAGCTGGCGATAGAGGCCGGTTTGCCAGCAGGCGTGCTGAATATTGTGCAGGGCCGCGGGGTGAGCTGCGGCAGCGCGTTGGTCAACCATCCGTTGGTCCGCAAGGTGTCTTTTACCGGTTCTACGGCGACCGGCGCACAGATTATGAGCCAGGCGGCGCTCAACGGCATGAAGCCGGTCACCCTAGAACTGGGCGGTAAAAGCCCACAGCTGGTGTTTGACGACGCCGGTGACCTCGAGACGGTGGCGGCGCGTATCTTCCGCGGTTTTACCGCTAACGGTGGGCAGGCCTGCGTGGCCGGAACCCGGTTAGTGGTGCAGTCCGGCATCGCCGAGGCGCTGACAGGCAAGCTGATTGAACTCTGTGAAAGCGTCGAGCCGGGGAATACCTGGCAAAGCGCCTGCCGCTACGCGCCTATTATCGACGCGCGTCAGGCGAAGAAGATTCAGTCCATCGTACAGACCGCCATTGACGAAGGAGCGCAGCTGCTGGCTGGGGGGGAATTCTTCCCGGATACCCAACAGGGCTACTTCTTTAAACCGACGCTGCTGGCGGGCGTCGGCGCAGACTCTGCGGCCGTGCAGGAAGAGATCTTTGGTCCGGTGTTGACCATCCAGACCTTTGACTCCGAAGAGCAGGGGCTGGCGCTGGCCAGTCACCCGCTCTACGGTCTGGCGGCGGGCGTGCATACCCTCAATATAGAACGCGCGATGCGCGCCATGCGCCGCCTCGCAGCGGGGACCGTGTGGATCAACCGCTACGGGCGCTCGGGCGATTTTATTATCCCTACCGGCGGCTTTAACGGCTCCGGCATCGGCAAAGACCTTGGCCGTCAGGCGTTCGAAGCCTGTCTGCGTTACAAAAGCGTACTGATTGATTTTTAAAACTTTCCACTACATGTCACACGACGAAAACTATCGGAGAAGGGGATTATCATGGCGGTATTCAAACCTAAGTTTATTACTTTCGACTGCTACGGCACGCTGATTAACTTCGACATGGCCGGTGCGGCGAGCGCAATTTTTGCCGACCGCGTCAGTGCTGAAGAGATGTTGGCTTTTACCACCGACTTCGCACGTTACCGTATGGACGAAGTACTGGGCGCGTGGAAACCTTATCCCGACGTGGTGTGTCAGGCGATGGCCCGCACCTGCAAGAAATGGGGCGTGGAATATAAAGACAGCGACGGTGCCGGTATTATGGAGGCCTGTGCGACTTGGGGCCCGCATCCTGACGTGCCTGCCGGTCTGGCAAAGGTTGCCGAGGCGTTTCCTCTGGTGCTGCTCTCCAACACCATGAATGACCTGATTACCCACCACGTGCCGCGTCTCGGCGCACCGATTCATCGCGTCTTTACCGCCGAGCAGGCGCAGTCCTACAAGCCAAGAATGCGCGGTTTCGAATACATGCTCGACGAGCTAGGCTGTGGTCCTGAAGACATTCTGCACGTCTCCTCAAGCCTGCGTTACGACCTGATGACCTGCCATGACATGGGCATCAAAAACAAAGTCTGGGTTAATCGTGGTCATGATCCTGCCAACCCTGCCTACGGCTACACCGAGATTAAAGACATCGGCGGTCTGCCGGGCGTGGTAGGGCTGTAAGTCACGTCACCGTGGCAAAAGGCATGCACTAAACGGCGTGCGGTCAGGAACACATAGGATGAGGCACAGGCATGAAACTTGAATCATTTTGGCAGGCTACGGCGCCGACGTTTACCGGCGCAGCCAGCGGGGAACTCCCGGCGAAGGCGGATGTTGTGGTGGTCGGCGGCGGTTTTACCGGCCTGTCCGCGGCCTATAATCTGGCGCTGGCCGGTGTTGACGTCGTGGTGCTTGAAGCGGGCGACGTTTTGAGTCAGGCGTCCGGTCGTAACGGCGGGCACTGCAACACCGGGGTATCACAAAACTTTGCCTCATTGGTTGAAAGTCTCGGTCTGGAGCAGGCATCCATCTATTACCACGCCTACACCGAGGCGGTAGATTACGTGCAGTCGATTGTCAGAGACGAGGCAATTGACTGCGATTTTATCCGCACCGGCAAACTCAAGCTGGCGAGTAAGGCCAAGCATTTCCCTTCTCTAGTGAAAACCTACGAGCTGCTCAAACGCACCGTAGACAGCAACGTCGAGCTGATTGATGCCAGCCATATTCGCGACGAAGTGGGTTCTGACGCCTTCCACGGTGGGCTGTTGCAAAAGGGCGGCGGTCAGATGCACATGGGCAAGTTTGGCATCGGTCTGGCTCAGGCGGCGGCCGAAAAGGGCGCGGCTATTTATCCGCAGACCCCGGTCACCGGCTTACAGCAGATTGACGGGCACCGCTATCGCGTTAGCACCTCGCGCGGCGACATCGACGCCGGACGCGTATTACTGGCGACAGGCACCTCCGACAAGGGGCCGTTCTCATGGTTCCAGCGCCGTATCGTGCCGGTGGGCAGTTTTATCATTGCCACCGAACCGCTGGCACCCGCCAAACTTCAGGCGGCGCTTATCAACAACCGTACCTATGTTACCTCCTTGAATATCGGGAATTATTTCCGCACCACCGCCGATAACCGACTGATTTTCGGCGGCCGTGCGCGGTTTGCGATTAGCAACCCGACCTCCGATGCCCGCAGCGGCGGCGTATTGCGCACGGGGCTGGGCGAGCTGTTCCCGTCGTTGGCCAATGCCAATATCGACTACTGCTGGGGTGGCCTGGTCGACATGACCGCCGATCGCCTGCCGCGCGCCGGTGAGCATGAGGGGCTGTTTTACTCAATGGGCTACAGCGGCCACGGCACGCAGATGTCGGTGTACATGGGCAAGGTGATGGCGGCGTTGGTGACCGGCAAACCGGTAAGCAATCCGTGGCAGCGCAGCAACTGGGCGGCGATGCCGGGATACTTTGGCAAGCCTTGGTTCCTGCCAGTGGCGGGCCTGTATTACAAAGCCAAAGACAAGGTGTCTTGAGTCGGCGGCACACAGCAATGCACTGGATTTTCTTGATCAAAAACAACAGCTTTTTTCGGTAAATACCGCATTCGGGGAGATTTCAATGAGTAAATTTCGTAAAGAATCAGGTCCAGCAACACCGAAGTCTGCTTCAAATTTTTCTGAGATCAATATCTCGCGCCGCGGCATGATGAAAATGTTCTCCGCCGGGGCGGCGCTCAGCACCGGCATCATCAGCCTGCCAAACGGAGCCTGGGCCGCCGAGGCCACGCCGGTCAAGGGCGGTAAACTGCGCGCCGCGGCCGCTAACTCCTCGGCCGCCGACACCATGGATCCCGCCAAGGCCAACAACAGCGGCGACTACATGCGGCAATATATGTTCTACAGTGGCCTGACTGAGCTGGACAGCAAACTTATCCCGCAGATGGGACTGGCCGAGTCGATTAGCAGCAGTGACGGTGTCACGTGGAGCATCAAGCTGCGTCAGGGCGTCACCTTCCACGACGGCAAGTCGCTTAACGCACAGGACGTGGTGTTCTCGCTGTCGCGCCATAAAGACCCTGCCGTGGCCTCGACCGCGATTTCACTCGCCAAACAGTTTGCCAGCATCAAGGCCGTCGGCCTGATGGAAGTGGAACTGGTACTCGAGCAGGCAAACTTTGACCTGCCGTCTATCCTCGGCACGCCAGCGTTTCTTATCCTGCAGGACGGCACCAAAGATTTCAGCAAGGCTGTCGGCACCGGCCCCTATGTCTGTAAAGAGTTTACCCCGGGAAATCGCACCCTCGGTGAGCGCAACAAAAACTTCTGGAAACCCGGCCTGCCGCACCTCGACGAGGTTGAGCTGCTGGGCGTGACCGACCAGGCGGCGCGCGTCAATGCGTTGCTGTCCGGTGAGCTGCACTTCGTCTCGACCATCAGTTCGCGCGACGTAAAGCGTATCAACGGCTCGGGATCCTGCTCGGTATTGGAGAGCAAGTCCGGCATGTACAGCGACCTCATTCTGCGTCAGGACGCACCGGTCACCGGCAATCCGGACTTTGTGCTGGCGATGAAATATTTGCAGCCGCGCGAACTGCTGCTTAAAACGGCGCTTCAGGGGTTTGGCACGGTGGCCAATGACCATCCGGTTCCACCTTGGCATCCGTATTTCAATAAAGACCTGCCGCAGCGGCCTAATGATCTCGACAAAGCGAAGTTTTATCTCAAGAAGTCCGGGTTAGTGAAGCCGAGCCTAGAAATCGTCACCACCGATAATATCGAAGGTGCGATGGAGGGGGCGCAGTTCCTGCAACAGCTCGGCGCACAGGTCGGAATGAACCTCAAGGTGCGTCGTGTTCCCTACGACGGTTACTGGTCGCAGCACTGGATGAAGCATCCTATTTCATACGGCTCGGTCAACCCCCGCCCGACGCTGGACCTGCTGTTCAGCCAGTTCTACAAGTCAGACGCCCCGTGGAACGAGTCCGGCTGGAAAAACCCGCAGTTCGACCAACTGGTGACTGCGGCACGCGGTGAACGCGATCAGGCCAGGCGCAAGCAGATGTATGGCGATATGCAGGCGCTGGTCTATGACCACTGCGGCACCATTATCCCGCTGTTTATCAGTTCGTTAGACGGCTACAGCAACAAGGTTAAAGGGGTGGAGTCTTATCCCTCCGGCATGATGATGGGCTATCGCTTCAGTGAGTTCGTCTGGTTGGCATCCTAATCTGGAGGCAGTTATGAATCAGCTTATCCTGTTACTTATTCTTCGTCGTATTGGTTCGGGCATTTTGACGCTGTTTATCGTCTCGGCGCTGGTCTTTATCATTACCAGCATGCTGCCGGGCGATGCGGCGCAGCAGCTGCTGGGGCAGGCGGCCACGCCGGAAACGGTCGCGGCACTGCGTGAGCAACTGGGCCTGAATCTGCCGATTTGGCAACGCTATTTCGAATGGCTGGGCGGCATGCTGCACGGCGATTTCGGCAAGTCGTTCGCCAACGGTTTACCGGTCGCCAAAATGGTCGCCCAGCGTATTCCCGCCACCTTCGAGCTGGCCGGGATTACCACGCTGGTGTCGGTGCCGCTGGCGGTAATCATCGGAATTACGGCGGCGATGAAACGGGGTTCGCTGATTGACCGCATGCTGGTGGTGGGCACTATGTCGGTGGTGGCCGTCCCTGAGTTTTTGGTGGCGACCGTCTCCGTTATGGTGTTTGCGGTGCATCTGCACTGGTTCCCGGCGATGTCGCTGGGTTCCACCAATCAGAATTTTCTGGGCTACCTGCAGGCGTACGCACTGCCGGTCTTTACCCTCTGCTGCGTGCTGGTGGCACAGATGGCGCGCATGACGCGCTCTGCCATCATCAACCAGCTCGACAGTTCCTATCTTGAAATGACCCTGCTGAAAGGCGTGCGTCCGCTGCGCGCCGTGCTGCGTCACGCGTTGCCCAACGCGGTCGGGCCGATTGCCAATGCCATCTCACTGAGCCTGTCTTATTTGTTTGGTGGGGTGATTATTATCGAAACTATCTTCAGTTATCCGGGCCTGGCGAGCCAAATGGTCGATGCCGTGAGCAATCGCGACCTGCCTATTGTGCAGCTGTGCGTGATGCTGTTCAGCGGCTGCTATCTGCTGCTACTGCTGCTGGCCGATATCGCCACCATTGCCTTCAATCCGAAGCTGAAACAATAAGTGACTTTCCAGAGGGGACTCAGTGATGCGTAAAACAGTTGTGGTGTTAAAAACGGCGCTGAACTTCTGGCGTTCGTTATCCAACGCCGGGCGAATCGGTCTGGTGATTACCCTGTTCTGGCTGTGCATGGCGCTGTTGGGTGGCTGGCTGGCCCCCTACAGCGTGGAGGACATTGCGGGCGGCGGCATCAACGAAGGCTTCAGCCGCGCCTTCCTGCTCGGTACTGACTACCTCGGACGCGACATGCTGACCCGCGTTCTTTATGGCGCACGCTATTCGATTGGCCTGGCGCTGTCGGCCGCCATTCTGGCCAGCGTCTGCGGCACGTTGCTGGCGCTGCTGGCGGCGATGTCCGGCAAGTGGCTGGAAGAGCTGCTGGGCCGTATCAACGACGCCCTGTTGATTATGCCGGGGAAAATTATGGCGCTGCTGATGGTGGCAGTATTTGGTTCCTCGCTGCCGATGCTGATTCTGACGGCGGTTATCACTTATTGGCCGGGTGCCTACCGTATCGCCTACGCCATGGCCTCGAACCTGCGTTCGATGGACTACGTGCAGGCCGCGCATCTGAGGGGTGAAAGCAAACTCTATATCGCATTAACCGACGTGCTGCCGAACATGCTGCATCCGATGCTGACAGATTTTGGCCTGCGCTTCGTCTACATTGTGTTGCTGCTCAGCGGCCTGAGCTTTCTCGGGCTGGGCGTGCAGCCGCCTTACGCTGACTGGGGCACGCTGGTGCATGAAAACCTTCAGGCATTGTTTGATGGCTCTCCGGCGGTGTTGGTACCGGCGGTGGCGATTGCCAGCCTGACCATTGGCGTGAATCTGTTTATCGACAGCCTGCAAACGCGTCGCGTGATTAGACTCGAACTGGAAGAGGAGGCGGCATGAATACATTTCCCATTCATTCAAAGCCGGGTGTGAAGGACGTAACGCAGGCCACGCGCAACGAGGCCCCTGTGCTGGTCAGCGTCAGCCAGCTTGAAGTGCAGGCCAAAAATGAGAGCGACGAGCAGATTGTGCTGGTCTCTGACATCAGTTTCGACGTGAAAAAGGGCGAGGTGCTGGCCCTGATTGGTGAGTCCGGCTCCGGTAAGACCACCATTGCGCTTGCGCTGATGGGCTATGCGCGTCACGGCTGTAGGATAACGCAAGGCACGTTGAACGTGGCGGGAACCGACGTCACGGCGCTGTCTGCTCGTCAGCTCAGCGAGTTTCGTGGCTCGAAGGTCGCCTATATCGCCCAGAGCGCGGCGGCGTCGTTTAACCCGGCAATGCGCTTGATGGATCAGGTTATCGAGCCGGTACTTATTCACCACACCATGAAACGTGCCGATGCCGAGAAAAAAGCCGTCGAGCTGTTTCGTGAAATGGCGCTGCCGTCGCCGGAAACTATCGGTCAACGTTATCCGCATCAGGTTTCTGGCGGTCAGCTTCAACGCGTGATGGCGGCGATGGCGCTGATTGGCGACCCGGAGGTGGTCATTCTCGACGAACCGACCACCGCACTCGACGTGACCACTCAGCTTGAGGTCCTCAAGACCTTCCGCCGCGTCGTCAAACAGCGCGGGACGACGGCGATTTACGTCAGTCACGACCTGGCTGTCGTGGCGCAGATGGCCGACAAAATACTGGTGCTATTGAAAGGGCAGATTGCTGAATACGGCACCACGGAAGACCTGCTGACGCGGCCTGCGGCTTCCTATACCCGCAGCCTGCTCGACGCGGCGCGGCATAAACCGCGCAACAGCCCGTGGAAACCGGAAGACGCGCCGGTCAAATGTTTGCTTGAGGTGCGTGACTTGGCCGCCGGATACGGTCCGCTGGACGCCGACGGTAAACCTAAAATTAGCATTCTGCAGGACATCAATTTCAAACTCTATCCGGGCCAGGCCATCGGCATTATCGGGGAGTCTGGTTCAGGAAAAACCACGCTTGCGCGGGCGATTGCTGGCATGATTTCTCCCAGCAATGGCTACATTTTGTTTAACGAGAGCTATCTGGCGGGCGAGATGTCTGCCCGCAGTCCGGACGAGCTGCGCCGGGTGCAGTTTGTGTTCCAGATGGCCGACACCGCACTGAACCCGAGTCAGACCATTGCCAGCATCCTGAAGCGCCCTCTGGTGTTCTTCCACGGGCTGCGCGGCAAGGCGCTTGATGCGCGCCTGAAAGAGCTGCTTGATCTTGTCCGCTTGCCGCACAGTATTCTGCATCGCAAGCCCTCGGGGCTGTCCGGCGGTCAAAAGCAGCGCGTCAATTTGGCGCGAGCGCTGGCGGCAGAGCCGGATCTTATTCTCTGCGACGAGGTCACCTCGGCGCTCGACTCGGTGGTTGCCGCAGCGGTACTGGACCTCATCTCCGAGCTGCGTCGCGAGCTTAACGTGTCGTTCCTGTTCATCAGTCATGACCTTCACGCCGTACGCTCGGTCTGTGACGACATCATCGTGGTGAAAAACGGGCAAATGGCGACCCAGGTGAGCCGCATTGACTACGACAAGACTTCCAGCAGCCTGTATTACGAAAGACTGAAAAGGGCGGTGCCAGAGCTGCGGCAAGGCTGGCTGGAGGAGCAGGACGGCAGTACCGAAGAGTCGATCAATGCCGAATAAGCTTTGCATTAATTTCGATAAATCCGCCACTTGATACAGTGACGTAAATCATCTCTATTGAATTAACCCCTTGCACCAGAAGATGCGTTTGAGATAAGGAAAAGCATTCGATGCCAGCACCGATCAGGTTTGTACAAGACAGTCATCTCTTCCCCGACGCGGTTGACGTTGTGGTCATTGGCGGCGGCATCGCCGGTGCCGCCACCGCCTATGAGCTGGCGAGAAAGGGCGTTTCCGTCGTATTGCTTGAAAAAGGCATGATTGGCGCGGAACAGTCGAGCCGTAATTGGGGCTGGTGCCGCCAGCAGAATCGCGATGAGCGTGAACTGCCGCTCTCCATCCACGCCCTGCAACGCTGGAAAGCGCTGAAAGAAGAAACCGGCGAAGAGCTCGGGTTTCGCAACACCGGGCTGGTTTACGCGACCAAAAAACAGGAAGAGATAGACGCCTGGGAAAAATGGGGGCAGATGGCAAAAAATTACGGCATGCACAGCGAAATCCTCACCGCCGCGCGGGCCAAAGAGCTGACCCAGGGCAGCGTCTCCCATTGGCTGGGGGGCGTTTATTCCCCGACCGACGGCCACGCCGAGCCCTCGCTGGCGGCCCCTGGGCTAGCGATAGCCGCCCAAAAGCTCGGCGCACTGGTGTTCCAATACTGCGCTGTGCGCGGGCTAGACGTCTCTGCCGGTTGCGTGAGCGGCGTATGGACCGAGCGCGGACTGATTCGCGCGGGTTCGGTCGTTTGCGCGGGGGGGGCCTGGAGCTCAATGTTCTGTCGCCGCCACGGCATCGACCTGCCGCTGGGTAACGTAATTGGCACCGCAATGCGCACTGCACCGGTCGAGCAGGTGATCAAGATGCCGCTCTATACCGAAGGTTTCGCCTGTCGCCCGCAGCTTGACGGCAGTTATACCCTGTCTGTCTCCGGCCGTGGCCGCGTGGCGATAGGTCCACAGGGTCTGCGTTACTCGAAAAAGTTTTACCCGACCTTTCAGGCGCGTCGCAAAAATCTCAAGGTGCATTTCAGCCCACGGGCGTTCCTTGAGGGGCCTGAAGCCTTGGGGTCGTGGCAATTTGATGGCCGATCGCCGTTTGAGAAGGTGCGTATCCTTGACCCCGAGGCCGACCATGCCATGGTAAAAGAGGGCATAGAGGCGATGCGCCGCGAGTTTCCTGCGCTTGGGGCGGTGAAGGTGGTGCAGTCCTGGGGCGGCATGATTGACAGCACGCCCGATGCGGTACCGGTCATCTCCAGCGTCGATAAACTGCCCGGCCTGTTTATCTCAGCGGGCTACAGCGCACACGGTTTTGGCATTGGACCCGGTGCGGGCAGCCTGATGTCAGATCTGGTGACCGGCAGTACGCCGGTCGTGGACCCAACGCCTTTCCGCTTCGATCGTTTTAGCGACGGCAGCGATATTAAAAAACCGGGAATGATGTAAATGACAGCACAGCTTTCACCTTCTTATGCAGAAATAACGCTGCGCGAAATGACGGCGGCTGATTTACCCGCCTGTCACGGACTCTCTCAGGCCGTATCCTGGTCGCACCGTCTCGAAGACTGGCAGCTGGCTTTCCGCTGTGGCAAAGGCTGGGTGGCCGAAGCCAACGGGCGCGTGGTGGGCAGCGCACTTTACTGGGCGTGGGGCAAAAAATACGCCACCCTCGGGCTGGTTATCGTCAGCCCTGACTTTCAGGGGCGCGGGATGGGCAAAAAGCTGCTCGTCACGCTGCTGGGCAAGCTTGAGGGTAAGACCGTGCGCCTGCATGCGACCCCGGAAGGTAAACCCTTGTATGAAAAGTTGGGTTTTGTCACCACCGGCGAGATTCGCCAACAGCAAAGCCGCGAACTGCCGCCGGTTACTGCGCCAGCCTTGCCCCAAAACTGTCAACTGCGTGAACTCAACGCCGAGGATGCGGCCACTCTCAGCGAACTAGATGGTCTCTCCAGCGGCATGCAGCGCCTTGCGCTGTATCAGGCGTTGCTTGAGACGGACTCATCGCATACGCAAAAGGGCCTGTTGCTGACGCGGGCGGGTAAGATTGCCGGTTTCGGTTTGCTGCGTCAGTTTGGGCGCGGGTATGCCATCGGACCGCTGATTGCCGACAACCTTGACGATGCCAAAGTGTTGGTTCGCCAGTTACTGAGTGAATGCAGCGGAAAATTTGTGCGCGTTGACGTCGAAGCGGACTCGGGTCTCGCCGAGTGGCTCGAGGCGCTGGGTCTGGCCTGCGTTGACCGGCCGACCACCATGTATAAAGACGGTGAGCCGCTTAAAGCCGCTGGCGGATGGCGTAATTTCGTGCTGGCAACCCAGGCGCTGGGCTAAGGGAGCAGGATGAAAACGATTCTCTATAAGTCTGAGCCGGTCCGGGGGGAACACTGGCAGAAACTTCTCGCCGACCTCGCCCCCGAATATCGTTTTGTGCAATGGAACAGCCTCGATTTTAGCGACGGTGACCCGGAAATCTTTGCCGAAGTGGATTATCTGGTGGCCTGGGTGCCGCCAGAAAACATCGCGCAGCGCATGCCGCAGCTTAAAGTTCTGTTTTCCGTTGGTGCGGGAGTCGACCAGTTTGATTTGACCCAGCTTCCCGCATCTTTACCGGTGGTGCGAATGGTTGAGCCTGGCCTCACGCAGGGTATGGTCGAATATGTCACCTTGGCTGCGTTGGCGCTGCATCGTGACCTGCCGCTGTATCTGCAACAACAGAAACAGAGCCTGTGGAAGTCGCATCCGGTGGTCAGTGCAAACAAAAGACGCATTGGCGTGTTGGGGTTGGGTGAGCTTGGGCAAGCGACACTGAATATGCTGAAGAATTTTGGTTTCGAATGCCACGGGTGGAGCCGTTCGGGCAATACGCCTGAGGGCGTGACCGGTTGGGCGGGCGTTGAGCAGCTGCCGGCATTTCTGTCGCACTGCGATATTATGGTTTGTCTGTTGCCGCTCACGCCGCAGACGCGCGGCATGCTTAATGGCGAACTGTTTGCCCGCTTGCCAAGGGGGGCGGCGCTGATTCAAACCGGGCGCGGGCAACAGCTGGTGGCAGAAGACCTGCTCGCGGCACTCGACAGCGGCCATCTTCGTGCGGCAGTACTGGACGTAACCGACCCTGAGCCGTTACCTTTGGAGGACGCACTGTGGTCTCACCCGGGTGTGTGGATAACGCCGCATATCGCCAGTCAGACCCAGCCGGAAACTGCCGTCACGGCGCTGTTGGCCAACCTTCAGCGTTATGAGCAAGGGCAGCCCATGCAGGGTGAAATCGACAAAACCAAGGGATATTAATATGAGCCGTACTGCCGTGAATGGCGATAATTGTTTAATTAATGGGTCTTTGATTAAAGAAATCCTGCCGCGCCTCGTTGCATTGCGCCACGATCTGCATGCGCACCCCGAGTTGGGTTTTAATGAACACCGCACGGCCAAAGTCGTTGCCGAGTTTCTGCGTGAGTTGGGGCTTGAAGTTCATGAAGGCGTTGGTAAAACCGGCGTAGTCGGGGTGTTACGCAAGGGCAGCAGCGGGAGAAGCGTAGGCCTGCGTGCCGATATGGACGCCTTGCCGATTATCGAACAGGGGACGCCGGACTATGTCAGCACCCATCAAGGCGTCATGCACGCCTGCGGCCATGACGGCCACACCACCATGCTGCTCGGCGCCGCGTGGCTATTGTCTAAAACGGGCGATTTTGACGGTACGGTAAACTTTATCTTCCAACCGGCCGAAGAGGGGCAGGCGGGGGCGAAAGCGATGATTGACGACGGACTGTTTACCCGCTTCCCCTGTGACAGCGTTTTCGCCGTACATAATTGGCCAGAACTGCCCGTCGGCGTGGCACAGACGCGTCCTGGCTCTATCATGGCGGCGGCCGATCGTTTCGACATTCGCGTTTATGGCGGTGGCGGACATGCGGCTCAGCCTCACCTTTCTCCTGATACTATGCTGGCGACCAGCGAACTGGTGGTTCAGCTTAATACCGTTGTTTCCCGCTGCATCGATCCGACCGACCCAGCGTTATTGACCGTCACGCAGGTACACGGTGGATTCTCGCACAACATGATCCCCGCCGAGGCGACCATCACCGGCACGGTACGCAGTTTCGACCTTCGTGCACAGGATATTATCGAAGCCAGCCTGCGTCGTATTGCGGAACATGTTCCTGCGGCCCACGGCCTCGATGCCGAGGTGAAGTATCACCGCTATTATCCGGCGACAATCAATAGCGAAGCCGAAGCCGAGGTGGCGTTACGCGCGGCGAAAAATGCCGGACTACAGGCCAGCGTCGCGCCAAAACCGGCGCTAACGTCTGAAGACTTTTCGTTTATGTTGCAGGAAAAACCCGGCGCCTATCTGTGGCTTGGACAGGGCGACGGCAGCCCTAAACCGCTGGCACCGCTGCATCATCCAAGATATGACTTCAATGACGATATCATTCCGGTGGGGGTGAGGTGGTTTGTAGAGGTTGTATTAAGTCAGCTAATACCTGACTCGCCGGGCGGCTGCCCAATAAATCCGTCGATTTCTTCTTAAATTTGCAATTAAAAAACCATTTGCGATTAAAGAAAACAACTGCCTTTTAACGCCCAATTACCGCATGATATTTTTTCTGAACCGCCATTACGGCACGAAATAAACGCATAGATTGAGATACTGAATCAAATTCTGACAGCGCCCGAATTAACCGGATGAGGTAATGCTATGCACAATGTATTAAATACACTGCCCGTAATTGAAGATGATACTGACTGGCTTGCGCTTCGCCAACAGCACGTTCCGCGTGGGGTGGTAACCGCACACAGCCTGGTTATCGCGAAAGCGAAAGGCTCAGAAGTGTGGAGCGATGACGGTCGTCGTTACCTCGATTTTGTTGGCGGCATCGGCGTATTAAACGTTGGACACAATCATCCTGAAGTGGTTAAGGCCGTTCAGCGTCAACTGGAAAATGTCTCCCACGCCTGTTTTCAGGTCGTCGCCTATCCTCCCTATATTGAATTGGCAAAACGTTTGAATAAAGTGGTTGGAAAGGGGGAGCATTATAAATCAGTACTCTTTACTTCCGGCGCTGAGGCCGTTGAAAATGCGGTTAAAATTGCGCGTTCTTATACCAATCGTTCCGGCGTTATTGTCTTTGACGGCGCTTTCCACGGGCGCACATTATTAGGCTGTGCGCTGACCGGAATGAGCCAGCCTTATAAACAAAACTTCGGGCCTTTCCCCGGTGATATATATCGTATTCCTTATCCGAATGCATTCCACGGTATTACGCCCGAGGACTCTCTAAAGGCCCTCGATACCCTTTTCGCCACGCAAACTCTGCCAGAGCGCGTCGCGGCTATCCTGATTGAGCCGGTTCAGGGCGATGGTGGATTCTTGCCAGCGCCTAAGGCCTTTATGCAGGCACTGCGTGACCTGACCCAAAAACACGGCATTCTGCTGGTCTGTGATGAAGTGCAGACAGGCTTTGGTCGCACCGGAAAGATGTTTGGCTTCCAGCATTCTGACATCACGCCAGACTTGATAACCGTGGCGAAGAGCCTCGGCGGCGGCTTGCCTATTTCGGGCGTCGTGGGTAAAGCAGAAATCATGGATTCTCCAACGCCGGGCGGGTTGGGAGGCACTTACGGCGGTAATGCGCTGTCCTGTGCGGCGGCACTGGCGGTGCTAGACGTGCTCGAAAACGAGCGTTTACTCGAGCGTTCGGTGAAGCTGGGCCAACAGCTTGAAACGCGCCTGCGCCAGCTGGCAGAGAAGTATGCCTGCATCGGTGAGGTGCGCGGCGTGGGCTTTATGCAGGCGGTCGAAATCGTCGATTACGATACCGGCAAACCGGATGCGGCGCTGACCGAGAAAATTCTCAGCTGTGCCTGCGACGCTGGGCTGTTGCTGATTAAGTGCGGTCTGTATCGCAACACCATTCGCTTCCTGGCGCCTTTAGTGACCACCGATGCTCAGCTGGAGGAGGCAATGCACATCTTTGATATCGCGCTGGCACGAGGAACGGGCCGTTTGGATTAATTTTTCTCCAGATATTTCATAGACTTTTATTACAAAGCGGAGGCAAAAACTCTCTGCGCCTGGCGCTGGTATTTCACTGCAAAAGCATGGTATATCCTATTCATGGCTTTTATGTGAATTCAGGGTCGAATCAGGTGCAGAGGGAAATCTGCTCTTTATTCCCGGTCGACGCTCAAGAAGACAGTGAGGTGCTATGAACGGCTTTTTAAAACTTGATCGCATCGACATCAATATACTGGTTCAACTGCAAAAAGATGGGCGCATTAGCAATGTCAACCTTGCGGATGCCGTCGGTTTGTCGCCTAGCCCTTGCCTCCAGCGGGTTAAACGCCTCGAAAGTGCAGGGTATATCACCGGTTATGAGGCTCACGTCAACCTGCCTAAAATCACCGACTCGGTGACGGTGTTTACTGAAGTGACGCTACAGGGGCATCGCCGTGAAGAGTTCTCCCGGTTTGAAAACTGCATCCGCGAATATGACGAACTGATTGAATGCCACCTGATAACCGGCGGCTATGACTATCTGCTGCGTTTCATCACTCGCAGCATTGAACACTATCAGGAAGTGATAGAATCTTTACTGGATAAGAATATTGGTATCGATAAGTATTTTAGCTATATCGTTATAAAATCCCCGATTATCAAAAGCAGCGTCCCACTGCGCACGTTGCTTACCCAACAGATGCAAAACACCAATTAATCTCATCTTTTTCCAATAGCACTCGACGCTAAAATAGCGCCGGGTGCTATTATTTCAGTCTGATGCTCATTTTTTTACAATTTTGTGGTTTATTTTCGTTTTGTGATCGACAGCATTCTTGATTGCAGCGCAATAAACGAATAAGGTTTGTCCTATGGGCCTTATTTATGTATGGCTAAACAAATTCTCAACCCCGATCAATCCTCAGTGAGGGAGAAGACACTAATAAAGTTATGGCAAGGTTAATGAGCGGAGGTATTGGATGGTGTTAACCCGAGATTTTCTGCGTAACGCAGACTGCAAAACAGCATTCGGCAGCATTGACGAGTCAATCTTATTGACCGCAGAGCAACGCTCGGCCTCGCTTGACTGTGCTCTGGCGAAAAGACCGGATAAAAGCCCGGTGTGGATCTTCGGCTACGGCTCGCTGATGTGGAATCCTATTTTCGATTCCGAAGAGTCATGTCCTGCAACGCTCAATGGTTATCATCGTGCCTTTTGCCTGCGCTTGACCGCAGGGCGTGGATCTCATGCTCAGCCCGGCCGTATGCTGGCGCTGACCGAAGGCGGCAAAACAACGGGTCTTGCGTTCAGACTGCCGGAAGACAAGCTGCGTGAGGATCTTGAACTGCTGTGGAAGCGCGAGATGCTTACCGGCAGCTACTGTCCGACCTGGTGTGAGCTTGAGTTGGCCGACGGGAGAACCGTCACGGCGTTGGTGTTTATCATGAACCCGCAGCATCCGTCGTTCGAGTCAGATACGCGTTATGAGGTGATTGCGCCTCTGATTGCCAAGGCCAGCGGTCCACTCGGGACCAATGCGCAATATCTATTTGCGCTGGAGAAAGAGCTGAAGACCTACGGCATGAACGATGACTGCATGAGCGAACTGGTTAATCAGGTAAGAATGTTATTAGGTATCTCGACAAATCCCACCACGGACATTCAGCTCATTTAGATAAGCCATCGGGTATAATGTGTATCCAACCCTTATTCGCTCACCCGCAAACGCCCGAAATACCCTAAGGTTTTCGGGCTTTTTTATAAATGTTTTCCGGTGTAAGGGTTAACCGTAGCGTGGAGTAGAACTTCTTCGGTGAGCCGGTGCTGGGGGCGCGCATCAATGTTAGCGCCACGCTGACGGATCCGGAGATGACCCAGACCCGGAGCGGGGACGGGAGGGGCATGACACAGGCCGACCCGCGTGAGTTTAATTTTTCTGCGACCTACGATTTCTAATATAGCCTTCACTGCGGTGTTAATTCACTGTGGTTTTTATTATTCTTTCATTATTCGCTTATTTAAATAAACTTTACTTTCCTATTGCATCACGCCCAGCATTACCCTTTTTATCTGCCAAATGGTTGCTTTGTATCTTGTGCTGGTATAACCGCCATTACATAATGATATCGTAAGTTAATAATGCCTTATAAGCACTCAGCTATTACCGGAAAAACGCAGTGAGTGCATAAAACCAAAGTTCATTAATGGGTAAGTCATCATTTAATTAATTTGGAAATAAATGCCATGAGCGATTTTTCAATATTACCGAACCCCGGCACATCAATCATTTCTTCATCATCAATGCCAATGTCGAGGCCCGACCCTCAGTCATTTTTAAACAATATTACCCACGTCAGTCAAAGCACGGAGGTCACCTGTTCACAGGGCCCTGCCTGCTTGCCTTCATCGAGAAAGTCAAAGATTGGTAATGAACAAACCACCTTTATAAATAACCTTATTCAACAATCAGGATGTGCTAATAACGTCGTTGAGGCCGCACGCGTCTGGCTAGATAATAAGCAAGAACTTGAAGCGTTACACATCTCAAGAGGTACTCTGGCAGAGCTTTGTAGCGTGCCACAAAAGGAATTATTCGCCCGTATCGGCAAGCTTGCCGTGCTGTCAAAGCTCGCGAAAATCAAACTTTCAGATGAACAACAGAGCATGATCACCAGGATCAGTGACGCCACAGGATGCAGGAGGAACCGGGCTCTCACCTCCGTTGCATGGGAGAAAAATAAAACCCAGTTGTTAAATAATAATATAGACGTGAAATTATTTGCCAGCAGGTGCGACGTTAACCCTCTGTCACTGGTGTGTTATATTTCTCAAAAAAAAAGGTGCTGGAAGCGGCTTGATAGCAATATCAGGCAACAGGTAGATAAACTCATTAATACTGCCGGGTGTAAAGGCGTCCCTAGCTTGGCTTCCGAGGTGTGGTATGAAAATAAAAAGACCTTAAAACAACTTGGGGTATCGAATATGGTATTTTGCTTTCGCTGTGGTGTGAAGACGCTTGCTATTAATACCGACCTGAGCATGCTTAATTATGTACCGCCGTCAAAAGAACCTGATTTCACGCCGCAACAGCGAGCACAGGTCGACAAGATTATTGAGGCGACTTCTTGCCTGAGCAATCCGGTGCTGGCGGCAAATGCCTGGGTTAAAAATCTGCAGCTGATGTCCGAGATGAACATTCGGCAGGAAGCCTTCGCTAACGCCAGTAGAGTCAATGCCACAGACCTGTTCATTAAAATACAAAAAGAGCGGGCACGCACCCGAGCATTGACAGAAACGCAACACGCGCTGCTGAACCGTATTGCCGTTAAAACCCGCTGCTGGCATTCCTCTACTAAAAGTGCCTGCGCCTGGCTGGATAATGAGCAATCTATTATTAAAGAAGATATTTGGCCGATAAATTTTGCCGAATTCTGTGGGATCAATTTAGACACATTTGGCTGGAGGATTGCCCGTGAAAGACGCGACAGAGTCATTCCTACCTCGGCGCAGCTAAGAGTTACAGAAGAAATAATACTCGCTGAGAACTCTGGAGGTAAGCCGTTAGAGACGGCCCAGGCCTGGGATAAAAATAAAAAAAGTCTGCTCGACGCCGGATTGACAGCCTGGCAATTTGAATATGCCAGTAAGGTCTGTTCCGGCACCATTTCATCACGGATTAGTTGTGTTTATAGGCCGCGAAAGAAAGGCCAGAAAACCCCGCAGTGGCGTTTACTACATGAAAAACGCCTGCAGGAACAGCAGCAAGTGATGGATGCCATCATTCTGAGCTCGAATTGCAGAAAAAACCTCAACAAAAGCACGCTTGCCTGGATAGAAAACCAACAAAATTTAGCGGATCTAAAGATAAGCAAAGTGCAATTTTCCCGCCGCTGCAATATTAATCCACAGTCATTGACCTCCTCGGTCAGTCGATTAAGAAAAAACAATGGCAGTTGCCCACCCCGGTCCGCTCAATATCTTCCCCCTGTGCCGCCGACGGGCATAAAAACGGGACTCGCCGCCGTTCGCGCTCAACTCGGGCGGGTCGACAGGCCCTCAATTAACAACTCACTGCCTATCCTTCGCCACCCTGATAATCCTCAGCACAGTTTGACGCTTGAAACGCTGGGCCTAGATGTGAATGCCAATGTCTCACAAATCAGGGTGACCCATTGGGGTAGCATGGAGCAAGTGTTTGCACGGTTACCCATTCTGGGACGCCTGAAATTGAAATCTAGACTTTTCATAGAATTACATCGACAGCTGTTGGATGAAAGAGGGCAGAGCAAGCCTATGAGTACGCTGATGAGCAATGCCGGAGAGCATCGTCTTGCTAACGGGGAGGACGGAATTATTAATCTGGATACGGGGGTGGTTAACCCCGGCCCAGCACCGGTGCCCATCAATACGGTATTGGGATTTTACGCGGGTTTACTGCTCGATAGTGCTACTTCACAGAAAAGGGTGCGTCAAACAGGAGCGGCAGAATTGAGCACTGATGCCTTTCAGGGCGGCAATATCTTACGCAATATCAACACCGGTAGATTGCCCGGGGAGCCGCCGCTGGCCGAAAATAATGTCGCCGCCGTTCAGGTTAATTCGCGGCTTATAGCCTACATCACTACGCGTGATATTGCGGCGGGTGAAGAATACTTCGTTGATTATGGTGTCCATTACAACCCTCTGTTTGGCATCGAAAAGGCCAGGCAGAAACAGCTCGCCGCCGGACGTCTTTAATTAATCTGGGAATAAACGCCATGAGCGATTTTTCAATATTATCGAACCCCGGCACATCAATCATTTCTTCATCTTTAATGCCACTGTCGAGGCCCGATCCACAATCATTTTTAAACAATATTACCCGCGTTAGCCAAAGTACTGAGGTCACCAGTTCACAGGGGTATGACGGTTGGCTTTCCTCTGGAAAGCGAAAGTTCGGTAATGACCAAATCAGTTTTGTAAATAACCTCATTAAACAATCAGGATGTAACAAAAGCGCAATCAAGGTTGCGCGCGTCTGGTTGGATAATCAGCAAAAACTTGAGGAATTACGTATCTCGAGAAGTTCGCTGGCAGAACTTAGTGGGGTAAAAAAGAAGACGCTTTACGCTAATATTTCTCAACTTGCCATTGATTCACGGCTGATGGAATTCCCATTCTCAAATGAACAGCAGAGCCTTATCGACAGGATCATTGACGCCACTGGGGGCAGGGGTAATTTAACTCTCACCGCCGCTGCCTGGGAAAATAATAAAGATCTGTTGTTAAAAAATAAAATTGATCTGCGATTATTTGCCAGCAGGTGCCGCGTCAACCCTCATTCACTGATGTGTTTTATTTCTGAAAAAAAAAGGGACTGGGAGCGGCTTCCTGAAAACACTAGGGATCAGTTAGAGAAATTAATTAAAACCGCCGGGTGTAAAGGGATCGCTGACCTGGCTTCCGAAGTTTGGTATGAAAATAAAGCGCTGTTTAAAAAGCTTAGGGTTTCTAATAAGGTATTTTGCTTTCGCACGGGTGTGAAGACCATTGCTATCAATACCGACCTGAATATGCTTGATTATGTGCCGCCGTCAAAAGAGCCTGATTTCACGCCACAACAGCAAGAGCAGATCGACAAAATTATTAAGGCGACATTATGCCTGAGAAGCCCTGCGCTGGCGGCTTACGCCTGGGTTGATAATCAGCGGTTGATGTCAGAGATGAATATCGGGCAGGAAGCCTTCGCTAACGCCTGTAAAGTGAATGCCCGACACCTGTTCATTAAGATACAAAAAGAGCGAGAGCGCACCCGACCACTGACAGAAACGCAAGAAAAGTTGCTTAACAGCATAGCCGTTACAACCGATTGCCAGGACTCATCCGCTAAAAGTGCCTGTGCCTGGCTGGATAATCAGCAATTCCTAAAGAAAGAAGGCATTTCACAGGCAAGTTTTGCCGATTTCTGTAGGATCAATTTAAAGACACTGGGCTGGAGCATTGCCCGGGAACGACAGGCCAGAAAGAACCCTTCACCGACGCAGGAGAGTTTTGCAGAAGGCATAATTCTCAAAGAAAAATGCAGGGGTAAGCCGTCAGAGACCGCGCTGGCCTGGGAGAAAAATAAACAGAGCCTGCTGGACGCCGGATTGACCGTCTGGCAGTTTGAACGCCTGTCTGGCGTCCTTATCGGCACCCTTTCATCACGGATTACCCCTATGTATCGGCAGCGAAATAAAGACCCTGACACTCCCGAGTCGCGTTTATTGCGTGAAAAACGTCTGCAGGAACAGCAGGAAGTGATGGATGCCATCATTCTGAGACTGGATTGCAAAAATAAGCTGATTAACAGCAAGCTTGCCTGGGTGAATAATGAGCAAAGGTTCACTGCGCTGGGGATAAGCAAAGCGCAGTTCTCCCGCCGCTGCAAGATTAACTCACAGTCATTGACCTCTTCAGTCAGTAGGTTAATAAGAAATAATGGTAATCACCCGCCCCCAGCCTCTCAATCTATACCGCCAGCGCCGCCGTTGGTTATAAAAACTGAAAGCGCCGCCAACCTGGGGATCATGGAAATTACTCTCGATGCCTTGGGTAACGAATTACGCGCCACCGTTCGTGCTGAAGCTAGGCTGGTCGACAGACCGTCAATTGACAACTCCCTGCCTATTCTTCGCCATCCTGATAATCCTCAGCATAGTCTGACGCTTGAAACGCTGGGGCTTGATGCGCATGCCGAAGTTACACAAATCAAGGTGACACATTGGGGCAGCATGTGGCAGGTGTTTACGGGCTTACCCGTTCGGAAACGCGAGACGTTGAAAGCAGAACTTTTGAAAGAATTACACCGACAGCTGATGGATGAAAAGGGGCAGAGCGCGCGTATGAATAGGCTGATGAGCAACGCCGGATCGCATCATCTTGCGGCCACTGGGGATGAAATTATTAATCTGGGTATGGGAGTGTTTAACCCCGGCCCTGCGCCGGTGCCCGCCAATACGGTGCTGGGATTTTACGCGGGTTTACTGCTCGATAGCGCCGCTTCACAGAAAACGGTGCGGCAAATAGGGACGGTCAACGGCCATTCTCACAGTTGGCAAACCCGAACGGAGAAATTGAACATTGATGCCTTTCAAAGCGGCAATATCCTGCGCAATATTAACACCGGTAAATTGCCTGCTCAGCCGCAGTTAGACGAAAACAACGTGGCCGCCGTTCAGGTTAATTCGCGGCTGATAGCCTACATCACTACGCGCGATATTGCGGTGGGTGGAGAATACTTTGTTGATTACGGTGACCACTACAATCCTCTGTTTGGCATAGAAAAGGCCAGGCAGGAAGAGCTTGCCGCCGGGCGTCAGCCCAAGACGGAACCCGAGGTGCTCACCGCGACGACTATCTACGGCGTCAATGCCTTTGAACCGCCGGTAAAAAGGCATCGACTCGAGTCAGTTCATAACGTGCTGGATGAAGCCCAATGAGCGATTTTTCAATATTACCGAACCCCGGCACATCAATCACTTCTTCATTGTTAAGGCCTCAGCCAAGGCCCGATCCTCAGCCATTTTTAAACAATATTATCCGCGTCAGCCAAAGTACTGAGGTCACCAGTTCACAGGGGCCTGACGGTTTGCTTTCCTCTGGAAAGCTAAGGCTCGGTGATGAGCAAATCAATTTTGTAAATACCCTCATTAAACAGTCAGGATGCAGAAAGAGTGGTATTAAGACAGCGCGTGTCTATTTGCTTAATCAGAAAAAATTTGAGGAATTATGTATATCGAGAATTTCGCTGGCAGAACTTAGTGGGATAAACAAGAAGACACTTAACGCCAATATCTCCCAACTGAACATTAAGTCACAGCTGATGGAATTCCCACTCTCAGAGGAACAACAGAGCCTTATCGACAGTATTATTGACGCCACAGGATGCAGGGGGAACCTGAATCTAATCGAGGGTGCCTGGGAGAAAAATAAAGCCCAGTTGTTAGATAATAATATAGAGGTGCGATTATTTGCCAGCAGGTGCGACATTGACCCTTATTCACTGGTCTCTTTTATTTCTGAAAAAAAAAGGGGTTGGAATCGGCTTAATAGCAATATTAAGGCTCAAGTAGATGAACTCATTAAAACCGCCGGGTGTGAAGGGATCGCTGACCTGGCTTCCGAGGTTTGGTACGCAAATAAAAAGTTGTTCACGCAGCTTGGAGTATCGAATAGGGTATTTTGCCATCGCTGTGGTGTGAAGACCCATGCTATCAATACTGACTTGAACATGCTTGATTATGTGCCATCGTCAAAAGAGCCTGGTTTCACGCCACATCAGCAAGAGCAGATCGACAAAATTATTAAGGCGACTTCATGCCTGAGAAGTCCTGCGCTGGCGGCTTACGCCTGGGTTGATAATCAGCGGCTGATGTCAGAGATGAACATCGGGCAGGAAGCCTTCGCTAACGCCTGTAAAGTGAATGCCCGACACCTGTTCATTAAGATACAAAAAGAGCGGGAGCACACCCGGTCACTGACAGAAACGCAACGAAAGTTGCTTAACAGCATAGCCGTTAAAACCGGCTGCCGGGACTCATCCGCTAAAAGTGCCTGTGCCTGGCTGGATAATCAGCCATCATTTAAGAAAGAAGAGATCCTGCAGACAAGTTTTGCCTATTTCTGTGGGATCACTTTAAAGGCACTTAGCTTGAGTGTTGGCCGGGAACGCCAGGCCAGAAAAGACCTTACACCGACGCAGGAGAGTCTTGCAGAAGGCATAATTCTCAAAGAAAAATGCAGGGGTAAGCCGTCAGAGACCGCGCTGGCCTGGGAGAAAAATAAACAGAGTCTGCTGGGCGCCGGATTGACCGTCTGGCAGTTTGAACGCCTGTCTGGGGTCCTTATTGGCACCCTTTCATCACGGATGAGCCTTGTGTATCGGCAGCCAAATAATGCCCCTAACACTCACGAGTCGCATTTATTGCGTGAAATACGCCTGCAGGAACAGCAGGAAGTGATGGATGCCATCATTCTGAGACTGGATTGCAGAAATAAGCTGATTAATAGCAAGCTTGCCTGGGTGAATAATGAGCAAAGGTTGACCGCGTTGGGGATAAGCAAGGTGCAGTTTTCCCAACGCTGTAAGGTTAACTCACAGTCATTGACCGCGATGATCAGTAGATTAAGAAATAACTGTGACAAACGCCAGCCCCGGACAGCTCAACTTGTTATCCCCGAGTTGGCGGCGGGCATGCAAACTGGACGCGCCAGCGTTCGCGCTGAAACCAGGCTGGTCGACAGGCGCTCAATCGACAACCCATTGCCTATTCTCCGCTATCCTGATCACTCTCAGCACAGTCTGACTCCTGAAACGCTGGGGCTTGATGCCAATGCGGATGTCTCACAAATTAAGGTGACAGACTGGGGCAGCCTGGACCAGGTGTTTAGACGGTTGCCGCCTCGGGAACGCGAGAAGTTGAAATCTAAGCTTTTGATAGAATTAAATCGACAGCTGAGGGATGAAAAGGGGCAGGACGCGCGTATGAATACGTTGATGAGCAACGCCGGAGAGCCTCGTCTTGCTAACGGGGAGGACGGAATTAATAATCTGGGTATGGGGGAGGTTAACCTCGCCCCTGCGCCGGTGCCCGCCGATACCTTGCTGAGAGCAGAACCCGAGGTGCTCACCGCGACGACGACCTGCGGCGTCAATGCCTTTGAACCGCCGGCAAAAAGGCTTCGGTTCGGGTCAGTCACAGCGTTCCCTAAAAACCTTTCTTAAAAACCGCAAAACTCTCTTTGGCCATCCCGTGCCCACCTCCTGCAAATAAGCCATATTGCTTGAGGTGGGGTTAGGCAGATGAACGCTTTGTATTGCCTGAGCCCTGATGACACAGGCTTTTTGCGGCTATTATGCCCGTTTTGCTCGACATATAACCATTCTCATCACGTTATGCAAAATTTGAATAACCATAGACCTCAAATGACTTTATTGTCGCTTCATAACTGCCATACACTCCCAAAATCATTAGCAACTTCGCTAACTTAAAAGAGCGTTAATCAATGAAAAAAATAATTCCTTCAGTTCTTTTTGCAGCCATTGCTGCCTCTTTTAGCGTACAGGCGGCGACGCCAGCCAACACTTTGGTTATTGCACAATCTCTTGATGATGCGTCGAGCTTCGACCCGGCTCAAGGCTTCGAACTGACTACCGTGCAGGCATTCACCAACGTTTACCAACGTCTGGTGCAGTCTGACCCAACTAATCCTATCGATTTGAAGCCAACGCTGGCGACCTCATGGCAGGCGGGAAGTGACAACAAGAGCCTGACCTTTACCCTGGATCCGAAAGCGACCTTCGCCAGCGGTAATCCATTAACCGCCGACGACGTGGTTTTCTCACTGTCTCGCGTGGTGAAGCTGAATCTTGAACCCTCCTTCATCCTGACCCAGCTAGGCTGGAACGCAAAAAATGTCGACGGTTTCCTGACCAAGATAGACGCACAGCACGTGAAAATTAGCTGGACTGAAAACGTCAGCCCGAGCTTTGTGTTGAGTCTGCTCTCTGCGCCGGTTTCTTCGATTATTGACGCTAAACTGGTTGAGCAAAACGCCAAGGGTGACGATCTCGGCCACCAGTGGTTGAGCGACCATTCCGCAGGCAGCGGCCCTTACAAAATTCGTACCTATATTCCACATCAGGTGCTGGTGTTGCAGGCAAACCCAAGCTCGCCGGAAGGCGCGCCGAAGATCCCGACCGTGTTGATTAAAAACGTGCCTGATGCGGCCGCTCGTCGTCTGCTCATTGAGCAGGGCGATGCTGATATGGCGCGCAACCTGGGTGCGGATCAGATGGCTGGCCTGCAGGGTAAGCCGGGCGTTAAGCCGCTGGCTGTGCCATATGCATCACTGTACTTCTTGTATTTCAATACTAAAGCCTCCCCAGCGTTAGCTAACCCGGCACTTTGGGAAGCGGCTCGCTACCTGTTTGACTACGACCATATCGCCAAGGATCTGCTGAAAGGCCAGTTCCAGGTGCATCAGGCGTTCCTTCCGGACGGTTATTTGGGCGCATTGAATGACAACCCTTACAAGTTTGATCCCGCCAAGGCCAAGGCGATTCTTGATAAGGCGGGGCTGAAAAACGTAAGCTTCACCATCGCCGTGACCAACCAGCCGCCGTATCTGGATATTGCTCAGGCGTTGCAGGCCAGTTTTGCTCAGGCAGGCATCAACGTTAAGCTGGAGCCGGGCGTGAGTTCGCAGATTTCACTGAAAGTGCAGTCACACGACTTTGACGCGACGCTGTCTTCGTGGGGGCCTGACTACTTCGACCCTAACACTAACGCCTCTGCCTTTGCCTACAATCCGGAAAACGGCAGCAAGACGCTGGCGTGGCGTGCAAACTGGAGTATTCCACAGCTGAGCAAGCAGACGCTTGCTGCGACGGCCGAAAACGACAAGGCTAAACGTGTAGCGGATTATCGTCAGCTGCAGCTTGCCGTACAAAAAGACTCACCGTTTGTTATCGGCCTACAGGCGCGCAGCCTGATTGCCGTGCGCGACAACATCAAAGGCTACGTGCAGGGCATTAATCCTGACATGGTGTTCTACAGCAAGGTCACCAAGTAATGATTCAAACTACTCCTCCTGTCGGTCTGTTCCGACAGGGTTGGCGTTGGTCAGGCCGCCTGCTAGGCGGCCTTGTTTCTTTAATGCTGACCCTGCTTGGCCTGCTGGCCTTTACCTTCGCGCTGTCACATCTTGCGCCGGTTGACCCGACGATGCAGATTGCTGGCGATCACGCCAGCGAAGCGACCTACGCGCAGGTGCGCAAGGATTTGGGGCTCGACCAGCCGATGCCAGTCCAGTTCTGGCGCTACCTCGAGCATCTGGCTCACGGCGATATGGGCATGTCGAGCATGACCGGTCAGCCGGTTTCCAGCGACCTGATGCATACGTTCCCTGCGACTATCGAACTGGCGACCTGCGCCATTCTTTTTGGTGCATTTTTCGGCATTATCCTTGCGCTTCTGTCGGTCTATAAACCCGGCAGCTGGCTTGATAACATCGTGCGTCTTGTCTCGCTGCTCGGCTATTCTGTGCCTATCTTCTGGCTCAGTCTGCTTGGACTGCTGCTGTTCTACGCCGTGCTGCACTGGGCCGGTGGCCCTGGCAGGCTCGACGACGCCTATCTCTATACCATGGAGCCGCGCACCGGCTTTGTGCTGATTGATACTTGGCTGTCGGGCGACCGCGACATGTTCTTCAACGCTATCCGCCACATGTGGCTGCCGGTAACGGTGCTGGGCCTGCTGTCGATGGCGGGGATAACCCGTCTGTTGCGCGCCTCGATGCTCGGTGAAATCAACAAAGAGTATGTGATCCTCGCACGCTCGAAGGGCGCTGGGCGCGTCCGGGTGTTGCTGTGTCACGTGTTTCCCAACGTCTTCGGCACGCTTATCACCGTGCTCAGCCTGTCCTACGCCAGCATGCTTGAAGGCGCGGTGCTGACTGAAACGGTCTTTGCCTGGCCAGGCGTTGGCCGCTATCTGACCACCGCACTGTTTGCCGCCGATATGCCGGCCATTTTGGGCTCGACGTTGCTGATTGGCAGCAGCTTTGTGCTGCTCAATGCGCTGGCCGATGCGTTGACCTATTTACTCGATCCGCGAACCCGGTAAGCCTATTTATGACTCCACTGACTCCTGAACAACCGGCGCTGGCTCGCGTCGCACCCGGCCGAGGCGCGCGTCGTGTGACCACGCTTTCCGTGGGCACCGTGCTGGCGGTAATTTTGCTGCTGGCCGCGCTGTTTGCACCCTGGCTGGCCCCTTTCGACCCGAATATTCAGCATATTGAAATCCGACTCATGCCGCCATCGGCACAGCATTGGCTCGGCACCGACGGTTTTGGCCGCGACCTCTTGTCGCGGGTGATTTATGGCGCGAGGCCGACGCTGCTGCTGGTGTCGCTGATTTTGCTGCTGACGATTCCCTTTGGTTTACTGATTGGCATCAGCGCCGGTTATCTCGGTGGCTGGGTTGAACGTATTCTAATGCGCTTCACCGACATCGTGCTGTCGTTGCCCAGTCTGGTGATGGCGTTGGCGCTGGTGGCGATTTTGGGGCCTGGTTTGATGAATGGGGCGTTGGCGCTGGCCTTCACCAGTTGGCCGCCGTTTGCCCGTCAGGCGCGCGCCGAGACGCTTGCCCTGCGTCGTAGCGACTATCTTGCCGCCGCGCGTATGCAGGGGATTGGCGGTTTTCGCCTGATGTTTGGCCATATTTTGCCGCTCTGCATGCCGAGTGCGGTCGTTCGCGCCGCGCTGAGCCTCGGCGGGATCATTCTTTCCTCCGCCGGTCTTGGCTTCCTCGGGATGGGCATTCAGCCGCCGACCGCCGAGTGGGGGTCGATGGTCGCCGAAGGCAGTAAAGTTATCTTTGACCAGTGGTGGGTGGCTGCAGCACCCGGCGGGGCCATTCTGTTCGCCAGTCTGGCGTTTAACCTACTGGGCGATGGCCTGCGCGACAAGATGGATACCCGTCATGGCAATTAATTCAACCACACCGCAAGCGGCGGGCGCAGATTCAAACCTGCTGATCGCGAAAGATTTGACCGTTTACGTTCCCGGTCCTCAGCCTATCGAGCTGGTGAAGTCAATTTCATTCAGCGTGGGTCAGGAACGTGTAGCGCTGGTGGGCGAGTCTGGCTCGGGCAAGTCGATGACCGCCCGGGCGCTGATGGGCCTGCTGCCAAGCCCTTGTCAGATGCAGGCCAGCCAACTGACTCTCGGTGGGCAGGATTTAACCCGCCTGAAGGAGCGTGAATGGAATCCGCTGCGCGGCAATCGCATTGCGATGGTGATGCAGGACCCGAAACACGCGCTCAACCCGGCGCAGGCTATCGGCAAACAGGTTGAAGAACCGCTGCGCCTGCACGGGCGCTTCAGCCGCAGTGAGCGCAAGGAACAGCGCCTCGACATGCTCAACGCCGTTGGCCTGCCTAATCCAGCGCAACTCAGCAAGCTTTATCCGCATCAGCTTTCCGGCGGTATGGGGCAGCGCGTGATGCTGGCCATTGCGCTTATCAATCGTCCGCAGTGGCTGGTGGCCGATGAACCCACCTCGGCGCTGGACTATGAAATGCGCGAGCAGGTGCTGAAACTGATTGAGCGTCTGGTTGACGAGCGCAATATGGGACTGGTGCTGATTAGCCATGATTTACAACAGGTTTCTCAGTATACCGAACAGGTGATGGTGATGTACAAAGGGCAAATTGTTGACCGTCTTGCCTCGAGCCAGCTGGCGCAGGCGACGCACCCCTATACTCATACGCTGTGGTCGTGCCGCCCGAGCAAAGCCACGCGCGGCGAAATGCTGCCGGTGTTGGACCGCGCGCTGTTGGCGCGCCTCAGCGGGGAGGAGGGCCAGCCATGAGCAGAGAAATTATTGCCCAACTGCATCAACTCAGCGTTTCTCACCGTCAAGGTTATGACGTGCGTACGGTGGTTCATGACGTCGACCTGACCATCAATCAGGGAGAGTGTTTCGGGTTGGTCGGACCGTCTGGCTGCGGGAAATCCTCGCTGCTGTGGGTGCTTGCCGGGCTAAATACGCAGTGGACGGGCGACATGACGCTGCTCGGCCACCGCCTGACGCCGGGCAAACCGTTTACCGGCGTATTGCGTCGCGAGGTACAGATGGTGTTTCAGGACCCGTATGCTTCGCTGCATCCCAAGCACAAACTTTTACGCACGCTGAGTGAGCCGCTAAAACTGCTGAAAGAGCAGGATATTGAGCAAAAAGTGGCGGAAGGTTTCCGCCTGGTGGGGCTGGATCCGGCGTTAATTCATCGTTATCCGCACCAGCTCTCCGGCGGTCAGCGCCAGCGTGTGGCCATTGTTCGTGCGCTGTTGCTCAAGCCAAAACTGCTGTTGCTCGATGAGCCCACCTCGGCGCTGGACATGTCGGTGCAGGCAGAAATCCTCAATCTGCTTAATGAACTGAAGGCGGCCGGGAATTTAACGATGATTCTGGTAAGCCATGATGCCGACGTTATTGACCACATGTGCGATCGCCATGTGACGATGGCGAAGGGAATTGTGCTGGGATAATGGCTGAGACTGACACGGGGCGTTGCTTTATTCTCAATGGCTATATTGTTGTGCAACGGCGTCACTTTTAGTGCAAAAAATCATCACCCCCCGATTGCATTAAGGCTAACTTATTGATTGTCTGAGTAATCGCGGGGCTGAAAATCTTGGCATATAAGCTGCATTGACCTTGGGTATAAACCGCGCCAACGGCGGCCCGGTTCAAGTTTGTGAATAAAAGGCGTCCGTTAGCGTTCAGGGAACTGAGCGCTAACAGGACGCTTTTTTATTGCCTAAACAGGTAATGAGGAGGGGCAGTAACGAAAACGCTTATAACAAGAATTTTCACATCTCTTTGCAATTAAAAAGCTTTCCTGAACTGAGAGAAAGCACCGCTTTGCTATCCTTACTGTTCTTGTGTCTTTTTTATCAAGCAAGGATGTCAAACATGGCTAAATCGATTTCGTTCTATAAAACGGTGGCAGGACTGGCACTCTGTGCATGGACGTCTATGGCTAGCGCAGCGCCTGCGCCAATGTTTACGCTGAGTTCGCCTGCTTTTACCGATAATGGCGTATTGGCAAAGCAGTTTGCCGGCAACATCAAGGCTAATCCCGCCTGTATCGGCGACAATTTCTCTCCTGCCTTCAGCTGGCAGAACGCACCTAAGGGGACCCAAAGCTTCACGCTGACGATTCGCGACGTCGACGCCAATCACGGTCTTGGGGTCAATCATCTGGTGACTTACGGTATTCCGGCCACCGCAACCGGCTTTGCTCAGGATGCGTTAAGCGAGGGTAAAGGCTTCGTCGGCGGGAGGAATACCATGGGACACGGCTACTATAATGGGCCTTGTCCACCGGTCGGCACCGGTTCGCATCACTATATCGTGCAGCTGATTGCCACGGATTTAGCGCCGAACGCGCTGCCGAAAGGCTTAACCTATGACCAGCTGTTCGAGCGGCTTAAAGGGCATGCCATCGACAATGCCACGCTGGTGGCTCGTTTCGGTGAGTAACGGCCGCCTGTGGAGAATAAAAAAGGCCGAACACTGTTCGGCCTTTTGTCGGGTTCTCAAAGAGTTCTCAGGGATATAGCCTGATTTTTTCCTGAATTATTTCTGAGTACCGTCTTCAATCTTCGGTGGATAGGTCAGGTCTGCCGCTTTGCGCATTTTCGCCACTTCTTTCGCCGTGACGGTGGCACCTGCCGGATTACCGAACTGGTTGCTGACGTAGTTGCTGATTTGTGCAATCTGTTCGTCGTTCAGCTGGTTGGCAAATGAAGGCATCATGACTTCACCCTGGTCCATGTGGCGCTGAACGCCGCCGAGGATCACGGAAACCATGTTGCGGCTGTCTGCTGCACCGGTGCTGGTGTGGTTAAACAGCGACGGATAAGCGTGGAAGCCCTTACCGATACCGCCACCTGATTGGCCGTGACAGGCCGCACAGTTGCTGTTGAACAGCGCTGACGCGGTTTTGTCAAACGGAACCGCGTTAGCACGGTCAGCGAACACGTCGGTTGCCGGTTTGCCGAACGAATCACGCGGCTGAGTCTGTTTGTCATCTGCAATCGCCGGAACGGAGCGAATGTAGGTGGCAATTGCGTTCAGGTCGCCGTCGGTCAGGTGCTGCAGGCTGTGTTCAATTGCCTCAGCCATTGCGCCAGAAGCCGAGGCTTTGCCTGCTACATCACCGGTCTTCAGGTAAGTGACCAGGTCTTGCTGCGACCAGTTACCGATACCTGCATTTTTGTCTGGCGTGATGTTGAACGCGACCCATGACCCCAGATCACCGCCTGAGAAGGCTTTGCTGTTGTCCATGCCCATGGTCAGGTTACGTGGCGTGTGGCAAGTGCCGCAGTGCTCCATCGCATCGACCAGATAACGGCCACGGTTCCAGTCATCGCTCTTGGTCGGATCGTTCTTCAGCTCGCCCTTATCAAAGTTGAACCATTTCCAGAACGTCATGCCCCAGCGCTGGTTGAACGGGAAGGAGAGGTCAGTCTTGGCCGGTGCCGCATGAACGCCCGGTAAGGACATCAAATAGGCCTTGATTGCCAACACGTCATCACGTTTCATCTTGGTGAATGAGTCGTAAGGCATCGCCGGATACAGCTGCTGTCCGTCTTTACCCACGCCGTCACGCACCGCACGTACAAACTCGTCGTCGGTCCAGTTGCCGATACCAAACTGCTTATCGGAGGAGATGTTAGTGCCATAAATCACACCAAACGGCGATGCCAGCGGATAACCGCCGCCAAACTGTTGGTTCTTAGCCGCATTCGGTGCCGTGTGACAGGCGGTACAGTCTGCCGCGGTTGCCAGATAGGCACCGCGTTTAATCATGTCTGCCGAGCTTGACGCATCGTCTGCAAAAGCGCTGGTCGCGGCCGCCAGAGGCAATAATGCCGCCAGCAAATATTTCATTTTCATTTCCACATCCTCATACGATACCCCTCGGTGGGCTAACGCAGTCCCTTAGAAGAATCAGGCCAGGCTTTTCAGCACCGAGTCAGCCATGCGAAGCGCCAGCGCCGTACCGGTTAACGTCGAGTTAACGGTTGAGGCAGAAGGCATGATGCCGGTACCGGCGATAAACAGGTTCGGGTGATCATGCGTGCGGCAGTTTCCGTCAACCACCGAATCTTTAGGGTCGCTGCCCATAATCATCGTGCCAGTGATGTGCTGGTTGTTGTTGTAAACGCCACGTTTGCTGTAAACCACTTCGGTTCCGCCCATCGCTTCGGCAATCTTCTTGAAGTCAATCATCGACTGGTCATAGCCTTTGTTGACGTACTCAGGGAACTTGTAATACACCTCGAGACGTGGAATGCCCCATTCGTCTTTCTCGGTTTTGCTCGGCACAACGCGGTTTTCCGGCTCTGGCAGCATCTCCAGCAGGCAGTTCAGCAGCACGTAACGCGGTGCCTGATAGGCCAGCTTGTCGTTCAGCGCCTTGCCATAGTAACCCTGTTTCACCAGACGTTCGGTCAGCGTACGCACCGGTGAGGTGTTTGCCAGGTCGACGCGCAGCGCAGAGCGCTCACCGCGCCAATCGCCGTCACGCAGGTTGTTGATACTGCCCGGACGCATTGGGCCACGGCCAAACCATACCGGCTCGTCGGCAAGGAACTCGACCGACGTGCCCGGGTGGTCCATCAGGTTACGACCCACCATGCCGGAGCTGTTGGCGATACCGTTTGGATATTTCTCGCTGGTGGAGATAAGCAGCAGTTTTGGACTTTCCAAACCGTTGGCGGTCAGAACGAAACGCTTGCCGGTGACCTTGTGGGTCTGTTTCTCTTTATCCAGATAATGGATAGCCACGATGTTGCCGCTGTCGTCAGCCTCAATTTTGTACACCACCGCGTTGGCGATGATGCGCACACCGGCCTCTACCGCTTTGCGCGCAGAGATACCGCCGTGATACTGGGCATCGATAGGGCAGACGGGCATGCAGTTGTTGTTACCGCAGCAGGCCGGGCGACCGTCGTAAGGAATACTGTTTCGCGCCTGAGGACCGATACCGACCACGTAGCCCAATGAGGCAACGCGCTCTTTAATGCGCTCAAAACCGTATGACAGCGGGATACCCGGCAGCGGATAAGGCTGTGAACGCGGTGAGCCCAGGTCATCGTCGCCGGAGACACCCATCTGGATCTCGGCTTCCATGTAGTAAGGTTCAAGATCTTCGTAGCCGATGGGCCAGTCGCGACCGACGCCATAAAGGGTCTTGATTTTCATGTCGTTAGGCAGCAGGCGGAAGGCCTGACCCGCCCAGTGCCAGGTGGTGCCGCCGACGCCGCGCAGATACTGCGCCGCATACACGTCCGGACCTTTCTGGATAAGGTAGTTGTTATCTTTTGGCTGGAACTTAGGCTGTGGCGCCCAAGGTTTTGCCGGATACGGTTCGGTGAAGTCACCCTTAAGCGGAGACTGGCGGAACAGCTCTACCGCTTCATCACGCTTGAAGAAAGGACCTGAATCCAGCATCAGCACGGAGACACCAGCCTTGGCCATTTTCTCTGCGGCCAGTGAACCGGCAATACCGGCTCCGATGACGATAACGTCAGCGTTCAATGAATCAGCCATGGGTTGGCGCCTCGCTGTCAGGTTTGTGGATCCAGAAGTTCGGTTCGCCTACCGCGTAACTTGGGGGTAATAAGCTGTCTTTCACTAGTTCGTAACTCACAATATTTTCAAAACCGATACATACCTGGCTGCCCGGTTGACCGACCACGCCCAGATACCAGCCGTTGACCAGCTGCTGATAAAGTTGACCTAACGCCGCAGGCTGCTGCGCCAGAAGCTGATGCAGCGGGTCGCCTACCACGTCGCTGTGGGCGCTGAGCAGGGTCGCCAGCGCGTCTAGCTGAGCGTCTAGCTCGGCGTGATGCAACCAGCTGTAAAGCGCCTGACCCAGATGAGATTCGAGGTTGTCGACGGCCGTCAGCTTTTTGGAAAGCTGCATAAAGTTGTCTGGCATCGTAATGGCTGATGCCAGAGGTGGCGCGGCGTGCGCCAGAGTCCCGAACACACTGCTGCCCAGCAACTGGCTGCCGAGACCGACCGCAACAACGCTGGCAGTGCCGAAGACCATTCGGCGGCGTGAAAGATTGATCATGATTGTCTTCCGTTAGAGGTTATTTCAAAACGCTTGCGGCGGTTTCTGACGCCTGATTGTCAATATCCTGTTTTGGGGTACTCACGCCGACGGCTCCGACAACTTCACCAGACAGCGTCAGGGGGTAGCCGCCGCCGAGTGGAACGGCGTGCGGGATAGCCAGCACTGTCGTTTCGCCACCCTGCAGACGTTGCATAAATTTCAATGAAGGAGCGTGGTAGAGCGCCGAGGTGCGCGCTTTACCGATAGCGGCGTCTACGCAGCCAGCCGGAGAGTTATCCAGACGCTCAAACGCCAGCAGCTTGCCGTCGGCGTCAACCACCGCCACACAGCCGGTGCTGTGCTGTTGACCGATCGTCGCTTTAACGCTGCTAATCACTTGGCGCGCCTGCGCATTGTCGAGTTCAGGATGCACGGCGGCCAGAGCAGAAGTGGCCGTAAACATCAGGCCAGCGGTGCAAAATACAGAGAGAAGACTAGGTTTCATGATCGGTTCCAGTTTTAAAAAAATGAGCAAATGTAAAAAGGTATCGAAGCAAAGGGTTCACAAAACCCTAATTGTGACTGAGTTATTTTTAAATGTTTCGTGGATGTTAATTCACTTCTTTTCGTGGGTGAATAGATCGTTTCGCTGCGAAATTAATTATTTGTCACTGTTTTTCCACTAAAAACCCTAAAAATGGCCCGCAAAGCCTTGTGGGCATTGGGCTTATACATTTTGTGCTATTGCGAACCGTTTGATACGTTATCAGGTGGCGGGATCTAAAAATGTGAACTAAAAGACATTTTTTGTATGGGGTTTTAGTAAAGAGGCAGGGGATTGATACGGATAAAAAACTCAAAACTGTGATCGCCGTCACCCCTTAAAGCATGAGGCCTTCAGGCGATTTAGGCATCAGCAAGAGGGGATTGAAAATCTTCAACAAGAGACATTTTGACATCCTTTTTAAGCGCAATCCTTTTTGTTACCAAGCTGTTACTTATTTAACCTTGTATTAAAATCCGCCAGCAGGGTCTGGTAAATGTCTACGCTCTCGAGCAAACGCTCCACCTTGCAATATTCATCGGTCTGATGCGCCATCGCCGGTTCGCCGGGGCCCAGAATGACGCAGGGCGGATTGCCGAGTGCGGCCAGCAGTACCGAGGCATCGGTAAAATAAGGCACAATACGCGGCGTAATGGGCTCAGAATGCCAGGGCTGGCACAGCGCAATGGTGCTCTGGATCCACGGATGCAGGCCGTCGGTGAGCACGGCAGGCAAGTCGATAAGCGGAGTTATTGTGACAGCGTCACTAAGGTGACGTTGTAACCTTTCGGTGAGGTAGTGGTGGTCAATGGTAGGGTCAGTACGTAGGTCAACGTCAAAGCTGGCGCGGTCTGGCACGGAGTTTATATTTAACCCACCGCGGATAACGCCGACGTTTAGCGTCGGTTTTTTCATCAGCGGATGCGGCGGGCCCGGTTCGAAGCCGCGTATTTTACCGACGGCATCCATCGCCAGATAAATCGCGTTGATGCCCAACTCGGGCATTGCGCCGTGCGCCGTTTTGCCGTGTGTTTCGCAGCGCAACCACAAGGCACCTTTATGGCCGATGACCGGGTAATTGGCCGTCGATTCGCCGACGATCACCGCGGCGGGCTGCGGAAGCCTGATGTCTGGTGAGTCGATAAGCGCGCGTGCGCCATCGCAGCCGGTTTCCTCACCGCCGGTGAGCAGCAACACCACGCCCGCCTGGAGGTTATCTCGCTGTGCAAGACAGGCGACAATAAACGCCGCAATCGCCGCCTTCATATCGCTGCTGCCGCGGCCATAGAGTTTTCCATCAACGATATCACCGCCGAAAGGACTCTGCTGCCATGCGGCATTGCCCAGCGGCACGGTATCAAGATGACCGGAAAAAGCCAGCGGAGGCGTTTTATCCTTAGCGTTTAAATGGGCAATCAGGTTCATTCTGCTCTCGCCAAAGGCGTGAGTTGCTACTTCAAAGCCATGCTGTCGCAGGTACTCCGCGAGCCATAGCATACATTCCTGCTCGTTGCCGGGCGGGTTGATGGTGTCGAAGGCCAGCAGTTTTTGCGTCAGTTCGATGACCGAGAGGTCCGTCTGCATACATTTTCCTGCAATCATAAAGCGTAGGTTTCCCTGGTGTGAGCGAACCTACTGTTGACTAAAAACGCGCTGTGGATTACCCATCAGCAACTGCTCGAGCTGTTCACCGGTAACGCCATGACGGCGCAGGCGGGGAACAAAATGCTTGAGAATATAACCATAGCCGTGGCCGCCGAAGCGGGTCAGCATTGTTTTTAAAAACACGTCTTGAGAGAGTAAAACCTGTTGGATAAAACCCTCGTCGATAAGCTCGCGAATGGCGCGCGCATTCTCCTCGTCAGAGGGGGACTGGGCGCTTTCATCGGCGTAAAAATAGTTCATGCCAATCATATCGTATTCGAGAAATGCGCCGCGTTCGGCGAGGGTGCGCTGATAGTTTTTATCGGCAAAGCTCGGGTTCATGTGGCAAAGCACGGTGTGATGCAGGTCCGCACCTTCTTCGGCCAGAATATCCAATACTTTATGCCCCAATCGCTCCCAGCCGGGCAGATGCACCTCGAGGGGGACACCGGTTGCCGCATTGGCACGACCGGCCGCCCGCAGCGATTTTTGCTCATCGGCGGTAAAGGCGCTCGAGACGCCTATCTCGCCTATCAGACCGGCAATCACTTCCGGCTTGTCGTCAAACCCGCCGACGTCGTAGATTAGCAAATCGGTGAGCGTTTCCAGCGAATGGGTTTTGACATAGGCCGGGTGTGAGGGTTCGAGATAAAACCCGGTGCCCATCACAATATTCAACCCGGTCAGGCGTGAGATACGCTGTAGCGCCTTCGGGTCACGACCGATGCCGATATTGGTCGGGTCAACCACGCTTTGACCGCCCTGAGCCTTGAATTTCATCAGTTCTTCAATTGCCAGATCGACGTCAAAAAGCTGACAGTTATCGCGGCTAGCGAGCGGATTTAACGACAGTTCGCCGAGGTTCTCGATTTTAACCGGCATCTCGGCGATGTGGCGTTCGCTGCAACAGCACGGCGGTACCCACTTCCCTGAGGCATCGAGCAAAATATGTTCGTGCATCAAGGTCACGCCCAGGTCGCAAACCGGCATCGGGCCGAGAACGGTGCTGACATAGCCGCTGGTTACGCCGAGCGGATAGGGGTTGGCATGACGGAAAAGTGAACCTGAATTCATAGGACTATCCTTTGCTCGTTCGGGCGGGATTAAAGATACGGGTGTTCAGCCAGATGGCCAGCAGGATAATCAGACCAGTAGCAATCTGTGTATAAAACGGCGACATGTGCGAGAGGATTAGGCCATTTTGGATAACCGCAATCGACAGCGCGCCGAGCAGGGTGCCAATGATGGTACCGAATCCGCCAAACAGACTGGTGCTGCCGAGCACCACGGCGGCAATGACCTGTAACTCGAACCCTTCCCCTTGATTAGACGAGCCGCTGCCGAGGCGCGCGGTGATGATCATTCCGGCCAGCGCCGCCGACATGCCGCTCAACATGTAAACCCACAGCGTTATCGAGCGGGTGTTGACTCCGGCGCGGCGAACCCCTTCTGCGTTGGCACCCACGGCGGTGATATAGCGGCCAAATCGGGTGTGCGTCAGTAAAATGTGCCCAAAAAACAGCGCCAGTACGCCGAGAATGGCCGGAAGCGGCAGACCGAGCACCCAGGCGCGGCCCAGCCAGGTAAAGTCACTGCCTGCTGGAACAGGGATTGAATATCCCTGGGTCAGCAGCAGCGCGATGCCGCGAAAGACGGCGAGCGTTGCCAGCGTAACGATAAATGCCGGAATTCCCTCATAGGCTATGAAATATCCATTGATAGCGCCGATGACCGCACCGAGCGCCAGACCGGCAACAAGCACCACCGGCCATGGCCATCCCCAGTTATTTAGCGCTATCGCCGACAGCGCACCGACCAGCGCCAGCGTCGAACCCACCGAGAGATCGATACCGCCGGTGGTAATCACTAGCGTCATTGCTGCCGCCACAATCAGCAGCGGGGCGCTCTGGCGCAGAATGTTCAGCCAGTTGTAGTGGCTCATGAAATCGTCGGTGGCGAAGGTGAACGCTGCGCAGCAAAAGATAAAGAAAACCGCGATGCTGACTACGCCGGAATGGTTGTGCAGTATTCGGCGCGACAGCGAATGTTTAATCAGTCGTGGACTGGACATATTCACAATGCTCATGGATTTACCTTTTAGAAGACTCATTGGTGGACGATTTCACGCGCCGAATGTGCTTCAAATTTTTGCCCGACAATCAGATTCACAATGTCCGAAAGGCTAGTGTCCGCGATTTTCCTGTCGGCCACGTTGGTGCCTTCATACATCACCATGATACGGTCGCAGACCAGGAACAGGTCCTGCAAACGGTGGGTAATTAGGATCACGCTGACGCCGCGCGCGCTTACGCGTTTCACCAATTCGAGCACCGCTTCCACCTCGGCGACCGCCAGTGCCGCCGTCGGTTCGTCCATAATCAACACCTTCGGCTCGAAGGCGGCGGCGCGTGCGATAGCGATCGCCTGCCGTTGCCCTCCGGACAGGTTGCGCACCAGCAGGCGCGTATCAGGAATGGAAATCCCCAGTCCCTTGAGCATCTCATGCGCCTGTTGGTGCATCTTTTTTTCATCAAGAAACGGGATGCCCAGCAGGCGAGTCTGCGGTTCCCGCCCCATAAACAGGTTACCCGCTACGTTGACCGTATCGCAGAGCGACAGGTCCTGATAGACCATCTCGATGTGACAGCGCCTGGCGTCGGCGGGGTTAGCAAAGCTGACCTCTTCGCCGTCGATGCGCAGTTTGCCGCTGCTCGGCACCACGGCACCGGCCAGTATTTTGGTTAAGGTTGATTTGCCCGCGCCATTATCGCCGACCAGCCCGAGCACTTCTCCCGGAGCCAGACTGAGATTAACGCCGCGCAGAGAGCGGATTGAACCGTAGGTTTTGGTGATGTTAATCATCTCCACCCGTGGCGGGCCTGACAGGTCTCTGGACATAAATCTGCTCCATCACAAAGGGACGGCGGGCGGCAGCCTGTGTCTTCATCAGGCTAAGTCCTGGATGCGCCGTTATTGGTCATTTCCGATTTTCCTCTCCTTGTAAACCGGTTTACCCAAATGACAAAAATAACGGCGAATCCGTTTTCCCGCTCAACCGATCAACAAAAAATTGAGTATGGATATCTGAGTCGCCGAAAATAAATTTGCACTAACCGTGCCAAGAGTTGAGTAAAAGTTAAGCGATGTGAGTAAGGTAAAGGGGCTTTTTTGTGTTAATTTTATGATTTATATATAAATTATTATTTTAATGAAATTCATCACGGCGGCTTAATTCAATTATCCTCCGGCAAAGGGCCACCATTTTTACTCTGCCCGAAAAGGACTTTTTGCTCTAAAAAGGGGCAAAGGCCCCAGATTGGGGCGCAAAATCAAGGTTTCGGCGGGTAAGCGGACACGGAGTCACGGGCTATCCATGCAACCGGAATTCTCGACACCGTATTCGGGCTTGCGTCGTCGTTTAAACGCTGTATCAGCGCTTCGACCGCCGTACGGCCCAGCTCCCGCGCCGACTGGCGGATGGTAGAGAGCCGCGGAGTAATTAGATCCGAGTAAATCGCGTCATCGAAACCTACCAAAGACAGTGAACCCGGCACGCTAAGCCCTCTGGCTCGCACCCCGTCGAGCAGCCCCAGCGCCAGATAATCGCTGGCAGCGAAGATGGCACTTGGCGGCGTCGGGAGGGCAAGCAGGGTATCAAGCGCCTGCCGACCAAACACCCGGTCGTAGTCACCGTACAGCACGAGCGCAGGGTCGTAGGCGATAGCACCTTTTGCCAGCGCCTGGCGATAGCCCTGATGGCGCTCACGTACGCTCATTAGCTCATCGGGACCCCCGACAAACGCTATCCGGCGATGCCCGGCATCGATAAGCGCCTGTGTCGCCAGTTCACCGCCATGAACGTTGTCTGAAAACACCTTTGGCACCTCGCAGCCGGGCACGTCTTCGTCAATCAGTACCACGTTACGCTGGTCCTTGAGTTCGGTATACAGTTGACCGTTATCGGGGCGGTTGGTGGTAAACAGCAGGCCGTCGACCTGTCGGGTGTCTAGCCAGCGAATAAACTGGCACTCTTTTTCCAGATTATTACGGGTGACGCACAGCACCAGGCTGTATTTATATTCGGACGCCGCCTCTTCTGCCGCGTCGGCAAGTTCGGCGAAGAAGGGGTTGGCAATATCCGGCAGCACCAGACCGATGGTTTCGCTACCGCCCATGCTTAAACGCCGGGCGAGGCTGTTGGCACGATAACCCAGCGTGTTAATGGCGTTTTCGATGCGCTGTACCGTCTGCTGCGGCAGCACAATGCTGTTGTTGAGGTAGCGTGAGACGGTGGCTTTTGACAGTCCCGCCATCTGCGCTACGTCAGATAATACTACCCGTTTATTGGCCATATGTTATCTCTGCTTTCCCGGCGGAAGGGCCTGTGTTAACAGGCTTATAGACACTATTCCTGATATCAGCATCAGCATATTACAAACTGCGGGCCGATACCGAATTTTACTTGTGCTGCGGCTAATGGACCGCAGTGGAAAAACACGCCGTTGAAATATTGTTCTTGACAATTTTTTGCCCGCGTTTAATTGTTATCGCCAGTTTACCCGCAGTATCGTTTTATCGAAACAGTGTCGTTTGGAACGTCGCTTTTCGTATTCTTCGCCCTACATTCTGATATCTGACCCGCCCAAAAAATTTCCTGACAGGCTAATGCCATTGGGAACTCACGCCTTATTTCTTCTCTGCATTTTTAAGGATGTCATTATGTTGACCCACACCGGCAAGAAAAGCAGCGTCTCTAAGACGACTAAAACGGCACGTTCAGTATTGGCCGTCATGACCCTGGGTTTATTATTTTCAAGTGCGGTATCGGCCAAGGAGGCACCGACTTATGCCATGGTGCAAATTAACCAGCAGGCGCTTTTCTTTAATCAAATGAATAAAGGTGCGGCAGATGAGGCGAAGAAAACCGGTGCAAAATTGGTCGTGTATAACGCGAATAATAATCCCGTCTCACAGAATGATGCCATTGAGAACTATATTCAGCAGGGGGTGAAAGGAATTATGGTCGACGCGATTGACGTCAACGGAATCATGCCCGCTATCGCCGAGGCGGCCGTCAAAAATATCCCCGTTATTGCCATCGATGCCGTATTGCCTGCCGGACAACAAAAGGCCCAGGTCGGCGTGGATAATATTAAAGGCGGTGAGATTTTGGGTAATTTTTTTACCGATTACGTGAAGAAAGAAATGGGCGATAAAGCCAAGGTTGGGATTGTCGGCGCACTGAATTCAGCGATTCAAAACGATCGCCAAAAAGGCTTTGTGAATACTCTGCAAGGCCACGGTGGAATAAGCGTGGTGGGCGTGGTTGACGGACAAAACATTCAGGACAACGCACTGACTGCTGCGGAGAATCTGATCACCGGCAATCCCAATATGACCGCCATCTATGCCACCGGTGAACCGGCCTTGCTGGGGGCTATCGCCGCCGTAGAAAATCAGGGGCGTCAAAAAGAGATAAAAGTGTTTGGCTGGGATCTTACCGCGAAGGCGATTTCGGGAATCGATCAGGGTTACGTGGTGGCGGTGCTGCAACAGGACCCGTTAAACATGGGCGTTGAGGCGGTCAAAGCGCTAAACAAAGTCGTGGCCGGTCAAGCGGTTCCCAAGACAATCAACGTTCCGGCTACCGTGGTCACCAAGGCCAACGTCGATAAGTTTCGGCAGCAGTTTAAATAATAACTACCCACTTTTTGCGGGGAGTTTGCTGATTTAATTAAGCAGCTCGGCCAGCTCTTGTCGGGTAGGAAAGGCGCTGAGGGTGCCTATTCTGCCGATGGTGATGGCCGAAGCTTTCGCGGCACGCCGCATATCCTTTGCGGATATTGGCGATTGACCGCGCAGCGTGGAAGCAAGCATGACGGCCAGGAAGGTATCGCCTGCGCCGGTGGTATCGGCAACCTTTACCGGCGGTGCGGCAATGCGTTGCAGGCCCTGAGCGTTGAGCAACAGCGCGCCCTCGGCGCCCAGTGTAACAACAACCTGAGAAACACCGGTGTTAAGCAGCGCTTCGGCGGCAGGCAAGATTTCGTTTTCGCCGCTTAATAGCCGTACCTCAAGCTGATTGACGACCAATATATCCGTCAGCGGCAGAAGTTGCGCAAAGGCCCGTTTTACCGGCGAGGGGTTGAAGACGGTGATTAATCCTTTTTTCCGCGCAAGGGCAAATACGGCTGCGGTTTTTTCAACGCTGAAGTTTCCCTGCTGTAATACCACATCTCCGGAGTTGGAAAATGACATTGCCTGATTAATGTCATCGAGAGATAAAACATTGGCAGCGGTGACGGTAGTGATATTGGCGTTATCACCATCGGCACAGTTTAATACCAGTGAAGTATCGGTACGACAGTCTCTGGGTGAGGAGGGAAATAATGCCAGATTTTCGCTGGCTATTTTCTCATGGCACCATTTTCCCTGGCTGTCATTGCCGACGGCGGCGATAAGCGTGGTTTTTATTCCACAGCGGGAAAGAATAATAGCCTGATTAGTGCCTTTTCCACCGAGGTCTTGATGCGTCTTGACGCCGTGGATTGAAGCACCTTTAGCCGGTAATTCATCGATAAGAAAAGTTTCGTCAACGCTAATATTACCCACCACGAAGACCTGCATGAAATATTCCTTTAGGAGAGTGAAGTCATGGCATCTATATCAGCAGAAAAAACCAGTGCGATACAAGAAATATTTTCAAGAAGCAAGGCAATAATTGGCGTGGTTCACTGTGAGCCATTTCCCGGCTCGCCAAATTATCGCGGAAAATCAATTAATCAAATAATGGATATTGCATTAAGCGATGCGCAGGCTTATCTGTCGGGCGGGGTTCATGGGTTGATTATTGAGAATCACGGGGATATTCCTTTTTCAAAACCTGAAGATATTGGTTATGAAACCGCAGCCTTTATGTCGGTGATTACCGACAGGGTTAAAACGGAGTTTGGGTGTCCGCTTGGTATTAACGTGCTGGCCAATGCGGCGATTCCTGCGCTGGCTACCGCACTGGCCGGCGGTGCGGATTTTGTGCGCGTTAACCAGTGGGCCAACGCCTATATTGCCAACGAAGGTTTTATTGAAGGGGCGGCCGCGAAGGCCCTGCGTTATCGTTCGCAGCTGCGGGCCGAAAAGATCAAAGTCTTTGCAGACAGCCACGTGAAGCACGGTAGCCACGCGATTGTGGCCGACCGTACCATTACCGAATTAACGCGCGACGTCGATTTCTTTCAGGCGGATGCGGTGATTGCGACCGGACAACGCACCGGCGATAGCGCCACCCTGGACGAAATCGACGAGATAAGTGCGGCTACCTCGCTGCCGCTGTTGGTGGGTTCTGGCGTGACACCGGCCAATATCTGCCAAATTTTGCAGCGCACACAGGGGGTTATCGTCGCCAGTACCCTGAAATACGGCGGCGTATGGTGGAATCAGGTCGAACCGCAACGGGTTAAGCATTTTATGGCTGTGGCACAGGCCGAGCTGGGGGAATAAATCATGCCGCAACGGACAAGTTTTACCGAGCGCCTGCTGGCAGAAAATCAGGAACTCTGGCAGGGGATGCAGCAGCACCGTTTTGTGACTGATATCGAGCAGGGGGCCTTAACCGCCAGAGTATTTAACCAGTATCTGGTTTTTGAAGGCGATTTTGTGGCAACCGCGATCAAGATTTTCTCGTATGCGGTCATCAAGGCGCCCGAGATTTGTCAGCAGCGGTGGTTGATTGGCGTGCTTGATGCATTGGCCAACGAGCAAATGGCCTATTTCGAGTGCGTAATGACTAAGCGAAACATCAGTTTAGACGGCTACAGACGCAGCTCGCCTGAGGTTTACCGCTTTAGTCAGGGTATGCTGCGCGCCGCAGAGACCGGCAGCTATGCCGAGATCCTCACGCTAATGTTTGCTGCCGAATGGATGTATTACCATTGGTGTGCGCGGGTGAGTCAGAACGAGATAGAGAGTCCTGATGTGAAAGACTGGGTGGCGATGCACGCAGAGGAAACCTTTATTAGCCAGGCCAACTGGTTAAAAATAGAGTTGGATTGCTGTGCTGAAAACATGCCGGAGCGAGAGAAAATTCAGCTCTCGGAGCTGTATGCGCAGGTGTTGCAGTGGGAAATTGATTTTCACAGTGCGGCTTACGAGGTGTAAATTGCGCCCCCGAAGAGGGGGCGCAAAGGTTTACGCGGTAGGTTCCCAACTGATGCGGCACTCGTCGCGGCGGAAAATCAATACCCGGCTGCGGTTCGAGATAAGATGCACGTCATAACCCTGGAAGTACAGGCAGAACGATTTTTCCCACGGACCGTCAGGCATTTTCACCAGCAGTCGACCTTCACCGACCGGCACGAGCTTACCGCTGGCACGCAAAGGCCCAATCCCCATCTTCAGCTCGTCGCCTTCGATATCAAAAGCGGCTTTCGATTCCGGGTGGAACCAACGGCCCTGAATCATGTTCAGACAATCATTGGCCTCGATGGGCGCGAAAAAGCGTCGCGCCAGACCGATTTCGCCTTCGATGGCGTCTCCGTTCATCTCTAAACGCATCGGCAGATGCGCAGAAAGCGACACGCTGCTGCCATCTTCGGCCTGATACAAATTCTCGCTGGCCCCCAGATAGCTGGCCACGCCGTTATTTACCGACAGCCAGTAAGGTTCGGCCTTGCTGGCATACAGGCCGTCTTTTAGCGACGTACTGCGCGCGGGAAGCGGGGTCTCAAGCAGGGCAGACATCACCTCGAGCAGCGCCGTAAACGAGGCGGTGTCTTCGCGGTTGGACACCAGCGCGGCGCCTATTTGCAGCTCGGGATGCAGCAGGAAATAAGTTTTATAGCCCGCGTGTGACCCGCCGTGACCGACCAGCTGATGCCCGCCGATTTTGCTATGGGCGATCCCCAAGCCATAGGCGGTTGGTGTGCCGTCTTTCAGGAAGCGCGGCTGACTCAGGTGTTCTAACACCCCTGCGCCAGGGCCGCTGTCTTTAAGCAGGCTTTGCAACCAGCTCGACAGTGAACGCAAACTGCCCGTCAGGCTGCCGGACGCCGAGAGATGCAGACCTGCGGCGGCGGTTTTCCAACCGGTTGCCGATTTCCAGTAACCCGGCACCAGATTTGGCACAATATCAAACCAGCTTTCAGGGGCGTGGAACGCGATATCCAGCGGTTGAGCAATGTGGCGCTGCAGCAGATCTTCGAACAAAATCCCTTTCTGTTTCAGAATGGTTTCTACCAAACGGTAGCCGGTGTTCGAATAAGAAATCTCAGTGCCCGCGGCAAAGTTAAGGCTGCCGTCGGTGGCCAGAAAGTCGATTAATGCATCAGCCTCGGTGACGTTATAGACCGATATTCCCAGCAGGGACAGGGTCTCGCGCACGTCGGGTAAACCGCCGGTCATATCCAGCGCCTGACCTAGGGTGACTTTTGCCATCGGGCCTTTAAGCTGGGGCAGATGTTGTCCCAGTGGGTCGTCGGTCGATAATCCGGCATGGCTGCGTAAAAGGGCCAGTGCAGCAAAAATATGCTTGGTTACCGAGGCATAGCGCACGACGCTGTCGATGCTAAACTGCTCACCGGTGGTCAGATTCGCCAGACCGCCGCAGGCTTCACCGCGCAGCGTCGAGCTGTCAAAAAGTGTGATGGCACCTCCGGGCTCTCCCGGCTGGTTCCAGCGTTGGGTGATCTTTTGGGCCGCATCGAGTGCGGCTTGCCAGTTAACACGTGAAGTCATTCCATTATCCTTGGCTAATCTATATTTGGTTAAGCCTCAGTCGATTTCCGGCTCTTCGAGATTCAGACTCAACTTTCTGAGCTCGGCGGTGTGCGGATGTGTAACGTTACCCGCCCGTAAATCGTTCGCACTCACAAGCTCGACCATTTGACCACCGATCATGACTCCGATTCTGGTGCAAAGATGCGTTACGACGGCTAAATTGTGCGTCACCATCACATAGGTCAGCTTTTTTTGCTCTCTGATATCGGTCAACAGGTTCAGAATTTCGGCCTGTACCGAAACGTCGAGGGCGGAGGTGGGTTCGTCGAGCAACAGAACCTGGGGTTCCGAAATCAGCGCACGGGCAATGGCAACGCGCTGGCGCTGACCGCCCGAAAGCTGGTGAGGGAAGCGAAAACGCACGCTCTGCGGCAGGGCCACTTCGCTTAGCGCATCGGCAATGCGTTTTTCAATGTTCAGAAAACCGTGCACTACCAGCGGCTCGGCCAGTATGCGGTCAATGGTTTGACGCGGATGCAGCGAGCCATAGGGGTCTTGAAACACCATTTGTACCCTGCGGTAAAAGCGTTTTGCCCGCTTTGCGGTCTGTGCTTCACCGCCGATGTCCATCGAGCCGGACCAGTGCTGATTCAGCCCGGCCAATGCGCGTAGGATAGTGGATTTTCCAGAGCCACTTTCGCCCACAATGCCAAAGCTTTCACCATTGGCGACGTGAAAACTGACCCCTTTTACGACTTCGGTATCGCCGAACGAGATGCGCAATTGGTCTAAAGTAATCATGCTGTCTTCCACGCCTCGTCGCGAACCAAAATCGGCAGTCTGTCTCTCGGATGCATCAGCGAAGGCAGGCATTCCAGCAGGCCACGGGTGTAAGGATGTTTGGCGTGGCGCAGTTCGCCCGCCTGTAACGTTTCGACGATGCGACCGGCATACATTACCGCCACGCGATCGCAGAATTTGGACACCAGCGGCAGGTCGTGGCTGATGAGAATCAACCCCATTCCTCGGCTCGACACCAAATCGTCGAGCAGGCGCAGGATTTCGGCCTGAACCGTGGCATCGAGCGCGCTGGTCGGCTCGTCGGCAATCATCAGCTCCGGGTCCGGTGCCAGCATCATGGCTATCATGACGCGCTGGCCCATCCCGCCCGAGACCTCGTGCGCGTAGCGTTCTGCCACCTTGTGCGGGTCACGGATACGCACCTGATCCAACAAGTCGATGGCCGCTTCCATCGCCTGACGTTTGCTGCCGCCCTTGTGCGTCTGCCACGCCTCGGCCACCTGTTTGCCGATGGTCATCACCGGATTCAGAGAATATTTCGGGTCCTGTAAAATAAAGCCGACGCGCTTGCCGCGAATTTGTCGCATCTGCTTTTCACCGGCGTTACGCAGATCGATACCGTCGAAGGAGAGGGTATCGGCGCGGCATTTGGCGCTGGAGGGCAGCAGGTTCATCAGACAGCGGGCGGTCAACGATTTGCCGGAGCCGCTCTCGCCCACGATGCCGAGCTTTTCTTTGCCCAGAGACAGAGAAACGCCGCGTACGGCGTCAAAGCTGCCGCTGCGGGTTTCAAACGTGATATGTAAATTCTTGATATCGACCAGCATTAGCGTTCCTTAGGATCGAGGACGTCACGCAAACCATCGCCGAGAAAATTAAAGGCCAGCGAGGTGACAAAAATAGCGATTGCGGGAATGAGCGGAACCCACCATTCGCTGAACAGGAAACGTCGTGCGGTTGCAATCATCGCGCCCCATTCCGGCGACGGCGGCTGTGCGCCCATGCCCAGAAAGCCGAGGCTGGCGGCGGTGATGATAATCGAGCTCATGTCCAGCGTGACGCGAACCACCAGGCTTGGCACACACAGCGGCATGATATGGCGCATCACGATGCGCGCAGGCGTTGCCCCGGTCAGACGGCAGGCGGCGATATAGTCGGTGCCGCGTACCTGCATGGTTTCGGCGCGGGCCAGTCGAGCGTAAGGCGGCCAGGCGGTGAGGGCGATGGCGAGAATGGCGCTCTCGATGCCCGGTTTGAGCGCCGCGACGAACGCCAGCGCTAAAATCAGGCGCGGGAAGGCCAGAAACACGTCGGTGATACGCATCAGGATGCGGTCAACCAGCCCACCAGCATAGCCGGCCACACAGCCAATCAGCAGACCGAGTGGGGCGACGATGGCGACCACCACAATCACCATGCCGAGCGTGATGCGTCCGCCATAGAGGATGCGGCTATAGGTATCGCGCCCCAGTTCGTCGGTGCCCAACAGGTGCAGTGCAGAAGGTTTGGCGAGACGGTTGGCGAGGTCCTGGTCGCCCGGATGATAGTGCGTCAGCAGCGGTGCGCAGAGCGAAATAGCCAGCACCAACAGTACAGTCACCAGGCCAATCAGCGCCAGCGGGTTGGAGCGCAGGCCAAGCCAGATACGATAGCGTCTTCCCCAAACGGCCTGAGTACGTGTTTTAGGGGTCTCATCGAGCAGCCATGCCCGTGACCCCGTTCGTGAAATTAAGCGGGTCATTTTACGCGAGGATCCAGAAGTCGATAGAGAAGGTCGGCAAGCAGATTGAGCAGCACGTAAATCGCGCCAATCAGCAACGTGGAACCGATGACCGGGTTCATGTCGGCATTCATCAGCGAGACGGTGAGATACTGTCCGAGGCCCGGCCACGAGAAGACATTTTCGGTCACCACCGCGCCTTCGAGCAGACCGGCATAGGTCAGTGCCAGGACGGTAATCAGCTGCACGCCCACCGTCGGGAAGGCGTGTTTCCAGATAACGCGGCTTGCCGAGAGTCCCTTGGCGCGCGCGGTGATAACGTATTCACCGCTAAGCGCATTGAGCATAAAGGTCCGGGTCATGCGGGTGATGTAGGCCATGCTGAAATAGGCCAGAATCAGCACCGGCTGCACCATGTGCGCCAGTGCGTCCCAGAATGCGCCGGTGTCGCCCGCCAGCAGGGAATCGACCGTAAGTAAACCGGTCACCTGCGGGATCATGTCCTGATAAATGATGTCCTGACGGCCGGGGCCTGGCGCAATGCCGAGCACCGAGTAGAAAATCAGCAGGCTGAGCAGCGCGAGTACGAATACCGGCAGGGAGTGTCCCGCCAGACAGACGACGCGAATGGTCTGATCAATCCAGCTTCCCTGACGCGTTGCCGCCCATACGCCAAGCGGAATGCCGATGACCGCGGCGATAATAATCGCCGCGGTGGCAAGCTCGAGCGTAGCGGGGAAGTAGCGCGCAATGTCGCTGGTCACCAGATTCGAGGTTACCGCAGAGCGACCAAGGTCACCGTGAGCCAACTGAACGAGATAGTGGAGGAACTGCATCCAAAGGGGCTGATCCAGCCCCATTTCATGACGTACACGTTCGACAACCGATTCCGGTGCGTTATCGCCAACCGCAGCCAGCACCGGATCTGTCGGCATCACCCTGCCTATAAAGAAGGTAATCACCGACAGGCCAAACAAAGTAAGACAAACGCTGATGCAGGTACTCAGAAAACTGTTGAGTCTCTTGCTCACGCTTTAACAACCTTCTCGTAAGGACTGGTGCTCATGACCGTTAATACCACGCCGCTAATATCATGACGGCAGGCGGCGGTTAACGTCGGCTGGAACATTATCATGAACGGGCTGTTTTCCATGTGCTGGGTTTGTAGCTGCTCATAAAGCTTGATGCGGGTGGCCGGATCCGACTCGTGCAGCGCCTGGGTGCTGAGATCAGAAATGGCCTTGTCCTGCCAGCTACAGCGCCATGCCAGCGTCCGGCTCTTGGCGTTGGTGGTGTTGTCAGGGTTGCTGCAAAAAGCCTCGGCGTTAGAGTTCGGATCAAAATAGTCAGCGCCCCACTGGGTCAGTGCCAGCTGCTGTTGACGGGCACGCATCTTGGTCAGCACCTGACGGCTCTCGGCGGCCAGCAGGGTGACCTTGATGCCGATTTCGCCTAGGTTGGACTGAATCGCCTGGGCAATATCGGCGGAAGGCGAGGCTGAATAGTGGTCGAGCGTGACCTCGAAACCGTTCGGGAAACCGGCCTCGGCCAGCAGCGCCTTGGCTTTGGTGACATCACGTTTGTACATGATGGTGTTCACCGCGGCAGGGAAACCCTCCGGCAGGAAGCTCTGGTGAATTTTGTGGGTCAGCGGGATGATGTTTTTCTGAATACTTTCGTAATCCAACGCCCATTTTATCGCCTGCCAGACCTGAGGTTTGGCAAGGTTAGGGTTGGCGACGTTGGCGGAGACCATCAGGGTACCGGCGATACCTTTACTCACCAGCGTGAAGTTCTTGTCGTTTTGCAGCGGTCGCAGCTGTTCGGTGGTCAGGTTGCGCGCGATATCGACATCGCCTTTTTGCAGCATCAACAGCTGCGCGGACGGGTCAACGATGTGGCGGATAATGACCCGTTCGATTTTCCCGGCGTGAGGATTATTTTTGTTGCTCTCGAGGATCACCGTTTCACTGACTTTCCAGGTACGCAGCTTGAAGGCACCCGAACCGGCGCTGTTGGTTTTCAGCCACGCGTTGCCGAGGTCATCCCCTTTCTGGTTGGCAAGGCAGGCTGACTTCTGTACCACGGAACCCACGTTGGCCGACAGACAGTAGAGCAGGAAGGATTCAGAGGCCGGTTCGGCAGTTTTGATAACCAACGTTTGTTTGTCTGGTGCGCTGATAAACTGCTCGACGTTGTCTTTGGTATAGCCAAACTGGTTGATGATGTAGGCCGGGCTTTTATCGAGTTTCACCACGCGCTGAAGAGAGAAGGCGGCATCTTCGGCGGTGAGCGGCGTGCCGTCGGCGAATTTTGCGTTCGGGTCCATCTTGAAGGTGAAGGTTTTTTTGTCGTCAGAGGCGGTCCAGGAGAGCGCCAGGTCGCCTTCAATTTCGTTCGCTGCGGTAAGTTTAGGTTTAACCAACTGCTGATACAGGTTGCCAGTGACTTCTTCACCGACGGATTCGAAGGCTTCATGCGGGTCAAGGCTGGTAATAATATCGAGCTGAAGCGCCATCACCAGGATGTTTTTGGGCGTGGCTGCGAAGACATTATCGAGGCTGAGGTAAGATAAAACAGGCATTGCTGCGAAACCGGTAATAAAACTACGCCTTGTGACCATGAGGACTCCCATCGTGTTGATATTTAAACTTAAAATTTAATTTTATTAGGTCCTGCCCTTGACTTGTCCGCTGCGCTTTGTCTCTAATGGACGGCATCGCAGCCGCGCCACGATGCGCCGTTTTCACAAGAAAATGTAATGTGAAATTTTGCTCATGCGTGGTGCGATTCAGAAATGAATTGCACCTTTTAAGAGCGAGGCTGAATCATTCCTGTCGTGCTTAACCAAGGGTAGACCTTTTTTATGAATAACATAGTCAGCGCAACTGAAGGCCCGGTACCGGTATTTGACGGACATAACGACGTTTTACTGCAACTTTGGTTAAATCATCGCCAAAATCCGCAACACGCGTTTCTGGAAGGTCCCGCCTGCGGGCAAATGGACCTGGCACGCTGCCGTGAGGCAGGCTTTGCCGGAGGCCTGTTCGCGGCCTATGTTCCCTCACCGAAGCTGCCTGACTTAACGGAAGAAGCAAGTATCGTGCCGGGTTCAGGAATTGATACTCGTTTCCTGTTGGAAGGTACTAATAAGCATCCCGATTTTTCTCCGACGCCAGATTTCAATTCTGCGCGTGACGTCACAATTGGCATGATGGCGTTTTTGCTGCGTATCGAAAAAGCCTCTGCGGGCGCGGTAAAAATTTGCCGCAGCGCGAAAGAAATCCGTGAGTCGATACAAAATCAATCATTAGCTGTGGTTATGCATATTGAAGGCGCCGAGGCGATTGACCCTGACCTCTATCTGCTGGACGTGTTCTACGCGATGGGGCTGCGTTCGATTGGCCCAGTCTGGAGCCGTCCGAACATCTTTGGGCACGGCGTGCCGTTCAAATTTCCGTCATCGCCAGACCTCGGACCGGGACTCACCGAGCTGGGGATTAAGCTGGTCAAGGCCTGTAATCAGAAACGCATCATGGTTGACCTGTCGCATCTGGATGAAAAAGGTTTCTGGCAGGTGGCAAAACACAGCGACGCACCGCTGGTGGCCAGCCACTCTAATGCCCATGCACTCAGCGCTCAGTCACGCAATCTGACCGACAAACAGCTCGAGGCGATTAAAGAGAGCGGCGGCTTTGTCGGCGTGAACTTTGGCATGTCATTCCTGCGCGAAGACGGGCAAAAATCCCCGGACGCCTCGGTGCTCGATATGGTGCGCCACGTCGATTACCTGGTCGAGAAACTCGGTGAAGACAAAGTGGGCTTTGGCTCAGACTTCGACGGCGTAACACTGACACCGGACATGGTCGATGTGCGCGGCCTGCGCAAGTTCGAAGCCGCGCTGCGCAAGGCGGGATATAACACTTCGCTGCTGGAGAAAATCTGCCATAAAAATTGGATTAGCGTGCTCGAAAGAACCTGGGGTGAGTAATTTAAGTTTATTATATTCAATAAATTAAGGTTGAAGCCCTGTTAAAGGGGCCGCGCAGAACAACCCCGACCGTCAGTTCTGCGCAACCCCATCGTTTCCTGCAAGAGCGTCTCCTCAAGGGGTGAGTGGGCCAGGGGTTCATTGCGCAGCAGGCCGCGGAGCAGGCGCGTGCAGGCCTTCTTCCTCGACAATCGCCGCTTTACCGCTCAGAACAAAGGCCGAAATGAGGGTGAACAGCAGCGCAATGCATCCCAGCATTAGATAAGAAGTTTTGAAACCATAGTTGACGTACATCAGACCTGCCGCATAAGACATACCTATCGCCGATAGCTGCTTGAAGAAGCAGTAACCCCACAGATAAATGGAGGCGGAAAGATTGACGTTAAATTGGGTGGTGATGTATTTGAAAATGCCCACCAGCAGGAACGGCACTTCAAACATATGCAGCGTCTTGAGTAAAATCACCGCCGTAACCGACTCCGCCTGCGACGAGCCTATAATCCGCACCGACATAATCAGTCCGGCAATCAGCAGCGCATTCTTGCCGCCAATGCGATTGATGATAAGCGGCGCAAAGAACATGATGAAAGCATTGAGAAACTCGCCTAGCGTGGTCACATATCCAAACGCCTGGGTACCGGCGTGCCTGTCGCGGAAGAAAGAGGTAAAGAAGTTGGCGAACTGCTGATCGTAGACGTCGTACACGCAGGCAACGCCAACGATATACATCACCAGATACCAAAATTTGCGCATTTTCAGCAGGCCAAGCGCCGTTTTTAGCTGCACCGGGTTATGGTTCAACGCCAGCCCGTCCGCCACTTTTAGCGTATTGCCTTTTTCCGGTTTGAAAAGATAGAGCAAGCCCGCCATGGCGAGCGCAAAGCTTGATGCCAGCCAAAAAGCAAACTGATTGTTGATGGTGAACATATAGCCGACGATAGAGGCGCAGATGGCCCAGCCAATGCAGCCAAACAGACGAGCGCGACCATACTCAAACTGGCTGCGGCGGCTGACTTTTTCGATGTAGGCTTCAATGGCCGGTGACCCACCGCTGCACACCACGCCCAGATAAATCCCGCACAGCAACGCGCCTAAAAAGAAGTTGCTTTGCAGTAACGGCGAGAACACATAGATAAACAGCGGGGCCAGAAACAGCAGCAGAAAGATAATCATCCAAAGCAGATGTTTCTTCAGTCCAAACTTGTCAGTGACGAAGCCAAATACCGGCTGAAATATCAGGGCAAACAGTGCCATGCTGGCGAAGACTACGCCAGTTTGTCGCTGGTCGAGATGATTGACGTCATGCAGCCAAATGGGGAAGAAAGGCATCACCGCGCCAATGATAAAGAAATAGAAAAAACAGAAGGCACCGAAGATCCAAAAATTTTTGTTTTTTAAATAGAACATGGTCCACCGTCCATTTTTGACGGCGCAGAACGGGCCTGCGCCTTATGGGTTTTGATGCAGTAACAGCTTGATTTAATGATTAATGATAGGCAGGGAGCCATGTGCCGTGCGCGTCGATAAGCTCGTCGCAAAGCTTACGAATGTCATCGATAGACAGCTCGGCAGAGGTATGCGGGTCGAGCAGCGCCGCGTGGTAAATAGCCTCACGTTTGCGGCTGACCGCTGCTTCAATGGTCAGTAACTGGGTATTGATATTGGTGCGGTTTAGCGCGGCGAGCTGCACCGGCAAATTACCGACGTAGCAAGGGCTGACTCCCTGACCGTCTACCAGGCAAGGGACCTCGACACAGGCCTCGGCGGGCAGGTTGGTTATCAGGCCGGTATTCAGCACGTTACCGCCAATCTTATAAGGTTTGTCGGTTTCAATCGCCTCAATGATGTAAGAGGCATATTCATGGCTGCGCTGGTGCGTCAGGTTGGCATCGTGGGTTAGCGCCAGTTTCTGCTGCTGCCACTTTTCAATCTGCTCAATGCAGCGGCGAGGATATTCATCGAGCGGAATATTGAAGCGCTCAATGAGTTGTGGATAGTGACGCTTAATCCAGTAGGGCATGTATTCAGCGTTATGTTCTGAGGATTCAGTGACATAGTAGCCAAAGGTCTTCATGATTTCGTGGCGCACCATGTCATCGTGCTTGCCCTCTAAGGCGTTGGCTCGACGCTTGATCTCTGGGTAAAGGTCCTCACCGTGGCGGCGAATATCCAGCAGCCATGCCATATGGTTAATGCCTGCGATATGGAACTGTACGCCATCGGTCGGCATCCCCACGCTTTGTAACAGCGTTTGCGCGCAGACCTGAACGCTGTGGCATAGCCCGACGGTTTTCACGCCGGTATGACGCAGCATGGCACCGGTCAAAGACGCCATGGGATTGGTATAGTTCAGCAGCCAGGCGTCAGGGCATACCGCCTCGATATCCCGTGCAAAATCAAACATCACCGGCAGCGTGCGCAGGGCACGGAAGATACCGCCAATTCCCAAGGTATCGGCGATGGTTTGCTGTAGGCCGTATTTTTTGGCGATGGCGAAATCGGTGATGGTGCAAGGGTCATAGCCACCGACCTGAATGGCATTCACCACGTAATCGGCATTCTTGAGTGCCGCGAGGCGATTCTCTACGCCGAGGTAGGGGGTGATTTTCGCCCGTCCGGCGTTGGTATTACGGTTGATATTGTTCAACATGGCCAACGATTCGCTGAGGCGCGCACCGTCAATATCGTATAACGCAATATCCACCTCTTTTAATGCCGGGGTCGCCATAATATCGCCCAACACGTTTTTGGCGAAGATGGTGCTGCCCGCGCCCATGAAAGTGACTTTTATCATTTAATCTCTCCACTGCTGCTGTTTTCGATTTGCTGAAACTACGCTGCAATGGCGGCGCGAGATATGGATGAATGTGACCTTGTTATGGTGAAAAATGACTCACCTCGAATAATGTGAGCGAGATCTTGATTTGATGACGGACGCCATAATTTGCCTCGACTACACTGCTAGAACAGGCAAGAAAATCACGGACGTCCACTGATGCATAAGACCTTTACGCTGAATCGCACAGACAATATCGAGTTGAATCTCTATCAGTACGGAGAGGAAGATTGCGATAAGGGACACCGATTTGGACCCGCTGTGCGTCAGCACTATCTATTTCATTATGTGATAAGTGGTGTCGGCGTTCTGCACAGTGAATACGGATCCTTTAGCGTTGCGGCGGGAGAAGGGTTTTTGATTCACCCGCACGACGTGACCACCTACTGTGCCGATGAACGTCGCCCCTGGCACTACATGTGGCTTGAGGTCGATGGGCTGGTGGCCAGCAAGATTTTTGCGGAGTGCGGGCTGAGTCGACAGTTTCCCGTTTATCGGCCCAATCGGCCTGAACAAGGCGCTGACGCCGAGCGCTGCCTGCGGCAGATCATTGCCGACGGGGATGGGCATCGCCTCAAGGTGCTGGGCCTGTGTTACCTGTTCTTTTCTGCACTGATTGGCAATACGCAGCAGGGTATGGCAGAGCAGCATAACGACAAAGCGCAGCACCTGCGTAAGGCAATCAAACAGATTGAAAACCGTTACCATGAAAACCTGACCATCGAGAGCCTGTCGGCTTATTGCAATATCAACCGCAGCTATCTCTGCCGCCTGTTTAAAAGCCAATACGGCATCGGCCCCAAGGAATATTTGCTTAATTTCCGTATGAGCATCGCGGTTAGCCTGTTGTGCAATCAACATACCGCCATCAAGGTGGTGGGAATATCGGTAGGTTATGAAAACCAGCTTCACTTTTCCAAGGCGTTCAAGCAGGTTCATGGCGTATCGCCGGCCAAATGGCGAGAGCAGAATCTTGGGCGGGAGCAGTAAAGGGGGGAGCAGTAGAGGGCGGGAATTTTTTGTGGCAGATTCACCCCCGCTTTCCCCTTTGTCGTGACGGGGAAAGCGGGGGCAGGGCTAAATATTCAACTCAGCGGCTATCAAGAAAAAAGCGTCTGCTTCAGTGCGCGTTCAACGCCTCGAAGTTCGGCCAGCCCGCGCAGTCGGCCAATGGCTGAATAGCCCGGGTTAGTTTTCTTTTTCAGGTCATCCAGCATCTGATGACCGTGATCGGGGCGCATCGGAATAGGGCGTAGATCCTGAGTGCGTTGGCGGCGCTGCTCTTCGGTCAGTATCGCTTTAATAACCGCCACCATATCCACATCACCGTCCAGATGGTCGGCCTCGTGGAAACTGCCCGGCGTCGCCTCGCGCGTGGTGGCACGCAGGTGAATAAAGTGAACGCGGTCGGCGAAGGCAGTAAACATCTTCACCAGGTCGTTATCCTCACGGACGCCGTATGAACCGGTACAGAAAGTGAAGCCATTGTGCACGCTGTCGACGGTGTCTTTCAGCCACTGCATATCTTCGAGGGTGGAGACGATGCGCGGCAGGCCGAGGATCGGACGCGGGGGATCGTCCGGGTGAACGGCAAGGCGCAGGCCGTGCTGCTCGGCAACCGGCACGATGGCACGCAGGAAGTGCGCCATGTTGTCACGCAGGCCCGCCTTGTCGATGCCGTCGTAGGTCGCCAGACGTGCGCGGAACTGCTCCAGGGTGTAGCCTTCTTCGGCACCCGGCAGGCCGGCAATAATATTGGCGGTTAACGTGTCTTTTTCCTGCTCGGACATCGCCGCAAAATACTCTGCCGCCTGCTGCTGTTCGAGGGAGGAGTAATCTTTTTTAGCCCCTTCACGTTGCAGAATATGCAGCTCGAAGGCCGCAAAGGCCGTCTGGTCAAAGCGCAGTGCGCGCGAGCCGTCTGGCAACAGATACCCGAGGTCGGTGCGGGTCCAGTCGAGCACCGGCATGAAGTTATAGCAAATAGTATCGATGCCGCAGGCCGCGAGGTTGCGCATCGACTGTTGGTAGTTGGCAATATGCTGTTCGCACTGTCCGCTGCGGGTTTTAATCTCTTCGTGAACCGGAATACTTTCGACCACCGACCAAACCAGGCCTTTCTCGGCCAGTTCCGCCTGACGCTGTTTGATTTCCTCAATCGGCCACACCTCACCGTTAGGAATGTGGTGCAGGGCGGTGACCACGCCGGTTGCGCCAGCCTGACGCACGTCATCCAACGAAACCAGGTCTTTTGGGCCATACCAGCGCCATGTTTGCTCCATGTTTTACTCCTTGTATTTCATCAGCGCCGCCGAGCGGTGGCGGCAAATGGGTCAGGCTGTTGCAGCCGATTCAATTGGGTTTTTAACGATAAAGAAATAGGACAGCGCACCGGCAAAGGTGACGCATGAGCACACCACTAACGCCCAGTTAAACGAGCCGGTGGTGTCGAGCACCCAACCGGTCACAATCGGCGCAAAAGAGGCAAAGATAAAGCTGCCAAAGTTCTGAATACTGCTGACTGAAGCCACCATGCGCGAAGGTGCGATAATCTGTACCAGCCCCCACGCAGAGGTGCCAGCAAAGTGGATAAAGAACAGCGCGAGGCTAATAAAGGCGACGGCTTCGGCAGTGCTCGAAGACTGGATAACCAGCAGAGTGCAGGCCGCCGAACACACCAGGCCAAAGCAAATCAGCGCCTTTCGGCTTCTTAACAGCGAGTAACCTTTATTGGCCAGTTTGTCTGCCACCACACCATTAACCAGCATGCCAAGCGAGCCAAACAGGAAGGGAATGGCCGCAACCCAGCCGGTGTTAGCCAGACTCAGACCGCGCTCGGCCTGCAAATAGCCGGGCAACCAGGCCAGATAGAGCCAGCCGGTGTAGTTAACGCCGCTGAAGCCTAAAATCATCCCCCAGACGCTGCGACGTTTAAACAATGAACCCCATTCACGCAGGCTAAGGCGGGTTTGGACCAGCGGTTTGCTGCCGCTGTCGAGATAGGCGGTGTCCTCGGCGCTAAGGCTGATTTGATCTCGATTGCGGTACCAGGCGTACCAGCAGAGCGCGATAGCGATGCCCGCCACGCCGATGATAACGAACATCATCCGCCAGCCGAACGCCAGCATCAGGGCGACCAAAATTGGCGGCGCGAACGCCTGACCGAGCGTGGTCGAGGAGTTGAAAATGCCCATCGGCAGGCCGCGTTTTTTGACGTTAAACCAGTCGTTCACCACCTTGACGCCGCTCGGCATAAACGGCGCTTCGCCGATGCCAAGCCCGATACGCAGCATAATAAAATGGCTGAAGCTGTTAACGCTGCCCGCCAGGGCCTGCATCACTGACCAGAACAGCAGGCCGCCGCCAAGCACTACGCGTGGGCCAAAACGGTCGAGCAGAATGCCGCTGGGCAGTTGTGAGATGCCGTAGGAGAGTGAAAACGCCGACAGCAGAAAGCCAAACTCGGTGGCCGAAAGTCCTAAATCACCGCGGATGGCCTGATTGGCAATCGACAGTGACCCGCGGTCGAGAAAATTAACGATCCCTGCCATGAACAGCAGGGTGAGGGAAAGGGTCTGAATGCGCTTTATTTTATTCGATCTGGCGAGTGTTTCCGGCAGCACGCTGTCCAGAGAAGAGGTTTGCATAGCCTGTCCTTACTTATGTTTTTTATCGTAGGGTCGGTCAGTAATAATAATCTTGTGGCCCAATCGTCTGCTGGTCAGGCCATCAGGCCTGTGTATAATTCAGCAGTCTGAAGTAAATTAATGTGATCCTTGCTGCAATATTGATCATCCAATAAATGGGGCAGTGCGCGACGAGTCGGGGGCTTAGGCGCTATGATAGACGCAGTCATATTGGCGCGGTATCGGTATCAGAGCCTGATAAATCAGCGCGATAGCAGAATCAAATTCGAGGAATAAAATGGAATTACCAACGCTAAAAGTGGAAAGGCTCTACCGTCAGATTTCCAATCTGCTGATCGGGTATATCAACGGCGGTGAATTTTTGCCGGGGCAGATGATTCCTTCTGAGCGTGATTTGGCGAAGCAGTTGGGCGTCAGCCGTTCATCGATTCGTGAGGCCCTGATTGCTCTTGAGATAACCGGCTGGGTGGAGATCCGCACCGGGAATGGCGTTTACGTCAATAATCCACTGCCGACGCAGTCGACCGCACCGGCAGAAGAGGAATTCAGCCTGCAATCGCTGGTGAAGGCTCGCCAGATTTATGAATGTACCACCGCCGAGCTTGCCGCCTTGAACGGCACCGACGATCAGCGCGAAAAGCTGGCTGAAATCAACCGTGAACTGACGCAGTTGAACATCAACAATCAGGATTTCTTGCAGGAGGATAAACGCTTTCACCTGATGATTAGCGAGATGACCGGCAATGAAGTGCTGCGCGATATGATGGAATATCTGTGGAACAAGCGTGAGTCGGCGCGCTTTGTCCGCCTGGAGGCACACTATGCCGAGACTGACTTTCCGCTGGAGATGAACGCCGACCACCAGGCCATCACCGATGCGATTCTGGCCCGTGACCCGACAGCGGCCAAGAAGGCGATGCAGCTGCATTTGCAACACGTCTATGACCGGTTATTTAATGAATAACCTTCCGCCTCCCTGAAGCGGCGGCGCGCATATTGACCCGAATCTCACTGACCTGCGGTGACTCATCGGGATTATACGGCCGCAGCTCCAGCGACTTTGGCAGTGTGGTGGTCATTGCCAAGGCTTAGCAGGCTTATTTATAAACCTGTTCACCCCAATGCAGCATCCCGCCCAGCATCTGCTTTAACACTGCCTGTAAGGGCTCGGCTTTTTGCGGCGCATAGGGGTACGGCTCAATCTCTTCCATATAGTTACACTGCGCCAGCTCAAGCTGAACGGCGTGCAGGTGCTGGTTGGGCTGGCCGTAGGCGCGGGTGATGTATCCGCCTTTAAAGCGGCCGTTGAGCACGTGGGTGAATTTATCCTGCGCGGTGCAGCAGCCCTCTACCACGTCGCTGAGTCCCGATGCACAGCTAAGCCCACCGTTGGTGCCGAGGTTCAGGTCCGGCAGTTTACCCTCGAACAGGCGTGGGATAACCGAGGCGATAGAGTGTGCGTCAAACAGCATGGCGTAGCCGTGCAGTTGCTTGAGGCGGGCCAGTTCCTGCTGGATCTTTTGATGGTAGGGCTGCCAGATATCGTTCAGATAACCTTGACGTTGTTCGTCGCTCGGCTGCTGGCCTTCTTTGAAGGTCGCACGACCGTCGAACAGGGTATCGGGATACAGCCCGGTGGTGGCCGTGGTGTAAAGCGGTTTGTCATCGGCCGGGCGATTGAGGTCAATCACAAAGCGCGAATATTGGCCGATGATCATGCTCGCGCCCAGCGCCTTGGCAAAATCGTAGAGCTGCGGAATATGCCAGTCGGTATCGGAAAGCGGCAGCGCGGCGTCGGTCAGGCCGCTAGCGACTTCAGGCGTAAGATGGGTCCCGGCGTGGGGAATACTGATCAGCAGCGGCGCGCTGCCCTGAATAAATTCAAACGGATCGGCAAGACTCATAAACGAATTTCTCCTCGATAAACCACGGTGCAGGGCAGTTGCCCCCCCAGCCAATAAACCAGTTCAGCCGGACGCGCGAGCGGCCAGTGTACAAAATCGGCCACCTTTCCGCTTTCCAGCGTGCCGTGCGTTTCCTGTAATCCTAGCGCCTTCGCCCCGTGGCAGGTGATACCGGCCAGCGCTTCTTCCGGCGTCATGCGAAACAGCGTGCAGGCCATATTGAGCATCAGGCGCAGCGACAGTGCGGGCGAAGTCCCGGGATTAGCGTCACTCGCCAGCGCCATCGGCACACCGTGACGACGGAACAGCTCAACCGGTGGACACTGGGTTTCACGCAGCAGGTAATAGGCGCCCGGCAACAACACCGCGACGGTGCCGCTTTCTGCCATCGCCTCAGCGTCAGACTCGGTGGCGTATTCCAGATGATCGGCGGAAAGCGCGTGATGCTTCGCCGCGAGGGTGCTGCCGTGCAAGGATGAGAGCTGTTCTGCGTGCAGCTTGACCGGCAGTCCCAGTGATGCGGCGGCGTTAAACACGCGCTCAACCTGGGCGGGTGAAAAGGCCAGATGTTCGCAGAAAGCGTCGACCGCATCGGCAAGATTTTCCTGTGCCACCTGAGGCAGCAGGGTATCGCAGATCAGGTCAATATAATCATCGGCCCGCCCCTTGAACTCTGGCGGCACGGCGTGAGCGGCTAAGCAGGTTGATTTGACCTCAACCGCCTGCGTCGCGCCCAACTCGCGGATCGCTTGCAGCATTTTCAGTTCGCTTTCAACGCTTAACCCATATCCGGATTTTATTTCAATGCAGGTTACGCCTTCTGCCAGCAGCGGACGCAGGCGAAATTCGGCTTGCTCAAGCAACTGTGAGTGGCTGGCATCGCGGGTGGCGTTGACGGTGGAAAGAATGCCGCCGCCCTGAGCGGCAATTTCGGCATAGCTAACGCCGTTGAGGCGCTGTTCGAATTCGGCGCTACGGTCACCGCCAAAGACTAAATGGGTATGACAGTCGATAAAACCGGGGGTCACGATGCCGCCGCCAAAGTCGGTGCGCTGGGGGGCCGAAAAGTCCGGGCATTCGCTGAGCGGGCCGATCCACAGGATCTTGCCGTCTTTAACCGCAAGCGCGCCGTTTTCGATGATGTTGTAGCGCCCGTCGCGCAGGGTGACGAAATCCGCCCCAAACCACAGGCTGTCGCAGGGGGTTTTACCCGCGAAAGGGGACGCTGAATGCAAGGGTGCCGCCATGAGAATCTCCTGACTGAACGTATCTTGTATAGACAACCACAGGCAAGCTAACGCATAAAATCCCGGGCGGCAAGCGGGAGAGCGATAGCTTTTTCTTATTTCTCAATCTACTGGCCGCCGTGCACAATGGCTTAGCCGTGGCTGGTAAAGCGGCCAAACAGCTGATAGCGCGAGCCGGGATACAGCAGTCTCGCCGAGGTTACCACCTGATTACCGCTCCAGGTGCGACGATGAATCAGCAGGCAAGGCTCGTGCTCTTTGAGCTGCAAATGACCGCTCTGCTCGGCGCTGGCGCTAACCGCCTCCACGCGATGCTCGCCGGAGGTCAGCGGGGCAACCTGCATCAGGTAGTCATAGGGCAGCCGGTTGTTGAAGACGTGCTGTAAGTAATCGGGTGCGGTTTTTGGATTCACGCAGCGTTCTTCAATCTGCACCGGGACGTCATTCTCGTAATGAACGATCTGTGAATAAAACAGGGAGTCGCCGCGTGCAATGCCGAGCTGCAACGCCTGTTCGGCATCCGCCGCGCGAGCTTCACAAATCAGAATTTTGCTGCTGTGGCGGTGGCCGCGCTCGGCGATTTCATCGGCAATGTTGTGCACCTCAAGCATCGGCGTGTAGGCCTTGGCCTCGGCAACGAAGGTACCCACCCCTTGCATGCGGATCAGGAACCCTTCGCTGGTCAGCTCACGCAGTGCGCGGTTGATGGTCATGCGGCTGACGCCAAGTTCGTTGACCAGTTCACTCTCCGACGGCACGCGCTGATGAGGTTGCCATACGCCGGTGCGAATCTGGCCGATAATCGCCTGCTTCACGCGCTGATAAATCGGTGCCGGTGTATCGCTAATCGCCGCAGAGAGCTGCGACAGAATTTGCTGTGACACCACCTGTTGTTCCGACAACGATTGGTCAGACATGCCACTTACCTCACTATTATTAAAATTTTCTTCAAAAATCCAAGGTCTGGAGTTTACAGTTCTCAGCGCCGTATGTATATGTATAGACAAGCTGATGAATAAAATCTCAAAAGTTGCTTAAAATTTCTATTTTGCTGTTTTTAACACACTGAATCAGGAAGGCAGCCATGCCCGTATATTTCGCTTCCCGCGCCTTATTGCCTGACGGCTGGGCCAGGGATGTCCGTCTCGTGGTCAGCAGTGACGGTTTTATCACTGAAGCGCTGCCAAACTCCAGCGCCGATGACGCGAGGGTCTTGCCGGGGCCGGTGATTCCTGGCATGCCGAATCTGCATTCTCACGCCTTTCAGCGGGTGATGGCCGGGCTCGCTGAAGTGGCGGGTAATCCGCAGGACAGCTTCTGGACCTGGCGTGAGCTGATGTATCGCATGGTTGGTCGCCTGACGCCCGAACAGGTCGGCGTCATCGCCCGTCAGCTGTACATCGAAATGCTCAAGGGCGGCTATACCCAGGTCGCCGAATTCCACTATTTGCATCATGACCCGCAGGGCAAGCCCTACGCCAATGCGGGTGAGATGACCGCCGCGCTCAGCCACGCCGCCGTGCAGGCGGGGATCGGGCTGACCCTGCTGCCGGTGCTCTACAGCTATGCCGGGTTTGGCGCTCAGCCGCCGCAGCCGGGCCAGCGTCGTTTCATTCAGGACGCCGACAGCTATCTTCGTCAGCAGCAGACTATTGCCTCACAGATTAACGGGTTTGCCACGCAGAATCAGGGGCTGTGCTTCCATTCGCTGCGCGCGGTGTCGCTCGAGCAGATGCAGCTGGTGCTGGCCGCCAGCGACAGTGATTTACCGGTGCATATTCATATCTCCGAACAGATCAAAGAGGTCAACGACTGCCTCGCGTGGAGCGGTCAGCGGCCTATTGCCTGGCTGTTTAATCATTTTGAGGTCGATGCACGCTGGTGTCTTATCCACGCCACGCATCCCGACGGCTCCGAGCTTAAACAGCTGGCTCAGAGCGGGGCGGTCGCGGGTCTTTGTCCAACCACCGAAGCCAATCTGGGCGACGGCATCTTCCCGGGCGTGGATTACCTCGCCCTCGGCGGCCGGTGGGGTATAGGTTCAGACAGCCATGTTTCTCTCAACGTAGTCGAAGAACTGCGCTGGTTGGAATATGGTCAGCGCCTGCGCGATACGCGACGCAATCGTCTGACCACCGCCGAGCAACCCTCGGTGGGCGACCTGCTTTATACGCAGGCGTTAGCCGGTGGCGCACAGGCCTGCGCGATAGCAATCGGTCAACTTGCGGCCGGTTATCGTGCGGACTGGCTGGTGCTGGACCCAGACTGCCCGTATCTGGCCGCGGCAGACGACGGCCAATTGCTCAATCGTTGGTTATTTGCGGGCAATGCCTCACAAATTAAGGACGTATGGGTGGCGGGAGAGGCTAAAATTATTGCAGGCCGTCATCCGCAGCAGGCAGAGGCGGCGGCCGACTTTCTCGCCTTGCTAAAACTCCTGGGCCAGGAGTAGGAGCCACTATGCGTTTCCACGATTCATTAACCTTTTTCAGCATCGACAGCCTGCCTGTCACACCCTGGCGCAACGGCGGTGGCGAAACCCGCGAAATTATCAGCATGCCGCAGGACGCCAAAGACTTTAACTGGCGCGCCAGCGTTGCCACCATTGCGCAGGACGGCCCGTTCTCGGCGTTTCCTGGCATCGACCGCTCCATTACCTTACTGACCGGCGAGGGCGTACACCTGTTTGCCGAAGGGCAGGTGGATCACCTGCTCACCACGCCCGGCGAACCTTTTGCCTTTTCCGGCGAAGTGCCACTGACCTCGACGCTTATCGGCGGGACCACCACCGATTTCAATATTATGACCCGTCACGGCACTTGCCGTTCGGTGGTCAGCCGCAAGGAGTACGACTTCTGCGCGCCGCTGTTGATGGGAGGCGTGTTGCTGGTGCTCAAGGGCGAATGGCTGTTGCAGGACGAAAAGCGGCTAACCGCTAATCAGGGAGTGGTGTGGAGCAACACGCAGGACGTCACGCTCGAACTGCTGTTGCGCGCCAGGAGTGTCGATAGCCTGCTGCTGTGGGCGGCGATTTTGCCGCTGTGAGCAGAAAGCCATGCGCCAAAATAGCGCGCATGCTGCACCGAATTAATCTCCTTGCCGGATAAGTCTGGTGGATAAACACCCAATAAGGTGGCTGAGAGCCGGTAATTCAATCACCAGCCCGTTTTTTACGACCTTTCTGACGCGGTCAAAAGTGGCATAAAGTTTGCTGAATCTATAAACCAGCTTGTATAGACAAGAATAGACAGTGGCACGGCTCTCCTCTTCGGCGAGCCATTATTCCAAGACAGGACCTTTCGACGGGAGTGGCAAATGAACAACGTGTTTTCTAAAGCCGGAATGAAAAAATCCTTCACCTTATTGAGTCTGGCGGTGGCGCTGGGGGGCATTAGCGCAGGCGCGGCACAGGCGGCGGATACTCCGGTCGCTATTGGTATTTCTGGCTGGACGGGTTTTGCTCCTCTCACGCTTGCCGACAAGGCGGGCATCTTTAAGAAAAACGGCCTCGACGTCACCCTGAAGAGTGTCCCTCAGCAGTCACGCCATCTGGCGATTGCCTCGGGTTCCTTGCAGTGTGCGGCCACCACCGTTGAAACCTATCTGACCTGGAACGCAGCCGGTGTCGCTATCAAGCAGATAGTGCAGCTCGACAAGTCCTACGGTGCGGACGGCATCGCGGTGCGTCAAGGCATCAACAAGATTTCAGACCTGAAGGGTAAAACCATCAGCGTTGACGCCCCCGGTACGTCTTCCTATTTCCTGCTGGCCTGGATGCTGGATAAAAACGGCATGAGCGTCAAGGACGTCAAGTTGGCGACGCTGGGGCCTGACGCCGCCGCGCACGCTTTTATCGCTGGTCAAAATGATGCCGCGGTGACCTATGAGCCGTATCTTTCCACCATTCGCCAGAGCCCGGACAAGGGCAAGATCCTCGCCACCACGCTGCAATACCCGATGGTGATGGATACCCTGGGCTGTACGCCGAGCTTCCTCGAGAAAAATCCCAAGGCGGCTCAGGCGCTGGTCAACAGCTACTTTGAAGCGCTGGACATGATCAAGAAAGACCCCGAAAAATCTAACGAAATCATGGGTGCGGCGGTGAAGGAAACCGGCAAGCAGTTTGCCGAGGAGTCGAGCTATCTGCGCTGGCAAGATCTCAACCAGAACAAACAATTCTTCAGCGGTGAGATAACCCGCTTCAGCCAAGAGGCGGCAACGCTGCTGACGGAGATGAAGATTCTGCGTAAAACGCCCGATATCAGTACCTTGTTCGATCCTCAGTACGTTAATAACGCCACGGTTGCGAAATAGTCATGAAGGGAGCGTTGATGCAAAGTCCTATTACTCATGCACCGCAGGAACCCTCCGAGTCAGTTCAACGCGAGCCGGGACCTATGCCGGCGAGCAAAAAGGTCTGGCATAACCCGATGATGGTTCCGCTGCGGCCCGTGCCCAGCCGCCAACGCTGGTTTTTGGGTTTCTGCTTCTTTGTGGTGTTTTTCGTCGCCTGGGCGCTGGTCACCTTCACCGGCGTGGTGTCGCCGACGTTTTTAGCGAATCCTGCCAGTATGCTGGAAGAGGGCTGGCTGCTGTTTACCCAGTTCGACTTCGCCAATGATATCGGCATGACGGTGATGCGGGTGTTGGGCGGCTTTGTTCTGGCGTCAATAATTGCCGTTCCGCTGGGGATAATGATGGGCTCTTACAAGCTTATCGAGGCCTTCTTCGAGCCGTTCGTCTCTTTTTGCCGCTATCTTCCCGCCTCGGCGTTTGTCCCGCTGCTTATCCTGTGGGCCGGTATCGGCGAGATGCAAAAAATACTGGTTATCTTCATCGGCTCATTCTTCCAGATAACCCTGATGGTGGCCGTGACGGTGGGCGCAGCGCGTCGCGACCTGGTTGAAGCGGCATATACGCTGGGGGCAACCAATCGCAGCGTGGTGCGTCGGGTTATTATTCCCGGTGCCGCACCGGAGATTGCCGAGTTGCTGCGTCTGGTGCTCGGCTGGGCATGGACCTACGTTATCGTCGCCGAGCTGATTGGCTCCTCAAGCGGGATAGGCCACATGATTGTCGACAGTCAGGCGATGCTCAACACAGGACAAATGATCTTCGGCATTATCGTCATTGGCTGCATTGGCCTGCTGTCGGACTTCCTGTTTAAAGCCGCCAACCGTCGCCTGTTTGTCTGGAGCGCATTTAAATGAATAAACCCAAGCTGAGCGTGCGACAGGTTGAACGCATCTTCACCGGCCCGAAGGGCGAGAAAACGCAGGCGCTGCTGCCGGTGGATTATCAGGTCAATGAAAACGATTTTATCACCATCCTCGGGCCTTCGGGCTGCGGCAAATCGACGCTGCTGCGCATTGTTGCCGGCCTCGACCAGCCAACGCGTGGCGAGGTGTGGTTGGACGGCGAACGGGTAGAAGGGCCGGGGGCCGATCGCGGCATGGTTTTCCAGAGCTACACGCTGTTCCCGTGGCTCAGCGTGCAGCAAAACATCTGTTTCGGCCTCGAAGAGCGCGGGGTGAGCAAAGCGGCACAAAAGGAGCGTAGCGACTACTTTATTAACAAGGTCGGGCTGCGTGGTTTCGAGCATCACTTCCCGCGTCAGCTGTCGGGCGGTATGCAGCAGCGTACTGCCATCGCCCGTGCGCTGGCCAATGACCCAAAAATCCTGCTGATGGACGAACCGTTCGGCGCGTTGGACAACCAGACCCGAGTGATGATGCAGGAACTGCTGCTGTCGATTTGGGAGTCGTCGCGCAAAACCGTGCTTTTCGTGACGCACGATATCGACGAGGCGATTTTTATGGCCAATAAGGTCGCGATTTTCAGCGCACGGCCGGGAAGAATCAAGACCGAGGTGGCGGTGGATTTTCCGCATCCTCGTGAGTATCGACTCAAAACCTCGCCGGAATTCATGGCATTAAAGGCCAGAGTAACGGAAGAAATACGCGTCGAGACGCTACAGGCGCAAGAGCACTAGCTTCATGGTAACCGCTTTACAGTCACCTATTTACGGCGGGAGTTTTCCGCAAACGAACCGATATCCCGGGCGGTCAGCCGTCCCGGGAATTTGTTTCACTTAACTTGTCTATACAGGAATAGATTATGGCTTCTTCATCCAAAGATATGACACTTTGCCATCTGCAACCCGGTCAGGTTGATTTGGCCACGCTGCGTAAAATTTATCAGGGCAATGTGCGCATAGAACTGGCTGATTCGGCGCGCGCCGATGTGCTGGCATCGCAGGAAACTGTGCAGCGCATTGTCGAGCAGGGACGCGTGGTTTACGGCATTAACACCGGTTTTGGCAAGCTTGCCCAAACCATGATCCCGGCCGAACGTCTGGCCGAACTACAGCGCAATCTGGTGCTGTCGCACAGCGTAGGGATTGGCGAAGACCTGCCGGACAACGTGGTACGCCTGGTGATGGCAACCAAGGTACTCAGCCTGTCTCGCGGCCATTCCGGTATCCGCATTGAGGTTATCGAGGCGCTGATTGCGTTGTTCAACGCGGGCGTGATGCCGTGCATTCCCGAAAAAGGCTCGGTCGGGGCATCGGGTGATTTAGCGCCGCTGGCGCACCTTTCCCTGATGCTGATTGGTGAGGGTCAGGTCCGCGTTAACGGCGTGAAAATATCTGCGGTGGAAGGGCTGGCGACTGTCGGCCTCAAACCTTTCGTGCTGGGGCCTAAAGAGGGTCTGGCGCTGCTCAACGGTACGCAGGTTTCGACCTCGCTGGCGCTGCGTGGTTTGTTTGAGGGTGAGCGTGTTTTCGCCGCCGGACTGGTGGCCGGTGCGCTGTCGCTCGAGGCGATTAAAGGTTCAGTCAAACCTTTGGATGCGCGTATTCACGAAGCCCGTGGACAAGAGGGACAAATCGCGGTGGCGGCGGCCGTCTCCAGGCTGCTGGCAGGGAGTGACATTGTCACCTCTCACGCGAACTGCGGGCGTGTGCAGGACCCGTATTCGATTCGCTGTGTGCCGCAGGTGATGGGCGCCTGCCTCGATAATCTCAAGCATGCTGCGCGAATTCTGCAAATTGAAGCCAACGCCGCGTCCGACAACCCGCTGGTGTTTGAGAACGGCGACGTGATTTCTGGCGGTAACTTCCACGCTGAACCGGTGGCCTTCGCCGCCGACATTATTGCGCTGGCGGTGGCCGAGATTGGGGCCATCTCTGAACGCCGCCTCGCGCTGCTGCTCGACACCGGTCTCTCTGGTCTGCCGCCGTTCCTGGTGCACGACGGTGGCGTCAACTCCGGCTTTATGATTGCGCAGGTGACCGCTGCCGCGCTGGCCTCCGAGAATAAATCGCTGGCGCATCCCGGCAGCGTAGACAGTCTGCCGACCTCCGCCAATCAGGAAGACCACGTGTCGATGGCGACCTATGCGGCCCGCCGTCTGGGGGATATGTGCTTTAACACCGCTGTAGTGGTCGGCATTGAGGCGATGGCCGCCGTGCAGGGCATCGATTTCAACCGTCCGCTGCGCAGCTCCGAGATTATCGAAGGTGAAATCAACGCCGTACGCGAGAAGGTGGCCTTCCTCGAGCGCGACCGCCTGATGGCGCCGGATGTCGAAAATATGCGCCTGTGGGCCAGCCGTGAACACTGGCCTGAGCCGATTCAGTCCCTGCTGCCAAGCTTTCGTTAATCTTAAAAAATACGTTGAATACTGACGTTTAAATCATGAAGGAGTGAAAAATGAATTCACCGCAGAAAACCGCCGTTGCCCGCGTCATTCGCGCCCCGCATGGCACGGAGTTGAGCTGTCAGAACTGGCTGATTGAAGCGGCCTACCGCATGATTCAAAACAATCTGGATCCCGACGTCGCCGAACGTCCTGAAGATCTGGTGGTGTACGGTGGCATCGGCAAAGCGGCACGCAACTGGCCGGCGTTCGAGGGGATTCTGGCCAGCTTGCGCAGCCTCAAAGAAGATGAAACGCTGCTGGTGCAGTCCGGCAAGCCGGTGGGCATTTTCCGCACCCACACCGATGCACCGCGGGTGCTGATTGCCAACTCCAACCTGGTACCACACTGGGCCAACTGGGAGCATTTTCATGAGTTGGATAAGGCGGGTTTGATGATGTACGGCCAGATGACGGCCGGTTCGTGGATTTACATCGGTGCGCAGGGCATCGTTCAGGGTACCTATGAGACCTTCGCCGAGGCGGGTCGCCAGCACTATGACAGCAACCTGCGCGGCAAGTGGATCCTCACCGCCGGTCTGGGTGGCATGGGTGGCGCGCAGCCGTTGGCGGGCGTCCTCGCGGGTGCCTGTGTGCTGGCTATAGAGTGTCAGGAGTCGCGCATTGATTTCCGTCTGCGTACCCGCTATCTCGACTACAAGGCACACAGCATTGACGAAGCGCTGACCATGATTGAAACGGCCTGCGCCGAGAAGAAGGCCATTTCCGTAGGTCTGCTGGGCAACGCCGCCGACATTATGCCTGAGTTGGTGAAACGTGCGCAGCAGGGCGGATTGCGCCCGGATATTGTCACCGATCAGACTTCGGCCCATGACCCACTCAACGGCTACCTGCCGCAGGGCTGGACGCTCGAGCAGTGGCAAGAGGCGCGTAAGTCCGACCCACAGTCGGTGGTCAAAGCGGCGCGTGCCTCGATGGCCGTTCACGTGCAGGCGATGCTCGATTTCCACGCGATGGGCATTCCCACCGTCGATTACGGTAATAACATTCGTCAGGTTGCTAAAGATGAAGGCGTTGAAAATGCCTTTGATTTCCCTGGGTTTGTGCCTGCCTACATTCGTCCGCTGTTCTGCGAAGGCAAAGGTCCGTTCCGCTGGGTAGCGCTGTCCGGTGACCCGGAAGACATCTATAAAACCGATGCCAAACTCAAAGAGCTGTTCCCGGATAATGCTAATCTAATCAACTGGCTGGACATGGCCCGTGAGCGAATTGCCTTCCAGGGTTTACCGGCGCGTATTTGCTGGCTGGGGTTGGGTGAGCGCCACATCGCCGGTCTGGCATTTAACGAAATGGTGCGCAACGGAGAACTGAAAGCGCCGGTGGTCATCGGTCGTGACCATCTCGATACCGGTTCCGTTGCGTCACCAAACCGTGAGACGGAAGCCATGAAAGACGGTTCCGATGCTGTGTCTGACTGGCCGCTGCTCAACGCGTTGTTAAACACTGCGGGGGGAGCGACCTGGGTAAGCCTGCACCACGGCGGTGGCGTGGGCATGGGCTTCTCGCAGCACGCAGGGATGGTTATTGTCTGTGACGGTACGGAGGCGGCCGATGCCCGACTGGCTCGCGTTCTGTTCAACGACCCGGCCACCGGCGTGATGCGTCATGCTGATGCGGGTTACGAACAGGCGATCGAATGTGCCAAAACCCACGAGCTGAACCTGCCGATGCTCTGATGAGGTCAGGGGTTTGGATTAAAAAGGCGGGCAGAAGAGAGCATCTTCTGGCCGCCTTGGTATTTAACTGGCTAATAACGCAAACCCTGTGAGAGAGAGTGCCGTGTCAGCTGGCACCCATTTATTACGTCACGGCCTTTGAACTGTGGCGCATAAATTGCTTACCCGTTCCCATCGGCTACTACCCGGTAGCCTGCTAACATCACTATTACGCAAGTTGAGAGAGGCGGTACATGCACGCACAGAATATTATTTTCCCGGCGCAGGTCCTGCGCGGTCCGGGCGTATTGGCGCAGTTGGGCGAAATTTGCAGCCTGCTGGGCAAGCGCGCGCTGGTGATTGGCGGGCATCAGGCCTTGGCCGCCTTAGGGGATAAAATCAATCATTACCTCGAAGGGACGCCGGTCTCTGTCGTAGGCACCGAGTGGTTTGGCGGTGAGTCCAGCGAGGGCAATATTCTGCGTTTGGCCGAGCGGGTGAAAACGCTGTCGGCCGACCTTATTCTCAGCGTTGGCGGCGGCAAGTCGCTTGATACCGGTAAAGCCGTCGGTGCAGCGGCCCAGGTACCGGTTGTCACTATTCCCACTGTCGCCGCGACCTGTGCCGCCGTAACGCCGCTGACCATTCGCTATTTTGACGACGGACACTTTCGTGACCTTTTTCCGCTGCCGCAGGCACCGGCCAGCGTCATCATCGACAGTGAGCTGTTGTCGAAAGCGCCGCTGCGTTGGTTGGCGGCTGGCCTCGGCGACACCTTGGCGAAATGGTATGAATTTCGCGCCATCAGCAACCATCACGCCGCGCTGAGCGGCGTCGCGCGATCCTCCAGCGCCAACAGCCGCATTTGCTATGACCTGATAGCCTCTTACGGCGGCGCGGCCTGTGACGCAGTGCGTGAAGGCAAGACCAGCGCTGAACTGGACCAGGTATTGGATGCTATCTTTATGTTTGCCGGGTTAACGTCGCTGATGAGCAGCGGGGCGCACGCCGCTGCATCGCACGCCATCTATGAAGGTTTTACCGTTTGTGACAAGACCCGCGAGTTTGGTCATGGACTGCTGGTGGGGTTGGGCAATCTTTGCCTCTTGGCGCTGGAGAACCGCAGCGATGACGAGCTTCGCGAAGCGATATTGCTGTCTCATGCCTGCGCGGTGCCTTTACGTTTACGCGAGATTGCCGAGTTGAGTGATGAAGAGCTCGAAAGCATCGTTCAGGCTTCGCTGCATGCGCCAGACATGCACAATATGCCGCATCCGGTCTCTGCCGAATCGCTGTATGCCGCTTTCGCCCGCGTTGAAGCGATGGCCGACGAGCTCAAGCTTTAATCCTCTATTGCATTCGCTGCAAAATCTGACGCATTGTGCCTTTATGGTGCAATGCGTTGGTGCAAAGTAAACCTAAAAACCTGACGATGGTCTAGCTCGCCGACCGCAGCGGCGGTGATTTTGCTTTCTGCTGTAATGCCTGAAGAAATAGCGTTAATACCGAATTTAATGCGCTGCCTTTTTTCACCACCAGGCTGAAGGGCGTCGCTATTGATATTTCTTTCGGCAGAAGGGCTTTTAATTTCCCACCACCAAAAAGGTGCAGGGCAAAATGCTTTGGCAGGAAGCCAATATAATTTCCGGTTAAAATAAGCAGGCTCACCGCTTCAACCTGAACCGCGACGGCGTTTGATGAGCCGTATTCGAGATAATTATTTTTCTCGCTGTGATTGGCATAAAAGTGATTGACGACTTCGGCGGATTTTATCTGGGCCTGAGTTATTTCATCTTCAGGTAAACAATAGAGCGGATGTTTATCACCGCAGTACAGATGTGCTATTTCCTCATAGAGATAGTAGTAATCAAACTCGGGCTTTTCCTGATACACCGGCATGATTCCGCAGGTAAAGCGTCCGTCGAGCACGCCTCGTTCAATTTCGTCGAGCTGGGTTGCGTGCAGGCGCAGGCTAACTTTGGGCGCCTTGCAGTAAATCTCACCAAGTGCATGAATAATAGGTGAGGTTGAGTCGGTAATGGTGTTGTCGATGATGCCAATGTTCAGCTCACCAAACATGTCGTGGCGGGCATTATTGAGCTTGTCGCGGAACTGGTTGATCGACGAAAACAGGTCGAGACAGGCCTGGTAGGTCACTTTGCCATGCTCGGTTAAATAAAACCCCTCACGGCCTCGGGTGCAGAGTTTCATTCCAAAACGCACCTCGAGATCGGAAATTTGTTTACTGATTGCCGCCAGGCCAATATTCAGTTCATTGCAGGCGGCGGTGAATCCTCCCGCTTCGACCACGGTTTTAAAAACGCGTAAAAGTTTTAGGTCAGCGACCCCAATGCCATGCTGATTAACCTCATTTCTGATGGAGGGCGAGTTTCCTGATTTGGAAAGTGGACTTTCCATAATAAATATTTACCCCCGGCAAAAATAAATCCAACATCGAATCAAGGCAAGTTTCTTAATTTATATTTTCATGATGGCAAGCAGATCTTTTTTTATATTTTTCGCATCATCAGTTTCCCCAGGATGAGCCGTAAAAATGGCCCACGTCTCGCTGCCTTGTTAAATCATTTTTGCAACATCTATGCCAGAAAGGAGTACGACATGTCTCAGCCCGTTGACCGTCTTTGGGGCGCGCGATTTAAACAAGGTCCGGCACCGGCCTTGAGCGCGCTGTCACGCAGCCCCGGCTACTATTTTGCACTCGCCGAATATGACCTCGAAGGCTGCCGCGCCCATGCCTATGAACTCCAGCGCGCAGGCCTGCTTGACGAGGGCGAAACCGAACGCATGGTGGCAGCGATTAAACAGCTGGCGGCAGACTATCGCGCCGGAGAGGTTCAGCCTGTCGAGAACGATGAGGACGTACACACCTTCATTGAGCGGGTATTGACTGAGCGCCTGGGAGAACTCGGCGGCAAGCTGCGTGCAGGGCGTTCACGCAACGACCAGACGGCCAATGACCTGCGGCTCTACCTGCGCGACAACGCCCGCAAGATAGTCGCTGCGCTGCTGCAACTGCAACAGGCGCTGGTGAACCAGGCTGAGCGGCATATCAACACGGTGGCACCGGGTTTTACCCACTTACAGCAGGCACAGCCGATCGTTTTTGGTCATCAGTTAATGGCTCACGCTCAAGCTTTTTCGCGCGACGTACAGCGTTTTCAGGACTGGGATAAACGCTGCGCGCGCTCTCCGCTGGGCGCTGCCGCGATGGCGGGGTCGGCAATCGCCCTGCATCCCGAGCTTTCGGCCAAAGATCTCGGCTATGACGGCGCGTGTGAAAACTCGATAGACGCCGTTGCCAGCCGCGACCACGTGGCCGAATTCCTGTTTGCGGGCAGCATGCTCGCGGTCAACCTTTCGCGCATCTGCGAGGAGGTTTGCCTATGGGCGTCGCGCCAGTTCCGCTGGGTAGAACTCAACGACGGCTACGCCACCGGCAGTTCCATTATGCCGCAGAAGAAAAACCCCGATATCGCCGAACTGGCGCGCGGCAAAACCGGTCGCCTGATAGGCAACGTTACGGCGATGCTGGCGACCATGAAAAGCCTGCCGTTGTCCTACAATCGCGACCTTATTGAAGACAAACGCAACGCCATCGACACCGTTGAGCAACTGATGCTGGTGCTGCCTGCGATGGCCGGGATGATTGACACCATGGTGGTCAACGTCGAGCGGCTGAAGGAGGACGCACCGCAGGGCTTCACGCTGGCGACCGAAGTGGCCGACTGGCTCTCCCGCCGCGGTGTGCCGTTCAAAGAGGCGCACGAGATTACTGGCAAGCTGGTGCAGGTCTGTGAACAGCATTGCCTCGAGCTACATCAGGTCAGCGACGTGCAGCTGCAAGAGGTGGACTCTCGCCTGCAGCCGGAGGTACGCGAGTGTCTGACGTTAGAGGCCGCCATTCACGCCCGCAGCGGTTGGGGGGGCACCTCGCCGCAGCGCGTCGCCGAACAGATAGCGCGCCTGAAAACGGTGCTTGAGCAGCAGTCGGACTGGGCCGCGTCGTACATCGGCCTGTCTCTTTAACCGCCTCGGGAGCCTCATATGACAGACTTACGTGCTAATACCGTGCTAAAGAGTCCCGCTGTCGATCTCAGCGAATATCACTATGTTCCCAGGCGTTACTACGGCCGTATTGTCGCCTCGGTGATTATCCTCGCCCTGCTGGCGCTGCTGATTAACGCCTTTGCCCACGGAAAAATTGAATGGCGCTTTGTGGGGCAGTTTCTGACCGCCCGGGCCATCCTGTTTGGTCTGGGTAACACCATCGTGATGTCCATTCTCGCGATGGCGTTGGGGGTGATTTTTGGGGTGATTATTGCCGTGATGCGCATGTCGAGCAATCCGGTGCTCAGCGGTGTGGCGATCGGCTATACCTGGATATTTCGCGGTACGCCGCTGATCCTCCAGCTTTTGCTGTGGTTCAATTTGGCGTTGATTTTCCCGACCATCGGTATTCCGGGGCTGTTTCAACTGCAAACCGTTGACATCATGACCCCGTTCTCGGCCGCTTTGCTGGGCCTGAGCATCAATCAGGGGGCCTATACCTCCGAGGTAGTGCGCGCTGGGCTGATTTCTGTCGACCTGGGTCAGTATGAGGCGGCGAAGTCAATCGGCATGACCCGCCTACATGCGCTGCGTCGCATCATTTTGCCGCAGGCGATGCGGGTGATCATTCCGCCAATTGGCAACGAATTTATCAGCATGGTTAAGACCACCAGTCTTGCCAGCATGATCCAGTATTCCGAGCTGCTGTATAACGCCCAGACCATCTATTTCGCCAACGCGCGCGTGATGGAACTGCTGTTCGTCGCCGGTATCTGGTACCTGGTGGTGGTGACGCTGCTTTCCCTTGGGCAAAACCGTCTTGAACGTTATTTCGGCCGCGGTACTCGCCGCCGCAACCGGTGAGGATCTCTCATGAAAAACATCATCAAGGCGTTGAACGTAAACAAGTATTTTGGCGATTTTCAGGCGCTGAAAAACATCAGTCTTGAGGTCCGGCACGGTGAAGTGATGTGCGTTATAGGGCCGAGTGGATCGGGGAAAAGCACCTTCCTGCGCTGCATTAATCAGCTTGAGCGCATCGACAGTGGCGGTATCTGGGTCGATGACGAGTTGGTGGGGTATCGGATGGACGGCAAGAAGCTGTATCCGCTTAATGACCGGCAGATTGCCCGCCAGCGCCTCAAGACCGGCATGGTGTTCCAGCGCTTCAACCTGTTCCCGGATAAGACGGCGCTGGAAAACATCATCGAGGGACCCTGTCAGGTGCTGCTGCGCCCGGTCAAGGAGGCAAAAGATGAGGCGATTGCGCTGCTCGAACGCGTCGGGCTGGCGCACAAGCGTGACGCCTATCCGATGGAGCTTTCGGGAGGACAACAACAGCGTGTGGCGATAGCCCGTGCGCTGGCAATGAAGCCGAAGCTGATGCTGTTTGATGAGCCGACCTCGGCGCTGGACCCTGAAATGGTCGGCGAAGTGCTGGCGGTCATGCGCAGTCTGGCAGCGGAGGGAATGACGATGATCGTCGTGACTCATGAGCTTGGTTTTGCGCGAGAGGTCGCGAATCGCGTGGTCTTTATGGATGAGGGCGGAATTATAGAAAGTGGTAATCCGGAAGATGTCTTGCTGAATCCACAAAACCCAAGGACGCAGAATTTTATTTCAGCGGTTCTGATCTAGAAACTTTACACATGGGAAATCTGTTGATGAAAAAAACACTGTTATCGCTGGTCGCCGCAGGCGTGTTGATCAATACCGCTGTTTGGAGTCAGGGCGCTTCGGCCGCCGATGCGCTCAGGCAGAAAGATGAAATCAAAGTGGCGATGATGCCCAACTATCCCCCGCTGGAATTCAAAGACCCGGCGACTGACCAGCTCACAGGCATGGATTATGACCTGGGTATGGAGATAGGTAAACGCCTGAACCGCAAAATCAGCTGGCAGGAAATTGGCTTCGAACAGATGGTTAACGCCGTGGCGACCCACCGCGTGGACATGATTCTTTCTGGCATGACGGACACCAAACCGCGTCAGGAGATTGCTACTTTCGTCGACTATTACAACAGCGGACCGCAGTTCTACACCACCGTGGCGCATAAAGAGATCAACACCATGCTCGACCTGTGCGGCAAAAAGGTGGGCACCAGCCGTCGAACGACCTTCCCGGCGGAAATTGCGGCATGGAGCGCAGCAAACTGTACGCCTGCGGGTAAACCGGCTGTCGTAGTGGTCGGCGCAGAGGGCACTGCCGATGCGCGCACCCAGCTGCGTCAGGGGCGTATCGAGGGCGTGGTGCAGGGCAGTGAAACCCTGCCATACATCATGAATCTTGAAAAAGACACCTATAAGCCGCTCGGTAAAGCCTTTGCCTATCAGGTGACCGGTATTGGCATCAGCAAAGACGATACTGCGCTTATTGACGGCGTGAAAGGCGCACTGACCGCAATGATTGCTGACGGCACCTATCTGAAAATCCTCACTAAATGGGGATTACAGGATGGCGCTATTCAGGAAGTTACCCTTAATAAAGGCAAGTAACTGTCTACCTCTGGAGCGGGATAATTGATGACGATTTCCAATCTGGCTACGCGGTGGCCGCAGGATAAATGGGGCTGCATGGCGCTGGCGTTTGACCTCGACGGGCCGACCGGCGATGCGATGCTTAACGGCACGCTCTGGCACAAGCCCGAGTATTTTACCTTCGGGGGCTATGGGCCATATCGGGCGCTGGCGAGGCTGCTCGACCTGCTCGACGACTATCAGCTGCCGGCGACCTTCTTCGTGCCGGCCTGGGTGGTCGAAAACTGGCCGAAGCAGTGTCAGGCGATCGTTGAGCGCGGTCATGAGGTGGCGTACCACGGTTATCGTCATGAGTCTTTCTACGCCATCGACGCGCAAATGCAGCGTTGGGTGATGGAAAAATCCCGCGAGATTTTCTGGAATAACCTCGGTATTCGCGCCGAGGGTTTCCGGACCCCGTCGGGAGACTGGCATCAGGATACCCCTGCCATGCTGGTCGAAGCAGGCGTAACTTACTCGAGCAGCATGCGCGGCGATGACCGGCCTTATCTGATTCAGGTGCCGGGTTTTGATAAGCCGCTGGTGGAGATCCCCGGGCGTTGGGAGATGGACGACTACGCCTCGATTGCCTACACCCGCGAGCCCAATTTCCCGTCGGGGCTCGATCGCACCGCAAGCTACGCGCTGACGCTGGACAACTGGTGCCGCGAGTTTGACGGCGCAATGAACGAAGGGCTGAGTTTGACCACGCTGTTCCACCCGAAAATTACCGGGAAACCGGGCCGCATTATGCTGCTCGAACAATTTTTTGCCCATCTTCGTACCCGTGACGACGTGTGGTTTGCGCGCTGTCGCGAGGTGGCCCACTGGTGGTTACAGGAGCACGTCGATGCCCATTAATCAGAACGCGACGCAGGACAAATGGCCGCAGGGCAAGCGCTGTGCGGTGGTGATCACCGTCGATTTTAACGATGTGCAGGGCATTCTTAGTCAGGTTCCGGCGGTGGCCGGCCGCGAGAAAACGCTGTCGGTCTGGCGCTACGGCACGCTGCGCGGAGTCGACCGGCTGTTAGCGCTGCTGGCGGAAAAGAATCTGCGCAGCAGCTGGTGCGTGCCGGGAAGAGTTGCCGATGAGCATGCAGATAAGATCACGCAGATTTTCCGCGCCGGTCACGAGCTGGCAACCAGCGGCTACGAGTTTGAAAAATTTGATGAATTGACCTTAGAACAACAAGTTTCCAGTTTGCAGCGGGGTCAGGCAGCATTGAAGGCGCATACCGGCCAGACGCCGCGCGGGTTTCGTCTTCCTTCGGGCAACTGGGCAGCGGGCTTTGCCGAGGCAATGAGCGAGGCGGGGATTGGCTGGAGTTCGTCATGGCGCGGCGATGACCTGCCTTATTTTCAGCCGATGCGCGACGGTTTGCCTTCGCAGTTGGTTGAGTTGCCGCTGCACTATGAGCTGGAGGACGAACCCTATTTCGCCTTCAACCTCAGTCCAGCGGTGCCTCCGGCGCAGTCGCGCATCGCGTCCTACAGCCATACGCTGGGCAACATGAAGATGGATTTTGACGGCTTTTACCGTTTTGGGCTTTGCTATGTGCTAAGACTGCATCCCGAGGTGATCGGCACCGCGGGGCGCATCGGCCTGTTGAGTGAACTGCTGGATGATATCACCTCGCGGCCAGATGTCTGGGTGGCGACGGCGGGCGAGGTAACCGACTGGTGGCGGCAAACGCAGCCGCAGAATGAGCCCTCGCATCCGGCACAAATCTGGCAGCAGCATACGCAAAACGGGGGCAGCAATGAGTGAAAATCAGGACTTTCAATCGCAGCTGGTGGCATTTGTTCATGATACCCGCTTCGAGGACTTACCCCCTGAGCTGGTGGCGCGCACCCAGCGGCATATCGTCGATACGCTGGGGGCGGGCCTGGTGGGCGCATCCAGCGAGGTGGCGAAAGACGTGAGCACGATACTGCTGGCAGAGGGCGCAGCGCCCGTTGCCGCGCTGTGGGGGCGTGGCGAGAAAACCTCTGCGCGAAATGCGGCGCTGCTCAACGGTATCGCTTGCCATGCGCTCGAACTCGACGACACCGGCGGCTGTGACCACTCGGGTGCGGTGGTCATTCCGGCCCTGCTGGCGGTGTTGCCTTTTTGCCCGCAGCCGGTCAGCGGTAAAGCGTTTATCACCGCCGTGGTGCTCGGTTACGACATCGCGCGTCGGGTGCTTGAAGCCTGCGGAGGATATTCCGCCCACAATGGCGCAGGGTGGCATTCTACTTCAACCTGCGGCGTATTGGGTGCCGCAGCGGCTGCGGGGCGTCTCTTGGGATTGGATAAGGCACAGATCTCGTCGGCGTTGGGTATCGCGGGCAGCTTTAGCGGCGGGCTGTGGGCGTTTATTCACGACGGTTCACAGAGCAAAAAACTGCACGCCGGCAGAGCGGCCGAGGGAGGCGTTCTGGCCGCATTGAGTGCACAGGCGGGGATAACCGGACCTGCTGGCCTGTTTGAGGACCACTGGGGCGGTTTTCTGAAAACCCTGGCTGCGAAGACCGCACAGCCATCAGCGCTGGTTGCCGACCTTGGGCAGGTGTGGAAACTGATGCGTTGTTCGATCAAACCTTATGCGTCGTGTCGCGGCACCCACTCGGCGATTGATGCGACGGGGATCTTGCTCGACCGCCTGGAGGGAGCAGTCGATGAAATTGAACAGGTTAAAGTGACCCTGTCACCATTTTTACAGGAAATGTGCGGTGACGAACAGATAAGTACGCTGGCGGCGGCGCAGATGAGCATTCGCTATGCGGTGGCCGCGAGGCTGGTTTATGGGCACGCCGGACTGGACGCCTATGGCGACGAGCAGCGGCGCTGTCCCGCTTTGCTGGAAGCTATCGGACGCGTGGTGCTGGAGGTTGACCCTGCCTACAGCGCCGACGGCGAGCCGCAGGTCACGCTGGTCACTAAAGACGGCATCAGTCTTACGCATCGGGTGGATATCGCCCTCGGCGCGCCGACCCATCCGATGAGCGACGCGCAGCTGCGCGACAAATTTATGTCGCTGGCTACGCGCTCAATATCGAGCTTGCAGGCGGAAACGCTGTGGGAGCAAACGCTGGCGTTGGAAGACGTTATGGATATGCGGGTGATTGAGCAACTGCTGGAACTCTCATCGTCCGCACCTTTCATTTAATGCGACTCGTTACTGCGTCAGCGGCGCGGTTCAATGAAAAGGCTGCGATCGTCGGCAGCCTTTGTGTTTTTACGATGACCTCACGAAACCGCTAGCGACCGACGCGCGCCTGCAGTGAGGCAGGATAACGTTCGCCTACAACGCGGACGGTTTCGAGCGCGGAATTGATTTTTTTATACTCTTCGGCGGTCAACGAAAGGTCTGCCGCACCGAGATTCTCTTCCAGGCGGTGCAGCTTGGTGGTGCCTGGAATAGGCACAATCCAGTCGTTCTGCGAGAGCAGCCAAACCAGCGCAATCTGCGCCGGTGTCACGCCTTTGTCGTTGGCGATACGGTTCATCAGGGTCATCAACTGCTGATTGGCCTCAAGCGCCTCGGCGGCAAAGCGCGGCACCTTGCTTCTGAAATCATCGGCCCCGAAGGTGGTGTCGGCGGAGATAGCCCCGGTCAAAAACCCTTTGCCCAACGGGCTGAAAGGCACGAACCCAATCCCCAACGCTTCCAGCAGCGGAATGATCTCCTGCTCGGGTTCACGCCACCACATCGAGTATTCACTTTGCAGCGCGGTAACAGGCTGAACGGCGTGGGCGCGGCGAATAGTCTGTGGGCCAGCCTCAGACAGGCCAAAGTGTTTAACCTTACCTTCTGAAATCAGGTCCTTGACGGTGCCTGCAACATCTTCGATAGGCACTTCAGGGTCTACGCGGTGTTGATACAGTAAATCGATGACCTCGGTGTTAAGCCGGGTTAGCGAACCTTCAACCGCCTTACGAATATGTTCTGGGCGGCTGTTGAGGATCTGCTGTTTGTTATCGTCCCCAAAGGTGAAGCCAAACTTGGTGGCGATAACCACCTGGTCTCGAATGGGTTTCAAGGCTTCCCCAACGACTTCCTCATTGAGGTAAGGGCCGTAAACTTCGGCGGTATCGAAAAACGTTACGCCGCGATCGAAAGCCGCGCGGATAAGCCCGACGGCCTGACGCGTGTCGGTCGCCGGACCGTAACCGTGGCTTAGCCCCATGCAGCCGAGGCCCAGCGCCGAGACTTCCAGTCCTGATTGCCCGAGTTTGCGTTTTTGCATCTCATGCTCCTTTACGTTTAGGGGGGTGAAGAGGTGACCTGCTGGAGAAAGAGACTAGGCGGTTGGGCGATTGAGGACTATAGACATAATCAGGTTGTTGTTATGAGTTCAATTCATGACTGAGGTGAAGAGAGGAAAAGCCGCTGGCAATGGCGTTAACGCGGCATGTTTTTTGTTCTCACGATGTCTGCCATGACCGCCAGCGCGATTTCCGCCGGGGTCTTACTGCCGATATCAATACCGATAGGAGCATGAATACGCGCTAGCTCAGCGGGCGTCATTCCACCGGTATGCTCTAGCCTTGCCAGCCGGTTTTTACTGTTGCGCTGTGACCCCATCACCCCGATGTAGAAAGCTTCGGTATTGACGGCTTCCATCATCGTGAGGTCGTCCATGCGCGGATCGTGGGTTAATGCCACGATGGCGGTGTTCGGATGGCAGCCGTTTTGTTCCAGATAACGGGCGGGGAATATTTTTTCCAGCCGGTGCTCTGCCCGAAGCTGTCCGCTGAAGTTAGCCAGCATCTCCTCGCGAGGTTCGCAAACGAGGGTTTCAAAGCCGAGACCTGCCGCAAACTCCGCACAATAAACCGCCACGGCGGAGAGCCCGGCAATGATTATTCTCGGCGCGGAGGAGAGGGTAATGACAATCTCCTGCAACCTGCGTTCAATGAGGGTGCTGCTGCTCCAGGCGACCGACGATAAAGAGTGACAGGCCGAAGGTGGCGTGATGCTCTTCTGTAGCGCGGTATGATTTTCCAGCCCCTGTTTTATCTTCTCGAGGTATAAGACACTGTCAGGAACCGGCTCGAGATATTCAATCAGGACGTCGAGTATCCCTCCACAGGGGAGAACGCGGTCGGGAGTCAATCCGCCGTCGCCGTACCTGATTATTTGGCTCGGTTGACGAAAATAGCCTTCCTGAATACGGGTAATAAAATCATCCTCAACACAGCCCCCCGATAACGATCCGAGAAAATTCCCTTGGTCGTTAATGACCATTAATGCGCCGGGAGGACGGGGTGAGGATCCAAATGTATTCAGCACGGTACACAGCCAAACGGGCTGAGTTTGAATCCACAGGCACGACTGATTGATAACACTGAGGTCCAGGCTTTGCATGGAGTGACTTTATAGTTTGAGGAGTCTTATCATTATTAATAGCTAAAAATAATTAATTCGCAAGATGAATGTCAATTCGCTATATATTTTTTTATATAACGATAATGGTGTTAATTTTACTTATATTGTTGTTTTTACTGATTATTAATGTCAGCATTAAAAATGTGGGATTTATTGGCTCAACTCATAACCTTTATCAATTTATAGCTATAATCAAAAGGTCATTAGCCTGTTATATTCGAGGGGAAAATAGATTAGGCTTTTATTTTTTATCATTTTTCTTCCTCTTTAATTAAATCAGTTCAGCATTAATACATTCATTTATTGTGATGCCACACTCAAGATATTACGCCATGCATCATGTCATTCATCAACATTCGCGCGTATTTCCGAGAAGGAAATTGCCCAAAGATAGATCAACTAAAAAAATAAACGTTAATACCCGTAGCTTTTGGAGCAATGTGCAATGAAAAATCCGGACGTTCAGCTGTCACGACGCCGTTTTATTATCGGCGCCGGGGCGCTCGTAGTAGGGACCTGGTTACCCTTTGGCGGAGCAAGAGCCAGCGCGCTCGCGGCGAATAACGCCGCTCCTGCGGCGGCGAAGGCAGGGACAGAGCTGTTTACCGCCAATGCCTTTGTGCAGGTTGGCACCGATGGAATAGTCACCGTGCTCAGCAAGCACACCGAGGTCGGACAGGGCGTTTACACCGGTATGGCCACGCTGGTCGCCGAAGAATTAGACGCCGACTGGTCCAATGTTCGCGTCATTGCTGCCCCGGTCGATACCGCAGTGTATAAAAACCTCAAGTTGGGAATGCAGGGCACCGGTGGCTCAAGCTCGGTGGCCAATGCCTATGACCAGATGCGCCAGATGGGCGCCATCGCGCGCGCGCTGTTGGTTCAGGCCGCTGCCGAGACCTGGAAGGTTCCTGAAAACGAAATCACCGTTGAGAACGGGATTATTCATCATGTTGCCAGCGGTCAATCAGGCGGTTTCGGGCAGTTTGCGACGCGTGCTTCTCAGCTTCCTTCACCGGACACCGCTAAGATTACCCTCAAGAATGCCCAGGATTTCAAGCTTATCGGCAAAGTCAGTGGTCTTCATCGGGTTGACTCGGTCTCTAAAACCAACGGCACGGCCTTCTTTTCTCAGGATATTCATGAGCAGGACATGGTCACCGTCATGCTTAAAAAGCCCCCGCGATTCGGCGGCAGGCTGCAATCGTTTGACGCCAGCGCGACGCTGCAAGTCCCCGACGTGATTGCCGTGAAACCGACCTCCAGCGGTGTTGCGGTCTATGCCCGCAACACCTGGGCCGCCATGCGTGGGCGCGAAAAACTTCAGGTGGTGTGGGACGAATCAAACGCCGAGAAGCGCAGTACCGAAGAGATCTTTACCGAGTTTAGAGAAAAGGCCAAATCACCGGGCGCTGTCGCCGCGACCCGAGGTAATCCGGATGATGCCTTCAAACATGCCGATAAAATCATCGAGGCCGAATATACCTTTCCCTACCTGGCCCATGCGCCGATGGAACCGCTGGCGGGATATCTGTTCTGGGACGGCGAAAGCGTTCACGCCAAATATGGCTGTCAGATCCAGTCCATCGACCAAAACCAGTTCTGCAAATATTTCCAGCTGCCGCCAGAAAAAGTGCATATCGAAACTATTCTGGCCGGGGGCAGTTTCGGGAGGCGTATCGATCTTGGCATTGAGGGCACCAGGCCTGACCTCGCGGCGGATATGGCGGTGGTGGCCAAGGCCTACGGTCCCGGAACCGGAATCAAGGTGGTGTATGCGCGTGAAGACGACATTCGCAACGGTTGGTATCGACCGATGATCCTGCATCGGTTCCGTGCGGCAATAAAGGACAACAAAATTGTCGCCTGGACTAATACCGTGGCGGGGCACTCTTTTGCCGAGGGCAGTGTGTTCGCGGCAATGATTAAAAACGGTATCGACGGCACCATGGTTGAAGGGGCTAAAGAGCTGCCGTACACCTTCGAAAACTTCCGCTGTGACGCGCATATTTTGCCAGGACAGGTGCCGACGACCTCGCTGCGTTCCGTCGGCAGTACGCATACCGGGCATGCGATCGAGAGCTTTATCGACCAACTGCTGCATGAAACCGGGCAGGACCCGGTCGAGGGAAGGCTGGCGCTGATGGGCGACGCGCCGCGAGAAGCGGGCGTGTTACGCGCGGTGGCAGAAGCTGCGCAGTGGAAGGGGCCAGCCTCGACGCCCGGCAGAATGCGCGGCGTGGGGGTTGCCAAGGCCTTCGGTACCCGCGTTGCCCAAATTGCCGAAGTGTCGATTGGAGAAGCAGGCATACCTAGGGTGCATAAAGTCTGGTGCGCCGTTGACTGCGGTATCGCCGTGAATCCCGACGTGATTAAGGCACAAATCGAGGGCGGTATCGGCTACGGGTTAAGCATCGCCCTGTTTGGCAATATCTCGATGAAAGACGGGATCATTGAACAATCAAACTTCAACAATTATCGCCCTTTGCGCATCAATGAGATGCCGGAAGTGGAAGTTATCATCGTCCCTTCCTCAGAGCCGCCGAGCGGCGTTGGCGAACTGGGGTTGCCGACGATTGCTCCGGCTGTGGGTAATGCCCTGGCTCTGTTGGGGCGGCCACGTAGCTCACTCAGCCTGCCATTCCATCGTCCCGGCACGTCTGAAACCGTTTAAGTCTGAGGAAACCATGACTACTTTGATCATTAATAATAAATCCATCGAGTTCAACGGCGACGAGCAGATGCCTTTGCTGTGGTTTTTACGTGACGAAGCCGGGCTGACCGGCACTAAATTTGGCTGTGGCATTGCGATGTGCGGCGCGTGTACGGTACATCTCGACGGCGTGCCGGTGCGCTCCTGTCAGGCCACCGTGGCGAGCGCGGCAGGCAAGAAGATAACGACTATCGAGTCCGTCGGTGAAACGCCGACCGGAAAGGCGGTGCAACTGGCCTGGGTCAATCTCGACGTCGTACAGTGTGGATACTGTCAGTCGGGACAGATTATGTCTGCGAGCGCATTGCTGGCACAAAAACAGAATCCGACAGACGCCGACATTGACGCGGCGATGAGCGGCAATGTGTGCCGCTGTTCGACCTATGTCCGCATCCGTGCCGCTATCCACCAGGCGGCCAATGCCCTCTCGCAGGAGGCTAAAGGATGAAAAAAGGGCTTCGAGGTATCCTGTGGCTTATCGCAGCTGGGGTGGTGATTGCATTAATTTACGTGGTTTATCTGTTGTTACGACCGGTCGGAGCTGAACCGACCGCTCCGCTTTCTGGTGCACCTGCGAGCATCACCAGCCCGATTGAACGCGGGAAATATCTGGTTCGAGCCGCCGACTGCGTCGTGTGCCACACCGCCCCCGGCGGTAAACCTTTCGCCGGGGGCTTCAGATTCAAGCTGCCGTTTGGCTCAATCTATGGCACTAACATTACCGCCGATAAAGAGACCGGTATTGGCAACTGGAGCGACGAACAGTTCGTTCGCGCCGTGCGTGAAGGCGTGGGGCCAGAAGGTAATCTCTATCCGGCGATGCCCTATACCTCCTATACCGGCATGAGCCGCGAGGACTTGCTGGCCATCAAAGCCTATCTTTTCAGTCTGCCGGGGGTGAAACAGCCGAATCGCCAGAATGAACTGTCTTTCCCCTTTAATCAGCGCTGGGGCATGAAGTTCTGGAATCTGGCTTTCTTCCATCAAAGCCGCTTTGTTGCTGACCCGCATCATGACGCTCAGTGGAATCGAGGGGCGTATCTGGCGACGGCATTGGGCCACTGCAGTGAATGTCATACCCCGCGCAACGTGGCCTTTGGTCTGAACCAGAGTCAGTATCTGGGAGGTATGGCGGTTCAGGGCTGGTTTGCCGGAAACATTACCCCGGATAAACAGACCGGGATCGGCGACTGGAGCGAGCAGCAGCTGTCCGAGTTTCTCTCTCAGGGCCACGCAGCGGGTCGCAGCAGCGCGTCGGGTCCGATGGCCGAGGTTATCGAAAACAGCACCCAGTATCTGACGCCGGAAGATAACCAGGCGCTGGTCAACTATCTGCGTAACATTGAGCCAGTCAAAACCGACGTGGGCAGTGCCGTCAATCTGCGGCCGAAAGGTGCGATGAACTCCAGTGCCATCCTCCCCGCCGATCAGGACAACTCCCTGGGGCGTCAGCTGTTTGCCGGAGACTGTAGCGGCTGTCATCAGTGGAATGGAGAGGGGCGCCAAACGCCTTATGCCTCTCTGAAAGGCAGCACGGCGGTGAACGACCCGCAGGGCCGCAGCGTCATACAGGCCATTCTGCACGGCACCAAAATCAGCGTCGGGCAGCAGCAGGTGATGATGCCTGATTTTGGCGCTAAATATTCTGACGATGAAGTTGCCGCAGTCGCCAACTATGTGCTCCATCAGTTTGGTGATAAAACCGGGACGGTGACGTCGAAACAGGTGGCAGACCAACGCAAGCAATAAGCCTGGGTGATAAATGATGGTGCTTGGAATGAGTCTGCGAATAATGCAGACTCATTTTTTATCGGGAGAATAACGCGATGACCAAGCCGGGAGTTATCCTGCTGGCGGCAGGAAAGAGTCAGCGCTTTCGTGCGGCAACGGGGCGACACAAGCTGCTGGAAACGCTAAAAAACTCCTCGCTAACTGTCTTTGAACAAAGCCTGGAGAACATCCAGCGCAGCGAGCTGGATATACAGGTTGTATTGCGCCCTGAAGACGTGATGCTACAGGATTTTTGTCAGCGAGCGGCAGTGCCTTATCTATGCCTGGAGAGCGAGGGTATGGGTGACTCGATTGCCGCAGGCGTTAGGGCGAGAGCTGACTGGTCGGGCTGGATTATTGCGCTAGCAGATATGCCCTTCATCAAGCCTGAGATTTTCGTTGCGGTCGCGCAGTCCGTGCAGCAGGGGCAATGCGCGCGGCCAGTTTACCGCGGGCAGGTAGGGCATCCTGTGGGTTTCCCGCTGACGATGAGGCACCCCCTTGAGGCATTGTGCGGTGACGAGGGCGCGCGCGGGTTGTTAAAGGCCCATCCCCCGTGGCTGATTGAAACACAGCACGCAGGATGCCTGTGGGACATTGATGTGCCGCAAATCTAGCAGGTCATCACCCGGTAACACGTTTTAATACGATGAAATTTTTTTAAGTTCGTGGGGCGGCGATATCCGCCCCTGATATCAGAGTGGTAAGCTTTTTAAGGCTTAATCATTTGACAACGCCCGTTGGCTCATAGGTTTCCGGACGGCGATCCTTCAATACTTGGTTAAAATCATTCCAGTTGCGGTGGCGTTTGGCGTCCGCCAGATTCACCGTGGCGATGACAATCTCTGGCTGGGTGACGCTGGCGGGGCCGGCGACCGGCCAACCGGTGTAGCTGGTTATCAGGCTCTGGCCGATAAAAGGCTGACCGCGCTCGGTGCCGACCCGATCGGCGGCGGCAATATACAGGGAATTGCTGTGAGAGGCGGCCATGACCAAAATATTGGCCATCGCCTCGCGGTGAGGATCCTGACCGGGGATGGGCACCCAGTTGGTCGGAACGCAGACGATTTCTGCCCCCTGTAACGCGGCCATTCTGAAGCTTTCAGGGAACCAACAGTCGTAGCAAATCTGGCAACCGAGTGTGCCGATGCGCGTCTTGAATACCGGAAACCCGAGATTACCCGGCTCAAAATACAGGGCTTCATCTCCCCAAAGATGCACCTTACGGTAACGGCCAATGAAACCTTCCGGGCCGATAACCACTGCGGAATTATAAAGACTTTCTCCCTCTCTCTCGGTGATCCCGGCGACCAGGTAGACGTTAAGCTGCGCCGCGCAATTGCACCACGCCCGAGTGGACGGGCCGCCAGGAATCGTTTCTGCCAGTGCGAATGCTTCGGCGCGAGACGCGAAAACGTAGCCGGTATTGCACAACTCTGGCAAAACCATCAGGCGAGCGCCCTGAGCCGCGGCCTGCTCAATCATTGAAATTGAGGTGGCAATATTGCGCTCGGTGTCGCCGAACACAGGTTCCATCTGTAGACAGGCCACGGTTAACGGGGCTTCCGGTGATTTATTGGGCATCTTAGCCGCTCCTGATTAGGCAGGTTAATTTTTAACCTGTACGCGGATTATAAATGTCACCGTTCGCGGTACTTTTCAAGCTCAAAAATACTCAACAAATTGATTGACATAAAATAATGTCCCCCCCCAATATGCAGGAGGCTTGACTAAATATTCCTCTAAAACTGCCGGAGAAATGAACATGAAAAGACGTACATTTTTAGCTGGGACCATTTTAGCGGCGGCAACGCTGATGAGTACTCTGTTGCCGGCGGTAGGGGGGATAGCCACGGCCTCGGCGGCCTCGCTGACCAAAGTGACCTTTATTCAGGAATGGCCGGTGGCCGACGGTTTCTGGATCCCGTGGATCCTGGGCAAGGAAAAAGGTTTTTACGCGCAGGAAGGGATCGACCTGGATATCGTGGCGCCGCCCACCGTGGCTGACACCATGAAGTTTCTGGGGACCGGGCGGGCAAACGTCGCGTTTACCACAGTCATGGACATCATCTTTGCCAAAGAGCAGGGGGCGCCGGTCGAGGCTATTGGTCGTTACGGCAACGGCAATAACTGGGGCATTATTAGCCAGCAGGGCAAAACTTATACCGTGGCGGACCTGAAGGGGAAAAGCGTCGGCATTTATAACGACGCCTGGACCAAAGCCCAGTTGGCGCTGATGCTAAAAAGCGCCGGTCTGACGCTGAATGACGTACAGATGGTGACCGCCGCAGACGATACCGTACCGCTGCTGCTGCAAAAACGCGTTGATGTCATTACCGGCATTACTAACGCCGAAGGCACCGAGATGACCACCACGGGTAAACAGAAACCAGAATTTTTGCCCGCTATCGCCCACGGCGTGCCTAATACGCCTATTTTCATGCTGGCGGGTAATCAGGACTGGCTGAAGGCCAATCCTGAGCTGGCCAAGGCCTTTATGCGTGCAACGGTGAAAAGTATGGCCTACGCCGTTAACCATCCTGACGAGGGCGTGCAGGCGTTTGCGACCGCCTACAGCAAAGCCTACGACCCGGTTTATATCAAGCAGCAATGGGCCGATACCGTGCCGCTGCTGAAGCCTGCCGACAGCAAATCCTTGGCACAGGAAGCCGCAACCTGGCAGAGTCTGCTGACCGCCATTAAAGCCGAAGGCATCGTCAAGGATCCTCTTCCTGCCGACCAATATTTCACCAATCAGTACCTGCCGTAAGGAGCCATGATGAGCTCACCTTCTATCCTCAAACCGGCCTGGACCTATCGTCCCGGGCCGGACATTGCTTTTGATGCCCCCGCGGGACTGCGGGCGGCGCAGAGGATGGCAAAACAGGCTGCGCTGACGGGCGTTGCCGCAGCGCGTGCCGGAATTCGAGAAATTGACGTCGAGCAGGTGGTTCATACCTCTCTCTACGAGCAGGGCGTACAGGGCATCTGGACCATCACCAACGTTGGGTTGGGGGAAAACACCCGCGTGTGCTTTCCAACGCAAGGGCCGGGGGAGCGGGCCGCCGCCGAGCAGGATGTGCTGATGGTCGACGTGCACCCGATAACTGCCGAGGGCTTTTGGGGCGACTGCACACGCTGTGCCATTGTCGGCGATTATCCCGAGGCCACCCAAGCGTTACGTGATCTGGAGCGTCTTCATTATGAGACGTTGGCGCTTTGCCGTCCGGGGATGCCTGCCAACGAACTGTTCGGTCTTTCACACCAGCGGCTCACTCAGGAGGGATTTATCCTGCTCGACCTGCTGGGTAATATCGGCCATTCTCTGACCGCTGGGGCGGCCTATACGCACGGTTTTATCGATGCCGGTAATGCGACGCCGATGTGGGGCGCATGGGCGATCGAACCTTTTGCACAGCGCGGTGAAGTGGCGGTGAAAGTGGAAGATTTAGTGTGGTTTGGTCGCGAAAAATGCGAAATTTTGTAGTGATTTAACCTGCACACTGACGTATGAGGAAAAGGTGAGAGATGACATACCCCAAACTGTCGCTGCAACAGGTGACACGTCGTTTTGGCAGTATGACTGCCCTGGCACCGACTAATCTTGATATTCAGCAGGGCGAGTTTGTCTGCATCGTCGGGCCTTCAGGCTGTGGCAAGAGCACCTTGTTTAACCTCGTTTCGGGCGTTCTGACGCCTGACTCTGGCAAAATTCTCATTGATAATCAGAATGTCACTGGAACAAGCGGTCACGTCGGCTATATGCTGCAAAAAGACCTGCTGCTGCCGTGGATGACGGTGATTGATAACATCGTGCTCGGGGCCATTCTTAAGGGCGGAGCCACTAAGGCACAGCGCGCGGCGGGTGTGGCGCTGGCCCAACGCTATGGGTTGGGTGAGTTTATCCATCACTATCCAGCGGCGCTGTCGGGCGGCATGCGCCAGCGTGTGGCGCTGATGCGTACGCTAGCGATGCAACACGAAATCATGCTGCTCGATGAGCCCTTCGGCGCCCTGGACTCGCAGACCCGTCTTTCTATGCAGCAGTGGCTGTTGACGGTATGGTCTGAACAACAACGTACGGTGATTTTTGTGACCCACGATATCGACGAAGCGGTCTATCTGGCCGATCGCGTGGTGGTGATGTCGCCGAGGCCGGGACGTGTTCGAGAAATCTTGACGGTGGACATTCCGCGGCCAAGGCCACTTTCCTGCCTGACCAGCCCGGAGTTTACCGTGCTGAAACGAAAAATCCTCGATTTGGTGTTTACGGAAAGCCACGCCGACCAAGACCTACAGGAACCCCTGACTCATGACTGATGCCCGTAGCCTGACCTCGGAACGCAAGCCGCTGCTGTTGAAGAAACTGCTGTTGCCGCTGGGTGGCCCGCTTGCTGCGCTGCTTTTGGTGCTGCTGGTGTGGGATTTGGCGGTGCGGATTTATCATATTCCGCCGTATGTGCTGCCATCGCCAGAGCAGACCTGGCAGCACATGCTTTCTGACATGCCGGTGTTGCTGCAAGGATTTCGCATTACCTTCGTCACCTTTGTGATGGGGTTTGTGCTGGGCGCGGGGGCGGGTTTTATCTTCGCCGTCCTGATGGACGCCACGCCGTGGATCCGCAGCATTCTGTACCCCATTCTGATTGCCAGTCAGGCGGTGCCGGTGATTGCTATCGCTGCGGCGTTGACTATCTGGCTCGGATTCGGTCTGGCACCCAAGCTGGTTATTGTGGCGCTGGTGGTATTTTTCCCGGTGGTGGTCAACGTGCTCGATGGACTTAATTCGGTTGATAAAGACATGTTGAATCTGGTGAAGTCGATGGGCGGTTCACGCTGGAGTATTTTCCGCTACGTGAAGCTTCCGGCGACCTATACGCCGCTGTTCTCGGCGCTCAAGCTTTCGGCGACCTTCAGCGTCACTGGTGCTGTTATCGGCGAGTGGACGGCTTCGACCAGCGGTGGGTTGGGGGCCTATCTTTTGCAGGCTAATTCTCGATTAAATACCGCGGGTACTTTCTCGGCAATCGCGTTCCTGGCGCTGCTTGGGGTGGTAAGTTTTCTGCTGGTCATTTTGCTGGAATACCTGATGACCCCATGGCGTACCTCTGCCACCGCCCGGCGATGGGGCCGTAAATAAAATTTGGGTTTTTAATTGCAGATTTTTTTAAGGTCAAGTCTTTTGGGTCAAAGGCACGCGCCCAGCGTGCAAAGCACGTGCCCTTGGTCTAAAAGCGGATCAGAGCCGCCGCTCAAAAAATGCCTCGGTATCAAAGGCTTTACCCCGAAAATTTTGCAATAAAAAGCCCCTACTTTTGGACTTTTAGTTGAACTCGGTCGTTATAAAAACGCTTATAGGCCAAATACCCGGCGATAATCGTTGAGAGGCTTGCGGTGGCGAGGAGCATAAAGGTCACCATTATTTGATACTTGATGGCTTTTACAGGGTCGATACCGGCAAAGATAAGTCCCGACATCATGCCCGGCAGGCTCACCAATCCCACGGTTTTTGCAGCATCTACGGTGGGAATCATCGCTGAACGAATGCTGTCGCGGATGATTGTCCCTGAGGCCATCTTGCTGGTGGCTCCGAGGCTCAGCATCTCGAGGATTTTTTGCTGGTTGTCGGCGAAACGCTGGTTAAGGTTGCTGTAGCACAGACCGACGGCGACCATGGCGTTGCCGGCTATCATGCCTGAGATGGGGATAACCTGCATCGGCAGGAACTCAATCGAGCCCGTGAGGATAAGCACGGACAGCGTGAGTGAGCTGCCGACGGTGATAGCAATAAACGAAATGATAAAGCCGTTATCGATATTGCGGCTGCGCTTCTTGGCGTTGAGCGCGGCGTTGACGCAGATAAACAGCACCATCAATACGGTCAGCCAGCCGTTATTGACTTCAAAAATGTATTTGAGCACGTAGCCGACGATAATCAACTGCACGACGGCGCGCGCCACGCTCCAGATAATGTCCTTCTCCAGCCCGAGCTTCTCTTTCTTGCTTATCAGCAGCGCGACAACCACCAGAACCAGCGCCAGTCCCAGTGACTCATTGGTGATGTTATGCTGATTCATGGCTGCTCTCTCCTGCGGCTTCACGCGTTAAGGTAATGACCCGCTGAGCGTGGCGAATCTCGTTGCTATCGTGGGTGACCCAAATCACCGACAGGCGCTGTTGTTTAACCTGTTCGGCAATAATTGCATTAACGTTCTGCTTATTTTCTTCATCCAGCGCGCTGGTGATTTCGTCGAGCAGCAGCACCTTGGGCAGAAATTGCAGATTTCGCAGCAGCGAGACACGCTGTTTTTCACCGCCTGAGAGCTCTTGCACATTTTTCTCCAGCAGGGAGCGAGACAGATTAACGCGCTCGAGCCAGTCGGCCATCGCCGACTTGTCGACTTTCTTGCCGCGTATCTGGTAAGGCAACGAGAGGTTGTCGAGCACTGTTTGGCCGAACAGCACCGGCGTCTGGAAACAGTAGGAAACCTGCTGACGGTAGGACTCTGGCTTGAGGGTGCGGATATCCTTGCCTTCGAAATAAACTGTGCCGCGGGTCGGATTTTGCAGCGAGGCCACAATTTTAAGCAGCGTACTTTTGCCGCTGCCCGACGGTCCGGTTAGCAACGTGAACTCGCCGGGTAAGAGTTCTAATGACGTGGGGCGCAAAAGCACCTGGTTATTCAGACTAAAGCTCACATCCTGCAAACGCAGTAAAATCTCAGATGAAGACATATCAGGCTCGTTATCAATAATTTGCGAGCGATTTTACCACGCTATACCTTAAGATTACCTTTTGAAATTTTCCTTAAAGAAGCCAATTCCAATCAGACGGCCAAACAGGAACGGGATAAATGCACGTTGCCGCAGCCACAGCTCCATACCAGAAGGCGCTTTGCGACGCGGTTTTTGTCCTGCTTTACTTATCATGATTTGCAGCGACTGGGTGGCCCAGGTTGGGAAGGTGCGGCGGCGCTGTACGCGCTGTAAATCCCGGAGCGTCAAGCGGCCTTTAAGCAGCGCTGGCGCGATAATATTGGCGGTAGCGACTGCATCCTGAATAGCCAGATTCACGCCGACGCCGCCAATCGGAGACATGGCATGTGCCGCGTCCCCGATGCACAACAGGCCGGGCTTTGACCATTTCTTCAGGCGATCGATACGAATCTCCAACAGTTTGACCTGTTCCCAGTCGGTAATGTCAGTCAGCAGGCGAGCCTCGTCAAACGGTGAAATCTCAGCAATAGAGGTTACCAGAGCGGCAAGCCCTTGTTGTTTCATGTCCTCCAGACTGCCTTTGTTGATGGAGTATCCACACTGCCAGTAGTCACCGCGATCGATCATGATAAAGCCCTTGCGTGGGCCGCGATGGCCGGTGGTCCACTGAGGATCGTTGTCACGTTTTTTAACCTTCAGCCACAGCACGTCGCGCGGTACGCCAAAGTTCATTACCTCAAGTCCGGCTTTTTCACGAACCACTGAGCGACGACCGTCACAGCCCACCACAAGCAGTGCGCGAATTTCCTGCGCGCCCTCCAACGTGGTGACCTTTACGCCCACCACCTTGCCATCTTGCTGGAGAAGGTCGTCAACGCTTGCCTGCTGCAGCAGCCTAAAGTTAGGCAACCGGCGCGCCTTATCGGCGATAAAATTCAGGAAGTCCCACTGCGGCATAAAGGCGATAAATTTGCATTGGGTCGGCAGACGAGTGAAGTCGGCAATCGTCGCTTCTTTTCCGGCGATTTCACCGTACAGCTTCTCGGCGCGTTGATGGGGCAGCCTGAGAAACTCGTCAAGAAAGCCCAGTTGCCAGATGATTTCCAGCGTCGAAGGGTGGATGGTGTCGCCGCGAAAATCTCGCAAAAAGTCAGCATGTTTCTCCAGCACCGTGACGTCGACCCCCTTGAGGGCCAGCAGGTAGCCAAGCATCAGGCCAGCGGGGCCGCCGCCGACGATGCAGCAGGTGGTGGAGACGTTGATAGGGGGTTTCACAGGTAAACTCATCGTTGCAGGCATTCCTAAGTCATGACAAATAATAATTGATAATGATAATCATTTGTTTGAATTGCTGGCTGACACTTTACTCCGGCCGAGCGCCGCATGCCAATCCTTGCGCATTGATCGTCAACGATTAGGCGAAAAAAAACCTGCCGATAAATACCGACAGGTTTTTGCGTGATGCAGCAAGCCGTTAGGCGGCAGGTTTAGCGATCACGTTGCGGTTTTCCATACGAACTTCAGCGATGTTGACATCGATAATGTCGCTCTGACGATAGGCAACTTCACCTTTGATAAGCACGGTGCCAGTATCCTGGCTGCACACCAGCTCGTCGCGAACGGCGTGCAGGAATGGCGCAGGAATGAAGGCAACGGCGCCGATGTCCTGAAGGCGAACGCGCAGGCCACCCCGGGTGACGTCGATAATCTCGGCGCTAAATTTTGTGTCGGTTCCGACTTTGTCTTCCAGGTAACGGGCGTACAGCCAGTCACCCACGTCGCGCTCGGCCATACGACCCAGACGGCGGCGTTCGGCCAGTTGAACGGTCATTTCGTCCTGTGGCTTCTCGGCGGTCTGCTGGGTAATCATCGCTTTCAGCAGGCGGTGGTTAACCATATCGCCGTATTTACGGATTGGCGATGTCCAGGTGGCGTAAGCCTCAAGGCCCAGGCCGAAGTGCGGACCAGGCACGGTGCTGATTTCAGCAAAGGTCTGGAAACGACGAATGCGGCTGTCGAGGAACTGCGTTGGCATCGCATCAAGCTTGCGGCGCAGGTCGCAGAAGCCAGGCAGCGTCAGCAGCGTTGGGCCGTCTGCCTCAACGTCGTTGGCCTGTAGCACGGCAACCGCGTTCTCAACTAGCAGCGGGTCGAAACCGTTGTGCACGTTATAAACGCCGAAACCGAGGTTGTCGCGTAGCGCAATAGCGGCACAGACGTTGGCAGCAATCATGCACTCTTCAACGATGCGGTTAGCGATGCGGCGGTGCTCGGCGATGATTTCCAGCACGTTGCCTTTCTCACCCAGCACGAAGCGGAAGTCTGGACGGTCTTTAAACACCAGCGCGTTAGCGGTACGCCATGCGGAGCGAACGTCACACACGCGCTTTAACAGACGAATCTGCTGGGCGATGGTCTCATTCTGTGGCTGCCATTCGCCAACGTCTTCGAGCCAGTCGGAAACTTCGTCATAAACCAGTTTGGCGTTTGATTCGATCCACGCAGCGTAGAAGCGAATATCGTCACCCAGTGCGCCGTCGGCAGACAAGGTCACGCTACACGCCAGCACCGGGCGACGTTCATTTGGCAGCAGTGAGCACAGGTTGTCGGACAGTTCACGCGGCAACATTGGAATGTTGAAGCCCGGCAGGTAGTTGGTGAACGCGCGTTTGCGAGCCAGATTGTCGGCGTCGCTGCCCTCGGTCACGTAGGCCGTTGGGTCCGCAATGGCGATATTCAGTTGTAGTGTGCCGTCGCCGTTATCTTTAACGTAGAGGGCATCGTCCATGTCCTTGGTGCTGGCGCTGTCGATGGTAACAAACGGCAGGGCGGTCAGGTCTTCACGCGTCAGGCCCTGTTCCAACAGTTCAGTCACATCAAATTCTGGCGCTTCGCGCTCGAGGTTATGACGTGCCAGGGTAACCCACCACGGGGCCAGGTCGTCTTCACCGGTGGTTATCCACTCGGTCAGTTCGGCCTGGAAGCCACGATCGCCTTCTTTCAGCGGGTGACGGCGCATTTCTGCCACGCACCAGTCACCTTCGTTAACTTCATGATTGAAGTTACGGCCGGTGCGGCATGGAATGGCGTCGCGCAGCAGCGGATGGTCCGGCATGATCGAAAGACGATCGTCTTTTTTGATCACGCGGCCCACAAAACGGCTGAGGAAAGGTTCTACCAGCGTTTCAGGTTGAACGATTTCACGCTCTTTTTCTGTTTGAACGGAAGCAATAACCCGGTCGCCATGCATGACTTTTTTCATGTATGGAGGTGGGATGAAATAGCTCTTTTGACCGTCTACTTCAAGAAAGCCAAAGCCTTTCTCAGTTCCTTTTACGATGCCTTCAACGCGCGGAGTCTGAGAGTGAAGTTGCTGTTTTAGCTGTGCGAGCAGCGGGTTATCTTGAAACATATCGTCCAGAGAATGAGGTTAGAGTGGTTCGATTAGCGGCAGACAGTTTTACGCGAATCGGCCATCGTGGGCAAGCGGCATCTGCCTATTTTGACGTTATTAAAGCAGATGAAAAGCCGTCTGTGGCTATTTTGCTGGCTGATAATTAAACGTTGAGCGGAATGTTATAGCAGCGAATACTTCATTCGTTTAAAAATCACCCCACAATGGCCGGGAACCTTCATTCTCATTAAAGGGGGGTGCGATGCCAGTTGATGCTCAGAAGGACGCGATTCAGGCCGTGGGTCAACCGACTACTCCCGTTTTGAGTTTGTTGAAAACCTACAACGGCTTCACACAGTTTATTGACCGTATCAGAAACGCGCCGGTGGCGCTGCTTTCCCAATCTTTTATTGTCGGCTATCAGTCTCGGGTTGAGCCGCTGAGCGGCAGGCTGAACGCGATGGTTGAAACGTTGCTGAGCCGCGCTTCTCAACCTTTGCTTCAGGGTCCTTGTTTTGCACCTTTTATTGACGTCGTCAAAGCGGATCACGCGCTGCGGACAGCTGAAAATTTGCAACTGCTTAATGCGCTTTATCAACCCGCACCTTTCCCGCCTCCAGAAATAGAGGACAGCGAGTTTTCGAAACAGATGGCCTACTTTCTGTCATTTGCAGGGCTTTCTGCGGCAGGTATCCCAGTTGAGTTCAACAGGCAGGTTTTAAGGCAACTTAGCAGGGCGCTTGCGCAGGCCGGTGCATTAAGAGGGATAACAGCGAACGAAATCGCCGCGCAATGTGAAAGGCCGCTGCTGCTGTTCCTTTCATCACGCCTTACCGGCCGCTATATCACGCCGGAAATGGCCGTTTTCGCCCTGATTCCGATGCTTAAACAGGCCAACGCGTTGATCAACGGTCTGGGGACTGCGCTCTACCATATTATGACCTGCAACCCTTTGCGGCTGGCGTTTCCTGATACAGCTGACCGGACCGGGTGGCAAAAGGATACCCGCCACGCGCAGCAACAGGCCGCGCCTCTGACGACTGATGCCGAAACCCTGCCGGGATATCGCCTACCCGGAATGGCTCCTTGCTACGGGCCGCCGTCGGCGATAGGGCGCTATGAGATTGCCCCACAGTCTAGCGCCTTTTTTTGCGGACATTATCGGGCAGCGCCGGGAGGGTACTGCGTCAATGCGCCGTCCGAGAACGGTTCGGCGGTGGGTTTTGTGACGGCAGGAGTGGCGGGTTATGCTCGCGTATGGCCTCAGCAACGACAGATTGCGCTGGCAATGACCACCGGAAGGCTGGGCGTGACCCTGGACACGGCGGGAGCGTGGTTTTTGGACCTCTCTGCGCCGGTGGCGACCGGCGTTTCACCAGCCCGTCCCGCGTTTGACGCGCAGTCTTTGACCGTTGATTCGATAATGGCCACCCTGACTCGTGGTATCCAGCGCATTGAACGCCGGATGAGCATCATAGGCAGGGTATACGCTCAGCCGCAGGCTGATTATGTTCCTCACCGCTGGCACACCGGCAACAGGGCTCCGAGGGCAATAAATAGCGTGCCTTTACCTCCTGACCCGAGCGATCGGGCAAAGAATAATACGCCCAATATCGAGCGTATTTTCCCTAATGAGTATGTTTACGACGATATTACCCGGCGATATAAGCCGCTTTTTATCGCCGATTCGACCGATTTCACCCTCATCGATTTGGTCAAAGCGATGCTCGACGATGTTACCGTTGCCTGGTTGTGCAGCGATAAAGAGCAAATAATGCCCGTGCCGGTGCAACGCTTTTATGCCTGCGCCAATCTGGATATGCGCAATCAATCGCGCACGTGGGCGGTAAACGGTTATATAAATTATATTTTCCATCTTTTGAAAATAGAAAATATTTTCGATGAACAGGACGGTGGTGAACTCTATTATTTACTTAAACGCTTTGGTTATATTGATGCCGCGCTAAGTTTTGAACTAAAACGTTTTATAAAAATAAAATCCGGCAGTGATTATATCGATAAACGTCTTGCTGATATAATAGCAATCCTGGCCTTCCCCTTTCACCTGTTAAAAAACAAGGCCTATCACACTCATGAAATGCGCGGCTGGAAGTTGATGTTGGGTCTGCTGATTGAGCAATATTTTCCGCAGGAAAAAAGGGGTAAGCCGCTGGAGCGATGTAATGAATTTATTTATCTCATTACCGACGTTTCCGTTACACCCGCCGACAGGAAAAAGTTCAGGTCTATGCTGACCCACCCTCCGCTGAGTTTTGTTGTCCAGCTGATGGCGCAGGACTTGCTGCATGAGCGACTCAGTGAAAACAACCTCGAGCGGGTTATCGAGCTACTGTCTACATTTCACCTGATAGACAAGCAGCGAACCCAGGCGCTGAAGCTGAGCAGTCACGTAGTGGTCGAACAAATTTATGCCTTTTATAAAGACGACAATACGCTTGCCAAGAATGACCGAATAAACATTATTCGTGACTCACTGATTTCGTCGGTTGAATTAACGCTGAGGTTTATTATCGATAACTGGTTTAATCAGTCACGAAAAGGACAGGTAAAAGTCGGTATTCAAATTATCATTCTCAACTGCTGGATAAAGGGGGCTGCTCGCAGCCTGAGCAATAGTAATCTTTTTCAGGGGGGCGTGGTTTCCTTTGAGTTCAATACCAGTAAATACCTGTTTTTTATCGATGACTCCGGTTCGTGCTCTTTCCTGGGGCCAAATGAAAATGAGGCCCGCGCCGATATGCTGAATAATAAAAAGTTCTTCAAGGAAGGGGATATTAAAAGCGCCTTTCTCGAGAAGACGGGATATGAGTTTGAGCAGATTGACGGTGGTCTCGATCTTTCGTTCAGCGAACTGGGTAGCTTTATTGTCGATGATGATTTCTCTGAGGCAGCGACCTGTTTTGTCGACCGCATTGCCTTTAGCAGCGCCCGCAAGAACAAGCTGATTGGCAGCACCTTTTTGACCCGTATGGAGGACTGGGCGAGAGATATCTCTCTGGCGTCGTTTATCCCGCTGTGGGGATGTTACGACGGGTTCCGCTCCCCGTCTTATGATAACGTTGAAAAAAATATCGTGTGTAGCTTTGAGGCGCCCACGCTCTCCCTGGTGGCAAAGAAGGGCGTCGAGCTCACGAAAACCGTTAAAAGTCTCTTCTCATTTCGGCCACAGGATCTGTTTTCCGAAGCCACCGACACGCTGTCTTCTTCACGGACGTTATTTATGTCTCCGGCACGTGGAATAACTCTCTCTAGCGAAGTACCCACCGAAATATTCACCGCCAAAGACACCTCTGCGGCGATGCATACTATTGCCCGGCTGCACGGTTCGAGCATCGAGTCATTTTCCACCTATGCTACGGCCGAGCAACCGGTCTATTATTTCGGCAGCGCGCGACCTATCGTCTTACACACTTCAGACTCTTTCACTCTGCCGATTAATTCATTGGAAATCTCAGCCAGCATGGGTGACCTTGCGAGCACCTTTTCCTCTTTTAGCGGCAGAGTCAGCCTGAACTCTCAACTTATATATTCTGACGACGGCGAGCCTCTTGCCTTTGAAGATGACATTAGGCGATTTCTGGATATTGTGGTGGATAGAAGAAGAGAACATCAGCGGCAATCAATACAGGCAACCTTGGCTATTGTCGAAGAGCTTTCCAACATTTTTCTGGCCAATATTCCAGGTATGATAACCCGAAAAGTCGGTGCTAAAGCCTTCGCGTATTCGCTGTTGATGGTGGCGACGCTGGAAGTCATTAAAGCCTCTATTCTGGCGTGGTATAACGAAGATAAACACGGGGGCTATCAGGACACTAACGTCGTCGATTTCCAATTGAAATTCATCGATAAAATCAAGATGCAGTTGGCGATGAATATCAGTAGCGGAGAGGGGCGTCACGACCAGCCTCGGCTTATCGAGCGCAGCATCCCGCTCAGTGAGGAGGAGACCCGCGAGGTCATTCGCCAAGGGGTGGTGCCGTTGCCCGTCGAGGAGAGAATTAACACCCGGCGCTATGCCTCGGTTTCGGCGCTGGCATATGAATTTAATCAAAGTGTTATGGACATTTTACTCCTCGGGCTACCTTTACCGAGGGAGCCAATGCGGGCAATGTCGCTGACGCAGTCGACCGATAATAGCCTGAGCCTGCCCTCCAGGCTTTATTTCAAAACGCTTTCCCTTGAGCCGGAAAACTTTCTCGCTTTACTAACCTATAGGTACGGGCTCGATTATGTCCTTGATGACGTCCCGGTGAGTTGCGTCTCCTGTTTAAAAGGCCCCGGCAAGAGGCAGGAATATATCCGACTCGCCGACGCGCTGGTGAAGTACAAAAATACCCCGGCAGTTATCCGTTATCCGGCATTAATAAACCGACAGTTGCAGCAGGCGCTTGAGGAATATCGCCATGCCAGAGTGGCAGACTATGTGCGGGAATATAATCGCGTTCATGCTCTGCAATATTTACGGCTGGGTGAGCAACAGTATCTTAATGCCGACTATTCACAGTTACGGGAATATCTGTTTACCAGAAAAAAGGTTGAGCTGGCGGACCTTGAGATTACGCAGATAGATTTTCAGCCTTTTCGCGTATGGAGCGGCAAATTTACCGAACTCTGTGAGAGAGTCATACCGACGGAGAAAGCCAGGCCTTTCATTACGCTGTTGCCGGAGAATATTCCCGCGGATGTGGCACTGATGTTACATCAATACCTGCACGCCACGCCCGAACAGCGACTGGGGGAGCGAGCATCCTGCATCGCGCAAAATCGTCAGTCTGGCTTAGGTATCGGGATAGTCAAGTCGGCGGTCACGCCTTACTACACCTTACCGGCGGCGCTTTTTTTCACCAGTCGGCTGCTGCGTTACGGTTTGGCGCGAAAGGATTGGGAAGCCTTAACCTTCGAGTTTTCCAGTAACGGACAGGTCGAGCGCGTGTCCCTGATGGGGGTATTGGCCGGTCGGCTGCACGTCTACCTGAAAAGTCAGCCGCTGCTGCGCGGTAATAAGATGCTGCGCAGAGAGATTGCCGGTTATTGTCGGGCAAACGCGGCATTACAGGGAGAAGAACGGCAAAACATTGAACTGTATTACGCTATTTACCGGCGTGACGCGGTGTATCTGGCGCAGACGGATGAATTTATTCGCCGCATTGCGCAGCGTTATGGCGTCGAGGAGACCCTCACCCAAGCGGCCGAGGTGTTGATGATTGATGCCTACGGCAGCCAGCGTAAAACGCTGCTGGCAGCGCTGGACGATAAAACCGACAACGCGATCATCGGTTATCCGGTCGACTGGCCCGCAGAGGCGCGCAATGAGTTGGACGTGTATCGCGATGTGCGTTTTGGAAATCTTATCGCCTGGCCGTAGCCATTAATGGGAAGGCAGGGCGCAAGAAATGCACCCTGCCAAACAGTCAATCAGGCAATACGACGCGTATCGGCCACCGCCTCACAGCGACGGATAGCCACAGGAATCGATTTAGAGGTTGGGGTATGAGTCTGATCGCCGAAGCTCGACAGCGGCACCAGCGGATTGGTTTCAGGGTAATAGGCCGCCAGATTCCCGCGTGGGATGTCGTAGCTGACCAGCTTGAAACCGCTTACCTTTCTCTCAATGCCGTCATTCCAAAGCGTTTCAATTTCAACCAGCTCACCGTCTTCAAGGCCTAAGTCAGCCAGGTCCTGCGGGTGGATGAACAACACTTCGCGCTGACCATAAACGCCGCGATAACGGTCATCGAGGCCGTAAATAGTGGTGTTGTACTGGTCGTGCGAACGCAGCGTTTGCAACGTAAACGGCGCGTCGTCATTTTCCATCGGGATCACGCGCTCCGGCAGCGGTGCGGCGCTGAAGTTGGCCTTCCCGGTTGGGGTATTGAAGGTCAATTCTGCGGCAGCGTTACCCAGGTAGAATCCCCCCTTGATGTCGCAGCGTTTGTTGAAGTCCTTAAAGCCTGGGATAGTCGCTTCGATGTGGTCACGGATCAGGTTGTAATCATCCGCGAGCGCCATCCAGTCCAGATAACGTTTACCGAGCACCGCGTCGGCGATACCACAGACAATCGCGGTTTCAGAGCGCTGTTCGCTCGACAACGGCACGCCGACGCCTTCAGAAGCGTGGACCATGCTGAACGAGTCCTCAACGGTGATAAACTGTGAACCGGTGGCCTGCATGTCCAGCTCTGTGCGCCCCAGAGTGGGGAGAATCAGTGCTTCGCGGCCAGGTGTCAGGTGGCTTCGGTTCAGCTTTGTGCTTATCTGAACCGTTAAATCACAGTTGCTCAGCGCCTGCTCGGTGCGTGGCGTATCCGGCGCCGCAGCGGCCAGATTGCCACCCAGCGCGATAAGCACTTTGACTTCGCCGCGCAGCATCGCCTCGAGTGCCTCAACGGTGTTGTGGCCAGGCTCACGCGGTGGGGTAAATTTGAAATGACGCTGAAGGCTGTCGAGCAGCGGTTTTGGCGCTTTCTCGTCAATGCCCATGGTGCGGTTACCCTGCACGTTACTGTGACCACGAACCGGACACAGGCCAGCGCCCGGTTTGCCCAGCTGGCCGAACAGCAACTGTAGGTTGGTGATTTCGCGCACCGTCGGCACGGAGTGTTTGTGCTGTGTAACACCCATCGCCCAGGTACAAATCACCCGTTCAGCCTTCATATAGATGTTGGCGGCTTCGCGGATCTCGAACTCTGTCAGGCCAGACTGGTGGGTAATTTGCTCCCAGGTAGTCTGATCAACGATATCCAGGTATTCATCCACGCCGTGGCAGTTTTTCTCGATGAAGTCTTCGTCAAATAATGAAGCTTCGCCGGAGGCAATACGCTGGCGGTGTTCTTGTAGCAATACCTTGACCATACCGCGAATCGCGGCCATGTCACCGCCGAGATTCGGCTGGTAATAGGCAGAGCTGATGCGGCCCGCTTTGGGGGTCACGACTTCGAGCGGTTTCTGCGGATCGGCAAAACGTTCCAGCCCGCGCTCGCGCAGAGTGTTAAAACTCACGACCTTGGCACCGCGATCGGCGGCGTGACGCAGGCTGTGCAGCATACGTGGATGGTTGGTGCCCGGGTTCTGGCCGAAAACGAAAATCGCATCCGCCTTGTCGAAATCGTCCAGACGAATCGTGCCTTTACCGACGCCGATGCTCTGCTTGAGGCCGACACCGCTTGCTTCGTGACACATATTGGAGCAGTCAGGGAAGTTGTTGGTGCCGAACATACGACCAAATACCTGATACAGGTAAGAAGCTTCGTTGCTGGCGCGACCGGAGGTGTAGAAATCAGCCTGATTAGGATCCTCGAGCCCCTTAAGGTGGCTGGCAATCAGGGAGAAGGCGGCATCCCACGAAATAGGCTCATAGCGGTCGGTGGTGCGGTTGTAGCGCATCGGGTGGGTGAGGCGACCTTGATATTCAAGGAAATAGTCGCTTTGCTCACGCAGTTTTGCCACGCTGTGCTGTGCGAAAAACTCAGGCTCTACCGCTTTACGGGTGGCTTCCCAGCTTACCGCCTTGGCGCCGTTTTCGCAGAAGCTGAAGGTGCTGTGGTTATCGTCGCCCCAGGCACAGCCTGGGCAGTCGAATCCACGACCTTTATTAACACGCATCAGGTTACGCAGGTTGGAAAGCACTTTTTTACTGTCGAAAACGTAACGGGTGGTAGCTTCCAATGAACCCCAACCGCCCGCCGCGCCGGTATAAGGTTTTATCTCGGATTTGAATTTCATTTTAGGTCTTCGCAGGTGTGTGTGGGTTAATCTGTTAAAAGAGATTTATCTGGAATGTTAATTTTATGTCACAACTTTATTAGGGATAATGCTTTACGTCTAATTGAATGTTGTAATTGTGGGATAGAGCGCATTGATGACGGCCCAAAATTTGGAAATTGTAAGCAAATGGTTTCATTGTGAAACTTTCAGCAAAAGTCTTGTTGTTTAGCTTCTGCGTGAATTGATGCACCCTATGCCGCCAATGGGTTGTTTTAACCTTGTGCGGCTTTCCCAATGACTGGGTTTCGGCTGACTTCAAAAGTGCGTTTGAGGATGATTAAGTGAAGCGTTTAGTATTGAGTCTTTTGTCCGGTGTAATCTGTGTTTCTGCTAGCAATGCGTGGGCCGTAGCACCGATCGATTTTCAGGTAGTGCCACCCAGCATTGATGCTGCTTCTTATGTTCTTATGGATTACGCTACCGGCGATGTACTGGCTTCCGGAAATCCTGACGAGCGCCGCAACCCTGCCAGCCTGACAAAATTGATGACAGGATATGTCATCGACCGTGCGCTGGATCAGCATAAAATCACCATGGATGACGTGGTGACTGTGCCTCAGGAAGCCTGGGTCGCAGGCAACAAAGTGCTGGCCGGTTCTTCACTGATGTTCCTCAAACCTGGCGACCGCGTGACCGTGCGTAACCTAATTCAGGGCATTATCATCGATTCTGGTAACGACGCCTGCGTGGCCATGGCTGACTATGTTGCCGGTAGCCAGGACGCATTCGTTGGCATGATGAACCAGTACGTACAAAAACTCGGCCTGACTAACTCACACTTCGAGACCGTACACGGTCTGGATGCGCCAGGTCAGTACACCACGTCATACGACCTTGCTAAGCTTTCGCGCGCGATTATCGGCGGTGAGCCTGAGGAATATCATATGTATGACGAGAAGACGCTTACCTATGACAACATTACTCAGAACAACCGTAACGGCCTGCTGTGGGATAAAAATCTCAACGTTGATGGTCTGAAGACCGGTCACACCGAAACGGCGGGCTTCAACATTATCGCGTCTGCGACAGAAGGCAATCGCCGTCTGATTGCGGTGGTAATGGGAGGCAAAAGCTCAAAAGGTCGTGAAGAGCAGGCGCGTAAGCTGCTGACCTGGGGCTTCCGTGAATTTACCAGCATGCAGGTATTCAAAGCGGGCCAGAGCGTTTCGACCGAGAAGGTGTGGTTCGGTGATAAACCGCAGATTAAGGTGGGTAGCCTTGACGACGTATACCTGAACATTCCGCAGGCAGACAGTGAAAAAGTGAAGGCGCAGTACGTCTTGAACAATCAGCAGATTGATGCACCGCTGACCAAAGGTCAGGACGTGGGAACCATCAATATTGTGGATAACGGTAAAGTGATTAAAACTGTGCCACTGGTTGCGCTCGAAGACTTGCCGAAGGGTGGCATTGTTAGCCGCGCTATCGATTACATCAAACTGAAAATCTAGTTTCACGCCGAGTCAGTGATTGACTCACCGCGTAACAATCTGTCCTCACGGGCAGGTTGTTACGCCATCCTCGCTTTATATCAGTGGTCTTTACAACCGACGTCCTTTAATGCCGCGACCAGCCAAGGTAATGCAGGCTGCTGCCACTGTTCTACGCCGCTAATTTTGTGATTCACCTTATCCAAAATCTGTCGATAGGTGACGGCAGGGCACGTGCCGTTTCCGTTGTTCGTCGCCGACTGAACTGCCGCCATCATAAAACCGTTGCAGATGAGACGCTGCCCCTCTTGAGCCTTGGTTCCATCGTAGGTTGCGCCATTTTTACACTGGCGATAGATATCGGCTATGGTAGGCGAGGACGTAGCAGCCCGTTGCTCTCCCTGCGGAACGACAATCGCATTATCAAGCGCATCGCTGGCGTACACAGCCGGGAGCGACGCAAAAAATAATACCGTTGTGCTGCAAACAAAACGCCTTAAGTTTGGAGTCATATCAAGCACTTTTTAGAAAGAATAATCAAACTTTACGCGATTGTTAGATTAAGTAAAGATTGAGAACATACTTATCAACTCAAAATGTCCTGATTTCAGGCCCATTGGTTAAATTTTGACAGATTATAGAATCAGGGTTGTTATTGAACATTTGTCCGCTGCGAATAGCAGCGCAAGAAGCGCGTAAAATTGCGTCATCTCTTAATGGGGCAGTTTGTGGCAGGAAAAGGCGTCAGCGACCAGGATGGATATCGACCGGAATTGTTGCAATGGCGGTAATGACGAGGTTTATAACTCTGCGCTTTGGCCATCACTCAGCGAGCGTCAATAAAAAAGCACCCTGGGCTATTTCCACGGTGCCATTGAGATTGCGCAATTAATTAGGCAGCGCGGAGATTTCTTTCACGTCGGCCTTATTTATCTGCTGTTTGGTGCCCCAGGCATCGGTATATCCGATCAACCCGGTACTGGCTTCAACAGGTTTACCGTCACTGATAATAGTGCGGGCGTCATTGGTATGGATTGCATAGCTCGTGCGTGTGCATCCAGTCAGAGCAACGGCAGATAGTAAAGCGGCGATTGAAATAACAATAACCTTTTTCATCTGAATTTCCTTTTGTCAGCTATCAACGTCCACTCATTGTTTCTCTTGAGTGGGTGGGTAATTCAATTCTAGACCGTTAAGAACAAAGAGAGATAAAAGTTTGCCTACCCACATCACAAAGTGAGTTATAAAGGTCGATAAAATGCGCATTGAGCCATAAAAACTGTTTCTGGCATCGAAACAGTGTAAATCGGTCGTTAGGGGGGAGTGACCCTGTTAACCGCCTCCGCTATGATTAACGCTATAGTGCGAAGAACATAAAAGATTCCTGTGGTCGGTTTTTTCGAATCAGTACTTCTACAAGTATATAAATTCTTAATGACCGCAGCGCCTCCCAATTAACTTACTGAAAATAAAGCCTTTGGACATTAAGCAACTTATCTATTTGTGTAATCTTGAGCGCGAAAAACATTTCGGCCGCGCCGCCGAGGCGAGTTTTGTCAGTCAGCCGACCCTGTCGATGCGGCTGAAGAATCTCGAGAAAGAGCTCGATCTCAATTTAATTAACCGTGGCAACAACTTCGAGGGCTTTACCGCAGAAGGCTTGCGGGTGCTGAGCTGGGCACGTGAGATTGTCTCGGTCTATGAAGGCCTCAAGCTTGAGGTCGCCTCGTTGAAGCAGGGCCTGAGCGGTACGCTGCGCATCGGCGTGATGCCGCAGTGCAGCCTGTCGCTAGCGGCGCTGCTGAAGGGAATAGGCCAGGAGCATTCCGGACTTGAGTATCGGGTCTCTGAGGTCAGCGCCGATCAACTGATCGAGGCACTCAGCAGCCATTCGGTGGATATTGGCATCGGTTTCTTCGAGTTTTCGACCCTCAACGAACTGCGTTTCCAGCTGTTTCCTCTGCACGACGGTGGTGTAGACCTGGTTTATCATCCCGACCACTTTCCGCAGCTTAGCCCGCTCACCCAGCTGAGCGTGCAGCAGGTTGCGGAGCTGCCGCTGTGTCTGTCAGAGCCAAGCCGCTATTTCCGCCGCTATCTGGATAACTATTTCCGCACCAACGGACTGGAGCTGCATCCGATTCTGGAAAGCAGTTCTATCTTCCAGCTTATGCAGGGAGTCTTTGTCGGACTGGGGTGTGCGCTGGTGCCAAGAGGTCACTTGATTGATGAGATGACGCCAGCACTCAAGCGCTGCTCGCTGGATATCGCGCCAATGAGTCGCCACGCCGCGCTGGTGGTTGCCGAGGCGGGAAGGGCAACGCCGTTGGCCCAGCACTTTTTTGGTGCCGCAAGCCGCTGGCTGGCTCAACAAGGTAACGCGAACGTCAGCAGATAAATTTAACTTTTCTGCCCTGGGCCATTATCCGACGTATTCCTATTGCGATGCGTCGTCATTCGCGACAAGCTTATGTTGATCAACATAAAACGAATCTGTAATCGCAAAATGGATGGAGCAAATGATGAAAGCATTTCGTAGCAGTATTTTGGCCCTGGTAGCCAGCGGACTTCTGATTGCCGGAGGCGCACAGGCCAATAGCCTTCTCGGGTCTCTGTCGGATGCAGCGAATCAGCAACTGAGCGGAAGCGGCAACAGCACGCCCGCGAACGGCACCTCGATGAGCCAGCTGACCTCTTTATTGAACGGCAGCGGAAATAACCTGACCTCGAAAAGCAGCACCAACGCGGCCGGTATCCTGCAATACTGTGTGCAAAATAACGTGCTCTCGGCAACCAATGCCACATCGGTTAAAGACAAATTGATGAATAAGTTGGGGATTGAGAACAGTACGGCGACACAAAAGGTCGATTATCAGGATGGGCTAAGCGGTATTTTGCATACCGGTAACGGTCAAAATCTGGATCTGAATAACCTCGGCGGCGGGGGATTCACTCAACTGAAAGAAAAGGTGAAAACCAAGGCCTGTAACGTGGTCCTCAAACAGGCGAAATCCTTCCTGTAACCCTCTGCGCCGCTATTAAATTATATTTATAATAGCGGCTTCAAACAGAGCTTAACCCCGGCGGTATTGACAGGCCCTTATTCGGGATAAACCTTCTCTTTGCTTTCGCAGAGGTCTTCAATCAGGCAGGACCCGCAGCGTGGCTTGCGCGCGATGCAGGTATAGCGGCCGTGCAGGATAAACCAATGGTGACAGTCGAGCTTGAATTCGGCAGGCACCACCTTCAGCAGTTTCTCCTCAACTTTTTCAACCGTGTCACCCGGCGCAAAACGCGTGCGATTACAGACGCGGAAAATATGCGTATCAACGGCGATAGTCGGCCAACCGAAGGCGGTGTTAAGCACCACGTTGGCAGTTTTACGGCCCACGCCCGGCAGAGCCTCGAGCGCTTCACGGTTTTCAGGTACTTCACCGGCGTGCTTGTCGAGCAGAATACGGCAGGTCTTGATGACGTTCTCGGCTTTGGAATTAAACAGGCCAATCGTCTTGATGTACTCTTTCAGGCCGTCAACGCCTAGTTCCAAGATAGCCTGCGGGGTGTTGGCGACCGGATAAAGCTTTGCGGTCGCCTTGTTCACGCTCACGTCGGTGGCCTGGGCGGAGAGCAACACGGCAATCAACAGTTCGAAAGGCGTGGTGTAAACCAGCTCGGTAGTCGGATGCGGATTATTATCGCGCAAACGCTCAAGAATACTGATGCGTTTTTCCTTGTTCATCAGGCTTTCTCAGTGTTCCCTTGCGGTAAAGTATGCGCAGCGCGCGCTGCGGCACGGGCTTTCATCCGTTGGTCTATCAAGTATTTACCGGCCAGCAGCATGCCGAGACCGATGAACGCGCCCGGTGGCAGCATCGCCAGCAGGAAGGGGTTATCGAGGTGAATAACCTGCACGCGCAGCACTTTGGCCCAGCTCCCCAACAGCAGGTCTGCGCCGTTAAACAGAATGCCTGAACCCAGAATTTCACGCAGCGAACCGAGCACGAACATCGCACCGGTCGCACCGAGCCCGGTCATCATGCCGTCGAGCGCCGCAAGGTGTACTGGGCTGTTGGCGGCAACCGCCTCGGCACGGCCGACCACGATACAGTTGGTCACGATAAGCGGGATAAAAATCCCCAGCGCCTGATAAAGCCCAAAAGCATAGGCGTTGATCAGCATCTGCACGGTACTGACCACCGAGGCGATGATCAGGACGTAAATAGGGATACGGATCTCGTTCGGCACCCAGCGGCGGAAGGCCGAGATCATGGCATTGGTGCAGGTCAGCACCATGGTCGTCGCCAGACCGAGACCCAGGGCGTTGGTTGCCGTCGAGGTCACTGCCAACAGCGGGCAGAGACCAAGTAATTGAACGAGGGCGGAGTTGTTTTTCCACAACCCGTTAACGATTAGTGTTTTTGCTTCACTCATCACGTGCTCCACAAGGGGTGAGGTGGGAAAGCTGCGCAGGCACAGTTTCAATAAAGAGTGCGGTACGTTTTACAGAGCGGACCACGGCCCGCGGTGTGATAGTCGCACCGGTGAATTGATCAAACATGCCGCCGTCTTTCTTAACCGCCCAGCGCACGTCATTAGCGCCGTTAACAGTCTGATTAGCAAAGCTTTTGATCCAGTCTGAAATTCGCACTTCAATCTTGTCACCGAGTCCCGGCGTTTCATGTTGTTCAAGAACGCGGGTACCGTATACCTTGCCATGAAAATCGGCGGCAACCAATAGTTGAATCGCACCCGAATAGCCGTCAGGTGCCGTGGTCTCGACCACGGCGGCAACGGGTTGACCGTCTTTACGCGCCAGATACATGCGGTGAGGTGTCTCGGTACCCAGTGAATCACTGGTGACGTTGTAACACTCTTGCTGCATGTTGTTATCGTACACGCTGGACGGAATAACCTGATCGAACAGGCCTTTTTGCTGTAACAGGGCCTGATGTTCGATGGTCGGCTTGGTCAGCAGGTTAACCAGCGCGGTCATGCCGGTCATCAGCACACCAAAGAACGCCAGTGTCAGGCCATAGCGACGCATTGTTTCTAACATAACTCTTCCTCAGCGATGGCCGTAGACACGTGGTTGGGTGTAATGGTCAATCAGTGGGACCGTAATATTTGCCAGCAGAACCGCAAAGGCAACGCCGTCAGGATAACCGCCGTAGGCGCGGATCAGCCAGATAAGCAGGCCAATCAGGGCACCAAAGATCAGACGACCACGCGGGGTGGTTGACGCGGTAACCGGGTCGGTGGCGATGAAGAACGCGCCGAGCATGGTGGCACCGGAGAAAAGGCCAATCATCGGCGGCGAGTAGCTTCCCGGTGCCAGCAGCCAGGCGAGCGTCCCGCAGAAGGTCAGCATCACCAGCATGCTGACCGGGATGTGCCAGCTAATGATTTTCCGCCACATCAGGAACAGACCGCCAAGCAGGAAGCCCAGGTTTATCCACTGCCAGCCCAGACCGGCCAGAATTCCGCTGAACATCGGCTCGTCGAGCACCTGCTTAGCGGTGTGGCCGGCGCGCAGACCGGTTTTGAAACCGTCTAGCGGGGTGGCCTGCGTAATACCGTCAACGTTCATTTGCAGCTGATAGGCGGTCATGTTTTGCGAGTCATGGCCGCTAAAAATGGTTAACAGCGTATCGACCAGACCGACCGGATGCGCCTGCAGGCTCTCCGGCGGCAGCCAGGTGGTCATTTGAACCGGGAAGGAGATGAGCAGCACAACGTAACCGACCATCGCCGGGTTAAACGGGTTTTGCCCCAGACCGCCATACAGCTGTTTGGCGATGATGATGGCAAACACCGTACCGATAACCACCATCCACCAGGGGGCCAGCGGCGGCAGGCTGACGCCGAGCAGAATGGCGGTGAGCAGGGCGGAGTTATCGCCAAGGCGCTTGGCAACCGGCTGTTTGCGAAGCTGTAATATTGCCCCTTCGGCCAATACGGCAATCAGGATAGCCAGGGCAATCTGCACCAGCGTCCCGTAACCAAAGAACCAGACCTGTGCCAAAATCCCTGGAATACAGGCCAGCACGACCATCAGCATTATTGAGCTAGTGCTCTGCCGATTATGGGTAAAAGGAGAACTCGCGATTCTAAAGGCCATCTATTCCTCGTTCGACATTTCGCTCGACAACGTCTGAGCTTGAGCGGCTTTACGGGCCTTTACTCGAGCGATCGCGGCTGCCACGGCAGCTTTTCTCGGATCGCTTTCTGGTTGTGATACTTCTTGTGATATTTCTGATGCAACAACTTCTGGCGCCGGTTCCTCGGCCGGTGTATCACCCGCTGCGACGGCTTTTTTCGCCCTGGCGCGCGCAATGGCGGCGGCGACGGCGGCCTTGCGTTTGTCTTCCGGCGATGCCTCAACGATTTCACTGGCGACGGTTTCTGGCGCGGGCTCGACCGAAACAGGCTCTGCGACGGCAGGCTGAGACTCGGCCTGTGCCGCCGCTTTCTTGGCTTTGGCGCGCGCAATAGCTGCCGCAACGGCGGCCTTGCGGCTGTCACCTTCTACCGGCATATCAGCGGGCGGAGTGACAGGCTCATTGGATACCGGCACGTCTTCGACAGCCTCGGCTAAGGCGGTTTTCTTCGCCTTAGCCCGCGCGATAGCGGCGGCCAGAGCCGCCTGACGCGAATCCGCGGCTGGGGTTTCACTCTCGGCCACCGGTTCCTGAACGTTTGCCGCTGCGCTGACGCGAGGTTTCAGTGCGGCGGTTTCTTCCGCACTCAGTTTGACCTCAGACTTCTTGTGCTTCTCTTCACGGGCCAGTTTTTCGCGTTCCATTCGCGCCTGTTTGGCCTCAAAGCGAGCCTTGGCCTCGGCGGCACGACTGGCTTCGAGATCGAGGGCGCGTATTTCGGCCTTTTCCTGGCGGTAGTACTGCACCAGCGGAATGTTACTCGGGCAAACATAGGCGCAGGCGCCGCATTCTATACAGTCGAACAGGTTGTGATTGCGCGCTTTCTCGTGTTCTTCACCGCGGCTGAACCAGTACAGCTGCTGCGGCAGCAGGCCAGCCGGACAGGATTCTGCGCACAGGCTGCAGCGAATACAGGCTTCTTCCGGCTCGGGCGCCCCCATCTCACTCTCTGAAGGGGCAAGAAGGCAGTTACTGATTTTGACGATCGGCACATCCAATGACGGCAAGGTAAAGCCCATCAACGGACCGCCCATGATGACCATTTTTTGCTTGTTCTGCGGAACAAACTCAGCCTCGCGCAGCAGCTCGGCCACCGGGGTGCCGAGTCGCGCCCAGACGTTGCCCGGTTTCTTGACCGATTCACCGGTCAGGGTGACCACGCGCTCAATCAACGGCTCAGCGTCGATAATGGCGCGTTTAATGGCAAAAATGGTGCCTACGTTCTGCATCAATACGCCAATGGCAGAAGAGTGCTTGCCCTTTGGCACCTCACGGCCGGTCAGAATACGCGTCAACTGCTTGGCCCCGCCCGAAGGATATTTGGTCGGCACTACGCGCAGCTCAATCTTCACGCCTGGATGGTTTTCATGCTTGATGGCGGCTTTCAGCGCGGCAATGGCTTCCGGCTTATTGTCCTCAATGCCAATCAGCACCTGTTCTGGGTGCAGCATATGGCAGAGAATACGCGTGCCCTGAAGAATTTCGTCAGCGTGTTCCTGCATCAGGCGGTCATCGGCGGTGATATAAGGCTCACACTCGGCGGCATTCAGAATCAGCGTTTTGGTGTGTTTCAGGCTTCCCTGGATTTTGCTTGCCGTTGGAAAGCCTGCACCACCCAGACCGGCAATACCGGCCTGATGAATAAGCTGATTAAGCTCGTCAGCACTGAGTTGGGTGTAATCGGCAACCGCCTCACGCTCGCACCAGCGGTCTTCACCGTCGGCGTCGATCATCACGCACAGCTCTTTCAGACCCGAAGGGTGAGCGGTGATGTGCGGCTCAATGGCGCGAATCATGCCGGAGGTCGGCGCATGAACGGGCACGGTACGCCCGCGTCCGGTGGTCAGTGGCTGGCCTTTACTGACTCTGTCGCCAGGCTTCACGCAAAGCTCGCCTTCCGGCCCGAGGTGCTGCTGTAAAGGAATGATGAAACGCTCAGGAAGCGGCATCCGGCGCAGCGGAACCAGGCTGGACTGGGTCTTCATTTCAGGCGGATGGATTCCGCCGTCAAAGTCCCAGATCTTCTCTTTCTTGAGCGCAGAAAACAGATTGAACATGTTACTCCGCATGAATAATTTGCACAGGAATGGTGTTCATATCCCATTTCCAGTTTGCGGTGGTGGTTTTAATCGGCAGCATTTCAATGCAGTCGGTCGGGCAGGGGGCGACGCAGAGGTCGCAGCCGGTACACAGGTCAGAAACGACGGTATGAACAGCACGCGTCGCACCCACAATGGCGTCTACCGGACAGGCCTGAATACACTTGGTGCAACCGATGCAGTTGCTTTCGTCAATGTAAGCGACCTTACGTACGGGCACGGCTTCAACGACGTCACCGTCCATCGGCTGAGGATCGACGTTGAGCAACGTGGCAAGTTTCAGCATGACCGGTTCGCCGCCCGGCACGCATTTATTAATTTTATCGCCGTTGGCGACCGCCTCGGCATAAGGCTTGCAGCCGGGGTAACCACACTGCGCGCACTGGCTCTGTGGCAGGATATCGTCAATCTGGTCGACAACCGGGTTTCCCTCCACCGCAAAACGGCGAGAGGCGTAGCCCAGCAGCAAACCAAACACCAGCGCCAGTGCGCTGAGTGAACCAATAGCAACCCATAATTCGAACATTAGAATTTCACCAGCCCGGTAAAGCCCATAAAGGCCAGAGACATGAGGCCGGCGGTGACCAATGCGATAGAAGAACCCCTGAAGGGGGCGGGCACGTCGGCAACCACCAGACGTTCACGAATACCGGCAAACAGCACCATGACCAGCGAGAAACCGAGCGAGGCGGCGAAGCCATAAAGTGCCGACTGCATAAAGTTGAGCTGCTGGTTGATGTTCAGCAGCGCCACGCCAAGCACCGCACAGTTGGTGGTAATAAGCGGCAGGAAGATACCCAGCAGGCGGTAAAGCGACGGGCTGGTTTTACGCACCACCATTTCGGTGAACTGCACGACAACGGCGATAACCAGAATAAACGCCATGGTGCGCAGGTATACCAGGCCCAGGGGCATCAAGATAAAGGTATTCACAATCCATGAGCAAATATTGGACAGCGTAATGACGAAGGTGGTGGCTAACCCCATGCCAATAGCAGATTCCAGTTTTTTGGAGACGCCCATAAATGGACAGAGCCCAAGAAACTTGACCAGTACGAAGTTGTTTACCAGCATGGTACCAATAAACAGTAATAAGTATGATGTCATGATAGTGCCTAAAAATTGCCAGAAAATAGTTGAATACGTTTAAATTTTCGAACCCGTTACCTGAAGGCTAATTTACTGCGTAAACGTCTCTTTAACGCGGCGAGAACGTTTGAAATAGGGTACCAACAGCGCCGCCGCGAGAAGCGGTATCAGTAAATTTCGCACCGCCAGATTGTCGCTGATTGGCGAAAAGGCAAAGGTCTTGATAGCCAACAGGACGGTAAAGAGCAGCCAGAGAATATAAAGTCTTGGCAGCGATTTCATTCTTCTGCAGAACGACCACAGCACGCTGAGGGTAAATGCTCCCATTGCCAGCGTCGTCACCACCGAGAAATACCACTGTAGGGTAAACGCCTGAGAGTGGGTGATTAAATACTTGCGCGACTCGGGCTCAAACACGGCCATTGAATAAAGCAGCAGCATCAGGACCACACTCATCAAATTGACAATCAGGTAAGCCATCGGGGCCAATAACCAGCCGCCAATACGCTGATAGCCAGAATTAAGAGACATATGAAACCTTATTCCAATCGTGTTGACGACAATCCAGCCTGAGGCAGTAGTTAATACCGCTGCAACAAAAGGCGGATTTAGACATTCAAGGCGCGATAGCTTAACGCTAGAAAGTGTTCGTCTCTATCGTATTCATGTGATTGCTGCGCAACAGCGTAAAAAATATCACTTTTTGCCTTAAAAATGAGAATAGTGCTGGTGATTTGTTCAATTGAGGAAGGCAAGAATAAAGCTTTGCGCGTTAGCCCATTTTGAGCGACGGGAAAGACAGGCAGAGTCAATGAGTCTGCCTGTCTATTAACCTTATTTAAAGGGAGGGAAAAGCGCTCAGTTAGCGCAAAGTTTGTAGTAAACCTCGTTCCAGCGCAGCTGATTTTTAAAGTCAGGCAGCGTGGTGTCGTTATCAATAACAAGCAGCTCGATGTTGTATAGCTCGGCATAGAGTCGCAGATAGTCAACGTCCAGCGCCTGTGAGAACACCGTATGATGTGCACCGCCGCCGAGGATCCACGCCTCCGCCGCCGTAGCTAGCGAGGGCTGAGCCTTCCAGATAGCGCGCGCCACCGGCAGTTTCGGCAACGGTTTCGGCTGCTCGATGGTGTCCACCAGATTGACCAGCAGGCGGAAACGGTCACCCATGTCGATAACGCTGGCGTTGACCGCAGGACCGGCCGGAGTCGAGAAAATCAGCCGTGCAGGGTCTGCCTTGCCGCCGATACCCAGGAACTGCGCATCGACAATGGGCTGCTGGGCGCTGGCTATCGACGGACAGACCTCCAGCATATGCGAGCCGACCACTAAATCATTGCCGGTCTCGAAGTTATAGGTGTAGTCCTCCATAAAGGAAGTGCCGCCTTTGAGTCCGCTGGCCATGACTTTCATGATGCGCAGCAGGGCGGCGGTTTTCCAGTCTCCCTCGCCGCCAAAGCCATAGCCTTTTTGCATCAATCGTTGCACCGCCAGCCCCGGCAGCTGTTTAATGCCATACAGGTTTTCGAAATTGGTCGTAAAGGCCTTGAAGTCTCCTTGCTCGAGGAAGCGGGTCATGCCGAGCTCAATGCGGGCGGCATCAATCAGGTTCTCGCGTTTTGGACCATTGAGCTTCACGGCGTCGGTAAGTTGATAGCTTGATTCATACTCTTCAATCAAGGTATCGACGTCGCCCCGGCTAACCTCATCAATCACGCTAACCAAATCGCCTATCCCGTAGGCGCTAACGGTATAGCCAAACTTCATCTGAGCGGCGACCTTGTCACCCTCGGTTACCGCGACCTGGCGCATGTTGTCGCCAAAACGCGCCACCTTGAGGTGCTGGCTCTCATTCTTGGCCGCTGCGACGCGCATCCACTGTGCGATGCGGCGATGGCTTTCCGTATCCTCCCAATGGCCGGTCACCACAGAATGCTGTTGACGCATCCGCGCACCGATAAAACCAAACTCGCGGCCGCCGTGCGCCGTCTGGTTAAGGTTCATAAAGTCCATGTCCATCGAGTCCCACGGGATGGTGGCGTTGAACTGGGTATGAAACTGCATCAGCGGTTTGTGCAGAATACTCAGCCCGGCTATCCACATCTTGGCCGGTGAGAAGGTATGCAGCCAGGTGATAATCCCAATACAGTCGTTGCTGTAGTTAGCGTCGCGGCAGACGGCGGTAATTTCATCCGGGGTGGTGGCCAGCGGTTTCAGCACCAGCTTGACCGGAAGACCGGCGGAGGCGTTCAGGCCATTCACCACTTTTTCGGCATTTTCTTTCACCTGCCGCAGCGTTTCGGCACCGTAAAGATGCTGACTGCCTATCACAAACCACACTTCGAGCTGCTTAAATACGTCCATTCTTCATACTCCTGCACGAGGGAAATTGGCCGCTGGTCTCAAACCAGCGAGAAAAATCAAGCCGGGTTGGCGGCACTAAACAACGGTTCAGATGCCTGACACCACTGCTGATAGCGTTCGTAAAGTTGTTGAAACTGGGCGGCACGCTGCGGGTGGGGCAGCAGAGTTTTCTCGATACGGCAGGCCATAGCGGCCTGAGCCAGCGGCACGGAGTCGAACTCTCCGGCGGCGCAGGCGGCAAAGATGGCAGCACCGAGTGCGCAGCATTGGTCTGAGGCGACGATTTGCAGCGGACGGTTCATCACGTCGGCGCAAACCTGCATGATGACCGGCGATTTACGCGCGATGCCGCCGAGGGTCAGCACGTTCTCGACTGGAATATCCTGCTGCTCGAAACACTCCATGATGGCGCGAGCGCCAAAGGCGGTGGCGGCGATGAAGCCGCCAAACAGCTCTGGCGCCTGCGTGCCGAGGTTGATATCGGTGATAACCCCTTTCAGGCGCTGGTTGGCAAACGGCGTGCGGCGACCGTTGAACCAGTCGAGCACCAGCGGCAGGGTGTCCAGAGAAGGGTTAGCTGCCCAGGCGGCGGTCAGGTCCGCCAGCAGCGTCTTTTTCATCTCATTGATTTGCGGTCTGAGCGCCGGATGTCTGGCGGCCAGCTGCACCAGTGGCCAGCTCAGCAGCTGGCTAAACCAGGCATACATGTCGCCGAACGCCGATTGTCCGGCCTCCATACCGATCATTTCCGGCACGACGCTGCCGTCAACCTGCCCGCAAATGCCGGCAATGGCGCGCTCGCCGACGCGTTGTTTGTCGGCAATCAGAATGTCGCAGGTTGAGGTGCCAATGACTTTAACCAGCGTATAAGGCTGCGCACCGGCGCCGACTGCCCCCATATGGCAGTCAAAGGCGCCGCCCGAAATCACCACCTGCTGCGAGAGGCCAAGACGTTCTGCCCACTCGGCGCTGAGGGTGCCAACGGGTTTTTCGGCGGTTTGCGTCTCGCTAAACAGTGGATAAGGTAGGTTCTCAACCAGCGTCCGGTCGAGTGCCATAAAGAAATCGCGCGGCGGGAATCCTCCCCAGGAAGGGTGCCAGAGCATCTTGTGACCGGTGCTGCAGCGGCCTCGGGCAAGAGACTGCGGCGCGGTGGTGCCTGAAAGCAGGGCGGGCACCCAGTCGCAGAGTTCGACCCAGGAGGCCGCGGCTTCGCGAACGGCGCGGTCCTCGCGCGAGACGTGCAGAATCTTGGCCCAGAACCATTCGGACGAATACACTCCGCCGATGTAGCGGGTGTAGTCAGGGAAGTCACCGCTGCGGCACAGGCGATTGATCTCTTCCGCCTCATTGATGGCGGTGTGGTCTTTCCACAGGACAAACATGGCGTTCGGGTTGTCGGCAAATTCGGGCCTCAGCGCCAGAACCTGTCCCTGTGCGTCAATCGGCGCAGGCGTAGAACCGGTTGAATCGACACCGATGCCGATAATCCGTGCGCTGGTTTCACGGCCGAGGCGCGCAGTGAGATTGTTTATTGCCGTTTCCATCGCCTCGATATAGTCGAGGGGGTGATGGCGAAACTGGTTTTTTCCCGCTTGACAGTAGAGGCCTTCCTGCCAGCGTGGGTAATACACCACGTCGGTATCTATCTCTTTTCCGCTGTGACAATCCACGGCCAGTACGCGGACCGAGTCACTCCCAAAATCCAGACCAAGAGCAATTGCGCCTTGCGCCATGGTTATCTCCCCAAAGGTAAGCTACTTGACACGTTTATAGGGTGCAGGTCGTCCCAAAACGCAGGCGACGTGTACTGTTGATAACCATAGGAGGGCGGGTCGTCAGGCAGTGAGGAGACGATTGCTGGAAGTATGTACTTTTCTGCTCCTTATTAAGGTTATGTGAAGCGGGTCATAACTTCACTTGAGGGTGATTTTGCTGAATATATGTACTAAATGGCTGCAATTTTAAAGTGTGATAGCGCTCTACCTATTTAGAAAGCAATCCGGCTAAAACTGAGTTCGTCTTATCTGAATCCATTAATGAATCTACGTATCGCAAGGTTTATTGGTGGTTTTTTTGGAAGCACCCTACTGATAACGTTTTCACAGTCCCGCCGAATGACGGGGCTAACAACAATAAGAAGTCGGAGAGCATCATGCATAAATTCACTAAGGCGCTGGCGGCAGTTGGACTGGCTGCGGTTATGTCACATTCGGCTATGGCCGAGACCCTGAAGCTGGGTTTTCTGGTGAAACAACCCGAAGAACCCTGGTTCCAGACTGAATGGAAATTTGCAGACAAGGCGGGGAAAGATCTCGGCTTCCAGGTTATCAAGATTGCTGTGCCCGACGGTGAGAAAACGTTGAACGCCATTGACAGTCTCGCGGCAAACGGCGCGAAGGGCTTTGTGATTTGTACGCCGGACCCGCGCCTTGGGCCTGCAATTATGGCCAAGGCTAAAAGCTATGACCTGAAGGTTATCGCCGTCGACGACCAGTTTGTGAATGCCAAGGGCAAGCCGATGGAGGACGTACCGTTGGTGATGATGGCGGCGAGTAAAATTGGCGAGCGTCAGGGACAGGAGTTGTATAAAGAGATGCAAAAACGCGGCTGGAAGGTTGCCGATACCGGCGTCATGGCGATTACCGCCGATGAGCTGGATACCGCTCGCCGCCGTACCACAGGCGCGATGGACGCTCTGAAAGCGGCCGGTTTCCCGGCGGCGCAGATTTACAAAGTTCCGACCAAGTCCAACGATATTCCGGGCGCACTCGACGCGGGCAACTCCCTGCTGGTACAGCATCCGGGGGTGAAAAATTGGCTGATTCTGGGCATGAATGACAACACCGTGTTGGGCGGCGTGCGTGCGACCGAAGGGCAGGGCTTCAAGGCCGCAAACGTCATCGGTATCGGTATTAACGGCGTTGACGCGGTTAACGAGCTTTCCAAAAATGAACAGACCGGATTTTACGGTTCGCTGTTACCTAGCCCGGACGTACACGGTTATAAAAGTATCCAAATGCTGAATAACTGGGTAACCAAAGGCGTTGAGCCGCCGAAGTTCACCGAAGTCACCGACGTGGTGCTGATAACACGCGACAACTTCAAGGCTGAACTCGACAAGAAAGGCCTGGGAGGCAAGTAACATGACTTTGCTCTCGACCCCGTCATCAACGGTGCTCAACCCTTCGATTGAGGCATTCGACGTCCGCCAGCCCTATCTGACTTTTGAGGGGATCGGCAAAACCTTTCCTGGCGTCAAGGCGCTGGAGGGCATTAGCTTCAACTGCTACGCGGGGCAGATCCATGCCCTGATGGGCGAAAACGGCGCGGGGAAATCTACCCTGCTGAAGATTCTGAGCGGATATTACAGCCCGACTCAGGGGCAAATCTTAATAAAAGGGCAGCCGGTCACTTTTAGCAACACCACCGACGCGCTGGACGCCGGGGTGGCGATTATCTATCAGGAGCTGCATCTGGTGCCGGAGATGACCGTGGCAGAGAACATCTATCTCGGCCAGTTGCCGAGCCGACGCGGCTGGGTGAATCGCAAGCTGCTGCGCTACGAGGCAAAACTTCAGCTCGAACATCTCGGGCTGGATATCGACCCCGACACGCCGTTGAAATATCTGTCGATCGGCCAATGGCAGATGGTCGAAATCGCCAAGGCGCTGGCGCGAAACGCCAAGGTTATCGCCTTCGATGAACCGACCAGCTCGCTGTCTGCGCGCGAGATTGAGCAGCTGTTTAGAGTTATCCGCGAGCTGAAATCCGAAGGTCGGGTGATAGTTTATGTCTCGCACCGTATGGAGGAAATTTTTGCCCTGAGTGACGCCATCACCGTGTTTAAGGACGGTCGTTATGTCCGCACCTTCGACGACATGCAGCAGGTCGACAACGATATTCTGGTGCAGGCGATGGTCGGACGTAATCTTGGCGATATTTTCGATTATCAACCACGACCGCTGGGTGAGGTACGACTCCAGCTTGAGGCGGTGAAAGCGCCGGGCGTGAAGTCAGAAATTAGCCTCAGCGTACGACAGGGAGAAATCGTCGGGCTGTTTGGGCTGGTCGGCGCGGGCCGCAGCGAGCTGATGAAAGGCCTGTTTGGCGGCACCCGAATAACCCGCGGCAGGGTGTTGCTCGACGGCCAGCCGTTGAAGATAAACACCCCGATCGACGCGATTCGTCAGGGCATTATGCTGTGCCCCGAAGACCGTAAGGCCGACGGGATAATTCCCGTGCACTCGGTGCGAGACAACATCAACATCAGCGCGCGACGAAAGAGCGTGAAGGTCGGATGCTTGATCAATAATCAGTGGGAGACGGACAATGCCGGCAAGCAAATCAAGGCGTTGAACATCAAGACGCCGAGCGCCGAGCAGCTGATCATGAACCTGTCAGGAGGTAATCAGCAGAAGGCTATTCTGGGGCGCTGGTTGTCGGAAGACATGAAGGTCATCTTGCTTGACGAACCGACGCGCGGCATCGATGTGGGTGCCAAACACGAGATTTATAGCGTGATTTATGCACTGGCAAAACAGGGGGTTGCCGTGCTGTTTGCCTCCAGCGACCTGCCTGAAGTGCTTGGGCTGGCCGACCGAATTCTGGTGATGCGCGAAGGCACGCTTTCCGGCGAGCTGACACACGACCAGGCTACGGAAGAAAAAGCGCTGGGCATGGCGATGCTGCGTACCCCGACATTAAATCCAGAAACCACCCCGGATGCGGCCTAAACGCGGTCCAAGCAGGAGTTAAATGATGTCCAGTATGACAACCAATTCTACCAAACCCGAACAGCCGAACGCTGCCGCGCGCAGCGGGCAAAACCTGATGCGCATCTGGGACAGCTACGGCATGCTGGTGGTGTTCGCCGCGCTGTTTATCGCCTGCTCGATTTTCGTGCCCAACTTTAGCTCTTTTATCAATATGAAAGGGCTAGGGCTGGCCATCTCAATGTCCGGCATGGTGGCCTGCGGCATGCTGTTCTGTTTGGCCTCCGGCGATTTTGACCTGTCGGTTGCGTCAGTCATTGCCTGTGCGGGGGTCACCACCGCCGTGGTTATCAACATGACGGAAAGCCTGTGGATTGGCGTGGCGGCGGGTCTGCTGCTGGGCGTGCTTTCCGGGCTGGTAAACGGCTTCGTGATTGCCCGATTGAAAATCAACGCCTTGATAACCACCTTGGCCACCATGCAAATTGTGCGCGGCCTGGCCTATATCATTTCTGATGGTAAAGCGGTGGGCATTGAAGACGAACGCTTCTTCGAGCTGGGCTACGCCAACTGGCTTGGCCTGCCTGCCCCTATCTGGATAACCGTCGGTTGCCTGATAGCCTTTGGTCTGTTGCTCAACAAAACCACCTTTGGCCGCAATACGCTGGCGATCGGCGGTAATGAGGAAGCCGCACGTCTGGCCGGGGTACCGGTGGTGCGGACTAAAATCATCATCTTCGTATTGTCAGGGCTGGTCTCAGCGGCGGCGGGCATTATCCTGGCCTCGCGCATGACCAGCGGCCAGCCGATGACTTCGCTGGGCTATGAGCTGATCGTTATCTCGGCCTGCGTACTGGGCGGCGTGTCGCTCAAGGGAGGCATCGGTAAAATCTCCTATGTTGTCGCCGGTGTGCTGATTCTTGGCACCGTCGAAAATGCGATGAATCTTTTAAATATTTCCCCCTTCTCGCAGTACGTGGTGCGTGGCCTCATCCTGCTCGCGGCGGTGATTTTTGACCGCTACAAACAGAAAGCGAAACGCGCTGTGTAAACGATTCCAGTTTTTAAATGGGCCTTTGGTGTGATAAATGCTCAGAAAAGTGTATTTCCTTCACATTTCTTTAACGCAAACGGGCAGTAATTCTATTGCCCGATAGAATGGTTAGACCAGCGTGACGATTTAAGGAGGCCCGATGTATCACCGCATGATTCAGGACCAGCAGTCCAATCCGCTACTCCCCGGCTACAGTTTCAACGCGTATCTGGTCGCCGGCATGACGCCCATTTTGGCCGACGGGCCGCTTGATTTCTCCATCGACCGGCCCGGTGGCATGAAGGGCTACATCCTTAATCTGACCGTTAAAGGGCAGGGCAAGGTGTTCGACGGCGAAGACACGTTTTACTGTAATCCCGGCGATTTGCTGCTGTTTCCGCCCAAGGCGCGCCATCTCTATGCACGCTCGTCCAACAGCGACTGTTGGTATCACCGTTGGGTATATTTCCGACCTCGTGCCTACTGGGCCGACTGGCTGGAATGGCACACCAAGACCCGCGACGTCGGTCGTCTTTCTCTGCCCAACAATACCCTGCTGCTGGAATTTGACCGCTTGTTTGCCAATATCGAACAAACGCAAAAGTCCGGTCGTCGTTTCGGCGAAGAGCTTGGGATGAATTTGTTAGAAAGGCTGCTGCTGCGTGCGATGGAAGAAGACCCGCAGAGTCCGCAGAAAATCATGGATCCGCGCGTTATCGAGGCCTGTCAGTTTATCACCGGCAATCTGGCCGGAGAGTTGCGTATTGACGAAGTCGCCCGCCACGTTTGCCTTTCTCCTTCGCGGCTGGCGCACCTGTTCCGCGAGCAGGTTGGGATTAATATCCTGCGCTGGCGGGAGGACCAACGGGTTATCCGCGCCAAACTGCTGTTGCAAACGACCCAGGAATCGATAGCCACCATTGGCCGGGTCGTGGGTTACGACGATCAGCTCTATTTTTCTCGCGTTTTCCGTAAACGGGTCGGCGTCAGTCCCAGCGATTTCCGTCGGCGCAGCATTGAGATAAATTACCCTGCGAAGCCTTATCGGTCGCATCCGTGGCCTGAGAATGAAAACGCTGCCACCTATAATTACTGATTTTTGATTGCAACGCTTTTTGCTCAGAACAGCGTCTGACGCTGAGGTTGGGCGCTGTCCCAGCCTCGCCAACGAGGGTTCCACAAGACCCCCTCGTTGTTCCCGCCTCATTCTTGTAACTTCCAATAATTAGTCCCTTCTGCGTTTTAAAATATACGGTTAAATATAATTTAAATCCCATTAAATATATCGCTTATTGTGGAAAGAATTTCTGATTAATATATTTTTTAACATCGAGCCTACGCTGTTTAATATTTATTCTTTTGTCTGGGTGAGACTATCACTATATGTGATTAGTCCGCTTTAATTGTGTCCTGTTTATTGTCTCTGAGTGCGAAAACGGGCGAAATCAGCGGGAAACAAGCATTTTTTGATAAGATACCAAGGGTTTGCGGGGTCATGCTTATTCCCAGCTTAACGTTAACGCTTGAGCAAAAATAGGGGTACTGGAACTTGCAAAGCAACCCGGTTAATAACAAATCAAAATAAAGAGAGATAGAGGAAATGAAACGTTCAACTCTAGCTTTATTACTTTCCTGCACAATGTTTTCTGCAATGAGTAATGCGGCCCCCGTGCAAGTATCGTCTTTCGGTAATTTCCCAGCGGACAAAGACGTCAATGGTTTTCACGGCACATTCTTGTACGGTGATACCGGCACGGTAAACGGTTTCGACCTGCCAATCCTCGGTTATGACGAGATTGACCACCTGAACGGCTTCCAGCTCGGTGCGGCGGCCGGTTCTCACATTCGTAACGGCATGAACGGTGCGGCTATTGGCCTGTTCAACTGGCACGGTGGCGAAGACAATGGTCTAAACCTGAGCCTCGCTAACCAGGTGGGTGACCTCAACGGTGTCAACGTCGGTGTCTACAGCGCCGCAAAAAACATCGACGGTGTTAACCTCGGCATTGCCAACATGACGGCCGATGTGAACGGCCTGAACCTTGCCGGTGTGGGCAACTATACCCAGGGTTCGGTTGAAGGTTTGAACGTCAGCCCGTTCAACTGGACCACCGGTGAAACCACCGGTGCCAACGTCAGCGTGATTAACCATACCGGCAACGTCACCGGCCTGAACATCGGTGCAATCGGTAACTGGAGCGAAGGCAACATTACCGGCCTGAACTTCGGCGTAGTGAACAAATCAGGCAACGTCACCGGCGCCAACCTCAGCGCCTTCAACTGGTCTGAAAACGTGACCGGTGCCAACGTTTCTGCCTTCAACCGTACCTGGGACGTGACGGGTCTTAATCTGGGTGCAGCGAACGTCGCCTGGGACGTTGAGGGTGCCAACGTCGGTGCTCTGAACTTCTCTCACGACGTGACCGGTGTGAACCTCGGTGCCATCAACATTTCCCACAATGTTAAAGGCTTGAACCTGGGTGCAATCAACGTGTCAGCCGACAGCACCACCGATATTGGTGTGATTAACTATGCTGACAGCACCCACTTCCAGTTTGGTCTGTTCAACGCCACCAAAGACCTTGAAGGTCTGCAGATTGGTCTGATCAACGTGGCGACCAACGCAGCGGTACCTGTTCTGCCGTTGGTTAACTTCCACCGTTCGTTCTAAGTTTTTTCTAAAAAGGCTTCATGTGTAAAGACGGCCCGCGATACTGCATCGCGGGCCGTCTTGCTTTATGCGCTCTTTAGCCGAGGTCGCCGCCCGCCACGGGCAATACGGTGCCGGTAATGTAGCTGGCGTCGTCGCTGGCGAGAAACAGTATGGCCGCCGCCTGCTCGGTAACGGTTCCATAGCGATGCATCAGGCTGGTTTCAAGGGTTTGATTAACCACGCCATGATACCACTCTGTTTCTTGTGCGGTCGGTTTTTCCTGGTTACGTGGCGTCAGTCTGGCCGGGGCATCAGTCCCGCCCGGGGCCGTTGCATTAATCCTGATACCGGTTCCAGAATACTCGAAAGCCAGGGATTGGGTCAGCGCATTGACGCCCCCTTTCGACGCGGAATAGGGGACGCGATGCACGCCCCGCGTCGCGACAGAGGAGACGTTAACAATCGCGCCGTAGCGTTGTTCGAGCAGGTAAGGCAACTCGGCGCGACAGCCCCACAGCGTAGGAAACAGCGAGCGGCGGATTTCGGCCTCAATCTGCTGCGGCGAGTATTCAGCATAAGGCCGCGCCCAAATGGTGCCCCCGACGTTGTTTACCAGAATGTCCAGTCTGCCGAAGTGCTGATGCGCCTCCTCAAAGGCGGCGGCCGTGCTTTCCCACTGTTCGAGGTCAGCCCTGAGTGACAGCACGTCGCTGCCGGTCTCCCGTAACTGCTGCGCCAGGGTATCGACCCATTCTGCACGGTCGATAAGCACCAGTTTTGCGCCTTCCGCGGCAGCCCGTTCGGCAACGGCTTTGCCAATTCCCTGTGCCGCGCCGGTAATGACCATTACGCGGTCTTTAAAACGTTGATTCGTCATGTTAAGCGGTCTCTTTGCTCACCTGAGGCGCGAATTTCTCGTAGTAGAAGTTGCGCGGGGTAATGGATTTTGATTTTAGGAACGTGATCACGGCTTCAACCATCGGCGGTGGACCGCAGAGATAGATGTCAACCTCGCCGTCATTGATCTGACCCGGCTCGATATGGTCGGTGACATAGCCTTTAAGCTCGGCTGAAGACGCAGGGTCGGTCACGCAAACGCTGAAGCTGAACTGCGGAATTTGCGCCGCAAAGGCCTCAAGCTGGGCCAGTTTTACCGTATCGACGTCACGTGATACGCCATAAATCAGATGCACCTGATGCTTGAGCTCGGACCCCTGCAACTGGTGAAGCATCGACAGGAAGGGAGCGAGGCCAGTGCCACCGGCCAGCATCAGAATGGGGCGCGTGACTTCACGCAAATAAAAACTGCCCTGAGGCCCGGTCAGATTCAGAACATCGCCCGGTTTGGCCTGGGTGGTCAGATATTGACTCATCCGGCCATTGGGCACGTTGCGGATAAGAAAAGAGAGCGTCTTTTCACCGGGCATCGAGCTGAACGAATAGGCTCGGGTGTCCTGGCTGTTCGGTAGCTGAATGTTGACATACTGCCCGCTGAGGAACGGGACTCCAAGATGACTGGTCAGTTCGAGGTTCAGTTCGATGGCGCTGTCGGACAACGATTCGGCGCGTACCACCTGGGCGGTATAGGTTTCACTGCCGGTTTTACACATCTGCGATGAGAGCGGCACGGAGATAACGCAGTCTGAGTTCGGGATCATCTGGCAGGTCAGGACCTGACCGTCTTCGAATTCCTGTTCCGACAACGCCTCTTCGAGATACTCGTCGCCGAGGTCATACCTCCCGGATTCGCAATGGCATTTACAGGTCCCGCAGACGCCGTCGGAGCAGTCCATCGGCAGATTGACCTGCTGGCGATAGGCGGCATCCAGCACCTTTTCGTTTTCGTTGCATTCGATGAAGCGGCTAACGCCGTCTTCAAAATTGAGCGCGATGGTATAAGCCATTTTCCACCTCTATAAATGATAAATATCAATGACGTGATTGATGTAGTCGTTGTTGAGCTGGATCTTCTTTCGCTTAATCTGGAAGCTTTCACCGGCTTTTACCAAGGTGCATTGCGTATTGCCAAAGAAGTGTTCAGTGCTTTTATAGCGATGGCTGTAGGTGCACCAGTTGTAACGGACCTCGACCTGATTGCCTTCGTCGCTCAACACCTCGATATTGCTCAACAGGTGGGTGGTGCGCGGCTCAGGCGTGCTTGCCGCCGAACGTTCGGTTTTAATGCGATAGACACGGTCTTCCAGGCCGCCGCGGGTGTGGTAGTAAATCAGCGAGACCTCACGCTGCGGATCCGTGGTCAGGCAGTCGTCATCGCCCCAGGCCGGCATCCAGTACTCGGTATGCGGGTGATAGCACTCCAGCCATGCATCCCATTCCCGGTCGTCCAACAAGCGTGCCTCACGATAAAAAAATTGCTCAATTTGCTGTTGTAGTGAAGACATCAGTGGGCCTCCTTGTCGCGCTGGCTTAGAGCGTTAAGCAGGGTTTGTTGCCAGTAATGGTGGTGGGTGATGTACAGCGCTTCATCCTCGGCGCTGGTGCCGGTCATCAGCGGAGAAATGTCCATTAGCTTGGCGTTGTTGTCTGCACCGTCGACCCAGCGGGTCGCACCTCGGCTCATGTCGCTCCACGGCAGATTGTGCCCGTTATAGCCGGTCTGGCAGGCACGGAACTCTTCGAGATCGTCTGGCGTACCCATGCCGCTGACGTTGAAGAAGTCTTCGTACTGACGAATACGCAGCGCACGGTCTTCGTCACTTTCGCCTTTCGTGCCGAAGCAGAAGATGGTGACCTCGGTTTTATCGACCGCAATCGGCCTGACGATGCGCAACTGAGTGGAGAACTGGTCCATCAGATACAGGTTGGGATACAGGCACAGATTACGGGTCTCGTTAACCATCAGATTGGCCTTCGCCTCGCCAAACTGCTGTTTGAGCCGCTCATGATGTTTATAGATAGGGCGCACCTCAGGGTTCAGCACCTTGGTCCACAGCAGCATATGGCCGTTTTCGAAGCCGTAGACGCCGCCTTCACTTTTTGACCAGCCGTTGGCGTCTACGGTGTGGGTGGCGTTTTCTTCGTAGTTGCGGCGAGACATGGTAGAGGCGTAGTTCCAGTGAACGACGCTAACGTGATAACCGTCGGCTCCGTTTTCCATCTGTAGCTTCCTGTTGCCCTCATAGGTATAGCTCGAGGTGCCTGGCACCACTTCCAGACCTTCTTCGGCTGGATCGGTAATCAGGTCGATGACCTGTTTGGTGTCACCTAAATATTCCGCCAGTTCGCAGACGTTGTCATTCAGGCTGCCAAACAGGAAACCTTTATAATTGGCGAAACGCGGCAGCGCTTTAAGGTCGTGCGACCCTTCTTTTTTAAAGCAGGGAGGATAGCCTCCGGTCTTTTCATCTTTTGCTTTTAACAGTTTGCCGTTATTGCTGAAAGTCCAGCCGTGGAACGGACAGGTAAATGAGCTTTTATTGCCCGTTTTTCGGGTCGCTAACATCGCGCCACGGTGGGAACAACTATTAATAACAGCGTTTAACTCTCCGCTTTTATCGCGAGTGATCATGATGGGCTGGCGGCCTAGCGTGAGAGTATAATAATCGCCAGGGTTGGCGATTTGACTTTCATGGGCAAGGAACGCCCAGTTCCCCTCAAATATATTTTCCATTTCTAACTCGAATAATTCCGGGTCGGTAAAGATACTGCGATGACATTTATAAATACCGGCCTCTTTATCGATAATCAGGGCGTTATTTATTTTTTCTTCAAGCGTGCGCGAACGCTGCGAAATAATTTCGCTCATCTTAATTCCTCTTTGCTGTAAAATAGGGGAAGGGCGTTAACTTGTTCTCAAGGAAAGAACATTAAGTGCGCTATTCCATGGCTCTTTCTCTTTTTATTCTTACTTGCTCCTCAGTCGTGGTAACGGGGGTGAGTTTAAAATCGAATTTAACCTCCGTGTGTGATACGGGAATATCACGCTGCTGGGCTATTTTTTCGTCTGTAACTTTAACAGGGTCTGCAATTAACTCATCGCGCGTGGCAAAGGCAAAATCATCCCATAAATAGGGGTCACCGCTTAAATTGATTTGGGTGGTCAGATGCTTAAAACCTGGGCCAGAAACAAAGAAATGAATATGAGCCGGGCGATTACCGTGGCGACCCACGTGATTCAAAAGTGCCTGGGTTGGCCCATCCGGTGGACAGCCGTAGCCAGAAGGAATAATGCTCCTCACCGCATAGCGCCCGTCGGGGCCGGTTTTGATGCGGCGGCGCAGGTTATAGTCGGTTTGCGACGAGTCGAAGAACGAGTAATTACCCAGCGTATTAGCGTGCCAGATATCGACCACCGCGCCGGCAATCGGCTGGTTATCAGGGTCAGTCACCTGCCCATAGAGCCACATGGGTTCACCGTCGTCTTTGCCGTCGTCCATGCGCGCAAACTTGTCGCTCAACGGGGCATTAGCGACATACAGCGGCCCTTCTATGGTGCGCGGCGTTCCGCCGTGCAGGCTCGCGGCCTTCTCTTTGGCGTCGGCGCGCATGTCGAGGAAATGCTCCAGTCCCAGGCCGGCGGCGAGGAGCGCCACCTCTTTGCGCTCACCCAGCACGTTGAGATAATTGACCGCCTGCCAAAACTCTTCGTCGGTAATATCAAATTCGTCAATGGTGCGACAAACGTCGCCCATTAAACGATGCAAAATAGCTTTGAAACGTGGATTACCTTGTTTAGTGTCGAGACCGCAGCTTATGTTGAGTAGTTTTTCCAGCTCAGCTGGATTTATTATATTATGTGACATAGCTTAATCCTCATTGTAGGGTACAGGCCAAATTATTACTTATCGTTATCTCTTATAGACGAAGGATGACGGCAAAGCGGACGTATCGTCATGGTCATATAAGGATACAGTGGCAGTCCGGTCAGTATTTCATGAAGTTCGGTATTATCCTTGACGTCAAAAATACTGATATTTTCATATTTCCCCGCAACGCGCCAAATGTGACGCCATTTTCCCTCGTGCTGTAATTTTTGCGAGTATAGCTTTTCTCGCGCCTTAATTTCATCTGCCTGTTCCTTGGGCAGTGAATCGGGAATATTAACGACCATATCAACCTGAAATAACATTTTAAATCTCTCCTTACCACTATTGATTTAACTATCTTATTAATAAAATTTAACTTACTGGACTCATTGTGTTATTCGTTACGCGAATAGTGCTTAAGTTTATCTGTATCTATTTCCACACCTAATCCCGGACCTGATGGTATGACTACGTGACCATCTCTATATTCAAGCGATTGCACCACAATATCGTCTTTTAATAACAGCGGGCCAAACATCTCGGTGCCGGATTTCATCTCAAGCGTCGACCAGGCGTGTAAGGAACTCACCGTGCCCAGCGTACCTTCAAGCATGGTGCCGCCATACAGCGAAATGCCCGCCGCCTGGGCAACGCGTGCCAGTTTGATGACCTGCGCCGGGCCGCCAGCCTTGGCAATCTTCAGGGCAAAGGCTCCGGTGAAACCGCCACTGGCCAGTGAGAATCCGCAGTGATAGTCGGGTACGGCCTCATCGGCGAGAAGCGTTGCCTCGACGCGCTGGCTCAGGGCAATCAGGTTACGCTGGTCGTGCAAAGGAATCGGCTGCTCGATCATCGTAATCCCGCCTTTAAACAGTTGCGGAATAGCAAGCAGGGCCGTTGTCATGTCCCACGCCTGATTGACGTCAACGTGTACCGGAATGTTTTCCCCCAGCGCGGCCTTGATAGCTAACGCATGCTTAAGGTCTGTTTGCAGCGCATTGGCACCGATCTTCAGCTTAAACGCCCGGTGACGCCCCTCGGCAATCAGACGATGTCCTTCATCAATATCTTTCTCAGTGCTGCCGCTCGCCAGCGTCCACAGCACCGGCAGTTCATCGGTCAATCTTCCGCCCAGCAGTTCGCTCACCGGGACATTCAGCGTTTTGCCTTGCGCATCGAGGAACGCGGTTTCCAGCGCCGACTTGGCAAAGGTATTGCCTTTGACCACTGAATTCATTTTGCGCGAGAGCGCCTCGACCCCGGTAAACGGCTGATGACAAAGGAGAGGAGCAAGATAATGGTCGATAGCGGACTTGATGGCCTCTGGACTCTCCGGTCCATAGCTCAGACCGCCGATGGTCGTCGCCTCACCCCAGCCGACCACGCCGCCCGAGCAGGACATTTTAACGAGGGTCAAGGTCTGACAGCCCATGGTCACCATCGAAAGTTTGTGCGGACGAATGGTGGGAATATCCACCAACCAGCACTCAATGGCGTTAATCGTTAATGACATGTGTAGCTCCTGAAGTCAGATAGTTAAGCGTCTGTCGGCTGAACATCACCGGACAGGCAATATTCGATAAGTGTGAAGCGGGAACGAGACAGATTTGTGCATCGCTGGCGCGTTCTATGATCCACTCTGCCTCGGCGAGCGTGGTCACGGGGTCATGCTCCCCGGCTATCACCAGCATGGGGCGTTCCATTTTCGCCACCTCTTCACGCAGGTCGGCGTAGGCTAATACCTCGCAGCAGGCGGCATAGCCCAACGGGTCGAGTTGCTCAATGCCGTCGACCAGGGCATCGACGATACCGGGGCGTGCACGGATATAGTCTTTGGTGAACCAGCGGCTGGCCGAACCGTCGGCCACAGACTGCATGCCTTCGGTACGCACGGTTTTCGCCCGCGTCAACCAGGCATCGGTGTTGCCAATTTTGGCCGCCGTATTTGCCACCACCAAACGGTTGAAATGGGTAGGGTAATGGCGGTTGAGCCACATCCCGGTCATCCCACCGAGGGAAATTCCGCAAAAACTGGCCTTTTCGATATTGAGATGATTCATCAGGTCAATCACGTCTTTGCCCAGCGAGGCGAGAGACATTTTCCCGCCGTTCAGCGGCGAGTTACCGTGCCCGCGGGTGTTGTAACGCAGCACGCGGAAATATTTATTGAAGTCGGTAAACTGCGCGTCCCACATCGTCCAGGTGGTGCCCAGCGAATTGGACAGCACCAATACAGGCGCGTTGGCCGGGCCGTCGAGACGGTATTCGAGATCCATATCTGTCTCCTCAGACGCTTTCCAGAATCAGCGCGATGCCTTGGCCTACGCCGATACACATCGTGCACAGTGCATATTTACCTTTCACTTTTTGCAACTGATGCGCGGCGTTCATCACCAGCCTGCCGCCCGATGCGCCCAGCGGATGGCCGAGCGCGATGGCACCGCCGTTGGGGTTAATCCACTCGGCGTCGTCGGGCAGGCCGAGGGCGCGGGTCACGCTCAGCGCCTGAGCGGCAAAGGCTTCATTGAGTTCGATAACATCCATCTGTTGCAGGGTCAGCCCGGCCTTTTCGAGAACGCGGTGGACGGCACTTACCGGGCCAAAGCCCATTACGCTGGGTTCTACGCCGCTGGTGGCGCTGCCGACAATGCGGGCCATCGGCTGAAGGTCATGGCGCGTCAGTGCGGCTTGACTGGCAATCAGCAGGGCGCAGGCTCCATCATTCAGTCCTGAGGCATTCCCCGCCGTGATGGTTCCTTCGACGTCGACCACCGGTTTCAACTTGCTTAATATTTCCAGTGAGGTGGCGCGTGGGTGTTCATCCTTACTGAAGGCCATCGAGGGTTCTTTTTTACCCCCTGGAATCGTCACCGCCACAATCTGCGGGTCATAGAATCCATTTTGTTGTGCTTCGGCGGTGCGCTGCTGGCTACGCAGGGCGAATGCGTCCTGATCCCCTCGGCTGATGGCGTATTTACGCGCCAGATTTTCGGCTGTCTGCGGCATTGATTCCACGCCGTAGCGGCTTTTCATCGCCGGATTGATAAAGCGCCAACCCATGGTGGTGTCTTCGATTTTCATTTGGCGGCTGAACGCGGACTCGGCTTTACCCATCACGTAGGGCGCACGCGACATACTCTCGACGCCGCCCGCGACCATCAGGTCACATTCACCACTTTTGATAGCCCTTGCGGCGGTCGCAACAGCGTCGAGGCTGGAACCACAGAGGCGGTTGAGCGTGCAACCTGGCACGCTAGTCGGGAAACCGGCGAGCAGCGAGGCCATACGCGCCACGTTGCGATTGTCTTCACCCGCCTGATTGGCGCAGCCCAGCAGCACGTCATCGATAGCCTCGAGGTCGAGATGGGGATAGTGTTCAATCAGCGCCCGCAGAGGAATGGCGGCCAAATCGTCGGCGCGCACGTTTGCCAGGCTGCCGTTAAGTCGGCCAAACGGGGTACGGACGCTGTAGCAAACGTAGGCATCAGACATGAGACACCTCTTTATTCTTCAGCGCGAAGGTCAGTTTGACCGGTGTAACCTCCTGCAAATACTCGGCGGTGACATCTCCAAAAAGCTCTTTCACCACGATACCGGTGGGGGTGACGTCCATCACCGCCATATCGGTGTAGATTCGGTCGATGCAGCCCATGCCGGTAAGCGGGTAAGTGCAGGCCTCGACAATTTTGCACTGGCCTTTCTTGGTCAGGTGGTCGGTCATCACGTAGACCTTTTTGGCGCCAATGGCGAGATCCATCGCGCCGCCCACGGCCGGAATCGAATCTTTTGCCCCGGTGCTCCAGTTGGCCAAATCACCCTTTACCGACACCTGATAGGCGCCCAGCACGCAAATATCCAGATGGCCACCGCGCATCATGGCAAAGGAGTCGCCGTGATGGAAAAAGCATCCGCCTGCCAGCAACGTTACCGGCTGTTTGCCCGCGTTAATCAGTTCGGGATCGATATCCTTTTCGGCGGGGGTTGGACCCATCCCCAAAATGCCATTCTCGCTGTGCAGCAAAATTTCTTTATCAGAGGGCAGATAGTTAGCGATGAGGGTCGGCAGCCCGATACCGAGATTGACGCAGGCTCCCTCGGGGATGTCCTGTGCGATACGTTCTGCTAATTGATTGTGGTTTAGCGTATTCACAAAAGCTCCTTATGCCGTCAGGCTGACCGGCTGTGGATGAACCTGCACCACGCGCTTAACGAAAATGCCCGGTGTTATCACGTTCTCGGGATCTATCTCACCGAGAGCCACCAACTTATCAACCTGCGCTAGCGTGCATTTGCTCGCGGCCGCCATGATGGGGCCAAAGTTGCGACCGGTCTTGTTGAAGGTCAGATTGCCCCAGCGATCGCCGTGAAGGGCCTTAATCAGCGAAAAGTCAGCCTTGAGAGCGGTTTCAAGAACATAGTGAACGCCGTCGAACTCTCGGGTCTCTTTTCCGGCGGCCAATTCGGTGCCGTACGCCGTTGGAGTGTAGAGCGCCGCGATGCCTGAACCGCCTGCCTGAATGCGCGCGACCAGATTGCCTTGCGGCACCAGTTCCAGCTCAATCTTCTTCTCACGATACAATTGGTCAAACACCCATGAGTCAGTCTGCCGTGGGAAGGAACAGATTATCTTGCGCACGCACCCGGCCTTGAGCAGCGCCGCCAACCCATAATCACCGTTACCGGCGTTATTGCTGATCAGGGTCAGATCCCTGGGGCCAAGGCGGATTAGGGCATCAAGTAATTCAGTAGGTTGCCCCGCTGGCCCAAAGCCGCCAATCATCAGGACCGCGCCGTCGTGGATATCCGCCACGGCCTCATCTGCTGACTGGATCACTTTGTTAATCATCGTCGTTTTGTCCTCTCAAACGGTATGTGTATTTAACTTAAGTCACGCGGGGAACATCAACAAGTGCGAATATCAATACTTTGTGCGATTATCGAAACAATCGTTAAATATGTGATAAAATTGTGATGTTGCTTGGAAAAACAGCGGATGAGTTTAGTAAGTTAACTATTTAACCTGTTGATTATAAAGGGAGTGACTAATGAAAGAGCCCTACAGGATTAGCGAGGCTGAACTGCTGCGCGTGCAGGAAGTCAGTGAACTGGCGAACGTTCGCTATAAGGGAGACCCCGATTTTATGGCCTCGTTGGCCCGTGGGCTGGTGGTTTTACAGGCCTTCAGTCCCGAGTTTTTTGCTATGTCTGTTCCGCAGTTGAGCCAGATGACCGGGCTGCATCGTGCGGTCGTCAGACGCTGCCTGTATACTCTGAGCGCACTGGGGTTCGTTTACTCGCCCGATAACAGGAATTACCATCTGCTCCCCCGCGTGCTGACCATTGGTCACGCCTACCTCAACTCTTCGGAGTTGGCCCGTCAGGCGCAATATTCTCTCGATTATTTAAGTAAACAATTAGGTGAGTCCTGTTCTGTTGCTACACTCGACGGCGATAATATTCTTTATATTGCCCGCGCATCGATGAAAAGGATCATGAAAATAGATTTAGGTCGTGGCAGTCGGTTACCGGCATATGCGACGTCGATGGGCATGGTGTTATTAAGCGAGCTAAGCGAAGAGGAATTAGGCAGTTATTTCTCGCGCGTCAAACTTGAGCCACTAACGGAATTCACTATTACCGATGAGCAACGGCTGCGAAAGGAGCTGAAGAAGGTTAAAGCTCAAGGATTTGCCATTAACGATCAACAGCTTGAGTTAGGGCTGCGTTCCATGGCAGTGCCGATGTATTCACGCAAAGAGGGAGTGGTTGCCGCAATGAATGTGGGAACCCACGCTTCACAGATGAGCGTCGCGGATTTGCAGGAAAAGTTCCTGCCACGCTTGCAGCGAGCGGCAATGGAATTGGCATTATTAATTTAATCTATAATTGAATAACGAGAATTTAGGCACCGATAAGCAGATAAAAAAAACCCGCATTAAGCGGGTAAAATCTAACACACCAGGGAAATATTTTAAGAGTAGTGTAAAAGGTTAAATCGGCAACAAAATAAAATTGTTGTATTTTATGATATTTAGGAATGACGAAATTATTTCTTGTGGATAAGCGTTTTCCTCGAAAGATTAGCCGTAATATTACGTATCTCCGTAAACCCTCAAGCGCATTCATCAAGGCTTTCTTTGGCCTCAAAACGCCGTTTAACGACATGAATCACCGATTGTTTTGCGCTAAACTCGAAGCACCTCTTACTCGCAGGATCAGGGAAATAACATCATGACGACTCCTTTACGCGTTGGGCTTATTGGCTATGGATTTGCCAGTAAAACGTTTCATTCTCCGCTGATTTCCGGTACGCCAGGGTTGGAACTGGCCGTGGTATCAAGCAGTAATGCTGAAAAAGTCAATGCCGACTGGCCTTCGGTGCAGGTGGTGGCTTCCCCAGAGGACGTTTTTAACGACCCGACTATCGATTTGGTGGTTATCCCGACCCCCAATGCTACCCATTTCCCGTTGGCGCAGCAGGCGCTGGAAGCAGGCAAGCATGTGGTGGTCGATAAGCCTTTTACCGTCACGCTGGGTGAGGCGCGTTCGCTAAATATTCTCGCGCAAGATCGGGGAAAGCTGCTGTCAGTTTTTCATAACCGCCGCTGGGACGCCGACTTCCTGACCGTTAAGGCGCTTATCAAAGAAGGGGCTCTTGGGGATATCGTCTATTTCGAATCACACTACGACCGCTATCGCCCTGAGGTACAAACCCGCTGGCGCGAGTCCGCGGAGCTCGGTAGCGGTATTTGGTACGATCTGGGTTCACACCTGCTCGATCAGGCTCTCGAACTCTTTGGGCTTCCCGACACTATTCAGTCGGATCAGGCAATGCAGAGGCCCGGCGCCAAAGCGGTGGACTATTTCAATACTGTCCTCACTTACCCACGTCTTCGCGTTGTATTGCACAGCACCGTTTATGCCGCGGCGGAAACGGCGCGATATATCGTGCAGGGTGAAAAGGGGAGCTATGTGAAATACGGCCTCGATCCGCAGGAAGACCGGCTTAAATCGGGTGAACGTCTTCCTCAGCCTGACTGGGGATATGACATGCGTGACGGCGTGGTCACCTTGAGTCATGAAGGCGTGTTGGCAGAAAAGAGCCTGTTAACGATTCCGGGTAATTATCCGGCTTATTACGCCGGTGTGCGTGATGCCATTAACGGACAGGGCGAAAACCCGGTCACCGCCGAGCAGTCTATTCGCGTCATGGAGCTCATTGAGTTAGGTATTCAGTCGGCGCAGCAGCAAAAGACGCTGCCCGTTCCTAAATAAGCGCCTGTTTCAATACGCAAAATAAAAGGGCCAGACATTCTGTTCTGGCCCTTTTTTATCGCTAAAGATTATCTTTAAGAAAACCTAAATTACCCCTGAACCTTAACGTTAATTCGCTGCTTGTCTGCTTCGCTCAGGAACGCCATCGTCAGGCCATTTATCTGAGCCTGACGAATCTCGGCCTGAGTTAAGCCCGCGGCCGGGGCGGCAACGTTGTACTCATGCGCAATTTCGATCCCCTGAACGGCCGGATCATCGGTGTTGATTGAGGCCAGCACGCCGTGGCGCAAGAAGGTCGCCAGCGGGTGTTTTTCCAGTGCAGACACGGTGCTGGTCTGGATATTCGAGGTCAGGCATGACTCAATACCAATCTGGTGTTTAGCCAGGAAATCCATCAGCTCGGGGTCTTCTGCGGCCTTCACGCCGTGGCCGATTCGTTCCGCACCCAGCTCACGAATCGCCTGCCAGATGCTCTCTGGACCGGCCGCTTCGCCCGCGTGCACGGTGATACGCCATCCTGCGTCACGGCCTTTGTTGAAATGATCGAGGAACAGGCTGCCCGGAAAGCCGAGTTCATCACCGGCCAAGTCGAGCGCGGTGATACCGTCTTTGTGGGCAAGAAGCCCGTCGAGCTCTTGCAGGCAGGCGTCTTCACCGAAGGTGCGGCTGAGAATGCCAATCAGGTTGATATCAATGTCATGGTCACGGCAGCCGCGACGCACGCCGTCAATCACCGCCTCGACAACGCCTGCGACCGGCAGTTTGTGGTTCATCGCCATGTAATACGGTGAAAAACGCAGCTCGGCATAATGCAGGCCTGCTCTGGCCGCGTCGGCCACGTTTTCCTGCGCAATACGGTGACAGGCATCGAGAGAACCCAGAACGGCAACACCCCAGTCCAGTTTTTGCAGGAAGCTCACTAGATCCGGTTCGGTTTTAGTGACCTGAACGTGCGGACGCAGCGCTTCAATTTCATTGGCGGGCAGGGCGATATTAAATTGACGACCTAGGTCGAGAATGGTTTGGGCGCGAATGTTGCCATCAAGGTGGCGGTGAATATCAGTAAGCGGAAGACGAGAGTCAATCATTGGCAGCACCCATTTTATTGTCGATAAAGTGCAAACTATTATAGCGTTTTCGACGGGTGCTGGCACGGAGTTATGATTTGACTGCTGATTTTGTAAACCATACGGTCAGCGAACGGCCTGTAAACCTGCAATCAGCTTCTCAACGCCTTTTTCAAGCTTGGCGCGTGAACAGCCGACGTTTAGCCTGAGAAAGCCGCGCCCCTCTTCGCCGTAGGTTATGCCCGGCATCATCGCGACGCCCTGGCGCTCGATAAGCTCGGTCTGCAACGCCTCATCATCAATATTTAGCGGACGTAAATCAATCCAGGCCAGATAAGTCGACTGCGGTGGCTGCCAGTCTAGTTCGGCAAACGCGTCATTAAGCTGCCTGGCGACAAACGACAGATTGGCTTCGAGATACTGCCGCAGTGCATCGAGCCACGGCGCGGCCTGCGTATAGGCGGTAATGTGAGCTAATACGGAAAGTACGGCGGGCGAGGAGAGGCCATCGGTGTTTTTGAGTTGCTGAAGGTAAGCCGCGCGGTCAGCGGCGTGATTTATCAGGCCGTAAGCGCCGGTTAATGCCGGGATATTAAATGTCTTGGAGCCGGAGGTGACCAGCGCCCAGTGGCCGCTACCGATTGATGACCAAGGCAGATGCTGATTATTGCCCCATACCATGTCCATGTGAATTTCATCACTAATGACTTTTACCTGATATTTTTGGCACAGCCTGTCGATTGTCACCAGTTCCTGCCGCGTCCACACCTTGCCGGTGGGATTGTGCGGGCTGCACAGCAGTAAAATCTTGCACTCCTGTTCGGCAAGCTGAGTCTCAAGCAGCGAAAGGTCCATCTCCCATTGCTGGTTGATTTTTTGCAAGGGTGAAGAGATGACTTTTCTCTGATTTCCGCTGATGGTCTTGTAAAAGGCGTCGTAGGCGGGGGTGAAAATAAGTACGCTGTCGCCCGCCGCGCTCCATTGACGGATGAGCTGAGCCACCATATAGATGACCGAGGGTCCATAAACCAGTGCTTCAGGGTTTATGGCACAGTGAAAACGGGTCTGATACCAGTGAGCAATAGCCCCGGTGAAATCGGGGTGTTGCCAGCGGCTGTAGCCCAGTACGCCGTGAGACAGCCTTTTTTGCAGCGCCTCGAGAATGCAGGGGGCGGTGGCAAAGTCCATGTCCGAGATGGTAAATGGCAGCAGGTCAGCGCGGCCAAACCTGTCGGCAATATAGTCCCACTGGGTGCACCAGGTACCCTGTCTGTCGACCGGGGTGTCAAAATCAAACATAACATCCTCACAAATAAATCAGGGTGAGCAGGCTCACCCTGAGGAATATCATACCGTTAACGGCGTAGAGTCCGAGGCTGTGGGTTGCTGCCTCAGCAAGCTATCAAGCTCGTCTTTAACCGACTGGACCTGAGGACCGATCACCACCTGCAAATTGTGTTCGTTAAGATGAACTACGCCGATTGCACGATGGGCTTTTAGCTGCGCGTCATCTACGCGCGACATATCATGCACCGACAGACGCAAACGTGTGATGCAGTTGTCGAGGGTAATGATGTTTGCCGCTCCGCCGAGTGCGGTCAGTATTTCAGGCACGTTATAGCCCGATTTACTGCCTGAACGCGCGGGCGTGGCGACGGGGAGGGCGTCTGACTCTCTACCCGGCGTCTTGATATTGAAGCGAGTGATAGCGAAGCGGAAAATTGCGTAGTAGCCCACGAACCATATCGCCGCGACCACGGGGACCAGATACCACTTGGTCGCGGTGCCGTGGAGTATGCCGAAGACCACAAAGTCAATGATATTGCCGTCAGTATTGCCGATGGTGACGCCGAGCAGCGACATGACGGTAAAGCCTAATCCGGTGAGTACGGCGTGCAACAGGTAAAGCACCGGTGCGACGAACAGGAACAGGAACTCGATAGGTTCGGTTGTGCCGCCTACGACGCAGGCAACCACGCCGGAAATCAATAACCCTTTAATTTTATGACGATTCTCAGGCTTGGCGCAGTGATACATGGCTAACGCAGCGCCCGGCAAACCGCCCAGAAACGCCGGCATTTTGCCCTGTGACAGGAACTGTGTCGCGCTTTCGGCAAAGCCGTGCGTCGATGGGCATGAGAGCTGAGCCTGAAAGATGGTCAGCGCACCGCTGACTTCGCGGCCGCAGACGTCGAGCGTTCCACCTGCTTCGGTAAAGCGAATGATGGCCACCAGAATATGTTGCAGGCCGAAAGGCAGCAACAGGCGCTCCCCGGTGCCAAAAATCATCGGGCCAAAAATACCTGCGTCGTGGATCAAGCGCCCAAGTCCGGTAATGCCTGCCGCAAACCACGGCCAGATCAGCGGCACAACCAAACCGCAGAGACCGAGCACCACGGAGGTGACGATAGGCACAAAGCGAGTACCGCCGAAGAAAGCCAGCGCGTCGGGCAGCCGAATGGTGTTGAAACGCTCGTGCAGCAGGTAAACAATGATGCCCACAATGACTGCGCCCAAAATACCGGTATCAATCGACTGAATCCCAAGAATATTTTGTATATTATTGGCTTTGAGGACCAGTGGGTCGGCCGAAGGCAGGATCCCCTTGGTGGTCAGGTAAAAATTGGTTGCCAGATTTAATACCACGAAGCCGACAAAGCCTGAGAACGCTGCGACACCCTTGTTATCACGCGCCATGCCAAGGGGGATCGCCATGGCAAACATGACCGGCAGATAGCTGAAACCGAATGAACCAACTTTGCTCATCCAGGTGAAAATCAGCTGGAAAACGGGGTTTCCAACGGCAGGTAACAGGGTAATGACGTCCCGGCTGCTTAACGAGCTGCCAATACCCAGCATGATGCCGCAGAACGACAGCAGGGCAACCGGCAGCATAAAGGTCTTGCCTAAACTCTGGAAAAATTCCCAGAGGGTAACGCGTTGTTTTCGACTCGCTGGCATAAAAACTCCCTTAGGGAAAATTGATTTTACAAAATTTATAGGTAATCGACCGGCGATAAGATAAAACGTTTTACCTAGGTTTTAATTGACCATGTTCACATAATTAAGCAATGAAAATTTGATTTGTCCTGTTTTAAGGTTAAACGTTTAATCTATTACTGCCGGATTAGGTAAAGGAACGGGTCTTAATGAGCGGGAAGCCATGATGTCCAAAAAAGTGACCATCACCGACGTTGCCTCGACGGCGGGCGTATCAGTTGCCACCGTCTCCCTGGTGTTGAGTGGGAAAGGACGTATTTCGCAGGCGACCAGTGCGCGGGTAAATCAGGCGATTGAGCAGTTGGGTTTTGTTCGCAATCGTCAGGCAAGTTCGCTGCGCGGCGGGGAGTCCGGCGTGATTGGGCTTATCGTGCGTGATATCTGCGAGCCGTTTTATGCCGAAATGACCGCCGGGCTGAGTGAAATGTTTGAAGCGCAAGGCAAGGTTATCTTCCTGTTGCAAAGCGGAGCGACCGGAAAGGGGCTGGAGCGCTGTTTCGATACCCTCTTGACCCACGGCGTTGACGGCATCGTGATTGCGGGCGGGATTCAGCACGTCAATCACAGTCTGCGGGAAAAAGCCGCCGCTCAGGGCGTGCCGCTGATCTGCGCCTCGCGATCTGGCGGCAGTGAGGGCGTTGATCTGGTGCGTCCCGACAATATGCAGGCGGCAAAAATCGCTACCGAATACCTGATTCGCCACGGGCACAAGCAGATTGCCTATCTCGGTGGGCTGGGCAGCTCATTAACCCGGGCTGAACGTCTGGGGGGATTTTGCGCGACACTGCTCCAGTATGGCCTGCCTTTTCGCAGTGAGTGGATTATCGAGTGCGATTATCATTACGGGCATGCGGCAGACGCCGCAGAAAGCCTGCTTCGGCGTTATCCCAAAATCAGCGCTATTGTTTGCCATAAGGCTTCGGTGGCGCTGGGAGCCTATTTTGGCGTATTGCGAACCGGAAATCAGGTCGCAGGGAGTTCGATGGATAACCTTTTTCAGCGACAGGTGGCGCTGATAGGCATCGAGGATTCTCCTGAACTGGCGCTCACGGAACCGCCTTTGACCTCGGTTTCAAGTTCGGCGCGTGAAATTGGCTACGCGGCTGCCAGACGTTTGCTGCTGCGTATCGGCGGGCAGAATCTAGAAACGCAGGATATTATCGTGAACGCGTCAATCGTAGAGCGTGGGTCGGCGTAGACAAAGGTTACGTTTTCAATCGACTCAAAAAAGCCCACCGAAGTGGGCCTTAGAGGCGTCATGCATTTTTATTTCGTTGGCTGCGCTGGCACCACAGTTGGCGGTACCGGGGCGTCAGGCTGGACGGGCGCTGCCTGAGTCTCTGGTTGAGCAGGTGCCTGCTGAGCCGGGATAGCCGGGCCACCAAACACGCCAAAGAGACCGGCAAACTGCTGAAGCGTCATCTTCTGACCGTTCAGGTCCACCTGATTATCCGAGTAGTGGAAGCTGCTGGTAATCGCGTTGTCTTGCAGGGTGGTCAGTTTGAACATCTGGCCCATAGCGGCGAGCCCCTGAACCTGCTGTTTAGCCAGCTTCTCTGCGTCATCACCGGTATAGCCTTCAACTTTGGCAGTCTGCGTAGTCAGTTCGGTTGCCATATCGATAGGGATGTTCAGCTTGGCATCAACGTTGCTAACCAGCTGAGAAATCAACTGATCCTCCGTCTGCGCCTGAGAGGTTGCTACGGTCGGATCTTTCAGGTCCAGCTTGAGATTGAACGTACTCTCACCTTTGCTGTTTTTCCAGCTTAGCGGATCGATATTGATGCTTGGATTGCCCTTGAGCAGGATTGGCAGATTAGAGAGCAGCAGCGCGGTGGCCTGCTGCTGATAAATCTGCGGGTCCAGTTGCTGGGATTTCTGCAACAAGTCCATCGCCTGCTGATGGTAGGTGTCGGTAAATTGTTTCAACGCCTGCTCGTCCAGTCTGTCGAGCTTGATGGTCAGCTTACCAGAACCGAAGTCAGCTCCCTGAATTTTCAGGGAATCCAGTGAGTAGTTCAGCTCACCTTTGAGGTTTTGACCCTCTTCATCAAATTGACTGTTCAGCTTGAAGCCGGCAACCTGAGCGACATCTTTGTTGTCGATATTAATGCCAATGTTGTCGGCATTGAGATTGCCACCGCCAATGTAAAGCTGGGACTGGCTCTGATGGGTGTCGCTGGTCAGGTTCAAACCGGCCAGCGTAATTTTCTCAAGTTGGCCCCACTGGTTTGGCGAGGTAAACGCCAGGCTATCGGCCTTGGTGTCAATTTTCACCTTCTTCAGGTCTTTATCGGCGTCAAGGTTAACCGTCGCACCAGAGAACTGAAGTCGGCTGTTATTTTTCTGGAAATCGATAGGTTGAATATTAATAACCGAGGCGGTGTCACCGCTGTAGCCGACGCGAGTTTCCGCGGTAACCGGCGATTTGCCTTGGGTCATGTCAAACAGGTCTTTTACCGCAGGGGTATTTTGCAGTTCGGTGTGAACCGATGCCGCGCTCGGGATCAGATTGAATTTTTTAAGCTGAGCGGCCGGGAATGGACCATGATCGAGGGTCTCGAGGAAAGCAATCTCATCCCCCGGTTGCAGCACGTTGTCAGGCGAGTTGCCGTCTGGCTGCGCCACAAAACGCACGGTGCTGCTGAAAATACCGCGTTGATAATCTTGATAAACCAGTTTGATACCGGCGTGAGGATAGTGGGCTTGAATCTGAGAATTGGCTTCGGCAACCGTATCGCCCATATTTTGCTCGAGCATTTTTCCTGTGTACCAGGAAGTGCCTGTCCATGCTGCGCCAAGTACTACGATGACGCTTACAGCGACTAACGATTTTTTCATAGTTCTGTTCATCCTTTTAACTGCTATCAGTAACGACAGCCTCTCAATCAGGTCGTTAAGGTTATCAAACTTAATGCCTTACTGCTTTTATTGTGGTGGAAAAACCGGCCTTTAGGCAAACATTTAGGAAAATTGTCCCTTTTTGCCGGTTGTTTTTACAGAAGATATTTAGGAAAGCTGGTTAAACACGCGGGCGATTCGTCCATTTCCGCTGACGTTTACCGGCGAGTCGGAGGCCGACAGGTAGCAAGATTCACCCGGCTGAAGGACAACCTGATGCCCGTCTTTTTCCAGTACGGTCTTGCCTTCGACGCAGAAGATAATAGCGGCGCTGTCTTGCGCCAACGACTGCGGTTCTGCGCTCAGGCTATGCAGTGAGAAGGCAAAATCCTCAACCGGGATCGGGAAGCTAAGCTCGTGGCCTTTTTGAACCGGCGTGGTCAGCAACGCATCCGCAGGCTTGGATTCAAACTTCAGATTGGCGTAGAGCTCCGGGATATCAATGTATTTAGGGGTCAGACCGGCGCGCAATACGTTGTCCGAGTTGGCCATTACCTCAAGTGCCACCCCTTCGAGGTAGGCATGCGGCGTTTCGGCGTAGAGGAACATCGCTTCACCCGGTTGAAGTTCGATGACGTTGAGCAGCAACGGGGAGAACAGACCGCTGTCATCGGGATAATGTTGCGCAGTGCTGCGAATGGTGTCCCACGGTTGGCCGTGCTGAGCCTTGAGTGTGTTTTTAAGAATGTCTAACGCCAGCGATTTAGTTTCACCCTTCATGCCGAGGAGCGCGGCGAACAGCGTTTTTAAATGTTCCTTATCCGGGTGAGCGAGGAAACTGGCGATATCAGGATGAGCCCCCGAAATCGGCTGTAGCAGGGACTGAATGTCACTCAGCTCACGAAAGCCGTTCATGGCGGCAAACGGCGTCAAGGCGAAAACCAGCTCCGGCTTGTGATTGGCATCTTTATAGTTACGCTCGGCAGCGTCGAGAGGAATCCCCGCCTTGTTCTCTTTATCAAAGCCCACTACCGCATTGCTTTTACTCGGGTGAACCTGAATAGACAACGGTTGACTGGCGCACAGTACTTTGAACAGGAAAGGCAGTTCGCCGAAGCGCTGCGCCACTTTACTCCCCAGATTACCCTCGAGATCCTGACTTATCAGGTCGCGAAGTGAAACGTTATTGCCGTTGTTATCGGTGATTGAAGAGCTGCTTTTCGGGTGCGCGCCCATCCACAGTTCGGCCATCGGTTTTCCCTGAGGATTACTAATGCCATAGAGGTTGGTGAGCGCGTCAACGCTTCCCCAGGCGTAATTTTGTACATTGTTATGCATCTTTTTCATGGGTTCATCCTAATCTGGAAGAGAAATTGAGTTCCTGCGCTTATCATAAGAGATGTGCTGTGATTCTGTAAGCACTGTTCGACAACTTCCCACAACCTTGCTGAACTGACAGGCGCTTCGACGCGGCCGGATTAAAACGTATTAAAGCAATCTGTTCATGGCGTGAGCTATCGGGCACAAAGGCCATACGCGAGCCCGTTAATTATTAATGCTGCTCAACGATAAGATTAAATAACAGTTGGCTTTTTATAACGCGATTAGCTAAATGAATTGAGATAATCAATATAGCCTTTAGCGTTGTTTTCTAATTCCTGTTGTGAAATTCCAATTTCAGTGCCGTAGACAGAATAAAACGGGAGATAATGCGCGCCTACATATTTTGCAGTCATCTCGAACGGAATGAGTATTTCCTCCAGTGAATAACGATAACGTCCATCGCGCGTGAAGTCCTCTTGCTTAATACCGGCGCTTACCGCCAAGGCAAATTTACGGCCTTTAAGCTTATAGCCACTGGTCGAACCGTATGCCCAGCCGTAGGTAAGGACTTCGTCGAGCCACTTTTTCAGCAGAGGAGGGCAGTTAAACCAATAAAGCGGAAACTGTAGAATAATACTTCCATGTTGTTCAATTAATCGTTGTTCTTTCTCTACATCAATGATGCCATCAGGATAATGTTGGTAAAGAGAGTGGACGGTAAATAAGTCCGGATATTTATCCAGCTCACTCACCCATCTTTTATTCACGATAGAATCATTTATGTTTGGGTGAATAACAATGATTAGAGTTTTCAAAATTTATTCCCTGGTTATTAGATTGAAAAGGGGGCTTTATTAGGTGTTTGCATCATAGGGAGGTTTAATTTAAAGTACAATACTGTCATTTTTGATATGTACTATACAAATGGATAGTGTAATGAGCGAAGAAACGGTCGATGCTTCCTGCGAGATTACGGGAGAAACGGGGTTTGGCTATACGCTTTCACTGGTAAGCGGAAAATATAAAATGATGATTCTCTATTCTTTAGCGGGCCTCAGTCCGGTATTGAGGTTCAATGAGCTCAAACGCCGAATCGGGACCATTTCTTACCGAACTTTAAGTCTGACGCTAAAAGAGTTGGAAAGTGACGCTTTAATTATCAGAAATGAGTATCCGCAAATTCCGCCTAAGGTCGAATATAGCCTCTCGGAAAGAGGGCGTTCGCTGATCCCCGTTCTGGATATGATGTGTGATTGGGGAAACGTCCATCGTCATGACGAAGCGAACAATAAAGCGACTGAATTAAAGTAGCCTTATGATTAATAAGGTTTTAATTTGTATTTTGCAGCAAGGCCTGATTTAACCCCCGATCGTGAATAAAAAGTGCGGTGAGCGCCAAATCCCGAAATTCCTACAACAACTCGTTAACCTTATGGTTATAATTGCCTATCCGTCGGCACAGCCTTGGGAGCGTCGTCGGTACCCTGCAATTTAAAATTTTTGAAGAAACCGCGTAAGGAGACAGTAATGGCAGCTCATCGCATTGAAAAAGACTCAATGGGACCGATCGAAGTTCCGGCCGATAAACTTTGGGGAGCACAGACTCAGCGTTCACTAGAGCATTTTCGTATTTCCAGTGAAAAAATGCCCACCGCGCTCATCAACGCTCTCGCTCAGACCAAACGTGCCGCCGCCACCGTAAACATGGATCTCGGCCTGCTCCCGGCCGACCGTGGGAATGCGATTATTGCCGCCGCCGACGAAGTTCTGGCCGGCAAGCATGAGAGTGAATTCCCGCTTTCAATCTGGCAGACCGGTTCCGGTACCCAGACCAACATGAACATGAACGAAGTGCTGGCAAACCGCGGAAGCGAGATTCTTGGCGGCGAGCGTGGCGAAGGTCGTTTGATTCACCCTAACGATGACGTTAACAAGAGCCAGAGCTCCAACGACGTATTTCCAACCGCAATGCACGTTGCAGCGGTGGTTTCTGTTCGCGAACATCTGATCCCTGAACTGAAAGTATTGCACAAGACGTTGACCGACAAGGCCGAAGCCTTTAAAGATATCGTCAAGATTGGCCGTACTCACCTACAGGACGCTACACCGCTGACGCTGGGACAGGAAATCTCTGGCTGGGCCGCGATGCTGGCACACAATCTGGTGCACATCGAAGCTAGCATTCCACATATTGCTGAACTGGCACTGGGCGGCACCGCAGTAGGTACCGGTCTGAACACTCATCCTGAGTATGCGGTTCGCGTTGCCAAAGCGATTGCCGACCTGACCGGTCAGCCTTTTGTGACCTCTCCCAACAAGTTCGAAGCGCTGGCAACCTGTGATGCGCTGGTTCATGGTCACGGTGCAATGAAAGGTCTGGCTGCTTCCCTAATGAAAATTGCCAACGACGTTCGCTGGTTGTCTTCAGGCCCACGCAGCGGCATCGGCGAGATTTCGATTCCAGAAAACGAGCCAGGCAGCTCTATCATGCCAGGCAAGGTCAACCCGACTCAGTGTGAGGCGATGACCATGCTGTGCGCACAGGTTCTGGGTAATGACGTTGCGGTTAACATCGGTGGCGCATCCGGTAACTTCGAGCTGAACGTGTTCCGTCCCATGGTTATTCACAACTATCTACAGTCTGTTCGCCTGCTGGCAGATGGTATGCAGGGCTTCAACGAGCACTGCGCCGTGGGTATCGAACCAAACCGTGACCGTATCACTCAGCTGCTGAACGAATCCCTGATGCTGGTTACCGCGCTCAATACCCATATCGGTTACGATAAAGCCGCCGAAATCGCCAAGAAAGCGCATAAAGAAGGTCTGACCTTGAAGGCCTCTGCCCTCAAGCTTGGCTACCTGACCGAAGCTCAGTTTGATGAGTGGGTGCGTCCAGAAGACATGGTTGGCAGCATGAAAAAATAAGTCGTTAGTTTAACGACCGATTAAAGGCTCTGTCCGTTCGCGGACAGAGCCTTTTTTATGCTTTTTGAGAGGTTATACCGGCTGATCGGTGTAAAGATGCAGGCGTTTAATCAACAGATTAAGCGGTTGCGATTCGGGCTTATAGCGGTGTTTTACCGCGCTGGCGTCATAGTTGGGCAGCTCGCCTAACTTGGGAATCTGTAGAAGCGGGTCACGCAGGCATAGGGTGATAAACGGCGACGGGCAGGGGTGTTGCACCTGCTTTTGACTGTTGCGATACCACACGCGGGCGATTGGTTGAACCTTGACCGGGCGTTTTATTTTGAGGATGGCATGCTCGGGCAGTTTTTTTACATCGATGATTTCGCGTGTAATATTTTCCATCCACTGTTCTCGGGTGAACGGGGGCACCGCGCGACCGGCCGTCAGGCTTTTCTCCAGCTTTTGCAGCAGTTCGTCGCGGCTCAGGTTCTTGATAATGTGCTTGTTGGCCCAGCCAAAGCGCACTGAGTCAGGTTGTAAAAGGGTATTGATGGAGCGGTAGGCGTTGAGCGTGATAAGTCCACGCAGCTGACTGTGTACAAAATCAAAACGCTGCTCAGAAGGGAGGCCAGATTCAACAGTCACGATATTTTCGAGCTCGCTCTTGAGCTTGTTCACCTCCTGAACCAGCAGCTGTGCGGCCTGATGCTCAGCCTGATCGACCGCATAACACAGCGCACCCGGCAGCCTGACGGCGGCTTTGCTGCTAACATTGAGGCCGTTGTGATGGATAAACAGTTTTTGGAAATGCTGCATCGCCAGCTGGTGGGCGGCTTCACCCTGATGCGGCGTAACCTCGATAATAGAAGCGGGATTATGTTCAGCGCCTTTTTCTATTTCCGGAAGGGAAAATACTCGCGCCTCAAGCAATTCCAGCCGATCCAGGAAGCGAGTTAAATCCGTTGTCGCCAGTTCCAACTCCCGAAAACATTCATTCATGCGTAATTTCAAATCGTAGCTGACCATTACCCCTCCAATTAGTTACAACATACAATATAGCCTATAAAGATCAACAGTGCACACCTGACCATCGGAAAGGGTTTTTTCTGGCAAGATGAAGAGGCGGGTCGGGGGAGATTGGGGTCAGTTTGGATATCGAGAATTATTGTATATTTAGGTGATTTTTTGCCTTGTAGACTTTAAAGCGAGGACGGTTATTGGCTCGCTTTAAAGTCTAACACTCTGGTAAGGGGAAAGAGAGGCTCAGCTGTGTGCAATGCGAGATTCTGACAACTTCATCAGGCGATAACCGATACCAACGGCGATCAGCAGCATCACGCAGATATAGGCGGTGATGCCAACCCAGGAAAAGCGGTGCCAGAACACGCCGCCGAGCGTGCCCGCTACGCTTGAACCGGCGTAATAGGAGAAAAGATAAAGCGACGACGCCTGTCCCTTAGCGCGTTTCGCACGCCTGCCAATCCAGCCGCTCGCGACAGAGTGGGCGGCAAAGAAGCCGCCTGTCACCATTGCCATTCCGATAAAGACCAGCCATACCGGGTTGAAGGCGGTTATCAGGATACCAACCAGCATCAGAAGCAAGGAACCAATCAGCACCGGTCCACGCCCGTAAACGGCGGTCAGCGCACCGGCCTTCGGTGAGCTGTAGGTACCCATCAGATAGGCAATCGACAGAATCCCGACAATCGCCTGGCTCAGGTGGTAAGGCGCACCGAGCAGGCGGTAACCGATGTAGTTAAACATGGTCACGAAGCTGCCCATAATCAGAAAACCTTCGGCAAACAGCAGCGGCAACCCGCTATCACGCCAGTGAAGCTTGAAGTTAATCATCAATTTACGCGGGCGCAGCGAACTGGCGCGGAAATGACGCGACGCGGGCAGGATTTTCCAGAACATACTGGCCGAAAGCAGAGAGAAAACGCCGAGGAAGGCAACGGCAACGCGCCATGATGCAAAATCGGTTAATACGCCGGTGACCAGACGTCCGCTCATGCCACCTATTGAGTTACCGCTGATGTAAAGCCCGATCGAGAACGCAACCACGCTGGGGTGAATCTCTTCACTCAAATAGGTCATCGCCACGGCGGCAACGCCACTCAGCGACAGGCCAATTAACGCGCGCATCAGCAGAATGGCGTGCCAGCTGGTCATGACTGAACAGACAATGGTGCAGATAGCGGCCAGCATCATGCCAACCACCATGACATTTTTACGGCCAACGGCGTCGGAAATAGGGCCGGTGAACAGCAGCCCGATCGCCATCATGCCGGTCGCGGCCGACAAAGAAAGACTGCTTGCCGCAGGCGAAACGCCAAACTCCTGGGACAGCACCGGCATAATCGGCTGCATGCAGTAAAGCAGGGCGAAAGTGGCTAAACCGGCCGAGAAAAATGCCAACGTCACGCGAATAAACTGCGGCGTTCCTCTCTTGATAAAGTCGTCTTTTACGGGCGTTGAAACCTGCGGGGTGATAGCGTGCAGTTCATCATCATTAACCGATTGGCCTGCCGCAGAGTCTGCGGGCTGCCGACGCGTGATGTTCACGTGAAATCCTTAATAAAATTATTTTGAAACAATAGTGTGTGTCAGAAAATTTTACTCAGTATTATTTTCTTAATCTAATATATTAATTACAGGGTTTTGATACTTTAAAGATATCAATGAGGGTTGTGTGAACAATATCGAGCTAAGGCATCTGCGCTATTTCATCGCGGTAGCAGAAGAGCTGCACTTTGGCCGTGCGGCGGAAAAGCTAAACATCTCGCAGCCGCCGTTAAGCCAGCAGATTCAAGCGCTTGAAACGCAAATTGGTGCGGTGTTGCTTTATCGTACCAACCGCAGCGTGCGTCTTACCCAGGCGGGGGAGATGTTCCTGAAGGAGGCCAAGAGCATCGTAAGCAAGGTGCACGACGTCTCTGAGCAGGCGGCGCGCATTCATCGCGGCGAGGAGGGCAATCTGACGATTGGACTGACCTCATCGGCACCGTTTCTGAAAAAGATATCGCGCACTTTTCAGCGCTTCAGAATGGCGCATCCCCACGTCAATATTCGTATCGAAGAACTCAATAGCCAACAGCAGCTGCAACCGCTGGTTGAAGGGACTCTGGATCTGGGCGTCATGCGCAACGGCGTGCTGCCCGATGTTCTACAGCATCATCTGTTGCGTTCCGAGCCCCTGGTTGCCGTGGTCCCCGAGCAGCATCCACTGACTCAACTGCCGCCCGGCGAGCTGACGTTGAGCCACCTTGCCGATCAGCCGTTCGTGTTTTTCTCCAAGGACGTAGGCACCTCGCTGTATGACGATATTCTTCAGCGCCTGGCGCTCGCCGGCATTACGCCTTTTATTACTCAGGAGGTCGGAGAGGCGTTGACCATCATTGGGCTCATTTCCGCGGGTCTTGGCGTATCGATATTGCCCGCCTCGTATAAACGTATTCAGGTTGACGGCGTTAAATATCTTTCCTTTAAAGATGAGCAGGTGAATACCCAGGTCTGGCTGGTCAGTCATCGTCATCGTCCGCTTTCTGCGCCGGCTTTGGCGCTGGCTAAAATGATGATTGAAGACGGCGAATAGCCTGTTAAACCTGCAATTCCTTCAGGTATTAATTGTAATATGTGCACTAAATCACATATCGAATCAAATAGTTGACGATAAATGACAAAAGCTACAACATAGCCTTTAATATTTATTTCGAAGCGCGAAAAATAACGAGGCACGTTGAGTGATAGTGGAAGGCCAGCCGGGACACATCGATCAGATCAAACAAATTAATGCCGGTACCGTTTACCGACTGATAGATCAGTTTGGTCCAATTTCCCGCATCGAGCTTTCCAAAAAAGCGCAGCTTGCTCCGGCCAGCATCACAAAGATTGTACGCGAACTGGTTCAGGCGCATCTGGTTCAAGAAACCGAATATCAGGAGCCGGGCAGCCGTGGCCGTCCTGCAATAGGGCTTATCCTTGATACCCAGGCTTGGCACTATCTCTCTGCGCGAGTCAGTCTTGGCACGCTAACGCTGAGTTTGCGCGACCTGAGCAGTAAACTGGTTGCCGAAGATATTCTTCCCCTTGTCGCCGAAGACGCCGTGCCGTTTCTCGATCGCATTATTGCGCACATTGACCAATTTTTTATTCATCATCAGAGCAAACTTGAACGTCTGACCGCAATGGCAATTACCTTGCCCGGCATGATTGACACCGCAAAAGGTGTCATTCAGAAAATGCCGTTCTATCCGGTGGAATCCGTCCCCCTCGGTCCGGCCTTGGCCGCACGCAGCGGTTTACCGGTTTTTATCCAGCATGATATTGCGGCCTGGACCAAGGCTGAGTCCCTGTACGGCGCATCACGCGGTTTCCGTAACGTAATTCAGGTAGTTATCGATGATAACGTCGGGGCGGGAGTCATTACCGGCGGGCAGGTGCTGCACGGCAACAGCAGTAGCGTAGTCGAGATAGGCCATACTCAGGTCGACCCTTACGGCAAGCGCTGTTATTGCGGTAATCATGGCTGCCTGGAAACTCTGGCCAGCATCGATAATATTCTCGAGTTGGTCAGGCAACGTCTAGAGGTTACGCCTAATTCTTTGCTCAATGGACTGCCGATCACTGTCGAAAACCTCTGTGATGCTGCGAACCGAGGCGACGCGCTGGCGAAGGATATTATTGTGGGCGTGGGGCAGAATGTGGGGCGAATTCTGGCAATTATGGTGAACCTGTTTAACCCTGAAAAAATTCTGATCGGTTCGCCGCTTAATCAGGCGCAGTCGGTTCTGCACCCGACCATTATGTCTTGCATCCAGCAACAGTCCTTACCGGCCTACAGCGAAAATATTCAGCTTGAATCCACGCAGTTTTCAAATCATGGCACCATGCCGGGCGCAGCACTGGTTAAAGACGCGCTTTATAATGGCTCACTACTGGTGAAATTATTGCAGGGTTAGCGTCGGCTTATTTCAATATTTGTCTAATCCCCAATAAAACAATCACGCTGCCACACAGCCTGTCGATACTCTTTTTGCCCCTTTGGTAGGCGGAAGAAATACGAGGTTGGGACAACGCCAGTGCGACCGCGCCGTACCACAGTGCGGCAATAATACCGACAACGGCCAACATGGCGAAAAAAGTACCTGATGATACGTGGGCTGGGGCGGCGGTAGAGAAAATAGCGGCATAAAAAGCCATCGATTTTGGATTGCCGATATTCGTTATCACTCCCTGAACAAAGGCCTGCCGAAAACGGATGTCCTTCTGTTCTGTGGGTAAAGAAATTACGCTTGTCCCGGCTTTGAACAATAAACGTGAACCAAACCAGATAAGATAAGCGGCACCCATTATCTTAATCAGCAACGCTACCCACGGAAAAGACGTAAACACAATCCCAACGCCTGCTATTGCGCAGCTTGCCCAGAATAAATTCACCACCACAATACCTGCAACCAATGCCAACGCTGCCGAACGCGATGAGGCGACGGCTTTATGTACAACAGCAACAAAGTTTGGGCCAGGAATAACCACACCAGCCACATAAACCATAAAAACAGTCAGCACCGCATGAGCATCAATCATAGTTTTTATTCAGGTTGGAAGTATTTGAGAAGCCGAAAGATAACTTATAAGGGTTATATCACAACACCGGTCGCACCCACAAAACATTGCGCTAACGCAAGTTGCTAATCCGGTTAATCCCCTAAACTTTGTGCGTATTACGTCATGGTAATGAATGACGCATCTGCCGTTTCCCCAAGGCGTTTGGACAGTACATGGAGTTATTCGGAGTAATTGGACATGCTAACGCACTTTTTTGTGACGGGTACGGATTCCCGGGTAGGAAAAACGATTGTTTCCCGCGCATTATTACAGGCCATGGCCGCGCAGGGGAAAATTGTGCTGGGTTATAAACCTATTGCCACCGGCAGCCAGGCATTGGCCGACGGCGTGCGCAATAAAGATGCGGTGACCCTGCAGCAATCCTCTTCTATTTCATATCCGTTGGCAAAAATAACCCCTTTTGCCTTATCCGATGAAGATATATTTACCAGCGACTTACCCTTCGATATTTTTGAACGTATGACCGAAGGGTTGGAGTTTATGTGCCAGGAAGCGGACACCGTTGTTATCGAAGGTTGTGACGGTTGGCGCACGCTGATTACCCCGCAACAGACTTACTCAGAGTGGATTGTGCAAACAAAAATGCCGGTGGTGTTGGTGGTCGGTATTCAGGAAGGCTGCGTCAGTCAGGCCTTGTTGGCTGCTCAATCTATTATTGCCGACGGTGTGACGCTACTCGGCTGGGTAGCGAATAGAATCAACCCTTGTCTGGCACATTATCCAGAGACCATTGCGGTTATCGAGCAAAATATTGACGCGCCGCTGCTGGGTGAGATTCCGTATTTACCCCGTGCCGAATCGCGCGAGATGGCTCATTTTTTAGATCTTTCCCGACTGGCCGCCATGGCCTAAGAATACTGCCACCGAGAGCGTTCTCCGTGGCAGTCAGTCATTTCAACGTCAGACGAGCGACAAAAAGCTATTTCTGAGGCTTCCGCTGTCCAATGCAATATCGTCTAAAACAGGTCAGTAGAGGGGAGATAACGGCTCCATAGTTCTGGGTTTTTTTCCCACGGTGCGGGAACCGATTTTTTGTCCTTATAAAATGTGACTACGTCAGCTAATTGTGCTCTGCATCGATACAAATGGCGTAATTCTATTGCTGTCATTCCATTCATTTTTGAGTCTGACTTACATACAACATCCTCCATCTTAATATCATCCAAAAAGAAGTGGAGCTGAGCGTTATCATTTTGTTGTTTTTGTAGCGGAATATTTTCACTGACCTGTTTAATAAATCCATCAATCACACCCTTAATCATACGAGAAAGTATACGATTGGTAAATTCGACAGCACGCATTTGGTCGTTTTTATCAGGGAATTCTGCTTTGTCATTGACTGCCTCTAAAAGAGAGTATGAGGGTGCATAACAAGGATGATTGCCTAGATTTTCAAACAAATTGTCAAGTGTATTGCGCGTAAATGTATTCGACGATGTACTAAAAAGCCGTGCTATATCGGCATTAAAATCATGCAGCTCACGCTCAATACTTTCCATATGAGCCGCAAATCTGGCAAGATAGTCCAAAGCAATATTATCGTCTTTTATTCCTGAAATACTCAATAAAGCAGTCTCGTCTTCTCTCAATATGGCATTTATAGCGAATTTTGCATGTTTGCTTTCTACGCCAATCCTTTGTTTTAAATGCTCTTTATTTAATGTGTTGATGAGACTACTCATGACCTCACTGAGGGGGTGGCGACCCCCATCCACATTTGTATTTTCAGTTCTTTCAATATATTCATTGAGTGTCTTAAAAACGTTTAATTTTTCATTATTCACCATGCCAGTATAGGTGTAAAAATCGGGTTTTTCAGATATAAAGTTAAGTGCAATAAACAAACTTTCAATCAGGCGTAATGGCGTGCATGAAGAGTGACGTTCTTCCCCTCGAATAATCGATGACAAACCAAATATAAGGTCACCTCTGGAAGGGGTGAAGGCATCAGTAAATAACTTGCCGTATGACTGATTTGCTTTTAATGATGCTGCACAATCTGTTGATGACCGGTATAAGGAAGATGGTTCATTAAAAACTTTTCCTGATGTTGAGACTTTCATACTCAGCCCTCGGGTTAATTAGTTGAAGTCCAAGTCTCACTGATATAAAGCGTTAATAAAAGAAATAGATTTTTTGATAAACCTGTTTAATCGTATTCAGTAAGTTTGTACTCCTAAACCCGTCTTGAGCTTAATCAGCTCGTAGAGCCAGAAGCAGGCGGGGCCTCACCACAGAGCCTATTGTTTTATTGAGTTTTACCCACAGCAATCAAAAAAGGCCTGGATACAGTTCGCAAATTGGCACGATTAGCAAGCCTGTACAGAAAGACCGCTGATATACTGAACAAGAAAAAAATATAGGAGAACGCCCATCGCTTCCAATACCTTACCCGACATTCACGTCGATAGCCGTCATCGCCCGCTGGTGCTGACCGCCTGTATGCTTTCGATGTTTATGGCCGCCGTTGAAGTCACCATTGTCGCCACGGCGATGCCGAGCATTATTGCTGACCTGGGTGGCTTCTCGCTTTTAGGCTGGGTTTTTGCCATCTATCTGCTGACGCAGGCGATCACCGTGCCTATCTATGGGCGTTTAGCCGATCTCTACGGCTGCCGTAAGATGTTTTTCATTGGTACAGCGCTGTTTCTCGGCGGTTCGGTGCTGTGCGGATTCGCGCCATCGTTGGTGTGGATGATTGCCTTCCGTGCCCTGCAAGGATTAGGCGCAGGCGCCATCACGCCGGTTGCTACCACGCTTATCGCCAATATTTACGGCCCGCATGAACGCGCTAAGGCGCAGGGTTATCTTGCCAGCGTGTGGGGCGTATCGGCCATCGTCGGGCCGCTGCTCGGTGCGTTTATCGTCCAGCATTTTCATTGGTCGGTGGTGTTCTGGATAAACCTGCCGATTGGCATTGTCGCGATGCTGATTCTTGCCAAATATTTACCCGCTGAGGAGAGCAGAAAGACCCACGCGCTAGACCTCGCCGGTACCGGCCTGCTTTCACTGGCGGTGGCCGCTATGCTGCTGGCGTTACTCCAGGCTGAGTCCCTCGGCTATTATTCCCTGCTGCTCGTCGGACTTGCCGTGATGGCCTCGGCGCTGCTCGTGCGTCAGGAGAAAAGGGCACCAGAACCGCTGTTTCCCCTGTCACTGTGGCAGAACAAGGTGGTGGTTGCCGGCAATATCGGCGGTATTGTGATTGGTGCCAGCATGATGGGCATCAGCGCCTTTTTACCGACTTATGTTCAGGGGGTTCTCGGCGGCACGCCGCTACAGGCCGGGACCACGCTGGCGCTGATGTCGCTAGGCTGGCCGCTGGCAAGCACGCTGAGCGGAAAGCTGATGCAGGCGACCTCATATCGCTTCACGGTGCTGCTTGGCGCATTGCTGTTGGTGTTTGGCAGTCTGGCACTCCTGCTGCTCACTCCGGGCTCAGGTCTGTGGTGGGCGAGAGTTTCTGCCTTTATGATTGGCGCGGGCATGGGGTTGTGCAACACCACGTTTATTGTCTCGGTACAAAACTCGGTCGATGCCTCGGTGCGGGGTATCGCCACGGCCTCGACGCTGTTCACCCGTATGCTCGGGTCGGCGCTAGGGACGGCCATTCTCGGCGCAACGTTAAATGTTAACCTGCAAAATCGCCTGCCCGCCTTGCATGACCCGGTGCAGATGCTGATGGACAAACTACAACGGCAGCAACTCTCGGCTGAAAGGCTGAATCATATCATCGAGCAGGTTTCTGCCTCGCTGCACTGGGTTTTCGTTCTTGCCGCCGTCATGTCATTCTTTGCAATAGCCGCCGCGCTGTTGCTGCCGGTCGGTCATCGTCCGGCGAAGAGAGAGTCCTGAAACGGCGCAATAAAAAAGGCTTAAACAGGCGACTGTTTAAGCCTTGAGGTCAGAATTGCAGTGTATTACTGGGCTGACGAGTCCTGACTGGTGCCGGTTTTAGGGCTTGCCGTCGAGTCGTCTGCGCCATTTGCCGTTTTGCTGTACACAATTTTCTGCTTGTCGTTATCACAATGCCCAACAACCTGACCGCCAGCCTGATCGGCCTGGTCATTGGCGACGATATCGAGTTTAAAACCTGACTCGGGTAAGCCATTCGCCACAATTTTCTTGGTGATATCCGCTTTAACGCTGTCACAAGAGGCCATAGCTACCAGAGGTGAGAGCGTTAAAAGAGCCAAGCCAACCATCAGAGTCTTTTTCATGATTTCGTCCTTTTTTGAAAAGCTTGCATGCAAAGTTTAGCAGTTAACTGCAATCTATCGAGCGATTAAGGTGCCAGTAATTGGTTGCCGGTCACGCGGTCAAGACAACGCTGGGTATTGGGTTCCCAATAAGCGTTGATATTACGGCTTGCGTTGCAGCGGTCACGCAGCGCAGCAGCCTGCTCGTACTGGGCGTTGTCTCTTTCCTGACGTTGAATTCTCTGATCGCGTAACGTGCGGGTCGCGTTCCATTCTTCTTTGCTCTGGCGCGCTTGCTCGTTGCTCATCGCCCCATTACCGCTGCCGCCAAATACACAGGTCCCACCTGCACAATTGGTTTCAGCATGGGCCGTCACCTGCCAGGTCCCTGAAAGCACCAGCAGGGCGACAGGCAGCATCCGGCGCAGCAGTCGAGACATAATTATTGTGTTCATTAGCTCATCCTTATAGGTTTACACATCGCTGACGCGACGATTAAAATTATACCACCCTGACGGGATACGTCACCTAAAGACGGGAAATTGGTTTATAAATGATTGAACTAACGGAGTAGTCTCCTTCTCATGCTCAAAACCACCTTGCTATTTTTCGCTACCGCACTGGCCGAAATTATCGGCTGTTTCTTGCCTTATCTGTGGCTAAGAAAGGGCGGCAGCGCCGTGCTTTTAGTGCCTGCGGCCGCCAGTCTTGCGCTGTTTGTCTGGCTGCTTACGCTGCATCCTGCGGCGAGTGGGCGCGTTTATGCGGCCTACGGCGGCGTCTACGTGGTGACCGCGCTCCTTTGGCTGCGCTACGTTGATGGGGTAAAACTGGCGACCACCGACTGGCTGGGTGCCGTCGTCGCATTGGCGGGTATGCTAATTATTATTTCCGGGTGGAAGTCTTACTAATTATCCGGTGACCGGCAAGAAAAAAGGACAACGAAGCGGATCCGTTGCCCTTTTTTACTGCTGTCAAGCCAGGGATTATTCGTCGCGGCTTACGCGCAGGCCAGCCAGCGACTGGCTTACCGGCATCATCTCAATCGAGTTGATATTAACGTGCGCTGGCAGCGTTGCGGCCCAGAATACCGACTCCGCCACGTCTTCCGCCGTCAGTGGGTTGGTCTTGTCGTAGGTCTGGCCGACCTTCGCATCGTCACCTTTGAAACGTACGCTGGAGAATTCAGTCCCGCCGCACAGGCCAGGCTCTACGTTGGTCACGCGAACCTTGGTCCCGAACAGGTCGGTGCGCAGGTTGAGGCTGAACTGGCGCACGAAGGCTTTAGTTGCGCCGTAAACGTTGCCGCCAGCGTAAGGCCAGTTACCGGCGGTAGAGCCGATGTTAATCACGTGACCTACGTTGCGTTCAACCATGCCCGGCAGTACGGCACGAGTAACATACACCAGACCTTTAGTGTTTGTGTCGATCATGGTTTCCCAGTCATCCAGAGACGCCTTGTCCGCCGTTTCCATACCCAGTGCCAGACCCGCGTTGTTGACCAGTAAATCGATGTTTTGCCATTCGGCCGGCAGCGCAGCGATGGCCTGCTCGATGGATTCACGAGAGGTCACATCCAGCTGCGCGACATACAGCGCATCGCCCAGTTCGGCCTTCAAATCAGCAAGACGTTCTTTACGACGTCCTGTTGCAATCACCTGGTGTCCAGCATTAACAAATTTACGTGCAATAGCGGCGCCAAAGCCGGCTGTTGCGCCGGTTACAAAAACGATCATCTCTGATTTCCTTAGAATAAATGGCCCCGCGGACGGGGCAAAGAGTACGACATGTGCTTGCAATTAGTAATAACACAGAGTGGTTGAAAGCGGCTAGGCCCATAATGTGTCTAGTTATCGATTTAATAATCTTGCTGCAGTTATTTGTTTTGCTTTAAATAAGGGGCAATCAGCGATAAGTCGGCCGCAGACAGCCTGTCGGCTGCGGTCTGCGCCTGATGCCAGTAAGGATAAATCAGCGGCGGCTGACTCACCTGATTCAGCCTCTCGAGCTCGTCTGCGCTGAGCGTTATCTCGGCAGCCTTGAGGTTATCGACCAGCTGCTCTTCACTTCGCGCGCCGACAATCACCGAGGTCACGACCGGTTTGGACAGCAGCCATGCCAGCGAAATCTGTGCCGCCGAGACGCCGCGCGCGGCGGCAATGTCGACCAGTACGTCGACAATATCGTACAGCTTGCTCTCGTCGCGCACCGGGGGTTCACCCCATTCGGCTAGATGGCGAGTGCCTTCCGGCTGAGGCTGATTGCGGCGATATTTCCCTGAAAGCAGGCCACCCGCTAACGGGCTCCACACCAGCACCCCCAGGCCCTGATCGTGGCTCACCGGCAACAGCTCGTATTCTGCTTCGCGTGCTTGCAGAGTGTAGTGAATCTGCTGGCTCACCGGGCGTACCCAATGATGCGTATCGCTGACACCCAGCGTTTTCATCAGATGCCAGGCAGAGAAATTTGATAAACCGACGTAGCGAACCTTGCCGCTGCTGACCAGATCATCCAGCGCACGCAGCGTTTCTTCGAGCGGCGTCAGGCCGTCCCACTGGTGCAACTGGTAAAGGTCGATGTGGTCGGTGTTAAGGCGTTTGAGGCTGGCCTCACAGGCACGCAGGATGTGATGACGCGAAGAACCTCCGCCGTTGGGGCCTTCACTCATCGGGAAACGGGCCTTGGTGGCAATCAGCACGTCATTTCGCGCCTTGCCAAGAGCCTCGCCTAAAATTTCTTCCGACAGGCCGCCCGAGTAAACGTCGGCGGTATCGAAAAGGTTGATCCCAGCTTCACGACACAGGGCGATTTGCCGCCGTGCGGTCGCGACATCGGTTTGTCCCGTTTTAGCAAACTTTCCCTGACCTCCAAAGGTCATGGTTCCCAGGCTCAGTGCGGACACCTTGAGTCCTGAACGGCCAAGTTGACGATATTCCATCTCTGTCTCCTTACCTTATTGATTGTTTTGCATGAGTCAGTGTTGAGCCGAGTTTTCTGGCTCCTTCGCGGTTTCAGACGGCGGGGCCGTCGCTTTCTTTTTCTTTTGCCGAATCTCATCGCCGTCGGTAACGTTAAGGGTCATGCTGTCAATCATGCCGAAGATGGCGATACAGCCGACGATGATAAACGCAGTGTGGAAACTGCCCAACGAGGTGCCGTTGCTGGAGACCGGCTCAAAGTGTTCGGCGATACGTAATGCCAGTGCACCGATGGCAATACCTAGCCCTGACGAGAGCTGCTGTGCCGTATTAAACAGCGTGTTCGCGCCCCCCATTTGTGGGCCAGGCACCTGCGAAAAGGCGAGCGTGTTGATAGCCGTGAACTGCATTGAACGCGTCATGCCGCTGATAAACAGCAAGATAAAGGTCAGCGTCGTCGGCACCGCCGGGGTGAGAAACGCGCAGGCGAAAATGGTCAACGTATTCAGCAAGCCGTTGACCACCAATATAGTGCGAAACGGGAAACGGAACAGAATTGCCGAAGTGAAAGGCTTCATCGCCAGATTACCCGCAAATACCGATAACACCAGCAAACCCGCGTTGAAAGCGTTCATACCATAGCCGAGCTGGAACAGCAGCGGCAGCAGGAACGGCAGCGAACCAATGGCGATACGAAACAGTGAACCGCCGATAACCGTTACGCCGTAACTTTTAATCTTCATGGCCACCATCGGCAATAGCGGGTGAGGGCTTGAAAGCGAGTGTTTCACCGCCAACGCGCCCACCAGCAGGCTGCCGATCACACAAAGTGACGGCAGCCAATAGGTTGCATCGCCTTTATTAAACAGGTCCAGTCCAAACATTAAGCCCAGGCAGGCAATGCCGGTCAGCAGGAAGCCCAGTACGTCAAACGGTATGCCTTTTGCCCCTTTTTCATTGGGGATTAATCTCAGGCTTAGCAGCAGTGCGATGATCCCCAGAGGTACGTTGAGGATAAAAATCCAGTGCCAGGACGCATAGGTAGTGATGAATCCGCCCAGTGGTGGCCCCAATATCGGTGCCACCAGCGCGGGCCAGGTGATGGTCGCGATCGCCTTAATCAAATCTGCTTTGGCGGTATTGCGCAGAACCACCAGTCTGCCGACCGGCACCATCAGGGCTCCCGCAAATCCCTGGAGCATCCGCGCCGCGGTAAAGGTGGGCAAACTTACGCTCGTCGCGCACAGCACCGAGGCCAAAGTAAACAGTATGATAGCCAATGAGAAAATGGTGCGCGTCCCGAAGCGATTCGCTATCCAGCCGCTGGCAGGGATAAAGACGGTAAGGGTTAGAATGTAAGCAGAAACGCCGATATTAAGATCGATAGCCGGTACGCCAAACGCCAGTGCCATTTTGGGAAGCGCCGTAACGATAACCGTCGCATCGAGGTTCTCCATGAACATGGCGCCGGCAACCAGCAGTGGCAGGGCGGAACCGCCTGGCAGTGAAAATTTTTTCATCGACATAACGCCTGAATATAAAGGAAATCCCCTGAGCTGAACATTAACAAGTCCCTGATTAATAGCTTTAATATGTCTTTTCTTTTGCGATTCTTAGCAAAAGATCGGGCAAGGAAAGGTGATTTTTGAGCATAGCGCATCAGCGAGAATGGTTAAAATAGATTTATTGGCTAAATTGAATGAAGAGGTCGGTGGTCCATGTTTAAGTATGCGCCGCTTGAGACAAATCAGATCAAAAGGAGTTGAACTCAAAACAAGACTCAATCGATGAAATCAAAAATTGATTCATTACAGATCCTTAGGGCTTTTGCTGCGACCTTCGTTGTGATTAACCACCTATGGGGAGACTCTCAGACCGCAATTTCACTGCGTCTGGGCCTGCAATATATTGGCGATTTCGGCGTAGATGCCTTTTTCATTCTTAGCGGATTTATCATGAGTTATAAAACCCGTGAAGATTCCAGGCTGGGGCTGTCGACCGCCCTCGACTTTATTAAGAAGAGGGTGGAGAGAATCTATCCTTTATTCCTGCTCGTGTTGACCCCTTTTTTACTGATTTATCTGCTAAAAAATCATCCCGCCAGCCTGTATCAGATTTTTGGTAATATCCTGCTGCTGCCCACTTTTACCAGCGACCCCAACTATTTAATGCTGGTCGGTCCCTCATGGTCGCTGGTGTATGAGATGTTCTTTTACCTGATTTATGCGGTCATCATGATGCTGGTCCCAAATAAACGCAGCCTGGTGTTTACCACTGCGTCGCTGATTGTGCTGATGGTCCTGGTGGTTAACCTCTTCTCGCTGCGGGGACCGCGTCTGGACCTGGATAATTTCAGCTATATGATTGGCGATACGCTGATGATTAACTTTGCTATCGGCTGCGTGTATGCGCAGATATTTATGCGGTTGGGTCAGGCCCGCCTCCCCAGTCTTTATGCCTGTCCGCTGATTGTGATTTTTTTCTTACTGGGAATGTGGCTGTCGGCAAAGGGGGCTCCGAGATTCGTTTGCTTCGGGTTAACGTCGCTGGCGATTGTTTTTCTGTTTAGTTTGATGAGGGAGTCGCAAGGAAAAATATATCGATTATTAGTTTATGTAGGCAATGCGTCTTATAGCATCTATATCACGCACTATTTCTTCGAGTACTCCAAACACTTCTTCTTTACCCACTTCAATATCAATCACGATCTCTTCGGCATTGTATTTTCCATTATCGCGGTGATCTTTGGCTGCATTTTTTACTCCCAGATAGAAACACGGATTGCGCGAGGAATTCGCTCGCTTCAGTCATCGCGAGCCGCGGCGGCGAGAGATTAGGAGGATTAATCCGCCATTCGCTCATCTCGAACGGCGGATTTACTAAGATTAATGCTCTTCCAGTCGATAGCCACTTTCTGCGTCGAACAGGGGGATCCCTTCACTGCGGACGGCCAGATTTAACGGTGCGTTGATGCTATGCCTTACCCGACCCCGGTTTCCGCTAGCCTGCCGGGCGCTGTGGTGCCATTTCTCCGGCAGTGGAAAACACAGTTCCTCGCACTGTGCGCTTATGATACCCGTTGTAGTGACTACATCACTGAGACAAGGGCTGTCATGATGACCGCAGATGATGACTCGCCAGTCTAGTCATCATGTAAAAATACATAAGAAATCAGCTTAATCCAGAAAAGCCTTCTGTTGCGGCAGGATAATATCCCGATCAATTTAGCCAGACATTGACCAGGAAGTACTCCCATGCCCACCACAAAAAAGTTTCAGCATGCCAGCGTCCCGCTCTCAACAGTAAACACCACCGCTCAGGCAGACGCCGTACGCAAAGAGAGTGCGGGCACCCATGAGGACCCGGGCTGTCTTGCTATTATCTCTCAGGGATGCAGTGCAATGAAAGAAATGCCCAAGCCTCATGAAAAAACTCTCCGGTTACTGAATGATTATCAGAAAGCCTCTCCTGCTCTCAGGGAGAGCCTCTCGGAGGGGGGATTCATAGCAGCGAACGGTGAACTGGACGAACCCTATGCTCGTGAGAACTGGCAGATGCTGTGGGAAATATTTCCCGGCGAAAAATTTAAAGATATTCCTGAGGGTGCCGGGGTTACGAAAGCAGCTGAAGGCCTTCTCCACGCCACGGAATCGTTACTGCAGGATGTGGTGGCATCTGCGGCAGAAAGCGCGGCCGGAACGGATGAACTCACAGGAATGCAGCCAGCCATAGCGAAAGCGGAAGAAGAGGTTGTTGATGCTCAGACCCTCCGCTTGCTGCTGGATGAGGAAATCCGTGAAAGCGTCGTTGCCACTGCGAATGAGTTTATCATGGAGGGGGGCATAAACCGGGAGTATCTTGATGATTCGGGACCGGAACTGAAAGCGGCGGTGGAGAGCCTGGAGAACACGCTGGGTAAACTGGACGGTCTGGATGAAACACAGGAAAAAAGGCTCACTGCACTGGAGAACAAGGCGGGTGGGCTGACATCTGAAGAACAGAAGGAACTGAGCTCGCTGCAAAAGCTGAAAAAAAAGCTGGCCTGCTCGGAAGAACGCAGCGTGCTGGCGGCGGCGGTTAAGGTGGTGAAGGACAGTATGGAGGTTATTCAGGTCAGCCCTGAAACCGTAAAAGGTCTGTCAGCGGGAGAAAAACAGATTCGCCTGGACGCCTGTGAGGCATTGAAGGACCTGTCTGCGGCACTGGAAGACTCGGTTAACATCCTGAAAAGCGTCAAAGCTGCAGCCAAAGGGAGTGATGTTCTCGGATTACCAGAGAAACTGAGCAACGCCCGGCATAAAATAAAAAATGCGCTTGAGGTTGTGAAGGCGAGAAGAAATGCATCGATTGAAAGCACTTATCCGGATAAGTCCGGCAGGGTAAAAGCTGCCCTTGTGAAAGTATCCGAACCAGGCAGCAAAAAAGACCCGGTGACCGATGTCCTGGACAACCTGAAAGCGCATGAGCAAAATCTTGAAAAAGGCGTATACCGGGAGCTGATTTATATCCGGGAGGCCACACAAACGCTGTCACGGGCTGTCGACACTTTACCGAAAGGGAAGGTCCGGGATGCTGTCAGCCAGCTGCAGAGATTTTGCGAATTTCTGACGCCCGACCTTAAGATGCTGGTATCAGGGAAACCTCCAGCCATCGCGAGTACTAAGGAACTGAAAGCTGCAGCTACTGCGGCAGTTGCCATGTACAGAACGCTTATAGGTGCTGACATGACTGCTGATGAGCCGAAAACACGGCGTGACGTGTTTAATGAGGCAGTGGAGAAACTCACGCTGGCACATAAAAGTATCAGGTCGAAAGAGCTTAAACCGCCGCTCAGGGAAACCGGACTGGCGTTCAGCCTGGTACGAGAGGATACCCGCAACCTGCAGTCTGTTGGCTACGGGGCTGATACAGTGACGCAGCTGAAAGAGATGGCGGTGGTGCTTCGCGGTGCATACGCAAAAATTGCACATGTGGTGTCGGGCGTGACTGAAAAGATGGGCTCGCCCGGGCCTGAGAGAAAAAAACTGACGGACCTGCTTGAGGTAAAAAGTGAGCCGCTGCTTACGTCACTGCACTGGTTTGAGCTCAAAGGCAAAGCACTGGCGGGAAGTGCCAAAGCCGCCAATAAAGTGGCAGATATGCTGGTGCACAAAAAGGGCACTGACTCCCTGAGTAATGTGAGTGACATGCGCGCAAAAAGTGCTAAAGCAGTGTCATTAGCCCGGACTGAGCTGAAAGAAGCCTTTTCGTTCGTTGAACACCGCTGGCAGGAAACCCAAAAAACCCTGCACGCGCTGCAGACGACCAGTCAGAATGAATTCACCCTGGCGAAGGCTCAGCTGACCGCTATGGAAAAAGATGACCCCCGCAAACTCCCTGCGCAACCAGAAGACATCAGTCAGCAGCGAAAAAAAGTGGACACTCTCAGAAGATTCCTTACAGATATTCAAAAGTGTCAGGGCGGATTCAAAGAGGCCGTTAATCAAGCCCGTAAGGCGGAAGGAAGTGCAGAGGCCCTGACGTTTTCGCAGGACCGGTTAACAAAGACCGAAGTGGGACTGCCTGCCTCAGAGGTACTGCTGCAGGCAGAGGGGGCGATGCGGACCGCTGCAGCAGCACTTCAGGTGGTCACCCACCGGGAGCCTGAAGTTTACGGCCCTCAGCAGAAAGTGGCGATGTATCTTGCACTGGTGCTCGCAGAGCGGATGAATGAAAAAGAAGAGTTAAGCCCGGCGGAAAAGCAGGCTCAGGTGGCGGTGCTGGCGGAGAAGCTTGCCGGAGATATTGACTCACCCGGATTTGACAGGAAGGCATTTGCCGTTCTGATTAAAGAAAATTACCGGCAGAAATGTGATGGCACGCTGAAACTTCCCCGCGAGTACAGGGCGGTTCTGGCAGAGCCGGGGCTGAAGTGGGCAAATCTGATGACAGACAAAGGTGCAGCCAGGCTGGGGAGTTCGCTCGTCAGTCTGACACTCCGTAAACTGATTTCACAGAGTGTCAACATCCTCATGCCAGGGGGGATCGTGGGCAGCGCATGGGGGCGTATCCGTGGAGCGGTGTCAGCAGGGTTAATCTATCAGGCAGGGAAAGAACGCGTTAATTTTCTGAAGCAGTCGGTTATGCCGGGCCATGCCCTGCCTTCTGGAACGCTTTCCGGAGTCAGAAATGACACCTGGAAATTTGTTGCTGCATCGACCGCGGATGCGGCATTGCCGCAGGTCCTTAGGGCGGCCAAAAACGGGCTGGCGATGCTGAATGATATTAAAAAGAACGGCTTCGCGCATACGATGGAGCAGGCCGGTAATCACTTCGTGGGGAATAACCTCATCAGTTCCGGTACCACGTTGGCTGCCGCCGGAGGAAGGGAAGGCGCAGAGGCGGCGGCTGAATTTATAACTGATGCCATGGAGAGTGCATCAGAGCGTAATCAGGTGTTCCCTTACCAGGGAAAAGGAGACCGCGTGGAGCAGGCTGTCGGAAAGATGGCTGATATTGTCAGACGTGGACGAGCGGGTCCGGAGAGCATGGGGAAAGACGAAGTTGCGACTATTGACCGTGCCCTGGACAATGCACTGAAAGACCTTGCACAGGAAAAGGCCAGGTTAAACGGCATTCTGACAAAAACAGAGCGTGACTTCATAAAAGAACGAGGGCTGACACCAGCGGCACTGGTCGTAGCCTGTGACGCTCAGTCTGAGAAACTCCGCTCCTATCAGAAGGAAGGAAAGAACGCAAACCAGCTGGTTGTTCTCGGGAAGGTCAAGCCCGGGCAGCGTGATTTTGATGCATGCGTCAGGGACGGTGACAGCCGTATTTTTATCCGGGAGGGAGCTGCTGGTAAGGACTTGCTGCGCCACGAGGTGACCCATCTGTGGGGGAAAGGTGAGAAGGAGACCCGCAACATTATGGCGACGCTGATGGGGTTGCGGACGGGTGACCACAGCCTTGCATGGAAGGTAAACATTAACCTTAATGCGAACGATGAAAAAAATACTAATGGGCTACACTTTGGATTTGGAGGGGGTGGTCTGTTGAATTACAGAAAACCTGAAAATAAACCCTCACCCCCTATTACCAGTAATGTTAATCGGTCAACTCCCTTGGTCGAGGGTATAACTGAGACGCAGAAGGAAGAAAATATCCGGGGAGCATGGGATGAGGATTATGTTACGACAAAGGTTATTGTTCCTTATATGCAAAGCGTGATAAATGGAGCTGAGACTACTATCACTAAACTTCACGCTCCTTCGTATATCTGGAATTATGTTCAAAAGGCTATTGATGAAAATGGGCTTTCGCCATTAACTCCAGACAGCCGTATCAAAACCACACAAATAATAACGGAAGGCAGAGGCCAATCAAGCGTCACAGTGGCAAAAAAAACAACACACTTTACGCTGACAGATCTCGTTTGTGGTAAATTACATGGGATTAACCTTAAAGTGGAATGGGATAATCACATCCCACCTGCATTTCGAGATAAAATTCTCCCAGGCTCTTCCAGTGGATTATTTACTACGGGAGATACAGATTCTGCCATAACGGCGGCATTTAAAGGCGAAATGGCTAACCTTGAAAAGGATGATGGGACAACAAATAATCTATCTGCTTTCTATGAATTTTCATTTCACTCGACGGCGAGAGAACTTTCAACGTCAGAAGACATTGACGATAGATTCAAAAATCAGCTCAAGCGTTACATTAATAAGGAAGAAACACCTAAGCTGATGTCTTTAAATGGTGAGAAATTAAAGGAAGTTGTTGCACTAGCCCAAGGGAACAAGGTTTTAGCCTGGGACGCATTAGGTGATTACATTGAGTTCGACAATGATAAAAACCTTAGTCAAAAAGAGCAGAACTGGATATTAAAACATCTGTCTATTAAAACACAAGACGAGTGTAAAAATAGCAGGAAAAAATTTGATACATTTACTAAAACTTGGATTACCGGCAACAAAATCCCTATTGAGCATAAAGAGACCCGCTTGGCATTATCCAAAGCCAATAATATTGGTGCTGACACTGTTAAAACCATTATCAGTCGTATGAAACAAGATATGGACACGATGGTTAAAACTCCCAACGAACTCCTTCGAGACCAGCTGGTTAATATTGCATTCGATTTAGTAAATGGAGCATCAAGTTTTATACCTGGTAAGGGGATCATTACTTTCATGGCAAAGATTGCGCTAAGTTCCAGTATTAGCGTAGCAAAAGATTTGACCCTGGCCACGCTTGCCGACTCTAATGAAGAAAAACAGGCAATATTGTCTAACGTTTTACAGAATATCCTGGCAGGCTTGCTATTTGACGGCATTGCCATCGGGAGTAATTATGCCGGTAAGTGCATGAAAAACAAATCCTTCAAATCGATTGAAAATATGTTTGAATCAAGAGTGAAAGGTACGCTCCCGACGATTGATGACAGCCTGAAGGTGACGGGGATTGACCTGAGCGGTGTAAAAATAGAGAGGACGGGGGTTTTCCATGGCACTTACAAAAAGGGTGAACAGTATTATATTCAGCAGGACGGCAGCGCGTTCGAGGTGTTCCGGGACCGAAGTAGCAATACCTGGCGGTTGAAGAACCCCGATCAATCATCAACGTACCATATGCCGGTGAGTTACCACGCAGATACCAACAGCTGGCGGCCTAACTCTAGTGTGGGGCTACAGGGAGGCGCAAGAACATGGGGCAACTCACGCCCTCCTCAGGGAACGTACAGTAAGATGAATCCCGACTACAGCACCATCGGCCAGCCTGCAATTAATAAGGGTCCGGCGATTCAACGACCTGAACTCAAGAACAATCAGTGGGTGAATTCAAAAGGTACGCTCCCGACGCTTGATGACAGCCTGAAAGTGACGGGGATTGACCTGAGCGGTGTAAAAATAGAGAGGACGGGGATTTTCCATGGCACTTACAAAAAGGGTGAACAGTATTATATTCAGCAGGACGGTAGCGCGTTCGAGGTGTTCCGGGACCGAAGTAGCAATACCTGGCGGTTGAAGAACCCCGATCAATCATCAACGTACCATATGCCGGTGAGTTACCACGCAGATACCAACAGCTGGCGGCCTAACTCTAGTGTGGGGCTACAGGGAGGCGCAAGAACATGGGGCAACTCACGCCCTCCTCAGGGAACGTACAGTAAGATGAATCCCGACTACAGCACCATCGGCCAGCCTGCAATTAATAAGGGTCCGGCGATTCAACGACCTGAACTCAAGAACAATCAGTGGGTGAATTCAAAAGGTACGCTCCCGACGCTTGATGATAGCCTGAAAGTGACGGGGATTGACCTGAGCGGTGTAAAAATAGAGAGGACGGGGATTTTCCATGGCACTTACAAAAAAGGCGAACAGTATTATATTCAGCAGGACGGTAGCGCGTTCGAGGTGTTCCGGGACCGAAGTAGCAATACCTGGCGGTTGAACAATCCCGCTGGGGACTCTATGCCGGTGAGTTACAACGCAGAAACCGGCAGCTGGGAGATTTGACAGTCACCGGGCCCTCCGCCACATGAAATGCATCACCCTGCCGGACGTTATTTATCGCTACAGGCGGCCTATGAGGGATGTGGTTTGGAGCCGGTATCGGCATGACCGGGCGATACGGCCGCTCTAGGCGCGGCCGCGTTGCCAATTTTTGACGAGTTTAACCCGCAGTATGAAGTGTTGTTGAAGTAGTCAGATGTCCATTTGCGTGCCCAGCTCGATAACTCGGTTGGGCGGCAGCTCGAACAGGTCCGGGGATCGCAGCGCATTCCGCGCCAACGCCAGAAACAGCATGCCGCGAATTTTATGATGCCACGGGCGTTTGCCCAAAATCAGCGCCTCGTGCGACATAAAGAACGAGGTCTGCATCATCGGGCAGTTAAGTCCTTCGACGCTGCAACGATGAAAAATTCCCTCCATATTCGGCTTTTCTCGCCACCCGTAACTCGCCACCACGCGCCAGAAGCTCGGCGACAGCTGCTCTATCTCAACGCGCCGCACGTTAGGCACATACGGTACCTCTTCGGTACGGATGGTCAGCAGCACCACGCGCTCATGCAACACCTTGTTATGCTTCATATTGTGCAGAAGCGCAGTCGGAATAACGTTCACAACGCGTGAAAGGTAAACGGCGGTACCGGGCACCCGCACCGGCGGGTTCTTTTCCAGCGAGGTTATCATCGCGCTCAGCGAATTGCCGTGCTCCGACAGCTTTCGCAGCACGTTGAATCGCTCGGTGCGCCAGGTGGTCATCACCACCAGGAAGCCGATACCGATGCAGATAGGCAGCCAGCCGCCGGCCATAATTTTGATCAGGTTTGCGCCGAACAGGGGGAGGTCAATCACCAAGAGTAACGCCAGCAGCAGAGCAACCGCCCAGCGATTCCATTGCCAGTTGTGCACCGCCACCAGACAGAACAGGACCGAGGTTAGCGCCATGGTGCCCGTGACCACGATACCGTAGGCCGCTGCCAGATTGCTCGAGCTTTTAAAGCTGGCGATGACTATCAGCACGGCCAGATACAGCATCCAGTTGATGGCGGGAATATAAATTTGACCCGACTCTTTGTCTGAGGTGTAGATAATGCGCATCGGCGGCAGATAGCCCAGGCGAACTGCGTGGCGCGTCAGAGAGAACACGCCCGAAATTACCGCCTGCGAGGCGATCACCGTCGCGAATGCCGCCAGTACCAACAGCGGAATCAGCGCCCATTCCGGCGCCAGCAGGAAGAACGGGTTCTTGATAGCCTCGGGATGCTGCAACAGCAGTGCGCCCTGACCAAAATAGTTCAGGACCAGCGACGGCAGCACAATCGAAAACCAGGCAATGCGAATCGACGAACGGTTGAAGTGTCCCATGTCGGCGTAAAGCGCCTCGGCACCCGTGACGGAAAGCACTGCCGCACCGAGCGCGAAGAATGACACCAGCTTGTATTGGACGAAGAAGTTAATCGCCCAGTAGGGGTTCAGCGCATGGAGGACCTGGGGATACTCCATGATGCCGCGTATCCCCAGGACCGCCAGCGTGATAAACCACAGCATCATGACAGGCGCGAAAAGCTTGCCGATGCTGCCGGTGCCGTGTTTTTGAATCACGAATAACAGCGTCAGAATGATCACCGAGAGCGGCACAACGTAGCGGGTGAGATTCGGCGCAATGATTTCCATCCCTTCAATGGCCGACATCACCGAGATAGCCGGGGTGATCACCCCGTCACCGTAGAAGAAACTGCCGCCGATAAGCCCCATGACGATAACCAGTGGCATATAGCGTGCATCGATGTTGCGCCCGGCCAGCGACATCAGCGTCAAAATACCGCCTTCGCCCGCGTCGTCGGCACGCAGTACGAACAGTAAATACTTGATGGAAACCACGCTGGTCAATAGCCAGAAAATCAGCGAAAGAAAACCATAAACCGAGGTTTGATTGATGCCCACGCCCCATTCACCGGCCAAACACTCGCGCAGGGTATAGAGCGGGCTGGTGCCGATATCGCCATAAACGACGCCAATGGCCGTCAGCGTGACGATAGCCAGGGATTGCTTCTCATGTGTCGCCATAACTTCCTCAAACTGAAGTCTTCCGTGACGCTCTTAAAAGCAACAATGCCTGTTGCTGGTGCAAGGTTGCACCACTTTTTATCTTTTATTAAATTTTAAAAGTCAGCTTTTAAAAAATTAAATCGCAGATTGATAGATTTTAGCATCGACCTGATTAAATCGTGCTGCAACGACTCTAAATAAAAACTTTTTATTCAGTAATTTATACTGACATCCAGTTGGCTTGACCAATCGGTCAAACTACTGGCACAACGCTTGCTTTGAATTTAAGGACTATAACAACACGTATTCTATTGAATCGGTGTGACATCTCTTTCGTCATACACAATGACAGGTAAAATTTATGACCCAGACTATCACCCGCGCTCTTCGTGGAAATTTCTTTGATTTCAGTGAAGTAGTGTCTTCTTCTGCGGATGTTGAGGCCAGCGCTCGCTATCTCCAAGACGGTATTATGTTGCTAAACGGCGGAAAAATCGTCTGGCTTGGGTCTCGCGAAGAGGGCGAAAGACGCCTCGCCGAGAGCGTTACGGCGATCCCCCTCGATGACTACCGCGAAAAACTGATTGTTCCCGGCTTTATTGACACCCACATTCACTACCCGCAAACCGAAATGATCGGTGCCTACGGCGAACAGCTGCTGGAGTGGTTGAACGAATATACCTTCCCGACCGAGGCCCAGTATCATGACCTCGAGTATGCGCACAAAATGTCGCAGTTTTTCATCGATCAGTTGCTTAATAACGGCACGACAACCGCGCTGGTGTTTGGCACCGTACATCCGCAATCGGTTGACGCGCTCTTCACCGTCGCAGCCTCGCTCAATATGCGCCTCATCGCCGGAAAGGTAATGATGGACAAACATGCCCCCGAAGCGGTACTGGAAACGCCGGAGCAGAGTGACCGCGATACCCGCACGCTGATTAGCCGCTGGCATAACCATAAACGGCTCAGCTATGCGTTGACGCCGCGCTTTGTGCCCACCTCGTCACCCGAGCTGCTTGAAAAAGTGCGCGCCATCAAGGCGGACTTTCCCGATATCTATTTGCAGACCCATCTTAGTGAAAATACTGATGAAATTTCATGGGTGAAGTCGCTGTATCCCGAGCATGAACGCTATCTCGACGTTTATCACCACTACAACCTGACCGGGTCGCGCTGCGTATTTGCGCACTGTTTGCACCTTCACGAAGATGAGTGGGACTGTCTGAGCGAAACGGATTCAAGCATTGCCTTTTGCCCGACCTCCAACCTGTTTCTCGGCAGTGGTTTGTTTAATCTACAGGCATCATGGCACAAGCAGGTGCGTCTCGGCATGGGCACAGACGTAGGCGCGGGTACCACCTTCAATATGCTTCAAACGTTGGGCGAGGCTTATAAGGTTGGGCAGTTGCAAAAGTACCGACTGTCGGCATTTGAAGCTTTTTATCACGCCACGTTGGGGGGCGCACGCTCACTGCATCTCGACGACAAAATCGGCAACTTTGACGGCGGTAAAGAGGCTGATTTGGTGGTGCTGGATCCCGGCGCAACCGCGCTTCAACAGCTGCGTTCCAGCAACAGTAAAACGCTGTCCGAGAAGCTGTTCGTGCTGATGACGCTCGGCGATGACCGCAACATCTACCGCACGCTGGTAGATGGCAAAGTGGTTTACCAACGCCCGGCGTAAAAAGCACTGTATAAATATCAGGGGTGCCGTGAAACGGCACCCTATGGGCAATAAAGAGGCAAAAACAGGGAAAAAATGCACCCAATATGAACAGTGAAACCAGCAGCAGCCGGGTAAGAATGGCCCGTGAACGGATGATCGAGAGCATTCACGCCGCGGCGATCGCCGAATTTAGTGAGAAGGGTTTTCAAGGTGCAACCACGCAAGCGATTGCGCAGCGGGCAGGGATGAAAAAAACCCAGCTGCACTATTACATTGCGGGCAAGGAAGAGCTCTATGAGGAGCTCCTGCAAAAGGTGCTCAGCGTCTGGGGTGAAATCATTAAATTTGACCACAGCCTGGTGGAGCCAGAGGCGGTACTGAGCCGCTATATTCGCAATAAGCTGAACTTCTCATTCAACCAGCCCGAACTGTCGCGCATCTTCACCAGCGAAGTATTGAGCGGTGCCCACTATCTCGAAAAGTACTGGCCCGAGGCGATTGCCAAGATAGTTAACAAGGAGAACCTGATTAATCAATGGATTGAACAAGGCAAACTCCGCCCGCTTGATGCTCGCCTGTTCATTATGAACATCTGGGCGGTGACCCAATATTACGCCGACTTCGCGGTGCAGGTTAATCGCATGTACCGCGACATCACCGACAGTCATCAAAACCGTGAACATATTATTAATGAGGTAACTACACTTATTCTGCGAGGCAGCGTTCTATAATTCAGTGATAAAAATTAACCCTGTCATATTGTTGGCATCAATATTGCTTATTTTTTAATTAAAGTTTGACCAGTTGTACAAATCGATTGGTTTGTTTGATTGCGGCCCGTTGGCTGCGCAATGTGAGCAGGATATTCCCATGATCCAATTTTTATTAAATGACCGTTTACAGCAGGAAGCCACCTTGTCGCCGGACACCACGGTATTAGAGTATCTGCGTCGAGAGGCGGGGCGCTGTGGCACGAAAGAGGGCTGTGCTTCCGGAGACTGCGGGGCTTGCACCGTGGTACTGGCCGAACCGCAGGGTGAGTCGTTACGCTATACCCCAATCAACGCCTGCCTGACGTTTATGTCTGCAATACAGGGTAAACAGTTGATCACCGTTGAAGACCTCAAGCATCAGGGGCGGTTGCACAGCGTGCAGCAGGCGATGGTGGACAATCACGCTTCACAGTGTGGTTTCTGCACGCCCGGTTTCGTGATGTCACTGTTCGCATTGCAAAAGAATCACCAGCAGAAAGAACATTTTGCAGTCAAACGCGGCGTTGAGCGTGAAGAGGTGCTGCACGCGCTTTCGGGCAACCTGTGCCGCTGCACCGGTTATCGCCCGATTGTCGATGCGGCCTTTGCCGCCTGCCAGCAGCCTCCCGCCGACCAGTTTGACCGCGCAGAGAAAATGACCCTTGAGCGCCTGCGGGCGATTAGCCCGGTAGCCGGTCAAATTACCCAGCGCGAAGGCGACCTTAGCCTGTTGCCCTCGACGGTCGATGAATTGGCCGCCGCCTATACTGCGAATCCTGATGCGCGGTTGGTCGCCGGAGGCACCGATTTGGCGCTTGAGGTGACCCAGCGTCACCATCGGCTGACGCAGCTGATTTCTGTCAGCCACATTCCCGAGATGAAAATGCTGGCTGTGACCGACACGAACCTGCTTATTGGGGCAGCGGCAACGCTCAGCGACTGCATGCCGTTTTTGGCCCGCGAGTTTCCTGATTTTGGTGCCTTGCTCGAGCGTTTTGCCTCGCAGCAGATCCGCAATCAGGGCACCTTTGGCGGCAACATTGCCAACGCCTCTCCGATTGGCGACGGTGGACCGGTGCTGTTGGCCCTCGGTGCATCATTAGTGCTTCGTCGCGGTTCACAGCGTCGAACGCTGCCGCTGGAGCAGTTTTATCTTGGCTACAAACACACTGCGCTGCAATCCAGTGAGTTTATTGAACAGGTCGTTATTCCCCGTGCAGCGGGCAGCACGCTCAAGGTCTATAAGGTTTCCAAGCGCCTCGACGACGATATTTCGGCGGTGTGTGGCGCGTTCAATCTCGAGGTGACCGACGGCGTGGTGACGCGGGTCACGATAGCCTATGGCGGCATGGCGGCCATCGCCAAGCGGGCGGAAAACTGCGAACAGCAGCTGCTTGGCCAGCCGTGGCAGGCCGCCACCGTTGAGCGCGCCTGTCAGGCGCTGATGCAAGACTTTCAGCCGATCGGTGATTTCCGCGCTAGCCAGGAATACCGTATGCAGGTCGCGAAAAACCTGCTGCGCCGTTGCCTGATAGAAACTACCTCTCCCGAAACCCTGATGCGAGTGACTCAGTATGTCTAAATCTCAACCGACGCCTTCACAACAGGAAATGGCCGCGCTGTTCCGCGCTGGGTTATCCAGCGGTACCGGTAAAAGCATGAAGCACGAGAGTGCCGACAAACACGTCAGCGGTGAGGCGATTTACATTGACGACCGGCAGGAATTTCCCAATCAGCTGCATCTCGCGCCGCGCCTGAGCGACGTCGCACACGCCGAAATCCTGCGTATTGACATCGAGCCTTGCTTCGATGTGCCTGGAGTGGTGCGAGTGTTGACCGCCGACGACGTGCCAGGCTCTCTGGATATCGCGCCGCTGACCCACGGCGATCCACTGATGGCCAAAGACCGAATTGAATATTTCGGGCAGGTGATTTTGGCGGTGGCGGCGACCAGTCAGGAGGCTGCCCGCCTGGCTGCAGCGGCGGCCATCATTGAATACCGCGAGCTTGATGCGGTGCTCAGCGTGAAACAGGCGCTGGCCGAAGAGTTCTGGGTCGAAGAGCCGCACGTGCACCAGCGCGGCGACTCTGCAGCCGCATTGGCGAAGGCGCCGCATCGGTTGCAGGGGGAACTGGAGATAGGCGGGCAGGAACATTTCTACCTCGAAACGCAAATTGCCACAGTGATGCCGGGCGAAGACGGTGCGATGCTGGTCTACAGTTCCACCCAGCATCCGACCGAGGTGCAAAAACTGGTGGCCTCGGTACTGGATTTGCCGATGCGCAAGGTCGTGGTTGATATGCGGCGCATGGGCGGAGGCTTCGGTGGCAAAGAGACGCAGGCAGCGGGCACGGCCTGTCTGGCTGCGTTGGCGGCGCATCTCACCGGCAGACCGGTAAAAATGCGCCTCTCGCGTCAGGACGACATGATGATAACCGGCAAGCGTCACCCTTTTTACGTGAGCTATGACGTCGGCTATGACGACCGTGGGCTAATTCAAGGCATCGAGATAAAGCTGGCCGGCAACTGCGGCTATTCGCTGGATTTATCAGGCTCGATTATCGACCGTGCGATGTTTCACGCCGACAATGCCTACTACCTCGGCGACGCCACTATCACAGGCTATCGCTGTAAAACCCACATCGCCTCGAACACCGCCTATCGCGGATTCGGCGGCCCGCAGGGCATGGTCGCCATTGAGCACATCATCGACCATATCGCGCGTGAAAGAGGACGAGATCCGCTGGCTGTTCGCAAACTGAACTACTACGGCAAGGAGCAGCGCAATGTCACCCATTACTACCAGAAGGTCGAACAGAATCTGCTGGAGGAGATGACCGCCGAGCTTGAGCAGAGCGCAGACTATGCGGCACGACGCGAGGCGATAAAAGCCTATAACCAGCGTAGTCCGTACCTCAAAAAAGGCCTGGCGCTGACGCCGGTCAAGTTTGGTATCTCGTTTACCGCCAGTTTTCTCAATCAGGCCGGTGCGCTGGTACTGGTTTACACCGACGGCAGTATTCAGCTTAACCACGGCGGCACCGAGATGGGACAGGGGCTGAATACCAAGGTGGCGCAGGTGGTGGCCGAAGTCTTTCAGGTGCCGCTGGCGCAGATTCAGATTACCGCCACCGATACCGGGAAAGTGCCGAATACCTCACCAACGGCGGCATCGTCAGGCGCTGACCTGAACGGCAAAGCCGCGCAGAATGCCGCCGAGATTATCAAGTCCCGGCTGGTAGAGATGCTGAAGAAAAATTATCAGGCCGAAGAGGCCGATATTGCCTTTAGCAACGGGCAGGTGCGGGTCAAAGAGCAGTATTTTACCTTCCAGCAGGTGGTGCAGGAGGCGTGGCTTAATCAGGTGCCGCTGTCGAGCACCGGTTTCTATAAAACGCCAAAGATTTTCTACGATCGCAGCAAAGCGGCCGGCCATCCTTTCTACTATTTCTCCTACGGTGTGGCCTGTTCAGAGGTGCTGATTGATACCCTCACCGGAGAGTACAGGCTGCTGCGGGCCGATATTTTGCATGACGTGGGAGACTCACTGAATCCGGCGATTGATATAGGTCAGGTGGAAGGTGGATTCGTGCAGGGAATGGGCTGGTTGACCTGCGAAGAGCTGGTATGGAGCAGCAAAGGCCGTCTTGAGACCAGCGGTCCTGCCAGCTACAAGATACCCGCCATCGCCGACGTGCCTCAGGATCTACGCGTCAAGCTGGTCGAAAACCGTAAAAACCCGGAAGACACGGTGTTCCATTCCAAGGCGGTAGGCGAACCGCCGTTTATGCTCGGCATTTCTGTGTGGTGTGCCATCAAGGATGCTATCGCTAGCGTAGCGGATTACCGACTTCTGCCTGAGCTGGATGCGCCTGCCACTCCAGAGCGGGTGTTGCGCGGGGTAACGCGGTTGCAGGAACGTTTACAGTCCATGAGTGACGTTGTCACTAATGCGGCATTAACCGCCCAATAAGCAGGAGGACCTATGCGCACCGATGACTGGATTACCCAACTCACTCAGCTGCAACAGCGCAGGGAGCCTTGCGTGATGATGACGCTGGTTGAGCATCAGGGTTCTACGCCGCGCAACAGCGGCTGTAAGATGATTATTACCGCCGAGCGTCAATATTTTACCCTCGGTGGCGGTAATCTGGAGTTTCAGGCCACCGCTATCGCGCGTGAAATGATAAAGTGCGGTGCGCAGGAGAGCCGCATTGAACGCTTCAATCTGGGGGCTCGGCTGGGACAGTGCTGCGGCGGCGTGGCCACGGTGCTGTTCGAACCGCTGTGTCAGCCACAGCCGCAGGCTATTGTTTACGGCGCAGGGCACGTTGGGCGGGCGCTGGTCGCCATTCTCTCAACGCTGCCGTGCCGCATTACCTGGGTCGATTCACGCGCCAGCGAGTTTCCCGCGCACGTTGACCCGCAGATTACCTGCATCGTCGACGAAGACCCCGAAGAAACCGTGCAACAGATGCCCGCCAACGGGTATTTCATCGTGCTTACCCACGATCATCAGCTTGACTTGGCGCTGAGCGAGAAAATCCTCAAGCGTAATGATTTCGCCTACTTTGGGCTGATTGGTTCCGATACCAAACGTAAAAGGTTTGATTATCGGTTAACGGGTAAGGGGATAAGCGGAGAAAGTCTGGCAAGAATGCGTTGTCCGGTAGGGTTGCCGGACGTTAAAGGAAAACTCCCGGCAGAAATCGCCGTGGCGATTGCCGGGGAGTTTATCGCCGCCTATTCAGCGGCGGGCCAACAGCGTTAGCCGGTGATTACGCCGTAAATCAGCCTGCGACGGCCAACGTCGCGCGACCTGTTTGACCGGCACTCTGCTGCTCGATGGCCTCCGCGGCCTCTGCAAAAGGATACACCGGCCCTAAACGTAGATGCAGTGTGCCGTGGGCGACCTGCTGTGCCAGCTCGCTAAGCAGGGCATTATCGCCGTGCATTTGCAGGAAAACCGGCGGCGTCTGGCTCGTCACCAGCGCCGCAATATCTGGCCTGACGGCACTCACAACGCGGGCCGCGGGTTTAAGCGTCTGACCCAGATTTTCATAACCTGCACCGGCAAAATCCAGCAGTAAATCAATCTCTCTGACGTCAGCAAACGCCGAGGGTTGATGATAATCGATGACCTCGTCAGCCCCGAGGCGACGCAGATAATCATGGTTTTTCGGCGAAGCGGTGGCGAACACCTTGGCACCCGCCCGATGCGCAAGCTGAACGGCGAGGGAGCCGACGCCGCCAGCCGCGCCATGTATCAAGACCCGTTGACCTTCACGCAGTTGCCCTTGTTCAAACAACGCCTGCCACGCCGTCAGACCGCTGACCGGCAACGCACTGGCTACGGCGTCAGAGAGGCCGTCTGGAATCTTGACCAGTTGTGACGCATCAATGCTGATGTAATGAGCGAAGCCGCCCTGATTGCCGGTCAGCCCCATAACGCGGTCACCGCTTTTAAACGCCGTCACGTCGTCTGAAACAGAGGTGATGACGCCTGAAATCTCGCTGCCCGAGGTCACTGGAAACTGAAGCGGGAACACCGCACTCAGCATGCCGCTGCGCACTTTTTTGTCCACCGGATTCACGCCTGCACTGATAACGCGAACCACCACAAGCTGGCCCTGCGCTTCGGGCAGAGTGACATCTTCAACCTTTACAGCCTCTTTGCCGCCATACTGATGGAAACGTACTGCCTGGTTAGTGGTTGTCATTTTGAAAACTCCTGTTTGAATACCGTTTGGATACTGTCGGAACAAGACAACAATAAATGTTTTAAAAATGGTTTGGCAGATGCAATGATCGGCACAGCTTGTGCCAAATATGGGGCAGTATATGGATCTAAATGGCTTAAAGAGTTTTGTTGCCGTCGCCGCAGAGGGGGGATTTGGTGCCGCCAGCCGTAAGACCGGCATCGCGAAAACCAGCCTTTCCCGCCACGTTCGCCAGCTGGAGGAGCAACTTGACGTGCGCCTGCTTGAACGCACCCAGACCGGTTTTCGCCTGACCGACGAGGGCCGTTTTCTGCTCGAGAAGTCCCAGCCGCTGCTGGCTGAATTGAACGATTTGGCAGAGGTGCTCGGCACGCGTCGACTGTCGCCTTCGGGCAAGCTGCGCATCAGCGTACCGACCATAATGGCAAACTCCTCGTTTGGCGAGATTGCCGCACGCTATGCCCGACTTTATCCTGACGTTCAGCTCGAGGTGGTGGCGGAAGACCGGCGCGTGGACCCCGTTCGCGAGGGTTATGACGCGGTACTTCGCGCGCAGCCCTCGGTGGACGAGGAGCTGATGGGGAAACGTATTTTGAGCGATACCGTGCTGCTGGTTTGCCGTCCGGATGTGCAGGGAGCGCCGCTGCCTTTTATCGCGCTCGGCAACCTTTACCGAGAAAAGCGTCTCGAGATAAGGCATCAAGGCGTGGAGCATCAGGTGGAAACGCGGGAGGTGATGCGGCTGTCGTCTCCGACGATGATTTACGACGCGGTGCTGGCCGGGGCAGGCGCGGCACTATTACCGCTGATCGTGATTGGCGAGGATATTAAAAACGGCACGCTGGTTTCATTGGGCGAGCAGATAGACGGCGAGATTAATTTCTGGTTTCTCTACCCGAGCCGCCGCCATCTCAGCTTGCGTACCCGGGCGTTTATGACCCTGCTTGAGGAACATTTTTCACCCTAGATCAAAAATATAACGTTATAAATTTGCTTAAATTCTTGCTACCTGTTTTTCTTAATTTAAAGCTCCCTCAAGATAAGCAGGCAAAATATGGCGCGGTTGGTACTGCTGTTACTGGGCGTTGAATACTTGCGTGGCCGTTGGCGTAGCCTGATGTCGGTGGGAATTTTATGGCTGATTAGCGGCGTTGCCGTCTTTGTCGACGGGCTTGACGACGCGATTAACTTCCCCATCGCTTTTTTTGCCTGGCTGTTACTGATAGACGGCTGCTTTACCCTCGCCGTCGCCTGGGCGGGAGTCGGCGGTCAGAAGACGCTGCGCTACGTGAAAGGCACCGTGGTCGTTATCTGCGCGGTGCTGATTTTAGCCAGCGATTATCACGGCCATTTCATCCTCTCGATGCTGTTTGGTTTCTTGTTTCTGGCCGATGGGCTTTTGCAGCTGACCTCTGCCTGGGTGGTGCGCTATCGTCGCTGGCGGGCCGCGGCAATTGGCGGGATGATTGAAATCCTGCTGGCGATCTTTTTCTTCCAGCCTTATCCGACCAACTATCACGGTACGCTGCCGTATTTCCTGGGATTGTTCCTGTTCTTTGCCGGCCTCAATTTTGTGCGTATTGCGCTAAATGTACGGCGAATGATGGTGAATCCTGGGTTTGTGGCGATGGGTAATCCGATAATTGGCCCCAAATTACTCGGAAAAGAGAACGATAAGACCCCGGTGGTCCTGGACAGTCATTCAACCTCGGTGAAGGCGTTGACGGTGCATATCTGGACGCCGATGGGCAGTTCAAAGGCCCCCGCGCGGCGTCAAATGATAGTCGACCGTTATATTGCCGCCGTCGATACCAACGGGGTGATTTCGACCGGGCATTCAGCGCTGGAATCTCCTGAAGGGATTTACATCAGCCTCTATCCTAAGGAGGAAATCGATCGCTCCAGCCATTCTTTTACCCGATTGCTGCGCGCCACGCCGGAGAATAACGTGGCGGGGCGTTTCCTGCCGGATTATCAAACCGAGGCCAAAGAGTGGTGTCCGTCAAATATTCAGGTGATGATCAAAAACTATAATGCCGAGAAACTCAGTGAATTTTGGCAGCTTTACCGGCAGGACGACACCTACAACCTGACGTATCGCAACTGTTCGAGCACGGTCAGTCGCGCATTGGATGCCGCTATAGAAGGCGCAGTCGCGCGATCAATGGGATTTGGAGCGTTGGTGATGCTGCGGCTGCTGCTGACGCCGGAGCTGTGGGTCGCCTCACAGATTAGGATGCGGGCGTTAACGATGGCCTGGACGCCGGGCCTGACGCTAGACTATGCCCGCGCACTCAGCATGCTGGTCGACCCGAGGCAGGTTTCCTGGCTGAGACTGGCGAAACATGCTTGTCACCGCATTAAATCATTGAAAAAAGAGTGGCGGCGCGAAGACGCCGCCGCCAAAAATTCTTAGCCGAAGTAGCTGCCTGACTCGAGATCCTCGCGCAACGATTTATGGGTCGGTGACCAGCCCAGCGCTGACTGTGTGATGGCACTTGACGCCGGAACGTCAACCGCAAAGAAATGCCCCAGCCAGCCGAAATGTTCCGCGGCGTCAGCGGCGGTGATCGACTTGACCGGCAGGTTAAGCGCGCGGCCAATCAGTTCAGCGATATCGCGGGTTGGCACGCCTTCGTCACCCACGCCGTGATAAATAGCGCCTGCCGGGGCTTGCTCCAGCGCCAGGCGAAATAATCTGGCCGCATCGAAACGATGCACCGCGGGCCAGCGGTTGTTACCGTCGCCAATAAACCCGGAAACGCCGTGGCTTTTGGCAATGCCTATCAGTGCAGGCACGAAAGCGTGGTCGCCGTCGCCGTGAACCGAAGGCGGCAGACGCACCAGTGAACTGCGCACACCGCGCTCAGCCAGCGCCAGCGCGGCCTGTTCGGATCGGGCGCGCAGCTTGCCGGCCGCGTCAGGGCTGGCAAGGTCGGTCTCTTTACCGACTTGGCCCTGCGCTAAAAGCGCAATTCCTGAAGTGACCACCAACGGCTTATGGGTTCCTTCCAGCGCGTCGCCCAAGGCCTGAATCGCCGTTAAATCGGTATCGCACGAGGCGGCAAACTGAGTGAAGTCGTGAATAAAGGCCGTATGAATGACGCCATCGGCCGCCTGCGCACCGCGTTTAAGGCTCGGTAAATCGTCAAGGCTGCCGAAATGAGGCTCAGCGCCCGCCGCCTTTAATGCCTCGGCCGCCGACTCGCTGCGGGCCAGGCCAAGCACCTGATGACCCGCGTTCAACAGTTCCTGCACAACGGCAGAACCAATAAATCCTGTTGCTCCCGTGACAAATACGCGCATGATAATATCCTCTTAAGATGAATGTGTGCGACGTGAACTCTACAGCGACTTTACAGGCGCGTTGGCGGTCGATTAAAGACGTGACGTTATACGGGTATAACCACTAACAGGCTAAACGGAGGCACGATGTCAGAGCAAAATCTGCTGGGAAATTTTCTCAAGGACCGGCGCAGTCGGCTCGATGCTGCCAGTTTGGGGTTCTCGATGACCCGCAGGCGCACGCCGGGGCTGCGAAGGGAAGAAGTGGCTCTGCGGGCCAATGTCAGCACTACCTGGTACACCTGGCTAGAACAGGGGCGCGAGGGAGCGCCGTCAAGCGACGTGCTGGAACGACTGGCACGCGCCCTGGCGCTCTCTGACGTCGAGCGCGAGTATCTGTTCCTGCTGGCGCAGAATCGGCCACCGCAGCTGCATCATCAACCTCCGGCAACGGTGTCCGCCCAGCTCCAGCGGCTGCTCGATGCGATGGAGAATATCCCGGCTTTTGTCAAAACCGCCGATTGGACCGTGGTTGCCTGGAACCGCGCCGCGTCCGTTGTGCTGGCCGACTATGCTGAGATGACCTACGAGGAGCGTAACATTTTGCGCATGGTGTTCTGCTGTCCGAGTAAACGCGCCGTGATGCCGGAGTGGGAAAAAGTCGCGAGCTTCGTGGTGGCAACGTTTCGGGCCGAGAGCGCCAGAGCGGGCATGACCGACGCATCGCGGGCGTTGATTGAAGAGCTGAACGCCGCCAGCCCTGAATTCAAGGCGCTGTGGTTAGACCAGAACGTCAGTCACCACGGCGAGGGCACCAAACGCATCAACCATGCCAGGGTGGGGCTTATCCATCTCGACTATTCGTCATTCGCCGTTGAGGGCAATCCCAACCTGAGCCTGGTGATTTATAATCCCTCAACCGAAATCGACAAAAAAAACGTTCACGCGTTGCTGCGGCTCAGTACAGTCGTCGGTTTTGCAGTCTGACCGCCAGGAACATCACCATCAGGGTCAGCGCGATAGCCAGGCTAGCCATCGCCATGCCGTCTCCGACCGAACCCTGCTCAAACTGCCGCCAGACAAATACCGAGACAGTTTCTACCCCTGCCGGCGCCAGCAGCAACGACGTGACCAGCTCGCGTGAGGCGACGGCAAAGACCATCATCATTGAGGCCAGCAGGCTTGGCCACACCAGCGGCAACAGAATCAGCCGCAATGCCTGCGCCGCACTGGCACCGTGAACGCGCGCCGAGGCCTCGAGATTATTACCAATCTGCCGCATGGCCGCGCTGACGTAGCGTACCGGATACGGCAGCAGCAGACAGCAGTAGGCCAACAGCAGAATGCCCCAGGTGTTATAGGGGGTCACGGGCCAAAAACTGCGATTCCAGGCGAGGATCAGCCCCACACCGACGACGATACCCGGCAGGGCCGCAGGGAAAAGCGATAGCGCATCGATGCAGGCGGCAAAACGTATCCGCCTTGCGACGACCAGCCAGGCAGCGAGCAGGCCCACCACGCCAACAACCAGCGCAGTGCCTAACGCCAGACTCAGACTGGTGCCGAGCGCGCCGAGGGCATCGCCCTGAAGGTCAAATAGCGCCTTGTAATGCCCTAACGTCAGATTATTGACGCCAAGGCCGCCCGACAAAGTGCGGCTAAACGCGGTGACAAAAATCGAGGCCAGCGGCAGCCCAACCGCCGTTAATGCGACCAGCGAAAACAGCGCCAATACCAGAAAACGTGCGCGCCCCAGCGGCTTGGGTACCACGGCTATCGGTTTGCCGGAGGTGGTTTCTACGTCTTTACCGGCGACTATCGCGCGCTGTACCCAGTAGGCGCAACAGGCTATCGCCACTAATATCACCGACAGTCCGGCAGCGCCCGGCATATCAATCGGCCAGTCGGCAAGGCGTTGTTCGATGCCGGTGGTTAGCACCTCCACGCCGCTGCGTGTGCCCAAGGCGGCAGGTACGCCGTACTCCTCAATCGACAGGGTAAAGGCCAACAGCAGGCTAGAGGCTGTCGACGGCAGTGCGAGGGGCACGGAAATCCTGAAAAATGCTCGCCATGGCCCTGCGCCGTGCACCCGTGCGACATCGGCCAGACGGCTGCCGCTGGCTGCCATGCTCCGTGAAATGGCAAAATAGACCACCGGGAATACGTTCATCGTCATCACCATCACCATTCCCGGCATTGAGAACAGCAGGTTGTTGAGATTCACGCCCAGCAGCTGTTGTACATAGCCGTGCGACTGTAGGGCCAGCATCCACGACAGCGCAGCCAGATAAGGCGGGAAAAGGAACGGGATCAGGAACAAGGCGTCCCACAGCGCGGCGTACGGCAGGGCAAACAGCCCGCGCAGCGTGCCCAGCGGAATGCCGATGAGCGCCGTGGCCAGCGCAACACCTAGCCCGAGCCGCAGGGTGCCTGAGAGCAACGTGGGAAATTGCGCATCAGCAAACAGTTTGCCGAAGGCGCTAAAAGGCGCGTTAAACGTGCCCCGGTCTAGATGAGGGAAAATCGCCTGCAGCAGCACAAAGGTGACGGGGACGGCGACCAGAAACAGCAGAGCCCCGCCGGTAAATACCGGCAGCAGCGTATTTTTATTCATTGAGACTCCCGCGACCGGCGAGTTGAGTCGCCGGTCATTGGTCGGTAATTAATGCGCTGAATCAGTTGTTTGCCGCGAACAGGGTCGCGAACTTGTCGAGGAGCTGACGGCGGTCGGCGCTTCCCGTTGACGCCGTCGGCAGCACTTTAAGCGTTTTAAACAGCGGACGTTTGGCATCGACATCGTCGCGCGCTGGCATCAGCCAGGCATCGGCAACCAGCTTCTGGCCCTCGGGTGAAAGGACATAATCGATAAAGGCTTTGGCCTGTGCTGGTTCCTTGCTGCTCTTGAGGATCATCATCGGACGCGGGGCGATAACGGTGCCGCTGGCGGGGAAAATCACTTTGATGGCCTCTCCGGCCTCTACGCTGTTATAGGAAACGTAGTCCACTGCGCCAAATACGGCGGCTTTCGCGCCCTGAAGCACCGGCGTCAGTGCCTGGGCGTTAGGGCCGGCAATAATCATGCCGTTAGTTTTTAGCTGCTCAAACAGCTTCCATGCCTGCTCGCCGTGGGCATTTTGCAGGCCTTCGAGCAAGTCCAGCGATGCGCCGGAGAGCGACGGGTCCGGCGTGGTGACCTTGTCTTTAAAGGCCGGTTGCGCCAAGTCCTGCCAGTCTTTCGGCTCGGGTGTCCCACTCTGGGTATTCCAGACTATCCCCAACGCTGATATCCCCTGCGCCACATAATAGGGCGTCTTAAACTGTGCGGGAACATGGGCGGCATTCGGGCTCTCATAAGCCAACAACGCGTCGCGTTTTTCGAGGCTGCCTGCGGTGTCCCAGGAGGCAGAAATCAGCACGTCGGCGCGCGGATTTGCCTGCTCGGCGTCCAGACGGGCCATTACTTTGCCCGTGGTCGCCTGAAAGATTTCTACTTTAACGCCGGTCTGTTTTTCATAGCCTGCCGCCAGTTTTTTCGCCAGCGAACCGGGACCGGCCGTATAAACCGTCAACGCCTGGGCGCTGGCGGCGGTCAGAGCAAAAGAGAGAGTCATTGCCGTCAGTAAACCTGTTTTGATAAAAGAAGAGTGATGCGTCATTTTTTAATTTCCACCAGAGGGTTAAGCAACAAAAGGATCAATACGGGAAAGGCCTGACTGCCGATTGCCGTCCAGCAGGTCGATGCGTTCGATGGCACCCTGATTCATTCGCGCAATGCAGTGGGCCAGAGTTTCCGCCTCCTGCGGATCGTGCGTGACATACACCGCCGTCGTTCCCAACTGGCGCAATAGAACGGCCATTTCTTCACACAGGCTTTCGCGCAAATTACGGTCCAGATTGGAAAGCGGTTCATCGAACAGCAGGATTTGCGGCTCGGCCACGATGGCACGCGCTAACGCCACGCGCTGTTGCTGCCCCCCGGAAAGCTCGGCAGGGCGGCGATGATGAAAATCAGCTAATCCGACGCGGTCCAGGGCTTCTAGCATGCGTTGCTGGCGCTGTTTTGGGGCAACACCGCGCATCTGTAGGGGGAAGATGACGTTTTGTCCGACCGTCATATGCGGCCAGAGGGCGTAATCCTGAAACACCATGCCCAGGCTGCGCTTCTCCGGCGGCAGGCTAAAACGGCCATCGACCACCTTCTGTTCGCCAAAAAAGAGCCGACCGCTGTCAGGGTGAAGCAGCCCGGCGAGCAATTTTAGCAGGGTGCTTTTGCCGCATCCCGAAGGACCCAGCAGCGCCATAATGGTTCCTTTGGGAACCTTGAGACAGACGTTGTTTAACACCGTGGTGGTCCCGTAACGGTGTGAAACCTGTTCAACACGAATCGCGGCGGGGAGTGCGGTTACCGGTGTGCGCATTTGGCCTCCCGCACGGAATAGATTCCGTCGTAAAGCACACAGGCGCGCACCACCGGCCAGAAGGCAGGTAATTGCATGGGGACTATCCTCTTTGGGATTTATTGATAGCAGCCACCCTAATGTCGATTTATGACACGACAATGACAGTGCCCACAGGCCTCTGAGTCAAAAACCAAGTTGCCTTCCCAGGGATAAAACAGTTGCGCCACCGCACGCGCTTGGCTACTTTATTGATTAAGTTAACTATTCACTTACTCTTTCCTGTAGTCACGTGATGCAGACTGTAACCTTCTGGAGAACTGATGAAAATTATCGTTATTGGCGCAGGAATGGTCGGTGCATCGCTGACCTGGGAACTGACGCAGGCTGGCCATTCTGTGACGTTACTTGAGGCGGGTGAAGCCGGAAAGGGCACCAGCGCCAACTCATTTGCCTGGATAAACTCCCACGGCAAGCCGCCAGAAGCCTATCAGCGTCTTAACGCTGCCGGAATGCAGGCGCACAGCGAATTGGCCGCGCGCTTGGGTAAAGCCCCCTGGCTTAATCTGACCGGTTGTCTGGAATGGCGCGCTGCCGACCAGCAGCAGGCGATGCAGGATAACGTTGAGCAACTCCAGCAGTATCAGTATCCCGCGGAGTGGATTAGCGCCGAGCAGCTTCAGGCGCTGGAGCCTGAAATCCATCTCGACGGCACCCAGGGCGCGATCGGCTGGTTTCCGTCCGAAGGCTGGATCGATACCCAGCAATATATTCAGCTGCTGTTGCAGGCCAGCGCCGCCGAAGGTGCAAAGATTGTGACCGGGAGCCGGGTGAACGAAATTTTGCAGGAGGGGAATACCGTCACCGGTGTAAAAACCTCTGACGGAACGCTGCACCGCGCTGAGCTGACCATCAACGCCAGCGGCCGCTGGTCCGACAAGTCCCCCTACAACGACGGCCTGGCGACAAGACTGGCACCGACCACCGGCATTCTGATCCGCGTTCCTGCCGAGTACGCCCCCGTCAGCCACGTATTGGCAACGCCGCTGTTCCACTGTCGTCCGGACGGTGAAGGCGTTACGCTACTTTGCCCTAACGAAGGGGTCTATGACATTGACGAGAGTACGCCAGCGTCGCGGGTCAGTGAGCTGGCAGCCGACATTATCCGCAAAGCAACGGCGGTGTGGCCAAAGCTGTCTGAGTTGAAACCCGAGCAGTATCAGGCACGTATGGGAATTCGCGCCTTGCCTGAGGACGGCTATCCTATTGTGGGACCGACCGAAGGGCTGGCCGGTTATTACACCGTTGTGACGCACAGTGGTGTGACGCTGTCACCTTTACTGGCGCGTTTAGTCACTCGCGAGATAGCGGGTACGCCGGTCGCTGAACTCGAGGCTTATCGTCCTTCGCGCCTGAGCCAGCCTAAACCGTGACCAACCTTATACGCTGCGCCTGGGGCGATAACGATGCGCTGATGCAGCAGTATCACGATACCGAATGGGGTGTACCGGTTTTTGATAGCCGCGCCCTGTGGGAGAAGCTGATGCTCGACGGTTTTCAGGCCGGACTGTCGTGGCGTATCATTCTCAAGAAACGCGAGGCGTTCAGAAAAGCTTTCTGTGGGTTTGATCCGCAGAAGGTGGCGGCTTTTACCGAAGAGGACATTGAGCGACTGGCGGCGAATGCCGATATCATTCGTTCGCGTTCCAAGATAAAAGCGGTGGTGAAGAATGCCCACGCCTATTTACGCATGCAGGAAAAAGGAGAGGATTTTTCGCAGTGGATTTGGTCTCACGTTGGGGGCGCACCGATTCAACATACAGGCCCCATTCCCACTCGCAGTACACTTTCAGAGCAAATTTCAAAAGAGCTTAAACAGCGCGGCTTCAGCTTCGTTGGCCCGGTCATCGTCTATGCCTGGATGGAAGCGACCGGAATCATCAATAGCCACCACCCGGACTGTTTCCGACGTCACGCGCTGTCTTTTTAAATCACGCCGTCCCACAACATCGATGCGCCTGCGGCAAGCATCATTATCGACACCAGAAGGTGAAAGATTTTGGTGGGCATTCTCGACACTAGCCCTTTACTGAGATAGATGCCGGAAATCTGCGACGCGCCGACAAAAATGCCGCTCAGAACCACCGATAACGGCAGGGCGCCGAGCACGCCAAAGGTTGAGGTCTTGGTCAGGAAAACAATCAGCGATGCGGCGGATTCGGTTGCTATCAGGCCCTGTTTGACCAGCCCAAAGCCTGAGAAAATAGGCACCGTCATGGGCCCGGTCGAGAACACCATACCGGTCAGGAAGCCTACGACCAGCCCACACAGCGCCAACTGCCAGGTGTTCAGCGTCAGATTGTGCCTGCGCGACCATGCCATCAGCGGCACTAGCGCCAGAAAAAAGACCCCGATACAGACATTGGATATCTTCGGCGGCAGCGCCCAAAGCGTATTGGCGCCGAGCACGGCACCCGGAACAGCCAACGCGGAGTAAGTCAAACAGGCGCGCCAGTCTATCTCCTTACGCCAGATAATCACCCGGGAAAAGTTACTCAGAATCGAGGCCACGGCCATCATCGGCACCGCAACCTGTGGCCCAAACTTCCAGGATAAAATCGGCAGCAGGATAATCGACCCGCCGGTACCAATAATGCCGCTGACGAACCCGGCGAATCCTCCCAGAATAACGATGGCGAGATAAATCATGATAAATTCCCTTAGCTATGTGATTTTTTTACTCATCAATTGATGCGGGATCCGCTCAACACTGCGTTGCATATCAATTTACGCGGTGATTTAATGGGAGTTAATCGATATCTTTACGAACCCTAAGTGAGAAAAAGTCACAATGGCCAGACGACTTCCACCGCTGAATTCTCTCCGTGCCTTCGAAGCTGCCGCGCGGTTAGGCCTGATAAAACTCGGTGCCGAGGAACTTTCCGTGACTCACGGTGCGATTAGTCGACAGGTGCAGCAGTTAGAAGCTTGGCTCGGCGTTCCGCTGTTTGATGGGTCTAAACATGCGCCGAGACTGACGGAAACAGGCCGTCAGTTGCTGCCCGCGCTCACCGCCGCTTTTGACCAAATGGAAACGGCGATTAGCCAGATTGCCGACAGTGCAGAAGGGGCGTTAGACGTCTCTTGTCCCGGCACTTTTACCATGCGCTGGCTGATACCGCGCCTGCATCATTTTCAGGCGGCGCATCCCGGCATTAACGTACGCCTGAACTCTTCGGGAACCTCGTCTGACCCGATTGGCAATAACGTCGATGTCGCGATTCGCGTCGGTAAAGCGCCTTGGCCGATAGGGGTGCAGGTTATCGAACTGTTTAATGAGAAGTTTGGTCCGGTTCATGCCCCCTCGGTCGTCCTTGCGGGGGCGTCGCTGCTGCATACCGTTTCACGCAGGAGTGCATGGGCGGATTGGGCCCAACGGGCTGGCGTAGAAACAGGGGAGCAGGGTTCAGCCGAATTTGAGCATTTTTACTTTATGCTGGAGGCGGCAACCGCAGGGTTAGGTGTGGCTATCGCCCCGTGGCCACTGGTTGCCGATGATGTTGCATCAGGGAGATTGATTGCGCCGCAGGGGTTTATCGAAAGCGGACTCAGCTACGTTACACTCCGCAGGCAAAAGCAAAATCGCAAGGCGGATATCTTCTGTGCCTGGCTGAAATCAGCCGCCGAGGCCTATGCCGCCGGTGATCGTGCTTAAGCCCGATTTTGTCTTTTATCTTTGTAGTAGCTGCGGTACTGCGCCGGACTGACCTTCAGCTGACGGTAAAACGCACGGCGCAAAATATCGATACTTGAATACCCGCATTTGGCGGCAATTTGTTTTGGCGTGAGCTCGGCAGACTCGAGCAAATGGCGCGCATAATTGATGCGCTCCTGCTCCAGCCATTCTCCCGGCGTCAGGCCAATCTCCTGCGTAAACAGACGTGAAAGATGGCGGGTGCTAACGCCCATATGTTCGGCCATCGACTGCACGGAGTGCGGATGTTCCAGATTGCCAATCGCCCAACGTTGCAGGTCTTGTAGCGCCGAGCGGCCGCTCAGCGAGGTGCGCCCCATGCGGCTAAACTGCATCTGGCCGCCTGGGCGTTTAAAGAACATCACCAACTGCGCGGCGACGGTCTTCGCGACGTCACGGCCCAAATCCTCCTCCACCATCATCAATGCCAGATCTAATCCAGAGGTAACGCCTGCCGCCGTGCGCAGGGGGCCTTCGGCGATGTAAATAGCGTCAGCATCGACCTGAATCCCCGGATAACTTTGCGCAAACGCCTCGGCGACCGACCAGTGCGTAGTGACGCGATGCCCCTCCAAGAGGCCGGTCGCGGCAAGCAGCAGGGCGCCGGTGCACACCGACCCATAACGGCGGCTGTTTAAAGCGCGCTGGCGGAGCCTGTCGAGCAGCTCAGACGACGGAATAAATTGCGCAATATCCGGCGCACCGGCGACAAGCAGCGTGTCGGCAGTTTCATCGGCGTCATCCTGGAGCCGCTTCTGCGCCAGCAAACAAATACCCGATGAGGTCACCACGTTGAGCAAGTCGATTGCCAGCACCTCCAGCTGATAAATTTTGCGTCCCATCTGCTGATTCACCTCGGCGAAAACGTCGAGCGGGCCGGAGACGTCCAACAGCTGAACGCCGGGAATTGCCAAAATCTGCACTTTTTTGATCATTCGTTTGTTCCGATGTCTCAGGAGGTCATTATGTCTTATATAGTCATAATAGTACGATTGAGGACGAGCTGCGCGAGGTTTATTGTCATTCCATACTTTCAACCCGACAGGCAGGACACATCATGACACTCAACGTTAAAGGCATTCATATCCCAGACAGCCGTATGGCACAGCAGGCAACAGAACTCGTGCGTGATACCGAATCAGAATTATTGTTCAATCACTCCAGCCGCGTCTATTACTGGGGCGCTCTTGCAGGACAACAGCGTGGGGTCGTCGTTGACCACGAACTGCTGTATATCGGCTGTATGTTCCACGATATGGGCTTAACCCACGACCACTGTAGCTGTGACAAACGTTTTGAAGTTGATGGGGCGAACGCGGCGCGCGACTTTTTACGCCAGCATCAGATTAGCCAGGCAGATATTGATAAAGTCTGGACCGCGATTGCACTTCACACCACGCCGGGTATTCCCGAATTTATGGACCCGGTTATTGCGCTGGTGACGGCGGGCGTCGAGATGGACGTACTGGGGATTAACTATGCAGGGTACAGTGACGAAGAACGTGAGGCGGTAGTTGCGGCGTATCCCCGTACCCCGCAGTTCAAAGAAGACATTATCGAAGCTTTCTATCAGGGGGTTAAAGACAAGCCGCAGACAACCTTTGGTAACGTGAAGGCGGATGTTATTGCCGACAAACAGCCCGGTTTTGATAAAGGCAATTTCTGCTCGATTATCCGCGCTTCACGCTGGCCTTCATAGCGGTTAACTGGGTTATTGCAGCGTAAATTCAATCTTATAAAGTTCGGTGATCCCAGGATAAATCTCGGCGATCACCGCTTTCAGCTCGTCTAAGGTCATATTTTCCTGTTGGGCGTGGGTGTCATCGAGATGCTCATAAAGCACCGGCGTCACCGAGTTAACCACAATGTGACAGAAGAACTGATTGTCTTCATAACGCGCTACGCTGACTTTATCACCGGGTGAATAATCGGCGTCGCTTTTATCTCTTAGCGTAATGGTTTTACGTCCGGCAAGAATATCGGCCTCAAAGCGGCGATAGAAGGTGATGTTTTTCATGGATGTTCCTAAGCGAATATTTTGGTCATTATTGTTTACAAATTCAGTTGTCTACAGACGTATTCCCTACAGCAAATTGCTATCTGCCCTAATAATACCCATGCTAATGTTGCTATTACTCACCTCCACGGGGAACCCCTCGATGAAAGCAAACACGGGTACTTACTATACGAAGACGGCACAAAGACTACACTGGATTATGGCGACAATCTTTATTGTCGCATGGGCGATTGGATTTTATTGCGCCAATATTATGCCCAGTGGCCCGGCAAAGGAATCCACCATCGATCTGCATAAGAATATTGCTACTTTGATCCTGTTCCTCATCGTTATTCGCGTCTTTTGGCGCTATACCCACCCGGCCCCGCAGCTGCCTGACAGTATTTCTCCCCTTATGAAGAGAGCGGCGCATGCGGCACATATGACGCTGTATCTGATTTTGATTATTCTCCCGGTCAGTGGATGTCTGCTGAGTTGGGGGAGCGGCTATAACGTGCCGGTTGCCTATCTGTTCGATATTCCGCGACTGGTCGCAAAGAATCCTCAATTAGTCTCCATTGCCAAACCGGTGCACATCTACCTTTCCTGGTTTGCCGGTGCGCTGGTGGTGGTGCATATTCTCGCTGCGTTGAAGCATCATTTCGTTGATAAAGACTCGGTTTTACTGAGTATGGTCCGCAATAAAAAAGCCTGATTTTCCTTTCTTGAGTCAGGAGAGATGCCGCTCCTGACTCACTCTGTTTGTTGCTTGCTGATTATTTAGAAACACAAGAGTGGCTTTTTGGTCACTCTGCCGCTAAATTAGGAAATGATCATTCCCTAAATAACGAGGATTACCTAATGACGGCAAACTCAATCTCTTGCCTTTCTCCAATCGCTCCCGCTGTAGAGGGATTCACGCACCACTATGAGACACTCGAGGGTGTCAGGATTCATTATGTGACGGGCGGTAACGCACAAGGGGAGACGTTGGTTCTTCTGGCAGGGTTTCCAGAAAGCTGGTATTCGTGGCGCAAAGTTATGCCTGCTTTAGGAGAACACTATCGGATTATTGCCCCGGATCTTCCGGGTCAGGGCGATTCAGACAAGCCTCTTGAAGGATACGATACAAAATCCGTGGCCACTAAAGTGCGTTCGCTCCTGCAACGTTTAGAGGTGACTGAATATTATCTTGCCGCCCATGATGTCGGGGCCTGGGTCGCTTATCCGTATGCTGCCATGTTTGGTGACGAGATAAAGAAACTGGCCATTCTGGATGCCGGTATTCCGGGAGTGACATTACCCGATGCCGTGCCTCATTCCACAGAAAGAGGCTGGAGGACCTGGCATTTCGCTTTCCATGCGATCCCTGACTTGCCTGAGGCGCTTATTGCCGGAAAGGAACGCGTTTATCTTGAGTGGTTCCTGAGAAGAAAAACCGCCGCCCCTGATGCCTTTAGCGAAGAAGATATTAATGAGTATCTGCGTACCTTCACTAAAAGCGGAGGCGTTCGTGCAGGTCTGGCTTACTATCGCGCGCTGTCGGTTTCTGCGGCACAAAATGCACATTTCAAATCTTTGGGTAAACTGAAAACGCCGGTTTTGGCGATCGGCGCTGAACAAGGCTCGATTGCCGATATGGCGACACCTTTACGTCCATTCTTTGAAAACGTGAAGGGGACGGTCATTGCTAAAAGTGGACATTTCCTGCAGGAAGAACAGCCTGAAGCCGTTGAAAAGGCGCTGCGTAATTTCTTTGATTTATAAAATGAATATATCGAGCATCGGTGGCGGTGCCGTGCTGGATACCGCCAAGGCGGTGGCGCGTCGTCTGAATCTTAACGTAGTGGCTATTCCTACTATCGCCGCGACCTGTGCCGCATGGACGCCACTGTCGGTCTGGTATAGCGACCAAGGTACGGCCTTGAGTTATGAAATATTCAATGACGCTAATCATTTGGTGGTGGTCGAACCGCAGATAATCTTACAGGCGCCGAAGGAGTATTTGCTTGCCGGCATCGGCGATACTTTAGCGAAATGGTATGAAGCGGTGGTGCTTTGTCCGCAGCCTGCTGAGCTTCCGCTGACCGCACAGCTGGGTCTAAACACCGCGCTCACCCTTCGAGACGTGTTACTTAACGAAAGCGAGAGAGCGCTTGAGGCGCAGAGTAAAAATCAGCTGAGCAAATCGCTTATCAACGTTATCGACGCTATCATTGCTGGTGGCGGGCTGGTGGGCGGTCTTGGCGAACGCTTTACCCGCATCGCTGCGGCTCATTCGATTCATAACGGGCTGACCGCCTTGCCACAAACCGATGCCTTCCTGCACGGTACCAAGGTGGCCTATGGCATTCTGGTGCAGAGTGCCTTGCTGGAGCAGTATGAGGTGGTCGCTCAGCTGATTGCTCTCTACAAGCGTCTGGATTTGCCGGTCAGCCTGGCTGAACTTCGGGTTGATATTCATGACGATGAGCAGATAGCTCGTCTGATTGCACGCACGCTAAAATCTACCGAGTCCATTCACTTACTCCCTAACCACCCGAATGAAAAATCGCTACGGGCCGCGCTTGAGTACGTCGAAAAACAGGTGAGCTAAATAAAGCCGGGAGAGCGAAAGTTCTCCCAAAAATGCTGCTACAAGCGCTGATAATTATCGTGCCAATACGCAATTAATTAATTTTAATTATTACTTGCGTACATAAATTAATAATTTTTACTAATATTTACAAGCACCCTGAGTGAAGGCGCGTTTATCCGGCCTCTCGCTGTGATTTATTTTTTATAAGGAGCTTGTGAATGACGTCCCTCATAACACCGCAAAATTCTGCGCTTGCCGCAGGGTTTGTTTCGCTTCTCGATCCGCTGCCGATCGGCTTTTTCACTGCCGCTTGGATATTTGACATTATTTATATCTATAGCAGCGAAATAGCCTGGACTCAGGCGGCCAGCTGGTTGATTGTTTTCGGCTTATTGATCGCCATTATTCCGCGTTTAATTAATCTGGTACAGGTGTGGGTCGGTACTTCTTATCCGCAGAGTTCGGCGGTAAAACTGCATTTCTGGGCCAGTGCGCTAGCTATCATATTGTCGATTTTCAACGCCTTTATTCACAGCCGCGACGCCTTTGCCGTGGTGCCAGCGGGCGTCACGCTTTCGAGCCTGGTGGTACTGTTACTGCTTATCGCCAATTTGCAGCTTGCCCTGCGCCAACGCAAAGCTTATGGAGAAGCAAAATGAAAAAACGCTTTGCGTTATCCGTGCTAGCGCTGACTGTGCCGTTGCTACTCGCAGGCTGCGATGAGGCGGCCAAAATTGCCCCCGAAAAGCAGACGGGGAGCAATCCCGAGTTGCCAGCGGCCAAAAATTTCCTACTGCCGCCGATGCAAGTTCCGAGCGGCACTACATGGAAAACGGCAGAGACGCCAAAGGTGGCAGAAGGCCTAAAAATTGCGAAGGTTGCAGACGGCTTTATGCATCCTCGTCAAATAACGGTGTTGCCTAATGGCGATGTTTTGGTGGTCGAAGCCAACAGTCCGCCGGGGGTGACCAGTAAACCGAAAGAAATCATCATGGGCATGGTACAGAAGGCCTCGGGTAAAGGCGGGCCCGGCGGTAATCGCATTACTCTGCTCAGAAATGCCAATGGCGATGGCAATACCTGGGAAAAGCATATTTTCCTCGAAAATCTGCACTCGCCGTTTGGCGTTCAGCTGATTGGCAATGAACTTTACGTTGCCAACGCCGACGGCCTGGTGAAATACCCCTATCAGAGCGGGGAAACGCAAATAACCGAACCGCCGACTGAGGTTGCCGATCTGCCGGGCGGTCCGATTAACCATCACTGGACCAAGTCGCTGCTTGCCAGCCCAGACGGCAGCAAGCTTTACGTCGGCGTAGGGTCTAACAGCAACATTACGGAAAATGGCATCGGCGCTGAATATCGTCGTGCAGATATTCTCGAGGTAGACGTGGCAACCGGTGCGAGCCGTATTTATGCCAGCGGGCTGCGCAACCCGACCGGGCTACAGTGGGAGCCGCAAACCGGCAAACTGTGGGCAGTAGTCAATGAACGCGATGAAATCGGTGCCGATCTGGTCCCTGATTATATGACCTCGGTGCAGGAAAACGCTTTCTATGGCTGGCCATACAGCTATTACGGCCAGCACGTTGACCAGCGGGTCAGGCCGCAGCGCCCGGATTTGGTCGAGAAGGCCATCAGGCCGGACTACGCGCTCAGCTCGCACGTCGCCCCCTTGGGGCTTTGGTTCTATACCGGCACCAACCTTCCGGCCGAGTATCGCGGCGGGGCGTTTATCAGTGAGCACGGCAGTTGGAATCGCAAACCGCTCAATGGCTATCAGGTCGTGTATGTTGCCTTCAAGGACGGCAAGCCGGTAGGGCAACCAAAGCCTGTCGTGACGGGGTTCCTGACCGAAGATCAGAAACAGGTGCGCGGATTGCCAGTCGGACTAGCGATGGATAAGCTGGGTGGATTGCTGATTGTCGATGATGCTGGCAATACCGTATGGCGCGTAACGGGGCAGGACAGCCAATAAAATACAGGCGTGATAAACAGGGTTTTTATTAGGAAGCTCTATTTGGAATTTAATTGACGATTTTATTTACGTTTTAATTTACAAATCCAACTTCGTTTATGGTTTGTATATATTAAACAAATCGTTTATAAAACTCAGATGCCCGCCTTTTATAGCCCTCGGCGGGCACTTTTCAATAAGATGACATCATTTCAAACACTCTCTCCATTATTTACACCGCAATTTTACGAATGTTTTACTCCTTCACCTGATAACACTTTCCGAAAGCAGGCGTATATTACTATTAATCATTTTCTAATCTGCATTCGAGGGTCTGTGATGAAAAAGCTCACACTATTCGGGATTTGTGCAACCCTGCTGGTCGGGTTAGGTGCAAGCAGTGTTTCCCAGGCATATCCGTATCACCACGGCGGTTATCGTGGCGGTTGGGGCGGCCCACGCGTCGTCGTCGGCGTAGGCCCTTATTGGGGACCCGATCCTTACTATTGGGGACCGCCTCCGTATTATGGCCCACCACCGGTTGTTTACGTGACGCCTCCGGCGCCCCAGGTCTATGTACAAAAACCGGCCTCTGCCAGTTATTACTGCCACAACCCGGTAGGTTATTACCCGCAGATCCCACGCTGCCCAACCGGTTGGCAGAAACTGGCACCACGGTAATTAACCCTAATTCGATTGCGGCTATTCGAGGTCAAGTAACATGAAAATCATTGCGTTCGCACCCGTTGCCCTCGCGCTGGGAACCGTACTTTTATCCGGCTGTGTGAGCCCGCCGACCGGTCCTAATGTGACGGCGATGCCGGGAACCGGTAAGAGTTACGAGCAGTTTATGGCCGACGATTCCACCTGCCAGAACTATGCACGCAGCGGACTGAATCAGGCCTCACAGCAGGCAAACAACAGTGCCGTGAATACAGCAGCAGCGGGAACGATTATCGGTGCGGCAGGCGGTGCCTTGCTGGGCGCTGCGTCCGGCCACGCTGGCCCCGGCGCGCTGATTGGTGCGGGCAGTGGCCTGCTTGTCGGCAGCGCGATGGGCAATGACTCATCAATGGAAAGTAACGACGACATACAGCAGCGCTATAACAGCGTGTATATCCAATGTATGTATGCGAAAGGCGATAAAGTACCGATGCCAGCAGGCTACGAGGTATCGCCATCCGATGCGGGTGCGCCACCGGATTATAATCCAGGCGACAGCGGGGCTCCGCCAGATTATCCACAACAAGATGCCGGTGCGCCGCCGGACTATTAATGTATTACGCGCTGTCACTCAAAGCCCGGGAGATCCCCGGGCTTTTTTATTACAGTGCGACCTGGCGGCTAATTTCGACCACCCGGTCACTCGGCAGATGGTAGTGGTCGGTGACGTGCGCACTGTTGCGAACCATTAATGAGAACAGATGCCGCTGCCACGCAGGCATTCTTCCTTTCCCCTGACGGCGCAAAATAGTTTCATGTCCGACATAAAAGGTCATGGTCTCTTTATCCAGATTCAATTCCTGAATTTTACTGTTGCTGAACAGGCTGGAAATATCGGGTTGTTCAATAAACCCATAATGCGCCTTGATGTGCCAGAAGTTCGGGGCAACCTTACATATTTGTAACCGCTCGGCGGGAGAGACGCGGGGCACGTTATCGATATGGATATTCAGCGCCAGCACCTGAGCGTGCAAGGAACCGTTGCGCGATACGTGCCAACGCATAATGGTCGGAGTACCGCTCGAACGCGTCAGAAACACCGCAGTTCCAGGAACGCGTGGCACCTGATGCATCTCTATCTCAGCCAGGAATTCACTCACCGGCTGCGTTTTATCCTGAATAATGCGTGATGCAGTTTCGACACCGCGATGCCAGACCATCATGACGATGTAGAGCGCCACCGCCATGAGCAGCGGAATATAACCCCCTTCAAGGATTTTAATCAGGTTTGCGCCCAGGAAGCTGATATCAACAATAAAGAAAACGCCTGCCACCAACAGACTTATCACCAGATTCCAGCGCCACACCTCGCGCATCGAGACATATATCAGCCCGGTGGTCATGATCATGGTGAAAGAAACGGCAATACCATAGGCGGCGGCGAGCCGGTCGGAAGACTGGAAAAACACGGTTAAAAATACCGTCGCGACCATTAACAGCCAGTTGATGACGCCGATATATATTTGGCCGTAACTTTCTGCCGAAGTCTGTTTGATTCGCATCCTCGGTAGCCATCCGAGCTGAATAGCCTGCCGCGTCATTGAGAACGCACCGCTGATAATCGCCTGACTGGCAATAATTGTGGCAAGGGTGGCGAGAATAACCAACGGAACTAACAGTGAAGGCGGACAGAGCCGATAAAATATATTTTCAGTCACGTCTGCACCGGAAAGAATCAGCGCCGCCTGACCGGCATAATTCAACAACAGGCTAGGAAAGACCAACCCGAACCAGGCAAGCCAGATGGGACGACGGCCATAGTGTCCCATGTCGGCATAGAGCGCTTCGGCACCGGTAACGCAGAGGAAAACACCGCCTAAAACGAGGAAGCTGGCCATGCCGTGTGAGAAGAGAAATTTCACGCCGTGGGCGGGGTTAAGCGCCACGAGAACCGCAGGGTGCTGAACGATTCCCCAAATACCCAATGCGGCAATGACGATAAACCACAGCGCCATAATAGGGCCGAACAGCTTACCAATTTTTGCCGTGCCCATGGCCTGTATCGAGAATAGCGTCACCAGAATAATTACCGTCGCCGTAACAATGACCGTTTTCGACTCCGGCAGAACCATATTTATCCCTTCCAGTGCAGAGAGCACCGAAATTGCCGGGGTAATAGCGCCATCACCATAAATAAGCGCGGCTCCGAAAATTCCGGCGAAAATAACCAGCGGCCGTTTGCTGTTTTTATTCACCAGCAGCGACATTAAGGCCATAATTCCGCCTTCACCGTTGTTATCCATTCTCATGGCGAACATCGCATATTTTAGCGAGGTGACAATGACCAATGTCCAGAATATTAATGATAGCAGCCCAAGAATAACGCCAGGTGAGGGGGCTTCGCCCGATAAAAAGAGTACGGTCTTTAAGGTATAAAGTGGGCTAGTACCGATATCCCCAAACACCACGCCTAAAGCACCCAAGGCCAGCATTTTCAGGCCGGGTGAGTCTTGCTTTTCCGTTACGTTGTCACTTGACATCCCGCATGCCTCGAAAGTTTCCATTTCAATGATTTAATTGTCTTTATGGCCAGTCTTTATCCTGTGCCTGACGCAAAGGGTAGCTATACTCAGAATAGTCACATAATGCTGTCATGCTAAATTAAACTTATTTTATAAATTTACTGTGAACAGTGCTTCGTTGAGAGCATCTGTTTAATAAGTATATTGAATAATGGCGCACAAATTCGACCCCACGATACAAAGAGAGGGTTTATGAACTTCCGTTTTAATGTTAACGCCGCTAATTGGCGCCTATTGCCAAATGCCTGGGATGGCGTTGCTTTCCCCTTGATTATCGGTTTGATTGCTATGGCAGCGGTGGGGTTTCATCAAACACTCTTGCCCATCACCAGCCTAAAGACGCAGGCTATTTCTCTGGATCCGGCAAATTTGCCCGAGTATGCGCTGCGCACTACGCTGAGAATGCTGGTTGCGATGGTAGCTGCGCTGCTGTTTAGCCTGGTCTACGGAACGCTGGCCGCCAAAAGTCGTCGTGCCGAGAAAGTGCTGGTGCCAATATTGGATATCCTGCAGTCGGTGCCGGTGCTGGGCTATATTTCTTTCACCGTCACCTTTTTTATCGCGCTGTTCCCCGGCCGTGTTCTGGGGGTGGAACTTGCGGCTATCTTCGCGCTGTTTACCAGTCAAGCGTGGAACATGACCTTCAGTTTTTACCAGTCGCTGCGTACCGTGCCACGTGATTTGGTCGAGGTTTCACGCGGATTCCACCTCACGGCGTGGCAGCGTTTCTGGAAGCTGGATGTGCCGTTCGCCGTACCCGGGCTGATTTGGAACATGATGATGTCAATGTCAGGTGGCTGGTTTTTCATCGTGGCCTCCGAAGCGATCACCGTCGGTAACAACACCTTTACCTTACCGGGAATAGGCGGCTATCTTGCCGAAGCGATTTTAAACAAGAATATTCATGCCGTTGGCTGGGTGTTGTTGACAATGACCGTGGTGATTCTGGCCTACGATCAGCTGCTGTTCAGGCCGCTGGTTGCCTGGGCCGATAAATTTCGCATGGAGAATACCCGCTCCAGCGACGCACCGACCTCCTGGGTGCTCGACTTGATGCGGCAGACTCGACTCATTCACCAGCTCTTATCACCGATAGGGCTGTTGCTCTCCCTGATTGCACGTATTCCGCTGCGTTTACCGACTTTCAGAGCGCACCGTCCAGAAATCGAACAGAAACGCCTTTCCCGCTGGGGCGATATTGTCTGGAGTTTGCTGGTTATTCTGCTCACCGTTTATGTTGCCTATCGGGTCATCTCCTATGTACAAACCGGAGTCACGCTCGGCGACGTGGGGCATGTGCTGGTTCTGGGCCTGATAACCCTGCTCAGGGTAACGGTGCTTATTTTTATTTCGTCAATTATTTGGGTGCCGCTTGGCGTAATGATTGGGCTGCGTCCGGGGCTGGCAGGTAAAATCCAGCCTATTGCCCAGTTTCTGGCGGCCTTCCCGGCAAACCTCTTGTTCCCGGCGTTTGTTATCGTTATCGTCCATTTCCACCTCAACCCGGATATCTGGCTGTCACCGCTGATAGTATTGGGAACCCAGTGGTATATCCTGTTCAACGTGGTGGCAGGAACCACGGCATTTCCGAATGATTACCGTGAAGCGGCGGCTAATTTCCATATCCGCGGTTGGCAATGGTGGAAACAGGTCATGCTGCCGGGTATTTTCCCATACTACATCACGGGTGCAATCACGGCTTCAGGCGGTGCGTGGAACGCCAGTATCGTCTCTGAGCTTGTACAGTGGGGCGACACCAAAGTGACGGCGCATGGGCTGGGTGCCTACATTGCACAGACCACGGCGGCGGGCGACTTCCCGAAAATTATCCTCGGCATTGCCGTCATGGCACTGTTCGTTACCCTGTTTAACAGGCTGCTGTGGCGGCCTCTATATGCCTACGCCGAATCCAGATTCCGTGCAGATTAAGGACCGTTTTTATGCAAGACAATCAAAATACGTTGAACGCTGGCGCTCAGCATACTAAAGCGGAAGGGCGTAAAGAGATCCTCGCGGTGAAAAAAGTGAATCACGGGTATGATAAAACCCACGGCGAAGTGTTGATTCTGGATGATGTTAATCTCACGCTGCGCGAAGGTGAGATTGTCGGGCTGTTGGGGCGTTCTGGATCAGGGAAGTCGACGCTGCTGCGGATTATTTCCGGCCTGATCACCCCAAGTTCGGGTAACGTCGACTATCTTGGGCAACCGCTGAACGGGCCAGCGCAGGGCGTTGCAATGGTGTTTCAGACCTTTGCGCTTTTCCCCTGGTTGACCGTGTTACAAAACGTAGAAGCCGGGCTAGAGGCGCTGGGCGTTGCCGCCGGAGAGCGCAGAAAACGTGCGTTGGCGGCCATCGACCTTATCGGTCTCGACGGCTTTGAGAACGCCTACCCGCGTGAGCTTTCGGGCGGAATGAGGCAGCGAGTCGGCTTTGCTCGTGCGCTAGTCGTTGACCCGACCTTGCTGCTGATGGACGAACCTTTCTCTGCGCTGGACGTATTGACCGCCGAGACGCTGCGTACCGATTTGCTCGACCTGTGGAATAAGGGGCAGATGCCCATCAAGTCGATACTGATAGTGACACACAACATCGAGGAGGCGGTGTTTATGTGTGACCGTATTCTAGTGTTGTCATCGAATCCTGGTCGCGTCATTGCCGAAATCAAGGTGCCATTCCCACATCCACGCAATCGACTGGACCCACAGTTCCGCCGTCTGGTTGATGACGTGTACGCCAAAATGACCGCACGTCCCAACAGTGAAACGGTGAAAAAAGGGCTAAAACTCGGCACGCGACTGCCGCACGTTTCTACTAACCTGATTGCGGGTCTGATTGAGACGTTGGCGGGTGAGCCTTACTTTGGCCGTGCTGATATGCCAGACATAGCGCGTACTTTGCATCTTGAGGTCGACGATCTCTTCCCAATCGCCGAAGTTCTGCAATCGCTGGGCTTTGCCGATGTGCGTGAAGGGGACATTTTCCTGACGCCGCAGGCGCGTATTTTTGCTGATATCGACACCCAGCAGCGCAAAGTGATGTTTGCAGAACATCTGCTGCGTTTTGTGCCGCTGGCGGCGCTGATTAAAACCGTGCTTGACGATCGCCCCGGACATCGCGCGCCACGCGTTCGCTTCGAGCAGGAGCTTGAAGACTTCCTGTCAGACGGTGCCGCCAAGGAGACGTTGGATACGGTCGTTAACTGGGGCCGATATGCCGAGATATTTTCCTACAATGACCAGACCGAATACTTCAGCCTCGAGGACGTCGAATTCTAATTTAGGCGCCCGGACATAGAAAATATTAACGCCGCGCGGCACGCCGATAAAGCGTGCTGCGTGCAATCCCTAAAGCCTGTGCCGCCTTGCTGATGTTGCCATTAAAACGCCTCAACGTTTCGTCAATGAGCCGATCGTCATGCTCGTGTAGTGCAGGAACAGGTTTACTGACCTCAAGCTGATAGTTTTCAGGCAAGGAGTCACAGCCGAGTACTGAATTGTCATCCGCCAGCGCAAGCAACACTTTCATTAAACTCCGCAGCTGACGCACGTTTCCCGGCCAGCGGTTTTTCACCAGCATTTCGATAAGCGCGGGTGATAAAACGATGCCGCGCTTTTCGCCGCCCAGTTCTCGCCAGAGCTGGGCGATAAAGGCGGGAAGGGCCGGCCACTCGCGCAGCGGCGGAATAGTCATCGAGAATTCCTGTAAACGGTACAGCAGGTCCTCACGGAATCCGCCGTCGACAACCCGCTGAAGAAGATTGCGGTGTGTCGCACAAATTACGGCGAAACTTACCGGCCAGCTGCGTGCCGAACCCAGCGGCGCAACCTCTTTCTCCTGAAGCACTCTCAGCAAACGTGTCTGAAGCGAAAGTGGCATATCACCTATCTCATCCAAAAACAGCACGCCGCCGTCAGCCTCACGAATTTTTCCAATGTAGCCATTCTTGCTCGCGCCGGTGAAGGCACCTGGCTGATAGCCGAAGAGCTCGGACTCAATCAGCGATTCCGGAATGGCCGCACAATTAATGGCGACAAATTTCCCTGCTTTCCAGCGACTCTGCTGATGCAAAGCCCGACTGATATACTCTTTGCCGCTGCCGGTCTCACCCTGAATGCAGAGCGATACGCCCGCGTTGAGCAGGCGCACCATTTTGTCGGCGTTGCCACGAAGCGCGAGGAAGAGGTCACTCTCAGGGACAGACGCCGATGGGAAATGGCTACGCGCCGGAGCACGCAGGCGTTGGAAGTAGCGCTGTTGATGACGGGAGGTGATGGGCAGCGGCACGCTATTGGCCTGCTGTTCAGTCTGCGGGAAAAGCTGCTGGAAGGTTTGGCTACCGAAGTCGGTGATGTCCAGAGCCAGCTCATGCATCGCTGCGCGATTGGCAGCCATCAACACGTTATCTGAAAATATCAGCAGCATTTCCTCAACGTTATCAAGACCATTGATCTGCGGATGCAGACTCATCAGCCACTGGTCAGGATTCAGGCTCTGTTTCATCCACAGATATTCGATGTGCTTTGCCGCTTCTTTCACCCATGCCAGGGTATGGGGATGTGGATACTGCGCTGGCCCAGAAATATCCAGCACGCCGGCAATCTGTCCGTTTGGCGTTTGCAGCGTCGTCGCCGCACAGTAAAGTCCTTGATTGCTAGTGAGATAGTGCTGATGGCCGTAGATTTCACAGCCACCGTCAATGGCCAATGCAGTGCCGATGGCGTTGGTTCCCCGGCCGCATTCGCTCCATAAATTACCGGGGGCGAGCGCAAAACGCTGGGCTTTTTGCAATGCCTGCATATCACCAAACGAATTCAATACCATCCCAGTGGCATCAGAAAGAACAACCACCGACTGTTTTTCGGCAATTTTCTCCGCCAGTGCCTTAATGGCAGGCCGTGCAAACTGTTGCAGCGCCGCGTTATTGGCGAGCAGGTCGGCGAGCTCGCTTTGACGGATGCGTGGAAAGTCATCCGCCGTGCGGTCCAGGCCATAAAGCTCGCTGCGAAACCAGGAGTCACTCAGTACTAAATTAGGTGCTGTCGCGGAGGGGGGAGTGGCTGACGAATTTCCCTGCATTGGTAACCTCAAGCCCATTAATATGTGTTGCATTATTGTAGTAATTTGGTTTTGCAAGTGTTGCGATTTGCAACACATAACGAGAATTTAGGTGACAGCAGAGAAGTACATGCGGCTTGGGTTATTTTAAATATCTAATAAATAAAAATATTTTACTAAAAGTCGTAAAGTGAAAGATTGGCACGGCGCCTGCAATGTAACTTAGGCAACCGTATGCCGCCCATTCAGAGTTTGCTGTGGCGGTTGCCTATCTCTGATAGCCGTAACCTACATAAGGAGTTTGCGATGCGTTATGCACATCCCGGAACAACAGGCGCTTTATTCTCACTCAGAGCCGCCTACGGTAACTATATTGATGGCAAATTCGTAGAACCGCTTAGCGGTCAATATTTCATGAATACCTCCCCAGTTGATGGCAGCGACATCGGCCAATTCCCGCGTTCCGATGCGCGAGATATTGATGCAGCGTTGGATGCGGCGCATAAAGCGGCCGACGCCTGGGGCAAAACCAGCGCTCAACATCGTTCCAACCTGCTGTTACAGGTCGCTTCGCGTATTGAAGAAAACCTTGAATACCTGGCGGTGGCAGAAAGCTGGGACAACGGTAAGCCGGTTCGCGAAACCCTGAACGCCGACCTGCCGCTGGCGGCCGATCATTTCCGCTATTTCGCAGGTTGTCTGCGTGCGCAGGAAGGCAGTGCGGCAGAGATTGACGAAAAAACCGTGGCCTACCATTTCCATGAACCTCTTGGTGTTGTCGGCCAAATTATTCCCTGGAACTTCCCACTGCTGATGGCCGCCTGGAAACTTGCCCCGGCGCTGGCTGCAGGTAACTGTGTGGTCCTGAAACCCGCAGAGCAGACGCCGCTAAGCATTACGTTGCTGCTTGAGTTGATTGGCGATCTCTTCCCGGCTGGCGTGCTCAACGTGGTCCAAGGCTATGGTAAAGAGGCGGGTGAAGCCCTGGCAACCAGCAAGCGTATCGCCAAAATTGCCTTTACGGGTTCCACCCCTGTTGGCCGCCACATCATGGCCTGCGCGGCAGAGAATATTATCCCGTGCACCGTAGAGTTGGGCGGTAAATCGCCGAACATCTACTTCGCCGACATCATGAACGCCGAGCCTGAATTCATTGAAAAGGCGGTCGAAGGCTTAGTGCTGGGCTTCTTCAATCAGGGCGAAGTCTGTACCTGTCCTTCACGCGCGCTTATCCATGAATCTATTTATGCGCCATTCATGGAACGCGTCATGGCAAAAATTGCCAACATTCACCGTGGTGATCCCCTGGACACTGACACCATGATCGGTGCACAGGCTTCACGCCAGCAGTACGATAAAATCCTTTCCTATATCGATATTGCCCGCGACGAAGGAGGGCAGATTCTCGTCGGGGGAGCTCGCGCTAGCATCGCTCCGGAGTTTGATAACGGTTTCTACATCCAGCCAACGCTGATTAAAGGCACCAACCAAATGCGCAGCTTCCAGGAAGAAATTTTTGGACCTGTCATCGGCGTCACCACCTTTAAAGACGAGGCTGAAGCATTGGCGATCGCCAACGAGACTCAGTTTGGTCTCGGTGCCGGGATCTGGACACGAGACACCAACCTCGCGTATCGCATGGGACGTGCTATCAAGGCCGGTCGTGTATGGACCAACTGCTATCACATTTATCCGGCACACGCGGCATTCGGTGGCTACAAACAGTCAGGTGTGGGACGCGAGACGCACAAAATGGCACTCACCGCATATCAACAAACCAAGAATTTGCTGGTCAGCTATGACACGGCGCCTTTAGGTCTGTTTTAAGCCTGTTTCCTTGATGGAGTGACAAGATGAAAACGATGAAAGCCGCAGTAGTGAAAGCCTTTGGTGAACCTTTGGTTATTGAACAAGTCCCGATCCCCGAAGTTGGAGCGGGACAACTGTTAGTAAAAATTGTTGCCACCGGTGTTTGTCACACGGATCTACACGCTGCGGAGGGCGACTGGCCGGTTAAACCGCAGCCACCGTTTATTCCTGGTCATGAAGGGGTTGGGTATGTGGTTGCCGTAGGTGAGGGCGTAAAGCACGTAAAAGAGGGGGATCGCGTGGGAGTGCCCTGGTTATATTCCGCCTGTGGCCACTGCGAACACTGTCTGGACAACTGGGAGACCCTATGCCATTCGCAGCAAAACGCCGGTTATTCCGTTAACGGCAGCTTTGCTGAGTACTGTTTGGCCGATGCAAACTACGTGGGTATCTTGCCCGATAACGTGGGCTATAACGAAATTGCACCGATCCTCTGCGCAGGTGTCACGGTCTATAAAGGTCTTAAAATGACCGAAACCAAGCCGGGCGACTGGGTGGTCATCTCGGGAATTGGCGGGCTGGGCCACATGGCGATTCAATATGCGGTCGCGATGGGCCTGAACGTCGCGGCGGTTGATATTGATGATGACAAGTTGGCTTTTGCCAGGCGACTGGGGGCAACCGTGGTCGCCAACGCGAAAAACGTGGATCCAGCAACAGTGTTCCACGAAAGTTTCGGCGGTGCACACGGCGTTCTCGTGACCGCCGTCTCGCCTAAAGCGTTCGAGCAAGCCATTGGCACCCTGCGCCGTGGGGGGACGATGGTCTTAAACGGCCTGCCTCCGGGCACCTTTGATCTGTCAATCTTCAATATGGTACTTGACGGTATCACCGTCCGCGGCTCGATTGTAGGTACACGTAAAGATCTGCAGGAGGCGTTAGATTTTGCCGGTCGTCATAAAGTGGCGGCGAATATTGCGGTTGAACCTCTCAGCAATATTAACGATATTTTTGCCCGTATGCATGCAGGCAAAATTGAAGGGCGCATCGTGGTCGATTTAGCTCTTTAAAACAGGCTTATCAAGAGGCTCCGCTCGGGGCCTCTTCTATATAAAGTCATTTTTTCAGACTGTTAGCATATCTTCGAGTTAATCAACGACGATTTTCCATCCCTCATAAAAGCCCATTTGCTCCTGCGTTGCCATATACTTGGCCCGTGACACTGTCACTCTGTCATTCCACTACCGGTAACTTCTCACAGGAGAGATGCCTTCATGTTTCATTTCGCTGCCGTTCACCCCAATATAAATTAGCAATCGCTGCGAGTTTTGTGTAAGAAAATTAAGCTGATATTCATCTCGATCCCGAGATAGGTTATATTGGTGCACAAGTCACAAAACCACGATAGGAAGACGTCGCAACATGATTAACCGTTTCACCCTGATTGCTGTCACGACAGCTTTTGCGCTGACCGGCTGCGCAAAGATTACCGCAGCTACCTCAGCAGCCACCTCGGCCGCTGCCTCAGCCTTAACTCCGGCCAAGCCTCAGGCAACGGATTTTTCTACCGGACCGACGGTAGTGACTGTGACTCATCTTAGAGAGTTGGCTGATGACGGTGCACCAATTTACGTGACGGTTGACGGTGTAGACGCCGGTATTCTGGCCCTGGGTCAAACCGTTGAACTGCACGTCAATGCCGGCAAGCACAAAATCGGGGGTTACGCACGTTCAATGGTGGGTCGTGTGACTATCCCTGCGGTTGAGGTGACTACCACGACGAAATACGAACAGCATATCAATTACTCCGTGACGGATACGACGCCATCGTTCAAAGTGCGTCCTGCCACCAAGGTGATTTTCGATACGCCAGCCCCGACTCCAACCCCGACTCCAACCCCGGCTCCGGCTCCGGCTGCGACGCCTGCTGCTCCAGCGACTCCAGCGGCAACGGGGGTTCCTGCGGTGCCAGCCTCGATTGTGACACCGGCAGCAACTTCGACGTCAACGCCAGCAACGCCAGCAACTTCAGCGACCACGCCAGCGTCTACTTCGGCCACGACAACTCCGGCCGCTGCTTCGACCACAACAACTACGCCGGCCTCGACGGGGTCAACCTCAGTAACCGCACCTGCAGCGTCTTCAACATCTTCTTCGTCCACGGCGACGACGCCAACAGATTCGTCCACGACGTCTTCATCGACTTCAACGACAACGCCAGCAGCCGCGTCTTCATCAACGACGACCACAACGCCAACGCCAACGTCGGCAGAGTAGGGTTATAAAATCTGCCTGACAGAGCGCAAGGGGAGAATTCCCTTGCGCGCCACCGATAATCCCGATACGACAACTTCTATTATAATCCTATCTCTCTCGCCATCATTACGGGTAATTGGGGCCGCAAAGTACTCAGATTTCACGTAGCGCGATCTTTTAGGAGTAAAGATGGAACTCGATATATTAACTCAGCGGCTAATCACACTCGAAAGGAAGCTCCATCAGCCTGGAATTCGCAGCGATGCCAGTATGCTCGAGGATTTGCTGCACCCGGCGTTCACGGAGATAGGTCGCTCTGGAAAGGTATATGTCAGGCAGGAGGTGATAGAAAGTTTACTGCAGGAAACTGAGCGGCTAGAAATAGTGGCCAGCAATTTTAAATGTAGTCTTCTAGAGGATCGGGTGACGTTGCTGACTTACGAAAGTTTTACCCGCGACCACGTAGGAAACGTAACACGGCAAACATTGCGGTCGTCGATCTGGAAGCTCAATGAAAAAAGTGGACGCTGGCAGATGAGATTTCATCAGGGAACGCCGGCAGCAAATAGCAAAGGATTGATAATCCCCAAAAGCTAATAATTGAAGACAAGGTCGAGCTAAAGCCCAAAAGCTCAGAATCGACGTACCGATACCTTGGTGCGCATAATGTATATTATGTTAAATACGATATGGTAGTCACTTAGGAATTTACCTTCTGCACACCACCATCCACCTCATAGCCATATCAGGCATCCCACTGCCCTCGCTCCTGGTTTTAAGCCTATCAATGAATCACGGGCTTCAAGGGGATCAGTTTGTATATCGAAAATTATAACCGCCAGTCAGATTGATAGGCTCCCAGCCTAACGCGGACCAATGCGGCAGCAGCGGCTTGTTCAACTTCGCTCTCTTACGTTTTAATGCGTCAATCCTCCTTTCTCTTTACACCTTATTACACAGAGTGATGGCCGCGGTCAGCAGCGTCAGTCCGCTAGCTTTGATTTTCGTGTTTTATTTTTCATTCACCGGTGGCTGATTTCCACAACTCCTGCTTTACACAGCAATCTCTTAAATACTTATAGATAAATCTCGCTTTATAAAATGGTATATACATTTGAAGTTTGTTTATGTCGGGTTTATATCCGCACCCTGTTCTAATAAATTTTAAAAGTTATTTTTATCACATAAGGATGTTGCAACATGTTGGGTTTTAGAAAAGCATTAATATTTTCGATTGCTGTGTCTACATTTTCACCCTCACTCTATGCCGCTGCGCCACTCTTTAAAATGGTTGATGAAGACCCTACGTATAGTAATAATCTATTGCATGAATTTAAAGACAAAGACCAAAGCGTTCAATTGATTAAAATAAATAAAGACGTTCTCCTTAACGGCGCGACATCCTTCTTGTTCAACAACGATAATCAGCATCAGACTATAGAAATTAATAGAAGCACATTAAAAGAAGAGAGTGACGACATCAAGGTATGGCAAGGTCATTCTGTGGATGATAAAAGCACTGCGGTTTTTTCTATAAAAAATAACAAAGTAAGTGGTTTTGTTAAATTAAGTGATCATTCAGCTTATGAAATTCATCCGATATCAGAAGAGTTACATGCGCTGGTAAGAATCGAGACGGCGGGCGGTGATGAAAATGAATTTGACTATATCCAAGATGATAGCGTTGAGCCCGGTTTATGGGAGCACGATGAGCAATTCAGTAATGAGATCGCCAAAATAAGAGTGTTGTATGCTTATACCAATCAGTCGCGCTATAAATTTGGCAATAGTCCTGAATTGTATGCAAGCACATTAAATACCTCATTAAATTCAAGTCACGTAAGAAGTAATTCATTAGCTAGATTTGATGTGGCAGGCACGCTTGACACTAATGTAACTGAGACTAACCTGAATAGTCTGCTTTCTAATATGAAAAATAAAAACACGCCCTTGGGTGCTGTAATAGCTCAAAAGCAAAAAGAAACCCAGGCAGATCTGATTGTTTTAATAACCGAACTCGGCGGAGGGCTGGCTTACAGGTCCGGAATGCATAGCGTGGTCAGTGCTAATCAGGCAATATCCAATAATGCCCTAGCGCATGAAATCGGCCATAATTTTGGACTTAATCATGGTGAAAAAGAACAAGGCATAACTGCCTATGCTAATGGTTATCGTGTTGCAGGTAAATTTAGTACTATTATGTCAAAACGTACAACGGGTGGTACAGCAATCAATTTCTTCTCGAACCCACAGTTGAAATTTAATGGCGACCCTATAGGTACAGTGAGCAGTAATGATGCAGTGCGCCTGATCAATGAAAGACGCTTTATTGTCGCTAACAACTTTCCTGACTGGGAAAATAAACATCCCCTTAACACAGGAAGTTTACCCCCTCGTCAATTTTTTGAAGTTGTCCTGAAAGATATAAACAAAAATGAAAAATTAGTGCTTGATAAAGTAATCAGTAATCCGGGGGAATATAGCTGGCCTTATGAGGTCTCTATCGCAGTGAATGACTTTTTCCCAGCAGAGATCATTAGGGCTGGAGAGTTTCTCAAAGGGAGAATATCACCTGTTGTTGGTTCTGGTTATCGAAACAGCATATGGTTGAACCTTGGTAAGAAAGATGCCTATCATCTTGAAGTGAATCGCAAAACATATGCTCTATATAATGGTGTGAACTGGTCAGACACCAGTAATATTAGCGGTGGTGATGGCCTTCCCGCTCACTCAACGGCAACGGCGATAGTTAAAAGTAAGTCAACCGGCAAGGTTGTCGAGCAATTTACCTTCACAAATCAGGGTGCTGATTTAAACAGTTATGGATGGCCCAGTAAACTGGCAGAGGTAATTAACAATAAAAAATCAAGCTATTTACGTGCAGGCGAAATGAAAGAAAGTGGTGATATTGAAATTATTAATGGTAGCGGCTACCGTAATAAATTATGGTTACCATTAAATAAAAAAAATGACCTAATCGTTGAATTAGCCATCAGTACAAATCAATAACTCTTTTTGAGGGTAATACGATAATCAGAAAGAAAAGATAACCTTGCCTCACCAGGGGCGAATTAATCTCCAGCAGTCAATATCGGGTACTGCTGGAGATTAGTATTTATCCTTAGCGGATATGTTGCTTACCTTTGCTTATTTAGTGATGCAGCATTTCGTCGACAATCTGTGCTGCATCCAAATTAAGGCGGTAATAAGTCGGCCAGTTGTCCATCTCTTCCAGAAGCGCCTGCTGTGAAATATTTCCGATGAACATATGGAAATGACTGGAGCGACGCGGTGCAATAATGTGATCGCTGAACTGAACGTATTTGGGTGCCTTGCTGGTAGCGTCGTGGCATTCAAACAGATAGCGCACACCTTTCTTACCGGATGGGTAAGTTAAAATCTTGTGCCCGGCATAATCATATTTACAGGACGCAACCTGTTTACCGCGATGAAACTCTATAACGCCGTCCTCAATGCCAATGGTATCAACGTGGGTCGCATAGCCTTTGCGGTAATAGGCCTTAACTTCTGCGGGCGTTTTACCCTTATCCTGTTCGGCCTTCTTTTGGAAAACTGGGTCAAGTTCCCCGCTTAGCAGATACGGATAAACGGATTGCCACAGCCCATCCCAATCCTTAAGTACTCTGTCTTTCACATTTTTATCTTTAAAAATACCCATAGCCGCTTGCTCTTCCCCCGCTGTCATGGGCGCACCGTGTGAATGATTGTCGTGAGCAAAAGCATGACCACTTGCGATGAGCATTCCCAGAAATACTGCAACTTTTTGAAATTTAACCACGAAGACTGAATCCTTATCAACTTTGTAATGTAGTTATGTTATAACGTAACAATAAGTTTTATTCAACTCTACGTGCCCTACTTCTTCTAACACGCTACCAGAAACGCCGTTGTTAACCGCCCGTCATTTTTCTTTCATATTATTGTGTTAGGACGAAGTCAGCGTGGCTTTATAAAAAATAAACAAAGGTTAAACAAAACCCTCTCTTCGATTTAGCGCTTTATATAAACATTAAAAATACAACAACTAAGGACTATAGTTATTCTCGGCACGGGCGCAGTGATGGGTGGATTCAGTATGGCCATCTCGACCACGTGTTTAACCTGAGTGTTAACTGATGGGATTATTTAACCCGGAGAAAATATGACATTTTTGAACATACTGATTTTGGCAGTCATTCAGGGGCTAGCCGAACTGTTGCCCGTATCCAGTTCGGCTCACGTCATTATGGCAGAGAAAATTCTGGGGCTTGATCCCAGCGCGCCTGACATGACGTTGCTGTTGGTTATGCTACACACGGGTACCATGTTCGCCGTTATCGTTCATTTCTGGAAATCCTGGCGCGATACGTACTTTAGCTCTGGCGCCGCCTTTAAACGTAACGCCCTGCACATCATTCTGGCTACTATGATGACCGGTGTTGTAGGGCTGACGTTGCAGCATATCATCAAGGTGTTTTACGCCGGCAATGCTTCTACCTTTGAAATCGAATCATTGTTTAGCAACAGCAAGCTGATTGCTTCGGGGCTTGTGGCTGCGGGCATACTGATCATTGTCTCTTCAAGAATCAAAGAAAGTCATGCCACGAACCTTTCCCCTTTTCAATCGTTAACCATTGGTATCGTTCAAGGTCTTTGCCTGCCTTTCCGTGGGTTCTCACGCTCAGGCGCAACAATTTCTACCGCATTGTCCCTCGGTGTTGCGCGTAAAACGGCTGAAGAGTTCAGCTTTGCCTTGGCCGTTGTTTTGACGCCAGTTGTTATCATTAAAGAAGTCGTCCGTGTGTTCCACGATAATGCCGCAACTCATGCTTCATTGACCCTGTCTTCAATCCTCTTGCCAAGTTTGTTGGGAATGGTTTTCAGCTTTATTGCTGGTTTACTGGCACTGCGCTGGCTTGCGGGCTGGCTTGAGCACGGTAAATGGCATCTTTTTGGGGGTTACTGTATTTTTGCCGCCTGCGTTGTTCTCTGGATTGGTTAACAATCTCTGCTGCACTGCTTAAAATGCATCATCCTGGCTCCCTTTACGGGAGCCTGTCAGCCAACTCTGTTCACCCTGCCCTTATTCCCTTTTTTCATAAGCTTATCCTATGGCTTGTCTACAATAGTTTGTGTTGACTATTTCGCCATGATGAAGAGATTTCACTACATATCAATGGCTAACGCCTTGGCAACCTCTGTATAGTAATGTCGCCGTAATATTGTTTTATAAGTTTTAATTATTAAGAGAAGCGTATTTATGAAGAAATTGCTGTTGTCCGCTCTGATCGCCACCTCTGTCTTGATGCTGTCCGCTTGTAAACAAGGTGATGATAATAAAGTAAAAGTTGCCATCAATACCGGTCCCGATCAGGCAATTTGGCAGGAAGTGCAGAAAGTTGCCAAAGAGAAATATAATCTTGACGTTGAGGTCATTCCTTTCAACGACTATGTTCTGCCGAACGAATCTCTGAACAGCAAGGACGTTGATGCCAACGCCTTCCAAAGCCTGCCTTATCTCGAAGCGCAGTCTAAAGAGCGCGGCTATCACTTCGCTATCCTGACCAAAACCTTTATTTTCCCGATTGCGGCTTACTCGAAGAAAATTAAAAACGTTAAAGACCTGCCGGATGGCGCAACGGTGACTATCTCTAACGAAGCGACTACGCTGGGCCGCAGCCTGCTGCTGCTCCAGGCACAAGGTTTAATCAAGCTGAAAGCTGGCGTAGGCTACTTGCCAACGACGCTGGACATCATCGACAATCCGAAAAAACTGAATATTGTTGAGGTGGATACGCCGCAGCTGACGCGTACTCTGGACGATCCTAACGTCACTCTGTCTATCATCAACACCAACTTCTCCTCACAGGTGGGTCTGTCTCCACGCCGTAACGGCCTGTTTATGGAAGACGCGGCGTCTCCATATGTCAACGCACTGGTTTCTCGTGAAGACAACAAAGACAGCAAAAAAATGCAGGAACTGAAAGAAGCTTTCCAGACTCCAGAAGTCGCGGAAAAAGCCGAAGAAGTGTATAAAGGCGATGCCATCAAGGCCTGGTAATGACGCCTTGATGCATCATCCGGTAGTCAGGGCTTTGGCTCTGCTACCGGATTTTTTTGCCTATAAAACAGGCGTCGCTACGTGAATTCTGAAAAATCCTGGCCTCTATGAGGCACAGATTTTACTGAGCGTTGCCGCTAAACGCCCTATTACGTTTCATTTTCTGGTGAGGTTGAGCCTCGTAAGGCTTCCGCTATGAAAAATTTATTCAATACAGGATTGAAGGTTTAATTCGAGCGCAAATGAATAGATTTCTCAACGTGATCTGACATAAATTTGCCCTGGTTAATTAAATGTTTAATGAGGGAGAACATATGTTTTTAGAAGTAGTCAGGCAGCTTTCTCTTTTGGTATGCAGAAATGCCGTTCCAGATGGAAATGTGAATCAGTCAAATTTTGCCAGAAAAATGTTGAATATAGCCAATACCGTTTTGCAGCCCTGCACTGTATATGCCGCAAAGGAACATACACCCTCCCTACCTTGGCAATATGGTTTTTCCTATAGGGACTCTTCTGGTCTCAATAAGCAATATGTTTCAGGGGAGACCCGCCTCATAGAGGCAAAATATACGCCGTTTGAATCAGATATTATTAATCATTTAACCGGCAACAAGAGCCATGAAAAGGTGAAAATTAGAGTAACATCCAGCGCAGTTAAGGTTCCAATGGACGGAATGGATGGCAATACTTATCTGGTCAGAAGTGATTTCGTGCACTACAGAGGCCCGGGAGGTCAGGTAACAATACTGCCCAATGGAGACGTTGATACGTCTGATGATCAACATATGAAACGAAATATGCTGCCGGGTATGCAAAGAAAAGCCGGCGATTTTGCAGTTTATGAAATTCCTGAAGAAAAAATGTCCCAGAGAAAGCGTGGTGAATTTTCCTCTTTTTCCTTATTACGAGAATACTAAGGGTAATCATCTCTAATCGCTATCAAGCTTTTCATTATTAAGTACAGATCCTACGCTAAGTACGAATATCGTAGGTGAAGTTTCATCGCTTTATTTAAGGGCTACTGTATGTTGTAACTAATTAAAGGTTATAAAAGAGGCTCCATCAAGGAGCCTTCATCTTATGCCCTAAGTTCATAATAAATATCGAATTCATCCTCATGCGTTTTGATAAACCCATGATTGATGTAGAACCGGTTAGACCGACTTCCACGTAATGCACCCAACCGCAGAGGCAATGTGCGCTCTCTTGCCGTCTTGATGACCTGTTCGATAGCCGCTCTGCCCAGTTGATGATTCTGATAATCAGGATGAATGTACAAATGATCCAAATAGAGATGGTCCATTTTATCCGTGATGACAAAGAATCCCGCTAGACTGCCCTGACTTTCAATTTTGAAGGTGTTCATCGGCAAGAATGTATCAAGAAAACGGTTTCTGACTCGTTGTTCATCAAACCGCCCGACGGCTTCCAGGCTAGGCCTCATTGCTGCTGCCCGTATTTCAGCAAGCCGCTCTCCGTCCTCCTGCTCTGCCATTTTAAAATCCATATCAGCACCCTCACCCTATTTCGAATAACCTTCCTATAACAGTCTGATCATTATGGCAAGCGTGCCGACATTTGTCAGGCTAGCTTATTATTGGCTCCTGAGATCGTTACCCTTTTCAGCCTCGGTTTCAGTCTCAATGAAAAAATGAGTGAATGAGCATTCCCCTTGCTCTTTTAACTCCCTGAATAGAATCATTAAAAAAAACTTACAAAATTCTAACATCAATCAAACATAACTTCTCTGGCACTGATTACACTTATCTTTTACGGGGTGATTTTACGCAATCCCTCAATGCTTATCCTGCCCAGGAGTTTTCATGACTAAACAAAGACGTTCGGTTCCCGGCGTTCACCCCTATGACGGCCCGGCGGGCGGTTGGGGTGCACTGAAAGCCACGGCGATTGCGGTCCGCACTCAGATGGATAACCTGACCGCGCCAGCAACCTTGCTGCGCACCAACCAGCCGGACGGATTCGACTGCCCCGGCTGCGCATGGCCAGACAAAGAAAAAAACTCGACCTTCCAGTTCTGTGAAAACGGCGCCAAGGCGGTCACCTGGGAGGCCACCAGCAAACGCGTCACGCCAGAATTTTTGGCGGCAAACACCGTGACCTCGCTACTGCAGAAATCAGACTTCGAGCTTGAGGGCTACGGACGATTAACCCACCCGCTGGTTTATAATAAGGAAACGGATACGCTACAGCCGGTTGAATGGGAAACCGCCTTTAGCCGCATTGCAGAAATCTTGCAAAACGTTGACTCGCCCGATGAAGTTGAATTCTATACTTCCGGCCGCGCCTCAAATGAAGCCGCGTATTTGTTCCAGCTGTTTGCCCGCGAGTTTGGCACCAACAACTTCCCCGACTGTTCCAACATGTGTCATGAGGCCACCAGCGTCGGCCTGCCGCAGTCTATTGGTATCGGTAAAGGGACCGTTTCACTGGACGATTTCGATGACACCGAGCTCATTATCTCCATTGGCCACAACCCCGGCACCAACCATCCCCGTATGATGGGGACGCTGCACGAAGTTGCGCGCCGCAACGTCCCTATCATAGTCTTTAATCCGCTGCGTGAGCGCGCCCTGGAGCGTTTTGCCGATCCACAGAACGTCATCGAGATGGCAACCTACACCTCCACCAACATTGCTTCGACCTACTATCAGGTAAAAGCGGGCGGTGACGCAGCCGCGCTGAAAGGCATCATGAAAGCACTGCTCGAGCTGAACGCTTCTGAGGGTAACCTGCTAGACAACGATTTTATTGCCGAACATACCCAGGGATTCGAGGTGTTTGCCGCAGATATGGCCTCAACATCCTGGGATGATATCGAGAAAGAGTCCGGCCTGACACGCGAAAGTCTTACACAGGTTGCCACGCTCTATGCCAAATCAAAGGCCACGATCGTCACTTACGGCATGGGCGTGACTCAGCACAACAAAGGGACCGCCAACGTTCGCCTGATTGCCGATCTTCTGTTGTTACGCGGTAACTTCGGTAAACCGGGTGCGGGGATATGCCCTCTGCGCGGGCATTCAAACGTGCAGGGAAACCGTACGGTCGGCATTACTGAAAAACCGTCGGCCGCCTTCCTGGAAAATCTCGAGAAGGTGTTTGGCTTTGTGCCGCCGAAAGAGCATGGTCACGACGCAGTAAAAGCGATGGAAGCCATGGCCGAGGGTAGATCCAAAGCACTGATTTGTCTGGGCGGTAACTTTGCTGTCGCGTTGCCGGATCCTGAGAAATGTTTCCCGGCAATGAAAGCCTTAGACCTGAGCGTTCACGTGGGAACTAAGCTCAACCGCTCGCATCTTCTGGTTGCCAAGGAAACCTATGTGTTCCCTTGTTTGGGTCGTACCGAATTGGACCTACAGGCCAGTGGTCGCCAGGCGATTACCGTCGAGGACTCGATGTCAATGGTCCATGCCTCCTCGGGTAAGTTGAAACCCGCTTCAGAGTTTTTACTTTCTGAGCCGGATATCGTCGGTCGTATGGCGAAGGCAACAATCCCTCATACCAAGGTGCCTTGGATGGAGCTGGTTGCCGACTACAGCATAATTCGAGACCTGATTGAGAAAACTATTCCGGGCTTTGATAAATACAATGAGCGGATAGCTATCCCCGGTGGATTCCGTATGCCGCTGCCGCCTACCGAGCGTAAATGGCCTACCCCGACCGGCAAGGCGATATTCTCGGTGTTCGACGGCGTTACCGAAGATCTGGTCGTTGAAGGAGAAGACGTGTTGCGCATGATTACCTTACGCAGTCATGACCAATACAACACCACGATATATGCGCTCGACGACCGTTATCGCGGCGTGTTTGGCCGTCGCGATATTCTGTTTATGAGCGACACCGACCTTGAGAAGCGCGGGCTGGAGCACGGTGACCTGGTGGATATCGAAACCGCAGTACAAGGCAGTAAGCTGCGTCTGGAGAACATTACGGTGATCGCCTATAACATCTCGGAAGGTTCAGTGGGGGCCTATTATCCTGAGGCCAATGTATTGATCCCGCTTGACTATATCGATAAGGAAAGCGGCACGCCTTCCTATAAGTCCTTACCTGTCAGAGTCGTTAAACACGCGGTTACCGCTTAATTTCCTCCTCATCAAAATGCCGCTACTTGGCGGCATTTTCTCCCCCTTTTTTATTAGAATCCACATAACAATAGCCATTTTAAGCATTTGTAGTTAATGCGTGAGCAGATAATAATCCTTTGATTAGCAAACGTTAATTCATTGGAGAAATCATGGGCGATGTCATGATTAATGTCAGCGGGCTTAACAAAAGTTTTCATCAATTCGCCGCACTGTCAGACGTTAATTTCACTATTAAGCGCAGCGAAGTGGTATCTGTTATTGGGCCTTCCGGATCCGGTAAATCGACGCTTCTGCGTTCATTAAATCTGTTGGTAAAACCAGACAGCGGAATTATTCAGATTGGCGGCCAGCAAATAAATGCCGACGCACTGCATCACCGTCAAATTGCCGACTTCCGTCGTCAGACCTCGATGGTATTTCAACACTACAACCTGTTCAAAAATAAGACCGCGCTGGAGAACATCACCGAAGTGTTGATTTGTACCCAGCGTCTGCCTAAGTCTCAGGCACGCGAGCGTGGCATGGCGTTGCTCTCACAGGTGGGACTGGCCCACAAGGCCGATGCCTACCCTTCTACGCTCTCCGGCGGGCAGCAACAGCGCGTTGGCATTGCCAGAGCGTTGAGCGTCAATCCTCAGGTGATTCTGTTTGACGAGCCGACCTCTTCTCTTGACCCGGAAATGCGACGCGAAATTCTTAACCTTATTGCTGGTCTGGCAGACAAAAATCTAACCATGATGATTGTGACCCACGAGATGAGTTTTGCGCGCGACGTGTCTGACCGCATCTTCTTTATGGAGCAAGGAAAGATTATCGAACAGGGCAAGCCGAGCCAGATACTCAGCGCACCGCTCGAGAATCGTACCCGCACTTTCCTGCATGACTTCGCATGACTTTATTCTTCGCCAACGGAACGCCACACCATGAATTTTGACGTCAAATATATGCTGAGCATTATTCCCCATATCCTCAGCTATCTTCCCGTTACCCTGCTTATTTCCTTACTGTCTATTTTACTCGCCACCGCGTTGGGGATCATTTTTGCCCTGCTACTGCGCGCGGGTAAAGGTGCCGCAGGCTTTGCACATCTGTATATCTCCTTCTTTCGCGGTACTCCGGTGTTAGTGCAGTTGTTAATTATCTATTTTGGCTTACCGCAGATATTTCCCGCCCTTAACTCCATGAGCGCGATGAATGCGGTGATCCTCGGGCTTAGCCTGAATACTTCCGCTTATCTGGCCGAAATTTTCCGTGCCGCGATTGATTCCGTTGATAAAGGTCAGCTTGAAGCGTCGCTTGCCTCAGGCCTTAGCCTATTCCAAGCCTCATGGCGCATCTTGTTACCTCAGGCCTGCCGTAACGCCATTCCCGCCACCGGCAACGTCTATATTGGCTTGATCAAGAACTCCTCGCTGGCCTTCACCTTAGGCGTAAGCGAACTGCTGGCTGCAGGAAAGCTTGCCGCCACCGAATCACTTAAATACTTCGAGGCCTATTTTGCCGTCGGCCTTATCTACTGGGGATTGACCATTATTCTTAGCGAATTACAGCGTCGTCTCGAAAAACAAATTAATAAACCTTACGTCAACTAATAAAAGGGACCCACCATGAGGCTGTTAACACTAGCGCTGCTTGCCTGCTCGATCCTGACGCTGAACGGATGCGATAAGTCCTCCGGCCAGGCCGATGACCCACCCGTGCTGCGTGTAGGCACCTCGCCAGACGGATACCCGCATTACTTTATCGAGAATGGGATCGCGAAAGGCTTTAGCGTTGATATTCTCAACGCCGTCGCCGATAAGATTCACTATAAAATTCAGTGGGTCACTTCTGACTGGGTCGGCGTGCTCGGTTCACTTGAGACCGGCAAGGTCGACACCGTGGGCAACTTTGCCGATACCCCAGAGCGTCGTCAGAAATATGACTTTAGCGTGCCGTATTATTACAGCGCAGCGCAGTTGGCGGTCAGCAAAAATAACCAGAGCATCCACGGGCTTGAGGACATGAAAGGCAGAACCGTTGCCGCCGATCTCGGATCCAATTATGCCAAAGTATTGAAAGAGTTTGATCCGCAAAACCAGATAAATCTGGTGACCTTCGAGGGGCAAGACGTGATTTTCAACGCCGTTGCACAGGGTAAGGTTGACGCTTACGTGTCCGGACAGGTGATTTTACTCGGGCAAATCAAGCACAAGCATTTGCCGCTCAAGGTGGTGGGTGCGCCCTTTGGTGTGAAACAGGTGGCATTGCCTTTCAAAAAGAACGCGCGCGGTGAAGACTTGCGTAAAAAGGTCAATCTCGCACTCGAGCAGCTGCGCGCTGACGGTACGTTAAAGAAGATATCCGAGAAGTGGTTTGACACCGACTTGAGTATTAACCCTACCGCTACTCCATCAACCCAGACTGTGACGCCGGTAAAAGGATAATCCTCATGTCTTCAATGCATCTCGCGCTGTTTCTCGACCCTACCGGCTGCCACTATTCCGGCTGGCGTATTCCCGCAGCGAATCCCGTTCCGGCCGCCTCAGAATGGTCGGTACTCAAGGCCTTAACCCTCAAGGCCGAGGCCGCCAAGTTTGATATGGTATTTATGGCTGACAAACTGTCGATTGACGATATCTACAACGACAGTTTTAACGATGCGGTGCAGTACCGTATTACCGAGCGGCCAGAGCCATTTTCCGTGCTGTCTGCGCTTGGCGCGGTGACGGAGAAAATTGGCTTGGCGGGCACGGTATCCAGCTCTTTTATTCAGCCGTTTGCCGCCGCAAGAACCTTGGCCACGCTGGACCACTTAACGTGCGGCCGCGCGGCCTGGAACGTGGTGACCTCAACCAGTGACGCCGAGGCGCGCAATTTTGGGCAAACGCTGCTGAGCCACGAGCAACGCTATCTCAAGGCCGAAGCCTTCATTCACGCCGTCCGCACGCTGTGGGATACCTGGGACGATAATGCCATCCTCGCCGATCGAAAAAGTGGCGTGTATGCAGACGGGTCCCGTATTCGCTATGCCGATATTGATAACGACTGGTTCAAGGTGAAAGGTCCGCTTAACGTACCACGCTCGCCGCAGGGGCATCCGGTGACCATTCAGGCAGGCGGGTCGGGGCCGTTTACCGCCCTTGCCGCACGCGAGGCAGACGCCATCTTTGCCGCCGAGAAATCCGACCTTGCCTCTGCCCAGAAATACTATGCCGACCTTAAGTCACGAGTAGTTGAACACGGACGCGCCGCAGACAGCCTGAAGGTATTACCGGGTTTACAGCCCATCGTAGGCGATACCCAGAAGGAAGCGGATGAGATTCTGGCCGAGCTGACCCAGCTGCATCATCCCCTTGCCACGCTCACTCACTTGTCAAACACCATGAACTATGACTGGGGCCAGCATCATCTCGACGATTTGGTGCCGGACATCGCCGCCCTGCTTGGTCGCCGTGAACGCTTTGAACCGATGCTTAATCACGCCCGCAATAATGGCATGACGCTGCGAGATTTCGCCAAATGGGTCGCGCGCTCGGGTTTTATTGTTGCAGGCACCGCCAATTCTCTGGCCGAGCGTATGACGACCTGGTACCGCGAACGGGCGGTAGACGGCTTTGTCATCATGCCGCCGTTTGTGCCCGCCGCGTCGGACGCGTTCTTCAGCAAAGTGGTTCCCCTGCTTCAGGAAAGAGGCGTGTTTCGCAGAGAATACACCGCCGATACCCTGCGCGGACACTTAGGGCTTGAGCGTCCTACGCCTCGGGTAAATCGATAATAACCCGTGTGCCAAAGCTGCCGCGCTCCACGGTTTATGGCACCGGCGTCATTAATGCAAAAAGCCTTACAGGAGAATGACCTGTGGATAGCTTCTCATATCGCACAGGCGACAGAAATTCTGTATAAAAATATCCCTGACTCGGTGAGCCGCCAACATCTGCTCAGCGCGCTGAATGCCAGATCCTGGGATTATGCTCGCGGATGACGTATTGCTCAAGGAACAGCAGATTGAGGCCACCGATCTGTTTAAGGCGGATTTTTTAGAAAAAATTATCTATTTTCACTAAGGACACCCTGTGAAAGCACTGTTTAAAAAAGCCCTGTTAGCGGCGCTGCTGGCGACCTCCGTGTCCGCGCAGGCTGAAGACCTCCAGCTGCGCATCGCCTATCTACGCGGCCCTACCGATCTCGCGCTGGCTAAAGAAAACGGCAGCCTCGACCGTGCGCTCGCCAAAGAGCATGTAGAAGTTAAATGGCTTGGCCCCTTTGCAGCGGCGGCTCCCGCCTATGAGGCATTGAATGCAGGTGCACTCGACGTGACGACCGGCAGCTCTACCGCCTTTGTGACCGCCATAGCCGCCGGTTCACCTCTCATGTTCTTCGCCTACCAGGCCATGCCCGCAGACGGTGAAGGGATTGTGGTTCGCGATGACTCGCCGATTAAGACAATCCAGGACCTGAAAGGAAAAAAGGTGGCGGTCAATAAAGGCGGCACCGGGGAATATCTGCTCTCGCGCGCGCTGCAAACGGCGGGCATCCCGGAGAACGCAGTGAAGAAGGAGTATCTCAGCCCGGCGGATACCGGCACCGCCTTCGTGGGAGGACACGTCGATGCCTGGCAATCTGGGACCCGTACCTGACGCTGGCGCGCAAGGACTATCAGGGGCGATTGCTGATCAACGGACATAATTTAGGATCGGAAAACGCCGCCGGGTATTTCGTCAGCCAGGCCTTTTATCAGCAGCATCCGCAGGTCATTAAAACGGTTTATGCCGTATTGCAGCAGCAGAATGCCTGGGCAAAAGCGCATCCTCACGAGGCAGGCGCAATTTGGGCGCAGCAGATGGGGCCGATTGGAAAAGGATTGGGTGACGGACTGGGCGAGGTTAATACCGTGCCCGTCACGCCGATAGGCGACATCGAGAAGCAGCATATCCGCAATATCGCACAGTGGTATCTTAAACAGGGGCTTATCAAACAAGTCCCTGATATTGATGCACACGTGATTGATATTACGCGTTAGTCCCTTTTGCTCCCGCCTCCCTTTTACGCTGACGGGGGCGTGAAATGGCGGCAATAAAAAAGGATTCAAAATAAAGACACGAATATCCTTACTTTTGAACCCTCAATAATTGCTATCGTCATGTCATTATCTGAACGTTAATGATTTTAAGGTGACTCTCTAAGGCTACTGAGGGTGTCAGTACCGCTGCCAAAAAGAGTTAACCGCAGAAATGCGCAGAGATAAAACAATATTTTGAGCTTTGAATAGCGAGATTAGCGATATTGCCTCGCCCACCTAATAAGCTGCCGGGAGCAAGTGTTGGCGCATCTTACGAGTGACTGCCACCAGCTGATGCAAACCCGATTCAACCTCTGCGGCAGCTGACTCTTCCGGGAAACGCATCAGGGCCAACAGCAGCGTATTTTCCTCATCCGCCGCTAATGTCACCGGGCTGGCATAATTTAACTGGAGTGCACGATGCAGGATTGCCACGTCCTTAGGAAGCGCGCCCACCGGGCAACACATTTCCAGCGTTTCACCCGACTCGTTAAAATACACGGTCAGATCGTTATCAATCACCAAAGCCGGGTCGTCGCCGTCAATCTCCAGCCCAAGCGCGTCATAAAGACGGTATATAATATTTAGCATCTTCGGTATCACCCTTAAACGAGTTTTGACAGGCCTTGGGTCTCTTTCCAAACCTGGTGGTCACCGACTCGCGCATCGTAGGACAAATTGATAGCGCTGAGCGGGATGTTTTTTAACACTTTATTGCCCGAGGCGCTGGTGTTCTGCGCCTGAATCTCATGATTACCGCCACCGATCAGCACCTGCTGAAAGATCTTTTTGTTATTCGCGTCGAGAGGTTTTCCCGGTTGACTTAACGGTTGTCCCTGATGATGGCTTATCGCCTCGCGTTTTATTTCAGCGTCCAGCATACCGGTTCTGTCCTTACCGCTCTTGCAGTTCCAGCAGGGTACGGCACCAATTTCATACGCCAGCATCGCGATACGCTGCGGCGCTTTATAAGGTTCACCGCTATCACGATGGTGCGCGTTATTGGCCATGATCTGCTGAAGCTGCTGGGTCAGTTCAAGCACTTTTGCGGCATTTGCAGGATTGCTTTTAAGGTACGCGCCCACCATGCCGCCCGGCGGCGCACCGGTTTTTGCATTACCGCCTATCAACTGATCAAGCGCCTTAGCATTGTGTTTATCTGATGCAGACCAGCCCATACCAAACTTGAGGGCTAACTCGTTAACGCCGAAGTTGAACGCCGCCACCCCCAGATTGACTTTTACTTCCTGCAGCTTGCCATTTTCCCCGCGAATGGAAAGACTGACCGGTGACGTTTTACTTAACGCCTGCCAGGCATTCATTTGGTCATCCAGCATAGTGTCTTCGTGTATTATCTTCGTCGCCGTCACCAACGCGGTGGAGACAATTTGCAGAGGCACCGTTTGCCCCGCCAGTGCACTTTTCAGTAACTCAGGTTTAGCGTAAAGGGCCGCCGTTGCGACCTCTTTTGCCCGCGCGAGTGCCCCGGCCTGACGCGTAGGATCGGATTTTTTCATCCCGAAAGGGGAAAGAATGGCGTGCCGCAGCCCTTTGAACAACGTCACCGGCTTTCCCTCTTTGTCGGGGACCGAGATTTCGGAAGACCAGAGATTGACCGCGTGCTTCGCCTCGGAGGTCGATGAGCTACAGACGCCTTTTCCCGCATAACTTTGCACAAAGATATCATCGGCGCCTAATTTCATATTCGACGCGGGCACCAGCGTGCAGGCGTAATGAGATTGATTGTGTGAGACCGTATTATTAAGCGTATTCCACGCCTTGTCATTGCGCAGTTGTGTTCCAGCTTGTGCAAACTGATGCCGAATAATTTTCACCGACTCCTTAAGAGAAATTTTATTTTTACTCGCGTGCTTTACGGCAATGTGCTTAATTAAATGGCCACTGAGTTTCTTGATGCTACTTCTTTCCTGCTTTGTCGAAACTCTTTCTGCATTATCCGAAGTGTTTAACAGCACGGGCAGAGATAACAAACCGCGCTTGTCCAGTTTTAAATTATCCATAACAAACTCCGCACTATTCAGCTTGCCCTGTTCTATTTCTTTTAATGCGCCAAATGAACGGGCAGCACCTTGAGGTATCTCTCCCCCCGGTGCTTTTTCTGGTCCTTTTTGCTCATCCTTAGGCGGTGATTTTTCATATTTCACCAACATCAGCGTCGCTGACTTTGCACCCGCATCCGGCTGTAGAGCCTCAAGGCTATAAGAACGAACAGGAAAGTGGATTGAGGACAACATCAGGGTACTTCCTTGTAATAAAAAGAGCCGGTCGCATCAGTGCGACGACGGTATCAATACGGATCATCATAAAGCCTGGGGGAAATGCTTCTATCGAAATTCAGCAGAAAATTACGGATTTAGAACATCAGGTCGGCATCTAAAAACAGGGCTAAATAACGACTCAAAATACGGGGATTATGGCTAAGTCATTTCCCTTCATTATTAAGCAACTAAAGTGATTTTACATCGCACTTCCCCTCCCTTAATAATCGTTCCGCAATGCTTTCTGAGGGCGCTCAATGATTTCACTATTGCCTTCAATATTATGACTCCGATGGGAAAACGATGAAAATGTCTAAAAATATTCACGCGCTGTCTGCACTCACCTTGCTTATTATCTCCGCAGCCCAACCTCTGCATGCCGCAGAACAGCCGCAAAAAGGCGGGGACTTGACCTGGGGCGTGGAAACAGAACCCAGCACGCTTAACCCGCAGCTTAATGGTCAGGATAAAACCGAGCTGCTGCTGCGCGCGTCCTACGAGTCCTTACTGGCCCGCAAACCTGACGGCAGCTATATTCCATGGCTGGCATCCGCCTACAGCGTGTCTGACGACGGAAAAACCTATACCTTCACCCTGCGTGACGACGTAAAGTTCTCCAACGGCGAGAAATTTGACGCCAATGCCGTTGCCGAGAACTTCCGCCATCTTCAGGACCCCGCTTACACCGCTGGCTCCGGGCTGTCGGTGTTTGGCGCACGTATTGCCAACATCGCGACGCCGAATGACCATACCGTTGTCGTGACCCTGAAAGACGTTTATAGCCCTTTCCTGTCTTTCGCCACCAGCCTGAAGCTTATTTCACCTTCATCATGGAAATCCGCACAGCTGAAAGCCGGTGGCACCGAGATTATCGGCACCGGTCCGTTCATTCTGAAAAAATATGAGAAGGGTCAGCAGATCGAGTTTGTCCGCAACCCAGACTATCACTGGGCGTCCGCCAACGCAGCGCATCAGGGCCCGGCTTATCTCAACAGCGTTACCTATCGTTTCCTGCCAGAGTCATCGGTTCGTACCGGTGCACTGCTGTCGGGTCAGGTTGACGTCATCGAAGGCATTTCCGGCAATGACGCCAGTGAATTTAAAAATAACCCGGATTACACCTACCAGCATGCGCTTAACACCGGAACTCCTTACTCGCTGTTCCTGAACGTTAAATATGGATCTACACAAGAGCTCAAGGTGCGCCAGGCGTTGGTACAAGGGCTCGATATCGGCCCAATTTTACAATCGATTTATCGCGGACAGCGTACCCGGACATGGGGAATCACCTCGCCTATCGATCCCTTCTACGACAGCAGCCTGGAAGGGAAATACGGCAACAATCCGCAGCTGGCCAACAAACTGCTGGATGAAGCAGGCTGGTCCACCAAGGGCAGCGACGGTATCCGCACCAAAGACGGCCAACCGCTGACCATAGACATCGTGCAATCTCAGGCCACGGTTCGCGACCAACGTGACGTGTTGCTGCAAGCGCTTCAGGCGCAGGCACGACAGAAGCTGGGCGTTTATCTGAAGATTCGCTATGTCGACTCCGGCACCTACGCGGAAGTGCGTAACAACGGTAAGTTCGGCTCGATTGCCAACTCCAACACCCCGACCGACGGCGTCGATATTGAAAACCACTATCTGCCAATCAATGCCGGGGGAGCCATCAACTACAGCCGTACCGATGCCCCCGAAATTCTTCCGCTGCTCAAGGGCGCATGGCAGACGCAGGACACCGCCAAACGCAAGGCCTTCTATGCCCAGTTACAGAATTTCGCCATTTTGCAGCAGGCGCTGGCTATCCCGCTATATGAGCCGGAAGACCAGATTGCGGCGGCGACCTACGTTCACGGCGTGGGTTTCCGCCCGTTTAAGCAGATGCCGGAAAACACCTATGACGTCTGGCTGAGCAAGCATTAATCGGTCATCAACAGAACAAGCGCGAGGAGTTACATCATGTCAGTTGACAGCACCTTCACTTCACAGCGGGGAACCGGGCGTAAAGCCTCCGGATCGTCGTTACTACTGGGCCGAATCGTCAGGCGGATATTGAGCGGCGCACTGGTGCTGTGGGCCGCGGTGACGCTGTCTTTCATCAGCGTGTACCTGGCCCCTGGGGATATCGTCAGCCTGCTGATTGGTGAACAGGTGCGTACGCCGGCAATTGAAGCGGCAATTCGCGCAGAATGGGGGCTGGATAAGCCCCTGTATAGTCAATATCTGAGCTATCTGTGGCGTATCCTGCACGGCGATTTTGGCCGCTCCTATCTGCTCAATACCGACGTCACCGGGCTGGTGCTCAACCAGCTGTGGCCGACGCTGAAGCTGACCGGTCTTGCCTTAGTAATTAGCGTTGTCTTTGCCGTGCTCATGGCGGTAGCAACCGCTCATCGCCGCTGGGGTCGTCGTATTGCCGGTTCCGTCGAGCTGCTGCTTGCTTCAACCCCTTCATTCTGGCTGGGGATCGTGCTGCTGTTTGTCTTTAGCTTTACGCTGCGCTGGTTCCCTGTCGCGGGCGATCGCGGTTTTTCATCGCTGGTATTGCCTGCGCTTTCGCTTGGGCTGGCACAGGGCGCGGTTATCGCCCAGGTACTCCGACGCGGGCTGGAAGACGCACTGGACGAACCCTTTGCCCTCACGCTGCGCGCCTGGGGGATCGGCAATATCACTATTCGCCTGCGTCATGCGCTGCGCCACGCGGCGCTGCCTGCCGTCACTCTGACCGGTTGGTTAATTGGCGGCTTGCTGAGCGGTGCCGTGATTACCGAACAGGTGTTTGGTCGTCCGGGGCTCGGAAAAATTACCGTCGATGCGGTGCTCGGCAAAGATCTGCCGGTAGTGCTCGCGGTCGCCATTTTCTCGGCTTTTGTTTACGTGGTGATGAGCACCTTGGTCGATATTCTTTATCTGCTAATAGACCCCCGCCTTCGCGACGCGCCCGTCTCGACCGAGGAAACGCCATGAGCCAAATATTTATCGCATCCGGCGTCAAACGCCGTTATTCCCTCGGTTACGGGCTGGCGGCATTTTATCTGCTGCTGGTGTTTATCGCCGTGCTGTTTCCGGGACATATCAGCCACTACGATCCGCTTAACGCCGACCCACTCAACGCGATGTTGCCCTCTTCTTGGCAGCACTGGCTGGGCACCGACCAATTGGGCCGTGACGTACTGACCCGCATCATCTACGGCAGTCGTTATTCCCTGCTGATTAGCCTGGCGGCGATGGCCATCGCCGTCAGCATCGGTAGCCTGCTCGGCCTGCTCGCCGGGCTGGCAAAAGGACCGCTGGACGAGTTTATTAGCCGCGCCGTTGATGTGATTTCGGCATTTCCTGACCTGCTGCTGGCACTGATGCTGATTGCCTTTACCGGGCCCGGTACCGTCAACCTTATCTTTGCGCTTGGCGTCGCTTCGGTACCGCGTTTTACCCGCGTGGTTAGGGCGCAAACCTTCCAGGTGATGTCCTCGGGCTACGTTGAACAGGCTAAAACCTTCGGTCTTAAGCGCCACGTGCTCATCTGGCGCCACGTGTTGCCGCACGCGATTGCCCACGTGCCGGCTCTGGCAACGCTGGGACTGGGTACAGCCATTATCGGTACCGCAGGCCTGAGTTTCTTAGGGATGGGGCCACAGCCACCGACCGCCGAATGGGGGCTGATGCTGGCCGAAGGACGAAATTATCTGCGCAATGCCTGGTGGATAGGCGCGTGGCCGGGCGTGGCTATCACGCTGACGGTTATCTCCGTGAATACCCTTGGACGCTATTGGCAGGCCAAATTTGAAGGAAAACAGCCATGAGTGATGCGCTTTTTATCGATATTCAAAACCTCAGTATTCGCTTTGGTGACAAGACGGTAATCAAAGGCCTCAACCTGCAGCTGAAACACGGTGAGTCAATTGCCTTCGTCGGCGAGTCGGGTTCGGGAAAAACTGTGACCGCGCGGAGCCTGATTGGCCTGCAGGACGGCAAGGCACGTATCGCTGCCGACCGCTTTTTGATTAACGGCGAGGACATGCTCAACGCCAATCAGCGGCGCTGGCGCAAAATTCGCGGCCAACAGATAGGCTACGTGCTGCAAGACGCGCTGGTGTCGCTCGACCCGCTGCGCAAGATTGGTCAACAGGTCAAAGACGCGTTGAGTGCCAGCCAGAACGCCGAACGCGGTAACCTTCGCGCGCAGTCCATCCAGCTGTTGAAATCGGTCGGCATGCCGGACGCCGAAACGCGGCTCGCGACCTATCCCCATCAGCTTTCGGGCGGGCTGCGCCAAAGAGCTCTGATTGCTACCGCACTCGCGGGGAAACCGAGCCTGTTGATTGCCGATGAACCCACCACGGCCCTGGACATGACGGTGCAAAAGCAGATTCTTGATCTGCTGCAAAAACGTCGCGACAGTGGACAGAGCCTGCTGCTGATAAGCCATGACCTGTCGGTCGTGGGGCAGTTAGCCGACAGAATATTAGTGATGAAAGACGGTGAAGTGGTCGAGGAAGGCGAAAGCGAGAGCCTGCTGCGCGCGCCGCAGCACCCCTACACGCAGCAGCTGCTTGCCGCAGTACCGAGTCCGGCCACACGAGGACTGCGGCTGTCCGGCCAGCGCGGCGAGGCGTTGCCGGTCAAGCATATCTCCAGTGGTGAACCCGTATTGGTAGCCAGCGGGCTCTACAAGCACTACGGCAACAAAAACGTGGTTAATCACGTCAGTTTTTCTCTGGCGGCGGGCGAAACGCTGGGTATTGTCGGCGAATCCGGTTCCGGCAAGACCACGGTTGCCAGAATGGTGTTGGGCCTGACCGAGCCGAGTGCCGGAACCCTCACGATTCAAGGCCAGCGCTGGAGCCAGATACCAGAGTCTGAACGTCGTCTGCGCCGCAAGGGGATCCAGCTTATTGCACAAGACCCGCTCAGCTCTTTCGACCCGCGTTATAATGTGGAAAAAATCATCGGTGAGAGTCTCGACAGCGTGGGGATCTATGGCGATGAGCGTAAAAAACGCATTTTGCAGCTGCTTGAAGAGGTACAGCTTGGCGGGAGTTTCCTGAGCCGCTATCCCCGAGAACTCTCTGGGGGTCAGCGACAGCGTATCGCCATTGCCCGCGCCTTTGCGCCAAATCCGGTACTGCTGATTGCCGATGAACCGGTCAGCGCGCTCGACGTGTCGGTTCAGGCTCAGGTGCTGGACTTGCTGGCAGAAATGCAGGCAGAACACAGCACGGCGCTGCTGTTTATCTCTCACGACCTCGGCGTGGTGCACCATCTGGCCGACCGGGTGGTAGTCATGAAAGACGGTTCAGTGGTCGAACACGGGCACGTTGATAACGTCTTCCATCGCCCTGCACATCCGTGGACGCAACAGCTTATCAACTCGCTGCCAACCTTCTGAAAACGCGCGGTTCCCTGCTCCCCAGGGACCGCTCATCTCTTCGCGTCGTGCGCCTGTTTAAAAAATCAGAAAATAGTTAATTCTCCCACGCTGGCACTGACCCTTTTTAGCGATGTTTTCCCCTGAAATTATTCCTAACTCACAGACTGGTGCTATCTTGATATTGCCAAACAACTAAAAGGAGTGAATATGGCGAGATCGACCTTTACCGTCAGAGTCCAGCTTCATGAAGCTGATTGGGCGCAATATGAAAAATTGCATGCGAAAATGGAGGAAAGTGGTTATGCGCGGCAGGTGACCGCCGAGTCGGGCACCACCTATTTCCTTCCCGATGGCGAATTCAGCATCAGAAGCTCAAGGCAGGAAGGTGAAATTGCCGATGAGGTGATAACCATCGCCAACGGGGTCAAGGACAATGCCTGCGCGGTGGTGACGAAATCAGCCGGCCGGGCAATACGGGGTTTGAGGAAAGCGTAACCATCAAAGGGGCGCGCTGCGCTCCCTTCTTCATGACGGTTGCAGGGGATTGTAAATATTGCTAAAGTCGCGGCCAGACATCAGAGCCATTGCTCTTTTGCGTAAGCGTTAACGTTAACCAACGCACTCTTCGCAGCCTTATGCTGCCTATTGTGTGGTGATTATTGTCATGGCTCAGCTCCAAACGCCTTCTGCGCGTGCTTCTACAGCGTCAAATTCCCTGTTTTTTCTATTTATTATTCTGCTGACCGCGGCAAATCTCCGTGCACCCATTACCTCAACAGGCCCAATACTCGAAGACATTCGCGCCGCGTTTGGCCTGAGCGCCTCCGCAGCGGGGTTGCTCAATTTTATTCCGCTGATGCTGTTTGCCCTCATAGCCCCGATTGCCTCCATGCTGGGCAACCGTGCGGGACTGGAAAAGAGCCTGTGGGTGGCCGTCTGTCTGATTACGCTCGGCAGCCTGCTGCGTATCTCGGCAGGGGAACCCGGTTTATGGCTGGGTACCCTGCTTCTAAGTTCAGGCATCGCGGCGGCAAACGTGCTGCTCCCCCCGCTTATTAAGCGTGACTTTAAACACCACACCGCCAAATATATTGGCCTCTATGCCTCGACGATGGCGATTACCGCCAGCATCGCCTCGGGCGTTGCCGTACCCCTGGCACAGATCAGTAATGCAGGCTGGCACCTTTCGGTCGGCGTGTGGGTCATTCCCGCCCTTGTGGCGGTATTTGCCTGGTTGCCGTTGCTAAAAACCGCTCACCGTCAGCAACGTCAGTCAGTCGCTTGCCCGGCAAAATCTGCCCCCCTTAAATCTCCTTGGCGGTCGGCGCTGGGCTGGCAGGTTTCGCTGTTTATGGCGCTCCAGTCGATGGTGTTTTACACGCTGATTGACTGGTATACCCCTTACGCGCAGTCGCAGGGCTTTAGTCAGGAAAATGCCGGCTGGCAGCTGTTTATCTATCAGGCAGTATCAATTTTCGCCAACCTTGCCTGCATGAGCGCGCTAAAAAAGCTGAAAGACCAGCGGCTAATAGGCTTTACCGCTTCTCTGGCTATTTTTATCGGTCTTGCCGGGCTGCTGATGCTGCCTGCCTGTGCGCTCATCTGGCTGGTTATCGCCGGTTTAGGTGCCGGAGCCTCGATGGTGACCTGCCTTTCGCTGTTCAATCTGCGCGCCACCGACCATCGTCAGGCCGCTCAGCTTTCAGGAATGGCACAGTGCGTAGGCTACGGGATCGCCGCACTGGGACCGCTATTTTTTGGCATGCTGCATCAGGCCAGTCAAAGCTGGACTTTGCCGCTGTCAGTCTTGCTGGCGATGAGTGCCCTACAGATGGTGCTCGCCCCACTTGCCGGTCGCGCAAAACATATTGAATAATACGCCAACGGCGAGCAGCGCGATAAAACGCTCATCGCCTCCATAAAAGAGGATGAGCAATGCACAGCATAAAGCAAAACGCCTGGCTGTATTGGTCTGATACCCTGACTAAAGGCTTTGAGTTCGCCTAGTGGTGATTATTTCTGGAATCATAATGACGGGTATTTATATTGACCAGTTCTGGTGGTAAGAATTAACCTGCATGGGATAAACAGCCCATTAACCGCTTATTCATTAAAGCGATTAATGGGCTATTTACAGCGGGGGAAATAAATACTAATCCTCGACTCGGTCGATTAATATTCCTGTTCAGGAGCCCGAAGCGGATCGTCTTTCTTGTAGTCAGGCTGAGGATTGTCTTTAACTCGCTTCAAATCTTCCTGATTTTTATCAAGGTCGCTCTTTTTACACATAATCGTCAATTCCTTCTGCCAATTTTGGCGGGATAGCGTTATTTCGGTACAACATTTGAATACAGGTTAGCCCACGGTTTTCACCGTGGGCCGGGTAGCCTGCACGTAGAACATTTCATCCATTGCTGCGTGGACTAGTGCCCGCCGTGACTATTTTTGCCACCTTTTTTACCGGCTTCACTTGCGTGCTCACGGTCATCAGCGAAGTTACCTGCGCCTTTTTTACCGCCTTTTTTGCCCGCTTCTGAAGTTTTGTTGTGATCGTCCGTACCTGATCCACCACGATGTTCGGCCATAATATCCTCCTATCGGATTTGTTCCATCATAATGACAGGGTCTTCCTTTTTCAGAGTAACATCCTGTTATTGACCCAATCTAAGAGCACGATGCTCGGAGTTAATAATAGTTGACCGCCCATTCATGTCAAAAATTGCGCAAAACTATTTTATAAAAAACCCACAACCTTTTAATTTTAAAATAAAAACAATTTTAAATATTTTATCGATATATTTAGATATTCTTAAATAACCAAAAAATTAAAATAAAGATGAAAGCTTAGCGTGTTTTTTGATAAGTTATTCTGTTTTTAAACTATTAAAAAAAACGTAGCAACTTATCCGTTAGTCCTTTATTTTTAAATGACTTAGCATGGCATGACCTATTACCTCATTTCCTGCCTTGAGCACATTCTCTCCCGCACCTTTTAAGTCTTCATATTTTTTGTTCTGTCCGAGCTTCATCGAGGCGGTGATATCGGTAATTTTTATCTCGACGCCGACAATCGCCTTTAGCATGGCGGCGATATAATCTGCGGGGGCATCGGCAAGCCGCCACGGAGAGGACTGCGTTGATTCCTGCCTGTCAGTGAGGCTAGCCAGCATCTCGCGCAGGAAAGCCTCATCGTGGTGAAAGTGAATATGCCCTCGAACATGTACTGCACGGTAGTTCCAGGTCGGCACCTCGCGATGAGTTTTATGCTTGCCTGGATACCAGTTTGGTGAAATATAGGCGTCCCCGGCCTGGAATACCACCAGCACTTCCGCGCCATTGGGGACGTTCTTCCACACCGGATTAGCACGCGCGACGTGCGCGCGCAGGCTATCACCTGACGCCGCATTTTTGGCTATCTCGAAGGGAATATGTACTGCATCAAGCCCTGGATCGCCGTAGGTTATCATCGTTCCCAAGGGATATTTTTCCATTAATTCATATAAAAATTCGCTTCTCGACTCTTTATAAGGCGCAGCAACGTACATGTTTTATCTCCCAATCAAAGAAAAAATAGGCGCAGGATGCCGGAATTCACGACAAATTATCGCGATAGTGGTTTACTGTTAAGGTCCACTTTCAATAAAAATGGCTAAGCCAGATAACCTCAAGAACAGTCCAGGATGCCTAGAAAAGCCAAGACGATAGATATTCCCGCCATCGGTGAGCTAAACCGCCAGGCCGGTCAACTCAGCCTGCAGCTGGCGCGTGCCTTGAAAAAAGCTATCCAGCGTGGCGAACTCAAAGCCGGTGACCCACTGCCCTCGACTCGGACACTGGCGTCTTCGCTGAGGCTGGCACGCGGCACGGTCATTGAGGCATTTGAACAACTCATCGCCGAAGGTTTCTTCGAGGCGGTGAGAGGCTCGGGGACGCGGGTGGCCAACGAGCTCTCCGAGCTTTCCTCGCCGGTTACCCCGCGGGGAAAAGACCTGGAGCAGCCCCCGGCGCTCTCTGCTCAGGCAGAGCGCTACGCACTTGCCGGCGGGAAAATCAAACTGCTGGAACCGGTGCCCTTTGCCGTTTCCGTTCCTGCTGGCAGCACGTTGCCCGATGATATCTGGCGGCGTCTGGGCAATCGCATTCGTGCCAAAGGCCCCGGCGCTCCATCAGGCTATGCGTCTCCCGCAGGCGCGCTTCCTTTGCGTGAAGCCATTGCCGAATACGTGCGAAAATCGCGTTCGGTGCACTGCACCCCCGAACAGGTCATCATTGCCGCGGGCACTCAGCAGGGTCTCTATCTTTCCAGTCAGGTGCTGCTTGATGCCGGGGAGAAGGTCTGGGTTGAAGATCCTGCCTATCACGGTATCACCTCCATTTTTGAAACCACCGGCCGTCAGGCGCAGATGATCCGCGTCCCTCTTGATGTCGAAGGGCTCAACGTTACCCGCGGGATTGAGCTTTGCGCAGACGCCAAAGCTGCGTTTGTCACCCCTTCGCATCAGTATCCGGTCGGCATGCCAATGAGCATGGCGCGTCGTCTTGCCCTTATCGACTGGGCCAAGGCCAATCGTTCATGGATTGTCGAAGACGACTATGACACTGAGCTGCGGTACGCTGGGCATCCGTTCCCCTCTTTGCAGGGGCTGTCCCCAGAGCGGGTTATCTATCTCGGCACTTTCAGCAAAATACTCTTTCCTTCGCTGCGACTTGGCTATGTGGTGGTCCCCGAGCCGTTGGTCGATGCCTATCTGGGCGCAAGAATGTTGATCGACCGTCACCCCCCCAGCGCCGATCAGTACGTGCTGGCCAGCTTTATGGCAGAGGGACACCTTGACCGACACATTCGCAGAATGCGCGGCGTGTATGCCGAAAAACGAGAGGTGCTGATAAACGCCGTGATAAGGCATATGGCGCCGGAGCTGGCGGTGCTTCAACCGGGCGATCAGGGAATGCATATGGTGCTGTGGCTACACAAGGGGATACGTGATGTGGAGGTTGTTCAATACGCTATCGCGGCGGGCGTTTCGGTGCGCGCGGTATCGCCGATGTACTCAGCGGGCAACGAGAGGTCTGGACTTATCCTCGGGCTAGGCGGCTTTACCGATGAAGCCATTATCGGCGCGGTTAAGAAACTCGCCGCGATAATTCAGCGCATAGCGCCTTAAAACAAAAGCATGGCCCCGCCGCTGCTACCGGTGCGCCGACGGAGCCGATGCTCAGCGTGAAAACCTTTTTGCGCCAAACACGCAAACCAGCACGCCAGCCATGATGGCTATCATCGAGGGTTCGATGGTTTCATGCAGCACCCATCCCGCCAGCGCAAGTCCGAAGAAAGGCTGCAACAGCTGGAGTTGTCCTACAGAAGCAATGCCGCCCATCGCCAGACCGCGATACCAGAAAATAAATCCGACCCACATACTCAATATCGACACATAGGCCAGCGCGATCCAGGCCTGAGGTGACACCACTGGCCAGGCGTGCGGGGCGGTATAGAGCATCGCGCCCGCGCTTAACGGCAATGAGATCACTAGCGCCCAAGAAATGACCTGCCAACCGCCGAGCACTCTCGACAACACGCCACCCTCGGCGTAGCCCAGTCCGCAGAGCAGAATAGCAGCAATCATCAGCATATCGCCGGTCAACGAACCCGCCGATCCATGCTGCATTGCGTAGCCTGCCACCAGAACGGCACCTAAAATCGAGAACAGCCAGAAGCCCAACCTTGGCCGCTCACCGCCGCGCAGCACGCCAAAACAGGCGGTAGATAAAGGAAGTAAGCCAATATAGACCAGAGAATGAGCCGACGTGGTATGCTGCAGGGCAAGTGCGGTTAAAAGCGGGAATCCTATGACTACCCCGGCCGCCACAAACAGCAGCGGCACCCGCGTTTTACGCCCCGGACGTGCCTGTCGGGTGAAGGTAAGAACACTCAGCGCCAACAGTGCGGCAATCACCGCTCTGGCCGCCGTCAGAAACAGCGGATCAAACTCCATCACCGCAATGCGCGTCGCGGGAAGCGATCCGCTAAAAATCAGCATCCCGATGAAACCGTTTATCCAGCCGCGAGGGGTTGTTTCTACCCTTCCTGAACCTACCGAAATCGTTTGTGCTTTACTCTCCATTATTACCCTGCTCCTTGATTGTCGAAGCAGAGATTCTCAGCCAAAAAGTGGATTAGGGTAAGAACCACTTTAGGACAAAATGAACGAGCCAGAATACCGTAACACCTTGGAGAAAGGGCTTTCACTGCTACAATGAGTCTATATGGCTATTTTTTGACCTAGCCGCTTTCAACGCCGTGCAATTCGGCCTCGCTCACCTCTTGTTGTGCGTACTCATTACGTTTCTTATGCTCGATCCTCTTGCGTACGCGCGAGGAAATTTTCTTGAAAATGGCTTTCGTTCAATGGATTAAGAACAGAAGAGATCCCCAGGCTTCACAGGGAACAACACCCGCACAGCGCAAGGACGGCAGCGAAGTTGCCCCCCTCGCCGCAGAAATTTTTTCCATCGACCAGATGGAGCGGTTCGGAGAGAAACTGGCTCAATCGCACAAGCTTTCGACCAGAAAGGCGCCCTACTATTTGCTGAACCGGCTCACCGAGAGTGAAAAGATCCTCTCGGACAACTGTAACGTTCTCAGCGCCGGGGGAGACAAAAGTATCGCACCCGCCGGTGAGTGGCTGCTCGATAACTTCTACCTGATTGAAGAACACATCAGGCTGGTGCGCCAGCTGTTGCCTAAAAACTTCGGTATGGGGCTGCCCACGCTGGTTAGCCCACAGAGTTGTCCGCGTATTTACGACATCGCCACCGAGGCTATTGCCCACAGCGATGGCCATTGGGACGCTTGTACCCTGACGCGCTTTATCAATGCCTACCAGCAGGTAACCCCGCTGCGACTCGGCGAGCTATGGGCTTTTCCGGGAATGCTGCGCCTGGCACTTATCGAAAACCTGCGGCGTATCAGTATCGAGGTAACCCAGGCGCAGCGCGAACGTAATCTTGCCGAAAGCTGGGCCAACAAGATGCAGCAAAGCGCGGAGAACGATCCGGCCGGTCTCATCATCGTGATTGCCGATATGGCACGCAGCAACCCGCCGCGCACCAACGCGTTTGTTGCCGAACTGGTGCGCCGTCTTCAGGGACACGGTTCAATGCTGGCGCTGCCGCTGACCTGGATTGAACAACGACTCGCCGACGTTGGCTTAACCTCCGCCGAACTCATCGTGCGCTTCAATCAGCAGCTGGCGCTGAGCCAACTGTCGGTGAGCAACAGCATTGCGGGACTGCGTAAGCTGAACGAGATGAACTGGGCTGACTTTGCCGAGAGCGTCTCGGTGGTTGAAAAGGTGCTGCACGAGGATCCGGCCGGAATTTATCCGGCCATGTCTTTCGCCACCCGTGATAACTATCGTCACGTCATCGAGAAACTGGCACGCCATTGCCCGTTTAGCGAAGAGGAAATCGCCCGGCATGTCATCGGGATGAGTCAGCGCTCTCCAGAAGGCAGCCAACAGCACGTCGGGTACTATCTGGTCGATTCCGGACGCAGCGAGCTCGAAAAAACGCTGAATATCCGCTATTCATTGATGAACTATTTCCGTCATCAGATGAACAAAACGCCCCTGCTGTCGTGGCTTGGCAGCCTGAGTCTGCTTATCACCGCCCTGACCGCTAATTTACTGTTCGAGAGCGATCAGAGCGGGATGGGCTGGACGATGTGGCTCCTGCTGCTGCCGATTGTCATTATGTGCAGCCAGTTCACCATGGACCTGCTTAATGAAACCGCCAGCCGCAGCCGCACGCCTCGCGCACTGCCGAAAATGGACTTTTCACTGCATATCCCTGAAGAATGCGCCACGTTGGTTGCCGTTCCCTGCCTGCTGGGCAGTCGAAGCGGCATTGACAAGCTGATAGAAAGCCTTGAGGTTTGCTATCTGGGCAATACTCATCAGCATCTCTATTTCGCGCTCATCGCCGACTTTTTTGACAGCAAGACCGCTATTTTGCAACTCGATCAGCAGTTGCTCAACTACGCCAGCAACCGCATTATTCAGCTCAACCGCCGCTATGACGCCGACCATAACGCCCGCTTCACGCTGCTGCATCGCGAGAGTCAGCTCAATGTTTCGCAGGGCGTATGGATGGGCTATGAAAGAAAACGCGGCAAGCTGAGCGCCCTGAACCGCTGGCTGCTCGGGGAGGAGAGTACGTTTACCACCCTGGTCGGCGCAACTCAGGCCCAGCTTTCATACGTTCGCTATGTCATTACGCTCGACAGCGACACGCTGCTACCTCGCGACCACGCACATCAGCTGGTTGCGGCGATGGCGCACCCGCTTAATCGTCCGGTCTATGACCCGGCGCTAAAAAGAGTGGTCAAAGGTTATAGCATTCTCCAGCCGCGGCTCGCCGAGGAGATCCCCCGCTACGGGCAGAGTCGTTACGCTGCCGTGTGCAGCAGTCTGCCGGGCACTGACCCTTATACCTCGATGTCATCCGATATTTATCAGGATATCTTCGGTGAAGGATCATTCGTCGGCAAAGGCATTTACGACGTGGCGATGTTTACCCGCGCGACCGACAATACCTGCCCTGAGAATCTGGTGTTAAGCCACGACTTGCTCGAGGGTTGCTATGCTCGCTCCGGGGTACTGAGCGACGTGGTGCTGTATGAGCAGTATCCCGCCAACTATCTGGTTGACGTTGCGCGGCGAACCCGCTGGATACGCGGTGACTGGCAGTTGCTAAACTGGCTGCGGCTGCGCGTAGAACAGGCCGACGGAACCCGCTGCCCGAACCCGTTAAGCATGCTGTCACGCTGGAAACTGCTCGATAACCTGCGGCGGAGCCTCGCCGCCCCCGCGTTACTGATGATGCTGTTTGCTGCACTGTTGCTGGCGCCCAACACGCTTTACTGGCTGCTGTTTATCACCACCCTTTTGCTGTTGCCGAGTGCGGCCGCGCTGGCACTGAACCTGTTGAACAAAGGTGCGCAGGTGCAGCTTTTGCCGCATATAAAATCGGTCGCGCTCGGTATTTTATCGCGGCTGGCACGCATCGGTATCTATCTTGCCACCCTGCCGCATGAAAGCGCTTATACCTTAAAGGCCATTGTAGTGACCCTCTGGCGGCTTAACGTTAGCCATCGTCGGCTGCATGAATGGGCCAGCAGTGGGCAGGACGGCAAGCCACAGTTTCTGCTGTCAGCAGAAAACCTGTATCGCATCATGTGGGTTAACCCACTCGCGGGTGTGCTTATCATGGCATTGACCCAGCACATCAATCCGCCGTTTTTGCCGGTTTCGATGGCGTTAGGCCTGCTGTGGATAGTGGCCCCGCTGCTGCTCGGCTGGCTCAGTCGCAAGCCAGAAAAACCCAAGGCTGAAATTGATTGCACCCAGCGCACCTTCCTGCGGCGCACTAGCCGCGAGACCTGGTCCTATTTCTCCACCTTTGTGAATCAGCAGGAAAACTGGCTGCCACCGGATAACTACCAGGAAGTGCCTGAGCCGAAGATTGCTCACCGCACCTCACCGACCAATATTGGCCTTTCCCTGCTGGCGAATTTAACGGCAATGGACTTTGGCTATATCACACAGGGGGAACTGCTTCAGCGCACTAACCTTACGCTGGATACGCTGGACAAGCTCGAGCACTACCGGGGTCACCTTTATAACTGGTATGACACGCGTACCCTTCAGCCGCTCAATCCACGCTATATCTCGAGCGTTGACAGCGGCAATCTGGCCGGACATTTATTGGTGCTGTCCACCGGTATCGCTGCGCTTCGCCATCAGCCGGTTATCGACATCAAACAGGTTCTGACGGGCCTCGAAGATACCCTGCTGCTGATTGAGAATGAGGCTAACCCGCTACAGCGCGAAGGCCTGAGCCTGATGCGCCAACGTTGGGCCAAGGCCGTGCAGCGCCCTGTTCACAGGGTTTATCCCGAGCTCGAAGCCATGCTGGGCATTGCGACAGACCTGTTGCAGCATAATGGCACCGAGAGCCTCGGGTTGCGCGAGCTTCACCGCCAGCTGGAGGCATTTTGCACCGAGTGGTCGCAGCTGTTCGCCTGGATGAAGAACGAGCCACGGGACAAAAAACTGCCTTCGCTGCTGTGGTTGTCGCAGCTGGAGAATAAAGTACCGGGTCTGGATCAGGCGCTGATTGAGGAGACCGCCCATCTGGCGCGACAGCGACTGGTGTTGATTAACGAGCTTGAACTGCGTCTCACCGATCACGCCCGTATGGATTTCCACTTCCTGTATAAGAAAGAAACCCAACTGCTGAGCGTGGGCTATAACTGTGACACTAACAAACTCGACGGCGGTAACTATGACCTGTTACCGTCAGAGATTCGCCTGACCAGCTATTTCGCTATCGCGACCAACCAGCTGCCGTTGAAGAGCTGGTTTGCGCTGGGGCGGCTGTTTACGCTGATCGACAGACAGCCGTCGCTGATGTCGTGGAGCGGTTCGATGTTCGAATATCTGATGCCGCAGCTGGTGATGCCAACCTACCCAGACTCTCTGCTGCTGCAAATGGGCCGCACCGCCGTTGCCCGCCAAATTGCCTGGGGGCAAGAAAACGACGTCCCGTGGGGCATCTCCGAATCGGCCTACGCGGCCTTCGACGCCGCCCAAAACTACCAGTATCGCGCTTTCGGCGTGCCGGGGTTAGGGCTGAAACGCGGTTTGGGCGAGGACATGGTCATCGCGCCCTATGCTTCGGTGATGGCGCTGATGGTCAAACCGCAGCAGGCCTGTGACAACCTGCTGCGCCTTGAAACTCTTGGTGCACGCGGTAAGTATGGCTTTTATGAGGCGCTGGACTACTCGCGATCGCGGCTCAATCACGAAGAAAACTTCTCGCTGGTGCGCACCTACATGGCGCACCATCAGGGCATGAGCCTGCTCGCGCTGTCTCACACTCTGCTCGATGCACCGATGGTTGAGCGCTTCGTAAAGAATCCTTCCTTCCAGTCGGCCCTGCTGCTGTTGCAGGAACGCGTGCCGGACGCACCGACCATGTACAGTCCACGCAGGCAGTTTGACACCATTGATGCGCTGCAATCGGTTAGTGTCGAACCGCGGCAGTTCACGCGCGTTGACACGCCAACGCCAGAGGTTCAGCTACTGTCGAACACCCAATATCACCTGATGTTGACACAGTCAGGCGGTGGCTACAGCACCTGGCGAGATTTGGCCCTGACCCGCTGGCGTGCAGACGCAACGCGCGATAACTACGGCACTTTCTGCTATATCTCTGACCCAAACACCGGTGAAGTGGTGAGTAATACCTGGCAGCCGGCGGGGAAGAAAAACGGACAATACCAGGTGGTGTTTACCGACGCCGCCGCCGAGTTCACCCGCATTGAAGGCTCGCTGAGCATTCAAACCAAAATCGTGGTCTCACCGGAAGATGACGTCGAGATTCGGCGTTTGACCCTGACACATCGTGGGCGTCAACCGCGCATCGTCGAGATAACCACCTACGCAGAGGTGGTACTCGCGCCTTTGGCTAACGACATGGCGCACCGGGCCTTTAGTAACTTGTTTGTCCAGACCGAGCTGGTGCCTGACAGAGAAGGCATTCTCTGTCATCGCCGCCCGCGTGAAGAAAACGAGGACTGCCCGTGGTTGTTCCACATGACCGCTATTCACGGCGAGACGGAGCGTGAGACCTCCTTCTCCACCGACCGTGCGGCCTTTGTCGGACGCGGCCGGACACCGTCATCCCCTCTGGCGATGAGCCGTTCAGGATTGCTCGATAACAGCGCCGGTGCGGTACTCGACCCCATTCTCGCTATCCGCCAGCAGGTTGAACTCAAGCCCGGGATCCCGCTGGTCGTTGACCTGGTCTACGGCATTGCGGAAACACGTTTGCAGAGCCTGTCGATGATGGAAAAATACCGCGACAACAACATCGCCGACCGCGTATTTGCCATCGCACGCTCGCACAGCCAGGTGGCGCTGCGCCAGATTAACGCGACCGAAGAGCAGGCCAACCTGTACAACCAGCTTGCCGGTGCGATTATCTTCCCTAGCGCCGAGATGCGACCAGATGCCTTGATCCTCAGCCGCAACCGGCGTGGACAGTCTGCCTTGTGGAGCCATTCGCTTTCCGGCGACCTGCCTATCGTGTTGCTTTCCATCACCCAAACTGAAAATATCGCACTGGTGACTACGCTTATCCAGGCCCACAGTTACTGGAGAATGAAAGGGTTACCGGTAGATTTGGTTATCCTCAATGATTCCCATGAGGGCTATCAGCAGGACCTGCATAACGAAATTCTCGACCGCATCGCCGTGGGTTCTGAGTCCGGGCTTATTGACAAAAATGGCGGAATATTCGTGCGTATTACCGAGCACATTCCGCCAGAAGACCTGATGCTTTTGATGAGCGTGGCCGCCGTCGCTATCGACGATCGCAACGGCGAGCTCACTGACCGAATGAGCAAAAAAATGCAGCCGCTGATTCATATGCAGCCAAAGCTTGAAACGCTGAAAAATCTCCCTCCGCTCGCCAGCCCTGCGCGCGAGTTTCCGACCGACTCGTTGGCGTTCTATAACGGGCTGGGGGGATTCTCACCCGACGGTCGTGAATACCAGATTGTGCTTCGACCTGGTCAGGATACGCCGGCCCCCTGGGCCAACGTGCTGGCCAACGACAACTTTGGCAGTGTGATTTCAGAATCTGGGCAGGCCTATACCTGGTTCGAAAATGCCCACGAGTATCGGCTTACGCCTTGGGAGAATGACCCCGTCAGCGACAGCGGGGGTGAGGCGTTTTATCTGCGTGACGAAGAGAGCGGCGAAATCTGGTCACCGATGCCGCAGCCGGTGCGTACCGACGGCGACTACCTCTGCCGCCACGGATTTGGTTATAGCGTCTTTGAGCATCGTCATTTGGGCATCGACAGCGAAATGACCGTGCTGGTGGACGAGAACGCCGCGGTGAAACTGTTTATTCTGACGCTAAGCAACCTTTCCGGCAGAACGCGCAAGCTCTCAGCCACCGGCTACGTTGAATGGGTATTGGCCGACCTGCGCGCGAAATCTGAAATGCACATCGCTACCCGAGTCGCCGAGGTCAACCTCGGCTGCGGCGTGCTGGCCACCAACTATTACGGCACCCCCGAAAGCGAACGCACCGCCTTTTTCGCTGTCACCGGCGTTCACTGTTCGGTCACCGGTGACCGCCGTGAATTTTTAGGGCGCAACGGCTCGCTGGCCGCACCTGCCGCCCTGCAACAGGAAAGGCTTTCCAACAAAACCGGTTCCGCGCTCGACGCCTGTGCGGCGGTCCAGTCTGCGACCAAACTTATCGACGGCGACAGACGAACGCTGGTGTTCGCACTCGGCGTAGGCAAAAACGTTCAGGAGGCCGGTGAGTTAATTCAGCAATTCCTGAATCAAGAGTCTGCCCGTAAAGCACTGTGTCAGACTCACCATCACTGGCACCAAAAGCTCGACAAAATTCAGGTCACCACGCCAGAACCCGCGGTGAATCTGCTGGTCAACGGCTGGCTTATCTATCAGACCCTCGCGAGCAGGATTATGGCGCGCAGCGGCTATTATCAGTCCGGCGGTGCCTTTGGCTTCCGCGACCAACTACAGGACACTCTCGCGCTGGCTCACGCCGCGCCCGAGAGGATGCGCGAACAAATCTTACTCTGCGCCTCACGTCAGTTTCTGGAGGGCGACGTACAACACTGGTGGCATCCACCGTCCGGTAAAGGTGTGCGCACGCGCTGTTCCGACGACTACCTGTGGCTGCCGCTGGCCATCTGTCATTATGTTGAGGTAACTCAGGACGTTGACGTGGTCCACCAGCCCGTGGCCTATCTCGAGACGCGGCTGCTGGCCGCCGACGAGGAGTCATTCTATGGCCAGCCTCAGCTCAGTCCGCAGAGTGAATCGCTGTTTGAGCACGGCGTGCGGGCGATTAAATACGGTCTGAAATTTGGTGAACACGGACTTCCATTGATGGGCAGCGGCGACTGGAACGACGGCATGAACAACGTGGGCATTAAAGGGCTCGGTGAAAGCGTGTGGCTTGGATTCTTCCTTCTCAAGGTTCTGCAAAACTTCGCCCTGCTCGCCGACAAGCTCGGTCAGACCGACATCATCGCTCTCTGCGGTCAACAGGCCGCTCAACTGAAGAAAAACCTTCACGACCACGCCTGGGACGGTGAGTGGTATTTGCGCGGCTATTTCGACAGCGGAGAAACGCTGGGGTCACACCTTAACCCCGAGTGCCAAATCGATGCTATCGCGCAAAGTTGGGCGGTGCTTGCGGGCGCAGAGGATGCCGAACGGACCCAGCGGGCGATGCATGCGCTTGACCAACGCCTGGTTGATGAAAACGCGGGGCTGATCAAACTGCTGACCCCACCGTTCGACGATAAAGGCCCGAATCCGGGTTATATTCGCGGTTATCTGCCCGGTGTACGCGAAAACGGTGGGCAATACACCCACGGTGCGATTTGGGCGGTGATGGCCTTTGCAGAGATGGGAGAAACGCGTCGCGCATGGCAGCTGTTGGCCGCCATCAACCCTATCAACCACAGCCTGACCCGCGAAGCCGCAGAACGCTATAAGGTTGAACCTTACGTGATGACAGCTGACATCTACAGCGTCACGCCACACGTTGGGCGCGGCGGCTGGAGCTGGTATACCGGCTCGGCCGGCTGGGCCTATCGGCTGATAGTCGAGTCACTGCTGGGCATTACGCGTCACGGCGACTGCATTGCCATCAATACACAGCTTCCCGACCACTGGCCGCAGGTGACGCTCACTTATCAACAAGGCAGCAGTCAGTATCAGATAACCGTGAAACGCGCTGAGGACGAGCGACGCGTGACGCTCGACGGCCAACCTTTGTCTGACAGGATGATCCCCGTCAAAGACGACGGCAGTTCTCACGTCGTAGAAGTCTGGGTCTAGACAAAAAGCAGTCTGTGTTCACACCCCAAAAGTCTCAGGGCAGGCCGGGCGGTCTGCCCCTGAGCCACACTCTTCAGTAACCATGGCATTTTTCTTTCTTTCGACAACGGTCGGTTGCTTAGCGTTTATGGCTAAGCCGTCGCGCGATAGTCAACCGGTGTTGCCCTACTCCAGCCAATTTCCGGGGCAATAAGCGTGATGAAGTCGGTCAGAATCTGCTTATACTCGTCGATATTGAACTCATACGGCAGCTCGATGCGCAGCTCTTCAACCTCCTGCAGCAACGGATCCTGATGAAGCTGTTCGAGAATTTGGTCGGCGCTTCCGACCAGGTCTGGTGAAAACAGCGTACGGCGTTCGCCCTGTGGGGAGAGCGTGCGCGCATGACGTGAGGCCGCAAAATCGGCGTAGCGCTTGCGGGTCGCCGCATCGGCGCTGTCGAACGGCACTACGACTCTACCGCGTGCTATGCGCGGTGTTCGCACTGCGTTGGCTGGCAATGCCGAACGAAAAGCCTCAATTTGGCGCAGTTGCGCGGTGTAATAATCGTCGGTTCCCTCACCCGAGGTGAGATTGCCAATTAACAGATTCAGGTTCTGCGACCCCGCCCATTTTACGGAACGCAGCGAACCGCCGCCGTACCACAGGCGGTCGGTCAGTCCCGGCGCATAAGGCTGCAATCTTGGGCGTTGGCGATTACCGGGAGACTCGATAAAACTCTCTTTGTCACCAAGGTAGCGACCGCTCAGGTTGTCGATAAGCCGCGTAACGCGATGATACGAAAAGTCCTGCGCTCGCCAGTGGTCATCGAAAACCTCAGGCCCTAACAGCTCGGCATGAGCAGGTTGACCGGCGCTTAAGCCGACGTTCAAACGTCCGTGCGACAGCACGTCCACCGTCGACAGGTCCTCCGCCAGTCTGAACGGGCTTTCGTAGCCAACCTGAATGACCGCCGTACCCAGCTCGATGGTGCTGGTACGCTGACTGGCGGCGGCCAGGAAGGTACTGGCCGACGAAACGCCGTGCTCGAGATGGCGTTGGCGAACCCAGGCACCGTTGTAGCCCAGCCGTTCACCGGTCTCAAACAGCTGTAGAGTCTCTTCAAGACCTTGCCAGGGTGCGTCATCGGGGTAATTGCCGGGCGTGAGGAAAGCGAGATGAGAAATGTTGAGCTGCGTCATAAACGGTTGTCCCTAAGTGTGAAAATCAAAGTTCGGCCATTATGCGTAACAGAATTTACAAAGTTAAATGCATAAAACGGCGATGCTTAGCACAAATAGAAGATAAAAAAACCCGCCAAACGGCGGGTAAAAGAGACCACGACTTCTGCTGGGGAGGCAGTATTATTATTAGTATTCGGTATCACGAAACGCGATGACGCAATCACCCGTCGTGATGCAACGCGGTTACGGATAAAGTCCCCGGTCCTTACGCGCCATAAGAATACGCTCACAGGCTACGGCATAGGCGGCAGTACGCAGTGTCACGCTCAGGCTTTCAGCCTTGTTCCACACTGCGGACAATGCGTCTTTCATGATGCAGTCGAGCCGCTGATTAATCTCTTCCTCGCTCCAAAAGAAGCTCGAGAAATCCTGAACCCATTCGAAATAACTGACGGTAACGCCACCGGCATTGCAGATGACATCAGGCACCACGGTAATCTGGCGCTGGCGCAAAATATCATCGGCGGCAGGCAGCGTCGGTCCGTTAGCGCCTTCCAGCACCAGTCGACAGTTGAGCGCTCTGGCGCGCTCCACGGTGATTTGCCCTTCGAGCGCGGCCGGTATCAGGATATCGAACGCTTTAAGCCAGAAATCACGGTCACGTATCGACTCGGCCTGAGTGAATCCGGCAATGCTGCCATGCTCGCGCTGCCACGCTAATAAAGCCGGAATATCAATACCTTCTTCTCGATAGAGGCTACCGCTATGGTCCTGAATTGCGACAATACGCGCACCCTGCTGATAGAAAAGCTCGGCAGAAATACTGCCGACGTTACCGAGCCCCTGCACGGCCACGCGACTGGTTGCAACGTCCAGCCCAATGCGCGCCGCCGCCGCCATGCCGGTAACAAATACCCCACGGCCGGTCGCTTTCACGCGCCCCAGCGACCCACCGAGATGAACCGGTTTGCCGGTCACGACGCCGGTGGTGGTCGCACCGACGTTCATCGAATAGGTGTCCATCATCCAGGCCATGACCTGCGCATTGGTGCCAACGTCGGGCGCGGGAATATCCTGCTGCGGCCCAATGATGTTGCCAATCTCGCTGGTATAGCGGCGAGTCAGCCTCTCAAGCTCTTTCACCGAAAGCTCACGGGGATCGACGCGCACCCCGCCTTTGGCACCGCCAAACGGCAGATTGAGCGCGGCACTTTTAATGGTCATCCAGGCAGAAAGCGCCATCACCTCCTCCAGCGTGACGTCAGGATGAAAACGCACGCCGCCCTTGCCCGGTCCCCGCGAGAGATTATGCTGCACCCGATATCCTTCGAAGTGGCGGACCGAGCCGTCGTCCATCTCCAGCGGGATATCGACTATCAAGGCTCTTTTAGGGTGACGCAGCGTGTCCGCCCAACGGGTCAGGTCACCGAGGTAGGGCAGCACGCGTTCAACCTGCGCCAAATAGGTTGCCCAGGCGGAATCTGCATCGTCCGAAACGTAAGAAAGCGCAGTCATTATTTAACCTCTTAATTTAGGGGGCTCATCATTCAGGCGAACAAAGTCCTCACCGGTGAGTGATAATAAAAATGTGTGTTATTTTTTAACGACTATTCAGTAAGCTATTCAGGTAGATAACAGATTCTGCCCCTTGCCGCAGGGCGCGCCTGCGGCAAGGGACGGTATTATTTAACGCGATAATCTTCCACAGAGAATGAATTGGCGTGTGCGAAGCCCTGTAGTCCGCCAATAAGTACCGACATCAGCTGGCTTCCCACCTGTTTTTCACTCAGCCCAACGGTATCCAACAGGTCAAAAATCTCACGTGGGTCAAAAAGAATGTTCCACAGGAACACGGCTTTATCACCGATATCCGGAAGGCTCATTTCCGCCATCGCGTCACGCAAGGCCGGACGGACAGAATTAGCCTGCACCAGCAGGTATTCCGCGCCTTCCCACAGACGTTCGAGATAGCCCCGGCGGTTACGCATCGGCACCATCGCCGCGCCGCGCTGCCGCACCAGTTTTATCCAGTAGCGGCTGACCTTTTCAAGCCTTTCGAGGCCGCTACCGGTCTGCTCCTGACTGTATTCAAGCAGCAGCTGACCCACTTCCTGACGGTAGGTGTTCAACACCTCTTCAACCGAGGCAAACTGGCGATAGGCAGTCGCAACGGAAACCCCGGCTTCGTTGGCGATTTCCGTCATGCTGATAGGGCCTTCCGAGACTTCAAACAGCCGCGCACCAGCCTGGATCAAGTTTTTTCGATTCCTTTCGGTATCACTACGCATGGTTTTTGCCATTTCACTCTCTGCCTTGTTTCAATCTGTACTTACGCCATTAGTGGAATGTCCAATAATGAATCAACCCAGTGATGCCAGCCCGCGCTTGAGCCGCTTGACCCCTTCGGCAATCGCCTCTTTGCTGGCGGCGTAGGAAAGGCGAAGATGCCCTTCTCCCGCTGCACCAAACTCACTGCCCGGACGCACGGCGATACCCTGTTCGCGCAGCAGTGCCACCATATCGATCGCCGGAATAGGCAACGAATATGACGGGAAGCAGTAAAATGCGCCTTCCGGTTCGTTAAGTTTTAAACCGGGGATGGCCTGCAGGCCTTCCATCATCAGAATGCGGCGTTCACGGTAAACATCATACATACGTTTGACATCATCCTTGCACTCCTTCAGCGCCACAACCGCCGCACGCTGGACGGCGGTGTTGACCGAGCCGTTAACGGAATTGTGCACGCGGGCGGCGGCGGCAATCATATCAGCCGGACCAGCAAGATAACCTACGCGCCAACCTGTCATGGCATAACTTTTTGAAAAGGTTTGGCAAAACAGCGTACGGCCGCGGAACGCTGGCACCTGCAACACCGAAGTAAACGGCTTGCCGTTAAACACCAGGTCGCTGTAGGCCTCATCGGCGATGACCAGCGTATCGTGCTGATTTACCAGACGGCCCAGGGTCTCAATCTCTTCACGCGTATGCACGATACCGGTCGGATTGCCTGGGTTACAGAAGACGAACAGCTTCGCGCCCTCGAGGCAGTGGTCAAGCAGCTCGAGGTCCCAGTGCAGGTCCGCCTTGCACGGCATTGGCACGCAAATTCCGCCTGCCATGTTAACCAGATCGGCGTACAGAGAATAGGTCGGATCGGGGATAACGACACGATCGCCTGGATTCACCATCGACAGAATCGCCGCCGCCAACCCTGCGGTACCGCCGTGGGTGACCAGCACTTCGCCCGGTTTCACCGGATACCCCGACTGGGCCGAAACCTCTTCTGCCAGAGCTTCACACAGCAGTTTGTCCCCCAGCAACGGCGCATAGTGCGTAAAACCGTTTTTCAGGGCGTCGGCCGCCGCCTGCACGATGCGCGGCGGGGTATCAAAATCTGGCTCGCCCATCGCCAGCGAGACCATATCGCCGCTGGAGGCTGGCTGCTGCACGCGTAAAGAAGTGCGTTCGATACGTAATACAGCCTCGGAGGCCGTGAATTTTTTAGCTAAAGAAGACATGTTTCACCCTTAATTTTTGCAAGTTCGGCGAAGGCTCACCACCCTTGAACGTTTCGCCGAAAGATGATTATTTGGCTGATAAATCAGCCGGTGCACCCTTCCAGCGGCTCAGCTCGAGGTCGCCCGAAATATCACGCATAAAGGTAGGCGCGACGATCAGTTCTTCAATCACCGTGCGGGCTGGCAGCCCAGCGCAGAGTACCACTGCCTCGGCGACGTCCTCCGGCTGCACCATGTTGTCGCGAATACTTTGCGTTGGCGGATTCGCGCGGTTATCCATAATCGGGGTATTTACCTCGCCCGGCAGGATGCAGGTTGAACGGATGCCGTCGTTGCGGAAGGTATTGTGCAGGTAAGTCATAAAGTTGCGCACGCCAGCCTTGGCCGCCCCGTAAGCCGCACCGCCCAGCAGGTTTGGACGCAGCGCCGCCAGCGACGACACGGTGATGATGGTGCCATTCTTCTGCGCCAACATGCCGGGCAGCACCGCCTGTGTCAGCAGAAACACGGCCTTGAGGTTGACGTCCTGCACCTGTTGCCACTCCTCTTCTTCAATCCAGCGCGCATTCAGCGTTTTGCTGGCGCTGCCAGCGTTATTAACCAGAATATCGACCGTGCCAAGCTCGCCGTTGACCCAGCTAATCAGCGCCTGAACCTCGTCCTTATTTTCGATATGCGTCGCACAGCTCCAGGCCTGACCGCCGTTTTCGCGAATGCCGCGCGCCACGCCTTCAAGCACCTCTTTACGACGCCCCACCAGCACCACCTTCGCACCGCGCGACGCCAGCAGCTCTGCCGAGCTCTTGCCAATCCCGCTGCCTGCACCGGTAACGATGATGACTTTTCCTTGTAATGAATCCATGTTCAGCCCCTTGCCAATTCTTCGATAGTGACGTCGTAGTCGCGCAGTGCGCCTTCTTCGGTGATGTAGCCTTCCTGCAAATCAAACAGAATGGCCGCTTTGCTGCGTTCAGCAACCGGGCTTTTACCGCCGCCGCCTGGCATCTGAATCGTGACCTCATCCCCCGGGAACACGTCGTGACGACCGACCGGTTTTTCCAGCTGTTTGCCGTTGATGGCAATAAAGTTAGGCGCACCTGCTTCACCGCCCAGTACGCCCTGCGCCGGATGCTTTTGACGCGAATAGAACATGCTGTGCGAGAGTGGGAATTTGCTGGTGTTGCGGATCACCATGCGCTGGGCCACGCCGCCGCGATAGCGACCTGCGCCTCCGGAGTCCGGCACGATGGATTTTTCGGTAAACAGCAGCGGCGTCGCGGACTCGATAAGCTCGACCGGCGTCGATGACATGTTGCCCGGAAAACCGGTCACGATTCCGTCGGCAGAAGGCCGCGCGCCAGTACCGCCGTTAACGCAAAGGCTTTCAACAAAGCGGCGGCCGTCGTCAAACTGACCGGCGAAAACGTCACAGGTCACCGGCGCACTGCCGGAATGGCCCATCACGCGCTCGGGCATGATTTCTGAAAGCGCGGTAAAGATGGCGGCGTGCGCCATGTGTCCTACGCGGTTACGCATTTCCACCGCGCACGGCGGACGGGCGTTAGCGATAGAACCTACCGGCGCGGTCACGGTGATCGACTTAAAGCAGCCTTCGTTGTTCGGCAGATGCGGCTCCAGCAGGCACTTCAGCGGATAAACGCTGTAGGCGTAGGTAAACGACATCGGGCAGTTGCTGCCAAACAGGGATTCGGCGGACGAACCGGCGTAGTCAATCGTGATGTTGCTGCCGTCGACAATCACCGCCACGTTAAGGTGAATGTCGCCTTCGTAATCGCCAATATCGACCGCCGCCTCATAACGTCCGTCCGGCACCGCCTCAATCGCCTTGCGCATCGCGTTTTCAGTCAGGGAATGGATTTTCTCCGCCAGCGGCTCTACCGAGTCGAGCTTCAGGTCATCCATCAGGCCTAGCAGGCCGTTGGCACCAATCTGGTTGGCAGCAAGCATTGCGTGCAGGTCGCCCTCCACCTGATCCGGTGAGCGCACGTTAGCCAGCAGCAGGTCCAGCAGCTGCTGATTCACCTCGCCCTCGAGCATCAGTTTGCTTGGCGGGATCAGGAAGCCCTCTTCAAACATGTCGCGCGACGAGCCCATATTCAGCGAGCCGCCGATGTCGGACATGTGTGCCGCCGAGCCGGTGAACGCCACCAGTTTACCGTCGCGGAACACCGGCGTGACAATGGTGACGTCGTTCAGGTGGCCGGTTCCCAGCCAGGGATCATTGGTAATCAGGCTGTCGCCCGGCTTGAGCGTCTCGGCCGGATATTTCGCCAGCAGATGACGCACCGTCGCCGGTAAGGTCCCGATAAACACCGGAACGCTGGTTTTTGGCTGCGCCAGCGAATTGCCTTTGGCGTCCATCAGCAGGCAAGAATAGTCGCCTACCTCACGAATAATGCTTGAGAAGGCCATGTTGACCAGCGTCGCGGCCGCCTCCTCAGAGATACTGACCAGACGGTCCCAGGTGATCCTCAGGCTGATCGGGTCATTCAGAAAACGCAGGTTATCAGGGGTTGAGGTCGTCATTATTTCAGCTCCATCAGAATATTGCCTTGTTCATCAAGCATGGCGGACGCACCGGGTCCGACATAAATCGCACACTCTTTCTCCTGCAATAATGCAGGGCCATCAATCCAGGCATGAGTGACCATTAGGCTACGCGGCACGACGCGACAATCGCTGAACCCTTCGTCGCGGCCCAGATAAACGGCAAGGGTTTTCTCCTGCGCGCCCTCGTCTGGCTGAGCCTGCTTGTCGCTGGTATTCATCTGCGGTGGCGTGGTTTGAACGCGGCCACGCCAGTTGACCACTTCCACGCCCTGTCCTTTCAGCGTACGGCCAAAGCGAGCAAAATGGGCGTCTTCGAAGGCGGCAATCAGTGCGTCAACGTCACCCTGTTCGATAAAGGATCCCGGCAGGCTGACGGTCAGCTCCGAGCCTTGTCCGACGTAGCGCACGTCGGCCAGTTTTTGCGTGCTGGCGGTAGCCGGTTCTACGTTGGCTGCGGCCAGTGTGGTAAAGGCTTCATCAAACCCTTCGGCGAAAGTACGATGCACGGCCGCCATGTCGATACCGGGCTGTAGACGGCAGCGATCGCTGCGCACGAAGTCGGCGCTCGGCGGTGCAGTCAGCAGTCCAAAGGCGGAATACACGCCAGCACCATTCGGGAAATAGACCTTTTTAACGCTCAGAATCTTGGCAAGTGACCAGGCGTGGCTCGGGCCTGCGCCACCAAAGGCCAGCATGGTCATCTGGTGCGGGCTGACGTTTTTCTCAACGGAGTGCGTGCGCAGCGCCTCGGCCATTTTGCTGTTGGCCACTTCGTGAATGCCCCACGCCGCGTCTTCGATGCTCAGGCCCAAAGGCTCGGCAATACGCGAAATAGCCTTGCGGGCGGCAGCAACGTCGAGGGTCATCCGCCCACCGAGGAAGGCGTCTGGGTCAAGCAGGCCGAGGACCAGATTGGCGTCGGTAACGGTAGGCAACTCGCCGCCACGTCCATAGCAGGCCGGCCCTGGGTAGGCACTGGCGCTTTCGGGACCTATTTCCAGCAGGCCGAGCGAATCAACGCGCGCAATACTGCCGCCGCCCGCACCGATTTCAATCATGTCGACCACCGGCAGTTTCACCGGCAACCCGCTGCCTTTCAACAGACGGTCGGCGCGCCCGACCTCATAGTCGGTCGTAATGGAAGGTTCGCCGTTGCGCACAACGCAGGCCTTCGCCGTGGTGCCGCCCATATCAAATGCCAGCACCTGGCTGTGACCGTTCTTACGGGCAAACGCGGCGGTAGCCACGATACCCCCCGCAGGACCGGACTCGATGATGCGGGTGGGAAAGTCCGCCGCGACCTGCGGAGCCATCAGGCCACCGTTGGAGCCCATCACCAGCCAGTCGCAAATGAAACCGCCGTCGCGCAGCTTCTGCTCAAGACGCGCCATGTAGTTGCGAGCTTTGGGCTGCACGAAGGCGTTCATGGCGGTCAACACGCCACGGTCATATTCGCGAATTTCGCGGGAAACTTTGTGCGACACCGAAATTGAAACCCCCGGCAGTTCGCGACTCAAAATGGCTTCGATGCGATTCTCATGTTCGGGCCAGGCGTAGGCATGCATACAGAGCACGGCCACGGCCTCGTAGCCCTCATCGCGCAGTTTTGCCGCCAACGTGACCACTTCCTGCTCGTCCAACGGTGTGACAACGTCACCTTTACTGGTCAGGCGTTCATTGATTTCATAGGCCTGTGAACGGGGGATTAACGGCGCGGCAGGTGCACCGTTAAGGTCATAAATGTCATAGCGATATTCACGCCCCAGCACCAGAACATCACGAAAACCTTGGGTGACGACGAAGGCGGTTTTCGCGCCGCGTCTTTCCAGCAGTGCGTTAATCGCAAGCGTAGTCCCGTGAGTAATCGTCTGGATCTCGCTGGCCTCAAGCCCTGCCATCTCGACCAACTGAGTCAGACCGGTATAAGCCCCCTCGGACGGATCGTGCGGCGTAGTCAACGTTTTATGACGAAGCGCGACGCCTGTTTCGTCGTTTAGCAGCACCAGATCTGTAAACGTGCCGCCAATATCAAATCCCATTCGCCATGTTGACGTGTGTTTCATAATTACCTCGACAGATGTTCAGTTGCTCTGATAACGCATTCGGGGTCCGTTACTCCGCACGCAGCGGCTTACCGGCAGTTTCTTTGAGATATAAGGTACTAATCAGGGTCAGCATCGCGGTGATAATAACCATGTAGCTCGGGATGCTGGCGATACCGGTGAGGCCGATGAGCCAGGTCATCAGCAGCGGCGCAGAGCCTCCAAAAATCACCGTAGAAAGATTGAAGCCGATGCTGTAGGCGCTGTAGCGCACGTTAGTTGGGAACATTTCGGCAAGCGTGGCCTGAATGACCGCCGCATGACCGGCGAAGGCAAAGGCCAGCAGAATCGCGGCCATACAGGCCAGCGGCATCATGCCCAGCGTCAGCAGCCAAAAGCACGGATAAGCCAGCAGGGCCATCGCTATCGCCGAGGCAATCAGCAGTGGCTTACGGCCAAGACGGTCGGAGAGCCAGGCCATCATCGGGATAGCGCCGATAATGGTCAGCAGGCCACAGGCGGTGACCATCAGGCTCTGTATCTGAGCGAAATGCATCACCTTGTTGAGATAGGTCGGCATATAAACGAACAGCACGTAGTAGCCGGGTCCGTTGACGGCCGGTAAGGTCACCGCCAACGCGATAGCCTTGAGATGACGTTTAGAGGTCAGCACTTCGCGGATTGGGTTGCGCACTACCGCTTTATTCTGCTTAACCATCTGAAAATGAGGGGTATCTTGAATGCGGGTGCGGATATAAACGCCGATCAGTGCCATCGGGATAGCCAACAGGAACGGCACGCGCCATACCCAGTCCCTCATCGCCTGGGCGCCGTAAATATTAATCAGGCCGCTTATTAACAGGCTACCGAACAACAAGGCGATGAACGACCCCATCACCAGCGGCGACATGACGACCGCACGGCGGTCATCTTCGGCATATTCCGCCACAAAGGAGCCGGCACCCGAGACTTCTCCTCCTGCCGAGAAACCCTGTACCACGCGCAGTAAAATCAGCAAGGCAGGCGCTGCCCAGCCGATGCTTTCATAGCTTGGCAACAGGCCGATGGCCGCCGTGGCCAGTGAAATCATCAACAGCAGGATGGCGAGTAATTTCTGGCGGCCCATTTTATCGCCCAGGTATCCACAAATTACGCCACCGAAAGGACGAACAACGAAACTGACCGTAAAGCCCACGTAGGTCAGCATTAGCCCCGCGTCAGAGGTGTTCATGCTGCTGGCGGAAAACACTAGCACCAGCGTACTCACCAGAAGACCGTAAATGCCGTAGTCATACCACTCAACAAAGGATCCCACGCCGCCCGCCAGTGAAGCACGTTTGACGATATTGTTTTTTGCCGAGTCTCTCGCCGGCAAAGCGTAATCCATCGATGCAACCTGAGATTTATTCATTGTTCTGCCCTGCTAAAGTAGTGATGAAATCCGGCCCAAAACGGTGGCTGGGCCGGTCTTGTGCGCTGTGATTTAGCGGTATTGTCCGGTGACTTCTGCGGTCATCTCGGCTTCACGTTTTGCCACTTCCTTGACTTTCTCCAGGACGTCCTCTGCTCTCCAGAAAGGAATAATGATGATGCCGTCGTCGTCGGCAACGACGATGTCGCCCGCACAGCAAACCACGCCGCCGATGGCAACCGGTTCGCCTATCACGCCCGGACCATTCTTGTAAGGCCCTGCAGGACTCGTGCCACGTGAGTAGGTTGGGAAATCAGTTGATTCAATAATTTTTTTGTCGCGCACTGCACCGTCGATAACCTGACCGCGTGCTCCGGCGTGTTGAAAGCGCTGGGTCAACTGCTCGCCCACCAGAGCACGGTCGATGTGCCCCATGCCGTTGATCATCATCACGTCGCCCTCTTCGATGTAGTCGAGAGCAATGATCACCGCCGCGTTATCGCCCGCCGTAACCTGTACCGGAAATGCAAAACCGGTAAAGGCGGTGTGATTGGTCAGGGGAATAATCCCTGCGTCACACATACTCAGGCGTTCCATGGCGTCGCCGATATTGGCAACAGGAAAAGCGGCGAAAGCATCGAGCCACTCTTTTGAGGGACGTTTCCAGCGTGGAGCAATACGAACTTCTGCTGTTTCTAATGCCATTTTCTCAGACCTCAATGTAGGGAGTAAAAATGAAAAGTAATTCTCGAATGAGAATGTTTTATCATTTTAAAAATTAAATGTTCAACGTTTTTTTTCTGAACCAAAGGGTCAGGAAGGGCTATTTAAGAGGCTAAAAAACACAAAACAAGAGAATTAAAATTAATTATAAAATTGATTAAAATCATTAAGTTAACTTATTATACAAGCATGATATTTGTGATGAAGATAACATTATTAAGTCAAATATCAGCAGCCATTCAATTTTCTTATGGCTAGATAAGAATTGGCATGAAATAAATCATTGTTTTGGTGCAAAATAACCAATGAATATCAGCATCCGCACTGTGCAAGTGCAGAATAAATTTGAGGGGTAAAATAATCCCTTATAACAGGGGATAAGCAATTTTATATTTTGTGGTGCGGCGCACAGAATTGGTGCGCCGTGAGAATGAGCCTGTCTGGCTTTGATAGGGGGATTTTTTTGCAGTAACAGGGAAATCGTAAAATCTATCTGCGGCTAACCGTCAGTTTTACGCTGCCGCGATTATTGCCGTACGCCTGCCAGGCATCGTTGGCAAAAGCATACAAGTAGCCGCTGGCCTTCGGTGTGAAGACTTGCCTTTCACCTATCTGGAACACCTCGTGGGGCAAAAAGTCATTTTTATGCTTCGGGGTCGCGTCCGGCAGATAATCGTTGGCGACCATGCCCGTCAGCACAAACCAGCCAATACGTTCTTCGCGCTTGGTGAGCCAGAAATCGGCCTGATAGTTGCCGGTCATCTTGCTGTAGAGCAGCTCAAATTTGCCCAACAGTGACGACAAAGCCTGCGGAATTTTGCCGAAATGGAATTTACCGTCGCGAGTGCCTTTCGGCCCGCAGTTAATATGACCGTCGAGCCACTCACCCGTGGCATGAAACTCGTACGTCACGCCCGCCTGCAAATAAAACCCGGTAAAATTCCAGAATTCATGTGCGAAAACCTCAACGCCGATTGATTGCTCTTTCTTCAGCGCTTGCCCCTGCCAATAGTCACGCTGAGTCAAAGGTGGGTTGCGATGCCTGTCGAGCGCAGACTGATGCAACGAGGGGTTCTCGTCGCTGAAAAAAGGCACGTTGCGCGGGCGGGTCTTGAGATCTTTGAATACTCCAATCGCGGAATCATGCTGCTGGTCGAGGGAGTCGGGAACTATCTGAGCGAGTGAAGTCTCCCTAAACCTCAGCCCTTCGGCTTCGGCCTGCTCTATCATCCAGCGCAATGCGCCATCGGATAATCCATGCTGCACGTAGCCTCCGCCCACGTCCGCATGCACGCCGGGGAACCAAATCTGCTTAACGTCCCGCGTTGGATCAACGCCGGTCCACAGCGTGGGCATAAAAGTTTGCCGCTTTTCATCGATGGAGATGGCGTGACGCGCCGTTTTAACCATCGGACTCAGGCTGGTATCGTGGAATTTATAGCGCGAGCTGCCGTTTAGTAGACTCAGAAACGCCACGTCTTCCGGGATCCCTAATGCCCCAACCGTGTCCCATACGCCAATAAAGTTTATCGGTACGGTGTGGCTACAGGACTGGCCGGGCGTGACGTAGTGAAAGGCGCGCTCTTCACTGGCGATGACCGTTTTTTGCGCACGGTAGCAGTTAAAAACATCCTGAACCGCTGACCAGGTTTCCTTCTCACTTAGCGGATGCGAGCGCAGGTCGAGCAGCCCACAGTGTGAAATCATGCCACCAAGGCTACGCACGGTAAAGGCCCCACGGCTGAAGCCAAACAGCCAGATGGTGGCACCAACCTGGTAATTTTTGGCCAGCCAGCAGTAGGCACTCATGATGTTTTTATCCAACCCGTCACCGACGATGCCGTCAATAATGCGACGTATTGCGCCCCCTTTGGTGCCGACGCCGGGATGATAGTAAGCCCGCTGCTCAAGCCCCTCTTTATCGGTTTTTTCGAGCGCGTTACGCATTTTAACCACGTTAGTGGGAACAGATATACCGCCGTCGGTTTGCTCGGGAGTATTCCAGGTACCGTCACAGAAAATAATCAGATGCATAAAGGTTTTCACCTCATCCCTTTTGACTTAGAAACCATAGGAAACCAGTTTAAACCTAGCCTGTTACCTTCAGGGTGCAAAGTCTTAATCGACATATAAAAATGATTCAATTCAGGAATTCAGCAGTTTGTCTGTTTGGGGGATCGCGTGCGGATGATGATCGAGGTTTTGAGTCAGGGGAATTTGATGCTTAAGATGCCTGTTACCCACGTAAAAGCCGGATGGACAGCGGATAGCGACGTCATGCTGTCATGGCAACCGCACAACGTTTAAGCATTAAAGGTGATGGCACACTGATTATGCTTAAACGCTAGTTCCCTTAAGGCGTTAGCGTTAATCAGTCTCACTATGTTCAGTCAGCTTTCTTCGGCTTATCGTTGTCCTGCTGATGGCGTTTTTCCGCTAGCCAATCCTGAATCATCTGCAGTAAGAAGAGCCGTAAACGCAACGGTGAACGGTCATACACTTTCCAAAAACTCAGACTCTGTTCCATGAAAGACTCCTGCTTGATAACCACGTACTGAAGAAGGTTTATTGTACAGGTATAGCACAGGCTATATTTGTTAGCCATAGCAAAGTCAGCAAAAATTGGTGGTTGGAGATACTTGGTTTACAATGCCTCCCATTGTCGCGAGGTATGTGGCTTCTGGAAGTGAAGTAAAAAGCCATTGAGCAAGAAAAAAGGCGGGCGTTGTGAAAAATAAGAAAGTAGGTCCATTGCTGGATGTGGAAGATCACGCTCAGGGCTTTTTACAGGTGCGCGAGGCGCATCGTCGGGAACTCATGGATGACTATGTCGAGCTTATCTCTGATTTGATTCAGGAATTTGGTGAAGCAAGGCAAGTCGATTTGGCCGCACGTTTGGGGGTTTCTCAGCCCACGGTGGCAAAGACGCTGAAAAGGTTGGCGAGCGCGGGATTAGTGCGCCAGTTGCCTTATCGCGGCACGTTTTTAACCCCTGAAGGTGAGAAGCTGGCGGCGGAAAACCGTGAACGCCATAACGTGGTTGAGGCCTTCTTTATTGCATTGGGCATAAGCCCTGAAACGGCGCGGCTGGACTCCGAAGGCGTAGAGCATCACGTCAGTGATGAAACGCTGGACGTGTTCCGTCGTTTTACGGAACAGAAAAACGCCGGGAAATAATCCCCCCCCGCTAAAAAGTCAGGAAGACTTGTCATTTTTCCTGACTTTTTACTGATATTTCTGCTTCCCCCATCACGGTTCATAAATAGTTTGCCCCATTATCGTTTCTTTTCATTTAACTCGTGCAAAAATAGTCCCCCTCTACGCCTGACCCCACTCTTTGTTAATAAGGATTTAAACGAGATGACGTTCAAGCCTATCGCTATCGCATTTTTGAGCCTTTCCTTTATCGCCTCAGCTCAGGCTGCATCCTCCGAGCAGGATAAAATCGACTCGATAATCAAGCCGTTAATGGCCCAATATCAGATACCGGGTATGGCCATTGCCGTGAGCATCAACGGTAAAAATACATTCTACAACTATGGCGTTGCGTCCAAAGAGACGCACAAGGCGGTGAGCCAGAACACGATTTTTGAAATCGGTTCACTGAGCAAAACCTTTACCGCGACGTTGGCCAACTGGGCCGCACAGCAGGGCAAAATTTCCTACTCTGACGCCGCCAGCCACTATATCCCTGAGTTGCAAGGCACCGCGTTTGACAAAATAACGTTGCTAAATCTGGCCACGCACACCTCTGGCCTGCCGCTGTTCGAGCCAGACCACGTGAAAAACAACGCTCAGCTTATGGCCTGGTTTAAGCAGTGGAAACCTGCCCAACCGGCGGGCACCCAGCGCATCTATTCGAATATGGGGATTGGATTGCTGGGCATGATAGCGGCCAAGAGCCTTAATCAACCGTTTACCGACATCATGCAAAATCGTATGTTGCCCGCGTTAGGTATGCACAATAGTTATGTGCAGGTTCCGGCCGATAAAATGGGTGAATATGCTCAGGGCTATAACAAACAGAATCAGCCGGTGCGCGTCAATCCTGGGGTATTGGACGCCGAGGCCTACGGCATAAAGTCCAGCTCGGCGGACCTGATTCGTTACCTGAACATAAATCTACGAACTCAACCCATTGACGCCAAATGGCAGACAGCGGTAGACGCGACGCATCGCGGTTACTATCAGGTCGGGCAGTTTACGCAGGATATGATGTGGGAAAACTACGCCTATCCGTCAGCGCTGAAAACCCTGTTAGACAACAACGGCTCGCAGATTATTTCCCAGCCCCAGCCGACTCAGGCCATCAACCCGCCGCAGCCCCCGTTGGAGCAGGCCATCTACAACAAGACCGGCTCTACCGGCGGATTTTCAACCTACGCCCTGTTCGTTCCTATCAAAAAGATGGCAATCATTGTGCTAGCGAATAAGTCTTACCCTAACGAGGCAAGGGTTAAGGCGGCATACGAGGTTATGAAGGCCGTCGATCCGGACTTTTAATCATTGAATATTTGTTTTTAATTCAAAACATAATGATTTAAGTCAAAGGCGCGCGTTTTGCGCGTCGGGAAGGAAAATAGCCTTTGTACAGAGGGTTTCCACTAGTAGGGAACCCTCTGCATTCAAGGCTTTCAACCGCCGGGCTCAAGCCTCAACCTAGCGCCAATATTTTTTCCTGCTGGTCTTGCCTATCCCTGGATTGTAACTGTTGGTCGGGTCAAGCTCGCGCATGTGCTGCTCGTATTCACCGGAGGCAGAGTACAAATGCCCGACGTTGTGTTCAGCGGGATATTTCGCACCGCGCCGGTCAAGATACTCCAGCACCTCATGCTTGAAAGTCACCGGGTCTACGCCAGGCTTGAGGATGTAGTCCTGATGGTTTACGAAGCAGAAAAAGTGCCCGCAGCAGGAGTCTTCAAGCACCTGCGCCTGAAGATGTGCGGGTAACACAATTCGCCACTGGTCATCGTTACGGCGCAGCGCTACGTCAAACGCCATCAGCCGCTGGTTGGTGTCGATGCCCATATAGTCGCAGTACGAAACCGTACAGCCGCCAACGCCGAAGCGAACCAGGAAGGCGTCTTTTTCTTCACGCGAGTCGCAGGCAAAAAATTGCCCCGATTTCCCTGCGAAAAACGAGGTCAGCAGAAGCTGCAGTTCAGGCGCGTGGCGAGCCTCGGTTTTTATCATCAGATGATGCTCAAACTGGTCTCGATAGTCGAGGATGCGTTTCGACACGCGCTTCGGCGTCAGGTTATTTACCCCTTGCAGCACTTTATCGACCAGATTAAGCGGTAAGAAACCGGCCTTTTTCACCCGCAGGTCCCATTTAGCCTTCCCGGCCATTAAAGACGGTAAAGCCTCTGGCCCCAAACGATCGATTGCCCAATAAACATGCTTGGAGTAACGCACCGTCAGATCAAACGCGTTGCGGTGGATATATTCCGCCTGCTGAGGCAGTTCTTGCAGATTTTGCAGCAAATAACGGCGTAGCCCGACAAGCTCTTGCTCATCGTTGGTGCCAATATAGAAAGTCTGCGTGCGGTCGCCTTTATCGAAGGTAGAAAGCCGAACCGCAAACACCGCTACCTTTCCCGCGCTGCCCGAACTGTCGTGCAGGTATTGCGCATTGCCGTTAAAGCGCGTCGGGCTATTGGCATCGACGTCACGGATAACCTCAGCATAATCGTCGGCCCAGATTTTCCCTTCCCAGTCCGGCGCGGTGCCGGTGGTGTAATCCTGATTTTCGAGACGCGCAATCATCTCTTCTGGCGTATTGCCCAGAAATACGCCCAGATGATTGACCAGAGAAAGGCTACCGTCGTTGTTAATCTGCGCGAAAAGGGATTTTTCAGTAAACGCCGGGCCGCGCCGAATGAGCGAACCGCCAGAATTATTGCAAACGCCGCCAATCACCGAGGCGCCAATGCATGAAGAGCCAATCACGGAGTGCGGCTCTTTATGGTGCGGTAACAGCGCCTTTTCCAGCTCGGTCAGCGTGCTTCCGGGGAAAGCAATAACCTGTTGCGCGTTATCAATGATCTGCACACCTTTTATACGCCGCGTGCTGACAATAACGACGTCACGATCGTAATTATTGCCGTCTGGGGTTGAACCGCCGGTCACACCGGTGTTGGATGCCTGCATCAATATAATTTTGTCAGCGGCGACGCATAGCTTCAGTACCTGCCAAAGTTGCAGCAGGGAGTCAGGAATGGCTACGGCAAGCGCCTGTCCCTGACCGACGCGAAACCCCTTGGTATAATAGGCTTTATCATTTTCACTGGTCAGTAACTGGTCGCCGGTCAAAATCTGCTGCAACTGAGGAATAATTGCTACACCCTTCTCCATCTGCCTTTCTCCCTTGGCCGCGCGCGTGAACGGCGGCTGACGATTCAATAAAATATTCTGATTTTTTAGTGGTTATAAAACTGCCCGAGGACAGTGGCAGAATAGGAGTATCAAAAAACTTTCTCTAATCTAAAACGGTGATTTTCCGTCCAGAACCCGTGCAATAACGTTTAATGCGCCCTGTTGGTTGTTGCTTTCGGTCCGATAATCCGCCACCGAGGCGACGGTCGGGCTGGCGTTAGCCATCGCAAAACCAAACCCGGCATGGCGCAGCATTTCAATATCGTTGTCACTGTCGCCAACGGCCACGACGTGTTGATCTTTAATGCCCCATCGCGCCTGAAGCAGGCTGAGGCCGTTGGCCTTGTGCAAACCTGGGATAATCAGGTCGATAAAGCCGAAGCCGCTGCCGACCGGCTGAGAGATATCACCCACCTCGTCGGCAAGTTTCTTAAGCAGTGCCGGGATAGCGTCATTGGGGACGTTTAATGAAAATTTGAAAATAATGTCCTCTACCGTCGAGAAGTCTTCCACCTTTTTCAGGCGACGATAGTGATTCGACATTTTTTCGACGATAGCCTCGCTCATTGAGACATGAGCATAGGCGCTGTTTTTACCGCACACCACCAGATTGATGTCTTGAACCTCTGCCAGCACCTCGAGAATACGTGCAACGTGCTCTTTGGCAAACTCGCCACAGTGGATCTCCTCACCTGCGTCCACCACATAGGCTCCATTTTCAGCAACGAAGGCTATCTCCTGCTGAATTTCTGGAAAATAGTGCACCAGCTGATAAAACTGATTGCCACTGGCGACCACGAAGCGGATGTCACGCGCCTTGAGTTCGGCATACTGCTCGAGAAAACGTGCTTTATCATAGGCCTTATCGTCATTGAGAAAGGTCCCGTCCATATCAACCGCAATCAGTTTAATTGACATAAATTTTCCGTTTTTAAAAAGAAAAAAAGAATCGTCGCCGGCTGTCTGGCAGCAGCGCTGGCGCTAAAGCTAAGCCGATAACGTATTATCCGCTAACCGTTCACCCTGTCGATTGACCTGTAACAACGAAATCTTACGATGAGATCCAGATCACAAAACTGTGATTAATCCACCGACGCTTTATCAAACAAAGGCAGAGAACTGGCGTTAACTGCTTGTTCTTATTGCCTGACTCAAAATTTGCCTAGGTTATTTAAAGTGTTGGCAAAGGTTGCCGATGCTTGTCTTCGTTAAAAGTTTATGTAATCTTGCGCTCGCAAAAAAATGTGCGCCAGGTCACTTTATTGACGCACTGTTTGAGTGTCATCAGGGTCAGATAACGATGCATTACCCCGCATCGGCATTTTATCTCTAAGTCAGAGGCGCCATTGAAAGCGAATAATCTGACAGCCATAAGTAACAGGAACTTACATGAACGAAAAATCTACAAGTTACAAAGGGCCTCTGGCTCTGCTAACGGCGCTATTCTTTATGTGGGGATTGATTACCTCACTGAATGACATCTTGGTTCCACATTTAAAATCCCTATTCGAATTAAGCTACGTTCAGGCCTCGCTGGTTCAGTTCAGCTTCTTCTTCGCCTACTTTGTGATGTCTTATCCGGCGGGTAAAGTCGTCAGCAAGTTTGGCTATAAGGCCGGTATCATCATGGGCCTGCTGGTTGCCGCACTGGGCTGCGTGCTGTTCTATCCTTCGGCGTCATTGCGCTCTTATCCGCTGTTCCTGCTGTCGCTGTTCATTCTGGCCTCCGGTTTAACTCTGCTACAGGTTGCGGCAAACCCTTACGTTAACTCATTGGGAAGCGCAGATACCGCAGCCAGCCGTCTTAACCTGACGCAGGCGTTTAACTCATTGGGTACCACCATTGGTCCGGTGCTGGGCGGCATGTTTATTCTTTCCGCCGTGGTGCTGACCGCTGACCAGATTTCTCATCTGCCTGCCGGTGAACTTCAGCATTACTATGCCAGCGAGTCCTCTTCGGTGCAGATGCCCTATCTGGTGCTAACCGCGGTACTTATCCTGATTGCTCTGGTGATTAAATTCAGCAAGCTGCCAGTCTTGAGCAACGAGAAAGAGCAGGACGACGGTAAAGACCACAGCCTGTGGAAGAAAAAGCATCTGGTGTTGGGTGTGATCGGTATCTTTGCTTACGTAGGTGCGGAAGTGTCTATCGGTAGCTATCTGATAAGCCTGCTGGAGCGCCCGGACATTGCCTCTCTTTCTGCGGTTGACGCCAGCCAGAAGCTCTCCCTTTACTGGGGCGGTGCGATGGTAGGACGCTTCCTCGGCAGCGTGCTGATGACCAAAATCAAGGCCAACCGCCTGCTGGCGTTTAACGCGATGATAGTGGTTCTGCTGATTGCCTCGGCCATCATCACCAAAGGTACTTTCAGCATGTGGGCGATTCTGTGCGTTGGCCTGTTTAACTCTATTATGTTCCCGACCATTTTCTCGCTGGCGCTGAACAAGTTGGGTGGTTTGACCGGCCGTGCTTCAGGCGTGCTGTGCATGGGTATCGTCGGCGGCGCAATCATGCCTATCATTCAGGCTGCCGTTGCCGACCACGTTTCACTGCTGGTGTCTTTCGTTGTGCCGCTGGTGTGCTACCTCTACATCGCCTGGTATGGCTGCAAAGGCTACAGGCCAACTCACTAAGCGAATTCATTTTGGCCCTCCTTCTCAGCGAGGGTCAACATTTTCTGCCTGAGGGTTAATTAACAAAAATAGCCGCTTTTTTCTTCATTGATATAAATAAAGCAGACAGAGCCTCAATATTCAATGCCACCTCCTCCGGCACCCGACAGCTCACCGAAAAATACTCACCAAGGTCTTCAAACTCATACTGATGGCCAAATACATCCTCAAGATATTCAATGCTCCCGGATTTATTTAACTCAACGCTAATTATTAGCGCAGTGTCTTTGATCGATATATAGAAATCGTAACTATATTGAAACTCTATTTTTATTGGCAGCGTAATGTGCTGGGTATCGACCTCCTCAAGAGGACACCCCAGGAACTGTAGACAATGAATCGCATTATTAATAAGCTTATTATTCTCTTGTTCATTCTGTTGATGACCTGACGAACTCATTTATCGTCCTTATGGCTGACATCTTCATGCCAGATTATTGATTCGAGCAACTTCCCGAGCGCTTCTACTTTCAATCTGCTGTTTTTCTTGCCGATAGCGGTTTTTCTCGGCATCAATATCAAGTCTTTTATAAAGTTCATTAGATTGGACATGAGACGAATAACGGCGAATAATATTATTCACTTGGTTCTCATGATGATAATCAGCATCCTGTAAATTTCTATTTAGCGCATTTTCTTCCTGCCGTAGCAGCTCAGATCTGTTGCTTTTGCTGATGCCATTCCCTCCGCCGGACCGGAACATATAAATTCGCCCCATGCCCTCAAGAAAGAATCCTTTATCTTCTTCTTTAATACGTGCAGAGGGAGAACCGGTAACAAGCTTAATCAATAAGTTATGCGTTAATAACCCTTCATTAATAATCATCTTAAATCCTTATCAGCTTATTAAATTAGTGGGTGTTTTATTGGGCGTAAATACAACCCAATAAAACCTCCAAGATCATTTAAGACTAAAAGATATTAAATCGGATGAATAACAAGCAAATTTATAGTGCCTCACCATTTATCCCCTTGCAATGGCTGAGTTATTTATGAGCGAAATACACTAAACTGTGCCGCCAGGATAGGCCTTTTCCCACCCGCCACCCAACGCCTTGTAAAGCCGCACCAAAGACAGCGACACATTGGTGTTACTGATGACCAGCGATTGCTGCGCGTCGAGCAGCGCCTGTTGTACCGTTAACACATTGAGGAAGTCGGTGGCGCCGGCAATATATTGCCGCTGGGCGTTATCAAGTGCGATTTGCGAGTCTTCGACCACCGTGACCAGCTTCTGCCGCTGCCGTTGATGGGTATCGTAATCGACCATCGCGTCGTCCACCTCGTGCCACGCCTTCAGCACCGTTTGCTGGAAATGTACCGCGGCCTCCTGCTGCTGAGCCTTGCGCAGCGCCAGTTGACCTCGAAGGCGACCGCCTTCGAAAATCGGCAGATTCAGGCCAGGGCCAAAATTGTAAAAATGCGAGCCCCACTGACCCAGCTGATTGAACTGCATCGCCTGAAGCCCGGCGTTAGCCGAAAGGGTAATGCTGGGATAAAAATCGGCGGTGGCAACGCCAATCTCCGCGGTAGCCGCATGCAACTGGGCCTCAGCGGCACGAATATCCGGTCGGCGCTGTGCCAACTGTGACGGCAGGCCGACCGGAACCTCAACCGGGGTGAGCGGGAGCGGTTTTACTCCGTTCAGTTCTCGGCTCAACGCACCCGGTTGTTCGGCCATCAGATAACTTAAGGCGTTGATTAAATGCGACTGCTGCTGTTCTAAAATAGGCAGCCTCGCCTGAATAGCCGCCACCTGCGCCCGCGCCTCGGCCACTTCAAGCTGAGTAGCCACGCCGTCAGACAGACGGACAGAGGTCAATTTGAGGCTGTGCTCGGCAACGGTAAGGTTCTGCTCGGTAGTCGCCCGCTGAGCCTGAATGCCGCGCAGTTGAATATAATCCCCCGCGGTTTCGGCCTGTACCGTTAATAGCACGGCGCGTCGGAGGTCAGCGCTGGCCTCGACGCTGGCACTGGCCGACTCCAGCTCGCGACGCGCGCGGCCCCACATATCCAGCTCCCAGGAAGCGTCAACGCCCGGCTGCCAGACGTTATAGGCTCGTTTGCCGTCAAGGCCCGAAATATCCTGCAATCCCTCCTGACTGTTGCGCGCACGCTGATAACTGACCGCCCCGTTAACCGACGGCTGGCTATCACCACCGATAACGCGCCGTTCGGCCTGTGCCTGCATCAGTCGTGCGGTCGCAGCCTTCAGGTCAAGATTAGCCTGTGCCGCACGCGTAATCAGGCGGGTCAGCGTCGCGTCGTGAAAAATGCCCCACCACTGCGGGCTGATGCCTTTGTCAACCGTGCGGCTGGGGGCGCTGCCCTGCGTCCAGACAACCGGGCCTGTGACCTGCGGCGCCTTGAAATCTGGTCCCAAGGTACAACCGCCAAGCAGCGTGACGCTCAGTGCAAGAGATACCCTCTTCATGGCCTGCTCCCCGCCGTTGCGGCGGTATGCACAGTGGCCTCTACCGCCATTCCGACCAACAGTCGCGATGCCTCACGCTGGCCCGCATCAAGCACTATTTTTACCGGAATACGCTGAACCACCTTGGTAAAATTGCCGGTGGCGTTGTCGGGGGCGATAGGCGAAAAGGTCACGCCCGTCGCAGGCGCGAAGCTGTCTACCACGCCGTGCAGCGTGGCCCCGCCGAAGCTGTCGACGCGGATATCCACCGGCTGACCCGGACGAACGTGCTCAAGCTGGGTTTCCTGAAAATTACCGATAACGTAGGCACGTTTGAGCGGTACCAGGGCCAGCAGCGTATTGCCCGGCGTGACATAGGCTCCCTGCCGCGCGACGCGTTGACCGACCCAACCGTCGACAGGCGCAACAATCTGCGTATAGGAAAGGTTCAGCTCAGCGGCATCAAGAGCAGCCTGCGCACGTTTCAACTCCCCTGTTGCGCGTTCACGCTCGGCCAGCAGAATCGCCGTTTTTTGACGCGCCGCATCCAGCGAGGCACTGTCTCGTGCGACGTTAGCCTGGGCGGTATCGATACGCGACCGCGCCTGCTGAGCGTTCTGCTTGCTGCCTGCGCCCTGCGCCGCCAGGTCGAGATAGCGCGCAAAATCGGCTTTGGCAAAGACGTAAGTCGCCTGACTTGCCGCCAGGGTCGCCGCCGCCTGATGAATATTGGACTGCTGCTGTATCAGGCTCGCCTCAGCGTTCGCGACCGTGGCCTGCTGGACCAGCAGATTCGCCTTTGCCGCATCGAGCGCCGCGCGCAGGTCGCGGTCATCAATATCAATCATCGGCTGTCCTTGATGCACATACTGGTTATCTTCAACCCTGACGTGGGTGATTTGTCCGCTAATGCGCGGCGTTACCAGGGTGTAATCGGCACTGATAAACGCATCGTTGGTGGTTTGGTCCGTGCTGGTGGAAAAAAGCCACCCGCAAATTAGTGCGATCGCCAAAACAGCCGCGCCAACGATGGCAATCAGGGTTTTTTTAGGGGTCAATAAAGAGGGGGTCATCGTCAAACCTTAAGCATCTTTGACGGGACGCGGGGGATAAACCCGTGTCGCCATCAGAGGAATAAAAATAATCAACGTCAGCGTAATAAACGCCATCACACGATAAAGGTCAGCGCTGGCCAGCACGAGCGCCTGCGCCCTAATTTGCCCGGCAAGCCGCGTGAGACCTTCATGCTGCTGCGCTAACCAAAGTGAACGCCCGCCGAGCCTGTCGACCAGCGTGTGGGAGTGAAAGTGCTCACGCATCGTAGTCACCCCCTCAAGCACGCCGGTGCCCACCACCGCCGCCATTCCTTTAACCGTGTTAAACCAGGCGGACGCAGAAGGACCTTCAATCGGCGGTAACCCATTGGTGGCGAGCATCAGAAGCGGAATGACCGCCATCGGCTGCGCGAGAATTTGCAGCATTTGCAGGCCGTAGAAGTTATTGCGGATCCAGTCGGAGGTCATCGCGCTGCCGAGATAGCAGGTCAGCGCGATAAGTCCCAGCCCGACGGCGAGTACCCACCGGCAATCCACCCGATTGAGGTTGCACAGCGAAGAAACCAGCGGCAGCGCGAGCAGCTGACCCAGCGCGACATATAGCGCCAGCGGGGCAATTTGCAGCGGCCGATATCCCTGAACCTCCGCCAGATAAGCGGCAGGAATGCCCGGTACCGCGACGAGGATAACCAATACGCCGCCGAGGGTAATCAGCGAGAACGTCAGGTTGCGCCGCGCCAGCTGTTGTACCTTGAAAAAAGGCAGCGGGTGGAACCACTCGTTAACCATAAACAGCGTCATACTAACCAGCCCCAACGCCAGCATGCGGCCAATAAACGGCGAGTCCAGCCAGCCAAGTCGCGTCCCCTGCTCGAGCACGATAACCAACGAGGCGATCGCCGGAAAACCCAACAGCACCCCGCGCCAGTTGAATTGGCGAAAACGCTCGAGCCGCAGCGGGTCTTGAGGGATCCCCCAGTACACGGCGCTCATCGCCAGCAAACAAACCGGCACGACCTGCCAGAATGCCCAGCGCCAGCCGACATACTCGGTCCAGAGTACCGCCAGCGGCGTGCCCAGATTTGGCCCGAAGGTTGCCGTCAATGCGTAGGCACCGAGGCCATAAAGCTTGATGCCGGGGGGTAAGAAGCGCAGCGCGACGCTCATCAACATCGGCGGCAGACAGCCGCCGAACAGCCCTTGTAGTGCACGCAGCAGGTACAGCTGGTGCAGGTTGGAGGCGAAGGGACAAAGAACGCCCAACAGCATAAAGGCGGCGGTAACGCTGAGCGTGAAGCGACGCAGCGAGAGGGTGGCCGAGAACCAGGGGGCGAAGGCCATGGCAGCGACCTGCGTCGCCTCATAAAGCGTAGTCAGCCAGCTGCCCTCGTCGTGGCTAATTGACATCGCCCCCTGTACGTCGGGCATCGCAATATCGGTCACATGTTCATTCAGCCCGGCAATCAGCGACGCCAGCAGAATGCCCACCAGCCCAGTCATGATGCGCAGATTGAAGGTTGCGGCAGCAGGCGAAACCTTGGGTTGCGCGGTTATTTCCATTACTTGTCCTCTACAGATTAATGAGAGGCTCAGTCTAGAAAGGCGCGAGGGATTGAGAAATTGCTATGTTTGCAGTTGAGGAGTGCGTCAGACGCACGACTGGCACAGATCATGAATGATGCGCCGCAGCCAGCGATGAGCAGCATCACGTTGAAAACGCGGATGCCAGGCCTGCACTATCGGAATAGCCTCGACCGTCACCGGCAGCGCAAAGCTGCGCGCTTTAATCCCCATGCTCTGCACCGCGCGGACCACGTGCTCCGGCAGCGAAAGAATCAGGTCTGAATTGCCTAACGAAAACACGCCAGAGTGGAAGGTTGGCACCACCAGCGAGATAGGCCGCAGCAGTCCCGACTCTGCCAACTGTTTATCGATGGGACCCCGCGCCCGCCCCCGTCTCGAGACGCTAATGTGCTCATAGGCGGCATAACTTTGCGGGGTAATCTCGGCGTTGAAGATGGGATGATCCTCGCGAGCCAGCCCCATAAACCGAGTGCTAAACAGTGACTGCACGTGAATATCGTCACCCAGCGGGCGCATCGCGCTGATATAGAGATCGACCTTGCCATCCCGCAGGCTGTCTTCATCGCTGCCGTTTTCTGGCGTAAAGCGGATCCCGACGTTAGGAGCCTCCTCACGCAAACGCGCAAGCAACACGCCGCCGTAGGCGCTGATAAACACGTCATTGGCGTGCAGCGTAAAAGTACGCTCCAGCGCCGCGAGCGAAAGCACCGACTCAGGTTGCAGCAGCGTTATCGCGCTTTCCATCGTCTGATGCACCTGTTCACGCAACGCCAGCGCACGCGGCGTCGGTACCATTCTGCGCCCAGTCTTCACCAGAATCGGGTCGCCAAGCTGCTCGCGGATGCGGGTCAACGTGCGGCTCATCGCGGGGGGACTCAGGTTCATGCGCCGCGCAGCACCAATCACCGAGCCTTCTTCTAACAAGGCATCGAGCGCAATAATCAGGTTTAGATCGGGAAGCTTCATAATAATCAATCATATCGAGAGGATGGCCGAGTTATAGCACAGCGCCGAATCCCAGGGCCAGCACGAATACCCTCTTCCCTGCGCCTTTTGTTGCCAGAATGAAACAATCAAACACTTTGCTGCAAAATACTCGCGGTTTAGAAAAAATGCGGTAGGATGATTTCACTGATTCGGCACGCCGAATACTTCCCGTTAATGTCATTTAAAATAGAAAGGTCGCGAACATGTCTAGCAAAAAAATTCAGTGGAACGGTGCCTTACAGCCGGAAGCAGTTGAAATCCTGTCTAAAGACGGCGGCATGATCGTTTGCCCGACTAAAGTGGGCTACATCATCATGACTTCAGACGCTAAAGGTCTGGATCGCAAGTTTGAAGCCAAAGAGCGTAACCGTAACAAGCCAGGCGTTGTGCTGTGTGGTTCTCTGGAGCAGCTGAAGTCACTGGCTCAGCTGAACCCTGAGATTGAAGCGCTGTATCAGCAGCACTGGGACAAAGACATTCTGTTGGGCTGCATCCTGCCGTGGAAAGAAGACGCCAAGGCACGCATTCCAGACGACGGTTCTAAAACCATGATGATGGACAAGCGCGACACCAGCTGCTTCGTGATCAAATTCGGTAAGCCGGGTGAGATTCTGGCCAAAGAGCTGTGGGAAAACCACGGCAAGTTCTCCTTCGCCAGCTCCGCTAACCCATCAGGTAAAGGCAACCGCGGCAAGGTAGAAGGCATCGGCGAGCGTATCGAATCACACGCAGACCTGATTATCGAAGCCAACGAATACGTAACCTCGATTCAACCGAACGAAACCGAGAAAACCCGCTACGAGCAAGGCGTGATGGTCTCCATGGTTGACGAGAACGGCACGCTGGTTCCAGAGCAGAAAGGCCAACGCAGCGTGACCCCATGCCCTATCCTGATCCGTAAAGGCCTGGATGTGGATAAAATCATGTCAATCATGTCTGATATTTTCCTGACCTGGGATTACCGTCAAGGTAACTACTACTAATCCCTGCGGCTACGGTCAGAAATGCACGGGCACCTTCGGGTGTCCGTTTTATTTTTCAGCCTCTAATCAGAAGGCGTGAGGTAAAGCTGGCGCAACTTTCTCTCGAGGTCGTCCACAAACAGCCTGACGCGCGCCGAGAGGCCGCTGTCCGATTTGAATAAAACCCAGGAATGATAGGTGTCCATCTTCCAGTCAGGCAACAGCCGCACCAGCTTGCCTTCGTGTACTGACTCCTGAGCAATGTAGTCCGGCAGGTAGGCAATACCGCCTCCGGCCATCGCCGAACTCATCAAAGCCACGCTGTTGTTCATTCTGAAACGGCTGCGCACCTCAATATCCAGCTTCTGCTTGTCTTTATAAAAAGGTAATGAAATCGTGTGTGCTGGCCCACGGAACAGGATGTAGTCGTGGCGCGGCAAATCTTCCGGCTTGGTTATTTTTGCCAGTCGGGCAACGTATTTGGGCGCGGCGTAAAGACCCCAGGTGATTGGAATCAAAGGTTTTATCTGTGCGGCTTCCGGCCTGTCGCGGGTGATGACAATCGCGATATCATAGAGCTCATCGGCCATATTGACCGGTCGATCGGTTAAGTCCAGGTCAACGTTGACGTGAATATTGTTATTTATATAGTGGTTGAGCACCGGAACAACACATTGGCAGCCAAAGGTCACCGGGGCAATCAGGCGCAGATTGCCCATCGGCTCTTCGTGAAAGTGACGAATGAAATGCTCGGCACCCTTAATCTCATTCAGTATACGATTGCAGTACTGGTAGTAGCTCATCCCCACGTCGGTGACCGCGATTTTACGCGTGGTGCGGTTCAACAGCTGCGCACCGAGTCTCACTTCAAGGCTGGCTATTTCTCGGCTCACAGAGGATTTCGAGAGCCGCAGTGATTTTGCGGCCTCGGTAAAGCTGAGTGTTTCAACCACGCGGGCAAACACCACCATCGCGGTAAGGTTTTCTATATTGTCCATCGACCAATCTAAGGTTTTTTAAAACATAAGATAAAATAACATAATTATCTCCCGCACCAGACAGGATCTCTTTTTTCCAAAAATGCATCAACGCCTTCAACTAAATCCAGGCTCTGTAAACGCTGCTGCTCGGCGTAGTATTCAGCGGCAAAGGCCTGTTCCAGACTCTTGTCGGCGCTTTCATAGGCAATATTTTTAATCGCCTGAATCGCCATCGGTGAACAGCGCAGGATATCTTGCGTGAGCTTATTCACCGCTTCATCAAGATTCTCTTTCGTCGTCACCTGATTCACTAGGCCAAATTCCAGTGCTTCACGGGCGGTGATCCTTTTACCGGTCAGCAGCATTTCCATCGCCTGTTTAAGCGGCATTTGTCGCGTCAGTCGGAAGATCCCGCCCGCGCCCTGAATCAGGCCCAGCTTAGCCTCAGGCAGAGCAAAAACGGACTCCTCCGTTGCAACAATCAAATCGCAGGCCAGCGCCAGCTCAAAGCCGCCTCCGAAGGCATAACCGTCGACCTTGGCAATCACCGGTTTATGGATGTCGAAACGCTCGGTAAATCTCGGCCATCCGGCACGACCGCCGCTGCCCAGACTCGACGGTGGCTCGCCGGCCTCATAGCGCAGCTTGAGTTCTTTGAGATCCTGTCCCACCGAAAAGGCGCGGCCCCCCTCGCCCGCCAGCACCACCACCCAGACATCAGCGTCCTGATTCACCGTTTCCCATACCGCCAGCAGTTGGCGGTGCATCTCGAGATTCATGGCGTTAAGTACGTCAGGACGGTTGAGGGTGATATACGCCACCCGCCCCCGTTTTTGGTACTGCACCGCCTGAGGATTTTCATCCTGCATGGTCATTACGCTCTCCTGCTTTCAACCCAGTTTCGCCTTTTGAGCAAATTTGCCGGTTTTTTCCCTGACATCGCGAGAATACATTCTGATGACCTGTTCGGTACAGAAGCTCGCCATATAGTGTCTGAAGGCCGATAAAGGCTCTTTCGAAAGCGAAATCATTCGCTTATTGGCCGGAACTGCCGGCGCAGCCATCAGTTCGACGGCGTCGGCCAACGCTCCGTCCAGCTCTTGCGACGTCACCACCTGGTCAAAAATATAATCTGAATAGGCAGCGCCCGCGTAGATTTGTTCACCGTGCAAAATGACCCGCTTGGCAAACCGCTCGGTGGTGGCCGCCGTCAGGCGCAGATTGGAAACGCCGGGGATAATGCCCTCTTTGGCGGCAGGCAACGAGGCATAGCTGCCCGTTTCCGCAATCACATAATCGCAGGCCAGGACCATCTGCATGCCGCCACCGATGGCAAAAGTATCGACCACCGCAATCCAGGGTTTAACGGCTCTGCTGACAAGATTAGGCGTCGGATACGTCACGCCGTGGATAAGCTTGTTGAGGCATGCCATCTCCCGGCCAATGAGAAAACCGGCGTAGGATATTTCGCCGCTGTGCAGCTTTTTCAAATTAATACCGGAGCAGAAGACCCTCTTGCCAGCATATTTGGGATGGGTGACTTCTCCTCCGCGCAGTACGCCGACCTTGATATCTGGCGACAAGCAGAGGATATCTATAGCCGTTTCTAAATCATCGACAAATTCCCCATCTTCGGCGTTGAGATTATGGCCATTGAGGAAGGTGATGACCGCCGCCTCGCCCTCCCGCGTCATCTCCAGCGACGCCAGACGAAGCCTGCCATCGGCGGCAAACGGCCTCATTAGAGACAGCGAAAGCGCCTTTGGCTCAAGCTGGGCATGCAGCAGGTGTGTTCCATGGTCTTCACTCTGTAGCACCTGCTGCAGGAACAGTGAAAAACAGTAGTCGGCAACGACGCGCACATCACTGACTGTGGTTTGCGGCGCGAAAAGCACAGAGAACGTCCTTTCAAACAGGTCCGTCACCCGCAGCGAACGGGAGTAAAGTGCGGTCCAATGCTCATACAGTGCCAACGCATTTTCCTCAAAAAAGGCCTGGATTTGCCTGTCTTGATTGCAGCGTTCGATTTGCGTTTCGCTCGGCGTATCCGCCGTCAATGCCAGTTCGGCCAGCCGTGATTTCACCCGTTTGGCCGCGTTGTTTAAGGTTTCAGTTATCAGGTCGGACATCGTCTGCCTCTCAGCCTTTTCTCATGATTCGGTCGCTGGCCGAAAGCGACAGACCCAGTGTTTCATCGTATGAGGCGGTGCTCGCCTCAAGGATAAGCTTGCGACGCACGCGGATATCATTAAAGGCGTGTGGATTAAGTCCAAAAATAATGTCTTCGGTCAACGCCTGCGGCTGACTGGCTAGACGATCTAGCAGCCCATTGGCTTCGGCCTCTTCGGCGGACCAGCGGTTGCCAAGCAGCAGCAGTGAACGTAACCCGTTGGCATTTAACTGCTGGGTCAGGCGGTGAATCAGCATCCCCGGTACCGTGACCTCTTTGCCGTTCAAGCCGAAAGAGGACGCGGGGGTTCCAATACGAAGGTCAGAGACGGCCAGTATCGACATCGCTGCCAGCGAGAGTTCGCCTTCACAGTGAGCAACAATCAGCGCATTGACATTCTCAAGGCGTCGCAGGCTTTTCTCCCATTTGTGCAGCAGCGCAACGTCGGCGATGGCTTCACCAGCGTCGGCCCCTGAGGTCTTGCCAAAGGTAAAGCCAACGACTTTTACCTGCTCGTCGGCCTCGGCCTGCGCGCAAAGCTGGTTAATTTTTTCGATAAGCTCGACCGAAATTGATGCAGTATCTTCGATATTCATGTTCAGACGTTCCATAACACACCTCTTTAAAATGGGTTGAATTCAATCGTGGGTTCAAAAGAAACGAGGAGCTTTATTCGGCCCACTGTACCAAGGCCGTTTCGATGGCCGCGCCGGGTCCCATGGTCATTAGCACCCCAAGGTCACCCTTGTTGGCGGTTTTTTCATTCTGTAAGCGCTCCAGCGAGAACAGGAAGGATCCGCTGGATAAATTACCGAAATCGTTCAATACGCTGCGCGTATGGCGAAGGTCGTTCTTGGTCAGCCCCAGATTGATGCAGATGGAGTCGATAACCTTCTTGCCGCCCGAGTGGACAATCCAATGGTCGATATCGCTTACGCTAAGCGACCGTTCGCCGAGTAGCCTGTTGACGACCTTCTCAACCTTGGAACCCACTACGTAAGGCACATCCTTCGAGAGATAAAAACTGTTCTTGTGCTGCTCGTCGTTCCAGTCGAACTTCATCATGCCTATCCCCTCTGACTCCGTCAGGCTGAGCTTGTCGAGCAGTCGAACAGCGCCAGCGGGCAGGATTTTGTCTGCGGGTTCAGACACCACGGCCGCCGCGCTGGCACCGTCACCAAACAGGCTGTTGACCACCGAGGTCGCTATCGTGCCGTCTTCGAGGTAGGCGGCCGAACAGATTTCGGTGCAAACCACGATGGCCAGTTTGCCTGGATTGACCACCGACCAGTTTTTGACCGCATCGAGGCCATTTAGACCCGCAGAGCAGCCCATGCCAACAATATCGATGCGGTTACAAAACTCGGAGAGACCCAGCGACTGACAAAATCGGGCGCTTAATGCCGGTACCAGAAAGCCGGTCGAGGTCACGCAGCAAATGCAGGCGATGTCCTCAACGGTTTTACCGATTTTAGTCAGGCATTTATTGATGGCATTCGCACCCAGTTCAAGCGCGGAATATTCATGACGGTTCAGCATTTCACCGTGTGACTCGGCGTTAGGCTCACTCTTTGCCATCTCTTTTATCGACAAATGACGTTTGCTAATGCCGCTATTAATAAATATCGAGCGAATACGACCGTCTTTTATCCCCAAATTGTCACAGACTTCATGCTGGGTATAGGAGGTTTCAGGAACGTCATGCGCACAGGCTAAAATATAGGGGGCATGGGAATCACGGGTATTTATATTCATAGAAATCTCTCCTTTAAAAACTTGCAGAATTCTCGCGTGCCCTGCTCGATAATTTCAGGCTCGTAATAGCTAAAGGCCAGTCGGATCCCGTTAATCACTTTGCCTTCTCGTCGAGAGAAATAACTAACCGGCATAAAGGTGACCTGATAATTCTCGACGCAGTGAATTAAATCCTTTGAGGTGATTGAAAACGGTAATTTCAGGAACACAAAGAATCCACCTTGCGGGGGTTGCCATTTAATTGGCGAGCCATCCAGTTCACTTTGCAGCACCTCGACCATGGCATTTCGGCGACGTTGATATTCTTCGCGGATGGGACGTACCCAAGCCTCCACCGAGTACCCGTAGTGAATTAAAAACCCTGCCACGATTTGCTGATTCAGTGCGCTGGTGCTCAGGCTGGTGTGGTCTTTAATATGCAGTATATCGGCGCGCGTCGCGGCGTCTGACTGATTAAGGATTAGATACCCCAAACGCAGCGACGGGCACATCACCTTGGAGAAGGATCCCACGTAGTACACCAGCCCATGCGGGTCCTGCGACTTAATGGAGTGACCGCGCTCTCCGTCAAAATAGAAGCCAGAATAGGTACTGTCTTCGATAATCTTGACCCCGTTTTGATGACACACTGCCAACAGCGTTGCCTTCTCAGACTCGGACAAACGGTAAGTCATTGGGTTATTAAAGTCAGGATTGATATAAAGGAGTCTGGTATTTTTACCCTGGCTTTTAAACTCGGCGATAAGCGCGGTCAGATTCTCAAACTGGAAAGCGCCCGCCTCGTCACTGACGTCATCAACGGAGACCGTGACCGACGATTTCCCTAACACGGAAACACAATCATTAAAACCAAAATAGGTTGGCTCAATAATCAATACGCAATCACTCTCCTCGCGTAATTCATGCAGAAGAATAAGGTTATAGGCTTCCTGACATCCGTTGGTAATAAAGATGTCATTTTCGGCGGCGTGGATATTTTCATCAATGGATAACCACCGCGAAACATGGCCATTAATAACCCCCTGACTCGGCCCATAGGTACACAAATGTTCATTAATGTCTTTCTGATTATGACTAAACATTTCATCAAGCGTATTTTTATAGACCTGACGATAGTGTTCAAAATCAAGCAATGCATAAACCTCGGGATTGGGCCTGCCCAATGAGAACGAGCAAGCCTGCGGGTACTTCCTCGAGAGAAAGCTTACCGTTGATAATATACTCTCTTCGCTATTCATTATTATTTCCAAATTCGTTATTCCGTATTGCAGGCATGGGGGAGCCACGGCGTTGCACCGGATTAATCGCTTATTTATTTTAAAATGTTACATCAATGGGGTGATTAACTAATAATATCGAATATTTTTCCTTCGCTCTGCCAGGTTAATATTTGCTGGAAATCCTGCTCCAGTTGCGTTTTATTGTCATTAACCAAATAGACAAATCCCGGCAGGCCTTTGGTATCCGTCGTTTTCTTCACCTGCTGCCCCAGCGTCGGTAATCCGAAGAAGTTAGAGAATGAAGGCAGATTTTCGATGGCTTCACGTGCCGGCATTCCCGCCAACAGGCCATCACCGGTAAACAGGAACGACACCTCGGAAACGCCAGACAACAGCCTGTAGTCTTTACCCACTAATTCATTCAGGAAACGGCCCGGTTCAAGATACATCTCCACGCAGCGGCTTACCTGCGTATAGCCTAAACAGCGTGTGAAAGACTCTTCATTGATAGAAGCGCCCATCAGCCGAGCGTTAGCCTCAATTAATACCGGCCCTTCTGAGGTCAGGATAATCTCGTTATGCGCCGCGCCATAGTTTACGCCGAGTGCAGACAGTACGTCGCAGGCATAGGATGACAGCAGATGCGCCGTTGGCTCATCGCCGGGGATAAGATGCATACCCTCAAAATTATAGGCACCGCCGTTAACCCGACTGCGGATCTGTTCCCAGATATCGGTCACGTGATGTTTACCGTTCCAGCTCAGGGTATTAACGAAGTACTGCACGCCATCAACCAGTTCCTGAATCAGCAGCTCTTCATTCACATAGCCAAGAAGATTCTTTTGACCCAGCTGTTTTGCGGCCGCCTGCGCCACCTCTTTCGCGTTTTCACACAGCGTAACCCCGTCACTCGCCCCGCTGTTTAGCGGTTTGACGATAACCGGATAACCACAGCATTCATTTGCCCAGTTAACCAACGCCTCTGCCGACGAAGATTTAAACTGTTTGATTGAACGAAGCCCGTTTTCCGCTAATACCTGATGCGAGTGGTACTTGTTTCTTCGCCAGGCCGTGGTCTCAGGACTGTTTCCCTCAACAATACCCATCATCGAGGCCAACATGTCGGCCAACTCAATCCCACTGTCAGAGCCAGCAATAACGTAGCGAATATCGTACTTTCTGAGCCTTGAAACTATCTGCTCGCACGAGCCCTCATACTTTATCGTTTCCACGAACCCGCTGACTCTGGTTTGACGTGTGAAATCATTCCAGACATGAACAACGCGGTATCCGCTCTCCATAAACTTCTTCGCCAGCTCGTTGCCGGTCGACAATGCATCAACAATCGCGACTGTGTTTAACACTCGATCCTCCTCCTGGATGGACACCCCGTTTTAAGACATGCCAATTAAAACCAAATAGGTAAAATACTTAAGAAAAATTAATTAATATTGATAGCAAATTGTTAGCATTAGGCGTCTTTAACGCGCAATAACAGGAAAAGCGCCAACAGCGAAACGGCCATTGCCAGCCAGTAAACGGCCTGATGCCCAAACTGCTCGCTTGCTGCCCCCTGCATCAATCCTGCAAAGATGGCACCGGTGGCAATGCTGTTGGTGTAAAGCGTGCTGGCGGTTCCGGGGGAGCCAGGCAACAGCTCCTGCAGATAAAGCATGCCAATTCCACCAACAATGCCAATAAAAGCCGCATTAAGCAGCTGTATCGCCACCAGCGCCAGCGGCGAATTCACCGTCGCCATGCCGGTATAAAACAGCGCGGCGCAAAGCGCAGCCACCAGCATCATTGGCCTTTTGCCAAAACGCGTCACAAGCGGCGTACAGAACAGCATAATGAGGATTTCAAAACCTGCGGCACCGCCCAGCAACCAGCCTGCAAACCCCTCGGCAACGCCATGCATTCCGCTGACATAGACAGGCATATCGATGAGATACATTGTATCGCTGCCCCACAGCAGGGCCAGAGCGGCAAATAGACAGCCGACACCCCGATTCTTGGTTGCCCTGTGCATTCCTGCGCCTTTGGCGGCCTGCACAGGAGCAGCATGAAGCGCAGGCAACAGCGTCAGTACCAGAACGATACTGAGGGCAAACAGGAGAGCCACGGTGAGATACAGAGCGGTGAAACCAAAATGTGCGAGAGTAAAAAACGCCACCGGCGGAGCAATAATCCACGAAAGCGAGATCTGTACCCGCATACGCGTGCTGAACTTCACCACCTCACAGCCTGCTTCATCGGCGTACTGGCGCGCCAACGCAAACAGCTGCGGCATGGCGGTCGTGGCGAGTGAAGTCATCACCACGCCAAGCGTTAGCAGCGTCATGTAGTGTCGATTAAAAGCAAACAGCAGGGCGTTGAGGACGGCAATGGTGCAGCAGCCTAGGATCAGCAGGCGACGGTTACCGCCTGCGTCAGAGCGTCGCGCCAAAACTTGGCTAACGCCGACGCCTGCAATGGCGTTAACGGTATAGAAAATACCGACCATCATTGGGCTGGCACCGGTACCACGGGTGAGGAAAAGGCTGACAACGGGCATCTGCAGCGCCCCCGCAACGCCTAATATCAGCGCAACCGCCATGAAAGCAACATTGACAATTTGACTGTTGCCGACGGCCCGCTCTTGCAACTCCATGCTAACTCCCTGAAAGACAATATTTAATCAAACTGATTAAACATTGATAGCATAGATAACATTTGAGCAGCAATAAAACATTAGTGAATCTTATTCATGTGCTCGCTAATTAATCAAATATAATAATGCCTGATGCGCGTATAAAGTGACAGCGTCACGAAGATTGACAGCATGACAGCATCAGGTGCCTAGAATTCACTCCCCTGACATAAATGTGTCACGCATTACAAAAATAATGGGTTCAGTTCTTATTAAGCGTTTGCTTTCCCATTTTCCTATTCAGGGGTTAAATATGAGTGACAATAACGCCATTCGACGGGGTGCACTTCCCCTCACATCCGAGAGCAATCCAAAAATATACAAGAAGAACAACCGATTCACCGTTATCTTCTTTTTACTGCTTCTGGTACTCGGCATTGCTTTTGCCGGGGTTAATCTGTTCAACGATGTCAGCGACACCGGCGCCGTCTATACCAGCTACATCCCCTTCTTACTGCTTGGACTGGCGCTGCTCATCGCCCTCGGGTTCGAATTCGTTAACGGTTTTCATGACACCGCCAATGCCGTGGCAACCGTCATCTATACCCATTCTCTTCCGCCTATGGCCGCGGTCGTCTGGTCAGGCTTTTTCAACTTCCTCGGCGTTTTACTCTCCAGCGGCGTCGTCGCCTTCGGGATTATTTCGCTGCTGCCCATCGAGTTGATCCTGCAAGCCGGGACCGGTGGCGGCTTTGCCATGGTGTACGCGCTGCTGTTTTCGGCGATTATCTGGAACCTCGGCACCTGGTGGCTGGGCCTGCCCGCCTCCTCCTCACACACGCTCATCGGGTCGGTCATTGGCGTGGGCGTGGCAAACGCCCTGATTCACGGACGCACCGGCACCAGCGGCGTGAACTGGGATCAAGCCCTGAACGTCGGCTATGCGTTACTGCTGTCGCCGATTATCGGCTTCGTATTTTCAGCGCTGATGCTGTGGGTGCTAAAAGCCGTGGTCAAACAACCCAAACTGTATTCTGCACCTAAGGGGGATACCCCACCGCCGCCGTGGATCCGTGGCCTGCTGATCCTCACCTGCACCGGTGTTTCTTTCGCCCATGGCTCAAACGATGGGCAGAAAGGCATGGGCCTGATTATGCTGATTCTGGTGGGCACAATGCCGATAGCCTATGCGCTGAACCGATCAATGCCGCCAGAGCAGATCCCACGCGTCGCTGCATTGGCAAACGTGACCGAACAGGATTTGCAACGGCAGTTTCCGGCCACTCTGACCGCCCCCGCGCGTGACGTATTAAGCACCTACGTGCGTACCTCCGAGCTGACGCCAGAGGTCATGCCGGCATTGGCAGCCTTGACCGGAACCATCGGTGATGAAATTCGTCAGTACGATTCGGTGAGCAAAATCCCGGCCACGGCGGTCTCCAACACCCGTAACGACATGTACCTCACCTCGGAGGCCATCAAACGCATCAAGGCAGATAAACAGTTGGTGCTGTCGGCCGACAGTCAGCGTGATTTGGGCGCATTGAAAAGCGAGCTGGATAACGCCACACGCTTCATCCCGTTCTGGGTAAAAGTGGTGGTCGCGATTGCTCTGGGACTGGGCACTATGGTTGGCTGGCGACGTATCGTTGTGACCGTCGGCGAGAAGATTGGCAAATCGCACCTCAACTATGCGCAAGGGGCCAGTGCTGAAGTGGTGGCAATGGCCACCATTGGCGCAGCCGATGCGTTTGGGCTGCCGGTTTCCACCACTCACGTACTGGCGTCAGGCATTGCGGGGACGATGGCGGCGAACCGTTCCGGGCTACAAATGAGCACTCTGCGCAATCTGGTGATGGCTTGGGTGCTGACATTACCGGTTTCAGTGCTGCTTTCTGCCACGCTGTACTGGATTTTCACTCACTTCTAAAGCAGGTTTGCCTTCCTCTGTACCTCAGGAGGAAGGCAAACAGGCCAATTAGCCAGAAACCGGTGTCAGTACAGGGTCTGGACGATAGCGCGAAGCAAACAGCTGTTTCAGCTGGGTCAGCTTCGGCATATCATTGATGGCAATGTAAGGTGCATCAGGGTTCTCGGCCATGTAGTTCTGATGGTAGCCCTCCGCCGGATAGAAATGATTGTGCGTTTCGACGGTCGTCACCAGCGGCTTGCCAAACACCTTACTGGCATCGAGCTGTGCAATATACGCCTGCGCCACGCTTTTCTGTGAATCCGAAAGCGGGAACAGCGCTGAACGGTACTGAGTGCCGGTGTCTGGCCCCTGCCGGTCCAGCTCTGTCGGATTATGTGCCACAGAGAAAAACACCTGCAGCAAATCCCCGTAGGTCACCTGCGTTGGGTCAAAGGTCACCTGCACCGACTCCGCATGACCGGACTCTCCGCCGCTGACGGTTTCATAATTAGCCGTATCAGCTGACCCACCGGTATACCCCGCCACCACCTTGGTCACGCCTTTTACGTGCTGGAATACGCCCGCCACGCCCCAGAAACATCCACCGGCAAACAGTGCGGTTTCTGAATGTGACGTGCTTACCGCCTCATCTTTTAACGGTGCCGGGATTGCCACCGCAGGCTCAGCCCCCCCGAACGACCAGGCAATGCTGCACCACAGCATGGCGGTGACCGCAATTAATACGCCCCAAGGGCCAGAGCGGCGCAGGGACAGGAAACCTTTATGAGCTATTTTCATCATGTACCTCACGGGTGAGTTACCGAAACTAACGCCATTAGATGCGGCGTTAATAATGAGTATCGCGTTGATGAGTCCAAGATGACAGCACAATCGGGTTGGCGGGATGACCGCCCGATGACAAAAATGTCATAAACCGGGCGGTGAAATTACGACTTCTGACTTTCTCCCACGATAATCTCTTCACCAATGGCGTAGAAATGCCCACCGGCGACATAGTGCAGGCTGCGCAGCTCAGGCGCGGCGGTCTCAAACAGCCAGTGGCCGTCTTTAAATACCCGGGAATCGGCCCAGGCACCGATAATCTCACCAATGTAAAGGTCATAGGTCTGTTGATTGTGTGGCTCAGGGATAAGCCGGCACGCCAGCCACGCCGAACATCCCTCGACAAACGGCAGGTCGAAACCTTCGAATTCGAACAGCTTAACGCCCGCGCGGACCAGTTTATCCGGCTGCTGGGCCAACGTTTCGGTACCCAACTGGAGGGTCATCGGTGCCTGTACCACCGTAGGAACCTGAATCACAAACAGGCCGCTCTTCTCCATCAGCTCACGGGTTTTTGCCCTTTTATCAATAACCACCGTCAGTTTAGGTGGCGAGAAATCCAGCCCGCAGGCCCAGGCAGCAGCCATTACGTTTTCCACCCCCTCATGACGCGCCGAAACCAGAATGGTCGGGCCGTGATTGATTAAACGATAAGATTTCTCTAACGGAACCCCGGTGATGTATTTGTTCATGATTTACCTTTAAATAAACGGTTAAACAGCCCATTTTTTATTGATTAAAGCACTGGTGGCAATCGACCCGGTCACGGCAAAAAGGATGGGGATCAGGAAATCGTGATTCACCCGCGTGAATTCGAGGATAAGCACCACGGCAGTTATCGGCATCTTCATCGAAGAGGCCAAAAACGCGGCCGCGCCGACAATGGCAAACGCGCCAATCGAGGTGCCGGGCCAGAAACTATCCCAGACTCCCCCCAAAATGCAGGCCAGCAGTGCGCCGTTGGACAGTCCCGGCGTCAACAGGCCGCCCTCGGCACCCGAACGCAGGCTGCCCCAGATAACCAACAGCTTGAGCACCAGCAAGGCGGCGGCAAGATAGAGCGTAGTTTGATTATCGAAGGTTATCTGCGCGGGCCCTTTGCCGTTGCCCAGAAGCTGGGGGAACCAGGCGGATAGCAGGCCCAGAATGGCGAAGTTGAGCAGGCAGAACACCGGCATCTGCCAGTTGCGTTTTGCCTGTTTGCGCGCCTGCGTCATCACGCGGGTGAAGACGTTTGCGGCGATGCCAAACAGCGGCCCGCAAATCACCGACCAGATAACCAGTCCAGAGGTAATGTTGAGTTCAGGAAGATGGTACTGAGATTCGTTTCCGAGACCGGCCCACGCCACTAGCGCGGCAATCGAGGAAGTGCAAACTGCCGGGATAAGCAGCTCCCAGCTGAACGCACCCAGAAGAACTTCGAGGGTAAACACCGCGCCACCAAGCGGCACGTTATACACCGCCGCCAATCCCGCACCCGCACCGCAGGCCACCATCACCCGCGTTTCGGCAGGCGTGAGGCGAAAACGCTGCGACAGCCAACCGGCACCGATAGCCCCCACCTCACGCGGCGCAACTTCACGGCCGAGCGGTGAGCCTAGCGCTACGGTGATGATTTGCAGCAACGCATGCACCAGCGTAGAAAAAAAGGGCATCGGTTTTTGCGGATTTTTCACCGCATTGGCGATGCTGACCAGCGGTTTGCCGAAACGATAGAGCAGATACCAACCGATACCCGCTATCAGCCCGCAGCTCACCAGCACATAAAAACGGCGAGAGGCGTTGGCAGCACTGACGCCTTCCAGAAAGCTTTCCTGGCTGATAATCGCATCAGGACTGTATCCGAAGGCAAGGTGCTGAATAGCGTGCAGCAGCAGAGCCAGCAGCATTCCCCCGATGCCCGCCGCGATACCGGTCAAAAGCGTCGCAATAATCAGGCTCAATGTTCCGCTGCGCGGCTCGACGTGCTGTTCACTCATCCTGCATTCCCTGTATTTTTATGCCCTTATGGACAACGATTTTAAATTAAGGAAATTATAAAGTTTAAGTTTTAATGGGGAATCAATGGGAAGAGGGGCAACGGCGCTAAATTAAACATTTCATTAACGAATCAGGATTAACGGCCACCGCCGTCAATCAATACGGCGGCGGCCGTCGGTAAGGCGAGGACTTAGTCCATGGTGTAGCCAGGTTTTTTCACCAGCTCATCCAGATGGGCTTTGATGATGGGCTCGTAAACTTCGCTCTTCCAGTCGTCTTTTGGGATCTCATTCAGGCGAATGGAAACCGCTTCATCGGTGCTGCCGAAATGCTTTTTCAGCACGTCAGTGAGATCATCGGAGATCGCGTGTTGCTGAGCTTCGGTCAGGTTGCGCGTAATGAATTTCAAATCAATGTGTGGCATAGGGTTCTCCGCTAAAAAAGGGCCATCCAGATTAGATGCTCTAGCATCCTACAGCGATAGCCCATAAAAAAGTAAGCACTGTGTGCCGACAAATGATGTCACTGACTTAACTGATGGTTATTTGGCCCTACTGTTACAAGCCGCTTTCTGAAAGCGGCTTGTAACAGAGACTTAGACGACCGGCAGGCCGAGATTTTCCCGCAGCGTGGAGAATTGATAGCTTTCGCGGAACAGACCCCGTTTTCTCAATTCGGGAATGACCAGTTCAACGAACAAGTCGAGCTGTTCGGGGATGATAGCGGGCATAATGTTGAAACCGTCCGCGCCCTCTTGCTCAACCCACAGCTGAAGGTCGTCGGCGATATCTTGCGCCGTCCCTACGATAACGCGATGTCCACGAGAACCGGCGGCAATGGCGGCCAGCTCACGCAGAGTCAGATTCTCACGCTCGGCTAAATCGGTCAGCAGCTTCACACGGCTCTGGTTACCTTCAACCGCTGGAATTTCCGGCACGGGGCCGTCGAGCGGATATTGGGTCATGTCAAGACCGAAGCGGGCAGAAAGCTGCTTGATGCCGTTGTCGATATCCACCAGCAGATTCAGCTGACGCCAGGTCTCTTTGGCTTCTTCAAGCGTGCGTCCAATAATCGGCATCACGCCCGGCAGGATAAGCAGGTGGTCAGGGTGGCGACCCGCTTCGATTACCTGCTGTTTCTGCGAGCGGTAGAACGCCTGTCCCTCTTCCAGACTGGCAGAAGCGGTAAACACCACCTCGGCGGTCTGCGCTGCCAGCTTTTGGCCATCGGCTGAGGAACCGGCTTCGATGATAACCGGTTTGCCCTGCGGCGAACGCGTGATGTTCAGCGGACCTTGCACCTGATAGTGCTCACCGCGGTGATCGATAGCGTTAATTTTGTCATCAACGAAGTATTGCCCGCTGTCTTTATTGGCAATCACTGCGCCTTCCTGCCAGCCTTCCCAAAGCTTGTTGGTGACCTGCAGGAACTCGGTGGCCTTGGCGTAACGGTCGGCGTGACCCGGCATATCTTCTTTGCTGAAGTTGCGCGCCACGTCGTTGGAATAAGAGGTCACGACGTTCCATGCGGCACGGCCACGGCTGATGTGGTCTAGCGAAGAGAAGCTGCGCGCCAGGGTGAACGGGTCGCTGAAAGTCGTCGATGCGGTGGCAGCCAGGCCAATGTGGCGAGTGTTGACCGCAACGGCAGACAACAGCGTCAGCGGCTCAAGGCGTGCCATGGTGGACGGCAAACGGTGCACGTTGGTCGCCAGCGCATCGCCGACGAAAAACATATCAAAGGTGCCTTCTTCGGCCTTTTTGGCGATGCTGATAAGCCAGTCGATGTCGGTCGGAGACCCTAGACGCTGGGTAAGACGCCAGCCGCTGACGTGATGGCCGAGAGGTTGTACAAACAGGCCGAGGCGCATTTGACGTGGAGAATTTGAGGGTCGGGTCATGGTGTTCCTTAATATAATTCAAAATTTGTAAAACGTAGCGATTCAAATTGTCGCTATAGATAGAAGGCAGGAGCGATGAGACAGCCTTTTGACCTCATCGCCGTGGTGTTTAATTTAGAAAGCGTTTTCCGTGGCCTGTAGCGCCTGCAAAATGGTCGCGGCAGAGAGCGTAAACGGCAGTCGCGCCGCATTTTGCGCCGAGAACTTCACCTCCTGCGCCATCTTTTGCAGGGTTTCACTGCGATCGCCGGTCAGCAGCGGCAGCTGTAGCGGTGCGTCGAACTGCTTTAACAGCGCAAACAGGCCCGCATCGGGTTCGCCGCCGTCGTTCTCAAGAATCGATTGCAGCAGCAGTCCGTAGCCGACCTTTTCGCCGTGCAGCCAGTCGTGCAGCTCAGGTTGATGCGTCATGCGGTTGTGCAGCGCGTGCGCCACGCCGGGAGCCGGAAAGTCGTCGCGCATGCTGTTGGCCATACCGGCCACGGCGATATTGGCGTCGATCACTTTGACCAGCGCTGGGGTAACCCTCTCCAGCTGGTTATCTTCCACCGCCTGCTGACCAAACTCGATGAACGTATCGACGGCAAAACGTGCGGCCTGCACCTTGAGATTTAACGCCAGACTGTCGCGGTTCTTTTGCTGATAAGGCCGGAATTCGTACCATTTAGCCAGGGCATCGACGATGCCAGCCTTGAGAAAGCGCACGTCGCTGCGGGCAATAACCTCACTGTCGACCAGCACCAGTACCGGCATCTTGGTCAGCGGCTGGCTGCGCTCGTGGCCACCCGCCGCGTTATAGATAATGGTAATCGGTGACCAGGCGGCGCAGGTGGCCGCCACGGTTGGAAAGGTCACCATCGCCACGCCTTCAAGTAGATTGCCCACGCCCTTGGCGGTATCCAGAACGCGTCCGCCGCCAATGCCTAATACCAACGAGGCGCCCTGCTCTTTAACCCTAGCGCCGTGCTCATCAATCGCCTGTTCGGTACATTCACCGGCTAGAAAAGAGACGCTGTAATTGACACTGTGCGCTTTAAGACTGGCCTCCAGCTCGGGGTTAACGGCTTTCCAGGCCTGAGGGCTGGTAATAATCGCAATGTGCCTGGACAGCGGCGCAATATATTCGCCAACCTGAGATCGAATACCCGATTTATGGTAATAGGTTTGTGGGGATTTAATAGCAAGCACGTCGAGTTAACCTGTTCGATTTAATTAGGGAAATGCTACGAGAAATTCGGAAATAAGCAATAACTTACTGCTATATCGCTTTTCCATAATTCGCAATTATTTATGCGTTTTTTAGATAAACAAATATCAAAGCTTGCTATGAATAAGCAGATAAAGAAAAGATAATGAAACAACAATCGATAATAATATTATTTTTTACACCGGGAAAAGACGAGAAAATCGATGAATCAAGTGTTCAGGCAACTCACTCCAGAAGATAATCACGCTTACCTCGAACTGATGCTCGCCGCCTATGCACCCATTCGTGAATTAGGCATTCAGTTTGATGCTGCAACCGCAGACTTGGCCCGCGTGACGCGCCACCTGACCGAGCACGACGTGTACGCGCTGCTGGTAGACGGCAAAATGGTCTCTTCCGTCACTCTGCGCTATCCGTGGAGCCCGCTTCCCGGTCCGTTCAACCTGCCACACATCGGCTGGTTTGGCGCACATCCTGATTACAGCGGCCACGGCTGGGGCAAGAAAATCCAGGACTGGGTCGAGCAGGAAATTCTCATCAAGCAGCTTAAAGCCCCCGCTGTCTCACTAGGCACCGCCACCCGCCATCCATGGTTAAAAGAGATGTATCAAAAGCGCGGCTTCGAGCCGATGCACGAAAAGGATTTGGGCAAGGGCCATATCACCCTCTTTATGAAGAAAGTCCTCGATCCCGTCGCGCATGAAAAATGGCTCTCTCGCCAAAATACGCGCTAATTCGTCTCGATATTGTCATGAACCCAGGGAACCTATTATGAAAATTCTTCCTGAACATCAGGATATTGCCCAGTTTATTCAGGCATTCCGTCTTGAACTGCATCGTTTTCCCGAGCTCTCGAATCAGGAGTTCGAAACTACCGCACGCATCAAGGCAGCGCTGAACGAACAGCAGATTCGCATTCTCGACCTGCCGCTGGCCACCGGGCTGGTGGCCGAACTGGGTGACCCTCACTCTCCGCATCTGGTCGTACTGCGCTCAGACATTGACGCGCTGCCGATAGATGAACAGTCGGGCGTCGATTACGTGTCGCAAAACCCAGGCGTTATGCACGCGTGCGGACACGATTTTCACGCCTCGGCGGCGCTGGGCGCGGCCATTTTGCTGAAAAAAATCGAGCATCAACTGCCGGGACGCGTGCGCGTGCTGTTCCAGGCGGCCGAAGAAGTCTTTGAAGGGGCACCTGCGCTGCTGGCTACCGGTGCACTCAATGACGCGGCGGTTATTTTCGGCATCCATAACGACCCCACGTTACCGGTTGGCGTGCTCGGCAGCAAAGCCGGTGCCTTAACCGCAGGCGTTGACCGCTTTGATATATCCATTGCCGGAACCGGCAGTCACGCCGCGCGCCCGCACGATGGCAAGGATCCGATTATTATTCTGGGACAGGTCATTGGCGCGGTACAGACTCTGCTGAGCCGCAATGTGCCGTCCGACCACAACGCCGTCGTGTCGATAACGCAGGTACACAGCGGCTCGACCTGGAACGTTATCCCTGACAGTGCGTTTCTCGAAGGCACCGTGCGCACCTTTAATCAGCAGACTCGCGAACTGATTGAGCGCCGTCTGCGCCAACTGCTAAAGGGCATCGGCGACGCCTTCGATGCGAAAATCACCCTCAATTGGCTGGCGGGTCCGCCTTCGGTGGTCAATGACGCAGGATGGGTCGATTTCGCCCTTGAACAAGCGCCAGCCGCCGGATTCGAGGCCCGCGTGGTCGAGGCGAGTCCTATCGGTGAAGACTTCGCATTCTATCAACAGCAGATCCCCGGCGCGTTCGTTATGGTAGGCTCCGGTGGCCCTTACGCCCTGCATCATCCTGCCTTCCGCGTGGACGATAAAGCGCTGTTCCCGACCGCAGACTACCTGCACCGTCTGGCGGTGAGCGCGCTGGAAAAACTGCAATGAGCCTCACGCAGCGTCTCGCCGAGCTCATCGTGAGTTCAGCGCCCTCACCGCAGGCGCGTGAGCAGGCCCGCGGCGGTTTGCTTGACTTCGTTTCTGTCGCACTGCCGATTGTTCAAGGCGATATTGCGGATACGCCCTTAACTCAGCTGCGGGCCGTCTATCGCAACCAAGACGCCCAGACACGCGCATTACTGCTCGGCTACGCCGGGCACGCGCTCGACTTCGACGATTTTCACCCTGATTTTCGCGGTCATCCGACGACGGTTATCCTGCCTGCGCTGTTTGCGCTAATGCCTGAAAAGCCCGACATCAGCGGTGACGCTTTTCTCGACGCCTACGTGATTGGCGTCGAGGTTGCCGGTCGACTGGGGCTGGCGGCGGGTCCTCAGCATTACAAGGCCGGACACCACAGCACCGCCACGCTCGGCACCCTTGCCGCAGCGGCAGCGAGCGCAAGGCTGCTCAATGCCAACGTTGCGCAAACGGCCAATATTCTTGGCATCGCCACCACTCGGGCCAGCGGGCTGCGCGCGCAGTTTGGCTCGGCGGTCAAGCCTCTGCACGCGGGTTTCGCTGCCGAATCGGCGGTTATCGCCACCCGTCTGGCATTCGCCGGTCTACAGGGACAGGCCGACAAGGTGCTCGATGCCTTCCTCACCAGCGGCGGCGGCGGTCAGGAAAGCCCGGAGAAATTAGTGGCGGGCTGGGGGGCTCCCTGGCGCATCGTCTCGCCGGGACTGGAGTTCAAGCCTTATCCGACCTGTGCGGGCACCCACAGCGCTGCCGATGCGGCCTTTACGCTGCGGGCCGAATGGCTGCAAGAAGGCCGACCGCTGGATACGCTCATCGCCGACATTGTGCGTATTGAAGTGGCCTTCCCGCCCGGTGGTGATATTGCGGCCTCGGTTCGCGTACCGCACAGCGGTATTGAGGCCCGTTTCAGTCTGGAATATGTGATTGCGGCGACGCTATTACACAATCGCCTGAGTCTGGCGGATTTCGGCGAAGGCCCTGTCGACGACGAGATAGCGGCGTTGGCGGCTAAAGTGCAGCGTTGCCCCGACGTTTCGGCACCACCGGACGAAATCGATCCTACCCAACGCTTTCACGAAGTGACATTGTCACTAAAAAACGGCGAGAAACGCACCTGCCGCGTGACGCGTCAGCAAAGTGTGGCTCAGGGGGTCAACGGGCGATTCAAGCTGCAAAGCTGTCTGTCTTCAGCGACGCCAAAAGAGTGGGATGAGATTGAAAGTCTGTGCCAGCTGGCAACGCCAGCCGCCCTGCCCGTGTTGGCAAAACGGCTGACTCTCTTTGCCTCTAAAACGTCTTAACGAGTCAGTATTACCGGCGGCTCAAAGGCCTTCACGGCAGGAGCCGTCCCTTGATAACGCGCCACGTTTACCGTAGTTATCTGCCCACAGCATCCCTGCGCCAACGACGAGGTGCCGACGTCCAGCGTCAACACGTTCGGATTACCATGACGACACGTTGGGCGAGCGGCCTGCGGATCCACCGGGTCATACCATGCGCCGGTAGGCAGCTGCACCACGCCCGGTCTGATTCCCTCGCTGATGTCCACGCTGGCGAGCGCCGTACCGCGCACGTTGCTTATAGCCACTGTATCGCCGACTTGAATCCCCCTGACGCGCGCATCCTGTGGGTGCATCAGGCACACCTCACGCCCGTCGCGCTTCAGGCTCACGCTGTGATGACCATAATCGAGCTGGCTGTGCAGCTTAGTGGCAGGCTGATTAGCAATCAGGAAAAGAGGATGCTCGTCGTCCGGTTTTTGCGTCGGCTCGAGCCATACCGGATGTCCCGGGCAGTCGGCGTCGTTAAAATCAGCAATGGTCTGGGAAAATATCTCTATCTTGCCGCTCGGCGTCGGCAGCGGATGTTTGTCAGGGTCGAGGCGCAGGTTACGCAACAGCCGTCCCCCGTCTTTCAACTGCGGTAACGGGATCTGGCCGATTTCCCAGAAGGTGGAGAAGTCCGGTACGCTGATGTGCTGCTGCTCGCACTTTTCCTGCATCTGCTGATACAAATGCTCCAGCCACTGACGCGCGGTGCGCCCCTCGGTAAACGCCTCTTCGCGCCCTAATCGCTTTGCCAGCTCGGCAAAAATAGAATAGTCATCTTTCGCCTCGCCGAAAGGCCTGGCAACCGACTGCATGGCGATGAGATGGCGGTCGGTCGGTGCACCGCCTACGTCTTCACGTTCGAGCGTCATGGTGGCTGGCAGCACGATATCGGCATGGCGCGCGGTGGCGGTCCAGGCAATCTCGTGGACTATCAGCGTATCCAGCTGATTAAACGCCTGCCGTAGACGAGCCAGACTCTGATGGTGATGGAAGGGATTGCCCCCCGCCCACCAGGCAAGTTTTATCTCGGGATAACGCAGCGTCTGGCCGTTATAGCGAAATTCCTGCCCCGGATTAAGCAGCATGTCAGCGATGCGCGCCACCGGGATAAAGTCCTTCACGCCGTTTTTCCCCTGCGGCAGCGCCGGGAAAGAAACCCGATTGTGGTGCTTACCGTAATGGCCCAGCGCGCCGAGCGCATAGCCATAACCGCCGCCCGGCAGCCCCGGCTGGCCGAGAGCGGCAGACAGCACCAGCCCCAGCCACACCGGTTGCTCGCCGTGCTCGGCGCGTTGCAGCGCGTGCGCCACGGAGACCATCACCCTCTTGCCTGCCAGCTCGACGGCCAATTTTTCAATACGCTCGGCGTCGATGCCGCAAATCTCGGCGGCCCACGACGCGTCGCGCACCAGGCCGTCTTCTTTCCCCTGAAGGTAGGCAACCAGCTTGTCCCAGCCGACGCAGTAACGCGCCAGAAAATCTTCATCGGTCAAAGCGTTGGCTTTTAATACAGACAACAGGCCGAGGATCAGCGCCGCGTCGGTACCGGGTCGAATCGGCAGCCATTCGGCGTCTGCTTCGTCCGGCATATCGCTCTGTAGTGGGCTGACAGAGATAAATTTTGTGCCGCGCTGCGCCGCCTTGTGAATAAAGCCGCGCTCGGTGTGTTCACTCAGTCCGCCGCTGGCGACCTGCGAATTTTTCAGCGCCAGACCGCCAAATGACAGCAGCAGCTCGGTGTGTTCTGAGATTTCTTCCCAGCTTACGCCGCGACGAGCAATTTCATTCATGTCACCGACGATGTGCGGCAAAATCACCGACGCCGCGCCCGAACTGTAGCTGTTGACCGAGCGAACGTAGCCACCGAGGGTGGTATTGAGAAAGCGGTGCACCTGACTCTGGGCGTGGTGGAAGCGCCCTGCGCTAGACCAGCCGTAAGAGCCACCAAATACGGCGGCGGGACCGTGGGCGCGTGCGACGCGAGAAAGCTCACCGGCAGCCAGCGCGTAGGCCTCCTCCCAACTGATAGCAATATATTCATCGGAACCCCGGCGCTCGTCGGGACCTGGGCCATTTTCCAGCCAGCCACGGCGCACCATCGGCGTGGCGATGCGCACTTTATGGTTCAGCGCATTTTCAAAGTTTTTCAGGATTGGGCTGGGGTCGGGATCGCCTGCGAACGGCGTGATCACCAGTTTATCGTCTTGAACGACGGCGGTAAAAGCTCCCCAATGGGAGCTGTGAGTCGTGGATTTTGCGGTCATTCGGCCCTCTAGAGCACCGTCGATAAGAAATTACGCACGCGGATATTTTCCCTGTCATCGAGCACGGCCTGCGTCGGCCCCGCGGCGACGATTTTTCCCTCTTCCATAAAGACGATATTATCCGCAACCTCACGGGCAAAGCCGACCTCATGGGTGACGATGACCATGGTAATGCCCGAATGTGCCAGCTTTTTGATAACCAGCAACACTTCGCCGACCAGCTCAGGGTCGAGCGCCGAGGTCGGTTCGTCAAACAGCATCACGCCGGGGTCCATCGCCAGCGCACGAGCAATCGCTACCCGCTGCTGCTGCCCCCCTGAAAGCTCGGAGGGCCACGCGTCTTCACGCGATGCCAGCCCGACCTGCTGCAACAGTGAACGTGCCTTGAGCACCGCCTGCTGACGGCTCTGCTTTTTAACTCGCATCGGCGCATCAATGATATTTTGCAGCACGGTGCGGTGAGGGAACAGATTAAACTGCTGGAATACCATGCCAATCTCGGCGCGCTGCGCCGCGGCCTGTTTGCTGTTCAACTCGTACAGCGCACTGCCTTTCTGGTGATACCCCACCAGCTGTTCACCGACGCGAATCGTGCCACCGTCAAGTTTCTCAAGGTGGTTGATGCAGCGCAACAGCGTGGATTTCCCCGATCCAGACGGGCCTAAAATCACCGTCACCGAACCGGCGGCGATGTCGAGATTGATACCGTGCAAAATGGTGTTGCCGCCAAAGCGCTTGGTAATATTGCGGAGTTCGATAGCCTCAGCCATTGTTGCCAACCCTCTCTTTGTTCACCGCCAGAGCAGGCGTCTTGCGTTTAATCCAGGCACGTTTTTCTTTGCGCACGGTACCGCGGCCGAAATAGCGCTCAACGTAAAATTGGCCGACCGACAGCACGGAGGTCATCGCCAGATACCAGATAGTGGCCACCAGCAGGAGCGGAATCACTTCATAGGTTCGTTGATAAATAATCTGCGCGGAGTACAGCACGTCCTGGAGGGCAATCACCGAGACCACTGCGGTGGTTTTAAGCTGACCGATCACTTCATTACCCGCCGGAGGCAGAATGGCGCGCATCGCCTGCGGCAACACGGTGTGACGGAAAATCTGCGCCGGACGGTAGCCCAATGCTCTCGCGGCCTCAAGCTGCCCTTGACTGACGCTCTGAATACCGGCACGCACAATTTCGGCCGCATAGGCAGACTGATGCATCACCAGCGCTATCACCGCCGCACTGAAAGGACTGATCAGCGAGTTGGCGTTAGCGCTCCACAGCTCACCGACGAAAGGCAGAGACAGCGTAATTTTTGGATAAAGCGCGGCAACGTTGTACCACAGGAACAGCTGCACCAGCATCGGTACACCGCGAAAGAACCAGGTGTAACCCCAGCTCACCGCGGAAAGCACCGGGTTCGACGACAGACGCATCAGCGCCAGCACCGTGCCCCCCGCGAAGCCAAGCACCACGGAAATTACCGTGAGCTGAAGCGTCATCAACACGCCCTGAAGAATTGACGCTTCGGTCAGATTTTCAGCAATAATCTTCCATTCAAAGCGCGGGTTATTGATAACCGAGTTTGCTACTGCCAGTAAAATGAGCAATACGATGAAGGCGCTGATCCAGCGCCCATAGTATTTTTTACCGATAATACGCAGCTCGTCCTGCGATTCTGGCGTTGCCTTTTGCATTAAAAAATCTCTTCGTTGCGTTTTGCTTCTTTCATCGCGCCGTAGCCGATGTTCCACTTATCGAGGATCTTCTGGTAGCTACCGTCCTTGATAAGTGAGTTCAACGCGGCCTGCACGGCGTCTTCCAGCGGAGAACCTTTAGGAAATGCAATAGAAACCGGGGCGTCGTTAACCGTAATCTGTCCGCTCATGGTGAGCACCGGGACCTTGCTGACCTGATACGTCAGGCCTTCGTAAGGACCAAAGAACATCGCCACACGACCGCTGACCACCGCTTGCACACCCGCCGGACGATCCGGGAAGGTCGCAATCGTGATGCCAGGTTTGCCGTCGGCGACACATTTCTGGGTAGCCTCCTGCAGGCGCAGCAGCTGTGTGGTCCCTGCACCGGCACCGACCTGCTTGCCGCAGACGTCCTGCAGTGAAGTAAACGGGGCAATGTTTTCGTCTTTACGCGAGATAATGCCGAGACGCGATGCATCGAAATAGCCGATGAAATCAACCTGACTCAGACGTGCCTTGGTAGCGTTGATGTTGGACAGCGCAACGTCGTAACGGCCGGACTTCAGGCCGGGAATAATATTGTCGAAACCGCCGGTATCGCGCCACTGCACCGCCACGCCGAGCCTTTCGGCGATTGCACTCATCACGTCAATCTCGCGGCCAGCCAGCGTTTTATTGTCGGCCATATAAAAGGTGGTTGGCGGAGTATTGGGGTTAGTGCCTGCAACGATGTAGCCGCGCTTAAGAATGTCTTCAGGCAGCTTACTTTTTAAGGCGCTATCGGCGGAAACGTGGAGAGAACTAGAGAAAGGCACGTTCTGATCGGCAGCCCAAACGCTCTGCGCGCTTGCCGCAATCACGAGAGGAAGCAGCAATTTTTTTAATAACTTCATTTTTAAACCTTTTTCCCGGTGAAAATTAAAATAGATCAATATTATTTATTTTCAGGAGTCGGCCTAAGCCTTACAACTGCTTAAATTAGATAAGTAAATCCAATTTTGTGCTAAAGAAATGCGATTTTTGAGAAAGGGAAATGAGGTCAGGGAATGACTTACGACGGTATCAGGCGGCAGAGATCCTTTCTCCGCCGCCCGTCGTAGAGTCAACATTCTTGTAGACTCAAACTTTTTATTCTAAGCGTCCGCTGCGCTGGGTTAGCGGAACGGCGGCTCGTCGAAGGTGCGCAGTTTACGGGAATGCAGTTTGTCCCCTTCGGCGCGCAGCAGGTCTATCGCTCGAATCCCGATTTGCAGGTGTTCGGAGATAGCTCCCTCATAGAAGTGGTTCGCCTGCCCCGGCAGCTTAATCTCGCCGTGCAGCGGTTTATCAGAAACGCACAACAGCGTGCCGTAAGGAACGCGGAAGCGATAACCCTGGGCGGCAATGGTGGCGCTCTCCATATCCACGGCCACCGCACGACTTAGGCTAAAACGACGCGCCGACGCCGAGAAACGCAGCTCCCAGTTGCGGTCATCGGTGGTGACGACGGTGCCGGTACGCAAGCGCTGTTTGACCTCTTCACCCGGCATGTTGCTGACCAGCTTGGTGGCGTCATACAGCGCGCGCTGCACCTCGGCAATGCTTGGGATCGGGATATCCGGTGGCAACACCGCATCGAGCACGTGGTCGTCGCGCAGATAAGCATGGGCAAGCACGTAGTCGCCAATGCTCTGGCTTTCACGCAGTCCGCCACAGTGGCCAATCATCAACCAGGCGTGTGGGCGCAGTACCGCAAGATGGTCACAGATGGTTTTAGCGTTGGAAGGCCCCACTCCGATGTTCACCAGCGTGATCCCCTGCCCGTTTTCAGCAATCAGGTGATAGGCCGGCATCTGGTGTTTCTTCCACGCCAAATCGGAGGCGGTGCGCGACGGATCGCTGTCTTCCTCGGTGATGTAGTTGCCTCCGGCACAGGACAGCGCTTTGTAAGGCGAGGTTGGGTCCAGAATCTGCTCGCATGACCAGCTGACGAACTCGTCCACATAGCGAGTGTAGTTAGTGAACAACACGTAAGGCTGGAAATGCTCGGGCGGCGTGCCCGTGTAGTGTTTCAGGCGCGCCAGCGAGAAGTCGGTGCGGAGCGCATCAAAGTGTGAGAGTGGGAAGCTGTCGGTTCCGCTCGGGACACCGTCGGTGATGTCGTCACCAATTTTAGCCAGATCGGTGGTCGGGAAATTCAGCGCCAGACCGGCCGTCATCGAGCGGTCCAGCACCAGGTCAGAACCGTCAATCACGAACGGGTAAGGCATCTCCTGCTCTGACGCACTGACAATAAAGGATGCGCCGTAGTCTTTTTCGAGAATCGAAAGCTGGCTGAGCAAATACCCCCTAAACAGCTCGGGGCGGGCAATGGTGGTCACGTAACGGCCCGGATGCGCGAAACGTCCGTAGGCGCGCGTGCGGAACTGAGTTTGTGAACTGCCGTCCCAGCTGACCTCGATCTGCGGGTAGGCAAAGAGTCCGTTTGCGCGAGCCGCCGCGTCTGGCAAAGTCCCGTTATCGATATATTGGCTGATGGCGGCGCGCAGCGCCGACAGGGAGGCCTCAAACAGCGACTCAAGGCGAGCGATAGCCTCCGAGGCGTTGAGATAAATTGTAGAGGGTTGATTATCCATAATAACTCCTGAGCGCGATTGCCATTTTTTCTCATTTAACATCATATATTGCATGACCTCAATCTAAGATGTTAAATAGCCACGATTGTTTAGGTACTTTGAGCAAGCAGGTCAATTAATTGCTGAACCTGCAATTCATTGACCATAATGTGCTCAGCCTGCATATGGCTTGCGGCCAGCGCTGGAGCAACACCGCGTTTTTCAGACAGGCCAATAGCCAAACTAAGATCGCCATGTTTAACCAAAAACTCACTAACCTTAACGTTCTGACTTTCCATATATCGGATTAGTTTTACTGGTAAAGTCCCTACGCCAGCTTTACCGTTCGCTATATTATTTTTTATTTGCAACAGCAGTCTGTGGGCGTCATCGTTATTCTTCAGCACCTCGGATTTGTTATTGTTCTCGAGTATATCAATAAGCATCTCCAGCAGTTCCTTATCAACTAATTTGCCCGCGGTTGGCGACCTTACCCCACGCAATGCCAGAATGCTGTTAATGTCGACATCACTTCCTTGCACAACCCTGATAACATTGCGCGGCAGCTGTATTTGGTCATACTCTCCCATTGAAGCTGCATGGGTTTCAAGCCAGCTCTGTGCCTCGGCAACGTGACTAACAGCGGGTTCAAGCATGCTTTTAAGACGCTGGATATCTGCAAGTTTGACAGAATATTCTCCTGGTTTACTGCCAACGGTTTCACCAAGGGGGGTGAGAAAAAGAGTAAAGTCCGGTATTTTTGTGCTTAAGAAATCGATTAAATTTTGAGGCAACCTTCTCGAGCCCAGCCGATCCCCGACCTGCATCATATTTTTTTCCATACTTTCGAGAAAATAATATGCATCCTCTTTTGTAGATATACCTTCAGCCATCAATAGAGTGTATAAATGTATTAAATCGCTTTTAGACAACCGCGCAGTGGGCGCTTCGACGTTGCCTGATGCCAGTGAGTCAGCACCTTGAGTACACGTATTGAGAAAATCCTTTATGGGCTGAAATTGTTCTAGAAAGAATTGGAGCCTCGCTGGCAGCGCAGTCTTAATATCGTTCCTTGCCTCGTTAATCATGGGAAGCAGCTTTGGCTCTAAATGATTTTGCAGAGCTCGAATAATATTTGGTGGATATTTTATTGTGACACCTTCACCCTTTAATTTTATTTTGTCTGCAATCCATTTTTCAGCCTGAGGCATTGTGCTGATATCTCTCGTTTGTTTTAAATCGGTGGTTATCTCTCTTTTAGCTATCGACTCCGGCGTTTCTTCAATGCCTGCATGGCTGACCGGAATGCGTTTATTCAGCAATTTCTCCATCACGTTGGCCACAGCATCAACGTCTCCACCGTCGCTGATCGCACCGACGATAGCGTCACGGGGTATCACGCCCGGTATGGGCTGCCCTTCAACGTAACCGGGAATTTTCAACTTATCAAGCACTAGCACAACGGGAATATTCAGTGTCGATATATCCACCGTGTCGCCTAATTTAGCCTTTATTGCGCTATATCGGGCATTCATCGCGCGGTCTGCTTCACTCCAGGTGCCATTAGCCACCTTCTCCCGCGCCCGCGTATAGTTAAGATGTTTAGCCGTAAAGGTTGCAGACTCTGCGGCTTCATTGACCTGAGTATGGCCATAAGCATGGAGCTTGTCTTTCGGGGTACGGTTGCCAATAGTTCGCACTCTGTAGCCCATGATATTGACATTGGTGCTTTCCCCCTCCTGCACCATCGAATTCAGTGAGACACCTACCACCAGGGTGCCCGACGGGGTATTTTTATAACGTATACCGCTGCCCAGCCTATCAACATTAGCCGATATTTCGGCAAGTGAATAAGGTTGTTCCGCCGTACTGCCGAGTGCACTTTTCCATGCCGCCGCTCCCTTGTTTACGCTGCGATTAGCAGCCCAGCTAATGATCACCCCTTCCACTCCGCTTCGCATCCGTGCCTTATTGTCCCAGTATTGCAGCGCTGAAGCGTCGATTTTCCTTTCACCTCCGCGTCGAGAGCCTGACCGATGGGAAACAGCATCGTTAGGCATTGAACTACGACGACCAAAATGGGTTAAGGACTCATCAAGCTGCTGCGCTCTATACCAGTCGGGGCGATGGCTGATTTCTGTAAATGACGAGGCGTGCCTGGCAGCATAAGGAGGGGTGCTCGAGAAGGTCTGATCCAGCATGCTGAAATTTTTATGCCAGTCGATTTGTACCGCGTTATCGGTAAATTCCATGTCCGCGATATAATTTTTATTGAAATTATTGGCGTCGAACGCCTTGGCAGCCTCTTTTTCACCGAAGGTGGTGCCTGGTGTATCAGTCGTGCTGATTGTCCTGCTTTTGAAGTAAATGTATTGGTCTTCTGTTCCGGGTTTTGACACTTTAACGATCAACGCAGGCTGGGTTGAGGCATTTTCACGGACCGCGTGCACATAGCCGACGTCAACGTTATACCCCAGCTTTCGGGCTTCAAAGGCGAGGGTCCGGTAATTGGATTCATTCTCGAGAGCATTCTCTCGCTTGCCGAATCGGGCTTTGAAGACCTCCGTTTTAGCGTCAAACTCAGTATTCAAGGTGGTTTTAAGGTCGGAAATATCCAACGGCGTGGTGGGAAGATCGTCGACATCATCGATAAACTTGAAATCGTTATAGCCTGAATCGCCCGAACTGCTGGCATGACTCACTCTCTCTGAACTGTTGCCAGTGCCAGAGCTCCTGGAACCGCTGGCAATACCCGAATCCGTGGTGCCGTTTAGGCTCCTTGTCCCCGAGGAAACAGAGCTGGTTGAAAGAGTTGATCCAGAATCCGAAAAATGACTGTCTGCCTTTTTGATTTTCGAGTCGATGAAATTTTCCATTCTGGTTTTAAGCTCAGCGGGCAATTGGTCAACGGTAATATTCATCTTTCCAGCGAGGAGGGATAACGAACGGCTCAGCAATTCACCGGCAGCTTGCCCACCCGCCTCTGATATTATCCCCACAGCAGCATCAATCATCGCATTGCGGGCTTCTTCCTGCCTGTCAGCCATGGCGGCCTGAAGCAGTTTCGGCACCACGCCGGTGGCAAGTGTCAATGACCAGCTTGCCGATGCCGTCCCAAGAAATGCCAGCGCTTTACCTGATAGCGTGACAGCAACGCCGCTTGCACCGCCGGTAAACGGCATGGCAAACAGGGCCGCAGCAGTCCCCAGAGTACCGATAGCGTTAACAATATCGTCACCCAGAATTTCATTATCGGACTTCATCAGGTAGTCGGCATCTTGCTGGGCGTGGTGAATTTTTAAGTTAAGTAGCGCGCTGGCATACCCCTTACTTGAAGTCAATGTGGTAAGTCTGGGAGGGGGATTAATGTTAACGGGTATAGGTGCCGGTCCCCCGATCATAATCCGCATTTTTGATTTTGGGATAATTTTTTTTGGGGACGGTAACAGGCCGCTAGCATCAACCACCACATCCTTTGCTCTCATGAAATCATCCCGTTTTAATCCTTTTTTCACCTGCTTGAAGAACTCATCTCCTGTTGCCTTATCTTTAAACTTTAGCCCCGCCGTGCTCCATTGCGCCTCAAAACCTTGCCCACTGGTCAGAGAGAGATATAAAACCTCACCGCCAGGTTTCTTGATACAGGCCATGTCGGTGACGTATTTGCCGTCAAGCTCGAGCAACTCAACCTCACCGCGGCTAATTTGCTCCAGTACCTCATTTTTGCTTAAAGCGCTACGGCCTACCGAGTTGTCGAAATGAGTATTGACGATGCTTCTCATTCTTGAAACTATATATTTTTCTGAAAGATCTTTTATTTCCGGACGTTGATAAAACCTTTTTAACTCATCAATATAAGCCTTTTGCACATCTTCATTTTTGAGAATATGCACAGCTCTTTGCATCCCATCTTTTTCAGCTTCAAATTTCAACTCATTCCCTAAACTGGCATAGTCCTTACGCGCATAGGTCTTAAAGGCATAATCCAGCAGACTAATGGTTTCCAGAAGTTTAGGCCGTTGCTGATGCCTTTCGTCTGCCAATCTGTCGGAGGCGGCTGAAAACGGGATGCTATAGACCTTAACTTTAGTATCCCAATCGATAGTTCGTTGATACCCCGCGTTACGCAGCTTGTCCTCGAGGTGGTTTTTCGCCCACAGCAGCGGGCTGTCGAGGCGGTTTTGCTGATAAAGAGGATTTTTGTCCAGCAGCGCCTCATCCAGGCTAGCTTTGACGTTTAAGTCATCCTGTTGCATTCCCCCGGCAGTGCCCGTCGAGCGTTTGCCGCGCGTAAGCACATTCTCCTGAAGCGCTTCACGCTCAGAGGCAATGCGTTCACTGCGGGTCGCCGCCAGCGGGGCTTTCGGCGCCGGTACCTTACCTGCCGACAGCCTGTTCTGCGTGGCGATTGCTACCGCAGAGACTGAGGCGAAGGAGCTGTCCGTGCCGAACCGCTTTACCGCACTGGCAAGGAACTGCATTCGGTCCTTCTGATACAGCCCGAAACCGGCCAACGGCGCGGCAAGCGCCAGGCTAGCTCCGGCCGGGAGCAGGCCGGTGACAAGGCGGGCAACGGCATTAGGAATTTCACGTTCCAGATAGGTTTTAATCGCGGCATCAGCCGAGCCCTGCCCCGGCAAAAGACAATTTTTCAGGGCTCTCACCCCTAAGCCAATCGTGACAGGCGCTAACAGCGCCTTAATATAGCCCATTCGCGGCATCAGCAACTGCCTGTTAGGATGAAAGGAAATCATCCGATTCAGCGTCACGTCACCCAGTCCCACCGCCGCAGTGACCACCGCGTAAACCCCACGTGAACTGATTTTTTTGCCACCCCACTTGACCAGGTACCGATCAAAGGTGTCGCTTTTCGCCAGCAGTTGTTGTTGATCGGGCGGCAGTGACATGTTCCCATTAAACGCATCGTTTATCGCTAGTGCCACTCTTTCTTGCAGGAACCTGCCTTCGGGGTCGCTGACTTTCGCAAAATTCTTTTCAGCAACGTCTTTGAAAATTTTCGTCATCGCCATTTTGATGACCGCAGGGTCGGCATTGGGGTGCTCACTGGCGAAGGCTTCCAGCTGATCCTTGCTCCACATGCCGACCCCTTTCGCCAGGCGGCCATCGCGAGAATGACGGTGTATGTTCTCACCAAGGTGGTTTTTAGCCGCCTTTTTAATCTTCGCATTAATGGCTTCAATTGTTTCTTTTACCTCAGACAAGGTCTTTAACTGAGTCTTGATATCGCCATTTTCAGACGTCTTCGTCGCCCCCTTTAACAGGGTCGCAGCATCAACCAGTTCTAATGATGCCAAAAGCAAGACCTGTGACAGTTGACGGATCTGTTTATCCTCACCTTGACTGCGCGGCAGATCGAGACTTTCTAGCCCCTTTCGAAGGGTGCTCACCAGCGTCGTTTCTATTTGAGTGGCAACGCGGTGGGCCGACTCCGCAGCCTGCCTATAGGCGTCCAGCGCCTGGGATTTTTCCTGCGCGCGATTAACCCGCTTGATATGTGAGGGATTAATCTCTTCAAGCAGCGTTTTTGCTACCGCCTCAAGTGCCTTCTCTATATCACCAACCGGCCCTGCCTTGGGTTCCTCAATGTGAGGTGATTTTTTGCTGGCCGACGCATAGGTTTCCGCAGCCGACTGCAACCCGTCGACGGCGTCGAGAAACTTCTGTGCATCGGCCAAAAGCGTGACCGGGGGCGCCTTAAATTGGCAGACTACGGGTTTCGCTATATCTCCACGCAGCATCTTGATGAGTCCGATCCCCTGTAACTCCGCGTTGCTCGGCCCTGTGGCCACGCGTTTTGGGATGACAACGCGACCTATGGGCTGCTCGACAACCCGTTTATCGTCAACCATAGAGTCCAGTACCCTAACTCCGCGTAGCGCAGAAGCCTGAAGGTTATCTATCTGGTGTTGAGCAGCAGCTTTAACATTCTGTAGCTTTTTTTGAACATAATTTGGGAACTTCTCTATCTGTTTCAGGCTAAATTTTTCTAAACCCGTCTGCACCACGGTATTAGCCTTATGCAGGAAACTCTCAGGCGTGGCGACCCTGGTTAATTCGGCGGCAATCGCCTTCAGCTCGTCAGCCGCATTACCGATGTGGCCAGCAATGAAGATATGCGGTGCCAGCTTTCCAAATTGCTGACGGATCTCCTTGGGTTCGGTGTTAAATAAGTTACCCGGCATGGTTTTGGTATACGCATCTGCAGCCTTGGCCGCTGTCTTTATCCCTTTGGCAGTTTCCTTCAGCACCGCCATCATTGACCGCGTGTGGTTATCGAGCGACTGACGTTTCACCGTATTCACCAGCGCTTTCAGTTCCGGTGAGGCCTTCTCCAGCAACGTCTTTTCCACCTCGCGCCTGAGTTGGTCCAGCGCCGCGTCTGACGCGGTCGCCTTACCCTCACCCAGCATTAAATCTACTGCCCCTTCAACCAACGTGGCCACCTGTGCCTTGTCGATCTTCGCCGCGTTTTCAGGGTCCTGGAGCCTGGCAGCCAGTTCAATGGCGTCAACGGTTTTGACCAGGGCGGTCACGATCGCGTTTAGCTGGTTGACCGACTGGCTGGTCCTATGCGCTTCAATAACGTCGGATTGCCTGGTTAGCACCTGCGGAGAATCCTGCACCTCCCGAAGTAAATTCTGCGTCACCTCCTGCAATTTCTTTAGGGTGTATTGATACTGAGGCGGCATTGTCTTTTGCAGCGCGTCGAGGTCCGCCGGAAGGCGGTTCAAAACATCCAGGACCAACGTCGGTTTCTCCGGGCTATGGCCTTTTTTATGAAACATTTTGAAGGCAGGGAGTTCGTCGGTCATTGTTTCACTGAACTTCGCAGTCGCCTGAGTAAACGTCGACAGTGTGTTCGCCCATTTATCGGGGTGAGTGGCGAGTTCGCCTTTGATAAGCCTTAGAAAATCTGCCGTTTCAACCGGCGTCGGGTTAGCAGGTTCTTCCAGCAGGGCACTGAGCAGGCTGTGCTTATCCGCCGTCTCATCAGCGGTCACGTTGACATCTTTTTTGAGTTTAAAAACGGTGTCCTTTAAGGCTCGTAGGAAATCCTCATCGTTAACAACCAGAACAAGCAGTTCGCACACGCTTTTATCACCCTGCCAGTTTCCGTCATTGCTGATTTTCTCCACCAGGCTGTCAAGGTTGGCTCGCTCTTCCTTTGAAATAAAAATTCCCGCCTCTTTCGCTTTCATCGGGCTGGAGCATTTGGCCTGGCTCTCAGGATCGAGAGACGAAGGAGGGAGATGGGTTGAAGATAGATTAACGAGGGGCGCCATACGATTACCTGATGAATAGTTAAGAATAATTATTCAAAACTATATTTCATCAGGTGAATCGTAATTTATGAAAGTCGTACAGTTCTTATGGATTTTTACATCTGGCGGAGGTAAAGGTTTGTCAGCAAGACTATAAATCTCTGCCGCCGCTGGCGATCACGCCTTTATACCAGTCGAAGCTCTTTTTCTTGGAACGTTTAAGGGTGCCGGAATTATCATCATGCTTATCAACATAGATAAACCCGTAACGCTTGCTGTACTGGCCGGTCGTGTAGGACACACAGTCAATGCAACCCCAGGGCGTGTAGCCCATCAGGTCAACGCCGTCGTCAATCACCGCTTTTTTCATCTCTTCGATATGAGCCCGCAGATAATCAATGCGGTAGTCGTCGTTGATAGTGCCGTCGGCCTCTGGCGTATCCACTGCGCCAAAACCATTTTCGACGATGAATAACGGCTTTTGATAACGCTCATACAGCGCGTTGAGGGTGTAGCGCAGACCCACCGGATCAATTTGCCAACCCCATTCGGAAGCCGCGACGTGGGGATTGCGTTTTCCCCCTTCTACGGAGACCATGCCAACCTCTTCAAATCTGGCCGCGTACTGTACCGCCGTGCTCATGTAATAGCTGAAACCGAGATAATCGGTGCAGCCTTCGCGCAGCGTCTTGGCGTCTTCTGGATGCATTTCAATGGAGTAGCCTTTGCTTTCCCACTCTTTGAGAATGTAGGAAGGATAGTAGCCACGCATCTGCACGTCGCCAAAAAGATAGCGCTGGCGCATCTGTTCCTGCGCAAACATCACGTCATCAGGGTCGCACGACCACGGATAAATCGGCACCATTGCCAGCATGCAGCCGATTTTAAAGTCAGGGTTAATCGCATGACCGTCTTTTACCACTCTGGCACTCGCCACAAACTGGTGATGCAATACCTGATACATCGCTTGTTCTGGATTAGGCTGTTCGATGAAAATCACCCCGGAGCAGGAATACCCGAACAAGGGGAGCTTCCAGTTGCGCTGGTTGTTGATTTCATTGAAGGTCATCCAATATTTGACCTTGCCCTTGTAGCGCTCCATCACCACGTTGCTGAAATGGACGAAGAAATCGACCACCTTACGATTCAACCAACCGCCGTATTCTTTAACCAGATGATATGGCATCTCAAAGTGCGATAGGGTTATCACCGGCTCAATATTATGCTTGAGTAACTCGTCAAACAGGTCGTCGTAGAACTTAAGCCCCGCCTCGTTAGGCTGCTGCTCATCGCCGTTGGGGAAAATGCGCGACCAGGCGATAGAGGTACGAAAACATTTAAATCCCATCTCGGCAAAGAGCGCGATATCGTCTTTATAGTGTGAATAAAACTCCACCGCCTGATGATTCGGATAGCTGAACCCTGTTTTGACACCGTCGGTTATTTCACGCTGAACGCCGTGCGCACCGGCGGTTAGTACATCAACGATGCTCGGCCCCTTGCCGCCCTTATCCCATCCGCCTTCAACCTGATGAGCGGCCACGGCGCCGCCCCACAGAAAATCATCCGGCAATTGTCTGGTAGACATATTTTTTCCTCAGTATTTGCTCAAAATTGTAAGAGTTTTGGCGGGGATTAATACTCGACCTGTGGGTCAAGATTAGCGCCATTAGACTGGATAACGTGCTGATACCAGACAAAACTTTTCTTCTTGAAGCGCGCGAGATCTTTAAGGTCTTTTTCATCACGATTGACGTAAATAAAGCCGTAGCGTTTGCCAATCCCCTGATGGGTGCTGACCAGGTCAATCGCTGACCACGGACAATAGCCGAACATCTCGACACCGTCGCTGACCGCCAGTTGCAGCTGTTCAAGATGCTGGCGCAGGTAGTGAATGCGATAGTCGTCGTAGACCTTATTGCCCGCCTCAAGCTTGTCGAACGCGCCGAGGCCATTTTCAGTAACGATCATCGGCAGACGATAGCGTTCATAGATTTCACGAGCCGTAATGCGAAAACCGACAGGGTCGATATACCAGTTAAACTGGTTTCTCTTCAGATAAGGGTTGTTCATACCGGCGTAAACGCTGGTGTCGATACCGGCCAACTGCTGGTCGACGGCTTTGGACGGCTCGCCGTGCTCGCGAACATTGGTGGACTCGTCAGCCCCCACCGTGGCCGAGGCGTAATAGTTAAAGGCGATAAAGTCCGGCTTACCTCGGCGCAGTAACGCCATTTCTTCGTCGGTTATCTGCGGCAAATAGCCTTTTTCTTCCATAAAGCTCCAGGCCACCGCGTTATAAACGCCATAGCACCCCAGATCAAGGTACAGCCAGTTGCGAATTGCGCTGAAGTTGTTGGCGGCCAACACGTCTTCGGGTCGTGCGCTGGCAGGGTAAACGCAGGAAATATTGGGCGCTGGACCAATCTTGGCGTGCGGCAGCATCTCGTGGCAGGCTATCATCGCTTTAGCCTGCGCCAGCATCATATGGTGGTTCTGCTGATACAACACCTTCTGCGGGTCAGGCGTCCCCGGCGGCAACGTGCCTATTACCTCGCCTTTGAGGATCATCATGTTTTGTTCGTTGATAGTCAGCCAGTAATTGACCCTATCCCCATAGAGCTCAAAAGCCGTGCGGGAATAACGCTCGAAGGCATCTATCGTTTCACGATTAGACCAACCGCCCTTCTCCTGCAAGGCCCACGGCAAATCAAAATGGTACAGCGTGACCAGCGGCTCTATCTTGTGCTGGCAAAGCAGGTCAATCAGGCGCTGGTAAAACGCCGCCCCTTTAGGGTTAATCTCACCGTTGCCCTGAGGAAAGAGTCGTGCCCATGAAATGGAAAAACGGTAGGTCTTCAGACCCAGTTCGGCGAACAGCGCCACGTCCTGTTCGAGGTGATGATAGTGGTCGCTGGTGACCTTGAAATCGCTGAGTTCGGCATCAAAAATCGCCTTATCTATCACCGACGGGCCTTTGCCGTCTTCGTTCCAGGCACCCTCGACCTGATAGGCCGAGGTCGATGCCCCCCAGAGAAAACCCTGTGGGAAAGGCTTGATACGTTGATGTTTCATGACGCTCTCCTTGATTAATGATTCTTCAATGCAGAAACTTCGCGATGCAAATAAATCAGCTCTTCGACCAGGTCGCGACAGAGCATGGCGTTCATCAGATGGTCCTGTGCGTGAACCAGTATCAGGCTGACCGGGATCTTGCCCGCGCCCTCATCGGCACCGATAAGCTGGGTCTGAATCAGATGCGCCTCGCGTGCCGCAGCCTTGGCTTCGGTGAGATGCTGATCAGCCAGCGGCCAGTCGCCTTTTCTCGCCGCACTCAGCGCCTCCATCGAACAGGAACGTGCTTCTCCGGCATGAATAATCAGTTCCATAACGACGTTTTCAAGTTCCATAATCAGTTATTCTCCACCGGTTGCAGACTGGGCTCTTCCTGCTCAAGCAGCTGTTTTTCATACATTTTGAAGAACGGGTAGTAGATAAGCGTCGAGACACAAATAAGCACGCCGACCAGAATAATCGCCCGATAATCCCAACCCGTAGACCAGGCGGCGCCTATTGGCCCTGGCGTGGTCCAGGGGGCGAGCGACACCACGTGGTTCACCAGACTGGTGCGCGTCGCCGTGTAGGCAATGACCGCATTAACCAGCGGCGCGGTAATGAACGGAATAAACAGCAGCGGATTCATCACTACCGGTGAACCAAAAATTACCGGTTCGTTGATATTGAACATGCTTGGCACCAGCCCCAGCTTGCCAATCGAGCGGAGATGCGCTGACTTGCTGCGCAGGTAGAGGAATACCAGCCCCATGGTTGAACCCGAGCCACCTACCACGATAAAGAACTGCCAGAAGGGTTCGATGAAGATTTGGGTCAGCGGTTGACCGGCATTGAGCTCCTGCTGGTTAATGCCCAGGTTGGTGAGCCAAAAGGCCTGCAATATTCCCCCGACGATAACGGCGCCGTGAATACCAGCAAACCACAGCAGATGACACAACAGCACGGCAATTAAAATCGCGGGTAATGAATCTGAAGCGGAAATAATCGGCGCAAAAATTGACATTATCGCCTGCGGTAATAACAGGCCAAACTGATGCTGAATAAAAAGGCTTAGTGGGAACAGGGTAATAAATATTGCAAGAATAGGAATTAACAAGTCAAATGACTGCCTTATTTTTGGCGGCACCTGCTCGGGTAATGTAAAGCCAATATTATGCTTTTGCAGGAAGTGCATTAATTCGGTGGAATAAAGGCTGACAAGAATGGCGGTAAATATCCCTTCCCCACCGAGTGACCCGACCGGCAGCGACCCATTATTTTGCGGCGAGGCAACCACCAGAAACGCCATTAACGACAGCATAGCCGCCATAAAGCCGTTCATCTTGTAGCTTATTGCCAGATTGTAGGAGATAGCGGCGGCAATATAGACTGCCATGATGCCCATGGTCATATTGTAGGGCATCATGATTTGGTCGGTGTGCTGGGCGACCATGCCAAGCCACCACTGGGCAAAGGCCCACTGGCTGTTGGCGCTAAACGGCGGATGGGCGAACAGCAGCATAAATGAGCCGACTATCAGGAACGGCATGGAGGAGATAAAGCCGTCTTTGATGGCGACAACGTGGCGCTGACTCGACAGTTTCGCCGCAATAGGGCTAATCCTGTTCTCAATCACGCTGAATAATGACTCACTGAGTGTGCTCATTATTTTGCCTCATCTGAGGTGATCATTTTCAGCGTTTCGTTGAGGATTTTTTCGCCGTTCATCATGCCGTAGTCCATGGTGTTGATGACGGTAATCGGCTTGTTCAACGAGTCACAAACCTGCTTGAATTCAGCCAGTTTGTACTTGATCTGCGGCCCCAATAGACAGCAGTCATAATTCTGAATCTGTTCACTAAACTCATCAAAACCAATGGCGTTAATCTCAACGTCGATATTATTTTGCGCAGCATATTTTTCCATGCGCTGGACAAGCATACTGGTGGACATTCCGGCGGCACAGCACAGTAAGATCTTATTCATTTTTTATCCCTCGGCGTAGTGTTTAAATCAAAATATACAAGGCAACGCCGTTTCTGCAACCGGTTTCAGATTACTTAGCTTGATTTGTGATGGCGATCGCACGCGGGAAGCAATCGTTAAATATTAATGCCAACCAGATGGATTAATATCGCAGTGGGAATATTATTAAACGTAAGGAAAACGTTAAAACACGGCTAATAATAACAGAAGATATAAATAGTTATCGTCACCTATAAATGCGGGTTATTTATTGCCATTGCGTAAAGTCGCTCTCTTCGAATAACTTGTTAGTTCAATAAATAACAAGGTACGATAGTCCACTGCGAAATGCCGTTACGGGGAAGAAAATGAAGACCATGCTTGATGTTGCCAATAAGGCCGGAGTGTCCAAGGCTACCGTTTCACGCGTTTTGGCCGGCAACAGCTATGTAAGCAAAACGACCCGCGATCGCGTTTTCAAGGCGGTAGAAGAAATCGGTTATCGCCCTAATCTGGTCGCCAGAAACCTGGCAACCAGCAAATCGCAGAGCATCGGACTGATGGTCAGTAATACGCTCTATAATGGCCCCTACTTCACCGAACTTCTCTTCCAGACGGCGACGCTGACCGAAAGTTATGGTCGTCAGCTGATCCTCGCCGACGGCAAACACAGCGCCGAAGAGGAGCGTCAGGCGATCGAATTTCTGCTCGATTTACGCTGTGACGGCATCATTGTTTATCCCCGTTTCTTAAATTCAGGCGAACTGACTCAAATCATCGAACGCTCTTCGAAACCGATGATTGTGGTCAATCGCCGACTTGAACATAGCCCGCAGCACTGTGTGTACGCCGACCACCAGCAGTACAGCTTTAACGCCGTCAGCCATCTTATTCAGTGCGGGCATCGCGATATCGCCTTTATCAGCGGTATACCCGGTTCGCCGTCTGCAGACAGCCGCCTGCGGGGCTATCGTCAGGCGCTGGAGAAACATGACATTGCGTATCGAGAACCCTGGGTTGTTGCAGGAAGCTGGTCGCTGGAGAGCGGGCGCGAAGCGGCAAAAACGTTGCTCGCGCGCAACATCTCTTTTAGCGCACTGGTGGCGAGTAATGATGATATGGCGATCGGTGCGGCCAATCAGCTGCACGCGGTGGGAAAACGGGTGCCGCACGATGTCTCATTGATTGGCTTTGATGATATCAAGATGGCGTCGTATTTCATCCCGGCGCTCAGCACCGTTCGCGTACCGGTCGCAGAAATGATTGAAACCACGCTCAAACAGCTAGTCGATATGATGGACGGCCGACCGTTCGATGCCCTCCAGCCGTTCCCCGGCGAGCTTATCGTGCGTGACTCTAGCGGACCTGGGCCGCATCTTTAATCTTCAGGCGAAGCAAAATCTTCACCGAGCCATGCCCCTTTGCAAAACAGTCGCGCAGCGGCCAGGCTCTGCTGATGTCGTCCCGCAGGGTCGGCGGGAATTTGCACCATTTGCAGCAGCATGGCGGTGAAAAACTGTGCCAGCAGCGCGACGGAAATATCTTCTCTAAACACGCCGTTTTGCTGCGCTTCGGCAAAAATGCCCTGCACAATCGCCACCAGCTCATCGCGCGTTTTATGCACCGCAGGAAATACCAGCAGCGTCTGCTGAGTTTCACTCGGGTGTTGAGCAAGAAAATTCAGCAACTTGCGAAAGCTTAACGCCACGCGGTCCATCACCTGATTTTCGGGCACCCAGGCGTCAATTTTTAGCGTCTGCGCCAGCGAAAACAGCCGCTGGTTGAAGGCGTTCAGACTCTCATCGTTCAAGGATTCAGACATATTTTTCCGTCGGATGACTTATTGTTAACGTGCAGGTCCGCAACTTTATCCTATTTAATTTCATCCGCAAACCGCCCCCTTACTCGCTATTTCAATTAGCGCAACTTCATAGCAACTATTGTTGTTTTACTTCGCAACCCCCCGAATCCAATAATCAAAAGCATTACCCTCTGAGCTTAATATAAGGAAAAAAAGATGGGATACCGTTTAAGTTTGTTGGACAAAAGCCCTCTTGACGAACATGAGGATGCTGCCGGGGCACTCAAGCGCACGCTGGAACTGGCACAAAAGGCCGAACAGTGGGGTTATCACCGTTTTTGGCTGGCCGAGCATCACAATACCGACAAGCTTGCTATCTCCTCACCGGAAATTGTCATTGCGTGGATCCTTGCTCACACCCGCAAACTGCGGGTCGGTTCGGGCGGCGTAATGCTGCAACACTACAGCCCGTTTAAGGTCGCCGAAAACTTTAACCAGCTGGCGTCACTGGCGCCAGGCCGCGTCGACCTTGGCGTCGGCAAAGCGCCGGGGGGCCTGCCGCTGTCAACGCATGCGTTACAGTACGCGGTCAATCCCGAGTTGAAAGGTGACTTCGCAGAACAGCTAAAACTGCTGGACGACTGGCTTTCCGTGCCGGTCAGAGAGCAGAGCGGTGACACGCTTTCCGTTACACCTCAACCTCCACAGACCGCCTCGCGCTTCCTGCTGGGTGCCAGCGAAGAGAGCGCGAGACTTGCTGCACGACTGGGCTGGAACTTCGTGTTTGCCGCGCACCTCAACGCCGACGAGCGTGATATTTCCCGTGCACTTTCTGCCTATACCCACGACAGCAGCGGCCGTCGCGCTCTGCTAGCCGTGCCGGTGATTGCGGCCGACACCAGCGCACAGGCTAAGAAGTGGGTCGACGAAGGCCAGCTTTATCGCGTCATCGCCAGCGACGGCCAACGGGTCAACGTCGGCAGTCTGGAGCAGGCCGAGGCCTATATTCGCCAGTCGAAGGCCGCGTCGCACAAGATTGAGGAACGCAAATCGGCAGTGCTGGCCGGTACCGGTGAAGAGGTCCATCAGCAGCTCGAGGCATTGCAGGCGCAGTATGGTATTGAGGAGTTTGTGATCGATTCACCGGTTTCTCAGTCTCAGGCCCGTCTGCGCTCGCTCGAATTACTCGCCAGCGCCAGCGTGGCTTTGGCATAGGGAGCCGCTAATGAGTGAAATTATTCGCCAGGCCAATGAGTCAGACGCCGAAGCGCTGCACAGTATGCTGCAAAAGGCCTATGCCTCTCTGCAAGAGCACAATATTCATTTTACGATTACTCGCGCCAGCGTTGAGGACGTGCGCGAGGTTATCCGCAACGAAAGCACTTTCCTGTTGGAAACGGAGCTGGGAATAACCGCAACGGCTACGGTACGACTGCCCTGGACACCGCCGAAGAAGCCTGAGGCACCCTGGCCGTTTCTGCACTGGTTTGCGGTGAACGAACGCGCCAAAGGCAAAGGCTATGGCGCGAAGATTATCAGCTACGCCGAAGAGACCTTCCTGCGCGACCAGCTGAAAGCGCCGGCGGTTTTTCTGGCGACGGCGATACGCCATCCGTGGCTCACCACGCTGTATCAGCGCCGAGGCTATGAGGCGTTTCATACCGCCATCAACCCGCTTGGCGTTGAGTTGGTGTATCTGCGCAAGATTCTTAATCAAGAAATCTATGAGGCGCAGGAGCAGAAAGAATACGTTCGCACCATCGCCGACACGCGAGTTTTGGTATAACCGGTCAGCATAAAGGAAAAAATAATGAGCAAAAAAAGACAGTTACGCTTAGGAGCGATTATTCAGGGACCTTCGGGCAATATGTCGGCATGGCGTCATCCTGACGCGGTGGCCGACGCCAGCATCAACGTTGAGTTCGTTCAGGCATTGGCGAAGAAAGCCGAGCAGGCCAAGTTTGATTTTCTGTTTGTGGCCGATGGCCTGTATATCACAGAGCAGTCAATCCCACACTTCCTCAACCGCTTTGAGCCTATTACCCTGCTCTCCGCGCTGTCGCTAGTGACTAAGAAGATTGGTCTGGTCGGGACGCTTTCGACCTCTTATAGCGAACCCTTTACCGTGGCGAGACAGTTCGCCAGTCTCGATCATCTGAGCGGCGGCCGTGCCGGGTGGAACGTGGTGACCTCACCGCTTGAAGGTTCGGCGAAGAACTTTTCCCGCGATAAACACCCTGAGCACGACGAGCGCTATCGTATCGCCAGCGAATATTTACAGGTGACCAAAGGCCTGTGGGACTCATGGGAAAAAGACGCCTTTGTGCGTAACAAAGAAAGCGGACAATTCTTCGACCGCGACAAGCTGCATACCCTAAATCACCACGGTAAATACTACTCTGTACAGGGACCGCTTAACGTTGGCCGTTCTCCTCAAGGTCGCCCTATCGTCTTCCAGGCGGGTGCATCCGAGCAGGGTAAAGCCTTTGCCGCCGAGGCCGCCGATGCCATTTATACCCGTCAGGAAACGCCGGAGCTTGCCCGTGAATTCCTGCAGGACGTGAAACGTCAGTTGGTTGAGAAAGGTCGCGACGCCGATGATATCCGCGTGTTCCAGGGGACTAGCGTGATTATTGGTGACAGCGTGGAGGACGCCGAGGGCAAGTATCAGCAGACCGCGCAGTTGGTGACCGTTGACAAGGCGCTCGAGTATCTCGGACGCTACTTTGAACACTATGATTTCAGCCAGCATGAGCTGGATGCGCCGTTCCCGGAAATCGGCGACTTAGGGCAGAACAGCTTCCGTAGCACCACCGACGAGATTAAGCGCAATGCAAAAGCGCGTGGGCTAACGCTGCGTCAGGCCGCACTCGAAGCCGCCACACCGCGCCCTTCGTTCCTCGGCACGGCCCAAGACGTTGCCGATGGCTTCGAGCACTGGTTTACCTCCGGTGCGACCGACGGATTCATCGTCCGCGGCGGCACGCCAACGGCATTTGATGATTTCATCGAACAGGTGATTCCGATTTTGCAACAGCGTGGCCTTTACCGCACCGAATACGAAGGCAACACGCTGCGTGAGAATCTGGGATTGCGCGAGCCAGAGAACCAGTTCGCCAGGAATCAGGCAAAAACTCAGGAAAAAGTTACCGCGTAACCTTTTGATGCTCTGCCTCGCGTTACGACCTGGAGGCAGAGTTATTCCCGCTCGTTATTCAACCTCGTAGCTCAATTCCTTCTGAAACTTCTTGCGCAATACCCGACGTGCTCTTCTGAACGGGTAACCTTTCTCCTGTCTCTTAAGTCGACAGCGAATTGCCGCCCTTTCGACGGCCCTGACAGCTCGCTGCTGCTCTAGTCCCGAGCCTTCCTTGTCGGTATCGCCGTCAGTGATGGCGGGTGGTATTAGGCTCAAGATCTCGAGACCATAAAGCAGATTAAACATTCCCCCGCAGTCTGCCTCCCAACGAAGGGGCGTATTGATGTGAATTAACGCCTTCGCAGCCTGCTGTGTCACACCATATCCAGCCGTAGAACATGCCTCGCTGACGCAATAAAATGTGACGTAATTACCGAGAGAGGCCTTTTTTGTCGGACAATAATATTCTGGAGGAGTTAACAGATAAACCCTGGCCTTATTATCACTTACCGATTCAATCCGTTTTAAAACATCGATTATATTAGTATCGATAAGCGCATCATCTTTCATAATTAGCGCCCATGGCAAAATAATTATCAACGCTTCGTGAAATAAATTCTTCGCTTAGCGTAGCGCCATCAACGGCATAAAAAATCACGGTTTCAAGCCCGATCTTTTGGCACTGCGTCAATAGTGCCGTTCTTTTCTCAAGGTCTTTTTTAAGGCTAATAACAAACGCTTTCATTAATTTCATACTCAAGGTGCCAGCATGTAGCGTTCAATCTCCACACCTATTTTTTTGTTGTCTATGGATGATATGTTTTTCTCTTGAGTAATAATCTGTGTCGCCTGCGCATAATTAGGCGCCCAGACTTTATTATTAATAAAGCCACCTTCTAATATCGCGTTGGCATAAAGTGCAATAAGTGGCTTCTGATAACTACAGGCAAGGTGCACCCAAGAGGTGTCTGGCGTAATAATCAGGTCCGCCTGCTTGACTATTGCCGCCGCACTCAAGAAGCTCGTAAACGGACTCTTAATTGCCCGAGCGTCGAGCTTCAGTGACTCCATTAATGCAGGAGGGCCGATAATAATAATCACTGCATCAGGAGTCACCTGCTTAATTTTCTCGATAACATAGCCAAGCTGATGGTCGGACATCAGTCGCGTTTTGCAGGCCGCAAATGGATTGATAACAATCAGTTTTCCTGGCAAAAGAGGGGCCATAAACATCGTCACCGCGTTGGCTACGATGTCCGGAATCGTTATCTCGTAGCGATAATTTTCTGCGCTGAGCCCAAGCTTTTGCAGCACCGTCTTATATCTTTCGCTTACGTGTCTGTCGTAAAACGCATAGGGAATATTGACGTTATAGCGTTTAAATACCTCCTTGTTAAACCCTAAAGTGTATTTTGCATTAATAAGACTGACAAACGCATAATGTGAAGCCGATATATCATCACCAAAATCAAGCAACAGATCGTATTGTTGGCGGCGTAACCTGCACACCGTTTTCAATACACTGCTTTTCTTGCTGGAGTGTGAAAAAACCTTTCCTGCAAAAGACGCTGCCTGATAAATAAAAGCGTTATCCTTGCCTGTCACAACATCGACAGCATAACCCGCGCGCTCTAGCGCCTTGATCAAACCACTGGCAACAATGGAATCGCCAATCTTGTTGTCTTCACGTAATATTAAAATGGTTTTAACGGCCTGAGGGTTAAATAAATCTTGTTTAATTATCAGGAAATCAAAAAACTGCGAAGCCACTCTAATCTTCCATCTCTTTTGAAAAGCCAGCCTGGCCATGTTCATCTTCTTTATTTTCTTTAAATTCATGATAATTTCCAACCCACGGGAGTGCACCCTGCCAAAAAAAAACCAGCAGGATAATATTTAATAAAATTTAAATTTTTAGAGGGGTTTATGGGGCCAATATTACTTGGGTCGTTTTTTAGTACCCGAATATAATACCCACATTGCGGCGAGGATCAATGAAATGAGTATTATAAAGCAACAAACCCCGCAGGTGCGAGGTTTGGCTTAATGCGTACAACGTTGTCAAAGACTTTACATCATTGGCTTGATGTTCTTGTGAATTAACAAGTTCGTCTTCTCATCCAGCGGAATGTCAGGACAAGCACCGCAATAGCCAATCAGATACCAGTGCCCATCCGCACATTTTTCTGGACAGACTTTATAGCGTTCGTTTTGCACGCCATAGAGCTCTGCTTTTGCCTGAGCGAGTTCGCCTGAGTTATCTCCGCGAAAGAACAGGGAAAACTGGTGATTTTCATCGACATGTTTTTGTCCATGGCGGCGGCTGCCCAGAAGCAAATAATGGTATTCAGACATTATTTCTCCTCCTCCTAGCAATTGATTAAATGTCGTTACAACCCTTTTTCGCCTGATGCAAAAAACATTTGGAACACACAATTTTGAGGGGCCATCTACGCGCCTAATTTCAGAGACAGCGCCAATTGATGCCCTTCTTAAAGTATAGGACAGATCACAGTTGCTATGAGGTCTTGCGTGACAAACGTGATACAGATCACGCATTAATTTTGTACAACTAATTTGCTCAGTAAGCAAGCAGCTTGATGGGTGTGGAATGATATTTTTTCAAGAAATCAAAGAAGCGCTAATGCCTTGAAAGTCTTGCCTGTTGGCAGCAATACAAATACGTCTTCGCGTAATAAGTAAAGTTTAGCCTGTTGCTGCCCTAGTGTAACGGTGAAACGATAAAACGGCTTGATTCGGACAAAATGTGGCAAAACTGGCTGTAAAGGGGAAAATAGTGCTAAACGGACATTGACGGGGATGACGGCAAACCCGAGGAGATTAAGATAGACCGGTGTTGGGCATAAAAAAGCCGTAGAGCAAGACAGCTTCAATAAAAATGTTAATGTATCTTGTGCGAAATGCCCATGGACTGCTTTTCGTCGCCATGTTCACCAGCCTGCTGAGTGGCTTTAGTAACGCTTCACTGGGCAGCGGGAAAACCACGCTGGCGAAAGTGTTGGTCGGTCTTTACCCCCTCATCTGGCCGACAGAATCATTAAACTCGACGCTGGAAAGATTACCGAGGATAGAAATCAGTGAGCTATTTTTCACAATCCGGCTATGAGGTGCGCCTCGAATGGGGTATTGCCGCCGTCGAAAATTTGGCGCACGAGGTGGATTGCATTGTGATTATTGACGTGATGTCATTTTCAACCTGCGTGAGCATCGCCTGCGACCGCGGTGCCTTGCTGTTTCCTTATCCGTGGAAGGACCAGACTGCGCAGGAATATGCGCGGCAAAAAGACGCCGAAGCGGCCCATGTTGACCGTCGTTTTTCCGGTCCGGGGTATACACTCTCCCCGCAGTCGCTGCTGAAACTGAGCGCAGGAAACCGACTGGTTTTGCCTTCACCCAACGGCTCGGCGACGACCTTCAAGGCTAAAGCCGTCGCTTCTGCCTCCACCGCCCTATTCTGTGGCAGTTTGAGAAACCTCAAGGCAACGGCGCGTGCCTGCCTTGGCTTTTCGAGGATTTTGCTGGTGCCGTGCGGCGAGAGATGGACCGACGGGAGTTTACGTCCGTCGCTTGAGGATCTCACCGCCGCGGGCGGCATCATTGCGCATCTGGCGGGCAAAACGCCGTCCCCTGAAGCAGAAGCTGCGGTGGCGGTATATCGAGCAACGCCGCTCGACCGTCTTCGTGAGTGCGCTTCCGCGCAAGAGTTAATTGAGCGTGGCTTTGCCGCTGACGTCGACCTGTGCCTCGAGCCCGACGTCAGCGACTTGGCCTGTCAGCTGGTTGATGATGCCTTCGTTGGTATCTCCGACGGCAAAACGCGACTGATTTCAGGACCATAGCCGTTAACCGTCAGCTCGCCGGCCTTGAGCTCGACCCTCGCAAACGGCAACCTGTCGGCACCGTCAACCATCCCCTTAAGGGTAATAAAGTCGGTCTTGCCTATCCGCACATAGTTACCCTCATGGTCATGACCGGCGAAATAAGCGCGAACCCCATAGCGACACAGCAAATCAACCAGCTGGTCGCAGTTCCAGAGATTGTGTTTATTTTCCGGTGCCAGCGGGTAATGACCAAAGACCAGCACGGTCTCCTGTAGAGCCTGAGCTTCCTGCAGGGCCTGCTCTATCCAGGCAAGTTGCTGGCTGCCCACGGCACCGTTCCAGCTCTGCGCCTGTGGACGCTGCTGGTCAATCAGTTCATTCAGAGCCTGTTGCGCTTTGTGGCGCTCCTCGCCGTTGCCTTCATTGCAATAAAGACTTAGATCGTTGCCGTCGATGACGATAAAACGGTATCCCGGTTGACTAAACTGGTAATAGCTCTTGGGCAACCCAAGCACCGGCGTCTGCTCAGCCAAATATTCAGTAATCACCTGCGCGTCGTGATTGCCGATAACCACCGCATGCGGATGGCGCAGCGCGTCGTAAACGGGCAGCACGGCCGCAAAGCTTGACCAGTCGCGGTCAACCAAATCCCCCAACGTGACCACAAACTCCAGGCGATGATCGTTGAGCTCGGTAATGGCCTTGGCGAGCTTGCACAGGCTGTTGCGATAAAAACGAGGATGACTGACGCCCGGCTCGGCGTCGGCGTACTGCGGGTCTGCTATCAGTCCAAAACGCAGCGTGGTGCTGGAATGCGCCACTTCTGCCAGTTCGGGCACCTCATAAAGTGCGGCGACGTGGCCCAGAATCTGGCGCTGTTCGGCGGTAAGGGAAATAGTCATAATCGTTCTCCTGCTTAGCGAATGCCGGCGCGCATGAATGACTGCACGAACTGACGTTGGAATACCAGAAACAGCAGCAACAGCGGCAAGGATGTCATGATGGTGGCGGCACCTATCAAGGCCCACTGCACGCCCTGTTCAGGGGCAGAAAACAGCTGAAGCCCGACGGTCAGAGGGCGAACCTTAACCGAATCGGTAATGACCAGCGGCCACAGAAAATCGTTCCAGTGAAAACTTATCGAAACCAGCGCGAAAGCAATGTATATCGGTTTGGCGAGCGGAATATAAATCCGCCGCAGGATATAAAACCGGCTGGCACCTTCGACGATCGCCGCCTCTTCGAGCACCAACGGAATACTTTTAAACGTCTGACGTAGCAGGAAAATTGCAAACGCCGAAGCAAAGTAAGGCAGTGCGATGCCTAACAGGCTGTCGCGCAGGCCCAGCGCGCCGATAGTCTGGTAGTTATTGAGAATCAGCACGTCGGGACTTATCATCAACTGCAGCAAAATGAGCGAAAATATAATCCCCGCGCCCTTGAGGCGAAAACGCACCAACGCATAGGCCGCCATTGTCGCCAGAATCAGTTGACACACTACAATCATCAGCACCAGCAGCGTGGTATTGAGGAAATAGCGACCGAAAGGTGCGGCCTGCCAGGCGTGCACAAAGTTCTGCATGGTCAAAGGCGCCAACAACGAAAAACTGCCCTGCTCCGAGGCTGGGTGGATAGCCACCCACAGCGACAGTAGAATAGGTAAAAACCACAGCAGCGCCGCACAACAAATTGCCAGATTAAGACACAGGCGAGCGTAGGAAAAGGGACGCGCCGGAGATACCGTCATCGTTAAACTCATTGATAATGCGCCCTCTTGTCCAGCAGGTTGAACTTAATTAGGGCGATAGCGCCCAAAATAACCAGTAAAACCACCGTCATCGCCGACGCTGACGGCAGGTCCCAGAAACTAAACGCCGTGCGATAGATATAAAATAGCAGCAGGCTGGTGCTGTTGTCCGGGCCGCCGTTGGTCATGGCAATCACCTGGTCGACGATGCGAAAGGCATTCATCGAGGCGTTAATCAGGATGAACAACGTGGTCGGCATCAGCAGTGGCCACTGAATACGACGGAAGAAATAGGCGCGTGAAGCCCCTTCTATCTCCGCGGCTTCAGCCAGTCGCGGGTCAATCTGCTGTAATGCTGCCAGATAAAAAATCATGAAAAATCCCGCCTCACGCCAAACCGAGACCACCATCAGGCTATAGAGCGCGGTGCCCGGTTCGCCAAGCCAGTTGACCGCTGGCAGCGAGAAAAATGACAACAGCTGGTTAAGCAGCCCCAGCTGCGGGGTATAAAAAAACAGCCAAAGATTGGCAATAGCCACCATCGGTAGCAACGAGGGAATGAAAAAGGCGGCGCGGACCAAGGCATTGCTTCTCAGGCGGCGATTCACCGCCAGCGCCATCATCAGTGCCAGCCCGACGGCCAGCGGAATGGTAATGACCGCGTAAAGCAGATTATTGCGCAGCGATAACATGAAGGTGTCGTCGTCCAGCAGCGCGCGGTAGTTATCCAGCCCGACAAAGTGGGCCGGATGACCGCCGCGAGCCGCGCTAAACACGCTTTCCCAAACCGTTGCCAGCGCCGGATAGTGGGTAAAAAGCAGCAACAACCCCAGCGCAGGAAGTATCAGCAGATAGCCATAGAGCGGGAGAGACAACCCTTTGTTGCGGGCTATCGGGGCAACGGTATGCAGCGTGCTCATCTCAGTGCCCTTATTGATAAGACTTTAGCAAACGGTCGGCCTGCTTCTGTGCCGAGGCGAGGGCTTCTTCAGGTGATTTAGTCTGCGTGACCGACGCCTCGATGGCGTGGTTGAGCAACTCCTGAATCTGCACGCTGTTATAGGTTGAGAGCTCCGGCTGCGAGTATTTGAGTTGCTCGCGTGCGACTAACGCCTGAGGCACTTTCTGCACGTAATTTTTCATGATGTCAGTCTCCCAGGCGGCCGGAGACGTCGCCACATAGCCGGTCGCGATGCTCCAGCGAGCGGCCTGTTCAGGCGCAGAGACCCACTGAATAAATTCCAGTGCGGCTTTTTGCTGCGCTGGAGTGCCATTTTTGAAGATATACAAATTGCCGCCGCCGGTCGGGCTGCCGCGCTGGGTTTTCTCAGGCAGCATGGCGACGCCGAACGGGAATTTAGCGTTGTCATGCACCGTCGTCAGGTTGCCGGTCGTCGTGACCATCATTGCCGTCTTGCCGTCGATAAAGTCCTGCGGTGTGGTGCCCCAGGCAATGGCCCCCTTCGGCGATACGCCATCTTTCTGCGCCAGATCGGTCAACCAGTGCAGCGCTTCAACGGTGGCAGGGGTATTAAAGGTGACCGCCGTGCCTTTGCCGTTGTCCAGACGTGCACCATTGGTCGCCGCGATACCCTGGAAGTTCCAGTAACCGTTTGGTGTTGAAGGAATTTCAATGCCCCATTGTTTGACGTCGTTGCCGTCACGCACGGTCAGTTTCTTGCCGAAATCGGCCACTTCCTGCCAATTTTTAGGCGCGGCGTCGGCGTTAAGCCCCGCCTTCTCAAAAGCCTGTTTATTCCAGTACAGCACCACCGTTGAACGCTGGAACGGAATGCTCCACACCTTGCCGTCAATGTGACGAATAAAGGCCGGGTAGAATCCGTCAATCCATGCCTTACCCGCTGCGTCATTCGCCAGGTCGCTCACCGGCACAATGGCACCGGCGTCAATCAATGAATAGGCTTCAATATCGCCGATTACCGCCATCTGTGGCGCATTGCCTCCACGAAACGCGGTCAGTGCCTTAGTCACCGTGGTCGCATAGTCACCGGTATAAACCGGCTGAATGCTGACCTCAGGATGAGTTTTCTCGAAATCGGCAACCAGGCCGTCAACGGTATGGCTGATTTTCCCGCCGACGGCTATCGGATAATACATTTGCAGTTTAACGGTATCGGCCGCGAAGGCAGAGGTCGTAGAAAGCAGCAGAACCGCGGCAGCCAAACGTGATAAGCGCATTGAAACAGGCATGGTTTTCCCTTCAGTAAGTAAAAGTAAAATCAAAAATAAGCCCTTAAACAGCGAGTTTTTCTTCCATCGCCAGCACGTTTTCTTCGACGGGATAACAGCGTTTGCCGTTGGCGGTAGAGAAGAAATATTGTGCCGATGTCAGCCAATGTAGCCCGACAATGCTCCCTTCGTTGAGAGGGCACATCCCCGGAATTTTTACCGTTAGCGTGGCCTGGCACTGCGCAATCTTGCACACCACCAGCGTGTCGGACCCCATATATTCGTAGCTCAGCACTTTGCCTTTCAGTTCGGTACTGTCTGGCGCACAGAGCTGAATATCCTCCGCACGCAGCCCGAGGCTCAGCGCAGAAAGCGCATAATCCTCTACAACGGGCACGCGCAGGTCGCCCAACTGGTGCTGCGCCTGTTTGCGAGTCAGCGGCAGAATGTTCATCGGCGGTGCGCCAATAAATTGGGCAACGAAAACGGTGGCGGGATTGTTATAAAGGTTGTCAGGCGTGTCCTGCTGCTCGATGCTGCCGTCGTTGAGCAGGATAATCTTGTCGGCCATGCTCATGGCCTCGGTCTGATCGTGGGTAACGTAGATAAGGGTCAGGCCCAATTTCTTCTGCAGCGCACGTATCTCGCGGCGCATGCTCTGGCGCAGCTTGGCATCAAGATTAGACAGCGGTTCGTCCATCAGACACAGCTTGTTATTGGCGATGACCGCACGCCCCAGCGCCACGCGCTGCTGCTGCCCACCCGAAAGCTGAGACGGCAGTCGGTCAAGCAGCGTATCCAGCTCCATCAGCCTCGCGACTTCCTCCAGACGTGAAGCAAACTGACGTTTGTCCTCCCCACGCGCCTTAAGGCCAAAAAGCAGGTTTTCGCGCACGTTGAGGTGAGGAAACAGCGCATAGGACTGGAAGACCATCGACAGTTTGCGCTGCGACGGCGTTAGCCGCGTCACGTCTTGCTGCTGGAGGTGAATAGCACCCTTGTCGGCAAACTCCAGTCCGGCAATGGTGCGTAGCATGGTGGACTTTCCGCAGCCGGAAGGCCCGAGCAAGGCAACGAACTCCCCCTCTTTAACCTCAAAACTGACGTCATTGAGTGCAGTCTTGCTGCCCCAAACCTTGCTAATGTTGTGAAGTGACAAATAGCTCATGAGGCTCTGCATCTCTGCAATGAGTGATTGGCATAAGCTAGCGAGTCGAGATGACCTTTTTATGACGGGGAAATGACGCTTAGGCGAAAACGTCAGTCTCCTGCCAACAGGCGCGGGAGACTGACAATGGGGAGTTTACTTATTCAATAAACTGATAGGGTTTAAAGAAGTCCTGACCCAACCAGGGATACTGGGTCGGCACCGTTTTCAGGCGTTTACGTTTGTAGCTTGCCGCCGAATTAACGTCGCCTTTGCCGCTGTAGACCGCATAAAACGGATAAGGATACACCGGGCGCGAAGCCGCCCCCTGAGCCAGCGTTTCAAGCGTGATCCCTTGGCTTCTTGGCGGCACAGCCTGCGGTGCACCTTTGCCCGGCGCGCCACCCGGCTGGCCGAAGCGGGTGGTTACCTTCTGCGCCGCCTGATAGCTGATAATGACGTCGGGGGCGATGCCCTGCTCCACCCAGTTCATCATCGGGCTAAGGAGGTCCATCTGGCTTGGCCCTTCCCCACCCGAACAGTGGTGCATGCCGGGGAATAAATACAGTCGCTCAAACTTATCGCGGGTTGCGCCACCCATCGTGTCCGCCAACGCCTGATGATAAGCCAGCGTGTTGGCCGGTGAAATATGGCCGTCCGCCCAGCCGTGCCAGAGAATCAGCTTGCCGCCCGCCTCGTAGAACGCTTTCAGGTCTGGGTTGGTCGCGTCATACAGTGGATGCAGTTTCGCCAGCTCGGACAAGCCGACTTTATTGAACTGCACGTCGTTGAGCGTGAGGGTTTTCGACGGATTCTTCACATAAGCCAGATATTGCAGGGTGTTCAGCGCTATCGTCTTACTGAAGTTAGGCGCATCGGCCGTGGCGGGTATAAAGGAGGCGCCCCACGCCAGTTCTGATCCCGGCATTGGGCCACCGACAATCAGTTTCTGACCGCTTTGCGGGTCTTTCGGCCCTTCGTATATTTTACGCAATGCGGTAATTTCAGCCTCGGAGAGACAGTTCTGCGTGTCCTTGCTTCCCGCTTTGCAACTCAGCACCTGAGGGTCGAAATGACAGCTCTGCGGGTCGGAGATCAGACCATCAACCTGCCCGTCTTCGGCGTCACACTGTGCCAGCACCGCGTTGTGGATGAGCGGCAAACGCGAGGACAGAATGACAGGTTTGCCCTCGGCACCGGTGTTGGCCAGCACCAGCCAGGCGTTGAATATCGCGTTTTGCACCTGAAGGTTCATGGCCGGTGCACCGGCGATAATACCGTTGAAATCGTCAGGATAGCGCTGCGCTTCCATCAGCGCTTCGCGTCCGCCGTCAGAGCAGCCGTTAAAATATGAATAACTTGGACCGCGACCATAATAGGCGGCGATCAGCTGTTTGGAGACCAGTGCGGTGAGATGCTGGGCGCGATAGGCAAAGTCGACGCGCTTTTGCGCAGAATTGCCAAAGGCGTCGTCATCCATGCCGTGGCCCATATCGGTGGCACCTATCACAAAGCCGTTTGCATTAAGCGGCGTACAGCCTGCCGCAGCTCCAACCTCAGTTCGGATGCTCCCGCAAAGGCCACCGCAGCCAATCTGCATATAACGCTGTATCCAACGGGTGGTTGGCAGCATGACCCTAAAGCCAACAGCCGGGCTTAACACACCGTCAACCTGGCAAAATGGGCTGCCATTGGTCTGCGTTTCTTTCGCCGAGATAATGTGGCTTCCCTCTCCACCGAGGGCAGTAAGGTCGGTTTTAGTCAGTGCCGAACAGTCAATGACCGATTTTACCGCAGGCAAAATAAGTCCGGCAGGCGTCAGACTTGTTACAGCGGCAGCAGGTTGATTTGTTACATATTTAGAGGGGCCAGAGGCAGGCACGTTTTGTTGTGCAGCCTCGGTCATTGTGACCAAGGTAAACAATGAAAATACCGCGACACCTTGCCAGAGTCGAGTAAAGCTTTTTGAAATCATTAAACCCCTTCCTTTTTGGGCCAACTAATTAGAAATCAATACTAAGAGCTTTGAAACAAATTAATAGTAGACCTTTATAGGCAACAGGTAATTTTTTTAGTCGGGTATGATACAAAATGTGTATTGATAACTCATGGATAAATCTCGAGATTCATTAAAAATAATCTTTATCTTTACTCCTTAATATTTAATAACCCAAAATTTTCGATTTCTTTACACTTGGCGTTTTATTTAAGAAATAGTCTGAATTTCACCTTGAAAGATGAAATAAATAAACAAAGATAAAACATAGCGTTAAGCATATTTACCCCCATTCTGGCCCAAGGTCAAAAACAGGCCTCACAGTAATTCCACAATTGATATTTATCATTCATTATCAATCAATTAAGCACGCAAAGATCAACCAAGATATATCTTGACCGCTGAGAGTCCGAGATATATCTTCAGATTTATCACCCTTTCGTTCCTGAGAGTTATTTTTCAAATGAGACAGTGTTACCGATGAGAAAAACCAGCGCTATTCACGCCCCAAACAAAAAAATGCCGGAACGTCGGGGTAAAACGTTTAAAAATGAAGAACTGCTGTTACTGATTCTTTATTTTGTAAGACTTAATACAACGCATGGTTATGAAATCATAAAGTCGATAGCGCACTATTCGATGGGAGCTTACAGTCCAAGTCCCGGTGTGATTTACCCGAACCTGACCCTGCTAGAAGAGCTTGGCTACGCGGTGGCGCAAGCCGTTGATGGTTCCAAAAAAAAGTACACAATCACCCGCAGCGGTGAGCACTATCTTGAGCAGCATAAACAGACAGTGGTCGATGCATTGGAAAGACTTAAAGCATTGGAATTATCGAAACATCCTGTAAAGAATCCTGAGATTTATTACGCAATCGAAAACCTTAAAACAAGTGTGAAAATTAAAATGCGTAATGAAAACATCACCCAGGACGAGGTCGAAAAAATATCAAGAACGATTCAGGAGGCCACTAAAAAGATTAATGAAGCTTAATCGTCATTAGGGGTATTTATAATCCCTTTATTGTTGTCTGGAGTTTATATTCAGAATTCGCACCCGTTCTGAAAACCCGCTCGTGCGGGATAACTCGTGCACGGCATCCTTTATGGATTAATACGCTGTCGCAGAAATACCTGTGAGCCGAAAACAATATCACTCTATTCATTGGACTCCTTCTATGCAATTACGCATTTTATGTATTTTGACGATAATCGGATTAAGCGGTTGTCATGATAACACCACCAAGGAGAAGCCGGCTCCAACGCAGGTCGGCGTGGTCACGTTAAAGTCTCAACCTTTCACTTATTCCAGCGATCTCACCGGCCGCACCACCGCCACGCTGACGTCAACCGTGTTGCCGCAGGTTGGCGGTATTATTCAGCATCGTCTGTTTAAAGAGGGCGACGAGGTAAAGGCCGGGCAGGCGCTTTATCAAATTGATCCGTCGACTTATAAAGCGGCTTACGATCAGGCCGCTGCTGCCCTGCAAAGCGCCAAGGCACTGGTTATCGCCGACTGCCAAAAGGCCCGCCGCTACGCCATTCTGGTTAAAGAGCAAGGTGTTTCGCAGCAGGACGCCGACGACGCCACCGCCACCTGTGGCGAAGACAAGGCCAGCGTGGCCGAAAAAATCGCTGCGCTTGAAGCAGACAAGATAAACCTTGACTGGACCCGCGTGACGGCCCCTATCTCAGGGCGTATTGGCATCTCGACCGTGACGCCAGGTGCGTTGGTCACCGCCAATCAGACTACCGCACTGACCACCATTACCGCACTCGACAGCATGTACGTTGACCTCACCCGCTCCAGCGTAGACCTGCTTGAGCTGCGCAAACGCGCGCTCGCCAAAAATAGTGACACCCTTGACGTCACTCTGACGCTGGAAGACGGTTCGGTTTATCCACAGAAAGGCAAACTTGAGTTGACAGAAGTTTCCGTTGACGAGGCTACCGGCTCCGTGACTCTCCGCGCCGTGTTCCCTAACCCCCAACACGTTCTTCTGCCGGGGATGTTTGTTCACGCAAGCGTCGATGAAGGCGTGATTGAAAATGCGATTCTGGCACCCCAACAAGCCATCATTCGTGACCCGAAAGGCAATGCCACCGCAATGGTGGTGGATGCCAATAACAAAGTTGTGGTGCGCAAAGTGATAACCAGCACCACGTCGGGCGATGATTATTTAATTTCCAGTGGGTTGCAGGCGGGCGATCGCGTGATAGTCGAAGGGACATCCAAGGTTAACGCGGGTCAAGTCGTTAAACCGGTTGAAACCCAGCTCGGTGCCACAACGCCGGCGGCGACACAAGGAGCGTCGTGATGTTTTCCAGCTTCTTTGTACGCCGCCCGGTTTTTGCCTGGGTTATCGCCCTGCTGATTATGATGGCGGGTATTATTGCTATTAAATCGATGGCGGTGGCGCAGTATCCTGAAGTGGCGCCGCCCTCGGTCAGGATCAAGGCGACCTATACCGGTGCCTCTGCCCAGACTATTGAAAACAGCGTGACTCAGGTTATAGAACAGCAGCTTACCGGTCTGGATAACCTGCTCTACTTTACCTCGACCAGCAGTTCGGCCGGTACGGTGCAGATTACCGTCAGCTTTAAACTGGGGACTAACCCCGACACCGCGCAGGTTCAGGTGCAGGATAAACTGCAGCAGGCAGAATCCCGCCTGCCGACCGAAGTGCAGGAGGCCGGTTTAACGGTGACCAAGTCGCAGTCGGACTTCCTGATGATTGCGACCTTGTATGACAAGACCGACAAGTCCTCAAGTCGTGACATTGCCGACTGGCTGGTCAGTAACATGCAGGATCCGCTGGCTCGCGTCTCAGGCGTAGGCAGTCTGAACGTCTTCGGTAACCAGTATGCCATCCGTATCTGGCTCAATCCGACCAAACTTGCGGCCTACGACCTGATGCCTTCCGACGTCGAAACGGCAATCTCTTCGCAGAATATTCAGCTGTCAGCGGGTAGCATCGGCTCATCCCCGACCTCTTCATCACAGCAGATTACGGCAACCGTGCAGGCCGAATCCCGTCTGCAAACGCCTGAACAGTTCCGTAATATCATCGTCAAAAGTGAGGCCGACGGTTCAGTCGTACGCATTGGTGACGTTGCGCGCGTTGAAATGGGTAGCCAGGACTATCTTACGACCTCGAGTCTGAATGGCCATCCGGCGGCCGGCCTTGCGGTTCAGCTTGCAGCAGGATCGAACGCACTGGATACCGCCAACGCGGTGAAAGCCACCATTGAGAAATACCGCAGCAGCATGCCTGCGGGTTATGAAGTGGCCTACCCGAAAGACACCACAGAGTTTATCAAGCTTTCGATTCAGGACGTGGTTGAAACCCTGCTTATCGCTATCGTGCTGGTTATCGCGGTGATGTATCTTTTCCTGCAAAACGTTCGGGCGACGCTCATCCCTGCACTGGCGGTGCCGGTGGTACTGCTGGGGACCTTCGGGGTGCTGTCTGCACTGGGTTACACCATTAATACCCTGACGCTGTTTGCGATGGTGCTCGCCATCGGGCTTCTGGTGGATGATGCCATCGTGGTGGTCGAAAACGTCGAGCGAATAATGACCGAGGAGGGACTCAAACCCCGCGCCGCAACTGAGAAATCAATGGGTGAGATTTCCGGCGCGCTGGTGGCGATTGCGGTTGTACTCTCCGCGGTATTCCTGCCGATGGCCTTCTTTGGCGGTTCGACCGGGGTGATTTATCGTCAGTTCTCGGTGACCTTGATCTCTGCGATGGCACTCTCGGTCATCGTTGCACTGACCTTGACCCCGGCTCTTTGTGGAACCCTGCTGCGCCACAGTAAGCCGCACACCAAAGGCTTCTTTGGCGGCTTCAACCGTATTTATTCCAACACTGAACATCGCTATAAACACGGTGTGTTAAAGGGGATGCGCCGACCTGCGGTGATGATGATTGGCTATGCGCTGCTGGCCGTGGTCATGGGTTTACTGATGATGCACCTGCCAACCAGCTTCCTGCCGAATGAGGATCAGGGACAGGTCATGGTGCAGTACACCTTACCCGCAGGCGCCTCGGTGAATCGCACCAATGAGGTGACTAAAGAGGTTACCGATTATTTCCTGAAACAGGAGAAAGCGAACACCGACGTCGTGTTCTCCATTACCGGTTTCAACTTCAACGGTAACGGTGATAACGTCGGGATGGCCTTTATCGCCCTTAAAGACTGGGATAAACGCTCGGGTTCGGCCAATACGGCGCAGGCTATCGTTGAGCGCGCCAACAAGAATCTGGCGAAAATCACCGATGCCAAAGTGATTGCCATGACCCCACCTGCGGTATCCGGCATGGGCCAGAGTAACGGCTTCACCTTTGAGCTGATGTCTGTGGGCGGCACTTCCCACGATCAACTGCTGAAATTACGTAACCAACTGATCGATGAGGCCAATAAAAGCCCAGAGCTCCAGTCTGTTCGTGCGGCCGATCTGCCAGAAATGCCGCAGCTCAAGGTTGATATCGATAATAATAAGGCGGTTGCCTTGGGTCTGTCTTTGAGTGACGTGACCACGACGCTGAGTGACGCCTGGGGGGGACAATACGTCGATGACTTTATCGATCGCGGTCGCGTCAAAGAGGTTTATATCCAGGGCGATAGCCAGTTCCGCTCACAGCCAAGTGACCTGAACAAGTGGTTTGTGCGCGGCACCAACAGCAGCGGTGACACCACCATGACGCCGTTCTCTGCCTTTGCTACCACGCACTGGATGTACGGACCTCAGTCGCTGGCACGCTATAACGGGGTGACGTCCTTCGAAATCGATGGTGAAAACACCGACGGTTACAGCTCTGGTGCAGCAATGGACAAGATGGCTGAACTGGCGTCCAAGCTACCGCCGGGCTCCACCTTTGCCTGGAGTGGATTGTCCCTGCAAGAGCAGTTAGCCAGCGGTCAAACCGGCACGCTGTATGCTATCTCAATCATGGTGGTCTTCCTGTGTCTGGCGGCACTGTATGAAAGCTGGTCGGTCCCCTTCTCGGTCATTCTGGTTATCCCACTCGGCGTGCTCGGTGCGTCCATCGCCGCCTCGCTGCGTGGATTAAATAATGACATTTACTTCCAGGTGGCGCTGTTGACCACCATCGGGTTGTCGTCGAAAAACGCCATCCTGATCGTCGAGTTTGCCGAAGCGGCCGTGAAGGAGGGAATGACCCTTTCTGCGGCGGCAATCTCAGCGGCGAAAACGCGACTTCGCCCGATCCTGATGACCTCTATCGCCTTTATCGCCGGTGTTCTGCCGCTGGCGCTGTCGACGGGCGCAGGGGCCAACAGCCGCATCGCTATCGGGACCGGCATTATCGGCGGGACATTGACAGCGACGCTGCTGGCGATTTTCTTTGTGCCACTTTTCTTTGTGCTGGTGAAACACTTCTTCACTCGCCGTAACGTGAACGAGGAGTAATCGATGTTTCATCATAAGAATTTCTTCCGCCTGAGCGTTGTCAGCCTGTCGATGCTGCTGGCGGGCTGTATCTCGCTTGACCCGGACTATCAGAGACCCGCAGCACCGGTGCCAAAAACCTGGCCAAGCCAGGGCGCGAATGCCGATGCCAAGGCGGTGTTGACCGACTGGCAGCACGTGCTCGCTGACCCACGCCTGAATCAGGTTGTGCAACGTGCCGTGGTTAGCAACCGTGATCTTCAGGAGTCGATTGCCGATATCGAGGCGGCCCGCGCACTGTACGGCGAAGAGCGAGCGTCGCTGTTCCCGACGGTAGACGCCGAGCTAACGCAGACGCGTGCCCGCTCCTCATCGGGTGCGATCAGCAGTTCTGCTGAGGCGGATGGCGCAGTCAGCAGCTTTGAGCTTGACCTGTTTGGCCGTAACCGCAGTCTGGCCCGCGCCGCCAAAGAGACCTGGCTTGCCAGCGAAGCGACGGCGCAAAATACCCGCATCACCTTGGTGTCCGAGACCACCACCGCCTGGATAACGCTGGCGGCGGATAATAGCAATCTGGCGCTGGCGCAGCAGACCATGGCAAGCGCCGCCGATACCCTGCGTATCACGCAGTTGCAGCTGAATGAAGGCACGGCGGCAGCGGGCGATGTCAGCTCGGCGATGAGCACCTATCAACAGGCGCGGGCAACCGTTGCCAGCGATAAAACGCAGGTCGCGCAGGACATCAACGCCCTTAACCTGCTGGTCGGCGATACCGTGCCTGCCAACCTGCTGCCGGGTACGATTGAGAGCCTCTCGCCGCAGGCGATTGCCATTGTTCCGGCGGGCGTGTCGTCTGACGTGCTGCTGCGTCGCCCTGACGTGATTGAGGCCGAGCACAATCTGAAGAGTGAGAATGCGGACATCGGCGCGGCGCGGGCCAACTTCTTCCCGACCATTTCGCTCACCGGCAGCGCGGGCGTCGGCAGCAGTTCGCTGTCGAACCTGTTTAGCCACGGTGCCAACGTCTGGTCATTTGCGCCAAGCATTACGCTGCCGCTGTTTACCGGCGGCAGCAATCTGGCGCAATTGCACTACGCTGAGGCCGAGAAAAAGGGCCTGATTGCCGCTTATGAGAAAGCGATTCAAACCGCCTTTGAAGACGTGGCAAACGCCCTTGCACGCCGCAGCACGTTGAATGAGCAGATGGACGCGCAGGTGCAGGCGGTCGCAGCGGCGCAGCGAAGCTACGATCTCGCCCGCCGTAGCTATGAGGTGGGTACCGGTGACTATCTGACAGTGCTGACCGACCAGCGCACGCTGTGGTCATCCCAGCTGAACCTGGTCGCCCTACAGCAAACCGACTTCGAGAACCGCATTACACTGTGGGAATCATTAGGGGGTGGGCTTAAATGACAATTTCTTTAAATTGCATTTTTTAGATCTAGATCTTTAGGTCTTTTAGGTCAAGGGCACGCGCTTCGCACGCTGGGCGCTGGCCCAGACCCGCCAAGGGGCCTTCCCAGGCCAAGGCCCCTTGAAGCTTTCAAACCGGAAAAGCGCCTCGGAGTTAACTGTCCTTAAAAGCAGGTTAAGGGCCGCTGCCCAAAAAACTCCCCGGTGCCTACTGCCCTTAAAAAAATTTGCTATTAAAGACCTTCAACCCATAAGGTTTGTGGGTTGGTGAACTCCCGGATCCCGAAGTGCGACAGCTCGCGCCCGAAACCGCTCTTCTTCACCCCACCGATGGGAACACGGGGGTCTGAGAAGCTCGGAGAGTTAATGAACATCCCACCGGTGTAGATTTGTTTCGCCAACGCTTTTGCCGCGTCGAGGTCTCGGCTCCACAGGCTTCCACCCAGGCCGAACTCGGAATCATTGGCCATCCGCACCGCGTCGGCGGCATCTTTCGCCGTGATAAGAGACGCAACCGGACCAAACAGTTCCTGAACAAAGCTGGTCATGCCCGGTTTCACGTTGCCCAACACCGTCGGCGCATAGTAATTACCCGCACCTTCGATAGGCTCACCACCCAGCAATAACGTCGCGCCCTCGGCAAGCGTCGCCTGAACCTGACCGTGCAACTCGTCACGCAGATCAAAGCGCGCCATGGGGCCAAGGTAGGTTGACTCGTCGCGCGGATCGCCGATTTTCAACGCCTTAACGGCCGCGAGGAACTTCTCGGTGAACTCTTCAATAATCGATTCTTCAACGATAATACGCTTGGCCGAGATGCAGATTTGACCGTTATTCATAAAGCGTCCGGCGATAGCCCCCTTGACCGCTGCATCGATGTCGGCATCGGCCAGCACGATAAAGGCGTCGGAACCGCCTAATTCCATCACACATTTTTTTAGCGCAGCACCGGCCATTGAGGCAATAGCCGCTCCGGCACGCACGCTACCGGTGAGAGTAATCGCCGCAATACGCGGGTCTTTAATGCTTTCGGCGACGGCCGCGTTGTCAGCGTTATAGACGTCAAACAGGCCTTTTGGTGCACCGGCTTTAGTGACAATGTCACGCAGAAGATAGGCACAACCCATGACGTTTGGTGCGGGCTTCAGCAAATAACTGTTGCCCGCCAAAATAATCGGCACGGCACCACGCAGCACCTGCCATACCGGGAAATTCCACGGCATCACAGACAGTACCGGACCCAGCGGCAGGTAGTTGACCCACGCCTTGTCATTTTCAACCAGCGTCGGTTCTGGTGCGAGCATCGCCGGACCATTCTGAGCATACCATTCACACAGGTTAGCGCTCTTCTCGACCTCGGCAAGCGCCTGCGTGACAGGCTTACCCATCTCTAGCGTCATCATTTCAGCCAACGGACCCGCACTGGCACGAAGCTCACGTGCGATGTTCTGCAACAGCGCAATACGCGCTGGCATGTCAGTATTCTTCCAGTCGTTGAAGGCATCTTGAGTGCCCTTCAGTGCAGAATCTACTTCCTCTGCGGTCGCGAAAGGATAATGTTTGAAAACGTCACCGTTAGTTGGATTACGGGAGAATGCGCCAGCAGGCGCTGTCGTTGTATTAGTCATCTGTGGTCACCTTTATAGTCAGGATTAACGCTATCTGCCGTCAATCCTAGACTTGTTAAAGGTTTTTGAAAAATGAATAATAATGAAAGTAATCGTCTCGTTTAGAGAAAGAACTTAGTTCGAAATCAGACTGGAGAGAAGCCATGGACCTGACACAGCTTGAAGTTTTTGCCGCCGTCGCCGAGGAAGGCAGCGTGACCGCTGCCGCAGAACGGCTACACCGCGTTCCTTCAAATATTTCGACCCGAATCAAACAGCTAGAAGAAGAGTTAGGCACACCGCTTTTTCATCGCGAGAAGCTTCGGCTGCACATTTCTGACCCCGGTAAAACCTTTCTGAGTTATACAAAACGCATTCTGGCTCTGGCGGAAGAGGCAAAGCAGAGTGTGTCGGGCCAGCGGCCAAACGGCATATTTACCCTGGGTTCGATTGAGAGCTGTGCCGCCGTGCACATTCCTCCGGTGCTCGCCCGTTATCATCAGGCTTATCCTGACGTGGAGCTGGATCTGTCGACCGGCCCGTCGGGCGACATGATCGACGGAATTTTGTCCGGTCAGTACAGTGCGGCCTTCGTTGACGGCCCGCCAAAACATCCTGAACTGGAAGGAGTACCGGTTTTTGATGAAGAAATGGTGCTGATTGCCGCATTGAACCACCCGGCCGTCAACCGAGCGAAAGATATCTCCGGCTCAACCATCTACGCGTTTCGCGCCAATTGTTCTTATCGTCGGCTGTTTGAGAACTGGTTTGCCAACGATCAGGCAGTGCCGGGAAAGATTCACGAAATGGAGTCTTATCACGGCATCGTCGCCTGCGTGACTGCCGGCGCCGGACTGGCGTTAATTCCTGCCAGCATGCTCGACAGCATGCCAGGCAAAAGCGGTGTAAAAATCTATCCGCTCGGCAACGAGATGGGAAAAATCAAGATTTGGCTGATGTGGCGTAAAGGCAGCGCGTCGGCCAACCAGAAAGCGATGGTGACGCTGCTTGAGGCAATGAACTGACTGCTCGCCCTGAAAGACACATTCTCAAACAACTGGTTACGTCTGGTATCTTGTAGTCAATCCGACGCCCATATAGGTTATGTTATAACATATCAATTTGATGTGATTATTATCAACTTAAGGGGACAGGATGAAAGGTAAGTTACTGGTATTAGCCGGGGTCGTGGCGCAAGCGACGGTATTGGGTGCTCTCAGCGCTGGTCAAGCTGCGGCGGCCATCACGCCCGTTCTACACGCTATTGGCGTTGAAAATCAGTATGCCGACGTGATTTCGCAAATCGGAGGCAAGTTTGTTGAGGTTGAGGCCATTGAAACGGACCCCAACACTGACCCTCATACCTTCGAAGCCAGTCCGAAAATAGCCGCCGAGATAGCGCATGCCGACCTGGTAGTCATGAACGGCCTGGGTTATGACGCATGGACCGACAAGTTTCTTGCCGCAGCGCCCAACGCCTCACGCAAGGTCATCAACGTGCAACAGCTGATGAATCTGCCGGACAAGACCTCAAACCCGCACCTGTGGTACAAGCCTGAGGTCATGCCCGCAGTAGCGAAACAGATTGCCGCCGACCTCAGCGCGGCGATGCCGGATCAAAAAGCCTATTTCAATGCAAATGCCGGCAAGTTTACCGCCTATTTAGCGCCCTGGCATGCCGCACTGGACAAGCTGAAAAGCGCGTATTCCAACAGTGAAGTGGCGGTCACAGAACCTGTTGGCGACTATCTGCTTCAGGCCGCAGGGCTGAAGATTGCGACACCGTTCAATCTTGAGGCCGCTATCATGAACGGCACCGATCCTGCGCCTCAAGACGTCACCGCGCAAAATGCGCTTTTTGCTGACGGCAGGCTCAAAGTCTTCGTATACAACCAGCAGGTAACGGACCCACTGACTGAGACCTTCCTCAGCCAGGCAAAAACGCACCATATCCCCGTGGTCGGCGTGTATGAAACCATGCCAACCCCGGGCTACCATTATCAAAGCTGGATGCTGGCTGAGACCAACGCGCTGATTAAGGCGTTAACAGACCAGACCTCCACCGAAAGCCTGCTGGCCAGGCACTAAGATGAACGTGGATGACGGCGGCGTGCTGAGCGCAAACCATCTCAGCGTTTCCTATGCGGGAAAAACGGTGCTCGACGGAGTGAGCTTTGGCCTTAAGCCTGGGGAGTTTTGTGGACTGATTGGCTCCAACGGCAGCGGCAAAACCACGCTACTGCGCGCCCTGCTCGGTTTTCAGTCGCTCGACGCAGGTGAAGTGCGAATAGACGGAAAAATGGGCAAAGCAGGTCTACACTCGGTGGGCTATGTGCCACAGAAAATCATGCTCGATGCCGAAATACCGCTGCGCGCGCGGGATCTCGTCACGCTGGGGCTGACCGGTAAGCAGCTGGGTTTTGCCCTCAACTCGCGCGCCGTGAGGCAGCAGGTTGACGCCATGCTTCGAGAGGTTGGCGCAGAAAGTTTTGCCGATGAGCGTATCGGCAATCTCTCGGGTGGCCAGCAGCAGCGCGTGTTAATCGCTCACGCCCTCATCCGCCGACCTCGCCTGCTGCTGCTTGACGAGCCTTTGGCGAATCTCGATATTCGCAGCGTATCAGAAATCGTGGCGCTTCTGCGCCACCTCTGTATTGTCCATCAGGTCAGTATTCTGCTCTCCGCACACGACATGAACCCGCTGCTGTCGTCGATGGACAGTATCGTTTATCTGGCTAACGGGCGCGCCGCCAGCGGCAAAACCGATGAGATCGTGCAAAGTGACGTGCTGAGTCGGCTTTATGGTTACCCCATCGAGGTATTACGCGTCATGAATCGGGTTTTGGTGATTGCTGCCAATGCATCGAGTGACGTCTGTGCCCTGACTTCGCCCCCTGAAAACCTGATGAAAGCATGATTTTTTTATGAATTCCCTGATAAATTTCATAGTAGAGCCCGGATTCTTTAGCAGCGACCCGGTTCAAACCGCGTTGATCGTGGGCAGCGGAACCGCCATCGTTTCTGGTGTGGTCGGCGTATTCACGGTAATACGCGGCCAGTCTTTCGCGGGTCACGCGCTGGCAGACGTCAGCAGCGCAGGAGGTGCGCTCTCCTTCCTGCTCGGTATTAATCCTCTGATAGGCCTCTTGGGTATGGCGCTGCTGGCGTCATTGACCATGGAAATTATCGATATTCGCCGCGCCCGCGAACGTGACCTGATGACCGGCATTGTATTGGGCGCAGGGCTGGGGCTGGCGGCACTGCTGCTGTACTTCGATGTCACGACACGCAGCACCACGGGCGCGGCCGTGACCGTAATGTTCGGGTCGATGTTTGCCATTTCCCCAACGATTATTCCCCTTGCGCTGTGGCTCGGCGGTGGTGCAGTGGCGGTTATCATCGTTATCTATCGTCCTTTATTGCTCAGTTCGCTGGATAAAGAGCTGGCGCAGGTGATGGGCATCAGGACCCGATGGGTGTCGACTTTCTATCTAATGCTGCTGTCGCTGGCGGTTACCCTGTCGGCGATGACCGTCGGCGCGGTCCTCTCTACCGCACTGCTGATTGGCCCGGCAGCAACGGCGCTGCGTATTACCAGGAGGCCGCTTATGGCGATGCTTATGGCCACAATATTAGGGCTAGTGGCGACATGGGGCGGGATTGTACTGGCCTACGACAGCTTTTACTGGACCCCCGGCCACGGCTGGCCAGTCAGCTTCTTTATTGTGGCACTCATCTTTATCGCCTATCTGGCTTCAACCCATCTTATTCGCCTGAAAGGTCATTAACATGTTCTCCAGCTTTATGATCAATCCCTGGATAGTGGTGACTCTGGTCGCGATAGTCGCCGGTCTGGTCGGGTTCTTTGTCGTTCTGCGCGGCGCATCTTTCGCGGCCCACGCGCTGCCGCTGGGCACATTCCCCGGTGCCGCGCTGGCTGGCCTGTTAGGTATTAACAGTTTTATCGGCCTGATAACCTTCGCCGGTCTGGGTGTCATGGGCATTAATCAGTTGGCAAAAAATGGCCGTCATGAGGTGGCGACGGCACTCACGCTGGTGATGCTGCTAAGCCTCGGTACGGTATTTTTAAGCCTGAGCAGTCAATATTCGCAGCAGGTTTATGCACTACTTTTTGGCGAGGTGCTGGGAGTCAGCCGCGCAGAACTCATTCCTGTTGCGCTGATAAGCCTGTTGGTGATTGGCATAACGATGCGGGTATTTTATCCGCTGCTGTTAAACTCAGTCTCGGCGGAGTTAGCAGAGGTTCAGGGTATTTCGGTGAAGAAGATGGAGTTATGGTTTCTGTGCCTACTGGCGTTAGCCACAGCGATGGCCCTGCCGGTCGTGGGTGCGCTGTTGGTGTTCAGCCTGATGGTTGCCCCTGCCGCCGTAGCACACCGGATCACCTCAAGACCGATTCCTGCCGTCCTGCTGTCGATAGCGGTATCGCTTATCACCGTGTGGCTGGCGATTGCCCTTTCCTATGAAACCAACTGGCCGGTAGGTTTCTTCGTCGGCTCAATAGGGGGTGGGCTTTTTATTGCAACATTTCTTTGAAGAGAATGTTTATGGGCGGCTGCCCTGCCCAGCTTTTAAGGTCGAGGTCAATTAACTCCGAGGCGCTTTTCCGGTTTGAAAGCTTCAAGGGGCATTTAACTTTCCGCGCCGTAACCGGGCAAGAGAACCGCGAAGCGGCGCGGGACCACGGCACATTCGATATCACTAAAACAGACTCATCGGCTGGCACGACTCATGAACCGATAACAAGGCGGGGGGAATCCAATGGGGCTTCGCCTTGTAAGCCCCTTTGGCTGGTCTGGGCCAGCGCTTAGCGTGCAAAGCACGTGCCCTTGACCTAAAAAATGCAATTTAAAAACAAATTGCCATTTAAGACAGCTCCTCATGGAAGGCAGCCGTTCTCATCTTCCAGTAGGCCGAGGTACGAATAGCGTTAACATCATGCCCTTTCTGCTCCACGAAGATGTTACGCAGGGACTTGATGATTGACGCCTCAGCCGCACACCACACAAAGCCTTCGCCAGCGGCGAGCTGATGGTTTTTGGCCCATTCAACCAGTTGCTCGGAGCTTTCAACCCAAATAATCTCTGGATTGGCCTGCTGGCTAAATTCACGGCGGTCACGCACATCGTTTGCCAGCGCAACCACGGTCACACGGGTACCCGCCGGTAGCTCTTCCAGACGGCGCGAGATGGCCGGGAAAGCGGTTTCATCACCGAACATCAGCTGCCAGTCGTAGTCCATCGGAATCACGCGTGAACCGCGAGGGCCCGCAATCATCGCCTGGTCACCGGGTTTCACATTTTCAGCCCACTCATTGGCTGGCCCTTCCCCATGCATCGCGAACTCAATGACTAACTCTTTTTTTTCATTATCGTAAAAACGCGGCGTGTAATCACGCATCGCAGGCTCGGCTGCTTCGGGATTAACAATAAATTTTACGTGGTCATCGAACGATGCACTGATAAAATCAGACAGCGAATCACCGCTAAAGGTGATGCGCTTAAAGCTTGGGCTGATTTGCTCTACGCTAACCACGTTAAGGGTGCGTCGTTTGATTTCATGGCGAATAAGCTGCACTCGGTTGGTTGATGTATTTTCGGTCATGATAAGATTGTTCCACTTAGTTGATAATATCAACAATCTAAATGAGAATAGGAGACATTGTCAACTCATGGGTGAATCGCATAACGAAGACGTACTGTGGGTCATGCATATGATCATGCACCGCTACCGCGCTAAACAGTTTGAAATGCTGCGCGATGGCAACCACGACGTTACCCATATGGAAGCGAAAGTTCTGAGCTACGTAGGCAGAAATCCAGGCGCTGCGCCGGGGGATTTATCGCGTTTTATGGAGCGTGACAAAGCACAGCTGGCGCGACTGATTAAAGGTCTGCGCGACAAAGGTCTACTCACCAGCGACAGTGACCCACTCGACCGCCGCATTATGCGTTTGACGTTGACAGAAAGCGGTCTGGAAATCAGAAAAACGATGCAACAGCAGGGGCAACGGCTAAATAAGCTCGGTATTCGCGGCTTTAGCGAGGAGGAGCATCAACAGTTGCTCAGTCTGGTTGGCCGTGTTTACGACAATTTTGAGCAAGAGTAGCCAGTTAAGAGAAACCGAAAAATAAAAAAACCTATGACTTAAAAGTCATAGGCTCCACAACTGGGATAGAAAATCACATTCGACAAGACCGGGGAGATCTCAACATTTACTGCTTCACTTCAGGAGAAAATCATCATTACCGTTGTTAACTTAGCACAGCTCATTCCAATAGCTTCGGCGCAGTAGCCGCTGATATTGACTATTTCTGGCGATACCAGGAAGGGTCAATATTTCCGAGTTCAATGCCATATAAAGATCCTGTCACAAGGAGTGATTCAACCAATCGAGAACTGTCTGCCGTAGTCTGAGTCAAGAAAGTCGCAGAACATCGACGCTTAATTCTTTGCCATAGGGAATTGGCGTTTAAATTTTTGGCCATCATTCACTCCTTATTGCTGTATTCTTTGGGGAGTATTCCCCTCGACTGAATTCAGTAAACCAATATTCGCCGAAGAAATGAAATAATCCTTTTGGCATTACTTATCTGGAAAGCTGCATTTGTCGTTGCTGAGGGCCACCAGCAGCCCTCAGCAACAATCTATTCAAGAGATGACAGGCACAGCCGGTAGCATTAATAAAATAGAAGCAGACGAAATTATGTTCAAAGCTTACTTAATATTAAATGCCCCTCTCTTATTACTCACGACGCAGGCGGCGAGAGAGGATATTGCCCAACGATTGCAGACCCTGTACAACAATGATTAAGACAATGGCCGTCGAGACGGTTGCAAAGGTGTCAAAGCGCTGATAACCATAGGTAATGGCCAGATCCCCTATTCCGCCGCCGCCCACGGTTCCGGCCATGGCGGTTGCGCCAATCAGGCCGATGGTCGCCGTCGTTAAGGCAAGAACCAGAGACGCCAGTGCCTCAGGCAACAGGAAATGCCAGATTGCCTGTAACGGCGTGGCGCCCATCGATTTGGCAGCCTCGATAATTCCCGGATTAATTTCCAATAACGAACTTTCAACCAGTCGCGCAATATAAGGCGCGATATAGATAATAAGTGGCACAATCGCCCCGGGAGTGCCAATCGTGGTATGTACGACAAAACGTGTAAACGGAATGATTGAAATCATCAGAATAATAAACGGCAGCGAGCGCACAATATTAATAACGGGATTAATAATCCTATAGAAAAAAGGATGGTTAACCAGTCCGCCTGGGCGAGTGATGACCAGTAAAATACCGAGTGGCACCCCGAGCAAGGAGCCAATGAGCAAAGAAACGCTGACCATCAGCAGAGTGTCATGCATCGCGCCAAGAAACTGGTCCAGAGTAATAGCCGTATCGAACATTATTGCACCTCCTCTACCCGCACGCCGCACTGCTGTAAATAGGCAATCCCTGCGCGCAATACTTCAGCCTCACCGCTTAACTGAATAATCATAAAGCCCAGAACCGTATCCTGAATTTCTGACATACTGGCAAACAGGATATTAAATTCGAGGTCGAAAGCCTTGCTCATCTGATAAATAACCGGCTGGCCAGCCGTCTCGGCAACAAATTCCAGCCGGAAACGCCGCACCCGGTTATTCGCAGGTGAATGCGGCTCAATGCTTTCCGGCAAACTGTCGCGAACCAGCGTACGCACAAAATTCAGCGTGGTCGGGTGCTGGGGATGCCCAAATACGTCAATGACGTTCCCCTGTTCGACAATCCGCCCCTGTTCCATCACCGCGACTTTGTTGCAGATTTTTTGGATAACCGACATTTCGTGAGTGATAAGCACTAGCGTGACGTTAAATTCATGGCTAATACGCTTGAGTAACATCAGAATCTGTCCGGTGGTCTGTGGGTCCAGGGCCGAGGTTGCTTCGTCACAGAGCAGTATTGAGGGGTTAGTCGCCAGTGCGCGTGCGATACCCACGCGCTGTTTTTGTCCGCCGGAAAGTTCACCCGGATAGCTGCCTGCACGGTCTCCCAGTCCCACCAACTGAAGAAGCTCTTTCACCCTTTCGGCAATGAAGGCCTTGCTCTTTCCGGCTAAAATCAGAGGTATCGCGACATTCTTCCAAACAGTTTTAGACTCCAGCAGATTGAAGCCTTGAAAAATCATGCCGATATCTTTCTTCATTTCCCTGAGTTGCTTCGAGTTAAAATCGCCGATCGCCTGCCCGTTGATGACCACCTCGCCCGCGCTGGGGGTTTCCAGCGCGTTAATAAGCCGTACCAGCGTGCTTTTTCCCGCACCGCTATAACCGATAATGCCGAAAATATCCCCCCTCTCGACGCGTAAATTAATATTGTTCAGTGCGCGTGTCGTAATACCTTTACGCTGAAATACCTTATCAACGTCATGCAGCTCAATCATTTCCTCTCCCCAATACAAAGCAAGCAAAAAACTCGTCAGCCAGGCCGACGAGTAAAAAAGATTATTATTTTAAGTAGTCAGGCAACAGGTAACCCTGATACTGAGGGTTGGAGAGAATATATTCTTTGAACTCGGCAGAGTGATAGCCTGCGACAATATCCTGAGCAAACTGGGCATCTTTATTTTTACCCGCCACCGTGACCACGTTAATAAAGCCTTTTACCGGATTTTCGAGCTTGAGCGCGCTATTAAGCTTCATCCCACTCGAGACGGCGAAATTGCCCTGAATAGCGCCATAGTCTACGTCCGGTAAGGCCCGAACCTGCTGCGCGTTATCCATCTCTTTGAATACCAGTTTGTAAGGATTTTCGGTGATGTCTTTTTGCGAGAAGGTGGCAGGGTCAGATTTTGCCGAAATCTTTATCCAGCCGAGATCCTGGAGCAGCAGCGCGGCACGATATTCATTAGAGGCCTGATTAGGTACTGAAATAGTCTCACCGGGCTGAGGTTTTTCACCGGCCTTATGCTTGTTGGAATAAAGCCCCATCGGCGGAGTGGGCACCTGGACAATACCAACATTATCAATACCAAGTCGATCATTAACGGATTGGAGATAGATAGGATGCTGCATAATATTGCCGTCAATGGCGCCAGTGGCTACGGCATTATTGACCTGAATACCATCACTAAAGTCTTTATAAACCAGTTTATAACCTTTGGCCTCGAGAAAGGGTCCTACACCTTTGGCAAACTGTTCCTCATAAGGTCCGGGATTAAATCCAAGAGTAATCGTTTTATTTGCACTGTCAGCCGCATGCCCTGAAGAACTTACCGCCATTAATAGCAAAGATGCCAAAAATGAAATTTTACCTGTCGACATAAAAATAGCCCTTTTTGATTGATTATCTTCAAGGGCTATCCAATCATATTGAATCTCGCGAGCTAAACAATTAAAAGAGAATTGCTAAGCCAATTTTTATCTATTCACTCATCGTTAAACTGGCTTGCTCTTGGTTTAAAATTTTAAGAAACCAACAGTTCGGAATAATAGCGTTCTGCTACGTCAGGATGCGAGCGTAAACGCCCTTTCAGGTAGTTCCAGCCAACGTCTCGCAACAGGGGATTCTGCGGGTCGCTTTCCGGGCCATTAGCTTGGGCTGCAAGCTCTGACGGCAGCTGAAATACGGGCACCACGGCGTCGAGCTTCGCACCGAGGAAGAACGCCAGGGACAGCCTTTCCTTGCCGGCGGGCGGTGCAACCACACGGTGCACCGTGGCACGAAGATAACCGTTGGTTGCCAGCTCAAGCAGTTCGCCGATGTTAACGACAAAGGAACCTTCAATCGGCAGTGCATCAACCCAACGCCCCTCTTCAACCTCAACCTGGAGTCCCTTTTGCTGATCCTGCAACAGGAAACTCAGGAAGCCAGAATCTTTGTGCGCGCCAACGCCCTGATTACTCTCATTTTCTCCACGGCCTGGATAGCGAATGAGCTTGATGTGCTCATTAGGTTTATCGCCGTACAGCGGGTCAAAAGAGTCCACGGGCAGCGAAAGAGACTCGGCAAAGGCGCGCAGAATTTTTAGCGACATCGCGGTCATGGCTTTTTGCCAGTTCAGCAGCAGCGGTTTTAACTCAGGCAAGGCTTCTGGCCACTGATTTGGCCCCTGAAGCCGAGACCACGCCGGTGAATGCTCTGTCTGCGGAATCGGCTGACGCTCTGCGCCAAGGTCAAACTGCTCGCGCCAGTCGGGTTGCCCTCGCGTGCGCTCTGAGGCTGCACGATTGTAGCCGCGAAAGTGTCGGGAATTGACCATTGCCACACGGTCTTTTTCGGCCTGTGGCAGCGCGAAAAAGTCTCGTGAAGTCCCCTGAACCTGCGACAACAGCGTCGGATCAACGCCGTGATTAATTAAATAAAAGAAGCCGACATCACGGGCAGCAACGCGCAGCTCTTTGAGGAATTCGGCACGGGTAGCGTCTGAACCGTCGAGTTTTGACAGGTCAATAATCGGAATTGAAGAAATCTTTGAATGAGACATAACTGACCCCCTGGTGAATATAACTCAAGATTATCACTGCCAAACCGGCGGCCTAAAGGATTTAAAATGCATTACTTATGCAACATTTTTTGAGTTAGAGTGAGCTGACTTTTCCCCTTCCTTTTCACTATGCTGCCGTATGTTTCCGCTGGCGGAAAAACCACTGAACAACTTTAAGATAAACTCATGATTTCATCACTTTTCGTTGATAACTCTATCAGGGTAAATCAGGAGTTCATCAGTAACTTCATGGATATCTCGACATTTATTGATTGCAGGTGATTGAATGAACCGTCGTAATTTTATTCTCGGAGCCAGCGCGGCTTTGCTTGCAGGATGTGTTAATGCCAAGGAACGGCCGCATAACACGCTAACCATTACCGATACAGAGACTCTGCTGCTTTGGCCGCAAACGCCACCGGGCGGCGGAGGTCCTTCCGGGCCGATGAAACGCGACAAGCGCGGGGCCATCAGCAATATCAGCCAGCCATATCTGACGGTTTATAGGCCGAAAAACCCTAACGGCGCTGCAATGCTTGTTGCGGCCGGCGGAGGTTATAAACGTATCGAAATGGAAACGGAGGCACACCCGGCGGCTCAGTGGCTCAGCGAAAGAGGTATTACCGCCTTTGTTTTAACCTATCGTCTGCCTCATGAAGGCTGGAACGTGGGGCCACTGGCCCCCTTGCAGGATGCACAGCGTGCGTTGCGCCTGATTCGTGCCAACGCGGAAAAAAGGGGTCTTAAAAAGAATCAGATTGGCGTGCTTGGCTTTTCGGCTGGCGGGCACCTGCTTGGGCTCGCCTCGGTTCGCGCCGATTTTCAGTCTTATCCGCCCCAGGACGCGACTGATAATCACAGCGCCAGGCCCGACATCAGCGCACTTATTTATCCGATAATCACCCTCGAAGCGCCGTATGACCATACCTCAACGGCGCATATTCTGATTGGCAGAGACGCCGATGAGCAGGAGGCAGCGAAGTGGTCGGTGCAGACCTACGTTAACCCACAGACCCCGCCGATGTTCCTGGTTCAGGCCAAGGATGACCCCGTTTCTAACCCAATGAACACCGTTATCATGCAGCAGGCCTGCGAAAAGGCGCACGTTCCCTGTGAACTGCACCCACTCGCCAGCGGTGGCCACGGTTTCGGGATGGGGAAACCGGGCTCACCGACCCAATTGTGGCCACACGAATTCCGTGACTGGCTAAAGCAGCGTGGCGAGTTAAGCTAGGGGTCCGCTTGGAAAACGGAATCTATCCTACGCTAAGGCTCTTTATTGCCCTGTAGGGGCCGAAGGTGTGAAACTCTCTGCGACTTACTTTTGGTTCTTAACCAAGTAGTCGCTAAATACTTCTGCCATGTAATCCACAAAAACACGGACCTTCGGTGTCATCTGCCGCGTGCTGGGCCAGAGCATATGAAAAGTGGTTGTATGCGTCATATCATTATTCAGGATTGGCTCCACCTCACCTGTGGCGAGCGCGTCTTTTACCGAGTAATCAGGCAAACAGGCAATACCACGACCTTTTTTCACCATATACAGCAGGACTTCAAGGCTGCTGCAAGTCAGTGTTAAAGGAACAGCCTGAATACCGCCTCGGGTTACAGCGTATTGAAGCGGCCACTGAGCAATTTTCCCTGAATTGGGATAGCGATAGTGCAGGCAAGAATGACCGAATAAGTCTTCTGGGCTGGTAGGCGTTCCTTGATGCTTGAAGTAATCTGGTGAGCCAACGATACACAATTGAAATGATCCGAGTCGACGGGATATTAGTCTTGAATCACTCAACTCACCGCCACGAATGACAACGTCCATTCCATCCTCGATGACATCAGACAATCTGTCGGAAAAATCAAGGTCCAGCTCTATCTGGGGGTAACGTTCCATGAATTGTGAAATCATGGGTAACATCAGCCCTCCCGCCAGCGGCAGACCGACGCGGAGCCTTCCGCGTGGCTGTTCTGTCATCGCTGACAGTTCATCCTCTGCGGCCTGGATTTCACCAAAAATACGATGACATCGTTCCAGAAAGACCTCACCTTCTGACGTCAGACTAACCGAACGTGTACTTCGCTGGAAAAGTCGTACACCCAGACGTTCTTCCAGCCTGGAAATGCTCTTGCTGACTGCTGACGATGAAATGCCTTTTACTCGCCCTGTCGCGATGAAACTCCTTGTCTGCGCTACATGTACAAACACTTCAAGACCATTCATTTTTTCCATCATTTCAAGCACCGAATCATTAGTGACATAAATGTCACATATGTTATGCCATTCATCCCGATTAATCCCGGAGGAATATCATCATATTATTGCCTCTATCCCAGGGGGCTGATTCTTATAGCCTGCCTGATATTCAAATAATCTGATAAAAGAAGGCAGTATGAACAACAGTAAAATCCGAGTAGGTATTATTGGTACCGGTGGCTGGGCCAGATATGGTCACATTCCTGCACTCCAGTCGTTGAGTGATTTTGAGATTGTGGCACTCGCTGGTCGTAACAAAGAGAAAGTGGAAAAATATGCTGCACAGTTCAATATCAGCCAGGCTTACGGTAGCCCCGAGGCGTTACTGGCTAACCCCGACATAGACCTGATTGTTGTTCTGGCTCCGACACCTGAACATGGACGACTGGCAAAGGCAGTGATTGAAGCAGGAAAGGATGTCTACAGTGAGTGGCCCCTTTCCACCACCACGACTGAGTCAGAAGAAATTCTGGCGATGGCAAGTGACAAAGGTGTCAAACATATTGTTGGGTTACAGCGCCGTTTCTCACCCAGTTCCCGATACTGGCATGATCTGATTAAACAGGGTTATGTGGGTAAAATCCGCGCAGTGCGAATGTCCGTGGGCGTTGACGCCTTTGGCGAAGTCATGCCGGAGTTTGCAAAATGGGCAGTAGACGTAGGGAACTTTACTGAACTGTTATCCATCTATGGTGGTCATTTCCACGATATGCTTTTCAAGGGTGTGGGCTTCCCTCAACAGCTTTCGGCTGTCATTAAAAACCAGTTCCCTATCACAACGATTGCCGAAACAGGTGAGAAGATCCCCTATACCGGCCCTAACGAGGTCATGATCATAGGCTCTCTGGCAAATGATGCATTATTTTCTGTTCAGCTTGAAGGCGGACAGACACTACGTACAGGACTTCAGATTGACATCACCGGTACAGAAGGTGTTTTACGCATCACGAATGCACGTGGATTCCAGAATGAAGATGACAACTTAATCCAGGGAATGCGCAATGGTGTCGAACAGTTTGTCGACCTCCCTGTCCCAGCTGAATATACCTATTTACCTGTATCTCATCTTGATGCCAGTTCACAGGACGTTGCTTATCTGTATTCAGCCTATGCCAGGGATAAATTATCTGAAACTAGCGAAGTGACAACATTTGAAGATGCAGTGCGTCAACATCGGTTAATTGACCTGATCACAGAGTCTTCTGAGCGTTTCTTCAGGTAAAAGAGAAAAGCATGCCGCTTGCCTGATTCATTTCAATGAATCAGGCTAAATAAATCCGGGGGCGTTCGCTGGCAGCAACCGAGCCAATGATATGCTCCTTAATAATTCGTTGTGCTCTGAGGATGGGAAAGAAAGATGCTCAGGCCCGCTATCAAGGCCAATACGCCGCCAAGAATAAAAGCGGCGTAGGTTCCCTGAGTATCCGCCAAAAAGCCGCCGAAGAATGCCCCGCAGGCCAGAGCCAGCTGAAATACGCATACCAGCAGCGCAGAACCACCTTCGAATAATTCAGGGGCGGCCTGATAGATCCAGATATTCAGACAAATAGGCAGTGCACCAAACGCCAGTCCCCAAATAACGATAAGTACTGACGCTAATACCTGATTGCTGCTCAGCTGAGAGGCGATTAATACACAAACCCCAATGAACAGAATATTGGTTAAAAAGGCATAGCGGACGCCAAATTTGCGCACGGTGAATTCCGTGAGAAACGTGCCGATAAATCCGGCGATACCGTATCCCATCAGTAATAGAGAGATGGACGACGAGGAAAAATGCATTTGGAAACGCAGCCACGGCTCAAGGTAGGTATAGGCTGAATACTGCGCCGAGGCCATGAAAATTCCAATAATCAATCCTCGCCGAACGCCCTTCATTTTTGCGGCAGACAGCATAGCGCTCAGGCCTATCGAATTCCCCGCAGGCAATAAAGGCAAGGCTATCCACTGGTAAATAAATATCGCCACGGCCAATAGGGTATTCAGCGTAAAGGCCATCCGCCAGCCGTAAAGCTCACCCATATAGGCACTCGCGGGAACCCCAGCGACGGTCCCTAACGCCACTCCGGCACTAATCAGCGAAATCGCTCGCGCACTTTGCGCCTCTGAAACTAATCTTTTACCCGCAGGGATAGAAAAAGACCAGAAGCCACCGGCAGCAAATCCAAGAATAATTCGCCCCAATAAAAGCGTAGATAAATCGGTAGCGAACATCGCAATGGCGTTCGACAGTATCACTGAAACGGAAAGGATCAGCAGTAAAGTGCGACGATTTAATCGCCGTGAAAATAGCATCAACAGCGGTGCGGCAAAGGCGGCGATAAGTCCAGGCAGCATTACGGTCCATCCTGCCTGCCCTTCACTAACGTTGAGCGCTTTGGCAATCGGCGACAATAGCCCAATCGGTAAGAATTCAGAATTGATTAACACAAAAGTTCCGCACGCTAATGACAAGACGGCGGACCAGCGTTGCAGGGAGGACATTTGTCGCTCAGAACTCAGCGTTGTGCATTGAGACATTTTTATTCCCTCAGTTTTGCTCGATATAGAACGAAATCTGAGACAATGCGTCAACTATTTTTATAAAAATCATTAACTTAATAACATATTGGTCTTAAGTTATCACAATTTGTGCATTACCAAACTGACCTGCACAGCGCCTGCGACGTCAGAGCTGGAGGTCAGGTTCATTAAAACTCTTTTAAGTATGTTGTAACTAATATAACTGTTACCTATCGGTTCATGGCATTAAATTCAGCCAATGAATAATTTCGTCGCAAAGCGCTGCGGGTTGCTCAAGGGGGATCATATGACCACAGTTTTCGATCACGCGAAGCTCTGCCCCGGGGATATGGGTTTGCAGCTCGGTTGACTCTTCCAGACTGCGCATACGGTCATTTCGCGCCGCGATAACCAGCGTTGGGCAGTGGATTTGCGAAAGCCTGTCGGTATCACTGCTGCGGTCCAGGCGCGACTGACGAACAAAGACCTCATAGCCGAGGCGCTGCCCCATCCCCTTCAGGCGCTGCAAAAGCTCAGGGTCCTTGCTGCGGTCAACGTGGAGCGAATAGCCCAGCGAGAGATGACTTAATCCGTTGTAGGAATGTGCCGTGACCGCGTCGGCAGCGCTGGCCTTTGTGCGCTGCTGCAACGCCGAGTCCGCTCGACTTGAGGTAGCAACCAGAATCAACGCCGTGACACGTTCAGGAATGCGTTGCTGTATCTTGCGCGCAATGTAACCGCCCATCGAAAAGCCCAACAGAACAAAATTTTGCGGACAGGTTTCGATGATGCGTTCGGCCATCTCATCCATCGTGTGGCCGCTGTCTAGCTGGGCAAAAGTCAGCGCCGCCCCCTGCGCTTTTAAAGGTTCAACGACGTCATCCCACAGGCGGTCATCGGTCATATAACCTGGGATCAAAACGATATTCCCTAAAGACATCGGCGATTTCTTCCTTGTGCAGTCATTACAATTAACAATATTTTGGAAACATCACGCCATATTTTCAGACAGCGAGAAACCACGAATAGGTAAATCGGGGCTGTTGGCGCAGTCGGAAAGATAGCGCGCTGGCGGTTTCCCCTGCGCCTTGCGGAACATGGTCACAAAACTGCTGGCACTTTCGTAGCCTAAGTCGAGTGCTACGGTTTGCACGCTCGCCCCGCCTGAGAGTTTCTGTAGTGCGAGGATAACATGCAGCTGTTTACGCCAACGGTGAACGCTGACGCCAACCTGGTTAACAAAAGTGCGGCTCAAACTACGCTCGCTCATGCCGATACGCCCAGCCCATTCGGCCAACGTCGATTTGTCGGCGGGGTCTTGCAACATGCCGTCGGTCAGTTGTCGCAGACGATTGTCTCGCGGCAGCGGCAGATAAAGGTCTTCCACTTCGGCCACCGTTAGCTGATCAAGCAACACGTTGATTATCTTACCTTCGGGTCCCTGCTCATCGTAAAGCAGCGGGAAGTGCGCGGCGTGCAGCAGGAGTTCTCGCAGTAGCGGCGTCACCGACAAGGTACAGCAGGAGGTCGGTAACGAAAGATTGGCGTCGGGTTCAACAAACAGGCTATAGCACTGATTCACGCCCGTTCCGCGTGCAGAGTGCATTAATCCGCTCGGGATCCATACCGCACACTGCGGAGGCACGACCCAAACACCCTGCTCCAGCTCACAGCTGATGATACCTTCGAGCGTATAAATCAGCTGTGCCTTACGGTGGCAATGCATGGCTTTTTCCCATGAACCGTTGGTGCGCGAAGCACCTACCGCAATCACCGGCCTCTCAATATCGTCGATAGCAACACGATTACAATCGCCGGGATGGCATTGAATAATTGGCATCGTTTATTAAAACTCCGTTAAGATTTGGCCGATTTGATAAATAATATGGCTGAATTGCGCATTGTAGTCCAGCGTTCGGAGTGGCTAAATGGCTACCTTAACGGGGGAATCAAAATATGTATCACGAAAGTATTGTCAGTGAACTGTTGGATTGGATTGAACATAACTTGGATCAGTCCTTAACATTAGACACCATTGCCGCGAAATCGGGCTACTCAAAATGGCACCTGCAACGCCTGTTTAAAAGTTTTACCGGCCAGACACTCGGGACTTATACACGACAACGTCGTCTGACGATGGCCGCGACCGAACTGCGTCTGACGCAAAACTCTGTATTACGCATTGCCGATAAGTATCAGTTTGATTCTCAGCAGACGTTTACCCGCACGTTTAAAAAGCAGTTTAAAACAACACCTGCGGTTTATCGTCGTCTGGATCATTGGCCGAGCTATGGTATGTGTCCGAAGATTGAGCTGGAAGCCGCGCATGAGCAACCCAGTATACAGCCTGTTGCCGTGAGCGAGCTGGAGAAGGAAAAACCGGAGTTAGAATGGATGGGGCTAAAGAGCAGTACGCCGAGTTACCACTGTCAAAAAACCGTCTGGACCCACTGGAAACCGTGCAGTGACGGCGTAAGTTCAAAATCTTGCTAATTTAAGATGGGGAGAAAATTGCTTTCTCCCCATCCTAAATATTTATTGTTTAATCTTAGAGAACAGACTCCCTACCATTGAGATACGATCGCGTTCTATGGCTGTGTCCTGCATGCATTTAGCAAAAGAATTCGTTCCCGACTGGAAGCCATACTGCGAGCAACGCTCTCTGTCCTGCTGTAACTGCACATTATGCACTCCACAACCTGATAACAAAGTCACTGCCGCTAAAACGGCTGTCATAACGATGTAAGTCGCCTTCATTTTCTCTTTCCGTCTTCGATGATTTTTAGGAAAAACAAGCGCAGAAAATCAGAGGGTTAACTGGAGATTATTCCGCTAAATCCGCGCTTGTTTTAATGATATAAAGATATAGAGGGGATGGGGCCGATACTATCTGACAAGTACGGAACTGGGGGCGTCTGCCCTGGACCTGCTTTTAAGGTCAAGATCTGGGTTTAGGTCTTTTAGGTCAAAGGCAGGTGCTTCGCACGTGGCGTAGGCCGCGCCGCTTCGCGATTCCCTGCCTCGGTGACGAGACAAACGCGTCTCGTCACGCTTCACCCGTCACAGTCCCGAATCCGCCAACAGTCCTCTTAAACAAAAACCGGCAACCTTGAGGTCAAATCCACGCTCGGTTTAACGACGGGATTTTTTTGTTTTTCTTTGTTGCCTCGGCAACTGCTTAGGGATTATGTCTTCTCTACGGCGGATTCAGGACGGCGCTGAACGGCGGGAGAAAGACGTATTTGGCTTTCGAGCAAAGTGAAGGGACCGCATTGACGTTAACCTTAAAAGCTGGGCAGGCCAGCAGGCCGAGATCAGGCGGTGACCCAAAAAAAACATTTGCAATCAAAAGCCCCTACTCTAAGGGTTGGAACTTCAACGCGCTCAACGGCTGCACCTTGTCTTCGCGTACCATCTTGTAAGAGGTGTTAGGACCCATCCATTTATCCCAAATCTTGTCGATCACCCCCTGGTCGTCCATCGCTTTGAGGCTTTCATTGACCTTGGCCAGCAGCGCTGGCTCGCCCTGCTTCATCCCCACGCCGATGGGCTCAAGCGCCATCGGGAACGAGGTCATCGCCAAGTCGACGCCGCCCTTTTTGGCCTGATCGATCATCTTCACCGCCGTCATGGTGTTAGTCACAAAACCGACCGACTTGTTCTGCTGTAGCGCAAGATAAGCCGACGCAGTATCCTGGAAGGTGATCGCCTTGGCGCCCGCCAGATAAATTGACTGCTCGGAGGTGGTTCCCTTGGTCGCACTGATGCGTTTATCTTTAAAGAAGCTTTTCGGCTGTCCGGCATTCGGCGCCTTGACCACCAGCATCTCTTTAGCAACATAGTAAGGGTCGCTGAACTGAATCTGCGAGGCGCGGGTCTTGGTATAGGCCAGGTTAGCAATCAGCACATCAACGCGACCGGTAGTTAACACCGGAATACGCGCCTCGACCGAGGTCGGCATCAGATTCAACTTCAGGCCCATCTGTTTGGCGAGTGCGCCACAAAGGTCGACATCCATCCCCACCAACTGACGCGTCTGCGGGTCCGGGGATGAAAACGGCGGTACGTCGGAATACACGCCGCAGTTAAGCTGACCGCGCGCCTGAATATCGCTCAGCATATCAGCCTGTGCCGTCAAGGTGCTTAGCGCCAGCGGGCTTATCAATAGAGCCAAAGAAAGACTTTTGAGTTTCATAAGTAACCTACCCCGATAATGTTCAATATTAAGTGACAGCGTCACGAATTTTAAATAAAAATACCGCCTAAAAATGGATTGAAATGCTCTGATAAGGATCAGTGCTGGCGTAAATCGCTCAAGAATCGCTGTGCACGCGCGTGTCCCGGCTGAGTAAAGAATCGCTCCGGCGGCGCTTTTTCAAGGATCTTGCCCTCGTCCATAAACCAAATAGTATCAGCCACTTCACGTGCGAAATTCATCTCATGCGTCACACACATCATCGTCATTCCTTCCTGCGCCAGCCCCCGCATCACGCTCAGCACTTCGCCGACCATTTCAGGGTCGAGCGCGCTGGTCGGTTCGTCAAACAGCATCACCGGGGGTTTCATCGCCAGCGCACGTGCGATAGCAACTCGCTGCTGCTGGCCACCGGAGAGCTGTAAAGGATAGGCATCGGCCTTATGCGCCAGCCCGACGCGTTCGAGCAGCGCCATCGCCTCTTTGCGTGCCTGATAGCGACGCACGCCGAGCACCTTGATGGGTGAAATCATCACGTTTTCCAGCACCGAAATATGCGGGAACAGGTTGAAATTCTGGAACACGAAACCGATGCGGGTACGCAGATGGTTCAACCGCGTGCTGCTGCCGTTGATATCCAGACCTTCAAACAGAATCTGTCCGTCCTGAATCGGCTCCAGCCGGTTAACCGTTCGAATCAGGGTGGATTTCCCTGAACCGGAAGGGCCGCAGACCACCACCACTTCGCCACTGCGGATTTCCGCACTCAAATCAGTCAGAGCCTGGTATTCGCCATACCATTTATTGACCTGGTTAAACATAATAAGCGGGGTCATCTCTGCTCCTTATTGCGTAATTTCAGGGGTTAACGCCGCCGAGGGAGCAACCGCCTGCGCCATTTGATGACGAGTACGTTGCCGGGCGATGCGTTTTTCGAGTCGGTTTGCCAACCAGGTCAGACTAAAACAGACCGCGTAATAGCTAAGCGCCACAATCGCGAACACCTGAAAAGGCTGGGTCAACAGCTGGTTGCTGACCTGATTGGCGGCAAAAGTCAGCTCCTGCACGTTAATCACGTAACCCAGTGTGCTGTCTTTAATGATGGAAACTAGCTGACTGATCAGGCTCGGCAGCATGTTATAAAGCGCCTGCGGCAAGATTATCAGCCGGAAGGTCTTGAGATAACTCATGCCCAGCGCACGCGAGGCCTCGTACTGCCCCGACGGCAGGGCCTGAATCCCCCCGCGCACAATCTCGGCAATATAGGCGCTCTCATAAATCACCAGCGTACAGGCCATGGTCGCAAAACCGTTGATGTCGTGACCCAGCAACATCGGCACGCAGAAGTAGGTCCAAAACACCACCATCATCAGCGGAACGCCGCGAAACACGTACACCCACACTGCCGCCACGCTGCGCACAGTCTTGAACGGCGAAATGCGCGCCATCGCCAGCACAATCCCCAGCGGGAAGGCAAACAGCATGGCAACCACCGACAGCAGCAGCGTATTCGCTAACCCGCCAAGAGAGCCGTGCGGATACTGGCCCACCAGAAACAGCATCCAGTACTGATGAATAATGCTGAAGAAATCAGACATCGCCTCTTACCTCGCCATAGCGCGCTGAAAACGTTTGGCAACCCATGCGCCGCCGCCCATTAACAGCAGTGAGAAAAACAGGTAAACCACCGAGGCCACCATATAAATTTCAAACGTCCTGAAGGTCATGTTTTCGATTTCGCGAGTGACATAGGTCAGTTCAGCGACGCCGATAACCATCGCCAGGCTGGTATTCTTAAACAGCAGCACCGTATGGTTGATGAGCGACGGCAGTGCGTTGCGCATTCCCTGGGGTAAAATGATCAGCCGCATCGATTTGATGTAGCTCATCCCCAACGCCCGCGAGGCCTCAGTCTGTCCGGCCGGGATAGCGCGCAGTCCGCTGCGGATATCCTCCGAGAAGTAGGCCGCCTGACACAGTCCCAGCGCCATCATCGAGAAGATAAACTCGGCGTTCTGATTGTTTATCCAGTCCTGTAGTGCCTCAGGCAGCAGCGTGGGAATGGCGAAATACCACATCATCAGCTGTATCAGCGTAGGGACGTTGCGGTGATAGGAGACATAAACGCTAACCAACGCCACCGCGATACGCTTCTCCGACAGGCGGATAATCACCAGCAGCAGCGCCAGTACCATGGCCAGCAGCCAAGATCCCATCGCCAGCTTGAGCGTCAGCTCGATGCCGGTCACCAACATGTCGCCATACTGGCCCTGCATTACCGCAGCCAGATCAAAACCGTTTTTCACTGCTGCCATTGCGTCCCCCTGTCAGCCAATAATCTAACGCCACGCTTAACCCGCGTCGCCGGGACGCAGCGTGGATAGCCCACCCGGCACCTGTAGCGTGGGGGTAATTTCGATATTGCCGATATTGACCGCGATAGGCATTGCCACGGCGAACGCCACGGTATCAGCGATGTCTTTGGCGGTCGGCAGCTCGAAGCCGTCGATAAACTGCTTTTTCGCCCCTTCTTTGTCGCCGGACACGTTGCCGAAGATGTCGGTGGCCACGCGTCCCGGACAGATTTCGGTTACGCGAACGCGTTTGCCACAGCAGTCCACGCGCAGCTGGCGCGAGAGTGCGTGCACGCCCGCCTTGGTCGCGTGATAAATCGAGTTGCCGCCGAAGTTATAAATTGCCGCAATCGAGGTGATATTGATGATATGCCCACGGTCACGCGCCATCATCCCCGGCACGGTAAGGCGGCAGAGGTGCAGCACGGCGCGCAGGTTGACGTCGACCTGTGCATCGACATACGCCTCTTTAGCGGTGGCAATCGAACCTGGGTGAGAGATGCCCGCATTGTTTACCAGCACGTCAACCTCAATCTCGCTGCACAGGCGGGTCAACGCTGCCACGTCGCTGACGTCAATAACGTGCGGGATACAACCGGTACGTTCGGCCAGGGCCAGCAGCTCACTTTCACGGCGTGCCACGGCGTGTACGGTCAGCCCTTCTTCGCACAGGCGCTCAACAATGGCCTCGCCCATCCCTGCCGATGCGCCGGTCACCAACGCGGTTTTATAATCTGAAAATGGCATAATCATTCCTCTTGAAATTGTGCCGCAGAGGCCCGTAATACGGGACATTGCAGGCTTAAATCGACTGTATCGGGTAATGTCTTTAATGGATAAGACATAAAGGGTGTGTGGTAATAAGGCCATCTTATGAAGCCCAAAGCTACACTTCATCCTATTGTTATTTATCGGAAAAAATCATTCATCCCGCAGCAACTGGCGCGACATCGCTCGAATTTCACAGCCCGGCGTCTGCTCTATCTCGGCCCTTATCCGTTTTGCCAACGCGACTGCGCCCTCGGTATCGCCGTGCAACAGGATGGACGACACGTTGAGAGGGATTTTTTCGCCTTCAATGCTGGTCAATGTCCCCTCGGTCAGCCACTGCCGAATACGCGCACTTATCTGCTCGGCGCCGTGGATAACCGCCCCCGGTAAGGCGCGATTCACCAACATGCCGTTAGCGTGATAGGCTCGATCGGCCAGCAGCGTGCAGGCGACCTTCATCTTCAATTCACGCGCGCAGTGCTCTACGGCATTCCCCGCCGTCGTGCTAATAATCAAGTTCGGGTCAAACGACTGGACCGCACGCAGTAGCGGCATCGCCAGCCCCTCGTCCTCGGCCGCCATGTTGCCCAACGCACCGTGAAAGCTCATGTGGGTCAGCGGATAATCTGCCACCCGTGCGAACCCCGCCAGAGCACCGAGCTGATAAATCACGTACTGCGCCAGCGTTGCGGTGTCAATTTGCATCCGGCGACGGCCAAAACCGAGCAGGTCAGGGAAACCGACGTGTGCCCCCAGATCGATGCCATGTTGTTTAGCGCGCGCGACGCTGGCGGCCATGATGCTCGCGTCACCGGCGTGAAAGCCGCAGGCGATATTGGCGGAGCTAATAATGGACATCAGCGAGGCATCGTCGGCGATACGGTAGTCGCCAAAGCCTTCGCCGAGGTCGGCGTTTAAATCAATGTATCGCATGCTTTCACCTCTTCAATCGGCCGATTTTCTGGCGCTGGACGCAGCATGAATAGCCCTCTTCCGCGCCCGACCGTCTCTCCGCTGGCCACCGCGAGGCGGGTTATTTCCCCCGCCAGTGGACTGCGAACCGGCAGATACAGGTCACCAAACTGCAAGAATCCCAGACAGTCGCCGGCTTCGACCCAGGCCCCCTTGGCGATCGGGGCTTTGTCCTGCATCGGATGCGTCGCCCAAAACTGCCCTTTTTTGGCGGCTTTGATAGCGACCGGTGCGGCCTCTTTAGGGAGCGGCAGGCAACGATATAACTCCTCGTCGGTGCATCGCAGGCGCAGCGAAAAATCCTTACCGCTGATTTCAATATTCCCAAGGCCAGACGCCTGCATTTTTTGCGCTATCTGGCGTATCTCGTTAATCGCTATCATCGTTCACCCTGATTAAGCCCGGTTAAGCTGTTTAATTTGTTTCCGCACCTGCTGGATGTAGTCCTGCTGTGTCTGCCACGCATCGCGCGCCTGCGCAAAATTACACTCCACAAAGCGGATACGGCGACCCGGCGGAATTTGCCCCAGCAGCCAAAGGTCAGCCTCAATCACGGTGGCGAACTTCGGATAGCCACCGCTGGGCTGTGCATCACTCATCTGAATGATTGGCTGGCCGTTGTGCGGCACCTGAATCACGCCGGGCACAATGCCGTGCGAACGCATTTCCATTGTTTCGAGCGCCACCAAAGGTTCGCCCTCCAGACGGTAACCGTAACGGTTGCTCTGCGGCGTGATGCGCCAGTCCTGCTGCCAGAAACGTGCGCGAGACTCGGCGGTATAAGCAAAATGCTCACCGGCGGCCAACACGCGTACCGGTTGAACCTCGGCGTTTAGGTCGGCAAAACGCAGCCACGGCGAGGCAATGCCGAGGTCGGTTTTCACCCTGCGCTGCGGCTCAGCCGCCGCCAGACGATCGCCCTTATGCAGTCCACGACCGTGAAAGCCGCCAAATTCACCGCGCAACTGTGTGCTGCGCGAACCCAGCACTTCGGGCACGTCAATCCCGCCCGGCAGATGCAGATACGCACGTGCGCAATAGCGCGACGCCTTGACGGTCAGAGTTTGTCCGGCCTTGGCCTGCGCCACCCACCAGGGCGGCAGCAGGCGATCGTCGAGCAGAACATCGCCGTCGTTGCCGCTCACCGCAAAGGCACAATCTTCAAGAAAGCGTACCCGAAAAGGAAACAGCGGGATCTCAATCGCCGCCGCTCCCGGCGCATTGCCTAACAGCAGATTGCCGAGCTGGAGCGCCAGAGAGTCCATCGCCCCCGCACGCCCTACGCCGTAGTTGAGACAACCTTCGCGCCCCAGATCCTGAACGCTGGTCAGTGCGGTCGTTTTTTCAATTTCAATCATGACAGCACCTTCTGTATGCGAAATTGCACGCTGTCGCCGGGGCGAAGCGTCACCGGCGGAGTGGCGGTCGCATCAAAAAAGACAAATTCGGTGTGGCCAATCGTGTTCCAGCCGCTCGGCCCGGCAGAAGCAGAAACACCGGTCTGTACGCCGCCAATCGACACCGCACCGCCCGGAATACTCAACACCGGCGTTTGGCGGCGCGGTGTGGCAATCGACGGGTCCATCCCACCCAGATAGCAGTAGCCGGGATGGCTGCCGAGCGCATAAACCGGGTACAGCGGCTCGGCGTGACGCCGCACTATCTCGGCAATACTCAGCCCGGTGTGCTGGGCAACGTCGCACAGATGCGGGCCGTACTCACCGCCGTAATACACCGGTAGCTCAACCACGCGCCCCTGCAAAGTCTGGGTCTCACCGCGCTGCCACTCGGCGAGCAGCGCGTCGTAAAACGGCTCAAGCGCCTGCGGCGGCTGGTGAAAGGTGAGCATCAGGTTGTTCATTCCCGGCACCGCCTCTGCGACCAGCGACCACTGCTGCACCTGATTCGACAGCGCCCAGATACGCTGCTGGTTTTCGAGCCCCAGCGCACCGGGCGCCTCGAACAGCATCGCGCGAGTGCCCAATGCGCTCACGACCGGTTCTTTTGAGGTTTCTATAGACATCATGGGTTTTCCGCTCCGTGCCGTTATCAGGACAGTGAAGCCAGTCCTCGCTTCAGTCGTTCGAGGCCTTCGGCGATCAGCTCTTTGCTGGCGGCGTAAGACAGGCGGATATGCGACTCACCGGCTGCACCAAACTCGCTGCCCGGACGCACCGCAATACCGAAACCGCGTAGGATACCGACCATCTCCACAGACGAGACAGGCGCTGAATAGGATGGGAAACAGTAGAAAGCCCCTTCGGGATTGCTGAGAGTCAGGCCGGGAATGGCATTCAGACCGGCAATCATCAGTTCACGACGTTCGGCGTAGACTTTATGCATCTCGCGCACGTCCTGAGCGCACTCTTCGATAGCGGTCAGCGCCGCGTACTGTACGGCGGTATTGACTGAGCTGTTCACCGAGTTGTGTACGCGCGCAGCGGCGGCGATCATCCTGGCCGGTCCCGCCAGATAGCCGATGCGCCAGCCGGTCATGGCATAGCTTTTGGAGAAGGTTTGGCAATACAGCGTGCGGCCACGGAAGCTTTCAACCTCCAGCGCAGAGGTGAATGGCTGGTCGGTAAACACCAAATCGCTGTAGGCTTCATCGGCAACCACCAGCGTATCGCTGGCTTTCACAATCTCGCCCAGCGCCTCAATCTCTTCGCGGGTGTGAACGATGCCGGTCGGGTTGCTCGGGTTGCAGAACACGAACAGCCGCGCGCCCTGCATTGCCTGCTCCAGCGCCGCGAGGTCCCAATGCAGGTTCTCCTTGCAAGGTACAGGCACGCAGACGCCGCCGGCCATGTTGACCAGGTCGGCATAAAGGGAATAGGTAGGGTCGGGAATGACCACCCGGTCACCGGGATTAACTATCGACAGGATAGCCGCAGACAGACCACCGGTGCCGCCGTGGGTGACCAGAATTTCACCGGGGCCGACTTCAGCGCCCGACTGGGCAGAGACTAATTTTGCCAGCGCCAACAGCAGCGGTTTTTCCCCTAGCTGCGGCGAATAGTGGGTCAACCCGTTGGCCAATGCGTCGGCGGCAGCCTTGATGATGCGCGGCGGGGTAGCAAAGTCCGGCTCCCCCACGGCCAAAGAAACCATTTCTGGCGTCGTGGCGGGCTGCTGAACGCGCAACGAGGTTCTTTCGATACGAAGTACCGCTTCTGCGGCCGTAAAATCTACAATTTCATCCTGCTGTGAACGCATTGGGTCAACCCTCAAGTCTACTCATCTGATAGTAACGGCCACTGTATCCTGTCGTTTTCTCAGCCTGAAAGAGGGTTTCCCTGTGAGGTAATAAGCGTCTCTTATTAATGAATCGGCACTCAGTGAACCAGCATCAGTGGCCGGTTATCCTGCGTTCGCTTCACCATCAACGACAGCAAAATGTCTTTTACCGCCTGCGCCGGAGGCGACAGGGAAAGGTGGTCCGACATACAGAACGACAGCGGTGCCTGAATGCCCGGCGACGCGATGCGCGACAGCCAGACTCCCGGCTGGGCGGCCATCGCCCGCGCGGCAGACTCAGGCAGAATGGTGACACCCAGCCCATTGAGCACCGCAGCGTTGAGAGTCGACGGCGATTCGATTTCGGCGATGATATTCACCTTCAGCTTCTCGCGTTGCAGCGTTTCGTCAACCAGTCTGCGCACCACGTTATAAGGACGCGGCATAAAGAGGTCACGTTTAACGACATCGACAAGTTCGATGGTCGGCTCCGGCGTCGGGACTCGCGCCGAACCGACCAAAAACAGGTCCTCTTTCATAAGCGGGATGAATGACAGTCCGTGTACCGGCCTATCGCCGTAGATAACCGCCATGTCCATGCGCCCGTTCATAATTTGCTCACTCATCGGCGAACCAAAATTCTCGTTGAGATACAGCACGATGCCAGGATGCTGAGCCTTGACGGCCTGAATCAGTGGCATCGCCAGCAGCGACGCGGCGGTAGAGGGCGCGAGACCGACGGAAACCTGGCCGCCGAGCGAGCAACCGGCGTTGTCTACCGCGCTTTGCGCCTGCTCACACTGGCGCAGAATGGTTTGCGCATGGCTATAAAGAATTTTACCTGCTTCGGTCGGCGTGACGCCGCGCTTAGTGCGGATGAGCAACTGCTGATCAAGCTCTCCCTCCAGCGCCGCCAGCTGCTGGCTCAGTGCCGGTTGAGCAATGTGCAGCACCTCGGCGGCCTGCGTCAGGCTGCCGATATCCACGATTTTTACGTAATACTTTAAACGTCTGAGATTCATGACCGACCTCGATTTTTCTGAGTACTGATTTCAATAAAGCAAGATTCAGGCCATAAGCTTTGTAAACTTGAACATCTACAGGTCATAAGCAATACCAATGGATTAACCGGGGGTGAATTAACCTTAAGAACCCGCCATAATCGTTTAATCAAAGCGTTATAAAACGATTTCGCACCGCGATGGTGCATATTCGCTATATTTAGGATTAACCCCCCGCAGGTATTGGAGCAACATATGACCCGCCGCATAAAACGTCAGTACAAGGCCTTTCGCGATGACATCCGTGATTTACAAACCCGCAGACCGGTTCCTGGCCCCGAACTTGAGCACCTTGACCCCTTCCTGTTTCTGAACCATCACGGTCCTCAGGTTTATGCCCCGGATAATCTGGGTCTCCCCTTTGGCCCGCACCCGCACCGGGGCTTCGAAACCGTGACCTTTATTCTGCGCGGCGAGCTGGCGCACAAGGATACCGGCGGCCATGAGAGCATCATTGGTCCGGGCGGCGTGCAGTGGATGACCGCAGGGTCGGGTCTGATTCACTCCGAGCTTTCACCAGAATCTTTCCAGCGTCAGGGCGGCGAACTGGAGATTCTGCAACTGTGGGTCAATCTGCCTTCACGGCTGAAAATGACCGCGCCAAGCTACGTTGGGTTGCAGGCGGCCGACATTCCGCAGATCCCGCTAAGCCATGGAGAAGGCTCGGTGAGTCTTATTTCGGGGGAAGTGGCGGGCGTAACGGGGCCGATTAAAACGCTGACCGGCGTCACTATGATGACGGTGCAACTCGCGGCGGGCAGCAAGGTCACCCTGAAGGCTCCGGCCGCGCGCGAGGTGTTTTTATATACCGTGAAAGGTCGACTGCAAATCGGTGACCAGCAGGCTCAAAGCTGGCATTTGATTGAGCTGGATGATTCCGACGACAGCGTAACGATTGAAGCGATTGAAGACGCGGTATTACTGTTTGGTCACGCCGACAAAATCCGCGAACCAATTGTTTCGCACGGGCCGTTCGTGATGAACACCGCGCAGGAAATCAACGAGGCCATTCTGGACTATCAGGCCGGCAGGTTTAACGTCAAACTCGACGGCTAGAAAATTACGCGTCTGCCTCTCGTTAACGGAAGGCAGACGCGCAGTGATGACTTTCCCGCCCTTCCCCTCAGGTTCTGATCCGCAGCATCGCCTCAAGCTTATCGGCAATTTTTGTCACTACATAAGCAATCACCATATAGAACACCACGGCAATCAGGAACGCTTCGAGGTAATAGAAGTTCAGCGCCGCCGTCAGTTGAGCCTGAGCAAAAATGTCCACCACTTCTATCGCAAACGCCAGCGACAACGCCTTCATGATAACCATAAAAGAGTTCGCCAAATCCGGGATAGCGGCAATGATCACCTGCGGAAACAGCACCCGGCGAAACAGTTGGCCGCTGCTGTAACCCAGCGAGTTGGCGGCGTCAGACTGACCCGAATCAAAGGAGTTCAACGCCCCCTTCACCACCTCGGCCTGAAACGCCGCCACGCAGGCGGTGAGCGCCACAATAATAATCGCCCAGTTTGGCAAGGTGTTGGGATTGAATTTTATTCCGAACAGCGACGCGGTAAAGGCCAGCGCCGTCGGCAGCCCGTAGTAGGCGAGAAAAATCATCACCACCATCGGGATACCTTTGAAGGCAACCTTGTACGCCACCACCAGCTCGCGCAATACCGGAATACGACGGTATTCAACCAGTGCAAAAAGACCGCCCACCAGCGTCGAAAAAATAAAAATGGTGAACGCCATCGCGAGCGTAGCGGGTACAGCGTCCAGAATGCTCCAGAAGTCCGGGATCAGAACGTCGATATCAAACATAGTTAATCACCTTTTCTCTGTCAGATGCTCGCGCTGAGCTTGATCTTGGTCGGTGCCGTTTTCGAGGTGTACTTTGAGAAACGCAGCTCAAAGAAACGCACGATAAGCCAGGCAATCAGGCACAGCAGCGAGTAGATAACGCCCAACACCAGATAAGTGCCAAACTGATACTGGTTATAGGAGCGTTCCATGATCAGGTGCGCGGTCGCCATCACGTCGGCAGCACCGATATACATTACCAATGCCACGTTATGAATCAGATAGATGACGGCGTTGCCGTAGCCGGGTAACCCGATGTGCAGCGCCTGCGGACCGGCGATGCGCACGATTTTCTGCCGCAGGGTATAGCCCATACTGTCAGCCGCGTCATGCTGACCCCGCTCAACCGCCAGGTACGCCGGTCGCATCACCTCAGACAAATAACCGCCGTGATACAGGCTAAGCCCAACCATTGAGGCCAGGGTCGGAGAAATATCAACCTTGATACCGAACAGGCCGAGCAGCATTGGCAGTCCGTAAAATGCCACGAAAAGCTGTAGAACCACCGGCACGCTGCGGGCGTATGAAACGTAGAGGTCAGCCAATGGGCTCAGACCCCACACCCGACGTACCCGCAGGGTCGTGGCCAGCAACGCCAGCAAAAAGCCGGCGGCCAGCGCGACAAACATAATCGCTAACGTCAGCGGCAGAGCCGAGAGTAGCTCGGGAATCATGGTGGAAAGATCCACGTTTAAACACTCCTAAATCCAGTTTCAGCCTTGACCACTGACGTCAGAACCCTCGTTGCGGGCGTGCGCCTTACTTGATGTATTTAACAACGTCTTCGCCGAACCATTTCTGCGACAGCTTGCTCATCGTGCCGTCATCTCTCAGTTCTTTGAGCGCCTTATTCACGTCATCCGCCAGCGCTTTGTTCTCGTCAGAGCGGTGTATAAGGATGTAGGTGTTATTGATGGCAACCGGTTCGCTGGTTTTAATATCGAGTTTCAGGTTATCGATAACGGTCTGCTCACCCAGATTTGACGGCAACACCAGCGCGTCATATTTGCCGCCCTGCACCTCTTTCAGGCGATCCGGATACGGAACACCGGCGCTGGAGGCGCTGATATTCAGCTTATAACCCGGATTTTCCTGCTGCCATTGGTTAACAAACTTGAAAACGCCACCGCCTGCGGTCACCGGCACAATGTTCTTGCCGACCAGGTCTTTCATGTCGTTGATATTGCTGTCTTTACGGCTGTAAATTTTCATCAGGCTCGCCCCTTCCGGATTGGATGGGATCAGAAACTGCTTGTTGCGCGCCGGTGCCATATAAAAGCCGCTGGTCGCCATGTCATATTTACCGGTCGCGAGTCCGGTCTCCTGAGCAATTTCTGCGGCGCCTTCCATAACAAACTTGTACTGCGGCAGTTTAGCATTAATGGCTCGCAGCAGGTCGGGCTCATAGCCCTGCGGCTCGACGCCGATAGCGCCCCAGGAAAGCGGTTTCGATTCGGCCGCCGTGGCGACTTTAATCGTTCTGACCGCCGTATCGGCGTGGCTGACGGTGGACACAGCAAGCGCTAATCCGCCCAGCACGGAGAGGCTCATACGACGGTAAAGGCTTGATTTGATTGCAGGCATCTATTGTTATCCTTTTATTATGAGAATGAGTGTTCAGAACGGAGAAACTGTGCGAGCCGTGGATTCGATGGATTATCGAAAATTTCGCTCGGGCTGCCTTCTGCGGCCACGACGCCTTTATCCATAAAGACGATACGATTCGAGACGCTTTTGGCGAACTGCATCTCGTGAGTCACGAGCAGTGAAGTTATCCCGGACGAGGTCACGTCCTTAATCACCTTGAGCACCTCGCCCACCAGCTCTGGGTCGAGCGACGACGTGGGTTCGTCAAACAGGATAACGTCCGGTCGTACCGCCAGCGCGCGGGCGATGCCGGTGCGCTGGAGCTGTCCGCCGGAAAGCTGTGACGGATAGTGGTCAATTTTGGCCGACAGCCCGACGCGTTCCAGCTCTTCCAGGGCAATTTTGCGCGCTTCGTCCGCCGATTTGCGCTGCACCACGACCAAGGGATCCATCACATTCTGAATCACCGTCATATTCTTGAAGACGTTAAACTGCTGGAACACCATGGCGGTACGCAAGCGAATCGCCTGCACTGCGCGCTTGTCTACCGACTGATAACTCATGCGAATATCGTCAAAGGCGATGCTGCCGGAGGAAGGCTTAGCCAGATAATTGATGCAGCGCAATAGCGTAGTTTTGCCGGTTCCGCTCGGGCCGATAATTGACACCACGTCACCGCGTTTTACCGAAAGGTTTACGCCGTTAAGAATCTGCGAGCTGCCATAGGAAAGCTTTATATTTTCAAGTTCAAGCATTGAGGATTAGTTCCTTTCGAGTGCGTTGACGTCGTAGCGCATCATTTGCCGCTGTCGGCATGCCCCAGAACGTGCATCAGGCGGTTTGCCCAGCCAAAGATTGAGATAGCGTGGATCAGGTCAATAATCTCGTGCTCGTCCAACCCTACGGCGCGCAGTGCCGCAACGTCTTCCGGCGTCGCCTCTGACGGCACCGCCGAAAGTCGACGGGCAAAGCGATAAATAGCCGCATCGCGCTCACCGAGGAGCGCAGGCTGGTCAAAATAGAGCGCGCTCACCACGTCATCGCTCTTGGCCAAATTGGCGTGGCGACGCGCGTGAACCACCGCGCAGAACTTGCAGCCGTTGACTATCGATGCGCCCAACGCGCCCAGCTCTCTGTCCTGATGCGCAAGGCCGCCTTCAACGTACATAATGGCGTTAAACAGCACGGTGCGCGCAACATAGCTCTCGGGATCGTGTGCCAGCGTGCGCACGTATTCAGAGATCTTTTTGTTCGACGGCGTCACCTGCATCGCCGCTAACTGTGCCGGCGAGGCCTCTGCCACTTCCAAAGGAGGAAGATAGGGATGCCAGGTCAGGGGTTTCAGGCTAACGGAAGGGATCATGCGGACCTCATCAGACGTAGACCGGTAGCAACCTTGGACTGGAAATTAACGAAGGCGATCAGCTCAGAAAGCGCGACAATCTGCGGCGTGCTCAGTCCGACCGCGGTCAGGCGCGTGATATCACTCTCCACTGCCTCGCTCGGGGTGAGCGTAATCTTGTCGGCATGGCGGGCGAGTGTTGCCAGCGGCTCGGCGTGCGGCGTTTCCCCTGCCGCTAACGCCAGCAGTTCAGGCGCTGGCGTCAGGGCATCAAGCTGTGCGCGATATTGTTCGACCAACGCGCTATCGGCGTTCAGCGCCGCGATGCGCAGCGCCAGGGCAAGGCGTAAATCAGCATCCAGCCCCTGATTATTGTCCGGTTGAAGCACCGACAGGCGGCATATCTCCGCGCCCTCAACAAATTCTGGGCGAAACCTTCTAGCGCTGAAAAGTGTGTCGTCCGGTGAAAGACCGGCGGCCTGGTCTACTGCATCGATCACAGTGCGTTATCCTTGTTGAGTAAAGGGGTTGAATCCACCCATTCATCGCCCTGCAATTCTGGCGTGCTGTAGGCAACCAGATTGGCGAAATGGCTGTCGACGTCTTCGGCAAACAGCGAGGCAGTGATGCCACGCACCAGACGATCGGCTCCGGCGCTGACCGCCGGGATATCACCTGAAACCTTGCCGTGCGTCAGCATCGCGGCATCGTTGAAACAGTGTATGTGCGCCAGTATCGGGCAGGTGCCGGGCTCTCGCTCACGAAACTCAAACGCCGGTCCAAGGTCTGGCGACGCGAGCATTCCCTCACGCGCTGCGCCCATTTCCGGGGTATAGCGGCCGTCGGACCAGCTGCGAATAAAGGGAGCGATTGCCGCAAACTCCGGACGACCGTCAAAGTCATTGGTGAAGCCGGTTGCTGCAATCAGGAAGTCGTAGCGCAGCAGGCCCTGCGTAGTTTCAATCAGCAGTTCTCCGCCCTGTTCTTTCACCGCAACAATGCCGCAATCGAGCAGGAAACGCGCGTTGGCGTGCCGAGAAACGCGCAGCGTCGAGGCGCGCGGCGGCGGGGTCTGCGTGGAGGCGGTATAGTCGACAAACTTCCATTTCCAGGCATCCGGCAGCTGATACATGCCGTGCACCACGCCCTGACTGCCAATGCCGGTCATCTTGTTAATGCGCGGCATCTCTTTTCTGCGGATAAGCAGGTCAACCGAGGCCGCGCCGGTTTCGAGCGCCGTGGCAGCGTTGTCCATCGACGACGCGCCCGCACCGATAACCGCCACGCGTTTCCCCGCCAGCGAGGAGAAATCAACCTCGTCGGCGGAGTGCGCCCAATACTGACGGTCAACTTCTTTCAGGAAATCGGGAACGGCGAAACCGCCCAGTCCAGAGCGACCGGTGGCGAGCACCAGACGCCGCGTATAGACGCGTCCTGTTTCAGCACCTTCAAGATCGAGCGCAATCAGAGAGCCTGCGGTACGGATACCGGTCATGCGTACGTTGTTGCGCACCGGTAAATCCAGCACCTGGCGATACCAGACCAGATACTCCATCCACTGATTTTTGGGAATTTTGTCGAGCGATTCCCAGGCCTCCGCGCCCCACTGGGCGGTAAACCACGCGCGGAACGTGAGTTGTGGCAGTCCGAGTGCCGGGCCGTGCAGGCTTTTCGGCGATCGCAGCGTTTCCATACGCGCAAACGTCACCCATGGGCCTTCAAGCCCTGCGGGGGCGGCGTCATAGGCAACGACGTTATTAATCCCGCCCAGCACCAGCCTGGCCGTGGCGGCTAGTCCGCACATTCCCGCACCGATCACCACCACGTCGCGAACGGCAGCGCCCTCGTAGGTCCGCTCGGGCACCCAGGATTTGGCCGGCAGCTCCAGCAAAGACAGGTCTTCCGCCAGACGCTTTTCCAGCGCCTCTAATCCGGATCTGTTATCAACCTGTGCGGACATATTCAAAACCCCTGGTTGTTGGCGAAGAGAGAAGAAATACTTATAATCAATTATGCTAAAAACGCATTATGATTCAGTTTGTATGCGTATTCTTAATACTAATTAATAATTAGCTTATTCCAAAAAAGCAATTAAAATTGGCGCTAATAAAAATAAGGATTGAAGGATGCCGAAAATGACCTCACTCAACGATCTGGATTTACGCCAGCTGGAGGCCTTCTCTGCGGTTATCTCATCCGGCAGCGTGACGGCAGCCGCCAAGGTGTTGCAGCGTTCGCAACCCGCCGTCACCCGACTGATTCAAGATTTGGAAACCGCCATCGGTTATCCACTTTTTTTACGCAACGGGCCGCGCATTCATCCCACGGAGCAGGCGTTACGACTGCACGAATACGTCGAGACAGCGCTCATGTCGCTGCAACAAATTCGTCTGCGGGCCAATGAAATCTGGAAAGAAGAAAAAACGCCGCTGCTGATAACCGCTACGCCCTCGATGTCCTCGGGACTGCTACCGGCGGCGCTCGCGCGGGTAAATCTCGACGATTCGGTGCAAATTCTCAGCGACTCCGCCGAGCAAACGGCGCACGCCATTATTACCGGCAAGGCCGAATTAGGGATAAGTAGCCTGCCGCTAGAGCATCAGGGGGTTCAGGTTCAATGGATTGGTCAATCGCGCTGCGTGTTAGCGCTCAAAGAAGACGATCCGCTGGCGCAAAAGAGCCTGGTATCACTGGGTGATTTGACGTCGCGTAAGCTGATTACACCCTATAACCCGTATCGCCTTCGTCGGCGCTATGAACAGGTTTTGCGTAAGGCCAAGGTTAAGCCAGCGGGGGTGATTGAGACCAACTCGTCGGTCAATATTCTGGCCTGTATTCGTGCTGGATTAGGAGTAGCGATAATGGAACCGGTTACGGCCTACGGTTTGCCGCTTGCCGGAGTGGTGATTAGAGAGCTGGACGTGGAAATCCCCTACTATTTCGGCGTCACGACGCCTCAGTCAAAACCGCCGCGCCCAAGCGTACTCGCGTTGGTTGAGGCATTGAAGCAGGCGGCGGCAAGCATGTTGCCAGAGTTTACCTGCCTCGACGCCGATGCCCACTCCCGCGTTATGCAGTCGCTGCATCAGGAAAAATAACGCGGAGCCACGGCATGCGCTTATTCTAAAAGCTGTGCAACCATGCCGCCTTTGTCAAAGTATCTGACCTTGGCCATGGCCCCGTTGACCAGCGAAAGCTGCGGCGGAACGTGGCCGATATCAACATCGTAGAGCACCGGAATCGATAAATCGCCGAGCGCCGATTCCAGCGCATCATGATAGTTCTGCAAAGTAGGGTCGGTCACCGCCGGTGCCGCGCTTCTGCCAAACAACACGCCTGCAACGCCGTCAAACCAGCCGTGCATTTTCAGACTCAACAGCGTGCGGGTTAATTCGCACGGTGCCATCTCTGCATTTTCAAAATAGAGGATGACGCCGTCCTGCTTATGCTGCTCGCAAAATTTTGGCACATCACCAAATCGAGTGCCCGCCAGTCGAGAAATGGTTTCGATGCAGCCACCGATTAAACGCCCCTTAAACTCCATCGGCAACGTGCTGCCATCGAGGCGCTTCCACTCGGTTTTATGGGTCAGGTTAAATCCGGCGTCTGGCTGTTCACGCCAGTCACTCCCCTCGGTTTGATAAGCCGGAGAGGAAAACTGCTCAACGACCTCACCGCGCTCCCCCTCCAAAATCAACCAGATGGCTTCCGTGGTGACATCCCGCTCTTTGGAGCCTAGCTCCATTAGATTTGGGCCGTGCAGGGTCGCCCACCCACAAATAAGGGTCAGTGGGAAATGCAGCGTGCTAAGGTCAGAAAATCCAGAAAACCATTTAGGTTTAACCTGCGCCAGCCCCTCAAAATCGATTAATTCGAGCAGCTCCATCGCCAGCTCACCGCCCCACGGCGGCATCACGGCGTTTATTTCCGCATTAAGAAGAAAATCACTCAATTCCGCGGCACGCAACGTCCGTACCGCGCTTTTATTTTTATTGACCGCCCGCAAACATTGACCTTCAAGTACCCGATACTTTCTGATTTTTAGCACATCAATAGCCAGATCGAGACGGGTATGCAGTGACGCCGGTACCCCCATTGAAGGTGCTGTGATAGCAATGACATCATCAGGGCAAAGTTTCTTTGGAAAGCGAATGGTCATCTAATGAATCCTTATCAGTGACGGAGTTTCTGACACTCTATTCTATTTTGCCTCTATGCCGAAATCCTTCAATAACGCGATCAATACACTTCCTGCCCAATCATCATTCGATGGCCATCGGGCGTCGCGACGGTGAATTCACGCATGCCGTGCGGCCTGTCCGTCGGGGGCTGGAGAATAATGGCCCCGTTGGCGGTAAATTCATCATAAAGCGCGTCAACGTCGTCGACGTTCAGGTAGCCAAAATAACTGTGATCGCCGGTTGCAGAGGGCCTGATAGCCTCCGGGCAATGGCCCAGCATGATGCGCACACCGCCGCGCTGAACCTGCTGCCATCCGCCGCCTTCAGGCCATGCCAGAGAAAATCCCAACGCATCCCGAAAGTAGGCCACGCTGGTCTTCAAGTCTGGAACAGCCAGCACGAATGAAAAAGATTGAAGACTGGCGGTGGACGTCGTCGTCATAGTGTTAGCCTCAGAGGAGTAAAATTTATTTAACCTAAAGACGCGTCCCTTAATGCAAACTCATTCATTTTTATGCGTGATTTGTGGCTCACAGCGTACCGGGAAGTTGAGCGAATTGGCGATATAGCATAATTCGTGAGCTGTATGGTGCAGGGACAGCGCCAGCTCAATATTGTTACCGGCGGCCACTGTAATTTGCGGTTTGAGAACAATGGATTCAAAACGGCCGGTTTTATCTTCGACCATGGTGCCTTCTGCCTGGTCAAGATAGGTTTGTACCACAATTCCCGCTTCGGCACACAGGTGTAAATACCAAAGTTTATGGCAGGCTGAGACCGATGCCACCAGCAAGTCTTCTGGATTCCATTTTTTGGCATCGCCTAAAAATGCCGGGTCTGAGGAACCTGCAATCTCGGGTTTTGAGGACGCCTGAATAACATAATCGCGGTCGTAGGCCTTATACGATGCCGTGCCCTTTCCCTTGTTACCCGTCCATTTAACCGAAACCTGATAGTGATGTTCACGACGTGCCATGTTTCCTGCTCCTTTACGAAAATTAACGGAATTTTTGGAGTGCCTTAGAGACGCGTCAATCGAGTCTGATTGTCGGCCACTTCAAAATGGTATACCATTATTCCAAAATTTAGGAGCATTTATTAATGCAGACAAAACTCGACTCAACGGCAGACCTGGTAGCCGCCTCTCTTCGAAAGATGATCAACAGCGGTGAACTGGCAGAAGGCGCAAGACTGGTCGAACGCGACCTTGCCTCACAATTTGATGTGAGCCGAATCCCCCTGCGCGAGGCGATTCAACAACTGGTCCGCGAGGGCATTGTCGAGACTCAGCGCAATCGTGGTGCGGTGGTCAAAACCCTAACTGCCGAGGACGTAAACGAGATTTATAGCCTGAGAGTCTTGGTCGAGGGCGACGCGATTTATCAGAGTGTCGCCAATATGGACGCCGAAGCGCTGGCGAGAGCGGAATTGACTCACAGGCTGCTTGAGAAAGCCACCACGCCACAAAAACAGGGCGAGCTGAACCGCGAGTTTCATCAAATTCTTTATCGCGGATGCCGCAATGCCAGACAACTGCGGCTCATAGCAGAATTATGCGCGCAGATAGAAAGGTACGAACGCCTGCAACTTCGGCTTTTAGAAGATACCCCTGCGTTTCAACACGAACATAATGCCATTTTGCAGGCCTGCAAAAACGGCGACCCGGCGCTGGCGCGTGAAGCCACGGTGAGACATATCGAGTCCGCAAAACTGATTGTTCTCGGCATCCTCGCCGACAGGCAGGATTGAGCCAACCTTTCTGACCTTGAGTTTCTTCGAGGTGCGATTTGAAGGCCTCAATTAAATTGACGCCGGTGGCCGCACGCGCCATTTTGGCAGCGCCTTGGTTAATTGCTTTTCAGCAAAAAAATATCTGACAAGGAATGAATAAATAATCCCTTGAGGTTAATCATCGCCCACGTCAGTTTTGGTGGTTAACGCAATAACCGCGCTGATGACGGTAAACAGGGCTATTATCCAGGCCATCGTCCAGGGCGTGCCATCGTGCATCAGCGCGAGCAATAATGATGAGACGATCCCACTGCCGTACTGCAAGGCGCCCATTAATGCCGACGCAGATCCTGCAATATTAGGCACCGCGTCGAGCGCGGCCGCGGCTGACGTCGCCGCTATCACGCCGTTCATAGAGAAAAACACCAGAACAGCGGCCGCAATAAGAAAAATGCCGCCTACCTGGAGTTTTACCCCAAAAGCCAGCACCAGCGCGGCGATGGCGGCCCCAGAAACTGCGCACTTAAGCAGCCACTCAAGTGAGTGACGTTGTACCAGCCGACGGTTAATCATACTCATTGCCATCAGTCCGACAATATTGAGCGCAAAAAGCCAGCCGTAATACTGCGGCTTTACGCCGAAAAATGAGATATAGACAAAAGGTGAATCGGTGATAAAGGCGTAGGCGGCGGCATAATAGGCGCTGAGACATAAGGTAAAACGCATGTATCGGCTATTTGTCAGTAAGGCGTAGTAATTATGAACAGCCCCACAAAAGGAGGCCTTGACCCGTTTCTCTTCGGGCAAGGTTTCCGGTAAGCCGTTTAACGCCATGAACATGAGTGCGCCAATGACGACCAGCAGCCAAAAAATTGCACGCCAAGAGCTCATTTCAATCATTTGCCCACCCAATAGCGGTCCAACGATAGGCGCGATAGCCATGATTACCATCAATGTAGAGAGCATCTGCGCCGCCCGAGTTCGGCTAAACAGGTCGCGGATCATGGCCCTCCCAAGCATAGGGCCGGTACAGGCACCTAACGCCTGAAAAACGCGCCAAAACACAATCTGTGAAATGTCTTTAGAAAGTGCACAGCCCGCAGAGCCGATAATAAACAGCGCTATTCCGACAAAGAGCGGTTTACGACGACCAAAATGATCGCTGATGGGTCCCCAGATAAGCTGGGCAATACAGAAACCGATTAAAAAACCAGTGATGGTTAATTCAACATCGCCCTGTAAGTCTTTGGCCATCAGAGGCATAGCAGGCAGGTAAATATCGGTGGATAACGAGGTGAAAGCCATTAATGCGCTGAGGATAAAAACAAATGCCAGTCCAGAGGTTTTCACAGTATGACGGTGTATTTTCATCGGAGAGGGGGTCATTACGCGTCTTCTCGCTATTGATAAGGAGATGCATTTTATCGACATTTAATCGATGAATAATCAGGTTTAAATCCATAGGGTTTATGAGCTGCCCTCATAAGCAGTAGCGATTTCCTAATGGACGGCGGCGTGACGGCGGAATAGGGGTTTGGTAACGACGCAGCGCGCTAAGGCCACTTGGCGCTGAAAACGTAAACGGGCGCTGCCTGCCTTGATGAGGCGGTAATATCCCGGCTTTTGGCCACAGTCTTGATGCAGATGCCGTCATTTCACCTTAAGGAATGCTATCCTGTTCTTTTATGATGAAATTTTACTGGAGAACTCCCTGCACAAAACACCGCTGCCAGGGGTCGACGCTATGACCTATATTTATCTTTTTATCGCCATTATCTCTGAAGTGATCGCCACCAGCTCGTTAAAAGCCTCTGAAGGATTCACTCGCTTATACCCCTCCGTCGCGGTGGTAGTCGGCTATATTATTTCGTTCATCCTGCTGTCCCTGGTGCTGAAGTCGATGCCGGTGGGTATTGCCTATGCTATTTGGGCCGGAATGGGCATTGTGCTGGTCGCCTGCGCCGGCTTTATCTTCTTTGGCCAAAAACTGGATGCTTATGCCATTGGAGGCATGGTAATGATTGTCGCAGGCGTGCTGATGATTAATCTGCTGTCCAAAACGGCAGGACACTAAGCGCCAGCCCGCCTCTGGGAACGCTTATTCGGCGCCCAATCCGGCCTCGACGTGCTTAACAAACAGCTTTACGCTCTGGTTCTTAATTTTTTTGTGCCAGCATAGTGAAAGCTGCGTCACTGCCTGAGCGTCATCGATTTCCCGATAAACGACGTCTTGTATCAACAGGGAACGCTGTGAGTCGGGAACCACCGCAATACCCATCCCCATTGCCACCAGTGCAATAGCCACGTTGACTTCCTTGGTCAGGTGCGTATTGTGCGGCAAAAGTCCCTTGCGCTGGAAGATATTATACACCGCGCCACCCAGCCCCACGCCCATCGGGTCGTCTTGCAAAATAAGCGGCTCGTTGGCCAAATCCTCCACGCTGATACGCTTTTTGCTCGCCAACGGATGATGCGCAGGCAACACGACGTACAGTTTGTTTTTGACCAGGTCCAGCAGCGCCAGATCCCGAAAAACCGGCAGCGGTTTTCGCACTAAAGCCAGGTCCAGTTGACCCTGCTGGAGAAGCAGCAGCTGGCGATTAACGTCACTTTCAACGGGAATAATATCGATATCGGCACAGCGGCGGCGAAACTCGCGGATAATGTTCATCACCGTTGGGTCGAGCACGGACGTCCCCACATATCCCAGCCTTAACACCCCTTTGTAACCGGCCGCCAAACGTTTGGCGGTCTTCTCCAGCAGTTCAAGCTGATTTACCGCATGCTGGACATCGCCAAGAAGCACCTTTCCTTCCATCGTCAGGCTGACGCTGCGCTGGTTTCTCTCGAACAGTCGGATGCCTAAATCTTTTTCCAATGCCTTGATATGGTTGCTTAAAGCAGGCTGTGTCAGGTTCACTTCCGCTGCGGCTCTGGCAAAGTGCAGCGTCTCCGCGAGCACCGTAAACGATTTGAGTTTTCGAAGGTCCATGCTCCCTCCTCGGTGATAAGGTTTCGTTATTAATAATGCCAGATTATTGATTAGATTTTTATTATCGCGAAAGCATAATTGAAGAATAGATTTTATCCGAGAGTGTTTTAACCCATTCGAATAAATAGATATCCCTATTTCACGGAACTGGAGTCAAACCTATGTCAGAGAAAAAGACTACCCCACCAGGCGTAGAAGTTTACGACCTGCGTTCGGCCATCGAATTGTTGAAAACCTACGACGACGAGTACATCGAAACCAACGAGCCCGTTGACCCCGCCGCAGAGCTTTCCGGGGTTTATCGTTACGTGGGTGCCGGGGGTACCGTTATGCGTCCGACCCGCACCGGTCCGGCGATGGTTTTTAATAAGGTTAAAGGTTACGACGACGTTCGCGTTCTGATTGGTCTGCTGGCCTCTCGCCAGCGTGTGGCACGCCTGCTCGGTGCACCAAAGGAAGACCTGGGCCATCTGCTGCGCAACTCGGTTAAACATGCGATTCCACCGGTCGTTATCTCCAATGACAACGTTCCTTGTCAGGAAGTGGTGCACCTGGCCACGGATCCAGGCTTTGATCTGCGCACCCTGCTCCCGGCGCCCACCAACACCCCTGAAGATGCGGGTCCGTACTTCACCATGGGGATGTGCTATGCGGCAGACCCGGAAACCGGTGAGCACGACGTAACCATTCACCGCCTGTGCGTGCAGGGCAAAGATGAAATTTCGATGTACTTCGTGCCGGGCCGTCACCTCGACCAGTTCAGAATCAAGGCCGAAGAAGCCGGTAAGGCGCTGCCGATCACCATCAGTATTGGCGTCGATCCGGCTATCGAGATTGGTGCCTGCTTCGAGCCACCGACAACGCCGCTGGGTTATGACGAACTGGCGATTGCCGGGGGTCTGCGTGGTCGCGCCGTTGAACTGGTGAAAGGCGTGGCGGTCGACGCATTAGGTATCGCCAACGCAGAGATAGTTATCGAGGGTGAACTGGTACCGAACTATCGCGTTCAGGAAGACCAGCACACGCATACCGGCAAAGCGATGCCTGAATTCCCCGGCTATACCGGCGAAGCCAAAGCGGCGGTACCGGTTATTAAGGTGAAAGCGATTACCCATCGCAAACACCCTATCCTGCAAACCTGCATCGGACCGAGCGATGAGCACACCAATCTGGCAGGTATTCCTACCGAAGCCAGTATTCTGGACATGGTTGAGCGTGCGATGCCAGGACTGGTTAAAAACGTACACTGCCCGTCACCGGGCACCGGTAAATACGTTGCCGTGCTACAGGTAGGAAAACGTGGCCCGCAGGACGAAGGCCGCCATCGTCAGGCTGCGCTGCTGGCATTCTCCGCCTTCTCCGAGCTGAAACACGTGTTCCTGGTGGATGACGATGTAGACATCTTCGACCTGTCCGACGTGATGTGGGCAATGACGACTCGTTATCAGGGTGATGTGGACACCATCTTTATCCCCGGTGTGCGCTGCCATCCGCTCGATCCCTCACAGGATCCGGCCTTCAGCCCAAGCATTGCCGATCACGGTATTACCTGTAAGACGATTTATGACTGCACCGTGCCCTATGCGCTCAAACACAACTTCCAGCGTTCGCAGTTCCTCGAGGTTGACGTTACGCGCTTTATTCCCGACTTTAAGATGTAATCATTGGCTGAAACAATCACCCCCTCCCGATGAGGGGGGTTAGGACTGATAATAAAAACCCCCTCACGGGAGGGGGATTTGCTTCAGCGGCGGTAAAAACAACCCGTTGTCAGAGGTCGGCCAGCGCCTGACGCAGGTTCACCTCATTGCCCGACTGTTCTTCCAGCTCCAGTTGCGCTTCAAGGTCGTGCAGATGTTCAATCATTACCGTAACCGCCCGCGCGTTTTCCCCCGCTTCTAGCGCATCGACAATCGCCTGATGCTCATCGGACTGGCAGGAAGGCACGTCGTTACGCTGATACAGTGCAACGATTAATGAACTACGAACCATCAGATTAGCTAATACTTCGCTCAACACTTCATTACCACAGATTTCACCGAGCACCAGATGAAATTCGCTGAGTTCGCGCACAATAGCGCGACGGTCGGTTGAGTTGGTGGCCTCACGTTCTTTACACAGATGAGTCGTCACGCGGTGACGGTGACGGCGCATCATTTCCGGGGTAATCACCTCGACAATAGCGCGTTCGATAGCGCGACGAGCGATGAAAATCTCACGCGCCTCTTTTGCCGTAGGCTGTGCCACCATCGCGCCACGGTTCGGCTCAATGGTCACAATGCGCTGCATGGCAAGACGCTGCAAAGCCACCTGAACGTGATTGCGGTTGGCGTTTAACGCTTCAACAATTTGCGCCTCGATAAGACGAGCACCCGGGCGCAAACGATGCTGAGCAATCGCTTTTGAAAGGACATCTACGATGCGCTTTACTTCCTGTTGTTTAGCCGTAGTTGTGTTATTGCTCATTGCTTCCTCAATGTATCAAACATACTGCAGTAGACGATTCTATGTGCAGCCCTGTCTTTTGTGCAAGCGATTGGGCAGTTCTCCAGCAACTCAGTTAGTTAAGTCGCACTGATTGATCAGTATTAATTACTTTAGGTCCGTACTATGCCCGCAAAATTTACTTACGGACTCAACTCCATGAAAAATCCAATAATTAAGCAGGCAATTGTATTTGTCACCTTGGCAATTTGTGCTGCCTTCTCCGCAGGCGTACTGTTCTTTGACGTTGTTATTCTAAAGGATCAGGTCAAAGAAATTTCCGCCACCGAAATCATTCAAGAGTTGTTCCTGTTCGCGACAGCGGCGCTGTTTTTTATCCATTCACGTCGACAAAAAACGCTGCGCGGCGGCTTTATTCTGGCGGCAGGATTCTTCGGGTGCATGCTTATTCGCGAGCTCGACGCCCTCTTTGATCTCATTCATTTTGGGGCCTGGGTCTATTTCGCCAGCCTGCTCGCCCTGTATTCCCTTTGCTGGGCTGCGTTCACGCCTAAAACCACGCTGCAAGGCCTGAATGCGCTGGTCGCCGATGATGCGTTTCCCGTACTGCTGTTCGGCCTGGTGGTGATTCTGGTGTTCTCACGCCTGATGGGCCTGCACTACATCTGGCAGGCCGCGATCGCAGGCGATAACGTGCGGCTGGTCAAGAATCTGGTGGAAGAAGGCACTGAGTTATTTGGCTATTCGCTCTGTCTGTTGGCGGCGATTCGGCTGTGCGGCGGTAAAAAATCCTTCCATGATGCTTAAATGATTAACTCATTATTGTGAAGGAGTTGTTTCACTTAATGGATTAAAAAAATATTAGGGATTTTTAAATTTTAAGCAACATTGTGAGTATGGATCACCCATCAGAATTTACCAATCCTCCCCCCCTGAGGAGGGGGTAAAGCTGATAAACAAAAACCGGCTCATGCCGGTTTTTGTTTATCAGAAGTCAGCGCTCAGAAAACGACTCGCCAACCGCGTCGCGGATAGGCGTTTCACCGCTGCAAAGCTCCCACTGTTTACCCACGGCTGACGAACTTCCCAGCGCGGCGACAACAACCAGCGCCACGTCTTCGCGCGGAACCTCGCCCCTGCCGACATCCTCTGACAGCGTCACCAGGCCGGTTGCCGGTTTATTGGTCAAGGGACCCGGACGAATTATGGTCCAGTCCAGCCCGCTTTCACGCAGAGAGGTATCAGCGTCTCGCTTGGCCTCGATATAGGCTTTCCAGACCGGTTCGGTACCCGGCTTGATGGGGTCATCGACACCGATGGCGGAGATCTGCACGTAACGCTTGATGCCAGCCTTACGCGCCGCTTCGGCCAATAACACCGATCCGGCATAATCAACGGTGCGTTTACGCTCGGCCGAAGAGCCTGGGCCAGCACCTGCCGCAAACACCACGGCATCGACGCCTTTGATGGCGCTCGCCAATGCGTCGGCGCTGGCAGATTCGATATCGACAAGCACACTGTCTGCACCGAGTTTACGCAGAGAGGCGATTTGCTGCTCTTTACGCACAACACCCAGCGCTTCATGCCCCTGAGCGCGTAAGTGCTTGATAATAAACTGTCCAATTTGGCCGTGTGCGCCAACAATTGCGACTTTAGTCATCGCTCCTCCTTTGACCTTTTTAATGAATAAGGGTAATCCTTGCAGACTCACCGCTACCCTTAACTGTAGCACAAGGACTTTTTAACCTTTTAAACAGGCTTTCAGGCGCGCCAGGGTAAGACGCCCTCCGGCAGTCGGCGGGCAAACAACGTAGCGATGAGCATAAACAACAACACCACCAGAATCATTAAACAGCCTACCGCAGCCGCTAACGTCGAGGAGCCGCCTTCATCGAGAAAAATCACCATCGGCCCCAGCGTCTGCGAACTTGAGGTAACCAGTAGAATGGAAACCTGAATCTCGTTCAGCGCGGTGAGAAACACCAGAATTGCCCCTGCCATCGCCGAGGGCGCGGCCAACGGCATCAGGATGTCCCACATACGGCGCATAAATCCCGCACCGGAAATTTGCGCGGCTTCGTCTAGCGATCGATCTATCTGGGCAAAACCCGCAAGCGTTGGCCGTAGTACCAGCGCCAAAAAGTTTGAGAGGTAGGCCGCGAGGATAATCCATACGGTGCCGTAAATACTGACGTTAATCAGTGGCAAAGGTTTGAGAAAGAACAAAATAGCCGCAATACCGGTGACAATACCCGGCAGCGCATAGGCCAGTTCGGTCGACATTTGCAGCAGGCTCACCAGTCGGCTTCGCTGCCAACTGAGGAAATAGGCTAAAAACAGTGAGGCGAGGGTCAGCAGCACCACGGCCATTAGCGTCAACCCAAGACTGGTGAAAAACGCCTGATGGATTGCCGGATATTGCCACAGGGCGTTGGTATAGTTGTCAAAGGTCAACGTTTGCCGGTTAAGGGTTTGCCCAAAGCCATTAGTGAGCGAGGTGCCAACCAACGCGGAAAGCGGCAGCAACAAAGTCATGCCAATCCACAGCCACGCCAGCCATTCGGCCGGGAGACGCCATGCGCCGAGCGGCTGTTTGAGCTGACGCAGTGAACCAGACACTCGCACATCACGACGCCCACCCAGATAGCGGCTGAGTGCCAGACCGCCGAAGGTTATCAGCGCGATGAGTAAAGACAGTACCGCCATATCCGGTAACGCAGAAGGCCCGTAGCCGTTGAGCCGCTGATACACCAGCGTTATGAGCGTAGGCACGCGTGCAGGAATGCCGAGCATCGCCTGAATACCGAAGTTACCGGCGGCAGCGACAAACGACAGCGCCGCACCGGCAAAAATCGCCGGGCGTGCCAGAGGAAGAATGACCGTAAACAGCACTCTCAACGGTGAAGCGCCGGTTATCCTCGCGGCCTCGACTAAATCGGCCGGCAAACGGCGCAGACCCGCACGCACGGTCAGAAAAACCAAAGGCGCGTTGTGAAGGCCAAGCAGCATAATGATGCCGATGAGGGAATACAAAGGCTGACCGTTGCCCAGCGTCAATCGCCAACCGAGCGACCGGTAAACAGCCTCAACCCCGGTTAAGAGCGGGCTTGAAGGTGACAGCGCCTGAACCCACGCCAGCGCAATCACCTGCGGGGGAATCATCAACGGCAGAATAAAAGTGAAGACCCAAAGCTGTTTACCGCGCATATCAGACAGCCCAACCAGCAGCGCCGCGAGCGTACCGGCGAGCATGGCCAACAAGGTTGCGGCAACGGCAATCTCCAGCGTATTCAACGTTGCCTGCCATACCTTTTGCGTACCAATGAGCTGCAATACGTGCGCGAGGTCAGGCGAGCCGTCTGGCGCAATCGCGGCCCAAATCAGCCGCGTTAACGGCGCCACGGAGAGTACGCCGATGCCCAAGGCCAAAAACCACAATACCGCCCTTTCGCTTCGCCAGCCGAAGATTCGCCGTAAGGCCACTGTGCGGCGTAATTCCCGCATAACGTTCATCGCGCTTATAACGCCCATCGCCTTAACCGCCGAAGATTTCGGTGAATTTAGCGCGCACCTGTTTATCGTCATCGACCGCTTTATCGGCGTCCAGCGTTAACAGTTTAATCTTGTCGATAGGCGTAAAACCGGCCGGTGCAGGCACGCTTTCGTCAATCGGGCGATTGCCTTGCTTGACCACCAGCTCTTGTCCCTGTTTCGAAAGCAGGAAATTCACGAAAGCTTTGGCCGCCGGAACGTTGTGGCTGGACGACAGAATCGCCACCGGCTCGGTCACAAACGACACCCCCTCTTTCGGATAGACAAGATCGATAGGTGACCCCTTTTGTTTTGCGAGAATGATATCGGCGTCGGTAATAACGCCGTATTTATCCAATCCGCTGGCAACGGCCTTAAGCGCCGGACCGTTACCCCCTTCGGGACTGACGCCGTTAGCCGCCAACTTCTGATAGAAGGTCCAGCCTATGTCGGGCGTATTGATGGCGGTATGCAGGTTGTAAAGTGCCGCGCCTGAATACAGCGGGCTGGGCACGGCGACCTGTCCTTTATTGACCGCGTCGGTGAGCGCCATCCACGAGTCGACCGGCTTGGCATTTTTAGTGTTGTAGCCAATCACGGTGGCAATGATCTTGGTTCCGAACCAGGTTTTATCTTTGTCGTAGAAGCTGGCCTTGATATTGCCTACCGGCGCCTGCGGATAAGGCATCAGGTTGCCTTCTTTTTTTAATGTACCGAGATTTATCGAATCGGCAACGAGCAGCACGTCGGCCTTCACGTCACCGGCCATCATCTCGGTATGCAGCACGTTCATCAGCTGAGTAGTGCCGTTACGGGTCCATTCCACCTGAAGAGACGGATAAGCCGCCTTAAAAGCGTCAATGGTCTGCTGGGCAATCTCGGGGGCCTGAGAGGTGTAAATGACCAGCTTACCGCTGGGCTTATCCTCGGCCTGAGCGCCAGATATTGTCGCCAGCAAGCTGGAAACCAGCAACGCTGCCAGTGAACTTTTGACGGTCATTTTTTTAGCTGATGTTGCAAAAGCGAGGTGCATAGCCCTGTCCTTTAAGAAGAAGTCAGAAAAAAATCATTACTCAACTATTGCAGTTAAAGCGTATTACAGCGAACCGTTATCCGGGATCAGCCAGCCGTCGTTCAGCGTGAGTCGCAGACTATCGCCAACGTCTAAACGCTTAACATCGGTGAGGTGCAGCGAAAGCCATTGCCCCGGTGCGCCGTCTGGCTCTGCGTCCAGCTGGCTGTAGCCGCCGCGATAAGTGATACGTTTAATCGTCGTACTGAAACCTTTTTCATCCTCTCGCGCCGCACGCACCGAAGCGGCATGCAGGCAAATTTTGCCATTGCGTTGTGCACGCTGCCGTGGGCTGGCGCGCAAACGATAAGTGACGCCGAGCAAGTTGACGTCGGCCGTTCCCCCCTCCGCCGGTCGAATATCTTCAACCTCAATGACCCGCCCGTCGTCGATAAATTTGGCGACCATCTCGTTAGCCGGTTCAAGATAAAGGGTCTGCGGCGTCGCGAACTGCATGACTTTCCCAGCGTTCATGACCACCACGCGATCGGCAATCGCCATCGCTTCCTGTTGGTCATGGGTGATATACAGCAGCGTCGCGCCCGTGTGGCGGTGAAAGTTGGTGAACTCCTCCTCCATTGACGCACGCAGATGTACGTCAAGATTGGCCAGCGGTTCGTCGAGCAGCACGACAGAGGGTTTGGCAACCAGACAGCGAGCCAATGCCACCCGTTGACGTTGGCCCCCAGAGAGATCGGCAGGACGTCGGCTGGCGAACTCCCCGAGTCCGACCTGTTCCAGCGCCGCCGCGGTACGCAGACGGCGCTCGGCGGTGGGGATGCCGTTAACTTTGAGGCTATAGGCCACATTTTCTTCGACCGACATGTGCGGCCAAAGCGCATAGTTCTGGAAGACAATCGCCAGCTGTCGCTGTTCAGGTGCAACGTGATGCTCGGGAGAAGAGACGGTATTGTTGCCAAGCGTGATCGTGCCGCCGTCGACAGGTTCGAATCCGGCAATCGTGCGCAGCAGCGTCGTCTTACCGCAGCCCGACGGGCCTAAAACCGCGACAAACTCACCGTGGCGAATGTGCAACGATACGTCATCCAGCACGGTTTGCGACGCGTAAGTTTTGGTCAGGTGGGCAATATCTATGGCAGACATCTGATTATGCATCCCGCAGTTTCAACCGGTGAACGGTTATCAAATAAAACAACGGGGGATAAGCTAGCGAGGTTAAATGACGTTTTTATTAAACAATGATGACGAAAATAATTTAGCGGCGTGTCGGTACCCGGCTGCCGCAGTGAATCTGCGGCAGCCGGGGAGGATTATTTAGCCTTTTTGGTGCCAAGGTAGCGATAGACCACGGAAAGGTCGTTATCACCGTAACCGGCATCCACCGCTTTCTGCCAGGTTTCACTGATGTTTTTCATCACTGGCAGCTTGCGCGAGCCGCTGGCCTTGAGCGCCAGATTGATGTCCTTCAGGGCCCAGGTCAGTTGCATCTGCGGCGTATAGTCGTCGGTCTTGAACATCTCCATTTTGCCTTTGATGTAAGGCACGGCCAGCGGACCGCCGTCCAGCACGTTCCACAGGTCATCGGTGGTGAAGCCCAGTTCCTCGGCGAGCTGAGCGCTTTCGGCGATACCTTCAACCATCGAGATAAGCCAGGCATTGACCACCAGCTTCATCTTCGAGGCTCGGCCGGCTTCACCCAGCCATTTAACCCCTTTAGAAATTGCGCCAAACACCGGTTCAACGGCGGCCCCTGCCTCTCTGTCGCCGCTGGCCAGCACCACAATTTGCGCCTGCTCGGCGGGGGCTTTGGTGCCTGACACCGGTGCGTCGAAGAATACCGCATCCGGGCGCTGTTTTTTGGTGAGTTCGATAAGCTGTTCGGTTGCTTCAACGCCGAGGGTTCCCATCTGGACGACAATTCCGCCCTGCTTCAGCCCTGCGAGCAGCCCGTCTTCGCCGTTGAACACCGCGAGCGTGGTTTCGCCGTCTGACAGCATAGTTATCACAACATCCACGCCCTCAACGGTTTCGCGCGGCGTCTTACCTGCGACAGCCCCGGCCTTGACCAGTGCGTCGCCGCGAGATGCGGTACGGTTCCAGACGCGGGTGGTAAACCCTTTTTTTACCAGGTTAGCGGCAAAAGCGTGCCCCATGGCACCCAGTCCAAGTACTGCGACAGTGGGTTGCTGACTCATATCCTGCTCCTTGTTTAAGAAAATGACTTTCGGAATGTAAGAGTAATTATCGGGGGAGGGTTTTTAATTTCAAATTTGTTTTGTAACTTCAAGTTCGGTTGGGGGCGGTGCAAACTCGCCTTTTTGCTGGGGTGCGGCCCAGAGCCGCTCAGCGCCATCCTGAACCCGCCAATAAACTCTTAAGTAAAACCTTGTTCAGCCTTTGAGCGTTGCCTGCCCAGAATAGGAGGGATTTTTGACAGTGAGCATTTGAGATGCCGCACGTTTCCCGCCAATGTGAATCCGGCGCAGAAAGGACATCAGATTTACCGCTGCTGATGCAGCAAAGAACAAACAAAAAAACCCCGCCGTTAGACCGTGCGTGGATTTGACCGCAAGGTTGCCGGTTTTTGTTTAAGAAGATTGTTGGCGGATTCGGGACAGCGCCCAGCGTGCGAAGCACGTGCCCTTGACCTTAAGACCTAGACCTAGACCTAGACCTTAAAAGCGCATCAAGGGCCGCTCAGCCCCCCACCCCCACAGCACATTTTGCCCTTTAAGAAACTTTGCTAAGGTTTATAAAACCGCCCCAATATCGTACTCTTAGCGCATGAATTTTTTTAACATCAGTCGGTAAGACTCAGGAGATATCGTGTCAGGAGCTATTGTAATTGGAAAGACGGGTAAACTTATCTTAGGCGCGATGATTTGCATCGTGTTTGTGTTCGTGCTGTTCACGCTGGGGATGACCTATATCTACCCAACGTGGATGCAGCGTACATCGCCAGAAGCCTGTGCAACCATCACGCCACAAAATGCCATGGATACGGTAACCCGCGACTTCATGCAAAATAAACTGCCGAACTGGGGTAACGACAAAGACAACCTGGGTACCCAGATCCCGAGCCTGTCATTTATTGCCGACAACGTGAAGCAAAGCAACGGCACCTATGACGTTCCGTTTACGGCAAGAGGCCCGTCAGGCACGTTGAAATATGACGCTCACCTCAACTGCTCGAATAATTATATCAAGTACGATACCGTCGAATAACAGCCTGCCTCTGCGCCATCGGCACGGTGGCGCATTGATTCCCTGCCCCCCATTTTTAGAGGTGTCATCATGCGAATATTGATTCTTGGCGCAACAGGAATGGTCGGTCAGGGGGTATTGCGTGAAGCTCTGCTGGCTGAAGACGTCACGGAAGTCGTCGTGTTAGGCCGCACGCCAGTGGGTAAAAGTGCCGATAAACTGACCGAAATTGTTCACAGCAATCTGTTTGACCTGAGCGATATCGAATCTCGGCTCGGCAACTTCAGCGCCTGCTTCTTCTGCCTGGGCGTTTCCTCTTTTGGCATGTCCGAAGTCAACTATGTTCACATTACGTACGGTTTAACGCTGTCTGTAGCCCATGCTTTACTGCCCCTTAATCCCATGATGACCTTCGTATACGTCAGCGGTGCAGGTACCGATAGCACCGAACGTGGCAAGACCATGTGGGCTCGCGTGAAAGGCAAAACCGAAAATGCTTTGCTGGGTATGCCCTTCAAGGCGGTGTACCTCTTCCGCCCCGGCATCATTCAGCCGTTGCACGGCGTGAAGTCGAAAACCCGGGCTTATCGCCTGCTTTACCCTCTTCTTTGGCCATTTATTACCGTCCTCAGGCCTCTCATTCCCGGCGTTATCCTGACCACAGAAAACGTCGGACGAGCCATGCTCAACGCCGCTCGGCGCGGTGAGGGCGATAAGGTGTTGGAATCGAAGGATATCTATCGCCTAAGCCGGAAAAACATTTTGTAACTGAGAATGTAAAAAAGAGTGTAAATTATCAAAAATGGTAATTAGAATGCAAAGCGTTATCATTTGCATTTTCAGGGACCATTATTTTGTCATTATCAAAAACAAACATAAAAAACGGCGCTAATCCTCACTCTGGACAGTCTCGCGCAACAGGTTATTTCAAACCCAGCGTCCTCGCGCTGGCCATCTTACACTGCTCCCCCCTGCTCGCCGCCACCGGCAGCGAGGCCGATAACTCCGGCTCGGTCATGACCATTACTGCCGACGCAGCTGACGCGAACCCGGTCGAATACGGCGCAACGCAGGCCTCTACGGCCACCAAAACCGATACCCCTCTGATTGAAACACCACAGTCTGTCAGCGTAGTGACTCAGTCAATGATTGAAGACTACCAGGTGACCTCGCTCGATGACGCAATGAAGTTCGTTAGCGGCGTGACGCAGGGCAACACGTTGGGCGGCACGGAAGACGGTTTCGTAAAAAGGGGGTTCGGTGCCAACAGCGACGGTTCCATTCTGCTCGACGGCGTGCGCAGCAATCAGGGACTCGGCTTTGACGCGACCACCGACCACGTAGAAGTGCTGAAGGGCTCAGCCTCCTTACTCTACGGGATCCAAAACCCCGGCGGCGTCATCAACGTTATCAGCAAGAAACCGCAGTATGAATGGAACACCCGCGTTAGCGGTCGTACCGGAGGTTCAGGCGGCGGTGCGGGTACCCTCGACGTCACCGGCCCGCTGGGCAATGGTTTCGCCTTTCGTTTTATCGCCGAACGCCAGTCGGAAGATTATTGGCGTAACTTCGGCAAAGACCAGCACACCCTGCTCGCCCCGTCGCTGAGCTGGTACGGTGAAAAAGCCAGCTTTAACATCAGCTATCAGGAGTATAAATACGATATTCCTTACGATCGCGGCACCGCGTTTATCAACGGTAAACCTCTCAGCATCCCTTACGAACGCCGCCTCGACGAGTTGGCTAACCACGCATGGGGCAAAAACAAGCGCCTGAATACCACCTGGGAATACGAACTGTCGCCAGACTGGAAAACCCGCTTCACCTACGCCTGGATGCAACGTCGCTACGATAGCAACGAAGTGCGCGCGACGGCCATTAATACCACCACCGGTGCAGTGACCCGCCGTGCAGACGCCAACCGTGGCTTTAATCATCAAACCAGTCTGACCTCATGGGACTGGATTGGCGAACCAGAGGTTTTAGGCATGAAGCATGATCTGCTGATAGGCGCAGACTATGAGAAGGTCGAGACCTACAAGCAGTATTCTTATCGCGGCAAGGTCAACTCAAACTTTAATATGTATGACCCGGTTTACGGCGTCTCACCGATAACCAACGGTTCGACCTATTCAGACAGCAACAGTAACCTGCGATCGACGCTGTTCAACCATTCTGTCTACGCCAAAGACAGCATCCACTTTACCGACCACTGGATTGGGGTCATCGGTGGTCGCTATCAGCACTACAATCAAAAGGGTTCTTCCGGCTTCGTGACGCCGGCCGAGACGCAAAACGATACCGCCAACAAGTTCCTGCCACAGGTTGGATTGGTGTACATGCTCAACGATTCCCTGTCGTTCTACGGCAACTTCAGCAAGTCGTTTACGCCTTCAACCGACGTCGATGACGACGGCAATACCGCGCAGCCAGAACTGGGTACCACCTATGAGATAGGCAGTAAATGGCAGATTTCTCCCCGCCTTGATGCCACTGTCGCGCTTTACCGCATCGATGAAAAAGACATGTCGGTATACATCAATGGCGTCACGCGCAACATTCCAAAAGCACGTTCAAGCGGCGTCGAGCTTGAGCTGAACGGAGAAATAGCCAAAGACTGGAGCGTCAGCGCCAACTACGCCTACGACAAGACCGAGATAGTTGAGGACAACGTGTCGCAGAACAACGTCGGTAACCGTCTGGTGAATGCGCCCACCAACATGGGGAGCCTGTACGTCAGCCATACTCTGCGCTGGCTGCCGGTTCCGGGCGATATTCGCCTCGGCGGCGGTGCGCGCTATGTTGGCACGCGGGCGGGCGATCCTGAAAACAATTTCACCATGCCAGCCTATACGGTGGCGGATGCCTTCATCACCTGGGACAACGCGTTGCTCGGCAAACACACTCAGTTGCGTTTGAACGTTAACAACATCTTCAATAAGGAATACTACACCTCAAGCGCCGGTAACCTGCGCGTTGAAGAAGGCGAGACCCGCAATGTGGTGTTGTCGGCCAGCGTCGATTTCTGATGCTCTGCATCTAGAAAAAATCATAAAAAAATCAGGATTTACTCATGAGAAATGGCTGCCGGAAGATTCCGGCAGCCTGGCGGTTAGGACTTGGCCGGGAGTCGAGTCCAGTAGGTTCCCGTTAGAGGGATAGGTAAAAACTGCTGGTACAGAGTTTTCAGCGTTTGATCGGGGTCCAGCGAGGCAAACAGCTGCGGATAAAACACCTTGGCGAACACTTCCACGTCAATGAGGTGGTAAGGGCTTAAATAGAAGTTGTGCCACAGGCTGTAGGCGTTCCCCTCTTTCACCGCGCGCAGATTCGACAGAATTAGCTGGTTTGACATTAACGACCTGAAGCTGTTTTCTGCCCGTTCCTTCGAGACCTGCGGGCCGAGCTGCAAATCGTCCGGCTTTTCAGGACCCGACATGCCGGTGGTGAGGTAGACGTCAGGATTGGCAACAATAACCGATTCAGGATTCATCTCACCATACACGCCCTTGAAGGCCTTTTTAGCGATATTATCGCCGCCGGCAAACGCCAGCAGGTCAGCGAGATTACCGTTGGCAACCGTGGTACAGCAGCTCTCTCTTCTGCCCAAATGCAGTTGCAGCATCACCCTGGGCTTTTTACCCTGATAATTCGCCAGCGTTTGGCTAATATGCTGCATATGCTGCTGATAAAAATCAATAAAGCGTTCAGCTTTCTGTTGAGTATTCAATGCCTGGCCGAGCAGCCGCAGGCTCGGAACGGTGTTATGCAGTTGATCGACGCGAAAATCGACGTAGATAAACGGCACCTTGGCCTTATCCAGCTGCTGTTCAAGCGTTCCTTCATTCGACGGCCGTTTGGCATAGCGCGGCAGGATAACCAGGTCCGGTTTTAAGGCGATGATCTTCTCTGCGCTCATCTGGTCGTAACTGGTGTTGCCTATCTGTTCGACGTTGGCAATATGCGGAAACGCCTTCACGTAAAGCTGCCAGCTCTGCGGGTCATAATGCTGCATGTCACCCGGCCAACCCACCACGTGGGCCGAAGGGTCACCGTCTTCAATCAGCGCCAGACTGTAGAGCATGCGGCTCTCACCAAGCACTATTCGCTGTGGATTATCGGGGATCTCGACCTTCCGCTGGTAAATATCGACCACCGTTTTGGCCTGCGCCGTCTGGATTACTGCACCACTGCCTACCGCAATAGCGATGGCCATTGCCCAACTAGAGAAACGCATAAGGCCTCGAAGTTCATCTTCAAAGCCATGGATGATAATGATTATCGTTATTTTTCGCAATCAAAGGGTGGGGTTGTCTCTCCCTCGCCGAGGGTTCGCTGCATCATAATGGTGTTAACCCAACGCCCATGCTTGAAACCGACGCCGGTCAGTTGCCCGATGACGTGAAATCCGAGCGACTGATGGAGCCTCAGTGAGGCGATATTTTCGCTGTTACCGATGACCGCCATCATCTGACGCCAGCCGCCGCGTTCGGCGCGCAAAATCGCCTCGGCCATCAGGCTTTTTCCCACGCCTTTACCCTGGTGCGCTTCGGCGATATATACCGAACCTTCTACGGTAAATCGGTAGGCATAGCGTGGCCGGTAGGGTGAGAGATAGCAGTAGCCTAAGACTTGCCCAAATTGGCGTGCAACCAGATAGGGCAAACCTTTGCCGAGCACGTTTCTGCGGCGCAGCAGCATCTCCTCGAGCGTCGGCGCTTCGGTCTCGAAGCTCGACAATCCGTGGATCACGTGATGTGCATAAATCTTCTGCACTTCCACCATATCCGCTTCGCTGGCATCGCACAGCTCAAGGGCATTTTCTGTGTAACTCTCGGGTAACATAGCGTTTTCTCGATATCATTGATTGCGTTGTTTTCAAGAGTAAAGTAAACAGTTAACTTAATGTAGCTTTGTCAACTTATCATCGGCATAAGAAAAACTTTGGTATGAACCGACACCCCTCGCCCAAACTGAATCTCGAACAGCTCGCGACCTTCGAACTGGTGGTTCGCCACGGCAGTTTTTCGGCGGCCGCCGAGCAGCTCGGACTGACCCAGCCTGCGGTCAGCCTGCAAGTCCGTCAGTTAGAAAAATACTTCAACCTCAAACTGCTCGAACGCATCGCCAAGCGCATGAAGCCGACCTCGGCAGGCAGCACGTTACTTGAGCATATCGCGCAACTCGACAACAGCGTCGAGCTCGCGCTGCGCGCAATGGCGGTCCACGCACAAGGAGTCAGCGGACAGGTCACGTTAGGCACCGGGGCGACGGCCTGTATTCATTTACTGCCTGAATTACTCGGTCAACTTAAGGTCGACTGGCCAGATCTCGAGGTGAGCGTCAGGATTGGAAATACCGACGAGATAACCCGTGCCGTTGAGGAGAACCGTTTGGATCTCGGGTTGGTTACCCTTCCCGCCGCGGGAAAAAATATGTCGATAACGCCCCTGTATCGCGAGCAGTTTGTGCTGATTGGCCCAGAACGCCACGACACGGACCTGTCTTCACTCACGCCCGAACGGCTATGCGGCCTGCCGCTGGTCTTGTTCGAAACAGGCAGCAGTACGCGATTGCTGATCGACAACTGGTTTCAGTTACAAGGCTTGAAACCCCGTCCGGTCATGGAGCTGGGCAGTATCGAGGCGATAAAACAGATGGTGAGTAACGGGCTAGGCTATAGCATTGTCCCGCAGCTGGCGCTGCGCGGTGAATCAGCGGGATGCGGACTGGCTCAGTGTCCGCTCCAGCCGACGCTGGAAAGGCAGCTGGCGCTGGTTCTCAGGCAGGACAAGCCGCTGAATAAAGGGCTGAAAAAGCTTATCGACAAACTGATGTCGAGACCTATAAGTAAAACTGATTATGTGATTTGAAACTCCTCTTTGCCTTTCACTCTGGCCTCCCCCTATTATCTTCGCAGGCTAAGGCTTGAAATATTCAGGCCCCTGCTGCCCAGCACCTCGTTTTCTCTCTTTTTGCCGCAGAGCATGTTTTATGACTGATTCAGTTGTTGCCGCACCCTTAACTTTCCGTCGTTCGTTATTAGCCGTCCTCGGACTGGCGCTGGTACTGATGCTGTCCGCCCTGGATCAAACGGTTATCGGCAATGCGATGCCGTATATCGTGGCCGACCTGGGTAATTTCGACCTCTACGCCTGGGTTGCCACCAGTTATCTGCTGACCTCGATCATCACCGTGCCGATTTTTGGCCGCCTGGGCGATTACTATGGCCGCAAATATTTCGTCATTGCCGCAACGCTGCTGTTCACTCTCTCCTCTGCGCTCTGCTCCTTTGCGGGCACCATGCAGACGCTTATTCTCTGGCGCGCGGTGCAGGGCATTGCGGGCGGTATGTTGGTCGGCACCGCCTTTGCCTGCATCCCCGAACTGTTCCCCGATACTCGACAACGCCTGCGTTGGCAGATTCTTTTCAGTACGGCGTTCAGCATCGTGAATGCGCTAGGTCCAACGCTCGGCGGGATCCTGACCGAGCAATACGGTTGGCGTTCGGTGTTTTATCTTAACCTGCCGCTGGGTGCGCTGGCGCTGGTGGTGTCGTGGATTTATCTGCCCTATATCAAGCCGCCCAAGAAGGCCGCGATTCGCCTCGACTGGCTGGGCGCACTGCTGATTATGTGCGCGCTGGGCAGCATGCAGCTGTTGGCGGAGTTTTTACCGAGCAACGGTTCGGCCTTCTCGCTGATTGGCCTGATGCTGGCCTGCGGACTCAGTGCAGCGCTGTTGGTATATCAACAACGACGTGCTCATTCGCCTATCCTGCCACCGGCGCTCTTCGCCATCGGTCCGGTTAAGCAACTATTTACTATTTCGATATTAATCGGTGCGGTGCTGTTTACCCTGCTCTACTTTATGCCGCTGCTGTTTCAGGGGGGATACGGATATTCGCCGAAGCAGGCGGCGTGGCTGGTCACACCGATGGGTGTGAGCATTACTGTCAGCGCGATTATCAATGGTCGTATTGTGACCCGCATGAATAACCCGATGCGTCTGCCGCAGATGGGCTTTCTGGTCGCCGCCAGCGCCTGTGCACTGCTGGCGTTGCTCGGCAGTCGTGGACACTTCGGCGTACTGATGGGACTGATGATGATGGCGGGGATCGGCATTGGTTTCATCCTGCTGAACGTGACCATTTTTATTCAGACGCTGGCACCGCGTGAATTTCTCGGCATTGCCACCGCCCTGACCCAGTCTCTTCGTCTGGTCGGCGGCCTGCTTGGGACGGCGCTGACTGGCGCAGCCGTGACGAAGTGGTACAGCGTTCACGTGGCAGGCAAGCTGCTGGACGGCAGCAACGCTGTGCTTCCCGAGTCGGTTCAGCGGCATTTTGCCGACCCGCAGGTGCTGTTGCAGCCGGTGGCCGCGCAGTTTGTGTCGTATTATCCACTCGCTCGCAGCGCCATGGTCAACGCGATTGATATAGGTCTGGCAGTCTGTGCCTTACTGGCATTATTGGCCTTTTGGCAGTCAACCCGCCTGCCGCTGATTCAATTTCCCGGGGTAGCGGTGAAACAGACGCAGAAACCTCAAGAATCTTGAGTAAAAAGCGCGTTAAGTCTGAGATTTTTGACTGTTAGCGATTACACTAGGTATCACTTTCCTCAAAGGGATACCAAAGCAATGAAAAGACTGACACAGCAGGACATGACGGAAAGCGAGCAACGCGAGTTAAAAACGCAGCTAGACAGGGCGAGAAAGGCCCAGGGACGTGATCTGACCAATTCGGAAAACAACCGCATTAAAGACGATTATATTGATGCATTAATGGCTGAAAAAGAGAAAGTCGCCAGCAAAGCGCGAGCAGAAAAACGCCGTGCCAAAGCCAATGCCACGCCAAGCACTTCGGCAACTTATGACTGGACTGCCAGAACCCATCCTCGCGGCCGTCGCTAAACAAGATTTTTGCATTAAAAAAGGGCAGCTTCGGCTGCCCTTTTTTTTTGGCGGATTCTCCCCCCCGTATTAGATCAAACGAAAGCCGTGAGTATCATCACGTTCGAGCTGCGCCACCAAACCTTTCTCCCAATCCTGATAGGCCTGTATTGCCTCAGGGCTGGCGTCGTCTTGCTCATGCTGACGCAGGTATTTGTCGCGTGGATTCTGCAAATACGGCGAATCGCCGTGCTCCAGCGGGCGCTGTTCATCGATCCATTTAAGCGTGCCGCCGTGGAGTAAATAGGTCGGTGATCCCGTCAACTCCGCCACTTCGGTGACGGCGTAACGCGCCAGAAAACCGCTGCCACAGGTCACTACCCAGCGTTTATAGGCTGGACGCTGCGACAACGTCTGCGGCAGCTGGCTGCGTGCGGTAAAAACCGCACCGGGAATGCGACGGTTACGAAAATTGGCGCTAAGCGTCAGGTCCACTATCCCGGTTTCCCCTTCCTCAAGCCACTGTTGCAGCTGCTGGCCATCAATACTTTCAATCGCAGGAACCGGTGCCGAGGTGACAGTCCCGTTACCTGATTCGGTAAACAGTGCCTCAGGCTTGCCGCCGTCGGCCAGCACGAAGGCGTCCCAGTTCAACTGGGCCAAACGTGACGCCGCGAGATTCGCCCTTACGCCGTCGTTATCGATAAGCACCACGCGTGCCCCACGTACGCTGGCAAACTGGTCGATGGACTGCGTCAGTCTGTCTCCCGGGACATTACGCGCACCCGGCAAATGACCGGCCTGAAACTCTTCGGGGCTGCGCACGTCGAACAGATAAAGTGTGCGTTGGCCATCGGCCTGCCACTGGATAAACTGCGCTAAATCGATCTGCTGAGCCCCAGTGCGTGCCGCCCATTCACGAGCGATTTCCGGCGCGCTTTCTTGTGGCGCAGAAGGCTGATGATGATATTCGGCCCACGCGGCAAAGGCTTTGCTCTGTGAATTAAGATCGGTAAAAACCTCACCCCCCGCCTCTTTCCAACCGGCGAGGTCGCCCGCCAACAGTGCCACATCGACATATCCCAGCGCCTTAAGTCGCTGATACGCGACTTCAGCCAGCCGCGTTCCGGTGCGCGGGTTATAACGTTGTCCGTTGTCATACAGCGTGATAGTGGTGCTACGACGCGGTATGCGGTCAAGCACCTCAATCTCCAGCTTCGACAGCGGCAGATTGGTGGCAAATAGCGGATGACCGGTGCCGAAATCGGCCTCTTCACGCAGATCAACGATAGCCACTTCCTGACCATTGCGCAGCGCCTGAGTCAGTTCGGCAGTGTGGCGTAAGGGAATTGAATTTAGAGAATCAGACATAGGACGTGCTCCACGCATCGAAGGCTCGGAATGAGACAATGATATGCAGGCTAGCACCGGGCCTGAGGATGCAAAATTCATATTATCGCTAACCAAATGTTAAATTTTGATTTCTCAGCGCGGACCAGGCTGTCTAAGGTAAATCTCGTCTGCCATCTGATGTGGTGAGGGTTATTAACAGCGGGAGTATCAGCCATGAGCGTTCAATTTATTGGGATGATCGGCCATCGATTAGCCTCGGAGACTATTGCGCCCACTGGGCCAGTGTTTGATAAGCAATATATTGCCGACTTCGCAAAAGCCCACGAAAATGCCGGATTCGACCGAGTTCTGGTGGCCTATGGGTCCGATCAACCCGATGGTTTTCTGGTGACTGCTCACGCAGGCGCCAGTACCTCGAGAATTAAATTCCTGCTGGCTCATCGCCCAGGATTCGTTGAACCGACGCTTGCCGCACGCAAGCTGGCAACGCTTGATAACCTCCTCGACGGGCGTTTGGCAGTGCACATCATCAGCGGAGGCAGTGATGCCGAGCAGCGCCGCGACGGAGATTTCCTCGACAAAGCCCAGCGCTACGCCCGCACCGAAGAGTTTTTGCAGGTGATTAAAAAGAGTTGGTATTCGGATAAGGGCTATAACCACCGGGGCGAATTCTATCAGGCTGAAAATGCCTTCACGCAGATAAAACCCCACCAGCCTCGTTTACCGATTTACTTCGGTGGGTCCTCTGATGACGCTATCCGCGTGGCCGGGAAACACGCCGACGTGTTCGCACTTTGGGGTGAACCGCTCGCCAGCGCGTCCGAAACGGTCAACGCGGTCAAGGCAGAGGCTGAGCGCTATGGCCGTGAGGTAGGCTTCAGCATTTCATTCCGCCCTATCTTGGGTCGCACCGAGGAAGAAGCATGGCAAAAGGCTGAAATCATACGCGCCCAAGCCAAGGCCCAGCTGGAAAAGAACGGCGTGAACCTCGGTCAGGCCAAACCACAGAGCGTGGGAGCTCAACGGCTGCTCGATGCGGTAGCGAAAGGCGATCGTCTGGATAACCATCTCTGGACCGGTATCGCGGCGCTGGTCGGCGGCAGCTCGAATTCGACCGCGCTGGTCGGTACGCCGGAACAAGTCTCGGATGCGCTGCTGAAATACTACGACCTCGGCATCGAGACTTTCCTGATACGCGGCTTTGATCCGCTTAATGACGCCGTGGAATACGGGCGCGAACTTATTCCTCTCACGCGACAGAAAATTGCCGCACACAAACAGCAGGCGTTAAAGGAAAGTCTTCCGGCGGCGCATGCAGAATGGTAATGGGAACACGAATGATATCTTTAGGTTATCGACTCGCTGGACTGAGTCTGTTGGCGGCACTTTCACTCTCATCGCTGACCGCTCACGCGGCAGAAATCACACTGCGTATTGCGGATCAGAAAGGCAATATGCGCGCCCAGCTTGAGGCCGCTAATAAGCTGCAAAATTTGCCCTATAAGATTGAATGGTCTGAGTTCCCCGCCGCTGCCCCGCTCGCCGAGGCGCTTAACGCGCAGGCGGTGGACATTGGTGTGATTGGCGATGCGCCGCTATTGTTTGCCGAAGCGGCCGGTGCGCAAGTCAAGGCGATTGCCGTCGATAAGTCAGACGCTTACGGCACGGCGCTTATCGTGCGCGCCGACAGTCCTATTCACAGCGCCGCCGACCTGAAAGGCAAAAGCATCGCCACCAACAAGGGATCGATTGGCCACTTTGTCGCGCTAAAGGCCTTAGCCTCTGCGGGCCTCACCGCCAAAGATGTGACCTTCAGATTCCTTCAGCCGAGCGACGCCAAACTGGCGCTGGTGCAGGGATCGGTTGACGTCTGGGCGACGTGGGAACCTTACACCGCCTTTGCCGAAACGCAGGACTCTCTTAAGGTGGCGGTAAACGGACGCGGATTGTGGTCGGGCAACAGCTTTATCGCCGCGACCGACCGCGCGCTGAATGACAAGCAAAAACGCGCTGCCATTGCCGACTATGTGCAGCGACTTGCCGAGGCACAGGTGTGGGCGCACCAGCATCTGGATACTTACAGTCAGACGCTGTCGAAAATCATCGGCTTCCCGCCTGAGGCCGCCAGGCTGTCCTATGGGCGCAGCAACGCCCGCTGGCAGTCGCTCGATGACAAGACGATTGCGCAGCAGCAGCAGACCGCCGATTTTTACCAGCAGGCGGGATTATTGCCGGTAAGAGTTGACGTTAAAGGGACATTTGATCGGAGTTTTATCATTCAGTAATGGCCTTAAATGGCCATTGTTTTAGGTTTCTTTTTTTGGGCAAGAGTGTGTGGCGTGTTTGCTGGGCGGCTGCCCTGGACCTGCTTTTTAGGTCAAAGGCACGCGCCTTGCGCGCTGGGCGCGTGCCCTTGACCTAAGAAATTAAATTCAAACCCTAAATTTGATAATCAATCACCACGTCACTGTCGTTCTGCGGCTGTTTAAAGACTTTCTCTTTAATCTCATTGATCGACAAACTCTGATTACACAATTCAATAAATCGCCAGACATAGTTACGTTGTAACTGCGAACGCTTGAGGCCCAGCCAAACGGTGTTGGCTTCGAAAAGGTGCTCGGCGTTAATCAGTTGCAGACCCCGGTCACGGTCGGCGTCGAAGGCTTTATCCGCCAAAATCCCGACACCCAGCCCCAGCTCCACGTAGGTCTTGATAACGTCGGAGTCCTGCGCGCTGAGCACGATGTCCGGGTTAAGCCCGTGTTGCTCGAAGGCGCTGTCTATTCTCGAACGTCCGGTAATCCCCTGACGATAGGTCACCAGCGAGTATTCGGCGAGCTGCTGCAAGGTCACCGGCTGCTGGTCCAGCAACGGGTGGCCATCCGGCACCAGGATGGCGTGATGCCAACGGTAATACGGAAACGAGGCGACGGAAGGATCGTTAATGAGCTTCTCACTGGCGATCGCCACGTCGGCCTGACCACTGAGCAACATCGCCAGCACTTCCTGCGGCGAGCCCTGATGCAGCTCGAGACGCACGGCCGGATACACCGAACGAAACGCCTTAATAACCCTCGGCAGACTGTAACGCGCCTGAGTGTGCGTGGTCGCTATGGTCAATACACCCGCATCTTCTTTAGAGAAGATATCGGCCAGGCGACGGATGTTTTGCGCTTCATTCAGAATACGCTCGGCGACGGAAAGCAGTTCTTTGCCCGGCTCGGTCAAACCCAGTAACCGTTTGCCGCGACGAATAAAAATCTCAACCCCAAGCTCGTCTTCCAGTTCGCGGATATGACGACTCACCCCCGACTGTGAAGTGAAAAGCATGTTCGACACTTCAGTCAGGTTGTAATTGCATCGCGCTGATTCCCGAATAATTTTTAGCTGTTGGAAATTCACCGTGAACCCCTAATTAGTTATACTTGCCTCTATTGTTACGTCCGTGTAACCAATAGGACAAATACGAAAAAAAAGTTACTTATGCTTTTTACTAATAAGGGTTGTTTCTTTATGCCTTAAACTCGTGAGGATTAGGCCGGTACTGGCGTGACTACCGGTTGTCCGCTGAAATGGGCGTTCAAGTTCTCGAGCACCTGTTTCATCATGTTTGACATCGCCTCGGGAGAACGCCCCGCGACGTGAGGCGTAAGCACCAGATTCCCGGTGATGCCTACCAACTCTTCCGGCACCTCAGGCTCACCGGCAAGCACGTCAAGCGCCGCGCCAGCGATAGTGTGATTATTCAGACTCTCGATCACCGCCCGCGTATCAACCACCGTGCCGCGCGCAATATTGATGAGATATCCCCGTGGCCCGAGTTCGCGTAGCACCTCGGCATCAATCAGATTGAGAGTCTCTTTCCCTCCCGGTGTCGCCACGACCAGATAGTCTGCCCAACGCGCCAGTGACTGACGGCTGTCAAAATATTGGTACCGGCTGTCTGCCACAGGACGGCGATTGAAATACCCTACCGGCATATCGAATCCTCCGGCGCAGCGATGAGCAATCTGCATACCTATATTGCCCAAACCAATGATGCCCAACTTTTTGCCAAACATGCCGGGGGTTACGATGCGCGAGCGCGCCCACTGCCCGGTGCGCACGCGATGGTCGAAGTCGGGAATATTGCGAGTGATGGCCAGCATCAGTGCCAAAGTGTGGTCGGCAACCGCTGAATTATTGGTACCGGGGCCGTGCGTCACCTGAATATTACGCGCTCTGGCAGCCGCTATATCAATCTGTTCAAAACCCACGCCCTGCGCGCAGATAATCTCGAGTTTGGGCATCGCGTCCATCTGCTCGGCGGTGAGACCAATTGAACCCACGGTCAATACCGCGCGAATTTTTGCCGCGACATCGGCTGGCAGATTATTACGGTCTTTCGGCGTCAGTGCGAAATGCAGCGCAAAACCTGCGGCCTCATAGTGGGCCGGAAACCCGGCGTCCATCTCAAAATGACATAATAAATCGATTTTCATGAATGTCCCCCTTCGAAAATAACCGTCAGCAAAAAGGTGCGGTAAATCATTTTGTTGTGCACCCGATTGCGAGCAACTTCGCGTCAAAAATAGACAGGAAAAAAAGACTTAGCAGGCTATTAACTATCCTGTAACAACCTCAACTTGTACAGGATTTCGCCCAAAACATCTGTTTCAAGGTGCGTTTGTAAAACCAGCGTCTACACTCCAACTATGCGCTTTGCAGATTTCTTGCTTGTTTACTCTCCTGGAGAACTATCAACGATGGCCAAAGCCCCACCCAAAAAAGTTGTTAAACCCACGGCTTCAGTTACCCCTCCTATCAAACCTCAGGCGCAGGTCGATGTTGAAGTTACCGAGCAGGGTGTCCGCCTGATCCATCCCTACAGCGATGGTGAATTGGTTAAAAATTTCGACAGCGGGCATAAAACGCGCGTCCGTGAGGGACTGCCAGTGCCTCTGGGCGCAACCTGGGACGGCCTCGGCGTAAACTTTGCGCTGTTCTCGGCGAACGCCACTAAAGTAGAACTTTGTCTGTTTAATGAAGAAGGCGAAGAGTATGACCGCATCGAATTGCCGGAGTATACCGACGAGGTCTGGCACGGTTATCTCCCCGATGCCCGGCCCGGCATGCTCTATGGTTACCGCGTTCACGGGCCTTATGCCCCGCACGACGGACACCGTTTTAATCCCGCCAAGCTGCTGTTAGACCCTTATGCCAAGCAGATTGTCGGCGATTTAAAATGGGACGATACCCTGTTTGCCTACGACATGGAAAGCGACAAAAAAGACCTGCATTTGGATGACCGCGACAGCGCACCCTTTTTACCGAAGTGTCGGGTTATCGATCCGGCGTTTTCATGGGCGCGCTCGCGTAAGAACCCGGTTCCCTGGGAAAAAACCATCATTTATGAGACGCACGTTCGCGGTTACACTATGCGCCACCCCGCCGTGCCGGAGCACCTGCGCGGCACCTTTTCGGCCATGACCACCCCACAGATTGTCGATTACATTAAATCTCTCGGCGTGACTTCGATCGAACTGATGCCTATTCATGCATTCACCGACGACCGTCATTTGCAGGAAAAAGGGCTGCACAACTATTGGGGCTACAACACGCTAAGCTTCTTTGCGCCGCATCCTCAATATATGGCAACGCACACCATCAACGAATTCAAGCAGATGATAGCCACCCTGCATGCCGCTGAAATCGAGGTTATCCTCGACGTGGTTTACAACCACACGGCGGAGGGCAACGAGCTTGGCCCAACGCTTTCTTTTAAAGGCATCGATAACGCCAGTTATTATCGTCTGATGCCGGAAAACAGGCGCTACTACATCAATGATACGGGCACTGGCAATACGCTGAACCTCAGCCATCCACGCGTGCTGCAAATGGTGACTGACTCCCTGCGCTATTGGGCGACCGAGATGCAGGTTGACGGTTTCCGCTTCGACCTTGCCACCATTCTTGGCCGCGAAAGTTACGGTTTCGATGAAGGCTGTGGGTTCCTCGACACCTGCCGTCAGGACCCGATACTGAGCCAGTGTAAGCTGATTGCAGAGCCCTGGGACTGCGGACCGGGCGGCTATCAGGTCGGTGGTTTTCCTCCGGGATGGGTGGAATGGAACGACCGCTTCCGCGATTCGGTACGAAAATTTTGGCGCGGCGACGAAGGACAGCTGGCCCAGTTTGCTACCCGTCTTTCCGGTTCGGCCGATATTTTCAACCATCGTGGGCGCAAACCTTACGCCTCGGTCAACTTTATTACCGCGCACGACGGTTTCACCCTCAATGACCTTGTGTCCTATCAGGACAAGCACAACGAAGAGAACGGGGAAGACAGCAAGGACGGAACCGACAACAATATTTCGGCCAACTATGGCGTCGAAGGCCAGACGGACGATCCTGCTATCAATGAACTCAGGCTTCGGCAGATGCGAAACATGTTGGCGACGCTGTTTTTCTCGCAGGGAACGCCAATGTTGCTGGCCGGCGACGAGTTTGCCCGCTCGCAGAACGGCAACAACAATGCCTACTGCCAGGACACGCCAATTGCGTGGGTTAACTGGAATATCGAGGACAAAGGGCGTTCACTCATCCTCTTCACCTATCGGTTGATTGCCCTGCGTGCCAGGTTTCCTATTCTGCATCGCGGTCGCTTCCTGACAGGTCAGGTGCATGAAAAACTGAATGTAAAAGACGTCAGTTGGTTCCAGCCGAATGCTGAAGAGATGAATGACGAAGCCTGGGGAGATGCGCACGCCAAGAGCATTGGTATGTTGCTGGACGGGCGCGCTCAGCCTACCGGTTTGACTCGCTATGGTTCACTGAGCACGGTACTTCTCCTGTTTAACGCGGCTCACGAGGACGTGGTGTTCTCGCTGCCTTCCGTGGCACACGGCGAAAGCTGGCGGCATATTCTCGACACCTACCAACCAGACGACATCAACGAGCGCAACTTCGAGTTTGGCAGTCAATACACCTGCCCATCACGCAGCGTGGTGCTGTTTGAATTGATGAGTCTGCCTAAATAACGTCCCTCTTCGAGCGAGCCCCTTCAACGCCCGGTTAGTACAACGGGCGTTTACAGATTGCCGTGCATCAACCACGCCTTGAGCCCGAGCGCATCGTGATAATGCGAGTAACCGCGCGGCCCACCGGTTATCACCATCAGGACGTCCTGCCCCTTGATGCGGGTATAGATAATCAAACAGTGTCCGGCCTGATCGGTATAGCCGGTTTTCTGTAGCACAATATTCCAGGTTTTATTGTTAATTAGCCCGTCAGAACTGCGATACACCAGCTGGCCGTGCCCCGGATGCACCACATCGCGTTTATCGGTCGAAAGCTGGCGGATAAGCGCATAGCGGTACGCGTGCTTGGCCATAATCGCCAGGTCATGCGCCGAGGCGGTGTTACGCGGGGTTAATCCGGTCGGATCGTAAAAATGCGTGTGGGTCATGCCATAGGCTCGCGCTTTACGATTCATCTGGCGAACAAAAGCACGGCGGCCGCCGGGATAGTAGCGACTGAGCGCGGCAGCGGCACGGTTCTCTGAAGACATCAGCGCGATGTGCAGCATGTCCTTGCGCGACAGCACAGAACCTATCGTTAAACGTGAATGCGTTAGCTTGAGCAAGTCTCTGTCGGCGGGCGTAACGGTGATTTTTTGCTTCAGCGACTGGTGGCTGTCGAGCACCACCATCGCGGTCATCAGCTTGGTTAGCGAGGCTATGGGGTAAGCACGGGTGGCGTTCTTTTGATACAGTACGCGACCGTTGGTGGCATTCATGACCAGTACCGACCGTGAAAGCATAGGGGGATAAACCTTGGCCGAGGCGCTGTAGGAAGTGACACACAGCAGGCTAAACAGCGGAACGGTGAGACGGGCAAATCCTGAACGAACAATGCGGGAAAAAAATGACATAACAACCATAAGACGATTAAAAATGAATTAATGACTTCAACAACTCAGAGACCAACCAGCCGCATTCCTGAAGACGATGCAGGAGATCGTTTTATTGACGATACGCAGTAAAGCTCTCCCTGACGCCAAATAGTGCCCAACTTGGCAGAGGTGACCAAAAGGTAAATTGTAAAAAAATCGTTGCATAGGGACGACAACCCCGCAGAATCAGGACTTTGTGTACCACTTTTAAGACACATCTTAGAAATAGCCAGTTCAGTTTACTTAACATCCGCAGTGGGATTCAAAACAAGACGTCGAGCCCCGGCAAAATACGCTCTCACAGGGGCTCGATGAGTCATGACAAGAATACGCAGGCTTGTAGAGGTGGGTTACTTTTATTTCTCGGCTTTGCGCAGATAGGCTTTGAACTGCGGGGTCATGGTAATTTTGAAGCCGTCTTTTTCCTTAGTGATCAAATACACCGCAAGATGCTCTTTTTCGGCCAACGCCAGGGCTTTTTTAGTACCTAACACCATCAGGCCAGTATCCCAGCCGTCGGCCTCGAGTGCTGTCGGTGCAATCACCGTTGCCGAGACCAGTTTGTGGGTAATAGGGCGTCCGGTTTCGGGGTCGATGATGTGCGAGAGGCGCTTACCGTCCAGCTCATAGTAGTTGCGATAACTGCCCGAGGTGCTTATCCCCATCCCCTGCAGGTCAACAATGGCCTCCACCGCATCTTCTTTGTCGGTCGGTTTCTGGATAGCAACCTGCCACGGTTTGCCTTCAGGGTTTCTGCCGCGAGAAACGACTGCGCCGCCCACGGAGACCAAATAGTTGCTGACACCGTTGCCCTCTACCAGTCTCGCAAGGTGATCGGTGGCATAACCCTCGCCAACGGTTGAGAGATCAACGTACATATTGGCTTTGTCTTTCTGCAAATAGTCTCCGTCCACGGTCTCGATGACCTTGAGATGCGAAAGCCCAATCTCGGCCTTGGCGGCATCTATCTGCTCCTGGGTTGGCATCTTGACAGGCTCTTTGGTCGGGCCAAATCCCCAAAGATTGACCAGTGGGCCGACGGTAATGTCCATCTCGCCACCGGTCTTTTTGCCGATGCGCAGCGCAGTGACAATGGCGTCGGCCATGCCGGAGCTGACAGGCTGCGGATCGGTACCGTTATATTGGTTAAAGCGCGAAAGAACAGAGTCGTTCTTATAGGTTGAAAGCTCGTGGTCGTCTTCTTTCAGCTGGTCTTCAATCTGTTTGCGCAACTCCGGTTCCCGGCTTTTATCCAGCCCGACCATGCTGACGCGATAGTAGGTGCCCATGGTTTGACCGGAGATAACGACTGCCGACTGGCTTGGGCTGTTGGTTGGACCGCAGGCGCAAAGCAGCGCAGTTCCGCTCAGAACAAGAGAGGCAGGCAAAAGGTGGCGATTGAACAGCATGTAAACTCACTTAGCAAAACGCAGGGTTAACATAGGGATAAATTAGGTAGGGCCAAGAGTATACAGTTTTTGTTAAACCCTGCGTTAACGGTGCCAACGCTTAAAATGTTACTTCCCGATTGTTTAATTTAGATTTAACGACTGTGTTTGGCGTGCCTTTCCCAGTTCTCCTGCTTAGCCTGAGGCGATTTTTTAAGCGCGACATAGCAGGCTCCTGCCCCGCCGTCCTTGCCGGTTGCCACGCTGAAAGCCTGCACCTCGTCAAGCTGCCTGAGCCATTTGGCGAGATAGCTGCGCACGATATTGGCATGGCTCTCGTCATGCCTGCCACGGCCGTGAACGATCAGCAAGGTGCGTAGATTCTGCGCCTGTGCCTGCAGAAAAAAGCTAAACAGTTCCTGACGACAGGTCTCGACCGGTTTGCGGAGAAGGTTAAGGCTGGCTTCGAGCGGATATTTCCCCTGACGCAGCTTATCCAGGACGCCCTGCTGCACGCCCGCCTGCTTATATTCCAGCGGTTCGGCGCAGTCGATGACGTCAAGAAAGCCGGTAGTCAGAATATTTTCAGGTTCAGTTACGTCCGGCGTCTGAGGCCGTGCCGCTTTTTGATGGTTTTTGAGGTAAACCACCTGATTGTTATCTGAGAGTTTGTGGACGCCGACCATTTCCTGTGAAAACAGAAAATCATCATTTTCATCATCATTTTTCATCGTCACCCTCCCGACGTTTTATTAGATTTTCACGTTCTCAAACCTGACCGGCACCCTGAAGCGGTGACGGTCAGGCTTAAGAACTGAGTGTATAGAAAAAAGTGCAGGCTGCAATATCCTGCCCGACCGCTCTCACCGCTTCAAAGATAAGAATCATATAACTCCCTGTTCCACAGTCTGTTATTTATCGCTCAAAAAAATGGCTTATTGATTTAGGGCTATACTTAGGCCCTGGAGTGGAATAATTCTGATGCTTGGTCGTTTCTGTTTCCATTCATTTTGAGGAGAAATGATGCCGTACCTTGATGACAATCTGGTTGTATTTACTGACCTCGACGGATCGCTGCTAGACCACCACAGCTACGACTGGCAGCCAGCGCAGGAATGGTTGAACACACTGAGTGCGGCGAAGGTTCCGGTGGTTCTAACCACCAGCAAAACGGCGGCCGAGGTCGCAGAACTCCAGAGAAAGTTAGAACTTACTGAGGTACCTTTCATTGCCGAAAATGGTGCGTTGATAGGTTTGCCAGACCGTTGGCAAAAGCACGAATCGTCGACTTCGGGGCACATTATTGGCGCCGCTTACGAAGACATTCGTCATGTTCTGGTCGCGTTACGCCAGCGCTACGATTTTGAATTTCGCGGTTTCGGTGACGTTAACGCCCAGCAGGTGATCGACTGGACCGGGCTTCCGCTTGAGAATGCCAAACTGGCCATGCAGCGCGAAGCCTCTGAACCGATTATCTGGTTTGGTAACAGCCTCGACTTCGCCCGTTTCGAAAAATATCTGCATCAAGAGAAACTGGCTCTTACGCGCGGTGGTCGCTTCTGGCACGTGATGGGGGCCGATGCAGGGAAAGGCCCGGCGGTGAAATGGCTGAGCGACTGCTACGCAGAGAGGGCCGGAAAACCCGTTGTTAGCATCGCACTCGGCGACGGCCCCAACGATATTGGCATGCTTAATGCTTCAGATTATGCGGTGGTCATTCGAGGTCACCATGACCATAAAATGCCAGTCAAAGAAGGTGTAAACGTATTTCGCACCGAACAATACGGTCCCGAAGGCTGGAAAGAGGGACTGGACCACCTTATCGACCGTTAACAGATTCACGTTTTGCCCTGTGTGGTTTTTTTGATGTTCTTTTAAATAAATTGAGGATGCCTATGAGCGAATTTTATCAGGACGGTATCATTACTAATTTTCACAACCTCACGAAAAGAAAATTAGAAGAATTAGAATACGATCTGCAGGTGTTCTCGGGTCGACGCTCGATGGGGCTTATCCTCCCTTCTCTGTTCTCGGAGCTTGAAGGGCCGGCGTTGAGCAAGATTGTTGACGAGTTGACCAAGGTTCCTTACCTGGAAGAGATTGTCATTGGTTTAGATCGCGCAGACCGCGATCAGTTTCTATTTGCACGCGAATTTTTCTCTCGCCTGCCACAACGTCACCGTATTTTGTGGAACGATGGCCCACGCCTGAAGGCGATCGATGAAGAGTTAAAGAAAGAGAACCTTTCGCCAATGGAACCGGGCAAAGGCCGCAATGTGTGGTTTTGCGTCGGTTACACGCTCGCTTCGCGCCGTACCACGGTGGTCGGCCTGCATGATTGTGACATCGTCACTTATAGCCGGGACATGCTGGCTCGCCTGATGTATCCGGTCGCGAACCCTAATTTCCACTATGATTTCTGTAAGGGCTATTACGCGCGAGTGGCTGACGGTAAGTTCAACGGCCGCGTGGGACGCCTGTTGGTGTTTCCACTGCTGAAATCGCTGCAAATCGTTTATGGAAACTCCGAGTTTCTCGAATACCTGCGCAGCTTCCGTTATCCCCTCTCCGGCGAATTCGCTATGCGTACCCACGTACTCAACGATTTGCGCATTCCGAGTGACTGGGGTCTTGAGATTGGCGTGCTGTCGGAGCTGCATCGCAATACGGCCACCAAGCGCATCTGTCAGGTCGATATCGCCGATAACTATGACCACAAACATCAGCCAATGTCTGAAGATGACGCGAGCAATGGCCTACAGCGCATGAGTATCGACATTACCAAGGCACTGTATCGCAAGATGGCGATTCTGGGCGTGCCGATCACCAGCGAATCGTTCCGCATTCTCAAAGCCACCTACTACCGCAACGCGTTGGACATGATTGACGGCTTCGAGCATGACGCGCGAATGAACGGCCTGAAGTTTGACCGCCACAGCGAAGAGTCGGCGGTTGAGCTGTTCTCAGGGGCAATCATGGAAGCCGGTTTGGCATTCGTCGATACGCCGAGTGAAAAGCCGTTTATTCCGAGCTGGAGCCGCGTTCAGTCGGCGTTCCCGGACATGCTGGAACGTATTCACGATGCGGTAGAAGAAGACAACAAAGGTAACGTTTAAGATAAGACCGGGCGTCACAGGATTTATTGTGACGCCCTACTGCTTAATAGATTTATCCGTTCACAATTTTATTACATTATTCTGCCGCAATTAATCAGCGATAAATTAATAGTCATAATTTCTACGCGTACGGTATTGTGACCCGCTGATTTAAAACCCTATTTGATTAAAATTAATTTCAGCCGCCAGCGGTCAATAACTCCCACGAGTTATTTTCGCCATTTCACCTGCACTTATTGACACACTTCCTGCTTATGGCCTGTCAAAAATAACATTGCAATAACATCAATCCGTATTAGTACGAAATACCCGACAAACCTAAAATGTTGGCATGAAATTTGATTTCACAGCGCGTGAAAATCACAACTTACTGAATAAAATGAATTTTAAATTAACGTCGCGCCTGCGCTTATTTTGCCCGGCCTGTTTACTCCGCCTGCAAAAATCGATCAACCTTTGCTCCAATCCGCGTTGCCGGGATGCAAAAAAATTGACGTAAACGAGACTCTTTTTATATATTCGCCTAAGAGTTCTGGCCGAAATGACCGCTTATTTGTCGTTAGATCAAAAAATATTTATAAAAAACCCCTTAAAAATCGTGGTTTTTAACTAAATACCTCTTTCGGGACAAAACTTACACTTATCACTCATTGCAAAAGATGTTAAAATTGACGCATATCAATATTGCGAGAGCGAAACCTATGATCCCGGAAAAACGTATTATTCGGCGTATCCAATCTGGTGGTTGTGCAATTCACTGCCAGGATTGCAGCATCAGTCAGCTGTGTATTCCCTTCACTTTGAATGAGCATGAGTTAGACCAACTCGACAACATTATCGAGCGTAAAAAACCGATTCAAAAAGGGCAGACTCTTTTTAAAGCCGGTGACGAACTCAAGTCTCTCTATGCTATCCGTTCCGGCACCATCAAGAGTTACACCATCACAGAACAAGGTGACGAGCAGATTACCGGTTTCCACCTCGCGGGTGACCTGGTTGGCTTTGACGCTATCGCGGGTCTGCAACACCCAAGCTTTGCGCAGGCGCTTGAAACCTCAATGGTTTGCGAAATACCTTTCGAAACGGTCGATGATCTTTCTGGAAAACTGCCAAAACTGCGTCAGCAAATGATGCGGCTGATGAGCGGCGAAATCAAAGGCGACCAAGATATGATCCTACTGCTTTCCAAAAAGAACGCAGAAGAGCGCCTGTCAGCCTTTATCTATAACCTTGCTCGCCGTTTTTCACAGCGCGGCTTCTCGCAGCGCGAGTTTCGCCTGACGATGACGCGCGGCGATATCGGTAATTACCTCGGCCTGACCGTGGAAACGATCAGCCGCCTGCTCGGGCGTTTCCAGAAATCTGGCATGCTCAGCGTAAAAGGTAAATACATTACGATTGAAGACCATAACGCGCTGTCGGTGCTGGCCGGAAACCCTATTTCGCTGGTTTCGTAGCTGCGCTTTCGGGCACCCTGCCCGAGGCGTCAAATACCGGATCAATAATTTGTCTATTTTATTGATTTACTTTATTGATCCGGTTCAATTTATCCTCTGTTCTGTTTGTCCATCCTGGTTTACTCTATAACTATAACGCGGGCTCTTTTCGTCCATCGATAAGGCGACAGCTTAAGCGTTTGCATTTGGCTTCTCTTTTGCGTTCTCTTTTAACGGGTTTTGACTTTCCTTGAGAAAATGGCGCCCTGTGCGCTTTCAATCACAGATGTTAAGGAGGCTCCTTTGGCCAAGTATCAGAACCTTCTGGTCGCTATTGACCCCAACCAGGATGACCAGCCGGCGCTGCGTCGCGCGGTCTATCTTGTTCAACGCAACGGTGGGAAGATCAAAGCCTTCCTGTCGATCTATGATTTTTCCTACGAAATGACCACCATGCTGTCCCCTGAAGAACGCACCGCCATGCGTCAGGGTGTGATAAGCGAAAGAAGCGCATGGATTACAGAACAGTGCCACTACTACGTCGAAGCAGGCATTCCTATCGACATTAAAGTGGTATGGCACAACAAACCCTTTGAAGCCATCATTCACGAGGTCCTTGCCGGACAGCACGACCTGCTGTTGAAAATGGCCCACCAGCACGACCGCCTCGAGTCCGTCATCTTTACGCCTACCGACTGGAATTTGCTGCGCAAATGCCCTTGTCCGGTGTGGATGGTTAAAGACCAACCTTGGCCGGAGGGCGGTAAAGCGGTGGTTGCCGTCAACCTGTCGAGTGAAGAGCCCTATCACGACCCGCTGAACATTAAATTGGTCAAGGAAACCCTTGAGGTCGCCTCGCACGTTAACCAGACCGAGGTTCATCTGGTGGGTGCCTACCCCGTAACCCCTATCAACATTGCCATCGAACTGCCTGATTTCGACCCTAGCGTTTATAACGATGCCATTCGCGGTCAGCACTTGATTGCCATGAAAGCGTTACGACAAAAGTTCCAGCTAGACGAGAAATACACTCACGTTGAAAAAGGACTGCCTGAAGAAGTCATCCCCGATCTGGCTGAGCATTTGCAAGCCGGCGTCGTAGTCTTAGGGTCGATTGGCCGCACGGGACTGTCTGCCGCGTTTCTCGGCAACACTACCGAGCAGGTTATCGATCATTTGAAATGCGACCTGCTGGCGATTAAGCCCGACGATTTTGTCTGCCCTATTTCTCTCGAAGAGAGCGGAGCAAATATCAAGGATACCGACGCCGAATAGCGTTTTCGGTTAGGTTTGGGCAATAAAAAAGCCAGTCATCGCGACTGGCTTTTTTTATCTGGAAACTACAGCATCGCTTAGAGCGCGCGCAGGATCCCTTCGACGCTCTCTTTGGCATCACCAAACAGCATCTGCGTGTTCTCTTTAAAGAACAGCGGGTTCTGAACGCCAGCGTAACCGGTGCTCATAGAACGCTTAAACACGATAACGTTTTGCGCTTTCCACACTTCCAGCACCGGCATACCGGCGATCGGACTGCGTGGGTCTTCCTGCGCGGCTGGGTTAACGGTGTCATTGGCACCGATAACCAGCACCACGTCGGTGTCGCTGAAGTCGTCGTTGATTTCGTCCATCTCGAGCACGATGTCGTAAGGCACCTTCGCCTCAGCCAACAGTACGTTCATGTGGCCTGGCAGACGTCCGGCCACCGGATGAATACCAAAGCGCACTTTCACCCCTTTGGCACGCAGTCGAGCCGTAATATCCTGAACCGGATACTGCGCCTGCGCCACCGCCATGCCGTAGCCAGGGGTGATAATGACCGAGGAGGCGTTTTTCAGCATATCTGCCACGTCTTCCGCGTTAATTTCACGATACTCGCCCATTTCCTGGTCATCGCCAGTCGAGGAGCTGTCGGTACCGAAACCACCGGCAATAACGCTGATAAACGAACGATTCATCGCCTTACACATGATGTAAGACAGAATCGCACCCGAAGAACCGACCAGAGCACCGGTCACGATCAGCAGGTCGTTGCTCAGCATGAAGCCTGCAGCCGCTGCCGCCCAACCTGAGTAGGAGTTCAGCATAGAAACGACAACCGGCATGTCTGCACCGCCAATTGACGAGACCAGATGCCAGCCGAAAGCCAGCGCGATGACGGTCATAATCAGCAGCGCAAACACCTGTGTCCCCACGCTTTCAGCACGGACAAACACGACGAGCAGCAGGAATGACACCACCAGCGCCGCCAGATTCAGCTTGTGACGATGCGGCAGAGCCAGCGGTTTTGAAGAAAAAATACCGCGCAGCTTACCGAACGCAACAATAGATCCGGTGAAGGTCACAGCACCGATGAAGATACCGAGAAACACTTCGACCAGATGGATGTTTTCCATCACTCCGTCCATCGGCACTGCGCCGTGGTCGAGATAGCTGTTGTACCCCACCAGCACCGCAGCGAGACCGACAAAGCTGTGCAAAATCGCAACCAGTTCCGGCATTTGAGTCATTTCGACTTTACGTGCCAGATAGATGCCAATAGCGCCGCCGATAACCATAGCCAGAATAATCCAGCCAACGTGACCGGAGTCAGGGCCAAGGATGGTGACGATAAGCGCGATCGCCATCCCGGTCATGCCAAAGATATTCCCCTGCTTGGACGTCTCATGCTTGGACAGTCCCGCAAGGCTGAAAATAAACAGAATAGCGGCAACAATGTATGCAGCTGTAACTAAACCCCCAGACATATGCTACCCCTTAATTCTTACGAAACATTTTCAGCATGCGCTGAGTGACGGTAAATCCGCCAAATATATTGATACTGGCAATCAGTACCGCCACGAAGGACAGGAAGCTCACCCAGCCGCCGTGCCCAATCTGCAGCAATGCCCCGACCACAATGATGCCGGAAATTGCGTTGGTTACCGCCATCAAAGGCGTATGCAGCGCATGGCTGACGTTCCAGACCACATAGTAGCCAACCACGCAGGAGAGCGCGAAGACGGTAAAGTGGGACAGAAACTCTTTCGGAGCGACATCGGCCAACCAGCCAAACAGCACCACGGCAATCGCCATAATGATGTATTTGGTCCATGGGGAGGCAGGCTTGGCGGCCTCTTTGGCGACAGGGGCTTCAACCTTGGCCGCCTGTGGCTGAGCAGAAACCTGAATCGGCGGAGCCGGCCAAGTCACTTCGCCGGTTTTAACCACAGTCACGCCGCGCACAACGGTATCTTCGAAATCGATCTCGATTTCTCCGTTTTTCTCTTTGCACAGCAGTTTCAGCAGGTTAACTAAGTTAGTACCGTACAGCTGGGAAGACTGGGTCGGCAAACGGCTTGGCAAATCGGTGTAACCGATGATTTTCACGCCGTTCGGGGTCACTGTGATGGTATCCGCGACAGTCAGCTCACAGTTGCCGCCGGTTTGCGCCGCGAGGTCAACAATCACGCTGCCCGACTTCATGGATTCAACCATTTCGCGGGTAATCAGCTTAGGTGCCGGACGGCCTGGGATAAGCGCGGTGGTGACAATGATGTCAACTTCTTCCGCCTGAGCAGCAAACAGCGCCATCTCGGCCTTGATAAAGGCCTCAGACATGACTTTGGCATAGCCGTCGCCGTTGCCTGCTTCTTCTTCGAAGTCGAGCTCGAGGAACTCGGCGCCCATACTTTGAACTTGTTCTTTTACTTCAGGACGCGTATCGAAGGCGCGCACGATGGCACCCAGGCTGCCCGCAGCACCGATAGCAGCCAGACCGGCAACGCCCGCACCGATGATCATCACTTTGGCAGGAGGAACTTTACCTGCGGCCGTAATCTGACCGGTAAAGAAGCGTCCGAATTCGTGTGCGGCCTCAACGATTGCGCGATAGCCTGCGATGTTGGCCATCGAGCTGAGGGCGTCCATTGACTGTGCACGAGAGATACGCGGTACAGAGTCCATTGCCAGCGCAGTGACGTTGCGTTCAGCCAGTTTCTGAATCAGCTCAGGATTTTGGGCTGGCCAGATAAAGCTCACCAGCGTGGAGCCTGCCTGCAGCTTTTCGATTTCGTCGTCCAGAGGGGCATTGACCTTCATGACGATGTCGGAATGCCAGACGGCGTCTCCCGCTTCAACCGTAGCACCGGCTGCTTCATAAGCCGCGTCGTCAAAACTGGCCAGTTTACCTGCGCCCTGCTCAATGGCGACTGTAAAGCCGAGTTTCAGCAGTTGTTCCACCGTTTTCGGTGTTGCTGCAACGCGGGCTTCATTGGTCAACCGTTCTCTTGGTATACCAATACGCATAATTATTCCCTTCACCCTTTTATTTGATGATGCATATCATCGATGTAGATACAAAAATTAAAAACCTGTCGGCTTGTTTCGCCGAAATACTGACGGAATTTTCAGGCCGGCTATAACCTACTGAATATCGGGTTAATAAGCTATAAGGAAACCGCATTAATGAGGATTAAATCACCTAAAAACGGCATAAGCCTCGATAGCACTGCAAAGCCGGTAATTTTCATATTTAATTCACTTCAATGAGGTAAAAATACCAGATGAATCACTCTTGCATGATGATGTCTATTCGCCAACGGCGGGCACAAAAGTGAGGAAAATGTAAATAATTAACATTTATTTCACTTATTTACTCCATCACGAAACTTATATAAGTTATCAGGGCAAAATAAAGTGACCAGGCTAGCGATTACAGACTTAAAGCATTTAAAAAATTACTAAAGCGCTCGCCATTATTACATGCAATAATCGGGAGCTAATCTGTTACACATCAATAATTCAGCATGTTTCAACATTACTGCGCAAGGTGAAAGGATTTTTTATGAAGCAGACGAAAACGATCATCGCATCGGCCGTTGTTTTGTTAATCTCGCAATTCTCTGTTTTGTCTGCAGCACAGGCGGCAGAAGAGATCAGTCCCGAGAAAGCAGCCGCCCTGAAGCCCTTTGATCGCATTGCATTTACTGGCCATTTTAACAATCTGGGCGATGCCTCTGATGAAGCATCTAAACGCGCCGACGATAAAGGCGCGGATTACTTCTATATTCTGGACACTAACAGTGTAAGCGAAAGCGGCAACTGGCGCGTAGTTGCCGACCTTTATCATAAAGATGCGCCTAAGGTCAGCCCAAAGCCGGTGCTTAACAGCGTTAACGGCGTTAGCGGCGTGAAACAGCTGCCAAAAGAAGTGGCCTATGAGTTAGAGCCTTTCGATACCGTTACCGTCAGCGGCCTGTTCCACAGCCAGCCTGACGTCATTCAGGCTATTGCTGAGGCCGCAAAAGCCAAAGGGGCTTACTCCTTCTTCATCGTACGCCAGATTGATGCCAATAACGGCGGCAATCAGTACGTGACTGCCTTTGTTTACAAAAAAGATGCGCGTAAGCGTGTGACTCAAAGCCCGGATGCTATCCCGTACAACTCTGACGCAGGTCGTGCAGCGCTGGCAGCCGGCGGTGCCGCAGCCAAGAAAGTTGAAATCCCGGGTGTGGCATCTTCAGAAAGCCCAAGCCGCGATGTAGGCCTGTTCTTCCAGACACAGTCTTCAACCGGTAAGCGTTACTCTGTCACTCTGCCAGACGGCAAGAAAATCGAAGAAGTGAACAACGTGACTGCGGCACAGATGACGCCGTTCTCTACCGTGACCTTCACCGGCCACTTCAACAGCATCACCGACGTCTCTGAAGAAGTCGCCAAGCGTGCGGCGGATCAGGGTGCTAAGTTCTACCACATCACGCGTCAGTGGCAGAACAAAAGCGGGGGTAACCTCACCGTCACAGCAGACCTGTTCAAATAAGTTTTAATGAGCGCGCAGTGGCTACAGCCGAAGGGCATCACGTCCTTTGGTTGTATCCTTGATAGCGTCAGGCAGGGAACAGCATGGGTAGGGATAACGCTCCCCCTCAGGTCTGAAATAATCAACGACCCGAGGGGCAGTGAAATTAATGTTTTGAGGGGTCTTGCAGTATTTCTACCGCTAAATGCTCATCCTGTTGCGTCAATTTCAGCGGATGTTTGCACTCTTCCTGAATGGCAGCCAGCTGCTCTTCGGTCAAACCATAAGGCAAATGAATATCAACGCTGTAAATATTCTGCTGCTGCGCCAACTCAATCAGTCGAACGATATTGATTTCGTCACTCACCTGCGTCGAGACAACTTGTAACGCTAATGCATTAAGCTTGTCTTGTTTGGATTTTTCCTGGGCTGTGCTTCGCGACCTCAACACCATGCCAAAAAAAGGCAATACGCCGTGGATGGCATCGAGGAAACTCCATTGCTTCTTGCACGATGCGGACAGGTATTCCATGTAGTTAAAGGACGCTTTTTCACTGCGCGCATCGGGTACCAGGCGACTATCAGCCATCTCCATTCCTCTCAGGGCCAGTGCTAACCCGTCTAACGTGTGTTAGAAAAGACCTTACTTTTTGAAGATAATGTTTTGAAACGATAAACACAATCATCTATATAATGGCATAGCTTTATATAATGACATAGTTTATTGATGCTTTGCCAGCGAGTTCAGGAGCTTTACTTGACCGATTTTATCCCTTCTGCACCGGTACTTATCACCGGTGGCGCCAAGCGAATAGGACTGGCTCTGGCTGAGTCGATGCTAGAGAAAAAAATTCCGGTAATCGTGAGTTATCGGCAACCTTACCCTGCCCTTGAGGAGCTGATTAAGAAAGGCGCATGCTGCATTCAGGCCGATTTTTCAGAAAATGCAGGGATACTCGCCTTTGCTGAAAAAGTGCGTGCCCAAACCGGTAAACTGCGTGCCATCATTCATAACGCCAGCTCATGGGTCGCAGAGTCGCCAGACACCGCACCACAGGATACGATGGCGATGATGCTGCAAATCCACGTTTACACCCCTTACCTGCTCAATCTCGAGCTGGAAGAATGTCTGCGGGGTCAGGGCACGGCCGGCGCCGATATCATTCACATTACCGATTTCGTGGTGGAAAAAGGCAGTAAAAAGCACATCGCCTATTCGGCAAGCAAGGCAGCGCTGGATAATATGACGCTCTCATTTGCACGAAAGCTGGCACCTGAGGTCAAAGTTAACTCCATTGCACCCGCGCTAATCCTCTTTAACCCAGAGGACGACGCCTCATACCGCGAGCACGCGTTAAATAAATCGTTAATGAAGATTGAGCCGGGCGAAAGTGAGATAGTCAATCTGGTTGATTACATCATGCGCAGTAAGTATGTGACCGGCAAAACACTCGGCGTTGACGGCGGCAGAAGATTGCGCTGACGCAGCGGTTGCCTGTGTTTATTAATATGAACGAAGTCTACTGCGGGCGTGGCGTTGATGCCCCGCTCGCGCTATGCTGGAACCCGATTTTCACCTTGACAGCAAACCAATGAATAAAATCGTTTTTGTAGAAGATGACGCCGAGGTGGGTAAGCTGATCGCTGCCTATTTGGGCAAGCATGACATTGAAGTTCTTATTGAACCTCGCGGAGACACGGCGCAAGACAGAATCGCGGTCGAAAAACCCGATTTGGTATTACTCGACATCATGCTTCCCGGTAAAGACGGCATGACCCTCTGCCGCGACCTGCGCCCGGCCTATGACGGCCCCATCGTGTTGCTGACCTCGCTGGACAGCGACATGAACCATATTTTGTCGCTCGAGATGGGCGCTAATGACTATATTCTGAAAACAACGCCACCGGCCGTGCTGCTGGCGCGTCTTCGGCTGCACCTGCGCCAGCGCCCGACGTCTACCACCGCCGAGCCAGAGAAAACCAGCAAACCGATGCAGAAAAGCAACGCCCTGCACTTCGGCCAGCTGTGCATTGATCCCGTCAACCGCGAAGTCACGCTGGGTGAAGAAACGATTACCCTTTCAACCTCAGACTTTGACCTTCTGTGGGAGCTCGCCACGCACGCAGGCCGCATCATGGACCGTGAAGCGCTGCTGCTCAACCTGCGTGGCGTGAGCTATGACGGGCTCGACCGCAGCATTGATGTCGCTATCTCTCGCCTGCGTCGCAAACTTTACGACAACGCGCTTGAACCATTTCGTATCAAAACGGTGCGTAATAAAGGTTATCTGTTTGCCCCTAACGCCTGGGAGTCCGTGCAGGAATGAGAAAACTTTTCGTTCAGTTCTTCCTGCTGCTGCTGGTGTGTTTCCTGGTTATGGCAATGCTGGTCGGACTGGTTTACAAAGTCACCGCCGAGCGCACCGGTCGCCAGTCGATGAACGACCTGATGAAAAGTTCGCTCTATCTGATGCGAAGCGAGCTGCGTGAAATTCCTATCAAAGACTGGAACAAGACCATCAGCACCCTTGAGCTGAACCTCTCGTTCAAACTGCATATCGAGCCACTGGGCAAGCGCAAGCTAAGCCCGGCACTCGACGCCCAACTGCGTGACGGCGAAATTGTGGCGCTCGACAGCGAATACACCTTTATACAGCGCGTGCCGCGAAGTAACTATGTTTTGGTCGTCGGGCCGATTCCATATCTGTTTTACATGCATGAAATGCGCTTGCTCGATTTGGGGCTGCTGATTTTCATCGGCCTGTCGTTAGCGTTGCCGGTATTTTTATGGATGCGTCCACACTGGCAGGACCTGCTTAAGTTAGAAAACTCGGCGCAGCGGCTTGGCAATGGTCATCTCGACGAACGAACCAATTTTGACTCGACGTCGAGCCTCAATCGTCTGGGAATTGCCTTTAACCAGATGGCTGACAACATTAATACCCTTATTGCGAGCAAGAAGCAGCTTATTGACGGTATCGCTCACGAGCTGCGAACGCCGCTGGTCCGGCTACGTTACCGGCTTGCCATCAGTGAAAATCTGCCAGAGGCCGAACAGCAGGCGATTAACCGTGACATCGGTCAGCTGGAATCGCTGATCGACGAGCTGCTGACCTACGCCCGTCTCGACCGGCCACAGGTCGCGCTGCATTTAACCAAAATCAACCTGCCGGAATGGATTGAAGACAAGGCCGATGACTTCCGTCTGGTAAATACCGAGCATGAGATAGAACTCGATGTGACTAAACCGGCCGACTTCGGCGGTGTGGACCTCCGCCTGATGGAGCGCGTACTCGACAATCTGGTCAACAACGCGCAGCGCTACGCTCATAAGCATTTGCGTATCAGCCTGTGGTTACAGGGTGAAGAAGCCAACCTACAGGTTGAGGACGATGGTCCGGGCATTCCACCGGAAGAGCGTTTGAGAATTTTTGAGCCATTCGTTAGGCTGGACCCAAGTCGTGACCGTGCAACCGGCGGCTGCGGGCTGGGATTGGCCATCGTGCATTCGATTGCCGTGGCCTATCAGGGGCGCGTCATGGTTGATTCCAGCCCGCTCGGCGGCGCAAGCATCCGCTTTAGTTGGCCGATTAAACCGACATTTAATCTCGCTATTGAACCGCAATAAATCGGGCCTGAGGGCAAACTTCCCCCACATTTTTATTATTTTGAAAGCACGGAGTTCAGCATGGCTACAGCTTATTCACAGTTACGCGCTACCTTTACCCGACTGTCGCGTTTCAGTCATCTTTCGTCCATCGCCGGATGGGACATGCAAACCATGATGCCACCGGAAGGCAGCCGCGCTCGCTCCGAGGCTTTGGCTGAATTGAGCGTTCTTCAGCACCAGATTTTGACCGCGGGCAAAGTGGGCGAATGGCTTGAGCAGGCGAAGCAGGAAGACCTCAACGATCTCGAGCAGTCTAACCTGCGCGAAATGGCCCGCCAGTATCAGCACGCCGCCCTGCTTCCGGAGAGCCTAGTTGAAGCGAAATCTCTCGCCGGCGCCCGCTGTGAGCACGCATGGCGTCGTCAACGCCCAGCGAATGACTGGGAAGGTTTTGTCGATAACCTGCGTGAAGTAGTGAAACTCAGCCGTGAAGAAGCGACACTGCGCGCCGAAGCAGCGGGTATCAGCCGTTATGACTCTCTGCTTGACCTCTATGAGCCGGGCATGACCGCCCACAAGCTCGACGGTATTTTTGGTGATTTGAAAACCTGGCTGCCCCAGTTGTTGCACAAGGTGGTTGAAAAACAGAAATCCGTACAGTTTGTTCAGCCGCAGGGCCCGTTTGCTATCGACAGTCAGAAACAGCTGGGCCTTAGCGTCATGAAGCGTCTCGGCTTCAACTTTGACGCAGGTCGTCTGGATATCAGCGCACATCCATTCTGCGGCGGCGTCCCGCAGGACGTGCGTATTACCACGCGTTACAACGAAGATGAGTTCATCACCGCCATGATGGGGGTTATCCACGAAACCGGCCATGCGCGCTATGAGCAAAATCTGCCGAAAGAGTGGCTGGGCCAGCCGGTATCCAACGCACGTTCAATGGGCGTTCACGAATCGCAAAGCCTGCTGTTTGAAATGCAGCTCGGCTGTAGCGACATTTTCCTGAAATCTATTTTCCCGCTGGTTACCGAGCAGTTTGGTGAGCGTCATGGCCTCGACGTCGATAACTTCATCAAGCTTAACCAACGCGTACAGCCTGGCCTGATCCGCGTCGATGCCGATGAGGTCAGCTACCCTGCGCATATTATTCTGCGTTATGAAATTGAGCAGGCGCTTATTGAAGGAGAAATTGAAGTCGACGATATTCCGGCACTGTGGAGCAGTAAGATGCAGCAATATCTGGGCCTCGATACCGTCGGCAATTATACCAACGGCTGTATGCAAGATATTCACTGGACCGACGGTGGCTTCGGTTATTTCCCGACCTATACGCTGGGTGCCATGTATGCAGCACAGTTATTCCAGACGGCGAATAAAGCGATTCCAACGCTACAGGACGATATAGCCCGAGGCGATCTGACGGCATTATTCCAGTGGCTGAACCAGAATATCTGGCAGCACGGCAGCCGCTTCTCGACCGACCAGTTAATTGCCAATGCCACGGGTGAAACCTTAAATACCGAGTTCTTCCGTAAACATCTCGAAAGCCGTTACCTGTAATAATCGTGACTTCCCGGGCAATGAATTCTCATGGCCCGGGAAAACCGCCCCATTCTGCTAAGATTTTTCTTATTTCATTGTTACAGATCCCCCTGATTTTAACCGATTTATGGCTTCTCAAAACGCTTAGGTAACCTGAATCTGCCGTGTGTTGTAACTAAGCAGCGTAATTTGTATGTTTTTTGTTGTACATAAAATCGCAACCAACTGATAAATATCAATAATACAGTTTGTACATACGGTTACACGCCGAAACCAATCACTAACGGACAACAGACACTCAGAAGCCTAGTATTCTCCTACCGGCCCCGCAGTGGGGTGGATACATAAATTCAATTCTGAGGAATTAACGATGAAAAAGGTATTAGCTCTGGTTATTGCCGCTGCAATGGGCCTGTCTTCTGCAGCATTCGCTGCTGAAACTACCGCTGCTCCAGCTGCTGCAACCACCACTACTGCTGCTCCTGCTCCAGCTGCTAAAGCGCCAGTTGCTAAAACGCACACTGCGAAAAAGCACGCTAAGAAGCACGCAACCAAGAAGAAAGTTGCACAGAAAGCTCAGGCTGCTAAAAAGCATGTGAAAAAACACGCTGCTAAGAAGCCAGTTGCTCAGAAAGCACAGGCTGCTAAAAAACACGTGAAAAAACACGCTGCTAAGAAGCCAGTTGCTCAGAAGGCACAGGCTGCTAAAAAACACGTGAAAAAACACGCTGCTAAGAAGCCAGTTGCTCAGAAAGCGCAGGCTGCTAAAAAACACGTGAAAAAACACGCTGCTAAGAAGCCAGTTGCTCAGAAAGCGCAGGCTGCTAAAAAACACGTGAAAAAACACGCTGCTAAGAAGCCAGTTGCTCAGAAAGCACAGGCTGCTAAAAAACACGTGAAAAAACACGCTGCTAAGAAGCCAGTTGCTCAGAAAGCGCAGGCTGCTAAAAAACACGTGAAAAAACACGCTAAAAAAGCTGCTCCAGCAGCTAAGTAATAAGTCTTTGTGAGCAACTCGTCTCACCATTATCAAGACTGATTATTTGACACCCGGTTCGCCGGGTGTTTTTTTCTCCGGCCTTAGACCCCCCTAGCGAAATATGAACACGGGGTTATCTTAATTAGGCAATCTTGAGGTATTGATGGACGATGCTGCGACGCTACCTGTTCGAAATTACCCTGAGTTCACTGATCCTGTTAGGCCTGATTACGTTGTTCTTCTACTTCTAGAGGAAAACGTTTTTCAACTAATCCGGAAAGTCAGAACCCATAATTAAAAAAATCCAATTAATACCGAGATAAATTGTTATTACCGAGTTATCTTAACCTCCTGTTACCAATAAGCTCTATACAGCTATAATCATCATCTTATTAATTGACTCTCAGTCAATCCCGCACTTAAGGTCAAAACGATATGCGCATAGCTTTACCGCTTGTCTTGTGCTTCCTCTGCTTCGCCCTCCCTGCTCATGCCGATTCATCAGACTCGGATAGCGACTCAGACACAATCAGCCTTAAAGAAAAAACCGCCCTATTTTTTGGCCAGGATCACCGTACCCACGTCAGCGATGTTAAAAGCTGGCCATGGCAGGCGATAGGTCAGATTGAAACGGCAAGCGGTAATCTTTGCACCGCGACCCTCATTTCCGAGCACCTGGTCCTAACCGCCGGACACTGCGTGCTAGCGCCCCCGGGTAACATCGACAAAGTCATCGCTCTGCGTTTTATCTCTCAGCATGAGAAATGGCGCTATCAGATTACGTCACTGCAAACGCTGGTTGATCCTGCGCTAGGCAAGAAACTCAAAGCCGACGGTGATGGCTGGATAGTGCCACCAAAAGCCGCGCCGTATGACTTCGCGCTGGTGCGTATTACCGATGAAAAACGAAAGTTGCCTATCAAGCCCCTGCCCCTGTGGCAAGGCACGCGTGACGAGCTGACGGCGGCGCTGAAGGCCAATGACCGCAAAGTGACGCAGGCAGGTTACCCTGAAGATCACCTCGATGATCTCTATAGTCATCAGGATTGTTTAATTACCGGATGGGCACAGCCGGGCGTGATGTCGCACCGTTGTGATACCTTGCCAGGCGACAGTGGCTCGCCGTTACTGCTTAAGCAAGACGGTAAATGGACGCTGATTGGTATTCAAAGCTCGGCGCCTGCCGCGCAGGACCGTTATCTGGCGGATAACCGCGCCCTGGCCGTTCCGGCAATCAGGGACGCGTTAGTCGAGTTAAGCGATAACCAGCTGGCGCACTAAGCCAGCTGCTCCATGGTCTGTAAAATACGCTTGTCCGAGATAGGATAAGGCGTTCCAAGCTGCTGCGCGAAGTAACTCACGCGCAGCTCTTCAATCATCCAGCGCACTTCCTGAACCTCTTCACTGGCCTGACGCACCGGCGGCAGCTTGTTGAACCACTGTTGCCACTTCTGTTGAACGCTCTCAACCTTAAGCATCTGCGCGCGATCGCGATGTGCATCCATCGCCAGTTTGTCCATGCGTTTTTCAATAGCCTGTAAATAACGCAAGGTATCAGGTAGACGCTTCCAGCCATTCTGCGTCACAAAACCGCGATAGATAAGGCCCGACATCTGCGCCTTGATATCAGACAGCGCCAGCGCCATCGTCATGTCAATTCGCCCTTTCAGGCGCTTATTAATACTGAATACTGCGGTCAGAATCTGCTCAACCTGGGTGGCAATCGTCACCACGGTGTCGTTGAGATTGGCGCGAACGTGTTCATGCAGTTTGGCGAAACGGGCTTCGTCCCATACAGGCCCACCCGACTCGGCGACCAGTTTGTCGATACCGCAGGAGATGCAGTCGTCTATCAGGTCCAACACCTTGCCGTAGGGATTGAAATAAAGACCCAACTTCGCCTTGTTCGGCAGCTTCTCGTGCAGGTATTTGATAGGTGAAGGAATGTTCAACAGCAGCAAACGTCGCGTACCGCGCCACATCGCCTGTGACTGTTCAAGCTCGCTGTCAAATAACCGGATAGCGATACTGTCTTTTTCGTCCACCAGCGCCGGATAGGCTTTCACCTCATAACCGCCGCGCTTCTGCTGGTAGCAGTCCGGCAAGGTTCCGAAGCTCCAGACATGCAGGTTATTTTGCTCGATACCGTCGTCAGCGACCGCAGAGAGCGTTTGCTGCACCTGTTCTTTCAGCGTTGACTTCAACGCTGTCAGACTCTTGCCTTCACGCAGCGTCTTGTTTTTGTCGTCAACAACGCGGAAGGTCATCTTGAGATGGTCCGGCACCTGGTCGAGCTGCCAGTCATCTCGTGACACCGTCACTCCCGTCATTTTACGTAATTCGCGCTCCATGGCCTCCAGCAGCGGCAGTTCAAACGGCGTAACGCGACCCAGCAGCGCATCGGCGTAGTTTGGCGCTGGAACAAAGTTACGGCGCACTGGCTTAGGCAGCGATTTAATCAGCGCCATGATAAGGTCGCGACGAATACCCGGGATCTGCCAGTCGAAGCCCTGCTCTTCAATCTGATTAAGCAGCGGCAAGGGGATATGTACCGTAACGCCGTCAGCTTCTGTGCCGGGTTCAAACTGATAGGTCACGCGCAGTTTGATATTTCCCTGATGCCAAAAGTTCGGGTAGTCATGCGCACTTATTTTCCCCGCGCCCTCTTTGATAAGCATGCTTTTTTCAAAGTTCAGGCTGTCGACAGGCTGTTTCTTCCACCAGGTATCAAAATGCTTACCGGACACCACCTCACGGCCGATGCGCTGGTCATAAAACAGGAACAGCGTCTCTTCGTCGACCAGAATGTCGCGACGGCGAGACTTATGCTCTAGCTCCTCAACTTCTGCGCGCAGACGCAGGTTGTCGCGGAAGAAGGCATGACGGGTTTGCCAGTCACCCTCCACCAAAGCGTGACGGATAAACAGCTCACGCGAGAGGACGGCGTCGATGCTGCCATAGTTGACGCGACGCGCCATGACAATCGGCAGCCCAAACAGTGTGACCTTTTCGTTGGCCATCACCGCGCCCTGGGCTTTTTCCCAATGCGGCTCGCTGTAGCTGTATTTCAGCAGGTGTTTGGCCAGCGGTTCTATCCACTCTGGCTCAATTTTGGCCGCAATACGCCCCCACAGGCGACTGGTTTCAACCAGCTCGGCAACTATCACCCACTTTGGCGGCTTCTTGAACAGACCAGAACCCGGGAAGATAGAGAACCGTGCGTTACGCGCACCGGTAAACTCCTGCTTCTCTACGTCTTTCTGCCCAACGTGTGACAGCAGACCGGTCAACAGCGCGCAGTGCACGCTGCGATAATCAGCGGCCACGCTGTTGATACGCAGTCCCAGCTCCTTCACCACCTGACGCAGCTGGGTATAGATATCCTGCCACTCGCGAACGCGCAAATAGTTGAGGTAATCGCTGCGGCACAGCTTACGGAACTGTGCCGAAGAGAGCGCTTTTTGCTGCTCCTGAAGATAGTCCCACAGGTTCACGAAGGCGAGGAAATCGGAATCTTTATCCGCAAAGCGGCGATGTTTTTCGTCCGATGCCTGCTGTTTGTCCATCGGACGCTCACGCGGGTCCTGAATCGACAGCGCAGCGGTGATGATCATCACCTCGCGCAGACAGGCGTTTTTCTGCGCCTCAAGCACCATACGGGCGAGTCGCGGGTCAACCGGCAGTTGAGCCAGGCTGCGGCCCTGTTCGGTCAGGGTATAGCGACCGTGCTCGGCAGGGTTAATCGCCCCCAACTCTTCGAGCAGGCGGACACCGTCCTGAATGTTGCGCTTATCGGGCGCTTCGACGAACGGGAAAGCAGAAATATCGCCCAGACCGAGTGAGGTCATCTGTAGGATGACGGACGCCAGATTGGTACGCAGGATCTCTGGGTCGGTAAACTCAGGGCGCGACAGGAAGTCCTGCTCCGAATAAAGACGGATACAGATACCCTCGGACACACGCCCGCAACGTCCTTTACGCTGATTGGCCGAGGCCTGCGATACCGGCTCAATCGGCAAGCGCTGTACCTTGGTGCGGAAACTATAGCGACTAATACGCGCCGTGCCGGGGTCGATAACGTATTTAATACCCGGTACGGTCAGCGACGTTTCGGCCACGTTGGTGGCAAGAACAATGCGGCGTCCAGCGTGCGACTGGAACACACGGTTTTGTTCACTGTTCGACAGGCGCGCATAGAGCGGCAAAATCTCGGTGTGCGGCAAATCAAGGCGATTCAGCGCGTCGGCGGTGTCGCGAATTTCGCGCTCACCGCTCATAAAGATCAGGATATCCCCGTTGCTCTCATGCCCCAGCTCGTCAACCGCGTCAAAAATAGCCTGCAGCTGGTCACGATCGGTATCATCTGCATCGTCAACGACCGGGCGATAACGCACCTCAACCGGATAGGTACGGCCTGAAACCTCAATAATAGGGGCATTGTTAAAATGTTTGGAAAAGCGCTGAGGATCGATGGTCGCCGAGGTGATGATGACTTTTAAATCCGGGCGCTTTGGCAGCAGCTGGCGCAAATATCCGAGAATAAAGTCGATGTTCAGGCTGCGCTCGTGCGCCTCATCGATAATCAGGGTGTCGTACTGCATCAGCATGCGGTCTTGCTGGATTTCGGCCAGCAAAATACCGTCGGTCATCAGCTTGACCAGCGTGTTTTCACTCACCTGGTCGTTAAAACGGACCTTATAACCGACGGTACTGCCGAGCGAGGTTTCCAGCTCGTCGGCGATACGGTTAGCGACAGTACGCGCCGCCAGTCTGCGCGGTTGAGTATGGCCAATCAGGCCTTTGATACCCCTGCCAAGCTCCATACAGATTTTCGGAATCTGCGTGGTTTTACCCGAACCGGTTTCACCTGCGACGATAACGACCTGATGATCGCGGATGGCTTCAAAGATGTCCTGCTTCTTTTGACTGACCGGCAGATTGTCGGGATAGGTGATTTTAGGGCGTGACGCCTCACGCGCGCTGACTTTTTGCAGCCCCTGCTGGAGCGAAGTTTCAAGCTCTTGAGTCAGTCCCAGCAATGCCTGCGGGTCATCTATTTTTTTTGCGCCCTGCAAACGACGTTGCAGGCGTTGTCGGTCACGTAGCATCAGCCCGTCTAGTTGTGCTGATAGTGCCGCGAGCGGTGATTTCACGTTCTTGATTCCTTGATTAGAGGCGGCCGCTGGCCTTGCCTGAATAACGCTATGTTATCACAAGCTATTGAGGTTACTGAAAGTTGGAGGCGGATTTCTCAAGTGCCAGGTTATTCAAAAAATTCGAATGTAGATCTCGAAATATTGCACTATCACTGACGAAGATTTATCAATAGAGTAACAAGCATTGTTGGGACGCCCCGTCCCTGTATTACCCCCACTTACGTGAAGGATTTAAAAATGAGTAAAGTACTGATTCTGAAATCAAGTATTCTGGCTAACTTCTCTCAGACCAACCAACTGGCTGACTACGCCGCTGCTCAATTCCAGGCTGCTAACGGTGCGTCTCAGGTAACCGTGCGTGACCTGGCGGCTAATCCTATCCCTGTATTGGATGGCGAACTGGTTGGCGCACTGCGTCCTTCCGATGCTGCTCTGACGCCACGTCAGGAAGAAGCACTGGCCTTGTCTAACGAGCTTATCGCTGAGCTGCAGGCTAACGACGTTATCGTTATCTCTGCTCCAATGTACAACTTCAACATCCCAACTCAGTTGAAGAACTATTTTGACCTGGTTGCTCGTGCGGGCGTAACGTTCAAATACACCGAGAAAGGCCCAGAAGGTCTGATCAAAGGCAAACGCGTTATCGTTCTGACCAGCCGCGGCGGCATCCATAAAGATACCCCAAGCGACCTGGTTGCTCCATACCTGAACCTGTTCCTGGGCTTCCTGGGCATGACTGACGTTGAGTTCGTCTTCGCGGAAGGTATTGCTTACGGTCCAGAAGTTGCCGCTAAAGCTCAGGCTGATGCAAAAGCAGCAATCGACGTTGCTGTTAAAGAAGTTGCCGCAGCTTAATTATTTACCGTCACTCTCGGCTAACTCATTTTAGAAGCTGATGAGTCACGGTAGAGACGCTGTAATAAACATTGCGCGCCCAGTAAGGCGCGCTTTTTTTATTACAACAATAAAACGAGACTCCAGAATCACGCGAAGCGTGGCTCTATTTCTGGAGCCACTGGCCGTTGATGCCGCGCACGTATTCACCCTTCCCGGCACGCGTCACCAGCTTTTGCCCGGCAAGTTTCGCTACGTCGGCGGTGCTGACCTGATTATTGGTTGCTACGTCCTGATACTGCTGCTCGCGGGCCTGATTAATGCGTTTTACCAGTGCCAGGGTTTCGGGATCCTGTTTCACCGGAGCCAGATAACCCGACAGCGTCTCCCCCACCCGTCCCTGCATTTTGGCCTGTTCGACGGTCAGCGCCAGCGCCGAACCGCAGCATAGCCAGCCGCAAAGCATCACTATCAACGCCAGACCTTTGCCTTTTACCGATTTCATAACCCTTGTCCTTAAAAAAGATCGCTCTTGTTCTTCAACAGGTCTTCGACGTCTTTATCGACCTTGATATGAATCTCATGTTCAATCTTGACGTTCATATTGATGGTTATCGGCGCAGTGGGCGTCGCTATCTCGATGCGCGGTACGCATCCGTTAAGCAGTAGCGTCGCGAGTAATAGCGGTAAACAGGACGGTATCAGGTTCATTGTTCCTTCCTCAATTCAGTATCCTTGGTCGCAGGCGCAAACTGGTTGGTGGCAGAAAGCTGCTGTTGCAACCCTTCCTGCAGGTTGTCACCAAAACGCAGGCTGCGCCAAAGCTGATAAACGTTTTCCTGGTGGGTGTAGTTCAAATCGATTTCACGTTTCTGGTGATCGATATTATTAACCCCCTTAATCTGCGCCGCCATGGTCAGCCCCCCCAGATTGTCGAGGCTCACTTTGGCGTAAGACTTATAGATTTCAAGGTATTGCAGCAGCTTGATGATAAGCCCGTTGGCGATATTACCCTGTGCCATTGCGGCCACAAACTGCGGATCCAGCCTCAGCGTCAGTCCGCCGTCGTTGGCTATCCAACCGTCGTGAATCAGCCATTTCGGATTATCGACGTACAGCGGCAGCTCGCCGTTAACGCGCCCGGACATAGCCAGCTGTTTTGGTTTTAGCGCGGTAAAGAGCGCGCTGAGGTCAATTTTTTGCAGCTTCAACACGGCCGCGTCATGCTGCGGGAGACGCAACTCGGAAAGGCTAATGTGCCCCAGCAGGACGTCCATGCCAACGTGGGTAAGCTTAAGCGGTGCGCTTTCACTCCACGGATAACTGCCCTGCAGTTCGGCGGTAATGTTTTGCATCGCAAACAGGTTGTTAAGCTCGCCAATCCGCAGACTGACCGGCTGCCGGGTACCAAACCGCCACTTCTGGTCCTTGAGGCGATAAGACAGTGAGAAGTTGAGCCCGCTTAGGTCGCCGTCTTTCAGCCACATGCTGCCGTCTTTAACCACCCAGTGCCCTCCGGCGATAAATCCCTGGCCGCGCGCAGCGGAAAACGCGGACTGCGCGTAGAAGCTGCCGCCTCGAAGCTTGACGTTGAGGTCTGGCGTCAGCAGCGTCTGGAAGGCGGTGAGATCCTGTTTTGGCCACCACGCCTGACCGCGCAGACGCTCGCCGTCCCAACGTCCATTAAGACGGATAGGCCCAATTGGCAGCGCCGCAAGCTGACCGTTAAGCGTTATGTTCATTGGGCTATCGCCCTTCATCGTCAGGGTGAGTGCCGCGGGGGGCAAATAGCCGCCATTTTCCAGCGAAACCTTTTGCGCCACCAGCTTAATCGCGCCTTCAAAATTCAGCGTCGTGGGCGGTTGTGTGCTGGCATAACGTTCAGGTATCGGCCTCATCCACCTTAGCGGCGTGGTCAGCGTCAGGCGAGGTGCATCGACGTTGACCAGCCCGTAATGCAGGCGATCAAAACCGGCCGATAGCTGCGTCAACGTCAGCTGATTGTCGTTCCAGCTGCCTTTACCGGCGACGTCCCACCGCCCACTCAGCGGCGGGAGATTGCCCTTACCCCAGTAGTTAAACGCCCACTGCCCATGGTCAGGCCAGAAGCTTTGCGATTTACCGTTGAGATGCAGGTCAATGTTGCCCCAGTAACTGTCCTGCCCGCGGATAATGGCTTGCAGAGGGCCACTCACGCCCCCGGCGCTTACCTTCACCCCCGCCAGCGGCCAGCGCGCGTCCTGAAGACTTAGCGTCGCGGTCGGCTTACCCCAGGCACGCAGCAATGCGCCGCTGTGCAACGAAATTTCAGGATTAAGCACCGAGCCGGTCAGCGTGGCGGGAAACGATGCACTGAGTGAAACCTGCGCCAGATTGGCCTGACCGGTTAACTGAAATGCAATACTACTGTCGAGCAGGCCCACGCGGCCCGGCCCCATCGTCAACACCGCGTTGGCCTTGCCGTTGTGACCTTGGGTCAATACGTTCAACCGACCGCTCAGCGTCGTTTGGTTAAGGTTGTCGCTCCAGTTGTTCAGCGTCAGGTTCACGCCACCGGACAGCGGCTGCTGCGCATACGGCCAACGCCACTGCCCGTCGCTAATCTGGATCTGCTTATTGCCCAATTGCCACGGCAAACTGAGCAGCGGCTCGGTTTCACCCTGCTCGACAAGCCGCAGCTCGCCCCTCTGGTTCTGCCAGCTCATGCTGACGTTAAGCGGATGCGGCACCGCGGAGGTGTGCATCTGCCCATGCAGCTCACCGCTTTCCGGCAAGGTGTCAAGTGCCGCAGGCAGAGTCAGCTTGCCCGCTAACTGGATAGGCTCGTCGCTGCCCGGCGGCGTCAGGCTCAAGGTGCTAATTGTCAGCTGCCGTTGGTTGTCCAGCGCAGCATCGAAGCTCAGTGCATCCCCCTGATAGCGCAGCGCCTGAGTTTGCCCGCTGTTGTCTATTAGCAGACTGCCCGCGTACTGTTGCCACGGAGTGATTGAAAGCCTGGCGATGTGCAGTTGGCCTACAGGCAACTGTTTCTGAATATCGGGCAGTGAAAGCGCCGAGTTGGAATTTTTACTGACAGGGTATTGGCTCAGGCAGGCCGTGTCGACGCTCAGGCTTCCCAGACTGAGGTTCCATCCTTTCTGCGCCTTGTCGAGCGCGATGTCCTTTGCGTCGGCAAGCACGCAGTCCTGCGCCAGATAGCGCAGGCCCGGCAGTCGCAGCTGTCCGTCTGACCAGACGGGTGCCGAGGACAAACTTAATGCCGTCCCCTGCGCCAGCCAGTGTCCAGCCAGCGATGGCAGCCACTGCGGCAGCGTTTTCCACAGCAGTACCAGCAGCAGAAGTATCGCCACCACCGCGGCCAGCAGAATCTGTATGAGACGTTTAGGTCCTTTCCTCATGAATTGTCCTGATATTTTCTTTACGTCTGCAAGATATCATAAAAATCACGTTACACTCGCTTACCCTTTGTTTACACGACGCCCAAATGCTAGTTTTAACTATTATTTCTCGAAAATTCCCTTACTTCTTGGAGAATCAGGTATGAAACTTGCGATTTACGGCACCAAGAATTACGACAAAAAATATTTTGAGCTGGTTAATCAGCAGTACGGCGATGAGCTGGTATTTTTTGATTTTATGCTAGGTGCAGCCACGGCGAAGAACGCCGAAGGCTGCGATGCGGTCTGCATATTCGTTAATGATGACGCCAGCCGAGAGGTGCTTGCCGAACTCGCAGCACTCGGTATTAAAACACTGGCGCTGCGCTGTGCGGGCTTTAACAATGTTGATTTGGATGCCGCCAAAGAGTTGGGTATTAGCGTAGTCCGCGTGCCGGCATACTCACCGGAAGCCGTCGCCGAACACGCGGTGGGGCTGATGCTGTGCCTTAACCGACACATTCACCGCGCCTATCAGCGCACTCGTGAAGCCAACTTTTCGCTCGAAGGACTGACCGGCTTTAACATGTATCAACGTACTGCCGGAATCATCGGCACCGGCAAAATTGGCGTTGCGGCCATGCGTATTCTGAAAGGTTTTGGCATGCAGATTCTGGCCTACGATCCCTACCCAAGCCCGCTGGCGCTGGAACTGGGCGCGGAATATGTCGACCTGCCCACGCTGTACGCCCAATCCGACATTATCTCGCTGCATTGTCCTCTGACCGCCGACAACCATCATCTTCTCAATAAAGAGTCGTTTAGCCAGATGAAAGACGGCGTGATGATCATCAACACCAGCCGTGGCGCACTGCTCGATGCCAGCGCGGCGATTGACGCCCTGAAGCAGCAAAAAATCGGTGCACTGGGGATGGACGTCTATGAGAACGAACGTGACCTGTTCTTCGAAGACAAATCTAACGAAGTCGTGCTCGACGACGTTTTCCGCCGCCTGTCTTCCTGTCACAACGTGCTGTTTACCGGCCATCAGGCGTTCCTGACCGGCGAGGCGTTGACCAGCATTGCGGAAACGACGCTCGGTAATCTCTCGCAAATTGCGAACGGAGAGCAATGTCCGAATCAGGTAACGGCTCAGTCCTAATCAGAACAATAGTGAGATTTTTAGGTCTCTTTTCGATATAATGATGACGTTAAAAAGCGCTTAATAAGTTTAAAGCGCTGCCATTTCGACGAAATGAATGGAAATCAACTCAGGTTTCTTCAGGAGAGAAGATGAATAAAAAACTGATTTTAGGCAGCCTGCTGGCCGCCGTTGCGCTCAGTGGCTGCAGCTATCCCCACCAGGAAAAACTCACCCCCGAACGCCTGCAACAGCACCCTTATGAACTCGTCAGCATTGACGGCGCACCGATAGCCAGTCAGAGCAGCCGTAGACCGACTCTCGAATTCAGCGAAAAGATGCACGTCTCAGGCGCTATGTGTAACCGCTTTATGGGACAAGGACAGCTCGACAACGATCGACTCTTCGTCAGGCAAATGGCCTCAACGCGCATGCTTTGCGCCGACAGCCAACTCAACGTCGGCGACCGGCTCATCGCCGAGATGCTACAGAATGGCGCGAAAGTCTCCCTGCACGGCAAACAGCTCATACTCCGCGAGGGCGAACACGAGCTGGTCTATCGCGCCAAATAGCGTTAGGACAAGACAGTATTCCTCACAGCCATTAGTGTTGTGGCAAGGCGGCCACAGAGTGAGTCCCGATGAGCTGACACACGTCAGTAATTCGGGTGAGCGAAGACAGCCAACGCAGCCACAGCGCTGGGACGAAGAGGCATTCCTCACCGCCATTAGTGTTGTTGCAAGGCGGCCACAGAGTGAGTCCCGATGAGCTGACACACGTCAGTAATTCGGGTGAGCGAAGACACCCAACGCAACCACAGCGCTGGGGCGAAGAGGCATTCCTCACCGCCATTAGTGTTGTGGCAAGGCGGCCACAGAGTGAGTCCCGATGAGCTGACACACGTCAGTGATTCGGGTGAGCGAAGACAGCCAACGCAGCCACAGCGCTAAGGGCGAAGAGGAATTTTAGGTACAGGCACCGCTCATCACAGCCGACTCCCCGCATCGACGACCATTAGACATCTGGCACATGCCTACTGAAGTACCGTCGAGTTGGCGTGCGAGCTGTAGCGTGCCTCCGGCCATTGAACAGGCTGCTGCGGCAGGGCTGTTACTCAGGTTACGATGGGCAATATTGAAGCTGTTACCCTGCTGTTGAACTTCCGCACTTTCTTTATTGCTGCTGCAGGCAGCTAAAACCAATGTGGCGCCAGCCAGTAGAAATCGTAACCCTGTTTTCATGCACCCTGCTCCTGGATGATTATTTCGTTAAATTTAACGAGAGTCATCATAGCCGAGCTTTTCTGCTAACGTCGAGCCCTGAAAAGAAGTAAATAGCCACTTTTCTTAAAAATTTATATCCAGAAACAGATTATTTCCGTTTGTTATTTATTCTGCTCATAGAGTGGACGCTTATTAACCCGAAATTCTTCTTAAATCACAAAAAATTCGCCCTTGGGATGAAATAATATAAAAAAGGAGGAAGTCTTTTATGCTGACAGATTTTTTAATCCGAATTGCCGTTGCCGGTGTCCTTGGAGGACTTATCGGTATTGAAAGACAGCTGCGTGCAAAAGAAGCCGGTTTACGTACCCATATTTTGGTCGGCATCGGCAGTGCGATGTTTATGATCGTCTCGAAATATGGCTTTGAAGATATTCTTAATCAGAGCCACGTCAGTTTTGACCCCAGTCGTGTTGCCGCGCAGGTGGTCAGCGGCATGGGTTTCTTGGGTGCCGGTACCATCATTATTCAAAAACAAATCGTCAAGGGACTGACCACCGCCGCCGGGCTTTGGGTGACCGCGGCAATTGGTTTGGTCATTGGTAGCGGACTGTATGAGATTGGGGTCTATGGCACCGTATTAACGCTGCTGGTTCTTGAGGTATTTCGTCAAATCAGCAACCGTTTAATTGGTCATCATCATCTGATCGAAGTCCGCCTGAGACCACAAAGCGTCCCTCAGGTATTAATTGCACTACAGAAAATGCGTATCCGTCCCGGCCATATAAAAGTCAGCCAAAAGGATGACGATGAAGATAAATGTGAGCTTGTTATGGACGTCGTATTATCGCCGCGTCAGAAAATTGAAGCCCTCTATGAGGCCATAATGTCGGTAGACGGTATTAAGCGGGTAGACGTTAATTAAGGCGCACAGAATCACCATAACGCATTGAATTGCAAATGCAAAATTTGAATAACTAATCCCAATCTATCTATATGCGGCAAAGATTTGCCGCATGATAAGCTTTCCCCCTCTCTTTATAGTCGTTATTTCCAACATGGCAATAAAAGCTGCAACAGTAATGTTTGGGGAAGGTGAAGTGTGCCCGCTTGGTTTTCTTTAGCTGTAGATTCTTTTTGGCCCATGCTTTATGCAGGGCTGACATTTACCATTCCACTGACGCTGATAGCGTTTGCTTTGGGATTAACGCTGGGTTTTATTGTGGCATTAATTCGCCTTTATGGCCCCGCGCCACTGCGAAGTTTCGTCCGCTTTTATGTCTGGCTTATTCGCGGTACTCCTCTCCTGGTGCAGCTTTTCCTGATATTTTACGCCCTGCCGAGCGCAGGAATTACTCTCGACGCTTTTCCGGCGGCGGTGATAGGCTTTACCCTGAATATCGGTGCTTATACTTCTGAGGTGATTCGAGCCACTCTATTATCGGTGCCAAAGGGGCAATGGGAAGCGGCCCATTCCATTAGCATGAGCTGGTCCCAGTCTTTGCGCCGGATTATTCTGCCGCAGGCCGCTCGCGTCGCCGTCCCACCGCTGTCGAATACCTTTATTTCATTAGTCAAAGACACCTCCCTGGCCTCGGTGATTACCGTGCCAGAGCTGTTTCTGGCGGCGCAAAGAATTGCCGCCGTAACCTATCAGCCCCTCATTCTTTATACCGAAGCGGCCATCATCTATTTACTGATCAGCTCCGTTTTATCCGCATTACAGAGCCGTCTGGAAATCAGACTGGCCAGAAATACCGCAGTAAAGGAAAACTTTAATGATAACGCTATCCGGAGTTGAGAAAAGTTTTGGACTAAATAAAGTCCTGAACGACATAGCGCTGACGCTCGAAGAAGGCAGCGTAACTGCACTGATCGGGCCTTCAGGCAGCGGCAAAAGTACCTTATTACGCTGCATTAATTTATTGGAAATTCCTCAGGCCGGGCAATTAAAGATTGGGAATGAAGAAATACGTTTTTCCCCAAAGATGCGCATCGGCAAACGAGATATTCGCCGAATAAGCCAGCAAACCGGCATGGTATTCCAAAATTTTCAATTATTCCCTCATCTGACCGTACTCGAAAATATCACCGAGGGATTGGTCGTAGTGCATAAATGGCCGTTGGATCGGGCGATAAAACGTGCCGAAGCGCTGTTGGCCAAGGTAGGTATGCAGCATAAGCGTGACGCCTGGCCTGCCACACTCTCCGGTGGACAGCAGCAGCGCGTCGCCATTGCACGCGCTCTGGCCCCTTCGCCCAAGGTGCTGCTTTGTGATGAACCGACCTCAGCGCTGGACCCTGAGCTGTCGCTTGAGGTGGTCGCGGTATTAAAGCAGCTGGCACAGGAAGGGACCACCATGCTGATGGCCACTCACGACCTGCGCCTGGCGGCGAATATCGCTAATAACGTCGTCTTTCTTGAGGCGGGTGAAATTGTTGAAAGCGGTACCTCAGAGGCTATTTTCACTCAGGCCAGGAAAGCACGAACAAAGACCTATATTTCAACGTTAACCAATACCCTTCCCGATTCATGGGAAATCTAAAACAAAAAAATCAATACTAATAATCTTAAGGAGTCACTGATGAAAGTAATAGCGACGGCATTATTGGCCACGGCACTGCAATTTAGCGTTTCTCACGTTGCTTTTGCCGAATCAGATTTGGCAAAAATTCACTCGGCAGGCGTGATCAAATTTGGTACGGAAGGCACCTATCCCCCGTTTACCTATCACAACACCTCGGGTGAGCTTGTCGGCTTTGACGTTGATATCGCACGGGAAATTTCTAAGCGTATTGGTGTTAAAGCGGAGTTTGTCGAAGGGAAATGGGACGGGCTGATTGCGGGCCTCGACGCCAAACGCTATGACGCGGTGATTAACGAAGTGTCCATCACACCAGAGCGTCAGGCAAAGTACGATTTCTCTGACCCGTATATTGCGTCAAAAGCGGTACTGATCGTGCGCAGCAACAACACCACCATCAAGTCATTTGCCGACCTGAAAGGCAAGAAATCGGCGCACACCTTGACCAGCAACTATGCACAACTGGCGCGTAAATACGGTGCGGAGATTGTCGGTACTGACGGTTTCGACCAGTCCGTCTCTCTTGTTGCACAGGGCCGCGCGGATGCCACTATCAACGACAATCTGTCGTATCTCGACTTCAAAAAACATAAACCTGACGCGCCGGTCAAGATTGTTGCTACCGAGTCAAACGCCGAGCAGGAAGGCGTGCTTATCAGAAAAGACAACCCGGATTTACAGCAGGCAATCAACAAAGCATTGGCTGAAATAAAGTCCGACGGCACTTATCAGCGCATTTCTAATCAATATTTTGGTGCTGACGTTTCCAAATAATCACGTCGTTCCGCAGTGGCATGACTGCCGCTGCGGAGACGTCTTTCCGCCTTCTCCCGCGATTTTACAGGTCAGAACATGACAATAGCCTCAACGCCGGTATTCACGGTGGTACAACCCTCGGCAGTGCTCGCCGATCCCCACATTCTTTCTGACATCCGCGACCGACGCAGCATCATTGACTCTATCTATGATTCTCTGGTGCGCCGCGATGACCATGGACAATTTATTCCCTGGCTGGCGACGCATTGGAGGGTTGAGAATAAGGGACTGCGCTGGTGTTTTACTCTGCGAACAGACGTCATATTTCACAATGGCTCCGCGCTTACCGCGCAAGATGCTGCAGGCTCCCTGCGACGCGCGCTTTCCGCCGACATGCCCGGCGAACTCGGCACCGAAGGGGTTTTGCGTGGCTATCTTGAGGGGGCGAAAATAGCCGCTACCGATGACAGTGTGCTGATTGTGGAAACGTTAAGCCCCTTTGGCGATTTGCTGGATTTACTGGTGGATATTCCCGTCGTAGAGACGTCGTCACTGCCTAAATTAATCGGCAGCGGACCTTATCGGGCCAGCAGCCAGCAGCCCGGCAAGGTCGTTTTGCAAGCGTTCAACCCACATTGGGCCGCCCCCCCGCCCGCTCAATCACTGGTCTGGCTCGCTGAACCCGATGCCAAACGTCGTTTAGCCCTGTTACAACAAGGCAAAGTGGATTTAGCCGTCGATACCCCGGCACACTACGTGACAGGGTCACATGATAATTTTCAAATTCTAAAACGTAAAAGCACGCTGTGCGTGATTTTTCTGTTTAACCTCTTTAGCGGCCCCTTGCAGGACGTTCGCATCAGAAAGGCGCTCAATTATGCGATAAACCTGACAGACATCATCAACGACCCAGCGATTGCGGCAGGCCAGGCAGCGCCGCTGGCAGGTCCGCTGAGCCCACGTCACGCGGGAACACCGGCAGACCTCTGCGCTTATGCTTATAATCAGCAAAAAGCACGCGAGCTGCTCGCCGAGGCCGGCTATGCGCAAGGTCTTACGCTTGAGTTTTCATTACCGGCTACGTTCCCCGATGAGTCAATTCCGCTGGCTGAACGCATCGCCCAGCAGCTTAAGGACGTAGGGATCACCGCCAACCTGACGGTTTACCACGACAGGCCAGCCTATGCGCATCGAGTTCGTGACAAGCAATTTGGCGATGTAGCCTGCTTTGACTCAAGCCCCGCCAGCGCCTGGCGCGTGTATATCGAAAAGCTCGACTCCCGTCGTCAAGGCCCGTGGTGGCAGGGATACCACAGTGAAACACTGAACGCCCTGCTGAACGAGATAGCCGCGACACAGCACGCCGAACAGCGTCAGGCGCTTCTGGCGCAGGCATTTACACTTGTCCACCATGATGCGCCGTGGCTTTTCCTCTACGCGCCAGATAACCACTGGACGCTGGGCGAAAAAGCCAAGGGATGGCAACCCACCTTCGAAGGACGCGTACGCATTATTGCCAACCCAGATGGGGGTACTCATTGAGAAGCAAGCACGGCGACAGGTGTATTTTTGATACAGTGATTGACCGCCGATCGCGGCATTCCACCAAATGGCTAGCGGTCAAAGAGGGCTCGACGCCGGAGAATGCCTCGGTCATCCCCCTTTGGATAGCGGATATGGATTTCCGCTCTCCGCCTCAGGTTTTGAGTGCAATGCAGCAAGCGGTAGAGCATGGGATCTTGGGCTACAGGGAGTGGCCTGAGGACTTTTTCAGCCTTTTTTGCCATTGGCAGTCCTCGCGACACGGCTGGGAAATTGATCCTGAATGGGTTGTGCCGTGCCAGTCGGTTATTACCGCGATGGATCTCATCATCCGAACGTTGAGTGAGCCCGATGACGAGATAATTATTCTCTCGCCCGGTTTTGGCACCTTTAACCGGGTCATTCACCATACTGGTCGTCGCCTGGTTGATGTCCCCTTGGTTGAACAGGACCGCCAGTATGGATTGGATATCTCACGCATCGAGGCGCAGATTTCTCCTCGTAGCCGAATATTAATCCTCTGTAATCCCCATAACCCGATTGGCAAAGTGTGGAATAAGCAAGAGTTGGCGCAGATAGGCGACCTGTGTCAGCGTCACGGCCTGCTGCTGCTCTCCGATGACGTGCACCAAGACTTGGTCATTGGTGAACGGCCTTATACCCCTATCATGTTACTCAATGATAAGGTTGCCGATTTCTGCATTACTTTCACCTCGCCCTGTAAGACCTTTAACCTCGGCGGGTTGCCGGTCACTCATCTGGTGATTAAAAACGACGCAATCCGTAGCAGGATTCGCCATGAGCTTTACCAACTGAGCGTGCACAAGCCGAACTCTCTTGGCATGAGTGCCTGCGACGCGGCGTATCGCGAGGGAGAACCGTGGCTGGACGAACTGCTCGGGTATTTAAAGGCCAACTATGCCCTGCTCAAGCAAGGGCTGAACGCAGGGTCAAGTATTCGTTTGTTTCACATCGAAGGCAGCTATCTTGCCTGGCTGGATTTTCGCCGTGCCGGACTCACTCAGCCCGAGCTGGAACACCGGTTGCTGCATCAGGCAGGGCTGTTGCTAGAAAGTGGCCTCAATTTTGGCCCAACTGGCCAGGGATTTATGCGCCTGAACTTTGCGTTGCCCAAATCCGAACTGGAAACAGTGATAGAAAGGCTGCGGCATTATTTTCCGGCCTGACCCTTTTTGTTGATAGGCCAGGCAAGTGAAGCTCCCACGACTTCTGTCCCTATCTCTTGCTTTCCCAAGCCGGCAGCGAGGTCAACCAGGTTTCACGCTGCGCCTCAATGATGGCACCTCGCCGGGCGTTTGCATGATATTCGCCTTTTTCGCCTGGTTTATGAGTGGCTGTCGGTAAACTAAAAGAGGCGGCGCGGATCGGCGACTCATATCTCGGTTGGCCGATGCCGTTATCTGCCCACGAAAGCAGAGGCACGACGCGTACGCTAATACGGTCCAGCGTTTTATACGGCCACGGCTTTGCTTCATTGCCGTACTGCGCCATAAAATCCAATGATTTCAAGACGCTTCCGCCGTCGGGCGTCGTGTAGTGCCACAGGTCTTGCCCCCCCTTCTGACCGTCAGCCTTCTGGTCAAGGATGGCCAAAAGGCTAACAGCCTGCAAATTGAAATAGCTGTAGTGGAATGAACGCGTTCGCGCCAGTTCGAGCGGCTGAGTACCGTCGGGCCGCAGTTGGGTGTCTAGTTTGCTTTCAGTGAGCGCCACCATCTTTTTTATCGTTTCCGGTCGGTCGAGATACCAGGCGATGCCCGCCACCTGCGTCGCGTACCAGTTACCGTGGTTATTTTTAGTTTTACTCTCTTTAATTGCCAGCTTACTGGTCTGCAACCAGTGCAAATATTCCTGCATCCATTGGCGCAACTGGCGCTCATCGTCAGAGGACCAGGCGGCGTTACCGCGCAGCATCAGCACGGAATCAACGATTCTTGTTGCAAAATAGCGGCCATCGAGCACGCCCGCGTTTCTGCCCGCAGTCATTCCGGGCACACCTTGGGCAAAGTTAAGATTAGGATTCATGCGCGTTGCCGGCGTGATAAACCAGGTGCGCAACATGCTTGCGGCCTTATCGGCATAGCGCTGCTGCCCTGAAAAATACCAGGCGAGGGTGAGATCCTGAACCTTTGCAGTAAACGCCGCGAGCCGCACGCCGTCACTCTGATTATTTTTACTGGCAGGGTTTACTTTGCCGTCTCGGCGGATCCAGGGCTGTCCATCGGTTTTACTCGGATCCGGCCACCAGTAGGCGCTCAGACTCAGGTAGTCGTGTTTAGTCCCACTTGGCGGCGTCATCCCCTTTTCGGTCACGCTTGGGTTCGGCGTTTTCAGCGCCCGATTAGCGGAGGTAATAAGCAGGTCATAGGCCTCTTGGGTGGACGTTGCCGCTTTCCCCTGCTCAAGTTGATGCTTTACCTGCAACAACTGGCTGGCCTGCAAGAATGCCAACGCTTGTGGACCCGAATCGGCAGCATACGCAGCGCACCCTGCTCCTGCACTCAGCATGAAGGCAATGCTTATGGCCACTTTGCAAAATCGACTCATCTTCCGTCCTTCTAATTATTAAATTTAATAATTTCCGAAAAACACCGATAGCTGTTTAACGCCTTGAGGAAAGATACGCGAGCATGGGATTATTTATCAATAGATAATTTAATAGAGTGAAGCCTAATCGAAAATTCTTTATAGAGAGAGATTCTTATTGCACCAGATAAAGGTGCGCAGCTAACACTGGCTGAAATATACGACCAGTAATAATTTCATATAAAAAAGAACATATCACACCACGTCGTTAGTAACGAAAAGGTTAATTAACCGAGAGGTATTATTCAGAAACCTGATCAATAAGTAATTATTTAATCATTTCAATAAACCCCTCTTTTTGGCAAAAGAAAAGATTCAAGAAAATGGCGCACAGTATAAATATGAAATTACCCTGTTCGAAGAAGGTACGATCGGCCCTGAGGAGCCAATAGCCCTATTCATTAAATTCCACATTTCGCTCTACGTCGAAGTATCAGCGCGGCAAACCGCTAATCTTTCTCTTACATATTCGTAGGGAGAGAGAGAATGATCGCAGTGCTTTTTGAAGCTGAGTACAATATTACTATGCAGGAAAGATATTTGGCGCTCGCCGCCGAGCTAAAACCGATGCTCGCAGAGATTGACGGGTTTATTTCCATAGAGCGTTTTCAGAGCCTGGCATCAACGGGGAAAATTCTATCACTTTCCTGGTGGCGCGATGAAGAGGCGGTCCTGACCTGGAAAAAGAATATCTTCCATATGAGCGCACAGGCGGAAGGTCGGGATTCTATTTTCACATTTTACAGAATTCGTATCGCTCAGGTCATACGCGATTATTCATCGGAAGACAGAGGATAACAAATGTACGATATTCACGTGATTCTGAAGAATACCCCGGGTGAACTGGCCTGGTTGGGTAAAATACTGGGGCATCACGACGTCGGTCTGGAAGGAGGCGGCATTTTTACGGCAGGTAATGAGTGCCACGCGCACTTCCTCGTTGAGGAGGGTAATAAAGCTAAATGGGTCCTTGAGAGTGAAGGGTTCAGGGTCAAAAGTATCAATGAACCCATCATCAGAAAGCTTAAGCAGGAGCGCCCCGGCGAGTTTGGCGAAATTGCCGCCGCGTTGTCTAAAAACGGTGTTAATATTCTGACTCAGTACAGTGATCATGCCAATAGACTGATTTTAATCACCGATAATCAACAAATTGCAGCTAAAATTACTGAGCCATGGGCTCCGGTTTCCTGATAAATATGCTTAACAAAATCGAAGTCGATGATAGTGATACTCAGCTCGAATCCTCTATGGCGGCCCTCGCGGCCGCCATGTCTGACCCGTCGCGCGTCAAAATGTTGTGTGCGTTGATGGACGGGAGAGCGTGGACCGCCACTGAACTCAGCGCCGTTGCGGATATTGCTTCATCAACGGCGAGCTCTCACCTGAACCGGCTGGTCAATAGCCATCTGATCACTTGCCTTTCGCAGGGGAGACATCGTTATTATCGCCTTGCAGGCCATGAAGTTGGGCAGTTGGTCGAGATGATGATGGGTGTGTCGTGGAAAAGAATTCCCCCGCCTAAAACTCGAACTCCGGTGCAATTGAGAGTGGCACGTACCTGCTATGACCATTTGGCCGGAGAAGTCGCGGTAGAAATTTACGAATCTATGAGGCGCGAGGGCTGGATAAACGATGATGGCACTCACCTCACGGAAAAAGGTCACGAAAATTTTCAGCAAATGGGCGTCGTGCTTGACCCTAAAACCAAACGAAAGCCTTGCTGCGCCTGTCTGGACTGGAGCGAACGACGCTCTCATCTAGGGGGAGATGCTGGCGCTGCTTTTTTTACTCTCTGTGAACACCGGGGTTGGCTAAAACGCGTTCAGGGTTTCAGAGAGGTGAATATCACCTCATCAGGAAAGGCTGCCTTTCGAAAATGGTTTGCTCTGTCAGGCAATCCAGACTGACCCACTACGCCCTTTTATCGCAGGGACTCAGCGGCCTACTCCTGTCAGGCCTCGAGAAATTCAGGCAGATTTACCTTAGTCAGATAATGCCGCTGTATGCCTGCTACAGGAAAATCAGCCCCCCCTCAATGATTCCCTCGCTGTTGCGACTATAAACCCCAGCGCCCCCCAGCCGCTCGAATCAATAAATTGTCCGTTACAGCGCCTCAATCGCTTAAAAAATTCTTCCCGCTCCTGGTCGGTAATCATGTCGGTGACCGTGATATCCAAAAGCACGCCCTCCTTCGAGGCTGTGCCGAAATACTACGGGCATCGCAAAACGGTCCAAAAAAAGCTAACCCGCTTATTCAAACGTGAATCGCTTCACATTAATTCTCCCCAAGCCTGCAATATAAAATGCTATACCTTTAAAAATGAAACGTTGTTTCATTTTTAAAGTGTCGGGTTCATCCCGTAACCAGCACAATTTATGTTTTTAGGATGAGAACAATTATGTGGGAATCTAAGGTATTGATTGTTGCGCTGTCATGCGGAATAAGTGCGCAAGTCTTGGCGGGTACTGTGCCTGAAGCGAGCAGTCTGATTTGGCACAGCATCACCTTCGGTCAGTCGACCGACGTTAATTTCGCCACCAATGTCCTGCAGGATAAAATTGGCATCAATGAAACGCTTCTGGCGGACGGGAAATCCGTTCCCACGGCCGGTGTAAAACTTGCCACACCTTTTACGCTGGAAAGTCGAGGCGGTAAAATAGGTAACAGCCATGACGGCCTGACTTATTTCTATACACGACTGCCGGGTGATGTAAATTTCCAGCTGGAAGCCGATGTCACGCTGAATCAATTAGGTCCTGAAAACGGGGCAAAACCTGCCGGACAGGAAGGTGCCGGATTATTAGTACGCAATATCCTGGGCAAGGCACGGCAACCAGTAACCAAACCCGGCGTTGAGGAGCTTCCGGCAGCCTCCAATATGGTGATGAACACGGTAATGGCAATCGGAGATAAGCCACAGGAAGTAGCCTTAATAGCCCGCCAGGGAGTGAAACATCCATGGGGTAATATCGGTATAGGTATTGTGCGCGAGGCCTATCATCCTTTGACAACGCCTGCACATTTCTCTTTGCGACTGACTCGGACCGATAAAGGGTTTGAGGTCTCCTATGCGCCAGAAAGCAGCCACCGGTGGGTAAGTAAAACTCTCAATGGCGCTGACCTGATTACAAAGCTGGATAAAACGGGTTATTACGTTGGGTTTTTCGCCTCGCGCAACGCCCGCATTACCGTTAACCATACCAAACTGATACTCAGCGCGGCCGATACCCAACCGTCTCCGCCTTATGTCGCGCCGCCTCTCGAGCCCCATATCGAGATCATGTCATCGCCTGTTGTAGCAAGCCAGAACGGCATTTTCCAGCTGCGAACCAATGAGCGCGGGCAGATACAGATCAAAATGGGTGAACAAACGCTGCTTAGCCAGACGGCTATTGGCGGTGGTGAAGCGGTCGCTGTACCATTTCATCTCCAACAACCCGAGGGCAAAATAAACATAGAATTTATCCCGGATAACGCTAAACCCCTGAGCCGCATTTTCCCTGTCAAACGGGTGCCGGTGAGTCATCCGCAGCGGCTTTACGTTTCAGCCAAGGGGGCAGCAGATAACGATGGAACTCGGCAACATCCGCTGGATTTCGCGACCGCAGTCAACCTGTTAGCCCCCGGCGGCACGCTGTGGATGGCTGACGGTGAATACCCTGCCAGCGAGATCCCGGCAACGGCGAGTGGCACGGCAAAAAAACCTAAAACGCTGCGTCCGGAGAGTAATAACGTGGTGTTCAACGGGCTTACCCTCGACGCAAGCTATTGGCAAATTGAGGGGATCACCGTGACTCAAAAGAGCTTTCACATTGCTGGTAGTTATAATCACATCAACAACGTTAAGGCACATAACGCAGACGATACGGGTATTTGGGTTGCCTCACCGGAGGGTATTGGCCGCGCACTTTGGGCCAGTCATAATCTAATAAGCAATTCAGAATCCTGGGGAAATAAAGATCCGGGGCATAAAAATGCCGATGGATTTGCAGTGAAAATGCGCGTAGGAGAGGGAAATCGCCTCGTTAACTGCTACTCGCACGATAACATCGATGACGGTTTTGATTTGTTCAACAAGATTGAAGACGGTCCGAACGGCAGCGTCACAATAGAAAACAGCCTCTCGGTACACAACGGCAGCAACGGCTTTAAACTCGGCGGCGAAGGCCTGCCTGTCGCTCATGTTATCCGCAATAATGTTGCCGTAGAAAACGGCATGGACGGCTTCACCGATAACTTCAACCCAGGTGCCTTGATCGTTGAAAATAATCGTGCCGTTGACAATAAAAGATTCAACTTCCTGTTCCGTCCTTCACCCTATACCCCAGCGGATAAACAAGGAACGTTTAAAGCCAATATTTCGCTGAGATCCTCAGAGGGCAGATATAACGATGTAGTCAGCGGAAACGTAGACAGCAGCAATTATTTCTATGCCCATCGCAGAACGGTGAATGCTTTACATCAAGAGATCCAGCCCGACAGCTTTATTTCCACGCGGCTTCCAAGCCCCATTTCACGTCTTCCTGACGGAGAATTTAATTACTCCAATTTTTTAGCAAGGAAATAAAGGCAGTTTCATTAACAGGAAGAGACGCTAAATACCCTAATACTGCTCAATATTTCAGGGAGCTCTAAAATGATAAATCACAGACTGCTGATCTGCGGCCTGCTGCTGGCCAGCGCAAGCAGTCATGCCGTTACCCTTGATATTCGACACGAATGGCTTGATGACAGTAAACAGCATAAAGACCGGATCTTAATATCACACCGCTTTGCCAATGGTATCGGTTTATCTTTCGAAGATAAATGGCGCTCCGGGGATAATAACCCCAATCAACCGTTTAACAGAATGGTGGGTAACGGCACGGAAACGACGCTTACCTATCAATATAAAGCAACAAAGTCGTTTTTTTTGCAGCCAGGATTTGCCGTTGAGGTGAATTCCGGCAATAAAGTCTACAAGCCGTCGTTGGCCGCTGGATACACTTTCTCCAGCGGCATTTATTTTAATACACGCTATCGTTATGAAGAGACACACTATGACAACGGTAATAATGATAAAAAAACTCATCGCGAAGAGATTTGGCTCGGCTATCGCCTTGCCGACTGGCGTTTCGAATATAACTATATTTATAAACACAGTAATCAGATTCTGTTTGATAATGCTAAATGGGACTATGAAGAAGATTTTAAAGTTGCCTACAACATCAATCACCATTGGACGCCCTATGCCGAAATTGGCAATGTCTCGGTTCGAAAAAATACCCACGAAAGGCAGACCCGCCTGCGGGTGGGAATTCAATACAGCTTCTAAGGTTCGGTATAGGAAATGAAGCAAAATCTTGTCGAGTCCCTTTAACACCTCACGACATATCAGAGTACAAGTCTGATATGTCAGGGAATTTCTTAGGGCCTTTGCTGCACAGTCTGACTTTAGGTTAGTAGCAAACAGAACTCAACGCAGAAAACTGCCATGCCTTATACAGCCTCAATATCCTTAAAAACCCAGCCTAACCCCGCTTAAAACGTGTTGGCTTTCGCCCGCGTAATCCGTAACATACACGCCAATTAACTCCGTGCCGCATTTTGTCGGCTGGCGCCAGCCTGAATATTGCCCCACTGGTGCCCTTTTTAGATCTCGAGTGTCGATATAATGTTTGATAATCAAGAAGTTAGCAAGAAAGAGCAATACAACCTGAATAAACTCCAAAAGCGTCTGCGTCGTGACGTTGGTAAAGCTATTGCTGATTTTGGCATGATTGAAGAAGGCGACCGCATCATGGTCTGCCTGTCTGGTGGTAAAGACAGCTATACCATGCTTGAAATTCTGCGCAATTTGCAGCAAAGCGCGCCGGTCAATTTCTCTCTGGTTGCCGTTAATCTTGACCAGAAACAACCGGGTTTCCCGGCGCACATTCTGCCGGAATACCTCGATAAGCAGGGTGTCGAATACAAGATCGTTGAAGAAAATACCTACGCTATCGTAAAAGACAAAATCCCGGAGGGCAAAACCACCTGCTCGCTGTGCTCCCGTCTGCGCCGCGGTATCCTTTACCGCACGGCTACCGAATTAGGCTGTACCAAAATCGCGCTCGGCCATCATCGCGACGATATCCTGCAAACCCTGTTCCTCAACATGTTCTATGGCGGCAAACTGAAAGGTATGCCCCCTAAGCTGATGAGCGACGACGGCAAACACATCGTTATCCGCCCACTGGCCTACTGCCGTGAAAAAGACATCGAGCGTTTTGCGATTGCTCGTGGTTATCCGATTATCCCTTGCAACCTGTGCGGCTCGCAGCCAAACCTACAGCGTCAGGTCATTAGCGACATGCTGAAAGACTGGGACAAACGTTATCCGGGCCGTATCGAGACCATGTTCAGCGCCATGCAGAACGTCGTGCCTTCGCACCTTAACGATACCAACCTGTTCGACTTCAAGGGCATCAAGCACGGTGATGAAATCGTTGACGGCGGTGATTTGGCCTTCGATCGCGAAGACATCCCAATGCAGCCCGTCGGCTGGCAGGCGGAAGAGGACCTGGTAGTCGAACGTCTTGACGTCCTGCAGATCAAGTAATCCCCCGCCTCTGCGGACAAAATAAAAAACGCGCTGAAGCCTAAGCTTACAGCGCGTTTTTTATTACCTGTGTCGCAAAAAATCAGGCCGTCTGTTCTTCCAGCCAACCGATACGCATCTCTGGCACCGAACGCAGCAGCTCACGGGTGTAATTATCCAAAGGCTCTGAAAGCGTGGTGTTCACCGAGCCATTGCGCACAATCTCGCCTTTAAACAGCACGGCGACTTCGTCGGCAACCTCACGCACCACCTTCAGGTCATGAGTAATAAACAGGTATGAAATACCGGTCTGATGCTGAATCTGACGCAACAGTGCCAACACGTCGCGGGCAACCAGCGGGTCCAGCGCTGAGGTGGGTTCATCACAGACAATCAGCTTGGGTTCAGCGGCCAGCGCGCGAGCAATACAGACGCGCTGCTTCTGCCCGCCCGACAGCGCCGCAGGATAACGGGCAGCCAGTTCAGGACTCAGCCCCACCTGCGTCAGCAGCTCGGAAACGCGCTCGGCACGCTGCTGGCGGGTAAGTTCGGTGAAACACTCGAGCACGCGCGAAATCTGCTTGCCGATAATCTCTTTCGGGTTCAGCGCAGTATCGGGAATTTGATGGATAAGCTGTATATCACGTAGCTGTTGGCGACTGCGCGCCCGCAGACCTGCGCTCAACGCCTGCCCTTCAATGCTCACTTCGCCGTTTTCCGGCTTGTGCAGCCCGCAAATCACTTTGCCTAACGTCGATTTACCGGAACCCGATTCGCCAATAACCGCCAACGTCCGCCCCCGGGGTAGTGACAGGGAAAGATTTTTTAGCACCGGCTGATGATGGTATCGCGCGCTGATGTTATCGATGCGCAACAGCTCGGGCTGATTCATCGGCATCGCCTCGCGCGGTTCACCCTGTGCGGTCAGCAGGCGTTTGGTATAGTCTTGTTCCGGCGCGTGCAGCAGTCTTTCGGTGGTCGCGTGCTCCACCGTCTTGCCGTGCTGCAACACCATGATTCGATTGCTTATCTGCGCCACCACCGCCAGGTCATGGCTAATATAAATGGCCGCTACACCGGAAAGGCGGATGACGTCGGCAATGGCTTTGAGCACGCCAAGCTGGGTGGTCACGTCGAGCGCGGTGGTCGGCTCGTCGAAAATCAGTAACTCCGGTCCCGCGCAGAGCGCCATCGCTATCATGGCGCGCTGAAGTTGCCCGCCGGAAACCTGATGCGGATAGCGCTGATAAAACTGCGCCGGTTCCGGCAGACCCAGCTGGGTGAACAGTTCGATAGCTTTCGCCTGCGCCTGTTGGCGAGGAAGAATACGATGCTTGAGCGTCGCCTCGATAACCTGTTCGCCGATAGTTATCGCAGGGTTAAACGCCGCGCCGGAAGATTGCGCCACATAGGCGATTTTTCTGCCGCGCAGCGTTCTCAACTGCCGCTGCGACTGTCGGGCCAATTCAGTGCCATTAAATCTGATACTGCCCGACGCGATGCGCATGCCGTGACGGCAGTGGCCGAGAATCGCCAGTCCGATAGTCGATTTCCCCGCACCAGACTCGCCAATTAGTCCCAGCACTTCACCGGCCTTCAGGTCGAAGCTGACATTATCGACCAAACGGCGCTGAGTTTTATCGCTCGAAACCACGACCAGCTGCTCAACCTGAAGCAAAGGATTACCCATGATGACCTCCCCATGAACGCGTCGAGCCGCTCATCAGCCAATCGGCGACCGCATTGATGGCGAGCGCCAGAACAGCAATCGCGCCGCCCGGAACCAGTGCGGCCCAGACGCCAAACAGGATGCCGTCTTTATTATCACGCGCCAGTCCGCCCCAGTCGGCCGTCGGCGGTTGAATGCCCAGTCCAAGGAACGACAGTGCGGACAGGAACAGCAAAATAAAGATAAAGCGCAGCCCAAACTCGGCAATCAGCGTTTGCAGCGAATTGGGCAAAATGACTCGCCAGAGGATCCAACCGAGGCTTTCACCGCGCAGTCGGGCGACGTCCACGAACTCCATCACGCCGATTTCAACCGCCAGCGCACGCGCGACACGCAGTACGCGGGTGGACTCCAGCAGCCCTAGCACCAGCGTTAGCGTCAGAATAGTTTTAGGCAACACCGCAAGCACGATCAGAGCGAAAATCAGCGTGGGGATAGCCATGATCATATCGTTGATGCGCGAGATAGTCTGGTCGAGCCAGCCGCCACTCACCCCTGCGATAAAGCCGAGCGTACAGCCCACGACGAAGGCCAGCACGGCGGCCAGAGCGGTAACGCCGAGCGACACCCGAGTCCCCCAAATCATACGCGACAGCAGGTCACGCCCCAGATTATCGGTGCCGAGACGCAGCGTGGCGTCGGGCGCCTGCCAGGCCATCCCGATGACTTTATCCGGCGCATAAGGCGCCAGCCAAGGCGCGAAGACGGCAATCAGCACGAACAGGGTCAGCCCTGTCAGTCCCAGAATTGCGGTTGGTTTTAATGCAGGCATCTCAAAATTCCTTTAGCAGCACTTAACGACGATGGCGTAAACGCGGGTTGGCAATCAACGCCAACACGTCGGCCAGCAGGTTGAGCAGGATGTAAATCCCCGCCAGCAGCAGCGCACAGTCCTGCATGACCGGGATGTCGCGCTTGCTAATGCTGTCCACCATGTACTGCCCTAATCCGGGATAAACAAATACGTTCTCAACGATGACCACGCCAACCATCAGGTAGGCCAGGTTGATGGCGACCACGTTGATTATCGGACCGAGTGCGTTCGGCAATACGTGACGCCACAGAATGCGTGCCGGCGTTAGCCCTTTCAGCAGCGCGGTGTCAACGTAGGCCGCGCTCTGGGCAGCAATCAGCGCCGCTCGGGTCATGTTGCTCATATGGCCGACAATCGCCAGCACTAAGGTAGCGCACGGCAGCGCGATGGCAGACAGTCTTGCGGTGAAGGACATCGAATCAGACAACGTACTGTTGCTTGGGGCCCAGGCCAGCGTGATGGCAAAAATCAGGATAAGCAGATAGCCGGAGAAAAACTCCGGCAGCGCCACGGCGGCGCGCGCTACACCGTTGAGCAACGTATCGATAATCCCGCCCTGATATCGCACCGACAGAAAACCGATACCCAGCGCCAACGGCACGGCAATCACCGCCGTGCACCCTGCCAGGAACAGCGTGTTGCCAAGGCGGACAAACAGCGGGCCGGCGATAAACTCTCGGCTGGTATAGCTGATGCCAAAATCACCGTGCAGAATGCCTGCAAGCCAATTGAGATAGCGTCCAACGGCGGGTTTATCCAACCCCAATTGCAGGTTCAGCTCACGGATGGCGTCGGGCGTGGCGCTCTGCCCCAGAATCGCCGTGGCGGCGTTGCCCGGTAAAAGCTGAACGCCAATAAAGATAAGCACCGAAACGGCCAGCACCATCAACACGCCGTAGCACAGGCGCAGCGTGACCAGTCGCAGTAAAGATGAACGGCCCGAAGGCCGTTGCGTAATCATTTCCGACATACTTTTTTATCCGCGTTATGGCTTCAGCTTCAGCTCTCGATCCAGACTTTTTCCGCCGCGCGGTTGCCGCTCAGCGGCATCCCAGGTACTGAGGTAAAGCCTTTGATTTTGGTTGAACAGCCGTCGAGGGCGTCAGCGTAAAGCGGAATAATTTCGCTGCCCTGATCGACCAGCATCACCTGAATATCGTGATAAATCTGCCTGCGGCGCGCTTCGTCCTGCTCGCCTCGCGCGGCTTTTACCATCGCGTCAAAGGCCGGAACGTGCCATGCGGACTCATTCCAGGATGACTGGCTGGTAAACACCAGTGACAGCATGGCATCAGCGGTCGGGCGGCTGGCCCAGTTAGAAGAAACAAACACCTTTTTCTGCCAGGTATCGTTCCAGAAAGCGTCATCCGGCACGTGATCGACCTTGAGATCGATACCGGCCTTGGCGGCAGACTGTTGATAGAGCTGTGCCGCGTCCACCGAACCGGGGAAACCGGCATCGGCAACGGACAGGGTTAATGGACCGGTAAAGCCTGACTTTTTCCAGTGGAAGCGTGCCTGATCCGGATCGTAAGGACGCTGCGGAATGTCTTTGGCAAAGTAGCGATTCGACGGGAAGAACGGGTTATCGTTCGCCACGCTGGCGTAGCCGCCGAGCACAGTGTCGATAATTTGTTTACGATCGATGGCGTATTTTAGCGCCAGACGGCCGTCGACATTGTTGAACGGCGCAAGATTAGACAGCCCCGGGAAGGTATAAATTGCGCTGTCTTTCGCTCGCACCAGCTGAATATTCGGCATGTGCTGAATACGGCCCACGATGCGTGGATTAACGCGGTTGATAAGCTGCGCGGAGCCACTCACCAGCGCAGCAACGCGCGCCGTGGAGTCGTTCATCGCCAACGTTTCAACTGAATCAACGTGGCCGCGTTCGCTGTTCCAGTGATTAGGATTACGTTTGGTCAGCGTAGTCACGCCGGGCTGGAATTTCTCGAGAATAAAGGCACCGGTGCCGATGCCTTTGTCGAAGCTTTCGTTTTCTGCGGTAATCACAAAGTGTACCGCGCTCAGCAGCCACACAAACTCGACGTCCGCCGCGTTCAACTTGACAGTCACTTCATGGTCGCCGGTCGCGGTAATCGACTCAACCGGGTCAAGATAGCCTTTGACCGGCGAGGTCGACTTTTCGCCTCGGTGGTGATTAAGCGAATAAACCACGTCTTTGGCGGTCAATGCGCGCCCGTCATGAAACTGCACGCCCTGACGAATTTTCAGGTTCCAGGTCTTGCTGCCGTCGGCGGACGACCAGGACTCTGCCAGTGATGGTGCCAGTTCGCCCTTTTCATCTATCTCGACCAGGCTGTTGAAAATCTGCGAGCCGACGAAATACATATAGGTTTCAAACCAGAAAGCCGGATCGAGACGGTCGGTGCTGGAGGCATTATCAATGCCGACCACCAGGTGTCCACCCTTTTTAGGTACCGCTGTAACGGCGGCAAAAGCGTTTGAAAACGGCCACAGAGAACTGGTTGCCGCCACGGCAGAGAGAGCCCCTGCGCCTTTGATAAACGAACGACGATCTATCATGAGTATCCCTTAATGAGAGGCACAGCCTCCAATCGCTGATTATTGTTTTTAAGAATTCGTTGTTTTTAGGATTTGCTTGTTGAAGCCAGCGCCTGATTCAGGGCAGCAATATGTTCTGGGCCGATGCCACAACAGCCGCCAATCATCGTGGCACCGGCCGCGACCCACTCCTCGGCAAAGCTCAAATATCCCTGTGGATCGGTATCTTTACGCATCTCGCTGAGACCTTCGTTAGCCCCGCGCTTGTTGTCAGAAGGCTCGAACGCATTGGCATAAACGCCAATGTCCAGCGAGACGCCCTGTTGTTTCAATATTTTGCTGGCTTCAGCGACGGCGCTCGCCATCACTTCCGGACGGCTACAGTTGAACAACACCGCTTGTGCGTTAAGGCGCAACGCGGCGTCTACGGCTGCAGCCACCAATTCGCCAGAGCGCAGCACGGCCTGTTCCTGCGGATTCAGGGCGTCTTGCAGAGTAAACGACAGCCAAAGCGGGCGTTTATCGTCGCCCAAAACCTCGCGTACCAGCTCCACTTCAGCGACAGAACTCTGCGTTTCAGCCAGCCATAAATCGACGTTTTCATTAAGTCCAGCCACCAGCACCGAGAGCAGCGCTCGGGCTTTCACTGGCTCAAACAGGTCGGGACGATAAGAGCCCAGCACCGGCGGTAGCGAACCCGCGACCTTGACCGGCCTGGGAGCCGCGTCCGCCGCCTCGCGCGCCAGCTTGCCCGATAGCGCGATCAGCTCGGCACCGCGCTGCGAGAAGACATCGTCGCCAACGTGAAATGGCACCACGGCATAGCTATTGGTGGTAATGACCTGTGAACCCGCGGCAATAAAGGCGTCGTGGGCCTGACGAACAAAGTGTGGTGCTTCCATCAATGCTAAAGCAGACCACTCGGGTTGACGAAACGGTGCGCCCATTCGGGCCAGTTCGCGGCCCATGCCGCCATCGAGGATCACAATGTTACTGGTCATTTTTTGTATGTTTACCCACTGGTTACTGTTTAGATGAAGAATTATTTAACCTGGCAACACTGTACAAAAGCGGCGTTTAGATGTCTAGATATCTTTATGGATAGAGGGATGAAGTATGTCAGGAGCATCGTCAAAGAGAGGGAAATGGCGGTGAACTCTCATCAGAATCTGAAAAGCAGCGGTGCGAGGAAAAAAAGAGGGCTGTTTACGGACAAAAACTTGTTCTAAATCAATAAATATCAGCGTGGATTGAAGCAATATCTATTTCGCAGGTGAATGCAACGTCAAGCGATGGGCGTTGTGCTCCATATTGTCTTATTTAGTTATTTAGAATTATTGCATAGCGTTTGATTCGAATAATGCCGGTCTATGACCGGCTTTTTTTTATGCTTTTTTACCCGCTACGTAGGGAGTTACAGCCATTTGCTGCGCTTCATCCACCAGGCGACGCCGCCGACCAATACCACCAGCAGCGCACAGAATATTGCAAAGCTCATGTGGTTGCTCGAGCCAGGAATACCGCCGAGGTTGACGCCGAACAAACCGGTCAGGAACGTGGTTGGCAGGAAGACCATTGCCAACAGCGACATGGTGTAAGTACGGCGGTTCAAGGCATCGGCCATTAACGAGCTAATTTCATCGGAAAGCACCCCGGTACGGGCAATGCTGCCGTCCAGATCGTCAAGCCCACGGCCCAAACGGTCGGCGATTTCCTGCATGCGGCGACGCTCATCATCGGTCATCCACGGGAAACGTTCGCTTGCCAGACGAGCAAACACGTCACGCTGTGGCGCCATATAACGACGCAGAACAATCAGCTGTTTGCGCAGCAGCGCCATCTCACCGCGCTCTGGCAGCTGTTGCTCCAGCAGCGCATCCTCAAAGTCAATTATCTTGTCGTGGAGGTCCTCGATAAAATCGCTGGTGTGATCGGTCAACGCATCACACATTTCAACCAGCCAGCTGCCGGTATCGGTCGGACCGGTGCCATGCTGCATATCATTGATGATTTCATTCATCGAGAACACTTTGCGGTGACGGGTCGAGATAATCATCTTGTCGGTCAGATAAACGCGAATAGTCACCAACTGGTCCGGACGCGCGTTGGCATTGAGATTGATGCTACGCAGGGTTATTAGCGTGCCGTCACCCATACGCAAAACCTTCGGACGAATACTCTCTCCGGCAAGCGCTTCACGCACGCTGTCTGGCAGAACCGGCGTACTGTTAATCCATTTTTCGCTGTCAGGCATTGAATAATCGAGGTGCAGCCAGCAGGGCTTGTCGGTACTGGCCTGACAGTTTTGATCTATGTCCTGTACGCCACCTTTACCGTCTAGCTGATAAGCATAAACAGCATCCGAAACTTGTAACTCTTCACCCTTGATGACTTCCACGGTATTCCTCACTCTCTCTACTATTTAAAATTAGTTTAGCGTTAACTCTTTGAAGCTCCAACAAATCGGCCGAAAATGCTCGGGTAATTCAGGTAATAATGACCGATAAAGCCAGTAATAATGCCATGGGTGGTCGAGGAAGGTGTAAACGCAGCGGGATAGAGTGTTTCAAGATGTGGGACGTGACGTGGAACGTGTTTTTTTGAGCGTATTTTTAGCCTAACACTTTGCATATTATGATACTTTGTTACAAATTCTCATCGACTCATATTGTATAAGTATCACGCCCGGCACACGTGGTGGCTGGCTTAAACATCAGGTTAAACAAAAAATGAAAAAATTGCTTCTGTCATTGTTGGTTGTTGGTTCCATGACCAACGTGGTGCATGCAGCCGAGATGATTGGCAACTATACTGCAGCGGGCTACACCCACTGTGGCGGCATGAAGGTTCTGACCAGTGCTATCACTAGCCAAGACACGATGGTGTTGCAGATTACCGATCCTAAAACTAACGCTTCACAGATTTATTTCGGTAACCGTGACGCCGATATGAGTGACAAGGTGAAGTACGTGTTGTCCACCTATAACCCGGACACTAAAACTTTCACGCCAGACCCGTCAAATACCACCATCCTGTTCGGTATTGACGAGGCGCCAGCGGGTACCAGCGGTGCCGAGCTCTATCATTTGACGATGGCTGGCCAGCAGTATAACTGTACCGCCTATACGGTCTTTAACCCGCTAGAGAAATAATCCCCTTCTCTGGACGCGTTAATCAAGCCCCTGTAGCCCACCGCTCAGGGGCTTGATTCGTTTTATGGAACCCCGTTAGTCCCCCGTGGCCTGCAAATCAATGACGCCACAGTGAAACGCCAGACCGGGTACCACGTCTTTTTCAAGCCAGGTCGGCCCATCGAGGTCAATAAACTTTGCGCCTGTAGTTAATGGCAGCGCGGCCCGCACCGCTCGCGAGGTGCAAAGCATGCAGCCGAGCATAATCTCCATTCCTCGTTCTTTGGCAGCCGACGCCAGCGCCAATGCCCCGGTAAGTCCCCCCGTTTTGTCCAGCTTGATGTTCACCATTTGATAGCGGCCAACCAGCTGCGGCAGGCTCTCGACGGTATGGCAGCTTTCATCGGCGCAAATCGGCAATGGATGAATAAAATTGGCTAACGCATCGTCTTGTCCCACCGGCAGGGGTTGTTCAAGCATCAATACGCCTAAGTCGGCCAGCAGCTGACAGCGTGCCGCCAGCCCTTCGCTCTGCCACGATTCGTTGGCGTCGACAATCAGCGAAACATTCGGTACCGCACTGCGAATCGCCACCATGCGCTCGGTGATGAAATGATCATCGAGCTTAATCTTCAGCAGGGTTGCGCCATTTTGCTGATTGGCGATAGCGGCCTGTGCCATCGCTTCGGGTGTATCAATGCTTAGGGTCTGCGCCATGCTGATGGAAGGCAGCGGCGTGGTGCCAGTGAGCTGCCACAAAGTTTGACCGCTCTGCTGCTGTTCAAGATTCCACAGCGCAGAGTCCAGCGCATTCCGCGCCGCCCCGGCGGGCAGCAGACTTTGCAGTTCCCACCGGCTGGTGCCCTGCTCGATAATCGGCGCAGTGGCACCGAGCTGCGCCATGACCGAAATTTCACTTTCCCCAAAATGCGGATACGGGGTGCATTCACCGACGCCGATCACACCGTTCTCTTCAATTTCAACCACGATGACCCTTGCTTCGCTGCGGCTGCCGCGGGCTATCACAAAGGCCGTATGCAGAGGCCAGGCTTCCGGATAAAAGCGTACACGTCTCATTCACCGCTCCATAAAAGCGCCTTCGGGCAGAATGCAGGGAGGCTGTAGTTATTATAGACAGGGGGGGGCTTTTAATTACAAATAGGCTTTTAATTGCAAATTTTTTGGGGGAAGGTCAAGGACTTTTGGATCAAGAGTGGAAAGCGCCACCTCTTGCCTCTCTGCGCCTTTTATCCATCTTGATACGTGTCGCCGCTCATGTTTGGAGTGCTTTCCAGTGGCACGAAGCGTGGCGTAGGCCGCTGAAACAAACTCATCGGCTGGCAAGACACATGCACCGATAACAAGGCGTGGGGTTCCAAGGGGCCTTGGCTGGTCTGGGTCAGCGCCCAGCGTGCAGGGCACGTGCTTTTGACCCAAAAGCGAATAAGGGCCGCTCTGCCCTCCCCCCGCCCTAATTGAAAAGTTCCCTACCAAACAAATACTTGTTAACTTACACTGTGGAAGTTCGCAAAAACTTAATAACCTGGCTTAATAGCACAAAGGACAAATCATGACTCAGACCGTACATCTTCAGGGTAACCCCGTTAGCGTTGCTGGCCAGCTGCCGCAAAAAGGCGATGTTGCCAAACCTTTCACACTGGTTGCCAAAGACCTTTCCGACGTTGCGCTGAGCAGCTTCGTCGGTAAGCGTAAAGTTCTGAACATCTTCCCAAGCGTTGACACCGGTGTTTGTGCCGCGTCCGTGCGTAAATTCAATGAAGCTGCGGGCCAAATCGACAACACCGTCGTGCTGTGCATCTCTTCCGACCTGCCGTTCGCCCAGTCACGCTTCTGCGGCGCAGAAGGCCTGTCTAACGTCGTTACCCTGTCCACCCTGCGCGGTGACGAGTTCAAACTGACCTACGGCGTTGCTATCACCGACGGTCCTCTGGCTGGCCTGACTTCTCGCGCAGTCGTGGTGCTGGATGAGCAAGACAACGTGCTTTACAGCCAGCTGGTCGGTGAAATCACCGATGAGCCAGACTACGAGTCTGCCCTCGCGGCTCTGAAGTAATTTCGACCAAAAAAGCCCCGTCTGAAAACGGGGCTTTTTCCTGGCAATCGGGCATTGCTGCCGCGGCAATACTGATATCAGCTATCAGCCCGCACTCACGATTATCTCAATTAAGTTAGGCTTCTCGCTGGCAATCGCCGCCTCAATCGCCGGTGCAATATCCTCGGCACGTCGGATCTGCCTGCCGCTCAATCCCATCGACTGCGCCAGCGCCAGATAATCAATACTTGGATTCACAATATCCATCGCGATAAACGTGTTGCTCTGCGACGAAGAGTAATGCGCCTGATTACGCATGAAATTCTTCAAAATATTGTATTCCTGGTTGTTCATGACCACGTAAGTGATCGGCAGGTTCTCGTGTGCCGCAGTCCACATTGCCTGCGGCGAATACAGGGCGGCGCCGTCACCGACCAGACAGACCACGGGTTGCTTGGCCAGACCCAGGGAGTAGCCGATAGCCGCCGGCATTCCCCACCCCAATGCACCGCCGCGCATAAAGGCGTACTGGCCTGAATGATGGCTGTTAAGGAACTTGCGCATCAGCGATGAAACGCACAGTGCCTCGTCGACAATCGCCACGTCTGGCCCAATCGCCCTGACCACCTCATGAGCGGCAACAATCGGAGCTATCACCGGTAACGAGAATTTTTCGGCGACGCTGGCCTCAAGCTGTTCGCGGGCATATTTTCGTTCATCAGCCGCGCGGCTAATCAGCGCAGCGTAACGCGACCGATTTGCCGCCGTGGCCTCTTTTAACGCCGGTATAAGCGCCTTGAGTGAGGCACTGATATCACCGACGATCGACAGCTTCGTCGCATATGAACGCCCCAAATCGTTGACGTCCGCCGACAGTTGATAGACCGTGCAACCCTCAGGAACTGCGGGTCCTTCGCTGTAAAGGATAGTGATTAGCGATTTGCCGCCCAGCGCGAAAATGGCCTCGTAGTTTTTGAGAATTTCGGCGATGCTGGCCGCCGTCGTCGGCATGTTGCCCCGCCACAGCGCATGTGAGGTCGGATAAGGGATACGTGAGGGCCAAGAGGACCCATAAACGTGCGCGCCCAGCAGCTCCGCTACCGCAATGGTTTCCTTCGCCGCCTGACTGTGATGAATTTCGTCACCGGCAATAATCGCCAGCTTGCCGGGCGAGCACTGCGCCAACGCCTGCGCCAGTCGTGGCAGTGAACCGCCTATCGCCTTGCGGTCTATCTCGGAGCGTTCGCCAATATCAACTTCACTGAGTTGGTCCATGATGTCCATCGGCAGTGAAAGAAACACCGGGCCACTCGGTGCGGCGTTGGCATCGTGAAACGCGCGACGCAAAAGTACCGGAAGTTGCGACGCATTGGAGACATCCTGCGCCCATTTGACCGCCGGCTCCGCAATGCTGACCAAATCGTCATACAGCAGCGGATCGCTTATCGAATGGCGGGTATCCTGCTGCCCCGCCGTCACCACCAGCGGCGTTTGCGACACCTTGGCGTTGAGCAGATTGCCCATCCCATGCCCCAGCCCTCCCGCCGTATGCAGGTTGAGGAAACCAGGCTTACCGGAGGCCTGTGCGTAGCCGTCGGCCATTGCTACGGCGCTGGCTTCCTGAAGCGCCAGAATATATTTCAGCGACGGATTACGTAATAGCGCGTCCATCAACGGCAATTCCGTGGTCCCTGGATTACCAAAAATGTACTCGACGCCCTCGCTGTGCAGCGTTTCAAGCAGTACGTCGGCACCCCGTCGATTGTGTAGACTGTTTGCTCGGGTTACAGTCATGACAGTAACTCCCAACGATTATTGTTTTTAGCCAAATCTGGCAACAGGAAGGACAGTTTCTTTTTGCGATCGTCCGCCGGTGACTGACTAATACGATATTCCAGCGCAGTAATCTTGACCAGTATAGATCTCAACGCTTCGCCGAGTCTTGCGTAGCCGCCCACAAAATAGAACCTTCCGCCTTTACGGCCGATCACGCCATGTCGTTGTAAATATTCAAAGAGTGCGACGGATGAACGCGCATCATAGTTCTCTTTCGGCGGTGCCTGCAGGGGATAACGAATCAAACGTTCTGCAAGAATGTACTGAATCGAGGCACGCAACACGGGGTCGTTGGCGTGTAAATCCAGCAGCGCCAAAATGGACAGGATATCCACCCGCAGCTCCTCCGCGCCCGCGCCATTACGAGAGCTTTTTTCTTTGAGATGTTCAGGCAGCGGCAGATAGCCCGTTCGGTGATAATACTCATGCAGGTGCACCCATATCGCACTGGCGCGGGTGAGTAAATCATCGTCGGCGGTGATGACATCGGGAAACGCGGTCGGTGACCACGCCGCCTCGATAGCAGGTCGGGTATAAGATTTAAAGCGGTCGACAAATTTTTCTATCAGGTAATAGGCTTTATGGTAGGGCTTAACCTCGGCATCGCGAAAGTTTTCGGCAAAGATGGCAACCGATAGCGGATTTTTAAACCCATCAGAACAGCAGTGAAGCAATACCGGCAACGCTTCCGATTCAGGAACAATATCTAGCACGTTTTGTGGAATCGCAATGGCTTCAACGAAAGCGGCCTCAAGGAAGGCGTCCGGGTTATAAGGCACCTCAAAAAAGCCCAAAATAAAGTCAGGATCGTCGGTAAACGTTAATTCCAATAAATTATTCGAACCTAATTGATGATTTTCCATATTCTCTAATAAAAGCTTTACGTGCGCGTTATCACTATGTCCCTCAAGGGTTTTCCGTACGCATTGTGCGATACGAACAGGGTCCGAGGATGCGCCCTCCGAGAGAATTTCTAGCCGACAATGATTTATCTCTTCAACTATTTTTATTTTATGCTGCATCTTCTCGTTCCTTGCTGTGAAATTAAAATCATTCATTGCTTTTAAATAGGCCTTTATAAGCCTTGGACTTTGTTTTTTAAGAAGGTGTCGGCCCCTGCGTCACGGAATGTTCATTAGCCGTTCGGGCAATGAATCAAGATGTTGACGCAGGGATAATTTATATCTGCTGGACACTCTTGCATCGTACAATCCCTGAAGCAGCAGGTCGCGATAACGAATACTCGGCGCCGCCTCATCGTTTAACGTGACCAGACCAAAATAGGCAAACGCGGTGGTATCCTGCCCCTCGGTAAGCGTTGTGACACCTACCCGTTGTCGCTTGTAGCGTCCCAGCGGTACACCTTCTCGGGCATCAATAATGTCGAGAAATCGAGTCGGGAGTCGATACAGCGCGCCCTCCACTCGATGACCGTAGTCAGGCCGAATATTGGCGCAACAGACAGGCTCGTTTAATGAAGAATAATTAAATATCAACCGATGATGGGCCAACAGTGCTGGCCCGATAAAATAAGCTTTGGCATCCGTTAATAACGTTTTTGAAAGACTTTCATGGTTCATACAGGAACCATAGGCGAACAATTGGAAATACTCGTCCTTTAGAAAGCAGGAATCATTAGGCATCTCTTTTTTCTCACGGATAGATTCACCAGGATGTGTGTCTCTCTTCGGGCTATGGCCTGTTTAATGACTCCAGCACATAGTTGTCATAAATGGCCCCTACGGTTTTAATCGAATTCAATTCAAAATCGCCAATAGGGATCTCCCGGCTTAATACTTCCTCAAGAAAAATAACAAAATGCACAACCGACAATGAGTCGAGAAAATCATTATCAATCAGGTTAGTATCAACCTCTATGGGGTGACACTCACCCTTGCCGTGCTTAATAAAAAACCCGTTAACGTTGTCGACTAAATTCCCCAGACTGATTAATGCCATAAATCCCCCAGATTTCTTCGGATGATGCGTTTATATGAAATAAATACCTGCACTCAGCCAGCTATGGTCCTGCCCGGGAATTAATTCCCGATGACAATCTCTTCCGTGGCTAGCGCTTTCTGAACGGCAGGACGTTGAAGCATGCGTTGAGTATGAGCAGCCCAATGACTAAACTGATTCATATCAAGCTCTAATAACGTTCCCCACCTGAAGTAAATTAATACCACGGGATCGACTATCGAATACCCCTCCTTTAGCGCCCATTGATTCTCGGCCAGTCGATGATTAATCTGCTCGAAAACCTTGATAACCTCGAGACGCCCGCGCGCCTTAATACCGTTGAAAGATTCGACCTCATCGGTAAAACGCGAAGGATGAAAATTGAGCGCAATAACGCCCGTTAACATGCAACTTAACCAGTTGAGCCACTCAATGGCTCTGGCGGCGCCGACGGGAGTCGGCGGGAGCAGCCCGCTTTCCGGATGAGACAGCGCGAGATAAAGCAAAATAGCCGAGGACTCGGTGAGAATTTCATTCTCGGTGATTAACACCGGGACCTTGCCTTTCGGATTTAGCTTCCTGAAACTTTCCCGCTGAGTATCGCCCGCTTTTATAGAAAGACGAGCAAGTTCGAAAGGCTTGCCCAACTCGTTTAACACGACGTGAGGGGCAAAAGAGAGGTGTCCGGGACAATAATATAAAGTGGGATACTTTTTCGGTTTTATTATATTCATTACAAGGCTGCCTTTTTATTTACGCTATTGCCATTGCCCCCAAAGACCCGCTCATGTCATCCTTGACATATCAATAAAATCCATAATAAAAAACGCCACTTCTGGAGACTTCCGATGAGTTAATTAACTCAATCAGGCTTTACCGTGCCCTAATGAGAATGGACCTTTAGAAAATTCACCGAGCGCTTCCTTGTTGAGTTCAAAACCCAGCCCCGGCGCCGTGGGCAGGGTTAATTTTCCATTGTCCCAATCGGGTAATCCTTTAAAGAGTTTCCGGCAGATATCAATCACCACAACGTGCCACTCGACCATTCCGCCGTTGGCAACTCCGGCGTGCAAATGCATATTTTGGAAAGGGAACGTCCCGCCATTGTCGATGGGAACACCAAAGGACCTTGCGAGGCTTGCGGCACGAAGTCCCGCCGAGTATCCACCGCAGATACAGACATTTGGCTGCAAGATATCGACAGCGCCGCGGGTTAACATGTCGCGAAAACGGAACAGCTGCCCTTCGCTCTGCCCGGCGGCAACGGGGATTGAAATTCTATTGCGCAGATCGGCAAGTTTTAGCGGATCGTTGTCTGCAATCGGCTCTTCAAAAAAGGCGATATTACAATCGGAGATATTCTGTGCCAGACGCAGGGCGTGATAATGATCCAGGCCACAGTTGGCATCGATGTAAATTTCCACCTCATCGCCAACGGCTTCGCGCACCGCACGCACTCGACGGGCATCGTCATGAATAACATCGTCCAGCGAACGGCCCTGGTCGCGCCGCGCCAATGCGTGATAGCCCACCAGCATTTTAAGACGCTTATGCCCCGCTTTTACCAGGCCCGAAGCGGCATGCGCGAGCTGCTCTTGATCAAGAGAGCCAAAACCGAAAGTGGTATATAACGAAACCTCTGAACGCGCCCCGCCCAGCAATTGCCACACCGGCAGCGTGGTCGATTTGCCGATAATATCCCAGATCGCGATATCAATGGCTGAAATGGCATGGCTTGCGTAGCCGGTTTGGCCGCGTGGGGTGAGTAACCAGTAAAGTTTTTCCGAGATGGCCTCACGATTAATGGCGTCCATGCCTAATAAATTCGGTGTCACGACAGAGCGAATAATAGCAGCGATGACTTCTTCATCGGTCACCGCGGTAAAACCGTGTCCGATAATACCGCCAGCCGTTTCAATCTCAACGATAACGCCCGAGAGTTTTCCGGCAATGGTTAATCCCGCAACGTCAACCTCGCCCGGTACAAAAACAGGCGTTGCCTCGATTCGAATGATCTTGTGTAACATACGTCGCTCTCTTATATTTTTTGAATAATTAACGTTTAAAAGATTTAATTGCGCTCAGCGTTAGCTTTAAACAGGTAAAGCATGGCGATCCCCACCAACAGGCCCCAGAACGCACCGCCAATACCGAAAAATGCGTGACCGCCAATGGTTACCAAAAAGGTCACGATTGCAGCATCACGACTATTTTTATCGTTCAGGGAATTAACCAGTGAATTTCCCAGCGCTCCCATTAATGCAAGCCCTGCCACTGCCTCGATAAATACCGGCGGTGAGACGGAAATCAGTTGCGTAGCGGCACCGGCGGCCAGGCCGTAAATAATGTAGGCCGCACCGCATACCACGCCGGCCCAATAGCGCCGGGCAGGATCGTCTCCCGCCTCTTCTCCGGCACAAATCGCTGCCGTGATGGCTGCAAGACCGATAGCCGGGCCACCAAATGGCGCAGCCAGCAGACTACACAGGCCGGTGCTGGTAAATAATGGCGTAGCGTCGGGTTTATAACCATTGACGTTTAGCACCGTGACACCGGGAATATTCTGTGAAGCCATGGTGACAATAAAAAGAGGTATAGCAATGCTCACCAATGAAGAGAGATTAAATACCGGTGATGCCAGCATTAAATGTGGCAAGATACTGCCCCGCGTTATATGGCTCAGGTCTGAGGTCAGATAAATAATTACCAGCGTCGCAATGGCGGCACACGGAATAGCCAGAATCCTCTTCACTTTGAGCATAATTAGCCAAACCAGCAGCACGGGCGCGAAATAAAGCGGGTATTGTGCCATGGCATGAACAGGCGCGACGCAAAGGTTAAGAATAATGCCCGCCAGCATGGCATTGGCCACCGAAGAAGGAATTTTGGAAATTACCCGGCCGAGAGGTTTACATAAACCGGCCAGAGTCAGCATGACCCCGGCCATAATGAGCGCGCCAATGGCAGCAGGAAAGCCTCCTTTGACCGCGCCAATGCCTAATAATAGTGCTGCACCTGGCGTTGACCAAGCCACGCTAACCGGCATTTTATTCTTGATACTTAACGCAATACCCGCGACCCCCATCGCGATAGACACCGCCATGAGTCCTGAGGCCGCTTCTTTCTGAGTCGCGCCGACGTTTACCAGCGCCTGAACGATAAGTGTAAAGGTTGACGCAAAGCCAACAAAAGAAGACAGCAAGCCTGCCCCCGCAGCATGCCATGAAAAATCGGCTTTATTTTTTCTGATTACTATATTCGTCACCGTAGAGACTCCTGAAATAAACTTTGCTTAATCCATTTTCAATAACACTGTCTTTGCCCAGCGATGAATAAGGGGATCCCCCTCATCAAATAACAAGGTAAAGACATAACGCGATATCAGTATTCAAAGGAGGACAGTAATTAGTTATCTAACGGGCTGTTGGGCCTTGGCAAACCGATATTTTCCCTTAGCGTATTCCCGGTATATTCTGTTCGCATCAGGCCGCGACGCTGTAATTCAGGAACAACCATCGTTACAAAGTCGTCATAGCCATCGGGCACGGTGTGAAATACGATAATGAATCCGTCACAGGCACCGGTCATTAACCACTCCTCCATTTGGTCGGCAATCTCACTCGGTGTGCCCACCATTTCGCCGGTCCCCGACTCCGCTGCCCTTTTCGCCAGCTCACGCACGGTGAGTTTTTCCCGGCGTGCGAGAGCCACCCATTCACGCTGATTTCCTTGCCCCTGTTCCGTCACCGGCAGTTCGGGTAAAAGTTTGTCAGGGTCGAATTTGGAGCAATCGACACCGAGACGAATGGAAAGGTTGGGAATATTGCTTTCAACGTGAACCAGGTCATCCATGCTGCGTTTTTTAGCGATTGCCTCTGCGCGGGTATGTCCCACATAAACCTGATTAGCCGGAAGAATTTTAATATGGTCGGGGTTTCGTCCAAACGCCACGGCGCGAGATTTCATGTCCTGATAAAAACTGCGCCCGGTCTCGATACTGCGGGCGTTGCCAAATACCAGGTCTGCCGACTTAGCGGCCATCTGCCGCGCACCTTCCGATGCTCCGGCCAGCGCAACGACCGGCCACCCTTGCACGGGGCGCGCAATATTCAGCGGCCCTTTTACCGAGAAATACTTGCCTTTATGATTAATCGGCCGGATGCGCTCTATGTCTGAAAACACTCCGCTCTCTTTGTCCATTTTCAGCGCATTGTCCGACCAACCGTCCCACAGCTTGGTCACCACCTCAAAAAACTCGTCGGCACGCTCGTACCTTTGTGCATGCCTCAGCGCCGTTTCCAGACCGAAGTTCAGCGCGGCTTCGGGATTCACGGTGGTCACAATATTCCATCCGGCGCGACCGTTACTCAGGTGATCGAGCGAGGCGAAACGCCTTGCCAGCAAATAAGGGTCTTCGTAACTGGTTGACCCGGTCGCTATCAGCCCAATACGGTCGGTGCAGGCCGCAATGGCCGAGAGCATCATCAACGGGTCAAACGAGGTGACCGTCGCGCTTCTCTTTAACGCTTCGGGCGGCATCGGCATCAGGGCAAGATGGTCAGCGGTAAAAATGGCGTCAAAGCAGGCCCGCTCGAGTTTCTGAGCCAAAGACTTGATGACCGGCCAGTTAAAATTGGCGTCAGCGGGGGCTTCGGGATGTCGCCACCACGCCGTGTGTAAGCAAATCGGGCGCATAAAGCCCCCAAGACAAAGTTGTTTTGTCATCTATGTTCATTCTTGTTGGAAATGGAAAGATCAACGCGCATCCCATGCCGCGTTGAAGCGCACAAATCCAGCCTCAAGATCGGCTGTTAAATCATTAACATCCTCAAGACCAATGTAAAAACGCACACAGGGGCCGACGGGTTTTCGTGATGAGGCGCTGCGATAGGCGGTGCAGTCAAAGGGCAGCACCAGGCTTTCAAAACCTCCCCAGGAATAACCCAGGCCGAAATAGCGTAATCCTTCCAGGAAGGCAGACACCGCCTTGTTCGATGCGGGCTGCAGTACTACGGAAAACAGGCTCGAGGCTCCGGTAAAGTCCCTCGCCCACAGGGAATGGCCAGGGTCGCCTTCGAGTGCGGGATACCAAACGCATTGCACCTCGGGTCTGGTGGCTAGCCAGGTGGCAATGCGCAGCGCATTCTCCTGATGCTGGCGAAGGCGTACGCCCAGGGTGCGTAAGCCGCGAAGCGTCAGCCAGGCATCATCCGGGCTGACGCACATACCGATTTCTCGATAGTACTTTTGCAGCTGCGCCAGCGCGCGCGGCGAGGCTGAGACCATGCCAATCATCACATCCGAGTGCCCACAGATATATTTCGTGCCCGCCTGCACCACCAGATCTGCCCCGTGCCCGATAGCATCAAAGAACAGCGGCGTTGCCCAGGTGTTATCCATGATGACCAGAAGATTAAACTCGCGCGCTACCGCCACTATTGCGGCAATGTCAGAGACCTCCATGCTCTGTGAGCCGGGAACCTCCAGATAGATGGCTCGCGTTTCCTGTCGGATTAACCGGCGCAATGCCTCGCCGCTCAGTAAAGGGTCAAAGTAGGTTGTTTCAACGCCACTGCGCCGCAGAACGCCCTCGCAGAGCGTGCGCGCTGGCCGATAGGCTGCGTCCGTCATCAACAAATGATCGCCCGCGGTCAGGCACGACATCAGCGCGGTCGAAATCGCCGCCAGGCCGGAGGGACACAGTACCACTCCGGCACTGTTGTCCAACGAACGCAGGGTTTCCTGCAATGCCACTGTCGTCGGACTGCCGAGGCGGCCATAAACGAAGGGCTGACGATAGCCCAGTAAGTCATCGACCGTCGGCGCAAGGACGGTTGACCCACGGTAAAGCGGCGTATTGACGAACCCCTGATTCGCCGCGGGACAGCGCCCCGCGTGAGTTAGCCGGGAGTCGATGCCCGGCGCAGCGTCCGTTTCTCCCAGGCAACGTTTCATTCATCCTCCTCGATGATGCGTACCGCCCCTTTGGCGGCGCTGGAGGTCATTGCCGCATAGGCTTTGAGCGCAGAGGAAACGCGGCGTTTGCGCGCCCCCGGCTTCCAGGCCTGACGCCCGCGCAGCTCCATTTTTTCACGGCGCAGCGCGAGTTCAGCCTCTGTCACCTTGAGTTGAATCGAGCGGGACGGGATATCGATTTCAATCAGGTCGCCATCCTCAATCAGGGCAATATTGCCGCCCTCGGCGGCTTCTGGCGAAGCATGGCCGATAGAAAGCCCTGAGGATCCGCCCGAAAAACGTCCATCGGTGATCAAGGCGCATTTCTTGTTTAACGCCTTGGACTTCAGATAGCTGGTCGGATACAGCATTTCCTGCATACCCGGTCCGCCGCGAGGCCCCTCGTAGCGGACAATCACCACGTCGCCCGCTTTGACAACGCCGGAAAGAATGCCCTCTACTGCTTCGTCCTGCCCCTCAAATACTTTCGCGGTGCCGGTGAAGCAAATCATGCTTGGATCAACGCTTGCCGTTTTCACAATGCACCCCTCTTCGGCGATGTTGCCAAACAGCACGGCAAGGCCGCCATCGCGGGAGAAGGCGTGCTCTGCATCACGCAGACAGCCGGTGCGTCGGTTGGTGTCCAACGCCGGATAGAAGTTATTTTGGCTAAAGGCCACCTTAGTACGCACACCGCCTGGCGCAGCGCGATAGAACTGCCTTACGCTGTCCGAGGTGGAGGTTTTAATGTCCCACAACTTCAGCGCCTCACCCAGGGTGGCAGAATGCACGGTCGGCAGGTCAGTGTGGAGCAGGCCAGCACGCGCCAGTTCGGCCAGAACGCCCATCACCCCTCCTGCACGGTGTATATCCTCCATGTGTACATTTTCAACCGCCGGTGCGACCTTGCACAGAACCGGCACTTTTCTCGACAGACGATCGATGTCAGCCATCGTGAAATCAACTTTGCCTTCATAGGCGGCGGCCAATAAATGCAGCACGGTATTGGTGGAGCCGCCCATCGCGACATCCAGCGCCATGGCGTTTTCGAAGGCGCTGACACTCGCGATGGCGCGCGGTAACACGCTTTCATCCTTCTGCTCATAGTAGCGGCGGCACAGCTCGACGATTTTACGTCCTGACTCTAAAAACAGTGATTTACGCAGGGCATGCGTCGCCAGCATTGAACCGTTACCCGGCAACGCAAGCCCCATTGCCTCGGTCAGGCAGTTCATCGAGTTGGCGGTAAACATGCCCGAGCAGGATCCGCAGGTTGGACAGGCGGCCTCCTCGACGGCTTTCACCTCTTCGTCGGTCATGCTGTCGTCGGCGGCAACGACCATGGCATCAATCAGATCGAAAGAACGCTTTTCACCGCGCAGCGTCATCTTGCCCGACTCCATCGGCCCTCCTGACACAAAAATAGTGGGAATATTTAAGCGCAACGCCGCCATCAGCATGCCTGGGGTTATTTTGTCGCAGTTGGAAATACAGACCATGGCATCGGCACAGTGTGCGTTAACCATATACTCGACGCTGTCCGCAATCAGTTCACGCGAAGGAAGGCTGTAGAGCATACCGTCATGCCCCATCGCAATCCCGTCATCGATGGCAATCGTATTGAACTCTTTGGCAACGCCACCGGCCTCTTCAATTTCTCTGGCAACCATTTGCCCAAGATCTTTTAAATGCACATGCCCTGGGACGAATTGCGTAAAGGAATTCACGACGGCAATAATTGGCTTGTCAAAGTCGCCATCTGTCATACCTGTGGCTCGCCATAAACTTCTTGCGCCTGCCATATTACGGCCGTGGGTTGAGGTGCGTGAACGATACATTTATAAGTTGCCCTGTCTTAATAATAAAGATTATGTGGAACTCATATTAGAATCGACAAAACTCCCTGTGAAATATATTCTGCTATAGCAATTAAGTTACTGGGGATATTAGTCATGGACACGAGACAGCTGAAACATTTCGTTACCGTCGCCGAGACACTGCATTTCGGTAAGGCCGCCGAACGTCTGAATATGACGCAGCCTCCGCTAAGCCAATCAATAATGGCGCTGGAGAAAGAACTTGGCGACGCACTTTTTTTGCGTACCAAAAGAAATGTCTCGCTGACCCCTTTCGGAGAACAATGGCTATTCCACGTCAAAAGCGTTTTGAATAGTATGAACTCATTGCCTGAGATAGCCGACAGATTGCGTAAGGGTGAATCAGGACAGCTCATGTTATCGTTTATTAGCAGCGCCGGTTACAATATCCTTCCCCAGCTAGTGAGCCATTTCAGAGAGCGATATCCGGCGGTCGAACTGGTATTAACGGAAGCGACCACCGATGTGCAAACCACCGCGATTATCAATGAAAAAATTGATGCCGGGATCATCATCCCGCCCGCTGACAAGCAGTTCCCTGCTATTTTGAGCTACAAAAAAATCATGTCGGAACCGCTGATTGCTGCCGTTCCGGCCTCATGGCTGGCCAAGGATAGAATCCATCTTACCCAGGGTAAGCTGTGTCCTAATATGGTTATAGATTCACCGCTTATTATTTTCCCTCAGCAGGTTGCACCGTCTTTTTACGCCCTGGTCATGAGCTATTACGCCTCGCACGGCGCCCAGCCAAATATCATTCAGCAGGCTATTCAAATGCAAACGATAATAAATCTCGTTGCATCGGGAATAGGTATTGCATTAGTCCCTTGCTCTCTGCGCCATTTAGCCAGAACCGGGGTTGTTTATCTTGATTTACTTGAAACGCCGCCTCAGCTTGAGGTTGGGATAATGTGGCGAGAAAACAATAACTCCGCCATTCTTCAAAACCTGATAAAAATAGCCACTGAAACGGAGTGATTCATAAATATCAAAACTTCGTTTCATTAAAATAATTATTGGGTGCAGGGGTTAATACCGACTCTCGCGTGAAATGCTTTGAAATATTTTATGGGAGAATATCCTATTCCTTATTTAATTAACTGAAACATCAGGAGGGTTTATAAACGCAGGCAGATTATTTTAATCAACTTAGTTCCTATTATCGGGAGATAATTGAAATAACGCTCGTTTCTGCACACTTGCTGTTTCCAGCTTTCCTGACAGGGTCAATCTTATAGAACATTGCTAGCGATGCCCGTGAAACGGCTTTTATGCAAAGAATTTGGCAGATACTGCCAGCCGCCCTTCGTGCTCAAGAGGCCTTATCGATTTCAGATTATGACAGCGCGCACATGATGTGCGCCGGTCACAGGCCTCGTAGTGAAAAGACAAAGGGGGGCTTACTCGTCAGAATCGCCCTCAGGCTTGCGGGTACTCAAGCCGTATTCGCGCAGCTTGTTAGCAATGGCGGTATGCGAGACGCCCAAACGTTTCGCCAGTTTGCGGGTGCTCGGATAAGTGCGATACAGCCGCGTCAAAACCGAACGCTCGAAGCGCTTGCTGATATCGTCGAGCGAACCATTGAGCGCTTCTTCACCCAGCGTAACCTCGACGTCAAAGTCCGGCAGCGCCAGATCCTGCGGGCGAAGCTCATTGCCTTCCAGCTGGGTTAACGCACGATAAATCGCATTCTTCAGTTGGCGCACGTTGCCCGGCCAACCGTAGTGCGTCAGATAGCTGCCCAGCTGCGCGTTCAGCTTCGGACGCGGCATGCCCTGTTCGTCGGCAAAGCGCGCCACAAATAGCTCGGTCAGCGGCATAATATCGGACGGACGTTCGCGCAGCGGCGGCAGTGTCACGGTCAGCACGTTGAGACGGTAATAAAGGTCTTCGCGGAATTCGCCGCGCTGCACCAGTTCGACCAGATTCTTCTGCGTGGCGCAAATGACGCGCACGTCAACCCGCACCTCATGCTCCTCACCCACCCGACGGAAGGTGCCGTCATTGAGGAAACGCAGCAGTTTTATCTGCATTCTTGGCGACATCTCGCCAATCTCGTCGAGCAATACCGAACCGCCGTTGGCCTGCTCGAAGAAGCCTTTCTTGCCTTCAAGCGCGTTCGGATAAGCCCCTGGCGCGTAACCAAACAGCTCACTCTCGACCACGTCGTCAGGCAGCGAGGCGCAGTTGAGACCGAGGAAAGGATTCTTGCCGCGTGAACTGCGCAGGTGACAGGCGCGGGCCAGTAAATCTTTGCCGGTACCGGTATCGCCAACAATCAATAGCGGGGCGTCGAGCATCGCCAGCTTCTTGGCCTGATCCAACACCTGACGCATCTTCGGACTCACCGCCACGATGTGGTCAAACTCGCGTTCGTCGTTGATGGTTAAATCTTGCAGCTGACGACCCATACGCGCCGCCGATTTCAACATCACCACCGCACCAACCACTTCGCTGGCCTGATTCTCGTCATCGAGTTTGATAGGGGTGAGATCCATCAGGAAGTCCTGCCCCTGAATCACCACCCGTTCAGTATGCGGTTTGTCACTGTCGTGATCCAGCCAGCGGGTGAAGTTGTAGCCGCTGATGAGACTTGCCGCGGTATGATTGCGGATTCGTCCTTCATCCAGTTCGAAAAGGCTTTGAGCGGCAGGGTTTGCCTGCTCGACTTTGCCTTTCATATCGATGGAGAAAACCGGTTCTGGCATCGACACCAGCAGCGCACGCAGGGCGCGGTGCTCACGTTCGGAGGGCATAAATGGCACGGTTCGGACGTCGGTCACGCCTTCAATGCGGCGAATTTCGGCCATCAGTGCGCGGAAGGTGTCAAAATCCAGCTGTGAAAAGTTGAGGTAGATACGGCCAATCGACGCAATTTCTATCCCATGCAAATCAATACTGCGCAGCACTAATAAATCGAGCAATTCTCGGGCAAGACCCAGACGGTCCTCACAAAAAACTTCCAGGCGCATCAGTTTTGACCTTATTCAGAAAACGCAAAAATTCTTGCACTTATAATACCCTGTCGCGACCACTGTAAAAAGAGACTGTCACAAAATGTTGACAGAAAATTCTCTGCCTGCCGAATTCGTCACCAAATCAGCGCCATCCCGCCTTGTAAGATGCTGTTAACCTGGGTTCACAGGCCCCTCTTCGAGTGACATCGTTGACAAAACTCTGCTAACATCACTGCCTGATTTCAACGCCAAATGGTTCCCGACTATGAAGTTCGTCTCTTTTAATATCAACGGATTGCGTGCCCGTCCCCATCAGCTTGCCGCGATTATCGAACAACATCAGCCAGACGTCATCGGCCTGCAGGAAACAAAAGTCCACGACGACATGTTCCCGCTCGAAGAGGTCAGCCAGTATGGCTATCACGTCTATTACCACGGTCAAAAGGGTCATTATGGCGTTGCGCTGTTGACCAAAGAAGAGCCGGTAGCGGTGCGTCGCGGTTTCCCAACCGACGAAGAAGACGCGCAGCGCCGTATCATCATGGCCGACATTCAAACGCCACAGGGTCTGTTGACCGTGATCAACGGCTATTTCCCGCAGGGCGAAAGCCGCGACCATCCCACCAAATTCCCGGCCAAACAGCGTTTCTATCAGGATTTGCAGGACTATTTACAGCTGCAAATGTCGGTAGAGAACCCGGTGCTGGTGATGGGCGACGTCAATATCAGTCCGACGGACCTGGATATCGGTATCGGTGAAGACAGTCGCAAACGTTGGTTGCGTACCGGTAAGTGCTCGTTCCTGCCGGAAGAGCGCGAATGGATGGAGCGCCTTAAGGGCTGGGGTCTGGTTGACACGTTCCGTCACGCCAATCCTGAAGTCAACGACCAGTTCTCATGGTTCGACTATCGTTCAAAGGGTTTTGACGACAACCGTGGTCTGCGTATTGATCTGGTGTTAGCAAGCACGCCGCTGGCGGCTCGCTGTAAGGCAACCGGCATCGATTATGCGATTCGCGGAATGGAAAAACCGTCGGATCACGCACCGGTGTGGGCAGAGTTCGACCTGAAGTGAACGGCTTAAAAACGGTCGTTGTGGTCGCCGCGATAATAGAACGCGACGGCCGCATTCTGCTGGCCCGACGCGATGCCCAGAGCAGCCAGGCGGGTATGTGGGAGTTTCCCGGCGGTAAGGTTGAATCGGGTGAAACGCAGCCCGAGGCACTGCGCCGCGAACTGCTTGAAGAGCTGGGCATTGAGGCGGAGATTGACCAGTGGATTGCCAGCAACGACTGGCAACAGGCAGAACGCATCATCGAGCTGCATGCCTGGCGGGTTGGCGACTTTCGGGGTGAGATAACGTTACACTGTCACAGTGACGTGCGTTGGGTCTTGCCGCAGGAGGCGCTCGAGTTTGCACTGGCGCCTGCCGATATTCCTCTGCTCGACGCCTACATCACTCAGCTTTCCTCCCCGTAGTCCTCGCTATTCCCCGGTTTGCGCCGCCTTTGACGGTGGGCGTTTCCGCTTACCTGCCGCCGCAGCTTTCGGCTTCGACGGCAGGCTGCGGAACATCGGCGAGACGCGATTCTGTCTGGCCTGCACGATCAGGTCCTGCAACGTAGTGACCAGCGGCTGCATAAAGTCCTGATAACGGCAGTTTTTCTCACTGATACGCGTCAGCGTTGATTCCCAATCGGCAGTCATGTCGGGTCTGGCGGCAATATCGGGAAGCGAGTGAATCAATGCCCGACCGGTATCACTCGAATGAATGTAACGTCCTTTTTTGTACAGAAACTCGCGGCGGAACAGCAGCTCGATAATCCCGGCGCGCGTCGCCTCAGTGCCCAGCCCATCAGTGGCACGCAGGATCTTCTTCAACGCCTTGTCCTGCACGAAACGTGCAATGCCGGTCATCGCCGACAGCAGCGTGGCGTCGGTAAACGGCCTCGGCGGTTGAGTCTGGCGCTCGACCACTTCACCGCGTTCACATAAAAGCTCATCCCCCTTGGCGACCACCGGCAGCGGCGTCCCTTCGTTTTCCTCGTCACGCTCTTTGCTGCCCAGCAGCGTGCGCCAGCCCGCCTCGGCCAGAAAACGCGCCTTGGCAACGAATTTTCCACCGGCGATTTCCAGGTCGATCACGCATTTGCGAAATACTGCGTCGGCGCAGAATTGCATCAGATATTGACGCGCAATGAGGCCATAAATTCGGCTTTCATCTTCGGTCAAATTCACCTTACTGCTGCGCGCGGTAGGAATAATCGCGTGGTGAGCATCGACCTTTTTGTCGTCCCAGCAGCGGTTGCGTTTATCGACATCGAGTGCGGGCTGCGGCAGCAGATTGGGCTGATGAATACCGATAGCGTTGAGCACCGAATGACGTCCGGCGAAGTGCTCCTCTGGCAGGTAACGGCTGTCGGAACGTGGATAGGTAATCAGCTTATGTGTCTCATACAAACGCTGACAGATATCGAGTATTTTCTGTGCGCTCAAACCGAAGGCTTTTGCGCCTTCGATTTGCAGCGTGGAGAGCGAGTACGGCAGCGGCGCAACTTCAGACTCGCGCTTGTCGTTATAGCCAGTGACGATCGCCGGTTGGCCCCCTATCCGCGCGACAACGTGGTCGGCAAGCGGACGATGCAACAGGCGGCCCTCTTCATCCTGATAAGGTTCACAGGACTCACTCGGCTGCCACAGCGCCACAAAACGCTCGTCGGCGGGGGTTACGATGTGAGCCTTCACCTCGAAGAAATCTTTCGGCACGAAGTTTTCAATCTCTTCGTCACGACGAACCACCAGCCCAAGCACCGGTGTCTGCACACGGCCGACCGACAGCACGCCGTTATAACCGGCGTTGCGACCGAGAATGGTGTAGGCGCGCGTCATATTGATTCCGTAGAGCCAGTCGGCGCGGGAACGCGCCAACGCCGAGACGCAAAGCGGGATGAAATCGCGGTTGTCGCGCATTCTCGAGACCGCACGCTCTACCGCCTGCGGATTAAGGTCATTCACCAGACAACGTTGCACCTGCTGGCGCTTTTGCGGATTCAGCTCAAGGTAGTCGAGCACTTCATCGACCAGCAGCTGCCCTTCTCTGTCAGGGTCGCCTGCGTGCACAACCTCACTGGCTTCAAGCAGCAGCCTCTTTATTACGTTCAGCTGTTTCGCCACCGACGGACGTGGTTGCAGCTGCCATTTTTCAGGGATAATTGGCAGGTCTTCAAGCGCCCAGCGCGCATAGCGGCTGTTATAAGCGTCGGGCTGCGCCTGCTCCAGCAGGTGCCCAACGCACCAGGTCACCACGTCCTGATTGCCACAGGCAATAAAACCGTCTCCGCGCTTATGCGGTTTAGGTAATACATCAGCGATTGCTCTGGCAAGGCTGGGTTTTTCGGCAATAAACAATCGCATCAGGCATGGCTCACAAACAGGGGGCGACAACTTGTCCTTTAGTTTACCTATGTTAGCCGCTAGGCAGAGAATTGATAAGTCGCTATCGCCAATCAGCCGGGACGTTCGCTCACAAAAACGGCGAAAAAGGGAATTATCGGATAAATCAGGCCACGGTAGCGCCTTCGATAAGCGGATAAACCACCGCCGCGATGAGCGCCTACCATGGCCTGTGGTGTTGAAACCGTCTGTTTCCAGACGCGACGCCGCCTTGCTCTCCAGCAGCCCCTGGGGGATTCAAGTTTGATGAGCGTCGCGGCAATGCCGTTTCTTGCTTCCTGAACGGCACGCCTGTTTAGAAGTAGCTGACAAACGCAGCGCTGTCGGCAGGAATAACCTGGGTATTGGATTTCAGCTGTGGCGTACCCAGGTACAGGAAGCCCACAATTTGGTCGTTCTCGGCGCAGCCAAAGGCGTGTCGTACTGCGGCGTGCTCGGTCCACGGGCCAGTTCGCCAGATACCGTTGAAGCCCTGAGCCAGTGCGGCCATCTGCATCGCATGCACGGCACAACCGGCGGAAACGACCTGTTCCCACTTCGGTACTTTCGCACTTTCTTTATAGTCTGCAATGACGGTAATAATCTGCGGGGCGCGCATCGGTGCTAGCGTGGCTTTCTCAATGGCTTTCTCGTCCAACCCGTCTTTCTCGGCGGCGCTTTTCAACAGATGGCTAAAACGCGTCAGGCCGTCGTTCTCGACGATCACGAAGCGCCACGGCTGAAGTGCGCCGTGGTCCGGGGCACGCATACCTGCATTAATGATATTCTGCAAAACCTTGCCAGACGGCGCAGGTGCCGTGAGGCGTGAAGCGGAGCGGCGGTTAAGCAGCAGGTCCAGAGCGTCCATAATTCTCTCCTGATAATGAGTTGTATTCACCTTACGTTAACATAACCCCCTGTATTGTGGCTATCAGACAGGGTTAAGGCTATGGGGTGCCTGAGCCGCCTGCCAAATTATGAAATGATTTAAAGCTGACATTTTTCTGGCAGGTCATTAGGATAGCAGCACTAGTCGCTCTAAATGGAGAGAACATGCGCATACTGTGGCGAATCATCGCCGGATTTCTTAGGTGGACCTGGCGTCTGCTTAATTTTGTCAGAGAATTTATTCTTAATCTTTTCCTGGTGTTGATCATTTTGGTCGCCGTCGGGATTTATTTCGAGCTGCAATCCAAGCCTGTCGAGACACCGACCAAGGGTGCACTGTTGGTGAACCTGAGCGGTTCGGTGGTAGATAAACCCACGGTCAACAACAAGGTTCGCCAGATTGGCCGCGAGTTGCTGGGTACCTCGAGCAATCGCCTGCAGGAAACCTCGCTGTTTGACCTGGTTGACACTATTCGTGCCGCCAAAAACGACAGCAACATCACCGGTATGGTGCTCTCGCTGACCGATTTCACCGGCACCGATCAGGCCTCGCTACAGTATATCGGCAAGGCGCTGCGCGAGTTCCGTGACTCTGGCAAACAGATTTACGCCGTGGGTGATAGCTATGACCAGTCACAGTATTATCTGGCCAGCTTCGCCAACAAGATTTATCTGTCGCCGATGGGGACCGTTGACCTGCACGGTTTCGCCACCAACACGCTTTACTACAAGACGCTGCTCGATAAGCTGAAAGTGACCACCAATATCTTCCGCGTGGGGACTTACAAATCAGCGGTTGAACCGTTAATGCGCGACAACATGTCGCCTGCGGCGCGTGATGCGGATACCCGCTGGGTCACCGGCCTGTGGAACAACTATCTGAATACCGTGTCTGCCAACCGCCAATTGACACCGGAACAGCTGTTCCCGGGCGCGGCGGGCATGCTGACCGGTCTACAGCAGGTGGACGGCGATACTGCCGAATACGCGTTGAAAAACAAGCTGGTTGATGTACTGGCCTCACGCGGCGAAGCTGACGATGCGATGATTAAGGCCTTTGGCTACAACAAGCAGAAGAAAGACTTCAACTACGTGAGCCTTGACGACTACTCGCCAAAACAAAAGCAGGATGATAACGCGCCACAAATCGCGGTTATCTTTGCCAACGGTGCGATTGTAGACGGCGAAGGTCAGGCGGGCGACGTGGGCGGCGATACCACCGCTGAGCAAATTCGTCAGGCGAGACTCGATCCTAAAATCAAAGCCATTGTGTTCCGGGTTAACAGTCCGGGTGGCAGCGTAAGCGCCTCAGAGGTTATCCGTTCCGAACTGGCTGCTGCCAGAGCGGCGGGTAAACCGGTGGTGGTCTCTATGGGCGGAATGGCGGCGTCGGGCGGTTACTGGATCTCCACACCGGCCAACTATATTATCGCCAGTCCGAGCACCCTCACCGGCTCTATCGGCATCTTTGGGGTGATCAATACCTATCAGGACACGCTGGGTCAGTTTGGCGTGCACACCGACGGTGTAGCAACCTCCCCGTTGGCCGATATCGCGACCACCAAAGCGCTGCCTGCGGAGTTCTCGCAGATGATGCAGATGAACATTGAGCACGGCTACAAGACCTTCATTGGCCTGGTTGCCAAGGCGCGCAACAAGACGCCTGAGCAGATTGACCAGATTGGGCAGGGCCACGTGTGGATCGGTACCGATGCTAAAAACAACGGTTTGGTCGATCAACTGGGTGATTTCGATGACGCAGTCAAGAAAGCGGCCGAGCTGGCAAAATTGCCAAAATGGCAGCTTAACTGGTACGTCGATCAGCCAAGCCTGACCGATATGGTGTTCTCGCAGATGAACGCCTCCGTTCATGCGATGCTCCCGGCCGTCGCGCAGGCTTATCTGCCTGCTCCGGTTGCCGACGTGGCGTTGAAAATGAGCTCACAGGCGGACCTGTTCAATAATCTGAACGATCCACAAAATCGCTATGCGATGTGTCTCACCTGCGGTGACGTGAAGTAATTCACCCACGCAATAACGCTTAATTTCTGAACGAAAACCCCAAAATGGCCTCTTTTCTGAGGCCATTTTTTTAATCAATTCGCATTCACATTTTATTCCTGCCCCAGTCGCTTTATAATCGCCCCACCTGGCCTGTCTGGCTGATTAAAAAAGAATTGTTCAAATGACTAAAAAATCGATTTACGTTGCTTACACCGGCGGTACTATCGGCATGCAGCGTTCAGAACAGGGCTACATTCCTGTATCCGGCCATTTACAGCGCCAGCTGGCGTTGATGCCCGAGTTCCACCGTCCTGAAATGCCTGATTTCCATATTCAGGAATATTCACCGCTGATGGATTCGTCGGACATGACGCCGGAAGACTGGCAGCACATCGCCGACGACATTCAGGCGCACTATGACCAGTACGACGGTTTTGTTATCTTGCACGGCACGGATACCATGGCGTTCACCGCCTCTGCGCTGTCTTTCATGCTAGAGAACCTCGACAAGCCGGTAATCGTCACCGGTTCGCAGATCCCGCTTGAGGCTTTGCGCTCGGACGGTCAAATCAACCTGCTCAATTCCCTGTATATTGCCGCTAACCACCCGGTTAACGAAGTCACGCTGTTCTTCAACAATCGCCTGTATCGCGGCAACCGCAGCACCAAGGCGCACGCCGATGGTTTTGATGCCTTTGCGTCTCCGAACATGGCACCGTTGCTCGAGGCCGGGATTCATATTCGCCGTCTCGCTACGCCGTCTATTCCGGCAACCCACGGTCCGCTGCGCGTGCATAACATTACGCCGCAACCGATTGGCGTGGTCACGATTTATCCGGGCATTTCTGCTGAAGTGGTGCGTAACTTCCTGCAGCAGCCGGTGAAAGCGCTTATTCTGCGCTCTTACGGCGTTGGCAATGCGCCGCAGAAAGGCGACCTGCTGAAGGAGCTTAAAGAGGCCTCCGAGCGCGGCATCGTGGTGGTAAACCTGACCCAGTGTATCTCCGGCAAGGTGAACATGGGCGGTTACGCAACCGGTAATGCGCTGGCGCACGCGGGCGTTATCAGTGGTTTTGACATGACCGTGGAAGCCACGCTGACTAAGCTGCACTACCTGCTGAGCCAGCCGCTTTCGCCGGAAGAGATCCGCGAACAGATGCAGCAAGACCTGCGCGGAGAGTTAACTCTTTAAGGGGATAAGATGAAATCTGCGCTGTTGCTTATCGATCTGCAGAACGATTTTTGCCACGGCGGTGCCTTGGCCGTGGCCGAAGGCGATGAAACGGTCAACATCGCCAATCTGGCTATTGCCGCCTGTCGTCATGCCAATATCAAGGTCGTGGCCTCGCAGGACTGGCACCCGGCAGATCATCGCAGTTTTGCCCTAAACTCCTCGGCCGAGCCGTGGACGGTCGGCGAACTCGAAGGCCTGCCGCAGGTATGGTGGCCGGTACACTGCGTGCAGAACACGCCAGGCGCAGACTTTCACCCCCAGCTCAACACTGCCGGACTGGACTACATTGTGCATAAAGGTCAGGACGCAGCGATTGACAGCTACAGCGCCTTTTTCGATAACGGTAAGCGAGCGGCAACCGCGCTGCACCCCTGGCTGCAACGCGAGCAGGTTGAGCAGCTGATTGTTATGGGGCTAGCGACCGATTACTGCGTCAAGTTCAGCGTGCTCGATGCGCTGGCGCTGGGATATCAGGTGACGCTGTTAAGCGACGGCTGTCGCGGCGTTAATCTTCAGCCCGATGACAGCAAGCGGGCAATCGAAGAGATGCAGCAGGCGGGGGCCAAGGTACAAAACCTCTCTCAGCTGGTCAGCAACCTGCACTTTACCCTTTAAAATTCACGACGTCGGGTGACGGCCCTTTCCCGCCCCGATTCACTACCAAAAGAAGTCGATTAACTATGACTGTAAAGATTCATACCCAGCAGGAAATCGAAAAGGCGCGCATCGCCGGTAACACGGCGGCAAAAGTGCTCGAGTTCATCAAGCCTTACGTCAAAGTCGGCATCACAACCAATGAAATTGACCAGCTTTGCCACGACTATATCGTCAACGAGCTGAAGGTAACGCCCGCTAACATCGGCTACCACGGCTACACCAAAACCTCGTGTACCTCGGTGAACCACGTGGTTTGCCACGGCATTCCGGCCGATAAAAAACTGAAGGACGGCGATATCGTTAACATTGACGTAGCCATTATTCAGGACGGGTGGTACGGCGATACCAGCCGCATGTACTACGTCGGCAAACCGACCATTCGCGGGCAGCGTCTGGTTGAGGTGACCTATCAGTCGATGGTGGCAGGGATTAAAGCGGTGCGCCCAGGTGCCACGCTAGGCGACGTCGGCGCAGCGATTCAGCAGATTGCCGAGAGCAACGGTTTCTCTGTGGTGCGCGAATACTGTGGCCATGGCGTGGGCGAGGAATACCATACCGAGCCGCAGGTACTGCACTACGGTCGTCCGGGCGAAGGTCTGGTGCTTGAAGCGGGAATGATTTTCACCATCGAACCGATGATCAACGCAGGCAAAGCGGCAACCAGCGTCCTGTCTGACGGCTGGACCGTCGTCACCAAAGACCGCTCGCTGTCGGCACAGTGGGAGCACACCATTGCCGTCACTGAAACCGGTTATGATCTGCTGACTCCGTGGCCAGAAGGTACCGGCGATTACGACGCCCTGTAACGGCATCGCCATTCTTTCTCCTGCTTAAATAAAAGCAGGAGAAAGAATAATTCATAAATAATACCCCACCCAATATTTATATATATTCAGACTGGAAATACTTAACGAAATAAATAAAAAACCTAACTCATAAAATTACGACGCCGATCAAGTTCTGATTAAAAAAACCAATAAATCACTCACTAAATTCTACGCAATGGGCTAGTTTTGATTTCGCCAAACTTAATAATTATTTTATTTTTGGCATGGTGAGTTAACGACAGGAAATAACCTTCTGCTTACGTTAACTCTGAAATTATTTTCCATTAAGGATTAAGGAAACTTCCATTGAATAAATTCAAATCGCTCGCTGCCGTAGCCGTATTGTTTAGTGCCGTTGGTTTCAGCTCTGCGGCTAACGCCGACCTGCTGCCTATCCCACCGATTACTTCCCCAGATATTTGCTCCACGCTGCACAGCCTGGTGCCGGCGGGCACTCCTGCCGACCAAATAGATGCTGGGGAAATTCTTAAGGCTTTGGGACTATTGCCGGCGGATACCACCGTCGGACAAATATTTGCATGTTATAATTAAATTTCACCCCCCCTCCTGCTTTTGGGAGGGGGGTTATTTATAATCTTCAGCAATATTTCAATATTAATAATTCACCCAATAAATATATAAGCCAGAGTTATTACAAAGCGCACCTTGAAGGATCTTATAAATAATGCCACCGCGCCTACCGCCTAAAAAAAACATAAAATATAAAAAAGAGATTGGCGTAATTATTTTACTGCTGTTGTTAGCCTTTTTATTCTGGGGAGATGGGGAAGCGTTTACCGCGTCTCCTGCTCCGCCGCTGACCGTCAGGGTCACCCGGCAAACGCTCGAACTTACCGTCATGGCCAGCGGCATTCTCCAGCCGATTAAACGCATCGACGTCGGTTCTCAGGCCTCGGGGCAGCTTAAAACCCTAAGCGTCACGCCCGGAGACTTTGTTCATCAAGGTCAAGTGCTCGGCGAGATTGACCCTACCCTGTCCCAGAATACCCTGCAGGATGCCGAGGTTGCGCTCAACAGTTTACTGGCGCAAAAGAGGGCTAATCAGGCGCTGGTGAAGCGCTCTGCCCTGTTGCTCAAACGCCAGCAGGCAATGTATACGCAAAGCGCGGCCTCGCAGCAGGACGTGGAGTCGGCCGAGGCGGATATCGCGGTGCAGCAGGCACAACTCACCTCGATGAATGCACAAATCCACCAGCAGCAAATTCGCGTCGATACCGCCAAGACCAATCTTGGCTACACGCGGATTATCGCGCCGGTTAGCGGCACGGTGGTGTCGGTCAATACCCAAGCTGGCCAGACAGTCGTGGCCTCCTACCAGATACCGGTTATTTTACAGATTGCTGACCTAAGCATCATGACCGTACGCGCGCAGATCCCCGAGGCAGACATCAGCCGGGTAAAACCTGGCCTGCCGGTGTGTTTTACCACCCTTGGAGCCGACACTCGCCCGTTATGTAGCACGCTTCGCACCCTCGAACCCGCGCCGGAGACCATTAACAATGCCGTTTTTTATAATGCCCTGTTTGACGTCGCCAATCCGCAGGGCACGCTTAGGCCTGAGATGACTGCGTTGGTCAGCGTTGTGCTGCAACGCGCCGATAACGTGCTCACGATCCCCGTCACCGCCCTTGGCCCGCAGATTGACGCCAGCCACTATCGGGTCAACCTGATGGGCACCGAGGGGAAAACGGTCGCACGAACCATCCTGACCGGCATTGACGACGGTACGAGGATTGAGGTCAAGGAGGGTTTACAGGACGGGGAGGCGTTGGTGATAGCGAGCCTGCCGCCGAGCGAGACGACGAAATGACGCCGCCACTGCTCTCTCTGACCGCTATTAGTCGCCGTTTTCAGAACGGAAACGCGGAAGTCACGGTGCTCAATAACCTTTCTTTGGATATTCATGCCGGCGAGATGGTGGCGATTATGGGGCCGTCTGGCTCGGGAAAGTCCACGCTGATGAATATCCTTGGCTGCCTGGACCGGCCGAGTGACGGGGCTTATCGCATCGATGGGCGAGACGTTCAGCATTTTGACAGCAACGCCCGCGCGCGCCTGCGCAGAGAGCGGTTCGGGTTTATTTTTCAGCGTTACCATCTGATCCCGTCGCTGTCGGTAGCCGATAACGTCGAGGTCCCTGCTCGTTATGCCCGTCATCCGCGCGCGCTGCGGCGTGATAAAGCCTTGCGTCTCCTGAGTCAGTTGGGTCTGAGCGGCCTGGAGACACGCGGCGTCACTCGCCTTTCTGGCGGCCAGCAGCAGCGTGTCAGTATTGCCCGAGCCCTGATTAACGGCGGGGAGATTATTCTGGCCGATGAGCCGACGGGCGCACTGGACAGCCAAAACGGCCGTGATGTGATGCAATTATTACAGCAGTTACATCGTCAAGGGCATACAGTCATTATCATCACCCATGACATCGAGGTGGCACGCTATGCCGGGCGTATTCTCCGGCTCTGCGATGGACAGCTCTGCTCAGACCAACCCAATCAGGCCGAAAAATCGGAATACGTTGAAAAATCGAAAGACGTTAATGCGCCCCCTTTAGTTACTGGAACCCAGGGAGAGACGCCTCACCGGCGGCTCACTCGCTGGGAAGCCATCACCGATAATCTACTCGGCGCCTGCCGCACGCTCTCGGTTCACAAGATGCGTTCCGGCCTCACGCTGCTGGGCATCGTGATTGGCATTGTTTCCGTCGTCTGTCTCAACGCCGCCGGTGAAGGGGCAAGACGCTACGTTCTGGATACGCTCGCCACGCTGGGCGGCAACGTCATCACGCTGCATCCGGGCAAAGGTTTCGGTGATGATGAGGCCGCAAGCCGACGATCGCTCGGCCCGAGAGATCTCAAGCTACTGCTGGCCCAGCCCTGGGTAAAAGCCGCAACGCCCAACGTCAACGCCAGTCTGCGTATTCGCTGGCAGCGCGCAGACACCAACGCCAGCGTCAACGGCACCAGTGCAGAATTCCTTGAAACCAGCAATCTTGAGACGCTGGCAGGCCGCAGCCTGCTGCCGCGTGACGTGGCGCAAAACGGCTCTGTGGTTATCATCAATCAGGCCTTGCAGCAGAAACTTTTTCCGACGGGTATAGACCCGCTGGGTCAAATTATTCTGGTCGGCACACAGCCGTGCCGTATCGTGGGCGTCATGCGCAGTACTTCAGCCTACAATAACGGGGCGCTAACGCTGTGGATGCCCTGGACCACCGCCAGCAGCCGGCTTCTCGGTCAGAACTGGTTCAGTTCAATAGCCGTTTCATTGGAAAACGGCCTCACGTCAGAATCGGCAAAAAAAGCGATACAAAGCCTCCTGACTCGTCTGCACGGGCGGCAGGACTTTTATATGCAGGACAGCGCGGCTTTCGTGAGTTCTATTGAAAAAACCAGTTTTGCGCTAACGCTGTTTTTATCGCTGATCGCCCTGATTTCACTGCTGGTCGGGGGTATTGGCGTGATGAACATCATGCTGGTCTCAGTCACTGAACGCACCCGAGAAACGGGGGTACGTATGGCGGTCGGTGCGCGTCCGCGCGATATCCAATGGCAATTCCTGACCGAAGCCGTGCTGCTCTGTCTGATAGGTGCCGCGATTGGCGTTACGGTGTCACTCGGCCTCGGCGCTGTGCTGGCGCTGTTTATACCCTCGTGGCAGATGGTATTTTCGTTGAAGGCCATGCTGATTGCCGTGGGCTGTGCGGTCGTGGTCGGCATGCTTTCGGGTTGGCTTCCTGCCTGGCAGGCCGCCCGCTTAGACCCCGCAGAAGCGCTGGCTCGCGAATGAGAAACCTGCGCAGGCTTATGCTGTTGAGTATGTTAATCCCGTTAAGCGGCTGCGGCCTGCTGCGAAGTTCTCCGCCCACGCCGCCGCAGCTCCCCACGCACTGGAGTATGCCGTCCCCTGCGACGAAAGAGCAGACCGATTTTTGGGCCTCTCTGGGTGACGCGGATCTGCCCGCAGTATTGGCGCAGGCGCTGCGTCAAAACGACGATATTAAGCTTAGCGCGCTGCGGGCGAAGCTGGCACAGATTCAGTCGTCATTAAGCGGGCTTTCACGCTGGCCCTCGGATTCACTGGGATTCAATGCCGGCGTCAGTCGCCCAATGAACTCCCCCGAGGGTTTTGCTCCTTCCACTTCGCGCTTTGCGGGGGGAAATTTCACGTTGAGCTATCCGTTGGACATCTGGGGGACAGCGATGGCGCAGCGCGAAGCGGCCGAACTCGATGCACAGGCGAGCGAAAACGACTGGCGGGCGGCACGTCTGGCGATTTGCGTTGCCGTTGCGCAGACGCGTTGGCAGCTTGGTTATTTGCATCGTCTGCGCACCCAGGCGTTCGCCGACCTGCATGACGCGCGCAGTACTCTGGAGCTAACGCAGATTCGCTATCGCGCTGGGGCAATTTCGGGAGGGGATCAGGTATTTGCCCGGCAGTCGGTAGTCAGCCAGCAGGCAACGTTATCGCAGCTTGAGCAGCAAATTGTCGAGACCAGACATGCGTTTGCGCTACTGATGGGCGCGCCACCGGAGTCACCACAGCCCGAGCTTGATGACTTGCCGGACACTGTCTTGCCTGTCCCTGCGGCAGGATTACCGGTGGACCTGCTCTCACGGCGTGCCGATGTTCACGCCGCAGAACTGAGGGTGCGCAGCAGTCTGGCGGATGCCGATGCCACGCGTCTTAGTTTTTACCCTTCCCTGACCTTGACCGGCAGCTATGGCACCTCGAGTCCCACGCTGACGCAGTATCTGGCCAACCCCATAGGGCAGTTGGCCGCCGCGCTCACCCTGCCATTCGTTCAGTTTAATACAGCCCGGCTCAGCAACCAGAGTGCTCGCGTGGCCTATGAAGCCGAGTCGGTCAGTTTCAGAAAAACGCTGTATCGCGCGTTGCAGGAAACAGAAGACGCGCTCTCCGCCCGCATCCGTTTGAGCGAACAGGCACAGTATCTCAATGAAGCGCTGGCCCTGACGCAGGAGGCTGAACGCGTGACCTTCTCACGCTGGCAGCTTGGGCGCACAGACATTCAACCTTGGCTCGACGCAAAAGGCGCTCGTCGACGAGCGACGTTGAACCTGATGCAAAATACGCTGGCGCGCCGAAATAATGCGGTCCAGATCTATGCTGCGCTCGGCGGGGATTATCACCAGCGCCAATGACCTCGCCATGTGAACAATTAAGGGTTGGGACTCGTCCGGTGCCAGCCCCTGTCTCTAGAGATTGGTTAGAGGAACACCGGTTTACTGTCAGGAACCATTCTTAATCTTGATCAAGCTTTCCTGGAGAAACTGGTGCTTAAGCTCTTGCTTACTCTTTGTGACTATCTGACCATCGGTACCCACCGTCATATGCTGGGCGTCAACGTTATGGCGTGCCTGATAGAGCATGACGACCTGAAGGCTGTGCTCTTTTTGCTGCTCGGTCAAACGGACGCCGTCCGGCCATTTGCCCAACTCGACGGCCAAGGCGAGACGTTGGTAAATTTCAGGGGTCATGACGTCGACAAGTTCACGAATTTCCATTCAAAACACTCCCACGCTTCACAGAATTATTCCAGCTTGATGAATAAATGGCTGAATCGATTTTGTTAAATGTTTTTAATATTTCCCTGCGGCAGACCCGGCGCGGAACTTGCCGGGTCTGCCGAAGAAATTAGCCTGCAGTCTTCTCGCCGTTCTCGCCATCAATGAAGCTCATTGACGCGGAATTCACACAGTAACGGTCACCTGTAGGCTCTGGACCATCAGGGAAAACGTGGCCCAAATGCGCGTCACAGTTGGAACAGCGGATCTCTACGCGCTCCATCCCATGAGAATTATCGGTAAGATAGCGAATAGCATCATGCGTCACCGGTTGATAGAAGCTCGGCCATCCACAGCCCGCATCAAACTTGGTGTCCGAGTAAAACAGCGGCGCATTACAGCACAGGCAGTGATAGATGCCGTCACGCGTATTGTGCAGCAATTTTCCGGTGTAGGGGCGCTCCGTGCCGCGCTCTTGCGTCACATAACGTTGAATTTCAGTAAGTTCTGGATTTTGAGGGGTATCTTTGAATTCGTTGGCCATGGGTGCCGTTCTCTTCGAGATGAAAAAATCAACTAAAATAACAGTTAATAATAACAAAAAAGTAACAACGAGTCAGCCGGTTTTGGCTTAAACTCTATGCCATTGGTGCGGGGCGCAGACATGTGTGATGGTGATCACATATTTGATCTGCGGCAGTTTAAACCCCGTAAATACGCCCCAATATGCGTAACAGCTGATAATGAAACGGAACGTACAATAAGCGAACAATAGTAGGTGCAAGGTTTGACTTACCGCAACAATTGTTGCGATTCCGCTTGACGCTCACCAAGGTTTTTGTAATTTTACAATCAACCTTTATTCACTGAAAAATAGCTGGTGGAATATATGACTATCAAAGTAGGTATCAACGGTTTTGGCCGTATCGGCCGTATCGTTTTCCGTGCTGCGCAGGAACGTTCTGACATCGAAATCGTTGCTATCAACGACCTGTTAGACGCTGACTACATGGCATACATGCTGAAATATGACTCTACTCACGGTCGTTTTGACGGCACCGTTGAAGTAAAAGACGGTCATCTGGTTGTTAACGGCAAAACCATCCGCGTTACCGCTGAGCGTGACCCAGCTAACCTGAAATGGAATGAAGTGAACGTTGACGTTGTAGCGGAAGCTACCGGTATCTTCCTGACCGACGAAACCGCACGTAAACACATCGAAGCTGGCGCTAAGAAAGTTGTTCTGACTGGCCCTTCTAAAGATGACACTCCTATGTTCGTGATGGGCGTGAACCACAACTCTTACGATGGTCAGGAAATCGTTTCTAACGCTTCTTGTACCACCAACTGCCTGGCGCCACTGGCTAAAGTTATCAACGACAAGTTCGGTATCGTTGAAGCGCTGATGACCACTGTTCACGCAACGACTGCAACTCAGAAAACCGTTGATGGCCCGTCTCACAAAGACTGGCGCGGCGGCCGCGGCGCATCTCAGAACATCATCCCTTCTTCTACCGGTGCAGCTAAAGCAGTAGGTAAAGTTATTCCTGCTCTGAACGGTAAACTGACCGGTATGGCTTTCCGCGTACCTACCCCTAACGTTTCCGTTGTTGACCTGACTGCGCGTCTGGAAAAACCAGCTTCTTACAAAGAAATTTGTGCAGAACTGAAACGCGCTTCAGAAAACGAGCTGAAAGGTATCCTGGGCTACACTGAAGATGAAGTGGTTTCTACCGATTTCAACGGCGAAAAACTGACTTCTGTATTCGATGCTAAAGCAGGTATCGCTCTGAACGACAACTTTGTGAAACTGGTTTCCTGGTACGACAACGAAACTGGCTACTCAAATAAAGTTCTGGACCTGATCTCTCACATCGCTAACAAATAAGTTAACGTTGTGTTGGACTGACAGAGGGCGACGATAAGTCGCCCTTTTTCGTTTAGCCCAACGTCTGTCAGTTCTTCCCTGTCGTAGTTTTCACTCGATATTGCACAGGACTACACCATGAGCGAACAATTTTTCACGCTTCCCGTGACCAAACAAATCTCTCCTTCTATCAGCCAAAGCCAAATTGCAGACCTGCCATTGCTGGTTATCACGCATCCGAAGGGTCGTGCGGCCATCACGCTTCAGGGCGCACATCTGGTGAGCTGGCAACCGACTGGCCAGAAACCGGTCATCTGGCTGAGCAGCGAAACTGCCTTCGAGCCGGGTGTTGCCATCCGAGGCGGCGTTCCCGTGTGTTGGCCCTGGTTTGGGCCCGCAGGTAAACCCTCTCACGGCTTCGCACGCAACCTACCCTGGCAGTTAACCGCGCACAGCGAGAATGATTCGGTGGTCAACCTGACCCTTACGCTGAAAGACAGTGAAGAGACGCGCAAATATTGGCCGCACGCCTTTACCTTGCATGCACATTTCTCTTTCGGCGATCAATGCTCCATCGAACTCGAGTCGCACGGCGACTTTGAGACCACCAGCGCCCTGCACGCCTACTTCGAGATTGGTGACATTAGCGAGGTGAAGGTAGAAGGTTTAGGCCAGCCTTATATCGATAAGGTGGCCAATGGCGAAACCGCGTTGTTGCAAGGCCCACTGACGTTCAATGGCTTAACGGATCGCATCTTTACCGATCCCGAAAAAGAAAGCCTGATTGTCGATCCGGTGCTCAAACGTACCCTTAGCGTTAAACATCAAGGCAATAGCGACGTGGTGAGCTGGAATCCGGGTGCGGAGAATTCCGCATCGATGAAAGACATGGCCGATGACGGCTATAAAACCATGGTTTGCGTCGAGACCGCGGCTATCTCACATTCCCAGATAAGCACCGCCGCGGCACCCGCGAAACTGGCGATCGTCTTTGGTATTAAATAAAAGCCTTAGGTTTTAAATAAAAGGTAGCGCCAAAAAGGGACGACCTCTGTCGTCCCTTTTTTTAAACGATATCCAGTGGAGTCTTTTGATTCGGAGCGGGGAACGCCTGGTCGATAAGCGCAAGTTCGTGTGCGTTGAGACGCAGGTTAAGTGCGGCGGCATTCTCTTTGACGTGGTCAGGCTGTACGGCTTTCGGAATAGCAATCACGTTATCGAAACGCGTTACCCACGCCAGCGCGATTTGCGCACTGCTGACGTTTCTTGCCCTCGCCAGCTGTTGCATAATGGGATGATGCAACACCTCCTGACGGAGATTACCCGCCTGTGCCAGCGGACAATAAGCCATAATCGGCATCTCATGGTCGCGACACCAGGGCAGAAGTTGGTGTTCAATCCCGCGAGAAGCAGCATGGTAAAGCACCTGATCGGTCATGCACTTCTGTCCCCCCTGCACCTGCCAGAGCTCGTCGAGATCATGGGTGTCAAGATTCGAGACACCCCACTGTCGAATTTTACCGGCTTTTTGCAATAACTCCATGGCAAGCACGGTTTCTTCCAGTGGGATCGATCCACGCCAGTGCAACAGATAGAGGTCGATACAGTCCGTTTTAAGACGGTGCAAGCTCTGTTCACAGGCTTTCACTGCGCGAGCGCCCCCTGCGTTCTGCGGATAGACTTTCGAGACCAGGTAAACTTTATCCCTGCGACCGGCAATCGCCTCACCCACCACTCGTTCAGCCCCACCGTCGGCATACATTTCTGCGGTATCAATCAGGGTCATCCCCAGGTCAATCCCCTGCTGTAAGGCATTGACTTCAGAGCGAAAGGCCGACTCTCGCTCTCCCATAAACCAGGTACCCTGTCCAACGGCGGGTACCCGTGTTCCATTAGGAAATTCTACGGTTTTCGCGTTCATCATTTGCTCCTGTCCAGGTCATTATTATTCGGTGTGAAAAGCGTTAAGAGTGTGCAAAGCCTCTTCACCTTTAATACTGTGAGGCAGTTCTCAAAATCAATGACCACGTCGCCGCTGCCCTCCAGACGTGCAAATGGGGCGAAACGCCCCATTAAGTAGCAAAATAAGCACCAAATTAGTGCACCTTGATGCTTATGCCGTCATTAGAAGGTATAGCTTACTCCGGTCATCAGGACGCCAGTATAAGATTTATCTACCATAGGGCTGTCTTTGATTTCATCAGCCAGGCGGATGTAGCGACCGGTCACGAACGCCTGCCACTGTGGGGCAAAGCTGTAACGTGCTGAAACTTCAACATAGGGGTTAACGCTGTCGCCAGGCTTGTAGCTGTTCAGGCCGCTACGGTGAGACTCGCTACTGTTAATGCCGTAGTAGTATTTGTTCTCGTTAGCACTGTCCCACATCACACCCACGCCAGGGACAACGGCCCATTTGTCGCCATGGAAGGTATAAAGATAAGCCAAATCGCCGACAATGCCATTGCTGTAGTTCAGAGTATCGCCGGTCAGCATGGCACGAAGGGTGCCCCACTCCGCATCATGATTATAGGCTACGCCGGCCATCAGTGTGCCGCGACGACGGTTTAGACGTTTCATCTGGTCGTCGTCACTGTCGCTCGGTTTAAAACCGAAAGGATTATAACCTGCTACCAGACTCAGCTGATTTTGCTTGTCTTTCCACAGATAGTATCCTCCCATCAGCGAATGGAAGTAGAAATTGTCTCCTTCGTAGTCGATAACAGGGATCGGATAAACTTTAGTGTCGTATCCGCGATAAACGCTGGAGCTGCCGAGCGCAGCTGCGCCCAGAGACAGGTCACCCGCATAGGCGGACTGGCAGAGCATTGCTGCAACGGCAGCGAAAGGCAGAGCCTTGAGAAAGACAGTTTTCATTACATTCATCCGTAAGTTTTGAAATCGGCGACAGTGTAAAACATCTGTAACGAAGCGTCAGGGAATTCGCACAAAAACCTAAAGCAACCGAATAATTTATATGCGGATTATGAAATAATTATGACTAAAAAATGCTCATTATTCCTGCACCCCACGTCCTGCAAGGCCTGAAAGCGGTATTCCAATAACTGAGTCCTTGATATGGCTTAAAAAACTAACATTTCGCACAGGAAATTTTTGCAAGGTCAAACTACGCTTATATATAGGAGAAAAAACTTGCTGAGGATGTAACCTGTACGTGTTGCTCATGACTGACCATGACTCTACTTAAATTAAATAGAGCAACAATAAGTTGGCATAAGGGTTGCTAAATCTTTAACAGATAGTCAGTAAGGGGAATTTTCTTCCGGGAGCTGTATCACCGCTTTATTGGCTCTCTTTAACCTGTGCTAAATAACGAAGGACGGGCATCTATGAACATATTTGACCATTATCGCCAGCGCTATGAAGCTGCCAAGGATGAAGAGTTCACACTGCAGGAATTTCTTACCATCGCTCGGCAAGATCGCAGTGCTTATGTTAATGCCGCGGAACGCCTGTTGATGGCAATAGGTGAACCCGTCATGGTCGACACCGCGCTTGAACCACGCCTGTCGCGTTTATTCTCCAACCGTGTTGTCGCACGCTATCCAGCCTTTGAAGAATTCTATGGGATGGAGGAAGCAATCGAGCAAATTGTCTCTTATCTCAAACATGCCGCTCAGGGCCTGGAAGAGAAGAAACAGATCCTCTATTTACTCGGCCCAGTCGGCGGCGGTAAATCATCCCTGGCTGAAAGACTAAAAGCGTTAATGCAAAGGGTTCCGATTTACGTCTTGAGCGCCAACGGTGAACGTAGCCCGGTCAACGACCATCCTCTGTGCCTGTTTAATCCGCAGGAGGATGCCCATATTCTTGAAAAAGAATACAACATTCCAACCCGCTACCTCGGCACTATTATGTCGCCCTGGGCGGCAAAACGTCTGCACGAGTTTGGCGGCGATATCACCAAGTTCAAAGTAGTTAAAGTCTGGCCGTCAATTCTCGAACAGATTGCGATAGCCAAGACCGAACCCGGTGACGAAAACAATCAGGATATTTCGGCGCTGGTGGGTAAGGTCGATATCCGCAAACTTGAAAACCACGCGCAGAACGATCCTGACGCCTACGGCTATTCAGGCGCACTGTGCCGTGCAAACCAGGGTGTGATGGAATTCGTCGAGATGTTCAAGGCGCCAATTAAGGTCTTGCATCCGCTGTTGACCGCGACCCAGGAAGGTAACTATAACGGGACTGAGGGGATCTCTGCCCTGCCGTTTAACGGGATTATCCTGGCACACTCCAACGAATCTGAGTGGGTGACCTTCCGCAACAACAAAAACAACGAAGCCTTCCTTGACCGCGTCTATATTGTGAAGGTGCCTTACTGCCTGCGCGTGTCGGAAGAGATGAAGATTTACGACAAACTGCTTAGCCACAGTGAACTAGTGCATGCACCATGCGCACCGGGAACCCTTGAAACCCTGGCGCGGTTCTCTATCCTTTCACGCCTGAAATCACCTGAGAACTCAAGCATTTTCTCCAAAATGCGGGTTTACGACGGTGAAAGCCTGAAAGATACCGACCCGAAAGCCAAGTCGTATCAGGAATACCGTGACTACGCCGGCGTTGATGAAGGAATGAACGGCCTGTCTACGCGTTTTGCCTTCAAAATTCTGTCTCGCGTATTTAACTTTGACCATGCAGAAGTGGCGGCCAACCCGGTTCACCTGTTCTACGTACTGGAACAGCAGATTGAGCGTGAACAGTTCCCGCAGGACGTGGCAGAGAAATATCTCGAGCACCTGAAAGGCTATCTGATCCCTAAATATGCCGAATTCATCGGTAAAGAGATCCAGACCGCCTACCTTGAGTCGTATTCGGAATACGGACAGAACATTTTCGACCGTTATGTCACCTATGCCGACTTTTGGATCCAGGATCAGGAGTATCGCGACCCGGATACCGGCCAGCTGTTTGACCGTGAGTCCCTGAATGCCGAGCTGGAAAAAATTGAGAAACCGGCAGGTATTAGCAACCCTAAAGATTTCCGTAACGAAATAGTCAACTTCGTTCTGCGAGCCCGTGCTAATAATAGTGGTCGTAATCCGAACTGGACAAGTTACGAGAAGTTACGCACGGTTATTGAGAAAAAAATGTTCTCAAATACCGAAGAGTTGCTGCCAGTTATCTCCTTTAACGCCAAGACGTCGACCGATGAGCAGAAAAAGCACGATGACTTTGTCGACCGAATGATGGAAAAAGGATATACACGTAAACAGGTTCGCCTGCTTTGTGAATGGTATCTGCGCGTGAGGAAATCATCGTAACAAGCACTCGGAGTTAAAGCGGGGATCGTTGGCAACGTTGTTTGGGGGCTATATGACGTACTTTATTGACCGTCGACTGAATGGCAAGAATAAAAGCGCGGTTAACCGCCAGCGCTTTTTGCGCCGCTATAAGTCGCAAATAAAACAGTCGATCGCCGAGGCCATCAATAAGCGTTCGGTTACCGACGTTAGCAGCGGGGAGTCCGTGTCGATCCCCGTTGAAGATATCAACGAACCCATGTTTCATCAGGGCCGCGGTGGGTTACGCCACCGCGTTCATCCTGGCAACGATCACTTCGTGCAGAACGACCGCATTGAGCGCCCTCAGGGCGGAGGCGGTGGCGGCAGTGGTCAAGGCGATGCCAGCCAGGATGGTGAAGGTCAGGACGAATTCTCTTTCCAGATATCGAAAGACGAATATCTCGACCTGCTCTTTGAGGATCTGGCGCTGCCGAACCTGAAGAAAAACCAGTATAAGCAGCTTACTGAATACAAAACGCACCGCTCGGGCTTCACCTCCAACGGGGTTCCGGCCAATATTAGCGTCGTCCGTTCTTTGCAAAACTCGTTGGCGCGCCGGACGGCGATGTCGGCAGGGAAAAAACGAACGCTGCGTGAGCTGGAAAGTAACCTTGCCGAGGTTGAGAACAGCGAACCTGCCCAGCTGTTAGAGGAGGAACGGCTGCGAAAAGAAATTGCAGAGTTGAGGCAGCAAATTGCCAAAGTGCCTTTCATTGACACCTTCGACCTGCGCTACAAGAACTATGAACGTCGCCCCGAGCCTTCGAGTCAGGCGGTGATGTTCTGTTTGATGGACGTATCCGGTTCGATGGATCAGGCCACCAAAGATATGGCTAAGCGTTTCTATATCCTGCTCTATCTGTTCCTGAGCCGTACCTATAAAAACGTCGACGTGGTGTATATACGTCACCATACTCAGGCGAAAGAGGTCGACGAACAAGAGTTCTTCTACTCTCAGGAAACGGGGGGAACCATTGTCTCCAGCGCACTGAAGTTGATGGATGAAGTGATTCAGGAACGCTACGACCCTGCTCAGTGGAACATCTATGCGGCGCAGGCGTCGGACGGCGATAACTGGGCCGATGACTCACCGCTGTGCCACCAGCTTTTGGCGCAGAAAATTCTGCCGATGGTACGTTATTACAGCTATATCGAGATTACGCGTCGTGCGCATCAGACGCTGTGGCGTGAGTACGAGGTTCTGCAGCAGCATTTTGGCAACTTTGCTATGCAGCACATCCGTGAACAGGAAGATATTTATCCTGTATTCCGCGAACTGTTCCACAAGCAGACGACAGAAAACTAATCTTCATTGCTTATTAAAATCACAGCCGGTAATTAACCTTACTGGCTGTTTTTTTGTAATTCAACCTGGAGTGTTACTCTGCCGTCAGTAACTCATAAATATAATAAACGATACAATGTCACACTCAGGGTGTAGTCTATTGATCAGGCTATTTTGGATCATCCCGGTCAGCGCGTCATTCTCATCCCTCTGACAGCATTTGAGGTAAGCACCCTCGTTAGAATGGGAGTTCCCATGGATCCGACAAGGTTTATTTCATTCATTCACGCACACGAGCGCGGTATCAATAAATGAATACTGATCTTACACCAGAAACAGAAGTTTGCCCCTTTTGCCACACAAATTTAGAAGAGAAATCAGACAGATGTAAGCAATGTGGTGCCGAGAGAGTCGTTGGCCACATCAATGCCCAGCAACGTAAAAAGCTCAATTTATTCCGTGCTGCATTATTCATTATTCTCTGCGGGTACTTTTATTTTCAACTGCAGGAACCCGGTAGTATTGTCCTGTTAGTCAGCGTATTTATCGTCGGAATAATACTGATCGTTATTGTTCCACACCTTTATTACAGGTTTAAAAATAAAAATAACATAATCTGGAAAAGGAAAAGCAGCCCGACGTAAACATGATAATGCCTCTTTTGAGGCATGTTTACCCTCTCCCTCTCGTCATACTTCCCTCTTCATCCCTTAAGGTATGTCTCTCTACAGCGTGCGAGCTCTGCGCGCGCCTGCGTGCCTCCTTCAAAACAGGGTCTTAAAAGCCCATCTCGGATTTTTTTTATGTTTTAGGTTTGCTATAAAGCGCGCTGGTGTTCTAAACTATTGACACAATAAGAGTATTTAATTACATAGCTTTACTATTAATAATCATTTTACTCCATGCCAGCGTATGGAATGCTTTTAACAGTTCAAACTTACGACTACGAAGCGGTATAACGAATGAATAATAAACTCAGGTCCGATACTAACACCTGCTCTATTTGTAATACGGAAATGCCTGCAGACGTGACGCATTGTTCAAACTGCAAGGCTCATATGATAAAAGGTTATATTGATGCATCTGCAAGAAAATCGAGGCGGATGGCTGTGATTACTCTTTTAATTGCAAGCGCACTGACTTTCTACTATTTGTATCCTACTACCAGTAATCCTCCGATGCTTTTCCTGGCATTTGCCTTATCTATTGTGCTTTCATTCATATTTCCCTATATCTATTACAGAGTAAAAAATAAAAACAACATTATCTGGAAGCGTAAAGCACTCTAGATAATCAACTCTTCGATGGTACGGGGATGGCGTTGCCTCCCCACGCTCATTGCTTATCTCAAACGCCTCATGCCCGCTGCTTTTTAGGACTAAACCTAAATCACCACCACTTCTCAACCTATTGATTAAAATAATAAAAAATCAAAAAAAAGCACGAATAGAACCCACTTCGTTCAAGTTTAAGCAAAATCCTATGCCGCGGTTGTGAAATACTCATGCCGAGTACTTATACTAATAAATGCGGTAACTTTTATGAACAACATGACGAACGAATCTTTTTCACCAGAGAAAAATCATTGTCCTTTTTGCGAGAGCGAACTTGTTAAACAACAAGACCGCTGCATTCAATGCGGTGCGGAAAGAGTTAAGGGACACGTGAGTGCTTCAGAAAGAAGGAAAATACGCTACCTGAGAATTGTGCTGGTCGCGATTTGGGCGGTCATTTTTTCTGCTTTTTATCCTGCCTCAAGCAACTTTGCGCTTAAAGGGCTACTGTTCATCGTCGCCATTGCGGCGTCGCTGATTATTCCCGCTTTATACTTCAAAATTAAAAATAAAGACAATGTCATCTGGAAAAAGAAAGCCATTCCCTGGTAAAAAAAGAATCCTAGGCATTAGCTAAAGATTTCTTGTAATTTTCGAGAAAGTGACCTGCTGAGACTGATGACTAATGGCGTTAACCCATTATGCTTTATCATCAGGATGCTTAGCAGGTCCTTAGTCGTGTTGCCTTTCCTTACTTATGCTGTTTGGGGTAGATTCGTTTTCAGTGAATGGCGGCATACAAGCCAGCGGCAGCCAGCGACATCCAGAACAAGGTGCACACTGCAAATATCCCTAACCAAACCTTTTCATTGTAAGTCATCATAGTCTTTCCCCCACTTATTGCCTGTTCACAACTTAATCACGCCTCGTTAAATAAATGTTGTCATAATATAGTTATCAAAATAGTGATGAAAATCTCATACTTAAAAAGTGAGAGGACACTAAATGGAGGGGATTTAAAAAAAGGTGATGAAAATCTCATAATTTAGCGTTTGAAATCCCGAATGGATTAATAATCAACCAACCGTTAACCTCTTTTCTAATACTCTGTCCCCTAAAATATTGCACAAAAGGAGTGCAATATTAGCTATCTTCATACTCCATGATTTATATACTGGGCAATTAACAGACTTTGATATCCAACAATATGAATTAAGGTTTAATGACTCGAGGTGATGCCGTACTCTCACTCATATCCATGTTCTTTCCCTCTGTGCTCTGTGATTCATCCACACGATAAAATCAGTTTTTTAATAATTCGATTACAGGATCCTGACATTCCGCCGCTCTACCCCGTGTTACCTTAGAGACGTGCTATCTAAGCATGTATGTGTAAATATTGGATTTTCTTTTAGCTCGCCACCATGGCGGGCTTTTTTTTGGACAGTAGAATGAAGGGTAAAAAAAAAGCCAACCCTGAGGCTGACTTTTTTAATTAAAAACTGAAACTTACAGACCGTAGACCAGGTTAATTGAGGTCACGGTGTCGGTTTTATTAGGCGCGCTTGAAGGCGGCTTGGTGTTGTAAGTCACGTCATAAGCCACTTTCAGAGAGAAGTCCTTGTTAATAGCAACTGACAACGCCGTTTCGGAGTTCACGGTCGTATCGTCTGCCGCTAAAACAGAAACACCTTCGCTAAATTTCGCGGTATCGCTTATCTGGTATGAATAGGTACCAGACGCATAGGCGATAGCTTTAGTGGTATTGCCACCTGCGGTGAATTCATCATGACGAACGCCCGGACCGGCTTCAAGGTTCAGGGTATGAACTGGGCCATTCCAGATCTGACGACCATAACCCAGGGTCGCAGTATCACGCGCGTGATAACCGTTGAAACGGTCAGTCAGCCAGTTAGCCTGACCAAACAGGTAGTTCACATCAGAAAGGTTGTAACGTGTACGCCCCCCCGCCTGATATTTTTCTGAAGAACGAACGCCTGAAGAAGAGGTGTTAACCGCTGAGCCCCAAATACTGTAAGCCGTATTAGGCTGGAACCAGGTCATAGTGGTATTGGCATTGAGGTTATTGCTACTGCTATTCCCCGTTTGCGCGCTATAACCGGCCTGAACGTTACCGTCGAAATTTTTCTTCGCGGTGGCTGGGTTATCTAACGCGGTGAAGACATCAGTATCAGCAAGACTTGAAACACTAAACAGCGCAGCACCACATACGATGGCACAAGCGGGTAAACGACGAACAACCCTGAAAAACATTTGGTTTCCCCAATAGATTTAGGCGAATAAAGGCTAATAGCCAGTGGAATAATTATGCCCATCACTGCATTTGCATATATGCCTTTGCAGTTTCTACTGCTCAGCATTCTGGCATATTACTAAGTCAACAAATATACAACACCAAGCCAGTAATATCCCTGCCACCGCTGGTTTTTTAGAGCATTCTTAGGGTTGTATATTTCCTGAAATATATACATACAAAAACATTACGCTTCGGTTCGTTGATTTCATACTTTCAACGGTTACGCGAAGGAAATACGCGTTGTTTGACTCCGCCCTTCGATCTGCATCTTCACTACTGTCCTTCTCGCCCTCAACAGCGCAGATAAAATGCTGTTGCGTTCGCAATTTCCTGCTAACCCTCGTCGAACCTTGTCCTTTTCTCCGGCGCGGGTTAGTTTTAAACTATGTTTTAAAACATAAGTCTTTGCCGCGGTTTTCGCTGGCAGCCTTCAGGAGGAATGTTCATGGCACTTCAGCAAGAGATAATCCAGGCTCTGCACGTCAAACCACAAATCGACGTGGAGCAGGAAGTTCGCGTCAGCGTCGATTTCCTAAAAAGTTACCTGCGTGCTCACCCTTTTATTAAGTCTTTGGTACTTGGCATAAGCGGCGGGCAGGATTCTACTCTTACCGGCAAACTTTGCCAAACGGCAATTAACGAATTACGCAGCGAATCTCCGGATGCAGGCTATCAGTTTATTGCCGTACGCCTGCCGTATGGCGTTCAGGCAGACGAGTCAGACTGCCTCGACGCTATCAATTTTATCAAGCCTGACAGTGTGTTAACCGTAAATATCAAAAACGCCGTGCTGGCAAGCGAGGCAACGTTACGTGATATTGGCATCGAGTTAAGCGACTTTATTAAAGGTAATGAAAAAGCACGCGAGCGTATGAAAGCGCAGTACAGCATTGCCGGTATGAAATCTGGCGTGGTGGTCGGCACTGATCATGCGGCCGAAGCTGTCACCGGATTCTTTACCAAATACGGTGACGGTGGCACCGATATCAACCCTATCTTCCGCCTAAATAAGCGCCAGGGTAAAGCATTGCTGAAGCATCTGGGTTGCCCGGCGCATCTTTACACCAAGGCTCCGACGGCCGATCTGGAAGACAATCGCCCCGCTCTTCCCGATGAAGCCGCACTCGGCGTGACTTATGAGCTGATTGACGACTACCTTGAAGGCAAAACCATCGAGCCACAGTATGCGAAAATTATCGAAAACTGGTACCTGCGGACCGAGCACAAACGTCAACCGCCGGTGACCGTGTTTGATGACTTCTGGAAATAATCCCCTGCAATAACCTCAATTCGTTCGGGACATCGCCAGCGGTGTCCTGATTATTTTCCAATTTTCAGTACACCTCATTCACCGCGTCTCTTTCTATTTAGTAACGAAATCATTACTCTTGTACCCTTTTTTAGAATGGATGCGCGCAACGCAATGCAAAAATTCCTTTTCTTATTATTAACTCTGGTTTTGCTCGGCCCCTTGGGTATCGACCTCTATCTGCCTGCGATTCCAGCAATTTCCCGCGGACTGGACAGCAGCGAGAGCGTCATTCAATCGTCGATCTCGCTGTTTATTCTGGTGCTGGGCCTTGGGCAACTGCTCGCCGGACCGCTGGTTGACCGCTACGGCCGTCGCCCGATGGCGATTGCCGGTATTTTGCTGTACATGATAGGCGTCAGCGTCGCCGCCACCTCGGTTAACGCTGCGATGTTTATGGCTTCCCGCGTTGTGCAGAGTCTCGGTGTTTGTTGTACCTCAGTGGTGCTGTTCAGCAGCGTGCGCGACAGACTTTCAGGCGATGACGCCGCGCGCGCCTTTGGTTTCCTCAACGGTACCCTGAATATCGTGCCCGCTCTCGCGCCGTTAATCGGCGGGCTGATTGCCCAATATTACGGCTGGCGCGCGCCTTTCTGGGCGCTGCTTGGCTATACCACCGTAACCCTGCTGCTGGTGCTGGCCTTCCTGCCGGAAACTCGCCCTGCGCATACTCGACAGGTCGGCAGCCTGCCGTTGCGTCAGTATTGGCGCATCCTTAGCGACAGCAACTTTCTTATCTTTGCTTTGGTCAACGCAGGGGCAATGGGCATGGCGCTGACCTACGTTTCCCTTGCGCCAAACGTGTTGATGACCACTGGCGGGCTCTCTCCGCTGCAATTTTCGCTGGTCTTTGGCGCTAACGGCTTCTGGATTATGCTCATGAGCTACATCGCCAACCGTATTATCCGCAAGGTTGGCCGTCCCGTTTGTCTTGCGGCCGGTGGCGTATTTATGCTGTTGGGCGGCACGGCGCTGTATGCCGGTATCGCATTTTTGCCCGCACAAACTCAGCTGGAGACCTGGGTATATATGCTGCCCGTAGCGAGCGCCTGTACCGGATTGGCTTTCGTCATTGGCCCGGCGACCAGCTACGCGCTTGAGCCATATTCGAGCGAGGCGGGAATTGCTTCAGCATTGGTAGGATTCGTGCAGATGGCGGGCGGCGCGGGCCTCGGACTGCTGGCAATGGCCTTACCGATGCAGCCTAAGGCCTGCTTGGGCGTAGTCATGCTGACGGCTTTCGTGCTGGCCTGGTCAGCGAAACGTCGCAGCAAAAAGCTTAAAACAATCCTCACCGCCCATTCATGATAACTGGCCCTCAGGGGCCAGGCAGTCTATTTCACGATAACCGGGACGCGAGGCGCAAGCGCGGTCAGTAGCTCATATCCCAGCGTTCCCGCCGAGGCGGCAACGTCATCAATCGGCAGGTTATCGCCCCACAACTCAACCCCGGTACCAATCTGCGCATCGGGGCACGGCGTCAAATCCACCGCTAGCATGTCCATCGACACCGTCCCCAGCGTCACCGTTTGCACGCCGCCCACCCTAACCGGTGTCCCACTCGGCGCATGACGTGGATAACCATCGGCGTAACCGCAGGCCACCACGCCAACGCGATGTTCACGCTCAGCGCGGTAGCGTCCGCTATATCCGACGCGGTCGCCCGCCACCAGTCCCTGCACCGCGATAATCTCACTGCGCAGCTGCATCACAGGCTTAAGACCCGTATTGGCAATGTCCTGCACGCTACCGCTCGGCGACGCGCCGTAGAGAATAATACCCGGGCGCACCCAGTCGTGATGGGTCTGCGGGTGCCATAGCGTCGCGGCAGAGTTGGCAAGCGAACGGGGACCAGGGATCTGCTGCGTCCCTTTCTCTATATTATCCACCTGCCAGTTCACCCCCTCGGGACTGTCGGCAGTCGCGAAGTGGCTCATAAGCGTGATTTCACCGACCTGTGGCATGGCGCGAAGCTGACCCCAGACATCAGCGGCCTCGTTCGGGTGAAAGCCCAGACGGTTCATGCCGCTGTTGATCTTCAGATAAATATTGACAGGCTTGCTGGCCTCAAAGGTAGACAATGCCGCCAACTGCCAATGGCTGTGAACACTCGTAGTCAGACGGTAGCGATCGATTTCCTTGAGATCGCCGGGGTTGAAAAATCCTTCGAGCAGCAGAATAGGCCCCTGCCAACCGGCCTCCCTCAGCAGCACCGCCTCGTTGAAGTCGAGCAGCGCGAAGCCGTCGGTACTTTGCAGACTTTGCCAGATACGGGCGATACCGTGCCCGTAGGCGTTGGCCTTTACCACCGACCAGACTTTGCTGTGCGGCGCGTGGCGACGAACCACCTGTAGGTTATTATCTAAAGCGGACATCGACAGGGTGGCAGAAATCGGGCGTGGCATGAAAACTCCTGGAGTAAACCTCACTAATGCCCGCCGCTCGTTGAAGGCGGGCATCTGCGTCTTTTATTATGGTTTTGAGGGATTTCCCGGCGTATTAGCCGACCGGGTGCATCTTGTGAGTGTCAGCCTGTGGCACAAATCCTGCGCTGTAGCGCGCGACCGACAGGTCGTCAGACGGGATAGCCGGCGTCACGCCAGACATAATGTCGGCAAGTAGCTGGCCAGAACCGCAGGCCATCGTCCAGCCCAGAGTGCCGTGCCCCGTGTTCAGATACAGGTTTTTCAAGGTAGTCTTGCCAACGATCGGCGTGCCGTCTGGCGTCATTGGACGCAGGCCGGTCCAGAAGGTCGCGTCTTCTACTCTGCCACCGTTTGGATAAAGGTCCTTAACGACCATCTCCAGCGTCTCACGGCGAGCCTTTGCCAGCTGGGTGTTGAAACCAACAATCTCGGCCATGCCGCCTACGCGAATACGCTGGTCAAAGCGGGTAATGGCAATTTTATAGGTCTCATCCAGCACGGTGGAGAACGGTGCAGACGCCTCGTCGGTGATGGGAATAGTCAATGAATATCCCTTGAGCGGATAAACCGGGATCGACACTAAATCTGCCAGCAATGCGGTTGAGTAAGAGCCGAAAGCAACGACGTAGGCGTCGGCCTTGACGACTTCGGTGCCGCAGAGCACGCCGGAGATCTGACCGTTGTCCACCAGCAGGCGGTCAACGCTCTTGTTGAATTCAAAGGTCACACCGGCCTGTCTTGCCATGTCGGCCAGCTGACGGGTAAACATCTGGCAGTCGCCGGTTTCGTCATTTGGCAAACGCAGTCCACCGGTCAGCTTGTGAGCTACCTGAGCTAGTGCCGGTTCCGCATTGGCGAGCTGGCTTGACTCCAGCAGCTCATAAGGTACGCCCGCCTCTTTGAGAACCTCAATATCCTTATAGGCGCTGGCAAACTGCTGCTCGGTGCGGAACAGTTGCAGCGTGCCCCCCTGACGCCCTTCATACTGAATGCCAGTATCTTCGCGCAGCGCTTTCAGGCAGTCACGGCTGTATTCGGCGATGCGTACCATGCGGCTTTTATTAGTCTGGTAGTGGCGCATGTCGCAGTTGCGCAACATTTGCCACATCCATTTGAGCTGGTTACTGGTGCCGTCGAGGCGAATAGCCAAGGGGGCATGGCGCTGGAACATCCACTTAACGGCCTTCAACGGGACGCCTGGAGCTGCCCACGGCGCGGCATAGCCGGGTGAGATCTGTCCAGCATTACCCGCGCTGGTCTCTTCAGCCGGGCCGGCCTGACGATCGATAACCGTCACCTCATGCCCGGCCTTTGCCAGATACCACGCACTGGCGACACCCACTACACCACTGCCTAAAATCACCACTCGCATACTCGACTCCAGTTTGACGCCATATAAAGCATAATATTCTGGCGCAGAAGTTAACCTGACAGCGGCAAGATACCAACTTTCACCGCCAGAATTGTGAAGAATTTCACAAACATTTATCGTTGAAACTGAATAACTTTTCAATAGGGGCGATTAAATAACGATATAACGCAACATTTCATGCTGATTGGAAGAAATTAAACGGATTTTGATAGCAATGCTATCATTGCTATCACTCAACTCTGAGCCAGAAACACCGCCCCAATAAACAGGCATTAACACTGCACTTTTGGGGTGAAATCAGAATATTACTCCAATAAAAACCAGCAAAGGAAGATTCTCTGTTTTAGCTTCGACTAACGTGGCTTTGCCGCTTTGGAGAATTATAATTCTAATACTCTGCTAACACGGCACAGCCTGACAAACTCTCGCCTAGGCTTGCCGGCGAAATTCGCTTGGCGTGGTCCCTAAACGCCGCCTGAAATGATGACGTAACGTTTCCGCTGAACCAAAACCAGACTGCTCGGCAACGTGCTCTATGCTCAACGTCGGATTTTCGAGCAATCGACAGGCATTTTGCAGCCTGATCCCCAGCATCCACTCGCCCGGACTGGTACCGGTAGACTCCTGAAAACGACGAAGAAAGGTGCGGCGACTCATTCCCGCTTCGCTGGCCAGCTCGGCAATAGCCAGTGGCCTGTCGAGCGTTGCGCGTAATCTGTCGAGCAACGGAGAGAGACTTTTACCCTGCCGCGCGGTGACCGGCTGTGCAAGATACTGCGCCTGTTCGCCCTCACGGTGCGTCGAGGTCACCATCCTGCGCGCCGCGCGATTTGCGACCTCGGCCCCGAAATCACGTCGAATGACGTGCAGACATAAATCAACGCCTGCGGCACCGCCCGAAGAGGTAATAATGCTGCCCTCATCGACGTAGATAACGCCATGACTGACCTGAATTTTCGGATAGCGGCGAGCCAGTGCTTCGGTGCTATTCCAGTGTGCGGTGGCGCGTTTTCCGTCAAGTAATCCTGCCTCTGCCAACACAAAACTGCCCGCGCAAATTGACACTATCCGCGAGCCGTTTGCATGGGCACGGTGCAGCGCGGTAATCAGCTGCGGCGATGGCGGTTCATCAATACTGCGCCAACCAGGAATAACAATCGTGCCCGCGCCGTCGAGCAGCTCTAATCCGCCGTCGACGACGAGGCGAATCCCACCCTGCGCGCTAAAAATTCCGCTTTCGACCGAGGCGACCACCATCTCATACAGCGGTTCGCCGGTGACCTCATCAGCACGGCCAAAGGCTTCGACGGCGGTACCAAACTCGAAGGTACAAAGGCATTCATAAGCGAGAAGCACCAGGCGTCGATTCAACGCAGGCGCGCCTGAAAAAGTTGGCATAAATCACACTCTTTAAGTTGGCATAATATTGACGATATATGGCACGGGCGCATATTTCCAGCGCGGAGCAGATCTTTCATGCTGGCTGCCTCTAAAGTGACATAGGACTTTCTTATGGCCGTTTCCCCGACCACCAAAAACAGATTGGCATTAACCGCCGTATGCCTCGCAGCCATGATGAGCGGACTCGAGATATCCAGCGTACCGGTCATCCTGCCAATTCTGGAAAAGCAGATAGGGGCCAGCTTTGCCCAACTGCAATGGATCATGAATGCTTATACTCTCGCCTGCACCACGGTACTGATGGCGACCGGCACGCTAGCGGACCGCTTCGGACGTAAGCGACTCTTTCTTATCAGTATTATCGGCTTCGGCGTCACTTCATTAATGTGCGGCGTCGCACAAACGGCCTCGGTGATGATAGTGGGTCGGTTTCTTCAGGGGTTAAGCGGCGGTGCGATGCTGATTTGCCTGATTGCCATCCTCTCGTCGCAGTTTACCGAGGGTAAAGCCCGCAGCCGCGCCTTTACCGCCTGGGGAATGGTGTTTGGCTTTGGTCTGGGATTTGGCCCTATGATTGGTGGGATTATCGTGACGCAGGCCAGCTGGCAGTGGGTCTTTCTGGTACACGTTTTTATTGCGATGCTAACCTGGTTACTGGCTCGCAGCAATGTGCTCGAGTCGCGTGACACGGAGGATAAAAAGCTGGACGTCGGCGGACTCGTGACGCTGTCACTTACAGTGCTGGGCGCTACCTTCTATATTACTCAGGGCGGGCAGATGGGTTATAGCAGCTTAAACGCCCTAAGCATTCTCGGCGGTGCGCTACTTTGCGCCATTATCTTTGTCATCATTGAACGGCGTCACCCGCATCCGATGTTTGATTTTTCGGTTTTTAAGAACCGTTCTTTCTTTGGCGCATTATTGGGCTCGGCCGGCATGAACTTCAGCTTTTGGCCCTTTATGATTTACCTGCCTCTCTATTACCAGAGCGTGCTTGGCTTTGACATTATCTCGGCGGGCGGATACCTGCTTGCCTATACCCTGCCCACGCTGCTGATGCCGCCGGTTGCAGCACGACTCGTTCATCGCTTTGGTGCCGCCAGAATTATTCCCGCAGGCTTATTCGGCATCGGCATCGGGTTTCTGCTGATGAGAGTCGGCATCAGCCAGGCGTTCGGATTACTGCCCGGTGCCCTGCTGGCCGGTGCCGCGCTCGGACTGACCAATACACCCGTCACGCACACCACTACCGGCTCACTACCGGTCAGTCGCGCGGGGATGGCGTCAGGGATGGACATGAGTGCGCGATTGATAACCTTGGCCATCAATATCGCGGTTATGGGCAGTCTTCTGGTTGCCGGCATCGGTCATTATTTGCGTGATAAGTTGCCCGCTCGGCTCGATGCTGCACACTGGCAAACGCTGGCGGAGCGTATTGCTGGCGGCGAGCAGCTCGCGGGCGCGCCAGACACGCCATTCGTCTCAACGGCGCTGGCACGCGAGGCGCTTACCGCAGGCTTTAGCAACGTCCTGTTGTATGGCGCGCTGGGGGTTTCTCTGCTGGCGCTGGCGAGCCATCTTGTCTTCGCCTCGCGCAGCCGCACACCGATTTGTGTCGCCCCCTCGAAATTATAAAAGATGTTTATGGATAGAAGGTGCGCAGGGTGATTGACACCCTATCGCGGAAGGCTTATTAATTGAAACAGAGGGGCGAATATTCGCGCCTTCTGTGGCCCCGGAAACAATCATTAAATCGTTAACGCAGTAAAATTGTCTTGAAAAACATGATGCACGGTTAAGATTGAACTACGATTAGCAGTGGATGCATATTTTCTCAAACTATGTTGCGTCCGTAACTGACTGAGGGTGCGCTGATGACGACAAAGACCCAGGAACACAAAACTGAAGACAAACGTTTGAGTGATGGACCAGACTGGACGTTTGAATTACTTCAGGTTTATCTGGAAGAGATTGACCGGGTTGCCAAGAGTTATCGGCTGGAAACCTACCCGCATCAAATCGAGATAATTACCTCCGAGCAGATGATGGATGCCTACTCCAGCGTCGGCATGCCTATTAACTACACGCACTGGTCGTTCGGTAAGAAATTTATCGAAACCGAGCAGCGCTACAAACATGGCCAACAGGGCCTGGCCTACGAGATTGTGATTAACTCCAATCCTTGTATCGCCTATCTGATGGAAGAAAATACCATCACCATGCAGGCGTTGGTGATGGCACATGCCTGCTATGGGCATAACTCCTTCTTTAAAAACAACTATCTGTTCCGCAGTTGGACCGACGCTAGCTCAATCGTCGACTACCTTATCTTTGCACGGCGCTACATCAGCCAGTGCGAGGAGCGCTATGGCGTAGAAGAAGTCGAGCGCCTGCTTGACTCCTGTCATGCGCTGATGAATTACGGCGTTGACCGCTATAAACGCCCTCAAAAAATTTCTTTGGCAGAAGAGACCGCACGTCAGCAAAGCCGTGAAGCCTATCTGCAAAGTCAGGTAAACACACTGTGGAAGACGCTGCCGCGCCGCGACAAAGAGGATGCGCCGGAGCAGGTCCGTCGCTTCCCTTCCGAACCACAGGAAAACCTGCTGTACTTTATGGAAAAAAATGCGCCACTTCTGGAGCCGTGGCAGCGCGAGATTTTGCGTATCGTGCGTAAAATCAGCCAGTATTTTTATCCGCAGAAACAGACGCAGGTCATGAATGAAGGCTGGGCGACGTTCTGGCACTACACCATCCTTAATCATCTGTACGATGAAGGGAAAGTGAGCGACCGCTTTATCCTCGAGTTCTTGCACAGCCACACCAACGTGGTGTTCCAGCCGCCGTACAACAGCCCGTATTACAGCGGAATCAACCCTTACGCGCTGGGTTTCGCCATGTTCCAGGACATCAAGCGCATCTGCCAGTCGCCGACGGAAGAAGACAAATACTGGTTCCCGGACATCGCCGGTTCCGACTGGCTGGAGACGCTGCATTTTGCGATGCGCGACTTCAAGGACGAAAGCTTTATCAGCCAGTTTTTATCACCGAAAGTGATGCGCGATTTCCGTTTGTTTACGGTATTGGATGACGATCACAACAACTATCTTGAGATCTCCTCAATACACAACGAGGCGGGTTATCGGGCCATCCGTCAGGAGCTGTCTGCGCAGTACAACCTGAGTAACCATGAGCCGAACATCCAGGTGTGGAACGTTGACCTACGCGGTGACCGCTCGCTGACGCTGCGCTACATTCCGCAAGACCGAGCCCCGTTGGACAAGAGCCGCCGTGAGGTAATGAAACACATTCACCGCCTCTGGGGCTTCGACGTCTACATGGAGCAGTTGAACGAGGATGGTAGCATCGAAATGCTCGAACGCTGCCCGCCGCGCCCTTCCGCTCTTTAAGCGTTGCTCCATTGAAAAAGGGCGCCTCGGCGCCCTTTTTTATTGTTACTTTTGAATGTTTAATCAGTGCTTATTCTCTCAACGACGCTGATCGGTCAGGTCGTGAGGTACGCCACTTTGCATGCTGTGCCAAATAGCGCCACTGTTTTTACCGTAACTGCGTACGCAGTCAACGATGCGATCAAACTGCTTCTCTTCACAGATGTTTGACAGCGTCTTGTAAAAATCGACCGCCAACTTACGTGCTTCTGGATTAGAGAAATAATAACGTCCTACGCGAGTATAAAGCCCACGCAGGCCATTGATAATCAGCCCATAAATCGGGTTGCCGGAGGCAAAGGCCAAACCGCGGAAGATGCCGTAATCGAGTTCGGTGAAGGCTTCTGAGGTGTCGTCGGCAACCTCGGCCTTGGCCAGAACTTTTTGAGTCTCTTCTGGGTTCGAACGCATCGCTTTGCGGATAAAAATAGTCGCAATGTTGGTACGCACGGAGAGGAGGTTGTCGATGAGCTGCGGGACGCTCTCGTGATCCAGGCGGGCGAGCGTTTCGAGAATATTAAGACCGGACGTTTCCCAGAAGTTGTTTACCTTGGTCGGCTTACCGTGCTGGATAGTCAACCATCCGTCACGCGCCAGACGCTGCAACACTTCACGCAGGGTGGTACGGGTCACGCCAATCAGTTCAGAGAGCTCTCTTTCTGCTGGCAAAATAGACCCCGGCGGAAATCGACTGTTCCAAATACTTTCAATAATATATTCTTCGGCAAAACCGGCAGGACTCTGTGCCTTAATAACCATGTTTGTGGCTTTCCGTAACAGCTTCTACAAGCTGCCTATTCAGAAGTTATAATTCGGCTCATCATACCAGATGAAAATCACAGGTTATAGCGTCTGTTTAGTCGATATGTTGAAAATGTGCATGCCTTTGCAATTTTATGTATTTTCAATCATTAAGATGCTTCATCGCTATTTTAGTCATGTTTAAGCACTGTTTCACCGGTTAGATTCATATTAATAAAAATCGCCAGATTATCGACTTAAATGCTCTTTTTGGCGGAATTTTTCCTTAACCTGCTGGCACTTGGGATATTTTGGTTTACACTGCCAGTCGATAGCTTACTGCATGGAAAATAAACCTATGTTGCAATATCTTAACCGATGCTCGCAGGGGCGCGGCGCATGGCTCTTAATGGCACTGACCGCGTTAGTCCTCGAGTTGGTTGCGCTCTATTTCCAACACGTTATGTTGCTAAAACCTTGTGTAATGTGCATTTATGAGCGCTGCGCACTGTTCGGCATTATGGGTGCAGGCCTGGTGGGCGCAATTGCCCCGAAAACTTGGCTGCGCTATGGCGCAATATTGATTTGGATTTACAGCGCCTGGGAAGGTATCCGCCTGTCGTGGGAGCACACCATGATCCAACTCCACCCGTCACCTTTTGCGACCTGCGACTTTGCGGCCCGTTTCCCGAGTGGGTTACCGCTGGATAAATGGCTGCCAAGCGTCTTTGTTGCCACCGGTGACTGCGCAGAGCGATCCTGGACTTTGTTCAACTTGAGCATGCCACAGTGGTTAGTCGGCGTCTTCGGCGTGTTTATGCTGATAGCCGTTCTGGTTGTGATTGCCCAGTTCGTAAAAACCCGACGTCGCGAGCTTTTCGCGCGCTGATAGGTCAGGACATACCCGATTGCGTAAAAGGCTTCTCCGTTGAGAGGCCTTTTTCGTTTACGGCAAGTTACCAGACGCGGAATACTTTCCCGTTATCAATTCCGTCAACGCTTCGCCGATAGGCCAGCGCAACCCGACTCGCAGACGCACTTTCAAATCCTGGGAAAAACGGCGCATATTTATCCAGCGCCTCGGTCACCACGGTTGGGCTAACCGCATTAATACGCAGGCCTGCAAGTTCATTCGCGGCGGCAAGCACAAATCCCTCCAGCGCCGCATTGACCGCCGTCGCATTCACACCGGTACGAATGGGCTGATGCGTCAAAATGCCGGTGGTTAAGGTAAATGAACCGCCCGCATTAAGATGTTCTTTACCTATTAACACCAGCCTGACCTGCCCCAACAGCTTGTTCTGTAAACCCTGGTTAAATTGCTCTGCGGTCATCTCCGCCAAGGGTCCAAAATGAACGCTGCCCATGGTAGCGATAATCGCATCAACTTTACCGCTGCGTTCAAACAGCGCCTTCACGCTTGACTCCTCGGTCAGGTCAACCAGCAGATCGCCACGGCTTTTGCCGACACGAATAATTTCATGATCCTTTTCGAGATTTTCTGCCACTGCACGTCCAATAATGCCGCTGGCACCGATTATCATCACTTTCATCGTATTCTCCTCTTTGAATGAGATTTCATACTGACACGTTGCAATCAGGAGAAAAATGCGCAAATAATTTACACATTAATAACTAAAAGTTAGTAATCATGAATAAGATACGTTGGATGGAAGTGTTTGTGGCGATCGTTGAGACGGGCAATTTTAGCGAAGCGGCCAAAAGGCTCGATATCTCCTCGGTAATGGTCGGCAAAATGGTGGCGCAAATGGAAACCCATTTGCAGGCCAGTTTGCTAAAACGCAATACGCGCCGACAGACGCTAACGCAGGCCGGTAAGGCCTGGTACGAAGAGAGTTTGCATGTACTCACTGCCCTGCGCAGTGCGGAAAGCCGTATTGCCAGTCTGAGACGCTTTCCGGCCGGAAGCCTGCGGATATCCGCGTCGACAACGCTGGGGAGTTGTGCCATCGCCAGACTCTGTAGCGAGTTTCAGTTGAGCTTTCCTGACGTTGTGATTGAGCTCGACCTCAGCGAGCGTTTCGTTGATATCATTGCCGAGGGGTTTGACTTCGCTTTCCGTATCGGCGATTTGCCGGTCGACACGCCTCATGTTGCCCTGCGTCTGGGAGACTATCAGATGACTATCGCGGGCTCACCGGCTTATCTCGCACAATACGGCGAACCACGAAGCCTTGAGGAATTAGCCTCTCATCGCTGCCTGCGCTATAGCAACTGGAACAAACGCAACGCCTGGCGCAGCGGAGACGCCTTAATATGGCCGGCGAGTGCGACGTTCAGCTGCAACGATGGGCAAGCACTGCGGCAGTCTGCACTAAGCGGTACTGGGTTGATTTTTCAGCCTCGCCTGCTTTTAGCTGAAGACATTGCGGCGGGAAGGCTTAAACCTCTCCTGGCCGACTGTTTACCTGCGCCACGGCCCATTCACCTCATTTGGCCACAAGACCTGCACTTTAGCGCCAAACATCGCAGCTTTATAAGCTGGATCACTGAATTTGGGCCTCCTGCAATGGCATGAATTAATCTCGTGTCTTTGATGAACGCTTACACAATTCCTACACTGGCGATAATAACGCGAGGATATGATCACAACCGCTATCATTAGCCTATGTGTGTAAATTTTAGATATTATTTCTGCCCGTCTCCTTGGTGGGCTTTTTTTATTCTTATTTTTTTAGGATAAGGTTGATAGATTAAATCCGGAAACTGCCGGATACTTACCTTATTAAAGAAATGGAGGTAAGGCATGAAAAATACATTAAAGATGCTTAGCATTCTTGCAGTCGTTGTTTCGCTAAACGGCTGTATCTGGCCTGGCTATTATCACCATGACCACGGCTATCACGGCGGTGGTGGCTACTACCATCGCGGACCATAATCCCACTCAATAGAGTTAGGCAATCAGTGTGCTACAACCTGTTGAGATAGCGTGTAATAACTAAAACCCATCTTTGATGGGTTTTTTTATATTCAGCGTCATGCCTATGGTTCACTTTATTATAATCACTTGACCGATTGTTAGGATTGGGTAAGCTTGTTACTGAGTGTATTTAATGCATTCAATAACTCAAGAGAACATACATGAAATTAGATAACGATGATGCGTTCAAACTTGCGTCCAAATATATGGATAGCCAAGCTGAACAAATGACCGACGTTGGCTATTTTGTTAAATTTATCGAAGCTTATTTGCGATTCGAAGAATGGTTAGCAGCAGAAGATCCGATTGAAGCGGCGAAAAAGGCCAAAAAGCCTTTTAGGGTTGGACTCTAACAACCTGTTTTTTAAAGCTTCTTTATAAAACCAAAGCTCACCTCCTGGTGAGCTTTTTTATGCAGCCCGTCGCATAATCATGTTCCCTTGAAAGATAATTTTGACTCTGTAGGTGAGTGCCGAATACCGCATATCCTGAGATTTTCATCGCTACGACGCAAGATCGGCAGTTTTAACACCATAGGTAAGGTATAAAGTGCATCTTGCTTTCTCATATATTTCCCCAAATATTCTAAATTTTTAGTTAATGCCTTGAGATTGAGGAGCCTTTCCGACTCCTTCTTTATCTGTAAGAGGTGACAACCGAGAACGTTGAATCACTGCATCAGGTCAGTCTCCCGAGTGCGCTCTGCCAGCGAGTGCTGGACTGAGGCCGACGCCTGCGTTCTTCGAGATAGGCTGAAACGCACCATGAGAGACGGTCTGGATTAAGCTGCTTGCGGGTCTGGATATGACGGGCGTGGTACTGGAGGATTAGCTGTTCGGCTTCGTCGGTGCTGAGGTTATCGTGTAGAAACCAGCTTCGCTTCATGCTGCCTCCGACACCAATACGCACAGGTTGAAATCGGTACCCCGGTGATGGCCACAATCTGCCGATAGGACTTGCCCTCGCCCTTGAGTCTGACTACCTCGTTGACCGACGCCTGAGTGTGCTGATTGTTAGGTCCGCGGCTAAAATAGATGCCGTTGCGGCTTGCGAAAGCCATCAATGCGGCTTTGGTTCTGTTCAGAGTGTCTGCAATTTCCTGCGGAGAATACTGACCGGCCATCTCTTTAATCTTCTTGATGTCGCCGGTGGTGTATTCCCGCTTTATAACTTTTTTACCTTGTCCCTCTGACTGATGGTCATCAGAACGCCATTAATCACGGCATGTTCCTCAGCCTTTCGGTCATTAACATATTTCTTGAGAGTTAGACGACTAACGCCCAGGATCCTCGCCAGTTGAGCCTGATTACCTCTGGTCGATACCAGAAGGTCGGGAATTGTTTTTACGTTGATGTCCATACATTGCTCCTTCTAGAGTTGTCGTGCCCAGCGAAGATAAATCTCAACCACTTCTTCACTGCGCCTGATAATTGCGGCACACCGCTCTGCGGTGCTGACACGAGAGATCCAGCTACGGTCATGGTTGGAATAGATGTCGATGACCAGGAAGTCGGTAGAGGTGATTTTCATAAGGCGCCCCTTAGGCCATGTTTGGCTCGAAGTTCAGCGATTTTGTTGAGTACTTAACTGCGTAGTGTGAGAGTCTCTTCACGGACGGAATGCATCCCATTGGCATGCTGACGGGCAATATCCTTGATAGATATCACCCTAACTCTCTGATATTCATTAATTCGCTTTGCAGCGACGTAGGACAGTACGTCCATTGTGAAAAGAGCAAGATGTCTTCGGTGGCTAAGCAGATTTGTAATTAAACGCTGAAAGCCCTTCCTTTTCGTACTTTCAGTACATATTATTATTGAACTGAAAGTTTTTGCAAGTGGTTTACTATCGTACTCATGGTTCAAACTGAAAAACTGCGTGAAGAATTTGCTCAGAGGCTGGCGCAGGCCTGTAAAGACGCTGGGCTTGATGAACATGGACGTGGGATAGCCTTATCCCGCGCGACAGGTTTGTCTTCAAAAGGCGTGAGCAAGTGGTTAAACGCAGAATCGTTGCCGCGCCCTGCCGTCATGGCAGAGCTGGCCAAGTTTCTCAAGGTTGACCCCGTCTGGCTGCAGCTGGGAATCATCACCGGTGAAGGCAGCAACGTGTCCAACCCAAGGCCTTACACCCGAGGTACCCAATATCCGGTGATAAGCAAGGTCCAGGCCGGTGCCTGGAACGAAGCCATTGAGGCTTATAGCCTAAAAGATATCGACCAATGGCTTGAGTCTGACGCGCATATTCAGGGCGAGGGATTTTGGTTACTGGTTGACGGTGACTCGATGACCGCCCCCATGGGGCTCAGCATTCCTGAAGGGACCTTTGTCCTATTTGACACCGGCAAAGAGGCCACCAACGGCAAACTAGTGATCGCCAAACTGACCGATGCCAACGAAGCGACGTTCAAGAAGTTAGTGATAGACGGTAACCAGAAATACCTTAAGGGGTTAAATCCCGCCTGGCCGATGGTTCCGATCAATGGCAATTGCCGCATCATTGGCGTCGCCGTCGAGACTAAGTTCAGACTGCCATAATCCGCGCTATTAGATTAACGATACCGCCTAAACCCAGCCTTGCTGCTGGGTTTTTGTACCTGCCGTTCATTTTCATCCTCCTCCCCCGTTATTTGTTCAACCAATGACATCAAATATTTTTGAAATAAATCTCTTTACCCCTCAACAATTTAAACCAAAAGTACGAATTTTCCATGCGATTATGTACTTTTAATTCTTGCGAAACTCGTACCACTAGTTCAATATTTATTTTCAAACCGGCCTGGAAGAACGCGACTATAGAATCCTGTGCTGCCCGCTCTTTACAACGGTGCCTGACGCACCTACGTGGCTGAAAAGCCGATGAAACCCCGCTTGAACCTGGGCATATTGATAAATAGTGCCCGCCACATTCAGGAGACAGGTATGACACGCAGAACGCCTTTTAACGGAACCGCTGCCACGCGCCGTCGCGAAGCGCGCCAACATTTACAGACGCTCGCGGTCAATGACTTCAGCAAAGAGCTGGACGTAACACCCGCGCGGCCAAGTCGGGTCGAGCTAAGCTGCAAACGCAGGCCGGTCAGTCGGGTAGACAAGGCACTGTCGGTTCGTGAAACGCGCTACTACCCAAGCGGCGATAACCTTTGCCTGCCACAGGTCGCGCTATTTGCCGTCTCGCCTCGCAAATAATGCGGTATTGCAGTCCCAGACATCCGCACAAACTTAAAAACCTTTAAGCCGCCTCGCGCGGTTTTTTTACGCCCACATTTTACGTCGACACAATGATGAGGATGGAACTATGAGTACGGACAACGGTGGTCAGGCCTTTCCCCGCCCTTACAGCAAGGACGACTGGCTGGAGGAGCATAACTACGCGCAAGACGGTATGAGCCTACGCGATTTTCTGGCAGCGAAGGCCATGCTGGGATTGGTTATTTCCGAAGGTAGCGCCAGCGCGGCCAACGGTTACGCCGATCTGAGTACGGCATCCTATGCCCTGGCTGATGCCATGTTGGCCGAGAGGAGCAAATCATAAAAGAACATCATCGGGCCTCGTTAATACGGGGCTTAATCCCCTTTTAGAATCGAGGTTCGTATGAGCAAATTCGATGATTACATGGATGAATACGTTGAGGATATTGCCGGTATGGCAATCAAGAGAAGACACACGATGAGCCTGCCCCGCGTCGATTACATCAGAAAGATCTTTGATGAAATCTATCAACGCGGTTATGACGAGGCAATGGAAGAGACAGCATATAACAAGCAACCCAGGAGGCAGCACAATGGCTGATATCATCGACCAAGCAATGGAAGAATTTGAACACCACCTCAACGCAGCAATCGCCAACCGAGCCAAACCTGTCCCCCCTTCGCTGATTTGTAAAAACGGCGATTGTGGGCAACCCTCGCTTAATGGCACCCGCTATTGCAGCTGCGAATGCAGAGAAGATCACGAGAAAGAAGTCTGGTCGATAAAAAATCGAAAAATATCACGCTAATTGCTAGCCAAATTTTACCCGTGACCGTAAAAATGCATTTATTTACTCACGGGTAGTTATTTTTATTTTAAAAAATTACTTCAAAGCTCGAAATTAAATAATTTAACTTATAGCGTGCAATGGGTTTTAAGATTAATTAATAAAAACCTAAGCCAAATCTCATTACCCCCGCATTACTTTGACAAAAATTGCTATCAATCGCTAATTTGTTAGGCTTTCTCAAGAATTAAGGCTAAGTTAATCCCGCTTAAAATTCATAAAAGGGATGTTTTAATGAGTAAGGTTCAGGTCAAGAGCTTTAGTGAAGCTCAGGAGTTACTGTCTATCGGTGACGAAATCGATATCGAGCTGGCGTTTGACGTTACCACCGACGAGTTTTTCACCCTCGCCAAAGAGTGGTGCTGTGAAGGAGTAAAAATTAAAAAAGGCGATAAATTCTTTATCGTATCCAGAAAAAACTTCTTTATTCCCGCAATGAGTTAATGCCTGATTGACGGCATAACTTATCTCTCTACCTCGATGATTTAACGGGCTTCAGAAAATAGCGTGAAGCCCCGACTTTGGACATTCATTTCTGCAAAAGCTTCATATCAACAACAAAAAACCGCCCAAATGAGGTTCTAAATTGCTCAATATGAATCACTAACCCAATAAAATACATTTTCTAGCTAATTACCCAGCCACTGAGAATTATTTAAAATAAACATTATTTTCAATAAGATGCAGCATTGAGTTAGCAAGACCCACGATCATCTCATCGCTTTTGCCGCATTTGAAGTGTTTTTTGATGAGCTGATGCAAAATACCGTTCCCCAAACAGACTAGTTATACTGAGTTATAACTGAATGCCTCTATTTTGAGCCCAAACATACCCGATAAAAGTCAATGTCAGGCGCGTTCAAAAAGAGACGTGCTTTCACAACGGCATTGTTGCCTTTAAGAGGCTGGGAAAAACGATGATTGAACTCAATATAGTTTCGCTTAACGCCATATTACAACAGGGGCTTTGAGTAGGTATTTTTAGGGGGAAATTATACGACTATCCAAGAGGGGCTGAGATCCAAACGAAAGAGGAAAAACTTAATAGACTAACAGTAAAAATATCACTAACCCCATTCGGGCGAAATAAGCTGCTGCGTGGTAGCAAGATACCATGGCTTATTTTTTGATAGCCAAGACGGTTTTTTGGGGAAACAGCAAACATCTAGTGATGTTTAAAACACCGAGATTGTAAGATAGTTGGATAATGAATTATTTTTTAGACTCTTTCTTCTCTCAGACAACGAGCCAATCGCTTAACGATTGCTGAATTGATGGAAATTCCATCCATTGCAGCCATTCGCATAATTTCTTCTTTCATTCTTTCGGGCAAGCGAATCATAAACTGTTCACTTTTACTTTGCGTATGCAATAGGCTCATATATTTATAGCTGATCGAGCCAAAGTGAACGGCAGGTCAATGAATTCTGAAATATTGCAAATGATTGACGATAGTATTTCAGGTGCCTCTCAGACCGCTGAAACGGTAAAGCACTATGATGAACACTCCAGGATCATCATCGATCAGCAAAGAAAAATGTTAGCGGATCAGAATGCGCTATCCCGTTATCTGATGGGGGAAGTGACAGCAATACTCAAAGGGCTGATGCCAGACGCTGCAATTACAGAAAAATACAAATCTGCCCTCAAAGGGCTCGAGGATAATCAGGTGATTTTTGATAAAGAAATGGAGAAAATCACCCAAAGATAACCTCCGGAAATACACATCTCACAAGCGGCTAAAAACCTCTCTCCTATTGACCATTAAATAAATATTATTAAGATCTTTAGGTTGAAGAGACTGATGTTAAGGAGGCGAGGTGATAGGTTGGAAATTACTTGTGAGCCTGCTGGCTTTCGCGGTCGTTGGACTTGCACTATTTGGCTTTATTTTTTCATTTCTGCAGATCAAGTAAAGCGAGCAAACTGTATTTTTAGTCGTTGATTTACCTATTCCCTATAACAAAAAACCCGCTCAAAGCGGGTTTTTTTATCACTGTCACTTATCTGCTCAGGCTCAGGCCTTCATCGCTATCGTAAGTGCCAGCGAAATTATCGACAATTAAAGTCCGATAACATTAGCAGCAGAAGGACCCTTCGCGCCGTTCTCGATAGAGAACTCCACTTTTTGACCTTCGTCTAAAGTCTTAAAATCGCTGCTCTGGATAGCGGAGAAGTGCACGAACACGTCCTTGCTGCCATCTTGAGGAGTGATAAAACCGAAGCCTTTCTCAGGGTTAAACCATTTTACTAAACCAGTCATTTTGTTAGACATAGAGACTTCCTTTCATTTTTTTGAGCCACTTGCGTAGCGAACATGGCATGTTTTTCAGCATGTTACTTATTGGGCACTTAGGAGGAGGCTCATGAAGAAGGGTATCTAGTGATAACACTTGAAATGAGGACTGCTTTACTAAAACTGCTTTCATAAGGTCTGTGTTACAAACCGATAACAACATAATAGACCTGGTTTGATTTATTAAGCAAGGTTTAATTTTATTGATGTTTAAATGAGCCACCAAGGTTCCTTGAGCCAAAACATGCGTAATGGGGTGCTCCAGACCCTTATCATTGAGACATAAACAATAAAAGCCCTGACCATTGCAGTCAGGGCTTTTAAGGTACTACAGACTTAATATTTAACATTAATGGACTTAATCATTATTACTGCTAATGATACTGCATTTAAATGTACACGTTTACTAAAGATAATATCGGGTATTGATTTTTACTAAAGCCTCCCTAAATTTACCGTTAAGTTTTCTAACAACCCGATGATGCAATTCAAAAATAGCATCTTAAACAAGTACACTCCCCCTCGCGACATAGACTCTTGATGCGTGGCCTTACTTTCGTTGCGATTATCACACTCAATTAATCACGAAACAATATCGCAAACAATCACTTGTGTATCATGGCCTTACATCGTCGCGCTAACATCACTACTTTGCGATGACAAATACCGACTACATGGCCTTAAAACATTACCAATATTAAAAGAGCTTACTCTTAAAATCGGCAATCCCATACAACACACTTCGTGGCCTTTATCGCAAATACATCTTCAACTTAATTGATCTATCCAATTTAAACAGCAACATTGCCGCTGTTGAGTTCTAATTTACGGATTTAAAAAAAAGTGTCAATACTGTTTTTAATAACATGTTTTTATTACCAGTGCTCACAAATACTATCGCTTGAAACCTGTCATTAGAATATCTCCATTGCACAATCTTCTAATAGACTTAGCGACGTAGGCTCTGATAAATGACTATAGAGAGTAGTGCCAGGACAATAGATTCACAGCCTGCTGTAAATTCAAACAGTGTCAGAGAGTCTGATGCTAACTCTAAGACATCTTAAATGGCCTAATTTTATACGAATTTTATGATTAATTATTAATAATCAGAGGGTTAACCCATAATCACGCGGGTGGTTTATAAATTTTCAAAAAAATTATTAAAAAATCGATTTAAATCTAACTCTTTTTGATTACTTAACAATGCTATAGTCATTTTTGTGCTAAAAGCACATGTGTGTAAATATTACTGATTTGTTTGCCCATCTCTTGATGGGCCTTTTTCTACATCAACGGCAATCACAAAACTCTTCCCTGCACGCTTTGTTGATGATGTCTAAGGCTTGAAGTCACCCACTTTCAAGCTGGGCACGGGTATGAGCAGCCATTGAGGCATTGCCAAATAGCGTTAACAAGATATAGAAGAATAACCAAAGCTAGCAGTACACATCTGGAGTGGTGGAGAGGGAAAACTCGAACTGATGAGCGCACTATCGTATTTGTAGCGCGGCTGCCCATCAAATGGGCCATACTTCAGCCCAGAGGATTTATGACCTTTACGGCAAATGGATGAGCGAAAACAACTCAGACCAATGTCGGTTATGAATTCTGGTTTCAATCATTCTGTCCCAGATATGCCTCAAGCCCCAAAAATTTGAGTCACAAAAGCTTATACTTCAGAAACCTACCTGGCCCACTGCGGCTTATTCAAGATATGATCCTGCCAGTCAACAACGTCGTCTTCGCGTACCGCAATATTACGCACCGAGATGCGGGCGGCGTGCATGGCTGACTTGGACTCTTTATGCAACAGAGGATGCCATGGCAGCAGATCCTTGCCCTCACCAATCAGGCGATAGGCGCAGGTCGGCGGCAGCCAGTCGAACTTGGTCAGGTTCTCACGGGTCAGCTTGATGCAATCTTCTTCGAGCGCAAAACGATTCTCGTAATTGCGACACTGACAAGACTTGATGTTCAACTGGTTGCAGGCAACGTTGGTGAAGTAAATCTCGTCCGTGTCTTCATCGATTAGCTTATGTAAACAGCATTGCCCACAACCGTCGCACAGTGCTTCCCATTCATTATCGGTCATTTCAGACAGCGTTTTTTGCTGCCAAAAAGCGGGTTGAGACATAGTGACATCCGGTTTTAATAAAAATGAGGCTGACTATATAGACGCTTTAGCCTCGAGATGCAAGCAAAGCGACCCATAATAGCAGCCGCGTTGTGGTTGCGCCCTGTCATTCAACCCGCCTGTCAGATGACGCGGGTCGTAATTGCTTTGCCGTTGAGAAAGATTTCAAGAGCGTCACCGGCAGCTATTGGCCCTACGCCATGCGGCGTGCCGGTAATGATGATGTCGCCGGCGCGCAGTGTGAAGAATCGGCTCATGTAGGCAATCAGCGGCAATATTGGGGTGAGCATGTCGCACGTGTTGCCCTCTTGCCGCACCTCACCGTTGACCACTAATTTTAGTTCAGCCTGCTGTGCATCACCAAACTCGCTGGCAGAAATAAATCCCGACACTGGGCAGGAACCATCGAAGCCTTTAGCCTTATCCCAGGGCTGCCCGTGCTTGATAAATTCGCTCTGCAGTTCGCGCAGAGTCAAATCGAGCGCAACGCCATAACCTGCAATCGCCTCACTCACCCGCTGCTCGTTCGCCTGCTTTAAAGGTGAACCGATTAATACGGCAAGCTCTACCTCGTGGTGAACCACGCCGAAATCCTTGGGGATGGCGACGGGTTGCAAAATATCGCACAGCGCGGTTTCCGGTTTGATAAACACCAAGGGCTCTGTCGATGCTGCGCTGCTCATCTCTTTGATATGTTTTGCATAGTTATTACCTACGCAAACCACCTTACTCACGGGATAATCCAGAAACGCGCCATGCCAATCACGATGCTGATACATTGGGCTCTCTCCCTTGCCAGCCGGTTGTTGCTGGCTAAAAATAGGTCGCTATTGCACGGAGGCTCCGGCGATATCATCTGCCATCATGCCAACGCTGATAGCGAAATAGTAAGAGCGATTCCAGTGCATGATGGTCCTAAAGTTATCGTAAACCATAAATGCGCGCCCCTGATCGGAGTCTGGCGTAATAATCCAGGCACGCGTCACAGAAGCAGGTAAAGGTTTACCGTCCAGCGACAGCACGCCCTTTTGCTGCCATTCTGCGGCGCTGTGCGCCTGATCGTTTTTCAAACCAACCTGCGTGGTGTCAAAACCGGCGGGTAATTTGACCTCCATTCCCCACCCCTGATTTGCCTTCCATCCTTCAGATGACAGATAGTTCGCCGCAGAGGCAAAGACGTCGGAGGTATTGTTCCAGATATCAATCTTGCCGTCACCGTCACCGTCAGCGCCATACCTCAGGTAAGAGCTAGGCATAAACTGCGTCTGCCCCATCGCGCCGGCCCATGAACCTTTCATCATCTCACTGGTTGCCTTACCTTGTTCAACAATAGTCAGTGCTGCGATTAATTCATTGGTGAAAAATGCTTCCCGGCGACCTTCAAAGGCCAGCGTCGCCAGCGCCGAGAATGCGTCATCTTTGCCCTGTATCTTTCCGTAATTACTTTCCATGCCCCACAGCGCGACAACATACTGTGGCTGTACAGCATAGCGGTCACTGACTTTTTGCAGTTCGGCCGCGTGTTGTTGAGCCAAAGCCTGGCCCTGCTGGATTTTAGAGGTAACAAGTACGCGGCGCAGATAGTCGTCGAGGGTTATCTTGTTTTCAGGCTGATTTTGATCGAGGCTGATAGCTCTGTCGACGAAATGCACGTTGGCAAATGCGCTATCGAGGGTTTTCTGGCTTATACCCTGCTGTCTGGCCTTTTGTTTAAGCTGTTCAACGTAGGCAGGAAACTCTGCAGGATTGCGTCCCTCGGCGGCTAAGGTCGTTTGGGCAGGTTTGGCGGCAGCAGGCGCCACAGTGGCAGCAGGAACGCTTGCAGGGGCAGACTGGGTCTTATCGTTCGCGCAGCTGCTTAATGCCACAGCGCCCATCGCCAGGGTGATAACCGATAGTTTTAAGCTCATCGCGTGCTTCCTTTTCTTGGCAACCTTTATGGCAATGCTTCATTGCAAATGCATTGTGCTTCTCATAAGGGCTAACGTGCAGGAGCGCGAGGATGAATGCAAGACTCCCGCCTCTCATTTTCATAAAAGACGGGATATGTCAGATTTTCCCTAGAATAATCTGATTATTTATTGTCTGAGCCGAGGTGGATATTTAATAGACTCTCGGTCGGAGGTGGCACCTGCAGGTAATAGCCGCGCTCGGTCAGCTCTTGTTTAACTTTTTCAATATCTGCGGTCGCAAGCTTCTCGCGCGTGCCCAGGTTAACCATCATAGAAAACACCGGCTTGCCGAAACTTTTCATCAGTTCTTCAGGAACCTGAGTGAAATCGTCTTTTTTTTCGACATACAGGTAGGTTTGATCACGTTTATTACTTCTATAAATTGCACAAAGCATTTTTTTAACTCTATTTTATTGGAACGGTGGCTTGCCTAGATATAGCTGTAACTATACCATGCATAACGTACATCGGAATATCGCCCCCCGTGTGGTATTCCGGGGATTTAAAGATGCTGAGACTGAGTCAGGATAGATGTCACAATCGCCAATAGAACTAAAAGGCAGCAGTTTTACCTTATCGGTTGTTCATTTACACAGTGCACAACCCGAGGTTATTCATCAGGCATTACAAGAAAAGTTGGAGCAAGCTCCTGCATTTCTGAAAAATGCCCCTGTTGTTATCAATGTTGCAGCACTCACCGGTGATGCAGACTGGAAAAAAATTCAACAGGCTGTCGTTTCTGCAGGCTTTCGCGTTGTAGGCATCAGTGGGTGCAAAGATGAACAGCAAAAGCGTGCGCTTTCGCTTACCGGTTTACCGCTGCTAAGCGAAGGACGCGTCAAGCGTGCCCTTGCAGAGCCGCCGGCCCCGGTTCCGGTGATACCGGATAATGCCCCTGCCAAAACGCGGATTGTCAGTACGCCAGTCCGTTCAGGTCAACAAATTTATGCCCGTAACAGCGATCTTATTGTAACCAGCAGCGTGAGTGCCGGTGCCGAGCTTATTGCCGACGGCAACATTCATATTTATGGCATGATGCGCGGTCGTGCATTGGCCGGCGCTGCGGGTGATACGAATTGTCAGATATTTTGCACGCATCTTGGCGCTGAGCTAGTCTCTATCGCAGGCCAGTATTGGCTGAGCGATCAAATCCCGTCCAACTATTTTGGACAGGCTGCGAGACTTCGCCTCCAGGATAACGTGTTAACCGTACAACCTTTATATTAAGTTTCTGCGCCTCTTTTACCCTCTGGGGCAGACACTACGACCTTTGACAAGGAATCTTTACATGGCACGCATAATTGTTGTTACATCGGGTAAAGGGGGCGTTGGCAAGACTACTTCAAGCGCAGCCATTGCTACCGGCCTTGCCCAAAAAGGCAAAAAGACCGTCGTCATTGATTTCGACATCGGTTTGCGTAATCTCGACCTGATCATGGGTTGCGAACGTCGCGTTGTGTATGATTTTGTCAATGTTATTCAGGGTGATGCCACGCTGAATCAGGCACTTATCAAAGATAAGCGCACCGAAAACCTCTACATTTTACCGGCATCACAAACGCGTGACAAAGACGCGTTGACCCGTGATGGCGTTGAAAAAATCCTGAAAGACCTGGCCGATATGGACTTTGATTTCATCGTCTGTGACTCTCCGGCAGGGATCGAAACCGGCGCGCTGATGGCACTGTATTTTGCCGACGAAGCCGTCATCACTACCAACCCTGAAGTCTCTTCTGTTCGTGACTCCGACCGCATTTTGGGCATTTTGTCTTCAAAATCCCGCCGTGCGGAACAGGGTCAGGATCCTATCAAAGAACACCTGCTTCTTACCCGCTACAACCCTGGCCGCGTTAGCCGTGGCGACATGCTGAGCATGGAAGACGTGCTGGAAATCCTGCGCATTCCACTGGTTGGCGTGATCCCTGAAGATCAATCGGTGCTGCGTGCGTCCAATCAGGGCGAACCGGTTATTCTGGACCAGGAGTCTGACGCAGGTAAGGCATACGATGACACGGTCAGTCGTTTGCTGGGTGAGGAACGTGCGTTCCGTTTTATTGAGGAAGAGAAGAAGAGTTTCCTGAAACGCCTGTTTGGGGGATAAGCCATGGCATTGTTAGATTTCTTTTTGTCCCGCAAAAAATCGACAGCCAACATAGCCAAGGAACGGCTACAGATCATCGTAGCTGAACGGCGTCGAGGGGACAGTGAACCCGCCTATTTGCCTGACCTGAAGCGTGATATTTTAGCGGTCATCTGTAAGTACATTCAGATTGACCCTGAAATGCTCCACGTGCAGTTCGAGCAGAAAGGCGACGATATATCGGTGCTTGAATTGAACGTGACGCTTCCTGAGTCAGAGTCGGAAGAAGCACCAAAATGATCGGCTTTGAGTAACCCTCCCCTGTTCCTGGAACAGGGGATGATTTTTTCCGCCCGTTGACGTTCTGACGGTAGATATTCACGACTTTTACTTTTTGAAATGACCAGAATGCTTGAATAATTGTATTCAGGTATGTGACCTGAAAAATAACAGGCAGTGGTTTTGAGGTAGGGTCATTGAATAGATCGAAATCCTGTTCGGAATTAGGAGCAGTTTCCCTTTCTAACCGCCAAATAAAACGTCCAACAAACCCTCGGTTGCTGAACGTTGCTTAAAATGGATTTATCAGAAAGCGCTAGCGATTATACGATACCGTATTTTTTCTCAGTTACAAATTTAGATTCTTTCCAGTTCGGGCCTTTTACGATTTTCCCATTTTGATCAGTTAGTACACCTTTTCTAAATAACTCATCGTATTTAGATGAAAGCTCTCCATAGGTAACTACACCATATCGGTTGTATGTAAATAACTTATCTAACTTTGGATAGTCAGACGTTGGTCCTAAAAATGTTAATATATCCTCTACACTTTCATTTTTGATTATATCTTTTAAAGACATTGAATTATCCTCCCAAGGCACCTTTTAGTTCCTGTTCACAATCGGCTTGTAGGGTCTCATCAGTATAAAGGCTCAGTTCTCTTTCGTTTATTTTATAATCCTCTAGAGTTGCAGTATGGGTATTATCCCATTGTTCTTTTCGCCTAGAAATGCTTTGAGAAACTTCGCCATCTTTGATCCGCTGTATAGCTATCGCTGTTTCCAAGACTGCATAAGACCCCCCTGTTTTTATCCAGGGGAGTCTTTATCTGATTGGCAGCAAGGCTAGCGGAGAAAAAGACCGCCCTGTCTTAAAACAGATATTTGAATCTCAGCCGTGCGCCATAACGAGGTTGATGATTGCCCTGCTCTTCAGAGGAGGCATTTAGCCAGGACGTGTAGGCACCCAGATAAATATTGAAGTTAGGCATTGCCATAATATCAGGAAGCTGCCAGGAAGTATGCAGAGTGTGAATATCATAATTACCCGGCGCCAGAATCGAACATTCATTATCACAGCTTTCATTAACTCCAGAAATATTAAACTCGGAAATCTTGTTGTGAGCATAAATATATCCCAGCTCGACGCGATGCCAGAGCGCATTAACGCCCGCACTGAAGTCCTTCTCCTCTTTCGCATTCATCATGGCGGTGTTGAGGTTAACGACCATCCCATTCTCGAGATCGTTTTTCAGCGTATTCCACGTCATGGTTAAGCCATAGCCCGTGCGCCTGGACTGATCGTTCCATTTCCCGTTGCCGTCGTTATAACCATAGGCATTCTTGACCAGATTGCTTTCCATCGCCGCCGCAACGGAGTAAATACCGGATTGCCACGCCACAACCGGACGTGTGTACACCACATTTTTTTGATTTTCCAATTCCGTGCCGTGGTAGCGGCTGTCGACATACAGAGAACTGCCATCCTCGACCAGGTTATTGAGCTCAAAATACCAGTTGCCAAGGGTTTTGCTGACCAACAGGTTGCCACCGCTGTTGCTGCGGCCGCGTGCCTCTTTCATCATGTAAATATAGCCGTAGCCGTCGCTGTAGAGATTGTTTGCGGTATTACCGGAATACTCGACAAAAGTGTCCTGATTCAGCGGGAACATATCGTAGGCCTCAAAACGCCCGACTTTCATCTGCCAATCGTTTTGTTGGCCAAAGAAGAATACCGCATCGTCAAGATTCATCTTGCCATTCATATCCGCCAGCGGCTGAACGTTGAATCCGGCGTAACGGCCAGCGGTCGACCTTTGCATCCCTTCCAGACCTAACAATATACGTCCATTAATATCCCAACGCTCCTTATTACCCGGTGCCCAGTTTTTATTAGCGCTAGTTTTTAACGAAGTTAAACTGCCCGTACGGCTTGCGCCATCGAGATTAAATTCAACGTCACCATAGAACTTTAGTTCTGCATTAGGATTTGATTTCACTAAAGGGGGACTTTCTCTTTTAACCACGGCGACGATATTCTCTTTTATTTCACCCGCCCCTTGCTTTAGCTTTATAATTTCCGCCTCAGCTTTATCCGCGCGTTTTTCTGCGGACTGTAACCGCTGTTCGAGTAACGCAAACCGCTGCTCTAATGTGAGAGAGGATTGTGCAAGAAGATCACCAGAGAAAATACTGAAACACAGCACCAGTCCGACTTTTTTATTCATCGAATTAATCCTTGCCGAAGGGTTATATTTTATTATTAATGTGAGAAACCCGCCCGTTTATTACGGGCAAGGTCATTATTTACAAATTATTTTAAATACCAGGCACCACTTTCATTGAGCACGGCTTTACCTGACCAGGCAAAGATATGCAGCTTTCGTTGGTCGGGATAAATACGACTGCTCAGGCAGGCTTCCCCATCATTAACAAAAACCTCAACGGAGGACTTGTCGAAAAAGACCCGAAGTGACAATGCTGCCGTCTGCGGTAATGGCACGCTGCGTTGGCCACAGAGTCCAAACTGCGGATAATGACGTTCCAGAATCAGGCGTTGGGCCTGGTTATCAACATACAGCCGCATCCCCTCCTCCAGAGCAATACCGTACTGCTCTGCATCACTCCCCACCCTGTCCCACTCGAGAATCACCTCCGTCGTTTCGCAGTGGTCCATCACGCACAGCGCCTGATTATCCAGAGTCTGCGCCGACCAGCTTGAGAAATCCTGACGCATTGCTTCGACCTCTTTTACGGGTCGCATTTGCAGACGATTTTCCGCCGTCAGGGTAAGTTCACGAGGTAAAGAGAGCATTCCCGCCCATCCGTCACGCTGTTCCGGCATCGGTGATTCCCACATGGCCAACCATCCAATCACAATGCGTCGACCATCGGGTGCCAGGAAACTTTGTGGCGCATAAAAATCGTGCCCGTGGTCTAGCTCCTGAAACGCGACTTCTTGCACAAAGTTTTCTCCCGGTTGCCAGTGCCCCACGATAGACCCGCTCTGGAATAAGTTCCGATTCGAATATCCCTCGGCTTGCATACCTTGCGGGGAAAACATCAACACCTGTTTGCCCCGCAGCGTGAAGAAATCCGGGCATTCCCACATGAATCCCATGCCTTGCGGGGCGACAGCAAGCACCCCTTCATCATGCCAGTGGCGAAGATCCTCTGAGCGATAGAGCCTTACCATGCCGGTATCTTCGGTGCGTGCGCCGACAACCATGTACCAGCTCTCGCCCTCTTTCCAGACTTTAGGATCGCGGAAATGGTGCAGTCCGGCCGGCGTATCGAGCACCTGTCCCTGTCGATTAAAATGAATGCCGTCCTCGCTGGTTGCCAGGCATTGCACCTGATAAAGGTTATCGTCGCTCGCAGGACAGCCGTGAAACTTATGCCCGGTATAGACGAGGGCTAGCTCGTTACCGTTGACAACCGCAGAGCCTGAGAAGCACCCGTCTTTATCTTCCGGTCCTTCTGGCGCGAGCGCGACGGGCAGATGTTCCCAGTGCAGTAAATCGCGGCTTCGTGCGTGGCCCCAATGCATAGGCCCCCACTGCGTGGAATAAGGATGATGCTGGTAAAATGCGTGATACCAGCCCTCAAACCAGACCAGGCCATTAGGATCATTCATCCAGCCTGCTCTTGCCGCCAGATGATATTCGGGGTACCAGCGCCTGTTCAGCTGTTCACCTTTAACCCTGAGTGCTTGTTCGGCTTTGTCTATTAATAACGTCATATTCATTCACTCTTATTTCATTCAAACGGCAGAAGGTTGTGACAATAAATCTTCTGGAGAGGGCTTATTGCTGCGTAAAAGAAAGATTGAGATAAAGGTGGTGCTAAATACCATCAGCCCCATGATGAGATAGGATTGGGCAAATCCATATTTTTCATAGCTATAGCCGGCCAGCGGAGAGAGGACCGTCGCAATCACCGAGCTGGTGCAGGCAAAGCCAACAAGATAGAGGGTTGAGGAGAGACGTTTATCGAAGTTGAGACTGTTATATTTAAAGATGGAAACCAGCAGAACGGGGAGTTCTACGGCATGCAGCAGTTTGGTGACGGAAATGAGCAGCGGCCCTTCCACCAGCCCCGAGGCAATCATGCGCAGAGCCATCGTCATGCCAGCAAAGATCAATCCGTTTTTGGCCCCCACGCGATTCACCAGCCATGGGGCGCAGAACATCCCGGCCGCCTCCAGGAAGACCTGGAACGAATTGAGATAGCCGAACATCGCATTCCCCTGATGCAGGGTGGCAAACTGAGAGGCAAAATAAACCGGAAACTGCTGGTCGTAGACGCCGTAGATGCAGGTTCCAACCACAAAAAACACCAGTTTCCAAAAGCGCGATAAGGTCAATAATCTCAGCGCGTCTTCAAGCGTGACTTTCGCCATCCCCAGTTCGAGTTTCTCAAGGCTCGCTGGCGTATTCACTTTTAAACGTGCCAGCAGACCAAAGAACACCAGCCCGGAGCATGACGCCACCAGAAAGTTGAGTTTTGGATTGATATTGAACAGAATGCCGGCAAAGAAGGTCGCCACTGCCCAGCCCAGCGACCCCCACATGCGAGCCCTGCCAAATTCAAAGGTGCTTTGACGCGCCACCCGCTCGGTGTAAGACTCGAGGACTCCAATCCCCCCGTTAAAGGTCATTCCGACAAACACGCCACCGAAAATACTGCCCAGCAAAATATTGATACCGAGCAGATAACCGAACAGCAGATAGGCTGGCCCGGAAAGGAACAGCAGCGCGGTGATGTACCACAGCAGGTTCTTGCGTAAACCGAGCCGGTCCTGAATAAAGCCATAAAAAACCTGGGCACAGAGCGCCGAGACTGACATTACGGAAAAAATAATCCCGGTATCCATGGCTTTCAATCCCACCTCCTGATGTAACCAAATGGAAAGCAAAGAGCCGGAGGATGACCAGCTCACAAAAAAGAAGAACAACAGCGCACTTAAAAGCGAGTAACTGCGAGAATGATGTTTTTTCATCATAACGATCTCTATGAGGGATAATGATGAAATGGTAACGTTAACAAATCATCACCCTCACCTGCTTTTGCGGCGATACATGATGTTAATCACACAAGTTAACGTTAACATAGTGCAATTGGGAGCATGATCAAATTTTAACGTCATGTTTAAAGACTCCTCAGGGAGATGACGGTGAACAAAAATATCGCCGCATCCTTTTACATCATAAAGTGAGTTGTATAGCCTGATGCAGACAGGGGCATTGGCCAGACACTTTCCAATCAAGACAGGTACTCATGGCGTCGTTAAAAGATGTGGCAAAGCGGGCAAACGTATCGTTAATGACGGTATCGCGGGCCTTAAACAGTCCAGAAAGGCTCAGACCTGACACGCTTGCCTGCGTACAGGCCGCAATTAACGAATTAAATTACGTCCCCGATTTGTCGGCCAAAAAAATCCGTGGTGCACGCGCCACGCCCAAAACGATCGGTGTGCTGGCGCTGGACACGGTGACAACCCCCTTCTCGGTTGAGATAGCCTTATCCATTGAAGAAACAGCCCGCGCCCACGGATGGAACAGCTTTGTGGTCAACATGTTCTCCGACGACAGTCCGGAAAAGATTGTCGATCTGCTGCTCTCCCACCGCCCGGGCGGGATAATTTACACCACCATGGGCCTGCGACAGGTCCCGGTTCCCGCCAAGCTCCTGACGCTGCCCTGTGTGCTGGCAAACTGTGAAAGTCTGCACCAGCCGGTGGCCAGCTATATTCCTGACGATGAGCAGGGTCAGTATGAAGGTGTCAAAGCGTTGCTGAAGGCGGGTTATCGTCGCCCCCTGTGCCTGCACCTGCCCTTTGCCCGTCTGGCAACCGTTCGTCGCCAAAAGGGGCTGACTCGCGCCGGTCTCGAGGCGGGTCTAAATCCCGAGACGTGGATACATTGCTATATGCAGGACGGTGACGCTCACTACCAGGACATTCCGGCGATGATCGAGGCCCAGATGCCGCAGGGCAAACCGACCTTTGACTGCGTAATCTGTGGCAACGACCGTATCGCCTTCCTGGTTTATCAGACCTTGCTTTCACACGGCATCCGTATCCCCACCGATGTCGGCGTGCTGGGCTATGACAATATGGTCGGCATTGGCGACCTTTTTCTGCCGCCGCTGTCGACCGTACAGCTCCCCCATTATGAGATTGGTCGCCTGAGTGCGCTGCACATTATCAACGGAGATAGCCATCGCGAGACGGTCCGCGTGGCGAGCCCCTGGCTGCATCGCGCATCGATTTAAGGCTTATTTAGCGGAGTTCGGCCGCTTCATGCCGCTGGTAAATCCTTGCCTCATAAGGCCGCAGTTTTTGGCTTTCTCCCTGATTCGAATAATTCCCCAGCAGCGGCTGCCAGCCTTCCAGCGCTAACTGATTCGCGTCAACATCCTGAGTCAAGGCACTGATATTGCACAGCACCAGCACCCGTTGGTGGTCCAGACTGCGGGTATAGGCGTAGAGATAAGGATGATCGGCCAGCAGAATTTCATAGCGGCCATAAACCAGCACCGGCTTCTGGCGACGCAGGCGTATCAGCGCACGGTAGAAATTGAGTACTGAATCGGCATCTTCTCGCTCACGCGCAACGTTAATTTCACGATAATTGGCGTTCACCGGGAACCAGGGCCGGGCGGTGCTGAACCCCGCGTTAACGCTCTCATCCCACTGCATCGGCGTGCGCGAGTTGTCGCGCGCATTGCGGCTCAGGAACGACAGAACCGCCTTCTCATCGATCCCCTGCCTGAGCATTTCAGTGGCACGCCTTCTGGCCGCAACGTCGTTAAAATCATCCAGACTGGCAAAATGCGTATTGGTCATGCCCAGTTCCTGCCCCTGATAAATAAAGGGCGTCCCCTGCATCAGGAAATACATCGCGGCAATTGCCGTCGCACTTTCCCGCCGATAACGCGACACCTCGCCCCAGCCGGAAACTACCCGCGGCAGGTCATGATTCTCAACGTACAGCGCATTCCAACCTTTGTTTTCGAGCAGCGTCTGCCAGCGGGTAAAGATGTTTTTCAGACCGCGAACGTCCAGCTCCGGCTCGCGCAAGCCTCCCTGGCTGTCCTGCCAAAGCTTGACGTGCTCGAACTGGAAGATCATGTTCAGCCTGCCACGCGCCTCGCCCACCCAGTCTTCTCCCTGCTCGGCCGAGGCGCCGTTCATTTCCCCTACCGTCACGATGTCATAACGTTTGAACACCTGCTCACTCATGTCGTCGACGTAATCAAGCAGCCCGTCGTAGTTGAGGTGGCGTTCGAATGAGGGCACGAAATGCAGCCCCAGCGGGTTGGGCATGTCGCTCATGGCCGGTTCTTTTTTCATGTGGCATATCGCGTCGATGCGAAAACCATCAATGCCTTTGTCCAACCACCAGCGCATCATCGCGTATACGGCCGAACGGACCTCCGGGTTCTCCCAGTTAAGGTCCGGCTGGCGTTCGGAGAACAGGTGGAGAAAGTACTGTCCGGTCTCCGGACTGTGCTTCCAGGCCGAGCCGTTGAAAATGCTCTCCCAGTTATTCGGCTCTGCGCCATTTTTGCCGTCACGCCAGATGTACCAGTCACGCTTCGGGTTATCACGCGAAGCGCGTGACTCGATAAACCACGGATGTTCGTCCGACGTATGGTTGACCACCAGGTCGATGATCAACCGCATGCCGCGGGCGTGAACCTGCGCAAGCAGGCAGTCAAAATCCGCCATCGTGCCGAACTCGGTCATGATGTCCTGGTAATCGCTGATGTCATAGCCGTTGTCATCGTTAGGCGATTTGTACATTGGGCAAATCCAGATAAGGTCGATGCCCAGATCCTGTAGATAATCGAGCTTCTCGGTGATGCCGTTCAAATCGCCGATGCCATCACCGTTGCTGTCTTTAAAGCTGCGTGGATATATTTGGTAGGCCACGGCCTCTTTCCACCAGTTCGCCATTACGACCTCTCCAGTAATAAAGCAAAAGATTCAAAAGGTTGCAGCTCCAGGCTGGCTGGCAGCCGCACGCGCGGTGAAGAGTTGGTGATCAGGCAGGTCCCCTGTTTTCCCTGCATCGCCTCAGGCACGTCGAGCGTGACGGGCTCGGGGGTAAAATTGTTGATGACCACCAGCGTCTGACCGTTGAACCTACGCAGCCAGCCAAAGACCTGAGGATGGTCGGCGAAGATCTGCTGGAAATCACCGTGCACCAGCAACGGCAGTTTTTTTCGCAGCGCCACCAGCTTCTGGTAGTGGAAAAAAATAGAGTCGGGACAGGCCAGCGCCGCCGCCACATTCACCTGCTGATAATTAGGATTAGCCGCAATCCAGGGTGTGCCTTGAGTAAAACCGGCATGCGGACTGTTGTCCCACTGCATCGGCGTTCGCGCATTGTCGCGCCCATTGGCGTAGATGCCTTCCATCATCTGCGCATCGCTGACGCCAGCCTCCGTCCGCTCGCGGTAAAGATTCAGGCTTTCAATATCGCGATAGTCATCAATGCTGGCAAAGCGCACGTTTGTCATGCCAATCTCTTCGCCCTGATAGATATAAGGCGTGCCTTTCAGGCAGTGAAGCGCGGTCGCGAGCATTTTTGCCGAAGCGACACGATAGCGGCCATCATCACCAAAGCGAGAAACCGCCCGCGGCAGGTCGTGATTGCTCCAAAACAGCGAGTTCCAGCCCTGATGGGCCAATGCCCGCTGCCATTTGTCGATAACCTCTTTGAAGCGCAGCAGATTGAAGGGTTTATTGCACCACTTGCCGTCATGCTCGTCCCAGAACAGTTTGATGTGCTCAAACTGAAACACCATCGACAGCTCTTCGCGTTGTTCGGCGCTGTAGAGCAGCGCATCTTCCGGCGTTGCGCTCCACGTTTCACCGACCGTCACACAGTCGCGATGCCCAAAGGTGGCGCGGTTCATCTGGTGGATGAACTGATGCAGATTCTTGCCGTTGACCATCACCTGTCTGTCAACGTCTTTACCAATCAGGTCGATAACGTCCATCCGAAAGCCACTGATCCCCTTGTCGAGCCAGCGATTCATCATCGCGTGCACTTCTTCTCGTACCTGCGGGTTATCCCAGTTGAGATCCGGTTGCCGTTTGGAAAATTGATGGAAATAGTATTCACCGCTGGCAATGTCGAACGTCCAGCCACTGCCGCCAAAGTAGGAGCGGAAATCGTTGGGCGGTCCGCCGTCTGCTGCGGGTTTGCGCCAGATATAAAAATCCCGATAAGGGCTGTTCGTTGACTTTAGTGCCTCGAGAAACCACGGATGTTCGTCGGAGGTGTGATTGACCACCAGATCCATTAGAATACCCATATCGCGCACTTTCGCCTCGGCGATCAGGCGTTCCATCTCCTGCAGGGTGCCAAACACCTCGGCGATGTCCTCGTAGCTCGAGATGTCATAGCCGTTATCGTCCATCGGCGAGCGATAAACCGGTGAGAGCCACAGGAGATTGACGCCCAGCTGCTGCAAATAATCGAGCTTGCCAATAATGCCAGCCAGGTCACCAATACCGTCACCGTTGCTGTCCATAAAGCTGCGCGGATAAACCTGATAGACCACCGCCTCTTTCCAGGCTTCCGCCGTCTTTCTATCCGTCATAGCGTGAGGGCCTCCGGGACCGATGAGTGACTTTTTACCTTGATACGCTGAAACGCCTGCCCCTGGCTGTCGAACAGATAACAGCACTCAACCGGCAGCCGCACCCCCACCGTCGCGCCCACGCGAATAGCAGAGCGTTCAGGATGGCGCACCACCCAGGGTTCGCTCGCGTTGCCGTTGTCCAAATACAGCAAGGTTTCATTGCCCATTTGTTCAACAAACTTCACTTCCCCCTGATATTCGCACTGCGCGGCGTCACCGCTGCGAATATGCTCAGGGCGAATGCCGATGTTAACGCTTCGACCCTGTGCCGACGCCGGGGTCGCGACAGGCAGCACCAGCGTCTTGCCGTTGTCCAGTTCGACCACGCTTTGCCGTTCACCGGACTGGCGCAGCGTTGCCGGAATCAGGTTCATTTTTGGCGAACCGATAAACTGAGCCACGAACTCGTTAGCCGGGTGGTCATAGAGTTCAAGAGGCGTCCCGACCTGTTCAATTTTCCCTTTGTTAAGCACCACAATGCGGTCAGCCAGCGTCATCGCCTCCACCTGATCGTGGGTAACATAAATAATGGTCACGCCCAGCCGCTTATGCAGCGCCGCGACCTCCATGCGCATCTGCACGCGCAGCGACGCATCCAGATTCGACAACGGCTCATCAAACAAAAACAAACGAGGCTCGCGGACGATAGCTCGCCCAATCGCCACGCGCTGGCGCTGGCCGCCGGACAGGTCTTTCGGCCGCCTTTCCAGCAGCTTCTCCAGCTGCAAAATGCGTGCACATTCCCGCACGCGCTGGTCAATCTCTGATTTGGAATGGCCCGCCAGCTCGAGGGCAAAGGCCATATTCTGGTAAACGCTCATATGCGGATAAAGTGCATAGGACTGGAACACCATGCCGATACCGCGTTCGGCCGGGCTGTCATCGTTGACGTAATGGCCATCGATATACATGCCGCCACCGCTTATCTCCTCAAGCCCCGCAATCATGCGCAACAGCGTAGACTTGCCGCAGCCGGAAGGCCCGACCACCACCATAAACTCCCCGCTGTTGATATGCAGGTCGAGCTGGTGGATAACCTCCGCGTTGGCACCGTAGCGTTTCTGAATTTTGTCTAACGTCAATTGCGCCATATTGTTCTCCAAATCCATGATAATGAAATGCCGGCCGTCCGCCGGCATGGGTGCAGCAATGCGGCTTATTTCAGGTAATCGAGCCAAGGACTCTGGCGCGAGATCATGACGTCCACCAGCTCAGGAATCGCCCTGCATTTGTCGTTCACCGAATCCACCAGCAGCGCCTGTATCACTAAATCGCGCGAGCCCTGAAGCACGGCCTCGGCAGTCAGGTCATGGATGGCTATCTGGTTACTGAGCAAGCCGCCGATGCCGCTCGGGATGTCAACCTTAATGCCGTGAATCCCCTTGCGGTCGACGGTAGCCGGAACCTCAACGGCAATGAATTCAGGCAGCTGTTTAATAAAGCCTTTATTAGGAATGTTGACCGCAGACTCTTCATAGCCGGAATCGGTGAGGATCCCTTCCATGATAGGCACCACTCTTTCCTTCAGTTTTAGCTCAATCTTCGGCTGTACCTGCCCCAGATAGTTGCGGTAGAAGGTGTAGAAATCGAGGATCCCGCGATGGTCGCTGACCTCGTTAGCCCAGCGAATGTATTCGCCGAAATGGCTGTCGCCAGTGATTGGCAGATGGTGGAACTTCTCAAGGATCTCTTTAAAGAGAGTTCGGTCTGCCCATGGATAGGCGCTGTCGCGGCCTCCGAGCGCGTCACGCTCTGTGCTGCCCTCGGTCTCCACCAGACGCCCATTTTTACGGGTGTAAGCCAGAATGTCGCTATAGCCAGGCAGAGTGGAGAAATAGTCTGGCGCCTTGGCGCGCACGTCAGGATAGGCATCGTAGCCGCTGTCTTTATAACGAGCCTCCAGCAGTACGCTAAAGTGGTTGAGACCGGCCGCACGCAGGGAGAGATTGTCGAATGAGGTGCCCAGCATCTCCGGCAGGTAGCGCTCAAGTGAAGCAATTTCGTGGCACATTCCCACAAAGTTTAGCTCCGGGAAGCGGCGATGTACGGTGGTGCAGATACGGCTCATCGGGTTGGAATAGTTGAATACCCAGGCGTTGGGGCAGACTTCGGCCACGTCAGCGCAGATGTCAAGGATAGGCGGAATGATGCGCAAGGAGTGGAACAAGCCGCCGGGGCCGCCGTTCTCGCCGTAAACCTGCTGAATGCCGTACTGCTGCGGGATTTGCCAGTCCAGATCCCACAGGGCAAAGCGGTCGCCTACCTCAATGGAAATAATAACGAACTCAGCGCCGCGCAGCGCCGTCAGGCGATCGGTGGTCGCCGTCAGGGTAAACGGCAGGTCCTCTGCCGCCAGAAAATCACGGGCGGTCTTTTCGGTCGCCGCCAACGCGGTTGGATTGATGTCGAGCAGCACAATCTCACTGCCATACAGCGTTGTGCTCTGGAATATCTCGCCCAGCGTGCCGTAGCCGAACTGTGCGCTGCCCGCGCCTATCAAAACGATTTTGGTAGCCATAGTTGATTCTGCTCTCCTGCAAGTTGTAATTCGGGCATCAGCCCTTGACTGCGCCATGGGTTAATCCACTGACGATTCGTCGCTGGAAAATAAGCACCAGCGCCACGATGGGTAAGGTGACTATCACCGAGGACGCCATGATGGTGCCCCACGGAAGTTCATACTGAGAGGAGCCCTGAAGCATGCCTATCGCCACAGGAACCGTGCGTTTGCCGCTGGAGATAACGAACGTCAGGGCAAACATGAATTCGTTCCAGGCGCCGATAAACGCCAGAAGTCCGGTGGTGACCAGTGACGGCCCCATGATCGGCGCAAAGATGCGACTGATAATGGTCCACGTGCTGGCACCGTCAACGATGGCGGCCTCTTCCAGCTCGGTGGGAATCGCCTTCATAAAGGTGGTCAGCACCCAGATGGTGAACGGCAGTGAAAAGGTGGTGTAAGACAGCACCAGTGCCCCGAGTGAGTCGTAGAGCCCCATGAAACGCACCAGCTCGAACATGCCGGAAAGCACCGCAATCTGAGGGAACATCGACACACAAAGGATGGTGAACAGCAGATACTTACGGCCACGGAAGCCAATGCGTGCCAGCGCAAATGCTGCTGTAATCGACACCAGCAGGCACAGCCCTACCGTCAGGGTCGCCACTATCGCCGAATTGAGAAGGCTGCGAGCGATGCCACTGTCCATCAATGCGGTGACATAATTGCCCCAATTCATCTCGTTGGGTAACCAGCCCACCCTGAACAGGTTTTGCCCCGAACGCAGTGAAGTCAGGATGGCGTAATAGAACGGGAAAAGGCAGATAATGCAGGCTAGGGCTGCGCTGGTGAAAATCAGCACGCGCTGGGCCATTTTTTGTCGTTGCAGTTTCAGGCTCATCATTTCGCCTCCCCGCTGTTACGGCGGCCAATCATCAAGAAGCAGGCAGCGATGCCGGCGACCATCATAAATACCAGCACCGAGGCGGCGGAGCCGGATCCCATCTCCTGATAGCTCACCAACAGGTCACGTGCGTAGCCGGACACCGAAAGGGTCGATTCACTGTTGGAGGTCAGGATATAGATAAGGTCAAACACCCGGAGCGCATCCATCACGCGGAAAATCAGCGCCACAATCATCGCCGGCATAATCAGCGGCAGCGTGATGCGACGAAAACGCTGCCAGGCATTAGCGCCATCAATCCGCGCGGCTTCGTATAAATCGCGGGGAATAAGCTGCAGTCCGGCCAGCAGCATCAGCGCCATAAAGGGCGTGGTTTTCCATACGTCAACGATAACCACGGCCCACATTGACAGCTTGGGTTCTGCGACCCAGGCCAGCGGCGTGCTAATAACGCCCATCTTGAGCAACAGGTCATTCACGACGCCGTACTGGTCGTGAAACATCCAGCTCCACATTCTGGCCGAGACGATGGTCGGGATTGCCCAGGGCACCAGAATGGCGGTTCGCACCAGTCCCTGACCGCGGAATTTTTGATTCATCAGTAGCGCCAGCAGCATACCGAACACCAGCTCAAACGAGACCGACAGCAGGCTAAAGCGCAAGGTGTTGCCGACGGCAAGCCACCAGAGCGGATCGGCCAGTACCCCGTAATGGTGGCCTCCCTGATTCAGGTCAAAATAGTTGGCAAAGCCCACAAAATGGTAGTCATCGGGTGCGTCCAGCATGGCGTCGGTAAAACTGTAAAACAGCGTGCGCAACAGCGGCCAGCCTGCGGTGGCTACCAGCAGAAGGAGGGCCGGTGCCACCAACAGCCAGGCAATTCGGCTACGACGCAGCCGGTAGCTTAGCTTTGTGCGTTTCGCTACGCGGCTTCCGGCCTGACTGCCGGGCAGGGATAACGAGGTGATTTCTTGCTTCATGCATCAGACTCCAAACCGTGAATTCCGTTAAGGGGGGACTGCATTCAACGCCATCCTTTGGCTTTAATGATTTCCAGCCGCTGCTGTAGCGCCACGACGGCGGACGCCCCGTCACTGTTGCCGCTCAAGACGTTGTAGGTGGTGTTGTAGATTGCATTGGATACCTGAGCGTACTGACGGCGGGTTTGCGTGGCCGGACGCGGCAAGGCGTGCATGAAAATCCCCTTAAAATCGGCAAGGAATGGGGCCTGCGCCAATACCTGAGGATCCTCGTAAAGTGCAGTGCGCGAAGGTGCCCACCCCATCAATGCCAGCGCCTTTTTCTGCGACTGAACGCTGCTGACAATTTTTAACAGTGCGATAGCCGCCTGGGGATTCTTGGTATAGGCGCTGATGGCCCAGTGCCAGCCACCCATCGCACTGACAGAAACCCCGTCATCGCTTTTCGGTAGCGGCATCACAGCCACCTTGCCTCGGATAGGACTGGTCGGGTCTTCAGCCAGGGTGTAGGCATAAAGCCAGTTGCGCATAAACAGCGCATCGCCGTTCTGGAATACCGGTCGGGACTCTTCCTCCATGTAGCCCAAAGCCCCGGGCGGCGAGATTTTGCCTATCCAGCCTGCGGCCATGTCGAGGGCCTGTGCGGCGCGCGCATTATTGATGGTGATATTGCCTTGGGAGTCAATAAACGACCCGCCGTTCTGCGAGGCCACCCACTCCAGCGCATTGCAGGTCAAGCCTTCGTAGGCTTTGCCCTGAAAGACCAGCCCCCAGAAATTTTTATGTCCCGCATCGCGTTCGCCCTGCTGAATGTGGGTCGCGATACGCGTCAGGTCGCTCCAGGTGACAGGCGGCTGTTCGTGATATTTCTCCAGCAGATCTTTGCGGTAGTAGAGCGCACCGGTATCCATATAAGCCGGAATCGCCTTAACACGACCATTGACGACATCATTTTGCAGGGCCGCAGGGAAAACCTCTGTGCGCAGACTGCTCACGCTGTCGGTCAAATCCAGCAGATGCTTGTTCAACACGCCAATCCAGACGGTATCGGCCAGAAACAGATCGATAGCCCCCGAATCTTTGGCGGCAAATAGCTGTTGAAATAAGGATAGTTTTTCGTTTGAAGCTGGCGGGAGATCGATAAATGCCAGGGTATTACCGGTCTGGGCCTCAAACTGCTGCTTAATCTCGTTGCAGAACTGACGACCTTCCTTGCTAGGTGGACATTCCATTCGCAGCGTATCAGCGTGCGTCAAACCCGACGTCAGGGCCAGCGCGGCAGCAATCAGTCCCGGGATCACTCTTCTCATGGCTTCTTCTCAGGTGATGGCGGGAATACCGTCATGCGAGAAAAATAGCGAAGCGGAGACATTGGCGGAAATTGATTTTCGCCTCTACGATATAGAAATACTCTATATCATCAAGGGAATGTGTGATCGTGGATAAAATTCTTCGGCAGTTTATCGAAGTGGCTATGTTCAAAAATGTGAGTCATGCTGCAAACAAATTATGTCTTAGCCAACCCACGCTGACGCATAACATGAAGAAATTGGAGGAAAATCTTGGCGTTCCTTTGCTAGAACGCACCTCGACCGGCGTCAAAACCACCGAGTATGGCGATCTGCTGCTTGAGCAGGCGCAAATGATGCAGAGGATTTACGACAACACCCTGGCCAAGTTGGCCATTATCAAGGCGCGCCAGGTGCAGAGTCTGCGCATGGGTACCGGCCACGCCTGGTGGCACATGTTTATGCGCGACAGCTTCAACAGCTACCGGGCGCTGCATCCCACCGTGAATATTCATATCGATCAGGGTAACCACCTCAGGCTGATGGACCTGCTGCTCGGCGGCGACATTGACTTGTTTATCGGCCATGAAATTCAGGGGCTTAATGCCAAGGCGGGGATCAGCTTCCTGCCGCTGTTTGGGGTCTCCGACAGCCTGTTTGTGCGCCGTGGGCATCCGCTGTGCAGCCGGGTGATCGAAAATTTCGATCTACAGGACTATCCTTGCGTAGAACTAACCCCGGATGAGGGGCGTTTTCAGCATATGGTTGAAGATATGCAGCCAAAGAGGCTGGCGCGTAACCGGATGCATCTGCAAGAAAGGGTTATCTGGTCGACCAACTCGATGATGGCCGCCGTGGACATGATCAACGAGTCTGATGCGGTGATGCTAAGTTATCCAAGCTGTATGGCAAGCTACTTTGCCCGATACAACATCGTGGCGCTGCAAACCACGCAGCAAAGCCCGCGCTACAACGTAGGCATCTATTTAATGCGCGAAAAGGCGGATGCCGCGCATGTGGTACAGATACAGGAGCTGATGTACCGACATATTGAGCAGATCCGCCATTTGTTGGTTTAATGCATAGACTTTATCTATGCCCTCTCTCATCGCAGTCTTTGGGCTATCAGCACCATAAGCGCCTTCGATTCTGCTCATGGAGTTAACGATGGGTTTAGGTCCCACCTCTACACAAAATTCAACCGCAAGTCGTCGCGGTTTTATTCTCGGCTCCCTGAGTTTGCTGCTCTGCGCGCCCTTTATGGGTAGCCGACTATCCTTTGCCGCCGCCCCCTTTTCACCCTTGCGCCAACTGGCGAAAGATAAAGGCATTGCCTTTGGTTTCGCGGTAGACCCGAAAAAGCTCGACGCCGATGCGACTTACCGTGACGTCGTCGCCCGTCAGGCGGACATTCTGGTCCCGGAAAACGCCCTGAAATGGCAGACCGTTCACCCGGAACCCGAGCGCTACGATTTCAGTCAGGCCGATACCCTCGCCGCCTTTGCCCAGGTCCATCAGCAACGCCTGCGCGGCCACACTTTCTGCTGGCATCGCGCACTGCCCGACTGGGTCTACAAAACCGTGACGCCGACTAACGCCGAGAGCGTGCTGAACGCACACATCACCACCGTTGCCGCCCATTATCGCGGCCGAATGGCCTCGTGGGACGTCGTCAACGAGGCCATTCAGTTGGAAGATGGCCAACCCGGCGGGCTGCGCAATGCCTTTTGGTATCAAATGCTTGGCCCGCGCTATCTCGACGTTGCCTTTCATGCCGCCCATAAGGCTGACCCCGGTGCCGTATTGTGCTACAACGACTACGGGCTGGAAAAAGACACTCACTATGGAGAAAGCAGACGTGCCGCGGTTCTGACTCTGTTACAGGGCCTGATAAAACGCGGCGTGCCAATTCATGGGCTTGGCATCCAGTCGCATTTACGCCTCGGCGACACCTTTGGGCCGGAGCTTGCGCGGTTCATCCTCGCGGTACGTGCGCTGGGGTTGGCGGTTTATGTCACCGAGCTGGACGTCGATGACAGCCAGTTTAACGGTTCGATGCAAGCCCGTGACGATGCGGTCGCGGCGACCTATAAACGCTATCTCGAGGCGGTTCTCGCCACACGCGCCGTCTCCACCGTCATTACCTGGGGCGTTTGGGACAGCCCCCATATTGCCGGTGCCGTTCAGGACCATGGACGACCGGCCCAACGGCCGCTGGTGTTTGGTCCTCAGGGCGAAATCAAGCCCGCGAGTTGGGTCGTCGAGCATGTTTTTGAAGGCGCACAGCCGCCGCGTCTTTAGCCGAGACGTATCGACACCTCAACGTCATCGCCGAACGGAACCGACAGATAACCGTTCGCCGCCGAACGCACATAGGCCAGATATTCGGCGTTGTAGCTAGCATCGTCAGCGACGATGATGGCCCCCACCCTCAGGCGACTCTCGAGCAAATCCAGGATGTCATCGTAAAGCGCCTTCGCGCCGTCGAGCACCAGCAGATCTATCTTCTCCGGCAGAGAGACCGCCAGAGTTTTCAGCGCGTCACCTTCACGGACTTCAACCAGGTCCGCCACGCCGCCCTCGACAAAGTGTGCACGAGCGCGCTGTACCTTGGACGGCTCAAACTCACTGGTAATCAGTTTTCCGCCGCCGTTATCACGCAGCGCCGCGGCCATGTGCAGAGTCGACAGACCGAATGAAGTGCCGAATTCTACAATGTTTTGCGCCTTCGAGGTCCGCGCCAGCATGTACAGCAGCGCACCGGTGTCACGCGAAACGGGAAACCACAGGTCTTTTAAACGTCCATACAGACTGAGGTATTCGGTCTTACTGTGCATCAGTCGGTCACGCTCTTTGGCAGAGACTGAGGTCAGCACTGTGCTGGTCACGCTGTCCGCTTCAGCAAACAGGCGGTCGAGCAAGGGAGCTAGGGGGGACGTTGTTAAGGTAGTCATGGTTATCCTCTTGGGGTTGAGCACCTGTGAGTCACAGGCTAAAATGTGATGAATCATTCATATTTATAATGTGATGAATTCATCACATTTTCTAATCGCATTCAGTCCAGGGTTCAGATATCACCATGACGCATCGCCCCATCCCGCGTGTTTCCTCGCGAAAACAGCCACAGCAGGCGCGCTCTACTGAGCTGGTCGCCGCCATTCTTGAAGCCGCTGTTCGCGTTTTAGCGAAGGAAGGCGCAACCCGTTTTACCACCGCACGCGTGGCAGAAACGGCGGGCGTCAGCATTGGCTCGCTCTATCAGTATTTCCCCAATAAGTCAGCAATACTGTTTCGATTACAGAGCGACGAATGGCGGCAAACCACCGAGATGCTCTGCCATATCCTGCAAAATCACGCGAAAACGCCCACCGAACGACTGCGTAAGCTGGTGCATGTTTTCATTCGTTCAGAGTGTGAGGAAGCCGAGATACGGGCGGCGCTCAGCGATACGGCACCGCTTTACCGCGATGCGCCCGAGGCGCGGGAGGCAAAAGCCACGGGAGAGAGGATTTTTAATGAGTTCATGCAGGAAGCGCTGCCGACGGTGCCCGCCGAGAGTCGGCAGCGGGTCAGCGACCTGATTGCCACCACGCTGAGTCGCGTTGGCAAGTCATTTTCCTCTACCCCACGCAGCGATAACGAAATCGAACTCTATGCCGAGGCTATGGCTGATATGTTTTGCGCCTATTTGAAACATGCGCAACATCGTTGAGACGCGGCAAATATGTTACCTTGAGCAATCATTTTCAATTTTGCGGCACGGAGTAACCCTCTTTTGATTAGCATTCCCCCAGGCCATCGGCATAACTTGCTGTTAGCGTTATGTTGTTTGCCTGCCATTATCATTATTATTGCCGTCGGTTTTTATTTGAACAAACAGGCTCCTGCGATGCTTATTGCCAGCGGCGCGCTTTCATTGGCGTTTGGGGCCAATAAGACCTGGCGAGATTCCTCTTTCGTCGTGTTATTTACCACCGCGCTGGGGCTAATGGCTGCGTCGTTTCTGGGCAGCCTGGCAGGTAATTTCCCGCTGCTTTATTTAGCGGGCGCGCTGCTGGCAACCGGGCTATATATCGTTATTTTGGATATTAACGCCAATCTGGGCTGGATATTTTTGCAATCTGCAATCGCCTTTATGGTCTCAGGGTTTTTCCCGGGGAAACTCGAGGCGGCAACTATCCGCGCCACGCTATTAGGCTGCGGCTGTATTCTACAGATATTCAGTCTGGGACTGTTCTTTAGCGGGCTGCGTTTTAATTTCCGTGAAGTGACCTCCCTGAGAAAAATTAAATTCTACGAAGGCGTAAAGCAGCTAAATCAGCAATATATTCATCTCCGGTGGTCAATATTTTTCGGGGTGATCGCCATGTGCTTAACCATTACCCTTGACCATCATTTCAATATTCAGCACAGCTATTGGGCCGAAATGACGCTGTTAATCTGCCTGCGCAGCGATTATCACGAATCTCTGCTGCGCGTGCCGGCACGCATCATTGGCACACTGGTGGGCGTATTGGCGGCGGGTACGTTAAGCACCTATCTGCACGACGATTTGCTGATAATCCTGGCGTTCTTTCTGTCGGCAGGTATCGCTATTTTTATGTCGTATTCTCTCACCTCGAAAACCTACGCCTTTTTTGCGTTCTTTATTACCATGATGATCATCTTCATGCTGTCAGGCATTGGTCTGGTACAGGGGAATATCGGCGTACAGCGGTTGGAAGCGACGACGCTGGGAGGGATTTTTGCCTTACTGACGGTGTTTATGACCCGGCTGGTGACCTATATTCACATCAAAAAGCCTGAGCCTTCGGTCTGATAACGCGCTTCATCAACCGGTTAGCATCAGTCAAAAAGGATACGCGCAATCTCTGGCGTATCCTTTTTAATGTCGTTAAATGCTTAGCGCTTAACTCTGTTCCAGCAGCGTGACTAGCCTCTCGCGAAGCAATGCCCCGCGCCATCCGCTCACCAACTCCGGTTCATGTTCCTTGGTCTTCAACTGCCAATGCCAGTTCAGCAACTGGTTTATCTGGCGACGTGACGCCAGCAGCTCTACGCTGAGCCCCGTTTCTTCACTTACCGTCTGAATCAGTGCCTTGATGTCCTTGAAGACTTTCTTGTAACCAGGCTGGTCTATCAGGTTAGCGATCGGTGCGGGCAGTGCCGACTCGTCCAGCGTTTCGGCTTCAGCGACGAGCGCCAGCAGCGTGCGGCCGTGATAGCGAATCTCAGGACCGCTCAGGCCGAGCGCTTCAAGCTCACCCAGAGAATGCGGCTGATAGCGTGCAACCTGCCACAGGTTCTCTTCACGCACCACAAAGTTGACCGCCAAATCACGCTGACGCGCTTGATTCAGACGCCACTCGGCCAGTTTCTGCAAACACGCCAACTGACGTGGACGCAGCTGCCAGGCGTTGCCGATTTCGAGGTAAGCCCGTTCCGGCTGTAGCACTTCCTGACGGCGGCGGCAGAGCGAGACACACTCGTCCAGTGCCGCGTCTATCCAGCCCGCATTAATGGTTTCCTGCTCGAGCTGACGTGCCAGCGGCAGCAGATAGAACACGTCGGCAGCGGCGTAATCACACTGCTTCTGGGTCAAAGGTCTGGCCATCCAGTCGGTACGCGACTCGCTCTTGTCGAGTTCCACGCCCGTTGTCTCGGCAACCAGACGCGCAAAACCGCAGGAGAGCGGACGCCCGCTAAAGGCCGCGAGGATCTGGCTGTCAATGAAAGGCACCGGCAGCACGCCAAAGGCATTCAGGAAGACCTCGAGATCTTCGCTGCCCGCGTGCAGAAACTTGACCACATTGGGATGGATCAATAAGTCGATAAATGGCTGCCAGGCAGTAATAGGTAAGGGATCAATCAGCGTTAAGGTTTCACCATCAAAGAGCTGGATCAGGCCCAACTGCGGATAGTAAGTACGGGTTCTGACAAATTCGGTATCCAACGCAATCTGGCTAAACTGTTGCGCCTGCTGACAAACCTTTGCCAGATCTTCATTGCTAACGATCAACTGATAATTCAAAGCTTTTTCTCTTTTCGCTGTTAAAAACCGGATCGGCCTGCATCCTGCCGCCGGGCATTAGAAAACAAAGACTACTGCTTCGCGTTACGCGCATTATAACGTGAAAACGCCGGACTTAATCCGGCGTTGAATGAAGGAGGCCTTCAGTTGATGAAAAATACAGCATTATTGGTTCAGGCTGCGTTCTGCCGGTCGGGCGCGTTGGCCTTTACGGCCTCGTCACGCAGCTCCCTGCGCAAGATTTTACCGACGTTCGATTTCGGTAGCTCATCACGGAACTCGACAATCTTAGGCACTTTATAGCCGGTAAGATTGCGACGGCAGTGATCGAGTATTTCTTCTGCCGTTAAAGAAGCATCGCGCTTAACCACGCAGATTTTGACCTTCTCGCCGGTAGACTGACTCGGTACGCCTATGGCTGCGACCTCAAGCACTTTCGCATGCTGCGAGACGACTTCTTCAATTTCATTAGGATAAACGTTAAAACCTGACACCAGGATCATATCTTTCTTACGATCGACGATGTGCAAGAATCCCTGCTCGTCCACTGTAGCGATATCTCCGGTCGAGAGCCAGCCGTCTTTTAACACTTCATCGGTTGCATCAGGACGTTGCCAGTAGCCCAGCATGACCTGCGGACCTTTCACCAGCAGCTCTCCGGCCTCGCCCTCGGCTACATCGTGTCCGTTTTCATCGACTAAACGAATGTCGGTCGATGGCACCGGTAAACCGATGCTGCCGCTGTAATGTTTGAGGTCGTAAGGGTTGCCGGTCACCAGCGGTGAACATTCGGTCAGGCCATAGCCCTCGAGGAGATGCAGCCCGGTGAGCGCCTCCCAACGTTCCGCAACGGATTTTTGTACCGCCGCGCCGCCGCCTACGGAAAGACGCAGGTTGGAGAAATCGAGTTTTTTGAAGTCTTCATTGTTGAGCATCGCGTTGAACAAGGTATTTACGCCGCTCAACGCCGTGAACGGATAACGTGAAAGTTCTTTCACCAGGCCAGGAATGTCGCGCGGATTGGTAATAAGCAGACTGCTGCCACCCAGCTCGATAAAGAACATGCAGTTAATGGTCAGCGCAAAAATATGATAAAGCGGCAGCGCGGTGACCACCAGCTCCTGCCCCAGACGCAGCAAAGGCCCATAGGAAGCTTTGGCCTGCTCGAGGTTGGCCTGCATATTGCGGTGGGTGAGCATTGCGCCCTTGGCGACGCCGGTGGTCCCCCCGGTATATTGCAGGAAGGCAATGTCATCGTTAACGACGTTGGGTTTCACATACTTCATGTGCCGTCCCTGATGCATTACCGTGCGAAACGATACCGCGTTCGGCAAATGATATTTCGGTACCAAGCGCTTGATGTATTTCACCACGAAGTTGACCAGAGTGCCCTTCGCAGCGGAAAGCTCGTCGCCCATGCGAGTCAAGATAACGTGCTTAACCTGCGTATTGTGTACGACCTTTTCCAGGGTATGGGCGAAGTTTGAGACGATGACAATGGCCGAGGCACCGCTGTCGGTAAGCTGGTGTTCAAGCTCTCGTGGGGTATAGAGGGGATTAACGTTGACGACCACCATACCGGCGCGCAGCACGCCAAATAGCGCGATGGGATACTGCAACAGGTTAGGCATCATCAGCGCCACGCGATCCCCTTTCTTCAGCCCAAGCTCGTTCTGCAAATAAGCAGCGAATGCGCGGCTGCGTTCTTCAAGCTTGCGGAACGACATCACCTCACCCATGTTGATAAACGCCGGATTGTCTGCGTAACGCAGTGCCGCGTTCTCAAACATCTCAACCAACGAGCTGTAGCGGTTCGGATCGATGTTTTCTGGAACATCCGCCGGGTAACGTTTTAGCCAGACCTTTTCCAAGGTTACACTCCTGATATCATTATCTCACGCGCTCTCAATAACGCACTTTTACCACACCCTTAACAATATTTTAACTCATCTTACCAGCTAAGCTTTAAACAATGTTTAGGTTGAGAGGCAGGTCACTAATTTCACTCACTAACCTCTACGGCACAATAAAAACGCCATCGAACCAAAATCTATAAAGTCTGATAAATCATTTATTTATTGAAGTATAGCGGCTAAATTCTTTTGATGCCATGACAGACGCCCTGGCAAAAATTCATTATCAGGCATGCCAACATAATAACCTTGAGAAACAAAATTTCATTGCCACTGGATATAAACCCTTACGAATAACGTATTAACGGCCTTAACTCACTCGGCGCACTCATAATTAATCCGTGAAAATGAAACAAATAAAAGGCGGCCAAATGCCGCCAAAGAGAAACAGCTCTATATTTAATTATATTATTAGGTATGTTTATATCATGCCAATCAATAAAGACGGTTAGCATTTACTAGAAAGCGTAACAAAAATAAATTAGTGATTTACCATACCAAACGGCGTATAGGTTCCGCTTTCAATATAGGTTAACCAGGTCTGGAGATTCTCAATCATTATTTTGGCCGTAGAGATATCAAGCGTCACGATGATATCTTTCGCCGAGGGCAGTTTTTCCCCTTCATCAAGACGATATTCGAAGTGCAGTCCCAGGAAAAAGTCCGTTGCGTTTTGAGTATCTTCCGGCGAAACACTTACCGTACTCCATGAGACAGGCAGCATCATATGTTTGAATGTATTTTTATTCATTTTCACGTTCCTGTGAGAGAGGATGAGGGCCTGTATTATTCCAGACATTAGCAGGCGCAGGTTTATTATTGCAGAAAACAGGAAATAAACGCGAAACGAAAGTGAGAAGTTAATTAAAGCTTGATGAAGGTCAATATTAACGAGTGCATAACCTACGGAGCCAGGCTGCCGTAGGTTAATGCTTCGCCTACTTTCTCGCAGGCGGAGGGGGGAGCATAGGCACCGTATGTGACGGATGATTCTGCACGGGTGGTGAGGCGTGCGGCGGTGGCCCCCCACGTGGAGGCGGCGCGCCGTGCGGCGGCGGGTTATTCCGTAACGACGGTCTCGACTCTGGCCGGGCCCGGGTCAAATCCCCATGCCGGGCCGAAGCCTCGCCCCCAACGTGGATCATAGGGGCCTCCATATCCCCAACCCCATGGTCCCATAGGCTGTGGCGGCATCACCACTTCCTGCACCTCGCGCCAGCGTTTGAAACTGTTCACGCTGACAGTAACAAAACGATAAGGCGTTTGGCCGATGCTGCCGTTTTCAGCGCCGGTGATCGGCCCCACCACGGTTATTAGCTGATTTTTGAAATCAACCGGGTCGAGGAAGCCGTTGTAATAGGCCGCAAGGCGTCCAATAGAAGGTTCACCCAGAATTGGCGAAGCGCTTGAGTCTAACGGCATCGCAGCTATCTCGAGACGCGTGCGGCTGCCTTCATTGGTCACCGAGACGACACGTCCACCAAATCGCGCTTCCTGACCGACATAAATCTGCGGTGCGCCCTGAACCGCCACCAGGTTCATCTGCGGTGTTGCCGTCGTGCCGCGGATAGCGGTCGGCACCGTGACGCATCCTGACAGCAACAGCACGCTTAACCCCACCGCCAAGGCCACACTTTTCTTACTTGTGAATATCTTACGCATGGTAAACACCCCTGGGTACATTATCTATTTCGACAACTTTTTCTTTCACAAGTTGCCGTTTTTATCGGCCAGGCAGCTTCTTCCAGGTTACCTCATTACGTAAGTAAGTCGGTTCCGCTTCTGCGGCATTGACTCTCACCCCACGCTCCCACGCGGCAATGGCAAGAGGTAACATATCTTCGGCCTGTGGCAGCAGCATATTACCGTCCACAAGTTCAACGGCTGTTGAACTTAGCAGTTGAGGATAGGTTTGCCAGCCGGTACCCACCGTGAACCAACGGCCCTGAATCGCGGCTTCGCGCTCTGCCAGCTGTTCAGGCTTCAGCACGGCCTCGCTGGACTCCCCTTCCCACACGCCCTCGGATTGACGGGTGAACTGCCCCCAGTAAACCTCACCCATGCGGGCGTCAATCGCCGCGAGAACGCGTTCTGCCCCCGTCTGACGGTAGGCACCCTGTGCCATAGTCTGTAGCGTAGAAATAGGCAGCAGCGGCAGATCGGCACCAAAGGCCAGCCCCTGAGCGATACCAATACCGATACGCACGCCGGTGAAGCTGCCAGGACCACGACCAAAGGCCAGCGCATCGAGCTGATTGAGCGTGAGGCCGGCCTCTGACAGAATTTGCTGAACCATAGGAAGAATACGTTGGGTATGCTCGCGGGCGCAGAGTTCAAAATAAGCCAGCTTCTCGCCGTTTGCGGCCGACGTTGCCGTGTTATATAGCGCAACGGAACAGGCTTCGGTTGCCGTATCAATTGCTAAAATTCGCGTGGACATGCCAAACCTCAGGCGGGGAATAAAAAATAGAAACAGTTTGCGGATAATAACATAGTTGGCGTTGCTATCGAAAAGAGTCGTTACGCTGAATAGCGGCCTGCTTCGCCAATACGGCGATGCAGGCTGAAATGTTAACTTTTCTGCAAGAACGCCATCGCTTCACTGATGGAACGCGTACGCGGCGTTGGCGGCAGACTGTTGAGAAACACTTCGCCGTAAGGTCGCATGACCAGTCGGTTGTCGCAAATGACCATTACGCCTCGATCATCGGTATCGCGGATAAGCCGCCCCACTCCCTGCTTGAGCGTGATGACCGCATCAGGCAGTTGCACCTCGTTGAAGGGATCACCGCCGCGCAGTCGGCAGTCTTCAATCCGCGCTTTGAGCAGCGGATCGTCTGGTGAGGTAAACGGCAGCTTGTCGATGATAACCAATGACAGCGTTTCACCGCGTACGTCTACTCCTTCCCAGAAGCTGCTGGTCGCCACCAAGAGCGCATTGCCCGCCTCGACAAACTGCGCCAGCAGCTGACCTTTGCTGGTCTCACCCTGGACCAGCACCGGCAGCGTCATGCTGGCACGAAATTCTTCAGCCAGCTCGCGCATCATCTGGTGTGAGGTACAGAGGAAGAAGCAGCGCCCCTGGTTAGCCTCGATAAGCGGGCGCAGCATCCGAGCCAGCTGGCGCGAACCGCCGCGCTCGTTGGGTGAAGGCAGATAGCGTGGCACGCAGAGCAGCGCCTGATTGGCGTAGTCGAACGGACTCGCCAGCAGCAGCGTTTGCGCGCCGTCCAGCCCTAGCCGCTGGGTAAAGTGCTCGAGCTTTTCGTTAACCGACAGCGTGGCCGAGGTAAAGACCCATGCCCCAGGTTTATCGTCCATCAATTCACGAAACTTATCGGTCACCGACAGCGGCGTCAGTGCCAACACGAAATGACGTGAGTTACACTCATACCAATAGCTGTAGCCTGGAACGCTCACCTCTTTTAAGCGCTTCAGGCGGTTGCGGTACAGCGTGGCGCGCTCGAAGGCGGCATCAAGCAGCGCCGAACGCCCCAGTGAAAGCTTCATAACGTCGTAGCAAAGCTCGAGAGCGTCGTCGAGCAGCAGCAGCGCGCGCTGGATGTTGGTGTCGGCCAATACGTCGCGCAAATTGCCGCGAAAACCGGGTTCGCCAAGCGCCAGACGAAAATCCTGCGCACTCTGGCTCAGGCGGTCAGCGCTTTTTTGCAGCTGCGCTGAATCACGCACTTCGGTGCGATAGGCGATGGTGATATCTTTGGACAGATCGAGCAATTGGCGGCTCGAAAGCTGCTGCCCAAAATATTGGCTAGCAATGTCGGGGATTTGGTGCGCTTCGTCGAAAATCATGACATCGGCGGTCGGAATAAGCTCGCCGAAGCCGCTCTCCTTGACCACCATATCGGCCATGAAGAGGTGATGGTTGACTACCACCACGTCGGCGTCCATCGCCTTACGGCGCGCCTTGACCACAAAGCACTCTTTGTACATCGGACAATCACTGCCGAGGCAGTTGTCATTGGTGCTGGTGACCAGCGGCCAAACGTAGCTGTCTTCAGCGACGACGTTGCAGGTGCTAATATCACCCTCTTCGGTTTTGGCCGACCAGCTGCGCAGATGCGCGAGGTCACTGAGCGACTGGCTGGCCAGTTCACCGCCCGCCATCGATTGTTGATCGAGGCGTTCGAGGCACAGGTAGTTGGAGCGCCCTTTCAGCAGCGCCAGCTTGCCTTTGAATTTTAGCGCGTTGGCTACCTTGGGCAGGTCACGGGAATAGAGCTGGTCCTGTAACGCCTTGGAGCCGGTTGAGATAATGACTTTTTTGCCAGAGCGTAACGCCGGGGCCAGATAAGCATAGGTTTTACCGGTTCCGGTTCCGGCTTCTACCACCAATCCCTGCTTATTTTTAATTGCCAGAGCCACCGCATTCGCCATCAGACGCTGGGGTTCACGGGGTTTGAAGCCCTCAATTTTTTGCGCCAGTGCGCCGTCTGTTGCGAAATCGTCTATCACGCTAAACCCACATTAATTGAATCAGCGCTGATTATGCCAATCCTTGCCGCCGCGTACCACCACCATCTGTCGGTCCATTGTCGGCTCACGATGTGTTACCCTGTTGCCTATCATTAAAACAGTGACTTTCAGGAGCACTCTTTATGTCAATTCAACGCATTAGACCGGAGCCACGGATGTCGGATATCGTTGTCCACAATGGCACCGTTTATTACACCAGCGTTCCGGAAAACCTCGACGCCAACGCCAAAGATCAGACCGCCGAAACGTTGGCGATTATCGATGCGGCGCTTTTGGAAGTCGGTTCAGACAAAAGCAAAATTCTGGATGCGACCATCTTCCTGGTTGACGGCGATGACTTTGCCGCGATGAACGAAGCCTGGGACGCCTGGGTTTCACCGGGCAATGCGCCGGTTCGCTGCACTGTGCAAGCTAAACTGATGAACCCGAAGTACAAGGTTGAAATCAAGGTTATCGCCGCGCTTTAAGTCTCGGCTGGATAGGCCATAAAAAAAGCCTCCTGACGCAAATCAGGAGGCTTTTTCTTTACCTTTACATCAACAATCAGGCTTTCGCGCCCGCCACCGCTTCACGCGCCAGCTCGGTGATACGGGCATAATCACCTTGCTCTAGCGCATCCGCAGGCACCAACCAGGAACCGCCGATACAAAGCACGCTTTTCAGCGCCAGATAGTCACGGTAGTTGCCCGGAGTGATACCGCCAGTTGGGCAGAAACGCACCTGTGGGAAAGGCCCCGCGATGGCTTGTAGCGCCTTGACACCGCCGTTAGCCTCCGCAGGGAAGAACTTGAATTCGCGCAGACCGGCATCCAGTCCCAGCATCAGCTCCGACACGGTGCTAATCCCTGGGATAAGCGGTATTGGACCCTCATTGGCCGCCCTTAGCAGCGGCTCGGTCAGGCCCGGGCTGATAGCAAACTGCGCGCCCGCCGCGGTCACTTCCGCCAGCTGTTGCGCATTAAGCACGGTTCCTGCACCGATAATGGCGTCCGGCACCTCATGAGCGATTGCCTTGATGGCATCAATCGCACAGGCAGTGCGCAGCGTCACCTCAAGCACGCGAACACCGCCCGCCACCAGCGCTTTGGCCAAGGGAACGGCATGTTCCAGTTTGTTAATCACAATGACCGGAACGACCGGACCCGAGGTCAGGATCTGTTCTGCGCTTGTTTTCCAGTTCTTCATCTTTGTCTCCATTCATCCCGCTAAGCGGTCCAGTAAACCTCTACCGGAGTCTGTTGTTGATGCAATACTGCCCTGACGGGCATGTTGTTTTGATCGGTGCCTTTCTCCGCACGCTCGTAAACTTCGCGTTTGGATTCACCGGCCAACAGTAAATAGATTCGCCGACTGTTGAGCAGTACCGGCAACGTCAGCGTCATGCGCTCAAGTGGCGCGGTCAGCGGCGTAATCGCTACGCAGCGCCGCGTCGTCTTGAGGTCAAGCGCCCTGGCAAGATTGACACTGCCGGGAAACAGAGACGCGATATGTCCGTCGTCCCCCATGCCCAGCAGCGTGATGTCCGCAGGCAGTTGCAGTGCGGCCAGCGCCGACTCAGCCGTCGATTCACCCTCGGCGGCAGTCCCGGCACCGTTCTTGAGGGCAATAAAGGTGGCTTTCGCCACCTCACCCTGCAACAAACTGTTTCGCACCATTTTCTCGTTGCTGGAGCCGTTGTCGTTGGTAACCCAACGTTCATCGGCCAAGGTAATGGTCACGCGACTCCAGTCGAGCTCCTGGCGAGACAGCTGCCTGAAAAGTTCGAGCGGCGTTCTCCCCCCCGAAACAATCAGCGTTGCCTGTCCTCGGTCCGCAATGGCGCGGCGCAATGCGTCAGCCATTTTACCGGCCAGATTTTGGTTGAGCGCCGCTGCACCGGAAAATTCGACGAAATTGGCCATCTGTTGCCCCTTACCTGACGTGCCGTGAAACTACGGTGGATTAGCCGAACTCATTCCATGAACGGCCATCACGGGTAATCATCGCCACCGAGGCAACAGGTCCCCAGGTACCCGCCTGATAAGGCTTAGGTGCTTCGTTTTCTGCGGCCCAGGCGTTGATGATGCCATCAACCCATTTCCAGGCTTCTTCCACTTCGTCACGACGAACGAACAGTGCCTGAATACCGCGCATGGTTTCCAGCAGCAGACGCTCGTAGGCATCGGCAATGTGTTCTTCGTGGAAGGTCTCAGAGAAGCTGAGATCAAGCTTAGTCGTTTGCAGACGGTGCTTGTGCTCAAGACCAGGAACTTTGTTCAGAACTTCGATTTCGATCCCTTCATCCGGCTGTAGACGAATGGTCAGCTTGTTCTGCGGCAGTTGCTGGTAGGAATCACTGAACAGGTTCAGGGCTGGAGTCTTGAAGTAAACGACAACTTCGGAACATTTGGTTGGCAGACGCTTACCGGTACGCAGGTAGAAAGGCACACCCGCCCACTGCCAGTTGTCGATGTCCACGCGAATGGCCACGAAGCTCTCGGTGCTGCTGCTCTTGTTCGCGCCTTCTTCTTCAAGGTAACCAGGAACTTTTTTGCCCTGCACGAATCCCGCCGTGTACTGACCACGAACGGTGGTTTCGCGCACGTTGGTCTGGTCAATACGACGCAGAGAACGCAGCACTTTCACTTTTTCGTCACGGATACGGTCGGTGCTCAGATCCGCCGGTGGAGACATCGCGATCATGGTCAGAATCTGCAACAGGTGGTTCTGAATCATGTCACGCATCTGACCGGCTTTGTCGAAGTAACCCCAACGTCCTTCGATGCCCACTTCCTCGGCCACGGTAATCTGCACGTGATCGATAGTGCGGTTGTCCCAGTTGGAGGCAAACAGGTTGTTGGCAAAGCGCAGCGCCAGCAGGTTCAATACGGTTTCTTTACCCAGGTAATGGTCGATACGATAAACCTGGCTTTCATTGAAGTACTGCGCCACACCGTCGTTGATTTCCTGAGAAGACGCCAGGTCGGTACCGAGCGGCTTTTCCATGACAACGCGGGCTGGCTCTTTATTCAGACCCGCTTCGCCCAGACCTTTACAGATAGCTGAGAAGGTGCTCGGCGGCATGGCGAAATAGTTGATGGTGGTACGTTTTGACGTATCCAGCATCTTGCCCAGGCGGGTGAAGTGCTTGATGTCGTTAACGTCCAGATTACAAAATTCCAGACGGGCGCTGAGTTTTTCCCACAGTTCAGGATCCAGCTTTTCTTTCATAAAGGTGGTTAGCGCTTCTTTTACCACTTCGGTATAAGCCGCTTTGTCCCACTCGGCGCGACCTACGCCGATGATCTTGGTGTCGTCGTGAATGTGTCCAGCTTTTTCCAGCTGATACAGGGAAGGCAACAGCTTACGGCGTGCAAGATCGCCTTTAGCACCGAAAATAACCAGGTCACACGCCTGGGCTGGTTGGTTTACCGCCATGTTCTTCTCCTTAGAGCAGGATTTACCCTTTTTGCCTGGAAATGCAGCGCCGAAGCGTTTGCATCTCAAACGTTTAGGTAGATTGTAATTTTATTTCAGCAGGTTTTGCGTTTCCGCCACAATGTACTCTGATTAGGCAGAGTCAGTAAACCAAGATCTAAGGCATTAATAAATGAATAAAAAACCACATAATTTGTCATGATTGTTAAATCGGCTAAGCTTTACGCTAACCCTGATGTAATTTTATGACAAATTTGAGCATTAATTACCATATTGAAACTTAGATCTGGCTCATGTTCTGGAAAAAAAGCTTGGATTTCACCAGATTGTCCCTGCCACCTCATTCAGCGCCGTAGTATATTTTCATCAAACTGACATGATTTCTCCTTTTCGTTGAAATCGATGAAACCTATTGAGTAGCCGCCCATGAATACGCTGGAAAAAATCCTCAGCTTTTTGGACATCCTCAGCAAATCTGAAAAAAAAGTTGCTGAAGTTATCCTTGCCTCACCACAAACTGCCATACATTCCAGCATCGCGACATTAGCCAAAATGGCGGACGTCAGTGAACCTACCGTCAATCGCTTCTGCCGCCGCCTTGAAACCAAGGGTTTTCCTGACTTCAAATTACAGCTTGCCCAAAGTCTGGCTAATGGAACGCCATACGTAAACCGCAACGTCGAAGAAACTGACAGCGTTGAGGCTTATAGCGCGAAAATCTTTGAATCGACGATGGCCAGTCTCGAGCAGGTGAAAAATACGCTTGATATTTCGGCAGTTAACCGCGCTGTCGATCTCCTGACCCAGGCGAAGAAGATCTCGTTCTTCGGACTTGGTGCGTCAGCAGCCGTTGCACACGACGCTATGAACAAGTTTTTCCGCTTTAACATCCCTGTTATCTATTTCGATGATATCGTAATGCAACGCATGAGCTGTATGAATTCGGGCGAAGGTGACGTCGTGGTGTTGATTTCTCACACCGGCCGCACGAAAAACTTAGTCGAGCTGGCGCATCTTGCCCGCGAAAATGACGCAACGGTCATTGCTATCACCTCCAAAGACACACCGCTGGCTCATGAAGCGACCCTTTCCCTGCTGCTCGACGTTCCTGAAGACACCGACGTTTATATGCCGATGGTCTCGCGTTTGGCGCAGCTCACGCTGATAGACGTGCTGGCGACAGGATTTACTTTGCGTCGCGGGGCTAAATTCAGAGATAACCTGAAGCGAGTCAAAGAATCATTACGCGATTCGCGTTTTGATAAAGGGGTTTCTGCCCCCCCCCCCACGATTTGAATAAATCCGTAAATTGACGGATGTTTTTATGCTGTCACGTTTGTTACAATGTTGTTAAATACTAGGGGTCTGGCCGTCAGGAGTGGGCTTTCAATCCTCTCCGACAAGAGCCAGACAAAATTGCCCGGATAACATTTATTGGGATAACAACGAGTGTCGAGCAGGCCACGCGCCTTCTCTCTCATGGGTGCAACAATTTTGTATTAAAATTACAATCAACCTCCCTTATGTTGTTATCCCGTAACACGTTATTCAGGTTTAGCAGCGCAAATGCTTCACAAGTCAACGGAGTAATGCATGTCCAGACGGCTCAGAAGAACCAAAATTGTCACCACCCTCGGCCCGGCAACGGACCGCGATAATAATCTTGAAAAAATTATTGCCGCCGGTGCAAACGTCGTCCGCCTTAACTTCTCTCACGGCACCCCGGAAGATCACCAGCTTCGCGCCGATAAAGTTCGCGAAATTGCGGCTAAACTCGGTCGTCACGTGGCTATCCTCGGCGATCTCCAGGGCCCAAAAATTCGCGTTTCCACCTTTAGGGAAGGCAAGGTTTTCCTGAATATCGGCGATAAGTTCCTGCTCGATGCCAACATGAGTAAGGGCGAAGGCGACAAGGAGCGCGTTGGGATTGACTACAAAGGCCTGCCTGCCGACGTGGTCCCCGGCGATATCCTGCTGCTCGACGACGGACGTGTGCAGCTCAAGGTTCTCGAAGTTCAGGACGCGAAAGTGTTCACCGAAGTTACCGTTGGCGGTCCGCTGTCGAACAATAAAGGCATCAACAAACTGGGCGGTGGACTTTCGGCTGAAGCGCTGACCGAAAAAGACAAAGCCGATATTCTGACTGCGGCAAAAATTGGCGTCGACTTCCTTGCCGTCTCTTTCCCACGCACCGGTGAAGACCTGAACTATGCACGCCGACTGGCGCGCGATGCAGGCTGCCATGCGAAAATCGTCTCGAAGGTTGAGCGTGCAGAAGCGGTTGCCAGCGATGCGGCAATGGATGACATTATTCTCGCCTCTGACGTGGTCATGGTGGCGCGTGGAGATTTAGGCGTCGAGATTGGCGATCCTGAGCTGGTGGGCATTCAGAAGAAGCTTATCCGCCGCGCTCGTACGTTGAACCGCGCCGTGATAACCGCGACCCAGATGATGGAGTCGATGATTACCAACCCGATGCCGACCCGAGCGGAAGTTATGGACGTCGCTAACGCCGTGCTCGACGGTACCGACGCGGTGATGTTGTCAGCAGAAACGGCGGCGGGTCAATACCCGGCAGAAACCGTGGCGGCGATGGCACGCGTTTGTCTTGGCGCTGAAAAAATCCCTAGCATTAACGTTTCGAAGCACCGTCTTGACGTCGAGTTCGACAACATTGAAGAAACCATTGCTATGTCCTCAATGTATGCGGCCAACCACCTCAAGGGCGTCAGCGCGATCATCTCACTCACGGAGTCAGGCAGAACGCCGCTCATCATGTCGCGTATCAGCTCTGGCCTGCCTATCTTCGCGATGTCTCGCCACGAACATACCCTGAATCTCACGGCGCTTTATCGCGGCGTGACGCCGGTATTCTTTGACAGCAACAACGACGGCGTCGCCGCGGCTGTCGACGCGGTTAATCTGCTGCGTGACAAAGGCTACCTGCTGTCCGGTGACATCGTCATCGTGACCCAGGGTGACGTGATGAGCACCACCGGCACGACCAACACCACGCGCGTTCTGACGGTTGAATAAGCCGTTGACTGAATCGTGACACTCCGCGGTCGCACTTAGAGTAGAACGTAAAAAACCGGCCTTGGCCGGTTTTTTTGTGCCTTACCCCTTAGCGTGGGTAAAGTTCGTCACGGGTGTACGGCTCCTGCTCGCCCGGCTTGCGGGTTTTAAGCAGTTTAAGGATCCAGGTGTACTGCTCGGGATTAGGCCCAACCAATACCTCGACCTCTTCGTTCATACGACGCGCGATGGTAGCATCATCAGCCGTTGCCAAGTCGTACATCGGCGGGCGGATATGGATATCAAGACGATGTTTTTTGCCATCATACACCGGGAAAAGCGGCACGATTTCAGCGCGGCACACTTTCATCAGCCTACCGACCGCCGGCAGCGTAGCCTTATAGGTTGCAAAGAAATCGACAAACTCGCTGTGTTCCGCGCCGTGGTCCTGATCCGGCAGATAATAGCCCCAGTATCCCTGACGAACCGAGCTGATAAACGGTTTTATCCCGTCATTGCGCGCATGCATACGGCCGCCAAAACGACGTCGTACGGTATTCCACAGATAGTCACTCAGCAGGTTCTTCTGGTTATGGAACATCGCCGCCATCGGCTGACCGGTCGCCGCCATCAGCATGGCAGGAATATCCACCGCCCAACCGTGAGGCACCAGAAAGATGATGTTCTTCCCTTCTGCTTTCAGGCCATCAACTATCTCCTGATTGTGCCAGTGAACGCGTCCAAGCAGCTTTTTCGCATCGCCACGGCAGGCCAGTTCGGCCATCATCACCATCGACTGCGGCGCAGCGGCAAACATGTCGTCAATTATCTCTTCACGGCGTGCTTCGGGCAATTCAGGCAGGCAGTAAAGCAGGTTGATGCGCGCACGGCGACGGGCCCCTTTCGCGAACTTTCCTGCCAGACGACCGAGTCCGCCCAAAATCGGGTCACGAATCGGTGCCGGAACGTAAGCCATTGCCGCCATTGCGCCAACGCCCAACCAAATGCCCCAGTAACGCGGATGATAAAAGGCTTTTTGGAACTGCGGGATAAACTCAACGTTCGATTTTTTTTCTGATTGCATGCGTTAACTCATAAACTTTTATACTAATTATAAAATTCAATCGTCCAATGATAGGTGCAGTGAATTATTTTGCAATGAATAGTGTCGCCCGCAACGGCAGACGACGCTATTCAACCAGAAGAAAACGAAGAGATTTTATTCGTTGCGTCTATGGGACACCTCAGAGTTTCAGCTGCGGCATCACTTCACGCACCGTAGACAGATAGTCTTTCAGGTCCTTGCCGCTGAGGCCTTCGGAGCGCGGCAGCTTGGCGGTCAGCGGATTGACGGCGACGTTGTTGATCCACACTTCAAAGTGCAAATGCGGCCCGGTTGAACGCCCGGTATTCCCTGACAGTCCAATACGTTGACCACGCTTCACTTTTTGTCCCGGCTTAACCAGCACCCGGCTGAGATGCATATAGCGGGTCATATACTGACGCCCCTGACGAAGCGCAACGTAGTTACCCGCCGCGCCGCCGTTCTTGGCGACGATCACCTCACCGTCACCGACGGCCAGTACCGGCGTACCGATAGGCACCGCAAAATCGACGCCGCGGTGTGGCGCAATACGGCCGGTGACCGGATTAAGGCGACGTGGGTTGAAGTTGGAGGAAACGCGGTACTGTCTGAGGGTTGGGAAACGCAGAAAACCACGCGCCAGCCCGCTGCCCGAACGGTCATAGAACTTTCCGTCTTCGGCGCGAATGGCATAGTAATCTTTACCGCCGCTGCGCATATGGACGCCGGCGAGTTCGCTCTGCTGGCTCTTGCCGTCGAGCATTTCGCGCGACATCAACACCGAGAACTGATCGCCTTTACGCAATTTTTTGAAGTCCATCTGCCACTGTAGGGCTTTGACCACCGCGCCGATTTCGGCATTAGAGAGACCGGCTTCCTTAGCGCTGCCGACGAAACTGCCGCCGACGGTGCCTTTGAGCACCTGGTCTTGCCATTCGCCTTTCAACATTTCGGTTGAGGCCTTGAAGCCGTTGCCGCTGCGGTCAAAAGTCACCGTCTCACGGCGCGACTTTTCCCAGGTCAGACGCTGTAAATCACCGTCGTCGTTAACCGTCCAGGACAGCTGCTGGCCTATCTTCAGATTACGCAGGTCACTGTTTGAGGTTGCCAGCGCGGAGATATCAGACATGTCGATACCGTACTGATTCAGAATGCTGCTGAGCGTATCGCCGGTAGAGACCACATACTCGTGAACGCCCTTTTCGTTCTCGGTTTTATCATCGAGTTCATCTTTAGGGATATCCGCGGCGGGTGGCGAGTCACTGTCGTCGAGAGGTTCGCTCGCCTCAGGCAACAGGGAACGCACCTGTTGCGCGTCGAGAAGGATTTGTTTGGCAATAGGCTTTTGGTGATAACCGTCGTCATCATTATGATATACAAAGGGTTTTGATATCGCCATGGCCAGAGTTAGCGCGGTCAGTGACCCCAGCATGATACGGTGGGGTCGTGGAAGACTGTTGAGCGCCAGAGCGATCGATCGGGGTAGTAGCTGCACTTAAATGGATCCTTATAGCTTACTTCAGGCAGCTCACGTACTGAGAAGTCAGATGTGACAGGAAGTTCACATAGCTGTCCTTGGTCAGTGCGATACCGCCTCCCAGCGGATCCAATGTGCTCGTACGCACTGTTGTTCCCTGGGCAACGGCATTAATTATGGCCGGCCTGAACTGTGGTTCAGCAAAAACGCAGACCGCTTTCTGCTCAACCAGCTGTGTTCGAATTTGATGTAATCGCTGTACTCCAGGCGGGATTTCAGGATTCACAGAGAGGCGCCCCATCGGCGACAACCCGTAGTGTTTTTCAAAATAACTGAATGTATCCTGAAAAACAAAATATCCCTTTCCCTGAACAGGTTGCAGCATCTTACCAAGCTTTATGTCAGTTTTTGTCAATCCGGCTTCAAACTGGCGCAAGTTGGCATCTAATTGGTCCTTCTTTTGCGGCATTAGTTCCAATAATTTTGCGTGAATTGCGATAGCGGTCAGTTTCGCAATATCCGGGGAAAGCCACACCGACATGTCGTAGACGGCAGTTTGCTGATCGTCGGCGATTTTATTATGCGCACGAATGTCATGTTCACGCTGTTCTTGGTTATCCGCCGCCATAAGTAGGGGTTTCACTTCCGGGATTGCCGAGAGGTCGACGACGCGATTAGGCGGTAATTGCGCCACCGATTTGCTCATAAAGCTTTCCATGTCCGGTCCTACCCACACCAGCAGATCGGCACTACGCATGCGTTGCAGGTCGGAGGGATGCAAAGAATAGCCGTGGGGAGACTGACCGTCCGGCAGCAGGACATCCGTTGGCGTAACGCCATCGGCAATAGCGGCGGCGATAAAACCGAGCGGGCGCAAAGACGCCAATACTGCCGCCTGAGCGGTGGTGACCACGCTTGCGGTCAATAATGATGCGGCCATCACGGCGCGGATCAAGAAGGATTTTTTCATTTTGATCATTTTTTCTGTTTCACAATAGGCTTATCGTTTTTATCGTTCTTAAGCCTGTTTTCAGACTAAGCATTTAGGTATTGCAGCAGTCTAGAATACTGCGCCCGCAGCCTGCCTGTCGGCAAATAGCTGAGAGCAAAAGAGAACTTTTGACTGGAGTTATCATTATTTTGTCAGAGGGGCGGCATTATACCATTGGAATTGAGTTTTAATTTCAAATTTGATCTTTTTAGGGGAGTACAGCGGGGACGGGAGGAACAAAATGGAAAAAAGGCGCAGAGAGGCAAGAGGTACTGACTTCCCCCTCTTGCCCAGGTTCGCTGCGGTGGCCTATCGAAGCCGATAAGCCATAAAAGCGACTCGGCGTAGATTGACGTTGGCCTTAAAGACAATCTCCACAAACAGCGCCCCGGGCCACCAGCCAAAAAAACCTTTTACTCAGGCCGGGTCATCCCAAAATGCCGGTAAGCATGATGGGTCGCCATACGCCCACGCGGTGTACGTTGAATGAATCCCTGCTGAATGAGGAAGGGTTCAATGACGTCTTCAATGGTTTCGCGCTCTTCGCCAATCGCCGCCGCGAGGTTGTCCAGTCCAACCGGGCCGCCGGTAAATTTGTCGATAATTGCCAGCAACAGCTTACGGTCCATGTAATCAAAGCCCTCGGCGTCGACGTCAAGCATGTCCAGTGCGCCGTTGGCAACGTCACCGTTGATGGTGCCGTCGCCTTTGACCTCCGCGAAGTCACGCACACGGCGCAGCAGTCGGTTGGCGATACGCGGCGTACCGCGTGAACGGCGAGCAATTTGATGCGCGCCCTCCTCCGACAGCTCAAGCCCCAGACAAGACGCGCTGCGCCCCACAATGTGCTGCAAATCGGCAACCTGGTAAAACTCCAGGCGTTGCACGATACCAAAACGGTCGCGCAGTGGAGAGGTCAATGACCCCGCCCGCGTCGTCGCACCGATCAGCGTGAACGGCGGCAGATCGAGTTTGATAGAGCGCGCAGCCGGGCCTTCACCAATCATGATATCCAGCTGATAGTCTTCCATTGCCGGATACAGCACCTCTTCGACTACCGGTGAAAGACGGTGAATTTCATCGATAAACAGCACGTCGTGAGGTTCGAGGTTGGTCAGCATCGCCGCGAGGTCACCCGCCTTTTCCAACACCGGACCCGACGTGGTACGCAGGTTTACGCCCATCTCGTTGGCAACAATGTTGGCTAGCGTAGTTTTACCCAGTCCGGGAGGACCGAAAATCAGCAGGTGATCCAGCGCGTCGCCGCGCTGTTTGGCCGCCTGAATGAAGATCTCCATCTGCGAACGAACGTGCGGCTGCCCAACGTATTCGGACAACAGTTTAGGACGAATCGCTCTGTCGATAACTTCTTCTTCGCTGATAACACCAGCAGAAATAAGACGGTCAGCTTCTATCATCTGTTACCTCACAGAGCCGCGCGAAGCGCTTCTCTAATCAATGTCTCGCACTCTGCGCCGGGTTTGGACACTTTACTGATCATTCGGCTCGCCTCTGGCGGCTTATAGCCGAGAGAAATGAGTGCGGCAACCGCTTCGCCTTCGGCGTCAGACTCTTTCGCCTTCGACGCAGCAGCAGGCAGGTTAATATCGACCGGATTGTTAAACAGGTCGCCGTTGAGCCCTTTAAAGCGGTCCTTCATTTCAACCACCAGACGTTCGGCGGTCTTCTTGCCCACGCCAGGCAGCTTGATAAGCGAGGTGATTTCTTCTTTCTCTACCGCACTCACAAACTGCTGCGCAGACATGCCAGAGAGAATAGCCAGCGCCAGCTTCGGCCCTACGCCGTTGACCTTAATAAGCTCGCGGAACAGCGCACGTTCCTGTTTATCATTGAAGCCGTAAAGCAGCTGCGCATCTTCACGCACGATAAACTGGGTGAAGACCACCGCTTCTTGCCCCAGCTCCGGCAGTTCGTAAAAACAGGTCATCGGCATGTGCACTTCATAACCCACGCCGTTGGTTTCCAACAGCACTAACGGGGGCTGTTTTTCCAGAATAATGCCTCTGAGACGACCTATCACTTTTACCTTCCTTTGCCGATGAATCCGCCAGCAAGGCCAGCGGAATGACGAAAATTTTTATGGTTTATATCATAGAAAAGAGCTGGATAAATATCCAGCCTTAATTAACGCATTCTCCCCCGCGCCAACTGGAGCCTGTCGCTGCTTAAGCGAATCGCATTTTGGCTGACGTGACAATGAGTTATGGCAATAGCCAGCGCATCGGCGGCGTCCGACTGAGGATTGGCAGGCAGCTTGAGCAAGGAACGCACCATGTGCTGCACCTGACTCTTTTCCGCCGCACCGGTACCGACGACGGTCTGCTTGACCTGTCGCGCCGCATATTCAAATACCGGCAAATCCTGATTAACCGCCGCCACTATCGCCGCGCCGCGCGCCTGACCCAGCTTGAGCGCCGAGTCGGCATTCTTGGCCATAAACACCGATTCAATGGCAAAAAAGTCCGGCTGAAACTGGGTGATAATTTCGGTAACGCCCGCATAAATCAGCTTCAAACGCCCCGGCATGTCATCGACCACCGTGCGAATGCAGCCGCTGCCCAAATAGCTGAGCAGCCTGCCCTGCTGGCGGATAATGCCATAGCCTGTGACGCGTGAACCGGGGTCAATCCCCAGAATGATAGCCATCGCTTATTAATACCTTATCTTATGATAACGCTGAGCCTGTCCGGGCAGAGGACCGGTTGGCGTATGAAATGTTCTGTTGGCAAGTTTGTCTTGAATTGAAGGAAAAAACAAACCGGACTGAGGATGTCCGTAAAGCCGGGCGAAAACGCGAGCCTGTCGCGCCTTCGCCCGTGAGGAAGATTACAGGGTTTCTGCGATCTCGTCGGAGATTTCACCGTTGTGGTAAACCTCCTGCACATCATCACAGTCTTCCAGCATGTCAATCAGACGCAGCAGCTTAGGCGCGGTCTCGGCGTCCATATCGGCCTTGGTAGAAGGGATCATGGTGACTTCAGCCTGATCGGCCACGAAGCCAGCGGCCTGCAACGCGTCTTTTACATCGCCCAGGCTTTCCCATGCGGTGTAAACGTCAATTGCGCCGTCGTCATAGGTCTGGATGTCATCAGCACCCGCTTCGAGCGCGGCTTCCATGATAACGTCTTCGTCCTGGCCTGGAGCAAAGGTGATTACGCCGGTTTTGGTGAACAGGTAAGCGACGGAGCCGTCGGTCCCCAGGTTACCCCCGGTTTTGCTGAAAGCATGACGCACTTCAGCAACGGTACGGTTACGGTTATCACTCAGACATTCAACCATCACGGCGGTGCCGCCCGGGCCGTAGCCTTCATAGATGATAGTTTCCATGTTGGTGTCGTCATCGCCGCCCACGCCGCGCGCGATGGCGCGGTTCAGGGTATCGCGCGTCATGTTGTTTGACAGCGCCTTGTCGATGGCCGCACGCAGACGTGGGTTGGCACCCGGATCGCCGCCGCCCAGTTTCGCAGCGGTAACCAGCTCGCGAATGATTTTGGTGAAAATTTTACCGCGTTTAGAGTCTTGTGCTGCTTTGCGGTGTTTGGTGTTGGCCCACTTACTGTGACCTGCCATAAAAGATCTCCATTAGCCTTATACAGGCTGAACTCATTTTAGATAATCAACGGCCTTGCTCCGAGACTCAATGACTCTGAGACCGGCCTAATAAATAACAAATTCTTCAATCGCCTGCTGATTGCTCGGTGACTTGGTCAAAGCGGCCGCGGCCGCTTTGTCCAGCCAACGATAGGCGTGGTGTTCGGTCAGAACAATGCTTCGCTCTTCCGGCAATGCCAGACAGAACCAGTGCTCTTTGTTCCAGCTCACGCCAGGGGCATAGCGATAGCGCAGGTGCGCAAACAGTTCAAACTCGACGCAGCGGCCGCAGTCCTGTAACAGCAGATTTTCGGCAGCGATATCGATGCCAACCTCCTCCAGAACCTCACGTTGCGCAGTTTGCGCGGGTGACTCGCCGTCTTCCAGGCTGCCGGTAACCGACTGCCAGAACTCCGTATCGTCACGCCGCTGGAGCATCAGCACCCGGCCGTTGTTTCTGGCATAGATGACCACCAGTATCGACTCAGGACGCTTGTAGCTCATCAGTTATTCTCTGAATCTGTGTCTGGGGTCGCTTTTTTAGCGATAACGCTAATCCCTAGCTCAACCAGAGACGCCGGATTGGCGAAGTTAGGTGCTTCGGTCATCAGACAGGCTGCCGCCGTGGTTTTCGGGAACGCGATAACGTCACGGATGTTATCGGTGCCGGTCAGCAGCATGACCAGACGGTCAAGACCAAACGCCAGACCCGCATGCGGAGGCGTGCCGTATTTCAGCGCATCAAGCAGGAAGCCAAACTTCTCGCGCTGCTCGTGTTCAGTAATACCCAGAATGCTGAATACCGCCTGCTGCATCTCACCACGGTGGATACGTACGGAACCGCCACCCACTTCATAGCCGTTGATAACCATGTCGTAGGCGTTGGCGATAGCGGAGGTTGGGTTCGCGGTCAGCTGTTCCGCCGTCATTTCTTTCGGTGCGGTGAACGGGTGATGCATGGCCGAAAGTCCGCCTTCGTCGGTGTCTTCGAACATTGGGAAGTCAACCACCCACAGCGGCGCCCAGGCGCTTTCGTTGGTGATTTTCAGGTCGCGACCCAGTTTCAGACGCAGTGCACCAATGGCATCGGTGACAATCTTGGCACTGGCGGCGCCGAAGAAAATCATATCGCCATCCTGTGCACCGGTACGCTCTATCAGCGCACTCAGCAGTTCTTCGTTCAGGAACTTGGCAACCGGGCTCTGGATACCTTCGAGGCCTTTAGCCACTTCGTTGACTTTAATGTAAGCCAGACCCTTGGCGCCGTAAATTTCGATAAACTTGGCGTATTCGTCGATCTGCTTACGGCTCAGCTGGGCAGCACCCGGCACGCGCAGCGCGGCAACGCGACCTTTCGGGTCGTTAGCCGGATCGGAGAACACTTTAAACTCGACGGACTTGAACAGGTCAGCAACGTCGACCAGCTCCATCGGGTTACGCAAATCAGGCTTGTCGGAGCCGAAACGACGCATAGCATCGGCGTAGGTCATGATCGGGAAATCACCCAGATCGACGCCTTTAACCTCCAGCCACAACTCGCGCGCCAGCTTCTCCATGACTTCGCGAACCTGCTCTGCGGTCATGAAAGAGGTTTCAACGTCAATCTGAGTGAATTCAGGCTGACGGTCGGCACGCAGGTCTTCGTCACGGAAACATTTAACGATTTGGTAATAACGGTCAAAGCCAGACATCATCAACAGCTGCTTGAACAGCTGTGGGGACTGCGGCAATGCGTAGAACTTACCTTTATGTACGCGGCTTGGCACCAGATAGTCGCGCGCGCCTTCCGGCGTGGCCTTGGTCAGCATCGGCGTTTCGATGTCGAGGAAGTCATGGGTGTCCATGAAACGGCGTACAAAGCTGGTGATGCGTGCGCGAGTTTTCAGGCGGTTGGCCATCTCAGGGCGACGCAGGTCCAGATAGCGGTATTTCAGACGCGCTTCTTCGGTGTTGTTGTGGTTGGAATCCAGCGGCAGCGGTTCTGAACGGTTGATGATGTTCAGCGCGCTGGCAAAGACTTCAACTTCACCCGTTGCCATGTCTTTATTAAACTGGCTTTCAGGACGCGCACGAACGGTACCGGTTAACTGCACGCAAAACTCATTACGCAGTTCTGACGCCAATTCGTACGCTGCGCTCTGATCCGGATCGAAAAATACCTGCACGATGCCTTCGCGGTCGCGCAAATCGATGAAGATCAAACCACCCAGGTCGCGGCGGCGGTTAATCCAACCGCACAAAGTCACTTCCTGGCCAACGTTGGACGAATTCAGCTTGCCACAATATTCAGTACGCATAACGGTATCCCTTTGATCTCACTGCCTGTGAGCATCGGATTAATATGGGTCGAAAAAAGGCGGTCATTATAAAGGAATTTCGTTCGCAGGATAAGTGCGAACACGCAGTTGATGCACCTGAAATTCGCTTTGGCGCGCCCTCACATATAATTTAACAAAATTATCAACAAACCCTACCCTAACCTGGATTAGACTCTTACGGACTATTAGTGCCCTAAGTAATTGCCGTCGCACGGAGGCTGCGCAACGACCGTGGGTTATTTAAACTTATAAAATCGCGAGCCTACCTATTATGTCTCTAACACTTGATCCTAAAACAACTGCTCTGGTGCTGATCGACTTGCAGAAAGGTATTCTGCCTTTTGCCGGGGGGCCACATACCGCTCAGCAAGTCCTGGATAAAGCAACTGAACTGAAAACCCGCTTCAACAAACTTGGCGCGCCGGTATTTATGGTTCGCGTAGGCTGGTCTGCAACCTTCGACGAAGCGCTGAAACAACCTACCGACATCTCTGCCGGTGGGGGTAGCCTGCCTGAAGACTGGTGGGAATTCCCAGAGCAACTTAACGTTACCGATAAAGACCTGCTGGTAGTAAAACGCCAATGGGGCGCGTTCTACGGTACCGACCTCGAGCTGCAACTGCGCCGTCGTGGTATTAAAACCGTCGTTCTTTGCGGCATCTCTACCAACATCGGCGTGGAGTCCACCGCGCGTAATGCGTGGGAGCTGGGCTTCGAACTGGTGTTCGCTGAAGACGCATGCAGCGCACACAATGCTGACCACCACGGTTCAAGCATCAACTTCATTTTCCCTCGCATCGGTCGCGTTCGCTCCACTGACGAGGTACTTGCTGCCATCGCCGAGTAAGGTTACCCTGCCGATATCAGCCAACGCCGCCTATGGGCGGCGTTTTTCATTTTAGAAACGGAACAACAATAGGGAAACGGCATGTATATTGGACTTCCCCAATGGCACCACAGTGCATGGAACAGCATCGGCCTGCACGATTTGGCCGATTACGCCCGTTACTTCAACTGCGTGGAAGGCAATACGACATTTTACGCATTGCCCAATGCCGAGGTTGTTATGCGCTGGCGCGACATGACCCATGATGATTTCCGTTTCTGTTTCAAATTTCCCCAAACCATTAGCCACAAGGCCGCGCTGCAAAACTGTCAGCGGGAAATCGATGCCTTCTATCAGTGCATCGCGCCGCTGGGGAACCGCATCGGCCAACTGTGGTTACAGTTACCCTCCACTTTCTCACCTCAGCATCTCGACCGCCTGTGGCAGTTTCTTGATGCCTTGCCTACCGGCTTTGATTACGGCGTAGAAGTCAGGCACTCACAGTTTTTTGAGAAAGGTGAGGAAGAGCGCGCATTGAATCGCGGTCTTCATGAACGTGGCATCAACCGGACCTTGCTCGACAGCCGTCCGGTGCATCACGCCACCAGCACCACCCACGCGGTGCTTGAGGCGAAAAGAAAGAAACCGATGCTGCCGGTGCACGCCGTGGTCACTGCCACGCATCCGATAGTGCGCTTCGTCGGAGGGGACGACATTAACGTCAATCAAAAATGGTTCTCGCAGTGGATAAAAAAGCTGGTCGACTGGCAGCAACAGGGGCATTCCCCTTACCTGTTTATTCACTCTCCCGACTGCAGCGATGCTCCGCAGCAGGCACAGGTCCTTTGGCGAACGCTGAGAGGCCATCTTCCGGCGCTGCCGCCTGAGCCCGATTGGCCCGAGCAAAACTCGCTGTTTTAACAACCGGGACCCGGCACGCGGTGCTTAGGCTGATATTTTTCGAGTATCCAGCGGGCGGAATCTGCTAAACTCCGCCCCCATAGCAGCAAACCGACGATTTTTGCTCCCCTTTTTACTTTTTTTGGTCTGATTCAGCACTATGACTAACCAAGATAAACTTTTTTCTGCACCGATTGAGAAACTCGGCGACTGGACTTTTGACGAGCGCGTAGCCGAAGTCTTCCCCGATATGATCCAACGCTCGGTACCTGGCTACTCCAACATCATTTCGATGATTGGCATGCTGGCCGAACGCTTCGTGAAACCCGACAGCAACGTCTACGATCTGGGCTGCTCTCTGGGTGCAGCGACGCTTTCAATGCGCCGTAATATTCACGTCTCTGGGTGTGAAATCATCGCCGTCGACAACTCTCCGGCCATGGTCGAGCGCTGCCGCCGCCACATCGACGCCTTCCGCGCCGAGACGCCGGTGCAGGTTATCGAAGCCGATATTCTTGACGTCGAGCTGAAAAATGCCTCGATGGTGGTGCTCAACTTTACCCTGCAATTCTTGCAGCCCGACGATCGCCAGCGCCTGTTAAATCAGGTTTATCAGGGCATGCGTCCGGGGGCCGCGCTGGTCTTGTCGGAGAAATTTAGCTTTGAAGATGTCAACGTCGGCGAACTGCTGTTCAACATGCATCACGACTTTAAGCGCGCCAACGGCTACAGCGAGCTGGAAATCAGCCAGAAACGCAGCATGCTCGAAAACGTGATGCTGACTGATTCGGTTGAGACCCACAAGGCACGCCTGCAACAGGCCGGTTTTGAACACGCCGAGGTCTGGTTCCAGTGCTTCAACTTTGGCTCACTGATTGCCATCAAGGCAGATGAGACAGCAGGGGACGCGGCGTGATTGAATTTGGGGATTTTTATCAGGCTATCGCCAAGGGTCCGCTAAGCCCGTGGCTCAATACTCTGCCTTCACAGCTGACGGCCTGGCAGAAAGAGTCGCTGCACGGTAAGTTCAAAATGTGGTTCAACGCCGTAGACAGGTTGCCGTTGCTGCAACCCGAACGCCTGGATCTGCTGCACAGCGTGACGGCCAATATGCTTGAGCCGCTGCCGAAGGGTCAGCGCGAAGGCATGGAAAACCTACTGCGTAACCTCATGCCGTGGCGCAAGGGTCCATTCTCACTGTATGACATTGAAATAGAAACAGAATGGCGTTCTGACTGGAAGTGGGACCGCGTACTGCCGCACATTTCTTCGTTGGCGGGTCGTACCGTCCTCGACGTCGGCTGCGGCAGCGGTTACCACATGTGGCGCATGCTTGGCGCAGGCGCGAATTTTGTGGTCGGAATCGACCCAATGCAGCTGTTTTTATGCCAGTTTGAGGCCGTTCGCAAGCTGTTGGGCGGCTGTCAGCGCGCTCACCTGTTGCCGTTGGGCATTGAGCAGCTCCCGGAACTGAACGCCTTTGACACTCTGTTCTCGATGGGCGTGCTTTACCATCGCCGCTCCCCGCTCGACCACCTTCTACAGCTTAAAAATCAGCTGGTTAGCGGCGGTGAGTTAGTGCTTGAAACGATTGTTATCGAAGGTGACAGCAATCAAGTGCTGGTCCCGGGCGACCGCTATGCGCAGATGAATAATATCTACTTCATTCCTTCCGCCGAGGCGCTAAAAGGATGGCTCATCAAATGCGGCTTCATCAATGTGCGCATTGCCGATGTTAGCCTGACTACGGTGGAAGAACAGCATCGAACCCCGTGGATGACCAGCGAATCTCTGGCAGAGTTCCTCGACCCTAATGACAGCAGCAAGACCGTTGAAGGCTACCCTGCCCCACGCCGCGCGCTGTTAATTGCCAACAAGCCTTAATCTTTACCCCGCCCCCCTAACGTCTCCGGGGGCGGGTTTATCACCAAACTCTTCCTCTCGTTATGCACGATGATAAAACCTCTCGGTTAGATTTAAAACATTGCACATCAATGTGTTAACCGCGTAAATTGTGCACACTTAAATTTTACAGTTGCCCTTTCTGTCATTAATATTTTTGAGTCATTCAAACAAAATCAAAAATTAACGCTAAAATAGCCTCTTAGAATTCAAATAATTCGAACAATTTCACTGAGTGTTATTTCTTTAGAAATCAGAAAATAACCCATATCTTTTTTAATTTAACAGCATTTGTGTAGCAATAATCTGATTTTAAGGACGCTGACAAAGAATGATTAAAAATCAGTTAGAATATAAGTAATAGTCAAGGAGTGAGAAAATCACCCACAGTAACAATAGCATTTATTGTTAATTCGAAGATGAAACCTGCCATTCATTATATTGAGGATGAATGATGAAAAAGATTCACTATTTGATTTCTTCCTTACTTTTTTTAACCAGTGAAATTTTTGCAGCTACAAATACTCCTGATAATGCGTGTAAAGATATGAAGGCTAATGATCCTTCAGCGGTTATTTCCTGCTATCGCCAAACGCTGGCATCGCAGCCGCTTAAATATTGGTTTTTGAGCAATCAGGTATATGGCGATGTCGAAGTTAACCGCTATCAGATGATTTCTCAGTCCTGGTCTCCTGAAAATCTGGTTTCGCCTTCACAGTGGCTTGAAAATGTGGCGATTGGTATTCCCAAACACCCTAAATCAACCCGTGCGCTTATCGCCGTCGATATGGACGAGGGAACCCTGTTAAAGGTGGTGCAGGAGACAAACACTATCGTCATTTCGCTCAAGACGATCCCGAACAATAATCTGGTGTATCAGAACGACAACAAAGTGCGCGTCGAGGATGACAGCATTGCACGCACCTGGAAATTATTCACCGAAGACCCGGCGCAGCGCCAACTTCTGCCATTGCATGTCCCGATGGCGGCCACAATATCCCAAACAATAAGGCTAGCAAAAAAGGAATTGGTGCGCTGGAATATTGATCAGTTCATCGTGACCGGTGCGTCGAAACGCGGCTGGGCAACCTGGCTAAGTGCCGTTTCAGATCCCAGCGTGGTGGCAATCGTTCCCTTTGTCATTGACGTACTGGACACCGATTCGGTGATGAAGAATATCTATCGCTCGTACGGTGGAAACTGGCCTGTGGCTTTTACACCCTATTATAACCAAGGCATCGATAAGCTGGTTAATTCCTCGAACTTTATCAAATTGATGAAAATAGAGGATCCATTGCAATATATGGATACCCCCTCCGAATCACGCCTGGCTATTCCAAAGTATATCGTTAACGCCAGCGGTGATGATTTCTTTGTTCCTGATAATACAAGATATTATTACGACAAGCTGCCGGGAACCAAATCATTACGTATTGCGCCAAATACCGGCCACATCGGCATTCAGGATGATTTCGAAAAATCACTGGTGCCGTTTATCAATCGAATTCAAAACAACAAAGCATTGCCAACGCTAGCCATTGCTCCCTACCGTCAAAATAAAAGTAACAGCCTGAATATCACATTTTCCGAAAAACCGCTGAAGGTATTACGTTGGACCGCCACTAATCCTGCGGCACGTGATTTCCGCTTTGCATGCGGCATCAAATATATTGCTAGCGACATTACCATGAACGGTGGAAATAATGTCTCTGTGCCGCTGAGCTATCCAGGCCCGGGTTGGCAGGCCACCTTTGTGGAGGCGACGTTTAGCGACGGCTATATCGCCACCTCGCAGGTTTATATTACGCCTGACGATAAATACCCTACCACCCCACCGCCAGCCAACGGCGATGCATGCACTACTCTGGCAGGACGTGGTTTATAAGATGTGTCTGATAACACGCGTATTTTGTGGCAGAGGATAACAATTCTGGTTTTCTCTGCTAACCTTATCTAACCAATCAAAAGGAGATAGCGTATGTTTAATCAAGCACAAGACAAAGTAAAAGAAGTTGCGGGCGCTGCACAGGAAGCTTACGGCGATCTCACTGATTCACCCGAGCATCAGGCCAAAGGCGCAGCACGTAAATATGCCTCTCAAGCTAGCTATGTGGCTAAAGATGCAGTATCGACTGCCGTCGATCAGGTTAAAGAAAATCCTTTCGCAGGCGTTGCAGTTGCAGGCGCGGTAGGTATTCTCATCGGTTATCTGCTCGGCCGAAAATAAAAAAACGTCATGAGTTATGCTAGCCACCCTAATTAGTGTGTGGCAGAGGTTCGGAAGGCTGTGTGAAATTTCTTCAGCGGGCTTGACCTAGTGCTTATTAGGTATAGAATTTTGTCCGCATAATATTTACACACAGCACGTTCTACCCATAACTATATAGAAGTCGTTTTTATTGAGCCATCAGCGCAAGCTGATGGCTCTTTTACTCATTATGTAAAACTTTTTTCCCGCCCTTATAACCCCTCCAACAACCTGACAACCTTAAACTATTGCGAAATGTGCAGTCAGTTGAGTACGCTGATAATCACAGGGATAGAGAGAGGTGTGATATGACACATGAAATAGCAGCGTTACACGTAGCGGCCTCAAGCATTACAAATAATCTTAAGTCGGCTGACGGCATCTTCGCGCCCTGATTGCCAAGCCTGAGAGGCTAAGCGCAATCAATGCCGCCTCAGGGAGGCATTGTCATTTAAGACGCCCACCCTCCGTTTTCTCGTTTTATTCTCTGATTCAAAATCATAAGAAAAAGACATCCACCCTCCTCTCCCTCGCCCCATAAACATCAGAAAATCTCATCTTTATAGTGCATTGCTATCTTTTGGTGCGCACAGTCTCAGAAACCGCTTGTTCATTCTAATTAATGATTTAACTATAAAATTTCATATTTTTTATTTAATAAAAAATATGAGTTCGATTTAAATCCGCGTCGGATAAGGATTTAAGTCAAACATACATAAGATTATGGAATGTTTTATTTTTGGGGTGGCATGCGTTTTGCTTATATAAAATCTCCCATACAATGATGAGGCAGTATTACCACTATGAATGATTCTAGACTTCGTTCCGGGCTTTCCCTGTGGCAGGTTGTGATAATCGGCATCGCCTACATGACCCCAATGACCGTGTTTGACACCTTCGGCATCGTCTCCGGCGTGACTGAAGGACGCGTGCCGATGGCCTATTTGCTGGCGCTGGTGGCGGTTCTGCTCACCGCACTAAGCTATGGTCGCCTGGTCAAGCTTTATCCTGAGGCCGGTTCGGCCTATACCTACGCCCGAGGCACCTGCGGCAGCCAATTTGGGTTCCTGGTGGGCTGGTCCTCTCTGCTCGACTATATTCTGCTGCCGATGATCAACTCCCTGCTCTCGGGGATTTATCTGAGGTCGCTGTTTCCGCACATTCCCCCCGCCCTGTTTATCATGGCTTTTACCCTTCTGGTGGCCTTCATTAACTGCCGCAACATCAAACTGCTGGCGAATCTGAACGTTATTTTTGTCGGATTGCCGGTGATATTGATGGGCATCTTTATTTATCTGGTGATTCAGGGGGTGAGCCATCATGCAGGCAGCGGCCACGTCTGGACGTTAGCCCCACTGCTCAACGGCAACGCCAGTGTTCTTCCGCTGATAGGCGGCGCGGCGATGCTCTGTTTCTCGTTCCTGGGCTTTGATGCCGTGACCACCCTGTCTGGCGACACGCGTAATCCTGGCAAGGTTATCCCCCGCGCTATCTTCATTACCGCACTGAGCGGTGGACTGATTTTCTTCGTCGCCGCCTGGTTTATTCAGCTTTACTACCCCAACAATGCGCAGTTCAAGAATCCGGACGAAGCCATGCCGGAAATCGTACTTTACGTCGGCGGAAAATTCTTCCAGTCGGTATTTCTGGTGGCAATTCTGGTGAATACCTTTGCCTCTGCGTTGGCCTCCCACGCAAGCGCCGCGCGACTGCTCAACATCATGGGGCGAGACAACATCTTCCCGCAGAAATTCTTTGGCTATAACCATCCGCAAACCCACAGCCCTCTTTACTGCATTCTGTTCGTCAGTGGAATCTCGATGACCGCAGTTTTCTTCAATCTCGATACCGCTGTGTCATTGATTAGCTTCGGTGCGCTGGTGGCCTTTAGCTCAGTGAATATCTCGGTATTAATGCATTTTGCCGTACTGAAAAAGCAGATCAACTCGCTGCGTGAGGGAATCAATAACGTCGTCATGCCACTGTTGGGGCTACTCACCGTCGCCGTAATGTGGTTCAACCTGGATAAAGACGCGCTGGAGCTGGGCCTGACGTGGGCAGCGCTGGGTGCAGCTTATCTGGTCTATTGCAAACTGACTAACAAGGTGGTGGTGCTTTCCGAAGTGTAACCGGTAGTCATTCCCTGAAGGTGTCCTCAGCGTGTCTTCCTGAAGGACTGTGATTAACTTATTGAGAAAATGCCATGTCCCTAAAAACGGCTATTAAGAAGCCTGCGTTAACCCATGACGCAATCTGTATCCAGACCCAGAACGAGATAACTCACGGTGACTGGAACTGGGTCAACGACAAAAAACAGACCGAAAACCTGGACCCTGGAAATCCCGCTAATTACTACGAGTCGACACTTTCCCCCTGGGAAAACTTCCCACCGCTTATCGAGGACAAAGAGTGTGAACTGGTAGTGATTGGAGGAGGTCTGCTGGGCGCATCTGCCGCTCTTCACCTTTCAGAATCGGGCGTTGATACCGTACTGCTTGAAAAAGACAGGATTGGTTCTGCCGCCTCGGGGCGCAATGGCGGACAGCTCACGCCCGGGCTGGCGCGTTGGGAGGCAGAATCAATGTTGGAAAATCTCAGCTTTGAGGAAGCACGCCGCCTGTGGACCTTTACCTCGTCGGAGTCGATGTCGCTGATTGACGAGATAACGGCACGCTATGGCCTTGAGGTCGATCGCGGACGCGGCCATCTAACGGCGGCTGTTCATCCCGGGCACCTCAACTCGCTGGTCAGAGAAGCCGATGCAAGGAAGTTTCTCGGTGACGAAAACGTGACCATCCTCGGAGCTTACGAAATCAAGAGTCATATTCAGTCCGATATCTACCACGGTGGCGCGCTGGACATGCTTGGAGGACAGGTTCATTCACTGGCCCTGACGCGAGGCCTTATTTATGGTTTTGTCACCAACGGGGGTACCGTGCACGAGCAGAGCGAGGTGATTCGCCTCGAGGAAACGGACAAGGGCGTGAGAGTACACACCTCACAGGGATCGATTCTTGCCCGCCGAGGCGTGATCCTCGCCGTGCACAGTGCCACATACACTCTGCTGGCGCAGGACAACTCAACGACAATCCCTTTCTATACTTACGTCGGCACCACCTGCCCGGTCGAAGGCGGTACGCGTTCTCTGCTGCCTACCGGCAAAGCGGTCTACGATACACAGTTCCAGATAGACTATTATCGCCCGGTGAGGAACGAACGCCTGCTGTTTGGCGGTCAGGGAACCGGGATGCGCTGGCATGACGATAAAACCGTAGATTACCTTACCTCTCGCCTGCGCGCCGTATTTCCTGACCGGGATGACCTTGAGCTCGAATTTGCCTGGAGCGGTACCACCGATTTAACGCTAAATGGCGCAACCGACTGCCGAAAACTGGGAAAACGTGCGCCCATTTATGCCGTACACGGCTGGAGTGGACACGGCATTGCGCAGACGGTGAGGATAGGCAAGGCTATCCGTGATGACGTTTTGCGACTCAATAATGACTTCAACATGTTGACCACCATCAAACATCGCTCGTTGATGATAGGCCGTCAACTTGCCCCGGTGGCTATCCCGATAGCCAAAACCCTGATGGGCATTGGGACTCGCCTGTCGCCCGGAAAAATGGTCTCATTCTAGGCCTGCTCGGGCTGCCCGTGCAGGGCAGCCCGATTTTTATCGGCGGGTGGGATTAATAAAGGCCAGCGCTTTGTTGCTGGCCAACTTGAAGTCGTCATCTTCTTTATGCAGTAAAAAGATGATCATCACCACGCCCGCATTAACCGCGTTGATGTTTGACAGCGTCTCTCCGCCCAGCGAATGGCGAATCGGATTTAACGTGTTGCGTTCCCACGCTTTGAACGCCTTACCATAGCCCGCATTGCTCACGGCTCTGAAAATGTTGTGTTTCTGCGTATTGGTCAACACGTTCTGTGACGCAGCGATTTCGATGGCGTGTTTAATCAACTCTTTGGCCATCTTGTTTTTCGAGATCCGTAATGATTTCTCATAGGACTCATACCAGCTTGCAAAATTGCGCTTGAGCGACTGGCGAGACTTGATAGTGTTAAACAGCCCAACTACCGCGACCAATGCGAGCATCACCAATAAGCCTGTCATGAAATACGTCATAAAACGTTCCTGTATACGATGTGTCTGATAAAAGTGAAAAATGATGAGTTAATTGAAAACTCAGGAATTTCGTCCCGGCAGTGTCTGACAGGTTTTTCCTGCCGAGAGGGGAGCCGTAACGGGATATTTCGCATCGGGAGTGATATAAACCTGTGAGGTTGCCACGTAGCCATCGGCAAAGGTGGCCTCAATAAACCTCGCCTGCCAGCCAGCCAGCACCGGCATAGTCCAGCGAGAGATTCACCGTATTTTGCGGGCTGGGCGTAAGGCGTGTAGACGCGTAACGAATGCCGCAGGCGTAGCGGAAATCTCGGGAATCAGGATTTGTGGCGGTCCATTGCAGCACCTTCACCGGCTTCTCGGAGAAACTCACCTGTCGATCGACGTCGCTATTGGCCGAATTTGTGACGGTCACGGTTGGCAGCGGACGGGAGTCCTGCAAACGGTTGATAAACGCGACCAGCGACTGCTGCATGACGTTCACAATCCCGAGATGATCGCTGTTGGGCACGATACGCAGAGATTTTTCACCGGGCAGTGGATCAAAGTAGTAGCGCGTATCATCCGGCGGAAAGAAGTCGTCGCCGCTGGCGTTGATGATGTATTTAGGAATCGCCAGTCGAGACCTCGCGTCAGTCGCCAGATACTGCAACGGATCCTCAATCTTCATCAACTGCTCAAAGGCGGGCGTGCCGAGCTTGAGATCGATCTGATTGTCGTAATAGGGTTTAAAGGCAATGGGCCAGTTCCCGCCGTAGACCCGGTACATGTGCTTCACAATGTCTTGCGTATTCAGTGCGTCCGCCACGAAAGGCACAATGGCTTCCACCGACGGGTCTGAAATACCGGCAAGCCAGGTTGCCCAGCCGCGCTTGGACGCGCCGGTGACAATAAATTTGTCAATATGCCAGGGTCTCAGTTCTTTTTTAGCCAGCCTGATGGTTTGTGAAATAGCTTCGGCCATCGGCACATGCAGTGGCAGCAGTGCCCGGTTTTGCGGACTTTGCATCGTTAATTGCCAGCTGCGCGCAATACTGTCGTCCTCAACGCGTGAAATTCCATCGTGCTGATACTCCAGTCCGATAGCCGGAATATTATCCAGAGAAACAACAATCGTATTCGTTGATTGCGCAATTTCGGCCATCATCTTTTCGCTAAGATCGACGGCAATAAGCGCTCTGGTGCCCCTAGCGTTTTTGGGAATATAAATATTGACGTCATGATGCCATTGGCCAGGAGTGACCAAACCGTCAGGTGACCAGTGTTGTGACAGCATTTGATATCTATTGATCTGAACGGGCGGTTTGCTGGGATCAATAGCATATCGGGCGGGCACGATATCGTTTAATAAATACCGATATTCGCGCGGATACGCCTGGTTGCTGACAAAGCGGTAGTCAAGCCTTTGCTTCGCGAGCGTTTCGCGATAGCAGGCAATCATATTGGTATTACTCACCTTGCTGTCGATACTATTACAAGCATTGTCCAATAGCCGCGTTTGGGAAAAAACACACGCCGGCAGTAACAGCAAAGAAAAGAACACCAACTTAAATATGTTCATATATTACCCTGGAAAAAATTCATACAGAATTTAAATGCACACTAGAATGTTTCTAATATTTATTTATTAACCTATTGCTAGCATCATTCCTGAGAATCCTCTCGATAGCAGGGTCTGAAATGACACTTTTTTATTGATTCATTGCATGCATTACGATCATCAAGGTTATAGTCACCTGCGTAAATTATTTGAGTGAATAATTTATCTAAGCAGAGTTTATTTTTATCGATTCGCGGTAGAATCATCGTACAATAATACCTCAAAAATTGGGCCTATTTTTGAGGTCATTAAGGTGTTAATTTTGCCCATAATTTAAATTCAAATTCTCTAAGAAAATTCCCACTCAGCACTGAAGATCGGCGAATAATTATTTACCCGCGCACCTTTGCCGTTATCTAAATATGTTCTTTACAACCCTTAGACAGCCTGGGTTTAAAATGAAAAAAACCCTGCCGTCCGTCTTGAGGCGCATAAAGTTATACAATTTTCCGTGACCTGTACAATATTTTTGATCAAAAAATTTGCAATTTAGTTTAAGGAAACTAGAAAATTAAACATAACTATCTGTAAAATAAGGATTTAATAGATTTTATTGGGTTTTTTTATAATTTAAATTTTTTTTGTTTTTTAGGCCTGGGATTGACGTTAAAACAACCTATTTTCATGCGCCTGAAAAATTATCTCCCTGAAGTAGACTCGCCCCCTCTTCTCGTTATTTCCAGCCTCAGTAAAAAGATAAAAAACGTTATAAACGCCTTTTTTGATGTGATCACATCAAAACTTTGATTGACATTTCACTCGCCAAAAACGCAGAAAAATGGCTAGCACAATCTGCCGAATTATTAATGATGAACACCTTCAAAAACACACTAAATGCCACACTTAAATAAATTTTCACCATCAAAATTCACAAGAAAAATACTAAATTAACATCTAATAAAAATCCCCATCCCTGTTGCGTCAATTCAAGGAGTCAATGTGAAACGTAGAAAAGTCCTAAAAGGCGGACTGGTGCTAATTGCCAGTGCGACCGTTGCGTCTGTCTTTCGCCCCGTAGGGGCAGCAATGAAAGTATTCACCGGCGGTGAAACATGGGCTGCGCCACCTGGACGTATTCCTGAAATAGTCGATAGCAGCAAGCTGGTGTATTTCACCCCACGCGAAGCGGCGCTGGTTAAAGCTGTTTATGACCGTTTAATCCCGGCCGACGAGCTCTCCGTTAGTGCGTCGGAAGCCGGTTGCGTGACCTTTACCGATAATCAGTTAATGGGTCCCTTTGGGTCCGCACAAAATCGCTACAAGCTAGGCCCCATTGTTAAAGGTACGCCCGAACAAGGTGAGCAAACCATTATTACGCCTGCGCAGGTTTATCGAACCGGGTTGGCGGCGATGGAGGCACATTGTCAAAAAACAGTGGGCAAAAGCTTTATCGACCTTTCCGATGAGGAAAAAGATAACTATCTCGAGAAAATGGAGTCAGGAAGCTTCGACTATGGCGAATTTAACGGCAATAAATTATTTAGCCTGATGCTGACCAACGTTAAAGAGGGTTTTCTGGCCGATCCTTTGTATGGCGGCAATAAAAACATGGTCGGCTGGAGGATGATTGGTTTCCCAGGTGCGCGCTACGACTACCGTGATTATATAAATATTAAAGGTAAAAGAGTCGAATTAGAGCCTATCAGCCTGATTATGATTTGATATTTTTTTTGAATTTTTATTTTTTGGAAATATGAGCATGGAATATAAAAGACCTAAAGCAGATGTGGTTATTGTCGGACTTGGCTGGTCAGGTTCAGTGATGGCCGAGGAGCTGACCCGAGCCGGGCTTAACGTGGTTGCCATTGAACGCGGAGCCTATCGCGAAACCAGTGCAGACTTCCCGACGACCAGCGATCCTGATGAATTACGCTATTCCGTACGCAAGGAGATCCTTCAACCTGCATCGGTTGAAACATACACCATCCGAAATAATGTTAATCAAACCGCCTTACCCGGACGTGAGTGGAATAACTGGACGTTAGGGATGAACGTAGGAGGGGCTGGCACGCACTGGGCAGCCGCCTCGTGGCGCTTCCTGCCGTACGATTTGCAGGTTGCTAGCACCGTCAAAGAACGCTACGGGCTCAAGCAGCTGGTCGATGGGCTTATCGTGCAGGATTTTGGGGTGACTTATAACGAGCTGGAACCCTTCTACGATCGGTTTGAGAAAATAGCCGGCACGTCAGGCACTGCCGGGGTTATTAATGGCGTTAAACAGCCGGGCGGTAACCCTTTCGAAGGGAGCCGCAGCCATCCCTATCCGACCCCTTCACTGGTGCGCTCCCGCTGGAACGACATTTTCGACCAAACTACCACCAAAATGGGCTATCACCCGTTTCCCGTGCCCGCAGGAACAATAGGCGCAGCCTATAAAAATGCGCTAGATATCGAGCTGGCACCCTGTACCTACTGCGGCTACTGCCAGCTTTACGGTTGCGGTAACTGGTCCAAGTCTTCGCCAAACGCCTGTGTTATGCCGGCACTGATGCAGCGTAAAAACTTTACTATGCTCACCGAATGCGAAGTCCTGCGCGTTGAGAAGAGCGCGGATGGTAAAACGGCTGCCGGTGCAACCTTCATCGATTCTGACGGAAATTACGGCTTCCAGCCCGCCGATATCGTCGTTATCTCGGCCTATCAGCTCGATAACGTGCGCCTGCTGATGCTCTCCAAATTTGGTCAGATGTATAATCCTAAAACTGGCGAGGGCACGCTGGGGCGCGCTTTTAATTTCCAGACGCTTTCCTATGCGTTTCTGAATCTTGAAAATGAATTCCTGAATCCATTTATGAATACCGGCGCATTAGCCACCCAGATTGACGATTTTAACGGCGATAACTTTGACCACACCGGGCTCGGCTTTATCGGAGGTGCGGGGATACAGGCGCTGTCAAACACCGGCTTGCCTATCAGCCTCTCTGACCAGATACCGGCCGGGCATCGCCAGTGGGGCTCAAGTTGGAAAAAAGATTTTCAGTCAGGGTATCAAAACTGGGCGATGGTGCAGGGTCAAGGAACCAGCTATTCACATCGCGAACAGTTCCTCGATCTCGACCCGACCTATAAAGACCGCCACGGGCAACCTTTGCTGCGTCTGACCTACGATTACAACCTCAATGACCGTCGTTCGGGTGCCTATATTCGTGACCGCTGTCGTGAGATTGCCGAAGCCGTGGGGGGCAAAAACATTCGCGCCGTTTCTTTCGCCGACGATCATTACTCACCTTATCGCCCGTTTGACAGCTCGCATACTATGGGCGGTGCGGTAATGGGGCTGGACCCGAAAACGTCGGTCCTTAACCGTTTTCAGCAGCACTGGGACGCACACAACCTCTTCGTTACCGGCGCATCTTCCTTCCCCAACAATGGCGGCTATAACCCTACCGTCACCATTGGTGCGCTGACTATCCGCACTGCACGCGCCATTATTGAACGCTATATTAAATCACCAGGTTCACTGGTTTAAGAAAAAAGGGATGAACCGGCAACCGGTTCATCCCTGACTTTACAACCCCGTGGGTGTGATTGCGCCGCTATCCCTGACTTTTTTCTACCAGCCTCGAGCTTTGCCAATCGATACGCTCAAACAAAATGACCGTCACCACCGCCATTAACAGGTTGGTGACAGGAAACGCATACCACAGGCCGGAAACGGCGAGGGAAGTATAGTGGGACAGCCCCCATGCCAGCGGGATCTGCACCAGCCATTGCGAAACCAGCGCCAGCGTCATCGTGGTCATGGTGCGCCCCGTCGCGCGAAAAGCCCCGCTGAGTGCCATCTGTAAGCCAATCAAGCCGTAGCTAGGCGCGATAATATGCAGGAACCTTTCCCCATGACCAATGACCGGCGTCTGATTAGGAGCAAAGAAGGCCACAATATCAGGGGCAAAAGTGAAGGCGAAGACGCCCACCAACGTCAACGCGAAAAATGATATCAGCGCGCTTAAACGCCCAATCGCCCTCGCACGTTCAAAATTTCCCGCGCCAATATTCTGCCCAACCAGCGTCGCGGTGGCTATCGACACGCCAATGGCCGGAACAATCACCAGCGCATTGATGTTGTTGACCACCCCATAAGCCGCCGTGACCGCCGTTCCAAGCACCGCCACCAGCGACATCATGCCGCTTGCACTCAACGCATGGGCGCACAGTTCGATTGACGAGGGCACCCCGAGTTGAACCACCGACTTAAAAATATCCAGGCGAGGTTTCATCGCCCGAAAACTTACCTTCAGCACCACGTGACGCGAATGCAAGACCAGCAGCCCCGCTACCACGGCAATACCCTGATTGATAAGCGTTGCGATGGCCGCACCGGTCACGCCAAATGCCGGGATAATTCCCCAGCCATAAATTAGCAGCGGATCCATGACAGCGTTAAGAATCAGTGTGCCCAGCGTTATCATCAGCGGGATGCGGACTTCGCCAGAGCCCCTCATCAGGGACTGTAGCATGGAAAAACCGAAGGTAAATATCATGCCGCTGACGATGACCCGCAGGAAGCTGAGCGCCAGAGGAAATACCTCTTCCTGAGTGCCGAGCGTTCGCAGCATCCAGGGCGACAGCCAATAGGCGCCTACTGAAATCGGTAGGCCGAACAGCAGCGCCAGCATAAACACCTGTGACGCAATGTTACTCGCCTCGCGATGCAGGCGAGCCCCGATACACTGCGCAACCAGCGTTGTCCCCGCGACGCTAAGCCCGATGCCCAACGCAAAAACGAGAAAAACGATGGGCTGACTTACCGATATCGCCGCCACGGCCTTGTCGCCTAAACGCCCTACCCAAAAGGCGTCCACCATGATGTAACCTGACTGCAAGAGGTTAGCCAAAATAACGGGCACGCCAATTTTAGTCAGTGAACGTAATATCGAACCTTGCAGCAGAATATTTGCTGTGTTGTCGGAAATATCAGTGGCCAAGAATTGATCCCTTCTTCAAATAGTGACGCAACGCTTATTGTTATGTTCAAAAAGCCCCAGAGGATTGACTTACCCGAAAGATAAGCAGCTTACCGACGAGCTCTTGACGTACTTTATTATCCTGACCGACCGTAGATATATGAATATTCACCCTGGCTCTGTCCGGCCTTGCGGGGGATATTGTGATTTCGGTAATTTTGGCATTGATTCGCAATATATCTCCCGGTCGCGTCGGTCTGAGCCAGTTAATTTTCTCCACGCCGGTGCCAATAATCCCATGCGCCAGAGGCAGGCTTTTCACCAACAGATTCATGGTGATACTGACCGTATGCCAACCGCTCGCGGCCAGGCCCTTAAAGATGGAGTCTTTCGCCAGTTCGTCGTCCATATGGAAGGGTTGCGGGTCATATTTGGCCGAGAACTCGGTGATTTCATCCGCACTGACATAATATTCCGCGCTGTGAAAAACCTGCCCGACCTTAAGGCCGTCTAAATGTAATTTAGGCGCGGCAATGTCCGCGACCTCCGTTCCTGTAGAGTATTTGTCGGCGCTATCAAAATGATTGTTTGAAGAACTTTCATTATACATATTCACAAGTACCCCTTTTATTCTCCGGCGGGTAACAGCTTCGTTTCCCTGCCCGCCGTCAATTAAAAATTAGAGACAAAACCTGCTAGGAAAAGGCCATCCATCGGCTCTTGGCCTGACCAGGCCGCAGTCGAAACTTGATAAATGCTTCCACGTTGTCGAACGATAAATAGACGTTATAGCGAAATAGCCTCTCAAACGTTAATCCAGGCGGCTGAACATAACTGTGGCCGGGATAAATCTGTACCTTACCGGGCAACATCGCCTTAAGACGTTGAAGACTAGAATACATACGGCTTGCCGCGTCACTGTCAGGGCAAAGGCCGCACCCTTCGATGAACAACGTATCGCCCGTGAACAGATGGTTACCTATCCAGTAGCAGGCACTGCCCGGCGTATGGCCTGGAGTGATTATCGGGCGGACAAGCATGCCTGCGGCCTCCCACGGCTGCTCATCGAAGGTACGCAGAGCGGCAATGCTGAAGCCGGATGACGCGGCCTCCCGACGAGATATCCACACCGGGCAGCCATGCTCATTTGCCAAGGTGTCGGCAAGGTCGATGTGGTCGGCATGAGCATGGGTTAACAGAATCCCCGCCAACTGGGCGTTAGCCGCCTTTAGCGCGGAGTCGACTGTCTCCCTTTCCCACGCTGGGTCGACAAGCAGCGCCTGCCCGGTCCGCCGATTAAGCACCAGATAGTTGTTATTGATAAAGCGGCCGCCGCTGACTTTCAGCGCCGTTACCGCGACGTTGTCTGTTAAAGCCGCAAGGTGCTGATTCAAAGAAAACCCCAGTGCTGTAATTCGGAAATCGTGTTATCTACCCCATTTTCCTGATTGACCTGCTGCCAGAGCTTTTTAGCCCGGTTTACCACCTCGGTCGAGAAACTCTTGTTCAACGCGTTTTCAATGTCATCCTCTCCGACGCGCTTTATGTCGAGGCTGCCGCCGCTCACGCCAAGCTCTTCAAGCTGCCATGCCCAATAAAACTGGTCATAGATAAACGGCATGATCACCTGGGGCGTTCCCGCTCGCGCCGCGGCGGCAACGGTGCCGCCGCCGCCGTGGTGGAACACGGTTTTTACCCGAGGAAATAACCATTCATGGGACACGCTGTCTACGCAAAGCACGCCCGGCAGACGAGCCGACGCGATCATTTCCGCGCTGATGGCCCCACCGCCGCTCATGATGACAGCACGCACACCTGAACGTTTGATGACGTTGATAATTTTTTGCGTCAGCCCCTCAGGATCAGAGCTGGCCATGCTGCCGAAACCCACGTAGATAGGCGACTCCCCTTCGGCGATAAAGCGCTCCAGTTCGGGTGAAACTGTCTGCGTACTGCTGACCTCCCCGAACCAGTTGCCGGTTATCTTGATAGTCTCTTCGGGCCATTCCTTCGGCCTTGGCACCAGATGCTGGCTAAAGGCATAGAGTATCTTTCTCGAACCGTTGCTTTTATCGGACCACGGACCGCTCCAACGCCAGTCGGGGAGCTCAAGGCTGGCACGACAGGCGGTAAAGGATTTCGCCACAAAACGCCACATCACCAGGCGCAGCAGTTTCCAGACCGCGAGATTGATAAACCCCGGCAGCCTGACGATTTTTTTCAGGAAAAACGGCGGTATCGAGCTCGACGGCGTCAGGGGCGCGAAATAGGTGGTCACCACCGGAATATCGAACTTCTCGCCGACGGACATAGCCAGCGGAACCGCCTGATTTGCGGCGATGATCAAGCGGCTGTCCTTAGCCGCCGTCACGGCTTGTTCTACCCACAGCGACATCAGTTTCTCGACCACGCCCGACATCTTTTTCGCCGCCTTGCGAGCCGAGTCACCGTCCATCAGCCCCTGCTCCACCTGGCGAGCTTCTGGAAGATCGAGATCCCATCGGTCGTAACCCAGCCCCTCCTCGGTGACGATTTTTTCATTCCTCTCGCCCGACATGATGGAGCACTGATGCCCCATCTGTTGAAGTCGTTTGCCGAGCACGATAAACGGGCGAATGTCGCCCATCGAGCCGGCGGTGAAAATAGATATTTTCATCAACTCACTCCCCCACTGGCGCGGCAATCCCTTGATGTCCTTAACTTCAGCCTCCTGACTCGCATGGGCTCATCCTTTTGGAATAATGACGTTAAGATTTTCAAAGCCGTGCAAAAAGTTGGAGTAGTTTCGCTCCGGTTCGCCCAGCACGTTGATTCTGGAAAAGCGTTTGAGGATCTCTTCCCAGATAACCGAGAGCTGCATTTCTGCCACCCGGCTGCCGATACAGGCGTGGACGCCCACCCCGAAGGAGAGATGCCGACGCGCGCGGTCGCGGTCAATGCAGAAGGTATCAGGGTCTTCAATCGCCGAGGCGTCGCGGTTGCCGGACAGGTACCACATCAGGACGCGATCCCCCTGACGGATATTTTTGCCGCGGATCTCCACGTCGCGATTGGCCACGCGGCTCATAAAGCTGATAGGCGTCTGGAAACGAAGCGTTTCGGAAACCATCGACATCACCAGTTTCGGATTGGCCTTGAGCTTGGCAAACTCCTGCGGGTATTTGTCCAGCCAGTAGAGGCTGCCCGAGATAGTGTTACGCGTGGTGTCATTACCGCCGATGATCAGCAGCACTATGGTGCCGCGAAACTCGTCGAGCGTCATGTCACAGGTCTCAGGATGGTGCGCGAGCATCGAGATAAGGTCATGGGTTGGCGGCTCGTTGCGGCGTTTCTCCCACAGCGCTTCAAAAGCCTGATAACACTTGATGGTCTCCTCGGCCTTGTGTTCCCAGCTCTTCACCGGCCCGCGTCCCGGCTCGCACATCAGCATGTCTGACCAAAACGTCAGCTTGCGGCGCTCTTCAAACGGAAAATCGAACAGCGTCGCCAGCACGGTCGCGGTCAGCTCCTTGGAGACTTTATCCACCCAGTCAAAAGGTGCGCCAATCGGCAGGCCGTCGAGAATAATGCCCGCACGCTCGCGCAAGACAGGCTCCATTCGCGCCAGGCTGGCCGGCCCCATGCCCGGCGTGACCGCCTTGCGATGTTTGGTATGCTCCGGCGGGTCCATGGTAATGAAGCCGACGTTTTTACGGCGTTTATGGCCGAGCGCCTGCAACGCGGCTTCAAGATTTATCTTTTCTTCAATCGATTTGAGGTCGATGTTCTCCGTCGAGGTAAAATCGCGATGGTTACTGCCCACGGCGCGAATATCGTCCCACAACGTCAGTGACCAGTAAGGCCCAAATTCACTTTCCGGGGTGTAATGCACCGGATCCTCACGTCTCAGACGTTCAAATACAGGCAGCTCGGTCGCATTCGCGAAACGATCCCTGCGCGCAGGGTTAAGCTGTTCTAACGGGACCGCATTAATATCTTCAAAAACAACGTGTGATAGCTCAGTCATTTCCACTCACTCATTATATTTTTCGATAGTGCTACAGCACGAACTGAAGCCACCTTTGCACAAGCTCGCTGACGTGAGGCGTTTTCAACAGGGTAAAGTGCTGAGCCGGTCCCGTCAGGGTCTCAAGTTTTTCTGCCCAACGCGCCCAGCCCGCGGCATCTTCGTCACGACGCTTGAGACACTCCTCGAGGGTCATCCACGGGTCACGCACCTGAATCAGATAAAGCGGATTCGGGTAGTGCGATGTTGGGATATAATGCGTTTGCCGCGCGGCATAGAAGGTTTGCCACGGGCCTTTCAACAGCCGGGCAGAGGCGTTGGCCGGGATTTTCCCCAGACGCTGAAGATGCTGGTGCACGACGTGCAGCATCTGTTCAACGTCGCCGTTGGCGTAAAGCGCGCTGTCGATATCCAGCTCGGCGTCGAGATTAAAGCCGATGCTTTCGACGTATTCGCGCATACACGCCGCCAACGTGCGCGTTATAACGGGGTCTTCCGCGCTCCGGGGCGCTTCGCTATCGAGCAGAGTCAACGACGCCACGCGATAACCTTGCGCCTGCCATTGCCTTGCCATCTCGAATGCCACCTGCCCGCCGAAAGAGTGACCCAATAGATGAATCGGTGTCTCAGCGCCAAATCCGGCCTCATGAAGCGCGAGCAAGTTGCGGGCCGCAGCGGCTTCAACCGAACGCTCTGGTTCATTCATGCCATCGATACCCTTGTGCAGCAGGCCGTAAACCGGCCAGTGAGCGGGTAATGCCTGAATGAAAGGCAGGAAGTCGGTAACCGTTGCGCCAGCGCCAGGAACACAGAAGAGAGACGCCGCGCTGGCCGCCCCTTTTTGCAGCACTAACAGCGGATTAAAATCGGCTAGCGCAACCGCGGCTGAAGACGCTGACGACTGGCGCATTTCCGTCTGCGCATTGCCGACTTTCAGCTCGCTGACCCGAGCATCCGGAGCCGCCACCATCGCCTCAAGCGTGGCGAGATAGCCTGTCACCAGACGTTCGGCGGTTTCACGGCTAAACAAGTCGACGGCGTATTCCAGTATGCCGTCCATGCCCAGTGGCGTGCCCTCATCGCCGTAATTCTCGTACAGCATGTAGTAGAGGTCCCACTTGGTGTTGCCGCTGTGGGCCGGAAACACGCGGGCGTCGAGGCCAGGCACATCGAACATTTCCGCAGGCGTGTTTTGCAGAATCATCATCGTCTGGAACAGCGGATAGTGCGACGGTGAACGCACCGGCATAAGCTCGCTGACCAGCTTGAGATAGGGAATATCCTGATGATCGTAGGAGGTTAACGCCTGCGTACGCACCCGCTCAAGCACCTCGTTGACGCGCGGATTACCCGAGGTATCGACGCGCATCACCCACTGTGTCAGGAAACATCCCACCAGCTCGTTCAGCGCCTCGTCACTGCGTCCCGCCAAAATGGCCCCCAGCGGAATATCCTCGCCCGCACCCAGACGGGTATAGAAGATACCCAGAGCCGCCTGAAGCACCATCGATAGCGTCATGTTGCGCTCGCGCGCCAGTCCGCTTAAACGCTGGTGCAGACCGGCGTTGATTTGCAGCGGCAAGACTTCCCCACGATAGCTCGGCTTTTCCGGACGCGGAAAGTCTTGCGGCAGGGCCAGCGTAGCAGGCACGCCGTTGAGCGTTTTCTTCCAGTAGGCCAACTGTTCGGCATACAGGCTGTCCGGCTGGTTAGGATCGCCGAGCAGCTCACGATGCCACACCGCGTAGTCGGCATACTGAACCGGCAACGGAATGAATGACGGTGCTTGACCGGCGATGCGTGCCTTATAGGCCTGCGTCAGATCGCGTGTCAACGGCGCGAGTGAAAATGCGTCACAGGCAATATGGTGGAACAGCATCACCAAAATATGCTGCCGTAGACCGACGCGTAAAATCGAGGGACGGAAGGGGAAATCAACGGCGAGGTCGAAAACTCGCCTAATCGCCTCAAAAACGGTGTGATTCACCTGCTCAACGCCGACATCGATGCAAGGGACGTCGAGTTGAACGTCAGCAAGGGGTGAGACCACCTGCACCGGCTGACCATTCACTACCGCAAAACGGGTGCGCAGCGTTTCATGGCGTTCCACCAGATCGTACAGCGCGGCCCTTAACGCCGCCAGATTCAGGTCACCTTCCAGCGAGACGACGATCGGCGTGTTGAGCGAGGAGTTATCCCCGCGAGTGTTCTGACCGACCCACATCAGCTGCTGGCTGTAGGATACCGGCAGCGGCGCAGGAAGGGGCTTAATCTGGGTTAACGGTTGACGAATTCTGCCTGGCGTATCGAGATGCCTGGACAGACTCGCCACCGTTGGATTCTCAAACAGAACCCTAACCGGCAGCTCGACGCCCAGACGGGTACGGATGCGCGCAATCAAACCGGTAGCGAGAATCGAATGGCCGCCCATCGCAAAGAAATCATCATCAATGCCAATACGCGGCTGCTGGAGTAGCTCGGCGAACAGTGTGCAGAGTGTCTCTTCCTGCGGGTTACGCGGTGCACGATAGGCCGTGGTTTCGCTAAACTCCACCGCAGGCAGCGCCTTGCGATCCACCTTGCCGTTCGGCGTCAACGGGAACTGCTCAAGCGTGACGATACGGGCAGGCAGCATATAATCCGGCAGACGCTCGCCCAAATAATCCTGTAACTCCGCCTCAGGCACAGCGCTGACCGCGTAAGCGACCAGGCGCTTGCCGCTGCCACTATCGAGCGCCAGCACCCGCACTTTCTCAACCTGAGGATGCTCGGCCAGACGTGCCTCGATCTCTCCCAGTTCGATGCGAAAACCACGCAGCTTGACCTGCTGATCGTTGCGCCCCACGAACAGCAAATTGCCGTCTTCCCGATAACGCACCAGGTCGCCGGTGCGATACAGGCGCGCCCCATCGTCGGCAACAAACGGGTCAGCCACGAAGCGTTCAGCGGTCAGCTCCTCACGATTGAGATACCCCAGCGCGACGCCGTCGCCGCCAATGTACAACTCGCCGACCGCACCTAATGGCACCGGCTGCTGGTGTTTATCCAGCACATAGGTGCGGGTGTTGCCAATAGGACGCCCAATGGGAATACCGGTAGAATTGGCGGAGGCCGCATCAATCGGGTAGGTCGTCGCGAAGGTGGTGGTTTCGGTCGGGCCATAGCCGTTAACCAGCTTCGCTGCCGGAGACGCACGCAGTACCTGAGCGATAATCGTCGGGTCGAGTGCGTCTCCGCCGACAAACAGCGAGGTGAACTGCGGGATAACCGGTGCCAGCTCGCTATAAAGCTGGTTGAACAAGCCCACCGTCAACCACATCTGGTTCACGTCATGCTGCCTGAGCACGCGCACCAGCGCGGCCGGAGACAGCAAGGTATCCTGCGGGATAACCACGCAGGCCCCGCCGGTCAGGAGCGGTGCCCAAATCTCCAGCGTACTGGCGTCAAAGGCGGTGTTGGCCGCCAGCGCCATACGGTTGCCCGGCTCGAAAACGCCCACGCCGCTATTAATCACCAAACGATTCACCGCACGGTGCGGCACCATGACGCCCTTGGGTAACCCGGTCGAGCCGGAGGTGTAGATGATATAAGCCGCCTGGCTGGCAGAACTCGGGACCACGACAGGCGTGCTACTGGCACGCGCAACTTCATCGCTTTCAACGTCAATCACCGGCAGGCGCAGGCCCGCAGCCAGCGGCTGACGTGCATCGCTTATCACCAGTCGCGCCGCGCAGTCATCAATCATCCAGTTCAGACGCTCCTGCGGGGCAAGCGGGTCCAGCGGTACGTAGGTCGCGCCCGCCTTGAGAATGGCCAGCGTCGCAGCCAGCAAGGCGCTGCCGCGCGGCAGCAGCAGGGCCACACTCTCCCCCGGTTTGACGCCTCGGGCAATTAACGTTGAGGCCAGGCGGTTAGCCTGCTGGTTTAGTTCGAAGTAGCTTAGCTGCGTGTCACCGTCAATCACCGCAACGGCCGCAGGGGTACGGGCAGCCTGCTGCTCGAACAGGCGATGCACGGTCTCATTCGACGGATAAGACGCCGCGGTATTATTCCAGTCGACCAGCAGTTTACGGCGCTCACCGGCAGGCAGGATTTCCAGCGCCGACATCGGCAGCGCCGGGCTGTTGTCCAACGCCTGCGCCAGACTTTTCATAGTCTGCTGGAGATAGCCCATGATGCGTTCGGCGGAGAACTCTGGCACCGCGAGCACGTTGAGTCGCAGCGTATCGCCAAAGTCATCCACCGAGACCGTCAGCGGATAATCGGTCCGCTCCTCGAAGCCGTGCCACTCCACCGCATCGCGTTCGCCGGTCGTATCGACGTACTTATCCTCCGCCTGCTGGTTGTGGCGATAGTTAAACAGCACGTTGAACAAAGGCGTTGGCGGCGCAATCCCGCTACAGCGCTGGGCCAAACCGAGCGACGCATGCTCACACTCCAGCAAGGCAGCCAAACGTTTATGCGTTTCGCGCACGCTTTCTTCGACGCCCACGTTGCCGAGGTCAAGACGGAGGGGCAGCGTATTGATGAACGGCCCCATAATCTGATTAGCCCCCTCGCCCGCCTGCAAACGGCCCAGCAGGATGGTACCCATTACCACCGTATCGCTGTCGCTGGCGCGCGCCATGACCTGTCCCCAAACCAGATGACAGAGGCTGCCCATGCTGACGCCAAGACGGCGCGCGTGGGCACGCAGGCGGTCAACCAGGGTCGCGTCGACATTGCGGCGAAGTTCGACCACCGTCGCGTTGTCTACCGCCACGTTCGCGACGCCAAACGGCAGCGTAGGCGCGTCAATATCGCTCAGCATCGCGCGAAAGAACTGCTCGTGCTGGGCCTCGGAGGCCGATGACCGTATTTTGGCAATCAGGCGGCGGAACGGCGGTGGCGCAGGTAACAACTGCCCACGCCCGAGCATAAAGGCGCGGATATCCTGGATCATTATCTGCAACGAGGCGATATCGTCGATCAGGTGGTGTTGCAACATGATCATTTCCCAGCGCCCGCTGTGCGGGTCCTGGGCGGTAAATAGGCTCAGCAGCGGTGCCTGAGTCAAATCAACACGGTAGTGCGCCGGGTCATAGCGCTTGACCAACTGGTCCATCACTGGGCCATTGGCCGGGTCGAGCTCAACCTCGGTTAACTGCACGGGCGCATGACGCAACACCACCTGCGCCGAGGTCGACAGTCCCTGCCAGAGAAACGCGGTACGCAGAATATCGTGTCGATTAATGGTCTGCTGAACGGCCTCGACGTACTGCACCAGCACCTCACGGTTTGCCAGCGAGACCTTGGCGAACTGGAGATAGGGATCCCCTTTACCGCTCAGCCGATGCAGGAAGAGAATGCCCTCCTGCAACGGCGTCAGGGCGTAAATATCCTGCACGTTCGCTACGCCGCCTGGAATCTGGGCGACAATGTGCGCGATATCGTCCGGCGTCAGGTCAATCAGCGGCAGCATATCCGGCGTCAGGTGGGTCGTCTGTGGAGTTATCACATTCACCGGCACGTGTGAACCGCCACCTCCCCCCTGAGAGGAGAAATCTCTCCCCTGTTGCAGGGCATCGACAAGAGCCGGTTTGTGCTCTCGCAGTGCCGTCTTGATATCAGGGGTCAGAGACCCCTTGGCTGCCTTGATGACCAGAGATTCGCCATCAAGCGACAAGGCAATGTTGGCCTCGTCAAGTGCCTGCAAAAGGTCATCAAAATCCATCATATTCTCATCTCATCGAGTTCAACGGTACGCTCAGACAGCTCTGCCAGGGTCGGGCTTTCGAACAACGCGCGGATCTCGATACTTAAATCGCGCTGGCGCAGATGCTCCATCAGCTGCACGGCCAACAGAGAATGTCCCCCCAGTTCGAAGAAATTGTCGTGACGACCGATACGCTCCACGCCCAGCAGCGCCTGCCACAGCTCTGCCATAGCAATCTCGACATCGCCCTGCGGCGCGGCGTAGGTGCGGCGGAAGAAAGAGGAGTCATCGGGCAATGGCAACGCTTTGCGGTCCAGCTTGCCGTTAGCGGTGAGCGGAAGTTGATCAAGTTTGACGAAGGCGGCGGGCACCATGTAATCCGGCAACTGGGCGGCCAGGCTGTTTCGCCACTGTGCGATGCGCTCAGACGTACTCAGGCCTTCTGCGTCTGCGCGTGCGTCGAGCACCACATAAGCCACCAGACGCAGGTCGCCTTGCGCATCATCACGGGCTACCACCACGGCTTCACGAATGGCCGGCTGTTTCTGCAACGCGGCGTCGATCTCGCCCAGTTCGATGCGGAAACCGCGGATCTTGACCTGATTGTCGTTACGTCCGAGATACTCGATGTCACCGTTATGCAGGTAGCGCGCCAGGTCACCGGTGCGGTACATACGAGCGTTGGCATCCGAAGCAAACGGGTCTCTGATAAAGCGCTCAGCCGTCAGATCCGGACGGTTGAGATAGCCACGCGCTACGCCTACGCCGCCGATATACAGCTCACCCGCCACGCCGAGTGGAACCGGGCGCTGGTGCTGGTCGAGCAGGTAAATACGCAGGTTGGCGATAGGACGCCCAATCGGCACAATCGCCGTCGCCGGTAAATCTTTGGGGCAGGTCCAGGCCGTCACGTCGATAGCCGCTTCGGTCGGCCCATAAAGGTTGTGCACCGCCGTATCAGGCAGCACGCGGTGGCAGGTGGCAACGCTTGCCGAACTCAGGGCCTCACCGCTGCACACGATGCGGCGCAGATAGCGGCAGGCCGTCGCGCCGTCGCTGGCCAGGAACAGATTCAGCATCGACGGAACAAAGTGGATGGTGGTGATGTTGTTCGCCTGAATAACCTGTGCGAGCGCCTGCGTATCTTTGTGCGCGCCCGGAGGGGCTACCACCAGCGTTGCCCCGACGGAAAGCGGCCAGAAGAACTCCCACACCGAAACGTCAAAGCTGAAGGTGGTTTTCTGCAATACCGCATCGCTGCTGTCGAGCTGATAGGCATCCTGCATCCACTGCAGGCGGTTGATCAGACCACGGTGTTCGTTTTCCACACCCTTTGGCTTACCGGTCGAGCCAGAGGTGTAAATAACGTAGGCAAGATTGTGCGACGTCAGGCCCAGTTCGGCAGGCGATAACGGCTCGATGGGCAGCGAAGAGGTTGCCAGAGACTCGGCGTCAAGGTCAAAGGTCACAACACCGGTCGTATCTAGCCCGGCGGTGATTTCGCGCCCGCGTTTGTCGAGCAACAGCAGCTTCGGCGCGGAGTCTTGCAGGATATAGGATAGGCGGTCTACCGGGTAATCAGGGTCAAGCGGCACATAGGCGCCCCCGGCCTTGATAATCCCCATCAGGCCAACCACCATCTCGATGCTGCGGTCCAGACAGATAGCCACGCGATCGTCCGGTTTTACCCCTTTTTGGTGTAAGAAGTGCGCCAGTTGGTTGGACAAGGCATCCAGCTCGGCGTAGCTCAGTTTGCGATTCCCAAAGCGCAACGCAACCGCGGAAGGCGTGCGTTTTACCTGCTCCTCGAACATCTGGTGGGTATAGGCAACCTCAGGATAAACCTTGGCAGTGTCGTTCCATTCATTCAGCAACAGATGGCGTTCTGCGGCAGGCAGAATATTGATCTGCTGCATCGGCGTGTTGGGGGCTTCGTCCAGCGCTTTGGCGATATTTTCAAGCGCGTGCTGCATATAGGCAAACAGCAACTCGGGATCCAGTGAATCGACCACCTGAATATTCAGGCCGAGCGCTGTGCCATAGTCGTCAACGGAGAGCGTTATCGGATAGGTGGTACGCTCTTCAAAGCCGTCCCACTGGTCTGCCTCAGGGACCACGAAATCCAGCGATTTACTCTCTGATTCGCGGTTATGGCGATAGTTGAACAGCGTATTGAACAGCGGCGTTGAGCCGGTGATGCCGCTGCAACGCAGTGCCAGCGCCAATGACGCATGCTCGTGGCTGAGCAGTTCGGCCAAACGTTTATGCGTTGCACGCACACTTTCCTCAACGCTCGCGCCGTACATATCCAGACGCAGTGGCAGGGTGTTGATGAAAGGCCCCATGATCTGGTCTGCGCCTTCACCGGCGTGCATACGGCCAAACAAAATGGTCCCGAATACCACCGAGTCCTGACCGCTGATGCAGGCCAGCACCTGCCCCCACGCCAGATGGCAGATACTGCCGAGGCTAACGCCCAGACGACGCGCATAGCCGCGCAGCACGTCGTTGAGACGCTGTGGCACCTTGCGCGTGACCTCAATAATTTCGGAGTCATCGAGCAGATTGACTAGACCATAGAGTGCGGTCGGCTCATCGATATCACCTAAGGTCGAGCGGAAATAACGCTCGTGCTCTTCCGGGCTTTTGCCCAAACGGACCTGGGCAATCAGACGACGGAACGGCTGCGCCTCTGGCAGCGTATGGCCGCGCCCTGCCAGGAAGGTGTGGATTTCGGCAGACAGGATCAGTACCGAAGTGATGTCATCAATCAGGTGATGCAGAACGCGGAACATTTCCCAGCGCTCATTGCGCCTGTCGTAAGCCACGAAGGCGTGCAGCAGCGGCGGTTTAGCCAAATCGATGCTGTAGTGTGAGGGGTCGAAACGCGCGGCCAACTGCTCGGCAATCGGGCCGTTCGCCGGGTCCAGCTCAACGTCCAGCACGTGCAGTTTTGCGCGGCGTTGCACCACCTGACACGGCGTGGAGACGCCTTCCCAGTAAAAACCGGTACGCATGATGTCGTGACGGTCGATAACCTGCTGCACCGCCGCCAGATAGTTATCAACTTTTTCGCGGCTATCGAAGGTCATCTGACCGGTTTGCAGATACGGGTCACCCTTGCTCGCCAGCATGTGGTGGAACAAGATCCCTTCCTGCAACGGGGCCAGCGAATAGATGTCCTGAATATTGCTGACGCCGCCCGGCACCTGATCGACCACCTGATCGATGTCCTTCTGCGTAAAATCAATCAATGGCAGCAGCTCAGGCGTGATAGTGGTCGTCTCGGGGGTAATCTTGTTCGCAGGAACCACCACCTCAAAGGCGTTGGACAGGCGTTTGCCGTTGCGCAGCGCGGTCACCATCGTTGTCTTGTGCTCACGAAGCGCACTTTTAATCTCACTGGTAAGCGCACCCTTGGCTGCCGTGATAACCAAATCCTCGTTATCCAGCGAGATCGAGATTTTTGCCTCTTCCAGAGTCAGCAGTAACTGGTCGAAATCGCTCATTATTTGTTCTCCATGATAATAGCTTCTATGCGAGGGTGTTTTGCGTAATGCAAGGTGATGCAACAGGCACTGTCGTTTTGCAAAAATATCGGGAATAACGTCTTCACAGTCGGGTCTCCGCGAGCTCGATGGTTTTGGCCGCGAGGTCGGCCAAAACAGGCGTATCAAATAGTGTGCGTATTTCGATGCTGAGCCCTCTGCGGCGCAGCTGTTCAATCAGGCGTACCGCCAACAGCGAATAGCCGCCGAGTTCGAAAAAGTTGTCCTGACGGCCAATGTGCTCAATGCCCAGCAACTCTTCCCAAATGGCCGCCATGGTGATTTCCAGCGTGCCCTGCGGTGCCGCATAGGCGCGACGGGTGAAGGACATCTCATCCGGTGGCACCAGCGCATTGCGGTCAATCTTGCCGTTCGGCGTCAGCGGTAAAGCCTCAAGCATCACGAAGGCCGCGGGAACCATGTAGTCCGGCAAGGCGTCCTGCAGATGCTTACGTAACGCCTTGCGGCCAAACAGCGTCTGAACCATGCCTTTCAGCTTCGCCAGATGCTCCAGCGCCGACAGCGGATCTTGTGGCTCAATCCAGTCAATCAGGCAGGCCACCTCGTTCACCCCAATCTCCTGCAACTGCTCTGCCACTGACAGCGCAGACTCCGGCGTACCGATAAACGACAGCTCGCGGGTATAACGCTTGAACGCGAATTCCAGCATGCTGCGTTTGTCTTCGCCCGGCAGCGATTCGAGATTGATGTTCTGCTCCCTCAGCCAGCCAGAAAGCAGGCTCAGATGCCCCTCCAGGTAGTCGAAGAACGGCTGCTTAGCCTGGCTTAGCACGGCGTCAAGATGAGCCCCAAGATAGGTGTGGACCATCACCGTCACCTTGCCGCTGCGAGGATCAAATCCGGCTTTTTCTCGTGCGGCACGGTAAAGCGCGATATGGTCAGCGAGCCCATCGATACTTTGAGTGAGCAGATGAGTGAGCACGTTCGCCCCGCTGCTGCCCGCATACTCGAAGGTTTCCGGCGTACCGGCGGCGGTTAACCAAATCGGCAGCTCCTTCTGGACCGGCACGGGATAAATCGCCACCGAGACGTCGTGGCCTTGGCTGTCCTGCCGCGTCACGCTGCCGCCCTGCCACAGTGTTTTCAGCTCTTCAATGCCCTGACGCATCACGTCCCGACGGGGGCCGTAGTTTTGCGGAGCCAGCACGAAGTCCTTCTGGTTCCAGCCTGAAGCAATGCCAATCCCGACGCGACCGTTCGACAGGTTGTCGACTATCGACCAGTTTTCTGCGATGGAAACGGGGTCGTGCAGCGGCAACACCACGCTGCCGGCACGCAGCTTGATGTTGCGGGTTCTGGCCGCCAGCGAGGCCTGTAATAACGCCGGATTGGCATACAGTCCGCCGACGCTGTGGAAGTGTCGCTCCGGCGTCCACACGGCGGTGAAGCCGTGTTTATCACCAAACTCTGCCGCCTCGGCGTAATCGCGATATCCGCGCTGGGCATCGGTATGGGCACCAAAGAAGAACAGGCTAAAATCAAGGCTGGTGCTTTCAACCGGAATGTCTTCTGCTCTTTCTTCACGGGAACGTGGCACCACATAGGCCACCAGACGCGCCTCACCGGCCATGTCCTCGCGTGCAACGACCACGGCCTCACGCACCAGCGAATGGCTCACTAAATGCGCCTCGATTTCCTGCAACTCAATCCGATGCCCGCGCAGTTTGAGCTGGCTGTCGGTACGGCCAAGGTAAACCAGGCGTCCGTCGGCCAAAAACTGTGCGAAATCGCCGGTGCGATAGAGGCGCGCGGCAGAGTCACTTGAAAACGGGTCGGCAATAAAACGCTCGGCGGTCAGTTCGGGACGCGCGTGATAGCCCCGTGCAACCCCCTCACCGCCAATGTACAGCTCACCCATCGCCCCCATCGGCACCGGGTTGCCGTGTGCGTCCAGCAGATACACCTGCGTGTTGGCAATCGGGCGGCCAATCGCCTGGTTGTAGTGCGTGACGTCCTCTGCCTCGACGCGATGACAGGTTGACCAAATAGTGGTTTCGGTTGGTCCGTACAGGTTCCACAGCGACTCACCAAAAACGTGCAGACGCTGAGCCAAATCCCTTGGCAACGCTTCGCCGCCGCAGAGAATTTTCAACTGCGGATGAGGCGTTGTATCGGCATCCACCAGCGATCGCCAGGTAGTCGGTGTCGCCTGCATCAGGGTGATCGGGTGAGTGTGCAACAGCTTGAGCAGCGCATGAGGATCCATGGCCTGACTGCGGCTCGCCAGCACAATCGACGCGCCGGTCATCAGCGGCAAATAGAGCTCAAGTCCGGCGATATCAAAGGAGATACTGGTGACCGACAGCAGGCGGTCCTTCGCGGTCAGATTGAACAACGCCTGCATTCCGCTCAGGAAATTAACCACCTGACGATGCTCAACCATCACACCCTTCGGCTTGCCGGTTGACCCCGAGGTGTAAATCACGTAAGCCAGATGGCGTGGATTCAGGGTGACGACCGCAGGATTGCTGACCGGCAACGCCTCCCAGTGCGGCCCGTCGACGTCCAGATTGACCACCGTGAGAGTGTTGCCCGGCTGCTCGCCAAACAGCTCACGCCCGCGCCCGTCCACCAACAGCACTTTCGGACTGGCATCGTCGAGAATGTAGGCTAATCGTGCCGTCGGATATTCCGGGTCGAGCGGCACGTAAGCGCCGCCAGCCTTAAGCGTGGCCAACAGCGCGATAAGCATTGTTGCGCCACGTTCGGTGCACACGCCCACCCGCGTATCCGGCGTAATCCCTAATGCGACGAGATAATGGGCCAGGCGATTGGCGCGCTGGTTCAGCTCGGTATAGCTGAGACTCACCTCGCCCGCCTGGAGCGCCAGCGCCTGCGGTTGCAGCGTGACCTGCTGCTCGAACAGCTGATGTATGGACGCCGTGGTCGGGAAAGAGACCGCCGTATCGTTGCCGGTTTTGAGCAGATGCTGACGTTCTTGCGACGGCAGAATCTCGAGCTCATACAGCGGTATTTGCGCCGGGGAAGGCGGAATATCGGCCTCAAGCGCCGCCACCAGACTCAGCAGGCTTTGCTGGAAGTAGCCAAACAGGCGTTCGCTGGAGAGTGACGGCAGAGTCTGCACGCTGATGTCCATCGCCTCGCCAAAATCATCTACCGAGGCGGTGATCGGATAGTTTGTCCGCTCCTCAAAGCCGTGCCAAACCACGCCGTCGAATTCGATATCCCCCAGCACATCCACCTCGGTAGGACGGTTGTGACGGTAGTTGAATACCGAGCTGAACATCGGCGTCGGAGGCGCTATCCCACTGCCTTGCTGCGCCAGCGACAACGTCGCGTGCTCGTGTTTGATAAGCGCGGTGAGGCGCTTATGCGTCTGGCGAACGGCATCGACGGCCCCGATGCCACCCACCTCAAGACGCAGCGGCAGCGTATTGATGCAAGGACCCAGAATCTTATCGCTGTCCTTGCCCTGCATCCGCCCTGAAAGCACCGTGCCCAGCACCACCGTGTCGCGTCCACTGGCTGCGCCCAGCACGCGCGCCCAGCTTAGATGACACAGGCTGCTCAGGCTGACCCCGAGACGGCGAGCCTGATGACGTAAACGCTCTGCCAACGGTGCCGCAAGCGGTTTACGGGTTTCGGTGATGCGCTGCCCGTGAAGGTGACCGGTTTTGAGATTAAACGGCATCGTCGGTTCTTCAATGTCCGCCAGCATCTCGGCAAAAAAGGCCCGCTGCTGTTGGCCGTCGGCGTGCAGGCGCAGCTGCGCCACGTGTTGACGGAATGCGGTCGCCGGAGGCAGGCTTACGCCGCTACCGCTGAGAAACGCCTGAATATCACCGAGGATAATCTGCAACGAGGCGAGGTCTTCCACCAGATGGTGGATATACATCAAGGCTTGCCAACGCGCCTGCGTTTCATCATAAGCCACTAATATATGCAGTAACGGCGGTTGGGTCAGGTCAATGCGGTGGACGTCAGGGTCAAGACGCGCCTTCATCTGCTCTACGACGGCATCGGCATCCAGCTGAAGCTCCTGCACATGCAAACGCGCCTGACGCAGGACGACCTGCACCGGCTTCTCCAGCCCTTCCCAGATGAAGGCGGTGCGCAGGATGTCATGGCGTTCAATCACCCGTTGAAGCGCCGCAAGATAATTATCCAGCGTCTCACGATGGGTAAACGACAAATGTCCACGCTGTAGATAAGGATCGCCCTGCTCCTCGAGCAGGTGGTGGAAGAGAATGCCTTCCTGTAGCGGTGCCAGCGCATAGATATCCTGAATATTGGCGACGCCTCCCGCGACCCGCGCCACGATGTGGTCTATCTGCGATTGCGTAAGCGAGACCAACGGAAAATGCTCGGGATGCAGCGCGGTAGTCGACGGCGCAATCAGATTTGCCGGGACGGCAAACGTCGATGCGGCATCCTCTTCCCGCCTGATGTGTACCGCAAGCTCGGCCAGCACCGGATACGCGAAGACCGTCGGTACATCGGTATACAGGTTCTGCTCAAGCAGTTTCGCCTTCAGCTGCATCGCCAGCAGCGAATGGCCACCTAGCTCGAAGAAGTTGTCCTGACGACCCACCTGATTAACGCCGAGCAAGGTCTGCCACAGCTTTGCCAGTACGGTTTCCGTTCCGGCGCGTGGCGCGTCGAAGTCACGCTGCAGGTAAGCGCTGTTATCCGGCAACGGCAGCGCTTTACGGTCAATCTTGCCGTTGGCGGTCAGCGGTAACGAGTCCATCACCACGAACGCCGCCGGGATCATATAACCAGGCAGCTGGGTGGCGAGCACTTCACGCCACTGCGCAATCACCTCATTCCCGCAAGGTTTTTCCGCGACGACATAGGCCACCAGACGCGCCTCGCCCGACTCTGGCAACAGACCTATCACGGTGGCTTCCTTGATTTGCGCCAGCGCCGCAATACGCGACTCGATTTCACCGAGCTCGATACGGTAACCGCTCAGCTTGATCTGGTGGTCACGACGCCCGAGGAACTCGATGCGGCCGTCTTCAAACCAGCGCCCAATATCCCCGGTGCGATAGACCCTAGCGCCCGCCACCCAGGGGTCGGCAATAAACTGCTGGGCCGTCAGCTCAGGGCGATTAACGTAGCCCACCGCGACACCCTCGCCGCCTATCCAGATTTCGCCCGCCATCCCCGGTGCACAAAGCTGCCCGAAGTTATCGACGACGTACATCCGGGTATTGGCAATCGGTCGCCCGATGCTCAGACGACTCTCCTGAGTCTGCTCAAAGCCCCGCATCCATGCCGAGGACATAATAGTGGTTTCGGTCGGACCGTAGCCGTTGATATAGCGACAACGCTCGCTCCAGCGCTCAATCAGCGCCAGAGTGGGGGCTGAACCGGCAGTGAGCAGCGTCATGCCCTCTGGTACCTGCGTCGGGTCGAGATGCGCCAGATAAGGAGGCGGGAAGGCCGAAAAACCAATGTCGTTTTCAACCATATACACCGTCAACGCGGGAGGATTTTGGATAAGCGCATTCGACAGGAGGTGCAGTTCGCAGCCACGCGTTAGCGTGCCAAAAATCTCCCCTGCTGACGCATCGAAGGTATAAGGCGCAAACTGAGTAATGGGCTGCCCGGCGCTGAAAATGCCCAGGTGTTCGCACCAGGCGCAGAAGTTGATCAGGCTGCGCTGCGCAATCTCGACGCCTTTCGGCGTACCGGTGGTGCCCGAGGTATAGATGATGTAGGCAATGGTGCGTGAATCGATGGCGTCAACAGGTTCATCCTGGTCCTCGACCTGAACGAGATAATCATCGACGAACAGCAAAGTGCTGCTCTCTTGCTCGGCGAAGCGGGGAGCATCCGCCCGCGTCGTCAGCGTCCAGCGTACCTGCGCGTCGTTGATGATAAACGCACGGCGCTCGCTCGGGGCGTCCAGAGCAATCGGGACATAGGCCGCTCCGAGTTTGATAATCCCCAGCATGGCAGCGATCAGCTCCGGCGACTTGTCCATGCTCAGCACCAGGCGATCGCCCTGAGCGACACCCACGTGGCGCAGCCCGGCGGCAATCTGTCTGGCTCGGTCGGCCAGCTGCCGATAGCTGAGACGCACATCGTCCGCCACCAGCGCCGTTGCCTCGTTTCTGGCCGCGACTTGCTCGGCAAACAGCGTGTAGAGTGAGCGGTCCAGCGCCACGTCCAGCTCGGTGGCATTCCACTGTTCAATAACGCGGTCGATTTCATCGCGGCCGAGCAGAGACTGTTCGCCAAGGGTGCGCTTTTCGCCCTGCGTAAAGCAGGTCAATAGCTGCTGTACGCGATAGAGAAGATTCTGTGCATCGGCATCGCCGAAGTCGCTCGCCCCATAACGCAGCTCCAGCGACAGTTCGCTACCGGCATGCAAAATCAGCTGCAACGGCGCGGAGACGTATTCTGTAGACGCGGCGCGATGCACACTGATCAGCGATTCGAAAAGCGCTTCGTTGGCCTGCACACCGGCAGGCAAGGCGTCGGCATGACGCTGATGCTGCTCGAACATGTCGGCAATATCATTAAACCAGTCGCTCAGGGCGAGGTCGGCATCGAGGTGCATCCGCACGGGAAACGCCTGGCTCGCCTGCGCTTCAGCATCTGAAAGCTGTATGCCAAACAGCACGTCCTCTTCGCCGCTGTACTTGCTCAGCAGCAGACCCCATGCGGCCGACAGCAGAACCTCCAGCGACAGTGACTCACGCTGAACCTGCGACAGAAGCGCGGTGCTCAGCGCCGCCGGAACCGGCGCAACAAGCACACTGACGCGCGCCTGCGGCGACGAAGAGGCCGCGTTTGCCGCCTCAGTGTCGGCGGCATTTGCCAGATTGGCGTTCGCTGTTCTTTGCGCGCCGCTCAGGTACTGTTCCCAGTACGCCAACGCCGTCTCTTCGCGCGGCAAGAGCATATTATCCTGCACCATAGTCATTGATTACGCTCCCTCCGTGACAGCTTGCTCGGAATGTTTTTTAAGCTCATTCAGTAAGTTAGATACGCTTTCGACGTTCCTGCCGAATTGATTGATAGCCGTACCGTGCTGAATAAGCGTTGGAAAACCGTATTTGAGGAAGGTTGACAAGGTGCCGCTCGGGCTGAGATCGACAAAAAATGCGTCGCTGTTCTCGCTCAAAACCTTCATCAAACTGAAGAAATCGACCCTGTCCCGCAGGACTCGCCAGAAATACTCGTCGTCCCACCGCGCCACCGACGTTCCTGACATGGCGGAGTACACCGGCAGGGACGATGTCTGTATGGCTAACGTCCCCACCAGCGCGCGGAAATCTTGTTCGATGGCGGCTATCCCGGCGGAGTGGAAAGGCTGCTCGACCGGCAGCAGCATCGAGATAATCTGTTGTTGGGTCAGCTGTTCCTTCAGTGCAGCAAGACGCTGGAGCTCCCCGCTGACCACAAAATTTTTCTGGAAGTTGATGCTGGCTAATTCGGTGTGCTGGTACAGCGCAGAATGGGCGTGGAAGTGATCCACCGGCGCGAGCACACTCATCATGCCGCCGCCGGCGGTTTTTTCGCTCAGCAGGCGCGCCTGATTCACCAGCAGTTTCATGGCGTCGTCCAGCGTCAAAACGCCCGCAACCACCGCCGAGATGCACTCACCGAGGCTGTAGCCCACCACTGCGCCGGGTTCAACCCCTTCCGCGCCAAGCACGCGGGTCAGGCTGACGCCCACGCTCAGCAGCGCCGCATTCGACAAGACGACATCGGTGAGCGGCAGGTGGCGGCGCGTCTCGTCATACAGCGGCTCCAGCAGGCTGTGCCCCGTGTGCTGGCGATAAAGTGCATCGCACTGGTCCATCTGGCTGCGGAAAGCAGCGTTGCGTCGGTAAAGTTCAGCGCCCATGCCGTAATACTGCGCGCCCTGTCCGCCGTACATAAACACCACGCGCGGTTTGGCGGCGCTGGCCGCGTTTAGCCCCTTTGGCTCTGCCGACAGCGTCATCGGCTGGGCCTTTATTTTGGCGAACAGGCTGGTCAATACCTGCCCCGGCCCAATCTCCTGCTGACTGACCTCGCCCTGCGCCAGCAGGCGAGAAATACTCTCGTACCAGCGAACCGGATGACTTATCTGCCGGGTTAACAGAGAGAGATAATCGGTCTGTGGATAGTCGAGCGCCGTGTAGTTTGAAATAACCCGCGCATTAAGCGGGTTGAAAGTGAAGCTTTGTGCAAACTGCTTAAACTGTTGTTCGATATCGCGCATGTAGCGAGAGTGGAATGCTGCACTCACGTTCAGCTTCACGTAGCGCGCTCCCGCCTGCGTAAAAAGCGTTTCGCAGGCAACGATGTCGTCATAAAGCCCGGAAATCACGATTTGCTGCGCACAGTTGACGTTGGCGATGTCGATACCGTTAAATGCCGATCCGGCGATCAGTTCGGCCACCCGCGCCTGCGTGAGACCGACCACGGCCGCCATCGCCCCCCTCGGTGCCGTCGACATCAACCTGCCGCGCTCTTTCACCAGCGCGACACCGGTGGCGAAGTCAAACGCCCCGGCGGCAAACAGCGCGGCAAACTCTCCCAGGCTATGGCCCGCATAGCACTGCGGAGCCGCCAACCCGTCCTCACGTTGGGCCAGCAGGCCGAGCGCTGAAACCACGAACAGCGCGGGCTGGGTGAATTCCGTTTCGCCCAACACCCCGTTGAGATCCTCGATGCACAGCTCGCGAATCGAATAACCGAGAACCTCATCAGCCTCGTTGACCAGGTCTGGGAAGCGCGCAAACAGCGCCTCTCCCATCCCTTTGTGCTGCGATCCTTGACCAGGAAATACCCAAATTGAAGAAGACATAAGTCGCCTATTACTGTTTCCCAGGATTGTCATTTCGTTCAGGATTTGACGGCTTCGGCAGGAAGATGCGCTTCAATCTTGCCAATCAGGTCACCGAGCGTGTAAATCGCCCGCTTTTCGCTGTCGTTAACCTTGATGTTCAGCTTCTTCTCAATCTCGTACCAGGACTCGAGCATCTCGACGGAATCCACGCCCAATTCCCCCCCAAGAAATGCCTCTAAATCCACGACGTCAGGGGTAAAACCGGTGTTCTTGATATCGTTAATTGTGTCGAGAACCACGCTCAGAATGTCTTTTTGATCCACTGTTTTTGTCTCCCAATCCACTCGATTACAGCGCGTCAAATTCGCGCGCAACTTCGGCAATAATCTCGACAGCCCTGTCTATCTCGTCACGGGTATGAGAAGACATGACGGAAATACGCAGGCGTTCTTTGTCGGGCGGCACCATCGGGTATTCCATGATGTTGGCAAAGACACCGCGTTCAAAAAGACGGCGATTGATGTTGCCCACCACGGAGATTTTTTCGAAGAAAACAGGAATGATCCCGGACTGCCCGCGAAGGATGTTGAAGCCTTTCGCTTCGAGCTGGTCCTGCATGTAGCGCACGTTGTCATGCAGACGCTCAATGCGCTCCGGCTCTTTTTCCATCACGTCCAGCGCAGCGGAAATCGCCGCGATCGTCGGCTGGGCCAGGCCGGAGGTAAACAGGTAAGGATAAGCAAAGTGGCGCAGCATAAAGATGTACTCGCTTTTGCCGGAAACGAAGGCACCCTGTGCGCCGAGCGATTTGCTACAGGTGGACATACGCAGGTCAACCTGACCCAGCAGATCCAGATGCTCAAGCGTTCCCTTGCCGGTTGGCCCCACGGTGCCCAGACCGTGCGCGTCATCGAGGATAGTGATAATGTCGTGCGCGCGGCAGATTTCGATGTAACGCCGGAGGTCGATGATCGATCCGTCGGTCGAGCGCACGCCTTCCACCGTCGAGAAAATCTGCGTGCCCGGCTTGGTGCGCTCACGAATCTTGTGCAGCATCTGGTCGAAATCCTCCAGACGTTCCGGGTCAAAGGTGTAGAACGGCACGCTGGTCATTTTGATGGCGTTGATTACGCTGGCATGACTGTTCTGGTCGTAGACGATGATATCGTTGCGATTCATCAGGCCATTGACCCAGCACAGGTTGGCCATGTATCCGCTCGGCAACAGCACGGCATCTTCATGGCCAGCTAACGCCGCCAGACGCTTTTCCAACTCTTTGTGCTGTCGGGTATAGCCCGAAAAAGCCGGTGAACCGCCGGTGCCAATACCGAATTTCTCTACCGCCTCGACCACCTTGTTTTTCACGTAAGGATGGTTGGCCAGTCCCAGATAGCTGTTTGAGCCAAACACCAGCACGTTGTTGAAGGTGTCGCTGTGCAAATCCTTGTAGTACATCTGCGCATCGACGGGTCCGTCGCCCTGACGTCCAAACATAAAGCCTTTCTCTAGCTCTTTCAGATAGGCGCTGTAGCGCAATTTCACGCGCTCTTTGAAAGGCTTACGTTCCAGTTCTATCAGCTCATGGAAATCCATTATAAAAACCCCCTTGGTTGTCTATTCTGTCACTGCGAGAGATTCCGACGGCGCGGAAGCAATAAAACCGTTAGCCCTGTACCAGGTGGCGCACTCCTCCACCATCTGACTCAGGGAAGCAGGCTGATAGCCCAGTTCACGTTCTGCTTTGGCGCTGCTGAAGTAATAGCTTCCTTTGAACACCCGCAGGCGATAGGCGTCTAACACCGGTTCGCCGGGGATCAGTCGCGGGAATTTTTCCTGCAGCCACGTTTTGAGATAGAAATACGAATACGGGGTCTGGGGGAGAGAGACCTGACACTGGGTGACCGCCTCAATCGTCTTGATGAGCTCGGTATAACGCACATTCACACCGGCGATGATGTAACGCTCGCCTGCGGTCCCTTGGGTCAATGCGCTGACGTGTGCTTCGGCGACGGCTGCTGCGCCACAGAAGCTGGCCCCGCCCGGAGGCATAAACGGCAACTGATTGTAGGTCACCGCCAGCACCATACGGCCCCACTGCATAGAGTAGTCGTAGGCGCCCAGCACTTCGGCAGGATTGAGAATGACGGCGGACAGACCGCGATCGCAGGCGCGATAGACGCACTCCTCGGCCTGTAATTTGCTTTTGGCATAGGGATTATTGACGCGAAAACCGCGCAACGGGGTTTCCTCGGTCGACTCGACCTGAGGATTGTTGCGCGCCCCTATCGTCGAGGTGGTGCTGGTGAACACCAGGCGAGCTATCCCGGTTTCCAGCGCTGCGTCAGTCACCCGGCGAGTCCCTTCGATATTTACCGCCTCGAGAAGCGGCCAGTCGCGGGGATTGCTGCTGGTATTGCCCGCCGTATGAATGACGGCGTCCTGCCCAGCCATTGCCGCGCGTAACGCCGCACTGTCGTGCAGCTCGCCGCGTACCAGAGTGACGCCGAAAGGCACCAGAAAACTCACGTTGGAGGACGCTCGAACATAGGCGGTCACCTGATGCTGTGCGGCGACTAATGCTTTTACCACGTTAAGGCCAACGAATCCGTTTGCGCCGGTGATCAATACTTTCATGACAGTTGCTCTTGCTGGTTAAGTTGTTCAAGCGTTTTCCAGAAGGCCTTGCGTCCTTCGCCTTTGCTGCGCATCGGGAGTGCGGCAGGATTTTTGTCCAGGTGAGTGGCTAAGCCCTCAAGCAGAGTGACCCACTGTTCGAGCAGTTGATTCAGATTATCTTCCGTGGTGTCTAACCCACGACAGTCAATACGCAGACTCAGGCTGTGCGCCTCGACGCTGACCAACAGCGCCAAATGCAAATCCGGCTGCACGGCAAAGAGCACGGCGACGGCATCGTTCACGTTGACAGTCGCGCTGTCGTCGAGGATGGCCACTGCGCTGTCAAACAGCGGCGCGTCATCAACCCAGTGCTCTATCTGCCCAAGGGTGGCGGCCGCATGCTCAAGATATTTCTCCAACTGCTGCTCAACGCTGCCGAGCCATGGCCCGACCTTGTGGCGTCCTACTACCTGAACGCGTGCAGGGATGACCCGCAGCGCTTCATTGTTGAAACCGCGGATCACGCCAAACTGAGAGAGCTTGACGCGCACGTGTCGGTTAGCGAGCAGCGCCCAGCCCGCGACCACCAGCGTTTCGAGAGTTACCTGTAGGCGTTGGGTACAGATTTGCAGCGCATCAACCGTGTCCTGGCTGATTTGTCTCTCGACGTTAATGAGAGGCTGCTCTGCGTCCTCGGCGTCCAACGCCTCTGCGCCACCCAACAGTGCCGGGGCAATCAGCGAACCCACATCATCTTCGGCGTGGAGTTGTTCAGCCCAGAAAGCGTGCAGCGCCTCGTCGTCAAGCGCGGAGGCCTGGCACTCGGCAATCGTGCTGGCAAACCACGCCTGCGGTACCGCTGGGAGTACGTTCTCTGCGGCACGTTTCATGGCCTCCAACTCACTGTTGCGGGCTTTACGGCGCGAGATATCGAGCGCCAGCGCGGCGTTGAGGTCACAAGGTTGATTGGCGAACGGATAGCCTGGGAAGGCCACGCGGCGGCGTGAGGCGTTGAGGTGCAGCAGGCTCCAGTCAACCTCGCAGCCACGGCACCACAGAGTGGCCACTCGGCCAAGCTGCTGGCTTTGCAGCAGCGCCGTGATGAAATGCTTACCGGCCTCACCGGCAACAAGCTGCGAGACTTCTTTAGCGTCGTGAACGTTGCCGCTGTGAATGTCTGCATCACCGTGCGTGGCCTCAGGATGCGCAATAAAACGCTCAAGCTTCGCCAGCAGGTCGGCGGCGTCGACGGCCACAATCGCCAGGCGATTTTCAAGCATGATGCGTCCAACCTGACTGGTATAGGCAAGGTCGGCGAGACGCAGCGTACTGCCCTGTCGCTCGACAAAGTCGTGCATCTCGGCGGCGTAGGCCAGCAGACGCTCGGCGCGCTGGGCAGACAACACCACTATTTGCGGCGCATTCTCGGCGGGCGTCGGACGAGGGCTTTGCATCAACACCTGCTCCGCAGACTCGACCACCACAAACGCCGTTGAGCCTCCCATACCGTAGGAGTTGATCCCGGCGATACGCGTGCCGCGACCGTTGGTGTCCCAAGCCCGCGCCTCGTGCGGGAACAGGAACGGTGAGGTCTGGTGCTCGAACGAAGCATTGACGTTTTTAAGGTTGACGCACGGCGACAGGCGGCCATGCTGCATGCTCAACAACACCTTGATTAATGAACAGATACCCGATGCTGCTTCCATATGCCCGAGGTTAGCCTTGGTCCCCAGTGCGCAGAATTGTTGCGCCTCGGTTTGGCGGCGCAGCGCGTTGGACAACGCCTTCAGCTCAATAGGGTCCCCCAACTCGGTCGCCGCACCATGGCTCTCGATATAGGTCAGCTCATTGACATCAATGCGCGATTCTTTCAACGCCCGCGCGGCGGTTTCTTCCATCACCGCCAGATTGGGCAGATATTGCCCCGCGCCGGTTCCCGCATGACCGATGCTTGAACCGCGCAGCACGCCATAGACGGTGTCACCGTCGGCCAGCGCCGCGCTCAGGCGTTTTAGCACCACAATTCCGCTGCCTTCACTCGGGATCAGGCCGCTGGCGCGCTCGTCAAAGGTGTGTTCTTTGCCATCGGAAGACAGCACTTTCATGTCCTGCAGCAGCATGTATTTGCTGGGGTGCAGGCTCAGGTTGATGCCACCGGCCAACGCCATATCGCACTCGCCGCCGAGAATGGCTTTGCGCGCGATATGTACGCTGGTCAGCGATGAAGCACAGGTGGTCGCTACGCTAAAACTCGGGCCATGCAGGTCCATCAGGAAAGAAATACGGTTGGCGAGCTCGCTGACCACCGAGCCTGCGCCCGGATAATTCCCGGTGCGGGCATAGTATTCGGACATCACCCAGGTGAAGTCTTCATTCATCGCGCCGACGTAGACGCCAACCTGCTGGGATTTGAGCGCCGACGGCGTATATCCTGCATCTTCCAGCGCGTGCCAGGCGGAACGCAGGAGCACGCGTACCTGGGGATCGAGGCGGCTTGCCTCCTCGCTGCTCATGCGGAACATGTCAGGATCGAAGACGTTTGCCTTGTTGAGGAACCCACCGCGATTGACGTAGCGTGGATTGCCGTTGTCGTCCTCGACAGCGGCCCAGCGCGCGGGCGGAATAGCGGTCAGATTCTCTTTGCCAGCCTGAAGCGTTGACCAGAAGTCGGTCAAATTGTCGACGCCGGGGAACTCGCCCGCCAGACCGATAATCGCCACGGCGTCGCTGTCTGCATCGGCGGGCGTTGAAGAAAGCGAGGCCGCACGAGCAAAAGGCGAACCCGAGACGTTAACTGTCGCAGCGGTGAGTGCGCGTTTGAATGCCGGTGCCGCTGTCGCACTAGCCGGACGGTGATTGACCGTGGCCACCGAAGGCGTCGACTGCGTGACACCGTAACGCTCGCACAGGTATCCGGCAAGCTTGGCGGTCGTGTTGTACTCGAACGGTGCCGTTTTCGACAGTCCCGGGTACTCCTTCTCAAGCAACGCACGCAGCTCCATCAGCATGATGGAGTCCATACCGAGTTGCTCAAAGGTGGCATCCACGGCGATATCAGACGCCGGGATTTTGGTGACGGTAGAGATATGTTGCCTCAGCGCGTTCTCGCTGTGCAGATAGGCGCTGTCATTGTTTTTTGTTGGCTCAACGCGAGCGGGCGCGCTGTTCACGGGCAACGATGGCGCAACGTCGACCACGTCGTTGAACGGGATGCGCAGCGCGCGGGCCACCTTATTACGGTCTCCCACCGCCACCAGCAATTCGGGGCGCTGTTCGAGCAGAGCGCGCTCCAGGGCAATAATCCCCGCCTCTTGCTGCAAGGCCGCCATGCCCGAGAACTCAAACAGCGAAGCGTCCTCTGCGGCAATATTCATTTGGCCGCTGGCCCACAGCGGCCAGTTAACGGAGAGGCTCTGACCGGACCGCCGCCCTTTGCTGACTTGTTGATTACGCCACAGCGCATGGCTATCCATAAAGCGATTGCCCGCCGCGTAAGCCCCTGAACCCAAATCTCCGAGCACCGCAGAAACGGAGGAGAAGTTGATAAATACCGCCAGTGGCTCCTGCGCCGTGGCGCGGTCAAGCGCCACCAGCCCGTCGATTTTAGGGCCAATCAGTGCATTGAACTCAGCCTCTTGCAGCTCGGTCATCGGCGTATCGCTGGCAACACCGGCGCAGTGCAGCACGCCGTTCAACGCACCAAATGCCGCTTTCGCCTCAGCCAGCAGGGACTCTGCCTGCCCGTACAGCGCGACGTCCGCCGCGACATACAACACCTCAGCGCCTTGCTCACGCATCGCGGCAATCTGCTGTTGAACCTCATGGTTTATCTGGGCTGAACGACCACTCAATACCACCCGGGCCTGATAACGAGACGCCAGATAGTGCGCCATCAGCAGCCCCAACTTGCCCGCACCTCCGGTAATTAAATAATGCCCGCCGCGTACCAGAGGCAGTGGTTCGACAGACCCCAAGCCCTCGGCTTTCGGCGGCACGATTTCGGTGAGCTGGCGCTGGTGGCGTTGACCCTGCCGGTAAGCCAGCTCAAGTCCAGGGAGCGAGGCCAGACGCTGTACAAATTCCTGATAGACTTGCGTCGCGAGCGCCGCCGCAGTATCGGCATCGCTGCGCAGCGTGAAGAGTTCAAACCGGTGATTGATGGTCAACAGCGAACGCGCATAGCCACTGATAGCATCATGCTGTGGCTCAACCTGAGAGGACTGTGCGCGATAGACGTTCACACAGCGCATCACCTGCCTCGGCTGCGCTTTTTCCAACGCCACAAACAGATGGCGTAACGACTGTAAACCAGCGTGCAGTATGGAAGGGATCCCAGACTCCACCAAATGGTCAAAATGCAGGTCAGCGCCCACCGCATGCACGATATGCGTCGGCCACGTTTGCTGGGACTTCAGCTGTGCGCACAGTGCCTCAAGGCTCGACGGAGACTGAGTATCGACGCTAAAACGACTGACGTCATGCTGCTCAAAGGCAGCGCCGTGGGTCACGGTAATCACACTGCCCCGCTCGCCGTAAAGCTCGCGCAGGGCGTCGGCCAGTTCGCTATCATCGGCCAGTACCAGAACCCGCGCCGCCTCAACGAGCGGCGTCGAAGCCGCTAACGGTGACGGCTGCCAGTCATAGCCATAATACTGTACGTCCTGCTGCGCCGGGCGTGGGGTTGCAGTCGTTTCCTTTTCAAGACGGCGTGCCGCAAACTCTTTCAGGCGTGCCAGCACCCGTCCGTCGGTATCAACCAGCGTGATGTCATGCTTTTGAACATGGCTGTCAGTAACCGTCGACTGCGTTCGGGTCACGTAGGCGTAGCACTCTCTGCCAAGCGGATGGCGGAATTCCAGTTCGCCAAGATAAAACGGCACAATCGGGGTCGCGTATTCAACCGGCGTCAGTCCCACGGCCAGGCAGGTGCGCAGTGCGCCGTCCAGCAGTGAAGGATGCAGATAAAACGCATCGGCCGATGACACGGAGTCAGGCAGGCGCAGATAACTCAGCGCGGCGTCTGCAAAACGATAGCGTTCGTGGGTCACCTGATAGCTTGGACCATAGGCGAAGCCCATTTTCGCAAACTCGGCATACAGGGCGGCGCGATCGTTTTCCAACAGCCCCCGGCTGCGCAGCGCGTCAAGATCGATCCATTCATCGGCAATCTCGACCTGTTGCGAGCGATACACCAACTCTGCCTCGACCGACAGCACGGCGGTGTTGAGGTTGTTTACCGCGACTTTGACGCTTTCACCGTCCAGATGAACCAAGTCGATAGCTATCTCAACCGGTTCGGCGTCCACCTCGACGGAGTTCATCCACATCAGGTGGCGAATAGCGGCGACTTTCCAATCGTTTTCAATGGCTAACTGCCCTGCCGCATGGATCATTTCAACATAGGCAGAGCCTGGCAGAATCATGCGCGCTTTATCGCTGCCAATCAGGTGGTCGCGCAGATAGGTTTCCTGACCGGTCAACTGCTTGCTGAATTTCTGCTGAGACAGCGTTGAGATATTCTCGTCAATCAACGGATGCAGCGAGTTAACGCGGCCCTGCAAAGCCTGTTCGGAAGGCTGCGCCAGCCAATGACGCCGCGTCATCAGCGGCAGAGGGGGGAAAGAAACCCGACGCACGCTTCCCGCAGTTTCCGGGTTATCACAGAGCGGTCTGGCGAACTGCTGCCAATTGACATCCAGCGTGGTGGTCCACAAACGCCCCAAACGCACCAGTTGGCGTTGCTGCACCAGCCCGGACACCAGTTCATTGAGCTGCGTGCCATCGAGAATAGTATCCAGACGATCTTGACTGCCCGCGATGCGCCCACGGAAAAGCTGTTGCGCGCTTCCCTCGTCGCGGTATTGCTCAAGCTTGCCGAGCAGATCGCCCAGACTGCTTGCCACCACCGCAAGACGTTCGGTCATCGCCTCACGGCCGATTAACGAGGAGAACGCCAGAGAGGCCAGACTCGGTGCCGTCTCAGGGGTATTCACCGCCTTGTCGAGGAAGACAATCATATGTTCCACGTAGCGCGACAAACGCGTTTCGCTGTCCGCCGAGAGAACCCACAGGTAGGATTCGCCGGTAGGTAACGCGTTTGCGGATAACGTCGGCGCTTCTTCTATTAAGACCGAGGCGTTCGAACCTCCCGCGCCAAAGGCACTCAGGCCCGCACGACGGGGAGTACCCGGTGCAGAGGCCCAGTCTTCAAGCGATTGCACCACGCGGAAGGTTGAGGTCTCAAAGTTGATTCGGCTGTTTAGCGTCTGTGAATGCAGTGACGGCACAAACTGGCGATGGCGCATTTGCAGCAGAATCTTGGTCAGTCCGGCAATGCCTGCCGCAGACTCAAGATGGCCGATGTTGCTTTTCACCGACCCGATGCGGCAGTGACCCGGCGTCGGAAAGCCCTGAATACCCTTTTCGGTGTTGATGCGTGCGAAGGCTTTGGACAGGCCGGAAATCTCGATAGGATCGCCAAGCATGGTGCCGGTGCCGTGCGCCTCGATGTAATCGACCGAGGCAGGCTCCCAGCCCGCGCGCTCGAAGGCGTTGCTGATAACGTTGCTCTGCGCCGCTTGATTCGGCACCGTAAAGCCGCTGGTTTTGCCGCCGTGATTAATCGCGGTCGCCTTGATAACGCCATAGATTTGGTCACCGTCAGCGAGGGCTTGTTGCAGGGGTTTAAGCAGCACCGCGCCCATTCCCTCGCCCGGCACATAGCCGTCGCCGCCTTCACCAAAGGCGCGGCAGCGACCGTCGCTCGACAGGAACTGGCTCTGCCCGAGTTGATAGTATTTCATCGGGTGCACAATAAGATTGACGCCACCGGCGATAGCCATCTTGCAGTCGCCGCTCTGAATAGCCTGACAGGCCATGTGCAGTGCGGTGAGTGACGACGAACACATGGTGTCGAGCGCAACGCTCGGGCCATTCAGATTGAAATAGAATGACACCCGGTTCGCCACCGAGGAGTGCAACGACATTGGGAAGCCGGTTTGATACTGCTCGGCGGTGGTTTCAATAAACTGATACTGACCCCACATCACACCGACATACACCCCGACCCGCGACTGGCTCAGCGAGTGGCGCGAATAGCTCGCGTCAGACACGCACTCCCAGGCGGTCTGTAAAAACAGGCGTTCCTGAGGGTCGAGCAGCTCCGCTTCGCGCGGGGAAATATTAAAATACTGGCTGTCGAACTGCTCGATATCATCGATAAAACCGCCCCACTTGCTGTAAACCTTGTCTTTAGGCCCACGCTGCGGGGAATAATGTTTGCGGTAGTCCCAGCGGGACAGCGGGATTTCGGTGACGCTGTCTACGCCCGCGGTCAGATTGGCCCAAAACTCTTCAACGTTTTTGGCACCAGGATAACGGCCGCTTAGCCCGATAACGGCGATATCCTGCTGCGTATTTTCCGCATTCGACGCCCCCAGGGGACGGCGCTGACCGGCATCGAGACGTGACCCGTTAAGCAGGCTCGCCAACGTTGGCTGCACCGGCGGCTGTGGGTACTGCGCCATCACCGCAGGTGCCTGCGTTGCCTGAAGGGCCATGGCCCACTCGACCAGGGTGTTATAAAGGAAGACCGAACGGGCATTGACGCCATTGAAACGGGCGTCCAGCTCGTGCTGCAAACGCATCTGGCTGACGGTATCCAGCGGCCATTGATGCAGCGGCATCAGCGCAGAGCAGTTTGCCGCTGCCGCACCGATGGCGGTTACCAGACTGTCGAACAGCCTATCGCTGATTGCCGACACCTCTTGCGCATCCGCCATATTGGTAGCAGCTTGGCCGCTATCTGGCAGCAACGGTGGCGTTGCAATCACCTCAACCGTCGCTGGCTGCAAGGCTGCGGCCTGCCGCGGATAGCTCTCGCAGAGGAAATCTGCCAACGAGTCGATATCCTGATATTCGTAGAACAGGGTTTGCGACACCTCGCCAAAAGTGGCTGCCAGCTTCTCGTTGAGGGCTAAAATCATCATTGAGTCGAGGCCGTAATTCGCCAGTTCGGTGGCCGGTTGTACCTCGTCCTCGTCGAGTCGGGTCACCGCAATCACGCCAGCAATCAAGTAATCCAGCACGCCGTCACGCACCGAACGGCTGACTGGGGCATTAACGTTGCTCGGCAGCGAGGCTGTCTCCGTTAAAGGCGCGTCATATTGCGGGTGTTGTTCAAGCAAATAATCGGCCAGCGATGCGAGGTCTTGATACTCGTAGAACAGCGTCTGAGAGAGGTTTTCAAAGGCGCTCGACAACCGCTCGTTTAGGGCCAGGATCATCATCGAATCAAGACCATATTCCGCGAGCGGCGCGGTAGCGCTGACGTCGCCCGCGTCCAGCCTGGTGACATCAATAACGTGGCTAATCAGCGTGTTAATCAACGCCTCGCGTGAAGATATTGCGAGAGGCTGGGCAGAGACCGGGCTGGCGGTAAACTGAGCCGCAGGTTTGGCACTCTGCGCCATGGCGCTCACTTTCATGCCTAACTGAGGCACCGCCTGAGTTTGTAGCCGGGTGATGCTGACCACCACGTCACCGACGCTGTCCAGCAGACAGATATCGTAGCTCGCGGTCATCGCCGCCGCGCCAGGCTCGACGTTACGACGGGCATAGGCGTAGCGGATACCCGCCACCGGTTTGCAAACCTGCAAGCCCGCCAACGCGACCGGGACTTCGAGCGTTTTCACGCCAGCGTAAAGACCACCGATGCCGAGCGCGGTGCGGAATGCGCCGTCGAGCAGTGACGGAGGCAGAATAAAGGGCTGAACCAGCGGAGTGTTTTGCAGATAGTCAGGGAATTTCAACTCCGAGAGTGCCTCATCGGCCTGCGTATACAAGCGTTCAATCACCTGAAACGCCGGACCGAAGCTAAAGCCACGCTGTTTAAAAGCCGCCTCAATATCGTCACGCTCGTAAAGCTGACCGCGCGTGAGCAGGCGTTGCAGTTCGACCGGTTTTGGTGATGGCGCGGTCTCTTCACACAGGCGACCGCTGCCGAAGACATGACGCTTCTCACCCTCGTGGCGGTAGATGTCAAAATCGAGACCGCCCTGCGACGGAGTCAGCGCAATCTCAATCTCCAGCGCGTCGCCGCTCACCAGAATAGGCTGACGCCATGTCAGGTCATGGACTCGCGACAGCACAGGTTTAGCACCGGCCTGCGGCAGCGCATTCCCCAGCAGGGCAAGCTCGCTGGCGCTCAATGCCATCTCGATAAAGGCCGCAGCGGGCAGAATTCGATTATCGCCAAGACGGTGATCGTTCAATAAAAACTCGCTGGCGCGTAATGATTTGCGAAACGCCTGCGAGGCCAGCGTGGAGACATTGCTGTCGATCAGCGGGTGCAGCGCGGCGGCACCCGGCAAAAACGAATCAGTACGTTCGGCGGGCAAGGTCGGTGCCCAGCAGTCCTGACGCTGAAACGCATAGCCCGGCAATGAAACGCGGCGGCGCAGCTGTGCCGCATGCAGCTGAGCCCAGTCAACCCCGTGTCCATTGGCCCAGGCTTCGCCCAGCGCGCCGAGGCGGCCGAGCGTGATCCATTCGGCCAGCGGAGGCGTGTCCGTCGCCTGACGGGCATTGTCGCGATGGCCGGTCATGATTCCGGAAAGCTGCTGTCTGGCATAAGCCCGCAGCAGGTTAACGGCATCGGCGGCAACTTCCGCGACCAAGGCCACGCGGTATTCGTGCGCCACGCGCCCGACCTGTAGGGTGTAAGCAATGTCCTGCAACGAGAGGTCGGCGTGCTGTGCCATAAAGTCTGCCAGCTGTTCGGCCATGGTACGCAGCGCCGTTTCACGACGGGCAGAAAGCACGATTAACGCAGGTTTTCCCTCGTCGGCAGGGTCGGCCTTCGGCTCAATGTACTCCTCGACTATCAGGTGCGCGTTGCTCCCGCCCGCGCCGAACGAACTGATGCCCGCGATGCGAGGAATTTCTTTGGTCACCGTCGAGCCGCTGGACTCGGTCACGGCAAGAACCGGACGCGGCCACGGCTCCAGCGATTGCTGAATGCGGAACGGTCCGCTCTGGAAGTCAATAAACGGGTTCACGGCCTTCGACTGGATGGACGGCACCAGCGTTTGGTGTTTCATTTGCAGCAGCACTTTGGTCAGGGCCGACATGCCCGCCGCTGCCTCCAGATGACCGATATTGGCTTTCACCGAGCCGATGGCACAGTATTTGGTGCTGTCACCGGCAATCGAGAAAGCTTTGTTTAAGCCGCTGATTTCGATCGGGTCGCCGAGTTTGGTGCCGGTCCCGTGCGCCTCAACGTAGCTAATGTGACGCGGATTAACCTTGGCGGTGGTCAGCGCATCCACAATGAGGTCAGCCTGACGCTTGGCGTTGGGCACGGTAAAGCCTGACGTTTTTCCGCCGTGGTTGACCGAGGTGCCGCGAATAATGCCATAGATATGGTCACCGTCCCTTCGCGCCTGTGAAAGCGGCTTCAGCACCACGGCACCCACGCCCTCTCCCGGTACGTAGCCGGTTCCGCCCTCGCCAAAGCTGCGGCAGCGACCGTCCGAGGAGAGGAAGTGCATATTCGATAACAGGTGGTATTTGTAAGGATGCAGCGACAGATTGACGCCACCGGCGATAGCGACCGGCACATCGCCGCTACGAATGGCGTTACAGGCAACGTGAATCGCCGTCAGGGACGATGAACAGGCGGTGTCCAGTGCCATGCTCGGGCCTGAGAAGTTAAAGAAATGCGAAACGCGGTTGGCGACCGACCAATAGGATGAATGGGAGGTTGTCCATTGGTCCTCAGGGCTGGCGTGGGCGTGGAGCTGATAGTCTCCCCACATCATGCCAACATACACGCCGACGCGATTTTCACGTCCGGCCGTTGAGGGGGTCAATTTGTCTGCCGTGTAGCCAGCGTCTTCAATCGCGTGAGTGACCGTCTCGAGGAACAGCCACTCGTTGGGATCCATGATTTCCGTCTCTTTCGGCGAAATATTGAAATAACGCGGATCGAAACGTTCAACGCCGGAAAGGAATCCTCCCCAGCGGCTGTAGCTTTTCCCAGGCGTTGCGGCCCCTTCTTTATACCAACGCGCGTTCCAGCGCTCGGCAGGCACCTCGATGACGCAGTCACGCCCTTGCGCCAAATTATTCCAGAACTGTTCAAGGCTATCGGCTTCAGGATAACGTCCGGCGATACCAACAATCGCGATATCGTCATCGTTATTCTGCACACCCGACTGGCCGGGAGAAACTTCGCGCACGAAATCAACGGCAGGCGTTGCGGCACGCTGAGCCGGTACAACCCGAGAAGACGCTAAAGGTGCGCCCACCAGCCCGCGACAAACCTCATCATAGTTTTCCAGCAGGAAGCGGCTCAGTTCCTCCATGGTCTGATGTTCGAAGAACAACGTCATCGGCAAGCTGCTGCCGAACGTCTTCTTCAGCTCGTTGACCAGCTCAATCACCACCACCGAATCGAAGCCGTAATCACGGAAGAAACCATGGCGTTCAAAATGCGCCGGGATCTGTAACTTTCTGGCGAACAGCTCGGACAAATAGCGAATCACAATGTCCTGCTGCGACTGGCCGCTGTCTGAGCGCACAGCCTCTTCTGGCGGGGTAATATCGACAACGCCCAGAACCTCGTTGATGCGGGCGGCCTCTCCCGGCATCACCACCATCTGTGACGCCCCGCTTTGCAACGCATAGTTAAAGACGGCAATACCGTCGTCGGTCAGCAGGGGGACAATCCCGAATTGGTTCTTGAGGAAGCCTTCTTCTTTGTCGGTAAGACGCATGCCGCCGTCTTTCCAGTACGGCCAGTTTAGCGAAAGCGCCTTGCCGCTACGCTCGCCGCGCTGCTGTCGCGCGTTACGCTCGCGGGAGAAATCATCTTCGAACGCATTGCCAAAGGCATAATCGCACTGCCCCATATTACCCAGTACGCCGGTAACCGAGGAGAACAGCACGAAGAAGTCAAGCGGCAGGTCGCGCGTCGCCTGATCCAGCAACCAAGTCCCGAGGGTCTTCGGGGTGACGACCCGCTCAAAGGCCTCGCGGCTCTTGCGCAGAATAAAGTTATCTTCGATGACGCCAGCGGAATGGATAATCCCGTTCAGGCGATGGCCAGCTGCACGAATAGTTTCTAACAACGCCTGCACGCTGGCGGCATCGCCAATGTCACACGCGACATACAGCGCCTTACCGCCCAGTTCACTTAGCGCATCAAGCTGCTGCTGACGAGATTCATCCAGTGCAGAACGACCGCTCAGGTAAACCGTTGCGCCGTAGGTTGAACAGAGGAAGCGGGCAAAAATTAGCCCCAACGCCCCCATTCCGCCGGTGATGAGGTAAATACCCTGCGGACGCAAAGCCGCAGGCGCTGAGCCTGAAAGGTTGAGCCCGGCGGCGTTCGCAGCCGCCACAAATCGGCGCACCTGACGCGTTCCCTTGACATAGCGCACGTCGGCATCTTTCGAGACATCGGCGAATTCACGGTAGATAAGCGCCGGCAGCGGGTGAAGATTGAAGTCATTGTCGCAGTGAACCACGCGGCCGATATAATCGGGCTTTTCGACGCGCAGGGTACGGTAAAAACCGCTGATGGCAGCGACGTCTGGCAGGCTCGCGTCGGCCTGGTGGAAATGCACAAAATTCACTTTCTTGACCTTGCGCATCAGCGCCTGGGTCAGGGCAAAGAGGCTGTAAGGACCGGTACTGAGGCGAAGCGCGAAATCGTCATTGGCCAGCTCCGCACTCACCCAAAGCACCTGCCTGAAGGTGGCACCCTGTGCCAGCAGTGCGTCCACGGCGGCAACGAAATCGTCGCTGTTGCCCGGACGAACGCGCGCAGTTTGTGGGTCAGCGTTGATCTGGGGCGCGGCGGCAAACAGGATCCGCTGGATGCGCGTCGCCGCCTGCGACTGCGCGATAAGCCTGGCAAACCGCTCAACGTCCTGCTCGCTGCCTACCAGCACAATTTGCTCGACGGATGCATCGGCCTCTGGCAGCGCTTTTTCAACCCAGTGAGGCTGATAAAGGTGGGCTCCCTGCGGGGGAACGTTTGACCGCTGCACGGTTTTCGTCGGTTCTTTAGCGGCCAGACCGTCATTGAGCACGCGCAGGCATAAACCTTTGAATATCAAAGCGGTATTTTCAGGGTTGTGGGCTTCTGTCAGGTGAATATCCACTTTGATCACCTCGTCACGCAGCGTCGTCTCGCCTGCCAGCGTAACGGTCGCCGTCATCGCTGCGCTGCAAGGCTGCAACAACGCCAGTGCTTCCAGTGAGAAAGGAATGACTAAAGGCCCCTGCTCAGTCGCCTGTTGCCCGCTGCGCAGCTTTTCACTCACCCAAACCACGGCGGCCTGCACGGCACCGTCTGCCATCGAAGGATGAATGATAAAGTCGGCAGGCTGTGCGGCAGGCAGCGTCAAATTGGCGACGCCGGCATGCTCATCAAACGTCAGATGGCTTATCGACCTCATGCCTGCGCCATAGCACATCTGCAAACTTTCGAGCCGCTGATAGCAAGCCGTTTCATCAAGCGTGCGGGCGTCGTCAGCCATCGTCGCCACCGGCACTGCGGGCCTCGCCTCTGAGGAAAGACCCACCGTGCCGTGGCAGTAAATTTTGTCATCGCTGCCGAGGAGCTGGAATAACCGCTGCTCCTCCGACGGGTGTGGGTCGAGCTGGATAATGATATCCGCCGCCTTACCCTGACAGGTAAAGGGTCGCAACCAGGTCACCTGAGAGAAGGTTAATGCGCTGGCATCGGCGAGAGTCAGCGCATCGGCGAAGGCCGCGCGAACCCATTCCAGAGACATCACGCCCGGCAGTATCGCCTGACCGTCAATCTGGTGATCGGCAATAAAAAATTCATCGCTTTGCAGCACGGTCTTATAACGCGAACTGCCGACGTTTACGACCCGCTGCGGCTGGGCACGCAGTGCAGGTTGAGGACTGGCTGCATTATCCCTCGGGGTTATCCAGAAAGGTGCGTGAACAAACGGATAGGTCGGCAGCGCAACACACTGCGGGTCAGCACCCTTGAATAGCGGCGACCAATCCAACGTCGCGCCACGGGCATAGCATTCACTCATCTTGAGCAACAGCGGGGTTACCGCAGAGGCGTCCGCGGTACTGATAGCCTCAAACAGAACGGCAGCTTCGGCTGCGGCTTTTTGTGCCTGATCCGCCGCCGCAGGGTGTTCCAGACTTAGCGGCCCCTCGGCGACGGATTTTCCCAACTCACTGATAATATGATGAATATCTCGACCCACGCAGCCATAACGATAAGCAAAATGTTCGCGACGGGTTAACAGTGTCGCGCTCACATCACCGAGCGAGGCTTTAGGATTTTCGCGCAGCCATTGGATCAAATCTTTTTGACGCTGTAACAGCGCCGCCGGGCTTTTGGCAGAAAGCGCAATAAAATACCCGTTGCGCGAGGCAGATTTGCCCTTTGCTGGCCTGCGGCGCACAGGTTCTGGCGCTTCCTCCAACACAACGTGAGCGTTGGTTCCGCCAAAGCCAAATGAGCTTACGCCTGCGCGGCGCGGCGTAGCGGCGTCGATGCGTTGCCAGTCTTTTTCTTGTTCAACGAAATAGAACGGCGTTGAAGCGGCATCGATACGCGGATTTAGGGTGGTAAAATTTCTCAGCGGGGGCAGCTTGCGGTGCTTAAAGGCCTGCAAAATCTTAATAACGCCCGCGACACCGGCCGCCGCTTCGAGGTGACCAATGTTGCTTTTGACCGAGGTTAAGCCGCAAAAAGCGTCATCCAACGTCACGCCCTGCTGCTGCGCCAGTGCGTTAAATGCCTGGGTAAGACCTTCAAATTCAATCGGATCGCCCTTAGGTGTGCCTGTCCCATGCGCTTCAACCAGACCAATGGAGTTGACCGGTACGCCGGCTTGCGTATTGGCGGCCACAATAACTTCGGCCTGCGCGTCGGCGCTGGGATACGTTAACGTATACGACGTTCCGCAGTGGTTGATTGCACTGCCTTTCACCACGCCGTGAATGACATCGCCGTCGGCCAAGGCCTTTTCCAGTGGCTTCAATAATAAAACGCCGGCCCCTTCCCCACGGACATAACCATCGGCGTTGCTATCAAACGAGTGGCAGGCACCGGTAGGCGATAACATGCCCATTTTGGCAAAAGACTGATGCCGGGTTGAGGTCAAAATGAGATTAACCCCACCGCTAATGGCCATTTCACAGTCGCCTTGGTTTATTGCCTGAATAGCCGCGTGCATCGCATTTAGCGAACTTGAACAGGCGGTATCAATAGCAATGCTAGGACCATGAAAATCAAAGAAATGTGAAATACGGTTGGCAATTATGGAGGTCGCAGTTCCTGTCGAATGATGCGCCTCGACTGGATTATTAGCATTTTCCTGGAGTTCTTTATAATCGTTATTGAACACACCAATAATAACGCCGACTTTATTGCCGCGCAGGGTCGACGGCATTATCCCGGCATCTTCCAAACAGGACCACGTAAGTTCCAGCATAATCCTCTGCTGCGGATCCATTGTTTCAGCGACTTTGGGAATAATGCCAAAAAATTGGTTATCAAAACCGTCCACGGTATTAACCAAGGCCGCCCATCGATTTTCACTGGCATCAGGCCACTGTAATGACTCTCGACTCAGCGATGCCGTTTCTTTATCAACGGCGGCAACTTTAGTGACCGAATTACGGTGATTAACGATATTGCCCCAAAATTCGATGTAATTTTTGGCATCAGGGAACTGACAGGAAACGCCGATAATTGCAATATCCATATGTTTTTAATTTCTCGAAAATTGATGTAACTATCACTCCCAAATCGCTTCTTCAACGCTTGGCACATCGATAGGTTAAATAGAAATCAACAATTCATTAATATTAAACATATTAGAGTTTCTATCACAACCATAATTATGCTGACAAATTAATTTATTTTTTTGAGGGGAATCATGATGAAAATGAGTTGCATTTAGACACTCGCGAGCAGGGTTAGACAATACGGGGAAATGCCTTTAACGAATAAGAGAAAATGCGCCACGGGCCGCGCCACGGCTGGGATTATCAGTATTTTTATTGAATTTCTTTTCGACCAAAACTGCATTTTTTGCATAGAAAAACTCACTCCCCCTGGCGCCATTCCCGTTATTTATGACAACTTGCGCACAGACAAATAATAGATATACATTTGATTTTTATTCACATTGTACTAAGGATTGCCCGACGCGCTTGCGTCATAAGTTTTAGCAATGACTTTACCCTACGAAGCATAATGACAATGCCTTGCGAGACCATTATGTTCCTAAAAAGAATTATTTATTACAGAGATAAAATCGAAGTGTGATGGCTTTTTTACCCCTCCGGCACACAAAGATAGCGGTTTTTTCGCAACCTCTAAGTCTGGATTGGGAGAGGCAGGCTTGTAGTTTAAATGTCACTAAGATAGGATAAAATATATAAGCTTTACTGAATTATGGTAACTTCACATTATTCAAGACCCAGCAGTAAACACCCTTAGCGATAAGAATTTCTACACTGTAATTGATGATAAACAGCATCTTTGATATGGGAATTATTATGTTAGAAATTGTAACAGGAACACCTACGTGGGTATTTGTACTTTTAGCCGTCGTCACAGGTTATTGCTTAACGTTTTGTTTTGAAAAAGTCGTCAGTATTAAACTTTTATTACTTATACCACTCTGCTTTATGATTTTTTCTTTCGTTTCTTTGCTACAGCAAGGCGATATTTTAGCTTCAAGTTTAACGTGGGTTATTGGATGCGTGATTGGGGGGATCGTTGCTAATAAAATCTTTGGACCGCGAGTTTATCGTCTCGGGCGCAAAGAAGGCACTATCACTGTGCCAGGCACCTATTCAATTATTATCATCTTCTTAATATACTTCCCTCTTCGTTATTATATTGGCTATAGCCAGGCAACGTCCTCGACTCATCACCTCAGCGCTGCACTGATTATGCTGCTGGCTGTTTCTTCAGGCAGTGTCGTCGGGTTCTTCACCCTTCGCTCATACATTATCTATCAGCGTTATAAGCAATTAAGCGTTGAAAAAAACCGCGTCGCCTGGTAGCCCAGCGTTATCCTGCGAGTTAGCTTTAAACTCCCTCTTACAGGCAGCGTTGTTCACGCACAACGCTGCCTGATTTCGTTGTTGCCAGGATGGCGGTAACGACGTTTGCCACATACGATGTGCCTCCCGCGATCCCCTTCCCCGCTGTTTGATTTGCTTCCCACTCAGATAGTCAGACTCAGCTCTCACGGGCGACAACAATTTTTGCGCACTGCCAGTGACGTTGTCTCGCTCGGTGACTTTGTGAAAATTGGATTTTTATTTACGCTCACTTACATCTTGTAACTTATGTCAGTTTCCCGTAAGCAAATTGTTATGAGCGCACTGCAAAGAAAACGTTAAATCATAAAAAATAAGTTTTCCCGTCATTAAAAATTCATCTGCTGTGATTACTTTGCTCCCTTTTGTTTTCAGGATAGGAAATCACGGATGAAAAGGGTTTTTATTTTTTCAGCTTTACTGTTTGGATTGACTGACAACGCGCACGCTCTGGAACTGGACTACGTTCATAAATATGAAGACGTCACGCATCAGCACACGGATGAATTTGAAATAGACCATGATTTTGAGTCGGGGATAGGCATAGGTGCCAAGGCAAAGTTTCACCCGCAAGAACAAGCAGATGGCAGTTCGGGAAAGGCCTTTACCCATGCCAGACTCGATGAGAAGGAGTTTAAAACCGACGACACTTTTCATGTCACAGACCGTCTGAAAGTCGTGCCGGGCATGGAATGGGCGAAAGAAGAGAATAAAGATAAGTACAAACCCTCGCTAAAACTGAAGTACTCCCTCTTTGAACACACCAGGCTTTCGGCGCAATACCGCCGAGAGATAATCCACCGGGGTAACAAGTCGACTAAACTTACCAACAAGTATGAGGGCAAGATTGCTCAGAAATTCGGCAATTTCACGCTAGCCTATGCTTTGGTCTATTATCACAGCAATGTAGACCTTTATAACAACCAGCCTCATGACTATGAATATAAAGTTAAAATTGGCTATCAGGCGACCCGCCATCTCACGCCCTATGTTGAAGCGATGAATGAATCAGTGGATGACGAAAGTTCTCGTCGTCAGACGCAGTTCAGCGTGGGTGTCAATTATCGCTTTTAAAAAAGCACAGAAAACGGCCCAAAGCAGCTCAAGCATTGATATGAATATTATGCGGTTATAACTTCGTCGACATTGTGCTGGCATGTAAATGCCCTCCACACAACGTCTCCCGCCCTGACTATAAGGAAAAAATATGACATCTACACCTTCAGCTCTGATTATCGGCGCCTCACGGGGAATAGGTTTAGGCCTGGTTCAACAGCTTTCTGCTCGTGGCTGGCAGGTTGCGGCAACCTGTCGAGGGGAAATTCCATCAAAAAGTCCTTCTGACGTTCAGTGGCTTACCGTTGATATTAATCACAAAGACCAAAGACAGGCTCTAAAAAGCCAGCTTTCGGCGCACAAGTTCGACCTGATTTTTATCAATGCCGGAGTCTACGGCCCCGCCCATCAGGACATTAGTCAATCAAGCGATGAAGACTTGATGGCTCTCTTTATGACCAACGCCTTTTCTCCGGTGCGCTGCGCCGCAGAACTTTTGCCGCTGATAAAATCCCAAACCGGGGTAATGGCGCTGATGACTTCACAATTAGCCAGCTTAAACGAGAACGGTTCGGCGACGTATCCTTTATACGCAGCCAGTAAGGCTGCACTCAATATGTTAACGCGAGGGTTGTTGGATACGGCAAAAACGCAAAATTGTACCCTGCTCTCGGTGCATCCTGGTTGGGTACAAACCGATATGGGGGGGCAAAATGCCACCTTAACGATAGAGCAAAGCACCCAGGGTATTGTTGAACAGATCGAAGCCTGGAGCGGAAAAGGCGGCCACCATTACGTTGATTACTCGGGCCACACTCTCCAGTGGTAGGGAAAACATTACCCTGAGACTCTTCTTCGCTCCTGCGTAGGCGTTAAGCCGAAGGCCTGCTTATAGGTCGTTGTGAAGTGATTACTGTTCGAAAAACCGCACGTAAAAGCGACATCTGTAATCGAGTCTTCGGTATTTTTAAGCTTTGCTCTGGCAGAGACGAGTCGCAAACGCTTGAGGTAATTTTCAGGTGTCATGCCCGTGGTCTGCTTGATATGGCGGAACAGCGTTCTTTGGGTGAGGAGAAATTCATCCGCGATTGCCGCCCAGTCAATTTCATCCAGACAATGCTCCTGCAAGTGGGCCAACAAGCAGTGAAGTTTGTACTGGGTGTTATGGCGATAATTGGTTTTGGGGTGACTCAGTAAACTCATGATCAGCTGAAAGAACAGCCCTTCCTGTTTCAGTGAACGCAGATGCTTGTCATCATTACCTCCTGCGTTAAACATCTGGCTGACCAACTTGCTACACTCCTCTTTCACCTCCGGCAACAACCAACCGTAACGAGAACATTCACTCGCAGCAAGGCCTGCCAGAAGGCTGTCAGTATCCCGCAAGAATTTGAATTCACTGTGTGGATTAATCAATACGTTAGTGAGTTTTAGCGTCCCTAGCTCTTCATAAAAATGGTAATCGTTCTGTCGGATAAGAAAGACGTCCCCTTCCTGAATGAAAACAGGCTGGTCATTAATCACGTGCAACCCGTGGCCACTGTCAACAATCACCAGCTCATTAAAATCGTGGCAGTGTTCTTTATTATTGTCCTCGGGATCGCTCGAATAAACCGACAGCTTTTCTGTAAAGGAGGGGAAAAAGTCTTCGACTTTCAGTCTTTCCATGGTTCGAAACGTCTCACACATTTGATTATCTATTAGGTAGCTAACGTAAAGTAATGTTCGGCAAGCCGCGAATATGTTTTCAAAAATTGTGATCGGCTCAGACGTAATCACACTGTGGCTGCCAATTTCTGTTCATCGGTGGCAATCTCGGAATAGCGACCTCGGCTTGACTCACAGAGACTGATTTGCGGACCATTATCAATCAGGAAATCAGCATGTCTCAGGGAATGCAAAAAAATATCGAATTAAGGTTTACACGTAATAACGCTTTTCTTTCAACGGCCACTGGCCTCCTACCGACTTTGCAGTACCGCTGTGTCGAACCGCTCAATGTGGTTGAGACAGTTTGCGACGCGAACCTGCCTCTTGGCTGGAAAACCCTGCCGCTAGCGCCAGCCACCAGCCTGGGACAAAGGCTGCTGGGGCCGGGTGAGGAAATCATCGTTGATTTTGGCACCCACTGCGTGGGTTATTTCGGGCTGAGATGTGAAGCCGTAGGCAGTCCGCCCGATGCGCCCGCCCATCTTAAATTCACCTTTGGTGAAACCCCTGTCGAAGTCGCAGAGTCCTTTGAAAACTACACAGGCTGGTTGAGCAGCAGTTGGCTGCAACAGGAAGATCTTTACCTGGATGTATTACCCGCAGAGGTTCGCCTGCCGCGCCGTTATTGCTGCCGGTACGTCAAAATACAGGTTATCTCGACCTCGCCAAAATTCAGCCTGCGGTTAAGAGATTTACACCTCAATACCGTGACGTCCGCCAGTAGCGAACCGGCAATGTTAATGCATTCAAGCTGTCCTCTGCTCGAGAAAATAGACAGAGTCAGCCTGTTAACGCTGAAAAACTGTATGCAGGAAGTCTTTGAAGACGGTCCTAAACGCGACCGACGCCTTTGGCTTGGCGACTTAAGATTACAGGCTTTGGTTAACTATCAAACCTTCGGGCAAAATGATTTAGTGAAAAGGTGCCTGTATTTATTCGCCGCCGTCACAAGAGAGGACGGCCTTGTTTCGGCCAACCTGTTTATGAAGCCGGACATTATTGCTGACGACACTTTTTTATTAGATTACTCGCTGTTTTTTGTCGCGACTCTCGAAGATTATATTGATGTCACCCACGACCTTCAGACGTTGCATGAATTATGGCCAACCGCATGGCGACAGATTGAATTGGCGCTTGAACGTATAGGATCTAATGGCATTGTTCGAGACAGTGAAGACTGGTGGGCATTTATTGACTGGCATGAATCACTCAACAAACAGGCTCCTTCACAGGGAGTGTTTATTTATTGCCTTAAGAAAGCGCTCAGGCTGGCAGAAAGAGTGGCGGATAAACAATCACAGCAAATAATCGTATCCGAAATAACTCGCCTGAAAAAGGCGGCGATGAAAGAACTGTGGAATGAGGAAAAAGGATTTTTCACTAGCGGATCACAACTGCAAATATCCTACGCCTCACAGGTTTGGCTAGTGCTGGCAGGCGTCGGGGATGCGCTATTTCGCGCCAGCCTGATGCGTCGATTACTCGCTGAACCGCCTGAAATAAAAATGAATACCCCTTACATGATGCACCACTTTATTGATGCATTACTCAGCGTCGGGCAGAAAGAGTGTGCCATAGAGGAAATAAAAAAATATTGGGGCAGCATGGTCAAAAACGGAGCCGATACTTTTTGGGAACTTTATGACCCAAGTCACCCTGAATTCTCACCCTATGGCAGCAAATTAATAAACAGCTATTGCCACGCCTGGAGCTGTACCCCGGCTTATTTTATTCGTAAATACCAACTTTAAATAACTATAACGCTTTACCCTACAGAGAAAACATGATGCAAAATACAACTTATTCCCTATGGCGGCAGCGCCTGGGGTACGGCGTTGCCGATCTGTCCTGTAACCTGGTGTGGCAGTTAATATCGCTCTATCTGATGTTTTTTTATACCGACATAATGGGCCTACCCGCCTATTATGCTGGCTTAATGTTTTTAGTCACCCGCCTGGTTGATGGCGTCGCCGACGTGCTGATGGGGCTGGTCATTGATAATACGCACACAAGATGGGGTCGCTGCCGCCCTTATCTACTTATTGGCGCGGTGCCTTTCGGCCTGTTGTGCATGATGGCCTTTTACGTGCCGGACTTTGGGCTGGCAGGCAAGCTGTGGTACGCCTTTCTCACCTATCTCTGTTTATCATTCCTCTATACGCTGGTGAATATTCCCTTCTGCGCCATGCTGCCTTTTATTACCAATGACTCGACGGAGCGCACCACGCTTTCGGCAGTCAGGATAGTGATGGGCTCGGTAGGGTCGACGGTCGTGGCCGTTGCCACACTTCCGTTGGTACATTCATTGGGCCATGGCAATCAGCAAACAGGGTTTCTTTATACCGCGCTAATTTTTGGCAGTATTGCCATTTTCTTCCTCCTGCTGAGTTTCGCTAATGTAAAAGAGGCTATCAACCAGCAGAGTGAAAAAATGACCTTGCGTCGGGCGTGGACCAGTTTGCGTCATAATCGCCCCTGGTTTGTATTCGCGGTTAATATCTTTCTGATGTGGGGTGCATTCTTTTTCCAGACAGGAGCACTGGTCTATTTCTTTAATTATTATGTTTGTAATACCACCATTACGGCAATAGCTGCGGGAATATCGACCTTCGTCCCATTACTGGGCACATTAACCGTCCCGTTTATGGCAGCAAGAATGAAAAAGCGTCAGGTCTATTTGTTCGCCAGTACCGTTAATCTTGCAGGCATGCTGATAATGATAGTTTCCGGCACCCATATTTTAGGCTTGTTAACCGGTGCAATAATATTATCGATGGGTGCCGGTCAGCGCACGGCTATCTATTTTTCCATGCAGGCCGATCCGGTGGATTATGGTGAATGGAAAACGGGGATCAATACTGCGGGAATTTTGACCTCCGTTAACGGATTTCTGGGAAAAGTCTCTATGGCGGGTGCGGGGGCAATAAGCGGTATACTGCTGTCTACCGGAGGATATGTGGCGAATCAGGCACAGAATCCTCAGGCACTGCTGGCAATCAAGGCCTGTTATTTGTACATCCCGGCGGCACTTATTTTATTATCCATGATATGGATGGGGCGTTATTATCGTCTCGATGATACTTATGAGGAAATAAAACGCGAACTGGATGAAAGAAAATGTTCTGCGAATGAGCACTTCACCCCACCACCGATGAAAAACCCCATTAATACCGTTTAACTTAATATTGTAGCTTAATAAAAAACCAAATAATAAAGGCTCCCTATGCGTTTAAATAATATTTACGCAGGGATGTCATGCCTTTTTATTGGCATGGCATCTCCAGCAATAAGCTTGGCTGCAAAAAATACCTTAACGATTGAACAGCGCCTGACGCTGCTGGAGCAGCGATTAAACAGAGCGGAAAACGAGGCCGAACAGGCCAAAATTCGTGCCACGCGAGCAGAGCAACAGGTTCGAGATGCAGATGAACGTGCACGGATAGCAGAAAACCGCGTCCAGCAGCTAGAGAATCGCACCACGTCGGTGGAGCAAAAGACGGTGCAAACAGAGAAAAAGGTCGACGCCACGGCGCTCGCCTCTTCAGCGTCGTCCCCCGGGGACAATGGCTTTGAGTTTAGCGGTTATGCACGTTCCGGGATGTTGATTAATGGCAACGGCCACGGTGCACACGGTGGGCCAGGCGTTTCACCAGCCAGTTCAATCGGTGGAGATGCACACGTTGGTCGCCTGGGGAATGAAAAAGACAACTACGTCGAGTTAGGTTTTATCAAGCATTTACGCTTTGATGATGGCTCGAAAGCGCGCTTTAAAGCACAGCTTGCCGACGGAGCCAGTAACCCCGATCCCTGGGTGGAGGATAATGACAGCCACCATGTAAACGTGCGCCAAGTTTTTGTGGAGATGACCGATTTACCAAGCTTTAGCGGCCCCGTAAAGAATGCCACCTTATGGGCGGGTAAGCGTTTCGACCGCGACAATTTCGATATTCACTTCACCGACAGCGACATCATGTTTCTCGGCGGCACCGGCGGAGGAATTAATGACGTGCAATGGACGCCGCATTTCAAAAATGACTTCTCAATTTATGCGCGAAATTTCGGTGATTTGGGCAGCGATCGCTATAACGATAATGACGTACAGAACGTTCTCCTCACTGCCAACAGCTTTTACGACAACTGGCAGCTCATGCTCACTGGCATGGTGGCTCAGGGCAATGATGAACTAAAAGACCAAACCTCCAGCACAGGCAGCTATGCAATGCGCAGCGATAACACCGCGCAGCGCGGATACTATGCGATGCTGGCCTATCATGACAAAAATCGGTTCTACGGTCTGCTTCCCGGCGTATCCGAAAGCGCACTTCAATTCGGTCGTGGATTGGGGGCCGAGACACGACAGCCCGGCAGCGACGGCGACCTGACGAGAGATGCGAGGTCGGTGCGCTTGGCCTCTTACGGGATTGTCCCAGTTTCCAAAAATTGGGAACTGGCGCCTTCCGTGATAGCACAGCATAGTCAGGACCGTTATCGAAACGGTGACCGCTATGACTGGGCTACTTTTAACCTGCGCGCTTCTCAGGCCATCACGCAAAACTTTGCCCTGCTCTATGAGGCTTCATGGCAATACATGGACCTCGACCCCAACGGACGGACTTATCTTAACGACAGCGTAAAGTATGCTTATCAATCGGTTAAGGGTGACTTTTACAAGTTGACCTTCGCCCCGACCTTCAAGGTCGGTGACGTATTTGATATCAAGGCTCGTCCTGAGATTCGTTTCTTCGTGACCTACATGAACTGGAGCAAAGATTTAGATAAATACGCGGTCAATGACGACTTTGGCAGTGCTGGCTTTACTTCCGGGGGCAACTGGAGCTTCGGCGTACAGTCTGAAATATGGTTCTAAGATTGCGCGGTAAAGATGACGACGCCAAACCAACATAACCCCTTTAAATTCAGTTAAATAAAGAGAAATAGCGGTTTCTCCATTTACTGTATGATGATTTTTAAGCAAACAAACCTGTACACAAACCCTATTGTTGTATAAGTTTTAAAAACTAGATGAGATCATTAATCAATCAATAGATGGAGAAACATCATGCGTACTGATGCTCAAGGCGTTTTGACGTCTACACCGATTTCAACCCTGCCAAACCCGCAAAAACTCTCTGAAGACATCACCATGGGAAGAATCGTGGTCGAATTGTTGGAGGCAGGAAAAAATCTGAACCGTAAAGCACTATGTTCTAAACTATTGCAACGTATTGAGTTTGCCGCCAGTGCAGAAGAAGAAAGACACTACCAGAAGCTTCTCCACCTGGTACTTGAGCGCAATGGCTAAGGTGTCGAGTGTCGTTAATGCATTGACAGGCTTCTTGCCCTCATGCGTAGACTTTAATCAATAAGGACAATTTACCCAGAGCAGTGACTATGCAACAAATTACCGATGAACGATTGAATGACTCTCTTATTGGCGACGCTGTCCTCAGGCTTCTGAGGTCAGGTAAACCCGTAACAGTGGCTGAACTGATTAAACAACTACAAGAAATTGCGGACAGTTCTGACAGCGAAATCATCAAGCAAGCCTGCGAACGAAACATTGTGGAAATAAGGCATAGCCGTTCCTCGACTCAACAAACGAGTTACCGCAATTATGACGTTCGAGACACAAAAAACGTTCTCCACCACTTTACCGTTGAAGGGCAAACCGATGGGAAAAAGAAACACTGAATCAGAGGCTTCTGCTGTGATGTTGAATGCAGACTCATTTAGACCCCACGGACATGAAAGCTCGAAGAACTCCAGTGATGGTGGAAATATTGTTGAAAAAGTCACACCCGATAGTGATAAATACGTCAGTGAACGACAAGCGATCGGCGCAATTGTTCGGGATCTTATCGCGGCACGTGGCTCTATAACGCATAAAGATATTATTCTGCGACTCGTCATGCAGATCGAACAAGCAGGAAATACCCGGCAGCAGGAGATGCTGCGAAACGCTTTAGAATGGGTTGTCGATGTAACACGTGACGACAAGTTCTACTGTGTGTCCGCTGCACCAATGCAGCGGACATCTTCAAACGATGGTCATGATAAATAACTGTTCACAGGTTGACGGGTTATTTTACCCATCGTTCATTTCAGGCCAGCGGATAGTGGGAAAACGATTAAGCTGGGGTTCAGAGAAGAGATGCCCCTGAAAATTATTAACGCCAGCGGCCTCAAGCCACATCCATTCTTCCGTTTTCTCAACGCCCGAAGCGATAACAGAAATCTCTAAGGAAGTGCAGAATTTTATTATTGCTTGAACAATGGCTTGCTTAGGCCCCTGGCGATGAACATCACTCACTATATCTTTATCAATCGTGATTTTCTCAGGCTGGAATCGTGTTAAAACCAGTAAACCGCCTAACCCTGCCCCAAAATCATCAATCGCTAAACGCATTCCCGACTGCTTAAGACGCCTGATAGCCTTAATAAACGCCTCATCTCGGCTGATAAAACCATTTTCGGTGATGGCGATGACTACTTGTTCCGCAACCAAGCCACTTAACGCAATTTCATTAAGAAGAAATTCCACCGCATCAGGCATGGCGATAAGCGACATTGGCAGGAGTTTAACGGTAAGCGTTTTTTCACCCAGTCCTAACCTGCTAGCCTGCCGAAAAGCAATCGCCTTAGACCTAAGGTCTACCTGATACATTTCTTCATCTGATATTGCAGAAAAATATGACGATGCCGAGCCGCCATTCACAGTGCGCATTTCGGCCGCATAGGACAGGATATGTTGAGATAGTGGATCTATAATCGGCTGAAACGCAAAACTGTACTCCGTGACATTAATATCGCTATCGCTTAGAGAGGCAGCATTAGAATTATCGGCGACAAAACGCCAGTGATCTTTAGAAGGTATTTCAAGATAATTTTCCTTTTCACGCCCCTCAACGAAAGTACACATAAACTGTAAAGCGCGATCGTCGTACGTCAGTTTATAAGGTGAGGTTCCTCTTTCAAGTACCGCCTGAAGAACTGACTCTTCATCATGTTGGCGAAGATCAAAGAGTTCCATACCCACCTTGCCGAATTTTCTGCCTGGGGAAAAATCTTGCATCAGTTCGACAAGATTATCATGCCGCTTATCCTGGGAGATTTTTTTGTAGACCTGCAACACTGCATCCTCAGGCCCTTCCAGCAGCTGGAAAAAATGTGTTCCATCGAACAAAAGGATCCCGGTAACACCCACACTACTGTTGTGGTCGTTCGCCTGTGCAACCATATTAAACATCGATGAAAAGGTCACACTGCTATTAAAATGGCTTCGATAGATGAGGGTTGTAAGCATGACATGTTCCGAGTGAAGGTTGGAGGTAGCAACTAAAAGCGAAGAATGCATAATAAATGACATTATCACTATTAGATATGCAATAAATAATCAAACTGTATTTAAGACAGGTGTGATAAAAGCCCGAATTTTAAATAAAAATAACAAAATTCTTAAGAAGTTAAAATTAATCTATTCATTAAAAGCCAAGGTTTTTAATAATTAAAGAATACGGCCTCAAGATCCTGCTTTTGTGTCAAAACCCCTGGCTCGCTTTAAAATGCAGGCAGCCTCTGCGCTGATTTAAACTAACCCTGAAATGCTCAACCTCTTTACAGCTCAGGCGGTGCTCACTTTCACAACAATATAAAATTGCAGACCCTACTTTTCATGTTAGGTTTTTCTAACAAAATCATGCAATTGATTGATCTTTAATGCCATTTAAAATGGTAGCTTTACCTAAAAAAAATAGCACTTTTTGCTACATCTAAAGTTGTACAAAGATAGATATGTTGTATAAGTTTAGTGTGTCCTTCTAGTCACAAACGTAACGAAGGTGCCTTGCACCGCCCCTGAAAGGAACAAAGGATTTCATCTCTCTTCAGGGGATTTTTTCTGTTAAGCAGAAACTATTTTCAATTTAATGACTTCATGGTGAAAAAATGCTGAATAATATCGGTAGTGAATTTGAACTTCTTCAATACCTGGAAAGTACGGAATTTACATCAACCAGTGAGCAAGAGATAATTTCTGATGCGTATTATTCAATTTACCAGAAAAAAGGCGCAGTCACTAACAAAGCGATAATTTTGCTTTTGCTTGAACAGCTTGAAGTTGAAGATGATGAAGTCCGAAAAGATATTTACCGAAATGCATTAGAGATTGTAGTCGCTCGAACTTCTGACGATTTTTAACATGCATTCTATTACGAACCCTGCTCTCTCTAGCCCATTATTTAATGGGCTAAGATAAAAAAGACTCTTCACTTTAATGAGCTATAAATAGAGTGCTTTATTCAATCATTATTTTTAACGAACCGTAATTTCGTCTCAACGGCAACGCCAATAATTTCGCAGCCGTCATCAATTTGGTGCAGCGGCCAGGCAGGGTTTAATGCCTTTAGAAATTTATGTTCTCCATCCGTGACAAATTGTTTAAAAGTAATGCTTGCGGATTTATTTAACTTAGCGAGAACAAAGTCACCGTTGACCGCTTCTCTACTGAAGTCATATAGCACATAGGTGCCGACAGGAATACTGATACCCACTGGCGCGGTCATAGAATCATTATCGACCAAGGTCCAGAAACCGTCTCCCTCTAAGGGTGCGTCAGATTCGAACCACAGTTTGATGTCCTTCAGCGCATTAACATCTAATGGATCTTCCAGCCTGCTTGCCTGTAAAGAAGTAAGGACTGGATATCGAATGCAGAGCGTATTGGGTTGTACCTCGGCTTCAACAGAATCGAAATCAATACCATACATAAGCCCAGTCGGTGAGCACTCTAATGCAAAACTTAGAGCAATGAGGTTGCTTCCACTCGGCTCACTGTCTCCGCTTTCCCATTGAGATATCGTCACGTGTGAAACTCTAATGATTTTTGCTAAATCTCGCTGAGTCAGTTTACGCGTTTTTCTGAGAGCAAGCAGTCGCTCTCCAAGAGTTCCATCTATTTTAAAACGCTTAGACAGAACGTTCCTTTTTTTTGAATCCATTTTCAACCCCCACCTAATAGTATTAATTAAGACAGATTTACTCAAAATAAAAACACTATTCACAAACTAACAACAGAATAAAAAACCGTAACTTCGCCCAGTTGATAATAGTGACTATGCCAAGTCACTTTTTGTCGCCCCCAGGATTATTGGATAATTTTAAATCATTGCTTAATTTAATCAAGACCGGGAAACAAAAAAGGTGTGACCTCATTGGAACGTTACTTTTAAAGAAAACAGTGAAAACTAACTAATTGATTATTTTACATTCTGTTTGCATAAGATTTCGGCGCAATAAATGAAAGCACTTCTTACACCTGGCAACCGTTTCGCTTACTGATCAGTTCACTCGTCGTTTAAAATTAGGTAATTAGAATTGGCTTAGACACATAAATTAACTTTTTTAGCCGTAAATCTATCAAACCGAGAACGTAATCCCCCCCTTAACATTGTTAGAAACAATAAATAACCCGCGTGACCTTAACAAGGCAATTACTCAGCACAAACGCAGCCATCTCATGAAAATCATGACCGCACTGACTTCAATATTGATGTTGGCAGGGTTAAAGGACTTAAAGATCCTGTTTCTGACAGAACTCCGACATGATCAACATGCTCCCTAGCAGAGGCTGTGCAGATGAAAAATCGAACCTGACTTTGTTGATGGATTTTATCATCGATGTACTGGCCGCCGAATCGAGAGTCTGACTTACGTAAAGGATTTTACTAAGGAGTGCCTGGCGTAACCTACCTACCGGTTTCATGCCTGTGGCTGGCACTTTCCTGACACCGGTAAGGATCGATGTCGGCAATAATAGATCCAGTTAACTCGACAAATCACATGCTCTAACTATAATTTATAACATTTATTAATGTTAAAGGATCTTACAATGAGTACTTCAGCAACCACTATTGCTTTAGCAATGTTTAAGCAACGCATTGTTTTTGAATACTATAATAATTACCGCTCGCAGCTATATGATAATTATTCGAGGAATGATATAGATTACAACCTCACAAAGTTACAAGGTGAAACGCAGAAATATAAAGAATTTCTTACCAGTCCTCGAGCTTCCACTGCAACCCAGGCAAAAGCTGATATTCTTGAAATAGACCCCAATACACTTAATGAAAAATTGCATCTCGTCGGCTACAGCATAATTGAACAACTCATTGATGAAGAGACGAAATTACCGTTACAGGACGACTGGATCGAGAACGTCTACAAAGAAATTGCCTCTTACTATGACTTCCAAAATGAAGGAGATCTAGAACTGACTGATGAGGTTAAATCTTTGGCAGCCTATTTTAATCTTCAAACTGACCTTTATATGCAAAACAGTTATGAGATTAAAAAACAGTATCACTCGCTGATTGGTAGTTTTCGGGGTCGCAGCAGCACCTACATCACCGACAGCGGATATTGGTATTGGTTGTTTGTTGAGGGACTTGATGGTTTTCTGGGTATCGCCCAAAAGCAAGACTTTAAGGTCAATGAACTTTCCTCTCAACTACATAAATGTCTCGGTTCAGAGCGCTTACTGATTACTATTCAGGGACTTGATGCATCTGAAAATCAGCAGGTTGTGACCTTTGCTCAGGCCTTTGAAAAAGACGTGCAATACTTCTCAAGGACAGGCACCTTTTCCCACACCATTAGCGACGGCAAAATAGCGCTGAAGGTAACGATTCAAAACCTCGGGGACAATGAAGCCCTACTTTATAAAAATGGCCAAAGCCAATATTGGCGATTGGGCTGTCTGATAACCATTTAGTCGAACGGGCTGTTAACACGCAACTATTGAATTTTGAGGCCTAAGCGTTGGCTAAGACAGGCCTCAAAATCACGTCATTCAGCTGTAATCCGCTAAAGATTTTAGATTATCTGCTTCAGAATTATACTCATCCCCAGGCTCCTGATTGACAATAATCCCGCTATTTGCAGCGGGCACCTGAGCATGGTGTGGCTCTCAGCGAGAGTGACAAGGAGTTCAAAACAGAGCTAAATGAAGGTAATGATGCTGATTTATGACGTATTTGGACGACACATCGGGGTTAAGCGCAAAGATGATAAGTGCTCGTAATGCCCTGCCTCAGGCACTAATCAGCCCCTACAAAGCCTCATTTCAGCGGTGAGAAATGCATAAAATCAAAAGGTAGAAGTATCAATATTGCAACATAACGGTCCGTATGTTGGGTTGCGGTCAACACGAGTCACCACTTAGTTACATTTACACATAATTGCACGCAATTAAGTTACAAAAAATGCCGGGTGACGCCACCATCAAGGGTATACAATTTATTTTTAAAATTTACATGATTTGTTTAAGAGAATGATGTTGCTTATCAAAAATGCCGGCTTGTCTTCGAGTAAAACTAGCCCGGCCGTGTTTCGAGCACTATTTATCGCTTCACGATCAAAGCTTGAAAATCCAGTCTGGCGCGCGGCCTCAGTATTTATAATTCCCTGGCTTAAACCTGCATCTTCGACCTCAAAGCGCGCATTTTGCATCTTTATCGGATTATCATATGCAGTTCTTATTTCCTCTTTCCTCCGAAGCAGCAGGCGCTATATCACTTGCTCTTTAGCATGACTATTTTCGTTAAATTATTTCGCTATCATAAAATCTTTATCCCTAATGGAGGGCTAAGTGAACAGTAACATAATACGCGATATTGTGGCTTGGGTTGAATGTCATCTTGAAGACCCCTTGCCACTTGACGATATCGCGGAAAAATCTGGATATTCTAAATGGCATTTACAAAGGGCATTCAAAGAAAGAACTCAAATTACCCTGGGTACCTATGTGCGCTATCGCCGTTTATCTAGAGTAGCAATAGAATTAAGATTAACCAATAATAGTATGATTGATATTGCTGCAAAGTATTGCTTTGACTCTCCTCAATCCTTTTCCAGAGCCTTTAAGCGCCGTTTTAAAATGTCCCCCGGAGTCTATCGACGCCAAAAAAAATGGATAGTCCACGGAATTTTACCCGCTCTTTACTTAGAGGGTGATATTCCCCCCTCCCCTGAGTACATTCAATTGTCACTGACTTCAGGGTTGAACTCATTCAATTTACTAAGCTTACCCTGTTCTAAAATTCGAGCCAGCCCCTGTGACTTTACTCCTTTGAATTTTTATTAACCCAATAGTCTTCAATGGGTTAATACTTTATAAAAATAACCACACTAGCGACTTGAATGAAAGAAAGAGCCATAAGTGTTAATTTTACGATAGGAAAATCGTTGATTGCTTTTATACAGAGGCCTATGATCAACCCGCAATCATTGCACAAAATCATAGTTAATCATCGTGGTATTTTCAAAAATGAAATCTGTACGGTTTGTGGCAGTCGCAGTAGCTTTACTGACAATCAGCTCAACATCTTTTGCAGCAGCAGAAATTAGCAAAGATGAATCAACGGGTTTGAAAAGCATGGGAAGTATTAGTGTGATACAAAATATGGGGAATATTTATGACAGTGAAATTTCCCGCAAAGCAGATTCAAAAAATGCTGACTTTTATGTTATTACATCATCCGGGTCTATTGGAAATGGGTCAAATAGCGTAATTAAAGCTGATATATTTTCCAAAAACTGACCACTTGGTCGCCGCTGCACAGTAATATTGTCTCAGTAAGAATCCAGCCACCTGCGGGTGGCTTTATGTTTTATGACATTTTATTGCTGACCTGCCACTCATTATAACAACGCGCTAATGATTCTAATGTCTGCTTTTGGCTCATATCTGGCAGGAGTGAATATTTTCCGTCTGCCATGAGCGAAGAGATGACCACACATTCTGGTTTAATGAGCAATAGGGAATGGGTTACTTCATCTAATACGAGTAAAATATTTAAAATGAAAAAAATTATAATTGATTACATATCGTCTCCCGTAAACAAAGTGAAAAATCTTTCGAGACGCAGTATCATCATGTAGTATCAACTTGTAAATAAATATGAATTGGCATCGTAAATATTATGAATACAGATCAGAGCTTACGAAATAGAGTCTTTAATGAAATGCTAGTTTGGATAGAAGGAAATCTAGATAAACCGTTATCCCTTGATCTGCTTGCCAATAGATCTGGATATACTAAATGGTATCTTCATCGAATCCTCAAAGAATATACTGGTTTGTCCTTGGGTGAATATTGTAAATTGCGCAGATTATCTCGGTCTGCGGTTTTGTTAATGTTAACTCAGACACGAATTGTCGATATTGCTAATGAACTTTGCTTCACATCTACTCAGGCATTTTCGCGAGCTTTTAAATCCCAGTTTAGTAAAACTCCAAATGCTTTTAGGCTATCAGACACCTGGGATATCAGGGGATTCTGTGGACCTTATCACAATATGAGGGAACTCATGCCTACACCTCAAATTTTAGATCTAAAAAGTATTAATGTTGTAGGTATTGGATATGAGCTTTCATGTAAAGTTGAAGAAGAAACAAAGTTCGATTTTTCAATACGCGAATCCCTGCTTGAAAGAAAAACCGCCAAATCCACTAACAATATTATTATTGGTTTGGTCGATTATGTATCAAGTGGCGATAAAATTAACTACAGAATTAAATATACAGCTGCAAGTTTGATAAGCGAAAATAGTGCTAACACTAAATCTGAGAGTATTATTAATGTTAGCGGCGGAAAATATGCGAAGTTCGAGTATGTTGGTTCGAGTGAAGGCATGAAGGACTTCATTTATAAAATCTACACCGCTTATTTACCTGCTCAGCACATCATCAGAAGAAAAGGTATTGATGTTGAAATGTATCAAAGACAATCAAAAAAAATTAAGAAATCAGGAATGATAAGCCTTTGGTATTTCATCCCTATCTTATAAAAAATCTAAAAACCATAATGTTGCATTTCAAGTTGGCCTCCCAAATTTCACTCTTGTAATTTACTGTCAAAACCAGGTCAGTCATAACTTAACCCATTGAAAGTTAATAATAAAAAAAAACAAAGTTGTATCATTGCGTGTGGTTTTCATGTTAAAGAGCCCTCAGTAATTGTCATGCTTTCTCCAACGGTGCTAAGCTTTGTTGAAAGAATTTAGAATGTTTAAAAGGAGTAAAGGGTGGAAGCTGATCTATTTTTGGCAATTGACCTGATAGGTACATTTGTCTTTGCTATCAGTGGGGCATTAGCGGCAATAAACCGCCAGCTTGATATATTTGGTGTTTTTGTTGCGGCTTTTGTCACAGCATGCGGAGGTGGAGTTATCCGTGACCTGTGTATTGGTTCAACACCGCCTGCGGGCCTGATAAACATTGAATATATTGGTGTTATTTTTTTTGCTGTAATTTTATGCGCCGGGTTTCAAAATTTCTTACTCAAGTTTACGCAACCGACGCTTTTTTTTGATGCTGTAGGGTTGGGATTTTTCTCTGCATTTGGTGCTCACAAAGTTTATCAACATATTCATAATATTGAGCTGGCAATTTTATTAGGGATCGTTACAGCTGTAGGCGGAGGCCTTATTAGGGATATCCTTCTTGGCCGGGTGCCAGTGGTGTTAACTAAAGAAATATATGCCTCTGCAGCTCTACTTGGTGCGGCGGTGCAGTTGTTTGGTGAGGTGCATATCATTAATCCACGTGTAAGCCCCTGGCTTGCAATAGCACTTTGCACACTGATTAGAATGCTATCCCTTAAATACAAATGGAATCTACCGGCAATTAAAACCAATACTTAATACTCTGAAATAAAAATCAGCCAACGCTTTTTTAACCTCACACATTTTTGGCTTTATATTTTTTTGCTTATTTTTTTATAATTGCGATCTTGTCACCCTTATTAAATTAACTTATTTAAAAGAAACATCACTATAATCGGAGAATCTATGGATACGTTACCTAGAAATCAAGTGTTATCAAGAATGTCTAATGACATCATTAAATTATTGCCCTCACTTGAAGAAGTTTATAAAGATTTTCATGCTAATCCCGAGCTTTCAATGCAAGAGGTTCGCACTGCCAAGATTGCGGCAACGTTGATTAAAAAATTTGGATATGAAGTTCATGAGCAAGTCGGGGTTACGGGTGTTGTGGGCTTGCTGAAAAATGGTGAGGGCCCTACCGTTATGCTACGAGCAGACATGGATGCTCTACCGATGGCAGAGAAAACAGGCCTGCCCTACGCCAGTGATAAAAAGGGTAAGACTGCCGATGGTGAAACGGTAGACATTTCTCACATGTGCGGCCATGACCTCCATGTAACCTGGCTTATGGGAGCGGCAGAGCTTCTGGCCTCTCATCGTGACTTATGGCGCGGGACTTTGATGGTGGTATTTCAGCCAGGCGAAGAGATTGGTGCCGGTGCAAAAGCCATGATTGATGATGGAATGAAAGAACGTTTTCCCAAACCAGATATCATCCTGGGTCAACACGTTATGGTTGGAGAAGCTGGAACTGTGGGATATCGCGCCGGGGCGATTTTATCAGCCGGCGACAGTATGCACATCAAAATGTATGGCCGAGGAGCTCATGGTTCAATGCCCCAAAATGCGATTGACCCGGTCATCATCGCTGCCTCTACGGTTATGCGACTTCAAACGATTGTATCTCGAGAGCTCTCTCCACTCGAAAGCGGCGTGCTCACCGTCGGCGCCCTGCAAGCCGGTACAAAAGAGAACATTATTCCCGACGATGCAGTAATCAAACTGAATATGCGAACTTATGATGACAATGTACGTCGTCGAATGATCGATGCTGTACACAGAATCTGCTGTGCCGAATGTCAGGCTTCAAATACTGATCATCCACCAAAATTTACCACGATTGACAGTTACCCTGTCACAGAAAATGATATCAACGCTACGGCTACTCTTGCAGCTGCTTTCAAAGACCATTTTGCAGAAAGAACCTATGAAACCGCACCGGCAGCAGCCAGCGAGGATTTTAGTGTCTTTGGCAGAGAGTGGAAGGTTCCGTATGTATTTTGGTTTGTAGGATGCACAGAAAAATCAGCATGGCAAAAAGCCGTTGCAAGTGGCGACATTAACCAAATCCCTTCTAACCATTCATCTAAGTTCAGCCCGCAAATTCATCCGACATTGCAAACGGGATTAGAGACGATATTAGTTGGCGCATTGACGTGGCTTGAGAAGGCGTAAAGAGGTTGTGTTTATTAAAGTAAAAACTTTCGATGGCTTCACGCCTTAAATTGAAGCCATCGAGTATTAATTTAATGCTGATGAAAAGTGATGATTTACCCAAAATGCCCTGAAGCAGGTCGAGCTGGCTACGACAGCGCTGGATGCCTGGGCGGCATCAAATCACTTTGTAGATCTCAGAAATAACCTGCATCGTTGCGTCTTCGATAACTCCTTCATTACGGCATAAAAACCAGCCGCGATCTGCAATTTCTCGCTCGAACGCCTGGGTGCAAGCGACATGATCTTCCAGCTTATGAATCACAGTACTGCTTAGCCCACGCTTTCGGGCCGCGGCTCTTGCCCAGGAAATATCCGGCGCAGTGACAACACCGACATGCAGATCTGGCGTTTGCACGTTTCGTTCGATGTTAAGCCGTAAAATCTCGGCAAAGGAAACCCTTCGGCGAAACGCGGCATCCGACGGGTACCAACGATCGATCAAGATAATGCTGTCCGGCGGCTGTTTAGTCAGCACGTGCTGAGAAATCCAGGCACGACTATCAGCTAAGCGCGCACAAACCTCCCATTCCAAATCCAGGGAAGGATTTCTGGCAAGCTGGTTAACCAGGAGCATTGTTTCCCTTCTGTAGGGATCGCTTTTTTTCTCGCAAAGTCGGATGACCTTCTTGTTGTCAGCCCTTAGTACTTTCGTAATGGCTTCCAACAGTGTGGTTTTGCCGGCGCCCTTAGGCCCATCAAGAGAAACAAACAGTGGACGGCTCATTCTTCAAATGACGATTGATATACGGTTTTTGTAAAGCTCAAATCTGGCAAAAGCATCTTAATTCCTTCGTATGAACAGCTGCCCCCTCTTCGTTCGTTGGAGCCGCTTGACGCATCAGCGCGAAACGAATTGAGGGCGCTTATAAATAGATACTGATGAACATTCTGGCAATGTTTTTAACTCATAGTCTACAATCCAAGACTACAGCCGTTTAGGGTCATTGCTCCTATGTTATGACCTGCGCGGCGTAGTTTAAGGGATCCGTTTAGAAAACGGCAAACATCCCACCTTAAGCTTTTTTTTAGGCAGGCAGGCGTTGATGGGCAGTTGTGAGCGAAGAACAGACGTTAACCCCACGGAGACAATCAGTGTGTCGAACACTCTTTAAAGATGAAAGGTTCGGATTACAGGGACACTTTGCTTTCGAGTGCAGTAATGATTGCGGCTTCCATTTTTTCAGGGGTAGAGATCGGTGCAAAACGCTTGAGCGGTTTGCCGTCGCGTCCGATCAGAAACTTAGTGAAGTTCCATTTTATCCGCCCGCCCAGCACGCCGGGCAATTCATCCTTAAGGTAACGAAACAGCGGGTGCGTTGCGGCTCCGTTGACCTCCACTTTTTCGAACATCGGGAAACTCACACCGTAGTTGATGTAACAGGTTTGCGCGATTTCGTCGGCACCGCCGGGTTCTTGCTTACCGAACTGGTTGCATGGGAAACCCAGTACCACCAGGCCCTGGGCTGCGTACTTCCTGTAGAGCGCTTCAAGGCCTGCGTATTGTCGCGTGAACCCACAATGGCTGGCGGTATTAACCACCAGAACCAGCTTGCCAGCGTAGTCGGCCATAGAGAGGGGCTGGCCACGCAGGCTGATGGCATTAAGTTGATGAAAGGGGGACATGTCGTGATCCTCAGAGCAGAACCTGTTCGACGTCGACATTGCCACGCAGCGCATAGCTGTATGGGCAGACGGCGGTAGTGGAGGCCTTAGCCTGATAGAGGCTCTTCATAGACGAGTTCCTCTGCTGTTTTTAAGTGATTAAATCGTGTGATATACCTGTGTAAAAGTCTAACAAAAAGCACAACAAACTGGCGACTTTTGCCCATTGATTAAGTATACCCCGATGTGAGTAATGCCTTCATAAGCCAACTGAGGATGTCACGCCAGAGAACGCGAAATGCACTGACGAGCAAAGCATAGAGTCTGGTTCTATTCCAGACGACAAACTTGAATGTTTGACGATGGGCAGGGAAAATTCCCTATGAAGAACCTGACAGTAGTTAAAAAAGGGAGGCTTAAACTTAATTAGCAAGTTTGCCACACAGATATTCCGTGCGTCCGTTTTCATCCCCTGCATGCCTGCGACCAATCATGACCGAATTATCTGGGCATTCAAATTTACTACTGCTTTCTTTAACTGCATCGGACCAATTACCTATAATTATGCTGAGGATTTCACCATTTTTATTAATCGGTGTTCCGCATTCGTAGGAGGTAGTCCCATTTTCGTCACCTGTGTGTTTACGGCCAATCATTACTTTTTCTTGCGGGCAACGATAAGCGGTTCCATCTGACTCCTTAATTGAAGATGACCATTGTTTATTTTTGCTAGTAATAGTCCCCCCATTTTGCACTAAGTTTCCGCATTTATAACTAGTATTACCATTTTCATCCCCACTATGTGCACGACCGACCATGAAATTATCAGTGGGGCAGGAGAATTCTGAATAGGACTCTTTTTCTCCTTGCGACCAATGACTATTATTAACCTTTGCTTCATCGGCAAATATAGAGCCAGACCAACCAGAAATTAGCACGGCAAAAATACTTGTAGTAATTAACTTATTTTTCCAATTGCGATTTTTATTATTAGGTGATTTTTTCATTTTCTATCCTTACCTCATAGGTTTCATGTTAAGCATATTTAATAATAAAGCATGCTATACCACGAGAAAATAAATTAAAAGCTTTAGATCTTGCGGTCGTAAATACCTTAGCATGCAGACGCATACCATCAAGCAAAATCCTAATTAATAAGAGTTATATTGTAAAAAAAATAAGACCAAATAAAAAGAATTAACATCGCGCTTAATCCCCCCAGGAGACTTAAACGTGAATAGTCCATTGTTCAAGAGCGTCCTTATTTACCGTCTAAGCCAGCAGCGTCTCGATAACGTCATTCGCTCGAAGTACCGCCTGCCGTTAGATATAAACGCCGAGGTCATAAAAAGCTGATCTCATCATGCTGGAAACAGAACACCGTGATTTTGATATGGACGACAGGACGGAATGGCCAGTGCTGGAAGGGATAACCCCTGCTGATAAGCGTGAACACAACATTTATATTAATGGCTGATAATGGCTGAATTCGAAACCGCTACTGTTCCAGTTTCGGATAGGGGTGAGACAAAAGACTCCGCGAATGATCCACATAATCGACCTTGCAGAATACATCGACAAACAGCGGATGAAAGGCAGAATCCTCCCCGCATCGATGAGAAGCAGCCAGGCAACGTGATGATTTAACTGGGGTATTTTGGCCCCAATATTCTACATACCTTTACGCGGTACATTCCCGCTCACGCTATTCCTTTGTAACATCCCTAACCCCCTCAAAACCCCAACACAATGATTTAAATAAAAAAAGCCCCGCCAAAATGACGGGGCCTGGTACTTGCGCAGGGCGACGCAAAAGGGTCCGGAGACCCGTTAAATCTTTGTGCTTTAATCCGAAAGCCGAGGGGCGTTTTATGCCGTCCGACTCACCGAATCATCAAATTCCAACGCATTTTTCATTGCGGCCACTATATCGCCATCTACGCAATAACGACTGAACTCGTCAAAGTCGGTGTCGGAACTCATGGTCACACCCGCCTTTCGGTAGCGCATGGCGGAAAATACCTGACGTCCCGCTGAGCTGTGCAGCTCGGTAAGTCCGATATCAATAAACTTTTGCAGATTGGTTAAACGTACACCTGCACCTGCCATAATGATTGGACCACGCGTCAGGTTATTTAGTTCACGCAACATCGAAATACCTACCTCGGCATTTTGCTGCTGCCCTGAAGTCAGAATGCGCGCGACACCGAGCTGAGTCAATTGCTCAAGCGCAACCTTCGGATTAAGGCACATATCAAAGGCACGGTGGAAGGTCACCTGCATGTCACCACACAGCGCCATCACCTCCCACATGCGTGGAACGTCGATATGCCCTTCTGCGTCGAGCATTCCCACGACCACGCCCGGGAAACCCAAATCACGTATGCAGGCGATGTCACTTTTCAATACATCAAATTCACTCTGGTTATAGAAAAAATCGCCGCCGCGCGGACGAACAATAGGATGAACGGGAATACCTACCTTTTCTCTGGCGAGCTTTAAAGTTCCGTAGCTCGGCGTAATGCCGCCGTCCGCCTGACTGGCACAAAGCTCGACGCGATCGGCCCCGGCCGCCTCGGCCGTTAACGCACAGTCCACGCTGTAACAGCACACTTCTAACTTCGTCATGGCTCTCTCCTTAATATGACCCCATGCTACAACACTTGTTTGTGAGGGGCTATGTCGCGTAGGCTCATGCATGAGCATCCTGCCCAATTGCCTGCTTAGGAAAGCTAACTATGACATTCAATTTTGATCAATGGGTCGACCGCAGTCACAGTGATAGCGTTAAGTGGAACAAATATCGCGACGCCGACGTTATTCCTCTATGGGTCGCCGATACGGATTTTTTGTCACCGCCTGCGGTCATCAATGCGTTGCAAAAGCGTGTTGCTGAAGGGGTTTTTGGTTATGGCTCACCGCCGAAAGAATTAGTTGAGCTGATGGTAGAGCGCCTTCGCGAGCGCTATGACTGGACCATTCAACCCGAATGGATAGTCTGGCTGCCGGGTTTGGTCTGCGGGTTAAACCTCGCCGTTCGCGCCTTCACAACGACGCAGCAAACCAGCATCATGCCCTCGCCTATTTACCCTCCTTTTATGCAGGCCGCGCAGTCCGAAGGCCGCGAGTTTCGTCACGTTCACGCCAGAGTGCATCACCAGCGTTGGATAACCGACTTTAACGAAGCCGAATCTACGTTGACCGGCAGCGAAAAACTGCTGTTGCTGTGCAACCCCTACAATCCGGGCGGCACCGTTTACCGTCGTGAAGAACTCTTGGCGCAACAGGAGTTTGCCCGCCGCCATGACCTGTTGGTCTGCTCGGATGAAATTCACTGCGATTTGATTCTTGAACCCGGTCTGCGTCATATCCCATTCGCTTCTTTAAACGAAGATGCAGCGAACCGCAGCGTGACGCTGATGGCACCGTCCAAGACCTTTAATTTAGCGGGACTGGGTGCGTCGTTAGCTGTCATTCCCAATCGTGAACTGCGGGTGAAGTTTGCCCGAACCGGCCACGGTATCGTTCCGCATGTCAACATACTCGCCTACGTTGCGGCGACGGCGGCTTATCAAGACGGTGATGACTGGCTTAAGGCGCAGCTAGACTATCTGCGCGCCAATCGCGACCTGGCTTTTGAGCGCATCAACGCAATGCCCGGCCTAAAGATGCTGCCGATCGAGGGCACCTATCTCGGCTGGATAGACGCCTCCCAGGCGCAGCTGGAGTCACCTTATCGCTTCTTCCTGAAGGCCGGCGTTGGATTATCTGACGGCAGGGAGTTCGGTAACGCGAACTTTGTCAGAATTAATCTCGGATGCCAGCGCGCTTTGCTTGAAAAAGCGTTAGACCGCATGGATGCGGCGCTGGCTGCCCGTTAGATTTACTCGGCTTCACGCTCGCTGGCGACAATTTCACGCAGAGTATAAGGGTGGAATTTTAAGGTGATGGTGCCATCGGTAATCGCCAGCGTCGGGTTCGGCAATCTCTCATGCTCGCCCTTAGGCGAGCTTTGCTTGAGCTTAATGCCCGGTGCTACCAGCGCCTCGTCGGCCAGCTGCGCCAGCGCGCGGGCATAAAAACCCTCCGCACCACCGGTCAACACTAACTCAACGTGCTCCCATCCTTCATGCGGATAGCGTTTTTCGCCCGGATACGGCAGCTCAATCAGGTCAATTTCCCAAGGTCCCACGCTCAGAGGCGTAGACAGGTCGAACAGACAGATAGGGCGTCCGTTGATTTCTGTTTCATTAAGTAGTGAACCACATTGGGAAAAACCCTGACGCCAACGGTCGGCGGTGGTGTTCTGATGACAGCGTACAGAAATATGATCGGCATAAAAATCGGCCAGATTCAGACACAGTTTTTCTGCAAATGCATTTAAAAGTTGGTTAAAGCGCGGCAGGTCTGCCACCAAATCCGCCAGTTCAGGCACGGCGTTAATTGTGGTCATTATTTTTCCTCTCTCGGTGGCCGGGGGGCTTAATTTACACAACCCGCCGCCCGGTTGCCAGTTCAACGAATCCGGTGAAAGATGAAGGGGATAATGCAGCGCTCATTACTGACTCAAGTTGGCTAATATGATATAAATGCGCATCATTAAAGTCAGGGGTGAACAATGGGACAACAAGTGCTCAAAGGTCATCCATGCCAGTCAATCAAGATGGCACCTTTACGGTGTTATACGTTTAGTCATTAAGGTAATCCGGTGAACATACAGGCCCTTCTTTCAGAAAAAATTTGCCAGGCACTCTTTGCCGCAGGTGCCCCATCAGACAGCGAAGCACAGGTTCGTCAGTCTGCAAAAGCACAGTTTGGTGACTATCAGGCCAATGGCGTGATGTCCGTTGCTAAAAAATTGGCAATGCCACCACGACAGCTGGCAGAAAAAGTTGTGGCGCTGTTAGACCTTTCCGGTATCGCCTCTAAAATCGAAATCGCCGGTCCAGGCTTTATCAACATCTTCCTTGACCGCGAATTTGTTGCCGCCAACGCCGACGCCGCGCTGGCCGACGCCAAGCTGGGCATCGCGCCGGTTGAACCGCAAACCATCGTCATTGACTATTCTGCTCCTAACGTAGCAAAAGAGATGCACGTGGGCCATATCCGCTCCACCATCATCGGTGATGCTGCGGCGCGGACCAATGAGCTGCTGGGCCATAAAGTTATCCGCGCCAACCACGTCGGAGACTGGGGCACGCAGTTCGGTATGCTGATTGCCTACCTCGAAAAAGTGCAGAACGAAAGCGCCGGTGACATGAAACTGTCCGACCTCGAAGAGTTCTATCGCGCCGCGAAGAAGAACTACGACGAAGACGAAGACTTCGCCGTGCGTGCCCGTGGCTACGTAGTGAAACTTCAGGGCGGCGACGAATACTGCCTGCAGATGTGGCGCAAGCTGGTTGACGTCACCATGACGCAGAACCAGATTACCTATGACCGCATGAACGTAACGCTGACGCGCGACGACGTGATGGGTGAAAGTCTGTACAACAGCATGCTGCCGGGCATTGTCTCTGACCTGCAGGATAAAGGCCTCGCGGTAGACAGCGAAGGCGCCGTGGTTGTCTATCTTGACGAGTACAAGAACAAAGACGGCGACCCGATGGGCGTCATCATCCGTAAAAAGGATGGCGGCTATCTCTACACCACGACTGACATCGCCTGCGCAAAATATCGCTATGAAACGCTGGGTGCGGACCGTGTGCTTTACTACATCGACTCCCGTCAGCATCAGCACCTGCAACAGGCCTGGACTATCGTGCGTAAAGCCGGTTACGTGCCTGATTCAGTGACTCTAGAGCACCACGCATTCGGTATGATGCTGGGCAAAGACGGCAAGCCGTTCAAAACCCGTTCAGGCGGTACCATCAAGCTGTCCGATCTGCTGGATGAAGCCATTGTCCGCGCGCGTGAGCTTATCGTCGCCAAGAACCCGAACCTGCCGGAAGACGAGCTGAACAGCCTGGTCAACGCCGTGGGCATCGGTGCCATTAAATACGCTGACCTGTCGAAGAGCCGCACCACCGACTACATCTTCGACTGGGACAACATGCTGGCCTTCGAAGGCAACACTGCGCCGTATATGCAGTATGCCTACACCCGCGTGGCGTCAATCTTCAAACGTGCTGACATCAACGTAAACAGCCTGACGCAGCCAATGGTGCTGACCGAAGAGCGTGAAATTACTCTGGCAACGCGCCTGCTGCAGTTCGAAGAAGTGCTGACTGCCGTTGCACGCGAAGGGACACCGCACGTCATGTGTGCCTATCTGTACGACGTTGCAGGCCTGTTCTCCGGCTTCTACGAAGACTGTCCGATTCTGAACGCAGAAGACGAAACCGTGCGTAACAGCCGCCTTAAACTGGCGCTGCTGACCCAGAGAACCCTCAAGACCGGTCTTGATACCCTCGGTATTGAAACCGTTGAGCGTATGTAACTCGCTCTACCGTCAGAAATCATAAAGCCGCGAAAGCGGCTTTTTTATGGCTAAACAAAAGGCTCCGAAGCGATAACATCGATTCGGGGCCTTATTCTATTTTACCTTGGCGTCAATTAGCTGCGCGCATAGTCCCTGAGCTTGAAGCCGAGCAGACCAAGCGCACCGAAGTAGACAATCACGCCGACGACCACAACGGCCGCGAGGCGCAACAGACGCATCGCCATGCCGCCTACCGACCAGTCAGGCATCACGTACATCATACCCACCAGCGCGGCAGCCATCGCCAGAACGGCGATAATCAGGCGGATGAGGAAACTCGTCCAGCCCGGCTGAGGCTGGAAGATCTTCTGTTTACGCAGCTGCCAATAAAGCAGTGAAGCGTTCAGACAGGCCGCCAGACCGATAGAGAGCGAAAGTCCCGCGTGCTTCAACGGGCCGATAAACGCCAGGTTCATCAACTGAGTCATGATGAGTGTGATAATGGCAATCTTGACCGGAGTCTTAATGTCCTGACGCGAATAGAAGCCCGGTGCCAATACTTTGACCACGATAAGCCCCATCAGCCCTACCGAATAGGCCACCAGCGCGCGCTGGGTCATTGAGGCATCAAACGCGTTGAACTTACCGTACTGGAACAGCGCAACGGTCAGTGGCTTTGCCAGAATCCCCAACGCCACGGAGCTTGGCAGCGCGAGCAGGAAGCACAGCCGCAGGCCCCAGTCCATCAGGCGGTTGTACTCGGTATGGTTACCGCTGGAAAAGCTGCGCGCCAGCGAAGGCAACAGGATGGTGCCCAACGCCACGCCCAGCACGCCGGACGGGAACTCCATCAGGCGGTCGGCGTAGTACATCCACGACACCGAGCCAGACACCAGGAACGAGGCGAAAATGGTGTTGATTATCAGGGAAATCTGACTCACGGAAACGCCAAGAATGGCTGGGCCCATCTGGCGCATCACGCGCCATACGCCCGCATCCTTAAGGTTGAGGCGCGGCAGAACCAGCATGCCGATTTTCTTCAGGTGCGGAAGCTGATAGCCCAACTGCAAGACGCCGCCTGCCACCACCGCCCACGCCAGCGCCATCACCGGTGGATGGAAATACGGCGCGGCGAACAGCGCAAACACCAGCATGCTAACGTTCAGGAACGTCGGTGCAAATGCCGGTATCGAGAAGCGATTCCAGGTATTAAGGATAGCCCCCGCCAGAGAGGCGAGCGAAATCAGCAGGATATAAGGGAACGTCACGCGCAGCAGCGCAGTGGTCAGCGCGAACTTATCCGGCGTGTCGGCAAAACCGGGTGCAGTCACGTAAATCACCCACGGCGCGGCAAACATGCCGGCAATGGTCACCAGCGCGAGTACCAGCGTCAGCAGCCCGGAGACATAAGCCACAAAAGTGCGCGTCGCCTCCTCGCCCTGCTGGCTCTTATATTCGGCAAGAATTGGCACAAAGGCCTGAGAGAATGCGCCTTCGGCAAAAATACGGCGCAGAAGATTGGGTAGTTTGAAGGCAACGAAAAAAGCATCGGTGACCATCCCGGCCCCAAACACGCGGGCAACTACGGCATCGCGGGCAAATCCAAGTACCCGAGAAAACATCGTCATAGAACTGACGGCGGCTAAAGACTTCAGTAGATTCATGTGACTTTTTCTTGTGGCCGGTAAACTCCCTGTAGAAGCCCCGGCAAGGTTCGAAAGTGCGTATAGTCTACGTATCAAAAATACAATAGCTACAGGCAGTTGTTATATATTGTTTCCCATTGGAAATTATCGGATTAATCGTTGTTAGCGCAACAATTTTTCGATAACACGCTGCGCCAGCAACGCCTGTTCACCGCTGGTTTCGGGGGCCGTTTGGTGGCTAACACAGTCGATAAAATGCCGAATAGCCCCCTCGAACCCGCGCTGAGCCAGCGTCGTCTGCCAACCGGCGACCGGCTGCTCAACCCTGCCCGCCAGACTCTCCTGAACCCAATGGCGCATATCGTCCACCTGATACCAGGCACCGTCACAGACCGCTTGTATCGACTCGCGCTGGGTTCCGGCACGACGATGCATTGCAGTAGTCATACGCGTCTTACCCCGCGTGAACTGATGCTCGGCATAGATCAGCTGATTTTTCTCATTACAATCAATCTGTCCGCCGACCAGCAGACTGTCGCCATTGGCTAACCACAGCGCGGTATCGACCACGTGCAAATAGTCGTCCAGCAGGGTAAATGCTGCCTCATGCGGACCGATGCTGTCCGCACGGTGCTTGTCGATGCGCAGAGAAATCGGTGCATCAACCTGTGCGGCCAGCTGCACCTTGAGCTGTTGGTACAGCGGCGAAAAACGGCGATTAAACCCGACCATCAGCGTTTTGCCGCGACGTTGCGCCAACTCGACCAGCTGCTCGGCCTGTTCCAGCGTCGCCGCCAGCGGTTTATCGACGTAAACATGCACCCCGGCGTTAAGCAGGTCGCTGACCACGCTGAAATGTGAGTCGGTGCTACTGTGGACGAATACCGCATCACAGGCGCCTGCCAGCTGGTCAAGCTGCGAAAAACAGCGAAAACGGTAGCTGTCGCAGACCGCCTGCGCCCGCACCTGACTGGGTGAAAAGCCGCCCTCAAGCGTCCAGTCAGTCGCCTGACTGAGCACCGGTAAATAGGCCTTCTGCGCAATGCCGCCCAGCCCGACCACCCCAATTCGAAGTTTACTCACACTCACTCTCCTTAGTCGGCCAATCGTTCCAGCAGGTGCTCGAGACGCTCTTTCAGCTCTGCAACTTCGGTTTCAAGCACGTTGACGCGCTCTGCCAGTTCATCACGCGGGGCGCTCTGCGAACTTGCTGGGCTGAAGATTTCGTCTTCACCGGCTGCGTCACTGACTTCACCGCTGAACAGGTGCATATAGCGGCTCTCGCGCTTGCCCGGCTCGCGCGCCAGTCGCACGCAGAATGGGCCATCTTCACGGCCTGCCAACGTATTGAGAGTCAGCTCCACCTCGGCGACGTCGGCAAAGTCGTGCAGACGGTTGGTCCGGGTACGCAACTCACCCGGCGTTTGCGCGCCGCGCAGCAGCAGCGTGCTGATAACCGCCACCTCGGCAGGGGAAAACTTGAGATTGCCAAATTCGGAGTTACAGAAACGGTGCTCATACTTCATGGTACGGCTGCCGCTGAGCGAACGAATAATGTGCTTACGCAATAGCAGGTCCAGCGTCTGCTGGACCTCGGACTCGCTGAGCTCCATTACCGGCTCGCGGTTGGTTTTCTGGTTACAGGCGGTGGTAAGACTGTTGAGGCTCAGGGGATACTGTTCCGGTGTCGTAATCTGTTTTTCAAGCATACAGCCGATGACTCGCGCTTCTTTGGCGCTGAATTCATACTTCATGGTTTTCCTTTCCTTATCATCGCGGTGGCTGCCACTGTGGGTCAGTCAGCGCCATCAAAACGTGGTCCTGCCATTTTCCGTCAATCAGCAGATAATCTTTCGCATACCCCTCGCGCTCAAACCCGAGACTTTCGAGCAGGTTACCGCTGCGGTGGTTGTGCGGCATGTAGTTCGCCATAATGCGGTGGATCTTCTGCTGGCGCTGCATGTAGCGAATCAGCGACTGCAACGCCTCATACATCAGCCCCTGCCCTTGCCACTGCTCACCCAGCGAGTAGCCGAGGAAACAGGCGTGAAAAGAACCGCGCAGCACGTTGCTAAAGTTAGCGACGCCGCGAACGTGATTCTCATCGGGGTCGAGCAGGATAAAATAGTAGGCCGTCCCCTGTTTTTGCATCTCGTTAATCAAACCCAGTCGCGCCTGCCAACCGGAAGGATAGCAGTGGCTTTCGTCCCTGATAGGCTCCCAGGGCTTCAAAAAGGCGCGGTTTTCCGTGTAATAATCGGCCAGGCGATGGGCGTCGCGCTCGTACACCAGCCGCAGTACCATTCTGTCCGTAGTAAGCCGCACTTTAGGTGCCGCTGATCGATAGCCAAACATCCCTTCCCTCCACATTTTGACCGGCTCGATAAGAACATTTTATAGGAAACAGAGGCCGTTCTTTGCCGTGGACTGCTATATTGCGCACGGCTTCTCTTTGCATCATAGTCGAGCCCACCACTCTCTGTGAATCAGCCGTTAAATTATTCAGGTTTTTCAGCGCTGCGTCTTTGATTTTGCCAGTCCTAAAGCGTCTTGACGATAAAAAAATATTATCTATAGCGCCCTATCTAATTGCCTGTTTGAGGTTCAGACTAAGGCGGTTAATATCATCTCAGCATCTTTCGGAATGGATGCCAATAATCGCTCAGGGTGACGCATGTCTCTGGTATCGCAAGCGCGAAGCTTGGGAAAGTTTTTCCTCTTGTTTGACAATGCCTTGGTAATTCTCGGCTTTTTCGTCGTTTTTCCGCTTATTTCGATTCGCTTCGTTGACCAGCTTGGCTGGGCGGCGATGGCCGTGGGGCTCGCGCTTGGGCTACGCCAGCTTACCCAGCAGGGGCTAGGGATCTTTGGCGGTGCCATTGCCGACCGTTTTGGCGCCAAGCCAATGATCATCACCGGCATGCTGCTGCGTGCGGCGGGGTTCGCCACCATGGCGCTGGCAGACAGTCCGTGGATTCTCATCTGCTCATGCGTCTTATCCGGCCTTGGCGGCACATTGTTTGATCCGCCCCGCACTGCCTTGGTTATCAAGCTGATCCGCCCTCACGAACGCAGCCGCTTTTTCTCATTATTAATGATGCAAGACAGCGCCGGTGCGGTCATTGGCGCGCTGATCGGCAGTTGGCTGCTGCAATATAATTTTCATTTCGTCTGCTGGGTTGGCGCAGGACTGTTTGTGCTCGCCGCCGCATTCAACGCGGTCTTCCTGCCCGCCTACCGTATCTCGGCGGGCCGTGCGCCGATGCGACAAGGCATGATGCGAGTGATGCGCGATAAACGCTTTATCAGCTACGTCCTGACGCTTACCGGCTATTACATGCTAACCGTACAGGTCATGCTGATGCTGCCTATCGCGGTCAATGACATGGCCGGTACGCCTACCGCGGTGAAATGGATGTACGCCATTGAAGCGGCGCTGTCGCTCACTTTGCTCTACCCGATTGCCCGCTGGAGCGAAAAGCGCTTCAGCCTGGAAAAACGCCTGATGTGTGGTTTGGCCATTATGACCCTTAGCCTGTTCCCTGTCGGTATGGTCAGTGGGCTGAATCCGCTGCTGCTGTTGATTGGCCTGTTCTATATCGGTTCGATTATTGCCGAACCGGCGCGAGAAACCTTGGGCGCCTCGCTGGCTGACCCGCGTGCACGCGGCAGCTATATGGGTTTCAGCCGCCTTGGGCTGGCGATTGGTGGTGCGATTGGTTATACCGGCGGTGGCTGGATGTATGATACCGGTCGCGCACTCGCGCTGCCGGAGCTGCCTTGGATCCTGCTCGGCATCGTCGGTCTGATCACGCTGGCAGGCCTTTACTGGCAGTTTCAGCTGCGTCGTATCGAACCCGCGATGCTCGGCGAAAATTAAGTCGCCGAAAGGCCTCGGCTTTGGCTGACTGCGTTTGATCTCAGGGAGAATCTTCACCATACTCACAGATTGAAACATCTCTGGTGACAGAAGAGAAAACGGCTAATCGACCTTCCCTACACCCCGGTTAGCCGAGTATAAAAAGGAGCCAAGTATCATGAAGTTATTTGTTTATGAACACTGTCCTTACTGCGTCAAGGCCCGCATGATCTTCGGCCTTAAGAATCTGCCGGTTGAGGTGAAAGCCCTGCTGAACGATGACGAAAAAACGCCAACCTCGATGGTCGGGAAAAAAGTGGTCCCAATCCTGCAAAAACAGGACGGCAGCTTCATGCCTGAAAGCATGGATATCGTTCAATATATTGATAATTCCGACCATAAACCCCTGCTGACCGGCCCAATTAGTGCGGCGGTAGCAACCTGGTTGCGCCACGTCTCGGAATATACTGAAAAGCTGTTCATCCCGCGCTTCGCCGCCGCCCCCTTCGAAGAGTTTGCCACGCCGCAGGCACGTCAATATTTCACCGACAAGAAACAGGCAAAACTGGGCGATTTTAAGGAACATCTCCAACATTCGCCCGGTCTGGTAAAGAAAATCAATCAGGATTTGCGTGACCTTGACAAACTCATTCAAGAGCCGAATGCCGTGAATGGCGAGCTCTCCGAGGACGACATTCACCTGTTCCCGGTCCTGCGATCGCTGTCGATCGTCAAAGGCGTCGAGCTGCCTACTCGTGTTTTGGCCTATCGTGACAACATGGCGAAACAAACGCAGATAAACCTGCTGACCCGCCTCGCGAGTTAACCTTTCCTTAACCCAAGGGTTGCACTTTCGGTGCGACCCTTACCTTTCTATACGCTGTAACCCTTCCCTCACCTTTCCCAAACAGGGCATACTGTGCGCCTTGGAATTGTCATCGAGGAAGTCATGAGAAAGTTATTTTTAGGGGCCGCTGCCCTGATTTTTGCCGGCCTGCTTGCCGGATGCAACCATCTGACTCAGTACACGCTGAGTGAACAGGAAGTGAATAATTACCTGCAAAAACACAATAACTTCCAGAAGCAGCTCGGTGTGCCTGGCCTGGTAGACGCACACATTACCCTGACCAACCTCAGCAGCCAGATTGGCCGCAGCGAGCCGGGTAAAGTGACACTCTCGGGCGATGCCGACATCGACGTCAGCTCGCTGTTTGGCGCTCAGAAAGCCGACCTGACACTGACGCTGAAAGCGACGCCGGTATATAACAAAGATGAAGGTGCTATCTATCTGAAAGATATGGAAGTGGTCGACTACACCGTTAAACCGGAAAAAATGGATTCGATCGTTAAAGGCCTGATGCCTTACCTAAATCAGTCACTGAAGTCCTACTTCGACCAGAAACCGGCCTACGTGCTGAACGGCGAACACAGTGAAGGCGAAGCGATGGCGAAAAAACTGGCCAAAGGGCTGGAAGTGAAACCGGGCCAGCTGGTTATCCCGTTCACTGACTAAATTCTGCTGAAAGAAAAACGCCTGAGTGCGTGACGCCCCTTGTCGGGCATCACCTTCAGGCGTTTTTTATGTCCGAATGGCGTGATTACTGCTCGTCTTCTTCGCCGTTCTCGATGTCTTCCGGCAGTGCCTCTTCCAACTCGTCGCGCATTGCGGTGATCGCTTCGCGGCTTATCTCAGACAGCGTGCGGTAAAAACCGCTGGTCGAGTGGGCCTCTACCTTGCCGAGAAACTTGCCGCACCATGGCAGCATGTACTCGTCAAACAGCGCAATTTGCGCCGCGGCTTCGTCTTCCTGCGACTGATCTTCAAGCCATGAAGCGGCAAGCAGCATTGAACCGAAATGGTCGGCCGGAGATTCGCCCAGCGGCATACCGCGCTGCTTGAGGAAAGTCCGCACTTCCTGCTCGGAGTCGCCTTCCACATAGGCGCTGCGATAAGGCGAAACCGCACAGCCGGTACCGACGAACAAATGGTTAAACTCGGCGGCCAGCGCCTGTGGATCGGCACTTTGCTGTAGACGAAGCAGCAAGGCGTCTTGTTCCAGCGGCCAATGCTCACGCAGTTTACCTTGCTGGATCAACCCAAACAGCGGGACCAGCAGCGGGTCCTGCGGCTGGCGATAAAACAGCGTGCCCAGCACGCGGCATACAATCGAAAACTCATTCATAGTCAGAACCTGATTAACGTTGGCATAGCAAAAATTTGCGTGACAATGTCACAGTTCACTAAATTCTGCAATTGCCGGACGACCACGCCTTTGCAGAAAGTCCAGAAAACGACGTGGGCTGGCATTCAGAATGCGCTCGTGCGGGAATCCCACTTCGTCAATTATACGTTCACAGTGCTCAAAACCCCCCAACGAATAGGCAATGTGTGAATCAGAGCCCAATGCCAGCCAGCCGCCCGCCTCTTTCACTGCGGCGACAATAGCCCGACAGTTCGGCTCACTGCCCTTGCGTGAATGAGTAAAGGAGGAGTTGTTGAGCTCCAGCGCCACCTCGTATTTCGCCGCCGCAGCGGCAATCGCGGGAATATCGACCGGATACCTGGGGTTGCCCGGATGACTGATAATATGCACATCGCCACCCGCCATCGCGGCAATCATCGCCTGCGTATGGGTCTCTTTATCTACCGGCGGCATGACCGGTTCATGGAATCCGGCAATCACAAAGTCTACGGCGGTGAGCATCGGTCCGGTGCAGTCGATATCACCGTTGATGTTTTTGATGTTCGCTTCGATGCTGCGCAGAATACCCACGCCGTCAACGACGCGCGGCCAGACGTGCATATTCATAAAGTGCCAATAATGCGGTGCGTCGGCCATGTCAGGGCCGTGATCGGTGATGGCGAAAAGCTTGATGCCTTTTTGCTGAGCTTCATCAATGTAGTCGTGCAGCGTGCTGTAGGCGTGGGTGCTTGCCACGGTGTGCATATGTAAGTCGACCGGAAACATGACTTCTCCTGAATTTTTGGCCGCCTCGGTAAGGGGCCGGGCGGCAATAAAAGCTTAGCAGATCTGTGTGGCTGACTCGGCGTGGGGTTAATATCCGCGCGTGAGGTCAACCTGCCCAACCGGTTTGCGCCCTGCCTCGATAGCCTGAATGTTGGCGACAATGTTGTCCATCGCCTCGTCCGGCAGGGTATCGGCACCGATATGAGGCGTGATGCTAACACGCGGATGTGACCAAAATGGGTGCATGCGCTGAAGAGGTTCTTCAATAAATACGTCGAGCGTGGCAGCCGCGATTTGCCCGTCGTCGAGCGCCTTTAACAGGTCGCCGTCCACCAGGTGCATGCCGCGTCCCAGATTGATCAGATAGCTGCCCTTGCTCAGGTTGGAGAACAGCTTTTTATTAAGGATCCCGACCGTTTGCGGTGTATTTGGCAGCAGATTAATCAGCAGCTTGCAGCCGCTGGCGAAATCATCGAGCTGGTCATCGCCGTAGAAACTCTCCACGCCGTCGAGCACTTTTGGGCTACGGCTCCAGCTGCGTACCTTGAATTTAAGATCGATAAGCTTTTGCGCGACTGCGGTACCGAGAATACCGGCACCAAGAATACCTATCGTGAAATGGCTGTGCTGATGCGCAGGCAGCGGTTGCCACTGTTTCTGCTGCTGAAACAGCTGATACTCGTCCAGACGACGGAAGTAGCGCAGCACGCTCGCCAGCGCGTACTCCTGCATTTGCAGCGCCATGCCGGTGTCTTCGAGACGGATCAACGGCACACCCGCAGGCAAGGTACCCGGGTGGCGATGCTCCTGATTAAGAATGGCGTCGACGCCTGCGCCCAGCACGAAAATGCCTTTGAGGTCGCTGCGTGGAGCCAACATTTCCTGCGGGGGATGCCAGACTAGCGCGTAGTCGGCGGGTGCGGTATCGCCACGGTGCCAGACGCGGACGTTAGCTTCGGGAAGTCGGTGGCGAATGCCCTCAATCCATGGCTCTGAATCTGTTTTAGGGTGATAGAAGATGATGTTCATGTTGTAGCCTCCTTTGCCCTGTTAGATTTCCTCTAAAATCACCGTGATGCAACCTTTGCTTGCAAAAATTGTTTAAAAAAAAGCCCTGATTGTCAGGGCTTTCGGAAGCAGTATTTACGCAGGTACGCGCTGGATCAAGCGGCGCAGCAGCGGGACAAGCAGCATCAGCACGACGCCGGTCGCGACCGAGCCCCAGCCCAGCACGTTGAACACTTCACTGTAGCCCGGATTGGTCAGCAGCGGCGTGCTGCCGGTATTGGTGGGCATCAGGCCAGAGATATAGCTCGCCAGCACGGAAGCGACGCCGGTCACCATCATCCAGCAACCCATCATCACGCCCTGATAACGAGCCGGGGCCAGTTTGCCAATCATCGCGTAGCCGATAGGTGAAATCATCAGTTCGCCAATGCTCTGGAAAACGTAGCTAATAACGATCCATTTGAACGCCATCAGGCCGTCACTGCCGGCAAAATGAATCCCCAGCGGCAGCACCAGCATGCCCAGTCCGATGCAGAACAGCGCGCCGGAGAACTGCATCGGGATATCGATACGCCAGCCACGCTGACGCAAATGCTTGAACAGCAGTGCCATCAGCGGCCCGCCGACGACGATGACCACGGTATTGATGTCCTGGATCCACTGTGGCGCGACGCGGAAGCCGTAAACGTTGAGGTTGATGTTGTTCTCGGAGAACAACATCAGGCCCATCGGCGCGAGCTGGTAGAGCGTCCAGAACACCAGCGAACCCGCCGCCAGCAGCAGGTAAGCCTTCATGCGGCTTTTTTCATCCTGCTGACGATGGCGAGCGGTCACCCTGCCCATGATGATGAAAATAATTGCGCCAAGCACAACCACAAAATAGCTGCTAAAGGCGGCATGAGTCAGCAAAACGCGAATGACAGGTACCAGCACCACCAGAATCGCGATGCCCACCAGCATGCGCTGCATAAGCTGACGTGAATTGACCTGGTTAAGCGGCGTATTGATATCCTTGAGGATATTCCAACGCGACAGGGTCAGCACGATAGCGACCGCATTGCCCAGCGTGGCAAACAGGAACAGCGCACGATAGTTTTCCGTCAGCTGATAATAGCCCGCGACGGCAAAACCAATAAAGAACCCGAGGTTCATACCTGCATAGTTCCATAAGAACGCGGCTTCACGGCGGTCATCTTCCGGCTTGAAACGCTGAGTCAGCATCATGTTCAGGCAGGTCACGTTCAGTCCGCTGCCGGTCAGGAACATCGCCAGTCCCCAGTAAAGCCCGGTAACGCCTGCCAGGGCAATCAGCGCACAGCCAATGACTTGCAGCACCATACCAAGCACAAACAGGTTACGGTTGCTGAGGTAGCGTCCGCCAAGATAGCCGCCAAACATATGCAGGCCATAGTTAAAGGCACCGAAGACGCCCATGATGGTGTTGGCTTGGCTTTCGCTGAATCCCAGACGTTTAGTGGCATAGAGCACCAGCGTGGAATAAAGAACCGCAAAGCCCAACGTCGAGAAAGTCTGGATAAAGAACAGTGCGCCGGACCCCTCAGGTACCACCGAACGATGGTGTGATGTGTTTTCTAAATAACTCAAGTCAAACCCCTGTACTGCCTTGTTGAACAATCGAAAAATGCATGGATGATGGCTGCTCAAAAACGCGGCGGTTTTTTATGCTCTGGTTTTTAAGTGCTACGATGTTATACCGATGTCGTTAGCAAAATTCCTAGCATTTCTTTGAATAAATTGTTTCTTATAACCACACGATGCTTTTCCCGCCAAAACGGGCAAAAATAGAAGAACAAGCCGCGGCTGAAACAAGGGTAAATCACCCCGAGGCTGTCGTTATATGAGCCTTTTTGTTCTGTAAATCAGCAAATTGCTTTAAAAATCGCTAAACGAATCGGAAAAACTAAAAGAGTGTTGACGCTGGGGGCAGAATTCCCTACATTAGCGTCCGTTGAGCAAGCACAGTGTGTTTGTCCAACTACGGTGAGGTGTCTGAGTGGCTGAAGGAGCACGCCTGGAAAGTGTGTATACGCGAAAGCGTATCGAGGGTTCGAACCCCTCTCTCACCGCCATATTATGCGGAAGGGTCCAGATGAAAATCTGGACCCTTTTTCGTTTCTGCTCGCCGCAGCACCCTAAGCGAGTAATTTATCAGCAGATTGCTGAACTCCTAAGCACACAGTCAACATTTCGGAAATAATCCTTGACCCAAAATGGTTGTCTCCCTATAGTAGCGCCCCGTTGAGCTGCTACAGCAGAGCAACGCCACGGTGAGGTGTCTGAGTGGCTGAAGGAGCACGCCTGGAAAGTGTGTATACGCGAAAGCGTATCGAGGGTTCGAACCCCTCTCTCACCGCCAAATTTAAAAAAAGGCCCTGATGAAAATCAGGGCCTTTTTTTCTGCGTTTCATGACGGTAAAATTAGCAAAACACAGTGGGAAAGTTTAGGGAGTTCAGTTGCACAACGTTGCACGACTCTCGATCAGTTTTTCACCCGTGAAATTCTCGATCATTTCCTCACCTGCAATCCACTCTCCATAACCCGCTGCGGTATTCATATGCCCTGCTTTTGAGATGACGGTTATTTCGCTTCCCCACGCGGCGGCCAAGGTGTGGGCTTTGTCCAGAGAAAGATGCTCATCGTTATCACTGCAAATGAGCAGTGTCGGAAAAGCGATTCTCTGTGCCGGTAATGGCCTCTGTTGACGGATTTCTTCAAGTGCAGTGGCTGAGTCAACGTCGGCAGGCGCCACCAAAACGGCGGCCTTGACTCTCTGTTCCGAATACAAGCTTGCCCACTGCGCAACCGCGACAGCCCCACAGCTGTGGCCTACCAGCACAATATTGCCGGGTGTTTGTTTTATAAAAGCGTCCAGACAGGCAACCCACGTCTCTTTATCTGGGGTATTCCAGTCATCTTGAACAACACGGCTAACATTTGAGTATTTTCTTTCTATATAGGACTGCCAATGTTCAGGACCTGAATTGGTATAACCCGGAACGATAAGAAAGCTTGTTTCCATTTATATCTCACGAGTATCGATAACATTAAAAAGGCGACCCCAAGGTCGCCTCTCGTTAACTGACATCCATATTAAGGCGTCAGCAATGCTTATTTGCTGGTATCCAGCGCCGGGAAGCTTTTCACCAGGTCGTCAATGGCTTTCATCTGCACCAGGAACGGCTCAAGCTTGTCCAGTGGCAGCGCAGAAGGACCGTCACACTTGGCGTGAGCCGGATCTTCGTGAGCTTCGATAAACAGGCCAGCAATGCCCACCGCCATGCCCGCGCGCGCCAGCTCGGCAACCTGCGCGCGACGACCACCAGAAGCAGCACCGAACGGGTCACGGGTCTGCAATGCGTGGGTCACGTCGAAGATAACCGGATGGCCGCCAGTGGCGTTAATCATCACGTTCATGCCCAGCATATCAACGACCAGATTGTCATAACCAAAGTTGCTTCCGCGATCGCAAAGAATAACCTGATCGTTGCCGCCTTCCTTGAACTTGTCGACGATGTTACCCATCTGGCCTGGGCTAACGAACTGGGGTTTCTTGACGTTGATAACCGCGCCAGTCTTGGCCATAGCTTCAACCAGGTCAGTCTGACGAGCCAGGAAAGCAGGCAGCTGAATCACGTCAACCACGTCGGCAACCGGCTGTGCCTGCCAGCTTTCATGAACGTCGGTGATAATTTTCACGCCAAAGGCCGCTTTCAGGTCCTGGAAAATCTTCATGCCTTCATCAAGGCCAGGCCCACGGTAAGAGTGGATGGAAGAACGGTTGGCTTTGTCAAAAGAGGCTTTGAAAACATAAGGAATGCCAAGTTTGTCGGTCACTTTCACGTAGTGTTCGCAAACGCGCATCGCCATGTCACGTGATTCCAGCACGTTCATGCCGCCAAACAACACAAACGGCAAATCGTTTGCTACGTTGATGTCCTTAATGCTAACCACTTTATGTTTCATGCTTTGGCCTTAATCAATAAATTAATGGTACAAATGTAAGCGTTATCGCCCGGTTCACGCCGAGCTCATTAATGTAACGTTATCTGCTTTTGTTCAATAGAGTGAATCTGAACTTTAATCACTTCGGAAATCGGATCTTCCGGGCACTGCTCGACGAAATAATTCAAATCCGAGATGGCCACGTGATTGCAGTCGAGCTGCGCATAGATAAGCCCGCGATCGCGAATCTCATAGGGATCGTCGGGATCGAACTCGAGCACTGCTTCGCTGGTGCTAAGCGCCAGCTCCATCTGTTTCTCTTCCATCAGTGCGGCTTTGAGCGTGTCGAGCATCTTGCGGATAATCATGGTGTGGTCGGCCTCTTCGAGGTCTTCGTCCTCTATCTCGGCGCTAACGCCAAGATTGCCTTTCAGCCACACTTCTAAAACGTGCTCGCTAAGCGTTTCACCGTTGAGCGGATTGACCAGCCACATCTCTTCGTCAAGCCAGTCGGCTCGTAGGATAAGCTGGGTCGGAAAAATGACCGGCATCAGCGGCAGCTCAAGCGCATGGGCGATGTGCAGGAAAATGACCCCCAACGACACCGGCGTACCCTGACGCGAGGCCAGCACTTTGTCTATCCAGATTGCATCGGACAGGCGGTATACGCCGCCTGCTCCGCCAAAACCCCAGGTGCGATAAAACAGTTCAATCAGTACTTCCAGCTGCTGATCCTGACTCAGGTTTTCAGGTACCTTACTGCGGGCTTCGTCGATCAGCGCCTGTAACTGGCGATTGACATCGTCGGCCTTAAAATCAAAGCGGATTGCCTGCGTCACCAGGATGACACCTGCACTTAACGGCGCAGTGTTAAATTCAAAATCAGCAATGGTGCTCATAGTTATCCCATTAGCAGCGGTATTTTTGTTATGGCTAGCTTAACAATCAAATACAAACAACCCAAGGCCAGAATAAAAGCCACCCAGCGCGTCTTTTGGCTGCGCAAGCCGTCCTTGCCTGACCCTAGAGCCACAAATCCAAGAGCGATATAGATGATAACGCCAAATAGCTTTTCGGTCAGCCATGAACCTTGTGGGGAGAAAGGATAAAAGTGGGTAATGAAGACCAGCCAGATGCCGCTTAACAACATAAAGGTATCAATGATATGCGGCGCAATCTTGACCCAGCGCTTCTGCATGATGTCGGCATTCGCCCATTTCCAGAAAAAGCGCAGCACAAAGAGCGCGATACTTAACGTAATAAACACGATATGGAAATCTTTTACCCAAATATATGATGACATTACTGCTTCCTTTTTTATTAGGTTAGCCGAAAAGGCTCAATTATTGCGGGATGTCCCTCATACCTGCGACACTTTAGGACGAAATTTTCATCCAAAACAGGCCGAGGGGGTTTTCAAAATCAGGGCAACTCGGCCTGAGACAAAGCGGGCCATTGTCCAAGAGTGATGCGATCGTTATCCCCATAGTCTTTGACCGTCTCAATTGCGTTAAAACCGGCTGCCTGTAGGATAGTTCTGACAGACTCTCCCTGTTCCCAACCGTGCTCGAGCAACAGCCAGCCGCCGGGCACAAGAAATGCCGGTGCCTGAGAGACAATATAGTCAATGTCGGCGAGACCTTTATTGTCTGCAATCAAGGCAGTAGCGGGTTCAAAGCGTACGTCACCCTGCGCAAGGTGCGGGTCGGTGGCGTCAATATAGGGAGGATTACTGACGATAATCTCGAAGGATTGCTCCCCGACCGGTACAAACCAGCTGCCCTGCAAAAATTGGGCATTGGGGATAGCGAGTTTGCTGCCGTTGTACTGCGCCAGCGCCACGGCGTCGGGCTGTAAGTCAACGCCCGTTATCTGGCAGTCGGGCCTTTCGCTGGCGATAGCAAGCGCAATAGCGCCGGTGCCGGTGCCTAAATCCAGCACTCGCGCAGGGGAAGGCTCAAGGCGCAGCAACGCCTGCTCAACCAGACACTCGGTGTCGGGGCGCGGGATAAGCGTGGCGGGAGAAACGGACAGCGGCAAAGACCAGAACTCACGCTCGCCGACCAGATAGGCGACGGGTTCGCCCTTCTCGCGTCGGCTCAGCAAAGACTCGAGCTGTAGCCGTTGATCGTCGCTAAGCTCTGTTTCGCCAAAGGCCATGATATAGGTGCGGGTACGACCGGTGACGTGCCCGAGCAGGATTTCAGCATCCCGCTTCGGGCTATCACTGGCCGCCAGACGCCCAACGGCTTGGGTCAACCAGCGGCTAAAGTCCATTATTCCTGCTCGGACAGCGCGGCGAGCTGGTCGGCCTGATATTCCTGCACGATAGGTTGGATAAGCATATCCAACTTGCCTTCCATCACTTCGTCCAGACGGTAGATTGTCAGGTTGATGCGGTGGTCGGTCACCCTTCCCTGCGGGAAATTGTAGGTGCGGTTGCGGTCAGAACGGTCGCCGCTGCCCAGCAGATTGCGGCGCGTTGAGGCCTCTTCTAACTGACGCTTTGACACCTCAGCGGCACGAATACGCGCGCCCAGCACAGAGAGTGCCTTAGCCTTGTTTTTGTGCTGCGAACGTTCGTCCTGACACTCAACCACGATGCCGGTCGGCAAGTGGGTAATACGGATAGCCGAGTCGGTGGTGTTAACGTGCTGGCCGCCCGCACCCGAGGAGCGGAAGGTATCAATACGCAGGTCACCGGCGTTGATTTCAGGCATTTCGGCCTCAGGAACCTCAGGCAGCACGGCAACAGTACAGGCAGAAGTGTGGATACGACCCTGCGATTCGGTCTCGGGGACGCGTTGAACGCGGTGGCCGCCGGACTCGAATTTGAACTGACCGTAAACGCCGTCACCGGTCACCTTGGCGATCACTTCTTTATATCCGCCGTGCTCGCCGTCGTTGGCGCTCATGACTTCGACGCGCCAGCGACGCGTCTCGGCATAACGGCTGTACATACGGAACAGGTCACCGGCAAAAATCGCCGCCTCGTCACCGCCGGTTCCGGCGCGGATTTCAAGGAAGGCGCTGCGCTCGTCGTCGGGATCTTTTGGCAGCAGCAGCAGCTGGAGTTCTTTCTCGAGCTCTTCGAGCTTGGCCTCACACTGCTTGATTTCGTCCTGCGCCATCTCGCGCATCTCGGGATCGTCGAGCATCTCCTGCGCGGCGACCAGGTCTTCCTGCGCCTGACGCCAGGTCAGGAAGCAGGCGGAAACATCGCTCAACTGAGCATATTCGCGAGAAAGATTGCGGAATTTTTCCTGATCGGCAATGACAGTGGCGTCGCCGAGCATCGCCTGAACTTCTTCATGGCGCTCTTGTAACACTTCCAGTTTGGCAACGATAGAAGGCTTCATGCGTAGTGTTTTACCCTGTGATAATAAGAACTATACCCGCGTCCATCCAGACGCAGGTGTGGTGGCCGCCTTCAGGTACTCGACCTTTCGGGTATTTTACTGATCTAGACCGAGACTATCGCGTAAAATTTGCAAACGCTCAACATCACCATCGCTGGCGGCCTGTTGCAGTGAACGGGTTGGGGCATGAATAAGGCGGTTGGTGAGTTTATGGGCCAGTTCGTGAATAACGCTTTGGACGTCGGCACCCTGCGCAATTGCCGCCAGGGCTTTGGCTTCCATATCGGCGCGGACGGTATCGGCGCGGGAGCGATAATCGCGGATAACTTCAACGGCGCCCTGAGAGCGCAACCAGGCCATAAAGTTGGAGCTTTCCTGCTCGACGATAGACTCTGCCTGAATCGCGGCGGCCTTACGTTGGGCAAGATTTTTTTGAATAATGCTGTGCAGGTCATCAACGCTATAAAGGTAGGCGTTGGCGAGTTTGCCGACTTCCGGCTCGATATCACGGGGAACCGCGATATCGACCATCAGCATCGGCTGATTGCGACGCGCTTTCAGCGCACGCTCGACCATGCCTTTACCGATAATCGGCAGCGGGCTGGCGGTAGAACTGATGATAATATCGGCATCGGCCAGACGGGCGTCGATGTCTTGCAAAGAAACAACCTCAGCGCCAACTTCATCGGCAAGCACCTGCGCACGTTCGCGGGTACGGTTGGCAATCATCATATGACGGACGTTGTGTTCGCGCAGATGACGTGCGACAAGCTCGATGGTCTCACCCGCACCGACCAGCAGCACGTTGACTTCAGCGAGAGATTCGAATATTTGACGCGCCAGCGTACAGGCGGCGAAGGCAACGGAAACCGCGCTGGCCCCGATGTCGGTTTCGGTGCGCACGCGTTTTGCCACTGAGAATGACTTCTGGAATAAACGCTCAAGCTCACCCGACACCGCATGACCGTGCTGCGATTCGGCAAAGGCTTTCTTCACTTGACCGAGGATCTGCGGCTCGCCGAGCACCAGCGAATCCAAACCGCTGGCGACGCGCATCAGGTGACTGACTGCGTCGTTATCCTGGTGCCAGTAAAGGCTTTTCTTGACCTCTTCCGCGCTCAACTGATGATAATCACATAACCAGGCAACCAGCTGCTCATGCACATCGCCCTTTCCCGCCAGCTTTTCCTGCTGCTCGACGCTGAGATACAGCTCGGTGCGGTTACAGGTTGACAGCACGACGCCGCCCTGCACCAGCGGTTGCTGAAGCAGACTGGAGAGCGCCTGTTCGATAGTGTCTGGCGAGAACGTGACCTTTTCACGCAGAGATACCGGGGCGGTTTTGTGATTAATACCTAATGCAAGTAGGGTCATGGGAGCGATAGTCGAAAGAGACTTTTCTTTGTATGGGTTTACGTCTGAGGCGCATTCTACAAGATGAGTGAGATCAATAAAAGCCACACCGCACTATCTGTCCGGTTTTTGTAAAAAGCTGTGATTAACGGCACCTAGCAGTAGAGATTGATAATCATTTACACCAAAATTGGCCACTTTTCCCAGACAAAGCTGATTACATTAACCTGCTGTCAAAGGCAAAGTGATTCCCTCATCATCGCGTGATTTTTCAAACTTCAACGCTGGGCAGCCTCCGCCTGCAAGGTGTGCTAGACTCCCCGGAAGATTGTTTTAATGAAAGGACCCGACTCGTTATGCCAATGCATAAAGCCAACCTGCTTCGCCTGCTTCCTCTCGCCAGCCTGGTGCTGACCGCCTGTTCGACCTTCTCGCCGACCACCGGTCCTTCTACCAGCCCGACTTCGCCGCAGTGGCGTCAGCACGAACAGCAGGTTAAGCAACTGGATCACTACCAGACCCGCGGATCCTTCGCCTATATCTCAGACAGTCAGAAAGTGTATGCGCACTTCTTCTGGCAGCAATTCTCGCCACAGAGCTATCGCCTGCTGCTGACCAATCCGCTGGGCAGCACCGAGATGGAACTGAAAGTGCAGGACGGCAACGCGCAGCTGACTAATAATCAGGGTAAACAATACACCAGCAACAATCCTGATGACATGATTCAGAAGCTGACCGGCATGTCGATCCCGCTGTCCAATATGCGCCAGTGGATGCTGGGCCTGCCGGGCGACAGCAGCGACTTCAGCCTCGACAGCCAGTACCGTCTGCGCCAGGTCAACTATAAACAGAAAGGCCTCAACGGCAGCGTCAGCTATCAGAGCTACGACACTACCGTCACACCACCGCTGCCGAACCGCCTCGAGATGACTCAGGGCACGCAGCGCATTAAGTTAAAAATGGACAGCTGGACGCTAAACTGAGATGACGCTTTTTTGGCCATCTCCGGCTAAACTCAATTTATTCCTGTACATCACCGGGCAACGCGCCAACGGCTATCACAATCTGCAAACCCTGTTTCAGTTTGTTGACTACGGAGACAGCCTGGCGTTTACGCCCCGTGATGACGATAAAATCACGCTCAGCCCTTCCGTCGAGGGCGTGCCGGATGAGCAGAACCTGATTATACGTGCCGCGAAACTGTTGCAGGCGCGTATGGCGCAGCAAGGCCTGCCGTCGCCGTGTGGTATGGACATCCAGATAGAAAAGCGTCTGCCGATGGGCGGAGGTCTCGGTGGGGGCTCCTCCAACGCGGCAACCACGTTAGTGGCGCTCAATCTGCTGTGGAATTGCCATTTCAGCGACAGCGAGCTGGCGGAGCTGGGCGTTACCCTCGGGGCAGACGTGCCGGTGTTTGTGATGGGACACGCCGCGTTTGCCGAAGGCATCGGGGAAGTGTTACAGCCCGTTTCACCGGCAGAAAAATGGTATCTGGTCGCGCATCCTGGCGTCAGTATTCCGACACCGGCTATTTTTGGCGATCCCGAACTGATTCGAGATACGCCAAAACGCTCGATTGATGTGCTATTGCACACAACTTACACTAATGATTGTGAACCTATTGCAAGAAAACGTTTTTGCGAGGTTGAACAGCTTGTTTCATGGCTGCTAGAATACGCGCCGTCGCGCCTCACCGGAACAGGGGCCTGTGTGTTTGCCGAATTCGACACAGAGGAGTCCGCCAACGAGGTGTTGAGTAAGGCGCCGGCATGGATTAACGGTTTTGTCGCCCGAGGCGTTAACGTCTCGCCGCTGCACAAAACACGTGCCGAGCTGATGAGAGCCGCAGCCAAAGCGTAGAGAGTCACAAGTTCCCGCTATTTGTGTCTGTTCTTTGCCAGCCTCTCGGAATTTTTTAGATTTAATCTGTATACCTGACCGACTTCAGCCCGCGGAAACATCCGCCGCTCGCTGAGGGACGAAGGGTAAGTTGTACGTATGTATATTGCTGTGGTTTCGCTCACCGCCCGGTGAAATCACAAGCCGATATCTTCTCTGGACGCAAGCCTGAGGTTCTTCTCGTGCCTGATATGAAGCTTTTTGCTGGTAACGCCATCCCGGAACTAGCACAACGTATTGCCAACCGTTTATACACCAGCCTAGGTGACGCCGCCGTCAGTCGTTTTAGTGACGGTGAAGTAAGTGTGCAAATTAACGAAAATGTACGTGGCGGAGATATTTTCATTATCCAATCCACCTGCGCGCCTACTAACGACAACCTGATGGAACTCGTGGTAATGGTCGATGCACTCCGGCGCGCCTCTGCCGGCCGCATCACGGCAGTTATCCCCTACTTCGGTTATGCACGTCAGGATCGCCGCGTGCGTTCAGCGCGTGTACCGATCACCGCCAAAGTCGTTGCCGACTTCCTTTCCAGCGTAGGCGTTGACCGCGTTTTAACCGTTGATTTGCACGCAGAACAAATCCAGGGCTTCTTCGATGTCCCGGTTGATAACGTGTTCGGTAGCCCAATCCTGCTCGAAGACATGATGCAGCAAAATCTCGAAAACCCAATCGTGGTTTCTCCAGACATCGGCGGCGTTGTTCGTGCGCGTGCCGTTGCTAAACTGCTGAATGACACCGACATGGCCATCATCGATAAACGTCGCCCTCGCGCAAACGTTTCGCAGGTGATGCACATTATTGGTGACGTAAGCGGTCGTGACTGTATCCTGGTTGATGACATGATCGACACCGGCGGCACCCTGTGTAAAGCCGCTGAAGCGCTGAAAGAGCGCGGTGCCAAGCGTGTCTTCGCCTATGCGACTCACCCAATCTTCTCCGGCAACGCCGTAGAGAACATCAAGCACTCCGTGATTGATGAAGTGATCGTGTGTGATACCATCCCGCTGTCTCCTGAAATTCGCGCCCTGAAAAACGTGCGCACTTTGACGCTGTCCGGCATGCTGGCTGAAGCCATCCGCCGTATCAGCAATGAAGAATCGATTTCAGCGATGTTCGAGCATTAATCCTTTTAACCGTGCGGTATAAAAGCGATTAACAATAAAAAGCCCCGGATCCCCGGGGCTTTTTAGTTTCTAACCTTAAGTCAGCGCGCTTTCGCTTCACGCAGCGGTTAGGGTCAGGAGTGGCGATGATTTTTACGGCAGCGAGCGTCGTAATGACGTACCCAATAGTAACGATCGGCGACGGCTTCGCGTCCCCCGACCCGTGCCCCGGTTAACCACAGCAGTGCACCGATGAATATGCTCATGACGGCACCGTGGGTGAAGAAGTCAGGCATGCCAAGGTTGGACACCTGGCTGAGTACCGCATAGGCGATACCGCCAACCATGATAACCAATCCTACTCCCATCAACAGGTTACCGCACAGGGCTGCGTTTTTACGTTTCATTCGTCACCTCCTTAAATCCTTTGCATTTTCCTTTGCATTAAGCAAAGAGCGTCACTTCATCCTGTATAAATTATAGCCGTCACGTCGGGGAGGGGTTGCGGGCACGATCACAGTGTGGAGATGCAAAATGACAAATCTTTACGCTTCTTTGGGGATATCTCATTGAAAGGTGAATAATTATAAAATGTAACTATTCGATTCTGAAGTAATGGGGGGCTTTATTTACCGCACGGTTTGGCACGGCGGCAAAGCACGGGTAAACTATCGGCCAGATTATTCCCTCGAGAAGCGAAAAGAACGTGAGCAGCATTAAATTAATCGTTGGCCTGGCGAATCCCGGAGCCGAATATGCCCAGACCCGCCACAATGCCGGTGCATGGTATGTGGATCAATTGGCCCGTCAGCATAACCAACAGTTAAAAGAAGAGAGTAAATTCTTCGGCTACACGGCGCGTTTATCAATGAATGGGCAAGACGTACGTCTGTTGGTGCCGACCACCTTCATGAACCTGAGCGGCAAGGCGGTCAGCGCCATGGCGAACTTCTACCGTATTGAACCGGCCGAAATTCTGGTCGCCCACGACGAACTGGACTTCCTTCCCGGTATCGCGAAGATCAAACTGGGTGGCGGCAACGGCGGCCATAACGGTTTAAAAGATATTCAGAGCAAGCTGGGTAACAATCCAAACTTCTATCGCCTGCGCATCGGCATCGGTCATCCTGGCGATCGCAGTAAGGTCGTCGGTTTTGTGCTCGGTAAACCGCCGGCCAGCGAACAGAAGCTGATTGATGAAGCCATTGACGAGTCGTTGCGCTGTACGGATATTCTGATGAAAGACGGGTTATTGAAAGCGATGAACCGTTTGCACAGTTTTAAAGCAGAAGGTTAAGCGTTTAAGGCCGCTTCCCCCGGCGTGGGGGAAGCGTGAGAGGGGTAACTTACGCATAGCCTCTCTCACCCACGTTGTTAGGTTCTTACCCTAAACGTTTCTTTTCCCAACGATTTATCGTCAGTCTGGTAATTATCTTCCGCAACGTAATAGTCTGGGTCGTCCAGCTCGTGGCTACAGAATGGCCCCGCCTTGGCGAGTAGCCTCACGCAGTCGGCACTCAGGTGGCGTAAACGGATAGTCTTGCCCGCCTCGAGATAGCGACCGGTGATTTTATCAATCGCCTCGACGCCGCTTGAATCCATCACCCGCGTGGCCGAGAAATCCAGGATCACATTTTGCGGATCCTGCTCTGGCGTAAACAGCTCGGCGAAGGCGGCGGTTGAGCCAAAGAACAGCGGCCCTTCCAGCTTATACATCACCAAATCCCCCTTCTGCTGACGGCTGCGAATGCTGATACGCGCGTGCTGCCAGGCAAAGACCAGCGCGGAGATAATCACTCCGCTGATGACCGCCACGGCTAGATCGGTGAAAATAGTAATCAGGGTCACGGCCACCATCACCAGCGCGTCAGACTTCGGCATACGGCGCAGACGGCGGAACGAGCTCCACTCAAAGGTGTTATAGCACACCACCAGCATAATGCCCGCCAGTGCAGCGACCGGAATCAGGCCGATATAATCCGCCAGGCTCACCACGAAGAGGATCAGCAGAATAGCGCCTACCGTGCCGGAGATGCGACCGCGACCGCCCGAGGTGAAGTTGATGATCGACTGCCCAATCATCGCGCACCCGGCGAAGCAGCCAAACAGGCCGCAAAGAGTATTACCGGCACCCTGCGCAATACTCTCGCGGTTACCGTTGCCTTTCTTGCCCCCCATTTCATCGAGCACCGTCATGGTCAGCAGCGATTCGATGAGTCCCACCAGCGCGATAACCACCGCATAAGGCAGCACAACCTTCAGCATATCGAGGGTAAAGGGCGCAGCCGGCAGCGAGAAGCTCGGCAATGCGCCAGAGATATCCGCTAAATCACCGACCCGCAGCGTGTGCAGGTGAAAACCTATCGCGACCGCAGAAACGATAATCAGCGCGGCCAGCGACGAAGGAATAACGCGGGTAATTTTCGGAAAGATGACGACCACGGCAATCGCCAGCAGCACCAGCCCGTACATCAACATCCCCTGTCCGGCAATCATGTGCAGCTGCGCCAGCATAATGACTATCGCTAATCCGTTGACGAAACCGTGAATAGCGGGAAGCGGCACCAGACGAATAAATTTGCCCAGCCGGAACACGCCGATGGCAATCTGAATCAGTCCGGCAAACAGCGTAGCCCAAAGTACGTAGCCCATGCCGTGCTGCGCCGCGAGGCTCATTAATACCACCACTATCGACCCCGCCGCACCTGACACCATGCCCGGCTTACCGCCGAACAACGCGGTGACGATACCGATGATAAACGCGGTATGTAACCCGACTATTGGTGACAGGCCTGCCACCAGCGAGAAGCCCACCGCTTCAGGGATCATTGAGACAGCAACTACAAAGCCGGCCAATACGTCATTTTTGACGTCAGCCGCCCTGAAGTTCTTCAGAGTTAACATGCGAATATCCAATACTTTGAGTTAAATAAAACAAACAAGGCGACAATAACAAGAGTGGGGGCATTTTACCTTAAAAAGATGCGGATCGAGTTCAACACGCAAACTGTGTATAATAAGCGGAATTATGGTCATTACATCAGGATGATTACTTTAAGCTCCTGATTATTAAGATATTAAGGTGATATAAAACATGGGATTCAAATGCGGTATCGTCGGCCTGCCGAACGTTGGTAAATCAACTCTTTTCAATGCGCTGACCAAAGCAGGTATCGAAGCGGCCAATTTCCCGTTCTGCACCATCGAACCGAATACCGGCGTTGTACCAATGCCCGATCCACGTCTCGACAAACTGTGCGAGATAGTGAAACCTCAGCGCGTTGTCCCAACCACCATGGAATTCGTTGATATCGCCGGTCTGGTTAAAGGCGCGTCAAAAGGTGAAGGCCTGGGTAACCAGTTCCTGACCAACATCCGTGAAACCGAAGCTATTGGCCACGTTGTCCGTTGTTTCGAAAACGACAATATCATCCACGTTAACAACAGAGTTGACCCGGCTGATGACATCGACGTGATCAACACCGAGCTGGCGCTTTCTGACCTCGACACCTGTGAGCGCGCGATTCACCGCGTACAGAAGAAAGCCAAAGGCGGCGATAAAGACGCAAAAGCTGAACTGGCTGCGCTGGAAAAATGCCTGCCGCAGCTTGAACAAGCCGGTATGCTGCGTGCGCTTGACCTGTCAGACGAAGACAAAGCGGCCATCCGCTACCTCAGCTTCCTGACCCTGAAGCCGACCATGTATATCGCCAACGTTAACGAAGACGGTTTCGAAAACAACCCGTACCTCGACAAAGTTCGCGCAATCGCTGATGCCGAAGGTTCCGTTGTGGTTGCCGTTTGTGCCGCCGTTGAATCTGATATCGCCGAGCTGGAAGACGAAGACCGCGCTGAGTTCATGGCTGAACTGGGTCTGGAAGAGCCGGGCCTGAACCGCGTTATCCGCGCAGGTTACGAGCTGCTGAACCTGCAAACCTACTTCACCGCCGGTGTGAAAGAAGTTCGCGCCTGGACCATTCCAGTAGGCGCTACCGCACCTCAGGCAGCCGGTAAGATCCACACCGACTTTGAGAAAGGCTTTATCCGCGCACAGACAATCGGTTTTGACGACTTCGTCACCTACAAAGGTGAGCAAGGCGCGAAAGAAGCCGGTAAAATGCGTTCAGAAGGCAAAGACTACATCGTTAAAGATGGCGACGTAATGAACTTCCTGTTCAACGTTTAATTATCCATCTTTACGGTTGAATTTAAAAACCACGCTCCGGCGTGGTTTTTTATTATCTAGAATATAAAAATCCCTCGCCCATGACATACCCATTTTCTGCATTACCCTTAAACTAAAGTTAATCCTAACGCCAAAAACAGGCTAAATAAGCTCACTTACGTCCATTAATGCATGTAAGTATATGCAACCAAATACGTCAAGACCTGATATCTCCCCTCCCCTTCTGTTGTTATTCCGGTGCGTAAAACCCCATAAAAAGTCATTCCATTAGGCAATTCATAACCTGCTCCGTTGGCATTCATAACCAGTCAGCCTGTGTTTTTTGTGATTACCCCATGCTATAAGTCTGCCAACGCAAAATATGTAACTTTATTTTAACTTTTATTTATTTTTTATAACAATAAGTTGAGGTCGGAGATAATGAAAAAAGAAGAGGGTGAGATTGTAAACTCTCGCAGAAAATTCCTTCAACGTTCCCTTGCGATATTGCCGGTTACCGCCCTTTCAGGAACTGTTATTGCAAAAAGTGTTTCAGCCGCTGAAAAAAATAAAGAGGATGAATTCGTCTATCAATATGTACCGATATTTTTTAATCACGAGGAATGGCGCTTCATTATTTCGGCCACCGATCGGTTAATTCCTCAGGACGATAATGGTCCCGGTGCGGTGAGCGAAGGTGTGCCTGTCTATATTGATAAGCAAATGGAGCTGCCCTACGGTCACGGCGCCTTGTGGTATATGCAACCGCCGTTTGAGCAAACCATTCCAGAGCTGGGATATCAAACTAATCTGGTGCCGCGTGATATATATCGCAGGGGAATTAAAGCCACCGATCAATACTGCCAGCAAAAATATCAGAAGAAATTTGCAGACCTGGAAAATGCCGAGCGAGAGGGGGTATTACACGCGCTTGAGGCGGGTCACATCCAGCTTGCCGATATTTCTTCCAAACTGTTTTTCGGCCAGCTGTTGGAGAACACCAAAGAAGGCTATCTCGCCGACCCTATTCATGGCGGAAACCGCACCCAGGCATCGTGGAAAATGATCGGCTTCCCGGGCGCTCGCGCTGATTTTGTTCAGGTAATGGATAATCCCAATACCCATTACCCGCTGGGTCCGGTGAGTATTTCAGGTAAGAATGGCGCATAAAAATGACGATAAAAAAAGAGCAAGTTGATATTGTTATTGTCGGTTTTGGTTGGACCGGCTCTGTAATGGCAAGAGAATTATCCGAGACTGGATTAAAAATTGTTGCGTTAGAACGCGGCGAACAGCGTGATACCTACCCCGACTTTACCTATCCACGCATCGTTGATGAATTAACTTATGGGATAAGGCTTAAGTTATTCCAGAACATTTCGAAAGAAACGGTCACTATCCGCCATACCCCAGGAAGCAAAGCCTATCCCTACCGCCGTTTGGGCTCATTCTTACCCGGCGATGGCGTAGGCGGTGCTGGCGTTCACTGGAACGGTTTGTTGTGGCGTCCGCTTGAAAGCGACCTGAAAGTTAAAACCACTATCACTGAAAAATATGGCGCTAAATTTATTCCTGCTGATATGACCGTTCAGGATTATCCCTTTACCTATGCGGAAATGGAGCCCTATTTTGATAAGTTTGAGAAAATTTGTGGCGCTTCAGGCCAGGCGGGGAATATTCAGGGCAAAATTATTGAGGGAGGCAACCCCTTCGAAGCACCGCGCAGCGGCGACTATCCGAATAAACCGCTGAAAGATCAGTATGCGGGCCAGCTATTTCGCAACGTAGTCAAGAACCAGGGTTATCACGCCTTTTCCGGTCCTGCGGCCATCAGCACCGGCGGCTATACCAACCCCTACGGCGTTCAGATGGGGGCCTGTAACTACTGCGGATTCTGCGAAAGATTTGGCTGTTTCAACTATTCCAAGGCGTCACCGCAGACCTGTGTCATACCGGCGCTCAAGCAGTACAGTAATTTCGAATTGCGCCCCCACTCCCACGTACTGCGCGTACTTACCGACTCCACCGGAAAGAAAGCCACGGGCGTGACCTATATCGATGCTAATGGCGAAGAAGTTGAACAACCTGCCTCGCTGGTTATTCTCAGCGCTTTCCAGCTGCATAACGTTCGCCTGCTGTTACTTTCTGGGATTGGAAAACCTTACAACCCTGACACCGGTGAAGGCGTGGTGGGCAGAAACTATGCCTATCAAATCGATGGCGCAGCCAAATTGTTCTTTGGCAAAGAGGTGTACTTCAACCACTTTGCCGCGGCGGGCGCTTCGGGGGTCTATATCGATAATTTCAACGGTGAAAACTTCGACCACTCCGACGTAGGCTTTATCGGCGGCGGCAGTATTTCGGCCCACGCCACCGGCGCAAGACCAATTCAACAGATGGTATTACCTAAAGGTGCACCTAACTGGGGATCGGGTTGGAAGCAGTCTATAAAAGACAACTATCTGCATAATATGAGCGTCGGCTCCTCGGCCTCGGTGATGCCGTATAAGCAATGCTTCCTGGATCTCGACCCAACCTATAAGGACGCCTACGGACTCCCGCTGTTAAGGATGACCTACGACTGGCAGCAAAATGAATTAAAACTGACCCAGTTCCTGGCCGGAAAAGTCGAGAACATCGTCAAGGAACTCAACCCGCTGTCTTACAGCATGGGCTTTAAAAACCTGGATTCCCATTACGATGTCCGCCCTTATCAATCCACGCATACTACCGGCGGTGCGGTCATGGGCGATGACCCTCGTACCAGCGTTGTGAACAAGTATTTGCAAAGCTGGGATGTGCCCAATGTTTTTGTTCTCGGCGCATGCTGCTTCCCGCAAAACATTGCCTACAACCCGACTGGAATCGTTGGCGCGACCACGCTGTTTGCCGCTAACGCTATCAAGTCGCAATATCTTAAAAATCCAGGGCCTCTGGTTCAGCGTTAACTGAGGCAATAAAGACATGAAAATAAAACAACTCTCGTTATTTGTTGCTGCATTTATTTCCTGCAAATTCGCCATGGCCGCCCCGGAAAACTTTCAGGAAAAAGTCGCCAGCGGTGAATATATCGCCACCACAGGGGACTGTGCTGCCTGCCATACCGTCTCCGGTTCCGCGCCTTTTACAGGGGGGTTGAAAATGGTTACTCCGGTGGGGGCAATTTACTCGACCAATATTACGCCAGATAAAGACACCGGTATCGGTAATTACAGCTATGAAGATTTCTCACGCGCGTTACGCCAAGGGATCGCAAAAGACGGTCATCGTTTATATCCCGCCATGCCATACACGGAATATGCCAAAATAAACGATGATGATATGCACGCCCTTTATTCTTATTTGATGAATGAGGTTAAGCCGGTGCATCAGACAAACAGAAAGAGCGATATTCCATGGCCGTTAAATATGCGATGGCCACTGGCAGCGTGGGACTGGGCCTTCCACGATAGCGATGTCTATAAGCCCGACCAGACGCAAAGTGCAGAATGGAATCGCGGGGCTTACCTGGTGCAGGGCCTTACGCACTGCGGAACCTGCCATACGCCGCGCGGACTGGCTTATCAGGAAAAAGGCTTTGATCAGCACGATAAGCGCTTCCTTAGCGGCGGTCAGCTAGCCGGATGGTCCGCGCCTGATCTGACGGGCAATAGCAAAACGGGGTTGGGCAGCTGGTCGGCGCAGGAGATTGCCGAGTTCCTTAAGACAGGCCACACCGACGGGAATGCGGCATTTGGCCCCATGAGCGAAGCCATCGAGAAAAGCACGCAATATCTCACCGATGCCGATCTCAGCGCCATTGCAACTTATCTTAAATCATTGCCGTCGTCCGATGCCCCGGCCCAAGCCTCTGCAAAAGCGGATTCGACTAGCGCTGCGCTGATAAAAGGCGATATGTCTCAACCGGGATCTCTGCTTTATATGAATAACTGCTCCGCCTGTCACCGTATTGATGGCAAAGGGTATACAAAAAGCTTCCCTGCCCTTGCCGGGAATACCGCCGTGATGGGGGATGATCCGTCCTCACTGATCAACATTGTTCTGGCAGGCGCTAAAACCCCGGTAACCCGCGAGTCCATCACCGGCCTGACTATGCCAGATTTTGCATGGCGGCTGAACGACCAGCAGGTGGCAGACGTGGTAACTTTTATTCGCAGCAGTTGGGGAAATAGCGCGTCAGCCGTTAATGCCGAGGAGGTGGCAAAACTGAGGAAACAGAGCGTCGGCCAGCCTGAGGTGAAGAAATAGCCCGCGACAAGAAAAGCGCTATGGGGTGTGTTTGCACCCCTTAGCGCACTCCGACAAAACTTCCTGCCAAACCCGGGTCGATTCGCACTCTGATGTGTTAATCCAGCGCCCATAAGTTTAATAAAGTTTTTAAGGCATTCCGTAAGCTGGACAGCGTAAAACCCCCTAAAACCTGACTGCATCCACGCTGAGGAACTCACTAAATGAAGGTACAAAAAATTGGACAACCGGCCTCTATCGAGGCGTTGGAATCCTGGGGAAACGTTGAGGGACTGCCCGATACCCCTGCCGTTAAGCTTTCCGGCCTGCAGAAGGTCATTCCAGGTAAGGAAGACATCGACAGCGGTATCTTTGAATGTACGCCGGGCAGCTACCGGCGTTCGGTCAGGCAGGCGGAGATCATGCATTTTCTCGGTGGCAGCGGTTCATTTACCCCAGACGGCGAGGCAACATTGACCTTTACGGCCGGAGACTCGTTTTTCTTCGAGGCCAATACCGAGGGCACCTGGGTGGTTGAGACCACTATGCGTAAGCTGTACGTGATTTTTGACGCTGCCTGAATTGCGTTGAAAGAGTTAAGCTGAACAACCACGCGCTGCCGTGGTTGGGGTTCAGTAGGTTGAGGTAAACTTCCCAAAGCTGGCAACCAGACTGTCGATAAATACCCGGGTTCTTGAGGGCATCAAGCGCCGTCCGGGGAATACCGCCCACACGGGAACGCCGGGACACTCCCAATCTTCGAGTACCCTCACCAGTTCTCCATTTTCCAGAAATGGATGGGCGAAATGCGTCGTTACACTGGTTATCCCGGCCCCAAGCCGGGCAAGATTGATTAACACACTCGGCGAGTTGGCCACCGCGCGCATCGGAGGGCTGCCCTCCCAGGACTCGTCTCCCCGGATGAGTTGCCACGGGGAAACCTCCCCTCCACGCGTTCGAAGCCTTAGCACGGCGCGATGCATCAATTCCTGCGGATGCTTTACCGCCCCGCTCTTTTTAAGAAACTTGGGCGAGGCGTAGAGCGCCACGCGAAAGGTGCTAAGCTGTCGTGCCACCAGCGTAGAATCATTCTGCAGATTGCCCATACGTAGCGCGACGTCATAGCCCTCACTGATGATATCAACCCGCTGCTGGGAGGAGTCGATATCCAGCGTCACGTCGGGGTATTTTTCAATGAAGTCCGCCAGCAGCGCTCCAATCATGTTCTGCGAGAAATCACCCGGCATCGATATTCTCAGCAATCCGCTCGGCTTGGCCTTACGGTTTTCGGTGAGTGCCAGCATGGACTCCATTTCGGCTGAAATCTGCTGGGCATGGCGCAGCACCGCCTTACCATATTCCGTAATCACCATCTTGCGGGTGGTGCGAACCAGCAGGCGCTCACCCAGTTGGTTTTCCAGCGTTGAAATCCGTCGCGAGACGGTTGAGTTCGGGATGTCGAGACGTTCTGCTGCCCCCGAGAAACTGCCTTCCTCCACTACGCAGGCAAACAGGACCATATCCGCTGGGTCAAACTTCATGATTATGCCACTTATGGGATTATGTTGTTCATTTACGGAGTTTATGCGCAATGACGAAAGAGTTAAAGTAACTTTCAGTTTATAAATTAATTAACCAGGAAGGCACTTATGCGTTATTTTTCCGTTGCTAAATACAGCGATATTATCATTCTTGTGGCTCGTGTTCTGCTCATGCTTTTATTTGTTATTTTCGGTCTGGAGAAAATAACCGGCTTTAGCGGTACAGTGACTTATATGAGTTCGGTAGGTGCGCCGTTCCCAACCGTCGCGGCGATTATTGCCGTAGTGATGGAGTTCTTCGTCGGCATTGCACTTATTTTAGGTTTTTATACTCGTCCGCTGGCGCTGATTATGGCGGTGTATACCCTTGCAACCGGTTTAATTGGTCACCCTTTCTGGGGTCTAACCGGTGCGGCGCACTATGCCAACGAAATCAATTTCTATAAAAATATTGCCATCGTAGGGGGATTATTACTGCTCGCCGTGACCGGACCGGGTAAATTTTCTCTCGACCGTAAATAATCAACCCGTTAAATATCCCCTTATCCCGCGGCAATAACGGCCCTTCATGCCGCTTCATAGCATGAAGGGTTTATTTCATCCCCCCAGATCGCTCAAGAATTTACGCGCCGGAACAAAAAAGGTCACACCGGAAACGGCGGTAGAGAAATCCAGAATACGATCGTGCAGCGGCGGCGGATTGCCGATAAACATCCGCTCTAACATTTTCTCAATCACCCATAAATAACGGCAATAGCCAATAAAATAGGTGCCGTATTCTCCTTTGCCCGGCACGGCAAACGGCATATTGTCGCGCAAAATATCGTACTCACCCTGACTGTCCTCAATGGTGCACAGCGTCTTATGCGACTTTTGCCCTTCGGTTGCGTCCGGTAATTCGACATTGTCAAACTTGGTACGGCCGATGATGGCCTCCTGCGTTTCGACCTTCTGCGCGCGCCATGCCGCCATGTTATGCAGGTATTTCTGAATCACCACGTAGCTGCCACCTGCATAATCAGGATCCTCATCACCGACGATCGTCGCCTCGGGTAAAGCAAGGCCGACCGGATTGGCGGTTCCGTCTACAAATCCCAGCAGGTCTCGGCCGTTGAAATAGCGGAATCCGGCGACATCATCGAGGGCGGTCACGCTGTCGCCAAAGGCTTCCAGCAGCAGTTTTTCAAACTCGATAATAAGGTCAGCCGAGCCCGCGCGGATATGGTACAGCAGGTCGCCTTCGGTACTCACCGCGGTATGTTTAGCGCCCTTGATTTCCTTGAACGGCGCAAGCTCTTTAGGCATCGGTTTACCGCTCAGCGCGCTCCAGATGCGAGAGGAAATCCCGACATTGCAGGTAAATTGCACCTCGATAGTTCGCACCTGCACATCTTTAATCAGATCGTCGGTACTGCCGATGACCGAGCGAACGGTCGCGAGCGAATGACTGTCGTCCTTAACGGCGAGAATCAAAAAGGCAGCGGCAGAGGTCATCGGTGAATTAATATATTGAGGCTCGGTCTCAAGGGCGCGCCGCCCCATAGACTGCGGGGAAGAAGATGACTGGCTCACAAATACCTCCTGCAAGGCGTTGTTTTTATCATTATGACGTCTAATAGGTCACATTAACCGTCACCGTATCCGCATAGTTACCGGGCGTATAGTTGGCGCTGGGAACGGTGGCATAGACAGTATAGCTGGTTGCTGAACCGTTTCCTGTGCCCGCGACCTGGTTGGTTGAGGCGCTTCCCCACACCGTACCATTAGGCCCCGCCGTTGAACTGAGTTGATAAGGGACCTGGTCGCCGTTGCTCGGGCTGGTGACCATCACCCCACTCCCCGTGGTGCTGCTGTTTGATGGCACCAGTCCTACGGTATACGCCGTGCCGTTGCTACAGGCGACGCTTAACGTGTTGCTTGAGGTGGTATTGGTTGCCGTACTATTGACCGACCCCATACTGATGTTGCCATTAGGGGTAACCGTACACTGCTTGGCAACCGTCGCCAGGACGTTGAAGGCAAAGGTAGTTGCCACCGTCGTTCCACAACTTCCCGGTGGCACCAGAAGCCCGGTATTGCTGGTGACAATCGCAGTAGCGGAGGAATAGATATCCTGAAAACTGCCGGGGATGGCGGAAATTTGCGGCAGAGGCAACACCGCAGCCACGGTCAGACTGCCGGTTGAGGGAACGCCGACGACCAGCGAAGAGAGGTTGACCATCGCAGGCGTGGTGCCCGCCACAAATTGGCTCCCCCACACCGTGCCGCTCGACGTCCCCTGATAGAGCTGGTAACTCAGGGTATTGGAGGACGTGAGGGTATTCGCCATGGTGCGCGTCGTGACCTGCCCGCTGTTGGACGAGGCACCAATGTTAAAGCACAGAGTGACGGCGGTCAGCAGGCCGTCCAGAACCCCTCGAGTACAGCTGTAGCCAAAAGTCATGCTGGTGCTGCTACTGGAGGTCGAGAGCGGATTAACCGTGCCAAAATTGATGGACTGTACGTTGGTTACCGAACAGGCAAGCGCATAACTCATTGTTGGGCAAAGCCCCAATCCTGCCAGCAGCAACAGATTTCTACACCGCATCCTAATCACTCCTTGACCTCGCTGGCTTTACTTACAGGCCAGCGGGCCAATCTGTGGAATACCCTCGGTTTTCGCCGGATAATCGAATTGAACGGAACAGGTACCGGAATTGGTGGTCACCTGCAGCGTATTATGTTGTTTCAGCGTATCAAAATAGGCCATACCGTCGAAGCCCACCGGCACGGTCTGACTTTGGTCACCGTTGAGTCGAACCTGACTGCCTTCAGGGATAACCTTGCCGCGCGCGTCGGTCAGCACCACCTGGGCGGCACGAACCGACTCAATGGTAAAGTTCACCAGCGTTCCCGAACGGTCACCCGGCGTCGCGTTGGCCTCAATGCGAGTGATACGTGTGTTGGCCGGTAGACTCATCGGGTCGATACTCAACAGGTTCTTTTGATAGCTGTTCAGCGGCGTCACCAGCAGCAGTCCGCTGTTATTGGTGGTGCCAACCGGATTGTTTTGCAGTTTCACCGGGACATCAGGCACGCCGTCGGTGGAGACCACCGCAAACCCATTGGTGATTTCCCGTGCAGCAAACAGTCCGCCGCCCATCATCACCAAGGAACCACTGGCCCCAGCATAACCATAATGGTTATCCGGCATGTTGTTGAATCCGGTGTAGACATTACCGTAACGCCCCAGATAACCCACCTCACCCTGCCCGCTCTGCTGAGAATCCTGCTGGTCGGCGGCCACGTTCCAGCCCCAGCCTCCCTCAGACGGCTGCGACTGACTGGCGTTAACCTGATAGCCGGTCTGATTGTTGGTACGCTGCACGGTGGTGCTGGCGGTGATGCGATTATCCAGCGTTACGGAGACCATCAGATAGACGCTGCGGTCGCTCTTGTCATCCATATTTTGGCTATAACCGGCGCTGAGATAGACATTTTCTGCCACCGATTTGAACCAGTTGGCATTGGCGTAGCGAATGGCGCTTTCCTGCGGATAGCGAAACTGCAGGTAGCTTAGGCTGACGTTACCCAGGTAACCCGTGTCGTAACCCACCACGACGTTGCTGTTAAGTGCGGGAGGCGCAGTGCCATAATGCGTCGCCACGTCGTGATAATTGCCGGTGGTCGCCGTTGTACTGGCCCCAAAGCTGAAACAGGTTCCCGCCCAGCGGTAGCCCACGCTGTAAAGGGAACCGCTCTGCCCCCGATCGGTGCTGAAGGCCAGCGAGGTGGAAATTGTGCCGCTCTGCGAACCGGGGATCCAGTCGCTGCTCACGCCGCCGTTGGCCAGCCCGTCTGTCGCCTCGGAGTGTATTCCGGTGGTCAGGGTGTTGCTCACGCCGTAGCGCCAGGTGCCGCTCGCCGCCGGCGTGCTGCCATAGTCGTTGGACGCATAACCGTAGTTTTTACGCACCACGCCCACTTCCGCCGACCAGTCCTTGAGTCCTTCACGCAGCAGCTGCTGGTCGTTATAGAAAGAAAAATTCTGTGTCGTCGTTCTGCCCAGCGCGTCCGTCATCACCACCTGTGCGTTACCGGCGCCGCTGATATTCGGCATCGTATTGATGGCAAAATTACCCGACGGCACCTGTCCGTTATAGTACTTCATGCCATTAACAAACAGTTCGACGCTGGAGGGCAAGGTCGCCGAACCGAGGAACGTCGGCAGCGGTGCGGTGCGCAGATAGGGTTGCAGGCTGTAGTCGGTGCCAATCTGAATACCAGCAATGCGCGTGGGGCGAGACCAGGAGAGCGAACTGGTTAGGGTATCCCCGACGGTGACAGCCAGTAGTTTGTCGGGGAATGACGATCGCCAGCTGGTATCCAGTCGGCTAAACTCGTTGCCCTGAGAACCGCTGTTAGTCTGCTCGGAATAGCGGGTAAGCTGAGTCGAACTGAATACGCCCTCGGAGTTAAAGGCACGAAATTCAGTAAAACTGTTGGCCGTGGTGCCGTTTTGCTGCGCGGCATAAAGATCGTAGTTGAGCAGCATGCCGCGCGATTTGGCTGCCGCAGGACTTTGCATATTAAGCCCGTTGAGCTCGGTGGTCGCGGAATCCAGCTGGCTCAACGGCACGGTCATATTCAGCGTCTGTTGCTGAACGTCGTAATCTATCTTGAGTTGGTCAATATTATTTAGGCTAACGGCGTCGGTTGCCTCTTTAGGCAGCCGAAATCCCAGCTGCCGCAGGGTATTTGCGCTGGCGTATAATTTCCCATTGGCATCGCCAAAATGGGCTAACCCCAAATGATTGCCATTTAGGGTTACATCAAGATACAGGTCAATACCAGGAATACGCGCTGTGTCATTAATAATACCGTCAGGCTGACCGCCGGGAGTATTGACCTCCGCGATGGCCCCTGACGAGATTAATATTCCATGCAGTAAAAAAACCTTCACCAGATGGCGCGGGTTATTACAAATCCTGTAGCGTTTTTTCGCCATTTATTGACACTTCAATTTTGCTACCGCGATTAAGATACTCGTTAGAGACGGGTAGTATCCAGCGCATGGTCATTCCAGGAAGAACGTAACCTAATAATCCAGGGGTGATGACTTTGCGCGCACCATTAGGGCTTATATAGGTAATCGCGGATAGCTGAGCATGGCTATTTCCCTGATTATTAACTTCCAAAAAATCACTATTGCCGATATGTCTCAGCGTCCATTGCAATTTTACCGAAGTAGGAGGATTGCTTGCCGGTTGAATAAAAACGGGTAACGAATAATGCAGTACAAATTCCAATTTATTTTTTTGCAGCGTGGCAGGAGGAAGTTCATCAATAGCCAGCCGATAGGCGTCTTCGACATTATTTGGCGGTGCGCCCACGCGAATAATACGGATCAACTGTCGAGCGCCGGGTGCCAGTGTCAGCATAGGCGGACTCACTACCAGTCCCTGAGAAGAGGACAAGGTATCGGCAAAATTACTTTGGCTCCAGTGATAGACACGTACCTGCGCGTTAACAATATTATCTCCCTGATTGCTTAACCACAGGCCGCCGGCATTCTGGTTGCCTGTCAGTGTTAAACTTACCGGGGAAACCTGCAGGCCGCTGGCCGCAGCCTCGGTTCCCCAAACCGCCGTCCCTAGCAGGCATGCAAAAACAAACTGCCGCACAAGCAATTTCAACGTCATCTCCTTTCCTGGATTGAACCTTTTTGAATCAGTAATTCACGTTGACAGTGACGGTATCGGCGTAGCTGTCAGGGGCAAAGTTAGTGCTGGTTGCTGTCGCGTAGACGGTATAAGTTTGTGCAGCCCCGGTCCCTGTTCCGGCCACGCCATTACCGACATTCGTCGAGGTCGCTGTGTTACCCCAGACGGCACCCGTTGCGGAGGTCTGGTTCAACTGATAGGGCACTTTGTCGGTGTTGGTTGTTGAGTTAGCAACCGAGGACATAGAGCCAGAGCCGGTGGTTGTTCCGCCATTGGTACTGGAAGGTGCCAGACCGATGTAATAAGGCGTGGTTCTTGAGCAGTCCACAGAGATAGTGCTGTTGCCTGCGGCAGCCGTTGCCCCCGCATTGACTGAGCCAAGGTTAATGTTTGAGGATGCCCCTGCCGTTACGGAACAGGATTTGAGGATGGTAATCAGTACCTGAAATGTCCCGGTTGCGGTCGCTGCGTTTGCAGAGGGGATCATGGCCAGAGCCAAACAGGACAAAAGAATGCGTGGTGCCATTTTTAATTTCATATCTAACCCTCATGATGGAAAGCAATTTTTTTATGATATGGAGCGAATGAACACATTAGTAAAGATAATGTAAAATTATGTGTAATGCTAGATTGAATTTGCCTTAAGAGAAGGGGGAGATTGAAGTGACTCTCTGCTATTGGGATCGCAAGCACACTTTGAAAAAACAGGGCTGTTGCTACAATCTCCTCCCCTGTTCCAAAAATGGGACGCCACGCCTACTCTCACAAGGGTTAGCGATTAAAACTGTCGTATACCTTATCAATTAAGTCAGGCTTTATATTTTTTTGAGTCATCGCTTAAATAAGCGCAAATTAGCAGGACAAGCTCGCGCCGCACCGCCGACGCATTTAATTCTCCCCTTCTCGAGGCGTCGTGTATCACTTCCTCTAGGGCATTGTCGGGTTTACTGCAAAAATATTGTCGCAATAAAATTGTCGCGAATACGGTCCTCCGCCTGTCCGTCCCAGGCGATACCCACCTGCCAAGCGGTGGTTTCACCGCTAATCGGCACCATCGTAAATCCCGTCGGCGCAATATGGGCAACGCTTTGCGGCAGCAGCGCAACGCCAATGCCTGCAACCACCAGCGCGACGATAGTCTGGATGTCCTCTACCTGTTGGCTTGAAGACGGATGAAGCCGATTGGCCTGCAAAAACAGGTCAGTTTGCAGGTTCAGTCCACGGCCTCGTTCGGTGTAAAGCCTGAGTAACGGCAGTTTTGCCAGCCACTGTTCCACGTTTAATGCGCTTTCTTCCGGCACGGCGAGCACCAGCCTATCCTCGAACAGCGCGCGATACTCCAGCGGTGCTTTCGGCGGAACGCGAACAAAACCAACCTGCAGCACGCCGCTTTGCAGCATTTCTTCCTGCTGCGAAGACGGCAGATCCTCCAGCGAAACGTTTACCCCAGGGTAATGACGCCGAAAATGCGCAATGCACTGCGGCGCAAAGGTAAAGCTCGAGAGCCCAAACCCTACTGCCATCATGCCCTCTTCACCCTTCGCGACACCCTCGGCACGCTGCAAAAATAACCCCGCCTGTTTGAGCACCTTCTCAGCCTCGGGCAGCAGCCGTTTCCCGCCCGCAGTCAGTGAGGTGCCCTGCCTTCCGCGTGAGAAAAGAGCCACATTAATCGTCGACTCGAGCAGATTGATCTGTTTGGTCAACGCCGGTTGCGAGACCGCCAGCGTCTGCGCTGCGTCGGCGTAATTCCCCTTCTCTGCCAGAGTCACAAAGGCTTTGAGCAACCGCAGATTCATTTTTGCATTCCAATAAGTTATCAGGAGACGAAAAGCTTTCATTATAAAGTTATCAGCCGCCCTGCTCTACTACCGGTGTAAATAATCCCTCTCACTGCCTTTGGAGAACAGAAATGCGCGAATCAAAGTCTTTAAAAGCTGCCGTGGTACAGTTTCAGCATCAGGCGGGCAATAAAAAATACAACTTATTGATGATGGAGAAATTTATCGAACAGGCGGCGGTTCAGGGCGTGAAAATCCTGACCTTCCCCGAAATGTGCATCACGGGATACTGGCACGTGCCCAAACTGACGTCGGCGCAGGTCCACGCGCTGGCTGAACCTCTCGACACCGGCACCTCGGTGGCATTAATTCGCTCTCTGGCAATCAGGCATCAAATGCTGATTGGTGCCGGGCTGATTGAGCGCGCGGATGACGGGCGCCTTTATAATACCTACGTCGCCTGCCTGCCGGACGGTACTTTGCACGCCCACCGCAAGCTGCATGCTTTTGAGCACCCGGCCATCAGCAGCGGCGACAGCTTCACGGTTTTTGATACCCCATGGGGCGTGAAGGTGGGAATACTGATCTGCTGGGATAATAACCTGGTCGAAAACGTGCGCGCGACGGCGCTGTTGGGAGCAGATATCCTGTTAGCGCCTCATCAGACCGGTGGAACTCACTCGCGCAGCCCTCACGGTATGAAGCCTATTGCGGTCGCGCTGTGGGAGCAGCGAGAAAGCCGAAAAGAGGAGATTACCGCCGCCTTTAGAGGCGCGAACGGTCGGGAATGGCTGCTGCGCTGGTTACCGGCCCGTGCCCACGACAACGGACTGTTTATTTTATTCAGCAACGGCGTGGGGGCTGACGATGACGAAGTGCGTACCGGCAATGCGATGATTTTAGATCCTTACGGCCGCATTATTGACGAAACCTGCGCGGCAGCCGACGCGATGGTCTGCGCCAGCCTCGACCTGTCGTTAATGGCCATGAGCACCGGACGCCGCTGGATCCACGGCCGTCGTCCAGAGCTTTACCACATTTTGACCGAGCGACAAGGCTATGAGCGCGATGCCATTACCGCCCGGTTCTCCGAGGAAGTGCCGGAGCGGGGAGACAAGCCTGGCGAATAATCGCCTTTTTAGACCGGTGAAAGCACGCCGCTGCCGGTGAAATGCCCCTCAAGATTGGCGAGGAACAGACTCAGCTGCGCCTGCGTCGCCTCAGGTGACCAACCGGCGAGGTGCGGCGTAATCAACAGATTGTCGAGGTCCAGTAATGCCTCGGGGCGCTGGGGTTCGGTCTCATAGACGTCGATTCCCGCCCCCGCAATCACCCCGTCGCGCAGGGCCGCGGCGAGGAGAGACGTCTCGACCAAACTGCCGCGCCCGATATTAATCAGATAACCCTCTGGCCCGAGTTTTTCCAGCACCGCAGCATCAATGCTGTGTTTGGTTTCGGCACCGCCCGGGGCAGCGCAAACCAGAATGTCGCACCATGCAGCGAGGTCGAGCAGGTTATCAAAATAGCGATAGGCCGAGTCTGCCTTGGCGCGCCGATTGTGATAGCCAATCGCCATATCAAACCCCTGCGCGCGTCTGGCGATTTTCTCGCCGATGGTGCCCAATCCGTAAATTCCCATGCGTTTACCCGACACGTTGGTCGGCTGAGGAATGGAGGTCCGCCAGACGCCGTCACGGCAGAGTTTGTCGAGTCTGCGGAAATTACGCACGGTGGCAATGACCAGCCCCATCGCGTGGTCGGCCGCACAGTTATCATTCGTGCCACGCCCGTTGACGACCACGATGCCGCGCGCTCGGGCGGCCTCAATATCAATGCCTTCGTACCCCGCGCCCATGCAGCAAATAATCTCCAGCTTCGGCATGGCCTCCATCTCTTCACGCGTCAGGCCAAGCAGCCCAATGGTAAGCACGGCCCTAAATTCAGCGCCCTTCTCCCGAATAGCGGTAGCGCGCGATTCGTCGGTCTGCGCAAAGGTGGCGTCGCAGGCCTGCGCCACCCTCGCCTGATGTTCTTCAGTAAGGGTATTTAAAACCAGCAACGCAATCTGTGGGGTCATTAAATCCATTCCTTCGAGTCGCGCGGGCAAGGGCGCGAGATAGAGTGATTGTTATCGCAATAAACAATAATGTCTTTGTAATCAGAATGGAAACATCTGCCCTAAAAAGGCATAAAAAAGCCGGGCATCCGTTGAATGGCCGGTGAATCAGGCCAACATAATGCCAGAATGACGTTATTCCTTCTAACAACAACTCCCCGGCGAACCGTCGGCGAATTCCTTGCTCGCCTCACAAAAATTGCCATCAGAGGCTGCACTTTTCACGCGCGTCTGATACACTGTACATAATTACAGTATAAGGAGTAAACCATGGCTGTTGAAACAAAATTTGTTGTCGTTAGAAAAGGTGAAGAAAAAATGACTTTTGCCAGTAAAAAAGAAGCCGATGCCTATGACAAAATGCTCGACATGGCCGAAGCGTTCTCAGACTGGTTATTGCAGAGTAACCTTGAGCTAGACGAAACGCAGGCAGAAAGCATGGGGTTGTTCTTTGCAGAGCAGAAAGAGGCGGTTCAGCATATTCTGCGCACCAGCAAGGTTCCTGATGCTGATGCCAACGCAGAATCAGACAAAGCAGAAATCCAGCCCGCTGCCGAGCAGCCTGATGCTGAAAATGCCGTTAGCGAGAAGAAAATCCGTGCGGTAAAAGCCGCCTGATTGCTATCATCGTTGAAAATGAACACCCCCTTCCCTGGCGCTAAAGTATTTCCGGCGTCAGGGAATAAAACCTCTATTCCTCACCCTCAATAACGTAAACCTAAGCTTTTTATTTTCATTCCTAAGCAATTATTGTGATTTTACTCATAAAACCCGCTCATCAATAATAATCCGTCTCTTTGAATAAGCCGTAATTACCATGATTAGCTCTTCTTATTTATCACCCTCGGGAATAATTGCCTGATCTTTTGATGAGAACTTTATGAAATATTCAATAAGTGCAATTTCTTTACTCGTTATTTCCGCCCTCCATCCTCTTTATGCCGCCGATAATTCCCCGCAAACACCGCAACAGGGCGGAGATTTTATCTGGGGCATTGAAACCAACCCCACGACGCTGAATCCACAGTTTAACGGGCAGACCAAAGTGGAATTAGTTCAGCGAGCGGCGTTTGAATCGCTGTTGGCGCGTAAAGCCGACGGCAGCTATATTCCATGGCTGGCAACCGGCTATGAAATCAGTAAAGACCATAAAACCTATACCTTCCATTTACGCCAGGACGTGAAATTTTCGAACGGCGAGAAATTTAATGCCTCAGCGGTTGCCGAGAACTTTAAAAATCTTCAGAACCTGACCTATTGCGCCGGCTCAACAATGTGCGTGATAGGCTCGCGCATTGCCAATATTGCAACGCCGGACGATTATACCGTGGTGGTCACCCTCAAGGCGGTCTATAGCCCGTTCCTGTCTTATATTAGCTGGTTGAAACTTATTTCTCCGTCCTCGTGGAAGGCGGCAGATTTGAAGTCGGGCGGTACCGATATCGCGGGAACCGGGCCTTTTATCCTCAAGCGCTGGGACAAGAATCAGCAGATTGTCTTCGTACGTAACCCGGACTATCACTGGTCCTCCGGCAATGCTGCGCATCAGGGACCGGCTTACCTCAACAGCATCACCTACCGCATTCTGCCAGAGTCGTCGGTGCGTACCGGTGCACTGCTCTCCGGTCAGGTGGATGCCATCGAGGGTATCTCCGGTAACGACGCCGGAGAGTTCATTGACAACCCAGACTATAGCTATCAAAGTGCGCCGAATACCGGCACGCCTTACTCGCTGTTTTTGAACGTCAAAGATGGCCCAACGCAGGAGCTGAACGTGCGTCAGGCGCTGCTGCAAGGGCTTGACGTTGCAGGTATTCTGACGTCTATTTATCGCGGCCACCGCATTCACAGCTGGGGGATTACTTCGCCCATCGACCCGCTTTATGACAAAAGCATTGAAGGCAAATACGGCAACAATCCGCAGTTGGCGAACAAACTGCTCGATGAAGCAGGCTGGACGACCAAGGGCTCAGACGGCATTCGTACCAAAAACGGCGCACGTCTGAGCATTCTGGTTGTCCAGTCTCAGGTGACGGTGCGTGACCAGCGCGACGTGCTGCTGGAGGCGCTACAGGCGCAGGCCCGCCAGCGTCTAGGGATTGAGCTAAAGATCCGCTACGTCGATCCCGGCACCTACTTCCAGTACATCAAAAACGGTAACTACGGCTCCATCGCCAATTCCCACGACGATACCGACGGTCTGGACATCGAAAACCATTACCTGCCGATCAACGCCGGAGGAGCGATTAACTACAGCCGCACCGACGATCCCAAAGTCTCGGCATGGCTCAATGAAGCGGCACAAACGCTAGACGAGGCTAAACGTAAAGCCATTTACAGTCAGTTGCAGAACTATGCCCTCCTGCAACAGGCGCTGGTGATTCCACTCTATGCTCCGGACGACGAGATTGCCGCCGCGTCCTATGTACACGGCATTGGGTTCCGTACCTTCAGACAGATCCCTGAAAACGCCTACGACGTCTGGGTGAGCAAGCATTAACAAAAATGAGTGAGGCATCGCTGCCTCACTCATTAATCGGGGTTAACAATACACGCCGCACAGGAAGTGCGGCGCTTTTACGCGTTTATTTCAGCCGCTCAATAGCTGCCGTGATGCGCCGCCCTGCCTCTTCCACGGTGGCATTGTCGGTAGCAATCGACAGGCGGAAATAAGGCGATAATCCGTACGTGCTGCCGCCGACGCCTGAGACACCGTTCTCAAGAATATACTCGACCACGTCCGCCTCGCTGGCTAAAACTTTGCCGTCTGGACGTTGGCGACCGAGCAGCCCTTCACACTGGCAGAATACAAAGAACGCCCCCTGCGGCGACAGCAGCTTCAGGCCCTCAATTTTCGACAACGCGTCAACCAGCACGTCGCGACGGTACTGGTAGGCGGCGACCTGAGGCTTAAGGAAGTCAAGGCCGCTGTCAAAGGCCGCCACCGCCGCGGCCTGACTCACCGAGCTGGCGCCCGACGTCGTTTGCAGTTGCACCAGCGCCAACGCCTGCGCCAGCGCTTTCGGACCCGCAGCGTAGCCGATGCGCCAGCCGGTCATGGCATAGGTTTTAGAGACACCGCCGACTAATAGCGCACGCTCGCGCAGGTCAGGGGCAACGTTAAGCAGGCCGAGATGCTCGCGCTCGTCAAACAGCACGTGCTCATAGAGTTCGTCGAGCAATACCCAGACCTGCGGATGGCGGCGAATAACCTCCGCTAGCGCCGTCAGTTCGGTCCGATCATAGACCGCCCCACTCGGATTACTCGGGTTATTAAAAACAAGCCAACGCGTTTGCGGCGTTATCGCCTGTTCAAGCTGTGCGGGCGTCAGCTTGTATTCCTGCTCAACCGGGCAGGATAGCAATACCGGTGTCCCGCCGTTGAAACGCACGCTATCCGGGAAGCTGGGCCAGAACGGTACGGGAATTAATACCTCATCTCCCTTATTCAGCGTAGCGGCGAAAGTGTTAAAGATAATCTGCTTGGCCCCGTTGGCGATAACAATCTGGTCGATGTCGTACGCCAGATGGTTTTCGCGTTGAAGTTTGCGCTGCACCGCCTGACGCAAAGGCTTGATGCCTGACACCGCCGTGTATTTGGTTTCACCACGCTCGATGGCGGCATAGGCCGCCTGCTTGACGTGATTCGGGGTGTCGAAATCGGGTTCGCCCGTGGTCATATCCAAAATATCGACCCCCGCCTCCTTCAGGCTATCGGTAAGCTGTTTGGCCTTGGCAATCCCCGAAACCGTCACCCGTTGGATGCGTTCGGACAGGATAAGCGCGCTGGGAGCCGTATTTTCGGTTGCCTGCAACGCCTTCAACAGCGTGGCGGGCGATAAGACAAACGGCAACCGTGCAGCAACTTGAGCCGGGAATTCGACCTGTTCGGCAATCACACGCAGAGTCTCGGCACGATTACCGTGCAGCTCGGGAAGTTGCAGCGGGGCATCGAATTGCTTTAAAAGCGCGACCAGTTTTGCGTCGGCTTTTTCACTGCCGCTTTCAAGATATGACTGAACCAGCAGACCAAAGCCCACCTTTTCGCCATGCAGCCAGTCGTGCACCTCGGGCTGATGGGTCAGACGGTTATGAATGGCGTGCGCCACGCCCGGCGACGAGAATTCATCCCGCATGCTGTTGGCCATGCCCGCGGCGGCGATGTTGGCATCGATAACTTTAATCAACGCCGGCGTCACGCGGTGGTGCAGGTTGTCTTCTACCGCCTGCCGACCAAACTCGTCAAACACCTCGGCCGCATAGCGCGCCGCCTGCACCTTGAAGTTGAGCGCCAGGCTTTCTGCGCTTTTCTGCTGATACGGGCGGAACTCGTACCATTTAGCCAATGAGTCAACGATACCGGCCTTGAGATAACGAACGTCACTTTTAGCGATCACTTCGGTATCGACAAAAACGCGCTCCGGCATTCGGTGCAACGGCAGGCCGCCCACCTGCCCACCGGCTTCGTTGTACAACACGGTCACGGGTGACCAGGCTGCGCAGGTCGCGGCAATCGTCGGGAACGTGATGATGGCAACGTTGTCGAGCCGATTGCCTACCGCCTTCGCGGTGTCCAGCACTCTGCCTCCGCCAATGCCTAATACAACTCCGGCCCCCTGCGCTTTTACTTTGCCAGCATGTTCGGCAATCGCCGCTTCGGTACATTCACCTTTAAGAAATTCAACCTGATAGGCAATATTGTGCGACTGAAGGCTGTTTTCAAGCTCAGGATTAACCGACTTCCATGCCGTCTGGCTGGTAATAATCGCAATGTTCTTAGCCAGTGAAGAAATATATTCACCAACGTGGGCGCGTAAACCGGGTTGATGGAGATAAGTAAGGGGGGATTTAATAGCAAACACGTTGATAACCTATTCGATTAATTCGATATCACCCGGTGGAGAATGATTCAAATGATTAATAATTCTGTACCATTAATGATACAGCGTCAGTTTCAATAGCCGTGAGCCAGGATAATGGAGCTAATTCTCATGCTACGATAAAAAAACAGATAAGCAATGATTTCGTGCCCTATCGCTTTTCTAAAATTCACAAATAGATAGCCATTTTTTTAGTTTGGGAAATACGTGCAGTACCTACTAATGTCTAGGGGGGGTAAAGCCCAGCCCCTTGGTTGTTCACCGGCCACAGAAAAAATAAATAAACAATAACAAAAAATACGGCCCTGTATATTTCACTTAATTAAACACTAAAGAAAAAATAGAAAATAATTTCTTTCATTTATTATCACAAAAATTATATTCACACTGGAGAAATAACAATGCGTCAATTACCCACTTTTCAAGCTGAGGTTCTTAGAAAGCAGACTGAAATTATTCTGACCGGCTGGGGAATGCCCGATGATATTGCCGCTCAGACGGCTGAGCTTATCATTGAAACCGACCTATTAGGCATCGACTCACACGGTATTTCGATGCTGCCGCACTATCATCGTCTTCTTCAGGCGGGCAAGTGGCGACCAGCCGCACGAGCCAAAATTATCAACGAAACGCCGGCAACGGCGGTCATTGACGGCGGCCACTCTCTGGGCCACGCCACGTCGCTGCTGGCGATAAAAACGGCAGTAGAGAAAGCAAAAACCCTCGGCCTCGCCTCCGTGGTGGTACGTCACTCCAACCATTTTGGCGCAGCCGGTCTTTACGCCCGCTACGCCGCCTCACAGGGTTTGATAGGCCTGGTCACCAGCACCACCCGCGGTGCGATTTTGGTGCCGACCGGCGCAGCCTCAGCGGTGCTGGGCACCAATCCGATTGCTTTTTCGGCCCCGGCCGGAAAAAACGCCGATTTCGTGCTGGACATGGCCACCACCACTGTCGCGGCCAACAAGGTCAAGGTTTATGATTTCTATAGCAAACCTTTGCCGTCAGGCTGGGTTATTGATGAAAACGGTCAGCCGGTCACCGACAGCGCGCTGGCGGTAAATAACATCTTTCAGACCCCCAAAGGCGGCTTGACGCCGGTCGGTGGTGCAGAGGAAACCGGGGGTCACAAGGGGTATGGTTTAGCGATGCTGGCGCAGATACTCGCGGGTCCATTGGCCGGTGCAGCGTTTGGTGCCACCAACGACAAAGAAGGCATGCCGAACGTTGGCCATTTCTTCCTGGTGCTAGACCCCAAAGCCTTCCGCACGGAGAACGGTTTTAAGCAGGACCTCGACGAGATTATCGATACCCTGCACGCCACCTCGCCAAGCGATGTGCAACGCCCGGTGTTAGTGGCGGGCGATCCGGAGAATCGGCAGCACCGTGAACGCAGCAAAAACGGCGTTCCTCTGCCCACGGCGCTGCTCGGTCAGCTACAGCAGATATGCCTGCATGACAACTTTGAATTTATTTTAGGCTAAAAGCCTGAGGCTATGACTCATCCACCACGGCAACGGCCCGCTTTTGCCGGATGCCTATCAGATAAAGGGCACAGCCAAGCACCGCAAACACCATCAGGAAATAGAATATTGCCGCAGGTCGGGCGAGATGGCTATCCAGTAAATATCCAAACAGGATAGCGTTCGCCCCACCGCCCAGCATCGAGATATTTTGGACGCCAAAGTAGGCCCCTTTCATATCTTCCCGCGCGATGGCGTCGATAAACAGAAACTCGGACGGTACGATAATCACCTCTCCGAGTGAAAATAGCACGGTGGCAATAATCCAGAAAATGGTCAGCTCCGAGACCTGATAGAACAACAATCCACTGACTAACAACCCGCTGCCAATCATCACGCTAAACACCATATTTTTATGGGTTATCCTTTTGCCTATCACGTATTGCAGCAGAATAACGGTTGCGGCGTTAATACTCACGATAAGCGTAATCAGCCTCAGCGCCTCCGACTCACTGACCACATAACCCAGATACTGCGAAAGGTAGGTGGCAAAACGTGCATAAACCAGCGCACTAAACAATCCACCGAGGGTAAAAAGTTGCAGACGATTGTCGCTGGCTAAGACCTTAAAGGTCTGCCTGAGACCGGTTTTTTGCCCGCTTTGTGGACGCGTTATCCGTAGATGGGCGCGATAACGGCGATAAACGGCCAGCAGAATCAGCAAAGAAACTACGCTGAGCGCCCCCGAAAGCCACATCGGAGCGCGTATAGCGAAGTGACTGAGGGTGATACCCAGTATCGGCGCGCTGCAAAAAGCGATATTAATCAGCGTATAACTTATCGAGTAGGCCGCCCCCCGCTGCCCCGACGGCAATAATCCCGTCAACAGCGACTTCACCGACAGATGCATGGTGGTAAACGCCACCTCGATGATCACCAGCAGCAAGAACACCTGCGCAAACTGACGAGACGCCGGAAGCACGCTATACACCAGCACAGAAACCACGATGGCCAGCAGCAGTGAACGCAGTGGGGTAAAGCGGTCAATCAGAATCCCGCAATAGACCCCTACCAGCGTGGCGGTCACCAGACTTCCGCCCAGCGCATAGCCGGTCAGTAATGGATTAAAACCCAGGGTATGTGAAAGATAAATGGGGAAAAATGTAAACGTCAGCGCCCTGCTAAAATGCAGAATAAAATCCAGAATAAACAACGGCCATAAAAAAGAATTCCTAATCATATTGCAACAACTCCCTGTGGCCATACTGCGCCGATACGGTCTTTAAGGCGCCGACCAGGTCGACGGGATGCCCTAATGCATCAAGTGATTCACCCAGCGCAGTGACCAAACGAAGTACGTTTGCCGCCCGACACTGCTCGCCCATTTGACCGATGCGTAACAGCGGTGAACCGAATGAGGCTGAAATCTCGACCTGATGCTGTGACAACAGGTGATCAATCAACGCCACAGAGGATAACCAGACCGGCAGCTGAAATCCAACGACGGCGTCCAGCCGCGTTGGCAGCGGTGCCGCCAGCGTTAAACCAAATTGCAGAAGAACCTTCTGTACGCCTTGCGAACTCTGGCGATGACGCTGAATGCGCAGCGGCAATGTTTCTTCGTTCAGCAGGCGCAGCGCCTCGTGCAGAGCGAAAATACCATTGACCGGTGCGGTGTAATGATAACGGTGGTGATGCCAAAACTCCTTCGCCAGCAGGGCGTCATAGCACCACTGCGTTGGCGTAAAGGTGCGTTGAACGACGCGCTCCCACGCCTCGTTCGAGAAGGCAATCAACGACACGCCGGGAATGGACGACAGGCCCTTTTGCCCACCGCAAAACACCACGTCCAACTGCCAGTTGTCCATCAATACCTCGGTGGTTCCCAGCGTACAAACCGTATCGACCACCACCAGCGCCCGCTGTTTTTTACACAGCGCGGCAATCTCTGGCAAATCAGGGTTCAGCGTGGTTGACGACGTTTCGCCGTGGACCAGCGTAACCACGTCAAAAACCTGTTGCTCCAGCAACGCACGAAGCCGGTCCAGCGGAAAGGCCTCCCTGCCGTCGAATTCGAACAGCACCACCTTGGCCTGATGACGTCGCGCCATTTCGCACATCCTTAAGCCAAAATGCCCTGAGCTGATGGCCAAAACGCGCGAGCGGCGATGAACCAGATTACCGATGGCCATCTCTGCCGCCGCCGAACCCGGCCCTGACAGACCAAAAACCCAGGGGGTGGTGGTCTGAAACGCATAGCGTGCCATCGCCTTCAGTTGTTCAACCACCTCATTCATTCTCTGGCCCAGGTGGCTGGCAATGTGGGTATTCGCCTGCTTCACCGACGGTGGCTGAGGCACAGGCCCGGCCCCCATCAACAGTGTTTCCTGAGGAAAAAAGCTATTTCCCAGCGCCGGGAATGTATTGGCAGGGATCATGCGACCTCCCCGGAAGGTGAAAAACGCAGGTCCTCAACCAGCCGAATTTTGCCACTGACCGGATGACGAGCCAGTTTTTGCACCTGAACGACCCTGACGCGGAAATCCAGCAGCTCGATGGCCACGCCGTCACCCGGTCGCAGCGACGGCAGCGCCGCCTGCAATTTTTGCTCCAGCGCCTGCGCATCCACCGGATGTGCAGCCTCAACGCTGACCTGCAGCGTTTCCTGATGCCCCCGATGGCTAATGGTCAGCTGAATTTGCCCTATTCCTTCCTCCGACAGCACATCGGCAACTTGTTGATAGTAAAGTGCCTTACGGCCATTGAGAACAATCAGACCGTCGCCGCGCCCGAGAAACTCGAGCACGCGCTCACCGTTCACTTGTCGGTGAATGCGCCCAACGTCACCGATTTTGTAGCGAATTAGAGGATATTCAAACTTCTGCCAATTGGTCAGCAGAATATGCCCGCGCGCTCCCTCCGCGACCGGCTGCCCGTGGTCATCGACGATTTCAACATAGTTATAATCATCGACCAGATAATGATCGACGCCCTGTAAAGCCCCTGACTGATAGCCAATCTGCGCCCCGTCATTGGCCGCCAGAATGCTGTGAAACGTCTTGATCCCCAGCGTCTCGGTCAGCCACTGTTTGCGGTGCTCAGGCCATAGCGCCCCACCGTAAATCACCTTTTCGATGCTGAACTGAGGATTGATCTCTTTTGCCTGCGTGAGCAAGGTGTCGAGCAGGCTGGGAATGCCGATAACCGTATTGATGCCAAAGGTTTTTTGCAGGTTAACCAACTCTTGCGGGGTAATGTTTTGGCCCACGGTATACGACTCGACCGGCATCAGCGCCAGCTCCTGCGACGAGGTCAACATTCCACCGTACATGTGCCCGCCGTAAAGCGTGTTCACCACCCTGTCGCCCGCCGCCAGCCCGACGTCATACAGCGTCTGTACCGCCTCATGAATCATGCTTTGCCAGTCATCGCGCGAGTAGGGAATATAACGGGTCTTGCCGCCGCTGGACCCCGACACCAGCACTTCGCCGGACGGAAGTGCGTCCGACGCCATCCCCCGGCCATAAGGCGGCGACTCTTTCTCCAGGGCTTCTTTGGTTAACACCGGCAGCTGGTGCAGTTGGTCGAGGGTTTGCGGCTGCGGCGTCTGCTGGTAATGCGGGAGACGTCGAGTTTTGTAAAGCAGGAAACGCAGACGACTGTCGAGTCGCTGGCGACGTTCATCAACACTCAGCTGGCTGCGAGCCTCACTCAGTGAGACCCCCGCGTGGTGCACTTTAACAATCAGCGCTGCGCTCCACGCGTCGAGTAAATCTATCGACAGCGCATAGGCCGTTCGGCCTGCTGGAGTGACCTGATAGCGGCCGCCGACGTTTTGCAACGCCGCCTGCGCCGGGATAACAATCACCGTCGCCGGGTCTTTCGCCACCGCCTCCAGCCGAATGTTAAAGGGGGTAAACACCTTCAGGCGCGATGCCCTTGCCGTTAGCTGCTGCCAAAAGTGGGTAAACGGGCTGACCACAGTGACCTGATTGCCGGTGAGCCAGGCCAGTAGCACGCCGCGCACCTCGCCTTCCAGGCTCGCGCTCCTTAAAGTCACCGCCCCCATCGGCAACAGCTCGGTAACTTCATTGTTGGCGGGATAGTAGATCCAAGGAAGCGCATGCAGATTGCCCAACCTTATCTGCACCGCCTGCTCTAACGCTGTCGCATCCAGCAGCGCGTTAATCTGCTGCGCCTGTTGCGGTGTGAGCGTCTCTGCCCATTGCGTATTGTGCTGCAAATCGTCAAAGAGTGCCGCCAGGGTAATAATTCGATCGCTGATAAATTGCATAGTGTCGCTCCACCAAAGTGATTGGATGAGTGAATGTTTAGGGCTAATTCAGTGCGCAGAAATTTCCGTTAAACATCGCTGGAGGAAGAGTTGCAGTCGCTGTGGAGAGTCCGCACGAGCAATCAGTGACAGCGGGAGGAGATCTTCGTTGTAGGTAAGCGTTCCCGTCTGCCCGCCTCCGCGCTGAAAGCTGACCAGATGCGGGCTGCACAAAAGGCTTTCCGGTATGCTGAGCGTTTTGGCGTCCTGCGCCTGGTGAGCGGGATACAGCACGAAGCCAAAATACTGCGTTGAGTCAGGCTGATGACGCGGCGCGGGAAGCGCGAGATAGTCGCTTATCTCCACCGAGGGAAGATGCACGCCGGTTCTGAATTGATGCGTCTCAACGATACGCGCCCCGCCCAGCCGGTTGGCGGCCTCAAGAAAGATACACGCCCTGCCGTCGTAAAATGCCTCGATGTGGAAACAGCCACGGCGGATCTCCAGTGCGCCAATCACCTGGTCGATAAACGTTCGGAAAATGTCGTTGAGCGCCACCTGAAACGAGCCGACCGGTACTCCGGCAAGGTACTTCAGCGGAGAGTTGATATAGCGGCTGGCCAACAGGTGCTTGACCTCTCCGGCAACCACAACGCCGTCAAAGTGATAAAGCGGTGCCTCGATAAACTCTTCAAGCTCATAGTTGGCCCAGCCGGTTGTTGACTCAAGGTGCGCAACGGCCTGCGAAAAGCTGTCATGGAGGACGATACCCTGGCTGGAGGCCCCGTCGCGCGGCTTGCTGATGGTTTTTCCCGCCCAGCCGCCGCCTGCGACCTGTTCGGGCGTTTCGATGAAGCGGGGATAACGCAGCGTTCCCTGCTCGGCTATCCGCTGTTTCATTTTGACCTTGTCGCGAACCCGCTCGATTTGCTGATAGGACGGCCCCGGGATCCCCAGTTCGGCGCGAATCTGGCACGCCTCGAGAATGCCGTATTCCGACAGGGCCAACAGCGACGCATAGCCGTCGCTTGGGCTGACCCGCGCCAAAACCGCCGACACCAGAGCGTTTTCTGAACCGGGCGGCAGCACGATTTTTTGCAGGTGCAACGCCTCAGGCAAATCATTCAGATGTTGCTGTAGGCCAATGTAGGTAACCTGATGCTGTTGGTGATCGATAACCAGGTCATAGCGCATCTTCTTAAACGGTGCCTGATGCAAAATCAGTATCTTCATCGCGTTACCTCGAACAGCGAAATTCCCCAACTGAAGCCCATGGCGCTGGTGGCCAGCGCGAGTCTGTCACCCTTGTTCAACTTCCCCGCCGCCAGCAACTGGCGGAGGGCTATCCAGTTATCACCGCCCCCCAGATGACCGTTGGTGTGATAGTTGAAGACACTGCGCTCGGCGGGCAGCCCCAGCCGCGTAAGCAGAGCTTGATGAACGTTAATATCTCCCTGATTAATGAGCAAAAAACGCAGGTCATCGAGACGAGTAGCCGCTTTTGACAGGCTGCTGTCCAGCAGCTTGCTGAGCATATCGACGTACACCTGCAGCAGGCCTTTACGCACACTATTTTTACGCGCCAGTACCCGCCCTTCGCGGTATTCCCCCTGATACATATCGCACCAGGAAGGGTCTGTTTGCATATCGCAGGCGGTCAGCGTCAGCAGCGGCTGGTCAACGCCTATCAGCAGGGCCGTCGCACTGTCGCCAAAATTGAACAAGGCGCGTGACGCCGCGTCTGAATGGTCAATCAGACCGCTTAGCCTGTCGCAGATAACCACCAGCGCGACCTTCCCAGGATTGGCGTTGACCCTGTCGCTGGCAATGGCGATTCCCGTCGCCCCCGCGTTGCAAAAGTTGACCACTTCAAAGCAGTGCGCCTGATGGGCACCTAACTGCTCGGCCACCTTGGCGGCGGGTGACCAGAAGGGTTTATCCCATACCCCGGAGCCACAGTAGATAATCCACCCCAGCCGCGAGGCGGGCACTGCGCCCTGCTCCAGAGCTCGACTTGCCGCCTCAGTGGCATACTCCCAGTCGGCCTTATCCGCAGCAAATACCGAGAGCGCGGGGGCGGGAAGGATCTCCTCCAACTCTTTGGCTTCTACGCCTGAGAGCCGTGCAATATCCTGCCGGGACAGGCTGCCCGGCGGGATCACAGTTTCAAACGCGGTGATGCCTGCACGCGTCATTATTTCACCGCCACTCGGTGAACCGTGCGTGACTGGTTGTCTTCGACGTCAGTCACCGCATGGTAGGCCGTCTCGGTCTTCCACAGAAGAAGGTCACCTTGGGTCCATTTATGGCGGTAGCCGTGCGCGGGATCCGTCACTAACTCTTCGACCAGATTGAGAAACTCGTGGTTTTCATTGGCATCGAACCCAATCACGTAGTCCAGATAGTCCTTGGCACCGTACAAATAAGGCAGCTTGGTGTAGGGGTCGATTTTTACCAGCGGATGAGTCACGGGAGGATGAAGCTCGTCGGCCTTTTTCATCAATTCGGTAATCGAATAGCCGGCATGTTCAGGGCGGATTTTAAAGCGTTTTCTGACCGTATGAACCGCGTCACGTCCGGCTATTTTATCCTTCCAGTGTGTGGAAAGCCGGTCGTAAACGTTGCCCGCACTCGAGAATAATGTGTCACCACTCCACTCGGGAATATTAATGCCGTGCAACAGCGTATAGGTGGTCGGATTATCGGTATACGACGAGTCCTGATGCCAGAAATTGCCGACTCGCGGCACGCCGTAAGGTTTACCGTTCACGATTTCATTTGAGGAAATCATAATTTCAGGATGCTCAGGATGACGATACTGGCTCATCACAAACGGGACCGGCTCGCCAATAACCTGCGCCAGCTCAACCTGTTCCGCCGGTGAAATATCCAGTCCTTTGAAAATAAGCAGCTCATTCTCATGCAATGCATGCAATACGCGGTCACGAACCTCAGGAACACGAATATCGCGAATGGAAACATCATGAATTTCGGCGCCAATATGATCGCTAACTTTTTCAATTCTCATTGTGTATTCCTCAGGCAAGGTCGAGTGTATTTTTCAGGGCAGCGGCGAAACGTTCGATCTGTTCAATGGAATGATCGGGCGTCACGGTGACGCGAAAACGCTCCTGTCCGCGCGGTACGGAGGGATAATTAATAGGCTGCACATAAATCTTGAACTGCTTAAGCAGTTGGTCGGAGACGGCTTTAATTCTGGCCAGACCGGGGATAATAATCGGCAAGATATGGCTCTCGGCATCGATAAAATCGATGTTTTGCCGACGTAACGCGCCTTTCAGATGACGCACGTTCTGGAAGAGCCTGTTGCGACGTTCTGGACTGGCGACAACTTGATTAATACTGGTCAACGTCGCGTGCAATAAGGCTGGCGGTAACGAGGTAGTGAAAATAAAGCCCGGTGCCAGACTGCGGATGCAGTCAACCGCATCACGATCGCCGACGATAAAGCCTCCCGAGGTGCCAATCGCCTTGCCAAATCCGCCCTGAATAAAGTCAACGTCGCGGACGTGCAATGCTTCGACCAGGCCTAATCCCCGTTCCCCTAATACGCCGAAGGAGTGGGTTTCATCAATAAAGGTCAAGGCGTTGTATTTCTTGGCTAGACGGACTATTTCTTCAACCGGTGCCAGATCGCCATCCATCGAATAAATAGACTCAAACACAATGATTTTAGGACGTTCAAAGGGTTCCAGAGAAAGCCCTATTTCCAGATGCTTCAAGTCGTTGTGTTTGAATATATACTTCTCGACCTTGCTCTTTTTAAGCCCCTCAATAATAGAGCGATGATTTAACTCGTCGGAATAAACTTTAATGTTATCAAACAGCCCAATCAATACGCTCAGACTTTCTGTATTCGCCAGGTAGCCATTATTAAATACCAGCGCACTTTCACGCTGATAAAGATCGGCTAATCTCTTTTCTAACGCCACGTGGGCGGTGGTATTTCCCGAGATGTTTCTTGAGCCACCGGAGCCCGCGCCAAATCGGCTAATTGACGCCTTAAAATCATCGATAACCTGCTGGTTTTGCCCCATCCCCAGATAGTCATTACTGCACCAGACCTCAATCTTTTCATTCTGGTAATCTGCAAGAGGGAAATGGCCTGCGCTACGCGAAAACTCGAGAAAATGACGATAGGCTTCCGTTGATTTCAAATGCTGTAACGTATGAAAAAAAGTATCATTATAAATATCTTTACTCTCTACCTCTATTATCGACATGACTCACCTCTGTTATAAGAAACACCCGTTAATAAAGAACGTCATTTACCCTCGAAGATAACCACTAAGCCAAATTTTCTTAAATAGTTTTAATTGATAAACATTGTTGATTATGACAATACATAATATTTGAAGAAGAAATTAATTAATTTTAGACAAGCGGAAATAGCGCAATATAAATTGCGCTATTTAATCTCCTTAATGATAAATTTATTCGATACTGACTATCGCCTTGCCGATATTCCCCCCTTTTAACATCGAAAGAAATGCCTCGACGATATGATCAAAGCCATAGGTCACCGTATCCTGCGGCACGACTCTGCCACTTTGAATATGAGGAATAATAAATTCCTCCAGCTCTTCCTGTAGATGCTTATAGTCACGCACCAGAAAACCCTGCAACGTTAAGCTTTTGCCAACGACATCGAACAGGTTATAGGGGGCGGACGGTGGCGTTAAGGCACTGTATTGCGCGACCGCACCTATCAGCGCTGCACGCCCGTAATCTTTGAAGGCGGCGATAGCGGCCTCAAGCTGCTCACCGCCCACATTGTCCAGATACACGTCGATACCTTCGGGGATGATGTCACGCAACTGTGCGCTTACCTTGCCGGACTGATAAACAAAGGCGTCGGTATATCCGAGCCTGTCGGTCAGAGTCCTGGATTTTTCTGCATTACGCGTGCTGCCAACGATGCGCTTAGCCCCCAGCAGCGCGGCAAACTGGGCGGCTGCCGACCCCACGCCGCCTGCCGCCGAAGAGATATACACTGACTCGCCGGGCTGCAAACGGGCAATTTTGGTCAAGGCTACCCAGGCGGTCAGTCCCGTTCCCCCCAATACGCTCAGCCACGCCCGCAAAGGCACACCCGCGACCGGCGCCAGAACCCGCACTTCGTCTGCCTCAACCTGGGCGAAGGTGCGCCATCCTTTGCGGTGAAAGACCCAGTCGCCCGGCTGCAATGCCGGCGTATTAGAGCGGATTACCCGTCCAATCGTTCGCCCCTCTAATGGTTCGTTCAGCTCCCAGTCGCCGTCCATGCATTCGCGCATGTAAGGGTCGACTGAGAAATGGACATTCTCGACCCATGCGGCCCGTTCTCCCAAGGGTTCCAGCGGCCGTTGAACAAATTGAAAATGCTCGGCAAGGGGCTCTCCGTGGGGCCTGGAAACCTGATGAACAAAGATATTGTGCTGTTTTTTTACGTTATCACGACTCACATTCACTACCCTGTAGAATTATTAACCTGAAGGCTAAATGTAGTATTGGATTGATGAGGCGTTAAATGCCGATTAAGCAATTATTCTTAAGTTATTAGCATAAGCCTGATGTTGTCAGGGTCTTTGGCCCAATAATGAACTTTGGTCCTACCAATCATCTCAAATAGTCGATCCTGCTCGCAGATGACGCATCCTGTTGCCCGCCCTTCTTGCCACACTTCAACAATTCATTAACTATTTGAACCACAGAGCGCCACATAGCGCATTTTGGTCGGACCAAAATAAATACCGGCCTGAGAAATGAGAGACTACGATGCCCGCATCCTCCCCCCGCGTCGCCGACAGTCTGGTCGGCCGCTTGAAAGCCTTTATTGACCAGCAGCAGCTCGAGGGCGGCATGCGTCTGCCCGCCGAGCGTCATCTGGCCGCCGAGCTTGGTGTGTCACGCTCATCGCTGCGCGAGGCTATCCAGAAACTGATAGCCGCAGGCCTGCTGGTCAGCCGTCGGGGAGGGGGCACCTATTTACGCGAGTGGCAGGAGCCCTGGGCCGGATCCCGTATCGTCGCCCCGCTGCGCGAGCTCGTGATACGGGATCCGGACTATCGCTACGATATTCTTGAGGCACGGCACTCCATCGAGGCCAGCACCGCCTGGTACGCCGCCCTGCGCGCTACGGAGGCCGACAAGGAACAGTTGCAGTACGCCTTCGATGCCACGCTGATGCTCAACGAAAGCGAAAATCCTGACCTCGCAGCGCAGGCCGACGTGCGTTTTCACCTCGCCATCGCGGCCGCCTCGCACAACGTCGTGCTGCTGCAAACCATGCGCGGATTCTTTGAGCTGCTGCAATCTTCGGTGATGCAAAGCCGTCAGCGCATGTACAGCCAACAGACGATTTTCGCCAAACTCACCGAACAGCACCGCACACTGCTGAACGCCATTCTGCAAGGCGACGCCGAACAGGCGCGGCTGGCGGCAATGGAGCACATCGGTTTCGTTCACTCGACCATTAAAACGCAACACGAAGATGAAGCCAGACAGGCCCGCATCACGCGCCTGCCCGGACAGGAATAACCAGGAACTCAGGAGAATCACCCATGATTATTTCAGCCTCCAGCGACTATCGCCCTGCGGCAGAGCGCATACTGCCTCCGTTTTTGTTTCACTATATTGACGGCGGCTCCTATACCGAGACGACGTTAAAACGCAACGTCGAAGACCTGTCGCAGATAGCGCTACGCCAGCGCGTGCTGAAAAACATGTCAGCACTGAATCTTGAAACCAAATTGTTCAATGAGACGCTGTCGATGCCGGTGGCGCTGGGCCCGGTGGGCCTGTGCGGCATGTATGCCCGACGTGGCGAAGTGCAGGCGGCGCGAGCGGCGGCGCGCAAGGGTATTCCGTTTACGCTCTCGACCGTGTCGGTTTGCCCTATCGAAGAGGTGACACCGGCTATTGACCGCCCGATGTGGTTCCAGCTTTATGTGCTGCGCGACCGTGGGTTTATGCGCAATGCGCTTGAGCGAGCCAAAGCAGCGGGCTGCTCGACGCTGGTATTTACCGTTGATATGCCTACGCCGGGCGCGCGATACCGTGATGCCCATTCTGGCATGAGCGGCCCCAATGCGGCGATGCGCCGCTACTGGCAGGCCTGCACGCATCCGCAGTGGGCGTGGGACGTGGGCATCAATGGCCGCCCGCACGATCTCGGCAATATCTCGGCCTATCGCGGCTCGCCCACCGGATTAGAGGACTACATCGGCTGGCTGGCCAATAACTTTGACCCCTCCATTTCGTGGAAAGACCTCGAGTGGATCAGGGAGTTTTGGGACGGCCCGATGGTTATCAAAGGCATTCTTGACGCCGAAGACGCCCGCGACGCCGTGCGTTTCGGGGCGGACGGCATTGTGGTCTCCAACCACGGCGGTCGTCAGCTCGACGGCGTGCCTTCCACCGCCCGCGCCTTGCCGGCCATCGCCGAGGCAGTCAAAGGTGATATTACTATTTTGGCAGACGGCGGCGTGCGCAACGGGCTGGACGTGGTGCGCATGATTGCGTTGGGTGCCGACACCGTGCTGCTCGGTCGCGCGTACCTTTATGCCCTCGCCACCCACGGCGAACGCGGCGTCGAGGCGCTGTTAACGCTTATCGAAAAGGAGATGAAGGTCGCCATGACGCTGACCGGCGCAAAAACCATTGCCGAAATCACCTCGGACATGTTGGTGCGGGAAGGCGTCATTCGCTAACAACGAGCGGGAATTTAAGCAAATATTGCCGGGGATCGCGGCGGGGGGAGAAAGTTTAGTCGAATCTGGTAACATTTTTTGACTTTAGCATTGTCGGCTAACGTTTATGTGATACGTGTCAGATATGTTATAAAGATGTAGCAAAGCGCAGATTACTGTTGTCACCGTGTGAGAAGTGGCGTTAACCTGCCTAACTTGACGTAGTCCCCCCCTTTTATCAAATAAAGAGAAAGGTAATATGCACCAACTAGACAAGAAAATTCCCGCTACGCTGATTCCTGGCGATGGCATTGGGCCGGAAGTCGTTGAAGCCACCGTCAGGGTCCTGGATGCGCTAGGGCAACCGTTCGAATGGGATGTGCAACAGGCTGGCGTAGCTGGCGTCGAAGCTGAAGGGGATCCGCTGCCGGCGAAAACCCTGGCCAGTATCCGCGAACGTCGCCTGGCCCTTAAAGGTCCACTGGCAACGCCAATCGGTGGCGGCTTCCGCTCCTCAAACGTGCGTCTGCGCGAAGAGTTCGAGCTGTTTGCCAACGTGCGTCCTGCGAGCACCCTGATCCCGGGTCGTTTCGAAGATATCGATCTGGTGCTGTTCCGCGAAAACCTGGGGGGGTTCTACGTCTCTCACGAATATTACATTCCCATCGGTGACGACCCTAAAGCGGCAGCAGTTTCTACCGGCGTAAACACCAAAGAAGGCAGCAAACGCATTGCACGTTATGCCTTTGAATACGCGGTGAAAAACGGCCGTAAAAAAATCACCGTAGTGCACAAGGCTAACATCCTGAAAGCCCTGACCGGTATCTTCCTGGATGCCGTGCGTGAAGTGGCCAAAGAATACGAAGGCCGCGTTGAGCTGGACGACATGATTGTCGACGCCTGTGCGATGCAGCTGGTGATGAACCCATGGCGTTTCGACGTGCTGCTGTGTACCAACCTGTTTGGTGACATTCTTTCTGACCAAATCGCCGGTCTGGTCGGCGGTCTGGGTATGGCACCGGGTGCCAATATCGGTAAAGATGCCGCTATTTTCGAAGCCGTTCACGGCACAGCACCGGACATCGCGGGTAAAGGCCTTGCCAACCCGATCTCCCTGCTGCTGGCAGCTGGCATGATGCTGGATCACGTAGGCCTGCAGGACTCTGCAACCAAACTGCGTGCAGCAATCTATGCCACCCTGAACGAAGACAATATTCGCACCGGCGACCTGAAAGGCACTGCCACCACCCGCGAATTTACTGATGCGATTATCCGTCGTCTCGAGAAGTAATTTCCCGCCGTTCGGATAAAGCCAAGACAACGCCCCTGCCAACCGCAGGGGCGTTTTTCTATCCCGCCTTTCACTGAGTGCGCGAGGCGCTGCGCTGTGAGGAATAAAAAACGGCACTGATAGCTCAATGCCGTTTTAGAGGCGTGGTCGGTTAGGCCGATAACGAAGACATATCGATCACGAAGCGGTAACGCACGTCAGATTTCTCCATCCGTTCAAACGCGTGGTTGATCTCGTCGATGTTAATCACTTCGCACTCCGGCAGAATATTTTTTCTGCCGCAGAAATCGAGCAGCTCCTGCGTTTCCGCAATTCCACCAATCAGCGACCCGGCCAGACGGCGGCGACCAAACACTAATGGCATGGTCGGCTGTTCGTCGATTGGGCCAATCTGCCCCACCATCACCATCGTACCGTCAACGTCCAGCAGCGGCATATAGACAGAAACATCGTGCTGTACCGGAATGGTGTCGATGATGAAATCAAAGCGGCTCTGCGCTTTTTCCATCGCGCTGGCGTCGGTTGAAATCAGATAATCGTCAGCACCCAGCTCTTTAGCATCTGCGGCTTTGGCGGCAGAACGGCCAATCACCGTGACCGTCGCCCCCAGCCCTGCGGCGAGCTTAACGGCCATGTGACCGAGTCCGCCCAGACCGACCACCGCCACGCGGCTCTGTGGACCTACGCCCCAGGTGCGCAGCGGCGAATAAGTGGTGATACCGGCGCACAGCAAAGGCGCAACGCGGGAGTAGTCCAGTGTCTCGGGAACGCGCAGGATGAACTCCTCTCGCACCACCAGATGCTTCGAATAACCGCCCTGCGTAACCTCTTGGGTCAGACGATCCTGACCTGCATAAGTCGGCGTCATACCTTCGCGGCAGTACTGCTCTTCGCCGTGACGACACTGGTCACACTCCTGACAGGAGTCGACCATACAGCCGACAGCGACCACGTCACCGGCTTTGGTATTTTTTACCGCGCTCCCGACGGCGGTCACGCGCCCCACAATCTCGTGGCCCGGCACCATCGGGAAGAGTCCAAATCCCCAGTCGTTGCGCGCCTGATGCAAATCCGAGTGGCAAACGCCACAGTAGAGAACTTCCATCGCCACGTCGTTATCGCGTAATTCACGACGTTCGAATGAAAAGGGTGCCAGCTTGTCGCCGGCTTTGAGTGCAGCGTAGCCTTTCGTCAGCATTTACATTACCTTCAGTTTGAGTAGTTAACGTGTTCTGCGGCCTTCGACCGGATAACCTGGATCAGTATAGCCGTGGGTCGAGGCATGGCCCGGCGCAACTAAAGAATTGATGAAATCTTCATCTTCCTGGGTGATGGAAACGTCCAGACTCTGCATGTAGCTGTCCCAGTGAGCTTCGGTGCGGGGTCCCACGATAGCAGAAGAAATATTCTGATTATTCAATACCCAAGCGATAGCGAAGGCAATTGAGTTAGTGCCGCGTTCGGCGGCGTAAGCGGCAATCTTCTCGGCAATCGAAATAGATTCTTCACGCCATTCAGTCTGTTTGATGCGCATGTCACCGCGTCCTGCACGGCTGTCTGTCGGCGGGGCGGTCTTGGCATTATATTTGCCGGTCAATACGCCGCGTGCCAGCGGACTATAGGGCACCACGCCCAGTCCGTAATGCGCAGCAGAAGGGATCTGCTCAACCTCTGATTTACGGTCAACGATGTTATACAGCGGCTCACTGACCACCGGACGCTCTATCCCGAGCTGGTCGGCGATGCGACACATCTCGGCAATGCGCCAGCCAGAGAAGTTAGACACGCCGTAGTAGCGGATTTTACCCTGATTGATCAGTTCGCCCATCGCGCGAACGCTCTCTTCTAGCGGCAGGTCAAGCAGCGCACGGTGAAAATAAAGAATATCAAGGTAGTCAGTATCGAGGCGCTTCAGGCTGCCTTCGACCGTCTGGCGGATCCACTTTCTTGACTGCCCTACCTGATTTGGCCCCCCGGCAAACGGGAAGCCGAACTTGGTCGCGATAACCCAGTCATCACGGTTCGCCGCCACGGCCTTGCCGACCACTTCTTCGGATTTACCCGCGTGATAAACGTCGGCAGTATCGATAAAGTTTATCCCCTGCTCACCGGCTTTCGCGATGATACGTTTAGACGTTTCTAAATCAGTTTCACCACCAAACATCATGGCTCCCAGGCAAAGCGGGGAAACTTTCAGTCCGCTGCGGCCTAAATTCTTGTAGTTCATATTGACTCCGTTTATCGGTTTGACTTTCAACATCAGCCTGCGCCGGGCGTGTGTCATCAACGCTCAGCGCTGGCGTCGTCAGCTTTTTTTTAATAGTGGCATCCGTGGATTGATTGATAAATAGCTATTCTTGAATAGATTTATGAGCAAAATTCACTAATGGCGCATCATAAAAAGGAGGCGGGCCGGGAAAGAAATAAATAATCTCACGACCTCCCCTCAACGTCGTAAGGAATCGGGTATTTATTAAACGAAACTTATATATTGGCGATTATCAGGACTCTGCTTCGAGATTAATTACCTGACTTCAATGAAATGCTTTAATTGAACCTTAAAAAAACATTAAGAGAATGGTTAATTAAATTACCGTTATTTTTCGATAGCGTGGTTTTAACGGGATTTTTAGCGTTAATCATCCCCCTCTCCCGCCGGTGTTTTTCTCCGCAGGCTGCACCAAGGCTAGGATCCCCATGTGAATCAACGAGACTCCCTCCCCGCGACACGAGGCAGCGGATTTTTATTATTTTGCACCGGGAAATTCAAAGGAAATAATTTGATACAACTGGAAATGAAATAAAGATTTTTTACTTTTTATTTTTGGTCAGATCTTCCAACTAAATAACGATAGTGATATTAATAATAATTATCATTTAATGAATCATTTACGGTTCGGAGTTGCCCCAGTGTTAGCAACCTTTGTTATCGCGTTGCGTGAAGGACTTGAAGCTGCGCTGATCGTCAGTATCATCGCGGCCTTTCTAAGAAAAAATGGCAAAAGCCTGTCTGCAATGTGGGCAGGTGTGGCGTTGGCCGTCCTGCTTTCTATTATTGTCGGCGTCGGTCTGGACTTGACCGAGCGCGCCCTGCCGCAGGCAAGCCAGGAGTTTATGGAGTCCATCATCGGGCTGGTAGCGGTGTTCTTCGTGACCGGCATGGTAATGTGGATGAATACCAACGCCAAAAACATCAAGAAAGAGCTCGAGACCGAAGCGGCGCAAGCCATCAGTCAGTCTAGCGCATTCGCCCTTGCCAGCATGGCATTTCTGGCGGTACTCAAAGAAGGCTTCGAAACCAGCGTATTCCTGCTTGCCACCTTCTCCGTGGCTCAGTCAGCCATGTGGGCGGCGATAGGGGCAGTTGTCGGGCTCATTATGGCCGTGGTTATCGGCTGGGGACTCTATGTTGGCGGTATCCGCATCAATCTTGCGCGTTTCTTCCGCTTCACCGGCATGTTCCTGATTCTGGTTGCCGCAGGCCTTATCATCTCCTCTCTGCGCAGCGCACACGAGGCTGGCTGGCTAAACGTCGGTCAGGCGCGTTTCGTCGACCTCACCTGGCTTGTTCCTCCCGGCACCGTGCGCTCTGCGCTGATTACCGGCGTGCTGGGTATGCCTGCCGATCCACGTCAGATAGAGATAGTCGGCTGGCTGCTTTACATCGTCCTGGTCGCTGTAGTGCTTTACTGGCCTGCCAAACTGCGTCCATCGCCAAAAGCAGCGACCCGTTCGCTGTTTGCCTCTGCGGGCACACTCGCCGCCGCCGCCGTCGCCCTGTTCTGCCTCTATCCGCAGCCTCAGTTGAACGTTCCTGATGCTGCCCCGCTGGTCAATAACGATGCCAGGCCGCTGGGTCAGGCAAGCCTCACCAACGCCGATGGTTCCGGCTATCAGCTGCGCGTCGCGCTGACCGGCGGCAAGGTCGTTCAGGCCGACCTAAAGAGTGCTGACCAAAAAACCGATTCCTACCAGGGTGTTGCGGTGAAGGAATGGAATACTCAGAACAGCACCTCACCCGACGGCGCACCCGCTATCGTGACGCTGGACCAGGTCATGGCCTTCAACGGCAATCGTATTCCTATCGGACTCAATCCCGGCCAGCATCCGGGGCCTTATAACGCTAAATGGACGGTCAACTGCAACCTGACCACCAGGGTCGCACAGGGCACCCTGCTCTCGTCTACCGCTCAGGGCGAGACGCTGGTGACGCTAACAGGCAGCGGCCTACAGTCTCCGCGCACCCTGACCGTTCGCCGCAGTCAACTTGATACCGGCTGCGGCTGGCAGGTCAGCGCCGCGTACCAGCAGGACCTGATGACCCAATTGAAGGCCCAACAGTTGTCACTTCAGAGCTACGTTTTCTGGGCGCACATGCTGCCGGCCTTTTTAGCGGCGCTGGCCATCATTTTCCTGGTGATTGCCCAACGAAGCCTCAAGCGCCTTCGCCAGGCTCATGCTTTGCCGCAACAACAGATGTACCAGAAAAAACAGGGTCTCCAATAGCAGAACCTCTAGATCGACCTAACTCGTACTACCTTGCTGATAACAATAAAGGACAGCGTTATGTTTAAAAAAACTTTTAAGAGAAAAGAAGCTCTGACCACAGCCGGATGTCTGACTGCACTGCTGATGTTCTCTGTTGATGCTTACTCTCAGGATGCAGCACCTGCACCGGTTAAAAACGGAGCCGCACAGGTCAATATTACGATGACCAGCGCCGACGGCGGCTCATGCGTTATCGACCACAACACGGCAAAAGCAGGCCCAATCACCTTTAACGTGATTAACAAAACCGCGACCTCGCTGACCGAAATCGAACTGCTGAGCGACAACCGTATTCTGGGTGAAAAAGAGAATCTGGCTCCGGGCCTGCCGGCATCCAAATTCACCCTGACGCTGGACGGCGGCACCTATCAGCTGTATTGCCCGGGTGCAAAACAGGAACTGATCAACTTCACCGTCACCGGTAAGAGCGCCGCACAGCCGGTAGGCAGCGCAGGTACCCTGCTGGCCGACGGCACGAAAGGCTACTCCACCTACGTTAACGGCGTGGTCGATGCCATGGTCGTCGCGGTCGATCGTCTGAAAACCGACATCGACGCGGGTAATCTGACCAAAGCCAAAGAAGACTATGCAAAAGCGCGTCCTTTCTACGAGCGTATCGAATCTGACGTCAGCGGCTTCGTGCTGCCGGGCTTCAAGGCCACGGACAACGCGGGCAACCTCGATTACCTGATTGACATGCGCGCCTCCAACCTTGACCCTAAAGTGGGCTGGCACGGCTTCCACGCTATCGAACGCGATCTGTTCGGTAACGGGAAAATAACCCCAGAAACTAAACAGCTGGCCGCAGAATTGCAGAAAAACGTTCAGCAGCTCGACAAGCTGACCAAAGCATTAACCTATAAACCAGAAGATCTGGCAAACGGCGCAGCGGACCTGCTGGAAGAAGTGCAGAGCACTAAAATCAGCGGTGAAGAAGAAGCCTTCAGCCACATCGACCTGGTAGACTTTGCAGGCAACGTGGAAGGCGCACAGCAGTCCTTCGCTTACCTGCAACCGGGCCTCGAGAAGATCGATCCAGACTTGACCAAACGCGTTGCCGAGCAGTTTGATGCGGTTAACAAGCTTCTGGACACTTACCGTGACCCTAAAGTCCCAGGCGGCTTCAAATACTACACCGCCGAAATCAAAGCGGCTGACGGCGCCAAGCTGAGCCGTAGCGTTCAGGCGCTGCAAGAGCCGTTGTCTAAAATCGCTGAGAAAGTGGCCACCAGCGGAGGCAAATGATTAATGAGCAGTAAACAACATCCGGCCAGGGAGGCCGGAGTATTTTCACGTCGAAATTTATTAAAAGGAGCGGTGGCCAGCGCGCTGGCTATTCCGATGGTCGGGTCTGCACACAATAAAACCGTGGCGGACAACGACCCTGAAGATAAGGTGGATTTGTCGCAGGAACATGCGTTTTACGGTACTGCGGAGCAGGCGGGCATCGCCACGCCACCGCAGCGCTATATCATGTATATGACCTTCGATATGACTTCCACCAACCCGCGCGATTTGCAGGTGTTGCTGGCCCGCTGGTCTTCGGCAATTGCCCAGCTGATGAAGGGTGAAACCCTCGGTCAGGTTGAACCGATTCGCGACAGCGGCGTGGGCGCAGACACCGGCGAAGCGCTGGATCTCGGTCCGGCCTCGCTGACCGTCACCGTTGGCCTCGGTCCGCGTATTTTCACCGACGCCTTCGGTCTCGCGAAATACAAACCGGCGCTAATGCGTGAGCTGGTGCAGCTGCCAAGCGACAACCTGAAAGCAGAATTGACCGGTGGCGACCTGTCTTTGCAGGCCTGTGCCGACGATCCGCAGGTGGCTTATCACGCGATCCGCAACCTGGCGCGTATCGCAAAAGACACCGGCGCAGCGGAAACGCGCTGGTCAGTGTTGGGATTCGGACGCGCATCGGCGGGCAAAGGGCAATCGACGCCGCGTAACCTGTTCGGCTTTAAAGACGGCACGCGCAACATCACCGAAAAAGACGATATCGACAAGTTTGTCTGGATTGACGATGGCGGCCCGGCCTGGCAACAGCGCGGCAGCTATCAGGTGGTGCGCAAGATCATGATGCGCATGGAAAACTGGGATACCGACCGTGTTAGCGATCAGAATAATATCTTTGGTCGACACAAGGTTTCTGGGGCTCCGCTAAGCGGAACCAAGGAATTCGATACTCCAGATTTCACCAAAAAAGACGAGTCGGGTAATTTAGTCATTCCGGCTACGGCGCACATCAGTCTGGCTGCTCATGAGAATAATAACGGAATACGTATTCTGCGACGCTCATACAACTTTACTGACGGATTAAACAATGAAGGCATGCTGAGTGCAGGCTTACTGTTTATCAGCTATCAGAAAGATCCGGCGCACTTTGAAACGCTACAGGCCAAGCTTGGCGCATCTGACGCCATGAACGAATATATTTCTCATGTTGGTTCTGGAATATTTTTTGTCCCTCCTGCCCCGAAGGAAGGATCTTATATCGGTGCCGAGATGTTCGAGGCATAAATAATAATAAGCCTGTGACAATGACACAAAGTCGGCAATTGCCGGCTTTTTGTTTTTCTGGCGCGCGGATTGCATAGATCTGTGGCTTTCTTCAGCCGCCACAGGAATACGCCATGTCAGATGTTTTAACTCCGCGTCACGCGTTAACACTTCGCCCCGAGCAACCGTGGTTTGTGCTCAGCGCCGAGCAGCATTATTCGGTGATAGCCTCTGAGCATCCGGCGATTTCTCATTTCTACAGCTTCAACGTTGCACAGACGGCCAGTCAGACCATGGCGGTCCCGGACGGTTGTGTTGATATCCTCTTCGACTGCAATGCGTCTTCGCCGACCGGACGCGTCTGCGGCACGACGCTTGAGGCGCGCAGCGCAGAGCTGATAAGCGGCCATCACTATTTCGGCGTGCGTTTCGTCCCCGGCGTTATCCCGGATTTTCTCGATCTGATGGCGGAAGAAATCACTGACAGAGAGTTCAGCTTCCTCGACGTGATTCCCGGTTCGCGCCTCGCGCTCGAACAAATCGTTGAAACGCCGCTGTTCTCACGGAAAATCGAACTGTTTAACCGTAACTTTACGCCGCGACTGCTGCGTAAATCTTCCGCCAGCACGCCGGGGGTTATTCAGGCCATCCACCAGCAGCGCGGCAATATCAGGATGGAGCAGCTCGAGGCGTTGACCGGATACTCCTGCCGCACGCTCCAGCGCCAGTTCCGCCAGGACACCGGCATGTCACCGAAGGCCTTCAGCCGCATTATTCGCTGCCAGTCGGCCCTGAATACCCTGCATCAGCACGGCAGCATGACCTCGTCCGACCTGGCGTTCGACCTCGGCTTTAGCGATCAGTCGCACTTCCTGCGCGAATTCAAGAAACTGGTAAGTACGACGCCGCTGGACTATCAGCGACGCATCGCGCAGGAAATTTATGATGAGCGCATCCGCTATAACTAAAAGTAGGCCTCAGGCTGACCCCAGAGGGGGCAGCCTGAGCAAAGAGTGTCAGTGTAGGGTGCAGAAATTCAGAAACGTTCAAAACGATAAGGCGCAGGGTTAATGATGGGTGGAATCGCACAGAGCAGGTCAGCTGCCAGCTGCCCCGCTGCCGGCGAGGTGCCAAAACCGTGTCCCGAGAAGCCGGTCGCCACGGTCAAACCGGGCAGCGCGCTCACCGGCCCGATGACCGGATTCGAGTCCGGCGTCACGTCTATCGTGCCCGCCCACGCCTGCTCAATTTCTGCTTTTTCAAACGCTGGCCATGCGGCCATCAGGTTATTCATCGCCTCGCGGTTCAATGCCGGGTTAGCCGGCGGGTCGAGAGTGCGAACCTGCTCGAACGGCGAAGGCCGCGACAGGGGCCAACGGCGCGGCAGCGCCAAATCCTTTACGAATACCTTGCCCAGCGAGATGCGCAAAAAGTCACGCTGCGTTTTAAGCTGCGGCAGGTAACGATGCCCTAATAACAGATGATCCAGCGTCAGGCAGGCGTCGAGCGCGCCGCGCTGGGTGATGATAAACCCGCCGTCCTTGTGCTGGCGAAAAGAGAAATCAGGGCCGCCGATGGCAATATCCGTTGGCCCTTGCATCGGTTTTGTCTGCAGCACGGTGCAAATTAGCGGCAGCGTGGGCAGCGAAATGCCGTGGTTGCCGAGCAGACGCCTCGACCACAACCCGCCCGCCAGCAACGCCTGCTCACAGCGGATTTCACCGCGTTCGGTGACCACCCCGCTGACTCTGCCCGCAGAGGTCGCAAGCCCCCGCACCGCGCAATTCTCAACGATGACAGCCCCCTTGGCTAGCGCGGCTCTGGCGATAGCGCTGGCCGCGAGCGTCGGCTCTGCCCGTCCGTCCGAAGGCGTATACAGGCCACCGGCCCAGTGCCCTCGCCCGCCCGGTACCAGATTGGCAATCTCCCGCGCGCTCAGTAATCTTGAGTCGAGGGAGAGATGCGCCACCGACTTCAGCCATCCCTCGTGCATCGCCCTCTGCGCCTGCGTCCGCGCCAGAAACATGATTCCCGCCTGACGGTAGCCTACGTCGCTGCCCACCCGCGCGGACATATCGGCCCACAGCCGGTCTGCCGCCTGCGCCAAAGGAATATCCTCAGCGTGGCGGCTGGTTTTGCGCACCCAGCCCAGATTACGCGACGACTGTTCGCCCGCGATGCGCCCCTTCTCAAGCACCACCACGGGAATGTTGCGCTCGGCCAGCGTTAACGCCGCCGTCAGGCCGACAATACCGCCTCCGATAATCACCACCCCGGTGGCGGAGGGAAACTTCGGCGACGTTTGCACCGGACTTATTTCAGGAACCATAGCTTACCCTCTTGCGGGATAGTTGTTGCTGACGGCAGCGAGCCATCGGCATGATTAAAGCGAGACGGTTATCGCTTCTACCTCGGCACGCGAGGCGCCGCGATAGGCGGTCACCTCAATCTCCACCTTATAAACGGTTGAACCGAGGGGCGGACAGGTCACGGTGCTGGCCGGATTAATGCCGCGAAACTTCTGACCAATAAGCGGCATCACCACCGCGACGTCCTCAGGGTTCTGAATAAACACCCGCGAGCAAATAACATCGGCCAACGTGGCGTCAGCGGCGGCCAGAGCCGTCTCAATGTTGGCGAACACCTGTAGCGTTTGTTCGGTAACGTCGTGCGGAATTTCTTTGGTCTGTGGGTTGCGTCCGGCGGTATTCGAGACATAAATCCAGTTATCTACCGCCACCAGGCGTGAATAACTGGCCTGTTCTTCAAAGGCCGAGCCGGTTTTTACTTTTACAATGCGCGTCATGATGTTGTTCCCGATAGTTTGAATGGACAAGAAAAAGGCACAGCCTTAGCTCAGCACCGGGGTTTCCCACAGGTTGAGTTTTACGCCGATATCGTTTTTGACTGCGTTGCGATAAATCACCGTGCCCCAAGCCACGTCTTCTACCGGCATGCCGCCGACCGACATGATAATAATTTCCTCGTCATTTCGGCGGCCCGGGGCATCACCTGCGATGATTTTTCCGATGTCCTCCACCTCGTCTTCGGTGATTTTGCCCTCGGCTATCATGTCCATAAAGCGCACGCCGATCACCGGAATGGTGTGGTGCGCCGGTTTTGGCACCTCTTCAAACCAGGCTTTATACAGGCCAGTGTTGTCGAGCACCTTGCGCACGTCGCGCTGCTCCATGCCTTCGTCGATGTTGCACAACGCAGGCATCGCCAGAAAGGTTCCCGGCTTGACCCATTCGCGCTTCACCAGAGGATAAGTCTCGGGGTTGCCAACCTCTCCCGAGCTGCAATAGGTCACAATGTCTGAATCACGCACCACCTCTTCAAGCGTATCGACCACCTGCACGCGGGTGATTTGCGGGAAGGTCTGGCTCACCCAGGTGATAAAGTTATCAAGGTTTTTTTGTCCACGACCTTTGATTTTGAGGGTGTCAATCCGCGGGCAAACGGCCATAAAGGCGGCAACGGTCGTTTTACCCATTACGCCAGGGCCGAGCAGACCAATCACCCGCGAGTCTTTACGCGCCAGATGACGCGCGCCAACGCCTGGGATAGCCCCGGTGCGGTAGGCCGACAGTAAATTCGCCGACATATGTGCCAACGGTGCACCGGTGTCGGCATCGTTGAGCGTAAACATCAGAATCGAGCGCGGCAGGCCCTTCTCCCTGTTGGCGATATTGGAGCCGTACCACTTGACCCCGGCGGTACAGAAATTGCCGCCAAGATAGGCAGGCATCGCCATCAGGCGACGGTCGGCCGTGGGTTTTGGCATGGCAGGAAACGGGGAGTTTTCGGGAAAGGTGACCATCGCACCGTGCGAGTCATTGTTAGACCCCGCCATGCGGTAGTCGCCCCGATAAAGCAGGCCAAACATCTCTTCCATGGTATCAACACAGGCGGGCATATCGGTGACACCGGCGCGGATCATGTCCTGCTCGGACAGATAGATAAAATCGATTCTCGTCGCTTCAGACATTTTTAATCCCTCTCTCAACCTAACGTTAATAAGTCATACGCTTTGCCGTTAAATCAAAGTTCTGCGGCAGAGGTAGTCATAAATAACGTGGTCGGCAGAGGGTGTATTGAATATTTGCGACATGCTGAATGATTTTAAAAAGCACCAAAATAGTGCCTGCGATGCACCCCGGGCCTGTCCGATTTTTTCTATCTCTGCCCGCATGGCTGATGAATGATGCTTATCGATGTATGACGAAAAGAACCCCCATTCTTTTAATTCGTTTTCACTGTTAAATAAGGCGCTGGCGATGAGCAACACTCATTCATTAAGAAAAAATACGTTGGGCTTATTTTCACTGGTATTTTTTGTCGTGGCGGCCGCTTCGCCGCTGACCGGCGTGGTTGGCGGTCTGCCGGTGGCGATATTCTCCGGTAACGGCGGCGGTATTCCGGTCATTTATATCCTGGCCTGCATAATTTTAATGGTCTTTTCGGTCGGCTTTATCACCATGAGCCGCTACGTAAAAAGCTCTGGCGCTTTTTACAGTTATATTTCTAAAGGGCTGGGAGAAAGCTGGGGTGGATCGGCATCAATTTTAGCGCTGATGGCCTATTTCTCGGTGCAATTAGCCGTGGTGGCCATGCTGGGGTTCTTTAGCCAACAGTTTATTGAGCAGCACGTCGGAGCGCATATTCCGTGGTGGGCATGCAGTATGCTGTTTACCCTGATAGCCTGGATGCTGGGGGTAAAAAGAGTCGAGGTCGGCGGTAAGCTGCTGGGAATATTAATGATTGCCGAAGTCGCTATCGTACTGCTGATGGACGTGATGATCCTGATAAAAAAAACCGGCCCGCTAAATTTGGGATCTTTCGAACCTGCCGTTTTTCTGCACGGCAATCTCGGTATCGCCTTCGTGTTCGCAATAGCCTCTTTCATCGGCTTTGAGTCAACGGCTATCTACGCCGAAGAGTGCCGCAACCCCGAGAAGACGGTTCCACGTGCCACCGTATGCGCCCTGCTGCTGATAACCGCCTTCTTCTGCTTTACCAGCTGGTCGTTGGTTCAAGCCTACGGCTTCGACAAGATTGTGGCCATCGCGGCGAAAGATCCGGGCAACTTCGTGTTTAATATTACCCGGCAGTACGTCGGCCAGTGGGCGGTTGATACCATGACCGTGCTGCTGATTACCAGCCTGTTCGCTGCCACCCTCGCCTTTCACAACAATATTTCGCGCTATATTTTCAATATCAGCCGCGACGGGCTTATCTGGAAAGAGCTGTGCAAGACCCATCCGACCAACGGCACGCCACACAACGCCAGCCACCTGCACAGCATGATTTTATTGCTGTTGCTGGCAGGCCTCGGCAGCACTCATGTCGACCCTATCCTGCACATCTTTGCCTTCGGTTCGGCGATTGCCACCCTGTGCATTCTGGTGTTGCAGATTGGGGTCTCGGCGGCGGTTATGCTGTTCTTCCGCCGCGAAGGGGCCAGTAATCTCGGTGCATGGAAAGTTTTTTGGGCTCCTCTGCTGTCGATGGCAGGCATGCTCATCACCGTGATTCTGGTGGTGAACAACCTGCAAATCCTCAGCGGAAGTGACTCCAAAGCGGTACAGCTGGTGCCGTGGTTAATCGCCGCCTGTGCCATTGCCGGGTACATGATGTCGATAAAACGCCGGGTGCGCGCCTGATTTAGACGTGTGCCTCACCGCGTATCCGACGCAGACGGCTCACGCTGATGATAATCGCCAGCAGCGTGGCGACCACCGAGATCCACAGACAAAGCCGGACGGCCTGCGCTTCCTCCATCACACGTCCGGCAGCGTCGAGCGAAGGCTGGGCATAGGCCGAGAGGACAACGCCGACAAACGCAGCGCCCAGACACTGGCCGAAGGTGCGCATAATAGCCAGTACACCCGAGGCATAACCGCTGTTTTCACGCGAGGCGTTAGCCAGCATTTCACGGTTATTCGGGCTTTGGAAACACCCAAATCCCAGGCCACACACCAGACTCCTCAGACCGATGTCCCACGGCTGCGCATGCTCAGGAAGCTGGGCCAGCAAGAACAGTCCCACGGCAAACAGACAGAGTCCGGCGGTGGAAATCACCGCTGGACTGAACTTGTCGGCGAGGCGCCCGGCACGCGGCGCGGCGAGCATGATGCCAATCGGCCACGGGGTAAAGAGCAGCGCCGAAACGAACGCGCTGTAGCCATACACGCTCTGGAACAGAAACGGCAGCGCCACGAAGGTCATCCCCTGACTGACAAAGGAGGTCATTGAGGTCAGCGCCGCGAGTGAAAAACGCGAAGACGCGAAGATCTGCAACGGCAGCAGCGGCTCGGCCGCCCGGCGCTGACGCCAGACGAACGCCATTCCGGCAATCACCGCCGTCAAGCCATACGCGGCGGCGGTGGTCAGCGTCTCACGGGAAAGCCCACCGTGGTCGGTATGGGAAAAAGCATTCGCCGCCATGATAAGCGACCCCAGCAGTACGGCTGACAGCACCCCACCGGCGAAATCGAACGGCGCTGACTGACTTTCCTGCACCCGTTGGGTCGGGATAGTACGCCATGAGAGCGCCAACGCCACCGCCCCGAACGGAATATTAATCGCAAACAGCCACTGCCAGCTCAGGGTCGACAGCAGCGTGCCACCGAGGATCGGTGCAATCGCGGTGCTGACGGCGATAAGTAACGCATTCAGCCCGAGTATTCGCCCCAGCAAACGGGTCGGGAACACCGAGCGGTGAATGGCCGGGCTGATACTCAGCGTCGCCGCGCCACCGACGCCTTGCAGGATGCGCATCACCACCAACATGTCGAGCGAGGTCGACATGGCGCATCCCAGCGAGGCAAGCGTAAATACGCACAGGCCAAGCGTAAACAGCGTGCGAAATCCCATGCGCTTGGCCAGTGCGGCAAATATCGCCAGCGTCATGGCGGCCGCCAAAAGATAGCCGTTGGCGACCCAGACGGCGTCGCCGGTTGAAACATTGAGCTCGCGGGCAATCTGCGGCAGCGCGACGTTGACCATCGAACCGTCAAACACGGCCATCGCGGTGCAGGTCATCACCGCTATCATCGCTAAACAGCGCTGGCGGCCCGGCAGTCCGTCGTCCCCGGGTTGGTCAGAAAATAATTCCATCTTGGAAAAACCTCTATTGATCTTTGCTGGTAGAGGGTAAAACTATATCCCGACGCCAGATAAGGCGGAAGACGCAACGTTTGCACTTTATACCTGCATGAAACGCCACATCAGAACGCATGCCTCAAGGACAACAACATGAGCGATCCTGATTTTAACCTATTGATAGCGCTCGACGTGCTGCTCGACGAAGGGAGCGTGGCGGGCGCGGCGCGACGTCTTTCGCTCAGCGCCTCGGCCATGAGCCGTACCCTGAGCCGCCTGCGCGAGGCAACGAGTGACCCGTTGTTGGTCCGCGCCGGGCGTAATATGGTACTGACTCCCTACGCAGAAGAGATTCGAGAACGCACCCAGCGCGCCGTCATTGAGGTGCGGGCCGTACTGCGTCCTTCAACGACGGAGCTGAACCTGGCGACGCTGGAACGCACCTTTACCCTGCGTTCCAACGAAGGTTTTGTCGAAGCCTTTGGCGCGCAACTGATTGCCGCCGCGGCCGCCGCTGCCCCGCTAGTGCGGCTGCGCTTTGCTGCCAAGCCGGAGAAAACCTCGAAGCATTTGCGCGAGGGGATGGTCGATCTCGAGATTGGGGTATTGGGTGAAATGGGGCCGGAGATTCGCATACAGGCGCTGTTCCACGACCGATTTGTCGGCGTGGTGCGTAAAGGGCATCCACTCGAGACGCAGGGAGAAATTACCCCCGAGCGTTATGCGGCTTGCAGCCACGTCGTCGCGTCTCGCCGCGGGCTGACCACCGGTCCGGTAGACGAGGCGCTGGCGGTTCTGGGGCTGGAACGTCGTATCGCCTCAGTGGTGCCAAGCTTTCCCGCTGCGCTCGCCGTCGCCCTGGCCTCAGATCTGGTGGCGCTGGTTCCGGCCTCATTTTTGAATAATCAGCGGGTGATGTTGAATCAGTCGGCACAACTCCAGCAGAGCGCGTATACGCCGCTGTATCAGTTTGAACTGCCGGTAAAAACGCAGGGAATTACGATTTCGCAGATTTGGCATCCACGCGCTGAGGCGGACCTCGCTCACCGCTGGCTGCGGCAGTTGGTGCTTGACGTCTGCCGTCCCAGAGGATGAGAAGGCGCTACTTGGGTCGAGATAAATCCCGCGCCGCCGTGGCGGCGCGGGTTAACGCTTACAGTGCGATGTCGTGCTTAGGGGCTGGAGCCGCCGTTTCCTGCTCAGGAGCCTTGGCGTCGGCCGCTTTCTCGGTCATCTGAATGACCGGCGGTTTCACCAGTTGCAGGGTCGCAGCGGTTTCATCCCACACGCGCTGAGTCAACGCCGGATCGTCATTCAGCTTCTGGCCGAAGCTCGGAACGATTTGACGGATTTTGCTCTGCCATTCTGCGGACTTGAACTCTTCCGGGAACAGTTTCTGCATCACGTTCAGCGCAATCGGTGCAGCCGTTGACGCACCCGGAGAAGCCCCCAGCAGCGCAGCGACGGTTTTCTGCCGATCGGTCACGATTTCGGTACCCAGCTTCAGCACGCCGCCCTTGTCGGCATCTTTCTTGATTATCTGTACACGCTGACCGGCCTGAATCAGTTTCCAGTCCTCCTTCTTCGCGTCCGGATAGTACTCTTTCAGCGCCGCGAAACGATCGTCGTCACTCAGCATCACCTGACCTATCAGATATTTAACCAGGTCAAAGTTGTCCAGCCCGACGTGGGTCATTGGCATCACGTTATGGGTCGTGGTGGTCCCCAGCAGGTCAAACAGTGAGCCGTTTTTCAGGAACTTGGTCGAGAAGGTCGCGAACGGGCCAAACAGCACGACGCGCTTGCCGTCAAGATAACGCGCATCCAGATGCGGAACCGACATCGGCGGTGCGCCTACAGAAGCCTGACCGTAGACTTTTTCCTGATGACGGTTGGCAATCGCCGGGTTTTCGGTAACCAGGAACGAGCCCCCCACCGGGAAACCGGCATAATTTTCGGCTTCTGGAATACCGGTTTGCTGCAACAGCTTAAGTGCGCCGCCGCCTGCGCCAATGAAGACATATTTCGCATCTACGCTGCGCTCATCGCCGCTCTTCACGTCTTTGATAGTCACATGCCAGGAGTTGTCGGCGTTGCGCTTGAAGTCGGTCACCTCAGAAGAAGTTTCCAGCTTGAAGTTGCTGTTCTTCTTCAGGCTACCGATCAGCTGACGGGTAATTTCGCCGTAGTTGACGTCGGTTCCGACCGGCGTCCAGGTCGCAGCCACTTTCTGCTGCGGGTCACGCCCTTCCATAATCAGCGGTGCCCATTGCTGGATCTGCGCATGATCGGTTGAGAATTTCATGCCCTGGAACAGCACGGTTTTTTGCAGCGCCTGGTAGCGTTTGTTAAGATATTCGACGTTCTTATCGCCCCAAACGAAGCTCATGTGCGGCGTAGAGTTGATGAAAGAGTGCGGATCGTTCAGCACGCCGCTCTTCACCTGAGAGGTCCAGAACTGGCGCGAAATCATAAAGGCTTCGTTGATCTCAAGCGCCTTGCTGACGTCGATACTGCCGTCAGGACGTTCAGGGGTATAGTTAAGCTCCATGTTAGCAGAGTGCCCGGTACCAGCGTTGTTCCAGCCGTTAGACGACTCGAGCGCCACGCCGTCAAGCTTCTCGACCATCAGCTGTTTCCAGCTTGGTTGCAGTTCTTCAAGCCAGGTGCCGAGCGATGCACTCATGATACCGCCGCCTATCAGCAGTACGTCGGTTTTCTCTGGTGAGGTTTCAGCGTGAACCGCTGAGCAAATTAATAATGCCGACAGGGAAAGCGTCGGAAGTAGTTTTGTTGCTTTGTTCATTCCAGATCGTCACTTTGTTATTTATGGTCGTAAAAAAGTGCGGGGAATTTAAGATATTGTTATGGATAAGTTAAAGTAATTTTAGTTTTTTAACTAATAATACCGATTTCCTGTTTTTTTAGTTACAAAAGCGAGGCGGATCACTCTGCTCTCCATCCTGCCGCCCATCGGCGCTATACTGCGCGCCCGGCATAGCGTCTCGAAAGAATAATCACGATGAATCAACCACTGCCCCAGCCAGCGCGGCATAAACGCCCGTTAAAACTCAGCACTCTGGTGAGCCTGATGATAGGTGCGGTCATCATTACCGTGCTGTTGAGCGTGCATCTGCTGTACTACGTGCAGATTGAAAACTTTACCAAAATGCACATTAAAGATAAGGCGATAGCCGTAGCACGCACGCTAGCCTCCTCCCCCGAGATCCAGCGCGGGCTGACGCTGCCGCCTGACAGCGGCATTATTCAACCCATCGCCGTCGAGGTGCAAAAGCGCGACTGCCTGCTGTTTATCGTGGTGGTCAATATGCAGGGGATTCGCCTGTCCCACCCGAATCCCGACAACATCGGCAAGCATTTTGTCGGCGATGATTTCATTCCGGCGCTTAAGGGTGAGGAAAATGTTTCGGTAAACCACGGCGTGCTGGTCGAGGCGCTGCGGGCATTTACGCCGGTGTATAATGCACAACACCAACAGATTGGCGTGGTGGCGGTGGGGATCTCTCTCGACGACGTAACGCAACAGATAAATCAAAGCCGCTGGAACATCTTCTGGACGGTGATATTCGGCGCGCTGGTCGGCCTGCTGGGGATTCTGATTCTGGTGAGACGCCTGAAGCGCATTCTGTTCGGGTTGGAGCCGCACGAGATTTCCACCCTGTTTGAAGAGCGGCAGGCTATTCTCGAATCAATTAAAGAGGGCGTGATCGCTGTCGACGAACACTCGCGCGTGAGTCTGATTAATCAGGCCGCTCGGCAGCTGTTGAGCGAAACCTCTACGCAGGCGCCGTTGACCGGTGACGTGATTCCCGCGTCCTCAATCATGCTCAGCCATTTGCATGACGCCCTGCACCACGGCAGGGCCTGGCACGACGAAAAACTCAACGTTCGCGGCCGCACGCTTATCAGCAACACCGTGCCCGTGCGCAGCGGGCAGCGCATTATCGGCGCGGTTTGTACCTTCCGCGACAAGACCGAAATTAGCGAACTGATGCTGCGTCTGGACGGCATGGTAAACTATGTCGATACCCTGAGTGAGCGCTCTCACGAGTTTATGAACAAGCTGCACGTCATCCTTGGCCTGCTGCACATGAAAAATTACAGCCAGCTCGAAGCCTTTATCCTGAAAACCGCCAACGGTTATCAGACCGAAATTGGCTCGCTACTGCAAAAGATTAAGTCGCCGCTGATTGCCGGATTTTTACTGACCAAAATCAATCGCGCCTCGAGCAGTGGCCACCGGCTGATGCTCAGCGACGCCAGCGATTTGCCCAATAATGGGAGCGAAGAGCAGATTGCGGTGCTGATAACCGTGCTGGGAAATTTAATTGAGAACGCGCTTGAGGCTCTGGGGCAACAGTCACAGGGCGAAATCCACGTCTTGCTGCACTATCAGAATGGCTGGCTGGCGTGTGAAGTCAGCGACGACGGTCCGGGGATCCCGGCAGAACAGCTAACGACAATTTTTGAGAAAGGCGTGTCTTCTAAAGGCAGCGAGCGCGGCGTTGGGCTATTCCTGGTTCGCCAGCAAATAGACAGCCTCGGCGGCAATGTTACCGTCGAGTCGGAACCCGGCGTTTATACGCAATTTTTAGTCCAGCTTCCGTGGGGACGAGGAGTCAGTATCCAATGATCAACGTATTGGTAGTTGATGATGACGCGATGGTCGCCGAGCTCAACCGCTGTTATATCGGCCAAATCCCGGGCTTTAGCTGCTGTGGCGTCGCCTCGAACTTGCAGCAGGCAAAGGAACGGCTGGCGAATGGTCGTCCCCCGGTTGACCTTATTCTGTTGGATATCTATCTCCACCAGGAAAACGGGCTGAGTCTGCTGCCCGAACTGCGCAGCGCGGCACATCCGGTGGATGTCATCGTCATCTCCTCCGCCGCCGATGCACAGACTATCAAGACCTCGTTGAACTATGGCGTGGTCGATTACCTGATTAAGCCGTTTCAGTTCTCGCGCTTTGAAGAGGCGCTGTCAGGCTGGCGGCAGAAGAAATCGCTGATGGACAATCAGCCCTTCTATCAACAGGCGGACATCGACAGACTGCTGCACGGCACCCCCGCAGAAGAAGAGCAGAAACGCCTGCCCAAAGGGCTAACGCAGCAAACGCTGCGCACCTTATGCCAGTGGATTGACGCTCATCCCGCCAGCGAATTCTCAACCGATGAACTCGCCAGCGAGGTCAATATCTCGCGAGTGTCATGCCGTAAGTATCTGATTTGGCTGGCACAGATGAATATTTTGTTCACCAGTATTCACTATGGCGTGACCGGACGCCCGGTTTATCGCTATCAGCTACAGCCGGAGCAGCACGCACTGTTGAAACAGTACTGTCAGTGACGCGCTCGCCGGCCTGACAGCGCGGTCATTGAGACACCGAGGAACACCAGCAGCAGGCCGCCCATAAACAGTGTCGAAAGGTGGCTGCCGAGAATAACTACCGAGGCCGCGGCACCCACCAAGGGGACGCCGAGGGTAAAATTGGACATGGCGAAGACGCTGATCCGACGCCCGTGCTCGGTGGCAATCACGAAGCAGACCGAGGTCGCCACCGGCCCGATAAACAGCAGCAGCCACAGCAGGTGCGGGCTAAAAACAACGGTCGACGGCGAGCCGTCAATCAGCGCGGCGAGCAACGTCAGAGGAAGGGTCGCGAGCAGCATCTGCCACGGAGCCAGCGACAGCGGCGTACTGCTCCAGCGATGATGGCGCACGTGAACAATCACCAGCGACCAGGAAATTGCACCAATAATCAGCAGGCTACAGCCCATAATCGCCCCCGGGCGGCCCCAATCCATCTCGGCGGGTGAACAGATGAGCGCGATGCCAATCAGCCCGGTGACCAGCGCCACGATTTGTAGCCTCGACGGCGCTTTGCGCATCAACAGCCACGAGGTCAGAATCCCCCACAGCGGCGTGGTATAAGCCAATAATACCGCGTGACTGGTGTCGGTGTGCTGCATCGCTATCATGCCGAGGCCGGTAAACACCATCATCTGCAACAGCCCGACGCTGGCCACCACCGGCAGGTCGGCGCGTGAAGGCAGACGCAGGCTGCCGCGCAGGGCAACAAAAACAAACAGGCAAAAACAGGCGGATCCGAACCTTATTGCTGCCAGCCACAGCGGCGGTACGACATCGAGTGCAAGCTTGGTCGCGGGCCAGCTCAAGCCCCAGAGGACCACCATGACCACCAGCCAGACCACGGTCGCGGGCTGCGTGCGGTGACTGACAGAATTGTCGACTGGCTCATTGTTTACAGCACTCATTACCCGCTCCTGGCGTAGAAAATTGATAAATTATTTTATGGGAGCGGCTGAAGAAAAACTGTTCTCAATTTTCATACAAATGCTAAATTAAGAACAACTATTTCCTCATAAAACCAAATCAAGGTTTTTTATACCTCAAGAGACGCGTCATGCCTTTAGATAAAATCTCGCTGGATGAAACCAGCCTGCGGATCCTCGACGTTTTGCAACAAAACGCCGATATCAGTAACGCCGAGCTTGCTGAAATCGTTGGGCTGTCGGTGTCGCCATGCTGGCGCAGGGTGGCCGACATGCGCGAGAAAGGCATTATTCGCGGATCGGCGATGCTGGTCGATCCGTTGGCGCTGGGTTTAGCGGTCAACGTGTTTGTGCACGTCACCCTAAAGCAGCAGGACAGAGACTCTCTGAAGCGCTTTACCGATTCGGTAAGCGAGCGCCCGGAGGTGATGGAGTGTTACCTGATGACCGGCGAGTCTGATTTTATGCTGCGCGTGGTGGTCGAGAATCTGCAAAAATATCAGGCGCTGATGATGGACTGCCTGACGCAGATTGACGGCGTCGCCAGTATCCGCTCAAGCTTTGCGCTGAGTCAGGTAAAATACACCACCGCCCTACCGACCCAGCATCTGCGTGAATAACGGCCCACCCCGGCGGCTCTCAGGTTTCATCGCGTGACGTGCACCGACGGGCGGGTATTTTTATAGAAACTGCCGCCGAATGCGCGCTCAAGCTGTGCGGCCACCTGCAACAGCAGGCCGTCATTTGCCTGTCGGGTTTGCAGATGCATTCCCAGCGGCAGCCCTGACTGCTGCGTTGCCAGCGGAATCGATATCCCCGGCGTACCGGTCAGGCTGGCGAGCGGGGTGTAGGAGAAAATGTCCCACAGTTGGTAAAACCAGCTCAGCACGTCGGGATTATCGCTCAGCGTCAAATAACGCGTTTCGCCAATCAGCGGCGTCGGCCTGGAGAACGTCGGCGTGAGGATAAGATCCCACTGCTGATAAAAATTGCCCAAACGCCGTGAGGTGGTATTGAACACCTCCTGCATTTTCCAACGTTCGCTGTAAGACATATCAATCCCCTTTTGCCAGATTTTGATATTTATCGGCTCAACCCACTCGGGCGGCGGGCGGGTTAACCCTTTTTTCTCAAGCAGACGCGCAATAAACTGGGCAAAGTTGCTGATATAGCAGGCGGTTTGTGCGGCAAAGGCGGCCTCAAAATCGATATCGGGCGTAACCCACTCTACCTGATGCCCTAACTCCTCAAGCAGTCTGCCGGTGCGTTCCAGCTCGCTGACGAAGTGTGAATCCGACTGATAAGGCCCCCACTGATGTGAGAGGGCGATGCGCAAAGGCGCGGGGTCGCGCTTTATCAGTTCGGCGTAAGGCTCATCACTGTTCCAGTAAGGCATGAATTCGCCCGGCGCGGCCCCTCGGCAGCAGTCGACAAAAAAGGCCGTATCTCTGACCGTGCGGCTCACACAGCCCTGGGTCGAGACATAGCCGGTGATGTCCGACAGCGCCGGTGCAATCGAGAAAACGCCGCGCGAACTTTTGAGCCCGATAAGGCCATTGGCGCCCGCAGGAATACGTATCGAACCGCCGCCGTCGGTGGCGTGGGCAAGCGGCAAAATGCCAGCGGCCACCGAGGCCGAAGCTCCGGCCGACGATCCGAAGGGGGTATACGCGGTATTCCACGGGTTGCGCGTGATATAGACCTCTGGATTTTCGGCGGAACTGCATACGCCAAACTCGGGCGTCGCGCTGCGGCCAATGATATTCAGCCCGGCTTTTCTGAACTGCTGGGTAAGAAAGCTGTCTTCGCCTGGCCGGTTTCCTTGCAGGAATTTCGACCCCTGCTCCTGAAGCCGTCCTTTGACGCCAGGCCCAAGATCTTTGACCAGAAAAGGCACACCGCCGAACGGACCGGCCATATTTGTGCCGTCGGTGGTGGGTTCGCGAATCGCATCATCAAACAGTTCAACGACTGCGCTAATTTGTGGATTGACCCGTGCCGTTGCCTCAGCCGCCTGCGCCGCCAGTTCGGCAGGCAGCACCTCGCCTTTTTTCAACAGTTCGCTCATGCCAACCGCATCGCAGGCGGTCCATTCATCCCAGCTCATTACGTGGGTCATAGTTACTGATCCTTTTGATTTAAAAGTTAATATCCCATCGTTGAACAGCAGCGGTCAGCCGTTCCCGGCATTCATCGACAGCGCTATCGGGGCGCGTGAAGGTGCCTTGATCAACATCACAGAGACCAGGCAGAGGATATTGGCGGCAATCAGGTAATAGCCCGGTGAAACAGGGTTGTTAGTAAGTTTGATAAGCCATGAAAAGACGATTTGCGCCGTGCCGCCAAACAGCGTAATGCCGAAGGCGTAGGCAATAGAGAAACCGGTGGAACGGATGGCTTTTGGAAAGTTTTCGCAAAGTACCACCAGCACGCCGGAACCGCTGATGCACTGTAGCGCGGCCAAAACGGTAATAACACTGAAGAACACCGCATCACTGCGCCAGGTATTGATAATCTCCAGACCCGGAAGGAGTAACAGTAACAGCAGCAGCCTCGGTGCGATAATCGTGACCTTGCGGCCAAAGCGGTCGGCCATCCAACCACCAGTCAACGAGAAGACCACCACACAGACGCCAATCAGGATGGTCGACACCATGGCGGTGCTCGGCGCAAAATGCAGTTCATTAAGCGCATAGGTGGTCATGTAATTGAGAAAATATTGAGTAATGGTACTGCCCGAAAGCATAAAGATGCCGAGCAGCACCAGTCTGCCATGATTTTTGGCGACGTCGGTCAGCAGCGTTTTGGTGTTTTTACTGGCCGCCCGGTCCTCTTGAGTGAAATTTTCATGCAAATTGCGGCGCAGATAGAGGGCAATAGGCAGCACCAGAAGGCCAAAGGCGAACGGCACTCGCCATCCCCAGCTTGCCAGCTGGTCGTGGGTCAGAAAAACGGTAAGGGAATAACCGATTAGCCCGGCGGTAATACCGGCGATACCCTGTGCCACAATTTGCCAGCTGGTAAAGAACGCGCGTTTGCCTTTCGGCGCAGCCTCCATAATAAACGTCGTCGCTGGCCCGGCTTCGCCTCCCCATGCCAGCCCCTGAATCATACGAATAATCACCAGCAACACCGGGGCTGCCACGCCTATCGTTGCATAGCCCGGAAGAAAAACCAGTCCACCGGTGCCCAGCGTCATTAATACCATCGTCAACAGCATGGCGGGTTTACGGCCTGCCCTATCGGCATAGCTGCCGATAAATATTGCCCCCAGCGGACGCACAATAAAACCTATCCCAAATACCGAAACGGACAATAACAGACTCATAAACGGCGTATCGGAGGGAAAGAAGACGTTTCCTATCATCAAGGCAAAAGTCGCATAAGCGCTAAAATCAAAAAATTCTACGGCCGCCCCCAGCACCACAGCGACCACTTCCTTTCGCGTTGGGGCGGGTCTGATACGACCCAGGGTTATTTCATTCGACATTAAGGCGTTCCTCAATATTGTCAGGTGATATTACCGAGACGGGCATCGCTATTTAAGCTCTCTATTGAATAACAAAACGCGCTTAGCGCCACTATCACTAAATATCATGTTCAGCGTATAAAAAATGTGTGCACCCAATGCTGGACTTTGCTTTAAATAAACATTATCAATTAATATTACCCATTGATATTAATCGATAAAAATAAAATATTTTTTATCATGAATTTTACTGGCGCATTCTCTTTGCGCAGCAATGCACTCAAAATGTGCGCCCCGCGAATAATCGGCAAAACTATTTATTCCGGAAACACAAAGTATGACGATGATTGCCAATCGTTTTTTATAAAGACGCTGCTGTTCAATTAACGGCGTTTTAATTTAAATGCACGGAAAGTGATCTCTTTGCCTCTTTAAAGAGCAACGCTGCCGTTTAAAAAAGGGAATAATATGCAGCTGCGCGCATTACGATATTTCAGTCAGGTGGCAAAATCGAGCTCGCTGCGAGAGGCGGCAGACAAGCTTTTTGTTACTCCCACCGCCGTGACGCGGCAAATTGAAATACTCGAACACTTTTATGGCGCACCCTTGATTGAGCGCAGCCCGCGGGGAATAAAATTAACCCGTGAGGGGCAGTATCTGGCGCAGGCCGTGCAGGCAACGCTTCAGGAGCTGGATTCGGTGAAGGAAAAGATTTCGGCGTCGCAGAGCATCGTCTCCGGCACCGTCAGAGTCTGCGCCGCTGAGAGTCTCATTTCCTCGTTCATCGCCCCCGCCATTGAAGACTTTCGCAAACTGCATCCCAAAGTCACCTTTGAAATAGAAATTGGCAGCGCGCCGCACATTGCCGAGGTATTGGTTTCCGGAAAGGCTGACGTGGCACTGACCTTTTATATGCCGGTCAGCACTGAGGCGATGCAGACTCACGGCTGTAAACTACAGCATAAGGTGTTGATGTCGGTGCATCATCCCCTTGCGGGGCGCGGCTTTCTGACGTTAAGGGACGTGGCGGCGCATCCGATTTCGATTCCTCCCTCAAACTTCTCGGTTAGGCAGCTTTTAGAATCGGCGGCGAAACGGGAAGGACTCACCTTTGATATGCGATTTATCGTGAGCTCACTGGACGTACAAAAGAAGCTGGCCAGCCTGGGATTGGCGCTGATCATTCTGCCGCAACTCAACGTCGGTGATACCGTCGAGAATGAGAAACTGATGGCGATTCCGTTAGCCGACCCGTTGATGGGCGTAGTGAACGTCAGCCTGTGTTTGCCTCGCCAACGCACGCTCTCCATGGCGACGAAGCTGTTTCACGGCCTGCTGGCAGAGCGTATCGACCAGCAGAATACCTGAAGTAGCGCGCCTGCATAAACCTTGCTCACCACGGCTTCAGCCGCCAGAGAGCCAGCGCGGCGGTGATGAAGTCGAAGGAAATGGCGCAGCCGAAGAACACCAGGCCGGAAAGCAGCACAAACAGCGGGCTGTAGATGAACGCCATACAGATAAGCCCGAGGAGCAGCTGGCTCCATTTTGACTGACGTGATAGCGATACTGAGTCACTGATTGTCGTCATGATGTCGTCCCCCTGGTAGACCGATAAGGAGACAAAGCCTGTAGCGTGCCAATAAGACGGAATTCATTTCGGGAGTAACAGGCCATCTCGTTGTTGTGATAGAGTATTTTGGTACTCAGCAACCCGAATGAGAACTATGAACACACGCCAACAGCAAATTCTCGAAATCGTTAATCAGCGTAAAAGCGTCAGCGTCAGCGAGTTGGCGCAGCTTTGCAGCGTGTCTGAGGTTACCGTACGTCAGGATCTCAATGCGCTCGAGAGTCAGCACTACCTCAAGCGAGTCCACGGATCGGCGGTGTCGACCGAGAGCGATAATCTCGATCAACGCATGCAAACCAACTTCCTCACCAAGAAGCTTATCGCAGAGTTTGCCGCTTCGCTGGTGGAAGACGGAGAGTCGGTGTTTATCGAGGGGGGCAGCACCAATGCCCTGTTGGCGCGCACGCTGGCTGAACGTGGCAATGTCACTCTCATTACCGTGAGCTATTACATTGCCAATCTTTTGAAAGATACCGAGTGCGACGTCATCATTCTTGGCGGCTTTTATCAGAAAGGCAGTCAGTCGGTTGTCGGCCCGCTAACCCGCAGTGGCATTCAGCAGGTGCATTTCAGCAAGGCGTTTATCGGTATCGACGGATTCCACGACAGTACCGGTTTTACCGGGCGCGATATGATGCGCAGCGACGTGGTGAATGCGATTCTGGCTAAATCCACAGAGACTATCGTGCTGACCGACTCCTCAAAGTTCGGGTCTATTCAGCCCTATCCCCTTTCCGAACAATATCCCATAAGCAGGGTCATTACCGATGCTGAACTGCCTGCCGAGTATCAGCATAAACTCGAAGCCATGGGCATTGCGCTTAACATCGTTAATCCGTAAGACTTTCGAATGAAAGTAAAAGGCCCAAATCAATGATTTGGGCTCACACACGGGCTTTGGGGCTTTACGTCGTATTTAGCCGTTTAACGCCAGCGCCCTCTTGCCGATGGCGTTCAGGTCTTGAGGTTTAAAGCGGTTTTGCCACTCGGCCTCGTAATCCTCTTTCGGGAAATCGGCCGGAGAACCACCGCGCGCAAAGGCTTGGGCAACTTTTTTGGCGTATTCGACGTTTTTCTCGCACAGCGGCGCGGCGGGAATATACATCACATTCCCCCAGCCTTTCTGGTCTTCGACCGGGGCTACCGAGTGAATTACGTCGCAGTGCCACCACACGGAGTCCCCTGCCTCTAACGCCGGAATGCTGCTCAGCGCTTTGACTAACAGCGGATGCCATTTTTCAGAAATAGGCAATACTCTGCCGGGTGCGACGCCGCAAAGCTCGTCTTCCGGCACGTCATCCAGCAGCGGGCGCAGCAGGACGTACGCCATCGCTTCCGGGATAGGCACGACGTGCAGTAACCCTTGGTTCAGCGCCATATCCGACAGCGCCGTCCACCCCTGAAACGTCCGGAAAGCTGAACATTTGGTGGTGTTGCCTACCTCATATTCATTGACTTCGGTACGGTATGCCGCATCCCACGGATCGTATTCACTGAAACGTCCGGTGAAGATTTTACGAAACACTTTCTGATAAGCAGGCAGCAGCCAGCGCTCCAGTGCGCCAGAATCGGTGTGGGCGCCGAGGCCTTTGGAGGTCGTCCCCGGACGACGATGGCGGATACGGTCGGGATAGATAATGTTGATATCAGGATCAAACCAGCTTAGGCCGCCGGACTCAAACTTCCAGAGGCGGTTCATGAATGACTGCACGTTCGCCATGCGAGGATCTTGTCGGGCGTTCATCTGCGCCGGAGACCAATAGATTGGGAAAATTTCAGGCTTTGAAGCCTCCAGACTGCCAAAGAAATTGTCACCCGGACCGCGATACTGCTCGTCGAAGTTGTTGGAATCGAGATAATCAATCATCGATTTATCCCACGCCAGCGCCTGCTCCCGGGGGAAGTTTTGCCTGACTACCAGGCATCCGCGTTTCTTAATCTGGGCAAGGGTGTTCTGTGAAACTGTCCCTGCCTCAATCTCGGCGTAATCCACCACCGGCCACGCGGTTTGTCCCTGGGCCTTGACGGCACTGATTTCCTCTAACTCTTGCTCAATCTTGTTACAAACCTCCGCGAAAAGCGCTTCAACATCGCCAATCTGGCGACGAAGCTCTTTCTTCATTTGTACAATATTCTTTTTATGGTCTTCTGGTAGGGTCTGGCTGGTAAATGACTGTTCCATATTCTGCTCCACATAGGGGTTATCAACCTTCGAATGAAGAATTAAAACCTTCGAACATAAGAATAAGAAGTCATTAACGAAAAAGCAACCTCGTCATGTCGATCAATAACGCACATTTGAGGCGCAACGGTAAGTAAGGGTAAAAAAAAACGCGCTCTACATACCGTAGGCGCGCTTTTCCTCAAATCGGGGAGGAAGCTATACAGGTGCGTTAAGGCTGGAGATTATCTCACCTACGTTATAAATGACGCCGCAAAACGCAACGCCCAGCAGGAAAATTGAAGAGGCAAGCTCAAACTTCTTACTGTGTTTAGCAGGGACCCACCGTCTTACCGCCAGGATATAAAGGGTCAGAACGGAAAAGTCGAAGAAGATCCACACCAAGGATAAGGTCATGATACTGCTACCAAAATCACGTGTTACGGTAATGAACTGTGGAAAGAAAGAAACGAAGAACAGGATATCTTTAGGGTTAGAGATCCCGGTCATGAAGCCGCGAAAAAATCCGCCGCTGCTTTGTATCACGGGAGCAGGCAACTCATCGTCTATTGCCGTCTCCGTCTTGCTCAGGCCTATCAACCCCTGCACGGCCATGTAACCGATGAAGATTGAGCCGACGGTGCCGAGCACATACAGATAGATTGATTTCAGAGAGACCACGCCAGCAAGCATCAGCGCAGCAAAGGCAATCAGTACCAGAGAAGCCCCATTGGTCCCTACGACCGTGGCGAACGCCTTACGATAACCATGGCGCGCCGCCGTGCCTGTGACCAACGCCACCACGGGGCCGGGTGTAAGCAGCAGCATCAGCACTGAGAGAATATAGGCGCTCAGCAGTGTGAGATTCATGCTTTACCCCCTTTATTATGAATATGCAGCGGACACCGCGAGAAATCCGCACTGCCCGGCTCATTCATCTGATACTGCTTCCATTCCAGATTGTGCTCATCGCCGTAAAAGCCCAGCGCCTTCGGCAGATAGCCATTGTTGTAATTGCAGACGCGCCTGCGGATCTTCTCTCTCACTTTCACACCTTTTACATCTTTATGGCTGGCCACAATGTCAAAATGGGCCCGGGGATTAATAACAAAAACAACATGCTGTCCGAGATTCCGGCTTCGCAGCTGGAGATGACTCGGACAGCTGATGTTGATAAAAAGCTCTATGCCCCCAAAGCAAAATGACCATTCGCTGCTTTGTGGATCGGTCGGAATGGCATCCGGCCAACTCTGCGGGTCGCCGTCGTGCATTTCCTGAATGCGCTGCCAGGCAAACTCATGCTCCTGACGCAAATTCTGGAAACCGGTCTGCTCGAAGACCATCAGCAGGGGGCTATAAAGCCTGTCTTCCTCTTTGACTGTTTTTGTACGATGTACAAAGGCCTTTAACGCACTAATCACGTCCACCTGCGTGGAGCTCGTGCTGACAAAGGCAAAGTTAAGCGCTTCACTTTTCCATGCGTTACGGGCAAAAAGACAAGGAAACAAAGGATCGTTCATACACAGGCTGATATCGAAGAAGGCCTCGACTCGCCAGTCAATTTCGCCGGTGAATTTTCCAATATCATGGCCTATCATTCTTAAATCAGCCTGTTTAACCATTTCTCCATTAGCCAATAAACCGTTTTCCATCAACTTTCCTTATTAATTTTGGCTACGCTGACTGAGATTATTCCCAGAGAACGGGGTCTTGAAAAACGGATAAAACTACAGTTAACTGTGAGTAAAACTCACAATGAGCGCCAAGAATGAATCAGTCTCTTCCGCCGCTTTACGCACTGCGGGCCTTCGAAACTGCCGCACGCTACGGCTCTTTTAGCCAGGCTGCTGCGGCACTTAACGTCACGCCGGGTGCCGTAAGCCGACATATCCGCACATTAGAAGCCTGGTTTGAGTGTCAGCTGTTCACCCGTTGCGGCCCGCGCGTCGAGATTTCTGACGCCGGGCGTTTTCTTGCCGGACAGTTGCAGGAGGGATTTCAGAGTCTGGAAAATGCCTGCCGTGCTTTTCAAAGCAACAGTCACCAGCTTCGTTTGAAAGCGCCGTCGACGCTGACCATGCGCTGGCTGCTCGATGTGCTGAACGTCTTCAGGGAAGAAAACTCAACGCCGACCATCGAAATAACCAGCGTGTGGATGGACATCGATACCATTGATTTCAGTAAAGAACCTTATGATTGCGCCATTCTTTTGGGCAATGGAAAATTTGGTCCTAATACGGAAAGCACGTTGTTGTTCAAAGAATGGTTAATCCCGGTCTGTGCACCGAAGCTTTACCAAAAGGCGCGTGAAAATCTGCCAGACTGTGAGCTTATTCATCCGTCGACCGACCGCAGAGACTGGCGACGCTGGCTCAAGGGCAGTGGAAACCAGCATTCGCTGAATATTGCGCGAGGTAAGGTCTTTGATACCCTTGAACAGGGAAATCTGGCAGCGATCAGCGGCCACGGCGTCTCGGTTGGCGATCTGCTGCTGAGTCTGGAGGCCATCAACAGCGGCCTTTTGGCGTTGCCCTTCGAACAGGCGGTGAGCACGGGGGACGGTTATTACCTCGTCTGGTCGGCCAACAGTCAGCGGAAAAATAATATTGAGCAGCTCTGCACCTTTATGATGAGCCGCGTACCCCGGCATATTCCACAGGGAGTGAAACTGCTGTAATGGCTGGTTTCGGGCCATAGGGTAGCGCCACGCTGCTCAGAATAATGTAAACCTCTCAGAGTGGCATAGCGCGCAGGGTGACAGTTTCCGTTAACGGTAAACGGAAATTTTACGGTAGAACACAAACGTCATTACGCCAACGGCCGCAACCAGCCATGCCATGCCCGCCAGCGTCCAATGGGCATAACGATAAAGCGCCAAAACGATCAGTGGCAGCGTGCTCGAACAGAGCGAATAGGCCAGATTGTAGATTAAAGAAATCCCCGTCACCTTCACCTGCGGCGGGAAAAGCTGCACCATCACCGCCGGCACGGCGGCAATCACACCGCAACACAGCCCCAGGAAAAGGTAACAGCCCAGAACGGTCTTCACATTGCTGCCGAGAAACAGGGTCATCACCGTGACGCCAATGGCCAGCATGACGGAATAGACGGCAAAAATGTTCCAGGCGCCAAATCTGTCAACCAGACGACCCGCGATAATACAGCCAATATTGAGCATCAGAATGCCTAAACAGCTCACCTTGAAGGTGGTTGCAGCATCAAATTGCCAGCTTTTCTGCAGGATAATGGGTAACGCGACGACGGCAATAATAACCGCCGAGGTCAACACGGCGGTCAGCAGGGAAGCAGGGATGGCCGCCCTGCGGTGTTTGCGCAAAATGTCCATCAATGGAAGACGTTCGGAAAGAGACTTTTCCTTTTGCAGCGCGATAAACACCGGCGTTTCTTGCAACCAGCGGCGCAGCCACAGCGAGATGAAACCGAGCAGTCCCCCGACAATGAAAGGAATGCGCCACGCCCAGGCGTTAAGCTCATCGGCCGTGAAGTAGCTTGAGATAAAGGTGACGGTCAGCGCGGCCAGCATATAGCCAAACGTCAGGCCAGCCTGAAGCAGACCCAGCGCGAATCCCCGATGTTCAGTCGGCGTATGTTCGGCAACAAAGACCCAGGCATTGGGCACCTCGCCCCCTAGCGCGGCCCCCTGAATTATCCTCGCCACCAGCAGGAGCAGCGGTGCCCAATAGCCAATCTGCGCATAGACCGGCAACAACCCCATCGCCAGACAAGGCATCGCCATAAAAAGCACCGTGAAATTAAACATGTGCTTACGGCCATAGCGGTCAGAGAAATGGGCAATCAGCAGGCCGCCGAGCGGACGCGCCAGATAGCCGACGGAGAAGATAGTCATGCTTTCCAGTAAACGTATCCATTCTGGGGTATCGGCAGGGAAAAAGACGTTTGCGATGGTAGTGGAAAGAAACACAAAAATGATGAAATCGAAAACTTCTAACGCTCCGCCAAGGAGCGAAAGTGAAATGACTTTATAATCCTGGCGGGTCAATGTAGGGGCAATTGCGGTCATTGAGAATGTCTCTTCAGCGGTGCCAAATGAATCCGACGTACTCTAGGGGTTTGTGCCAGACGATACAAAGTAAAAAAAGACATACCCCCATCTAAAAAACTCAGAGGGGGGCGCAAAGTGAAACTATCAGTAACATCATGAAATGGAAGAGATCATGTGAATCCAAGGATCATCTCTTTAATTGCCACCACGGCGGGACTCGCCTGATCCTTCTCTTTAATGTTCATAAAATAGCTTTTGCCGCTGGCGACCTGATGCGCAAATGGGATGACCAAAGATTTATGTGCGATCCTCGAGGCGGCCATTCTGGGGTCAAGCAAGGCAACGCCCAGCGAGTCTGCGGCCGCCGACATGGCAATCTCTGAGGTGTCGAAAGTAATGGTTTTCTCGGTATTGGCCATTTCAAAACCGTTTTCGGCAAGCCAAAGGTTCCACAGTTTCATGTTCGGCAAGATACGTAACTTGCAGGCGGTGTTCACCACCTCTCGGTCGAGCAGTATTTGCTGATAAAGCGCGGGTGAACACATCAGCGTCAACGTTTCTGAAAACAGCTTATAGCTGGTATAGAACGGCAATCCGATACTGTCTCGGGTGATGATAATGCTGCTCACGTCGCCCAACTCGCCGGCCTGCCGCTGCTTGTCATCCGCAGAGGTATCGACCTTGATAATATAATCAGGCAATGCGCGCTGAATTTTATCGAGTTTCGGAAACAGCCACTGCATGGCAAAAGTTGAAGGGGCCTTGATAAGCACAACCTTGTTCATCGCCGATAAGTCGGTCTCTAACTGACTGACTTTGTCCAGTATTGCCTGCGCATTTTCAAGGAAGAAGCGCCCTTCCTTAGTCAGGGTAAGTCCGGTGGGCTCACGTTCGAACAGGTAGATACCGTACATTTCTTCCAGCTGTTTTATCTGCCTGCTGATGGCGCCCTGGCTTCGGTGTAAAAGTTGTGCGGCTTTACTGATGCTGTGCGTTTTTGCACACAGAACCAACGCCTGGAGTGCATTCAGGCTCGGCAGCCGGGTGTTGATTTCCTGGGACACAGGTCACCTGTCGCTTTAAAAGTTTTTCGGAGTTTACCACAGGCCTCGCTCAGGGCATGTCCTGCGTGCAGAATGAGAAACCCTGACACATAATTCAAAGGGGCGTGGCGCAATTTCGCCGCCCGAAACACTTTTCAAGGACGGATAAAATGGGCAAGTTTAATTACCAGCAGGATTTCGACAATATCGACTTTCGCCAGCACCCCGAGCTTTATCAGGTTGGACGCGGTGAACAGGGCGTGCTGATGGTTGAGCCTTATAAATCCGAGATTTTGCCCCACTGGCGCTTCAAAACCCCCGACGTTGCCAAGGCCTCAGCCGAAGCCATTATGACGCTGTTTGAACGCTATCGCGAACAGGATGATTTTGTTGGCATGGATATGGCGCGTAAATTTATCCAAATGGGTTACACCCGCGCCCGTCGTTATGCCAATTATCCCGGAGGAAAGAAATACGCCAAAGACCGCTCTGTTTTGCCGCGCGATATTGATGAAGAAAAAGCCGCCTCCGCCGCTATCTTCAAAACCTACTGGGACCGACTTCGCGCCGATGACGATTACCTTAAACGCAAGAAGGCCCACCAGCAGAAGCAGGGTTAAAAGAGAGTCTGAACAGAGCCTCTCCTGATCCTTCTTTAGTCTTTGCAGAGCTAGCGCATCACGCCAATCCAGCCGTGGATCCCCATATATAAACCGACTATTGCTATCAGCAAGCTCGAGAAATATGGTGCCCGCCGCGCCAGAGTGTTCAGACCGCTCCAGCGTTGGGTGGCCTTGCGCACGCTGTAGGCCGCAATAACCCCAACCGTGACCAGCGTAATGGCCAGTCCAATGCTGAAACAGAAAACCAGTGCGGCACCGAGCGTGAATGCCTTGACCTGGATACACAGCAACAGCACGGTGATGGCCGCTGGACAAGGAATTAGCCCTCCGGTCAGCCCGAAAAGAATAACCTGCCCCGTGGTCACGTCACGATTTGCGAAGCGTCGTTTAATGTCATTGGCGTGCGCCTTCTCATGCGCGTCCTGATACTCCTGAGAAGAAACGTCTAACCCTGCCAGTTCAGCGTGAGAACTTGGGTGCGAGCTTTCTGCAAATTCGACATCATAATCATGCGAATGCCCCGCGTGGCCCAGCGACAGGCGAGCCATAAACTGATGAGGTTCGGGAATAGCGCGGACTGACTGCAGAAAATCCCCCTTTTCTTCAAAATCGAAAATCTGCGCAAAACCTTTCTGACGCCGGGTGGTAACAGAAACAGACTTAGCGCTCCAGTGCTGGCCCGAGATACGCTTAATCCGCCAACGTGACTGCCCGCCCTCTTCAACAATCGAGAGTTGAATCTTTCCATGCCCGGTATCGACGAGCTTTGACTCATCGCTGTCCTGATGGACCTGCTGGTAACGCTGCTCGGCCTTCCACTGCTGCTCACCGCGCCAGGTGCGCCAGAACATCCAGGCCGCCGTGGCGACGATAATAAACGCAGAAATAAGCTGAAAGTACGGCTCGGTAGATTCGGCAGAAAACTTGTGGCTCAGCGCCATGCCCCCCATGGCAATCAGCCAGACGATGGCCGTATGTGAAATTGTCGCCGCCAGCCCAAGGTAAACCGCCTGACGAACGGTACCGCGTATCGCCACGATAAACGCGGCCATCATGGTCTTGGAATGCCCGGGTTCGAGGCCGTGCAGCGCGCCGAGCAAAATGGCGCTGGGAATAAAGAGCCAGGCATTACCCATACCCGACTGCAACAGTGCAGAAAAATCGGTCATGCTGATCCTTAGAGATACTTGGTAATTTCTTTGAAAGCGCGAATAACGTCGGCTGACACCTCGCCGTCCTGAATCGCGTGTTCAAGACAGTGGTCGAGATGGTCGTGGATCAACACTTTTTTGGCATTAATGACCGCCTTCTCAACCGCGTGCAGCTGCTGCGCAATATCGAGACAGCTTCTCTGGTCTTCAAGCATTTTGATGGTGCTGTTCAAATGGCCGGACGCGCGCTTGAGGCGCTTTATGATTTCAGGATGTGTTTCATGTGCGTGCATTTTACTATCCTATCGGGGGGGATAGGATAATGCTAAGCCATCCTGAAATAGGATGCACGATTTTTAGAGGCAGGAAGTCACCCAAGTCTGAAAGGCTCAAATAAAAAAAGCAGCCTTTTGGCCGCTCTTTGCAAACAGAGTGAGAAAACGCTTTCTTTAACGGGTCACGTCAATCCAGTCTGCACCGGTAATGCTCGCCAGTCTGGCCGGGGCAATGCGAACGCCGGAATTAACGCTGCCGCCCGCAGGCAGCACTTCGTCATAACTTTTTAGACTGTGGTCGCAATACACTTTGACCGCATCAGCGGCGGCGAACGGACAAACGCCACCCGGCGGATAACCGGTCAAAGTTTCGACTTCGTCAGACGCCAACATGCGCGCCTTGACGCCGAAAAGCTGCTTGTACTTTTTATTGTCGATCCGGGCCGTGCCCGCCATCACCAACAGTACAACCTCATCATTCACCCGAAACGACAGCGTTTTTGCTATCTGCCCGCTTTCAACCTCGAAGGCCTCTGCTGCCTCGGCAACCGTAGCGGTACTTTTTTCCAGCACCGTGACCGTTGCCTCAGGTGCATGCTCAGCAAGGAACTGCTGGACACGTTGAACGCTCATGCTCTCTCCTTAAATGCTCGGTTTTAGGAAAAACCCCGTTTTCGATAATAACCGCGCATCGCCGCCTGGGTAAAACCTTTATGTTATCCCCACGCCCTGTTCTGTAGCACCACTCTGTAACTGTCCGTGTCGATGAAGGTTTTACCTGCGACGTCCCAGTAAGGATTGAAAGATTCAACGGCAACGAATCCTGCCCTCAACATACGCTCACAGGAGGCCTGCCACTCGGAGGTCTCGGGGATGTACAGCACCAGCAAATCTTCGGTAGAGGGCTGAGGTTTGACAGGATGAGAATGGCAGACGGTAAATTCAAGGTGCCAGGCGAGGGAGTCATGGCCCAGCATAATGCCGCTGAAGCCGTCATGGTCAGCAAATTCGGCAATTTTGTTCAGGCCTAATCCATCATGGTAGAGCTGGAAACTGCGTGCTAAGTCGGTAACCGGGCGCGCAATGCGCATATGGCAGGGAAACATAGACAATCCTTTGGCTGAAGAGGTGAAATAAGGCTTTCACTCTATCGCAAAATGGCGCGGCGGGAAGTCTTGATAAGATCGTTTAACCGCCAACCTGCTTCAAGTATTCGATATATTTTGCCATCCCTTCACGCAGCGGGGTAAAGCTCGAAGTATAGCCTGCAGCTCTAATTTTGCTGATGTCAGCCTGAGTAAAGTATTGCGCCTTCTCTTTCAACACCTCGGGAAACGGGGCAAAATGGATGTTTTGCTTTCTTTGCGACAGGTCGAAGGCCGTTTTTGCAATAGTGAGAAACGAATTGGCCTCACCGGTGCCGACATTATAAATACCCGACTGAGGCTGGGTGACTAATAACCAGTTAATGACCTGAGTCACATCATCGATATAGATAAAGTCTCTCGACTGTTCGCCGTCATTAAACTCGGGAATTTCAGACTTAAATAATGTCACCGGTTTATCATTTAACACCGACTGACATATATTGCCTACCGAGCTCTTCATGTTGCCTTTGTGGTACTCTCCGGGACCGTAAACGTTAAATAGTTTAAGCCCGTACCAGTGCTTAGGCGTTTGAATATTTTTATTTTCAACGTCGCGAGCCACGCGTAAATCAAAAATATTCTTGCTCCAGCTATAAAGATTAAGCGGGGTCAGTTTATTCAGAAAGCGCGGGGACTGATGGTCTTTGAATCCTTCGGAGCCGTCGCCGTAGGTACAGGAGGAGGAAGCATAGATAAAGGTGACTTCGTTCTCTGCGCAGAATTTCCACAGGCGGACCGAGCGGGAGAAGTTGTTCTCGAGCACGTCATCGGCGTCAACCGCCGTGGTTTCAGATTTAGCCCCCAGGTGGATGATAGCCTCGATTTTTGGTTTCTTCTCTAACCAGGCATCGAGTTTTGACAGTGGGATGAAGTCACTGAATTCGCAATTGCTAATATTACGCCACTTTTCATCACAGCCCATTGCATCGCAAATAACCACATCCGTAATACCGGTTTTATTTAATGATGACAGCACATTAGAGCCGATGAATCCGGCCGCACCGGTTAATAAGATCATGATAAGTCCAGACGTTCTCTTGCGTTAAATTAACGACACGGGGAATTAAGTGTGAAAAATATAACATGAATATCACGAGCAAAAATATCAGTAATTTCTGATAGGCTTATCAAAAATAATAAATCACACAATTCCTTGATCTGACGCACTTTTAATATAACTCATTAATTTACATGGTGTTATTTTAATCAGAATAATTACGGGGATAGACGGAAAGGAAAAATATAACACTTAGTTACCCGAAAATAATATTCTCTGCGAATATTCTCATAAAACGAACCTGCATTGCACAGGTTCGTTGCGGCTATTTTATACGAATAAATTAATGAGACAGAATTTGTTCTAACTGTTCGAGCTTTTCACCATAAGGTGCCCGCAGTCTCAGGCTGGATTCACCGCTCGGACTTTGCTCAACCACAGCTTTGGCGTGGCTAAAACGCAGGAAGCCGTGAATGCCGTGATAGGCACCCATCCCTGACGGACCCACACCGCCAAACGGCAGGCTCTCGACCGAGGAGTGCGTCATGATGTCATTAATGACCAGGCCACCCGAGGTGGTCATATCGGCCATACGACGCTGATTTTCGGCATTATCACCAAAGTAGTAGGCAGCCAGGGGACGAGGATGCGCATTGATGTAAGCCACCGCTTCCTGCTCCTGCTGATAACTTTTCAGCGGCAGAACCGGACCAAACACCTCTTCTTGCATCACGCGCATATCATCGGTCGCGTTCAGCACCAGCACGGTGGCCATTTTACGGGTGGCAGCGTCATAGGCGACTTCACCTTCGGGTGCCAGCGACACAACGGTTGCGCCCTTGCTTTTCGCGTCTTCAAGCAGCGCAATTTGTCGCTCAAAGTGCGCGTCACACACCAGCGAGGTGTAATCCGCATTGCCTTGCAGGGTGGGAAACGCCTGCTGCATAAATTCGCGCGCATGGCGCACAAACTCATCCTGCGCCCCTTCCGGCAGCAGAACATAGTCGGGTGACATACAAATTTGCCCGGCGTTGAAGGTTTTGACTGTGAGCGTACGCTCGACCGCAGTACGCAAATTAGCGTCAGGCGCCACCAGCACCGGCGATTTTCCGCCCAACTCCAGCGTGACCGGCACCAGGTTTTCTGCCGCAGCGCGCATCACGTGGCGACCCACGGCCGTACTGCCGGTGAAGATCAGGTGGTCAAACTTCTGTGCACTGAACGCCGCGCCCACATCGGCCTCACCTAGCACGGTGGTCAGTTCGAGCGAGTCAAAATACTGGCTGACCAGCTGAGCCAGCAGCGCGGAGGTTTTCGGCGTCAGTTCGGAAGGCTTGAAAATTGCCCGGTTACCGGCGGCAAACACGCCAGCCAGCGGAGAGAACGCCAGATTCAGCGGGAAGTTCCACGGCACGATGATGCCGACAACGCCGAGCGGCTGAAACTCGATTCGCGCCTGCATGCCTGGCATTGGCTCGCTGTTTTCCTGCGTCTGCATCCACTGCGCCACGTTTTCCTGCGCATGTTGCAAAGATTTAATAGACATACCGACGTCGGCAGCCAGCGACTGATAGCGGCTACGATTGCCATAATCGGCGCAGATAGCCTCGGCCAGCGCCTGATGATTTTCCTTAAGCAGGCGCTCGGCGCGCTGTAGTCGGTCGAGTCGCAGCTCGAGGCTCGCCGGGCCCGCTTCAATGTGCGCCTGTTTCATGGTCGCGACAACGCCAGGAAGCTGGTCGATAGTGATATTTTTAAATTCGTTATTCACAATAATTCTCTTTTACTCATCCGCCGACCAAAGCGGTCGGCGGATTTAAGCGATTTTTAGAAAGGATAAAGACTTAGTGAGCCAGTTTTTTAATCAGTGCTTTAGCAACTGACGCCGAGCTGGCCGGGTTTTGACCGGTAACAAGCTGGCCGTCGACCACCACATAATCCTGCCAGTCGCCAATCTTCGAGTAGTCGGCACCGAGGCGGATAAATTCGTCTTCAACCAGGAAAGGCACGACGTCGGTTAGCCCCACGGCGGCCTCTTCAGAATTGGTGAAACCGGTAACCTTGCGACCCTTGACCAGCGCTGAGCCGTCGGCGGCCTTCACGTGGCGCAACACGCCCGGTGCATGACAGACGAAGCCGTGTGGCTTGTCGGCGTTGGCAAAAGCTTCTATTAAGGCAATCGAGTCTGCGCTCTCGGCCAGGTCCCACAGCGGGCCATGACCGCCCGGATAAAACACCGCATCAAAGTCTGCCGCATTGACGTCGGCAAGCAGCCCCGTGCTGGCCAGTTCCTGCTGGGCCTGCGGGTCCTGACGGAAGCGGTCAGTTTCGGCAGTTTGTGCTTCAGGGGTATCACTTTTTGGATCCAGCGGAGGTTGTCCGCCTGCCGGAGAGACCAGCGTGACTTCGGCACCGGCATCTTTAAAAGCGTAATAAGGCGCAGCGAACTCCTCCAGCCAGAAGCCTGTTTTACGTCCGGTGTTGCCCAGTTTGTCGTGAGAAGTCAGAACCATCAGAATTTTCATGTTGAACCCTTACGTGAGTGATTTGAACGGTGACACGCGGACTGCCATTGGTTTTCAAGCCTGATTTTGCAGAGCAAGCTCGAAGCTTAAAACAAATAACAGACCAGTCGTCTAGAAACTGAATGCAGTCTCTACCTCTCGATTTATGAAGTCAATGGTTTTTTTAAAACGCTTTTTTGGGCAGTTATAGAAAATCGTGCTTGTCGTCGGACGAAAACTAGACGACTGGTCTAGTGAGTGATATTATCGCTGCCATGAAACAAGCATACGATGATACTCGACAGCACATACTTGATACCGGCTACCGAATGATGGCAGTGAAGGGCTTTACCAGCGTAGGGCTCAACGAACTGCTGCAAACGGCCGGCGTGCCCAAGGGCTCGTTCTATCACTACTTCAAGTCCAAGGAACAATATGGCCAGGCTCTGCTGGAGGACTACTTCCGCACCTATCTTGCCGCCATGGACACCCGATTCTCCGCCGCCGACCTGACCGGCCGTGAGCGGCTAATGAGCTACTGGCAAAACTGGCACGACCGCTACTCCTACGACTGTAGCACTCAGGCCTGCGATGCGCTGGAGTGTCTGGTCGTTAAGCTTAGCGCCGAGGTCGCCGACCTTTCCGAGGCAATGCGCCTTACGCTGCGCGACGGTACCACGCAGGTGATTAACCTGATCAGCGCCTGTATACAACAGGGCCAGCAAGACGGCTCCCTGACAGTTATCGATGCCCGACAGACGGCGTCCGCGCTTTATCAACTGTGGCTCGGCGGCAGTCTTCTCAATAAACTGCACCGCGACGGCAAACCGCTGGCCCAATCGATGATTACCACTAAAGCCATTCTCGGTATCCAGGCTTAATCCCAGCCTGGTTTTCCCCTCTTTCTGCCCTCTTTTCGTCTGATTCACCGACGCCGATCACACTCCCGTCACTGTGAAGACGCTATTTTTTGCCCACACCCCGTTTTTCCCCTATACCTCTCATTAAAAACCTCTTCATTTATCGACATTATTTTTATCCCCCTCATGCGGAGCATTTACTGATGGAACACGATAACGCGTTACCGCCGTTCAGTTCTCCTCGCTCGGTTAAAATCGAAAAAATGCAGCAATTAACTGCGACGCCGGTGGTGATTATCGGTGGCGGTATCAACGGCATCAGCACCTTCCGTGAACTGGCGTTGCAGGGGATCCCGGTGATTATGGTCGAACAGGGAGACTGGTGTCAGGCTGCCAGCGGCGCGCTGTCGAGGATGATCCACGGCGGACTGCGCTATCTTGAAACCGGCGAGTTTTCGTTGGTCAAAGAATCGGTGCAGGAGCGCGACCGGTTGCTCAAGAATGCCCCACACTACGTTCACCCTCTACGGACTACGGTGCCTATCGACGGCTGGAGCGGCGGGTTGATTAACGCTGGAAAACGCTTTCTGCGCCTGAGTGAGCGTCCATCGCGACGCGGAGCCCTGATCATTAAAACCGGTCTGTCGATGTATGACCTTTACACCCGGCAATACGGCTCTATGCCGCGCCACGAGCTGAACGGCCAGAGCGCCACACGGCAGCGTTGGCCGGATTTTGCCCACTGGGTTAAATGCAGTGCGACCTATTACGATGCGTGGATTAGCGCACCGGAAAGGCTGGGAGTTGAACTGATTAACGACGCCGAACAGGCCAATCCTCAGGCTCTGGCGCTGAACTATGTGCAGCTGATTGGCAGCGACGGGGAAAATCTCACCCTGCTGGATACGCTCAGCGGTCAGCATTTTACGCTGCATCCTCACGTGGTGGTTAACGCCGCCGGTGCCTGGATTGATCGCCTCAATCGCACATTGATGCAAAATCATCCCGGCAAAAAACTGATCGGCGGTACCAAGGGTTCGCATCTGATTATCCGCCATCCGCAGCTGTTGGCCGAGCTTAACGGCGAGATGGTGTACTACGAAAATCAGGAAGGCCGGGTGTGCATTATGTTTCCGTGGTATGGCAACGTGCTGGTCGGCTCGACCGATATTCGCATCGACGACCCGGATAATGTGGTGTGCGAGGCGGAGGAACAGCGCTATATCCTCGAGTCGCTGCGCTTTGTCTTTCCGCATTTTACCGTCGATGACAAAGACGTGCTTTACACCTTCAGTGGCGTGCGTCCCCTGCCCGCGAGCGACAGCGAAGTGAACGGTCGCATTTCGCGTAACCACTCTCTGGTGCTGCTGCCACCGGAAGCCGGACGCGACTACACCACGCTGTGTCTGGTCGGCGGCAAGTGGACGACCTTCCGGAAATTTGGCCAACAGGCCGCCGATAAAGTGCTGAAGCTGATTGGCGAGCGGCGCAAGGTGAGCACGGGCGACATGGCGATTGGCGGCGGCAAAGACTACCCACAGCCCGAAAGAAAAGCCAAATGGATTCAGCAGGTCAGTCAACGGACGGGCGTGCCTATCGAACGCCTGAGCCAGCTTTTGGCGCGTTATGGCACTCTGGCGGCAAACATTGCGACCTTTATAAATCAACAGCCTGAGCCTGACGGCAATTTATCGCAGTTGCCGGACTACAGCCGCAACGAACTACGCTATCTCATTCAACGCGAACAGGTTGAGGCGCTGGAGGACCTGCTGGTGCGACGCACGCCGCTGGCAATCAGTGGCCAACTCACGCTGGCAAGGGTTAAGGAGCTCGCCGAACTGCTCGGTGACGAGCTGGGCTGGAGCACCGCGCGCACCGCCGAACATCTTGAAACCACCCTTTCACGCCTTGCCAGCCTGCACGGGCTGACCGGGCTTTATCCGCTGCACGCTTCAGAGGGAGTCAGTCATGTCAGCAACCCATAAGGTCAGGCTTAATCGACTGTTTAACAATGGAAAATGTCTCGATGTCGCTATCGATCACGGCATCGCCAACGAACCGGATTTTCTGATTGGGCTTGAAGATATCAGCGCCGTGATGAGCAGCCTCATCGCCGCGCAGCCCGATGCTATTCAGGTTAACTACGGTCAGGCTGACTTACTGCAACAGGTGGCGCAGAAAAAACCGGCGCTGGTGCTGCGTACCGACGTCGGCAACGCCTATAACGCCGCACGTCACCGTGAAATGTGGGCGGTGTTGCACAATCCCGAACAACCTATCCTCGCCGCCTTACAAATGGATGCCGCCGCAGTCGTGGTTAATCTCTACATGATCCCCGATGAACCGGGCATTTTCCGCCAATGCGTCGAAAATATTGGCCGTCTGCGCCACGCCTGCGAAAAATACGCCATGCCGCTGATGATTGAACCATTGGTGATGGCCCCCGCCGGTCAGGGCGCAGCCTACGGATCTTTGGGCGACGTCGACAAGATTGTGCCGCTGGTCCGACTGGCCCGCGAGCTGGGTGCCGATATTATCAAGGCCGACCCGACCGATAACGTTGAAGACTTTCATCGCGTGGTGGAAGCCGCACGCTGCCCGACGCTGGTACGAGGCGGCGGTAAGGGTGAACTGTCGGCAGTATTGGACAAGACCGCCGCACTGATGGCCCAGGGTGCCTCGGGGATGGTCTACGGCCGCAACGTATACCAGCACAGCAATCCGTCACAGGTGGTGAAGGCGCTGATGGCTATTATCCATCAGGGCGCAAGCGGCACGGATGCGCTGGAGATTTATCAGCGGTTCTGATGTGTATATTGCTTGAACTGGCGCTTAAGCGGTGCGCCGTAAACCCTAGATTGCGGGGTATTTATGAGTGAATGTCTGCTTGGGATTGACGCGGGTAACACCATGATCAAGGCGGTGCTGTTTAGTCTTAGTGGCACCGTCTTGTCCGTCGCAGAATGTGCCGGTGAAACGCATCAGCCGCAGCCGGGCTTTGCAGAGCGCCCGGTTGAGGACATCTATTTCGGCGTCACGCAGGCCATTCGCGATTGCCTGTTGCGCGCACCACAGCAAAATATGCGGGTCATTGCCGTCGGTGCCGCCGGACACGGCAACGGCCTGTATGCGCTCGACCCACAGCAGCGACCGCTGCTGGGTATTCAGTCTATCGATCATCGCGCTTTTGCCCGCGTGCATGAACTGGAACTCACGGGACTTGACCGCGCCATTTATACTCGTTCGCTGCAAAAACCCTGGCCTGCGGCCACGCCGGTGCTTATCAGCTGGCTAAAACGCCACCGCCAGGACGTTTATCGCCGCATCGGCCACCTGCTGCTTGCCAAGGACGTGATTGCCCATTTTCTCAGCGGCGAGGTTTCGGGCGACTATTCAGACGCCGCCGGGGCAGGTCTGCTCTATTACGCCAGCCGCAGCTATGACCCTGAACTGATGGCGCTTTACGATATTGAAGACGCGCTGCCGCTGCTGCCACCGCTGCATGAGTCCTGCGAAGTGGTGGGCAAGGTCACGCCACAGGCCGCGGCGTTGACCGGTCTACCCGCAGGTATTCCGGTGGTAGCCGGGATTTTTGACGTGGTGGCCTGCGCCGTCGGGTCAGGCGTGGTCAATGTCGGGGAGGCCTCTATTGTCGCCGGAACCTGGAGCATCAATCAGGTGGTGGTCGACAAGCCGGACTATCTGCGCCCGGTATTTATGAATTCGATGATAGAAGGTGACCGCTATATGGCAATTGAGGCCAGCGCCACCTCAGCGGCTAATCTTGACTGGTTTTTACGCGAGTTTGACGACGGACGAGCCGGTCAGGGCGCGGCGCGCAGCAGTGACATCGTCGCCAGCGTAACGCCGAACAATCAGCTGCCGCTCTACCATCCCTATCTCTATTCGGGGCGAAAAGAAGGCCCTGCGAAGGCCGGATTCTACGGCCTGGGCGGCTGGCACACGCGTGCAGATATGCTTTATGCGCTGTTCGAAGGCGTTACCTTTGCCCACCGGGCGCACATAGACAGGCTCCGTGCCGCGGGCATCAGGTTCGAAAAAGCCACGCTTTCCGGCGGTGCGGCGCGCAGCTGCATCTGGCCGCAGATGTTTGCCGACGTTTTAGGCATCCCAATTCGCGTCACCGAGTGCAAGGAGACCGGTGCGCTGGGTGCCGCTATCTGCGCAGGCGTCGGCGTCGGTATCTGGCCGAGCCTGTCGGCGGGCGTCCTGCAGGCGGTCAGCATCTTGCCACAGCCCTTTATGCCCAATCAGCAACAGTTTGCATTTCACCATCCGCGCTATCGGCTGTTTAAAAGACTCGAAACCCTAATGGCCGAGGTCTGGCACGAAGAAGAAGCGGCAGAGTAGAACTCGCCCTCACCTAAGCCAGCCTCCCCGGCTGGCCTTTTTGGTGCATTTTTGCACTGCGCTCGCCCCTCTCTCTCACCTTCTGGCTTATTCATCCTCGCTCAAAAATTCATCACACTGATTTTTATCGACTAAATATTGTTCACCCGTTTGGCATAACAGTTGCATTTAATTAGTTAATTAATTAACGCCGTTTTTTATTGCACCATTAACATCAGGAGAACAGGTCATGACGGTTGATGAAGTGATTGCGCGTTTCGAGCAGGAACGCGAAAAGATCTGGTTTGAACAGCCCGCTGAAATTGCCGACCTCGGTAAGGGTATCGTTCCGCGCGGCACCGGGGCACGCGGCCAGTACCTCAGCACCATCATCTTTGCCGAAGGTGAAGCGCGCACGCTGGCCGACGAGATGCTGTGGGGACTCATTCGTGTGGCCGAAGACAATCCCGAGGCCGATTTGAAAACTCTGCAACTGCTGATTAAAGAGATTATCGGTTACAAGGCAGACTTTTTCGATTTCGTCAGTCTGCCCGAAGCTGCAAAAATGGTTCATCTGTATGTGGCCACCGCCGAGCGTTGTGAAACGCTTGGCGAGCTGGCAAACCTCTCTCACGCCGCCCTGTCGTGGGCAAACCGTCTGCATATGTGGGTCGATTTCATTCTTCCCTGGGGTCTCGGCGACGGCTTCCGCCGCGTAAAAGCCTAATCATCTATTGCTGTTTAATCAGGGGGAACCATGAAATTACAAATGTCCGTCGCCGGTGAGGCCGTCTGCGTCATCGAAGTATGGGAAGATAAAGTGCCGAATCTGGCTAAAGAGCTGCGCGCCAAGCTGCCGATGACCAGCATCTTGCAGCACGGTAAACTGATTGGCGACATGGTGTTCTTTACCATGCCGATCGTTGCGCCGTGGGAAAACAAGTTTAAAACCGAAGAGGTCGGCAGGATGCGCCGTGAGAAGTACGGCGTTTGCACCGGCTCAGTGTGCTTCTACAGCCCACGTCAGCAGTTTTGCGTAGTCTACGGCGACGATACCGCCGAAGAACCGCTGCCAATTTCCTACATTGGGGAAGTGATTGAAGGCTCGCTGCAACTGCGGGTCACCGGATTAGAAACCTGGTTCGATCAGGGCCGTACCGTCGAGCTGGCGGTTATCGAGTAACGCCCGATAGGGCGGCAAACGCCGCCCTCAGTTCACGCACAACTTTCTCGCAGCAGTTCGCTGATAGCGCACTCTATCTCCGCCGTTTCGCGCGCAAAGCGCCCTGGCGCACCCGCACAGTGACCGTAGGGAGAGACCAACGGCCGCCACTCGCCGACGTTTGCAGGTAAACGGTCAAACTCTATTCTGGCCTCCTCTGGAGTAAAATAACGGTCCGTACTGCCCACCATCACACAGGTTTTAGCGCTCACACCAGCGATAGCGTCGAGGCTGACGTCGCCGCTCTGCCAGGTGGCCAGCATGGCCAACAGATTATTGGCGTCCCAGTTTTGATGGTCTTTTTCCCAACTCTGTAGCAGCTGTTCCAGCGTCTCAAACCCTAAATCACGATAGCGTGCCGCGCGGAAAAACTCGGCGCTGTAGGCCCATCCGGCGTAGACGCGTCCAAACGCCGCCAGCCCGGCCAGCGGCGAGGTGCGATAACGCCCGTGGTGATAAACCGGGTCAGCCTGCAACGCGCCTTTTATGCCTTCAAGGAAGACGTGATTCAACGGCCAGCAGCGCGCCGTGCCGCACACCGGCAATAGGGCCTTCACCTGCTGCGGAAAACTCACCGCCCATTGCCAGGCCTGCATAGCGCCCATCGACCACCCCGTCACCAGTGCAAAAGCGTTGATCCCCAGCGACCTGCTCAGCAGATGCTGGGCGTTAACGTTATCTTTAATGGAAACCGTGGGGAAATCTGCTCCGTGCTGCGCGCCGTCGTGGCTCGGCGAACTCGAGACGCCGTTGCCGAACATATTGGTCAGCACGATGAAATAACGCCTCGGGTCCAGCGCCCTGCCCGCTCCTATCAGCTTGAGATAGCTGCGGTGCGTGCCGGTATAATAGCTGGGGATCAGGATGGCGTTATCGCCCTGCGCGTTCAGCTCACCAAAAGTCGCGTAGGCAAGCTTCGCCTGACGTAATACCTCGCCGCTTTGCAGGACAAAATCCCCCAATGAAAACTGCTGATAGTCCTGCATTGTGCCTTTCCCTCTTGGCCCGCTAATTAATTAACTAGTTAACTTATTGAGATGCTGAGAGTTTTAAAAACACTCTATAAAATGCCTATAAATCATTTCATTAACCCGATTTGTCATGCGAAACTGATTGCTTAAACAATAGACTCTGAACGACAGGATGGCTAATGAAGGAACCCAACGTCACGGCGCGTGCCCCCGCAGCGGACAAGCCGGCCAAAAAGAATCAGAGCGACGTCGCCGCAAAATTGCTGGACTCGGCCTTTGACCTGTTTGCCCATCAAAACTACTCTTCGGTACGCATCAAGGACATCGCCAAGGCGACCGGCCTGAACTCGGCGCTCATTTACTACTATTTTGGCTCCAAGGAAGACCTGTTCCTGAAGGTTATTGAGGCCGCGGTAGAAAAGGCGTTCGTCCAGTTCGACACCATCACCGCCAACGCCGCCAGCCCGCGTCAGGTGCTTTTCTCATGGATTGAGGTGCACATTTTGCAGTTCACGCTGATGCAAAAACTGGCCAAAATCAGCCTCGACTATGCCAACACCCACGAGCATCTCACCAACATCGACAAAGCGATTAAAAAGTTCTACGAGAAAGAGTCGGTGGTGCTGAAAAATACCCTGAAGGAAGGCATTGCCGCCGGGGAGTTCCGCGAGGTGAATCCTGCCGATATGTCGATGTTTATCTCAACCTTTCTTGACGGCGTGCTGTTCCGCACGGTGATGTTCCCAAACTTTAAATACAAACACGCCATCAACTGCATGCGCGAGTTTGTGCTGGAACATCTAGAACCTGTCCAGGCCTGAGGCAACCCCTCATCGCCTCCTCCCCCCTAGCAAGGAAGGAGGCGTAATCCTTTAAAATATCGAACTGTATTTCTCAATCTCCCACTGACTTATGCTCAGGTGATACTGGTTCCACTCCTGCGTCTTATACTTCACAAATTCGTCCTTCAACGCCTTGCCAAGCGTCGCCTCAACGAACGGATCGCTGTCGAAAGCCTCGACCGCCTCCAGCAGATTTTGCGGCAGGAAGTCGATACCCCGTGCATTGCGTTCCGCCTCGGTCATGGCATACAGGTTGTCTTCATTTGGTCTGCGCGGGTCAATTTTCTCACGAATACCCTCAAGCCCGGCGGCCAGCGCCAGCGTGGCCGCCAGATACGGATTCACCGCGCCGTCGGCGTTGCGTGATTCACATCGACCACCGCCCGCAGGCACACGAACCGAGTTGGTGCGATTATTCGAGCCGTAGGAGTTGAACACCGGCGCCCAGGAGAAATAGCTCATCGCCCCCTGACGCACGAGACGTTTATAGCTGTTGACCGTCGGAGCGAAGGCGGCGCACAGCGCGCGGCCGTGGCGCAACAACCCGCCGATAAAGTAGTAGCCAAGCTCTGTCAGCCCCAGACCATAAGGGTCTTCGTCGCTGGCGTCATGGGTTTTAAACAGGTTACTGCCGGTTTTCAGGTCATAGAGCGACATATTGAAATGCGCGCCGGTTCCGGTTTTATCAGAGAACGGCTTCGGCATCATGGTCGCCACCAGCCCCAGCTCTTTGGCGTAATGCTTCGCCATAAAGCGGAAGAACACCATGCGGTCACAAGTGGTCAGCGCATCGGCATAGTTGAAGTCGAATTCGTACTGAGAATTGCCGTCTTCATGGTCCAGCGAATAGAGATCCCACCCCAGAGAGTTAATGCAGGTGGAAACCTTGTCCAGCCAGGCAAACTGGTCAACAAATCCCTGAATGTCGTAACAGGGTTTGTTTAGCTTGTTGTCCTTTTCCGGCACGGAAAGCGAGCCGTCCTGCTCGCGCTTAAGCAGATAAATCTCGCACTCGATGCCGAGATTAAAACCGAACCCCATCTCGTTGGCCTGCCTGATAACATTTTGCAGCGCAACGCGGGTGTTCAGGGCATAGGGTTCGCCCTGAAAGGCGTTATCCGCCGGCATCCAGGCAATTTTCGGCTCCCACGGCAGTTGAATGATGTGGTCAAGATCCGGCACCGAGGTCAGTTCGTCCTCGTGCGGCGACTGCCCCAGTCCGTCCAGTGCATAGCCGGTGTACCGTTCGGAGCCGCTCGCCATCTGCTTAAAGTGATTGATAGGCACCACTTTTCCCTTCGGAATGCCGTGAATATCGACATAGGCCCCGATACAGTACTCAACGCCTTTCTCCCTCAGCGACTGCTCGACTTCTGCGATTTGTTCTGCCGTCTTCTTCATTAAGGTTTCCGCCTGTTAAACAATCTCAATAGTGACCGCTAATCGTGCTCAGCGACGTTGTGTGGAATATAGGGTGCCTCCAGCGCGTGAATCTCCTCGCGGCTCAGTACCAGCTCGCTGGCGGCAACGGCATCTTCCAGATGCGAAAATTGGGTGGCACCGATGACCGGCGCGATCACCGATTTATGGCGGTACTGCCACGCCAGCGCCACCTGTGCCATTGGCACGCCGCGTGCGTCAGCGACCCTGGCAACCGCATCGATGACGCGCCTGTCGGCCTCAACCGTCGCGGAATACAAAGTTTCTGCATAGCTGTCGCGACCGGCGCGTGGACTGTCGGTCGGTTGCTGGCATGGCCGAGCCAGCAAACCACGCGCCAGCGGACTCCACGGCGTAACGCCGACGCCCTCGCTTTCACACAGGCCCATCATCTCGCGCTCTTCCTCGCGATAAAGCAGATTGAGGTGGTTCTGCATGCTGATAAACCGCGTCCAGCCGTTGTACTTTGCTACCTGCAACGCCTTGGAGAACTGCCAGGCAAACATCGAAGACGCGCCCAGATAACGCACCTTGCCGGCCTTGACCAGGTCATGCAGCGCCTCGAGCGTCTCTTCGAGCGGCGTGTCGTAGTCCCAACGATGAATCTGGTAGAGGTCGATGTAGTCGGTGCCTAGGCGGCGCAGGCTCGCGTCGCACTCGGTCATAATCGTCTTGCGCGAGAGCCCCTTGCTGTTCGGACCGCTGCGAATCGGGTTGTATAGCTTGGTGGCGATAACCACGTTATCGCGGTCGGCGAAATCACGGATTGCCCGCCCAAGAATCTCCTCGCTGGCACCCTTGGAATAAGAGTTGGCGGTGTCAAAAAAGTTAATCCCCAGCTCCAGCGCCTTACGGATAAACGGTCGGCTCTCGGGTTCACTGAGCGTCCAGGTGTAGCCGCTGGCCTCTTTCGGTGCATAGGTCAAACATCCCAGACAGACGGCCGACACTTCCAGGCCCGAGCGGCCTAATTTCAACGTTCTCATACTGCGTCCCTTAGTTGATTCGAATCATCGGTTATTGAAGTTGATGGATCATAAAATTTTGCGTTTCATATAATTGGCGAGATGCCAAACGGTTCTTTCCAAATGTCCCAGCCTGCCGGGCCTGGCCAACTGTGACCGGCTACCGCGCCGTTGCAGGCTGTTGATTTGCAAATCTTCGGCGATAATCGCCTTGCTGCCGGTTTTCATCGTTTCCGCCGTGGCAGCAAAACCTTCCTGAGCCATAGAGGCCTTCGAGACCAGCACCAACCGATGCCAGATCGTTAGGTCTTTATTGACAGGCAACAGCGTGCTGATGCTGATACGGTCAGGGTTAATGCCAATCAGGCAGAACGGATAAATCAGCATCAGATCGATGCGCCGGAGATCCTCTTCGCTCATGCCGTCGAACGGCAGCAGACCGGCGGTTAAGACTTCACTAATCTCGCCGTTTTTACGCAGCGGCTGATGGCAGAAGGTCCAGCCTGGGCCGTCCTCACCGATATAGCTCAGTCGGCCGGGGAAACTGTCTTCAAGCGTGGTGCGGTGCACTGCCGAATGGTGATAACACTCCATGAAAGTCTCGACCGCCATCTTCCAGTTAAACGGGCAGTCGTAGTCCAGCTCATAGGCAGTTTGCAGCTCGGCAAAATGATATTTTTCAAACAGCGGCAGGACGGGCTCAAGGCGGGCTAGCAGCGAATCGATGTCGGAGGAGAAGGTGATAAAAATCATCCCGGCGACGATTTCGCTGCGAATTTGCGGCAGCTCGCAGGATTTACGGTCAAAGTCGGCGGCCTGATTCATCAGCGGCGCACCCATCAGCTGTCCTTTGGTGTTATAGCTCCAGTTGTGGAACGGGCAAACGAACGCTTTTGCATTGCCGCTGCCTTCAATAATCGGCACCCAGCGATGCAGGCAAACGCGCGACATCACCCGAATGCCGTCGTCGCTGCGCGTGCACAACACCGGCTCGTCGATAATATCAAGGCTGAAATAATCTCCTACGTTGGCAACCTGCGAGACGTGGCCAATGAACAACCAGTCCTCACGAAAGATTTTCTGGTTTTCCAGCTGAAAGAACGCGTCGCTGTTGTAGGCCTGCGGCGGCAAGGTGCCTGCCAGCCCGGCGTCGGTGCTTTGCGCAGCGGTAATTTGCCTGGCGATGGCTTGGCCATCATCAAATACACAGTCAATTCTTTGAGACAGATCGAGCATGGTGTTGCCTCCATAAATTCAATTTATATAAGACATTGCATCGTGACGATGAATCTATTACCGATTCTTTACCTGACTCTCAGCTACGGACTCTGCCCAGCTCTCTTTCCAGCAGCGGGATGACCTCATTGCCAAAGCGCGTCAGGGAGCGCAGCGCGTGCTCTATGGGCATATCGCCAAACTGAAAAAAACAGTTGTAGTGCGTCGCACCGGTCTCCTTTGCCTCGAGAATGATTCTTTGCGCCACGCTTTGCGGGTCGCCAATCATCAGGTTGTGGCAGATTTCATCGGCGCCCGGCTCGTTGGCGAAAGGCGGCGCGCTGATAAATGCGCCCTCGGTGGCGGTTTTTTTCTCATGCAGCGCGGCAATCATGCGGGCGACGAACATCGCGCGCTCGGCGGCCTGATGTGCCTGAACCTGACTGTCGGTAACGTGGATATATTGCTGCACCGCAATCGGTCGATTTACGTCTATTCCAGCCTGTGCCCAGCCGTGGCGCGCATCGCTGACCATTTGGCGCAAACGCGGCGACCCGCGATAACCGGCGGTCACAAAAGGCGTCGGACTCCACGGCTCAAAAGCGCGCAGAATGTGCGGATTGGTCGAGGTCACAAACAGCGGCGGTAACGGCTGTTGCAGCGTATTGAGCAGAAAGTCAGTTTGCAGGGGTTCGCCGTTGTAGCCCGGCGACTGGGTCTTGCCCTCAGTCAACGCGCCGGAGATAATCGCCCAGCCGTCGAGCAACGCCTGATTGCGCTCCTCAACGTCGAGCCCATAGCGGTCGAACTCATAGGCCTGATAGCCACTGCCAATGCCCAGCACCAGACGCCCGTCGGTCAGCCTGTCCACCAGCGCGATTTCCTGCGCCAGGCGCATCGGGTGATACAGCGGCAGCACGATAACCGCCGTGCCGAGCTTGATGCGCCGCGTGTATCCGGCCATGTGCGCCACCATCATCAGCGGTGAAACGCTCAGCGAATAGTTGGTAAAATGGTGTTCGGCAAACCAGGCCGTCTCAAAGCCAATCTCCTCGGCCAGCGCCACCATTTTGCGCATATCTTTAATGACGCCCTGAATACCTCCAGGATTGTCTTTAAACGACATTAAATTAAATAATCCAAGTTTCATGATCCCCCCGGCGAAAACTGCATGAATTAACGACGTTTGCCTTTCTGGAAATAACGTTCAATCTTGCTCTGAATAGCGCTTAACCCGGTTGTCGCGACCAGATACCAAATGCAGGCGACGATCAGCAGCGGAATATTTTCATAGGTCCGGGAATAAATGGCCTGCGCCGAATAAAGCAGGTCCGAGAGTGAAATTACGCTGACCAGCGAGGTGCTTTTCAGCATGCCGATAACCTGATTACCGGTCGGCGGAATAATGAACGGCACCGCCTGTGGCAGAATAATGCGCTTCAGCCACTGTACTTTCTGCATCCCCAGGGCGCGAGCCGCCTCCTGCTGGCCTTCGTCTACCGAAGAGATACCGGCGCGGATAATCTCGGCCATATACGCCGCTTCATTTAATCCCAGCCCTAATATCGCCGCCGTCCAGGGCGTAATTAAGTCGTTCATGCTGCCGGAATAGAGCGTTGGCATAAAAGGCAGGCTGACACTGAAGGTTGGATATAACGCCGCCAGGTTGTACCAAAAGATTAACTGCACCAGCACCGGCGTACCGCGAAAGAACCAGATATAACCGCGGCTAAATCCGGCCAACAGCGGATTATGCGACAGCCGCATCACCGCCAGCGCAATGCTTAATACAATCGCCAGCGCCATAATCACCCCCGTTAGCCAAACGGTGACCCACAGCCCTTCGAGAATGGTCGGTGAGAAGAGATATTTGCCAACCGTTCCCCAGGCAAAATTGGGATTGGTTATCATCGAATGGGCCACCATTGCCACCAGCACAATAGCCACCAGCAGCGACACCCAGCGTCCGTAATAGCGCGGTGCGACCACGCTGAGCGGCGGCGGCACCGGCTGCGGCGCGCCCGAAGGCTGAGTGCGCGGCGGGACGTCTTTCTGCGCCAGACCGAGTCGCGGATGAGGCTGATTATCTGTCATCATTTCTCTCATTCTCTCAAACTGAAGGAAGGACTCCGGTTGCGTTGCTGGCAAACTCACAGCACGCGGTTTAAAAAGTCTCGTGTGCGGGCATGGGCCGGTGCGGTAAACAGGCTCTGCGGCGTGCCGGTTTCAATAATCGCGCCGTTGTCCATAAAGGCGACCTTCGTGCACACCTCGCGGGCGAAGGCCATTTCGTGCGTTACCACCACCATGGTCATGCCGTCTTGCGCCAGATTGCGCATCACGTCGAGCACCTCACCGACCAACTCCGGGTCAAGCGCGCTGGTCGGCTCGTCGAACAGCATGATCTCTGGCTTCATTGCCAGCGCGCGCGCAATCGCCACCCGCTGCTGCTGACCGCCCGAAAGCTCAGACGGATAGGCATCGTAGCGGTGGCTTAACCCAACGCGGTCGAGCAGCGCCTTTGCCTCTTCGATGGCCTGCCTGCGCGGGATTTTCTTGACCTGCATCGGTGCCTCAATCACGTTTTCCAGCGCCGTCATATGAGCGAACAAATTGAAGCGCTGAAACACCATGCCGATGCGCGCGCGTTTACGCACAATCTCCGACTCCTTGAGAATGTGCAGCTTGTCGCCCACCTGCCGATAGCCGATCCACTCGCCAAACACTTGCAATGACCCCCCGTCGATTTTTTCAAGATGATTAATGCAGCGCAGGAAGGTCGATTTTCCAGAGCCTGACGGGCCGATGAGGCACACGACTTCGCCGCTCTCGATACGTAAATCCACGCCTTTAAGGATCTCGACGCCGTTAAACAGCTTCACCACCTGACGCGCTTCTACGACCGCAATGCTGTCTAATGCCATGATGTTCTCCTGATTTCAGGGGGCCAGATACCAGGTGCAGACGCCACCGCCGTCGACAATCAGCATCTGGCCGGTGGTATAACCGGCGTCTTCACTGGCGAGATAGCACACCGCCTTCGCTACCTCACGCGGCGTGCCGGCGCGGCGCAGCGGCAGCCGGGTTACCTCTTCCGCCAACGCAGGTTCCTGCTGCTGCCAGCCGTCGTCGGCCTCACGAATCGGGCCAGGGCTGACGCCGTTGACCCGAATACCGTACTGTGCCCACTCCATCGCCATCTGAGTCGTGAGATTAACCACTGCCGCCTTGCTCGGTCCAAAAGCGCCTGCGCCGGGATAACAACGATGCGCCGATGCCCCGGCGATGCTGATAATGCTGCCGCCGCGTGCAAGCATGACTTTTGCCACCTCGGTGCTAGTGATAAAACAGCCGGTGGCGTTGGACTGCAAAACCTGTTGCCACTGGCTGTCGTTTAACTCGAGCAGGCTGGCCGGTGCACTGGCTCCGGCGTTATTGACCAGAATATCTATCGCGCCCCAGTCGGCGACGACCTGCGCCACTGCCCGGTTTACACTCTGTCGTTCGGTCAACTCCGCCTGGTAAAGGCCGACCTGTCCGCCCGCCAGTCGGATTTCTTGCGCCGTTTTTTCGGCACTCAGACCGTCGCGGCGATAAACCAATGCAATTTTGGCACCCCTTGCCGCCAGCTCGAGACAGATGGCGCGGCCAATGCCTTTGGCTCCGCCGGTTACCAGCGCAATTTTGTCGTTGAGGTCACTCATGACGCTTCTTCCATACGGTGGTGAAACTCGCCCGCCGCCTGTTGCACCAGCGTACGCCCGCAAATATATCCCCAGGTCAGGTTCGGACCGAGCGTCGTACCAGCCCCTACCGCCCTTGTCCCGATGGGATTAGCCATCGCGACGCCCGCGCAGAAAAGTCCCTGAATGATGCCGCCCTCGCGATGGCGCACGCGGCCAAATTCATCGGTGCGCGGTCCTCCCTTGGTGGCAAGAAAGGAGCGATTGAACGGCATCGCCAGAAACGGCGGCCTGACGATTTTCATCAGGCCACCATGGAAACGGGCATCCGCCTCGCCGTGGGCCGTGGACCGCTCGCGGTGGAAATCGTCGTCTCTGCCCCGTTCGCAAAACTGGTTGAATCGGGCGACGGTAGCCTCCAGGCTCCCCTCAGGCAGATTGAGCGCCGAGGCCAACTGCGCCAGCGTGTCGGCTCTAACCATCCACTGAGGATGGCGCAGCGCTATCAGCTTCAGCATCGGTGAACGGCGCAGCAGCTCTGCGTCGGCCACCAGCCAGGCGGGCAAATGCAGAGGATTGCCCTGAGCGTCACGCGCGTCCAGGCGCTCGCCAAGATTGAAGATAAATTCGTTGGTGAAGCGTTGACCCTGTGCATTGACCAGGATGGCATTCGGTTCGTAGTGAAAATAAACCGACAGCCCGTAAGGTTGCCCCTGATAACGCCACGGCAGCGCACCGCCGATGTTGGCCTGATCCATATGCGCCAGCTCGGCGCCTATCTCTTCCGCCATACGCTGCCCGTCGCCGGTGTTGGTGTCCGGGCTACAGACGTAATCCACAGGACCGGGAAAATGCGTTGCTCGGCGCTTCACGTCGCCTTCAAATCCCCCGCTGGCGATCACTACGCCCTGTGCCGCCCTGAGCTCAATCAGCCGTCCCCGATGACGATAGCGCACGCCTATCACCCGATGGCTGCCCTCGGTGAGCAGGCTGACTACCCGCGCCTGCGTTTGGATACCACAGCCAAGCGCCGCACAACCCGCCAGCAGACCGGTAATCATTGCGCCACCTTTGGTGCGCAGCCGCCGCCCCCAGCGCCACAGCAGTCTGGGCGAGAGTCGACAGGCAACTTCTAGCGGATGGTGCCAAATGTCCTCTTTAATCACCTCGTGATAGGTATAAAGCTGCGGCAATGGCGAGGGCCGCAGCCTCCATCCGCGATGGTCCAATAGGCTGGCGGCCAACGGTAAAGGGGCGAGCATGCGGCCTCGGGGCTTGGCACCGGCGAAACCCGCCAGCGGATCCGCCTCGTCGGTCAGGGCAAAACGCAGCGGCGAATACTGCTCCACAAAGGCCAGCATCTCAGAGGCAGAGGTGGCAAATGCACGCCACAGGGCGTCTTCCGTTGCGGCCCAGCCTTCGGGCGCCGTCGCGCGAAGATACTGCAACGCCTCCTCCGGCGAGTCCACCAGACCTGCCGCACGCGCATGATGATTGGCAGGCACCCAGGTCGCACCGCCGGACATCGCCGTGGTGCCGCCCAGCAGAGGGCTCTTCTCGAGGATAATCACCGACAGTCCCCCTTGCGCTGCCCGCAGCGCCGCACTTAGCGCAGCACCGCCTGAGCCGACAATCACCACGTCACAGGTCTCGACGTTTGCGATAGCGGCGTTATGCCCTGACTGACGCATAGTTCAGTCCTCGCTTCAGATTGGGTTGGTTTTCATCAGGTTGATGCCCGGCTTGGCAAGACGTACGTCCGAGAGTTCCCACCTGGCCATTATCTTGTCGTAGGTGCCGTTTTCATGCAGCACGTTGAGCGCTTTAAGCAACGCCTGCGACAGCGCGTCGTTTTCATGCGCGACCACCATGCCGAGATAGTATTTAGGCATCAGAGGCATCTGCACTGTCCGAATTGGCCGCGGGGCTTTTTTCTTGATTTCCCCCGCTGCGGCGGCATCGTTAAGCACAAAGTCGACGCGTCCGGCGTAGAGCGCCAGCAGTACTGCGTCCGCCGACGGCAGCGTAACGGTCTTGACCGCCGGTTTGCCCTGCTTAACGCAGTTCGGGGTATAAATCTCGTTGATGGCGTGCTCAAAGTCGGTGCCCGTCTGCACCCCGGCGTTTAATCCGCACAGGGTCAGCGGGTCTGCCTTGACGCGGGTGTTGGTGGCAAGGGTATAGACCTCGTTGGTGGCGTAAGCATAGTTAACGAAGGTCACCTGCTTTTCGCGCTCCAGGCTGTCGGAGATGCATTCGACGGCGACGTCATAGCGGCCGCTTTTCACGCCTGGGATGAGACCGGCAAAATCTATCGATACCGGCTTGACCTTCACGCCGAGTACCTGCCCCATCGCGTCCCACAGGTCCGGTTCGAATCCGACCATAGTTTTATTATCTTCAGCGAAAGACTCGCAGGGGGGATAGTGCGCGTCGGTCACCAGATTGATGACTTTGCTCTGACGAATTTTTTCAGGAAGCTGGGCATGCAGCTCGGCGTTCATAGCCAGAGGCGCTTCTGCCGCAAAGGCGGGTGCTGTCGCCGAAACACTGGCAAGGGTAACGCAAAGATACGACAAGGCAGACACAGCGATAGATTTCATTTTCATGCTTGTAAACCCCCGGTAGAAAGTTTGCCATCTCTAAAAAACCCAATTCCATTCTGCAACCATCATGCCAAATTTAACTAACCGATTAATTAACAGCCTGTATGCGGCTCGACAGTTTTGTACATTAAATAACCACCGCGAGCGCCGTAGGAACAATCCCCAACACGGTGCAAGGTGACAGGCATTTGCTATTCAGATGGGGCAAAAGGCCCGCAGGTAGGTGCTTAGCACATTTTGGTGTAATAAAAGCGCGGTCATTCAGGCAGCGAGTGTGATAGTTTTTTGGTCTGCGAGTTATTCTGATGCGTTTCAGGGGTTTACTTTTTACTGGAGTCATTATGTCTCAGTCTTACGATTTTAACGTTGCCTATCCGACCCGGCGCCCGAGCATGATCGGCGCCAATGCGGTTTCCGCCTCACAGCCGCTTGCGGCACAGGCCGGGATGCGTATGTTGATGCTGGGCGGTAACGCCGTCGATGCGGCGGTCGCAACCGCAATGGCGCTGACCGTGGTTGAGCCGAGCGGCTGCGGTGTGGGCAGCGACGCGTTTGCCATTGTGTGGGACGGCAAGGAAACGCACGCACTCAACGCCTCGGGCCGTTCGCCTGCCGCCTGGACGGCAGAATATTTTGCCGGTAAAGACGCGGTGCCGACCTACGGCTGGGACTCGGTCAGCGTGCCGGGCGCGGTATCGGCATGGGTTGAGCTGGCAAAAAAGTTTGGCAGCCTGCCGCTGACCACTCTGGCACAGCCTGCTATCGATTATGCACGCCAGGGTTTTCCCGTTTCGCCGCTGATTAGTCGACTGTGGAAGGCGGCGGTGAATAAGCTGCACGATCAGCCCGGCTTCAGTGAATGCTTTGCGCCGAACGGCGTCGCACCTGAAGTCGGCGAAATTTTCCGTAACCCGGCGCTGGCCGACACGCTGGAGCTTATCGCCAAAAGTGAAGGTGAAGCGTTCTATCGCGGCGAGCTGGCCGAGAAGATGATCGCTCACAGCCAGTCTTGCGGCGGTGCGATGACCCTTGGGGATCTGGCAAACCACAAGGTTGACTGGGTCGAGACCCTGAAACAGCCGTTTGCCGGTGGCACGGTGCATGAGCTGCCGCCAAACGGACAGGGTATCGCCACCCTGATTGCGCTCGGTATTCTCGAAAAGCTGGACTTTGGCTCGCAGCCGGTGGATTCAGTGCAGACGCTGCACCTGTCGATCGAGGCTATGAAGCTGGCACTCGCCGATCTCGACCAGCACATCGCCGACGTCGACCATATGCATTTCAGTCCCGAGCATCTGCTCAGCGACGACTATTTACAGCAGCGCGCCAGCCTGATTGACCCAAAACGCGCCAGTGACGTGACCTATGGCTCACCGAAGCCGGGTGGCACGGTGTATCTGACCACCGCCGACGCAAGCGGCATGATGGTATCGTTCATTCAGTCAAACTATATGGGCTTTGGCTCGGGCGTCGTGGTGCCAGGCACCGGGATCAGCATGCAGAATCGCGGCTGCGGTTTCGTGCTCGACCCCGCGCACGCCAACTGTGTGGCACCGAACAAGCGCCCTTTGAATACCATTATTCCGGCGTTTGCCACCGACGGTGACGGCAAACCGCTGATGTCGTTTGGCCTGATGGGCGGCCCAATGCAGGCTCAGGGGCATCTTCAGCTGGCGATTCGGGTGATGCTTTACGGTCAGAATCCTCAGGCGGCGATCGATGCACCGCGCTGGCGGGTGATTGAAGGGCGGCAGGTCGCTATCGAGTCCACGCTCGACACCAATACGCTCGCGGCGCTGCGTGCCATGGGGCATGAACTGCTGGTCGAGGATCCGTTACAGGGTCACAACTTCGGCGGCGCGCAGGTGATAGTCCGCCATCCACAGGGTCACTACCTCGCCGGAAGCGAATCACGCAAAGACGGTCAGGCGCTGGTGATGTAGCGACAAGATGTGACTCTGCTTCAACTTCTCCAATGAATGCGCTGTAATTTTCCCCCTGCGCTATATAAAAATGAAACATCGTTCTATAAAGGAGGGTGTTTCTTTTTTTATGCGCATGGAGAAAGCAAAATGACAACGTCCCTGTTTCACGGCGTGATCCCGCCGGTCCCGACTATCCTTGACGCGAACGAACAGCTCGATAAAGAAGGCATGAAACGTCTCATCGATTTCACTATTGCCGGTGGCGTAAATGGGCTGTTTTTCCTCGGCAGCGCCGGGGAGTTTGCCCATATGTCCGACGACCTGCGCCACGAGGTTGCACGCTTTTGCACCGCCTACGTCAATAAGCGCGTGCCGGTGCTGATTGGCGCCGCGCATCCGGGTACCGAGGCGACGCTGAGCTTCGCCCGTCATGCCAAAAGCGTCGGCGCTGACGGCGTTGTTGTGGTCAATCCCTACTACAATCCGCTGGCGGAAGAAAACATCACCCTGCACTACAGCTACCTGGCCGAAAACCTCGATCTGCCGATCGTTATTTATAACTTTCCGGCACTCACGGGCCAGTCGATCCCGGTCGACGTTGTCCGCAAACTGGCGCTGAATTACCCGAATATTGTGGGATTGAAAGATACGGTAGACAGCCTTAACCACATCCGTGAAACCCTTCAGGCCGTGTTACCGGTGCGCCCAGACTTTGCCGTGTTTGCAGGATATGACGAATACTTGTTTGGGACGCTGATTTTAGGCGGCGCGGGCTCAATCCCTGCCAGCGCCAACTTTGCCCCGCAGCTCACCTGCGGTATTTATCAGGCGTGGCGCGATAAAGATTTCCACAAGGCGGTCAAACTTCAGCAGCAACTTTCCTGGTTACCGCCACTCTATGCGCTGGATACGCCGTTCTACAACGTGATTAAGTATGCAATTCAGCTGGTTGGCGTGGATATTCCGGTTAACTCACTGCGCCCGGCTCAGCCGCTAAGCGATGAGAAGAAGGCGCAGGTCAAAGCCATTCTTGAGCACGCTAAGCTGCTCTAAAAAGGCAAATTTATGGCGCTTATTTGCGAGCCCTGTAACAGCCAATACAAACAGAAATAGAAATAATTATTATTTCTGTTGAGATTTAGATACTCTGCGTTATCTCTAAAGTATTGGCTGATTCATTTTTTTGATTATGCAGACACTCTTCGATAGCTTTCGCGATGGCCCAATACCCTGGGTTGCCGATCAATTCAAGTTTATGACCCCTGAGGTGGCGGACGCCCTGCCTCTGAGCCTGCTGACCAGCGAACAAGGCTGCACCAGACTGCTCGAACGCTATCTGGCCGTTCACGCCGAGGATGCGGGGCAAATCGACAAACGCCGTGCGCGCATCTCAATGTGGTCTCAGTGGTATTTCGCCAACCTACTGCCAAGCTGGGTCATTATTTCCCTGAGCCACAACTGGCAACTGCCCATCCATCCCGAAAAGCTGTTTATGAGTTTGCAGGAGGAGGGGTTGCCGAGTCAGATTTACCTGCAGGGAGAAGGTGAAGCCTTTACCCCGCGCGCCGAATCGCCGTTCCACCGCTTCGAAGAGATGATCGAACAACATTTGCGTCCGGTGTGTCAGGCTCTTGCCGACGCCTCCAGTCTCAAGCCTGGGATTTACTGGGGCAACGCGGCGGTTCGCGTCAATTGGGGCATTCAGCAAGCCGAATTAATTGCGGCCGACACTCGCGACGGCAATGCCTTAATGGATGCCCGCGAGCTGGCGGCAGGAAGGAAAAATCCACTGTTTCAACCGCTGCGCCCTGAAAATCCCAGGGATCCGCAAAGCCCGCTGTATCGCCGCCAGTGCTGCCTGCGCTATGAGCTGAGAGACGTCGCCATGTGCCCTTCCTGCCCGCTGTTGCTGGCCGAAAAACGCCGCCGTATCCCTACCGAATAAACGCTTAGCGGGCAATTTATCGCCCGTTTGCTTCCGTTTTGGATTAACTTAGTTGAAAAAATGATTGGATCTTAAGACCAGAAAAATATAGTAATTAGGTTATATACAGACCAACGAGGTATTGATCATGTCAACACATAAACCTGACGATCGTTCCGCCTGGTATTCAACCGCCGCGTTGAAAACCAGTTTGAGCGACCTGAACTCGCTGGCCTCAGGCGTGCTGAGCACACTGTCGCAACCGGTTAACCTGGTATGGAACCACATCACCGGCAAGCAACAGCCGCTCCGCGCCAAGGTGGTTCATCGCTATGCCGTACCCTCGTCGCGCACCATCAGCGTGGCGGAAGGCTTCTTTGGATTTATTCCCATCGAGTCTTATGAAAACGAAAAATACATTCTGGAAGTGGCCTACGGTGACCAGCAGTATCAGGTTGAAGTCCCACGCGCCTATTACCAGAAAAGCAACATCGGCGATGGCATCGATATCCATACGCTCTGACCGCTACACGCAAACTTTGCCCGCCAGGGATTGGCGGCAAAAAACCTCTCCGCTTCACGCCTTTGTTTTTCTCAAAACCTTGTGCTGCCTCCCTTAATACAATGAAATTCATTGACATTGTTTCGCCATCCCCTTAGAAAATCTGGGACGCTTATAATCAGACAATCACTTTTCAAGGGCGATGATGGCATACGATATTCCCGCAACATCCCTCACTGCCGGGCAGTCTCGCCGCGCATTGGTGGCAGGTTCGGTCGGTAATTTTATCGAATGGTACGAGTTTGGCGTTTACGGTTATCTGGCGACGGTGATTGCCGGTAACTTCTTCACCCTGGAGGGACAAAGCGGACTGACTGGGCTGATGTTGACCTACGCCTCCTTTGCGCTGGCGTTCTTCTGTCGCCCGATTGGCGCGATTGTTTTCGGCCGCATCGGTGACAGGATTGGCCGCAAACCGACGTTAATCGCCGTGGTGGTCTTGATGACGATTGCGACGGCCGCTATCGGTCTGTTACCGACCTATGCCTCGATTGGCGTGGCCGCGCCGCTGTTGTTGACCCTGATGCGTATGCTGCAAGGATTATTTGCCGGCGGCGAATTTGGCGGCGCGGTGTCGCTGATGACCGAATTTGCGCCGAAGGGCAAGCGCGGGCTTTATGGCGCATGGCAATCGTTCACCGTGTCTCTGGGCCTGTTGACCGGCGTGGGTCTTGTTGCTCTGCTCGCCCATTTACTGGCCCCCGAACAGTTAACTCAGTGGGGATGGCGCATTCCCTTCCTGCTGGCGCTGCCTATGGGGCTGGTTGCCCTATGGCTGCGGTTGAGCCTCGATGAAACGCCGGCATTTAAAGAGACGCAGGCCGAAGGTGCCGTACCGCTCAACGCCTCGTTTGGCGAAACGATAAAGGCTATCGCGCTGGGCATTGGCCGCATGATGGGCTGGTCGGCCGGTGGATATACCTTTTTGGTGGTGATGCCGTCGTATCTGCAAACCTCGCTGCATGCGACCTTTTTACAGGCGCTGGTGGCCACGGTGCTGGCTAACGTCGGCTTCGCGCTAGCCATTCTGCCAGCAGGTATGCTGAGTGATAAAATTGGCCGAGAAAGAGTGATGATGGCGGCGATGGGGGTCATTATTCTGCTGACTTTCCCGCTGCTGCATCTGCTGCAAGACGCGCAAAGCAGTCTGCTGCTTAAGGGTATTGCGGTGCTGATAGCCGGTGCCGCCATCGGGGTTGTCGCGGGCCCCGGCCCGGCGATGCTGGCAGAGATGTTCCCCACGCACACACGTTACACCGGCCTTGGGCTGTCATATTCGCTATCAAATGCGGTGTTTTCGGGCTGTGCTGGGCTGATTATCACCGGCCTCATCAAGGAGACTGGCAATCTCGATATTCCGGCTTATTACGTGGTTGCTACCTGTGTGGTGAGTTTATTGGCGTTAGGGGGGCGGAGGGCATAGCGGTCCTGATTCGCTTTTAGAGCTTTTGGGTCAAGGGCTTTTAGGTCAAGGGCACGTGCTTTGCACGCTGGGCGCAGTCACGAATCCGCAACCCGCTTCTAAACAAAAATCGGCAGCCTTGAGGTCAAGTCCATGCTCGGTCTAACGGCGGGATTTTTTTGTTTTTCTTTGTTGCCTCAACTGCTGTAAATATGATGTCTTTTCTGCGTCAGATTCACATTGGCGGGGAACGTGCGGCATCTCTAATGCCCACCGTCAGAAATCGCCCTTATTCTGGCAGGCAACGCCCAAAGGCTGAACACGGTTTTACCTAAGAGTTTATTGGCGGGTTCAGGACGGCGCGGAAAGGTAAATACCCCTTGAAGCTTTCAAACCGGAAAAACTCCTCGGAGTTAATTGACGTTGACCTTAAAAAGCAGGTCTAGGGCAGCAGCCCAGTAAGCGGTCGTTAGCAAGAGCCGGCGCGCAGCCAAAAACCTCATTTTTTAAGTTTTCACCAAACTTAACGTTTGAACTCGCGCTATCGCCTCGCGCATCTGCCGGTGCGTTATCTCAGTCGGCATGTTCGCCATGTCGGGCGCTCGCAGGCTTTGATCGATAATCAGACTGAGGTCGGCATCAGACAGGTCGGGAGATATTTCATTTAAATGTACTGGAATAGCACTGGCGCGGGCGAGCTCGAGGGCGACCAGAAGCTCTTCGTCGCTACGATTCTCCAGCGCCAGCAGGCACAGATTACCAAAGCCGACCAACAGGCCGTGAGCGATGTGGCGGGTTTTCTCGCAGGCGGTAAAACCGTCGTAAAGGGCGTGGGCTGCGCCGGTATGCGCTCCATTGCTCATAATTGAGGTCAACCCTGCATAGAGGAAAATCGCGTCAAGCACCTGTTCGAGCGCCAGGTTGGCCTGCCCTTTTCTTACCGCTTCGCAGGCGTCAGCAGCATAGTGCTTGATGAGCGTAAAACAGAGTTCGCTGTTGGTGCGCGCCACACCAGACAATCCGGTCAATTGACCGAGGTCACTAATGGCACGGTATTCATACCATTTAGCCAGCGTGTCGCCGAGTCCGGCGGAAAGCCAGTGCAGCGGTGATGTGGCCAGCAGGTCGGCGTCAATCACCACCGCGGCAGGCCCGTACGCCAGCGGGTACATATCACGAAACTGCCCATTGCTGTGATAACGAAACGCCAGCGGCGTAACGGCCGAGCAGGTTCCTGCGACGCTCGGCAGCGTGACAACGGGAATATTACACAGCACGCCCGCCGCCTTGGCGGTGTCGAGCGCCCTTCCTCCTCCGGTCGCCACAACCACCTCGACGCCCTGCAATTTTAGCCGGTCGGCGAGACGCTTAATCTCTTCCTCACAGCACTGTCCAGTGAGCATGTCATGCCCGAGATAGCTGACCATTTGCTGGTCAAGCTGTTCGGCCACCTGCTCCTCGACGCTGGCAATGCCGCGCTCCCCTCCCACCAGCAGCGCGCGCTGCCCGAGTCGGCCACACATGGCACCGAGATGCTTTATTGCGCCTCGTCCACGCAGGACGCTGGCTGGAAACACTAATCGATGAGTGAACATAACGCTCCAACGGAGAGAAATAACCATTCAAAGAGTATGGAAGAAGAACGCTAAACTTGCCCGTTAACGCCGCTATTTTGCGCCTTTACGCCCATAAACGTAAAAAGTGATCGCCGCACAGAGCACATAGAACAGCAGGAAGACTTTCATCGCTCCCGCCGGTGAGCCGGTCATCGCCAACGACATGCCGAAGGCCTGCGGGATAAAGAAGCCACCGATAGCACCTATTGAGGAAATAAAGCCCAGTGCCGCCGCCGTATCAGTCACCGCTTCGCGCTGTGCTACCTCGGCGGTTTTACCCTGCGCTAAAGCCCTTTCTGCCGTCGTTTTACGGAATATAACTGCAATCATCTGGTAAGTTGAGCCACTGCCCAACCCGGCCGTCAGGAACAGCGCCATAAATAGCGCAAAGAAGGCAACGAAATGACCACCCTGACCGTTGACCGGCAGCGTCAGGAACAGCAGCGCGGCAAAAACGGCCATCAAGACATAGTTAACCAGCGTCACTCTTACACCGCCGAGACGGTCAGACAGCATACCGCCGCATGACCGCGCCAGCGCGCCGATAAACGGCCCAAAGAAGGCGTAATGCATGATCTCGACCTCGGGAAACTGGGTCTTGGTCAGCACGGCAAAGCCTGCCGAAAAGCCGATAAAAGAGCCGAAGGCCGCCAGATAAAGCACGCTCATCACCCACAGGTGTCCGCGTTTTAACACTGGTAACTGTTGGCGGATTGACGCCTTCGAAGAGGCGATATCGTTCATACCAAACCAGGCTGCAAGCGTGGCGATGGCCAGAAACGGAACCCAGATCCAGGCAGCGTTTTGTAACCATAGCGTACTGCCGTTGGCGAGCGACTTACCTTCACTACCGAACAGGCCAAAGAGGGACACCGAAACGGCAATCGGCGCGACCAGCTGCATCACGCTAACGCCAAGGTTACCCAGCCCACCATTGATGCCGAGCGCACCGCCCTGCCTGGCTTTTGGAAAGAAGAAGCTAATGTTCGACATGCTGGAGGCAAAGTTCGCGCCACCAAAACCGCAAAGCAATGCGATAATCAGAAAGGTTGAAAAGGAGGTCTCTGGATTTTGCACCGCGAAGCCCAGCCACAGGCAGGGCAACAGCAGAAATACCGTGCTGATGGCGGTCCAGCGACGTCCGCCGAACAGAGGAACCATAAAGGAATAAGGGACGCGCAGGATTGCCCCTGAAACGGACGGTATCGCAGTCAGCAAAAACAGCTGTTCGGTAGTAAATGAGAAGCCGACCTTGTTGAGATTCACCGCGACGGCGCTGAACAGCATCCATACGCAGAATCCGAGCAGTAGACAGGGCACTGAAATCCACAGGTTACGGCGAGCAACGCGTTGCCCTTGCTGATTCCAGAACGCCTCCTCCTCCGGCCTCCAATCTTTAATTACTTTGGGCGTTTTTGCCGCGGGGTGTGATGTCGTGTCAGTCATTTGTGCCTCAACCTAAAAAAGTCGTACGATTGGCGTGCACATTAGGGAGTAGGACCTGCGCGGTTCTTGATATGTATCAACGGGACCACAGGTAATGGCCCAAGTAATACTTTATAGGTATAGGGTTCGCTCTAAAGATGGTAAAGAATGCGCCCAGCCCGAAACTGCGGGAAAGGAAACCATGATTAAATCTGCACTGACTCGCCTGTCGCTGGTCAAACAAATCCCCCTGTTCATGCTGCTTCTTGGCCTGTTTGGCATCACCGGAATGAGCATTGCCTCCTGGATGGCGCAAAGTATCCAGGGCAACGCCCATGCCATTAACAAGGCAGGCTCACTGCGCATGCAGGCCTATCGACTGCTGGCCGAATTACCGCTCACGCCCCAGAATGACGACGATATTCGCCAGATTGAGAATGACCAGAACAACGCCGAGCTTTCAAAGGTAGTTGCCTGCGAAGGACTGCAAAACCAATACGCTTCCATACTTGATTACTGGCAGCTGTATCTCAAGCCTGAGCTTCTGCAGGCGCATCAGCCCGAACAGGCGAAAGCTGCGGTGACGGAGTTCGTTCGTCGCATCGACGGACTGGTCGCCGACCTCGACCACAAGACGGAGCGTCACCTGATACTGATTACGGCGGTGCAAACCGTATTCATCATCCTGACGTTGCTGTTCCTGTTATTGACCATCTATTTTCTTCGTCAGCGTCTGAGTAAACCCTGGCAGCTGCTGTTCACGCAGGCCAATGCCATCACGCAGGGCGATTTCAGCCTGCGCTATCGTCGCCGTTCAAAGGGTGCCAGCGCGTTAAGAAACGAAATGGACGTGCTCGGGGAGTCGCTGAATAGCATGTCGCAGGCGCTTGCCGAAATGGTCGAAAATCTGGGCCAGCGCGTCGAGGAGAAAACCGCCAGCCTACAGCTGAAAAACCAGACGCTGGACTTCCTCTACCGCGTCAGTCAACGGCTGCATACCAATCAAAACCTTGAGCAAAAGCTGCCGCCGGTGTTACAGGAGCTGCAAAAACTGACGCCACTGCGTGCGATTCAGGTTCGCCTTTACGATAACAACAGCGCCGAGTTTTTCCACGAGATTGATAGCCAGAAATCACAACCTCAGCGGCTGGAATGGGGAGACCGAGAAGCAGGCTGCGGGCTGGAAGATTCCTATCCGCTCAGTTGGCGGCTGCGCGACGGTGACGTTAACTATGGTTTGCTGCTGGCCCAGCTTCCTCTAGACCAACAGCTGTCTCAGGATCAGCTACAGTTGATTGGCACCCTGCTCGAACAGCTCGCCAGCGCGCTTACGCTCGACAGACAAACCGATAATCAGCAGCAGCTAATGCTGATGGAAGAACGTTCGACCATCGCTCGCGAGCTGCACGATTCGCTGGCCCAGTCGCTCTCCTGTCTTAAAATTCAGATGGCCTGTTTGCAAATGCAAAATCTGCCGCTCAATGAAGATAGCCAGCTGCTTATCAAACAGATGCGCGAAGAGCTGAGCACCGCGTATCGGCAATTACGTGAGCTGCTGACCACCTTCCGGCTCAAGCTAGAAACCCCGGGGCTGCGATCGGCGCTGCAACATACGGTCGATGAATTCTCTAAAAAAATGGAACTGGCGATCACGTTTGATTATCAGCTTCCGCCGCAGCTGGTTCCGGCCAATCAGGGCGTGCACCTGCTGCACATTGCTCGCGAGGCGCTGAACAATATTTATAAGCATGCCCATGCCAGCGAGGTAACGCTTAGCCTGTGCTACAAAGAGGGCGCGGTGACCATGAAAATAACGGATAACGGCCTCGGCCTCCCTGCTATCGCCTCGCGGCAGAATCACTATGGCCTGATGATAATGCAGGACCGTGCAAGCAGCCTTCAGGGTGAATGCCACATCTATGCGCGCGACGGCGGCGGCACCACGGTGTGCGTAAACTTCTCCCCCGATCCCCTTCCCTTTACTCCACAGGAGCCACGATGAGTGACCCAACGCCTTCCACTATTTTGCTGATTGACGATCATCCGATGCTACGTAACGGCGTCAAACAGCTTATTGCCCTCGACAGCGACCTGCAGGTGGTTGGCGAAGCCAATAACGGCGAACAGGGCGTTGAACTGGCACGAACCCTCGATCCGGACCTGATCCTGCTGGATCTCAACATGCCGGGCATGAACGGACTTGATACGCTCGATAAAATGCGCGAAACCGATTTGTCGGGTCGTATTGTGGTCTTTAGCGTCTCGAATAATGAAGACGACGTAGTGACCGCGTTTAAACGCGGGGCCGATGGCTATCTGTTGAAAGATATGGAGCCTGAAGATTTGCTGATTGCACTGCGCCATGCGGCCGCGGGCAAGATGGTGCTGAGCGAGGCGTTAACGCCGGTACTGACCGCCAGCCTGCGCGAAAGACGCCCTAGCACCGAGCGCGATATTCAGTCACTCACGCCGCGAGAGCGCGACATCATCAAGCTTATCGCCGAGGGCTTGCCTAACAAGATGATAGCCAGACGCCTGAACATCACCGAAAGCACGGTTAAAGTTCACGTGAAGCATTTATTGAAGAAGATGAAGCTGAAATCGCGCGTCGAGGCCGCCGTCTGGGTCCTGCAAAGCAACCATATTTAGGCTCAGTCGTCGCCGTTATTGTCGTTGCTGAAACTCAGGGCCGGTTCCTGCGGATAAGCGCTAAGCGGCGGCGGTGCCACGGTCAAGGTTATCCAGTTTGACGTCACGTGCTGCTGTTTGCTGTCAACGGCGGTCACGGACAGATGATAGGTGTTATTCGCATTCGGACTGTCGTCCCACTTCGGCACGATCACCGTCCAGCCATCGGGGTCACTGTTGGTCTTGGCCGAGGTCAGGCTCAACGCCTGCGTATCGCCCTGCCAGCTTAGCGCCTGTATTTTGTTTGCCGCGTGGATCTCAAGCTTCAGCGGCAGGCTCTCGCCGGGCTGCAAGGTCCACGGAGGCGTGGCCAAAAATACCGACAGCGTTTTGCGTTGGCGGAACTCCAGCACCGGAATATTGTTTCTGTCGACTGTATCAAAACGGCTGCCGCGCAGCGAATGGCTGTCGGACACGTAGTCAGGGGAAAGCTGCTGACTCAGCGGCACGCCCAGCTTGTAAGTCAACGAGAGTTGCAGCAGATTTTGGTTATCGCCGCTCTGCCCTTCCTGACGTTCAGCGCTCAGGGTAAACAACGGCACAGGCGTATAGTTAACCCCCAACGAAAGCGCCGACGGGTTGCTTTGATAGGTACCATCGCCAAACAGGTCAACGTGGTCACCGCGATACTGCTGGTAGGTCAGCGTAGCGCCAATCTGGCGATAGAAAGGCAAATAGGCGCGGGTACGAATATCGTAACCGGCAGCCATACGGCGCAGGGTAGTCGCGTTCTCCGACTCGGGGCTGTACCCGGAAATCGGCTGATAATAGTTGGCCGAGAAGTGCAGGTAATCTGTCCAGGCCTCTGCGCCCACGCTGCCACGCTTGAGGTCGCTGACAAAATCATCGTCGATAAACGCGTTATAGCCCAACATCCACGCGCCGCGCGACCAACGCTGCCCCAGCCCGAAGTTGCCGATGTCCGCCCCGCTCACGTGCTGAATTCCTACCTGACTGTAGGTGAGTAACGACTTGCTGGAGTAAAGCGGACTTAACAAAGCCGCCGAGCTGCCGCTGAGATTACCGCCGCTGACGTCGATATTCATTGTCGTGGTGCCGAGAGGAGAAAGTAGGCTCGAAGTCTCTTGCTTCACCAGACGCGCGGCCTGCTGTAGGGCTAGGGTCTCGGCCCCCTCGCGCAGCGGATCGTCGCTGGTGCTGGTGGTCTCACCAAACTCTTTAAGGGTGGTCGCAACTTTGGTTTCGAAGACCTGCGTCTGCGAACTCTGGCCATTCTTCACCGAACTGCCCAAATCGGGCAAGGCATTGGGGTTTGAATCGGATGCTGCGCTGTTGAAGGGAGAATGACTGTCCGATGCAGGAGCCGCATAATCAACGTCAGGATTAAGCGTTAAGGCGGAATCAGTAATAAATGCCTGGGCACTGAACGACATCAAGGCACAGTTAAGCCCAATGCCGACGGCTAACGCCGAGAGGCAAAGCAAACGCTTATCAAAATGGAAAATTTTTGCTGTGACGTTCGTCATAGTCCACACATTTTGTCATTAAGGGGTTAGCTTACCGGACGAGGGCAGAAATTCAAGTCCAGACGCCTTTGGCGACCCGCATTTATCGGCAAAAAATGCCCCAAAATGTTGCAATCTATGTGGTTTTTATACTGTTGAAACAGACAGTTATTGTGGCTGGCTCATCAACCTAGCGGCTTATCGGAGAGCTCCCACAGCTTGTGGCGGATCAACTGCTGCAATGCCAGCCCAACCTGCGACTGCGGCTGATCACGGCGGCTCAGAAGGATAACCTCGAACGGCAATGAATCCACTACCGGCACAATCTTGAGCTGATGGAGATAGCGCTGGGCGGTGAAGGTGTCGACAACACCGACGCCCCCTCCGGCCAGTACCATGTCGGCAATAACGGAATAGGTTTTGATGTGCAGCGAGGCCTGCGGGGTAAGCCCCTGCTCACGGAGCACGCGATTGAGCACCTGCCCCAGCGGGTCCTGCTGTTGCAGCATTAACAAATTATTTTCGCTGAGCCACTCGAGCGTAACCGGCCCCTCAACCGAAAAGTCCAGCGGCAGCAGTGCGACCATATTCGCGGCATACAGCGTCTCGGATACCAGCTCGGCGGAGACCTGCTCGCCAAACGCCAGAGCAAAATCCATTTTATACTGTAGTAGGTCCTGACTGAGGGTATTGAAGTGTCCGGTCACCAGTTCGACGCTGCCAGCGGGCGTCTTGCGGTGAAAGTCCACCAGCACCGGCGCCATTACGCTATGCCCCAGCGCGTGCGCTGAGCCAATTCTAACGTGCTGCCCTTCTCCCTGCCGGAGTTGCTCCGCCAGAAAACCAATCGCCTGAATGTGGCTAAACAGCGCCTCAACCTCAGGCATCAGACGACGTCCTTCCGGTGTGATAACCAGCCCCTGCGGCGTGCGGTCAAAAAGATTGAAGCCTAGCTGCTGTTCGGCGTGGTTCAGCACACGACTGACGTTGGGCTGCGACACGTTGAGCAACCGCGCCGCACCGCTCACGCTACCGGCCTGCAAAACCGCCTGGAACACTTCAATATGACGCAAACGCATGCTGGCTTTTTCCTTTAAGGCTAAATGTCACCAATACACTGGCTTTTGCCGACTTTATCAAGCCTTAAAACAAAAATACCCCCCGGATGAAACTTGGCTGAACCTGAGATTTTATCTGTTTGCCTATATGGAGATGTTCAAGGGCCCTCACCGCAAGTCTAGGATAACAATGTATGAGCACAGAGAAGGTGTTTGCATCGAATAAATTAAGCACTGGCCGCTCTTCATCAATATGAACTTGCATGATTCTTAAGCCATCGTTTCGTCAAGTAATCATCTAACTTACCCGTTGAGGAGAGAAAAATAAGCCATAAGAGCCCTGAGCTATTAGAAGGCCTGATTGATGCGGGCTAGACTTAGCAAATGCAGAACAGATAAACATTAAGTGTTTTACTAGTTGGATAAAATCTTTTATTAAGAGTGCCCGTCTATAAACTACAAAAACGTCACAATAGGAAAAAAAGTAAGGTTATCTTTTAGATGTTAAATTTAAACCTTAAAGCCAAGCCGACCTGTAATAACCTCTCTATAACTTGAGTTCGTCCTCTATAAATGGACGAAATAGGTTGAGTCAGGTCAAAAAAAGACAAGCCTCCTCTGGATTGGATTGACAAATAAAAACATTTCATGGATATTTTTTAAGATGTTTAGTCTAGCGTTCTATACTGACTAAGCCGTAGTAAAACATTTTTTTAAAAAAAATTAAAAGTCATTCGCCCTAAAGTTTAATTCTAATCATAACCAGCATATTCCCCGAAGATAACCTGAAAATAATGGTGAACGATGGAAATTTTAGAAAAGTTAAACTCACTCTCAGACAAAGTAAAACAGCAGGCCTCTCTTATCCAGACTGAGGAGGCCACCAAAAGCGCTTTTGTGATGCCATTTATAAATCAAATATTGGGTTATGATGTGTTTGACCCTCTCGAAGTTATCCCTGAATTCATCTGTGACGTTGGAACTAAGAAGGGAGAAAAAATTGACTACGCAATAATAAAAAGCAATGAAATACAAATACTTATAGAGTGCAAGAAAATTGGTGAGCTGCTGAATGTTAATCATGCCTCACAGTTATTTAGGTATTTTCATGTTACAAGCGCAAGAATTTCCATTCTCACTAATGGTCAAGTCTATAAATTTTTTACAGACCTTGATGCTCCAAATAAAATGGATGAAAAACCCTTCTTAGAGCTGGACCTGCTCGATATTGATCATAACGTTGTCCCTGAACTGTTAAAGTTGACGAAAGGTGCATTTGACGTCGAGTCAATTGTTAATGCAGCTGGCGAATTAAAATATGTCAGTCAGATAAAGAAAATCATATCTTCTCAATTTCAAAACCCTGAAGATGAGTTCGTCAGACTCATAGCCTCGCGAGTATATGACGGAATTTTAACACAAAAAGTCCGAGAGCTTTTTTTAACGCTTACGAAAAAATCTCTCACGCAATGGCTAAATGACCAAGTCAATGAAAGGCTTAAATCGGCAATTAGTGCCAATGTTCAGGTAACCCCAAAAGAAGAAGCCTCTGTTGAAACAGCAGAAGATAAAGAGAGTGTTCATAAAGAAGAAAATGGCGTGGTCACGACACCAGAAGAGATCGAAGGCTATCATATTGTAAAATCAATAATTCGAACGGTAATTGCAGCAGAAAGAGTGACTTACCGTGATACCAAGAGTTATTTCGGCATTCTTATTGATGATAATAATAGAAAACCGGTTTGCAGGCTTCATTTAAACCGTAGCCAAATGTACATAGGCATTTTTGATTCTAATAAAATTGAAACACGTCATCCAATTAACTCCTTAGATGACATATACTTATTCAGTGAGCCTTTGACACAAACAGCGTCAGCTTATAAGTAGGAAAGTCCTTTTGCGTGATGGGCTCCAGTCATTTAGAGCCCAATATCTCACCTCACTTCTGCGTCGACGTGAGGTATGAAAATGCGGCAAGCAGGCTGATGATGGCGGCAACGGTTTTACTGGTGTAGCCGACGGTGATGGCGTCGAGACGCGTTACGCCAGGGACCAGGCAAAATAGGTCTGCGAGTACGGGTTTGGCGACCATGAGTTCGAGATGATACGGCGCGCAAAAACGTCTTTCGATGCGCTTTGACGCCGCGCGGACGCTGTCTGCCGCCTGTTGATGAATTTTGTTGCGGGCGAACTCGGGGCTTAGTGACTCGGCGGCGTTGGCTGAAATTGCGCGTTTTACGCAAACGTAGTCGGTCTCGGGATAGAGCCGGTTTACCCACTGCTCAAGCTGGTCGTCACCGGTTACCAGCCACAGTGGAACGTTAAGCTCAGCCCCCACGGCCGCGTAGAGGTCGGTCTCGCCCATGATACTGCCATTAATCCTGATACGATAAAACGCCCGGCCGTTGATGGTATGCGCCAGCACGCCCATCTCACCGGCGGCACTGTGAAAACCCACAAACATCATGCCGTCGAAGCCCTGCTGCTGGAGTCCCTCGAGCATTGAGAGTCCACGGGGTTTACCCTGAACCATTCGCGCCCGTGGGTCGATATTCGCGGCGCGCAGGTTCTGCATCATTGCGTGGCTGTCGGCAACAACCACGTCGACAGCACCTCCCTCGAACGCACCGGCAATGGCCGCGTTGACCTCTTGCTCCATCAGGCCACGGGCAGTTTCATATTCCACGTTGCCCGGGCTGCACTGCTCAGGGCGCATGACGCCCGCTATACCTTCAATATCGGCCGATATAAATACTTTCATGGGTTATCTCATCATCCCTTACGTGTCACAAGATAGTCTAAAACGGCGGTTAAACCGAGCCGAGCGTGCTGCTGGAATCCAACCACCGTGTCTGCGGCCAGCATGGCGTCGAGCACCGCTTGCTCGGTGGCGTCAGCGGCCATCGCCAGCAGCGGTTCGAGGTCATCGTCTTGCAGTAAGGTGCCTTCACGACGGGTAGAAAATGCCACCGCGATATCACCTGAGCCGTGCCCCCAGTAGCTCCCAAGTCGCCCGAGCCCCGCTCCCGCGCGGCGGGCGATGCGGGTCAGTTGACGGCTGTCGAGAGGACGGTCACAGGCCATGATAATAATGATTGAACCCGCATCGACCTGCGGCGCAAGATCCGGCAATATGCTTTCGATTTCACTGCCGATGCGCACGCCGTCAAGCGTCAGTTCGGACAAGACGCCAAAGTTGGCCAGCACCAGCACGCCGAGATGGGCATCGAGGGATTGATGATATCGCGAGGCCGTTCCCACGCCGCCCTTAAGGCCGAAGCAGCTCATACCTCGCCCTGCTCCTACGCTGCCGCGCGCAAACTCGGGCCTCGCGGACCGTAAGGCTTCGAGCACGTGCCGTTCATCGACCGCCATCGCCTGAATATCATTGAGAAAGGCATCGTTGCACTCGAGCACCAGCGGATTAATGGTCGCGCTGCCTCGGCCAATCTGCGGGAAGTCGACACAGCTCTGGCGCACCATCGCGTTGAACAACGTGCCCACGGAGAAGGTATTTCCCAGTAAAATCGGCGTTTGCAGCTCGCCGAGTTCCCTCACCTGCGTCAGCCCCATCGGCTTGGCAAAGCCGTTCAACACCGCCGCGCCGCAGGGTAACGGATGAGTATAAAGATTGCCGCCCGGCGGAACGATAGCAGTAACCCCCGTCTGAATATCCCCTTCGCTCAGGGTGCTATGACCCACGGTCACCCCGACCACGTCGCTGATGCGGTTGTTAGCCCCCGTAGGGAAACGCGGGGTAAAAATCTTCCGCTGCGCCCGCCATCTTGCCAGCAAGGCATCCACGCCCTGCTGGTTAAAATCATCCGCAAACATCTTATCTCCCTGTCAACACCCTCTTAGTCATGGCCGCCGTAGCGCCAGGAAAGACGGTGATTTATTTTTTGAGTTTCGGGTCAAGCGTATCGCGCAATGCGTCACCCAACAGGTTAAACGCCAACACGGTCAGAAAAATAGCCAGCCCCGGAAATACGCTCACGTTCCACTTTCCTGCCATCATCATGTTACGGCTCATGGCCAGAATGTTGCCCCACTCCGGCACGTCCGGCTCTGGGCCAAGGCCGATAAAACTCAGGCTGGCCGCCGTTAGAATACTGGTGCCGATACGCAGGGTGAAATAAACAATCACGTTCGACAGCGTACCCGGCAGAATATGGCGCAGCAGCACCACGCGGTCAGGCGCACCGACGCAGCGCACCGCTTCCACATAGGCACTCTGCTTGATAGACAACGTCGAGGCACGCACGATGCGGGCGAAAACCGGCACGCTGAACACCGCGACGGCAATGATCACGTTATTCAGGCCGGGGCCAAGAATGGCAACCACGGCAATCGCCAGCATCACGCCGGGAAAAGCAAACAGGACGTCGGAGCCGCGCATAATCAGCATGTCGAGCCATTTGCCGTAATAACCGGCGAGCAGGCCGAGGAAGACTCCGAGGATCATCCCCAGCGTCACCGACAAAAGACCGACGTAAAGTGAAATGCGTGCGCCGTAGATGATGCGGCTGAGCACGTCGCGACCGAGATCGTCCGTGCCGAACCAATGCGCAGCGGAAGGCCCGGCACCGAGAGCCATCCAGTCCGGCGTCTGTGGGTCATAAGGCGCGAGCCAGGGGGCAAAAATCGCCACCATCAGCAGTAAAAGAATAAAAATAGACGAGACGATCGCCATGGGATGACGAATGAAAGACTGGAAAAAATCCAGCCACGGCGAGCGGATATCATCGGCAGTGCGGTGTGGCGCCGGTGCCGGTTCCAGCTGCGGTAGGGTATTGGCGGGTTGTACCATTGTTGCTCCTAACTCAGTCGAATCGCCGGGTTCACTACCGCATAAAGCAGGTCAACCAGCGTGTTAATCACAATAAACTCGAAGACAAACAGCATCACCAGTGCCTGAATAACCGGCTGGTCTTGTGTTTGAATCGACTGAATAAGCAGCCAGCCCAGACCCGGCCAGCTGAACACGGCTTCGACGATAATCGAGCCACCGAGCAGAAAACCGAACTGTAGCCCGAGCATGGTTATCACCGGAATAAGCGCATTACGCATCACGTGCTTCCAGGTCACCAGCCGCGCCCGCAGGCCCTTGGCGTTGGCGGTGCGTACGTAATCTTCCTGCGCCACGTCCAGAAACGCCGAACGGGTAAAGCGCGCCATCACCGCCGCCACCGATGAACCCAGCGTGATAGCGGGTAAAATAATGTCACTTGGCTTGTTGAAGCCACTGACTGAAAAGATGCCAAACGGCATCGCAACAAACTGGATTAACAGCAGGCCAAGCCAGAAAGGGGGCATCGAAATTCCGCCGATGGCGAAACTCATCAGCGTCCAGTCCTGCCATTTCCCCCGCTTGAGCGCGGCCCAAACGCCGATAATCAGGCCAAGCACCACCGACCAGGCAAAGCCGGCCATGGCCAGATAAAGCGTTGGCATAAACCCGGCCTCAATCACGCTCAATACCGGCTGGCGCGTACGATAGGTGGTTCCCAAATCGCCGTGAAACACGCCGCTTATCCAGTGCCAATACTGCGCCGGAAGAGGATCGTTTAAACCAAGCAGTTGCCGCGCTGACTCGACCGCCGCCAGCGTTGCGTCCTGACCGGCATAAATACGCGCTGGGTCACCCGGCAGCAGCTTGATAAAACCAAATATCAATAATGACACCACCAGCAGAACCGGGATCATTTCCAGTATTCGTCGGATAAAATATGTCAGCATAAATCCTGTTCCTCAATAACCAATGACCACCAATCTGTCGCTAAAAACGCATTACGGGCGAAACATTTCGCCCGTAATTAAACTGCATCGATTATTTGAACTGCGCCTGATTAAACAGCAGCGTACCGTCTGCCAGCATAAATACGCCGGAGAGATCTTTGGTCTTACCGACCAGGTTGTCAGGAGAGCCTAAATAGGCAACCGGTGCGTCGGCCCACAGCAGTTTCTGCGCGTCGTCATAGGCGGCTTTACGCTTGTCCATGTCGGCGGTTTGCAGCGCAGCGCTGATGTCGGCATCCACGGCCTTGTTGCTGTAGTAGGAGACGTTGTAGCCTTTTGGAATAAAGGATTCGGTCGCAAACAGCGGACGTAGCGCCCAGTCGGCGTCACCCGTCGAGGTGGACCAGGCGCCGTAGTACATCTGCACCTTGGCGTCCGCCGGATTCGGCGTGCTCCAGAGTTTTTGCGTGATGCTGCCTGCGTCCATCGGGACCTGCTTAACGCGCACGCCAATCAGCCCCAGCTGCTGCTTGAGGAACTGGCCGGTACGAATACGGTCGGTTTTATTCGAACTCCACATTTCAACGTCGAAGCCGTTTGGATAACCGGCTTCCTTCAGCAGCTCTTTTGCCTTAGCGAGGTTATAGCTGTAATCCGGTGAGGTCTGTTTCTGGTAGAACTGTACGTGCGTTGGCAGCGGAGAGGTCGAAGGTTCACCCAGACCGGCAAAACCGACCTTCAGCCAAAGGTTGCGATCAATGGCGTAGTTAATCGCCTGACGGACGCGAGGGTCCTTAAACTCCTTGAGCTGGGTGTTAAACGCAATGTAATAAAGGTAGATACCGGGGTCACGCTGAATATCGAGCTTAGGGTCACTCTTCACGGTATCGACCAAGTCTGACGGCAGCGGATACACCGCCTGCACCGCGCCAGACTTCAGCTTCGCGACCTGCGTCGAGTCTTCCGGCGTTGGGTAGAAGGTCACCGAGTCCACCTTCGGCCAGCCTTTCTGCCAGTAGTTGTCATACTTCACCAGCTTGACGTCTTTGCCCTGCTGCCATTCAACGAACTTAAACGGCCCGGTGCCAACCGGATGCACGCTGAGGTCGGCCTCGTTCGGATAAGCCTTCAGCGACGCCGGGCTGTGCATCACCGCAGAAGGATGTGCCAGTGTGTTGATCATCGCACCGAAAGGTTTGTTGAGGAAGATTTTGACTTGATAAGGGCCGGTCACCTCAACATTTTTAATCATGCTGAACAAGGAATTACGCTTAAGGTGATTCGCAGGATTGGCCAGACGATCGAGGTTGACCTTGACCGCATCGGCATTAAACGGCGTACCGTCCTGGAAAGTGACGCCCTGACGCAGATTAATGGTGAACTCGGTCGCCGAATCGTTGCTGGTGTAGTCGGTCGCCAGCACCGGGATGACTTTCATGCTCTGGTCAAATTCAAACAGACGCTGGAAGATACCGGTCTGCACCGAATAGCTCAGCGTGTCGGTGGTATCGTGCGGGTCAAAGCCCGTCACGTCGGCATACATCGAGATACTGAGGTCCTTGGCAAACGCCGAGGTAGCGAAACAGAGCGTGAGACTGGCGGCCAGTAATGTCTTGCGATTTAACATCGAATGCATGAACTTCTCCTGTGTGTCCCGGAATGTAAAAACAATTAAAAATAAACAAATGCCCTTGTCATGAGCTCTACAGCAAGGCGGTGAGCGAACGAGCCCATCGCAGCGGCAGCGTCAAGGACGAGGGACATCTAGAGCAACCCAGTGGTGTGGTGAAACTTCCCGATACTTCACTTTCTCTATCTGTAATCCGACCGGGTGAACCGGTGATTTCACTTCGGTATCGTCAAAACTGCGCGAGGTTCGCTGCGTGGGATCGGCAATCGGCACCGAGTTAAGCAAACGTTGAGTGTAAGGATGCTGCGGATGGCTAAAAATGGCGTCGCGCGGGCCGATTTCGACTATCTGTCCGAGATACATCACCGCCACGCGGTTAGCGATGCGTTCGACCACCGCCATGTCATGAGAGATAAACAACCAGGCAACGCCGGTATCGCGCTGGAGATCCATCATCAGATTCACCACCTGCGCCTGAATTGAGACGTCCAGCGCCGAGACGGCCTCGTCGGCGATAATCACCTGCGGCTGTAGCGCCATCGCCCGCGCTATCGCGATACGCTGACGCTGTCCGCCGGAAAACTCATGCGGATAACGGCGGGCAACTGACGGCTCGAGGCCCACGCTTTTCAGCAGTTTATTGACCGTCGGCGTGGCCTCGGCGAGCGAGCGCGCCAGCCCGTGCAGCAGCAGCGGTTCAGCTATCGAAAAACCGACCGTCAGGCGCGGATTCAACGAGGCGTAGGGGTCCTGAAACACCATCTGAATCTGCCGCCGCACCGCCTGAAAAGGCTTGTCGCGCATCAGGGTAATTTCCTTCCCTTCGAGATGAATGCTTTCCGATTGGCTGCCCACCAGTCGCAGAATCGCGCGCCCGGTGGTGGATTTTCCGCAGCCGCTCTCGCCCACCAGCGCCAGCGTTTCGCCGGGCCAGATGGAGAAATCTATCTGTTCAACGGCGTGCACTTCTTGTGTAATACGCGAGAGAATGCCGGAACGAATGGGGTAGCTGACCCGAAGGCCACGGACATCGAGCAGGGGCGGTACGCTGTAATCGGCGGTCGTCTGCTCATCGAGTGCATCGAGGCCGGCCACATCAGCCAGCGCCGATTCGTCTTTTTTAATCAACGGAAAACGCCGTGGCCACTGCCGCCCACGCATATCGCCCAGTTTAGGCACCGCGGCCAGCAGCGCACGGGTATAAGGGTGTCGTGCGTGGGCAAAAATCTGCTCGACGCGGCCCTCCTCCACGACCTCACCGTGGTACATCACCACTACGCGGTCGGCAATTTCGGCGACCACGCCCATGTCATGAGTAATAAACAGCACCGCCATGTCTGAACCGCGCTGCAAATCACGCAAGATTTGCAGAATGCGCGCCTGCACGGTGACGTCGAGCGCGGTGGTGGGTTCGTCGGCAATCAACAGTGCGGGGTCGCAGGCCAGCGCCTGCGCAATCATCACGCGCTGACGCATACCGCCGGAAAGTTCGTGGGGATAACAGCTCAAAATGCGCTCAACGTCGGGGATGCGCACCTGTTTGAGCAACTGTCGCGCCTTGTTCAACGCATCGTTTTTATTACTGATGCCGTGGTCAATCAGGCCTTCGGTGAGCTGATCACCCACGCGCAGCACCGGGTTGAGCGAGGTCATAGGCTCCTGGAAAATCATCGACATTTCCTGACCGCGTAACCTACGCCGTGCCTCCGTCCCCATCTTGACCAGTGAATGTTTCGCGCCGCTACGGGTAGTAAAATCAATGCTTCCACCATCGATGGTTGCCGAGTCGGCCAGCAGCCCCATGATGCCCAGCGAGGTTACCGATTTACCCGAACCGCTCTCCCCCACCACCGCAACCACTTCACCTTTATTAATAGAAAAAGAGACGCCTTTGAGTGCCTGAGTCTTCCCCTGTCGGCCGCTAAAACTGACCGATAAATCCTTAACCTGAAGAATGGGCCTGATGGGACTTTCCGACACTGACAGGTCGGTTGGCTCGACGGCAGGCGCCTCACTCACGGGCATTTCAGTCATCAAAAGCGTGCTCCTCTGTTCATTTCAAGACGTTTTAAAGCCAGACTTCACCGTGCTCGTAGCGCAGCGCCGGTTGAGAGTCCTGAGCCAGCCAGATAGGACCATCGAGGTCCACGCGCTCGGCCTGCACGGCCACCGGCAGCGCGGCCTCCATCGCCAGCGAAGAGCCGAGCATGCAGCCCACCATCAGGCGCAGGCCAAGCGCCTTGGCCTCAGCGGCCATCGCTAGCGCTTCGGTCAGGCCGCCGCACTTGTCGAGCTTGATGTTAATCATCTCGTAACGGTCACGCAGCCCGGCGATATCCGAGCGCTGATGGCAGCTTTCATCAGCGCAGATAGGAATGGGATGCAAACAATGCACCAAGTCTTTATCTTTTCCGGCAGGTAAGGGCTGTTCAATCATCGCGATATTAAATTCGTGCAGCGCATGGAACAGACTTTCGAGATCGAGACCCAGCCAGGCCTCGTTCGCGTCGATCACCAGCGTGGTGTGCGGTGCAGCGTGACGAAGGGCGGCAACTTTCTCGATTATCTGCTCACGATCGAGTTTGATTTTCAGCAGTTTCGCCCCACGTGACACGGCGTTTGCAGCCGCTTTTGCCATATTGTCGAGCGTATCGAGACTCAGTGTTTCGGCGGTGACAACGCTTTGAGGGGCTTGCATATCAAGCAGTTGCCAGACCGTCTTGCCCTGTTTTGCAGCATCGAGACGCCACATTGCACAGTCGAGCGCATTACGCGCAGAGCCTACCGGCAGCGCCTGTTGCAGCGCTTCACGCGTTAAACCGGCTTCAACCTGTGGCTTTATGACGGCGAGCTGTTCGCAGACGCTTTCCGCCGACTCCTGATAATGGGCGGTCGGCGTACACTCGCCCATCGCGACAAGGCTGCCCTCGGTCAGGGTAACGCGCACTACGGTCACCGCCGTGCGCACACCGCGAGAGATGGCAAAAGGTCGCGCCAAAGGCAGCTCCAGCGTCCTGAATTCCATGCTAATCATAAGCCACGGTCCTTGATTGACTGTGCCAGCTCACTGATGCCGAAACGCACCGGGTCAGTGGCAGGCACACCAAATTCACGGCTGATTTCGGCAAGCGCGGCTTTGGCTTCGGCTTCATCTACGCCGGAGGTATTGAGCGAGAAACCGGCCAGTTGAACGTCTGGATTGGTCAGGCTGGCGGCGGCGAGGTTGGTATCAACACACTGTTTTAGGGTTGGCATAAACTGATGCGGCAGGTGGCGCATGTGTTTGCGGCCAAGCTCGTGGCACATCACCAGAAGATGCGGCTGCGCCCCGTGGATAAGGCCCATGCTGACCCCGGCGAACGACGGATGATAAAGCGATCCCTGCCCTTCGATGATGTCCCAGTGGTCGTCGTCGTTGGCCGGGGAAAGTGACTCCACCGCACCAGAAATGAAGTCGGCAATCACCGCGTCGATGGCAATGCCCGCACCGGCGACCAGCACCCCGGTCTGTCCGGTCGCACGAAAATCGGCCTTCATGCCAATCTCGCGCATCGCCGATTCGAGCGCCAATGAGGTATACATTTTGCCGACGGAGCAGTCGGTTCCCACGGTCAGAATGCGCTTACCGCTGCGCTTCTTGCCGCTGCCGACGTCCAGTTCAGGGCGCATGTGGCGCACGTCAAACAGTTGCACGTTGTGTTCGGCGGCAAGTTCAACCAGTTCAGGAATATCGTTCAACCCCTGATGCAGACCGTTGGCGACGTTCATGCCGGCGCGGATGGCCGTTTTAATCGAATCAATCCAGTGGCCTGGCAGCTTACCGCCGGCGTTGGCGGTGCCCAGCACCATCGTTTTCGCGCCGCGCGCTTTAGCGGTCGCGATGTCCAGCTCCTCGAGTCCCAGTGACACGGAATCGGTCGCCAGACGAATCTGGCCCACGCAGGACTCGGGACGCCAGACGTGAATGCCGCGCGCCGTTTTCGCCGCCAGCGGGTCCATCACGTCACCTAAGAACAGCAGATACGGCATAGGGATTTGTTGCATGAGTTTCTCTCGTCAATAGTTGTAGGATTGGGCAACCTCGATTGCCTGACCTCACGACTATTTCACGCGCGCCGCCCCACGGCGAATACTTGTTTAGTCAGAGGGTATAACCTGAGGTTATGGGGAGAGAAAAACAGCAGATAGTTGAATGGGAAGGTTTTTTTCAGCATAAAAAAAGGCAGAGCCAGACGGCCCTGCCTTTGAGATTACCTTTTCAGACACAGATAAGGGTAATACGGGGGTGATAACGCGTCGTTTCTGAAGCTTAGAAACGGTAGGTCAGGCTGACGGTGGTCACGTCTTTCTTGTTGCCGCCCAGTTTGCTGCTGTCGCTATCGCTCAGGTTGTTGATTTTGTAGTCAACGTAGGTGTACATGTTTTTGTTGAAGTAGTAGTAAGCACCAACAGAAACGTATTTGTACAGGTACGCATCGCCCACGCCTTCGACGTCTTTCGCTTTGTTAGACACGTAAGCGAGTGAAGGACGGAAGCCGTTCAGGAACTGGTACTGTGCAACGGCTTCAAAGATCTGCGTCTTGTTGGCAAAACCGGCTACACCGTTTGCGGTGATGTTGGTTTGCTTGTGAGTTTCTTCAACCATGGTCGCCAGGTAGAACTGGTTAGCGTCATATTTAACCGCCGCAGACCAGGCTGAAGCCGTGTCGCCGCCGCCGATTTTTGCTTCAGACTGAGCAGTCGTACGGTCAGAACGAGAACCGGCCAATGCGACACCGATACCGGTGCCGCCGATGTCTTCATAGGTCAGAGACGCGCCAGCACCGTCGCCGTTAGAGCGGCTGGTAGGACGTGAGGTGCTTGATACGCTGGTCGCTTCGTTTTTGCCCTGGTACTGTAATGCCAGATTCAGACCATCAACCAAGCCGAAGAAGTTTCTGTTACGGTAGGTTGCGAGACCGGTAGAACGGCCCACCATGAAGTTGTCGGTGTAACCGGAGTCGCCGCCGTATTCTGGCAGCATGTCGGTGTAGCCAATTGCGTCATACACTACGCCGTAGTTACGGCCGTAATCCAATGAGCCAAACTTGGCGAATTTCAGACCGGCGAAGCCAAGACGGGTTTTGTTACCGTTCAGCGCGTCTGAACCTTCGGAGTTGCTCAGGCTGTTTTGATATTCCCACTGGCCGTAGCCGGTCAGAGTATCGCTAATTTTGGTCTGGCCTTTAAAGCCAAAACGCATATAAGAACCATCGCCATTATTGCTGGTGCTGTCACTGAAATAATGTTTACCGTTAACGCGGCCATACAGATCCAACTGGTTGCCATCTTTGTTATAAATCTCTACGGCATTTGCACCAGTGGTTACAACAATTAAAGAGACCGCTACGGCCAAAACACTGCGCTTCATCATTATTTAAGTTCCTAGAATTTTATATATAGGTTTCCCCGTGCCAAATTTTAAATATCAGGCTGCGAGTTTCTTAATATTTATAATTGCTGCTATCTGTAAATCGAATCGAACATTAGCACTAAGCACGAAAAGTTAAAATGAAAAAGTTCGGCGCTATTGGTTAAATTATCGAAATGATGTGTAACAAAATGATTCAAAATCAGGTTTGTAACCCCCTGATTTTATGCATATTTTGCATAACAGGTTGCACCAAAATAGTGCATGCGCGTTTTTTGGTGCAAACTTCTTAAAGAATTGTCTTTTTACTGTGCTATAGAGCACGTTTTTCAAAGCATTTTTATGTGTTAACAATCATTAAAAAAATTAAATGAGAAATAGATCACTTGCCTTTAAAAAGTGCATAGCAGAGTAAGCGTTTTTTATTATTCCTCTGCTATATCGAAAATCCAGTTAAGCAAATACCGCATTTGACTATCGACTTAATATTTATTATTCCCACCGAGAGGATTATTTAAGTCAAATTACAAATCACGTAAGAGGATCATAATTACCTTGGTTATTAATTTGAACAATACTCCGTATTGATAATGACTGTTTTGCACAAATAACAAACAAGGCCAGGAAAGGGATATTAATAACGAGCGCAGAGAATGAGAGGGTAATCGCGCTCTTCTCCCCTTCTCGCTGACAATATTCAGCAGAGTGGGAGAAGAGCATCAGGAGGTTAACGGTAGCGAGAATTAACGGCGGTTACGCACCAGCTGGTAACGACGAGTGAGGTATTCCACCGGCGCACTCCAGATATGCACCAGACGACAGAACGGAAACAGCAGGAACAGCGTCATGCCAAGGACCATATGCAGCCTGAAGATAAGCGCAACGCCATCAAGATGTGCCGATGCGCCGCCCTGGAAGGTGACAATGGCCTGTGCCCAGCCGACCAGCTTTATCATTTCGCTGCCGTCCAGATGCTGCGCCGAGAAAGGAATGGTGCCCAGCCCTAGACAAACCTGCACCACCAGCAGCGCGATTATCATGATATCGCCAACGCTTGAGGTCGCGCGCACCCGCACATTGGTTAAGCGGCGCTTAAACAACATCGCACCACCGACCAGCGTCATCAGCCCAAAAATGCCTCCCGCGACCATCGCCAACTGCTGTTTCGCGGCAATAGAGAGGAAAGGTTCGTAAACCCAGTGCGGGGTTAACATGCCGACCAGGTGGCCGAAAAAGATGCCAAGAATACCGACGTGAAACAGCGGCGAGGCAATGCGTAAGCCTTTTTTATCCAGCAGCTGGCTGGAACCTGCACGCCAGCTGTATTGGCCATAGTCATAGCGCAGCCAGCTGCCGGCCAGAAAAATCGTCCCCGCAATATACGGATAAATATCAAAAAAGAAGCTGCTGAGGAAATTCATGGACGTTTCTCCTCACGGGAGACGCCGGGGTGTCCGGCATCGAGTTGAATGTACTGCGCGGCTACCGCGCCTGCAAAACGTTGGCCGCGTGCCTTTTCTTCTTCACTCAGGCAACCTTGCTCACCGAGGAATTTGATTTGCTCGTCTTCCCACACCGCATCAAGCGCCTGAGGCGTATCGTCACGGCTCTCGTGCTGCAGTTTTTCCGCCACGCTGTCGGCGGTCAGTGTGGCACCCGACAGGCTCAGCAACAGGTTGAACAACAGCGCATAGTGGTTTTCACGCTGGGTCAGGCGCGCACTCAGCAGCGCCAGAATTGGGGCAATGTCCAGCAAACCGGCTTGGGCCTCTTCCGCTGCAAGCATAGCGAGATACTCGAGGTACAGCGGCAGATAGTCCGGTAACTCCTTGCTGTCTATCTCCAGATTCGCGGCGCGGTATTGATCCAAAAGATCGACCATCGCCTGCCCGCGATCCCGCGATTCACCGTGCACGTGTTCAAACAGCAGCAAAGAAGTGGCGCGGCCGCGATCGAACAGGCTACAGTATTCGGCCTGTCTGTCGAGCAGGTCGGCGGCACAAAACTGTCGAATGAAATCGGCCAGCTGCTGCGTTTCTTCAAGGCTCAGCAGTGGGGATTCCGTCAACGCCAGCAGCAGGTCCTGCTTATGCGCCCACAGCGCGTCGTCGGGATAGTCCAGCAGACGAGAGATAATGCGTAAGGCGATCATTTTTCAGCTCCGAACGAGGTTTTAGGGCTCACGTCGATGGCGTCGATACGCTTGCTGTTAAACAGATTAAATTTTCCGTCGCTGCCGTGGCAGCCATCGCCGAAACTGAAGCCGCAGCTTTTACTTTCAGGGAAGGCTTCGCGCGCCAGCTCGCGATGGCTCGACGGCACCACAAAGCGGTCTTCGTAGTTGGCAATCGCCAGATAGCGGTACATCTCTTGTGCCTGCCGTTCGCTCAGGCCAACCTGATCCAGCGCGGTAGTATCGACCACGCCGTCAACCGACTCGGCGCGCTTGAAGTGACGCATTGCCAGCATACGTTTCAGGGCCAGCAGCACCGGCTGGGTGTCGCCTGCGGTTAACAGATTGGCCAGATACTGGACGGGAATGCGCAGACTTTCGACGTCCGGCAGCACGCCGGTGTGCGGTATCGCGCCCGCATCGGCCGCCGACTGAATCGGCGACAGCGGCGGCACGTACCACACCATCGGCAAGGTGCGGTATTCAGGATGCAGCGGCAGCGCCAGCTTCCACTCCATCGCCATCTTGTAGACCGGCGACCGCTGTGCGGCATCAAGAACCGACTGCGGGATCCCCTGCTTTATCGCCTCGGCGACCACCTGCGGATCGTTGGGGTCCAGGAATATTTCCATCTGACTCTGGTAGAGATTCTGCTCGTTCTCGACGCTGGCGGCCTGCTTGATACGGTCTGCGTCATACAGCAGCACGCCCAGGTAGCGAATACGTCCAACGCAGGTTTCAGAGCACACCGTTGGCTGCCCCGCCTCGATGCGCGGATAGCAGAAGATGCACTTCTCGGACTTGCCGCTTTTCCAGTTGAAGTAGATTTTCTTGTAAGGACAGCCGGTCAGGCACATGCGCCAGCCGCGGCATTTGTCTTGATCGATAAGCACGATGCCGTCTTCGTCACGTTTGTAGATGGCACCGCTCGGACAGGTCGCCACGCACGCCGGATTCAGGCAGTGCTCGCAAAGGCGCGGCAGATACATCATGAAAGTGTTTTCAAACTCGCCGTAGATTTCTTTTTGTATGTTGGCGAAATTGCTGTCGGCGGAACGGGTTGAGAACTCGCCGCCTAAATCGTCTTCCCAGTTTGGGCCGCTGACAATTTTGTCCATCCGCAGGCCGGTCAACAGCGAACGTGGACGCGCAATCGGCTGATGTTTCCCCTCTTTGGCGGTGTGCAGATGCTGATAGTCGAAATCAAAAGGCTCGTAGTAGTCGTCGATTTCCGGCATATAAGGATTAGCAAAAATCTTACCCAACAGCTGCAGACGGTTGCCCATACGCGGCTGGAGCCTGCCGCTGATTTTACGGATCCAGCCGCCCTTCCATTTCTGCTGATTTTCCCAGTCGTTCGGGAAGCCAATACCCGGCTTGGTTTCAACATTATTAAACCAGCCATATTCGACGCCTTCGCGACTGGTCCAGACGTTTTTGCAGGTCACCGAACAGGTGTGACAGCCGATGCATTTGTCGAGATTTAGCACCATGCCGATCTGTGAACGAATTTTCATTTAACTTTCTCCTGCACGGTGTCGTGACCTTCGCCGTCTAACCAGTCAATGCGATTCATTTTCCGCACCACGACAAAGTCATCGCGGTTGGAGCCTACGGTGCCGTAATAGTTGAAACCGTAAGACTGATGGGCATAACCGCCGATCATGTGCGTTGGTTTAGGCGTAACGCGGGTTACCGAGTTGTGGATCCCGCCGCGCTGTTGGGTGATTTCAGAGCCGGGAATATTCACCAGCCTTTCCTGCGCGTGGTACATCATGGTCATGCCCGCCGGAACGCGCTGACTGACCACCGCCCTCGCAGTCAAGGAACCGTTGGCGTTGAAAGCCTCTATCCAGTCGTTGTCCGTGACGCCAAGCTGGCGCGCATCGTCTTCACTCAGCCAGACAATCGGCCCGCCGCGCGACAAGGTCAGCATCAGCAGGTTGTCACTGTAGGTGGAGTGAATGCCCCACTTCTGGTGCGGGGTGATGAAGTTCAGCGCCCTCTCTGGATTACCGTTAGGCCGCGTATTCAGGAACGGCTGAGACGCGCGGGTGTCAATCGGCGGACGGTAAACCAGCAGGCTTTCACCGAACGCACGCATCCACTCGTGATCCTGATAAATTTGTTGGCGGCCGGTCAGCGTGCGCCAAGGAATAAGCTCGTGCACGTTGGTGTAACAGGCGTTATAGGAGACGTGTTCATCTTCGAGACCCGACCAGGTCGGGCTGGAGATAATCTTGCGCGGCTGTGCCTGAATATCGCGAAAGCGGATTTTCTCGTCTTCTTTATTCAGCGCCAGATGGCGATGGTCAATGCCGGTAAATTCCCCCAGCGCTTTCCAGGCTTTAACCGCCACCTGACCATTGGTTTCAGGCGCCAGCGTCAGGATGATTTCTGCCGCATCGATCGCCGTTTCAATCTTCGGACGACCGGCCGCTGCACCATCAGGCTGGGTGTCATTGAGTTTCTTCAGCAGCGCAATTTCGCTGTCGGTATTCCAGTTGATGCCTTTGCCACCGTTACCGAGCTTGTCGAGCAGCGGCCCCAGCGCGCTGAAGCGGGCATAGGTATTCGGATAGTCGCGTTCGACCGGCACCAGATGCGGCGCGGTCACGCCCGGAATAAGTTCGCAGTCGCCCTTTTTCCAGTCCTCCACGCCCAGTGGCTGAGCCAACTCGGCGGCGGAGTCGTGCTGAATCGGCAGCGTGACCAGGTCAGTCTCTACGCCCAGATGCCCGACACAGACACGAGAAAACTCCTTCGCCAGCCCTTTGTAGATATCCCAGTCGCTTTTAGATTCCCAGGCGGGATCGACGGCGGCAGACAGCGGATGAATAAACGGGTGCATGTCCGAAGTATTCATGTCGTCTTTCTCGTACCAGGTGGCGGTCGGCAGCACGATATCGGAGTACAGACAGGTGCTCGACAGCCGGAAGTCGAGCGTCACCACCAGATCCAGCTTGCCTTCGCCGCCCTGGTCTTGCCATTCCACCTCTTCCGGCAGGATTCCACCCTGAATCCCCAAATCTTTCCCCTGAATGCCGTTTTCGGTGCCGAGCAGATATTTCAGCAGGTATTCATGGCCCTTACCCGACGAACCGAGCAGGTTTGAGCGCCAAACAAACAGGTTGCGTGGGTAGTTTTGCGGGTCATCCGGCTGCTCGGCGGCGAAGCGTACGCTGCCGTCCTTTAGGCTGTCGACGGTGTATTGCTGTACATTTTTCCCCGCCGTTTTAGCCATCGCGGCCAGATTCAGCGGATTCACGTTGAGCTGCGGCGCAGAAGGCAGCCAGCCCATACGCTCGGCGCGTACGTTGAAGTCAATTAGGCTACCGCTAAAGCGTGAGCCGTCGGCCAGCGGAGAAAGCAGCGACTGTGGCGTAACGCTTTCATAGCGCCACTGGCTCGAATGATTGTAGAAAAATGAGGTGCCGTTCATCTGGCGAGGCGGACGCTGCCAGTCGAGACCAAAGGCCAGCGGCTGCCAGCCGGTCTGCGGACGCAGTTTTTCCTGGCCGACGTAGTGCGCCCAACCGCCGCCGCTCTGTCCCACACAGCCACAGAAAATCAGCATGTTGATCAGGCCACGGTAGTTCATGTCCATGTGATACCAGTGGTTCAGGCCCGCACCGACGATGATCATCGAACGGCCGTGGGTCTTGTCGGCGGTGTCGGCAAACTCGGTGGCAATGCGGATAATATTTTGCTGTGAAACGCCGGTAATCTGTTCAGCCCACGCCGGACTGTAGGCTTTGATCTGGTCAAAACTCTGCGCGCAGTTGGCGTCATTGAGACCGCGTTCGATACCGTAGTTGGCGAGCGTCAAATCATAGACGCTGGCAACGCACGCTTCACTTCCGTCGGCGAGAAGAATCCGCTTCACCGGCAGTTTGTGCAGCAGGATCTCTTCCAGCGCAACGCTGTTGAAATGCTCGTGAGTGATGCCGCCGAAATACGGGAAACCGACCTCAACGACGTCGTCATGTTGGTCCAGCAGGCTCAGCGCCAGTTTGACGTCCTGCTGATTTTTGCCTTCACGCGCTTCGAGATTCCACTGCCCTTTTTCGCCCCAGCGATAGCCGATGGAGCCGAGCGGGGAAACCAGTTCTCCGCTCTGTTCGTCCAGTGCGATAGTTTTCCACTGCGGATTATTTTCCTGCCCGAGGTTATCGACCAGATCCGAGGCGCGCAGCATGCGGCCTGCGGCGAAGTGTCCCCCTTCGCGCGGTTCGAGCAATACCAGCATCGGCATGTCGGTATAGCGGCGAACATAGTCGATGAAGTAGCGGCTCGGGTTATCCAGATGGAAGGATTTAAGGATCACGTGGCCCATCGCCAGCGCCAGCGCGCTGTCTGTTCCCTGCTTCGGTGCCAGCCAGTGGTCGCAGAGTTTAGCAACTTCGGCATAATCGGGGGTGATCGCCACCGTTTTCGTGCCTTTGTAGCGTACTTCGCTGAAGAAGTGCGCGTCCGGCGTGCGCGTCTGCGGCAGGTTAGAGCCCCAGGCGATAATATAGGAAGAGTTATACCAGTCGGCCGATTCCGGCACGTCGGTCTGCTCACCCCAGGTCATTGGCGAGGCCGGAGGCAGGTCGCAGTACCAGTCATAGAAGCTCAGACACACGCCACCAATCAGGGAGAGATAGCGGGCGCCCGAGGCGTAAGACACCATCGACATCGCCGGAATAGGTGAAAAACCGATGATGCGGTCTGGCCCAAAGGTTTTGGCGGTGTAAACGTTGGAGGCGGCGATCAGTTCGTTGACCTCCTGCCAGCTGGAGCGCACAAAGCCGCCGCGCCCACGCACGACTTTATAGCTTTTGGATTTTTCAGGATTGCTGACGATTGAGCCCCATGCATCGACAGGATCGGCATGCTGCTGCTTCGCCTCGCGCCACAGCTGGATAAGCTTTTTGCGCATCAGAGGATACTTCAGACGGTTGGCGCTGTAGAGATACCAAGAGTAGCTGGCTCCGCGCGGGCAGCCGCGTGGCTCGTGATTCGGCAGGTCTGGGCGCGTGCGCGGGTAGTCGGTCTGCTGAGTTTCCCAGGTAACGAGGCCGCTTTTGACGTAGATTTTCCAGCTACAGGAGCCAGTACAGTTGACGCCATGAGTGGATCGCACAACTTTATCGTGCTGCCAACGGCTGCGATAACCCTCTTCCCAGTCGCGATTGGCGTTTAGCGTCTGACCGTGATCGTCGGCAAAGGGTTCGGCCAGCTGCTTAAAATAGCGAAACCGGTCTAGAAACTTGCTCATCCAGGAACCTCCTGAGGCGTTCTGTCTTTATTTGGGTAGCGTTGCAGGCAAAAATCAACGCAATGACATTGCTTAAATTGGCGCTAGGGTAGTCGCGGGTGTGAACAGACGCGTTGATGACGATCAATCGATTCAGGAAGGAAATAGTTACGGCGACGAAACATACCCCCTAGGGGGTATAAACTTAAAATTCTTAACCTATTGTAAAATATAAAAATAGTGCTCGTGATTGAGCGCTATTTAAGAATTGGAGTTGTGGTCAGCTATTTGGGAGTAGGAAAAGGATTACAAAAAATCTTTCGCCTTGCTTAGCAGCGCAGCCTTGGTTATGACGCCGAGCAGGCGACGCGTCTCGGCATTTTCCAGCACCGGCAGACGTTCGAGCGGTGATGAACTGAACACGGCCCACGCCTCTTCATAGCTCGACTGCTGATAGAGCACGGTAAATTCATGCTCGATATAGGGGTCGATGGGCGCCTCTTTATCCAGGCTGCCGTCAATGATGCCGGTTGCCAGCACATTGGTCGCGACCACGCCAACGAAGCGCTCTTCCCTGTCGATAACATAGACGTAACGTGTGCGCTGTTTGAGGCCCTCACTGACTAACTCGACCAGCGTGGCATCGAGGTACATTTTTGAACAGGGACACATCAACGCGGCGACGGTCCCGTTCTCAAAATCACTCTTGGCGGCGAACCGCGCGTTGAGCCGGGTCAACACTGGGTAGGTACCGCTGGCCTTGAAGCGCGACGCCACAACGTAGGAAATGGCCGTCGCCAGCATCAACGGGAACAGCAGCGAACTGTTGAGGGTCATTTCAAACGCCATCATGATCGACATCAGCGGCGCGTGACTGGTTGCCGCGAGCAAAGCACTCATGCCGATGGCGGCATACAGGCCCATCGGCCCCGGATCAAAGCCCAGCCATTGCAGGCAGGTACAGACCAGTGCGCCGCTGGCGGCTCCGATCAGCAGCGAAGGCGTGAACAGGCCGCCGACCGCGCCAGACCCTACGGTGATAGCGGTGGCAACAATCTTGAGCAGCAGCAGCAGCCCCAGCGAGGTATGCAGGTCGCGGTTATTCAGGATAAGGTCGATAACCTCGAACCCATTGCCCAGCACCAGCGGCGAGACCATCGCCACCACGCCTACCGCCAGTCCTCCGAGGCCAAGGCGCAGCGCCGGATGGGATATCGGCTGCATCGCCCTGCGCACCTTATCAATTGAGGCAATAAACATCGGCCCGAGAATACCGGTCGCCGCGCCAATCGCCAGTACGGTAAAGATAGCGCCGGGCGTTGGGCTGAATACGGCGGAAGAATAGAGGTACAGCGGCGCATAGTGGGTAACGGAGCGCACAGTCAGCACCGCAACCGAGGCGGAAATAAACAGTGGGATAAGCCGCTGTACGGCGGTAACACCAAAGGCAATCTCGGCGACAAACAGCGCGCCGGCAAACGGCGCGTGATACACCGCAGCCAGCCCGCCTGCGGCCGCCATCGCCACCACGTCTGACTGGTGAAGAGAGGTAAAACGTGTAAAGCGGCCCAGCAGGCTGCCGCTCAGTGCAGAAAGCTGCACCATCGCGCCTTCGCGACCAATGGAACTGCCGCTCGCGATGCTGGCAAGTGAAGAGAGCGATCTCAGCAGCGTGCTGACCACAGGAATACCCGGTAAGCGTTTATCGATGACGTCGAGATAGTCCGGCATCTTGCCGTTGCGCGACTCGTAGCGGAGCGCCCAGTGGAGAATAAAGCCCGCCACCACGCCACCCACGGCGGTGATAATCGGCCAGACAATCAGAGGGTATTCGTTAAACGCGCGGGTTATGTCGCTGCCGTCTTTAAACATCAAGCCATCAATGCCGCCGATCGCCAGCCGAAATCCTATCGTCACAAGCGCAGCAATAATCCCGGCGGGAATGGCTATCAACAAGTTTACCCAATCAGATTTTTGCAACGCTTTAAAGCCCATTATTTCCCAAACCGGTTGTCGAATCTAAAGGATTTCCTTAGACGAAATCATAGCATCCCTCAACGATTTAGAAATAAGGAAGTTAGCGCCGAGAGGATCATTGACGAGATTTCATTCGACCAAAGTGCTGAACCGCTTAGCTTGGCACATCACCGGTTCAGCACGCACAATTTTGTTTATGTGAATGAAATCAGGCAGTCAGGTCTTTGAATAACAAATCTAAGACATTTCAACCAGCATCAAACCGGCACGCAGTCCCAGTGCAACGTTCGGGTTCGGGAATAACACCACTTCTTCGGGGTGCTCGACCCGATACGTTTTACCGCTCTGCTCGGCCAGCACGTAGCCCTGCGGATAAGCGGTAAAATTCAGCGCATCGGCGGGCACGTGCAGTTGGAAGTCCGGCTGTTCGCGCAAAATATCCTGCACCACCTGAAAGTGCTTCATCGGCTCACCCTGACGTGCGGGCGCAGGTAAATCACTCACCAGTGCCTGCAACGCCAGCTTTATCTGGATGAACTGCTTAAGGTCATTCTCGCCAAACGGCAGCGCCTTGCCGAGCTCTAGGGTGCAACTTTCGGCATCGAAAACCTCACTGCTAAAGTGCGTAAACGTCCCGCCGGGGGAGCGATGATAGACCAGCGCGTCTAACCCGGCCTGCTCAAGCCAGGCCAGCATTTCGGGCGAGTGCGGGCGCAGCTGGAAAGGCAACAGGCCAAAACGCAGGTACAGCGAGCCGCGAATCGCGGTATGCAGATCATAATGGAAACGCTGCCTGGCGCCGGCCGCACTGGCGCTGCGATAAAACTGCGCCAGCAGTTGCTCAAGCTGCTGCGCACGCCGTGTTTCATCACTTGGGGTGAATCGCACATGGCGACCGCCAAACATACGATTCATGTCCGCCACGAGATAGCGCTTGTTGGCACGCATCGACGGTGGATTGCCCAGCACCACCAGCAAACGCACCCTCAGCGGGCGCGTACCGGCAAGCAGCTCGGCCACCAGTTGATTCAGCAGCTCGATAGGTGCCGTTTCGTTGCCGTGAACCCCCGCCGACAGCACCACCGCCTTTTTACAGGCGTGACGCGGCGACAGCTCAAGCACGCCTTCGGCCAACCACTGCCAGTCAAGATGCGGCAGTTGACCGGAGGGGAGAACAGGCGGCGTTCCGTCCAAAGTAAGCGTTAATACATCAAACATGACACGCGTTCCTTAATCACTTTCTTCAGGCCTGCTGGAAAGGATAGATACTTCCCAGACGCAGGATCTGCGTTAGCTCGTCCAGCGCGCGGCGGACTTCCAGCAGCAGCTGCGGATCGGCTAAATCTTCCTGCTGCATCCGGTCGCGATAGTGGCTGTCAACCCAATCATTGAGGCGAGCAAACAGAGTATCGTCAATCAGTGAACCCTGATTAACCGCCGACAGCTCGGTAGCATTTAATGCCACGCGCAGCCTCAGGCAGGCCGGACCGCCGCCGTTGCGCATACTCTCACGCAAATCGAAGACCTGGATATCGTCAATCGGGCCGCCGCTGGCGCGCAGATCCGACAGATAGTCCCATACCGCGGCGTGCTGGCGAGATTCCTCTGGCACGACGATAGTCATTTTACCGTCGGCCCTGCTCAGCAGTTGGCTGTTGAACAAGTAGGTGGCCACGGCATCATCGAGAGAAACGCGCGACTTAGGCACTTCAATCGGTTTAAAGTCCGCCTCAACGCTGGCCATCTTGCGGCGAATTTCGTCGAATGCCGCCTGCTGATTCACAAATGCCTGCTCATGGTGGAACAGCACCTGGCGATTGCTGACCGAAATCACATCGTTGTGGAATACGCCGCGATCGATAGCCTCGGGATTCTGCTGAACGAACGCCGTGCGCACTGGGTCAAGCTGATGTAAACGGGCAATTGCCTCGCTCGCCAGCAGCGTTTGCCTTGCCGGATAGCGTACCGGTTCGTTATCACCGGTCACCAGTCCGTTACGGCCATAAACAAACACCTGCACGCCCTGCCTGTCATACTCGCCGCACAGTCGATTATGGTTAGCCGCGCCTTCATCGCCGAGATTTGCGACCTGAGGAAGCGCAGCATGGTGCGCGAAGTGCTCGCGATGATTAAAGGTGGCGCGCAGGATAGCCGAGGTGGTGTCGGCTTCAATCGCACGGTGAAACTTGTTATTCAGGTTTGCCACGGTGAAATGCACCCGCCCGTCGGCGCTGTCGGCCGATGGCGATACCGTGGCGGCGTTGGCGACCCACATCGCCGATGCGGAACTTAGCGACGAGAGCAGGCGCGGCGAATAGGCATTGGCTTTGGCCAGCACCTGCGCATCACTCCCCTCAAATCCCATCTGGCGCAGCGTGCTAAGATGCGGCCTTTCATGCGGCGGCAGTACGCCCTGTTTGAAGCCAAGGTCAGCCAAGGCCTTCATTTTCAACAGTCCCTGCTTCGCCGCCAGCTTCGGATTGGCAATTGCGCTTTGGTTGCGCGTCGAGGCTTCGTTACCAAACGACAGCCCCGCATAGTGGTGGGTGAGTCCTACCAGACCATCAAAATTGACTTCATATCCAGACATCATGCTCTCCAGTGACAGCCAGGGTTACCCTTGCTGACCAAAATCGATTCCCGGCGACAGCGCGGAAGGAAGTTCCAGACGGTCGGTTTCCAGCGAGGCCATCGGCCAGGCGCAGTAATCCGCGGCATAGTAGGCGCTCGGACGATGATTGCCCGAGGCACCAATCCCACCAAAGGGGGCATTGCTGGAGGCACCGGTCAACGGCTTGTTCCAGTTGACGATACCGGCACGGGCCTCGAGCAGAAGCTGATCGAACTGTGCACGCTGCGCCGAAATCAGCCCGGTGGCCAGGCCAAAGCGCGTCTGGTTGGCAAGACGGATTGCCTCATCAAACTCGCGGTAGCGAATAACGCTCAGCAACGGGCCGAAATACTCTTCATCCGGCACACCGGCCACGTCGGTCAGCTCGATGATACCCGGCGTCAATAAGGTGCTGTCGGGACGCAGGCGGCTCATCGTCAACAGCGACTTGCCGCCGAGCTCGACCAGTTTGTCCTGTGCGCTCAGCATATTGCGCGCAGCGGTATCGGAAATAACCCCGCCGATGAACGGCTGCGGCTCGTCATTCCATGCGCCAACGCGCAGCGAGGACGTAACCTCAATCAGGCGCTTGAGGAAGGCATCCCCCGCCTGACCTTGTTTGACCAACAGACGACGCGCGCAGGTGCAGCGCTGCCCGGCAGAGATAAACGCCGATTGAATGGTCAGATTGACCGCGGCGTCGATGTCTTCAACCGGCTCAACGATCAGCGCATTGTTACCGCCCATCTCCAGCGCCAGAATTTTTTCCGGCTGCCCGGCCAGCTGACGATGCAGCTGATAACCGGTGCCCGCGCTGCCGGTAAACAGCAGACCGTCAATCTGCGATGAAGCGGCCAGCGCCTCACCGGTAGAACGTCCACCCTGCACCAGATTGATCACGCCGGCAGGAAGTCCCGCTTGCTGCCACAGCTTGAGCGTCTCTTCGGCGGTCACCGGCGTGAGTTCGCTCGGTTTGAACACCAGCGTGTTACCGGCCAGAAGCGCGGGTACGATGTGACCGTTTGGCAGATGCCCTGGGAAATTGTAGGGGCCAAATACCGCCAGCACCCCGTGTGGACGATGACGCAGTACCGCTTCACCGTCCGGCATTGGCGTATGTTTCTCGCCGGTACGCTGTTGATTGGCTTCCAGCGAAATCGCCACCTTGCCTATCATTGCCTGCACTTCGGTGAGTGTCTCCCAGCGCGGTTTACTGGTTTCAAGGCTGATGATTTCGGCCAGTCTGGTTTTGTTTTCAGTCAGCAGCGCGGCAAATTTCTGAATGACTTCGCCACGCTGGGCCAGCGTCAGGCGCGCCCACGCCGGGAAAGCCTCACGTGCGGCAAGGCAGGCCGACTCGACGTCTTCACTGCTTGCGCTCATGGCCGACCAGAGCTTTTCACCGCTCACCGGGTTAGACTTTTCCAGCAGCGTGCCTTGCCCGCTGCGCCACTGTCCCTGAATAAATAGTGCTGGATGGGTCATAGTTCACTCGCTTGTGATAATTGTCGGGTTGAGGTCGCTGTCGCCGCGTCGGGGAACAGCGGCACAACGCGCAAGGGGGTGCCATGGGTGACGCACAGCGCCTCAGCGGTACGCTCGTCGAGCGTTAACCGGCTGATATCTGCGGGCCCCGTGACCAAAGTCGCGCGAAAATTTGCGTAATTTTCGTTGGCGACCAGGTAGAAAGTTTCATCTTCGAACGACGTGGCGGTAGTGATTCTTGCCGGCAATAATTGGCTTTCTTTCACCGCACGCAGGTTGTCTACCTCGCCTTCAAGCGTCGGACCCGCGTCGAAGATGTCCACGTACCCCTGATAGCGCAGGCCTTCTTTTTCAAGCAATGCACGCGCTGGGGCAGTTTGAGGATGAACCTCGCCCAGCACCGCACGCGCCTGCGGGCTTAACAACTCGGTGTAGAGAGGGTGTTTCGGCATCAGCTCGGCAATAAAGGACTTCTGTCCCATCCCGGTCAGACGGTCTGCTTCGGCAAATTCCATGGCGAAGAAATGCTGCCCGACGCTGTCCCAGAAAGGCGAGTGGCCGTTGTCGTCTGATACACCGCGCATCTCGGCAATCACCTTCGGCGCAAAGCGCTCGCGGAAAGCGGCCATAAACAGGAAGCGCACTTTTGACAGCAGCTGTCCGTTGCGGCTATGACGATAGTCCGGATCGAGGAACAGCGTGCAGAGCTCGCTGTAACCGGTGTGATCGTTACTTAAAAACAGGGTCGGGACCGGTTTGTAGATGTTCAGGCTCTTCGACGCATGGATAAGCGTACCGAGTCGGAAGTTGTACCAAGGCTCGCTGAGCCCCACGGCCACCTCGAGCGCGCTGACGCCAACGACTTTCTGCTGGCTCAGGTCTTCGAGCACGAACAGATAGCCCTGCTCGGCTTTGTCCAGCTGACCTTTCCAGGTTGCCACAGAGCGCTCAATTCGCGTTCGCAGGTGGGCCTCATCCTTAGGCAGAGACGTTAAACCGATGCCGGTTTTCCCTGACAACTGCAGGATATCGGCGATATCGCCGAGCCGCACAGGACGAATCAACATCATGATAATTACCTCATTCAAAGAGATGACGCGGTTTTCAGGAACAAAGCCGCGCGATGGCACGCTCAAGACGGTTCAGACCTTCCTCGACGTCAGCCTGCGGAATAATCAGGGATGGCGCGAATCGCAGCACGTTAGGACCTGCGATTAAGCCAATCAACCCTTCTTCTGCCGCCAGCTGGTTCAGCTGTTTAGCCTGTCCGTTATAGCGTTCGTGCATTACCGCCCCGAGCAGCAGGCCCATGCCGCGAATCTCAGAAAATACGTGATACTGATGATTAATCAGGTTAAGACGCTCGGTGAACCACAGATGGCGCAGCGCGACGCCGCCCAAGACTTCAGGCGTATTAATCAGCTCAAACACCTTACCGGCGACTGCGGTGGCCAGCGGGTTACCGCCGTAAGTGGTGCCGTGGGTGCCGGGTTGGAAATGCGCGGCCAGACTGTCGACGGTAAGCATGGCGCCGATAGGGAAACCACCGCCGAGCGCTTTCGCGGTAGTCAGGATGTCGGGGACAACGTCATAGGCCTGATAGGCATAGAGTTCGCCGGTTCTGCCCACGCCGGTTTGCACTTCGTCAAAGATAAGCACGGCATCATGCTGGTCGCACAGCGCGCGCAGGCCATGGAGGAACTCAGGATCAGCAGGCACTACGCCACCTTCACCTTGTACGGGTTCAACAATGACGGCGCAGGTACGAGAGGAAATATGGTTCGCTACCGCCGATAAATCGTTGAACGGCAAATGCGTGATGGCAGGCGGTAACGGGGCGAAGTCCTGGGAATACTTAGGCTGTCCGCCTGCGCTAACGGTGAAAAGAGTCCGGCCGTGGAAGGCATTTTTAAAGGCGATAATCTCGTTTTTATGGTCGGCGTTTTTAGAGTGTCCGACCAGACGCGCAAGTTTAAGGGCCGCTTCGTTTGCTTCTGCACCTGAGTTACAGAAGAACGCCTTGTCGGCGAAGGTCGCATCCACCAGCTGTTTCGCAAGCTTCAGTACTGGCTCATTGGTATAACCATTTCCTAAATGCCAGACTTTTTGTGCTTGCTCGGTTAACGCACTTAATACCTCTGGATGGCGATGCCCCAGCGCATTGACCGCAATTCCGCCGGCAAAATCGACATAGTCTTTACCAGACTGGTCCCACAGCCATGAGCCTTCCCCACGTACAGGGATAAAATCAGCCGGGGCATAGACCGGGACCATGTATTCATCAAACGCTTTGCGGGTTACACGCTGTTCCATATCAACCTCATCGTTATTTGCTTATGCCATCGTCTCTCGGCCTTAGTGCAAGCCATTGATAAGACGGTTGACGTTAATTTTTGAGAACGCATTTCCTAAATTAAGGGTGCAGACTCCCTTTCCCTCTTAAAGAGAAGGAAAATTTTTAATGAGTCATCTTTTCTACAAATTGTCGCTGCACGCATAACGAGCAGCTCTTTTAGGGTAAAATCAACTTAACTGTCTGTAAGCGTCTTAGAGTTAAGGGATTTAAAATTTTGTCCCTGATGAATTGATAATAGTGTGCAGACATCGTGCCAGCAACGAAAAAAAGTGAATAAAAAAGGTCGAGACACCAAAAAACAAGGAGTTAAACCCTAACCCTATTCACTTTAACTGCATAAAAAGTGAATATTTATGAAAAACCCCTTTACGGGTCATACTTTAAGAGAATGAGTATGCAACGAAAAATAACTAAAAATATCTGCCGTATTTGTGATCTGTTACACAGGGAAGGCGCAGACTAAGAAAATAAATGCCTCTTTTTAGAGCGAAATCCTCACCAAAATGGTGCACATAGCCATTATTTATTGGCCTTCACAAAGGCCAATAAGAGCTTTCTATTATTAAGTCACTGGATTATCTATTGATAAGAAATTAAAATACATTAATGCCGATAGATTAAATTAATTAAATTAATAAATCCCAAATTTAAGCTGTAACTAGCTTCATATTAAACATTTATGAATTAAATCTAAAAAATCAGAATATATATCGACAGTCGGCATATTTATTATTGTAAATAAAATTCAAGTCGGACATGATCTTACCCGTTAACTAAAAATCAAGGGAATAATATGCGTCATCAGCAAAGGACTCAAGGTATAGGTTATAGATTTTTTGATTTCACTCTGACTCAAGACAATCAGTTGATGAGGAAAAGTACTTTTATCAGGACCGGAGCAAAAGAGCTTGCCGTATTGAGAGTGCTCATAGAGTCTGCAGGACAGCTCGTTGAGAAAAATGATTTGCTCGATAAGGTTTGGGGATCGGCTATTGTTTCAGAGGAGTCTCTTGCACGCTGCATTTATGTATTAAGGAAGATATTCCGGCAAGACAAAGAAAAGGTTTATATCCAAACAATTTACTCAAAAGGGTATGTTTTCGTTGCTGAAGTCTGTGAGTTTATTCCTGTACCCTATGAAATAAGCCCCGACCCCGTGTCTGTGCCCACGCCCATACCCGCGCCCGAGGCCGTCGATTATGAAGAGATTTTACAAAAGATCTTCGGTATGGATATTACCTATATCGAAATATCCGGAAAAAAACACATGGCTATCGGCGTTAAAATTTTATTACCAACAAACGAATTAACAGATAAAAAGAGAAAGTGCTAACCATGCTGTAACCCAAATACGGTAAATTATATTGAAAAATAGCGCCTGGACATTTCGGCCAATGTGCCGATCGTGCTTGATAAGACTTTAACCATGTTATCATAAACCGAATTAGCGTTCGCAAAACGCCCGGTTAAAGATTGAAGCGTCGTTTTTATTTGATCTTCCTGGGCGTTAAAACCCGTCACCCAAGATTCATACTGGGTATTGAGTAATTCGTAGTCATTTGAAGTACTAGAGATAAGATTATCCTTCATCTGTTTTAACGGGGTTAAATCAATCGCAACATAGTACCAATCTCCACCATATTGGGATTGTAATACGCTGCCTGATGGTAATCCCATGTCCTTAGCCCATTTTTCAGCCTCGACCTTGGATACATTATCTTTAGGATCTTTAGGGTAAAGTTGAGACAGCTTGTAACCGTCATCTGCCTTCTTATTGTATTTATCATAAAGATTATCAAGCTTTCCTTGCAGCGTTTTAAAGTCGTACTTTAGATAGCCTTCTTTATCACTTTTTTTAATGAGCTTACCCATTTCAGACATAATGTTACTAAGTTCTTTATAAAAATTAATATATTTAGCTAAAGCCCCCTCAAAGATATCATAATACCCCTCTTTAACCTCGCCTATTATTTCACCAATCTGGTCAGAGATGTTTGAATCATTGTCAGAAAGATAGGCGACCGCTGAACTCTTTACCGACAATTTATCCTGCATCTGTTGTTTTAGATTTTTGAACTCAGCGACAAAGACTAGATTATCCTGAGCCTTGACAAGGGTTAACTTACTTTCATATTCCCTAAGGTTTTTAAGCATCAACTGCGTCATGAAGGGGGCATCGGATTTATCCTTGGCAAGTAACGCCTTTTCAAAAGCATTAAGCGACTGCACAAGCTCGCTGTTTTTTTCCGTGACCGATGAATTAACGTTTTCCTCCGTATCAACCCATAACGCCTTAGGGTTAGGTAATACAGGAGCTTGCTGTGCGTCGTATCTAACACTAGAAGTAGAGAGTTGTAATCCAATGCTGGTAGTCATTTTATTATCCTTGGTGATTTAGGGAGCACTAGCATTTTCTCGCGATCTCACCTATGGTGTTTGAAATATTCTCCAGTATTCGATTCATACTGTTAATCAGCTCAGAGGCCGTATTTTTATAGTTATTGCTGCGCTCACGGTTATTATCGGTAACTTTATTTTCAACCGAGGAGCTCATCTCAGCCAATGAGGACTTGGCACGCTCCTCTGAGGCGCCGATAGAAACAGAAGAGGAAATCATATTACCCATTGAATGCGATAGCTGACCTAATGTACGGTATTTTTCAACATTAAGACTGGCATTCATATATCTTTTTTTATCATCGTTAGACAGGGCGTTTCTCTGATTTTCTAACTTTGCCTTTTCTAGTTCGAAATTTGCATTTTCATTTTTAATGTGACCATCTCTCTCTTCACGGATTGGACGTGAAAGAGCACCTCCATACTCATTATCGATTTTAGGATGGATTTCATCCAATTGAGGTTTATACTTTTCATTGATGTCGGCAATGTTTTTATCTCTTTTAGCGCCAATCTGCGAGATGCCGTCTTGCTTTATTTTTTCAGCAGCACCATCAATACCCTTCTGCTTTCTTAACGAGTGCGCTGAGAGTACATAGCTGGCGCCCATGACCGCAATTTGAGTAATTCCCCCAGCGACTGCTGCTGAACAGTTATATATCCCTTCCTGCCGAATTGAGGTCGCCTTACTGTTCACGGAAGATTGCGCATTAATCATGCCATCGGCACTCTGTTTGAGAGCAATTTGGTCCAGTTTTTTAAGCAAGAAAATTAAATCTGTAATCGACAGGCTAAAATCACTCGCCGTGCCTCTTGACCTGGTATTTAGGACTGGGGAACTCGAGGAAGGAGGACGTGACTCCAGCGTTATCTCTTCCGTAATAACCCGACTCAGGTTGATTTGTAATGCCGCAGAAGCAGGCTCTTTATCAGCAAGAGGGCTGACATTGCGGTCACCTTCAGAGCCCTTAGTGGGAATAAATATTGGAATATGTCGTAGATTTATATAATTCGTGGTCATGCTTCTCTCCCAAAGCGCTTATATGCGCTGTAAATTAACAATCGATAAATTAGTTTGCTGCCTTGCAAGATTAATAGAACTCACCGTTTCGATAATATTTAACTTAGCCCTATTATCTGCATCAATTATTTCGATCATCTGCTTGAGATATTTACTAATGAATTTAACATCTGCCATAGCGACTATAATATCCGCTTCTTTATCGGCGACTTTTTTAGTTGAAATGCCTAACTGGATACTGTTCGCGGTCTCTACGGTAGATTTAGAAACCTCGGCACCCATAACGGCATAGTCTATATTACGCCCATAACTTCTTAAAGAAACCACATCATTTTTAAATCCTAGCTGTTCACCTAACCGCGCTACAGATTTACTCATAGAGGTCGAAACTTTACTGGCTGTCCTTCTCACTGCCGCAGGTACCGTTTTTTGGATCACCTTATTGATGACTTTACTCATTATGGGGACGATTCTTTTAAGCAATGCACTTGCCACATTTTTAGCGACCACACCGACGGCAATCATGATTACCGCAACAGTGATGGCAGCAGTAACGGTAGAAATAATATTGGCAATTCCGTCTTTCACCCCTAAATCATTCAAAAAAGATTTAATTTTTTCCGCAACAAATTTCATTATTGGCTGGATCACATGTTCCAGGACTGGCGCCATCACCCTGTCGGTAATACTTTTTCCAGTTACTTTGGCAACAATCGGGTCGGCGATAAGCAATGCCATGCCTACTGCGGCCAGCGCCAGGCTAGCCCCCCCGGTGAAAACGGCTCCGACAATGCTTACTGCCATGATTATTCCGCCTAAAATCTTACCAACACAGCCCATGATCTTATTGAGATGTTCTGCCTTACGGATCTCCTCGGCCTGCTCTTTGGCTTTTGACTCCATTTCTTTTTGCCGTGCTTCCTGCAACTGTCTTGAGAGTTTAGCGCTGGCCTGAAGTTTTTTGTCTGCATTGTCTCCAATCAGATTGGATAGCGTGCCGAGCAACAGAGTCATTGCGGCCAAGCCGGTGAGATGCTGTTCGTTGGTCGTTTTGAGTACGACTCTATCTACATTCGGCTGCTTCTGAAGTTTGTCCCAAAGGCCATCAACGATAAGCATCTTCTCGGTGGCGAGACTAGCTGAAGCTATCGATTTATCTTTTGCTATACCCAGCGCCGTTGAAGCAAGACTGAGTTTTCCCGTTGCCTTATTGAGTGAGTCCTGAGCCTTCCCGTAATCAATATCTGAAGGATTCATCCCTGCCAGTTTATCTTTTGCAGCCTCATAGTCAGATTTAGCACCTTCGTAATGCTTGTTCGCCGTGACAAGCGCATCACCGTCAGCCGTTGCCTCTTGAATTGCCTGGGCGCTCTCAGCGTTTGCCTGGATGTACTCATTTAAAAGCGCAAGGCCACTTGCCGTCTTGGCCAAGCTCAGCGCATTAATCTGGCTAAGTCGATTCTGTAATTTATGGGTGTTTCCGTCAGCAAAAATTTGCATTAACCCTGCCACTAAAGCTGAGAGGCCGGCAGGTTGCTTGGCTTCAACATTTAATGGCGTGGTAGGAAGAGCAAGTCGAGGGATATCCGCTTTAAGCGAAGCCGCCAGTGTCAGATTCGCGGTTTCACTTAATCCAATCACCATCATTTTGACCGCAGTCTGCTGCGCGGCAGCCTGGATATTACTCATTTCAACGCTTTGAGGAGGTTCCTGGGACAAGTCGGCAGCTTTCGGTTTTAAAGTTTCAGGTACCGATAAGGGGGGCCCTTTTTGCAGAATAACCGTTTCACTCATTGCATTTCTCCGGCTGAGTTTTAAACGCATCAGACTTAACGTTCATGGCATCTTCAGAGCAGGGTTTCATATTTATGGTATAAGCTTCAGCCCGCTGAACCAGTTCAACATCATGACTTTGCTCGCAAACCAGCTCAAAACATCTTCTGGCCTTCAGCATTTCTTTCATCATTAGCTGACACTGTCCGGCATGAAATACGCTTCTATAATCATTGCCGTTCATTGCAAAAACCACCGCGTAAAGATCGGCGGCTTTTTGATACTGTTTTTTTAATTGATAGACCGCGGCAAGACCCATAAAATAATCTGTATTATAAAAATCATACATGCATAAAAATTGAAAAAAAGTCTCAGCGTTATCGAGCTTACCCTGCTGATAAAATTGATAAGCATAGGCATAAAGACTGTTCATCATATCATCAGGAATATTGTGAATATCCTTTAATGTTGCCTGTTCATTCAAACACCCAAGCAACATATCTGCAATTTTATCATCGTTAATCGTGTCAGTTCGTTCCATGAATACTCCTTAACTACGCAGACCAAAGTGGGAACTGTTTAATGCTGGAATTACATCATCGATATTTATATGAATCTTATAAAGATCGCTCATTCTCACCATTTTTATTATTAACCTCATCAGAGGCTTCAGAAATTAAAGACGATTGATCTTCTTGCCACGCATTGTCGACCTGTTCAAGCCAAACGAGGATTTGTAAAACGGCATCTAATTCATCAACGCTGATAAATGAATATTTTGAGTGTGACTTATAAATCCGCCTTGCCAGGGCAATGTCTTCCAATACCGGAACGCCCATTTTTTTTGCATATCGCCTTACTGACAAGGCGCACTGATTCGTTTCGAGCACTGAAATGAAAGGGATGGGAACAATATCGGCATTGAAATAAATACCTATAGCAATATGGGTAGGATTAGCAATAATAACTTTTGAGTTTGTGATATCGAGTTTTGTCTGCTCGTCAAGAATTTCAGAATGCAAACTTCGTCTCGTTGATTTAATGAGCGGATTACCATCCTGATCTATACGCTCTCTTTTAACCTCCTGCTTGTCCATCTTGAGATCTTTGATATATAAAAAGTATTCTGCAATCGCATCTAACAACATGATAATAATCATGCCAAGCAAACATGTAGTTACCATTCGCTGAATAAGGTGCCCCCAAATAACCAGCGTTTGTTGAGGCGTACCGTATCTTTGAAGCAGGAAGAGAATTTTGTTCTCGCTCCAGAGATTCATAAAAATAATGATAAAGACCAAAAGATAAAGTACTGCTTTCACAGTATCCTTAACCGTTCGTAAACTAAACAACTTCTTGGTCCCGTTGATCGGATTCAACGCACCAAAGTTGAGTTTAAATATTTTGGTTGCCAAAACAAATCCGGTTTGCAGCAGTGAAGGCAGCGTGGTGCAGAAAACGCAAAGCAATAAAAAAGGTATGATTATCTTTAGTGCGAGGATAAAGACTGACGAAGCATAGTCTGCTATATTCTGTTTAAAGCCGTCTTCAATTATCATCCCCCAGACGCCGGCCATCTGTTTGATAAAATCTAAAGTAATAATATAATTGACGCCTGCCAATATTAAACAGGTAATAACCAAATCCTTACTCTTAAAGGATTGGCCTTTTTTAACGGCATCACTAATCTTCTTTTGAGTGGGTTTCTCTGTCTTGCTTAATGACATGAGTGATTTACTTCCATAACTGTAGTTTTTCGGTTGTAAAAATAAGGGGTAGGATACTGTCTGAAAAAATTGGATGAAAATAAATGATTAATAGCAAAAAGCCCAGAAAACTCTTAACCGTCAACGCCAATGAAAATGCGTTCATCTGAGGAGCATAACGTGAAAGCAACCCGAGCGTTGCCTCAGTCAATAAAAAAAGAGCAATTAATGGGCTGGCAACCATTATTGAACGAGAAATAACTTCAGTGATTAAATTGAGCAAGGGGATCATATTCGGCAAGGTAAAAGTCAAAGGTTCGAAAAGGTCGTAGCTTTCTTTTATTACCTCTAGTGTCAATATCAACCCTCCTGATTGTAAAAATATTGCAGCGCAAAATATATTAAAAAAATTGGCTAACTCTGAAGTATCAACACCGCTCACGGGGTCAATACTGCTGCTTATCGTCGCTCCGCGCTGATTGTCGATGATACATCCCGCAGCGTGAAGAACCCAGAAAGGTAGGCTAATTAAGCATCCCAATAAGAGCCCAATCATAGACTCTTTAACTAAGAGACCGAAATACATCTCCGCCTGAAAATCAAATTTTACCCCTGCTGTTTTGGGCCAAAGAGAAAGCCCAAGCAACATTGCAACGGGCACACGAATTGAATTATTAAGAGTATTGCTGTTCAGGAATGGGAGCATAATAAATATTGGCAATATCCTCGCCGAAGAGAATGCCATGACGCCCAACCAATGGTAAAACAATTCATTATATTCAGTTAACATGATTGGCCATAAGTTAGCGACTCAAAGCCAGTCTGACGACCTCTCGCCCATAGGCTAAAAGGATTTCTCCGTACCAACCGGACAGTAAAAACAGGCAAAGCGTGACACTTAACAGTTTAATGCCAAAAGGAAGCGTCTGTTCCTGAAGCTGAGTTACCGTCTGAATAAGTCCAACCAGCAATCCTACTACGGTAGCAACAAAAATAGGACCCGCCGATAAAATGAGCACTAGATACAGGACTTTGTTACCAGCATAAAGCATGTCATTCATAGTATTTTCCTAAGCCGGTAAGTCCATATATTGAAGCACCAGACCTTTGGACAAAATGGTCCAACCGTCCATGACAACAAAAAGTACCAGCTTAATCGGTACCGATATGGTCACGGGGCTCATCATCATCATGCCTAACGCAAGCAATATGCATGAAATCAATAGGTCAATGACGACAAAAGGCAGATAAAGGTAAAAACCAATTTTGAACGCATTTTTAATTTCACTTAACGCGTAAGCGGGCAGCAGTGATAAAATTGACAGCTTCTGTGGTTCATCTTGTTCACCATTTTCAGTCGCCTCCCTTCCGGACTGGATCTTTTCAAAAAAGTCGCTTAAGTCAGGATCAGAATAACGCGTCAGGTAATTACGATAAGGGTCAATCCCATTATCGATATAGTCGATCAGTGATGACATTTGCGTAATATCTGTCTTACTTTCTTGATAATTGGTATAGCCACTTTTGATTATCGGACTCATCACAAACATCGCCAGAAGTAACGCGACGCCATTCAGCGTCATGTTTGAGGGAATTTGTTGTAATCCCAGAGCGTTACGGACCATGACAAAAACTATCGAGAATTTGATATAGCAGGTTCCGCAGGCAATCAAAAAGGGGAGGATCGTTGCCAGAGCAAGAACAACAATAAGAGGAATATCATTGTTAACTGGCATGATCGGCTTCCAGACCGGTGACAAGGACGGCCATACAATCGTCAATAACCACAAGCTCTCCGTGGGCGATGGTTAATCCGTTTGCCTGGATTATAATTTTTTTTTCAAAGTCTGGATTGCAGGGGATTGATTGCCCATTATATATACCCTCCAGTTCACCGAGCGTAATAACGTCTTGCTGCAAGATGAAAGATAGCTTTAATGGAATTTTTTTAATGGACTGCGTGTTTTTTGTTTCCAAAAAAGCATCCTCCCCCACGGTCTTTTGAATTGATAGAGTCGTTATATTATTCGTTTCGATATTCATAAGGCGTTCCTTTTGTTCGTAATTCCCTATCTTCAAATTATTAATCAGTACATCATGCAGCATATTTTGGATGAGAAGTGCATCGCCTTTTTTCATGCTGGAGAGCAGCGACAAAGAAATTCGACTTTCCCCCATCGAAAAATCCAGCCTTAGGGGCATATTCTTTCTTCGTGCTACGCTGCCAAGTGAAAGAGAAATATGATTAACCGCTTTAGGTAACTGACTAAGCCATAGCGTGCCCTGCGGGGTGCAAATTTCCGGCATGTCTTTAACGGGAAAATTTTTAACGATAGAGCGGCGGCAAGCTGTTAAACGAACGTAATGCAACTCATCTTCGGTAATATCCAGCGGGCGCGAACAGCCAAAAAAGAGTGCCGTGAGCTGTTCATCATCCCAGCTTTCTTTCGACAACCGGCTGCTGTCCGGGAAGACCATGGCGAACCAGTGATGTAAATCGATTGTGCCACGCCATTTACCTTCGGCACTGAAGGACAAGAGTGCTCCACCCTTTGCAGGGGCCGAAAATATGATTTCTTTACCTTTGGCTTTCCATTGCTGGACCCATTGGTTTTCATTTAGCGAATCAGGGGTGACTCGGCGAAGGTAGTTAGCAATCACTGTTGATTATCACTTTTATCGTCCCTTTCCTGCGAGAATTCAGGGGATAATGACCATTCTGTCGCAATTTCTCGCAGTCCTTTCTTCTGCAATAACAGATTCTGTACAAGGTTTGAGGAAGGATGTAATGACAGTTGCCCTTGAACAACCGTGTTAATTTTTACGCTCTGATTTCCGGGTAAGTGCTGAAAGTGATAGGTAAACGATTCCGATGAGAATGCCGAGCTGTCTGGTTGAACCTCTCGGGGCTGTGGTATTAGTGCTGCGCTCTTCTTCTCGCTCAAAATCGGTGCACCAGGATGATTGGCAACAAATGAAGCACGCCCCATCAGGGACTGAAGTGAATGAGCGTCCGGAGTTTTACGCGAAAACTCATCATCAACATCGGCATTTTCAACGGGTGGTTTAGGCTGAAAGGTGTCGACTAAAGGAGTATTTTTACTCGAGATGCCAGTTGGAGGAGTATTGTCACTCAATGTGTCGGCGGGACGAGTATTTTCATTCGAAGCGAGGGTGGTTCGCTTTGCAACATCGACAGGTGCGCTCTCGACTCTCGTTGCAGGCAAGGTGGTACCTGATTGCCCCTGCTCTTCCCTGTTAAACAAAGAAGTGACGTGTAAAGGTTCAGCAAGGCCGGTTTTTGAAGAAGCGGAACCGTTTTCGTCCTTCTGCTTAATAACGATCAGGCGATAATGTTCAAGCATTCGGAAAGGTAAAATTAATGCATAGGGTTCTGCTTTCAGGAGCTTCTTTTGGCCCAGTTTTTTTCTCATTGCTCTTTCAGCTAAAGAAACATTTTCCGTAGGATCACTTTGCGGCCTTGATATACCCGCGGCCGGTTTCGAAGTTACTTTTTCCATAAAATCATCTCTTCCATTTCTGATTCATCCTGCCGACTTTGGGTTTGCCTTTTTTTACTCAAGGCGCCTTGCAGCAGATGTTTGTACTTTTCTGAACGATACATTCCCGTTAGCATGAGTACCCGGTGTTGAATAATCTCACGCTTGATATCATCTAATTTTTCATCAATCTCTTGAACTTGCTGAATAATGGCAAAGAGCTGTCTTCTCAAAACTGCTAACTTACGCTGTTCTGCAAATAAATCTGCCCGAGTCGAAACCCCGGCGAAACTGTGATGTTTGATTAAATTACGCAGTGTTTCGACCTGGGTTGCCTGCGTTTGCTTTTCGCTACTTAACCGTTGCTGACGGCTCTCTAATTCCATTAGTAGCCAATGAAGACGCCGAAGCCGCATCTCGTTACGCTGCAGAAGTGCCGCATATTTATGATGCAAGCTTACTCATCTCACTCAGCATTTCTTTGTGGTCGACAATCTCATCGCAGGACTGACAGAGCCATTGATTTAGTGCATCTCGTTGCTTGACTACTCGATCGTTCTCCTGGTTTTCACCAAATTTATATTCCCCCATATCGATAAACATTTTGAGTTCTTCAATCTTCGCCAATTTCCGCCTTACCGCCGCCGCATCGTTAAGATGATCAGACTTGCAGACCTGAGTCGCCACGCGGCTGAGACTGTTTAAAATATCGATTGCGGGATAGTGATTCTGGGCTGCCAATTCTCGGCTGAGATAAATATGTCCATCGAGAATTGATCGGATCTCGTTGGCGATAGGATCCCCTTCATCATCACTTTCAAGCAAAATGGTGTAAAAGGCGGTAATACTCCCTCCTTCTACATTCCCCGCTCGTTCGAGAATCTTCGGTAGATTGTCAAATACCGAGGCCGGATATCCTCTTCTGGCAGGAGACTCTCCTGCCGACAGGGCAAGGTCACGCAAGGCGCGCGCGTATCGAGTAATAGAATCAATAAACAGTACAACGTTCTTTCCACTGTCACGAAAATACTCGGCAATCGTCGTAGCAACCAATACGGCGTTACAACGGTCCATGGACGAATTGTCCGAGGTTGCGCAGACCATCACACAATCTTTTCGCCGCCCGGATTTGCGAAGGATATCCATAAACTCGGTGACTTCCCTGCCCCTTTCGCCTATCAGGCCAATGACGAAAATGTCAGTTTCAATGTGCTCAATGAGCATATGCATCAACGTTGTCTTGCCGCAGCCCGCGGATGAAAATATCCCGACGCGCTGCCCAACACCGCAGGTCATCAGACCATCCAGCGCCTTCACTCCCGTCAAGAGTGGCAGATAGATCCCCCGACGATGCTGCCAGCCAGGCGCGTTGGCTTGAATGGAACACAAATGGCTTAGTTGCGTTTCTGGTGTTTCTGTAAAACGCTCAGTAATGTTTCCCGCGGGATCGATCACGCATCCACACAAAAAATCACCGACAGGAATAACCAGCTCTTTACCCGTAGGGTGCAAAACGCACTCACGTGATAAACCATTGGCATTTCCAAGCAGGCTCAGCACAGTTGTATGTTGGTTGAATCCAATGACCTGCGCTCGAGCAATAACCTTAGGACTGTAAACACTGCCGCGAATCTCGCATATTTCCCCAATTTTGACGCCTTTAAGCTCAGCTTCAATAATGCTGGAACGTAAAATCAACGGGTGTACCTGCTTCACCATCAGTTCGGAATATTTCACCTGCCCACCTGCTTAAATGGTCTGTATGACGTCAACGTTGACGTGTTGAGATAATTCTCCAAAGGACATAACGGCGATATCTTTGAATCGAGTCTCAATAAACTTCTTAATGAACCTTCGCACATCTACCGATGAAATAATGACAATGTCCTTAAACTCTGAGTCATAATTTAGCAACACTACCGAAAAGGTATCCATTAGATTTTCTGCTACTGCTGGCTCAATATTTAAAAATAAACCACCAGATGTTGATCTTATTCCTTTGCGAAAGACATCCTCCGTCTCTGCCGTCACCATAATGACACGAAGCTGATTATGAATTGAGAACTTGTCACAGATATAGCGTGCTAATGCACCGCGCACATGCTCGACTAGTAAAATAACGTCTTTTTCTTTGGGTGCCCACAGAGCCAAAGCCTCCATGATCATCTTCATATTACGAATGGAGATCCTTTCACATAACAGACGTTGCAATATTTCTGATATTTTTTGCATGGTCATGTGGCGTAATACTTCTTTGATAAGCTCAGGGCAGGAGTGTTCCAGCCGATCTGACATGCCTTTCGCCTCCTGCACACCAAAGAACTCATTGATATGATGCGACAACTGCATAGACAGGCAAGAATAAAGTTCATCGACAGGCATTCTCAGCAAATATCCCAGCGACTCTAGACTCTCTCTGTCTTTACTCTCTACCCAGATGCCGCTGCTATCTTTTATCGTCTCGATAGCTAACATCTCGATTTCATCTAATTTATTAATGACGCGAAGCTTATCAAAATAGAGTGTAAACTCCGCCGCTTTAATTTCATTAATATGCAAGGTGACTTTATTTGTTTTATCGACTATAGCGCTATGCAATATTATTTCCGGGAGCCGTATACCATAATCGATAAAGAACTGGCTGCGAATATGTTCCGAAAGAGCCTGATCCTTTAACTTTTGAAATTGCTCAATGGGTAAAACAAGAATCAAAGGCACAGCCTCTGCATTGACACTCTCAAAATGGTCTATCATTTTCATCGAGCTTTCGAGGCCCGTGTCTGCCGCCTGATTGTGAGAACTCTCACCCTGAGAAATTTTATTAGTGCTATCCTTGCCTTCCCTAAGCGCCTTTTGCTTATACCAATAGGTTCCTGCAAGTAGTAACGACAGGGTCAGAAATACCATGATCGGGAACCCAGGCAGTAATCCGACGGCAAGGGTTAATATGGCGGCCAAGGCGATAACATAAGGATGATTAATTAACTGAGAAAGGATTTTTTTCCCCATATTGTCACCTTCGCCATTGACGCGGGTAACAATAAATCCGGCGCTGACTGCGATTAACAATGAGGGTATTTGTGCAACCAATCCATCGCCGATTGTCAACATGGTGTAGGTGTGCAAGGCCTGAGACATCGACATGTTATGCTGATTCATACCGACGCTGATCCCGCCTATGAAGTTCACAAAAATGATGATAATCCCAGCAATTGCATCACCTTTGATAAACTTCATTGCACCATCAAAGGATCCGTAAAGCTGACTTTCTCTTTCAAGAATATTTCTACGGCTTTTAGCCTGATCGGCGTCTAGGGTCCCCGCCTTGACGTCAGCGTCAATGCTCATCTGCTTGCCAGGCATGGCATCGAGTGAGAAACGTGCCGCAACTTCGGCAACGCGTTCAGCTCCTTTAGTGATGACCATAAACTGTGTAATGGTGACAATGAAAAAAATCACAAATCCGACAATGAGGTTGTCGCCAATGACAAAAAGACCAAAGGTCTCAATAATCTCCCCCGCATCCGCGTCGTTCAATATTAGCCGACTGGTGCTGATAGATAATGAAAGTCGAAAAAGTGTTGTTATCAACAACACGGCTGGAAAAGTTGAAAAGCTTAATATTCCATCGATATAAAATGAGGACAGAAAAACGAGCATAGAGATAACAATATTCAAACCAATAAGAAAATCCACCAGATAAGTTGGTAGAGGGACAATGAGCATTGATATTATTGTCACCATCAATAATAAGATGATAAGTTCTGGGTGCTCTCTAACGTTTTTCAAAATCTTGTTCATTTATTTTCCATAAAACTCTAATGATTAAGCTTTTTAAATTTGATGATTTCATTTTCGAAATGGAAGGAAATAGAGTCTTTCAAATGCTCTTCAAGCCAAGACTTATCTTCAGACACATCAAAAAATTCGACAGGAATTTTACTGCATTCAATATATAAGGCCTGTACAAAACGAACACAGCCACTAGGCTCCCCTGCCATTAAAAATTCCCCGGCAACTTCGTTCAGATACTCCTCAAGATTTCTCGCGTCCTGCAAGACACAAAAAAAGAATAACAACCAAGCCTCTTCACTCTCATTAACGTTGAAGATATTTTCATTCAATAACAGATTTCCGATGAAATCTCCGTCGACGGTTCTTAATCTTTTTAATTGATTCAATTTTAATAATACATTACCAAATTCCGTCAATGAACAACTTGGATCTAATGCATCGATGTCTGTTAACAAAAACTCTTCAATAAGCTCTAAAATTGTTTTTCTTTTCTTATAGCCAAAAATAGAGATCCAATTTTTATAGATGACCGTCTCTGCATCATCTGACTCAATAAAATACCGGTAAGCGCTTCTCAATAGCTGAGGATTAATATCTAAAAATTGACCAAACAGGCGTGCTTTTACCGCGATGTTTAATCCAGCCTGCAATCTACGTGGGTCGGCAGCCTGAAGCGTATTTTCGAGCAATGTGCTGATGTTCTTTCGTGTTGTTTCATCGAGGTTTTTTCGCTTTAACAACTTACGTAATATCAGTACGCGATCGCTCTCATCTGGGAACAATTTCAGAAATCTGAAGTGCATATCCTGAATACTATTTCCCTGAACACCAGAAACCATTTTTAACAGTAGCGCTATTTTAGGGAGTGTGTTGTCATCCAGGATTGAATCAAAGTTATTTTCAGCATCCGCTCCGCTTTTCAGCGTGAGATCTCGGCGTGATCTAAACTGCGATAACGCAATTAAACTCTCATCGACATTCTGGGAGGCGCGAGCGATGAGATCTGCCGAGGAGTCGTCCTCCGTAAGTGAAAGCGCCGCACTGTCAAGCTCCCCCTCATCCATCACCTTTTCGTTTGACGACTCTTTCTCGGCCTGGGCTTTTGCTCGCTGCTGCTCGCGAACGCGAAGCAACGGACTATGCGAATAATCCCTGTTAATCGAACTCATAACAGACTCATTGAAAAATTCTGTTTCCAGTCCCTTAACGGGGTAGAAGTGAACATTTCAGGAGATAAGGTATTAGCCTCGGAGGCATTTTCTGAGCTTATCTCCCTGGGTTGTATGAGAAAAATACGTACTGTCTTACTGTTTTGGGTAATGCGATGGCGAAATAGTCCCCCAATGAGAGGGATACTGCCGAGAAAAGGGATCTTCACGGTATCGTTTCTATCTTCATCACGCGTATAACCGCCAATCAGTAAGCTCTTGCCTCGCGGAACTCTGGCCACAGTACTGATATTTGTCCTGATCACTAACGGCAGGGGCGAGACCAGATTTTCACTTTCTGACGTCGATCCTGCAGAGTTACCGTCTTCAACATTAAGCATCATTTCTATTTCATTATTTTGAGTGAAACGCGGCAATACGCTAATAGAGGTACCAAAGGTTATCTTCTGAAGTTCAACGTTGTGTTCACCGAGAAGCTTTGTATAGAGGCTATGGCTATTGTCAAAAATAGCGGGAATATTTTCCTGGGTTAAAATGACAGGACGAGAAATTATATTCGCCAGATTGTTTTGGCTTAAGGCGTTAATTTCAGCGATAAACCGTCCTCCGTCTAACGTACTAGAGAGGTTACCGCCCGTGGAAGAAGCGGAAGCGCCCTGATTCAAAGAAAAACCAAGACGGTCACCAATGGTAAAATTCCCCTTCCAGTTTGCCCCAAGTTGTTCCAGCGCTTTCTTTTGTACGTCAACTATCCATACAGAGAGTTCGATGTGTCTACGCGGTTTATCCATCGCGGCAATAATATTTTTGGCCAGCGCAATCTGCTCCTCGCTACCTTTTATAAGCAGACTGTTATTGCTTGGGTTAGAAATAATCTGCACGGCTGAAGATGTATTGACTATCGCTTGCGTTGCTCTATCAAACGGTTCGATGTCATCAACAGTCGGGAGTGAAGGCGGTGGTAACCTTACCTTTGTTATCTCGGTTGTAGATGTTCTGATATCGCTATAAACAGCGCCCGGAGTTGAGAATAACTTTCTGATCACCGTCGCCAGGCCAGGAATAACAATCACTTTATCCTGATAGGTATAGGAACGGTCTTCGGCAAAAGTATTGCTTAAGTAAAACATGGAGACGGCATCTATGTCGCGTCGACTGGTATCCTGTTCGTCAAGCGTTGCGGCTAACTGAGCAATTGTTTCGACATATATCGGTGGACCAGAGATAAAGAATGTCTTGTTACCCTCTTCTCCCCTTAACGGGTAGCGGTTATCTAGTAACTGTACCTTACCGAGATATTGAGTAAAGTATGAATAAGAAATATTTCTCATCGTAACAATGCGGCTAACTATTTCTGATGAGTCATAAATATAAAGTGTTGCATTATTGCTATACCAAATTAGCCCCAGACGATTGCATACCGTATCTAATTGCAGTCGAGGATTAACTAAAGAGATCTCTCCGCTGATTTTTTTTCGTGCCGCTAGTTTACTCAGAATTACCGGCTTATTAACTTGCGAAGAAAAAGCATTAAAAAAGCCACTGATACTCTCATTATTCGAGACATAGCCCGCGCTGGATAGACTTAAATCTTCGCTTTTTATTTTCTCAGCCTTAACCGGCAAAATAATCATTAAGCTCAACGCTGCAATCATTAAATTTTTCATTGTTATTGATAAGAGTCTATTTATCATTTCATTGCTATATCAAGAATTGACTTTCTTAATGCACGAGGGGTCATGCCCAGCATTTTTTTGACGTCATTTGAAAAATGGGATAACGACGAGTATCCGTGTGCAAAAGCAATGTCGGTCATGTTTTTTGGATCATTAATAAACGCCAGAATCGCTTTCGTCATGCGCCATTCACGAAGCGTAACTTTTGTTGTATGGCCTAGCGCATGTCTTGTAAGGCGACGAAAATGCGCAGCTGACAGGCCATAACGAACGCAGAGCGTTTGCAGACATTGATTATTATCATCAGTTTCTGATAATAAGAAATGCACCAAATTATAGCATTCGGTGTGACGAAGAAAGGCAACAATAGAGTCTACTTTATCCCCCGTCTGCATTGCTTGCTGCAGAAGCCAATACTCCATGTCTTCCGGTTGTATTAATTTTATTTCTTTTGAAAATGAGAGCCAATTACTCTCATTAGAACTGCCCACTTCGATATTCCCGTTAGAATAATCGATAAAGACTTGTAGTTTAACTAGCCTCATTAAATCCATATCAAAAAAACGCAGTCTACCTTTTGATACTTTGAACTGCATAACGTCTAATGCAATTAAACCACGCCAGTTACTCTGGAGTGAAAAAGAGTTTTCTTCATTATTTCTTACAGTGTAAAGAACTTCACAAGGCTCAGAATCAAGGGCTTCAATCAAACACAGTTTTTTCTCTGTAACTTTGATTGTTTCCCCTTCCTTGATAATATACGGAATTGTTTCAAAGCGCATAAAGTCTATTTCCCGTAGATATAGATTAATTTGATGAGTTTGATTGTAGCTACAGGCACTATCCCCATCTTGATGGGAATATGATACTGAAAAATCGAAATAATCTGACACACTCCCGTTATCTCAACGCTGTGCCTAATGAAAATCATCATAATTGATCATAATGAAATCAAGATCTCTAAAGGTGATTTTATTAGCCTGTGCTCCACTGATTTATCATCACCAGGAATTATCGTTAAGATGAAGAATGACAAGGATGCAGTCTTATCATCCTCTTCGAGAAAAAAACTGACGATACGTTTACTTAACGGCCCACTTAGTGGTTGTGAGTTTGAGCTAACGAAAGAAAGTACGTTATTTATTGTCGCTCCAGAAAAAATTCTTGAACAAGGAACACACATTCTGGCGAATGCCTTTATCATTCCTCTTGAAGAAGGCGGAGTGAATTTTCAAGTTATCAATGATGGCTCAGTTGATAATGGCATTAAGATACGTGAACAGCGTCCAGAGGGACAAACCACCACTACGGTTAAATTTCATACCACTATTAATATTGGCCTTCTCAAGGTGGTAATTAAAACGGCTAATGAAGCATGGTTGCCAGAGATTAACCAGCCGATTGCTTTTCGCAGGAGGCGGTTCTCTCTCGGCATTAAGAAGAAGATTTTGACGTTGATGAGCCTATTTTTATTGCTCTTCACTTTTTGTATCTGGTTAAAAGGTGGCGCTGCTGCAACATTAGAGTCGAAAATTAAATTTCAACCTATTGTGACACCCCTTCTACCGCAAAAATTAATTCATTCATTACCAGAAGCTCCGTCACTCTCTAACGTTATTCTCACGGCAGATGATGCGGAGAACGCGCTGCGAGGGATGTCTTTAACCTATACTCGTTCCAATAATAATAATAATGTTAACTTTATTATTAGCGGTCTTATTAATGATGAGTCGTTACAGCAATTAAAATTATTGGTAGTGAGTTATAAAGACCAACCTGTTAACTTCACCGTGAACTTACAGGATGATTACAGGGCTAACAAGTCGTTTAAATTTGGAAATCAAGGTTACATAAAAATATCATCTGAACATTGGTTAATAAACAAACTATAACGTGGAGAGTCACCATGGTTAATATAAGTAAATCCGTCGACCCAGAATTTATCATTGATATGTCCCATAAGTTTAACAAAGGTGCCACCGATCTAAATAAAAAATTGAAAGATGCCCTGGATAAAATTAGAGGTGAGGGTCCTGACGGTAACCCCAGCAACACATCGGATCCTATTGCGCTGGCTGAGTATCAGGCTGCCCTTTCTGCTTATACACTTTTTTGCAATGCGCAATCAAGTACCATAAAGGCCTATAAAGACATCGCGTCTGCCACTATTTCCAACTTTAGATAACATTTAATCTTTATCATTACCCGCAGGAGAAATTATGCTGTATGCACCTGACGTCACGACGACGCTATCTAAAAATATCATTTCTGAGTCTCCCGACGTTAGTTTTACAACGCTCGATCAGAAACTGATTTCGACTCTGGCCAACAGCATCGAAAAATATGTTATGCAAAAGCAGCAAGTCTTGAGAAAAATCAACAATGCTGACTCCGTTACCTCGCCGCAGGCGCTATTTGAAATTCAGCAAAAAACCGCCGACTACAATATTGAAGTTTCATTGATCAGTGCACTAACCAGAAAAGCGACCAGTGCCGTTGAGACATTGTTACGTGCATGAAAATTTTATACTCACTCCTTTTCGCCGCAACATTGTTATTGACGGGCTGTAAGCAACAGGAATTATTGAAGGGTTTAGAGCAACGTCAGGCCAATGAAGTGATTTCTCTTCTGCTGAGAAATAATATTGCGTCCAATAAAAAAGATACGGCAAAAGAAGGCTATCAGATATTTGTTGATCTGAAAGATTTCAGTTCTGCGGTCGAACTGCTGCGTATTTATAACCTGCCTTCCAAGCCGCGAATGGAAATCGCGGCAATGTTTCCTGCTGATTCTCTGATTTCTTCCCCCTTAGCGGAGACGGCCAGACTCTATTCGGCTATCGAACAACGGCTAGAGCAATCACTGCTTGCTCTAGAGGGAGTGACATCGGCACAGGTTCACGTGAGTTATCGCATAGATACCTCCGGAAACAGTCGGAAGAACGAACAAGAGCATGTCGCCGCGTTGATTAGCTACGATCGTACTCAGGATTCGTCATTAATGATCAGTGATATTAAGAGGTTTATAAAAAATAGCTTCAATAACCTCAATTACGATGATATTTCGGTGGTTCTGACGCGCTCTCCAACGCCGTCTCCGCCAGCGGAAACGCCGGTTGTGCAGTCAACCTCGCTGATTCGATTCTGGTGGGTCGCCTTATTACCTCTATTCCTGGGGCTTGCCGCTGGCTATCTCTATTGGGTTAAACGCAGTGTCAGGAGCGTTTCTGATGTATGAAATGACCGCTCTGGAAGATATTTTGTTCAATCCCTGTCAGTGGATCCATCCGAAACAACTCAGGATACCGGAGATGTTTGACTCGGCCGACTGTCGGAAAGTACTGAATCAGATTTTGATAAAACATTTCCAACTGTCAGTAACCTGTCAGGATGCGGTGCCGGGAACGTTTGCCGCTGAGGTCGTCGATAACTGGCGACTACTGCCTCATACAGCCTATCTTCTCGCCTGCCGCCACTATCGTGCAGCGCTGGTTTATCAGGGTGATTTCGAAAAATTGCCGCAGCATGCTCAGCAATTCAGTGAGTTATCGGTGTCCTTCAGACAGCCCGTCCGATTCGGTTATCCCGTTGATATCGAAGAACTGGAGCACGGCGGGCTGCAAATCCTCGAGGGATTGACCAGACAGCTTCCCCTGGCTCTGTCACAGAGAATACCCCTGCTGTTTAGCGCCAGCGCGAGGCCCGCATTCTGCACCAACGATTTGCCAGAGATTGCAGAAATAGACCTCAAACGAGCCATAGAATATGCCAAAAACCGCCCTATTTTCTGAGAAAACGACAGCAATTGAAGGAGTACTTATCCCGGCCTCTTCCCTTGCACAAAGCAAGCGGATTCAAAGCTTGCTGCAACAGGCACAGCATCATGCGGCAAAAATAATCAAGCAGGCGAATGCCGATGCGGTGCTGTTGCGAGATTCGGCTCGCTCGGCCGGCTATCAGGCCGGCTTGATGATATCGATTAAATCCGTTGCAGAATATCTCGATAATAATCAGTCAATTTATCAAAGTTTTTGCAACAAGGCGCATGAAAGCGTGGTGGCCAACCTTCGGCAGGCACTCGGTAAACCGGAGATTTTCCCGCAGCTGCTTCAGGAATGGATAGCGGAAACTTCGCCTGTAGATGCTATTAGCCCGTTATTTGTACTCATACCCGAGACTTCCCACCGTGAGAAAATAGGTCTGCTGTCTTTCATTCAATCGATCTGGAAGGGTGCGGTGATTATTGAGCAACATCGTGAAAACCGCTTTGTGGTGAAATATGGAAATAGCCTTGCCGAATTCTCACCCGAGGTATGGATTGCTCAACAGAAAATAGATACCAGCTTTACACAGCAGTTGGAAAGGGACTGTGAAAGTCTTTCCCAACAGGCTAAACAGCAACTGCTCAATGAATTATCCAAAAGATTAGTTAAAACCTAAGGAATCATGATGCAAAACATAATGATCGCACGCCCAGGCTTAGTAACCACTCAAAATGCAGCGACGTCTGCCCCACTGTCACTTGAAGAGAGAATGAAAAGGCTCAGCAATCCGCAGAAAGAGACTCAAGCTACAGAGGAAGAGAAAGCGGAAGCACGAGCTGGTTTTTTAAAATTCATCATGACGCAGATTAATAACGACTTTGAACAGCGTATGAACGAACTGAAGGAACCTGTTCAGTGGTAGAAAAGATAAAATATTTTAGCCATAAGCGGAGTATTCTTGCAGCGAAGGCTATTTTCCTGATGTCACTGACTGGCTGTACCTCGACCTCTTCCTCTGTATTTTTGCCGCCCGTGGTTGAAGGGTGCGTAACTGACAGCATAAATTTCGACAGCAGGCCCGAAGTTCTATATCAGCAGATGACCCAGTGCATTAAGGACGGAAACACTCAGCAAGCCACGGTTCTCTATGCCGAAGCAGGCACGATGACCTGGTATTATTCTCTGGTAGAGAGTTCCGAAGCGAATAGGATCCGTCACAATGGGTTATTAGCTGAATCACTTGGTGCGTTAAATAAGTCCCAAAAGTCCAGGCTGTCAACCAGCCTGGAACAGAACTTAAATAATTCGGATGCTAAAGCCAGACTCTGTGCCCAAATAATCATTCCTCTAATCCAAACGACAAGAAATGATGCGCCAATACATCAGCAATTTTGGGACATGGCAAAAGAGGGTTATTTGCACTGCAATAAACAGAACTGACTAGATACGTATCACATCTTCCGCAAACGCCGAGGTTATTTTCAACGGCGTAGCGGTTTTTCGATATCTTAACTGCATGTCTTTTTCCTGAAACGGATTTTTGAGATTATCATTTTCAGGATGCTTTTTCTTGTCCAGGACATCATGCACCATTGCCGTAGCACCGTTATATCGCAACATCAGCATCGGGTTTAACGCCCCAAGATAAGCGATATCAACTGGGGTAGTCACCGCGATATCAAAGCCAATGGTCGCTGTTTCTATGATATCAACGACCCTGTCTGGTTTAAAACGTCCACTCATATCAACCAATATTCCCGCCACGTTAATGCCAAAGATAGCGGCATCTTTTATGGAAAAACTATCGACGCCGAGTGTTAATGCGGACGCGCCAAAAAACCCAGCGCCCAGTGCCCTTAACGCTAAATGAGAGATAAATTTAGCCGTATGTTCCGTGCTGTTACAGGGAAAAATCAGCTGTCGCACGGTATCACTCCCTACTTTGGGCTGTCCGGCAAGATTTATCGGCCCGACATCAGCACCGAAACTAGCGTTTCCCTCTACCCGATGGACCGTTTCGATAATGTATTCAAGGTTACCCACACTCCAGGCTTCGTTCTGTATGTTAATCTGCACGCAAAGGCCGAAGTGATTAACCCGCAACCCCGTCAGAACCCCTTTAACGCTGACCGGTAGGTCGATATAATCGCCCAGATTCAGTTCTCCACTCACGCCACCTTCAAGATGTAAAAAAGCTTGTAAATACACCTCACCGACTGATTGATTTTCGGCACCAAATAATTTCCTGAGAACCTCGGTTGAAGAGATAACAACTTGCATCTGAATACCGGCTTTTGAATAGCAAAATGGGAGTGCCGGAATTGGCGTTGAAAAAGCCCCCTGAAAAAGCATTAAAGGTATTCTTAAGCTGGCTCCTTCTGTCAGGATCTGCATTATCGCTCGTGATTTACTAATATGGGGCATCGAATTTATTATTTTTTTTATTTCGGCGCTGAAAGTTTCATCATTATTTATTTGCTTATTATCATATAACTCACTTAGCTTAATCATCTCCCGCTTAGTGAGAACTTTTGCTAACTCACTCTTCGCAACCATCAAAGTATTTTCAAAATTACGAACGGCTTCCAGGATACTTTCTTGATAACTTTTCTTAATATTTTCAGTACCTTTTTCACAAATATGATAAATCATGTCATAAGGTTTTAACAGCATGCCAATCAATGATCGTTGCTCAGAAGATATAGATTCAAGGATACTTTCTGCGGGAGCGTCAGGATCGGTAAGGTCAATAGTGAAGACCCCATCGGGCGATTCACCGAGCGCGATAGGTGTATTTCCTGGAGTCAGTACGTTGGTGTTTTCTAATTGGATAGCAGATGCGCTATTACCTACTTTCATTATTTCCTCACTTTTATTTAATTATATTCCATTAAATATCACAAGGCCTTTAATGAATTTATATTAAAACGCTCAATTCCCTCTATACTCAAGGATGAAAAAGGCGTTTATTAGCGCTACATCATGTTTTGTTTCTCTCAATCTCACCGAACACAATGTCTGCCAGCGTTTTTATGGCGTCTTCGGCACGCGTATTCCATTCGAACGAGCTGTTCAGCCGCAAGGAGTGGCGGTAACGATCGTCGACGGCAAACATGGTTCCCGGCGCAACGCTTATACCTCGAGCTAGCGCCTGCTGATAAACCCTTGTCGCATCGACCTTGTCCCCCAAATAAACCCAAAGGAAGTAGCCCCCGCTGGGCTGACTCACGCGCACCTGGGGCGGGAAAGCCTTGAGTATTTTGTTACGCATCGCGTTTTGGCGGAGTTCGAGTTGGCGACGCAGGCGACGTAAATGCGCGTCATATGCGCCTTGGTGAAGAAAATCGGCCAGCCCGAGCTGCACCGGCACACTCGCCGACAGTGTACTCATAAGCTGCAGGCGCTGTATGCGCGAGGCATACGCACCCGCCGCGACCCATCCCACGCGAAAGCCCGGCGCCAGACACTTTGAGAAAGAAGAACAATGGAGGATCTGCTGACGGTAGGAAGACACCTTCAGCGGCATCGGGCGTTCGCCGTTGAAATAGAGTTCACCATAGACGTCATCTTCGATGATAGCGACATGATGGGCCTCAAGAATCTCCACCAGCCGCTGTTTCTTCTCTGCTGACATTGAGCAACCAAGAGGATTTTGAAAATTCGACATCAGCCAGCATGCCTTGATGGGGTAGGTTGCCAGCGCCTGCTCGAGAGCCTGCAAATCCATGCCCTGCTGCACATCCATCGGGATTGCGACGGCCTTGAGCTTACGCCGCTCAATGGCTTGCAACACGCCATAAAATGCCGGTGATTCTATCGCCACCCAGTCACCGGGCTGCGTCACCACCTGAAGGCTGAGTCCCAGCGACTCCAAAGCACCAGAGGTGATAACAATTTCGTCCGGCGTCACTTCTATTCCCTGCTGGGCGTAACGCTGTGCAATGTTGCGCCGTAACTCCTCGTTGCCCGGCGGAAGATTGGCGATGGCGCTATGCGGCGACATGCGTCTGACGGCGCTGGCCAAAGAACGAGCCAGCCGCGGCTGAGGAAACAACGTCGGGTCCGGGAACGCCGAGCCAAAGGGGACGATGTCAGGATCCTGTCCAGCTTTAAGAATATTGAAAATAGCATCATTGACGTCAATGTCCTCGGCAGCATGCAGATTACTTTGCGCATGATGCACTACGGGAACGTGCTGGCGCGGCGCAACGTAATACCCCGATTGGGGACGTGAAACAATCACCCCCTGACTTTCAAGTAATTGATAAGCCTGTAACACCGTCATCAGGCTGAGCCCTGACTGTTTGCAACTCTCACGTAACGAAGGCAGTTTTTCACCAGGTAGCCAAACCTGCGCGTCAATTTGGCGACGTAGTGTTTGCGCAAGCTGCTGATAACGCATCACGGTCATAGTTTTATCACTTACTTTTTGAGTTGGATGATTGAAAACCTTACGAATTCTAAACACATTCTCCACGATTGCAGAGTTTGTGACACGCCTGCTTTCAGACATTTACAGTACCTAGCACTACTATTCATTTCGCGCGTTAGACTGTATTTCGTCAAGACAGCACGGTGAACCCCCTGCTGAACGTACGCAACAAAACTAGCTGGTACAGAATCTGGCTAAAACAGAACAATGAGGAATTGAATTATGCGCAAACTTACCGCAATGGTTGTGGCTTCAACTCTGGCTCTGAGCTCGGCTTCTTTCGCCTTCGCCGCAGAAACCACCCCGGCGACGGGCGCACCGGCTCAAACTCAGGGCGCTATGGAACACCATAAAGGACCGCGTCACTATAATCCATTTGCCGGTCTTAACCTGACCGAGCAGCAGCGCACACAAATGAAAGCGCTGTGGAAAGAATCTGGACCGCGCCACGATCGCGGTGACATGAAAAAACAGATGGATACTCTGCACGGCCTGGTGGCATCCGATACCTTTGATCAGGCTAAAGTGAAGGCCGAAATCGACAAAATTAGCCAGGAGCAGTCTGCCCGTATGTTGGAGCGCGCTACCATGGAGAACAAGATGTATAATCTGCTGACTCCAGCGCAGAAAAAACAGTTTAACGAAAACTATCAGAAACGTGCAGAAAAAATGGCTGAGCATCATCGTGAGCACAAAGCCGATGCCGACAAACCTGCGGCCTGATAACTACGCATTAATTTAGCGTTGTAAGACCTGATGAACCGGCCCCTGAGGCCGGTTTTTTTATTGCCAAAACTGTGCGCCAAAGCGCTGTAATAATCGCCCTCACCCTACTTGTTCACATAAAGCGTTTACTGCATCACACTTCTGATTTTATGTTTAATTTATCAGCTGTGAAACTGCATTTTTTGCGCTGTAATCTTCAATGTCTGCAATAAGTTACCTATGACAGAACCGGGTATTCTCCTTTCTGCGCCCGTCTGTTTAAACGAAGAATAGCGGCCATACATTAAGGTCGCACATTGAAGGAGTTGTTGATCATGACAAACGTCAAGTCCGGAATTCTCTGGCTGATGGTGGCGTTGGTGGGAGCCTTTTCTTTTGGCATGCTGGCGCTAAGTCGCGGCGAACACGTTAACGCCGTCTGGCTGGTCGTCGCCGCTATCGCCTGCTACAGCATTGCCTATCGCTTCTACAGCCTTTTTATCGCTAAAAAGGTTTTTGGTCTGGATGACCGCCGTATCACCCCGGCACTCAGGAAAAATGACGGCCTCGATTACGTACCAACCAACAAGTGGGTGCTGTTCGGCCACCATTTTGCTGCTATTGCCGGTGCAGGCCCGCTGGTAGGGCCGATACTGGCCGCGCAGATGGGCTTTTTGCCAGGCACCATCTGGATCCTGGTCGGTGTTATGCTGGCCGGTGCGGTGCAGGACTTCCTCATTCTGTTTATTTCCACCCGCCGCGATGGCCGCTCTCTCGGCGAGATGGCCAAGCAGGAGCTGGGTGAATTCGCCGGTGTGGTCACCATGCTCGGCGCGTTAGGCGTGATGATCATCATCCTGTCAGCGCTCGCCCTGGTGGTGGTCAAAGCACTGGCTGACAGCCCGTGGGGCCTGTTCACCATCGCAGCAACTATTCCTATCGCACTGTTTATGGGCGTTTACATGCGTTTCCTGCGCCCCGGAAAAATTGCCGAAGTCTCTATCATTGGTTTTGTGCTGATGATGCTGGCGATTATTTATGGTGGAAATGTCGCTCAACACCCTTACTGGGGGCCTTTCTTTACCCTTCACGGCACGACACTCACCTGGGTGCTGGTGATTTATGGCTTTATTGCTTCAGTTCTGCCGGTCTGGCTGTTACTGGCCCCCCGCGATTATTTATCAACTTTCCTGAAAATCGGGGTTATTCTCGGACTGGCGGTGGGCATTATTTTCGCGATGCCGGAAATGAAAATGCCAGCGGTCACCCGGTTCATTGACGGTAGCGGCCCGGTATTCTCCGGTGGCCTGTTCCCGTTCCTGTTTATTACTATTGCCTGCGGCTCGATTTCAGGTTTCCACGCGCTGGTCGCAAGCGGCACAACGCCGAAACTCATTGAAAAAGAAAGCCATATTCGCTTTATCGGCTACGGCGCGATGTTGATGGAGTCCTTCGTTGCCATCATGGCGCTTATTTGTGCGTCGGTTATCGACCCTGGCGTGTATTTTGCCATGAACTCCCCCGCCGCCCTCATTGGCACGACGGTCGAGAGCGCCTCCCAGGTTATCAACGGCTGGGGATTTGTCGTCACCCCGGAAATGCTGACCGTTATTGCTCGCGACGTGGGTGAACAGTCTATCCTTTCGCGTGCCGGAGGCGCACCGACCTTCGCGGTAGGCATGTCCCATATCATCAGCGACGTATTCAACAGCCGCGTAATGATGGCCTTCTGGTATCACTTTGCTATTCTTTTCGAAGCCTTGTTCATTTTAACCGCGGTGGATGCGGGTACCCGCGCCTGCAGATTCATGGTGCAGGACCTGGTCGGCGTAGCGGTGCCTTCCCTTGCCAATAACCGCTCCTGGATTGGCACAATCGCAGGCACCACGGTTTCCGTGGCAGGTTGGGGATTCTTTGTCTATCAAGGCGTAGTTGATCCGCTGGGAGGGATTAACACTCTGTGGCCGCTGTTTGGGATTGGTAACCAGATGCTGGCCTCGATGGCGCTTATCCTCGGCACCGTTGTGTTATTCAAAATGAAGAAACAACGCTATGCCTGGGTCACTATTCTGCCAACGGTATGGCTGTTTATCACCTCTATGACGGCAGGATGGCAGAAAATCTTCCACCAGAGTCCGTCGATTGGCTTCCTCGCACAGGCGAACAAATTCTCTGCCGGCATCGATAACGACATCATTATCAAACCGGCAAAAACTATCGCCGATATGCACACTATCGTACTCAATAACCAGATTAACGCCGCACTCTGTGGGTTCTTTATGCTGGTTGCCGTCACTATGCTGGTTTCTGCCTTCTTCGTGATACGCAGGGCCCTGAAATCGCCACAGCCGACGGTGCACGAAACCAGCCCGCTTGCTAGTCGGGAGGCTCGTCATGTCTGAATATGGTTTACCTTATCGCGCTCAGCCAAGAGCCTTGCTGACGATTACTCGCTGTCAGCCCATGGTGGCACGTCCTCCTCGCCCTGAAAACTTGCGCCAGTGGGTTAAATTTATTGGTAAGGGGATAGCGCAAAGTTTTCGTCTGATGGTTGGCGTACAGGACTATCCTAATTACGTGCGCCATATGCAGGTCCATCACCCTGAGAAAACACCGATGACGGAAAAAGAGTTTCATCGCTACTGTCTCAACGCGCGCTTTCCGAGTGAGGCAGGCAAGCTGGGTAAATGTCCTTGTTAAGGATTTAAGAAATAATCTAAGTCTGAGTAATTTGTGATTTAAGGAATGATAATACGCCTGAGCCTTTTTACAGGCGTATTATTGCCTTACTCTTGTCCGTAATTTGATGAAGCCCCCATGAAAACTGACTCTCCCGTAATTCGACCTGCCACCGCAGACGACGCAGAACAGGTTATCGAGCTCATTAGCTTTGCCGATGAAAATGCGCTGCTTTACCTCACCGGAAAAAGCGATTTACAGGAGGCGAAAGCGGTTTATCGGCGAGGATTTTGCCGCGAGGACGTTTACTACAGTTATCTGTTCACCCAGGCTTGCTTCATCGAGGGACATCTCGCGGGCTGTATTCTCGCTTTCCCCGGCTATCTGGAACCCACTTTTATCGCGGAGACAGACTCAACACTTCCTCTGGTAAGAGAAGCTGAAGACGACGAGCTGTATATCGATTCTCTGTCGGTTTACCCTGCTTTTCGCGGGCAAGGACTCTCAAGGTATCTGATTGACGCAACCAAAACGCAGGCTCTGCGCTATCAGCTCAGCAAACTTTCTCTTTTAGCCGATGACACCAAGCCGCATCTTGAAAAAATGTACGCTCGCTACGGTTTCATAACGGAAAAAGAAATCACGCTGAACGGCGTAGTACATAAGAAAATGGCCCTTTGCGTCAGAGGATAAATAATCAATTTATTAATCCTCTAAAGATTAAAAGCGGAACTCAATGAATTCCCCCTCATCGACCTAAGCCAGTGAAAGGGGGAGTGAAGGAAGATTAGGCGCTGGCCGTTTTAAAGATAACGAGGTTTTATTTGATGCGAGCCATCTGTTCTTCGATAACTTTTCCCTTAACGGCTCGATTTTTGATTCTGCGTGACCACATCGCGGTTAACACGGGTACTAATACGGAAGTGACGATCACCGAGGTGGCCACCAGCGCCGTTGCGGCCGGTGCTGTCTCTTTAAACTGAGGGACCATTTCGGCTATTAGCACTGGCGTGGCTACGGCCGCCCCCGCCGAGCTAGACGCGGCGATACCTGCGGTTCCATCCCCGCCTCCGATAAATTTATCGGCCAGCATCAGCGGAATGCCGGTGATAATAATGACTGATATCCCCAGTAGCACGCCAAGCAGGCCGGTTTGCGCGATCACGCTCAGATTGATAGTGTTACCCAGTGCGAAGGCAAAGAACGGGATCAGCGTCTGCACCGCCTTGCCAAAAAACTCCCTCAGTTCAGAGTCCAGATTTCCCAGAGCAAAACCTATCAGGAACGGCAGGACTGCACCGACAAATACGTGAGGTTCGAAGGAGGCAATACCTGCCGTTCCCAGAATCACCATCGTCATCAGCGGGCCAGACTCCAGCGACATCAATACAAATGCGCCCGCCTCCTCTTTGGTTCCGTATTGCTGCATGATAGAGGCATAAAGTCCGCCGTTGGTCATGTCCATCGAGGCCACCAGCGCCAGCGTTGATAGCCCGGCGAAAAAGCCGATTTCCACGCCATGTTCCGGGATAAATTTTGAGGCAACGGCCGCAACAATCCAGGCTATCGCGATTTTGGTGACCACCAGCGTGCCGGATTTACGCAATACCGTCCCAGTGGCACTGAGTTTGATTGAAGCACCCATACAAAAAAACCAGACCGCTAAAATGGGCACTGTGCCGGTCATCAGTCCATTGGAGAATGACCCCAAATATTTGCCTGAATCCGGCGCTAGCGTATGGCAGATTGCGCCAATGAACAGCGGCACCAGCATCATTCCGCCAGGGATTTTTTCGATTGCACGTTTAATTCGCATGTTATTCCCACCGGGTCAGTTAAGCAGTCATTGCGGTTAACGAGCTGGCGCTACGGCTGGAAAGCGACAGTAAACTCGCCGATGGGTGCTAAATTAGCCATTTATTGAACAAATAAAAGTGATCGCAACCATAAAAATGAAACAGTGTTTCTATTTTTAAGATCAGTTGTTTCTATTTTGTGAGGCCAACAAAAAAAACCCACATCGGGGAGGATGCGGGCGCGAGTCTCTTGGAAGTGCAAAGGCGGTGATTTTATTGCCCGTAGTAGGCATTCTTACCGTGTTTGCGCAGATAGTGTTTGTCGAGCAGCGATGCCTGCATCACCTCCAGCCGCGGCGTCAGCTGTTGCGAGAAGATCCCCATATAAGCGACTTCCTCGAGGACCACCGCATTATGTACCGCATTATCGGCGTCTGTTCCCCAGGCAAAGGGGCCGTGCGAATGAACCAACACGGCGGGCACGTCTTTTGACGACAGGCCGCGCTCGGCAAAGGTTTCAACAATAACCTCGCCGGTCTGCCATTCATATTTGTCGGCAATCTCATCGTCGGTCATCTTGCGTGTACAGGGGACTGCGCCATAGAAATAGTCGGCGTGCGTCGTGCCCCAGGCTGGAATATCCAGCCCGGCCTGCGCCCAGATAGTCGCGTGACGTGAGTGGGTATGCACAATGCCGCCTATCTCGTTAAATCGCATATAGAGAACACGGTGAGTATCGGTGTCAGACGACGGTTTTTTACTGCCTTCAACGACTCTGCCACTTTCAACCTCAACCACCACCATGTCATCCAGCGTCATATGCTCATACTCCACACCGGAAGGTTTAATCACCATCAGCCCCTGCTGTCTGTCAATTGCACTGACGTTGCCCCAGGTAAAGGTCACCAGATGATGTCTGGGCAGCGCAAGATTGGCTTCGAGAACCTGTTCTTTCAATTGTTTAAGCATCGGAATGTCCTTTATCTGCCCTTTTACTTATTCTCGGAGCAGGAGGCTTTTAGGGGTATGGTGAAAATAGCTAAAGAGTGCGTGCTGTTCTGCTGCGATGAAAAAACTGACTGCCTTACGGCGTTTTCAAAAGGTGACGCTTTGTGCTGTTAAAAAGAATGAAATTTTAATTAAGACTATTTACCTGTTTTCCCAATGCGGTTATGAGTAATTTACGCTAATCCCGCGGAGATGATTTTTTTTAACTATACTTATTAACGAAATGCTAGTGATATCCTTTCTTAGGAGAACGACAATGTTCTTAAATAAACGTATTGCCACTATTGGTATGGTACTTGCTGTTGTAATGTCTGTGAGCGCATGTGGAAACATGTCACACCGTGGTCGTAATACTGCCATTGGTGCCGGTGTCGGTGCTCTGGGTGGCGCCGTACTGACCAACGGTAGTGCTCTGGGTACGATTGGTGGCGCGGCAGTAGGTGGTGTTGTAGGTCATCAGGTTAACCGATAAGTAAAGGCCTTAAAACTAAGCGAAATAAACCACGTTAAGTTAAAGTAAATTAATTACGGTTTATTTATACTTAATGGCTTAAATATTCAGTTATTAAATCTCTGAGGAATCGGCGACTGTTTTAAAAAAGTTTTAAAGAAACAAAACGGTTGTTTTCTGAAAAGACGTAAGAATTTTATTTATGACCAATCTGCTGCCTTCAAAAGCAGCAGATTGCTATTTAAAGAGAGTTCAGGCTTTACCCACCTGCGAGTTTGACCTTAAAGTTTTTTGCCTCTAACAGCTGCTTTAGCAAATCCCTTTTGTCTCCCTGAATCTCAATCACGCCGTCTTTGACTGCCCCACCGCAGCCACACTTCTTTTTCAACTCGGCCGCAAGCTTGTCTAATGCGGCATCATCGAGGTCAACGCCGGTAATCAGACAGACGCCTTTGCCTTTACGCCCGCTGGTCTGGCGTTGAATGCGAACTACGCCATCGCCCTTCGGTCTTTCGATTTTGGCCTTCGGCTCGTCAATCCTGCCGCTCTCAGTGGAATAAACCAGCCGGCTGTTATCGTCATTTTTCATTAACCCTGTCCTTTTATGCCAGAGAGGTGCGAATATCACGCAGCGTCTGTGCCGGGTCGGCAGACTGCGTAATTGGACGGCCAATGACCATGTAATCTACCCCTGCCAGCTGTGCATCGCGCGGCGTCATCACGCGGCGCTGATCGTCGGCGGCGCTACCCGCGGGACGAATGCCCGGAGTCACCAGCTTAAATGCCTGACCCAGCTGCGATTTGAAGGCCACCGCTTCCTGTGCAGAACACACAACGCCATCAAGGCCACAGTCACGAGTCAGTGTAGCCAGTCGCAGCGCATAGTCCGCCGGGCTAAGGTTGATACCCAAATCGGCTAAATCGCTGGCTTCCATGCTGGTGAGCACGGTAACAGCTATCAGCAAAGGTGCGTCCTGACCAAATGGCTGTAGCGCATTTTTCGCAGCAGCCATCATACGTGCACCACCGCTGGCGTGAACGTTAACCATCCACACGCCGAGATCGGCCGCAGCCGCGATAGCGTGCGCCACGGTGTTAGGAATGTCGTGAAATTTCAGATCGAGAAAGACGTCAAAGTCGCGGGCATGCAGATCTTTCACCAGCTGCGGTCCAAACAGCGTAAACATCTCTTTGCCGATTTTCAGGCGACAGTCGCGAGGGTCAATACGGTCAACAAAATCTAACGCCGCTGACTTATTTGCGTAATCAAGGGCGACTACAATTGGTGATGATTTCAAGTCGTTGTTATTAGGGTTATTTTCGGACTTCATTTCTTCAACCTCTTGTAAGTTTTGAACAAAAATAGTGTACGACAAAATTGTGACGCCCGCATTCTACATGGCATGACCGATAAATCCCAGCCAATCGTTTTCACGACAAATGAACGATGCTTTTGTTACAGTTTTATGAATTTTTTGTGAACGCGTGGACAGCCTGCCTCAGCTGACATACTTTGGTGTTTTATATTTAGGAAAGCTTAAATATGAGTGAGATATCAACGTTAACTATTAAAATCCCTTTGGCGCTGAAAGAGCAAATCCGTGAAGCGGCGTTACAGGGTGAACATTCTCTCAGTGCCGAAGTCTGTGCACGACTCGAAGAAAGTTTTATTGCAGCAGAAGACAAGAAAAGCAGGAAGGTCGCGAAAGTAGAAGAACCAGAGATTGATAATCAGCACTTGGGTGAAAATACCGAACCGGCACTCACCCAAAAAGAACTCAAAAAACTGCGCCAACTGATCAACAAAGCCCCGACTAAAACTCACAGCAAAAAGAAATAACGCCCTTCTTTTTTATTGTCCGTCGAGACCACGAATCGGTTTCACCGTCGCCCAGGCTCGGCATGACGGGCAATGCCAATACAGCGAATGTGCCGTAAAACCACACTTATGGCAGCGATAACGCGGCTTGGTGCGGATCTGTTCACCGACCATGTCACGCAGCAGCACCAGGCTCTCTTTCGCACGCCCCTCCTCGGCATCCGCCAGGTGATAATCCATCAAATGGTGGAATACGCGCATGGTCGGGTGACGCTGAAGCTGGCGGTTGATGTAGAGCTGCGCCACCTCACGCCCTTCTTCCTGTTGCAGGATTTCAGCCAGCATCAGTTCAGCCGTGGCACCGGTATTTTCATCCACACAGCGTTTCAGAAACTCGGCCCACTCCAGACGATTGTCTAAATGCTGATAGCACTCTTGCAGCATGGGCAGCGTTTCACTGACCACTTCTTTATCTTGTTCGAGCACGCGCTTGAGGGCCTCGGCGGCTTTGCCGTATTCCGCCTGCGCCAGCAGAATTCTGCCCTGCATGATGGATACTCGGGCACAGAGCTTATCGGCAGAGGCGGCTTTTTTCAGCAGTCCGCTGGCCTTGTCGAGGTCATCGCTGGACATGGCCTGCAACGCCAGCTCGCAGTAGAAATGCGCGATCTCCTGACGTTTGTTGGTTTTTCCAAGCTTAATGAGCTTCTCGGCAACCTCGATAGCACTTTGCCAGTCGCTGGTTGCCTGATGAATAATCAGCAGCTGTTGCAGGGCAAAGAGCTGGAAGTCTTCCTCTTTCACCAGCTGATTGAACATGTCTTCGGCGCGGTCATAGAAACCCGCGGCCATATAGTCACGCCCAAGCTGCTGCACGGCGAGCAGACGCTGTTCGAAGGTCAGCGACGCGCTCTCCATCAGCGACTGGTGGATACGGATGGCCCGATCGACCTCGCCGCGTGAACGGAAGAGGTTCCCCAGCGTCAGATGCGCCTCAACGGTGTTGCTGTCCTCTTTCAACATATCGAGAAACAGGTCTACCGCTTTATCTTGCTGATTGGAGAGTAAAAAGTTTACGCCTGCCACATACTCGCGAGATAAACGGTTGGCATTCTGCTGTTTGTCCTGTTGTGAGCTTCTGCGCCCCATGTACCAGCCGTAAGCGGCGGCGACGGGCAATAACAGAAACAGCAGTTCTAACATAAAAGGTTATTCCTTACTGACCGGGTGCTGCGGCACGGCAGGTTCGGTCGTGACCGGTGCAATTTGCTGCTCTAGACGTTTAATTTTACGCTGTGCACGGCTGAGAGATAGACGTATGCGCAAATAAAACAGACCGCAGATTATCCATCCCAACACAAAGCCGGTCGCAAACAGCACGGCTAACAGCGTTGATACGCGATAATCGCCCTGCGCCAGTAAATAATTAAAAGTCACTACCTGATCGTTGTGGGCACCCAGAGTGATAGAAATCACGACGATGACCAGCACGAACAAAAAAATCAGCAAATATTTCACATTCATTCCTGTAATGCCGGAGAGTCCGGATAAATTATGCCAAAAACTGACGTCCTGACCTAATAAGTTAGCATTTCCTTCCGCAGCTGGGAAACTTTGAGGCCGGATAATGCCGGCATTGCAGAAAGTTCATACAGTCAGGCGATTATGCAACCCGTTATGTGTAACCCTACGGTCACAATACGTTTTCCCGACCGTTTATTTTGTCACCACAATAAATATATGGGGCTAGCGAGCAAAAATTAAAGGTCAGCGCGATTATTCAGGTTCACGCTCGGTTATCTCCTGCTGCTCCTGCGGTGGTGGCGCGAAGGATCCGCACACTTTTTGTGCTATCCAGCAGGCCAGGGTAATGAGTACCCAGCTGATACCCACCGACGCCATCAGGTCTCTCGGCCAGTGCATGCCCAGCAGCAGGCGGCTGCCCATCACTAACGCGGCCCACACCATCAGCACCGCAACGGTCTTATAATGACGACGTGGCCACAGCAGACCCACACCAAGCAGCGCCCAACTGGCGGCAAACATCGTATGTCCCGAGGGGAACGAGAAGCCGGTGTCCGCCTGCCAACTTTTGGCCAGCCAGCGCGGGATTTGCGCGTTATTTTCTAATTCCTGCTTTACCTGCTGGCCGCGGGCTTTGCTTTTCTGCTGGTAGAAGGCAGTCACGTCCATGTCCTGTGTTTTACCCAGCCACTGCACGTAAGGGCGCGGTTCCTGCACTTGCTGCTTAACGTAGGTCTTGATCCCCTGCCCGATAAGCACCGCCGCGCTCAGCAGCACAATCAAAACAATCGCCGGCTTAATGCGGTAGCGTAAACACCACAGAAACCAAACGCAGAGCAAAATGTTGGTCAATGTGCCCCACGGCGCACTAACCGTCTCTGTTATCCCGTAAAAGGGGCGTAAGATGAGGTCACTCATACCTGGGGCCCACTGCCAACCGCTCATCCACACTAGTACGGGCATCAGTAATAGAAGCAGAGCTGCACCGGTGGTCCTTATAGCGATTTGAAACATTGTATGGCCCTAATATCTAAAGATTCATGAAAATGAAATGTATAATGCGCATTCTACGCAGCGGCCTGCAACGCAGTCCAGCCGGGAATGATATACTTGTGAGTAAGGCTATGTTCGGGGCGCGGCTGATTTTTTCTGGTCAACCCGTTCATCTCTACGTAGGATGCGCCACAAGAATTAAGAATATTTGCAGGTTTTGGAGAGTAACATGCAGCTGAAACGGGTGGCAGAAGCCAAACTGCCAACACCTTGGGGCGATTTCCTGATGGTGGGTTTTGAAGAATTGGCAACCGGACACGATCACCTGGCGCTGGTTTTCGGGGACATTAACGGCGATACGCCGGTGCTCGCACGAGTGCATTCCGAATGTCTGACGGGCGATGCCCTGTTCAGCCTGCGCTGTGACTGCGGCTTCCAACTCGAGGCAGCGTTGAATCACATCGCCGAAGAGGGGCGCGGTATTCTGATGTATCACCGCCAGGAAGGGCGCAACATCGGCCTGCTGAATAAAATTCGCGCGTATGCCCTGCAGGATAAAGGCTACGACACCGTCGAAGCCAACCACCAGCTCGGCTTTGCAGCAGATGAACGCGACTTCACCCTGTGCGCAGATATGTTCAAGCTGCTCGGAGTTGATGCCGTTCGCCTGTTGACCAACAACCCGAAAAAGGTCGAAATTCTGACCGAGGCCGGGATCAACATCGTCGAACGTGTGCCGTTAATCGTCGGTCGCAACCCGAAGAACGAACACTATCTGGCGACCAAGGCCGCGAAAATGGGCCATCTTTTGGACAAGTAATGTTTACTGTGTCCAACAAAAAAGCACCGAAGATTCGGTGCTTTTTTTATGCCTGAATGACCGCTATCAGAGCATTTTACGGATAACATAATGCAGGATGCCGCCGTTCTCGAAGTAGGTTAACTCGTTGCCGGTATCGATACGGCTGCGTGCGTTAATCACCTCTTTTTTACCGTCGGCGTAGGTAATATGCACCGGCACGTCCTGACCCGGCTTGAGCGACTGCATACCGCTTACGCTAATGGTTTCATCGCCCTTGAGGTTCAGCGTTTTGCGCGTCACGCCCTGTGGGAACTCCAGCGGCAGGATCCCCATCCCTATCAGGTTTGAACGGTGAATACGTTCGAAGGATTCAGCAATCACCACGCGTACGCCGAGCAGTCTTGGCCCTTTCGCTGCCCAGTCACGGCTGGAGCCGGAACCATACTCTTTGCCCGCGATCACCGCCAGCGGCACGCCCTCTTTTTCATAACGCATCGCCGCATCGTAAATCGCCAGTTGGTCACCGGAAGGAATGTGTCGCGTCACGCCGCCTTCGACACCGGGCACCATTTCGTTACGAATACGAATATTGGCGAACGTACCGCGCATCATGACTTCATGGTTACCACGGCGCGAACCGTAGGAGTTGAAGTCACCGGGTTTAACGCCATGCTCGCTGAGGTAGCGGCCTGCCGGACTCTCGAGTTTGATGTTACCGGCCGGAGAAATGTGGTCGGTGGTCACCGAGTCAGCCAGAATCGCCAGAATACGGGCATCCTTGATGTCCTGAACGGGATCAGGTTCAGCCTTCATGGTGCTGAAGAACGGCGGATGACGAATGTAGGTCGAATCTTCCTGCCAGGCATAGGTCGGCGTGCCTTCGACCTGGATGTTCTGCCAGTCCTTGTCACCATTAAACACTTCGGCATACTCTTTATGGAACATCTCCGTCGTAACCTGCTCAACGGCCTTGGCAATTTCATTCGATGATGGCCAGATGTCACGCAGATAAACCGGATTGCCGTGGCTGTCTTCACCCAGCGAATCATGGGTCAAGTCGACCGACATATTGCCCGCCAGCGCATAGGCCACCACCAGCGGGGGTGACGCAAGCCAGTTGGTTTTAATGAGCGGATGAATACGACCCTCGAAGTTACGGTTGCCCGAAAGCACGGCACCGACGGTCAAATCAGCCTGCTTTATTGCAGCTTCGATAGGGTCTGGCAGCGGACCCGAGTTACCGATACAGGTGGTACACCCGTAACCCACCAGATTAAAGCCCAGTTTTTCCAGCTCAGGCATCAGGCCTGCGGCTTTAAGATAATCGGTCACCACTTTAGAACCCGGTGCCAATGACGTTTTCACCCAAGGTTTACTTTTCAGCCCTTTGGCGACGGCGTTCTTGGCCAGCAGGCCCGCGGCCATCAACACGCTCGGGTTGGAGGTGTTGGTGCAGGAGGTGATAGCCGCTATCACGACGGCACCGGTCTTCAGCTGTAGCGACTGGTTTTTATAGCTAAAATCCACGCTGTCGCGGTGCTGGGTTTTGCTGTTGCTAAATTCGAGTTCAGTCGCGGCCTTAAACGCCTGCGGCACATTCGGCAGCGCGACGCGGTCCTGAGGACGCTTTGGCCCTGCCAGACTGGACTCGACCTGCGCCATATCGAGATGGAGCGTGCTGGTAAAAATAGGCTCATCGCCTTTTTCGCGCCACAACCCCTGCGCCTTGCTGTACGCCTGTACCAGCGCAATCTGTTCGTCGCTGCGTCCGCTGAGTTTCATGTAGCTCAACGTAACTTCATCCACCGGGAAGAAGCCGCAGGTAGCACCAAATTCTGGGGACATATTGGCGATGGTCGCACGATCGGCCAGCGGCAGATCCGCCAGACCGTCACCGTAAAATTCGACGAACTTACCGACCACGCCGTGTTTACGCAGCATCTGCGTCACGGTCAATACCAGATCGGTCGCCGTGATGCCCTCACCCAGCTTGCCGGTCAGTTTAAATCCGACGACGTCAGGGATAAGCATCGATACCGGTTGTCCGAGCATCGCCGCTTCGGCCTCAATCCCCCCACAGCCCCAACCCAAAACGCCGAGGCCGTTTATCATGGTGGTATGGGAGTCGGTGCCGACCAGCGTATCAGGATAGGCCACTTCACGGCCGTCCTGCTGTTCATGCCATACGGTCTGGCCGAGATATTCGAGGTTAACCTGGTGGCAAATCCCGGTACCCGGCGGCACGACGCGGAAACGGTTAAAGGCTTTTTGGCCCCAGCGCAGGAAGATATAGCGCTCGTGATTACGCTCCATTTCCAGTTTGACGTTCTCGCCGAAGGCGGCACGGTCGCCGAACTCATCCACGGTAACGGAGTGGTCAATCACCAGATCAACCGGAGACAGAGGATTAACCTGATTGACGTTGCCGCCCAGGCGCTCAACGGCCTCGCGCATAGCGGCCAGGTCAACAACGGCGGGGACCCCAGTGAAGTCCTGCATCAGGACACGGGCCGGGCGATAGGCAATTTCCCTGTCGGCGTGGCCCGTTTTTTGCCAGTCGACAATCGCCTGCAGATCGTCTTCGGTGACGGTATCGCCTTCAACGTTACGCAGCAGATTTTCGAGCAAAACTTTCATAGACTTAGGCAATCGGTCGATATTGCCTAGTGTGGCGGCGGCTTTGGGTAAGCTGTAAAAGTGATATTCCTTATCGAGGTTTGCCAGCTTATCCTGACTATTCTTGCGAAGATCGGACGACATAGCTTCTCCTTTTAACGCGCTTTTTTTGTTTATGGCATAAACATTCTAGTTCAGCTGATGAGAAAGACCCGTCAGACAGTAAGTGCTCTAATAAAGATAACACAAATTATCATTAACATTTTGATAACAACACGAAAGGCTAATTTCCGAAGTGGCAACCTGCTGTGCCAAACCCCCCGCCCGTTCCCCCTATCAAACTGAATAAGTCCATCAAATCCCTCGCCTTGTTATCCCTTTCCACGCTTGAGAGAGTCGTGCCATGGCGTAGACCTTGAGACACCTACCAGACGGATGATGAGATGTTTGAACTTGGCGTATAGACATTGGGTGATTTGCGGCGGTGAGAAAGGCGTTAGGACAGGCGTAAAACGACCCAGGCCACACTCTCGGCGGCCTGGGTTAAGGAAGCAGGATTACTTGTGCGGCAGTTTGATGTCTTTAAACAGCGCTTCAATATCCTCGTTAGAGCGCAGTGCGATGGCACTGTCGACCACGTCACGCGTGAGGTGCGGCGCGAAACGCTGGATAAAATCGTACATGTAGCTGCGCAGGAAGGTGCTGCGACGAAAGCCGATTTTGGTGGTGCTATGGGTGAAGATATCGCTGGCATCGACGGTCACCAGGTCTGGATCCTGTACCGGATCGACCGCCATGCTGGCGATAACGCCGACCCCTAGCCCTAAACGCACGTAAGTCTTGATAACGTCGGCGTCGGTCGCGGTAAAGACGATGCGAGGGGTTAATCCGGCACGGTTGAACGCCGTATCCAGCTCTGAACGTCCGGTAAATCCGAAGGTATAAGTCACGATAGGATAGGACGCCAGCTCTTCAATGCTGACTTTTTCTTTGCCCGCCAATGGGTGATCCGGTTGAACTACTACCGCACGGTTCCAGTGATAGCAAGGCAGCATGATCAGGTCATCGTAAAGGTGCAGCGCTTCGGTTGCGATGGCAAAATCAGCATTCCCCTTCGATACCGCCTCGGCTATTTGCGTGGGTGACCCTTGATGCATGTGCAAAGAAACTCGCGGATAGCGTTCAATAAAGCCCTTGATAACGTTAGGCAAGGCGTAGCGCGCCTGAGTATGCGTCGTGGCAACATAAAGCGACCCCTTATCAGGATAGGTATGCTCTCCAGCTACGGCTTTAATCGCATCAACTTTCGACAGCACTTCGCGGGCGATACGGATAATTTCCTGCCCCGCAGGCGTAACCTGAGTGAGATGTTTACCGCTGCGGGCAAAAATCTGGATCCCGAGTTCATCTTCCAGCATGCGCACTTGCTTGCTGATGCCTGGCTGTGAGGTGTAGAGGCCTTCTGCCGTCGAAGAGACGTTCAGATTGTGATTAACAACTTCTACGATGTAACGCAGTTGCTGCAATTTCATATCTTATACCATCCTAGTGTTAAACCCTGCCCGAAAGCTCCCGTGGTCATTGCTGACGAACGTATTACTGGTCAAAATTTTGCGCGCCAGCCCGCCGACAGCAAGAAAGGGGTGTTCTGTTGTGTGTAAGCCAACTCATTCTAATAATGCATAAAAACAGTATTTTATATAACAACAATATCATTTATCAATTGATTTTGTCTCGCACCTGATTATAAAAAACTCAAGATTTCTTTATGATGCTGAGTGCAATGCCGCTTCGGCAATAAAGTCTAACGGTGATTGGCCTTATTACAATAAAAAAACCAGCCATTAAGGCTGGTTTTTATGATTCGCAGGTCAGAAAGCCGTTAAGACTTACTTTTTGCCTTCCACCCACTTGCCGTCAACGAAGAACGCCGTCCAGCCTGTCGCTTTACCGTCTTTCTCAGAAGACACGTATTGCTGCTTAGTCTTCCGGCTGAAGCGCACCATCGACTTATTACCTTCTGGGTCGGCGACCGGCGCATCGGCCAGGTAGCTCAGTTTTTCAGGCAAACGGTCTTTGAAGCGCAGCAACTCTTCGACTAAAGGCGCACGCGTTTCGCGCGATTTAGGGAAGGTATTGGCCGCCAGGAACACGCCGGCAGCACCGTCACGCAGAACGAAATACGCATCGGATTTTTCACAAGGCAGTTCTGGCAGAGGCACCGGATCTTCCTTCGGCGGTGCAACATCACCGTTACGCAGGATCTTGCGAGTGTTCTTACAGGTCTCGTTGGTACAGCCCATGTATTTACCGAAACGGCCCATTTTCAGGTGCATTTCGGAACCACACTTGTCGCACTCGACAACCGGACCGTCGTAACCCTTGATGCGGAACTCGCCTTCTTCGATTTCGTAACCATCGCAGGCCGGGTTGTTACCGCATACGTGCAGCTTGCGATTGGTATCAATCAGGTAGCTGTCCATCGCAGTACCACACTTGGTGCAGCGGCGGCGGGCGCGCAGGGCGTTGGTTTCTGCGTCGTCCCCTTCGAGAACGTTGAGAACTTCAGATTCCGGCACCAGGTTAATGGTGGTCTTACAGCGCTCTTTCGGCGGCAACGCATAGCCGGAACAGCCGAGGAACACGCCAGTGGTCGCGGTACGGATGCCCATCGGACGGCCACAGGTCGGGCAGTCGATGCTGGTTATCACCATCTGGTTCGGGCGCATTCCGCCCTCTTCCGGATCTTTTTCGGCGATTTCAAGCTGCTGGCTGAACTGGGTGAAGAAGTCATCCAGTACGCCTTTCCACTCGGCCTTATTGTTGGCGACCTCATCAAGACCGTCTTCCATGCGCGCGGTGAAGTCATAGTTCATCAGTTCGCGGAAGTTATCTTCCAGACGATCGGTAACTATCTCACCCATTTTCTCGGCATAGAAACGGCGATTCTCGACGTGCACATAGCCCCTGTCCTGAATGGTCGAAATGATCGACGCATAGGTGGACGGACGGCCAATACCGCGTTTTTCTAACTCTTTAACCAGCGACGCTTCGCTGAAACGCGCTGGCGGCTTGGTGAAGTGTTGCGTTGGCAGCAGCTGTTGCAGCTCAAGCGTACTTCCGACTTCGATAGGCGGCAGCGTGCGGTCTTCATCGCCCTTGCGTAGCGCAGGCATCACGTGGGTCCAGCCGTCAAAGCGCAAGGTACGACCTTTAGCACGCAGCGAATAGTCGCCGGCTTTCACGGTCAGCGTGGTGGAGTCATACTGTGCTGGCACCATCTGACAGGCGACGAACTGACGCCAGATCAGCTGATACAAACGCTGGGCGTCCGCTTCCATGTCTTTCAACTGCTCGGAAACCACGTTGACGTCGGAAGGACGAATCGCTTCGTGTGCTTCCTGAGAATTTTCTTTGTTGCTGTATTGGTTAGCAGTTTTCGGCAGGTATTTCTCACCGAAATTATCGTTGATGTAGCCGCGCACCATTTCTACTGCATCCTGACTCAGGTTGGTGGAGTCGGTACGCATGTAGGTAATATGACCGGCTTCATACAGACGCTGGGCCATCATCATGGTTTTCTTCACGCCAAAGCTCAGACGGGTGCTCGCCGCCTGTTGCAGCGTAGAAGTAATAAAAGGTGCACCCGGCTTACTGCTGGTCGGTTTATCTTCGCGGTCAACGACGTCGTAGCGCGCTTTTTCGAGCAGTGCGACGGCGGCGTGAGTCTGCTCACGGTTAACCGGCTTAAACGCTTTCTCGAGGTGATGCGTCACCTCCATCTGCAGAGCGATATTCTCTTTCGACTGCAGATCGGCGTGCAGCTCCCAATACTCTTCGGGAACAAAGGCTTTGATCTCTTTTTCACGTTCGACCACCAGACGTACGGCAACGGACTGAACGCGCCCAGCCGAGAGCCCACGGGCAATCTTTTTCCACAGCAGCGGAGAAACCATGTAACCCACAACGCGGTCCATGAAACGACGCGCCTGCTGGGCATTAACGCGGGCAATATTTAGCTCACCCGGCTGTTCGAATGCCTGTTGAATGGCATTCTTGGTTATTTCATTAAAAACAACGCGGCTAAAGCGTTTATCGTCACCCCCAATCACTTCCCGCAGGTGCCATGCAATGGCTTCCCCTTCGCGGTCAAGGTCGGTTGCGAGATAGATGTGGTCGGCTTTTTCTGCGAGAGATTTTAACTCAGCGACAACCTTTTCTTTACCTGGCAATATTTCATACTGCGCAGCCCATCCGTGATACGGATCGACGCCCATACGATTAACCAGCGCGGTTTTCTCATCCTTTTTTACTTTTTTCTTTGTTTTTTCTTCGGTTGAGTCAGCGCTTTTTTTACTCGCAGAGCCACTGGTTGGTAAATCGCGGATATGACCCACGCTGGACTTAACCACGTAGTCATTTCCTAAATATTTATTAATCGTTTTGGCTTTTGCCGGGGACTCAACTATTACGAGAGCTTTGCCCATAATTACCTTTTACCTAAATTATTCTTCTCGGAAAGAAGATTTTGTCTTGTTTATGCCGCGGCACATTTAATGTCTTTTTTTATATTGCGGCAGTGAGTCAGGAGATCAACTATTTTTTCTCTCAGCCTATCCAATCGTCCTCCAGAGGGGCAATCTCATGAATTTTAATGAGTTAAGAGCCCGAACGATGGTAAGGAAACCGCAATCATGGTCTAAAACAACCTTCGAGCGTAAACAAATCATTCCACCCGATGCCAGAAAATCCCACACTCTACCTGATAAAATTTGCCACGCAACCTAATTAGCACGTAAATGCGCTTTCTGCCAAGCTGAACATTATATGTTCAACGCTGAGTGAAGATGTCCACACACCGATTGCGGTCTTGTCCGCTGCGGGATTACAATTACGCCAATGATTATAGTGGGGAACACTTTTTATGCACACGAGCACAGCGGCAATAACTTCTGAAGCACTACTTATAGAAGCAAATAAAGCAATCCGCCAGCATGAACATTATCTACCGGGAATGATAGCAACAGAAGTCGAACAAAAAGGCGATGTGTTGGTTTTTAGCGGAGAATTCTTCCTCGACGAACAAGGATTACCGACCGCTAAAACCCCCGCAGTGTTTAATATGTTTAAACATTTGGCCCATCTTTTTTCAGATAAATACCACCTGGTAAAATAGTTTCTTTTTTAGGCGAAAAGATGCGGTTATTAATTAAAAAGAGTTAGACCGTGAGTTAATAGAAAAACGAATTTTTTGAGATTAAAAAAGGGACCGAAGTCCCTTTTAGAAAATTTACAACAGCGGCTTTTCGCTTCGCTGCAACCAGCGTAAAAATAGACGATCGGCGCTCTCTGCTGCACTGCCGGTGAACCTGTCCATCATACGTTTACGACGTGCGTAACGTACTGAGATAACCTCGTGGTTCTGCATTTCGGCAATCAGCAGATCGTCGCTGGTACCCACCGCGTCAATCAGGCCTTTTTCACGAGCCTGCGTACCGAACCAGTGCTCACCGGTTGCCACAGAATCGATGTCCAGAGAGGGACGATTCTCGTGCACGAACTCTTTAAACAACACGTGCGTTTCGTTTAAATCTTCGCGGAACTTTTCACGCCCTTCATCGGTGTTTTCACCAAACAGCGTTAAGGTGCGCTTATATTGACCGGCAGTGTGTAGCTCAACGTCGATATCGTTTTTCTTCAGCAAACGGCTGAAGTTAGGGATCTGTGCCACGACGCCAATCGAGCCGATGATGGCGAACGGTGCTGCCACGATACGGTCAGCGACGCAGGCCATCATGTAACCGCCGCTGGCTGCGACTTTGTCGACCGCAACGGTCAGGCGAATCCCCGCCTGACGCAGACGAACAAGCTGAGATGCCGCCAGACCATAACCGTGCACCACGCCGCCCGGACTTTCGAGGCGCAATAAGACTTCATCCTGCGGAGTTGCCACCGCCAGTACCGCCGAGATCTCTTCACGCAGAGAGGTGACTTCATGTGCGCCCATGCTTCCTTTAAAATCAAGGACATACAAACAGGGTTTGCTGGACGTAGTACCGGTTTTTGCCTGCTGCTTTTTCGCTTTAGCGTCGGCTTTTTCCTGCTTTTTAAACGCTTTAAGGCTAAGTTTTTGTTCTGCCGGACTCAGGCGGGCGGTGCGCATTTCGCGCTGCATTTCGCGATATTCTTCACCCAGGTCGGTCAGGCGTAGCTCCCCCTTACCCGACGATTTACGGTGACGCAGCCCAATGACCAGCACAATCAGTGCGCCAATGGCCACCACGACGGTGACTATCTTGGCTAAAAACAGCCCATACAGAGAAAGTAAATCCACAAATACCGCCTTTTCACATTCTGATAAGATACGACGCCCATTCTAGACAATCGCCGTCGATGAGTCTTGTGCCAAACCGTGCTCGAAACAAAGAGACACCGCTTTTATCCCAATAATGCGTTAAATTTTCTAAACATGGTGCGGCTGGAGTTCATTTTTGTTACAAATGATCTGCGCAATCTTGGGTTAATCATTGAAAGTCATGTCCATTTAAGGCATATAACTGCAATTATTCACCCATTTTCAAAATCTATTCTGTCAATTCGTTTGGTCACGGTTGAGGTTATTGCTCCCGGCAAACGAGTTGGTTCGATGCGTTGATGGCCTCTGCCACCGCATCCTGACGCCACTTTGAGGACAAATTCAGTGCATTATCATCCTAAATCCGACCTGCTTCGCCAACGTATTATTCTGGTTACCGGTGCAGGCGATGGTATCGGCCGTGAAGCCGCACTCACCTACGCCCGCTTCGGTGCGCAGGTTATTTTGCTTGGCCGTACCGAAAGCAAACTGGTTAGCGTTCAGCAAGAGATTGCCCAACAGGGTTGGCACCCTGCCGAGTACCTCACGCTCGACCTGCTGCATGCTTCGCAGGAAGACTGCCAGCGCGTGGCCGACCGTATCGCAGAATGGGTTCCCCGCCTCGACGGCGTGCTGCACAACGCCGGTTTGTTGAGTGAAATTGTTCCGGTCAGCGACATCAAACTGCAAGACTGGCACGACGTGATGCAGGTAAACGTCAACGCAGCCTTTATGCTGACCCAGAGCCTGTTGCCTCTATTATTGAAATCTGCCAGCTCATCGCTGGTCTTTACCAGCTCAAGCGTGGGCCGCGAAGGCCGCAGCGGTTGGGGCGCCTATTCCGTCTCCAAGTTCGCTACCGAGGGGCTTATGCAGGTGCTAGCAGACGAGTACAAACATACCAACCTGCGGGTTAACTGCATCAATCCGGGCGGAACACGCACCAGTATGCGGGCATCTGCATTCCCGGATGAAAACAGCCAAAAACTGAAAACACCTGCCGATATCATGCCACTTTACTTGTATCTGATGGGTGACGACAGCCGCCGGAAAACCGGCACCAGTTTCGACGCACAGCCCGGCCGTAAAGCCGGCCCTGCGGAATAATTCAGGCGAAAACAATGAGCGCAGACAGACACCAGCAGCGACAACAAAAGCTTAAAGAACAGGTCGATGCACGTATTGAGGCGGCAAAAGAAACGCGCGGCATTCTTATCGTGCTGACGGGGAACGGCAAAGGTAAAACGACCGGCGCTTTCGGGACCGTTACCCGCGCCGTAGGCCATGGGTTGCGCGCGGGTGTCATCCAGTTTATCAAAGGTGAATGGCCGAACGGCGAGCGAAATCTGCTTGAGCCGCACGGCGTCGAATTTCAGGTGATGGCCACCGGTTTTACCTGGGAAACTCAGAATAAAGAGACGGACACGCTGGCGTGTCAGGCCGTCTGGCAGCACGGTAAACGCATGCTGGCCGATAGCTCGCTTGATTTAGTCGTGCTTGACGAACTGACCTACATGCTGAGTTTTGGCTATCTGGATTTACAAGAAGTCATTGATGCGCTAAATGCACGCCCTGCCCACCAGACGGTTATCATCACCGGCCGTGGATGCCATCGCGACCTGCTTGAACTGGCCGATACCGTGAGCGAACTACGCCCCGTCAAACACGCCTTCGACGCAGGCATCATGGCCCAACAGGGTATCGACTGGTAGACCGGGCCTGATTATCGAAACAAAAAAAACCGCAGCACAATGGCTGCGGTTTTTTTTGGCTGACGTCGATCAGCGCTTGCCTGGACCGCTGCTGCGACGAGCAGGAGCAACCTGAGTATGGCGTTTTACCGCACGGCGAATCTGATTCGCCTTCACGCGGCGGCGATCGCGCTCAACCGGCATCTTGCTCACGGTTTCTTCGGTCATGTCTACCAGCTGACGCAGGTAGTTGATGTCCGGCAGATCCAGCTCTTTATAGCCGCCGCGAGGCAGGCCTTTAGGCAGGTTAAGATCGCCGTAGCGAACGCGGATAAGACGGCTAACCTGTACGCCAACGGCTTCCCACAGACGACGTACTTCGCGGTTACGCCCTTCGGTCAGAGTCACGTTGTACCACTGATTCAGGCCTTCACCGCCCTGATATTTGATGGTGCGGAAAGCGGCAGGACCGTCTTCCAGCTGTACGCCACGGCTCAGCTGTTTGATTTTCTCATCGTCAATCTGGCCAAACACGCGCACAGCGTATTCGCGCTCAACTTCGCGGCTTGGGTGCATCAGGCGGTTAGCCAGCTCACCGTCGGTGGTGAACAGCAGTAAACCTGAAGTGTTGACGTCAAGACGACCCACGGCAACCCAGCGCGAACCGCGCATTTTTGGCAGCCTGTCGAACACGGTCGGACGACCTTCAGGATCACTGCGGGTACAGAGTTCGCCTTCTGGTTTGTAGTACGCCAGCACGCGGCAGACAGTGTCTTCCGCTTCAAGAATCGACAGCACGTGGCCATCGAGACGGATTTTGGTGCCTGCGGTCAGTTCAACGCGATCGCCGAGGGTGGAAATCTTACCGTCAACGCTGACGCGGCCAGCCTGAATCATCGCTTCAACTTCACGACGAGAGCCGTGACCTGCACGGGCTAATACCTTTTGCAGCTTTTCGCTCTGCAGGCCATCGCCATCGTCACGTGCGTTTTTAGGCTTTTCGTACTTTGGCGCTTCTTCTGCTTCGTCATCACTGACTTTTTTCACCACCAGGGACTCGTTACGCGGCTTATTGCTGCGCGGTTTGTCGCCCTGTGGTTTACCGTTACGTGGTTTGTCACCGCGTGGCTTATCGGTTCGACCTTTATCGGCACCGGATTTATCCGCGGCAGGCTTGCCACCACGAACGGTTTCAATACGGGATTTATCCGCACCCGGCTTTTTGCCGCGCGGCTTATCCGACTCGCTGCGCTGAGAACGCGGCTTGTCAGACGAATATTTTTCGTTTTTTTGCTTACTGGAATTAAACTTCTCGCTCATTGAGCAGCCTCTTTTGTCGCCTTCACAGGCGTCGGGGGGAGCGGATGGCGCGATGAATAACATCACCCACCCACTAGAATACAGTGACTTAGCATTAGTAAAAAGTCAGCCGACTATTATACACATTTATTAGTCGAGTGTACTTATGATTGTCTAACAAATCGGCTAACTTTCACGCATCTTTGCGTTGGCTTCGATAACTCAGCGGAACGGTACAGGATCGCCTGCCCCTTCGCGTACCACTTCTGGCACAGAGTCTGTCAGGTCAATAACGGTGGTTGGCTGCTGGCCAATCGAACCGCCGTCTAGAATGAGGTCCACCAGCTTGCCGATGTTGTCCTTGATCTCTTCCGGGTCCGACTCGGCGAAGTCATTACCCGGCAGCATCAGGGTGGTCGACATCAACGGTTCTCCAAGCACGTCAAGCAACGCCAGCGCAATTGGATTGGAGGGTACGCGCAGCCCGATAGTCTTGCGCTTGTCGTTCATCAGACGGCGTGGCACTTCTTTGGTCGCCTTGAGAATGAACGTGTAATTGCCGGGGGTATTATTTTTGATCAACCGGAAAGCCGTGTTGTCGACATAGGCATAGGTTGACAGTTCGGACAAGTCGCGGCAGACCAGCGTAAAGTTGTGCGTGCCGTCAAGTTGACGAATACGGCAAATGCGTTCCATAGACGCCTTGTCTTCCAGACGGCAGCCCAGCGCATAGCCTGAGTCGGTCGGATAAACAATCACGCAGCCTTTACGCAGCATGTCGACGGCCTGGTTAACCAATCGCGGCTGCGGGTTCTCAGGGTGAACGTAAAAATATTGACTCATAGCAAATCCTCTTCACTTAATAAGGCGCCGGGCTATCAATCCCATGTCATTTGAGCTGCAACAAGGCGGTTATAGAGTACAGCCAATGCAGTTGCAGCCTCAAGGACGAAGGACGGGCCAGTCTTTCCAGACGGCCTCGACGTTGGCCGGTAACCAAAGCTTGCGGCCCAGCTCAATCCACGAGCAGGGCTGATGGAAATCAGACCCCTGCGACGCCAATAAATGATAATCTCGGGAAAAAGCGGCGTGCTGCGCTCGCTCATGAGGCGCTTGCTGACACTGCGCGACTTCCATCGCGTCGCCGCCCTGCTCGGCAAAGTAGGCAAGCAGGCGCTTTAACCACTTGGTTGACAGGTCGTAACGTCCTGGATGTGCCACGACCGCCTGTCCACCAGATTGATGAATAACATCAATAGCTTCTTTTATTGTACACCACTGTGGCGGAACGTAACCGGTATTGCCCTTGGCGAGGTATTTTTTAAACACCTTAGCGATGTTCTCGGCAGCACCGACTTCAACCAGATAACGCGCAAAGTGAGCTCGCGTAACCGCCCCGCCCTGTGCATGACGTAGTGCGCCTTCCCATGCACCTTCGATGCGTGCCTTGGCCAGCCGGCGACCTATCTCTTGTGCACGCTCGACGCGCAACCGCGCCTGATTCTCAAGCAACGCAATCATCGCCGGATGCTCAGGGTCGATGCGCAAACCAACAATATGGATCTCGTGATTTTCCCATAGCGTGGAAATTTCAACGCCGTTGATCAGTTGAAGCGGCAGATTGTGCGCCTCGATGGCCGCCGCTGCACGAGCCAGCCCTTCGGTGCTGTCGTGATCGGTAATAGCTAAAACGCCGACGCGCATGTCGACCGCACGCTTGACCAGTTCTTCGGGCGTCAGGTAGCCGTCTGAGGCGGTGGTGTGGCTGTGCAGGTCATAAAGGGTGAATGCAGGATTGTCGGATAAACTGGATGTCATAATAATTACAGAAAGACCGGTTATAAAAAACTGTCCCTATCATAACGCGGATGCCTTTGTGGAGTTACCGCTATCTCGATTATTGGCCTGAACAGCATGGTTTTTGAGCAACTCCGCCCCAGATTTGCGCACAACCTCCTTTTTGCCTAAAGAATGTCAAAAAGGAGGTTGACTTTACATCAATGAACTAGTTAACTAGTACGCAAGTTCACAGCACGCTGTGACAACCGAATTCAGGCAAGCACAACTTACTAGAGTGACTGATGATGAAAACCAACATGACTTCTTCTAACAGCTGGTGGCGCGCCTCCCCAACGCGGGCGGTGTAATCGCGCATAGCTGTCATCAGACGCTGCAGATACCCGAAGCCCGCTCATTGCGGGTTTTTTTGTGGATAAATTTTAGGAAAAATCATGAGTAATCAACGATATAAATTAGAATTACTGACATCACAAGGAAGTCACCGTGGCGATCCTACGGCAATTTTCCACCAGCTGTGCGGCGCTCGCCCTGCAACGCTGCTGCTCGAGAGTGCTGAAATCAATACCAAGCAGAGCCTGAAGAGCCTGCTTATCGTCGACAGCGCGCTGCGCATCACCGCACTGGGTCGCGTCGTCAATATCCAGGCGCTGACGACCAACGGTGCATCCCTGCTGCCGCTGCTCGATGCGTCTCTGCCTGCCGATGTGCAGAACGTGGCGCGTCCAAACGGTCGCGAGCTGACCTTCCCGGTCATCGACACTCTTCAGGATGAAGATGCCCGCCTGCGTTCTCAGTCAGTGTTCGACGCACTGCGCAACGTGCTCAATTTGGTGGAGTCACCGGAAGATGAGCGCGAGGCGATGTTCCTCGGTGGCCTCTTCGCCTACGATCTGGTGGCCGGTTTCGAAGATCTTCCGCAGCTTCGTGCCGATCAGCGCTGTCCGGACTTCTGCTTCTATTTGGCCGAAACCCTGCTGGTTCTCGACCATCAGAAGCGCACTAGCCGTTTGCAGGCCAGCCTGTTTACGCCTGACCAGGAAGAGAAACAGCGCCTGACCGAACGTCTTGAGCAGCTGCAACATCAACTGCAACAGCCGCCACACACTATTCCGCACCAGACCGTGAACGACATGCAGCTCAGCTGCAATCAGAGCGATGAAGTGTTCGGTGGCGTGGTCGAGCAGATGAAAGAGGCGATTCGTGCCGGTGAAATCTTCCAGGTTGTGCCTTCACGCCGCTTCTCACTGCCTTGCCCTGCACCGCTGGCAGCCTATGAAACGCTGAAAAACAGCAACCCAAGTCCTTATATGTTCTTCATGCAGGACAACGATTTCACCCTGTTCGGTGCGTCTCCTGAGAGCGCGCTGAAATATGACGCGACCAACCGTCAGATTGAAATTTATCCGATTGCAGGCACCCGTCCTCGTGGCCGCCGTGCCGATGGTTCGCTTGATGCAGACCTCGACAGCCGTATCGAGCTGGAAATGCGTACCGACCACAAAGAGTTGGCCGAACACCTGATGCTAGTTGACCTGGCACGCAACGATCTGGCGCGCATCTGTGAACCAGGCAGCCGCTACGTCGCCGACCTGACCAAGGTTGACCGTTACTCCGTCGTGATGCATCTGGTCTCTCGCGTTGTCGGCACACTGCGTGCCGATCTCGACGTACTGCACGCCTATCAGGCGGTAATGAATATGGGCACGTTGACCGGTGCACCAAAAGTACGCGCCATGCAGCTGATTGCAGAGTCTGAAGGCACTCGCCGCGGCAGCTACGGCGGCGCGGTGGGCTACTTCACCGCTCACGGCGACCTTGATACCTGTATCGTCATTCGTTCTGCCTACGTTGAAGACGGCGTTGCCACCGTACAGGCAGGCGGCGGCGTCGTGCTCGACTCCGTTCCGCAGGCAGAAGCCGACGAAACCCGTAATAAAGCCCGTGCCGTGCTGCGTGCCATCGCCACAGCTCATCATGTTAAAGAGGTGTTTTAAGATGGCCGATATTTTACTTCTCGACAACGTAGACTCCTTTACCTACAACCTGGTAGACCAGCTGCGCTCAAGCGGCCACAACGTGGTGATTTACCGTAACCATATTCCGGCCGAGATCATCATCGAAAAGCTTAGTCAGTTGGAAAAGCCTGTTCTGCTGCTGTCACCGGGTCCTGGTTCGCCATCAGAGGCGGGCTGCATGCCTGAACTGCTGCGCCGTCTGCGCGGTCAGCTGCCGATTATCGGCATCTGCCTTGGCCATCAGGCGATTGTTGAAACCTACGGCGGTCACGTTGGGCAAGCAGGCGAAATCCTGCACGGTAAAGCCTCTTCGATTACCCACGACAATGAAGGGATGTTTGCAGGCATGAACAACCCGCTGCCAGTAGCGCGCTATCACTCATTGGTCGGGAGCCAAATTCCCGATGGGCTGACGGTCAACGCCCGCTTCGGTGACATGGTGATGGCCGTTCGCCATGAAGAAGACCGCGTGTGCGGCTTCCAATTCCACCCGGAATCAATTCTAACTTCTCAGGGCGCCCGTCTGCTGGAACAGACATTGGCCTGGGCTTTGGCGTAACAAGGAGTCGTCATGGAAACGCAAAAAATTGCAGGTATTCTGGAAAACCTTTACCAGGCACAGCCGATGACTCAGGAAGAGAGCCAAACGTTGTTCAGCGCCATTGTTAAGGGCGAGCTCGAGCCTGCGCAGCTGGCCGCTGCACTGATCAGCATGAAAGTGCGCGGCGAGCAGCCGGCTGAAATCGCCGGGGCTGCCCAGGCGTTACTGGCCGATGCCGAGCCATTTCCGCGTCCAGACTATGCGTTTGCCGATATCGTCGGAACCGGTGGTGACGGCACTAACAGCATTAATATCTCGACCGCCAGCGCCTTCGTCGCCGCTGCCTGCGGCGCTCGCGTCGCCAAGCACGGCAACCGCAGCGTCTCAAGTCGCTCGGGTTCTTCCGATCTGCTGGCGGCGTTCGGTATTCGTCTTGATATGCCCGCCGCCGAGTCCCGCGCGGCGCTGGACGACCTTGGCGTGTGCTTCCTGTTCGCGCCGCAGTATCACACCGGTTTTCGCCACGCGATGCCGGTCCGTAAGGCGCTGAAGACCCGCACGCTGTTTAACGTTTTGGGCCCATTGATTAACCCGGCCAGACCGCCTCTGGCGCTGATTGGCGTCTACAGCCCAGAGCTGGTCCGCCCGATCGCCGAAACACTGCGCACGCTGGGCTATGAGCGTGCAGCCGTGGTACACGGTGGCGGCATGGATGAGGTAGCCATCCACGCACCGACTCAGGTTGCCGAACTAAAAAACGGTGAAATCGAGACCTATGAACTGACGCCACAGGACTTTGGTTTGGAAAATTATCCGATAACCGCCCTGCTCGGCGGCGAGCCAGAAGAAAACCGTGACATTCTGGCACGCTTGTTACAAGGTAAAGGTGACCCTGCCCACGAGGCGGCCGTGGCCGCCAATGTCGCCATGTTATTGCGACTTTTCGGGCAGGAAGATTTAAAACAAAACGCACAAAAAGCTTTGGCAGTAATGCGCAGCGGGGAACCCTTCCGACGCGTTACCGCATTGGCAGCAAGAGGATAAGTGATGCAGCAGGAAACCGTGCTCCACAAGATTGTCCGCGATAAAGAAGTTTGGGTCGCGGCACGTAAAGAACAGCAACCCCTGGCCAGTTTTCAGAACGAAATCAAACCAAGCCAGCGCAGCTTCTATCACGCGCTACAGGGTGCCAGAACCGCTTTTATTCTTGAATGCAAAAAAGCCTCTCCGTCGAAAGGCACCCTCCGCGATAATTTTGATCCGGTTGAAATTGCAGGAGTTTACAAGAATTTCGCCTCCGCCATTTCTGTCCTGACCGACGAGAAATACTTTCAGGGCAGCTTTGATTTTCTGCCGCTGGTGAGCGCCGAAGTGACTCAGCCGGTGCTGTGCAAAGACTTTATCATCGACCCTTATCAGATCCATCTGGCGCGTTTCTATCAGGCAGATGCCATCCTGCTGATGCTGTCGGTTCTGGACGACGAGCAATATGTCCAGCTCGCCGCCGTGGCCCACAGCCTGAACATGGGGGTTCTGACCGAAGCGAGTAATGAAGAAGAACTTGAACGCGCGGTGCAGCTGAAGGCCAAGGTCGTTGGCATCAACAACCGCGACCTGCGCGACCTGTCTATCGATTTGAACCGTACCCGCGAGCTGGCACCCCGCGTGCCGCACGGCGTGACGGTGATCAGTGAGTCTGGCATCAAGGACTACGCGCAAATTCGTGAGTTAAGCCGTTTCGCCAATGGCTTCCTGATTGGCAGCGCGCTGATGTCCGAAGCAAACCTGAACAGCGCGGTACGCCGCGTGCTGCTCGGCGAAAATAAAGTCTGTGGACTGACTCGCCCCCAGGACGCCAACGTCGCCTATCAGGCCGGTGCCATCTACGGTGGACTGATTTTCGTTGCAGCCTCTCCGCGCTTTGTAGACAGCGCGCAGGCTCGACAAGTTCAGAGCGGAGCGCCGCTGAAATACGTGGGTGTGTTCCGCGATGCGGAGAAAGCCGAGGTGGCAGAGAAAGCCAAGACGCTGAATCTGTTTGCCGTACAGCTGCACGGTGATGAAGATCAGACTTACATCAATCATCTGCGTGAAATTCTGCCGCACAATTGTCAAATCTGGAAAGCGCTGAGCGTCAAAGATTCTATTCCGGCCCGCAACCTCGAACACGTTGAACGCTACGTGCTCGACAACGGCAAAGGCGGCACCGGCCAGCGTTTTGACTGGAGCAAGCTGGCGGGTGAAAAGCTCGATAACGTGCTGCTGGCCGGTGGCCTGGGCGCGGACAACTGCGTAGAGGCAGCCCAACTTGGCTGCGCCGGACTGGATTTCAATTCAGGTGTTGAAAGCGAACCTGGCATCAAAGATGCGGACAAAATTACTGCCGTATTCCAGACGCTACGCGCTTACTAAATGAGTGTTATAGGAAGAGACAACATGACTTTACTTAATCCCTACTTCGGCGAATTTGGCGGCATGTATGTGCCGCAAATTCTGATGCCAGCGCTTATCCAACTGGAAGAAGCCTTTGTTAACGCACAGCGCGACCCCGAGTTTCAGGCAGAATTTATCGACCTGCTGAAGAACTATGCTGGCCGTCCGACCGCATTGACGCTGTGCAAAAACCTGACCGAAGGTACTAGTACCAAGCTGTATCTGAAGCGCGAAGACCTGCTGCACGGCGGCGCGCATAAAACCAACCAGGTGCTGGGTCAGGCCCTGCTGGCAAAACGCATGGGCAAAACCGAAATTATCGCCGAAACCGGTGCCGGTCAACACGGCGTAGCGTCTGCACTGGCCTGCGCCCTGCTTGGCCTGAAATGCCGCATCTATATGGGCGCTAAAGACGTCGAACGTCAGTCTCCGAACGTGTTCCGTATGCGTTTGATGGGTGCCGAAGTCATCCCTGTGCACAGCGGCTCCGCAACGCTGAAAGATGCGTGCAACGAGGCACTGCGCGACTGGTCTGGCAGCTATGAGAAATCACACTACATGCTGGGCACCGCCGCAGGCCCGCACCCTTACCCCACTATCGTGCGTGAATTCCAGCGCATGATCAGTGAAGAAACCAAGGCGCAGATGCAGGAGCGCGAAGGTTGTCTGCCTGACGCCGTTATTGCCTGTGTGGGCGGAGGTTCCAACGCTATCGGTATGTTTGCCGACTTTATTGACGACACCGCCGTGAAGCTGATTGGCGTCGAGCCTGCGGGGCTGGGTATTGAAACCGGCCACCACGGTGCACCACTCAAGCATGCGCCGGTCGGCATCTACTTCGGTATGAAAGCCCCGATGATGCAAACCGATGAAGGCCAGATTGAGGAATCTTACTCCATTTCTGCCGGTCTGGACTTCCCGTCCGTTGGACCGCAGCACGCCTATCTCAACAGCATTGGCCGCGCCGAATATGTGTCGATTACCGACGACGAAGCGCTGGAGGCCTTCAAGGCGCTGTCGCGCCACGAAGGGATTATTCCTGCGCTTGAGTCTTCTCACGCGCTGGCTTATGCATTGAAACTGATTAAACAAGACCCGCAGAAAGAACAGATCCTGGTGGTGAGCCTTTCTGGCCGCGGTGATAAAGACATCTTTACCGTTCACGACATCCTGACTGCCCGGGGAGAAATCTGATGGAACGCTATCAACAACTTTTCAAGCGTTTAGAAAGCCAAAACGAAGGCGCGTTTGTTCCCTTCGTGACGCTGGGTGACCCGAATCCCGAACTGTCTCTGGCGATTGTCGATACCTTGATTGAAGCCGGTGCCGACGCGCTGGAGCTGGGGATTCCGTTCTCTGACCCGCTGGCCGACGGCCCGACCATTCAGAATGCCAACCTGCGCGCTTTCGCGTCGGGCGTAACGCCTACGATTTGCTTTGACATGCTGGCTAAAATTCGCGAAAAGCATGCGGATATTCCGATGGGCCTGCTGATGTACGCCAACCTGGTGTTCCATAACGGCATCGACGAGTTTTATGCCAAATGCGCCAAGGCAGGCGTGGACTCTGTGCTGGTCGCAGACGTGCCGCTTGAAGAGTCTGCGCCGTTCCGAGCCGCTGCGATGCGTCACGGCGTGGCACCTATCTTCATCTGCCCACCCAATGCGAGCGATAACCTGCTGCGTGAGATTGCCTCACACGGCCGTGGATATACCTATCTGCTTTCCCGCGCTGGCGTAACCGGCACGGAGAAGCGCGCAATTACGCCTCTCAATCATCTGGTAGACAAGCTGCGTGAATACAATGCGGCACCGCCACTACAGGGTTTCGGTATTTCCGAACCTTCACAGGTGAAAGAGACGCTGGCTGCCGGTGCGGCAGGAGCTATTTCAGGCTCAGCGACCGTGCGCATCATCGAAAACAATCAGGATAATCCTGCCGAGATGCTCGCTCAGCTGTCCCGCTTCGTCTCAGAGATGAAGGCCGCCACCCGCCGCTAAGCACAAGCATTAGCGTTAAAAAGCCCCGTTCATGCTGTGATCGGGGCTTTATTTTTTTCAAAGTTTTTAACTTTTTTACCTGCTGAAATTGTCTATCCCGCACTTTTCAACCACACTTATTTGACTGATTGTTTATTATGCTTAATCAGGTACTTGTCGGTTTATAAGAAAAATCGCGCGTATTTATTACGGTGAGTTTATTAGTTTCTGATAACACATGCATGGAGAGTAAAATTATGAAGCTATTAAAAAGTCTTTCAGCAATTTGCATGGCAGCCGTCGTGGTCACCGCATTGGCAGCCTGTGCACCTACGGCAAAACAGGAAGGCACCGGCGGATATATCGATGACACCGTGGTAACCACCAAGGTTAAATCAGCCCTGCTGGCCGATAAAAACATCAAGTCGCGTGAAATCAGCGTTGAGACCTTCAAGGGTCGCGTTCAGCTGAGCGGATTTGTCACCTCTGCGTCTGAAGCTCAAAGAGCCGTTGTCGTGACGGAGGGCGTTGCTGGCGTGCGTTCCGTTGAGAACGATACCCAAATTAAATAATGCGTTAATACAGTAAGACGAAAGGCGTCTCTTTAGACGCCTTTTCTGTTTTAGCTTGCCGAGTCCGTGCTAAAAATCGTGCTTAGAACTTGTAACCCACGGCGAACATGAACACCCATGGATTGAGCTGCGTACTCACCGACTGTTGCTCGCCACCCGCCTTGAAGCGTGCGGTGGTGTCGATGTCCATCCACCAGACCGAGGCATTCAGCAGCCAGTTGCGATTGATGTTGTAGTCGACCCCCGCCTGACCCGCCCAACCCCACGAATGTTTCATGCTCAGATCAGACAGTCCGGCATTGGAGCCGGTTTCGTTAAAGCGCGCATGATAGAAGGTGGTGTAGTTAACGCCGACGCCGACATACGGACGCAGTGTGTCTTCTTTATCACCAAAGTAATACTGCGCCATCAGCGTTGGCGGCAGTTGACGCACGGTGGCGATATCGCCCATTCCATTGAGGCCGATTTTATGCCTGAAAGGGGTTGCGGCCAGCAGTTCGGTACCGATGTTATCAGTCCACATGTAACCTAAAGTCAGGCCCATCTGGGTGTTGTTGCTGGCATTAAACGATCCCAGCGAACCCAGTACGCTCGGCGAATTTGCCGAAGGTCTTACCGTTGCGGTACCGACGCGAACAATTACATCCCCGGCCTGATTGGCACTGGCTACCGTTGGCAAAACGGCTGCGGCGAGCAGTGCCCAATGTGCTGCTTTCATTATCCATTCCCTCGTTGTGGTTATTTACGGGTATTTAGCCATACTCCGCAAAGTTTTAGCCGTATCGAGGTCAGGTTTTTATATGAAAACTGATGTAAATGCACATTGTTAAATTGATTCTAACTTACTAATAACAAAGGCATTGATCTGGATCAAAAAATGCTTTTTTTAATCTTTACGACTGGCAATGAAATATCAGTTGTGGAAAAAATCGGGAGCGCGTAATTTGCTTTCTCACAGTTTGTTTTTGGTTTTACGTTTCCGTTTTCGGTAGCTTCCAAGATGAGCGATATTGATAATCCCTGCGTGTCCTGCGGCGCATGTTGCGCCTATTTCCGTGTATCTTTTTACTGGGCTGAATCTGAAGAGGCAGGCGGCGTCGTTCCGCAAGCGTTAACAGAGCAAGTCACCCCTTTCCTGAGCTGTATGCAAGGCACCAATGTTCCCAAGTCGCCGCGATGTGTGGCGCTTGACGGTGAAATTGGCAAATCGGTTTCCTGTTCCATCTATCTGAACCGTCCAACGCCTTGCCGTGAGTTTGACCAGTCTGGTCTCAACGACGTTGCCAACGAAGCCTGCGATCGCGCACGTGCACGCTATGGTTTACCGCCATTAATGCAGGCCGTCTCGCTGGCGACACTTGCCGTTTAGTCAGAGGTCAGAAAGAGATGACAAAAAAAAACGCCGGAAATTTCCGGCGTTTTAATGAGATGCGATAATCGCTTCAGGCGGTGAGCAGTACACGCTCTTCAGCAGGCGCTAGCACCCTCGCGCGCAGCGCGGTGAAGTGGCTATAAACGCTGTCAACGTCTAACAGACCGACGTCCTCAGACGGCGCATTGATAACCGCACACGGCACCTTCCACGGCCCCCAGTAGACAGCGTCGCTGTTACCGAACATCGCTACCACCGGTTTTTGTACGCCAGCAGCAATATGCAGTGCGCCACCGTCGCTGGTGATTATTTGGTCGCAAAGCGACATCGCCGCCATTAACTCACGAATGCTGCGCGTTGGCAGTGCAATCAGGTTGATGTCTGCGCAAGCATCAATAATCCGCTGCGCTTTGCTATCATCGCCAGGATGCTCAGGGTTGTCCTCTGCGCCCGGAGACCAGAACAACACTATCTGGCAGTCTTCACGCGCCGACAGTCGGCGGGTGAACTCGATAAACTTCTCGACCTGCCAACGTTGCTGAGGTTTACGCGCGCTAATTTGCACGCCATAGACCGGCTTATCACGTTTAATGCCATACTTTTCTGCCATCTTGGCAATTTCAGGCTCGGAGACGTAGAGTTCGAGCGGCCCCGGTAGTTGGTCAATACCTAGAGGTTGAGACAGCTTATTCAGTGATTCGACAATATGCTGTCCTTTCACTGAAGGAATTTTATCCGTCACGCAGTCAGGCCAGTGATCGCCGATGGCAATAATGCGCTTCGCGCCCGACATTTTGGCCCATTTTAGCGCCCGCTTGTCGGAACTGCCCACGATGGCCACGTCATAACGTGCAAAACGCACCGAAAAGATGGTTTTTAGTCGAGCGAGATAGACTCCAAGCAAGGTTTGCCCGAGTTTACGGTGATGTGATTTGCAGTAGAGGTGGACTTTACCGATGTGCGGGTTCCCCTCCAGAACATCTTTATTATAGGTATTAACCAGCAAATCAAGCTTGTTCGTTTTTTGCCCTGCAAGCGTGGCAATCAGCGGCGTTGTTAAAATAAGATCGCCAATATTGTCACGTCTAATCAAAAGAATTTTCATATTCGCTGCTAAGGTAGATAAACTCATTGCATCCTAGTTTTGCTAAAAAAAACAATCAAGACTCTTTACGCAAAAAGAGCGAATTTTCATTTATTTATCTTGAAAGTGAATTTATTTTCGAATTAATTGTCTTCCAATTTAATCCTTATAAATCCGCTTTTTAATCCCAAATTCCTGAAAAAAATGCGCGTACATTAAACCAGCAAAAGTAAGAGTTCGTAAGAAGCGTCACTCAAGCGATTGCCGGGGTGCCAGCAAGACCATTACAAGGTACAATCGCGGTTCGGAAAAATTATAGATACCCTTAGGAGCCTTCATGCCTATCACGGCCAGTTCGTTGTACCGTGACAGTTTCAATTTTTTGCGTAATCAACTCGGCAGCATCTTGCTGCTGGCGCTGTTGACCGCATTTATTACCGTCATTTTGAATCACGCTTTTACACCGGACAGCGATCAACTCAGCCTGCTCACCAGCGGTAGCGACTCGCTCTCGGACACGGCAGGGATGAGCATTCAGGAAATCATTCAGCAGATGACCCCTGAGCAACAGATGGTGCTGCTAAAAGTATCTGCTGCAGCCACCTTCTCGGCATTGGTCGGTAACGTGCTGTTGGTTGGCGGTCTGATGACGCTCATCCAGCAGGTTTCGTCAGGCGTGCGCACCAGCGCGCTGCGCTCTATCGGTGCCTCAGCCCCTATGCTGCCGCGCGTGCTGCTGCTGATGTTCCTGTGTACCCTGATTGTGCAGCTTGGCTTGACGCTTTTCATCGTCCCCGGTCTGATTATTGCGGTCGCAGTTTCATTCGCGCCGATTATTGTGGCGACGGAGAAGGTAGGCGTTTTCAAGTCGATTAAATTGAGCGCCAAACTGGCCTTTGCCAACAGCCGCCTGATTGTTCCTGCCATCATGCTGTGGTTGGCAGCAAAAATGCTGGTATTACTGGCCGTCAGCCATTTGAAGTTCTTGGGTCCTGAAGTGGCTACCGTAGTGCTCAGCGCGGTGAGCAACCTCATTTCGGCCTATCTGCTGATTTATCTGTTCCGCCTTTACACCAAACTGCGCGCCTGACGCCAGGCGAGACAGATTGTCGAAAGAGTCAAAAGGGGCGAAAAACGCCCCTTTATTTCGTCTTCAGCGAATAAAAAACCCGATTTCGCTCAGGATAATGTAACGAACTGAAAACAAACGCCTCATTTGAATAACAACTGTGGCAAAGTCACCAAATTCGACAATGCTCTACTGTACGGGATGAAAAACGGGCCGCATTTTGAAGGCAGAAAAGGATCCGGTATAGTCAGGGCTTACCTAAAATATGGAATGAAGTATGAAGCAGCTCCTTGATTTTCTTCCCCTGATTGTATTCTTTGTTTTTTATAAGCTTTACGACATCTATGTGGCATCGGGTGCTCTGATTGCCGCCACTGCGCTGGCTTTGATTATTACCTGGATCAAATACCGCAAAGTGGAAAAAATGACACTTATTACCTTTGTTATGGTCGCCGTTTTCGGTACGTTAACGTTGGTATTCCATGATGACCTGTTCATTAAATGGAAAGTGACGGTGATTTATGTGCTGTTCTCAGGCGCATTGCTCGTTAGCCAATTGGTTTTGAAGAAACCGCTGATTCAGCGGATGCTGGGTAAAGAGCTGACGTTGCCCGATGCGGTTTGGGGCAAGCTGAACGTCGCATGGGCTATTTTCTTCCTGCTCTGCGGTCTGGCGAATATTTACGTCGCCTTCTGGTTGCCCGAAAACGTGTGGGTTAACTTCAAAGTATTCGGACTTACCGTTCTGACCCTGGTATTCACGCTGTTAAGCGGCATATATATCTTCAGACATATGCCTGAAGAAGAAAAAGAAGAAAAAAAATAGACGTAAACCTGCCGTAGGTCCCTTTCCTCTTCGGTTAGGGACTTAAACTTTAGATTTCTCAATGTGAAGCCCATCGATATGAACGATAAACATAAGTTACCCAATGGCGAAATGGTGTTACGCACATTGGCTATGCCTGCAGACACCAATGCAAACGGCGATATTTTCGGCGGCTGGTTAATGTCGCAGATGGATATGGGCGGCGCAATTCAGGCTAAGGAAATCGCCAAAGGACGTGTGGTTACCGTGCGCGTTGACGGCATGACTTTCCTAAAACCGGTGGCCGTAGGTGATGTGGTTTGTTGTTATGCCCGCTGTATTAAAACCGGCAATAGCTCTATTACTATCAATGTCGAGGTATGGGTCAAGAAAGTCTCTTCTGAGCCTATCGGCCAGCGCTATATTGCGACCGAAGCGGTATTTACCTACGTTGCCGTAGACGATCAGGGGAAATCCCGTCAATTGCCGGAAGGTCGCAGCAACTTCAGCGTAGAAACCGCAGGTTCGCTGGACGACTAACCGCCATTTGTTCTCAACTCTTTTAATGAACGTCGCGGCCAGCCGTGTGGCCGCGACGTATTTCTACGTTACGGCTTCACGTTATGATTCACGCGCGCTCTGTCTTCATGCGCCACGTGATGCAGCTGGGTACGAAAACCCCATACTCCTGCAAAACCGGCAATAACCCCACCGATCACCAGTAAGACGAAGGCGAACCAGCTGGCTTTTGAAAGCTGAGCCGCGGCCTTGTCAGCCACTTCACGAGCTTTCTGCTCGGCGTCTGCCTTTAACTGCTGATATTTCTGATAGGCCTGCGTATACGCCTGCTGCGCTTTATCGACGATTTGGTCAGCTTCCTGATCCGACTTACCCGTTCTCGCCTTAATGATATTTTTCAGTGCGTCGCGGTCCGCCGCCTGCAGCGTGCTGTCACCGCGCGAGATAACGCCGCTTAGCCATTGTTTAATATCCTGGTCCGGTGCCTGCGAACTGCCCGCCTGCTGCATAGCCTGATCCGCTGCACCCTGTGCCTGGCCCTTCAGATTTTCAGGCTGAAGCTCTGGTTTGCCCGTCTGGCGCAGCGTCGTTGTCAGTTCATTCTGCAGGTCATCGAGATTGATATTAGCCTGCTGGAGCTGATTCTTGACCAAGCTTCCCGCCTGTGGCACCGCGCTAGCAATGCCGCTGCCAACCGCTTTCAGGCCTTCGCCGGCGACGTTCATTGCGCCACCGAGTGCGCTACCGAACAGCGTGGCAATAATATAAGCAGAAATTAGAGTCACGACGCCCCACGACAGCACACCGTGCAATGCCCCTTCTCTTCTTGCCAAATACCCCGCGAAATAACCACCAACCGCATAGGAAAGTAGCACGTTGACCAGCGTCCAGATGAGTGCACCGGTGCCCAGTCCATCCAGCGGATTGGACTCCTTGAGTGGATCAATTGTCGATGCACCAATGGCGGTGCCTAGCATCGAGAGCAGCAAATAGGTCACGATGGAGAGAATAACGCCGGCAAATACCGCCCCCCATGAAATCCGCCGAATATTGAGACGATAGGCCTCGGTAGTTATTCCATCATGTGATGAATAAAGCGTGGGATCATTATGCGTCATAATTATTTCCTCTATAAATTAATGACATGAAGTGATAGATGGCAACAGAAGTCCCCTCGATGACCCACCTGGGTCACGAAAATATGCGACAACCAATTATCATTCATATGAAAGCACTGGCTTTGATAAGGGTATATTCTTATTTAATTTAAATAATAAGAACAAATTACCGCTAACCCTTTAGAGGATAGACAATAAAACAGGAGTGTGTTCGAAAAAACAGCGTTTAAAAATAGGGGCGATCGCAGAAATAATAAAAAAGGGATAAAACCGGCGTTTTATCCCTTCCTTTAGCAGCAGACTGTGGTGAGAAATTATTCCTCGAGGCCACCGCCGCCGTTCATTTTAAATACCAGCGTGACGGTCAGGTTTTTGGCCTGTTTAGGCTCATAGCGCCATTTGTTCATCGCCATTTTCACCTCACGCTCAAACATATTACGCGGCTCGGCAGACAAGATTCTGATGTTGTCCACGCGACCGTCGCTGTCTACATCGAATTGCACCTTGACCCGCCCTTCGATGCGCAGCGCGAAGGCGCGCGCAGGATACTGCGGCTTACCCCGCTCAAGCGGACGCGGACCACTGCTCGCGCCATTGGTTTGCGCTGCCGGTTTTGGCGCCTGTGCCACAGGCGCTTTTGAGGCAGCAAAAGGCGAAGACTCGGCTTTGGCGACTTCCTGCGTTTTCTCGACCGGTTTCTGCTGAGGCTGCGGATGCGGCTTTGGCTTCGGTTTTTCGAGCGGCTTTTTGACCGGTTTTGGCGGCTTCGGCTTTGGCTTCGGCTTGGGTTCTGGCAACGGCACAGCAACGGGTTGCGTCACCACCGGATCGGGTTTGACCTCCGGCTCCGGCTCAGGGTCGGGCTGCGGCTGTACCTCAGGCTGTGGCGTTGGCGGCGGAGCGAAGGTCTCTGGATTAACCATGGTGACGCTCATCACGTGCTCTTCCTGCCTGGGCATCTTAACGGCATCGGTGAGGGTCACGTAGAGTAAGGCCGCAATAAGCGCGGCATGGATGCCGATAGAGAGCAGGGCCGGCAATGTTACTCTGCGAATGATTGACTGATTTTTTAACGGCATGGCATTAGTTAAAGACATCGCTCTTGGCTGCATAATGATTCAATTTCCCCGTGAATCCGCAAGTTTAAATGCAAATAGCAATCATATTCAATAAGGAGATGAAAACTATTCTCAAATACTGCACTTTTGATTCATCCATCCCTCTTTCCCTGAGGACAGGGTTTCGCTATGGTAACTCACCCTAATGAAACGAACGCATTAGGATGTATTCGATATTTTGACAACAAATGACAAGGTGAACCATGCTTTACATGATCTATTCTGAAGATGTTGCCAATTCTCTGGAAAAAAGACGCATCGCGCGCCCTGCGCATATCGATCGTCTGCAAAAGCTGAAAGATCAGGGCCGAGTTCTGGTGGGCGGACCACTTCCGGCTATCGACAGCGAAGAGCCTGGCGATGCGGGCATGACGGGTTCACTGGTGATTGCTGAGTTTGAAAGCCTGGAAGCCGCTAAAAGCTGGGCCGAAGTTGACCCTTATATGCTGGCAGGCGTGTACCACAAGACGACCGTTAAACCTTTTAAGAAAACCATCTAAGCCGTCATTTTGGCCGGGTTTCACAGAAGCAGGGGTACCCTGCTTCTTTCATTCTGAAGTGCCAAGCTAACCTCAGGCTTACGTGGTAGACTGATTCCCCCAACCTGTGAGGTTACCCCATTATGTCATTCTTCGACGGATTGAAGTTTCTGACCAGTAAAACGAGCAAGGTAGTGTGCCCAGAATGCAAGGCAGCGACCGAGCAGTTAAGTGCCAAAGTGCGTAAAAACGCGACGCTGGTTTGCCCGAGATGCGGCGCCCTTTTTCGCGTGGGCGACAACGGACAGGCGTAAAAAAAGGCGCTCTACGCGCCCAATATTCTTTCATCACACGTTGATGACCTATTATTGTCACCTGACGAGAAAGCCCTATTGCCTCATCACCAGACGTGGATGACTCTAAACAGGCTGACACGCTGTTGCTGTAGACAATGGATCGCTCGAATACGGTAAATATGCCGATAGCGTCGAGATTGTCCTTCAAGCCAGCGGCTTTTTCTTCTCTGAGACTGACGCTGCATACGCCAACGGGCCACTTCATTTCTACTGCGTTTCATACAACAAATATTCCTTTAATAAGGGTCTCTGTTTAAATAGCGCGAACATTATAGATCATCTAGACCTTATCATTGAGAGTTTTAGCTACGCTTAATTACATGCTTCGTTGGATTATTACCTTTGTCGACAACTCAATCAGAGCTAGCCGATTGAAGCAGCAGATAAAATTTTATAAAAGGTTTAACCTTTAGCGCACTCTGCGTACACTCACCAAATTGCTCGCGAACAGGATTTTTCGCCCTTATGACAACATTTTATACAGTAATCAGTTGGCTTATGGTCTTCGGTTATTGGTTATTAATTGCCGGCGTTACGCTGCGCATTTTAATGAAGCGCCGTGCCGTACCTTCGGCCATGGCCTGGTTATTGATTATCTTTATTATTCCGTTGGTTGGAATCATTGCCTATCTTTCTTTTGGTGAGCTGCATTTAGGCAAACGGCGGGCGGAACGCGCCAAGGCAATGTGGCCCTCAACCGCGCATTGGCTGAACGATCTCAAAGGTTGTCATCGAATTTTTGCTACCGAAAACAGCGATGTAGCAAAATCGCTGTTCCAGCTTTGCGAACGTCGCCAGGGAATTGGTGGCGTAAAAGGCAATCAGCTGCAACTGCTCACCACCAGCGACGACACGCTAAAATCTATCATGCGTGATATCGAACTGGCGCGGCACAACATCGAGATGGTGTTCTATATCTGGCAACCCGGCGGCCTGGTAGATCAGGTCGCCGAGTCACTGATGGCCGCCGCGCGGCGTGGGGTGCACTGTCGACTGATGCTTGACTCCGCCGGTAGCCTGCAGTTTTTCCGCAGCCCTTACCCGGCAATGATGCGTAACGCCGGTATCGAAGTTGTTGAAGCGCTCAAGGTAAGCCTGTTCCGCGTGTTTCTACGTCGTATGGATCTGCGCCAACACCGCAAGGTGGTGCTTATCGATAACTACGTCGCCTACAGCGGCAGCATGAATATGGTCGATCCGCGCCTGTTCAAGCAGGATGCCGGCGTGGGCCAGTGGGTTGATCTGATGGCGCGTATGGAAGGCCCAGTGGCAACCACGATGGGTATCGTCTACTCCTGCGATTGGGAGATAGAGACCGGTAAGCGTATTCTGCCGCCGGAGCCTGAGGTCAATCAAATGCCGTTCGAGCAGGAGAGCGGGCATACTATTCAGGTTATCGCCTCGGGTCCGGGATTCCCTGAAGACATGATCCATCAGGCGCTTTTGACCGCCTCGTATTCAGCGCGAGAACAGCTGGTCATGACCACGCCTTATTTCGTGCCGAGTGACGACTTATTACACGCAATTTGCACCGCCGCACAGCGTGGAGTCGACGTCAGCATTATTATGCCAATGAAAAACGATTCAGTGATGGTCGGCTGGGCGAGCCGGGCATTTTATAACGAGCTGCTTGAGGCTGGCGTCAAGATTTACCAGTTTGAGGGCGGCCTGTTGCATACCAAAAGCATTCTGGTCGACGGGCAGTTGAGTCTGGTCGGCACGGTAAATCTGGATATGCGCAGCCTGTGGTTGAACTTTGAGATTACGCTGGTCATTGATGACGCCGGTTTTGGTGCCGACCTAGCCGTGGTGCAGGAAGATTATCTCGCGCGCTCTCGCCTCCTCGACCCGAAGGTCTGGCTCAAGCGACCTTTCTGGCATCGTATCGTTGAGCGCCTGTTCTACTTTTTCAGTCCGTTACTGTAAAAGCAGCGGCGAGAATGTTCTAATAGGTCATGTCATAAGGAGTCGGCCACGAGGCGCAGTCGCTGCATCCTGCCGATGGCTTATCACACCACAAACTATTGAATGAGAAGAATATGGATCTGAATAATCGCCTGACCGAAGACGAAACCCTTGAGCAAGCCTACGACATCTTCCTCGAACTGGCTGGAGATAACTTGGATCCTGCGGATATCCTGATCTTTAACCTGCAGTTTGAGGAGCGCGGTGGCGCAGAACTGTATGACCCTGCCGAAGACTGGGCCGAGCACGTTGATTTTGACCTTAACCCCGACTTCTTCGCTGAAGTCGTTATTGGTCTAGCCGACGCAGACGGTGAGCCCATCAACGACGTCTTTGCTCGCGTGCTGCTATGCCGTGAAAAAGACCATAAGCTTTGCCATATTCTGTGGAAAGAGTGATGCGTTAACGCGCGTACCACAAAAGAAAAACCCCGCCACTGTGCGGGGTTTTTTGTCTTTGCGCCGGCAGATTATAACGGATCGACCTTCAAACAAGACACGGCGTGGCGGAAGCTTCCCTCAAGCAGAGGGCGCGTATTGGCGCATTCCGGCCCGGCAATCGGACAGCGGGTACGGAACACGCATCCCGACGGCGGGTTAATCGGCGACGGCAACTCTCCCTCCAGCAGCTGAATGGTCTTGTTACGCTCCTTGTCCGGGTCCGGTACAGGTACCGCCGACATCAGCGCACGCGTGTATGGGTGCAGCGGATTATGATAGACCTCGTCATAGGTCCCCAGCTCCACGGCGTGGCCAAGATACATCACCAGCACGCGGTCGGAGATGTGCTTAACCACCGCCAAATCATGGGCGATAAAGATAAGCGACAGGCCCATCTCACGCTGCAACTGTTGCAGCAGGTTGACGACCTGGGCCTGAATCGAGACGTCCAGTGCCGAGACCGGCTCGTCACAAATCACCAGCTTGGGTTCAAGGATAAGCGCACGTGCGATACCGATACGCTGACACTGACCGCCGGAAAACTCGTGCGGATAGCGGTTGATCAGGTTGGGCAGCAGGCCAACCTTCAGCATCATCGCCTTAACCTTCTCCTTAACCTGCTGTTTCGGCATTTTTGGATTATAGGTGCGCAGCGGCTCGGCGATTATCTCACCTATCGTCATACGCGGGTTAAGCGAGGCCAGCGGATCCTGGAAGATCATCTGGATATCGCTGCGCGTATTGCGCCATTCGGCAGCAGACATATTCAGCAGGTCTTTACCCAACCAGGCTACGCGGCCGTCGGTGGCCTTAACCAGCCCAATCAGCGCACGAGCAAAGGTCGATTTACCACAGCCCGACTCACCTACCACGCCGAGCGTTTCGCCTTCATACAGGCGCAGACTAACGCCATCGACCGCCTTCAGAGTTTTTGAGGGTTGCCAGAACCACTGCTTGCCGTCTTTGATGTCGAAATGCACCTTCAGGTCGGCGACCTCAAGCAGCACTTTTCTCTGGTCCACGGGAGAGGTATCCGGCGCCGGAGTTATACTAATCACTTCGCTCATACTAGTTCCTCCACGGGCTTGAAGCAGGCACGCAGGCGACCATCGCCAAAGCGCTCTAACGCAGGGGCCGTCGCACAGATTTCGGTGGCGTACGGACAGCGAGGTTGGAATGGACACCCCTTCGGCAGGCGCAGCAGGTTAGGCGGATTGCCCGGGATGGTCAGCAAAGACTCACCCTCAGCGTCGAGGCGCGGCACTGCATTCAGCAGACCCACAGAATAAGGATGGCTCGGGGTGTAAAACACGTCGCGCGCCTGACCGTATTCCATAGTCCGCCCTGCATACATCACCAGCACCTTGTCACAGATGCCCGCAACGACGCCGAGATCGTGGGTAATCATGATGATCGCGGTATTAAACTCGTGCTTCAGTTCGTTCAGCAGGGTCATGATTTGCGCCTGCACGGTCACGTCCAGCGCGGTTGTTGGCTCATCGGCAATCAGCAGTTTTGGACTGCACAGCAGCGCCATCGCTATCATCACGCGTTGACGCATCCCGCCTGAAAATTCGTGTGGATACATCTTCATACGCTTGCGGGCTTCGGGCATCTTGACCGCGTCGAGCATGCGAATCGATCCTTCAAACGCCTCGGAACGGCTCATGTGCTTATGCAGCATCAGCACTTCCATCAGCTGCTCACCCACCTTCATGTAAGGATTTAGTGAAGTCATTGGGTCCTGGAAAATCATCGAAATCTGCTCGGCACGCAGTTTATTCAACTGCTTTTGCGGAAGATTAAGAATCTCACGGCCGTTGAATTTTGCCGATCCGCCGATGCGCCCGTTGCTTGCCAGCAGACCCATAAGCGCAAACGCGGTCTGCGATTTACCGGAGCCAGACTCACCGACGATGCCCAGTGTCTCTCCGGCGCGCAGGTCGAAATTAAGATCGTTAACCGCGGTCACGTCACCGTCGGGCGTGCCAAAAGTTACACGCAGGTCTTTCACGTCCAGCAGAACCGGTGGCGCATCGACCTCGATGGCCTGTGGAGTGCGGGGGGTATGTTCAATGGTGCTCATCATCGCACTCCTTAACGATCTTTCGGATCGAGCGCATCACGCAGCCCGTCGCCGATAAAGTTGAAACAAAACAGCGTCACGACCAAGAAGCCAGCCGGGAAGAACAGCAGCCAGGGTGACACTTCCATCGAGTTAGCGCCGTCGCTCAGCAGCGCGCCCCAGCTGCTTAATGGCTCTTGTGTTCCCAACCCGAGGAAGCTCAGGAAGGACTCAAACAGGATCATGCTCGGCACCAGCAAAGAGGCGTAAACCACCACCACACCCAGTACGTTGGGGACGATATGGCGCAGTACGATATTCCACGTCGAGACGCCGCTGACCAGCGCGGCCTCAATAAACTCTTTACGTTTCAGGCTCAGCGTTTGCCCACGGACGATACGCGCCATGTCCAGCCATGACACCATGCCGATGGCAACGAAAATCAGGAAGATGTTCTGTCCGAAGAACGTCACCAGCAGGATGACGAAGAACATGAACGGGAAGGAGTTGAGGATTTCCAGCAAACGCATCATTGCGGAGTCGATTTTACCGCCCAGATAGCCCGAAACGGAACCGTAAAGCGTGCCGAGCACCACGGCTACCAGCGCGGCAGATACGCCAACCAGCAGCGAAATGCGGCCGCCGATAGCAACGCGCACCAGCAGGTCGCGGCCCGACGAGTCGGTGCCAAAATAGTGACCGGAGGCAATATCAGGCGCGGCCGACATCATGTTCCAGTCGGTATCGTCGTAGCGGAAATGCGCCAGCATCGGGGCAAAGGTCACGAACAAGGCGATAACCGCCAGTACGACCAGGCTAGTCACCGCTGCTCGGTTATGAATAAAGCGGCGACGGGCGTCCTGCCACAGACTGCGCCCTTCTATCTCCAGCTTCTCTGTAAATTGCTCCAGAGCCTCGCTGTTTTTCTTCTTGGTTAACATCATTGGCGTGCTCCAGTATTAATAACGGATTTTCGGATCGATCACGGCGTACAGCACGTCAACGATCGCGTTAAACAGGATAGTCAGGGCACCGACCAAAATGGTCAGGCTCAATACCAGCGAGTAGTCACGGTTTAATGCACCGTTAACAAACAGCTGACCGATACCCGGAAGTCCGTAAATACTTTCGATAACCATTGAACCGGTGATAATACCGACGAAGGCAGGCCCCATGTAGGAGATAACCGGCAACAAGGCAGGTTTCAGCGCGTGACGGAAGATGATGCGACGCATCGGCAGGCCTTTGGCGCGCGCGGTGCGAATAAAGTTGGAGTGCAACACTTCAATCATCGAACCACGGGTAATACGCGCGATGCTGGCGATATAGGCCAGAGAAAGCGCCACCATCGGCAGCACCATATATTTGAAGCCACCGTTATGCCAGCCGCCGCCAGGGAGCCACTTGAGCATGATGGAGAAGATCAAAACCAATAAGGGCGCGACCACAAAACTGGGTATTACCACCCCGGTCATGGCAAAGCCCATCACCGTGTAGTCCCACTTGGTATTTTGATTCAGCGCGGCGATGACGCCGGCAGTAACGCCGAGAACGATGGCCAGAATAAAGGCAGCAAGACCTAATTTCGCCGAAACCGGGAACGACGTGGCGACCAAATCGTTGACGCTATAGTCTTTATATTTGAACGAAGGACCAAAATCACCGTGGGCCAATTGTTCTAAATAATGGAAATACTGTTTGTACATCGGATCATTGAGGTGATATTTCGCCTCAATGTTGGCCATCACTTCTGGCGGCAGATTACGCTCGCCGGTAAACGGACTACCGGGGGCAAGGCGCATCATAAAAAACGAAATCGTGATCAGAATGAAAAGCGTCGGAATAGCTTCCAGACAGCGGCGTAAAATAAACTTTAACATTGCTCGTACCTGCTTTGCTCAGCCAGTTGCTGAAGTCTCAATCAAACACAAAAGCAGAGCGGCTCGGGTAACCGCCCTGCTTCCTCATTATTTAGTGCTTGATGATGTAGAGATCTTTGTCGTAAACGTTATCCTGCGGATCTTTACCACTGTAACCCCCCACGTATTGCTTAACCATACGGGCGTTCACATAGTAATAAACCGGCACGATCGGCGAGTCTTTATCCAGCTGCTGTTCCGCTTTCTGATAGAAATCGGCGCGCTCTTCGTCTGTTTTCGCCTTCAGTGCATCAGCAATAATTGTGTCGAACGCCGGGCTCTTATAGTGCGCGGTGTTGTTGCTGCTGTCGGAAAGCATGATGTTCAGGAAAGAGGTCGGCTCGTTATAGTCGGAGCACCAACCGGCACGGGCGACGTCAAAGTTGCCCTGATGACGAGTTTCGAGGAAGGTTTTCCATTCCTGGTTTTCGAGTTTTACGTCTACGCCGAGGTTTTTCTTCCAGATAGCAGCGGCGGCGATAGCCAGTTTCTTGTGCAGGTCGGAAGAGTTGTAAAGCAGGTTGAAAGTCAGAGGCTTATCGGCGGTATAACCGGCTTCGGCCAACAGTTTTCGACCTTCCGCGTTACGCTGTTCTTGAGTTTCTTTAAACCATGCTGGCGGCGTCAGCTTGCCATAGGTTCCGTCGGTGTATGGCGGAGTGAAACCGTAAGCCGGCAGGTCGCCCTGGGCTTTAACCTTGTTGACGATAATGTCGCGATCCAACCCCAGCTTGAGGGCGGTACGAACACGGTTATCGTTGAACGGCGCTTTCTGGTTGTTAATCTCGTAATAGTAGGTACACAGATACGGGTCAGCGTGCAGCTCTTTCGGGCTGTCTTTCTTCAGCATCTGGAACAACTCGATCGGCAAGTTGTTGTAGGTCATGTCGATTTCACCGCTGCGGTAGCGGTTAACGTCAGAAACCTCGGAAGAGATTGGCAGGAAGGTCACCTGATTCAGCACGGTTTTCGCGTTGTCCCAGTAGTCCGGGTTACGTACCAGCACGATACGTTCGTTAACGGTCCAGGTTTTCAGTTTGAACGCGCCATTGCCAACATAGTTTTCAGGCAGAGTCCATTTGTCGCCAAACTTCTCGACCGCAGGCTTGTACACCGGCTTCATGGCGGTGTGGGAAAGCATTTTCACAAAATAAGGCACCGGCTCGCTCAAGGTGACTTCCAGAGTGTGGTCATCGATGGCTTTGACACCGAGCGTGTCCGGGCTTTTCTTACCGGCGATGATATCGTCGATATTCACAATGTGGCCGTATTGTAGGTAGCTTTCATACGGAGAGGCGGTTTTCGGGTCAGCCAGGCGTTCCCAGCTGTAAACGAAATCAGCGGCGGTTACCGGCTGGCCATTTGACCATTTGGCGTCTTTGCGCAGATGGAAGGTCCAGACTTTAAAGTCTTTGTTTTCCCAGCTTTCAGCTACGCCCGGTACCACGCTACCGTCTTTGACGTTGGTGTCTACCAGACCTTCGAGCAGGTCACGAATAACGTTGGACTCAGGCACGCCCTCAACCTTGTGCGGGTCAAGCGACTGAACTTCATCGCCGTTGTTACGAACCAGCTCTTGCTTGGCGGCCAATTGAACGCCAGCCGGAACGACGGCGGCGAAGCTGCTGGTGGAGGTTACTGCACCAAATGCAGCCAGGATACCGGCGGCGAGAAGGTGTTTTTTTGTGATGTTGGTCATTAATATCAACTCCAATTGTTATTATTTGCCTGTAAACAGGCCAACCCCTTCCGGGTTTAGTTTCGCGATGAGCAGGAACGAATTACTCACGTAGAAACGGTAAGTAGTCAGTTAATCGCGCTGGATTAACACCCCTATTGCATTACCTTCACTGCGTTATTACCTCACAGGAATAAAGTTACCTTTACCTCGTGAAGCGCTTGTTGACTAAGGCTTTTATTCACAATCCATTGCAGGAAATGTGCAAAGCGTCCCCTTCGATTAATTAAAGTCGTGGGTGAAGTTATTTATATTTTCGAAAAGCAGAGAGAATTGATTTTCAATGTCAGAGTAAAGGCGCGTTGTCGTATCCAGCTGCTTTGAATTTGAGGAATCGCCTTGTATAACGGGCGCTGCAGCTTGATGGGTACATTTTTTGTTCAACCGCGCTCTCTCCTGAAAAAGTGAAAAAGAAGTCTTTAAGCTCTTGGCTGGTAAAGCTCTAGCAAGATCCGTTCTCACTTTGGCGATATGCCGAAACATTTTCCATTTGGGAATGTGGCCGAAAATTATCAGATGAAAAATTTTCGCGCCAATAAATTTTACGGAAATGTTAACCAATTCTCTTTTATCCGACCCTGCAGGTAGACGGACCAGTGAGTTCCAGGCAACAAAAATCAACTTAATATCTTGTTATTAAAATATTTTTTAAAATTTTAGCACTAAAATTAAGTCAGCTTTATGATTAAAAATTGCACTGACACATTACGTTAACATAAGCTTACTTTTAAGAATAAACCCCTGTTAAGTGCGAGGTAAACACTAATAACATCTCGTCACGGCATGTACAAGTGCTACAGAATGATGTGATTAATTTAACGTCAAAACGGGCAATAAAAGTCGAAAAAAGTGCCTGAAATGGCAAAGAAAAGGGTAATAAATAGGAGTCTTAAGGACGATAGAGGGCAAGAGGCAATTTTATGCCACATTTGGGTGCAGCAGCACATTTTAGAGTCATTAGATGCACTATTATAATGCGCCACATTATTAGATTTGGTAATAATTGTTCAATTGTGTGATCGCCATCGGTTTTAATAATCTGATTTCGAATTTAAACACCCTGCACCTATCTTTATAATCCCGCGGCAATAATTCCCCTCCGTTATATCTTATTTAATGTTTAGCGCGGTATTTTACTTGATGGGTACCGCTATAAAACAGAAATGCGCATAAAGTACCACCCTCCACTCTTAGCCCCCTCGGCTATGCTTAAGGTGAATTATCGACTCGTTCAGGGGATGCATGACGTACTGAACCTATAACCTGAAAACAACAGGAGATGTTCAATGCCAACTTTATGCGATATCTGTAACGCCAGGCCTGCTTCAGGCAGAGTCACCATCGTGCAAAACGGTCAGCGCAAGACGATAGCAATCTGTGATTATGATTACCGCCAGCTGATGCGGCACCAAAATGTGCTTAACCCTTTCGACTCCCTGTTAGGTGGAATGGGGGGACGCGATGGGTTATCCGGTTTCTTCAATAATTTCACTCAGGGCAGATCAAACGACGAGAGCACGTTTGGGGAGGTGCCCCGCGAGTCCGTTGACACCACAGAAGCGTTTAGCAAACAGTCGCTCGAGCTTTTGCAGAAAGCAGCCGAAAAGGCCCACGCGCTAAATCGGAGCGAGCTTGATACCGAACACCTTCTTTACGTTCTTGCCGATACCGACGTCTGCACCACCCTGTTCAAAGAATTCAAAATCTCCCCTGAGGATATAAAAAATTATATCGATCAGAATGCCTATTCCGGCGCCACAGAGACCGGGGCATCGATGGATGATATGAGCGTTTCGCCCCGCCTGAAAAAGGCTTTTATGTTTGCATTCCAGGCTTCTCGCGAGTTGGGGCACTCCTACGTCGGCCCCGAGCATCTGCTGATTGGTCTCAGTGAAGTCACCGACAGCGTCGCCGGTTCTTTGCTTAAAAAATACGGCATCTCACCTGAAGCGATTCGCCAGAAAGTGGTAAAAATCGTTGGCAAAGGCGCTGAAGACGGCCGCGTCGATACGCCTACCGGCACCCCGAATCTGGATAAGTTTGGTCGTGACCTCACCGAGATGGCGCGAGCGGGCAAGCTCGATCCGGTTCTCGGCCGAGCCCAGGAAATTGAGAACACGATAGAGGTTTTGGCACGCCGCAAGAAAAACAATCCGGTGCTGATAGGTGAACCCGGCGTCGGTAAAACCGCCATTATTGAAGGGTTAGCACAGCGCATCGTTAAGGGCGACGTGCCTGAGGTGCTGCGCGGTAAGCGATTGGTTGAGGTCAACATCAACTCAATGGTCGCTGGCGCGAAATATCGCGGTGAGTTTGAAGAGCGCGCCAAACAGCTTATCGATGAAGTCACGGCCAAAAAAGGCGAGCTGATCCTGTTTATCGATGAACTTCACACCATTGTTGGCGCGGGTCAAGGCGGTGGCGAAGGCGGATTAGATATTGCCAACGTGCTCAAGCCTGCCCTCGCCCGCGGTGAACTCAGCCTGATTGGTGCCACTACGCTTAACGAATATCAGAAGCACATTGAGAAAGACGCGGCTCTGGAAAGGCGTTTCCAGCCGGTGCTGGTGCCAGAACCGACCGTCGACCAGACCATCATGATCCTTCGCGGGCTGCGCGACACGCTTGAAGCGCACCACCAGGTCACCTTTTCCGACGAAGCCTTTGTCGCTGCCGCCGAGCTCTCGGACCGCTACATTACCTCGCGCTTCCTGCCGGACAAAGCTATCGACCTGATTGACCAGGCGGCGGCACGCGTCAGGATTGGCTCGACCTCTCGCCCGGCGGAGGTGCAGGAGCTCGAGGCACAGATTTCTCACGTCAAACGCGAACGGGACTATTCCTCCAGCCGCAAACAGTTTGATGACGTGAAGAAATTTGAGAAAGATATTGAGGATAAACAGAAACGCCTCGATGAACTGACCGAGGCGTGGAATAACAAAACCGGGTCAGAAACCCTTGAGGTTACCGTCGCGTCGGTCGCCGAAGTAGTTTCCCGCCTGACGGGGATCCCGGTCTCTGATTTGACGCAGGAAGAGCGTAAAAAACTGCTTAACATGGAAGAGAAACTGCGTGAACGCGTAGTGGGCCAGGAAGACGCTGTGACCGCCGTAAGCGATGCAGTGCGGTTGTCTCGTGCCGGTTTGGGTCAGGCGCACCGCCCGATTGCCACTTTCCTGTTCCTCGGCCCAACCGGTGTAGGTAAAACCGAGTTGGCGAAGGCCATCGCAGAAGCGGTGTTTGGCGATGAGCAGTCCATTATTCGCATCGATATGTCGGAATATATGGAAAGACATACGGTCGCACGCCTGATTGGCGCGCCTCCGGGATATGTCGGCTATGACGAAGGTGGTCAGTTAACGGAACGGGTCAGACGCCGTCCCTACAGCGTTATCCTGCTCGATGAAATAGAAAAAGCGCATCCAGACGTTTATAACGTGTTGCTCCAGGTGTTTGATGACGGCCGCCTGACCGATGGCAAAGGTCGCGTGGTTGATTTCAGTAATACTACGATTATCGCCACCAGCAATTTGGGGTCGGCGATTATTATGGCCAATTCATCGCTACCGGAAAATGAACGCAGGCCGGATAAAGAAATTCGCGATGAACTGATGCAAGTCCTCAAAGGCCACTTCAGGCCAGAATTCCTCAACCGTATTGACGAGATAATCGTATTTAACTCGCTGTCGTCAGAAAATATCCGCCTGATTGTTCAAATTCAGCTGGACCGGCTAACCCGCACTGCGGCGGCGCAGGATATCACCCTCACTGTTGCCGAAAGCCTGGTTAACCATTTAACCGAAGTGGGCTATCAACCTGATTTTGGAGCACGCGAGCTTAAACGCAAAATACGTCAGGAGGTAGAAACTAAACTCGCGAAGGAAATACTGGGCGACAAACTTAAATCAGGGGATTCGGTCGAGATAGGATTCGATGAAGAGAGTGACAAGGTGGTGTTTGATATCCATTCTTCACCTGCCTCATCTTCTGCAACGTAACCACAGGAGATAAGAGAAAAGTTTCATCGATCTTTATTAAGCAAGGGCGTCAACGCCCTTGCTTAATTATTTTTCATGCCGGATTTTCTTTACAGCAGGCCGGGAAACGTGGCTTTAAGACCGGTAACAATAAACTCGATACCTAAGGCCATCAATAACAATCCCATAATACGTGTAATAACGTTAATACCGGTTTGCCCTAAAAGTTTCATCACCAACGGTGCGGCGCGGAACAGCAACCAGCAGCAGAAGGAGAAGATAACGATCGCGAGCGTAAATCCAAGTAGGTTTTCCCAGCTGTGATAGCGCGAACTCCAGACGATGGTGGAACTGATTGCCCCCGGACCGGCCATTAAAGGCAGCGCAAGCGGCACAACGCCTACGTTTTCACGGATTGCGGTCTCCGACTTCTCCTGTTTGTTCTGTTTGTCCTCACCCAGCTTACCGCTAATCATCGACATCGCAATGGTAACCACCAGAATACCACCGGCAATACGGAAGGAATCTATTGAGATGCCAAACAGATGCAGGATGGCGTCACCGAGGAACAGCGAGGTGCATAAAATAATCGCGACCGAAAGATTGGCCGTCATATTGGTTTTATTGCGTCCTGCTGCTGCCTGATAGCTGGTCATACTAATAAATACCGGCAGGATCCCCACCGGGTTGACCAGCGCAAACAGGCCGACAAAAAACTTGATATAACCCGAGAAATCCAAAATTGTCTGACTCACGCAGTACTCCGCATAAGAGGTAAAAAAGGGGGGTGATTAATGGGCGCTAATGTACTGGAATCGCCGCCCATACGCCACGAAGTTATTCAGCATATACCTCTAGATTTTCAGAACAAAGCAGTGAATAACACCAGCATTAAATTGCTGAAAAAACGCTCATTAACGGCAGCGGTCAACGACTAACAATTTTGCTTCAATTAATCGATTCAATTAACAAACAGAGAGCTGAAAGGAGTCAGCTTTAGATTTTAACTTGATCTGGATCATATTCAGCCTACTCATTAGTCGGTAAGCTTATTCCACGGCAACAAAAGCGGCTCGTTTTACCAACAGAACAAATGATGGAGTCGCGATAATTTTAACAATTTATGTCCTGCGCCATCAGAATTGATTAGAAACCTTTTTAGAAAATAGAAAAACAGACCACGCATTCCCTTGATAAATAGTGAGTTTTAAATGTTCCGGCAGCATTGTTGGGCACGACTATACTTGGAGCCTGGCCCGGCTATTTTCTAAAAAAGTTTAACATTCTCAGGAGAACACCATGGCAGTCACAAACGTCGCTGAACTGAACGAGCTTGTTGCTCGTGTAAAAAAAGCACAACGTGAGTATGCAGAGTTCACACAAGAACAGGTTGATAAAATCTTCCGGGCCGCCGCACTTGCCGCCGCTGACGCACGTATTCCTCTTGCCAAATTAGCCGTTGAAGAATCTGGTATGGGTATTATCGAAGACAAAGTGATTAAAAACCACTTCGCTTCAGAATATATCTACAACGCTTATAAAGATGAAAAGACCTGTGGCGTCGTCGCAGAAGACGAAACCTACGGCACCATTACCATTGCTGAACCTATCGGCATTATCTGCGGGATAGTCCCCACCACCAACCCAACTTCTACCGCAATTTTCAAAGCCCTTATTAGCCTCAAAACCCGCAACGCGATTATCTTCTCGCCACACCCACGTGCGGCTAAAGCAACCATCAAAGCCGCGAATATCGTGCTGCAGGCAGCGATTAAGGCCGGTGCACCCAAAGACATTATCGGCTGGATTGACGCACCAAGTGTGCCGTTGTCCAACGAACTCATGCATCACCCTGACCTTAACCTGATTCTCGCCACCGGCGGTCCTGGCATGGTTAAAGCCGCCTACAGCTCAGGTAAACCGGCCATCGGCGTCGGTGCCGGTAATACCCCGGTCGTGGTGGATGAAACTGCTGATATCAAACGCGTTGTCGCATCCATTCTGATGTCCAAAACCTTCGACAATGGCGTAATTTGCGCCTCAGAACAGTCCGTTATCGTCGTGGATTCCGCCTATGAGGCAGTCAGAGAACGCTTCAAATCACACGGCGGCTATATGCTGGCCGGGAAAGAGCTGAAGGCGGTTCAGGACGTTATTCTTAAAAATGGCGGCCTCAATGCCGACATCGTCGGCCAGCCTGCAACCAAGATTGCTGCCATGGCCGGTATCACCGTACCTGCCAATACCAAAGTGCTAATCGGTGAAGTTTCCAAGGTTGACGAGTCGGAACCTTTCGCACACGAAAAACTTTCACCGACGCTTGCGATGTATCGCGCTAAAAACTTCGAAGATGCGGTCGATAAAGCCGAGAAACTGGTGACCATGGGCGGCATCGGCCACACCTCTTGTCTCTATACCGACCAGGACAACCAGCCAGAGCGCGTTCGCTACTTCGGCGACAAGATGAAAACCGCACGAATTCTCATCAATACGCCCGCTTCTCAGGGGGGTATCGGTGACCTCTACAACTTCAAACTTGCGCCTTCACTAACGCTGGGTTGTGGTTCATGGGGCGGTAACTCCATTTCTGAAAACGTCGGACCAAAACATCTTATCAACAAGAAGACTGTTGCGAAGCGAGCAGAAAATATGCTGTGGCACAAACTTCCGAAATCCATTTACTTCCGCCGCGGCTCACTGCCTATCGCACTTGAAGAAGTGGCAACAGACGGTGCAAAACGTGCGTTCATCGTCACCGACCGTTACCTGTTCAACAACGGTTATGCAGACCAGGTGACCCGTGTTCTGAAAAGCCACGGTATTGAAACCGAAGTGTTCTTTGAAGTAGAGGCCGACCCAACGCTGAGTATCGTGCGTAAAGGCGCTGAGCAGATGAATTCCTTTAAACCGGACGTCATTATCGCGCTCGGCGGGGGCTCACCGATGGACGCCGCGAAAATCATGTGGGTGCTGTACGAACATCCCGAAACGCATTTCGAAGACTTGGCGCTGCGCTTTATGGATATCCGTAAACGTATCTACAAGTTCCCCAAAATGGGGGTGAAAGCGAAGATGATTGCTATCACTACCACCTCAGGGACAGGCTCTGAAGTGACGCCTTTCGCGGTCGTTACCGACGATGCGACCGGGCAGAAATATCCGCTGGCTGACTATGCACTGACTCCGGACATGGCGATTGTCGACGCCAATCTGGTGATGAACATGCCGAAATCGCTCTGTGCCTTCGGCGGTCTTGATGCGGTAACGCACGCTCTCGAAGCCTACGTTTCCGTTCTTGCCAACGAGTTTTCCGATGGACAGGCTTTGCAAGCGCTCAAACTGCTGAAAGAGTTCCTGCCAGCTAGCTATAAAGAAGGCGCGAAGAATCCGGTTGCCCGTGAACGCGTGCACAACGCCGCAACCATCGCCGGTATCGCGTTTGCCAACGCCTTCCTCGGGGTTTGTCACTCAATGGCGCATAAACTCGGCTCCGAGTTCCACATTCCACACGGCCTTGCCAACGCGATGCTTATTTCGAACGTGATTCGCTACAACGCGAATGACAACCCGACCAAGCAAACCGCCTTTAGCCAGTACGATCGTCCACAGGCGCGCCGTCGCTACGCCGAGATTGCCGACCATTTAGGCCTCAGCGCTGCGGGTGACCGTACCGCGCAGAAGATTGAGAAACTGCTGGCCTGGTTAGACGAAATCAAGGCTGAATTGGGGATACCTACCTCCATTCGTGAAGCAGGCGTACAGGAAGCCGACTTCCTGTCTAAAGTCGATAAACTGTCAGAAGACGCGTTCGACGACCAGTGTACCGGCGCTAATCCGCGTTATCCGCTGATTTCAGAACTTAAACAAATTCTGATTGATACCTACTACGGCAATAAATTCAGTGAAGAATTGCCGCTGAGTGTGGTAACCAAACAGGAACCCGTGACTATCGTGGCAGACGCAGCGAAGGCTCCAGGAATTAAAAAAGCCAAAAAGTAATCGTCAGTCACACGCGTTAAAAAAGAAACCCGCCATATGGCGGGTTTCTTTTTATGCCTTAAGAATGTGCTGAAACATTAAGTGTATTAATGGTTTTTGCTTATTATCACCAATACAAATAATAGAATCGTAAGACTAATGTAAACGAAAGGTTATCATTGCGACCCTTTCAGGCTTTTTCATTCAGCCATGGCTTCTTTATAATGCTTGCGGCAAACGGAGACATACTGCTCATTCCCCCCAATAACGACCTGAGCGCCATCGTGAAGGGCTTTTCCATTCTCGTCGAGCCTGAGGGTTTGATTCGCCTTACGACCGCAGTGGCATATGGTTTTAAGCTCGACCAGTTTATCGGCCCATGCCAGCAAATACTGACTGCCGCTAAATAACTCGCCACGAAAGTCTGTACGCAGGCCATAGCACAGCACGGGGATATCGAGCCTGTCGACAACCTCGGTTAATTGTTCCACCTGCCCGCGCGTCAGGAACTGGCTTTCGTCTATTAACACGCAGTGCAAGGTTTGCGCCTCATGAGCTTCGCCAATAAGCGCCAGCAAATCGGTATCTTGATTATAAAGTTCAGCGGGTGAAGATAATCCTATACGCGAGCTGACCTTCCCTTCCCCGAAACGGTTATCTATTGCCGCAGTCAGCACTAACGTGCGCATGCCGCGTTCCTGATAGTTATAGGAAGATTGTAACAAAGATGTAGATTTTCCTGCATTCATCGCAGAATAATAAAAATAAAGTTGAGCCATGAGCCCTTAACTCCAACAGTATAATGAATTCCGAAACGCCTCTTGCTTTCAATTGTAACACACCGCCAGAAGCTATAGGCATTGACTATGCCTGCCTGTAACCGGTCCCATAGACAATAAAGCAGCAGGTTGATTACAGAGTTTTACAATCAGATATTGTGATTACTCTTCTTCCTAATTAGTTAACCTAACAGGGAGATTCCCGATAAGATCTCTGGAAAGTGCCCGTATAAATCAATTATTAAGCAATACTCTATTCCAGTAAGGTTATAAATTCGGACCCTTCCTTAGCGGGTTAATCGATCGCTGGAGGGCACATATAGCTAAAATGCTTGAGGGATTTCTCAAGGCTAATGTTGTCAGTTATACGTAAGGTCTATTGATATTTGTAACCTGTCCGCCAAGGTTATAAAAGAGACGATTAAAAGCTGTGGCTTACCGCACAAAAGGACAATCAATTTGCCTTATAGTGCGAACTTTAATACAGAGTTAATCGGGTTTATATTTCTCACAGTGAAAAACAATATTGCTTATAAATGGTAAATTCCCGTCAACATAACAAATTGGCTATTGCAGAATACAGAAGAGCATTCTATTATTACCGAAACGCCCCCCACTAATTAAATTGAGACTTGTATAATGAGCGAAGCATTAAAAATTCTGAACAACATCCGTACTCTGCGTGCACAGGCTCGCGAATGTACCCTGGAAACTCTCGAAGAAATGCTAGAGAAATTAGAAGTTGTTGTTAATGAGCGCCGTGAAGAAGATTCTGCAGCCGCTGCGGAAATTGAAGAGCGTACTCGTAAACTGCAGCAATATCGCGAAATGCTGATCGCTGACGGCATCGATCCAAATGAATTGCTGTCTACTATGGCGGCAACTAAAGCAACCGGCAAAACTAAGCGTGCTGCCCGTCCTGCTAAATACAAATACGTTGACGAGAACGGCGAAAGCAAAACCTGGACTGGCCAGGGTCGTACTCCAGCGGTAATCAAGAAAGCTATCGAAGAAGAAGGCAAACAGCTGGACGATTTCCTGCTGTAAGTTTTTTTTGGCTGTACCCCAGTCTCAAGATAATGTTTTCACAAAACCACCGTTAACGCGGTGGTTTTTTATTTTTTAAGTCAGACGCTGGGCAATAATCCATCAGAGCGCCTTCAGGCTCTCTGAAGTGGACATAAAAAAGGCTGCCATGGCAGCCTGTTGTTATTCGCGCAGCTTCTGCTTTGTGATTAGCAGTGATAATAATCTTTATACCAGCTGACAAAGTTCTTCACCCCTTCGTATACCGAAGTTTGCGGTTTGAAACCTGTAGCGTTATATAACGGCGTACTGTCAGAGCTGGTTTCATGCACGTCACCCGGCTGCATTGGCATCATGTTCTTCTTCGCTTCAACGCCCAGCGCGCTCTCGAGTGCCTCTATATAGGTCATCAGCTTAATCGGGTTGCTATTGCCAATATTATAGAGGATGTAAGGTGCAGAGCTCTTGGAGCCGTCACCCGTCTCGACCGTCCAGTCAGGCTGTGGCTGAGGAATAATATCCTGCAGGCGCATGATGGATTCTGTTACATCATCGATATAGGTAAAGTCGCGGCGCATTTCGCCGTGGTTATAAACATCGATGCTCTGGTCCGCAATAATAGCTTTGGTAAACTTGAACAACGCCATATCTGGACGCCCCCAAGGACCGTACACCGTGAAGAAGCGCATTCCGGTTGTCGGCAAACCATACAGGTGCGAATAAGTATGCGCCATCAACTCATTGGCCTTTTTCGTGGCCGCATAAAGCGAGATAGGATGGTCTACGTTATCTTCTGTATCAAACGGCTGCTTGCGGTTCATTCCATAAACAGAGCTTGAAGACGCATAAAGCAGATGTTTAACTTTATTATGGCGGCAGCCTTCAAGTACGTTGGCAAAACCCACGACATTAGCATCAACGTACGCCAGTGGATTTTCGATCGAATAGCGAACCCCCGCCTGCGCTGCTAAATGAATTACGCGGTCAAACTTATTCACGGCAAAAAGCTCGGCCATCCCTGCACGATCGGCAAGATCCAACTTGGCGAACTTGAAAGCGGGTTTGGCTTCAAGCTGGGCCAGACGCGCCAATTTCAAACTGACGTCATAGTAATCATTTAGATTATCAAGACCGGTTACCTGATGCCCTTCTTCCAACAACCGCAGGGTAACAAAATAACCGATGAAACCTGCTGCACCTGTTACTAAATAATTCATGCCTTCTCCTTACAATACCGGATTCACTGATGCACCGCGGCCAATCCCATAATAGGTAAAACCACGTTTTTCGAGTCGATCCGGATCAAACAAATTACGGCCATCAAAAATAACCGGGCTCTTTAAAGAGCTTTTCATCAAATCAAAATCGGGGGCGCGGAAATTCTGCCACTCTGTACAAATAACCAACGCATCGGCACCTTGTAATGCCGCTTCTTTGGTTCCCATCAGTTCTAAATCGCTGCGGTGACCATAAATACGTTGAGTTTCATTCATTGCCTCAGGATCGTAGGCTTTAATTTTTGCGCCCGCCGCCCAAAGTTGTTCCATTAGCACTCGGCTCGATGCTTCACGCATATCGTCGGTGTTCGGCTTAAATGACAGCCCCCAAAGTGCAAAGGTTTTTCCTGCTAGATTTTTACCGAAATGACGTTCAACAAACGTCGGCAGTTTATATTTCTGCTGAGCATTAACCTGTTCCACTGCCTGAAGCAGTTTTGGCTGATAGCCAATTTGTTCTGAGGTGCGGATCAATGCCTGCACATCTTTCGGGAAACAGGAGCCGCCATATCCACAGCCTGGATAAATAAAGTGATAGCCGATACGTGAATCGGAACCAATCCCCTGTCGGACTTTCTCGATATCTGCCCCCAATAACTCGGCCAGATTCGACATTTCATTCATGAAGCTGATTTTGGTGGCCAACATGCAGTTAGCCGCATATTTCGTCAACTCTGCGCTGCGAATGTCCATCACGATCATTCTGTCGTGATTGCGGTTAAAAGGCTCGTACAGCTCGCGAATCGGCTCGATAGCGTCTGGATTATCGGTACCAATTACGATGCGCTCAGGTCGCATGCAGTCAGCCACCGCAGCCCCCTCTTTCAGAAACTCAGGATTCGAAATAACGTCAAATGAGAGCTTAATACCGCGCTGTTGAAGAGTCTGTCCCATAACCTGACGCACTTTGTCCGCCGTTCCAACCGGCACGGTAGACTTGTCGATAACAATCTTTGGCGAGGTCATATACTGGGCAATGGTGCGCGCCACGGCGGTTACGTATTTCAGGTCAGCCGATCCATCTTCATCAGGCGGCGTGCCGACGGCAATAAACTGCACCTGAGCATGCGCAACCCCCTCTTCAGCATCAATGCTGAATTTGAGGCGGCCTGATTCGTAGTTTTGCTTAACCAATGGAGTCAAACCCGGTTCGAAAATCGGTATTTGTCCGTTCTTCAAGTTCTCAACCTTTTTGGCATCCACGTCAATGCACAGCACTTCGTGCCCAACTTCTGCCAACACCGCCGCCTGAACCAAGCCAACATAACCTATTCCAAATACGGTGACTTTCATGAGCAACTCCCCAATATTGAAAACTCGCAAGACGATTAAGTAATACGCAAGCGCGGGCTTTTTCCGGATCCTTTGGAATCGCTGCGACGAATATTGGGCGGCAGTATAACAGTTTCAAAGGGCTTCGCGACGTCCAACGTGCGTTGGACAAGGAACAAGACCCAAGATTACTCTTGGAAAATAATCCATAAAATCTGAGGGATAAAGCGGGTTAAGCGGAGTTCTACCCGTTAAAAATCGGCGCTTCGATGAGGGTTTATTCAGCAGAAAGCATTAATCTGAGGCGACCACCTGCCCCCCAAACCTGACATTGCCATGCTTCACAACGCTGACTTACCTGATTGGAGTAAGACGAACCAAGGGTGCCGAGGGGCACTCCGTTACTCAGCTGAATCTGATTTGTGCCGGTATTTATGTTGGCATGTAATCCTGCAGAAACCAGAATTAGATTTTTTTGTTCTGCGTTGTAATAACCCATCAACATCGGGAATTGCCCCTCTAAATGGGCCTGCTTAAACAAATGATTAACCTGTTTCAGCAGCGCAGACATTTGTGGCAGTCGCTGATTTTGATTACTGAGGTGCTCGCGCAGCAGTCCATTGAAGATCGCGCGCAATAATAAAGCGGCCAATACGCCGTTTTCACTGGCACGGGTCACATCGAGGCAATAAAAGCCCAGATCTTTCGCAGAAAGAGCCGCAATGTCCAGCACCAGACCGGCGTTTTGCGCCATAGTCAGTTGGCGGTAGTTAATGCGGCAGTGAGCGAGGGTTTGCTGAACAGGCGGTTGCAACTCTTGCAACAGTCTCGCAGCCTCATGCGGGTTGCGGCACAGCGCTTCCCAGTCTTGCATCAAATCGCTTTTTTCTAGCGCCTGAGAGGAAAACAGTTTGGGATAAAGGCTGGTTAATAGCGCCTCACGAAGGCGATTGAGGTCGTTAACAGGTTTGAGCAGCACGTCTTCTACGCCCAAACGGAGCATAGTCGCGACGTCGGTCATTTTATCCGTGGCGGAGATAACCAGAACGGGGATCTTGCTCCCCTGCAGGCGGAGGCTTTCAACAAACTCGATGCCGCCCATTTCAGGCATTGCCAAATCACAGAGGATTAAATCAGGGGGAAACTCCTCAACCAGAGACAAGGCTTCAAGCCCGTTTGCCGCTTCGGTAAAGGTTGCCCCCAACGAACTCACATAGCCTGCCAGTACCGATCTGAAAACGGCTTCGTCTTCGACGATCAGGATGTGCTTGCTTGTAAGTGGCTTGTCCATCAGGGTCTCCCAGAAATTCTTCCCCCTAATAGTGGCCTATAAAGCGTAATTTTGCCCGTCAGAATTATCAGATAACGCTGGAATGTTGCTAAACCGTTCAGAAATGATTGTTTTTAACCAATGGCAGCAGCTGGTCCATCTGCTTCTCAACCGCCAGTCGCCCCGCCTCAATAGCCTCTTCAGCACGGTGGAAATCAAGGGTAGAAATTTGTGGGCAAAACGGCTGAAGGACCACGTCCGGCGGATCACCCGCCATACGATAGCGCTTAAGACGATTTTCGAGCACCTGAATAGACGTCGACATGATTTCCATCGCGGTTGGGGTTTGGCTGTTCTGTCTGACCACTGGCCGGGCAAGCTTCTGACGAATTTTGTCGCGCCAGTTGAGCTCTTTGACGTCGTCAATGTTGTCGGGATTTGCCTGTACCGACAGCAGATCTTGCTGCATTAAATGTGCCTCATGCTGTAGATCAACGGCGATAACGATATCCGCCCCCATCGCGCGGGTCAGCGAAACCGGCACCGGATTGACCACCGCACCATCAACCAGCCAGTAGCCGTTAAACCACACCGGTGCCAGCAGGCCCGGCATACTGCAGGACGCACGCACTGCCTGATGCAGATCGCCTTTAGTGAGCCAAAGCTCTCTCCCCGTACTGAGGTTGGTGGCCACCGCACCAAATTTTCGATTACATTGCTCAAAGTCTTCGATGCGCAGCAGCTGAGAGACGGCGTTAAAAATCCTCTCGCCGCGCAGCAGACCGCCGCGTCGCCATGAGAAGTCCATCAGCCTTAATACGTCCCAATAGCTAAACGACCTTACCCAGCCTTCCATCGCCGGGAGACGCCCACTGACGTAGGCCGCACCGACCAATGATCCCACCGAGCATCCCGCCACGATATCGACTTCAATTCCCATCTCATGCAGCGCATTGATCACACCAATATGAGCCCAACCTTTTGCTGCCCCTGAGCCCAGAGCCAGACCAATTTTCAGCTGTCGTGCCATTATTTTTCCTATCTCTGCCTGATGACGGAGTATTTGCCGCCGCTTGTGCGTTGTCACTCGGTGACAATGTTAGGTAACATAACGCCCTTTAGCATTCAATAGCACGCACTGCGCGCTGCCAGTTACCGGAGTTAATGTGAACAGTTTATGCCCTTGCGGCAGCGAGTCCGAGTTTGAACAATGTTGCCAACCGGCAATCACCGGCGTGCGCCCTGCGGCGACCCCCGAAGCACTGATGCGTTCACGTTACAGCGCTTACGTGACCGAAAATGCAGACTACCTGATTGCAAGCTGGCACCCTGACTGCCGCGTTCCCGAACTGCGGGCTGCCCTGCTCGAAGGGTTTGGCTCTACTCACTGGTTGGGGCTGAACGTCGTTGCCACCGCAAAGGGTAAAAGCGCCGATGAAGGTTTCGTTGAGTTCGCTGCACGCTATCAGGAAGAGGGCAATCCAGATACCGTGCTAATCCACGAACGTTCACGCTTTCTTCGAGTAAATAAACACTGGTATTATGTCGATGGAATTAAGCCGCAGGTAGGGAGAAACGATCCTTGCACCTGCGGTTCTGGCAAAAAATATAAGAAGTGCTGCGCAAAATAACGCGGCATAATGCCCCAACGCGATAGACGCATAATTAACATATTCCCTCAATAATAATGAGGGGGACAGGATTTAGACTCTGATGTCACATCACAACGTTCAAACCAAAGTTTTACGCACTATTTGTCCTGATGCTAAAGGGCTGATCGCCAAGATCACCAATATTTGTTACAAGCACGAGCTGAATATCGTGCAGAACAATGAATATGTCGATCATCGCACCGGCCGCTTCTTCATGCGCACCGAGCTGGAAGGCATCTTTAACGACAACACCTTGTTAGCCGATCTCGACAGCGCGCTGCCGAAAGGTTCCATCCGTGAGCTACAAAGCACCGACCGTCGTCGTATCGTCATTTTGGTGACCAAAGAGGCGCATTGCCTGGGCGATCTGCTGATGAAATCCGTCTACGGCGGCCTGGACGTCGAGATTGCGGCCGTTATCGGTAACCACGACACCCTGCAAACGCTGGTTGAGCGCTTCGATATTCCTTTCCATCTGGTTAGCCACGAAGGTCTGACCCGCGAGCAGCACGACAGCGCGATGATGGCGCAGATTGACCAATACCAGCCTGACTATGTGGTACTGGCGAAATATATGCGCGTGTTAACGCCGGGCTTTGTACAGCACTATCCGAACCAGGTTATCAATATTCACCACTCTTTCCTGCCGGCGTTTATCGGCGCGCGCCCTTACCATCAGGCCTATGAGCGTGGCGTGAAGATCATCGGTGCAACGGCGCACTACGTTAATGACAATCTGGATGAAGGCCCAATCATCATGCAGGACGTTATTAATGTCGATCACACTTACACCGCTGACGATATGATGCGTGCCGGCCGCGACGTTGAAAAGAACGTGCTGAGTCGCGCAATTTATAAAGTTCTTCAGCAGCGCGTATTTGTTTACGGCAACCGTACGGTCATTCTTTAAGCCTACCGCGGGCGTTTTTGGTTAGTAAAACGCCCGCACGTGCAAAAAATCGGCATTCGAACCTGTTTTAACTATTTTCTGCGTTTCAAGGCTTTACAGCTGCGTTTCATTTGATATGATGCGCCCCGCTTACCGCGACAAGCCACGCGGCAGGTACTGAAGTAAAGAGTAAAACAAGAAATCCACGAATTTCGTGGTGGGGTTCCCGAGCGGCCAAAGGGAGCAGACTGTAAATCTGCCGTCATCGACTTCGAAGGTTCGAATCCTTCCCCCACCACCATCGCGTTGCCCTCTACAGGTTGTAAAATTCCTTCAAAGTTTGTCTAAAACACTCGACAGCACATTACGACTTCCCTGTTCTGCAATACCTTAAGCCTGTTAGCTATTCTAGCGGCGATCCTGTTTCACAGAACCTCCGCCATGCCACTATTTTGCTTTATCGCTTTTGTTCATTGTCGCCTTTAACTTGCCGACGAGTTCACTGCGAAAATCGCCAAGGCGCGGTTTATCCCCTTCGAGCCACGGCAGCGGACGGCAAAGCTCCATCGTTTTGACGCCCAGACGCGCGGTCAGCAAGCCAGCGCCAATACCCTGTGCCGCACGCGCCGAAAGACGGGCCGCTAAGTCTTGCGAGATCCAGTCCATACCAATCTCCCTTACCAGCTCGGTGGCTCCCGCGAACGCAATATTGAGCAATACCAAACGGAACAGCCGGATCCGGCTGTAATAGCCCAGCTCTATGCCGTACAAACTGGCAATACGATTAACCAAACGCAGATTTCGCCAGGCGATAAACCCCATATCGACCAACGCTAACGGGCTAACGGCAATCATTAGCGCTGATTCTGCGGCTGACTGACTTATCTCGCGACGCGCCTGTCCGTCAAGCACCGGCTGAACCAGACGCGCATAAAGCTCAACGACTTCACGGTCACTGTGTGTTTCGTGCAGCGAAGCCTGCCAGCGCTGAAGCGCCGGATGACTTTGGTCCAACGCTGCCTGACGGGCAAGTTTTTCACAAAATGCGCGTCCCTGACCAAGCGCGTGGCTGTGCAACAGGTCGGTCGCGACGTCGCGCTCATCGGCTCGCTGGCGCAGACGATAAAGGCGTCGCCACTCGGTCAGTACCGACCCGACACCGGCCACAACAATCAATCCCCCAGCAGTACAGGCACCGAGCGCAATCCAGTCCTGTTGATTCCACGACTGATGCACCCACTGAACGCCCTGTCCCACTAAGCTTGCAGCAAATACCACCACGCCGAGCCGAACCATTTTACTCCACAAACTGCGGCGCGGTTTCAACGCTCGGCTGACCACCGCCTCGGCCTGTCCTTCCTGCGCAAGCAACGGGTCAGTATCAGGCACGGCCAGGAAATTCTCGGCCTGCGCACCGTCGAAACTTTGTGCCGCCCGGAGCTTATGTTCTTCAGGAGGCTGAATGTTCTGTTCGAAATGAATACGCGGTTTCAGTGGCTCGTTCATCGCATTTTATCTCCCAGTAAAAACTCCATCACAGAATCCATTCTGATATGCGGCAACGGCACATCAATGTTCATCTGGCGTGGGCGGAAGTCGTCAAAGTGAAAACCCTGCTGCTCCCAGAAAGCGTTGCCCGGCAAACGTGAAGGCACCTCACCGGGATAAACCGTCAACGCCTGACCGTCTTCAAGACGGTGCCCTTTGACCGCCGGGATAGACTGGCCCTGATACTCTACCAGTCCGCTCTCGGTAGCCTGCACAGAAGCAAGCCCGGCGCAGTCCATGCTGATACCTTCGAAGGCGGCGTTTTGCCATGCTTCTTGCACCAACTGCTGCAACAGAGAAACCAGATTGGCGTGCTGATCGCCGGTGATATGATCGGCCTTGGTGGCGGCAAACATCAGTTTATCGATGCAGGGGGCAAACAGGCGGCGAAATAGCGTGCGTTTTCCATAGTGAAAACTTTGCATTAGCTGTGTCAGCGCGAGGCGCATGTCGTTAAACGCCTGGGGACCGCTATTTAGGGGTTGCAGGCAGTCAACCAGCACTATCTGCCGGTCAAAGCGGACAAAGTGTTCCTTATAGAAGCCTTTAACAATGTTCGAACAGTAGTAGTCGAAGCGCTGGCGCAGCATGCCCAGATTGCTGTGTTTATCAGCCTGCGCCAACTGGCTGTCGCTAAACTGATGCAGTTCAGGCCATGGGAAAAACTGTAGTGCCGGTGCACCGGCCAGATCGCCCGGTAACACAAAACGCCCAGGCTGAATAAAATGCAGACCTTCGTCTTTGCAGCGCAGCAGATAAGCCGTGTAGGCCTGTGCGATGGCCGCCAGCTGATTTTCATCGGCCGGCGCCAGTGGGTCGCACTGGCGGCACAGTGCAAGCCAGGGTGCCGCCCAATCGGCGCGCTGCCCCTGTAACAGGCCAGCCATCTGCCGTGACCAGCTCAAATAGTCCTGCTCGAGCATCGGTAAATCCAGCAGCCACTCGCCGGGATAATCGACTATCTCGAGATACAGCGTCGAGGTGTCTTTAAAGTGGCGCAGGAGAGAGTCATTAGAGCGAAAACGCAGCGCAAGACGGATTTCACTCACGCCTCGCGTTGGGGTTGGCCATGCGGGCGGCGTGCCATAAAGCTGGGCAATGCCTTCGTCGTAGGTAAAACGTGACACGCCAAGGTCACGCTGGGGTACGCGTTTGACTCCCAGCAACCGCTCTTCGCGCACAGCAGAAAACAGCGGCAATCTTGAGCCGCTGTGAACGTGTAATAACTGATTGACCAATGAGGTAATGAAGGCCGTCTTACCGCTGCGGCTAAGGCCGGTAACGGCAAGCCGTAGGTGGCGGTCTACCCCACGGTTGACCATAGAAGTGAATTCATTTTGAAGTCTTTTCATTGCTCTCCCTGGCATAACGCCCGAATACGGCGGTTAACAACCTTCTGACTAAAGGCTCAAGAAACAGAGCCAGCACATAGCGCAGCGGACCTTTACCCAGCAGGCCGAGCACGCGGGCAGCAACGCCCGCCGGTGCGAAGGTCAAGACGACCATAATGATAAATTTAAAGGCCTTCTTCAACAGGCCACTGTTTGCTGATACCGCGGCGGCGGATGCATAACGCATAAACTGTCCTCCTGAAAAAGCGCCAAATCGAAAGTGAAAAAGTGATTGGCTTAGAGATCCTTGAAGCGGCTGCGTACCCCAAAGGTTTCAGAGGTGACATACCGCTCTACCTGCCTCAATCGTTGCTCACTGGCGTTAAGTTCGCGGTCGGCTTCGACCAGCAGGTCATGAGCCGTCACCGGCTGCTCGTCGCCGAAAATTTCCGACGGAACCGGCTCTAGGAGCCAAGCCAACAGGAAATAGGCCACGACGGTGAACATAAACAGGCCTAAGAACAGCGACAGCACCACAATCAGACGCAGCAGTTTGACCGGTACGCCGAGATAGTGCGAGAGCCCGGCGCAGACGCCTTTAAAGACGCCCTCTTCCGGCACACGGTATAGCTTCCTTTGTGACAGCGTGGTTGACATTAAGATTGCCTCCAACCCGGATGCTCGGCATCAAGGATTTCTTCCAGCGCCTGGATTCTTTCGCGCATGCGGCGTGCTTCGCCGGCAAGTTGCTGTAAATTTTGGTACTCGTTCTGGCTTAACTGACCGCCGTTCTGTGACCGGTTGCTGTAGTGTAGCCACAGCCAAATCGGCGCGACAAATAACACAAATATTGTCAGTGGAATGGCTAAAAATAGGACGCTCATGTCTACTCCTTTAGGTCCTCTAGGACTTTTTGTTTTGAATGCAGCTCGTTTTTAAGAAAGCGCATTCGCCAACGCGCAATGAACCGCGAACGTTAGGCGTCTTTGTTGGCCTGCATTTTAGCCTTCAGCGCCTCAATCTGAGCGCTGATTTCGTCATCGGCCTTCAGCTCGGCAAACTGCTGGTCGAGACTTTTCTTTTTGCCAATACTCATCGACTCCGCTTCGGCTTCCATGCTGTCGATACGGCGCTCGAAGTGTTCAAAACGCGCCATCGCTTCATCAATCTTGCCGCTGTCCAACTGGCGACGAACGTCGCGCGAGGAAGAGGCCGCCTGATGACGCAAAGTCAGTGCCTGCTGGCGCGCACGCGTTTCAGTCAGCTTGCTTTCCAACTCGCCAATTTCAGACTTCATGCGGTCCAGCGTTTCTTCAACCGTGATGACTTCATGTTTAAGCGTAGCCACCAGCTCGACGAGTTTTTGTTTCTCAATCAGAGCCGCACGCGCCAAATCGTCTTTCTCTTTACGCAGCGCCAGTTCGGCTTTGTCTTGCCACTCTTTCTGTTGCGCTTCGCCCTGTTCGATGCGGCGGTTCAGCTGTTTCTTCTCGGCCAGCGCACGAGCAGACGTTGAGCGCACCTCCACCAGCGTATCTTCCATTTCCTGAATCATCAGGCGCACCAACTTCTGCGGATCTTCTGCTTTATCAAGCAGGTTATTAATGTTGGCGTTTACGATGTCAGCAAAGCGAGAAAAAATACCCATAATCAACGTTCCTCTTTGACTTTTCATTTAACGGCCAGCTGGCCGACAGTATCGAGACAATCGCCGAGTCGGCGGCCATTGCTGTTAATCCTGCATCAGGTATTACAAGACGCGTGCCAACTTTTAAAATTTATTATCCGACTGAATAAAAACAGTTTTTTTATTTCAGCTTCTGCTAGGCTTACGTCAATGATGATTAAATTAACTAAAGGTTGGTAAATTTCACCATGACAGCGACTATTGATAATCTGCTCGGCGAAGCCAACTCCTTTATTGAAGTTCTGGAACAGGTCTCACAGCTTGCAGCCTTAAACAAGCCCGTGTTGGTGACCGGTGAACGCGGAACGGGTAAGGAACTGATAGCTCACCGTTTACACTATTTGTCCGGCCGCTGGCAGGGGCCTTTTATTTCACTAAACTGCGCCGCGCTGAATGAGAACCTGCTCGACTCTGAGCTGTTCGGACACGAAGCGGGCGCGTTTACCGGCGCACAGAAGCGTCATCTTGGGCGCTTCGAACGCGCCGACGGCGGCACGCTGTTCCTCGACGAATTAGCGACCGCGCCGATGCTGGTGCAGGAAAAACTGCTGCGGGTGATCGAATACGGCCACCTTGAACGCGTAGGAGGAAGCCAGCCGCTCCAGGTCGATGTGCGTCTGGTGTGCGCAACCAACGATGACCTCCCCGCCCTTGCCGCCGCCGGAAAGTTTCGCGCCGACCTGCTCGACAGGCTGGCCTTCGACGTTATTCAACTGCCGCCGCTGCGCGAGCGTCAGCAAGACATCATGCTGCTGGCAGAACATTTCGCCATTCAGATGTGCCGCGAACTTTCGCTGCCGCTGTTCCCTGGGTTTACCGAAGAAGCCAAAGATACGCTGCTCGATTACCGCTGGCCGGGCAACGTGCGGGAGCTTAAAAACGTGGTTGAACGCTCGATGTATCGCCATGGCAACAGTGATACGCCGCTGGACAACATCGTTATCAATCCTTTTAGCCAACAAAAAGAAAAGCAGGCTCCACGTGCGCAGGACGAGGACGCCCCTTTCGCCCTGCCTACGCTGCCGGTAGACAGTAAAAGCTGGCTAAATACGGTGGAGGCGAACTTGATTGAGCAGGCGCTTCGACAGGCAAAATTCAACCAGCGGCGTGCAGCGGATTTGCTAGGCCTGACCTATCACCAGCTCAGAGGAATGTTGAAAAAACACGGGATGCAGGTCAATGCACAGGAAGAAAACTGAGGTAAAGCATTAAATTGCAGGCAAAAAAAAGCCAGCACCCGAGCTGGCTAAGTCATACTGGAAGCAATGTGAGCAATGTCGTATCAACTGAATAACGTCCCGGACGGGTCGTGTCCCAGTCGATGAGAAGATGATAATAGTTATCAGTACACTCTGTAAAGGGGTTTGTTGAGAATTTTTCTCATTACCATACAGAATCTGCGGCTACTCTTGGTGCGAATGTTTGCGCAATGATTGGGGTGTCTGGCAGAGTGCGGTACACTTAGCAGATTGCTTACTTACATTTGAAGCCCTTATGCGTCGTTTAACCCTTTGGATGCGGTCCCTTGCCGGTTTGTCTTCGGCATGTTTTGCTGCCGTTACGCTGGCGGCAGCAACGCCTGCTGCCAATCATGATAGCGTAAAAACGCATCCAGCCTCGTCGTCGATGGCGACCCACGATGTCCGTCAAAGCGGATTCGTCTACTGCGTCAACGGTATGGTGAACACCTTTAATCCGCAGAAAGCCAGCAGCGGGGTCATTATCGACACCCTGGCCGCGCAGCTCTATGACCGTCTGCTGGACGTCGACCCGTACACCTATCGCCTGATCCCACAGCTTGCGCAAAGCTGGGAAGTGCTTGATAACGGCGCGACCTACCGTTTCCATTTGCGTAAAGACGTGCCTTTCCAAACCACGCCCTGGTTTACCCCGACGCGCATGATGAACGCCGATGACGTGGTGTTCAGCATTGAGCGGGTGATTGACGACAATAATCACTACCACAACGTTAACGGCAGCGATTACCCCTATTTTGACAGTTTGCAGTTTGCCAAGACGGTCAAGAGCGTGCGTAAAATCGACGACTATACCGTTGAATTTAAATTGAATAACCCGGATGCCTCCTTCCTGTGGCATCTCGCCACGCACTATGCGCCAGTGCTGTCGGCTGAATACGCCGACAAACTGCAAAAAAGTGGCAATGAAGAGCAAATCGATCGCCAGCCGGTCGGTACCGGCCCCTTCCAGCTTTCCGGCTTCCGCGCGGGCCAGTACGTGCGCCTCGCCCGTAACGGCAAATACTGGAAGGGCGTGCCGCGTATGCAGCAGGTGGTTATCGATATGGGCGTCGGCGGCACGGGACGTTTGTCCAAGCTGCTCACCGGCGAATGCGACGTGTTGGCCTATCCGGCCGCCAGTCAGCTGTCTATTCTGCGCGATGACCCGCGCCTGCGCCTGACGCTGCGCCCCGGCATGAATGTGGCTTATCTGGCGTTTAACACCGGTAAGCCGCCGCTGGACGATGCGCGCGTGCGCGAAGCTATCGCGCTGGCTATCAACAATCAGCGCCTGATGCAGTCGATTTATTACGGCACCGCAGAGACCGCAGCGTCGGTGTTACCGCGCGCCTCCTGGGCCTACGACAGCAACGCCAAAGTCACTGAATATAATCCGGCCAAGGCGCGACAAATCCTCCACAGCCTCGGCAAAAAAGATCTCGTGTTGCATCTGTGGGTGCCGATTATTTCGCAGTCCTATAATCCTAGCCCGCTCAAAACCGCCGAGCTTATCCAGGCCGACCTGGCGCAGGTGGGCATTAAAGTGATTATCGTGCCGGTCGAGGGGCGTTTTCAGGAAGCGCGGCTGATGGAGATGAATCATGACCTGACGCTGTCCGGCTGGTCCACCGACAGTAATGACCCCGACAGCTTCTTCCGTCCTGTGCTGAGCTGCGCGGCAATTCGCTCGCAGACCAACTATGCTCACTGGTGCAGCCCCGAATTTGACGCGCTGCTTCATCAGGCATTGCTCTCGCAGCAGCTGTCCCAGCGCATCGACTATTATCAGCAGGCGCAGGCCATTCTTGAGAAACAGCTGCCGGTGTTGCCGCTGGCTTCCTCACTGCGTTTGCAGGCCTATCGATATGATATTAAAGGGTTGGTGCTCAGTCCGTTTGGCAACTCCTCCTTCGCTGGCGTTTATCGAGATTCGAACGGTATCAACAATGATGCCAGCGACGAAGGTCCTGTAGTGGTGGAGAAGAAACCGTGATTATCTTTATTTTACGCCGCATGCTGCTGCTGGTGATTACGCTGTTTCTGCTCAGCCTGGTGGCGTTTAGCCTGAGCTATTTCACGCCCCATGCCCCTTTACAGGGCGCTTCACTGTGGGATGCCTACCGTTTCTTCTTTATTGGCGTTTGCCAATTTGATTTTGGCGTGTCGAGCATCAACGGTGAGCCGATTGGCGAGCAGTTACTTAGCGTGTTCCCGGCCACCATGGAACTGTGCGTTCTGGCGTTTTTCCTCGCCCTGCTGGTAGGCATTCCTCTCGGCATTACTGCGGGTGTCATGCGAGGAAAATGGCCGGACGTGGCTATCAGCACTCTCGCCCTGCTCGGCTTCTCGATTCCTATCTTCTGGCTCGCGCTGCTGTTGATGCTGTTCTTTTCGCTCCAGCTCGGCTGGCTGCCGGTTTCAGGCCGTATCGACCTGCTGTATCAGCTCAAAACGGTCACCGGCTTTGCGCTGATTGACGCCTGGCTGTCTCACTCGCCCTACCGCCATGAGATGATTGTCAGTGCGATTAAGCACATGATCCTGCCCATTGCTGCACTGGCGGTCGCGCCGACCACGGAGGTTATTCGCCTGATGCGCATCAGCACCGACGACGTGCTGTCGAAAAACTACATTAAGGCGGCGGCAACGCGTGGCCTGTCTCGCTTTACCATTATTCGCCGCCACGTGCTGCACAACGCACTGCCGCCAATTATCCCGCAGCTCGGCCTGCAATTCTCGACCATGCTGACGCTGGCGATGATAACCGAGGTGGTCTTTAACTGGCCGGGACTGGGCCGCTGGCTGGTTAACGCGATTCGCCAGCAGGACTACGCGGCGATTTCAGCCGGTGTCATGGTGGCGGGAACCTTGGTCATTCTGGTCAACGTACTTTCCGACATTCTAGGCGCGATGCTGAACCCATTGAAACATAAGGAATGGTATGCCTTTAGATAACGTATACCGTGAAAAACAGGCGCCCAGCACCCTGCGCTACACCTGGCGTATTTTTTATCGTGACAGCCTGTCGATGATTGGCTTTTACGGCGTGATTGGGCTGCTGTTCCTGTGTATTTTTGGCAGCCTGCTCGCACCTTACCAGCTCGATCAGCAGTTTCTGGGGTATCAACTGCTGCCGCCTTCGTGGTCACGCTATGGTGATGTTTCGTTCTTTCTCGGGACCGACGATTTAGGGCGAGACCTGCTGAGCCGCATTCTGAGCGGTGCAGCGCCAACGATTGGCGGTGCCTTCCTGGTCACGCTGGCCGCGTCCGTGTGTGCCATCATCATTGGCGTATTGGCGGGGATTACCCGCGGTATCCGCTCGGCGGTGCTGAACCACATTCTCGATACGCTGCTGTCTATCCCTTCTCTGCTGCTGGCCATTGTGGTGGTTGCGTTTATCGGGCCTAAGCTCGAACACGCCTATCTTGCCGTCTGGCTCGCGCTGCTGCCGCGCATGGCGCGCACGCTTTACGTTGCCGTGCATGACGAGATGGAGAAAGAGTATGTGGTCGCGGTGCGTCTCGACGGCGCAACCACGCTGCAAATTCTGCGCTATGCGGTACTGCCAAACATCGTCGCCGTGCTGGTGACCGAGTTCACCCGTTCCGTGTCGATGGCGATTATGGACATTGCCGCGCTCGGCTTCCTCGACCTCGGCGCACAGCTTCCGTCTCCGGAATGGGGTGCCATGCTGGGGGACTCGCTGGAGCTGGTTTACGTCGCGCCCTGGACCGTGATGCTGCCCGGTGCGGCAATCCTGATTAGCGTGTTATTAATCAATCTGTTGGGCGATGGCGTGCGTCGCGCGATTATTGCAGGGGTGAAATAATGCCGTTACTGGATATTCGCAATCTGACTATCGAATTCATGACCTCGGACGGCCCGGTGAAGGCCGTCGATCGCGTCAGCATCACGCTGACCGCGGGAGAGGTTCGCGGACTGGTTGGGGAATCTGGCTCAGGCAAAAGCCTGATTGCCAAGGCAATTTGTGGCGTAACCAAAGACAACTGGCGCGTTACCGCCGACCGTATGCGCTTCGACGACATCGACCTGCTCCAGCTCAGCCCGCGTGAACGCCGCAAGCTGATTGGTCATAACATCTCGATGATTTTCCAGGAGCCACAGTCGTGCCTTGACCCTTCCGAGAGTATCGGTCGTCAGTTGATTCAGGCTATTCCGGGCTGGACCTATAAAGGTCTTTGGTATCAGCGTTTTATGTGGCGTAAACGTCGCGCTATCGAACTGCTGCACCGCGTGGGGATCAAGGACCATAAAGACATCATGGCCAGCTTCCCCTACGAGCTCACCGAGGGTGAATGCCAGAAGGTGATGATTGCTATCGCGCTTGCCAACCAGCCGCGACTGCTGATTGCCGATGAGCCAACCAACGCGATGGAGCCGACCACGCAGGCACAGATTTTCCGTCTACTGGCGCGACTCAACCAGAACAACAACACCACCATTCTGCTGATCAGCCATGACTTGCAGATGATGAGCAAGTGGGCCAACCGGGTTAACGTGCTTTACTGCGGGCAAACGGTGGAAAGCGCGATGTGCGAGGACTTGCTCGCGGCGCCGCATCACCCTTATACCCAGGCGCTTATCCGCGCGATGCCGGACTTTGGCCACTCTCTGCCGCACAAGAGCCGCCTTAACACGCTGCCCGGCGCTATTCCCTCGCTTGAGCATCTTCCCATCGGTTGCCGCCTAGGGCCACGCTGCCCTTACGCACAGAAGAAATGCATTGAGACGCCGCGCCTGCGCCTGGCCAAGACTCACGCCTATGCCTGCCACTTCCCGCTCAATATGGAGGAGCAATAATGGCTGAGACACTGCTCGAGGTCAGAAACCTGTGCAAAACTTTCCGCTATCGTACGGGACTGTTTCGCAAGATGAATTTGCAGGCGGTCAAGCCGGTAAACTTCACGCTGCGTGCAAAACAAACGCTGGCGATCATCGGTGAAAACGGCTCCGGTAAATCCACGCTGGCAAAAATGCTGGCGGGCATGATTGAGCCGACCGACGGTGAGATCCTGGTTGAAGACAAGAGCCTGAAGTTTGGTGATTATCGCCAGCGCAGTCAGACTATCCGCATGATTTTTCAGGATCCGACGACGTCGTTGAACCCACGTCAGCGGATCGGACAAATTCTTGAAGCGCCGCTGCGCCTGACGAGCAGTATGGAAGCGCACGATCGTGAAGTGCGCATTAACCAAACGCTGCGTCAGGTCGGTTTGCTGCCGGACCACGCCAATTATTATCCGCATATGCTGGCCTCCGGGCAGGTGCAGCGCGTGGCGTTGGCGCGTGCACTGATTCTGCAACCCAAGGTCATCGTTGCCGACGAAGCGCTGGCGTCGCTGGACATGTCGATGCGTTCGCAAATCATCAACATGATGCTGGAATTGCAGGAAAAGCACGAAATTTCATACATTTATGTCACACAACATCTTGGCATGATGAAACACATTAGCGATCAGGTGCTGGTGATGCACAATGGCGAAGTGGTGGAACGGGGGATTACTGAGGAAGTATTGGCCTCGCCGCAGCATGACCTCACCCGCAGACTGGTGGCCAGCCACTTTGGTGAGTCGCTCAACGCGGATGCATCGCGTCGGGACGGTAAAGCGTAGTTGAAACAAAGGCGAGCTAGAGCCGACGAGGCATAGTCGGTTTTATCTGCCTTTTTTTATTTTACTATTCCTTTTAGCTATGATTTATCACTTAACAGTATTTTATATGGCGTGAACGATCGGCAAGGATAGAGTCTGAAATTGCCCTCGCAAAGGACTCGATCATGGAACAACAGCGCCGGGCCGCTATCGATGGTTGGTATCACGAAACCCAATCCAGCCAGCAGCGGCATACACCATTGGATCCCTGTCAAACTGAACCTGACAGCATTCTCTTAGGTCTTGAACAAAAGATAGAGCCCTCACTGCGCCGCTTGCTGACTCAGCGCAACGGTTTATTGTTTGCGGCTCAAACCTGTTACAACAAGCTGTTTCCTAAAAGTGTCTCACTCTCACGCTTTCAGACGCTCTCACTGTACGACAGACTCAGCAGCGCATTGACCGTGGCGCAGGTTACCGGCATTCAGCCGCTCTGTAGCCATTATGCCGCACGCCTTGCCCCGCTCAACTGTCCCGACGCCTCTCGTGAAAGCAACATTCGTCAGACTCATCTCGCCCAATACGCCAGACTGCTCGCCACTCAACCGACGCTGATTAATTCTGCGATGCTTAAGCAGCTCGCCGACGTGGGTCTGAGTCCGCAGGATATTGTGCTGTTCTCACAGCTGATTGGCTTCGTGAGTTTTCAGGCTCGACTGCTGGCGGTGGTTAATGCGCTGGCAGGCCGTCCGGCAACGGTATTGCCTGGTTTCCCACGGCCAGAAGATAACGACCAGCGCGGGTTCTCCCTGCAGCTGCGCAGCTGGCACGCATTTTTGCCGGAGGTCGATCTGCATAAAGCCAGCAAAGAACAGCTGGATGTGCTCGACTTCTGCGCCCCCGACGCACGTGAATCCTCGTTTTATCGCCTGCTGTTGCAGGATTCCGCCACCCTTGACGCGCTGTCTGCGGTGACAACGCACATTATGCAACAGCATGGCGATGAAAAATCGGCGCTTAAAGAGTGGGCTGCCGCTGCCACTTCGCGCATTAACGGCTGCCTGTTCTGTGCCGGTATCCACGGCCGCTATTATCTCGACTGCGGCGGAGAGACCGCGCATATCGACAGCCTGTTCCAGGACAATGAGGTGAAAAATGTGGCTCAGTCGTCGATTGACCCGCTGGTTAAATCCGTTAAAACCTTAACCCAGGCACCGGAAAAATTTGATGCCTCAGCCATCCAGCCACTGGTCAATGCGGGGTATAGCTACCCGCAAATTTTAGACGTTTTATTGAGCAGCGCGCTGTTTAACTGGTTGAATAGACTCATCCAGACGCTGGGCGAATCTCGTCCAGCCTAAGCCAACTGTTATCGTGGTTATTGCAGGGGATCTCTCTCTGCAATGACCGTTTTCTAGTCATCCCTCTCGCTCCCTACCTCCTCAACTGATACTTGGCTTAATTCCTATCTAAAATTTAGTGTTAAAAAGTGACGAATATCACATTACAATCGTCACCCAAAAAACGCTTGCAAAATCACAGAGTTTACTTATTTATAAAATCCTGCAAAATATTCTAAAAACAGAGTTTACTCTCAGTTTAATCCGATAAAGTGCCTTCATAAATCTGATATTACACTGTGATCCAGCTTTTAAACCCTCGTTATAAATGATTGATTATTAGTCAGGATATAAATTCAACAATTTTATTAAACATAAACTTTAATCCTGCGTAACAATTCGAACAGAGTTTAATCAGGGGGCGAAGTATAACTGTAACAGGATATGACAAAAAGCTTGCCTGAATACGAAAGATAGTGAACATTACCCGCCGTCACACATCCTATAACTATGCAAAGCGTGCTTGCCCGCACGACATTTGTAATGCCTGTCCTAGAAACAGGAAGAGATAAAAAGAGGTATTAGTGTCTAAAACAAACTCAACACCAACCCAAGAAAGCGTCAGCATGAACGCCTTCAAACAGCCTCGCTCGTTCTACCTTATTTTCTCCATCGAATTATGGGAAAGATTTGGTTACTACGGCCTGCAGGGAATTATGGCGGTTTACCTGGTCAAGATGCTTGGCCTGAGTGAATCAGCTTCTATCACCCTGTTCTCGTCTTTCAGTGCACTGGTCTATGGCTTCGTTGCCATCGGCGGCTGGCTGGGCGACAAAGTGCTCGGGTCCAAACGCGTCATCGTTCTCGGCGCCTTGGTGCTGGCACTGGGCTATGCTCAGGTTGCCTACTCCGGTCACGATATTTTCTGGGTTTACATGGGTATGGCGACTATCGCCGTCGGCAGTGGCTTGTTTAAAGCAAATCCATCCTCTTTGCTGTCTACTTGCTATGCCAAAGATGACCCGCGTCTCGATGGCGCGTTCACCATGTACTACATGTCAGTCAATATCGGTTCATTCTTCTCCATGCTGGCAACGCCATGGTTAGCCGCGAAGTACGGCTGGAGCGTCGCGTTCTCTCTGAGCGTGGTCGGGATGCTTATCACCCTGGTGAACTTCATGTTCTGCCGTCATTGGGTGAAAAACCACGGCTCCAAGCCTGACTTCCAGCCGATGCACCTGGGTAAACTGCTGATGGTTGTGGTAGGCGTGGTTGCGCTGATCGCCGTTTCAAGCTTCCTGCTGCATAATCAGAGCATCGCGCGTTGGGCACTGCTAGTAGTGGCTATTGGCATCGTTTGCATCTTCGGTAAAGAGACCTTCGCACTGAAGGGCATCGCCCGTCGCAAGATGATGGTCGCCTTCATTCTGATGCTGCAGGCTATCGTGTTCTTCGTGCTGTATGCCCAGATGCCAACCTCGCTGAACTTCTTCGCCATCCATAACGTGAACAACCATCTGCTGGGTATCGACTTCCAGCCAGAGCAGTATCAGGCGCTGAACCCATTCTGGATCATGGTAGCGAGCCCGATTCTGGCGACTCTTTATGCCAAGCTGGGTGACCGTATGCCTATGCCGCACAAATTTGCTATTGGGATGGTGCTGTGTTCACTGGCGTTCCTGGTGCTGCCTTGGGGCGCAACCTTCGCCAGCGATGCGGGTATCGTTTCCGTTAACTGGCTGGTGCTGAGCTACGCGCTGCAGAGTATCGGCGAGCTGATGATTTCTGGTCTAGGTCTGGCTATGGTCGCACAGTTGGTCCCTCAGCGTCTGATGGGCTTCATCATGGGCTCCTGGTATCTGACCACCGCGGCGGCGGCAATCATTGCCGGTAAAGTGGCGGCGCTGACCGCCGTTCCAGGCAACATCACCGATGCACATGCGTCTCTGGCTATCTATAGCCACGTGTTTATGCAAATCGGCCTGGTGACCGGCGTGATTGCACTGCTGATGCTGGTGACTGCATCAAAACTGCACCGCATGACACTGGATCGCGACTCCGATGAGAAACATCAGCAACAGGCGGGAGTTTCCACCTCTCGCGCATAATTTCTCGACGTAATCTGCTTTTCAACTCTCCCCTTAGACGATTTATGCGTCATCAGGGGGAGAACGCCGGTGCGGCATCCCCCGCCGCACCGGTGGCAAAAGCGATTAATCCTTGTCCTTTTGTTTCTCATTTCACAGCCTTAGCTATAATTAAATTCCGACAATTTACTCTGAGACAAAAGCAGAGTGTTAAGCTTGTCGAGAAAATAAGGTAATATTACCGTCCATCAATAACTAACAAGATAAGCCTTGTCATGATTATCAAACCTAAAATTCGTGGATTTATCTGTACGACCACTCACCCAATCGGCTGTGAGGCCAACGTGCGTGAGCAAATTGCATACGTGAAAGCGCAGGGCAAACTGAAAGACGGACCAAAACGCGTCCTGGTCATTGGTGCCTCCACTGGTTATGGGCTTGCCTCAAGAATTAACGCCGCGTTTGGTGCAGATGCTGCCACCATTGGGGTGTTCTTCGAAAAACCGGGCAGCGAAAGCAAAACGGGTTCAGCCGGCTGGTACAACTCTGCCGCTTTCGATAAAGCCGCTAAAGAAGAAGGCTTGTATTCTAAAAGCATCAACGGTGATGCATTCTCCAACGAATGCCGCGATACCGTCATTAAACTTATCAAAGAAGACCTGGGTCAAATCGACCTGGTGGTTTACTCACTGGCCTCTCCAGTGCGTAAATTACCTGATTCAGGCGAACTGGTGCGTTCTGCGCTGAAACCTATCGGCGAGCCGTACGAATCAACCGCGCTGGACACCAACAAAGACAAGCTGGTGACCGCCGTTGTTGAACCTGCAAACGAGCAGGAAATTGCCGATACCATCAAGGTGATGGGCGGTCAGGACTGGGAACTGTGGATGAACGCGCTGGAAGACGCAGGCGTATTGGCCGACGGTGCCAAGTCTGTGGCCTACTCTTACATCGGCACCGAGCTGACCTGGCCAATTTACTGGCACGGTACGCTGGGCAAAGCGAAAGAAGACCTCGATCGCGCAGCTCAGGCTATCGACACCCGACTGAAAGCCAAGGGGGGTTCTGCGAACGTTGCGGTGCTGAAATCCGTGGTGACCCAGGCTTCTGCCGCTATTCCAGTAATGCCTCTGTATATTGCTATCTCTTTCAAAATCATGAAAGAGCAAGGCATCCACGAAGGCACTATCGAGCAGATCCAACGTCTGTTCGCGACCAAACTGTACAATAACTCCGTGCCTGACACCGACGACAAAAATCGTCTGCGTCTGGACGACTGGGAACTGCGCGACGAAGTGCAGAAGACCTGCGGCGTTATCTGGTCTCAGCTGACTGATGACAACATCTATGAGCTGACCGACTATCAAGGTTACAAAGACGAATTCCTGCGTCTGTTCGGTTTCGGTCTGAAAGGCGTTGATTACGATGCCGACGTCAGCGCTGAAGCGAACTTCGACGTTATCGAATTAGTCTGATAACTCAGAGATAGAAAAGGGGGGGAACGGCGACGTTCCCCCCCTTTTTTTATCGCTGCCCTTCCCCCGGCGGTTCTTGATGTAAGAGACCGCACATTTTTAACAAAAAATGCTGATATTTTTAAATGCGGCCCAGTATTTGCTTATTCGTTTTGTTATATTTGATTCAATCTTGAATTCACCAGGAATGCCTCCATGGAAAAACGTAAAGTCCTGGATGAAGGACGCCAACTGAAGCGGCTCAACGCCGAGACCCGCAAGCTCTCACACGTGCATAAATGGTTCGCCATCGTCGCCGCGCTCGACTGCGTGCTGGTTTACTTCTACGACCGCGATATGCGAAATCTGGTGTTCTCGGGCGGAGTATGTCTGGTCTGTACCTTCCTGTGGTTAAAAGGACGACGGAAATCCCGGGCCTATCGCCGTGAATTCCGTGAAAAATACTCCAATACCTCTCCCAAACCCTGATCTGTGCTTCGGCATATGCCATTAGCCAGATAAATAATGCTGGCGGCCTTATTAAATCATTCCATTAGCCGACGCCGCCTTTTTACCGCAGACTGTTTGTAAGCTGAAAAGCAGCACGTTTTTATTTGGTTTGTGAAAGCCTTTCCTACAATTTTTTGGATGACCTCTGCGTCAGGCGTATAAATTATGTCAATATTTTCAGGTATTTGGGTTCCACTGGTTACGCCTTTCAATCAGGGTGAAATTGATTTTCCCGCGCTGACCGCACTGTGCCAGCACGTTATGGACAGAGGCATTGACGGCGTTGTGGTGTGTGGCACCACCGGCGAAGCGCCGATGCTCAGCAAAGAAGAACAGCTGCAAGTCCTCGACGCCGTGCTGACCGTCGTGCCGGGTAATAAAGTGATGATGGGCCTTTCTGGCACCCACATGCCCAGCATTGTGGCAATGCAGAAAGCCATTACCGAGCGTCCAATTGCCGGTATTTTGCTGCCTGCACCTTACTATATCCGCCCTTCTCAGGCTGCTCTGGAGGCGTTCTTCACTCAGCTTGCCGACAGCTCAAGCGTGCCAATCGTGGTGTACAACGTACCTTATCGCAGCGGTATTCATCTCGAGCTGGAAACCCTGCGTCGTCTGGCCAAGCATCCACGCATCGTGGCAGTGAAAGACTGCGGCGGCAGCACCGATTTGACCTATTCCCTGATTGCCGACGGCGAGTTGGACGTGCTGTGTGGCGAAGACGGGCAGATTCTGGCCACCCTGTGCATGGGCGGAAACGGCGCTATCGCCGCTTCGTCTCACCTGTTCCCAGAGAAATTCGTGGCGCTTGTCAAACAGGTTCAGGCCTGTGACCTTGCCGCCGCACGCGAGAACTTCTTCCAGCTGATGCCACTTATTCGCCTGATGTTTGCCGCGCCAAACCCGGCATCTATCAAGTTTGCGCTCTCATTGGATGGCCTGATGCAAAACGAACTGCGTGCGCCAATGTTGCCTGCCCCCGCAGAAGTTGAAGAAGCTATCGTCAATTATCTCAATACATTCAGCAGATAGATTATAATGTGAACAGCTGCAACCAGACGACGATATAGTTCCTGGCATACCATCTGATAACTCGGGGTTTGTATGAAACTTTATTATAAAGCGGGTGCCTGTTCACTTTCTCCACACATTGTCCTGCGTGAAGCCGGTCTTGATTTCACTATCGTTAAAGTCGATTTAGTGACAAAAAAGACCGAGCAGGGCGAAGATTTCTATCACATCAATCCCAAAGGCCAGGTGCCAACGCTGGTCCTGGATGACGGAACGGTGCTCACCGAAGGTGCTGTGGTGGTGCAATACATTGCTGACCAGAAACCCGACCGACAGCTTTTGCCGGAATTTGGCTCTCTGGCCCGCTATCATGCGCTGGAATGGTTGAACTATATTGCGACCGAAATTCACCGCAGTATTAGCCCGCTGTTTAATCCCAAAACCCCCGACGAATACAAATTCATGACCCGCGAGGCGCTGCATAAAAAGCTGGCCTACCTGAATACTTCATTGAAGGACAAACAGTTCCTGCTAGGCAACCGTTTTAGCGTGGCGGATGCGTATCTGTTTACCATGATGAGATGGGCCAAGGCGCTGAAGTTTGACCTCTCTTCACTGCCCGATTTGAACAGCTACATTGAGCGAGTCGCGGCCAGGCCGGCGGTGGATGCGGCGCTGGTGGCCGAGGGACTGAAATAATAGAAATCGGTTCCCCCTGAGCCGGGGGAACCTAATAATATCAAAGCTTAACGGCAGGGAAATGGTGGGTCGGATGCACAATCTTGTCCTGCGCTGCCACGACCTGTAGCTCGTATTCACCCATTGAATGAGTGGCCAGCATAACCTCGTAAACGGCCGCCGTCACGTGCTCTAGCGCCTGGTCAAGCTGTTGGCCTTTAAGCAAGTCCACCAGCAGTAATCCGCTGGTCAAATCGCCTACGCCCACCGGTTGACGCGCGCCGAAATCCACCAGCGGACGGTGGATATGCCACGCCGCCTCTGCGGTCACCAGCAGCATTTCGAAACGATCGCTCTGATAACCGGCACGGCTAAGGTGTTTGATAAGCACCACTTTGGGTCCTTTGGCAATAAGCTCACGCGCCGCTCTCACCGCGTCTTCGACGTTATTGACCGTGCTCCCGCTCAGCATTTCCAGCTCCAGCAGGTTTGGTGCGATAATATCGCAGTTAACCAGCGCCTGTTTGCAGTGGAACTCAGCCACGCCCGGTGCAACGATGCACCCCTTCTCAGGATGCCCCATCACCGGATCGCAGAAGTACCAGGCTTCTGGATTCGCCGCTTTGACCTGCTTAACGATTTGCAGGATATGCTCGCCCTGCTCCGCCGAACCAATGTAGCCACTCAGCACGGCGTCACAGTCCTTAAGACGGTCAATCTCGGCAATACCGCGTGCGATATCGGTAAGATGGCTGGCGGGCATCACGCAGCCGGTCCAGTGGCCATATTGGGTATGATTTGAAAACTGGACGGTATTCAGCGGCCAAACGTTTGCGCCCATACGACGCATAGGAAATTCTGCCGCGCTGTTGCCTGCGTGACCGAAAACGGTATGGGATTGAATCGAGAGAATATTTTTCATGAGAGTCCGATGCCAACGTCATCAGCGAGATGGCGCAACGGGTCAATGAGATTGCCGACGGCAGGCCTGGAGCGTCCCGTCGGCGGTTCGGTTTATTTCCAGACTGCCAGGCAGTAGTTCTTCTTGCCGCGACGCAGCAGCGTATAACGGCCAAAGAGGCGGTCGCTGTCGCTGAATTTGTATTCAGGATCGGCCTGCTTCTCGCCGTTGACCATCACCGCATTAGACGAAATAGCGGTACGTGCGCGGCCGCGTGAAGGTTCCAGCTCGGCGTTAACCAGCGCCTGCTGCAAATCAACATCACCTTCCAGCTCGATGCTTGGCATACCGTCTTGCGCCAGCTGGGCGAAGTCGGCTTCGCTCATGTCGCTTAATGCGCCGGAGAACAGGCTGGCAGTGATGCGACGCGCTGCGGCCAGGCCTTCTTCGCCGTGAACCATACCGGTAACCTGCTCGGCAAGCACGTACTGTGCACGCGGTGCGGTACCGCTATTTTTGTCTTCTTCTTCCAGCGCATTAATTTCTTCAATGCTCATGAAGGTGAAGAATTTCAGGAAACGATAAACGTCGGCATCCGCGGTATTGATCCAGAACTGGTAGAATTTGTAAGGGCTGGTTTTCTTCGGATCCAGCCACACGGCGCCGCCTTCGGTTTTACCGAACTTGGTCCCGTCTGATTTGGTGATCAATGGAACGGTCAGACCAAACACCTGCTTCTGGTGCAGACGACGCGTCAGGTCGATACCCGAGGTGATGTTACCCCACTGGTCAGAACCCCCAATCTGTAGCTCAACCTTGTGCAGGTCGTACAGAGAAGAGAAATCGTAACCCTGTAGCAGGTTGTAAGAAAATTCGGTAAAGGAGATACCGCTGTCGTCACGATTCAGACGCTGCTTAACCGCTTCCTTGTTAATCATCTGGTTAACTGAGAAGTGCTTGCCGATGTCACGCAGGAAGGTCAGCACGTTCATGCCGCCGAACCAATCGTAGTTATTGGCAGTGACCGCACTGTTCTCACCGCAGTTGAAGTCAAGGAACGGGGAAACCTGATGACGGATTTTTTCAACCCATTCGTTTACGGTTTCGTTGGTATTCAGCTTACGTTCGGTCGCCTTGAAGCTCGGGTCACCGATGAGGCCGGTTGCGCCACCGACCAGAGCAACAGGCTTGTGGCCGTCCAACTGGAAGCGTTTCAGGCACAGCAAAGGCACCAGATGGCCCAAGTGCAGGCTATCGGCGGTAGGATCGAAACCGCAATACAGTGCAATTGGCCCTTGCGCCAGTCGCTCTGCTAACGCATTTTCGTCCGTAACCTGGGCGATAAGCCCCCGCTCCTGCAATTGTTGAATCAAGTTGCTGCTTGCCATCAAAAACTCCATCAATTCTGGAAAATTGTTTATCGGGATTATTCATGCAAAAAACGCGCCGACACCCTCGTCCACGCGTTTGCGAAATCTGGGATTACAAAGACTGACCATTAAGGCACAGGGAGTTTGTAAGGGGTATAGAATAAAGCGCCCGAGGGACGAGCGCTAGGTTTTCAGACAACTTTTAGCGGCTTAAGGCGCGAGTCGGTCTATTTTCCAACCAGTTCCCGGCGCATTGCCTTCAGATGCCGTCTCGCGCTGATAAATGAAGCGGTCATGCAGGCGATGTTCGCCGCCCTGCCAGAACTCCATCGAATCGAATTTCACGCGGAATCCGCCCCAGAAGCTTGGCAACGGGACTTCGCCATTGCTGAATTTCTGCTTCAGCTCGAGGAACTTGCTTTCCAGCACGCCGCGGGCAGAGATACGCGTCGATTGCTGGGAGACCCAGGCCCCGATCTGGCTGTCTTTCGGACGGCTGGTGAAGTATTTCATCACCTCCAGCGTCGGTAAACGTTCGGCCTGCCCCAGCACGATGACCTGACGGTCAAGCATGTGCCACGGAAAAAGCAGGCTGATACGCGGATTCAGCGCCAGCTGCTGTGCCTTGCGGCTGCCCAGGTTAGTGAAGAACACCATGCCATGCTCATCGTAGTGTTTGAGCAAGACGATACGTTGGAAAGGCTGACCATTTTCGTCCACGGTAGCGACGCACATTGCGGTCGGATCCGGAAGTTTTGCCTCGCAGGCCTGTCTTAACCAGTGCTCGAACAGCGCCATCGGCTCTGCCGTCAAATCTTTGCGGCGCAAACCACCTCGGGTATATTCACGTCGCAGATCGGCAACGTCAAACTCATTATTTTCAGCCATATAGGTTCAACATTTAGTCAGTAGTGGGATGGGTTTATTTTGCGCCACACTTTAAAAGATAACAATGCTCTATCCCCAAGTAATCGGGATTACAGCAACGCGGCAAGTGAAAGCATTTCCGGACGCTGACTCAGGTAAGTGGCCGGGGTGAACAGGCACGCTGTCGCGCCTAGTTCGCAGGAACGATGACACAATCGTCGATGATCACGTCATCGCCGCGCTGGACTAATGCTGCGTTACCTTTGGACCAGAACGTGTAGGCTGTAGCGCGTACCGGACGCCGCTTCTACCTGCGGCAGATGCAGCTGAATCCCGTCGAGAATTAAACTGACCTGCCGTGCCGGTTTGTAAAGCGTTACGCTAAGCGGCGTCGTGCCGCATTCATAATGCAGTTGAACGCTGTCGGGAGCGGCGTCGGAGGCCGGTTGATGGCTAAACTGACTGCAACCGGCCAGTACAACGCTGGTTAGTCCGACGAGAATGGCTTTTTTCATTTTGATTTTCCTGATTTTTGCCCGTGCTAACCACTCTAGTCTATTCACGTACAACGTTGGAAAAAACCGGATAAATCGCACCGAGCACCGTTTCGCGGCTCGCACCAGTCACAGAAGGCAGATTGCCCGGCTGTCCCGAAAGCGTGCGAAACGCCAGCCACGCAAAGGCTAACGCCTCCATGTCATCACCGCTCACGCCAAATGCGTCAGTAGGGCTAACCTCGGTGCCGGGCAGCATCGCCGACAGACGCGCCATCACCAACGGATTTCTCGCCCCGCCGCCACACACCAGCAGCCGGTCGCAGCCGCCCGCCAGCTGAACCTGTTCGGAAATACTGGTGGCCGTCAGTTCGGCCAGCGTCGCCTGCACGTCCTCCGCCGCCAGCGGATGCGCACTCGCCAGCTGTCGCTCGAGCCACGCCAGATTAAAATATTCGCGGCCGGTGCTCTTTGGCGCAGGTTCGGCAAAATAGGCGTCGGAGAGCATGTGCTGTAACAACATCAAATCCACTCGCCCTTCACTCGCGAACGCGGCGTCTTTGTCGTAGGGCAGCGCGCGCTGCTGCCAGATCCAGGCGTCCATCAGCATATTGCCCGGACCGGTATCATAGCCGCGAATAGGCTGGCCGGGCAGCAACAGCGAAAGGTTGGCAATACCGCCGATATTAAGGATCATCCGGCGTTCGGTGGGATGCGCGAGCAGTGCCTGATGGAAGGCGGGCACCAGCGGCGCGCCCTGCCCGCCCCATGCCATATCACGACGACGAAAATCGCCGATGGTGGTAATGCCGGTCATCGCGGCAATGCGATTATTGTCACCCAGCTGCATGGAGAACGGCGTGTCGCCTTTCGGCTGATGCCACACGGTTTGCCCGTGGCAGCCGATGGCGGTCACCTCTTCGGCGTCGATCCCTGCCTTGTCGAGCAATCCCAGCACCGCCTCGGCGAAAAGACGTCCCAGACGGGCATCCAATTCGCCGACCTGTGAAAGCGTCACCGCCTGTCCCTGGCACATGCCGAGTACCGCCTCTTTAATGTCCGGCGGGATAGGATGCGAGTAGCTGGCCTGCTGGGCCACCATGCGTTCATCGATCGCCGCCAACACGACGTCAACTCCATCCAGACTGGTGCCTGACATAACGCCGATGTAACGGCCTGACTTCTTGGTTAGCATCTTATGAACTCCCGCAAAAATCCCGAAGGATAAAGGTTAATTAAACAGGCTGTCACAAAGAAAGGGTTTTGGTCGCGTATTTTTTTGCTAATCTCGCAAAAATAAACCAACGTTTATTATTAGTTGATAAGCGCGTCTATAAGATAATCACCAGTTTGAGTTATGATAGTAGCTGACACTATCTACAATGATGTTGAACTGTGTCCCGATTTCAAACGTCGACTCGCTGAACTGCGGGGACGTGACTATAAACAGGAGCTTTTTATGATTAAGCGTATTCTCATCGTCGCTCTGATGGGTTCCACTCTCGCCGGTTGCGTAAGCGACTCACTGTCAGGCAATGTCTACTCATCCTCACAGGCGAAGCAGGTTCAAAACATTTCTTACGGTACCTTGGTGTCTGTTCGCCCAGTGCAGATTCAGGGTGATGACCAAAACAACGTGATAGGCGCTATCGGTGGAGCCGTATTGGGTGGTTTCCTGGGTAACACCATTGGTCGCGGTGCAGGGCGCAGCCTGGCGACAGCCGGTGGTGCAGTGGCCGGTGCGGTTGCGGGTAACGCAGTCACTAATGGCCTGAACCGTGCAAACGGTGTTGAACTGCAGATCCGTAAAGATGATGGCAACACCATCCAGGTCGTGCAGAAAGTTGACAGCAGCACCAAATACTATGTTGGCCAGCGCGTCAGCATGGCGACCAGCGGCAGCACCATCACCGTTTCTCCGGGCGTTTAATCTCCCCTCGCTCGTGACCTTGTTACGGGCATAAAAAAATCGGAATCCCTGCCTGCAGGGGTTCCGATTTTTTTCCTGGCTACGGTCTTGCTTAAAAACAAATCGAAGATTAAATCACGGTAAACGCATGGCCATCGATGTGGTTCTAATGCTTGCTGTCGTTATGGTTTGTTTTGTAGAGAAGCAATGTTTTTTTCTAATCTTGCCAACATTTCTAACAGCAAATTAATATCGGTAGAAGACATCCCTGAGAGGATCTCTTTGCGGGTATCATCAATCACCGTTTCCATCTGATTAATGATTGGTGCCGCTTCTTCCGTGAGTTTAATGCGCTTCGCACGGCGATCGCTGGCGCAGGTTTGACGCGTTATCAGCCTTTTCTCTTCCAACTGATCCAAGGTTCGCACCAGCGACGGCTGTTCAATACCGATAGCTTTTGCCAATTGAATCTGAGACTGCTCAGGCGGTAAGATATTGATGTTATGCAAGGTAACCCAATGCGTTTGCGTCAGCTCCAATGGCTTCAGCCGATCGTCGATTAACGCACGCCAGACACGAACTAATCGTGCGAGATCTGACCCAAGGTTTGATTCCAATGCACCCTCCTTATAATTAGCATGCTAAGATAACTCCCCAGAGTTTAGCTTAGTTCTCGTGAATTTAATCGTAAAATTACAAATCTAAAACGGTAACACCTTATACAATTAATCTGAGACTCGTGCCCCGAATGCAAAACGCACCCAGAAGCCAGGTTATTTATAACACAACCCGATGCAGAGATTAATATTGTGATTGCGCAAATGTTCCATTCTGGCCCTTTTCTCCCAGATCTTGTGCTGGGTGCCTCTCTATATTTTCCTCCTATTTTTAAAGCTTTTTTACTTGGATTGTTAATTTGGTTGATTATTCACCGATTGTTGCGCAACTGGATCTATTCCGGTGAAATCTGGCATCCCACTTTGATGGATTTATCTATATTTGTCATATCGATATGCGCGGCGCTATTACTGATCGTTAATGAGTAAAAAAGATGAAATTTAAGACACTAAAATATTTTTCAACGCTTGCAGTGCTCGCCGTCGCATTATGCGCGGGTTGGTGGATGTGGAACTATTACATGCAGTCGCCGTGGACTCGCGATGGAAAAGTTCGCGCCGAGCTCGTCGATATCACGCCAGAAGTGTCAGGCAGGGTTACCGATATTACCGTGCATGACAATCAATATGTCCATGCAGGAGAACTTCTGTTTAACCTTGACCCGGTGCCTTTCCAGATTGCGGTGGATAATGCCCAGGCCTCGGTTGACAAGGCACAGGCAGACCTCGATAAAGCCAATCACGAAGCCGAACGCCGGCAGAAACTGGGCCGCGATGTCATCTCGAGCGAGTCGTTAGACCAGGCAAATCTCGAAGCCAAATCAATGAAAGCGACACTTGAAGCGACGAAAGCCATGCTGGAGCAGGCACGCTGGAATCTGAGCAAAACAAAAATTTTTGCTCCGACCGACGGCTACATCACTAACCTGGTGGCGCGTAAAGGCAACTATGCCACTACCGGTACGCCGCTGGTGGCGCTGGTCGATGCGCACTCCTTCTATGTTTTAGGCTATTTCGAAGAAACCAAGCTCAAGCACATCAAGGTCGGCAGTCCGGCCGATATTGTGCTGTATAACGGTAATATCCCGCTCAAGGGTGAGGTCGAGGGTATCGGGCGCGCCATTTACGACCAGAGCGTCGAAAGCGACACCGGCCTGTTGCTCGACGTTAAGCCGAACGTACCGTGGGTGCGTCTGGCTCAACGCGTTCCAGTGAGGATCAAAATCGATAATATCCCGAGTAATCTGGTGCTGGTTGCCGGGACTACCTGCACGATATCGATTCATTATTAAGGGAAAAGCTTGAATTTCTCGTGGCTGGAATGGAAAAACACGCTCTGGGGTCGATCCACGCGAGGACAGTGGCGCTATGCGTTGCGAAACTCTATCGCCATGTGTCTGGCGCTGTGGATTGCCTTTGTGCTACAGCTCGATGAGCCTTACTGGGCCTTTACCTCGGCGGCGGTGGTCAGCTTCCCGACCGTCGGCGGTGTCATAAGCAAAAGTATCGGCCGCGTCTTCGGTAGTCTGCTCGGCGCATCGGCGGCGGTGCTCATTGCCGGACACTGCCTGAACGACCCCTGGCTGTTCACGCTGTTTATCGCCGCCTGGCTGGGCGTCTGCACCTATGCCTCCAATCTGTATCAGAACAATGTCTCCTATGCCTTTGCGTTGGCCGGTTATACCGCCGCGATTATCGCCTTTTCAACCGTCAACGTGACCGATACCGGCACTATCTTTGACATCGCGCAGGCCAGGGTTTGTGAAGTCATTACCGGGATCCTTTGCGGGGGCTTCATGATGATGGTGATGCCCAGCACCTCCGACGGCGATGCGCTGCTGACTTCGTTGCGCAAGATGCACGTTCAGCTGCTGGAACACGCGCAGTTGCTGTGGCGCAGCGAAGTCACCAACCAGATTCGCGTCTCCCACGAGGGGGTAATCAATCAGATACTGACCCTCAACCTGCTGCGTATCCAGGCCTTCTGGAGCCATTACCGCCTGCGTCAGCAGAACAATCTGCTCAACTACCTGCTGCATCAGCAGCTGCGGCTAACCAGCTACATCTCCAGCCTGCGCAGGATGATGCTCAACTGGCCGAATCCTCCCGAGAACCTCAACGAGGTGCTTGCCGCCCTGCTGGACGAGCTGAGGAAACCCAATGCCAGCAAATATCAGCTGGCCAAGACGCTCAAAAACATCCGGCCTGTCGATCCCGCCGACTATCGTCATCACGCTTTCTGGCAACGACTGCGCGATTTTTGCTGGCTCTATTTGCGCAACGAACGACTGCTTCAACAGGTTGAAAACGCCAATGTGGTCTCGGTGGATCAGATTCAGGCCCCCAAGGTGAGTAAACTGACTCGCCACGCCGACGTCTATGAGGCGGCTTACAGCGGATTTCGCACTTTTTTGTGCATCGTGGTGGCCTGCGCGTATTGGATTAACACCCAATGGGACTCCGGGGCGTCGGGCGTCACGTTGGCCGCTATTGGCTGTGTGCTCTACTCCTCGACGGCTTCCCCCATCAACAGCATCAATCTGCTGACTAAGTCGTTGATGCTGCTGTTTATCGGCTGCTTCATTATCAAGTTCGGCGTGATGGTGCAAATCACCGATTTCTGGCTTTTTTGCGCGTTCATCCTGCCGGTATTGGCGACGATGCAGCTGTGCAAATTGCAGTACAAAGCGTATGCCGGTCTGTGGGGACAGCTGATTGTCTTCAGTGGATCGCTGCTCGCCGTGGCGAACCCACCGAGCTTTGACTATCAGTCGTTCATTAATGATGGCTTAGCCGAGATTGCCGGCGTGATGCTGGCCGGACTTTTCTTCCAGGTGTTGCGCCCAAGCTCGGACAGCCGCAAGAGTCGCCGCCAGATTCGCGCCCTGCGCCGCGATTTTATCGACCAGCTTAGCCGCAGACCGCAGATGTCACACTTGCAGTTCGAGTCGCTGATTTACTATCGCGTTAACCAGCTTAATCAGAGCAAGGATCAGGTCTCGCGCACCTGGTTGCTGCGCTGGGGCGTGGTGCTGCTCAACTGTAGCCACATTGTTTGGCAACTGCGAGAGTGGGAAACGCGGTCAAATCCGCTGTCAAAGGTGCGTGACGTGTGCATTCACTGTCTGAAGGGGATTATGACCGAGCGGGGCGTGAGTCATCCGAAGCTTGATGCCAGCCTAAACGAGTTGCAGCGCATCAGCGAAGCGTTGTCGAAGCACCCCGATGCCTCGGCGCGCGAACTGGCGGGTGTCATCTGGCGACTTTACTGTTCGCTGTCGCAGCTGCAGTCGGCTATCAATATAGAAGACGTGGCGGCAGGCGCGTCTGAGCCTGCCGGTAAACCGGCCTGAGGCCGGTTATTTTGCCTCAGGGAACATCGTATCCCAGTGCAGCCTTGCGTATGCGGAACCACTGCTGGCGGTTAATGTCCAGCGACAATGCCTTCCACGCCGAGGCGATACGCTCAATCTTGCCGCTGCCAAGGATCGGTAACGGACGTGACGGCAGACGCATGATCCAGGCATAGACCACTTGATCAATGGTCTCTGCGCCTGTCTCTTCTGCTACTTTCTGCAGTTCATCCCGCAGCGGTTGATATTGTGGATCATTGAAAAGACCCCCGCCTCCCAGACAAGACCAGGCCATCGGCTTGATCCGCAATTGCTGGCATTGATCCAGCGTGCCGTCGAGGATGGCCGGCTGATGAATCGGCGAAATCTCGACCTGATTGGTCACCAGCGAAAACGGCAGGCGCGATTGCAGCAGGGTAAACTGCGCCGGGGTAAAGTTGGAGACACCAAAATACTTCACCTTGCCGCTCTGATGCAGGGCAGTGAACGCCTCGGCGGTTTCGTCTGCGTTCATCAACGGGTCCGGACGATGAATCAGCAGCAGATCGAGGCTGTCAGTATGTAAATTTTTCAGCGAACGTTCGGCCTGCGCAATAACGTAAGCTTTATCGGTAATGTAATGGCCGATCGGATTACCTGGAGCGGCGGTGGTTGAGATCCCGCATTTGCTCACCAGCTGCAGCTTGTCACGCAGCGAGGGGTTGAGCTTCAGCGCCTCACCAAAGGCGGCCTCGCATTGGTAATTGCCGTAGATATCCGCGTGATCGACGGTGGTTATGCCAAGTTCAACGTGTTGATCGATAAACGCCAGCAGCTGTTGCGGCGTCATGCCCCACTCCATCAAACGCCAATAGCCGCAAATCATTGAGGAAAATTCCGGCCCCTGCGGCGCAATACGCGTGCGTTGTTCCATTGTGTATTCCTTTTCTCATTATGGTCGGCCAAGCATAGCCTGTTTTATGAATTTTTCATTGATTTGAAAGGGGAATTAAAACAGTGAGGGCTGTTCGGGAGCCGGATCGTCAGCGGCCCTGGCAGCGCGTTTTAGCCGCAGGAAGCGCTGGTGGCACAGGCGCAATACGTGGCGCTTTTCGGTATCGTTCATGCTCATCCAGCCAAAACGCTCCTCACGACTGCGAAAACAGCCGCGACAATAGCCGTTGGGCCCGGACTCGCACACGCCGCGGCAGGGACTGGGAATGTCGAAAAACTCGAGCTGCTGAGCCAAAATTACTCCGCGCTAACCGGTGGATGGAGAGAAAACAGGTAAAGATGCTGATATTTTATACCAAAAATCTGCAAAGGTGACATCTCGACGTAGCAAAATGAGCTGTGGAGCAAAGCCTCAGGTTGACCTAGACTGACTGGTCTATTAACGTGAGCCAAGAATGATTCATCATCCCATCTCATTATTGTTTCAGGAGATAGTTACATGACCAAGCTCTTCACGCCCCTGGTAGTCGGGCATAAAACCCTGCCAAATCGCGTATTTATGGCACCGTTAACCCGTCTGCGCAGCATCGAGCCGGGGGATATCCCTACCCCGCTGATGGGCGAATACTACGCCCAGCGCCATAGCTCCGGCCTGATTATCACCGAAGCGACGCAGGTCTCCTTCCAGGCGAAAGGCTATGCCGGTGCACCGGGTCTGCACACGCCGGAACAAACCGCCGCCTGGAAAAAAATTGTTGCCGGTGTGCACGCGAAAGACGGGCACATTGCCGTCCAGCTATGGCACGTAGGCCGTATTTCGCACACCAGCCTACAGCCAAATCAGCAGCCGCCGGTTGCGCCTTCCGCCATTGCGGCCGGGACCCGTACTAGCCTGCGCGACGAAAACGGCAATGCCGTCCGCGAAGAGTGCTCGACGCCGCGTGCGCTGGAAACCGCTGAAATCCCGGGGATCGTTAACGACTTCCGCCAGGCAGCAGCCAATTCGCGTGAGGCCGGTTTCGACTACATCGAGCTGCACGCGGCGCACGGCTATTTGCTGCACCAGTTCATCTCTCCGGCTTCTAACAAACGCGAAGACCAGTACGGCGGCAGCATTGAAAATCGCGCTCGCCTAACGCTGGAAGTGGTCGATGCCGCCGTTGCTGAAATCGGCGCCGACCGTGTAGGCATTCGCATCTCGCCGCTGGGCCCATTCAACGGTCTGGACAACGGCGAAGATCAGGAGTCAGCAGCGCTCTACCTGCTCGATGAGCTGAACAAGCGTGGTCTTGCGTATCTGCATATCTCGGAACCCGACTGGGCCGGCGGCAAGCCTTATACCGAGTCGTTCCGCAAAGCGATTCGCGAGCACTATAAAGGTGTCATCGTGGGTGCCGGTGCATATACCGCCGAGAAAGCCGAAGAGCTTATTGCGAAGGGCTACATCGACGCCGTAGCGTTTGGCCGCAGCTATATCGCCAACCCGGATCTGGTTGAGCGTCTGAAAAACCATGCTCCGCTCAACGAGCCGAAGCCAGAAACCTTCTACGGCGGCGGCGCACAAGGCTACACCGACTATCCTACGCTGTAAGTTGCCTCAAAACAGTCTCTAAGCCCGCCAGTGCTTAGAGACTGCTCAGTCGGGATGTCTCTTAAAGACAAAGCGATAGCATTGAGTTAGTCTAGTATTCAATATGTTTTAACTGGCAATCAGAGGAAATTATGCGTTTACTTCACACCATGATCCGCGTTGGCGACATGCAGCGCTCAATCAAGTTTTATACTGAAGTACTGGGCATGAAAGTGCTGCGTACCAGTCAGAATAAAGAATACAAATACGATTTGGCGTTTGTCGGTTATGAAGACGAAAGCGAAGGGGCGGTCATCGAACTGACCTATAACTATGGCGTAGAGAGCTACGACCACGGCACCGCATTCGGCCATCTGGCGCTGGGCGTTGACGACGTTGCGCAAACCTGTGAAGACATTCGCAAAGCAGGCGGCAAAGTGGTGCGTGAAGCAGGCCCGGTTAAAGGTGGTACCACGGTCATCGCCTTCGTTGAAGATCCAGACGGCTACAAAATCGAGCTCATCGAATCTAAACATGCAGGTCAGGGACTGGGTAACTAATCCCGTCTCACCGGTAACTTAAAGGGCGCAATCGAGGCGCCCTTTCTTGCTTTTTATTCTCTCCTCCTGCATCTGGCCTGAAAATTTGCCATAATGCGCGCTGAATTCGTTTAAAGATAAGATACCAATGGCTGACAAAAGTGACATTAACGCCCTGAAAGGTCGTTTCCGCGGGTTTTATCCTGTGGTAATTGATGTAGAAACCGCCGGGTTTAATGCCCAGACCGACGCCCTGCTTGAAATCGCCGCCGTGACGCTGAAAATGGACGAAGACGGCTGGCTGCAAAACGATGAAACGCTGCATTTTCACGTTGAGCCTTTCGAAGGATCGATTTTGCATCCTGAGGCACTGGCATTTAACGGTATCGACCCGACTAACCCTCTGCGTGGCGCAGTTAGCGAATACGACGCGCTACACGCCATTTTCAAGGCAATCCGTAAGGGGATGAAGGAGCAGGACTGCAATCGCGCGATTATCGTTGCGCACAATGCCAATTTCGACCACAGCTTCTTGATGGCCGCCGCCGAGCGCGCGGGCCTGAAACGTAATCCGTTCCACCCTTTTGCCACCTTCGACACGGCAGCGTTGAGCGGCCTGGTGCTTGGACAAACTGTGCTGGCCAAAGCCTGCATCAGCGCGGGTATCGTTTTCGACAGTTCTCAGGCGCACTCGGCGCTTTATGACACCGAGCAAACCGCTGCGTTGTTTTGCGAGCTGGTAAACCGCTGGAAACGCCTCGGTGGCTGGCCGTTGCCTATTGCTGAAGAAGAGAGCGTTGAAGAGAAATAAATTCTTCTCGTTAAGATAAATAGTAAGACATAAAAAAAGAGCGGCTACGATAGCCGCTCTTTTTATTTCAAGAGTCGAAGCCGATTATTCTGGCTGCTCTTCCTGAGATTTATATTTCTCAGCCGTTTCTTTGATCAGCTGCTGCAGTTCGCCACGCTGATACATTTCGATAACGATATCGCAGCCGCCGACCAGCTCACCGTCAACCCACAGCTGTGGGAAGGTCGGCCAGTTGGCGAATTTTGGCATTTCTGCACGGATATCCGGGTTTTGCAGGATATCGACGTAAGCGAAACGCTCGCCGCAGGCAGACAGCGCCTGAACGGCCTGAGCAGAGAAACCGCAGCTTGGCAGCTTTGGAGAGCCTTTCATATAAAGAAGAATCGGGTTCTCGGAAATCTGCTGTTGAATTTTTTCAATAGTAGTGGTCATTTTCTTGCTTCCTCAAGCCATTAATTGGCTGTCACGGTCATTACTTAAATCGGAAAAAACCTGATCAACTGTCTGCCATTGTAACGAGAGCAGCCCTCGGATAAAAACGCCATTTTTTGTGAGGTCTTTAGCGCACAAAAAGGCCTTTAATTGATGCATCCCTGTAATGTCGGTGATAGTATCCCTGATTGTCAAAACAGTGCAAAAATAAAGATTCATATAGAATAACATTTTTATTCTGTGACTTTAACCCAAACGATCCCAAAGGGATCTTTTAGGTAACGTGAGTTTAACCCTCTGAATCCTGGTTATTTTTTCGGCGCTATAGCTCATATTTTGCCCAGAAAAAAAGTTATTAACTTTTACTCACAATATGAATTAGAATCGAAGCAATTCGTGCTGTTTTGTCTCCCGCTTTTCGGGAATACTGGGACATCTTTTGATGTTTAACTTCGGCCTAATATTGGTAGCGACGCCATGCGTTTAATGTTTACGCTTTTTGTGCTGCTGTTTACCCAGCTCTTTTTGAATTTGGCGAATGCTTCGCCAAGTCATCGCGTCTCCGCCAAACAGGCCGAAACGCACGTAAGCCAGGCAAAGCCTGATGAGCGACGAAAGCGAAAGGTCGTCGCGAGAAGCAATAGAAAGACCAAGACTGTTCCGGTGAAAGAACAATCGAAAGCCAAAGAACACAGCAGGACGAAAGAGAAAGTGCACGGGAAGGCGAAAGTCGAGCACAAGCATCCTACCAGCACTAAACTCGTCAGGCACAAGGCCGAGAAGCCAACCGCTTCCAGGCTCGCAAGACACAAGGCAGAGAACTCGAAGAAAGAGATAAACTCGATTAGCCGTTCTCTGGCTGCTACCACTAACGTGGTCTGTGCGAAAGAAGGCAAAAAAGCCTACGGACGACACCGAAAGCATAAAACAAAAGAAGATACCTGCACCCCGTTAACGCTGAGTGCAGCGCACAAGAAAAAGTATTTGCATGCTAAAGAAACCGCGATGAACAAGCTGATGCACCAGGTCGGCAAACCTTATCGCTGGGGTGGAACCTCCCCGAATACTGGTTTCGACTGTAGTGGCCTGGTTTATTACGCGTACAAAGATTTAATGCGTATTAAAATGCCTCGCACCGCCAATGAGATGTACCATTTGCGCGATGCGGCCCCGGTTCCACGCGGTGAGCTTGAGTCTGGTGATTTAGTGTTCTTTAGAATTACTAAACGCGGCGCGGCGGACCACGTAGGTGTTTATCTCGGCAACGGTAAGTTTATTCAGTCACCGCGCTCTGGAGAAGACATCAAAATTAGTTATCTGGCAGATAACTACTGGCAAGACCACTACGTTGGTGCTCGCCGGGTCATGACGCCGAAAACGATTCGTTAAATAATGATTTCTCGCTTAACACCTGTGAATAGCATTTAACGAATGGTTTAAGCCTACCCCCTCTCGAGCGGGCGGTAAAATAGAAAAGGGCGATTTCTTTGATAAGAAATCGCCCTTTTTCGTTTCTGCCTGACGGCAAAAGATCAGTGCATGACGGCGGTAAAGCTGAATGCCACGATCGTCACCAGTGCGCACACCACGGTTATCAATGAGTATTTCAGATTGGTATCCACATAGACTCCTTGCCGGATAGAAGATTAAAAACCCTATATTTTATAAGCCTAAATATTTTGCGCGCTTTGCGTAAAAACGTCTACCGATCGTGCACCGATTTGCGCAACTTATCGCGAAAGCGCAAATTTGGCTTTCCCTTTCTTGAGATATAAGAGAAAATTAGCGGTTACCACGCTGTGTGCCCGGTCGGCGTTGTCCGACGCATCTTTCAGGATTCCTGAAACCACCCAACGAATTAACTGCTTAAAATGATTTATGCAGTTGAATGCACGCAGGCAAACGATTAACAAAAAACTAACGTGCTGAAAAGGGTTAGTTCAGGAGTGATTTTTACATGGCCACGATTAAAGATGTCGCTAAGCGCGCTGGTGTTTCGACTACAACGGTGTCGCACGTCATCAATAAAACCCGTTTCGTCGCCGAAGAAACTAAAGCTGCGGTTCGCGCAGCCATTAAAGATTTGCACTATTCCCCGAGCGCCGTCGCGCGTAGCCTGAAGGTGAATAACACCAAGTCCATCGGCCTGCTGGCCACCTCGAGTGAGGCGCCCTACTTCGCCGAAGTCATTGAAGCCGTTGAGAACAGCTGCTTCGCGAAGGGCTACACGCTTATCCTGTGTAACTCGCACAATAATCTGGAAAAGCAGAAAGCCTATCTGGCAATGCTTGCGCAAAAGCGCGTCGACGGCCTGCTGGTGATGTGCGCCGAGTATCCGGCCGAGCTGCTTGCCATGCTCGAGGAGTACCGTTCAATCCCGATGGTGGTGATGGACTGGGGCGAAGCGCAGAACGACTTTACCGACTCGATTATTGATAACGCCTTCGAGGGCGGATATCTGGCGGGTCGTTACCTGGTTGAACGCGGGCATCGCGACATTGGCGCCATTCCCGGTCAGCTGAACCGCAACACCGGCGGCGGTCGCTATCGCGGTTTCCTGAAAGCGATGAATGAAGCCAATATTGCCGTGCGTGATGAATGGGTGGTTCAGGGTGATTTCGAACCTGAATCAGGCTATCAGGCAATGCAAAAGATCCTCAACCAGAAGCAGCGACCGACGGCAGTGTTCTGCGGCGGTGACGTGATGGCGATGGGCGCGATTTGCGCAGCCGACGAAATGGGCCTGCGCGTTCCTCAGGATATTTCGGTCATTGGTTATGACAACGTGCGCAACGCGCGCTACTTCTCTCCAGCACTCACCACGGTACACCAGCCGAAAGAGCGCCTGGGCGAGATGGCCTTTACCATGTTGCTCGACCGCATTATTAGCAAGCGCGAAGTGCAGCAGACCATCGAGGTGAAACCCAAGCTGGTTGAACGCCGCTCCGTGGCCGACGGTCCTTTCCGCGACTATCGTCGTTAATTCTCGCTTTTCTGCGCTCCTCTCACGCCCGCCTTCGCGGGCGTGAGGCTATCTCAGCCATTCTTGATTCAGCGTTTCACTGTCCCCGAGATACTCCAACAACCAGTCTAGCGCCGGGGAATGATTTCGCTGGTCCCACGTCAGACAACACGGGCTTTCCGGAAACACGTTGGCAAGATTAAGCACTGCCAACCTTTGTTGCGCAATCCACGGCGCAACCCTATGTACTGGCAGCATGCCAACGCAGAGCCCTTCACAAAGGCAATCAATGGCGCAGGTCCAGTCCGGCACGACCAGACGACGCTGGTTGTCCAGCGTCCAGGTGTCGCGTTTGGGCAAATTTCTGGAGGTATCCTCTATACACAGCGCCGGATAAGGCCTCAGCGCATCATCGTCCAACGCCCTATTTTGTGCTGCCAGCGGATGCGTGGCGCTGACCACACAGTGCCAGGGTAAAGTCCCCATGTCCCTAAAGCTGAAACGCCCGCCGACCGGCACCGCGCTGGTGGCACCGATGGCGACGTCTGCACGATCATCGGCCAGCGCGTCCCAAACGCCGTTGAACACCTCTCCTTGAATCAATAACTCGGTGTCGGGGAAAGCGCGATAAAAATCGACCACCAGCTGCCGTATGCGATCGGGTTTTACTATTCGGTCGACCGCCACACGTAGCTGCCCGCTCCAGCCGTTGGCGACCTGCTGACACTGGCGACGCGTGGATAGCATTTTTTTGATAAGCACTCGGGCTTCATCAACGAAAAGGCGACCTGCGGGCGTCAATTCTACGTCGCGATGTCGGCGTTCAAACAGGGGGACCGCCAGCCATTCTTCGAGCTGTCGAATCTGATAGCTAATCGCTGACGGAACGCGATTGAGCTCAAGCGCTGCGGCAGTGAAGCTGCCGTTTCGCGCGACAGCGTCGACGACTTCGAGTGAATATTCAGACCACATAGGCACCGCCTTTTGTCGGGATGATCATTGCAACTCTCTGCTTTCAAATATTTTAATCACATGGTGCAAATATTAACGTTTCACAATCCGCAAGCCAAGCGGATACACTGCGCCACTGGCTTCACCCTACGAAATATTTAACTGCTTTTTTGAATTATAAGAGAACATCATGAAACCCTCATTTGGCTTTTTACTCTATCTGGCCGGGCTGAGCATGCTCGGATTTCTGGCGACCGACATGTATCTCCCGGCCTTTGGCAGCATGCAGGAGAGTCTGGATACCTCGGCCAGCGGAATAAGCGCTAGCCTGAGTATCTTCCTGGCTGGCTTCGCCGTGGCGCAGCTGTTCTGGGGTCCCCTTTCCGACCGCTTTGGCCGTAAACCTATTTTATTAACCGGACTGTCGCTGTTCGCCGTAGGCTGTCTGGGCATGATCTGGGTGCAAAACACCGAGCTGCTCCTGGCGCTGCGCTTTGTTCAGGCTATTGGGGTTTGTGCCGCGGCGGTAAGCTGGCAGGCGCTGGTGGTTGACCGCTATGCGTCTGACGTAGCGAAACGCACCTTTGCCAGCATCATGCCGTTGGTAGCACTTTCTCCTGCCCTCGCCCCATTAGTCGGCGCATGGGTACTGAATCATTTCAACTGGCGAGTCATCTTTGCCCTGCTGCTGGTGATAAGCGCCCTGCTGCTGTTCTTCACGCTGACGCTGAAAGAAACGAAAAAGTCTGTTGCCGAAAAAGCGCAGGCAAAAAGCGGTGTCACCGAGATGCTCAGCTCGCCGGTTTATAGCGGTAACGTACTGATTTACAGCGCCAGTTCGGCCGGCTTTTTTGCCTGGCTGACCGGTTCCCCCTTTATTCTAAGTGAAATGGGCTACGGACCTTCTGCGATTGGTTTGAGCTATGTCCCTCAAACTATTGCATTTTTATTAGGGGGTTACGGCTGTAGGATGATTATCAATAAAATTGATGGGGTTCGTCTGCTGCCCTGGCTTTTATTAGGCTATGCTATTAGCGTTATATCGCTTTATCTGGTTGCGACGTTAACTCAGGCTACGCTGGTAAGTTTGTTAGTGCCGTTCTGTTTAATGGCGCTGGTAAACGGTGCCTGTTATCCCATTGTCGTAGCAAATGCATTAATGCCATTTCCTGCTAATACAGGAAAGGCTGCCGCGTTGCAGAATACATTACAGTTAGGACTTTGCTTTTTAAGTAGCATGATGGTGTCGGCATTTATATCCCAGCCATTATTCTCGACGGTGACCGTTATGCTTACGACGGTGGTGCTGGTGGGAATGGGATACTTTATTTTGACGCGTTCAGCGAATAAGCAGAAGTCTGGACATCCAGAAGCAAAGCATGCTAACTAGTTAATATAATACCGTTATGTTACAATAACTTGAAGAATATGTTCGCCTGTTGCGATTTACAGTTGAGAATGCGCGCAGGCGAGCTTATACTCAATTCAACATAAGAAAATAACACTTTTACAAAACTTTTATCACAAGTAACTTTTGTGCGCGCGAATCGCGTCACATTTATTAGTGCAAGGATGATTCACCGCGGCGTATTACGCCTGGTGTCCTTCGTATTTTCCCTCTGTTCATAGTCATATATCAGACAAGGCGGAATATCCGTCTGTTCTCATAAGACCTGCCAATAGCCGTTGCTTTTTAAGCAGGTTAATAAGTCAGAAGAGAAAGTGATGGAGAAGCTATGAGTTCATCGTGTGTAGAAGACCTGAGTATTCAAGATAATCAGTGGTACCGAATCGCGAGCGAAATGTTATCAATGGCTGGCATTGAGGTTAATGGAACACGCCCTTTTGACATTACGGTAAAAAATCCCGATTTTTTTAAGCGCGTACTTCAGGAAGGTTCACTGGGTCTCGGCGAAAGTTATATGGACGGCTGGTGGGAATGTGAAAGATTAGACATGTTCTTCCATCGCGTCGTTGCCGCAGGGCTCGAGAACAAACTCCCACATCATCTTAAAGATACACTGCGTATCGCAGCAGCAAGGCTGACCAACCTGCAGTCCAGAAAACGCGCCTGGATCGTAGGTAAAGAGCATTACGACCTGGGTAACGATCTGTTCAGTAAAATGCTTGACCCTTATATGCAATACTCCTGTGCCTACTGGAAAGATGCGACCACGCTTGAACAGGCACAAGAAGCCAAACTGAAAATGATCTGTGAGAAACTGCAGCTTCAGCCGGGGCAACGACTGCTTGATATTGGCTGTGGTTGGGGAGGTTTGGCGGAATATGCAGCCCGAAATTACGGCGTCAGTGTTTTCGGCGTGACTATTTCTTCTGAACAGCAAAAAATGGCCCAGCAACGCTGCGAAGGTCTTGATGTCACCATCCTGCTGCAGGATTACCGCGATCTCAACGATCAGTTCGATCGCATTGTTTCCGTCGGCATGTTTGAACACGTCGGGCCTAAAAATTACCAGACCTATTTCGACGTGGTAAAACGCAACATCAAACCTGACGGTCTTTTCTTGCTGCACACCATCGGATCGAATAAAACCGATCTGAATGTCGATCCCTGGATCGATAAATATATCTTCCCGAACGGCTGCCTGCCTTCCGTTAAACACATTGCACAGACCACTGAAGGCCTGTTTGTGATGGAAGACTGGCACAACATTGGCGCAGATTATGATAGAACGTTGATGGCCTGGTTTGAGCGTTTCGTTCACGAATGGCCAAGTTTTGCAGAGAACTATTCAACGCGTTTCTATCGTATGTTCAGCTATTATCTGAACGCTTGCGCTGGGGCATTCCGCGCTCGCGACATTCAGCTGTGGCAGGTTGTTCTCAGCCCTAACGGCGTTGAAGGCGGCATTCGCGTTCCACGTTGATATGCTTCACATAATAAAAAAGCCGGCGGCAAGTGATTGCTTCCGGCTTTTTTACTTTTTGCATCTTAAAGAGGGCAATTATTCTTTGTCGTGTTCCTGGTGTTCGATTTCAGCCAGGGCGGCCGCAGCGGCCTGTGCAGCTTCGCGACTTGCCAGCACACGTTCGACGGTGTCGACGATGGCCTGAGTCTGCGGGTCGATTTCGATATTAATTTTGTCACCCAGGCGTTTGGCACCCAGCGTGGTGCGCTCGAGCGTTTCGGGGATCAGATGTACGCAAAAACGGGTTGGCGTGACTTCACCGACGGTCAGACTGATGCCGTCAATACCGATGTAGCCTTTGTGCAGAATGTATTTCATATATTCTGCATGCGGCATACGGAACCAGATCTGGCGATTGTTTTCAGAGGTGAGGATTTTCTGGACTTCGGCAGTGCAGACAATATGGCCAGACATCAAGTGGCCGCCAATTTCGTCATTAAAGCTGGCCGCACGCTCCAGATTGACCTCATCGCCTTCTTTAAGCTCGCCGAGGTTGGTCAGACGCAGCGTTTCCTTGATCAGGTCAAAGCTCACTAAATCCCCTTCAACCTTGGTCACCGTCAGACAGCATCCGTTGTGAGCCACCGATGCGCCAAGCGCCAGATTTGGCAGCATCGCCTCGGGCAGTCTGACCACGTGGGTTCTGAAGTTAGGTTTTTCATCGATAGACACTACAGTGCCTTTGCCTTGCACAATTCCGGTAAACATTAGGCGCGCCTCGTTAATTCAACGTTTATTACCACTTATATTACTTTTTTTGCCATGGCGCGTCACGAAAGCCCAATTAAAATCGGGAATAAAAGCACATCTCACCCATACTCGAGGGATAAAATCTCAGCAGAGTGGCATCTGTTGAAACTTAAGCATGCGATTTGATTAAAAAACCTGACAAGGTACAATCTTTCGGCAATTCCTCACTATATTATCGTCACCCTCGGGTGACTTTTTGGTTTTACTCATCATTATAAAAAAGGTGTATGCGTGCAGAAGTACCTCACAGAAGCGCGTAGTTTATTGGCTCTCGCGATCCCCGTTATCCTCGCTCAAGTTGCACAAACCGCAATGGGTGTCGTTGACACCATCATGGCAGGTTCGGTCAGCGCAACCGATATGGCTGCGGTTGCCGTCGGCACATCAATATGGCTCCCCGCCATACTGTTTGGCCACGGCCTTTTATTATCTTTAACACCCACCGTCGCGCATCTGAACGGGGCTGGTCGTCGTGAAAAAATCGGCGATCAGGTGCAGCAAGGCTTCTGGCTGGCCGCGGGTGTGTCGATCCTGGTGATGGTGGTGATTTATAACTGCGACCTGATGATTGGCATGATGCAAAACATCGATCCCCTGCTGAAAGAAAAGGCCATCGGGTATCTGCGTGCCATTATGTGGGGCGCGCCCGGTTACCTGTTTTTCCAGGTGTTGCGCGACCAGTGTGAAGGGCTGTCAAAGACCAAACCGGGCATGGTGTTCGGGTTTATCGGCCTACTGGTAAATATTCCGGTCAACTATATCTTCATCTATGGCAAGTTTGGCGCCCCGGCGCTGGGCGGCGTGGGCTGCGGCGTGGCAACCGGCACGGTGTACTGGGTCATGTTCATCATGATGCGCATCTACACTAAGCGCTCCTACTTCCTGAAAGATATCGTTGCAACGCGCCCGTTCGCCAAACCTGACTGGGCCGTACTGAAGCGTCTGTCGCTGCTCGGACTGCCGATTGCGCTGGCGCTGTTCTTCGAGGTTACGCTGTTTGCAGTGGTGGCGCTTCTGGTCTCCCCTCTCGGAATAGTTGCCGTCGCAAGTCATCAAATTGCGTTAAATGTCGGGTCTCTGATGTTCGTGGTTCCGTTGTCGCTCGGCGTGGCAGCGACCATTCGCGTTGGGTCACGTCTCGGTGAATCAAATCCATCGGCGGCCAAGGTCTCGGCGCTGACCAGCATCGCGACGGGCATTGTTATGGCCTGCATTATTGCAACGATGGTGGTTATCTTCCGCTCCCACATTGCACACCTGTACAACGACAATCCGGCAGTCGTCAGCCTGGCGTCGCATCTGATGTTGTTTGCGGCCATCTTCCAGATTTCAGATGCCGTTCAGGTGATTAGCAGCGGCGTATTGCGTGGCTATAAAGATACGCGCTCAATTTTCTTCATCACCTTTACTGCCTACTGGATCCTGGGTCTGCCTATAGGTTACCTGCTGGCGCTGACCAATTATCTGGTTCCGGCCATGGGTCCGAGCGGATTTTGGTGCGGATTCATCATCGGACTCACTTTTGCCGCCACCATGATGTCGCTGCGCATGCGCTGGATCCAAAAACAGTCTTCATTTTCTATTCTGCAACGCGCAGGGCGATAGTTTTTACCCTCTTACGGTGCGCTGTTTATCGCCAGCGCACCGTAATTAATGTTTAAAAAATCAACGTAATGAGCGTTAGCGCACCAATCGCACGCAATATGTCATTAAAATGCATTTTTTCCCTTGCCAGCCATCCGGTAGGTCGTTAATATTCGTCCCCGCTGCCGCACTGGCAGACAGAGATAAACGATGCGTCCGTAGCTCAGTTGGTTAGAGCACCACCTTGACATGGTGGGGGTCGGTGGTTCGAGTCCACTCGGACGCACCAAATCTCAAAACCTTAACCGGTTTAGCCGTAAAAATTGCATTAAGATGTGCGTCCGTAGCTCAGTTGGTTAGAGCACCACCTTGACATGGTGGGGGTCGGTGGTTCGAGTCCACTCGGACGCACCAATGCAAATTCCTGAACACCTCCCTGCCTCTTTCGATAAAATCCAACGCTTACCCTTATTTCCCTGATTAAATCCTGACATTTCACCCAATCTGCTTTACCTACTGAAAACGTCATGCGTAATCCTCAACGTTAAGCAAACGTTTGTTGTTATTGCGCACCCTGCTATTTTTTGTTTGGTTTCCCTCCCTCTTACCCTCTATACTATCGGCAACAAAAACTGGCACAGTTTCTTAGATTGAATGGATTCAGCCCCTTGATCTATCGATATCGTCATATAACAAGCGTTTTCACCCTCGAAACGAGCAAATGTCGTCCAGACAGTTGCGTGCCCGTCGAACTTTACACTGCATTTCTCCCGCACTCGCCTATTCTTAGTAATGTTTTGCTCATACTGAAGTGTTTCTCAAACCAGGTCATTAACTCATTCAGCGCGTTCGGCGACCGTTCTACCGCACTGCGCACTCTTATCCTATCCATCACAACTTGTAGAAAAAATCGTCATGAAAAAGACTAAAATTGTTTGTACTATCGGACCTAAGACTGAATCCGAAGAGATGCTGACTAAACTGCTTGATGCAGGAATGAACGTCATGCGTTTGAACTTTTCTCACGGTGATTATGAAGAGCACGGCCAGCGCATCAAGAACATCCGCAGCGTCATGGAAAAAACGGGCAAGAAAGCCGGTATCCTGCTGGACACCAAAGGCCCTGAAATCCGTACCATCAAACTGGAAGGCGGCAAAGACGCCTCTCTGATTGCAGGCCAGACCTTTACCTTCACCACTGACCAGAGCGTTGTCGGTAACACCGAGCGCGTTGCAGTCACCTACGCAGGCTTCGCAGCTGACCTGAAAGTGGGCAACACGGTTCTGGTCGATGATGGCCTGATTGGTATGGAAGTGACTCACGTCAGCGACACCGAAGTCACCTGTAAAGTGTTGAACAACGGTGATCTGGGCGAAAACAAAGGCGTTAACCTGCCGGGCGTTTCCATCGCGCTGCCAGCACTGGCTGAAAAAGACAAACGCGACCTGATTTTCGGTTGTGAGCAAGGCGTAGACTTCGTTGCGGCTTCTTTCATTCGCAAACGTTCTGACGTGGTTGAAATCCGTGAACACCTGAAAGCGCACGGCGGCGAACATATCCAGATCATCTCTAAAATCGAAAACCAAGAAGGCCTGAACAACTTCGACGAAATCCTCGAAGCCTCAGACGGCATCATGGTTGCTCGTGGTGACCTGGGCGTCGAGATCCCGGTTGAAGAAGTTATCTTCGCCCAGAAAATGATGATCGAGAAGTGTAACCGCGCACGTAAAGTCGTTATTACTGCGACCCAGATGCTTGACTCGATGATTAAAAACCCACGCCCTACCCGTGCAGAAGCAGGCGATGTGGCAAACGCCATCATCGACGGCACCGATGCCGTAATGCTGTCAGGCGAAAGCGCCAAGGGTAAATATCCGCTTGAAGCAGTGACCATTATGGCCACTATCTGTGAGCGTACCGACCGCGTGATGCCTAGCCGCATCGACGGCCAGAACGACAGCCGCAAACTGCGTATCACCGAAGCAGTATGCCGCGGTGCCGTAGAAATGGCCGAGAAACTGGACGCGCCTCTGATTGTTGTCGCCACCCACGGCGGTAAATCTGCGATTTCAGTGCGTAAATACTTCCCTAACGCCCTGATTCTGGCGCTGACCACCAATGAAGTGACCGCTCGTCAGCTTATCCTGACCAAAGGCGTAATCACCCAGCTGGTGAAAGAAATTGCTTCAACCGACGATTTCTATCGCATTGGTAAAGAAGCTGCACTCGAAAGTGGTTTAGCTCAAAAAGGCGACAAAGTGGTCATGGTTTCCGGTGCTTTAGTTCCAAGTGGCACCACCAACACCTCTTCCGTGCACACGCTTTAACGACGTGCAGGTTAAACATTAATAACAACGCCGCGAAATGCGGCGTTTTTTTTGACCAATTTCTCTGTTTTTTAGAAAAAGCTGTCAAATAGGATGTTCTGAAAATGGGACAAGTCTCATGGAATAAGCCTGTTTTAGATAACGTTTTTCAACTTTTATGTAAAAAAAGATGCTTCTTTGAGCGAACGAACAAAATAAAGCATTTGGCGATAAAAATTTATTCTCATTAGAAAAAGGTTTGTGTAATACTTGTAACGCTACATGGAGATTAACTTAATCTAGAGGGTTTTATAATGAATCGCACTAAACTGGTACTGGGCGCAGTAATCCTGGGTTCTACTCTGCTGGCTGGTTGTTCAAGCAATGCTAAAATCGACCAACTGTCTTCTGACGTTTCAACTCTGAACTCTAAAGTTGATCAGCTGAGCAACGACGTTGCAGCTGTTAAGTCTGACGTTCAAGCAGCTAAAGACGACGCAGCACGTGCTAACCAGCGTCTGGACAACCAAGCTCACGCTTACAAGAAGTAATATTTACTTCTCATAATGAAATGGCGCACATTGTGCGCCATTTTTTTTGCCTCGTTTTCGTTCTCATCCTCTCCTCCTCTGCCAAACCTCTTCAATCACGTTTAGAGCCATCCTCATCCTTACCCTCACTCTTTCAAGACTTTCAAACAAAAACGCCACTAAAGCGTTTTGGTGGCGTTTAAATGGCATCAAACCCGTCAAGACTTACATCGCACCCGCTGCGGGAGGGGTATTGATATCCTCATTGCCCGTATTTACCAGTACGGGCATACCGGAACGGCGTTCAATTGCGTCTTTCAAAACCTGCTTGTTAGTCTCGTCGCTAGCACGGAATTTCTTCAGCGCAGCGCTGAGGAGTATCGGCATCGTCTGCGGATCATCCGTTTCCGTCCGTGAGAGCGGCTGGTGAACTTCAACATAGCGCTTGCCGTCCGGCTCGATGTCAAATTTCACCGGCTGATTGATGACCTGAACGCGCGTTCCTTTAGGCACGCTATTGAACAATGCCTCGATATCGTCGGGACGCAGACGAATACAGCCCGAGCTCACGCGCATACCAATGCCAAAGTTGGCATTGGTGCCGTGGATAAGATAGTGCCCTTGTCCGGCCGCCAGACGCATGGCAAACAGACCCATCGGATTATCAGGCCCAGCAGGCACGACGCCAGGCAGCGTAATCCCCTGCTCCTTCAGATAGATTTTGCGAATATTAGGCGTCGGGGTCCAGGTTGGATTCGGGATCTTCTGGCTGATAGAGGTCACCATTTCAGGCGTATTGCGCCCCAGCTGGCCGATGCCTATCGGGTAGACCACGACTTTGTTTTCCCCTTTCGGATAATAGTAGAGACGCAGCTCGGCGAGATTGATAACAATGCCCTCTCGTTTGGTGTCAGGCAGCAACATCTGACTGGGTATGGTGAGCACGGTACCAGGCTTAGGCAGTAAAGGATCGACGCCCGGATTCGCTTCCAGCATCGCAATCAGGCCAATTTGATATTTAGCGGCCACGGCCTCGAGTGGTTTGCCATCATTGGGCACAACGTAAGTGGTGTTCTCGCCGATTAGGCGACTGTTATCGGCGGGAAGTGGATATTCCGCCGCCTTCGAGGCGGTCATTCCGGCGCTAAAAACGCTGGCGAAAAGCATTCCCATAAGAGGCAAAGTCAGTTTCATGCTAATTCCTGCTCATCTAGGTTATTGACCTAAGTATCAAGGTACTCGAGGATCATTCGTTATTAGAGTTAATATTAGCATTGCTGGTCTTAATGACAATTTAGGCTTCTAAAATCAACGCGTTACGCATCAGATCGCCGCAAGGAAATTAAGGAATTAAGCTGCTGAAAAATCAGAAATAAATCAGGGAAAAATCGGAGGGGAAACGAAAATGGCCCGCCCCATTAGCAGAACAATCCTAATGGGTCGGGCCATTGCACGGGGTAAAAGCGGCGTGGTTACGCCATTACCGCCGCTTTGGCACGAATAGCGCGGATCATTGCCTCAAGCCCCTGGGAACGGGAAGGCGTAAGATGCTGACTCAGCTCCAGCTCGCCAAAGAAAGGACGAACGTCAAGCGCCACCACTTCTTCTGCGGTCAGGCCGTGATACAGGCTGAAAACAATCGCCAGCAACCCTTTCACGATGGCCGCATCGCTGTCGCCAGCGAAATCAATCTGACCATTTTCGCCTGCGTGCATCACAATCCACACCTGGCTTTGACAGCCAGAAATCAGATTCTGCGCCTGACGATTTTCGTCGCTTAATGGCGCAAGCAGCGCACCAAGCTCGATCACATACAGGTATTTCTCTTCCCAGTTCGGGCACCGGGAGAAGTTTTTAACCAACTTTTGCTTATCTGGCAAATTTGCCATAAAAAACCATCCTGCTATTTTGCTTTTTGTTAACCCAGCAGCAGGCTAATACGTTTTAGTCCTGCGACCAAACGGTCAACTTCTTCGCGGGTATTATACATTGCAAGAGAAGCACGGCACATGGCCGGAACGCCGAAGAATGACATCAGCGGCATGGCGCAGTGGTGACCGGTGCGAATAGCGATACCGTATTGGTCAAGGAAGCTGCCCACGTCATAAGCATGATGCTTGCCGAGGTTAAAGGCAATGACACCAGAACGTTCTACAGGTCCATAGATATGGATATCCGGGATGTCGGCCATCGCCTCGAGCGCGTAGCTCATCAGCGACTGCTCGTACTCGTTGATAGCGTCCAGACCAAGTTCATTAACGTAGTCGAATGCAGCGCCCAGGCCAATCATGCCGCCGGTGTTTGGCGAGCCCGCCTCAAAACGCCACGGCGCTTTGACGTAGGTGGTTCCTTCGGTCAGGCTCACGTGCTTGATCATCGAGCCGCCGCCTTCCCAGGGTGGCATTTTATCTAGCAGTGCCGCTTTACCGTAAAGAATACCAATACCGGTCGGTCCATAGAGTTTATGGCCAGAGAACACGTAGAAATCACAATCCAACGCCTGCACATCCACCTTGTGGTGCATGACAGCCTGCGCGCCGTCCACCAGCACATACAGGCCGGCGGCCTTAGCCTGTGGAATAATGGTTTCAATGGGATTGCGCGTGCCCAACACGTTTGAGACGTGCGCCAGCGCCAGCAGTTTGGTCTGCGGCGTCAGCAGCGACGCAAACTGACTCATGTCCAGTTCGCCTTCCGGCGTCAGGTGCCAGATATCGATGTGCAGGCCACGTTCTTCGGCAAGCATCTGCCACGGAACGATATTGGCATGGTGCTCCATCTCGGTGATGATAATGCGATCACCGGCGGAAAGCTGGGTACGGCCAAAGGTGTTGGCAACCAGGTTGATAGCCTCGGTCGAACCTTTGACGAAAACAATCTCTTCGGCAGAAGCCGCATTAATAAATGCGGCGGCCTGCTTACGAACGTTTTCCATCTGCTCGGTGGCTTCAACGCTGAGAGTGTGGATCCCACGGTGCACAGCGGCGTAGTCGTGCTTATAGAACTGACTTTCACTGTCAATGACCTGACGCGGTTTCTGCGCGCTCGCCGCGCTGTCCAGGTAGGCCAGTGGCTGGCCGTTAACTTCACGGCTCAGCAGAGGAAAATCACTACGCACTCTTTCCAGTGGAAAACTCATTACTCACCTCGATTCAGTCGGCCTGCAATCCGTGCAATAACAACCTCACGCAGCGTCTCATTTTCAATTGCTTCAGTCAGCTCGGCTGCGAAGGCAAAGATAATCATGTTACGTGCATCAAGCCCGCTGATGCCGCGAGCACGAAGGTAGAACAGCTGCTCGTCGTCCATGCGGCCAACGGTCGCGCCGTGTCCACACTTGACGTCATCGGCAAAAATAACCAGCTGCGGCTTGGTATCGACCTCGGCTTTCGGACTCAGCAACAGGTTGTTGTTGGTCATCTTGCCGTCGGTTTTAATGGCGTTTTTAGCCACTTCGATCATGCCGTTAAACACCGCTTTAGCACGATCGTTAACAATCACCTTGTGCAGCTGATTGCTGTTGCAATAGCCTTTGTTGTGCTCGAGATAAGTGCGGGTATCCGCAATCTCGGCATCAATCGGCAACAGCAGGCTGTTGATGTTCAGATTGCTGCCTTCGCCGTTAAGCTGTGCGCTGGTGTTGTTACGGGTTAACCCGGCCCCCAGCAGGAAGCTGTGGCTGGAAACGCGCGCGTCACGGCCAACGACCAGATCGTTATGGGCAAAGTGGTAGCTTGCCTGGCTTTCGAAGGAGAGCTTGTAGTGCGTGAAATCAGCGTTATCGCCAATGTTCGCCGTCAGGCGTGCACCGGTGAAATGCCCTGCTTCGCCCAGGCTCACATAGTGTTCAATCACTTCGGCATTAGCACCGCGCTCAACCGCAACGTGGTAGCGATGATGCGCCGTGTTCACTTCGCGAGAATTGGCACGACCGCTGCTGATGTGCAGCAGGTAAAGCGGCTTTTCAGCCTGCTTGCCGGCGGCGAGGCGAATGTTGAGGCCATCCTGCGCCAGACTCTCGGTCAGGTGCAGGAACACTTCTGACTGAATCGCCTCTGGCAGCGTTTGCTGGCAGGCCGGGGTCAGTTTCTCAATCTCGAAATCGCCGGTGTCGGTATCGCTAAGCTCAGCGCTGAAACGGCCATCGATGAACACCAGACGGTAAGTATCGAGCGGCAGCGCCACGGATTTCAGCACGTCGGCAGACACCTGCTGTTTTTCAGGGGCAAAGAACTGGTTACCCAGCAGCGGCGCGACAGGCGTGTATTTCCAGTCTTCCATCTTCGCATGCGGGAAACCAAGGCGCAGAACCTGCTGCCAATGGTTGTGGGCATGGGAAGACTGCTCGCCACCTACGCTTTCGAACAGGCGGTAAAACTGCTGCATAGCATGTGAGCTGCCGGCTGCAGGGGCATTACTCTTCGTCGGTAAGCCAGCCATAACCTTGCTCCTCTAACTGTTTAACCAAGCTGAAATCACCGGATTTTACAATGCGGCCCTGCCACAGAACGTGCACGTAGTCAGGCTTGATATAGTCGAGGATACGCTGGTAGTGGGTCACAATAATAAAGGAGCGCTTACCGTCACGCAGGGCATTAACGCCGCTGGAAACGATTTTCAACGCATCGATGTCCAGACCGGAGTCGGTTTCATCAAGAATGCACAGGCTTGGCTCAAGGGCCGCCATCTGCAGAATATCGTTACGCTTCTTCTCACCACCGGAGAAGCCAACGTTAACCGAACGACTCAACAGGTCTTCAGGCATCTTCAGCATCGCAATTTTTTCGTCCATAAAATCGGCGAAATCAAAGCGGTCCATCGGAGGCTGTTCACGGTATTTACGAACCGCGTTTACCGCAGTTTGCAGGAAAAAGTTGTTGCTGACGCCTGGGATTTCAACCGGGTATTGAAACGCCATGAATACGCCTTCGCCGGCGCGGTCTTCTGGATCAAGCTCCAGCAGGTCTTTACCATTGAATTCGACAGAGCCTTCAGTCACTTCGTAATCTTCACGGCCCGCAAGTGTAGCGGAAAGCGTACTTTTACCTGAGCCGTTCGGGCCCATAATGGCGTGCACTTCCCCAGGCTTGATCTCGAGATCGAGCCCTTTAAGAATTTCCTTTTCTTCTACTCGGACCTTTAAATTCTTAATGCTTAACATGTGTATCCTTGATTTGCGTCTGTGCGCTCGTGTTTCTACTTATTCTGTTGTTCTTCAAGTCTGTCGGGTAAGACTTACCCGACGCTGTGCTCAAGGCTGATTGCGAGAAGTTTTTGCGCTTCCACGGCAAATTCGAGCGGCAACTCTGAAAAGACATCTTTACAGAAACCGTTAACGATCATTGAGATAGCATCGTCTTCACTGATCCCGCGCTGTAGGCAGTAGAACAGCTGATCTTCGCCAATCTTCGAGGTCGTGGCTTCGTGCTCCAGCTGAGCAGTGCTGTTACGCACTTCGATATACGGGAACGTATGTGCGCCACAGTCTGGGCCAATCAGCATCGAGTCACACTGGGTAAAGTTACGCGCGTTCTCGGCGGAAGGCAGGATTTTAACCAGACCGCGATAGCTGTTTTCACTCTTTCCGGCAGAGATACCTTTGGCAATGATGGTCGACTTGGTGTTTTTACCAATGTGAATCATCTTGGTGCCGGTATCGGCCTGCTGCTTGCCGCTGGTCAGTGCAACCGAGAAGAATTCACCGATTGAGTTATCGCCTTTCAGGATAACGCTCGGGTATTTCCAGGTGATGGCAGAACCGGTCTCGGACTGAGTCCAGGACATTTTGGAGTTTGCACCTTCGCAGATAGCGCGTTTGGTGACAAAGTTCAAAATACCACCGCTGCTCTCTTCGCTGCCGGAGAACCAGTTTTGCACGGTGGAGTATTTTACTTCAGCGTCTTTGTGGATGATGACTTCAACCACGGCCGCGTGCAGCTGATAGGTATCACGAACCGGCGCCGAGCAGCCTTCGATGTAGCTGACATAGCTGCCTTCGTCGGCAATCAGAATGGTACGCTCGAACTGACCTGTCTTCGCTGCGTTGATGCGGAAATAGGTCGACAGCTCCATCGGGCAACGCACGCCTTTCGGGATGTACACGAAAGTACCGTCAGAAGCGACAGCGGCGTTCAGCGCAGCGAAGAAGTTGTCTTCAGCAGGCACAACGGTGCCCAGATACTGTTTAACCAGCTCTGGATAATCGTGAATAGCTTCACCGAAGGAGCAGAAGATAACGCCGGATTCAGCCAGCTTCTCACGGTAGGTGGTCGAAACGGAAACGGAGTCGAAGATGGCGTCAACGGCCACTTCTTTACCTTCACGCACAGGAACACCCAACTGATTGAAGGCTTTTTCAACTTCGGTGGTCAGATAGTTTTTTTCGAGCGCAGGCACAGCCAGCGAGTCTGCGGTTGACTGCTGCGTGGCACCAGGCTGAGAACCACAGGAATCGTCACAGCTGCCGCACGATGGCGCGGAGTAATAGCTGTAGTCCTGATAGTCTAAAGGCTTGTATTCGCCCTTAAGCCAGTGCGGCTCTTCCATTTTGATCCAAGCACGGTAAGCCTGCAGACGGAACTCCAGCATCCACTCCGGCTCATTACGCTTGGCGGAAATGGCACGAACGACATCTTCGTTGATGCCGGATGCGAGTTCATCGGTTGCCAGCGCGGTGAAAAATCCTTCCTTGTATTTATTCCCATCGCCGACCCAAGACTGCACGTTGTCTGGAATTTCTACGTTGCTTCGTGACATGTTAGTTACATCGCTTCGATTACATTAGAATTACAGGCCAAAGCTTTCCCCACACCCGCAGGCGTGTTGAGCTTTTGGATTATTGAACTTAAAGATCTGGTTCAGCCCTTCACGGACAAAATCCACCTCAGTTCCATCGATGAAAGGCATTGCTTTCAACGGAATATACAGGTGAGCACCTTCGCGCTCGAAAACCAGGTCATCGCTCGCCGGTTGTTTAGTCAGGTCTAGCACATAGGCAAAACCTGCGCAGCCCGACTGCTTCACAGACAGCTGTAGCCCTTTGACTTCAGGATCCTGAGTCATTAGATTTTTGACCTGCTTGGCTGCGGAATCAGTCAGCGTCACGCCTTGCCATACGTTGTCATCCAATGAGAACGTGCCGACATTTTCGGTTTGCATCTGTCTACCTCATGAATATCAGGTTATTAATAGACAACCTTCTAGTGTCTATTTTAGTGATTACACTTGTCACTTCAACCTCTTGTTTTAAGAGGGTATAGCCATTACGGACCGCAAACAGCCCTGCTCGCGTCCGTGAATGAGATGCCGCCTTTTCTGGATAGAAACTACGCACCTCATCAACTAATTGAATAAATTGTCAATTTTTTGTTAAAAATTGACAATTTTGGCTTTTATGCCCTCTCTTTGCTGTAGATGTTTTACTACGATAAAACATTCATCGGAAATACCTATTTATGAATTTCTTCTACCCTATCGCCGAATAAGGCTCTTTTTGTCTCATGCCCCTACATTGATCAAGGACAAAAAAGGGCGTAGAAAACATTGATCCGCAGCTTTTTTGCAAATATGATATTTTTTAATATGATAATAGTTATCATTCAAATCGGAATGCGCTCATGGCTCAATCGGTAAATGCGTGGCTTCAGGCTAAAATCGACGAATATAAATTTAACGTCCGAGACGCAACGGTCGACTTTTATTTGGCTGATGCGGCGCTTTCCAGGCCGGAAGCAGATATAAACCAGCTCAAGGGCTACAACAGCCTTTGCCTGGATATGGCGAATCTCTGCCTGCAAAATGGCGATGACCAAAGCTACCTTCACGCCCTATGCAAATTGCATAACCGGTTGATAACGGAAATTAATAATCCTCAGCGCAGCAACCTGTTTCAGGTACAGTGCTACCACTTCGCCAGACACACTCTCAAAATGATTTGCCAGTATTATGCCATGATGGGCATCTGGGAAAAAGCCACAGCTTTCCAAACCGACTTTGTTAAGCGCGTTCCGTTCCAGCTTTAATCGCGGCGAATTTAATTCCCGAAAATAATCACACTCTTTATAGGGTTAATATCTGACCGTATATTTCAACCTATTGTGAAATATTAAATTCCAACTATTAACCCTATAAAGAATAAGGGTGAAGGCGTCACTTCCTTCATCCTGCTTTATTATTCTAGCATTAAAAGCCGATCAAAGTTCGATTACGGCGGTGGTCAGGCGGGAAATACAGCACAAGTTTTCACTTTCATCGAATATCTTGATTTCCCACACCTGATTGCGGCGGCCGACGTGCAGAGGACGACAAACTCCCTTCACGTAGCCGCTGTGCGCCGCCCGCAGATGGTTGGCGTTCACTTCAATCCCCACAATTTGCTGATCGCCACGGGTACATAGATAACCCGCCATTGATCCCAATGACTCCGCCAGCACCACAGATGCGCCGCCGTGAAGCAGCTTAAAAGGCTGGGTAGTGCGCGAATCTACCGGCATCGTGGCCTCCAGACGGTCATCTGCCAGCAGGGTAAACTCGATGCCGATGTGTCCGACCATGCATCCCTGACTGGTTTTATTAAGCTCTTCGAGCGTAGTTTCGCGTTTCCAAAGTGCCACGATGATGTTCTCTCCTTGAGGATTAAATGATTTCTAATAATGCCTGAAGCGGGTGACGCAGCCCGTTGCCTTCGATGCGTTTTACCTGACTGCGGCAGGAATAGCCGGTCGCCAGACAACGCTGACGCGGCAGGCGTTGCAGCGACTGATGCCATGACAATTCATAAATGCCGAGCGAGTTCTGAATGTTCTTCGCCTCGTGGCCATAGGTTCCCGCCATGCCACAGCAGCCCACACTGACGCTTTCCAGTTTTGCACCGAAGCGGGCAAAAATATCGCCCCACTGCTTGCCGCTGGTCGGCAGCGCAGTGCTTTCCGTACAGTGTCCAAACAGATACCACGACTCGCCGCTCTGCTGCATCTCCGGCTTTTCAGCCAGCACGGTTATCAGCCATTCGTGCACCAGCTGGACCTGGAAGGAGCCGCGAGACTCACCGAGGATCTCTTTATATTCATCGCGATAGCACAGCACCAGCGCCGGATCGACCCCTACCATCGGCATACCCAGCTGAGATACGCGGTTGAGAAACAGCGAGGTCTTTCTGGCCGTTTTAGCAAAGCGCTGGAGGAATCCTTTCACGTGCTGAGCCTTGCCGTTCGGAGAAAATGGCAGCAGCACCGGTTTGAGATTAAGTTTCTCCACCAGTCGCACAAAATCGGCGACAACCTTCGCGTCGTAATAACTGGTAAACGGGTCCTGCACGATGAGCACGTACTGCGCGCGCTCCGTCACCGGAATGCTTTCGAGCTGCTCCAGCGTCATGGTCGCGGCGCTGTGTCCGGAAAGTTGCTCCCGCAACGTTGGAGAGGAGAGTAAGGGCAAATCGACCATGCCGACGCTTTTACGGCTCAGCTCACGCACCCACGGCTGCCTGAAGAAGAAGTTGAACACTTTAGGTGCACGCGACATCAGCGGCGCATAGCTCTCAACGCCCGCGACCACGTAATCGCTCACCGGGCGCAGATAGCGTGTGTGGTAAAGCTGTAGGAACCGTGAACGGAACCCCGGGACGTCTATTTTGATCGGACATTGCGTTGAACAGGCTTTACAGGCCAGACAGCCAGACATGGCATCTTTGACCTCATGGGAGAAATCATACTCTCCCTTGCTGGCGTACCAACTGTTGCGCGTTTTCTCGATAAGCGTTCTAAAACTCATCGACTCCTGGGGGAGTGCCTGCTCCAGCGCCAGTGGCTCGACGCCCTGTTCTGAAAGCAGTCTCAGCCATTCACGAACCATACCAGCGCGGCCTTTCGGTGAATGAATGCGGCTACCAGTAATCTTGAACGAAGGGCACATTGGGCTTTTGACGTCGAAGTTAAAGCATAACCCGTTACCGTTACACTCCATCGCCCCGCGAAACGCGGTGCGTACCTCGACCGGAATACGACGGTCAAGGGTGCCGCGCTTAGGCGCATCAACCTTCATCATCGGCTCGTCGCAGTCAAGCGGTGGACAAATCTTGCCGGGGTTGAGGCGGTTGGCCGGGTCAAACGCGGTCTTGATACGGCGCAGTTCGTGGAACAGCTCGTCACCGAAGAACGCCGGACTATATTCGGCGCGGAATCCTTTGCCGTGTTCGCCCCACAACAGCCCACCGTATTTAGCAGTCAACGCGACCACCTCATCGGAAATTTTCTTCAGCAGCATTTCCTGCTGCGGGTCACACATGTCCAACGCAGGACGCACGTGCAGTACGCCCGCATCAACGTGACCGAACATGCCGTAGCTAAGGTTATGGCTGTCCAGCAGTGCACGAAACTCGACGATATAGTCAGCGAGATGCTCTGGCGGCACGCAGGTATCTTCGGCAAAAGGCAGCGGCTTGGCGGCGCCCTTGGCGTTACCCAGCAGGCCGACTGATTTTTTACGCATGTTATAGATGCGCTCAATGCCCGCCAGATCGGCACAGATTTGGTAACCGATCACCCCGCCCTGCTCTTCGGCAATCAGGCCGTCAAGACGTTCACAAAGGGACTCGACCTGCTTCTCGATGAGTTCCTGAGCATCACCGGCAAACTCGACGATATTCAGGCCCTGCATGTCTTTGCCTGGGACATCGGTGATGTATTCACTCACTGAATGCCAAACGATGTCCTCACGCGCCAAATTCAGCACTTTGGAGTCAACCGTTTCTACCGAAAGTGCGTTAGCTTCGACCATTAAGGGGGCGTTGCGTAGCGCAGAGTTGAACGAGTCATACTTAATGTTGACCAGACGTCTGACTTTTGGAATCGGCGTTATGTTCAGACGCGCTTCGGTAATAAAGGCCAGCGTGCCCTCAGAACCGGTGAGAATACGGGTCAGGTCGAAGGTTTGCAGATCGTCACTCAGGACATGGCGCAGGTCATAACCGGTGAGGAAGCGGTTAAGTTTCGGAAATTTGTCGATGATCCGTTGGCGATTTTCGCGACAGCTTTCGAGCACCGTGCGATAAATGTTGCCGGTGGTCGATTTCTCCTCGCCCAACTGTTCGGCAAGCAGCGTCGGCATAGCTTTGGTATCAAGCAGTTCGCCGCCCAAAACCACCGCGCGCAGGCCGAGCACGTGGTCCGAGGTTTTACCGTAAACCAGCGACCCTTGCCCTGAGGCATCAGTGTTGATCATCCCGCCGAGCGTGGCGCGGTTACTGGTCGAGAGTTCAGGGGAGAAGAAATAGCCCAACGGACGCAGGAATTCATTTAGCTGGTCTTTAATGACACCCGCTTCAACTTTTACCCAACCGGCTTCGGTATCAATATCGAGGATGCGATTCATATGTCTGGACATATCAACCACGATACCGCGGTTAAGAGACTGTCCATTGGTGCCGGTCCCGCCACCACGTGGAGTAAATACCAGCGTTTTGAAGCGGTCCTGACCAGCAAGGCGGGCGAGTAAGGCGACATCGGAAGTAGCGCGCGGGAACAAAACCGCATCCGGTAAAAGCTGATAGACGCTGTTGTCGGTCGCCATAGTCAGACGATCGGCGTAGCTGGTTGCCATGTCACCCGTAAAACCGTCTTTCTTTAACGCTTCCAAAAAGTCGAGCACCCGCTGAATAACGCCAGGTGCCTGAGAAATTTGTGGGATCATTGATTACGACTCTGTCTTTGTTGTTGTTTGCAGGCCTATAGGCGGCCGCTGGATCCGTAAAACGGACCCACCCTGTCTAAAGCAACTTAAAAACTACCATACTTCGTTTTCTAGTGCTTCTAAAACCCCTGATAATACTCCATGCTTATGAGGATAGATTGATGCCAGTTTTTATGGCCATGATGCTTTGCTTTTGAAACGAGAATGACTGATGAATCTCCCGAACAAAAATTATGATTTGCCACAAATCATGTTTGGCGTGCTGTTTATTGCCTTGATGACCATTGCCAGTATTTGGGTAGTGAAACCATTTATACTGGGCTTTTCATGGGCAGGAATGATAGTCATCGCCACCTGGCCTGTGATGATAAGAATTCAGGCTCTCCTCTGGGGGCGTAGAATACTCGCGGTTATCGTCATGACGGTGCTGCTTATCCTGCTATTTGTTTTGCCGATTGCCCTTCTTATCAGCAGTGCGGTTGAAAACAGCGCGCCGCTGGCAAAACTGGCGAGCAACCCTTCACAGCTGCACCTGCCTGACTTTACCTGGCTGGAGTCGATTCCGCTTATCGGCAAGAAGACCTATCTTGGCTGGCATACCCTGATCAACAGCGGTGGCAGTGCATTACTGGCGAAAGTACAGCCCTACATTGGGCAAACCGCCGGTTGGTTCGTCTCGCAGGCGGCCAACATTGGTCGCTTCATTTTACACTGTTCATTAATGCTGCTGTTTAGCGCACTGCTTTACTATCGCGGTGAGCACGTTGGGATAGGCATCCGCCATTTCGCCATTCGTCTGGCGGGTGGCCGCGGTGACGCCGCGGTCATACTGGCGGGTCAAGCTATTCGTGCCGTGGCGTTGGGCGTGGTTGTCACGGCCATCGTTCAGTCGGTACTCGGCGGCATCGGTCTAGCCATCGTTGGCATCCCCTATGCCACGTTGCTGACCGTGGTGATGTTTGTTTGCTGCGTGGCGCAAATTGGACCGCTGCTGGTGCTGATTCCTGCCATCATCTGGCTGTATTGGACCGGCGATAACACCTGGGGAACCGTATTGCTGGTCTGGAGCTGTGTGGTTGGCTCGCTTGATAGCGTACTGCGCCCGTACTTAATCCACATGGGTGCCGATTTACCAATGCTCCTTATTCTTTCAGGCGTTATCGGCGGCTTGGTTGCCTTTGGACTTATTGGTTTATTTATCGGCCCTGTGGTGTTAGCCGTTTCTTACCGATTGATTTCTTTATGGGTCAATGAAGCCCCTGAGCCTCAGCAAGACCTCGAAGAGGTTAACAAGTTGCTAGGGGAATAATCTGTTTATTAATACTGCCCCGGAGTATTAATGACTTCGGGGCTTTTTTTTATTTTTTCATCCCCCTTTGCAGGCTATTTCTAACTAAATTTTTTTGCTATTAAAAAGGCCTGATAAGAGAATCAGTTAAAATTTCCTATTAAGACAATTCTTAGAGACTAACATCCTGTTGGATCTTAGTATTATTAACAGTTGAATCAACAACCCCATGATTTATATGTAGGCTTTCCCCCAAGCTTGCATTACCAAAGAATTGCTGTGTGTAGTCTTTGCCTGTCATCTCGACGGGCCTTTTTTTTGTCAAAAATAAACTGGCGTAATATATCCAGTGCCCACTGCAGCGCCCACCTTTATATAATCACCTCTATAACGTAACGCAACACTTTATAAATTTTATTTTAATGATTAAAAATAATTTTGGATTTATCTGAAATATATTTTTACCTAAGACACTCAGTAATAGTTTCTATTAACAACATTTTCTTATTTACATCCGAATAAAAAAGCCGCGAACAACTGTATTCGCGGCTAATAATAAAGACAATCAGACTGTTAGCGATTATTTGCTTTCAGCAAGCGCCAACCAGGTTTGCACCACGGTGTCCGGGTTCAGGGAGAGGCTATCAATGCCCTCTTCCATTAGCCATTGAGCAAAATCCTGATGATCGGAAGGACCCTGACCACAAATCCCGACGTATTTACCCTGGCGTTTTGCGGCTTTAATAGCCATCGACAACAGCGCTTTTACCGCTTCGTTGCGCTCATCAAATAGCTCAGAGACCACACCTGAATCACGGTCAAGACCCAGCGCCAGCTGAGTCATATCGTTCGACCCAATAGAGAAGCCGTCGAAGTACTCGAGGAACTGATCGGCCAGCAGGGCGTTAGACGGTATCTCACACATCATAATCACCTTCAGACCATTCTCTCCGCGTTTGAGACCCTGATTCGCGAGTTCAGCCACTACCGCCTCCGCCTGAGCCACGGTACGAACGAACGGGATCATCACTTCTACGTTGGTCAGATCCATATCGTTACGTACGCGTTTCATTGCTTCGCATTCCAGCGCAAAGCAGTCGCGGAAGTTTTCAGACACGTAGCGACCTGCACCACGGAAACCTAACATCGGGTTTTCTTCATGCGGCTCGTACTTCTCACCGCCCACCAGGTTGGCATATTCATTAGACTTGAAGTCCGACAAACGCACGATGACGCGTTTCGGCCAGAAGGCCGCTCCCAGCGTGGCAATCCCTTCCGTCAAACGGGCAACGTAGTATTCAACGGGTGAGTCGTAACCCTGAATCAGCTTTTTAATCTCTTCCTGTAGCGCGGGCTCTTGTTTATCAAATTCCAGCAACGCTTTAGGGTGCACGCCAATCATTCGGTTGATAATGAATTCCAAACGCGCAAGCCCCACGCCTTCATTTGGCAGGCAGGCAAAGTCGAACGCGCGATCTGGGTTACCAATGTTCATCATTATCTTCAGCGGAAGCGTTGGCAGCTCGTTCACTTCTGAGCTTTGTACGCTGAAGTCCAGCTCGTCCTGGTAGACATAGCCGGTGTCGCCCTCCGAACAAGAAACGGTAACCTTTTGGTTTTCAGTTAAACGTTCTGTGGCGTCACCACAACCAACCACTGCTGGAATGCCCAGCTCTCGGGCGATAATTGCGGCGTGGCAGGTACGTCCGCCGCGATTGGTCACGATGGCCGACGCTTTTTTCATGATAGGTTCCCAGTCAGGGTCAGTCATGTCGGTCACCAGCACATCACCCGCTTTAACGTGATGCATTTCACTGATGTTATGAATTATCTTGACCGGACCCGCACCAATGCGATGGCCGATGGCACGCCCTTCTACCAGCACCTTGCTCTTGCCATTCAGCTGGTAGCGCTCCATCACCTGGCCGTTCGAACGCACCGTTTCAGGACGCGCCTGCACGATATACAGCTTGCCGTTGTGACCGTCTTTGGCCCACTCGATGTCCATCGGGCGACCGTAGTGTTTTTCAATCAGCAATGCCTGACGTGCAAGGTCATGAATTTCCGCATCGGTCAGTGAAAAGCGTTGGCTCAGCTCTTCGGGCACATCTTCAATCTGCACCTGTTTGCCGTGTTCTTGACTGTCGGCGTAAACCATGCGGATCTTTTTCGACCCCATGGTGCGGCGAACGATAGCCGGTTTATTTTTCGCCAGCGTCGGTTTGTGAACATAGAACTCGTCAGGGTTAACCGCACCCTGCACGACCATTTCACCCAGACCATAGGCTGAGGTGATGAAGACCACCTGATCGAAGCCTGATTCGGTATCAATAGTAAACATGACACCCGCCGCGGCGAGGTCAGAACGCACCATGCGCTGAACCCCGGCAGATAATGCAACGCCGCGGTGATCATAGCCCTGATGCACGCGATAAGAAATTGCGCGGTCGTTAAACAGTGAGGCATAAACGTGCTTCACTGCCGTCAGCACGGCGTCAAAGCCCTGCACGTTAAGGAAGGTTTCCTGCTGGCCAGCAAATGATGCGTCAGGCATGTCTTCTGCCGTTGCCGAGGAGCGAACCGCAAAAGAGGCATCCGGCTCGCCTTCAGACAGCTGCTGATAGGCTTCACGAAGATCCTTTTCCATTTCTGGAAGGAAAGGCGTTTCAACAATCCATTGTCGAATCTGTGACCCTGCCTTGGCCAGTTGAGCCACATCATCAACGTCGGTTTGATCGAGCAGATCATAGATACGCTTGTTGACACCGCTTTGATCGAGGAAATTAATAAATGCCTGAGAAGAGGTTGCGAAGCCGTTTGGCACCGAAACGCCCAGATCGGACAAGTTAGTAATCATTTCCCCAAGGGACGCATTTTTGCCCCCTACTTTGTCAACATCGTGCATACCCAACTGGTTGTACCAGAGAATATTGCGCAAATCAGCGTCAAGATTGGCCATGAAACAATCCTTTCTATTTATAGGGCGAAAATTGGAGAGTATGAGTCAATAACGGATTCATAAATTATGCGGTTGAGAAGCGCTCAACGTTTTCAGACTAGCATAATGATCCATATTGATAAGACTGGTGAATCGATACAGCTATTCAATAATTTTCGCTTTAAGAATTTTCACCGTTTCTTTCTTTTATCCGAGTCACAAAAAAATGAAATTCTTTTGTAAATCAGCCATCGTCCAGCCTCATATTGCTTGATATTTTAACCTTACGCTAATGGCTGAAGAGAAGCTGAAGTCTGTCGCAAAGTCTGGAACTCTGCCGAAAGATCCGTGATTTGGTTTCACGGTTTGCAAGAGTTTTGCGCAGGGTCTCGAAAACCCGACAGGAATGTGAGACAGCACTTTTTAATTTCGGAAAAACACGTTAATAATGAAAATATTATTTTTACAGACAAAGATAACTCAAAGATTTCACACAACGGGAAAACGGCAAACGCCGCCGCTACGTGAAAGATTAAGAGTTCGGGGAAGCTCATGGACAGGTGTGTATTCTATATTTCCGATGGCACAGCCATCACCGCAGAAGTGTTGGGCCACGCCGTGCTGTCACAGTTTCCGGTCAATGCCACCACCTTTTCTCTCCCCTTCGTGGAAAACGAAGGCCGTGCAAAGGCCGTGTGCCAGCAAATTAACGACATCTACGAGAAAACCGGCGTCAGACCCCTGGTGTTCTACTCCATTATTTCGACCCAGGTGCGCGATATTATCGCCAGCAGTCAGGGTTTTTGTCAGGACATTGTTCAGGCATTGGTCGCCCCGCTGCAAAATGAGTTGGGGGTAGACCCTTCGCCAATCGCCAACCGAACTCACGGTTTAACGGCCAGTAACATCAGTAAATATGATGCACGTATCGCGGCCATTGATTACACGTTAGCGCACGATGACGGCATTTCACTGCGTAATCTTGAACAGGCGCAGGTGATATTGATCGGCGTCTCACGCTGTGGCAAAACCCCCACCAGCCTGTATCTCGCACTACAGTTTGGTATCCGCGCTGCAAACTACCCGTTTACTGCCGATGACATGGACAACATTCAGCTGCCGGCGGCCCTCAAACCCCATCACCACAAGCTTTTCGGTCTGACTATCGACCCTGAACGCCTGTCGGCCATCCGCCAGGAGCGGGTCGAAAACAGCCGCTACGCCTCGCTCAGACAGTGCCGAATGGAAGTCTCCGAGGTCGAGGCATTGTTTAGAAAAAATCAGATTCGCTACCTCAACAGTACCAACTACTCCGTAGAAGAGATTTCGGCAAAAATTCTCGACAGCTTCGGCATGAGCCGCCGCATGTTCTGATGCGACGAACGGACGTGGGAATAAATCCCGATAAGCTTACGCAGGGGAGGTTATTCGGGTCAATGAGCGCAGCTAACACTGCTCTGAGGTCAAGAACGAAAGATTTATGCTGGAATTTGCGGATAGAGGCATTATTACGTGCTAACGGGTGTTGAATTGATCTGATTTTGGGTTATTGTGACATTCATCACTTCCCGGCACTCCTGCCGCTGCGAAGAACAAAATTTCAGAGATTCAATTCACATGTCACAAACAGATGAACTGCGCACCACGCGCGTTGGTAGTCTGATAACGCCAAAGGCGCTGGCAGATACCCTGCCAGTCTCTTTGGCCGTCGCAGACAATGTTACCGCATCGCGTCAGCGCATAGAAAAAATCATTAGCGGCGAAGATAAACGTCTGCTGGTCATCGTTGGCCCTTGCTCTATTCATGATATCGAAGCCGCTATCGATTACGCAGGCAAGCTAAACGTATTGCGCGAAAAGTACCAAGACAGCCTCGAAATTGTCATGCGTACCTACTTCGAAAAGCCGCGTACGGTCGTTGGCTGGAAGGGGCTTATTTCTGACCCAGACCTCAACGGCAGCTATCGCGTTAACCATGGCATTGAACTCGCACGCAAAGTCCTGCTGGCTATCAATGAGCTTGGCCTGCCGACGGCGACCGAATTCCTTGATATGGTCATTGGCCAGTACTTTGCCGATTTGATTAGCTGGGGAGCCATCGGAGCGCGTACGACCGAGAGCCAAATCCATCGCGAGATGGCGTCGGCCCTCTCCTGTCCGGTCGGCTTTAAGAACGGGACTGACGGCAACACGCAAATCGCTATCGATGCCATTCGTGCCTCTCGCGTGAGCCATATGTTCCTGTCACCGGACAAAAACGGCCAGATGACGGTTTATCGCACCTCCGGGAATCCTTACGGTCACGTCATCATGCGTGGCGGTAAGACGCCTAACTATCACGCCGAAGATATTGCTCAGGCCTGTGAAAATCTGGCTGAATTTGATTTGCCGCAGCGTCTGGTGGTTGATTTTAGCCACGGTAACTGTCAGAAGCAGCATCGTCGTCAGCTCGACGTCGCGAAAGATATCTGTGAGCAGATCCGCCATGGCGGTAACGGTATCGCCGGTATCATGGCCGAAAGCTTTATCGAGGAGGGCACTCAGAAAATAGTCAACGGTGAGCCACTGGTTTATGGTAAGTCTATTACCGACCCTTGCCTCAGTTGGGAAGATACCGAGACCCTGCTGGAGATGTTGGCAGATGCCACCCGCAGCCGCTTTCAGGCTTAATTGCCTGTAAGCAGAAAAAAGCATGCAGGATTATCAGGGGGCCTTATGGCCCCTTTTTTATTTTCTGCTTTAGATGAAAATTACGCTCAGCCCTTGGCTGACGGCACTTCCCGTTCACAAGGTAATGAAAATTAACTTGATGTAGCTCGACATTAAATTGATAATGATTATCAGATTGATATTGATTACCATTTAACATTAACGTTTTTGTGTCCACTCTTCATTCGCGAGAAACCCCATGACCCAAGTCAGCCATGAAACTTATCTGCAAGCTAAAGCACAGAACCCAGGAAAATATGCCCGGGATTTAGCCAGTATTCTGGGTATTAGTGAAGCCGAACTCCTCAATACACGCGTCGGATACGATGCCGTAAGACTGGATGTCGAGGTACGTACTCTGCTGGCTGCACTTGAAAATGTCGGGGGGACAAAATCAATTACCCGTAATGAATTTGCCGTTCATGAACAACAGGGCGAATACAAAAATCAGCATCTCAACGGCCACGCAGGATTAATTCTTAACCCTCGCGCACTGGACCTGCGCCTGTTCCTGAGCCAATGGCAGTCTGTTTTTGCGCTGACGGAAGACTCGCCTAAGGGGCCTCGTCACAGCCTGCAGTTCTTCGACGCGCAGGGCTATGCGGTCCATAAGGTCTATGCCACCGATGAAACCGATGCGCAGAAATGGGCGGCGCTGGTTGAACAATTTAGCGCACGATCCCCCCTGCCGCTGGCGGTGAGGCCTGCTGACGTCGTTGCACCGGCAGCCGGTGACACGCAAGGGCTCGACGCAGAATGGCGCGAGATGACCGACGTTCATCAGTTCTTCCAGATCCTGCGCCGCCGCGGCCTGACTCGCCAGCAGGCGTTTCGCGCCGTAGGTGAAGACCTGGCCTATCAGGTTGATAACGGCTCATTGACGCAAATCCTCAACGTCGCCTGCGATTACAAAAACGAAATCATGATTTTCGTCAGCAACAAAGGCTGCGTACAAATCTTTACCGGTGAAATTGAAAAAGTATTGCCTCACGGCGAGTGGATTAACGTATTCAATGAGCGCTTCACTCTGCACGTAGTTGAGACGGCGATCGCCGAAAGCTGGGTTACCCGCAAGCCAACCAAAGACGGTTTCGTGACCAGTCTCGAGCTTTTCGCCGCTGACGGCAGCCAGATTGCTCAGCTGTTTGGCCAGCGTACCGAAGGTAAACCCGAACAAAGCGCCTGGCGTGACCAGATCTCAACGCTCACCGTACAAGGCGTAGCCGCATGAAAAAAGGGTGGAAAATCGCGTTAGCCAGCCTTTTCTTGACTCAGTTGGCCTCGGCGCAGGCCGCCGAACGCGTGGTCAGCATCGGCGGCGATGTTACCGAAATTGTCTACGCACTGGGCGCAGGCAGTGAGCTGGTCGCTCGCGACAGCACCAGCACACATCCCTCTCAGGCCACCCAATTGCCTGATGTGGGTTACATGCGCATGCTAAACGCCGAGGGGATTTTATCGACCAAGCCGACGCTGGTCCTGACCTCAGACCTCGCACAACCCTCGCTAGCGCTACAGCAGGTGGCTGAAAGCCACGTGAAAGTGGTGCGCGTGCCCGGCAATCCTACGCTCGACACGGTGATTCAAAAGATTGAGGTCGTGGCCGATGCGCTGAATCGCAGACCGGAAGGTGACAAGCTGATTGCCGAATTCCGCAGCCAGCTGAAAGCCGTTAAAGGCTCCCCGCTGCACGTTAAAGTTCTATTCATAATGAGCCACGGCGGGATGGGGTCGATGGCCGCGGGGCAAAATACCGCAGCCGATTCAATCATCACCACAGCGGGCGCGCAGAATGCGATGCAGGGCTTTAGCCGCTACCGCCCCCTTTCGCAGGAGGGCATTGTTGCGGCCGCGCCAGATTTATTGCTGCTAACGACGGACGGCGTGAAGACGCTCGGCGGTCTGGATAATGTCTGGAAACTGCCGGGGCTGGCAATGACCCCAGCGGGCAGAAACAAGCGCGCTCTGGTCGTTGACGATATGGCCCTGCTCGGCTTCGGGCTGGAAACACCGGCAGTGCTGGCTAAGCTGCGTCTGGCGGCGGAACAGGCGAAATGAGTACCCTCAGCACGCCACTCCGTCAGCGGATCCCTGCTCAGCTTCGGATGTTGCTCGGGCTGGCGTTGCTGTTGATTACCCTGGCGGTGTTGGCGGCCAACAGCGGCGCTATCTCCGTTTCGCTGCCCGCTCTGCTGCGCCGGCCGTTTGATAACGAGCTGTGGCAAATTTGGATGACGATTCGACTGCCGCGCATACTTTTGGCCATGGTCGTCGGCTGTGGCCTCGCCTGCTCGGGCACGGTAATGCAGGGCGTGTTCCGAAACCCACTGGCCGACCCCGGCCTGCTGGGTATCAGCAGCGGTGCAGCGCTGTTTGTTGGGCTGATGATAGTCTTTCCACTCTCTCTTCCACCGGTGATAGTGCTCTACAGCCAGATGATTAGCGCCTTCGCGGGCAGTCTGGTTATCTCATTTATTGTATTCATGCTGAGCCGCATGGGGCAAAACGGCCTGTCGCGCCTGCTGTTGGCCGGTATTGCTATCAATGCCATCTGTGGGGCCGCCGTCGGAGTGTTGACCTATATCAGCAACGACAGTCAGCTGCGCCAGTTCTCGATGTGGGGAATGGGATCCTTAGGACAAGCGCAGTGGTCAACGCTCACGGTTGCGGCGTCGGTGATTGTTCCGGCCAGCATCGCGACCCAATTCCTGGCACGCAGGCTGAACCTGCTGCAGCTCGGCGACGAAGATGCCCATTATCTTGGCGTTAATGTCCGCCGAACGCAGCGTATTTTACTTTTGCTGAGCGCCCTGCTGGTCGGTGCATCGGTGGCGGTTTGCGGCATCATTGGCTTCATTGGACTGGTGATCCCACATCTGCTGCGTATGCAAATCGGGGCCGATCACCGCTGGCTGCTGCCAGGTTCAGCATTGGGCGGAGCCTGCCTGTTACTGTTGGCCGACACCCTCGCCCGCACGCTGGTCGCCCCCGCCGAAATGCCGGTTGGTCTGCTCACCGCTATCCTCGGCGGCCCCTATTTTCTATGGCTGATTTTACGTGCAGGAGGGCAACGCCGTGACTGAGGCTATTTTGTCAGACCACGCGACACAGGCGCAGCATCGGCTTGCGGCGAGTAATCTTTGTTATTCGGTCGCCAATCGCAGGCTTATCAGCGATATTTCTCTACAGCTGTCAAGCGGCGAACTGGTCGCGTTAATAGGCCCAAACGGCGCGGGTAAATCGACGCTGTTACGCCTTTTGACCGGCTATCTGACGCCGGATTCAGGGGATTGCGCGCTGGTTGGTCGTCCACTGACGGACTGGGACCCACTGGAATTGGCCCGCACTCGTGCCGTAATGCGCCAAAACAGCGAGCTGGCCTTTGGTTACAGCGTGCGTGAAGTCGTGACACTGGGGCGGTCGCCGCACAATAACGCGCAACTCCAGCAGGCTTTGCAACAGGTACTGGAGCAAACCGACTGTCTGTCTCTTGCCGAGCGTGACTATCGACAGCTTTCGGGCGGAGAACAACAGCGGGTGCAGCTTGCCAGAGTCTTGATTCAGCTCTGGAGTGCAAAGCCCTCGCCGCGCTGGCTGTTTCTGGATGAACCGACTTCAGCACTGGACCTCTACCACCAGCAGCACAGCCTGCGTCTGTTGCACCGTCTTACGCGACAGTCCCCGCTGGCGGTCTGCTGCGTCCTGCATGACTTGAATCTGGCAGCACTCTACGCCGACAGGATTTTATTGTTGCATCAGGGAGAGTTGGTGGCGGCAGGAACGCCGAAAGAGGTGCTGCAGGCCGACGTGTTACAACGGTGGTACCGCGCGGATCTGGGCGTGATTAATCATCCCGAAAGCCCGGTTCCTCAGGTTTTCCTCAGACAATAATCAGAGTTTCCTCCCTGATACATGGATTATCAGGGAGGATTTCTACCCAAACATTTAGCTCGAGCAGGACACTTCAAGGTGTTTACCCCAGTCCGGGGGCAGCGCTGCCAGCTCATCAAAGCGAGCATCGTCACTGTACGGCTGCTGTAGTGCAAGATGCAGCGCCTGCAAACGCCCGACGTCGTCAACCTCCGCGCCTTCAATCGCCTGCTGCGCCAGATAGTTGCGCAGAATAATACGTGGGTTAATCTTTTTCATCGCCTGCTGACGCGTCGCATCGTCCTGCTCTTCCAGCAACAGCCGCTGACGATAACCTTCGTACCATTGGTCAAACGCCTGGCGATCGATAAACTCGTCGCGGAGTGCCGAACGCGTTTCTCCTTTCTCAACGCCACTCAGCAGGCGGAAGGTGCGGGTGTAGTCACGCCCCTCTTGCGCCATCAGGCTTAGCAACCCGGTCAGGATATTGTTGTCCTGCTTGTTCTCGGTAAAGAAGCCGAGCTTGGCGCGCATCAATCTGCCGTATTCAAGCATCAGGGCAGGCTCGTAAGCCGCCAGCGCTTTTTGCAGATCTTCAGTGCTCATCAGGCCGGAAAGCGACTGCGCCAGACGATGCAGGTTCCAGTAAGCCACGGAAGGTTGGTTGTCAAAGCTATAACGGCCCTGGTGGTCGGTATGATTGCAGATGAAATCCGGTTTATAGTCGTCGAGGAAGCCGTAAGGACCGAAGTCGAGGGTCAGCCCGAGGATCGACATGTTGTCGGTGTTCATGACGCCGTGCGCAAAGCCCACGCTTTGCCATTTGGCAATCAGACGTGCGGTGCGTTCAACCACGTCGGTCAACCACAGGCGGTAGCGGTCAGCCTCGTTTTGCAGCGCTGGCCAGAAGTGTGCGATGGCATAATCGGCCAGCATCGCCACCTGCTCAGGTTGCTTACGATAGTAGAAGTGTTCGAAATGGCCGAAGCGAATGTGGCTCGGCGCTACGCGAATCAGCATCGCGCCGCGCTCCGTCGTCTCGCGATAGACCGGCTCGTCACTGGTCACAATGGTCAGCGCACGAGTGGTCGGAATGCCGAGATGGTGCAGCGCTTCGGAAGCCAAAAACTCGCGCACCACCGAGCGAAGTACCGCACGACCGTCCCCCATGCGTGAATATGGCGTGAGGCCTGCGCCTTTTAGATGCCAGTCGAGCATGCGCCCGTCTTCAAGCTTCTGCTCGCCCAGCAATACCCCCCGCCCGTCACCGAGCTGGCCGGCCCACTGACCAAACTGGTGGCCACTGTAGACCTGCGCCAGAGGTTTCATGCCAGGGAACAGCGCTTGGCCGCTCCAGTAGCCTGAATTTTCTGCCGTGAATAACGACGAGTCCAGCCCCAACTCTTCCGCCAGGGGCTCGCTGTGGTACAGCAGTCGCGCGCCAGCGAGTGGCGTAGGCTGCAATTCGGTATAAAAACCGGGGAGTTCGTCGAGATAACGGTGTTCAAATTGTGGCATAACTTTTTGCGACATAACTGCCTCTTAAACCATCCAGCTGCGCATCAATACCTGGCACTGCTCACGGACGTTGCTTTTAATTAATGCCATCTGCTCGGCCGGGAACTGGCGACCTTCTTCGTCAGCGTTAAACACGGGATGTTTCACGGTATAAAACGTTGTAGCCAGCCCAAACAGGGATAACACTCTGATTTGTGTACGTTCATTATCTACCGCGTTGCCCGATATCCTCGAGACCAGTTTGACGCCCGCACGATGGACGTGGTCGATAAGCTTTTCCTGAAACAGCAAGGAGGCCTTTTCCGGGCCCTGCCCCATTTTGATTCGTGCATGAAAAAGTCGGCGCTGATGTACGGCGCGGTTATTCAGCACGCGCTCCAGCACCGTTTCAAGCATCAGGCAGAACATTTCGATGCAGGTATCAGGGTCGGGATTCTCAAGCTTGCTAATTCGCGTAAGCAACGGCTCGAACCAGCCGTAACTCTCTTCGGCAAGATAATCTGCGCAGGTGACGTATAAGCCTTCTTTATTCTCGAAATAGTACTGCAACGCGGGCGTATTGACACCGGCATGCCTGGCGATTGCGCGCGTCGATGCGCCTTCAAAGCCTAATTCGCCAAACAGAACAATAGCGCTTTCGATAATACGTTGTCGGGTTTCGTCACCGCGCGCGTAGCCGCCGGAAGGGGGATGGCGGAGCTGTTTAGAAAGAGCGTTATCGGTCATGAATCAATTCCTGTAGCAAAACATGCGAATTATAACAGTCAAATTGCATAATAAAAGTATATCACTTGACACAATTGTGCCATTTGGAATATTTATCTCGAGCGGAATAATTTCACTAAAAAGGTTCTCACTTTGTTACTTGCATCCATGATTGCGTCCTCCGAGGCCGCCCCCACCGTCAACGCCCAACCCCAATCCAGCAAAAAACGCCGTATTTTGCTGCGACTGGCGTTCTGCGTGGTGCTGGTTTTGGTACTGGCTTCACTCTATTGGTTCTTCATTGCTCGCTTTAACGAATCCACCGATGACGCCTATGTTCAGGCGGACAGCGTCACGCTTGCGCCGAAAATTTCCGGCTACGTCACCAAGGTGCTGGTCAAGGACAACCAGTGGGTCAAGGCGGGCGAACCCGTGGTACAGATTGAAGACGACCAGTATCAGGCGCGCCTCAATCAGGCCAGTGCCAATATTCTGGCCGATCAGGCCGCCATCGACCAGGCTAATGCCGAGATAACGCGCCAGAACGCCCAGATTGAACAGGCTCAGGCGCAGCAGCGGTCTGCTCTCGTGCAGCTTAACTATTCAAATCATGAATATCAGCGCTATCTGCCATTGGCAGCCAGCGGTGCAGAAAATCAGGAGAAGCTCGCCGAGCTTCGTCGCAGCCGTGACCAGGCTCAGGCCGATTATGACGCTAACGTAGCCGCCGTAAAATCAGCTTCAGCACAGATTCAGTCAATGCATGCTCAAATTGAGCAGGCGAAAGCCCAGTTAGCCTCTGCCGAAGCAAACCGCGCACAGTCGAACATCGATTATCACGGCACCGTGGTATACAGCCCACTTGACGGCCGCGTCGGCGATCGTGCGGTACGCGTAGGCCAATATGTTCAGCCGGGAACTCGCCTGCTGACGGTGGTTCCGGAAAACGATCTGTATCTGGTTGCCAATTTTAAAGAAACGCAGTTGACCCATATGCTGCCGGGTCAGAAAGCCACGCTGCACGTTGATGCGTTTCCCGGCCATGATTTCAGCGGCGTAGTCGACAGCTTCGCTCCGGGCACCGGTTCACTCTTCGCCTTACTGCCACCGGATAACGCCACCGGTAACTTTACCAAAATTGTGCAGCGTGTTCCGGTACGCATCCGCATTACCGACAAAAGCGATGCAGCGAAACGTTTGCTGGCCGGTATGTCGGTGACCGTTGACGTCGATACGCATCCTAACCAGCAGGCGCAGCCATGAGCAGCACCGTCCTTCCCGCTACCCAGCAGCCCAGCGCCTCGGTAACGGACTGGATTGCGGTATTTGCCGGTGCGCTTGGCGCACTGATGGCGACGCTGGATATTTCTATCACCAACTCCGCACTGCCGCAAATTCAGGGCGAAATTGGCGCGACCGGCACCGAGGGCACCTGGATTTCAACCGGGTATCTGCTGTCAGAGATAGTGATGATCCCGCTGGCCGCCTGGCTCAGCCGCCTGCTTGGGCTGCGTAACTTCTTAATGTGGTGCGCCCTGATCTTTATCTGTTTTTCCGTCATGTGCGGTACGTCGGGCAGCCTGACGCAGATGATCATCGGACGTGTTGGTCAAGGCTTTGTCGGAGGGGCGATGATCCCCACCGCGCAGATGATCATTCGTACCCGCTTGCCGCGGCGACAGCTGCCGTTAGGGATGTCGATTTTCGGCGTCATTGTGATTCTCGGGCCAGTAATGGGGCCGGTGTTAGGCGGTTGGCTAGCCGAAAACGTCAGCTGGAACTGGTGCTTCTTCCTGAACTTACCGGTCGGTATCGGGCTGATGCTGCTGTTATTCAACGGCCTGCCGAAGGAGAAACCCCACTGGGAAGGCTTCATGGAGGCCGACTGGCTGGGCATTATTGGCATGAGCGTTGGGCTAAGTTGCCTAACGGTGGTACTGGAGGAAGGTCAGCGCGACAACTGGTTTGATTCGACGATGATTGTCACCCTCTCCATCGCGATGGTGCTCGGCTTTATTCTGCTGAGCATCGCGCAGCTCACGGCGAAAAAACCGGTTATTCGGCTCTCGCTGCTGCGTAATCCGCGCTACGTCAGCGTGCTGGTGATCGTGTTTGTCGTCGGCATGGGTCTGTACTGTGTGCTGTACCTTCTGCCTCAGTTTCTGAGCGGCGTGGCAGGCTACAACTCACAGCAGTCGGGAATGGTGCTGCTGGTCTCGGGGGTCCCGAGCCTGATCATGATGCCTATCTTGCCGCGCATGTTGCGTAGCGTGGACACGCGCCTGTTGGTCATCTGCGGCGTTATCCTCTTTGCCGTCAGCTGTTTCCTCGATATTTCACTGACCGCACAAAGTACCGGCGATGACTTCTTCTGGTCACAGCTGCTTCGCGGTGCAGGACAAATCATGGCAATGATGCCGCTGAATCAGGCCTCAATGGCCGCCGTCAATGACGATGAAGTCGCCGACGCAGCCGGTATTTACAACATGATGCGTAACCTTGGCGGCTCCGTTGGGCTGGCCTTGCTCGGAATCTTCATCGACCGGCAGCGAAAAATGCATGACGACGTGCTCCGCGAGTCGGTAACCGCCAACTCTCCGCTGGCAGAGAGCCGTATTTCCGGCAGCGCCAGCCAGTTCTTCAGTCAGACTGGTGATATGGTGCATGCAAAAATGCAGGCCATGGGCCAGCTGGCTAATGAAATCTCGCAGCAGGCGCTAGTGATGACCTATTCCGAGTCATTTTTAGTGCTCGGCATGGCGCTGGTGTGCTGTATTCCGCTGGCGCTGCTGCTGCGTGCGCCGCGTATGACTAATAAGTGACAGACTATGAACAATAAATTGATGCGTTTAGCGCCGCTCGGTGGCCTGGCGATGTTGCTCGCAGGGTGCAGCGTGGGCCCAGACTATCACGGTGCGCCAGGCGTGCCGCTGACGGCCAAGTTTACTCGCCTGCCTAACTCGGGCGTCAGCACCGGGCAGGCCCAGTCGCAGTGGTGGCTGGCCTTCCATGACGAACGCCTTAACCAGCTGATCGTCAAGGCAATGCAGCATAATCCTGATATCGATATCGCGCGTGCTCGTCTGCAGCAGTCGCGCGCGGCGTTGGCTGGCGATCAGGCTCAGGAGATGCCCAAACTCGACGCCACTGGGGCAATGGTGCGTGCGCGTCTGCCGGAAACCGGCACCGCACTGCCTATCAGTAATCCGGTAAATCTTTATAGCAGCGGCTTTGATGCCAGCTGGGAGCTAGACCTGTTCGGACAGAATCGTCGTACTGTCGAAGCTGGACGAGCGCAGCAAGAGGCCAGCGAGGCCAGTCTGGCAGATACGCAGGTGTCGATTGCCGCCGAGGTCGCGAGCAATTATTTGCAGCTTTGCGGCGCACAGGAACAGCTTGCCAATCTGCAAAAGAATATTGCGTTGCAGCAGCAAACGGTCGCATTGACCCAACAGCGCCAGTCGCGCGGAGCAGCGAACGATACTGACGTTCACCGCCTGCAAACCGATTTGGAAAACAGTCAGGCCGAGGTCCCGAATCAGATTGCGCAAATCAATGAGTACAAGGACCAACTGGCGTTTCTCTCAGGCCTGACGCCGGGCGCACTGGATAACCTGCTCTCGGGAGCCGTAGTCTTACCGGCAGAGCCGCAGCAAATTAACGTCGGTGACCCGGTTGACCTGATTCGTCGTCGACCAGACGTACGCAACGCCGAGCGTAAACTGGCTGCCAGTACCGCGACCGTGGGCGAACACGTGGCTGACCTATATCCGAAAATTACCCTGCGCGGCATTCTGGGATTTAGCAGCGATACCAGCAGCGAGATGTTCAGCCACGGAAATGAGTCGTGGCTGCTGGTGCCCATGCTCCAGTGGAATATTCTCGATTTTGGCCGTATCCGTTCGCAAATCAACGTCGCGAAAGCACAGCGTGATGAGGCTGAGGCTGAATGGCGTAAAACCGTGCTCAATGCGCTGCGCGACGCCAATGGCTCTCTTTCCCGCTACGGCGAACAGCGCCGCACGCTGGTGAACTACATGACGGTTGAGACGATGGCAGGTCAGGACGAACGGCTGATGAAGCAGCGCTACGGTGCTGGCGTTGCCAGTCTGATTGACGTACTCGATACCCAGCGTACGCAGCTGAATGCCAGCCAGAAGCGAATCCAGTCGCAGACCGACCTGGCACTGGACTATGTGGCCTTGCAGAAGAGTTTGGGCCTCGGCTGGGAGTCATAAAACGGTGATATAGCGTATCAGGGCAAAATAGGGATATTGCCCTGATACTGCCAAATATTATGCTGTTTCAGCGGCTGGAAGCACCGGAATAAAACATTGTTAGCGAATGCTTTATCAATTGAAATTTGCAAATAACAATTTTAAAGTACCGAATTACCCCATTATTTTCAGTGAATTGTTAATGAGTACTGGTGAGATGTTAGTTCCCGTCGCGGTTATTCTTTGCGTCGCGATGTATTTTCTGCCTTTTTTGATTGCCGATCATAGAAAACATAAAAAATTACCGGTTATTTTTGGCGTAAACCTGCTGCTGGGGTGGACGGTTATAGGCTGGGCGGTGGCGATGGTATGGGCGTTCTCGACTCCGGAAAACGCTTCTGACTCAGCTAAAAATCAGTCGCAGGTCTATTCTGAAGAGTCTTGATGCCAGCATCCGACTCGGGCCATCATGTTGACAACAAATACTTATCCTGCTAGGGGGCTCAGCCCCCTCTTCCATGCAACGTCTGTCTGCTCTTCTGCCAAAGTCTGCTGTTCACGACGTTCATATTGGCTCTTAGAATCATAGGCTATGTATACAACTTAACAAAGGCAGACCATAACAGCGGAATAGCCAATTAACGTTTCCTCCCCTGTCTTATTACTGCACTATCTTAACGCTTAACGAATACCCCCCACCATCCAGCCCTGAAGCTCAGTGAGCTCCGCCCTGAACTCCGGGAAGGCGGCACAGGAAGCCTGAGCGGCAGCGATAACGTCGTCGGCATAATACTTACCGCCCACCAGCCTGTTTGCGAAATCGTGGAGCGGGGCAGGATTAAGGCTGTCGGTGTACAGACGTGCGCGGCTGATGCGCCCTTTCTCGATATCGAAATAGACCTCCACCCCACCCCAGACAAAGCGCTCACTTAATTCATGGCTGAAGTCCGGCGCTTTGCCAAAATTCCAGTCCCAGCTGCGCTGTTTCTCAAACTGCTCGGCAAAACCGGGAAGATCGGGGAAAACGTCGGGAGAGATAACCTCTGGCTCGACGCGGGCACCGTACCACTCAAAAAATGCCTCACTCACTGCCTTACAGACTCGTGCGTGATCGATGTCATGCACCCATTCGTTAAGGTTTGCCACGCGTGATCTTACGGAAGTGATGCCCTTCGCCTGAAGTTTTTTGGGATCCGGATTGAGGTAATTGGCCAGACGACTGAGATCGGCATTCAACAGCAGCGTGCCGTGATGGAAACCACGGGTCTGCGTCTCGCGGTAGGCAGATCCCGAAATTTTGCGCTCGCCTTCGGCAGTGGTCGCGACCAGGTCGTTACGACCCGAGGCGCTGGCCTGAATTCCCAGGCTCGACAGGGCATTGAGGATTATCTGCGTCGAAACGCTTTTATCATACTCGGGCTTGCCGGCCATGAAGGTGAAACAGCTATTGCCGAGATCGTGAAATACCGCGCCGCCCCCGCTGCTGCGACGAGCCAGTCGGATGCCGTCCTGCGCCATGCGAGCGGTGTTGCACTCTTTCCAGGGATTTTGCCCCTGCCCGATGACGACGGTTTCGGCATTACGCCACAGAAAAAGCACGCGCTGGGTGGTCATTTGGCGAAAGATGCAGTCTTCAACCGCGAGATTAAACCAGGGATCGTAAGAATCGGAAAGTAGAAGACGTAAAGCCGTCATAATAAGGTGTCCTGCGAAGCGTGGAGCCTAGGGGTAAATTGCTCTAAAGATTGCTTAAATTATAAACATGGAAATAGCGGACTAAATCCGCCGCGCCTGCCAGTACGTTTTGCGCCAGTATTCGTTGTCCAGTGACGATCGCACCACGCCTCGACTGGTTGAGGCATGAATAAAGGCATCACCTGAATCATAAATCCCGACGTGAAGACCGTTTTCGCCAGCGCCTGTCTTGAAGAACACCAGGTCGCCGGGCAGCAGTTCTTTACGTGATACTTTGGTGCCAACCTCGGTTTGTTCGGCGGTCGTGCGCGGAAGGATAACGCCAAATCTATCGCGGAAGGTGCGGAACACAAAGCCTGAGCAGTCGATGCCGTTACGGCTTAGGCCGCCGTAGCGATACGGGGTGCCGTGCCATCTGCCCAACTGATCGTTTAACTGTGCGACAACAACTCGCGAGTTTGCCAGACTGCCGCTGGGCATCGGCGCGTGACTGCTACAGCCGCCGAGAATAAGCACAGCCAATGCCAACAGTGAATATAAAAGTCTTGAGCGCTTTTGCATGTCTTTTGTTCCCTGGCCGACATCCTGAAATCATTCCACGCTGGAAAATGGTGGAGAAGATAACTTGCCGTTATCTAAGGACTTAAAGAATTTAGCGCTATTTTATCCGCCATCCAACAAAAATCGCTGAGTTTTGCAAAAGAAAATCTGAGAAAGCGCCGTTATTCCGGCGCTTGAGAGGAGGTTTTACTGTGGATCAGCCAGACGCCGAAAAGAATGGATAATGCACCCAATGACTTCATCCAGTGCATATTTTCGTTAAACCACGGCAGCGAAACCGCACCGAGATAGACCAGCGCATAGCTCAGGCTGAGCAGACTGTAAGCACGATTAAGCGGCAGCTGACGCAGCGCGAAGAACCAGCAAACCATTGATAATGCATAGCCCGCAATACCGCAGCAGACAATGAAAACCGGCAGCAGGTTATTCATTACTAATGAATAAAGGTTGGCGTTCAGTGAAAACGTCGGCATGTGGGTCATGCCCCATTTCATCATCAGCTGCGCCATACTGACCAGCAGCAGGCTGGCGATGCCCCATCCGAACCCTTTCATCCGCTTATCCCCATCAGCAAAATACCCAACATAATAAAGGCCACGCCAAGCCAGTGTCTGCGGTCAATAATTTCGCCAAAGAATCCGCGAGCGCTGAAAGTGATGAGCACAAAGTTCATGCTCAGCATCGGGTAGGCAATGCTCAGGGGTAACAGCTGGAGGACGCGAAGCCAGAGTAGCAGGCCGCAGCCCATAAAAAACACGGCGGTAACCATCCAGCGCAGGATAGGTCCCAGATTACCTGAGACCTGTGCCTGCCCTACCTGTGCGGCTTTCTTCTGACAAAGCTGCCCTGCACAGGTAAGAATGCTCACCACCAGTACCAAGAGAAAACCGGTCATGGCAGTTTTTTATAGACCAGAAGCTTGAATCGACCTGAAACGGCTTCACTGTCGGCCGGTGGCAGGTTATCCGTGGTCTGGAATTTATTATCCAGCTTAATCATCACAGAAACGTCACCCTGCTCACGTGCTTTGAGCAACCACGTCGGGAAGTCAGGGCCGCTGATGTAGTGACCTTGCGCATCCGGATAGTTAAGGCCGTACTGCAACTCGCCCTTCTCGTCGAACATCAGGATATCGCTGCGCTTCAATTCCCAGGCCAGGCCTGCGGCAAAACCAACGTCATCGCAAAGCACATAGCGACTCTGTTGCAGAACCTGCATATTTTGCTGGATAAACGCCTGCGGCTGCTTGGACTCGATAACGTGGTTCGGTATTGCCTGTCCGACCAGCAGCGAAAGCACCAGCGGACAAGCTGCGGACCAATACCAGCGGCGAGGCAGCGTGAGACTCAACGCACCGGCCAGCGCCCAGGCAGCGAAACACAGTATGGCGATGAGCAGCTTGTAAAGTTCGTCGTGCCCATAGACAGGCTTGATGTGCAGAGGAAATAACCCGGAGGTCACGAGGAGTGCAATGACCGCCAATGAGCCGAAAAGAACGTTGATGATACCGTTAACTTTCAGCACCCGCGAAGTAACCGACTGGCGAACCTGCTCAAAGTGATCGGCCATCAACAGGGCCAACGGCGCGAAGCACGGCAGGATGTAGGTCGGCAGTTTGCCTTTGGCGATACTGAAGAAAATCAGCGGCATGATTGCCCAGCTGAGCAGGAAAAATAGTTCAGGGCGTAACGCTTTTTTCTTCCAGCCGCTTATCAGCGAACCGGGCAGCAGTGCCATCCACGGTAGGGTCCCAAGAATGAGAACGGGCAGGTAGTACCAGAATGGGGCACTGTGCTGGGCATTCTTTTCGGCGAAGCGTTGAATATGCTCAACCCAGAAGAAATAGCGCCAGAAGTCCGGTTCACGCTCACCGATTGCAATAACCCACGGCAGACTGAGCACAAAAGCACTGACAATCGCCAGTGGCCCCCAGCCAAGGAGAGTTTTGAAGCGTTTTTCACGCCAGACAATGGGTAAAACGGCAATCACCGGCACAGCCAATGCGAGGAAGCCTTTGGTCATGAAGCCCATCCCACAGGCGAGACCCAGCGCAATCCAGCTGATGGCTTTTTGGCGTGTTCCGCTGGCGCGCAAGCAGAAGTAGCTGCTCACCATCGCGGCCGTCATCCACAGCGTAATCATCGGGTCGAGCACCGCGTAGGTGCCGATACCAAAGACCAGCGCCGAGGAGAGATAAATCAGCGTTGCGACATAGGCTTTTTGACGATTGCGCCATATGACGTTCGCCAGCCAGAACACCAGTAAGGCGCTCATTGCCGTTGAGAATACGGAACCAAAACGTACCGCAAAGTTGGAATGACCGAAGATAATCTGGCCAATATTGTTAATCCAATAGCCGGCATCCGGTTTTTCGAAATATCTCAATCCCAGAAACTGGGGAACAATCCAGTCACCGCGCTGTAGCATTTCACGGCTGATTTCGGCATAACGCGTCTCATCAGGCTGCCACAGCGAGCGCAGATCCAATGGGACGAGATAAATCAGCGCGAAAAACACCAACAGCATGAAACCGTAGGCGCGTTTGATACTGTTCGACATTTATTGCGATCCTTTTTCCTGACAGCCCAACCATCCTTCCCTGCCGGGAAACGCCGAACGCACGACCCTTCCCACGGGCAGCGTCTGGCTATCGGCAGGCAGTAAACTTCCCAGTGTGCAAAACTCGATACCCTGCTGCTTTGCACGCGTCAGGAGATCGTCAAACATGGCGGAGAGCGACATGCCTTCGACTTCGGTATGAATGGTATAAACCGGCACGCCTTGGTCACGCGCGATGGCATCAAGAATGAAATCGTTGAAACCTTCTGCGGTAACCTGAGTACCAATCACTTCATCATAAGTCGGCAAGGTCACGGGGATTTGCACCGTACCCAACTCTCCGTTACCCAGGAGCGGTCGGAAAGGTGCGCTGCCGCGGCAGTCGCTGTTATAGCGGAAATTAAACTTTTCTTTCACGTCGATCACCCGCTGATCGGCACGCCATCCTGCTACCGCAGAGCAATCAATCGAACGGCCGATGCTGTTTTCAAGGGCAATGACCCCTTTACGCACCTGCTGTTCCAGCTGTTCTGATGACCATTTTTCAACCTTGGCCTGCCAACCCTGGTGGTCCCAGGCGTGCAGCCCGACCTCATGACCTTCGTCAGCGGTCTGCTTCATCAAGGGCGCGAAATCTTTGGCGATGAGCTTTCCGGGCCAGGCAGTACCGGCGACCAGAATATCCAGCCCATAGAGCGATGCCGCGTTGGATCGCAGCATCTTCCACAGAAAGCGGGGACGCAAAAGGCGCCATAAATGGCGCCCCATGTTGTCCGGCCCAACGCTGAAAAAGAAACTGCCCTTGATTTGATGTTTATCCAGAAGTCTTAACAACTCAGGGACACCCTTTCGGGTGCCGCTCCATGTGTCGACGTCTATCCTCAGGCCTACTTTTTTCATTGCGGTCAAGTCTTTATCCTTTATTTGCAGGCAATTCTACAGAACGCAGGAAGAAGTCCAGAGTGTCATCAATGGTTTTGCTCATATCGACCGTTGGCTGCCAATCAAGCAGACGGCGGGCATTTTTGATGCTCGGCGTACGGTGCTCAACGTCCTGATAGCCTTTACCGTAGTAGCTGCTGCTTTCGATAAGCTTCATGCCGGCAAACGGAGGGAACTGGTCACGCAGCGGGTGCGCATCGAAGCTCTTGAGCAGCATTTCTGCCAGCTCGCGGATGCTCGCTTCATTGGTTGGGTTACCAATGTTGATGATTTGACCTTCGCACAGGTTGTCGCGGTTCTCGATGATGCGGAACAGTGCCTCGATACCGTCGTTGATGTCGGTAAAGCAACGTTTCTGCTCACCGCCGTCGATAAGCTTGATAGGCGAACCTTCAACCAGGTTAAGGATAAGCTGGGTGATTGCACGAGAGCTGCCTACGCGTGCCGCGTCGAGGTTATCAAGACGCGGGCCCATCCAGTTGAACGGACGGAAAAGGGTAAAGCGCAGGCCTTCTTTTGCTCCGTAAGCCCAGATGACTCGGTCAAGCAGCTGCTTGGACACAGAGTAGATCCAGCGCTGTTTGTTGATTGGACCAACAATCAGGCGTGAGCTGTCTTCGTCGAACTCTTTATCGTCACACATACCGTAAACTTCTGAGGTAGATGGGAAGATAATGCGTTTTTTATATTTCACGCAGTCGCGAACGATTTTCAGGTTTTCTTCGAAGTCCAGTTCGAACACACGCAGTGGGTTACGGGTGTATTCGATTGGCGTTGCGATAGCGACCAGCGGCAGAACGACGTCACATTTTTTGATGTGATATTCGATCCACTCAGAGTGAATGCTGATGTCACCTTCAACGAAGTGGAAGTTCGGGTTGTCCATGAAACGGCTGATAGCATCGGAGCTGATGTCCAGACCATAGATTTCATATTTACCGTCGCGCAGCAAGCGCTCGCTCAGGTGGTTACCGATGAAGCCGTTGACGCCCAGAATCAGGACGCGGGTACGACGTTTCATCACAGAGGTCGGAAGCGAAGACAGGCGCACATCAGGCATAATGCCCATTTCCAGCGCAAGACGCGAACCCTGAACATACAGGCCAGACTCGTTCTGACCGGCGATAATTTCCAGCGCACCTTCGCCACAGGCGATTACCAGTGGATCGGCAGACAGTACGGTGCCAGGCTGCTTGTCGTGAGCCTGCTCCAACACGCGCGCACGCCAGATAACCAGCTTGCGTTGACCCAGGTAAGTGAAAGCACCCGGGTAAGGTTCGGTCACGGCACGGATCAGGTTGTTTATCTGTGTGGCTGATTTATGCCAGTGGATCTCGCCATCGGCTGCGCTGCGACGACCAAAGTAGCTCGCCTGAGATTCGTCCTGCGGGGTCAGGGTAATGTTACCCGCCAGCATGGAAGGCAGGGTTTTCTGCAGCACAGACTGGGCCGCTTCACGCACTTTGGCGTGCAGCGTCAGCGCGGTGTCCTGTGGGTCGATAGCCACAGCCTGCTGGGCAACGATGTCGCCAGCGTCAGGACGCTTAACCATTTTGTGCAGCGTAACGCCTGTCTCGGTCTCGCCGTTCACCAGCGCCCAGTTAACCGGCGCACGCCCACGGTAGCGAGGCAGCAGAGAACCGTGCAGGTTGAAACCGCCCTGTGGCGCGAGCGACAGCAGCTCTTCGCTCAGCATGTTGCGATAGTAGAAAGAGAAAATAACGTCCGGCTGCAAATCACGGATGCGGTCAACCCACAGCGGATGGTTCACGTCTTCCGGCGCGTAAACCGGTAAATTCAGTTCTGCGCCGGTACGGGCTACCGAGGCAAAGAAGTTGTTTTCGTCTGGGGAGTCGGTATGGGTGAATACCGCTTGAACATCATAACCCGCTTCAACCAGAGCTTTCAGTCCAACGCAACCAATATCATGGTATGCAAAAACAATCGCTTTCATTATTTATTTTCCTGATCTTCATCGACATCAGCGGCTTGAGCACCGATGACTTTTTGTACGAAATAACGTGGGCGCGCGCGCACGTCGGTATAGATACGGCCGATGTATTCACCGAGCAGTCCCATTCCGACAAATTGCGCACCGACAAACATAAACAGCAGGGCGAACAGCGTGAACACACCTTCCGCTGCCCACTCAGGACCTAATATCAAACGCATCAGGATCAACACCAGCGCCAGCAGGAAGCCGAACAGCGCAATAAAGCTGCCGACAACGCTGAGCATACGCAGCGGCGTGGTGGTCAGACAGGTGATCAGGTCAAACATCAGATTGACCAGTTTCATCAGGCTATATTTTGAATCACCAAACTCGCGTTCGGCGTGCAGCACCGGGATCTCCACGGTTTTGCGCGCAAAGGTATTGGCGAGGATCGGGATAAAAGTGCTCCGCTCGTGGCAGTGCAGCATCGCTTCGATGATATGGCGACGATAGGCGCGCAGCATACAGCCATAGTCACCCATCGATTTACCGGTCGCACTCTGGATCATCATATTGATGACCTTTGACGCACTTTTGCGGAACCAGGAGTCCTGACGGTTTGAGCGCACGGTGCCCACCACGTCATAACCTTCCTCTGCCTTGAGGACCAGACGAGGGATCTCTTCGGGCGGATTCTGCAAATCGGCATCCAGGGTGATAATCAGGTCACCGCAGACCTGATTGAAACCGGCCATAATCGCCGAATGCTGTCCGTAGTTGCGGTTCAGCAATACAGCAACGACACAGTTTTCAGGCTGCTCGGCGGCTTCGGTCAGCAGCTTAGCTGAATTATCCGTGCTGCCATCGTCGATGAGGACGATTTCAAAAGGCTGGGTTAACTGGCGACAGGCGGCAATAGTTCGAGAGAGCAGAACCGGCAGGCTCTCCTCCTCGTTGTAAACGGGAATAACGATAGAAACTTTCTTAATTTCTTCAAACTGAGCCACTACTGCTTCTCCACCAGGGACTTAAGAGCGTCAACTACCCGATCAACGTCACTGTCTTGCATATCTGGGAACATCGGCAAACTGCACAGACGCGCGGTATTCCACTCGCTGTTAGGCAACGACAAATCGGGATAACGTTCACGATAATATTTTTGAGTGTGCGCGGCGCGAAAATGCAGACCGGTACCGATACCCACCTCTTTGAGTTTTTCCATCAGCCTGTCGCGACTGATTCCGCAGCGCATTTCGTCAACTCGGATCATGAACAGGTGCCAGGTGTGCAGGTGCGGGTATTCAGGAACCTGCATCGGCAGGAACGGCGTCCCCTGTAGCTTCTCGAGGTAAAGCTGCGCCAGCTCTGCGCGGCGTGCGTTCATCTCGTGCAGGCGCTTGAGTTGCACAACGGCAATCGAGGCGTGAATGTCCGACAGATTGTATTTAAAGCCAGGCTCGATAACCTCCGCCTGAGGGCGACGGCCCTGAACCTGACGGTCAAAGGCATCAACGGCCAGACCGTGGAACTTCAGCGCACGCACTTTTTCAGCCAGTGCGTCGTCGTCTGTTGCTACCAGACCGCCTTCGGCGCAGGTCATGTTTTTAATCGCATGGAATGAGAAAATGGCCGTGCCCTGTGCGCCAATCCAGCGATCGCGATACTGGGTGCCCGCAGAGTGAGCGGCATCTTCGATAAGCGGGATGTTGTGGCGTTGAGCTATGTCGTACAGAGGGTCAAGGTCGAGTGGTGCGCCGGCGTAGTGCACCGGGATAATGGCTTTGGTTCTTGGCGTGATCGCGGCCTCTACGTCTTCGGCCTTAACCATCAGCGTGTGCGGATCAACGTCAATCATGACCGGCTCTGCACCGAGCAGTACAATCATGTTGATAGTAGAGACCCAGGTCTGAGAGGGTGTGATCACCTCATCGCCTGGCCCTATGCCCAATGCCATCAACGTGACGTGCATACCACCGGTGGCGGAACTCACCGCTATCGCGTGCTTGCAGCCAAATGCGGCGGAAAAATCCTGTTCCAGTTGATGAGTTTGTGGTCCGGTGGTTATCCACCCGGAGCGCAAAACTTGCTCAACGGCCTTGATTTCTTCATCTCCCATAGAAGGGCGGGAGAAAGGTAAAAAGTTGTCCATGTAGCATATCCTGTAATTTAAGGACGGCAAAGAGGCATGCAGTTACGCAAACTGTATAGTCTGGTTATTTAACGAAGAGTAAACGCCACCCTACAAATAGTGCAATAGATTATTGTCGTTTAAGCTTAATTTAACATTAAGGATTTTCAAGTATTTGGCAAGCAAAAGAAGATGTTTCGGGCAATTAGTTAATTCATTGTCTTAAATCAACTAAAGTTGGGATTTGGATAACATTTGTGGCGTTTTGAGATTGACTGGCAAGGTTAACGAAAAAAATTTATTTTAGGAACGTCTTTTTAAAATTTTGCGGTTTTTTATTTTTACAAAAAAACGTAGCGGTGAAATTATTTATATTTAATAGTTTCTACATCAAGGGGTCATAATCCATGATTTTCCTGAAAAATGCTGCAATTTAAAATCAACATCGTAAACAGGCGTCAGGTTTTCTGGCTGTAACACGTTCTGTGGTGTCCCCATCGCTACCGTTTTTCCCTTGTGCATCAACCATACCCAATCGGCGTGATGCAGCGTGTGGTTGAGGTCATGGTCGGTGACGAGGGCTATTCCTCCCACGGCGCAAAATTCATCGATAAGTGCGTCCATCGCCCGTTGATGGGCAATATCCAGGCTATTGGCTGGCTCATCGAGCAGTAAAAGCGCACCTTGCGGATTAATTGTTGGCCAAACCTGTAATAATGCGGCAACCAGGCGAACGCGCTGCCACTCACCGCCGGAAAGTCGAGTCACCGCTGTTGAAAGTTTGTCGGCCAAATGTAGCTTTCCACACAGCAGGTTTAACGTTTTTTCAAGCACAACGGGCTCCACGCCGACCGGCTGATGCAAGAATAAATACTGAAATACCGGCATGGTCGAAAGCGGTAAATATTGCTGGCATAAATAACTGCGGTAACGAGAAAGTTCTCTGCCGGAAAGTTTAGTGATTAATTGACCGTCGATTGATACCTCTCCGGTGGCATTTAGCATTCCGGCGATGCTGGCCAACAGACTGCTCTTTCCTGCCCCATTTGGCCCGACAATATGCACGCGAGCGCCCGCAGATACGCGGGTACTTAAGGGCAAAAAGCGTGACTCCAGCGCCAACTGTTTTATTTTCAGCATAAATTAACCAATATCTGTTGCCGGGAAAATAATAAAGTCAGGGCGGAAACTTTCCGCCCTTTTAGCCCAAACAAGATTTATTTCGCCAGCGCTTTTTTAACCGCCTCGAGCAAAATAGGATCTTCCGGCGTCATATCTGGTGCAAACCGTTGAAGCACTTCACCGTCACGTCCGATCAGGAACTTCTCAAAGTTCCATAGAATGTTTTCAGGCTTGACCGGCTCACGGCCTTTGCTTGCCAATCGCTGATAGAATTCGCTGCCCTCAGGTTTTACCGCCTGCGGTTTTGCCGCTGTCAGCGCTTTATACAGCGGATGTCGACCCTCACCGTTGACCTCGATTTTACTAAACAGCGGGAATTTCACGCCAAACTGGGTAGTACAGAAGGTCTGAATTTCCTCCTCGGTACCCGGCTCCTGCGCGCCAAACTCATTGCACGGGAATCCCAGAACCTCAAAACCTTGCTCATGCAAGGACTGATACAGTTTCTCAAGACCTTCATACTGCTTGGTCAGGCCGCACTGTGATGCGACGTTAACCACCAACAACACTTTGCCCTCAAAGGCACCCAGCGTGGTTGATTTGCCGTCAATGGTGGTCAGTGGAGTTGAATAAATCGCATGACTCATAATTCGTATCCTATTGTCGTGGTTAGGGTAAACACTGTGATAATAGCGAAAACGGAACAGCAATCGATGAAAATGCTGCCTAGTCGAGCCGCTCGCCTCTCGCCAGCAGCCAAATAAATAGGGGCGCGCCCAAAACGGCGGTCACGACCCCGATAGGGAGTTCGGCAGAATACAGCGCAATGCGCGCCATCACATCCGCCGATAATAATACGCCACCGCCGGCCAGCGCGCAGGCAGGAAGCAGTCGCCGTTGATCGGTTATGCCGCTTAAGCGCAGCAAATGGGGGATAACCAGACCCACAAAGCCGATGACACCTGCCAGCGCGACGCTAATGCCTACTATCCAGCCCATCGCGAGCACCAGCAAATTACGCCAGACGGCGACAGGCAGGCCAAGCTGCTGCGCCTGATGGGCGCCAAGTGAAAGCAGATTCAGGGGATGCCCCTGTGCGCAGAGCCACAGCAAAACCGGCAACAGCAGCAGACCAAGCCACGACTGACTCCAGTCGATACCGCCAAAACCGCCCATCATCCAGTACATCAGCTGACGCAGGTCGAGGCTGGAACTAAAGTACACCGCCCACGTCATGATGGCGCTACAGATAATGCCAATCGCGACGCCGACCAGCAGCAGTCGCGAATGCGCAAACAGCCGCCTGCGGGCGAAATACAGCAAGACGAAGGTGACTGCCAGCGAACCGGCAACCGCCGCAAGACTCATTATCCATATAGGAAGCAGGCCGTGGCCCAACAGGACACAAATCACCAGCGCTACGCCACCGCCGCTTGAGACCCCGAGCAGACCCGGCTCAGCCAGCGAGTTTTCAAACAGTGCCTGCATCACGGCTCCGCAAACGGCAAGCCCTGCCCCAACGAGTATCACCGCCAACGCGCGTGGCAGTCGAATCTGCCAGACAAACAGTTTAGCCGAAGGTGTCAGCCATTGATCCGGCCACAGCCAGCTGTCACCCGCGCAAAGGCTGAAAATCAGCACCGCTGCCAACAGCAGAGTCAGCGCCGTTAGCCGTTTAACGTCACGGCTTTTTTGTTGCTGTTCAAGCTGAATGAAAGAAGGGGTAGATGACATGTTAGCGGGGCAAGCTCCTGAGGCCATTCGGTGTTTCTGATTTTCATATTAAACAGTTAATAGCAGATTTGAACGCTAAATAGCGGCTTGCCGGAAAAAAGTCGATAAAAAAAGCTGCCGCACGGGTTGCGACAGCTTCATTGACTCCGCGCTTTTTACTGCGCGAGATTAGCTATGTGGACCGCTGGTTGGCGGAATAGGTCCATGGCCCTCTGCGCCGTGCGTGCCATTACCCTGGTCAGGACGCATGCCCCTTTCTGCACCGGCAAAGTGTTTTGGTGGCGGTTTAGGGTCCCAACGATCGCCATGCCAGTAAAGACCGCGGCTGTTGCGCTCCCCCAGGCGCTTGTTGTGGTGCTGATGCCACCACTGCGGCGAGCGCCACTCATAACCATCCCAATAGTGACCGCGAGTGTCTTGGTCACCAATATGAATGGAACCGCTCGGCGTATTGACGTCGACGTTTACAGCGGCCTGGGCAACGTTGATTTGCGCGACGGCCGGTAGGGTCAATGCGAGGCAAAACATCAAATGAGATTTTTTCACAACATCCACCTTAGTTTTATTTCCTGAGAAATTTAATAACAAGATGAATTATAGCTTAATCTAGGAAGACTGGGGATTTTCAGATAAATTGCGGCATGCTTACAATTAAAAAACAGTTGTATCAAAATAGAAATGAATTAATAGACTCTTGCGTAAATAACATTCAGCTTTCATAACTGCGCTAACATCTCTTAACGTTAGTCTGACAACAGATATTTTTCGTTTTATTTATAATCGGGCTGTTTAAACTAACAAAGGAATAATTATGCGTCGTATTTTGGCATTTGTTACCGTGGCTCTGGTTGCCTGTAGCCTCAGCGGCTGCTTATTCCCACCGTTCTGGGGTCCAGGTGGTGGCGGTTATCACGGCGGTGGCGGCGGCGGCTGGCACGGCGGCGGCCCAGGTCACTAATCGCGAGAAATGTTAACTTAAGCGTTTGTCGGTGGCATTACCGATATTAATCTCGCTAAGGTTTATTTTTTCGCAACAGTATTGACAACTTTATCAAGGGGCTTCGGCCCCTTTTTTTATTTTCCTAACGCTGAACAATAAAACAAAAAATCGTGCTCTAAATTAAATAAACTGCATCGTTAAATATTTAAAAAACGATTTAAGATAATTCCCTTTTCTCGATGAAATTTAATCTATCAGACTATTCCTGAAGATCCCAACACCTTAACGTTATCTTTTCACTTTCATTAAATACTTTTCAGTAGACACATTTTGGTCATATCTCGCGCCCCCTCCTTCATTCCCTGGCAGGGGTTCTTTTTTCAAATCGCGAGCAAAAAAAAAGGCCGCATACGCGGCCTTTTTATCAGACTGACTTATTCTTTCGGAGTGGCGTTTTCCACTCTGCTCTTCAACTTCTGTCCTGGACGGAAGGTCACCACACGGCGCGCCGTAATAGGAATGTCCTCGCCAGTTTTCGGGTTACGCCCCGGACGTTGGTTTTTGTCACGCAGATCAAAATTGCCAAAGCCAGACAATTTAACTTGTTCACCGTTCTCTAAAGCACGACGTACTTCTTCAAAGAATAGCTCAACCAGGTCTTTGGCATCCCGTTTGCTCAGCCCGAGCTTCTCAAACAGGTGTTCTGACATTTCAGCTTTAGTAAGCGCCATAGGTTCAATCCCTCAAGGATGCTTGGAATCGCTGTTTTAGAGCCTCTACACATCTTGCAACAGTAGCGGCAATCTCCTCTTCTTCCAGTGTACGAGCGGTATCCTGCAATACCAGACTGATAGCCAGGCTTTTAAAACCATCCGCTACGCCCTTGCCACGGTACACGTCAAATAAGTTTACGCCAACTACCTGATTTGCGCCAACTTTCTTACACTCTACCAAAATATCGTCTGCGGCGACGTTTTCAGGGACCACAACGGCGATGTCACGACGGTTTGCAGGGAAGCGAGAAATCTCGCGCGCGTCAGGCAGGACGCGGTCTGCGAGCTTATTCCACTCCATTTCGAACACCACAGTGCGACCATTCAGGTCAAGCTTACGTTCCAGTTCTGGATGTACTACTCCAATGAAACCAATACGTTCGCCGTGTAAATAAATTGCAGCACTCTGCCCCGGATGCAGCGCCGGGTTCACTTCTGCCTTGAACTGAATCTGGTCTAATTTGCCGGTAAGTTCAAGAATCGCTTCAAGATCACCCTTCAAATCGTAGTAGTCAACTGACTGACGCGCCAGATCCCAATGTTCTTCATTTCTGTTGCCTGAAATAACACCTGACAGCATGAGATCCTGACGAATACCCAAATATGCTTCAGAATCAGGAACAAAACGCAGGCCGCTCTCGAACAGACGCACGCGACTCTGCTGGCGATTCTGGTTGTAAACCACTGAAGTCAGTAAGCCAGTCCACAGCGAAAGACGCATTGCAGACATCTCTACGGATATTGGGTTAGGCAGGATCAGCGCTTCTTCGCCCGGATGCAGCCATTGCTGAACCTTAGGATCGACAAAGCTGTAGGTGATCGCTTCCTGGAAACCGCGATCAACCAGCAGATTTTTCACACGTTTCAGAGAAAGATCCGCTTCGCGATGCTGGGTCATTTCCAGATTGGCTTTAACGGGTACGTCAGGAATATTGTTGTAGCCGTAAACGCGCGCGACTTCTTCAACCAGGTCTTCTTCGATTTGCATATCGAAACGCCAGCTTGGCGCAACGGCAACCCAGCTTTCTGCCTGCACTTCAACCTGGCAGCCCAGACGCTTGAGAATATCAGTCACCTGCGCATCTTCTACGTGGTGGCCAATCAGGCGATCCAGCTTCTCACGACGCAGGGTAATTTTGGCCGCTTTAGGCAGCGTAGCGTCAGTGGTAACGTCAATAATCGGGCCAGCCTGTCCGCCACAGATTTCCAGCAGCAGCGCGGTAGCTCGCTCCATTGCCTTACGCTGCAACTCAGGGTCTACGCCACGCTCATAGCGGTGCGATGCATCAGTGTGCAGACCCTGACGGCGCGCACGGCCGGTTATTGACAGCGGGTTGAAGAAGGCAGACTCCAGCAGCACGTCCTGAGTCTGTGCGTTAACGCCGGAATGCGCCCCGCCGAAAATACCGCCCATTGCCAGCGCTTTCTTGTGGTCAGCAATAACCAGCACGTCGTCATTCAGTTTGGCCGTGGTGCCGTCCAGCAGCGTCAGCTCTTCGTCTTTGTTAGCCAGACGCACAACGATGCCGCCTTCGATGCGGTTCAGGTCGAAGGCATGCATTGGCTGGCCCAGTTCGAGCAGCACGTAGTTGGTGATGTCGACAACCGGGTCGATGGAACGAATACCGCAGCGGCGAAGCTTCTCGCTCATCCACAGCGGTGTTGGAGCGGCAACGTTAATATTTTTAACAACGCGGCCCAGATAGCGTGGGCAGGCCTCGTTAGCCTTAACCTCGATTGGCAGCGTGTCATTGATGGTTGCAGCCACTGGAGACATGTCTGGTTCAATCAGCGGCAGCTGGTTGATAACCGCGACGTCGCGCGCAACGCCGATGATGCCCAGGCAATCAGCGCGGTTAGGGGTGACGCTGATTTCGATAGTGTTGTCGTCAAGCTTCAGGAATTCACGGATGTCGGTGCCAATTGGCGCATCCAGCGGCAGCTCGATGATCCCTTCGCTCTCAACGTCAATACCCAGCTCGGAGAACGAGCACAGCATACCTTCAGAAGGCTCACCGCGCAGTTTCGCCGCCTTGATTTTGAAATCACCCGGCAAAACGGCACCAACGGTCGCCACGGCCACTTTCAGGCCCTGACGGCAGTTTGGCGCGCCGCAGACGATATCGAGCAGGCGATCGCCGCCCACGTTGATTTTAGTGACACGCAGTTTGTCGGCGTTGGGATGCTGGCCACACTCGACCACTTCCCCCACGACCACGCCGTTGAAAGCGCCAGCAACGGCATCAACACCGTCAACTTCCAGGCCGGCCATAGTAATTTGTTCTGATAGTTCTTCGCTGCTGATAGCTGGGTTTACCCACTCACGCAACCAGAGTTCACTGAATTTCATGTGATATTCCCGCCTTACTTAAACTGTTTGAGGAAACGCAGATCGTTTTCGAAGAATGCGCGCAGATCGTTCACGCCATAACGCAGCATGGTCAGACGCTCCATGCCCATACCGAATGCAAAGCCGGAGTAGACTTCAGGATCGATACCGACGTTGCGTAAGACGTTAGGGTGAACCATGCCGCAGCCCAGCACTTCGAGCCATTTACCGTTCTTGCCCATTACGTCAACTTCCGCAGAAGGTTCAGTGAATGGGAAGTAGGAAGGACGGAAACGAATTTGCAGATCGGCTTCAAAGAAGTTGTTCAGGAAGTCGTGCAGCGTGCCCTTCAGATTGCTGAAGCTGATGTTTTTATCAACGATCAGGCCTTCCATCTGATGGAACATCGGGGTATGGGTCTGATCGTAATCGTTACGATATACGCGACCTGGAACGATGATACGGATCGGCGGCTGCTGGTTTTTCATGGTGTGGATCTGTACCCCAGAAGTCTGGGTACGCAGCAAACGGGTCGCATCAAACCAGAAGGTGTCGTGATCGGCACGCGCTGGATGGTGGCTAGGAATATTCAGCGCATCAAAGTTGTGATAGTCATCTTCGATTTCAGGACCGGTTTCAACAGAAAAGCCAAGCTCGCCAAAGAAGGTCTCAATGCGGTCGATAGTGCGGGTTACAGGGTGCAGACCGCCGTTCTCGATGCGACGTCCAGGCAGGGAAACGTCGATAGTTTCCTCGGCCAGTCGTGCGTTGAGGGCCGCAGACTCCAGGTCGTTCTTGCGTGCGTTCAGCGCGTCCTGAACTTCCTGCTTGGCCTGGTTGATAACCGCACCCGCCGCCGGACGCTCTTCAGCTGGCAACTCGCGCAGTGAAGTCATCTGTAGGGTCAAATGCCCCTTCTTGCCTAAATACTCGACGCGGACTAAATCTAGCGCGGCGACGTCCTGGGCACTCTCTACGGCTGCCTTGGCATTGGCAACCAGTTCTGCGAGATGTGACATTGCTTTCCTCTTCTTCTGGCCGATGTGACCCGATGTGAAATAAAAGTATGAGTAAATCTTGAATTCGAATGGGCAAGAGCAAAAAAAAAAGCCTCCACTAGGGAGGCTTTAGCGCTTTTTTCCGTTTCTTTTCTTACGCGCGAAAGCCTTCCTGAGTCAGGCGCTAAAGTAAAAAAAGAAGCGGAAAATAGCAGCATTCATGCTTGCATTACCTTAAATATTAACGGTTTTATCAATGCAATATAAAAGAGGGAGCAAGCTCCCTCTTTCACCTGACTTACGCCAGAGCTGCTCTCGCTTTTTCGACCAGTGCAGAGAATGCCACTTTGTCGAATACTGCGATGTCAGCCAGAATCTTACGGTCAATTTCAATAGAAGCTTTTTTCAAGCCGTTAATGAATTTGCTGTAAGACATGTCGTTCTGACGAGCTGCTGCGTTGATACGCGCGATCCACAGCTGACGGAACTGACGTTTCTTTTGACGACGGTCACGGTAAGCGTATTGACCAGCTTTGATAACAGCCTGGAATGCAACACGATATACGCGCGAACGGGCACCGTAGTAACCTTTCGCCTGCTTTAAAATTTTCTTGTGACGTGCACGTGCAATCACACCACGTTTTACGCGAGCCATATGCTCTCCTGAGTTTTATTCTTGATTAAAAAAAGTGATATATCTTTAAGGATATATTTTTAAGCGTACGGCAAGCATGCAACAACCAGACCCAAATCGTTCTTGGATACTTGGCCTTTTGGACGCAGGTGACGTTTACGCTTAGTCGATTTTTTGGTCAGAATGTGACGCAGGTTAGCGTGCTTACGCTTAAAACCACCGTTAGCGGTTTTTTTGAAGCGTTTAGCGGCGCCGCGTACTGTTTTGATCTTTGGCATTATAAATAATTCCACTTCGCATTGTTGATAACATGAATCAGTAAGGCGAACATGACCCACGGCATGCAAGCACGCTGTGGGTCAGGCTACTTGAGAGCCTTATTGTTTCTTCTTGGGTGCGAGCACCATAATCATCTGACGGCCTTCGATCTTCGTAGGGAAGGATTCGACAACGGCCAGATCAATATCTTCACACAGGTCTTTACGGACGCGGTTAAGCACTTCCATACCGATCTGCTGGTGCGCCATTTCACGTCCGCGGAAACGAAGCGTGATTTTGGCTTTATCGCCATCTTCCAGAAAGCGAATCAGGTTGCGTAGTTTGACCTGATAGTCGCCATCATCGGTACCAGGTCGGAATTTGATTTCCTTAACCTGAATAACTTTTTGTTTCTTTTTCTGTTCTTTAGTCGATTTGCTCTTCTCGTAGAGGAACTTGCCGTAATCCATGATTCGGCAAACCGGCGGCTCGGCATTCGGACTGATTTCTACTAAATCAACACCAGCTTCCTCAGCTTTTTCAAGAGCTTCATTCAGACTGACAATACCAATCTGCTCGCCATCGACGCCAGTTAGGCGAACTTCTTGCGCGCGAATTTCTCTGTTAATGCGATTAGGACGCGCCGGTTGAACTCGTTTTCCGCCTTTAATACTTTATTCCTCCAGTTGATGAAGACTTCTGCTGCGGATCTCCGCCAGCAGTTTGTCAACGACTTCGCTAACGTCCATGCTTCCCAGGTCTTTACCGCGGCGGGTACGAACGGCAACTTTGCCTGCTTCGACCTCTTTATCACCACAAACCAACATATAGGGAACACGACGCAGCGTGTGCTCGCGGATTTTAAAGCCAATCTTCTCATTTCTCAAGTCGGCTTTAACGCGAATACCTGCATCTTGCAGTTTTTTGGTTAATTCTTCGACATAAGGCGCCTGTGAATCGGTAATATTCATCACAACTACCTGTACCGGTGCAATCCAGGTTGGGAAGAAGCCCGCGTATTCTTCTGTCAGAATACCAATGAAGCGTTCCATTGAACCCAAAATTGCTCGGTGAATCATAACCGGGGTCTTACGATCGTTGCTTTCGCCGATGTAAGTGGCGTCTAAACGCTCCGGTAATGAAAAGTCGAGCTGCACGGTACCACACTGCCACGCACGATCCAAACAATCATGCAAGGTAAATTCAATTTTCGGACCATAGAAGGCCCCTTCACCCGGCTGATATTCGAATGCGATGTCATTTTCGACTAACGCAGCCGCAAGGTCGGCTTCGGCACGGTCCCACATTTCGTCGGTACCGATGCGTTTGACAGGACGAGTCGAGAGCTTGACTACCACCTTCTCAAACCCGAAAGTGCCGTACATATCGTAGACCATTTTGATACAGCTGTTCACTTCATCGCGAACCTGCTCTTCCGTACAGAAGATGTGGGCGTCGTCCTGAGTGAAGCCACGAACGCGCATCAGGCCGTGCAAGGCACCCGACGGTTCATTACGGTGACAGCTACCAAATTCAGCCATGCGCAGCGGCAGATCGCGGTAAGACTTCAACCCTTGGTTGAAAATCTGCACGTGACCTGGGCAGTTCATCGGCTTGATGCAGTATTCACGGTTCTCGGAAGAGGTGGTGAACATTGCTTCTTTGTAGTTGTCCCAGTGGCCCGTTTTTTCCCACAGCACACGGTCCATCATGAACGGGCCTTTCACTTCCTGATACTGATAAGACTTCAGCTTCATGCGCACGAAGGCTTCCAGCTCGCGGAAGATGGTCCAGCCGTCGTTGTGCCAGAACACCATACCCGGCGCTTCTTCCTGCATGTGATACAGGTCAAGCTGCTTACCGATTTTACGGTGGTCGCGCTTACCGGCTTCTTCAAGACGTTGCAGGTAGGAGTTCAGCTGCTTCTTGTCAGCCCAGGCTGTACCATAAATGCGCTGCAACATTTTATTGTTGCTGTCGCCACGCCAGTAAGCGCCAGAAGTCTTCTGTAACTTGAAGTGGTGGCAGAAACGCATGTTCGGCACGTGTGGACCACGGCACATATCAACGTATTCTTCGTGATGATACAGGCCCGGACGATCGTCATGGCTGATGTTTTCATCAAGAATAGTCATTTTGTACTGCTCGCCGCGACTCTCAAAGGTGTCGCGCGCTTCCTGCCAGCTGACTTTCTTTTTAATAACGTCGTAATTCTTTTCAGCCAGCTCGTGCATGCGCTTTTCAAGCAGGTCGAGATCTTCCTGAGTCAACGTGCGGTCCAGGTCAACATCGTAGTAGAAACCGTTGTCGATAGTAGGACCGATAGCCATCTTGGTGTTAGGCCAGAGCTGCTTAATCGCATGACCCAACAGGTGCGCACAGGAGTGACGGAGAATTTCAAGTCCGGCATCATCTTTGGCGGTGATAATGGCTAATTGAGCATCGTTCTCGATGAGATCGCTGGCATCAACCAGCTCACCGTTTACACGACCGGCGATACAGGCTTTCGCCAGACCCGGACCGATATCCAGTGCCACATCATAAGGAGAAACGGGATGATCAAACTGACGCTGACTTCCGTCAGGGAGAGTAATAACAGGCATGTTGTTTCCTCATCTACAGTGGTGCCCCACACGACAGAGCACATATAGAAAAATATTTGTATTTGAATTCATTTGGTTAATTGCGCTATTTAGCTTTACCTTGCCAAATATGTACACGCATAAGCTCAATCAACGGCAGAACTTAGGGTGTGACGCAAACAACTGGAAAAGAGTGTAACACCCGTAAAGCGCATTTTTCCAGCAACTTACGTGGCTTTTTTTGGGGAATACAGGCGTTACTGGCGTTGAGCCCAGTGATAGCAGGAGTGTGCAAGATTTCATGAAAGCACGGAAAGATTAAACGCCCCCGGATGTGTATCCACAGGGGGCGTTTATTGAATTCGTCTTAACGCATCGCCAGATAGGCGTTGTTCACTTTCCACAGATAACGTGGGGCCTGAGCGGCGGGGTGATTTTTCTGTATGTGTTTATAGAACTGCTCAGGCGTCATTTGATTAATTTTAGCCACGGCATAAACCCGATCTTTCGAGAAGGTTCTCAGCAGTGCTCCAGCTCCGTTTACATAAGCAACCGTAGTGGCATAGCGCAGGGTCTCGGGATTACTTATTCCGGCCAATTGCTGCTGCAACATGCTTAGGTAAGCGGTACCTAAATCAATATTAACACGTGGATCTTTCAGTTCATGGGTGGTCGGTTGACCATAGCGTCCTTTCAGTCGGTAAGCGTCGCGTCCTGCGGTCGAAGCCTTGAGTTGCATTAACCCGACGGCGTTAGACTTGCTGACTGCGCCAGGGTTAAATCCTGACTCTACCTGAATAATTGCCTTAACTAATGTTTCGTCGACGCCGTAGGTGCTGGCTGCCTGTTTAATAACGCTACCGTAAGGTCCCTGATGCATTAACGAGGGCTCTTCCTGAACAGGGTATTGCGGCGTCAATTTACTTGTTTGTATTGGGGTTTCTTTCGCGCACCCCGCTAAAAATAGCGCAGTCATCAAATAAAGAAATTTGAGTTTCACGTGTTTTCTCTCGCGACCTGGACGAAAGCCAGCATATACACATTTTTTGAACACTAGAATATATTTTTCGTCTATTATTAATAATGCTAGATGAAACAAGGAACTGAGGAATTAGTCGATCGGATAAATCCTGTATTAATGTCAGTTTTTGGTAATAATGCCTTTTTTACGTGCTTTGCGTGATTTTAGAAATAATGAATGTAGTAATCTGCCTGATATAAATAATCAATACCCTGCCCTGTGCTGTGCGTTCGATCGGGGTTTTCCTGCAATGAAAAAGCTAACTTAATGAATTATCTGGCCAGTCAGAAGGGGTGATACCATGTGGCAAGCCGTTAATCGTCTGTTGAGTGAACATCTTGGTAGTGCAGAAATTCGTGAACGCGTAGAGCTTCCCGGCGGTGAGATCCATGCCGCCTGGCGAGTAAGCTACGGCGACAAAGAGGTGTTTGTTAAGTGCAATAGCCGGGAAATGCTCGAGCTGTTTGCCGCCGAAGCCGATCAGTTGGCTATGCTCGCCAAGAGCAAAACGGTTCAGGTTCCGGAAGTCTACGGCGTTGGCAGCGACCGCGATTACAGTTTTCTGCTGCTTGAATATCTGCCGCTTTCCCCGCTCGACGTCGATAACGCCTACCTCCTGGGGCAACAGTTGGCCGCGCTTCATCAATGGAGCGAACAGCTTGAATTCGGATTGGACTTCGACAACGAACTTGCCACCGTAACGCAGCCAAACGCCTGGCAACGGCGCTGGGCGACCTTCTTCTCCCAGCAACGTATCGGCTGGCAGTTACAACTCGCCGCCGAGAAAGGCATGAATTTCGGCGATGCCGAGCTTATCGTTGAGAAGGTTCGGGCCAGGCTGCAAAACCACCAGCCACAGCCTTCCCTGCTGCACGGTGACCTTTGGCCACACAACTGCGCGCAGTCTGAAACGGGGCCGATTATTTTCGACCCGGCCTGCTATTGGGGTGACCGCGAATGCGATTTGGCGATGCTACCGCTTTACCCCAATATTCCTTCGCAGTTAATCGATGGCTATCAAAGTATTACCCCACTTCCCTCCGGCTATATTGAACGCCAGTCGATTTATCAGCTCTACTATTTGCTGAACCGAAGCAACCTGTTTGGAGGGCAACATATGGTGGTGGCTGAACGCGCGATTGCAAGATTACTGCACGAGAAATAGCGGGAATAAGGATAAGATATTTCCGAAAATAAGCCTGACCATAAAAATATGATCAGGCTTATTAATTACTGCACCAACCGTCTAATAACCTAATGTTATTCAGGCAATATTCTGACGCGGATTAGCCCAGCAGTCCTAATAATTTCAGAACGAAATAGGCCACAATCGCAATAATAATGGGCAGGATATAGAGCGGAAAAAACTGCAGGAAGATGGTGTGACGGGGAATAACAATCCGCTCTTCAATCTGCTGTTGAGTTCTCGCTTCGCTGCCCTTAGTTTGCTCAAGGATTAGCTGATCCTGAACGCCCTCACGAATGTGTCTGACCTGACGTGACATTCGCGCTCCGCTCGCCTGTAGCGCCAGACCCACGAAAATAAGCCAGTAAATCAGAATGAACATGATGTTGGCGCTGGTCACGCCCTGCCCCAATACCGGCTGCGGTGCGTTGTACCAGAATACGTTTAGGAACGGGGTGTTGAATTTGGCCATGTCCACCATTACGTGGACAAAATCGATCATGACCGCGTTGATCCCCTTCTCGGCTTTCGTCTGCTCATAAAAGAAGTTAAGCAATGAAATCACAGTAGAAAGTAGTGCAGGGATAAAAATCACCCATCCCAGGATCCGTTTTAAGACGGCGACGCGGCCTGCCTGTTGATACGTCATGTATTCCCCTTGTTTAGGACGTCTCAGTAGAAACGCCAGTTTACCCATAGTTATCGAAAGACGCCTAAAATTTTGGTTAACATCTTTTAATGACTCATTATTTCGGCGCTGAGCCCCTCAGCAGTCTGTGATATGCTCTTTTTATCATCAAGCTAATTCAGTGTAATCGGGAGTGGTAAAAATGAGTCATGTAAAACCCGTTCAAGCCGCAATTTTTGACATGGATGGACTACTGATTGATTCAGAGCCGTTATGGATGCAGTCAGAACTTGAGATTTTTGAAAGCATCGGCGTTGATATCTCTCGAAAAGACCTGATCCCCCACACGTTGGGGCTGCGGATTGATCAGACCGTTCGTCTTTGGGCGCAGGCGCTGCCGTGGAAGGGACCGAGTGAGGCAGAAGTTACTGCGCGAATCATCGCGCGCTGCATCGAGCTGGTCGAACAAAGCCGCCCTCTGCTGCCCGGCGTGCAGCACGCGCTTGAGCTGTGCCAGGAGCGCGGGCTGAAAATCGGCATCGCCTCTGCCTCGCCTTTGCATATGATAGACAAGGTGGTGGAGATGTTTAACCTGCAATCTTATTTCCAGACCCGCCAGTCTGCCGAATACCTGGCCTACAGCAAGCCGCACCCCGAGGTCTACCTGCTTGCCGCAGAGCACCTCGACGTCGACCCACTAGACTGCGTGACGCTGGAAGATTCCTTTAACGGCATGATTGCCACCAAGGCCGCGCGCATGCGCTCTATCGTCGTACCCGACAGTTTGCTGGCGCAGGACCTCCGTTGGTCGCTGGCCGACGTGAAACTAGCATCACTGGCCGAGCTCACGGCGGAAGACCTCGGCCTGTTTAATCACTAAACACAGTGCATCATCAAACGACGGGCCACAGCGCCCGTCTTTTTTTGCTTGAGGTCCGAGAAAAGTCACAAAGTTTGCGTGCACCCACAAAAATTAAAACAGCATTTCATTTTTATTGAATTATTAGTCCAACGATCCTATGCTTCTCTCAGCAACGAAAACCGAGTGTGGAAATCGTCATGCGCTTTCCGCGTTTTATTTTGTTTACGTAGAAGAGGCAACGACATGCAAGTCCGTCAAAGTATTCATAGCGATCACGCCAAACAACTCGATACCGCAGGACTGCGCCGTGAGTTTCTGATCGAGAAAATTTTCGAGAAAAATGCCTATACGATGACTTACAGCCACATTGACCGCATCATCGTCGGCGGCGTTATGCCGATCGAAAAAACCGTCACCGTGGGCGATGAAGTCGGAAAACAACTGGGCGTCAGCTATTTTCTGGAACGTCGTGAACTGGGCGTCATTAATATCGGTGGACCAGGCTTGATTGTTGTCGACGGAAAAACCTATGAAATCGGCAAGGAAGAGGCGCTTTACGTCGGCAAAGGCGCAAGACAGGTCGAATTTAGCAGCGTCGATGCACAGCACCCGGCTAAGTTCTATTACAACAGCGCCCCGGCGCATACCCGCTTCCCGGACAAGAAAGTTACGCTGGCCGAGGCGTCACCGCAGACGCTGGGCGATCCGGCGAGCAGTAACCGTCGTACTATCAATAAGTTCCTGGTACCTGACGTGCTGGAAACCTGCCAACTGACCATGGGCCTGACCAAACTCGAGGAAGGCAACCTGTGGAACACCATGCCTTGCCACACTCACGATCGTCGTATGGAAGTCTATTTCTACTTCGATATGGATGAAGAAACTGCGGTGTTTCACATGATGGGTGAGCCACAGGAGACACGCCACCTGCTGGTGCACAACGAGCAGGCAGTTATCTCGCCAAGCTGGTCGATTCATGCCGGTGTCGGCACTAAGCGCTACACCTTTATCTGGGGCATGGTCGGCGAAAATCAGGTATTTAACGACATGGATCAGGTTCCGGTCAGCGCACTCCGATAAGGCGTTTAACTGACCTCCACCGCATAAGCAGAGACGAGAAACGATTATGGTGCTGAACAGCTTTGATCTTGAAGGAAAAGTGGCGCTGGTCACCGGCTGTAATACCGGCCTTGGCCAGGCAATGGCGGTGGGCCTTGCGCAGGCCGGTTGCGACATCATTGGCGTAAACCGCTCTGAGCCGAATGAAACACTCGATCAGGTGCACGCCCTCGGGCGGCGCTTCCTGGACTTACGTGCCGATCTGACCAGCATTGAAGCTATTCCTCGGCTGCTTGAAAGCGCCGTTAGCGAACTCGGCCATATCGATATTCTGGTCAATAATGCCGGTATCATTCGCCGCGAGGATGCGCTGAAATTCAGCGAGAAGGACTGGGATGACGTGATGAACGTCAACAGCAAGACGCTGTTCTTTATGGCGCAGGCAGTGGCGAGGCAGTTTATCAAGCAGGGGCGCGGCGGAAAGATAATCAATATTGCGTCGATGCTGTCGTATCAGGGCGGGATCCGCGTGCCGTCTTATACGGCGTCTAAAAGCGCCGTAATGGGGATCACCCGCCTGCTCGCCAACGAATGGGCGAAATATAATATTAACGTCAACGCCATTGCCCCCGGCTATATGGTTACCAACAATACCGAACAGTTGCGTGCCGACGAGGGGCGCAGTCAGGAGATTCTCGACCGCATTCCCGCCGGGCGATGGGGTGAACAGGAGGATATTATGGGACCGGTGGTGTTTCTGGCATCGGGCGCCTCTGACTACGTTAATGGTTACACGCTGGCGGTAGACGGCGGCTGGCTGGCGAGATAGCGATAAAATCGCTCATTACACTGTCACCGACACACTATTTTTCATTTATTATTCAAATAATTGACAAATAGTTACAGCGTAACACCTTCCGCATAAAAAGGCTTTCATCTATACTGGATAAAATAACAGTTATTCAGTTCGGATGCATTATGACTGCGGAAGGTCATCTCATTTTTTCAATTGCTTGCGCAGTCTTTGCTAAAAAAGCTGAGCTGTCGCCTGAGCTTGCTCACGGTGACTGGTGGCATATTATCCCTGCCTCACTGCTCACCTCGCTGCTGCCCGATATCGATCACCCTAAATCTCTGCTTGGGCAACGCCTGAAATGGATTTCGGCGCCTATCGCCCGTATGTTTGGGCATCGAGGATTCACCCATAGCCTGCTGGCCGTCGCCGCAGGGGTGTTTTTACTGAAAACCCGCCTGCCGCATGACTGGGTTATTCCAATTGATGCGCTGCACGGCATGGTGATAGGCTATCTCAGCCACATTATTGCCGATATGCTAACTCCTGCGGGTGTGCCTCTGCTGTGGCCCTGCCGCTGGCGTTTCCGTCTGCCGCTGATCCAAAGTCAGAAAGGCAACCAGCTTGAGCGCACCTTCTGCCTGCTGATGGTCGGACTTACCCTGTTCTGGCCGAACTGGACGCCTATCATTGATGCGGTCAATCCGCACGGTCTTAACTTCATTTTGAAGTATTTGACTTAATGTCGGCGAACAAGCCGCCAAATAGCGCGTAATTCATACAAAAAAAAGCCAAAAGTAATAGCCTATTCCTTTTGGCTATAAGTATCCCTCCGGCCTATCTGGTAATCTACGCGCATTGTAATACGCTGGTGCCCCCTTCTAAAGGCAGCATTCTTAAAGCATTGTTCGTTAAGTTATCTCTGGAGCTCTAGGTATGAATCTTCCGCTCGTACTAAACGTAGTGGTATTTGTTGTCCTTCTTTTATTGCTGGCAAAATCGAGCCGCAAGCAGTGGAGTCTGGCAAAGAAAGTCCTTGTAGGCTTGTTGGTCGGCGTGGTGTTTGGTCTGGCGTTACAGCTGATCTATGGTTCTGACAGCGCTATTCTGAAAAACTCTATTCCGTGGTTTAATATTGTGGGTAACGGCTACGTACAGCTGCTGCAAATGATTGTTATGCCGCTGGTATTTGTGTCTATTCTCAGCGCGGTTGCCCGCCTGCACAATGCCTCTTCACTGGGTAAAATCAGTTTCCTGACCATCGGCACGCTGCTGTTCACTACGCTGATTGCCGCACTGGTCGGCGTCTTCGTGACCAAGCTGTTTGGCCTGACCGCCGAAGGTCTGGTACAAGGCTCGCAGGAAACCGCACGTCTTGCCGCTATTCAGACCAACTATATTGGCAAGGTTGCCGATTTGACCGTGCCACAGATGGTGCTGTCATTTATCCCAAAAAACCCGTTTGCCGACCTGACCGGTGCAAGCCCAACCTCAATCATCAGCGTAGTGATTTTCTCCGCTTTCGTCGGTGTTGCTGCGCTTCAGCTGGTGAAAGACGATGCCGAAAAAGGGCCTAAGGTGCTTGCCTTCATCGACATCATGCAGTCTTGGGTGATGAAGCTGGTTCGTCTGGTGATGAAACTGACCCCTTATGGCGTGATGGCGCTGATGACCAAAGTGGTTGCCGGCTCCAACATTCATGACATCATCAAGCTCGGCAGCTTCGTGGTCGCCTCCTATCTGGGTCTGGCGATTATGTTCGCCGTCCACGCCCTGCTGTTGTCCTTTACCGGCGTTAATCCCGCGAAGTTCTTCCGTAAAGTGTGGCCGGTGCTGTCTTTCGCCTTCACCAGTCGCTCAAGTGCCGCCACCATTCCGTTGAGCGTAGAAGCACAAACTCGTCGTTTGGGCATTCCTGAGTCAATCGCCAGCTTCGCCGCCTCTTTTGGTGCCACCATCGGTCAGAACGGCTGTGCTGGCCTGTATCCAACCATGCTGGCGGTGATGGTCGCACCTACCGTGGGTATCAACCCGTTTGAACCGATGTGGATTGCCACACTGGTCGGTATCGTCACGCTCAGTTCAGCGGGCGTTGCGGGCGTAGGCGGCGGTGCAACCTTCGCAGCACTGATCGTACTGCCTGCGATGGGCCTACCGGTGACGCTGGTAGCACTGCTTATCTCCATCGAACCTCTGATAGATATGGGCCGTACCGCGTTAAACGTCAGTGGTTCAATGACCGCCGGGACTATTACCAGCCAGTTGCTGAAACTGACCGATAAAAAAGTCATGGACGAAGAAGAACACGCCGAACTGGCGCACCGTTAATCGAGACCGTTAAAGCCTGTCAAGGCGGCGTTAAAACAAGCGTCGCCGGCTTTACTCTCTGGAACAGAAGCAGGCTCGCACTCTTTATATTCTGGCCGTGATTATTGTTCCCAGCCTCGTTTGGCACCACAAAAAAAAACGCTCCACATCATGGGAGCGTTTTTCTTTTAAGCCTAAGCCGGAAATTTTTTAGAAAGGATAATCGTGATAACCGAGCTGCTCAGAGATATTTCTCGCCGCCGTGTGCAGCATCGCGACATAGTCCTGTTTGCTCTCTTCCGAGAAACGAATGGTCGGGAACGAGATACTTAGCCCTGCCACTACCACACCAAATCGGTCAAACACCGGTACAGCGATGCATCGCAGCCCTTGTTCCTGCTCTTCGTTATCTTCGCCATAACCCTGCTCACGCACCTGCTCAAGCACCTTCACCAGACTTGGTACATCCATGAGGGTATTTTCGGTACTGCGGGTAAACTGCATCTCGGCCAATATTGCCTGAACGTCGTTCTGTTCTCCCCAGGCCAACAATACCTTGCCGATAGCGGTACTGTGCAGAGGATTACGACGACCGATACGTGAGTGCATGCGCAGGTTATACATCGAATCAATCTTGTGGATATAAACGATGCCGTCTTCGTCCAGCGCACCCAGGTGAATGGTTTCACGCGTTAGACGAGAAAGCTCACGCATCTGGATGTCGGCGCTGCGAATAAGATCAACGTTTTGCAACGCTTTGGCACCCAGTTCAAACAGTTTCAGGGTCAGCGTGTATTTCTCCGACTCCCCTTCCTGATCGACATAGCCGAGAGACTTCATCGTTTGCAGGAAACGATATACCGTGCTCTTCGACATCATCACGCGCTGTGAAAGCTCCGTAATACCGATCTCGCGTTCGTCACCCAGGGCCTGCAAAATGCCAAATACTTTGAGTACCGAGGATACTGAATCGGGTTGCTTATCAAGATCTGCAATAGCCATAGTCTCTCTACCTGCCTGGATTTTGTTTTGTATATTATTGGCCCCATTATTCCATAAACAATCGTCGGATACTTTTTTTGTTTCATAAAAAATGGAACGCTATTTCTATGAAATTAAACCAAGCGCAAGGCGCGCATGTGAGTGAAATGTTAATTCTCGTTACAATTAATAAAGATGATGACTGGCTTGCAGATTCAGACGCTGGGTAGTTAGCGTGATAATATTCCCCTCTCTTACTAGCACAACGCTGACAATCAGACATGACAACCACGGTTTCCGACGGACTTCCCGCACCACAACGCTATGGGGCGATCCTGACTATCGCGCTGGGCCTCACCGTTTCAGTTTTAGACGGCGCTATCGCCAATGTGGCCTTACCGACCATCGCACAGGATCTTCACGCCAGCCCCGCCTCTTCTATATGGATAGTCAACGCCTACCAATTAGCGATCACTATTTCGCTGCTTTCGCTGTCATCGCTCGGTGAAATCTTTGGTTATCGCCGTATCTATATGATTGGCCTTGTAGTTTTCAGCCTCACTTCGTTGGCCTGTGCGCTGTCTGACTCGCTCGCCACGCTCACCTTTGCCAGGATATTGCAGGGGTTCGGTGCGGCATCCATTATGAGCGTGAACGTCGCGTTGGTGAGGATAATCTACCCGCAACGCTTCCTCGGCCGTGGAATGGGGATCAATGCGCTGATTGTGGCGGTGTCTTCGGCGGCAGGCCCAACCGTGGCCGCGGCGGTATTGTCATTCGCGAACTGGCCGTGGCTGTTCGCCATCAACCTGCCGATTGGGCTGGTTGCCTTCTGCCTGGCGGCGAAATTCCTGCCGGCTAACCCGGTGAAAACTTCAGGCCAAAAATTTGATTTCATCAGCAGCCTGATGAACGCCCTGACCTTTGGTCTGTTGATTAGCGCCATCAGCGGCTTTGCGCAGGGCCAAAACCGCCTGCTGATCCTCGCTGAAGTGATTGTGCTGGTCATCGTCGGCTGGTTCTTCGTCCGTCGCCAGCTGAACAAAACCTCCCCGCTGCTGCCGGTCGATTTACTGCGTATTCCTATTTTCACTATGTCGCTGTGTACCTCGATGTGTTCCTTCGCGGCACAGATGCTGGCCTTCGTGTCACTGCCGTTCTTTTTACAGAATACGTTGGGCCTTAACGCCGTCGAAACCGGTCTGCTGCTGACGCCTTGGCCGTTGGCGACCATGGTCATGGCGCCGATTGCCGGACGTCTGGTTGAACGCTATCACGCCGGTATTCTCGGCGGTATCGGACTGGTGGTGTTCTCAGCGGGTCTATATTCACTGGCGCTATTACCCGACCACCCTTCGCACCTGAACATCATCTGGCGCATGATAGTCTGCGGTGCAGGTTTCGGTCTGTTCCAGTCACCGAACAACCACACCATCGTCTCGTCTGCGCCGCGCAGCCGCAGCGGCGGTGCCAGCGGTATGTTAGGTACCGCCCGTCTTCTGGGGCAAAGCACCGGTGCGGCAATGGTAGCGCTGATGTTCAACCTGTTTAGCGCACACGGCACGCACGCTTCGCTCGTTCTGGCCGGTTCGCTGGCGTTGGCCGGTGCAATTGTTAGCGTGATGCGCATGACCCAAAAATCGGTCAGCCAGCAAAAAGTCTGACCCGCGACAGAAAGCAAAAAGGCCCGGCAATCATTGCCGGGCCTTTTTTATTTCATCCTAAGACTTACTTCAGATATTGACCGCTGCGCAGGGCTTCGATGCGCTTATCCAGCGGCGGGTGCGACATAAACAGCTCGCTAAAGGTCTTGGATTTACCGTTGATGCAAAACGCCATCATGCTGCCTGCTTCCTGCGGCTCGTGACTGGTTTTCAAACGCTGCAACGCAGCAATCATCTTCTCACGGCCAACCAGTTTTGCAGAACCGGCATCGGCGTAAAACTCACGGTGGCGCGAGAACCACATGGTGATGATGCTGGCAAGAATACCAAACACCAGCTCGAGCACCATAGAAACCGCGAAGTAAACCAACGGGTTGCCGTTACCGCTCTCTTCGTTTTCACGATCGCCCGACATAAATCCGGCAGCAATCTGCGCGAGAATACGTGAGATAAAGATAACAAAGGTGTTCACGATCCCCTGAATCAGGGTCATGGTAACCATATCGCCGTTAGAAATATGGCTGATTTCGTGGGCGATGACCGCCTCGGCCTCGTCCTGACTCATGCTCTGTAACAAGCCGGTACTCACTGCTACCAGCGACGCATCACGACGTGCACCGGTTGCAAAGGCGTTAATGTCTGGCGCGTGATAAATGGCAACCTGCGGCATCTTGATACCGGCCTGCTGCGCCTGACGGCTGACTACGTTCATCAACCAGCGTTCGGTTTCGTTACGCGGCTGCTCAATCACTTCCCCACCTACCGAGCGTAACGCCATCCATTTAGACATCAGCAAAGAGACGAACGCGCCGCCGAAGCCAAACAGACCGGCCATGATCATCAGTCCCATTGCACTGCTGGAACGGATGCCTGTCAGGCTGAGCACCAGCCCGAAAACGACCATGACCGCCAGGTTAGTTAACAGGAACAACGCTATACGCATCATAAAATTAATACTTCCTCATTGTTGTTGTCGTTGTTACTACATTGATACCGTCTCTATCAGACAGCATAACCTGATCCTATGGGCTTCCCCGCAGGATTCAAGGGTCAATACCCGCCAAAGCCGACAATTCACAATACTTTACATTTTGAAGCGTTTTGTAGACAACCTCGCTCGGCAAACAGCAGACAAAAAAATAGCGCACCGAAGTGCGCTACTCATTTTGTGACAACCGTTCGACTGACAACGGCTAAACGACAGCTTACTTGCCTTTAGTATCCTGCGCTTTTTCAAGCTTAGCCAGGTCAACGGCAATGTGGTCGGCTTCATCCAGATACGGATCCGGCGCAACGTAGTCTTTCGGCAGATCGTCGAGAGACTTGATGGGCTTCTTGCCTTCACGCTTGAAGCGTTCGTTTAAACGAGTCAAACGGATAGCATCGTCTTCTTTGTCTTCTTTATCCCGCTGAGCGAAATTCAGAGAAACGACGTCACGTTTGTCCTTGTTGGCGTTGTACTTGGCAATATCCTGCTGAATATACTGGAATTCTGGATCCTGCGCGATGCGCGCATCGTGCTCTTTCAGCAATTCCGGAATGAACGGCTTCATATCGCCGGTCTTGGTATAGGTCGCAGGATTAATGCTGTCCCAAGGCATCGCGTTGTCTTCAAAACGCTCGCCGACGTCGTTGTCGATGAGGCCAGTAGGCATGACGATGTCAGGTGTTACGCCTTTACGCTGCGTGCTACCGCCGTTAATTCGATAGAATTTCTGGATAGTATATTGCACGGAGCCAAGCGCAGGCCACTCAGGACGCAGCATCTGATCGTAAATACGATTCAGAGAGCGATACTGCTGAACGGTGCCTTTACCGAAAGTAGGTTCACCCACGATAAGCGCACGACCGTAATCCTGCATAGCGGCTGCAAAGATTTCGGAAGCCGACGCACTGTAGCGGTCAACCAGCACCACCAGTGGGCCATTATAGTAAACCACGCCGTCGTTATCGCTGTCTTGGCGAATACGACCGTTGTTGTCACGTACCTGCACCACCGGACCGCTCGGAATGAACAGACCAGACAGAGAAACCGCTTCAGTCAGCGCGCCTCCGCCGTTGGTACGCAGGTCGATAACCAGGCTGTTAACGTTCTGCTTGGCCATCTTCTGCAGCTGAACTTTAACGTCATCGGTCAGGCCAACGTAAAATCCTGGGATGTCCATCACGGCAACTTTTTCGTTACCGACTTTCTTGATGGTCATCTTCACGGCGCGGTCCTCAAGGCGGATTTTTTCACGGGTCAACGTGATAGTCCGGGTCTTGGTTCCTTTACCTGCTGGCAAGATTTCCAGTCGCACCTTGCTGCCTTTTGGACCTTTAATCAGCGCGACAACGTCATCAAGACGCCAACCGATAACGTCAACAACAGGCTTGCCGGTCTGCCCAACGCCGACGATACGATCACCGACTGCAATGGCTTTGCTCTTGGCCGCCGGGCCGCCTGCTACCATCGAGTTGATCACGGTATAGTCGTCATCGCCCTGCAGAACCGCACCAATACCTTCCAGAGACAGGCTCATTTCGGTATTAAACTGATCGGTGCTGCGCGGTGACAGATAGTTGGTGTGGGGATCAATTTCGTGGGCAAACGCGTTCATGATTAGCTGGAAAACGTCTTCGCTGTTGCTTTGCGTCAGACGTTTCATGGCGAATCGATAGCGTTTGCCGAGAATATCGCGAATTTCCTGATCGTTCTTACCGGTCAGTTTGAGGTTCAGCTCGTCATACTTGACTTTCTGGTCCCAAAGTTGGTCCAGCTCGGTGGCGTCTTTCGGCCACGGGGCTTTGGTACGATCGAGGTTAATCGAGTCGTTTCCGGTAAAGTTCATTGGCCGCTCAAGCACGGACAAGGCATATTCGTAGCGTTCAAAACGACGTTTCTGCGCCAGATTATACAGTGCGTAAGGCGTGACCAATTGACCGGATTTCAACTCTTCTCCCAGCGTTCCGCGCTTGTCGGCGAACTGGGCGATGTCGGAAGCCATGAATACATTATGGCTGTTATCGAGCATATTCAGGTATCTATCAAAGATTTTCCCTGAGAAGTCCGCATTAAGATCGAATTGACGATAGTGAGAACGGGTGAATCGCGCAGTGACGCGCTCACTCACCGTGGCATCCTGCGGTTCCTGAACCAGTTGCGGAAGCTGACTGAGAGTGACCGGTGCACTATCATTCGCAAAGCTGGTGTTAACCAGCCCTGTTCCCGCAAAGAGCAGACCCGCAATGACGCTTAATCTGACAAATTTGTTCATGCCTGAGTTGGCCTCCGTATCAGAACTGCAAGTGTTCTGCGCGCACGATCATCGCCAGACCCGAAGAGAGTTGCACGCGAACGCCGTCTTTTGCAATTTCCAAAACGGTGGCGTCCATAGCACTCTTCCCTGCTCTGACTTTGATTTCCTGGCCAATTTGCAGCTTTGTGATATCTGTCACTGGCACCTGACGCGGTTTGCTTACTTCACGTGCGGGACGTGGAGTACGCGGTTTGCGATTTTCTTGACCAGAAACAGCTGCAGGCGCATTTTCACGACGCGGAGCAGGTTTTTTTGCTGCCGGACGTGGACGACGCGGCTCGGCATTTTCACCGTTAGCTTCGCGGCGCTTGGCCTGTTGTTCAGCACGTTGTGCCTGAACGCGGGCTTTCGCTTCTTCCAATTGTTTACGGGCGTGCTCAACGTGTTGTTCTTCAAGAACACCACAGGCATTGCCGTCAAGGTCAACGCGCTGAGCGCCAACTTTAACGCCATACAAATAACGCCAACTTGAGGTATACAGACGCAGAGCAGAGCGTAATTGTGTTTTGCTCAGATTCTCTTCGCCTTGAACGCGCTCTACCAGATCCTGAAAGATACCGATCTTTAATGGGCGCGCTTCACCTTCGGCGCTGAAGCAAAGCGGGAAACGCTCTGCCAAAAAGGCGATGACTTCTTTACTACTGTTCAACTTAGGTTGATTTTCCATGAAATTTCCTGATTACAACGGGTTTGCCAACCGGCGCAGGCATGAACAGGCGACATTATAATGACGCTGCCCGTAAATGCTACGTGATCCGTCGATCAACTTGCGATCAAATTGACATATTTTGCAGCATCACTGTTTTCCAGGTGCTGACAAAGCCCGGCTACCAATTCTGTTAGCCCCTGTTCATCCACTTCGTCGAAGCGTTGATAAATAGTGCTATCGATATCCAAAACACCTATTACCTGGCCTGCAACGGTCAAAGGCAAGACGATTTCTGCATTACTGGCAGCATCACAGGCAATATGGCCGGGAAAAGCATGCACGTCGCCGACGCGCTGCACTGCATTCTCGGCAACTGCCGTTCCACACACTCCTTTGCCTACCGGAATGCGCACACAGGCGATTTTGCCCTGAAACGGACCCAAAACCAGCGAGGTGCCATCCATCAGATAAAAACCTGCCCAGTTTACGCCCTCAAGACGCTCGTAAAGCAGTGCACTGACGTTGGACAGTGTGGCAATAAAGTTGTTTTCCCCCGCGATTAACGCGTTCAGGTCACGTTTTAATTCCGTGTAGAATGCTTCTTTAGTCATGTTGTAACCATTAAAACCTACGGGTAGACCGCTATTTTGCACGCTTAGCCTCTATAAAATAAGCATTAAATGCGTATCTCGACAAGGTTAATCCAATGTGACTTCAAAAAGACTGGCCTACAATATATGTTTTGCCAGAGACAAATAGTTGTTCTGACGTTTGCATGATACGTTATTTTATCTAAAAATCCTGACCTTCTTAGTCCCAAGAGCGTCAGATAACCAAAATGTCTGCTGTATTTAGCATTTATTGAGGCAGCAGGCGGCGCATCAGTATGACAATCAGCCAAATTTTACTCAGGTCTTTTAGCTTGCAGGTCCAATGAAAATACGAACAATGTCAGGCCCGCTGCCGCATCCGCGCTATCAGCGCTGTAGCGAATGCGATTATCTTTTTACCCTGCCGGCGTTGCGCAGAACCCAGACTGCACACTGCCCGCGCTGCAATAGCAAGGTTGAAAAAGGTAAAGTCTGTTCGCTGCCTCGTCTGATAGTCATCGCCATCAGTATCCTGGTCCTGATGCCCTTTGCCTACACCGAACCTCTGATAAGCATTCGTTTACTGGGCACCCGCATCAATGCCAGCCTATTTGAAGGTATCTGGCAGATGTCGAGCCAGGGTTCACCGCTGACCGCCAGCATGGTGGCCTTCTGTACCGTGGGCGCACCTTTGACACTCGCTTGCTCGATTCTGTATCTGCATTTTGGCAGCAAGCTTGGCATGAACCTGAAACCCGTTCTGCTGATGCTCGACCGGCTCAAAGACTGGGTGATGCTGGATATCTACTTGATAGGTATGGGCGTGGCCTGTATTAAGGTCAAGGAGTATGCGGATATCGACACTGGCCCGGCGCTGGTCGCCTACATCATGATGACGCTGCTGGTCACGCTGACCCTGATTAATCTCAATATTGAGCAGCTGTGGGACGAGTTTTACCCGCAGCGCCGTCCGAAGGGCGTGCCAGAATCGCTGGTACTGTGCCTGGCGTGCAAATTTACCGGCCATCCGGACGCACGCGGGCGTTGCCCTCGCTGCCACGTACCGATGCCGCTACGCTACAAGCACAGCCTGCAAAAAACCTGGGCAGCGCTGATTTCAGCAATGGTGCTGCTTATTCCGGCCAACGTGCTGCCAATTTCGATAATCTACGCCAACGGCCAGCAGCTTAAAGACACTATTTTCTCCGGCGTCGTGTCGTTAGCGACCTCAGGCAACGTGCCAATTGCCGCCATCGTGTTTATCGCCAGCGTACTGGTGCCTTTTACCAAGGTGATCGTGCTGCTGACGCTGTTGCTAAGTATTCACTTCAAGGCGCATCAGGGGCTGAAAACCCGCATCCGCCTGCTGCGTCTGGTGACCTGGATTGGCCGCTGGTCCATGTTGGATTTATTCGTTATTTCGTTGATGATGTCACTGGTTAATCGCGATCAGTTACTCGCTTTTACTATGGGTCCGGCCGCGTTTTACTTTGGCTCTGCCGTGATACTGACTATTCTTGCCGTTGAATGGCTGGACAGCCGCCTGATTTGGGATGCACATGCAACAAGACACACCGAATACACCGACTGAAGCACGGGTCAAAAACAGACGCCGGATTTCTCCTTTCTGGCTGCTGCCGTTCATTGCTTTATTGATAGCCGGATGGCTTCTCTACAGCAATTATCAGGAACAAGGCACCACGGTGACCATCGACTTCCAGTCGGCGGCAGGCATCGTCGCTGGCCGCACTCCCGTGCGTTATCAGGGGGTTGAGGTCGGTACCGTGCAGTCACTGAGCCTGAGCAAAGACCTGCGCACCATCATGGTCAAAGTCAGCATTCGCAGTGAGCTGGCGGACTCTCTGCGCGAGGGCACCCAGTTCTGGCTGGTGACGCCTAAAGCCTCGCTGGCCGGTATTTCCGGGCTGGATGCGCTGGTTGGCGGTAACTATATCGGCATGATGCCGGGTACCGGCAAGACGCAGAGCCACTTCACCGCGCTGGACACGCAGCCAAAATATCGCCTGAACACCGGTGAGTTGATGATTCACCTGCATTCCAGCGATCTCGGTTCACTCAGCAATGGCTCATTGGTCTATTACCGCAAAATTCCTATCGGTAAAGTCTACGATTACGATATTGAGTCTGGAAACAACGGTGTCAGCATCGACGTGCTGATCGACAAGCGTTTTGCGCATCTGGTGAAGGATAACAGCCGTTTCTGGAACGTTTCCGGCTTTAAGGCCGACTTTAGCCTCAGTGGCGCGAAGATCGAAATGGAAAGTCTGGCGGCGTTGGTCAACGGCGCAATCGCCCTCGACTCTCCTGCCGACGGCAAAGAGGCCCGAACCGACCAGTCGTATGAGCTTTACCCTGACCTCGCGCAGAGTCATCGCGGCGTTGAGATCACGCTCGATTTACCGAGCGGTGACGGCCTGAGCGAAGGGCGCACCCCGCTGATTTATCAAGGCCTGCAGGTGGGTACGCTGACGCAGATTTCCCTTCAGCCGAACAACAAAGTCATCGGCAAACTCACCGTTGACCCTTCCGTCATCGACCTGATGCGCAGCGGCACGCGCATTGAGATGAATAGCCCGAGAGTTAGCCTGAACAACGCCAAGATTAGCCAACTGCTGACCGGCAACACCTTCGACCTTATTCCCGGCGAAGGCCAGCCTCAGAATCACTTCACCGTGCTCGACAGCAGCCAACGCATGCTGCAAGACCCCGGCGTGATGAGACTGCAACTGTTAGCGCCACAGAGCTATGGCATTGATGCAGGTCAGCCGCTGCTGCTGCACGGAATGGTGATTGGTCAGGTGCTTGACCGCACGCTGACCGACGCCGGTATCCTGTTCAACATCGCAGTAAAATCGCAGTATAAGAACCTGCTGCATCAGGACAGTAAATTTGTGGTCAATAGTCGTCTTGACGTGAAACTCGGCGTGGACGGTATGGAAGTGCTGGGCGCCAGCGCGCAGGAGTGGATTGACGGCGGTATCCGCGTCTTGCCGGGCAGTAAGGGAACGCCTTCAGGCCAATATCCACTTTACAGCAACGCCGAGAAGGCCGCAGAAGGCATTGTGGGCGAGAAACCGAGCGCGACGCTCACCTTAACCGCCAAGAGCCTGCCGGATATTCAGGCCGGTTCCGTAGTGCTTTACCGCAAGTTCCAGGTCGGTGAGATTGTGAATGTGCGCCCGAAAGCCAATGAGTTTGAGGTTGACGTCTATATCAGCCCTGAATACCGTAACTTGCTGACACCGAAAACGATTTTCTGGGCCGAAGGCGGTGCTAAGGTACAGCTCAACGGCAGCGGCCTGACCGTTCAGGCTTCTCCGCTGGACCGAGCCGTGAAAGGCGCGATTAGCTTCGACAACCTTGACGGCGTCACCGTAACTAAAGGCACCAAACGCGTGCTTTACGATAACGAGACCGCCGCGCGCGCCCTGGGCAGCCAGATAACGCTGAATACCTATGACGCCAGCAAAATCTCTCCGGGCATGCCGATTCGCTACCTCGGAATTACCATCGGACAGGTCGAATCGCTGAAGCTGGATCCCGAGCTGAATCAGGTGGCAGCGAAGGCGGTGCTGTATCCTGAATACGTGGATACCTTTGCTCGTCTCGGCACGCGCTTCTCGATTGTCTCGCCAGAGATTTCGGCGGCCGGCGTTCAGAACCTCGATACACTGCTTCAGCCGTATATCAACGTCGAAGCGGGTAAAGGTCCGCCTAACCGGACCTTTGACCTACAGCTGGCGACCATCACCGACTCGCGCTACACCGACGGTTTAGCGATTGTGGTGGATGCCACCGAAGTCGGCTCGCTGCAAATTGGGACACCGGTGCTCTTCCGCGGCATTGAAGTCGGCACCGTCACCGGCTTCCGCCTTGGCGAAATGGCCGACCGCGTTAATGTCTCCCTTCGCATCAGCAAGAAGTATCAGTACCTGGTGCGTGACAACACCACCTTCTGGCTGGCTTCAGGGTATAACCTGCAATTTGGTTTGACAGGCGGCACGTTCAAGAGCGGCACCTTCCAACAGTTCATTCGCGGAGGTATCGCCTTCGCCACGCCGCCAACCATACCGGTGGCACCAAAGGCCTCGACCGGACGTCACTTCCTGTTAATGCCGGAAGAGCCTAAGGACTGGCAGCAGTGGGGAACCGCCATCCCTAAAAACTGATCGTTCTAAGGCAGGCCTCGTTTCGAGGCCTGCCCGCTTTTCCCTCCCCAGAATGGCTTTCCCGATCCCAAGCTGGAATTTTCAGATGGCACTTTTTGCACATTCAGCTATTCTCAAGTAATGACCAAACTGGTCATACCTCTAGATATTCACACACATTGGTTCGATGCGGAGATTCTTATGGGAAAAGCAAACGTACGAATAGGCAGTTTCGAGATAGATGACGCACAGCACACCTCGCCGGACGGGCAAGGCGGCGACAAGGTGCACATTCCCTGCAAGTCTGACCCAGACTTATGCATGCAGCTCGACGGCTGGGATGAAAACGTTAGCGTGCCTGCTGTGGTCGATGGCCGTCAGTCGATACTCTACAAAGAGAAATATGACAGCCAGAAAGACGAGTGGATTATGCGTTTTGAATAGTGCGCGGCATCATTGCCACGCCTCGCCCGGCAAAGAATTGGGCAAATTGACTAACAGGAAGCTGCACGTAAGACTGCGTAGCCTCGTTGTGCCCTGATGGATTATGGAAGGTAATGGTGCCCTGCTCGACGGCAGTCACCAACACCAGATGACCACCAGTGCGAGGCGGCGCAATTTCCGGGTGACGGATCCCCGGATGCACCGACGCAATAAAGAAGTGATTTTTTTCGAGCTCGGCCGCGATATCCTCGGCGGTCAATTCAACCCTAACCTGACCGGTTATCTGCAACTCATGCTTTAAAAACTCAACGAAGGGCGCGTAAATCAGCCCGCGAATATGATCCCCTTCACGCACGTAGGTTCCATAGGGCACGCTGCGGCGGGTTAATTCAAGAATGGGCACCACGTTGCCGGTGGTGGCCGCCAGCGCCATCTTCAGGCAACACATACCGCACACGTGATTTGCCCACTCGACAAACTCCGCCTGCGACTGCGCGCCCGACGCCGGCCATGCGTCAATATCCTGCAGGCTTTTTTTGCCGCTCAGAATATCAGGCGCCAGCGACGGCGCCTCCCATTGGCTGAAATACGGCACGCTCATCAGAACGTTTCGACCAACGTGAATTTCATCAGCAGCAGCGGCATATCCGGTGCGAACATGTCGTACTCTTCGAAGAAACGCTGCTGCTCTTTGCGCCATGAAGCCAGCGTACGATCGCCCTCACCCTCGGCAAAAGCGTGCTCTTCCGTCACCAGGTCGAATGGCACCTGTTTGACTTCGGTCAGCTTTACCGCACAAACCGGATGATTGCGGCCGTCAACCACGACAAACACTTCACCCACTTCCGGCTCGCCTTCATCGTCAAGATTGGCACAGGTCGCAGTTTTAATGCCTGCGATAACTTTTTGCGCCAAATCGTCAGCCTGCGCCTCGTTGTCACCAAAAGACCAACGTTCCGCGTCTTTATATTTTTGCGGGATAGGAGGAAGCATAATTTATCCTTTTTATTTTACCGGTCTACGGGGTTAACTCTGTAAACATTAGCATGAAAATTTATCGTCGGGGATGCCGTCGATTACGGACACTTCACCGGCATCGTTTGCGGCCACAGGCGGGTATTGCCGCTGCCGTAAAGCACCTGTATACCGCACTCGTGGTCCACGCGAGCCAACGGTTTGCCGGTCGCGTCAAGCATCATCGACATTTTAGCCGTGGAGACAATCGCCACACCGCTGTTAAAGGCCGAGACGGCATTAAACACCGGCGGAATGACAAAGCTGCCCTGCGCATTGATATATCCATAGTTTTCCCCAACCTGCGCAAAAGCCAGCCCTTCGGAAATCAGCCCCAGACCGCTAAAGTTTATCGCTGCGGACGGGTGCCCCTGTGCGTCAATCCAGGTTTTATTGCCGTCGGCCTCGCTCAATACCGCCTGACCACCCTGCATGCCACTGCCGATGCCAGGGGTGGTAATCACCAGCTTGCCGGTGGTATCGACGTAGCGCGTGGTCGGTTTGCCATCTTCTGTATCGTAAGAAACCGACATATCGCTGCCGGCCGGAAGCTGCCAGTTGCCGTCAGGCATCGCGGCGACACGCACGCCTTTTTCATCGATAAGCTCGGTGCCCTGCGGCTGAATGCGCAGCGCACGGGCATTGACAAACGCTGAACTCGGCAGGATTTGTGGCTGAATCTGCCAGATGCCCTGCGCGTTGAGATAGCCAATCTGCGGTTGACGAGAGAGTTTGACCCAGTCGCCCACCGCCGTAATCTTGGTCTGCTGCTCGTGCAGCTCGATGTTGCCCTGCGCGTCAAGCAGCCACGACTGTCCTTCCGCCGAGGTCGCCAGAATGCGGCCGTCGTTGAACTGATTGACGTTGAGGTCGGTCGTCAGGCCAATGCGAACCTTGCCGTCGTTGGCAATAATTTCTGACTGTAGCTCCGACGCCGGTTGGTCTGGGGTTTTGCGCGGCAGAGTGAGCTGCCACAGCGCATTGTTGATGCGACGCACGCTGGCATAGTCCGGTGCCACCAGCAGTTTGCCGCCGGCATCGATAATACCCCATTGGCCGTTTGGCAACTGTACGTCAGCCAGACCGTTCTCGAAGGTGCCTACCGATTGATAGTTCGGCCCAACGATGACCTTCTGGTTAACCACGTCATAGATGCCCCACAGCGCGCCCTCAGCGGCCGTCTCGCGGAAACGGAACCAGCCGTTGCCCACCGACTGCAACTCGAACTCGTTCGGCAGCGCGAAATGCTTACCGTGAGTGTCGATAGTCGTCAGCTTGCCGTCTTGATAATCCAGAGCATAGCCATTGATAAACGGCGCGATATTATCCTCCGTGAGAGGAATAAGCGTTTTGCCCTGGGCGTCAACCACACCGGTTCCCTGCGCAGTTTTAACGATAAACTGCTGGGCCAGACCGCTGCGCGCCGACTCACTGCTGTCGGCTGGCTCAATATCCTGCCACTTGCCTTCAATCTGCACGCCGCCGTCTGCACGAATGAATCCGGCACCTGCTTTCGAAGCATCCGGGTCGGGCCTGATCAACGCCAACGGGGAAGATTTATCAGTCTGCTGGTCGTTAAGCGGCTGAATGCGATAATCGTTCAACGCGGCAACATTTTTGGCATTCAGCAGCGTTTTACCGGCGTTATCGATGATATTGATCAGCGCACCCTGCTCGTCGTGCAACCAGAGACGACCGTTGATCACCTCGGCATTGTTGACCTGCGCCAGCCAGTTCACCGGCTGCGCACCGCCAATCAGACTCCCATCGGGTGAGATGATGGCATTCACCTTGTGCTGATCGCCCCGCGTGGTCAGCAGGAAGCTGCCGCTAGGCTGGTCGAACGGCACACTGCCCTTCGGCAAAGTAATGATCTGTTTCTTGCCGGGCACAAATACCGTTAGGTTCTCTTTACCGCTGTTATCCAGCAGGAACTCGCCCTGCACGGTTAGACCGGCGACGGCCTCATTGCTCAGCGAGGCGATTTCATTGCCGTCGTTATCAAGCAGGCTATTTTTGTCGGCCGTTTTAGCCAGCCAGAACTTGTCATTCAGCGGGCTAACGGACTGATAAGTCTTGTCATTCAACACGCCGTCGGCGCGAATCAGCCGCACACCGTCTTGGGTTTTGGCTATCGCCAACGCCGTATTGCTGTCATTAAGCGTAATGTTGCTGAACTGTGGGTTGATACGCCAGTCCAGATTCTGACTGGCGATGCCATAGCCCTGATCGGCGTCGCGAGCGATAAACAGTCCGCTCTGCCCGAAAGGCAGCACCACTTCCATCTTGTCATTGGCCACGTGGCGCCTGTCGTCAGGCGACAGCAGCACGGTTTTGTAGTTCAGCGCCAGTCGGGCAGGATTACCGTCGGACAACTGTACGTCATCGACCAACGCATCGAGTGGCTTGCCAACGGTTTGTCCCTTACGGTTGATGATTTCGTTTTTGCCAGCATTGTTGACCACTGCAAGGTCAACCTGAGTGAAATTCCCGGCCTTATCAAAGATCGGCTGAATAACCCAGTTGCCGGTATTATCGATGTATCCCCATTTGCCTTTTTGCTGCGCCGCGGCGAGACCGTAGTAATAGTCACCGACCTGCTCAAAAACAGGTTTAATCACCAATTGACCCCGATTATCGAGGAAGCCCCAGCGGTGGCCGTCCAGGCCTTTCTCCAGCGCGACGTCATCGATAGCCTGCTGAGCATCGGGAAGCAACACGGCAGCACGGCCATCGTGCACCGGGCGGATACAAATATTCAGAGTGGCAGGCTGCGCCGTTTCGGCACGCAGCGTGGCGTCGGTCAGGTTAGACGGCCCGAAACAGGCGGTGTCGGTATCGGCCTGAGCCGCAAAGGTCAGACCCAGCAGGCCAACGGTCCCACCGACGGTGATAACCTGGCGCACGGCGCGCGAAAGAGGCTTAAGGTTCATCAGTTTCATTGTGCCTCTCCGTTTTGAGCGGAATTGGCACAACTCACCGTTTTCGCAGGCCAGGTTTGTTTGTTTTTGGCATCCAGAATAACGCGCTGATTACAGCGCAGCGCAAACTGCGCCTGCACAGCGCCGTCGGTGTTGATAACCTGCACCAGCCCCTTGGCGGCCACCCAGGCGCGTTTCTCGCTAAAGTCGGTCGCCCAATTGTATTTCGGTAGAATTGTGAAGCTACCGGTGCCATTGATGTAACCAATAAGCGGACCGTAGGTATCCTGCTTCACCGCTTTGGCACGGGTGTCTTTCATCACACCGACCTGGGTAAAGTAGCTGCCAATCAGCTGTTTGCCGCTGGCATCGATGAATCCATACAGACCGTTAGCGCCCCGCAGCGGCACCATGCCCTCGCTCGAGGCGGCAGGCAGGATGCTGTTCAAGCCAGGATAACGTTGAACTTCATTGCCCTGCGTATCAAAGAGTACGGTTTCGCCGGTGCTGTCGTCATTCATGACAATACGATCCATCGAGGCAAGCGGCTGTGCATTGTCTTTATCAGCCAGCGGCTCAATGCCGTTTTGATCGATCAGGGTAATGCGTTTGTCGCTCAGCGCGCTGGCCCAGTTTTGTGGCGTAATAAAGTTCAGCGGAGCCGAATAGGCTGGCGCAATCTGCCAATTGCCCTGGTCATCGACAGCACCATAGTGCGGCCCAAAGCTCAGCAGCGTCCAGTCACCGTCAATGTGAATAGACTGCGGCACAACGTCTTTACTGACCACCGAACGGCCGTCGTCATCCATCAGGCCAACGCCGCCGTTTGCCGGCTGGATTAACCAGTGATTATCCCCCACCTTCTGCGGGTTGCTCAGCAAATCGCTTGCTAATGCCAGGCCGCTGATGGCGCTGTAGAGGCTATAGCGCGTGCTGCCGTCACCGTGTTCGCCCGGCTGGTCGCCGTCGGCAATCACGAAAATACTGTCGCCTACCGGCTGCGGCTTGCCGGTTCGGTTAGCGTCTGGAGCAATGGCCCACTGACCTTTGGTATCGATAACTCCCCATCCTGCGGCCACTTTTGCCAGTGCGTAACCGTCGTGGAATGCCTCAAGCTGTGTGAAGCGGGTTGGAATTTTAGCGCTGTTGCTGGCGATGTCCCAGATACCCCAACGGCGGTCATTATTGTCGCCCTCGGTGTAAAGCAGGTCACCGCCGGAAATTGACTGCGCGGTCTGTATCACGCGAGTTGGGATATCAATAAGGTTGCCCAGTGAGTCAATAACCTTGCGGCTTTCAACGTTCTTGTCATCGACGACCATCGCCCATGCATAAGGCCCGTCAAACGGCGATATCTGCTTGAATTTTGGCTGGATTACCCACTGACCGTCGGCATTGACCGCGCCAGTCGTGCCGTTTTCGGTTTTCACCACCAGCGGCCCCATATGGCCCGGCGCATCCAGCGACGCCCACTGCGGGCTGTTAAAGATAAGCCCTTGCGAGGTGAGAATCGCAGGCACTTTCTTTTTGTCGACCGGCGTCAGCAGCGCCATCGGCAGCCCCGCAGGCTGAGACACGGCGTTGTCGTCAAGTCCGCGAGCATCCAGCGGCTGAACCTTGTAATCGTTTAGCGCAGTCAGCGTTGCCTGCGTCAGCAGACCGACGCCGTTGCTGTCATAAACCTGCACCAGCTGGGCAGATTTATCCTCTGTGCCACGGTCAGCCTGCAATACCCAAAGATGCCCGTTCTGGGTGAGTAACTGAGGCTTGTTGGCTTTAACATCGACAATGCGATCGTCAGGGCCCACCATCACGATGCCCTTACTGCCCTGACCAATCAGCCAGTGGCCCCAGGTGTGGAATTCCTCGGCCTGATCGGCTGGAATATCCTGAGTTTTCTCTAATTTATTACTGAGTAATTGCTGAACATTGTTTGCATCCACCACCAGCCAACTGCCTGAACTCAGTGGTTTTACGGATTTGTACTGTTCTTTGCTCAGACTGACGCCGTTGCGGTCGAAGAAGGTCCAGCTTGACTTGCCCTTCACCGCAACCACGTTACCGTTAAGCAGCGGTTCGTTGCGGGTCTTCAGCTTCATGGGGTCAATCGCCCATTCGCCGCTGTCATCGAGGTAACCCCAATATCCACTTTGCGCCGTATCGCGCTGCTGAGCAGGAATAAGGCCAGACTGCGGCTCGTCAAGGTTCATAACATCATCCGGTAGCGACACGGAACGGCCTGATGATGCATTCCACAGCGCAGGAGAGATCTGCATCTGGACGCTGGCCAGCGGCTGCCCTTGTTTAAAACCTTCAGAGTTGAGAGAGGCGGCGAACGGTAAGGTCTTGATGACTGCCCCCTGGCGGTCTATCAACGCCAAACGATCGTCGATGACCACCAACGCAGTGCCTTTGGCGTTGAAATCGGTAGCGCGGGTGAAGCGTGCCGGGATTGCCAGATTGCCTTTTGCATCTATATAGCCAAACAAGTCATCTTTCTTGACAGCGGCCAGTCCGTTGACAAAGCCACGGGCTTCACGATATGCAGGCTCGATGGCCATCTTACCTGAAACATCGATGTATCCCCACAGGCCTTGCGACTCACGGGCCGAGCCCATCATTACCGGTGCCAGCCCCTGCTGGAAAGGCTGCTGGCAGCCATCCGCGGTTTTGGCAATGGCACACGCGCGAAGCCAAGCCTCATCGGCATGGGCTGGCGTAGAAAATGCTGCTCCGAGAACCAGCGCTAATGCACTGAAATTCATGACATGTTTTAGTGTTTCGGAATAAATCATCCGATTCCCTTATGACTGAAAAATGATGAAAAGTTTGAAGCTGGAACCCACAGAGATTGATAAGGTACCGCTGGCAGCGAAAATTCGATGATAATCAGATTCAATGTAATGTTGTCCGCTGTTTCTTATAGGGTGTCAGCTTGCGCAAGAAAAAGCAGCTATTTTATTAGCTGGTAACGAATGAATACACTTTATAACGACATCAGCGTGTAAAAAAACGACATTTTGCCCTTTCTAGCGCAAAAATTTGTTTAAAACTCGGCAACCTGACGCTGAACTGCGCCACAGGCTTCGCCCATAACGCCGTTTTACGAAATTCTCATCTTAAATTTATAGCAGATACAGAGCGATAGTCCGTCCTTCGTTTGACACTCTGTGAGGCATTGCCAAGCGCATTCAGAAACTGCATCCTGTGTGATGCACAACGCAACCTCTCAACAGTTATCCTCTTATAAAGAGACAGATTAACCGCTATGACTATTAAAAATCTTTGCACCATTGCTGACGTAGCCGACCTCGAGCCTGGCCTGCGTGAGATTCGCCAACACCTGCATCAAAACCCAGAATTATCCAACGAAGAAGCCAAGACTGCCGAACTGGTTGCCAAAAAACTCCATGAGCTGGGGTTTGAGGTTACGACCGGCGTTGGCGGCTACGGCGTTGTGGGCTCACTCAAGGTCGGTAACGGCACGCGCAGCATCGGTATTCGTGCCGATATGGACGCCCTGCCTATCCTCGAACAGACCGGTCTTGCGTACGCCAGCAACGTGAGCGGCAAAATGCACGCCTGCGGCCACGATGGCCACACCACGATGCTGCTCGGTGCGGCCGCACAGCTGGCACGCAGCCGCAACTTCTCCGGCACCGTGCACCTTTTCTTCCAGCCTGCGGAAGAAATTGGCTTCAACAGCGGTGCTGAACGCATGCTGGCTGAGGGACTGTTCGACAGATTCCCTTGCGACGCAGTCTTCGGCCTGCACAACCACCCGGGTTATCCCGTGGGTAAAATGATGTTCCGCACGGGCGCGTTTATGGCAGCTTGCGATACCGTTAACGTGACCATTCACGGTAAAGGCGGTCACGCGGCGCGTCCTCACATGACCGTTGACCCAATTTTGGTCGCCAGCAGCCTGGTTGTCGCACTTCAGAGCATCATTTCACGCAACATCGACCCTAATGAAACCGCCGTTATCACCATCGGTTCGCTGCATTCGGGCTTTGCCGCCAACGTTATCCCTGATAGCGCGCGTCTCGAGATGAGCGTGCGTTCATTTGATACCGGCGTGCGTAAAATTCTGGAAGACCGTATCAAAGCGCTGATCGCCAGCCATGCGGAAGGTTACGGCGCTCGCGCAGAGATTGACTATGTGCCCGGTTATCCGGTGTTGGTCAACCATCAAAAAGAGACCGAATTTGCCACTCAGGTCGCCCAAGAGCTGCTCGGTGAAGAGAACGTGGTACCCGACCTGCCGCCTATCTCCGGCAGCGAGGACTTTGCCTACTTCCTACAGCAAAAACCGGGCTGCTTCCTGCGTATGGGCAACGGTGACAGTGCCGTACTGCATAACCCGGCCTATAATTTTAACGACGAAAGTCTGCCCTTTGGCGTCGCCTACTGGACCCGTCTGGTCGAACGCTACCTGGCCGATTAATTGAAAGACTCTGTCAGCGTCTTCTGTTAGCGGCAGAATCCAAACCAGCGCATGCCAAGATGAAAATGATTGGCGTGCGCTGCGTTATAATCCGGCCCAATAATATTGCCAAAAAACGGACAGGCTCCGCGAAAGACCTGATGCAGATAGTCGGCGTCCTTTCCCTCTCGTTTCCATCCGCTTGCTACGGTCACATCTTCACCGTCATTCATCCTGAAACCCGCGACGTCCAGGGCCTCGGCAGTCGCATGCTCACTCAGCCTGCCCACCGCACGGTGATAAACATTGCGACAGGCAAAGCTGCCGAGGTGGTCGATTCTGACCAGCCTTTGGCCAAAGACCTGCTCGGCAAGGGGTGCGGCCGCCTGTGCCACAAACATCGTGCCGCTGACTGCCAACGGACAGCTCGCCAAAAAGCTCGAGCTCAGCGCCACCGAACCGAAATTTTGTACTCGCACTGCGCCGGTCAAAGGACACTGGCCACCGCTATCAGGTACAGATTGGAAATTAATCAGGCCTGCGGCCCTGGCACTCTCGAGCACGGCAAGGCACGCAGCCTGATTTTTACTTATTTTCCTGAGTTTATACTGAGTCATCAGGCCGGGAGCATCGGTCACTGACAATGGCGTAAAAGGATTGTATTGCGCGGGCAGTTGGCTCTCTAACCACGGAAAAAAGGCGACACTCACACCCAGTAAAACCAACGCGAAGAGGATATAACGCATACCCTTTGCTCCTCTGGCGACCATGACATTACGAATTTTCTATTATAGTGAAGGATATGCGATTTATTTGAGACGAGGTAAAGATGACCGTCAACGCTGAAAATACCGTACCGAATCAGGTCCACATTGTAGCTATAGGCGGTGAGACTGCGGCCGATATGCAGCAGATTACGGCCATCGATCGCTATATCCTGTCCTTAAGCCAAAAAGAAAGTCCGCAGATTCTGTATATCTCCACGGCGAGCGGAGACGTTCCAGAGAGGATTGAGCAATTCGAGAAAAAATTCGCGTCGGCCGGCTACCTGGTAGAGAGCCTGTCTTTCTTCCGCACGCCTTATCCTACGGTTAAACAGATCGACGAGATGATAGCGCGAGCTGAAGTGATTTTTGTCGCGGGCGGTAATACGCGGGCCATGCTGGCAGTCTGGAAAGAATTTTCAATCGATCAACAGCTCAAATCGGCCATGCGCCACGGCACTATCCTCTGCGGCGTGAGCGCCGGAGCTATCTGCTGGTTTGATTTAGGGCATTCGGATTCGGGCGGTGGCTATTCACTCATCCCAGGCTTGGGGCTGCTGACGGGCGTCATGTGCCCGCATTTCGGATCTGAGGAAGGACGCGAGGAATCTTTCAGTGCGTTGCTGGCAGAGCAGAACATTTTGCCCGCCTACGCCGCCGATGACGGCGTAGCCCTGCATTTTCGAGATGGGAAACTTCATAAAATAATCAGGACCGATGCGGCAGAACACGGCAAAACACTGATCTCACTCAGCGATAGCGAGAGGCCCACTGCTGAATAGTCTCTTGCCCGAAATGGGCAAGGATAACCTTGAACCACGCAGTAAACCTTGAAGAGTCCTGCTCGACGGCAGTAAAGACGTCGGGCACCGAGATCCACTGCCAACCTTCCGCCTCTTCCGGATTAAGCTCGGGCGTTCTTTCGAACAGGCCGATAAAAGTATGGTTAAATTCATTTTCTACCAAACCATTCGAGACATCGACGCGGTAGAGGATCTGGTCTACTTCCTGCAATTCACAGTGGAATCCCATCTCCTCATACAGCCTGCGGGTAGAGGCAGCCAGGTTACTCTCACCGGGACGTGGGTGGCCGCAGCAAGAGTTGGTCCAAAGACCGCCAGAATGGTACTTTCCACTGGCGCGTTGTTGAAGCATGAGACGTCCCTGACTATCAAAAATAAATACCGAAAAAGCGCGATGCAGTGCGCCCTGCAGATGAACCTGCATCTTGGTGCCTACGCCGACCTTGTTATCCTGTTCATCAACCAGAATCAGGCGTTCTTCTTGCACTTTATCTTCAATAATGAGGGACATAACTTTACTTCACTCTTGTCAGGCTATAGCGTTGCGCATCATTTAAAGCCGTTTCATAACTTTGCGGCGTACCGTCCACCTGGATGGTCAATGCTTTATCTATAGGGGTTATTGCACAGGAAAATTTCACTTTCAGGCTGTGCACACCGTTCGCCAGATACAGGTCAACATACTGATTTTTCTGTAGTCCGGCCGCTTCTTTGTCATCAACATAAACAATCAGCGGACAGCTCTCGTCAAGAATCGATCCCGCAAGTTGGGGCTGTCGGTGTACACGAACTTTGGTGGTGTCGGGTTTACTGGTGGTATAGGCCTGCAAAACCTGTTGCGTTGGGGCATAAGGGCCACTAGAACACCCAGCCAACACCAGTGCAGCACAAATCATGAGTAACTTTCGCACGTTAAGGTCTCCGCGAGATAACAAAGGAATTGTTCATCGCCTTAAAGCAATCAAATTTCAGAGAGCTAAACCGTGGCAGAGTACTCATGATGCTTGAATCGGCGATATCTGATTTCATCTGCACTCGCGCTGCTAAGGTAGCGCTAGTGCAGAGAATAGAGAAGGCCTGTAATGTAACGGAAGTTGAAGAATTAAAATGTTCTTATGGTGCGTTTCCCAAGATGTTGCTGGTCTCGAACTCAACATGCCCACCGACGTGGAAATGATGTTGATCAAACGCCTCACGGCCCATCGGCGTCACTTTCGTTATCTCTCCTTCATAATTACCGTCTGCAACCTCCGTAATCCTCGTCTCGAGTCGATAACTCACCGGCGGATTTCCTACGGGGAAGGTCACCAGAGTCACTTTGTCACCCAGCGTAAACTGAGTTAACAGCGGCAAAGGCGCTTGCTCAAACATGGCTTCACTCATTTTCAGTTCCTTTTAGGATGAGAGGGGTAGACGAAGATAACAGTCGTTGTTTTTTTCACCATGAGCTTAAAACTCACTCACCCATAAAGCGTAGAACATTGGACAACTTTTATTTGTGGTCTTGATTAGGAAATTCAGAAAATCTCTCGGAATTATGGTCGCTTAGCGATCTCGGAAAGTTGTACAACCTGGTCAAAATCCTGTACCGATTTTGCTAGCAATTCTGTGCCAGACACGCCCTTTCCTGGCATGAAAGAGTGAAGTCACAGCATGACTAACCCATTAAAAAATTTAAGTTATCTTTAATTAATTAATTGCCTTAGCGTTTTATTAGTACGTATTTAAGAATACTTAAATAGCACAAATTGATCAAATGTAAGTTGTACAAAGTAAGAGTTTTGTATAAGTTTAATGAAGCTCAATTAGAGCTCGTAACGAAGATGCTTTGCATTGCCACTGAAGGTGCCACTCGATTTCCACCTTCAGTGGTATTTTTTTGACTACTCATGGGGTTATAAAATGTCTCAAATAAACAGCGTTGAGTTAGAAAAATCCCGCGTCAAGACTGCTCATGCCATTAAAAGCGAATCAGACGTCATTCAGGAAATAAAGATAGAACTTTCCCTCAAAGGACGACTGGTCAATAACAAAGCAATCATGGCAAAACTGCTCGAACGATTAGAAATAGAAACAGACGTGGTCAAATCAGATATTTATCGAAACGCCCTCGAAACTGTAGTATTTCGTACCCCGGACGACCTGATTTAAAAAATCTTCATCACAGGGCGCGATACCTTATGTGCCTTGTGATGGTCAGATTATGCGTATGTCGCTGCATCCTTTGCATATAGGCTCTCAAACTGGGTTAATGACTCGCCCTACTGCTCGCCCTATCGACGTCTTGTACCCCATTGGCATATTGAGCTCTGCAATCTCATTCAGACTAAACATCCCTATTTCTTTATGCTCATGGCTGACTTTTATCGTTTGGCTTGAGGCCGGTTCAACCTTCATGAGATAGGTCACAATCAATATTTCTTTAGCACCAATCCGGTAAAGCCAGGCGTCGATAATGCCCTGCACCGACGACGCTATCTGCGTCTCCTCATACATTTCACGGATAAGACATTCTTCAGGCGTTTCCCCTTTCTCGAGCTTTCCCCCCGGCAACTCCCACTCTTCCCGCTCGTTTTTTAATAGCAGAATCTTGTCGCTAATCTGCACAATCCCCTTAATCGAGACGGGAAATAGCGATTCCTGGTACGGCTGCATAAGCTTCTCCGTAAGAAAGAGAGGATGTTTTTATAAAAGATAGATAAAAAATAAGACCATCAGATGACAGATTTATTCGTCAAACTGAACGCGACACTCAGAGCTCTCAGATATTTAAGGCACGAATGTTAAGGTAATAAGAATAGAGACATTGCGCCTTGCTCCTATAACCAACGCCTGCACTGAGAGACCTTGAGATGGCTGTTGTAGAAGACTTTGTGCTTACGGACCCCGCATCCCTGACAGCGGGCAATCACGTAGGTAGAAGGATAAGCTCTGCCTGATGGGCTCATCGCGCCTAAATGCTGAAGTTTTAGAATTTCCCAACGATGACCGTGCGGGATAAAGAGTAGCTGACGAGGTTTGCGGAGAGAACGGAAATGGTAACGATGGAAGATTTTTAAATATTTTAGATATCCTCGTCGGCAAACCGTACTTAGAGTGATTTCAAATACCATAACAACGGACAAATAGAACAACGTAAACATTGTTTTTACCCAGATATTTTCAACAGCATTAAAATTTGTCGCTATTTTTCTTAGGGCTGATGGGAGCGGGATTAAAAGAATTTGGCCCCAGACTCACGACGCATAAACAGCGGGGAGTAATTTAGTTAATTTCATTATCTGGGATGTTGATGTAGCGCAAGGATGGGGTGATAGGACAGGCTTTAAGGCTATTATAGAGAGCAATATTTCACGCTAAGTAAGATGTCGTTAATGACTAAGATGAGATGTGAAACTTGTTGACCCGCTCCCCGTATGTGATCCAGCCATATTCAGGAATAACCGGCTTCATTCTGGCTGCATATTCTGGAAACCGGCAAATTCGGAGGGCATCCTCCAGAGACATAAACCCACTCTCGTTCAGGCATTTCTGCCTTAACCTGCCGTTGAAGGACTCCACCGTCGCATTGTCCGTCGGCGTTCCTGGGCGTGAGAAGTCGATCCTTACCCCTCTTTCATACGTCCACCTGTCCAGCATTTTTCCTGTAAATTCAGAGCAGAATTCGCATTTCAGTGATCCCACGGATACGCAGGCGCAGTGCGCTGCCATCGGCAGTTCTTTTTTGCCAGCACGTCCTGCAGCATCGCCTTGTCGAGGCTGAGGTCAGCAACCAGCCTCTTCAGCCGCAGATTTTCCTCTTCCAGCTGCCGCATATGTTTGAGTTCAGAAGGAGAAATTCCGCCGTATTTCTTGCGCCAGGTGTAAAACGTGGCATCGGAGATACCCAGCTCGGCATGCTTGAGAGCAAAGACAATCTGCTCTTCGGTGAATCGTGACTTTTTCATCTGCCCCCCTCCGTTCAGGGGAGTCAATATCATGCCGGAATTCTGTTTCTGAATGGAGCAGGATTTTGGGTCAAGGTCACGCGTTTATAGCAACGATCAACGGAAAAAAATCCTAGTGATCTGCCTGCGTATATGTCGAGATTTAAACCAGATGAGACATACGTCAAAGCGGCTCTTTCGATGGTTAGAAATGAGAATTTCTGATAGCTTTAAATAGAATGTTAAAAGATTTAGATAGCGTGCAGATTATATCAAAACGGTTTTATTTTCGGAGGTAACCATAGAGTCGATTAGCGCTCTGTCTTCAGAGAGATTTTTAAGCATGATGACCGCTTACTTTGTCACACCGGTCGAACTATTCACGGCTGCCCGCAAGAAATCTTTCAGTATTTACAGTGAAAATAGCCGACTGTTTATCCTGAACTCCAAAGGCAATCAACGCCCATTGCGTCAAACCGAGTTAGAAGAGTTTCATAATCTGTTTAAAAAGACGGGAGGCATTATGCCAATAACCTATCGCGACGTTACTTTCAACTCGTCTTATATCTTAGCGGCAATTGAGCACATCAATTTTAAGGAAGCTATACATGCCAAATAATCCACCCGAAGGCTTACCAAGATACAGGCTTTTGACTGGCCCGGATGACGCATCTTTCTGTCATCGTGTTTCTGCCGCACTTGAGCTTGGGTATGAGCTTTACGGAAATCCGGCAATTACCTACGACTCTGACAAAAAGACCGTGATCGCTGCCCAAGCAATAATTTGGAAAAGTGAAAAGAGTTAGATCACCCTTTTTCTAACAGGCCGGGCGGGTTATGGAATAGACAATCATCAGAAATCTAATCACGAGTTATTCGACATGAAAAACATCCCTTTTTCGCATTATGGGCCAGAATAAATTTAACTTCTGGCCTCTGTAATAACGCTAAAATTTTTGCCTTAACTTCTTCAGGTTGCGTAACTGTACCCTCGACTATCAGTGTTTTATTGATTTCGACAGGGCCGTCAAGCGTGACTTTGCCTGTGATTTTTTTCCTCACGATTTGAACCGATATATCCCTGACACAGCGGCAGCCAACCGGTGGTTAACTCGCCGATGGTGAATGCCCACGACTTAAGAGCGGTCTCGAACTTTACCCTTCTCAGACTGGCGTCAATCTTTATGGTCCTTAGGTGTCATCAGCAAAGGGTGGCGTTACGCCTCAGGATTGGACGTTTATTCTTTGCCAAACGGCACCGCAGAGTGAGCAAGCAGGGGAAGCTGAGCAACTTTGGTCACGCATTCCAAAGTCTCTGCTAGATGAAAAGGATTGGGAATGCGTTGAGCTTAGGTATAAAAAACCGCCACTTTATGATGTCCGGCGGCAATATTGTCGTGCTACAACGCATCCTCGGTCACTCGGACATCCGCGTCACAATGCGTTACGCCCACTTTGCACCGGACCATTTAGAAGATGCATTAACCAATAATCCGTTGTCGATTTTGGGTGCAAAAATGCCTGCCAAAAGTGGCGGTAAAATGGCTACAGAGGTTCTTTCTGGGAACAATTCAGGGTAACTAAGTGGAGTTAAGTAGTTGATTTTATTGTAAGTTGTTGGTTTGAATAGTGGGCAAAAAAAAGACCGAATACGATTCCTATATTCGGTCTAGGGAAATGGCTCTTGGGAGAGAGCCGTGCGCTAAAAGTTGGCATTGATGCAGGCGGTTAAGCCATACAACTTAAAGAGTAGTCGAGCTTAAATGCTTTTCCAGCGAGTTTGGCGACCTGTGATAATTACTTAACGAAATGAGTTACGTTTTGTGACAACATTCGCAAAACCATCCATTAACTGTGTGGAATTCAAGCGAGAAGGGGGTTTTTAGACAGGGGGATATTAAAGAGGCCGACGTGGATCAGCCTCAGGAAGCTCAACTTAACACAGGGTTCCAGCGCGCTCGATAAACGGGGCAAGACTCATCTTGTGGCCGGGATTTTTGGGGTCATCCAGCTGAATAATGCTCAGCGGCTGTGCACTCACCTTCCCTTCTTTCACCCACTGCTCTGCTACATCATTCAGCGGATACTGCGCCAGCGTGCTGTCATTAATCACGAACAGGGCTTTGCCCGGTCGGCATTGCAGCATCACTTCTTCACGGGTGAACGCCCATGCCTTGCCATATTCCAGACGGCTCACGGTAACAACTTGCGGCGCTGCGAAACAGCTGGCAGACAGGGTGAGCAACAGCCCCCCAAGTAGCGTTTTTTTCATGACTCTTCCTCGTTAAACTTCTCAATAACAATCTTGTTGCCAATCCAATGCTCAGCACAACTAATTAGGCGATAGGGTAGCAAAAAGGCTCACCAAAGCAATCACCAACAGTGCCAAAGCAAACTCCAGCCAGCAAACGGCGATCATGCGTCGCTGCGTATGCTCATTGTGGTGCGCGAACTGCGGAACCAGCCAATAGCGGTTATAAATGGCCACCGCGACCATCACGGCCACCAGCGCGGCCTTACAAACAAGCAGCAGCTCATAAGGCGAGTGAATGTCCGTTGGCCAACGCTGCAAGATGAATGCGCTATTGGCGATACCGGTCAGTACGACAAGCGCAACAGCCGCGTGCCCGAGCGTTGAGAATCGCAGCAGAGCCACAATCGCCTCAGGTCGAGTCGCGGGCTGATGGGTCAGCCTCATGCAGGTCAGCAACGGGATCAGGCTGCCAAACCAGTATGCGGCACTGAGCAAATGCACGGCGTGGTTAGTGCGCTGCAATACGCCCAAGGTGCCTTCATGCATGGCCGCATGACCGATGAGCGCCTGCCCTATCAGCATTCCGGCGCTTAGCAGCATCGCCATCAGAAAACGTCCGGGCAGGCCATCGATAAGAATCAGCAGCAGCGCGACCAGCGCCATCAGCATATGCCAGCGCCAAACCTCTCCAAAGGTGGTGGTCAGCACCAGCAGCCAAACATTCACATTGAGCATGTCGGTCCATCCGTTGCCCATAACCCCTGCCTGCACGGCGACCATCAACAGCGCGGTTAACGCAGAAAGGCAGGCCGAGGTCAGGATCAGGGTCTGGTTTTTACGCGCCAGGAGTGCGGACAAACCTTGCGGAGACAGCAAACGAGTGAAGACGCAGGCGCCAAAAAGTTGCATCACGGAAATAAAGTGCACAAAGCGGCACAGGACAAACAGCGATGCCAGGCTCATAACGTTACTTTACCGTAAAGCTGTAGGTACCTTGGGTCTTATGTCCATCAACGGAAACAACGTGCCATGAGACGTTATATTTACCGCGGGTCAATGGCGCAGGTAGGGCAATCAGGACCTGAGTGTTGTCGTTGGTGGCCAGTTTGAAATCACCGGTTTTTACCGGCTGATTGTTCGGACCTTCCAGCACGACTTTACTGAAGCTGGGTTCCACGCCCTCGCTAAATCCGAGAGTGAGCTCGGTCGGTGCTAAGCTGACTTGGCTATCGGCAGCCGGCGTCTCACTCTTGAGATGAGCGTGGGCAAAAGCCTGTTGTGAAATCAAACCTGCGGCTAGAACGCAGGCAGAACTGAGAATACGCAGACGCATCAGTTTTTTAATAGACACAATTATTCCTTGGCTAATTGAAGATGAAAATTCAGCCGCAACTTTAGCGCAATCTGCCGTTGGGATCTGTGGAAATTAACGGGTAATCAATGCAGAAAATAAGAAATGTGCAAATTTCGCACGAAAAGCTCAGCGGGGATGTCAATAATCACATGAATAATAAGAGTAAAATAAAAAAACGCAGAACACGGTTAACGTATTCTGCGTTTCAACACTTAGCGGAAAAATCAGGCTGACGGCGATTGGCCAACCATGTTTTTCAGATCTTTATCCACGAAGAACAGACCGTTACCGGTATTGCTCACCAGACCGAGTTTATCCAGGACAGATTTGAACAGAGTCTCTTCTTCATGCTGTTCTGCCACATACCACTGCAGGAAGTTGAAGGTTGAGTAATCTTTAGTGGTCATCGCCAGGTCAGCCAACTTGTTGATCTCTTCAGTGATCAACTGCTCGTGCTGATAGGCAAGATTGAAAACGTCGGCCAGTGATTCGAAATCGGCACGCGGGGCGTCGATAGAGCCGAGCAGCGGCAGTGCACCGGTGTCGCTCACATATTTGAACAGGCGATGCATGTGGTCCATCTCTTCGCGAGAGTGTTCCATCAGGAAGGCCGCAGCACCTTCAAAACCTTTATCACTGCACCAGGCACTCATCTGCAAATATAAGTTAGCGGAATAGAATTCAAGATTCAGCTGTTGATTAAGCTGTTTGATCATATCTTCTTTAAGCACGATGAGGCTCCAGATTTAATATTTAAATTTATATGGATATTAGAATGCGTTATTTGTGTGCATTATGCCTAACTCTATATAAAATAAAAAGCGTTGTTTCCCACAATAGAATAAAAATCAAAGAATAAATATAACCACATGATTTTAATGAATTTAAAATAACATCTAAATAAGAACGAAGTTGTTAGTGATAATTATTCACGATAAAAAATCCATTAAAAAGAATCATTCTTATTAATATTCTACTTTATTTAATTTAAGCGCAGGCAATTAATAGACATTCAATTAAATGAATAAAAATGATTAGTAGTCTCATTTAGATTGAAGTGACACGCGTCAGGGCATTCACCTCGGCCGGACTGTCTTGTACAATGCGCCAAGAATCGCTAATCAGGAACAAAATGATGAACCGTAATCTGGCCGAGATAGCCAAAGAAGAGATGGACAAAATTAACGTAGATTTGGCCGCATCCGCCGTCGCCTTCAAGGAACGCTACAACATGCCGGTGGTTGCCGAGATTGCCGAGCGTGAGCAACCCGCCCATCTTCGCGAATATTTCCGCGAGCGGGTCGCCTTTTACCGCGTGGAGTCACACAAATACTCTCGCCTGCCGTATGAACCGAAGCAAAAATAATCCGGCCGCCCGTCAGGAGAGAGTGAGCTAACGTCTTTCAGCTGCGGGCAAATTTCTGGTTAGCGCGAATAAGCCGATCGAGAATGCCGGGTTCGTTAAACGAGTGCCCTGCTCCTTCAATAATATGCAGCTCAGCTTCAGGCCAAGCCTTGGCAAGATCCCAGGCATTTTGCACCTGACAGGCCATGTCATAGCGCCCGTGAACAATCACCGCCGGAATGTGGCGAATCTTGTCGACGTCGCGCAGCAACTGGTCATCCGTCTCCATAAAGCCCAGGTGTGTGAAGTAGTGATTTTCGATACGGGCGAAGGCCAGCGCGAAATCATCTTCACCGAACGAGGCAGAGTCCTCGGTGGGCAGCAGGGTCACAGTCTCGCCTTCCCACAGGCTCCAGATTTTAGCCGCCTGAAGTTGAATGGCGCGGTCACTGTGGGTTAAACGTGCACGGTAAGCCGCGATAACGTCTTTGCGTTCCTCTTCAGACAGAATAGACAGTACGTTCTGCCATTTTTCCGGGAAGAAACGCGAAGCGCCGTCCTGATAATACCACTGTAGCTCCTGCTTTCTGATGGTGAAGATGCCGCGCATAACCAGTTCACTGACGCGGTCTGGATGGGTCTGCGCATAGGCCAGTGCCAGTGTAGAACCCCATGACCCGCCAAAAACCAGCCATTGATCGACGCCTGCCATCTCACGCAGGCGTTCAATATCCTGCACCAGGTGCCAGGTGGTGTTGTTTTCCAGGCTGGCGTGAGGCAATGAGCGCCCGCAGCCACGCTGATCGAACAGCATGACGTCATAATCGTTAGGGTCAAAAAGTTGACGATGTACCGCAGAACACCCGCCTCCCGGGCCTCCGTGCAGGAATACCGCAGGCTTGCCTTTGGGGTTCCCGCTGCGCTCCCAATAAATCTGATGACCGTCGCCGGTATCCAGCAATCCACTGGCGTATGCTTCCCGAGGTAAATACAACCCTTTCAATTTAGGCATGAAATTTCCTGTTATTTTTTCAGTCCAGTGTATTGATTTGCTTGCTCGTGTTAATAACAGCGTATCCAGAGTATAGGGTCAATCTCTTACCACTCTGGGTTTCAAAAAAGGATGTTTTTTTCGAGCGGCAGCACAGTAAAACGCCTTACTGCACAGATAATCAGCAACATGGCTTCCTATAAAAGAAAAAAAATAGCCATAACAGGATATTTTCGAAAAAGTCGGGCTGCTCTATTGCAAGTTATCGCAAATAGGCAGTAAATAGCATAGTGACCGTATCCACCCGCTTGAGAGAGGCCAATATGAGTAAAGGAATGGATAGCAAAAAGAATGCGAAGAAAAAACCGTTAAAAACCCCCGCAGAGAAAAAAGCAGAAAAACGTGCCAAGAAGGCATCTGCTTAATACGGAATTCGCATCATAAAACCCGCTTAACGCGGGTTTTTTTGTTAATTGGCCTTACAAATAAACATCCGGGAACACCTCATGAGTGATTTTTCAATCGCTGCCGCGCAGATTACCTGTGTCGCGGGGAATATTGATGTAAATATTCAGCGCCATTCGCGGGCCGTTGCGCTTGCCGCAGAGCACGGCGTGAGCCTGATTATTTTTCCTGAACTTTCTCTCACCGGCTATGAGCCCGAGTTGGCGCGCAAGCTAGGACTGACGCTTCAGGACTCGCGTCTCGAACTGCTGCGAAATCAGGCAAAAAATCATAACATCACTATTGTGTGCGGTGCGCCACTGTGCTGTAACGACGGCGATGCCCTGTATATTGGCGCCATCGTTTTTGCCCCAGACGGCACACTGTATTCCTACACCAAACAACATTTACACGATACTGAAGAGCACTTCTTTACCCCCGGTCAGGGCGGCCCTCAGCTCAGTCTAGGCGAGAGAACATTGGGTCTGGCTATCTGCGCTGACATCGCCTCACCTTCGCATCCGCAGCTTGCAGCCGCTGGCGGGGCAGACATCTACGGCGCGGGTGTCTTAATCTCTAAACCAAGCTACGACAAAGAAAGCGAGATGATGCGCGGTTATGCCGAGAAACACCGTATGACGGTGATGCTGGCAAACCACTGCGCGCCAACCGGTGGGTGGATCCCGGCAGGCAAGAGCGCCATCTGGTCCGAACTCGGCCATGAAATTGTTGTCGCACCTGCCAATCAGGACGCACTGGCGATTGCCCGCAAAACCCACGAGGGATGGCACGGACACGTCGAGCTGATAAGCTATCAGGGAGCCTAAATTATCAGGAGCAAGCAATGAGTTTTAGAGTGATTGATACAGAAACCTGTGGGTTTAACGGCGGCGTGGTCGAAATTGCCTCGGTCGACGTGGTTGAGGGCGTTATCACGCAACCCATGAGCGACCTGGTGTGTCCAGACCGTGAAATTAGCCCTCAGGCGATGGCAGTTCATCAAATCACCGAGGAGATGGTCGAAGGCAAGCCGCGTATCGCGGTAGCCGTGCGCCGCTATCAGGGTCATCCCTACTACGTTGCGCATAACGCAGCCTTTGACCGTGCGATGCTGCCCGAAATGAACGGGCAATGGATCTGCACCGTGAAACTGGCGCGCGAGGTGTTTCCCGGGCAGCCGAGCTACAGCCTGCAAAATCTGCGTCATAGCTTAAATCTCGACACGCATCCGCCAGCGCATTTACACCCACACCGAGCGCTGTACGACTGCTACGTCACCGCTTCGCTTCTGATCCGCATTCAGGAAGAATCCGGTCTGAGTGCTGAAGAGATGCTGGCGATAGCCGAGCGCCCTACGCTGCTGCGCACGCTTAAATTCGGCAAATATCGCGGCCAGAAGATTTCTGAGATAGCCTCACAGGACCCTGGTTATCTGCGCTGGATGCTGCGCGAAGTCAGCAGCCTCAGTGCGGATATGAAATACAGTCTGAACTACTTTTTGGATAAGTAGGCTCAGACTCCAGACAGTAAAAAGGCGACCATTGAGTCGCCTTTTTTATTGCTGATTTTTTCCTGAAGAATCCTTAATTACTGCTGGCTAAGCGCGATGACAAACGCATATTCCATCGCGATATCTTCGTAAGCCTTGAAGCGCCCTGACTTGCCGCCGTGACCAGAATCCATGTCGGTGTACATCAGCAGCTGATTGTTATCCGTTTTCAGGTCACGCAGCTTGGCAACCCACTTTGCCGGTTCCCAGTATTGCACCTGTGAATCGTGCAGCCCGGTAGTGACCAGCATGTGCGGATAATCCTGCGCCAGAACCTGATCGTATGGGCTGTATTGCAGGATGTAGTCGTAGTACGCCTTGTCATTCGGGTTGCCCCACTCGTCGTACTCACCGGTAGTCAGTGGGATAGATTCATCGAGCATGGTGGTTACCACGTCAACAAACGGAACCTGCGCCACGATGCCGTGATAAAGCTCAGGGGCCTGATTGATAATCGCGCCCATCAGCAGGCCGCCGGCGCTGCCGCCCATCGCATACACCCGATCTTTATCGCCGTATTTTTGTTCGACCAAGGCTTTAGTCACGTCGATAAAGTCGTGGAAGGTATTCAGCTTGTTGAACAGTTTCCCGTCTTCGTACCACTGTTGACCGAGATCGGCACCGCCGCGAATATGTGCCAGCGCAAACACGAAACCGCGATCCAGCAGGCTCAAACGGCTGCCGCTGAAACCTGGATCCATGCTGCTGCCGTAGGATCCGTAGGCGTAGATCATCAGCGGATTGTGCCCGGCTTTGAACGTGTCATGACGATATACCAGAGAGACCGGCACCTTGACGCCGTCGCGTGCCGTGACCCAAACGCGCTCGCTGCGGTAGTTGGCTGAATCGAAGTCTTTCACTTCCTGCTGTTTGAGCAGCCTGCGCTCGCCGGTGTCGAGGTCCAGCTCGAACAGGGAACTGGCGGTGGTCATCGACGAATAACCGTAGCGCAGCAGTGACGTATCAGGCGTTGGATTGTAGGAAAGCCAAGTCACGTAGGTCGGATCGTCAAACTTCAGCGATTTCTCCTCGCCGCTCTGCCAGTGAATCTGACGCAGGTGGGTCAGCCCCTCCTGACGTTCTTCGATAACTAGCCAGTCGCGAAACAGGCTGAAACCCTCGAGCATCACATCGTCACGTGCAGGGATAAGCGTCTGCCAGTCGGCCTCTGCAAAGCTGTCGCTCTTGTACAGGCCGAAGTTTTTGCCGTCTTTATTGGAGCGAATATAGAAATGGCCCTGATAATGATCCAGCGCGTATTCATGATCTTTCCTGCGCGGGGCAAACAGCTGTGGCTCGGCCAGCGGGTTATCGGCGTCCAGCAGCAGCACTTCTGAGGTCGTTGTGCTGTCGAGGTGAATAATGATGTATCGCTCAGAAGTGGTTTTGTCGAGGCCGACGTAGAAGGTGTCGTCTTTCTCTTCGTAAACCAGCACGTCCTGCTCAGGATCAGTGCCAACCTGATGACGATAAACCTGATAAGGCAGCAGCGTGGTCTTGTGCTTGCGCACGTAGAAAATGGTCTTTGAGTCGTTGGCCCACTCGGCACTTCCTGAGGTATTACTCAGAACTTCCTCAGACCAGCTGTCATCCAGCAGGCTCTTGACGCGAATATCGTACTGACGGCGCGACAGAAAATCTTCCGCCACCAGCAGTTGCGTATTATCAGGGCTCACGTCAAGGCCACCGAGGGTATAGAACTCACGGTCGGCGGCGCGCTCGTTGCCGTCGATCAGCGTTTGCCAGTTTTCGCTCTCGGCCGCCGGTTGACGCAGGTAGATAGCATACTCGTTGCCCGGCTCGTAGCGCGTCTGATAACGATAGCCGTGCTTCACGTAAGGAACGGAGTGATCCTGCTGAGGAATGCGGTCAACCATCTCCTGATACAAGGCTTCACGCAGTGCCTGATGCGGCTTCATCGCCTGTTCTGTCCAGGCATTTTCCGCCTGAAGATAATTCAGTACGTCTTCATCGCTGCGCTCATCGTCGCGCAGCCAATAGTAATCGTCTACGCGCGTGTCGCCGTGCGTAGTCATAGGATACGGACGCTTTTCAGCCTTTGGCGGAATCATCATTGTCGAGTTTCTCTCCTCAATTTCACTTAGCGCAGTAAGAAGGCCTTGCAGCTCTTGCCTTTAATTTTGCCTTCCTGCAGGCGTTGCAGGGCTTTCTTGGCGCTGTTTTTGCGAATAGCAACATAGGCATGAATCGGGAACATGTCGATTTTGCCCACTTCGGCGGCGGTTAAACCCGCATCACCGGTCAGCGCGCCCAGAATATCACCCGGACGAATCTTGGCTTTACGGCCACCGTCGATGCACAACGTCAGCATCTCGGGTTCCAGCGTCGCGGCAGGGGCAGAGAGACTCTGAGCAGCAGGCTGCCATTTGAAGCTTTTGCGCATATAGTCTTCGAGCGCATGAACGCGGACCATTTCCTGCGGCGTAACCAGACTCACCGCCACACCGCTGGTACCTGCACGACCGGTACGGCCCACTCGGTGAACGTGCACTTCAGGGTCGAACGACAGTTCGTAGTTGATGACCAGTCCCAGCTGTTTGATGTCAAGACCACGGGCGGCAACGTCGGTGGCAACCAATACGCGGCAGCTGCCGTTGGAGAAACGCACCAGAACGCGGTCGCGGTCGCGCTGCTCGAGGTCGCCGTTCAACGCCAGTACGCTAATGCCCTTGCTGGCCAGCGTATCGGCAATCTCCTGGCAATCGCGTTTGGTGTTACAGAAAACCACGCACGAGGTCGGCTGATACTGATAAAGCACCGCAGTCAGCAGCGACAAACGGCTGTGGCGGTCGGCTTCGATAAATACCTGTTCGATGTCGGCAACGTCTTCGCCACCCTCTATTTCCACGTTCAGCGGCTGACGCTGGAATTTATTGCTGATGCGCTCGATGCCTTCCGGATAGGTCGCGGAGAACAGCAGCGTCTGGCGAGACGGCGGCGTATAGCTCACCACGTCTTCGATATCTTCGCTAAAGCCCATATCCAGCATGCGGTCAGCTTCATCGAGCACCAGCACTTTCATCTGGTCAAGCTTCAGGGTGCCTTTGCGCAGATGTTCCTGAATACGGCCCGGCGTACCCACCACGATGTGCGGCTGGTGCACCAGAGAGTCAAGCTGTGGCCCAATCGGCTGGCCGCCGCACAGGGTCAGGATTTTGATGTTTTGGGTGAAACGCGCCAGACGACGCAGCTCTTTACTGACCTGATCCGCCAGTTCACGCGTTGGGCACAGCACCAGCGCCTGGCAGAAGAAATCGCCGACAGTAATTTTATCTAACAGCCCGATACCAAACGCAGCGGTCTTGCCACTGCCGGTCTTGGCTTTCGCGCGCACGTCCTGACCCAGCAGGATGGCAGGCAAAGAGGCTTCCTGAATTGGCGTCATTTGGGCGTAGCCCAGTTCTTCGAGGTTAGAAATTTGTTCGGATGGCAAAGTCAGTGTGGAGAAAGAATGCGTGCTCAAGGCGATAACTCTTATGTAAGGCGAAAAAAACGAAGCGGCGCAAGGCTATCAGCGCCATGTAATGCTTTAGATAATAACAGAGAAGGGGATATTGCGCCTTAGCGCTAATGACTGGAGTCAAAAAAACCCGCAACGCAGGCGGGTTTTAGAAAATCGTTATCTAATGATCAGTTGGCTTAAGTAAGCCAGAAGTGACTGATTACAGAGCGACGACGTTGGCAGCAGACGGGCCACGTGGGCTGTCTTGAATGGTGAACTCTACGTTCTGACCTTCAGCCAGGGTTTTGAAACCATCGCTGTTGATTGCAGAGAAGTGAACGAAAACGTCTTTAGAGCCATCAGCTGGAGTGATGAAACCGAAGCCTTTGCTTTCGTTGAACCATTTTACCTGACCGTTTAACTTACTCATTTTACTATCCTTTACTATTCAAAAAGCATCCGCCTCGATCGCGAATGCCCGACTATTAACGCACATTCGCGCCCCGCACGCAAATACTGGCGCAGGTGCGCAATCGTTTTCGTGGTGAGACTTTTTCCTATATAATGCCGCCAACTATTTTCGCAACGTCCTCTGTCACCGCAATCTGCCACGCAGAATGGGTGCCCAAAACGCGATTTTACGACCGATATTTTCATCACCGACAACGAGTTAGGTATCCAGCTATGTTAACCATTGGAACTGCACTGCGCACCGACGCGACCCGCGTCATGTTATTGGGCTCTGGCGAACTGGGCAAAGAGGTGGCTATTGAATGCCAACGTCTTGGTCTGGAAGTGATCGCCGTCGACAGATACGCCGACGCGCCTGCAATGCAGGTTGCCCACCGCAGCCATGTGATCAACATGCTGGACGGCGAGGCGCTCAAGCAGCTTATCGAGAAAGAGCGTCCTGACTTTATCGTCCCGGAAATTGAAGCTATTGCTACCAGCATGCTGGTTGAGCTGGAAAAGCAGGGTCATAACGTGGTGCCATGCGCCGAAGCAACGCGCCTGACCATGAACCGTGAAGGCATCCGTCGTCTGGCGGCCGAGACGCTGAAACTGCCAACCTCGACCTACCGTTTTGCCGATGATGAAGCCAGCTTCAAACAGGCAGTGCAGGAAATTGGTTATCCGTGCATCATCAAGCCGGTCATGAGCTCTTCCGGTAAAGGCCAGAGTCTGATCCGCAGTGGAGAAACGTTGCAGGCCGCGTGGGACTATGCGCAGCTTGGCGGCCGCGCAGGCGGGGGGCGGGTCATCGTTGAAGGTCTGGTGAAGTTTGATTTCGAGATTACCCTGCTGACTATCAGCGCCATTGACGGTATTCACTTCTGCGCCCCTATTGGCCATCGTCAGGAAGACGGCGATTACCGCGAATCATGGCAGCCACAGCAGATGAGCAGTCTGGCGCTCGAGCGTGCGAAAGATATCGCAAAAAACGTGGTGGAAGCACTGGGTGGACACGGGCTGTTTGGCGTTGAGCTGTTCGTTTGCGGTGATGACGTGGTGTTCAGCGAAGTGTCTCCTCGCCCACACGATACCGGCATGGTAACGCTGATTTCTCAGGACCTGTCTGAGTTTGCGCTGCACGTGCGCGCGTTCCTCGGGCTGCCAATCGGCACTATCCGCCAGTTCGGTCCCTCGGCTTCTGCCGTCATCCTGCCGGAACTGACCAGCAACAACGTTAGCTTCAGCGGTTTGGAGCAGGCTTTAGTGGGTTCTAATCAGGTGCGCTTGTTTGGCAAGCCGGAAATCAGCGGAAAACGTCGTCTGGGTGTTGCGCTGTCAATCGGCGATACCATTGAGCAAGCGGTTGAAACTGCAATCAAGGCAGCAGCAGCCGTGGTCGTTAAGGGTTAACGCCTGGCTTCTGGCCGTTGTGCAGTCGATGTGCAACGGCCAAATATTCAGTAAGGCTTATTCTTCGTCTTCATCGTCAAAGATAACCGTCACACGGTCACCCTTGTGGGTTTCACGAATCTCTGCCGCAACCACGGCAATCGCCTGACCACTGCTCATCCCCTCTTCCATTAACTGGCGGATACGGTCAGCGGCTTGCTGCTGCTCTGAGTGCGAAAGTGAAGGCATACCGGTCAACATGAATGTGTTCCTGTTCTATTTCTATAGTGAAGCGAGCTTAGCCGCACATTATACGCCTTAATTTGCCAATGACCTACCCACATCAAATCTATGCTAGGATCGGTTCGCCAGGAATTGCATTGTCACCGTGTCGGGAATTTTCAAAATACTATGCCATCCGTTCAATCCATTGATTTTTATAAATTAGATTATCAACCTGATGCGCTGCTCACGCGCTTTGCCTCCCTGTCGTCACTGCCTTGGGCCATGCTGCTGCACTCCGGCGCTGCCGACCATGTCCACAACCGCTTCGACATTTTGGTCGCCGACCCGCAGGTCACGCTGACCACGCGCGGGCTGCATACTGAAATCTGCCGAAAAGACGCCTCGGGCGTGACGGCTGAAATTAGCGAGGCGGACCCATTCCAGCTGTTACAGCAGGAGCTTGAGGCCAGCGGAATGCGGGCAGAAGTTAACGCCGACTTCCCTTTTCAGGGTGGCGCGTTAGGGCTGCTGGGCTACGATTTAGGCCGCAGGATTGAAAAGTTGCCGTCGCTGGCGGAGCCTGACATTACTCTGCCGGATATGGCGATAGGGATTTACAGCTGGGCGCTGATTGCCGATCACCATTTACAGCGGCTGACGCTGGTGAGTCAGGGAGATATCCACACCCGCCTTACGTGGCTCGAGCAGCATCAACAAACGCTGCCCACCGAGCCTTTCCAGCTGACTTCGCCTTGGCAGTCGAACATGACCCGCGAAGCCTACGGTGATAAATTTCGCCAGATACAGGAATATTTACACAGCGGCGACTGCTATCAAATCAACCTGACTCAGCGCTTTAAAGCCCAATATCAGGGCGATGAATGGCAGGCATTTCTACGCCTGAACCAGACTAACCGTGCGCCGTTCTCGGCGTTCCTGCGTCTGCCAGAAAACGCTGTGTTGAGCCTTTCGCCCGAGCGTTTTATCTGGCTGGAAGAAGACAGGATCCAGACCCGTCCGATCAAGGGTACAATGCCGCGCCATGAGGATCCGCTTCTCGACCGACTTCAGGCCGAAAAGCTGAGATCTTCAGCTAAAGATCGCGCCGAGAACCTGATGATCGTCGATCTCTTGCGTAATGATATTGGCCGTGTTGCCACCCCCGGCAGCGTAAAAGTGCCTGAGCTGTTTGTGGTCGAACCCTTCCCCGCCGTGCATCACCTGGTGAGCACTATTACTGCTCGCCTGCCCAACGCCTGTCATCCGGCGAGCCTGCTGCGCGCATGTTTCCCCGGCGGGTCTATCACTGGTGCACCGAAAATCAGGGCAATGCAGATTATCGAGCAGTTGGAGCCACAGCGCCGTAACGGCTACTGCGGCAGCATCGTCTACATCAGCTGTTGCGGTACGATGGACAGCAATATCACTATCCGCACTCTGCTGGCCGAAAAAGGCGAACTGTTCTGCTGGGCCGGTGGCGGCATCGTCGCCGACAGTCAGGAGCAAGCGGAATATCAGGAAACCTTCGATAAAGTGGCGCGCATTCTGCCGCTGCTCGGTGAGGATATCGCGCCATGATGGACTTCAGTCCTCAACCTTTACCGCCAGACGTTGAGCGATTTGTTCGCCAGTTTCAGCTGAATTTGCCCACCACGCCGGTGCGCAAGGCCGTTGGACGACGACAGGCTGCGGTGCTGATCCCGATCGTCTGCCGCGAGCAGCCCACCCTGTTGCTGACCCGCCGATCCGACAATTTACGCAAGCATGCGGGTCAGGTGGCGTTTCCGGGCGGCAAGGCGGACGCGTCCGACCCTTCGCTTATTTTCACCGCGCTGCGCGAGGCGCAGGAAGAGGTCGCCATTCCCCCCTCTTGCGTGCGCGTACTGGGCCAGATGCAGCCGGTCGACAGTAGCAGCGGGTTTCAGGTGACGCCGGTGGTGGGATTGATTCCGGTCGATGTGCCGTTACACCCCAATGAAGACGAAGTGGCAGAGCTGTTCGAAATTCCGTTGCAGGAGGCGCTTAACTTTGCGCGCTATCATCCGCTGGATTTTCAGCGCGCAGGCGTTCGTCGTCGAGTGTATTTATCCTGGTATGAGGAGCAATTTGTGTGGGGAATGACCGCCGGGATCATTCTTCAGTTGGCTAAACAGATAGGCAACTGACGACGAGTTGTGATCCCGCTCCTCACCCACTTCACACTTATGCGATGAATTACTTTTTTTCATGCGAAAACCGCTGTGTAATCCTTCACACCCTTTTACACTATAACGCTAACAACCGAACAATAAATAAACAAAGCTTGTGCAAATTTGGCCACCCAAGATTCACCTGCAGCCGATTTGCTTCTATCAGGAGCCTTTAAGTGATCAGTGTTTTCGACATGTTCAAGGTGGGTATTGGCCCGTCCAGTTCCCATACGCTCGGCCCAATGAAAGCCGGCAAACAATTCGCCGATGATCTGTTGGAAAAAAACCTGTTGCCTAACGTGACCCGCATCGCGGTCGACGTCTATGGTTCATTATCTCTGACCGGTAAAGGTCACCATACCGACGTGGCGATTATTCTGGGCCTCGCCGGTAACAGGCCGGATACGGTCGACATCGACGCCATTCCACACTTTATCAAAGACGTTGAGCAACGCCAGCGCCTGCCTATTGGCGATACCCACCACGAGGTAGATTTCCCGCGTGATACCGGTATGGTATTCCGCGGTGAAAACCTGCCGCGCCATGAAAACGGCATGCAGATTCACGCGTTCGTTGGCGAGCAGATGGTTTATAGCAAAACCTATTATTCGGTCGGCGGGGGTTTTATCGTCGACGACGAGCATTTTGGTCAGCCGGTACTGGACGAAGTCAGCGTGCCTTACGCCTTCAATTCGGCCAGCGAAATGCTGCAAAAATGCCGTGAAACGGGCCTCTCATTGTCGGGACTGATGATGAAGAATGAGCTGGCGCAGCACAGCAAAGCCGAAATCGACAAGTATTTCGAGTCAATCTGGCACACCATGCAGGCGTGTATCGACCGCGGCCTCAATACCGAAGGCGTGTTGCCGGGTCCGCTTCGCGTTCCACGTCGGGCCTCGGCGCTGCGCCGCATGCTGGTGTCGAATGACAAACTGTCGAATGACCCCATGCACGTCATTGACTGGGTCAATATGTTCGCGCTGGCAGTCAACGAAGAAAATGCCGCCGGTGGCCGCGTGGTCACGGCGCCGACCAACGGGGCCTGCGGCATCGTTCCTGCGGTGCTGGCCTACTATGACAAGTTCATTGGCTCGGTCAGCCCAGACATTTACCAGCGTTATTTCCTGACTTCGGGCGCCATCGGCATCCTTTACAAGATGAACGCCTCGATTTCGGGTGCGGAAGTTGGCTGTCAGGGAGAGGTCGGTGTGGCATGCTCGATGGCAGCAGCGGGTCTTACCGAACTGCTTGGCGGCAGCCCGGAGCAGGTGTGTGTAGCGGCTGAAATTGGCATGGAACATAACCTGGGTCTGACCTGTGATCCGGTCGCCGGGCAAGTTCAGGTTCCATGCATCGAACGTAACGCGATCGCCTCGGTGAAAGCCATCAACTCGGCGCGCATGGCGCTGCGTCGTACCAGTGAACCGCGCGTCTCGCTGGATAAAGTTATTGAAACGATGTACGAGACCGGCAAGGACATGAACGCCAAGTATCGTGAGACCTCACGCGGCGGTCTGGCTATCAAGGTACAGTGTGACTAAAGGCTGAGTGATATTTTACTCACAAAAAAAGGGCAGGTTTCGATAAGAAGCCTGCCCTTTTCTATTCTGATTACGGATTACTCTTCTTCATCACGCATCTCGTTGGACGATATCTTGGTAATACGCACACGTTCGATGCGATATTCAGAGACCTCGATCACCTCGAAGCGCAGCGGAGGCATCTCGATAACTTCGCCTTCGAACGGCATCTGACCGGATTCGGACAACAGCAGTCCGGCAAGGGTCGCGTAATCGGCGTTTGGACTCACCAGCTCATAGGTGTTGAGCAGCTGTTCCAGCGAATGAAGGTCGGTACCGCCCTTCGCCATCCAGCCGTCGCCGTCTACCACGACATCCGGCGTTTCGTCTTCGTCAGGGAATTCACCGGCGATAGCCTCAAGCACGTCGAGCGGCGTCACCAGCCCTTGAATGACACCAAACTCGTTGCTCACGACGACCAGACGCCCCTTGGCACGACGCAGCACGGCCAGCAGCTTGATGACGTCCATGGTTTCGGGCACCACGATCGGCGGCGTTTTCTCCGCGAAGGCAACAATGTCTTCACCGTTTTCCAGCGCCACCAGCAAGTCTTTCGCCCGCACCACGCCTATCACGTCGTCCAGCGACTGACGGCAAATTGGGAACAGGCTGTGCGGCGTGTCCAGCAATTGTCGTCGAATCTCGTCGGGAGAGCGTTCGCAGTCTACCCAAGAAATGTCGTTACGCGGTGTCATGATGCTGCGCAGCGTTCGTGAGGCAAGCGTCAGTACACCGCTTATCATGAAGCGCTCTTCTTCGGCGAAGGTTTCTTGTTTCGGCTCAGCGGTATCGTGTGCGTCTTCTTGCTGCACGTCGCTGTCGCGTTTTCCACCCATCATGCGGAAAATAGCTTCAGCGGTGCGTTCGCGCAGCGGTCGATCTGACTGATGCTTAATAAAGTTTCTGCGCGCAATCTGGTTGAACAACTCGATCAATACCGAGAATCCGATCGCCGCATACAGATAACCTTTCGGAATATGGAAACCGAAACCTTCGGCTATCAGGCTCAAGCCGATCATCAGCAGGAAGCTGAGGCACAGGACAACCACCGTAGGATGCGCGTTAACGAAACGCGTTAGCGTTTTAGAGGCCAGCAGCATCACGCCCATCGCGATGACAACGGCGGTCATCATAACCGCGAGGTTATTCACCATGCCGACGGCGGTAATCACTGCGTCGAGCGAGAATACGGCGTCAAGCACCACTATCTGTGCCACTACGGCCCAAAATCCGGAATAGCCGCGATTATTACTTCCTAACCCATTGTGGCCTTCCAGCCGCTCATGCAGCTCGCTGGTCGCTTTAAACAACAGGAACAGCCCCCCGACCAGCAGGATAAGATCGCGCCCCGAAAAGGTAAATTGCGCGATGCTAAACAGCGGCGTCGTCAGTTTCACCATCCAAGAGATAAGCGAAAGCAGGCCCAAGCGCATCACCAGCGCCAGTGATAAGCCAATGATTCTCGCCTTGTCGCGCTGTTTCGGCGGCAGTTTGTCGGCCAAAATAGCGATAAATACCAGGTTGTCGATCCCCAGCACGATTTCCAGAACGATAAGCGTCAACAGGCCGACCCAAATCGAAGGATCCATTAAGAATTCCATTGCAGTCTCCGAAATTCGGCGCAGCGGCCATGACTGAGGTGTGTTGCTTTATGGGGAGTTGATAATGCTGAGGATTCAAATGCGGTTAAACGTCTTCGGTGACAGTCCATAGGGTGGGCTGATGCCCGGCACTCCTGTGTAATAATTGGAAATACAATGTAACAGGTCTATTTGTTTTAGAAAAGCGTCTTTTAGAGCAGGTCCCTTCATCCCTGCCTATGCTCAATGTTGTTTTATGCGGTAAATCATTTAAATCGTGAAAACAGGGTTAACGCGGGGTAATTCGTCTCTGAATAGCAGACAGGGGTCACAAAATTTATTTTTTCACGCACTAAAATAAATCCAGTCGATACTTTCGACAGATTTTTTCGATGTTTGGTTATTGATTTTTCAGAAACAAAAGGATTAGAGAGTTTTTTTAACTCAAAAATAATGTAGGGAACACAGCATTCGTCAAGGGAATCTGTTGGCGAATTAAAAAAGCTTTATCACTAAGTGCAGGACTCGCAAAGCGGGTCACAAGAGGAGGTAGCAGGTGAGTATAGCTATTATCATCGGCACTCATGGTTTGGCGGCTGAACAGCTGCTAAAGACGACGGAAATGTTAATAGGCGACCAAGAAAACGTCGCCTTTATCGACTTCGTCCCAGGGGAAAATGCCGATACACTGTTTGAAAAATATAATGTAAAACTTGAACATCTCGACACCAGCAGCGGCGTTCTGTTTCTGGTTGATACCTGGGGCGGCAGCCCGTTCAACGCCGCTAACCGTATCTGCGTTGATCGCGAAAACTACGAAGTCGTTACCGGCGTTAACGTCCCTATGTTGGTCGAAACCTTTATGGGACGCGACGACAACCCATCCCTCAGTGAACTGACAAGCATTGCGCTGGAAACCGGCCGTCTTGGCGTCAGAGCGCTGAAGTTTGTCGAACCGGAAGCCCACGCTGAAAAACCCGTTACTGCCCCGGTGGCTGCTAAACCTGCCGCGCCAGCCAAAGCCCTCGGCCCGAATGACCACATGAAAATCGGCCTTGTCCGCATCGATGACCGTTTGATCCACGGCCAGGTCGCGACCCGCTGGACCAAGGAAACCAACGTTAACCGCATTATCGTCGTCAGCGATGAAGTCGCCGCCGACACCGTGCGCAAAACGTTGCTGACCCAGGTTGCCCCTCCCGGTGTCACCGCCCACGTGGTTGATGTTGCTAAGGCCATTCGCGTCTATGACAACCCGAAATATGCCAGCGATCGCGTGATGCTGCTCTTCACCAATCCTACCGACGTCCTGCGTGTGGTAGAAGGCGGAGTCAAAGTCACGTCGATCAACATTGGTGGCATGGCCTTTAAACAGGGGAAAACCCAGGTCACCAATGCCGTCTCCGTTGATCAGAAAGATATCGAAGCATTTAAGAAATTAAATGAAAAAGGTATCGAACTCGAAGTGCGCAAAGTGTCTTCAGACAGCCGTGTGAAGATGATGGATTTGATTAACAAGATGAATTAGGAGAAGGTCAATGGAGATCACCACACTACAAATTGTGCTGATATTTATTGTCGCATGTATTGCAGGGATGGAATCCATCCTCGATGAATTTCAGTTTCACCGTCCGCTCGTCGCCTGTACCTTGATAGGTATTGTTCTCGGAGATATGAAAACCGGGATCATTATCGGGGGTACGCTGGAAATGATCGCCTTAGGCTGGATGAACATCGGTGCTGCCGTTGCACCAGATGCCGCCCTCGCCTCAATCATCTCTACCATTCTGGTTATTGCAGGTGGGCAGTCGATTGGTGCCGGTATCGCGCTGGCTATTCCGCTGGCCGCCGCCGGTCAGGTATTAACCATCATCGTCCGTACCATTACCGTCGCCTTCCAGCACGCCGCCGACAAGGCTGCCGAAAAGGGGAATCTCAGTGCGATTTCCTGGATACACGTCTCCGCGTTGATTCTGCAGGCGATGCGTATCGCTATCCCTGCGGCGATTGTAGCGGTTTCAGTCGGTACCAGCGTGGTTCAAAGCATGCTGAACTCAATCCCTGAAGTGGTAACCAGCGGTCTTAACATCGCCGGTGGCATGATTGTGGTTGTTGGTTACGCCATGGTTATCAACATGATGCGTGCTGGCTACCTGATGCCTTTCTTCTATCTGGGCTTCGTGACCGCCGCATTCACCAACTTCAACCTGGTTGCGCTGGGCGTAATCGGCGTGGTGATGGCAGTGCTTTATATCCAGCTGAGTCCAAAATACAACAAGTCTTCACAGGCTGCCGGACCGGCTCATGGCGTTAACGACCTCGACAACGAATTGGACTAAGGGTGAGAGAAATGGTTGATCAAACTCAAGTAAAAAAACTCACGCCTGGCGATATTCGCGGTGTGTTTCTACGCTCCAACCTGTTCCAGGGTTCATGGAACTTCGAACGTATGCAGGCACTGGGCTTCTGCTTCTGTATGGTGCCGGTCATTCGTCGTCTTTATCCTGAAAACAACGACGATCGCAAACAGGCGATTAAACGCCACCTGGAGTTCTTTAACACCCACCCTTACGTCGCCGCCCCAGTATTGGGGGTAACGCTGGCGATGGAAGAACAGCGTGCCAACGGCGCACCTATCGACGACGCGGCCATTAACGGCCTGAAAGTCGGTTTGATGGGGCCGCTGGCTGGCGTAGGTGACCCTATCTTCTGGGGGACGGTGCGTCCGGTATTTGCAGCGCTTGGCGCGGGAATTGCAATGAGTGGCAGCCTGCTTGGCCCGCTGCTGTTCTTCTTCCTGTTCAACCTGGTTCGCCTGCTTAACCGTTATTACGGCGTGGCATACGGCTACAAGAAAGGGGTCGATATCGTTAGCGATATGGGCGGCGGCTTCCTGCAAAAACTGACCGAGGGGGCGTCCATTCTCGGCCTCTTTGTCATGGGGGCATTGGTCAATAAGTGGACCCACGTAAACATTCCGTTAGTGGTGTCCAAAATTACCGACCATACCGGGCAAACAACGGTGACCACGGTTCAGGGCATTCTCGATCAGCTGATGCCTGGCTTGGTGCCGCTGCTGCTGACCTTCGGCTGTATGTGGCTGCTGCGTAAGAAAGTCAATGCGCTGTGGATTATCATGGGCTTCTTCGTACTGGGTATTTTCGGTTATTGGATTGGCCTGCTGGGTCGCTAAGCGCTGAACATCCACCGGGGGTTTCAAAGCCCCCGGTTTTTTATTGGGAGAAAGGGATGTCGGTCACAGATATTGCGTTGATCATTTTTATTATTTTTCTGCTGGCGTATGCGATTTATGATGAATTCCTCATGGACAAACAGAAGGGAGAAACCCTGCTTAGGGTTAAGCTACAGCGTAGAAACAAGCTTGATGCGATTATCTTTATCGGGCTACTGGCCATTTTGCTCTATAACAACCTGAATGCCCACGGCAGTACCGTGACCACCTATTTGCTCATTAGTCTGGCCCTGATTGCGTTTTATAACTCCTTTATTCGCTGGCCCAAGATGTTGTTCAAAGCGGGCGGATTCTTTTACGCCAATATCTTTATCACCTATGACAGAATCAAGGCGATGAATCTGTCTGAAGACGGGATTTTGGTGATTCAGCTCGAACAGAAGAAACTGCTGGTGAGGGTTCGCGAGTTAGACGACCTTGAGAGAATTTACAAGCTGATGGTTAACTTCCAGTAAGGCTGTTACCCCCCCAACATTCATTGAAATCAGGCGGACTCTCCGCCTGACTGACTCTCGAATAACCTTTAAGCGTCTACCTCCTCTTTGCGACGAAACAGGCTAATTACAAAGTCCGTTTCGCAGGCAAAGGCTTCGCGCTGAGAAAGACTCTGCATCAACGCTTCTGTGGCGCGCCATGCAAAGGGAGTCATCTGCAGTAAATTAAACGCCTGCTTGCCATCAAGGGCCATCTCATAGCCGAGCGACTCGGTGCTGATGCGTTCAAAACCTTCGAGACTCTCTTCGGCGTCGCTGTGAAGCTGAACGTCGGCATAAATGCACGCCTTCAGCTGATACAGATGCCTTGGCCCCGGTGCAACGGTAAGCACCAGCCCAGAGGATTTCAGCACACGATGCAGCTCAGGGGCCTTGCAGGGGGCGTAGATGCGCACAATGGCGTCCAGAGAGTCGTCGGCGAAAGGCAGACGATGGCTCGAGGCCACGCAAAATTCGACCTGGTGATAGCGTTTTGCCGCATAGCGAATGGCGACCTTCGAGACATCAAGACCGTAGACCTGCATCTTGCGGCTGGCATTGAGCCCCTGCTCTATCGCCGAGGTGTAATACCCTTCCCCACAGCCGATATCCAGCAGCGCGTCGGCATCGCTCCGCAGATGCTCATTGAGCAGCGCCACCAGCCTATCCCGCAGCGGCTGATAGTGGCCTCCTTCAAGAAAGGTTCGCCGTGAGAGCATCATTTCGGCGCTATCGCCAGGCTGCTTCGAACGCTTGTGTTGGACCGGGAGCAGGTTGACGTATCCCTCTTTGGCATTGTCGAACTGATGATTATTCTCACAGCGCCATTGTTTATCAAGGCGTTGCAAAGGGAGATGACAAAGAGGACATTGATAGGTCATGCAGGTTTCCAGAAAGGTGAAGACCGGGAATAGTGACACGCCGGTGTCTTGCAGGGTTGCTGGCGCTAAGTCTAAAGAAGCCGACTGCCAGTTGCAACTTTTGCCCTTATCGGGCGGGGACATAGATGAAAATGCGATGGTCAGCGGCCTGCGAGGCTACTACACTGCTTTGACGCGCTTTCTGAATCTTTCCCATTAACCGATGTTTTTAACCAAAAGTGATGTCATGAGTGATATGTCTACCCTGCTCAGCCAAATTCCCGCCGTCAGGCACGGTTTTGGCAGTAAAGAAGCGTTATTACCCGAATCGCTCCAGCCGTATAGCGCTACCCTGCCCGAAAAGAAACAGGTGCATGGCGTCAGAATTGTCGATGTGATGCAGCCGCAGCAGGCCTGTGGGGAGGCAGACGGATTCTATACCGAACAGCCGGGAATTCTGCTTACCGTCTTTACCGCCGATTGTTTGCCGATAGTCTTCAGCCATCGTCAGGGAAAGGCGGTTGCCGTAGTCCATGCAGGCTGGCGCGGACTGCTCAATGGAATCATTGAGCAGATGGCCGCTCGCATTAATCAGCAGAGTACTACGCAGGATTGGGTGGCATCTATTGGCCCTGCCATAGGGGCGTGCTGCTATGAGGTGAGCGAGGAACTGGTGACTGAGTTTAGGCGTGGCCTGGATTTACCGCCGACGTTGATTTCACCCTCTTACCGCCATCTGGATCTGCCCGCCATTGCGTTTGCCAAACTGACCCAGGCCGGATTCTCCGCAGTAGACTTTGCGGGCAGCTGTACCCTTTGTACTCAAAATCCGCGCCATGAGCTGTCAGCACCGAAATTCAAATACACCAGCTTTCGTCGCAACAGCCTACAGCGCGCGAGAGACCCTCAGATTCCAGGCATCAGTGGCCGTAACCAACAATCAGGTATTCTCATCCTGCCTGCGTAAATGTGCAGGGGACAAAAACAAAAAACCCGCACATTGGCGGGTTTTTTTTACAGCTAACGCTGCTTAGATTGCAGTTACGTTAACTGCAGATGGGCCTTTCTGGCCATCTTGGATTTCGAACTCAACGTTCTGGCCTTCAGCCAGGGTTTTGAAACCGTTACCCTGGATTGCAGAGAAGTGTACGAACACGTCTTTGCTGCCGTCAGCTGGAGTGATGAAACCGAAACCTTTAGACTCGTTGAACCACTTAACTTGACCTTTGATCTTTGCCATTTTGAGTATTTCCTTTGGATTGTTTAAACCGCCCTGCGGCGTTACACAGACAAACTTGAGTCGTTACTGCTTGAGGCACCAAGATAAAAATCGGCAGAGAAGCGGTATTCAACGATAACGTCTTTACTCAAAACTTCTTTACTGAAAATGCCACACATATACAGAACTGTACCTCGTTTTACCCAGATGCGTTATCACATACTCTGAATTCAATGGCAAGCCATTTTTAATCAGCGATGGACTTGTCGCACATATTTGAGCCGGTTAATCGCACTTACTGTTAAGTAAGGCGAAAATAGGTTGATAGGTCTGCTATTTTCTGCTTTCAACAAAGCAGGGCTGACAATCAAATCTATAACCACTCAAACTAGAGTATTGATCAATAAACGCTAAACCGTAAGACTAAAAATCAGCTTTAATTGAATCATTATTGTATTTGATATAACACAAATCGATTTTACGCAAGTTTTTCAACACTTCTGGTGGCAAATTAAAACCTGATTTCAACTCGCCCTCTTCAGTCATAGCAGGGTTCTCTTACACATTGTTAGCCCGGCGCGCCCGTCAAAGAGGCGTTACGGCGAAGCCGTGCAATTGCACAAAGGATGTACAGGCTTCTAAAGAAATTGATTGTATAACTACTCGTCAAAACAGGCAGTAGAGTACTACTGTGGTGCAAAACAATTGCTGCACTCTATTCTACTGCACCTTTAGCGTGCGCATTTAGAATGCGGAAATAGGAGATCAAGAATGTAATAAAATTCGTCAAAGAGAACTTTTTTGATCCGGATCAATAAATAAGCACTTTGCAATAACCCTTATACTGCATGAGATTTACAGGCCAGTGAATTTTATATTAAAGCATTTGCACAAAAATCAGACGGCATATTCAAATTAACGCATAGCTATTTCAATATTTAAATTTAGAATAACCGTGAGCCATGCTGCATTTCTATTATTTCCCCTCATTATTTTGCGGTTTTTGTTCTACGCCCGGCACACATTTTCTCATCCTTCATCACCCAAGCACGCGGGGACCCCAGAGCCGGAGCAGCTTACGGCGAAGCTCCCGCTCAGTGGGCAGAGTAACAAAGGTGAAATCCTCTAAACGCCATGGGGAAAATCAAATTATGTTTGGAAAGAATGGCAATAACGAGACTTAACAACCCATTGTTCTGAATAGTGGAACTATGACTATCATCAAATGTGAAGCAATAAAGTAAACAAAATGTTAATCATTTATACAAGAATCGGTAAGCGACGGGAAATCTCGACTAGTTTTTGCATGAAAAAATATCTCGTTTGAAGAAATGAAGGCGCTATTTCCTACAGGTAAGAAAATAAAACGCCCACATTTTTACAGCGAAATATGTTCGCCTATTTTTAGCGGCGCGAAATTTTCACCGCTTAGACCGCCCTCTTCAATCGCGACACGTAATTCCTTTGGCGGTTCATCGAGAGACTCATCGGCCAATTCAAATACCCCCCAATGTATGGGGACGGCACGATGACATTTCGTTTCCTTGAACACCTGTACGGCCTGCTGCGGGTCCATGTGATGAGAATGCATGAACCATCTTGGTGCATAGGCGCCAATCGGAATTGCCGCAATATCAAAGGGCCCCAGACGTTCGCCAATCTCGGCAAACTGGTCGCTGTAGGCGCTGTCACCGGAAAAATAGAAGTTTAGCTCATGGTGTTTTACCACCCATCCACACCACAGCGAGCGATTGCGGTCCCACGGCGTGCGCATACTCCAGTGTCGTGCGGGTACCGCATGGAAGCTCACCCCGTCAAGCACCAATGCGTCCCACCAGTCCATTTCTTCGATGTAATGAGCCCCCTGGCGTTCCAGCCAGGGTTTCATGCCCAGCGGCACCATAAAGATACTTTGTGGGAAACGTTTGACCAGCTTGCGAATGGTCGATTTATCCAGATGATCGTAGTGATTATGGGAGATGAGGACATAGTCGATCACCGGTAAATCGGCCACCGTCACTGCGGCAGGCGTCTTACGTTTCGGGCCATAAAAACTCAGCGGCGAAGCACGTTCAGACAGCGCGGGATCGGTCAGAATATAGCGACCTGCTACACGCAGCAGCAGGCAGGCGTGCCCCAAAAACCACAGTCTGTCTTCGGTCCCGCTAAAATCGGGTTTCTGGCACCACTCGCGAATGAACTGCTCATATCCCCTGCCAGGCGGACGCGGAAATCCCTGCTTTTTGCGCTCCTGACGCCAGCGTTTGAGATCTCCCTCTTTTCGCGTTTCGGGTTCAGGATTAGTAAATCCGTACGGCGTATGGTGAGGTTTTGCAGGATCATAATAGGGATTTTTTTCGGCCATGATTTCCCTTATCGATAAATTTTTTGTAGGAAAAGTTGATAAAAAACCAACCTCTTTCTCTTTAGTAGCATAAAGGTTTGAAGGTTTTCACTACAAAAAGTGCAAGACGGTGTATGTAAAGCCACTTAAGCTAATGTCAGGAATTTTTAAGCGATACTCAGGCAAAAAAACCCCGCCGACGAGGTTAAGCGTCGGCGGGGTTTGCGGCTATTACAAAAACAGGTTAGTCAGATGTCTACACTGCCAGCCTGGACTCAGGCTGCCATCCCACAAAGCTTGGTAAGGTTTCGGGCTCCAATCATTAATGTCGCAACGTAAGACTGCCTGCGCGTAACGACTTCTACGGCAACACGCGTGTCTTTGTATTTGATCAGGTAAGTTGAGGGCCAGCCCTGGCGTCTTTTACCGAAGGCTTTTTCATGACTGTCTATGGCTGCATGAGCCACGACCAGATGAGAGAGAGTTTTATCACCTTTAATGATGCGCTTCATAATGGACTCCGCCTTAGACACTACTGTCAAAATGAGGAAACATTAATCACTTGATACGCATCGCTTTATGCGATGCTTATTCGAATCACTGCTTTGTATATAGCTTGTAACAGAATGAGTATCTCTGCGCTTTTTGTTACGCGCAAGTCTTACTTAACAAGAAACAAATCATTGCCGCACGGAGTGGCCTGGCGCAACGGGCCTGCCATTGGCCTTCGGCGCTTGAAATCTGCGCAGACCAGTCTTTACTCTCTGGCAATTCATTGAAATTAAGGCTTATTTTATTGGCGCAGATAATCGGCCAAGCGTCGGAGGGGTTGTTGCAGTAGTCTTTTCCTTTCACACCGCCGTAGGGATACCATTTATCTGGATCTTCTCCAGTCAGTAAAGCGATGTTGTGATTCAGTTCGTTGTCGTGTTCTTCAGACCATTTAATCATCTGGTAATCATCCTGCTGAGTTGTTATTGAACAAGTTACAGCAGAAATAAGACACTTTTATGAACGAAAAAACCGCCTGTTGAGAGCGGTTTCTTCTTTCAACCCGTTATTTTTCGAACGATATGATTATCTTTCCGGGATGAAGCCCTTGAGGCTATACGCAGAGTCGTCATCGTTGTTCTCCAGAGAACCCTGACCTTGCGCTTTGACTAACTGCTCCAGCAGTTCGGTTTGACGGCGTTGCTGATCGGCAATTTCAGTCAGCAGCTGCACCTGTTGATTCGCTTTGACACTGGAACGGTTGACAACAAACCATACCAGTAAAAATAACAGTGCGCCCAAGAGGCTTAACACTATTGGGGCCAGACCAGATTGGCCAATTACTTGATCGAACATTGACAACCCTACAACGTGATTAACCAGACGAGTATCTTATCATCGTCTGCTGTACAGGGAAGGTATTCACAAAAAAACAGAAGCTTCTGACAGGCTTTTGGCCCTACCAGGGAATAAATGAGGTCACTGAACAAATCCCGAGATCGAAGTTACCGCCTTGATCGCAATAGCTGTTAAGTGCCAGTAGATAAAGCCCAATACAGAGCAGCAGGAAAACGATGAAAGCAGCGATTCTCCTGACAGAAAAAATGGGTTTTTTCAGTTTTATGGCAGATCTCTTAGGATTTATCACGCGCTTATTGCTGCCCAATATCTGCGTCCGAAAGGAAGTAAAACATAACCTATCCTACTCTGTATAAGTTAAACAATATTAAAACGGAGCAGTCCCAATGAACTCATTAGCCGTTTTAATGCATCTGACGATCCTTTTTTTCATGATTTTTTTCAGAGAATTAGAGAAGCGTTGCAGAGCAGTATACGATTATACTCAGTGTCGGCTTAAGCCATAAAGGGAGTGTAAGAAATGGGCGTCATTAAAACAATAATCGTACTGGCGGTGATTTATGCTGTTTTCCTGTTTTCAGGCTATGGGGTAACCGTAGGCAGCAGTGAAAATGCAGCGGGACTGGGACTTAAATGCCAATATTTGACGGCACGCGGAATTGTTGATTCGCAGTATCTCCACTCTGACAGTGGTATCGTTGGCGTAGCAAAATGCCCGATTCTGAAACAGGTCAGCGAGGTGGTAGATAAGTCATAACATCCTGTAAAATAGAGAATAACCCGCAGTTTTCTGCGGGTTATAACCACACTTCTTCTTTCTTAGCTGTCGTGCTTGGTAAACTTGAGCTCAATCAGCGAAATCGCTTTCTCAATCGCACGACGAGTAACAGGATCGGCACCGGCAGGATGGGTGCTAAAATCGATACTTTTCAGTTGGTGAGACATTTTGTCACGCACTTCGGTCGGCGCGATAACGTCAATAACGTCCAGAATTTGTTTAATAACCAGCTGGCACGCAACCAAATCTGACTCAAGTTCCTGCTCTTTAGATAAGCTCTCTGACATCCCCGTAACTCCTCGGTACTCAATTTAAGCGTAAAAAATTCGGCGCAAAGGATAACACGTCGCTGTTGAATTTCATCAGAGCTTCTATGCTTAATGAGGTAAATTGCAGAGGAGGCAATGATGTTCGCACTGGTTCTCACAGTATGTTATCTGGGTGGTGGATGCGACGATATGGTGGTCGATGCCTTTGATACAGTTCAGGAATGCCACATCGCCATGCGCCAACAGGGGCTGCATCAGGCAGGGTGTTATCCCATTGAAGAGTTTATCGATGGCGACTGGATCCCTGCTCATTCCCATGCTGATTTTTAAAACTTAAGCGCCGTTAACGCAAATCCAATCATTAAACGTTGATTATTCTTAGCAATAGCGCTATCAATTACCTGTTATTCATTGATATTTAATATATTAATTGAAATAGGAAAATAGCGATGCAAAGAAGCAACACCTTCGGAAAACGACTTCCTCTTGTACTGTTGATTTCAGGCTTTTGTTTATCTCCGCTAATGGCTCAGGCAGCCACCGTACCTCAGGGCGTCGTGCTTGCTCAAAAACAGGAAATTGTGCGTAACAACGGTTCTGAACCTGCCACCCTGGACGTTCATAAAGCCGAAAGCAGTGTGGAAAGCAACATCCTGAGCGACCTGTTTGTCGGATTGGTCAGCATCGATGATAACGGTAATCCGCGCCCTGAATTAGCGGCAAGCTGGGACACCAAAGATAATAAAACCTGGGTGTTTCATTTACGTCCGGGATTACGCTGGTCGGACGGCTCACCGATTACTGCGCAGGATGTGGTTTACAGCTGGCGACGTCTTATCGATCCCAAAACCGTCTCCCCTTATGAAAGCTACCTTGGCACGGTGCACGTGTTGAACGCCGACAGCATTATCGCAGGTAAAACGTCGCCCGACAGGCTCGGCGTCAAGGCGCTAGATGCGCAGACCGTGCAGGTTGAGCTCGACCGTCCGATGTCCTACTTCCTGCAGATGATCTCACACTATTCTCTGTTCCCGGTCAGTCAGGCCGACGTTGAGAAGTATGGCGATAAATGGACGCAGCCGGGTAATCTGGTCAGCAGCGGGCCTTTCAAGCTCAAAAGCTGGACAGTAAATGAGCGCGTGGTCGCCGAGCGCAACCCGAATTACTGGGATAATGCGCATACCGTTCTTTCACAGGTCACTTACTTGCCCATTGCTTCAGGTGCCGCAGACGTCAACCGTTACAAGGCCGGTGAGATTGATATTACCCTGACCATTCCTGAAGTTCAGTTTGCCTCACTGAAGAAAGAGCTGGGTTCGCAGGTTCACACCAGCCCTTACCTCGGGGTCTATTACTACGCGTTTAATAATCAGAAACCGCCATTTAACGACGTCCGTGTACGTCAGGCGTTGAGTCTGGGAATAGACCGCGGCATCATCGCGGATAAAGTGTTGGGTCAAGGCCAAACGGCGGCGTATACCATTACCCCAGATAATACGGGCGGCTACACTTTCAAATTACCGGCTGTCGCCAATATGACGCAGGATCAGCGTAACGCCGAGGCCCGCAAGCTGTTAGCCGAGGCCGGATTTGGTCCACAGCATCCTCTGAAATTCAATCTGCTTTATAACACTAGCGAATCACACCAGCACATCGCGATTGCAGCCGCCTCAATGTGGAAGAAAAATCTGGGCGTGACGGCAGTGTTGCAGAATCAGGAATGGAAGACCATGCTGGATACCATGCATCAGGGCAACTACGACGTGGTGCGTTATGCATGGATAGCCGACTATAATGAACCCTCGACCTTCCTGAATACTTTCCGCAGTGATAACAGCGAGAATACCCCGAAATTCCACGACGCCGACTATGATAAGGTGCTCGACGATGCGCTGGCGGCCACCAGCAAAGATCAGGTACAAAAGGACTATCAGAAGGCTGAGGATATTCTGAATACTCAGGCCCCGGTGGTTCCGCTTTATCACTATGTCAGCGCCAAGCTGGTTAAGCCTTATATCGGCGGCTTTGATGACCACGATCCGCAGGGAAGGGTTTTTGCAAAAAATTTGTATGTGATTAAACACTGATTTTAGATTCTACTCAGACTAAAAAGCCCCGCCAACTCCCTGAAAGGCGGGGCTCATTTCTAAATTCCCCTCGATGTTGCCGATAATCCGCCCCCAACTGTTCGCCGAATAGGCCTTGCCACCGGTGTCTCAGATGATAAATTGAACATCATTCGTACAGATGGGAGGCCTTATGCAATTCTCGGAAAGCGAGATCCAACCCCTTTGGGACGAAGTTGCTCGCATTATTGGTGAGGGAGTGATTGAGCTACGCCATCGCGGCGAGCCCCTCACGGCAGATTCGTTAATTGATTATCTGGAACATAAACTGAGCACTGCGGGCGTTCAGCAGCGTATCTTGATTGGGGCTGCGGTTAACCTGCTAAAAGCAGACAGGCGCTCATAGCCTGTTGATGCTAAAGGGTAAAGCAGCGCTGTCTTGTCCAGGTTAGCGGGATTGAGACGCACGCCCTTGAGCAAACAGGAAAATGCGCTGGGTAATATCATCGGCCCCGAGGATATTGCCTTTCTGCTCGATATTGGCTCTGGCATAGGCGATATCATGGGCTTGATCGACCATATGGATCACCTTGTCACGCGTGGTTTTATCAAGATTGCCCAGTAGCGTGGTCAGGATTGCCTGATAAGCATTCGATGCATAGGTAAGTTGTTTTTCGCGCTCTTCCAGCGCGTCAATACGCGCCATCAGCACCTCAAACTGCTCTTGATTGGACATAGCGGCACCCCTCTTTGTCTCGCAGTGAAAACTGTTGCGGTGATATTGAGTGAATTTCATACAGTTTATTCCACTTTAGAACAAAATCTGCGGTAAACCAATCCCGCTCCTGCACAAATAATGACAGGACCGTGCATATAATTGTAAAGGTCGGCAGGCTTTTATTCCCTTCTGTGCTCTATATTCAAGCTCGAAGGCTACATAATGCGTAACATAAGCAGTAATTGCTTACAGAAGGCACCATGACAGCAGGCTGGAAGTTATGACATGTTAATAATGAGTCTATTCTTTCCTTTGGGGATATAATTCTATGCGTAAGATTTCCTGTTGCTTTATCGTTTTCGCTACGCTGATGTCAGCAACGACTTTTGCTCACGCTGAAGGCTGCCTGAAAGGCGCGGCCGTTGGCGCTGTCGCGGGCCACGTTGCGCATCACCACGCCGTATTAGGTGCCGTTGGCGGCTGTGTCGTCGGCCACCACATGGCGGCAAAAGCCAAAAAAGAGAAGGCCGCCGAAGCGCAGAAACAGCAGTAATCTGCCGGGCTACTTACAGCAGACTGTAAGCGAATAAAAAGGGAGCCCTCAGGCTCCCTTTTTTATGTATTCCGGTTTCCCGAAATTACATATTGGCGATCATCGCATCGCCGAACTCTGAACATTTCAGCAGCTTAGCGCCTTCCATCAGACGTTCGAAATCATAGGTCACGGTTTTCTTGGCAATCGCCGCTTCCATGCCTTTAACAATCAGATCAGCCGCTTCGAACCACTCCAGGTGGCGCAGCATCATTTCCGCAGAAAGGATCACTGAGCCTGGGTTCACTTTGTCCTGACCGGCATATTTCGGTGCAGTACCGTGGGTGGCTTCAAACAGCGCACAGTCGGAACCAATGTTGGCCCCCGGCGCAATACCGATACCGCCAACCTGCGCCGCCAGGGCGTCAGAGATGTAGTCGCCGTTCAGATTCATACAGGCAATCACGTCGTATTCAGCAGGACGCAGCAGAATCTGTTGCAGGAACGCATCGGCAATCACGTCTTTAATGATGATATCTTTGCCGTTGTTCGGGTTCTTGATTTTAACCCAAGGTCCGCCGTCGATCAGCTCACCGCCAAACTCTTCGCGAGCCAGCTGGTAACCCCAATCCTTGAACGCACCCTCGGTGAATTTCATGATGTTGCCTTTGTGTACCAGCGTCAGTGAATCACGATCGTTAGTGATGGTGTATTCAATCGCTGCACGTACCAGGCGTTTAGTGCCCTCTTCGGAACATGGCTTCACGCCGATGCCGCAGTCATGAGGGAAACGAATTTTGTTTACGCCCATCTCGTCTTGCAGGAACTTAATGACTTTATCCGCTTCGGCAGAACCGGCTTTCCATTCGATACCCGCATAAATATCTTCGGAGTTCTCACGGAAGATAACCATATCAATATCTTCAGGGCGTTTAACCGGGCTCGGCGTGCCGGTGTAATAACGCACAGGACGCAGGCAGATATAAAGGTCAAGCTGCTGGCGAAGTGCGACGTTTAAAGAACGAATACCCCCGCCGACCGGAGTGGTCAGTGGACCTTTAATAGCAACGCGATATTCGCGGATCAGATCCAGCGTTTCCTGCGGCAGCCACACGTCCTGGCCGTACAGCTCTACAGATTTCTCACCGGTGTAAATTTCCATCCAGGAAATTTTACGCTCACCGTTGTAAGCCTTCTGAACAGCTGCATCGACAACTTTAAGCATTGCCGGGGTTACATCAACACCAATACCGTCACCCTCGATAAAAGGGATAATAGGATTATTTGGAACAACCAGTTTACCTTTGGCATCAACGGTAATCTTGGTACCTTCAGTAGGGACAACAACTTTGCTTTCCATTAATCTCTCCTTTAGCGCACTATTTGTTAATGATTTGTAAGATGCGAGTCAATACTACTTGATTATTTTCACGACGCCAATCGCAAACAATTTTCAAGTATAATGCTCTAATTCTCGGCTACTTCAACGACTATGAAAAAATTCCCTTTTAAAAATCACCAAGTTAAACGTTTCAGCACCAAGCCACATCGGGAAAGCACTTCGTTGAAAAAAGAGCGTAAAGTCCTGCTTTTCAACAAGCCATTCGACGTGCTGCCGCAGTTCACCGATGAGGCAGGTCGTACCACTTTGAAGGATTTCATCCCCGTGAGCGACGTGTATGCGGCGGGTCGTCTGGACAGAGACAGCGAAGGCCTGTTGGTGCTGACCAACGACGGTCAACTCCAGGCTGCGTTAACCCAGCCGGGAAAACGGACGGCCAAGGTCTATTACGCGCAGGTGGAAGGTGAGCCGGACGCCCTCTCTTTGAAAGCGTTTCGCAGCGGGCTGGAGCTTAAAGATGGTAAAACGCTGGCCGCAGGCATTGAGCTTGTTCCCGAACCCGAGTGGCTATGGGCGCGTGTTCCGCCGATTCGTGAGCGTAAAAGCATTCCCACCAGCTGGCTCAAAATCACGCTATATGAGGGTCGAAACCGTCAGGTTCGTCGCATGACGGCAAACATCGGCTATCCTACATTACGACTTATCCGCTACAGCATGGGCGACCTGACGCTCGATAACCTGGCGCCGGGACAATGGAAGGAAATACCTTATGTTTAGACCCAACGTCACCGTTGCTTGTGTTGTGCAGGCAGAGGGGCGGTTTTTGCTGGTTGAAGAAATCATCAACAACAGGCTGACGCTGAACCAGCCCGCCGGACATCTCGAGGCCAATGAAACGCTGCTCACCGCCGTGCGCCGCGAGCTGTTCGAGGAGACCGGCATTGACGCATCGCCGCAGTTTTTTCTCGGCCTGCATCAGTGGCAGGCGCCCGATGAGACGCCTTTTCTGCGTTTCACCTTCGTGATTGATTTAGCGGAAATCGTGCCGACTTTCCCGCAGGATAGCGATATTTCTGGCTGCCGCTGGCTCACCGCCGACGAGATCTTCAACGCTAAAGAACTGCGCTCACCGCTGGTTGCCGAGAGTATTCGCCTGTATCAGCAGCCCGCGCGCTACCCGCTGGCGCTGTTCGGCAATTACAACTTGCCCGACTAACGTCCTATCTCCGTCTTGCGCACCAATCACCGGTGCAGCAAGGTGGCCAACGTGATAAAATTCTGCCTGCTATTTTTTATGCCCCCGAACAAAACGTCGTTGGCACGCGGCCTTCATCCTCGTGTGGGCGGCGTTTAACGGGTTATGACTCTATGTTTTGGAACTGCTATGTCAGACAACAGCCAGAAAAAAGTGATCGTCGGAATGTCCGGCGGCGTCGACTCCTCGGTATCTGCCTACCTGCTGCAACAGCAGGGATATCAGGTCGAGGGACTCTTTATGAAGAATTGGGAAGAGGACGACGATGAAGAATATTGCTCCGCAGCCACCGATCTTGCCGATGCACAGGCGGTAAGTGACAAACTGGGCATCAAGCTGCACACCATCAATTTTGCGGCAGAGTATTGGGACAACGTGTTCGAACATTTCCTGCAGGAATATAAGGCAGGACGCACGCCAAACCCGGATATTCTGTGTAACAAAGAGATTAAGTTCAAAGCGTTTCTCGAGTTCGCTGCCGAGGACCTGGGTGCAGACTATATTGCCACCGGTCACTACGTCCGTCGTCACGACGTTGACGGTCAAAGCCAGCTGCTGCGCGGTCTGGACGGCAACAAGGACCAGAGCTACTTTCTTTATACGCTGGGCAGCCATCAGATTGCCAAAAGCCTGTTCCCGGTGGGTGAGCTTGAAAAGCCAGAGGTTCGTCGCATTGCCGAAGAGCAAGAGCTGGTCACGGCCAAGAAGAAAGATTCAACCGGCATCTGTTTTATCGGTGAGCGTAAATTCCGTGACTTCCTCGGCCGCTATCTGCCTGCTCAACCTGGCGTGATTAAAAGCGTCGAGGGTCAAGAGATGGGTAAACATCAGGGCCTGATGTACCACACGCTGGGTCAGCGTAAAGGCCTCGGGATTGGAGGACAAAAGGACGGCGGAGAAGATCCGTGGTACGTGGTCGATAAAGACGTCGCCAACAATATCCTTTATGTGGCACAGGGGCACGAGCACCCGCGTCTGATGTCGGTCGGCCTGATTGCCCAACAGCTTGACTGGGTCGATCGCCAGCCGATTACCGCGCCGTTTAACTGCGTGGTGAAAACCCGTTACCGTCAGGAAGATATTCCGTGCGTGGTGACACCTCTGGATGACAACCGCATCGAGGTTCGCTTCGAATCACCGGTGGCAGCCGTCACCCCGGGTCAGTCCGCCGTGTTCTATCAGGGCGAAGTCTGCCTTGGCGGCGGCGTGATTGAACAGCGTATTCCGCTGACGCAATAAGCCTTATCAAGTCTCGCAATACCCGATAACGGCAACCGAATGCACCCCCAGACGCTTACACCCGTAAGTGACTGGGGGTGAACGAGAACTTTCAACGCCGTTCCAGCATGAAATCCTGAGGGGTTTAGCCCTGCCCGTTACTTAAATCCAGACTCCCTGCAAAAGCATTTAATTCAATCGCCTTGTGGCGGATAAAATCGAGCTTGGCCTGCGCATCCACGATGCCCCAGACGGTTCCCTGCTGCTGGCGATAAAAATTGTCCAACGCGTTAAAATACGATTTCTGATAAGTCAGCCAGTCGCGCTGTGACTGGACGATAGCCTTTTTAACCGCCGCCGGTTGCCCCTTGAGCAGCGCCTGATACTGTACGTTAAGCTCTTTGTCCCAGTCGGTGTAGCCCTGTTGCAGACAGGCCTCTGAATCCAGCGTCGAGACCGCCTTTTTTGAACAGGCCTCAATTTTTTGATCGATAGCCTTTCCCGGCACCTCGGCATGGGCGGCCAAAGCGGTCAGCAAAACGCTCGGACACAGTATAAGCAGCCATAACTTCTTCATCTTTTATTCCTTTTTTATGAAAACGTAAAAGCAGGTTCTGCACGTATTCCGTGGGCAGACTGGCGTTTCGCCTCCTGATTAGCGCCTAGTTTAGGCTATCTCACCCATTTTATCGGGCTAAGACTCGCATTCCCTGCTTTTCGGCGCTGTGTTTAGCCTGCGTTTTATGGCATGATCTGTCGCCATTAGTTTGGCGTACGCAAAAGTCACAGAATCTTGCCGTCGAATAACGCTTACAGGAGTAACCGTGGCCAAAAATTATTATGACATTACGCTCGCCTTGGCCGGAATGTGCCAGTCTGCGCGTCTCGTTCAACAATTGGCCCACGAAGGCAGCTGCGCGAAAGAAGAGATGATGGTCTCCCTGCGCAGCCTGCTCGAAATGAACCCGGCGTCAACGCTCGCGGTATACGGAAATAACGAAGCCAACCTGAAAATGGGGCTCGAAACCCTGCTCGGCGTGCTGAATGCAAATCGTCAGGGGCTGGGTGCCGAGTTGACCCGCTATACTCTAAGTCTGATGGTGCTCGAACGTAAGCTGCACGCCAAAAAGTCCTCGATGGAACAACTCGGGCAGCGTATCGACCAGCTCGATCGTCAGCTGGCGCATTTCGAGCTCGAGTCAGATCAGGTAATGAGCTCACTGGCCTCGATTTACGTCGATATCGTCAGCCCTGCGGGGCCAAGAATTCAGGTTGTCGGCTCACCGGCAATTTTGCAGAACACACAGATTCAGGCTAAAGTCCGTGCCTTGCTTCTCGCGGGTATCCGCGCAGCAGTACTTTGGCAGCAAGTAGGCGGTGGCCGTCTGCAGCTAATGTTTTCTCGTAACCGATTGTTCGAACAAGCGAAAACCATTCTCGCTCGTTGCTGAAAATCAGATTTGCCACACCTGTATCACGTAGGTGTGAAATTTTACTGTTAATAAGATCCTGGAGTTGCTACCGATGGAATTATCCTCACTGACAGCCGTTTCCCCCGTTGATGGACGCTACGGTGATAAAGTCAGCGCGCTGCGCACAATTTTCAGCGAGTTTGGTCTGCTGAAGTTTCGCGTGCAGGTTGAAGTACGTTGGCTGCAAAAACTGGCCACCTGTGCAGAAATCAAAGAAGTTCCCGCTTTTGATGCCGACGCAAACGCTTTCCTTGACCAGTTAGTGGCTAATTTCGATGAAAATGATGCGCAACGTATCAAAGACATCGAAAAAACCACCAACCACGACGTCAAGGCCGTGGAATATTTCCTGAAAGAAAAAGTAGCAGCGATCCCGGCTCTGCACGCTGTGTCTGAGTTCATTCACTTTGCCTGTACTTCTGAAGACATCAACAACTTGTCTCACGCGCTGATGCTGCAAACCGCACGTCAGGACGTGGTGCTGCCTTACTGGTTGAAAATTGTTGATTCTATCAAGGCACTGGCTCTGCAATATCGCGACATTCCACTGCTGTCCCGCACCCACGGCCAGCCTGCGACCCCGTCTACCATCGGTAAAGAGCTGGCCAACGTCGCCTACCGTATGGACCGTCAGGTCAAGCAGCTACAGCAGGTCGAAATTCTGGGCAAAATCAACGGTGCCGTCGGCAACTACAATGCCCACATCGTGGCTTACCCAGAGGTTGACTGGCACCAGTTCAGCGAAGAGTTCGTCACCTCACTGGGCATTACCTGGAATCCGTACACCACGCAGATCGAACCCCATGACTACATCGCCGAGTTGTTCGACTGCATCGCGCGCTTTAACACCATCCTGATCGACTTCGATCGTGATATCTGGGGTTACATCGCGCTAAACCACTTCAAGCAAAAAACCATTGCCGGTGAGATTGGTTCTTCAACCATGCCGCACAAGGTTAACCCAATCGACTTCGAAAACTCCGAAGGCAACCTGGGCCTGGCGAACGCCGTTCTGGGCCACCTGGCGAGCAAACTGCCGGTTTCTCGCTGGCAGCGTGACCTGACCGACTCTACCGTGCTGCGTAACCTTGGCGTGGGCATCGGCTATGCGCTGATAGCCTATCAGGCAACCATGAAAGGTATCAGCAAGCTGGAAGTGAACGAAGCAAATCTGGTCGGTGAACTGGACCGCAACTGGGAAGTATTGGCTGAGCCTATTCAGACCGTGATGCGCCGCTACGGCATCGAAAAGCCCTACGAGAAGCTGAAAGAGCTGACCCGTGGCAAACGCGTTGACGCTGAAGGCATGAAAGTCTTCATCGATAGCCTCGAGCTGCCGGAAGAAGAAAAAGTTCGCCTAAAAGCGATGACGCCAGCCAACTACATCGGCCGCGCCACCACCATGGTCGACGAACTTAAATAATCGTTTAAACCATTACGTTCAACGGGGGAGAAAACGCAGGTTTTCTCCCCCGTTTTTTTATTATCCTGTTGAATTACTTCCCTTCAGAAAAAATAACTCAGCGTGCCTTTCTTTTCTCGTTTATATTTCGTTTATATTTTAAATCTTATGGTTGATATCAGGTTTATCTTGTAGCGATGATAATGAGCCCTTGCCGAAAACGGAGAACGTTATGCGAATTTTAGTCGTTGAAGATAATGCGCTTTTGCGCCATCACCTTTCTGTGCAGCTGCGCGAAATGGGCAATCAAGTCGATTCTGCGGAAGACGCCAAGGAAGCCGACTATTTTCTGCAAGAGCACGCCCCTGATATCGCGATCGTCGACCTGGGTTTACCGGGTGAAGACGGCCTGAGCATGATCCAACGCTGGCGTAACCACCAGGTCAAACTGCCGATTTTGGTACTGACCGCACGTGAAAGCTGGCAGGACAAGGTTGCCGTGCTGGAAGCCGGTGCTGACGACTACGTGACCAAACCTTTCCACCTCGAAGAAGTGATTGCGCGCATGCAGGCGTTGATGCGCCGCAACAGCGGGCTAGCCTCACAGGTTATCGCCCTGCCGCCGTTCGTCATTGACCTCTCACGCCGCGAATTGACGGTCAATGAACAGCCGGTAAAACTCACGGCCTTCGAATACACCATTATCGAGACGCTTATCCGCAACGCCGGAAAAGTGGTGAGCAAAGACAGCCTGATGCTACAGCTGTACCCTGACGCCGAACTGCGCGAGAGCCACACGGTTGACGTGTTGATGGGCCGTCTGCGCAAAAAATTGCAGGTTGAACATCCGGCTGAGGTCATTACTACCGTGCGAGGTCAGGGTTATCGCTTTGATATCCGAGGCTAAAGCCGATGATAACCAAAAGCAAAAATCCGTTTTCGCTTCGCGCCCGCTACATGATGGCTACCGCCGCCGTGGTGCTGGCGCTGTCGCTCGCCTACGGATTAGTGGCCGTCGTCGGCTACATGGTGAGCTTCGACAAGACCGCCTATCGGCTACTGCGCGGCGAGAGTAACCTGTTCTTCAGCCTCGCGCAGTGGCATGACAACAAGTTGACCATCAATGTTCCCCCCGATCTCGATCTCAATTTCCCCACGCTGGTATTCATTTACGACAGTAACGGGAAACTGCTCTGGGCTCAGCGACGCGTACCCGATCTGGAATCACAAATCAGCAAGTCATGGCTGAATAAACCCGGCTTTTATGACCTCGACACCGACACGCAAACCTCCAGCGAAGTCGTGGGTAACAACCCCAAAGCGCAAGACCAGTTGAAGAATTACGACGGGACTAACGCCACCGCAATGACGCACTCGGTGGCGGTAAATAACTATGCCGCAACCTCACGCCTGCCCGCGCTGAATATCGTGGTCATCGACAGTATTCCGCAGGAGTTGCAGCATTCCGATTTAGTGTGGGAGTGGTTCAGCTATGTGCTGCTCGCAAACCTGCTTCTGGTGGTGCCCTTACTCTGGCTGGTAGCCTACTGGAGCCTGCGGCCGATCAAGGCATTAATCGGCCAGGTGGCAGAGCTTGAAACCAAAGAGCGCGACCTGCTCGACGAGCAAACTCCCTCCGAGCTGCGCGGACTGGTGCGCAATCTCAATATTCTGCTCAGCAGCGAACGCGGCCGCTATGACCGCTATCGCACAACGCTCGCCGACCTGACGCACAGCCTCAAAACACCGCTGGCGGTGCTGCAAACCACGCTGCGCTCGCTGCGCAACGGCAAGGAGATGAGCATAGAGAAGGCCGAACCGATAATGCTTGAGCAGATAAGTCGTATCTCGCAGCAGATTGGCTATTACCTGCATCGCGCAACGCTACGCTCTGAACACCTGATTCTGGTCCGCGAAATCCACTCAGTCCCGGCGCTGCTCGACAGCCTTTGCTCGGCGCTCAATAAGGTTTATCAGCGCAAGGGGGTGGTATTGACGCTCGATATCTCGCCTGAAATCACTTTCATCGGTGAAAAGAACGACTTTATGGAGGTGCTGGGCAATGTCATCGACAACGCCTGCAAATACTGTCTGGAGTTCGTCGAAATCAGCGCGGTGCACACCGAAAACGAATTAGTGATTCTGGTGGAAGACGACGGTCCTGGCATTGCTGAAAACCAGCGTGAGCTTATCTTCAAGCGCGGCCAACGGGCAGATACGCTGCGTCCGGGGCAAGGTCTCGGCCTGTCGCTGGCGAGCGAAATCATTGAACAGTACGACGGTAAGATCCTTATCGGTGACAGCGAATTAGGCGGCGCGAGCATGCGCATCTGCTTCGGTCAGCAGTACGACAGCGATCAATCCTGAGTTTTTTGCCGGTGTGGGTGTGATTCACATGTCAGAGTTTAAATTTGCCGATGATTGCCTGCGCCAGCGCACTGATGTTCCGTTATAATCCATGTCAGACTTTAGCAATCCGCGGAACAAACACATGGATTATCAACTTGATTTAGACTGGGACGATTTTCTCGCCAACTACTGGCAAAAGCGTCCGGTCCTGCTTAAACGTGGTTTCAAAAACTTTATCGACCCGATTTCCCCGGATGAACTGGCGGGTCTGGCGATGGAAAACGAAGTTGACAGCCGCCTGGTCAGCCATGACAAAGGGCGCTGGCAGGTTAGCCACGGCCCGTTCGAAAGCTATGACCACCTCGGCGAGAATAACTGGTCCATTTTGGTTCAGGCCGTCGACCACTGGCATGAACCTTCCTCACACCTGATGCGCCCTTTCCGCCAGATCCCAGATTGGCGCATGGACGACCTGATGATTTCCTTCTCTGTTCCCGGCGGCGGCGTTGGCCCGCACCTCGACCAGTATGACGTCTTCATCATTCAGGGCACCGGCCGTCGCCGCTGGCGCGTTGGGGAAAAAATCCCGATGAAACAGCACACGCCGCACCCTGATCTTCTTCAGGTTGAACCGTTTGACGCCATCATCGACGAAGAGATGGAACCGGGCGATATCATCTATATCCCGCCTGGATTCCCGCATGAAGGTTACTCGCTTGAGAATGCCCTCAACTATTCCGTTGGCTTCCGTGCACCTAACTCACGCGAAATGATCAGCAGTTTCGCCGACTACGCGCTGTCTCGCGAGCTGGGCAGCAAACGTTATAGCGATCCAACGCTGGTGAAACGCGATCATCCTGCCGAGATCCAGCAGCACGAGCTTGACGGCCTGCGCAACATGATGCTGGATCTGGTGAACAATCAGGAGCATTTCAACAGCTGGTTTGGGGAGTTCATCTCTCAGTCACGCCACGAGCTTGACGTTGCGCCACCGGAGCCGCCTTATCAGCCGGGTGAAGTGTACGAGCTGCTGGAGTCGGGTGAGACGCTGCAACGCCTGGGTGGGCTTCGCGTTCTGCACGTTGGCGATCGTTGCTACGTGAACGGTGAGGCGATTGTGACCGAACAGACCGCCGCTGCGGATGCGTTGAGCCGTAACCTGACCGTCACTCATGCCATGCTGGGCGACGCGCTCGAGGATCCTTCTTTCCTCGCAGCACTTTGCGCATTAGTGAACAACGGCTACTGGTATTTCAACGACTAAGCCTTAAACGATCCCCTTCTTCGCTCATGGACGAGGGGATCGAACCGCTATCTTTTCTTAGCCGCATTCTCCGCGGTTAGCGCTACAATCCGCATAATCACCGATACCGCACTCTCCATCCCTTCCAGGGTAATAAACTCGTGCTTGCCGTGGAAGTTATAGCCACCGGTAAAAATATTCGGGCAAGGCAGTCCGCGAAATGAGAGCTGTGCGCCGTCTGTGCCGCCGCGAATCGGTTTGACCGTCGGCTGAATATTGCAGTCTTTCATCGCCTGCTGAGCACATTCGATCACATGCGGATGCTTCATCACCTGCTCTCGCATGTTGTAATAGTGATCGTCGAGGGTGACATCGATATAGCAGTCGCGGTGCAGCCCTTCCCCTACCCACTGCGCCACCTCTATGATTTTATGCTTGCGGGCTTCAAACCGAATTCGGTCGAAATCACGCACAATGTAGTGCATTTCGGCGCGTTCTACCGTGCCCTTGATGCTAACCAGATGATAAAAACCGTCATAACCCTGCGTCTGCTCGGGCGTTTCTGAAGCCGGTAGCGCCTGATGGAAACGCGTCGCCAATGACAATGCGTTGACCATCACGCCTTTTGCGCTGCCGGGATGCACGTTGTTACCCACAATTTTGATTGTCGCCGACGCGGCATTAAAGTTCTCATATTCAAGCTCGCCTACCCCGCCGCCATCGACGGTGTAGGCCCACTCAGCGGCAAACTGCTCGACGTCAAAATTCTGCACGCCTTTGCCAATCTCTTCATCAGGCGTAAAGGCGAAGCGCACATCACCGTGAGGAATATCGCCATTTTTGAGCCGCACCATCGCGGTGACTATCTCGGCGATCCCGGCCTTGTTATCGGCACCGAGCAGGGTTTTACCGTCGGTGGTAATGAGGGTCTGCCCAAGCAGTTGATGCAACACCGGGAACATCACCGGAGAGAGTATCTCTTCGCCCTGTCCCAGCGCGATATCACCGCCGCGATAGTTTTCGACAACCTGCGGGTTGACGTTTTTGCCGCTGAAATCAGGCGCTGTATCAAGGTGAGAGATAAAGCCAATGGTGGGTACTGGCCAACTGACGTTGGCAGGCAGCGTAGCGGTCAGGCAGCCTTTAGGGCTCAATACCACGCGGTCAAAGCCGAGCGAGATGAGTTCGTCGCGCAGTGAGAGAGCCAGTTTGACCTGTCCTTCACTGCTCGGGGTGGATTTTGCGTTGGCTTTTGATTGGGTATCAAAAGAGACATAGTGGAAGAAACGGTCAAGCAAGTTATCCATATTCAGGCATCCTCTGGCGACAGAGTTTCATTATGCGCAGCCTGAATATCTCAAATATTGCGTCAGGTCATTTTTAGTACGTTTACAGCCTGGTGGGAAATTAACGCCAGCTGTCGCTCTTCTTGCTCAGAAATGCGTGCACGAACTCGGGAACCACCTTACTGGCAAGCCCGTAAATGCGCTCATCGAATTGGCTTTCGACCTGACTCGGCTCCAGATTGAGCTCGAAGGTATGCGCTCCCTGAACCCGTGCCTCATGCACAAAGCCTGCCGCCGGATACACATGTCCGGAAGTGCCGATAGCAATAAAGAAATCGGCTTTGCCCAGTGCGGTGTAGATTTCGTCCATCCGCAGCGGCATCTCACCAAACCACACCACGTGTGGGCGCAGCGGGGCAGGAAACTGGCAGCAGTGGCAGCGGTCATCAACCGAAAGGTCGTGGTTCCAGTCAAACACCTGTCCCGACTCGGTACAACGCACCTTCATCAACTCGCCGTGCATATGCAGCACCCGAGAACTGCCTGCACGCTCGTGCAGGTTGTCGATGTTTTGCGTAACCAGCAGGAAGTTGTCTCCCAGCGCCTCTTCGAGCACCGCCAGCGCCTGATGCGCCGCGTTGGGCTGAATCGTTTCCTGTTGCAGCTGCTGACGCCGAGCGTTGTAGAACGCCTGCACCCGCTGCGGGTCACGCCGATAGCCTTCCGGCGTGGCAACGTCTTCAACCTTATGCTCTTCCCACAGCCCGTCTGCGGCGCGGAAAGTGCGGATCCCTGATTCGGCCGAGATCCCGGCACCGGTGAGCACCACCACGAACGGTCTTTTCAACTCCGCCGCGGCCATACTGTCGCGATGGAAGATATTCGACCGAAAACGCTGATGGCGTATGCGCTTATTTTTGCGAAACCGACGCAGCCGATGGCGTGTGCGCATATTCACCGCTCCTTTTCTTTATCCGGAAAAACTTCTTTGCTCAAGAAGACTGATTACTGACCACCGCTCAATACGCGCGCGGGGTCGATGCGGCTAGCGCGACGCGCTGGGTACCAGCTGGCGAGCAGGCTCAATACCAGGGCGGTCGCTAAAACGCTTAAAACGTCTAACCAATGCAATTCCGACGGTAGAAAATCGATGAAGTAGATATCACCGGATAAAAATTTATGACCGACCATTTTTTGCAACAGGTTGATGATGTTGGTCAGCTCAAGCGATGCCACCACGCCAATCACCACGCCCAGCACGCTGCCTACCAGCCCGGCCATCAGCCCGTACCAGATAAACACCGCACGGATAAGTCCGTCTTTGGCACCCAGCGTTCTCAGTACTGCGATATCGCTGCTTTTATCCTTAACGGCCATCACCAGCGTGGAGACAATGTTAAAGCAGGCTACACCTATCACCAGCACCATCGCTAAATACATTATGGCGCGGATCATCTGGATATCACGGTACATATAACCGTAAGTCCCTATCCAACTGCTAATGTAGACGTAGGCTTTTGTGACCTCGCCCGCATCGCGTACCAGCTTGTTGGCAGCGAAAACATCGTTAACTTTGATATCGATTCCGGTTACGCTGGATCCCATGTCCTGATACTGCTGGGCATCGGCCAGCGGCACCATCGCCATACTGTGGTCAAGCTGTCCGCTGAGCTGCAAAATTCCGCTCACGTGCAGACGGATACGCTTAGGCTGAAGCAGCTTCATGTCAGGGTCGCTGTTGGGGATCATCACTGTTACCCAATCGCCCTGCTTGACGTTAAGCGCATCGGCAACCCCTTTACCCAGAATCACCTGCTGCTCGCCAGGCCTGAAGTTCTGCCAGGCATCGCCCTGTACAAATTTCGGTGCTGCGCTGATGCGCTCTTCCTGTTGGGGATCAACCCCCTTAACCTGTAGCGCCCTCAGCTTGGCCCCGTTTTCGACCAAACCGCTGAACTGTATGTAAGGCGCCGCCGCAACGATGCCCGGCACCTTCTCGACGCGCTGGATAACGTCTTCCCAGCCAATAAATGGCTGATTAACCGGGCGAATTTCGCCATGCGGTACCACAGCCAGCACGCGGTCCTTAAGCTCTCGCTCAAAACCGTTCATGGCGCTGAGGCCCACAATCAGTACCGCTACCCCGAGCGCAATGCCCAGCGTGGAAATCACCGAAATAAGCGACACCATGCCGCCACGGCGGCGGCCACGGCTAAAACGCAGGCCAATAAGAAGGGAAAAAGGCATAGCTGACATTAACGCGCCCCCAACAGGGTTGAGTCCTGCTGTAACTTACCGTCGCGCATTTCGAGCTGACGGCTGAGACGATTAGCCAGATGCAAATCGTGCGTGACCACCAGGAAAGCCGTGCCCTGACGCACATTGAGCTCGCCGAGCAGCTCAAAGATGCTGTCGGCGTTCTTTTGATCGAGGTTACCCGTTGGCTCATCGGCCAATACCAGTGCAGGATTGTTCACCAGCGCACGGGCAATCGCCACGCGCTGACGTTCACCGCCGGAGAGCTCGGACGGACGGTGCTTGCTGCGATGCTCGAGCCCCACGGCCGCCAGCATCTCACGCGCCTTGTCCTGCACCTCTGACGCCTTGTTTTTACCGATTAGCAGCGGCATGGCCACGTTTTCGAGGGCGGTAAAGTCCGGCAGCAGGTGGTGAAACTGATAGATAAAGCCTAGTTGGCGGTTACGCAGTTCGGCCTTGGCGGAAGAAGACATCGCGTTCAGCGACTGACCCTTAAACACCACCTCACCCGAGGTCGGGGAATCCAGACCACCCAGCAGGTGCAGCAAGGTACTCTTGCCGGAACCGGAGCTGCCCACGATAGCCATCATCTCGCCCGGCTTGATGGCAAACGAAACGTTACGCAGCACGTCGGTATTGAGTTTGCCTTCATGGTAAGTCTTACAGAGGTTTTCGCACTGCAACAACAAAGAATTATTCATAACGTAGAGCCTCTGCGGGTTGGGCGGCGGCGGCGCGCCATGAAGGGTAGAACGTAGACAACAACGCGATGACCATCGCCACCAGCGCAATAACAATAACCTGCATCGGTTCGATGTCGACCGGCAGAGACGCGCCGTCAAGCATCACGCCAATCGCAGGCATGATGGTGTTCAGTTGCGTCGCGAGCAGCACGCCCAGCACCGCACCGAGCAACGCGCCGATGATACCGGCGCTCGCACCCTGCACCATAAACACCGCCATAATCTGCGCGCGGGTCAGCCCCTGAGTTTTGAGGATAGCGACCTCACCCTGCTTTTCCATGACCAGCAGGCCCAGCGAAGTAATGATGTTAAATGCAGCAACCGCCACAATCAGACTCAGCAGCAGGCCCATCATATTTTTTTCCATGCGCACCGCCTGGAACAGCTCGCCGCGACGCTCGCGCCAGTCCTTCCATTCAGTGCCCTTTGGCAGCGCCTGAGTGCTGAGCGTATCGACGTCGAGCGGTTTATTCAGATACAGCCTCCAGCCAGTGACATTGCCCAGCGGATACAGCATCATGCGCGACGCGTCCTGAATGTTGACCAGCATCTCATAGCCGTCAACTTCACTGTTGGCGTCAAAAGTGCCTGCTACAGTAAAAATACGCTGGCTCGGGATATTGCCCATCGGGGTGAACTGGCTGACGCTGGTGACCATCAGACGCAGCTTGTCGCCGCGCTGCACCTTGAGCTGCTGCGCGAGCTGACTGCCGAGGATGACCTTGTACTGGCCCGGCTGTAGGTCCTGCTGACTGACACCCACCAGGGATTTCGAGAGCGTGTCATTCTCCTGAGGGTCAATACCCAGCATCACGCCTACCGCAACGTTACCGGGGCTTTGCAGCACCACGTCACCGGTCGTGAAAGGCACAGCACGATTCACACCCTGCAATTTTGCAGCGTCGTCGTGGGTGATTTGTTTTGGATTTAGCGATCCCTGCGCCGTGGTGATGTACGCCTGAGGCATCAGTCCCAAAATATTACTTTCGAGATCTTTCTCAAAACCGTTCATGACCGACAGCACCGTGACCAGCGCCATCACCCCAAGGGTGATGCCAATGGTGGATAGCCAGGAGACAAACCGCCCAAAGCGGTCTGAAGCACGCCCGCGCATGTAGCGCAGGCCGATAAATAACGCGACAGGTTGATACATGAAATCCGTTAAGTGCAGTAGCTCATTGCAAAGTGATCAAGGATAATAAAGGCTACCAGTGCTTTATGGAACCATTAACGGTGTAACTATGCGGCTTTTATTTATGTAGAGTCGTGTACAAATCGGATTGACCTGATAGCAAACCGCATCGCAAGATACGGTCTGAAAATTCGGACTTCCCCCGCCGACAAACGAGATTGCGAAACTGCTTATGCTTCAAAATATGCCTCAAGAGCCGCGTTATTCACTGCCAGAGCGTCCCGGCGATACCCGTCAGTTGGGGCAACTCACCGGCTCGGCCTGCGCGCTGGAGTGCGCCCAAATCAGCGAACGCCACGCGGGTCCGGTGATGCTTATCGCGCCGGATATGCAAAATGCCTTGCGTCTGCGCGACGAAATTCAGCAATTTACCGAACATAAGGTGATCAGCCTCTCCGACTGGGAAACGCTGCCTTACGACAGTTTCTCTCCGCATCAGGAAATTATTTCCGCCCGTCTGTCGAGCCTGTATCAGCTGCCGACCATGGAGCGTGGCATTATCATCCTTCCAGTCAATACCTTGATGCAGCGTGTTTGTCCTCACGAGTTCCTGCACGGGCACGCGCTGGTGATGAAAAAGGGCCAGCGCCTGTCGCGCGACAAACTGCGCGCACAGCTTGAACAGGCGGGCTATCGCAGCGTTGACCAGGTGATGGAACACGGCGAATTTGCTACCCGTGGTGCCCTGCTCGACCTCTATCCCATGGGCAGTGAAGAGCCTTACCGCATCGACTTCTTCGATGACGAGATTGACAGCCTGCGTCTGTTTGACGTCGATACCCAGCGTACGCTGAGCGAAGTCGAGTCTATTAATCTGTTGCCCGCGCACGAATTCCCGACCGACAAGAACGCTATCGAGCTGTTCCGCAGCCAGTTCCGCGAGAAGTTCGAGGTGCGCCGCGACGCCGAGCACGTTTACCAGCAGGTGAGTAAAGGCACCTTCCCCGCCGGTATCGAATACTGGCAGCCACTGTTCTTTAGCCAGCCGCTGAGCACGCTGTTCAGCTATCTGCCAGAAAATACGCTGGTGCTGAACACCGGTGACCTGGAACACGCCGCCGAACGCTTCTGGCAGGACGTGGTGCAGCGCTACGAGAGCCGCCGCATTGATCCAATGCGCCCGCTGGTTGAGCCTGACCTGCTGTGGCTCAAGGTGGATGGCCTCTATTCAGAGCTAAAAAAATGGCCGCGTATTCAGCTCAAGGCCGAGCGACTGCCGGAAAAAAGCGCCAACACCAACCTGGACTATCAGCCGTTACCAGACCTCTCCGTGGTGCCACAAAACAAGGCGCCGATGGACAACCTGCGCCGTTTCAACGAATCCTTTGGCGGCAGTCTGGTGTTCTCGGTCGAGAGTGAGGGCCGCCGCGAGACGCTGCAGGACCTGCTGGGCCGTATCAAGCTGAATCCGACCCTGATTGAGCGCATCGAAGAGGCTACCGCACCGGGTCGCTACATCATGATAGGCGCGTGTGAAAAAGGATTTCTCGATAACCAAAAACAGCTGGCACTGGTCTGTGAAAGCGACATGCTGGGTGAGCGCGTGGCCCGCCGCCGTCAGGATACGCGCCGTGCTATCAACACCGATACGCTTATCCGCAACCTCGCCGAGCTGCGCCCCGGACAACCGGTGGTCCACCTCGAACACGGCGTCGGCCGCTATCTCGGCCTGACGACCCTCGAAGCCGGCGGTATCAAAGCGGAATACCTGATCCTCACCTACGCCGGTGAAGACAAGCTTTACGTACCGGTCTCGTCGCTGCATCTGATAAGCCGCTACGCCGGTGGCGCAGACGAAACCGCGCCACTGCATAAACTCGGTGGCGAAGCCTGGTCCAAGGCACGGCAGAAGGCGGCAGAGAAGGTTCGCGACGTAGCCGCTGAACTGCTCGACATCTACGCCCAGCGCGAAGCCAAAGCCGGTTTTGCCTTCAAGCATGACAAAGAACAGTATCAGCTGTTCTGCCAGACCTTCCCGTTTGAAACCACGCCGGACCAGTCGCAGGCCATCAACGCGGTGCTGACTGACATGACTCAGCCGCTGGCGATGGACCGTCTGGTCTGTGGTGACGTAGGCTTTGGTAAAACCGAAGTCGCGATGCGCGCCGCGTTCCTCGCGGTTTCCAACAACAAGCAGGTTGCGGTGCTGGTACCGACCACTCTGCTGGCGCAGCAGCACTTCGACAACTTCCGCGATCGCTTCGCTAACTGGCCTGTGCGCATTGAGATGATGTCGCGTTTTCGCAGCGCCAAAGAGCAGCAGGCGGTGCTGGAAGAGGCCATTGAGGGCAAGGTCGATATCATTATCGGCACCCACAAGCTGTTGCAGAGCGACCTGCGCTGGAAAGATCTCGGCCTGCTGATAGTCGATGAAGAGCACCGTTTCGGCGTGCGGCACAAGGAACGTATCAAAGCGATGCGCGCCGATGTCGATATTCTGACCCTGACCGCCACACCGATTCCTCGTACGCTGAACATGGCAATGAGCGGCATGCGTGACCTGTCAATTATCGCTACGCCACCGGCACGCCGTCTGGCGGTGAAGACCTTCGTTCGCGAATACGACAATTTAGTGGTTCGCGAGGCTATCCTGCGTGAAATCCTGCGCGGTGGGCAGGTTTACTACCTGTATAACGACGTGGCAAACATCGACAAGGCCACGGAACGTCTGGCGGAGCTGGTCCCTGAAGCGCGCATTGCGATCGGCCACGGCCAGATGCGCGAACGCGATCTCGAACGGGTGATGAACGACTTCCACCACCAGCGTTTCAACGTGCTGGTCTGCACCACGATTATCGAAACCGGTATCGATATTCCAACTGCCAATACCATTATTATTGAACGTGCCGACCACTTGGGCCTGGCGCAGCTACACCAGCTCCGTGGCCGCGTGGGACGTTCTCACCATCAGGCTTACGCTTATCTGCTGACGCCAAATCCGAAGGCGATGTCGGCGGATGCGCACAAACGCCTCGAGGCGATCGCCTCACTCGAGGATCTGGGTGCGGGCTTCGCTCTGGCGACGCACGATCTTGAGATCCGCGGTGCAGGCGAACTGCTCGGCGAAGATCAGAGCGGCCAGATGACCACCATCGGCTTCTCGCTGTACATGGAGCTGCTGGAAAACGCCGTCGATGCGCTGAAAGAGGGGCGCGAGCCGTCTCTCGAAGACCTCACTACCAGCCAGACCGAGGTTGAGATGCGTATGCCTGCGCTGCTGCCCGAGGAGTTTATTCCTGACGTCAACACCCGCCTGTCGCTGTACAAACGTATCGCCAGCGCACGCAGCCAGCAGGAAGTCGATGAACTGCGCGTAGAGCTGATTGACCGTTTCGGCACCCTGCCAGACGGTGCGCGTAACCTGCTGAGCATCGCCGTGCTGCGACTCAAGGCGAAAGCGTTGGGGATTAAGCGCATCGAGGGCAACGAGCGCGGCGGTTTCATCGAATTCAGCGACAAAAACCGCGTCGATCCGGGGTATCTGATTGGTTTACTCCAGAAGCAGCCTCAGGTGTACCGACTGGACGGCCCGAGCAAGCTGAAGTTTATGCTGGACCTGACCGACAGACCGAAACGCCTGAAATTTGTCGATGAACTGCTTGAGGAGTTCGCCGGGCACCAGCTTCCCGCCTGACGATTTCCTGAATAACCGCCATAAAAAAACCTGAGCTAAAAACTCAGGTTTTTATTTTTAGGATTTGGCGATTAGCTACGCGTTGAGGTCAACTCAAGCTGACCGCTTTTATCCAATGGGATCTTGGTGCCCGGATCGTGGTCCATCCGCACTTTGCCCTGCTGGTCGCCAATTTTATAGGTGACGTCATAGCCCAGCATTTTCTCCGACTTGTCATAGACCGTGGTGCAACGTTGTCTCTGCGTGGAGTAGGTGTCGTTATCCTGCATGCTGCTCTGTACGCGGTTCCCTGCATAGCCGCCACCCAAGGCACCCGCTACCGTGGCCAGGCTGCGTCCGCGCCCACTGCCGAACTGATGGCCTATTACCCCACCCGCTACTGCCCCCAGTAAAGAACCCGCAATCTGATTCTCGTCTTGTACCGGACGACGATGCGTTACCGTCACGTTCCGACACTCCTGACGAGGCGTTTTGGTGGTTTCTTTAATCGGTGTCGCGCTTACGACCTGCGCATACTGCGGACCAGAAGAAAATACGTTCATACTTGCTACAGCTGCGACACCCAGTGCCGCAGCAACGCCGATCCCGACGCCAGCTAACATTGACTTATTCACAGGACATCCTCCTGAAAGTGTTACCACGCATTTTGCTCCCCCCTAACAAAATCCCTCTGAGGAAACGGCGTGCGTGAATCGCCTGCTGTAAAGAGTTCGTTTGAACCTGTGTCAAAGTTTGCGCAATTAGCGTCCGAGGGACAATAAGACTTTTGGATAAAACCAACAGATAAAGTGCAGGTGAAGCAGGAATTGGGAGGATTCTTAAGAGAAGTGCGAGAGAGTGGCAGTAAAAAGCCAACAGTCTATGGCTCGAATCGATTCAGCCTCCGATTTAAAAAAAATCGGAGGCGGGTCAAACGTTTAGTGCAGTTTAAGACGCGGACGAAGCACGCGGTTAATTCTGCCAACAAACATCATCAGGCCTGTTTTTACATACCCGTGCAGCGCAATCTGATGCATACGGTACAAGGAAACATAGACCAGACGTGCCAGGCGACCTTCAATCATCATCGAGCCCTTGGTCAGGTTACCCATCAGGCTGCCGACGGTGCTAAAGCGCGAAAGCGAAACCAGTGAACCGTGGTCCTTATAAACGTACGGCTTCAGGCTCTGACCGCTGCGCTGCGCCAGAATGTTGGCATAGCAACGTGAGGCCATCTGGTGCGCAGACTGTGCGCGCGGAGGCACAAACCCGCCCGCCGGCAGAGCGCAGGAAGCACAGTCACCGATCGCGTAAATATCTGGGTCACGCGTGGTTTGCAGCGTAGGCTCAACCACCAGCTGATTGATACGGTTGGTCTCAAGACCCGCGATATCTTTCATGAAATCAGGAGCTTTAATCCCCGCAGCCCACACCATCAGATCGGCTTCGATAAATTCGCCGTCTTTGGTGTTTAGCCCGTTTTTCTCGGCGCTGGTCACCATGGTTTTGGTCAATACGCGAACACCAATCTTGGTCAGTTCCTGATGTGCAGCGGCAGAAATGCGCGGCGGCAAAGCAGGAAGAATACGTTCACCGGCCTCAACCAGCGTTACGTTCAGCGCCTGACTGTCCAGACCTTCGAAACCGTAGCTGTGCAGCTCTTTCACCGCGTTGTGCAGCTCGGCAGAAAGCTCAACGCCGGTCGCGCCGCCGCCCACGATAGCGATGTTAACGGTGCCCTGTTTATCGGGATTGGCCGAATATTTAAGGAACAGATTTAACATTTCATTGTGGAAACGGTGTGCTTGATGCGGGTTATCCAGGAAAATGCAGTTTTCTTTCACGCCCGGCGTGCCGAAGTCGTTAGAAGTACTGCCCAGCGCCATCACCAGTTGGTCATAGTCCAGATCGCGCTCAGGCACCAGCAGCTCTCCGTTGGTGTCACGGATTTCGGCCAGCTTAATGCTTTTATTTTCGCGGTTGATATCGGTCAGTGTACCGATTTGGAATGTGAATCCATGATTGCGCGCGTGGGCAAGATAGCTCAACGCGTCAACGCCGTCATCCAGGCTTCCGGTGGCGACTTCATGCAGCAGAGGCTTCCACAGGTGGCTGTGGTTGCGGTCCACCAACACTATCTCGGCCTTCTTGCTACGGCCAAGTTTGTGACCCAGGCTGGTTGCAAGCTCAAGACCGCCCGCTCCACCGCCGATAATCACAATTTTCTTCTTTGCTTCAGTCACTATGACTCCCTCAAATGTAAACCAAATGTTATCTAAGGGTAACGTTATTATCCTTAGATAACATAGGGTTGCTCAAGTTAAATCATCTTGAAAGACGAGGATAACATGCGGGAGTCGGATGATTATACCAAAATTGATCTGCATCAATTCTTTTTGACTGCGTCCCAGAGGTAACAAAAATTTTGCATCTTGCTATTCAATCAGTTAGCACCGGGACGCGAAGAGACTATTTTTCAGGAAAGATTTTTGAAGGCGTTGATTCGCTGCAAATGGACCGAGATATCCTTAAACTTATGGCTTTGAACCTGGTCCCAGACGATAGAATAATAGGGAGAGAGAGCCTTGGCCGTTTCGGCGCTGTCGAGGACACCGTCGTCACGCGAGAGGATAACCAGACAGCGACCGCGGTTTTTCTCTCTAAAATCACTGATACATTTGGTCGCAATATCAACGTACTCTTCTGGCCTGTCTATCTTGCCTGTCATGTTGTTCTGTGGTGACAAATTGGGGTTGAACATCACCTGACGAACGCCGCATAAAAAGCCGATCCGTTCTGCCCAATAGCCTCCCAGACCCACGCCGCAAATCACCGTATGTGGGTCTGGAGCCTGTTGCAACGCCTTATCAACTTCCTTAAGCAGGTGCTGCATGTCGTGACGCGGATGCAGCGTGCTGTAGCTGATAAAGCGCACGTCGGGGTCAATAAACTGTAGCTGTAACACCTTTTCATGATTACCCGGACTGGTTGAGTCAAAGCCATGCAGATAAATGATCATATCTTTCCTCATTAAACCTCGGTATCACTGCAAAAGCCTGAAACAGCTAACGCGCTGTCAGGCCTGCTTGTGCGCCTGCCAGCGCTCATTCAGCGCCGTAAGCTCCTGGTGAGAACGCTGCCAACGGCGAGTGTCTCGCAAAGCCTGACGACTGGATTTACCCTGATAGGCCCCACCATGGTACAAGCCCGCCACCTTGTCCGCTTTGACTGGAGACAAGTTATCCAGCACGCTGACCGCACCGTCGCGGTTGTTGCACACCAGAATCATATCGCAACCGGCATCGAGAGAAGCCTGACCGCGTTCGGCGTAGCTGCCCATCACCGCCGCGCCTTCCATCGACAAATCGTCGGAGAAAATCACGCCGTTGAAACCCAGTTCCTGACGCAGGATCTGTTTCAGCCAGTAGGGCGAACCACTGGCAGGACGTGGGTCAGCCTGAGTATAAATCACGTGTGCCGGCATCACCGCGTCGAGCATCTTGCGTTCAATAAGCTGGCGGAAAATCGCCATATCATGAGCGCGAATCACCTCAAGCGGGCGTGAGTCGAACGGCGTCTCTTTGTGTGAGTCTGCGGTGACCGCGCCATGACCCGGGAAGTGCTTGCCGGTGACCTTCATTCCTGCGGCGTGCATGCCGCGGATATAGCGCTCGGCGATATCCAGTGCCTTCTGTGGATTTTCATGGAACGAACGTTCACCGATAGCGGCGCTGATGTGGCCGATATCCAGGACCGGCGCGAAGCTTATGTCGATGTCCATGGCGATCATTTCTGCCGCCATCAGCCAACCCGCCTCTTCGGCCAGACGTCCGGCCTCAGGTTCATCGTTCAAAGCTGCAAAAGATTGCGCCGCCGGAATACGGGTAAAACCTTCACGAAAGCGCTGCACCCTGCCCCCTTCCTGATCGACTGCCAGCACCAGACGTTCGCGGGACGCCGCGCGAATCTGGCGGATCAACTCCTGCAACTGATCCACGTCGTGGTAGTTGCGGGTAAACAGGATCAGGCCACCGACCAGCGGGTGTTGTAAAATCTCACGCTCTTCAGCATCCAGCTCATAGCTGGCGACGTCTAACATTACTGGACCCAAGACCCACTACTCCTTTACTGAAATTCAGAAAATAATTGCTGGCGCAGAGGCTGCGCCCAAAGCGTATAGCGCGCATCGGCGGTTTGCTGCCAACGCACTTCAAACCACATTAACATCAGATAATCGAGCCAAGGTTGCCAGAGGCGGATCTGCGCCTCAAGCCGCACAAGGTCGGGGTATCCGCCGCACCGGGCATAGTCCAGCAACAGCTGCGATTGCTGAGACGGACTGTAGCCATTGCCGCGAAACAAGGCGGCGAACTCCAGTGCGATATCGGCAGAAACCGCGTATTCCCAGTCGATGAGGCGCGTGCCCTGCGGACTCACGACCCCATTTTCAGGATGAATATCCATGTGTGTCACCGCCGTCTTCAGCGCCTTTGGCGGCGAGCGTTTCATCATTCGCTGATGCACTCGCAGCCACGCCGGTGTCAAACGCCGCCGGTCAATCGCCTGCCAGTATCGCCCCAGCCGCCGTCGGATATCCAGCACCTCGCCCTGCGGCGCAACGCCGTGCAGTCGGGCCAACAAGGCCGCCAACTGCCGCTGCTGCTCGGCGGAGAAAAACAGCGCCTGACTCAGTGTTTCGCCGTCCACCCAACTCACCACCAGCCAGGGATACGCCCAACGCAAGACCTGAGGCGCGATGCCCGTGGAAGAGAGGTGGCGCAGCAGGCGGTTTTCACGCCGCCGGTCGATCCCCAGCAACTGTTTTTCAGCCGATTCAAGGCGGGCAAGATAGCGATGCGTGGGCGATTCAATCCGCCAGCTTTCGCTGCTCAACCCTTCTACCGGAGTAAAAACACAACCGGCGGAATAATCCGCCGGAAGATGTTTTTCAACGAGACTGCGTAAACTACTGTTGATTTTGAACGGCACCGCTGCCAGACCAGACAATTTCACCGGTCTGCACGGTCATCAGCTGCATATCGAGCGTTGGCGATTTCACGTTGCCGCTCGCATCGCTGTACAGCACATACTGGGCATTGACCTGACGCGCCAGCGCAATCGCCTTGCTGCGCGAGACCAGGTTGTCGTCAGCAGAAAGGCCCATCGCCTGTTTGGCGCTCGCCAGCTGCGAAGCCGGAACCACGGTGAAGGTGTTGTTAGACGCCAGTGCGGTATGCATTGCATCGGTTATTTTACCGGTTTGCAGCGAACCGTTAGTGCTGTTCTTCACGTTATCCAACAGTAAAACGCTGCCAGACTGAACGCCGTCAGCCTTGAGCATTTTCGCCACTAACGGCTGTACCGTTGCGCTCCAGTCAATGGATTGCAGTTTCGGCGGCTGAGGAATAGTTTCAACCGGCGGCTGACCCGAGGTCTCAGGCGTACCGATAGGCGGCACGGTGGTGATAGGCGCGGTCGTCGGCGGTGGTGTCTGAGGCTGTTGCTGCTCTTGTTGTTCTTGCTGGGTGGAAATACAACCGCTTAACGCTAAAGTTGCCAATGCCACGATTAAATACTTTTTCATCAACCCTCTCCCTACGGGAAATTAAAGGTAAAGGTGGACACGTACACTGTACGCATCAAGATTGCCGTTAAGCGAATAGATATCGGCGTCGGAATTTGCTGGAACGGTAATGGTTCGCGGCGCAGCAAACGGCAGCAGGTCCAACCCCTGCTTATCATACCAATAGAATACATAGTGTATCTGTATCGGTTTAGACTGATTATTGCTGAGCGTCAGCGTCGCCTTTTGGCGTCCTTCGTCGTTGGAAAGTGACGGCTCGCCTGGGATAATCCCTGCGGTCAAGACCGGCGACTCCATGATAACCGTTTGCTGATTATTCAGCGCAATGCCCGGTTTCGTACTGCATCCTGCCAGACAAAGCAACATCGCACAGGCAATCAAAAATCGCATAACCTTCCCTCAATAAGCGCTAGAACACCCGCAGCAGCGGGCATCCTGATGGCGAAACCGCGTGTTAACGCGACAGCAGAGGGCCAAGATTATGACCGCCCACCAAGTGCATATGGATATGATACACCACCTGACCGGCGTCTTTATTGCAGTTCACAATTAAACGGTAACCATTTTCTGCAATACCTTCCTGCTCGGCGATTTTCGCCGCGACGGTCATCATGCGACCCAGTGCGGCTTCATGCTCGGCGGTCACGTCATTCATGGTCGGGATCAGGATATTGGGAATAATCAGGATATGGCTTGGCGCCTGCGGGGCGATATCGCGAAACGCGGTCACCAGTTCGTCCTGATACACCACGTCAGCCGGAATTTCGCGGCGGATAATTTTACTGAAAATCGTTTCTTCGGCCATGATAGTTCTCCATTGAAAGCTCTTTATTACAAATAACTGCGAGCGCAGTATGAGTCAGCCATTCTGCTATTTTCAAGTTTATTAGGGCGTTTGCAACTCAATACCCGAATAAGGAGCGGCGGCAACGGAAATCAGATCGTCTTTTGTCTCTCTGCCGCCACGTTTGATTGGCTAAAACCCAACCGATGTCGCCTGCTATTTTGTAATCACCAGCCGGTCTTTTCAACAACGCCACCCACGACACTCTCATGAATTTTAAAATAAAAAAGGAGACCGAAGTCTCCTTTTTTATTTTTATGATACGAGTGTTTTACTTGTCGATTAGTGGTTGCGGATATAGTCGTCCATATCCGTTTTCAAGTTATCAGACTTGGTGCCAAAAATCGCCTGTACGCCCGAACCTGCGACGACCACACCCGCGGCGCCCAGTTGTTTCAAACCCGCCTGATCGACCTTGGAAACGTCGGCCACGCTCACCCGAAGACGGGTAATGCAGGCGTCGAGGTTGGTGATGTTTTCTTTGCCGCCGAACGCCTTGACCAGTGAGGCGGACATTTCGCTGCTGCCCTGTGCCGTCTGTGTCGTCGCAGTGTCTTCACGGCCCGGTGTTTTGAGGTTCAGTTTGACAATCAGCACGCGGAAAATAGTGTAGTACACCAGACCATAAATCACGCCAACGATCGGGAACAGCCAGATACGACTGCTGTTGCCGCTCAGCACCACGAAGTCAATCAAGCCGTGGGAGAAACTGGTTCCGTCACGCATCCCCAACAGAATACAAATCGGGAAAGCCAAACCGGCCAGAATCATATGGATCACGTAGAGGATTGGCGCGACGAACATGAAGGCAAATTCAATCGGCTCGGTAATACCGGTCAGGAAGGCGGTCAGCGCGGCAGACATCATGATGCCGCCCACTTTGGCCCGGTTTTCAGGTTTTGCCGAGTGCCAGATAGCAATCGCTGCGGCCGGAAGGCCGTACATTTTGAACAGGAAGCCGCCGGACAGTTTGCCCGCCGTCGGGTCACCCGCCATGTAGCGTGGAATGTCACCGTGGAACACCTGGCCCGCCGAGTTAACGTATTCGCCAACCTGCATTTGGAAAGGTACGTTCCAGATATGATGCAAACCAAACGGCACCAGCGCGCGTTCTACGATGCCGTAGATACCGAACGCCACCACCGGGTTCTGGTAGGCTGCCCACTGGGAGAAGGTCTGAATTGCGCTGCCGATCGGTGGCCAGATAAAGGACAGCACAACGCCGAGGATAATCGCTGCCAGTCCGGAAATAATTGGCACGAAGCGTTTACCGGCAAAGAAGCCCAGATATTCCGGCAGCTTGATGCGATAAAAGCGGTTAAACATCGAGGCTGCAATCACGCCCGACATAATCCCGCCGAGTACGCCGGTGTCGGCAAGATGCTTGCTGACAATCTCCTCCGCCGGAAGATGCAGGACCAACGGTGCTACTACGGCCATGGTTTTAACCATGATGCCGTAGGCCACCACCGCCGCCAGCGCAGAGACGCCGTCGTTGTTGGTGAAACCTAGCGCTACGCCGATAGCAAAAATCAGCGGCATATTGGCAAAGACTGATCCACCCGCTTCGGCCATAACGTGAGAAACGATGACGGGCAGCCAGCTAAAGTTTGCCGAACCGACACCCAGCAGGATCCCTGCGATAGGTAAGACGGAAACGGGCAGCATTAGCGATTTACCGACCTTTTGAAGGTTTGCAAACGCGTTCTTGAACATATGAGAGTGCTCCTGAGTAATGGTCATACCCTTGTTACTCAAAGACTCAGCCAAGGCTGAGTCTTGATGACGACGGGTATCTGCTTCGTAGGGTCTTTAGCGGGTGCCGTAAACCCTGTTGCGGCGGCTTTTCTCGCCGCTGCGGGCGGGACATATTTTTGCCCCTTTTATTTTTTACGAAGGGTAAAATAAATCGCCTCAATATTATTTGATGACAGTCACGTTTTGTTAAAAAAACGCCAACGATGGCGTAAAAAGTGGCGTATTTTCAATAAATCAGGCGTTTTATATCCGGATCGCCGGCGAGTATCGCCCAAACCGCGGCGTGCAGATTAGCGGTTCAGACGATTAATTACGAGGTGAAAAATAAAATGCAGAAAACGCTACACGCAGTATCAGGCGAGGCGGGCAGCGTCTACGTGGAACAGGCGTGAGAAGTTTTGCGTCGTGGCTACGGCCAGCGTTTCGAGGCTGACACCCTTAACCACCGCGAGATACTCAGCTACGTCGCGAACGTAGGCCGGCTGGTTCTCTTTTCCACGATGCGGCACCGGTGCAAGATAAGGCGAGTCGGTCTCGATCAGGATGCGGTCCAGCGGCACGTAGCGCGCGGCTTCCCGAATTTGTTCGGCGTTTCTGAAGGTGACCATTCCCGAGAAGGAGATGTATAACCCGAGATCCAACAGTTGCTCAGCCGTGTCACGGTCTTCGGTAAAGCAGTGAAGCACGCCGCCACATTCACCGGCCTTCTCTTCACGCAAAATATCCAGCGTGTCCTGACGGGCATCACGGGTGTGCACGATAACCGGCTTGTTAAGCTCACGACCGACGCGGATGTGATGACGGAAAGAATCCTGTTGCAGCTTAATCAGCGCCTCTTCTTTCTGATAGAAATAGTCCAGCCCGGTCTCACCCATCGCGACGACGCGCGCACCAGCAGCCTGAGTGCGCAGCTCTTCGAAGTCATATCCGCCCTCAATATTCAGCGGATGAACGCCGCAGGAGAAGGACACTTCTGGACGATCGCCAATCAGCTCTGCCATCGCGCGGTAACCGGGCAGCGTACAGGCTACTGCCAGCATAAATTTCACGTCGCGTTCGCGGGCTTTTGCCAGCACATCGTCAACGCCGCCGTGCAGTTTTTCGTAGTCCAGGCCGTCAAGATGGCAGTGTGAATCGACTAAAAACATAGATTTAACTCTTTGTATTTGCAGGTAAAATTTACAGGAACAGGCTTAAAGCGAGTTTTCCCATTCCAGCAACTGTTCGGTGAGCAGCAGCTCTCGGTTAACGCCAACGACGCTGAGCAACTGTTGCCTACAGCGCATCCAACCCTGCAGATTCTGCTGCAACGCCTCATTGCTTAAGGTATTGGCCAGCGCGGCAATCAGCGGCTGCTGATCGAGATTAATCACGTAATGACCCGCACCCTGCTGATATTTGATGACGTCAAGCAGCAGCGAACACAGCCAGAACAGGCGTTCAACGGCATCATCATGATTCAGCTGAGGGAGCAGCGACAGCAGACAGCGCTGCTGGAAGCTGGCGGAGACCTGCTGACACAGCTGTTCGCGCTGTTTCCAGCGCTCCGGCTGAAGCAGTTCCAGCGCGGCCAACGGTGTGCCTTCGCCGAGACGCAGTGCGGTCTGAATCGACAGTGGCGCAACCTGAAGCTGACGGGCAATCCACTGTGCGGCCAGTGAGGCCTCCGGCGTCGCTAGATGCCAGTAAAAACAGCGGCTGCGAAGCGTCGGCAACAGCCTCGACGGCTCACGGCAACCCAGCAGGAAATAGGTCCCGGCCGGGGGTTCTTCGAGCGTCTTGAGCAGGGCATTGGCCGCCGCCTCGGTCAGCAGTTCGGCCTGCGGCAGCCAGACGACTTTTGCCCCCCCCTGCTGAGAATAATTGTACAAGGTTTCAATCAGCTGACGAACCGGCTCGACGCCGAGGGTATTTTTCCCCTTTTCTGGCGTCAAGACGTGCCAGTCCGGATGGTTACCGGCAATCATCAAATGGCAACTGTGGCATTTTCCACAGCTTTTTTCCCCGTCAGGATGCTGACACAGCAACCAGCGGCTCAGACCATAGACCAACGCCTCGTCGCCCATGCCTTTGGCAGCATGCATCAACAGGGCGTGATGGCCGCGACCGCCCTGATACTGGGCGATCAGCTGGCGGTAAGGACCGTTTAGCCAGGGATACCAATTCATCCGCGGCTGTCCTGCTGGCGCTGGCGGGAAATCCAGCCAATCAGCGCGCGGCGAATATCGGCGGTCACCTGCTCGAGCGTTTGTGACGCATCGATAGTGATAATGCGGTCATCTTCGGCGGCCAGACTCAGGTAACGCTCGCGGGTGCGTTCAAAAAACGCCAGTGACTCCTGCTCGATTCGGTCGAGCTCGCCGCGCGCGCGCGCGCGTTGCAGGCCAATAGCCGGGGGCAGGTCAAGATAAAGCGTCAGGTCAGGGCGAAAATCGCCGAGCACCGTGTCGCGCAGAGAGGTCATCAGGCGTGCGTCGATACCGCGACCACCGCCCTGATAGGCCTGGGAGGAGAGGTCGTGACGGTCGCCGACGACCCATGCACCGCGTGCCAGGGCCGGTTTAATCACGTTTTCGACCAGCTGTACGCGCGCGGCATAGAGCATGAGCACCTCTGCCTTGTCGGTGAGCGGCTCGCCCTCAATCCCCTGTTTAATAAGGTCACGCAGTTTTTCGGCAAGCGGCGTTCCGCCCGGCTCACGAGTAAACTGGATGTCTTTGATGTCCTGTTCGCGCAGCGTATTGACCACGACGTCACGCGCCGTGGTTTTACCTGCCCCTTCAAGGCCTTCGATAACAATAAAACTACTTTTCATTCTTGTTTTTCATCAGGTCGCGATACGCGCGCACTGCCTTGTTATGGCTGTCGAGGTTAGTCGTAAAGGTATGTCCACCCTTTCCGTCAGCGACAAAATAAAGGAAATCGGTTTTCGCCGGATGCGCCGCAGCCTGAATGGATGCCTCACTCGGCATAGCGATTGGCGACGGCGGCAGGCCTTCGATAATGTAAGTATTATACGGCGTTGCGGTCTCAAGATCCTTCTTAGTGATCGCCCCTTTGTAGGCATCACCCATACCGTAGATAACCGTCGGGTCAGTTTGCAAACGCATGCCGATACGTAAACGGTTGATAAATACCGATGCAACCTCTTGGCGCTCGTCTTTTAGCGCGGTCTCTTTCTCGATAATCGAGGCCATGGTCAGCAGGTCGGTCGGCGTCTTGTACGGCAGTGACGGGTCGCGATCGGCCCAGATCTGCGCCACGGTTTTTTCCATTCGCAGATGAGCACGCTTAAGCAGCGAGACGTCGGTGGTGCCCGCCGTATAGGAATAGGTGTCAGGATAGAGCCACCCTTCGGCATTTTTAGCGTCCTTCATGCCCAGCGCGGTGGCGATGTCGTCATCGCTTTTGCCGGTCAATTCATGCTTGAGATAGCCCGCCTTTTGCAGCTCCTGCATCCAGTCTTGCAGGCGGAAACCCTCCACAAAACGAACGTTGAATTGGGCCTCTTTGCCGCTTTTTAGCAGCTCGAGCATCTGACGCACGGTCATACCCTGCGGGAATCGATAGGTCCCGGCCTTGAATTCGCTCAGCGCCGGTTCGATGCGCAGTAGCCAGCCGAACAGGGTCGGAGAATTGATAAGCTTTTGGCTCACCAGCATGTCCTGCAATACCACGCGCCCGGTACCGGCTGGCAGGGTGAAAATCTTTTCCTGGACGATGTTCAGCTTGCGATCGGCAAAACGTTCAACTTTGACGTAGCCCGCAATCATCAGCGCCACTAAGACGATGACGATAATGCCAAAAATTTTGATCTTTTTATTTTTCATGACGTTGTTCACTTTACAAAAAAACAGCAGCGGCGCTTAGCTGCAATGCGGATGTAAAAATTCAAATAATTTCGAGGCGTTATAATGCCAGTTTTCGGCCTTTCTGACTGAAAGAATTGGCATTAAGGCATTACAAACGAGCACTTCTTCAGCATCTGCCAACGTAGTAACGGGTTGGTTGACAATCTCGAGGCTGAATGAGTCCGAATGGGCTAAAACGTCGATAATTTTTTGGCGCATGAGGCCGTCCACGCCTGAGTTTGACAGGTCGGGCGTGAATACCTGGTCTCCCTTACGCCAGAACAGGTTGGCGGCGCAGCATTCGACCAGCATACCGGCGGTGTCCACCACCAGCGCCTCATGAGCATCGGTGTTATCGAGATGAGCGCGGATCATCACCTGCTCGAGACGATTCAGGTGCTTGATGCCCGCAAGAAGCGGACTGCGCGCCAACGCCACCGGACTAAGCGCCAGCGCAATGCCCTGCTCTCGCCAGGCGTGATAGTGCTGCGGGTAACCGCTCAGGGAAACAATCCGCGTCGGGCCTTTCACCCCTTGGGTACTGTAACCTCGCCCGCCCTCTCCGCGAGAGAGTATGACCTTGAGCACGCCCTCGTCACACCCCTCGGCGGCGGCCTGCATCTCTGCGCGCAACTGTCCCCAGTTGCAATCGGGCATCAGCAGCGCTGTAACGGCTTTTTGCAGCCGTATAAGGTGCGCGTCAAGGTGCTGCACCCTGGAGTTCTTTACCCACGCGGTGGTGAAACAGCCGTCACCGAACTGCACCGCGCGGTCACCCAGCGCAACCGAGTGCTGAGAAACACCGTTAACCCAATACATCTTATCTCTCTCCTTCGGCCTTAGACTGGCGTAGTCCCCCCATGGATACCACGAGAGCATTCCGACTTTCAATCCGATTTCGGCGTCTGACAGACAGCAAAAAGGCCCGCAGAACGGGCCTTTCTTTCAGCTTAAGTGACGCTTACAGTTTGCGGAACAGCAGAGAACCGTTGGTGCCGCCGAAACCGAAGGAGTTACACAGGCTGTATTCCATGCCTTTAACCTGACGCGCTTCGTGTGGTACGAAGTCGAGGTCGCAGCCTTCGTCTGGATTATCCAGATTAAGCGTTGGCGGTACGGCCTGATCGCGCAGCGCAAGCAGCGTGAAGATAGACTCTACCGCACCGGCCGCACCCAAAAGGTGACCGGTCATGGACTTGGTCGAACTGACCAGAACCCTGTGCGCGTCTGCACCGAAGACCGACTTCACTGCCTGCGCTTCAGCCTTGTCGCCTGCAGGCGTAGAGGTGCCGTGCGCATTGATGTAGCCAACCTGAGACGGAGTAATTCCGGCATCACGGAGCGCATTTTGCATTGCCAACGCGGCACCTGCGCCGTCTTCCGGCGGTGAAGTCATGTGGAATGCATCGCTGCTCATGCCAAAACCGACGATCTCGGCATAGATTTTCGCGCCGCGTTTTTTCGCATGTTCGTACTCTTCCAGCACCATGATACCGGCGCCGTCACCCAGCACAAAACCGTCTCGGTCTTTGTCCCACGGGCGGCTAGCAGCCTGAGGGTTGTCATTACGCGTTGAAAGGGCACGCGCTGCGCCAAAACCACCTACGCCCAATGGCGTACTGGCTTTCTCACCGCCGCCTGCCAGCATCACGTCTGCGTCGTTATAAGCAATGATACGTGCCGCATGACCAATGTTATGGACGCCGGAAGTACAGGCGGTGGCAATAGAAATACTTGGGCCTCGCAGACCGAACATAATGCTCAGATGACCGGCAATCATGTTGACGATGGTAGAAGGTACAAAGAACGGGCTTATTTTACGCGGGCCGCCGTTAACCAATGCAGTATGGTTTTCTTCGATGAGACCCAATCCGCCAATGCCTGAACCAATCGCGGCACCAATACGCGGGGCATTTTCTTCTGTCACTTCAAGGCCGCTATCTTGCATAGCTTGAATACCGGCAGCAACACCGTACTGAATAAAGGGATCCATCTTGCGAGCATCTTTACGCGAGATGTACTCTTCACAGTTGAAATCTTTTACTAAGCCAGCAAAACGCGTTGCGTAGGCACTAGTATCAAAATGGTCGATTAGGCCAATGCCACTCTTACCGGCAAGAAGAGCGTTCCAGGTGGACTCTACCGTATTGCCGACAGGAGAAAGCATGCCAAGTCCAGTCACAACAACTCGACGTTTAGACACGTGTGTCCTCCAGGGAGGGAAAAAATACCGTGGGACGAAAAAAACTTAGGCGGTCAAATGACCGCCTAACTATCAAAACCTGTTAAAAGAACAGTTTCGATTACGCCTGAGCGTTGTTGATGAAATCAATAGCTGCCTGAACAGTAGTGATTTTTTCAGCTTCTTCGTCAGGGATCTCGGTATCAAACTCTTCTTCCAGAGCCATAACCAGCTCAACGGTGTCGAGAGAATCTGCGCCAAGGTCGTCTACGAAAGATGCAGAGTTAACTACTTCTTCCTGTTTAACACCCAGCTGTTCAACGATGATTTTCTTAACGCGTTCTTCGATAGTGCTCATACTATTAAATTTCCTATCAAAACTCGCTTTCGCGATGGTTTTCGTAGTGTATAAAATGTTGGAAAAGATGCAACTAAATCCCGGCTGGTCAAACCACTATTTTGCTATATTTGACTATTTTTAAAGCCAAATAAGCAGATTCCTAGTGATTATCAGACCATATACATGCCGCCATTGACATGTAAAGTCTCACCAGTGATGTAGCTGGCCTCATCAGAGGCTAAAAATGCAACAGCGCTGGCAATCTCTTTTGCATCGCCCAACCGGTTGGCTGGAACTGATGACAAAATGCCTGCGCGTTGATCATCTGTCAACGCCCTTGTCATGTCCGTCTCAATGAAGCCGGGAGCCACGACGTTGACAGTAATGCCGCGTGAAGCAACTTCACGCGCCAAAGACTTGCTAAAACCAATCAAACCGGCCTTAGCTGCCGCGTAGTTAGCTTGCCCTGCGTTACCCATGGTCCCAACTACAGAACCAATGGTGATGATCCGGCCAAACCGCTTTTTCATCATAGATCGCATTACTGCTTTTGACAGCTTAAACACAGAAGTCAAATTCGTATCCAGGATATCCTGCCACTCGTCGTCTTTCATACGCATCAGAAGGTTATCACGGGTAATGCCAGCATTATTGACTAAAATGTCGATTTCGCCAAATTCAGCACGAATCGTCGCCAATACTTGATCAATTGACGACGAATCAGTCACATTGAGTGCAAAACCTTTGCCGTTTTCGCCTAAATAAGCACTGATAGCTTCAGCACCTTGTTCGCTGGTCGCGGTGCCAATAACACGTGCGCCACCGGCAACCAGTTTCTCTGCAATAGCTCGGCCAATACCCCGGCTTGCGCCGGTGACCAAAGCAATTTTTCCGTTGAAGCTCATGGTTTTCCTCTTCTTATTGTTCAATCGCCGCAGACAGGCTTGCAGTATCGTTCACTGCTACTGCCGTCAGGGTGTCAACAATACGCTTGGTCAGTCCGGTTAATACTTTACCAGGACCCACCTCTACTAACTGCTCAACGCCTTGCTGCGCAATGAATTCGACGCTTTCAGCCCAACGCACGGGACTGTAGAGCTGGCGAATCAACGCACTGCGAATTTCTTCTGCCGAGGTTTCAACCTTCACATCCACGTTATTAACGACAGGATACTGTGGTTGGCTGAAAGAAACTTGATCCAGCGCAATTGCCAACTTATCTGCTGCAGGCTTCATCAGCGCGCAGTGAGAAGGAACGCTGACTGGCAATGGCAGGGCACGTTTTGCACCGGCGGCTTTACAAGCTTCGTTAGCACGTTCAACCGCAGCTTTGTTACCCGCGATAACGACCTGGCCCGGAGAATTGAAGTTCACCGGCGAAACAACCTCACCCTGTGCAGACGCTTCACAGGCTTTGGCGATAGACTCGTTGTCCAGACCAATAATAGCGGACATTGCGCCTGTTCCTTCCGGAACGGCTTCCTGCATCAGTTTGCCGCGCAGTTCAACCAAGCTGATAGCCTGCTTGAAATCCAGAACACCGGCACAAACCAACGCAGAGTATTCACCCAGGCTATGACCGGCCATATATGCCGGCTCAGCGCCCTTTTCCTGCTGCCATACGCGCCAGATAGCGACAGAGGCCGCAAGGAGCGCAGGCTGGGTCTGCCAGGTCTTGTTCAGCTCTTCAGCAGGACCCTGCTGAACCAGCTGCCACAAATCATAGCCTAATACTGAAGAAGCTTCAGCAAAGGTCGCTTCCACTACGGGATGCGACGCCGCCAGATCTGAAAGCATGCCCAGAGCCTGAGAACCCTGGCCAGGGAAAACGACTGCAATCTTGGTCATTTAACTATCCTGTCAAAATAAAGCGCGTGTAACACCCATCGCGCCTGTGTTAGTCAAAAGAGTAAATATAGGTCCGAAAAATTAGAAACGGACTAAGGCAGAACCCCAAGTAAAGCCACCACCAAACGCTTCGAGCAGCACTAACTGCCCGCGCTGGATACGGCCATCACGCACGGCTTCGTCGAACGCAGTAGGAACGGACGCTGCTGAGGTGTTGCCGTGTCGGTCGAGGGTAACCACGACTTTATCCATCCCCATACCCAGCTTCTTAGCGGTTGCGCTGATGATGCGCAGGTTTGCCTGATGCGGCACCAGCCAGTCGAGCTGCTCACGGTCCATATTATTGGCCTGCAGGGTTTCATCAACAATGTGCGCCAGCTCAGTAACGGCCACTTTGAAGACTTCATTACCTGCCATTTTGACATAAGCGGGTTGGTCAGGGGTTTTCTGGTTTGGATACTCGAGGCTCAGCAGATTGCCATAGTGGCCATCGGCGTGCATATGAGTAGAGATAATTCCCTGTTCTTCAGAGGCACCCAGCAAGACTGCGCCCGCGCCGTCACCAAACAGGATAACGGTGCCGCGGTCTTCGTCGTCGAGCTTGCGGGACAGCACGTCGGAACCAATAACCAGCGCGTAACGCACGGCACCGTTTTTGACGTATTGGTCCGCCACGCTCAGTGCATAGGTAAAGCCTGCACAGGCCGCTGCGAGGTCAAACGCCGCCGAGTCACGAATGCCCAGCAGATTCTGAATCTGGCAGGCTGAACTTGGAAACGCGTGGGAAGATGAGGTTGTGGCAACAATGATCAGTCCTACGTCGTTTTTATCGACGCCGGCCATTTCCAACGCCCTTTCGGCCGCAGTCAAACCCATTGTTGCAACAGTCTCATCCGGCGCCGCAATGCGTCGCTCACGGATACCCGTACGAGTGACTATCCACTCATCGGAGGTTTCAACCATTTTTTCTAAGTCGGCGTTAGTCCGAACTTGTACGGGCAAGTAGCTCCCCGTACCGAGAATCTTTGTATACATGTACAGTCAGTCACTCTTGGGTAGTAAAGCCTCAAGGCGCGCGGCAATCCGCTCGGGAACCTGCCGCTGCACCGCCTGAACAGCCTGTTCGATAGCAACAGCAAACGCCCGCTGATTTGCTCCGCCGTGGCTTTTTATCACGATGCCGCGTAATCCTAACAAACTTGCGCCATTGTACTGGTCCGGATTGAGATGACTGAAACGCTTTGCTAATTTTTTCTGTACTATTTTTTGCAAAGCTGGCCCAAACCACCTCATCCACCAAGACTTCTTGCCATTCTCCCCAGAGGATTTAAGCAACGACAAAAACATCCTGATCACACCTTCCATAGTTTTCAGTGTGACATTACCTACAAAACCGTCACATACCATGACATCAGTTTTACCGGTCAAAAGGTCATTGCCTTCAAGATAGCCGATATAATTGATTACGGGTATGTTTTTTAAAATCGTAGCGGCTTCGCGAATATTATCCAGCCCCTTCGACTCTTCTTCACCGATATTTAATAGAGCCACGCGCGGATTAGGCGTACCAACCACCTCTTCCGCCATGACCGACCCCATCACAGCAAACTGCACCAGCATCTGGCTGTCGCATTCGACGTTGGCCCCCAGATCGAGCACCACGGTTTTTCCGCGCTGCTGATTCGGTAAAACGGTGACCAGCGCCGGGCGCTCAATGCCTTCGAGCGGCTTGATAAACAGCTTTGCCAATCCCATCAGTGCGCCGGTATTCCCGGCACTGACGCAGGCCTGCGCCTCTCCACTCTTGACAAACTCCAGCGCTACGCGCATAGAGCTTCCACGACTGGTGCGTATTGCCTGCGAAACTCTCGCATCATTCGCAATCACAGACTCAGCGGCAATAACACGTATCCGGTCCAGTAAAGAAGGATCGGTCTTAGCCAGGAGTGGTGTGATTTTATCGGGATCGCCGACGAGAAGAAGATTGAGTTCAGGATTAGAGGTCAGTGCCTGCAATGAAGCAGGCACTGTGACGGAAGGACCGAAGTCCCCGCCCATAACGTCTAACGCGATGGTCAAACGTTTCAAGGTATCGCCTTGCTATTACTTAACAAGTTTAAAGTTATCAAGTAAATAGTTAGCAAGTAAGAAATCAGCCGATAACCTTGCGACCGCGGTAGAAACCGTCGGCAGTGATATGGTGACGCAGGTGAGTCTCGCCAGAAGTTTTGTCCACAGACAAAGTGGCGGTGGTCAGAGCATCGTGTGAACGACGCATGCCACGTTTAGAACGGGTTGGTTTATTCTGTTGTACGGCCATGGACCTTACTCCTCAATTACTTTTCTTTAAACTCGCTAATACGGAAAACGGATTCGGTTTCTCGGCCTCAGGAGGCAATTTGCCAAATACCATTTCCGCGTCGGACACTTCACAGTGTTCAGATTCATGTACCGGAACGACAGGCAGTGAAAGAATAATTTCGTCTTCAATCATTGCCAGCAGATCAACTTCGCCAAAATCGTCGACTTCGATCGGCTCGTACGCTTCCGGTAATGCCTCAGCCTGCTCATCGTTCTTAACAGGACTAAAACAATATGTTGTGTGAACCTGATGCTCAAACGTCTTGCCACATCTCTGACATTCCAGAGTAACAGTAACATCTGAATGACCTTTAATTACGGCCAGACGTTGATTGTCGATATCAAACGACAAAGAGGTTTGTACATCTGAATCCACACTGACCACTGATGCGGCAACTCGCGTCACTTGTTCGGCGTCGTAGACTCCAATGTAGTCTAAACGCTTTTGGGCGGTACGAACGGCATCAACGGCCAGGGGTAATTTTACCTTTTGCATAGGGCGCGCATATTAACTTTGTAACGACGTAGAGTCAAAGAAAAAGGGCATTTTACTGCGCCTTTCACCAATATTCGCTTCCTCAGCGGCGGACAGTTTAAAATGTGTGATTCAATAACGCTATGCTTTGTGAAAAAAATTATGCAAACAATGCCACAAAAAAGGATCCTTCTGGCCTCCACCTCGGCCTATCGTCGCGCAATCCTTGAGAAAACTACGCTGAAATTCGACTGGGCGGCGCCAAACATCGACGAGACGCCGCTTGCCGGAGAGTCTGCCGTCTCTCTGGTGATGCGTCTTTCCGAGCAAAAAGCCCGTGCGCTGGCGGAAAAACATCCTGGTTACCTTATCATAGGATCGGATCAGGTCTGTGTTATCGAAGAAACGATCCTCGGTAAACCTCACAATTTTGACAATGCGTGTCGCCAGCTCAGCATGGCGAGCGGCAAAAAGGTGCGCTTTTATACCGGCCTGAGCCTGGTCGATGCCGACAGCGGTCAGGCTCAGACGCTGTGCGAAACTTTCGACGTGCATTTTCGCGCCCTTTCAGAACAGGAGATTGCCGGATACGTTCAGCTTGAACAACCTTATGACTGCGCGGGAAGCTTTAAATGTGAGGGGCTGGGGATTAGCCTGTTCGATAAGCTCGACGGCCGCGACCCGAATACCTTGATTGGCCTGCCGCTGATTACCCTGCTCGCCCTGCTGCGCGACCACGGCATCAATCCCCTGACCCCAACGGCATAAAAAAAGCGCCCGCAGGCGCTTAATTTTTTGAGCAGAAGGCGGTGATTACTTCACGCCTTTACGCAGCTTGGTCAGCGCGTTGCGCAATTTAGGCTCCAGAGGGGCCTCAATTCTTACTGTTTCACCGGTTGCCGGATGCTCGAACCGCAGCGCGGCGGCATGCAGGAACAGGCGATTAATGCCGCTTCCTGCCAGCTGGGCGTCAAACTCGCGGTCACCGTAGCGGTCATCATAGGCGATGGGATGACCGGCATACTGAGTGTGCACGCGAATCTGGTGCGTACGGCCGGTGACCGGGCTGGCCTTCACCAGGGTGGCAAAGGCGTATTTTTCTTCAATCTTGAAGCGCGTCTCGGAAGGTTTGCCTTCGCTATTGACGCGAACGATACGCTCACCGCTCTGCAAGATGTTCTTTAATAAAGGGGCCTGTACAACTTTACAGTGTGACTGCCACTCGCCGCGCACCAGCGCCAGGTAATCCTTTTGCATGGTTTTCATGCGCAGCTGTTCGTGCAGGGAGCGCAGCGCCGAACGCTTTTTCGCGACCAGCAGCACGCCGGAGGTGTCACGGTCGAGGCGATGAACCAACTCCAGGAAACGCGCATCGGGACGCAGCGCGCGCAGTCCTTCAATCACGCCAAAGCTTAATCCACTGCCGCCGTGCACAGCGGTGCCGGAAGGCTTATTAAGGATAAGGAGGTGATCGTCTTCAAACAGAATGCAGTGCTCAAGCGCGGCAACCTTGTCCAGCTTGGCTGAAACCGGCGCCTCTTCTTTCTCGGCAACCCGCACCGGAGGAACGCGAACCTCGTCCCCGGCCAATAATTTATATTCCGGCTTGATTCGCTTCTTGTTCACACGAACTTCGCCTTTTCGCAAAATGCGATAAATCATGCTTTTCGGCACGCCTTTGAGGAAGGTGCGCAAAAAGTTATCAATTCTCTGACCGGCTTCTTCTTCGGTGATGGGGATTAATTGTACAGTTGGATTCTCAGTTTTCATTGGCCATGATTCTAGATGATTCTAAATATTGAGGGCGGGGTTCGCGCCGCTGATTTTTCTGTGCTTAACTCTAAGTTTACCAGCAACTGTGAAGGAATACTTAAAACAGGCAATTTAATCGGTGAATAAAGGCGGTGCTAAAGCGCACAAAGGTGCCAAATAACTTTAGCTTCCCCTAAAAGTCACCTTGCTATCTCAGTGCCAGCAATGGAATAATGGATTCACTTCCGCGTTGATTCTCTTGAACTTAGGGAAAACGCTGGAATTATAGATTTGCCTGATGACACAAAAACGCAGCAATGGCGTAAGACGTAATGTGAAATCAAGCAATTAGCGGGCTGCGGGTTGCAGCTTGGCCGGCAAATGGAATGAGATCTGGCTACATAAAATCAGAGGCTATTCCCCTACTAAAAGTACTGCTTTCACCACGCTGTGGTTATTAACCCGGCAAAAGCAGTCTTACCGAAAATAATGCGCCCCTATGCAGGCGACAACCGGGAGGTTGACGACTATGCGAGAAGACTCGGGGCCAACGGTTTAATCCGGCCATAGAGGTTATTTTGCCCGCAGTTCTGACAATAATGCAAAAATAACGAGTAAGTTAAGATGAAAAGAATGTTGATTAACGCAACTCAGCAAGAAGAGTTGCGCGTTGCTCTTGTAGATGGACAGCGGCTTTACGATCTGGATATTGAAAGTCCTGGACACGAGCAGAAAAAAGCCAATATTTACAAAGGTAAAATCACCCGCATAGAGCCAAGCCTTGAAGCAGCGTTTGTTGATTATGGTGCGGAAAGACATGGTTTTCTCCCTCTCAAAGAAATCGCCCGCGAATACTTCCCCAGCAATTATTCCTCTCATGGCCGTCCAAACATCAAAGATGTTCTGCGCGAAGGTCAGGAAGTTATTGTTCAGGTAGATAAAGAAGAACGTGGTAACAAAGGTGCAGCGCTGACGACTTTCATCAGCCTGGCCGGCAGCTATTTAGTGTTAATGCCTAATAATCCGCGCGCTGGGGGTATTTCCCGCCGGATTGAAGGCGATGACCGTACCGAACTGAAAGAAGCCCTCTCTTCACTGCAACTCCCTGACGGCATGGGCCTCATCGTGCGTACCGCCGGTGTAGGTAAATCCGCAGAGGCCCTGCAGTGGGACCTGAGCTTCCGCCTGAAACACTGGGATGCCATCAAGAAAGCCGCTGAAGGCCGCCCTGCTCCATTCCTGATCCACCAGGAAAGCAACGTGATTGTCCGCGCATTCCGCGACTATCTGCGTCCTGACATCGGCGAAATCCTGATCGACAACCCAAAGGTTCTCGAACTGGCGAAAGAGCACATTGCAGCACTGGGTCGTCCTGACTTCAGCAGCAAAATCAAGCCATACGTGGGCGAAATTCCGCTGTTCAGTCACTACCAGATTGAATCGCAGATTGAATCTGCCTTCCAGCGTGAAGTTCGTCTGCCTTCCGGCGGTTCAATCGTTATCGACACCACCGAAGCACTGACCGCTATCGACATCAACTCCGCACGTGCAACACGCGGGGGTGACATCGAAGAAACGGCGTTCAACACCAACCTTGAAGCAGCCGACGAAATTGCCCGTCAGCTGCGTCTGCGTGACCTCGGTGGCCTGATCGTTATCGACTACATCGATATGACCCCGGTTCGCCACCAGCGTGAAGTTGAAAACCGCCTGCGTGATGCTGTTCGCCAAGACCGTGCACGTATCCAGATTGGCCGTATTTCTCGTTTCGGTTTGCTGGAAATGTCGCGTCAGCGCCTCAGCCCGTCACTCGGTGAGTCTACGCACCACGTTTGCCCACGCTGTAGCGGTACCGGGACCATTCGTGACAACGAGTCGCTTTCACTGTCTATTCTTCGTTTGATCGAAGAAGAGGCGCTGAAAGAAAACACCAAAGAAGTTCACGCTATCGTGCCAGTGCCGATTGCCTCTTACCTGCTTAACGAAAAACGTGAGTCGGTGAATGCCATCGAGAAGCGTCAAGGCGGCGTGCGTGCGGTTATCGTGCCAAACGACCAGATGCATACCCCGCACTACCACGTAATGCGTGTGCGTAAGGGCGAAGAGTCTTCAACGCTGAGCTACCTGTTGCCTCAGCTGCATGAAGCCGAAATGCTGCAACCTTCCGAGGACCCACCTTCAGAGCGCAAGCGTCCTGAGCAGCCTGCTCTGGCGACCTTTGCTCTGCCGGTAGAAGCACCTCCTGCTTACGAGCAGCCAGTGGCAGCACCGCAGCCTGTACAAACTCGCACCACGGCGGTTAACACGGCTCCTGTGGCAGCGGCTCCTGCGGCAAAAACCGGCTTTATGGGCAAACTGCTTGGCGGCCTGAAGAATCTGTTCGGTTCAACGCCAGAGCCTGAAGCTAAACCGGCTGTGGTTGAAGAAGTTAAAGCACAGCCAGAAGCTACCGAGACTGAAAATCGTCGTAACAACGATCGTCGTAATCAACGCCGTCAGGGCACCCGTCGCAATGGTGAACGCGGCGAGCGCAATGAGCGTAGCGGTGAACGTGGCGAGCGTAACGGTGAACGTAATAATCGTAATGAACGCAGCGATCGTAACGAACGTTCTGACCGCACCGAAGGTCGCACCGACCGTACCGAGCGCAATGACCGCAACGAAAGCCGCAGCGAGCCGCGTGAAGAGAATCGTCGTAACCGTCGTAATCAAGAGCCTGTTGCGGTTGAAGCCGCTGCTCAGGACGTTGAAAACGTCGTTAACCGCGAAGAACAGCAGCAGCCTCGTCGCGAACGTGGCGATCGCTCACGCCGTCGCAATGAAGACAAACGCAAAAATCAGCCGGAAGATAAAGCGGCTGAAAACATCGTCGTGGAAGAAGTTGCCGCAGCGCCAGCACAGGTTGCCGCCGTTGAAGACCAGGACGAGCGCATGCCGTCTCAGCGTCGCCAGCGTCGTCAACTGACCCAGAAGATTCGTTTCGAGTCTGAAGTGGATCAGGACGTTGAAGATGCAGCACAGATGCTTATCACCGGTGTTAAACCGGCCGAGCGTCCAGCTGAACCTAAAGCGGCCGAACCGGCACTGAATGATGCAGCGAACGACGTGGACTCCGAAGATGCGCAGGGTGACAACACCCGTGAAAACGGTATGCCACGCCGCTCTCGTCGTTCTCCTCGCCACCTGCGCGTCAGCGGTCAACGCCGTCGTCGCTACCGCGATGAGCGTTACCCGACTCAGTCCCCAATGCCATTGGCCGGTGCATTCGTGTCGCCAGAAATGGCTTCAGGCAAAGTGTGGATCTCCTATCCTGTCGTTCAAGCTGTCGATGCCGTTCAGAACGTTGAGCAGGAAGCAGCGGCAGCGGACGTTGCCGTCCAGGCCGCAGTATTGACCGAGCAGGTTGTTATCGCCCAGGAAAATACCCCAGCGCCTGCACAAGTGACCCCGGTTGCCGAAGTGAAGCCGACGCCGGTAGAATCTGCGCCAGCCGTTGAAACTCACGTTCCGACCTCTACCCTGACGTTTGCAGAAGCGCAGGAAGTGATCGAGCAAGAAGTCGAAGCGACTAAGGCCTTCGTTGCCGCTGAACCCCACGTCGTAGAACCGACGACCCTCGAAGCGACCGATGCAGAAGTCCCTGCACCGACGCCAACCGAGCCAGTGGTTGTTGAACCTGCCGCCGTGGAAGCCGCCGCCGAAGAGCCTGCCGTTGTTGAGCCAGCAAGGTCTGAGCCTGTTGCAACCGCAGAGGCAGAAGTCGTCAAGCCAGCCGCAGTAGAACCGGTTGCCGAACCTGTCGTAGAATCTGCGAAAGTTGAAGAAGCGCCGGTTGAAGCTGTTAAACCGCAGGTTGAAGACGCGGTTAAACTCGAAGTTGCAGGTATTGAAGCGACAGAAGCTCAGGCTCCTGCTATTGAGATTCCGGCAGCGCCAGCCTCTGTTGCACCGGTTCCAGCGTCAACCGCAGACGACCAGCCACGCTTTAAGCATCACGCCAGTGCGCCGATGACTAAAGCCCCTGCTGCCGCCTACGTTGCAGAGCCAGCACGCTTCAGCGATTGGGTTCGCCCGGCATACGATTTCGAAGGTAAAGGGTCTGCCGGTGGCCACGCCGCCGCCAGCACCTCGACGGCACCGGCTACCAAGCCGGAAATGCCGCAGTAATATCGCGTTATCGTTAACACTAAAAACCCGCCAATGGCGGGTTTTTTTATGTCTGAGGATTGCCGTTGACAGATCAGGCAAACAGTTTCAGTTTCTTGATTTCAATCTTCTCGAGTTTGCCTTCAATCTGGCTCACAAAGTGTTTGAAGTGCGCGCTCTGCTCGTGCTGAGCAATGGCCTCATCGGAGCGCCAGCGCTCATAGAAAACGAAATTGTTTGGGTTATCAATCTCTCGATGCAAATCGTACTGTAGGCACCCGAGCTCTTCGCGGCTGGCGCTGACGACGGCCAGCAGTGCGGTGGTAACCTCTTCAATAAATTCCGGTTTAACGGTCAGTGGGGCAACGATTCTGATTTCCATAGTTTCAACTCCTGTATGATAAATTTAGCTTCTTAGCGCGTAGCGAAGTGCAAGACTTCTAATAATTGAGGACCACTATGCTCCCCGGCCCCTACTGATTTCAATGTTAGCTTAACAAACTGATGCATCCTTAGCAGTTTGCGCTTATCCTTGTACCCCGCCGATAATGCTCCCATTACTGCACCTGTTTTGAACGTCCTGTCTCTCAATGCCGGAGTTTTGTAACATGACCGCAACACCGCAAGTTTTGAAAATACGCCGCCCAGATGACTGGCATATCCACCTGCGTGACGACGCTGTGCTGAATACGGTTCTGCCGTATACCAGTGAAGTTTTTGGTCGCGCGATAGTGATGCCAAACCTGACGCCGCCGATCACCACCGTCGACGCCGCTATTGCCTATCGCACTCGCATCGAAGCCGCTATTCCTGCCGGTCACGCGTTTACTCCACTCCTGACCTGCTACCTGACCGATTCCCTGGACCCGAACGAAGTTTCTCGTGGTTTCGAGGAAGGCGTATTTACCGCCGCGAAACTTTACCCAGCCAATGCCACCACTAACTCCAGCCACGGCGTGACCAACGTCAAAGGGATTTATCCGGTGCTGGAACGCATGCAGAAGATTGGCATGCCTCTGCTTATTCACGGCGAAGTGACCCATGCAGACGTTGACATCTTTGACCGTGAAGCGCGTTTCATCGATGAAGTGATGGATCCTATCCGTCGTCAGTTCCCGCAGCTGAAAGTGGTTTTTGAACACATCACCACCAAAGAAGCCGCGCAGTATGTAAAGGAAGGCAACGAGTTCCTGGGCGCGACCATCACGCCTCAGCACCTGATGTTTAACCGTAACCATATGCTGGTGGGCGGTATACGTCCTCACCTGTTCTGCCTGCCGATTCTGAAGCGTAACGTTCACCAACAGGCGCTGCGTGAAGTTATCGCCAGCGGTAACAAACGTTTCTTCCTGGGCACTGACTCTGCGCCTCACGCCAAGCATCTGAAAGAGTCCAGCTGTGGCTGCGCGGGCTGTTTCAACGCCCCGCTCGCGCTCTCTGCCTATGCGACCGTATTTGAAGAGATGAACGCCCTGCAACACTTTGAAGCCTTCTGCTCTGAGAACGGCCCTAACTTCTACGGCCTGCCGTTGAACGAAGGCACCGTTGAACTGACCCGCACACCCGTGACTCAACCGGAAACCATTCCGCTGGGCAATGATTCGATCGTGCCATTCCTTGCCGGTCAAACGCTTAACTGGAAAGTCACCGCCTGCTAAGCCTCGCGATACTCTTTTAACGGGGAGACTGACCTCTTCCCGTTTTTTATTCGCTCTCTATTGCTCTTCCAAAATTAACTGTATATATTCACAGTATAAATTATACGGAGGGAGTGTTATGCGTATTGAAGTCTGTATCGACAGGACAAAACCTTTGCCGGTTGGCGCTCTAGAAGCGCTATCAGCTGAACTGAGCAAGCGGGTCAATAAACAATTTTCCGAGACGGATAATAGCGTACACGTCCGCTATGCCGGGGCAAACAACCTGTCGGTACTGGGCGGCGCAAAGACCGATAAAGATATTATTGAAGAAATTCTGCAGGAAACCTGGGAGAGTGCCGACGACTGGTTCTCGGCCGAAGGCCAGGATTTCTAACCCTATAAATTAATAACAATCAGGCCGCACAGGCCAGTTAAGACTTTGCCGGGCGTCGCTGTCCGGCTTTTTTATTTGTCCCCTTCCTGAACAAAATGCCTACAAATTGTACTCAAATTTTTTTTTACCTCTAAATAAGGGATTTCTATCGATAAAATCAAATATATGCTTATACTTATATTGCTCACTTGATAATGAGCCGCATTGATCCTCGTTAGTCACTCATGATAGTCACTACAAAATAAGGGGTCTATATGGACAGAAATGATGAAGTTATTCAGACACACCCGCTTGTTGGTTGGGACATTAGTACAGTAGATTCGTACGACGCCATGATGATACGTCTTCATTACCTGTCTTCTAAAGACCAAACGCCAGAGGATGCTCAGGTAGATAGAACCCTATGGTTAACTACCGACGTTGCAAGGCAACTGATCAATATCCTTGAAGCTGGCATAGAAAAGATCGAATCGCACGAGTATGAGTACATTGATCAACGTAAACATTAATCTTCACACCTTAGTCTAAGGCACCTGCGAGCTCTCTCGCGGTGCCTTTTTTAATGCCTGCTTCTGCCTTGCCATCCGCTAGCAAAACTCACTATCATGCCCTGTCCCCTATTTAATTTTTTTGTCGAGGAACCGTCGTCTGATGGATTATGACTTAATTGTGGTTGGCAGTGGTTCAGTGGGCGCTGCCGCAGGTTTTTATGCAACGCGCGCCGGGCTGAAAGTACTGATGATCGACAGCGCCATGCCGCCGCATAAAGAAGGTAGCCACCACGGCGAAACGCGAATTATTCGTCACGCCTATGGCGAAGGTGCCCGCTATGTTCCCCTTGTGCTTCGTGCACAGGCACTGTGGAACGAACTCGCAATGCTGACCGGCGAAGAGATTTTTCGTTCCTGTGGCGTGATCAACATTGGTCCGCAGGGTTCAGAATTTATTGCCAACGTGAAAGCCAGCGCAGTAGAGTTCAACCTTAATACACAGTCTCTGAGCGCTGAACAGATCCGCCATAAATGGCCGCAGCTCAACGTTCCTGAAGGTTATAGCGGCGTTTTCGAACCTGATTCCGGCTACCTTTACTGTGAGAAAGCTATCGAAGGTTACATCAAGCTAGCGCGAGATGCCGGATGTGCCCAGCTGTTTAACTGCCCGGTAGACAGTATTCGCTACGAAGGTGATATGGCTATCGTCAGCACCCTCGACGGTGAATACCGGGCGCGTAAGCTGGCATTGACCGCAGGAACCTGGGTAAAAAAACTGCTGCCAGACCTGCCGATGACGCCAATGCGTAAAGTTTTCGCCTGGCATCAGGCCGACGGGCGCTACAGTGAAGAGAACAACTTTCCGGCGTTTACTGTGGAAACCGAGGCCGGCGATCAGTTTTACGGCTTCCCGGCGGTTAAAGACAGCCTGAAACTCGGCAAGCACAACGGCGGTCAGCCTATCGACTCACCCAAGCAACGCACGCCGTTTGGTGCGGTCGCAGAAGACGGTCCGGAAGTCTTTGGTTTCCTGCGTCAATTCTTACCGGGTGTCGGCGTCTGCCTTTATGGCGCATCATGCACCTATGATGTCACTGTCGACGAAGATTTCATCATTGATAACGTGCCGGGACACGACAATACGTTGGTAATTTCCGGACTCAGCGGCCACGGCTTCAAATTTGCCAGCGCGTTGGGTGAAACCGTATCGTTGTTTGCTCAAGGTCTCGCGCCTAAAGCCGATCTCACGCCGTTCTCCCTGTCACGTTTTAAATAATTATTCACTACAGACGAATTATTCGCCGAAGAGAACGTCGGCGAATAATGTCTCCAAGCTTCGGCATTTCTTTATGAAGTAATTCCCCAATCAATACAAATTAAGATACTCATATCCTTCGTCAATAATCTGTCTCTTTTTTATTCGCAAATTTGACAGCGGCTATTATAAAAACATATCCTCAGCGCTCAGGATCACATGGAGTGGTCGTTATATTTATTTAAAGAATAAAAACAAGGATGTTATTGATGAAAATATTGATTATAGAACCCTGCGGCTTTATGCGCCTCGGGATGCTTTCTGTTCTCGCGGACCATAAAGATATTAACGTCACTGGCGTTGAAAATATTGAAGAGGGATTAATTCAGGCCGAGAAGATTAAGCCAAATATAATATTGGTGAATATGACCAGCCACTGCCACTGTACGGAAACCGACAGCGTGGTCAGCAATTTCCTGAGACTAAGGGTAACGAGCAAGATCTATTGCTATCTGGATGCCAATTACCCCGATCACGATGAACCCATCATGATTGCCGAAAACTTCCTGATCCTTCGAAAACATCAGGTTAATGCCATACTGAACAAAATTATCTCTCATACTTTGTCAAAGACCCCCGCCACGCTGTGTACACAGCCTTTCTCCATCTTCAGCGATCAGGAAGTCCTGGTGATCGGCGACTGGATGGCAGAGATGCCCAACTATCGGATAGCCAGAAAACTCAATATCAGCGACAGAACGGTGTATGTCCACAAACGCCACATCACGCAAAAGATTAAGGTCAGAAATCGTCTTGAATTTTGCTTCGTATATAATCTCATCAAATATTTCCACTGGCCAATGAACCCCCTTGCGCTGCGCCCATTAAGCCGAAAAATTAAAGCCGATATTATGACACTGATGCGTTGAATATTAAGAAGACCGGCAGTCCAGTTATTTATATATTCTTAACGAAACACTTTTTTATGCAGAAAAAAAGAGGCCACCTTATCGGTAGCCTCTTATTAAATTTCATCTAACTTATTGTGATCGCCAGATGATTATGACGTTGGGGTATTATTTCCCAGATTTGCCTTTTCTTCTTCACGTTTCTTTTTACGCAAATGCAGTTTCTTAAGTAGCTTTTTCGCTTCTTCTTTAGTTTCAACCGCGGGTGCCGAACCAATCAGAGGCTTACGCGCCGTCTCTTTCAACGAGAACACGGTAATAGCGCCAATCAACGCCGCACCCATCAGATAGTAAGCAGGAACCATAACATTGCCGGTTTCTGATACCAACCATGAGGTCACCAGCGGTGTCGTACCACCAAACAGTGAAACCGAAATGTTAAAGCCAATTGCCAATGCGCTGTAACGCGTGTTGGTGGTAAACAGTGCTGGCAACGCCGCAGGCATGGTGCCTGAGAAGAAGGTATGCAGAATACCCAGGAGCATCAGACCACAGAACACACCCACCATTCCGCCATGACCAATCAACATCAGCGAAGGAATAGACAGAACAATCAAACCAATGGCACCGGCCAGCAGCACAGGTTTACGACCCAGACGGTCATTCCAGAAGCCCAGAACCAGCGTCAGTGGCATCATGATAAACATTACCACCATGATAAGCATCAGGCCGCTCAACTCGCTCAGACCCAGTACGCTAGTCAGATAGCTCGGCATATAAGAGGTCAGCATGTAGTTTGACACGTTGAACAGCAGCACCAGACCAATACACTGAAGCATCGGGCGCCAGTATTTACGCAGCATCTCGAACAGTGTTTGTTGAGGTTTGTTGTGCTCGATCTCTTCCTGCTTCTCCATGTGTTTCTGGAACGCAGGGGTCTCTTCAAGTTTCAAACGAATATACAGACCAAACAGACCTAACGGCGCGGCGATGAAGAACGGGATGCGCCAGCCCCAGGCAAGCAGCTGATCGTTAGACATATAGGCCGTCAGACCAGTCACCAGACCCGCCCCCAGCAGATACCCCCCGAAGGTACCGAACTCCAGCCAGCTGCCCATAAAGCCACGGCGTTTATCCGTTGAATATTCAGCAATGAAGGTCGCAGCGCCGCCATACTCACCACCGGTCGAGAATCCCTGCACCAGTCGTGCCACCAGCAGCAATATAGGTGCAGCGATACCGATACTTGAGTAACCCGGTATCAGGCCGATACTAAAAGTACCGGCCGCCATCATGATCATGGTAAAGGCCAGTACCTTCTGACGACCGATTTTGTCGCCCAGCGGACCAAACACCATGCCGCCCAAAGGACGAACCAGGAAGGCCGCGGCGAAGGTCGCGAAGGTCGCGATAAGCTGTGCCGATGCACTGCCGCTTGGGAAGAAGACGTGCCCAATGGTCACCGCAAGGAAGCTGTACACCCCGAAGTCGAACCACTCCATGGCGTTACCTAATGCCGCAGCGCCCACTGCGCGGTTCAGCATTTTTCTGTCTACAATGGTGATATCGTCGAGCGTCAGCTCGGGCTTGTTGCGCTTACGCCAGAATTTGATGTGCGAAGTATGAGATTCTGTTGAATCTTTCATAAAATTACCTCAGATGTTGCCTAAATTATTATCAGTGCAGCACCATAGCTTTCGCTTCCCTGGTAGATTGGTCTGCTCATTCCTGATGAACAAACATGATGCGAGAGCTATGCAGCTGCGTTTATTATTCACTTTTTTTTATGCCATTTACGGCATTAAAATTCGTGCCACTATTAATAATAAAACGCTTATTTACTTATCTTTAACCTATACAAGATTTTGTTCTTGGTCAAGTTTACTGTATATACCGACATGTGATTGGGGTGTAAACCCAGGATGAAAATACAAAACAAATATCAATAACTCACTGATATAAATAAACAATAAAAACAATGTCTGCACACGCTTATGTCACTTTATGCTTTACTTACAGTCAAGTATAGAACAGCAAAATTCAGGTCTTAAAAAAAATTCATCCTGACAAAAAAATGACATTTCCCTGATTTTTTCGGCAGATAAAAACACTACCTCGATAGGTTTGATGAGGAGAAAATTTCGCTTATGTCAGCGATGATTGTTGGCAAAAGATAAGCAACAACGCAGGTATTAAAATGGAGCTAATAGCGTGGACATCAGGAAGATGATAAGGGGATATATCAGAAAGGCTAAGCCTGCGGCACAAGGCCAGCAGGCTTAAGGTCAAACCTCGTTAATCACTCTTGAGAGGCTGAGTCCTTTGGTTCGGGAATGTGCATGGTAGTCTGCAATAATCCTTTGGATTTATTGAAGATTTTGTTGCCATTCTCACGACCGGCTCGCAGTGCGCGCTGCTGCTCAGGCGGCAGCTTGAGCTCAGTTTGGCAGATTTCGCTACAGCAACCGTCAAACTTAGCGGCGCAGGCCGGGCATTGGATGAACAGCAAATGACAGCCGTCATTCAGGCAATTGGTGTGATTGTCACATTCAGCACCGCACTGATGGCAGTTGGCAATCACGTCATCGGAGATGCGTTCGCCCATGCGCTCATCGAAGACGAAGTTTTTGCCTTTGAACTTCACCGGCAAGCCCTGCTCTTTCGCACGGCGCGCGTATTCGATAATCCCGCCTTCGACGTGATAAACATTTTTAAAACCGTTATGCAGCATATAGGCGCTGGCCTTTTCACAGCGGATACCGCCGGTACAATACATAACAATTTTCTTTTCTTTATCTTCCTTCAGCATATCGACGGCCATTGGCAGCTGATCGCGGAAGGTATCGGAAGGAATTTCGATCGCGTTGTCAAAGTGACCCACTTCGTATTCGTAGTGGTTACGCATGTCGACAAACAGGGTGTCGGGATCGTCAATCATCGCGTTGACCTGTTCCGCCTTGAGGTATTCACCCACGTTGGAAGGGTCAAAGGTTTCATCATCAATACCGTCGGCCACAATGCGCTCACGCACTTTGAAACGCAGTACCCAGAATGATTTACCGTCGTCTTCAAGCGCGATATTCAGACGAATATTGTTGAACGCGGGATGACACTCAAACAAATGCTGTTTAAAAGCTTCAAACTGGCTTTGTGGAACGCTTATCTGCGCATTGATGCCTTCTTTAGCCACATAAATGCGGCCAAAAACATTTAATTTAACCAGTTCAAGGTAGAGCCGATCGCGAAATGCTTTAGGATCATCGAGATGGAAGTATTTATAAAAAGAAACTGTGGTACGCGGCTCGGTTTCAGCCAGCATGCGCGCCTTCAGTTCCTCGTTAGAAATTCGGTTATGTAACACTGGCATGGTGTACTTTCCTGTCTTTCGTTGAGGCTATTCTAAGCAGAGTAAAAATAAAACCGCGCTATCATACATGAAACAGCTATCAGGATTAAAGCTTCGGTTAACGCCGGTTTCGCGCATACTACATTAACCTAATCTTACTCGAGGCAACTATGAGCAAGCTATTTGAGAGCATCACGCTGGGTTCACTGACGCTGGAAAACCGCATCGTCATTGCCCCTATGTGCCAGTATTCAGCAGAACACGGTAAGGCCACCTCGTGGCATCACGCCCATCTCGGTCAACTTTCGTTTTCCGGCGCGGGCCTGCTTATTCTCGAAGCCACTGCCGTTGAGGCCGTGGGCCGTATCTCTCCCCAGGATCTTGGCCTGTGGAACGATGAAACTGAAGAGGCGCTGGCGAGCCTGGTGACCTCTTTGCGAGACAACAGCGATATGCCGCTGGGTATTCAGCTCGGCCACGCCGGGCGCAAAGCTTCCTGCTACGCGCCATGGGAAGGCGGAAATCAAATCAGCGCCAAGCTGGGCGGCTGGCAGACTGTTGCCCCTTCTGCAGTAGGCTTCGCCGAGAGCGACGCTGCCCCAGAAGCGATGTCACTGGAAAGAATCGAGCAGTTCAAAAAGGCCTTCGTCGAGAGCGCCAAACGCGCGAATAAGCTGGGCTTTGACCTTATTGAACTGCACGGCGCGCACGGTTATCTGCTGCACCAGTTCCTCTCACCGCTTTCCAACAAACGCACCGACCAATACGGGGGTTCTCTGGAAAACCGCGTACGTCTGCTGCTGGAAATCTATCAGGAAGTGCGTAAGGTCTTCTCCAATGACAAACCGATTGGCGTGCGTATTTCTGCCAGCGACTGGGTTGAGGGCGGTTGGGACATCGAGCAGTCTATCGAGCTGGCAAAAGCGTTAGAAAAACTGGGCTGCGCCTACATCCACGTTTCCAGCGGTGGGCTGTCAACCCAGCAGAAGATTCCGGTGGGTCCGAACTATCAGGTGCCTTTCGCAGAAAGCATCAAGAAGGCCGTCAATATCCCGGTGATCGCCGTCGGTTTAATCACCGAAGCCGAACAGGCAGAAGCCATTATCGGCACCGGTCAGGCAGACATGATAGCTCTGGCACGTGGGATCCTCTATGACCCACGTTGGCCTTGGCATGCGGCGGCCAAACTGGGGGCCAAGGTAAGCGCGCCTAAACAGTACTGGCGCAGCGAACCTCACAGCGTTAAGGGTCTGTTCAACGCCAAATAAGATTTTGGTTAATCGAGGGACGCCATCGCGATGGCGTCCCTTTTAGTCACGATGGCGTCTCTCCCTTCGCTAAATCTGCCCTGTTACACTTTTATTACTGGTTAACATGCCAACAGAATTGACAAAGTCGGGTTCTCTATCAATATTCAATTCGCTAGTATCAGCGAGCTAAACCCCATTTGTTTAATGCGACTAAATCATCTGCTGTTCAGAAAAAATTAAGACTTCAAGCATAAAATTCAGACGTTTTAAGGAGATATCAGGGCTTAATCCTTCATAAATGAGGTTTTAATGCCGTCTTTTTTCACCTTGGTTAAAAAAAGTGTCACAATAAACGACTTTGTTTAGGAAATTTTATCCCCTGTAATCATGCCAATTTACTTAAGCAGGCGATTTCCTTAACTAGCGGCTAGCAGACTGTATCCCGTTATTAGGTCGTAGAATCTCTGGGATTCCTATTACCTGATACCGTCTGGACAGAGCTTATATTTTCCTACTTCAAAACTATGACGCAGAGATTTTATGACTCAGGTACCCACCTTTAACCGTTCGTTGTTGCATCCCCGTTACTGGCCTACCTGGATTGGTCTGGGACTGTTGTATTTACTGGTACTTTTGCCTTATCCACTGATTTATAAAATGGGATGTGGGATTGGCCGTTTTTCGATGCGTTTTGTAAAACGCCGCAGCTGTATCGCCCAGCGCAACCTCGAGTTGTGCTTCCCTGATATGCCGCAAAGCCAGCGCGACCAACTGGTGGTGAAAAACTTCGAATCCGTGGGTATGGGCCTGTTTGAGACCGGCATGGCCTGGTTCTGGCCGGACTGGCGCATCGAGCGCTGGTTTAAGGTCAGCGGGCTTGAGCACATCCAAAAGGCCCGTGATAACCAGCAGGGCGTACTGCTTATCGGCGTACACTTCCTGACACTTGAGCTTGGCGCACGCATCTTCGGGATCCATAACCCCGGCATCGGCGTTTATCGTCCGCACGACAACAAGCTGATGGATTGGGTACAAACCAAGGGCCGCATGCGCTCCAACAAAGCGATGCTGGATCGCAAAGATCTGAAAGGAATGATTCGTAGCCTGAAGCAGGGCGACATCATCTGGTATGCGCCTGACCACGACTATGGTCCGCGCGCCAGCGTGTTTGTGCCATTCTTCGCGGTGGACAAAGCGGCAACCACGACAGGCACCTATCTGTTGGCCCGCATGGGTAAACCGGCGATTATCCCTTTCACTCCGCGTCGTTTGCCGGGTGGAAAAGGCTACGAGCTGCTGCTGCATCCAGCGGTGGAAAACTTCCCACTGGAGGACGAAGTTGTCGCAGCAACCTACATGAATAAAGTCGTGGAAAACGAGATAAAACTCGCGCCAGAGCAGTACATGTGGCTGCACCGTCGCTTCAAGACGCGCCCCGAAGGCGAGCCTTCACTGTATTAATTAATTTTCATAATCTATCTCCACTCTCTGGCATCACTCTTGATGCCAGAGAGCAAACCTCTTCAACCAACCTGATTTGTTTAAACAGTTTTTTTGAAAGACTCCATCAATCTTATCTGATTTCCTCGTGCCGTAATTCAGCGAATACTTAAGCATAATTTCCAACCGTGATTAATTCCCTACGCTTTCTTCACGGCTAACCACTACGTTAATTATCTTAAGGACATTGCTATGTTGGCTAAATTAAACGCTTCTTTTACTCGCGTTACCGATCACCCTGATTTTGGTAAGCTATTGTTGAGACTAACTTTTGGCATCCTTATTCTGTTCCACGGCGTGGCAAAGATGGAAAATGGCGTAGGCTGGATTGCCAAAATGCTTGAAGCGCACGGTCTGCCGGGCTTCATTGCCTACGGTGCCTACATCGGTGAAGTGATTGCGCCCGTCCTGATCATTTTGGGCATTTTCACCCGTCCCGCAGCGCTGGTGATGTCTTTCAATCTGGTTATTGCCGTTCTGCTCGTGGTGGGTGGTAAGTTCTTTACCGTGACAGAGGTGGGTGCATGGGGCCTGGAAGGTGAAGCAATGTATTTCTTCGGCGGTCTGGTGATTATGTTCCTCGGCAGCGGTCGTTATTCCGTGGTCAGCAACCCCGCTCTGCGTTAATCAGAACCTTAAAAGTTGGGCGGCATACTCCCGCCGCCCGGCTATTTTCTCCGCAATTTGTCCCTACCTTTCAACGCTTGTGCTGCGGTTAATTCCTTTCTACGTTCTTATTTAATTTTTCGTAATAAGTCTGCAACATGATTGAAGTGGGTAATAATTCGGCGCATAATTATCGAGCTAATTCATTATTGTTGCGCTCTGTTTCGCCCTCTTCACAGAGTAAATGGACCTCACTCATTGGTAATTTATGACTTCGGCACCTGCATCGGATAAAGCACCAGAACCCATTAATTGGAAACGCAATCTGTTCGTTGCCTGGATCGGCTGTTTTCTTACCGGTGCGGCATTCAGCCTTATCATGCCCTTCCTTCCCCTTTATATAGAAACACTCGGCGTTACCGGCCATGAGTCTCTCAACATGTGGTCAGGCCTGGTGTTTAGCATCACCTTCCTGTTTTCTGCCATTGCCTCCCCCTTCTGGGGCGGATTAGCCGACCGCAAAGGCCGAAAAATCATGCTGCTGCGTTCTGCCCTCGGTATGGCTATCGTGATGGTGCTGATGGGAATGGCGCAAAATATCTGGCAGTTTCTGGTACTGCGTGCACTGCTTGGTCTGCTTGGCGGCTTTGTGCCTAACGCGAATGCCTTAATTGCCACTCAGATCCCACGCAATAAAAGCGGCTGGGCGCTGGGTACGCTATCGACAGGCGCGGTGAGTGGCGCACTGATTGGCCCGCTGGTCGGCGGAATCCTTGCTGACACCTACGGACTGCGCCCGGTGTTCTTTATTACCGCCAGCGTGCTGTTTGTCTGCTTCCTCATGACGCTGTATATGATTCGCGAACAGTTTGTGCCGATCAACAAGAAAGACATGCTCAACAGAAAGCAGGTCTTTGCTTCGCTAAAAGATCCCAAACTGGTGCTGTGCCTGTTTATTACCACCATGATTATTCAGATTGCCACCGGCTCCATCGCCCCAATTTTGACGCTCTACGTGCGAGAACTCGCAGGCAATACCCAGAATCTGGCATTCATCAGCGGCATGATTGCTTCCGTACCGGGCGTGGCGGCACTGATAAGCGCGCCCAGACTGGGTAAGTTGGGTGACAGAATTGGTCCGGAAAGGATACTGGTCGCCATGCTGGCGATGTCTGTGCTGCTGCTGATTCCTATGGCGTTTGTGCATAATCCACTGCAACTGGGCATTCTCAGATTTTTACTGGGCGCCTGTGATGGTGCGCTGCTTCCCGCCGTGCAAACACTGCTTATCTATAACTGTACCAACCAGGTGGCAGGACGCGTATTTAGCTATAACCAGTCGTTTCGTGACGTAGGGAATGTGACGGGACCCTTGCTGGGCGCATCGGTGTCGGCAGGCTATGGTTTCCGCGCAGTATTCTGCGTGACGGCCTGCGTGGTGTTGTTTAATGCCTGTTACTCATACTGGAGTTTACAGCGCCGCCCGAGTCAGGCAACGGTCGAATAAACCGCCTTTCCCTTTGCGAAACGGCGCTGAATCAATGCCGGTTATTTTCCGTTATTGCTCTGCGGGTCGCGTGGACCATGCTCGTGACGCGGGAAGTCAGGAACTTCAACCACGGAAACACGCACTTCATAGTGTTTGCCTGCGGTCGCGGCCGGAATAACGCCGTTCAGCTTCTGCAGCGTGTCAGTCGGGTTATCGCTGGCAACGGACGCACAGAACAGTTCACCGCCGTGGCAGAATCCGTGCATTGGCGGAGGCGGCATCATCATTCCCATCGGCGGGAAGTGTGGCATACCTTCACCGTGGAATGGCGGTTCGTCCTGAGGTTGAGTCATCGGCGCGCCCTGAGGGGCTTTATCAGTTGACTCGGCAGCCTGACTGCCAACGCTGATTAACGCGGCGATACCACAAAGTGGAAGTAAGAGAGTGCGGGTAGAAATTTTCATAGCAACGGCCTTTTCTATGGAGTTCCCGCTTACTTTGAGCCAAGAAAATCGGCGAAGAAACCCTGTTTGCTAAACCTTTACCCTACCGCACCATGCCCTTTGCAAAGCTGAATTTGCGTTGACAATTACGACGATAAATTCGCCATTATTCTCCCTAAAATCAATTGGCAAAACCCTCTTTGGGATATAGGGTATAGGAAAGGTCTAATTAAAGGAAAAATAAAGGATTATGGCTACTGAAAATGGGTTGCATGAAATCACCCTGCGCGGCGATACGGTCACCTTAATCCCACTGCGTGCCGAACACGCGCAAGATCTATTGAAGGCTGCCGCCGACGGTGAACTGTGGAATCTATGGTATACCTCTGTCCCCAATGAAGAGCGGATCGACGCCTATATTACCACTGCACTGAATGAGCAACGGGCGGGCGTCTCTCTGCCATTTGCGGTGGTGCTCAACGCCACGCGGCAGATAGTTGGTACCACGCGCTTCTGCCGGGCCGATGTTCAACACCGTCGCGTTGAGATTGGCTTTACCTGGTATGCGAAGAGCGTGCAAAAAACAGCGGTGAACACCGAATGCAAATATCTTCTGCTTAAGCACGCTTTTGAAGATCTGAAAGCTATCGCAGTCGAATTCAGAACGCACTGGCATAACCAGACTTCCAGAGCCGCTATCGCCCGTCTTGGCGCCAAACAGGACGGCGTACTGCGTAACATGCAGCAAGACGCCGACGGAAGCTACCGCGATACGGTTATTTTCTCCATCATCGACAGCGAATGGCCGACGGTGAAAAAAAGCCTGAGCTACAAGATGAGCCAGAACAGGAAATAACCCGTGAACCTTATTTCCCTTAACGACCTACAGCCTGCCGATGTTCATGCCATTTGGGCGCTTGCCGAAAGCCCGATGGCAGCGCTAACCAAGCGGGCAGCCTGGTCATTTGAAGGAAACGGTATCAGAACGCGAACCACCTTTATTCAGGCCTTTAAAGAACTCGGCATCGCTTATATCGAGCTGCCGAATTTGCTAAAAACCGGCGAAAGGGTTGAGGATTTGGCCGGGTATCTTGACGCCTTTTACGACATTTATGTGATACGTGAATCTAATCATCAGCGGCTTGCCCAGTTTGCCGAGAAGTCATCCAGGCCCGTTATCAATGCTATGTCCAGTCTGGGGCATCCTTGTGAGGTGTTGACCGATGCCTATTGGATAAACAAAACCCTCGGCGCTATCCAGGACCTGCATATTTGCCTATGGGGCCCAACGACCAACGTTTTTCGCAGCTGGCATCAGCTTGCTGTGCTGATGGGTCTTCAGGTCACTCACGTTTGCGGGAAAGAACTTCACGATGGCACTCCCGGCGTAAATTTCACTGACCTGGCTAAGGTGACCGCCGACGTGGTTATCACTGACGGCTGGCCGAAAGACAGCGGGCGACCGACGTCTCTTACGACCTCACACCTGCAAAGCATGGGCACCCCGCTGCTGCTGCCTACCCCACCCTTTACCCTCGGCCAGGAGCTGGATTTCGATCCTTTAGGCTATCCTCGCTTTGCCGGTTATGAACAGAAATCGTGGCTACTGCCGGTGCAAAAAGCGATTGTTGCCCACATCTTAACCAAGTAATTCAACATGCTGCACCCAGAGTTTTCAAATTTAAACTTTTTTACATCCAAAGCCCTTTCCCTGCTGAATCTTCAACTATCCTTTCCTAAAACCACCGCAATCTGGGCAAAGGAGGAAATATGTCACTGTATGCAACGCTGGAAGAGGCTGTAGATGCAGCACGCGAAGAGTTTCTGGAGAAAATCGCTGAAACCTCATCAGATGATGAGTCACCTTCCGTCAGCCAGTTTACTCTGCAGAAATACATCATGCAGGACGGAGACGCCATGTGGGAGGCCGAGTTTTCCGCAGAGGAAGGCGAGGAAACCGAAGGCCTGAGCTTTCTGAGCGGTGAGGCGGCGCAGGCGATTTTTGATGACGACTTCGACAAGCAAGAGTTGCTAGAAGAGTGGCAGGACGAAAATACGCTGTACGAGTGGGATGAAGGTGAATATCTGCTTGAGCCTCCGCTAGACACGGAAGAGGGTGCCGCCGCAGCCGAAGAATGGGATGACGAAGACGAGTTCCCGGGACGCGAAGACTAATTCTTTTTCGGAGTGATGTGTCAGGCGCAGACAGCCTGATGCTTACTTGTAGGGACCGTGGCGGGCATCAATGGGCAGCATAAAAGTGTCGACTATCATTGAAAGCGGCACATCGATGACAGTAACGTAACGCCACGGCCCGTCTCTCAGGTCCCACTGTACCCCAGGGTAATACTGATTTTCATGGCCCTGTCCCGGCACCGTGCGGCTAATAATACTGCCGCAGCCCGAGAGGGTTGCCATTGCGATACCCACCACTGCCGTTCTTACGAGTAAACCTTTATTCACGCCGAACCTACCCCTTTTAAGCCCTTTCAGCGGTAAAGTTTACCACAGCCTCCCCGGTCAACCGCGTTAAGCTAACGTAAAATAGGCCTTTTCCTTACTCTCACTTAACCGCATCAAACGCTATAAAATGCTGTGTAATCATCACGTATATGAATTGTTTATTGTGTTTATATTATGATGACCCGAAGGGTTTTATGCGAACAAAATAAGATGGCGAAAACTTACTGATTATTATCATAAGGTTACGCAATTATTGGTCACTGGTCATACAAGGAAAGTGCATGGCACTAGAATTCATTTCTGTTTTGTTTTTTATCGCCTCGGTTATCGTTTGCATGCTCAAGGCGAAACGAAACTCATTTTGGATTACTCTCACGCTGTTGCTCTCGGCGCTCTTCCTGCTGCTGAGTGCCATTTGGATTGCCAGTAATTACTTTACCGGTGAAGGTGTTAACGACGAGGTGATCTTTACTATCACCAGTAGCCTAACCGGTGTCGGCGTCGGAAAATATGTGCTGCCTGCACTCGGGCTTTTCGCCTTTATTTTGCTGATTTTTGCCCTGCTGTCCTGGCTGATTTTACGTAACAAGAACACCAACAGAAAAATTAGCTATAACTTTGCGGCACTCTTTCTGTCGCTGCTGGCCATTGCTACCGCCCCCGCCACGGCTCAACTTTATCGCCTGACCTCAACACAGTATGGTGATGATAAATCGGACTTTGCCGATAATTACCGCGACGCCAACAAGACGATTAACGGCAGCAAACCGAACCTGGTCTACATCTTTGGTGAGAGTCTGGAACGCACCTATTTTGATAACAATGTTTTCCCGGATCTGGTGCCGGAACTGGGTGCTATTAAGAAAGAATCGATAGATTTCAGTAATACTATTCAGATCCCTGGTGCAGAAAACACGATTTCCGGCATGGTTTCGGCACTGTGTGGGATCCCCCTCTTCGCGCCTTTTGACAACAATGCCTCAAGCTCGCTTTCAACTTTTTATCCACGCAGCATCTGTCTTGGTGACGTGTTAAAAGCTTCGGGCTACACAAACTATTTCTATCAGGGCGCCAATCTGGCCTTCGCCGGTAAAGAGCTTCTGCTCTCATCCCACGGTATTGACCACCTCTATGGTTACGAAGAACTGAAGCCTTACGTCAAAGATCCCAACTATAAAAATGAGTGGGGCTGGTATGACGACACCACGCTCGACTTCGTTTACAACAAGTTTGTCGAACTGTCTAAAGAGGGCAAACCTTTCTCGCTGTTTGCATTAACCGTCGATACTCACCACCCTGACGGCTATATCGATGCAACCTGTAATAGAAAGGACTATTTGTATAATAATAAGCGCAATCAGTCATTAAGCGCCGTTGCCTGTAGTCAGGAGCAGGTCGCGAAGCTGATTAACAAAATCAAAGCGTCACCGTATTTCAAGAATACGGTCATCGTGGTGTCGTCTGACCATCTGGCAATGAACAATACCGCCTACTCGATTCTCACCAGGCAGGACCGACGAGACCTGTTCTTTATTCTGCGTGGCACCGGTGAAAATAATCAGGTCATCGACCAGAAGAGAACCACTATGGACAACGGTGCTACGGTGCTCGACGTGCTTGGCGGCAGTAACTTTATCGGGTTGGGCCGCAGCAGCCTGTCGAGTGAGTCGCTGGCCAACAACTACCGCGACATCCGCAAGCATACTCTGCGCTGGAAGCAGGCTATCATCAAAATGTGGGACTTCCCGAAAACCATTAGCGACTTCGCGTTGAATACCGACAGCAAAATGCTGACCTTCTCGGGCGTATCGTTCAAATTCCCGCTGATTTTGCGGGTGAATGACGGCAGAATCGACCCGATGTTTGACGTTTACCTGTCAGACTCGCTTGAGAAACAGCTCTCACAGCTGGATCCTAACGAGAAATTCGTGTGGGTCGATAGCTGTAGCAAGATGGGCAATATCTGGGACCCAAGCCTGCAAAAGGTGAATAACGTCTGCGTGGCAACCGGTAGCCTGAACACCAAACCCCACATTGTCGAGGCCGACCGTGACCTCTATCGAGGCAAAGTGGTGTTCGACGGACTGCCTAAGCTTGACGAGGATACCTATCACACCACCGTCGAGAAGCTGAGCGCCGTTAAAGACGTTGCTGCGGCACAGTAAATCGCGAACATAAAAAAGGGCAGCCTGCGGGCTGCCCTTTTTATTTATTTTCTCAGACGGTTACGCCGTTTTTGCTTCCAGAGTTTGCGTCTCAGGGAAGGCCTGAACGTTGCGCGGCAGCTCAGCGTAATACGCTTTCCACTCGTGCAAGTCTGGGTTGGTCCACACCGCCGAATGCAGACGCGCCAGGATAACCGGGTCGCTTAGCAGCATCAGGCGATCGGCCTTACCAAGATTCTTCGGACCGCTTTGCAGGGCTTTCTCAAGCATTTGCTGACGACCATTTTCAATCGACTGGCGCAGCAGGTGACGAGAAGTCGCCATACCGGTTGCCAATGCGTTGAAGGTCGGGTTAAACACGGCGTGCATAAAGCCGTTTTTCAGCATACGTTCGCGGTTCAGCTTCAGATACTCTTCCGTTGCTACCAGCTCACGCGGCGGGTCGTACTCTTCCGGGATCAGGAACAGTTTCGCCGCCTTGCTCTTCATCCCCAGCGTCGCACGGCTAGAAAGCACAGAAACGATCGGCGAGAGGATCAGTGAGAAGACGATTGGTGCCAACCACCACAGGAAACGCAGGTCAAGCCATGCCATACCGCTGGCCCAGACCACGCCAAGTGCCAGCTGTGAACCGTGACGGCGGAACGCTTCACCCCAAGGGGTATCGTCATCGTCACGCTGCGGAGAGTTCCATACCACTTCCCAACCGAGGAACGCGCTGACCACGAACACGGTGTGGAACAGCATACGTACCGGCGCAAGCAGCACGGAGAACAGCATCTCCAGCAGCATCGACACCAGCAGGCGCAGCCCACCGCCGTACTGTTTCGCGCCTTTGGCCCAAATCAGCACCACGCTAAGAAGCTTAGGCAGGAACAGCAGCACCATGGTCGTTGAGAACAGCGCAATCGCCAGCTCAGGACGCCACTGCGGCCACACTGGGAACAGCTGCCGCGGCTGTAGGAAGTACTGCGGTTCCATCAGCGTATGCACCACCTGTAGGGCCGTTGAAAGCGCCAGGAACATAAACCACAGCGGTGCCGACAGATAAGACATAACACCGGTCAGGAACACGGCACGGTGAACAGGGTGCATGCCCTTAACCAGGAACAGACGGAAGTTCATCAGGTTACCGTGACACCAGCGACGGTCGCGTTTCAACTCGTCGAGCAGGTTCGGCGGCAGCTCTTCGTAGCTTCCCGGCAGATCATAGGCAATCCACACGCCCCAGCCAGCACGACGCATCAACGCAGCTTCTACGAAGTCGTGCGACAGAATCGAACCGGCAAAAGAGCCCTCGCCCGGCAGCGGTGCCAGCGCACAGTGCTCAATGAACGGCTTGACGCGGATAATCGCGTTGTGGCCCCAGTAGTGGGACTCACCCAACTGCCAGAAGTGCAGACCGGCGGTGAACAGCGGACCATAAACGCGAGTCGCAAACTGCTGGCAGCGCGCATACAGCGTATCCATGCCCGACGCTTTTGGCGCAGACTGGATGATACCGGCGTTCGGGTTGGCGTCCATCAAGCGCGCCAGACCGGTGAGGCACTCACCGCTCATCACGCTGTCGGCGTCGAGAATAACCATATAGGCATATTCCCCACCCCAACGGCGACACCAGTCATCGATGTTGCCGCTTTTACGCTTCACGCGACGACGGCGGCGGCGATAGAAAATACGACCATGACCGTCTACGTCGCGGCACACTTCCATCCAGGCCTTTTGCTCCGCCACGCAGATATCCGGATCGTAGCTGTCGCTCAATACGTAGATATCGAACTGATCCAGATCGCCGGTGGCTTTGACAGATTCGTAGGTCGCACGCAAACCGGCAAACACCCGCTCAACGTCTTCATTACAAATCGGCATGATAAGCGCGGTACGATTTTTCGGGTTCAGCGGCTCGTTGCCGGTGGTTGAGGCGGTAATACTGTATTTATCGCGCCCAATCATCAGCTGCAGGAAGCCCATTAGCGCAGTCCAGAAACCGGCCGAGACCCAACAGAACAGGATGGCAAACAGCACCAGGATCCCTGTCTGCAACACGTAAGGCAGCAGCTGCAGCACCGATTGCAGCAGATCCTGATTCAGCATGTCGGAAGGGTCGATCAGCGCCCAGCCCTGATAAGGCAGAATGGTTTTCATATACCAGGTGGCAATGGCGGTTTGCACCAGCATCAGTGCCAGCAGGATATAACGACGAATAGAGCCAGCGGCACGCCATCTCTTCTCAGACTCGGGCATTTGAGAAGAGGTGTAGCGGCGCGCAATGGCGGTACGGCCCATCAGTGAATCCCAGAAACGGCCTACCGGGTTGGTACGCCAAATCTCAGGGAACATGCTGGAACGCTTGACCGGTGGCATGGCTTTCACCACGTCGCGACCTTCATTATCTTTGGCAGATAATGTGCCGTGCTCCTCGGCGTCAGGCCAGGCGTCAGCGACACGTGCCTTTACCGAAATCAGCGGAGCCTGTGGGTCAACCACGTCGTTTGACGTCGAAGTATCACCGCCCAGACGGTGATGCAGAGACGTGAAGGCTACGTCCTCAGCAGCCGGAAGCTGCTGAGTAAGATTCCCTTTCTGAGTCTCAGTCAGGGGCAATGCCTCTACGTACTCTTGGATAGAATGCGTTTTTTTATTCATTGGCAGGTAACTGATTGCTCCAGGTTTCGCTCAACGTTTTGTCGCCATTGACCAAAGCAGCGCGCATTTCAACGGGCTTCTTAGGATCCTTCACTTTCAGGCGCAGCGTTAAACGCCATCCTTTGGTGACTGAATTATAGCGGACAGAGTTCTCAAGCAGATCGGCGTTGTCGCCCATGCTGACCTGAGACGCAACCGGGGTATCCGGTTTAAGAGACTTAAGCGCAGGACCAACGAAATCAACAATGTAAGCGATGCTGCCGTCTTGCTCACGCACCAGATTAGACTGCTTCACGTCACCGGCTGAACGCAGGGTCTGAGAAACCCATGAGGAGTCAGGTGAGTGCAGCTTGTCTTCATCACGCGTGAAGTGCAGACGATAGCTGATATCGATTGGCGTTCCGGTTGCCGGCAGCTGATCCGGCGTCCAGAAGGCAACGATGTTGTCATTGGTTTCGTCGGCTGTCGGGATCTCGACCAGCTCAACCTTGCCTTTACCCCAGTCGCCTTTCGGCTCTACCCAGGCGCTTGGACGCAGGTCGTAGCGATCGTCGAGATCTTCGTATTGATGGAAATTACGGCCACGCTGTAGCAGACCGAAACCTTTCGGGTTTTCCATGGTGAACTGGCTAACCGACAGGTGCTTAGGATTATTCAGCGGACGCCAGATCCACTCACCGTTACCGGCGTGGATAGACAGACCGTCTGAGTCATGCAGAGCAGGACGGTAGTTCATGACCGTTGAAGGCTGGTTTGGCCCAAACAGGAACATGCTGGTCAGTGGCGCCAGTCCCAGTTTGCCCACTTTGTCACGCAGGTAAACTTTCGCCTGCACGTCTACGCTGGCTTCTTTGCCTGGATAAACGTCGAGACGGTAGGCTCCGGTGGCGCGCGGTGAATCGAGCAGCGCATAAATGATCAGATGCTTCTCGTCAGGATTAGGACGTTCAATCCAGAATTCGCGGAAACGCGGGAACTCTTCGCCTGAAGAAAGCGCAGTATCGATAGCCAAACCGCGCGCGGACAGGCCATAAACCTGACCTTTGCCGATCAGACGGAAGTAGCTCGCCCCCAGCACGCTCATAATTTCATCATCTTTATCTGCTTTATTGATCGGATAAAGAACTTTGAAACCGGCGAAACCGAGGTTTTTGACGGAGTCGGCATCGTGTTTTACGTTACCGAAATTAAAGTAGTCCGGGCTGTATTTGATCTCTTTGACACTGTTCGCGGTCACTTCATTAATTTTAACCGGTGTGTCGAAGTACATTCCCTGGTGATAAAACTCAAGCTTGAAAGGCGTGTTCAGATTATTCCAATACGCTTTGTCGTGATTGAATTGTATTTGTTGGTAGTCCGCAAATTTCATGTCGCGGAATTGAGATGGCAGATTACTTTTTGGTGCTTCGTAACCTTTATCAGCGAGCGCTTTAGCTTGCTTGGCAACATCATCAATTGAAAAAGCCCATGCGGATGAAGTGAACAAGGTCATCAACACAGCGGCACTAAGCAAACGGACTTTAGTCATATCTGGCCCTTTGGAAAAATTTTTACCCGGCACGTCCCCTCCTTTAAATGTGCTCAACTCATTAGTCCATTTTAAGGAATAGTCGGAAATCCGACAACATGAGGGTGATGTGTTCATCACATTGATGAACCGTTTAAGCACATAGCGGTACAAGGATATCAATTCGGAGAAAGTCCCGCTATGGAAAGTTGTCTGAGTCTATAGTAGGGTTGCGGCCCGCTGCTCTTGTCGCTTTACAAAAAGCAGACAGTTCTTATCCGAGAGAAATCCGATGGGAATTTTGGCAGTGGAAGGTAGGAAAATTTGCTAAAATGGATCTCTATGAAACCACAAACTCAACCAAGAGAGTTCTTTTTGGACTCGATCCGAGCCTACCTCATGTTGCTCGGTATTCCATTCCATATATCGTTGATTTATTCCAGCCATATCTGGGCGGTAAATAGCGTGACGCCGTCCGATGGTCTGACAATATTCAACGATACTATCCATGCCTTCCGTATGCAGGTTTTCTTTGTCATTTCAGGCTATTTCTCGTACATGCTGTACGAACGCTACGAGCGTCAGAAGTGGCTAAAAGTCCGGCTTGAGCGTGTGGCAATCCCGCTGGCGGCGGCCTTCCCGCTGATCACCATCCCGCAGCTGTTCTTCCTGGCCAATTTTACCGACAAGTTCTCCAACTGGAGTTCGATGGACTTCTACCAGAAACTCAATATTACCGTCTGGGAACTTGTCTCGCATTTATGGTTCCTGTTAACGCTGGTTATATTAACCAGTATTTCTTTCTATTTATTCCGTGCATTAAAAGAAAATAAGAAAAGTCGGATTTTAAATATTATTCGCGATGCAGATTCGCTCGGAAAAATCTCAATATTATTTTTATTTTTCGGATTAATTTACGCTGCATTTAACCGCACCCTGTATCTTTTTGCTCCACAGCTGTTGGGTAATGGTGCATTTAATTTTATTGTCATGCAGACTTTGTTTTATCTGCCGTTCTTCTTTATTGGTGCCTGTACCTATAAATTCGCCAATCTGAAGAGCATGTTCCTGAAGCCATCGGTGCCGGGTTGTATCATTTGTATCCTGTTGTTTGCGGCCTACATGATAAACCAGCACGTCAATACGCCTGAGCTGTACTCGATGGAGCTGGACGCGATCATCACCAGCCTGCTGGGTATCCTGATGGTGAACGTGGTGTTCTCGTTCAGCCACTATGTGCTGAACTTCCAGTCGCCGTTTGTGACCTATCTGGTGAATGCGTCGCTGTTTGTTTACCTGATTCACCACCCGTTGACCTTGATTTACGGCGCCTTTATTACGCCACTGATCAAAAGCGACTGGGTCGGTTTCTGGCTGGGTCTGGTGTTTGTTTTCGGTATTGCCTTCTTCCTTTATGAGGTGCATAAACGCATCCCTCTGCTGCGCTTCCTGTTCTCAGGTAAATGGCAGTTTATGAAGAAAGAAGAAAATGAGGCTCCGGCAGCGAACAGCCGCCAGCAGCAGAACTAGGTAGGATAAGTCGTAGGCCTCTGCGTGACGTGACCGGTTGAGCCGTCACGCAGAGGAAATTAGGGCGATAAATGTATTAATGGCTTTCAGTATCAATCGTCGGTACGACCGACATCCCCACCCTCAAACGTGATAAATCCTTCTGATTTTTCTCCAGTAAAATCTTCACCGCCAGTCGCTGCGTCACCTTGGTGTAGTTACCGGTGGCGTTATCTGGCGTGATCGGCGAGAAGGTCACGCCAGTCGCTGGCGCAATGCTGTCCACCCTGCCCCTCAGCGTCACGCCAGGTAAAGCATCAACCTTGATACTGACCGCCTGATGCGGCTGCACATGTGCCAGCTGCGTTTCGAGATAGTTTGCCACAACGTAAGCTTTATCGACCGGCACCAGCGCCAGTACACGCGTTCCCGCGCTAACGTAAGCTCCGACACGCAGTGAACGCACACCCACTTGACCATCAATCGGCGCTTTGATTTCGGTATAAGACAGGTTCAACTTCGCCTGCTGAAGCGCGGTGGTTGCAGAGTCGATGGCGGCGCTGGCTTCGGCCTGCTCGGCTTTCAACACCTCGAGCTGCTTCTCTGCGGCCTGCACGGCGGCAACATCACTCTGCTGCGATGCCAGCTTTTGACGATAATTCGCATCGGAATCATCACGTTGGTCCAGCGAGGTTGAGCCGTTAAGCGACAGACGCTTGTAGCGTTCGGCGCTTTGACGGGCATAAACCAGTCCTGCCGCATCGGCAGCTACCACGGCGCGCGCCTGGTCAATAGTCGGTCGCTGTTTGGCAGTCTGCGCCACCAGACTCTGCATTTGTGCCTGTGCGGTTTCGAGTGAGGCCTGGGCGGTTTGTACCGCATTTACGTAGTCGCGGTCATCGATTTTAGCCAGCAGCTGCCCGGCCTTGACCTGCTGGTTATCTTCGACCAGAACATCCTGAATGGTGCCGGAAATACGCGGCGCGACTAGCGTCGAGTCGGCAGAAATCACCGCGTCATCGGTCGTTGGCGAGGTTTCGCCCGCAAGCAGATACCAGCCTACAACGAAAAGCAGGAGGATAATGACGGCAACGGCCAGCCAGATGGGACGAAATGAGGATGTCTTGGACATAATACTGTTCTCTCGATTGTTCTTATTAATAGTCTGTGTCAGGAAACCGGCGTGGCTCAATCGGCTTTTTTCACCAGCGACTGCGGCGGGTAGGCGCGTTTGGGCAGTAGAACCGTCAGCAAAGCTAGTGCGATCGCGACGCCGATAATCATCAAATAGCTGTCGGACAGCCCCAACACCGTGGCCTGTCTTTTAACCAGCGATGAAAAGGCGCTGAGTGCTTCTGTCGATACCGCTGAACCCTCGGGATTCAGCGGGGCGAGATAGGTGCCATCGCCGTCGTAAGGCTGAGAAAGTAGCGCACTGACGCTGCCCGCGTGATTGAGCAATACGTTGGAGTGGAACTGTTCACGCTGGCTGGAAAATTCCCCGACCACTGCCGTGCCGAGAACGCTACCCAGCCCGCGGACGGTATTAAACATCGCCGATGCAAAAGGCCCTTCAGGCGGCTGCACCACGCCGGTCGCGCCCATCAGTACCGGCAAGATGGCCATCGGCTGGCCGAAAGACTGCATGATTTGCAGCCAATAGAAATTCTCTCTAGCCCAGCTTTCGGTGAGATGACTGCCGCCGTAGCAGGAGACGCCGATAAGACCGAGACCGCCGAGCAAGATATAGCGGCTGTCTATCCAGCGGAAATTCAGCACCGTTGCCACGAGCGGCGCTAACAGTAGCTGCGGCAGGCCAATGGTCAACGACAGCGGGCCAACCTGAACGGCGCGAAATCCCTGCACGCTTTCCATATAGCTTGAGGGTAACGCCGAACCGGAAAGCACCAACGTCATCAGCCCGCCGAGGGTCAACAAACCGTGGCTGAGGTTGTGCCTCTTTAGCATCTGCAGTTTAAACAGCGGCAGCGGATGCGACCATTCATTGACGAAAAATACGCTAAGCAGGCCGACCGAAGACAGCAGCATCACCACAATCAGCGGCGAACTCAGCCAGTCGAGCCGCTCGCCCTGCTGTAAGACCAGTACCAGCAGCGCGATACCGCTGCTGCCCGTGAGCATGCCGACCACGTCCATCTGTTTGAAGCGTTCGAAGCGGGAGGGATCCTGCGGAATACCGTAGCTCACCATGCTCGCAGCAAGAAGACACGGCGGGATCACCTGCCAGAACACCCACTGCCAACCGACCACGTCGGTCCAATATGCCGCCAGCGTTGTCGCGATATTCGGCCCAAAGGTTGCGGTCAAGGCATAGGCGCTGAGGCCATATAATTTGATGCCCGGAGGCAGAAAACGCAGTGCGGCGGTCATCAGCAGCGGCGGAAGCGCGCCGCCAAAGATGCCCTGCACGATGCGTAAGGCAATAAACACCGAGATATTCGGCGAGTACGGCAGTACGGCGGCCACCAGCGAAAAACCGATCGCGACGCCGATGGCAAAACGGCGCAGCGAGAAGGTCATCGCGAACCAGGGTGCCAGCATCATGGCGGCGACTTCGGCGGCCTGATAGGCACCGATCGCCCAGGATCCGGGATCGCTGCTGATATTAAGCGCACCGCGCACGTCGGCCAGCGCAATGTCTGACACGCGATCGTTGAGGCCTGAAAAAAGTGAGGCGATGAGAATACCGATCAACCCAATCACCAGCCTAAGCGTAAAAGGCTGCGGGGGAGGCGGAGCAGGTATGGCAGGGCTGACCTGGGTCGTTTGCTGAATCATAAATGTGCTCTTATTATAATGATGCAATGCACCGCTATACGGTACACCGAGCCGATACTATAATACGGTGCAGTGTATTGCAATGTGGTGGGTGATTGTTTTTCGCACCGCCTGACATTACATTGGGCGGGTGTTAATAAGATAAGGAAGGAAATAATCATGGATAAATCAATGCTATGAATACTGAATACTCGGTCGAGGAAGAGCGCAGCGGCGGAATACAGGTCATCTCGCGCGCGGCGGCCATTCTTAACGCATTGGGAAGTCACCCCGCAGGACTCAGCCTCGGGGCTATCGCCAATGAGGTCCAGCTGCCACGCTCGACGGTACAGCGCATTGTTGCCGCTTTGGGTGAAGAAGGGATCGTGCGCACTGAGGGTGCAGGTGGCGTAAGATTAGGCCCGATGCTGCTGCGTCTGGTTTCCACTATCCATACCGACGTGGTCGCGATCGCCTCGCCCTACCTGCAGCAGCTTTGCAATGAAACCGAGGAAACCGTCGCTCTGGGTCGCGCCAGCGGCAGACAAATTGCCAACATTCACTACATCGTCGCCGAACGCGAGCTGCGCGTGGTGCCAAAATTTGGCTTAAACTTGCCGATTTATAGCACCTCGGCCGGCCGCGCCCTGCTCTCGCTAAAGAGCGACCTGGAAATTCGCCAGCTGGTCGGTGAGACGCTGGAACCGGCGACGGAAAATACCGTCAAGGATATCGATGCGCTGATGCAGAAAGTGGCCCAGGTGCGCGCCACCGGCATCTCGATGGAAAGTGGCGAAACGGTGCTCGGGATCTCCACCTTAGCCATCGCCATCGACACCATTCTTGGACATTATTCTATCTCGGTACTGATGCCGACAGAGAGGCATGCCGCTAAGCTCGAGAGCGTACAGCAGGCCGTGCTGCGCTGCAAAGAGGCTCTGATTGGAGAGATTGGCAAACTGGGCATCGGCAAATAGCCGGCGCATTTCTTCATCTCGCACAAAAGGAAGACTGTATGTTTGATGTCATTCTCGTTGCCGTCGACGGTTCTACACAAACGCCACAGGTGATTAAATTAGCGAGTCAAATCGCACGTTACGGTAAACCGGACGTGTATGTCACCTGCTGTATCGACGAGTCTTACGCCTTGGCTAATCAACATGAACAGCCGGGGGACATTCTCGAATATCCTGCTGCGGCGGCCGAGCAGGATAGCGCGACGGCAGTGGTTGAAAATGCGCTGCGCCAGTTGGCGGAAGCCGGTATTACGGCGCGCGGTAATCTGGTCGTTGGCTCGGCGGGAGAAACGCTGGTCTCTGAGGCAAAAAGCAAAAAGGCGTCGGTTATCGTGATGGGCCATCGCCAGCTTACGGCGTTCGGCAGGATCTTAAAGGGATCGGTCAGCGCAGAAGTGGTTGCCAATGCGCACTGCCCAGTTTTAGTCGAGGTTCGCGGAAATTAAGTGAAAGGATGCAGAAACTAAAAAGTACAGAATTGACGTTGGGGATGCTTTCGCATAGCCAGCGCCAACCCTGTACTCAAAATCTTTTACTCGTTAATCAATCGGACTTTACTTCGTTACCACGCTTGGGTCGCTACTGACTGATTACCAACGACCAGGGGGTGGACCATCATGCCAGTGACCCGGCGGTGGACCTTCATGCCAGCGGCCTGGAGGTGGACCCTCGTGCCAGCGTGGCGGACCTTCACGCCAGTAATAGCGCGGTGGCGGTGGCGGCGCCTCATAATAAACCCAATGGCCACGGTCATAGCGGTGATGATCCCACCAGCCCGGCGGACGCCAACCGCCCCCGTCCCAGTAGTAACCGCGTGGATCGCGGTCACCGATGTTAAGCGATAAACCAGGGGTGTTAATCCCAATCGAAACATTTGCATGTGCTACGGCGGGTATGCCTGAAAGGGCTGACAACGCCGCGAGCACTAATAATATTTTTTTCATGTCTAACTCCAGGATCTGTCCGATCTGATGCTGCTAAGTTAACCCTGGCTATCTTGCTGTTCTATAGGAATTTATCCCATTTACTCACGCCTCACGATTTCCTCACAGTTGCGTCAAATCGCTTACAATTGTTGCGGATTCGTAAGGCCATGGCGGAAAACATAAATTTTTCTGCCAGGCGAAAAAGGCGTCGATTTGCTGTTCGAATCATGGTTGAAAGCTGCGCATAAAAAAATGCTTGCGATGTGGCAGTTCTGCGTTTCAGAAACAAAAAAACCGCCGAAGCGGTTCCTTTTAACAATATTCAGTCGGTGCAAACGGGTGCTGACTTAGATTTTGCAGCCTTCGCAGTCTGCTTCATCTTCCAGAATTTCCGGTAAGGCAGACGCTTTTTCAGCCGCTTTCTCTTCGGCAGTTTCCAACGCAGCATCTATATCGAAATCAAAAATATCGTCACTCATGTTTTTCACCTTGTCGTCGCGCACTGCGTGTTTTGATAATTTCACTGCCTCGCCCTACGATAAAGCAGGCAGTCAGCGTTGAAAGAGTATAAACGACAGCGGACCGCAGATACCATTAATCTGTGCTGTGCCCCGCCCGTCTGTGCAAGCTTCCAGCATTTGAATTTGCGTCTCCCCACTCTAGCGCTCATAGTTAAGGGGTGCCAAAACTAAGGAGAAACACATGACAAGTTCAAACATTAAAGCTTGGGCCAACGTGCGTGAAACCTCTCACGAGATTGCTGAAGCTATTTTCGAACTGGCAGATAACGATGAAGTTCTGGCCCAGAAAATCTGGGAAGAAGGCAACGATGAAGTGCTACCGGTCGCTTTCGCCAAAACCAAAGAGGATTACTTGTTCTGGGGCGAAGAAAAGATAGATCGTAAAAACGTCTAATCAGGACGTGTGCCCTGGAGCGATTCCAGGGCTCAGCTGTCGAAACCAAATCCCATCTGATGCGCCCACTCGAAAACCTGCTCTTTGTAAACAAAGCGCGGCTCGCACACGCCCGGCTGACCCGGCGTCTGGATCATTACGGCAATACAGGGATAGGCGACAGGACGCGCATCAAAGATAAAATCCTCAATCTCCTGGTCAGCAAATTCCGAGGACTCACCCACTGCGGTGACCTGGAAGATTTCATGCATGATCCAGTTTCGGTATTCAAATTCATTATTCAGAAATTTCATTTCTCGCTCCTGAAACAACGTATTCACGTTAGCGCTTAAACGTGCAGACTCTCATCGCCACCACAGCATGAACACACTTCAACGCGGGAGACGTCCATGCTGGCCTCACCGTCACAGTCCCACTCCACGCGCAGCGGCTGACCGTTATCATCAGTGGCATGAATAAATCGGTCATACCAGACGGCTTGGCCCTGCATATTTTCTACCAGAATGAGCTTATCACCGGCATAAATTCGTGCCGTTGCCTGAGCATCCTGCTTTTCGCCCGCAACATATTTATGTAAGTGATGAATTGAGAGTTTGATACGTTCCACGGCGGCTCCTGTACTGAGGCAGCAAAGTCAATTTATCATTTCTTTGCGCATGATATAACCATCAGTTTATCAGAGCCGCCAGTGAAGAGTCATAGCGGGAACAAATGTTGTTGCACTTTTACAAAGCGATTTGTGCGGTATGCGTGAAATCTGGCGATGTTTGATATCGGCGTGCCAGGTCATACACATCATAAAAATCAATTGCGCCTTTGTGCTGCACGATGGATTGAACGTGTGATTTAAAACGACCATCGACTGCACTGCTGTTGAGCAGCGTATTAACCGCATCGGAAGAGATTTCGCGGCTAAAGAACCATTCGCCGTTGTAACAGACGCGCAAATCCAATACCCCAATGTCTTCGTAGCGATAGGTGGGCTTGATTTCCAGCAGCAGCATAGCCGCCATAAAGATTAAAAACGCGGTAAAACCGGCAAACCAGCCGAGTCCCATATAGGGCGACGCGTACATCACAATACCAACGGCAATGTAGCCGACAAACATCGCCAGACACAGCCATGGGTGATTGATGAAGAACTCACTGTTGATTCTCGGCTTGCCATCTCGACCTTCGGCACGGTTAATGCGTTCGATCTCACTATTCAGAATACTTTTAACGACATCCATTGATAACCTCACTACAGTCAGGACTATACTGCAATTTGATAGCAAGATTTTAACATGGCAACTGTTATAGCAAGTAGAGCAGTTCATCGAAAATTTCTCGCCATCTGTTATACATCCGACACTTCCTGACCAACGGAAAGCGTTCGGAATCAAGGAGAATACGCAGTTATCACTTAACTCACTGAAGATGAGGAATGCACCGTGGCATTTATGATTCTGGAAAAACCTGCAAAATTCGTTGCCAGTTACCGCGTTACCGGCCCCTATGAAATCAGCATCAAAAAGGGATTCGACGCGTTGACCCCGTGGGCAAAACAGCATGAGCTCATGGAAGGAGAATGGTTGACGGTATTTTGGGACAATCCGAACATCACCGCGCCCGAGGCCTGTCGCGCCGATCCTTCGGTCAGCGTCAAAGAAGGTTTTCAGCTCGATAACGAGAGTCAGGGCATTGCGCTTCAAACCCTACCCGCAGGGACTTACGCGGCGTTTCATACCACCATTGATGACGACAACTTTGCTCAGGCGTGGACCGACTTTTTCAACGTTCATATCGCCAACAGCGGCTATCGTCCCGACGGTAAAGCCTGCTACGAGCAATACCTCAACGACGGTACAAAGACGGGCATGTTTGAAGTGGTGCTCTATCAGTCAGTCGAGAAGATTGCCGTAATACGCTAAGCGGCAGAGGGGTGAGTAATTCGGGCGTCTCGTATTGCAGCCGCCCAAAGAGTTTCTATAAGCTGGATTAAATTGCTAATAGTAAAGTTGGATATCTGACTCGCGGCAATAATCGATATAGGACTGCTGCGGCGCGCTGTCGGTTACCAGCGTGTTGAATTTGCTCAACGGCGCGATAGCCGCAGGACGCACCTGACCGAACTTACTGCTGTCGACCACCAGTATTTTTTCACGCGAGCGCTGCATCGCCTGATGCTTTACCAAGAGCTCATCGAAATTAAAACAGCTGACGCCATATTCGATGCTGATACCCGCCGCAGAAATAAAGGCCTTGTCCGGTAAGGTGTTATCCAGTTCGCTGCTGCTCTTACCGAAGGGAATGAAGATGCTGTTGCTGGGCCGATACATGCCGCCACACATCATGACCTCACAGTTAGGCTTATCCTGCAGCGCTAAAAACGTGTTAAACGAATAGCAAATTGCGCTAAACACCCGTTCATCAGGGATCTGCTCAATGATATATGGCGTGGTTGTCCCGCAGTCGAAAAACACCACGTCATCATCATTGATAAGCATTGCCGCCTGTTTCCCCAACCGCTGTTTCTCTGCCACCTGCCGCATTTTTTGTTCGCTGACGAAGTAGTGTGTCGCCGGACTGTTTTTAGGATCGATAACAATGTATCCCCCGAGCAATATGAGTGGCGACACGCTGTCACCCAAGTCTCGCCGCACGGTCATCTCCGAGACATCAAGCAGGAGGGCGGCATCTTTAAGGTGGATTTTGTCAGTTTTTTTTAACGCCACCAGCAACCTTTGTAGCCGGTCTTCTCGCTTATTTTCCATTATCAACTCTCGGGGAGACAAAAAATCAGAACCTGAAATCAGTGATACCGTTCCGTGTTAAACCAATAATATCATTGAATTTGCAGGAGGGTCAGCCTGCCTCCAAATACCACGCCAGTATCAATATAATACTGATTGGCAAATTGCTGTAGATTCTCCACCGGCGTATGGCCAAAGAAAAAGCTTTCCGCACCGGTAATTGGCTTCACGTGACCGGCGTTAGAATCGGCAATTCGCTGGCGACTCCACACGACCTCGTTGGCATCTACCGGCTGACCATACTCATAACGATTTAACGGATAATCAGCGTGGGCAATCACCATCAGGCCATTGTTGCTTTGAATTTCAATGATATGGGGCAATGTGTCGGCCAGCGCAATCAGTTCACGAGCGATCGACTCTTTGGCTGAATCGAGCTTGTAAAACCAGTCGCCGCCGTTCTTCAACCAGCGTGGCACGTTGAGCCCCTTAAGGGCATCTATCGCCATTTGTTCATGATTGCCACGCACAGAGGCAAACCAGGGTTGTTCAATCAATGACAGGCAGCTAATGCTATGCTCGCCGCGATCGATTAAGTCACCAACGGAAACCAGTAAGTCCTCATGTTTCTGGAAATGCTGGGCCGACAGGGCGCGATTCAATTGTTGCAGGCAGCCATGGACGTCACCCACCACAAATATACGCCGATATTTTGACCCATCAATTTGCTTGTATTGCGCAAAATCAGACATTTTTGCCCCATTTTTACGGCAGCCTCGACCCCATTTTGCTCAGTCTTTTACTGCACTCATTTTATAACGTTAAAAGTAAACGATGTTTTACGAAGAATTTTGACAAACATTCCTTAGCACGTTATCAATATTACTATGAAAAATGAAAACCGACCTGTGGCACGAATTATTATCACCTTGATTATCGGGGTGGGATAACGGCTGCACATTTGTCGCATTCAATCCACCCGACGGGTGGGGAGAAAACTCACCGGCGGGACAATCAACCACGGTAGAGGAAGGCAAAATCATGGAAAAAGTCATCAACCCGGCACGGCTTTATTTATTGTGCGGAAAGATAGGGTCAGGGAAATCTACGCTGGCGCACCAACTGGCAGAACGCCATAATGCGCTGCTGATTTCTGAAGATGACTGGCTATCGACGCTGTTCGCAGGGCGGCAAAATACCCTCGAACAGTACATCGAAAACTCCGCTCGTCTGCGTCAAGTCCTGCAATCGCACATTGAAAACTTACTCGGCAAAGGCGTGAACGTGGTGCTCGATTTCCCGCTTAATACCCCAACATTGCGCGCCTGGGGGAAAAGTATTGCCGAAAATGCCGACAGAGAACACCAACTCCACTTTCCCAATGTTCCAGATGATGTTTGCCTCCAGCGCCTAAAACTGCGCAATGAATCAGGCTCACACGCCTTTCAAACCACTGAACAACAATACTTTCTTATCTCGAGTTACTTCGTACCGCCTCATGAACAGGAAGGCTTAAAGGTGATCGAGTACGTATAAAATTGGGCTTAAATCAAAATTGGTAGCCTTTTACTCAATTAGCGCTAAGGGCTTGACCGCTTTTTGCGCTATACTGCTTGCTGGCCCAAATAAAACCGGAGGTTTTATGAGTTCCACCGCTGTTCACACTCCTGACGAGTGTCCATTATGCCAAAGTACAATCAAGACCAAGACTTCACTTAATCTGACCGAAAAAGTGCTCAACGTCACCTGCACCAGCTGTGGTCGTTACAGTATTTTCCGTAAGACAGTGCAAGAGATTTCCATTGACCGAAGCAAGCGCGTTGCCCTGCAGGCCTTCTTCTCAAGTCAGCCAAATTATCATTTGCCCCTTTCTCTCAAGGCTATTGATAATCCGGAACCAGCGGGTGATTTCTAACCCTATAACTGCCCTTCGGGGCTGTTTTATCCTCCTTTGTCACACTCTTCCACATTTTCATTTCCCCCATTGCCTTGACAAAATTGCGATCTGACTCACATATTTTAACTGTGAGTTCGCGACATCCTGTGGCCTTCGGTCCGGGCTGCCTGCGTTCAAAAAGCCTTCCTCGGCAATGATTTAACCAAAGCACAGGAGCGCGCCATGAAGATAATAAGTCCCCGACAATTCTCTCGCAGAGACTTCTGTCAGCTTCTGTTAGTGGCTTCTGCCCTACCGCTGACGGGGTATGCACAAGACAGACGGCCGAACATCAATATCCGTTCACTGCTGCTAAATAAAACGGTGAACGGCGTACCTAACGACCGTCTCCCCCTGCTGATTTACCAGCAGGCTGTCCCCAAAGGGACTAACAATACGGATGCATACCTCACCGATCTTTTTTCCCGTAACGGTTGGCCAGTACAGTGGCGTTACCAGATATTCACTTTCACCCACTATCATTCCAATACCCATGAACTGCTGGGCGTCAGCAGCGGCAATGCAACCGTGCAGCTGGGCGGCGAGACCGGCCCTACGGCGACGCTGCAAAAAGGCGATGTTATTCTGATCCCCGCAGGCGTGGGCCATAAGCAGCTCTCGGCAAGTGCAGACTTTGAGGTGCTTGGCGCGTATCCACAGGGACTGAGTCCTGATCTGTATCACGACGATATACACAAATTGCCAGAGGCACGGCGCAATATTTCACAGGTCGCGATACCCGTGACCGACCCGGTAACGGGTTCCCAAGGAGGGTTCAAACAGCTTTGGCAGCAAACCTAGCCCATAGCCAGATATTAAAAAGCACAAATGGAATCGATACCATTCACTGTCGCGACGGAAGATTAAGGATAAAATCATGTTTTTAAGGGGAATATCAGACAAGTTTCACCGACTAGGACGCCTCGCTTTTGCCGTGCCCTTATTGGCGGCGTTCGCCATTATCGCTGCCCCCACCGCCCTGGCAGCCGCAACGCCGGTGCATAAAATCGGTATTATTGGCGCGGGTCAAATGGGCTCGACGCTTGGCAAGCTGTGGGTCAATGCCGGTTATCAGGTAATGTTTGCCTCACGCCATCCGGATGAACTCAAGCCGCTGGCGGCCTCTTTGGGGCACGATACGCAGGTTGGAACAGTGCAACAGGCCACACAGTTTGGTGACGTGGTAGTGATGGCGGTGCCCTACGGCGCCCTGCCAGGCCTTGGGAAAACCCTCGGAGGCGCATTGAAAAATAAAATCGTGCTCGATGTCGGCAACCCTTATCCCGGCCGTGACGGCCAAACAGCCGAGACAGCGCTGAAGATAGGCAGTGGACGTGCCACTGCGCAGTTCCTGCCGGGAGCTCAGGTAGTCAGAGCCTTCAACTCGATTGCGGCCAGCACCCTTGCTTCAGATGCCCATCAATCGCCATCGATTGCCGTCCCGCTTGCCGGAGACAGCCAGGCTGCCGTTGACGCCGTATCAGCACTCATAACCCAGGCAGGGTTCGTGCCTGTCGTGACCGGTAATCTCGACAGCGCCAGACTTTTCCAGCCAGGATCCTCGCTATTCCTGCAGGCCCTGAGCGAAAAAGATCTGCGTGCCGAACTGGCTAATGGCCATTCATGAGCCTGAATCCATCGAAAAAGAACGCCTGAAATGACCCAACCTGCCATGATTTCACTGCACCGCAGGATGAGCAAAGTGGTACGCATTCGCCGTGAGGAAATCGCCCCGCTGCTGTGGGGCTGGCTGTATATTTTCTCGCTGCTGGGTGCCTATTACATGATCAGACCCATTCGCGACACGATAAGTACCCTGACCGGCGCTCATTCACTGCCGTGGCTGTTTAGCGCCGTGTTAGTCACTATGCTGTTGTTGCAATGGCCTTACAACAAATTGACGCAATGCCTGCCGCGCGAGCGTTTCATCAGCTATAGCTATCAGTTCTGCGCCGCCATACTGCTGCTGTTTGCCGCACTGTTTACACTACCGGGTGGACTGAACAATCCCTGGGTAGGGCGACTCTTTTTTATATGGGTCTCGGTTTTCAACCTGTTTGCCGTCTCAGTATTCTGGGCATTAATCGTTGATGTCTTTGATACCCGACGCGGCAAACGGCTCTTTGGGCTGCTCGCCGCGGCGGCCACGGTGGGCGCAATTGCTGGCTCCTCGATAACCGCCCTGCTCGCTCGTCATCTTTCAACGTCAATGCTGTTGATACTCTCCGTAGTGCTGATTCAGATTTCGGTCTTCAGCGCGGTAAAACTTTCGCGCAGCGGCCAGCGACTGAAAAAGCCCCCATCGCAAGGCGAGAAAGTGCGGGACACTCTGCAAGGGAAAGGCGCATTGGCCCCGCTGTTCACGGGGATAAGCCAGACAATGCGCTCCCCCTATCTGCTGGGAATTTGCGGATATATCCTGTTTTACTCCATCACCTCGACGCTGCTTTACTTTCAGCAGGCCAGCATCGTCAGGCAGGCATTTAGCGATGAGAGCCAGCGTACGGCGTTTTTCGCCAGCGTTGACCTGACCATCAATGTGCTCACACTTATCTGCCAACTGACCGCCAGCGGCAGAATCATCTCTCGCTTCGGCACGCCCTATACGCTAATGCTGTTGCCGCTGGTCAGTATTATTGGCTTCGCTTGGCTAGGATGGGCGCCCTCTCTCGCCGTTTTAGTGGGGTTCACTATTCTACGTCGGGCAATAAACTTCGCGCTTTCCAGACCGAGCCGCGAAATCCTCTTCACCGTGGTCAGCAAAGAGGAGAAATATCACGCCAAAGTATTTATCGACACGCTGGTGTATCGCGCCGGCGACCAAATGGGCGCATGGTCCTATCAGGCAATCAGTCTTCTGGGCTTGGCGCTCGGCCCACTGACGTTATTTAGCGTCGCGCTGGCCTGCGGCTGGGCGGCACTCAGCTTTGCATTAGGTAAAAATCAGGAAAAAATCAGTCGCCATCGTGCCTGAAAAGACACTCGGCGTGGCATAGTGTTTGGCAGAATTACCTGCTGTTTGGCTATAAACTTTATTTTAATAATTACTGAATAAGTTTTGCGCAAAATGCGGATAAATATCTGCAAGCATTGGAATAGCAGCGAGAAGCGATTAATCTTATCAGATTAAAGATATCAGTGAATTCCGCTATTTTTTTACATCTTGAAATCTTATTCCGAATTTAAATCCGGTGATAAAAACTTAGCATGATGAGGTTTTTTTAACGGGTAATGGTAATTATGGAATTTGCACACGCTTCGTCTTTATCGAATCAGCCAGCGGCCATGACGGCCCCTGAACTGATCACCAGGATAGACGCCCTGCCCTCATCACCGGGACTGTGGCGCTTTATAATATTATTAGCCATTGGTGGTTTTTTTGAGCTTTACGATCTATTCCAAACGGCTTATATCAGCCCGGGGTTAATTGCCGAAGGCATTTTTCACACCGGCAGTGCGGGCGTGTTTGGTATTTCCGATCAGGCCGCGTTCGCTTCCTCGACTTTCCTTGGCCTGTTTATAGGCACCAGCCTGCTCAGCCCTTTGGCCGACAAGTTTGGCCGTCGCCTGACCTTTATGTTTGCCCTGCTGTGGTACAGCTTTTTTACCCTGCTTATTGTGTTCCAGCATCAGGCTGAGTGGATCATTTTTCTGCGCTTTCTGGTCGGTGTCGGTCTGGGTATAGAGCTTGTCACCATCGACACCTATCTGGTAGAGATGGTCCCGACACGCCTGCGCAGTAAGGCCTTCGCATTCTCTTTCTTTATCCAGTTCATGTCGGTTCCCGTCGTCGCACTCATCTCATGGTGGTTCGTTCCCCACATGTGGTTTGGCCTGACGGGCTGGCGCTACGTATTGCTGGTCAGCGTGGTGTTTTCATTGTTTATCTGGATTGTACGCAAAAAACTGCCTGAATCGCCGCGTTGGCTGATGCAGCAGGGTCAGGCGGACAAAGCGCAGGAAGTGCTTGAGAATCTTGAAAAACAGTGCGGAATGGGCAAAGTCGAGCGCGTCACCCATCTGGTTACGTTACAGGATGAAGCCCAGTTTGAACGCCGCGGCAGGTTCCGTGAAATTTGGACGCCTCAGTTCCGGTCACGCACTATCATGCTGATGATTTTCAATATATTTCAGGCTATCGGCTTCTTCGGCTTCGGCAACTGGCTTCCCGCTCTCCTCACCGGGCAAGGCAGCAGCTTCACCCATAGCCTGTCATATTCGATTATTATCACCCTTGGATTCCCGCTGGGATGTCTGATTTCTGCGCTGTATGCCGACAAGTTCGAAATAAAATGGCAGGTGGTTGCAGGCGCATTGGGCGTGGTTATTTTTGGAGCACTGTTTGGTTTTCAGCGTAGCCCGTTGGGCATGATTCTTTGCGGATTCATGGTTAGCTATTGCAATGCCTGGATGACCTACAGCTTCCACTCTTACCAGACCGAGATTTTCCCGACACGCATTCGAGTGACGGCCGTCGGTTTCTGTTACTCCTTCAGCCGCCTCTCGACGGTGTTCAGCAGCATTATTATCGGTCTATTTTTGCAATACACCGGCAATATTGGCGTACTGGCTTTTATCGTCGCGAGCATGGCGATAGTGGTATTGGTGATTTCAGTGCTGGGTCCTAAAACCAAGGACATTGAGCTCGAAAACATCTGATAGGGCTTTAGCGCTGCGGGCCGTTTATTCGGCAAGGCCCGCAGCAGCGTCTTTCGCATGGATCAGGCGGGTAGCGTCGGCCAACGCTCGGAGGAATAAAGCCACATACGTATATTAAAGAGATAAAACAGTGGCATAAACAGATGCATATCCGTGCGGCACACCGGCTCAAGCTTGAGCAGCAGCAGGTTGAGTTCCGTCAGCAGCGACTGCGGCGGCGCAGCATAAATGTTCTTCAGACGTTGCTTGATATAGTTATTAATCTCAAACAGCAGCGCATCGGTATCGATACCGTTACTGCGTAACAACTCTTCGTGTCGGGCGTAGAAGTCGAATACGCTCACCCCCAACCAGATCTCGGTAATCAAATTGCCGCCCAGCGCCACGTTGGGAATAGGATCAACTTTAATGCGCGGCAAAATAATATTGACCTTGTCTAGCATCCCCGCCACGTATTGCTGACGGCCAAGCAGTGAAGATTTGTTCATCTTGACGGCCTGCGTAAACTGCAACAGATCTTTGATACCCTTACGCAATGCGCGCTTGGCGGTCCATGACGGTCGCTTGTTACGAATAATCGCGGTGACCAGCACTGCAATCAGAATCCCCACCACCGTCGAAATCGCCGAGTTGATGATGGAGAGCGGGTCGGGCCTGAAGTCATGACTCATGCCCATAAAGCTCGGGATTTGTGTCGCGATGATCAGGCCAAAGATATTGCTCGCGGGCTTGGCAATCACCATGCCCAACGCCAGCAGTCCCGGCGCAAGGCAGATAACCAGCGCTTCAAAGCTCGTCGCCCAAGGAATAAGCACCAGCGTATAAATCAGGCTAGCGGCGATGGCAATAATGACCGCTTTTAGAAACACCTGAAGCGAGGCTATTGGACTATCATGCGCCGCAAAGAAAGAGCAGGCGATAGCCGCCATCACCGGCGCCGTTCCGCCGTGCTTCCATCCCGTGCCTATCCAGAACAGGCAGCAGAGCATAGTCACAATAAAAATAGTCAGCGATGACAGGAAAATCAGCCCCTTGTCGGCGTGTTTCTTAAACAGCGTAAACTTGGCCGGATTTCTTTCATCGTTCAGCGCGTTTACTTTCTCTTTTACCCCCAGATAGGCGTGCGCGATACGGATAAAGTTTTGCAGTCGTTCGACCAGCCCGGTTAACAGCAGCCCTTCCTCGGCGTTCATCTCCCCGCTTGCATAGAGCGCTTTTATTCGCTCCTGCGAGGCAACCATTTCTTCAACCAAAACGTCTGTGCTGCCAAACTGCTCAGGATTGTTCACCCATACTAGGAAATGGCTGAAGGTTTCCGCGATAAAATCAGGGAAGGAAACGCCGTGTTCACTGAGCAGGATCAGCCGTTTTTCAATCGCGGTCAGCGTCGGGATCAGGTAGGACAAATGCTGATATTGCACCGTGACCATGCGAATGAGCGTGCGGGCCGAGTCTCCTTCATAGACACAGTGGGTGATCAACGCTTCGACATTGAGCGGATAGTTCGCCATCTGAATCATAATGTGCTCGTTCTCCAGCGACTTTTCTTTCGACACGCGTGTCAGCATTTCGCTGCAGAGTTTTTTGGCACTTTCGAACCAGTTATTGACGCTTATTTCCAGCAGCGTGCTCATTCGCACCGGGAAAATAATCATGTGAACCAGGGTGCTACAGACGATGGCGACCGTTATCTCCTCAATACGTGAAATCACGGTATAGGTGATTTCCAACGGCGAATCGACGTCAGCAAACCCCATGATTGCCGCGCTGTATCCTGCCAGCATAAACACGTAGCTTTTCGGCGTGCGGTCGTGCAACGAGAGATAGAGGCAGAAGGCAATCCACAGCGATACGCTCACGCTGAACAGCAGGGGATAGAGTACGGTGATTGGATAGATAAAAAAGATAAAAGCTCCGCCCAATAGCGTTCCCATGAGGCGGAACACCGATTTCGAGAGCGTCGAAGCTGAATAAAGCTGTGAGATGATAAAAACGGAGGTAAGTGACCAGGCGGGTTTATCAAGATTAAGTTTTAATGCGATGTATAAAGCCAAAAATGCAGCAATACAGGTTTTTACCGAGAACAAAAAAGCATTTTTTGTTAGCCACTTCATTTCTATTTAAACAAATCACGTAGATTTTAAAGCATTATTTTATACCCCCACGAAACTTGTTATCTTCTTTTGTTTGTAACAAAGATATTCACAATTATGTCTAAATAAAACAAAAAATCAGCATTAACTGACGTTAATAGGCCTTCTGGCGCTAACGTTAATAAAATAGGTATGACTGCAAAGCAAAAAGCCCGTTTAAGATACCTCAAACGGGCTATCCTTTAGCGCGCCCCTTTCATCATCAGGGCAGTGACGGCAGAGAGCAGGCAGCCCGCCAGCAGGTAGACAGCAACGCTGTGCCAGTCGCCGCCCGAAAAGGTGACCAATCCGGCAGCAATCAATGGCGTAAATCCCCCACCCACTACGCTGGCGACCTGATAACCGACGCCTGCACCGCTGTAGCGGTAGCTCGCACCAAACATTTCAGTAAACATCGGCTGCTGTACGCAAACCACCATGTCATGGGCAACATTGGCCAGCATAATCGCGAAGAAGATGATCCAGAAAATTGAGTGTGCTTCCAGCGCCATAAAGAATGGGAAGGCGCTAAAAGCACCGATTAGCGCGCCGGTAATATAAATGCACCGACGGCCAAAGCGGTCAGCCAGCCAGGCAAAGCATGGGATGGTCAGGCAGCTCAGGCCGCCAACTAACAAACCTATATTCAGGAACAGGTCGCGGGGCAAACCCAAATTCTGGGTAGAGTAGCTCAGCGCGAAGGTGGTGACGATATACATTGTCAGCAGTTCACTCAGGCGCAGGGCGATAATTTTTAAAAATGCGCTGGGGTGGCGTATCAATGCCTCCACAACCGGCAAACGCCGTTTAGCCTGTACGGCCGGTTTATGCTGACTCTGCTGTTCAAATTCGGCGGACTCAACGATGCCATTACGTACCCACAGCGCCGCCACCACCAATAACGTGCTGAACAGGAACGGAATACGCCAGCCCCAGCTCAGAAACTGTTCATCGCTGGTGAAATGGCTGATAAGCGAGACCAATCCGGTCGAGAGAAGAAGCCCGACGCCATAGCCAATCTGAACTCCACTGCTATAGAAAGCCTTTTTCTTCTCGGGCACGCTTTCGACTGAAAGCACGGCTGCGCCTCCCCATTCGCCCCCCACGGCAAAGCCTTGTATTGCGCGCAGCGTCACTAATAACACCGGTGCCCACCAACCCATCACGCTAAAGCTCGGCAACAGACCAATCAGTGCAGTGGCCAACCCCATCATCCACACGGTCATCATCAGCATGCGTTTGCGGCCAAGACGGTCGCCAAAATGGCCGAAAATTATCCCACCTAACGGTCGGAACAGAAAACCGACGCCAAAGGTCGCCAACGCGGCAATGGTTCCCATAGCCGGGCTTATCTGCGGGAAAAATTCACGGTTAAACACCAGGGCGGCGGTGATGCCATAGAGCAGAAAGTCATACCAGTCTACAACGGCGCCTGCGAAGCTACCCCAGGCAGCACGACGGGCACGGTTGAGTGAAGACGTCTCCTTACCAGGGGTAATCGAAATGAGGGTGGAGTCCATACTTGTCCTGTTTACACTTATTTTTTATTACGAGTATTGGTCGAGGATGATTTACGTTACGTCCGATATTTTGCGACGGCCCATGAGACTACCCTGACAACAGGTGCGAGGAAACATAAATTTGAGAAAAATACGCGAAGAGTTTAGCGCTAAGTCGGGTTTCATCCCAGGGGCCATAAAAAAAGCCCCTTTGTCAGAGGCTTTTAAATAATTATCTTATAGATTATGAGGTTATTGAGTTAACGGCAGAGTATTTTCTTCGCCTGGCCAACGCAGCGCCGGATAGAGCGCCATGCGAATGTTAAACAGATAAAACAGCGGCGCGAAGAGCTGCATATCTGAGCGGCAAAGTGTTTCGGTGCGCAGCAGCAGTTTATCCAGTTCATCAAGCAGCGACTGCGGCGGCGCGATGTAGATATTCCTCAACCGCTTTTTAAAATAGCCGGTAATCTCGGCCATCAGCGCATCGCTGTCCAGAGTATTGTCTTTGAGCAACTGGTGATGACGCGCATAAAAGTCGTAGCAGTTTACGCCGAGCCAGATTTCAGTGATCAGATTGCCGCCCAACGCCACACCTGGGATAGGATCGACCTTATTTCGCGGCAGAATGATGTTTATCTTGTCTATCATGCTGGCGACATACTGCTGACGCGACAGCAACGACGACGCGTTCATCTTGATCTCGGAGGTAAACTGCAGCAGCTCTTTGACGCCTCTGCGCAGCACGCGACGGGCAGTCCACGCAGGCCTTTTATTACGCAAAACGGCTGTAATGACTACGGCTATCACAATGCCCACGACGGTGGAAATAGCGGCATTGATAATCGACAGTAAATCAGGTTTGAGATTGTGCGTCATACCGATAAAACCGGGGATCTGGGTCGCAATAATCAGCCCGATAAAGTTGGTCGACGGATTGGCGATGACCAGCCCCAAAGCAATCAGGCCCGGTGCCAGAACGATTATCAGCGATTCGAAGGTAACGGTACCGGGAATAAAAATCCCGACATATATGATACTGACCGCGATAGCCACCAGTACGCCCTTCAGAAAGACTTTCATCGAGCCAATAGGACTGTCGAGTGAGGCAAAGAATGAGCATACGACCGCCCCCATCATCGGCGCCGTTGATCCGTCTTTCCAGCCGGTGCCAATCCAGAACAGGCAGCCGACCATGGTCGCAAAGAAGGCGGTAAAGCAGGAAAGCAGGATCATCCCGCGGTCAGCATGCCTTCTGATTAACTTGTCTTTATTGCGTTTTCGCTGCTGCCCCATCAAGTTCACACGCTCTTTAGCACCCAGATAGGATTCGGAAAGACGAATGAAATTCAACAAACGTTCCATCAGGCCAATGAGCAGCAGACTTTCCTCTGCGCTGATATTACCGCTGGCATAAAGCGTTTTTATCCTTTCCTGCGACGCGCCGATGTCGTCCTGAATCCACTGCGCATTGCCGCTTTCCTCCGGGCTGTTGAGCCACTGAAGAAAATGGCTAAACGACTCGGCGACAAAATCGGGGAAGCTTATCCCCTGCTCTGCCAGCAGGCTCAGGCGCTTTTCAATCGCGGTCAGGGTCGGGATAAGATAAGAGAGATGTTGATACTGTGCCCCCACCAGCCGAATGAGCTTTCTGGCCGAATCCCCTTCGTAAACCAGGTGAGTTATCAAGGTCTCAACGTTGAGCGGATAGTTAGCCATCTGCACCAGAATCTGGTCACGCTCCGGGGTGCTGTCTTTGGATTCTGCGGTCAGCAGCTCATTACAGAGGCTTTTGGCGCTGTTGTACCAGTTGTTGACGGTGCTTTCCAACAGATTGCGCATTCGCACCGGAAACACCAGCATGTGGATTAGGCTACTACAGATAATGGCGACGGTAATCTCTTCTACCCGCGAAATCACCGTATAGGTAATGCTCAGCGGCGTAGTCACATCGGCAAAGCCCATGATTGCGGCGCTGTACCCGGCCAGCATAAACACATAGCTTTTCGGCGTGCGATCGTGAAGAGAAAGAAACAGACAGACAGCGACCCACAGCGACACACTGAGGCTGAAAAGCAGGGGGTGCTGTACGGTGAGAGGATAAATGATAAAAATGAATATCCCGCCCAGTACGGTGCCTAAAAAGCGAAACAGCGCTTTCGACAGCGTGGAGGCCGAATAGAGTTGAGAGATAACGTAAACCGAGACCATGGCCCATGCGGGCTTATCGAGATTCAGCTTAAGTGCAATATATAACGCTAAAAAAGCCGCTATGCAGGTTTTTACCGCAAACAAAAGCGCACTTTTTGTTAACCATTTCATATTTTTATCAACAGTTCACAATTTTCTAAAACAGCATTTTATACCGATCGAGATAATAGTGCTGCGTTCTGCAAATATTAAGTTTGTAACAAATTGCTTACAAATACACCATTAGCAGAGAATAACGGGCAGCGAGGGGCTGCTGCCCGTGGATGCTGACAGGACACTAGATCCTGACGACGTTAGTGACCACCTGCATATAGGTCTGCGCTTCCTGGCGGAAGTTCATCTGGACACCGGAGGTGGTGTCAGTGAAGGTTATCGAGATAGCAGAACCACTGTAGGTTGAGACAACCACGTGGGAATAAGCCCCTCCTGAGTAGATGACAAACACGCGATAAGAACCGCAGGTACCTGCGTAGTTTGTCTTCAGTGTGATGTCATACATTGTCCCTTCGCTCAGGTATTTGTTGTTGCTTGAATCGGTGAGCAAAGCCAACACGCTGGTAGTACTGGTTGATGAAGCATAGGTGTTAGCGGAGCCAACCCCCTCATACAAGTAATCCTTCATGTAAAGCTTCTTGGCGAAGTTCACGTAGTCGGTGGTAGTGCTCATAAACGGCACCGACTCGACGGTGGTATTATACAGCGACAAGGTCGTACCACTATTGCCCACGCTCAGGCCGTGATCGCTATCGGTCAAGGAGTCAAAGGAGTTCTGATATTGAATATTTGAGGTATACAACAGTCCCCCGATAATTCCCGACAGGTAGCCCGCAGTAATCTGAATCTTAGCGAAGGCCGCCCTTTCGAAATCGTGCAGAATATCGAAGTAGTTAGTGGCGCTGGTATTATCTCCGCACACGTTCACGCTGGTATACGCCAGTGCAACGCCGGTGACCGTAGTACAGGAAATGGTTGCACCGGTTGTCCATGGGAAAGCCGACCCGCTGACGGCTGAAATATCTACCGTTGAGGCGACGACAACGTAGGTATTGCCTTCGTTGGTGTAATAGAAAAGGAACTCCAGCGGTGTGGTGCCGTCGGTGAGCTTCAGGCCGGTCTGACCGATAATTGAGCTTAACCCCGTGCTGCTTGAAAGCTCAAGAACCGCCAGTCGTTTACCGTTGAAGTCCCAATCGCCGCTGACCTGAGCGTATTGTCCTGAATCGAAGAACCAGACGCCGCCCCAGTAGTTGGAAGCGATAAATTTGACGAAAATCTTCCAGCCTTCAACGATAGGGTTAGTCCCTGTCGTTCCGCTCTTCAGGAATATCCCCATATAGTTACTGGTCCAATAATCCCCGGTTATCCAGTTCGACGCATTCGGCCATTGGTGGCTGCCCTCACGAACAACCGCAATACAGTTGGATGCATTACCGACGTGAATATGTGAAAGCGCGAAACCATAACCCGTACCAGCAATACCATCCGCTACGCCGCCACCGTTAAGCACGTTGATGAACAAGTTAAGACCCGTAATATTGCTCAAACTGTCACCGATTGTGATCATCGGCGTCGCATTCCAGAAGGTCGTGCTGGTCGGGAAAGAGCTCGTGGTGCTCAGAGAGTGAATAGAAATATTCAAACCGTAACTAAAGATATTACGGATCTTGATGGTGCCAGAAATCGCGTAACTCCCTGTCCCGCGAACCTCCAGGATGCCTTTACTGACAGCGCCATCGATTGCAGCCTGAATTGCCGTCGTCCAGTCACCGGAGGCAGCGGCGGTATCAGCATAGTCTTCGATGTCTATATAGCGCGCCAGCTTGGTGGTATTGGTAGACAGCTGCGTGCCGCCGGTATTGAAAGCTGCACCGATAGTACCACTCGAATAACTGATACTGCCGTCATAGCCCACATAGCCCGAACCTGTTGTTGCCCCCAGAGCCGACTGCATGGTTTCCAGCACACGCTGAGCCGCAGCGGTTTCCTGCGCAGTAGTGAATAGAACGGCAACGGTCGTTGAGGTTGCTCCAGTTTGCGAAGCGGTAATCACAAAACTGCCTGCGGTAGTACTGGTTACCGTGCCGTTAGCCACACCGGAGGAGTTGGTGGTCACTGAGGTACTGCTCAGCGTTGCACCCGTAGTAACAGAAAGCGTTACGGTTGAGCTCGCCACGGCAGCACCGGTCGAAGAATTGGTAACGATAACCTGATAGGAGTTGGTAGAGCTACCGTCTGCCTGTGCGCCGTTGGTAACGCGAGTTAAGGTGAGTGTATTAGCCATAATGAATACCTCGTCAGTTGGAGTGGGTTGGGTGGTTTGGGGTGATGTTGTGCTGTGGCGCAGGCTATTTCTGCCTGGCCTGTTCTATTTGGCGGATGCCATCGAGCTGGGTATTACAGTTTTGCAGGTCGGTCAGTAACAGCTCATTCCATAGAACGGAGGAGCCATAGGTAAGAGGGTTATCGGGTGGAGGTGAGGGGTCGCACTGCGCCAGCAGATTGGCCGGTATTGGCGTCACGGGTGTCTTGACGTACTGCGTTGTAGTGGTTGAGCAGGCTGTCATTAGCGGCAGCAGGCACAGACACCACAGCGCAAGGTGCCGTTTCAAGCAGCGTTTTAATAACGGTCTGGCGTTGCTGGCTAGCGGCCTGATTATTTTTTTGTTCATTCAGCGTCGCTCCTGAAATCTGATTGAATATGCCCACGCTTAAGGCCTGTGACTGAGTGATAAACTCAGCCTCATTTTTCTGTTCGGTAAGAGAAGAGAGTGCTTTCTCCTGTGAAACCGTCTTACCGTAAAAATGAAAGGCAATAGCCATCAACAGGCCGATGCAGGCCAGAATCAGCAGGGTAGTTATCACGGCGATTTTGTTGATCATGTTTGCCCCATTAGACAGACTTGCCGGTCAATTTCACGGCGGTTTATCAGGCCTCGATTACGCTGTTTATTGACATAAACCCATTTTCGCAGGCCGTCGCAGGCCTGCTGCGTATCACCGGCATTGAGGTTTCTTAGCAACGAAGAGTGCTGGAATGCGCTGATGCCCACGTTGTAGGCGAAAGAATAAAGGGCGGCTCGGGTATAGTTATCAACAGGCACTTTTACCGCCGCATCGACCGCTTTCTTGACCGGAGCCAAATGTTTGACCAACAGTTCCTCACACTCTTTGTCCGAGTAGTACCTCCCGGGAATGACGTCTGGCCCTGTGATGCCACTGCACACCGTCCATACGCCACCAACATCGCGGTACGGCGTACTTTTCTGCCCTTCAATGCCTTCTGGCCCACCGAGTAAAGCGATCACAATCGTTAGCGCGGTTGCCCCGCTCAACTTCACTAATTTGCTTTTTAAAACAGGTGACATCACCATCAGGTACCTACCTTGTTCATGACATCTTTTACCTCTTCAGCAACGTTTGCCGGCACGACTTCGGCATTATTTTTCCTGCCAGCGAGATAGGAGCGTAGGATCTCCGTTCTTTTTTCATCTTCGTTCTGCCTTTCTTTCAAGGCACGTTTGTTGTTGAGGTAGGAATTGAAAGAAAGCAATGCGCCAAAAATGGCACAAAACACATAAATCCATTGCTCGGTAGTCAGACCCGCCGCACTAAAGAGTGCGGTGATCGTCGCCCAGAAATGCGTCCAGAATCCGTCACTTTGTGGGTTCATTTTCATCGTCTCCACCTCCAACTGTCGTTGGTTGTGCTCTATGGTCTCGGGGAATAGCGTTAAAGCACCCTAGGCTACGTTGTGTTACACCAGGCGCTCGAAGGCCCTTCATGGTCTGTAGAAAGGAATCAATAGAAAGGGGTTGATAGAAAGGCCAATAAAAAAGGGCCACCTCAGTGACCCTTCTGAAAGTATGACCCGCCAAAAAGACAAAACCCCGCCAGGGCGAGGTTTTAAAATTTTTACAGTTACCGAACTCAGCAACCACTTTTAACAGAGTAGAGGATGATTTTCGGACCGCGTGAGTTTTTTTAATTTTTTAATATTAAGCGAGCCCAGAATATGGGCTCCATAGTGGCTCTACAGGTATTTTTCTTTCAACGCCACCAACTCTGCTTCTGCATCCTTCCCAAGGACCTTAATGCCCTGTTCGACAAAGGCAAAGAACGCTTCGCTCTTGGTTTTGAGCTCCGCAAGCGGTGACAAGGTCGTCGTATCCGTATTAGTCTTGCTCGCAGTCGTTGTATCGGTGGAGGTCACAGCGGCTTCGACAGCAGATGTTGTCGTGGCATCAGAGGCTGAGTTTGAAGAGGCAGCCATCACCTCGGTAACAACGGGAGATGCAGTAGTTGCAACCAAAGATGTCGTCGCGCTGAAATTGACGACAACAGCAGCAGCCGTTCCATCCGTTAGTGTAGCGGTCACGGTGGCGCTACCCGCGGTCAAACTGATAACGCTTGCGGTAATTTGGCCCTTCTCATCGGTAGACGTTGACACTGCGGTGACTTTTGCACCGTTATCTGCGCTAAAAGTGACACTTACGCCCGAGACGGCAGCACCGGTGTCGTCGACGACCGTGGCCTGTACGCTGTCTGCAGCGACCGCATCGGCAAGCTGATTATCCAGTACGGCTACAAGTGTTAATGTCGTCATCATATTCTCCTGAGTTATGTATGTTTCTGCGGGATTATTCGAGGTGTAATAAAGACCTTTCAGCCAGACAAGGAAGCACTTAATCATTTTGCCTGTCCTCGTGGAGGGTAAAATTGAATCCAATAAAAAAGGGCCACCGAAGTGGCCCTTTAGAACGTAAAAACCCCGCCGAAGCGAGGTTTTATGGGATAGGGCTACGTGACTCAGTAACCACTTTTAATAGAATAAACGGCTTTTTGCGGACCGCGTGAGCACTTTTTTTGGTTCTTTATAAATTTCAACCATCGGGTCCATGTCCAGCCGGGTATCGAGCGTAGCCAGGCAGCCCTCCACAAATCCTTCTGCCATTTGCAGCATAATGCGTACCAGTTTCTCATCCCTCTTCATTGCACGAGCGATCGCTCGCTTAGGCTGATTCATCACATAATGAAGAATCAGAATCTGGTATTCCTCTGGTTTAAGGTTTTTTAGTCGGGTTACGCAGCCGTCAATCAGCAGACCATCATCATCGCAGCATGAAAGTCGTGACTTATAGGTATCGGGGAGCAGGCTTCTGAAACCGGCGGCCGTTTTCTGCCAGTCAAGTTGACTGTTGTTTGCAGCTGCCCAGCCGCCCCAGCGCTCTAAAACTTGTGGTATATCTCTCATAAGATGTCCTCCAAAGGTCGCTTTTCTGCTCTGCCGCTGCGCAGTCCGATGAGATTGTGCATCGCTCTCCTAAGCTTTGTTAGCCATCAGGCTTCACAAGCTAAGTTAAGTTAGATAATATATTCAAGGTTAAATTTGATCAAATAAAACTAAGATAACTTAGTTAATTTAATTGAGAGTGGATTATGGAATCAGTTGGAGCACGACTTAAGAGGCTACGCAGGATAACCAAGACCACGCAAAAAGCCTTGGGTGAATACTGCGGCGTTTCAGATGTAACGGTGGGATATTGGGAGAAGGATCTCAACGTCCCTAAGGCAGAATCTCTGTTAAAGCTTGCAAAATACTTTAATACCTCAGAAGCTTATATACTTTATGGTACTGATTTTGCTGGACTACAGCCGCTGGTGACCAGTGTGAGAAAAATCCCTATCCTTTCCTGGGTACAGGCAGGCGTGTTCACTGAATCAGAATCAACTGAACTATTTGAGAGCGCAGATTACTGGATGGAAACCGGGTTAAGAGTCTCTTCAGACGCATTTGCTCTAACGGTGCGGGGTGATTCAATGACTAACCCTTCCGGACTTCCGAGTATTCCGGAAGGCTCGACCGTCATTGTCGATCCCCACGTCGAGGCAACAAACGGGAAAATTGTTGTCGCTCGTATTGCGGGAACCAGTGAAGCAACGATGAAAAAGTTGGTGATCGATGGTCCCAACAAATATCTGGTGCCCCTCAATCCTCGCTATGCCAATATTCCCATCAACGGTAACTGCGAGATAATCGGCGTGGTACGCGGCGTCCAGTACGAAATCTAGAGAAAGTTAGTTTTACCTGAAATAAAGAGTGAAAGCGGCAAAGTTTTCACTCTTTTTTTTATGTCGACTATTTAGCCGAAAGTTCTGGAAGTTGGGTTTAGGATCGCCTGTAAAGCTCATAAAATCGCCGATTTATCAAAAAACAAACGCGTCGTGCCGCCTGTCATCTTCGCCTTAAGACTTGAGATATCTGGAAAATAAACCATATTCAAAGTAATTTTCACCTTGTTGTAAGGAGTGACAGATGGCAGAGAAATTCGAAGCAGGTGACGTGGTACTGCTTAAATCTGGTGGTCCAAAAATGACTGTCGACAGTTACGATCAGGATGATGAGAAGTATCGCTGTGAATGGTTTGTTGACGGCAAAGTACAGCATCAGTTGTTCAGAGGCTCATCGCTTGAAAAGTACGTGTCCGTCGGATGGTAAGCTCCGTATGCTTAATAACTTCTGTAAATAGCGTTTCAAATTGAAAAAAAGCTCGTTACAGGAATTCTTATGAAATCTACCGAGGCCTGCTGGGCCAGGAGTGCGTTCTTCATGCGAATGCAGAGCCTGAGGCAAGAATAAATAGGCTTAGAAAAAAGAGAGATACTTGCTTCAAATGACGCCAGTCGCCGCAAAGTTTCTGTATAAAAACGAGGGGAAGACGTTAAAAACCGAGGAAGTGCAGATAACCCTCCTCTTTATAGCAGTTACAAAGCGTTAGAAGCCCTAATGACAAGGCTCTCGACGGGTTATTGCGAAGCGTAGAGAGTCATTAACTGTCACAATCAAACATACATGACTTTTGTCATAAAGGTATCATCGGCGGAAATTCCCACTCCGCTATATGAGATCTTCAATGAGTATAAAACGTCATCTTTTACGCCACTGGGGCCCCTACTTTGTCCTGTCCCTCTGCGCTTTCTGGTTGGCCTTCTCCGTACCTTGTGTTCTTTTGGCCCTCTACGGATAAACGTTTCTGCACTGCGCTCTTCTTGCCACCAGGCACCACATTCACTGCTTCCAGGTTGACTCACCGAGTAAAAAACGCAAAGCGAATCTGCCGCAGAGACAAAGCCAAAAAGTGGAGGTTTTGATGAGTTTTCACTTTGATTAATAAGGTGAAAATCTTTATTACATGCAGCAAACACTGACAGCACATTATCCCTACTAAGGCAGTGGTTAATGTATTACCATTCGCGTCCCCCACAAATAAGAATCATAGGTAATTCATGTCCAGCAATGTAGTTCTTCTCGCGGCCGCTTTGGTACTTGCGGTGATTGGCGTTTACTTCGGTTTCTCTGCATTCAAAGAACACAGAGTGAAATCACGTACCTTTAAGCGTTAAGCACATCTTTTAGCGTTAAGAACCGTGCAGCACGCTGTGCGGCTTACTCGCTGTTTCCATGGTGCCCGGGACGAGACTTGAACTTTGACCTGCTCCCCGTTGATTAGTACACCCCAATGTTAGTAATGTCTTCATTTGCCCCTTAAAAAAGGCATGAGTAGCTTCTTCATTTTGCATCAGCCATCAGGTTCAAGGTACACACGGGATGGGTTTTAACAGTCGTTGGGCTGCAGCGAGGGAAGAAGCCAGAGAGAAGTTTCCAGAAATAGAGTTTGATTTCACCTTCCATGATTTGAAAGCGAAGGGAATATCAGATTTAACCGGTACGCTGCGTGACAAGCAGGAAATTTCAGGACATAAAAATTCATCCCAAACGGCGATTTACGACCGGAAGATGAAGATAGTCCCAGTAGTAGGAGACCAATAATATTATGAAAGGATATTATGAAACCCCAAAAACAAAAAAACCACCCGAAGGTGGCATAACGACATTACTACTTTATTGCTTTTGATTATTCAGTAATTTTCCATGGTACCCGGGACGAGACTTGAACTCGTACAGCGCGAACGCCGAGGGATTTTAAATCCCTTGTGTCTACCGATTCCACCACCCGGGCTCCGGGAAAATTGGAGGCGCGTTCCGGAGTCGAACCGGACTAGGCGGATTTGCAATCCGCTACATAACCGCTTTGTTAACGCGCCTTAATTCTTTACTTATCTTGCTGTTACACAGAACATTGTTCTATATAATCGAATTTGGAGCGGGAAACGAGACTCGAACTCGCGACCCCGACCTTGGCAAGGTCGTGCTCTACCAACTGAGCTATTCCCGCTTTAATCAGAACTTACTGATTTTTTTAACTTATCTTCTGGCTAATTGCTTGCTGCCTTCCGATGCGTTGCATTCTACTTACCTGACGCGGTGAGTCAATAAAATTATCGACTCATCGTGATTGATTGCCGTTTTTTAAATCACTTCGATCAAGGTTCCAGCAAATCATTACGTGCGGCGAACAAATACTGGAACATCGACCAGAAAGTCAGCACTGCCGCGATGTATAAGGCAACCACGCCAACGCCCACGGCGATATCGTTTGGACGCCACAGCAGCGCCACCAGCGAAAGCATCTGCGCCATGGTTTTCACTTTACCAATCCATGAAACGGCCACGCTGCTGCGTTTACCAATCTCGGCCATCCACTCTCTCAGAGCAGAAATGATAATTTCGCGAGCAATCATAGTCGCCGCAGGCAAGGTTATCCACCAAGCGTGGAAATATTCGGCCACCAGAACCAGCGCAATCGCAACCAGTACCTTGTCAGCGACCGGGTCGAGAAAAGCGCCGAAACGTGTGGTTTGCTTCCAGCGGCGGGCAAGATACCCGTCAAACCAGTCGGTGATGGCGGCGAGAACGAAAATCAGGGCACAGGCTGCCGGAGCCCAGACGTAAGGCAGATAAAAAGCCAATACGAAGAACGGGATCATGGCAACGCGAAACAGGGTAAGGCACGTCGGTATATTAAATTGCATGTGCGTAGGTAACTATCTGTCCGATGTAGATATTATGAGTATGTTGCTACAATGACCCTAGTGTTTCAACGCATTATGGATTTTTTCTGCCAATGCGTGTGAAATACCCGGCACTTTTGCAATTTCCTCTGCGCTGGCATTCAACAACGGCTGAATGCCTCCCATATACTTCAGTAGAACCTGGCGACGTTTCGGACCGACGCCCTCTATCTCTTCAAGTGCGCTGGTATTTCTGACCTTGGCACGCTTCTGACGGTGACCGGTAATGGCATGATTGTGCGAATCGTCGCGAATATGCTGTATCACGTGAAGTGCAGGCGAGTCCGAAGGCAACGCAATCCCCTCTCCTTCCGCCTTGAAGAACAAAGTTTCCAGTCCGGCTTTACGATCTGCGCCTTTGGCAATACCAATCAGCAGCGGTTTTGATTTGTCCCAGGTAACATCGAGCTCCTTGAACACGTCTAACGCCATACCGAGCTGCCCTTTCCCGCCGTCGATAAAGATGACGTCAGGAATTTTTGCCTCTTCTATAGACTTGCCATAACGCCGATTAAGTACCTGAGTCATCGCCGCATAGTCATCGCCCGGGGTGATCCCAGTGATATTATAGCGGCGATATTCAGCGCGCACCGGACCGTTGGCATCAAATACCACACAGGAAGCGACCGTTTGCTCCCCCATGGTGTGACTGATGTCAAAACACTCCATTCGATTAATCTCGGAGAGATTGAGCGTCTTGGCTAATTCTGCCAATCGCTGGTGAATGGTCGAGCGTTCAGACAGACGCGTCGTCAGCGCCGTGGTGGCGTTAGTGCGGGCAAGTTTCAGGTAGCGAGCGCGATCCCCACGTGGCTTGCTCTGAATATAAACCTTACGCCCCGCCATCTCGCTCAGCGATTCGGCCAGCAGGTCTTTTTCAGGCAGGCTGAAGTCGAGCAGTATCTCGCCCGGCAACGTACGCGCCTGGCTTCCCTGCAAGTAGAACTGTCCTACGAAGGTTTGTACCACCTCGGACATCTCGGTGCCGCCCGGCACTTTAGGATAATAGCTGCGGCTGCCCAACACTTTGCCCTGGCGAATAAACAGTACGTGCAAACAGGCCATGCCGGATTCGAAGGCCACGCCGATAACGTCAAGATCTTCACTGTTACCGCTCACAAACTGGCGCTCGGTCACGCGGCGCACGGCCTGGATCTGGTCGCGATAGCGCCCTGCGTCTTCAAAACGAAGGTCTTTACTTGCCGCTTCCATTCGCTCAATCAGCTGCGTTACCACCTGCTGGTCCTTCCCTTCGAGAAACAGTCGCACATAGTCAACCTGCTGCTTATATTCCTCTTCACTCACCAGCCCGCTCACGCAAGGCCCGAGACAGCGGCCAATCTGGTATTGCAGGCAGGGACGCGAACGGTTGCGATAAACGCTGTTTTCGCATTGGCGGATAGGGAACAGCTTTTGCAGCAGCGCCAGCGTTTCTCGAACCGCATAGGAATTGGGGAAAGGACCGAAATACTCGCCCTTGGCATGTTTTGCGCCACGGTGAATAGTCAGTCGGGGATGATTATCGGCACTTAAAAAGATCAGCGGGTACGATTTGTCGTCGCGCAGCAGCACGTTGTACCGCGGCTGATACAGCTTGATATAGTTATGTTCAAGCAGCAGCGCTTCGGTTTCGGTATGCGTGACCGTGACATCGATTTGATCGATATTCTTGACCAGAGTCTCCGTCTTGCGACTCGAGACCTGGACACGAAAATAACTGGAAAGCCGTTTTTTGAGATCTTTGGCTTTACCGACGTAAATCACCGTCCCGGACGCGTCGTACATTCTGTAGACGCCGGGTTGGCTGGTGACCGTTTTTAAGAAGGCCTGTGGGTCAAAACGCTCATTACTCACTACCAGATAACGTCTCCGAGTTGAAAAGACCGTGGCGGATTGCCAGATGGGTCAATTCTACATCACCGTTGATATTTAGTTTACTAAACATTCTATAACGATAACTGTTGACTGTCTTGGGGCTAAGATTGAGCTGCTCGGAAATTTCGTTCACCTTTTGCCCTTTGGTGATCATCATCATTATCTGAAGCTCACGTTCGGACAGCGTATCAAACGGCGTTTCTGACTGTGGCTCAAGCTGGCTTAGCGCCATTTGCTGAGCAATATCGGAGGCAATATAGCGCTGGCCAGAATCGACCAGGCGAATCGCGTTGACCACTTCCTGTGGTGCGGCCCCTTTACTGAGATAACCCGAAGCACCTGCCTGCATCACTTTGGCAGGTAAAGGGTTTTCAGTATAAATAGTCAGCATGATTATCTTGATATCGGGGCAAAAGCGCACAATCTTCTTCGTGGCTTCAAGGCCGCCAATACCCGGCATGCTCATATCCATCAAGACAATATCGACATGGTTACTGCGACACCATTTTACGGCATCTTCACCACACTGCATCTCATCAACAACTTTGATGCCTTTGATATCCTCAAGAATGCGTCGAATCCCTGCGCGCACCAGTTCGTGGTCATCTACAAGAAGAACGCTAATCAAAGAGAATTCTCCAAAAATAAAGGGCGTCACACGGTCGTATTTTTCATTCGTTTGCTCAGCGGCATCGAGTTTTCATGTAAACAATCTGCAAAAACTGCAAAAACTGCAAAAACTGCAAAAGGCACAGAACAATACATAAGCAAAAAAAGAGTCTACAGCGTCAGGTCGAACGCGTACCAGGTAAAACCTGAAAGCAAAAACATGACTGCGGAAATAAAAAAATAAATTTAAGCTAATTAAATTAACCGGCGTATTTTACTGCATCCGAGGGAAATTAACCAAGCATTCATTGCAAAATCTTATCGTTTAAAAATGTAAAACTTAAATTCCATTCAGGAATCGATTACAGCGCAAGCACACAACAAAAGACTTTAAAATCATACAATAGCGTGTTTTACAACCCCTAATATCGAGTGCCTATCTACGATAAATATGACTTAGATCAACGATTATTTATTAACGAACAAAATAACAGCAGCCTAACCAAGGGATATATTGCTGATTTCAACGCGGATTATTTTCTTATGCTAGTTCAGTTAACGGTTTTTAATATGAAAAAAGCGCCGGTTGTACCTGAACTATTCTCAACACCTGCTTAAGTTTAGTATCCTTGACGAAGATGATTATTTTTTTACAAAGATTATAAAAAAATTAATCGGCTCGAGCGGGACTTCCGCTACAGCCTGCTCCCAGCCTGACTGAGGACTGTGCTAGTATGGCGCCACCATTTTTAGCCGCCTCTGCACGCAGAGACGGTAAAGCTATTGAACACGTCATCCAGCGGCCCGGTGAGGCCACTGGTTTTTAAGGAGATATTATGAGCGCATGTGATTTTACTACCCAGGCCAACGTTGAAACACTGGCAACCGAAGTTGCCTGTCTGAAAGCGACCCTGACACTCATGCTCAAGGCCATCGGCCAGGCTGATGCCGGCAAAGTCGTGCTTAATCTGGAAAAATTCATCTCCCAGATCGAAGATCCCCAGCAGGCTCAAATCTTCAACGCCACGCTACAGCAGATCAAAACAGGCTATCGCCAATAAGTCTGACATAACCAGACGATGCCTTTTCGAAAGAGAGCCCGCGCGGCTCTCTTTTTTTACACAGTGGCCCAACTCAGCGCCCTCCTGGCCTACCTCGCGACAGGGTAAAATCTGCTAAAATGAATCACCGTGGCCTTTAAAAGGATTGGCTCTCTCGAGTAAACAATCTGGAGTAAAAGAAAATGAGCGACAAAGATAGCGAAAGCAAAACCAAAGCAGACGATGTTCACGTAAGCGACGGGCTGGCGAAGCTGCATGAGGTCGCCGAGCAGTTGACCGAGGAAGAGCTCCATCAGCTTGCCGAAGAAGCGAAACAGGCTGCTGAAAAAGCCAAAAAGAATCCTCACGCCTGAGGGTGTTAATTTCATTACCGTCATTTTTCGGAAGTTAGCTTCACCATGCATGAGAATTTTTTAGCTGAAAACCAATCGCTTGCCGCTGTGGCAGTCGATTACCAACACGGCGATTGCGAACCCTCCCACCGTCACGGCTGTTCACAGCTTATTCATGCAGTTACCGGGGTAGTACAGGTATCGACTCATCACGGCGTGTGGATGGTCCCGCCCGGGCGCGGTGTCTGGCTCCCCGCCAACGTCACCCACAGTCTGCGCTTTATCGGTGCTGTTCAGGCGCGGACGCTGTTTGTTGACTCTCTCGCCCGTGCGGATCTGCCTGCACAGTGCCAGGTGGTGCAGATTTCTCCCCTGCTGCGAGAACTGATCCTCACCTCCTTCAGCGTGCCGGTCGACTATGCGCCCGGCGGACGCGACGAGCGCATCATCGAATTGATTCTTGATGAACTGCGGCTGTTACCGATTCTTCCCCTTCACCTCCCGGAACCTACCGACCCGCAACTGCTGACGCTTTGCCAGCAGATCCGTGATGATTTGTCGGCGGCGTGGGAGCTTGAAGAAATAGCCAACCGTCTGGCGATCAGCGGCAGAACGCTTTCGCGACGTTTTCAGCGGGAGACGGGGTTAAGGTTTAGTGACTGGGTTCGCAGGGCAAAGATTCTTTCGGCGATGAATGCGCTGGCGCTGGGGCAATCGGTGCTGGATGTGGCACTGGAGCTGGGTTATGACAGTCCCAGCGCCTTCAGCGCCATGTTTCGCAGAACGCTGGGCGTGCCGCCGAGCGAGTACTTCAATCCTGCGGCCCGAGCCGCAGAAACCGTGGGTTAGTTAACGCAGCAGCTGTGCGCTGGCGTTAAACAGAGCCTGCAGCGAGGCGCTGGAAACGTCGCTGTCGATGCCCACACCGTAAACTCTTTCTCCCTGCGGACGCTGGCAGCTGACATAGGCAACCGCCCGGCTGTGGCTCTGATGACCCAGCGTGTGCTCATCATAATCACCAATTTCCAGCATCAGGTCGAAGGAGCGATGCAGAGCATCTACCGCCGATGAGAGCAGGCCGTTACCGCTGCCGCTCAGCGTAATCTCTTTGCCCTGATGATTCACCTTGGCGCTGAAATGACGCAGATTGTTCTCGTCGCTGCGAATATCGTAGCTCAGCAGCTTCATCACCGGCTGGTCCACCAGACCATAGCGCTGGCGGAACAGACGCCATACGTCGCTGGTGCTCATCTCTTTACCGCTGGTGTCAGTCTCTTTCTGCACCGCTTTACTGAATTCAATCTGCAATCCACGCGGCAGTTTCAGCCCATGATTCTGCTCGAGCAGCCACGCCGCACCGCTCTTGCCGGACTGGCTGTTAACGCGGATAACCGCCTCATAGCTACAGCCCACGTCGGCAGGGTCCAGCGGCAGATAAGGCACATTCCAGATATTGCTTTCACGCTGCTTCTGCGCGGCAAAACCTTTCTTGATGGCGTCCTGATGCGAACCAGAGAAAGCGGTAAATACCAGCTCACCGGCGTAAGGGTGTCGCGGATGGACCGGCAGCTGGTTGCACTGCTCAACGATTTCGACAATGCCCTTCAGGTCGCTGAAGTCCAGACCCGGCGAAATACCCTGGGTATAGAAGTTCAACGCCATGGTCACCAGATCCACGTTACCGGTGCGCTCACCGTTGCCGAACAGGCAGCCTTCAACGCGGTCGGCACCGGCCATCAGTGCAAGCTCGGCGCTGGCAACGCCAGTTCCGCGGTCGTTGTGCGGATGAACGCTGATGGAAACCCGATCGCGACGGCTGAAGTGACGGCAGAACCATTCAATCTGGTCGGCGTAAACGTTCGGGCTGCTGACCTCAACGGTGGCCGGCAGATTGAGGATCATCGGGCGCTCGGCGCAGGGCTCCCACACGGCAGCCACCGCTTCACAGACTTCCAGAGAAAACTCCAGTTCGGTGAAGCAGAAAGTTTCCGGCGAGTATTCGAAGGTCCATTGGGTTTGCGGGTATTTTTCGCACAGCTGACGAATCTGTTTGGCACCGCGCACGGCCAAATCCAGCGTGGCGGCTTTATCCATGTTGAACACCACCTCGCGGAATATCGGCGACGTCGCGTTATACAAGTGCACGATAGCGCGCGGTGCGTCGATAAGCGCTTCAAACGTGCGCTCAATCAGGTCGCTGCGAGACTGGGTCAATACCTGAATCCAGACGTCTTCTGGGATGGCCTTGTCGTTAATCAAGCCACGAACGAAGTCAAAATCGGTCTGAGAGGCAGAAGGAAACGCCACTTCAATCTGTTTGAAGCCACAGCGCAGCAGCATGTCGAAGAACATACGCTTACGCTGATTATCCATTGGCTCCGCTAGCGACTGGTTACCGTCTCGTAAATCGCTTGAGCACCACTGCGGCACATTATCAAGGGTCTTACTCGGCCATTGACGGTCCGGTAAGTTTACCGTTGGGAAAGCAACATACTTCTTCGACGGGTCGGCTAACATAGTTTTTCTCCATTCTTGCGTGCGGACCAAATTCCGCTACCTGAAACAAGTATGGCGTAATGTGCCGATTGCTGCGCCTCGTTAAACGACATTCACCCTCGCATAACGGACAAAACGACTTCAGGAAGACGAGCAGTTGCTCAAAGAGTGTAAAAATAACAGTACATTCGCTATTAGATTCTGCAACGCCATAGCTATAATGAGCCGGAATTTAACATTATTATGGCAGATCTGCCTGACTGTCCTTCATCCTCAAGCAGCAGATCCCGCTATAAAAGCTGAGAAAAGAGCCAGATAGAGCCCTTATTCCATACATGACAGGAAGAAATAACCTATGCAACACGATACAGAAGTCATCAGTCAATCTGGGGACGAGACTCCGGAGCACCTGCGCAGAAATCTCACCAACCGCCATATCCAGCTGATCGCCATCGGTGGTGCCATCGGAACGGGCCTGTTTATGGGTTCGGGAAAAACCATCAGTCTGGCGGGTCCGTCGATTATTTTCGTTTATATGATCATCGGCTTCATGCTGTTCTTCGTGATGCGTGCGATGGGCGAGCTGCTGCTGTCCAATCTCGAATATAAATCTTTCAGCGATTTTGCCGCCGACCTGCTGGGTCCGTGGGCCGGATATTTCACTGGCTGGACCTACTGGTTCTGCTGGGTGGTGACCGGTATCGCCGACGTGGTTGCCGTCACATCCTATGCCCAATTCTGGTTCCCAGGGCTGTCGCAGTGGGTCGCCTCACTGATTTTCGTGCTGATCCTCTTCGGCCTGAACCTCGCCACGGTCAAAATGTTCGGTGAAACCGAGTTCTGGTTTGCGATGATCAAAATCGTCGCCATTGTCGGGTTGATTATCGCTGGCTTGGTCATGGTGCTAATGCACTACAAAACACCCACCGGCTCCGTCGCGGCGTTTAGCAATCTGTGGGACAACGGCGGACTCTTCCCGAAAGGCATCAGCGGTTTCTTTGCGGGCTTCCAGATTGCCATCTTTGCCTTTGTCGGCATCGAGTTAGTCGGTACTACGGCGGCGGAAACCAAAGATCCGAAGAAATCCCTGCCGCGCGCGATTAACGCTATTCCGCTGCGTATCATCATGTTCTACGTCTTCGCGCTGATTGCCATCATGTGCGTCACGCCGTGGAACGCGGTTGCCGCCGACAAGAGCCCGTTCGTTGAACTGTTTGTACTGGCAGGCCTGCCCGCTGCGGCAAGTATCATCAACTTTGTGGTACTGACCTCGGCGGCGTCTTCCGCCAACAGCGGCATCTTCTCCACCAGCCGGATGCTGTTCGGCCTGGGGCAGGAAGGGATGGCACCAAAAGCCTTCGGGAAACTGTCTTCCCGCGCAGTGCCGTCCAACGGGCTGATGTTCTCCTGCATCTGTCTACTGGCAGGCGTGGTGCTGATTTACCTGATCCCGAACGTCATAACAGTGTTTACGCTGGTCACCACCGTATCGGCCATTCTGTTTATGTTCGTGTGGACCATCATCCTGTGTTCGTATCTGGTCTACCGCCGTAAGCGCCCCCAAATGCATGCTGCTTCTGAGTACAAAATGCCGCTGGGTATTCTGATGTGCTGGGTGGGTATCGCGTTCTTCGCCTGCGTGCTGGTGCTGCTCACGCTGCAACCTGACACCCGTCAAGCCTTAATGGCAACGCCGCTGTGGTTTGTCATTCTGGGGATAGGCTACTGGCTGCGTTCTAAAAAGCGCGCCGCAGTGAAATAATGGCCGCCTGAAATCGGCATAAAAAATCCGGTGTATTTTGCGCCGGATTTTTTTTATCTTCGATATTTCATCATTTTAACCCTAAAAAATGCCCATCGGCGTGTCGGTATGGGCATTTCCCGTTGCGGGTCTAACCTCAACCCTGCGGTCGAATACCCTGCGTAATGATGTGCTGAAGATTAGCCACCGCCTGCTCGAAGAACGCCTCGTCGCCGAGGGTCTGTCCACTGATCGCCTCAATCTGTACGCCGAAGTCGGCATAGTGCTGAGTGGTGGCCCAGAGGATAAACAGCAAATGAAGCGGCTCGATAGGCGCGATTTGCCCGGCCTGAACCCAGCCACGAATAATGTCAGACTTCTCATCCACTAACACTTTGAGGTGTGTACTCAGCACCTGCTTGAGTAGCGGCGCCCCTTGCAACATCTCGAGGCAGAACAACCGGGATGCCTGGGGATGGTCTCGCGAGACGCAGAGTTTAAGATAGATGTACTGTTTTATCGCCTCCATCGGCTGCTGCTCGGGGCTTAGCGCCTTGAGCGGTTCGAGCCAGATGTCCAGCAGATCTTTCAGAACGGCGACGTAAAGCTCTTCCTTGGAGGGGAAATAATAAAGCAGGTTAGTCTTGGAGACGTCGGCACGCTCGGCCACTTTGTCGAGGCTGGTTCCGTGGAGCCCGTATAAAGAAAAGAATTCCAGCGCGGCGGCCATAATGGTGTTTCGCTTTGCCGCGACGGCGCGTGAACGCCGCGTCGGCGCCTTCTTGCTGCCGGTCAGTCCATCTGCTGCCAATTCTTCACCCTCTCTTCCTGTCAGTCTCGCTTTCGCTCAAGCATAACAAAACTCCCCCACTGCGACTATGCCCGTGCCTCTCTCCCCCAGGGAGAAATGCTGAAAATTCATTCAAAATTTAACATTTCCGCACCATTTTTGCTCATCCCTGCCTGATTTTCGTGCAGTTATTTTTTACCAAATGGTCCACTTTAGACCATTTGCTCTACCCTATTTCAAAAAACTTTTTTAAGACATTGATAATAAAGGTGATTTAAAAACTGGCATTGAGATTGCAATGTCAGTGTACGAGTAAGCGATTAGCCTGGCGCAATTAGGAACCCGCAGGATGCACTCAAGCCAGGCTTTCGCTGTTAAACGCTCCATGTTCCAGAGGCCAGACGGGCCTTTATCAAACAAGAGGTGTGCTATGAAAATCGGTGTCTTCATTCCTATCGGTAATAACGGCTGGTTGATTTCAGAAAACGCGCCGCAGTATCAGCCAACCTTTGAGCTGAACAAAACCATCGTGCAGAAAGCCGAGCACTACAACTTCGATTTCGCCCTTTCGATGATCAAATTACGCGGATTCGGTGGCAAAACCGAATTCTGGGAACACAACATGGAGTCGTTCACGTTGATGGCAGGATTGGCCGCCGTGACCAGCAAAATCAAGCTCTACGCCACTGCGGCAACGCTTGTGATGCCACCCGCCATCGTTGCCCGCATGGCGGCCACCATTGATTCCATCTCCAACGGCCGCTTCGGCGTTAACGTGGTGACCGGCTGGCAGAAACCAGAATACGAGCAGATGGGCATGTGGCCGGGCGATGAGTATTTCAGCAGCCGCTATGACTACCTGACCGAATACGTCACCGTGCTGCGCGACCTTTGGGGCACGGGCCACTGCGATATGCAGGGTAAATTCTTCAAGATGGACGACTGCCGCGTCAGCCCACGTCCACAGGCCGAGATGAAGGTTATCTGCGCCGGTCAGAGCGATGCGGGAATGGCCTTCTCGGCCAAACACGCCGATTACAACTTCTGCTTCGGTAAAGGCGTCAACACACCGACCGCTTTTGCCCCCACCGCCGCGCGCATGAAAACCGCCGCCGACGCAGAGAAACGCAGCGTCGCCTCCTACGTGCTGTTTATGGTCATCGCCGACGAAACCGACGCCGCCGCGCGCGCCAAATGGGAATCTTATAAAGAGGGAGCCGACAGCGAAGCGCTGGCGTGGCTGACCGACCAGAGCAGCAAAGACACCAAATCCGGCGCGGATACCAACGTGCGTCAGATGGCTGACCCCACGTCGGCAGTGAACATCAACATGGGGACACTGGTGGGCTCTTACGCCAACGTAGCAAAAATGCTCGACGAAATTGCGACAGTGCCGGGCACAGAGGGCGTCCTTCTGACCTTCGACGATTTCGTACAGGGTATCGAAAACTTCGGCCAGTTCATTCAGCCGCTGATGAAAACGCGCCAATACCTGCTCAATGATACATCCGTCGAAAAAGAGGTCGCATAATGAAAATTGTAGAAAATGCCGTTGTTCGTCGAGATCCGGGCGCTATTAACGGCGAAGTCATTTTGCCCGCACGTCCTGAATCGCTGGCGTTCTCACCGCAGCAAACCGCGCTTATCGTCATTGATATGCAAAATGCCTACGCCTCCAAGGGCGGCTACCTAGACTTGGCGGGCTTCGACGTCTCGCACACGGGACCGGTTATCGCCAACATCAAGCGCGCTATCGCCGCCGCGCGATCGGCGGGCATCAAGGTTATTTTCTTCCAGAACGGTTGGGATAACCAGTACGTCGAAGCTGGCGGCGAAGGTTCACCAAACTTCCATAAATCTAATGCCCTAAAGACCATGCGCAAACGCCCCGAGTTGATGGGCAAACTGCTGGCCAAAGGCGATTGGGACTACGACCTGGTTGACGAACTTCAGCCGCAGCCGGGTGACATCGTGCTGCCAAAAACGCGCTACAGCGGATTCTTCAACACCCAGCTCGACAGCCTGTTGCGCAGCTATGGCATTCACCATCTGGTATTTACCGGTATCGCCACCAATGTCTGCGTTGAATCAACCCTGCGCGACGGCTTCTTCCTCGAGTACTTCGGCGTGGTGCTGGAAGATGCCACCCACCAGGCAGGCCCAGAGTTTGCTCAGAAGGCCGCTATCTACAACATCGAAACCTTCTTTGGTTGGGTGTCAAACGTCGACAGTTTCTGTAATACCGTCGCGAAAACCAGCGAAAAAATGAGCCAAACGGCCTGAGAAATTAAAATCTTTAATTAATTTTAAAAAGGAAAGCACTATGCCAAAAAGCATCATCATCCCTGAAGGCACCGGCGTCCCCATTGCGCCATTCGTTCCGGGCACCAAGGCCGATGGCGTCGTCTACGTCTCGGGAACGCTGCCTTTCGACAAGAACAATAACGTCGTGTTTCCCGGCGACGCCGAGGCACAGACTCGCCACGTGCTGGAAATCATCAAAGGGGTAATTGAAACCGCTGGCGGCACCATGGATGACGTCACCTTCAACTCCATTTTCATCACTGACTGGAGCCACTACGCGGCAGTGAACAAGGTTTACGCCGAATATTTTCCGGGAGAAAAACCCGCGCGTTTCTGCATTCAGTGCGGTCTGGTGAAACCTGAGGCACTGGTAGAAATTGCCTCAATCGCTCACGTAGGCCACTAGTTTTTCCGAAATCAGACGGTGAGAATGGCATGAGCAAAACGTCCCTGTTTTACAAAATTAGCGGCAACACCTCGCCCACGGCGCAAACCGTGGTGCTCTCTTCCGGGCTAGGCGGTGTACACAGCTTTTGGAAACCGCAGCTGGCGATGCTCGAGCAGCATTTCCGCGTGGTGGTTTATGACCAGTTTGGCACCGGCGCAAGTCAGGGTACGATCCCCGCGGGCTATCGTATGGAGGATATGGCCGATGAGCTCGCCGGTCTGCTCAATACACTGAAGATTGACCGTTGTCACGTGGTGGGCCACGCGCTGGGCGGCATTATCGGCCTGCATCTGGCGCAGCGTTATCCGGCATTGCTCGAGAGTCTGGTGGTGATTAACGGCTGGGCGACGCTTGACAGCCAGACTCGCCGCTGTTTTCAGGTGCGTCAGGATCTGCTGCTTAACACCGGCGTGGAAGCCTACGTTCGGGCGCAGCCGCTGTTTTTATATCCCGCAGACTGGCTTTCGGCACACGCCGAGCTGCTAGAACAGGAACAAACCCATCAGGTTGAACATTTTCAGGGAATGGAAAACCTGCTGCACCGTCTACAGGCATTGATGTCTTCGGACCTCAGCGGCAGCCTCGATATCCTAAATACGCCGACGCTGGCCTTTAGCTGCAAAGACGACCTGCTGGTTCCGTGGCACTGCTCCACGACGCTGGCGCATAATCTGCCCAACGGCGAGCTGGTGCAGATGTCGTACGGCGGCCACGCCATGAGCGTGACCGACAGTGAAACCTTTAACCCAATCCTTCTCGAATGGCTGCTGCGCTTTGCCCCGCCGTCTGCCGAGAGCTCACAGCCAACGGAGACATCATGGCCGAAGCATTAATCACCAGCGCACTGGCGACCTTGTTCACAGAAGCCCGCACCCACAACGGATGGCAGGATAAACCGGTCAGCGACGAGTTGCTACAGCAGGCCTACGACTTAGCGCGTATGGGGCCGACCTCCGCCAACTGCTGCCCGCTGCGCGTAGTGTTTATCCGCACTAAAGAAAGTAAAGAGAAGCTGGCACCTGCGCTGTCGAGCGGCAATCTGGAGAAGACCCTGAGCGCGCCTGTGACCGCGATTCTGGCCTACGATCCGGCGTTTTATGACCTGCTGCCGGAGCTGTTCCCGCACGGCGATGCACGCTCATGGTTTACCTCCAGTCCTGAATTAGCGCACGAGACGGCGTTTCGTAATGCCAGCCTACAGGCGGCGTATCTGATCCTCGCCCTGCGCTCGCTCGGCCTGGATACCGGCCCGATGTCTGGTTTCGATCAGGCGAAGGTCAACGAAACTTTCCTGAGCGAGCAAGGTTGGAAAGCCAATTTCTTGCTTAATATCGGCTACGGCGACAGTGGCAAGGTTTACCCTCGCGCACCGCGTCTGGCCTTCGATCGCGTGTGCAAAATTATCTGACTACGGCCCCAGCGGAGCTCATCATGACATTACCTCTTAAGGACCTCCCCCTGGCCGAGCTGGCTGGTGTGGAAAAACAGGCATTTCGCGACGCGATGGCGCATCTCGGTTCGGCGGTGAACATTATTACCACCGACGGACCCGCAGGACGCGCCGGATTTACCGCCTCGGCGGTGTGCAGCGTCACAGACACGCCACCGACCCTGCTAGTCTGCCTGAATCGCTCGGCTTCTGTTTATCCGATTTTTGAGCAGAATCAGGTACTTTGCGTCAATACGCTGTCGGACCTCCATGAGTCGTTGTCCAACCTGTTCGGCGGCAAGACGCCGATGGAGGCACGTTTTTCTGCCGCACAGTGGCTAACGATGGCAACGGGTTCTCCCGCGTTGCAGGGCGCACTGACCTCCTTTGACTGCCGCGTCAGTCAGGTGACGCAGGTTGGCACCCACGACGTTTTATTTTGTGAAGTCATCGATATTTTACGCAGCGATGACAGCCATGGATTGGTCTATTTTGACCGACGCTATCATCCCCTGATGCGTCAAAAAACATCGGCCTGAGTTCAGGCCGTTTTCCTCTGTTTTAATCCTGGAGAAGATGATGGCGAATACGTGGTTTCCTCAATGGCGTAAAAGAACGGGCAGTCTGGAAGGGGCGGTAATAGCGCCGGATGAGCGGCTGCCCTTGGGGCCGACCATCATCATGGGACTTCAGCACGCGGTGGCCATGTTTGGTGCTACGGTGCTGATGCCGCTGCTGATGGGCTTCGATGCCAACATGGCTATTTTGATGTCCGGCATCGGCACACTGCTATTTTTCATCATCGTCGGCGGGCGCGTGCCAAGTTATTTAGGGTCGAGCGCCTCGTTCGTCGGGGTCGTTATCGCCGTCACCGGCTACAGCGGCCACGGACCGAATCCCAATATTGCCCTGGCATTGGGCGGCATTATCGCCTGCGGTGCGGTATATACGCTGATTGGCTTTGTGGTGATGGCGGTCGGAACCCGATGGATTGAGAAACTGATGCCGCCGGTCGTCACAGGGGCGATTGTCATGGCAATAGGCCTTAACCTGGCACCGATCGCCGTCGGCAGCGTCGCGGCCTCAATGTTCGACAGCTGGATGGCCGTCGTCACCGTGCTGTGTATCGGCGGCGTAGCGGTATTTACGCGAGGATTGATGCAACGGCTAATGCTGCTATTGGGGCTTATTGCCGCCTACATTATCTATTTTGTCATCACCAACGTGCTCGGCCTGGGAAAATCGATCGACTTTAGCGGCATCACGCATGCCGCCTGGTTCGGGATGCCAAGCTTTACATCGCCGGTTTTCGACAGCCACGCGATGCTGTTGATTGTGCCAGTAGCCGTTATTCTGATTGCTGAAAACCTCGGGCACATCAAAGCCGTCGCGGGAATGACCGGTAAAAATCTCGACCCTTATCTGGGACGCGCGTTCGTCGGTGACGGCCTGGCGACCATGCTTTCTGCCTCGATGGGCGGCACCGGGGTAACAACCTATGCGGAAAACATCGGCGTGATGTCAGTGACCAAGATTTACTCGACGCTCATTTTCGTGGCTGCGGCGGTGGTTGCTATTTTGTTGGGCTTCTCTCCCAAATTTGGTGCATTGATTCACACCATCCCAGGGCCGGTATTGGGCGGTGCGTCTATCGTGGTCTTTGGCCTGATTGCCGTCGCCGGTGCCCGCATCTGGTTACAAAATAACGTTGATTTAAACCAGAACGGTAACCTGATTATGGTCGCGGTGACGCTTGTACTGGGGGCTGGCAACTTTTCGCTGACCTTCGGTGGCTTCACCATGGGCGGCATAGGCACCGCAACGTTTGGGGCTATCTTGCTCAACGCGCTGTTGAAAAGCAGAAAGGTTAGCGTTATTGGCACAGATACTGCATTAAAAGATAACTGACGACCTCAGTTTCTCCTTAGCTCATCAACTTTGATGATCGCCAGCGGTTATTCGGTCCACCCGTCCGATTTAACCGCTGGTTTTTTTCTTTTTAAATCTCAAAAAATTTTTACAATCCAAAGCCCCACCGTCATCCTTTTCCGTCTATTGGAAACTCAGAGTCCGTACCGACCTCTGGCAAGTCATCAAGCTGTGGGCGAATACCTTCGGAAATATAGTCCTTGGCGGCTTTAACCTGTTTGTTGCCTTGTTCATCGCGAACCAGCACATGCTTGATGGTGCCATCCTGCAAAACCTCGCGATGAATTCCCGTAAATTGACTCATACCTTTACCCCTTTTCTCTTTGGATAATAATAAGCATAGCTTTTCGATGGCTTTTAGGGATTTGCGCGGGGGAATCAATTGGTGGAGAGAACATCGCGATGGGGAATTATTAACCTAACGTATCGCTTAATAAAAATCCGAAGTTTACACAGCGCCGTTTACAAATTCCTGTTAAATTAACATTATAGTCATTGACCCAGTGACAGGAAGAAAGCCGTAATACGTACAGGAGAAAGACACATTGGATGCGAGTACTATCAACACACTTTTTTTTATCGGCGCACTGTTGGTAGCAGCAAGTATTCTGCTTAGCTCGCTTTCTTCACGCCTCGGCATCCCTATTCTCGTGATCTTTCTGGCCATCGGTATGCTGGCCGGCGTCGACGGTATTGGTCATATCGCCTTTGATAACTACCCTGCCGCCTATCTGGTCAGCAACCTTGCCTTGGCCGTCATCCTCTTCGACGGCGGCATGCGCACCCGCGCCTCGTCGTTTCGTGTGGCACTTTGGCCCGCACTCTCACTTGCCACCGTCGGCGTACTTATCACTGCCGGTCTCACCGGTATGGCAGCGGCATGGTTGTTCCACATTAATATTATGCAGGGACTGCTGATCGGTGCCATCATCGGCTCAACCGATGCGGCGGCGGTCTTTTCGCTGATCGGCGGCAAAGGCCTCAATGAACGCGTTAGCGCCACGCTGGAGATTGAATCCGGCAGTAATGACCCAATGGCGGTGTTCCTAACCATTACCCTGATCGACATGATTGCCAAAGGTGAACACGGCCTCAGCTGGATGTTCCTGGTCGATGTTATTCGCCAGTTCGGGCTAGGTATTGCCTTCGGACTCGGCGGCGGCTGGCTGTTACAGCAGCTCATCAATCGCGTAACCCTACCCACCGGCCTTTATCCGATGCTGGCATTCAGTGGTGGGCTGCTGGTCTTTGCGGCCACGGTCGGCCTCGACGGCAGCGGTATTTTAGCGGTTTATCTCTGCGGTCTGATGCTCGGTAATCGGCCGGTGCGCAGCAAACACGGTATCATGCAAACCTTCGACGGCCTTGCGTGGCTTAGCCAGATTGCGATGTTCCTGGTGCTCGGGATGCTGCTTACCCCGAGTGACCTGTTGCCTATTGCGGTCTCGGCGCTGGCGCTTTCCTTGTGGATGATTCTTTTTGCCCGACCGTTGTCGGTGTTTGTCGGCCTGCTGCCGTTCCGAAACTTTACCCTGCGCGAGCGCTTCTTCATCTCGTGGGTCGGGCTGCGCGGTGCGGTGCCTATCATCCTTGCCGTATTCCCGATGATGGCTGGGCTGCCGCAGGCGCATCTGTACTTTAACGTCGCATTCTTTATCGTGCTGGTTTCATTACTGTTGCAGGGAACTTCGCTTGGCTTTGCGGCAAAAAAGGCCAAGGTGATTATCCCTCCTGCGCCGACGCCGATTTCTCGCCTGGGCCTGGATATTGATATCTACACCCAGTGGGAGCACTTTATTTATCAGCTTGGATCCGAAAAGTGGTGTGTCGGCGCCGCGCTGCGCGATTTGAAAATGCCGAAAGAAACCCGTATTGCAGCCCTGTTCCGCGGCACGGTTATGCTGCACCCTACCGGCAGCACGCGATTAAAAGAAGGCGACATTCTCTGCGTTATCGGCCAGGAAAAGGATTTGCCGGAGTTGGGTAAACTGTTTAGCGATACCAATGCGGTGGTGATGGACGAGCGCTTCTTCGGTGACTTTATTCTCGAGGCTGACGCACCGCTAGACGCTATCTCTCAGCTGTACGGGTTGAATCTCGATGACAGTATCGACAAAACGCTGTCGCTGGGCCATTTTGTGATTCAGCTGCTGGGCGGGGAACCGGTTATTGGTGACCATATCGAATGGGACGGCCTCACCTGGACCATCGCAGAGATGGAAGGCAATCGCGTCAGTAAAGTCGGGGTCCGCATCGTCACACAAACGGCGTAATGCTTTAGAGAACCTACAAAAAAACCTGCAACGATGCAGGTTTTTTATTTCAAACGGGCTGAGGCAAATTAGCTGCCGGTCTGAGGGTCTTTGTCGTAATCGGCACAGGTCTGGAAACCTTTATTCATCACGTGGCCGGTGTCATTAAGACTCACGAAATAAGTTTGCGCCTTGCCATCACGTGGCGCAACCGCGTAGGTCTGGCAGGTACCTTTCGCGTGAATAAGGGTAATTTCAGAAGACGGTGGGCCAGCAATCGCACGAACCTGTGCTCTTGTCATCCCTACTTTAACGTCACTTACGACCGGATCTTTAACATAGCTTGCCGCGCGGTCATAAGTCTGACAACCCGCAAGTACCGAAACCGCTGTAGCAACCATAATCAACATTTTCTTATTCATGACTTCTCCTCCAGAAGTGCTTTATGTCCTTTTAATCCTAGAAGAAAATGGTCGTTAATCAAATTTATAGAACTTTTATTTGTTGATTGAGGCCCGAATTCAGTTTTTTCTGATAAATATGGCCCCTCGAAGTCTTAAAATCGTGCCATTGCTGCCGCTTTTTTCGTGATATTCCAACGCTTTTGTTCTATACCTGATGAAGATAACTCATTGAGATTTATGCTGGCTGAGAAATTTATTCTCTCGATCGCGCTTAGCTCGCCATTTAATTGAATCAGACCAACGAACGCTGTGGACAAGGAGCAGTGCCAATGCCGCTGAATCGCCGTCGCTTTTGTACTCTTGTCGGTTTTATGCCGTTGCTGGCGTTGCCACGGTGGAGTTTTGCCGAACCAAGAGAGGTGGCAATGGAAATTTTGCATATCACCAAGCCTGAGGGCGGCGTCCCCAACAGTCCGCTTCCGGTCGTGATTTATCACCGCGTGATCCCCCCCGATACGGTCGATAACGCCAGCTATCTGGAGCACCTTTTCAGCGCTAACGGCTGGCCGCCACAGTGGCGCTATGGTGTTTATGCCTTCACGCATTTCCACAGCAACACCCCCGAAGTGCTCGGCGTTTTTTCCGGTTCGGCCAAGCTGCAACTGGGAGGAGCGAAAGGCGAGATAATTGAGGTTAACGTGGGTGACGTGCTGCTGCTGCCCGCCGGAGTCGGGCACAGGCAGGTTTCGGCCGACGATAACTTTATGATGGTGGGGGCTTATCCGCCGAACGTCTCCGCCGATTTATGTCACGATGAACCTTCAAAACTGGCGGCGCGCACCAAGGCGGTGGCAAAAGTTCCGCTGCCCCAGACCGATCCGGTGACCGGACATTCTGAAGGCAGCATGCTGCTGTGGCGCAATGCCGCAGCGGCGGCTAACGATAAATGAGGCACGCTTACAGCCAGTGCTGCGCGTGCACCCTTTCACCGTCGGTAAAGCGTGAAAAACGAAACGGGGCAGGATCGACAATCGGCGTGCTGCCCTGCACCAAATCTGCCATCAGCTGACCCGCCGCAGGGGCGATGCCAAAACCGTGCCCCGAGAATCCCGTTGCGACAAACAGACCGGCAATCTTGTCGATGCCAGAAATTACCGGTATGGCATCCGGCAGGGTGTCAATCAGACCTGCCCAGCTTTGCGCCACCTGTACACCGGAAAACGCCGGCAGAACCTGTTTAAGATCAACAATCATCTGGCGCAGTAGCGCACGATCCGGCGCGGGATCCAACACTCTGATACGTTCATAAATTGAGAGTTTATCGGCCTGCCCCGGTCGCCAATAGAGTGCTTCTTCGATAAAACGTGGCCCAAATCTGAGCTTGAGCGACGCGCGCTCAACCTTGAAAGCGGGCATAAACGGTCTCATAAAACGCAGAGAATCCGGCGTGATATCAACCACGCTGGAGGCCGAACTGGCGACAGTCCATCCGCCGTCAAGCCGCTTGCGCAATGCCACACTGCCGAGACTGACGCAGGAAGAAACGTCGGCCTCCAGCGGCCGCGTGCGCAGCACGGTAGAGAGCACTTTTAACTGAGGAATTTCAACACCGCAGCCTTGCAGCAGCAAACGTGACCAGGCCCCACCCGCTACCACCACCGACTGGCATTTAATCTCGCCGTGTTCGGTCACGACATGGCTAACTCGTCCGGCGCTACGTTCAATGCTGCGCACCGCACAGTGTTGTTGCAGATTAAGACCCGCTTCCATAGCGGCCATCGCCATCGCAGGTGCCGCTTTTTGCGGTTCAGCGCGACCGTCTGCTTCAGTAAATAGTGCACCAGCAAAGTTCGCCTTCAAACCGGGTATCCGCTCGGCTAACTGGCTTGGGGAAAGTATCTGGCTCGCAATATCATACTGTTTTGCCTGCGCTATCCAGCGCAAATGCCGCTCACGCTGCGCTTCAGTTCGAGTCGCGTAAATAATGCCGTGACGGCGAAATCCGGTCTCACGCCCGGTGGTTTCATTCAGGGTTTCCCACAACCGCATACTGGCGTTGATTAACGGCAGTTCACGAATATCGCGTCCGGTACGTCGACACCAGCCCCAGTTGCGGCTCGATTGCTCGGCGGCCACGGTGCCCTTTTCAAGCAATACCGTTTTCACACCCTGCTTCACTAACGCTAATGCCGTGGCGATACCCACAATACCGCCGCCAATCACCACGACCTCGGCCTCGACGGGGAAATGCTCAGAAGAAGGTACCAGATCGACACTCGGTCCCATTGCCCACCTCAATCGAATGAAGAGTAAAGATTATTACGAAACAGTGAACGTTGAGTGTACCGGAATTTTCTTGATACAGAAGGAGATTGGCGCTGAGTCGGCAGGAGAGAGAGTCTGGATGAGAGCGTTTTAAAAAGTACAGATGAAAAAAAAGCCGCTAATTTCTTAGCAGCTTTCTTATGTTGTTTATGGCGGAGGAGGAGAGATTCGAACTCTCGAATGGTTTCCCATCGCCGGTTTTCAAGACCGGTGCCTTCAGCCGCTCGGCCACCCCTCCGCAACGGAACGCACTATAAACTTAGGGGATGAGGATGTAAAGCCCGACGTTGTTCATTTGCTTGAAAAACAGACGTAAATTCCATTTTTTTATGCAAAAACTTCACCCGGCGTTTATTTGCTGATTTAGCAGACAAAAAGCGTCGATAAATCCGCCCCTTACTTAACACATCATCATCAGTGGAATGAATGACTTAATGTGAATTGATTAAGGTCTTGCCCACGACATACAATGTGGTGATTAGCTAAAAGGATGAAAAGTGAACAAACAGTCGACAAACTCGGGCAAAGCATTCTCCGGCAGAGGCCGACCGGCCGTTCCCGAAGCGGAACTTGTCGAAAAAATCCAAAATGCCACCTTTCAACTGCTGCTCCAAAAAGACGTGGAGGCACTTTCTGTCGACGAGATTGCGCGTACTGCTGGGGTTGCCAAGAAAACGTTTTACCGGTTTTACAGCAATCGCACCGACGTTTTAGAAAAAATCATCCTCGACTGGTCTTCCACCTTTACCCTTTATCATCTTCCTCTGCCTAAAAAACCGCATGACGCTATCGCTATTCTCGAGCAGTTTTTTGTCGACCTCGCAGCACGCGCTCTTTCGGAAAGATCGGTAGCATTATTCAAGTTTCTGCAAAATTCCCCCCATCAGAAAACACACTTCCTGAACCTCTATCGTGAAAGCGGCATCGACAATGCTGGCAAGATGCTGGATGCATGGCTGCAAGATTTACGACAACGGGGGATGATTGCCGCTGGCTGGCCAGAGAATGGCGCAAAACATCTTCAGGCGCTGATCATTGCTCCCGCCCTGCGTGATATTGCGCTGGGTATTCTGCCTGCCGTGCCGGAATTTGATATTCGCCCGCGGGTTCGCGAGGCACTGACATTAATGGCACCGCTGCTGGGACTGCCGCACTAAATCATCAGCTTTCCTCAAGTCGTTACATCCTTTTACGCTTTGTCCCTTACTCGCCGGTTAGTGGAGTCGTATATTTAATTAAGAAACGAATTTCGTTTCTTAATTTGCCCATACCCTTAAATAATCGACTTCACGCCGGAAATTTATCATGACCAATAGAAGAGATTTTTTACGTCAGGCCACCGTTGCCGCCACCGCCATGGCCACCAGCGGTACTGCGCTTATGGCAAGCACTTCACTCAGTCAGGCGGCAACGCCAGACGAGACAAAGGTCGGTGTAAAACCGCCGAGGCGTATCATCGCGCTCGAAGAACATTTTATGCTGCCGGAGTTTGTAGGCTATCTGGGCGAAACGCGGCAAAACATCCGCCCGTCGTTGTTCGATAAAGTGGTGCCGATTCTCTCAGACTTTGGTCAGGGGCGTCTGGAGGTCATGGAGACTAATGGGGTCGATTTTGCCGTGCTCTCGCTTTCCGGGCCGGGTGTACAGGTTGAGCCAAACGCGGCAAAAGCCGTACGGCTGGCAAAATACGCCAACGATCGTCTGGGTGCCGAGATGCAGCGGAATCCAAAACGCTACGGCGGATTCGCCCATCTGGCAATGCAAGACCCCAAAGCCGCCGCCGATGAACTGGAACGATGCGTTAAAGATCTTAACATGCAGGGGGCGATGATTAACGGCGAAACGGATGGACTTTACCTCGACGATCGCCGCTATGATATTTTCTGGGAACGCGTGCAGGCGCTTGAAGTGCCGATTTATATTCATCCCGGAAATCCGCCTGATTATCCGCATATGTACACCCAGCACCCTGAGATGTGGGGGCCGGTATGGAGCTGGGCGGTAGAAACATGCAGTCATGCGATGAGATTGATATTCAGCGGGACCTTCGATAGATTTCCTGGGGCAAAAATTATCCTGGGACACATGGGGGAAACGCTGCCTATCCAACTGTGGCGTCTCGACAGCCGCATCGCCACCGCCAATCTGAAATATACCTTGCAGCATCCACCGTCGCATTACGCGCGCAGAAACATCGTGATTACTACCTCAGGTGTATGCTCCAACCCTGCCCTTCGCTGTGCGCTGGACTCATTGGGGGAAGAAAACGTCATGTTCTCGATAGATTATCCGTTCGAGAATACTGCAGTGGCCACCGACTGGATCAGAAAAGCCAGGCTGACCGACGCGGAGAGAAACGCCGTGGCGTGGGGCAATGCTTCGCGCATTCTCAAAATAACTTGAGAAACTGAATGAGAAATTAAGAAACTGAATGAATAGGCTTTTTTGAGTGGTTGAAATGGGGGCTGCCTATGGAGGCATTGTTGCCGCCTGTGGGGTGCCAGTTAAAAATTCGGCTGCGCCCGCATGGCTCTCAAGCCAGCCTTCGGGCTGGTTTGTTTACACAGCCCCCCAAATTCCAGACACAAAAAAAGCCGCTAATTTCTTAGCAGCTTTCTTGTGTTGTTTATGGCGGAGGAGGAGAGATTCGAACTCTCGAATGGTTTCCCATCGCCGGTTTTCAAGACCGGTGCCTTCAGCCGCTCGGCCACCCCTCCGCAACGGAACGCACTATAAACATAGCCCATCACCTTGTAAAGCCGGAATTGATTCATTTGCCTGAAAAACCGCCTTTCGCGCATCAAGTGCTGATTTTATCGTCATTTTAGCGCCTTTTGTCGATTTCCTGACCGCGAATAATGGGGTATCTCTGCTTTCCTGATTCATTAAGCGTAAAGAACCGGCTTAGGGGGTAAAGAAGGGTAAACCTCCTTTGTGAGCCAGGAGCAACTCTCTATTATCTCATCCTGAATGCTTTTTCATCGACTTCAATTCTGTCGCTAAGCGAGATTAAAAAATGGATCGTATCGTTGCCTCTTCTTCTTCACGCGCGGGCTCGTTGCTCAGCACGCATCGAGTGCTACGTAATACTTATTTTCTGCTGGCGCTGACGCTCGGCGTCTCCGCAATTACTGCCACAGCAAGCACCGTACTGATGTTACCGTCTCCCGGCATGCTGCTGACGATAGTTGGCTTTTATGGGCTGATGTTCCTGACCTATCGCATGGCCGATCGCCCTGCGGGTATTTTGTGCACTTTCGCCCTGACCGGTTTTATGGGTTATACGCTGGGGCCGTTGCTGAGCTCACTGCTCGCAGCGGGCGCAGGTAACATCATCATGCTGGCTCTCGGGGGGACTGCGCTGGTGTTCTTCTGCTGTTCGGCATACGTGCTGACCACCCGTAAGGACATGTCATTCCTGTCGGGAATGATGATGGCAGGCTTTGTCGTGCTGCTGGTGGCGGTCGTTGCCAATCTATTCCTGCACATCCCGGCGCTGTCACTGGCGATTAGTTGCCTGTTTATTCTGTTCTCCGCCGGTGCCATCCTGTGGGAAACCAGCAACATTATTCACGGCGGCGAAACTAACTACATACGCGCCACAGTCAGCCTCTACGTTTCACTTTACAACGTGTTCGTAAGTCTGTTGAGTATTCTGGGCCTGTCATCACGCAGCAACTGATAGTTTCTTATTACCGGCCCAGCTATCAAGCCCTGCCTTAGGCGGGGCTTTTTCTTTGGCTGGAGGCGCTTTTTTGCTAAACTTGCGCCCTGCTTTCAAGATTTCGAAGTTAGAGGTTATATGTTGGAGTTTAACGGCCAGGTTATTGAGACCGACGCCAAAGGTTACCTGAAAAACAGCGCAGACTGGCACGAAGCGCTGGCCCCGATTCTGGCAAGCCAAGAAGGCATTGTTCTGACAGACGCACACTGGGAAGTGGTGAATTTTGTGCGCAGCTTTTACCTGGAATTCAATACCTCTCCGGCTATCCGCATGCTGGTAAAAGCCATGGCGCAAAAGCTTGGGGAAGAGAAAGGCAACAGCCGCTATCTCTATCGCCTATTCCCTGAAGGTCCAGCCAAGCAGGCAACCAAAATAGCCGGACTGCCAAAACCGGTAAAATGTATCTAACAGCGCAGGCTGGCGATTCTGGAATCAGTGGCGAATACTGAATCCTTCAAATTCTACCAGCGCCTTAGGCTCGGTTAAGAGTTTATCGACCCTGGCATACTGCGGACCGCCCTGCTTCAGCCACTCGAGTAATTGTTCGATTTCCGGCTGCTCGCCACACGCAACAACTTCGACGCTGCCGTCGTCCAGATTTTTGGTGTAACCGGTCAAGCCGAGCGCTTTGGCTTTTTGCTGAGTGGCATAACGAAAGCCGACGCCCTGCACTCGGCCATAGACGTAAGCGGCTATACTGGTTTTTGGCATAATTATCTCCTCATAGCGATGAGATCCGTTGCATTCTCTGCTTCATGCTCGGACAATGTCGCTCTTTTTTGTCTCCAGACTGATTGAACCTAATTATATGACTGCACGTTTGTATCTGGCCAAAGGCCGTGAAAAATCCCTTCTTCGTCGTCACCCGTGGGTGTTTTCCGGGGCGGTACTTCGCGTCGAAGGAAAGGCACTTTCCGGCGATACTATTGATATTGTAGACAATCAGGGAAAATGGCTCGCCACCGGCGCCTATTCTCCTCAGTCTCAGATTCGGGCTCGCGTCTGGAGCTTTAAGCAGGACGAAGCTATCGACATCGATTTCTTCATCCGCCGTTTGCAGCAGGCACAAACCTGGCGTAACTGGATTGCCAAACGTGACGGCCTTGACGGTTACCGCCTGATTGCCGGTGAGTCCGACGGACTGCCGGGTATTACCATCGACCGTTTCCAGAATTTCCTGGTATTACAGCTGCTGTCTGCGGGTGCAGAATATCAGCGTGCCGCCCTGCTGAGCGCGCTGCAACACTGTTATCCGGAATGTGCAATCTACGACCGTTCAGACGTAGCCGTGCGTAAGAAAGAAGGCCTTGAGCTGACTCAGGGTCTGATTCTCGGCGAAACTCCACCTGACCTGCTGCCCATTCAGGAACACGGCATGAGCCTGCTGGTGGATATCAAAGGCGGCCACAAGACCGGTTTCTATCTGGACCAACGTGACAGCCGACTGGCGGCGCGTAACTATGCCGCGGGCCGTAAAGTGTTGAACTGCTTCTCTTATACCGGTGCATTTGCCGTCTCCGCACTGATGGGGGGCTGTGAGAAAGTGACTAACGTCGACACTTCCCAGGACGCACTGGATATTGCTAAAAAGAACGTTGAGCTTAACAAACTTGACCTGACAAAAGCGGAATTCGTGCGTGATGACGTGTTCCAGCTGCTGCGCAAATACCGCGCTCAGGGCGAACAGTTCGACATGATCGTTATGGACCCGCCGAAGTTCGTAGAGAACAAGAGCCAGCTGGCCAGCGCTTGTCGGGGTTATAAAGACATCAACATGCTGGCCATTCAGCTGTTGCGCCCGGGAGGCATCTTGCTGAGCTTCTCGTGTTCAGGGCTGTTGCCGACCGATCTGTTCCAGAAGATCCTGGCCGATGCCGCACTCGATGCGGGTCGCGAGATTCAGTTTGTTGAGCAATTCCGTCAGGCCGCCGACCACCCCGTGACCGGCGCGTATCCTGAAGGCCTGTACCTGAAAGGGTTTGCCTGCCTGGTTACGGCTTGATTTTTGCCGATTAGGCCCCATATCTCTTTCAAGATGCTATTTTGAGGAGGTCGCTATGTTAGCAAGCAAATATGGGGTCGCCAGCAAGTATGGTATTGGCCAGCAGGTGCGCCACAGAATGTTGGGTTATCTGGGCGTCGTTATCGACGTCGATGCCGAATATTCGCTGGAGAAACCTGCGGTCAGCGAGATTGAAGCCGACGATAAAATGCGTGCCGCCCCCTGGTATCACGTTGTGATGGAAGATGATGAAGGTCAGCCGGTCCATACCTATCTCGCCGAGATTCAAATCGACCACGAGGCGCGCATCGCACATCCAGAACAAAGTTCGCTGGATGATTTGGCGGAGTCCGTTCGCAGTCAGCTGCTGGCACCGCGCCTGCGCAACTAATTTGAGGTTACCCTCAATAGAAAAAACCGGTCCACGTTGACCGGTTTTTTTATGCCTGCGGTTTAACTCATACCTTAATGCGACAGCCCAAGGCGGGGGATTTCAATTTTCGGGCATCGGTCCATCACGACTTTGAGCCCTGCCTCTTTTGCCAGCACCGCCGCGTGCTCATTAATGACTCCCAGCTGTAGCCACAGCACCTTGGCCCCGATTGCAATCGCCTCCTGAGCAACGCCATAGGCCGCTTCAGGATTACGGAACACGTCCACCATATCGACGGGGTGTTTAATATCCTCTAACGTCGCCACTACGGTCTGCCCTAGTAACGTTTGCCCTGCCAGTTTTGGACTGACCGGCGTGACCTCGTACCCTTGGCTGAGCAAATATTGCATGACGCCATAACTAGGACGGGAAGGATTATCGCTGGCACCCACCAGGGCTATTGTTTTGATTTGCTTTAGAATTTGACTGACTTCGCTGTCTTGCACGGATTTATCTCCTTCACGATAAGGTTTCCTAAGTGTAATCCAGTCTGACCAGAGTGAAGGTGTTTTCACCTCGCAAATTGAGAAGACAGTTGTTTCATCGCCAGGAATAAAAATACATTTTGTAAAACTTTGACACAATATAAGCAATATTCAATAATGAGAGAGTGAGTTATTGAGGTCTGGAGAGAAAGATGAATCTTGGTTTTATGGTTGCCGGTATTTTTATGGCTAACCTGATAGCGCCCGCTTACGCATTAAGCCTTAAGCTATCGCCAGAAATCGATCTCCTGGTTGTGGATGGAAGACTGGTTTCAGGGCCAATTTTAAAGGGCGCAGACAGTCTGGAGTTAGATGCAGGGCAGCATCAGATATTATTTCAGATAAGCAAACCCCTTCCGCAGGTGACCGCGGTTTATCACTCCCCGCCGATCATTGTCGCCTTTGATGCCAGGAATTTGCACGCGGTCAGCATCCGTTTACCTTCCTTGACAACCGAACAGGAAAGTCGTGATTTCAGCCAAAAAATGAATATCACTTTAATCGACGAAAAAGGGAATCAGATAGACTATCGACAGGACCGGCTTACGGGGCTACGAACTCACGATGCCACGAGCCTTGAAGCCGCGATGAACCAGTATAATTTATCGGGCCAGAGTGCCTCAATACCCGCCTTTGCGCTGTCGAAAAAAAGCGCGATGACGCTTAACGCCAGCAACCAGAGGCCAGAATCAGCTCGAATTGAGGGCAATGCCAGCGAGGTTTACCTCTCATTTTCTCTGTGGTCTATGTTGCAACATGACACTCGCAGCAGTACGACGGCGAAATGGTTTTCTGCTCAGTAATCTGACAATTGTCACGAATAAGGCCTGCCTGACGACATTTCCCCGCTTTATGCTTCCCTGAAAATCCGAGTTTAAGTAATCTATCAGTCATACTTTTCTTAAAGGCCAGGCTGATGGAATACACCACTCGCACGATTACAAAACAAAAACATATCGCCCTAGTCGCGCACGATCACTGTAAAAACAACCTGCTGAGCTGGGTAGATGCCAACAAGGCTCAGCTTGGCGAACATGTGCTCTACGCGACCGGTACCACGGGTAATCTGGTGCAGCAAAATACCGGCCTGCCGGTTACCAGCATGCTGAGTGGTCCGATGGGCGGGGACCAACAGGTGGGTGCATTGATTTCGGAAAGCAAGATTGATGTGCTGATTTTCTTCTGGGATCCGCTGAATGCCGTCCCTCATGACCCAGACGTTAAAGCTCTGCTGCGACTGGCGACCCTGTGGAATATCCCGGTCGCCAACAACCGCTCGACCGCCGATTTCCTAATCCAGTCTCCCCTGTTCAAAGAGGATGTTGAAATCAGCATCCCAGATTATCAGCGTTATCTGCAGGACCGCCTGAAATAATCTCAGAATAAACGCGTCGCGCATGATGTGGGCGACGCGTTTTAACCGTTACGGCTTACGCTGCGTGGGCACCCCCAGCGCCTCTAACTGCTCAATAAATACCGAGGGTCGCTCTTTGTCCTGCATCAGCCAGACCTGATGTTTCGCTCGGGTGATCGCCACATACAGCAGTCGACGCTCTTCCGCATCGGCAAAATCCTCTGGTTTAGGCAGTAACACTTCCTCCATCACTGACTCACGCGCCGCTGCCGGGAAACCGTCTTTGCCTTCATGCAGTCCAACAATTATCACGTATTCCGCCTGCTGACCTTTGCTGGCATGAATGGTCATAAAATCGAGATTCAGTTTAGGCCAACGCGTCGCCGCCTTTTCCAGCACTTCAGGCCGTAAGTGATGATAACGGGCCAGAATCAGGATCCGATCGTCGTCCTCAGCGAAACCACTCAGCTTGTCGAGCAGTTTCTCAATCTGGTCTTCCGGGAGTATGACGACGTTCTTTTTATTGCCCCGAGTGAGGCTGTTAAGCGGTTTTTTTAGCTGATGAGGATTCTGCAATACGAAACGATTGGCAATCTCTCCGATTCTGTCATTAAAGCGATAAGTGGTATCCAGTGCGCACTGGGCGCCTTCACCAAAGTGATGGGCAAACGCGGTGGTCAGCTCAAGCTCGGCGCCGCTAAAGCGGTAAATCGCCTGCCAGTCATCCCCAACTGCAAACAATGCCGTCTGGCTGTTTTGCTTACGCAGTGCGGACAATAGCCGTGCACGCTGCGGCGAAATGTCCTGAAATTCATCGACCAGAATGTGCTTCCACGGACTGACGAAACGGCCCTTTTCGAGGATATTGATGGCCTGATGGATAAGCCCGGAGAAATCGACGGCGTCCTCTTCTTTTAGTTTGGCTTTCCACGCTTTCATTAACGGAGCCATCAGGCGAACTCTTTTTTGGAAAAGCTCTCGCACCTCGTCAGAGGCCTGCTCAACCATCTCGGCTTGGCTGCCGCCGTGCGAGCGCATTAGCCCCAGCCATCGTTCGAGGCGACTCCCCAGCCGTTCGGCCAAGGCCTTGTTTTTCCAATAGTCGCCCTCAGGCACGTCCCACTCGAGCTCGTCAGTTAACCACTGACGCCAGCCGCTGGCCTGCGCTTTTTTTTCTGCGCACTGCTGCTGCCAGGTTTTCACCAGCAGGCTTCTGCACGCTTTGCTGTCGGTTTCGAGCTTACTGATTTTGGGGACTTTCTTGCTGCCTTCCTGAATGATTTGCAGCGCCAGTGCGTGGAAGGTTTTGGCTTTAATACCGTCAATCTGAAGTCGTTCTTTGATGCGGGTGTTCATTTCGTCTGCCGCCTGTCGCCCAAACGCCAGCAGCAAAATTTGTTCGGGGAGCGCTTCCTGACGACGCAGCAGCCAACCAGCCCGGGCCACTAGCACAGACGTCTTGCCGCTGCCCGCCCCCGCGAGCACCAGCACCGCGTCCTCACCGTTCACCACGGCGCGACACTGACTGTCATTGAGCGGAGAGGTCTCGACGCTGTCAAAAAAGTCACGATTTTGGCTGATAACCTGCTCAGTCCACGCCAGATTGCGCTGAACCACGCTTTGAGCGCCCTGATTCAGCCAGCGCAGGCAGGTTTCATAATCGTCACGGCAGTTGTCGAATTCGACAAGCCTTTCCACCGGAACCGGTATCGCTTCAAAGGCACGCTTAATTTTTGTCTGCACCTCGGCGAGACGTGAACGTTTGAACCAACTGTCCTGCTGCTCGATGCGGGTAATATTTTCAACCTGCTGCTGTAAAACGCCCGCACTGACCTCACTCATCTCCTGACTCCAGCTCTCCCATACCTTCAGCAAATGATGGTAGAACCTCTGCGTTTCCTGCCATTCAGTGCCATGCAGTCGGACCACCTTCTGCTCGGGAAGCTCGAACTCAAGCTCGCCCCAGACGATGCCGCGCTTGCAGCGGATGTTAATCAGCTGATTAAACGGAATTAGATAATGATGCTTATCGCCGCTGACCTCGACCCCCGCGTTCAGAAGCCGCACCCGATTGTAAGGGTGCTGTGCCAGATGCTTGCCAAATGATGTCGATTTCAGTTCCATGTTAATGCGCCATGTTTTTTAATTTTATGAGCGATACCCAAAGGGAGTTTACCTGCGATAGGCAGTGGCGCTCCAGCGCCAAAAACAGAGTAGAATACATAAGAGTAGGAATAAACGTAACGCAATGGCGTTGGAAAGCTTAAATCAAAGACGGGACTTTTTATGCGTACTGTACTGAACATTCTCAATTTCGTGTTGGGTGGTTTCTTCACCACTCTCGCCTGGCTGTTTGCCACTCTGGTCAGCATTGTGCTGATTTTTACGCTGCCCCTGACCCGCTCCTGCTGGGAAATCACCCGCCTTTCATTTTTGCCTTTTGGTAATGAAGCGGTACACGTTGATGAATTATATCCTGAAAAACGCAATGTGCTGCTTTCTGGCAGCGGTACCTTGCTCAATATCTTCTGGCTGATTTTCTTCGGCTGGTGGCTGTGTCTGTCTCACATCATCGCCGGCATCGCCCAGTGCATCAGCATCATTGGTATCCCGGTCGGCATCGCCAACTTCAAGATTGCCGCGATAGCCCTGTGGCCAGTGGGCAGACGCGTGGTGTCCGTTGAGATGGCAAAACAGGCCAGAGAGGCGAGCGCCGCGCGTTTAAGAAATAACGGACGTATCCGCTGAACCTATAATTAACCTTCTTGCTGGAGTACTCCGTGCTTTCAATTGCGCCAGGTTTGAGACGCTATGCTTACAACAGTAATTTGCTGTACAGCATTCGTATTTTTATCGCACTTGCGGGGACCGTTGCCGGTCCCTGGCTACTTTCTCAACCTAAACTGACCATTCCGCTCACGCTCGGCGTCGTAGCGGCCGGATTAAGCGATCTGGATGACAGGCTAGCGGGTCGCCTTCGTAACCTGCTGATCACACTTGTCTCTTTCTTTGTCGCCTCGGTGTCGGTAGTACTGCTTTTTCCTCATCCGTGGCTGTTCGCCGTGGGTCTGGCGCTGTCTACCTGTGGCTTTATTCTGTTGGGTGCGTTAGGACAACGTTATGCCACCATCGCCTTTGGCGCGCTGCTGATTGCCATCTATACCATGCTCGGCATTAATAACGTTTATCAGGTCTGGTATGAGCAATCTGCGCTGCTGTTGACGGGTACCGTATGGTATTACCTGCTCACGCTGACTGGACACGTGCTTTTGCCGATTCGCCCACTACAGGATAATATTTCACGCTGCTATCAGAAACTGGCGGTGTATCTGGATGCAAAATCCACCCTGTTTGACCCCGATCAAGAAGGTGATAACAGCAAACAGCTGGTCAATCTGGCGATGGCTAACGGCCAGTTAGTGACCACGCTGAATGAGACCAAAACCGCGTTGCAGAGCCGCTTAAAGGGTGACCGCGGTCAGAAGGGAACCCGCCGCACGCTGCAATATTATTTTGTGGCACAGGATATACACGAACGCGCCAGTTCGATTCACGTCAACTATCAGCGGCTTTCCGAACAGTTTCACCACACGGATATTTTATTCCGTCTGCAAAGACTCATGAGTATGCAGTCGGTAGCCTGTCAGCAGCTTTCACAGTGCATTCTTTATCGCCAAAAATATCAGCACAATCCACTGTTCGAGCGCGCCTTTGTTCGACTGGGTGAGGCCATCGAGCGTCAGATGGCGCTCAGCCCGGACAGTCGTCTTATCAAGGCATTACGTCACCTGATTAAAAACCTCCGCGCCATAGATGCCCAATTGTCTAACATCGAGTCAGAGCAGGCGCTGTCGGAAGCGGCGACCGCCGGACCTAAAACCTTTGCCGATGACAAACTCACCGGATTTCAGGATATCTGGCTGCGTATTTCGCGCCATCTGACGCCAAAGTCTGCGCTATTTCGCCACGCGGTGCGTATGTCTGCGGTGCTGCTTTTTGGCTATGCGTTTATTCAGATAAGCGGACTGAGCCACGGCTACTGGATCCTGCTGACCAGCCTGTTCGTCTGCCAGCCAAACTATAGCGCCACGCGAAGAAGATTGGCGCTGCGCGTTGTTGGCACATTAGCGGGCGTCGCGTTAGGCATGCCGATTCTGTATTTCATTCCTTCTCTCGAAGGACAAATGATTTTAATCGTCATCTGCGGGATGCTGTTTTTCACCTTTCGCAGCGTGCAATACGCACATGCCACGATGTTTATCACGCTGTTGGCGCTGCTGCTGTTTAATCTGATGGGACAAGGGTTCGAGGTTGCCATACCCCGAATCATCGACACGCTAATAGGTTGTCTGATTGCCTGGTTCGCCGTCAGCTTTATCTGGCCCGACTGGCGTTTTCGCCAGCTACCGACGGTGGTTAACAAGACCTTTTATGCTAACTGTCGCTATCTGGATGCCATTTTGGTTCAGTATCATCAGGGCAAAGACAACGGTCTTGAATATCGTATTGCCAGAAGGGATGCACATAACTGTGACGCAGAATTGGCGTCGGTTGTCTCGAACATGACCTCCGAGAAAGATAACGACAGAGACACGCTTGACGCGGCTTTCCGCCTGCTGTGCCTGAATCACACCATGCTCAGCTATATATCCGCGCTGGGCGCACACCGCGAAAAGCTTGAAGACAGTGAAACCTTGACGCTGCTTGATGATGCAACGCGCTATGTCGATAGCGCACTGCATCATGAAGGGACAGATGACTCTCAGGTCAAAGAATTGCTTCATACGCTCTCCGAACGTATTCAAGCCAAAACGACGGCGTCGGACACCAAAGAGCAACTAGTTCTGCAACAAATTAGGCTACTGCTGGAACATATTCCTGAAATGACCAGCCTTAATAATAAAATTTCCCCAGCCGGGAAAGGGCCTAACGTTTAAGCGCTTAAGCCGCTAAAACAAGGCCAGCGGAGAACCTGTGTTTTCCGCTGGCCCGACGCTAGGCCCTTATCCCCTGCTCTTCCTGAGTAAAGATATTAAACCAGTCGGTCAATCTGGCGCGCGACGGGACGGGCAACACCGACATGTGATACCCCAGAATCGCCCCTTCGAGGGCAAATAGCGTAAGGATGCCCGGCACCTTTTTCACTGAGCAGAGTTTAACGTAGGTTTTAATGGCCCCCTGCATTCGAAGTTCGGCGGAATTTTTAACGCCAATCTGCCACAGCATTCGCTCCATCGATAAATTGATATTCGGCAAATCCTTTAGCCTCCTCGGATCGTTCTTCTTCGCTGCCTTTTCAATTTGCATCCCCCGAATAGCATCATTCGCCAGCTTAATCAGCCGCTCAGGCTGCTGCCAAAGTGACTCACCCACCTGAAAATAGCGCAACAGGATCTCGATACCTCGTTTGTGATAAACAAACTGCCGCATAGCCATCTGCCTCATTATTTCTTCGTTTTCATTGGTGGCGCGCAGATACAGCTCTCCGTCCGCCACCAGCGCAAACATCGCATCACCGTACGACAGGCTGTACCCCCCGAATTGAGGCCGAGAATGAATCACACCCAAAGGTGATAACAAAGCTATGGATTGAGCAATCTTTTTTTTAGTTTCATTTAACATATTGATTTCCTTATCGCTTAATTCAAACGAAGTGAGATTTGATACTACATGAACCCTTTAAGCAAAATACTCAAACCCTCTTACGCAGCCAAATCTAAACTCTCTTTCTCGACGATTAACTTCAAGAGTTGCGAGATATCTTGGAAAAATTAGGTTGATCTCTCGCCATATGCACAGTACTGTATATCCGTACAGTAACTAACTGGTGGAACAACACTATGCGAACTCATCATCGTCATCATTCTCATTTCAGTCAGCATCCTTTATCGGCAAACGCGACGCCAATATGCCAAAATTCAACGGCTAACAGTGGCTTACTGAGCGAGTTCGTCTATAGTGAAAATCAGCCGGCTTTGACGCAATTGCTCTTACCGCTGCTCCACCATCTCGGTGCACAGTCTCGCTGGCTGCTTTGGCTTACTCCAACCCAAAAACTGAGCCGTCGCTGGTTGGCCCAATCGGGTTTACCCGTGGACAAGATAGTTCAGGTGAGTCAGCTTGAAGGTATTGCATCCGTCGATGCCATGGAGCGCGCTTTATTGACAGGTAACTACAGTGTAGTACTCGGTTGGCTGCCAGAATTAAGTGACTCAGATCGCAAAAGATTACAAGTCGCTGCAGAAACCGGAGGATCTTATGGCTTCATCATGAAGCCCCTGGAAGATCGATTTTCAGGTGCCGGACAACCTCCAGCAGTAAAAATTCATTCCTCCGTGTACCATTAATTCAATTTAGGAGTAATCTGACAAAAATAATCCGTTTATTAGTGATTCGTGCTGATTATCGCGCCGGAGCCAGTAAAAACGGGTGTTTTTGAGGTTTAAAAACACATAGTTTCGTCAACATTTTGTCTATGATGTTAAGAAATGTGTACATTTTCCCGTTTTTTTCCTGAGCGTAATCACATCAAGCTTGTAACTTTCTCGCCACGTTGTAGACTTTAGTTCGCCAAGGTTGCTCTTATAATGCCTACGAAAAGTGGCAAGTACCTAAGTGAAGCAATAACTTGGACGAAGGAATTTAACCAAGGGCTTAAAGCTTAAAGCTCAATTGCCTATTTGGATGATAACGAGGCGCAAAAATGAAAAAGACAGCTATCGCATTAGCAGTGGCACTGGCAGGTTTCGCTACCGTAGCGCAAGCCGCACCGCAAGATAACACCTGGTACACCGGTGGTAAATTGGGCTGGTCCCAGTATCACGATACTGGTTTCGCTAATGCTTACAATGGTATTGGCAACGGTCCAACTCACGACAGCCAACTGGGTGCCGGTGCGTTTGTAGGTTACCAAGCGAACCCATACCTGGGCTTCGAACTGGGATATGACTGGCTTGGCCGCATGGCTTACAAAGGCAGCGTAAACAACGGCGCATTCAAAGCACAAGGCGTTCAGCTGACTGCTAAACTGAGCTACCCACTGACTGACGATCTGGATATCTACACTCGTCTGGGTGGTATGGTTTGGCGTGCAGACGCTAAAGGTAACTTTGGCAACGGCAACCGCGTAAGCGACAACGACACCGGTGTTTCTCCACTGGCTGCAGTTGGTTTCGAATACGCACTGACCAAAAACTGGGCAACCCGTCTGGATTACCAGTGGGTTAACAACATCGGTGATGCTGCTACCGTGGGTGCACGTCCTGATAACGCAACTCTGTCTGTCGGTGTTTCTTACCGTTTCGGCCAGGGTGAAGCGCCAGCTCCAGTTGTTGCTCCAGCACCAGCTCCAGCTCCAGTTGTTCAGACTCACAAGTTCACTCTGAAGTCTGACGTTCTGTTCACCTTCGGCAAATCTACTCTGAAACCAGAAGGCCGTCAGGCACTGGATCAGCTGTACACCCAGCTGAGCTCACTGGATCCGAAAGACGGTTCAGTCGTGGTTCTGGGTTACACCGACCCAGTAGGTTCAGAAGCATCTAACCAGAAACTGTCTGAGCAACGCGCTCAATCAGTAGTGGATTACCTGGTATCTAAAGGTATCCCTTCTAACAAGATCTCTGCACAGGGTCGCGGTGAAGCAGATCAGCTGACCGGTAGCTTCGGTTACAAATCTGGTCGTGCTACTAAAGCTCAGATCGCAGCCTTCGCACCTAACCGTCGCGTAGAAATCGAAGTTAAAGGTATCAAAGACGTTGTTACTCAGCCACAGGCTTAAGTAATAGCGCTATCTTCTGATAGACCTGACTTTAAAAACCCCGCATTGCGGGGTTTTTTTTATGGCGTAAAAAGAGATAAAACAGCAGGCGGGGTGTAACCAGACGCATAAAGGGATCGCGTTAGCTTTCTTTGTTGTCGAGGATCTGCAAAAGATCCTGCTTGAGCGAAGACATTTGATTGGCGTACTTTTCTTTGCGTTCCGCATCTTCGAGCAGCTGAATGATGGTGTCCGACAGGGTAACGCCACGCCGCTGGGCCAAGGCAGCCAGTCTCTGCCAAACCAGAAACTCGAGATCGATAGACTTTTTACGCGTGTGCTGATGCTCCGAATTGAAATGACGCTTACGACGCGCACGAATAGTCTGCTTCAGACGATTATCCAGCGCTTTACTCATGTGGTTATCTATCCACTCGAGCACTTTGATCGGTTCGTTTTCTAATCGGAGAAGCTGCTCCACAGCATCCTGCGCCGCACTGTTCTCGATGTGGCGGGTGATCCTTTCACCTTCGCGGTGTTTTTTTACCAGATACTTCCATTTCCAACCGCTCTCAAGGTTTTCCAGTTGCTGATATTTCATCGCAGGCTCTTCTGTGACCATCTAACGTTGATAAGCATAGCAGCATTATGTCACTTTTTTCCCTAAATATGTCACGACATTACCAGAGGTAAGTGGTTAAATTTCACCCATAAACTGCATAATGTCACATCTGCATGGGCTAACCGTGACTCTCGTGGTATGCAGCACGGCTTATTCTTGTATAATCGCCCTTTCCCTTTTGAAGACTACAGCTAACACATTGACCAATAACCGACTTGATTGGCAGCTCTTACTGCCGGACTCTACGCCATACCAGACAATTTTTGCTACAGCGGATCAGTTGGCCCCGGTCGATTTTTCCCTTATTCAGCCTCGTCTTGAGAATGGACTTTCCCTTTTCTGCTTCCCTAATTCGCGCACGCGTTTTATGACGGTCAAAGGCCAGGAAAGTCGCGATTATCTCTCGCGTCTGGCCTCTGTCGTTAACGACCTGCTGCCAGAAGCTGAAGAAATTGTCGGCAGCCAGTACCATATTGACGGACGTCACGTTCAGGTACTGCCCGCACAGGACCCAACGGCCCCTTTCAGCGGAACGTCGAGCTGTCTTTATCAGGAATGGATTGAACCCGAGCAACTCTTTGGCTGTGTCCGCATCTATAAGGACCAGATTGAGCTTCAGCCCGGTTTAATTCATCAGGTTAATGGCGGCGTACTGATCCTGTCTATCCGCTCGCTGCTGGCCCAGCCGTTGCTGTGGCTGCGCCTTAAGCAGATGATCACCCAGGAAAGCTACCATTGGGTTTCTCCCGATGAAACGCGCCCGCTGCCGGTAAATATTCCGCCGATGCCGTTAGACGTTAAGCTTATCCTGGTTGGCGATCGCGTCTCTCTGGGCGAGCTGAATGATATGGAGCCGGAGCTGCTGGAGTCGGCGTTCTACGGTGAGTTTGAAGCTGACCTGCCTCTGGCCGACAATGACGACATGGAAAAATGGTGTGCCTATGTCAATACGTTGGCCGACGAACTCGAGATCCCGCGCCTTGCCGCCGACGCATGGCCTGAGTTGTTCAAGGCTGCGGTGCGCTTTAGTGGCGATCAGGGCTGCTTGCCCCTTTGCCCAACCTGGCTCTCGGCTCAACTGAGCGAGGCCGAGCTTTATAATGACGATCCTGAGCTCACCGCCAAATCTTTCGACGCGGCGATTTCGACCCGCGCATGGCGTGAAAGCTATCTTCAGGAGCGTATGCAGGATGAAATCGAGCTGGGTCAGATTCTGATCGAGACCGATGGAGAAGTGATTGGTCAAATTAACGGCCTGTCGGTGCTGGAATATCCGGGGCATCCGCGCGCCTTCGGTGAACCTTCACGTATTAGCTGCGTTGTGCATACCGGTGATGGAGAATTCACCGACGTAGAACGTAAGGCAGAGCTTGGCGGCAATCTTCATGCTAAAGGCATGATGATTATGCAGGCCTTCCTGATTGCCGAACTGGAGCTCGATCAGCCGCTCCCCTTCTCTGCCTCGATTGTGTTCGAGCAGAGCTATGGTGAGGTTGATGGCGACAGTGCCTCGCTGGCCGAACTGTGTGCGCTGATCAGTGCGTTGGCGATGCAGCCTATCAATCAGCAAATCGCGGTGACGGGTTCGGTTGACCAATTCGGCAACGTACAGCCTATCGGCGGGGCCAATGAAAAAATCGAAGGATTCTTCGAGGTTTGCCAACGTCGTGGATTGACCGGCAAGCAAGGCGTGATTATTCCTACGGCTAACGTACGCAATCTCTGCCTGCACCCGCAGGTTATTGAAGCGGTTCGCGATGGCAAGTTCCACCTGTGGGCGGTTGAGAATGCGGCCGATGCGCTGCCTATCCTGACCGGTTTACTCTTTACGAATCAAGAGGAAAACGAGGAAAGTCCGACGCTGTTGGGACTTATTCAGGAGAGGATTGCTCAGGCAACCTTATCCGAGCGCCCTCGTTATCCGTGGCCACTGCGCTGGTTAAATTGGTTTTCGCACAGCTGATCGGACTTGTTCGGCTTACAGCTGTTAGCTAAGATGCGTGCTTCAACAAAATAAGGCTTACATACAACATGGTAGATAAACGCGAATCCTATACGAAAGAAGACCTCGTAGCCTCTGGCAAAAGCGAACTTTTCGGAGCAGGTGGACCACCATTGCCGTCGGGCAATATGCTGATGATGGACCGCATCGTCAAAATGACCGAAGACGGCGGTAGCCACAATAAGGGTTATGTTGAAGCCGAATTAGATATCAATCCCGATCTGTGGTTCTTCGGATGCCACTTCATCGGCGATCCGGTGATGCCTGGTTGTCTGGGTCTGGACGCGATGTGGCAGTTGGTCGGTTTCTATCTCGGCTGGCTGGGTGGCGAAGGCAAAGGCCGCGCACTGGGCGTTGGCGAAGTGAAATTCACCGGTCAGGTGCTGCCAACGGCTAAGAAAGTGACTTATCGTCTGAACTTCAAACGCGTGATCAATCGTAAACTGATCATGGGTGTGGCAGACGGTGAAGTGTTGGTTGACGGCGAAGTTATCTATACCGCCACTGACCTGAAAGTGGGTCTGTTCAAAGACACCGCCGCTTTCTAAAAAATAAAGCGTTACCCAGGTAATTTTGGATTTAGGCAACATGGCGAAAGAGTGAATTTCAGGAGCTTACAGAAACAAAAGTAGGTGACTGGGGGGCATCAGAGACGCCAACGCAGCATAAATTCCAGATATGAAGGGTAAAAAACCTCCGCAGTTTGCTGTCAAATTGCGGAGGTTATCCTTTTACTGTCAGGGGTAGACTTACGCGTTAACTGCCCTAACCTCCATGGCCTCTCGCCAACCTCCAAGCCAGTGTGACCGCGCATCTATCGATTGGTAAGGACAAATTTCTTTCGAACGTCCTACAATACCTGCTTGGTATCCACGTGATTGTGCCCGTTCCAGGCGATCGCGTTTTTGTCTCTTCATGCCTCGTGTCCCTCATTATTCAGGTCAAGTGGAAAGAAAACAGTGTCCGCTTAACTGCGTCCACACCTAACAAATAGCCCCGATTCTCCCGTAGGTCAATGCGCAAAATTCACGCCACTGTCACAATATTGCGCTATCTTTATTGATTGCGCGCAAGCTAATCGCGCAGCTAAAGCCTCAGGCACCTGATCGCCAATAAAAAAATCCCGCCCCCTGAATGACCAGGAAGCGGGATTTTTTATCGAACTAATAAAAAGAATTTATCTTATTTGCAGGGCGATGCTGTTGGCTTCTTGTTCCCAACCCGTCGCCAAGGTCCTGACCAGCGCATCATAACCATCCTGATTCTGCTTCAGCTCGATATTGAAGTTATGCTGGCTGACCTGCCCATCACGCGTAAGCGTCCATGTGCCGCTGATGACGGCCTTGCCGTCATAGCGCCCATGGAACCCTGTTACGTTCACAGAAAGCTGCTCCTGATTGCCATCACTGGCCTGTTGGCCTGATACAACCCAGCCCGGCAGATTGCGGCCGAGGTAGGTTTGCAGAGTCTGCTGCAGCTGTTGGTCAAGCGGACTGGCCCACAGGTTATTGGCCGCCATCACGTACTGCACGTCGTTAGTCTGGTAAACCAGACCCGAGGTACCGAGGAAGTCGGCCACGCTAACCTGAGAAATCCACAGCTTCGGTTTTTGTGCGGCAGGCGTTAGCCCACCGCCTGCACTCACCACCGCTACCGGTGCCGAACTGTTGACAGTCGGCAGTTGGTAATAGGTTTTTTTACCGTCGCTGCTACAGGCAGCCAGGAACAACGCTAAGACGACAGGTATCCATTTCATCATTTATTTGGCCTTCTTCGGCTGAGGATCATCTTGCCCTGGGGCGGCGAATACCAGCGCATTACTCTTATGATTCAGAGTCCTGAGCACTGGCTGCAGTTCACGCAGCGTTTCATCCAGACGCTGCATATCATCGACCATCTTGTTGTAGGCCGGTGAACCAGGCTGGAAGCCCTGCATGCTGCGATTAAGCTGCAACAGCGTTTTCTGCATATCCTGCGGCAGATTCTTCATCTCTTTGCTCGAGACAATGGCGTTGAGCGAGTCGATGGTTTTCTGCGTCGATTGCAGCGTTTTCTGACTCTGCGCCAGCGTCTTGGTCGCTTCCGTAATCATTGGATTCAACGGCAAGGCGTTGATCTTATCCAGGGTTGCCATCAGTTTCTGCTGGATCTGTGCCAGACCCCCACTCACCGTCGGCAACAGCGCCTGACCATCAATAGACTTCGGTCCGGTCCAAGGCTTGGCGTTAGGGTAGAAGTCCAGATCGACGTACAGCGAACCGGTCAGCAGGTTGGCAGATTTCAACGATGCGCGCAGACCATGCTTGAGCGCCGCCTGAAGCTGTTCATCCATGTTGAAGTTTTTACCCAGCAGTTTGTTGAAACGCTCAGGCTCGATGCGAATCAAGACCGGAATGCTGTAACCGCTGTCGATCTGGCTCGCCATACCAAACTTCTCATAAGGCACCTGGCCGACCGTACCCAAACGAATACCGCGGAACTCAACCGACGCTCCCGGCTGCAGACCACGCACCGAATCGCTGAAGAACAGCACATAGTCGGTATGGTTGGTATACAGAGAGTCCTGAATGCTGCGCTGGTCGTTGAACAGGGCATAGGACGCGCTGTTGTCGGCTTTGTTACCGGCTTCCCAACCGTCTGGCACGTCGAAGCTGACGCCACCGCTAAACAGCGTGGTGAGCGAGCCCATTTCGACGCGAATGCCGGCAGAAGACATATCAAAGTTCACCCCGCTCTCTTTCCAGAAACGCACGTTGGTGGTCACCAGGCCATCATATGGCGCACGGATAAACAGCTGATAGCGAATCTTACGCGACTGCGGGTCGAAGTGGCTGGTTTCCACCGTCCCCACCTGGAAGCCGCGGAACAGCACCGGATCGCCTGGATTTAGCTGACCGGCACGGTCACTGGTCAGAATAACGCGAATACCCTGGGCGTCCGGAGAAGCCAACGGCGGTGCGTCAAGTAACTTGTATTGCTCTTTCTCTTCGCCTTTAGATCCCGGCTGAAGCTGGATATAGGCGCCAGACAGCAGCGTGCCGAGCCCTGAAATCCCTTCACGCCCAATCTGCGGTTTCACGACCCAAAACACCGAGTCGTTCTTGAGCATTTTTTCCATGCCAGAATCGAGTCGTGCCTTGATAATGACCTGCTGTAGGTCAGCGCTCAGACTGACCGTTTCGACCTGCCCCACGTTAACGTTACGGCTTTTTATGCTCGTTTTACCGGCTTCAATGCCTTCCGCCGACGAGGTAATCAGCGTCACCTCCGGTCCCTGATGACTAAAGTGATAAAACAGGATCCAGCCGCCGATGAGGGCGGTCAGGATCGGGATTATCCACACTGGAGACCAGCGCTTGATACTCCCGACTTCGGCTTCACCCGAGGTGTTTTCATCCCGGGTGTGTTTATTTTCCGCCATCGCGTTGCTCCTTATTATCAAAGGTTCCTGAGCGATCCCAAATCAAACGGGGATCGAAAGTGGTTGCGGCGAACATCGTGAGGATCACGACCAATGCAAACAGCAAGGCGCCGATATCTGGATAAATACTCATTAACTGCCCCATTCTGACCAGCGCCGAGAGCACCGCGATAACGAAAACGTCAATCATCGACCAACGACCCACCAGCTCCACCACCTCATAGATGACGTGCTGCCTCTCGCGGTCGACCCGTTTGCGGCTTTGTGCGTCCCAGCACAGCCAGGCGATCGCCAACATTTTCAGCGACGGCACCATGATACTGGCGATAAAAATCACCATCGCTATCGGATAAGAGCCCTCTCCCCAAAGGAACACCACGCCCGCCATAATGGTCGAGGTCATCTTGGTTCCCAGTGACTGGGTAATCATGATAGGCATCAAGTTGGCCGGGATATACAGCATCAGCGACGTCACCAGCAGCGCCATGGTCCACTGTAGGCTGTAGCGCTTACGCGCATGTCCCTTGCTGGTACAACGCGGACACACTGACTGCTTTGCCGGCAGTATCGCCATGCAGCATTCGCAGGAGCGCAGCCCCTGCGAGAGGCCGCTTTGCCCAACGCGTAAAGGCTGAGCAATCGTCGGTGTCGGTGCCGCCTGATTCCACAGCCAGTAACGGTCTGTGCACTGGAATGCGCGTACCTGAAGTAAACAGAACAAAACGTAGGGAATAAAGCTGGTGCCGATCCCCACTTCACCGTAGGCGATAAGCTTAACAAAGCTCACTAATACGCCGGCGAGGAAAATCTCGACCATACACCAGGGTTTAAGGTGGAACAGGATCCAAGCGATACGAATCTTCCACGCCCTGGGTAGCGGCGCTCTTCCGCAGAGGATAACGATTGCCAGCATACAAAATGCCGGAATAAGCTGGACCACAATCATAAACAGCGACGCCATACTGGCGTAGTCATCTGCCACCAGCACCTGCGGAATTTGAATCAGGGTTATCTGGCTGGTCAGCCCTTTGACGTTCATGTTCACGAACGAGAACATATTCGCCAGCACCAGCATGAAGAGTGCACAAAGCGCGTAGCCAAGCGGCCGTTTACGCGGCTCTTTCCAGCGCGTGGTCAGCGTAGATTTACAACGAGGACAGCTGGCCTTTTGGCCATATTGCAGTGCGGGCAGCGTCACCAATAAATCACAGTCGGGACACAGTATGTGCGGGTCATGAGAGTGTGAACACACATTCAACTCCTCAATGGCGAAACACGGGGAAAACCGAAAACCTTACCGCCTTCCCTTCACTGGGAAAGCGGTAAAGCCAAGACGCAACCTTAGCCGTTTTTCTGGGCTTCAAGCGCTTCCCAACGCTCAAACGCCTGCTCTAATTCGAGCTCGGCACTGGCAAGGGCATTCAATACTTGCTGGGTTTCATCGTGAGGGCGCGTAAAGAAGTCGGCGTCACTCATCTGCTTGCCGAGTTCTTCGATACGTGTTTCCAACTCACTGATTTTCTGAGGTAACTGTTCCAGCTCACGCTGTTGATTGTAGCTCAGTTTATTCGCAGTACGTTTTACCGGCTCAGCTTTTACCGCCGCCGCCGCTTTAGTCTCTACCGGTGCAGACTGACGCAGCACGCGCTGGGATTTACGCTGATGGTGCGCATCGTGATAACCGCCGACGTAGCTGTTAATCACGCCGTCGCCTTCGTAGATCCAGCATTCGGTCGCGGAGTTGTCGACGAATTCACGGTCGTGGCTGACCAGCATAACGGTACCCTGGTAGCTGTCGATCAGCTCTTCCAGCAGTTCCAGCGTTTCTACGTCAAGGTCATTGGTTGGTTCATCGAGAATCAACAGGTTGCTTGGGCGCAGGAACAGTTTAGCCAGCAGGAGACGGTTACGCTCACCGCCGGACAGCGCCTTGACCGGGGTCATTGCGCGTTTTGGGTGGAACAGGAAGTCCTGCAGATAGCCCAGCACGTGACGTGAACGGCCGTTGACCATCACCTCTTGCTTGCCTTCTGCCAGGTTGTCCATCACGGTGCGTTCTGGGTCGAGCTCGGCACGGTGCTGGTCGAAGTAGGCAACTTCCAGCTTGGTACCGCAGTGAACGCGGCCGCTGTCGGCTTCGAGCTGACCTAACATCAGCTTGAGCAGCGTCGTTTTACCACAGCCGTTCGGGCCTACCAGCGCAATCTTGTCGCCACGCATAACCTGGGCGGTGAAATGGCTAACCAGCTGTTTACCAGACACATTGTAGCTGACGTCTTCCATTTCGAAGACAATCTTGCCTGAACGAACCGCTTCTTCCACCTGCATTTTGGCGGTGCCCATCACTTCGCGGCGCTCGGAGCGCTCGCGACGCAAGGCTTTCAGTGCACGCACGCGGCCTTCGTTACGGGTACGACGTGCCTTGATGCCCTGGCGGATCCACACTTCTTCCTGCGCCAGCTTCTTGTCAAATTCGGCATTTTGCAGCTCTTCCACGCGCAGCGCTTCTTCTTTGCTGGTCAGATACAGCTCATAGTTGCCCGGATAGGACACCAGCTTGCCGCGGTCGAGGTCGACAATACGCGTCGCCATGTTGCGGATGAAGGAACGGTCGTGGGAGATAAAGATAATGCTGCCCTGGAACTCTTTCAGGAACTCTTCCAGCCACGCGATACTTTCGATATCCAGGTGGTTAGTCGGTTCGTCAAGCAGCAGAACCTGCGGTGAGCTGACCAGCGCACGGCCCAGCGCCGCTTTACGCAGCCAGCCGCCGGACAGTGCAGAAAGCTCGGTATCACCGTCAAGACCCAGCTGCAGCAGAACTTCCGAAATACGGCTGTCGAGCTGCCACAGGCCCTGGTGATCGAGGATCTCCATAATCTGCGCCAGCTTGTTCATGTTCTTCTCACTCGGGTCGCTTTCGACCAGATGTGAAATCGCGTGGTAGGCTTTGAGATGCTCGGCCTGCTCGGCAACGCCTTCGGAGACGAAGTCAAATACCGTGCCGCCGATGTTGCGCGGAGGATCCTGCTGCAAACGCGCAACAATCAGGTCCTGCTCATACACAATGCGTCCGTCATCCAGCGGCACTTCGCGGTTGAGGATCTTCATCAGCGTTGATTTACCCGCGCCGTTACGCCCAACCAGACAGACGCGCTCGTTAGGTTCGATATGTAATTCAGTGTTGTCTAAAATGGGGGCATCGCTGAAGGACAGCCATGCACCTGACATGCTAATTAACGACATAGACTTTATTTTTCCTCGCCGGCATGAGTGAGCAGCCAGCAGTTGTGAATTTGGCGGTTACGGGCAAAATCCTGAGACAGCGTTTGGCCGGTTATCTCTTTTGCATTCAGACCCAGCTTGCTCAGACCCTCAAGATCCATCTGGAATCCGCGTTTGTTGTTAGAGAACATAATGGTGCCGTTGCGACGTAAAATGCGCTTGAGATCTTTCATCAGCGCCAAATGGTCGCGCTGCACGTCAAAACTTTCGGCCATACGTTTCGAGTTGGAGAACGTCGGAGGATCGATGAAGATCACGTCAAACTGTTCATCGGCGTTACTCATCCATGACAGGCAATCCGCCTGAATCAGACGATGCTGGCGACCCGTCAGGCCGTTGGCACGCAGGTTTTTCTCTGCCCACTCGAGATAGGTACGCGACATATCTACCGTGGTGGTGCTGCGCGCGCCGCCGAGACCGGCGTGTACGCTTGCGGTACCGGTGTAAGCAAACAGGTTAAGGAAGTCTTTTCCTTTACTCATTTCGCCCAGCATCTTGCGGGCAATACGGTGGTCCAGGAACAGGCCTGTATCGAGATAGTCGGTCAGGTTAACCCAGAATTTGGCCCCAAACTCTTCGACCATCAGGAACTCGCCCTTCTGCGCCAGCTTCTCGTACTGGCTGGTGCCTTTCTGGCGCTCGCGCGTTTTCAGCACCAACTGATTGGATGAAATATCCAGCACCGACAGCGTGGCATTGATCACGTCAAACAGACGCTGACGCGCCTTTTGCGCATCAATCGTTTTCGGTGGCGCATATTCCTGTACCACAATTTTGCTGCCGTAGCGGTCAACCGCCACGTTGTATTCTGGCAAGTCGGCGTCATACAGACGGTAGCACTCAATGCCCTGCTGCTTCGCCCACTTTTCCAATTTCTTAACATTTTTACGCAGTCGGTTAGCGAAATCTTCGGCAATCTGCGCCCCTGCTGTGCCTTGAGGATTCTCTGCCAGCTGGTAGTTCTTCTGCACACATTCGAGCGGACCGTTCTTCGCCTTGAATTGACGATCGGCGCGCAGCTGCAGACAGCTCAACAGCTCCGGCGAGGCGCTAAACAGAGAAAGCTGCCAACCGCCGAACTGCGTCTTGGCGATGCGACCCAGCAGGTTATGCAGGGCAATCAGCGCCGGTTCGCTCTCGAGACGTTCGCCGTAAGGCGGGTTGCTGATGAGCGTACCTACCGGGCCTTCCGGCAGAGGATTTTTCAGCTTGCCGACTTCTGCCGCGTCAAAGCTAATGAGCTCGGCCACGCCTGCACGACGGGCGTTGGACCGCGCCATCTCGATGACACGACGGTCGATATCAGAACCGAAGAAGCGAGAAGGGGTTTCCTGAATCGCGCGGCGCGTACGCACCTGTGCTTCAGTGGTCAGTTCACGCCACAGCGCTTCATCAAATTTAGACCAGGCGGTAAAGCCCCAATGCTGACGATGCAGACCCGGCGCACGATCGCCCGCGATCATCGCCGCTTCGATAAGCAGCGTACCGGAACCACACATCGGATCGACCATCGGTGTCCCGACCTGCCAGCCGGAACGCATCACGATCGCGGCTGCCAGGTTCTCTTTCAACGGAGCCTGACCGGTCAGATCACGGTAGCCACGCTGATGCAGACCTTCGCCGCTGAGATCCAGCGCAACGCTTGCAGTATCACGCTGCAAGAAGACGTTGACACGAATATCAGGCTGCTGTTTTGCGACGTTTGGACGCTGGTCAATCTTGCGGGTGAAGCTGTCGACGATGGCATCTTTAACCTTCAACGCGCCGTACTGGCTGTTGCGGATCTCGTCATTCAGGCCGCTGAAGTGCACGGCGAAGGTTTTTTCTACGCCGAAGATAGACGGCCAGTCAATTGCCATCACGCCCAGATAAAGGTCGAGATCGCTATGAACTTTAAATTCATTTAATGGAAGAAGGATGCGTGATGCCAGTCGGCTCCAGAGCAGACTCTTGTACATCAGGCGATCGTCGCCCTCAAAATGCACTCCCCCCTGCACCACTTTGCAGGCCTGCGCACCCAGCGTTTCAAGTTCGCTTTTTAATAGTTCTTCCAATCCACGCGCCGTGCTGGCAAACAAAGAGTTCATATTGACGTAATCACCTAGAAGTTATTTCCTACAATTAAAAACAGCCCTACCCATCAATCAGGCAAGGAGTGCCCTGAGTTCCTGACGTGAAGATTCAAGTTCTGCGGACAAAAGAGCGCGCATTATAGCTAATACTGCAAGATTGTCATAAAGTCTCTGGTTACTATTCAAAAAGAGACCTATCCCGCATCATAAGCATCCTGTTAAAGGTCTGCTGATGGCGCGGCCTGGAGCCCAAAGTGATTACCCTGTCGAGATTATACGTTCACCCCGTCAAGTCCATGCGCGGTCTGCAACTGTCGCATGCTCAGGTTACAGCCAGTGGCTTGGCCTTCGATCGCCTCTTTATGCTAACCGACCCGCAGGGAAAGTTTATTACCGCCCGAAAAGACTCCCAACTGGTTCAGTTTACGCCCGCTTTGCTCCCCGATGGATTAATTTTAACCTCTCCCGATGGAAGCGAAAGCGTCTGTATAAAATTCAGCGACTTCAATCCACAGCCGCTGGAGACCGAGGTGTGGGGCAGCCATTTCACCGCCCTGACTGCGCCAAAAAATATCAACCAATGGCTGAGTGGCTATCTTAAACGCGAGGTTGAGATGCGCTGGGTCGGACCCGAGTTGACTCGTCGCGTTAAGAATCAGCCCCAGGTACCGCTCTCCTTCGCCGACGGCTTTCCTTATTTACTCATTAATGAAGCCTCGCTGCACGACCTAAAGCAACGCTGTCCGGCCAGCGTGAAGCTCGAACAGTTCCGCCCTAATCTGGTCGTTACCGGCGCTGAGGCCTATGCCGAAGACACCTGGAAAACCATTCGCGTCGGCAGCGTTATTTTTGATTTGGTAAAACCCTGTAGCCGCTGCGTGCTGATCACCATCAGCACCGAACGCGGCAGAAAGCATCCCGCCGGTGAACCACTTAAAACGCTGCAAGGTTATCGCACTTCTGAAACCGGCAGCATCGATTTCGGGCAGAACATGATTGCGCGAAACGAGGGCATTATTCGGGCGGGCGACAGTGTAGAAGTGCTGGCAACCCACCCTGCCCGTGTCTATCGCGCCGGTGACGTGCTGGAGAAGGTCTCTCTGTCGCAGACGGCCGCACAGGAGGTCGCCATTACTTATCAGGGCACCGCTTTCAAGGGGAACAATCAACAAGTCCTGTTGGAACAGCTTGAACAACAGGGATTTATCATCCCTTATTCGTGTCGTGCGGGAATCTGCGGGAGCTGCAAACTAAACGTGATCGAGGGCGAAGTGACGGCATTAACGTCCAGCGCCATCGGCAAACAGGGCAAGATCCTCTCGTGCAGCTGCGTTCCGGTGACGGATTTAATATTGGAATAAAAAGGCTATAAAAATAAAGAAACGTGGGGTTGAGAAATTACACAGCCCTGTCGTAAATATTTTCCGAAGCAATAGAAATTGGCATTAAGCGATCGTGCATCACTTTAATCGCATCGCCTAAAACCATGCCGCGACCGGCTACGGTCAGACGCTCCTGTGCCAGCAAGCACAGGCTGGCGTTATCACCAGACTCTACCACCAGCAGCGTTGCCTGCTCGCCGGACTCCGTCACGCTGACGCTGGCAAGCTGGCCATTATCGGGCTGGAAAGGACGATGCTGCTGAGTAAAATGCCAGCTCTTTGGCATCAGCGGTTTCAGGAAACGATAAGCGACCAAAGCATTAAGCACTAATTCGGCACGATGTTCAGCAGCCAATTTAATTTTCTTGCACTGCTCTTCGAAGTCGAAATAGAGCGCCGCATCATCAACGCAAAAAGTGGTTTCGGCAAACGCGTCGGGGGTCAGCATTTTAGCAGGAAAACGAGAACGGAAAATCATGCCATTGGCTAGGTCCAACATCAGTCGGTCATGTTCAGCGTCAAAATACCAACGCCAATTATCATCAGGTTTGATTTTCATTTCGTTATCCTATTGTCCATTGCCCAACGTTAACATTATTCTCGGTAACCTCTATATAGGACAAATCGCAGGTTAGCCTTGCCGCAAGAGAGATAATGACTGGGGTAGTACATTAAATGCTCAGTTAAGAAAATATAAACGAGGCCGGGGCAGAAATAAAGCCCCGACCAAGCTTTGTTTGCAAAATTAGTGTGAGCAGTAACTATATATGCATCAGAATATTTTTAATCAGCTGCGGGCCGTGATAGATAAACCCGGAATAGATTTGAATTAACGATGCACCCGCCGCCATTTTTTCACGCGCGGAGGTTAATGAATCAATGCCGCCGACGCCGATAATTGGCATCGCGCCTTTAAGTTCTGCGGAAAGCATGCGGATAATCTGGGTGCTTTGCATTTGCACCGGACGGCCGCTCAATCCGCCCGCCTCGTCGCCATAATTCAGACCAGCAACCAAATTACGCTCCAGTGTGGTATTGGTCGCAATAACGCCATCCATATTATGACGGACCAGACTGTCGGCTATTTGGATCAACTCTTCTTGAGAAAGATCTGGTGCGATCTTCACCGCCACCGGCACATATTTCTGATGACGCTGCTGAAGTTCGAGCTGCTTATTCTTGATGGAACCGAGCAGATCGTCAAGCGCTTCACCATATTGCAGGGTACGCAGTCCCGGAGTGTTCGGCGAAGAGATATTAATAGCGATATAACCGGCATAAGGATAAACCTTCTCCATGCAGATTAAATAATCGTCTTTGCCGTTCTCGACCGGGGTGTCTTTATTCTTGCCGATATTAATACCGAGCACGCCACCGAAGTGTGATTTCTTGACGTTATTGACTAAATTATCGACGCCGTGGTTGTTAAACCCCATGCGGTTAATTATGCCTTCGGCCTCAACCACGCGGAACATTCTCGGCTTGGGATTACCGTCCTGCGCACGCGGCGTTACGGTACCCACTTCAACGAATCCAAACCCCATCGCACCAAAGGCGTCGATACATTCCCCGTTTTTATCCAGACCTGCGGCCAGACCCAGCGGGTTCTTGAAGTTCAGTCCCATGCAGGTAACCGGCTTGCTCGGCACCGATTGGCGAATCAGAAACTCGAACGGCGAACCGGAGAGGCGGCTGAGTTGGCGAAACGTTAATTCATGCGCGCGCTCTGGATCGAGCTGGAAAAGTGCTTTCCTAACGAAGGGATAATACATGGATTCTCCTGAGGTCCCGGTGGCTAATGGCTGGTGGCCAGTCGGGGCGGTATTATCGGCTAAGCCATCACTAATTGGAATTGATTCCCGTCAAAAATCGGTAATCCAGGCAAACGTTTTCTTTTTGTTTTCTTCTTTAATACATCCACGTCACAGCAAATGCGCAAAGATTGGCTGATTTTCGGCTCATATCCACTTTTGGTCTAAGAATTCCCGGAATTTAGATTTCCTGTCATAAGCTATCGCCTGTTAATTTAATCCAAATTCTGAACAAATTTGTTGGTTATATAACTTACAGTTATAAGGGAGCACAATGAAAGTCATATCACTCGCAGGTAGCCCACGTCAGCCGTCACGTTCATCTGCCCTGCTTGCTCTCAGCGAACAGTGGCTCAGCGCCCGAGGCGTAGAAGTTGTGTCATACAGTCTGCAAGATTTCGCCGCCGAAGATTTGCTGTTTGCCAACTTTTCCAGCCCACAGTTAAAAGAACTGGTTGCTCAGTTGGAAACCGCCGATGGTCTGCTGATTGCTACCCCGGTGTATAAGGCTTCATTTTCCGGTGCACTGAAGACGCTGCTTGATCTGCTGCCCGAACGCGCACTCGAGCACAAGGTCGTGCTGCCACTGGCCACCGCCGGTTCAACGGGCCACATGCTGGCGATCGATTACGCACTCAAGCCGGTATTAAGCGCGCTGAAAGCGCAGGAAGTGCTACAGGGCGTATTTGCCCACGACAAGCTGGTCGGCCAATACCAGAGTTTCCCGGCAGAACTGGAAGATGAATTACAGGCGCGTCTGGATGATTCGCTGGAAACGTTTCTTGCGGCATTAGGCCATCGCCATTCGCTGGCTATCGCTCGCGCAAAACGTCAACACGCTCACGCTTAATTGGAAAAAATTTTAATGAATATTTTAGGTTCTCGTTTGCCTTCACTGTTGTCTTTGCAACCCAAGAAATGGCTGCCGCTGTTGGCTTTGGCCCTCGGCCTGTCGAGCGTCGTTTCCGCTCAGGCAGAAGAAAAAGATCCGGCTGTGTTTCACATCGCTATCCAAAAAGGCTCCATCGGTCTGATTCTGGCACAGAGTCATCACCTGCTGGAAAAACGTTTCCCGAACACCAAAATCACCTGGGATCAGTTCCCCGCTGGCCCGCAGATTCTTGAAGCGCTGAACGTTGGCAGCATCGACTTTGGCGGCACCGGCGACCTGCCGCCGCTGTTTGCCCAGGCCGCAGGCGCGGACTTGCTGTACGTCGGCTATCAGCCTCCACAGCCTAAGGCTGAAGTGATTCTGGTTCCGGAAAACAGCCCAATCAAGACCGTCGCCGACCTTAAAGGCCACACCGTAGCCTTCCAGAAAGGCTCAAGCTCGAACAATTTCGTGCTGCGTGCCCTGCAAAATGCCGGCCTGAAGTTTACCGATATCAAACCGATTAACCTTGCACCGTCTGATGCGCTGGCCGCCTTCCAGCAGCACGACGTCGACGCCTGGGCAATCTGGGACCCGTACTATTCTGCGGCCTTCAATCACGGCGGTGCTCGTGTGCTGCTCGACGGCACCACGCTAAACCAGACCGGCGCTTTTTATCTTGCACCGCGTAAGTTTACCGAAGCGCATCCACAGTTTATCTCTGAAGTCTTGCAGGTCCTGACGCAGGCCAATGGCCTGATCAAAACCGAGCAACAGCAGAGTATTCAGCTGTTGGCGAAATCTACCGGCCTGCCGGAAAAGGTCATCGCCACCTATTTCACTCATCTGCCGGACGATGAAACCATTCGCCCCGTTGATGACAAAACCGAAAAACTGCAACAGGCAACCGCAGATTTATTCTATGCGAACCATCTGCTGCCGAAGCCGGTCGAGATCAAGGATCGCATCTGGCATGCCCCTGCCGCCGCGCAATAAGACTGTTTCATAAAATTATTTCAATAACTCACATTGCTGCTTCACCGTACGCGGTGAATTAAAGAGGAATATCACATGAGTCTGAACGTATTTTGGTTTTTACCTACCCACGGCGATGGCCATTATCTCGGTACCGATGAAGGTGCGCGCGTGGTCGACCACGGTTATTTGCAGCAAATTGCCCAAGCGGTTGATCGTCTTGGCTTTGGCGGCGTACTGATCCCGACCGGTCGCTCATGCGAAGACTCATGGCTGGTTGCCGCCTCGCTGATTTCCGTTACCCAGAAACTGAAGTTTTTGGTTGCGCTGCGTCCCGGTATTATTTCTCCGACGCTGGCAGCACGTCAGGCAGCGACGCTGGACCGCCTGTCCAACGGCCGTGCGCTGTTTAACCTGGTGACCGGTGGCGATCCGTCCGAGTTGGAAGCCGAAGGCCTGTTCCTCAATCACGAAGAACGTTACGAAGCGTCGGCAGAATTCGCCCACATTTGGCGCAAAGTGCTGGAAGGCGAAACGGTGAACTTTGAAGGCAAACATCTGAAGGTCAAGAACGCCAGCCTGCTGCACCCGCCGGTACAAACGCCGCGCCCTCCGCTTTATTTCGGCGGTTCGTCCGAGGCCGCCCAAGACTTGGCCGGCGAACAGGTGGAACTTTATCTGACCTGGGGTGAACCGCTGGAGCAGGTAAAAGAAAAGATTGCTCAGGTGCGGGCCAAAGCCGCCAAACACGGCCGTACCGTAAGATTCGGCATCCGTCTGCACGTCATTGTGCGCGAAACGACCGAAGAAGCGTGGAAAGCGGCAGAGCGTCTGATTGCCAATATTGACGACGAAACCATTGCCCGCGCCCAGGCTAAACTGACCAGCACCGACTCGGTTGGCCAGCATCGTATGGCCGCGCTGCACGGCGGTAACCGTGACAAACTGGAAATTGCGCCTAACCTGTGGGCAGGCATCGGTCTGGTTCGCAGCGGCGCAGGTACCGCGCTGGTCGGCGATGGCCCAACGGTTGCGGCAAGGATGCAGGAATATGCCGACCTCGGCATCGACACCTTTATTTTCTCAGGTTATCCACACCTGGAAGAAGCCTATCGCGTGGCTGAACTGCTGTTCCCACACCTTGATTTGGCAAAAGAAGATAGCAGCGTTACCCCACTGCGCCGTAGGATTGAACCGCGTGGGGAATTGGTCGCCCACGAATTTGTGTCCAAGCGCGCTGTGAAAAGTTAAGGAAAGCATCATGAGCAACAAGACTGAACGTTGGATAAACCGCATTAGCCCCTGGTTTTTACCGGTGGTATTACTCGCCAGCTGGCAGTTGGCGGTACAGGTAGGCTGGTTGTCGAACCGTATCCTGCCTTCGCCGAGTGCGGTCGTCGAAGCCTTCTGGACGCTGGCGAAATCCGGTGACCTGTGGCAGAACCTGAAAATCAGCACCTTCAGGGCGCTGACCGGCTTTGTCATCGGCGGCAGCATCGGTCTGTTGCTCGGCTTTATTACCGGCCTGTCGCGCTGGGGTGAGCGCCTGCTGGACAGCTCAATGCAGATGTTGCGTAACATTCCGCATCTGGCGCTGATCCCGCTGGTTATCCTGTGGTTCGGTATTGATGAATCGGCGAAGATTTTCCTGGTGGCGCTGGGAACGTTGTTCCCGATTTATCTCAACACCTACCACGGTATTCGCAATATTGACCGTGGACTGCTGGAGATGTCTCGCAGCTACGGATTATCTGGATTCCCGCTGTTTTATCAGGTGGTGTTGCCGGGCGCGCTGCCGTCAATTATGGTCGGCGTGCGTTTCGCACTGGGCTTCATGTGGCTCACGCTTATTGTGGCGGAGACGATTTCCGCAAACTCCGGTATCGGTTATCTGGCGATGAACGCCCGCGAATTCCTGCAAACCGACGTCGTCGTAGTGGCCATCATCCTGTATGCCATCCTCGGTAAACTGGCCGATATCGTGGCGCGTTCGCTTGAACATGTCTGGTTGCGCTGGCATCCAGCCTACCAGAAAAAACAAGGAGAAACCGCATGAGTGAACCGACTCGCATTCCGCAAGGTACGCCGGTAACGCTGGCGGGCATTGTTAAAAATTACGGCAACCGTACGGTGCTTAAAGACATCAATCTGCGTATTTCTCCAGGGCAATTTGTCGCCGTAGTTGGCCGCAGCGGCTGCGGTAAAAGTACCCTGCTGCGCCTGTTGGCCGGTCTGGAAAAAAGCAGCAGCGGCGATCTGCTTAGCGGCAGTGCGCAGCTCAGCCAGGTCAGCGACGATACGCGTCTGATGTTTCAGGATGACCGTCTGCTGCCGTGGAAGAAAGTGATTGATAACGTTGGTCTTGGCCTCAAAGGCAAGTGGCGTGAGGCCGCCATGGCGGCACTGGAAGAGGTCGGTCTCGCCGACCGCGCCAATGAGTGGCCCGCCGCGCTGTCCGGCGGACAGAAACAGCGCGTTGCCTTGGCTCGCGCGCTGGTTCATCGCCCACGCCTGTTGCTGCTCGATGAGCCATTGGGCGCATTGGATGCGCTGACTCGCATCGAAATGCAGAGTCTCATTGAACGTCTGTGGCAGCAGCACGGTTTTACCGTCCTGCTGGTGACCCATGATGTAAGCGAAGCGGTGACCGTTGCCGACCGCGTTATTCTGATTGAGCAGGGTGAAATCGGTCTCGATTTGCAGGTCGATCTGCCGCGTCCGCGCCGTCGTGGTTCCGTACGACTGGCCGAGTTGGAAGAACAGGTACTGGAAAGAGTACTGCGACCACAGCCTGTGAGCGCTGAAGTAAAACGCGCGCAGAGATAACCCTTTCATCTTCCTCATAAAAAAGGGCGACATCACTGTCGCCCTTTTGTTTTTCAACCTTCAAATACGCGGTCAGGCATCCAGCGCCTTGCTGATTTTCTCATAAAGGTCACCGGAGAGATTCTCCAGACCTTTCAGCGTCTGCAACGCCTGACGCATCAGGTTCTGACGGTTTTCGTCATAGCGTTTCAAACGAATCAGCGGCTCAACCATACGTGCAGCAACCTGCGGGTTGCGGGTGTTGAGATCAGTCAGCATCTCGACCAGGAAGGTATAACCGCTGCCGTCTGCGGCGTGGAATGCCGCCGGATTTCCCTGTGCAAATGCGCCAATCAGTGAGCGAATGCGGTTCGGGTTACCCATGCTGAAGGAGCGATGCGACAGCAGTGCGCGCACCTGCTTCAGCACGTCCTGCGCCGGGCTGGTGGCCTGCAGAATGAACCATTTATCCATCACCAGACCATCCTGATGCCAGCGTTCGTCGTAGGCGCTAAGCAGACGGTCACGACACGGCAAGTCTGCCGCCACGGCCGCCGACATCGCCGCCAGCGAGTCGGTCATATTGTCAGCGCTCTCGAACTGGGCGCTGACCAGCTTGTCGGCCTGAGCCGCATCGGCAAAGGCAAGATAACGCAGGCAGACGTTGCGCAGCGAGCGCTTGCCAATATCGGCATGCTCAACGCGGTAGGACAGCAGGCGATTAGCGTGGTAAACCGCCAGGAACTCGTCGGCCATCTCCCCCGCCAGGCAGCGTGTAATCGACTCGTGCACCGCGCTTATCGCTTCAGGATCGATGATGTCGAACAGCTCGGCAATCTCGTTTTCTGACGGCAGCGTGAGAATCTGCGCCGCAAGCGCCGGATCGATGCTCTCGTCCAGCAGCACTGCGCGGAACGCATCGGCCACGTGCAGCGGCAGAGACAGTGGCTGTTTCTGCTGGTGACGCGCCACATTGAGCTTAATGTAGATAGCCAGCAGACTTTGCGCCGCGTCCCAACGCGAGAAGTCATTGGTCGCATGCTTCATCAGGAACGTCAGCTGGTGATCACCGTATTTATAATCGAGCTTAACCGGCGCGGAGAATTCACGTAATAAGGAGGGGATTGGCTGATAGGCAACGTCTTCGAACACGAAAGTCTGCTCGGCTTCGGTCACGTTAAGCACATTGCTGACCTTCTGGCCGCTTTGCTTGAGCTCAATCACACCGCCCTGTGGATCGTAAAGTTCGATATCCAGTGGGATATGCAGCGGAAGCTTCTCTTTCTGATCCGCAGTCGGCGGCGTTTTTTGACTCACGGTCAGCGTGTAGGTCTGCTTCTCGACGTCATAGTCGTCGCGTACGGTCAGGATTGGCGTACCGGACTGGCTATACCAGCGGCGGAACAGCGACAGGTCAACGTTGGAGGCGTCTTCCATCGCCTGCACGAAGTCGTCACAGGTCGCTGCGCTGCCGTCGTGGCGTTCGAAATAGAGCTGAATACCGGCCTGGAACTGCTGCTCACCCAACAGAGTGTGCATCATGCGGATCACTTCCGAGCCTTTGTCATACACGGTTAGCGTGTAGAAGTTATTCATTTCAATAACTTTGTCTGGGCGGATTGGGTGCGCCATCGGGCTAGCGTCTTCGGCAAACTGTGCACCGCGCATCACGCGGACGTTGTCGATGCGGTTCACCGAACGAGAACCCAAATCCGAACTGAACTCCTGGTCGCGGAAGACGGTCAGGCCCTCTTTCAGGCTCAGTTGGAACCAGTCGCGGCAGGTCACGCGATTACCGGTCCAGTTGTGGAAATATTCGTGGCCAATGACGGCTTCAATGCCCAGATAGTCTTTATCGGTCGCGGTTTCTGCTTTTGCCAGCACGTATTTGGAGTTAAAGACGTTGAGGCCTTTGTTTTCCATCGCGCCCATGTTGAAGAAATCAACGGCAACAATCATGAAGATGTCGAGGTCATATTCCAGATTAAAGCGCGTTTCGTCCCACTTCATGGACTGCTTCAACGACTCCATCGCCCAACCCGCACGATCGAGGTTGCCACGATCGACGAAGATTTCCAGTGCGATATCGCGGCCTGAACGGGTGACGAACTTGTCGCGCAGCACGTCGAAGTCACCGGCAACCACGGCAAACAGATAGCAAGGTTTCGGGAACGGATCCTGCCATTTGATCCAGTGACGTCCGCCTTCCAGCTCCCCGCCATCAACGCGGTTGCCGTTAGAGAGTAAATAAGGATAGAGCGACTTGTCGGCCACAATGCGTGTGGTGAAACGTGCCAGCACGTCCGGGCGGTCAAGATAATAAGTAATGTGACGGAAACCTTCCGCTTCACACTGGGTACACAGCGCTTCACCAGAGAGATAAAGGCCTTCCAGCGCGGTGTTTTTCGCAGGATGAATCTTGTTAACCACCTTCAGCTCAAACGCTTCAGGCAGGCCATTGATGACCAGCTGGCTTTCTCGCAGCTGATAGTTTGGCCAGTCCTGACCGTTAACTTTAAGGCTTATCAACGTTAGGTCTTCACCGTCCAGAACCAGCGCAGCGCCTTCGGCACCCAGACGCTTGATCTGGCTGACCGCAGTCACCGTAGTGGTCTGTGCATCAAGATCAAAGTCAAGGTCGATATCGGTGATGGTATAGTCTGGCGCACGATAATCGTGGCGATATTTTACCTGCGGTTGTGATGTTGCGTCGGTCTGTTGTTCTGTTTGCAGCTGGTCAGTCATAAAAGAACCTTTTGGCGTTTTCAGGAGGATACGCGTGACGCGATTAAAATAAACTTTATCACAGAAGGTGAAAATTCCCAGATTGTTACCCCAATGGCCGCGGCAACCGGCGAGCTTTTGCCCAAAGCGGTCAGTACTGCTTCATAAAGATAAAAAATATTGCGCTCAACATTTCACCTTTCTTTAACTTTTTTGTGCTATTTCAGTTAACACTGCCAATAAATAATTTCGCCGGTCGGCAATTTCATTTTATCGAATCGAGTCAGCCTTTCTGCCCATCAAAAAACGATCAACCTCATGTATTTTATAATAATTAACTAAAAGACATTATTATTTAACGGGTTATATCGTTGTTAACAATCTTCGGAAATCCGTGTTTAATATCCTTAACAAGGCACATTTGGCCCTCGACCTGGCCCGATGAATTGTGCTGAGATGAGGGTTCATTGACTTGATAATGCGGTATACTTCCCGAACTTTGCCGTTTAAATCAGGCTAAAACAAACACGATACTCAACGTTTTTGGAGTTGCTTCAGGGACGAAGAGTAGTACTCAGCGTCACTGACGTTGCAGTAAGGCATTGAGCGAACCCAACTAATGCCGCTGCAGCTTCCAGGACGAAGAGTATGGCCTGTTGCTTTTGACGAGGATGTCGCGCATGACCCCATACGCTTCCCCGATTTTGACTTCGTTGTTAGACACCGACGCCTATAAGCTTCACATGCAGCAGGCGGTTTATCATCGTTACGCGGATAGCCGCGTGGTCGCCGAGTTCCGTTGCCGTGGCGACGAACTGCTGGGCGAATACGCAGAGGAAATTCGTCATCAGGTTGAACTGATGAGCGAGCTGGCGTTGAGCGAAGATGAATTTAACTATCTTTCCGCCCTGCCTTTCTTTAGTCAGGATTACCTGCAATGGCTACGCACATTCCGCTATAACCCTCGACACGTCGAGGTGTCCAATCGCAGCGGTCATCTGCATATCCGTATCGCAGGCCCTTGGCGTGAAGTGATTATGTGGGAAGTTCCGCTGCTGGCGGTAATCAGTGAAGTGGTGCATAAACATCGCTCTCCAGGCGTCACGCCGGAAATGGCGGTCGAACAGCTGCGTAAGAACCTGCAGAAATTCAAACAGGAATCTGCCGATATCGACACTTCAGCCTTTAAGCTGATGGACTTCGGTACCCGCCGCCGTTTCTCCGGCGAGGTGCAGCGCGCGATTGTCAGCACGTTGAAGCAAGAATTCCCGTATCTGGTCGGGACCAGCAACTACGATTTAGCCCATAAGCTACAGTTGAATCCCGTGGGTACGCAGGCGCACGAGTGGTTCCAGGCGCATCAGCAGCTAAGTCCGGTTCTGGCTAGCAGCCAACGCGCGGCGCTGCAGGCGTGGCTTGACGAATACCCGGACCAACTGGGGATAGCACTCACCGACTGCATCACTATGGACGCTTTCCTGCGTGACTTTGGCCCCAAGTTTGCCAACGCCTATCAGGGTCTGCGCCACGACTCTGGTGATCCGTTTGAATGGGGTGAAAAAGCCATCGCCCATTATCAAACGCTGGGTATTGACCCCATGACCAAGACGCTGGTGTTCTCCGATAACCTGGATCTCGATAAAGCGCTGGATTTGTATCGTCACTTCCACACGCGGATTAAACTTATTTTCGGTATTGGTACCCGCCTGACCTGTAATATTCCGCAGGTCAAACCGCTGAATATTGTTATCAAGCTGGTGCAGTGCAACGGCAAGCCGGTGGCCAAGCTGTCCGACAGCCCGGGTAAAACCATTTGTCAGGACAAGGCTTTTGTGAAGGCGTTGCGTAAAGCTTTCGATCTGCCGCTGGTGAAGAAAGCCTCCTAATCATCCGCACTGCTTTTGCATTTCCGTCTTCCCCTCCCACAGGTGGGGGAAGACGCGAAAGAACGTCAATTGAGGTTCCTGCGTCCTCTTCTCTTCATCTATATCCTCTTCTCTCCTTATATATAGAAAGAAAAGCGCAATGAGCGATTTTTTCGCCACTTTCACCCTCTCAGGTTTTGCCGTGTTTAAACTAATCGCGGTAATGGCACAAATGTTGCGGTCGCAGGGCGATTTCTGCTTGTGTCCTGAAAAAGGCTAAGTAACATAGCAAAACCCTTTCGTTTAAGGTGTGTGGCTTTTTCATACAGGTTTTTTATACATATTTAAAACCATCGGTATCATCAGAACTATTTTAAGAGAGAAATCTATGAGCGTTGTGCCTGTAGTCGACGTACTGCAAGGCCGTGCTGCGGTTGACAGTGAAGTCACCGTACGCGGTTGGGTACGTACCCGGAGAGATTCAAAAGCTGGCATCTCCTTCGTCGCCGTTTATGACGGCTCCTGCTTTAATCCGTTACAGGCCGTCGTTAATAATTCTTTGCCTAATTATCAGGATGAAGTACTGCGCCTGACCACCGGCTGTTCTGTTGAAGTCACCGGTACCGTAGTGGCATCTCCTGGCGAAGGCCAGAGCTTCGAACTACAGGCAACGGCAATCAAGGTCGTTGGCTGGGTTGACGATCCTGATACTTACCCGATGGCGGCAAAACGTCACAGCATCGAATATCTGCGCGAAGTAGCTCACCTCCGTCCGCGCACCAACCTCATTGGTGCCGTTGCGCGCGTTCGCAACACCCTGTCGCAGGCGATTCACCGTTTCTATCATGAAAACGGCTACTTCTGGGTTTCGACTCCGCTGATCACCGCTTCAGATACCGAAGGTGCAGGCGAGATGTTCCGCGTTTCAACGCTGGACCTGCAAAACCTGCCGCTTACCGACAAAGGCGAGGTTGATTTCAATGAAGATTTCTTCGGTAAAGAAGCCTTCTTAACCGTCTCTGGACAGCTGAACGGTGAGACCTACGCCTGTGCGTTGTCCAAGGTTTACACCTTCGGCCCAACCTTCCGCGCAGAAAACTCCAATACCAGCCGCCACCTTGCCGAGTTCTGGATGGTTGAGCCGGAAGTGGCTTTTGCCACTCTCGACGACATCGCCTCACTGGCTGAGAGCATGCTGAAGTATGTTTTCCAAGCCGTTTTGGATGAAAGAGCGGACGATATGGCATTTTTCGCAGAACGCGTAGACAAAGATGCTGTTTCACGCCTTGAACGATTTGTAACCTCAGATTTCGCGCAAGTTGACTATACCGATGCTGTTAAAATTCTGATCGAATCCGGTCAGAAATTCGAAAATGAAGTCTCCTGGGGCGTCGATCTCTCTTCTGAGCACGAGCGTTACCTTGCCGAGAAACATTTTAAAGCGCCGGTTGTGGTTAAAAATTACCCTAAAGATATCAAAGCCTTCTATATGCGCATGAACGATGACGGTAAAACCGTTGCCGCCATGGACGTTCTGGCTCCGGGAATTGGCGAAATTATCGGCGGTTCTCAGCGTGAAGAAAGGCTAGATGTGCTGGACGCTCGACTTGAAGAAATGGGCCTGAATAAGGAAGATTACTGGTGGTATCGCGATCTTCGTCGCTATGGCACCGTACCTCACGCTGGTTTCGGTTTAGGCTTTGAGCGTCTGGTTGCTTACGTCACCGGCGTGCAAAACGTGCGTGACGTTATCCCATTCCCACGTACTCCGCGTAACGCAACATTCTAATTATTTAAGAGTTATTAATTTAACAACTTTAGATACAAATCTAAGGCCAGCGATGCTGGCCTTAGCTATTTTTAAACGTAGATCCCTGTCACAAAGTTCCCTAAATTTAATATTTAGTAACACATTTTTTCTTACTGAAACATAATTAGGTGTTTAGTAGCATTTTCGATGTAGATTAAGCTCACCCTCAATGGAACACTGCGTTCAGACACAGGAGACACCAAACTATCAACAATAGTTCTGTAAATTATTGTAGGCAGTGGCAAGGTGTCCAAATAACTCCAATGAGGGTAATAAAATAATGATGAAGCGCAACATTCTTGCAGTGGTAATTCCAGCCTTGTTAGCTGCTGGCGCAGCTAACGCAGCCGAAATCTATAACAAAGACGGCAACAAGCTGGATCTGTACGGTAAAGTCGACGGTCTGCATTACTTCTCTGACGATTCAAGCAACGATGGTGATGAGACTTACGTTCGTTTCGGCTTTAAAGGCGAAACGAAAATCAACGACAACATCACCGGTTACGGCCAGTGGGAATACAACGTTCAGGCTAACAATTCAGAAGGCAATGACGCACAGGACGGCAACAAAACGCGTCTGGGCTTCGCTGGTCTGAAATTCAACGAATACGGTTCATTCGACTATGGTCGTAACTATGGTCTGATGTATGACACCATCGGCTGGACCGATATGATGCCAGAATACGGCGGCGACTCTGGTTACTCAGACGGTTACCTGTCTGGTCGTTCTACTGGTGTTGCAACTTACCGTAACCACAACTTCTTTGGTCTGGTTGACGGTTGGGACTTCGCCGTTCAGTACCAGGGCAAAAATGACCGTACCGGCGACGACGTTCTGCGCGGCAACGGTGACGGCTACGCGCTGTCAACCTCTTACACCTCTTCAATGGGTCTGGGAATCGTAGGTTCCTGGTCTGAGTCTAACCGTACCGATGCTCAGAAAGCATTGACCTACGGCGAAGACAAAAACAAAGCACGCAGCTGGGGTACCGCGGTTAAGTATGATGCGAACAACATCTACATCGCTGCTCTCTACACCGAAACTCGCGATGCGGCTCGTATCACCAACAACAACCTGACCACTGATAACGACGGTTTCGCTAACAAAGCGGTGACCACTGAAGTTATCGCTCAGTACCAGTTCGACTTCGGCCTGCGTCCGTCTATCGCCTACGTTCAGTCTAAAGGCAAAGACATCGAAGGTATCGGCGATGCTGACCTGTACAAATACTACGAAGTTGGCGCAACTTACTACTTCAACAAAAACATGTCTACCTACGTTGACTACAAAATCAACCGTCTGGACGACAACAACCCACTGGGTCTGGCAACCGACGACGTTGTTGCCCTGGGTCTGGTATACCAGTTCTAATTTAGCCTAAACGCAACGCCTTCGGGCAAAGCAACAGGTTAAAGAAACAGGCAGAGCTTCGGCTCTGCCTTTTTTATGTCGCACCGTATTTGCTTTCTTCCTTTATAAATGCGCCGTTCTTCGCGGTAAATTCTCATCGCTTATGCCCTTTTTGTTGTCCAGTTTCATCAGAAACTTTAATGCTGAAGCCCTGCTCACAACTCTGCTTTCTTTTTCTCGCAAACGGTTGGCAAAGAATAAATCTGGCGGTAACCTGAACGCCTCTTTCTGTTGATAACAGGTCATGGAAGTATCCAAATGTTTGAAAAAATCACTGCCGCACCCGCTGATCCGATCCTGGGTCTAACCGATCTTTTCCGCGCTGACGATCGTCAGAATAAAATCAACTTGGGGATTGGTGTCTACAAAGACGAAACAGGTAAGACGCCGGTTCTGGCCAGTGTTAAAAAGGCCGAACAATTCCTGCTGGAAAACGAGACTACTAAAACCTATTTAAGCATTGACGGTCTACCCGATTTCGCTCATTGCACTCAAGAGTTGCTCTTTGGCGCTGACAGCGAGATAATTCGCGACAAACGTGCACGCACGGCTCAAACGCCGGGCGGTACGGGCGCACTGCGCATTGCGGCTGATTTCGTGGCCACGCAGACCACCGCGACACGCGTCTGGATAAGTAACCCAAGCTGGCCTAACCACGTCGGCGTGTTTTCTTCGGCAGGCCTCGAAGTCGCTGAATACAATTACTACGATGCACAAAAACACGCACTGGACTTCGACGGCATGCTGAAAAGCCTGAGTGAAGCCAAGGCGGGCGACATCGTGCTGTTCCACGGCTGCTGTCATAACCCGACCGGCATCGATCCTACCGTCGATCAATGGAAACAGTTGGCGGATCTTTCCGTGGCTAACGGCTGGTTGCCCCTGTTTGACTTCGCGTATCAGGGGTTCGCTAAAGGTCTGGAAGAAGATGCTCAGGGCCTGCGTATTTTCGCCGCCAAGCATGACGAGCTGCTGGTTGCCAGCTCCTATTCCAAAAACTTCGGCCTGTACAACGAACGTGTCGGCGCCTTCACGCTGGTAACCCGCGATGCAGAAAACGCAGACCGCGCATTCAGCCAAGTGAAATCGGTTATCCGCACCAACTATTCCAACCCGCCGGCGCACGGAGCTTCCGTGGTTGCGACCATATTGGGTAACCCTGCTCTGCGTGCACAGTGGGAGCAAGAGTTGAGCGACATGCGTCAGCGTATTCATCGTATGCGCCAACTGTTTGTGACGACCTTGCAGGAAAAAGGCGCGAAGCAGGACTTCAGCTTTATCATCGAGCAGAACGGCATGTTCTCCTTCAGCGGCCTGACCAAAGATCAGGTACTGCGCCTGCGTTCCGAATTTGGGGTGTATGCGGTGAATTCCGGGCGTATCAACGTAGCCGGTATCACGCTAGACAATATGGCGCCGCTGTGCGAAGCCATCGTCGCTGTGCTGTAAGCGATTTTTAGACACTAAAAAAGCCAGCCGGTGACGCCGAGCTGGCTTTTTTTATGCATTATCGTCGAGACGTTTTAAAGAAACGGGTTGTTCAGTCTTTCATAGCCCAGCGTCGACATTGGGCCATGCCCCGGTAGGAAAACAATATCATCCCCCAGCGGCAGCAGTTTGGTTTTGATCGAGTTAATTAAGTCTTCATGGTTGCCACGCGGGAAATCGCTGCGCCCCACGCCACCTTTGAAAATCACATCTCCCGAGACGGCAAATTTGGCCGCCTGGTTAATAAAGACGATGTGTCCCGGCGTGTGTCCCGGACATTCGAGTACGGTCAGTTTTTCTTCACCCACCTTCACCACGTCGCCTTCTTCGAGCCAGACGTCCGGCGTCAACGCGTCGCAGTGCTCGAGACCAAACATGCGGCTTTGTTCCGGCAGGCCAGCCAACAGGAACTGATCTTCTTTGTGAGGACCGACAATCGGCACCTGATAATAAGCGGCTAATTCTGCGGCAGCGCCAACGTGATCGAGGTGTCCGTGAGTTAACAGTACCTGAGTCAACGTTACGCCCAATGCGGCAACTTCAGCTTTGATCTTTTCGGCGTCGCCGCCGGGGTCGACCAGCGCGGCCTCATTGGTTTTAGGGCAGGAGATAACCGAACAGTTCTGGCTGAAAGCCGTAACAGGAATAATGTGATATTTCATAGGGCTCCACAATAATCTGGCCTAAAAATAGGCCAGATTAGATATTACGCACAGGATCAGGACCAGCTTCGATTGGGTCCAGTATCGATGTGCACAAAGTCACTTCGTGGATAATATCCTACACCACCCATCCGCATTTTTAATGCTGCTTTGCGGATATTTGCCAATTCAACGCCCTCAATGTGGAAATCCATCGCTCTGCCCAGCGTGTGATAGCTGTGTTTGGCGACGCCACTGCCCGGCTTGCGCAGCATATTATTGGTCGCCAACGTACGATAGCCCGAAACGAGCTGTACGGGTTTGTTGGTGCCAAGCGCAATCTGGAGACGATAGAGGTGATCGAACAGTTGAGGGTCGATGTTTTTAACCTGACCGCCAGCACGATAATCGCGGAACAAATGATTCAGTCGTGCCAACTCGTCCCTGTTGTATTGCTTACCATCAAAAAACTCAGTTTTGAGGGTTTCACCAGTGTGGAGGTTGTTAATCACCAAAACACGAGGTCTTGGTGTGGCAAGCATGGCAAATGCATCGTTTGGGAGCATCGCCATACCCATGGCAGCACCGCCAAGTGCCAGCCATTTTCGACGATATTTATCTATTTGGTCCATGTAAACGTAATTACCCGATAGCTATATCTAAGAGAAGGTTGTAATAAAGGGCCAATTTCTGACCCCTCGCAACCATAACCGCCTTGATTAGGTGAGTCAACCGGACAAAACAGGCTTTGAGAAGCCTGATTTCGCCGGATGTCTCAGGGTCAGGTCGGTATTTCAGACAGTTATCAGGTTAAAATTACTGCATTTATTACAGCAATTTTTCGGCTTGTGATGAGATTTGCGCGCCAGATCGCGCGGTGGAATCATAATTGTAAATATCTGTTCTAAACTGCGGCTTACCATCTTCTGAGACCCAAGCCGTTAAATAGAACAATTTAACCGGTATATGATGCCTAATTGGCACGAATGTCGTGCTTCCGCCCTTCACTGTCGACGAAATTCTTGCATCATTCCAGCCCGTGTCCTGCAACAGCATATTGGCCAGCTCAGAGGCCTTATTGACGCGCACGCAGCCCGAACTCAGGGCACGGACATCACGCTGGAACAGATTATGATTCGGCGTATCGTGGAGATATATCGAATCTGAACTCGGCATGTTGAACTTGTAACGACCCAGCGCACTCATCGAGCCCGCCTGCTGGCGCACACGATACGGGAAGTGGTCAGGTGAGATCATGCTCCAGTTAATGGTAGAAGGATCGACCACCTCGGCGTCATTGCTCCAGCCGGACAACAGCGTAAATCCGTGCTTTTGCAGATATCCCGGGTCACGCATCAGCTTCGGCACAATGTCTTCCCGCACCAGCGAGGTCGGCACATTCCACGGCGGATTCAGCACCACGTTGCTTAGCACGCTACTCATCAGCGGCGTTTTACGGCTCGGACGGCCAACGATGACGCGAGACGTCAGTACTTCACTGCCGTTCAAATAGTATTTCAGCGAATAGTTGGGAATGTTCACCATGATGCCAGTGTTTACATCACCCGGCAGAATGCGCAGACGCTGGATATTTAGCGCCAGCAGCGTCGCACGGATCCGCGGTGAGGCGTTAAGCCATTGGCGCGTGCTCGGCCCGATAACACCGTCTGGCTCCAGGCCTTGCCACTTCTGGAAACGTTTCACGGCCTCCACCAGCTGCGGCGTATAAATGTTGTCGGAAATCACCACAGGTGCGGCCGTTGCCGTTGTCGTGCTGCCCTGCGGCGCATCAGGCGTCGGAGCGGGTAATACGTCATGCACCGACGTGGCTGACGGACTTACCGCCGGGGTCGGTTTCTGGGTTTTTTCGGCCGTTTCGTCTACCGAGAAATCCTCAACGTTATTATTGGTCGGATTTTGGGCGATAGTTTCTGCAGTAGGCGCAGGCGTAGAGTTATCGGTGACGTCGATCATCGACGCACTGCGAGACAGGATCTGGCGCAGCGCAGGCACATCATTGCTCACCTGCCCCGGACGCAGACTTGCCGGGCTGGTCATCTGCGGCCAGGCTTGAGTATCCGCCAGCAGGTGCTTCAGCGCGGCATGCATCTTTTTATACTGCGGATGCTGCGGTTCTAGCGTGGTCACAAAGTGCTCGGTGGTGCCATGACGCACCGCCAGCTGCCACTGATTAATCACGGTCAACGGTGGCGTGGTCATCTTGTACGGCGTATTGCTGTATAGCCAGTTGCTGCCGTTAATCTCGACCCCGCTGGTAAACTGCAGATAACCGAGCATGGCATCTGAGAGCACCACGTCACGTGACATACCGGTGACTCTTGGGTCGGTCAACCATCTTACCCATTGGGTAAACTGCGGCTGAATGCCGGAAAGGGCCACCTCAGCCAGCTGCTGCTGGAACTGATGGACCGCCTCCCGATCTTGCCACAGGGGCTGCATATGATTGGCGGCGTAGAGCGACGCCAGCGTAGAAAGGTAAAGCGGCTTCACACCCGCTGGCAGCTCGGCCTGCAGTTGACTAAAGCTTTGCACGCTGGATAGCGTGGTGGTTCGGACCGGCATTCTTGGTACAGCCGCATAGCTCTGGGTTAATGGGGCAATACTCGCTGCCAATAAACTACTGGCCACCAGCACCCTGAGAGACTCTTTACGCTTAAGCATCATCCCCTGCCTCACTTAAATACCACGATGAAATAACTGCCGGAATACTCAAGCAAACTGCCCATAGATTAAGTATATAGACAGAATCTTAACTTTGCTCAGGTCGACAAGATAATTGCCTCCTCAGTCATAAGAAGACTCTATGTTACTGGCTGGGCGAATTAAAGCCTTACACCCTGCTTTATTATTTCAACCTGGTTGAATGTTTAAAAAAACGACAATAAAAACAAAAAGCCTCAACCCATATTATTTGGTCGAGGCTTTTATTTGAGCAATGATTTTGCTGCTTTTTTTTGCGAGTAAATGTTGCAACCGGGGAGCAACAATATTGCAAATAAGCGTTACAGACGATAATTAGCCTTCAGCGGCTATATTCGCCTCACTATTTTCAATAGCCGGAAGTTCTGCCGCAAAACCTCTCAGACCGACCACGTGAACGTGCTCGGTATTCTGGAAGACTTTACGCACCAGTTTATAAGTGGTGCCTTTTTCAGGGCTGATATTTTCCGGTGCTGCGATAATAAGCTGCATCTGCAAACGGTCGCACAGCTCGAATAACGTGGCGATGGATTTAGCATCCAGACGCGCGGCTTCATCGAGGAACAGCAGACGACAAGGAGAAATATCCTTACCGCGCAGGCGGCTCGATTCGTCTTCCCAGCTCTGCACCACCATCACCAGAATGGACATCCCAGTACCGATAGCCTCACCGGTCGACAGCGCGCCGCTCTCTGCACGCAACCAGCCATCGGAACCACGGTTAACTTCCACTTCCATCTCGAGATAGTTACGGTAGTCCAGCAGCTCTTCACCGATGGTCTGCGGCGTACGCTGCCCCATATCAATCTGCGGATTCAGACGCTGATACAGCTTCGCCAGCGCCTCGGAGAAGGTCAGACGATTGCTGGTGAACAGGTCCTGATGCTGCTCCTGCTGTTCAGACAATACGTCGAGCAGGCCAGAATGCGCCTCCCGCACGTTGACGTTCAGACGTACGCTCTTCACCTGTCCGAAGGCCACGGCCTGCAGACCCTGGTTCAGCATGCGAATACGGTTCTGTTCGCGCTGAATAGTTTTGCGGATGATGTTCGCCACGCTCTTCGAGCTAATGGCCAGCTGCTGTTCGCGGGCAGTCAGCTCTTCGGTCAGGCGGCCCAGTTCAATTTCCATCTGTTCGATGGCTTCGACCGGGTCGTCGGTGCGGATAATATCCTGACGGATACGCTCACGCAGGTGCTGATACACCGCGATATAGAACTGAATCTTGCGCTCAGGGCGTTTCGGGTCTTCGGACAAACGCAGCACGTCGCGCAGGTGTTCGTTGTCAGAAACGGCGAGGCGCAGCGCACCCAGCGATTTATCCGACATAGAACGCAGCTCGTCGCCGTTCATATAAGCCAGCTCACGACGGTGCAGACGGCGCTCAACGCCATTGTCTTTCACCAGACGCATTACCGCACACCATCCCGCTTTCGAGGTGACAACCTGCTCGCGGCTCTGATGATAATCGCGTTCAAGCTTGCGCAGTTTCTTCTGCAGATTGTCCATCTCGGCTTCACAGAAGGTAATCTGTTTCTCGAGCTGATTGCAGCGGGCACGGTTGGTACTGAGTGACTGATGCAGCTCATCGCGACGCGCACGGGCGCGCGCTTCGGCGTTAGGGTCGGCCTGCACGCCGATGTCCTGTAGTTCCTGGCTCAACTCTTTAAGCATGTCACGCTTGGCTTCGAACGAACTCTTCAGCGACGCCAGAACCTGGCTGTACTGAGTCAGCTGCGTCTGATGCTGGCGCACCTGCTCACGGGCGCGGCTTCGGTCGGCCTCTGCGCTTTCAAGACGGCTGCGCAGTTTGTCGTTGAGATCGGCATTTTCGTTCAGCATGCCGGCAGAGTCGGTATAGCTGAAGTGCGCACGACGCTGCACCACTTCTGTCAGGGCAAACGCCTGCTGCTTGGCCAGACGCTGCGCGTGCTGCGACTGGGCATAATCTTCTTTCAACTGCTCGTGCTGCTCGGGGTCACTCTGCAATACCGACACCAGCGGCTCCAGCTTGCTCAGAGACACGCCGTGCTGCTGGATAAAGCGGGCAGCATCCTGCGCTTCTTCGAATTCTTCACGAATTTCTTCAACGCGGTCGATTAGCGTTTCGTCACACAGCAGGCCAACGCGAGGTTGCAGCTTGTTAAGCAAAGCCACCGCCTCCTTCGCCTGCTCGTACTGCTGGCGCTGCTGCTGATTCTGGCCTTCGTGGGCGCTTAACGCACGCTCAAGCTCGCCGCGACGGGCGCTGAGTGAGCGGATATCGGCTTCAGGGTCGGCATCAAACGCGACCGCGAGGTGGCTGCCGATGAAACGGCTGAAGGCCTGATGCAGGCGCTGAATTTTCTGTACGTCGAACGACAGGTTCGCGTAACGCTCGGACAGAGTTTCACGCTCTTTGTGCAGCACTTCTAAACGATTTTCACGCGCAGCGCGGCCAAACAGCGGCACCTCAGGGAAGTGCGAGTAGCGCCACTGACGGTCACCGGTTTTAACCAGCACCGCGTTTTGCATTTCTTCAACGGCAAACACGCTGTCATCGAAGGACTGTGGGTCGCCTTCGACCAGATACAGGTCTTCCGGGCAGTCGTCGAGACCGTCGAGCTGATCGCGGATGCGGGAAAGGTCGGGCACCACGATAGCGTGGCGAGACGGCCCATAAAGCGCGGAGAAGTAAGGCGCGTCGTCGATGGTCACATCGTCATAAATTTCAGACAGCAGCACGCCGCCGAAACGTTCGGCAAGAGCTATCATGCGCGGGTCTTCTGCGCCGCTCGGTTGGCTCAGACGGGTAATCTGCCCTTCAATTTTGCGCTTGCGGGCAGCAACCTGATCGCGTTCAACGGTGGTATCACGCTCGGTTTCGAGCAGCTGCTGCATAAACTCGGTGACCTGCTGACTGCTTTCCAGCGGCTCTTTGCTCTGCTCGCTCAACTGACTTAGTGCGTCCTGCGCCGCCAGCCAGACAGGCGCGCGGGTAGTCAGTTCACGAATACGTGCCTGAATCTGCTCAAGCTCCTGACGCATCTCCATGCGGCGTTCACCTGCCTGAGAGACTACGCTGTATAGCTCTTCAATCTGTACGTCCAGCTCGCGCTGAAGTTCGTCGAGATCCTCCGGCTGCACGTCTTGCCCGGTACGCTTGCAGAAATCCTGCAGCTGGCGCTCGGCGTCCTGTTGCTCGCGCAGACGCCCTTCCAGCTCGGCGAGGCGCATGCGCAGAGGCTCTACGCGCTCGGCCTGATGCTGCTGGGAAGACCAGTCGCGCAGCAGTTCGCGCGCGGTTTGCCAGGCTTGGCTGCGGCTCACTTCACCGGCGATTTTCACCACCAGCTGGTAGGCATTTTCAAACTGACTGTGCGCAGCCTGGGCGACGCTCATCTTTTGTTCGAGCATCAGCAGGACTTCTGTCGCTTCCTGCTCGCGACCGTGGAAGGTTTCCAGCCAGTCTTCACTGTTTTCAACGGTCAAATCAGGCAGCTGACAGAGCTCACGTGCACGCTCAATGGCCTGCAACGCCTGCTGATACTGAATGGCGCGCGTCTGCTGCACGTCCAACGCCTGCTGGTAATCAGCGAGCTGGCTTTTCAGTTCATCAACTTCAATTTCGGCGGCTTCGGCGCGGGCTTCATGCTCGGCGTGAAGCTCGCTGGCTTCGGCAACCACCTCATTCTGCTCTTCGAGACGGTAGGTCAGCTCTTCTAAATCGGACTGATAGCGTTCGATTTTTTCCTGCTGGCGCATCGCGGTCTGCACCAGATTCAGGTGATCGCTGGCGGCCTGATAGTCGGTTTCGAGGTCGCTCTGAGCGCTACTCTGCTCGGACAGTTCGCGCGCCATTTCGACGTGGCGATACTGTTCGCTGGCCAGCTGTTTACGGCTGGAAAGCAGCTCATTACGCAACACCAATGCCCCATCGAGATGGATGCGACGATCGTTGGCATGACGCATATAGTCGGCTGAAACGTAGGAAGTCGCCTCAGAAATCAGATGCTTGAACAGGTCGCGGTCCGACTGGGTGACGCGAATAGCTTCGAGCGTCATGCGGTTTTCGCGCAGCGCAGCTTCCATGTCCTGGAACGCCTTACGCACGCCGCTGTTTTCTGGCAGCAGGTAGTCACGCAGCGAGCGAGTAATGGCGCTGGAGATACCGCCGTACAGCGAGGCCTCAATCAGGCGATAGAACTTGCTGCGATCGGAGGCTGAGCGCAGGCGACGCGGGATAACGCCCAGGTCGAACATCAGCGAGTGGTAGTCGGTGATGGAGTTGAACTGCTTGAACTGCACCCCTTCCATCTCTTCGACGCGGTCTTTCAGCTCCTGGAGAGAGAGTACCCGCGCCTGACGGTCACCTACGGTCTCGGTCAGGATTTCAGTCGGTTGTACCGAGGTCGGCAGTCCCTGAATGGTAAAGGGCTTGATGTCGACCTTGCGGTCACGACCGGCTACCTGCTGTAGGCGTACGCCAACAATTACGCGCTGGTGGCGAGAGTTGACGACGTCGAGCGCGGAATAACACACGCCCGCACGCAGTTTCCCGTGTAAACCTTTGTCACGCGAGCCCGAGGTCGCCCCGGCTTCGGTCGTGTTACGGAAGTGCAGCAGGGTCAAATCGGGGATAAGCGCCGTGACAAACGCGGCCATGGTCGTTGACTTGCCCGCACCGTTACCGCCGGAAAGCGTGGTCACCAGTGAGTCGAGGTCAAAGGTCCTGGCAAAAAAGCCGTTCCAGTTAACCAGCGTCAGTGAGCGAAATTTACCGCGTTCAATCATTCCTGTTCATCCTCTGCACCTTCTGGCCCATGGTCTGCCTGCGCTTCACCCTCTTCGCTCTCATCGTTGAGCGACAGGCTGCTTTCAATTGGCATCGCTTCGCCGTCGCGGATCATACGCAGCTGCGCTTCACGCGCGTCATCACCGCTGCGAACGTCTGCGCCAAAGCGGAACACGGCTTCGGTAATTCTAAACTTGGTGCTGTCAGGGCCCATAAAATAAACCATGCCAAGTCTGCGCAGGCGGTTGAGCGACGTCCTGACTTTTTCCTGAAGTTTTTGACGGTCGAGATCTGAACCGGTAGAACGCTGGTTAACGTATTTCAGCAGTTTGCTTTCATCCGCCAAACTCAGCAATTCATCATATAACTCTTGCTGAGTGAAAATGCCTTCATGCGCCAGACGCTCAGGACTCAGGTATAGATAACAAAGAATTTTACCGACCATCATGTCCAGCTCAGACAATACCGAGCGTGGGATTAGCGTGGTGGAGCGCGGACGAAGGTAGAAAAACCCTTCAGGCGCGCGGATAAGTTCTACGCTGTAACGACTGTAGAAAAGCTCAATCTCATCCTGATAATCCATCAGGAAAGCGTGGTTATCTAATTCATCAATACCGATATGACGGCCAGAACGAAGCTGACTGTCGAGAGCCGGAAACAGGGAATTAGCCAACGCCTGTGCCAGCTTGGCTGGCATTATTTGTTCAATATTTGTCGATGACATGGGCCTGCACCTTGGCTCCGTAATCATTGATTGCCTGCCACTGTGCCGGCAACCCTGAAAAATCTGCTTCAGCCACACCAAGGCGTACTGCCTGGTCGACCATGATTCGCGCAACGTCAAAATGGCGCACGCGAGGATATTGTTCGAGGTAATCGCGCATCACCAGCCCCAGATTCAGCGGCACTTTGTCCTGCTGATAAACCCGCAGCGCCTCTTCAATCAAGGCGGCAAGCTGTTCGCGGATCTCGCTGAACTCTTCAAATTCGAGGTCTGGAGGAAGTTCGCCGGTGACCTCATCGCTGCGCAATGCCAACTCTTCGTCGCGCATGTCGAGCAGGCGATCGGCGTTGGCAAAGGTGAGGGTCCACGGATTATCGAAGTAATTTTGCACCGAAAGGCGCAGACGCTGAGCGAACACGCGGTTTTTATCCATATCGATAGCGGTACGGATAAACTTGTGCACGTGACGGTCATAGCCAATCCACAGGTCAATCGCCTGCTGACCCCAGCTGGTAATGCGGTCCAGTTTGTTTTGCAGGTCGTAAACCAGCTTGTCGATGAAACCGAGATCCGGTCCGCTCAGCGTGGCATCCTGAATGCGCAGTAGATGCGCCTGAAGCAGATCGCCCGCGGCCTCAAGCGTGTCCTGAAGTTCACGCAGCGTGCCCGAGGTTTCAGACAGCAACAGCTCACAGCTAGAAATGGCCGCACGCCAGTCCTTGCTCAGTAGCGCAGCGATATCGTCTTTCACACCCTGCTGCTGTTCGTCCATGATGCGTTGAGTCATGTCGATACTGTCGAAGATTTCTGCGACCGAGTATTTAAGCGGGGCAAAGACGTTGCGATGCCAGTGGAATTCGTCACCGCCTTCCTCGGCTGCATCCGCCGCGCGTTTAAGTTCTTGAGCAACGATGGACAACTGCATAGAGAGGCGCAGCGTGGAAAACTCACGCTGGCGAATGTAGTAATCGGTGATGCCAATACCCAGAGGCGTCAAACGATAAATCGCGTTACCGTCTGCCTGTTCACTGACAAAGCGGTTAAGCAACCGTTGGCGCACCATATCATTGATAGCGTTGTTGGCGCGTACGGTAATGGTTTCGTTGGTTTGCTCAAACCCCTTGCTAACGTGGCGAAACGCATCAATCAGTTCGCCCTCGCTCATTTCTCCGTCAAGACGCTCGCCGTTGAGGGTGGCAATCGCCAGAAGAAAAGCCAGTCGCTCCGTCGGCAATGAAATTGAGAAATCATTTTTACGTGCCCAGGCCACCAGTTCGGGGACAGTCTGGGAAAATTCACTCATAATTCGTCCTTCCGGTCGGGTTTGTGCGCCATCACGTGGATGTATCGCCCCAAACTAACAAAAGGCTCCTGTCGGCAATAACGCTGTTCCAGCGCCAGAAGCTCGTCAAAATCCTGTTTATGCTGTTGCCTGTTACGCAGATAATCGTGGAATACTCTCACGCCGGTCTTGCCGGTAATCTGAAGTCCCATTTCCTCTAACCACCGATAGACGTTTTCTGGCTCCAGTGGATAGTCGGGCAGCAACGAGCTTTTTTTTATTTTGGGTAACCCTGCTTCGACATGGCCAAAATTACCCAGCACCATGTGGCGCATCAGCAAACCTTTGACGTTATAAAACATCAGAGAAAGTGCGCCACCGGGTAGCAGACAGTCGTTCAAAGCCTGAAGCGCCTGCTGCGGTTCTGCTAGCCATTCGATTACAGCATGAAACAATATCAGATCAACCGGCTGTTCCAAATACTGTGCAACGTCCTGAGCGGGGCATTGTACAAATTGCATGTTGTCGCTCACACCTTTTTCGGCGGCGGCGGCCTGCGCCCGCTTGATCATCTCACCGGAAAGATCGCACAACAATACCTGATGTCCTAAAGCGGCCAACTCGCAGGCCATTTGCCCTTCGCCACCGCCGGCATCAAGTATACGCAAAGGACGCTGTGGAAGCTTGGTTAAAAGTTCACGCAGGTCCTCTCCAAGCACCGCCTGGCGAATACGTCCTTTGGTCGTTCCGTAGATATTGCGCGAAAATTTTTCTGCCATATCATCGAAGTTGCGACCCTGGGGAGACGGTTCTACCGTCACTGTACGTTTTTTTTTGCTCAACTTTTTGTTTTACCAGTAGGCAGACAAACGAATTATGGTGCTATTTTGGCACAGGCTGGCAGAGAATAAATCATCCTGACCAAGAATCTCACCCGGATGCCGTTTTTTCACACAAAAGGACCGATTATCTGATGTTTTTTGCCCTGAAAAAATTTGTCGGCGGCTTAATGATGCCATTACCCCTTTTACTGCTAATGATGGCGGTAGCACTGTGCCTGCTCTGGTTCAGCAGAAGGCAAAAAACGGGAAAAGTCATTTTTTTGGTCAGTTGGTTGCTGTTGGCGCTGTTGAGCCTGCAACCCGTCGCCGACAGGCTACTGCGACCGCTGGAAAATACCTTTCCAACCTATCGCGGCCAAGGGCCGATTGACTATGTCGTGGTGCTTGGCGGCGGCTATACCTACAACCCTGCGTGGGCGCCCAGTTCAAATCTCATCAGCAACAGTTTGCCTCGAGTGACCGAAGGGATACGTATCTACCTGATGAATCGGGGAGCTAAGCTCATCTTTACCGGCGCGGCGACGCCGACGAATCCGGTGAGCAGTGCCGCAACGGCAGCCAAAGTGGCGGAAAGTCTGGGCGTTCCTGCGAAGGATATCATCACCCTCGACCAGCCAAGAGACACGCGTCAGGAAGCCCAGCAGGTGGCGCAACAAATTGGTCATCAACCTTTCGCGCTGGTCACGTCGGCCAATCATCTGCCGCGTGCGATGGTGTTTTTCCAGCAACAGGGTTTAGCGCCAATTCCGGCACCGGCCAATCAGCTGGCGATAGACTCACCGCTCAACCTGTGGGAGAAAGTCCTGCCACAGTCGCTTTATCTGTCTCATTCAGAAAGAGCCTGGTACGAAACGTTGGGGCGCCTGTGGCAGAAGCTGACGGGCAACGACGTGCCCAAACAGTCGGTTAGCGCCACCTCACAGTAGCGCGAGTCCGTTATTTATTGGCAAAGAAGGCGCGCACACGCTGCAGATCTTCTGGTGTATCGACACCCACGGAAGGAATTGCTTTCGCTACTGCCACGTGGATCTTCTCGCCATACCACAGCACGCGCAGCTGCTCGAGGAGCTCGATTTTTTCGAGCTGGCTCGGCTCCCACTGGACGTAACGGCGAATAAAACCGGCGCGATAGGCGTAAATGCCGATGTGGCGCAGGAAAGTATCGCCGATGGTCTCTTTCGAGCTGGCAAAACGCTCACGTTCCCACGGAATAGTGGCACGCGAGAAATAGAGCGCAAAGCCCTGTGCATCCATGACCACTTTCACCGCGTTGGGGTTAAACGCCTCTTCGGCGTCTTCAATCGGCACGGCCAGCGTCGCCATTCCGGCACCGCACTGTGCCAGGTTATCGGCGACCTGACGAACGATCACCGGCGGGATCAGCGGCTCGTCGCCCTGCACGTTCACGATGATTTCATCGTCGGCGAACCCGCATAGCTCGATAACCTCAGCCAGACGCTCGGTGCCAGACTGGTGATCAGGGCGGGTCATACAGACTTCCCCCCCCGCGGCTTCAACGGCGGCTTTGACATCCGGATGATCGGTCGCGACGATAACGCGTGAAGCTCCCGACTCGCGGGCGCGCTCCATGACGTGAACAATCATCGGTTTGCCATCAATGTCGGCCAGCGGCTTGCCGGGCAAACGGCTAGAAGCATAGCGAGCAGGAATAATGGCAACAAAACTCATGGATGGATCTCGTCGGCAGAGAGTGAACGCGCTTCTACTTCGAGCAGCACGGGAATACCGTCGCGAACCGGGTAGGCCAGGCCGTCTGCTTTACAGACCAACTCTTGAGATTCTTTGTTGAAATACAGCTTGCCGTTGCAAACAGGACAAGCAACGATTTCGAGTAAACGATGATCCATAGATCCTCCGTGAGGCGTAGTTAGAGCACTCACTTGCGTCAAAAAACGGACGACAGGTAAGTCATTATGGTGACAGAGAATAGCACAGCGCCTACCCGCCGTTAACTGTTCGGGCTTAAGAAGTTTTTGCGCGGATATTGCGAATTCTATTAGGCAGGCGTATGATTTTTTTGTGACCAATGTCACATAAAAACACTTACTCAAGAGCCAAGAAATGAAACTTTTCCACAAAATTATCGCTATGTTCGCCAACTTCAGCAACTAATGCGCGTTGGTAACGGGTAAACGGCTGCCGACTGCAGCCGTTTTCTATTTACGCCTCCTGCCAATGTCTTACGGCAATAGACTCCAGCCCTCTTCCCAAAACGTTTTCAGCATCTGCGGAATATTGCCCAGTGTCACCTGAGTCGCCCCCTGCCAGCGCGCAAAGCGGCTAATCGCCTCGGTAATATCCTTCACCCTGCGCGGCCCAATGTTAACTCCCGGTTCAAGATGCAGACTTTTTATCTCGAGAATCCCCTGCTTACGGTGCATTTTGGCATCTGTACGGCCAATGATTTCACCACGATTGAGGATAGGCAGGGTGAAGTAACCGTATTGCCGCTTGGCCTCGGGGGTATAGCACTCGATACGATAGTCAAAGTTGAATAGTTCAAGCGCGCGCCGACGGTCCCAAACGACGGGGTCAAAGGGTGACAACAGCGTGGTAACGGTAGAGGTTATCTTGCCTGCCTCGGCCTCGGCCAAAAGGCGGTGCAGAGACTGATGAACATACAGCGGAGAGCTGAAACCGGCGACCTCGACGGGCGTAATAAGGCCGAGATCCAGAAGCTGGGCAGTGAGTTTTTTGCTGTTAACGCGCTTTAGACGATAATAGTCCGCCAGCCACTCTATTCGAAAGATGCCCAGCGCCTGCGCCGAGCGGCAGAGCATGTCGAACTCGGCGTGTTCCTGACTCAGCGTCTGGGTTGCGTCGTCCCAATGCGGCAATATATTGCTACGCAGGTCGTAGACGCGGTGGAAATTACGCCGTTCTGCCACCATCAATTCACCGGAGGTGAACAATGTTTCCAAATGGCGCTTGTGCGGCTTCCAGTCCCACCAGCCGGTGCTTCCTCGCTTATCCAGCGTAAAATCCGCCGAACGTACCGGTCCTTTTTCAGCAATATGATCGAGCAGATCCTTGATGTCAGATTCGTGCTTGTCGAACCAGGCCTGATTAAATTTCCAGCCCATGTTTTGCGGATTCAACATACGATGACGCAGCAGACGGTAATCTTCGACGGGGATAAAGCAGGCCTCATGCGCCCAATACTCGAATATTTTGCGCGCTAAAAGCGCCTCTTCGAGCCATTCGGAAGGGTAGTTTCCAAGGCGGCTAAACAGCACCAGATAAGGGCTACGCGCCACGACGCTGATGGTATCAATTTGCAGAAGCGCCATTTTTTTGATAGCAGAGAGCAGATCATCAGGTTTCGCCTGACGTTTTAGGGGATTTTGCAGCTGTTGTGCGGCGAGATGTAGCGTGCGCGCAGTAGAGAGGGAGAGGCTTGCAGTAGGCATATCGATATCCGTCAAAGGATTAGGTTGCGGATATCGATAGCATATTTTTGTCAGGGGGTAAAATTCACCGCCGCTGAACCTGGCTTAGAAGGCAATAACGTCCGCTGCCGCCGGGCCATGAGTCGAACTGTTGTAAATGGTGAATTCTACACTCTGGCCTGGATTAAGCGATTTATTACGCGTATTCGCAATGGAATTACGGCTTACATAAATCTCTGAAGTACCATCGAGTGGAGAAATGAAACCGTAGCCTTTAGCCGGGTTGAACCATTTAACTAAACCCATTTTTAACATCATAATTTTTATTTCCTTAATTTCGGGCATCCATGACAACGCTTTTTATTATTGTTCGGATGCGTTTGCCCATACTAAAGTTGTTCTTATAAAAAACCTCTAATGAGCAAATTTTGAACCCACCATTGGGGCAGGCATTTAGTCGAGTCAATCGCCACTTCACTGTAGCTTGTTGAATTTGACAACAAGAACAGATGAGAGTTCACAGAAAGTAACCCATTTCATTTTGCCGTAAGGCAACGATGGCCATTTTTATAGAAAGAATACTTATGGGGGGTGATGGGAAGGTTCGTCTTTTTAGCGGAATCAAACTTTTGGTGGAAACAAACAGGAAGATAACGTCTTGGGAGGAACAAATTCACTATAGGGTTAACAACTTTTTGTTGTTAACGATACTGCCTCATAAATAGCTCTGTAATCACAGGCCGTGCAGCATTAACTCATATAATGCTACGCAGGTCAAGTTTTAATCACGATTTCGTGACTAACGAGCTGATGCCTTCAAGCAACGAGGTCGCACCAGGTTCTGAGAGGTATGCATCAACCGGCAAATACCACCAGTTGGCCTGCGCAAAACTACGGCACTTCACTGCATCCTTTTCAGTCATCAGCAAGGTTTGATTATCAGTGGCCAATGCCGCGAGCTGCGCAGACTGGTAGGCCTGATGATCGGCAAAGGAAACTTCACGCTGCGTATGAACGCCGAGCTGGTTGAGCGTGGCAAAGAAACGAGGAGGATGTCCGATACCCGCCATCGCCACCACGTCAGACAACGTTTGCGCCTGGCGCTTCTCGCCGGTCAACACGTTCACCACGTTCCCGGCCTGAAGCCGCATGCCTATCTCATCGCCCTGCCCCTGACCGTCGCCGTTGACGATAATCGCATCGACGCTTTTCAGCCTTGAAGCTCTTTCACGCATCGGTCCGGCAGGAAGCCAGTGGCCGTTGCCGAAACGGCGCACGCCGTCAACCACCACTATCTCGAAATCACGCTGTAATGCGTAATGCTGTAGCCCGTCGTCGGTCACGATAATGTCGACAGAAGAGGCTTTCAGCAGGGCTTTGACGGCGTCGGAACGCACGGGAGAAACGGCAACCGGTGCGCCGGTGCGCTGAAAAATCAGCACCGGCTCGTCACCGGCCTGTGCCGTAGACGTCCCCTCATCAAGTATTAAAGGATAGCTTTCAGCCTTGCCACCGTAACCACGTGAAACGACGCCAACGCGTAATCCCCGCTGCTGCAGCTGCTCGACGAGCCAGATAACGACCGGAGTCTTACCATTACCTCCGGCAGTCAGATTACCGACGATCACCACGGGAACCGGTGCTCGCCAGCTTTTCTTCCACCCTTTTTTATAGCTAAAACGCAATACCAGCGTGATCAATCCATACAGCCAACTGAGTGGCAGTAACAGCAAATAAAGTGCCGATTGACCCGACCAGATGCGCGCTATCATTGACCAAACTGCATCCGGTGAAGCTGGGCATAAGCCCCACGTAGCTCAAGCAGTTCGCTATGCGTTCCGCGCTCAACCACTCGACCATCTTCGACAACCAGGATCTGGTCAGCTTTTTCGATGGTAGAAAGACGGTGCGCAATCACCAGCGAGGTACGGTTTTTTTGCAGTTCGTCGAGAGCAGACTGAATCGCACGTTCGGACTCTGTGTCCAGCGCAGAGGTTGCTTCGTCGAGGATCAGAACCGGTGAGTCACGCAGCAGCGCACGCGCAATCGCGATACGTTGGCGTTGTCCGCCTGACAGCAGCACGCCGTTCTCACCGATGACCGTATCAATACCGTTATCCATTTTGCTAATGAAATCCATGGCATGTGCCATAGTTGCGGCCTTGATAACGTCTTCACGACTGTACTTTTCAGTACGTGCATAAGCGATGTTGTTGGCAATGGTGTCATTAAACAGATGCACGTTTTGTGAAACCAACGCAACCTGATCGCGCAGCGACGCAAGCGTGTATTCGCGCAGGTCGTGGCCATCGAGCAGGATCTCACCTTCCTGAATGTCGTAAAAACGGGTCATCAGGTTGGCAATCGTTGATTTTCCAGAGCCTGAACGTCCCACCAAAGCAACGGTTCTGCCTTCAGGAATTTCAAAAGAGATGTTTCTAAGGGCCGGTTTTTCGCTTTTGCCATAGCTAAAGGTGACGTTTTTGAACTCGATGTCGCCTTTTGCGCGCTCAACGGTCAGCTTGCCTTCGTCTTTCTCTTGTTCCATATCGAGGATACTGAACAGGGTCTGACAGGCTGCCATACCACGCTGGAACTGGGCGTTAACGTTGGTCAAAGATTTCAACGGACGCATCAGTGCGATCATTGAGGAGAAGACCACGGTGATTGTACCGGCAGTCAGCGTTTCCATCACGGATGGGAAGCTCGCGGCATAAAGCACGAAGGCCAGCGCCAGTGAGGCAATCAGCTGAATGATCGGATCAGAAATAGAAGATGCAGAAACCAGACGCATGCCCTGACGGCGCATGTGGTTGCTGACTTTATCAAAACGCTCGGTTTCAACCGTCTGACCACCGAAGATAAGCACCTCTTTGTGCCCTTTCAGCATCTGCTCGGCACTGGTGGTTACCTGGCCCATGGTGTTCTGCATATTCTTGCTGATATTACGGAAACGCTTGGACACTACGCGAATAACCGTAGAAACGATAGGCGCGATAATGACCAGAATGACCGACAACTGCCAGCTGTAGTAGAACATCATGATGAACAGGCCGATAATCGACGCCCCTTCACGTACGACGGTGACCAGCGCGCTCGAGGAGGAGGAAGCAACCTGCTCGGAATCATAGGTGATACGTGACAGTAGCGTTCCGGTGGACTGCTGATCAAAGAAGGCCACTGGCATTCTCATCATATGGCCAAACAGCCGGCGACGCATTTGCATCACAACTTTTCCGGAGACCCAGGAAATACAGTAACTTGAAACATAGCCACTGACCCCACGCACCAGCATCAATCCAATCACGACCAACGGCATCCACAGCAATACGGAGCGATCGGTTTTACCAAAGCCGTCATCCAGCAGAGGTTTTAGCAGCGACAGCATGAGGGTATCACCGGCGGCATTGACCACCAGCGCGATAGCGGCGGCAATAAGCCCGGCTTTAAAAGGTGTGATCATCGGCCAGAGGCGACGGAATGTCTGCCAGGTGGAGAGATCTTTATCATTCATCATGCAATTAACCAGCAGCGAAATAAACAGCGGCCTATTCTACGCATTATCTCCTCTAACGCCAAACCACTGATGATACCAACGTGGCACTAATTGATCACGCAGGCCTTTAATTACCCAATAATTGTTGAAAAAAAACGCACTCAACTGCCCTGCACGTGAAGTATCGTGCCAAATCATCTCGTTTTCGCGATATCGATTTTTTATTTTTTGCGCCGGTAAACGCCATACGTTGTAGCGAGACGCCGAGGCGATAGCGACTTCTGCCCCCGAGGCTCGCAAGAAAGGCCCGAAGGAGGAGGTGTTACTGCCGTGATGTGGAACCTGCAGTAAATTAACCTGTAACCTCGCCCTGCTCTGCTTTACCAGTACAGTTTCGGCAGCACGCTCAATGTCGCCGGTAAGCAGCACGCTAAATTTATTATCGCTGACGCGTACGACGCAGCTGTCATCATTGCCGGCATGGTCTTTCAGCGCGGGGGGCCAGAGCACCTCAAAATCCAGTTCCTGCCACCGCCAGCGCTGTCCTTTCACACAGGGTAAATTTCCTTTAAAAGAGGTCCGCAGACTGGCAGAAGGAAAAGCGGCGCGCACCTGTTTGGTTCCTCCGTTGTGGTCCATGTGGCTATGGCTGACGATTATCTGATCGAGCACGATGTTGCGCCACTGAAGATAAGGCAGGATTTGCATCTGCGCCTGGGACCCCGTCTCCCAACGGTTTCCGGTATCATAAAGTACGCCTCGCCCGTTCTTCTCGATTAATACTGCCAGTCCATGCCCTACGTCCAACATATCGACGCGCCAGTTTTCCCGAGTCGAGGATTGTCGCCACAGCAGCATCACGCCGCACAGCGCAATGACGTCCATCGGATAGGTTTTGATCCATCCCATACGCCAGATTATGATGCCCAGCCATCCTGTCAGGCTGAAAATAAGCACGTTCTCACCTAACGGTAACCAGTAGTTTTCCGCCTTGTTGAGCCCAGCCTCAACCCAATCAAGGCTAATATCGGCGAGCGTCCACATCGCCTGAGTAACGGGAAAGGCAATATCATAGGGGAGAGGCGTTAAAAAGAGCGCCGCTAATACCAAAGGGACGGTAAAAAGCGATACAATCGGCACTGCCCAGAGGTTGGCGAAAAAGGATGCGCTGCTCAACCCATGAAAAATCCCAATTTGCATCGGCAACAGCAATAGGGTCATTCCTGCCTGAAGATGCCCCCAGCGGACCCATGCCCAGTACCAGTGCCGCGCATATCGACTCGGTAAGGGCACCCACTGAAACCAGAATATCAGCCCGGCGACAGCAAAACATGACAACCAAAAACTGTCTGAAAGAATGCTCAATGGGTCGCTAACCATAAGCAACGCCACGCCCCAGCTCCATACTTGCCATGCGGTACAACGCAGACGGCACAGCTTGAGCAACTGCCAAAGTGAAATCGCCAACGCGGCACGCATTGCAGGAGGATTAACCCCCGACAGCCAGGTATAAAACAGCATCGCCAACCAGCTAACAATGAGCGGGAACCGATAGTCTATCCAGCGGAGCGGCAGCAGAAACTGTGTTGCACGCGCCAACAGCCAACCAATGAGTGCCGCCACACCAATATGCAGACCAGAAATAGCCATCAGATGCGCTGTGCCGGTGACCTTATACAGTTGACTCAATGGTTTGCTGATAAGCCCTCGCTCACCAAACGCTAGAGCAAGTAGCACCGGCATATTATCCAGCGTGGTGATTTGCCGCTGTACGTCGCTAATGATCTGCTGGCGTAAAGAACACCCGGCGGTTATTCGCTCTGCCGAGTTAATACGCCCACTTAGCGTCTGGCGATTGGCAACCGCCCAACGCTGACCGTCAAAACCGCCGAGGTTTAACTGGCTGTGCACCGGCCTCAGACTCATGGTGAGCAACCAACGCTGCCCGGCACAGTATCCTTGAGGAAAACCCTCACTGGAGACTTTCGCCGCAATCGGCGGAAATACCCTGACGCCATTGACCTCTTTTAAGGCGATGGGGACATTGTGTTTTTCCTCACGCTGCAAAAAAGGGCTTTCAATGCGCGCCACAACCTGCTGCCTACCGCCGCTAAAGTCTCGCGTTTGCTGCAAAATCTGATTTCCGTTTGCCGTCGCCCAAAGCAGTCCCAGCAGCGCAATGCAAAACAGTTTTGTGCTGCGATAGGGCAAATACCCGGCGATGCAGGCAAGGCAAAATAACGCGATGCACTGATAGCTGTCGGGCAATATCGGCAAAACCGTCAGCGGAAGTATCCCTGCCACTAATGCCAGCGCAGTCTGGGTATAGGTGATATTAATGATGCCCATCCTTAATTGCCTCCGCCACAGGGAGGGTATGCGGCAAGCCGCGAACTGAGAGGACGAGTGTTATTGAGAGACCTATGAGGCGCAATCGGCAAAAGCGGAGGCTGGGAGACGTTGCCCAGAATAAATAAATAAAAAAAACAGGCTTTTAAAATATGCGTCCGAAAGCAAAAAAAAAACGGTGCCCGTGAGGACACCGTTTTATTCGCTATAGGCATACATCTAAGCTAAGGACGAGTCCTTAACCATAAATGTTCGCACGGTCACGCAACTCTTTACCTGGCTTGAAGTGAGGAACGTATTTGCCGTCCAACTCAACTTTGTCACCCGTTTTAGGGTTGCGTCCCACGCGCGGAGCACGGTAGTGAAGAGAAAAACTGCCAAACCCGCGGATTTCGATGCGTTCTCCATCAGCTAAGGTTGCAGCCATATGTTCAAGCATCTCTTTCACGGCATCCTCAACGGCTTTCGCCGGGACATGAGAGTGCTGGCCAGCAAGTCTTTCAATGAGTTCAGACTTGGTCATATAACCTCCAAGCTTTGCAGCTAAACTACCGTTATAGAAGCAGCTCCATCATGGAGCTGCGTCCCGTTATTACTCGCCTTTTGCCGCTTTGAACGCTTCAGCCATAGCGTTAGAGAAGTTGCTTTCGTCTGGCTTGTTGTTAACCACAGCGATTGCATCTTTCTCGTCTGCTTCGTCCTTAGCACGGACGGACAGGCTTACAACGCGGTTCTTACGGTCAACACCGGTGAATTTAGCTTCAACTTCATCACCAACGTTCAGAACCAGAGTTGCGTCTTCAATACGGTCGCGAGAAGCTTCAGAAGCACGCAGGTAACCTTCTACGCCGCCTGCTAATTCAACTGTAGCACCTTTAGCGTCAACTGCAGTTACTTTACCAGTAACAATAGTACCTTTCTTGTTTACAGACAGGTAGTTATTGAACGGGTCTTCTGCCAGTTGCTTCACGCCCAGGGAGATACGCTCACGCTCTGCGTCAACCTGCAGAACCACAGCTGCGATTTCGTCGCCTTTTTTGTATTCACGTACTGCTTCTTCACCTGCAACGTTCCAGGAGATGTCAGACAGGTGAACCAGGCCGTCGATGCCGCCGTCCAGACCGATGAAGATACCGAAGTCAGTGATTGACTTGATTTTACCTTCAACACGGTCGTTCTTGTTGTGAGTTTCTGCGAATTGCTGCCATGGGTTAGCTTTACACTGCTTCAGGCCCAGGGAGATACGACGACGTTCTTCGTCGATGTCCAGAACCATAACTTCCACAACATCACCCACGTTAACAACTTTGGATGGGTGGATGTTTTTGTTGGTCCAGTCCATTTCAGAAACGTGTACCAGACCTTCAACGCCTTCTTCGATTTCTACGAAGCAGCCGTAATCAGTCAGGTTGGTTACACGACCAGTCAGCTTGGTGCTTTCTGGGTAACGTTTAGCGATAGCAACCCATGGATCTTCGCCCAGCTGTTTCAAGCCCAGGGAAACACGAGTACGCTCACGGTCGAATTTCAGAACTTTAACAGTGATTTCGTCGCCAACATTCACGATCTCGCTTGGGTGCTTAACGCGCTTCCAAGCCATATCTGTGATGTGCAGCAGGCCGTCAACACCGCCCAGATCAACGAAGGCGCCGTAGTCAGTGAGGTTCTTAACGATACCTTTAACTTCCATGCCTTCCTGCAGGTTTTCCAGCAGTTGATCGCGCTCAGCGCTGTTCTCAGACTCAATTACTGCACGACGAGAAACAACAACGTTGTTGCGCTTCTGGTCCAGCTTGATGACTTTGAACTCAAGATCTTTGCCTTCGAGATGCAGCGTGTCGCGAACAGGACGCACGTCTACCAGTGAACCTGGCAGGAACGCACGAATACCGTTCAGCTCAACGGTGAAACCGCCTTTAACTTTACCGTTGATAACACCGGTAACAGTTGCAGCTTCTTCGTAAGCTTTTTCCAGCATCAGCCATGCTTCATGACGCTTAGCTTTTTCACGGGACAGCAGGGTTTCACCGAAGCCGTCTTCTACCGCGTCCAGCGCAACATCAACTTCGTCGCCAACCTGGATTTCCAGTTCGCCCTGTGCGTTTTTGAACTGCTCTGCCGGAATAGCAGACTCAGACTTCAGACCGGCGTCAACCAGTACAACGTCTTTGTCGATAGACACGACAACACCACGGACGATGGAACCCGGACGGGTTTCGATTGTTTGTAAGGATTCTTCAAAGAGTTGAGCAAAAGATTCAGTCATGTTGATAATCTTTAGTTTCTTAAGTTTAACGTCCATCTGGCTTCATGCTGGATGGGGTTGTTTCAAATGCCCCACTACCGTCCTGGCGGCGAGGTTAAAAAAAACTGTAGCCAAAATAGGCACTGACCCTGTTCTTTACAAAAAAAGAATGGAGCAGCACCCATAATAGCTCGAATCACCGGGTTTGTTTTTGCGGCAATCCTAGAATTTCAGTGGCATAAGCCAACGCTTTTTCGATAACTGCATCGATGGACATACTGGTTGAATCCAGCATTAATGCATCTTGAGCAGGCACTAAAGGCGCTATAGGCCGATTACGATCGCGGTCATCCCGCTCTTTTATCTCGGCTAAAAGACGTTCAAAGTTAACACTAAAGCCCTTTTCCTGCAACTGTAGCATTCTTCTGTTTGCACGTTCTTCAGGGCTGGCGTCGAGAAAAATCTTCACCGGCGCTTCCGGGAACACCACGGTTCCCATGTCTCGGCCATCGGCAATCAGGCCAGGCATCTCTTTAAACGCACGTTGGCGGCGAAGAAGCGCTTCGCGAACGCGCGGAAAAGCAGCCGCCTGTGACGCGGTATTGCCTACGGTCTCGGTGCGGATCTCGTGCGTGACGTCCTCACCTTCCAAAATAACGTTCAGGTGTCCGTTATTCGCTACAAAGCGAACGTCGAGGTGGGCAGCGAGCGGCACCAGAGCCTCTTCTGACACGATATCAACCTGATGATGCAGCGCCGCAAGAGCCAGAACACGATAAATTGCACCGGAGTCCAGCAGGTGCCATCCAAACGCCTCAGCCAGAGCCTTACACAGTGTGCCTTTACCCGCACCACTTGGCCCGTCAACGGTTATCACTGGGGTTATAGACGAAGTCATAGCCGTCATTCTCTCTCCTTTCGGTGGGGAAAACCCCTCATCGTTAGCCCAACGGGGCTAATTCAGGTGCAGCATTATACGCTGCCTTTAGCCGAACTGTTACCCCGCATCACTATGTTGCGGAAAATAAGCTCACTAACGGGGCAAAACTATTCAACAATTAGGCAAAACAGAGATTATTTAAGCATAGCGGCGGCAGGATGACTGTGCGAAAAAGAAAAAACGGACATCCAAGGACGTCCGTTTTGAAAATTTCAGCAACTTAAGACTTTTTAAGCCGGAGTGCTGAGGGAGGCAAGACGGTCAAAATAGTCTGGGAACGTCTTAGCCGTGCATTTTGGGTCAAGAATAGTAACCGGCGTGTCTGACAACGCCACCAGCGAGAAGCACATCGCCATACGGTGATCGTTATAGGTGCCAATCTCGGCAAAGGTCAGCGTCGCAGGCGGCTCAATGTGAATATAGTCTTCGCCCTCTTCGACCGTTGCCCCCACTTTGCGCAGCTCTGTCGCCATAGCCGCCAAACGGTCAGTCTCTTTCACGCGCCAGTTATAGATGTTGCGCAGCGTCGTCGGGCCCTGAGCAAACAGCGCCGCAGTGGCGATAGTCATAGCCGCATCAGGAATGTGATTCATGTCCATATCGATGCCGTGCAGCTCACCGCGAGTACATTCGATGTAGTCTTCAGACCAGGTGACTTTCGCGCCCATTTTCTCCAGCACATCGGCAAAGCGAATGTCGCCCTGCATGCTGTTCTTACCGATACCTGTTACACGCACGGTGCCCCCCTTGATAGCCGCCGCCGCCAGGAAGTAAGACGCAGAAGACGCATCGCCCTCGACCAGATAGCTGCCCGGAGAAATATAGCTCTGGTTGGCCTGCACGCGGAACTGCTGATAATCCTCGTTGACCACGGTCACACCGAAGGTTTTCATCAGGTTGAGGGTAATGTCGATATATGGCTTCGAGACCAGGTCACCCTTGATGCGGATAAGGGTGTCATTTTCGGCCAGCGGTGCAGTCATCAGCAAAGCGGTCAGGAACTGGCTGGATACGCTGCCGTCAACGCTGATTTCGCCGCCTTTGAAGCCACCGCGCAGGCGCAGTGGCGGATAATCGGTTTGCTCGAGATAGTCTATTTGCGCGCCGCCCAGGCGTAATGCGTCGACCAGATGGCCAATCGGGCGCTCTTTCATGCGTGGCTCACCGGTCAGGACCACGTTCTGCTCACCCAGACACAGAGCCGCGGCCAGAGGACGCATCGCCGTACCCGCGTTACCGAGGAACAGCTCGAGGGAGTCGGCTTTAGGGAAAATACCACCGAGGCCGTCAATCTCGCAGTGAGTGCGGTCTTCGGACAGGCGGTGTGTCACACCCAACTGGGTCAGGGCGTTCAGCATGTGGCGAACGTCATCGCTGTCCAGCAGATTAGTCAGGCGAGTGGTTCCCTTGGCGAAAGCAGCCAACAAAAGCGCACGGTTGGAGACACTTTTCGAGCCAGGTAAGTTGATTGTGCCGTTTACTCGCGCAACAGGTTGTAGGGTCAGGGCTTCCACAATTTCTCCGTACATCGGTATTAGTTTAAAAAAACATAACCCCGGATTTAGGCCGGGGTTATTGTTCAATCAAAAGCATTTGTAAAAAATAAAATGCAAATCAAACAGTTAGTGAAACGTCGACTTAGCCGTGACGTTTTTCGAAGTCGCTCATGAACGCGGTCAGCGCCTGAACGCCTTCCAGCGGCATCGCATTATAGATGGAAGCACGCATGCCGCCTACCACACGGTGACCTTTCAATGCGTGAAGACCGGCTTCAAGTGATTCTTTCAGGAAGACGGCATCCAAAGCAGAGTCTGCCAGCTGGAACGGCACGTTCATGCGTGAACGGTTAGCGTCAGCCACCTGATTACGGTAGAAACTGCTGTTGTCGATGGTGCTGTAAAGCAGCTCGGCCTTGGCCTTGTTGCGTTTTTCGATTTCGACCAGACCGCCCTGCTCTTTCAGCCATTTAAAGACCATGCCAGACAGGTACCAGGCGAAAGTCGGCGGCGTGTTGAACATGGAGTCGTTCTCTGCCAGCACGGTATAGTCGAGGATAGAAGGCAGCTCTTTACGGGCTTTACCCAACAGATCGTCGCGGACGATAACCAGCGTCAGTCCCGCAGGACCGATATTTTTCTGCGCGCCGGCGTAAATAACGCCAAAGCGGCTCACGTCGATTGGGCCGGACAGAATGGTTGATGAGTAGTCGGCAATGACGACTTTATCGCCAAAATCAGGCATTTCGGTGATAGCCAGGCCGTCGATGGTTTCGTTCGGGCAGTAGTGAACATAGGCTGCGTCTTTGCTGAGTTTCCACTCGCTCATTGGCAGCAGACCACGTTTGTCACCCTGAGTGGTGGTGATGTCGATGACGTTCGGGGTGCAATATTTCTGCGCTTCTTTGACCGCGCTGTGCGCCCAGTAGCCGCCGTCGATATAGTCAGCGGTGGCTTTGTCGCCCAGCAGGTTCAGTGGAATAGCAGCGAACTGGGCGCGCGCGCCACCGTGACAGAACAGCACTTTATAGTTCGAGGGGATGTTCATCAGGTCACGAATATCCTTTTCGGATTCCTCGGCTACCTGAATAAACTCCTTGCTACGGTGACTGATTTCCATCACCGAGGTACCGAGACCGTGCCAGTTACAGAGTTCTTGTTCAGCACGACGTAAGACTTCAGCCGGGATCATTGCCGGACCTGAGCTAAAATTATAAACCTGAGTCATTTCCCCTCACCACTTCTCTTTGATAGCTACTTGAAAGCCAGTTGAGTTGTTGATAGTTCGCCACATTGAATCGTTTGCGTGTATCAACAACCAGTTTATCGGTTTTATCACTGGTCACCACCGGCTGCAATTGTTATTCACCAAAGATTAATAATCAGTAATAAAATTCATGTCGGCGGCCGTCATATTCTTTTTCCTTAGTGGCATGAATACGTGGAGCTCAGGTCAAAAACCCCGTATCATTGCGCGTTTTTAGAACGCACAAAAGTGAACTCAATGACGCAAACTTTTATCCCTGGCAAAGACGCGGCGCTGGAAGACTCCATCTCCCGTTTTCAGCAAAAACTCACCGACCTCGGCTTCAATATTGAAGAGGCCTCGTGGCTGAATCCGGTCCCGCACGTCTGGTCCGTGCATATCCGCGACCGCGACTGCCCGCTGTGCTTTACCAACGGCAAGGGAGCCAGTAAAAAAGCGGCATTGGCCTCGGCGCTGGGCGAATATTTCGAACGCCTGTCTACCAACTACTTTTTCGCCGACTTCTATCTCGGAAAAGATATTGCCGAAGGCGATTTCGTTCACTACCCAAATGAAAAATGGTTCCCGATCCCGGCCGACAACAGTCTGCCTGCGGGCATTCTCGATGAGCGTCTGCATGCGTTCTATGACGCAGAGAAAGAGCTGACCGGCAGCGAGTTGATCGACCTGCAGTCCGGCAATGCCGATCGCGGTATCTGTGCCCTGCCGTTCACCCGTCAGTCAGACCAGCAAACCGTCTACATTCCGATGAACATTATCGGTAACCTGTATGTCTCCAACGGCATGTCTGCGGGTAATACCGCTAACGAAGCGCGCGTTCAGGGTCTGTCAGAAGTCTTCGAACGTTATGTCAAGAATCGCATCATCGCTGAATCTATCAGCCTGCCGGAAATTCCTGCCGACGTGCTGGCGCGCTATCCTGGCGTCGTTGAAGCGATTGCCAAACTGGAAGAAGAAGGCTTCCCTATTCTTTCTTACGACGCCTCCCTGGGCGGCGAATATCCGGTTATCTGCGTCGTGCTGTTTAACCCAGCCAATGGCACCTGTTTCGCCTCCTTCGGCGCTCACCCTGACTTCGGCGTTGCGCTTGAGCGTACCGTTACCGAACTGCTGCAGGGCCGTAGCCTGAAAGATCTCGACGTGTTCACTGCACCGACCTTCGATGATGAAGAAGTGGCAGAGCATGCGAACCTTGAAACCCACTTCATCGACTCAAGCGGCCTTATCTGTTGGGACCTGTTCAAGCAGGACGCAGACTATCCGTTCGTTGACTGGAGCTTCAGCGGGACCACCGAAGAAGAGTTCGCGACGCTGATGGCTATCTTCGACAAAGAAGACGCCGAGGTTTACATCGCCGACTATGAGCATCTCGACGTTTACGCTTGCCGCATCATCGTTCCAGGCATGTCCGACATTTACCCTGCCGAAGACCTGCTGCTGGCTAATAACAGCATGGGCGCCCACCTGCGCGAGCAAATCCTGGCGCTTCCGGACAGCGATTTCGCTCCAGAAGAATATCTGGAAATGATCACCCAGCTGGACGACGAAGGTCTGGACGACTTCACCCGCGTTCGTGAACTGCTGGGCATTGCCAGCGGTAAAGACAACGGCTGGTACACGCTGCGCGTTGGCGAGCTGAAATCTATGCTGGCGCTGGCCGGCGGGGATATGGATCAGGCGCTGACCTGGGCTGAATGGGCGCACGAGTTTAACGCCTCCGTTTACAGCGCAGAACGCAACAACTACTACCGTTGCCTGCAAACGCTGCTGCAGCTGGCGCTTGAGCCAGAGCGCGAAGCGTCCCAGTACTACACGGCGTTTGTTAAGATGTACGGTCAGGAAGCCGTTGACCGTGCTTCTGCTGCTATCAGCGGTGAAGAGCGTTTCCATGGCCTGTTTGCGGTTGACCCCGAGCTAAAAGCGCTGCCAGCGCATCAGGGTCTGCTGGCCGCTTACGAAAAATTGCAGGCCGCCAAGCGTCGTCACTGGTCAAAAGCCTAAGGCTTCAGCCTGATCATTGACTCCATCAAACCGGCGGGAAACTGCCGGTTTTTTATTAGTACGTTATGAAAAATAAGCCGGTTTTCACGACCTCGATTCCAGTGAAAAAATAAATTGGTTTAACTGCTTTGACTCTCCGAGCAAACAGGCGTTAAATATCGCAAAATTGCTCCCTGACATTAAAATACGCTGCAAAGCGGCACTTTTATATTTCAAAATAACAGACAGCCCCAAAGGTTCGTACCGCAGGGTAATTTCTGATTATTGCATATAATTCAATGAACAAGCGCAATAACCTCAGGTTACCTTCAACATTTTTTGCAAGAATTAAAAAGTTTTTTTACATTAAAAATCATAAGGTTAACTATAAAACTACGTATTAAAATCCCGCAACACTCCCTCGTTCAGACCCGACTTATGATCCAAATCAATATCTCAACTACACTACGTTGCTAATATCTTTCTTGCAGTGCATGGCCCTTCATAAGAGAGAGTTAATGTGAACGCTGACAACCCCTTCAATTTATTATTACCCGCTGCCACAGCAAAAGTTGCTGAAGATGCAGGGGTGTACAAAGCCACTAAGCAACCTATCAAAACTTTTTTCCTGGCGATAACCGCTGGCGTCTTTATTTCGATAGCCTTTGTTTTCTACCTGACCTCAACCACCGGCACTGCCGCCGTGCCTTTCGGCTTGGCAAAACTGGTTGGGGGCATCTGTTTCTCACTCGGCCTGATGCTGGTGGTGGTCTGCGGCGCAGACCTGTTTACCTCCACCGTGCTTATCGTCATCGCCAAGGCCAGTGGCCGAATTACCTGGGGGCAGCTCGCACGCAACTGGGCCAATGTTTATATCGGTAATCTGATCGGTGCGTTGCTGTTTGTCGCGTTGATCTGGTTCTCCGGCATGATGATGACCGACAACGGTCTGTGGGGACTCAACGCACTGCAAACCGCCGACCATAAAATGCATCACACCTTCATCGAGGCCGTTTGCCTCGGCATTTTGGCCAATCTGATGGTCTGTCTTGCGGTGTGGATGAGCTACTCGGGCCGCAGCCTGATGGACAAAATGTTCGCCATGATTCTGCCGGTCGCGATGTTCGTTGCCAGCGGATTCGAACACAGCATCGCCAACATGTTCATGATCCCACTGGGCATCGTCATCAAATGTTTCGCGCCAGCCAGCTTCTGGCAAGCCGTTGGCAGCGCACCAGAGAAGTTCGCCGAACTCAATATCACCAACTTTATCGTCGACAATCTGATCCCAGTGACTATTGGCAACATCATCGGCGGTGGTCTGCTGGTCGGCCTGACCTACTGGGTCATATATCTCCGTGATGAGCAGCCTCACTAATATCCGACGCGGCTTGTCTCAAAATTTTTAAACTTGTTTTCAAGTTATCTCGATAACGCAATTTCTTGAAAAATCAAAATTAGAAGGTAGGTACAAAATGTCTAATCTCAATGAAAAATTGACCTCTGCATGGCAAGATTTTACCCCGGGAGAATGGCAGACCGAAGTTAACGTTCGCGACTTCATTCAGAAAAACTACGCCCCTTACGAGGGTGACGAATCTTTCCTGGCTGGCGCAACGCAAGCGACCACTACCCTCTGGGACAGCGTCATGGAGGGTATCAAGCAGGAGAACGCCACCAAAGCGCCTGTGGATTTCGATACCGACCTCGCCTCCACCATTACCTCGCACGATGCGGGATACATCAATAAATCGCTGGAAGCCATCGTCGGCCTGCAAACCGACGCGCCGTTGAAACGTGCCATTATCCCGTTTGGCGGCATCAAAATGGTTGAAGGCTCCTGTAAGGTCTATGGCCGCGAACTTGACCCACAGTTGAAAAAAGTCTTCACCGAATACCGTAAAACCCATAATCAGGGCGTATTTGACGTTTACACCAAAGACATCCTTAACTGCCGCAAATCCGGTGTACTGACCGGTCTGCCTGATGCCTATGGTCGTGGACGCATCATCGGTGACTATCGTCGCGTAGCGCTTTACGGTATCGACTTCCTGATGGCTGACAAACTTGCCCAGTTCCAGTCTCTGCAATCTCGTCTCGAAAATGGCGAAGACCTGCAAATGACGCTGCAACTGCGCGAAGAGATTGCCGAACAGCATCGTGCGCTGGCTCAAATAAAAGAGATGGCCGCCAAATACGGTTTCGACATTTCAGGACCGGCTAGCAGTGCACAAGAAGCCGTACAATGGACCTACTTCGGCTACCTCGCCGCAGTAAAATCGCAGAACGGTGCAGCCATGTCGTTTGGCCGCGTGTCCACCTTCCTCGATATCTTTATCGAGCGCGACATCAAGGCCGGTAAGCTGAACGAAGAGCAGGCGCAGGAGCTGATTGACCATCTGGTGATGAAACTTCGCATGGTGCGCTTCCTGCGTACGCCAGAATATGACGAGCTGTTCTCCGGTGACCCAATCTGGGCGACTGAGTCTCTCGCCGGGATGGGCGTAGACGGCCGTACTTTAGTGACTAAAAACAGTTATCGTTTCCTGAATACTCTCTACACCATGGGTCCGTCACCGGAGCCAAACATGACCATCCTGTGGTCAGAAAAACTGCCGGTGAACTTTAAGAAATACGCCGCCAAAGTGTCTATCGACACCTCATCCATTCAGTATGAAAACGATGATTTGATGCGTCCGGATTTCAACAATGACGATTATGCAATCGCCTGCTGCGTAAGTCCGATGATTGTCGGCAAACAGATGCAGTTCTTTGGCGCACGCGCTAATCTGGCGAAAACTATGCTGTACGCCATTAACGGCGGCGTGGATGAAAAGCTGAAAATTCAGGTTGGCCCTAAAGAAGCGCCGATGATGGATGAGGTTCTCGACTACGATAAAGTGATGGAACGTATGGATCACTTTATGGACTGGCTGGCGAAACAGTATGTGACCGCACTGAACTGTATTCACTACATGCACGACAAATACAGCTATGAAGCCTCGCTGATGGCGCTGCACGACCGCGACGTCTATCGCACCATGGCCTGTGGTATTGCTGGGCTTTCAGTCGCCGCCGACTCACTTGCTGCCATCAAGTATGCCAAAGTCAGCACCATTCGTGATGAAGACGGTCTTGCCGTAGACTTTAAAATCGAAGGCGAGTACCCACAGTTCGGTAACAATGATTCACGCGTTGATGATATCGCCTGCGACCTGGTTGAACGTTTTATGAAGAAAATTCAGAAACTGCCAACCTACCGCGATGCCGTAGCGACCCAGTCAGTGCTTACCATCACCTCAAACGTGGTGTACGGTAAGAAAACCGGTAACACCCCAGACGGCCGTCGCGCGGGTGCACCGTTTGGTCCAGGCGCTAACCCAATGCATGGCCGTGACCAGAAAGGCGCCGTTGCCTCTCTGACCTCGGTAGCCAAACTGCCGTTTGCCTACGCGAAGGACGGAATTTCCTACACCTTCTCCATTGTGCCAAACGCACTGGGTAAAGATGATGACGTGCGTAAAGCCAATCTGGCGGGTCTGATGGACGGTTACTTCCATCACGAATCGTCTATCGAAGGCGGTCAGCATCTGAACGTTAACGTAATGAACCGCGAGATGCTGCTGGAGGCCATGGAAAATCCTGAGAAATTCCCTCAGCTGACTATCCGCGTTTCAGGCTATGCGGTACGCTTCAACTCACTAACCAAAGAACAGCAGCAGGACGTGATTACCCGTACCTTTACTAAAACGCTGTAAGAGAGTGATGAGTTAATCGCTTCGTTCTTTAAGGCTCCGCTCACGTGGAGCCTTTTCACATTGGAGAACACCCGCAATGTCTGTTCAAGGTCGCATCCACTCCTACGAATCTTGCGGTACCGTTGACGGTCCCGGTATCCGTTTTATCGTCTTCTTTCAGGGCTGCCTGATGCGTTGCATGTATTGCCACAATCGCGATACGTGGGACACTCACGGCGGTAAAGAGATCAATGTTGAAGACCTGATGAAAGAGGTGGTGAGCTATCGCCACTTTATGAACGCTTCCGGTGGCGGCGTGACGGCCTCGGGCGGTGAGGCCATTTTGCAGGCAGAGTTTGTTCGCGACTGGTTCCGCGCATGCCATACCGAGGGGATTAACACCTGCCTCGACACTAACGGCTTTGTGCGCCGTTATGATCCGGTCATTGATGAACTGATCGACGCGACCGACCTGGTGATGCTTGACCTCAAGCAGATGAATGACGAAGTCCACCAGAAGCTGGTCGGCGTATCAAATCACCGTACGCTGGAGTTTGCGCAGTATCTGGCAAAACGCAATCAGCGCACCTGGATCCGCTATGTCGTGGTTCCCGGCTGGTCAGACGATGATGAGTCGGCGCATAAACTCGGTGAATTTACCAAAGACATGACCAACATCGAGAAGATTGAGCTGCTGCCGTATCACGAGCTTGGCAAGCATAAATGGACTGCGATGGGCGAGAAGTATGGGCTTGATGGCGTGAGTCCGCCGACGAAAGAGATTATGGATAGGGTGAAGGGAATTTTAGAAGGCTACGGCCACAAAGTGATGTACTAAAGTCCCTGGTCTCTGGAGCCGCAGCCGGGTTGGCTGCGCTCAATCACCCGAATCACTGACCTATGTCAGCTCATCGGGATGAGTTCTCTTGCCGCCTTGTTGCGACGAAAATGAGTTTTCCTGTTAACTGATTGATAATTCAGGCAGTGGCAACAGGGGTAGACTGATGGTCCGCCTTGCGCAGCAGCATCACCAGGTAGACCAACGCCACCGCGGCTATCATCACAAACAGTACGCGGTCAGAGTAGTTCTGCATCAGCATTGCAGTCATTGAAGGACCGGCCAGGCTTCCGATGGTATAACTCATCAGCAACGCCTGATTCATGGCGACCAGCTCGTCGGGGTTCACCTTTTCACAGGCCCAAGACATCGCCACCGGATACAGCGTAAAGCCTGCACAGCCGAGGATGAACAACGCGGGCGCCATTGCATAGCCGCTGAGCATGGCGATACTGCCCAGAATGACCACAAACACCTGAACCCGCAGCACCGTCAAACGACCATAGCGGTCAGCGAGACGCCCAACCGGCCACTGACCGATAATGCCGGAACTCACCAGCAGTGCCATCCAGTAACCGACGTCCGCATCGCTTAACCCGCGATGAGCCAGGAACAGCGGCATCAGGCCGTATAATGAACCCAGTACAATACCCGAAATCACACAGCCGTTAATGCCCAGACGGGCGCTGCGGCGTTTGAACATAGGCCAAATAGAGGTGTGTGGCTGTTCGCTGTCCTGATTGGCGATGTGCGCAAACAGCAGTGGCAGCATAGCGACCACAATCAGTCCGGTTACCCACGGGATAACGGTAAACAGTTCGGTCGAGACTTTGCCCAGCAGCAGTTGCCCGGCTACGGTGCCGATATAATAGACAATCATATAGGCGGCAAGCAGCTGCCCCCTATTTTTAACCGTGCCGCTACGCAGCAATGCGCTCTCAACGACTACCCAGATTAACGCACAGCCCACACCGGCCATAAAACGCCAGCTTATCCAGCCCAAGAAATTCACAGACAGTGCCAGACCGGCGGTCGCCACGGCGAAAAGAATGCAGGAAAGCTGATAACTGACGTTAAAGCCCAGGCGTTTAATCAGGCGGCCCGCTATCAGCGTGCCGACTAAATTACCTGCATAGTATGAAGAACTTACCAGTCCAACTTTCCAGGTGGGCAGGGCTTCATGCGTCAGCCATAAAGGGACGAGGGTGCTCAAAACCGCAATGGACACGGTCAACAGTAAAAGGCCACAGAGCAGCAATAGCACCGGGCGAGAGTAAGCAGACATAGGGAATGAGCGACCAGAAATACGATGAAATTGCGCGCATAATGCCACTGGCCGGATAAAAGTCAATTGGGCGAAATCACTCCGCCGCACAATCTGTATTTCTATGATTTAAATAACTAATCAATCACTAAACGTTGCCGCTAAGTGTCAAAAATAAAAAATGGGTATCAAAATGATAAGTAAGGGATTTATTCAACAGGCGCGCTAGATATTTGATAAATATTTAAGTTGTATTCCCGTTTCGATTAAAAAATATCGCCGATGAAGATCATCGCTCTGCCCTCTTCCCTTACGCCTAAAAACAAAGGCCAATCGTGTAAGCGATCGGCCTTTGTGAATGCAAGGGAAGGGGATTCTTTACCCGGTAAATTAACCGATGAATTCCAGTCCACGCATATAAGGACGCAGAACTTCTGGTACCGCAATGCGGCCGTCTGCCTGCTGGTAGTTCTCGAGAACCGCAACCAGAGTACGGCCCACTGCCAGACCAGAACCATTCAGGGTATGGACCAAACGGGGTTTCTTCTCGGTTTTACTGCGGGTACGAGCCTGCATACGACGTGCCTGGAAATCCCACATGTTTGAGCATGAGGAGATCTCACGATAGGTGTTCTGCGCAGGCAGCCACACTTCCAGATCGTACGTCTTGCAAGAGCCTGCGCCCATATCACCGGTGCACAGCAGCATTTTACGATACGGCAGGTTCAGCAGTTGCAGTACTTTCTCGGCATGGCCGGTCAGCTCTTCCAACGCCTGCATGGAGTCTTCAGGACGGACTATCTGTACCATCTCGACTTTGTCGAACTGGTGCATACGGATCAGACCACGGGTATCGCGACCGTAGGAACCGGCCTCAGAGCGGAAGCACGGCGTGTGCGCAGTCAACTTGAGCGGCAGAGATTCTTCTTCAAGAATTTCGTCGCGCGCCAGGTTAGTCAACGGTACTTCGGCAGTTGGGATCAACGCATAGTTGCTGCTGCCCGCTTCTTCGCCCAGTGGCTTGGTATGGAACAGGTCTTCGCCAAATTTCGGCAACTGACCGGTACCAAACAGTGAATCGTGGTTCACCAGATACGGCACGGCAGTTTCGATATAACCGTGCTGCTCGGTGTGCAGATCGAGCATAAACTGCGACAGTGCGCGGTGCATACGGGCAATTTGCCCCTGCATCACAACGAAGCGAGCACCGGTCAGTTTAACACCGGCGGCGAAATCCAGGCCACCGGCCAGTTCGCCAAGGGAAACGTGGTCGCGAACTTCAAAGTCGAATTGACGCGGCTCGCCCCAACGGCTGACTTCGAGGTTTTCACTGTCATCTTTACCAACAGGAACGCAATCATCAGGCAGGTTTGGCAGCGCCTGAGTGACTTTGTTCATATCTTCCAGCAGTGCTTCTAGCTCGGATTTAGCCGCGCTCAGCTTGTCACCCAGTTCGTTAACTTCCTGACGCAGGGCATCGATGTCTTCGCCGCGAGCCTTGGCCGCACCGATCGATTTCGATCGTGCATTCCTTTCAGCCTGAAGATTTTCCGTTTCAACTTGCAGCACTTTGCGACGCTCTTCTTGAGCACGCAATGCTTCTACATCGAGTTTAAAACCTCTGCGAGCGAGTTTTTCTGCAACTGCGTCTAGCTCATTACGCAGCAGATTGGGATCGAGCATGCTAATCCTGTTAGTTTTGAATTAAATAAAATTTTGATGGCACATACTGCCTGAAACGGCAGCATGTCAAAGAGTTATCAGCGATAACCTTACCGCAACAGCAAATTTATCGGTAGCGTTTTGTCGGGCTATTTTGATCTTGTTCAGCCAACCACGCCAGCTTTTCTCCGATTTTTCCTTCCATGCCGCGTGCGGACGGATAATAGTACTGCGTTTTGGCCATCTCAGGGGGGAAATAGTTCTCGCCAGCGGCATAGGCGTTGGGTTCGTCGTGCGCGTAGCGGTACTCTGCCCCGAGGCCCATTTCTTTCATCAGCTTGGTCGGCGCATTGCGCAGATGTTCAGGCACGTCAAAATCGGCCTGCTCTTTGGCGTCACGCATCGCGGCTTTGAAGGCGGTGTAAACGGCATTGCTCTTCGGCGCGCAGGCAAGATACACGATGGCCTGAGCGATAGCCCTTTCACCCTCCGCCGGACCAACGCGGGTGAAGCAGTCCCAGGCAGCTATCGCCACCTGCATACCGCGCGGATCGGCGTTGCCGACGTCTTCGGAGGCGATAGCCAACAGACGCCTTGCCACGTAAAGCGGGTCACCCCCGGCGGTAATAATCCGCGCATACCAGTACAGCGCAGCATCGGGTGCCGAACCGCGCACTGATTTATGCAGCGCAGAAATCAAATCGTAATAGCGATCGCCCTTGTTATCGAAACGTGCGCTGCGCTCGCCCGAGATCTCTTTCAGCAGCTCCGGCGTCAGTATTCTTACCCCGTTAGCATCGACTTCGGCCATATCCGCCATCATTTCGACGCTGTTCAACGCTCGGCGAGCATCACCGTTAACCAACTCGGCCAACATACGGCGCGTCTGCGGCGGAATACGAATATTTTGCCCCGCATAGCCACGGTCGGCATTGCTCATCGCCTGATCGATAACCTTCTCGATATCGTCTGGGGTCAAGGCTTTCAGCAGATAAACGCGGGCACGTGATAGCAGTGCAGAGTTAAGCTCAAACGAAGGGTTCTCGGTTGTCGCGCCAATGAAGGTGATGGTGCCGTCTTCAATGTGCGGCAAAAAAGCATCCTGCTGACTTTTGTTGAAACGATGGACCTCGTCAACGAACAGAATGGTGCGGCGGCCTACGTCACGGTTCTGACGCGCTCGCTCAATCGCCTCGCGGATCTCTTTGATGCCGGACGTCACCGCAGAAATGCGTTCAACGTCGGCATTGGCGTAGCGACCAATGAGCTCGGCCAGCGTCGTTTTTCCCGTTCCCGGCGGTCCCCACAGGATCATGGAGTGCAGTTGCCCCGCCTCGATAGCGCGCGGCAAAGGTTTTCCGGGAGCCAGCAGATGCTGCTGACCAATATATTCAGCCAGCGTTACCGGCCGCATTCTTGCGGCCAGTGGCTGAAACTCATTGTGGGAAAAATCGAGTGACAGATTGCTCACCAAGTCCTCACTGACGCTGATCGTCCAGCGTGACGCCTTTAGGCGGAGTAAATTTAAATTTAGCATCATCGACGGCAGCATTTGGCTCGCCCTTCAGCGCGTAGGCGCTACGCTGCCCGTCTTGTTCAATCGCGGTAAAGCTTTTGATGGTGCCGGTCGGGGTGACGGTAATTGAGAATTGCTTCAGGTTACCGGTCGCCGATTTCGGAGTCAGATTGAAGTCATCCCCCTTTTGCGAAACGTTATATTTTGCCCAGTCGCTGCTGTCGTTACGAGTAATCAGCATGAACGGCGTATTGCCGGTGGCATTTTTAAGCCAGGTCGCCGTTACCTGCTCAACGAACGGGTTGTAGAACCACAGCGTCTTACCGTCTGAAACCAGAATGCTTTCGTCCGGCGTTGTCATGTGCCAGTTAAACAGGTTCGGACGCTTCACCCACAGTTGGCCTTCTCCCTGCTGGATATTGGAACCGTCATCGCCGGTTACGGTTTGCGTAAAGCTGGCGTGGAAGGTATTCAGCTTACCGAGGCGGCTCTTTAAATCGCTGCTGGCGTCGGCCAGCACAGATCCTGAAATAAATGCGGTCAATAAACAGCTTACGGCTAATAATTTCTTCATTGTTATTGTTACCTCAAAATCCATTGCGAACAGACGACCTCTCCCAACAATTGGGGGAATACCCGGGAAAACAACCCCAGGAGCTAAACTTTAGCGAAGCAAGGGACGCTTCGATAGCTCAATCGTCTGAGAAGGTTAGCTTTTACGATTCTTTGCATTTGCTGAAATAGCCAAGGGCCGCATTCGCGGCCCTTGAGAACTCCCCACTTATTCGTGAGGAGGCGGTGCAAGAACTTCACGGTTACCGTTGTGTCCCGGTGCACTGACAATAGACTGCGCCTCCATTTGCTCAACGATTCGCGCCGCACGGTTATACCCGATGCGGAACTGACGCTGAACGCCGGAGATCGATGCACGACGTTTTTCAACCACAAACTCCACGGCCTGATCGAATAACGGGTCAAGCTCCTCGCCCTCCTCCAAACCGGCCGCGCCGCCTTCGCCCTCTTCACCGCCCTTGATAATGCTGTCGATGTATTGAGGACGCCCGCGCGCTTTCCAGTCTTGAACGACCGCGTGCACTTCCTGGTCGCGAACGAATGCGCCGTGAACGCGGATAGGAATCGATGAGTTAGGGGCCATATAAAGCATGTCACCCATCCCCAGCAATGATTCCGCGCCGCCCTGATCGAGGATAGTCCTCGAGTCGATTTTGCTCGAGACCGTAAAGGCGATACGGGTTGGGATATTTGCCTTGATTAGACCGGTGATAACGTCAACCGAAGGACGCTGGGTCGCGAGAACCAGGTGAATACCCGCCGCACGCGCTTTCTGCGCCAGACGAGCAATCAGTTCTTCGACCTTTTTACCTACGGTCATCATCAGGTCGGCAAACTCGTCAACCAGCACGACGATAAACGGTTCTTTCCCGAGCTTTCTCGGCTCGTGACCCATGCTGTCGCTAGGCTTCCAGAATGGATCAGGGATTGGCCATCCCATCGCTTCCGCTTCTTTAATCTTCTCGTTGTAACCGGCAAGGTTACGCACGCCAAGCGCCGACATTAGCTTATAACGTCGCTCCATCTCACCGACACACCAGCGCAGCGCATTAGCGGCATCTTTCATATCAGTGACCACTTCGGTCAACAGATGAGGGATGCCTTCATACACTGACAGCTCGAGCATTTTCGGGTCGATCATGATAAAGCGCACGTCTTCCGGCGTGGCCTTATACAGCATGCTGAGGATCATGGCGTTAACGCCCACCGATTTACCCGAACCCGTAGTACCGGCTACCAGCAGGTGAGGCATTTTCGCGAGGTCTGCCACCACCGGTTCTCCGGCGATGTCTTTACCCAGTACCACGGTCAGCGGAGAGGGATCGTTTTTAAACTGCGGGCAATCGAGCACTTCGCGCAGGTAAACCGTCTGACGCTTTTTGTTTGGCAGCTCCAGGCCGACGTAAGGCTTGCCTGGAATAACCTCGACGATACGTACGGCCACGGTAGACAGTGAACGTGCGAGGTCGCGAGACAGGTTTGAAATACGTGCCGCTTTTACGCCCGGTGCCAGATCAAGTTCGAAACGGGTGATGACTGGGCCAGGCAGCTTGTCGACCACTTCGGCCTTGATGCGATAGTCATTCAGACGGGCTTCAATGAGCTGCGCCGTTTGCTCAAGCGCAAACATGTCGACCGGTTCTTCCGTTGCCGGGGCCGAGGTCAGGAGATCAAGGCTTGGCAATGGCGTGGTCGGTCTGCTGACAGGATGCTCGTTACGCATCAACGCAGGGTGAATTAGGCTGTCCATCTGCGGTTTCTGCGGCTCGACGGGCTGCGAAGTCTCAATCGGCGCAGAAGGTGCACTTTGACTGTAGGCAGAAGGTTGCCTTGACTCATCAACCTGCGGAGAGAGCGTAAACAGCGGCTCGACCGGCGTATCGTCAACCAAATCAGCCATCGGAGAGAAATTGAAGGCGTCGTGGGTGCTAATATTCTGGCTCGACACCGGGCTCACGCGCGCAGCCTGATCGTACTGAGGCACTTCCTGACGGAAAGTGGTCTCCTGATAAGGCTGAACGTGCGCCTGCTCAGGTTCGGCAGTTTGGTAACGCGCCTGCTCACGTGCGGCAAATTCCTGACGCAGTTGAGCCTGTAACAGCGCATCTTCATCGTCTACTGTTTCTTCGCTTGCCTGTTCGAAAGCCTGGCTCTCGGTCTGGCCGTAGCGCTGATTCTGTTGATCGACAAATGCCTGCCTGAGCGCGGCTTCCTGCATCGCCTCTTGGTCCTCAACCGAGTGGGATGCAGCCTGCTCTTGCTGAACCTGTGCTTCCTGCGCACGGCGTGCGGCTTCCTGCTCCTGCTGCTCGGCGATACGTTGCGACGGCAGCTTGATGCCATAGGAAGCTAGCTCACGGCGCGTTGGAAGCTTGACAGGATTCGGACGAGGTAGCTCAGGGCCGAAGCCTTTCTTGATTTGCGGATTCTCATCACTGACTGCGCTGAACGCGGGCATAAAGGTATTGCCAGCCTCGGCGGCGGCAGATTTCCCTGCCTGCGCCAAACCGGTTGCCAGCGCCGCCGTTGCGGCAATACTCGCCACTTCTGGGGCAGCATTGAAATCAAACGGTGAACGCTCGTGATGCGGTTCAGTGACCTGATTCCAGTCGCCCAACTGCGGCTCATCAAAGCGACGAGAAGTCGCGGAAGGCTGAACGTTTCTCGGTGCAGGCGTTTCTTCCGGCAATTCGAAGCTGTAAAGCGGTGGCGTTTCTGGATGTCCAGGCTGTTGCGCATCGTTGACAGCCGGCGTCGGTGCCTGCTGTTGCACGGGTAAAGGTTGCACAGAGACCTGTTGAACAGATGAATACTGCTGTACCGGGGCCTGTGGCTGCACAGGTGCCGGCGTGACGGCAGCAGGTTCCTGATGCACAGGGGCGACCGGCTCAACCTCAGACTGCGGCGCAGCATTAACCGCTGCAGCGGCCTGAGGTGCGACCGGCGTGCCGTGCACTGAAGGCGCGGAGAACAGGACGTCATCGTCTTCGGCAGCCAGAGCGGCGGCAGACACAGCAACCGCTGGCGCAGCGGAAACCGGCGCGCGAACAGGATGTTCTTCGTCGTCAAGCAGCGGATCGTCATGGTCATGGCGATCGTCGTAGTCGTAGTCGTCGTCACGGCGAGAGCGGTTGGTCATAAAGGTGGTCACCCCTAGCACCGCGCCGCCAATTTTCTCGGCGATCGTCAGCCATGACCAGCCGGTAAACAGCGTCAGACCGGCGGCCCACACGCAAAGCAGCACCAGCGTGCCCCCTACGTTGTTGAACCACGGCGTCATGGCTGTGCCCAGCAGACTGCCTATCACGCCGCCAGAAGCGAAGTAATAGAGGTCATCAATGTTAAGTGACGCAAGACCGCATGACGTAATAACGAGCGCCAGCGTCCCTATCAGACGTAATGACAGAGTGAAAAAGTCGATATATTCCTGACTGTCTCGCTGGCGGAAAGAGGCCCAGCAAAGGCAGATCATGATTGGCGGAATGGCATACGCCAACACGCCAAAAATGAAGAATAGCGTATCGGCCATCCAAGCTCCGACACCGCCACCCAAATTATGGATAGGACCGTGCCAAGAGGTTTGAGACCAGCTCGGGTCGGACGGATTGAAACTGAGTAGTGCTGCCATAAGGTAAACAGCAAACACCGCTACCACAACCAGCAAGGCCTCCAGAATACGGCGGCTGCTGCTGAGTTTTTTCAGGGTAACGTCTTTATCTTCTGTATATTCCTGGCTCAAGAAAGGCTCTCCAGGTTCCTGTGAACTGAAATAGCGATAGCGCCGAGAAAAGTTCCCGACGCCAGAGCTGTATGGATACACAGGAGTGTAGCTAAATTAATTAGGTTTTGCACCTGTACCTTTTACTTACCGAGTCTTAATGACCAGGCGGTTAGTCTGTTTCACTTCTTCCATTACCACGTAGGTACGGGTGTCGTTAACGCCAGGTAAACGAAGCAGCGTTTCGCCCAGCAGTTTACGGTAAGCAGACATGTCAGGTACACGGGTTTTCAACAAGTAGTCGAAGTCCCCAGAAACCAGGTGACACTCCTGAATATCTTCTAGTTTTTGTACTGCTGCATTGAATTGCTCAAACACATCCGGTGCACCACGGTTGAGGGTAATCTCAACGAAAACCAGCAACGAAGCATCCAGATAGTGTGGATTAAGCAACGCAGTGTACCCATGAATGAAATTCTGACGTTCCAGACGACGAACGCGTTCCAGACATGGCGTAGGCGACAAACCTACACGCTTGGAAAGCTCAACGTTAGAGATCCGGCCATCCTTTTGCAGCTCATTAAGAATGTTACGGTCAATGCGGTCGAGATCTTTTCCCGGACGTTTCTTGTTATCTACCATTATTATTATCTCTCTGATGTCCTTCCATGCACTTGCCATACCCTAACCAACTTCAATGTAATAAGGGTTTATCCTAAGCGAAGACCTGTTTTTTATAGGTTGCGACTCACCTTAAGACGTCTTGCCCCTGTCAGAAGAAAACGAATTTTTTTAGTGAAGCCAAAAAAAGAAATAACGCTAAGTGACTAATTAGGCGCAATAAAACCTAAACTCGTAGCTGCCGATGTCTAAAAAGTGAACACTGCAATACCCACAACGGGTAAACCGGCATCACATTGCGTAATTTTGAGACACAAGCTGGCGTTTAATTTCTTCTTACCTAGATGTTTTCGCAAATGCACAGCGGATTGTCAAAGCAAAAGAAGCAAAATCAGAAGAACGTGCCAGATTGAAAACCCTCAACGTCCTTTTTCGCTGTCTTTTCAGATTGAACAATAACAAAAGTAAAAAGAGAAACTCATACCAAAATCATTTTTACCTGCGATTACAGGTAAAAACTATCAGACAAATCGCTAACAACATCGGAGTATGCTTTTTTTACGCCGCACTTTTCCCTACAATCCCTATCATCACGTAGTTCGCCATCACGGAGATGAATTTCCCATGGGTACAGTAAAACATAGTAAGTTATTGATTTTAGGCTCCGGCCCTGCGGGTTACACCGCCGCAGTTTATGCTGCGCGCGCCAACCTGAAGCCGGTTCTCATCACCGGCATCGAAAAAGGCGGTCAATTGACCACCACCACGGAAGTGGAAAATTGGCCGGGAGATCCTGAAGGTTTAACTGGACCAGGCCTGATGGAACGTATGCACGAGCACGCGGTAAAATTTAATACGGAAATCATTTTTGACCATATTAATCGCGTCGACTTCCAGACTCGCCCGTTCCGTCTGTTCGGTGACAGCGAAGAGTACACCTGTGACGCGCTGGTCATCGCGACAGGCGCATCGGCACGCTACCTCGGTCTGCCTTCAGAAGAGTCCTTCAAAGGTCGCGGCGTTTCTGCCTGCGCAACCTGCGACGGTTTCTTCTATCGCAACCAGAAGGTCGCGGTGGTCGGCGGCGGCAACACCGCCGTTGAAGAAGCACTTTATCTCGCTAATATCGCGTCTGAAGTACACCTGATTCACCGTCGCGAGAACTTCCGCGCCGAGAAAATCCTGATTGACCGTCTGCACGACAAAGTTGCCAGCGGTAAAATCGTGCTGCACACCAACAAGACGCTTGAAGAAGTTGTCGGCGACGAGATGGGTGTAACCGGCGCCAACCTGCGTGACGTACACAACGGTGAAATCAGCAGTCTGGACGTTGCCGGTATGTTTATCGCCATCGGCCATAGCCCGAACACCGGCATCTTCGGCGGTCAGCTTGAGCTCGAAAACGGCTACATCAAAGTGCAGTCAGGTATCCAGGGCAACGCGACCCAGACCAGCATTCCGGGCATCTTTGCCGCAGGCGACGTGATGGACCATATCTATCGTCAGGCAATCACCTCTGCCGGAACGGGCTGTATGGCTGCGCTGGACGCAGAACGTTATCTCGACGGTTTAGCACAGGCTAACGTCGAATAATGTTACGCACTGGCAGTGAATGTTAAACGTTCTGATCTGCTAAGCATAAGGCGACCCTCGGGTCGCCTTTTTTGTTTGTAAATGCAGCATTTTTTTGTAAAAGTCGGGTGTGTTCAGCGCCATAAAGACCCTGTAGAATGTGCGGGATTTCCGGCCAACACGGAAAACAAAGGACAATCGCACTCTCACAGTGCTTTTTGAGATTATGCGTTCTGCATTCGCCTTATCTGGGATGAATAAATCTGGGATGAACAAAACACGGCAACAAGAGTTAATCCGCTGGCTCAAGCAACAAAGTGCGAGAGCAAAGCGCTGGATCCACCTTTCCATGATGCTTGGCCTGTTGTCTGGTCTGCTTGTTTTAGCGCAGGCCTGGCTGCTGGCGGGGCTGCTGCACAGTTTGATCATCACCCACACGCCGCGCGAGACGCTGTGGCAAAGCTTCCTGTTTTTAGCATTGACCTTTTTGCTGCGTGCAGGGGTGACCTGGCTACGCGAACAGGTCGGCTTTGTCTGCGGTCGCGTTATCCGTGAGGAGATGCGCCGGCTGGTATTGGACCGCCTGCACGTGCTCGGCCCGGCGTGGATCAAAGGCAAACCAGCAGGAAGCTGGGCGACGCTCATCCTCGAACAAATCGAAGACATGCACGACTACTATGCACGGTATCTGCCGCAGATAGCGTTGGCGGGTATTATTCCGCTGCTGATTCTGGTTAGCCTTTTCCCGATCAACTGGGCCGCTGCACTAATTTTGCTGGCGACGGCGCCGCTAATCCCCCTTTTCATGGCGCTGGTGGGCATGGGGGCGGCCGATGCCAACCGCCGCAACTTTCAGGCACTGGCCAGGCTTAGCGGGCAGTTTCTTGACAGCCTGCGCGGCCTGGATACGCTGCGCCTGTTTCACCGCGCCGACGCCGAAATCCGCCAAATTGAGGAGTCCACCGAGAACTTCCGCGCGCGAACGATGGAAGTGCTGAGACTGGCGTTTCTCTCCTCCGCCGTGCTGGAGTTTTTCGCCTCGATCTCGATTGCCGTCGTGGCGGTTTACTTTGGCTTCTCCTATCTCGGCGAACTCGACTTTGGTCATTACGGCACACCAGTGACCCTGTTCGCCGGATTTCTGGTGCTTATCCTGGCCCCAGAATTCTTCCAGCCGCTGCGCGATCTCGGGGTGTTTTACCACGCCAAGGCACAGGCGGTTGGGGCAGCAGAAAGCCTGCTGACGTTCTTGACCGCCGAAGCAGAACAGCCGATGAAAGGTACCCAGCATTGGCAAAGCAGCGGCCCGGTCGCACTCGAGGCCGCGGGGCTGCGAATCTTCTCTCCACAGGGACAGCAAATTGCCGGCCCGCTGGACTTCAGCGTACCCGCAGGACGCAGTATCGCGATTGTCGGCCTCAGCGGTGCCGGCAAAAGCTCTCTGCTCAATGCCCTACTCGGCTTTATGCCGTATCAAGGGCAGCTTCACGTCAATGGGCAGGAGTTGAAAGACATCATCGCGACGCAATGGCGGCAACAAATAAGCTGGGTGGGGCAAAATCCGCATCTGCCCGAAGAAACGCTGCGCCAAAACATTTTGCTGGGTCAGCCGAATGCCAGCGAAGCACTGCTTAAAGAGGTCATTGCACGCTCATACATTGACGAGTTTCTGCCGCGCCTGCCGGAAGGCCTTGATACCGCTGTCGGCGAAGATGCGGCTCGCCTGTCGGTTGGACAGGCACAGCGCGTCGCGGTGGCTCGTGCCCTGCTCTCCCCCTGTCAGCTCCTGTTGCTCGATGAGCCCGCTGCCAGCCTTGATGCAGACAGCGAGTCTCGCGTGATGAGCGCACTCAACGCGGCGGCTAAAAAGCAAACCACGCTGCTGGTCACTCATCGCCTTGAAGAGGCTGCGCAGTACGACGAGGTGTGGGTGATGGACAACGGTCTGCTGGTCGAAAAAGGCAGTTACCAGCAGCTGAGCACTCAGGCGGGGCCTTTTGCCAGACTGCTTGCCCAGCGGAGTCAGGAGACGCGGTCATGAAAATTTTGCTGCCCTATCTTGCACTGTATCGCCGCCACTGGGTGCGCATGGCGCTGGGCGTTGTGCTCGCCATAATCACCCTGCTGGCAAGCATCGGTTTGCTCAGCCTGTCGGGCTGGTTCCTTGCCGCTTCAGCGCTTGCCGGACTCGCTGGTCTGTACAGTTTTAACTACATGTTGCCTGCGGCCGGGGTTCGCGGCGCGGCAATATTTCGCACCGCCGGGCGCTATGCCGAGAGGCTGGCAAGCCACGACGCCACCTTCCGCGTGCTGGCACATTTGCGGGTGTTTACTTTCAGCCGCCTGCTGCCGCTTTCTCCAGGTGGACTGGCTGGCTTTCAAAAGGCTGAACTGCTCAATCGACTGGTGGCCGACGTCGATACGCTTGATCACCTCTATCTGCGCGTCATCTCGCCGCTGACTGCTGCGCTGGTAGTGATTGTGGGGGTAACCCTCGGACTGAGCTATCTCGACCTGCAGTTAGCGCTTACCCTCGGCGGAATTATGCTGGCACTGCTAGTGCTACTGCCGATTATATTCTACCGTGCGGGCCAACCTATCGGCCGCGACCTGACTCAGCTTCGCGCTGAATATCGCACCCAGCTTGGCGGATGGTTGCAAAGTCAGTCCGAGCTGGTGATTTATGGCGTTGAGTCGCCGCGCAGGCAACAGCTTGATGATATCGAACGACGCTGGCTTAACCGTCAGGCTCAGCAGGCTAAACTTTCCGCGCTCTCACAGGCGTTGATGATTGCCGCATCTGGCCTGACGCTTTGTCTGCTGCTGTGGCTGGCCGCAGGCGGCGTGGGATCGCTGCCTGAGCCGGGTGCGTTATTGGCCCTGTTCGTCTTCACGCCGCTGGCGGCCTTCGAGGCGCTTGGGCCGGTGGCCGGAGCCTTCCAGCATTTCGGACAAGTGATGGCCTCTGCCGAAAGGGTGACGCAGATTGTTAGCCAGCGGCCCGCCGTGGTGTTTCCTGTCACGGGCGCATCCGTGTTGCCTGAGGCCAGCATTTCGATTCAGGGAGTGAGCTTTGCCTATCCCAATCAACCCTTGCCGGTGCTGGAAGACATCAGTCTGGACATCCGCGCCGGGGAGCATGTGGCGCTGCTGGGTAAGACAGGCTGCGGCAAATCCACGCTGGCACAGCTGTTGACCCGCGCCTGGGACCCTCAGGAAGGCCGTATACTGCTTAACGGCGTTTCATTAATGGAATACCAAGAATCTAACTTGCGCAGCATGGTGAGCGTTCTAAGCCAGCGGGTGCACGTTTTCAACAACACACTGCGGGATAATCTGCTGCTTGCCGCGCCCGCGAGCCACGACGAACGTCTTGCCGAAGTATTACGCCAGGTTGAATTGGGCAATCTCCTCGATAACGACGGGCTCAACGCCTGGCTTGGTGAAGGCGGTCGCCAACTCTCCGGCGGCGAACAGCGCAGGCTTGGGTTGGCGCGCGCGCTGCTCCACGATGCGCCACTGTGGATCCTCGATGAACCGACGGAAGGGCTGGACGCAGCAACCGAACGCCATATCCTTGCTCTGCTTGAGACGCTGGGTCGGAATAAAACCCTGCTGATGATTACGCACCGACTTGCAGGCCTCGACAAGATGGACCGCATTTGTAAAATGAGCGCAGGTCGCATCGAAGGACACCTTTAGCCCCCAACCTCATCTATAATCAGTAGATTATCTTTCGCGTTTACGGGGAGCTACAGCTCCCCTACGATTAGGAATTTTATGCGTTTGGTGCAGCTCTCACCCAATACTGTCGGCTTTCCCAGCCCGGAAACCGCCCTGCGTCAGCCAAACGGCCTGTTGGCGATAGGCGGCGATTTAACCCCTACTCGCCTGCTGTCGGCCTACTTTAGCGGTGTGTTTCCCTGGTTCGAGCCGGGTGAGGCTATTCTCTGGTGGTCCCCGGACCCGCGTGCAGTATTGTTTCCAGAAGAGCGCCATATCAGCCGCAGCCTGCGTCGTTTTCTGCGCCAGACCGAGTATCGTTATACGCTGAACCATGCGTTCGAACAGGTTATTGCGGCCTGCGCCGAAGAGCGAAGCGAAGGGACATGGATTGGGCCGCTGGTCAAAGAAGGCTATCTGCAACTGCATAAAGCGGGACAGGCGCACTCCATAGAGGTGTGGTCGGGCGATGAACTGGTGGGCGGAATGTACGGCGTTGCGGTAGGTGGATTATTTTGCGGAGAGTCGATGTTTAGCCGCCGTTTGAACGCTTCCAAGTGCGCAATAATGACTTTTTGCCAATATTTTACCCGTAATGGCGGAGAACTGATTGACTGTCAGGTTCTCAACCCTCACACTGCGTCGCTGGGTGCGAGAGAGATCCCACGCCGCCAATTTTTGCAGCAGTTATCCAGGCTTTCCCAACAACAGTTGACGCCGGGATGCTGGTTGCCACAAGACTTACCCCCACATGACGTTGATTTGCCATCCCTCCTAAAGGAATAGGGAATGAGTGCGGAAAACGCCAACAATTCTTTACATAATGTGGGTTTTTCGGCATTATCTTGCCGGTTAAAAACTATGGTAGTAACACCTAGAGGACTCGATGGCCAAAGAAGACAACATTGAAATGCAGGGCACCGTATTGGATACGTTGCCAAACACCATGTTCCGCGTGGAATTAGAAAACGGACACGTGGTCACCGCACACATCTCCGGTAAAATGCGCAAGAACTACATCCGCATCCTGACGGGCGACAAAGTCACTGTAGAGCTGACCCCGTACGACCTGAGCAAAGGCCGCATTGTCTTCCGTAGCCGCTGATAGGCTCACTCATCGCTGATTTATCTCGCGATACCTGAGGTTGCCCCATTTCGCTCTTCCCACTTTCAGCAATGAATGTTGGCGAGGGCGTTTTGTGGTTTCCGCAATCCGGTGAAAGCCGGGCGTAAAAAAGGCGATGTTTCCATCGCCTTTTTTCATTTTACAGCTTCAGACAACGTTGCTTAGTGCACCGCGCCCTCTTCCTTGATTTTCTGCGCACTCATAAAGTGATAGGTCAGCTTGTCGGCCGATTTATCAAGGGCCACAGAGACCGATCCCCCGTCAACCAGTGAACCAAACAGCAGTTCATTAGCCAACGGTTTCTTCAGGTTTTCCTGAACGATACGCGTCATTGGACGAGCCCCCATCGCGCGGTCATATCCTTTAACAGACAACCAGTCGCGAGCTTCATCGCTAACTTCAAGCGACACCCCTTTTGCATCCAGCTGTGCCTGCAGTTCGACGATGAACTTGTCGACAACCTGCTGGATAACCTCAGGGGACAGGTGATTAAACCAAATCACGTTGTCCAGACGGTTGCGGAACTCAGGGGTAAACACTTTCTTAATCTCTTCCATTGCGTCAGGACTGTTGTCCTGATGGATAAGACCAATCGATTTACGCTCTGTTTCACGCACACCGGCGTTAGTGGTCATCACCAGTATCACGTTGCGGAAGTCAGCTTTACGGCCGTTGTTGTCGGTCAGTGTCCCGTTATCCATGACCTGCAACAGCAGGTTAAAGACATCGGGGTGCGCTTTCTCGATTTCATCGAGCAGCACGACGGCGTGAGGATGCTTAATAACCGCATCGGTCAACAGACCGCCCTGATCGAAGCCAACGTATCCTGGAGGTGCACCGATCAGACGACTCACGGTGTGACGCTCCATGTATTCCGACATATCGAAACGCAGCAGCTCGATATCCAGCGCTTTCGCCAGCTGCACCGTAACCTCGGTTTTCCCGACGCCGGTTGGCCCCGCGAACAGGAAGGACCCGACAGGCTTGCGGTCCTGGCTCAGACCGGCACGGCTCATCTTGATGGCTTCGGTCAGCACTTCAACCGCAGTATCCTGTCCGAATACCAGCATTTTCAGGCGATCGCCGAGGTTTTTCAGCACGTCACGGTCGGTAGCTGACACGGTTTTCTCTGGAATACGGGCAATACGGGCAACCACGCTTTCAATATCGCTGACGTTGACGGTTTTCTTGCGCTTGCTCACCGGCATCAGTCGGGCACGCGCGCCAGCTTCGTCAATCACGTCAATCGCCTTGTCAGGCAGATGACGATCGTTGATGTATTTAACCGACAGCTCAACCGCAGCACGCACCGCTTTAGCGGTATAACGTACGTCGTGATGCGCTTCGTATTTGGTTTTCAGACCGTTGATTATCTGAATCGTCTCTTCAGGTGAAGGTTCGGTAATATCGATTTTCTGGAAACGGCGTGCCAGCGCGCGATCCTTCTCAAAGATACTGCTGAACTCCTGATAAGTCGTTGAACCAATTACGCGGATCTTACCGCTGGAAAGCAGCGGTTTGATCAAGTTAGCCGCATCAACCTGCCCACCGGACGCAGCGCCCGCACCGATGATCGTGTGGATCTCATCGATGAACAGAATGCTGTTCTTGTCCTGTTCAAGCTGTTTCAGCAACGATTTGAAGCGTTTTTCGAAATCGCCACGGTATTTGGTTCCTGCGAGCAGTGAACCGATATCCAAAGAGTAGAGCGTACAGTCAGCCATGACTTCCGGCACGTCACCCTGTTCGATACGCCATGCAAGGCCTTCGGCAATTGCCGTTTTACCTACGCCGGATTCCCCCACCAGCAGCGGGTTGTTTTTGCGGCGACGGCACAGCACCTGAATAGCGCGTTCCAGTTCTTTATCACGGCCAATCAGCGGGTCGATTCCACCAACGCGCGCCAACTGGTTAAGATTTGTGGTGAAGTTCTCCATACGATCTTCCCCTGCCGACTGCTCTTCGTTAACCGGGTTCTCCGCATTGTTCGGAGCCTGGCTCGCTTCGTCTTTACGCGTACCGTGGGAGATAAAATTCACCACGTCAAGGCGGCTGACATCGTGCTTACGCAACAGATAAGCAGCCTGAGATTCCTGTTCACTAAAGATGGCAACCAGCACGTTAGCGCCGGAAACTTCACTTCGGCCTGAAGACTGCACATGGAAAACGGCGCGCTGTAGCACACGTTGGAAACTCAACGTAGGCTGGGTATCACGCTCTTCTTCACTGGCGGGTAAAGTGGGTGTGGTCTGTTCGATGAAGGCTTCCAATTCCTGACGTAAGGCCACTAAATCGACCGTACAGGCCTCAAGCGCTTCACGAGCTGCAGGGTTGCTAAGCAACGCCAACAGCAGGTGCTCGACGGTCATAAACTCATGCCGGTGCTCGCGGGCTCTTGCGAAAGCCATATTGAGACTGAGTTCAAGTTCTTGATTGAGCATAGGCACCTCCCAAATAGATTGCCTTAATCAGGCTTTTTCCAGCGTACACAGCAACGGATGCTCGTTCTCCTTAGCGTAGCTATTCACATGTGCAACTTTGGTTTCGGCCACTTCTGCGGTGTAAACGCCGCATACGGCTTTGCCCTTATAGTGCACAGTAAGCATCAGTTGCGTTGCACGTTCAATATCATAAGAAAAGAACTTTTGCAGTACGTCAATCACAAATTCCATTGGTGTGTAATCGTCGTTGTTTAATATAACTTTATACATAGATGGCGGTTTTAGCTCATCCTTTTGTTTGTCTGCCGCCAAATGTTCGAAATTTTGCCAACTTTGATTGTCGCCCATCGCCTGTCCACTACCTTTACATTTGATATCTGTTGGATAAGGTTGATTCGACACATGCCGAAAGGGTTAACCTCGCCTCTCATCATGGTCACTAGATTACTCCAACCATTTTATCATTTTTTAGTCATCCTTGCCGAAGGACATAAAATAGGAATTTTTTCTGCCCGATCGACGCAAAATTTGCCTAAAAAATCTCAATATCGTTACCTGCTTCAAACTTTGATGAACTGCTAGCGTTAGACAAATAGCCATCTCTTGACGTCCAAGAGTAATACACTAGAGTGTAAATTTATAAGCCGGATGAGCTGTTATTCATCCCCTTTTTCGCGTATTTTTCAGCATCATCACGCGTAAATTCAGGCTTTATCTCTTTAACTATTACTTCGACCATAGTCATGAGAGGGATGTGAGAGCATGGAGACGGGTACTGTTAAATGGTTCAATAATGCCAAGGGCTTTGGTTTCATTTGTCCTTTGGGCGGAGGTGAAGATATCTTCGCGCACTACTCCACGATTAAAATGGAGGGTTACCGAACACTCAAAGCTGGACAGCAGGTCAGTTTCGACGTTCATGAAGGCCCCAAAGGAAACCATGCAAGCATTATCATTCCATTGGAAACTGAAGTGGTCGCCTAACGACCCCACTCAACCCCGGGTGATAACCGAAGACAATCCTGCAAACTTTATAAAATACCAGTCACTCATTGGCTGGTATTTTATTTATGGGGGATAACATTCGCAGGTTCAAGCTTTGCCATCAAAAAAATTTATTTTTTGTTTAATATTCTCGTCATTCAGACTAATCCGTTTCAACGTAAACCATCTATAAACAATCCGCTAAGATATATTTTAGCCCATAGTGCCGTTGTTATCTGGTTTAAAATCTAGCTGTTCAAATGGTTCCAATATCATTTATTGGTTACCGAACATGTCAATCTTAAGCTTTCCGGCTTCTCGCGTTAGAGCACAGTCTGGCGTCGCACTAATATCCTCATTAATTACCGGGCAATTTATTCCGGGTAAGATGTGGAGCAAACCTTTCTATCGCATAAAGTTTCTGGCGCGCTGCCTGGTTTATCCACGTTCGACCCTTAAATTGATGAATGACATCGCATCTCATCCGCTTAAAGACGAGATCTTGATGGCACAGCCTACTCTGCCCTGCAAGGTCCATCGCCCTTATCTGGCGGTGAATATGACGCGGGAACAGCACGTCAAAGGTTTGCGCGATCACTACCGCTATATGCGCGATCGCATGCCGATTACGATGCAGATTGGGCATCTGGGTAAAGATTCTCTGACGCTGGCAACGATAATTGGCAAAGACGACAATGCTTATTCTATCAGCATGAATGCTAATCATCATTTAGACAAAGAAGGGGAAGTTACCCTTATGTTTAATAATGAAATGGGTATCCCGCTGGCGAATATTACCTTTGCACTGATTGATTATAAGAAACAGTCAACGTTATTTATCGGGGCATTGCAGGGACCCGGCCAACAGGTCGAACATCAGCAAATTCAAACTGCGACCAAAGCCTGCCATGGCCTGTTTCCAAAACGGATATTAATGGAAGCCGTGCTGCTTATTGCCGAGAAACTAAATATGTCGCAGGTGCTTGCCGTGGGGAATCAAACTCATATCTACGAAAGCCCGCGCTATAACAAACGTAAACAGTTTGTCTTTGCCGATTATGACGCCTTCTGGGAGACGCTAGGCGCACATCGTCATCCCGAGGGTTATTTCCATTTCCCACCGCAGGTGAGCCATAAATCGCTGGACGAAATCGCTAGCAAAAAGCGCGCCGAATATCGACGCCGCTACCAGTTGCTCGACGAAATGGAGACCCAAATCCGCGGTAAATTCGCGTAATAAGCGCATCCCCAGGAGCTGACACAAGTCAGTAACTGGGGTAAGCGCGCGCAGCCAACGCCGTGGCAGCGCCAGGCAAGAAGGCCATAGCCAAGTCATTGGTGCTGCAACAAGGCGGCAAGTAAGCGCATCCCCAGGAGCTGACACAAGTCAGTAACTGGGGTAAGCGCGCGCAGCCAACGCCGTGGCAGCGCCAAGGACGAAGGCTATTAGTCGGCACGCCCACGGGCGAGCCATGCCACTCGCGAAAACATCTGCTTTAACACCGACGGTACCGCACTGTTACCCCGCCCCGACGCCGACATCGCTACCTCGATGGCTAAATCCGGTTTCGAGCTGCGGTGCACCGCCTTTTCGATGATATGACGTGCGGAAATGGGAGCGTGCTCCGGCGTTCCCGCCGCGCGACGATAGACGTCTTCAAAACCATTGCGATAGAGATAGTTTTCAATGTCCAGCGCTGGCAATGCCGTCAAGCGGTCGCGCAGAATATCGTCGTGATTCTCTACCAGACTGGCCACCGTTGCGGCGTATTTTCTGCCCGCTTCGTCGCCGTCCACCAGCACGTGCCACTCAATCCCCATCTGACGAGCAAAACGCAGCAGCGGCTTAAGCCCGCTTTGTGCAAACTCGATCACCTTGATGCCTTCCGACTCAAAATTATAGCCACACTGGCGTGCCAACTGGTTCAACAGCCAGACCTCGGTTTCCCCCTCCACCAGCAGCCAGCAGCGTGCAAACAGCGACGAAGGACGGCTATAGCGGATATGAAACGCGATGCGGCGACTGTCTTCAGAGCTCATGCCCTGTGGCCCAATGCTGTATGCCGCGACCTTGCCCGACTCCCTCACCAATCTGCATATCTGCTCGACCGGTACCAGCGACAGCAGGTCGCCCGAGTTGGTGGTAGTGATGCGCTGTAGGGGAAGCTGTTCGAGCAGCCCCCACGCCACAGAAAGCATGATCGGATGCAGGCGCGTTTCCGGGTCCTCAATCAGCAGCAGTGGGCGCGCATCGGGATGCAGCGCAACCGACCCCTTGGCCTGGAGCAGCGTCGAAAACATCGCCAGCAGCATCACGCGCATACTGCGACTGTTAGGTTCAGCAATCATCTGGTTAATGTTATTCAGCGATCGCCATGCCTGACGGCTCTCCGCCCTGCCGTGGCGCTTTTGCTGCCAGGACTGACGGCTTCGATTACGCTCGTCGACGGCAGAATTTCCGCCCTGCGTAATGCTGTTCATCCCAAAGTAGTGCTCGAGCAGCTGTTGCATCGCCGCCAGACCTTGCCGCAGTTCGGCATTGGTCAACGCCTGCGGATTATGGATCAGGCTGCGCGTCAGTTCGTCGAGTTGCTTGGCCATTTTACCGGCATCCTGCTGCAACTGCGGCGCAAGATCTTCCTTACGGATCCGTCGAACAAAACGCGCATCGCGAAGGCGTAAAACAGGATGGAGTTTGATCAACACTTTGGCCAGAGGATCAATGGTACTGAGCGCCAGCGGTTCCCCGTTGGCGGCCAGAAACGATCGCCACGTCGCCACACTGCCGTCGTTGTCCATCTCACCTTCAAGCCGATAATAGATGCGATTAAGACGATCTTCGCAGCGCACCCAGAGCGGTGACAGTGGGTTGAATCGCGGGGACATGTGATTGCCTGGCTGGTTCTCACAGAAGGTGAAGACGACGTGAAGATAACGCTGTTTTTCCTGCTGTTCACCGGCCGGGAAATGAAAATCCTGTTCCTGAAAACAGTAAAGCTCCGGCTCTGGCGATAACAACAGCGTCAGGGCATCAAGCAGGCTCGATTTACCCCACGCATTTTCCCCCAACAGAACGGTGTTAGTGTTAATAGTGCCCAAATTGGCCTGTCCACGCTCTTCATGGAGCGAGTCCAGCGCCACCCCACGCCGGTCTGGCTGGGTCAAGGTCAGCGAGAGACGGTTAATCCCCCGAAAACCGACAATATCGATATGCTCAAGATACATTGGCACCTCCCGTGCGACTATTTTCTGGTCCGGTTCCCGCGTTGAGCATGGCTATAAAAAAGGGCGCTGTTACAATGCTTACCATTATTACAATACTTCGAATTATCACAATAACGAATGGACTCTGTTAAAAATGTACTCTGGCTTGTTAATTATTCTAGTCCCGCTAATCCTCGGTTACCTCATTCCGGTTAAAAACCGCCGCCTGCTGCACACGGTCGACAGGCTGCTGAGCGCCATGGTGTATGTGATCCTTTTTATCATGGGCGTCAGCCTGGCATTTCTCGATAACCTAAGCGCCAATTTACTGATGATTTTCAAATACACGGCGGTTTTTTTCGTCTGTATTTTTGCCGTCAATTTGATTGCCCTGTGGCTGCTCGAACGTCGTAAGCCGTGGAAAACCCAGTTTCGTCAGGAAAAACTGCCCTCTCGGCTCGGCATGGCGCTCGACTCACTGCGCCTGTGTGGCGTCGTGGTCGGCGGCTTTCTGCTGGGTCTAACGCAGTGGCACTGGCTCACCTATGCCAGCGAAGCCAGCGAGGCGGCGCTGATCTTTCTGCTGGTGATTGTCGGCATCCAGCTGGGCAATAGCAGCCTGACGCTGCGTCAGATAATCCTTAATCGCCGCGGAATGATGGTGGCAACCGTGGTCGGCGCAACGTCGCTCGGCGGCGGACTGCTCGCTGCACTGCTGTTGGGATTACCGCTGAAAACCGGGCTGGCGATGGCCTCCGGCTACGGCTGGTATTCGCTCTCCGGCATTGTATTGACCGATGCTTTCGGACCGGTGATTGGCAGCGCGGCCTTCTTTAACGACCTGGCGCGCGAGCTGTGCGCGATTATGCTCATCCCCACGCTGGTGCGCAGCAGCCGCTCCTCGGCTTTGGGCCTGTGCGGTGCGACCTCGATGGATTTCACCCTGCCAGTGCTTCAGCGCAGCGGCGGGCTGGACATGGTTCCCGCCGCCGTGGTGCATGGGTTTGTGCTCAGCCTGGTCGCCCCCGTCCTGATGGCGGTATTTTCATCCTGAAACGCCGATAAAATCTTATCGTCTATGCTTACCTCCAGAAGTTTTAAATTTATTGATACCGCAGAAAATTTCTCAGCGGCTTGAAAAATCTAAAAACACCGGAGGGATTCATGAAACAAACCGTAGCGGCATTTATCGCGAAAACGCTCGAAGAAGCTGGCGTAAAAAGAATTTGGGGCGTGACCGGCGACTCGCTTAACGGCCTGAGCGACAGCCTTAACCGTATGGGCACTATCGAGTGGATTGGCACCCGCCACGAAGAGGTCGCGGCCTTCGCCGCCGGTGCCGAGGCGCAGATTACCGGCAAGCTTGCGGTCTGCGCCGGTTCGTGCGGACCGGGCAATCTGCATCTGATTAACGGGCTTTACGACTGTCATCGCAACCGCGTGCCGGTGGTTGCCATCGCTGCGCATATTCCCTCCAGCGAGATAGGCAGTGGATATTTTCAGGAAACACACCCAACCGATATCTTTCGCGAATGCAGCCATTACTGTGAGCTAATAAGTAACCCGGAGCAGTTGCCTCAGGTGCTCGCCATCGCGATGCGTAAAGCGATTCTCGACAAAGGCGTCTCGGTTATCGTGCTGCCGGGCGACGTCGCCCTCAAGCCCGCGCCTGAAGAGGCCAGCACGCAGTGGTATCAACCGCTGCCGCCGGTAGTCCAACCGCAGGGTTCAGAGATTGCAAAGCTCGCCGAACTGCTAAACGGCTCCTCCAATATTACGCTAATGTGCGGCAGCGGCTGTGCGGGTGCCCATCAGGAGGTAGTCAAGCTTGCCGAAACGCTGAAAGCGCCGGTGGTGCATGCCTTACGCGGGAAGGAATACGTCGAATGGGACAACCCTTATGACGTCGGCATGACCGGTCTCATCGGTTTCTCTTCCGGTTATCACGCCATGATGAACGCCGACACGCTGGTCCTGCTCGGCACTCAGTTCCCGTATCGCGCCTTCTACCCGACCGATGCCAAAATCATTCAGATTGATATCAATCCGGGCAGCATCGGCTCACACTGCCACGTTGATGTCGCCCTGGTGGGAGACGTGAAATCTACGCTCGCCGCCCTGCTGCCCGGCCTGGTGGCTAAAACCGACGCCAGTTTTCTGGATAAGGCGCTAAAACACTATCAAGAAGCGCGCAAAGGGCTTGACGACCTGGCGACCCTCAACGACAAGCAGCCGATTCACCCACAGTACCTGGCTAAACAGATTAGCGAGTATGCCGCCGATGACGCGATATTTACCTGCGACGTTGGCACGCCAACCGTCTGGGCCTGCCGCTATCTTAAAATGAACGGCAGACGCCGCCTGCTGGGCTCCTTCAATCACGGATCAATGGCCAACGCCATGCCACAGGCTATCGGCGCGCAGGCTATCGACAGAAATCGACAGGTGGTGGCGATGTGCGGCGACGGCGGATTCGCCATGCTGATGGGAGACTTCCTCTCCATCGCCCAGCACAAACTGCCGGTCAAGCTGGTCATTTTCAACAACAGCTCGCTGGGATTCGTGGCAATGGAGATGAAGTCCGGCGGTTATCTGACCGACGGCACCGAGCTGGAGAACCCGAGTTTCGCTGCTATTGCCGAGGCCTCCGGTATTAAAGGTATTCGTGTCGAAAAGGCTTCGCAGCTTAATGCCGCGCTGCAAGAGGCCTTCGCGCACGAGGGTCCAGTGCTGATTGATGTCATCACCGCCAAGGAAGAGCTGGCGATGCCGCCGCAGATCAAAATGGAGCAGGCCAAGGGCTTTAGCCTCTACATGCTGCGCGCGATTATTAATGGTCGCGGCGATGAAGTGGTTGAATTGGCTAAAACCAACTGGTTACGCTGAAGAAAACCCTTCCGCATTGCGCATATTTATAGGTATATAGTGGAAAGAATATTCCACCGAGGGGCGTATATCGCCCCTTTTCACCCCCCAAAGTTCAGGCCATGAGTGAGAGGAAGCAACGTTGATCGATTTACGCAGTGACACCGTTACGCGCCCAAATGAGGCTATGCGTCAGGCCATGTACCAGGCCGAGGTAGGCGATGATGTGTATGGCGATGACCCGACCGTCAACGCCCTTCAGGCACTGATCTGTGAGTTGACAGGCAAAGAGGCCGCCCTGTTTCTCCCCACCGGCACTCAGGCCAACCTGGTGGCCCTGCTGACCCACTGCCAGCGCGGTGATGAATACATCGTTGGCCAAAAAGCACACAACTATATGTATGAGGCCGGAGGCGCAGCGGTACTCGGCAGTATTCAGCCACAGCCGCTGGACATGGCCGACGACGGATCCCTTCCCCTCGACAAAGTCGCAGCAGCTATCAAAATTGACGACATTCACTTCGCACGTACCCGCCTGCTAAGCCTAGAAAACACCCACAGTGGCAAGGTATTGCCGCTGGAGTATCTGAAAAAGGCCTTTGAATTCACGCGTGAAAAAGGGCTGGCGTTACATATCGATGGCGCGCGCATCATGAATGCCGCCGTCGCACTCGACGTGCCGCTGAGTGAGATTACCCGCTATTGCGACACCCTGACCCTCTGCCTGTCGAAAGGGCTCGGTGCGCCCGTAGGCTCCTTGCTGGTGGGCAGTAAAGAGTACATTCATCGCGCCAATCGCTGGCGAAAAATGACCGGCGGCGGCATGCGTCAGTCGGGGATTCTGGCGGCGGCGGGAATCTATGCGTTGGAAAATAACGTCCAGCGCCTGAAAGAAGACCACGATAATGCCAAATGGCTCGAGCAGCAGCTGCGCGGCATTGGGCTGGAGATCGCCGCCCCCGGAGCGCAGACCAATATTCTCTATGTGCGTCAGTCAGCGGAACAGGCGGCGAAGCTGGGCCCATGGATGCGCGAACACGGCGTGATAATCTCGTCAGGTCCGCTGACCCGTATCATCACTCACATCAATATCAGCCGTCAGGATTTACAGAAGGTTGTCGATTTATGGCAACGTTTTCTGACTAATCAGGCGTAATACGCTGCCCGCAGACCGAATGGAAGCAGGGACGTCGCTCTCCGTCTGCGGGCGCTTTTCTTCACACTGAAAGAGCAAAATGGAAGATGCCAACACTCAACGCAGAGACCCGCGTCGTCGTTCTCGGCGCCAGCGGCTACATCGGCCAACACCTTGTCCCCTATTTGACTCAGCAGGGTTATAAGGTTACCGCTGCCGCAAGACGCCGAGACTGGTTAGTCGCGCAAAAATGGCCGGGCGTGCGCTGCTGCTTTGCCGACGTATACCACAATGCCAGCCTGCGCGATGCGTTTGCAGGCGCTGACGTGCTGATTTATCTGGTACACGCCATGAGTGATGACGAGGATCTGTTCGAGAAAGAGCGTCAAGCGGCGCAGAACACCCTGCTGGCACTCAAAGACTCCTCGATCAAACACGTTATCTACCTCGGTTCAATGCAGCCGGAGAAGCCCTTTTCACCGCATTTGCAGGCACGCAAGTTGACCGGTGACCTGTTCCGTCTGGGCCCTATTCCGGTCACCGAGCTGCGGGCGGGCATCGTCATTGGCCCGGGCGCTGCGGCATTTGAGGTGATGCGCGACATGATTTACAACCTGCCGGTCCTGACTCCGCCAAGATGGGTAAGAAAACACTCGTCCCCGATAGGCCTCAACGACCTGCTCTACTACCTCAATGGGCTCATCGAGCATCCGTGCGTCGCGCATCGTATTTTTGACGCCGCCGGACCGGAATACATGAGCTATCGTCAGCTGATGGAGCGTTTTATCGCGCTGAGCGGCAAACGCCGCTGGCTGGTGCCGATCCCTCTGCCCACGCAGCTGCTGACGCTGGCGTTTCTCGGCCTGTTGACGTCGGTGCCAACGCCGCTGGTTCGGGCGCTGATTCAAGGCCTGAAGCAGGACCTGCCCTCCGACAGCGATGCCCTGCGCCAGCTTCTACCTCAGCCGCTGACCTCAATTGACGAGGCGATTAATCTGGCGCTGGCGCAAGAGGAGGAAAGCGTTTTGAACACCCCTGAGTGGGGCAATGATCCGGACGCACACCGCCGCTGGCGCAAGGGTTACGGTTTCTATGCCAAACAGGTGGGATTCCGTCTCGAGACCTCGGCGTCACTCAACGGTCTGTGGTGGGTTATTCAACAGCTGGGCGGTGAGGAAGGGTTCTTCTTTGCTCCAGGGCTGTGGCGTTTCCATCAAAGAATCGATCGGCTGTTAGGCAACAAAATACCACCGGGTCGGCCCGCGAAGGCTACACTTTCGGTCGGGGACAACGTGGATGGCTGGAAGGTTATCAGCAAGGTATCAGAAAAATCACTGACCCTATTGTTCGGCATGAAGGCTCCGGGGCTGGGCAGGCTGACGTTTACGCTGAAAGACCACGGCGAAAGACGCAGTCTCGACATTAGCGCCTGGTGGCATCCGGCCGGCGCGCGCGGTCTGTGCTACTGGTATGCAATGATGCCTGCGCACCTTTTCCTTTTTCGCGGCATGGCGAAAAGAATAGCCAGTCTGGCGCGGCAAAAAGACCGGCGCGGTCACTGAAAAAGCGGCCGGTCTATTTTGCAGGCAAACGCACCGGCCAGCGTCACAAGTTATCCTGTTTCTCATTGCATAGCGTTGAAATTCGAGAAAGAATGGCCGCCTATTTGCCAGGGGTCTGTTTAGAGACCGACTGCAACGACATTTTCACGGAATTCGGATATTTATGAAGGTATTGGTTACCGGTGCAACCAGTGGTCCAGGCCGCAACGCAGTGGAATATCTGCGGAGAAAAGGCATTAAAGTCAGGGCAACCGGCCGCAATGCGGCAATGGGTCCATTACTGGAAAAACTGGGTGCGGAATTTATTCATGCCGATTTGACCAATCTGGTTTCCTCAGAGGCAAAAGTGCTGCTGGCAGACGTCGATACGCTATGGCACTGCTCGGGGCTGAGCGCGCCGTGGGGGAGCGAGCAGGCTTTCGAACTGGCGAACGTCCGTGCGACGCGTCGCCTCGGCGAATGGGCCGCCGCCTATGGCGTAGAGAATTTTATCCATCTCTCCTCGCCGGCGATTTATTTCGACTTTCACCATCATCGCAATATTAAAGAAGACTTCCGCCCTGCGCGGTTTGCCAATCAGTTTGCCCGCAGCAAGGCGGCTGCCGAACAGGTGATCACCACGCTGGCGCTGTCGAATCCGCAGACGCATTTCACTATCCTGCGCCCGCAGGGGATTTTCGGCCCGCACGACAACGTGCTGCTGCCGCGCCTGCTGCAAATGATTAAATATGGCACCCTGATGCTGCCGCGCGGCGGAGAGGCGCTGGTGGACATGACCTACGTCGAGAACGTGGCGCACGCGATGTGGCTGGCGACCGAGAGTCAGAATCATGAGTCAGGCCGCGCCTACAACATCACCAACATGCAGCCGCGTCCGCTAAAGACGATTATCGAGCAGTTGATGGCCGGGCTAGACGTGAAATATCGCATCCGCACCGTGCCTTATCCGTTGCTGGACATGATGGCGCGCGGGATGGAGAAACTGGGACGCAAGCAGCACCGCGAGCCGATGCTGACCCACTACAGCGTCGCCAAACTCAACTTCGACGTCACTCTGGACACCCAACGTGCCGAGACCGAGTTAGGCTATCACCCGATTGTCTCACTCGACGAAGGCATCCAGCGCACCGCGCTGTGGCTCAGAGACCACGGAAAACTGCAACAGAAGCAGGGTATTATCAGTCACCCGAATTAATTTGCCGCCGACGGATACTGTTGTAACAGGGCGTCCGCTATGGCTTCACTCTCCGCATCCGGATTTCCGCGATAGTCACGCTGCCTGAAGTGCATCTGAAACGCCGCTACCACCCGACGCTGCTGACGCGGCGTCATATCTTGCGTCACTGGATACCCATAGCGCGCCAGTTTATCCAGTAATCCCGCCATCGGCACCGACTGCTGCGGGTCACGTCCGTGCAATAATGCCTTCACGCGCCACGCCTGCGGCCAGGCACCGACGCCCTTCTCCGCCAGCTGCTGCCACGGGAACAGCGGACCGGGATCTTCTTTGCGCTGTGGCGCAATATCGCTATGAGCAACCACGTCCTGCGGCTGTATCTGATAGCGTCTGACGATGTCCCGGCTCAGCGAGGTGACCAGTGCCACCTGTAACGCAGGGTAAGGATAGAACTGACGCTCGAGCAGGCGCTGGGTAAAGCCTTTATTCTCAAGCTCGATGCCTATCGAGGTATCGTTAATATTGGTTCTGCCGCGCCAGCCGCTCTCGCCCGCGTGCCAGGCACGCATCGACTCAGGCACCAGCTGCCAGGCAACGGGCTGGCCGTTAACGATCGGCGGTTGCGCAGGAATAAGATAGTGGGCGCTCACGTGCTCGTCGGTCAGCGTATTCAACGCGGTATGAAAATCTTCGGCGGTATAATGAATCACCAGAAAACGAATACGCTGGTCCGCGCCCTGCGCTTGACGTGATTTTTCCAGCACATAGTCGCGATGCGGCGTTACGGAAGAGGATGACTGGCATCCCGCCAGCAGCATCAGGCTGCCAAGAATGATGGCCTCACGCCAACGTATTGAAAAACGCCTCATTTCCATCCTTTCCCGGTTTATATTTTGGTTTGCATTTGCAGTGTAATGCGTCTGAGGTGTATACAAAAATAACCAGCTGTAACACCTCGTTAACGATATCTTATGCTAAGTTTATGATTCAGGTTGCACACAAATAAATTTTAACCCTCCTTTGTTGCATAACTATGCTACAGAGGGTACCCTCTGCGGCATTAATGGCTATTCAGTATTTGCGCATGAGTATTCAACTAAACAGTATTAACTGCTTCTACGGAGTCCACCAGGCACTCTTTGACATTACGCTTGACTGTCCTGCGGGCGAAACCTTGGTGCTTCTGGGGCCAAGCGGCGCGGGTAAAAGCTCACTTCTGCGGGTTCTGAACCTGTTGGAAATGCCGCGCTCAGGCAACCTGCAAATTGCGGGCAATCAATTCGACTTCCAAAAGAAGCCGGACGAAAAGGCTATCCGTGAACTGCGTCAGAACGTCGGTATGGTATTCCAGCAATACAATCTGTGGCCACATCGCACCGTGCTGGATAACCTGCTCGAGGCACCGTGTCGCGTACTCGGTTTAAGCAAAGAGGCCGCGATGGCGCGCGCCGAAAAGCTCTTGACCCGCCTGCGCCTGAAAGATTTCGCCCAGCGTTATCCATTACATCTGTCCGGTGGGCAGCAACAGCGTGTGGCGATTGCCCGTGCGCTGATGATGGAACCTCAGGTCCTGCTGTTTGATGAACCGACGGCCGCGCTTGACCCTGAAATTACCGCACAAATCGTCAGCATTATTCGTGAGCTGGCCGATACCGGCATTACGCAGGTTATTGTGACCCACGAAGTAGAGGTCGCCCGTAAAACGGCAACACGCGTGGTGTATATGGAAAATGGCCGCATCATCGAACAGGGTGATGGCAACTGCTTCGCGCAGCCGCAGACCCGCGAGTTTGCCAGCTATTTATCACACTGATTTGCCCCTTTTAGATTACATATGGAGTAGTTTGCAATGAAAAAGCTCATTATTGCGGCTGTTTTAGCCGGTGTCAGCCTGTCTGCTAGCGCGGCAGAGACCATTAATTTCGGCACCGAAGCGGGTTATGCTCCGTTTGAATTCGTTGATTCAAACAACAAGATCCAAGGCTTCGATATCGATCTGGCCAACGCCATGTGTAAACAAATGCAGGCGACCTGTACCTTTACTAATCAGTCGTTCGACAGCCTGATCCCTAGCCTGAAATTCCGCCGTATCGACGCGGTTATCTCGGGTATGGACATCACCGCCGAGCGTCAGAAACAGGTTTCCTTCACCAACGCCTACTATGACAACACCGCGACCTTCTTCGCACAGAAAGGCAAATTTGCCGACCTGGCTGCGCTGAAAGGCAAGCGTGTAGGTATTCAAAACGGCACCACGCACCAGCGTTTCCTTCAGGACAAACATCCTGAGATCACCGCGGTGCCTTACGACAGCTATCAGAATGCCGTGCTCGACCTGAAAAATGGCCGTATCGATGCCGTATTCGGGGACACTGCCGTAGTGCATGAATTCATCACCAAGAACCCAACGCTCAGCACCTTGGGCGAGCCTGTTACCGACAAGACCTACTTCGGCAACGGTGTGGGTATCGCGGTACGTAAGAACAACACCGAGCTGCTGGGTAAAATGAACGACGCACTTGCGAAAGTCAGACAAGACGGGACTTACAAAGCGTTGTACACCAAATGGTTCACGCAATAATCTCACTATCGATGATTGAACTCCAACCTCTGCTAAGCGCCGCCGGGATGACCGTCGGCCTTGCCATTTGTGCACTGATCCTGGGCCTGTTCCTGGCGATGCTGTTTGCCGTCTGGGAGTCTTCTCCCTGGAAACCGCTGAGCTGGCTGGGCACCGCCTGGGTGACGATTTTGCGCGGCCTGCCGGAAATTCTGGTGGTACTTTTTATTTATTTCGGCTCTTCGCAGCTGCTGCTGACGCTGTCCGACGGTTTTGACCTCAATCTTTATCTGTTCCAGATCCCGGTTAAACTGCCACTCGATAATTTCGAGGTCAGCCCCTTTGTCTGCGGTGTGATTGCACTGTCGTTGCTGTATTCCGCCTATGCGTCACAGACGCTGCGCGGCGCGCTGAAAGCGGTTCCTCAGGGACAATGGGAGTCGGGTCAGGCGCTCGGCATGCGTAAGACGGCTATCTTCTTCCGGCTGATTATGCCGCAGATGTGGCGCCACGCCCTGCCCGGCCTCGGCAACCAATGGCTGGTCTTGCTCAAGGATACCGCGCTGGTGTCGCTCATCAGCGTCAACGATCTGATGCTGCAAACTAAGAGCATCGCGACGCGCACCCAGCAGCCCTTCACCTGGTATGTGACGGCGGCGGCTATCTATCTGGTCGTTACCCTGTTCAGTCAGTTCGTCATTAAACGCATCGAACTCCGTACCACCCGCTTTGAACGGAGTGCTTCCTGATGTGGGACTATTTGCCTGAAGTATTGAAAGGCCTGCATACCAGCCTGACGCTGACCGTGGCGGCATTGATTGTCGCTCTGCTGCTGTCGTTGCTGTTTACGGTTATCTTGACGCTTAAGGTACCGGTACTGAATCCTCTGGTACGCGGCTATATCACGCTGTTCACCGGTACGCCGTTGCTGGTGCAGATCTTCCTGATTTACTACGGTCCGGGGCAGTTTCCGTCTATTCGCAACATTCCGTGGTTGTGGGAAATGCTCTCCCAGCCATGGCTTTGCGCGATGTTTGCCTTGGCGCTGAACAGCGCGGCCTACACCACCCAGCTTTTTGCCGGTGCGGTCAGGGCAATTCCGGGCGGTCAATGGGAATCTTGCCAGGCGCTGGGCATGTCAAAGGCGCAGTCGCTGCGTATTCTGCTGCCGTTTGCGTTCAAACGAGCACTGTCGTCTTACTCGAACGAAGTGGTGCTGGTGTTCAAAAGTACCTCACTCGCCTACACCATCACTCTGATGGACGTCATGGGACACAGCCAGCAGATGTATGGTCGTACCTATGACGTGATGGTGTTTGGCGCGGCGGGCGTGGTTTACCTCTGCGTAAACGGTCTGCTGACGCTGATGATGCGCCTGATAGAACGCCGCGCGCTGGCTTTCGAAAGAAGAAACTGAGTCAAGCTTCCAGAATGAATTTCCTGGCATCATAAAAAACCCGAAGATATTTTTATCTTCGGGTTTTTTATCTCTTATAGTGCCCTTATTAATCGCGCAGGATTTCCTGCATAGGTGCCTTTCACGGTTATAGGTTTCACTACCACACTGCCTGCGCCAATCACTGCGCCCGCGCAAATGGACGGTGTGAGGATAGTCGCCCCACTGCCAATAGTGACGTTATTTCCAATGAGGATGCTAATCCAATTCCCGGCATCGGGATCGGGTGCACCGCCTTTAAACAAATCATTGGCAAAGCTCACGTTGTGGCCAATAAAGCAGTACTCGCCGAGGATGACATTTTCACAGATAAACGTATGCGACTGCACACGGCTTCCTTTACCGATGACGCATCCTTTCTGAATTTCGACAAACGGGCCGACGAAGACATCATCCTCCAGGGTGCATCCATAAATATTGGATGGCATAACAATCGTGACATTTTTTCCCGTCGCCACGTCGCGAACACCGCTCTCGATGATTTTCATTAGACACTCGCCCTCCATTTGATGACCAAAACCTGCGAGACATCTCGCAATTTGCCAAGTTATTGCATCAATTTCATAAATATAGTGATACTTGTCACATAAGAAACACTAAAAGCGTCTTAGAATAGCCTGCCAAAATGCTACCAAGGATGTCTCCATGCACACACGTTTCATCGATGCTTATGCTGGCCTGCCCGCTCCACTGCAATCTGCCCTTGAGCCGATACTCCGCCATGACGACTTCCCCGCGATGTTTACCGCCGCACAGGTCAACCAACTTAAATCACAAACTGGACTGGACGACGCCGCGCTGGCCTTTGCCCTGCTTCCTCTGGCCGCAGCCTGCTCGATTGCCCCTATCTCAAACTTCTACGTCGGCGCAGTCGCACGTGGCGTGAGCGGCAATCTGTACTTTGGTGCCAACATGGAATTTCGTGGCGCATCAATGCAGCAAACGGTGCACGCAGAGCAGTCTGCCGTTACCCACGCCTGGATGCGTGGTGAAGCCCAGCTGGCCTCGATTACGGTCAACTACACCCCCTGCGGGCACTGCCGTCAGTTTATGAATGAACTCAACAGCGGTACCGAACTGGCCATCCATCTGCCAGACCGCGAGGTGGCTACGCTGGGTGACTATCTTCCCTACTCATTCGGCCCGCGCGACCTTGAGATTGCCACCCTGCTCATGGACAGCGTCGACCACGGTTATCACAATGCCGAAGGCGATGCACTGGTAGAACAGGCGTTGTCGGCCTGCAACCAGAGCCACGCCCCTTACAGCCAGTCGCACAGCGGCGTGGCATTAGAGAGTGCCAGCGGAAAAATTTATACCGGCCGCTACGCCGAGAACGCCGCATTCAACCCGAGCCTGCCACCGCTACAGGCGGCACTGGTGGTACTGAATTTGTCGGGCGAGAGCTGCCTGACGATTCGCCGCGCTGCGCTGGTGGAGAAGAAAGATCCGCTCGTTAGCCAGTTTGACGCAACCCGCGCAACGCTTAAGGCGCTGGGCTGCGATCAACTGCAGCACGTCCAGCTCTGATTTACTTTATAAATCAACACGCCCCATAATGCAGGGCCATTGTCAGATGGCCCTGTCGATTCAACTATTCATTAACGAATTTTCAACATTTCTCCCCATTCCGGGCTAAATAATTGAGTTGGCCCTTTCACCTCTGCTAAAGTCCTTGAGTCACACAACGCTGTTAAAAATCGATGTGACCATCGCGCTTTATTAACTTTGCCTTTCCCGCCTTTCCGAGACCTGAAGAGTAAATCAATGGAACTTGAATACGAAAGTAAACGCCCACTCTATATCCCTCATGCCGGCCCAATCCTGCTTGAGTTTCCGTTATTAAACAAAGGTAGCGCCTTTAGCCAGGAAGAGCGCGCCAGCTTCAACCTTCACGGCCTGCTGCCGGAAACGGTTGAAAGTATCGAAGAACAGGCCGCTCGCGCCTATCGCCAGTTTCAGGACTTCAAGACCGATATCGATAAGCATATCTACCTGCGCAACATTCAGGACACCAACGAAACCCTGTTCTACCGTTTGATCGACGAGCATCTGAGCGAGATGATGCCGGTGATTTATACTCCGACCGTGGGCGCTGCCTGTGAGCACTTCTCCGAGATTTATCGTCGCGCGCGCGGCCTGTTCATCTCTTATCCGAACCGTGAACACATCGACGACATGCTGCAAAACGCCACCAAGCAACACGTCAAGGTGATCGTGGTTACCGACGGTGAGCGTATTCTCGGACTGGGTGACCAGGGCATCGGTGGGATGGGGATCCCTATCGGGAAACTGTCACTGTATACCGCCTGTGGCGGCATTAGCCCGGCGTACACGCTGCCCGTGGTGCTTGACGCAGGCACCAACAATCAGCAGCTGTTGAATGACCCGCTGTACATGGGATGGCGTCATCCTCGCATCACCGGTGACGAATACTATGCGTTCGTCGATCAGTTCATTGAGGCGGTGAAAGTTCGCTTCCCGAACGTACTGTTGCAGTTTGAAGACTTCGCGCAGAAGAACGCCATGCCGCTGCTCAACCGTTATCGCGAAGAACTGTGCTGTTTTAATGACGACATCCAGGGGACCGCTGCGGTCACCGTCGGCAGCCTGTTGGCCGCCAGTCGCGCGGCGGGCAGTCGTCTACGTGACCAGACCGTGACCTTCCTCGGCGCAGGTTCTGCGGGCTGCGGCATCGCCGAACAGATAGTGGCGCAGATGAAATCTGAAGGCCTGAGCGAAGCAGAAGCCCGCGCCCGCATCTTTATGGTTGACCGCTTTGGCCTGCTGACCGACAAACTGACCAACCTGCTCGACTTCCAGAGCCAGCTGGTGCAGAACAGCGAGAATCTTAAGGACTGGGACGTCGACAGCGACAATATCTCCCTGCTTGAGGTGGTACGCCACGCGAAACCGACGGTGCTCATCGGCGTCTCCGGCCAGCCAGGCCTGTTCACTGAAGAAATTATTCGCGAGATGCACGCCCACTGTGACCGTCCTATCGTGATGCCGCTGACCAATCCAACGTCACGCGTTGAGGCCCATCCGGCCGATATCATCAACTGGACCGACGGGGCCGCGCTGGTCGCTACTGGCAGTCCGTTCGCGCCTGTCAGCTATAAGGACAAGGTCTACCCTATTGCCCAGTGCAACAACTCCTATATCTTCCCGGGTATTGGGCTTGCGGTCATCGCCTCTGGGGCCAAACAGGTAACAGACGGCATGCTGATGGCAGCCAGCCGCGCACTGGCAGACTGCTCACCGCTGGCGACCGATGGCGTAGGCTCACTGTTGCCAGACGTGAACGACATTCAGGGCGTATCAAAATGTATCGCAATGGAAGTCGGCAAAGCGGCGCAGGTAGAAGGCGTGGCGCAGGTCACCACTGAAGACGCGCTGTCCAAAGCCATTGAGCACAACTTCTGGATACCGCAGTACCGTACCTATAAGCGCACGTCGTTCTAAGCCGCAGATTACCTCGTTGCCGCATTAACGGCTGAGTCGTAGGTGCGGTAGCAAGGCGGTAAATTTAAAAAACCCGATGAGCTTACTCAGGTCAGTGATTCGGGTGATTAACTGAAGCCAAGGCGGCTACCGCGCCAAATACCCAGCATCCCGTTTAAAAAAGGAGCATGTGACATGTTCTAAGCCTTCGCTTATTGCGTCGGCCGGGCAGGTAAAGTAGCCTTGAACCCTTCGCCTCCCTTCACAGACTTAAAGGCAATTCCATGATTAAGCGGCTAATAGTAGGCTTTATCAGCATCGTAGTATTCATGCTGGTTGTCGCTATTGGGCTGGACAGATGGATTAGCTGGAAGACCAAAGACTATATCTACGATGAAGTGCAGGCACTGCCGCATCGCCAGGTCGGCGTCGTATTGGGCACCGCCAAATATTACCGCACCGGCGTTATCAATCAGTATTATCTCTACCGCATCCAAGGGGCGATTAACGCTTACAACAGCGGCAAGGTAAAATATCTGCTGCTCAGCGGCGATAACGCACTGCAGAGCTATAACGAACCGATGACCATGCGTCGCGACCTGATGGCCGCGGGGATCCCTTCGAGCGACATCGTGCTCGACTACGCAGGATTCCGCACGCTGGATTCGATTGTGCGCACCCGCAAAGTCTTCGACACCAACGACTTTCTGATTATTACCCAGCGTTTCCACTGCGAGCGGGCGCTGTTTATCGCCCTGCACATGGGAATTCAGGCGCAATGTTTTGCCGTGCCTTCACCTAAAGATATTCTGACGGTGCGCGTACGTGAAATCTTTGCCCGTCTGGGCGCGCTGAATGATCTGTATATTTTGCATCGCCAGCCTCGCTTCCTCGGCCCTCTTATTCCTATCCCAGCCGTGCATCATATTCCTGACGATGCGCAGGGCTATCCTGCCGTCACCCCAGAACAGGTTGTCGCATTGCAACATCAGTTAGCCGCCGAGAAAAAGGCCGAGAAGAAAGCAGCAGAAAAAACGCCCCCCGCCGTCGCGCCTCCAGCCGCAGCCGGTAAATAGCAGGCAAAAAAAAGCAGAACACAAATCCTGTGTTCTGCCGTTAAAGGGCTTCTGTAACGTACCCGTTTCGGGTGCGTAAAACTGTAAGCTAAAGCTTACTTCTTCTTGGCATACTTCAATGAGTCGAGCGCAACGGCGAAGATGATGATGCCGCCCTTGATAATGTACTGCCAGTAAGGGTTCACGCCGATATAGGTCAGGCCATAGTTGATGACGGTAAAGATAAGCACACCGGTCACCACGCCAGCCACAGAACCGACCCCGCCCGCAAACGACACGCCGCCGACCACGCAGGCCGCGATGGCGTCCAGCTCATACATAAAGCCGAGGTTGTTGGTTGCACTGCCGATACGCCCCGCCTCGAGCATACCGCCGAAGGCATAGAACACACCGGACAGCGCATAGATCATGATCAGGTTAAGCGGTACGTTAACACCCGAAACCTTCGCCGCTTCAGGGTTACCGCCAATGGCAAAAATGTTTTTGCCAAAGCGCGTTTTATTCCACAAGACCCAAACGAAGGCGATAGCAATAATCGCGTAGAAGGTGATGTAGGACAGCTTCAAGCCGCCGAGGCTAATAAAGCCTTGTGCGAAATGCGAGAAGTGTGAGTCAAAACCCGCAATCGGCGAAGCGCCCACGTAGTCGTAATACAGCGAGTTAATGCCGTAAACAATAATCATGGTACCCAAAGTGGTTATAAACGGCGTCACGTTGAGGTAGGCGATAATAATGCCGTTGACCAGACCAATCACCGCGCCAATCAGGCAGACGGCAAGAATAACCAGCGGAATCGGCACCACGTCAAGATGCGGGAACACCTTGTTGACGTTGTCCATACCCTGCAGCATAGTTGCCGCTACCACAGCGGCCAGACCCACCTGACGGCCGGCTGAAAGGTCGGTACCCTGGGTCACAATCAGCCCCGCCACGCCCAGTGCGATAATGACGCGCACGGAAGACTGGGTCAAAATGTTGCTCAGGTTAATCAGGCTCAGGAAAGTAGGATCCTGAAAAATAATAATGGCCAATAATACAAACAGTACAACGTAAATCCCGCCCTCTTTAAGATAAGTGAGCATGCTTTTCTTATTTAACGCATTCATAATAAGAACCCTTAGAAATTAGAGGTGCAAGGATGCAAGGCGTAATATTTCATTCTGCGAAGTACTTTTTGTTTCAACAATACCCGCGACCTGTCCATTGCTCATAACCAGTATTCTGTCAGTAATACCCAACAATTCTGGCATTTCGGAAGAGATAATAATAATGCCTTTCTCTTTCTTTGCCAGCTCTGTTATTAACTGATAGATTTCAAATTTTGCACCCACGTCGATACCGCGCGTTGGTTCATCCAACATCAGTATTTCTGGCTGGGTCAATAACCACCTACCAATAATAACCTTCTGCTGATTACCGCCTGAAAGCGAACCAATATTGGTTCTATGCCCAGGTGTTTTAACACGCATGGAGTCAATAACCCATTGGGTATCGCTTTTCATACGGTTATTATCCAGCAGACCGATTTTATTCTTATAGTTACGAATATTCGAAATCAGCGAGTTAAAACCAATATCCAGATAAGCATAAATACCGGTTGAACGACGCTCTTCCGTCACCAGAGCAAAGCCATGATTAATGGCTTCATTCGCACTATTATTGTTAATTTTTTTACCGTGAAGCTTAATGGTTCCCTGTAGCTTTTCACGAATACCAAATAATGTTTCCACAATATCGGTGCGCTTGGCGCCTACGAGCCCGGCGATACCGAGAATTTCACCCTTATGCAAATCAAAAGAAATGTCACGAATTGAAGGCTGACGCAAAGAGGTCAGATTCCGTACCTCGAGAATAACCTCACCCGGTTTGTTAAGGCGGTCGGGGAAGCGTTGGCTTAGAGAGCGGCCAACCATCATCGAGATTATCTTGTCCATGTCCAGCCCTTCGAGCGGCTGAGTAATAATCCATTGTCCATCGCGCAGGATGGTAATTTCATCACACAGCTGGAAGATCTCTTCCATCTTGTGAGAAATATAAACAATGCCGCAGCCTCTATCTTTCAGCTTACGAATAATCGTGAACAGATGATTAACTTCTTTTTCGGTTAAAGAAGACGTTGGCTCATCCATGATGACTATTTTTGCATCGTAGGAAAATGCTTTCGCTATTTCAATCATCTGCATTTGAGAAACAGATAACTTACCGACTTTCTCGCGTGGATCGATATCAATATCCAGCTCATCAAAGATGGCCTTGGTGTCATGATACATTTTGTTCTGATCGACGAAAATGCCTTTCGTTGGATAACGACCCAGCCACATGTTATCCATAACGGTGCGCTGCAATACCAGGTTTAATTCCTGATGCACCATCGAAACGCCCTGCTCTAATGCTTCTTTCGAGCTTTTAAAATTAACTTCCTTGCCCTGAAAAAGAATGGTCCCTGAGTCCTTACTGTAAATACCAAACAGGCATTTTAATAATGTAGATTTACCCGCGCCGTTCTCACCCATCAATGCATGAATGGAGTGTGGACGAACTTTTAAATTTACATTGTCTAACGCCTTTACGCCCGGAAATGACTTATTAATTCCGCTCATTTCCAGCAGCCACTCGCGGGGCTGTTCCGTATTAAGACTGGCCATAGCGCTACCTAAGTAAATGAAATCTGGCTAAAGGATAAAATTGCCGGTCAGAAATAACCTGACCGGCTGACCTAAGCGACATAACGCAAAGTAGGTTTACTCAAACTGCTTTGTAAAACTTGCTTAAAACATGCCACTGCTTTTAGCTTATTAGCCGTTTGACTTATTTTTGTTTCTTCAGGTCAAAAGTGTTGGCTGCAATATCTAAACAAAAAGAATTCTGGACTATTGCCGCCTTAGCAAAGGCGCTAGAGCGGCAAGAAGAACGAATTACTTCACAAACTGAGAGAGATTGTCTTTATCAACCGGTACATAGGCGACACGCACAACTTTATCAACAATTTTCCACTTTGTGCCGTCTGCCGCAGGTTTGCCTTCGGCCAGATTTTTAGCCAGATCAAAGGTCGCTTTTGCCTGGTTTTCCGCATCGTTCAATACGGTACCGGCCATCGCACCCGATTTAACCAGAGCCAACGCTTCCGGTAAGGCGTCAACGCCGAATACCGGAATATTGGTTTTGTTGTGGGCTTTCAAGGCTTCAACCGCACCCATCGCCATCGCATCGTTGTTGGCGATCACCACTTCAATCTTGTTGGCGTTAGGACCAGAGAACCAGGCGTCGGTCTTGTCTTTCGCCTGTGCGGTGTCCCACATGGCGGTATCAAGCTGAAGCTGCTGGGTCTTGATGCCCTCTTTCTCGTTCAGCGTTTTGATAACGTAGGTGGTGCGCGCTTCGGCATCCGGGTGGCCCGGTTCGCCTTTTAACAACACATACTGAATGACGCCGTCTTTATTCAGGTCCCATGACGGGTTGGCTTTCCAGTGTTTGGCAATCAGCTCACCCTGGATAACGCCAGATTCTTTGGAGTCGGTGCCGACATAATAGACCTTGTCATAGCTGTCCAGCGCCTTACGAGAAGGTTCTTTGTTGAAGAACACCACAGGAATACCGGCAGCACGGGCTTTTTCGATAACAACCGGAGCAGCAGCGGGGTCAACCAGGTTGATAGCCAGCGCTTTTACGCCTTTGGCAATCAGTACGTCAACCTGATCGTTTTGCTTGGACTGGTCGTTCTGTGAGTCATTCATCAACAGTTGAACGTCCGGAGCCGCTTTTGCATCTTTCTCGAGATCTTTGCGCAGGCCAGACATAAAGTTGTCATCGTATTTATAAATAGTGACGCCGATACGGGTGTCTGCGGCATGGGCAACAGAGCCAAACATCATGCAGGCAGCCAGTGTAGCCAGGGTGAAAACCTTCTTATTCATTGGTATCTCCGGTTTTTATGTAGGGGGTACAGAATTTGGCGTCCACCGCTCTCTTATGAGAAGTCGATTCTCTGGATGCCTGTCTTCCTTGACGAAGATCTTCCGGAATTGCTTATCATCACTGTTTTAGTTTTTTGCTACTGCATTGCCTGTCGCCTGATTGCCAGAATCGACAGGCAGAATATTCATTGCTACCGTCATTCATTCAAAATGATACAGACGGAATCATCTTGAAAACGAATGAATCATAATAGGTGCGATGTTAATAAACTGTGAAAGTTCTCACATATTGAAAACGGTTACATCCTAATAAATTCTCAGGGAGTGACCGGTGCCACACTTTGCCACGGCGCCACAGAATGCCGCCTCACTAGCGTCGGCATAAAGCAGTGTGAGACCCCCGCAGTGAGCTGATTTGCCGCCCCCTGAAGCGCCAATTCGGTCGCCAGCGTCGCCATCGAAATAATGGGATAACGCACGGTGGTGAGTTTTGGGCTGGTATATCGCGCAATCGGAATATCATCGAAACCGATCAACGAAAAGTCATGAGGAACGCGAATTCCGTTCTCTTTCAATACGGCAAGCGCTCCGGCGGCCATCGAATCGTTGTAGGCAAACACGGCGCTGAGGTGCAGATTGCGCCCAAGCAGTTCAACCATCGCCGCCTCGCCGCCCTGTAAATCGGGTGAACCCGACGCACGCCAGGTTTCAAACGGGGCCTTTTCGCCATGACGTACCTGCTGCATTGCGGCGACGTATCCCTGAAAGCGCTCTTCTTCATCGGCAATGCCGTGGCTTGAGCCGATATAGCCGATTCGCTGATGCCCTTGAGAGATCAACAACTTGGTCGCCATCTCTGCGCCAACCACATTATTGAGCGAGACGCAGCGATGTTCGTAACCGCTTACTACCCGGTTAACCAGCACCATACCTGGAACCTGCTCCATGAACTGAGCCAACTCAGCGTCACCTAACGCTTTTGCATGGACAATCAGTGCGTTACAACGCTGGCGGATCAGCACTTCAATGGCATGACGTTCTTTCTCCGCCTGATGATAACTGTTGCCGATCAGAACGTATTTGTTGTGCTGCTGGGCGACGGTATCGACGGCCTTAACCAGCGCGCCGAAGAAGGGATCGGAGACGTCCATGACCACTACGCCGATGGTATCGCTACTTTGGGTTGCCAACGCCTGCGCGTTCGCATTCGGTCGATAGCCCAACGTCTTGACCGCTTTGAGCACCTGCTCGCGCGCCTCTTTGCTGGCAATTGCTGGATTATTCAATACCCTGGAGACGGTGGCGACAGAAACGCCGGCCAATTTGGCCACATCACGAATGGTAACCATAGGTCGCTCCGCTGGTCGTTAACAGAGGCCGACGGAAGCAAAAAAGAGATGAACCCCGGGCAGAAGATAAGAAGTCTGGCAAAAGAGAAAGTACAGTGATCATACGGTTTTCCTGTTTTAGTGTAGCGATCGGCTTGCTCTGCACGACCGCTATCCTAAACGCTTTGACGACAAACCAGCGTGAATTACGTCACAGCTCAGAAAACGTTTACATACAATTTTGCAACTTTTATCGCAGCATCACATTCAGGCTATCAATGCGTTCCATGATGTGACTCGCCCGCCGCCTGAGCGGTCAGTTTGCGCCATAGCCACTCCATCGGCCCCTGACGGAAATAACGCAGCCACACCCGCGTCACGGCCAGGTTGATAGCCCATACCGCAGGCACTAACGCCACCAGCTGTAAGCGGTTGAAATGCTCATAAAAACCGAGAGTATTGAAGAAAAAGGTGCAAATCAACGTTTGCAGCAGATAGTGAGTCAGTGCCATGCGCCCGACCTGAGAAATCCGGTAGACCCAACGCTGTTTGACCAGCTGCGGCCAGAAACCGTAGCAGAGCGCCAGATAGCCCACTGCCTGCATCAATGCGCCGATTTCACGCGGTGCCTGTAGATAAAAACCGCTCCAGCGGTATGACCAGCCGGTATGCCAGGCAAAAACTACGGCAGGAATTTGGATGGCCAATGAAAACGGTAACAGTATCGCCGCGAGCTGCAAATAGTAAGCGGGGCTAAATTGCCCCTTCAGCCAACCGCTGCGCATCAGGCTTGCGCCCATTAGCATTGCCCCGCCCAGCTCCCAGCCGTACTGCACGGCCACCGAAATCAGGCTGGAAGAGAGGAGATCAAGGCGATTATTGATTGCCTCAATGCCCCCTTTGAGCCGCCAGAACTGTTCATACTGTAGCTCCGCGTAGCCCGGCAGCCAGTATCCGCCGGGATCGGGGGAAGAAATCAGCCCAAGCAGCACGAGTATGCCGACGCCCGCCAGATACAACACGACGCCGGTGCGAAAAAGTGACGCATTGCTTTTTGCGTCACGAATCAGTCGCCAGAACACCAGGCCAATCAGCCCATAAGACAGCAGGATATCGCCATCCCAGAAAAATATCGCATGTATCAGCCCGCAGAGCAGCAGTAGCGACAGCCTAGACTGGATCCACGCCTTACCGCGCGGCAACAGCAGGTAAAGGCCGCCACCAAACAGCATGGCAAACATCATCAGGAATTTTCCCTGCGCGACCACGTCGAGTATCGCCCAGGTCCAGGCGTTGCTCGCTGAAGGTTCTCCCGCATAGGCTGGATTCAGATAAGCGGCTTTTGGCAGGCCGAAGGAGCTAATGTTGAGCAGAAGAATGCCTAAGATGGCAATACCACGGGCAAAATCCAGCGTGGCAATACGTGGGCGCATTGATGACGTCCTGTTGCGGGAAAGATCCATAGACTAACGGCACCCATAGGGTGCCGCAAGTGCTGACGCTAAATAACTATTTATCAATCAATTACAGAAGTAATTAGTTGTGACGAATAGTCCGCAGGAATTCCTGACGTGTATTTTGGCTGGTTTTAAACAGGCCGCCCAGCGAGGTGGTGGTCGTCGCACTGGTCGCGTCACGAATGCCGCGCGCTTTCACACAGTAGTGAACCGCGTCAATCGATACCGCGACGTTGTTGGTACCCAGCAGCGTCTGCAACGCGACCAGAATTTGCTGAGTCAAGCGTTCCTGCACCTGAGGGCGCTGGGAGAAGAACTGTACGATACGGTTGATTTTGGACAGACCAATCACCGAATCCTTAGGGATATAGGCCACCGTCGCTTTACCGTCGATTGTCACAAAGTGATGCTCGCAGGTACTGGTCAGGGTGATATCACGTACTGAAATCATCTCGTCAACCTTCATCTTGTTGGTAATGACGGTGATTTTCGGGAAGTTTGCGTAGTCCAGACCGGAGAAGATCTCATCGACGTACATTTTAGCAATACGCTTCGGCGTCTCGGCTAGGCTGTCATCGTTCAGGTCAAGATTAAGCAGTTGCATGATACCGGTCATGTGCTCCTCGATCCGCGCTTTGCGTGTCTCGGCGTCTAACGACGGCTCTTCACGCAGGGGGGTTTCAAGACCGCGGGCAATCAATGCCTCATGAACCAATACAGCTTCTTTACTCAATGTCGCCATTCTCTTTTTCTCCAGCAGTTATTATCACCATGACGTGGATCACATCAAAGTGAGGTGGCCTACTTTAGTTGACTCCGTCCACAGAATCCAGTGATTGTCCTTCATGATGGCTGAAATAGCCGCAAGTTATCAAACTCGCTTAATAACCAACGCGCCAGCGAGCAGGAATCCGGCAATGGCCACATAAAGCGCGGGGTCAAGATGGTGCGTTAACGAGGTCGAAACCGCCGACAGCAGCGGTCCCATCAATTGTCCGATGGCATAACCGGTCGTCAGCAGACCCGCCAGATAACGGCTGTGCGTCGGGGCCAGTTCGCGGCTATATTGCAGCGCCAGCTGCACCACGCAGAGGAAGCCACCGCCGGTCAGCACCGCGCCAATAATCAGCCCGTTCACGCCTGGAACAATCTCGGCGCACAGCACGCCTATTCCCTGCAACCACAGTACGACGGCCAACCGCTGGTGGGTTTTGAGCCAGTGACGCGTCAAGATACCGAGGGCAATGCCTACCATCGCGGCACCGCCAAACACCGGCCAGACAAACTGGGCGAACAGACTGTCGGGGAAACGCGCATTCGCCATCTGCGAAAAAAATGTCGCCGGAAGAATGTAGCCAAAGCCCGCGAGGCTGTAGCTCACGACCAGACGTTTGAGGACTGGTGTCAGCGTCAAAGGCGCAAGCGTGCTATTGGGACGGTGCAGCTCCCCAGCTCGCGGAAAATTACGGGTCACTAACAGCGTCAGAATCAGCGCCAACGCGCCATAAACCGCCCAGGCTTCGGCCGCACTCAGCGCCATGCTGTGAATGCCGACGGCCAGAATCCCGCTCAGGAAGATACCCGCGCCCGGCCCCGCAAAAACGGCGGCGCTCATCGCCGGGCGGCCCAGCTGCGCAAGACGTTCATTACACCAGGCGGCAACCAGAACCATCGCCCAACCGCTGGTCCAGCCTATCGCGAAACGCACGACCGAGTGCCATACTTCGCCGGTAATCGTTGCCGAAACTAGCGTCAGGACGACCGCCCCCCAGACGCCAATCCACAAGCGGCGCTCCACGTGACGCGTCGATTTCATCGCGTCATAGGCACCAAACAGGTAACCGAGATAGTTGAATGCCGCCACCAGCCCGGCGCCGGTCAGAGTAAACTGATGTTCGGCAATCATCAGGGGAACCTGTGGCGTAAAGGCAAAACGCCCTATTCCCAACGCCACGACAAAGGCCAGAAAACCCGTTAACGCAACACGAAATGCCATACCTACCTCATGCGATTTTTTTATAGACAGGTGAACCCTGATTCAATGCTTCTAATAAAAGCTTTTAATCATAATGGCGCAAAGATAGAATCACGAATAGTGAATAATACAAACAAACTTCGTGACGATAAGAGAACAACCTATGGATCTTACCCAGCTACGAATGTTTTGCTGCGTGGCAGAAACCGGCTCGGTGGCGCGTGCGGCAGAACAGCTGCACCGCGTTCCCTCGAACCTGACCACCCGCCTGCGCCAGCTTGAACAAGAGCTTGGCACAGATTTATTTATCCGCGAGAAACAGCGTCTGCGGTTGTCGGCTCTCGGTCACAATTTTTTAAGCTATGCGCAGCGCATTCTGGCATTGAGCGACGAGGCGCTGGCACTGACTCATACCGGCGAACCGGCAGGGCAATTTGCGCTTGGCGGGATGGAGAGTTCGGCGGCAACGCGCCTGCCGGGGCTGCTCGCGGCCTATCACCAGCGTTATCCGCAGGTTGCTCTCTCTTTGACCACTGCCACCTCGGGCGAAACCATTGAAGGTGTACGTTCGGGGAGACTGGCGGCGGGGCTGGCCGACGGTCCGATAAGCGACGATGACCTGCACGGCTGCGTCGCCTTCCATGAGCGCATGGTGATTATTTCCCCTCTGGGTGAAGCGCCGATGGTCGACCTGCCCGGCCGGCCGGGACATACGGTATTTGCGTTTCGCCCCAGCTGCTCTTATCGTCAAAGGCTGGAGAACTGGTTAAAGCACTCGGGGCTACAGGCGAACACTACGATGGAGATCCAGTCATATCACTCGATGATGGCCTGTGTCGCCAGCGGTGCCGGCATTGCTATGCTGCCGCAAAGTCTGCTGGCGCAGTTGCCTGGCGCAGAGCGCGTGCAGGTTAATGAGATAGAGGATGAGTTTGCTGAGACGGCCACCTGGCTTTTCTGGCGTCGAGATGCTTTCGGCCCGAACGTAAGGGCCTTGAAAGAACTGATTTTGGGGCAGCAGAGTCCCCCCGTTTCCACGCATTGATTTCAAAAATACTAAAGGAGTAACAGATGAGCATTTCGATAGAACTTCTGGAAGAACACCGGATGTTCGACGGTTGGCAACAGCGTTACCGTCATTTCTCCAGCAGTTTGCAATGCAGCATGACCTTCAGCATATACCTGCCACCGCCGCGTGATGACAGTCCGCCGCCGGTTGTTTACTGGCTGTCGGGTCTGACCTGCAACGACGAAAACTTCACCACCAAGGCAGGCGCACAGCGGATTGCGGCCGAACTGGGTATCGTACTGGTGATGCCCGACACGAGCCCGCGCGGCGATGACGTGGCCAACGACGAAGGCTACGACCTGGGACAGGGTGCCGGTTTTTATCTGAACGCGACTCAGTCACCGTGGGCGGCGCACTTCCGTATGTACGATTACCTGATAGACGAGCTGCCGTTGCTGGTGCAGGAGCACTTTAACATCAGCGATCGTCAGTCAATTATGGGCCATTCGATGGGCGGCCACGGCGCACTGATGCTGGCGCTGAGGAATCCGCAGCGCTTCCGTTCTGCCTCAGCCTTCGCACCGATTGTGAACCCTTGCCAGGTCCCCTGGGGACGTAAAGCCTTTACCGCCTATCTCGGCGCAGATGAAAGCCAGTGGCTACAGTACGACAGCTGTCATCTGCTGAGCAGTTTACCGTCAGAGCAAGAGACCTTCCCGATCCTGGTCGATCAGGGTGATAGCGATCAGTTTCTTGCCGATCAACTCCAGCCTGCCAAACTTGCCGAGCTCGCCCGCCAGCGCGGCTGGCCACTACAGCTGCGCGTTCAGCCCGGCTATGACCACAGCTATTATACGATTGCGAGTTTTGTGGAAGATCATTTGCGTTTCCATGCAGCGCGGCTTTTTTAATTCTTTAATTTCTGGATCAAGGGCATGCGCCTTGCGCGCTGGGCAATGACTCTGACCCGCCAAGGAGGGCTTGAGGCAAGCCCTCCTCAAAGTCTGTATTTTAATTTTTTGTGGACCCACACCAGCAGTACAGAAGCGATACTCGACAGCACGAGCACAAAGGTATTTTCGTCTACACGTGGAGTATGTTGTTCGTAAATTGCCATGAAGAATGGGTGAATAACTAACAGAGCCGTTGAATAATTGGCAAGTCGCTAACCGTTGCCATTAATGACTTTATAATAAAATAAAGAACAATCCCCACCCGTCCCAAGCAGTTTAGATACCATAACGTTCCATATCCACCAGCAACGTAATGATAATCCATTTTAAATTGGCACCTGCAAACTACCCTTAACCAATGCAAAGCCGATTGTGGGATCTAGGGCGGCTAATATATCAAGATGAATTAAAACGTTGCTATAAGCCAAGACTGCTTATAAGTAGTCCAGCGATAAATTTCTCACTGAGTATCCTCTAAACCCTACGACACTGTAGCTAAATTTTTAAATTAATAAACAAGGTGTTATCGTTATTCACGGGAAGTGGATCCGCCATCATGGACAAAAGTGCTGAACGCCTGAATATAAATGTTGAATGCAAGACCTAACGCTTACTGATTGAAAAGTTAAATATCATTTACTAAAAAAGTAGTATTCTTAACCATTATTTATGTCAAATTTACATTTAAAATTTAAGGGTTTTATAAATAATTTCTATTTCAATTCATTACTTAGATTGAATGCTGTACCTTCCAGACAGGGTTTCTGAAGCGATAGACTATAGAGAGAAAAATAAAACGCCGCTTAAGTATTTGAGTCAGATTTGGGCAAAACAGGCTGCAATGCCCAATGAGATAAGGAGTCTTAGTTTTTCAATTTTGGATCCAGCGCGTCCCTCAGACCATCACCTAATAAATTAAACGCCAACACCGTCAAAAATATCGCCAGACTCGGGAAAATGGCTTCGTGCGGCGCCGTGACCATGTCCGCCCGCGCTTCGTTGAGCATTGCACCCCATTCCGGCGTCGGGGGCTGTGCCCCCATGCCGAGAAACGATAGGCTTGCCGCAGTAATAATCGATGTCCCGATGCGCATCGTAAAATACACCACAATCGAGGACAGCGTACCCGGCAGAATATGGCGAAACAGGATGGTGACATCCGACGCCCCAATGCTGCGCGCAGACTCGATATAAGTTAGCCCTTTCAGCACCAGCGTATTAGCACGCACCAGACGCGCGAAAGCGGGAATGCTGAAAATCGCCACCGCGACAATCACATTGGCCATGCCGTTGCCCATCACCGCTACGACGGCGATCGCCAGCAGGATACCAGGAAAGGCAAACAGCACGTCGCAGATGCGCATGGTGATTCTGTCCCACCAGCCCTCGTAGTAGCCTGCTATCAGTCCTAACAGGGTACCGATGGCCGCACCGAGGATAACCGACAACACGCCCGCCGCCAGCGAGATCCTCGCCCCCATCAGAATGCGGCTAAAGATATCACGCCCCAGTGAGTCCACGCCTAACCAGTGCAGCGGCGAGGGCCCTTCGTTCAGCCGATCGTAATCAAAATAATTTTCCGGATCGAACGGCACTAACCAGGGAGCAAAGGCCGCCGCCGCGATCAACAGGATGACAAACGCGCCCGCTATCAACGCAATATGCTGTTTGCGGAAACGTCGCCAGAACGCGCGCAGCGGCGTACGCACCGGCGGCTGGCTCAGGCTTTCTCGAGTTACTAATGGCATGGATGCCAGCGCGGCTTTGCGTCGCCAGTTTTTCATGCGCTCACTCACTTATATCGAATTGAAGGATTGATGACGGCATACAGCATGTCCACCAACAGGTTAATCAGTATGAACTCCAGCGAAAACAGCAGGACCTCCGCCTGTATCACCGGATAGTCGCGCATCTCGACGGAATCAATCAGTAAGCGTCCCAGTCCCGGCCAGTTAAAGACCTTCTCCACCACGATAGATCCGCCGAGCAGGAAACCAAACTGCAGGCCCATCATGGTCACCACCGGGATCATCGCGTTGCGAAGCCCGTGCTTAACCACGACCACGGACTCGCGAACCCCTTTGGCCCGCGCGGTGCGCATATAGTCTTCCTGCATGACCTCGACAAAAGACGCGCGGGTAAAGCGTGCCATGATTGAGGCCACCGCAGCTCCCAGCGTGATTGAGGGTAAAATATAGTTACGCCAGCCGTCTGCTCCGATAGTCGGTAACCAGCCCAGATTGACGGAAAAAATCTGCATCAACAGCATACCGAGCGCAAAGGCCGGAAACGAAATGCCCGATACGGCCAAGGCCATGCCCAGACGGTCGGGCCAGCGGTTGCGCCACACGGCGGACACTACGCCAATAATCAGCCCGAAAATCACCGACCACAGCATGCTGGTCAACGTTAAATAAAGTGTCGGCATAAAGCGGGACGCTATCTCATCGATAACCGGTCGCTTCGACACCATAGAATGACCAAAATCACCGCGCAGCGCATGGCCGAAGAAGGTCAGAAACTGCTGCCACAAAGGCTTATCCAGCCCCAGATCCTGACGAACCAGTTCCACCACGCTCTGATCGGCATCTTGCCCGGCCATCATACGCGCAGGATCACCCGGCAGCAGATGGACAAATAAAAACACCAACACGGCCACGATAAGCAAGGTTGGGATCAGGCCCAGCAGCCGTTTGATAAAATAATTCAGCATAATAAATGGTTAACTCGATCCATTGGGCCTTCCTGCAGTGCCCCGCGCGAAACCACGGGGCATGCAGTCATGCTATTTCACATCGGCATTATCAAAGTTGAACGACGTATCCGGCATCACGTAGAAACCGGTCAGACGCTTGTTGCTTGCCGACAGCAGGCGCTCGGTGGCCAGGAATGCCCACGGCGCGTCAGCCCAGATATGGTCCTGTGCATCTTTATACAGCTTGGCCTTAGCGGCTTTGTCGGTGGTATTCAGCGCATCGCTGAGATCTTTGTCGACCTGAGGATTGCTATAGAAAGCGGTGTTAAACTGCTTCGGCGGTGCAGACTGCGTTGCAAACAGCGGCGTCAGCGCCCAATCAGCTTCTCCCGTTGAAGCTGACCAGCCGGTATAGAACATCCGCAGACCCGACTCCTTCTGGCCCACGTTTTCAACCTGAGCCGCACGTTGCGCGGCGTCAAACGCGGTCACGGTTACCTTGATACCGACCTGCGCCAGCTGCTGCTGAGTGAACTGCAACACCTTCTGAGCGGTGCTCGAGTTGTGCGATGACCACAGCGTGGTGGTGAAACCGTTCGGATAACCAGCCTCTTTCAGCAGCTCGCGCGCCTTGGCCGGGTCGTAAGGCCATGGCTGATACTTAGCCGAATATTCGATGCTTGCAGGCAGTGGGCCTTCGGCAGGCACGGCGTAACCGGCAAACGCCACTTTGATCAGCGCCTGCTTGTTGATGGCATAGTTAATCGCCTGACGCACCTTCAGATTATCAAACGGCTTTTGCGTCACGTTGAAGCTGATATAACGCTGTAGGATCGACGGCGAGGTCACCAGCTGCAGCTTGCTGTTTTTCTCCAGCAGCGCCGCCTGCTCGTAAGGCACCGGATAGGCTAAATCCGCCTCGCCGGTTTGCAGCATCGCGGCGCGAGTGTTGTTATCGACGACCGGACGCCAGGTGATGGTATCCAGCTTTGGCTCACCCTTCTTCCAGTAGCCGTCAAATTTCTTCACCTTGACGAAGTCGGTCTGGTTCCACTGATCGAGGGTATAAGGGCCGGTTCCGACCGGATGGAAGCCAATGTCCTTGCCGTATTTCGTCAATGCAGCAGGGGAAATCATCACCGCAGAGGGGTGTGCCAGGTTATTGATAAAAGCGGAGAATGGCGCTTTCAGCACGATTTTAACCGTGGTCGCGTCGACAACCTCGGTTTTGGCGATCATTTTGAACAGGTTGTAGCGCTTGAGGTGGCTGTCAGGATTGCTGGCGCGATCGAGGTTAACTTTCACCGCCTGTGCGTTGAAATCGGTGCCGTCCTGGAACTTGATGCCCGGATGCAGCTTGATGGTGTAGGTCAGGCCATCCTGACTCACGGTGTAACTGTCGGCCAGCACGTTGACCAACTTCATATCTTTATCAAAGCCGAACAGGCCCTGATAGAAGGATTTTGCCACCGCCTGAGAGAGCGTATCGTTGGCGTCATAAGGGTCAAGCGAGGTGAAATTTGAACCGACCGCAATCACTACGTCCTTCGCTGCCCAGGCCGAGCCGGAAGCCATCGCGCTGACCATTAAGGTCGCCAGAACGGCCTTGCGCACCATTTTCTGCTTCATACTGATTTCCTTTACCTTAGATTTATAAAAGACCCTGTAGAGGTACCCTTCGACTGTCAATAAACGCTGGCAATGGTATGACGGGCAACATAGTGCCCCTCAGAGACACGCACCAGCGGTGCAATAATAGGTTCATCGCCAATCGGGCGGATGGGGCTTGGAATTTCGTCCACCAGCAGCGCCTGCTCGGCGCGTCGATGGGAGGGATCGGCCACCGGCACGGCGGCCATCAACTTGCGGGTGTAGGGATGCTGTGGATTCTCGAATACCGCCGCACGCGGCCCTATTTCCACAATCTGCCCCAGATACATCACCGCAACGCGATGGCTGATGCGCTCCACGACCGCCATATCATGAGAAATAAACAGAAACGCGATGCCGAACTCTTTCTGTAAATCCATTAATAAATTGACAATTTGCGCCTGAATGGAGACGTCCAGCGCCGAGACCGACTCATCGGCGATAACCACCTTGGGGTTCAGCGCCAGCGCACGCGCGATACAGATTCGTTGCCTTTGGCCACCGGAAAACTCGTGCGGATAACGATCGGCGTGTTCAGGGAGCAGCCCGACCCGCTCGAGTAGCCAGGCGACGCGCGCTCTGGCCTCCTGCCGGGTGCCAATCTTATGCACCAATAGCGGTTCCATAATCGAATAACCGACGGTCAACCGTGGGTCAAGCGAGGCGTAAGGGTCTTGAAAAATGAACTGAATGTCACGACGAAGGTGCTGTAATGCGGCACCGGAAAGCTGCCCGGCATGCTCGCCGTCAAACACCGTTTTACCGTTGAAAATCACCGACCCGCTCTGGCTTTCGACCAACCTTAACAGCGAACGGCCGGTGGTGGATTTACCACAGCCCGACTCTCCCACCAGCGCCAGTGTCTCGCCGGGATAGAGGTCAAAACTGACCTTTTCCACCGCATGCACGTAGCGGGTTACGCGATTAAAGAGGCCGCTGCGCAGCGGAAAGCGCGTGACCAGATTGCGCACCTGCAAAATGGGAGGGGCACCGGGAACGAGCGTTGACTGCGTCAGCCCAGCGTCAGGGGGAGCAAGAGGATCTTCGGCGACATTGAGCAGCGGGAAACGCGCAGGCAGCTGCGTTCCTTTCATCGCCCCAAGCCTCGGTACGGCCGCCAACAGGGCGCGGGTGTAGGAGTGCTGCGGGGTATGGAAAACGCGGCTCACGTCGCCCGTTTCGACGTTTTCCCCCTTGTACATGACCAGCACGCGGTCGGCGATTTCAGCGACGACGCCCATGTCATGGGTGATAAAAATCACCGCCATCTGCATCTCTTTTTGCAATACGCGGATGAGTTGCAGAATCTGCGCCTGAATGGTGACATCCAGCGCGGTGGTGGGTTCGTCAGCAATCAGCAAAGCCGGTTTGCACGACAGCGCCATGGCGATCATCACCCGCTGACGCATGCCGCCCGAGAGCTGGTGCGGATAGCTATCGAGGATATTTTTCGCCTGTGGGATACGCACCAGTTCCAGCATACGCAGCGCCTCTGCGCGAGCGGCCGCATGGCTCATGCCCTGATGCAGGCGAATCGACTCGGCAATCTGTTCCCCGACCGGAAACACCGGATTCAGCGAAGTCATCGGCTCCTGGAAAATCATCGCCATGTCCGCACCGCGCAGTCTGCGCATCTCGGACTGGCGTGCGGCGGTCAGGTCAATCACCTCACCCTTGCGGCGTCGAAAAAGGATTTTACCCTGATGGAGTACGCCACCGCCCTGCTCCACCAGACGCATTAAGGCCAGCGAGGTGACAGACTTTCCGGAACCAGATTCGCCGACGATAGCCAGCGTCTCACCGCGATTAACCTCGAAGCTGAGGTCACGCACTGCGTCAATGGCCTGCCCTTCATGCTCGAAACGGACGCTAAGATTACGTACCGACAGCACCTTTTCATCCGGCAAGGTCGGCACAGACAACGGCGAGGATTGAGAAATAATCTGGCTCACCAAGACTCCTTAAAATTTACGGCTCCCTGAATACTTTTGCTGCAACATAAGGAGACTTATCGATAAATAGCGACCTGCGGAGACTGGCCGACGTAGGCAAAACCGCGATACATGCCTTCACTGTTAAACGGCAGGCAGACGTTGCCGAAACGGTCGATAGCAATCATGCCGCCGGACCCGCCCAGCGCGCCGATTTTTTCCATGACCACTTTGTCGGTGGCCTGTTGCAGCGTCATGCCCGCATAGTCAATCAGCGCCGCCACGTCGTAGGCTGCCACGGTGCGCATAAATACTTCGCCAGTGCCGGTGCTGGAAATAGCGACCGTCTGGTTACTAGCGTAGCAGCCAGCGCCGATGATAGGCGTGTCGCCGACGCGTCCGGCCTGTTTATTGGTCATACCGCCGGTCGACGTTGCTGCCGCCAGATTACCCAAAGAATCCAGCGCCACGGCACCCACGGTGCCAAATTTGCGATCGGGATCCAAAGGATCGTCCGGCGCTGTCGCATTGAGCGTCGCCGCGTCGTGATCCAGCATGACGCCTTCACTAGCTCTGGCACGCATCAGCTGATCGTAACGTTCCTGGGTATAGAAATAGTCGGCAGAGACAATTTCCTGCCCATGCTCGCGGGCAAACGTTTCCGCGCCTGCGCCGGTAAACAGCACGTGCGGGCTTTCTTCCATGACCTTTCTGGCGGTCAGGATAGGGTTACGGATGTGGCTCACGCAGCTCACCGCGCCGGAGTCGAGCGTGCGGCCGTCCATGATGCAGGCGTCTAGTTCATGCGTGCCCTGATGGGTCATGACTGCGCCCGTTCCGGCGTTGAATAAAGGACACTCTTCAAGCAGGCGCACCGCTTCTGTTACCGCGTCGAGTGCGCTGCCGCCCGCCGCCAAAATGGCCTGACCGCTGCTGACAATCCGCTCCAGCGCCTGCAAATAGAGACGTTCTTTCTCCGGACTCATCGCCTTACGGGTGATGGCACCCGCACCGCCGTGAATAGCAATAGCCGCAGCGGGCTTTTCATTAACAGCAGTTGGAATTGTTGTGCTCATGTCATGCGCTCTTGGAGCCGAGAAGGCCGTATAAAGAATAATCGAGAATTTTGACTATATTTAGCCGGTCAGCGTATGTAAAGCTGAAAATGAAATCCAGCCTCATGACGCTAATTGCTTAGAATATTTATAGAAATTTAGTCAGGAGATCGAATAACGAAAGGGGTAAACAAAAAAAGGAAAATCAGCCACGCTGATTTTCCTTCTCTATATTGCGGGTGTTCAGCTGTGTGAGACGCGCTGCAAGCTGTTTATCCAACCGTACGAAGGCGGTGGATCTACACGACGTGCCCGACCATGGCGGCGCTGAATCAATCCTTTGTCTTGCATTTCGTTTAAGTCACGGCGAATCGTTTCCAGACTCACCTCTAACCAAAGCGCTAACTCGTTAACCTGAACTACCTCATGCTGATCCACCAGTTTCAGGATAGCCTGATGGCGGTTTTTTTTCATCACGATGTAACTCCAGATGCAGAAGACAATTTAGTGTGATAGCAGTCACAAAAAAGCGTGTAATCATACGACGGATCGGCAATCATTTTTGCGATCGATCTCATTCTTTTAGAATGTTTTCGCAAATTTTTCATTCTAAATAAACTTTTTTAATGCCGATTTCTGCTAATGCTGCCCGGCTTTACGCAGAGTTAATGCTCTGGCGTTAGTTTGGGGGTGAGTGTTTTTCTCTGGCATAATAAAAAGAGTGTTTTGTCACTTTGACCGGCGCACCTCGCATGCAGCCCTGCAGTCGTTAGCCGGTAATAAAAGGGTTTAATAATGGAAAATACGTTCACTTCAGGCCTGATTTCTCTGCAGGAAGCGCTGGATAAAATGCTCGCGCAGACCGCGCCGCTGACAAATGCCGCCACCGAATGGCTCCCTTTGACCGAATCCGCAGGTCGTATTACCGCCAGTCCGGTTCGCTCCCCCATTTTTGTCCCGCCGTTCGACAACTCGGCGATGGACGGCTATGCCCTGCGTCGCAGCGAATTTAGCGCCGACAAAATCTTCCCCGTTGCTGGCAAAGCCTTTGCCGGTGCTCCCTTCTCCGGCGAATGGCCTGCGGGGAGCTGCATCCGCATCATGACCGGCGCACAGATTCCTGAAGGCGCCGATGCGGTGGTTATGCAGGAAGAGGCTGAGGTTACCGACGCCGGTGTACGTTTCACCGCGCAGATCGAAGCCGGTCAAAATATTCGCCTCATCGGTGACGATATTCGTGAAGGACAGGAAGTCCTGGAAGCGGGTGTGAGACTCGGCGTGGCGCATCTGCCGCTCCTGGCCTCGCTCGGTATCGAAAAAGTTGAGGTAAACCGTCGCCTGAAGGTTGCCGTTTTCTCTACCGGTGACGAGCTACAGCCTGTCGGTACGCCATTGCAGGAAGGTCAAATCTACGACACCAACCGTTTCGCGGTGCATTTGATGCTCGACCAGCTGGGATGTGAGGTGTTGGATCTCGGTATTATCCGCGACTGCCCCGTTGCCCTGCGCCGCGCCTTTGAGCAGGCCGACGACTTTGCCGACTTAGTCATTAGCAGCGGCGGAGTGTCGGTGGGTGAAGCGGATTACACCAAAACGATGCTCGACGAGCTCGGTGAAATTGGTTTCTGGAAGCTGGCCATCAAGCCAGGTAAACCCTTTGCCTTCGGTAAGCTGAAAAACGCCTGGTTCTGCGGTCTGCCGGGTAATCCGGTCTCGGCCGTGCTGACCTTTTATCAGCTGGTACAGCCACTCATCGCCCAACTCTCGGCGCAGAGCGACTGGCGTCTGCCGCCGCGCCTGCGTGCCAGAGCGGCGACTCGTTTCAAGAAAACGCCGGGACGCCTCGATTTCCAGCGTGCCGTTTTCAACCATAACGCTCAAGGCGAGCTGGAAGCGTACACCACCGGACCGCAGGGCTCGCACGTGTTCAGTTCCTACAGCCTGGCAAACTGCTTTGTGGTACTTGAACGCGAGCGTGGTGACGTCGCTGTAGGAGAATGGGTTGAGGTTGAGCCTTTCAACGCGCTGTTAAAGGAATAAAATGATGACGCTGCCTGAACTGAGCGACGCCGAGACGCTGCGCTATAACCGCCAGATAGTGCTGCGCGGCTTTGATTTCGACGGGCAGGAAAAGCTCAAGGCCAGCCGTGCGCTGGTGGTCGGACTCGGTGGGCTAGGCTGTGCAGCCGCGCAGTATCTGGCCGCTGCCGGTATCGGTGCCCTCACCCTGCTCGATTTCGACAGCGTCTCGCTTTCCAATCTGCAACGCCAAACGCTGCACAGCGATGCGCGCATCGGCATGAAAAAAGTGGCCTCGGCAGCCATCGCGCTGGCGGCAGTGAATCCGCACGTCAGTTTGCAGCAAATCGACCAACGGCTTGAATCGGACGCGCTACTCGCGCTGATAGGCGAATGCGACGTGGTGCTCGACTGCACCGATAACGTCGCCACGCGTAATCAGTTGAACCAGGCCTGCTTTCAGCTCAAAAAGCCGCTGGTGTCCGGCGCGGCCATCCGTATGGAAGGGCAGATAAGCGTCTTCACCTATCGCGATGACGAGCCCTGTTACCGCTGCCTGAGCCGGTTGTTTGGCGAAGAAGCGCTAACCTGCGTCGAGGCGGGCGTCATGGCCCCGCTGGTCGGCACCATCGGCAGTTTACAGGCGATGGAGAGTATTAAGCTGCTGACCGGCTATGGGGAAATCAAAAGCGGAAGGCTGCTAATGTTTGACGCCATGACGCTACAGTTTCGTGAAATGAAACTGCCAAAAAATCCGCGCTGCGACGTTTGCGGGCAATAGCGGAGACAAAAAAAGCCGGTCACAGAATGACCGGCCTTTCTATTGGCACAACAACCTGATTGATTAGTCGTTGATGCCCTGGCTGCGCAGGTAATCTTCGTAATTACCGGTGAAGTCAGTGATTTTGTTTGGCGTGATTTCAATGATACGCGACGCCAGTGAACTCACGAACTCGCGGTCGTGGGAAACGAAGATAAGCGTGCCTTCGTACATTTCCAGCGCCATGTTCAGCGATTCGATAGATTCCATATCAAGGTGGTTGGTGGGTTCATCCATAATCAGGATGTTAGGGCGCTGCATCATCAGCTTGCCGAACAGCATACGGCCCTTTTCACCACCGGAAAGCACTTTCACTTTCTTCTTGATATCGTCCTGACCAAACAGCAGACGGCCCAGAATACCGCGCACGGCCTGCTCGTCGTCCTTTTCGGACTTCCACTGGCTCATCCAGTCGAAAACGTTCAGCGAGTCGTCAAACTCGTATTCGTGGTCCTGCGCGTAGTAACCAATTTTGCAGTTTTCAGACCATTTCACGGTCCCGCTGTCAGGCTGAGCATCACCGACCAGCGTTTTCAGCATGGTGGATTTACCCACGCCGTTGGCACCCAGAATCGCAACTTTTTCGCCAACTTCGAGCATCAGGCTGAAGTCTTTGAACAGCGGGCCGTTGTCGAAGCCTTTAGTAAGCTTTTCAACTTCCAGCGCGTTACGGAACAGTTTCTTGTCCTGCTCGAAGCGCATGTAAGGGTTCTGACGGCTGGAGGCCTTGATCTCGTCGAGCTGGATTTTATCAATCTGGCGCGCACGTGACGTTGCTTGCTTGGACTTGGAGGCGTTGGCGCTAAAGCGGCTAACAAAGGACTGCAGCTCGGCAATCTGTGCCTTCTTCTTGGCGTTGTCGGCAGTCAGACGTTCACGCGCCTGAGTTGCGGCCGTCATATACTCGTCGTAGTTGCCCGGATAAACGCGCAGCTCGCCGTAGTCCAGGTCAGCCATGTGGGTACAAACCATGTTTAGGAAGTGACGGTCGTGCGAAATGATGATCATGGTGCTGTTACGTTCGTTCAGCACCTGCTCAAGCCAGCGAATAGTGTCGATGTCGAGGTTGTTCGTTGGTTCGTCGAGCAGCAGAATTTCTGGGTCAGAGAACAGCGCCTGTGCCAGCAATACGCGCAGCTTGAAGCCTGGAGCGATTTCGCTCATCGGGCCGTAATGTTGCTCAACAGGGATACCGACACCCAGCAAAAGTTCGCCAGCACGCGACTCGGCGCTGTAGCCGTCCATTTCGCCGTAGGCAACTTCGAGGTCGGCCACTTTATAGCCGTCTTCTTCGCTCATTTCTGGCAAAGCGTAAATTCTGTCGCGCTCTTCTTTGACTTCCCACAGCTCGGAGTGGCCCATGATGACGGTGTCGAGAACGCTGTACTGTTCGAAGGCGAACTGGTCCTGACGAAGTTTACCGAGACGCTCGTTCGGGTCGAGCACGACGTTACCGCCGGAGGGAACAAGGTCGCCACCGAGGATTTTCATAAAGGTAGATTTGCCACAGCCGTTCGCGCCGATCAAACCATAACGGTTACCGCCGCCAAACTTAACGGAAATGTTTTCAAATAGCGGCTTGCTGCCGAATTGCATGGTGATGTTGTAAGTACTTAGCACAGAGCTCGCTCTTAAGTTTAATTGAGTTACGTGATTTGGCGCGCATTATGCCATAAACAGGGGAAGAGATCGTGCGAAGTTTTGGTGAATTATTGCGCTATCCGTAGGAATAGCGCATGTGAAAGCCTTAAAACTTAGCTCACCAGGCTGCCAAAGAGGCGTTTGAGGAGCGGTTTTCTTTTTTTGTTGCCGGAGGTGTTTTGCGACTGTTTATTGAATTCGCCGAAGACCTCAGGATTGCGATAGTCGTCGATGGAATACCCTGCGGCAATTGCTTCATGATAGTACTGCTCAAACACGTCAGCGAGCTCCTGGCGCGGATGCGGCTCAATTCTGCCGTCAAACCAGTGTCCCTTCTGCTCGGCCTGCAAACGCGGCAGTGAAAACTGATGCGAGAACTGAGTATCCATCTTGGAGTAATGCACTGCCTTCAGCTGCTCAAGCGGGATGTCATCCCCGTCGATATTGCTATATTCCGCGCCCAATGGCTGAACTTTGTGCGGATTTTCCTCAAAGAAATTTTGCAGCTTTTTATGGCCAAGGGGGTCGCGGTGCAACTGATGGATATCAGGCACAACCGCTTTGGCGGCCGCACAGTCCCACACTAGCTCACCCAGACGCAGCTCTCTTCCTGCGCCGGAAGCCAGTATCGCCCGGCCTCCGCCGATCGGGTGATTCCACATCTCGGCAACGTCACTCATGAACATGATGTCGGCGTCGAGATACAGTGCCCTTCCCTCAAAGTTGCAGTACGCCGGAATGCCCCAGCGAAAAGCCGAGAAAGGCGTTGCCCAACGATCGGTAGTCCAGCCACTGCCTTTGCCGTCGGAATACCAGAAACTGTCGGGGTTACGCGAAAGCCTCATCCATTCAATTTCAATCGGAATAGAAGAGTGTTTACGCAGACTGTATTCCAGCACCATCATTTGTTCGAGATCACAATCGTTGGGATCGCAACCGACAAAAATACGCGCAACATGAGAAGAAGGGAGCATATAAATAATCCTTTTTACAATCAACCCAGCAACAATTACACAATCTTAATAGATAGTTCAAATTGTGGAGAAGCGCAGGCGATTTTCATAATGATTTCTTAATTTTTCCCCAAACTAATGCAAAATAATTAAACGAAAGTTAAACGAATAAAAAACCGCCGCAGGAATGCTCCTCTGCGACGGTTTTTTTATTGTTTTAAAACAATTAATTAGAAACTGTAGCCGATCACTGCGTAGTAACCCCATCCGGTGGTCTTCGCCGTGAAGTTGCCGTTACCGAAGTTGAGTTCAGTTCCGTCAGCCCACTGACCGCCGTTATGGAAGTAACGCGCCACCAGCGAGTAGTGCCAGTGCGCATAGTTCAGCGCCAGGATGTGGCTTGAAGCGATGGAGTGGTTAGTGCGCGAGTAGTTTTCGTTGTCCGCCAGCTGCGAACCGAAATCGAAGTTAGTGAAACCGATGTAGCTGACCTTCCCGCCCCACATCTCACCCAGTGGCAAGAAGTATTTAACCTTGAAACGGTAGCCGTCCCACTGGTTCTCATTCGCTGCACCATAGTTCTGCCACTGGTATTTAGCATAAATATTCAGAGACAGGTTCAGCGGGGTGTAAGTGTTAACGTCGGTGCCCAGCCCCATATACCAGGTGTTCTGGCGGTTGGCGTTATTCGGCCCCATATCGTAGATATAGTTGTTGGCGAAATACCACTCTTTGAACGGACCGAAGCTCAGGTCTTTACCGGTCAGCTTATCGATAGAGAAACGCGGTTCAATCTCCATGAACAACGGAGAACCGACCCCCTTGTCCCACATACCGTTATCATTGCCGTTGCCTGTGCCAAAGAATTTAGGCAAGTCGACATAACCGTAAAAATCAAACCAGTCTTTATGCGCGAAGGCTTCATACTCGAGATACAGATCGTTATTTTCCTGCGGTCCAAAACGGGTGTGATAGCTGCCAACGACGTTGACGCTCTGATGCCACCAGTCGGAAACATATTGATCTTTGCCGTCGTCAGCAAGCGTTTGCGCGCTGTAAGAAGAAACGAGAAGTGCACCTGCTAGTAAAATTTTAGTTTTCATGGGTTACCAGAAGCAATGAGAAAGCAACTCCCTGTATCAAGGAGACTGTGGGTGTTAAAAACGAACAAAAATGACAAGGCAAAATTCGGCAACATTCCGGGAAAAAACGCGTTCAAAAAAACGCCTTCTCAGAAAAATCTGTAGCCGCCCCTAGCGCCGCCTCTTAATTATCGATTCGGTCAACATTTGTCAATTTACGTTTCATTTTCATACACTCTTTATGTGATCGATATCACATAAAGTTCATCTTTCTGTGATTCTGCTTTCTGGCTTCTGTCTTTTCAAAAAATGCTGCATAAATGCTATGGAGATGTTACTTCCGTTTTCCTGGCCCGCGAGATGCTCTCCCATGCGGCGACTACAATGACAATAAGCGTCGTGAGCCCGTTTACCATCAGCACGTCAGTAACGAAACTGAACGGCACAAGGACAACCAACGCAGCGATGCCGACAAGATGTGATAACGGGATACGTTGATAAACAAAAAGTTTATAGACCGCATTGGCGCAGAGATAAACCAGAGGCCCGCCTATCAGCACGGCTGCCGTGAGGGTATTGATGTGGCTTGCTGGCTCGTTGATAACCCGCTCATTCGCCACCGCACAGACAATTATCGCGCCGACCAGCACCACGTGAACGTAGTGAAATCTGGCCCCCATTTTTCCGGGATCTTTCGCATGGACGATCGCTTCACTTCCGGCTTTACTGGAGGTATCAAAGTAAATCCACCACAGCGCCAAACTGCCGACGAAGGCGACGAGTGAGGCAATAATCACCGGGGGAGTCCACGGCGTGAGCTCACTCAAGGTCGCGCCGGTGATCAAAATGGTTTCACCCAAGGCGACGATAACAAACAGCTGATTGCGCTCGGCGAGATGATGCCCGTCAATCGTCCACTCACGGCGGCTGCTTGAACGTCCCAATCCGGGTAGCGGAAAACCAAACATCGGTGACACATATTCGCACAGCACTGCGATGGCCCAGAGCAGCAGCCTGGTCTCACCCTGACAAACGCCACCCGCCAGCCAGAACACCGCCGAGATAGACACCCAACCAAGAATACGTTTGAAATTGCCTGAGAGCGCATGTTGCCAGCCAAGCATGCTCAGCACGCACAGCGTACGCCCCACCTGTATCAGCACCAGAAACAGAGCGAACACTCCCCCGCGTTGGCCAAAAGCCTCAGGGATTGCCGAGGACATAAACAGCCCCATCAGCATTACGGCAAACAACATCAGGCGCACGCTACGCAGATCAGGGTTAAACCAGTTGGTCACCCAGGCAGTGTACTGCCACGCCAGCCAGACCGCGAACCACATGACCAGCGTTTGCAGCGCGCCAGTCCAGCTGAGGTGATGCAGGAGATAATGTGAAAGCTGGGTGACCGCAAAGACATAGATGAGGTCAAACAGCAGTTCGGAATAGGAGACCGACGCTTCATGGCCGTTGCGTTCACGCAGTAGCGGGTGGGATTGATTCATGGAAACCTCTCGGACGCTGAAAAGGACCAGACATAAAAAAAGAGATAACCCGAGGTTATCTCTTTTCATCATGCCTTAAGCGTTCTGGGCGGTAAATCTATGCTCAGGCGCTTTTTTTCAGCGTCACGGCCTTCAGGGGTTCGCCTCTGACCGGCGCACCGTCGGCCACATAATACTCGGCGGTGCTTTTCGGCAGCGCCTCGCGGCCCCGAATAGCATCGGCAATTTTCTCGGCGATCATGATGGTCGTCGCGTTCAGGTTGCCGGTGATTATCTGCGGCATGATGGATGCATCCACCACGCGCAGCCCCTGCATCCCGTGTACACGGCCCTGCCCGTCAACCACCGCCATCTCGTCGCTGCCCATTTTACAGGTACAGGATGGATGGAACGCCGTCTCGGCATGCTCACGCACGAAGGCATCAAGTTCTTCATCACTCTGCACCTCAATACCCGGACTGATTTCACGTCCGCGATAAGGGTCAAGCGCAGGCTGATTCATAATTTCGCGGGTGATGCGAATCGCGTCGCGAAACTCCTGCCAGTCCTGTTCGGTAGACATATAGTTGAACAGGATGCTCGGATGCTGGCGAGGATCCTTGGATTTCACCTGCACGCGGCCACGGCTTGGTGAACGCATCGAGCCAACGTGTGCCTGGAATCCGTGCTCTTTCACCGCGTTGCTGCCGTTGTAGTTAATCGCCACCGGCAGGAAGTGATACTGAATGTTCGGCCAGTCGAACTCTTCGCGGCTGCGAATAAAGCCACCGGCCTCAAACTGGTTGCTCGCGCCCACGCCGGTCCCGTTAAACAGCCATTCCGCACCGATTTTCGGCTGATTAAACCATTGCAGCGCCGGGTACAGCGACACCGGTTGTTTACAGCTGTACTGTAGATACATCTCCAGATGGTCCTGCAGGTTCTCACCCACGCCCGGAAGGTCATGAACCACGGGAATATCCAGCGAAGTCAGCAATGCTGCCGGGCCGACGCCTGAACGTTGCAGGATTTGCGGAGAAGCTATCGCGCCGCTGCACAGCAGAACCTCACGTTTGGCACGCACCTCGATGGGATGCAGGTCGTCTCCCTTCATGTAGCTCACGCCGACAGCTTTCTTGCCGTCGAACAGGATGCGGTCAGTCAACGCGTGCGTCACGATAGTCAGGTTGGCGCGCGGTCTTGCCTGATCCAGATAGCCTCGCGCCGTGCTCGCACGACGGCCTTTTGGCGTCACGGTGCGGTCCATCGGACCGAAGCCTTCCTGCTGATAGCCGTTGAGGTCATCGGTGCGCGGATAACCCGCCTGTACGCCCGCCTCGACCATCGCGTGGAACAGCGGATTATTGCCGGTTTTCGGCGTGGTCACGCTGACCGGACCGTCCCCGCCGTGGAAATCATTCGCGCCGATGTCGCGCGTTTCCGCTTTACGGAAATACGGCAGGCAGTCCAGATAGCTCCAGTTTTCAAGGCCCGGTGCTTTCGCCCAGTTGTCGAAGTCCATCGCGTTACCGCGGATATAGCACATGCCGTTGATAAGCGATGAACCCCCCAGCCCTTTACCCCGGCCACATTCCATGCGGCGGTTGTTCATGTGCGGCTCAGGGTCGGTCTCATAGGCCCAGTTATAGCGACGCCCCTGTAAAGGGAAAGCCAACGCGGCAGGCATCTGGGTACGGAAATCGGCACGATAGTCCGGACCGCCCGCTTCGAGCAGCAGCACGTTAACGCTGCTGTCTTCGGTTAATCGGGTCGCTAATACGTTACCGGCAGAACCGGCACCAATAATGATGTAATCGTAATCCATTGAAATCTCCTCTTGCGGTCGGCGGTTTAAAACACCGAACTAAATTCGCCCAGCTCAACCTGCACGGATTTGATTTGTGTGTAATGTTCGAGAGTACTCACGCCGTTTTCACGGCCTACGCCTGAATGTTTGTAGCCCCCCACCGGCATCTCTGCCGCCGATTCGCCCCAGGTGTTGATCCAACAGATGCCAGCCTCGAGCTGGTGAATCACCCGGTGCGCCGCATTCAGGTCGCGCGTCACCAGTCCGGCCGCCAGGCCAAAGTCAGTGTCATTAGCGCGACGCACCACTTCTTCTTCGCTTTCATAGGTCAGAATGCTCATGACCGGGCCGAAGATCTCTTCACGGACGATTTCCATGTCATCCGTGCAGTCGGAAAATACCGTGGGCGCAACGAAGGCGCCTTTGCCGTATTCGCCGTCGGTGACGCGGTGACCGCCCGCCAGCAGACGAGCTCCGTCCCGCTTACCGCTTTCGATAAAGCGCAGCACGTTTTCCATGTGCGGGAAGCTGACCAGTGGCCCAAAGTTGACCTGCTCGTCGGTCGGCAGGCCCAGCTTGATACGCTTGACGCGTTCAACGATTTTCCCTTCGAACTCGGCCTGCAAATGTTTTGGCACAAACACGCGCGTGCCGTTGGTGCACACCTGACCGGAGCTGTAGAAGTTGGCCATCATCGCGATATCCGCCGCCAGATCCAAATTGGCATCCGGGAAGATAATCAGCGGCGACTTGCCGCCCAATTCCATGGTCACTTCTTTCAGCGTCGAAGCTGAGGCGCTCGACATCACCTTCTTGCCGGTAACCACGCCGCCGGTGAAGGAGATTTTTGCGATCCCCGGATGCTCGGTCAGATACTGTCCAATCTCGGCCCCGTTACCGGTCAGCACGCTAAACACGCCGTCCGGCACACCCGCTTCGGTATAGATTTCAGCCAGCTTGAGCGCGGTTAGCGAGGTAACCTCACTCGGCTTGAAGATCATGGCGTTACCCGCCGCCAGCGCCGGTGCAGACTTCCACAACGCAATCTGAATCGGATAGTTCCAGGCACCGATACCGGCGACCACGCCCAGCGGCTCACGACGCGTATAAACGAACGAGGTGTCGCGCAGCGGGATCTGCTGGCCTTCGATGGCCGGGATCAGACCGGCGTAATATTCCAGCACGTCGGCACCGGTGACGATGTCCACGGCGGTGGTTTCAGACAGCGGTTTTCCGGTGTCCAGCGTTTCAATTTGCGCCAGTTCGTCGTTGCGTTCACGCAGGATATCCACGGCTTTGCGCAGGATGCGGGAGCGCTGCATAGCTGTCATCGCGGCCCAGACTTTCTGTCCCTTCTGCGCCGCTTCTACCGCACGGTCAAGATCTTCGCGGGACGCAGAAGCAATCTCGGCGAGGATTTCACCGTTGGCCGGGTTGATGGCCGGAAAAGTTTCACCGCCGGTGCTGTCCTGATAGCGACCGTCGATATAAAGTTTTTGCATGCCAAAGCGGGACATAAGTTCTCCTGTTTCAAAGCGGGCGACAAAGTGAAGGCATTGACCTTCAGCGTGCGGCAGACTGCGCCAGTGATTCGATGTAGCGATGCGTAATCAGCAACGCTTCCTGACGGTCAAACACCTCGTGACTCAGTGCGCTGCGTAACCACAAACCGTCAATCAGTCCTGCCAGGCCTTTCGCCGCCAGACGCGCCTCGTGATGAGGTAAAAATCGTCGAAATTCGACGCATAGATTCGAGTAGAGCCTTCTACTGTTGACCTGCTGCAAACGGTACAGCTGGGGGTGATGCATGCTGCTGGCCCAAAAGGCCAACCAGGTTTTCATCGCCGGATCGTTGGTCTGCCCTTCATCAAAGTTTGCCTGTGCAATCGCCCGTAAACGCGCGGTCGGCGCATCGTCGTTAAGCGTAGCCAGTCGTTGCTTAACGCTGTCGCCGAGGTGGCTCAGCAGATAACGCATCGTCGCCTCGAGCAGTCCGTTCTTGTCACGAAAATAGTGACTGATGATGCCGTTGGATACGCCCGCTCGACGGGCAATCTGGGCAATCGAGGCGTCATGCATGCCAACCTCATTCACGGCGGCAAGCGTCGCATCAATTAACTGCTGCCGCCGAATCGGCTGCATTCCAACTTTTGGCATTGACTCCACTCCTGAAAATGGCGTGATGAAACGGCTGTCTTGATGCCTGTTTCAATTTTATTTAACGCCGGAACTGCCCCTATTAAACTTTTTTTTGATTGAACGTTCAATAAAAAATGAATATATTTTATTACCGTCTGGTAACGAATTTGTAGAAACATTGAGGCAAATTCTTTCACAAGCGGTTGATAAAAAGCAGGTTACTGGCAATATCAGAACTTGCTTATTTTCAGGTCGATGAAGGCGTTTTAAAGCCAGTGCACTCAGCGGATCTCCTGTCAGGACATTTTTTTAGCGTCATAAACCTTGTCCCCGGTGTTCTTGATATGCGCTAAGGCGCGCTGCTTTTAAACACCACTCCCGACCTTGTGTTTTGTCTTTTATGACCTTTGGAAAACGGGAAAACGATGGCTTCTATCGAACTTTCGGAAAAACCTAAAGACTCGCTAAACAAGGTGGTATTTTTTACCTCGGCGGGGCTGATTCTGGCCTTTACGCTGATGACCATTTTCTTTACCGATATCTCGGGAAAAGCAATTAGCGTGGCGCTGGAATGGGTATCAGCCACCTTCGGCTGGTATTACATGCTGGCCGCAACGCTGTACATTGTGTTTGTGGTATTTATCGCCAGCTCGCGCTTTGGCTCTATCAAGCTCGGGCCCGAGCAGTCAAAACCTGAATTCTCCATGATGAGCTGGGCCTCGATGCTGTTTGCCGCCGGTATTGGTATCGACCTGATGTTCTTCTCGGTAGCCGAACCGGTCACGCAATATATGATGCCGCCGGAAGGCCAGGGCCAGAACATTGCGGCGGCACGCCAGGCGATGGTCTGGACGCTGTTCCACTACGGCCTGACCGGCTGGTCAATGTATGCGCTGATGGGTATCGCGCTCGGTTATTTCAGCTATCGCTACAATCTTCCGCTGACCATCCGCTCGGCGCTGTATCCTATTTTCGGCAAGAAAATCTACGGCCCGATTGGCCACAGCGTGGATATTGCGGCGGTGGTCGGCACTATCTTTGGTATCGCCACGACCTTGGGTATTGGGGTGGTTCAGCTAAACTACGGCCTGAAAGTGCTGTTCCATATCCCGGAAGGTCTGGGGGTGCAGGCGGCGCTGATTTTGCTGTCGGTAATAATGGCCACGGTGTCGGTCACTTCGGGCGTCAACAAGGGCATTCGTATTCTTTCCGAGTTGAACGTGCTGCTGGCGCTGGGGCTTATCCTGTTCCTGCTGTTCTTCGGCAATACCGAGTTCCTGCTCAATGCGCTGGTGCTGAATATTGGTGATTACATCAATCGCTTTATGGGCATGACGCTCAACACCTTCGCCTTTGACCGCCCAACGCAGTGGATGAACAGCTGGACCCTCTTCTTCTGGGCCTGGTGGGTTGCCTGGTCGCCGTTTGTGGGCCTGTTCCTGGCGCGTATTTCGCGTGGCAGAACCATTCGCCAGTTCGTGCTGGGGACGCTGATTATTCCGTTCGTGTTCACGCTGTTCTGGCTGTCTATTTTCGGCAACAGCGCGCTGTATCAGATTCTGCACGGCAATATTGCCTTCGCCAACGAAGTGATTGCGCACCCGGAGCGCGGCGTTTACAGCCTGCTGGCGCAGTATCCAGGCTTTACGCTGAGCGCCTCTGTGGCAACCATCACCGGCCTGCTGTTCTACGTTACCTCGGCCGACTCTGGCTCGCTGGTACTGGGGAACTTCACCTCTAAGCTGGCCGATATCAACAACGATGCCCCCAACTGGCTGCGCATCTTCTGGTCGGTCACCATCGGCGTGCTGACGCTGGGAATGTTGATGACCGACGGCGTATCAGCGCTGCAAAACACGACGGTTATCATGGGACTGCCGTTTAGCTTCGTTATCTTCTTTGTGATGGCCGGACTGTATAAATCGCTGCGTCTTGAGGATTATCGACGTGCCAGTACGCTGCAAAACTTTGCGCCTGCGACACCGTCCGCCGGTGATGCAGCACTGAACTGGAAGCAGCGTCTGTCGAGGGTGATGAACTTCCCGGGAACCACGCACACGCAGAAGATGCTGGATATTGTCTGCCGTCCTGCGATGCAGGAGGTAGCGAACGAGCTGAAGCTGCGCGGTGCCAAGGTAGAATTTACCGAAGGCGCACCGGTGGATGATGAGAAACTCAACCATCTGGAGCTGCTGGTCAAACTGGGTGAAGAGCAGAACTTTATCTATCAGATTTGGCCGCAGCGCTACGCCGTACCGGGCTTCACCTATCGCGCGCGTTCGGGCAAATCGCACTATTATCGCCTGGAAACCTTTTTGCTAGAGGGCACGCAGGGCAATGACCTGATGGACTTTACCAAGCATCAGGTGATCAACGATATTCTGGACCAGTACGAGCGTCACCTAAACTTCCTGCACATCAATCGGGAAGCGCCGGGCAATACGTTGACGTTTCCGGAGTAACGGGGATTAAAGGTTAAGGGCACGCGCCTTGCGCGCTGGCCCTTGACCTGCCAACCAGCTTCTTCAACAAATAAAAATAATCGCTCAATGCTGGATATCACTAAGCTCTGCCTGATGAACATCGCGGCTTTTTATTCCGGCGTGGGTCATTTTCTCGCGCGCCTCCTCGATATCGCCCTGCTCAATTTCCAGCTTCTCCTGCGTACTGCCCTCTCGAGGATTAAGGACCAGTTCCACCATAATCGGAAAGTGATCGGAACCCATAGGTTCAAGGCGTTTCAGGTCAACCAGCGTGAAGTCTTTGCTGTGGAAAACGTGGTCCAGCGGCCAACGGAAACACGGATAGCTGGCGTGGAAAGTATTAAACATTCCGCGTCCGCGACGTGGGTCGAGCAGCCCGCTGATTTTCATAAACAGCCGGGTAGTCCGTGACCAGGCCACGTCATTCAGGTCTCCGGTCACAATGGTTGGATAAGTCGCCCGTGCGCAGGTATGCCCGACAGCAATCAGCTCGCCGTCGCGGTTGGTAGACTCGTCGTCCTCGGTCGGGCTAGGCGGCATCGGATGCAGGCAGTGCAGAACCACCTGCTCCCCGCCCTCAAGCTCGACGCGAAAATGCATCGAAGGGATCCCCTCCGCCACCAGATACTGAATTTTTGCCTCAATGAGGGGAAAGCGCGAGTAGACGTGCATTCCATAAAGGTTCTCTAACGGGCATTTGAGCGTGTAGGGATGACTGGCCTGCAACGGCGCCATCTGCTGCTCCCACCATAGATTGGTTTCGAGCAGGACGATGACATCGGGTCTGTTCTGCGCAAGGATTTCCAGCAGTTTTTCAGACTTGCGGTTGGTCATCAGCACGTTGCAGTTGAGGATTTTAATGCGAGGATGCTGGCTGGCGGGCGTTTTTTTTACCTGCACTTTCGAAAGGCCAGTGTAGGGAAATATCCACCAGCTCTGATAAATCGTGCAACCCAGGGCGAGCAGCACGATGAGCCATGAAAACTGCCCGCCTCCGGGCAGAAAACACAACTCAAGCAGGAGAAACACCAGCGACAACACGGCCATTTGCAGGCGTGGGAAGTCCCAGATACGCACCCACCAGCGCTGGTTACGAGATAAAGGCAACAGGGTCAACAACGTCATAATCAGGGTGAGAATCCCCACCACTAGACGCGCATTATCCATTTTTTGTTCTCATTATTTTCCCGTAGTCGGTACGTGACACCAGTTATGCTGTTCCACGATGCCACCGTTCGGCGAAGTGTAGCCAATACAACCTAATATACTGTCGAAAAGTTTCTCATGATAGGCCGGCGCTTTGTTCCTGGCCATGATTTGCAACTGCTGAAACGCCTGACGATTCTGATCGTTGGCCAGGAATTTGTCAGATGCCCACACCATAATAGGGACGGTACGCTGCTCAATCGGCGCATGATCCCGCGGGGTGCCGTGGAAATGCATGTTTTGCGAGATAGATTCGCCGTGGTCGGAAGCATAGAACACGATGGCGTTTTTATCACGCATCTGATTAAACACCTGCTCAAGGAAATCATCGGTATAAAGCAGGGAGTTATCGTAAGCGTTAATCATCTCTTCGGTCGAGCAGGCGTCATCAATGCCCATACACTCCGGCTGATAGCGTGCGAAGTTACGCGGATATCGCTCTGAATACAGGTAATGCGACCCTTTGGTATGCAGAATAATCAGGTGCTTGCCCTGTGGATGGTTGGCAATCGAGTCCTTCATTTCGTTGATCAGCAACATATCGTCGACCGGTTTACCGGCATTGCGCTTTTCAGAGCCGATGCTTTCACGCAGCGAGTATTCATCGGCTTTGGTTTTGTTGTAGAACCAGGCTTCACTCTGCATGGAGTACAGGTCAGAACTAAAGCCCTGATTCTTAAGCACAGAGAAGACGTTCATCTCTTTGAGAGTCCGCTCCGGATTGTCGCGAGTTCCGCCCATACGTACAAACATGCAGCGTAACGAAAGTTTGGTCGAGGTATCGCAAGAATATCCCTGTAGCGCGACCAGATTCTTCTCTTTCTCAAGGTTAGGCGTATTGTCACGCGCATAGCCGTAAATGCCCATGTGGTCGCGTCGTGCGCTTTCGCCAATCACGAAAACCACGTACAGATCTTTCACGTCTTTTGGCGGCACATAAGTGAAATGTTTTGAAGGATCGAAGAGATTTTTAGTATCTTCGGCCTGACTGTAGGAGCTATAGATATAAAGACCCAGCCCGGACAACCAGTTAGAAGGTAAGTAACTCCCCGCCACTACACCGCCGTAGCTGGCCATCATGCGGTTGTTTATGCGGTCATGCGCTTCCTGCGCGCCGCCCATCAACTTGAGTGGCACCCAACAGGCCAGTCCACTGACAACCAAAAGCACTATTTTGATGGCAACGGTGCGAAAGCGCGTTTCTTTCAGCGACGAACCGGGCATTTTACTGCCCCAAAGCAGGATAAGCGGGATAAAGCTAACGGCAATGAGCCAGATAAAGAAGTGGCTGCCCACCGACTCTTTAGACAGGTCGAGCGAGTCCACTGCCAGCGCCGAAGCCAGAATGCCGTAGCCGATGTCGACATTGAAGATAATCATGTAGTAAGCCGCCGCCACAGAGGCCACGACAACAATAGAAAGCAGCACTCGATACACGGTTTTACCGGTAAAGGAGACAAGCTTGGTGAGGAAATAGACCAACGCAAATGCCGCCACCATCTCAACCATCAAAGACAAGGTATTGTCATAGTGTAATTCGTGATAGCGACGGTAAAAAATTGGAAGGTTGAGCAATATTCCCAGGTACAAAGCAATAAAAAGTGAAATCTTCTGTTGCGATAAGTCTCGTATTTTATACATCAGTCGGTAAAAGCTCTTTCAAAGGTTCTATTCGCGTATGCTGCGCGCCCGTGCCGGAGGCAAATGACCTAAAAGCGTCAATTTGTGGCTGCCGATGACACTATGAGACCCTGAAAATGCCGATTTCTCATAAATTCAATTATTACATTGACTAAGGAAATGTAACAAAATTAACGATATCCTTATATTTCATTGCGTTACGTGAGGACGAAAAATACACTTTTTACGCTTTATTTAATATTTATTTAACGATGAGTTTATCGCCTCGGTTTCTACGCTCGAGGGAAGGTCAACGTGAAACGTGTTCTGCCCTGCGGAAGATTCGAGACCGACACACTGCCGCGATGCAGCGTCATAATGGCCTGAACAATCGCCAGCCCCAGACCGTTTGAGCTCCCCCCTTCGCTACGAGACGGATCCGCACGATAAAAACGGTCAAACAGTTTGTCTATCTGGTCCGTGGGAATAGCCGGACCGGCGTTATCGACGTTAACGGCGCTGCTCTGTGGATGATGCTCGACCCAAACCTTGACTTCGCTGTTTTCATCCCCGTAATTAATGGCGTTAGCCACCAGATTGCTCAGCGCCCGCTGGAAAAGCAGAGCGTCGGCAAACACCATGCCCTCGCCTTCACACGCCAGGCGAATGCCGCGCTCTTCGGCCAGCCCTTCAAAATAGTCCACCACCCGCAGCGTTTCGTTCTCCATCGACAGCGGCACAATATTAAGCACCGAACGTGCATGCGAGGCGCGGGCCAGGAAGAGGATATTCTCGACCATACGCGAAATACGCTCCAACTCGCCCATGTTATTGGCCAGCAGGGTCTCATACTCTTCCGTTGTGCGGGTTTGGTAAAGGGCCACCTGACAATGCCCCATCAGCGCGCCGACCGGCGTGCGGATCTCGTGCGCCAAATCGGCCGAAAATTGATTGAGCCGCTGATAACCGTCCGACAACCTGTCGAGCATCGCGTTGAAAGAAACAATGAGTTGCTGGAGCTCCAGCGGTGCGCCCTCTTCACTTAGCCGCGTAGACAGGCTGGTTGGATGGATTTTTGCGGCCTCATTGGCCATTTTCTGCAGCGGGCGTAGTCCGCGACGGATAACCACGTAACCGAGTCCGGCGATCAGCACATACGCCAGCAGCACGGAGGCAATGATCTCCCAGCGGAACGCATCCAGCATCTTGGTTTCACCCGCCATAAAGTGCCCGGCGAGAATCTCGACCGTTTGACCGTCTTTCATACGCACGTCGGCGAGAGCGAAACGCACCGGCGTATCGTCTTCGGCCAAAACATGGTGCACGCTTTGCAGGGTGAGCGTCTGACCGACCGGAACGGCCGCAACCTCTGGCAGCACAATGTGGCCTGGATTGACGTTGATGATTGGCGCTTGGCCGAGAAGGCGAAAACGAAGAATATCGCGCTCGTTACCGAGCATATTCTCAAATAATCCGGGATTGTGGCTGAGCTGCGTCAACGGAAAATCATTGCCCAGCAGCTGGCGGAAATACTGCACCCTGCCCGCGACCTGATAATCTGCTCGGCGGATCATCTCTTTCTCCATCGAGTAATAGAGATAAAAGCCCACGCAGCTGACCACCAGGGCGGCAATCAGGGCAAAGAGCAGCGTCGAACGCAGGATAAGTGAAAAAGGTTTACTCATAGTCTCGCACTTCACACACGTAGCCGATACCGCGCACGGTATGGATAAGCTTCACATCATAGGGCCGGTCGATTTTACTGCGCAGGCGTTTGACCGCCACGTCGACCACGTTGGTATCGCTGTCAAAATTCATGTCCCAGACCTGCGAGGCTATCATGGTGCGCGACAGCACCTCCCCCTCACGGCGCATCAGCAGATGCAATAGCATGAACTCTTTATTGGTTAAGGGAATAACCGTGTCCTGCCGCGTCACCTTACGGCGCAGCACATCAATGTGCAGGTCGGCCAGCGAATAGGTGTCAGACTCACGCACCGTGCCTCGACGCAGCAGCGTTCTCACGCGCAAGACCAGTTCGGTGAAGGAGAAAGGCTTGATAAGATAATCATCAGCGCCTAGCTCAAGCCCGTGAATACGGTCCTGCACTTCATCGCGTGCCGTGAGGAACAAAACAGGCACGTCGCTCTTCTTGCGCAGCACTTCCATCACCTGCCAGCCGTTGAGCCCCGGCAGCATGACGTCGAGGATCACCGCATCAAAGTTGTCTTCCAGCGCCAAAAATAGCCCATCTGCGCCGTTACGCGCCAAATCAACGCGATAGCCCGCCTCTCCCAGCCCTTTCTTAAGGTAGTCGCCGGTGCTGACGTCATCTTCAATAACCAGTATCCGCATGTGTGCCTCTTTGACTCCGCATTCCTTTGTAAAGTCTATCAGTTCTGGAAGAAACCTTTGATGACATTATTGTCATCAACTTGTCATCAATGAGTCCCTGTATGTCGTCCATCCTGTCTATTATTAATTAGCAAACATTAGGCTGATTTTTATATTGATGCGTCACCTGACTTCCCTTGTAGTTCTCATATGAATAATTTGGAGAGTATTATGATTAAATCCTCACGCCTTGCCGGTCTGCTGCTGTCTTCCCTACTGATGACCAGCGGGGCTTTTGCAGCAGACGCTAGCAACACCATTAAACCGACCCGTGGCACCATCGATTCTGTGACCCCTACCTCCCTCGAGCTCACAACCCGTCAGGGCGAAAAGCTGGATGTCAAGCTGACCGATCAGACCAAAATTACCCAGGTTACCGAAGGTAAAATGTCGGACATCAAGGCTGACAGTTTCATCGGCACTGCCGCCGTACCTCAGCCTAACGGTACCCTGAAGGCGCTCGAAGTTCACGTATTCGCCCCAAGCCTGCGCGGCAGCGGTGAAGGCTTCAACCCGTTCGAGTCCGCAGACGGTAAAATCAATACCATGACCAACGGCACCGTCGGCAAACTGGTCAACTCCAATGGCCGTACACTGACCGTGAAATACCAGAACGGCGAAAAAACCGTAGTAGTACCGGATGACGTACCGGTCGTTCTGCTGGCACCGGGTGACCGCAGCCTGCTGAAACCAGGTGCTCACATCGTGCTGTTCCCAATTAAAGATGCTCAAGGTGCCCTGGCCGCTCGCGGAATTGCTGCCGGCAAAGACGGCGTTACCCCACCGATGTAATGTGAATTGAATACCAGCGCCGGTTCGCCCCCTCACGTGTCTGCGCTTCAAGGCGGACTGGCGCTGACCTCCCTCCAAGGAAAATCTTATGCGTAAAAAAAGAATCCATCCCTGGCCGGTGAGGCTCTGCCACTGGGTCAATCTGCTGGTGATGATTGGCATGGTCATGAGCGGCTGGGGTATCTATAACGCTGACCCCATTTTTAATTTTACCTTTCCACAAAACGCCACGCTCGGCGGATGGCTCGGCGGCAATATCGGCTGGCATCTGGCAGTGATGTGGGTACTGGCGGCAAACGGGCTTTTCTACCTGCTCTGGGGTTTGTTCAGCGGCCATTTCAGGCAGCGTTTTTTCCCTTTCACGCCGGCCTCAGTCTGGCATGACCTGGTAAGCGCACTGCGTTTTCGGTTATCCCATAAGTCTAATCAATATAATGCGGTGCAAAAGCTGATGTACGTCGGCGTGCTGTTGCTCGGCCTGCTGTTAGTGATTTCGGGATTGTCCATCTGGAAACCGGTGCAGTTTAGCGGACTGGTGTATTTGATGGGCGGATTCACCGTCGCTCGCTACGTCCATTTCTTTGCGATGAGCGGCATTATGCTGTTCGTTGTTGTACACGTGGTAATGGTGCTGCTGGTGCCGAAAACCTTGCCGGGCATGATTACCGGCGGCAACGCTGCGACCAAAAATGCAGGAGAAAGCGCGGATGACTGATGAAAAGAAACGGCCAAAGTTAATTCTTGAGCCGGACCAGCGCAAGCAGCTGGTTAACGTTCAACGCCGCCTGATGATTAAGTCTGGCCTGACGCTTGGCGCAGTGTCGATGCTAACAGGCTGCAATATGCAGGACGGAGATGACGTCGATAAGGTGCTGTGGGCGATGTCACGCTGGAACGACCGCGTCCAGAGCTGGCTCTTCAGCGGTCAGAAGTTAGCGCAAACTTACTCGGCGGACCAGATTACCAAACCCTTTCGCTTTAACGCTTATTATCCCGAGTACAACGTGCCCGAGATAGATATCCCCAACTATCGCCTTGAAGTCTCTGGGAAAGTGGAGAAAAAAGCGCCCTGGACGTTGCAACAGCTGCAGCAATTACCGCAAAGCAGCCAGATAACCCGACTGATTTGCATCGAAGGATGGAGCGCTATAGGCCAGTGGAGCGGCGTGCCGCTGAAGACCTTCTTGCAGCATGTCGGCGCGGACCTGACCTGCAAATATGTCGGTTTTAAATGCGATGACCGCTATTACTCCAGCATCGACATGGCAACCGCGCTGCATCCGCAGACCATTCTGGCGCTCGACTTCGGCGGAAAACCTTTGCCGCCCGACTTTGGTTATCCGCTTCGTCTGCGTATGCCGACTAAGCTTGGCTTCAAAAATGCCAAACATATCGGGGCAATTTTTGTGACCGACACCTACCCAGGCGGATATTGGGAAGACCAGGGGTATAACTGGTACAGCGGGATTTAAGCAAAATGCAGGACTAACAGACGGAAAATAAAAAAAGAAAAACCGCCCCGAGAGGCGGTTTTTTTTCGAAACATCGTTGCCTGAATCTTTAAAGACCGAGGCAGCCAGGTTTCTATAATTAGAAGCTGTAACCCACGCCTGCGATCCAGGTGCCAACGTCAACACTGCGGATACGGCTCTGCTCGTAAGAAACGTCAAGAGCGACGTTCTGGATTGGGTTGAACTGGAGACCTGCACCGTAGGAGAAACCAACGTCGCTGGTGTCAGACTTCTGACGCAGAACGGTAGAGTCTGGGTTTTCGGTATTGCTGAATTTACCGAAGCCGATACCTACTACGCCGTAGATGCTAGCCCAGTCATTCAGACGGTAAGCTGGACCTGCGGTGATGCCGTAGTACTGACCTTTCTGATAAGAATTATCAGTCAGAGAGTGATCTTTTTCAGTGTAGGTGAAAGAGCCGATCACACCCAGTGGGTTGTTGTCTTGCTCGTAACGGTATTTCAGGTTGAAGCCGTTTGCTTTATTAGCCACGCCCTGCATATCGCTCTGAGCATAACCAGCTGTAACAGTGCTGGTATCAGCGAATGCACTTGAAGTACCTAAAGCTACTACGCAAGCTAATGCGGAAAGACATGCAATTTTTTTCATAACCACCTCAAAAAAGGGAACCAAAATAACCTTCACCATGAAAATATAACAAAAAGTAGTGTGAAACTCTGCCTCAATTAAGATGTCCAATGCACTTTATGGTGTAACAAAAAGTTTCCAAATCGACGTATCCAGCTAATTTAAAAGAGTTTTTTCACCGTAATAATATAAGATAAACTTATTGAACTTTTTCAAATTAGCGGAATATTCCTAATGTTTTGCGCAAATAATCAGCGGTTTTGTTGTGCAATTGTCTCATTCATCCCCTTGAGACAAAAGTTTTTTTACCTTCTGCTAACACTAATCCACTAAAAATTTCTGGTTGCCAGTACAATATCGGCTTTTCAGCGGCGCTCTATCCGCCTTTTACTCTGTACGGACCCGTTACCTTTGAAAAATAATTCTCTTAAAAATCAGTCGGGGCAACTTTTAACCGATACCGTTTCACCCGCAGCGGCTAAAGCACACAATCCGCTGATTGCCGTTGCAATGATATTGATTGCCATGCTTTCTCTGCAGGGCGGTGCTGCAATGGCGAAGTCATTATTCCCCCTCGTCGGCTCACAGGGCGTGACCGCACTGCGTCTTGGCATGGGGTCGATAATCCTGCTGTGCTATTTCAGACCGTGGCGAATAAAAATGCGCGGCGGCAATCTGCGCTCGTTGCTGATATACGGTCTGGCGCTGGGTTGTATGAATTATACCTTCTATTTGGCAATTCGCACGGTTCCCTTAGGCATTGCCGTGGCACTAGAATTTACCGGTCCGCTGGCGGTTGCGATGTTTTCCTCTCGCCGCCCTATCGACTTTGTTTGGGTGCTGCTGGCGGTGATTGGATTAGGGTTCCTCCTGCCAATAGGCCATAGCGTGACTGGCATCGATCCCGTCGGTGCCGGCTTTGCATTGATAGCAGGCGCTTGCTGGGCGGTTTACATCCTCGCTGGCCAGCACGCTGGCAGCAGCTATGGGCCGGGCACGGCGGCGCTGGGGTCAAGCATCGGCGCACTGATCTTCTGCCCGATTGGCATTGCACAAGCGCACAGTGGTCTGTTTAGCCTGGATATTCTGCCGATAGGTCTGGGTATTGCGCTGTTGAGCTCGGCGGTGCCGTATTCGCTAGAGATGATGGCGCTGACGCGGCTTCCGGCCAAGACCTTCGGTACGCTGATGAGCATGGAACCGGCGATGGCTGCTTTCTCGGGTATTCTGTTTCTTGATGAAATACTGAATCCGATGCAGTGGCTTGCGCTGGTGGCTATCATCGCCGCTTCGGCGGGCTCGACGCTGACGGTACAGAAGCGCGCTAAAATTCGCGCGATAAAAGTGGATCCGCAATAAAATAAATTTTATTTTAAAATCATATAATTAAAGACATTATGTCGAAAAAGAAAATCTTTTTGCTTCACCGCTGCATCCAAAAGGCGAGCTGGGTCGTATGTACTTATGTCAGGCAATAAGTCCTACCCTCAACCCTAAAGGATTACATCATGAAAACATTTATCCGTACCGCTCTGTGTGCTTCAATTCTGTTTAGCAGCGCGTCAATGGCTGCAATGATGTCAGACAACACCACCATGGTCGGTGGTGCAGCAATGTACCCTTCAAAAAATATTGTTGAGAACGCCGTAAACTCTAAAGACCATACCACTCTTGTCGCCGCCGTGAAGGCAGCCGGTCTGGTCGATACCCTCTCCAGTAAAGGGCCTTTCACCGTCTTTGCGCCTACTAACGCTGCCTTCGCCAAATTACCGGCCGGTACCGTAGACAACCTGGTCAAACCTGAAAATAAAGCCACGCTGACCAGCATCTTGACCTACCACGTGGTTGCGGGTAAATACGAGATGAAAGATCTCGAAAAACTGCTGAAAAAAGGCGGCGGTCATGCCGAGCTTAAAACCGTTAACGGTCAAGCTCTGTGGCTAATCAGCAATGGTCCGCACAATATCCAGTTGAAAGATGCCAAAGGCGACGTGGCCAACATCAGCACTTATGATGTTAACCAGAGCAACGGTGTCATTGACGTTATCGATACCGTATTGATGCCTAAATAAAAACCCTCTCCTATAATGAGCTGTGTCGTATTCGGACACAGCCGGAGGGATGCAGTGCCGCCGGTGTGCTGCTCCCTCCGAGGTTTTAGGAAGAACTGATGAAAGAAAACGCATTGGACAATCCGGCAACCGACAGCGTATTGCAAAGAGAGTTGATGCAGTCTGTCGCTGCTGGCGACCGTCAAGCCTTTGAACAACTCTACCGGTTAACCTCCCCCCGCCTTTTTGCGGTTGCGTTGCGCATGCTGCGTCGCCACGCCTGGGCAGAAGAGGTCTTGCACGACAGCTATATTACCGCCTGGAATCGTGCGGCAAGCTACAACCCTGCACTGAGTTCTCCCATGACCTGGTTGACGCACATCGTGCGCAATCGCGCCATTGACTGGATGCGCGGGAGTGATAATCAGTGGCTGGAACTGGAAGAAGGCGTAGAGGATACTCTCGGCAATGATGAGTACGATCAGCCGCTCATCCGTTTGCAGCAAGATACCGATGCAAAAAAACTGGCGGAATGTCTGGGGCATCTCCCTGCGGAACAACGACAGAGTCTGGTGTTGGCTTACTACCAGGGGCTCTCGCACGGCGAAGTTTCCGACCACTTGCAACAACCTCTTGGCACGATTAAAAGCTGGATCCGTCGCGCCCTGGATCACTTGAAGAGCTGCGTGGGCCTATGAAAAACAGACGCGAATATCACGCTGCTCTGTCGGCAGAGTATGCGCTAGGAACCCTAAGGGGGCCTGCTCGCCTACAGTTTGAGCAGCAGATGCAACAAGACCCGGAGCTGGCGGCAGAGGTCGCACGTTGGCAGGAGGCCTTTGCGCAGTTGGACAACCAGTTAAAGCCCGTAGTGCCGCCCGATTCAGTGTGGAAACGCATTCAGCTGCAGCTGCCGCCCAAACCGCCTGCTACTGACACAACCTACCAGAGCACTTCTTCTAGGCTTCCCGGTATAAGCAGGCTTAACAGCGCCTATATTGGCTGGGCGGTGGCGGCCTGTCTGGCGATTGTCTTAGTGCTGCCTAAACTTTGGGAATCCTCGTCGATGCTTTCGTCTCAAGCAACGCCAGTGGCTATTCTTGGCAACGGCGCGGGGACAGCGGATTCCGGACAATGGGTGGTGACCGCCAGTAACACCTCCAGTCATGTTCAGCAGTTGACCATTACGCCGCTGCACGCCGCGGAGGTCGCCAGCGATCGCAGTCTGGAACTTTGGGTTATCCCTGCCGGCGGCAAACCGCAATCCCTGGGGCTGTTGAGCAACAGCGCCGCGACGCAGTTGGCATTAAACGACAATCTCGCCAACGGCAACTCGACGCTGGCTATCAGCCTTGAGCCTAAAGGCGGCTCCCCTACCGGCCAACCCACAGGTGCGGTGCTCTACAGCGGACGCATCACGCTTTAGCATTGCCCCCACGTCTTATATATTGAGGAAGGCAGCACCTTCCTCAATATACCGATTTAAATTTCCGATACAGCGTGAATAATCTACCGCACCAATAGCTCAAATAAACATGAAATAATGCAGAATTGTCTTAATGAATTCTTTAAAATGCTCATGACAAAAGCCAATGAAAATAAATCACATTCACACCCACCATTTAATCAAACTCAAATAAAATAAATAAATTCAAATAAAACAGAGATTTAGTTAAAAAACTACGTTTCAGGGGTTGATATTAACGTTTATGGGCCTTAGGTTATTTAAAAGCAGCGCGGAATAAGAAATTAGGGCTAGGTATAATTTCCTGGGTGGTGGATGGCCCGCTTTTTATTAATTAGCCCACGGCTATAAGAGTGATAGGAAATATTTTTCAACGTCATCTCCAAAGCTTGCTATACTTATTCCCGTGATCAAATACATAACTACTCACTGAAGAGGATATTAATGATGAGTACCGCTAAACTGGTAAAAACGAAATCTTCAGAACTTCTTTATACGCGTAACGATGTAGATGAAAGCACCAAACTCGAGACCATCAAGGTTCTGAACAAACTGGTTGCCGAGTTCATCGACCTGTCGCTGATTACTAAACAGGCGCACTGGAACATGCGTGGCGCAAACTTTATCGGCGTGCATGAAATGCTCGACGGCTTCCGTACCGCAATCACTGAGCACCAGGATACTATCGCAGAACGTGTTGTTCAGTTAGGTGGGGTTGCGCTGGGTACCGTGCAGGTCGTGAACGACAAGACGCCGCTGAAAAGCTATCCAACCAATATTCATACCGTCCAGGAGCATCTTAAAGCCCTGGCAGAACGTTACGCGATAGTTGCCAACGATACCCGTAAGGCGATTACTCAGGTCGAAGATGAAGATACTGCGGATATCTTTACTGCCGCATCTCGCGACCTCGATAAATTCTTGTGGTTTATCGAATCCAACATCGAGTAACGACGGAAAGTATTATTTATCCGTCATACGTCATCACTAACGACGATTTTTGAACAGATGAGGAGCTTCGGCTCCTCATTTTTTTTGCCCAAACTTGGCCCTTCCTTTCACCACCGCCCTATAAACGTGCATCAAAAGACATTATTGCCTCCTGCTCCGTTTTAAGACACACTCCACGCTCCATAAAAAGGCATACCACCGCCTTTGCAAGCAATTTTGTTAGCAGAAGCACGTACTTTATGTATAACAATGTTAATAAATGCGCAGTTTTGAGATAAAAAATAGTTTAGCCTAGTGATTCGCACCAAAATGGACATCCGCGAAAAACCAAGGCACCAATTTGGTGCAAACCCTGAGGCATTTTAGCATTTCATGCCAATGAATGGCGACTAACCCCTTGAAATTAAACAAAGATAGAAATGTGGCATAACTTTTGCTTATCACCCACGTAACTATAAAAGGGTATGTTCTCCCATAAATATACAAAGGAAATTGCACTTATGAAGTCGATGTTAAAAGTTTCCCTGGCCGCACTGACTCTGGCCTTTGCAGTAAGCTCTCATGCAGCAGAAGAAAAACTTATCGTGGCTACTGATACCGCATTTGTTCCTTTTGAATTTAAACAGGGTGACAAATACGTCGGTTTCGATATCGACCTGTGGGCAGCGCTGGCGAAAGAAATGAAAGTTTCTTATACCCTGAAGCCTATGGACTTTGACGGTATCATCCCCGCTTTGCAGACCAAAAACATCGACCTGGCTCTGGCGGGTATCACTATTACCCCACAGCGCGCGCAGGCAGTTGATTTTTCTGACGGCTACTACACCAGCGGCCTGATCACCATGGTTAAGTCAAACAATACCGATATCAAAGGGACTCAAGACTTGAACGGTAAAGTGGTGGCAGTGAAAAGCGGCACCAGCTCCGTCAACTATTTGGCTTCAAACCTGAAACCTAAAGACGTTCGCCAGTTCCCGAACATCGACAGCGCCTACATGGAGCTGGGTACAGGTCGTGCTGACGCGGTACTGTTCGATGCCCCTAATATTCAGTACTACATCAAAACCGCCGGTCACGGTAACTTTAAAACTGTAGGTCCAGCCGTTGCAGGTCAGGACTACGGCGTTGCCTTCCCGAAAGGCAGCCCACTGCGTGATAAAGTTAACGCTGCACTTAAAACGCTGCGCGCGAACGGCACTTACGCTGCTATCTATAAAAAATGGTTTGATGCCGAACCTAAATAATTGCACTAACGAGGTATAGCTGTCCTGCGTGACTCACGCACAGTCTATATCACCGGCCCTGAGTGGAATATCACCAGGGTCGGCTTTGTTTTGTTTATCAGGAGATTAATCCATGCAGTTTGACTGGAGCGTTGTTTGGGCCGCTCTTCCTATCCTTCTTGAAGGCGCCAAGATGACCCTGTGGATTTCTATCCTGGGTTTAGTTGGGGGCGTTATCATTGGCGTCATCGCGGGCTTCGCGCGCGCGTTTGGCGGCGTTATCAGCCGTAATATCGCTCTGGTATTCATTGAGCTGATTCGTGGCACTCCAATCGTTGTCCAGGTGATGTTTATCTATTTTGCCCTGCCGATGATGATAAGCGGTCTGAGAATCGATCCGTTTACCGCGGCCGTGGTCACCATTATTATCAACTCCGGTGCCTATATCGCGGAAATCACGCGTGGTGCGGTGCAGTCTATCAATCGAGGCTTCAACGAAGCGGGCCTGGCGCTGGGACTTTCCCGTCGTGCAACACTGCGTTACATCATCATGCCGCTGGCTTTGCGCCGCATGTTGCCACCGTTGGGTAACCAATGGATCGTCAGTATCAAAGATACTTCGCTGTTTATCGTTATCGGCGTAGCGGAACTTACACGTCAAGGTCAGGAAATTATTGCCGGTAATTTCCGCGCAATGGAGATCTGGAGTGCTGTTGCCGTTATCTATCTGATCATCACGCTGGCACTGAGCTTTGCTATGCGCCGCTTAGAACGCAAACTGAAAATTTTATGATTGAATTTAAAAACGTCTCCAAACACTTTGGGAAAACCCAGGTGCTGCATGATATCGACCTGAAAATTTCTCAGGGTGAGGTCGTGGTTATTATCGGGCCATCGGGCTCTGGCAAATCAACCCTGCTGCGCTGCATCAACAAGCTGGAAGAGATAACCTCCGGCGACCTGATTGTCGACGGGCTGAAGGTCAACGATCCGAAGGTTGATGACCGACTGATTCGTCAAGAAGCCGGGATGGTATTCCAGCAGTTCCACCTTTTCCCGCACATGACGGCGCTCGAGAACGTGGCCTTTGGCCCGATTCGCGTCCGTGGCGCGAGCAAGGATGAGGCTCAAAAGCTGGCGAAAGAGCTGTTGGCGAAAGTCGGTCTGTCTGAAAGGGCGCACCACTATCCGTCAGAGCTTTCCGGTGGCCAGCAGCAGCGCGTCGCTATTGCTCGTGCACTGGCGGTGAAGCCTAAGCTGATGCTGTTTGATGAACCAACCTCCGCGCTGGACCCCGAGCTGCGTCACGAGGTGTTGACCGTCATGAAAGACCTGGCCGAAGAAGGCATGACCATGGTTATCGTGACCCACGAAGTCGGCTTTGCCGAGAAAGTGGCCTCACGTCTGATCTTCATCGACAAGGGACGCATCGCAGAGGATGGTCCGCCAGCCGAGCTTATCAGCAACCCGCCAAGCGAACGCCTGCGCGAGTTCCTGCAACACGTTTCGTAAAAAAAGGCCCCATAAGGGGCCTTTTTTTAATGCGGAAAACGCGGTAATTATTTCCAGCGCTTACCGGCCCAGGCTTTCTGCTGGGAAGGCGTCAGGAAGGTCCAGGCGACAAAACGGCTGACTTTCTGCCCTTGCGCCATCTCGACGGTGCGCACGTTGGTCGCGCCGGCTTCTTCCAGCGCGTCATAAATCAGCGGCAGCGTGGTTTTCTTTGAGATAAGCACCGTGTACCACAGGCAGTTATGCGCCTTTTGCGCACTCTCTTCTACCATGCGTACCACGAAGGCCTCTTCACCCCCTTCACACCACAGTTCGTTGTGCTGACCGCCAAAGTTCAGCTCGGCCTTGTTGTCGCGGCCTTCAAGCCCAAGGTTCTGGCGCTTACGCTGGCTGCCTGCGGCGGCTTCGGCGGCTGAGGCGTGGAACGGTGGATTACACAGCACGGCATCGTAGCGCTCGTCGTGACGAATAATCGTGTCGAAGATGCGCGGCGGCTTAGCCTGTAGACGGAAACGGACCTGATTGGTAAGCACTGGGTTAGTCGCGACTATTTTCTTGGCTGCTGCCATCGAGACTTCATCAATCTCGCTTGCGGTGAAGCGCCATCCGTACTCGCGCAAACCGACTATCGGATAGATACAGTTAGCGCCAACGCCGATATCCAGAATCGCCACGTTTTTACCCTGCGGGATAACCCCACCGTTGCTGTCGGCTAGAACGTCCGCCAAGTGGTGAACGTAGTCGGCGCGGCCAGGGATCGGTGGGCAGAGGTAGTCTGCCGGAATATCCCAGTTTTCAATCTGATAAAAATGACGCAGCAGAGCGCGATTCAGCGCTTTTACAGCCTGAGGATCGGCGAAATCAATAGACAGATCGCCCCATTTGTTTTCGGCAACAAATGCCCCAAGCTCTGGGCTGCTGGCAATCAGTGCAGGAAAATCATAGCGGCTACGGTGGCGATTTCGCGCATGAAGCCCGCTTTTCTCCTGCGGGAAAACTATCTTTTTATCCTGCGGAATCGCTTTCTTTCTTTCCACCTGAATGACTCTCCAATATCAATGTTAAGCTTACCCAATGTGTGAGCGTAGTCGTCACGTTACACACCTCGGGGAAAATTCTGCCGCGTAAGATAACACAAACGGCCCGCCATGACTGTCAGCATGACACACCAGGCCACTGTAATTCGACGCCGCCTTGGCTAAGCTATTGAGAAACTGCCTAATGACTGACGCACATTACGCCAGTGGGCAACGCTAAATGACCAAAAAGGTGAACTATGAGCTCCGACGATCGCTATTTTTACGAGCCCGCAAAAGGGCACGGCCTGCCGCACGATCCGCTGAACGCCATCGTAGGCCCCCGCCCGATTGGCTGGATAGCCTCGCGCAACGCGCAGGGCCAGCGCAATCTCGCCCCCTACAGCTTCTTCAACTGCTTTAATTATCGTCCACCGATCATTGGTTTCGCCAGCAGTGGATGGAAAGACAGCGTGGCGAATATCGTCGAAACCGGAGAATTCGTCTGGAACCTGACGACCCGCAGCCTGGCGGTGAAAATGAATGAAAGCTCGGCCTCGCTGGCCCATGGCCGCGATGAGTTCGAGTTTGCCGGGCTGACGCCAACGCCGGGCACGCTGGTTGCCGCCGATCGCGTTGCCGAAAGTCCGGTCAACTTCGAGTGCAAACTGTCGCAGTGCATTCAACTGCAAAGCGCGGCCGGTGAGAAGATTGATACCTGGTTAGTGATGGGGGAAGTGGTGGCAGTACATATTGCCCGCCATTTGCTGAATGAAGACGGGATATATCAGACGGCACTCGCCGAGCCGGTGCTGCGCGCCGGAGGGCCCTCGGCCTATTATGGAATTTCAGAAGACCTGCGTTTCGACCTCACGAGGCCTGACGCACGATAAGCGCGTGGGGGATATCCGTCCCCCACGCTTCTCACCGCTATTTCCTGAAGTAAGTCTGCTCGACAAAGTCGGCGAAGTCCTGACACATCGCCTCATCACCCTCGGCGTTATCCGCCAGCACGCGCTTGCCGTCAACCACCTTGATATGAACGTTGAGATCAAAGTCGGCAGGGGGCTGTTCTCGGCTCGCAGCGTCGGCAATAACCTGCTGCGCCTCTTCCCACGCTGCCGCCACCGTCTGGTTGCAGGCCTGCGCCAGATAATCCGGATTAAATCCCTCTCCCGTCAGGCTACGTAAGGTCTCGTCATGACTGACGCTGTTGCCCGGAGTCCAATAATGTTTCGCCAGGTCGGGGCCAATGGCCGAATTATCGGTCAGATAGCCGTCACGTTTGAGGAAGAATGCCCGCGTCTGCTCCACCGCCATCAGCGCCAGCAGGTATCCCTGATAAGAACACGCCGACTCAAGCGACAGCAGGTGTGGCACCGCAAGGGTTGGCCTTGGGCTACCCGCCACGCCGAGGATGTGCGTTTCGACGTCGCGAGCCAGCGCGGTAATCGCCTCCGGCGTGCACTTCTCTTCCGGCCACTGATAAAGCTGCCACTCAAAATACGGCATCAGCAGGATATGACGATCGTTGAACGCACGCATCGGCTGGCGTGCGGCAATATTCTGCTCGATTAAGGCATCAGGCACCGGTTCGCCTTGCGCATTTTTCGCATAGCGTTTAAGCCAGTCGGCATCGTCGAGCAGGCTGTCGCAGAACATCGACTGCGTTTCGGCATAGGCCATCGACGTCGGCGGGAACTCCTGCGAGAAGCTCGGCGCATTCTGGCGAATATTGGCGAAGTGCGCCGCGTGGCCGCCCTCATGAAACAGCGTATTCAACCCGCTCGCACCGCTGCCGACCTGATCCGGTTTTGCCAGGCTGGTAAAGTTTATCTGCGCGGGCACCCATTTGCCGTTATCGACAAACGCAGGCACAGGGGCATGCATAAAGCCGTTCTCATATTTGCCTTCGCGCACCAACAGGTCCAGCTGCATCGTTGCACCGTTGAAACCGATATTCAGGCGCTTGAAGCTGTTGACCCAACGGCTCAGCGAGTCGGCAAACGGGAAGTAGGGATCCAGCTGACGCGTCACGTCACCTGCGCTGGCATAACGGATATTCCACGGCATCAGCGCGGCATCGCCTTCGCGTGCCACGAGCTCGTTGAGGCTGCGCACGTTGGCGTCGCGGGTTTGCTCCTCGAACCTGTCCAGGATAGCGAACAGCTGCTCCGGGCTCATCTGCTCGGTTTTGTTAACTTTGTAATCGAAGTAGTTACGGTAGCCCAGCTGACGGGCAAAGCGGTTGCGCAGCGCAATAAGCTCGGGGAAACCGTTATGCAGCAGCCACTGTTCCAGCTCTCGGAGCGCAACCTGGGAACTGCGGCGATACTCTTCGTTTTCGTTAGTGGCCTGATTGGTCAACAGCTCGCCGAGCGACGCCGTCACTTGCTCGCCCTTGCTATTGAGGTGCATCAGGCGATGCTGCTTGCGTTTACCGTACAGCGCGGATTCGGCCTGAATGATTTCATCAAGGATTTCCTGCGCCTGCGGATCTTCGATAGCATTGCAGTCGAAAAAGCGGTACCAGCCGCGCAGCCCGGTCAGCAGCGATTCACGCGCCGCGCTCTCGGGTTCAGCCTCAACGGCGGCAATCTGCTCACGCAGCTCCGCCAGCCTGGCCGGGTTGGCGATAAAGCGTTTAAAGGCACTTTCTGCAGCCGAGAAACGCTCGGCGACGTCGTCGTCTCCTGTGCCCATATAATGCTGCCAGAACAACGCTTCCTTGGTTTTATGGACCTTGAGATAGTCGTGATTCAGCGCCGCAAAATAATCCTGTGACTGTTTCATAAGCATCCTTCTTGGCTGAAAATAAAAGAGATTATCTTTTGAGTGTAAATTCAGAGCCGCAGTCTGTCGACCAGGCTTGCCCTAAAAAAGCCGCTCAATCCGAGTTTGAGCTTCGGACATATCCTCGGCCAGTCCGGTGCCGACCAGACAGCAGGCGAGTTGATTTAAAATCGCCTGAGGGACCGGAACCTTAGCCAGCAAACAGTCGGTTATCCAGTCAGCGGTTGTCTGTGCGTCTTTCGATGCAGGCAGCGTCAGGCCGCTAAACTCCTGGCGGTCGAGCAGGAGCTGCTGCTCTCCGGCCCCAATCAGGTGAACCTGCGGGCTGCGCTGTGGATTGGCGTATACCTCGCCTTCCGTCCCCTGCGACAGCAAGGCAAGGCCGGAAACATCGTGGAAGAATGATGAGACGCGCTGGATATATTCAGGATGTGAGACGCTGGCGAGACGCAGCGCAGGCTGCTCGAAAAACGGCGTCGCGAGCTTGGCCAGCGTATGGCTGCTGTTGCGCACGCCCATCTCCCAGCGCAGATTCAGCTGTTTATCAATGGCGGGACAGAGCACGGATACGGGGATAAACACCGGGCCGACGCCTGCATCCAGCATCGACTGCGCTTGCTCTGCGGAGCCGGCAGCGGGGATGTTCAACGCCTGGAAGATTTCATAACTGGTCACGCGGCTTGGGTCTGCTGTGACGCCATGAACCACGACCGGCAGGCCCAGGCGATGCAATAAAATTGCCAGCAGCGGCGTCAGGTTGGCCTGTTTACGCGCGCCGTTGTAGCTGGGAATGACCACCGGCATCGGGCCGTCGGCGGGAGCGCGCAGTTTGATGGTCTGCTCTTCCATCGCCTGATAAAAGCCCAGCATTTCCTGCTCGGCTTCACCCTTGATACGAAAAGCAATCAGCAGCCCCCCGAGCTGCAAGTCGGGTACCTTACCCGCCAACATCAAACGGTAGAGCGCCAGCGCCTGCTCCTGGTCGAGGTCACGGGCATGGTTCTTCCCGCGTCCGACTTCTTTAATAATTTTTGTGTAATCCATCTTGGTTCCCTCACCTGCGAATTACACCAGCATAACCCAGCCAATGACGGGGAGAAACCTTGGTGTCCCTGCCCGCTGAGGCTCAGCGTTTTCTCCGCGCTTTAACGACCTTGGTTTGGGTCAGTGGAACGTATTTATTAAAGCCGGGAGCCGGCATTTCACGGTGCTCGATAGGGAAGACCGGTAGCGCGGCGAGCAGCCTGGCGCCATAGTTTTTAGTGATCAGCCGACGATCGTAGATGACAATTTCACCCCGGCATTCGTGGCTGCGGATCAATCGTCCCACCTGCTGGATCAGGTTGAACGACGCACTCGGCAAACTCTGTACTTCGAACGGGTAGCGCTTGAGCGTTTTAAGCCATTCACCCTCGGTGAGGATAACCGGGCTGTCGATAGGCGGAAAGGCTATCTTGTGAATGTGCACCTGAGTCAGCAGGTCGCCTTTGAGATCCAGCCCTTCGGCGAAGGACTGTAGCCCCACCAGCACGCTAACCTTTCCGGCTTCGACGCGCTGACGATGTTCCTCGACCAGACGATAGCGCGGTTGGTCACCCTGAACTAACAGCAGCAGGCGCAGGTCAGGCATCAGTTCGACAAACTGCTGCAGTGCGCGATTGCTGGCAAACAGCACCAAAATACCTTTGTGTTTTTCGGTGGCCAGCTCGGCGCGGAAAAAGTCGCTCATCTCCTGAATATGCTGCGCTTCGTTGGCCATTAACGGCTCGTGGCGCATCTGCGGAATGACAATTTTCCCCTGCTCGACGTGATTGAACGGCGAGTCGAGGCTAATAAACACATCGCCGGCTTTCTCGTTGAGACCGCTCATTTCCTGGATACGCGCAAAACTGTTGAGGGACCGCAGCGTCGCGGAGGTTATGACCACGTGCGGCACCTTGCGCCAAAGCAGTTTCTCTAACTGCTCGCTGACGCGAATTCCCGCGCAGTGGAACAACAGATGGCTCTGGTTATCGAAATACTCGCGCGTCACCCATTTACCAATGGGCGCATTGGAAGCTTTGTCGAGGGCCGCGAGCCGCCAGAGCTTGGTCATGGTCTCGAGATAACCGAGCATTCTGCTCATCTGTAAAATAGAGCGATGCAGGCGCAGCACGTCGTGCTTGCCGGTTTTTTCGCTCAGATCGTTGAGCATAAACTCGGCTAAACCGCGCAGTGCATCAGTCAGCTTGAACTGCCGGGCGCAGAGTTCGGAAAGTTCGGGCGGCAGCGCGCCCATCTCGAAGCGATATTCGCCTTCAGGCTCGGCGGCGGGGAGATAGAGATTAACCTGCTGCTCAATCAACAGCAGCAGCTCGCGCATTTCGGCACAGTGATTGTGTAAACGCTCAGCGTTGGCCAGCGGCGGCGGATTCTTTGGGGTAAACAGCGCGATGCACTGCTCAATCTGGCGCACGAAGTTATCCAGCTGCAGATGGTTCCATACCGCGGTGATTTCGGCGTCCACTTCAAGCGCGTCGCGTGCAACCTCTGGCAGATGGTGGCCTTCATCGAGCACCAGCAGCAAATCTTTGGCGTTAGGCAACACGGACTCCGACTCGAGAGCGGCCATCACCAGCGCATGGTTGGTGATAACCACGTCCGCACTTTCGATTTCCTTGCGCGCCACAAAATAGGGGCACTCGCGATAATAGTGGCAGTTGCGGCCGAGACAGTTGGCCTTATCGGTGCTTATTTTCAGCCACAGCGGGTCCTGAATGGTTTTTTTGTAGTGGTCACGCAGTCCGTCCCACTCGTAGCGCGCCAACGCTTTCTCGAGCGTGCTGCAAAACTGCTGCTCTTCCGTACTGGAAGGAGCAAGCTCGTCACCGAGAAACAATCCAAGATCGCCCTGCGCATTTTCAGTGCTCATCATCGACAGATTGCGCGGACAGACATAGCGCCCACGGCCAAACGCCCCGGTAAATTTGAGGTCTGGTATGATTCTCTTAAGCAGTGGCAGATCTTTACTGAAGATCTGGTCCTGTAGCGCAACGTTGGCGGTGCTTATCACCAAAGGCTTTTCTTCGGCCCGACTGACGGCAATCCCAGGAATAAGATACGACAGCGTCTTACCTACCCCGGTGGGCGCCTCAATCGCGAGGTGTCGAGCTGAATCACTGGTAAAGGCCTTCGCAACCTCAGCAATCATCTGACGTTGAGGGGCGCGGGAAATAAAATCCGGAATTTGCTGCTGTAGGGCTTTGTACCACTGGCTAATCTGATCTTTTACTGCGGAGGACAGCGCCATGCATCTCTTATCATTTTCAAAATTTGCGTTATTGTCCCACACTCGCCCGCTCACGTCAGCCGCAAATTGAATAGCCGCCAACTTAATAGACATCACTATTATTAGCTAGCTTATTAAAATCATTCACTTAAAAAAAAGAAAGTTCATTTCCCGATGTCATAAATCGATCACAAATATAGGGTAAAAAACTCTCGCTGTAGAAATTTCCGCTCATAGATGGAAATAACAGCACACATGATGAATAGCGTCTTTTAATTAAAAACGTTTGACACGACGTTTAAAAACAAATACAGGGTTAACAATGAAACGTAATCTTCTGGCAATATTAATCCCATCATTATTAATTGCCTCAGGCGCACACGCAGCAGAAATTTATAATAAAGACGGAAATAAACTAGACTTTTACGGAAAAGTTAAAGCCGAACACTATTTCTCTGATGCAAGCGGCAGTGATGGTGACCAGAGTTATGTACGTTTTGGCTTTAAAGGTCAGACTAAAATTAATGATATGATTACCGGCTACGGCCAGTGGGAATATCAGGTTGCCGATAACGTCTCTGAAGCACAGGGCTCAACCGGTTCTAAAACTCGTCTCGGCTTTGCCGGTCTGAAATTCGCCCAGTACGGCTCCTTTGACTACGGCCGTAACTACGGCGTACTGTACGACGTCGCGGGCTGGACCGATATGTTCCCAGAGTTCGGCGGCGACGGCTATACCAAGGCTGACCGCTTTATGACAGGCCGTGGCAACGGCATGGCGACCTATCGCAACCGCGGTTTCTTTGGCTTGGTCGACGGTCTGAATCTCGCCCTGCAATACCAGGGTAAAAACGACGACAGCAGCACCCGTTCCGCAACGGCTTCAAACGGTGACGGCTATGCCGCTTCCGCAACCTATGACATCGGTGCAGGTATCAGCGCAGGTGCGGCCTACACGTCCTCTGACCGCACCAATACCCAGGCCGCAACGACGCTGGGCAAAGGCGATAAAGCCACCGCCTGGAACGCCGGTCTGAAATATGATAATAACGGTGTTTATTTAGCCGCTATTTATGCCGAAACTCAACGTATGATTGCGGTATCTGTTCCTGCGGGCGTTTCCAGCCAGACAAGTTCAGCCGTCAGCGGTTATGCGGATAAAACACAAACGTTCGAAGCCGTGGCTCAATATCAATTTGACTGGGGTCTGCGTCCTTCTCTTGGATATGTGCAAACCAAGGCGAAAGATATTGAAGGCGTAGGTGATGCGGACCTGATTAAATATATCGATCTCGGCGCGACCTATTATTTCAACAAGAATATGTCAACCTTCGTAGATTATAAAATCAACCGTTTGAGCACCGATAATAAGTTGGCATTGAATACTGATAATGTGGTTGCTGTCGGTCTGACCTACCAATTCTAATAATAACACCTCGCTTCATTTTAATTTCATTGGATATTTTGCCGGGCTCATCCCCCGGCTTTTTTCGTCATACGAAAAGCTTATCCAGCGCAAATTTCTCGCCCTTCGCCCTTCCCCAGCCCGCTGAATCTGCTAAAGTTTTAGGCCCTTGTCTGGGAATAATAACTTTTCTAATCACACCATCACAGGACGATACAGATAATGATGAAGAAAGCTTCTCTTTACGGCACCGGCGCACTGCTATTCCTGGCCTTGACCGGCTGTGCTCAGCAAAGCAAATCGGATGCCGCTGCACAACTTAACGACCAATCGGTGATGGCGCTGAACTGGTTCCAGCAGTCTGGTGAATATCAGGCGCTGACCTATCAGGCCTTTACTACGGCCACCTACGCCTTCGACAAAGCGCAATCGCTGACGGGAAAACCTAAGGCCGTGATCGTTGACCTTGATGAAACCATGATCGACAACAGCGCCTACAGCGCCTGGCAGGTCAAGGCAAACAAGCCGTTTGAGGATAAGAGCTGGTCCCGATGGACACACGCCGAGCAGGCTAACGCGGTACCTGGTGCTGTCAGTTTTGCGCAATACGTTGACAGCCACGGCGGCATTATGTTCTACGTTTCCAACCGTGACCAGAAAGACTATGCCGCTACGCTTGCCAACTTACAGCGTCTTGGCTTCCCGAATGTTAATGCTAAAACGCTGCGTCTGAGCACGACGACGTCGAACAAACAGGCGCGATTCGATGCCATCAAAAACGAAGGTTATAACGTCGTGCTGTACGTCGGTGACAACCTGAACGACTTTGGTGCCGCGACTTACCATAAAAGCAACGCCGAGCGCCGCAATTTCGTGAACAGCAATCACAGCCTGTTCGGTACTCAGTTCATCGTGCTGCCTAACCCGCTTTACGGCGACTGGGAGAGCGGGCTGGCGCCGGGCTATAACAAGCTGACGCCAGAGCAGAGGCTGAAAGTCAGAGCTGATGCGCTGAAAGCCTGGGATGGCAAATAATTTTTCATTGCCACGCTGGAATTAAGATCCTTTAAAATAAAGGGTATGTGCTTCACATGCCCTTAAAATGGAATCTAAAAACCAGGTTGTCTTCAAGAGCCGATCTTCTTGTACATCACACTGGTCGAATCAAAGACTCCTTCGGTAGACAACGCATACCCCGGAATAACACCGCACAGGGCATAGCCCAGCGAATGGTAAAGTGACTGGGCATCACTGTCGGTGACCGTATCCAACACCAGCAGCGTCTTATCAAGCTTAACCGCCAGCTTTTCAGCAGCCTGCATCAGTTTTCTGGCAATCCCCTGCCTTCTCGCCTCAGGATGGACCAGCAGTTTCACCACGTCGGCACGATGCTGACCGTTGCCCGGCATATCGACCACCAACTGCACCGTGCCAATAATCTTATCGTTGAGACGCGCCACCAGAATTCGACGCTCACCGGCCGCGAAAGCGGGTAACAGCTTGTGCCAAAACGTCAGCGCCTCGGCCTGACCAAAAGGGAAAATAAATCCGACGCTCGCGCCAAGGCTGACGCAGCCCACCAGCGTGTCGGCAAGGTCAAGCAGGTCGGCACGCGAGAAATCCTGCGAATAGGGCTCGTTTTTCAATTCACTGATGATAACCACAGACTTCTCCTTACGCTTAGGGACGACAAATAACAAGGGTGTAACAGGCATCTTGCGGGCCGGGCACGTGAAACGTCGAGCTGCCGTAAAGATGAAAACGCAGGCAGTCGCCCGCCTCCAATCGATAGCGCTGGGCGTCGAGCTGTAATTCAATGACGCCAGACAACATCCAGATATGCTGCTCAAGTCCGAAAACCGGCGGCGCATCGTAGTGGATTGTCGCCCCCGCACGCAGCCGACCGGACATAAACTCGGCGTGAAAATCTCGGGCAGGCGGTGAAATTGAACGCCGCTCAAAACCGGTTTCCGTGTCATGCCAAACTGACTGCTGATTGTGGCGAATGAGTTCGGCAGTATTTTCGTCGAGATCCATCAGCAATCGCGAAGTCGGCAGGCCGTAAACCGCACTTAGCTTACCGAGCAGCGAGGCAGTCGGGCTGGTTTCCGCCCTCTCTATCCGCGAGAGCGTGGCACGGCTAATCCCGGTTTTCTCGGCCAGTATCTCCAGCGACCAGTTTTGATTTATTCTCAACGTCGACAGTCTGTGCGCCAGTTTTTGCTCATCGTTCATCGGTATTATTTCCCACCAAATTCTCTTTAGTGAGAATTTATCTCTTATTTGAGAAATTAGCAACGGGTTACGTCGCGAAACACAACACTCGGTATAATGGCAAACATCATGACTGCTCTGACCTCTCACCTCTAAAGTTGTATCACTTTATAAGTTGTACAAGAACAATAAACTTGTACAACTTGGCGATGAACGGCTAGAGTTAATTAAGGCTTAGTAATTTAGCGGAATATCTTTTATGTCTCTGTACAGCATCGGCGAAGTCGCACGCATTTGCGGCATCAATCCGGTTACGCTGCGTGCATGGCAGCGGCGTTATGGCTTGCTCAAGCCTCAGCGTACCGAGGGCGGACATCGACTGTTCGACGATAACGACCTGGAAACTATCCGCACCATTTTAGGGTGGATTAACCGTGGCGTTCCCGTCAGTCAGGTCAAAGGACTGCTCGAGGGGAGTATCACGCCACATCCCAGCGGCTGGTCGCAGCTGGAACAAAAGCTGCTTTCCGTTTTGCAGGAAGAAAAAACGCAGAAAGTCCGTCAGCTAATTATCGAATTTGGCCGGGAATATCCCCCTGAAAGTTTGGTAAATAACGTGCTGAGGCCGCTTCGCACACGATTAGTCTCAAATGCCTCTACACTGTATCTGCGTGGACTGCTCGACGGCGTGCTGATTGAACATGCCGTAATGTGCATGAATGCGGCGAGAAAAAAAGCCGGAACCAAGGTGCTATTGGCCGGATGGGGAGAAATAGATCGCACCGAGCTTTGGCTTGAAGCTATTGCCCGCAGCGGTGATGGCCTGCATATCGACCTGTTGCCCGATCCCCTTCAGGACCCGCATTTCGAAGGCGTGCAGGCCAAGCTAATCTTGCTGTGGGCGGAAGGAAAATTAACCAGCGTTCAGCGTACACGCTATTTGCACTGGCAACAGTTGGGGCTCCCTGTTTCACTTTTGGGAAGTGCAGCCGTATTGCTGCAAACCCCGCCAGATGAAGAACCTGACGCGATTATCAGATGAAGGAGACGTTAATGACATTTGCCTCAACAGCCTCCACATCCGGTGAAACGGGTGCACGTCAGAACACGCTCGAAAAGCTGAAGGAATTTTATCGGCATCTGGATTCTGCTGCCCTCTCCAAACTGGCTGATATCTATCATCAGCAGACGGTATTGATCGACCCCGTCGGTCGACATGCGGGCATTGACGCCCTCAGAAACTATTTTGAAAAACTGCTCGCGCAGACCCAGCACTGCCGTTTCGATATCCAGCAGACCCTGACCGATGGCGAAGATACTGTCTTAATCTGGAAGATGTTTTACGCCCATCCACGGATAAACAAGGGTAAGGAGCGGGTGCTTGAGGGCAGCAGTCACCTGCGCTTTAGCGAAAACAGAGTCATTTACCAGCGCGATTACTACGACCTGGGCGCGATGCTCTACGAACACGTCCCGGTGCTCGGTAGCGTAGTAAAAGCCTTGAAATCAAGGCTGTCGTCATGAAAAGCGTATTGATTACCGGCGCAAGCTCGGGGATTGGCAAACAGCTCGCGCTCGACTACGCCGCCGAAGGCTGGAAAGTCATAGCCTGTGGCCGTAATGCTGAACGACTTGAGGCGCTGAGCGCGGCTTCGGCGCAGATAAGCACGTTGACCTTTGACATGACCGACCTTGAAGAAACACGTAAGGCGCTGGCATGGGTGCAGGCGAGCCTGGTCATCCTGTGCGCAGGGACCTGTGAATATCTCGACAACGGCGTAGTCGAGGCGGACAAAGTACTGCGCGTGATGACCACCAACCTGATGGGGCCGGTTAACTGCCTCGATGCCCTGCTGCCAGGCATGGCTTCGGGGTCCCGCATTGCGCTGGTCGGCTCGACCGCCGCGCTGTTTCCGCTGCCACGGGCCGAGGCCTATGGCGCGTCAAAGGCGGCGCTGGCCTATTTCGCCCGCAGCCTGGCGCTTGACCTGACTCCGCGCGGCATTGCTATCTCTTTGGTACAGCCCGGTTTCGTGAAAACGCCGCTGACCGACAATAACGACTTTCCAATGCCGATGATGATAACCGTTGAGAAATCCTCGGCATTCATCCGAAAAGGCTTGGCTCGTGGGGCAAGCGAAATCGCTTTCCCCCCTCTGTTTACCTGGCTGTTGCGCTTGCTTTCTGTGCTGCCGCGAGGCGTTCAAAAACTTTTGGCTAAAAAGTTAGTAAGGTAAATCGCGTATGAAGGTTGCCATTATCGGCAGTGGTATTTCAGGGCTGAGCTGCGCATGGATGTTGTCGCAGCGCCTGACCGCGTGTGAAATTACAGTTTTTGAAGCCGGCCCGACCTTGGGCGGGCATACGGCTACCCGAGACATTACGCTCGACAACCGCACCTATGCCGTGGATACCGGCTTTATCGTCTATAACCAAAAAACCTATCCACGCTTTATTGCGCTGCTTGAGCAACTGGGGATCCAGGGACAGCCCACGGAGATGAGTTTTTCCGTGCACAACCCTGACAGCAATCTTGAATATAACGGCCACACCTTTAACACGCTCTTCGCCCAGCGCATCAATCTGCTCAAGCCGAAGTTCTGGAAGTTTCTGCGTGAAATTCTGCGTTTTAACCGGCTTTGTAAAGCACGACTGGAAAATACCGGCAACGATACGACGACCTTATCGGACTTCCTGCGTCAGAACGGCTTTTCAGCCTTCTTTGCGCTGCATTACGTGTTGCCGATGGGCGCGGCCATCTGGTCCTCGTCGCTCGATGATATGGGTAAGTTTCCACTGACGATGTTTCTGCGCTTCTTTGACAACCACGGGCTTCTCGACGTGGCCAATCGCCCGCAGTGGCTGGTGGTACCGGGAGGGTCAAGAGAATATATTCGCCGCATGCAGGAAAAGCTGCCCGCCAGTGTCACTCTACTGACCAGTACCCCGGTTTTATCGGTTAAACGCGACGATACCTCGGTAATGCTTGAAACCTCACGCGGCGGTGAAACCTTCGATCAGGTTATCTTTGCCTGCCATGCGGATCAGGCTCTCGCCCTGCTTGCCTCGCCGACCGAAAACGAACGCGAGGTGCTCGGCGCGTTACCCTATCAGCCTAACGATGTGGTTCTGCACACGGATATCAGCCAACTGCCCAAGGCACGACGCGCCTGGGCAAGCTGGAACTATCAGTTACCCAAAGGCGTCGACAGCGCGTTAGGGAAGACGCCCTCCGCCACGGTGCATGCCGCTATCGTGCGGGGCCGTAAAGCCAGCGTCACCTACAATATGAATATTTTGCAGGGTATTGATTCAAATCAGGTATTTTGCGTCACGCTGAATCCCATGAGCTCGATAGACGAGAGAAAGATTCTTTTTAAAACCGAGTATTGGCATCCGGTGTTGAACCTTGCCAGCTATCAGGCACAGAAGAAACGCGGGCTGATAAACGGTCAGAACCGCACCTGGTACTGCGGGGCTTACTGGCACAACGGCTTTCATGAGGACGGCGTGAGAAGCGCCGAGGAAGTGGTTGAACAGCTGCTCGCCAGGGATGACGCATGAACAGCGCACTTTACGTCGGCAGCGTGCGCCATCGGCGGTTCAAACCGATTGAGCATCATTTTGATTACGGTATTTTTATGGCGCTGATCGACCTGGATGAAATCGACCAGTTGCCGCACACCGGCATCCGGCTTGAGCGTTTTTCGGCTGCGACCTTTCGTCGCAGCGACTATCTCGGCGGTGGTGATATTAAGGACACCGCCCAGCGGCGTATTTTAGCGCTCACCGGCGACAGGGTTGAGGGCCGCGTTATGCTCCTCACCCAGCTGCGCTACTTCGGCTGTTATTTTAATCCGGTAAATTTTTACTATCTCTACGACAACAACAATGTACTGCAGTGGATGCTAGCGGAAGTGCGTAACACGCCGTGGAACGAGCGCCACACCTACGCGGTGGTACCCGATGGGTCGCAGACAATAGACAAAGCGTTTCACGTCTCACCCTTTAATCCGATGGATATGGTTTATCACTGGCAGTTAACACCCCCGGGAAAACGTCTGCGTGTGCACATCGAGACTCATCGCCAGGAACGCGAATTCGATGCCACGCTGTCACTGGTTTATGCACCGTTGACGCGTCAAAACCTACGCAAGCAGCTTTGGCGCTTTCCGTTGATGACGGTAAAAACCGCACTTACTATTTATTGGCAGGCAGTGAAACTTTGGTTGAAACGTGCACCAATCTATTCGCATCCTCCCGTTGATAAGGATTGACCATGAACTCACCTGATTTGCGACTTGCCCAACAGGCGGGCAGCCGTCGTCGCAAGGGATCGCGCGCGATATTACTGAGGATGCTAAGGCAGCTGCGCGGTGCGGGCCTAACGCTGCAGGAAATGGGCAATGAGCCGATGTTTTTCGGCGATGAAACCGCGCCACTGCAAGGCCAGATTGAGGTGCAAGACCTGCGCGTCTATCGTCGGGTTCTGCTGGGCGGCAGCATTGCGGCCGGTGAAAGCTATATCGACGGCGACTGGACCACGCCGAATTTAACCGTGGTACTGCAACTGCTGGCGGAGAACCTGGGGTTGGTCGATAAAATCGAATCAAAATTCAGTTGGTTAACCTCACCGGTCAACAGCGTGGTGCATTTCTTCAGAAACAACAGTCCGAGTCAGGCGCGTAAAAATATCTCGGCGCATTACGACCTCGGCAACGATTTCTATCAGGGCTTTCTCGACGAACGGATGCTTTATTCTTCGGCGTGGTATCAAACCCCGCACATGACGCTTGAACAGGCACAGGAGGCCAAGATGCGCCGTCTGTGCGAACAGCTGCAGCTGCGTGCTGAAGATCATCTGCTCGAGATTGGCACCGGTTGGGGCGCGATGGCCGAGTTTGCCGCACGGGAATACGGCTGTCAGGTGACCACCACCACCATCTCGCGCGAGCAGTATGATTTCGCCTGCCAGCGAATTGAAAAGGCAGGGCTGACCGAGCGCGTGACCGTGCTGTTTGAGGACTATCGCGCCCTGCGCGGGCAGTACGACAAGCTGGTTTCCATCGAAATGATTGAGGCGGTCGGTAAACGTTATTTACCGACCTTCTTTAAACGCTGTAATCAGTTGCTGAAACCTAAGGGGCGTATGGCGATTCAGGCCATTACCATCGTCGACCAGCGCTATAAACACTACAGCCGTAACGTGGATTTTATTCAGCGTTACGTCTTCCCCGGTGGATTCTTGCCCTCGATTAACGCGATGACCGAAAGCATGACGCGGCACACCGCGCTAGTGGTGCGGGATCTGTTCGATATCGGCAACGACTATGCGCGCACGCTGTATGAATGGCGCGAGCGCGTCCAGCGCTACTGGAGCACACAGAATGCCCAATACAACGACGAGCGTTTCCGCCGCCTGTGGGTATTTTACCTGTGCTACTGCGAGGCCGGGTTCAGGGCGCGCACTATCAGTACCGTCCAGCTGGTTGCCGAGCGACAGGCATGAACACGCTGCGCTTTTGGCTCCTGACACTGGGCTTCGACCTCTGGTGGACGCTGGCAGTGTGGGGACGCGAAAGCGTGGAGCTATTGCTGGTGGTGGGCGCGCTGCTGATGCTGTTTTTCACGCCTCCAGAGCGCAGAAAATGGGTGCTCTTTGCCTGTGCGCTGGGTATTGCGATGGACGGTATCTGGGGGGCACTGAGCCTGTTTTCATTCAGTGACGGCGCGGGCGTACCGCTGTGGATGATGGCCCTGTGGCTAAGCTTCAGCGCCTGGTGGCTATGGTTTTGCAGTCATCTCTCCCTGCGCTGGCCGTGGCTGGTGTTACTCGGGGCAGTCAGCGGTCCGCTGGCCTATTATCTCGGCATGCGCCTGGATGCTATGCAGCTTGAGGCCTCGCCGTGGCAGGTCTTTTCTACCCTGGCACTTGGCTGGGCGTGCTTTCTACCGATTGTCAGCCTGCCGGTGCTGCGTAAACATCAGACCTTAAGGAGCTTATCGTGAGAACGCGTTTTTTGACGCTATTACTGCTGCTCGGCAGCCTCTGCCTCAGCTCGACCTCGCAGGCGGCCGCTTGGTCCGCATGGCCACAAACCGGTTCGGCCAAACTGACCTGGGCTTTTCTCGATGTCTACAACTCCCAGCTGCGCACCCCTTCGGGGAAATATCAGCCCGGTGTGTGGCCTCAGGCGTTGATCATTGACTATCTGCGCGACATCAGCAGTCAGGATCTGACCGAGGCAACCTCAGATCAATGGAAGGCACTCGGCTTGCTCGATGAAGCCAACCAGCATCAATGGCTGCAAAAAGTACAGGCGATTTGGCCAGACGTCAGCGCGGGCAGCCAGATAACCTTTCTCGCCGATAAGCAAGGCGGGCAGTTCTACTATCTCGCAAGCAACAATAAAAACGGTGCGCCTGTGCCCATTGGTCCACGTTTTGACGCTTCGTTTCGCGATGCCTTTCTGGCTATCTGGCTTTCTCCGTCCACTCAATACCCTCAACTGCGTAAAGGCCTGATCGGGGCCCGCTAATACAGGAGTTACCATGCTCAATATTCAGGGTTTTATCCGTTTCATGACGCTGGCCGTCGCCTTGCTGCTCGCAGGATGCAGCGCGAAAATAGATGACTACAAGGGCACACAGCCGCAGCTGGATATTTACAGCTACTTTCAGGGCAACAGTCATGCCTGGGGTATGATTCAGGATTACAGCAACAAGCAGACGCGGCGCTTCTCGGTGATCATTCGCGGTGACGTGGTGGGCGATACGCTGACCTTGCACGAAGATTTCACCTACAACGACGGTGAGAAACAGACGCGGGTATGGCACATTCAGCGTCAGCCTGACGGCAGCTATCGCGGCACGGCGGGGGATATTATCGGCGTAGCGACCGGCCATACGCAGGGCAACGCCTTTAACTGGAACTACGTGATGGATATCAAAGCCAGCGGCAAAACCTACCGTCTGACCTTCGATGACTGGCTGTTTCAACAAGACGATCGGCATCTGATGAACGTGACATCGCTGACTAAATTCGGTGTCCAGGTTGCCAGAGTCACGCTGTTCTTCGAAAAACAGTAATGACAGCGCCCTCTCTCGCCGCAGCGAGCGAGGGCGTTTCAGACGCTAGACCTTAACCTTATCAAGCGGGGCAGGCTTCGGTTTGAATACGAAGCGCCCCAGCGTCACCAGCAGCACCGCACTCAGGATGACCCCGAGCGCCAGCCATTCGACCCGCGACAGCGACTCCCCCGCGAAGCCGATGCCTAGCAGAACGGCGACGATAGGATTCACGTAGGCATAGCTGGTTGCGATGGCCGGTCTGACCGTTTTTAGCAAGAACATATAGGCGCTGATAGCAATCATCGAGCCCAAAACCACCAGATACGCCAGCGCCGCAAATGCGCTGGCGGAAGGAACATGCGTTAGCTTCTCACCGCTCAAACGACTCACCACCAGCAGTACGACACCGGCAATAATCATCTCGGCTGCACCGGCCATCAGCCCTTTCGGCAGCTGCACGCGGGCACTCAGCACCGACCCAAAGGCCCAGCTCAAAGAGGCCAGCAAAATCAACAGCGCTCCCCAGGGATTGCCGCTGAGATTGCTGCCAGTATTAAGCAAAACAATGCCGCAAAGCCCCATAGCGACGCCGGTCCATTCAAGCCGACTGTTCGGCATGCCAAACAGTCGGCTGAAGCACAACGTAAACAGCGGCACGGTGGCCACCATCACGGCGGCAATGCCGGAGGGCACCTCAAGATGCTCGGCGACGGTCACTAAACCGTTCCCCACGGCAAGCAGTAGGATACCTATTACCCCCGCAGCCAGCCACTGCGTCATCGACGGCACATTGTGACCGCGCAGCAGCAAAAAGGTGAACAGGATAACGCCCGCCACGAAGAAACGGATCCCTGCCATCATTAGCGGCGGCCAGCTTTCAACGCCCACGCGGATCACCAGATAGGTTGAACCCCAGATAAAATACAGCGCAAACAAGGCACTCATTAACGGCAACAGCGTACGCAAAGTGGAACGTGACATAATTTTTGCTTATAGCGAAGACAAGAGGCACTCAGTTAACGCTATCTCAGGGATGGCTAGCAAGTTCCGCCGTGCTATTTAGCGAAAAGGTAACGAGAAAGTTTCTTGAAGTTTATGGAATGTATCCAGAAAGTATTTTTCGCACAAATAATGACTGTGTCATGCGGCTTAAAAGTTTTATACTGAGCGCCTGTTTTTTGGAAAAAGTCCGGCAAAAATGAATACTCTAGGTAAAAAACTGTTTATCGCCTTGTTCGGCCTGATGGCTATCGGCGCTATCGGCGGTGTAATGGTGGCAGGCTATGCCATCGTTATTGAAGAGCCCGTGAAACTGCCAGGCGGCGCGCCCACCCCTGTTACCGCACCAGCGCCTGCCTCCACGGCTTCCTGAAGCCCCGCCACTGGCACAATGCGCCTGAGCAGGCATAAACTGGATTTCGCTTATTCCACGTGCCTGCTGAATTATTCACGTTAATTCCATATTGAAACTGTATTTTTTTGTCGCTGCTATTTTCTCTATACTGCCGCCTGACCCTCCCTCAATAATATTAAGGAATACACCATGTGCCATGCTGTCAATCCGCCCCCCTTTATGGCTCCCAGAGCTCCCCTACAGAATAGCCAACCTGAAAATACTTTTAACGGAAATAACAGACCCTCTACGCCACGGGCAATGACTGAATACTTAAAAAGCGCTAAAAATAGAGAGATTTCCTTTACCCCTTATAAGGACAATACCGTTAAAAGCAGTAATAATCCCGTCCAGGTAGAATTAACTCATAGTTTAAAAAAAAACTTACTTGAGTACTCTGATGCATTATCCGATTTATTGAGAGGTAAAAGAGGTGCCCCTCGACTACGCCAGCAGAGCGAGCCCATTAAAGTGGACAGTTCTCCACTACGTTCGCCTTCACTGGTGCTCGCCATCGAGAGGAAAATGAGTCGAAACAATACTGATAAGATAAAAATCATCTATCCAAACCTGGCCAGCCATTCATTGGATAAAATAAAAACGTTAGAGGAAGAAATAGGCGAAATCAATAATGATTTACGTTTAATCGAACGTTCATTAGCGAGGTATGAAATCACGTCAGAGGAAAAAGAAAAAACCCTCCACTATTTGAAAAATGATTTAAATAATAACTTCCTAAAGAATTATAAAAGCAATATTCTTTCCTCAAGCCACATCGTTAAACAGCCTGCGGATTTTCTATCACGATTTGTTTAATAGATCATCCATAGTATTATTATCGTCTCAGTAAGCTACTCTCGCGCTGAAGGCTGCCAATTTTGTAGACGACGACTCCAGCGCTCAAATATCATATCAACAATAATGGCCAGCAGCGCCACCACGATGGCCCCCTGCAATACATAGGCCGTATTGAATCCGCTCAGCCCGATAATAATCGGCGAACCGAGGCTCTGTGTCCCCACGCTAGAGGCGATGGCCGCCGTGCCAATATTAATAATCACCGAGGTGCGGATGCCTGCCAGAATGACCGGCGCCGCCAGCGGCAGCTCGACCTGGGTCAGTACCTGTAATCGGCTCATGCCGACCCCTTCGGCAATTTCGCGCGCCGAGGCGGGTACCGATTCAAGGCCGGTAATGGTGCCCTGTAAAATCGGCAGCAGCCCGTAAAGCACCAGCGCGATGATGGCCGGTTTCTCACTGAATCCCATCACCGGCACGGCGACGGCTAACACCGCCACCGGGGGAAAGGTCTGCCCCATCGCGACCAGTGTTTCAACCAACGCCCTGAACTCCTTGCCGGCCTGGCGCGTGACTCCCATCCCCGCCAGCACACCGATGACGACCGCAATCGCGCTCGAAACGCCGACCAGCACCAGATGTGCCAGCACCAGGCTGCTGAAGCTGTCTTGCAGATAAACCGGCCTGTCGAGGTCAGGAAACAGCCAATGAAAGACTCCGCCTAAAGAACGCATCCCAAAGATAAGCGCAAGGAACACCGCGATAACCCAAGTCAGCGGATCGCGCAGTGCTCGCAGCCAGCGATTGCCCGTCAGGTTGCTCATAACGCCTCCCGCTCTGCCACCAGATCGGCGAAGTGAAGTACCCCGATTAACCGCTGATTGTCATCAATCACCGGCAGACGTTCGGTGTGACGGGCCACGAAAATCGACAGCGCCTCACGTAGCGATATAGACGCTAATACCGGTTCGCCCTCGGCAGTTTCTCCCCGGCGCGTTCTCTCGCCGACGGACGCTAACGACAGCAGTTTTATTCCAAGCTCGCTGCGCCCGAAGAAGTCACGCACAAACGGCGTCGCTGGCTGCGTCAGCAGCTCCAGCGGCGTGCCCTGCTGCACGATTTGCCCATCGCTGAGCAACACAATGCGGTCCGCCAGACCTAACGCTTCATCGATATCGTGCGTCACCAGGACGATAGTGCGCCCGGAAAGCTGATGAATGCGCGCAATCTCTTTCTGCAGCGTCGCACGCGTAACCGGATCCAGTGCACCGAAGGGTTCATCCATTAGCAACACCTCAGGGTCGGCGGCCAGCGCTCGCGCAACCCCCACCCGCTGCTGCTGGCCGCCGGAAAGCTGGTGCGGATAGCGATGACGAAACTGTTCAGGGTTAAGGCTCAACAGCTCCATCAGTTCGGTCACGCGGTCGCGAATTTTGGTCTTTGGCCACTTAAGCAACTGCGGCACGGTGGCAATATTCTGTTCCACCGTCCAATGTGGAAACAGCCCGATAGACTGGATGGCGTAACCCATTCTACGGCGTAAATCCTGCGCGCGAAGCTTCTCGATAGGCTCATCGGCAAAGGTAATTTGCCCGCTGTCGTGCTCAACCAACCGATTGATCATTTTAAGCGTGGTTGATTTTCCCGAACCGGAAGTCCCGATCAGCACGGTAAACTCCCCCTTAGCGATGTGCAGATTGAGATCGCGCACTACCGCCTTACCGGCAAAGAATTTGCTTACCTGTGAGAAATTGATCATTTGCGCGAGGTCTCCAGAATTGAGACTAAAAATTTAAAAATTCCGTCAACCACGGCCGCCATCAACACCGCCGGGATCACGCCAAGCAGCACCAGATCCAGTGCGCTGCTGAGCAGTCCCTGAAACATGATGGCCCCTAGCCCACCGGCACCGATCAGTGCGGCGACCATCGCCATGCCCACGGTCTGTACCGCGACGATGCGGATACCGGACAAAATAACCGGCAGCGCGATAGGAGTCTGCACCTTATAAAAGACCTGAAAACGGCTGAGGCCCATGCCGGTGGCCGACTCTATCACGCCGGGCGCGACGGAGTTCATTCCCGCTATCACGCTTCGCACCAGAGGCAACAGCGAATACAGCACCAGTGCGATAATTGCCGGTGCCGCACCGATGCCGCTTATGCCGTGTGCGCCGAGCCAGGGAACGGCCTTGGCAAGCCCCGCCAGCGGGGCGAGAAGGAGGCCAAACAGTGCGATCGACGGAAGCGTCTGGATAATATTGAGTATGGAGAGCACCGACGGCTGCCAGCGCGGCAAACGGCAGCACAGCATACCGAGCGGCAGGCCAATCAGAATCGCGGGTATCAGCGTGCCGACCAGCAGTCCGAGGTGCTGCCAGAGTGCGTCATTGAACACGTCCGAACGATTCTCATACTCTTTGAGCAGGGAAAGCTGCGACAGCTGCCCGCTCGCGAGCAGCACCACGATGGGCACAGCAAGCTGGAGGTTAAGCAACACCCGCCAGCTGTGATTGGCGGTCAAACGGCTGATGGCGTCGGAGGCCGTCAGCAGCGACAGCGCGGCGCAGGCCCAGAATCCCCCGCCAAAAGAGATGCGTGCCAGGCTGTCTTCATCCCCTCCAGTCAGCGATAAAGCCGCGTGCCCGGCCAGCGCCACCAGCAGCGCTAGCAGCAGTTCGGCCAGCAGCATGACCAGCCAATAAACGCCTCGCGACGGGGTAACAAAAGAAAGCAAAAATAAAAGGATAACCGGCAATAGCAGCAGCACAACGGGCCCGTTGAGCAGCGAAGACAGGGCAATGCCCTGTCCCGAGATCAAACGATTGGGCGCGTGGGTGATAAACGCCAGACCGGCACCGGCGGCGATTATCAGCACCAGCAGCGTAAAAAGTACGCGGTTCTTTATTATGCGGTGAGCCAACACAACGTTAGTCAAAAAAAACTCTCCCTGCCCCCTTAACCTATTGTCAGGATGACTTCTTGATGAAGCCTTTCTGCTGTAGATATTTAGCCGCGACCTTCTTCGCATCCGCCCCGCCGACCGCAATCTGCGCGTTGAGCTTTTGCAACGTCGGACCGTCCAGCGAAGCGAAGACAGGCTTCAGCAGGCCGGGAATTTGCGGATACGCTTTCAGCACCGCTTCACGAACGATCGGCGTCGGGGCATAAATGGGCTGCACGCCTTTCGGATCCTGTAAGGTTTGCAGCCCCAGTGCCGCGACCGGTCCGTCGGTGCCGTAGGCCATCGCCGCATTAACGCCTGAAGTTTTCTCGGCGGCCGCTTTAATGGTCACCGCCGTATCGCCCCCGGCCAGCGACAGCAGCTGGTTCTGGTTAAGCTTAAAGCCGTAGGCATTTTCGAAAGCAGGCAGCGCATCGGGACGCTCGATAAACTCCGCCGAGGCCGCGAGCTTGAAATCACCACCGCCGTTGACCCACTTGCCTAAATCGGCCAGCGTTTGCAGATGATTGGCCCTGGCAACGTCATCACGTACCGCGATAGTCCAGGTATTGTTCGCCGGAGACGGGTCAAGCCAGACGATTTTATTCTGGTCATAGTCGAGCTTTTTCACCTTCTCGTAGCCTTGCTTTGCATTTTTCCACGCGGGGTCTTTCTCGTCAGAGAAGAAAAATGCGCCGTTACCGGTGTATTCAGGATAGATATCGATTTCGCCTGCGGTGATGGCCCCACGTAACACTTTGGTATTGCCAAGCTGCAGTTTATTGGTGGTCTTGATGCCGTTGGCGTCAAGTACCTGAATAATGATATTTCCCAGTAGTGATCCTTCGGTATCGATTTTAGATCCCACCTTGACGCTGTCTGCCGCCTGAGCAGAAAGACTGAAGGTAGTGACCACTGTCAGTGCCGCTGCGGCAGCTATACTTCTCAATCGAGCATTTCCTGTTGTGCGCGCCATGCATTTTCCTCTTATCGGGCAGAAGGCCGACCTGGATCAAAGTTAATTAACAGAAATCTGTACATAAAATGAGGGTGTTACAAGGATAGTTCAATTTTTGCTTGTGCATAAAATGGCCACACATAAAAGCAGTTGCTCAAGGTGCAGTAAACTGACTTTTAGTGCATAGCTTTACTAAAACTTCGCTGATTAATCCGAATTAATCGTGACACCGCCGAAAAGCGGTCTTTCATTGAGGAAAGAGGCAGATATGAGCAATGTTACCCAACCCAGAGCAGTTAACGCCGCTGTCGTTAACAGTCACCATCACATGGATTTTCATCAGATCCAGCTTGCGGCTCCGCTTGAGAACGAGGTCGGGGTGAGGATAGTCGCCTGCGGCATTTGCCACACCGATCTCGGCTTTATGACCGAAGGCGCGATTTTGGGCCACGAAGGCGCTGGCGTCGTCGAGCAGGTCGGCAGCGCGGTTAAATCGGTCAAACCGGGCGATCACGTTTTACTCTCCTACCAGTCGTGCGGTGTGTGTGCGGAATGTCAGGACCATCATCCGTATAACTGTGAACACTTCTCAAAGCTTAACTTTGGCTTTCAGCGAATTGACGGAACCAGTGCTTATCCAGAGGGCGTGCAGGGCCACTTTTTTGGTCAGTCGGCGTTTGCCGACTATTGCCTGGTCACCGAACAGAATCTGGTGAAAGTTGCGCCCGAGCTGCCGCTTAACGTTCTGGCCCCGCTGGGTTGCGGTATCCAGACCGGTGCGGGAACCGTGTTTAATACGCTAAAGGTTAAGCCAGGCGAAAGCCTGATGGTCATGGGTACCGGTGCCGTAGGACTTGCCGCCATCATGGCCGCTAAAATTGCCGGGGCCAAAACGATTATCGCCGTTGACCGTGAACCGCGCAGGCTGGCGCTGGCCCGTAAGCTTGGGGCGACGGAGAGCATTAATTCCGACGAAGAAAACTACCTTGCGACGCTGTGCCCGCATCTTGATTATGTTATTGATACAACAGGAATATCTCATCTCGACGAGCTGGGTCAAGACGTCCTGAAGGAAGGGGGAACGCTGGTTCGCCTGGCCGGTATAGCCGGTGAGCCGCTGACTCGTGGGCGTAAGGCGATTAGCGTGATTCAAGGTGACTCGGTGGCGCAAGATTTTCTGCCAAAACTGATCGAATACTGGCAGCAGGGGCGCTTCCCACTCGAGCAGATGATTACTTTCTACGATTTTGATGACATAAACCGCGCGCTTAAAGAGGCGAACAACGGCAGCGCCGTCAAAGCGGTGTTAGTCTGGGAATAGAATAAAAAAGCGCTCACCAGATGCTTTAATCGACAATAATTAGATCTTTTTATTTTAACTTATACTCATTTTGATCTTGTTGCGTAGCTGTCTGGACGTCTATACTGCTTTTTTTATTAAAAGCGTAGTTAAAAAAATGTCTGACACTATTGCGGCTTCTACCGCCGCCTCATCAGGGTATACCCACACATCCAACGTCGACGATGCGCCGACGTTGATCCGTTCCGCGGCCGATATCACACGCCTGGTGAATCAGGGCGCAACCAAACTTAGCGATGCCCGTATCGTCGTCGCCATCGCACTGGGAGGCGTTTTCCTCGACGCTTACGATCTCGGTGGGCTGGCCTTCGGTATGAAAGACATTACTCGCCAGTTTGGCCTGTCGCCGTCGGGCGCGGGTCTGGTGGCTTCGGCAATTACGCTCGGCGCAATCGTAGGCGCCTTGTTTGGGGGTTACCTCACCGACAAAATTGGTCGCTACCGCGTCTTCATGGCCGATATGTTCTTCTTCGTCGTTGCCGCACTGGCCTGTGCATTCGCCCCTAACGAGTGGGTTCTGGGCGGTTCTCGCTTCGTGATGGGCATTGGCGTCGGCATCGATTTACCGGTAGCGATGGCGTTTCTGGCCGAGTTTTCAAAGCTCTCGGGCCGCGGCAACAAAGCTTCGCGGGTCGCGATGTGGTGCCCGACCTGGTATGCGGCTATCAGCATTTCCTACCTGCTGGTTCTGTTGCTGTATGCGGTGCTTCCCGCTGACAAGACCGACATCCTGTGGCGTCTGATCCTGGGCTTTGGCGCGGTGCCTGCACTGCTTATCATTGCTATCCGCCATCGTTACATGAATGAATCGCCGGTCTGGACCGCCAATCAGGGCGACCTTGAAGGCGCAGCGGCAATTTTGCGTCGTTCTTATAATATCAACGTAGAAGTGGCGGCAGACGCCAATCTGCAACCGCAGCCGGAAGTGCGCAAAGCGGCCTGGAGTAACTACGGCGAGCTGCTGAAAGGCATTTATCTCAAGCGTACGATCCTTGCCACCGTGACGTCGCTGGTTTCACCGTTTGCTTACAACGCCGTTGCCTTTGGTTTGCCGGTCATTCTCTCAACCTTCCTCAAACAGTCGCTGATGAGCACCATCCTGTTTTCGCTGGGGCTAAATCTGTGCTTTGCGTTCGTGGGTGGGCTGCTGGCGGTGCGTCTGGTGCCTAAGTTAGGCGCGTGGAATATGACGCTGGCAGGCTATGCATTGCAGCTGATTGCGATGGTGGGTCTGGCGCTGGTGGGCCGTCCGGCTGACAGTGCCGAGGCGGCTATCTCCATCTCTATGCTTGCATTGTTCCTGTTTGGTCAAGGCATCGGTCCGGGATCGCACACCATGACTTTCGCCTCGCTGAGCTATCCCACGTCGTTGCGCGGCGTCGGGGTCGGTTTTAACCAGATTCTGGTTCGCGCCAGCTCGACGGCGTCACTGTTCCTTTTCCCCGTGCTCTCTGCCGCACTCGGCACTAGCGTATTCTGGGTTATCGCGTTTGCGCCACTGGCGGGGCTGATTGTGCTGCTGGCTATTCGTTGGGAACCTTCAGGCTATGACGTCGACGCGGAAGACTTCGAACCGGTCAAGGCATAAAAAGTAACAGTCCGCTCCCCCGTGGATTAAAAATGGAGGAGCGGATGTATCAAACTACCGGTGCGCGCGGCGCAAAGACCGGCTGTACGCCCGCCTCGGTCAGCATCGCAACCAACGCGTGCCCACCGTTCGGGCGGCTCTGCGCGAACTCGAGTTCGGTCGCCACTATCGGGCTTATCCAAAACAGGTTAACCGGATCGCCGTAGCTGCGCGGCATCTCAAGTTTTCCGAGCGGTGCGCCTAACTCCGCCGACACCACGTGACCTTCATAGCCTAACGGCGCAACCGGCGAAAGCAGCGTGTGCCCCTCCCCCAACCAACTCAGCGTCGTCCAGGGCAGTTGGGCATACTCTGACATCGCACTCGCCATCTGCACCGCATTGGCCTCATCGACGTACTCTTTGCCGACCGCAAACGCCAGTTCGATACGACGATGATGCTCAGCCTCATCGTTAAAAATCAGCTCAATCTGCGGCATCGGGCGGATACTCATGCCCAGGGTGAAGAAGTAGAAATTCTCGTCATCTTCATGCTGTGAAATCGCCATCGGCGGCCACGTGCCCTGATCGATAGCGTAATATTTTACCGCCGGGCCGAAGCGTTGTTCATAGCAGGCGATGAAATTACGCTGGTGTTTAGGCCAGGGATTGTGCTCGTTATGCTGCCAGTCGCGCCAGAATTGCCGGGTTTTGTCCGCCAGCGCGTATTGGGTATTGGTCGAGGCAGAGCCCAGGGGGAAGGTTAAGGAGTTCTGCTGAATGCACCCGGCGGAATAGCTGACCGAGTGGTCGATATACAGGCTCCAACCGGGGATAACCGCCAAGAGAAGTCCGTGATACCAGAGCGCCGCGCCGTCGTCGCTTTCATTCCACAGGATTTGAATCCCTTCGGGATCCAGCGGTGCCTCGGCCTCAAGGCTGCGACAATATTGCGCCGCCAACATCGGTGGCAAGCCTTCAGCCATCGCCTGCGCGTCGTCCTGTGCTGGTGCCGGAGACAGGTTTCTCACCCAGCAGCCGCGCATTCGCGGAAAGCGATCGCGTAAGTCTTCACGCGCATAGATGTAAAGATAAGCGACCCTATCGTCCTGTTCGACCATGGCGATGAGGGTCTGTTTATCGTTGCTGACCTGAGCGAGTATTTCTGACTGGCGCATGCTACCTCAATAGGATTAGTCGCTTCTTATTCTATGAGATAAAGTGTAGAACGTCTTCAGCATCAGGTTAACGGGCAAAAATCCCAAAACTCGGCTTGAACGCCTTGAATAGGGTGATTTTTGCGCCATTTTTCTCATTATCGGCAGTAAAGCCGGAAAAGCTGTGCTAAGTGCGCGGCCATCGGCGACAGCGTTGAGTCTTTACGTTGGATGAGATGAAAGGTTGCCTTGGGCAGAGGCAGATCAAGATCCAGCGCGACCAGGCTCTGGCCAAGCAGGGGGTCGTTGATGATATCGACCGACAGCACGCTCAGAAAATCTGTCTTCGCCAGCAGGCTGGTGCAGGACATAAAGGTCTCACACACCACGCTGATTATTGGCTCAGCTTCCATTTCGCTGAACATCTCGCTCAATAGCTTGTAATAGCTGCCGCGCGGCGTCGGCATGGTCCAGTCACAGTGCAGAAGCTCTTTTATACTGCGAGCCTTCTCCATCGGATGTCCGCGCCGACACACCACCCGATACTCCTTATCCATAAGTTTTTCATATAACAGTTCGTTATCATAGGCGCTTTGATAATAAGTGTTGATGGTGAAGTCCAACTCTCCCTGCCGCAGCTCCGGGATCATCGACACCAACTGCCCTTCGGCAATCCTGATCTTTACCTCGGGAAACTCGCGATGAAAACGGTCTATGACAATCGGCATAATGGTGCGCGCAATGCTGGCCCCGACGCCGAGGTTGACCTGCCCGCTGTGCGTACCAAGGCGCTGGGCAATATCCTCCTGCGCGACGCGTAATTCCTCAAGAATCAGGCTGGCCCGCTTGAAAAAAATCTCCCCGCATTCGGTTAGCGTGACGCCCTGACGTCGACGAATAAACAGCTGTGCGCCGAGGCTGTCCTCAAGCTCCTTGATTGACTTGGTCAATGCCGGTTGAGAAAGACTCAAAAAGCGGCTGGCGGCGCGAATACTTCCCTGACGGCTCACAGCCACAAAAGCGCGCAGTTGATGCATTTTTATTTGTGATGACATGACCGCGACTGATAACCCCTGATTATCACCATTAAGATTTTGGCATCTTATACGCCATGGTCGCTTTGTGTACATTGAAATCAAAGTGTCACATCTCATCTTCGAAAAATATCGGTCTTACCGCGACTAAAAGAGAGCTAATCATGGTTACAGAGGCATCCGAATTGAGCGCACCATCTTCCCTACAGGCGCTGTCAAAACGCGTCGATACACTTTTTACCGATCTCCAGACCCGCCGCCGCGATTTGCATAAATATGCCGAATCCGGCTGGCTCGAGTTTCGTACCTCCACGATTGTTGCCGAGCGTCTGAGCGAACTCGGCTACAGCCTGCAACTGGGGCGTGAGGTGATCGATGCCGATTCGCGTATGGGCCTTCCGTCTGCCGAAGTCCTGCAACAGCAGGAGCAGCGCGCATTGGAACAAGGCGCAATTGCACGCTGGATGCCTCATTTCTCCGGCGGATTCACAGGAATTGTGGCAACGCTTGAGACCGGCAGACCGGGTCCGGTTATCGGCTATCGCGTGGACATGGACGCGCTGGACCTCAATGAGCTTCAGAACGATGACCATCGTCCTTATCGTGAGGGTTTTTCCTCGCTGAATGGCGGCATGATGCACGCCTGTGGCCACGATGGGCATACTACGATTGGGCTCGGGCTGGCACAGCTGCTGATGGAACTGCGCGATCGGCTGTGTGGCACCATTAAGCTTATCTTCCAGCCTGCCGAAGAAGGCACGCGAGGCGCAAAATCCATGGTGGCAGCAGGCGTCGTCGATGACGTCGATTTCTTTACCGCCGTGCATATCGGCACCGGTGTGCCGGCCAATCATATCGTCTGCGGCAATGATACTTTTATGGCTACCACCAAACTCGACGTCGTCTTTACCGGCGTCGCTGCGCATGCGGGCGGCAACCCTGAGCAAGGGCGTAACACTCTGCTGGCGGCGGCACAGGCAACTCTCGGCCTGCACGCCCTGCCGCGTCACAGCGCGGGTAGCTCGCGGATTAATGTCGGCGTACTCCAGGCCGGCACCGGTCGTAACGTGGTGCCTTCGAGCGCGATGATGAAGGTCGAAACCCGTGGGGCGACTAACGAGGTGAACGAGTTTATTTATCAGCAGGCGCTGAAGGTGATTTCCGGTGCCGCCGAGATGTATCAGGTGCAGTTCGAAACCCGCCTGATGGGAGCGGCTCAGAGCAGCACGCCGACCGAGCCATGGGTGAAGTACATCCATCGTCAGGCCGAGCAGTTGGGTCTGTTTGAAGAGATTATCGACCGTCAGGAAGGCGCTGCCGGTTCAGAAGACGCCACCTACATGATGGAGCGCGTCAAATCACTGGGCGGTCAGGCTTCTTACGTCATCTTTGGCACCGATCTTAGTGCTGGACATCACAATGAGAAATTCGATTTCGATGAGAAGGTCATGACTCAGGGAATCAAGACGCTGGCTGCGCTGGCGCTGAATATCAACTCATTCAAGGAGCATTGATTATGCTTGCCAATCAAGAAATTATCAGCTTTGTCGACGATTTTATCGATACCCAACGCGACGTATTATCGGCTATCAGCGATGAAATCTGGGACCATCCTGAAACGCGTTTCGAGGAGTCTATCTCCTCAAGACTGCTTGCCGACAAACTTGAGGAATCAGGCTTTCAGGTCGAGCGCGGCGTCGGCGGCATGGACACCGCGTTTATTGCCAGCTTCGGCGAGGGAAAGCCGGTTATCGCTCTGCTCGGTGAGTTTGACGCGTTGGCGGGACTGAGCCAAAAGGCGGGCTGCGACAGCGAGCAGCCGCTGGTAGAGAACGGTAACGGCCACGGCTGCGGTCACAACCTGCTGGGCACCGCGGCGCTGGGTGGTACACTGGCGGTGAAGGCGTGGATGGAGAAAGAAGGCCTGAAAGGCACGGTACGATTTTACGGCTGTCCGGGCGAGGAAGGTGGCTCAGGCAAAACCTTTATGGCCCGCGAAGGCCTGTTTGACGGCGTGGACGCCGCGCTAACCTGGCACCCCGAAACCTTCAGCGGCATGTTCAGCAACCCGACGCTGGCCAATATTCAGGCCGCGTTCCACTTCAAGGGTGCCGCCGCACACGCCGCCGCCGCCCCGCATCTTGGCCGCAGCGCGCTCGACGCCCTGACGCTGATGAACACCGGTGCCAACTTCCTGCGTGAGCACATTATTCAGGAAGCACGCGTGCATTACGCGGTGACCAATGCGGGCGGTATCTCGCCGAACGTGGTACAGGCCGACGCCGAAGTGCTGTATCTGGTGCGGGCACCGCAGCTCGATCAGGCGCAGGCCATTTTTGACCGCGTAGTCGATATCGCCAAGGGCGCGGCACTGATGACCGGCACCCGCATGACGATGCGCTTCGACAAGGCCTGCTCCAACTATGCCCCCAACCATAAGCTGGAAGAAGTGATGTATCGCTACGTGCAGGCCTTCGGCACGCCGCAATACAGTCAGGAAGAGCAGGCGTTCGCCCGTTCAATCCACGCCACACTCAGCGAACAGGACATCGATAACAGCTTGAATACGATGGCGAAAACCGGCGGCATCGCAGGCAAAGCCTTCGCCGAGACACTGCGCCATTCACCGCTAACCTCCGCCGTCGCACCCTACTGTGCCAATGAAAATATCCTTTACGGCTCCACCGACGTCGGCGACGTAAGCTGGATAGTCCCTACCGCGCAGTGCTTTAGCCCCTGCTTCGTGGTCGGTTCACCGCTGCATACCTGGCAGATTGTGTCACAGGGCAGAACCTCTCTTGCCCATAAAGGCATGTGTCTCGCGGCGAAAGTCATGGCCTCCACGGCCGTCGCGCTGTTCTCCGACTCGGCGCTGCTGGATGCCTGCCAGGAGGAACATCGTGCGGTGCGTGCGCGACGTCCCTATCACTGTCCGATCCCGGAAGGCATTAAGCCTTCACCTTTGAAGTAAAAAACGCTACAAAGATCGACTGCCCTGCTTCGACCTTTCCTCATCGTCGGGGCCGGGCATAAAAAAATAATAAAACCGCACGGCACGACCGGCGGAAATTAACGTGATCACTTTTTTCGACGAGGGGTTTTTAATGAGTATTGAAGCACAGGAACAACAACATAGCCCGGGCGGTTTCTTCCGTTGGGTCGAGCGCGTAGGGAACAAAATTCCTAATCCATTCCTTCTGTTTGTCTATCTGATTGTTGTGTTAATGCTGAGCAGCGCGGTGATTTCCTGGCTAAACATCACCGCAGTTAATCCAACCAACGGTGAGATTATCCACGTTAAAAACCTGCTCAGCGTTGAAGGGTTACAGTGGATCTTGCCTAACGTGGTCAAAAACTTCAGCGGGTTTACGCCACTGGGGTCGATTCTGGCCTTGGTGCTGGGGGCAGGACTCGCCGAACGCGTAGGGCTATTGCAAAGCCTGATGTACAAGATGGCGGCGGGAGTCAGCGCAAAGTACGCGAGCTATCTGGTTATTTTCATTGCTTTTTTCAGCCATATCTCTTCCGATGCCGCACTGGTGGTAATGCCCCCTCTGGGAGCGCTCATCTTCCTCGCCGTGGGACGTCATCCGGTTGCCGGACTGCTGGCGGCCATCGCCGGCGTCGGGTGCGGCTTTACCGCTAACCTGCTGATCGTGACGACTGACGTGTTGTTGTCAGGTTTGAGTTCTGAGGCAGCGAAGGTTATCAACCCAGCGGTGCAGGTCAGCGTGGTTGATAACTGGTACTTTATGGCCGCATCGGTGATTGTATTGACGCTGGTCGGCGGTATTCTGACCGACCGATTTGTCGAACCGCGCCTGCCGGCCTACGACGGCGATCGCAGCGAGGAAATGAAAAAGCTCACCGCCCTGCAGAATCGCGGGTTACGGGCCAGCGGTATCGCCGCACTGGTGTTTATCGCGTTGGTGGCCATGCTGGTAGTGCCGGAGTCGGCTCCGCTGCGTAATCCCCACACCCACGGGATAGTGCCTTCGCCGTTTATTCAGGGCATTGTGCCGCTGATTATCCTATTCTTTTTTGTCGTCTCGATCCCTTACGGCCTGGTCACGAAACAGATCCGCTCGCAGAGTGATATCCCTAATCTACTGATCGATCCAATGAAAGGCATGGCCGGTTTCATCGTGATGGTTTTCCCACTGTCCCAGTTTGTGGCGTTCTTTAACTGGAGCAATATGGGGAAATTTATGGCTATCGGCTTGACCGATGTGCTGGAGAAGCTTGGGATGACGGGTATTCCGGCGTTTGTGGGGCTTATCTTCCTGTCGGCGCTGCTGTGCATGTTTATCGCCAGCGGTTCGGCGATTTGGTCGATTCTCGCACCGATCTTTATCCCGATGTTTATGCTGATCGGGTTCCATCCCGCGTTTGCACAGATTGTATTTCGTATCGCTGACTCCTCGGTGCTGCCGCTGGCACCGATGTCGCCTTTCCTGCCGCTGTTTCTCGGGTTTCTACAGCGTTACAACAAGGACGCTAAGCTCGGCACTTACTATTCGCTGGTGCTGCCGTATCCGGTGGTGTTTTTCCTGGTCTGGCTGCTGATGCTGGTCGTCTGGTATCTGTTGGGCCTGCCGATTGGTCCGGGCGTGTATCCGCACATGCCGTCGTAATCGTCTAAACGCCGCGGCGCTAGGGCAATCGTCCGACGCGCCGCATCGCTCTTGTCCAGGAACCGTTTCTCACCGCCCAGCGCAGCACGCTGGCGATGCGACGCATTGAAAAGTCGATGCCTTTGCGGATCAACGGCGAAAACCTGATCCCCAGCTCGTCCTGCGCCCACTGCGGCAGCAGTTCAATGCCCGACCAAATCATCAGCTTACCCACGGGAACCGCGGCTCGGCTGGGTGCGGGCGCGTTTTTTAGCAGCCTTACCACTTCAAGCGTGCGCTCATCACAGCGTAAAGAGGGCCGCATGCGCTCGAGATAATCGTCGATTTCTTTCACGCTGGTGGGCACATTGACGCCCCCCAACCCCTCGACCACACGCGCGACTTCACGGTAATACTGGTCCTGCTCGGCGAGGCTGAGATTGGGATTACGATAGCGAAGATAGGACTGGAGAAAGCTGTAGGACTCGGCAACGTGCACCCACACCAATAAATCGGGATCGCTGGCGGCATAAGGGTTGCCGTGCGCATCGACGCCGGTCACGCCAAGATGAATGGATTTTACGCGTTCGATAAGACGCTGAGCGTCTGCAAGAGAGGCAAAAGTGGTGCCAGAAACGAATTGACTGGTGCGTCTGAGACGCCCCAGCATGTCCTGGCGAAAGTTCGAATGATCCCACACGCCCGCCAGAGCAAGAGGATGAAGCATTTGCAGCAGCAGTGCACTCACGCCGCCGCACAACATGGTCGAGAAATCGCCGTGAACTTGCCACACTACGGTGTCGGGTCCAAATAACCCGGCATCACCACGAGGCTGTTCGAAATCGATTCCTCCCAGCGCCAGGCCGGAAATGCTTAACACCTGGCGCTCTATCTTCTTACGTAAACTTTCACCAACTGGCATGACACATTGTTCTCAATATTTTCTACAATAAGGCGTGCCTAAGGCATACAGGGATGAAAGTTTCTTCGCTACGTCAAACCATGGCTTAGTGGGCAATCGCGCTCGACATCGGAACGGTGCGCAGTTGCGGCCATACGTACATAAACAGGTCAATAATAGCGCCCAACTGTTCATTGCTGGCACCGTCTCGCGACTGCACCGACATTCCCTGAACGGTGGTCGCCACGTATTTCGCCAAAAGAGAACTGTCGGAATCATTCGGGAACTCGCCGCTCAGTTTTTTCTTCTCAAAAAACTCGAACAAGGTGCGCTCCTGAGACAGGTGGCGTGAACGTAGCATGTCAGAAATTTCCTGAGAAGCTGCAGACATGCCCGACGCTGCGTTAATGATAAAGCAGCCGCTCGGCGTGTCGCAGTCGGTAAACATCTCGGCCGTGGTACGCAAATACTGCTCTACTGCCTGTTCTACCGACAAATCATCTCTGCTTAGCAGACATAAACTCTTTTCGTAAAAGGTTGCCAGATAATGTTCAACCGATGCACGGAACAACCCTTCTTTGTTGCCAAATTCAGCATATAAAGTAGGCGCTTTCGCACCCGTTGCTTCAACTAAGTCAGCCAAAGACGTGGCTTCATAGCCATGACGCCAGAACAGGTTTAACGCTTTACTCAGAGCAGTTCCGCGATCGAACTGTTTTGGGCGACCGCGACTTTTCCGGACTAATGCCGTCTGTTCAGTGCTCATACACCCTCCTTTCATCACTCTTGTGATTATGGTTGTCGAAATAAATTAACGATCATTATTAAAAATAGTTGCGCAGAAGTCCAGTAGAGATTAATATTTAATTATCGAGCGATAAGTAAATCACTCCCTACAGAAAACTACTCAGCTATAAGACAGTAACCCAGGACCTAACATCATGAGAAACATCAAATTGATTCTTGCAGTAATGGCATTGGCCGTTGTGCCGGTTGCTAACGTTGCCGCACAGCAGACAATCATGATGCCAGTACAAACTCAGCAGGTCGCGATGGTTAACGTGACTGGCGACAGTAATGTCGTACAGCCTCCGCATGGCACTCTGAACAGGAAACCAGCACAACCTGGTATCTCGAGTTCACCGACCATACCGCCGGCTCCTGTTGCGTCACATAACTCACCTTCCGCCATCTACTACTAAGATGTCCCTATCGAAGCCTGAGTACCCATAAAGAAGGCAGAGCATTTTATGCTGCCTTCTTTTTTAACACCCTCATCCTCGTACCTCAAGAATTTATTAGCGGCTATTAAAATAAACTTTTTGGATGCCAAATCCGAATGATTATATTGAATAACCATTGCAAGATAATGAAAAAAGCAATGAGATTGAATAAGTTATAAGCAGAAATACAGAGTACGACAGACGACCCGGCTCATTTAATGCAGATATTTCACAACCCTTATCACCTTAGGTAATCCGCAGGCGACTTCAGGCACCCAACTGATTTATGCGCAGAAATTTCTTTCCTATTCTGTGAGTTACCCCCTCACAGCACATTTAGTTAACGATCATTAATAAAAAAGATTGCCAAGGTGGCCCCTGAAGATTAACATTTAATTATCGAACGTTAACTAATAGCGTTCCGCCGAAGAAAAGAACGCATGTTCATCACCTATGGGATTAGACACCATGAAAAACTTAACCATGATTTTTGCAGCACTGGCCTTGGCTACCGGTTCATTTTCAACTTTAGCCGCGACAGAAGTCACTCAGGCTCCAGCGGGTTCACAGAAAATAGGTGTAGTATCAGCTACCTCCAGTAGCGATCTCTCAAGCCTGGAGCGTAATCTGAACGCTAAAGCTGAAGAAGCTGGCGCAAGCTCTTTCCGCATCATTTCAGCCTCAGGTGACAACCACCTGTACGGAACGGCTGAGCTGTATAAATAAGCCTGATAAAGATAATGACGAAAGGCGGCCGTGGCCGCCTTTTTTAACATCGGTAAAACCAAAGCAAGCAGAGGGTTATCGATAGCCTGCTCATTTCATAGGGTATAAAATTTGTCTTCTTCAAAGATATTTCGTTGCTGGATAGAGTCAGGTTAATATTTAAACCAATAAAGCTGTCCTTTACTGCTCTACGCCAATTAAATAAAATATTCTTTTATTTCACACCCTACATTGTTTTATAAAAACCATAGAGCAATTAAATCAACGCCAAAAGATAATAAATGATTTTTAATTTCACCACCGGCTCTACCAACCACAAAAACCAACCGTTTTATAAATTTAATCGATTAATTTAAATGGGGAATATAATAACAACAGAGGGACAATACTGATCTTCTTTGTGCGGGTGCTCAGGATCTTTCTGCTCTGGGCATGAAATAAAATTTATGCAGGGACAGAATGAGAAAAGCCCCGAACTGATATTACATCAACTCGAGGCGTCCCTTATGTCCAACAACGTAAAGGTAGCGCCTCATATGCAGGAATGCAAGGAAAAGGAGGTCTATGTGCGCTTCACATCTATAACGATTGTTCTGCTGGTCTTTTTCATCTGTGCGAGTCTTTTAGCGTTCACCTGGATGAAAGGAAATACACTTTGTGAGGTTAAGGTGAAGAGCATTTGGATAGAGGTTGTTGCATCATCGGCCTACGAATCCGTGAGGTAAGCAATCCAACAGGCGGGAGCTCGCTCCCGTCCGTTGGAGGTTGTCAGACAAAGGTCCAAAGCACCCGTTTAAATTTATCAGCCAGCCTTCGGGCTGGCATTTTTATGTCAAAAATAGCTTTTAAATCAAAATGCAGCGAAAGGAGAAAAGTGACTTATATAAAGCCATTTAAAAACAATATATTAACAAGATATTTAAATCGGATATTTTCATCTTCGCCAGTTAAATAACGCCAATTAAATTAATAATCGTTATTTAATTTGGTGGCAGGGCAGGCATACCACCACTACGCTTTATTTAATGAATATTAATAAAAGTGACCATGTGCCCTACCGAAGAGATTTCGTTGATGGACTCACAGTGGCCACGCTGACAATTGTGCCAATAACGAGGAAATCATCGTGAAAAACATCACCATAACTTTTTATCAAACTCTGGCTGCTGTTGCGCTCGTTAGTGCTTCATTTGCCGCGGTGGCGGCGACCGAGGTGAGTTCAGCACCAGCAGGTCAGGTCAGCATGGGAGTGATAAACGTCTCGGGTGGGGATCACCTGAGTGCACTTAAACATAGAATGTCAAACGAGGCCGACGCGCAGGGCGCTACCTCCTATCGCGTAATTTTCGCCACCGGCGAAAATCATTTCTACGGCCGCGCCGAGCTGTATCGCTAATAAGCTTCACCGTCACGTCGGGAAATGCTTTCCCTCGCTTTGCGCTCGATCGAGGCAGCAAAAAGAGAACATCGATAAAACAGGATCAAGCATGACTAAACTAACGCCAAACATGGGCTTACTGGCGATCCGCACAATTAGTTAACGATTAATACAAAAATAAATTGCACAGATTCCGATCCGATCCTATCATTAAGTTATCGAACGTTAATTAATAACGACGAAGCAGAAATTAGTCGCTGGACTCGAGCAGTATCCCGTTCGGCTAACACGATAATGAGGAAGCAATCATGAAAAACCTGACTAAAGCATTTGCTGTTATCGCCCTGAGTACCGCTTCATTCGCCACCTTTGCAGCAACAGAAGTGAGCATGGCGCCAGCAGGCGAACAAAGTATTGGTATGGTGAGCGCATCAACTCACGGTAGCGATATCACGACTCTGCAGAACAAACTGGCTGCTAAAGCCGCCCAGGAAGGGGCAAGTTCTTATCGCATCGTTTCTGCCGGTGGTGAAAACCATATGTACGGTACTGCAGAACTCTACAAATAAGCATGAATCATTTTTAGCAGCAGAGTAAGAATAAAGAAGTATGGGTATTCGCATCTTGTCAGCAGAACTTTGCCGGAGAGATGTATCGGACAGTAAGACGCCTAATTTCACATCGAACGTCAATCATGACGTCACCGAAATTAAGCAAAACGATATAGAGGAAAATATTATGAAAAACCTGACTAAAGCATTTGCGGTTATCGCCCTGACTACCGCTTCATTTGCTACTTTCGCGGCAACAGAAGTCAGCATGGCGCCTCAAGGTGCACAGAGCATGGGTGAGGTTAGCGCTTCTACCAACAGCGGTGACTTAGGTACATTGCAAGGTAAACTGGCTGCAAAAGCCGCTCAGGAAGGGGCAAGCTCTTATCGTATCGTCTCTGCCGGTGGTGAAAATCATCTTTACGGTACGGCTGAAATTTATAAATAATGTTTAAAATATAACGTGTTATAAGTATGAAGAAGAGGCGACAGTTGTCGCCTTTTTCATTTTTATATCTCCCAAAATTCCCTCACTTCCCCTCTCCAAAAAAGACCCGCACAATAGGTTAACGATTGATAAAAAAACAAATTGCACAAGAATCGATCCGTCACTATCATTTAATTATCGAACGTTAATTAATATCGTAGACCCAAAAAAACAGGTTCCGACCCTCAAAAAATAGCGGGTTCGGTCTACAGGATAATGAGGAAGCCATCATGAAAACTCTGAACAAAGCATTTGCTGTTATCGCCCTGACTACCGCTTCATTCGCTACCTTTGCCGCCACTGAAGTGAGTTCAGCTCCGCAGGGAGCACAAAGCCTCGGTGAGGTTAGCGCGTCCACTAACAGCGGTGATTTAAGTACGCTACAGGGGAAACTGGCCGCTAAAGCCGCCCAGGAAGGGGCAAGCTCTTATCGCATTGTGGCCGCCGGAGGTGAGAACCATCTTTACGGTACGGCTGAAATCTACAAATAAGCTTTTGTAGCAAGAGCGTGAAAAAGAGAAGAGGCGGCATTTGTCGCCTTTTTCGCGTTCAATTGTCAGCTAATGTCTTGTTTTCGCAAATTATCTTTAGCTAAATCTTTCAGAGATAAAGCCATTTGTATGAGAGTGCCGAAGTTTATGTGCAAGCTTTGAGATTTAAGTTTTCGATAAGAAAAAAGAGGTAAAAAGGCGGGGTGAAAGACTAAATGAGAACTGAAATGAAAAATTTAACCAAAGTATTGGCTGTTATTGCCCTCAGTGCCGCCTCGTTCACCACCCTTGCTGCTGCTACTGCCGTTAGCTCACAGCCTAATGGCGAGCACAAGATAGGTGAAGTGAGTGCCTCAACCAACAGTGACGACCTCAGCGCACTTCAGCGTAATCTCGCCAGTGAGGCCTCTGAAGAAGGCGCACGTTCTTATCACATCACCTCGGCAGGCGGTGAGAACCATCTTTACGGCACCGCCGAGATCTATAAATAAATTCAGTTTAATCAATCAATTAATACAGGCACTTATCGGTGGCTACGGCCACCTTTTCCTTAATTAACGATTTCGCTGTGGACTGATCACCCCATTAAACGAACCGCACAATTAGTTAACGATTAATATAAAAATAGATTGCACAGAATCCGTTCAGTCTCTATCATTAACTTATCGAACGTTAATTAATAACGACGAACAAAAATCAATCGCTGAACTCGATAAGACAACGTTTCAGCTAACCAGATAATGAGGAAGCCATCATGAAAAACCTGACTAAAGCATTTGCCGTTATCGCACTGACTACCGCTTCATTTGCGACATTCGCTGCTACCGAAGTTAGCTCAGCTCCTGCAGGTGAACAAAGCATTGGTGTCGTTAGTGCATCAACCAACGGCGGTGATCTGAGTTCGCTGCAAGCCAAACTGGCTGCTAAAGCGGCCCAGGAAGGAGCAAGTTCATACCGTATCGTCGGGGCCGGTGGTGAAAATCACATGTACGGTACCGCTGAAATCTACAAATAAGTCTTACGGTAGTAGCACAATTAGTTAACGGTTATTAAATAAATAGTTTGCATCGGACAGAGACAAGGCTTAACATTTAATTAACGAACGATAAACAATATCGTCAGCGAAAAATTAAGTCTAATGACAACGAGAATAGGAATTAAGACCATGAAAAACCTGACTAAAGCATTGGCAGTAATCGCACTGAGCACCGCATCATTCGCGACCTTCGCGGCTACCGAAGTGAGTATGGCCCCAGCGGGTGAACAGAGCATCGGTACCGTTAGCGCATCAACCAACGGCGGTGACCTGAGTACGCTGCAAGGCAAACTGGCTGCTAAAGCCGCTCAAGAAGGCGCAACCTCATATCGCATCGTTGCGGCTGGTGGTGAAAACCACATGTACGGTACCGCTGAAATCTACAAATAAGCCTTAGATTCAAATCGTCATAGAAGTATGGGTACCACACATTCGGTCAGCGCAGGTTAAAAGGCAGCCAATGTGTATCGGACAGTATTGAGGCTTGATTTCACAAGCGAACGACAATCAATGTCGTCATAGAAATTAAGCAAAACGACAATAAATAGGACAATAAAATGAAAAACCTGATTAAAGCATTTGCTGTTATCGCACTGAGTACGGCTTCATTCGCCACTTTTGCGGCGACCGAAGTCAGTTCAGCTCCAGCCGGTGAACAAAGCATCGGTGTGGTAAGTGCAAGCACTGGGGCCAGTGATTTGACCAGCCTGCAGGGTAAACTGGCGGCCAAAGCGGCTCAGGAAGGTGCGACTTCTTACCGCATCATTTCAGCCGGTGGTGACAATTACCTGTACGGAACCGCTGAACTGTATAAATAAGTCAGACAGCAGTCAGTAGAAGAGGCGGCGATTGCCGCCTTTTTCGTTTCTATAAATCAGTGCGCCGAACTTTTAAGCTGGCAGTCCTGCGAGTGTTGCTCGATAGCCAATTCTATTAGTTGGGTAATAAGTGAAGTGTAATCCAATCCGCTGGCCGCCCAGAGCTTGGGATACATGCTGATATTGGTGAAGCCAGGCAGCGTATTGATTTCATTAATCACCACCTCTCCCCCTTCCGTTAAGAACACGTCAACGCGCGCCATGCCCCGACATTCCAATGCCTGAAATGCCTGAATCGCTATCTCTCTAATCTGGTCATTAACTTCTGCAGCCAGGTCCGCCGGTACCGCAACCGATGCGCCCTGCTCGTTGATGTATTTCGTATCGTAGGAGTAGAACTCATCGTTGAGGATAACCTCACCGCAGGTGCTGGCTTTAGGGTAATCATTGCCCAACACCGCACACTCTATTTCACGCCCCTTGATTGCCGACTCGACCAATACCTTATGATCGAAGCTAAAGGCGCTGTCCAACGCTTGCTCGAAGGATGCGAGATCTTTGACCTTGCTGACCCCAACGGAGGATCCCTGATTGGCGGGTTTGATAAACAACGGCAGGCCAAGCTGCTGAACGATACTGTCGAAACTGTGCTGGCTGCGAGTGCGGCGAGTCAGGGTAATAAACGGCGCTACGTTGAGCCCGGCATCACGCAACAGACGCTTGGTAACATCTTTATCCATGCACACCGCTGAACCGAGCACGCCGGAACCGACGTAGGGAATGTTTGCCATCCGCAGCAGTCCCTGTAACGAACCGTCTTCTCCCAGCGTGCCATGGACAATCGGAAAAATAACGTCAAGCTGCGACAGTGCGTGGGCATTCTGGGTGTCAATAAGCTGATTTTTTTCAAGACCGGGTACCAGCGCGACCTGCTGATTCGAGCGATTCAACGCAATTAACGACGGGTTTTCGGCGTTAATCAGATAGTTACTGGTATCATTGATGTGCCATTCGCCCTGCTTATCGATCCCCAGCAGAGTCACCTCGAAACGTTGCTTGTCCATCGCATCCACGATATTGCGTGCAGACTGCAGCGAGACTTCATGCTCCGACGATTTGCCTCCAAAGATGATACCCACGCGTAATTTACTCACTCTAGACTCCTTCAAAACTGCTCTTAATCAACATTAACCGCGCTTAGTCTACGATAAACAACTTTGCTCCAGAGGGCGTAGAGGACTGATGCGCTTCTGCATTATCCGCCACCTGGTAACTCATACCGGGTTTGAGGATGAACGACCGGCCATCTTCAAGCGTGGTATGCAACTCACCTTCGAGACAAAATAAAACGTGCCCTTTCTTACACCAGTGATCGGCCAGGTATCCCGCCGAATATTCAACAATCCTGACGCGGATTGGCTGTGCGTCATCCCCAAAGTGCTGAGTTCGCCAAAGCGCCATGCCGATTTCACCCTGATGCTCGGTAGGTTCAATTTGGCTCCAGTCGGTGGTACAAAAAGGAATAGAGGATAAATTCATTTCAGTCTCATACAATTGGGGGAATTCCAGAATAGAAGTGAATCGTCCGTCAATCAATCGGCTGATGCAAAGATTCTAAATTTGAGCCAAACCTTCAGGAAAAGGACAACTCCTAAAAGCCCCCGAACCGCAGCCAAACACCAAAAAGACTCTCTCATTCGACTATGCTTGACAGTCAGCCGCAGCAAAAGCTGAATTTCGCACCTCAATTCATGTTCAGGGGATCAACAGTGATTTCCCCCTCTGAACGGCAAAACAAGGAGCAATTCATGCCTTATCAAACCATCAACCCGTTCAACAATAAGCTCATCAAAGAATATCAAACGCATAACGATCGGCACGTCGAACAGGCTCTGGAAACGGCACATCAACTGTATAAATCCGACTGGGCACAGGGCGATATCAAGCAACGCCTCAACGTACTGCACAAGCTGTCGGATATTATCTCGTCACGCGTAGAAGAGTTGGCGAAAGGCATCAGTATCGAAATGGGCAAACTGATTGAGCAGAGCCGTGCAGAGGTTCAGCTCACCGCCGATATCGCAAAATATTATGCCGAAAATGCGGAAGAATTTCTTAAACCGGTGTCCTATAAGTCAAACCTGGGTGAGGCCTGGGTCGAGCACAGCCCTATCGGGGTTATCATGGCCGTGGAGCCGTGGAACTTCCCGTTCTACCAGCTTATCCGCGTTCTAGCGCCCAATCTGGCATCCGGTAACAGCGTGCTGGTCAAGCACGCCAGCATCGTGCCGCACAGTGCAGAAACGTTTGAGAAACTGATTACCGAAGCGGGTGCGCCAAAAGGGGCATATACCAACCTGTTTATTTCACAAGATCAGGTATCGGCCATCATTGATGACGACCGCGTTCAAGGCGTTGCCCTGACCGGCTCTGAAAAAGCCGGGGCGGTGGTGGCATCACGTGCGGCCGGTAAACTGAAAAAATCAACGCTTGAGCTGGGCGGTAACGATATTTTTGCCGTTCTTGAAGACGCTGATATCGACCACGCAGCCAAGGTGGGCGCTCAGGCGCGCGTTGCCAATGCCGGCCAGGTCTGTACTGCCGCCAAACGCTTTATTATTCACGAGAAGGTCGCCGATGAATTCCTGAAAAAATTCACTCAGCACTTTAAAGAGCTGAAAATAGGTGACCCACTCGACGAGAAAACCACTCTCGGTCCGCTCTCTTCTGCCGATGCAGTTAACACGCTGACTAAACAGGTGAAAGAAGCCGTTAAACATGGGGCGAAAGTGCTCGTTGGGGGTGAACCGGTAAGCAACAATCCGGGTAACTTCTTTGAGGCCACTGTCCTCACCGGGATCACGCGCGACAATCCGGCCTACTTTGAAGAGTTCTTTGGCCCGGTGGCGCAGGTCTACGTGGTGAAAAATGACGAGGAGCTGGTGAAACTGGCCAATGACTCGCATTACGGTCTTGGCGGTGCGCTGTTTACCCGCGATCTCACTCGTGCTCGTAAGCTGGCCTCGAAAATCGAGACCGGGATGGTTTACGTGAATTCACTCACCAATACTGCGCCGGAACTGCCTTTCGGTGGCGTGAAACGTTCAGGCTTTGGCCGAGAACTTTCAGACTTGGGTATCAAAGAATTTGTGAATCAGAAACTGGTCGTTCTGGCCGAAAAATCCTGACGGTCATCCAGCCGCCCTCCCCTTCGGGAGGGCGTTTTTCATTCCGAACGGTACAGCTCAATCTTCGGACGTTTATTTTGTTCCGGTTTATACAAATCAATTTCATCACCGATGATATATTTTGCGCGTAACATCGACGAAATTTTGTCCATTGCCATCACGATCACCACCAGAATCATCGTAATGAACATCACCACGTCCCAGTTCCACAGCCGCATATTTTCGGCGTAGACCAGACCCACCCCACCCGCACCGACAAATCCCAACACTGCTGCAGAGCGGGTGTTTGATTCAATCTGATAAAGCGAGAGGGCCAAAAAGGTCGGGAACGACTGGGTGAAAATGCCAAAACGGTGGGTTTGCAGCGGATTAGCCCCCAACGCGCGCAGTCCACGGCTCGGTGAACGCTCTACGGCTTCATGCCCCTCCGCATAGAGTTTCCCCAACAGACCCAAATCTTGCATGATGATGGCCAGCGCGCCGGCCAGCGGTCCCATCCCCACGGCACGGACGAAAATCAGCCCCCAGATGGCCATGTCCAGTCCGCGCAAGACGTCCATAATGCGACGCACAACCAGTGAAATTGGGCGCAGGAAAGGCGTGGACATCACATTGCGCGCCGCCAAAAATGACAGCGGTAGGGCTAGAATAGTGGCGGTTACGGTTCCGGCAAACACAATCGCCAAGGTAATCGCTATCTGCGTAAAGTAATACATCAGCGGCCACTGTGAGAAATTCTGCCAGACGAACATGCGCAAAAAGTATTTCCCTATCTCACCGCAGCCGTGCGTGAACTGGCCCACGGAGATACCGTAGAAATGGAAGAACACCAGGTAATAAAGCACGATAGCCGCAACTGAAATGGCCAACACGCGTAAGGTCCGGCGCTGCGCCGCAAAAAGATGGCGATGTTGCTGACGAATGCTCGCAACTTCAGTGGCGCTCAAAGAATCGGTAAGCATCAGAATGTGCCCTCTACAACGCGTTTACGGAGTTTGCCCGAGGCATAATCCATCACGGAAACCACAAAAATAATCAGCAACAGCGTCATGCTGACCTGGTCATAGCGGTCTAGTTTGATTGATGTCATCAGCTCCTGCCCTATCCCGCCCGCGCCTACCAGACCAAGAATGGTCGACTGGCGGAAGTTAATTTCAAGGCGCATAAAGCTGTACGAGAGAAAAATGGGCTGTACCTGCGGCCACAGAGCAAAACGCATCCTTTGCAGGCGTCCTGCGCCACACGCCTTTAAGCCGCGCACCGGCTTGTCCGAGGCAGTCTCTATTGATTCATAAAACAGTTTGGTCAGGCTACCGACGGTATGCAGCGTCAGGGCGATAAAACCGGGGATAGCACCGATGCCAAACGCCATTACGCACATCACCGCCCACGCCAATTCGGGCATGGTACGCAGGAATGCCACGAAGGTACGCACGCTAAATTTTAGCCATTTCGGCGAATCGGTATTATTGGCCGCAATAAAGGCCAGCACGACAGCGAGCACGGTTGACAAAATGGTCGACGAAAAGGCCAGCTGAATAGTTTCCCAAATCAATGGAAGCTGAATGTTTAAACGATAACCCCAATAGGCCAGAGAACCTTTGGTATGTCCGTCGGCAAACAGATCGTGCCAATGTAAAGTGGGCACCGTTTGACCAATATAGTCAAAAAAGTGTGGCGCATTGACGAATATCGTTTTTAAATTAAGCTCAGAAATACTCCCCGCCCATAAATAAAGGACTAACATCAAGCCAGACCAAATTAACGCCTCTCTTTTTTGCTTGCTGCGTATTTGCTGGTAATAATGATGAAATTCAGTATTCAAAATAAGGCTTCCACAGTTGATGGCGGAGATAATAATCTGCACTGCCTGATAAAAATAACGCGCCAATAATATGGCGCGTGGTTGTCGAGAGTCTGAGGTTTAACGACCGCCTTCAGTCAATGCCTTTTTCATATCGATGATTTGCTGATAATCGGCCAGCGTTGCCGGACCAATATGCTGCTTACCGCCGACGGCTTTAATAAAGCAGGCGTGATCATCTTTATCCAGCTTATTAATTGCCGCCACAACTTTTGCCTTGAAATCAGCAGGCAGCGAATTGCTCACCAGGATTGGGCCATTAGGGATCAACGGCGACTCCCAGATGATACGGATCTGTTTCATCAGGTCCGGGTGGTCCATACGCATCATGCGACCAAATGCGCCTGAGGTATAGCCAGTTGACGGGTCGCCAATCATCGATGACCAAGCAACAGCACCAGCAAACTGGCCGTTCAGCACGCCAAGAATATCCTGTTCATGACCGCCAGAGAAGGTCGTACTCGAGAAGAAATGGTTGTAGCTGTTGTCGGTAGTCCCGCCAAACATCTTCTTGAAGGCTGCGTTAGGGATAAGATAGCCCGAGGTGGAATCAGGGTCCGCAAAACCAAATGCGGTGCCTTTCAGGTCTTCCAGCTTTTTATATTTACTGTCGGCTTTAACCAGAACAACCGAGTGATAACCGCGTGACTGATCGGTGTCATCAACCAGAATACCTTCGATGCTGACGGCTTTCGGATTATTAAGATAGACCGACGCGAAGGAAGAAGGCGACATGCTTAATACCATATCAACTTTCCCGCCCAACAGCCCCTGAATAACGCCAGAATAGTCAGAAGAGTTACGTAATTTTGTATCTACATTCAGTTCTTTATCAAAGAACTGTTTTACACACATGTTATCGCCAATTTGCTGTGTGGCGTTCTGACCGCCGAGAATGCCCAGGTTTAACTCTTTTGGTGCATCTGCGGCCATGCTATTCATTGCTGCCATGGTCCCTGCAACGAATACCGCCAGACGTAATAGCTTCTTCATGTAATAATAACCCTTGTGTAGATTGATTAAATTAGAATGAAATAGATAAATGTGAAAGCAAATACGTTATGCCATCCGTGGCATGACAAATAGAATGACGGCCAACTATTAATTGTTAACAGTTAATCATTAACCGTTTACCGCTTCACTCTCTTCGCCATACAGTTGGTGCAAAATCGAATCGGTTAAATAGTCTGGATGTCCATCGTAAATAATCTCACCGTGGGCAATACCAATAACTCGGGTACAGAAATCTTTAACCAGTTCAACCGAGTGCAGGTTAACCATGACGGCGATGTTATCTTCGCTGACTTTTTTCAGCGCATTCATAATACGTAAGGTGTTTTTAGGATCTAGCGAGGCGACAGGTTCATCAGCCAGCAGAATTTTAGGGTTCTGCATCAAGGCACGACAAATTGCTACCCGTTGCATCTGACCACCGGACAGGTTTTCGGCGCGCTGTAGCGCATGGGGCAATAGGTGTAGCCAGTCGAGCAGAGAGATCGCTCGCGCACGATCTTCATCATCAAACTGGTTGAAGAAAGACCTGAAGGTTGAGGTCTGGCTCAGGCGTCCCAATAGCACATTGGTCAAGACGTCTAGACGAGGTACCAGACAGAAATCCTGAAAAATCATGCCACAGCCCGCTCGCCAGCGGCGTAATGCCTTGCCGGTCAGGCCCGCCAGCTCCTGTTTTTCACCACCGTCATAGTGGCAAACCACGCTGCCTTCACTCAGTGGAATAGTGCCATTGAGCACGTGCAGCAGCGTGGATTTTCCCGCGCCTGAGCGGCCAATCACGGCAACAAATTCACCGGCGTGGAGTTCAAAATTAATATCATTAAGCACACGACTGCCTGATTTATAAGATTTAACCAGGCCTTTAACGTCTAACACTTTATTCTGATGCTGTGGCTCGGCCTGAGGATATTCAGCCTGTGCCAGCTTAAGTTGAGCTTGCGCCATCATGCTGTCTCCGGTTACGTGCAGATTCTGACGTCCATTAAGCGCGACAACTATGACAGATTGATGATGTTTTAATGGACGAAAGATGACCTTCTTCCATTGATAAAACGTATCTTAAATACCTTAAATAGCAATTAAGCCTATGATTAGAGTCAAGCTAACGGCAAAAATGTGCCGAAACAACGACAGGGAGGCAGAATGACTCTTCAGCATCCGTCCACACCAGAGAGCAACGCCGCATTGATTGAGCGGCTCAAAAATATCGTCGGAGGTCGTCACGTATTGACCTCCGAAAGCCAGACCGAACGATACCGCAAAGGCTTTCGTTCCGGAGGCGGCAAGGCGCTGGCGGTTGTTTTTCCGCAGACCTTGCTCCAGCAGTGGCAGCTGCTACAGGCCTGCGTCGAGGCCGACAAAATCGTTATCATGCAGGCCGCGAATACCGGTTTGACCGAGGGGTCAACGCCGAGCGGCGAAGATTACGATCGCGATATCATTATCTTCAGCACCTTGAAGCTCAACGGCATTCAGCTGCTTGATGACGGTAAGCAGGTGATCGGTTTTCCCGGCAGCACGCTGTATGAGCTTGAGAAACGCCTTAAACCGCTGGGACGTGAGCCCCATTCGGTGATTGGCTCTTCCTGTATTGGCGCGTCGGTCATTGGCGGCGTGTGCAACAACTCGGGCGGATCGCTGGTGAAACGCGGCCCGGCCTATACGGAGCTGGCGCTGTATGCACAGAGAGATGAGCAGGGAAAGCTAATCCTTATCAACCATTTGGGCATTGACCTCGGCGCGACGCCGGAAGAGATCCTCACCCGTCTTGAGCAGGGGAACTATACCCCCGCCGATATTCATTACGGTGATCTACTGGCCTCCGATCACGACTATGCCGAGCGAGTGCGCGACGTCGATGCCGACACGCCTTCACGCTTCAACGCCGACAGCCGCCGCCTTTATGAAGCTTCAGGCTGCGCCGGTAAGTTAGCCATTTTTGCCGTGAGGCTCGACACCTTCGAGGCCGAAACTCAACAACAGGTGTTTTATATCGGCACGGACAGCACCGCCGTGCTTACCGATTTACGCCGCAGCATACTCGGTGAGTTCAACAATCTGCCGGTCGCCGGTGAGTATATGCATCGCGATATTTTTGATATTACCGAGGTCTACGGCAAAGATACCTTTTTGATGATCGACAAACTCGGCACCGACAAAATGCCTGAGATATTTACCGCCAAAGGTAAGTTCGACGCCAAAATCAGTAAGGTGCCCTTTCTGCCCAAACATTTCAGTGACCGCGTTATGCAGTGCCTGAGCCGCGCCCTTCCCAACCATCTTCCGCCACGGATGAAGAAATACCGCGATCGGTACGAACATCATCTGCTGTTGAAAATGTCCGGGGATGGCGTGGCGGAAGCGCAAAACTTCCTGACCCATTTCTTTGCCGACAGAGACGGCGACTTTTTTGTCTGCTCGGCGGATGAAGGTAAAAAGGCTTTTCTGCATCGTTTTGCGGCCGCCGGTGCTGCGGTGCGGTATCACGCCGTGCATGAAAAAGAAGTGGAAGATATTTTGGCGCTGGATATCGCCTTGCGACGCAACGATCGCGACTGGTTTGAAGTGCTCCCGCCCGACATTGACCAGCAGTTAGTGGCAAAACTGTATTACGGCCACTTTATGTGCCACGTTTTCCATCAGGATTACATCGTCAAAAAAGGCGTCGATAGCAAAGCGCTTAAACATCGGATGCTGGAGATTCTGGATGCCAAAGGTGCCGAGTACCCGGCAGAGCACAACGTTGGCCATCTGTATTTCGCCAAACCGCACCTGCAGGAGTTCTATCGTCAGGCCGACCCGACCAACAGCTTTAACCCCGGCATTGGCAAAACCAGCAAACTGAAAAACTGGCAGGCATAAAAAAATAAATCCCCGCAAGATAACTATCCGGCGGGGATTTAGGGTACTGCGTATAAGGCATCTATTACTGCTGTTACTGCATTTGAAACTGGAATAACCTGGCCTCAATCAAAATATTTTAGAACCATATCCCCACATGATCACCGTCAGTGCCAGTAAAAGTTCTAGCACCAGCACGCCCATCGCCAGCGTGGAGCTGGAAAACAGGAAACCTTCCCGATGGTCGATTTCGAGAAAATTAGGGATCCCCAGATACAGCAGATAACCGCTGTAGCACAGGCCTATCAGGCCGACGAACAGACACAGCCACACCAGTGGATACAGCGCGACTATCCCACTTAGGAACATCGGCGTTGCCACATAGCCAGCAAACACGATACAGCTGTTTAGACTGGGTCGACTTTCGTACCGGCGCGCCATCCAATAGATGATCCGGCCCATCAGCGCGACGGCACAAAGGATTAATACGTAGAAAGCGGCTGCGATAGAAGCTGCCGTAAGCAGGGTGATTTGCATGTTCTGCCCATCACCAAAATTCCAACCTATCTGTGTAGTACCGATAAAGGAACACACGACAGGAATGGCCGCCATTAGCAGGACATGATGAGAATAGACGTGAGAAACAGTTTCATGTTCACGTTGAATGCGTTGCAATTCAGGACCTGGATGTGACAGCAGTCCCCAGACATGATTTACCATGATACACCCCCTTGCTCGCTGGCAGTCGCCCACAGCGGCCAAAAGTCATTCCTTTCGCTCTGTAAATTCTCAAATGCGACAGAGATAAAAAGGTGGCGACCTTATAACCAAGTATAGCTCGGGTTAGCGAGGGTGCGAGTCGTGGAAAAGGTTTTGTTAACGCACATAAAAAAGGCTCCCAGTCGGGAGCCTTTCATGACTCTTGAAACAATTACTTGGTGGCAGGGTTATGCAGTGCTGCATCACCTGACAGCAGTTTACGCGCTGCCGCTGCCTGGTCCGCCGTAACCTCTGGTGCGCTGTTACCCCAGCTGTTGCGGACGTAGGTGCTCACGTCGGCCATCTGCTGGTCGGTCAGTTTCCAGCCAAACTCAGGCATTGCTGCGCTGGTCGGATTGCTGTCCGTTGCCGCGCCCTGCGCGCCTACCATCAGCACGTGCAGTACGTTGGTCGGTTCAGAGGCCTGCAACGCATTGTTGCCTTTCAGAGCAGGCACCATGCTGCGAACGCCTTCACCGTTGGACTGGTGACACGCCGCACAGTTGCTCAGGTAAATGTCTTTACCCCGTGCCATGACGTCCTGCGAGTTCACCAGCGTCTGGGTCTCGTCTTTGCTACCCGGCAAGCTCTTCAGGTAAACGGCCATCGCCGTCAGGTCCTGCTTGTTCATGTGTTGCAGAGAGTTGTGCACCGCTTCAGCCATTGGGCCCGCAGCCACAGTTTTGTCGTTGGCACCCGTTTTCAGGTAATCCACCAGCTCCTCATTGCTCCATGCGCCAACGCCCTGACGTTTGTTGCCGGTAATCTCAGGCGCCAGCCAGCCTTCAAGCTGAGCCCCCTGCAGATGAACGCCGAAGTCATCGGCACCCAGTAAGTTTTTAGGCGTGTGACATGAAGTACAGTGACCCAGACCTTCAACCAGATAAGCACCACGGTTCCACTCGTCAGACTGCTTAGGATCGGCCTTGAACGGAGCGGTATCCAGGAACAGCAGATTCCAGCCAAACATCATCAGACGGATGTTGTAAGGGAACGGCAGGTTGGTTTTAGGACCGTCGTAATGCACCGCCGGCACGCTATCCAGATACGCTTTCAGGTCTTTCAGGTCCTGATCGCTGACTTTGGCATAGACGTTGTAAGGCATTGCAGGATACAGGTTCTCACCGTGAATACCTTTACCGTTACGCACCGCATCCATGAACTGCTGATCGGTCCAGCCACCGATACCGGTGTCTTTGTCAGGCGTAATGTTAGTGGCATAAATAGTACCAAACGGCGTCGCCAGTCCAAGACCACCGGCGAACGGTTTACCGCCCGGCGCAGTGTGACAAGCCACACAGTCACCGGCCTGCGCCAGATATTGACCGCGTTCGATAGCCGTTTTACCGGTCATTCCGGTTGAGGCAGGAGCCTGGAAGGTGTAGGTCTGGTGCGAGTTATGCCAGGTTTTGTAACCGACAAAACCCAGGCCAACGACAGCAACTACGCCAACAACGCTAGCGATTGTCTTCTTAACGCCCATGCTTACACCCTCACCAATGGACCAGGAGATTTCAGATACTGAGTCTTGATTGCCTCAGCCGCCCAAAGGGTCAGCGCCCCCACGGTACCCGTCGGGTTGTAGCCGCCGTTGTTGGCAAATGCCGATGCGCCACAAACGAAGACGTTATGCACGTCCCAGCTTTGCAGGTAGCGGTTAACGGCACTGGTCTTAGGATCATCACCCATACATGCGCCACCGGTGGTGTGCGATGACAGGTTGTCCATCGGAGAGAACGGTGCTGCGGTAGGTTCCTGACGAACAACGGTTTTTGCGCCCATTGCGTGACCAATTTCAACAGAACGGTCAGCCATGAATTTACCTGAACGCTTGTCGTTTTCGATCCAGTCGAAGGTGACGCGCAGCAGCGGTTGGCCGTGACGGTCCTTGTATTCTGGATCCAGGTCCAGGAACACATCGCGGTGTGGATAGCTGTTGCCCATCACGTAGACCGAGTTGTAGTTCTGGTAGCTGTCTTTGGCTGCCTGCTTCCACTTCGCGCCCCACTTCGGCGTGCCTGGAGGTACGGCGCCTGACAGGGTGATCGGACGACCGTTGGTTGAGTGAACCAGCGCAACGCCACCGCCGATGAAGTCATGGTTAGTGTGGTCGAAGTTGTCGCTATTGTAGTCATCAACCGCCTGAGCCAGCGCGCCTGCACCGATAAACGGGTTCAGGTTTTCGTTCTCAAAGAACACGCCCGCGCCAGAAATAGTCTGGTAGGCATAGTTACGGCCAACAACACCTTCACCGGTTTTGTGGTCGTAAGGCTGGCCAATGCCGGACAGCAGCATCAGACGCACGTTATCGAACTGATACGCGGAGATGACGACGATATCGGCAGGCTGTTCCCACTCGACGCCGTCGCTACCAATGAAGGTAACGCCGGTTGCGGTTTTGCCGTCTGGCGCTTTATTAACGCGCAGAACTTCCGACTCGGTGATAACCGAGAAGTTAGGACGCTGCATCACGGCGGGCAGGATACAGGCATTCGGGCTGCTCTTGGACCAGTTACCGCAACCGAAGAATTCACAGTAACCGCAGTAGGTACAAGGGGCCATGTTGATGCCCAGGGTGTTGGTGTACGCGCCTGAGGTGTTACCGGCTGGAACGGCGAACGGGTGCAGGCCCATTTCGCGCGTTGCCTTGTCGAAGATCATCGACAGTTGGGTACGCTTCAGCGGCGGCAGCGGATAGTCACGGCTGCGCGGACCTTCGAAGACGTTACCGCCGTCAATTTTTTCGCCTTTGATGTTACCGGCCTTGCCTGAGGTACCGGCAAAACGTTCAAATTTGTCGTAGAACGGTTCCAGATCGTTATAGGTTACGCCCCAGTCCTGAACCTGCATGCCTTCCAGGAATTTATCTTTACCATAGCGTTCAACGGTGTTGGTATAGGTCTGGAAGTCGTTTGGCAGGAAGCGCCAGGTCATGGCGTTCCAGTGCGTACCCGCACCGCCGACGTTCATACCAAACTGATAGGTATTGAACTCACGCAGCGGCAGTGCCTGCTGAATCGGGTTATTACGGAAGGTCATGGTTTCAACGGCGGTCGGCTGCAAAATAGCGCGGCGGCTGATGAAACGCAGCTCATCGGTGTCGATAGTGGTTGGGAAATCAGTACTGGTATCGCGCCATGAACCACGTTCAATCGCTACAACGTTCAACCCTGCCTGCGTCAATTCGTTGGCCATCAACGAACCCGCCCAACCCAGGCCGACGATTACCGCATCGACCTTCTCTCTTTTTTTGCTCATAAAATTGTCTCCAGGTGAATCTTTGCCCGTTCGGTGACCGGCTTATTATGATTTTTCGTAGTTGCTAACCATGCTAACGGGGATGATGTGCAGGTCTTCACCGCGGCGGTCGATGACGTCTCGGAAGTCATACTGTGCGCCCGGGAAACCGAGCATTTTCCAGCTCGCCATATCTTTGTTACCGCCATAAATCGGATCGGCAAAGAAGCCTTCACGCATGTTTTGAATCAACTGTGCGAAGAAGAATTTGCCGTTCACACCCGCCAGGGGAATATCGCCGGTTTCGATTTTGCTCAGCAGATCGTCCTGCTGTTCGTGGGTCAGTTCACTGAAGGTTTTGCCACTGTAGTGTGCTTTAGACGCTTCATTGATTGAGGCCAGACCCGTGCGGTAACGCTCGGCTGGGGTATCTTTATACTGCGGACCAGCCTGAGGGATACCGTCCTGAATTACCGGACCTAGGCGATAAACGCTCACTGCCTGGCCGTAGTCTCCCGCCAGCTGACGGTCAAGAAACACCGCACAACCGGCTTCTTTACCACCAATACTCAACTCATCGGCAGGAATAAGGCGGTCAGCGATGGCTTCAACCGTCGCGACCTCAAGCGGGTTAAAGTACAGCCAGTCCCCTGCAACCACAGGCTTTGGAGGCCTGACGGCATGAACAACCCACGGCATTCCGCCCGAGATGATTTTGGCTTTGACCTTCAGAGCAGTACTGATTAACAGCACACCGAGAGAGGTCAGAAAATGTCTGCGTTTCACGATAGTTCTCCTGTTTACGCACATTACATGACGAGTGAGACTGGAGCCGAAAAAGGGCCCCGAAAAAATGTGAAGAAGATTATACGGAGATGTTAGATGAAAGTAATGCATTTCGTACCATTCGGTACATTTTAAAACACTTTAAAATCAAATGTTTATATAAAGAGAATTATACGATCATAGTAAATAACATTTATTTACAGGCTTATTGGTTAAACATTGACCAAATCACGCATAATTAAACGGCGATTAAACGAGAGACCTTATAATCACTGCGTCATAAAACGAACCAGATAATACATCTGCTTTAAGCGGTCTTAAAGCCCTATAGAAATAGATAGCATTTAGTGGCAAAAAAACCAGTGATAGCGGGAGAAATGCTTTAACTTTGTGATAGTCATTCCATGTCATAAACGTCTATTTCAAGGGGAAGTCCGTGCGCATTCACTGCCTGCATACCGCCGAAAGCAATATTGCCGTTTTCAACGCCGCCGCCGCTCAAATTAATGTTCCCGCCGAGGTTATTACCCACCACGTCAGATCTGACTTACTCGATGCCTGCGAAAAAGCCGGTGGACTGACCGATGAAATCTGTCAGCTCACCGCTGATTATCTTTTGGCGCTCAGTCAGGATGCCGACAGCGTCGTGCTTACCTGTTCGACGCTGGGTGCTGCCGCAGAACGCGCGGCGCTGAATTCGACTGTGCCTATTCTGCGTGTCGACAAGGCGCTGGCAGAAACCGCATTAGCGCAGGGAAAAGAAATTGCGGTGCTCTACGCCGTAGAGACGACGCGAGGCCCCACGGAACACCTTTTCTCACAGCAAGAAGGCTACGCACAGGCCAACGTCCGCTTTGAATGGGTCGCCGGGGCGTGGGACATGTTTAAGGCGGGTAACGGCGCAGGCTATTTACAGCAGATAGCGGCAAGTGCTGATAAGGCCTATGAGGCGGGTGCAGACATCGTGGTATTGGCGCAGGCGTCGATGGCAGGTGCGGCAGAATTAACCCAGTTTGGCACGCCGCTGACCAGCCCGATTTGCGGACTCAGAGCCGCTGTTTCAGCCTAAAAAAGCGCCAGGGGAATACCAGAAAATAGGGGTTACCAAGGATTTTTTTCAGACAGGGGCTATACTTGAACAAAGGATATCATTGAGTTAGCGATGCTTATTCTGCGATGTACCCTACCTAAGGAGAAACGATGAAAATTATTTTATGGATTATCGCCATTATCTTTATCGTTGGTCTGCTGACCATCACTGGCGTATTTAAGCTGATCTTTTAACGCCCCCTCATCTTTTACCGCTGATAAAGCCTATCCGACACGGCGTCTTGCCGGATAGGCGCTCCTGACTCAAAAATGCCTAGTCGGTAGCCTGCTCAACCGAAGGTTCGGTGCGGCGCTGATCCTTTTCCTTACGATATACCTTGGCAATCTGCGGCACCGGCACGCTTTTTCCAGTTTCCATCCACGTACGCAGGCGCGCGGCATCAGCGAAGGCGGTGAACTTACCGAAAGCATCGAGCACCACCAGCGTGACCGGTTTACCATTGATGACCGTACGCATTGCCAGGCAGTGCCCCGCTTCATCGGTATAGCCCGTCTTGGTCACCTGAATGCTCCATTTCGGATTCATGATCAGATGGTTGGTATTTCTGAACGGCAGAGCATAAGACGGATGGCTAAACACCGCCGTCTTCTCCTGTGTGGTACTCAGTTCACCAATCAGCGGATACATGCGGGTTGCCATCAATAGACGAGTCAAGTCACGGGCGGTCGAGACGTTATGAATAGACAGCCCCGTCGGCTCGACGTAATGGGTGTGCGTCATGCCCAGCTCTTTAGCCTTGGCGTTCATGGCGCGGATAAACGCGTCGTAGCCGCCAGGATAATGTGCAGCAAGGCTCGCAGCAGCACGGTTTTCAGAGGACATCAGCGCCAGTTGAATCATCTGGCGGCGAGTGATTTCACTGTTCAGTTTTACGCGGGAGAACACGCCGCGCATCTCGGGGGTGTTATGGATATCAACCGAGATAACCTCATCGAGCGGCTGCCTGGCGTCAAGCGTCACCATCGCCGTCATCAGTTTGGTCAGGGAGGCAATTGGCCTGACCTGATCCGGATCGCGAGAATAAATCACTTCATGGGTCTTGAGATCGACCACCATGGCACTGCCGGAAGCAATTTGAACAAGGGGAGCGACAACCGGCTGAGACTTGCTGGCAGCCAGGGCGTCAACAGGCATCATCATGCTTGCATTCAGGGCTAAAAAGCTCAATACCAAAAGACGGATTTTCACATGCATTGCTCTGTATTTAAAAAGGTTGTCATCAATGGAGCGTCGAATACTGCTGGCGAATTATAAGGGAGGAAAATTCTCTACGCACTCGGATTTACTGCGGGGATTTGTGACAAAGTCTGTCACAACTGAATTATTGCTGCCTTGTGTGCTCTGTGCTGGGGGGTAAGTGGACACTTTCATCGCGGCTTATCAATAAGAAAAAGCACTGCCCCTGAAGGTCAGGGTAGATTGACCGCTCAAATCATCTTGCTCATAGTAGCCATCATGTTTGCACAATAAAAAGAACAGTGAATATGGCTCTTTCCCCCCTTCCTCCCTTGCATACTCTGATTGCCTTCGAGGCCACGGTGCGACTCGGCAGTTTTACGCGTGCCGGTGAAGAACTCAATCTGACACAAAGTGCCGTCAGTCGGCAGATTGCCACGCTGGAGCAGTCGCTTGGCCGCACGCTGATCCTGCGGAATCACAATGGGCTGACGCTCACCACAGCCGGGGAACGCTACCTGCATCGTGTACGCTATTTGCTCGAAGAATGCGCCGATGCCACCGCCAAAGTGATGCGTCACGCCGGGGAGAACGAAATCAACCTGGCCTGCTCGTCGGGCATTGCCCAGTTCTGGGTCCCCCAGCGGCTTGCCGCCTTCCGTAAAGCCTACCCCGATATACGTTTCAATCTCATTATGCGTGACGGCATCACCACGCTATCCGGGTTTGAATTTGACGTGGGCATGTATTACCTCAAACAGAGCAATATCATTCACTTTGATACTATCCGTCTGTTCGACGAGGAGATGTTTCCGGTCTGCTCACCGGAATATTTGGCAGGGCGCAACGGGTTTACGCCGCAGGAGCTGCTAAGCGAAACGCTGCTGGTGCTGGAGGACGCACAGCGTCAGTGGATTGGCTGGCCAGAATGGCTGGAGCTGAACGGCCTGCCGCCAATAAACCTGAGTAACACGCTGCGCATCAACCACTATCCGCCGCTTATCGAACTGGCGATTCAAGGAGCGGGCATTGCGCTGGCGTGGAAGCGTATCATCGACCGCCCGCTCAGGCAGGGAAGTCTGGTGCGAGCCTGCGCTGCCTCAGCGCATCAGGGCGGAGGATTTTACCTGATTACGCCGCAGCACCGTCACGAAAATCGCGCCACCCGCCTGTTCAAACGCTGGCTACTGGAATATGAAGGACTCAGCGGACAAGGACTGATTTCCTGACCCTTTAGTTCATGAATTGATAAGGTTTAAACAGGTTATCTCCCAACCACGGATAGCTGGCAGGAACAACCGCCAGACGCTTGCGCTCATAGCTGGTCGCCTGACGGTCATCGCCTTTCCCGCGATAAACGGCATAGTCCGGATAAGGAAAGACCGGACGCGATGGCGCATCTTCGGCGATATAATCGAGCTTCATGTCGCCTTGCAGCGGCTTAGAGGCAATTTTATTTTTCTGTTCCACCGTCGCCTGATAGCTCACCACGCCGTCGGGCACCTTGCCCTGCTCCACCCACCCAAGCATCGGCGTCAGGAAATCGACCAGGCTCGGCCCTTCTCCGGTCGAACAATGATAGACCCCGGGCAGCATATACAGCCGCTCAAACTTATCGCGGGTCACCGTGCCCATGGTCTGCGCCAGCGCCTGATGGTAGGCCAGCGTGTTGAGCGGCGAAATACTGGGATCGGCCCAGCCGTGCCAGAGAATCAGCTTGCCACCTGCGGCATAAAATGAACGCAAATCAGGATTACTGGCGTCATAGAGCGGATGCAGCCTGGTCAGTTCGACCAGCGTTTGCTGGGTAAACTTCAAATCCTTGAGGCTGTAGCTGACGGGCGGATTTTTTTCAAAATTCAGGTATTTCAGGGTCGAAAGCGCCACGCTCTGACTGTAGTTAAGATCCCCGGTCTTTTTGGGAACAAACAGCCCGGCCCAAGCCAGTTCTGAACCGGGCAAAGGCCCGCCAACGGTCAACCGCTGTCCGGTAACGGCATCACGCGGGCCGCCGTAGATTTTACGCAAGGTGCTGATTTGCATTTCCGACAGGCAGTCCTGCCCGGCAATATTATCCGCACTCAGGTCTGCACAGCTCAGCACCGACGGGTCAAAATGGCAATTTTGTGGATCGGAAATCAGCCCGTCTTTTTGGCCATCCGGGGCGTCGCACTGTGCCAGCACTGCCTTATGAATCATCGGCAATTGTCGGGCGGTGATGATAGCGTTGCCGCTGGCGTCCGTGTTGGACATCGCATTCCAACCGTGGTCCAGCGCCTTATGGGTCTGGAAAACGGTCACCGGCGCACCGGCAATGATGCCGTTAAAATCGGTTGGATAACGCTGTGCCTCGCCGAGCGCCTCGCGCCCGCCGTCCGAGCAGCCGCTGAAATAGTTATAGGTGGGCCCACGCCCATAATAGGCACTGATGAGCTTCTTGGTGGCCACGGCGGTCAGATGCACGCTTCGGAAGGCAAAGTCGCGCCTCTTCTGCGGATTATTGCCAAAGTTCGCCTCGCCGGCAGCGTGGCCCATGTCGGTAGCAGCAATCACAAATCCGCTGTTGTTAAGCGGAGTACAGCCTGCTGCGCCGTCTAGCTGGAGCAGCACGCGCCCGCATAATCCGCCGCAGCCGACCTGAAGATAACGCTGGGTCCAGCTGTTGATCGGCAGCAGTACGGTGAAATTGACAGTCGGCTTGAGCAGGCCTTTCACCTCGCAAAACACATCGCCTTTTACCACTTCACGCACCGACATCACCTTGCTGCCGGGTCCACCGATTGCGGAGAGATCGACGTCCGCTAAATCGGCACAGTCGGTTACCGGTTGTACCACGCCCAATGTTGCCGCACGCGCAACCGAGGGATGCAGGCAGACGCCCACAATCAGCAACGGCAATAACAGGATGAAAAAAATCTTCCAGCGGGGCAAAGTCTGCGTGGCGATATCCAATACTCGTCTCTCGGTCAAGTAACGTTCATCCTTAATTTATAACAGTAAAATCTCCGGCATCATAATATCGCTATCGTATCAATCATTCTGAACCGCACGCCATTCCTCCCACGCATGCCGGCATGCGACTTTTTCATTTCATTATTGCAGACAGATGACAGATGCTGCCAAAGCCTGCTCAGAGAATAAACACTCAGGCGTGAAGAACTCAACATCACTGAATAATCAAATAATTACCTATAATTCCAAGACGGGAGCACTATGCCTGCGACATCCTCAAACAACGCCATCCTGTTCATCAATGCCAATCTGGTTGATGGTAATTCGGCCGAGCCATTAAAAAATCACCAGCTGTTAATTCGCCACGGCCGTATCGACGCCGTTTCCGCCACGCCCATTGACGCAGCGGACGCAATCGTTGTCGATCTGGCGGGCAAGACGCTGATGCCAGGACTTATCGACTGCCACGTTCACGTCGTTGCCAGCAGCGCCAACCTCGGCGCCAACGCCCTCTTACCGGACTCGCTGGTCGCCGCCCGCGCATCAAAACTGATGAATGAAATGCTGATGCGCGGCTTCACCACCGTGCGCGACGTTGGCGGTGCCGACTACGGTTTAAAGCAGGCACAGGAAGAGGGGCTGATTAACGGCCCGCGCCTGATTGTCTGCGGCAAGGCGCTGTCGCAAACCGGTGGCCATACCGACTATCGTGGCCGCTATGACCAGCGCAATGTCGATTTCTATGCCCAAAAGCTGGGTACGCTGGGTCGCGTATGTAACGGTATCGATGAAGTGCGCCGCGCCGTGCGTGAGGAAATCAAAGGCGGTGCCGAGTTTATCAAGGTGATGGCCAACGGTGGCGTCTCTTCGCCGAGCGATCCGATTGAGTTTTTGAGTTTCTCGGTCTCTGAGCTTGAAGCCATCGTTGAAGAAGCAAGCAACGCCAAAACCTACGTTAGCGCACACCTTTATACCGATGAAGCGATTCGTCGCGCGGTTGACGCCGGTGTACGCTCGCTCGAGCACTGTAACCTGATCACTTCAGAAACCGCCGCCCACGCCGCCGCAAAAGGCGCGATGGCCTGCCCTACGCTGGTGACCTTCGAAATGCTAAAACTCGAAGGCGCGCAGTACGGCCTGCAGCCGGACTCCATCGCTAAGATTGACGACGTCAGGCTTTCGGGTCTCGACAGCCTGAAAATCATGTATGAAGCGGGCTTACCGATGGCTTACGGCAGTGACCTGCTGGGTGACATGCATACCCATCAATCCGGTGAGTTTGAAATTCGCGCGCGCGTCTTGCCGACGCAGGAGGTTATTCGCAGCGCCACCGGCATCGCGGCACAGCTGCTGCGGATGGAAGGTGAAGTGGGCTGCCTGAGCGTAGGCGCTAGCGCCGACCTGATCGTCGTTGACGGCTGCCCGTTAAGCGATATCAGCCTGCTGAGTGGTCAGGGAAAACACCTGCCGCTGATTATTCGCCAGGGTGAAATCGTGAAAAACAGTGGCATCATTGCGCGGTAATCCGCGGCTTTAAAGCCCTGCTCGTTTGTGCATTGGCGCGGCATCATCCGCGCTGTCAGGCTGTCCCTCTACTCGTCGAGACCGTGGATATGTCATTATTGCTGCAACGTTTAGACCGTTTACCCCTAAGTGCTCCGCACTATTTCCTGCTGTTCATCGGTGGCCTCGGCTATACCTTTGACGGCATGGACATCGCCATCATCGCCTTTTTAATGCCTGCCGTGCACAGCGTGTGGGGACTGAGCAGCGCCGAATTGGGGCTGGTGGGTTCCGCCACACCGATAGGCGTGCTATTTGGCGCGTTGATGGCCGGCTATCTCGGCGATCGCATTGGCCGAAAAGCCGTGATGTGTTGGGCGCTCGCCATCTACTGCGTCATGACGCTGTTTGCCGCCCTCGCCCCCAACTACCCGAGCTTCCTGATTGCCAGGATCCTCGCGGGTGTGGGCGTGGGCGCCGAGAGCGTAATTATTGCGCCCTATCTGAGCGAGTTTATCCCGCCGAAAAAACGTGGCTGGTTTATTGGCGCGCTGGCCGGGTTCTTCTCGTTTGGCTTCGTCGGGGCGGCATTGATCGGCCGCTTTATCGTGCCGTCGTTCGAGGACGGCTGGCGCTGGGCGCAGGTGATGACCGCGCTGCCTATTGTGATGCTGCTCTGGTGGCGTCGCAGCCTCCCGGAGTCACCGCGCTTTCTGCTTAACCGTGGTCGAGTGAAAGAGGCAACTCAGGTCATTGAAAAGCTTGAGAAAAAGGTCGAGCGCGCCCTCGGACGCCCGTTGCCTGCCGTCCCGATTCAGACCGAAGCCACTGAGGTTGAAACCTCGACTCCGCCGCTCGGCTTTTTCGAGTCGATCGGCATGATGTTTACCGCCAGCATGCGCAAGCAGACGGTGGTCATCTGGCTCATCTGGTTTGTGGTCACCTTCTGCTATTACGGCTTTTTCGCCTGGATCCCGTCACTGCTCATCGCCAAGGGCTTTACCATCACCAAAAGCTTTGAATTCTCTATTATTATTTATCTGGCGCAGATACCGGGCTATTTCTCGGCGGCGGTGCTGTCAGACCGGCTGGACAGGAAGCACACCATCGCACTGTATCTGATAGGCGGCGCGATCAGCGCGTGGTTCCTCAGCCAGTCGGGCAGCCACGTGTCGATAGTGACGTCCGCCGCAGTGCTGTCGTTCTTCCTGAACGGTGCGTACGCGGGCCTTTATGCCTACACGCCGGAGAGCTTCCCTACCGCTATCCGCGCCACCGGTTGTGGTTTTGCCAGCGCCTTTGGCCGCATTGGCAGCATTCTCGCGCCAAGCATTATCGGGGTGTTTTCCGCCTCGCTGGGCTTTGCCGGGGTGTTCACCATGACCACCAGCATTTTGGTCGCAGGGGTGATTATCGTGGTCGCGTTTGGCGCAGCGACCAAAGGAAAATCACTGGAGAAAATTACCTCATCGGTAACAGAAATAACGCCTTAGCGTAAAGCCTCCCCATCATCCCCCTAGGGCGGTGCCTTCTCGCCCGCCCCTGGGGCACGATTTATCCCGCGCGCACCGTATCACCCTCCTTAAACGCAATCAGCAACAGCTCATTACTGCACCTTTACATCATAAATACACAAAGCGAACGATTCTCAACACTTATTTGCATTGATAACGATAATCGTTATTGATAGCATTCTCATGAAAGTTATTTCAAATTACTTCTAATTATTTTTAAAACAACACAGCGCGCTTCTTTTCAGCAACGGAATGGTCCTGCTACATTATGAAAAATATCCTGTTTTATACCAAGGTCACCTTATTCTCCGTGACCTCTTTTAGCCTGCTTATGCCAACACTTTCCCAAGCCGAGCAAACAACAACCCTTAAAGAGGGAGATAATAAACCGCTCGTAGACAGCAAAGAGAAAAAACAGAAGGACGAAGACGACACCATTACGGTGACCGCACAGCAACAAACCCTGCAAGCGCCGGGCGTCTCTATCATTACTCAAGACGAAATCAAGAAACACCCGCCGGCGCGCGACCTGGCCGAAATTATCCGTACCATGCCCGGCGTTAACCTGACCGGTAACTCCACCAGCGGCCAGCGCGGCAACAATCGCCAAATCGATATTCGCGGTATGGGCCCGGAAAATACCCTCGTGCTGATCGACGGCATGCCGGTGACCAGCAAGAACTCCGTGCGCTACGGCTGGCGCGGCGAGCGCGACAGCCGCGGTGACACCAACTGGGTACCGCCAGAAATGGTGGACAGCATTCAGGTCATTCGCGGTCCTGCCGCCGCACGCTACGGCAGCGGTGCAGCAGGGGGCGTCATCAACATTATCACCAAGCCAACCACCCCAGACTGGCACGGCACCTTCAATACCTACATGGATGCACCAACGCATAAATCCGAAGGCGCAACCAAACGCTATGACGCGAGCCTTTCAGGCGGCCTCACCGATACGCTGAGCTTTAAACTTTACGGCGGCTGGTCTAAGACTCAGGCCGATGCGCAAAACATCAACGCTGGCCATGAAGCCGCGCGTACCGGCTCTTACGCTGGAACAGTGCCTGCGGGTCGCGAAGGGGTGAAGAACGAGAACGTTAATGGCGTGCTGCACTGGGCTTTTGCGCCTAAGCAGGCGTTGGAACTCTCTGCGGGCTACAGCCGTCAGGGCAACCTGTACGCGGGGGATACGCAAAACACCAACTCCAACGCGCTGGTGACCGCCAACTATGGCAAGGAAACCAACGTACTTTACCGTCAGACGCTGAGCCTGAAACACACAGGAAGCTGGGATAACGGCGTATCGACCACCAACTATATTCAGTACGAACGCACCCGTAACAAACGTATCAACGAAGGCCTCGCGGGCGGTACCGAGGGTATATTCAGCACCACCAATCAAGGGTTCTCTACCATTGATTTGGCCGACGTCAACGCACATACCGAAATTAACGTGCCGCTCGATTTCTTCGTTCACCAAACCGCGACCTTCGGGGCGGAATGGAACCAGCAGCGAATGAAAGATCCAACCTCTAACACGCAGACCGCACAGGCCGGCAGCGTTGAGGGTATATCGAGCACCGGCCGCAGCCCCTATTCTTCCGCCGATATCTATTCCCTGTTTACCGAAGACAATATCGAGCTGACCGATACCACCACCGTGACACCGGGCCTGCGTTTCGATTATCAGACCATTACCGGCAAGAATTTCAGCCCGTCCCTGAACCTCTCGCAGGAGCTGGGCAGCGACTTCACGCTGAAAATGGGTATCGCGCGTGCCTACAAAGCGCCAAACCTGTACCAGACCAACCCTAATTACCTGCTCTACAGCAACGGTCAGGGCTGCTACGCCAGCGCCGGTTCATGCTATCTGCAGGGTAATAAAGACCTCAAAGCGGAAACCAGCGTCAACAAAGAGATTGGCATCGAATATCACCACAATGACGTCCAGGCCGGGTTGACCTACTACCGTAATGACTACCACAATAAGATTGAAGCGGGCTACGCGTCGGAATATTCCATCAGCAGCACCTCTGACGTTTACAAGTGGGAAAACGTGCCGAAGGCTGTGGTTCAGGGTATCGAAGGGACGCTCAACTTCCCGATCAGTGAATCTGTCGCCATGCGCAACAACTTCACCTACAACATCGAGAACGTGAACAAGACCACCAACGACTATCTGTCGGTTATCCCGAAATTCACCATCAACTCGACGGTGGATTGGCAGATACGCGACGACTGGTCGATGAGCGGAACCATGACCTGGTTCGGCAAGCAGAAGCCGAAGAAGTATAACTACAAAGGTGAAGATGCGACCGGATCCGAAACCTGGGTCGTCAGCCCTTACGCACTGTTTGGCTTGACCTCGACCTATACGGTGAACAAGTTCTTGGACGTGACGGCGGGTATCGACAACGTGCTCGACAAACGCCACTTCCGTGAAGGCAATGCGCAGACCACCGGCAACTCTACCACCGGCGCTTACCTCTACGGCGCAGGTGCCAACACCTATAACGAATCAGGCCGCGTGTTCTTTATGTCTTTGGGTATGCACTTCTGATATAAAAAAGGGCCATCGCTTGATGGCCCTTCTCTTTTACAAACGCTGAATCGCGAGCGCGATATCTTTCGAGGTATTCAAGGTTCGCACCTGAGTAAACACCTCCGTTGCCTCGCTGTACTCTTTACGCAAATATCCTAGCCACTGCTTGATGCGCGCCACGTGATACAAACCGGTGTCACCCTGCTTTTCAAGATAAGTGTACTTTTTCAACAGCGCGATGACCTGTGGCCACGGCATCTTCGGTTCATTATATTTAACCACCCGGCTAAGGTTTGGCACGTTTAGCGCGCCTCGCCCAATCATCACCGAGTCACAGCCAGTCACCTGCATACACCGCTGGGCGCTGGCATAATCCCAAATTTCACCGTTGGCAATCACCGGAATGCTCAGTCGTTGGCGAATCTCACCGATCGCCTGCCAGTTGATGCGCTCCGCCCGGTAGCCGTCCTCCTTGGTGCGACCGTGGACCGTAAGCTCCGTCGCACCGGACTGCTGCACCGCGTCGGCTATCTCGAGGCTATGAGCCAGTGAGTCCCAGCCGAGGCGAATCTTCACCGTAACCGGCAGGTCAGCGGGCACCGCCTCACGCATCGCCTTCGCGCCGAGATAGATAAGCTCTGGGTCTTTCAGCAAGGTAGCACCGCCGCCGCTGCCGTTCACCGTCTTGGACGGGCAGCCACAGTTTAGGTCCACGCCGTAAGAGCCAAGTTCGATAGCTCGTGCGGCATTCTCACCCAACCATTCGGGATATTGCCCCAGCAGCTGGACCCGGACCCGCGTGCCGGACGGCGTGCAGCTTTCGTTAAGCAGTTCGGGGCAGAGACGGTAAAAGGACTTAACCGGCAACAGTTGGTCGACCACGCGTAAAAATTCGGTGATACAAAGATCGTAGTCGTTTACTTCGCTGAGAAGTTCACGCACCAGAGGATCCAGTACGCCTTCCATCGGAGCCAGTAATACACGCATAGCCGCTCTACCCTTAAAAATGAGGCGCAATAATACGGGCGAACGGCTAGCGATGGCAATGGGCGGACTATTTATAGTTGAGGCTTTCCTCCGGCTGCATCACGGGTTCAGTGCGCGTGGCACGCCGGGCGCTGATAATGGCCACCAGCGGTGCCGCGATAAACAGCAGCGACAGCCAGAAAGCCGCCTGGCTTACTCCCTGAGTTCCGCCCGGAACATAAATCCCCGACAGGTTGGCAACGGTACCGGCCAGTGCGGTGCCCATGGCGGCGGAGAAAGACTGCACCACGCTTATCGATGCTCCGGCTTTTTCTTTATCTTCTGCTGTCGCATGCTGCAACACGCGGGTCAGCAGGTGTGGCCAGCCAATTCCGGTAGCAAATCCCAGCAACGTCAGGCCCAGTACAATCAGCCCCATGTTCATCCAGCCATCACCGAATACCACAGGCAGCGAAACCAGCAGACAAAGCAGGCTGAGGATCATGACTGGCGGCCCCAGACGGATGGCGGTGCTGGTGCGGCGCTCGGGCCACGACGCGCTCCACATCTCGCCCAACGTCCAGCCAGCGGCACCGGCGGCGGTAATGTATCCGGCCATCAGCGGCGTTTGACCGTGCAAATGCTGCAGCAGATACGGCACGTAAATATCAAAGCCCATGCCTATCATCAGCAACGCCATGGTGGCAAACAACGCGCACAGCGGCGACGACAGGCTCAGCGCGTCTCGCGGCAGCAGGCGAACCGGGGTGGTGTACTCCCTTTTACGCAGCCACAGCACCAGCACTATCGCCGCGACGATGCCGGCGAAATTCATCCAGCCGTGAGGCGACAGGCTTCCCGCCGACACCGCCAGCACCGCGCTCGCCAGCAGCACCAACTGCAGACGTGGCAGAGGTTCAGTGACCGAACGCTTTTGCTGACGCGCCGGAAGGCTTTTCCATACCAGCAGCGCAAACAGCAGCGTGACCGGCAACAGCAGACCAAACGCATAGCGCCAGGCGTGCAGCTCCGCGAAAATGCCGCCCACCGCCGGGCCGACCAGGGTGGCGACACCCCACATCGCCGAAATTAGCGCCATCGCCCGAGGCCAAAGTTTTTCTTCAAACACCTGATTAACCATCGCATACGACATCGCAAACAGGAATCCGCCGCCGAGCCCTTGCACCGCTCTGCCAAGCAGCAGTATCGGCATCGACGGAGCCACCGTACAAATCGCCGCTCCAGCCATGAAAATCGCCGTCGCATTCAAATAGGCCCAGCGAGGCCCACATCTGCCCAACAGACGCGCCGACAGTGCCGCGCCCATGATAGCGCTGACCACAAACAGCGTGGTATTCCACGCGTACCACGCCATACCGCCGATGTCCTCGACCACCGACGGCAGGATGGTAATCACGATATAACTGTTGGTGGCATACAGCGCCACGCCGCCGCTCAGGGTGATGGCACTCCCCCGATTCTCGGCCGTAAACAAACTGCCCCATCCGCTGTGACTCTCTGACATTGCAGGCTTCCTTTTCATGACCGGCACGGCGGGATTGAAGTCACGCCGTGATTAGTTTACATTAAAACAAGTTTTTGCTTGGAATAATAATTCCTGCCCTAATCTAGGACCTAAAGAGTAAATATGTCAAGAAAAGACTTGGAAAATTCCGAGAGTGCAAAACAGAGCGTCGCCGAGCGACTTTTGATGCTGCTCAAGACCCGAGGCGAGCTACAGGCCAGCGATGCCGGGAAAATTTTGGGTACTACAGGCGAAGCCATGCGCCAGCAGTTCGTCAAGCTGGCAAAAGAGGGGTTGGTCGAAAGCAAGGCGGTATCGCAAGGCGTCGGCCGCCCAGCGCAGTACTGGCTGTTAACGCCCGAAGGCCACGCCCGATTCCCGGATACCCACGCCAGTCTCACCGTACAGCTACTGCGCATGATCCGTTCGTCGCTGGGTGAAGCCGCACTGGACCAGCTTATCTCAACACGCGAAACCGAAACCCTCGAGAATTACCGCAGGGCGATGGTGGGCGCCGAGACGCTGGAAGAACGCCTGCAACGCTTGGCAACTCTGCGTACCGGCGAAGGCTATATGGCAAGCTGGGAAAAACAGGAGGACGAAAGCTATCTGCTGGTCGAGAATCACTGCCCTATCTGCGCGGCTGCCGCCACCTGTCAGGGATTCTGCCGGGCGGAGCGCGAGGTGTTCAGCCAGACGCTCGGCGCCAACGTTGAGCGCACCGAGCACATTTTGCAGGGCGCGAGACGCTGTGCGTACCGTATTTGGCTCTAGAGCACCCGCGACAAAAACAAAAAAGCCCTCTCGAAAGAGGGCTTAAGCACGAAACTCGCCAGGTGTGTTCTACCGGCGTTGTTCGCTTACTCGCCTGAAGGCTTACGGCTGCGTGCAGCACCGGCGTTAGCGCCTGAACGACGCTGACCCGCATTAGCTGCGCTGCCACGGCTTGGACGAGAGGATGGACGGCTTTCGCCTGAACCATTACCGCCATTGCCGCTGCGCTGACCGTTGCCACCCTGACGAGGGGCACCGGAACGCTGGCCACCGGCGCCTTGACGCGGTGCGCCACGGCCGTTGCCACCTTGACGACCGTTAACGATCGGCTCGGCTTTGATAGACGGATCCGGCTCGTAACCAGGCAGAGCGATACGTGGGACCTCACGCTTTAACAGACGCTCAATGTCACGCAGCAGCTTGTGTTCATCGACGCAAACCAGAGAAATCGCTTCACCGGTAGACTCTGCACGACCGGTACGACCGATGCGGTGCACGTAGTCTTCAGGGACGTTCGGCAGCTCATAGTTCACGACGTGAGGCAGCTGGTCGATGTCCAGACCGCGCGCGGCGATATCGGTCGCAACCAATACGCGAATGCCGCCGTCTTTGAAATCGGCCAGTGCACGCGTACGTGCGCCCTGACTCTTGTTACCGTGAATTGCAGCGGCGGTGATGCCGTCTTTATTCAGCAGCTCGGCCAGATGGTTAGCGCCGTGCTTGGTGCGGGTAAACACCAGCACCTGCTGCCAATTGCCGGTACCGATCATCTGCGACAGCAGCTCTCTTTTACGGCGCTTGTCAACGAAGTGAACGCTTTGCTCAATCTGCGAAGAGGCGGTGTTGCGACGCGCGACTTCAACGGAAGCAGGGTTGGTCAGCAGTTTGCCGGCCAGTGCCTTGATTTCGTCAGAGAAAGTCGCAGAGAACAGCAGGTTTTGACGCTTGGCAGGCAGTTTCGCCAGCACGCGACGAATATCGTGGATGAAGCCCATGTCCAGCATGCGATCGGCTTCGTCCAGAACCAGAATCTCAACCTTGGACAGGTCAACGGCGTTCTGGTGTTCCAGATCCAGCAGGCGTCCCGGTGTTGCCACCAGAATATCGATGCCACCACGCAGTTTCATCATTTGCGGGTTGATGCTCACACCACCAAATACCACCAGCGAACGCAGCTTCAGGTATTTGCTGTAAGCCGTCACGTTTTCGCCGATCTGTGCCGCCAGTTCGCGGGTTGGCGTCAGAATCAATGCGCGAACCGGACGACGACCTTTAATCTGTGCGTCGCCAGTGTGGCTCAGCATCTGCAAAACAGGCAGGGTAAAGCCAGCGGTTTTACCAGTACCAGTTTGTGCACTAGCCATTAAATCACGGCCTTGCAACACAACAGGAATTGCCTGTTGTTGAATAGGCGTAGGCGCGGTATAGCCCTGCTCTTCAACAGCACGCAGAATGTCGGCACTCAGGCCGAGAGAATCAAATGACATATAAGGAAAAGCTCCAATCCACTCTAACCCGAACAGGTTCGGTGCAGTTTCAAGAATGGATGATCAGACGAGGCAAATGAGGATTACCACGAGGATTCGGCACAAACTGCAGTGCGCCAGTTGCGAGGATTCTAACAGATATCACGCCCCCGCGTGCATTTATATGATTCAAGCTGTAAATGAATCCGTCCAATCCTGATTTAACGATATTTTCTGCCGCCGATTTGACGATGTTTGTTATAGCATCGTTAATTATTATCACGCTCGTTTAGTTATCACTTTTTGTGATTTCATCAAAGCATTAGCTTGCTATGATTCCGAGGGTTAACTATTTCATCCATAAGGCAACGCCGCAATACAATGGAAACCTGGAAACTAAATCTAATCTCCGTCTGGCTAGGCTGCTTCTTTACCGGTCTCGCTATGAGTGAAATCCTGCCCTTCCTGCCGCTGTATGTCGAACAACTTGGCGTTCATGACCACGAAGCTCTGAGTATCTGGTCCGGGCTGGTGTTTAGTGGCACCTTTATGGTTTCCGCCTGCGTGGCCCCGCTGTGGGGCAGTTTAGCCGACCGCAAAGGGCGAAAACTGATGCTGCTGCGCGCGGCGCTGGGTATGGCGATAGTCATGGTACTACAGGGCTTCGCGCAAAACGTCTGGCAGCTGTTTATCTTCCGCACGCTGATGGGCCTGACTTCCGGCTTTATCCCCAACGCCATGGCGCTGGTCGCCTCGCAGGTTCCACGCGACAAGAGCGGTTGGGCGTTGGGTACCCTGTCTACCGGCCAGGTTGCCGGGGTAATTATCGGACCGCTGTTGGGCGGATTCATGGCCGACCATCTCGGCCTGCGCACGGTGTTTTTCGTCACCGGTGGCCTGCTGTTTATCAGCTTCCTCATCACGCTGTTCCTGATTAAAGAGCGCGTAGTGCCGGTCAGTAAGGCCGACAGGCTCAGCGGCAAAGCGGTATTTACCACGCTGCCTTACCCAATGCTCATCATTAGCCTGTTCGTGACCACGATGATGATCCAACTCGCCAACGGCTCCATTAGCCCGATTCTGACGCTGTTTATTCGCAACCTGTCCGGCAATACCGCTAACATCGCCTTTATCAGCGGGGTCATCGCTGCCGTGCCGGGGATTTCCGCCCTGCTCGCCGCGCCGAAACTCGGCAAACTCGGCGACCGCATTGGCGCACACCGCGTATTAATCGCGGCTCTGGTGTTCTGCTTCATCCTGTTCTGCCTGATGGCAACCATCAGTACACCGGTGCAGCTGGGCGTTTTACGCTTCCTGCTGGGCTTCGGCGACGGTGCGCTTATGCCTGCGGTGCAGGCGCTGCTGGTCAAGTACAGCAGTGAACAGGTCACCGGTCGAATCTTCGGATATAACCAGTCATTCATGTACCTGGGCAACGTGGCGGGCCCGCTGATAGGCTCTGGCACCTCCGCGTTGTTAGGCTTCCGCTGGGTATTTCTGGTCACCGCCATTTTGGTGCTCTTCAACGCGGTGCAAATCTGGTGGAGTTTCAGAAGGGTTCCCACCGGCGTCAGGGTTAAATAATTGAATGCGGGTCGGCCGGTAAACTAAGGGCAAAAAAAAGGGGAGACAGCGCGAGCTGCTCCCCTCTTCGACTCAATTAACTTATCTTCTGCTGCCGAAAATGCGCAACAGCATCAGGAACAGGTTGATGAAATCAAGATACAGGGTCAACGCACCGACGATAGAGTATTTGCGGAAGTTGTCCTTGTCATTGACCGACAGCTGCTCACCCATGTTTTTCAGCTTTTGGGTGTCATAGGCGGTCAGCCCCACGAACACCACCACACCGATATAGGTTACGGCCCACATCAGCGCCGAGCTTTTCAGCCAGATATTCACCACCGACGCCAGCACGATGCCGATCAACGCCATAAATAGCAGGCTGCCCATGCGGCTCAGGTCGCGCTTGGTGGTGTAACCGAAGACGCTCATCGCGCCGAACATACCGCCCGCCACCACAAAAGTGCCGGCAATGGATGAACCGGTGTAGACGATGAAGATGCTGGAAAGCGTCAAGCCGGTTAGCGCCGAATAAAGCATAAACAGCCCGGTTGCGACAGTGCCGCTCAGGCGATTAACCATACCCGAAATAACGAAAACCAGGGCCAGCTGAAGAATAATCAGGCCGAAAAAGGTAATTTGGCTTGAGAAGATAAAACCGAGGATCGCAGGGGAACGGGATGCATACCAGGCGACAAACGCCGTCAACAGCAAACCACAGGTCATCCAGCCATAGACCTGAGCCATATAGGCCTGAATGCCGCTGTTTGCGCGTTCTACTATCGAACCATTAGAGCGTGGATATCGATCCATGATGCTTACCTCTTACATGGAGGACAAAAACAAGGCTGAAAATGCAGCCTACCGGTACTCTTAGCCTATCACAAAAACCGGCTTCTGCGTGTAGCACCAATCACGGGTAAACGTTTGGTTTAACTTAAGCACGGACCAAGACAGACTCCGCGTCTATGGCGAAGAAGACCATTTTTTAGCGGCTTCTTTATCGGTATCTCGTGACTCGACCCAGCGATCGCCATGCTCGGTGGCTTCACGCTTCCAGAACGGCGCGCGCGTTTTCAAATAATCCATAATAAATTCTGTGGCATCAAACGCCATGCCGCGGTGGGCACTGGTTACGCCGACAAACACGATTTCGTCGCCCGGATACAGTGCGCCAATGCGGTGATAGACGCAGACGCGCTGAAGCGGCCAGCGCTGACGCGCCTCGTCGACAATTTTAGCCAACGCCTTCTCGGTCATGCCCGGATAATGTTCGAGCGTCAGCGCACTGACATTATCACCGAGATTGTGATTACGCACTTTGCCGGTGAAAGTCACCACCGCGCCGTCGGCATCGGATTGTGCTAACCACTGATACTCTTCACCGACGCTAAAAGGCGCGGCATCGACAATAATTCGCGTCGCTTGCATGCTTAGCCTCCGGTTACCGGCGGGAAAAATGCCACTTCATCGCCTTCTTTCAGCGAATGATCAGGCTCCACCAGCGTCTGGTTTACCGCCACCAGCAGCTTGCCGGACTCCAGCGCCAGCGCCCAACGTTCACCGCGCGTGCACAACGACTGCCGCAGCGCCTCGACGTCGCTGAATTCTGCGGCAACCTGCACACTGCTGGTGCCAATCAGCTCACGAACCTGAGCAAAAAACAGCACCTCAATCATTGTTCCGCCTTGAAGTCACCGGATTTGCCGCCGCTTTTCTCGAGCAAGCGAATCGGCCCGAGCACCATGTCTTTCTGAACCGCTTTGCACATGTCATAGATAGTCAGCGCAGCAACCGACGCCGCCGTCAGCGCCTCCATCTCGACGCCGGTCTTGCCGGTCAGACGGCACAGACTCTCGATGCGCACGCGGTCAAATTCAGGCTGAGCCTCAAGCTTGACTTCAACCTTGGTCAGCAACAGCGGATGACACAGGGGAATGAGGTCCCAGGTTTTCTTGGCCGCCTGAATACCGGCGATACGCGCGGTGGCAAAGACATCACCCTTATGATGATCGCCTTTGACTATCATCGCCAGCGTGCTGGCAGCCATGGTCACAAAGGCTTCGGCGCGGGCCTCGCGAACGGTTTCCGCTTTACCGGAAACGTCCACCATATGCGCTTCGCCGGAGGCATTAATATGCGTCAGTGTAGACATAATTTCGTTTTACTTTCTTACGTGAGGAATAAAGTTACAGGGGCGATTACGGGCATCAAGCTGCGAAGAGATGATGTGCTCCCAGGCCAACTTACAGGCATTGGTCGAGCCAGGCACGGCAAAAATCACCGTCTGATTCGCCATACCGGCCAGCGCGCGGGACTGAATGGTCGCCGTACCAATGTCTTCAAAAGAGACCATACGGAACAGTTCGCCGAAGCCTTCGATTTCACGGTCAAACAGCGGCTTTAACGCCTCAGGCGTATTGTCGCCGGTAGTAAAACCGGTACCGCCGTTGATAATGACCGCGCCAATCTTTTCGTCAGCAATCCATTGGGATACTACCGCCCGAATCTGATAAAGGTTGTCTTTACTAATCTGACGAGCAACTACGTGATGCCCGCCCTCTTCCACCGCCTCACGCAGATAGTCCCCGGAAGTATCATCGGTTTCAGTGCGTTTGTCGGAAACAGTAAGAATAGCTATCGAGAGCGCCTGAAATTCGCTGCTGGCTTTGCTCATATTTTTTTCCCTTTGGAGATTAGCCGCCAATAAATGAGAGGTTCTGCGTCATGCCGGTATTGCCCTGATGCAGGAAGTGGGTCTGTTTCTTGCGTCCCAGTCCACCTTGGATCCGCGCCATGAGCGCTTCCTGCTGCTGGTCATCGGCCAGTAAATCACGCAGAGGAATACCCTGCTCACCAAACAGGCACAGGTGCAGATTGCCAACGGCCGAGACGCGCAGGCGGTTGCAGGTGGCGCAAAAATCCTTCTCATAGGGCATGATCAGACCGATTTCGCCAATGTAGTCGGGGTGAGTAAAGACCTGAGCCGGACCATCGCTGCGGCTGCGGCCCATCAGCGTCCAACCCTGCTGCACCAGTTGGTCACGAATGACCTGACCCGATACGTGATGCTTGCGGAAAAGGGAACCCCCGTCGCCAGTTTCCATGAGCTCGATAAAGCGTAGCTGAATTGGGCGGTCTTTGATCCAGTTGAGGAAGGTCTGGAGGCTATTATGATTCACGTCGCGCATCAGCACGGCGTTGACCTTAACTTTTTCGAAACCTGCGTCAAATGCGGCGTCAATTCCGCTCATCACTTCACGAAATTTATCCTGCCCGGTAATGGCGTGGAACTGACGCGCATCGAGGCTGTCAACACTGACATTGAGAGCGGTTAAACCCGCATCGCGCCATTGTGTTACGTCTCGCGCCAGGCGATAGCCGTTGGTGGTCACGGCAAGATGCCGAATCTGCGGGTTTTCGCGCACGGCAGCGATGATGTCGGTAAAGTCACGGCGTAGTGAGGGTTCGCCACCGGTCAGACGCACCTTTTCGGTGCCGAGATTGGCAAAAGCGCGGCTCACCCGACGAATTTCATCGAGTGAAAGGAAACTTTTATTGTTGTGGCCATTGGGTTTATAGCCGTCGGGCAGACAATATGTGCAACGAAAATTGCACACATCGGTGATCGACAGGCGCAAGTAATAGAACTTGCGCGCAAAAGCGTCTGTAAGTTGTTGCACCTTGATAACACCTTTCCAAATACGGGAGATGCGGGCATTTCTACCCAGCACCCTGGTGACATACGTCACGGCCAAGGCACCTTATTGCAGGCTGCACGATGAAATACACGGCAGAGGCAAGACAACTTAGGTACCAAGGCTAGGAGTTCAGTTTTTCCGATTTTAGTCTCCGGAAAAACACGGTTGAGCAGTATTGTAGCGCCGCGAAAACGCGTTCGCCAAGCGAACTCTTCGCTATGTAATTGGATATACAACGTTTTTTAGAGCACCGACCAATAAAAACACCTATGAAATCAATCGCCTCGTCGTCCCTGCACTGACAAGTACGATTAATAACAAGTTAGCGAAAAATTAGGTAAAATTGTTTCAGAAAATTTTATGCCATCAGCACAATACTTCCCGCTTGATTGGCGAAGAAGCACGGCGGCAAAGCTGATTATTCTCGGATGCTTACCAGCGTAAGGATCCGGAGTGAGCAGATGAAGCCCAAGCTGCTGCATCGCCAGCGAACGACGGGAAGCCAAGGAGAAGTATGAGAAGTCGGACGTTGGCCGATTTAGACAGAGTAGTTGCACTGGGTGGAGGCCATGGACTAGGGCGCGTAATGTCGTCACTGTCTTCGCTCGGCTCGAGGCTGACCGGTATTGTGACGACCACCGATAACGGCGGTTCCACGGGCAGGATCCGCCGCTCGGTGGGCGGCATTGCGTGGGGAGATATGCGCAACTGCCTTAACCAGCTAATTACCGAGCCTAGCGTCGCGTCAGCCATGTTCGAATATCGTTTTAGCGGCAGCGGCGAGCTCGACGGACACAATCTGGGAAACCTTATCCTCCGTGCACTCGACAGCCTGAGCGTTCGGCCACTGGAGGCGATGAATCTAGTACGCAGACTGTTAAAGGTCGATGCAGAGTTGATCCCGATGTCAGAGGATCCGGTCGATCTGGCCGCCATCGACGCAGACGGGCAACCGATCCACGGTGAAGTGAACGTCGATCGGATGATAAAGATCCCGCGCGAACTGATGCTTGAACCGCAGGTAAAGGCCACCCGAGAGGCGCTGGATGCCATCGCAGAGGCCGACCTGATTGTGATAGGCCCCGGCAGCTTCTTTACCAGCCTGATGCCGCTGCTGCTGCTTAAAGAGCTGGCGACAGAGCTTCGACGCAGCCGCGCTCACATTGTTTACATCAGCAATTTGGGCAAAGAACTGAGCGTGGCCGCCGCGTCGTTAACGCTGCAAGACAAACTCAACATGATCGAAAAACAGATTGGTCGTCCCGCCATTAATGCGGCGATCGTCGGACCGGGGGTGCATCTTGGGGAGGCGAGCAGTCGGTTGATTATTCAACGCCCGCTCGAGGCCATGGACGTTCCCTATCGCCATGACAGAGAACTGCTGAGACTGGCGCTGGAAGACGCACTCCAGCGCATGGGCTAACTCTATATTAAGACTCGTCAGCCTGGTTTTTCTTGACCAGCGGATGGTTATTCCACGGGCTGTCGGCGGCCGGTTTGGCGCTGCTGGCCTTCTTCACAGCTGCTGGCGTTGAAGCCGGCGATGTCGAGCGCCTTTTGCTCTTGCTGCTCATGTCAGGCTTCAGCAACCCCTCCACGAAATCCAGATACAACGTCTCAACCTCTTTGCGCGCCCACGGCGTGCGGCGTAAAAACTTCAGGCTCGACTTGATGCTAGGGTCGCTCTTGAAGCAGTTGATATTCACCTGCCCCGCCAGCGCCGGCCAGCCAAAGTTCTCCACCAACACGGTGAGCAGTTTTTCCAGCGTAACGCCGTGAAGAGGATCTTTGGGTTTAATGTCGGTCATTTGGCTGTCACCGCTAAAAGTTTGGGCCGCGAAGTCTAGCATAATACACCACCGCAATACTCACTAGATTTCGTGCCGTGGGAAGGCGGCAACCGCGCGAGTCCCCGGGAGCTGACACAAGTCAGTGACCGGGGTGAGCAAGGGAAGCCAACGCCCCCACGCTGCGAAAGATAGGGGGTATTTAGGATAACGCGATAAATTGTTCGCGTAATGCATGCAACTCATCACGCGTATTCGCGGCGTCTTCAAACTCCAGATTCTGCGCATGCTGGTACATCTTCGCTTCCAGCTCGCGAATGCGTTGCTCCAGCGCCTTCGGCGTAAGTGCCTTGACCGTTGAAGCCGCCTGCGCTTCACGCAGCTCTTTGTTTTTCTTGAATTTCGGCTGTCCAAGCTGAAGAATGTCGCCGATTTTCTTGTTCAGACCCTGCGGCGTAATGCCCCTTTCGAGGTTGTAGGCCTCCTGTTTCGCGCGGCGACGCTCGGTCTCGCCGATAGCCTTAGCCATCGAGTTGGTAATCTTGTCGCCGTACAGAATCGCCTTGCCGTTAAGGTTACGCGCCGCACGACCAATGGTCTGGATAAGCGAACGCTCAGAGCGCAGGAAGCCTTCTTTATCGGCATCGAGAATCGCCACCAGCGATACCTCCGGCATGTCCAAACCCTCTCGCAACAGGTTGATCCCCACCAGCACGTCAAACTCGCCCAGACGCAGGTCACGAATTATCTCGACGCGCTCGACGGTGTCGATGTCTGAGTGCAGGTAACGCACCTTCTCACCGTGCTCCTCGAGGTATTCGGTGAGATCTTCGGCCATGCGCTTGGTCAAGGTCGTCACCAGCACGCGCTCGTTGATCGCCACGCGTTTGCGGATCTCAGACAGCAGATCGTCGACCTGCGTGCTCACTGGCCGCACTTCAATCAGCGGATCGAGCAGCCCGGTCGGCCTGACCACCTGGTCTATCACGTCGCCACCGGATTTCTCCAGCTCATAGTTGCCCGGTGTCGCCGAGACGTAAATGCTCTGCGGGGCCAGCGCCTCGAACTCTTCAAAGCGCAGCGGACGGTTGTCCAGCGCCGAGGGCAAACGGAAACCGTACTCCACCAGCGTCTCTTTGCGCGAACGGTCGCCTTTGTACATGCCGCCTATCTGCGGAATGGTGACATGGGACTCATCGACAATCAGCAGCCCATCAGCAGGCAGGTAGTCAAACAGCGTCGGTGGCGGCATACCTTCGCCACGCCCGGAGAGATAGCGCGAGTAGTTTTCGATGCCCGAGCAGTAGCCGAGCTCGTTCATCATCTCAAGGTCGAACTGGGTACGCTGGCTGATACGTTGCTCTTCCAGCAGCTTGTTGTTCGCCAGCAGATTCTTGCGCCGGTCGGCCAGCTCGACTTTTATCTCTTCCATCGCCTGCACGATGCGCTCACGCGGCGTCACGTAGTGCGTTTTCGGGTAAATAGTAAAGCGAGGCACTTCCTGCGATACCTGTCCGGTCAGTGGATCGAACAGTGAAAGCCGCTCAACCTCGTCGTCGAACAGCTCGACGCGCAGCGCCAGGTCATCAGACTCGGCCGGGAAGATGTCGATAACCTCGCCACGAACGCGAAACGTACTGCGCTGGAAAGCCTGGTCATTGCGCGCATACTGCAGCTCGGCAAGACGGCGCAGAATTGAACGCTGATCGATGATCATGCCCTTGGTCAGGTGCAGCATCATCTTCAGATAGAGGTCAGGGTCGCCCAGACCATAGATGGCAGAGACCGAGGCCACCACTATCACGTCTTTGCGTTCAAGCAACGCCTTGGTCGCCGAGAGTCGCATCTGCTCGATGTGTTCGTTAACCGAGGCGTCTTTCTCGATAAAGGTATCGGAGCTCGGCACGTAGGCTTCGGGCTGATAATAATCGTAATAGGAAACAAAATATTCCACCGCGTTCTCGGGGAAGAACTCTTTCATCTCACCATAGAGCTGCGCCGCCAGCGTTTTGTTGGGCGCCAACACCATGGTGGGCCGGTTCAGGTCGGCAATCACGTTGGCGACGGTGAACGTTTTGCCTGAGCCGGTCACGCCCAGCAGCGTCTGGTGCGCCAGACCGTTTTCCAGCCCTTCTTCAAGGCGGCGAATAGCCTCAGGCTGATCGCCCGAAGGTTTGAATTCGGAATGTAGTTTGAATACTTTGCTCATTGCGGGCTACCTGAGATGAGAACGTGCGAGACCGGAGAGGAAGTATGGAATACTCACTCACCTTGTCAAATGGAACATAGACAAGCTTGGACTAAACATTATACTGGATAAAAACCCAGCATCAAGCTACGATTCTTTCTTGAGCGGTCGGATTGCACTTTTTCAGGTAACGCCGTCCACCCATTTTCCCCATCAAGGGACATTTATCCCCAGATTCTATCGCGAATTAACTTTTGCAAGCTCGACTGACGAAAACTTACACAATCACTAGGGTCAGACAAGGGTGCTCTTGATTTTAATTAACCTATTGATAAATAGGATTTTCCCTAAAAAGTCGAGAATGCGGGCAAACTAAGCTCAACCCGCGCCCCGACTCGCCTGTAGCAACTTTTATAACTCTCATGCACAAGGTTATCCACAGGAATAGTGGATAAGTCTCAGCGCGCCGCTTGGGCCGTGCGCTGACAAAAATAGACATTTAGCCTTTGGTGCCTCATTTGACGTTTTTTTAGTTATTTTTTTACACTTTTATTTCTTTATATATTCAGTTTTGACCTAGAAAAAGCCGCTCTTTTGGATTGCAAAATTGATATGTGCATCTCATCAGGATTTTTCTGCTCTCTCCTTGCCTTTTGCTTGCACCAAAACTTCCAGCCTCAGCACTGGCAAAGTGCACCTCGAATCCTCAACTTGTCCGATAACATTAATTTTGGTAATGCATTGGCACAGGGTAGGCCTGCCGCAGCCTCGCGGTGCCTGCTTCACAATCCTTTAAGACTTATCTTTTTAAACTTGGCCCAAGAGTTGCAGTATTAGTCCAAAGGGTTAGCTTTACAGATAATGTGCTGATTAATCTTATGCCCACTAATTCTCTATTTTTTAGCAACAGTGAATGCTTTTAAGGCGAAAAAACGTCAGTTTTAGCCGTTTAGCACTGCGGGATGGCCGTTTGTCACTTGTTAATGCTGTTTAAATGCGAGACTTAAACGGAATTTAATCCTGTGTTAACAGACTAACGGCATCGAAAAAATGTCAGAAATATGACAGGGGTTGTCAATGTTGTGTTCAACGGAACGCCGAACAAATGAGGAACAACTGATGCTAAGTGTAAAAGCGGTTAACCAGTTTTATGGTCAAAATCATATCCTGTGGGACATCAATCTCGAGCTTTACCGCGGCCAGTGCAACTGCCTGATAGGCCGTAATGGCGTCGGTAAAACGACGTTGGTTAACTGCATAATGGGCCATTTGCCGGTTAAAAGTGGCTCGATGATCTGGCATTCTGCTAACCAGGAGCCGCAAAACCTGCTGGCACTGCCGGTGGAAACACGCGCGCAGATGGGCATTGGCTACGTCCCTCAGGGACGGCAAATTTTCTCGCAGATGAGCGTCGACGAAAACCTGCAAATTGCGATGATGGCCAGCCGCAATAAAACGCGCCGCGTACCTTCTCAAGTCTATGACCTGTTTCCGTCGATGAAAGAGAAAGGGTCGCGTAAGGCCGGAGAGCTTGACGAGACGCAGCAACAGCAGCTGGCTATCAGCCGCGCGCTGGTGCAGGAGCCGGAGCTGCTTATTCTTGATGAGCCGACCGAGCACACCAGCGAGGCGATGGAAGCCAACATGGGCAATATTATCCACCGCCTCAACCGCGACCTCGGCCTGACGCTGCTACTTGTAGGCCACAAGCTGCCGTTTATTCGAAGCGTCGCCGACCGTTTCTGTCTGCTCGACGGCGGACGCAACGTCGCACAAGGTACGTTGGCCGACCTCGATGAGAATCTGGTGAAGACCTATCTCACAGTATGAAGCGGCTTACAGCAAGCACTCGAGCGACAAATAGCGACCAGGATCGTTGAATTGATGCTTTTGAAGATACGGGATCTCGCCCAACAGGGGCGCAGGCAACATACGTGTTAACGTTGCGAGATAGGCCTGATGATGCTGCCCCGTCTCCTCAACGTCATTGGCAATCCACCCGGCCAGCCGCAAACCACTTTGCGAGATAGCCTGTGCGGTCAGTACCGCGTGGTTGATACAGCCCAGCCGCATGCCGACCACCAGGATAACCGGCAGCCCTTCTTCTACCACCCAGTCAGCAAAGGTTTGCGAGGCATTGAGCGGCGTAAACCATCCCCCTGCTCCTTCGACCACGACCCAGTCCGCTAAAGGTTCAAGTTCACGCAATCCCTTCGATAGCACCTCAAACTCGATAGGTCGCCCTTCCAGTTCGCTGACGATGTGTGGCGAGGTCGGCTGCAGAAAAGTGCAAGGGTTAACCTGCGCGTAGTCCAGCGCGACGGAACTGTTGGCCTGTAATGCCAGCGCATCGCCGTTGCGGATGCCCTCTGGCGTCATTTCGCTGCCCGAGGCAACCGGTTTGTATCCGGCAGTGCTCATGCCTGCCGCTTTGGCTGCCTGCAAGAAGGCACAGGTAGCCACAGTTTTTCCGACTTCGGTGTCGGTGCCAGTGATAAACCAGCGCTTTTTATTCATGTTTTACTCTTTTTATTCTTTCTCACACTGGATAAGCCCATAGACCAGGCGATAGGTCAGTGGCAGCATCCCGTCGCGACGCACGTAGTGCTTGTCAAGCAAGGCCAGACGTTCTCGGCCGCCCAATCCCCCGAGCCTTCCGCCTTTAATGTGCGTCGCGCCGATGCCTTTTAGCGAACGCATCAGGCTCATCACGTCAGGAAACAGCGAGGTGTGCTGACTGAATTCGACGTGGTGGGTGTAAGGCGCACAGGCCTCGGCAATTTTATCCGGGGTGAGGAATTTGTTGACGTGTGGACGGCCGTCAACCTTCATCCAGGCCTGCGACAGTTCCAGCAGCGAATTTTCCGCCAGCGTCGAAAATAGCACGATGCCGCCCGGACGCGTCACCCGCACCATCTCCTCCAGCGCACGCGGCAGCGCATTGCACCACTGCACCGCCAGATTGCTAAAAGTGATATCGACGGAGTTGTCGGCAAGCGGCAGCCGTTCGATGTCGCCCGGCAGATAGACGTCGGCAGAGTTGAGCTCTCGGGCACGCGCCAGCATGCCTTCGGAGAGATCGAGTGCGGTGACATTCTTATTCAGTTCGCGCCAGCGGCGGCTGAAATAGCCAGTGCCGCAGCCTGCGTCGAGCACCTTTTCACCGAGCGTCGCGTCCTGTAAAGCGGCCATCGCCATCAGGGTATCGCCGCTCTGGCGCTGCAATTCAGCCGCGCCTTCATAACTGTGGGCCGCGCGACTGAACGCATCGGCGACCGCTTTTTTATTCACTAATTCCGTGACTGCACCCATTCAGGGACTCCAGCAAAATATCAATATCTTCGGGCTGATGGGCAGCCGTAAGGGTCAGGCGTAAACGCGCACTGCCGGGTGGAACGGTCGGCGGACGAATTGCGCTGACCCACATCCCACGTTCGCGCAGGCGCTCTGCCAACACCATCGCAGGCCGATTTTCCCCAACTATAAGGGGTTGAATAGCGCTCGAGGAGTCGGTTAACCGCAGACCCAGCTGCGCCGCACCCGTCCTGAAACGGGCAATGTTGGCCGCCAGTTTATCACGCAGGTCATCAGCTTGCTGAATACATGTCAGGGCAGCCTGAAGCGTACAGGCCTGCGCCGCGGGCATCGCGGTGCTGTAAATCAGATGACGCGCGAACTGCAACAAATAATCGGCGGTGGCATCGTCACACAGCACCGCGGCACCGCTACAGCCAAACGCCTTACCAAAAGTCAGCACCAGCAGTTCGGGTTTAACGCCCTGCTGCCAGCAACTGCCGCGCCCCTGCTCGCCAAGAACACCCACACCGTGGGCATCATCCACCATCAACCCACTGCCGTGGCGGCGAGTCAGGTGATGGAGTTCAGCCAGCGGTGCGGTGTCTCCGTCCATGCTGAAAACCCCCTCGGTTATGGTCAGGGTTTCACCCACCGCCGATTTTTCAAGCAGACGCGCCAGCGACGCCGGCTGATTGTGGGCAAAACGCCGCAGCTGCGCCGGAGACTGAACGGCCGCCTCAAGCAGTGAGGCGTGGCTCAGTTTATCGGCCAAAATCCGATCGTCGGCCTGCATCATCGCCGCGACGACCGCCTGATTGGCCGCGAATCCCGAGATAAACAGCAGCGCCCGCGGATAGCCCTGCCAGTCGGCCAACTGCTGTTCTAGCTCATGATGCGCGTGGGTAAAACCGGTCACGTGGCCCGACCCACCGCTACCGACGCCATAGCGCGCAGCCCCTTGCTGCCAGGCGGCAATCACCTCTTCGCGCTGCGACAGCCCCAGATAATCGTTGCCCGAGAAGTTAAGGTAGCGGCGGTCGTCGAGCGCTATCCAGCGGCCATTCCCCCCGGCATTAGGACGGCGCTGCCTGAACGCATCAGCCTGCCGGCGTTCGTCGAGAGCGGTTTGAATACGCGCAGACCAGGTCATCGTCCGTCAGACCGCGGCGTTGTAAAACATATCGCTGTCGGCGTGCATCAGCTGCGAACTCAACGCCTGCTGCTGCTCTTGGTCGCCCATTTCGGTGGCAAAGTTCTGAGGATTAAGCCCCAGTTTGCCGAATAGAATCAGATCTTTGTCTTCCGCAGGGTTCGGCGTGGTCAGCAGTTTACAGCCGTAGAAAATCGAGTTGGCACCGGCCATGAAGCACATTGCCTGCGTCTGCTCGCTCATCTGCTCACGCCCCGCCGAAAGACGCACGTAGGAGCGCGGCATCATGATGCGTGCTACGGCGATAGTGCGAATAAAATCAAAAGGATCGACGTCGTCGTTGTCGGCCAGCGGCGTGCCTTTGACCTTGACCAGCATGTTGATTGGCACGCTTTCCGGTGGGACCGGAAGGTTCGCCAACTGCATCAGCAGGCCGGCGCGGTCCTTGACCGTCTCTCCCAACCCAACGATGCCGCCCGAGCAGACTTTGATGCCCGCACCGCGCACCTCCTCGAGCGTATCCAAACGCTCCTGGTAGCTGCGAGTGGTGATGATACTGCCGTAGAACTCTGGTGAGGTGTCGAGGTTATGGTTATAAAAATCCAGCCCCGCCGAGGCCAGACGCTGCGCCTGGGTGGTATTCAGCGTACCCAGCGTCATGCAGGTCTCCATGCCTAGCTCCTTCACGCCCTGCACCATCTGCTCAAGATAGGGCATATCGCGATCGTGAGGATTCTTCCAGGCGGCGCCCATGCAAAAACGCGTCGAACCCGCCGCTTTGGCCTGCCGCGCAGACTCCAGCACCTGCTCGACCTGCATCAAACGTTCGGATTCAAGCCCGGTCTTGTAGCGCGAACTCTGCGGACAATATTTGCAGTCTTCCGGGCAGGCTCCGGTCTTAATCGACAGCAGTGTACTGACCTGAACCTGACGTGGGTCAAAGTGCTGGCGGTGGATCTGCTGCGCTTCAAACATCAGTTCCAGAAAAGGTTTTTCGAATAAGGCTTGAGTTTGCTCATAGTTCCAACGAGTGCGGGCTGTCATAAGACATCTCCAAAAGTAATGATATACCGTAAACCATTTTTGATTTATTTTAGTTTACGGTCAACGTAATATTTTATTTTTGGTTTACGACTTAAGTACACCCCCGACGACAGGAACTCTTCATGACACCGGCCGACCTCGAATTTGATCAACGCCATATCTGGCATCCGTACACCTCCATGACCCGCCCGCTGCCGACCTATCCGGTCGAGTCCGCCGAGGGGGTGATGCTGCATCTGGCAGACGGGCGACAATTGGTTGACGGCATGTCATCGTGGTGGGCGGCCATTCACGGCTACAACCATCCGCGACTCAACAAGGCGGCGATTGAACAGATTGGCAAGATGTCGCACGTGATGTTTGGCGGCATTACCCATCCGTCGGCTATCGCGCTGGCAAAGCAGCTGGTCGACATGACGCCCGAGGCGTTGGAGTGCGTATTTTTAGCGGACTCTGGGTCGGTGGCGGTCGAGGTCGCGTTAAAGATGGCGATGCAATACTGGCAGGCGCGCGGCGAAAAACGCCAGAAGATACTGACCCTGCGCCACGGTTATCATGGCGATACGTTTGGCGCGATGGCGGTGTGTGACCCGCAAAATTCGATGCACAGCCTGTATCAGGGTTATCTGCCCGAACATCTGTTTGCTCCCGCGCCGCAGAGCTGCTTTGAGGGAGAGTGGGATCCGCAGGAGATAGCGCCGTTCGCTGCCCTGCTGGCGGAACATCGTCGCGAAATTGCCGCGGTTATCCTCGAGCCGGTGGTTCAGGGCGCGGGCGGCATGCGCATCTATCATCCGCAATACCTGCATCAGGTGCGCGCACTGTGCGACGAGTTTGGCGTACTGCTGATTGCCGACGAGATTGCCACCGGTTTTGGCCGTACCGGCAAGCTGTTTGCCTGTGAACATGCCGGGATCGCGCCGGATATTTTATGCCTCGGCAAAGCGCTGACCGGCGGCTACATGACGCTGTCGGCCACGCTGACGACACGTGAAGTGGCCAACATCATCAGCAACGGTGAGGCGGGATGCTTTATGCACGGCCCGACGTTTATGGGCAATCCGCTGGCCTGCGCCGTCGCCAGCGCGAGTCTGTCGCTGCTCGCCGAAAACCGCTGGCCGCAGCAGGTGGCGGCCATTGAAGCACAGCTGAAGCACGAACTTACGCCACTTGGGGCGCATCCGGCAGTGGCCGACGTGCGCGTGCTGGGCGCAATTGGCGTGGTTGAGATGCGTCAACCGGTCGATATGGCGCGGCTGCAACAGCATTTTGTCGCCGAAGGGGTATGGATTCGCCCGTTCGGCAAACTGATTTACCTGATGCCGCCTTACGTCATCGACAGAGAACAGCTCAGCCGACTGACTCAGGCTATCGCCCGCGCGCTGACGACGCTTTATTGATTAAGCGCCTGTCCTTACCAACTGGCGCGATGCTGCCAGCAGTGCATCGAGTCTGGCCCGGCTGTGCTGCGCTTCCTGATTGAGAAAATCGATGGCAACGCGCAGCGCCGGGCTCGGATTGTCGGGATAAAGCAGCTGATAGGTCGCCCCGCTCGCCACGCACAGGGTAAAGGGGGCTATCACCCGCTGCGCCTGCAGATCGTCTTCGATCAGCGTTAAATCGCCGATGGCCACGCCATAGCCCTGCAATGCCGAGTTGATGGCCAAGTCTAGCGTATCGAAATGCTGCGATTTACTCGACGGCAGCGTCTGCGCACCGGCCGTTTTTAGCCACAGCAGCCAGTCGCGGCGATCGCGGGTCGGATGTAAAAGCGTTTGATCCGCGAGATCCGTGACTCGCGCCTCTTTCTGCCTGACTGGCAACAGGCTCGGCACGCAAACCGGCGTCAGCACCTCGTCAAACAGGTGCATCGCATGCAGCGAACTCTCCACCGGCCGCCCAAACACCACCGCGGCATCAAAATGTTCACGGCTAAAATCCACCCCGTGTGCCACCGAAGCGGTCAGTTCAATTTGCATGTCCGGCCTGTCGTTTTGCAGCTTGATAACACGCGGCAGCAGCCAGCGCATCGAACAGGTCGGGCACTTGATGCGCAGCGTATCGGGATGGCCCGCCACCCGCTGTAGCGCCTCTCCCATCTGCGTCATTGCCAGCCGGATGGGGGGCAGCAACTGTGCACCGCGCGGTGTCAGGGTCAAGCCTCTGGCCTGACGTACAAACAACGGATATCCCAGATGCGACTCCAGGCCGGTAATCTGACGGCTCACCGCGCCCTGGGTAATGTGCAGGAGCTCGGCGGCGCGCGTGAGATTCATGGTTTGCGCGACAACGACAAAGGTTTTCAGCAAATTTAGCGGAGGGAGATTCGGCACTAAAGAGGATGAAGACGCGGGCATAAAATCAAGGGGTGAACTCATCGTGATACGGCTCCAGCTATGACCTCAGATCATGGCAAGTATGACAAACTTTCCATTGTCGGCCCAGCGAAACTGTTGCTTAATCGAGTCATACTTATACGCCCTTTCGCCCCGCCTCACAGGAGTTTGCATGAAAAGCGCCATGTCCCCGCAGTCGAAATTACCTGACGTCGGTACCACTATTTTCACCGTGATTGGCCAGTTAAGTGCAGAGCATAACGCCCTGAACCTGTCTCAGGGTGCGCCCAATTTTTCTTGCCAGCCTTCGCTGATAGACGCCGTCGCGAAATCGATGCGCGCAGGCCAGAACCAATATGCGCCAATGAGCGGTGTGGCAGCTTTGCGCCGTGCGCTCTCGGCCAAGGTAGAAGCGCTGTACGGCTGTCATTACGACGCCGACAGTGAAGTCACCGTAATTGCCAGCGCCAGTGAAGGTATTTATTCGGCCATTAGCGCACTGGTGCATCCAGGCGATGAGGTCATCTATTTTGAACCGGCTTTCGACAGCTACTCGCCGATCGTCCGTTTACAGGGCGCGAAACCGGTACCTGTCCGCCTGTCGATGGACGATTTCAGCATCGACTGGGACGAGGTCGCGAGTGTTATCAACAGCCGCACGCGGATGATCATCATCAATAGCCCGCACAATCCGACCGGCGCGATTTTCACCCAGCATGACATTGACCGCCTGACTGCGCTGACCCGCAACACCGATATCGTCATCCTCTCTGATGAGGTTTATGAACACGTGGTCTTTGACGGCGAATGTCACGAGAGCATGGCGCGTCACCCTGAGCTCGCCGAGCGCAGCGTTATCGTATCGTCGTTCGGTAAAACCTATCACGTCACCGGCTGGCGCGTGGGGTACACACTGGCACCGGAAGCGCTGATGGACGAAATCCGTAAGGTGCACCAGTTTATGGTCTTCACCGCCGATACGCCGATGCAATACGCCTTCGCCGAAGCGCTGGCAGACCCGCAAAGTTATTTGGGTCTGGCTGATTTTTATCAGCAAAAACGTGATTTACTGGTCAAAGCGATGCACGGCTCGCGCTTTGAACTGCTTCCAACGCGCGGTAGCTTCTTTATGCTCGCCCGATTCAACCACTTCAGCCCGCTTAGCGATGATGAGTTCGTGCTGAAATTGATTCGCGATCATCAGGTTTCGAGCATTCCACTGTCGGCATTTTACAGTGACAATAAGCCTACAGGGTTGATTCGACTCAGCTTTGCGAAAGATGATGAAACACTTTATGAAGGCGCGCGCCGTCTTTCTGGCGTTTGAAATACCTATCCTGGAGCCATAAAAATGCATAAATTGAAAAGTTTGCTGCTGTTGAGTTGTGCCCTAGCGTCGTTTTCAACGATGGCGGCAAACGACACCATCAAGTTTGGTCTTGAGGCGCAATATCCGCCGTTCGAGTCCAAATCCCCCAGCGGTGAACTGCAAGGCTTTGATATCGACCTGGGCAAAGCGGTCTGTGCCGCAGCCAACGCCAAGTGCGAATGGAGCGAAACCTCTTTCGACGGGCTTATCCCAGCGCTCAAAGCGCGCAAGTTCGATGCCATCAACTCTGCGATGAACGCCACCGATAAACGCCGTGAGGCGATTGATTTCTCAGACGTTATCTACCGTATTCCTACCAAGCTTATCGCTAAAACCGGTTCAGGCCTGTTGCCGGACGCTGCCTCGCTGAAAGGCAAGCACATTGGCGTGCTGCAAGGCTCGATTCAGGAAACCTACGCCCAGGCACATTGGGCGCCCAAAGGGGTAGACGTGGTGTCGTATCAGGATCAGAATCAGGTTTACCTTGATCTGACTTCCGGCCGCCTCGACGGGACATTGGTCATGGCCGCCGCGGGTCAGTCTGGCTTCCTTGACCGTCCGGACGGCAAAGGCTTTAGCTTCGTTGGCGACAGCGTAGACGACGACAAAATCCTCGGCAGCGGCATCGCTTTTGGCCTGCGCAAAGGCGACACCGCCAATAAAGAGCGTCTCGACAAGGCGATTGCCAAAATCAAACAGGACGGCACCGTTAAACAGCTCGCCAAAAAATACTTTGGCGATATCGACGTAACGCCAAAATAATTCTGCCTGCATTTTTTTCCCGCCGCCTGTTCCCCGGCGGCGGGAGATATCTCCTTGCCAACAAAGCTTTTATTATTATCTATTAACAAAACAAGTCCTCTGATTTCTGTACCTTAACGCTTCCCCCCTGTTACTGTTCCCTTACGATACCGCCTGGCGTCCTATACTTGTTCCCGGTGGAAGTCTTTTTAAATCTTAAGGAGTCAGCATGTCACAGAATTCAACCGTTAATCGCCGCTTCGTTTTAGCCTCACGTCCGAAAGGAGCGCCGGTGGCGGAAAACTTCCGTCTGGAAGAAACCGACCTGCCAAAACCTGCCGATGGCCAGCTGCTGCTGCGCACTGTTTATCTGTCGCTTGACCCGTACATGCGCGGACGCATGAGCGATGCCCCCTCTTATGCTCCGCCGGTTGCCCTCGGTGACGTGATGGTTGGAGGTGCGGTTTCACGCGTCGTCGAGTCAAAAGATGCCCATTTCAAACCGGGTGACTGGGTGGTCGCAGGGAGCGGCTGGCAGGACTACGCCGTCGTTGATGCCAAACTGGCCAGAAAGCTCGAAGGCGATGCGTTGAAACACCCTTCACTGGCGCTCGGCGTGCTCGGGATGCCGGGTTTCACGGCCTATATGGGTCTGCTGGATATCGGCGAGCCAAAGGCCGGTGAAACCGTCGTCGTGGCGGCCGCGACCGGCCCGGTAGGGTCATTGGTTGGGCAAATTGCTAAACTTAAAGGCTGTAAGGTCGTGGGCATCGCCGGCGGTGAAGAGAAATGCCGTTATGCGGTCGAGCATTTTGGTTTTGACGAATGTCTGGATCACCGTGCCGCCAACCTCGGTCAGCGCCTAAAAGAAGCCTGTCCGCGCGGCATCGACGTCTATTTTGAAAACGTGGGCGGGGCGGTGTTTGACGCGGTACTGCCGCTGCTCAACACCAAGGCGCGCGTCCCGCTGTGCGGCGTGGTGTCACAGTATAATGCTCAGGAACTGCCAAAGGGTGAGGACCGTCTGACGCTACTGACCACCGCAATCCTGAAGAAACGCCTGCGCATTCAGGGTTTCATTATTTTCGATGACTATGGCCACCGTTATCCAGAATTTGCCAAACAGATGAGTGAATGGTTCGCAGCGGACAAGATAAAGTTCCGTGAACACATCGTCCAGGGATTGGAAAATGCACCAGCCTCTTTAAACGACGTGCTGGAGGGTAAAAACTTCGGCAAGCTGGTGATACAGGTAGGTAAGGAAGCGGAATAATTTGATTGGGAATTATTCCCCGACATTATTGGAGATAAGTTTATGAAACTATTAATAGTCTTGACGTCTCACGATAAATTGGGTGATACCGGTAAGAAAACCGGATTCTGGCTTGAGGAGTTCACTTCTCCCTATTACGAGTTCCTGGACGCGGGCGCGGATATCGTGCTCGCGTCGCCGAAGGGCGGCCAGCCACCGCTTGACCCGAAAAGCGACGAGCCTGACGCCCAGACAGAAACCACCGAACGGTTCCGTCAGGATAAAGAGGCACAGAAACGGCTGGCGGAAACACGCAAGCTCAGCGAGATCAATGCCGACGATTTTGACGCCGTTTTCTATCCGGGAGGCCACGGACCGCTGTGGGATCTGGCGGAGGACGAGCATTCCATCAAGCTTATCGAGGCATTCTGGCGCGCCGACAAACCGGTCGCCGCCGTGTGCCACGCGCCGGGCGTTTTCCGACACGTTGAAATCGACGATATTCCGCTGGTCAAAGACAAGCACGTCACCGGCTTTAGCAACAGTGAAGAAGAGGCGGTGCAGTTGACCGAGGTCGTCCCCTTCCTGGTCGAAGACGATCTGAAGAAGAATGGCGGTGAATACAGCAAGGCCGCGGACTGGCGTCCTTATGTGATAGTCGACGGCAGGCTGATTACCGGACAAAATCCGGCGTCTTCCGCCGGCGTTGCTCAGGCATTGCTGAAAATGCTAGGCTCGGACTGAGAATTTATAACAACAAATGAGGGTGTTATGGCTTTTACAGTAAAAAGTACCGATCTTAAAGACGGCGACAAGATGCCGAACGGCCAGGTGTTCAACGGTATGGGCTATGAGGGCAACAACCTGTCTCCTCAGCTGAGCTGGGACAACCCTCCGGCTGGCACCAAAAGTTTCGCCATCACCTGCTATGATCCGGATGCACCAACCGGTTCCGGCTGGTGGCACTGGGGTGTGGCCAATCTGCCCGCGGATCTGCGCTCTCTGCCGACCGGTGCCGGTTCAGGCAAAGGGGGACTGCCGGCAGGTGCCGTGCAAACGCGCACCGACTTTGGCAAGGCGGGATACGGCGGCGCAGCACCGCCACAGGGCGAGCATCACCGTTACCAGTTCACCGTTTATGCGCTCGACGTTGACCAACTTGACGTCAGCGAAGAGTCCAGCGGTGCCTATCTGGGCTTTAACCTGCACTTCCATACGCTGGCAAAAGCCTCTTTAACGGTGATTTTCAGCTAATTACTGCGCTTTTTGTATACACAATAAATATTTCTTAATGATAAAATCGGCTTTGTGATAAAAAGCCGCATGTTTTTATCCGAAAGATTTGTAAGCTACGAAACCAGTACTTCAAAAAATCGGTATTTAATCCAGATTTTGAATTGATAAGTGGTCAGCCGAGCTGGCCGCTTTTTTTGTGCATCAAGGAGTCAGAGACTGTGAAAATTTCCACCCTGTCGCGTGCCAGCGCTGTTTTGTCTGCCACATTGGTTCTAGCTGCCTGTAGCCACAGCCAGGAAAACCTGTCCACACAGGCTGCACCGGGTACCGCGGCTCTGCCTGTTCTTAGCGCTGATGAAGCGGCCCACTTCACCGAGAAGTCCTACCTGGCCTTCGGTGGTCCTTCCGTTGAGGTTCAGCAGGACGGCTGGCATCCGTCTCTGGCGAAAACCGATGGCGTGAATACCCCTTACATCGTTGGCCCTAAAAAAGGCAACGATGGCGCAACTTATACCACCGTACAACAGGCGGTAGATGCCGCACTGGCGCAGCATAACCACGGCGAGCGCGTATTTATCAAGGTTCTGCCGGGCACCTACAGCGGCGCCATTTATATCCCTGCCGGTTCCCCACCTGTCAGCCTGTTTGGTGCAGGCGAGAGCGCGGATCAGGTTGTGCTGCAGCTGGGTCTGGAAGCCAGCGTTGCTCCCGCAGATTACCGCAAGACCGTTAGCCCAAACGGTGAATTCCTGCCGGGCGACCGCGCATGGTACATGTTCAACCAATGTGGCAATCCGCAGAACGCCAGCATCGGCGTGAGCTGTTCCGCGACACTGTGGTCACAGGGTAATGGCCTCCAGCTGCAAAACCTGACCATCGCCAACAGCCTGCAGGACACCACCGACGCAGGCGAACACCCTGCCGTGGCGCTGCGCGTTGACGGTGACCAGACGCTGCTCGACAACGTGCACGTACTGGGCCGTGAAAACACCCTGCTGGTCAACACCAGCGACGTGAATAATCAGACCGTGAACAACCGCTATAGCCGCGTCTACGTGCACAATAGCCTGATTGAAGGCGACGTGGACTATGTCACCGGCCAAGCTAACGCCGTGTTCGATCACGTTGAATTCCATACCCTTTCAAGCCGTGGCGTGAAGCAGGCCAGCATCTTTGCTCCGATAACCCCGGCCAACGTGCCTTACGGTTATTTGGTCATCGACAGTAACCTGACCGGCGACAAAGGCTTCAGCGGCCAGGGCGCGGCGCAGAAAGCGCTGCTCGGTCGCTCAGTTGACCTGGGCGTCGATAAAGGGGGCTACGCACCGGGCCAGACGCCAAACGGCCAGTTGGTCATCCGCGACAGCCAAATTGACGGCAGCTACAACCTGCAACAGCCTTGGGGCGATGCGGCCTACTCCGAGCGTCCGTTCAGCGGCAACGTTGCGCCTAATCGTGACCTTAACGACACCGGCTTCAACCGCCTGTGGCAGTACAATAATGTGTTCGCTGGCGCAAAATAACGCCTGACCCCGTCGATTGACGGACTGAAAATAAAAACGCCAGGCTGATTAAGCTCTGGCGTTTTTTTATGCGCTTTTCAGGCGGTAACGATTAGTGATGCAGCTCGATAATGGTGACCCACATCGCGCCTTTGCCCACCGGATAGGTGTTCAGTCGGCTCAGTTTGCCGGTAGCCTGGTCGATGCGCGCCACTTCAATCTCATCAGATTTCTGACCGGCGGTAATCACGAATTTACCGCTGTTATCGATATTGAAACCGCGTGGCTGGGTCTGGGTCGGATGATGTCCCACCAGCGAGATCTCGCTGCCGTCCTCAGAAACTTTCATGATGGCCAGTAGGCTTGAGGTGCGCTCGGAGGCGTACAGGTATTTACCGTCAGGAGTGATGTGAATGTCTGCGGTCCAGCGATCGCCCGTGAAATCGGCAGGAATAATATCCAGCGTCTGCACGGCATGGTACTCGCCGCGGGTTACGTCTTTCTGATACACGTCCACGGTGCCGTTCAGCTCATTGGCGGTGTAGGCAAAATGCTGGTTCGGGTGGAACGCCATATGACGCGGACCCGCGCCCGCTGCGGTGGTCAGTTGAACCGGGTTGTGCGGGGTCGCTTTACCGTCCAGCGCGAAATCATAGAGACGAATGTGGTCCTCTTTCAGCGCAGGGATCATCAGCAGCTGATTGGTCGGGCTAATATTGGCCGAGTGTGGAGCCTCAAGGTTTTCCAACACCTGCTGGTGGTCCAGCGCCACGCCGTCTTTACCGATCGGATGGATGCTGACGTTGTTGTAGCTGTAGGAGGCGCTAAAGACGAAACGTCCCTGCAAGTCGATGCCCAGATGGGTCGGGCTGCCAGGCAGCGGTGCCATGCCGGCCTGCTCCAGCTTGCCGTCGTGGCCGATATGATAGGTCAGAATTGCAAACTCAGGGCGAATGCCCACGTACAGATGGCGAGAATCCGGCGACGCCACCATCGGCTGCACCTGCCCTGGGACTTCAACCGTTTGCAGCAGCGACAGCTCTCCGTCGTCATGCAGGTTAAAGGCGTGGATCTGCTGGCTGTCCGGGCTGGCAACATAAACGACTTGTTTCATCATATCTCCTTATTAAAGCTGAAATAGGGTTCGTTATTGTAAGTGCGCTGTTCATCAGCATAGCCTATTACTGTGCCAAGGCATTAGCGCCGGATGCGAGGTTTTAACATTTAGATTTAAGGTGTAACATCAATAGCCTTAATTTTATCCACCGACAATCTGCTGGAACCGCTCATGACTTATCGCGTTATCGCGCTCGATCTCGACGGCACGCTGCTTGACCGTCAAAAACGTATTCTTCCTGAATCCCTCGCCGCGCTAGCCGATGCGCGGGCCGCTGGGGTTAAAGTGGTTATCGCGACCGGCCGTCATCACGTGGCTATCAAGTCGTTTCATCATGAGCTAGGACTCGATACCGCGGCCATCTGCTGTAATGGAACCTATCTGTATGATTTTCAGGATAAAAAGGTAATCAGTTCGGATCCACTGGATAAAGCTAAAGCCAAGAAAGTCGTCGACCTGCTCGAGTTTTACGGCATCCACGGCCTGCTGTATGTCGATGATGCCATGCTTTACCAGCAGCCTAACGGCCACGTCGAGCGCTCGATTGCCTGGGGCAAAACGCTGCCTGAGGGCCTCCGTCCAACCCTCATTCAGGTCAACAGCCTGCGCGACGCCGCCGACGAAGCGAACTCCCTGTGGAAATTCGCCACCTCGCACCACGACCTCGATGCGCTGCACGCCTTTGCGCAGCAGGCCGAGCAAGAGCTTGGGCTGGCCTGTGAATGGTCATGGCACGACCAGGTTGACGTCGCCAAGGGCGGCAACAGCAAAGGACGTCGTCTGCAGGAGTGGGTAGAGTCGCAGGGGATGAGCATGTCCGACGTTATCGCCTTCGGTGACAACTATAACGACCTGAGCATGTTGGAAAATGTCGGTTTAGGTGTAGCGATGGGCAATGCCGATGAGGCTATCAAAGCCCGCGCGGGCCTGGTTATTGCCGATAACGAACAACCCGGTATCGCCGAGGTGATTCGCAGCAAGGTGCTTTGAATAAACAAAGCCCGCGATATTGAGAGCGGGCTATTCACCGGTTGTCGTCCATAAAACGCTCGCATCAATCAGCGCCAAGTTTCATTTTAAAAACGGCTTGTTCACCCTCGACTCAGCGACACGCTTTTGATTTGTGCAAACACGCGTTGTCCAGGGTGGATGCCTAGTTCATCGCGCGCCCACGGGGTAATTTTAGCCCACAGTATGTGGCCGCCGACGGAAAGTTTGACGTCTATCGCCTGCGGGTTCTCCAGCAGCTCCTCGACCACGGCCGGCAATACGTTGCGAATGCTGCTGTTTCCGGGCGTGGGTTGCAGCACCAGCGAGACATCGGCGGCCTGCACTCGAATACGCATAGCCGTGCCTGACGGCACCTCAACGCGGTTGATCCACAGCTTCTCATCACCCAGCGCCAGCGCGGTCATGGCGTAATGCGGATGCGGCTCCATCACCTTCACATTCAATACGCTGCTTTGCTCTTCGCGCCGTAGCCACGGACGCATCACGCTGCTGGACCACACCTCTTCGACGTCACCAAAGGCCAGCACCTTGCCCTGCTCGAGTATCAGGACTTTCTCGGCCAGACTCAGGATCTCGTCCAGACTGTGGGTAACATAGAGAATAGGAATGTTCACCTGCTGCGCCAGCCGCTCCAGATAGGGCATCAGTTCGCGCTTGCGCGGCAGGTCCAGCGCCGCTAAAGGTTCATCCATCAACAACAGCTCAGGACCGCTCAACAATGCGCGTCCGAGAGCCACCCGCTGCTTTTCACCGCCCGAGAGCGTCAAAGGATAGCGATCGAGCAGAGATTCGACGCCGAGCAGTTGAATGATACTCTCGAACTGCTCACGCATCGCGGGCACCATGCCGTACTGCAGATTGCCGCGCACCTTGTAGTGCGGAAACAGCCGTGCGTCCTGAAACACGTAGCCGATACGCCGTTTTTCGGGCGGAAGAAAAACGGCCTTTGACGAGGCATCTCCCCCCTTAGACAGCACGCGGTTATTCAAGGTGATTACGCCGCAGTCGGGACGGGTCAACCCCGCTATGGCATTAATTAATGAGGTTTTTCCGGCGCCGGAAAGGCCAAAGATAGCGGTAATGCCGCGCTCGGGCAGGTCAACCTTTACCTCGAGCGACAAGTCACCAAGCCGTTGGGCAAAATCCAATTTGAGCATCAGCCCCCCAGACGCTTACGGCTGTGCCGCGCAAGCAGGTCCGAAATCAGCAATGCCGCCAGCGACAGCAGTATTGCCAGTACGCAGAGGCGCGCGGCCGCCCCCTCTGCACCCGGAGTTTGAATCAGGGTGTACATCGCCAACGGGATAGTGCGCGTTTCACCGGGGATATTGGACACAAAGGTGATGGTCGCGCCAAATTCACCCAGTGAACGAGCAAACGCCAGCACCACGCCGACGATAATTCCGGGCAGCGACAGCGGCAGTGTGAGGGTAAAAAACACCTTGAGCGGCGAGGCACCGAGCGTTCTTGCCGCCTGCTCGAGACGAGTATCAATCGCCTCGAGAGACTGGCGAATCGCACGCACCATCAAGGGAAAGGCCATCACCGCCGAGGCAAGCACCGCCCCTTTCCAGCTAAAACTGACGCTGAAGCCAAACCAGTCATACAGCCACGCGCCTAGCCACCCTTTACGTCCCATCACCACCAGCAGCAAATAGCCGATGACCACCGGGGGTAACACCAACGGCAGATGGATCACGCTGTCGAGCAGTGATTTACCGGGGAAACGGCAGCGGACGAGGATCCAGGCCATCAGGATCCCCAGCGGCAGGCTCAGCACCACGGCAAGGCTGGACACCTTGATGCTTAGCATCACTGCCTGCCATTCATAGTCGCTTAGTATCATCCGCGCGGCGTAAATCCATACTGTTTGAATACCGCGCTGGCGGCAGGCGTTTTCAGGTAGTCATAGAAGGCGGTGAGCGCCGCACTCTCGTGGCCTTTTACCACCGCCATCGGATATTCGACCGGCTTGTGGCTGGACTCAGGGAACACGCCGACAACTTTTACCTTGCTGCTGGCGACGGCGTCAGAGCCGTAGACAATGCCCAAAGGGGCCTCCTGACGCTCCACCAGCGCCAACGCGCCGCGTACGTCACTGGCCGGAGCGAGTGTTGGTTCGACGGCGCTCCAGGCACCCAAGTTTTGCAACGCCTCTTTAGCGTAAATTCCCGCGGGCACGTGTGCAGGGTCACCGACGGCCAAACGACCGCCGTTGAGCAATGAAAGCCACGGCGTCTGCTTGTTGATATCAATTTTTTGCTGTTTACCGTCAGCGGCGGCGACCAACACCAGGTCGTTGCCGAGCAAGGTGTAGCGGGTGTTATTTACCATCAGCTGTTTGCCGATAGCGTAATCCATCCACTGCTGGTCAGCGGAAATAAACAGGTCAGCGGGAGCGCCCTGCTCTATCTGTTTGGCTAGCGTCGACGATGAGGCAAAGGAAGAAACAATCTGCACCTCCTTGCCCTGCTGATACTGCTCGGCAATTTTTTGCAGCGCGTTCGTTAGCGAAGCGGCAGCAAACACGGTGATTTTCTCCGCCGCCTGCGCCTGAGTGAATACACCGGCAACCAGCACGGCTGCCACCCAACCTTTACCCAGAGTAATACGCATCGAGTCTTTCCTTATTGTTTTATTGGATAACCGCTGTATAGGGTTCAATATAACGTGGAAATACGCAGTAACATAAATCTTCAGACCTAAATTGATGCAAAAAAAGCCCGGCGCGAAGGCCAGGCATTTTGATCAGTGAAAGTTAAGCGAGCTAAGGGGCTACGCTTTTGGTTCGCTGCGCGACTCTTTCGGATGACCAATTTTAGAAATAAGATTGAACAGCTCACCCATGCCGTAAATCAGCCCAAGTACGATGGCGATAAAAATAGGCACCATGATCGCCGCGAAAAGCAAACTTTCAAGTAATTCCAACATGCTGGCCTCTCCCTGCTGTTTATCACGCCGTAAGGCGAATGCAAAAAACTGTTACTAATCTTAACAGTGAAATGGGGTAATTACTTTAGCTTTTCACCGCCTCCTTTTCGAATCCTGCTCTTAACACAGTTTGAGAAATCACGCCGATGGGCGACAATAGCGCCTATTGTCAGGTCATGCCTCGTACCATGACTTTTGCTCACGCCAAGGTTGGACTCCTATTTATGCAAGCTGAAATCCTGTTAACCCTGAAACTGCAACAGCGCATTTTTGCCGATCCGCGTCGTATCGAATTATTGAAGCAGGTTAAGGTGACCGGCTCGATAAGTCAGGGCGCCAAACTGGCCGGGGTCAGCTACAAAAGTGCCTGGGATGCGATTAATGAGATGAATCAGCTGGCGGATGAGACGCTGGTTGAACGCAATACTGGCGGCAAAGGCGGCGGCGGCGCGCAGTTGACCCGCTACGGCGAGAGGTTGATTCAGCTCTATGACCTGCTGGCACAAATCCAGCAAAAGGCTTTTGACGTGCTTAAAGATGATGGCCTGCCGCTCGACAGTTTGCTGGCGGCCATCTCGCGTTTCTCACTGCAAACCAGCGCACGCAACCAACTTTTTGGCACCGTTATCGAACGCGATAACGAAGAGGTTCAGCAGCATATCAACGTATTGCTTGCCGATGGAAAGACGCGGATTCGTGCCGCCCTCACCCAGCAAAGCGCCGATCGCCTGAGCCTGGTGCCGGGCAAAGAGATCCTCGCGTTAATCAAGGCACCCTGGATAACGCTGAGCTATCAGTCGACGAATACCGATAACGCACTTGCCGGGAAAGTACAGAGTATTCAACAAGGTCATGACAACAGCGAGGTTTTGATTGCGTTACAGGCCGGTGAGATTTTATGCGCCACCGTAGCCAGTGCACAGATTGCCGAACTGAAGCTCAAAGAAGGTGCTGAGGTGTTTGCGCAGTTCGACGCGGACAAGGTGATCGTCGCCACACTTTGCTAATAATTTATAATATTCAGGATCTTGCATTTTCAGCGCTGACAGTTTGCAGAATTGTCAATTGACTTGGGCCGGTGATGCGCTTATCCCTGAAATTCTTAAAAGTCTCTTTAGATAAGAATTTCCGGGCAGGTCACCACGCGCCGCCCCAAGTGATAAGCAGGCAGGAGCAAGATGTCATCATTAAATATTTCACAGGCCATTTTCCGTCTTGGCGATAAGCGCACTCTGGCACTTTCCGAGTTGACGCTGCGCCAGGGGGAGTCCTGGGCGTTTGTTGGCTCCAACGGCAGCGGAAAGTCTGCGCTGGCGCGAGCAATTGCCGGTGATTTAGTGCTGCTGGAAGGCACACGCCATAGCGAGTTTTCTAACGGGGTTCGCCTGTCGTTCGAACAGCTGCAAAAACTGGTTGCCGACGAGTGGCAGCGCAACAATACGGATATGCTCAGCGCCGACGAAGACGATACCGGTCGTACCACCGCTGAAATCATTCAGGAGCAGGTGCATGATGCGGCGCGCTGCGAGGCTTTGGCTACGCAATTCGGTATCGCTCATCTGCTGACGCGACGCTTCAAATATCTCTCAACCGGCGAAACCCGCAAGACGCTGCTTTGTCAGGTGCTAATGCAACAGCCGGACCTGCTGGTGTTAGATGAACCTTTCGACGGGCTAGACGTGAAAGCGCGTGAACAACTGGCGGACACCTTGGCCGAGTTGGCGGGCAAGGGTCAGACGATGGTGCTGGTATTAAACCGTTTCGACGATATTCCTGCCTTTGTTCAGCACGTTGGCGTACTGGCTGACTGCACACTGGCCTCGGTTGGCCCCCGCGAGCAGGTGCTTTCTGACGCCCTGGTCGCACAGCTGGCACACAGCGAAACGCTGAGCGGCCTTCAGCTTCCCGAAAGTGAAGATCCGACGCAAAACGTCTCGCCTCCACGCGACCAGCCGCTGATTGTGCTGCGCAACGGCGTGGTGCAATACAATGATAAGCCTATTTTGCACGGTCTGACGTGGCAGGTTGACCCCGGCCAGCACTGGCAGATTGTCGGGCAAAACGGCGCAGGCAAATCGACGTTGTTGAGTCTGATAACCGGCGATCACGCGCAGGGCTACAGCAACGATTTAACGCTGTTTGGCCGCCGTCGCGGCAGCGGCGAGACCATCTGGGATATCAAGCGGCACATCGGTTACGTCAGCAGCAGCCTGCATCTCGACTACCGCGTAAGCTCGAACGTGCGCAACGTTATTTTGTCGGGATTCTTTGATTCAATTGGTATTTATCAGGCGGTGTCGGACAGACAGCAGCAGTTGACGACGCAATGGCTTGAACTGCTCGGCCTCGGCGGACGCACGGCTGACACGCCGTTCCACAGCTTGTCCTGGGGCCAACAGCGTTTGGCGCTGATCGCTCGTGCGCTGGTGAAGCATCCTGCGCTGCTGATTCTCGACGAGCCTTTACAGGGTCTCGACCCCATCAACCGCCAGCTGGTGCGTCGCTTCATCGACGTCCTGATCGGTGAAGGGAAAACTCAGCTGCTGTTCGTCTCGCACCACGCCGAGGACGCCCCGCAGTGCATCACTCACCGACTGAGTTTTGTGCCTGAGGGAGAGATTTATGGCTATCAGATTGACACACTGCCGGCGGCACGCTCGGTATAACTGAAACTCTCTATTCTCGTCGATGGGCGGCCGCCCATCGACCTTGCTTTAGCAGCCCAGACGCAACCTAAAGCTTCCTTAACTCCCCTTAATCTTTTTCCTAAAATTAACCTTGCATGACAATATCCATTTAAAAAAACTTGATGTAACCGATTACACTTCAGGTATTATAAGGATTGTGTTGGCAAAAATACGCCGTTTTACCCCGTTGGTGCGAGGTTTACGGGGGTGATAAACTAAGGGGTGTAAGCGATTTCATTTTATAAGATGGATCACCTTTTTACGCGCCACAGCATGATATTGTTGTCAACATCAATACCTTCAAGGAGTCGATATGTACGTTCTAGTTACCGGTGGTAGCGGTTACATTGGTAGTCACACTTGCGTTCAATTAATCAAAGCGGGCTATGAGCCAATCATTCTGGACAATCTTTGCAACAGCAAAGCCAGCGTTTTGGAACGCATTACTACTCTGACAGGTAAAACCCCTATCCTCTATCAGGGCGACATCCGCGATCGCGCCCTGCTGGACAAAATCTTCAAAGAACACCCAATCCATTCAGTCATTCACTTCGCTGGCCTGAAGGCCGTTGGCGAGTCGGTGAACAAGCCGATGGAATACTACGATAACAACGTTTACGGCTCGCTGGTGCTGGTTGAAGCGATGCGCGCCGCTGGCGTCACCAACCTTATCTTCAGCTCCTCCGCCACCGTGTATGGCGATCAGCCTAAGACCCCTTACGTTGAAGATTTCCCAACCGGAACACCGTCGAGCCCTTACGGGCGCAGCAAACTGATGGTTGAGCAGGTTCTGCAGGACCTTCAGCGCGCGGAGCCAAACTGGAGCATCTCGTTATTGCGCTACTTCAACCCGGTCGGCGCGCACCCGTCTGGCCTAATGGGCGAAGACCCGCAGGGCATTCCAAACAACCTGATGCCGTTTATCGCGCAGGTTGCCGTAGGCCGTCGCGACTCGCTGTCAGTGTTCGGTAACGACTACGACACGCCAGACGGTACCTGTCTGCGTGACTACATTCACGTGGTTGACCTGGCCGACGGCCACCTCGCCGCGATGAAAACGCTGCATAACAAGCCAGGCGTCCATATCTATAACCTCGGCGCTGGCGTCGGCAAGAGCGTGCTGGAAGTGATCAACGCCTTCAGCGATGCCTGCGGCAAGCCGGTTAACTATCACTTTGCACCACGCCGCGCTGGCGATCTGCCTGCTTACTGGGCCGAGCCGAGCAAAGCTGCCAAAGAACTGAATTGGCGCGTCAGCCGTACTCTGGAAGATATGGCTGCTGATACCTGGCTGTGGCAATCAAACAACCCACAGGGCTATCCAGACTAAGGAAATGTAATGTCCAGTTTTGACCCAAAAGAGCATCCGCACCGCCGCTATAATCCGCTGAGCGATCAGTGGATTTTGGTGAGTCCGCATCGGGCCAAGCGCCCATGGCAAGGTCAGCAGGAGACGCCGTCGCAGGAAACGCTGCCGGCACACGATCCTGACTGCTTCCTGTGCCCGGGCAATACCCGCGTGACCGGTGACGTGAATCCTGACTACCAAGGCACGCACGTTTTTACTAACGATTTTGCGGCGCTGATGCCGGATACGCCTTTCGCACCAGAAAGTGACGATCCGCTGATGCGTTGTCAGAGCGCGCGCGGCACCAGTCGGGTTATCTGCTTCTCGCCAGACCACAGCAAAACGCTGCCTCAGCTGTCGCTCGAGGCGCTGGAGAAAGTGGTTACCACCTGGCAGGAACAGAGTGCTGATTTGGGCAAAACTTATCCCTGGGTTCAGGTATTTGAAAACAAGGGGGCGGCGATGGGATGTTCCAACCCGCACCCGCACGGTCAAATCTGGGCCAACAGCTTTTTGCCGAACGAAGCCGAGCGTGAAGACCACCTGCAGCGTCAGTATATGGCGCAGCACGGCTCTTCCATGCTGCTTGACTACGTACAGCGTGAGCTGGCCGACGGCAGCCGCACGGTAGTCGAAACCGAACACTGGCTGGCGGTTGTCCCTTATTGGGCCGCCTGGCCTTTCGAAACCCTGCTGCTGCCGAAGGCGAAAGTGCTGCGCCTTACCGAACTCGATGAGGCACAGCGTACCTGTCTGGCGCTGGCGCTCAAAAAGTTGACCAGCCGCTATGACAACCTGTTCCAGTGCTCTTTCCCGTACTCAATGGGCTGGCACGGCGCACCTTTCCGTGAAGGCAACGACGCGCACTGGCAGCTGCATGCACACTTTTATCCGCCGTTACTGCGCTCAGCGACGGTAAGAAAATTCATGGTTGGCTATGAAATGCTGGCCGAAACACAACGTGACCTGACCGCCGAGCAGGCCGCAGAGCGCCTACGGGCAGTGAGTGACGTTCATTATCGTGAGGCCGGAGTAAAATGATGGAATTGAAAAACAAGACCTTGAAGATTTTTGAAGAAACATTTGGCTATCCGGCCACTATCACCATTAAAGCTCCGGGCCGTGTGAACCTGATTGGCGAACACACCGACTATAACGACGGTTTCGTTTTACCCTGCGCTATCGATTACGAAACCGTGATCGCCTGCGGCCAACGCAATGACCGCATCATCCGCGTGATTGCCGCCGATTACGACAACCAGCAGGACGAATTCTCGCTCGACGAAGCGATTGTCAGCACCGACGCGCTGCCTTGGGCCAACTACGTTCGCGGCGTGGTGAAACACCTGCTGCTGCGCAACAGCGACTTCTCTGGCGCGGATATGGTGATTAGCGGCAATGTGCCTCAGGGTGCAGGCCTCAGCTCTTCAGCCTCGCTAGAAGTGGCCGTCGGCCAGGCGCTAAAAAGCCTGTATGACCTGCCCGTCGACGGCGTGCAGTTAGCGCTCAACGGTCAGGAAGCGGAAAACCAGTTCGTGGGCTGCAACTGCGGCATCATGGACCAGTTGATTTCCGCATTGGGCAAGGAAGATCACGCCCTGCTGATCGACTGCCGTTCGCTGGAAACCAAAGCCGTTTCGATGCCGAAAGACGCGTCCGTAGTGATTATTAACTCTAACGTTAAACGCGGTCTGGTCGACAGCGAATACAACACGCGTCGCAAACAGTGTGAGGAAGCTGCGCGCTTCTTCGGCGTGAAGGCGCTGCGTGATGTCAACCTCGCAGAGTTCGCCGAAAAGGAACAAGGTCTGGATCCGATGACCGCTCGCCGTGCGCGCCACGTCATTACTGAAAACGACCGTACCGAGGCCGCGGCTATCGCGTTGAGCCACGGCGACCTGAAAAAAATGGGCCTGCTGATGGCCGAGTCTCATGCCTCAATGCGCGACGATTTCGAAATTACCGTTCCGCCTATCGACACGCTGGTCGAGATTGTTAAATCGGTGATCGGCGATCGTGGCGGCGTGCGTATGACCGGCGGCGGTTTCGGCGGCTGCATCGTCGCCCTGATACCAAGCGAGCTGGTCGAAAAGGTGCGTAAAACCGTGGAACACGAATATCACGCCAAAACCGGGATTAAAGAGACGTTCTACGTCTGCCATGCCTCGGAAGGAGCCAGCGTATGTTAACGCCAGTCAGCACCCAGCGAGCCCCAGACGGCTCGCCTTTTCAGTTGGTTACGCTTAAAAACCCTGCGGGGACAACGGCTACCTTTATGGATTGGGGTGCGACCTGGTTGTCTTTCGTCCTGCCTTTGGCGGATGGCGAACGCCGCGAGCTGCTGCTGGGCTGCCAAAGCCCGGAAGAGTATGTCAACCAGAGCGCCTATCTGGGCGCAACGGTCGGCCGTTATGCCAACCGTATCGCGCGTTCGCAATTTCAAATTGACTGTAAACCCCATCTGCTGGTCGCCAATCAGGGCGTCCACCAGCTGCACGGTGGACCGGAAGGGTTCAACGCTCGTCGTTGGAAAATCCTTAACTACACTGAGCAGAAAGTCAGTTTCCAGCTGGTGTCGCCGGACGGCGATCAGGGGTATCCGGGGGAATTGACGGCGGAGGTCCACTACGTGCTGACCGACGATAACCGTCTTGAAATCAGCTATAAGGCACAGGTTGATAAGCTGTGTCCGGTCAATCTGACCAATCACGCCTATTTCAATCTCGACGGCGAGGGGCATGACGTCCGCAAACACAGACTTCAGCTGTTTGCCGAACGTTTCCTGCCTATCGACAGCGACGGTATTCCCTGTGCAGATCTCACCTCGGTGCAGCAGACCGGCATGGATTTCCGCACGCCGAAAACGCTCGCGCAGGACTTCCTCAAGGATCGCGACCAGCAGCGCGTTAAGGGCTATGACCACGCGTACCTACTGTATGCCACCTGTAATGCGAGCGACAATCCGGCGGCTAATCTGTGGTCTTCCGATAACAAGGTCAAGATGACGGTCTTTACTTCGGCCCCAGCCCTGCAGCTCTACACCGGTAACTTCCTCAACGGTACGCCAAACCGCACGGGTGGGCAGTACGCCAACTACAGCGGCGTGGCGCTCGAGAGCGAGTTCCTGCCGGACAGTCCCAATCACTCGACCTGGCCGCAGCCAAGTTGCTGGATAAAACCGGGTCAGACCTACCGCTCGGCCACGGTTTACCAGTTCTTTGCACTTTAACTCTAACGCTGCTGCATAAAAAAGGGCCATCGGCATAATGCGGATGGCCCTTTTACATTGCGGACTTCGAGATTAAAAATAAGCCGGGGATTATCCCGGCTTTTACTATTACCCTAACCTATTCAGACCATTAGAAGTCAACGTTGACCCCCAGTTGGAAGGTTCTGCCCGGCATCGTTGCCAGGGCGAGATCGGCCTTATCCTGAGCCGTTGAGGTCTCAGTGTCACGCGTGCTCAGGTAGTCCCAGTACTTTCTGTCGGTCACGTTATAGATACCGCCGCTGAGTTTGACGTTTTTTGCCACCTGATAGTAACCGGTCAGGTCAACGATACCGTAGCCGGGAATACGCGCGTATTCCGTGGAGGAATCGGTGATAGCGGTGCCTGCATTGGTGTAGGTTTCGCGGTTAGTTGCGGTCGCCTGCTTGCCTTTGTTGAAGGTCGCTGTCACGGCTACCCCGTAAAGCTTCGACGGATCGTCCCACGCCACACCGGTCACGAGTTTCATTGGCGCCACGCTGTCGAGGTCGACGTACTTATCGCCTTCATAGCTGGATTTGGACGCGCCCTTGGCATAGCCGAACGACAGGCGCGCACTCAGGCCATTGACCTGCTCATACCAGGTACCGAAGTTAAATCGTGCAGTCAAAGAGCTGCCGTAAATGTAAGCTTTGTCGCGGTTTTCAGCTTCATAGGCAATATAGATATTGCCTGGAATATTGGTGAAGACCGATGGGCTTCCCGAACGGGTGTAGCGCGTGTAAGCAATGAAGTTTTTGTACTGGCTGTAGAACGCATTCAGGTTAAAGGTTATCCCTGGTGTCGCTTCGCCTTTGATGCCCCATTCGTAGTTGTTGCTGGTTTCGGTCTTGAGATCCGAATTACCGATCAACGCATACTGCGAGCTACCGGCATAGCTTGAGCTCAGGTTCCATGAGCCGTAAAGCTGGCTGGCGTCCGGGAACTGCGCGCCGCGTTTGTATTGCAGATAGGTCTGCACTTTCGGCGTGATGTCATAGATAAAGGCCAGAGACGGCAGCAGTTGGGTATCGCTGGTGGTGCCGTACAGCGTCGAAAGTTCTGATTCGGACAGCGAGCCGTTGGCCAGCGTGCCCAGATCTTTCGGCTCGGTCTTCTGATACGCCAGGCGCAGGCCCGGCACCACCGAGAAGTTATGCCCGTCGAGGTCCCACGTCATGGTGTCTTGCGCAAAGGCACCGAAGACATAAGTACGGCTATTGGCCTGCGGTGGCATGGTGTAGCTGTAGGTCGACTGCACCGGTGACTGGCTAAACGGGCGATCGCTCTCGCTGATGTTGCCGTTCAGACCCCAGCTGAATTCGTGGATGCCCCACGACTTGGCCATTTTGCTATCCAGGCCGAAAGTATGGGTGTTCAGGTCAGAGAAGGTGCGCACCAGACTGGTACCGGTGGTGGTATTCGGGCCGTAGGTGTTGTCGTGCGCCTGCGTTTTCTGGAAGAACAGTTTAGTGTCGATGGTATCCACCAGCTGCGAATACGGCGTCCAGTGGTCAAGCACGCTCGCCGTGATACGCCGCGTCTGGCTAGTCTGGTAGTTGGTGCCGTTGGTTGCAGAACCTGCGCTATTCCAGGAATCGAAATGGGTGTGGTTAGTCTTGTCGTAAAGATCGACGGTGCCTGTCAGGGTATGAGTGTCGGTCACCGCCCAGGTTCCCGAGGCCATGATGGCATCGGAGTGCCAGTTCGCCGGATAAGCGTCACGAGTGCCGCTGTTGTTGCGGGTCTCTTGACCATCACGACGGCTAATCACCACTACGCCGCTTAAATCACGATCGCCACCCGCCACCGTGATGCCGTTGTGCCAGCTGTGGTTCGAGGAGTCATAGTCGCTCTGATAGCCGAAATAAGTGTGTTTGTTTTCGCTCAGATAGTCATCGGCCGTTTTCGGCTTGAATGACACCGCCCCGCCGATAGCGGTATTGGCATAGGAGACGTTGGTCGCTCCGGACTGGATATCCACTGCGCCATAGAGGTAAGGGTCGATGTAGTCACGGCCCATGCCGAAGGTTCCCTGCCCGGCACGTCCGACGTAAGGTCGGCCCGTCGCGCTTGGCTGCGAGATACCGTCAACGTCAATAGCAACGCGATTCGACTCAAGGCCACGAACGTTATATCCGGTGTAGCCGCTGCGGTCGAACCCGCTTTTGCCCACCGAAGAACCGCCTGCTGAACCGGTCGCACTGACCAGCGGCTGATAGCGCATGAGGGTTCCGAAGTCGTTGCCGCCGTCTTTCTGCATATCTTTGGCGGTGATTTTAGTTTCGTCACCGGCTTTTCTCTCAACTTTAGGAGAAATAACCGTCATAACGTCCCCGGCATCGGCCGCGTTAGCCGTTGATTTTTTTACCACTGGTGTTGTCGTCGCCGTTTCTGCTGCAACGGCGTTCATGACTGAACTGGCGACCAGGCTTAACGAAAGCAAAGTCTTAAGGTGACGCGTTCCCTTGTGTGGAGACATAAAAAGGCCTTAGAGAATTTAAGATTATTATGTTGCTCAGCAATGAATTTCCAAAAAAAATGCACGGCAAGACCCTGTTATTAATCAGGATTTAAAATAGTCATAATTGATAATAGGAATGATAATAATTATCATATCTATTTATGTCAACATTCAACTTTCGGTAGGTTCCATGATCTAAGGTAATTTTTTCGTAAGTTTTCAGAAATTAGCGGGAATTGAGGTGTTACCGATCATGGCGGCTCGATCATTTAGCTAAAAATGTGATATCTATCCTCACGGGTTGGGGATTTATTCAGCCAAAAACACTTGTTACATCTACTCTTACAGAGTGTCCTGGTGAGCAGGACGTCTTAAAAGGAATGAGTTATGCGTTTACCAATTTTGTTGTCGCTGTTAGCAACGCTTTGTATTGGGGGTAATGCACTGGCCGCCGAGGCCATGAAGGCACCTTCTGCGGCACAGGCTGCACAACGTCAGAAAATGACCGACTGCAACCAGCAGGCAACCACGCAGAGTCTTAAGGGAGACGAGCGCAAGACTTTCATGAGCCACTGTCTGAAAGCAGAGGCTAAAACCAGTGATAAAGCGATGACTCCACAGCAAAACAAGATGAAGACTTGTAATGCAGATGCTGCGAAAAAAGAGCTCAAAGGTGATGCCCGTAAGACCTTTATGAGCACATGTTTGAAAAAAGCTGCGTAATCAGAAGTAAAGCAAACTCCCGTTAACGCACAGCCTCAAACTTGGGGCTGTGCGTTTCGTTTATTGATTGCCGACGCAGGGGGTCAGGCCATATAATGATCGCAGTTGTCATTGGAATTTCAGTAAATTGAGGAGTTTAGCTATGGCTGTAACCAAGCTGGTTCTTGTAAGACACGGCGAAAGTCAATGGAACCAAGAAAACCGTTTTACCGGTTGGCATGATGTTGATCTTTCGGATAAAGGTCGTACTGAAGCAAAACAGGCAGGACAACTGCTTAAAGATGAAGGCTTCCAGTTTGATTTCGCTTACACGTCTGTACTGAAACGTGCCATCCATACTCTGTGGAGCGTTTTGGATGAACTGGACCAGCCGTGGCTGCCGGTTGAAAAATCCTGGAAACTGAACGAACGTCACTACGGTGCGTTGCAGGGTCTCGACAAAGCAGAAACCGCGGCCAAATACGGCGATGAGCAAGTCAAACAATGGCGTCGCGGCTTCCGCGTAACTCCGCCAGAGCTGGACAAAAGCGACGAGCGTTTCCCAGGCCATGATCCGCGTTATGCAAAACTGCGTCCTGAAGAGCTGCCAACCACCGAGAGCCTGGCGCTGACCATTGAGCGCGTTATCCCTTACTGGACTGACGTTATCAAACCACGCCTCGAAAGCGGCGAGCGCGTTATTATTGCAGCGCACGGTAACTCACTGCGTGCTTTGGTGAAATACCTCGACGACCTCAGCGAAGAAGAAATTCTTGAGCTGAACATCCCTACCGGTGTGCCACTGGTGTATGAGTTTGACGAAAACTTCAAACCCATCAAACACTACTACCTGGGCAACGCTGAAGAAATCGCTGCAAAAGCTGCCGCGGTTGCTAATCAGGGTAAAGCCAAGTAATTCAGTCCGGTACTGAAACGAAAAAAGAACGCCTCGGCGTTCTTTTTTTATGGGTGGCATTTTTTATTGTTGGAAAAATCCCCACGCCACGCTGAATTTGCCGACTCCAAAGGTCGGCGAAATCAACTTAACCGCGACGCTTTTGCACCGCGCCAGCCAGGCTGCGCAGCAGGGTCTCGGTGTCTTCCCAACCGATACAGGCGTCGGTCACGCTCTGGCCGTAAACCAGTGGCTCCCCGGTGTCGAGACTCTGGCTCCCTTCGACAAGGTGACTTTCCACCATGACGCCCATGATAGCGTGTTCGCCGCTGGCAATCTGACCACAGACGTCTTCGCAGACTTCCATCTGCTTCTTGAACTGTTTGCTGCTGTTGGCGTGGCTGAAGTCAATCATGATCTGAGCAGGCAAACCGCCCTTCTTCAGGCCGTCTTTGACTTCTTTCACGTCAGCGGCGCTGTAGTTAGGCTTTTTGCCCCCGCGCAGAATGATGTGGCAGTCGCTGTTACCTGCGGTGTTCACGATAGCGGAGTGGCCGTATTTAGTTACGGACAGGAAGCAGTGTGGCGCGCCAGCGGCGTTGATGGCGTCGATAGCCACTTTAATGGTGCCGTCGGTACCGTTTTTAAAGCCGACCGGGCAAGACAGGCCAGAGGCCAGCTCGCGGTGAACCTGAGACTCGGTAGTGCGAGCACCGATAGCGCCCCAGCTCATTAAGTCAGCCAGGTACTGTGGCGTGATCATGTCCAGAAACTCGCCTGCCGCAGGTAAACCGGTGTCATTAATATCCAGCAACAATTTACGTGCGATGCGGAGACCGTCGTTAATCTGGAAACTGTTGTTCATTTGCGGATCGTTAATCAGGCCTTTCCAGCCTACGGTGGTGCGCGGTTTTTCGAAGTAAACACGCATCACGATTTCGAGGGAGTCGCGCAGCTCTTCACGTAGCGTCAGAAGACGTGCTGCATACTCTTTTGCCGCTTTGGGGTCATGAATGGAACAGGGACCAATTACCACCAACAGACGATCGTCATTACCCTTCAATATCTTATGGATAGCATTGCGCGCCTGGGAAACCGTTTTAGCGGCTTTATCAGTGGCGGGAAATTTTTCCAACAATGCCACCGGCGGTAAAAGTTCCTTAATTTCTTTAATGCGTAAATCGTCGTTTTGATAATTCATAACTGTTCCATTGGGTATTTCATAAAAGGTCGAAACTAATTTCCAAACGCGACCAATCTAGCGGCATTGCGCAGCGCTGTAAATCGACTTTCGGCCATTAATGGGCATTTATCTCATTGCTATGACCTGAACCTCAACTAAGCTTTTATATTGATAACCATTTGCAAAATTTAGATGATTTCTCAATACAAACCTGAAATGGAGGCTAGGACATGAAAAAGCTCGCGATAATTCTTCTTACAGCAGGTCTGGCTCTGGGCAGCGGTGCGACATTTGCAGCGGACGGGTCTAATGCTGGTGCTGGATCCAATAATGGTAACGCTAATCAGACAGGCGGACCGGGATCGATGCAAAAACTTGCGCCAAACGGCGTTGATAACAGCAAGATCAATACTTCTGATACCAATACTGCACAAAAACCAATGACGCATCACAAGAAAACGACCAAGATGCATAAAAAAACCAGCAAAAACAAAGACCATAAAATTACCATGTGTAAAGACGGTCGTTGTCCCGACCAAACGCCGGGGACAAAACAGTCCGCCGACACGGGTAAATAGTTTTGCCGGTTTGATTCGGACGGAGGGCTTAGGCTCTCCGTTTTTATTTGTGGTAAAAGATGACTTAAAATAGGAAGTTATTCAGACTAGTTTCAGTAAATAAAGCGCTGAACCACATTCGTGGTATATCAATATTAAAAACAGATAGGGAAAATTATGTCAGTACGGTCTCTTTTACCCGAGGACAGAAACAGCCGTCGTTTGCTGTTGGCATTTTTAGTTACCGTGGTCTTTATGGTGGCCGAAGTTATTGGCGGTATGATTTCCGGCTCGCTTGCTCTGCTGGCCGATGCCGGCCACATGCTGACCGACGCAGCCGCCCTGCTCATGGCGCTAACGGCGGTTCGCTTTGCCCGCCGCAAAGCCAATGCTCGTCACACCTTCGGTTATCTTCGCTTGACCACTATGGCAGCGTTCGTTAACGCCTCTGCGTTGCTGCTTATTGTCGTGCTCATCCTCTGGGAGGCCATCCGTCGTTTTATGACGCCGGAGCCGGTACTGGGCGGAACCATGCTGGCAATCGCCATTGCCGGGCTGTTTGCTAACCTGCTGGCCTTCTGGCTGCTGCATCAGGGTGAGGAAAAGGGGAATATCAACGTGCGTGCCGCGGCACTTCACGTAATGGGGGACTTGCTGGGATCTGTCGGTGCGGTAGGGGCAGCCCTGATTATCATGTACACCGGCTGGACGCCTATCGACCCAATCCTGTCGGTACTGGTGTCCTGTCTGGTGCTGCGCAATGCCTGGGGGCTGCTGCGTGAGAGCTTTCACGAGCTGCTGGAAGGCACGCCGCAGGAGATTGATATCGATAAACTGCGTAAGGACCTTTCGCTAACTATTCCCGAGGTGCGCAACGTTCATCACGTCCACGTATGGCAGATTGGCGAACAGCGTCTGATGACTCTGCATACGCAGGTGATTCCACCGCATGACCACGATGCGCTGCTGGGCAGGATCCAGCACTACCTGTCAGAGAAATACAAAATTGGTCATGCGACGATTCAGATAGAGTATGGCGTCTGCGAAATGTATGACTGCACCTTAAACGATGCAGCGGCGATTTCAGCCGCGTCAGGACAGGGTCATCACCATCATCACGGTCATGACCACGGGCATCATCACTAAAGGGTTAGCGCGTTCAGGCGTTGCCCTGAACGCGCAGCTTGAGCTGGGCCGCAAAGTCCAGCATGCGGTTTAGCGGAATTAACGATTTAACTCGCAGCGCTTCCTCAACCTGTATCTCGTGCTGACTTCCCCCCTGCTCCAACCCTTCTGCAATCGCCTTCAGGCCGTTCATCGCCATCCACGGACAATGTGCACAGGTACGACAGCTTGCCCCTTCACCGGCAGTCGGTGCGGCAAACAGCTCTTTGTCTGGACACGCCTGCTGCATCTTGTAGAAGATACCGCGATCGGTGGCGACGATAAGCTTACTGTTAGGCAGCGATTTGGCCGCCTGAATCAGCTGGCTGGTTGATCCGACGGCATCGGCCATGTCTACGATCGCCTGAGGGGACTCTGGATGCACCAGCACGGCCGCTTCAGGGTATAAAGCTTTCATACGGGTCAGGGCTTGGGTTTTAAACTCGTCATGGACGATACAGGCCCCTTGCCAGCACAGGATATCTGCCCCGGTCTGTTTGCGAACGTAATTTCCGAGATGACGATCGGGAGCCCAGATGATTTTTTCGCCAAGACTATCAAGGTGTTCAATAAGTTCGACGGCAATACTGGAGGTGACCACCCAGTCGGCGCGTGCTTTCACTGCGGCAGAGGTGTTGGCATAAACGACGACCGTTCTGTCGGGATGGTTGTCGCAAAAGTCGGAGAACTCTTTTTCGGGGCAGCCGAGATCCAGTGAGCATTCGGCATGCAGTGTCGGCATCAGCACGGTTTTCTCGGGACTGAGGATTTTTGCCGTTTCGCCCATGAAACGCACGCCAGCGACCAGCAGCGTTGAGGCACTGTGTTGACTGCCGAAACGCGCCATCTCGAGCGAGTCGGCCACGCAGCCACCGGTCTCTTCTGCCAGCGCCTGAATCTCGGGGTCAGTATAGTAATGAGCGACCATCACCGCATCACGCTGTTTAAGGAGCCTTTTAATCTTTTCTTTATAAAAGGTTTTCTCGTCGTCGCTCAAAGAGGCGGGTTTAGGAGGGAAAGGATAAACCGCCGCGTTCAGGTCCAGTGTCTCACTCATTACTCATCATCTCAGTCAGCCGTCAATATGCCGGCAAATCATCGGATCGAGCCTTCAAGAAGCCCGTTTGTTTTATATGCTAAACAAAATACTCCGATGACAGATAAATGTCGCTGTAATTTTATGCTAATTCGTGATTTTGTTTAAGCGGCTTAAAATTTAACAAATGAAGTGACGATTTATTATCGTGATTCGCATATTCGGGTTGTGAAGTTTGAAGGATCGTGGACTTGAGCTCAAGGTTGCCGCTTTTGGTTTGATACTCATATTGACGGTATCAGGGCGGCGCAGAACGAAGTGATGAGGAACGATGTTATTCCGAATCCGCAGTGAAGGGACAGCGAAGCGGCGCGACCTGCGCCAGGCGAAGTCGTAACTGAAACGTACTCATCCTTCTGCCTCGGTCATCTCAAGATAACAAGGAGGAGGATTCACAAAGGGAATGGTCTTGAATTCCTCTTGTGTCGGTCTGGGCCAATGCCCAGTAGGCGCAACGCGTTCGCGTTGTCGTCTCGCTTCGCTCGGCTCGAACCAGAACGCAGCTTCTCACCCACACGACGCGCGGGATCTGCTGCTTTAGAGCTAGGGAATAATTTCGCAGACCCTGAAACGCAAAAAACGCCCGTTAGGCGCTTTTTTCTTAGAAGTGGTGGGTCGTGCGGGATTGATTCGGCCTTTGGCCTCACCCTGCGGGCAACGCGTTCGCGTTGTCGTCTCGCTTCGCTCGGCTCGAACCTGAACGCAGCTTCTCATCCACACGACGCGAGGGATCTGCTGCTTTAGAGCTATGGAACAATTTCGCAGACCCTGAAACGCAAAAAACGCCCGTTAGGCGCTTTTTTCTTAGAAGTGGTGGGTCGTGCGGGATTGATTCGGCCTTTGGCCTCACCCTGCGGGCAACGCGTTCGCGTTGTCGTCTCGCTTCGCTCGGCTCGAACCTGAACGCAACTTCTCACCCACACGACGCGCGGGATCTGCTGCTTTAGAGCTATGGAACAATTTCGCAGACCCTGAAACGCAAAAAACGCCCGTTAGGCGCTTTTTTCTTAGAAGTGGTGGGTCGTGCGGGATTCGAACCTGCGACCAATTGATTAAAAGTCAACTGCTCTACCAACTGAGCTAACGACCCTCTTCTAACTGACTGACTTCTTACTACAACATTAAACAGTGGTGGGTCGTGCGGGATTGATTCGGCCTCTGGCCTCACCCTTCGGGCAACGCGTTCGCGTTGTCGTCTCGCTCCGCTCGGCTCAAACCTGCTACAGGTTCTCTTACCTACGACTTAACACATTTACTACAACATTAAACAGTGGTGGGTCGTGCGGGATTCGAACCTGCGACCAATTGATTAAAAGTCAACTGCTCTACCAACTGAGCTAACGACCCTCTGTTTACTGCTTACAAATTTTACTGCTTAAAACCTATCGAAACCAAACAGTGGTGGGTCGTGCGGGATTGATTCGGCCTCTGGCCTCACCCTTCGGGCAACGCGTTCGCGTTGTCGTCTCGCTCCGCTCGGCTCGAACCTGCTACAGGTTCTCTTACCTACGACTTAACACATTTACTACAGCATTAAACAGTGGTGGGTCGTGCGGGATTCGAACCTGCGACCAATTGATTAAAAGTCAACTGCTCTACCAACTGAGCTAACGACCCACTAATCTGCTTAATTTGCTTGCCTGATTAACTTGTTTCAGTTTGTCTGGGCAACGGCGGCATATATTACTGATTTATCTCGGCAGCGCAACCCTAATTTCGAGATAACTTACTGACTGCTTGTTCTTCATACATTCGAGCCCGAAAAATAGTCTAAATGGTTATTTTTCGGGCCTGAATGGCTAACTATTTTGAAGACAAACGTTTTTGAGCCGCTCGCGCAGATTCGGTGTTCGGGTATTGTTTAACCACTTGCTGGAACACGGCTTTCGCTTTTTCGCTCTGGCCTTTCTCCTGCATGATGATCCCTACCTTGTACATCGCGTCTGGGCTTTTCGGCGACTTCGGATAGTTTTTGACCACTACCGCAAAATAGTACGCTGCGTCATCTTTCTTACCCTTGTTGTAATACAACTGGCCGAGCCAATAATTGGCATTAGGCTGGTAAGTCGAATCCGGGTATTGCTTGATAAAAGCCTGGAAGGCAGTAATTGCCTGATCGGGCTGTTTCTTTTCCAACGCTAATGATACAGCGTTGTTGTAGTCAGTGTCCGGATTCCCCGAGCTTGCAGGCGCGCTGCTAGCAGAAGCAGAGTCAGAACCGCTGTCAGCCGTTGCTGCACCTGCTGAAGCACCTGCAGCGGCCGCAGGGGCACTACCTGAGCTTTGCATCGAAGCTATCTGCTGGAGAATCTGGTTTTGACGATCGGTAATCTGCTTCAGCTGATATTGGCTGTCCTGGATTTGCCCACGGAGCGTCGCAATATCATTCTGGTTATCGGAGACTTGTTGCTGGAGTTGAGTTAATAGCTGGCCTTGACCGTTAGAGATACGCTCAAGGGTGGTGACTCGATCTTCTATCGAGCCGGAGCCGACATTACTGATTGGTGCCGAGGCAGTAGCGGCCCAAGGGGCCGCTACGCCAATCAGTAACGACAGACTCAACAGGTGATGTCTGAAGTTACTGCTCATGCGATTCTCTTAGTAAACCAGTACGGCACGACGGTTTTTAGCGTAAGCCGCTTCGTCATGACCCAGTACAGCTGGTTTTTCTTTACCGTAAGAAACGATAGAGATCTGGTCAGCAGAAACGCCTTTACCCTGCAGGTACATTTTAACTGCAGAAGCACGACGCTCGCCCAGTGCGATGTTGTATTCAGGTGTGCCACGTTCGTCGGCGTTACCTTCAACAGTCACTTTGTAAGACGGGTTGCTACGCAGGAATGCAGCGTGTGCATCCAGCATCTGAGCGTAGTCAGAAGAAACATCATACTTGTCCAGACCGAAGTAAACGATGTTGTTCTTCTGCAGCTCTTGCATTTGCTGGCGAGCTTGTTCTTCTGAAGACATATTGCCGTTTTCAGTGCCAGTACCAGCACCGTTAGCGCCGTATCCAGCTTGGCCATTGTCTGCGGTTTTGTGTGAACTACAAGCAGCGATTGCCATTACAGGTACTGCCAACAGCAGGCCTTTCAGCACTTTATTAAGTTGCATCTCGTTGATCCTTTTTTATAATTTGCCATACATATCTTAACATGCATCACAGGTACGGCGACCAGGCAGGAGAAGATACCTGTCCTTCGGTAGCCGGAAGACGCGCTTTGAAACGCCCATCAGTCGAGACCAAATTCAACACCTGCCCGAGTCCTTGAGAAGAACTGTAGATAACCATGGTGCCGTTCGGCGCGATACTAGGCGTTTCATCCAGGTACGTGTCCGTTAATACTTGAACGGCTCCCGTGTCCAGATCTTGTTTGGCGATGTGTTGGCTACCGTTTGCGGAACTAACCATTACAAGGAATTTTCCATCGGGGCTAACATCTGAGTTCTGGTTCTGAGAACCTTCCCACGTCAGACGCTGAGGCGCACCGCCATTAATATTTACTTTATACAACTGAGGACGACCACCCTGATCCGAGGTAAACGCCAGATTTTGACTATCTGGGAACCAGGTTGGCTCAGTGCTGTTGCTGCGTCCGTCAGTGACCTGGCTGATTTGGCCAGAAGCTAAATTCATTACATACAGGTTCAGGCTGCCTGATTTAGACAAGGCCATCGCCAGTTTGGTACCGTCTGGAGAAAACGCGGGTGCACCGTTATGACGCGGGAAGTCAGCGACTTGACGGATTGCGCCGTTAGCCAGGGTCTGAATCACCAGAGCAGACTGACCGCTTTCAAAAGTTACGTAAGCCAGTTTGCTACCGTCTGGAGACCAGGCCGGTGACATCAAAGGCTCGGTCGAACGGTGCACGACAAACTGATTGTAGCCGTCATAGTCAGAGACTTGCAGTTCAAACGGGAATTTCCCGCCGTTGGTCTGCACGACATACGCGATACGGGTGCGGAATGCGCCTTTAATTCCGGTCAGCTTCTGGAATACTTCATCACTCGCGGTATGTGCTGCATAACGCAGCCACTCTTTGGTGATTTTGTATTGGTTCTGTGCCAGAACGGTTCCGCTTGCACCCGAGGTGTCAACCAGCTGATAAGACACCAGATAGCTGCCGTCACCGCCAGGCTGAATTTGACCAACAACCACGTCATTGATGCCCAACGCGCTCCAGGCAGCAGGCGTAACTTCAGCCGCTGTGCTCGGTTGCTGTGGCATACGTGCGTTGTCGATAGGATTAAATTTGCCGCTGTTGCGCAGGTCAGCCGCAACGATGCCGCCGATATCCTGTGGAGGAGTCCCCGGACCAGCCCATTTAAAAGGTACTACTGCAATTGGGCGGGCAGAGTCTACCCCTTGGGTTATCTCGATGCGCACTTCCGCATGAGACACCGTCGCCCACATCATCAATAGGCCGAACGCTACTCGAATTGCCTGTTTCATTGTATCTCCCTTATCTGGACTCAGAGCCCGAAAGAAATCTTACGCCTCGTCAGGTGGCGTCACAAACGGCAGAAGACCGCGCATCGATTTCCCAATTTTCCATGTTGGGAATGCACGGTTTCCTGCTGCTTTACACTGCCCGACACCTGCGAGCCACGACGTCTGACCGGCTTATTCTTTCCGCGATAAACTAGCAGAATTTTAACAAACCAATGCACACAAAACTACATAAACACCAGATAAGCCATCGCAAATATCTTAAACAAGAATATTTTCAACTGCGACTTCAATAACTTTGGCCATTTTAGGCCCCATTACTGAGGCTTAAAGTCTACCGGTGCATTTTTAAACACTTCATAAACATCCTGAGACGGTGGTTTTGGGATCCTTGCCTGTCGAGCCGCTGCAATCGCTGCCTGACACAGAGCCGGATCGCCGCCCTCAGACTGAATATCTAGCAACGTACCATTCGGTGCGAGCTTGATGCGTAACGAACAGGTTTTGCCGATGTATGACTGGTAGTCATAGAAACGGCTCTTGATTGCGGCTTCAACCTGACCAGCATAGTTGGAAATGTCCGCGCCCGATGCCCCGCTCTTCTTATTTTTACCTACACCAGCGGCTCCACCGCCACCCTTAGGTGCGTTTTTGGAGGAGGCAAGGCCACCAAACAGGTCGTCGACGTCTGCAGACTGCTTCGCCGCAGCGGCAGCGGCTTTCTTCTTGGCATCTGCTGCGGCCTTGGCAGCTGCGGCCTTCTCGGCGGCGGCTTCCTTGGCTGCGGCGGCTTTAGCTTCTTTTGCGGCAGCAGCTTTCGCTTCGGCAGCCTCTTTAGCTTCAGCCGCTTTGGCCTCTGCGGCCTGTTTAGCTTCTGCGGCTTTCGCCTCGGCGGCGGCCTGCTTCGCTTCTTCAGCTGCGGCCTTCTTCTCGGCGTCAGCAGCCGCTTTCTTGGCTTCTGCCTGTGCCTGCTTCTTGGCTACGGCCGCAGCAGCGGCATCGGCCTCTGCCTGTTTCTTGGCTTCAGCTTCAGCTTTCTTCTGCGCATCAGCCTGAGCTTTTGCCACTTTGTCGGCTTCGGCCTTAGCCTTCGCAGCAGCATCTGCTGCCTGCTTCTGTTGTTCTTTCACTGCGGCGGCTTTGGCATCAGCGGCAGCCTGTTTTGCATCTTCTGCGGCCTGTTTGGCCTCTTCAGCTGCGGCTTTCTTCTGTTGCTCGGCGGCTTGTTTAGCCTGCTCAGCAGCAGCCTGTTTCTGTTCTTGCGCCGCTTGCTTGGCAGCTTCGGCAGCCTCTTTGGCTTGCTCAGCCTTCTGCTGCTGTGCAGCCTGTTTGGCTGACTCAGCGGCTTCTTTGGCCTCTTCAGCCTTTTGCTGCTTAGCCTCTTCGGCCGCTTCTTTGGCTTCTTCAGCCTGCTGTTCAGACTTTTTCTGATGCGATTGCTGGGCGCGGTTCGCGTCAGCCTGCTGCTGTTGCTCGCGATTGTATTGCTCGACCACTGCGCCAGAATCGACCATCACGGCCGAAATATCAGTACCGCCACCGCCGCCGCTCATACTGGTGTCCTCGTGAAGAGAACTCCAGACCAACAGGGCTATCAATATGATATGCAGAACGACCGAAACAATAACGGCGCGTTTGAGCTTATCGTTTTGTTCAGTTGCAGTTGCCTTTACCAAAATAGATTTCCCAACACAGGATTGCTAAAGCCCGGTGGCACACGCTTTTTATTAACGTACATCCACCAGGTTTAAAATAAATGTCACCCATTAGCCATGGATCAGATTGGCTGTGTCATCAAACCTACAGATTTCACACCAGCCTGATGCAGCAAATTCAGCGCCTTGATTATCTCATCATAAGGCACCTGTTTTGCTCCACCGATCAGGAAAACGGTTTTCGGATTAGCCTGGATGCGTTGCGACGCCTCCGCGATAACCTGCTGCTCCGGCAGCTGTTCCATTCTTTGATGGTCTATAACAATGGTGTATTGGCCAACGCCAGAAACCTCGACGATAACCGGCGGGTTATCATCGGTAGAAACTGTTTTGGAGTCAGTCGCATCAGGCAAGTCCACCTCAACGCTCTGCGTGATGATAGGCGCCGTTGCCATGAAAACGAGCAACAGCACCAGCAACACGTCGAGCAGTGGAACGATGTTGATTTCCGACTTCAGTTCGCGACGTTTACGACCTCGTACTCGAGCCATACTCCCCTCCCTTAATTACTACTCTCGCGAGAGAAAGCCTGGCGGTGCAGGATAGCCGTGAACTCTTCGATGAAGTTATCGTAATTTTGCTCGAGTTTGTTGACGCGTTGGCTAAGGCGGTTGTAGGCCATAACAGCAGGAATAGCGGCAAACAAACCGAGTGCGGTGGCGATCAGCGCTTCAGAGATACCAGGCGCAACCATCTGCAGCGTAGCCTGTTTGACCGCGCCCAAGCCGATGAAGGCGTTCATGATCCCCCACACCGTACCAAACAGGCCGATATATGGGCTGATAGAACCGACTGAGCCAAGGAATGGAATATGGTTTTCCAACGCTTCAAGCTCGCGGTTAAAGGAGATACGCATGGCGCGTGAAGAACCTTCGATAACCGATTCTGGCGCGTGACTGTTTGCGCGATGCAAACGAGCAAACTCTTTGAAACCGGAATGAAAGATCTGCTCAGCACCGCTCAGCGTGTCGCGACGGCCCTGGCTTTCCTGATAAAGACGAGAAAGCTCAATGCCAGACCAGAATTTATCTTCAAATGCTTCCGCTTCACGGGTTGCCGCATTCAGCACCTTGGTGCGCTGAATGATGATGGCCCATGAGGCAACAGAAAAACAGATCAGGATAAGCATGATCAGCTTAACCAGGATGCTGGCCTTTAAAAATAAATCAATAATGTTCATGTCAGTCACTGCTTAAACTCCGCGACAATAGACTTAGGAAGCGCTCTTGGCTTCATTTGATGTGGATCGATGCATGCAATAAGAACTTCTGCACTACTCAGAAGATTTCCATGCGAATCAAGAATTCGTTGTGCAAAGGTAAGTGAAGCTCCCCGGATTTCGGTGATTTCGCTCTGGACTTCCAGCAGGTCGTCAAGACGTGCAGGCGCCAGATATTCAACCGTCATACGGCGAACAGCAAAAGCGACATGTTCTTCCAGCAATTTATGCTGGTGAAAGTTGCGATCACGCAACATTTCTGTGCGAGCCCTTTCAAAAAAGGCGACGTAACGGGCGTGATAAACCACGCCGCCTGCATCGGTGTCTTCGTAATAAACACGGACAGGCCATCGGAACAACGAATTACTCACTCTACATCCCGTATTGCAATTTGACGGCCCTACTATACGCAACTGATTTCAGGTTTGGAATGGGTTGCAACTCTGGAATGAAAATAATTATGAGCCGTGATGGTGCATTGAAATAACTGTGTCAGCGCTTTGTAAATCATGTAAAAAAAAGCGAGTTTCAACGGTGTATAAACAAAAGGGCCCACTCGGGGCCCTTACTGTTCAAAACACTTAAATTAGACAATGCGTAACGCGTTATTCTGCGTCTTTAGCCGCTTTGCTTTCTTCACTTTGTTCGAACGCTAATGCGGTGATGATCCCCGCTGAGCAGGCCAGCAGCGTTCCGAGTATCCAGGCAAAATACCACATGGTGTTAAACTCCCCTTTGGTTGCGATTAGTACAGCGAATGCTTGTTGTTTTCGATAAAGTTTTTATCGAGGCGACCAAACATTTTGTAGTAAGCCCAACTGGTGTAGATAAGGACGATCGGCACGAAAATGCAGGCGACCACGGTCATGACTTTCAGCGTCAGCAGGCTGGAAGTGGCATCCCACATCGTGAGGCTGGCGCTCGGTTCAATGCTCGAAGGCATCACGAATGGGAACATTGTGATGCCCGTCGTCAGGATCACACAGGCGATGGTGAGCGACGATGTCAGGAACGCCCATGCCCCCTTATTCAACCTCGACAGTAGAAGGGTTAATAAAGGTAAAATGACGCCCAGTGCCGGAATGGCCCATAGTGCAGGCATGCGGTTGAAGTTAAGCAACCATGCACCGGCCTGATGCGCGACCGTTTTACGCAATGGGTTAGACTCGGCGGCGGTGTTAATTGCCGAGGTCACCACATAACCGTCAATGCCTTTCACCAACCAGACGCCGGCTATCAGGAAAGCAATCATCATCACCAGCGCCGAAATCTGCGCGGCTGTTCGGGTACGCAGATGCAGTTCACCCACGGTTCGCATCTGCAGGTAGGTTGCCCCCTGCGTCACCAGCATGGTCAGGCTGACAATACCCGCCAGCAGGCCAAACGGATTGAGCAGCTGAAGCAGGTTACCGGTGTAGAACAGACGCAGATATTCATCAATGTGGAAAGGTACGCCCTGAAGCAGGTTGCCGAAGGCTACCCCAAAGACTACGGCCGGCACGAAGCTGCCGATGAAAATGCCCCAGTCCCACAGATTGCGCCAGCGACGATCGTCAACCTTGCTACGATAGTCAAAGCCCAGCGGGCGGAAGAACAAGGCACAAAGTACCAGGATCATCGCGGCATAAAAGCCCGAGAATGCTGCGGCGTAGACCATCGGCCAAGCGGCGAACAGTGCTCCCCCGGCAGTTATCAGCCACACCTGATTGCCGTCCCAGTGGGGAGCAATCGCGTTAATCATCACGCGGCGGTCGGTGTCGGTTTTGCCGATAATGCGCACCAGAATGCCTACGCCCATATCAAAGCCATCGGTGACGGCGAAGCCAATAAACAGCACGCCTATCAGCACCCACCAGATGAACCTTAAAACTTCATAGTCGAACATACGTGGTCTCCCTCTTACTGTGCACGCTGAACGGCGGCGGCAGGCTGTTCAAAATGATAACGACCGGTCTTAAGACTGCTTGGCCCCAGACGCGCAAACTTGAACATCAGGTACATCTCGGCAATCAGGAACAGCGTGTACAGACCACAGATGAGGATCATCGAGGTGAGTACGTCAGCGGCAGTTAATGAAGAGTTGGCAACCGCAGTCGGCAGAATCTCACCGATAGCCCACGGCTGGCGGCCATACTCAGCAACAAACCACCCCGCCTCGACGGCAATCCACGGCAGCGGCAGCGCATAAAGTGCCGCGCGATGCAGCCAGCGCTTCTGCCCTATCTTGCCGCGTAGCACGGTCAGGAACGACAGACCGACCACCAGCAAAATTAGGAAGCCTGCGGCCACCATAATGCGGAAGGCAAAATACAGCGGCAGCACGCGCGGAATTGAATCTTTGGTGGCCTGCTGGATCTGCGCTTCGGTCGCGTCCGTTACCTTCGGCGTGTAGCGTTTCAACAGCATGCCGTAGCCGAGGTCAACCTTGGCTTTTTCGAAGTCGCTGCGTACCTGAGGACTGTCATTGCCCGAGCGCAACTCTTCGAGCAGCGTGTAGGCCTTGATACCGTTTCTAATACGCACTTGATGCTGTGCCATTAGCTCTTTCAGGCCGGTGACCGGGGTATCGGTTGAACGCGTAGCAATCAGACCGAGCAGATAGGGAATCTGAATGGAGTATTGGTTCTCCATTTTGTCCTGGTTAGGTAATCCGATCAGCGTAAAGTTAGCCGGTGCGGGCTGTGTCTCCCACTCGGCTTCGATGGCGGCCAGCTTGGTTTTCTGCACGTCGCCCATTTCGTAGCCTGACTCGTCACCCAGCACGATGACCGAAAGCGTAGCCGCCAGACCAAAACTCGCCGCGATGGCGAACGAGCGTTTGGCAAACGCCGTATCACGGCCTTTAAGCAGGTAGTAGGAGCTAATCGCCAGAATGAATATCGCGCCGGTCACGTAGCCCGCGGCCACGGTATGCACGAATTTAACCTGCGCAACCGGGTTGAGCACCAGTTGGGAAAAACTGACCATCTCCATACGCATGGTTTCGTAGTTGAATTCGGAGGCTACCGGGTTTTGCATCCAGCCGTTGGCAACGAGGATCCACAGCGCCGAGAGGTTTGAGCCAAGAGCCACAAACCAGGTCACCGTCATATGCTGCACTTTGGAGAGGCGGTCCCACCCGAAGAAGAAGAGCCCGACCAGCGTTGACTCAAGGAAGAATGCCATCAGCCCTTCGATGGCCAGCGGAGCACCAAAGATGTCACCGACATAGTGTGAGAAATAAGACCAGTTGGTTCCGAACTGGAACTCCATGGTCAACCCCGTGGCCACACCCAGCGCAAAGTTAATCGCAAATAACTTGCCCCAGAACTTGGTCATATCCTTATAGATTTGTTTGCCGGAAAGCACATAGACCGTTTCCATTATTGCCAGCAGAAACGCCATACCCAGCGTTAATGGAACAAAAATAAAATGGTACATGGCCGTTAAAGCAAACTGCAAACGCGACAGCTCAACGATATCAAACATTCTAACCCCTAGCTCCTCGGAGGAAGACTCCAAATAGCAACTCTCTGACGTATAAAACTGGAATACGCCTCACAACTACCAGTATTTAACTTTCCGTTATCAAAATGACTTTAATTATTTAATTAGCAGATTAATTATTTTAAAAATTAACGGATCCTTAATATGATGAATCTTTAATGTGATAGAGATTTATTAACTTTCCCTATCGGATAAAATTCATTTCATTTAACGATGCCCAGACCTACGCCCGGTGCGTGCGCAGCTGGGGCGGGACTCTAAGGAAGAGAAGTGACGGGGTCAGGGCCCCCAGCCGGTTTATTAAACCTGAGCTTTGATTGTGACAATGTTACGCCACTATTCCCACACAATAAACAGGTGTTTTGTGCGCCAGCGCCAATTTTTAGAATGTAGATCAATTACTATCATTTTTTCAAACTCAGGCCAAGATTGATCCAGAGCAATTTAATCCTTTTGAGTCGCTATTTCCAGCGTAATCAGAAAATATTTAATCTTAATTCATTCCTGTGTTAACAAGGTGATAATTTGTTTTTATTTCAAATACCGCCTGTTAAATAGATGTAATTCGGTATTTTAAAAATTAACAATAATAAATTCGGATGTTTTATCTATTTTTAAATCAAATAAAAACTTTGATCCAGATCAAGAAAGGGATTAATTATTTGTAAATATAAGATAAAAATAACAACAGGAATAAGACAGCAATAATGAATAATAAGGCAGGATATTATTCATTATCATTGGCAAAAAAAATGCCGCCCCAGGGCGGCATTGATGCTCAAAGGGATAAAATTACTGCGGAGGCAATACTGACTTCACGGCGTTGCCGATGTCTGCCAGGCTGCGAACAGTTTTAACACCGGCCGCTTCCAGCGCTGCAAATTTGTCATCCGCAGTGCCTTTACCACCGGCAATGATGGCACCCGCATGGCCCATACGCTTGCCTTTAGGCGCAGTGACGCCCGCAATGTAGCCCACAACCGGCTTGGTTACGTGCTCTTTGATGTAGGCAGCCGCTTCTTCTTCTGCGTTACCGCCTATCTCGCCGATCATAACGATCACTTCAGTCTGCTTGTCTTCCTGGAACAGTTTCAGGATATCGATGAAGCTTGAACCCGGGATCGGGTCACCGCCGATACCGACGCAGGTAGACTGACCAAAGCCATAGTCGGTAGTCTGTTTAACCGCTTCATAGGTCAGCGTACCAGAACGGGAAACGATCCCCACTTTGCCCGGCTTGTGAATGTGGCCAGGCTGGATGCCGATTTTGCACTCACCCGGGGTGATAACGCCTGGGCAGTTAGGACCTATCATGCGCACGCCAGTCTGCTCAAGCTTCACTTTCACCACCAGCATATCCAGCGTTGGGATGCCTTCAGTGATACAGATAATAAGCTGGATGCCTGCGTCGATAGCTTCTAGGATCGAGTCTTTACAGAATGGCGCTGGAACATAGATAACAGAGGCTGTTGCGCCTGTTGTTTCTACGGCTTCACGCACGGTGTTGAACACTGGCAGACCCAGATGCTCGGTGCCGCCTTTGCCTGGCGTTACGCCGCCAACCATCTGTGTTCCGTAGGCAATCGCCTGCTCGGAGTGGAAAGTACCCTGGCTACCGGTGAAACCCTGGCAGATAACTTTGGTATTCTTATTGATTAAAATCGACATTATTTACCCTCCACTGCAGCAACAACTTGCTCTGCGCCGTCAGTCAGGCTGGTCGCTGCAATGATGTTCAAACCGCTGTCTGCCAGTTTTTTGGCACCCAGTTCAGCATTGTTCCCTTCAAGACGTACCACAACCGGTACGCTGACGCCCACTTCAGCCACTGCGCCAATGATGCCGTCGGCAATCAGGTCGCAGCGTACGATACCGCCGAAGATGTTAACGAATACCGCTTTCACTTTGTCATCAGACAGAATGATTTTAAACGCTTCGGTTACACGCTCTTTGGTTGCGCCACCGCCTACGTCGAGGAAGTTGGCCGGTTCGCCGCCGTGCAGTTTAACGATATCCATGGTACCCATTGCCAGGCCCGCACCGTTAACCATGCAACCGATGTTGCCATCAAGCGCCACGTAGTTCAGTTCCCACTGAGCAGCCTGAGACTCACGAGCGTCTTCCTGGCTGTGGTCACGCATTTCGCGCAGTTCTGGTTGACGGAACAGGGCATTGCTGTCAGCGCCCAGCTTGCCGTCGAGGCAGATAAGGTCACCCTCTTTGGTCACAACCAGTGGGTTAATCTCGATCAGCGCCAGGTCGCGCTCCAGGAAGATGTTCGCCAGACCCATGAAGATCTTGGTAAATTGTGCAACCTGCTTGCCGCTCAGACCCAGTTTAAATGCCAGTTCACGGCCCTGGTAAGGCTGTGGACCTGCCAACGGGTCGAGTGCAACTTTGTGGATCAGGTGTGGGGTTTCTTCAGCAACCTTCTCGATTTCCACGCCGCCTTCGGTAGACGCCATGAACACCACGCGACGTGAGCTACGGTCAACGACGGCACCGAGATACAGTTCTTTATCAATGTCGGTCGCGGCTTCAACCAGAATCTGGTTTACCGGCTGGCCCTGCGCATCAGTCTGATAGGTCACCAGACGTTTACCCAGCCAGTGCTCGGCAAAGGCACGGATCTCTTCTTTGCTCTTCACGACTTTAACGCCGCCTGCTTTACCACGGCCGCCAGCGTGAACCTGACATTTTACTACCCACGGACCCGCACCGATTTTCGATGCAGCCTCTTCCGCTTCACGCGGGGTGGAACAAGCAAAACCTGTAGGGGCAGGAAGGCCATAGCGCAGAAACAGCTGTTTCGCTTGGTACTCGTGTAGATTCATGATGTTCTATCCATTGATTTCAGAAGATTGCAGAGCAGATACTCCTGCCCTGCACTTGTTTTCACGCGATAAAGAGAACGACTACACGTCTAACAGCAGACGTGAAGGATCTTCCAGCATTTCTTTGATGGTGACCAGGAAGCCCACTGACTCACGGCCGTCAACCAGACGGTGGTCATAGGACAGCGCCAGGTACATCATTGGCTGGATAACGACCTGACCGTTGACGGCCATTGGACGGTCTTTAATCGCGTGCATACCCAAAATCGCACTCTGCGGTGGATTGATGATAGGCGTTGACATCAGGGAGCCGAACACGCCGCCGTTGGTTACGGTGAAGTTACCGCCGGTCAGCTCTTCAACTTTAAGTTTGCCATCACGGCCCTTCACGGCCAGCTCTTTGATTTGCTTCTCAATGTCTGCCATGCCCAGAGTATCAACGTCGCGCAGAACGGGGGTCACCAGGCCACGAGGGGTTGATACAGCAATGCTGACGTCGAAGTAGTTGTGGTAAACCACATCATCGCCATCGATAGAGGCATTCACTTCAGGGAAACGCTTGAGCGCTTCAACGACGGCTTTCAGATAGAAAGACATAAAGCCCAGACGCACACCGTGGCGTTTCTCGAAGGCTTCGCCGTACTGCTTGCGCAGATCCATGATTGGCTTCATGTTGATTTCGTTAAACGTGGTCAACATGGCGGTGCTGTTTTTCGCTTCCAGCAGACGCTCGGCAACGCGTTTACGCAGACGGGTCATAGGCACGCGTTTTTCGCTGCGTGCGCCCAGAGCTGGCGCTGCTGCTGCGGGCTGTGCTGCTGCAGGCGCTGCCGCAGGTTTGTCAGCCTTGCCAGACTTGGCAATGTGCTGCTCGATATCTTCACGCGTCAGGCGACCACCCACACCGCTGCCTTTAATGGCGCTGGCATCCAGTGAGTGCTCGGCTATCAGGCGGCGAATAGCCGGGCTCAGCGCGTCGCTGCTCTCGTCATCCAGTGCGGCAGTGTGACGGTCCGCAGGCGTAGATTCTTTAGCGGTGCTTTTTTCCTGGCTTGGCTTACCAGAGCTGTTACCCGGACGCAGACGAGCAAGGATCTGTTTAGAAAGCACGGTGGCGCCTTCGTCTTCCAGAATGGAGTCCAGAATACCGGCTTCGCTTGCAGGCACTTCCAGCACCACTTTGTCGGTTTCGATTTCAACCAGGACTTCATCACGCTCAACGCTGTCTCCAGGCTTTTTGTGCCAGGTGGCAACCGTCGCATCTGCAACGGATTCAGGTAGGTCAGGGACCAGAATATCTACGCTACTCATTATCAATCCTTATTTTTCCCTTTACCTGGCGCTGCATAGGCTTGGCGCCAGGTACTGTGGGTAAATTATTACAAAATTAAACGACTATTGAACATTCAGCGCGTCGTTAACCAGATCTTGCTGCTGTTTCTGGTGAACTGACATATAGCCCACGGCAGGCGAGGCTGAAGCCGGACGTCCCGCGTAGCGTAAAGAAGCACCGAAAGGTACCACTTCACGGAAGTTATGCTGACTGCAATACCACGCGCCCTGGTTGAGCGGCTCTTCCTGGCACCAGACAAAGTCGTGCACGTGCGCATACTGCTCAATCACGCTCTGTACGGCTTTGTGAGGGAAAGGATACAGCTGTTCGATACGAATAATGGCAACGTCGGTTTGTTCGTTCTTACGACGTTGTTCCAGCAGATCATAGTAGACTTTGCCTGAACACATCACGACACGCTTGATGCCTTTCGGGTCCAGCTCGTCCACTTCGCCAATCGCTGGCTGGAAGGTGCCGTTAGCCAGTTCGTCGAGCGTAGACACTGCCAGCGGATGACGCAGCAGAGACTTAGGCGACATCACTATCAGTGGGCGACGCATCCCGCGCAGCGCCTGACGACGCAGCATGTGGTAAACCTGCGCCGGCGTAGACGGAATACATACCTGCATGTTTTGCTCGGCACAAAGCTGCAAATAACGTTCCAGACGGGCGGAGGAGTGCTCCGGACCCTGCCCTTCATAGCCGTGTGGCAGCAGCATGACCAGACCGCACATACGGCCCCATTTCTGCTCGCCGGAGCTGATGAACTGGTCGATAACGACCTGTGCACCGTTGGCGAAGTCACCGAACTGCGCTTCCCAGATGGTCAGGGTGCGAGGTTCTGCGGTGGCATAACCATATTCGAAGGCCAGCACGGCTTCTTCCGACAGCACGGAGTCCCAGACGTTGAACACGCCCTGACTGTTGTGGATGTTGGAAAGCGGCACGTAGACAGAGCCGTTTTTCTGGTTGTGGATTACCGCATGACGGTGGAAGAAGGTTCCACGGCCGGTGTCTTCACCGGAGAGACGAATAGGAATACCTTCGTCGACCAGCGTCGCGTAAGCCAGGTTTTCCGCGCCGCCCCAGTCGAACAGTTTCTTGCCTTCGGCCATGTCTTGACGATCGCTATAAATCTTGGCGACGCGAGACTGCATCTCGATGGCGTCTGGCACGTGGCTGACGCGACGCGCTAGCTCCTGCAGACGTTTTGGCTCAACGGTAGACGGATAAGGTTCGTCCCACTCGTGGTTCAGATAAGGCGACCAGGTGAAGGTGTGCATGTCGTTCGGACGCCATTCGTCCACAACGCACTCACCCGCGTCCAGCGCATCACGGTAAAGGTTAACCATTTCCGTGGCGTCTTCCTGGCTGGCTACGCCCTGCTCAGTCAGTTTGTCCGCGTAAATTTTGCGCGGCGTTGGGTGTTTCTTGATCTTCTGATACATCAGAGGCTGGGTTGCACTCGGTTCGTCGGCCTCGTTATGGCCATGACGACGGTAGCAGACCAGGTCGATCATTACGTCACGCTTGAAGGTATTACGGAAATCCAGCGCCAGGCGGGTGACGAAGGCCACCGCTTCCGGGTCATCGGCATTCACGTGGAAAATCGGTGCCTGCACCATCTTCGCGATATCGGTACAGTATTCGGTAGAACGCGCGTCTTTCGGGTTTGAGGTAGTGAAACCTACCTGATTGTTGATAACGATACGTACAGTACCGCCCACTTCATAACCACGAGCCAACGACATGTTCAGCGTTTCCTGAACGACGCCCTGACCGGTAATCGCCGCATCGCCGTGAATGGTGATTGGCAGAACCATGTTACTGCGCGCTTCGTCAAGACGATCGCGACGGGCACGAACGGAACCGATAACCACTGGGCTGACGATTTCAAGGTGCGACGGGTTAAACGCCAGCGCCAGGTGAACCATACCGCCTTCAGTTTCGACGTCGGACGAATAGCCCATGTGATATTTCACATCGCCGGTACCCAGATGCTCTTTATGCTTACCTGAGAATTCATCAAACAGGTCTTGGGGTTTTTTACCCAGCACGTTGATCAATACGTTCAGACGACCGCGGTGCGCCATGCCCAGAACGACTTCACGCGTGCCGTTTTTACCGGCGTGGCGGATCATGTCCTTAAGCATAGGTACCAGGGCATCGCCGCCTTCCAGCGAGAAGCGTTTCGCGCCCGGGAATTTAGCACCGAGGTAGCGCTCCAGCCCTTCGGCTGCGGTTAATTCTTTGAGGAAGGTCTTTTTCTCGGTTTCGTTGAACTTAGCGCGGCCGACAACGGATTCGATACGCTGTTGAATCCAGCGTTTTTCGTCCGTGTTGGTGATGTGCATGTACTCGGCACCGATCGATCCACAGTAGGTCTGCTTCAGCGCGGCGTAAAGTTCGCCCAGCTGCATAGTCTCTTTGCCGATAGCAAACGAGCCCACGTTGAAGGTTTCCTGAAAATCAGCCTCAGACAGATGATGGTAAGCAGGATCCAGGTCAGCAACGGTTTCCTGTTTCCATAAACCGAGGGGATCAAGATTAGCATTCTGATGACCACGGAAACGGAAGGCGTTGATGAGCTGCAACACCTTAACCTGTTTCGCATCGGTTTGCGGGTCGCTGATTGCTGAATTATAACGCGAAGCGTCTTTCGCCAGGCGGCGGAAGTAGTCTCGAGTCTGTGAATGGAGTTGTTCCGGTTTGACACCGACTGTCGGTAGCTGTTTGAAAATTGAACGCCAGCTATCGTCAACGGAACCAGGATCGGTTAAGTAGTCTTCATAGAGTTGCTCTATGTAAGACTGGTTCGCGCCCGCCAGATAGGAGGAATCCAGCCAGGCCTTCATTGCGCCGTTCTGCATCGTGATCCCTTAAGCTTTGAAAGCTTTAGTTTTCGCCGTGGTTAATAAAATCACCGTGGTACCTGACGTAATTTTGACTTACATCCGAGTAAGACGGTTTTCCATACAACAGTTCACTTAACCGACAGGTTTGATGCCCGTCGACCGGTCAAGGAACCTCCAAAAGCCTGCGCATTAACCGCTTACTCGAGCTTTTGGTGCTTCCCTGTGTTCCTCTTTTTACGCAGACATAAATATACTGTTAACGGGCCAAAATTATCACCCTTTACCCAGTCATTTCATCAGCTTATTCGCGCTGTGCCTGTGCATTTTGTTGCGTAATTGTTACTGCTTGTTCACTTAATATTAGCGGGAACCTGAGTTCCCGCTTTTTTCGTACTTTTCGGCTTAGGCACCGCGCTGTAGCAGCATCGACTTGATGTGCCCGATGGCCTTAGTCGGGTTCAACCCTTTAGGACACACGCTGACACAGTTCATGATGCTGTGGCAGCGGAATACGCTGAAAGCGTCGTCAAGATTATCAAGGCGTGATTGCGTTTCTGTGTCACGGCTATCAATCAGGAAGCGATACGCGGCCAGCAGACCGGCAGGTCCCACAAATTTGTCCGGATTCCACCAGAATGACGGGCAAGAGGTTGAACAGCAGGCACAAAGAATACACTCGTACAGGCCGTCCAGCTTCTCACGCTCTTCCGGCATCTGCAGGTGCTCACGCGCCGGAGGATTTTTACCGTCATTGATCAGATACGGTTTAATCTTTTCATACTGTTTGTAGAACTGACCCATATCGACAACCAGGTCACGCACCACCGGCAGACCCGGCAGAGGACGGATAACAATCTTCTTGCTGCCGTTACGCAGTGCAGATACCGGCGTGATGCAGGCCAGACCGTTTTTACCGTTCATGTTCACACCGTCAGAGCCGCAAACGCCCTCACGGCAGGAGCGACGAAACGACAGCGTCGGATCTTGCTCTTTCAGCAGAATAAGTGCGTCGAGCAACATCATGTCACGGCCTTCTTCGGCCTCCAGCACATAGTCTTTCATGTACGGAACGTCGTCTACGTCCGGGTTATAGCGATAAATCGAAAATTCGAGTTTCATTTATATGCTCCTGCTCACCGGCCTAGTAGGTACGTGCTTTCGGCGGGAATGCCGCGCGCAGCTTAGGCTGCATGTTCACCTCACGGCGAGTCATGCTTTCGGTTTCCGGTTGGTAAAGCGTATGGCATAACCAGTTCGCATCATCACGATCCGGGAAGTCGAAGCGGCTGTGTGCGCCACGGCTCTCGGTGCGATAGTTGGCCGATACCGCAGTAGACAGTGCAACTTCCATCAGGTTGTCCAGTTCCAGACATTCGATACGCTGGGTGTTGAATTCAGTCGAGGTATCGTCCAGACGGGCATTCTGCAAACGTTCACGGATGTGCTTCAGATCTTCCAGACCCTTGGCCATCGCGTCACCTTCACGGAATACGGAGAAGTTGTTCTGCATACAAGCCTGCAGATCCTTGCGGATTTGCACCGGATCTTCACCCGAACGGGTGTTGTTCCAGCGGTTCATACGCTCCAGCGCCGCATCGATATCAGACTGGCTGGCATCGCGGCTTGGGCCCTGCTCCAGCAGAGATTCCTGCAAGTGCATACCCGCCGCACGACCGAACACGACCAGGTCGAGCAGTGAGTTTCCGCCCAGACGGTTGGCTCCGTGAACAGATACACAGGCGATTTCGCCTACCGCAAACAGGCCCGGGATCACTTCGTCTTCGCCTTTGGCGTTGACGCGCAGAGCCTGACCGGTCACCTTAGTCGGAATGCCGCCCATCATATAGTGACAGGTAGGGATAACCGGAATAGGCTCTTTGACCGGGTCAACGTGAGCAAAGGTACGAGACAGCTCAAGGATACCCGGCAGGCGGGATTCCAGAACGTCTTTACCTAAGTGGTCCAGTTTCAGTTTTGCGTGAGGGCCCCAAGGACCGTCACAGCCACGGCCTTCACGGATTTCGATCATGATAGAGCGCGCTACCACGTCACGACCCGCCAGGTCTTTGGCATTCGGCGCATAACGCTCCATGAAGCGTTCGCCGTCTTTATTAAGCAGATAACCGCCTTCACCACGGCAGCCTTCTGTCACCAGAACGCCTGCACCGGCGATACCGGTTGGGTGGAACTGCCACATTTCCATGTCCTGCACCGGAACACCCGCGCGCAGCGCCATGCCAACGCCGTCACCGGTGTTGATGTGAGCATTGGTGGTTGACTGGTAAATACGACCTGCACCGCCGGTTGCCAGCACGGTGGCCTTCGCCTTGAAGTACACGACTTCACCGGTTTCGATGCAGATAGCGGTACAGCCGACGATAGCGCCGTCCTGATTTTTCACCAGATCGAGTGCATACCACTCGGAGAAAATGGTGGTGTGATTCTTCAGGTTTTGCTGATAAAGGGTGTGAAGCAGTGCGTGACCGGTACGGTCAGCCGCTGCCGCAGTACGTGCCGCCTGCTCGCCGCCGAAGTTCTTCGACTGGCCACCAAACGGACGCTGATAAATTTTGCCGTTGTCTAAACGGGAGAAAGGCAGTCCCATATGCTCGAGCTCGAGAATCGCTTCCGGCCCGGTGTTACACATATATTCAATCGCATCCTGGTCACCGATATAGTCGGAGCCTTTAACGGTGTCATACATATGCCATTCCCAGTCATCTTCATGGGTATTGCCCAAGGCAACGGTAATACCGCCCTGCGCAGACACCGTGTGGGAACGGGTTGGGAACACTTTGGAAATCAGGGCGCACGACAGGCCCATCTGTGAAATCTGTAATGCGGCACGCATACCGGCGCCACCTGCACCGATTACGACGGCATCAAACTCTCTGACTGGCAGACTCATTTACTACGCTCCCCACACAACTATTGTTCCATAAAGCAGATAAACCACTAGCGTGACAACGATCGCAAGTTGCAGCACCAGACGCACGGCCAGAGGTTTGACATAGTCAGTTAACACCTGCCACATGCCTATCCAGGCGTGAACCAGAATCGAAAGCAGCGTGAGCAAGGTGAACACTTTAGTAATGGAAGAAGCAAAAAATCCGTGCCAGACTTCAAAATCGATGTCCCGAGCCATGACGACGAAGCCAAGAATATAGAGGATATACAGGGTGATAACGATAGCTGAAGCACGAACCAACAGCCAGTCATGAACGCCATTACGTCCCAATGCAGAAACATTGTTAACCATACTTTTAATACCCTACGCTACGAAAACGGCAGCAAGAATTGACAACAGTACGGTAATGCCAATCGCAATATATGCCGACAGCTTACCGACAGCCAAACTCTCTTCGATGACGCCAAAATCCATCAGCAGGTGGCGAATGCCGCCGCAGACGTGATAGGCCAATGCGGTCAGTATTCCCCAGAATATGAACTTGACGAAGAAGCTGTTCATGATGGCGGCAGCATGCGCGAATCCTTCCGGAGAGGAAAGAGACGTACCAAGCAACCAGAGGAGGATACCGACAGCGACGAAGGTTATTACGCCGGAAACGCGGTGTAAGATGGACGCTATCGCAGTAACGGGAAACCGGATCGTTTGCAGATCCAGATTGACAGGTCTTTGTTTTTTCACGGTTTAGCCCACACAGCCCTTAGAGCCTGTTCATAAACATCCTGCGGGGTACATACAAGGCAAAAATAAGCGATAAAGCCGGTTTACACCTAACAGCAGTAAAGGGGCGTTTCGTGCTTGTTTTAACACAGCAGACCGAGCGCAGTACATCTTGAATGGCGCTTATTATTTTCCATCCTCCGGCCTGGGCGGAAATCAGACAGCGTTAGAACCCAATGGCCCTTCACGTCACGCGCTCAAACATCGACATCCACTGTGCTTAAACGGCGCGTTCTACATAACGCTGGGTGCTCCTACTTCAGGGTGTTCCGGAGACCTTGGAGGAGTATAGGATGATCACATTCCTATTACAATTCCCCTACAAAATGTTTGGTCACTTTTCTACGAAACAGTGATTCACCTCTCATTTTCCATATTATACACAAAATAAATTATCTTGTTTGACACTGTGCTAACATTTCTATTACAAATTACGACATGATTTATCCTTGAGATTTACTTCATATCAACACATCCGCTTCCCTGCGACGCCGAGTTGTGCAAAAGTGTAGCTCGTGTATGCCCTCATACTTGTCGTAGGTATTGAGCAAAGATATCGGATCAATAACAACAATGAAAGGCCGCCTGGCCGCCATAAACTGCACGCAGTGGCAGTAACACGGCTTCGCATTACGCCAACTCGACGGGCGCAGCGAGGACCTCACATTACAACGGCGGAGATAGCTCGCAGGCAGTACCGGGTTCTGCAACCAGACCAAGGACAGAGTTGTTAGAGATTATTAAAATAAGGCGCTAAGGAGACTGTAAATGGCTGATAAGAAAGCGACACTTACCCTACAGGGTCATGATCCTATTGAACTCGACGTGCTATCAGGCACGCTGGGACAGGACGAGATTGACATTCGCCCCCTCGGCTCAAAAGGTTTTTTTACCTTTGACCCTGGCTTTACCTCTACCGCATCCTGCGAATCCAAAATTACCTATATCGATGGCGATGAAGGCATTCTGCTGCATCGCGGATTCCCGATTGACCAGTTGGCAACGGAATCAAACTATCTGGAAGTGTGCTACCTGCTGCTGAACGGGGAGCCACCCACGCAGAAACAATATGAAGAATTCAAAACGACGGTGACCCGTCACAGCATGATCCATGAGCAGATTACCCGTCTGTTTCACGGCTTCCGTCGCGACTCGCATCCGATGGCCGTGCTGTGTGGCGTGACCGGCGCACTGGCGGCGTTCTACCACGACTCTATCGACGTTGAAAACGAACGCCATCGTGAGATTGCAGCGTTTCGTCTGCTGTCGAAAATGCCGACCGTTGCCGCAATGTGTTACAAATACTCCATCGGACAACCGTTTGTTTACCCTAAAAATGACCTGTCCTATGCCGGTAACTTCCTGCACATGATGTTTGCCACACCGTGCGAAGAGTACGTGGTTAACCCGGTGCTTGAAAAAGCCATGGACCGCATCCTGATTCTGCACGCTGACCACGAGCAGAACGCCTCTACCTCAACCGTGCGTACCGCAGGCTCTTCAGGCGCTAACCCGTTTGCCTGTATCGCCGCAGGTATCGCTTCGCTGTGGGGACCGGCTCACGGCGGTGCCAACGAAGCCTGCCTGAAAATGCTGGAAGAGATAAGCACCGTCGATCACATTCCAGAATTCGTTCGTCGTGCGAAGGACAAAAACGATTCCTTCCGCCTGATGGGCTTTGGTCACCGTGTTTATAAAAACTATGACCCGCGCGCTACTGTGATGCGTGAAACCTGTCATGCGGTTCTGGAAGAGCTGAACATGAAGGACGACCTGCTGGAAGTGGCGATGCAGCTTGAGCACATCGCGCTCAACGACCCGTACTTCATCGAACGTAAACTGTATCCGAACGTGGACTTCTATTCAGGTATCATCCTGAAAGCCATGGGAATTCCATCCTCGATGTTTACCGTTATCTTCGCGATGGCGCGTACCGTTGGCTGGATTGCTCACTGGAACGAAATGCACGATGACGGCATCAAAATTGCCCGTCCACGTCAGCTGTATACCGGCTACACCAAACGTGATTTCAAGTCCCAGGTCGACCATAAGTCATTAAAATAGCTGCCGTTGTCAGCAGCCATTGAAGCGCCCCTTGACCCTAGAGAAATCGACCGGTTAAGGGGCTTTTTTATTGTTTTATGAAACAGAAAAACGTTCTCCTTTCCAATAAATAAGCGATCCTTGATACCCATCTTTACTGCATAAATAGCATACTGGGCAACTTTACCAATCCAGGAGCACTGCCATGGCACTCGGCATAACATCGGCAGCACAACGCAATATACAAGTGACACAACAAACCGACATAGAGGCAAAAGAGACGCCCTTTGAAGCGCCTATTTTCGGTAAACTTGACACTAAACTTACGGCCCCGTTTATTACTCCCAAAGATGTTAAATCTTCTCCATCTTCGATGAAATCTAATTTCGTTCTTAGAAAGCCACAGCAAGGTAACTATAAAAGGCAGGCACCACCACTACTGCCACTGCAACTGGAACCACTCCCGCCCCCTCCACCATATTCTTTGGTCGACCCTTATCCAGAGCCGTTTAATCATTCATCCAGTGAAGATTTATCTTCTGCAAGCTCATACAGCACGGAAGGTTATAATGAATCTTTTCTTAACAGGCTCAATGACTGTGTTAATTCTTTCGTTAACTTGCGCGGCAAAATTAAATTATCAAATCAGGATTCCAATCAGAATCGATTGCCAAAACAATCTGGAGACCCCCTTCCGGTAACTGCTTCAGTCACTAATAGATCGAGACATGAGAGCGATGACAATACTGACTCTTCAAGCCCGACGAGCAGCACCAGTGATAGCGGCTCGCAGAATTCTATGGGCGTGTCAGAGAATGATACCGAGCTTAACCTCATAGATAATCCTCTTTATAGTCAATCCTCAACGAGAAGGGGCCCCCCACCTCGTAACTCTTATGAAAAGCATATTTACGCTCAAATTGACGAAAGGATCCTGCCAAAAACTAAAAACGATTTTAAACATGAGATTATATTTGGGAAGCCTCTTTCAAATTATGCTCTTGACCGGATGTTTTTTTCCGCCTGTGGAGGGGGTCTATCTACTCCCGCACGTGTTGGAAAAGAAAAGACGGCAGAAGATATTGCAAAGGCTTCAAAAAATGCGTCAATAGATGCGTCAGAGGCTTTAGAAGCACAGAAATTCATCTTTGATTTATATACCGGTAAGCAAAATTGCCCACAAAATCCGGAAATAAAAAAAATTATAGAGGAAAAAAGTCTAAATTTATTTATTATAGTTAAAAAACATAATGAACATATAAATACCCCCCCAGAGAATCACTGGAAAATCCCTCCAAAACTGTTGTTTATTGCTGGATTCAAGCCGCAGGAAGAAGGTGTTCTCGACCACAAACCGGAGATCGCCGAGACAATTTATCAGTCCATAGAACACTTGAAAAATATAGTAAACAATGACGAAACATCTAACGAAAACACTATTTTTGACAACAACCGATTTATTACCTCAGTCGAAATTGATGCCTTTTCAAAAAAATTAACTGACGATTTAGGAAAAACTTTCTCAAAAACCACCTTATTTCACGAAGCGAGGGAATTACCGACGGATAATGCTACCGCTTCCCAGCGTCTTATCGAATTATTTGACGTCAATAATAGAAGCACCGTAAAAACGCATTTCGTCCCACTATTATTAAATGAGCACTGGTACCTGTTTGGCACTTTTTACGACAGCACAAATACTAAGCAAGCCCTGATGTTTGACAGTATGAATGGCGCATCTGACTTAGAAAACTATGAACGGTTTAAGAAACTGGCTAAAGATTGTGGTGCAGAGGGAAACATCTTGACCATTAGCAAAGACCTTCAGACATTCTGTCCTGACGCCTGCGGGCTTTTTGTCGCCAAGGCGATGGAGGTCGTTTCCAAACAAACTAGTGAAAATTACCAGAATGCATTACTGAAAATGAGTGATGACTTCCTGCAAACTCTTGACGAGGAGCAGCATATGTTTAACCTCCGTGGAAGAGCGGAATTGTTGAGTGCCCTGAGCGAGGCCATATCGCGGTAGCGATACTGACTAATTCATAAAAGCCTGTCATATGTATCTGTCGAAACAGTAGGCAGTAATAGATGCAAGCGCACCTATTACTGATCTATTGCTCTACGACTTAACTGCTTAAAACCGTCGGCAGGTCGCTTTACATCTGACATCCCGGACAGCTAAAGAAAGGCCGAGACGAGACGCTGCTTTTCACGATAGCCGCCCCGCAGCGTTCGCAGGGCTTGCCTTCACGAGCAAACACCTTAAAGCGGAACATCGCGCCGTGGTGCACATTTTCATCCATCGTGCCGCGCATGGCGTAAGAGTGACGAGCGATAGACAAGCAGGCATCGGCGAGCAGATCCAGCCGTTGGTCGTTTAAATCTGCCGGGCGATGTGAGGGCAAAAGCTTCGCCTGCCACAGAATTTCGGCACGCAGATAGTTGCCCAGACCGGCCAGAAACGCCTGGTCCAGCAGCGTCCCGCCAAGCTGACGATGGCTAAAGCGTCGGGATAGCAGACGTGCCCTCACCTCTTCAACGGTTAACGTCACGTCAAGCACATCAGGCCCAATTCGCTGAAGGAACGGGTGCTGGTAGACTTCTTCCGTCGGCCAGATTTCGATATCCGATGCGCTGTAGAGCAGAATAGCGCTGTCCGGCGTGGCAATCTTCACCCGCAGTGAACGCTTGCCGTGGTCGATAACGTCGCCGGGTTTAAATACGCGCCAGACACCGTAGAGCTGGTTGTGGCTATACAACGTGAGGCTGTTAGTGAAGTGGGTCAGCAGCGCTTTACCGCGCGTCTCAATGCCTTTAACGCGCTGGCCTATCAATGAGGGTTGATAAGGCTGAAGCTTAGGGAAAGCAAACCAGACGTCAGTCAAGGGTTTATCGACTACCGCCGTTTCAAGCAAATCCGCTGCTCTGCGGATTTCTGGTCCTTCTGGCATTAGTGTGTGGCTCCTTCTGCGACAGATAAATCTTTTTCAGTGTGCAGCGCAATAGCGATAGTTAACTCTAACGCCTCCAGCAGCGTATGTTCCGACATGCTGGCGCTGCCGGGGTGCAGCGCGGCCTGCTCGGGCAAGTAAGGCACGTGAATAAACCCACCTTTCATCACGTTGCTATCGCCCCGCGCCATACGGTGCAACAGACCGTACATCACGTGATTACACACATAAGTCCCGGCAGTTTGTGATACCGAGGCCGGGATCCCCGCCTCACGCAGTCCGTTGACCAGCGCCTTGATGGGCAACTGAGCAAAATAGGCCGCAGGTCCCTCGGCAACAATCGGCTGGTCGACCGGCTGTTGGCCATCGTTGTCCGCAATGCGCGCATCATCGATGTTAATAGCCACGCGTTCAATGGAAAAATCGACGCGCCCACCGGCCTGCCCGACGCAGATAACCATCAAGGGATCCACCTCGTCGATGGCCAGATTCAGGGCTGAGATTGCCTTGCCGAATACGCAGGGCAATTGGCGCACGGCCAGACTGACGCCAGAAAGCTGCACGTCCTGCAATTTTTTCACCACTTCCCACGAGGGGTTCACCCGTTCACCGCCGAATGGCTCAAAACCGGTCACTAGAACTTTACGCATCACTGATCCTTATGGGCAGATGACAGCTCAAACGACTCACCGTCATCCACAATCAAAGTGCAAAACTACTCGGCGCTAACCGGAATATTTTTCTCGGCAAATGCGGCGCGTAGGCTGCGGGCAAAGGCCAGTGCATGTTCCCCATCACCGTGGAGACAGACGGTGTCGGCCTGAACCGGTACCTTCACTCCGTCACGGCTAACGACCTGCTGGTCCAAAATCATGCCCAGCGTTTGCTCCAGCGCAAGCGCATCGGTCTCGATCATCGCATCAGGCTGGCTGCGTGGCACCAGATTGCCGTCGCTCTGATATCGACGGTCGGCAAACACCTCCTGACGCGTTTTCAGGCCCAGACGTTCACCGGCGCGAATGAGCTCACTGCCCGCCAGCCCCACCAGCACTAACGATGGGTCAACGTCATGCACCGCACGGGCGATGGCGTCAGACAATACTTCGTCCGTCGCTGCCTGATTGTAGAGCATGCCATGCGGTTTAACGTGAACCATTTTCCCACCCTCGGCGCGAGCAATCGCCGCCAATGCACCGAGCTGATAGACCACCTGCGCATAAACGGTTTCGGGCGGAAGCTGCATCGCGGTACGACCAAAGTTTTCCCGGTCGGGGAAGCTGGGATGCGCCCCAATCGCAACGCCGTACTGGATGGCCCAACGCACCGACTGCAACATGGTCTGCGCATCCCCGGCGTGAAAACCACAGGCAATATTCGCCGAACTCACCAGTTGCAGCAGGGCCTCATCATTTTCACAGCCTTCGCCAAGGTCGGCATTTAAATCAACGCTCATGCAGTCCCCACTTAATTTGTTCGATAAAACGATCTTGTTCACGCTTCGCGTGCAGAGCCTCTTCAACGGTACACTTCACGAAGTGAATCGGCATCCCCAGACGAATCTGCGCAAGATGGTAAAGGTCAGCCTCGATAACGCAGGCAATGCGTGGATAACCGCCGGTAGTTTGCGCGTCGGCCATCAGCACAATCGGCTGGCCGCCGTGCGGTACCTGCACGACGCCCGGCACCAGGCCGTGCGACAGCATTTCGCGTTTGATTTCGCGAGTCAGCTCATGGCCGTGCAGGCGGTATCCCATACGGTTACTCTGCGGGCTAAGCTGCCACGCCGTGCGCCAGAACGACTCGCGTGCATCGTGGCTGAATTCCTGATATTCCGGCCCCGGCACCGCGCGGATACGGTTACCGAACAGCAGCTGCTTAACGCCGGTGGATTTTTGCGGCTCTTTTATCGCCTTGCCGACCGACAGCACGTCGCCGTCTTTCAGCGCGCGGCCTTCAAAGCCACCGAATCCGGCTTTAATGTCGGTGCTGCGAGAGTCGAGCACCTCGGGAACGTTAATGCCTCCCGCCACGGCCAGATAGCTCCGCATACCGCGCATCGGCATCTTCATGGTCAGCACTTGACCTGCCTTGACCGGATAACACCAGCCTGTCCACAACGACACGCCGTCCAGCGTAGTGTGGCTGCCTGCGCCGGTCAGCGCTATCCAGCCCTTTTTAGTAAACTGGACGCTGAATTGACCCAGCGTAATTTCCAGACCGGCGGCATTTTCATCGTTACCCACCAGCAGGTTGGCGATACGCAGCGCGGGCGCATCGAGTGCACCCGACTGGCTGACGCCCAGTTGACGATAGCCTTCACGGCCAAGGTCCTGAACGGTAGTCTGCATTCCGGCACGTAAAACTTTTAACATACGCCCTCCTTCAGCGGCAGAAAGCGAACCCGGTCACCGGGGCGCAACAGGGTCGGCAAACGGCTCTTAGGATCAAACATCGGCTGCGACGTATGGCCGATAAGCTGCCAGCCGCCGGGGGTAATAAGGGGGTAAATGCCCGTCTGGCTGCCGCCAATACCGACCGTTCCCGCCGGAACGCTGAGACGCGGCTCGGCGTGGCGAGGCGTTGTCAGCGCCTCCGGCATGCCGCCAAGATAGGGGAAACCGGGCTGGAAGCCGAGGAAATAAACGATGTACTCTGCGCCGCTGTGGCACTCCACCACCTGACGCGCGGTCATGCCATTATGGCTGGCGACGCCCTCAAGATCAGGCCCCCCCTTGCCGCCATAGACCACCGGAATTTCAACCAGCCGAGACTCCGGCTCAAACGCCTGACTCTCTTCCCACCAGGTCTGCAAACGCTCGATAGCATCAAGGGCAGAATGTTGCGGTTCGGCCAGTATCACGGTTAAATTATTCATGCCGGGAATAACCTCCTTGACGCTGGCGTCCTGCGCCAGACGTTGGGACAGTCCCCAGATCCGCTGCTGGCTCGCCAGTGAAACGGGAGGCTCCAGCTCGAGAACGACAGCGCGTTCACCTAACAAGTAACACCGTGCTCGTTGCAATTAATGACTCCTAAGCCACAGATAATATACAAATTAAGATAACGCTATTTGTGGCTCAGATATAGGCTAAAAATGGTGGCAGACGCGGTCCCGTGAAGGACGAAGCGGCGATCTGCTGCTATCCTTTAGGCAAAAGACCGCCAGTGTGTCTTATGTTTCTGCAAACCTCCGCCGGCCTGGAAGGCGTAAAAGGGAGGATTGCCTCATTTAAAAGGGAGAAACAGTGAAAAAGACCTTCGGCGTTTTTTTTCCGCTTTATACCACCACGTTGTTGATGCTACTCGGTTCCGGCCTCCTCACCACCTACGTCTCCCTGCGTCTGAGCGCGATAAACGTCAGCGGTGCCATGATTGGGGCAATCATTGCCGCTAACTATATTGGTCTGGTGATTGGCGGCAAGGTTGGCCATTACCTGATTGCCCGCGTCGGGCATATTCGGGCCTACGTATCCTGCTCAGGTATCATTACGGCAGCGGTGATAGGCCACGGACTGACCGAGATTATTCCCATCTGGGTGGTGCTACGCCTGATTATCGGGCTATGCATGATGTGTCAGTACATGGTGCTTGAGAGCTGGCTTAACGACCAGTCGGAATCGAGCCAGCGCGGCGTCGTCTTCGGTTTTTATATGGCGGCCTCTTACCTCGGCATGGCGCTGGGACAGGTGGTGCTGATGCTGCAAACCGGACTCGGCATGAGCACTCTGTTAGTTATCGCGCTGTGCTTCGCCCTGTGTCTGGTGCCCATCGCGTTGACCACCCGGACCAAGGTTGGACATATGTCGCCGGCCCCCATGGAGCTGAAATTCTTTATCGGCGCGATCCCCAAGGTGCTGGCAATTACGCTGGTAATTGGCATGATTATCGGGGCGTTTTACGGCATGGCACCGCTCTATACCAGCCAACAGTCGCTCTCGACACAGCAAACCGGTCTGTTCATGGCTTTGGCGATATTCGCCGGTCTGGTCGCGCAGTTTCCGCTAAGCTGGCTGTCTGACCGCTATAACCGCAATATGCTGATGCGTATCAATGCGTTGCTGTTGGCCATCACGGCACTGCCGCTGGCGGTTTTCAGCCATATCTCTTTCCCGCTGCTGTTGGCCTGCGGATTCATCGTCAGCCTGATGCAGTTCACGCTCTACCCGCTGGTCGTGGCGCTGGCCAATGACATGATTGAACCGGAGCGAAGGGTATCGCTTTCTGCCTGTCTGTTAATGGCCTTCGGCGTGGGTGCCTGTATCGGTCCCTTGCTCGTTGGGGCGCTGATTGAACCGCTGGGCGGCAAGATTCTTTATGCGTTCTTTGCGCTTTGCGCGGCGGGTATTGTGGCACTGAGTCGCACTTCGGCGAAAGAGCAGCAGACGCAGATGGCGGTAGATGCGCCGGTGCCACACATCGCGATGCCAGACAGCCTGAGCAGCTCACCGCTGTCACCTGCGCTGAATCCAAATCTCGATGAACAGATGATTCAGGATCAGATGCCTGCGCACGAGACAGTAGAACAGATTACGCCCGCGGAGGCGTCTGACGCAGACAAGGTGGCGGAGAGGCGTGAACAGGGGGCCGACCCCGAGGCGGATACCGGACTTCAACGTGCGTTTATTCTGCTCGAAGACAGCGACATCACGTTAAAAGAAGAAGAACAAGACGAGGAAGATGTCGCGCCACCGAGGGTCGCGCGACAAGGTCGATAAGGTTTACGCCGGGTTATCGATATCGATAAAGGTCACGTCAAGGCCGTGCTCGGCGGTAAGCCATTCGCCCAGCGCCTTCACGCCATAGCGTTCGCTGGCGTGATGGCCCGCGGCAAAGAAGTGCAGCCCCATCTCGCGAGCGATGTGAATAGTTTGCTCGGAGACTTCGCCAGAAATAAACGCATCGACGCCAAAGTCGGCGGCCTGCTGAATAAAGCCCTGACCGCCACCCGAGCACCACGCGATACGACGAATCGTCTGCGGTCCGCCCTCGGCGCTGTGCAACACCTTGCGACCCAGCTGCTGTTCAATCACCTGATGAAACTCTTCAGCCGCCAGCGGCGTTTCTAGCTCGCCGTAAGGCACCAGCGGCATGATTTCACCCAAGACCTTAATGCCAAACAGGTTAGCCAGCTGAGCATTATTGCCCAGCTCAGGATGCGCATCGAGCGGCAGATGGTAGCCGTAAAGATTGATATCATTAAGCAGTAGCGTTTTCAGACGATTACGCTTCATCCCTCGCACCGCAGCGGGTTCATTTTTCCAGAAATAGCCGTGGTGGACGATAAGAGTGTCCGCACCGTGCGCGACGGCAGCGTCGAGCAGCTTCTGGCTGGCGGTCACGCCCGTCACTACGCGTTTGACTTCGCTGCTGCCCTCAACCTGTAGGCCGTTTGGCGCGTAATCCTTGAAGGCGTTGACGTCGAGCTTACGGTCGATAATTTTTTCTAATTCTATGTTATTCATAACATTTTCCATAAATCTGGGTGTTGCGCAGAGCCGGAAAGGTGGCGAAGCAGAAGCGTTAAAACGCCTGACTGTCGCCCTGCTGCATAAAGATGAAGTGTACGCCGAGGCGATTCCCCTCTTCAAGCTGACGCATAATCTCGGCGCGCGGGTCTGCCCCAGCCATTAACGACGGCTTGATATGGCTGATGACAATCTTCAGCCCTTTAAGCGAGCCCGCGCCCCCTGCCGCCTGCTCGAGGTTTTTCAGCTCACCCAGCAGCAGCGCGGGGGTGAGGTGACCAAAGAGCTGTGCATCAGGAACACCATTCGGGAAAGAGGTCTCGATAATCATCCCCTTGAGGCGATGCTGTTTAATCTCCTCCCCCAACACGCGCCAGATAGCGCCGAGATCGCGCGACTTCTCCTGCTTATCGGCACCGGTATCGCCAAAGAAGGCAAAGGTTTCCTGCTGTTGGCTCGCCAGTTCATTACTGACCAACAGCATCGACGAACTGACGCCGCCGTGGCTGAGCGGATAAACGACGCCGCTCAGCCCACTGGTCCCCAACGACGCGCGCTGCCCCGGTCTGAGCGCCGTCAGTCGATAGGTGCCAATGCGCTGGCCGCTGCCTGAGTCGCTGAAATTAGGCCACACTCGCCAATTGAAATAGTGCTGGCGCAGAATATCGATGGTGTCATTGGTGCCGTAAATCGGTTTTTTGCTGTCCTGCGGTGAGGCGACGATCAGCCCGGCAAGATGGTCAAGATGACCGTGGCTGATGAAGTAGGCGCTAATCAGTTGGCGAAATACCGCCCCCTGTGGCGTAAACGGCGCTGAATTTTGCGCCGTGACCTCAGGAAAGCTGCCTTTTGCCAATGCCTTACTGATACCCGGCAGAACCGAACCGGCGTCGAGCGCCAGATAGCGCGTTTGCGAATTACTGCGAATCAGATACGAGGTCAGATTTCCCTCTTCCACCCCGCCGTTGACGCCCAGCGCGACTACCTTAAAGCCCGCGTTGGCGCTGAATGCGTAGCCTAAACCGGCCCCGAGAAACAGGGCCGTGCTCCACCATCTTGTTGTCATCACATCGCTCCATGTTGTGCCGATCCTTAACCAAGACAGTAAGCCTTAGTTGTCAGCCTGAGCGCGACTTTTAGCGGTTTCAAACGCCGCAAGGGTATCCTTGCGTGCTCGGGCGTGATCGATAATCGGGTGAGGATAGTCTAGCACGCGGCGCTGTTTCTCGGCCCATTGATGTGGGTGGTGAATATCTTTTTCTGGCACCTCGGCAAGCTCAGGAACCCAGGCCTTGATGAAGCGCCCCTGCTTGTCGAAACGCTCTCCCTGCGTCGTCGGGTTGAAGATGCGAAAGTAGGGGGCCGCGTCGGTGCCGGTCGATGCTCCCCACTGCCAGCCGCCGTTGTTGGCCGCGAGATCGCCGTCAAGAAGCTGCGACATGAAGTAGCGTTCGCCGCTGCGCCAGTCGATAAGCAGGTCCTTAACCAGAAAGCTCGAGACGATCATCCGCAGACGATTGTGCATCCAGCCGGTGGCGTTTAACTGACGCATGGCGGCGTCAACGATGGGATAGCCGGTTTTACCCGCCTGCCAGGCCTTTAAATCGTCAGGAGCATCGCGCCAGCGCACGCCGTCCGTCCACTCGATGAAGGGTTTGTGCTTGCAAAGATGCGGCCAGGCCACCAGCAAATGGCGGTAAAACTCACGCCAGACCAGCTCGTTGAGCCAGCCAAACGCGCCACCGTCGGTTTTTTCCAACGCGTGAGGATGTTCCGCGCGCAGGCGATTAAGGCACTGACGCGGCGACAGTACGCCAATGGCAAGGTACGGGGAGAGCGTGCTGGTGCCGTCAATGGCGGGCAAGTCGCGCTGCTCGAGGTAGTCCTGCACATTTTCACGACAGAAACGCCGCAGCCGGTCGCGAGCGGCCTCTTCGCCTATGGGAAAATCGTCACCAACCTCTTCCTGCGGATAGTCGAAGGGCTTAATCGGGGCTGATTGACCTTTATACGGGTTGTTACGCGCCTGCGGTGCGGCCAGTGAGCGAGTGTCGGACTCACTCAGACGCTGTAAAAATGCGCGACGAAACGGCGTATAAACCTTGTACATGCCGCCCTCACCGGTCGTTACCGAACCCGGAGGCAAAAGCAGGCTGTCGTCAAAACGGTGGAGGGTAAGCTCTGTCGACAACGCCTTGTCTAACGCGGCATCCCGTGCAACCTCGTTGATTTCATACTGATTATTATAAAACAGCGCATCAACCTTGTGCTCTGCGACGAACGCCTTCAGCCAATCGACGGCGTCGGAAAACAGCTCGCACTGCTGGTAATAAAGCGGGATACCGCGCTCGGCCAGCGAAGACTGCAACGCGAGCAGATGCTGATAAATAAACGCGGCCTGACGAGGCGCCATGTCGTGCCTGCGCCACTGCCCCGGCGTGGCAATAAACACCGCGATAACAGTGGCATCAACGTCTGCGCAGGCGGCAGCCAGTGCGCGGTTGTCGGTGATGCGTAAATCATTACGAAACCAGACCAAATGGGTGGTCATAACCAGTCATTCCTTGTGAAATCAGTGCCCGTAACGCAGACGCAGAGCCTCGGGATAGGGCTCGAAATAGCGCTGCTGCTGGAGATACTCGTCGGGATATTCATTCATGTAATGTTTGAGCAGCGTGATAGGGGCCAGCAGAGGCTGCAAACCCTGACGATAATGGTCGATAAGCTTTGCCAGCTCCTGGCGTTGTCCACTATTGAGCTGTTTGCGGAAATATCCCTGTACGTGCATCAGCACATTGGTGTGGTTGCGCCGTGTGGCTTTGTGGGTCATTAGAGTCATCAGCCTGTTGCGGTATTCGATGAAATAGTCGTCGAGCGACGCCCATTTATCCATTGCCGCCACAAAACGACCCAGCTCGCGATATTCGGGCTGAGAGTGCGCCAGTAAAGAGAGCTTATAGCGGCTGTGAAACGCCATCAGTTTGCCGCGCGACAGCCCTGAGGCTTGCAGCATTTTCAGCTCATAGAGTGCATAAACGCGTTCGACAAAATTCTCGCGCAGCACAGGGTCGTTAAGCCGTCCGTCTTCTTCTATTGGCAGCCACGGCAGCTGCTTTTGCAGTTCGGCGGTGTAGATCCCAACGCCAACTTTGCTGTTGTCTTTGCTGTTTTCACGGTAGACGCGCACCCGCTCCATGCCGCAGCTGGGCGATTTTGCGCAAAGAATATAGCCGCAAAGGTGCGCGAGCGAGGCAATACGCTGCTCGGCGTAGTGCTGCATTTTATCGGTAATATCGACGTTGGGTTCGTTACTGAAACACATGCGAACGCCGTCTGGATGATTCACCAGGCGCAGTGCCGGTCTTGGGGTAGGAAGGCCAATCGCCATTTCCGGGCAGACAGGTTCAAAATGTACATAAGGCGCTAACTGATCAACGGCGAAGGCCAGTCGTTTGTGTCCGCCGTCAAAACGAACCCTCTCTCCTAGCAGGCAGGCGCTGATCCCAATGGGAATTTTTTCACTCATGTGCGACTCCTGGCATTTGCTGTCCGTGGCGATGCAAAAAACCTGCATCGCCCTCATTAAACTTATACAAAAAATGCATTTTGTACAAGTTTGTACTCAGCCTTGGGACAAAATGTAAAAAGGCCAGCAAGAGGTTGCTGGCCTTAATCAGGGACGCTTTTTTATACTGCACTAATGCTTAATAGAAATACTGACCGGCGGTTTCGGCCCGTGCCAGCCATACCGGTTTGTTGCTGGTTTTTGCCCATACTCGATGCAGATAGCTATAAAAACGTGCACGGTCGGCACGGAATAACATTACGGGTAGCGCCACTACGCCGACCAGCACGACAAAGGTGCGCCGTAACATAATGCGTGCAAGGCTATACGGGGTGTAATCAGACATAAACATTCTCCTCTGGGCCAGTCCGCGTTCCTGATTGACCTGCTCCGGAAAAAGACTGGAAAGATTGACCGTTGGTTATTTGTACAAATTTTAACGTACATGCTGTAATTTTACTACTGATCGGACCACTATTTTGACGTAAAAAAGCACAATTTCATCCTTCCCCGGTAATTAAGTTACAAAACTGTTAATTAACTACTTCCCAGACGTTACTCGTCGATTAATTCGCCATTTTTATACTTTTTTTACACCTGCCCCATCCATCTTTTCAGGTTCTTTAGAAGCCAATATTTACACTCGCTTTACTGATTACAAATCAACATCGTTCCCAAAATCCTTGGCGTTGTAGCAAGTCTCACGCAGCTACAACGCCAAGGGTGGCGGGTGAAACAAACTAAGGGGTGGGTTGTGAATATTGGGGTAATTATCGGCGGGCTACTCGTTCTTTTACTGCTCGGCTATCTGGTCTACGCCCTGCTTAATGCGGAGGAGTTTTAAATGGCCGCTTCAGCGTTTCTGTTGATTGCCAGCTTTATGCTGGTTTTACTGCTGCTGTCTCACCCATTGGGCAAGTTTATGGCCAGCCTGATTGAAGGTGACATTGGCCCAAGGGTGGCGGGGTTCGAACGTAGAGTTCTGGGTCTGGCGGGCGCGTCCGACTCGGAAATGAACTGGAAACAGTACGCGATAGCCATTCTCGGCTTCAACATGCTGGGCATCGTCCTGCTGATGGCCATCCTGATGTTGCAGGGCGTTTTGCCGTGGAATCCGCAGCATTTCCCAAGCCTTTCCTGGGATCTGGCGTTTAACACCGCCGTCAGCTTTGTCTCTAACACCAACTGGCAGGCCTACAGCGGCGAAAGCGCGCTGAGCTATTTCAGCCAGATGGTCGGACTAACGGTGCAGAACTTCCTGTCGGCGGCAACCGGTATTGCGGTCGCCTTTGCGCTGATCCGCGCCTTTGCTCGTCCTTCAGGCAAGACTATCGGTAACGCATGGAGTGACCTGCTGCGCATTACGCTTTACGTACTGCTGCCGATTTCCCTGCTGATGGCGCTCTATTTTGTCAGCCAGGGCGTGCTGCAAAACCTTGAGGCTTATCAGCACATCACCACGCTTGAAGGCGTACAGCAGACGCTGCCGATGGGGCCTGTTGCCTCTCAGGAAGCGATCAAAATGCTCGGCACCAACGGTGGCGGCTTCTTCGGGGCCAACTCGGCACACCCGTATGAAAACCCGACCGCCATGACCGACATGGTTCAGATGCTGGCCATTTTCCTTATCCCTTGTGCGCTGTGCTTCTCGTTTGGCCGCGTAGTGGGCGATAGCCGTCAGGGTCACGCACTGCTGTGGACAATGTCGCTGATTTTTGTGGTCTGCGTAGTCATTGTCATGGCCGCCGAGTTGCAGGGTAATCCACACCTGTCGGCTCTGGGTGCGACCAGCAACATCAATATGGAAGGTAAAGAGGCCCGCTTCGGGATTCTGGCTTCAAGCATGTTTAGCGTAATCACCACCGCCGCCTCCTGCGGTGCGGTCAACGCCATGCTCGACTCCTTCACTGCCCTCGGCGGCATGATCCCAATGTGGCTGATGCAGATTGGTGAGGTGGTGTTCGGCGGCGTTGGCTCAGGCCTCTACGGCATGCTGCTGTTCGTGCTGCTGACGGTGTTTATCGCCGGACTGATGATTGGCCGCACACCGGAATACCTTGGCAAGAAAATCGACGTCTTCGATATGAAGATGACCGCACTGGCGATTCTGGTGACACCAACGCTGGTGCTGCTGGGCACGGCGCTGGCGCTGGTCACTCCGGCCGGGCTGGCGGGGATTGGTAACCCAGGTGCACACGGTTTCAGCGAGGTGCTCTACGCCTTCTCCTCTGCCGCAAACAACAACGGCAGCGCCTTTGGTGGACTGAGCGTTAACACACCGTTCTACAACCTGTCGCTGGCCGTGACCATGTTCTTCGGCCGCTTTGGGGTGATTCTTCCGGTGCTGGCCATCGCCGGATCGCTGGTCGCCAAAAAACGTCAGTCCGCAGGCAACGGCACACTTCCGACCGCTGGCCCGCTGTTTATCGGCCTGCTGATCGGCACCATCCTGCTGGTCGGTGCGTTGACCTTTATTCCGGCGCTGGCGCTGGGTCCGGTAGCTGAGCATTTACAAGTGTGGCTGGCGCACTGATTTCTACGCCAAACATGATTTGCACAACAGATGTTAAAGAGAGAATACGATGACTCGCAAACAACGTGCCCTGTTTGAACCCCGGCTAATCCGTACCGCGACGCTGGATGCAGTGAAAAAACTGGATCCACGCGTACAGTGGCGTAACCCGGTGATGTTCGTGGTGTATCTGGGCAGTATCCTCACCACGCTGATTTGGCTGGCGATTTTGATGGGTAAAACCGAGGGCAGCGCCGCCTTTACCGGCAGCGTCTCCCTGTGGCTGTGGTTTACCGTGCTGTTTGCCAACTTTGCCGAAGCGCTGGCGGAAGGCCGCAGCAAGGCGCAGGCCGAGAGCCTGAAAGGCGTACAGAAAACCAGCTGGGCGAAGAAACTTTACGAGGCGCGCCCTGAGTCACCGCCGATCAAAGTGGCCGCAGACAGCCTGCGCAAAGGCGACTATGTGCTGATTGAAGCCGGTGATACCGTGCCGTGCGACGGCGAGGTACTGATTGGCGGAGCGTCGGTAGATGAAAGCGCCATCACCGGTGAGTCTGCCCCGGTTATTCGCGAGTCCGGCGGTGACTTCTCCTCGGTAACCGGCGGTACACGTGTGCTGTCCGACTGGCTGATTGTCGAGTGCACCGTCAACCCAGGCGAAACCTTCCTTGACCGGATGATTGCCATGGTTGAAGGCGCAAAACGCCGCAAGACACCGAACGAGGTCGCGCTGACCATTCTTCTGGTGGCGCTGACGCTGGTATTCGTGCTGGCGACCGCCACGCTGTATCCGTTCTCGCTGTTTAGCGTCGACGCCAGCCATGCCGGGACACCGGTCACAATCACCGTGCTGGTCGCGCTGCTGGTGTGCCTGATCCCAACCACCATCGGGGGCCTGCTGTCGGCCATCGGTGTGGCGGGCATGAGCCGCATGCTGGAGGCGAACGTGATAGCCACCAGCGGTCGCGCCGTCGAGGCAGCCGGTGACGTCGACGTACTGTTGCTCGACAAGACCGGTACCATCACGCTCGGTAACCGTCAGGCAGCACAATTTTTACCGGCGCCTCAGGTGAGTGAACAGGAGCTGGCCGACGCCGCGCAGATCTCTTCACTGGCGGACGAAACGCCGGAAGGCCGCAGCATCGTCGTGCTGGCGAAACAGCGCTTTAACCTGCGTGAACGCGATCTGAATTCGCTGAATGCCACCTTTGTGCCCTTCTCGGCGCAGACCCGCATGAGCGGCGTCAACGTCGGTGAAAGAATGATCCGCAAAGGGGCCGTTGACGCTATTCGCCGTCACGTCGAGTCGAATCAGGGCCACTTCCCGCCCGCCGTTGAAGGCCTGGTCGAAACGGTCGCACGCAAAGGCGGAACTCCGCTGGTCGTGGCCGACGGTGCGCGCGTACTGGGCGTCGTCGAGCTGAAAGACATCGTTAAAGGCGGTATCAAGGAACGTTTTGCCGAGCTGCGCAAGATGGGCATCAAGACGGTGATGATAACCGGTGATAACCGCCTGACCGCCGCCGCTATTGCCGCCGAGGCTGGGGTAGATGACTTCCTGTCGGAGGCCACACCGGAAGCTAAACTGGCGCTTATCCGCCAGTATCAGAGCGAAGGCCGTCTGGTCGCGATGACCGGCGACGGGACCAACGACGCCCCGGCGCTGGCGCAGGCCGACGTGGCCGTTGCCATGAACTCCGGTACGCAGGCCGCCAAAGAGGCAGGCAACATGGTCGATTTGGACTCCAACCCGACCAAGCTGATTGAAGTGGTGCATATCGGTAAACAGATGTTGATGACTCGTGGATCGCTGACCACCTTCAGCATCGCCAACGACGTGGCGAAATACTTCGCCATCATCCCGGCGGCGTTTGCGGCAACGTATCCACAGCTCAATGCGCTGAACGTGATGCACCTGCACTCCCCCGCCTCGGCGATTATGTCGGCGGTTATTTTCAACGCACTGGTGATTGTGTTTCTGATCCCGCTGGCGCTGAAAGGGGTGAGCTACAGGCCAATGAGTGCCGCATCGCTGCTGCGCCGTAACCTGTGGATTTACGGGGTCGGGGGGCTGCTCGTGCCGTTCGTCGGTATCAAGCTGATTGACCTGATCCTCACTGTGCTGCACATGGCCTAAGCGGCCCGATAAAGAATGAAGGAATATAAAATGACTAACGCAATTCGTCATCGCTATCTTCGCCCCTCGCTGGTGCTGCTGGTGCTGTTTACGCTGGTTACCGGCGTAGCGTATCCGCTGCTGACCACTGGTCTGTCGGCGCTGGTCTTCCGTTCGCAGGCGCAGGGCTCACTGATTTTTGAGGCGGGGAAACCGGTGGGTTCAGCGTTGATTGGGCAATCTTTTTCCCGACCTGATTATTTTTGGGGACGCCCTTCCGCCACCTCGGATAGCGCCTATAATGCGATGGCGTCCTCAGGCAGCAATCTTGCAGTTAGCAATCCGGCGCTGGATAAAGCCGTGGCTGAACGCGTGGCAGCGCTGCGTGCGGCCAATCCGCAGAGTGCGCCTCAGGTGCCGGTCGATCTGGTGACTTCATCAGCCAGCGGACTCGACCCGCATATCAGCGTTGAGGCTGCCAACTGGCAGGCCCAGCGCGTGGCAGCGGCGAGAAAACTGACGCTGGATCAGGTCAATAAACTGATTGGCGAAAACACCAGTGCACCTGTGCTGGGCTTTACCGGACAACCGGTGGTCAACGTGCTGCAACTGAATCTGGCACTGGATGCGTTGACCTCACAAAAGTGATGACCTCAACAATAAGAAGACATGTTTATGGTAGACGACGACAGTCAACGGCCTGACCCGGACAGCCTTCTCGCGCTGGCAAACGAGAAGCCGCGGGGTCAGCTCAAAATCTTCTTCGGCGCCTGTGCGGGCGTAGGGAAAACCTACGCCATGCTGCAAGAGGCGCAGCGGTTGCGCGCGACCGGATTAGACGTGATGGTCGGCGTCGTCGAAACCCACGGACGCAAAGAAACCCAGGCCATGTTGCCTGGGTTAGACCTTTTATCCCCCAAACGCATTACTCATCGCGGTCGTCAGCTCAGCGAGTTTGACCTCGACGCCGCGCTGGCCCGCCACCCTGCCCTAATCCTGATGGATGAACTGGCGCATAGCAACGTAATAGGCTCACGTCATCCGAAACGCTGGCAGGACGTCGAGGAACTGCTCGACGCCGGTATCGACGTCTTTACCACCGTCAACGTACAGCATATTGAAAGCCTCAATGACGTCGTCAGCGGCGTTACCGGCATCATTATTCGTGAAACCGTGCCCGATCATGTGTTCGACCAGGCGGATGAAGTGGTGCTGGTCGACCTGCCGCCAGACGACCTGCGTCAGCGCCTGAAAGAGGGCAAGGTTTATATCCCCGGTCAGGCTGAACGCGCTATCGAGCACTTCTTCCGCAAAGGCAATCTCATCGCCCTGCGCGAACTGTCTCTGCGCCGCACGGCCGACAGGGTCGATGACCAGATGCGTGAATTCCGCGACACGCAGGGCAAGGAGCGTGTCTGGCATACCCGCGACGCCCTGCTGCTGTGCATCGGTCACAGCGGTGGGAACGAGAAGCTGGTCAGGGTAGCGGCACGACTCGCCGCACGGCTTGGCTGCGTCTGGCACGCGGTTTACGTCGAGACGCCACGTCTGCATCGCCTGCCTGAAGGCCAGCGCCGGGCCATCCTTCGTGCTCTCAAGCTGGCGCAGGAGCTGGGTGCCGAGACCGCCACGCTGTCCGACCCGCAGGAGGAACAGGCTATCCTGCGTTACGCCCGCGAGCATCATCTGGGCAAGATTGTTATGGGGCGTCGCAAAGAGCAGCGCTTCAAATGGGGCGCAAGCATCACCGACCGGCTGGCAAAAATCGGTCCCGAGCTCGACCTGCTGATAGTCAGCCTCGAGGAAGCCGCGCCGGTAAGTTCGCGGCGAGATCAAGACTCCCGCACCTTCAGCGAGCGATTTCGCCGTCAATTACAGGGCTGCGCGGTGGCGGTGGCGCTTTGCGCGCTCATCACCTTTATCTCACAGTTTCTGTATCCCTATTTCGATCCTGCCAACCTGATTATGGTCTATCTGCTTGGCGTGGTACTGACGGCGCTGTTCTACGGGCGCTGGCCGTCGGTGCTGGCAGCGGTTATCAATGTCGCCAGCTTTGACCTGTTTCTGGTCGAGCCACGCGGCTCTTTTGCCGTCACCGACGCCCAGTATTTACTGACCTTCGCCGTAATGCTTATCGTTGGCGTACTGATCGGTAATCTCACCGCCGGGGTGCGCTATCAGGCGCGGATCGCGCGTCATCGCGAAAAACGGGCGCGGCATTTGTATGAAATGTCCAAAGGGCTGAGTCAGGCAATGACCCCCGAGGCAGTGGCGCAAACCAGTCGTCATTTTATTTCAACCACGCTGCAGGCCAAGGCCGCCGTGCTGTTACCGCAGCAGCACGCCGAGGGTACGCTGAATTTCCAGCAGGGAGATCTTGCCGCAGGCCTGTCGATTGCCGTCGACGAGGCGATTGCCCGCTGGAGCTTCGACAAACAGTCTCCGGCCGGGGCAGGCACCGATACGCTGCCGGGCGTGCCTTATCAACTGCTGCCGCTGGTCGCGTCGGGGAAATCCCTCGGCCTGCTGGCGGTAGAGCCCCCCAACGTGCGCCAACTGATGGTGCCCGAGCAACAGCGCCTGTTGCAAACCTTCACCGTATTGATAGCCAACGCGCTAGAACGCCTCCAACTGACGGCGACGGCCGAAAGCGCACGGCTGGAGACCGAACGCGAACAGCTGCGCAACTCGCTGCTGTCTGCCCTCTCCCACGACCTGCGAACCCCATTGACCGTGCTGTTCGGCCAGGCCGAAATTCTCACGCTGGACCTGGCCAGCGAAGGATCGGCCTATGCGCCGCAGGCTAACCAGATTCGTCAGCAGGTGCTGAGCACCACAAGGCTGGTCAATAATTTGCTCGATATGGCGCGCATCCAGTCAGGCGGCTTCAATTTGCGTAAGGAGTGGCAATCGGTTGAAGAAATCATTGGCAGCGCGCTGCGTATGCTCGAGCCGATGCTCAGCAACCATCAGATAACGGTGGATTTGCCCGAAGAGATGCTGTTGGTCAACTGCGACGCCAGCCTGATTGAGCGGGTGTTTATCAATCTGCTGGAAAATGCCCACAAGTATGCCGGTTCGCAGGCAAAAATCGTTATCAAAGCGCGGACCAGCGAGGACTGGGTCGAGGTTGATGTCTCAGACAACGGTCCAGGAATTATGGCCGGTGGCGAACGGCAGATTTTCGAGAAGTTTTCGCGCGGCAATAAAGAATCGGCCATTCCGGGCGTGGGCTTGGGGTTAGCGATTTGTCATGCCATTATTGACGTACACAACGGACGCATCTGGGCAGAGAACAACCCGCAGGGGGGGGCCACCTTTAGCTTTATGCTGCCGTTGGAAAAATTACCCGATATCGAATCCATCGAACCCACTGACTCCATAGGCGAAACTGATCGTGTCCCCGATTAATATTCTGATTGTTGAAGACGAAAAAGAGATCCGACGCTTCGTTCGCACGGCGTTGGAGGGGGAAGGCATGAAAGTTTTCGAGAGCGAAACGCTGCAACGTGGGCTGATTGAGGCCGGGACGCGTAAGCCCGACCTGGTGATTCTCGACCTTGGCCTGCCGGACGGCGACGGGCTGGAGTATATCCGCGACCTTCGTCACTGGAGCAGTATTCCGATCATCGTGTTGTCGGCCCGCACCAGCGAAGAAGACAAGATTGCCGCGCTCGATGCGGGCGCGGACGATTTTCTGACCAAGCCTTTTGGCGTTGGGGAACTGCTGGCGCGGGTTCGCGTTGCGCTGCGCCGTCACGCAGGAGGTCAGCAAGAAAGCCCACTGATTACGTTTGCCGACGTGACCGTCGATTTAATTAACCGACGCGTACAGCGTGCCGGAGAAGACTTGCATCTCACGCCGATCGAATTCCGTCTGCTGGCCGAACTGCTGGCGAACAGCGGGAAAGTCATTACGCAAAGGCAGTTGCTCAGCCACGTCTGGGGCCCGAACTACGTGGAACACAGCCACTATTTGCGTATTTATATGGGCCATTTACGGCAAAAACTGGAACAGGACGCCACCCGGCCGCGTCATTTGTTGACAGAAACCGGCGTCGGCTATCGTTTTATGCCTTAAGCTCGGCGTCAATAGCGGCGAATTCAGCCTCGATAATTTCTGCTGCTTTCAACAAGGTCGCGTTGACCCGTTCCACCTGCTCAGGGCTGAGGTCGTCACGCATCACGTTGCCTCGCAGTACGCTGCGCAGACGGTTCATGCTGTCAGCAATGCCTTCCGCCAGGTTGCTCCCATGCTCGCGGCGTTTTTCACGTCTCGCCAGTCGCGCAAAGATAGCGTCAACCACCGCCTGATGTGCCGACAGTTCTTCCTGACCCGCCGCTGTCAAACGATAGCTTTTACGGCCGTTATCACTGACCAGCGGCTCAAGGAAATCCTGCTCTTCAAGCAGCGTCAAGGTCGGATAGATAACCCCCGGACTCGGGACGTAAAGGCCGGATGACGCCTCTTCAATCGCCTTAATCAGCTCATAACCGTGGCTCGGTTTCTTCGCCACCATGGCCAGCAGCACCAGACGCAGATCGCCATGTTCAAACAGGCGCTGCATTCTCTCACCACGACCGCCACCGCGACGCGAACGTCTCTCGCCACGCCCTTCTCCACGCTCTTCGCCCATCGCAGCATGCCTTCCGCCGCGATGACGACCCGCAAACTCTGTGCGTTCATCCCTTTCTCCGCCATGGCGGCGGAGTCGGTCACCGTGACCGCGATGGCGGCCTTCCATAAATTTAGCAAACATAAATATTCCTCTCTTTAGATATATCGAAATAGTTTCGATATATCTAAAGTAGATCGACTTTCGCTCAATGACAAGGTTTTATACAAATTTAGATATATCTTTTTCAACACAGAATTTTGAGCATAAAAAAAGCGCTGTATAAACAGCGCTTTGATTGAGATTGCGAAAAGCGTTCGGGAATTACTTCGCGTCGGCAAGGACTTTGCTGACGATATCCACGGCTTCTTTCTCGATTTTTTCGCGGTGCTCGGCACCCAGGAAGCTTTCACAGTAGATCTTGTAAGCTTCTTCAGTACCGGATGGGCGCGCGGCAAACCAGCCGTTTTTGGTGATGACTTTCAGACCACCGATAGACGCGCCGTTGCCCGGAGCCTTGGTCAGGCGATCGGTAATCGGGTCACCCGCTAGCGTGTCGGCCTTGACTTGCTCTGGGGAGAGCTTGGAGAGCGCGGCTTTCTGCGCGTGGGTGGCTGGAGCCTGAATACGGTTATAGCTCGGCGCACCGAAGCGTGCGGCCAGTTCGTTGTAGTGCTCCTGCGGGTTCTTGCCGGTCACGGCGGTGATTTCTGCCGCCAGCAGGCACATAATGATCCCGTCTTTGTCGGTTGACCAAGGCGTACCGTCGAAACGCAGGAAGGACGCACCGGCGCTTTCTTCACCGCCGAAACCAAAGCTGCCGTCGAACAGACCGTCTACGAACCATTTGAAGCCCACCGGCACTTCGACCAGTTTACGGCCAAGGTCAGCAACCACGCGGTCAATCATCGCGCTGGATACCAGCGTTTTACCTACCGCGACGTCAGCGCCCCACTGTGGACGATGCTGGAACAGGTAGTTGATCGCCACCGCCAGATAGTGGTTCGGGTTCATCAGACCCGCAGGCGTTACGATGCCGTGGCGGTCGTAGTCAGGGTCGTTGGCGAACGCCAAATCGAACTTGTCTTTCAGCGCCAATAAACCGCCCATTGCGAATTCAGACGAGCAGTCCATGCGGATCACGCCGTCGTGGTCGAGATGCATGAAACGGAAGGTCTGGTCGACAGAGTCGTTTACCAGCGTCAGGTCCAGGTTGTAGTGCTCGGCAATACGTTTCCAGTAAGTGATACCAGAACCGCCGAGTGGATCAACACCGAGTTTCAGGCCTGCTTTCTGTATGGCCGGAATGTCGATAATGTTGACCAGGTCTTCAACGTAAGGCTGCACCAAGTCTTGTTCGACGAGGTGCTGACCCTGCCAGGCTTTGTCCAGAGACTGGCGCTTAACGCCTTTCAGGCCTTCTGCAATCAGCGCGTTGGCGCGCTTTTCAATCACAGAGGTCAGGTCAGTATCGGCTGGACCGCCGTTGGTTGGGTTGTACTTGATCCCGCCGTCTTCCGGTGGGTTATGTGATGGCGTGATAACAATACCGTCCGCCAGCGCGCCGCCCTTTTTGTTATGGGTCAGAATCGCGTGCGACACCGCAGGCGTTGGGGTGAAACCGTTGTCTTCCTGCACAATGACGTCAACGCCGTTGGCAGTCAGCACTTCCAGCACGGAAATAAATGCCGGTTCAGACAGCGCGTGGGTGTCTTTACCTACGTAACATGGACCGGTGGTTCCCTGCTCTTTGCGTACTTCAGCGATAGCCTGAGCGATAGCCAGAATATGAGATTCGTTGAAGCTGTGGCGTCCGGCGCTGCCGCGATGACCAGAAGTACCGAATTTTACCGCGTGAGCGCTGTTGGACGGATCTGGCTGCAGCACATAATACTGCGACGTAAGTTGTGCAACGTTAATCAAATCGCTTTGCTGAGCAGGTTGCCCTGCGCGGGGGTTGTTAGCCACTGGCATTTCTCCCTAATGCTTTTTTAAAGGGTGCCGCAAACTTTATCGGTCAGTTCGGCTGGGAACTGCATCAATTGCATGATGTGTTCAATCATGCTGCGTTTACGGCCTGTATTCGTATTGGTAATGACCCAATAAGGGGTTCCTGGAACATGTTTTGGCTTGGTATGAATACCGTTTTGCAGCAACGTTTGCTGGTCACCAGCAAAATAAGTGCGAGTACGACCACGTAAAGACTCGGTCGCAACCGCAAATTCTTTCGGGCTGAGCGTATACAGGGTAGTCAGGATAAGCATGAAGCGGTTAACCGCCTTGGTCTGCTCGGCATACTCATCGGATAACATCAGTTCACGCACGGCACGTACGCGATCGCGCGGTGTATTGGTGGCAACGGCCGTTTTCTCTGCGGGTGCCACGCTGGCTTTGGCCTGCACTTCCTGGCCGGCAGAAAATTTAAGCATCCGCCGTAAAATGTCTGATGCACTTTCACCGATATGCTGCGTGTGGCTCGCGATATAGCGGTAAAGCTCTTCATCAACCTCAATCGTTTTCATCTTTATCCAGTACTGTTTTTCTACTTAATTTATTCAAAGGATTATACAAATTAAACTGCGCAAACAAAAAGGCGAAATCGCCTCAATATTCAAAAAGCAGACAAAACCTTATATCCAACTCTTACCCGGCGCGTGCTTTGCTGTATCCCACTCAGGTATCTGACAGAAAATCTTCTGTGACTCATGATAACCTAATGAGATCCTTACCTGTAATAAATGTCTAATGGACTCTGCCATGAAATTACATTATCGACTGCAACACTCTGAATCCGCAGAATCGACCGCGTTGCCCATCCTGCTTATTCACGGCCTGTTTGGCACGCTGGACAATCTCGGCGTATTAGCGCGATCCCTAAAACAACAGCATAGTGTGCTACAGGTAGATTTGCGTAATCACGGGCTCTCCGAACGTTCACCGGTCATGACCTATCGGGCGATGGCCGAGGATCTCCGCGACACGCTCGACGACGCCGGTATCGACAAGGCGATCGTCATAGGTCACTCGATGGGGGGCAAAGCCGCAATGGCGCTGACCGCCTTAGCGCCAGAGCGAGTCGACAAGCTGGTGATTATCGATATAGCGCCGGTGGATTATAAAACTCGCCGCCATGACGAAATCTTTGCCGCACTCAACGCCGTCACAGAAGCTGGCATCAAGGACCGCGCAGGCGCAACTCGGCTCATGCACGAATATATAAAGGAGGACGGCGTTATTCAGTTCCTGCTCAAGTCCTTTTCGCAGGGCGAATGGCGTTTCAACGTGCCGGTATTGCTGGCCGAGTACGCCAACATTGTTGGCTGGGCCGAGGTGCCCGCCTGGCCACATCCGGCGCTGTTTATTCGCGGTGGATTATCGCCTTACGTTCAGGACGAATATCGCGACGACATCGCACGACAGTTTCCAAAAGCCCGCGCCCACGTGGTCGCGGGGAGCGGACACTGGGTTCATGCCGAGAAGCCGGAGGCGGTGTTGCGCGCCATCTCTCGTTTCATTGATGCGTGATCCTGCGCAAGGACGCGCTAAATATTCCCGCCGCACGCGCAACTGTTCAAAAAAACGGCTAATCATAATAACTTAGCGCTGAATCAAGGCAGTTAGGCGTTGTGGAGGGGTATACGCTAGGGTATGATTGCGCGCTGTAATTTTGCCCCTGCGCCAGGTCAGTTTTTTCTCGCGCCTGAGGTAAATTGGGTTAGGGTTTATTAACCCGAAATGTGTAACCATCTCATCTGAAAAGGGCTTAGGTCGCTTTTCGATGTAACTTCCCTAGTTGTACCGCTACCTATGGCAAAAGAACAACTGGATCGCACGACGCTTGATCTGTTCGCAGACGATCGCCGTCCGGGACGTCCAAAAACAAATCCGCTTTCTCGCGATGAACAGCTCAGGATTAACAAGCGTAATCAGCTTCGCCGTGACAAAAACAACGGTTTACGTCGCGTAGAGCTGAAGATCAATGCTGAAGCTGTGGATGCGCTAAACAAGTTGGCGGAACAACAAAATATCAGTCGTAGCGAGCTGATTGAACAGATGCTGCTGTCACATCTGAACGGTCAGGATAGCTAGTCATCGTATTCTGATGCGGGCGGGTAACTCTTTCGGTTACCCGCCGTTAGCGTTTCATCTTGTAAACTTCCGCAACAGAGCACACAAAGGCGATAACGCTTGCCTGAATTGCCCGATAAACTATTCACATCAAAAATACGGGTATGCATCCTAAACAGGTCCGCATTAACATTGGCGTCACTAAATCCGTGCTTCAACGGGGTATTCACGCAGCCTGATGCGGATGAGAATATGTTCTCTCTCCGCCGAGTTTGTTATCATCCTGCATAAATTGACTCGCACGCCGCGGACGAAAAAGCAGACTCTCTGAGTCTATTAAAGAACAAGAGGTTAGATAAGCTTATGGCAGTAGTAGGTATCTTCTTTGGTTCCGACACCGGAAACACCGAAAACATCGCAAAAATGATCCAGAAGCAGTTGGGTAAAGATGTTGCTGACGTTCAGGACATCGCCAAAAGCAGCAAAGAAGATCTGGAAAAATACGATATTCTGCTGATCGGTATCCCGACCTGGTATTACGGTGAAGCACAGTGTGACTGGGACGATTTTTTCCCAACGCTGGAAGAGATAGATTTTGAAGGCAAGCTGGTTGCGCTGTTCGGCTGCGGCGACCAGGAAGACTACGCAGAGTACTTCTGTGACGCAATGGGCACCGTACGCGATATTATTGAACCACGCGGCGCCGTGATTGTCGGACATTGGTCTACCGAAGGTTACCACTACGAAGCGTCTAAAGGCATGGCGGACGACAAGCATTTCATCGGTTTGGCTATCGACGAAGACCGTCAACCAGAGCTGACCAACGAACGTGTTGACGCCTGGGTTAAACAAATTAGTGAAGAGTTGAGCCTCGCTGAGATTATCGGTTAATCCCACACAAAGGCTAAGGCCCTGAATCATTAGGGTTAAACCTGAAAGGGCCAAACTATCACTGAAATTAACAATTTAACTCGCACAAAATTGTAACTTTCAGCTGTATCAAGGTACACTTACTGTATCTGGTTTTATTATTCCTGCCTTTTTGAGAAACAACATTCAGGCAGGAACGATTTTTGTGAACAGCCCACCGTTTTCATTAACGTGATTAGCATAGTGACAGGACTAAATCCGCATGACTGACAACAACACCGCACTGAAGAAAGCCGGCTTAAAGGTCACGCTTCCACGCTTGAAAATCCTGGAAGTGTTGCAAGCCCCGGCAGGTCATCACGTCAGTGCGGAAGATTTGTACAAAGAACTGATTGATATGGGCGAAGAAATTGGTCTTGCCACGGTTTACCGTGTCCTGAACCAGTTTGACGACGCCGGCATTGTTACCCGCCACAACTTTGAAGGCGGCAAGTCTGTATTTGAACTGACTCAGCAGCATCACCATGACCACTTGATCTGCCTCGACTGCGGTCGTGTGATCGAATTCCGCGACGAATACATCGAAGCGCGTCAGCGTGAAATTGCAAAAACCCACGGCATCAAATTAACCAACCACAGCCTCTATCTTTACGGCCACTGCGAAGCAGGCAACTGTATTGAAGACGAAACGCTGCACGGTAAAGGCTAATACCTTGCCCAAGTTCTGTCTCTCAGGGATAAGAGCAGAGCTGGAAATAAAATGACCGCTGAAAAGCGGTTTTTTTATGCCTGCGGTTTAAGATTCAGGCATAAAAAAACGCAGCCAATGGCTGCGTTTTCAATTAAGTCAGCGCATCAATTATGCGACTGGCTTACTTTCCCAGTTGTCGCGCAGCCCCACGGTGCGGTTAAACACCAGGTGCTCGGCGGTAGAGTAAGTGCTGTCGGCGCAGAAGTAACCTTCACGCTCAAACTGCAGGCTCACACCAACCTCTGCATTCGCCAGGCTCGGCTCAACAAAACCGTTGGCGATGACCAGAGACTCTGGGTTGATGGTGGTCAGGAAGTCTTCCGCCTGACCCGGGTTCGCTACGCTGAACAGACGGTCATACAGGCGGAACTCAGCAGGCTTGCCTTCTGAAGCAGAAACCCAGTGGATCACACCTTTAACCTTGCGGCCATCGGCAGGATCTTTACTCAGGGTATCCACGTCATAGCGACAGAAAATCGTCGTGATATTGCCTTCGGCGTCTTTCTCGATGCGTTCTGCTTTAATCACGTAGGCATTGCGCAGGCGGACTTCTTTTCCCAGCACCAGACGCTTGTACTGCTTATTGGCCTCTTCGCGGAAGTCAGCCTGATCGATGTAAATTTCAGCGGTAAACGGCACGTCACGTGAGCCCATTTCTGGCTTGCTCGGGTGATTAGGCATTTGAACCCACTGAACCGCATCGCCGGCAAAGTTCTCGATGATCACTTTAACCGGGTTAATGACGGCCATTGCACGCGGTGCATTCTCGTTGAGGTCATCACGGATACAGGATTCCAGCGCCGCCATTTCGACGTTGTTGTCCTGCTTGGTCACGCCGATACGACGGCAGAATTCGCGAATAGACTTGGCGGTATAGCCACGGCGACGCAGACCGGAAACCGTTGGCATACGCGGGTCGTCCCAGCCTTCAACAATCTTCTCGGTCACCAGCAGGCTCAGCTTGCGCTTGGACATGATGGCGTATTCGAGGTTCAGGCGAGAGAACTCGTACTGACGCGGATGGCAAGGAATGGTGATGTTATCCAATACCCAGTCGTACAGACGGCGGTTGTCCTGGAACTCCAGCGTACACAGTGAGTGGGTGATCCCTTCCAGCGCATCGGAAATGCAGTGGGTGAAATCGTACATTGGGTAGATGCACCACTTGTTGCCAGTCTGGTGATGGTCTGCAAACTTGATGCGGTACAGTACCGGGTCACGCATCACGAAGAACGGTGACGCCATGTCAATCTTGGCGCGCAGGCACGCGGTGCCCTCGGCGAACTCGCCGTTACGCATTTTAGCAAACAGCGCGAGGTTCTCCTCGACGGTACGGTCGCGGAACGGGCTGTTTTTACCTGGTGCAGTCAGGTTACCGCGGTATTCGCGGATCTGCTCTGGCGAAAGCTCATCGACATAGGCCAGGCCTTTCTGAATAAGCTCGACCGCGTAGTGGTGCAGTTGATCAAAATAGTCGGAAGAGTAATGAACCTCACCGCTCCACTCGAAACCAAGCCACTGAACGTCTTTTTTAATAGACTCGACGAATTCGATATCTTCTTTCACCGGGTTGGTATCGTCAAAACGCAGGTTGCATTGACCCTGATAGTCTTGAGCGATGCCAAAGTTCAGGCAGATCGATTTTGCGTGGCCAATGTGCAAATAACCATTGGGCTCAGGCGGGAAACGGGTCACGACAGAAGCGTGTTTTCCCGATGCCAGATCTTCATCAATAATCTGACGGATAAAATTTGTTGGGCGGGCTTCAGCCTCACTCATTGTTCAATTCCTCTACGCGAACGAAAGCTCGAAAGACTAACCGCATATGTTCCAACAAGCCACGTCGGGAAACAACCCTTAAGTGCCAAATTTGAAACTATTAAAAATATTTTTACCGTAAAGCCACGGACACAGGCGCTAAAAACAAAAAACGGGAAGAGATTGCTCCCTTCCCGCTGCGATTTTTAACGACTCTCGCCTTTTTTCACAACAAACGGCCAACCTTACTTCGCGTGGATCTCGAACAGTTTGCTCTCGCCTGCCACCACCGACTCACCGGCCAGCAGGGTCAGACCCGAATAGTCTTCCATATTACTAACCACCACCGGGCTTATCATAGAGCGTGCATTGCCGTTCAGATAGTCCAGATCCAGCTCCAGCACCGGTTGACCGGCCTTAACGGTTGCCCCTTCTTCCACCAAACGGGTAAAGCCTTGACCGTTAAGCGCGACAGTGTCCAGACCAATGTGGACCACCACTTCGGCACCGGATTCAGTTTCGAGGCAGAACGCGTGATTGGTGTTAAAGATTTTCACTACCACGCCATTGGCCGGAGCAACCACGGTTTTCTGCGTTGGACGAATCGCCAGGCCTTCACCTACCGCGCCGCTGGCGAAGGCTTCGTCAGGCACCTGAGCGAGTGCAACGACCTCACCGGTGATAGGTGACACCAGCGTTTCCAGCACAGGCTTCGGCGCGTTGGGTACCGCCTGAGGCTTCACGGCGGCAACCGGCGCGGCCGTGGCCGGTGCAGCAGCGGCGGCAACCGGACCGGTAGTCATCACCGTGCGCATCGCACCGGCGATAATCTCGGCGCGGGTTCCCACAATCACCTGCACGCTTTGTTTGTTAAGACGGATAACGCCTGATGCGCCGAGGCGTTTGGCCAACCCATCGTCCACCAGCGAAGAGTCTTTGACGTTAAGACGCAGGCGGGTGATACAGGCGTCGATGCCCGTCAGGTTTTCTGAACCGCCGATGGCGCTGATATAGCGACGGGCCAGCAGGGAAGTTTCATCCGCCTTGCTGTTGCCGGTGGTATCAACATTCACGTCATAACCGTCGGACTCGTCACCGGCAACCGCCAGCTCGCGACCTGGGGTCATCAGGTTGAATTTATTAATGGTGAAACGGAACACCACGTAATAGATAACGAAGAACACCAGACCCTGAGGGATCAGCATATACCAGTGGGTTGCAAGCGGGTTACGCGATGACAGCACCATATCCACCAGACCGGCACTGAAACCAAAACCGGCAATCCAGTGCATGCTGGCAGCAATGAACACGGAAAGCCCAGTCAACACGGCGTGAATGAAATACAGCACCGGTGCAACGAACATGAAGGAGAATTCCAGCGGTTCAGTAATGCCGGTAAAGAAGGAGGCAAACGCCGCTGCCAGCATGATGCCGCCCACTTTCGCGCGGTTTTCAGGGCGTGCACAGTGGTAAATAGCCAGTGCCGCACCGGGCAAACCAAACATCATGATTGGGAAGAAGCCCGCCTGATAACGACCGGTGATCCCCACGGTGGCTTTGCCGGCTTCGATGGATTCCTGACCGCCGAGGAAGTTAGGGATATCGTTGATGCCCGCGACGTCAAACCAGAACACCGAGTTAAGCGCATGATGCAGACCGACGGGAATCAGCAGACGGTTGAAGAAAGCATAGATGCCCGCGCCCGCAGATCCCAGTTGCTGGATGTGCTCACCAAAGGTCACCAGACCGTTAAAGATAAGCGGCCAGACGTACATCATGATGAACGCCACGACGATCATCAGGAAAGAGGTCAGGATAGGCACCAGACGACGGCCGCTAAAGAACGACAACGCCTTTGGCAGCTCTACGTGGCTGAAGCGGTTATACAGCTCTGCAGAAATGATACCGACGAGAATACCCACAAACTGGTTGTTGATTTTGCCGAAGGCCGCAGGCACGTCAGCGACTGGGATTTTTTGGATCATGGAGACCGCTGCCGGAGAACACAGCGTGGTTAATACCAGAAAACCGACGAAACCCGTCAGCGCGGCTGCGCCATCTTTGTCTTTGGACATGCCGTAAGCCACGCCAATCGCGAAGAGTACCGCCATGTTTTCAATGATTGCCGATCCTGACTTGATAAACAGGGCCGCCAACGCGTTGTCGCCGCCCCAGCCCACCGGGTCAATCCAATACCCTACCCCCATCAATATTGCTGCGGCGGGTAATGTCGCAACCGGGACCATCAAGGCCCGGCCAATCTTCTGCAAGTAGCTAAGTATACTCAACTTTTCCCCCTATTCGCCCTGAGACGAATCACCAAAGTAGTTTAATTAGAATGTGTGACTACCTATCTTTGAAAATGCTCAAAACCTGACTCACCAAAGTCATACTGCGCAGTGTAAAAAAATTAATTCGTATCGCAAATTAAAACCTCATTATTTGTGATTTTTATCACCAAAAATGGGTATTAACAAGCCATAATGCTAGTCATAACCCAAAACTTATTTTATCATTAAAAAAATCTAGGCCGCAGCGTGCCGATCATCTGCGTTAATGAGCCCGCTGTAAAGTCAAAGCCGGTCATGCATGGAACATTTAAATTCCTTGCCCATCGCCCCTCGCGGTGGGTATACAAAGTATAAAACTTAAGAGGTGTACGATGAGACTTATTCCGCTGAATACTCCCACTGAAGTGGGTAAATGGGCTGCGCGTCATATTGTTCAACGCATCAACGCGTTTAACCCCACCGCCGAACGTCCGTTTGTACTGGGTCTGCCGACCGGGGGTACCCCGATGGAAGCCTATAAACATCTTGTTGCTATGCATAAAGCAGGCCAAGTCAGCTTCCAAAACGTGGTAACCTTCAACATGGATGAGTACGTTGGCCTGCCGCAGGAACATCCGGAAAGCTACCATACGTTCATGTACAAAAACTTCTTCGACCACGTTGATATTAAAAAAGAAAATATTAATCTTTTAAACGGTAATGCACCGGACGTCGATGAAGAGTGCCGTCAGTACGAAGCAAAAATTAAGTCCTACGGCAAAATTAATCTGTTCATGGGCGGCGTGGGCAACGACGGTCACATTGCGTTTAACGAACCGGCTTCCTCACTGGCTTCGCGTACGCGCATCAAGACGTTGACCCACGATACACGCATTGCCAATTCGCGTTTCTTTGATAACGATGTTTCACAGGTGCCAAAATATGCGCTGACCGTCGGCGTGGGTACCCTGCTCGATGCGGAAGAGGTGATGATTCTGGTGACCGGCCATGCCAAGGCACAGGCTCTGGAAGCCGCGGTCGAAGGCAACATCAACCACATGTGGACCATCAGCTGCCTACAACTGCATGCGAAAGCAGTGGTCGTTTGCGACGAACCATCCACAATGGAATTAAAAGTAAAAACGGTGAAATACTTCCGTGAGCTTGAAGCCGAAAATATGAAAGATCTTTAATTAATCCAAAATTTACAGACAGTTCCGTGAAATAATTGGCTCTGCGCGACGAGGCAGCAAGTGAGAGAATCCCCATCGGCTGACCTAGTCAGTGATTCGGATAAACGCGCGAAGCTTACGCCGTTGCAGTGCCAATGACGACGGGGAAAGGGGGGTGAGATGTTCGCTTTGATTAACGGTCGGATCTATACCGGCCACGATATTCTGGATAACCACGCGGTAGTGATTGCTAATGGGGTAATCGACTGTGTTTGCCCAGTTGACGCACTGCCGGCGGATATAGAAACGCGCAGTCTGGAAGGCGCCCGACTAGCCCCCGGATTCATCGACCTGCAGCTCAACGGCTGCGGCGGCGTGCAATTCAATGACTCACTGGAAGCCATTTCGGTTGAGACGCTGGAAATCATGCAGGCGGCCAACGAGAAATCCGGCTGTACCAGCTATCTGCCGACGCTAATTACCAGCAGTGACGAGTTCATGAAGCACGGCATCAAGGTGATGCGCGAGTATCTGGCGAAGTACCCGAATCAGGCGCTGGGTCTGCATCTTGAAGGACCGTACCTGAGCCTCGAGAAAAAAGGGACCCACAATCCGGCGTTCATCCGTAAACCAGATACCGCAATGATAGACTACATCTGCGCCAACGCCGACGTGGTTACCAAGGTCACGCTGGCCCCGGAGCAGGTTGAGGGCAGATTTATACGTCAGCTGCGTGACGCGGGAATCGTCGTCTCTGCCGGTCACTCCAACTCGAGCTACGAGCAGGCGCGTGAAGGCTTTGCCGACGGTATTAGCTTCGCGACCCACTTGTATAACGCCATGCCGCCAATCTCTGGCCGTCAGCCTGGTTTGATGGGGGCGATTTTTGATACCCCAGAAGTTTACACCGGGATTATCGTAGACGGTCATCACGTCGCCTGGCCAAGTATTCGTAACGCTAAGAAACTTAAGGGCGAAAAGCTGATATTAGTCACCGACGCGACCGCTCCGGCCGGAGCAAATATTGAAGAGTTCATTTTTGCTGGTAAAACAATATACTATCGTGATGGACTTTGTGTGGATGAAAACGGCACCCTCAGTGGTTCCGCGCTGACGATGATTCAGGCAGTACAAAACAGCGTAGAACATGTCGGTATTGCGTTAGACGAGGCGCTGCGTATGGCCACGCTCTACCCGGCTCGCGCCATTGGTGTTGAAGGAACACTGGGCAGTATTGAAGCGGGAAAAGTGGCCAACCTGACCGCGTTCACCCACGACTTCAAAATAACAAAAACCCTCGTCAACGGTGATGAGGTGTAATCGCAGAGAGCAATAAATGAACACAGGCGGGCAGTCACAAATAGGTAACGTTGATCTGGTCAAGCAGTTAAATAGTGCTGCGGTCTACCGCCTGATTGACCAGCAAGGACCCATCTCGCGCATTCAAATCGCCGAGCTGAGCCAGCTTGCCCCCGCCAGTGTCACCAAGATTTCCCGCCAGCTGCTCGAGCGCGGCCTGATTAAAGAAGTCGATCAACAGGCCTCGACCGGCGGCAGGCGCGCTATTTCGATTATCACCGAGACGCGCCCGTTTCAGACCGTGGCGGTCCGTTTGGGCCGCAACGACGCCACGCTCACGCTATACGACCTGAGCGCCAAGGCCCTTTCTGAACAGCATTATCCCCTGCCGGAACGCACTCAGGAGACGCTCGAAAATGCGCTAGTCTCCGCTATCACCCATTTTATGGAAGTCAATCAGCGCAAAATTCGTGAACTGATTGCGATCGCCGTGATCTTGCCCGGGCTGGTCGATCCGGTCAAAGGCATCGTGCGCTACATGCCGCATATCAGCGTTCACAACTGGCGGTTGGTGGACATTCTTGAAAGCAAGTTCAACGTCACCAGCTTTGTCGGCCATGACATCCGCAGTCTGGCGTTGGCGGAGCACTACTTCGGTGCAACGCGCGACTGCCAGGACTCCATTTTGGTTCGTTTGCATCGCGGAACCGGTGCCGGCATTCTGGTTAACGGACAAATCTTCCTCGGCAGCAACGGCAACGTCGGCGAGATTGGCCACATTCAGGTCGATCCCCTCGGTGAACGTTGTCACTGCGGCAATTTTGGCTGCCTCGAGACCATCGCGGCCAACTCGGCTATCGAAAATCGGGTGCGCAATCTGCTGACGCAGGGCTATCCAAGCAAGCTTTCGCTGGACGACTGCACCATCAGCAGCATCTGCAAAGCGGCAAACCGTGGCGATCAGCTCGCCTGCGAGGTGATTGAATACGTCGGCCGTCATCTCGGTAAAAGCATTGCCATCGCGATAAACCTGTTCAACCCACAGAAAGTCGTCATCGCCGGTGAAATCACCGAAGCCGATAAAGTGCTGCTCCCTGCCCTGCAGAGCTGCATCAATACTCAGGTATTGAAAGATTTCCGCCGCAACCTGCCGATTGTGACGTCAGAATTGAACCATCGTTCGGCCATCGGTGCGTTTGCGCTGGTGAAACGCGCGATGCTCAACGGCGTGCTGCTCCAGCGTCTGCTGGAAAATTCGGCCCAATAGTTTCTGGTTTGACGGTCCCGGCATCTTCAGGGATGAAGGGGCTTTGCTGTTGCATTTGAGATGCAAAAATCTGGTCGTGAAAAAATAGGTTATCTATGACAATTAAAAACGTAATTTGTGATATCGACGGCGTTCTGCTGCATGACAATACGCCAGTGCCCGGTGCCGACCTGTTTTTAGCACGTGTTCAGGAACAGGGAATGCCGCTGGTTATCCTGACCAATTACCCCTCTCAGACCGCACAGGACCTTGCTAATCGCTTTGCTTCCGCAGGACTCGACGTGCCGGAAAGCGCCTTTTTCACCTCAGCGATGGCCACCGCAGACTTCCTTAAGCGTCAGGAAGGTAAAAAAGCCTACGTGATTGGCGAAGGCGCGCTTATCCATGAGCTGTACAACGCCGGATTTACGATCACCGATATTAATCCTGATTTCGTGATAGTCGGTGAAACGCGGTCGTACAACTGGGACATGATGCACAAAGCCGCCTACTTTGTCGCCAACGGCGCACGGTTTATTGCCACCAATCCCGACTACCACGGGCACGGTTTTGTGCCTGCCTGCGGCGCGCTCTGTGCACCGATTGAGAAAATCACCGGCCGCAAGCCGTTCGTGGTCGGCAAACCAAGCCCCTGGATCATCCGTTCCGCGCTGAACAAGATGCAGGCGCACTCCGAAGACACCGTGATTGTCGGTGACAATCTACGCACCGATATTCTGGCTGGCTTCCAGGCCGGACTCGAAACCATTCTGGTGCTGAGCGGCGTTTCGACGTTAAACGACGTGGAAAACATGCCGTTCCGACCGACCTGGATCTACCCTTCCGTAGCCGATATCGACGTCATCTAACGCGCCCCCAGTCATTTTTTGCCAGCGCCGGTCACTAAAAACCGGCGCTTTTTCTTTATTTGATAAGTTACGCCCGCTATTTTTAGCCCCATCTATCCCACCCGGCCTTTTTTTGAAGATTCGATAATTTATCCCCCTTAAAAATGACAATCCGCTAAGAAACGCAGAGGGTCAACCAACTATTTTTCAAACAATCGCTAAATTGCTTGCAAAGGCTCTCGCTTTTACGCATTTTCATTATCAGAGACGCAGCGTAGTCCGAAATAAATTGTGAATTCGGTAATGCCGCCCAACAACAACTCGGTAATGAAAAATAACATCACCGCCAGAGAAAAGCCGTTAGGGAGAGTTATATGTGTTCTATATTTGGTGTGCTCGACATTAAAACCGACTCCGTCGAGCTGCGCAAAAAGGCGCTTGAGTTGTCACGCTTGATGCGCCATCGTGGTCCAGACTGGTCCGGCGTTTACGCCAGCGACAAAGCGATTCTTTGTCACGAGCGTCTGTCGATTGTTGACGTCAACAACGGCGCGCAACCCCTGTACAACGAAGCACAAACTCACGTTCTGGCAGTTAACGGCGAAATTTACAACCATCAGGCGCTGCGTGCCTCCCTTGGCGAGCGTTATGCGTTCCAGACCGAATCCGACTGTGAAGTGATCCTCGCGCTTTACCAGGAAAAAGGCCCGGCGTTCCTCGATGAACTGCAGGGAATGTTCGCCTTTATCCTTTATGACACTGAAAAAGACGCTTACCTGATTGGCCGTGACCACCTGGGCATTATCCCGCTTTATATGGGCTACGATGAGCATGGCAACATGTTCCTGGCTTCAGAGATGAAATCACTGGTTCCAGTGTGCCGCACCATCAAAGAGTTCCCGGCGGGCAGCTACCTGTGGAGCAAAGACGGCGAAATCGTTGAGTACTATCAGCGTGAATGGTTCGAGTTTGACAACGTTAAAGACAACGTCACTGACAAGGTTGCGCTGAAAGACGCGCTGGAAGAGTCGGTTAAAAGCCACTTGATGTCAGACGTACCTTACGGCGTGCTGCTGTCCGGCGGTCTGGACTCCTCAATTATCTCTGCGATAACCAAGAAGTTCGCCGGTCGTCGCATTGAAGATAAAGATCAAAGCGAAGCCTGGTGGCCACAGCTGCACTCCTTCGCGGTAGGTCTTGAGGGCTCACCCGACCTGCGTGCGGCACAGGAAGTGGCGAACCACCTCGGTACCGTGCACCACGAAATTCATTTCACCGTGCAGGAAGGTCTCGACGCTATCCGTGACGTGATTTATCACATCGAAACCTACGACGTGACCACCATTCGTGCGTCGACCCCGATGTACCTGATGTCGCGCAAGATCAAGGCGATGGGCATCAAAATGGTGCTGTCTGGTGAAGGTGCCGATGAAGTGTTTGGCGGCTACCTGTACTTCCATAAAGCGCCAAACGAGCAGGAATTCCACGAAGAGACCGTGCGTAAGCTGCTGGCTCTGCACATGTATGACTGTGCGCGCGCCAACAAGGCGATGTCAGCCTGGGGCGTAGAAGCTCGCGTGCCTTTCCTGGACAAAAAATTCCTCGACGTCGCGATGCGCGTTAATCCGAAAGACAAAATGTGCGGCAATGGCAAAATGGAAAAACACATTCTGCGCGAATGTTTTGAAGACTATTTGCCGAAAAGCGTGGCGTGGCGTCAGAAAGAGCAATTCTCTGACGGGGTGGGCTACAGCTGGATTGACACCTTAAAAGAAGTGGCAGCGCAGCAGGTGACCGACCAACAGCTCGAAACTGCGCATTTCCGCTTCCCTTACAACACCCCGACCTCGAAAGAGGGGTATCTGTACCGGACTATCTTTGAAGAGCTGTTCCCGGTTCCAAGCGCAGCAGAATGCGTTCCGGGTGGCCCGACAGTCGCCTGTTCTTCAGCGAAAGCCGTTGAGTGGGATGAATCGTTCAAAACCATGAACGATCCTTCTGGCCGTGCCGTAGGCGTGCATGAATCTGCCTATCAATAAGTGACATTTTTTCAAGCTAACGGGCCACTTTAGGCCCGTTTTTTTATGTTTAAATTAATTGAATATCCTATCTTTTGTAGAATTTATCGCCGGAGTGGTCATAAGCTACCCAAATGCACCGCATCCACGCTTTTTTGGCAAAAAACTTGTTGACGCAAAACTGCCATATACGCATAATGCGCCCCGCAACGCCGATGAAGGTTGAGCAGAAAGAAGACGGCTACGTAGCTCAGTTGGTTAGAGCACATCACTCATAATGATGGGGTCACAGGTTCGAATCCCGTCGTAGCCACCACTTCTTTTCCTGTTTGCGGGAGTGGCGAAATTGGTAGACGCACTAGATTTAGGTTCTAGCGCCGCAAGGTGTGCGAGTTCAAGTCTCGCCTCCCGCACCATTTCACTCGGTAAGCACGGATGGGGTATCGCCAAGCGGTAAGGCACCGGTTTTTGATACCGGCATTCCCTGGTTCGAATCCAGGTACCCCAGCCATTTTTTTCACTGTCTTGTTCTTCGAACAGCACAATGAAAATGAAAAACAATTTGAAAGTAATAAGATGGGGTATCGCCAAGCGGTAAGGCACTGGTTTTTGATACCAGCATTCCCTGGTTCGAATCCAGGTACCCCAGCCACTTTCAACGTGTTAACTGTTTGAAATTTATTATTTAATTTTAAAATAATGATTAAAAACAGCTTGCAATAGCAATTTAGATAGTTAAAAATTGGCTACGTAGCTCAGTTGGTTAGAGCACATCACTCATAATGATGGGGTCACAGGTTCGAATCCCGTCGTAGCCACCATTTTAGTCTGAATGGTTATGAGCAAAGTCGTAGTAAGAATTATGCAGTAAACACCATTGGGGTGTCGCCAAGCGGTAAGGCTCTGGTTTCTGATACCAGCATACCCAGGTTCGAATCCTGGCACCCCAGCCAAATTTAGAAAAGCTCGCTTCGGCGGGCTTTTTGCTTTTCTGCGTCCTGGCTTTTGCCTGACCTTATTTTCGGACATCAACAATAGCGGACACAAAAAAGGCAGTGAAGCCACTGCCTTGATAGATTCGACACTTCCCTGCCTTTTATTTACAGTCCTAAGGCATATTCCAGCGCCATGGATTTCAGCTTGCCCGCTCTCTGAGCCGCCATCAAGGCCAGATTGCGAAGAATTCGCACCGGCGGCAGACTGTTGCTGAACGCGGTGTAGAACAGGTCCATGCCGCTCTGCATCATCAGGTTGTCAACTCTGCGACGGCGCTGATAGCGTTGCAGTACCCTCTCACTCCACCAGGCTTCACCTTTGTCATTCGCCTGCGCGACCACGTCCAGCAGCGCCTCAACGTCCCGATAGCCAAGATTCACGCCCTGACCGGCCAGTGGATTAATGGTATGCGCCGCATCACCGACCAACACCAACCCCGGCGAGACGTAGCGCTGAGCGTGACGACGCACCAGCGGGAAAGACCCTGACGAGAGCGCCTGAACCGTCCCGAGACGCGGCGGGAACGCGGCCGTAATCTCCTGGGTCAGCTGTTTCATATTTAACGACTGTAGTTGGCGGATACGCTGCGGGCTGTCGTACCAAACGAGCGAGGCGTGGTTGCCCCACAGCGGCAGGAACGCACGCGGTCCGCTCGGGTAAAACTGCTGCCAGGTGACATCCAGATCCTTCGACTGAGTTTCGACGTTAATCAGCATACAGTTCTGGCGATACTGCCAGCCATCAATGCCAATTCCAGCCTGCTGACGCACCAATGAATTCGCCCCGTCTGCGGCCACGACCAATTTGGCATCAATCGTTTCACCACTAACCAGCTCCAGCAACCATCCGCCCTCGCCCGCATTTTTCAGTTGCTTAAGCTTGTCTGGGCAAAATAGGGTCAGATTTTCCAGCGGCTGCATCTCCTGCCACAGAGCCAGCTGAAGCACCCGGTTTTCGAGCATAAAGCCCAGTTCAGGCAGACCGAGCGACTGGGCGTCGAACAATACCTCCGACCCCGGCTGCTCCCAGGTTTCCAGACGGCGATACGGCGTAAATCGCATTTTTGCGACGTTTTTCCATGCGCCAAGCTTCTCGAGCAGGCGCACGGAAGCGCAGCCAATGGCGGAAATACGCAGATCGATGGGATCGGCAGCATCAAAAGGCTGTGGCGCCTTGTCTTCAATAACCGCCACATTCAGCCCTTGCTGAGCGAAACCCAGCGCCGTCGCGGCACCGACCATTCCACCGCCTACCACCACCACGTCGAAGGACTTATTTATCATTTTTGTCACGACAGTATTCATTCTGCTCTTCGTTTACTGGGTTATTTTTCGTGAAATCAAGGCACGCGCCCGATAGATATTTTGAGAAGTGTACCGGATTTTTCTGTTGCTATCAGTCCGTAACCTGCGCTGACGCACTAGCCACTCGATTGATGTGGGATTACAATACTTCTCCAGAAATACGCCGCCCGGTAAAAAACACTCACCGGCTGTACGGCAGAGTCTATTCGCCACCCCATTCCCAAACTATTGACCAATAGGCTCTGAGGCTTCACTCCAGAAGTAGAGTATAGGGGTGTTTTGTTTAACGCTTTTTGAGTAATGGCATGTCAATGAAGAAAAAACTGCATATTAAAACCTGGGGCTGCCAGATGAACGAGTACGATTCATCTAAAATGGCTGACCTGCTTAACAGCACACACGGTTTCGAACTCACTGAAAATGCCGAAGAGGCCGACGTGCTGTTGCTTAATACTTGCTCAATCAGGGAAAAGGCGCAGGAGAAAGTCTTCCACCAGCTCGGCCGCTGGAAGCTGCTCAAGCGCAAAAGACCCGAGATTATTATCGGCGTCGGCGGCTGCGTGGCCTCGCAGGAAGGCAAGCTGATTCGCCAGCGCGCCCACTATGTCGACATCGTATTCGGCCCGCAAACGCTGCACCGCCTGCCGGAAATGATCAACCACGTACGCGGCAGCAAAAGTCCTATCGTTGACGTCAGCTTCCCCGAAATCGAAAAATTCGACCGCCTGCCTGAACCCCGTGCCGACGGCCCGACCGCCTTTGTCTCCATCATGGAGGGCTGCAACAAGTACTGTAGCTTCTGCGTAGTGCCTTACACCCGCGGCGAAGAAGTCAGCCGCCCGAGCGACGACGTGCTGTTCGAAATCGCCCAACTTGCGGCACAGGGCGTGCGTGAGGTTAACCTGCTGGGCCAGAATGTTAACGCCTATCGCGGTCCTGGCTTTGACGGTGAGATTTGCACCTTCGCCGAGCTGCTGCGCCTGGTCGCTAGCATCGACGGCATCGACCGTATTCGCTTCACCACCAGCCACCCTATCGAGTTTACCGACGACATCATCGAGGTTTATAAAGATACCCCTGAGCTGGTGAGCTTCCTGCATCTGCCGGTGCAATGCGGCTCAGACCGTGTGCTGACCATGATGAAGCGCGCGCACACCGTGCTGGAGTATAAATCCACGCTGCGTAAAATCCTCAAGGCGCGCCCTGGCATCACCTTTAGCTCCGACTTTATCGTCGGCTTCCCTGGTGAGACCGCGGAAGACCACGCGCAGACCATGAAGCTTATCGCCGACGTCAACATGGACGTCAGCTACAGCTTTATCTACTCTGCTCGCCCGGGCACGCCGGCGGCGGACATGGTTGACGACGTCAGCGAAGAGGAGAAGAAGCAGCGCCTGTACGAATTGCAGGAACGCATTCTCCAGCAGTCCCTGCGCATTAGTCGCGCCATGATTGGCACCGTGCAACGCATTCTGGTGGAAGGCACGTCTCGCAAGAGCATCATGGAGTTGACAGGCCGCACCGAAAACAACCGCGTGGTCAATTTCGAAGGCACGCCGGACATGATTGGCAAGTTCGTAGACGTCGAGATTATCGACGTACTGACCAACTCCCTGCGCGGCATCGTGGTGCGTACCGAAGACCAGATGGATCTGCGTCAAATTGCCTCCCCGCAGTCGGTGATTGCACGCACCCGTAAAGAGAATGAAATCGGCGTGGGTCTCTATCAGCCCTAATCTTTTCAATGATTAACGTTAAAGGGCGCTCAGGCGCCCTTTATTTTTTGGAGAAAGGCCGCATATTCTGATCAACAGCACTTGAGGTGCTGGGAAAATTTCGCCAAGGGCATGTATGATTACTTTATAAAGTCGTCATCGAAATACACCTTCAACAGGTCCCGAGTGGCCCAGAGGAATAGTTTGAACGTTGTAACACAAGAGATTTTGCTGGAGCCCGAAGACAATCAGCGTCTGCTGAGTCTTTGTGGCCCGTTTGATGACAACATCAAACAACTGGAGCGCCGGTTGGGCATCGAGATCAATCGTCGTGATAACGCCTTTAAACTGGTAGGTAAAAACCTTTGCGTCGAAGCGGCCGCGGATATCCTGCGCGACCTGTATGTCGACACGGCGCCGCTGCGCGGTGAAATTCAGGACATCGATCCTGAAAAAATCCACCTGGCCATTAAAGAGAGTCGTGTACTGGAGCAAACCGCAGAGAGCGTGCCGGACTACGGTAAAGCGGTCATTATCAAGACCAAGCGCGGCATGATTAAGCCGCGCACGCCGAACCAGGCACAGTATATTGCCAACGTGCTTGACCACGATATCACCTTTGGTATCGGGCCTGCCGGTACGGGTAAAACGTATCTGGCGGTTGCGGCAGCGGTTGACGCACTGGAGCGCCAGGAGGTTCGTCGTATTCTACTGACGCGCCCCGCGGTCGAAGCCGGTGAAAAACTGGGCTTCCTGCCCGGCGATCTCAGCCAGAAGGTCGACCCTTACCTGCGTCCCCTGTATGATGCGCTGTTCGAAATGCTCGGCTTTGAGAAAGTCGAGAAGCTGATTGAGCGAAACGTAATTGAAGTTGCGCCGCTGGCCTACATGCGCGGCCGTACACTCAATGACGCCTTTATCATTCTGGACGAAAGCCAGAATACCTCGATTGAACAGATGAAAATGTTCCTGACGCGTATCGGTTTCAACTCCAAGGCGGTTATTACCGGCGACGTTACGCAGATTGACCTGCCGCGCCACCAAAAATCCGGCCTGCGCCACGCCATTGAAGTGCTTTCTGGCGTTGAAGAGTTGAGCTTTAACTTCTTCCACAGCGAAGACGTCGTGCGCCACCCGGTGGTTGCCCGCATCGTGGTCGCCTATGAAGCCTGGGAAGAAGAAGACCAGAAACGCCGTGACGAGGTTGCCAGACAGCGCAAGCAAGAATCACAGCAGTATGCTGCCCAACCCACCCCTGAACAGAGCAATACATGAGTCATCAGGTTATTTTAGATTTACAGATTGCCAGCGAGAGCAGCGAAGGCTTGCCGGCAGAGAGCGACTTCCAGCAGTGGCTGGAAGCCGTACTTCCTCAGTTCCAGGAAGAGTCGGAAGTGACAATCCGCATCGTTGACGAGGCGGAAAGCCATGAGCTGAACATGACCTATCGCGGTAAAGACAAGCCGACCAACGTGCTGTCTTTCCCGTTTGAAGCACCACCGGGCATGGAAATGCCGTTGCTTGGCGATTTGGTCATCTGCCGTCAGGTCGTTGAACAAGAAGCCCGCGAGCAAAATAAGGCGTTAAATGCGCACTGGGCCCATATGGTTGTCCACGGTAGCCTCCATCTGCTAGGGTATGACCACATCGAAGAGGAAGAAGCGGAAGAGATGGAAGCCATCGAGATTGAGATTATGCAATCTCTCGGACATCCCGACCCTTATCTTTTGCTCGACGAATGATTTATTCGATGAATCATTAGTCGAAAGAATAGTGTCACTCGACGAAACGCACTAAAAAGCATTACTCTGTTTTCATTACCCATGTCATTGACGCTAGCGCCACGCCCTGACGTCAATGATTTTACTATTATCAACAAGAGAATCTCCAACCCAACGCCATGAGCGATGACCACCCACAAAACAGCGACAGCCCCAGTCCCAAGAAGGGCTTCTTTTCCCTTATTCTTAACCAGTTATTTCACGGTGAACCTAAAAACCGTGGTGATTTGGTTGAGCTGATCCGTGATTCCGAACAAAACGATCTGATCGACCCCGATACCCGAGACATGCTGGAAGGCGTGATGGATATCGCCGAGCAGCGCGTTCGTGACATCATGATCCCGCGTTCGCAGATGATTACGCTTAAACGCAATCAGCCAATCGAAGAGTGCCTGGACGTCATTATCGAGTCAGCCCACTCACGATTCCCGATCATCAGTGAAGATAAGGACCACATTGAAGGTATTCTGATGGCAAAAGACTTATTGCCATTTATGCGTACCGAATCAGAGCCATTCAGCATCGATAAAGTGCTGAGAACCGCTGTTGTCGTTCCTGAAAGCAAGCGCGTAGACCGCATGCTGAAAGAGTTCCGTTCACAGCGTTACCACATGGCGATTGTGGTTGACGAGTTTGGTGGCGTCTCTGGTCTGGTGACCATTGAAGACATTCTCGAGCTGATCGTTGGCGAAATTGAAGACGAATACGATGATGAAGAAGATCTCAATATCCGTCAGCTAAGCCGACATACCTATACCGTTCGCGCACTTGCGCCAATTGAAGACTTCAACGAGGTATTCGACACCAACTTCAGCGATGAAGAGGTCGACACCATTGGCGGTCTGGTCATGCAATCCTTTGGGCACCTCCCTGCCCGCGGCGAAACGATCGAAATCGACGGTTACGTATTCAAAGTTGCGATGGCCGATAGCCGCCGTATCATTCAGGTTCACGTAAAAATCCCGGACGACGCGCCGCAACCGAAATTGGAAGCTTAATTTAAAACATGGCACTAAAATTTTTATACCTGTCAGATTTCGCGTCGCAGGAAGGCGGCAAAGGAACGCATCCCCAGGCGCTTACACAGAGAAGCCGCTTGGGTAAGGGAATGAAGCCAACACATTTGTGGTGTGAAATATGACGGGTATATTCCAACGCCAGCGGGTGAGATGCCTGCTGGCGGTTTTATTTGGTGCCTGTGGCACGCTGTCCTTCTCCCCTTATGACTTTTGGCCTGCGGCCATCATCTCGCTGTTTGGCCTGCTGGCGGTTACCCTTGACCGCCGTCCGGGCCAGTCGGCGCTGCTGGGTTTTTGTTGGGGATTAGGCCTGTTCGGCAGCGGCGTGAACTGGGTTTATGTCAGTATCGCCACTTTTGGCGGTATGCCAGGCCCGGTGAACATCTTCCTGGTGGCGCTGCTCGCCGTCTATCTGTCACTCTATACCCTGCTGTTTGGCGCATTACTTGCCAAGCTGTGGCCTAAAACCACCTGGTGGCGTCTGGCGCTTGCGGCACCTGCGCTGTGGCAAATTACCGAGTTTTTACGCGGTTGGGTACTGACCGGCTTCCCGTGGCTACAGTTTGGCTACAGCCAGATCAATGGTCCATTGAAAGGGCTCGCTCCGCTCGGTGGCGTTGAGAGCATCACCTTTGTGATGATGTCGCTCAGCGGTCTGCTGGTGTATGCGCTGCATCAACGTAAGAAAGTGCCGGCGGTCATCGCGCTGGCCATGCTGCTGCTGCCTTGGCCTCTGCGTCAGGTGCACTGGTTCACGCCACAGCCGGACAAAACCGTTGACGTTGCTATGGTTCAGGGAAATATTCCGCAGTCGATGAAGTGGGACCCGAAAGCGCTTATCTCAACGCTACAGGCCTATCTCGACGAGACGCGTCCTTACCTCGGCAAGGCGAAAATCATCATCTGGCCAGAGTCGGCTATCCCGGATATCGAATCCGATCAGCAGCAGTTTCTGACCATGATGGATGACCTTTCACGCGCACATCACAGTCATCTGATCACCGGCATCGTTGATTATCAGCGTACCGAAACCGGTGCCAAGACTTATAACAGCGTGATCGCTCTGGGTGAGCCTGAGCCTTATCGTTATCCCGATCCTAATCGCTACAACAAATATCATCTGGTGCCATTCGGTGAGTTTGTACCTATGGAAGACCTGCTGCGTCCTTTAGCCCCGTTCTTCGATTTGCCGATGTCATCATTTAGTCGCGGTAACTATATTCAGCCACCGCTGCACGTTGCCGGTCTGAATTTCACCACCGCCATTTGCTATGAAATTGTCGAAGGCGAACAGGTGCGGGAGAACTTCCATCCTGATACCAACCTGCTGCTGACCGTTTCAAACGACGCGTGGTTTGGACACTCGATCGGGCCGTGGCAGCATTTCCAGATGGCACGCATGCGCGCCGTCGAGCTTGGCCGTCCTCTGCTGCGCAGCACCAATAACGGTGTTACTGCCGCCGTTGATGCCGAGGGCAATATTATCGCCGAGATCCCGCAGTTCACCCGTCAGGTGCTGGAAGTAAAAGTCACGCCAACCGCCGGTGTTACGCCTTATGCCCGCATGGGAAGCTGGCCGGTGTGGATCCTGACCCTGCTGTTTGCCGTTGCAAGCATCCTGTTAAGCCGCCGCAAGGCGTAAGTTATTGTCATTATGCAGAGGCACTTAAGGGTGCCTCTGCCTGTTTTCAGTGCAACCCTATTCTTAGTGGTCTCTTTTTACTTCCTGCCTGGTCGCCGTTTTCGCCGTTCTATTCTTTTCACTTACCTTCGCTATTCGTTCATAAATTCGACTAATAAGTTCAGTTGGCATGCATCTTGCTACATCTTGTTGAAAGATATCTTATTTATAAACTTATAGTCGCGCCTTGCATCGTTTTGACACATTTCGTGCAAAAACTGGTCACCATACCGGTGCAACAGGCCATTGTTGCTTGAAATTGGTGCGCGCGTTGTCTCAAAAAAGAAACATAACGATTTCACAATATTCACATTACGGTATCTTCTGAATGCCAAGATTATATTGAGCACAGCCGAGAGTGAGTTAACGGAAGTCTTTATTATCGGATTCATCTTTGATCCTTCCTGAGGGATCCATCACTAAGCAAAGGAGTTGGACCATGCAAATGCGCAAACTGGTGTTGTCAGTTCTGCTGGCAAGTGTCGCCGCAAGTAGCCTAGCCCACGCCGAAGACCTGACGGGTACGCTGAAAAAAATCAAAGACAGCGGCCTGATTGTTGTCGGCCACCGTGAGTCTTCTATTCCCTTCTCTTATTACAATAATGAACAGAAAGTGGTGGGATATTCACAGGATTTCTCTAACGCCATTGTTGATGCTATTAAGAAGAAGCTCAACGCGCCAAATCTTCAGGTGAAAATGTTGCCTATCACCTCGCAAAACCGCATTCCGCTGCTGCAAAACGGCACCTACGACTTCGAGTGTGGGTCCACCACCAACAACCTCGAACGTCAGCAGCAGGCGGCGTTCTCTGACACCATCTTCGTTATCGGTACCCGTCTTCTGGTTAAGAAAGGCTCGCCGATTAAAGACTTCGACGATCTGAAGGGTAAAACTGTGGTCGTTACTTCAGGGACGACCTCTGAAGTGCTGCTCAACAAACTGAACGACGAGAAAAAGCTGGGTCTGAAAATCATCAGTACTAAAGACCACGGTGACTCCTTCCGTACACTGGAAACTGGCCGTGCTGCTGCATTTATGCTTGATGACGCCCTGCTGGCAGGCGAGCGCGCCAAAGCCAAAAACCCGAATGACTGGGTCATTCTCGGCACTCCGCAGTCTAAAGAAGCCTACGGCTGTATGTTGCGTAAAGATGACCCTGAATTCAAGAAACTGGTTGATGACACCATCGTGCAGGCAGAGACCTCAGGCCAGGCCGCTAAATGGTTCGACACCTGGTTCAAACAGCCTATTCCACCAAAGAATCTGAACATGAACTTTGAATTGTCTGACGACATGAAAGCCCTGTTCAAAACGCCAAACGATAAGGCGCTTTAATTAAATACGTAAAGTCACTAAACACTGAAGTATCCCCGAAGCCTTTGATGCTGCAGCTTCGTAGCTACAGGGGCAAAGGGAAGGTGATGATGTCCTGACAGGGGCACAGGAACCTGCAACATAGCAGGGAGAATGCGGGGTGGTCGTTCCCCACCCCGCCATTCTTTACACCCACAAATCCAGACTGTTCACGTCATCACTTGCACGGCAATTAATGGAGTACGCTATGTCTTCTGGTTGGAATTGGGGCATTTTTCTCGAACAGGCCCCCTTCGGTAACACCACTTATCTCGGCTGGATCTGGTCTGGTTTTCAGGTCACCGTGGCGCTGTCAATCTGCGCCTGGATCATCGCATTCCTCGTCGGTTCAGTATTCGGCATTCTGCGTACCGTGCCTAACCGCTTCCTGTCTGCACTCGGCACCTGCTACGTGGAACTTTTCCGTAATGTCCCGCTGATTGTGCAATTCTTTATCTGGTATCTGGTGGTGCCTGAACTGCTGCCCGAGAACATCGGCATGTGGTTCAAGCAGGATCTTGACCCTAACGTGCAGTTCTTTGTTTCGTCGATGGTCTGTTTGGGGTTGTTTACCGCCGCGCGCGTCTGCGAACAGGTCCGTGCGGCCATCCAGTCACTGCCGCGCGGTCAGAAAGCCGCCGGACTAGCCATGGGGTTGACCCTGCCGCAGACCTATCGCTACGTGCTGCTGCCCAATGCCTATCGCGTTATCGTGCCGCCGCTGACCTCCGAGATGCTTAATCTGGTCAAAAATTCGGCAATAGCCTCGACTATCGGCCTGGTCGACATGGCCGCACAGGCCGGCAAACTGCTCGACTATTCGGCTCACGCCTATGAGTCCTTTACCGCCATCACGCTGGCTTATGTCCTCATCAACGCGGTCATCATGCTTATCATGCAACAGGTTGAACGCAAGATTCGCCTGCCGGGCAATCTGGGGAGCAAATAATTCATGTATCAATTTGACTGGAGTTCGATTGTTCCCAGCCTGCCCTACCTGATAAGCGGCATGGTCATTACGCTGAAGATAACCGCTATCGCTATCGTATTCGGTATTCTTTGGGGAACCCTGCTGGCTGTCATGCGCCTGTCGTCGTTCAAACCGATCAGCTGGTTTGCCCGAATTTACGTCAACATGTTCCGAGCCGTGCCGCTGGTCATGGTGCTGCTGTGGTTTTATCTGGTGGTGCCAAGTTTCCTGCAACAGGTGCTCGGTCTGTCGCCGAAGACCGATATCCGTCTGATTTCTGCGATGGTCGCCTTTGCGCTGTTTGAAGCGGCCTATTACTCGGAGATCATCCGCGCCGGTATTCAAAGTATTGCCCGTGGGCAGTCCTCCGCCGCGCTGGCGCTCGGTATGACCCATTGGCAGTCGATGCAGCTGATCATTTTGCCACAGGCCTTCCGCGCCATGGTGCCGCTGCTGCTAACGCAGGCGATCGTGTTATTTCAGGATACCTCTCTGGTGTACGTGCTCAGTCTTGCGGACTTCTTCCGTACGGCAACCAACATTGGCGAGCGTGACGGAACACAGGTCGAGATGATCCTGTTTGCCGGTTTTGTCTATTTTGTCATCAGCCTCTCTGCCTCATTGCTGGTGAGCTTCTTGAAGAAAAGGACCCTTTCATGATTTCGCTGAAAAATGTCTCCAAGTGGTACGGTCATTTCCAGGTATTGACCGAATGCAGTACCGAAGTTAAGAAAGGGGAAGTGGTCGTAGTCTGCGGTCCTTCAGGCTCAGGTAAGTCGACGCTGATCAAAACCGTTAACGGCCTGGAACCCATCCAGAAAGGCCAGATTCTCGTTAACGGTACGCCCGTGAATGACAAAAAAACCAATCTGGCGCAGCTGCGTTCCAAAGTCGGCATGGTGTTCCAGCATTTCGAGCTGTTCCCGCATCTGTCTATCGTTGAAAACCTGACCCTGGCACAGGTCAAAGTGCTCAAGCGTGACAAGGCCGCCGCACGCGATAAAGGCCTCAAGCTGCTCGACCGCGTTGGGCTCTCTGCGCACGCCAATAAATTTCCGGGCCAGCTTTCCGGCGGACAGCAGCAACGTGTCGCCATCGCGCGCGCACTGTGCATGGACCCTATTGCAATGCTGTTTGACGAACCGACCTCGGCGCTTGACCCGGAGATGATCAATGAAGTGCTCGACGTGATGGTCGAGCTCGCCAACGAAGGCATGACCATGATGGTCGTGACCCACGAGATGGGCTTTGCCCGTAAGGTGGCGAACCGGGTTATCTTTATGGATGAGGGCAAGATTGTGGAGGATCGCAATAAAGACGACTTCTTCAATAATCCCGAGTCTGAGCGTGCGAGAGATTTCTTAGCCAAAATCCTGCACTAATTTCCAAATTCATCGGCACTGCGGCAAGGCAGCGGACCCTAAGGGGTAAGCCTCAAAGAGGAAGCGAATTACCCTGTAAATCCCCAGTCGCTTACAGGAGTCATTGACTGGGGTGAGCTGGGGCAGCTGCCGCTGCAAGATTAAGGTTCGAACGGCCTGCGGGAAAACTCGTCATTCCCGCACTCCGGGCATTTGCTCAGAATCTCCGGCGTGTAAACGGCGAGATGAAAATGGCATTTCTCGCAGATAAGATCCCCCAACCCGACCACTTCTCCGCTGTGATAAACACCGTGATGGTTTACGTCTTTAAACACCTCTTTCCACTCAAGTTGGGTTTTGTCGGTGATATCCGCAAGCTCGCGCCACAGGCTTTCCTTAATAACGCGCATGAACACGCTGTCTTCTTCTTCCGGCGCTTCCGACGTAGGCTTAGGGGCGATTCTGTGCGACGGCGCGTATTCACCGTAAATGCGGGCAAATTCCTGCAAGTCACGCCTTGCCGAGATAGTCAGTCTGTCTATTTCGTTTACCGACAGGTTGCCTTCTTGTTTAAGGCTTTCTCGCGCATCGCGCACCAGCAAATCGATATCGCGTTCACCGCCGCGCAGGCGCTCCGTCAATGAAGCCATTAATTGGCGATAGTCCTGCTGTTCATTTGTCATAGTTGCTCCTTAAAGTGCGACTTAAACGCCTAAAACAGTTTGCTTTCGTTGAACAAATTACATTCAAAAAACAAAGCTTTCGCTTTATGGCCCTTCTGCCTATTTTAGTCGTGAATCTCTGACTCGGTCGGATGCAGCCCACAGTTTCCGCTTTGTCCGAAAAATAAACCCCCACAGATCAGCATAAAAAGCCTCTGGTGCCACGCTTGGTGTTGTTGCCCTTGCCGCTTATCAGCTATGCTATGCGGATCTGTTTGAAAGTTTTGTTATTAACGCATCATTTGATATTTGATTAACGAAATAGGGCTACGGATGTAGCTGTTTTTCACTCACAGGACCATCGGCCGCCATGCAAGAGCAATACCGTCCAGAAGATATAGAGTCACAGGTTCAACTTCACTGGCAAGAGAAGCAAACCTTCAAAGTTACCGAAGAACCGGGAAAAGAGAAGTATTACTGCCTCTCCATGTTGCCTTATCCATCAGGCCGTCTACACATGGGTCACGTTCGTAACTACACCATCGGTGACGTGATTTCCCGCTATCAGCGTATGCTCGGTAAAAACGTTCTACAGCCGATCGGCTGGGATGCGTTTGGTCTGCCCGCTGAAGGTGCCGCGGTTAAAAACAACACCGCGCCAGCGCCATGGACTTACGAAAACATCGAATACATGAAGAACCAGCTTAAACTGCTGGGCTTCGGCTATGACTGGGACCGCGAGCTCGCGACCTGTCAGCCTGAATACTATCGCTGGGAACAATGGTTCTTCACCAAGCTCTACGAGAAAGGTCTGGTTTACAAAAAAACCTCAGCGGTGAACTGGTGTCCGCAGGACTTGACCGTTCTGGCTAACGAACAGGTTATCGACGGCTGCTGCTGGCGCTGCGATACCAAGGTTGAGCGTAAAGAGATCCCACAATGGTTCATTAAAATCACTGCCTACGCCGATCAGCTGCTGAACGACCTCGATACCCTCGAGAGCTGGCCTGAGCAGGTCAAGACCATGCAGCGTAACTGGATTGGCCGCTCTGAAGGCGTCGAAATAACCTTCGACGTTGAAAACAGCGAAGAGAAACTGACGGTTTACACCACGCGTCCAGACACCTTCATGGGGGCAACCTACGCCGCCGTGGCTGCGGGTCACCCACTGTCACTGCAGGCAGCCGCTTCACAGCCTGCGCTGGCCGACTTTATCGACGAATGCCGCAACACCAAGGTAGCCGAAGCAGAAATGGCGACCATGGAGAAGAAAGGCATGCCGACCGGCCTGTTCGCGATTCATCCGTTGAACGGCAAAAAAATCCCAATCTGGGTCGCCAACTTCGTTCTGATGGAATACGGCACCGGTGCGGTAATGGCCGTTCCTGGCCACGATGCCCGCGACTGGGAATTCGCCACTAAATATAACCTGCCAATTGAAGCGGTTATCCTGAACGCCGACGGCAGCGTGCCTGACGTCCAGTCCGAAGTCATGACCGAGAAAGGCGTACTTTGCAACTCCGGCGAGTTCGACGGTCTAAATCACGAGCAAGGCTTCAACGCCATCGCTGACAAACTGGTGAGCCTGGGCGTCGGTGAGCGTAAAGTTAACTACCGTCTGCGCGACTGGGGTGTATCACGCCAGCGTTACTGGGGTGCGCCAATCCCGATGATCACGCTGGAAGACGGTACCGTCATTCCAACGCCTGAAGATCAACTGCCGGTGGTTCTGCCGGAAGACGTCGTCATGGACGGCATCACCAGCCCAATCAAGGCCGATCCTGAGTGGGCAAAAACCACCGTTAATGGCATCCCTGGCCTGCGTGAAACCGACACCTTCGATACCTTCATGGAGTCGTCCTGGTACTACGCGCGTTACACCTGCCCGGACTACGATAAAGGCATGCTGGATCCCGCTGCGGCCAACTACTGGCTGCCGGTAGACCAATATGTTGGCGGTATCGAACACGCCATCATGCACCTGATGTACTTCCGCTTCTTCCACAAACTGATGCGCGACGCGGGTCTGGTCACCTCAGATGAACCAGCAAAACGCCTGCTGTGTCAGGGTATGGTGCTGGCTGACGCCTTCTACTACCTGAACGAAGGTGGCGCACGCGTTTGGGTTTCCCCAATCGATGCCACCCTTGAGCGTGATGAGAAAGGCCGCATCGTGAAAGCCACCGACCCTGAAGGTCGCGAGCTGGTGTATGCGGGCATGAGCAAGATGTCCAAGTCCAAAAACAACGGCATCGACCCGCAGGTCATGGTGCAGAAATACGGTGCTGACACCGTGCGTCTGTTCATGATGTTCGCTTCTCCGGCAGAAATGACCCTCGAATGGCAGGAATCCGGCGTTGAAGGGGCAAACCGCTTCCTGAAACGTGTCTGGAAACTGGCCTATGAGCACAGTGAAAAAGGCGCTGCGCCTGCGCTGGACGTTGCGACCCTTTCTGCTGAGCAGAAAGATCTTCGCCGCGACCTGCACAAAACTATCGCTAAAGTGACCGATGATATCGGCCGTCGTCAGACCTTTAACACCGCAATCGCGGCGATTATGGAGCTGATGAACAAGATGGGTCGTGCACCTCAGGACACCGACCAGGATCGCGCACTGCTACAGGAAGCTCTGCTGGCCGTGGTTCGCATGCTGTATCCGTTCACTCCGCACGTGTGCTTCAGCCTGTGGCAGACACTGGGTGGCGAAGGTGATGTCGATACCGCGCCTTGGCCGGTGGCAGATGAAAAAGCCATGGTCGAAGACTCTAAGCTGGTAGTGGTACAGGTAAATGGTAAAGTACGTGCCAAAATAACCGTTGCCGCAGACGCGACAGAAGAGCAGGTTCGCGAATTAGCGGCGCAAGAATATCTGGTCGCAAAATATCTGGATGGGGTTACAGTTCGCAAGGTAATCTACGTGCCAGGCAAGCTGCTTAACCTGGTAGTCGGTTGATTCAAGGAGGCTTTTTTTGCGAGAAAATATTATGCGAAATCGTATTTTGATGCTGTTGTTAGGCGCGATTGTTCTGGTGACTTCGGGCTGTGGTTTTCATCTGCGTGGCACGACCAACGTGCCGAGCGATTTGAAAACCATTACCCTCAACAGCTATGACCCTTACGGTCCGCTCACGCGTGAAATTCGCAGCCAGTTAAAACTGAGCGATGTCACCGTAGTGGAACCCACGGTTTCCAACAAGAAAAGCCTCCCCGAGCTGCGTATAGTTGGCGCAACGGAGAGCCAGGCGACGGCCTCTATCTTCCAGGACGGCAAGACTGCCGAATACCAGAAAGAAATGACCGTGCGTGCGCAGGTCCTGATGCCGGGTAAAGATATTTACCCTATCAGCGTGACCGTGTTCCGCTCCTTCTTCGATAACCCATTGGCAGCGTTAGCAAAAGATGCCGAGCAGGACATTATCGACAAAGAGATGCGTGAACAGGCCGCTCAGCAGCTGATTCGTAAACTGCTGACCGTACAGGCCTCAGAGTTGACCAAAAAAGATGTGGTAGACGGTACACCAGAAATCATTAGCGTCGGGAAAGCCCCTGCGGCCAGTACTTACTAGCTATGACTCGTGTCTATCCTGAACAACTTGCCGCGCAGCTCCGAGAGGGGCTGCGCGCTTGTTATTTATTATGCGGTAACGATCCGCTGCTGTTGCAGGAAAGCCAGGACGCCGTGCGTCAGGCCGCAAATGCAGCACAATTCAACGAACACTTTAGCTTTATTCTTGATGCCCACACCGAGTGGGACAGCATATTCAGCAGTTGCCAGGCGCTGAGTCTGTTCGCCAGTCGCCAGACCCTGACACTGCACCTTCCCGAAAACGGCCCCTCTGCGCCAATGGCAGAGCAGCTCAAGACGCTGGTCAGCCTGCTGCACGACGATATTTTACTGATTCTGCGCGCCAGCAAGCTCACCAAGGCGCAGGAAAATGCGGCCTGGTTCAAGGCACTGAGCGACCGCACGGTATTTGTCACCTGCCAGACGCCCGAGCAGGCTCAACTGCCGCGCTGGGTTGCCAAACGCGCCAAAGCGCTGTCGCTCGAATTAGATGACCCCGCCAATCAGCTGCTGTGTTATTGCTATGAGGGTAACCTGCTCGCGCTGGCCCAGTCGCTCGAAAGGCTTGCCCTACTCTATCCCGACGGAAAACTGACGCTGCCACGCGTAGAAGACGCCGTTAATGATGCGGCACACTTTACGCCTTACCATTGGCTCGATGCTATTTTGGCCGGAAAAAGCAAACGTGCCTGGCACATCCTGCGCCAACTGCAGCAGGAAGACAGCGAACCGGTGATTCTGCTGCGCACTTTGCAACGTGAGCTGCTGATGCTCCTCAATCTGCGCCGCAAGATGGACCAGCAGCCGCTGCGCAACCTGTTCGACCAGTACAAAGTGTGGCAAAACCGTCGAGCGCTGGTTACGCAGGCGCTACAGCGTCTTTCGCTTGCCCAGCTGAATCAGGCAGTAAAGCTGTTGACGCAGATGGAAATCCGCCTAAAACAGGACTATGGTCAATCGGTATGGCCCGAACTGGAAAGCCTTTCAATGCTGCTGTGCGGGAAACCCCTTCCGCCCAGCTTTATTGATTCAGGAACCTTGTAATGACCCCAGCCACGCACGATGAACACGACCTGATGGCACTGTTCGGCGGCACCTTTGACCCGATTCATTACGGTCATTTGCGTCCCGTTGAACAATTGGCCCACGAGATCCAGCTTGAGAAAGTGATTCTTCTGCCGAACAATGTGCCGCCGCACCGCCCACAGCCAGAGGCCACGCCGTCTCAGCGACTCAAAATGGCCCAGTTGGCAGTTGAAGGTAACCCATTGTTTTCAGTGGACTCTCGTGAACTTCAGCGCGATACGCCCTCCTACACTATTGAGACTCTTGCAACGTTACGTAAAGAACGTGGCACTCAACAGCCTTTGGCGTTTATTATTGGCCAAGATTCATTACTAACGCTTTACAAATGGCACCGCTGGGAGTCTTTACTCGACGTGTGTCATCTGGTGGTTTTAGCCCGCCCGGGATATGGCAGCGAGCTGGACACGCCCGAGTTACAGCGTTGGTACGATGCGCACAAGACAGAAGATGCCGGTCAGCTCAGGCAACGTCCTCAAGGCTATATTTATCAGGCCAACACGCCGCTGCTGGATATTTCGGCTACCGAAATCCGTCAGCGCCGCCACGAGGGCCGCGATTGCTCAGATTTACTTCCCTTCTCCGTTGAGCGCTATATCGAATCACAGGGGTTGTACCGCGCGTAGACAACGCGTGTTATACTCCGCCGCTTAATTTTCGGTTCCAGACTACTCAATCCCCAGGGGGAATCTTTGCAAGGTAAAGCGCTCCAAGAATTCGTCATCGACAAAGTTGATGACCTCAAAGCCCAAGACATCGTTGCTATCGACGTTGCTGGCAAATCAAGCATCACCGACTGCATGGTCATCTGCACCGGCACCTCTAGCCGTCACGTTGTTTCCATCGCCGGTCACCTGGTTGAAGAAGCCAAGGCAGCAGGCCTTGAAGCTCACGGCATCAAAGGCATTAACGAAGCTGACTGGGTTGTTGTTGACCTCGGTGAAGTGATCGTTCACGTCATGCAGGAAGAAAGCCGCGTGCTGTACGAACTCGAGAAACTCTGGGGTTAATGAGTGAAGCTGCAACTCGTCGCCGTAGGTACGAAAATGCCCGATTGGGTGCAGACTGGCTTCACGGATTATCTCCGCCGTTTCCCAAAAGACATGCCGTTTGAGTTGATTGAAGTCCCCGCGGGTAAACGCGGGAAAAACGCAGATATCAAACGCATTCTTGAAAAAGAAGGCGAACAGATGCTGTCGGTGGTTGGAAAAGGCAATCGTATTGTTACGCTGGATATTCCGGGAACCCCCTGGGAGACCCCGCAGTTGGCCCAACAGCTTGAGCGCTGGAAGCAGGACGGCAGAGATGTCAGTTTGCTCATCGGCGGTCCTGAAGGGCTGGCACCGGCATGCAAGGAGGCTGCGGTTCAGAGCTGGTCGCTCTCTCCGCTGACGCTACCACACCCGCTGGTTCGGGTTCTGGTGGCCGAAAGCCTTTATCGTGCCTGGAGTATTACCACTAATCATCCGTACCACCGCGAATAATCGGTAGGTCAATATCAGCAGCACAGTGGATTAAGTAGTGGGATGAAAATAGACCGTAATCCTTTTCGCGACTATTCGGCTGAATCAGCCCTCTTTGTGCGCCGTGCACTGGTGGCGCTTTCTGGCATTCTGCTGCTTAGCAGCATACTGGTTTACAATCTATACACTATCCAGGTGGTGCGTTTTCAGGATTATCAAACCCGATCGAACGATAACCGCATCAAGCTCATTCCCATTGCACCGAGTCGTGGAATTATCTACGACCGAAATGGCACCCCGCTGGCGCTTAATCGCACCATCTATCAGCTGGAAATGATGCCAGAGAAGGTCGACGACGTTAAAAATACGCTGATTGCGTTGACGACGATTGTCGATCTCACCTCTGAAGATATTGAAAACTTCTACAAAGAACGCAAACGTGCGCGACGCTTCACCTCTATTCCGGTAAAAGTGGGATTAACCGAGGTGCAGGTGGCGCGTTTTGCGGTCAACCAATTCAAATTCCCCGGCGTTGAAGTCAAAGGCTATCAGCGCCGCTATTACCCTTACGGTTCCGCGCTGACACACGTGATTGGTTATGTTTCAAAAATTAACGATCGCGACGTTGAAAGGCTGGACAAAGACGGTATTCTTGCTAACTACGCCGCGACGCACGACATCGGCAAGCTGGGCATTGAGCGTTACTACGAAAGCACGCTGCACGGCAAAACGGGCTACGCCGAAGTTGAAGTCAACAACCGTGGCAGAGTTATCCGTCAGCTACACGAAGAGCCGCCTCAGGCCGGCAAAGACATTACGCTTACGCTCGATCTCCCGCTGCAAATCTATATTGAACAGCTGCTGAGCGGCAGCCGCGCCGCCGTAGTGGTCACAGATCCGCGCGATGGCAGCATTCGGGCGCTTGTTTCCAACCCAAGCTACGATCCGAATCTGTTTGTAGACGGAATTTCCAGCAAGGATTACAACACCTTGCTCAACGATCCCGATCGGCCGCTCATCAACCGCGCGACGCAGGGGGTGTATCCTCCCGCCTCGACGGTCAAACCGTACATCGCCGTTTCATCGCTGACCGCGGGCGTGATTACCAAAAATACGTCGCTGTTTGACCCCGGATGGTGGCAACTTCCCGGCTCGGACAAGCGTTATCGAGACTGGAAACACTGGGGTCACGGTCGATTGAATGTGACAAAAGCCCTTGAGGAGTCGGCGGATACCTTCTTCTATCAGGTGGCCTACGATATGGGCATCGACCGTCTGTCAGAGTGGATGTCGAAATTTGGCTACGGCCAGTATACCGGCATCGATCTCTCGGAAGAGCGTAATGGCAACATGCCGACGCGCGACTGGAAGATGAAACGCTTTAAAAAGCCGTGGTATCAGGGTGACACCATCCCGGTAGGGATCGGACAAGGCTACTGGACCGCGACACCGATTCAGAACATGAAGGCGCTAACCACGCTGATTAACGACGGCAACGTCAAAACGCCTCACCTTCTGCTCAACACACAGGACGGTGCCACCAAGGTGCCGTACCAACAGCAGGAAACGACGCAGATTGGCGATATCCATTCCGGGTATTGGGAGCTGGCGAAAGACGGCATGTTTGGCGTAGCAAACCGTTCGAACGGGACCGCACGTAAATACTTTATGGATGCGCCGTATAAAGCCGCGGCGAAATCCGGTACTGCCCAGGTTTACGGCCTCAAAGCCAATGAAACCTATAATGCACATAAAATTGCAGAGCATCTGCGTGACCACAAGCTGATGAACGCCTTTGCGCCTTACGACAACCCTACCGTTGCAGTCAACGTAGTGTTGGAAAACGGCGGTATCGGGCCCGCCGTGGGGACCATCGTCCGCCAGATCCTCGACCATATCTTATTGGGCGACAATACGACAAAATTACCGGACGAAGCGCCTGCTGCGCCCGGCATTGAAGGTGATTAACGTAGAATGACTGAGAGCCAACAGAAAGGGTCGCTGTGGACCAAGATGCACATCGACATCACTATGCTGCTTATCGTACTGGCGTTGCTGGTCTATAGCGCGTTCGTTATCTGGAGCGCGAGCGGTCAGGACGTCGGTATGATGGAGCGCAAACTCGCGCAGATTGCCGGAGGACTGGTTATCATGCTGGTGCTGGCGCAGGTTCCCCCCCGCGTGTATGAAAGCTGGGCGCCCTATCTCTACATCTTCTGTATTTTCCTGCTGGTATTGGTAGACGTGTTTGGACAGGTCAGTAAAGGCGCCCAGCGCTGGCTCGATCTGGGCTTCGTACGTTTCCAGCCCTCGGAGCTGGCGAAAATTGCCGTACCGCTGATGGTGGCACGCTTTATTAACCGCGATATCTGCCCGCCTTCGTTGAAAAATACTGCCATTGCGTTGGTGCTGGTGTTTGTTCCCACCTTGCTGGTCGCCGCACAGCCGGACCTCGGAACCGCAATCCTGATTGCCGCCTCCGGCATCTTTGTGCTTTTCCTCTCCGGCATGAGCTGGAAGCTTATTGCCTGCGCGGCCGTGCTGGTGGCAGCCTTTATTCCTATCCTGTGGTTCTTCCTGATGCACGACTATCAGCGAGACCGCGTGATGATGCTGCTTAACCCGGAAAGTGACCCGCTCGGGGCCGGTTATCACATTATTCAGTCCAAGATTGCCATCGGTTCTGGCGGTTTCTCCGGCAAAGGCTGGCTGCACGGCACTCAGTCACAGCTTGAATTCTTGCCCGAGCGCCACACCGACTTTATCTTCGCGGTATTGGCCGAGGAACTGGGCCTGCAGGGCGTCCTGGTGCTGCTGGCGCTCTATCTGGGCCTGATCACCCGTGGGCTGGTAATTGCCGCAAAAGCGCAAACTACTTTCGGCCGCGTTATGTCGGGAGGGTTAATGCTAATATTCTTTGTCTATGTCTTTGTAAACATTGGCATGGTGAGTGGTATAGTGCCGGTAGTAGGGGTTCCTTTACCTCTGGTCAGTTATGGTGGTTCAGCGCTAATCGTGCTGATGGCTGGGTTTGGTATCGTCATGTCGATACATACTCATCGAAAAATGTTATCAAAAAATTTATAGGGGTGAGCAATGCGCAAGGAGTGGGTAGGGGCGATTATCGCCGGGCTGTTATTGAGTGCCTGTAGTTCTCCAGACAACCAACCGCAGCAGGCCGCGCCAGAGCCCGCCTATAATGGGCCGGTAGTCGAGATTGGCGGTGCCTATCCGGTCTATGAGCCTCTGAATGCGAATGCCAACAACGACTACAGCGCCAACGGCAACAGCTACAAAATCATTCGCGATGCGTCTCGCTTTACGCAGACCGGTACCGCGACCTGGTACGGCAACGAAGCCGGTAGCAACGTTACCGCCAGCGGCGAAGAGTTCGATCCTTCGGCAATGACTGCGGCTCACCCGACGCTGCCGATCCCAAGCTACGTGCGCGTGACCAACTTGTCCAATGGCCGCATGCTGGTAGTCCGTATTAATGACCGCGGTCCGTTCACCTCTGACAAGATTATCGATTTGTCTAAAGCGGCCTTCGATCGCCTTAACCTGACCAACAGCACCCGCGTTAAGCTCGACATCATTAACGTCGCGCCGGACGGCACGCTGTCTGGCCCGGGCACCATTGGTACCACCGTTGCCAGACAGACCTACGCCCTGCCCGCACGCCCTAGCCTCGGCTCAAGCGACATGGGCACGCCAGTCCTGTCCGCGCCACCGGCCATCGGTGCCGCCGTCCGTCCCGTCGACAACAGCACGCTGAACACCCAGAACGATGATTCAACCAGCGGTGAGGATAGCGCGGGAGCGGGCGCAAGCGCCTCTAACGGCGGCGGTTTCCTTCAGGCTCCGAAGCCTTTACCTGCGGGCGTGCTTGAGACCAGCGAACCTGCACCCGTTGCAGCGGATGATGATGCACCGGTTGCCAGCGCAAACACCTCTCGCACCGCGATGGCCGCCGCCGCCCCGGTGGTTGCCGCGCCAGTGGTTGCTCGTCCGGCTACCCATCAGTCTGCGCCGGTATCCGGGGGTGGATACATGGTGCAGGTGGGCGCGCTGAGCAATCCGCAAAACGCAGAAATCTGGCAGAAGAGCCTGAGCAAACGCTTCGCCGTACCTGGAAAAGTGCAGCCTAACGGCAGCAATTACCGCGTACAGTTGGGGCCATTCAGCAGCCGCCAGCAGGCCGTACAACTGCAACAGCGACTGTCGAGTGAAGCGCAGCAGCAGTCGTTTATAGTATCGGCGTCTGCGATGTAATCGTAGTCAACGTGCCCCGCGAGGTCATGGGCGCTGCCGCAGGCTGGCAAGTGCGTTAATTCGCTGAGCTGATGCAAGTCAGTGATTCGTGTTAACCCCTACGGCCAACGCTGCGACAGCGCCCACAATCAGGCGGGGTAACATGTTGTAAAAATCGGTAAATCCCCGCAAGCCATCGTATTGGAAGATGTCTGATTGTTACGGTTCTGATATAGTGTGGCACGTTTTTAATTTACCTATACGGATGTTGTTGTCTCAATCATGAAACTTGCTACTCCTTCTCGTTTAGTCAAGGGCATCGCGCTTGGCACCGTCATTACTTTCTGTTCAACGTCCGCCGTTTTTGCTGACGATGTCAATCTGAAGACCATGATCCCTGGCGTTCCGCAAATTGATGCCGAAGCCTACGTTCTGATTGATTACAACTCGGGCAAAGTGCTGGCTGAAATGAACGCCGATGCGCGTCGCGATCCGGCCAGTCTGACTAAAATGATGACCAGCTACGTGATTGGGCAAGCCATCAAGTCAGGTAAAATTACCCCGACTGACGTTGTTACCGTCGGTAAAGACGCCTGGGCAACCGGAAACCCGGTCTTCAAAGGCTCATCCCTGATGTTCCTCAAGCCCGGCGACCGCGTCCCTGTCTCTGAGCTGAACCGCGGTATCATTTTGCAATCGGGTAACGACGCCTGCGTCGCCATGGCTGACTACGTCGCCGGCAGTCAGGACGCCTTGGTGGGTCTGATGAACAACTACGTAAATGCGCTGGGCCTGAAAAACACCCACTTCGGCACCGTGCACGGCCTCGACGCAGACGGTCAATACAGCTCGGCGCGCGACATGGCGCTGATCGGTCAAGCGCTGATCCGCGACGTTCCAGAAGAGTATGCAACCTACAAAGAGAAAGAGTTTACCTTCAACAATATCCGCCAGATGAACCGTAACGGCCTGCTGTGGGACTCTAGCCTGCAGGTTGACGGCATCAAGACCGGTCACACCGAATCGGCGGGCTATAACCTGGTTGCCTCTGCCACCGAAGGCCAGATGCGTTTGATCTCCGCCGTCATGGGCGGTCACACCTATAAAGGTCGTGAAGTTGAAAGTAAAAAACTGCTGACCTGGGGCTTCCGTTTCTTCGAAACCGTGGCACCGCTGAAAGCCGGTAAAGAATTTGCGTCAGAGCCTGTCTGGTTTGGTAACACCGACCGCGTTGAGCTGGGCGTTGATAAAGATGCCTACCTGACCATCCCACGCGGCCGCATGAAAGATCTGAAAGCCAGCTACGTGCTTAACAACACCGAGCTGCATGCACCATTGCAGAAAAATCAGGTAGTTGGCACGATTAACTTCCAACTGGACGGCAAAACTATCGATCAGCGTCCTCTTGTGGTGCTAAACGAAGTAAAAGAAGGCGGATTCGTCAGCCGCATCGTGGACTATATTAAACTGATGTTCCATCATTGGTTTGGCTAAAACACCGCGACAGGGGTTGAAAATGTGCACTTTAACCCCACATGTTTAGTATATAATTCTAGTTATAACTCCCGCTGCGGCGGGAGTTATGGTTTATACATCTTAATAGCAGTTACTACGCGGGAGTGCACATGAAAACCAAACTGAACGAACTACTCGAATTCCCCTGCTCATTCACTTATAAAGTGATGGGTCTGGCGCAGCCCGAGTTGGTTGACCAGGTTGTGGAAGTCGTGCAGCGTCACGCGCCTGGCGATTACAACCCGCAGGTGAAACCAAGCAGCAAAGGCAACTACCATTCCGTTTCGATTACCATTACCGCAACTCACATCGATCAGGTCGAAACCCTGTACGATGAGCTAGGTAACCTCGAAATCGTGCGTATGGTTCTGTAAGCCAAGCAAATATCAGCGTAACGCGTAATGTGTTACGCTGATTTTCTTTATATTGCCCTATTCTCAGAATGACGATAACTGCCGTGCAACGAGAAAAACTGCAAGACCGCATCACCCTGCGCCAGCTTGGCCTGCAACCCTACGAACCCGTCTCCCGTGCCATGCACATCTTCACCGATTTACGCACTCCCGAAACTCAGGACGAAATCTGGCTGGTCGAACACCCAAAGGTCTTTACTCAGGGCCAGGCCGGTAAAGCCGAACACGTGCTTTTTCCGGGCGATATTCCGGTCATTCAGAGCGATCGCGGCGGTCAGGTGACCTATCATGGGCCGGGCCAGCAGGTGATGTACGTGATGGTCGATATCAAGCGCCGTAAAATGGGCGTGCGTGAACTGGTGACCGCCATAGAGCAAACCGTGGTCGATACGCTGGCGTTTTTCGATATCGAAGCCTATCCGCGCGCCGATGCGCCCGGCGTCTACGTTGACGGCAAGAAAATCTGCTCGCTGGGACTGCGCATCCGCCGTGGCTGTTCGCTGCACGGGCTGGCGCTGAATATCGATATGGATTTAGAACCTTTTCTGCGCATCAATCCCTGCGGTTATGCCGGTCTGGAGATGACCCAGGCGAGTCGAGTCAAGCCGGGTATCACCGTTGAGCAGGTTATGCCGGTTTTAGTTAAATCTTTTAACAAACAGCTAGGCTATCATCAGGTTGATTATCACCCTTGGCAGCTGGAAGATTATCCCGTACCGACGTTAAATCGATAGCCCACAGAGGCGAAATTTTACATTTTTATAACAGAGCAAGTTGTCGTTACTTTAAGCTATCTCGCTTCAATGATATAATTTCTGCATAATTTCAATTACTTTTTTAATGAAGCAGTTAGTTCATTGAATGTCATGAAAAATCTCGCCCGCGAGAGACGATACTGGAAACTGCACGATTATGAGTAAACCGATCCAAATGGAACGCGGCGTCAAATACCGCGATGCTGATAAGATGGCGTTAATCCCGGTGAAAACCGTGGTCACAGACCGGCAGGAAATGCTCCGCAAGCCGGCCTGGATGAAAATCAAACTTCCTGCTGACTCCTCTCGTATTCAGGGCATTAAAGCCGCACTGCGCAAAAACGGCCTGCACTCTGTTTGTGAAGAAGCCGCCTGCCCTAACCTTTCAGAGTGTTTTAACCACGGTACGGCCACCTTCATGATCCTCGGTGCCATCTGTACCCGTCGCTGCCCGTTCTGCGACGTTGCACACGGACGTCCGGTTGCGCCAGACGTCAACGAGCCGGAAAAGCTGGCACAGACCATTGCCGATATGGGTCTGCGTTATGTGGTGATTACCTCGGTTGACCGCGATGACCTGCGCGACGGCGGTGCTCAGCACTTTGCCGACTGCATCAGCGCCATCCGCGAGAAAAACCCGACTATTAAAATTGAAACGCTGGTTCCCGACTTCCGTGGACGTATGGACCGCGCGTTGGAAATCCTCAATGCGACGCCACCCGACGTGTTCAACCACAACCTGGAAAACGTCCCGCGCGTTTACCGCCAGGTTCGTCCGGGCGCAAACTACGAGTGGTCATTAAAGCTGCTTGAACGCTTTAAGGAAGCGCACCCTGAGGTGCCGACCAAATCGGGTCTGATGGTAGGTCTGGGTGAAACCAACGAAGAAATTCTTGAAGTGATGCGCGACCTGCGCCGTCACGGCGTAACCATGCTGACGCTGGGCCAGTACCTACAGCCAAGCCGTCACCATCTGCCGGTACAACGTTACGTTAGCCCTGAAGAATTTGAATACATGAAGGAAGAAGCGTTGAAGATGGGCTTCACCCACGCAGCCTGCGGTCCTTTCGTGCGTTCGTCATACCACGCCGATCTTCAGGCCAAGGGGATTGAAGTTAAGTAACCCGACAGTCCCGGGTCCGACTTCAACCGCCAGATATAAAAAAAGCTGCTTAATTAAGCAGCTTTTTTTTATCAGATTCATTCACGAATGAATTAGTCTTTGTGCTCTACGCGCTGTTCAGCCTGTGCGTCAGCTTTCGCTACCGGAGCCGGATCGTCATTCATGGCCTTTTTGAAGCCTCTCAGCGCAGCGCCCAGATCACCACCGAGTGAACGAAGTTTGCTGGTACCGAAAAGCAGCACAATCAGCACGCCGACAACTAACAGTTTAGTAATACTCAAACCTTCCATAAATACCTTCTTTACACTGATTGCTGAATTAAACAGCTGGAGAATAAAATCGTCGCAGTGGGCGACCTGAATTTTGTCTCTGTACGCATTATAACCATAAGCGCCATTATGAGCCTGTAAGCCCGCGCGTTAAAGCATTTCTTCGCTTTATAAATTGTTTTTTACAAAGGGAGCATACATAAATTGTGGGGGGATTATACGCCCGGGACGCCTCTGGAAACAAACCTTGCGTGCTCTCTTTAACGAGAAACCAACAGTCTTACAACAACCAAGGGGATGAGCCGAAATACATCGATGATGTCCTTCAGCGCCATCCCCTTCTATTTCAGCTCGTTAAATAAAACGGCTCAGGAAGGCCTGAAAACGTGGGTGCTGCGGATTGACCAAGACTTCTTCCGGCGGCCCTTCCTCGATGACGTAACCGCCGTCCATAAATACCACCCTGTCGGCCGCTTCACGCGCAAAACCAATCTCGTGGGTCACCACAATCATGGTGAGCCCCTGATCCGCCAGGCTGCGCATCGTTGCCAACACCTCGCCCACCAGCTCCGGGTCAAGCGCCGAGGTCGGCTCGTCAAAGAGCATCAGCTTTGGCTTGATCGCCAGAGCACGGGCTATCGCCACCCGCTGCTGCTGGCCACCGGAAAGATGGCGCGGATAGGCATCGGCCTTGTCGCTTAAGCCGACTTTTTCCAACAGCGCGCGCGCATAAGCCTCGGCCTCGTGACGACTCTGCCGGTGCACGCCTATCGGTGCCTCGATGATGTTTTGCAGTACGGTCATGTGGGGATAAAGATTGAACTGCTGGAACACCATGCCGATATCACGACGCTGGCGTGCAATCCCCCTTTCCGACAGTTTACGCAGCTGATTGCCGTGCAGCTCGTAGCCAATCTGCTCACCGCCGACCATGATAGTGCCGCGGTCGATATCTTCCAGGTGATTGATACAGCGGAGAAAGGTCGATTTCCCCGAACCTGAAGGACCAAGAATGACCACCACTTCACTCGGCTTCACGTCGAGATCGATGCCCTTTAACACCTCGTTGTCGCCATAGCTTTTATGCACGTTGCGGGCGGTAACCAGCAGCGGCTGACTGTCTGACAGAACCTGACTCATACGTCCTCCTTCTGAGCGAGATTTGGCTGGGCTATCAACGCTTTGCCCTGCGCATTCGGCTGCCGACGTTTGGCGGCCACCGTACGGCGCGTCCCTTTCGAATAGAAGCGTTCAATCGCCGACTGTCCAACATTCAGAATCGAAGTTATCAAGAGATACCAGATAACCGCGACCATCAGCATCGGCACCACTTCGAAGGTGCGGTTATAGATAGTCTGCACCGAATACAGCAGGTCACCCATCGCGATAACGCTCACCAGCGAGGTCGCTTTTATCATGCTGATCAACTGGTTACCGGTAGGCGGAATAATCGAACGCATGGCCTGTGGAATAATAATGCGGCGCAGCGCGCGACCCCGACTCATACCAAACGCCTGGGCGGTTTCAGCCTGACCATTATCCACGGACAACAAACCGGCGCGGATGATCTCAGCCATGTAGGCCGCTTCGTTGAGCGCCAAACCGGCGATAGCGGCGGTCAGTGGGGTGATCAGGTCATTGGTATTCCAGGTCGCAAAGCTCGGGCCAATAAAGGGCAGACCCATGGCGACGTGCGGGAACAGCGTAGACATATTGTACCAAAACAGCAGCTGCACCAGCAGCGGCGTACCACGAAAGAACCAGACGTAGAGGCCAGAAAGGCGGCGCAACAGCATGCTTTGCGACAAACGGCCCACCGCCAGCAGCAGTCCGAGCAGCGTACCCAGCAGCATCGAGACCACGGTGAGACCCAGCGTGACGCCCAGACCGCGAATGACCGAGGCCTCGGTAAACCACTGCGCCACGACGTGCCACTCAAAGTTTGGGTTACGGGCTACGCTAATGACCACATCAGCGGCGAGGATCAGGACAATTATCCAGGCGATCCAACGTCCGTAGTTACGCGGCGCGTGTGCAAACTCGACGTTGCGTCGTGGATCGGGGGACGTTTTCTCGGTCATTTAGTTGGTTTTCCCAGGTTGATGCCAGGTGCTGTTAGCATGTTGCCTTCGAGACCCCATTTTTTCATGATAATCGCGTAGGTGCCGTTATCAAACAGCTCCTGATAGGCGGCCAGAACCACCTTGCCGATTTCAGAATCTTTAGGAACCACGGTGCCCTGATAAATGTCGTTAAAACCGTTGGATTTACCGGCACCTGCCAGCGTGAGCTGACCGTTAGACGCTTTGATGAAGTAAGTGAGCGGCGCCTGCGAAGAGAAGAAGGCGTCAGAGCGCTTAGAGCGCACGGCAAGAATAGAGGTCGGCTGGTCGGTAAACGACTGCACGGTGACGGCCGGTTTGCCCGCTTTTACACAGTCTTCGGACTGCTGCTTAATCACCTTCTCAGCCGACCCCGCCGCCATAACGGCAATACGCAGACCGCAGGTATCGCTCAATGACTGGATATTTTTAGGATTGCCGTTAGGAACGGCGAACGCGACGTACTCTTTGACGAAGTCGACGAAGTCATTTTTGGCCTGACGCTCAGGGTAATCACCGATAGGGCCAATGCCCAGCTGATAGCGGCCGGAAGAGATACCGGTCAAAATACCTGATAATCCACTGACCGAAGCGTGCTCAACCTTTACCCCCAACAGCTGGCCCATCGAGGTCGCCAGGTCGGCACTCGCCCCGTCCAGCGAATCGGTGCCGGTCACGATTTCGTAGGGAGGAAAAGAACCGTTGTTCACGGAGGTCATGATGCCAGATTTCTGAATATCGGCAGGCAATTTGGCGTGCAGCGCCGGGTCCATTTTAACGACCGGAATAGAAACAGTTTCAGCGGCAAAAGCATTTACGGAAAGCAAACTCGCACTCAGAACGGCAGCACGACGAAATTGTTTTACCCTCATTGTATGTCTTCCTCTGTGTAAAGCAGTGTTGTGAATGTTGTGAGTTTTTATTTTTTTAACACCTTCCGTGGTGATGAAATCCTAAACGCCTTGCGTTTTTTACCGCCACTTCCGGCGCTGAAATGGCAGTTTGAGAAAGCGCTCCCTGGTGTTGGTTCGCGCCCTTTACTGCTCAACTGAGTGATAACGTTAGGTTGACGCGTTCAATCAGCCGTTGTGATGATATTTATTTCAACTGCGGTACGTCGAAGCAGCGGTTTTCCAGCACCGGCAAGACTTTGCGGGCATGGGCCAGACGTTCCCTTTCAATGTCGGCAAAGACCAGCGCAGGCGCTTCGGCCGCGCGGGCGATGGCAACGCCGAGCGGATCAACCACCATACTGTTGCCGATATTACGTTCACCACACTCGCCCACGGCCACGATGTAGCTGGTATTTTCCAGCGCACGCGCGGTGACCAGCACTTCCCAATGCATCTCTTTGAGCGGGCCTTTAACCCAGGCGGCAGGAAGCACCAACACTTCGGCACCGTCGAGCACCAGGCGGCGGGCCAGCTCTGGGAAACGCACGTCGTAGCAGGTCATCAAACCGACTTTAAAACCAGCAACGTCGACCAGCGGCGGCACTTCAGTGCCCGGATTGACGTTTCTGGACTCCTGCATATTGAAGGCATCGTACAGGTGAAGTTTGCGATATTCGGAAATGATTTCGCCATTTCTAATAGAAATCAATACGTTGAATGCACGGCCGTCTGGTGTTGGCGTATGAATGCTCATCATGGTGGTCAGTGCGTTGCCTTTGCTGGCGGCCAGCAGCTTACTCACGAAAGGACCATCCAACGGCTGTGCAGCTTTCAATACCAGATCGGGATCGGTGATATCACGCGCCAAAATACCTTCTGGCAGCACCAGTAAATCAGCACCCGCCTCGCGTGATTTTGCCATCAGCGACAAACAGGTTTCGACGTTGGCTTCCCATTCGCGGGAAACGGCAAACTGGCCTAGTGCGACTTTCATTCTTACTCCCCTCGCCTTTTAAGGCGTAAAAGTATATTTGGTGAAGGGTTCACCCAATGTTATTTGGCGTAAGCCGGGAACAGAGACGCAGGCGTCAAACGCTCGGCGGTAATTCCCTGAACATAAAGCTCATTGGCAAAGTCGTCGATCATTTTTTTATTCTGCTCGAAGCCGTTGTCGTTCCAGTTCACCGGCAGGTCGACCACGGTGCGGCGGATATCGTCCAACAACCAAGGCGTGGTGTCGGCATATTTCGCACGCTTGTCCATCCAGACGTTGTAAGACTTGTCGATAATTTTGCTTAATGCGTCGGCCAGCCAAGGGTGCTCGGCCGCCACGTCCGACTTGATAGCCAGAATATGCATGCCAGGCACGTAGCCGACACGGTTAAAGTACTCCAGCTCTGCCTGACGGAAATCCGGCTGCAGCTGACGGAAACCGGAACCCGGTTTGAAGAAACCTTCCGGCATGAACGGCGTGAATACCGCATCAAGCCAACCTTCCTTCAGCAGTTCCATCATCGGGCGCTCGCCAGGACAGGCTTCAATACGCCCCTCGCGACCAAAGCCGTTTAGGCGATCGACGATAGGATGCGATTCAGTCAGACGCCCCGCGTACCAGTAAGCGTCGTCAATACCCACTCCGTCCACGCCCAGCACGGTGCGGGTCCAGGTGTTGCCGGAATCTTGCCAGCCGGTCACGCCAATGCGTTTACCCGCCAGTTCTGAAATTTTGGTCAACGGGCTGTCATCACGTGTGATGATGCAGCGTTGTCGAAAGCCACGCATCAGGAAATGCGGCACGGCCAGTACGTCGTCTTCACCCCGTGCGCGGCCCTGTGCATAACGGCTGAAGGAGATCTCAGCGGCGTCATACTGTTCGCTGGTCGCTAAATCGCCTACCAGCGTCCCTACCCGGTCAATCTCGAGATTGAACCCTTCAGCCTTCACATCGCCCAATGCCAACGGCGTAAAATAATCCCAATCGCGAACTGCCAGCCTGATAGTAATCGCCACGTCTTTCCCCTTAATGTCGGCAAAATTGCTTATTTACACATGGAGCCTGTCCGAGCGGAGAGCTTTCACACCTGACCCAATGTGATTATTTTATCGCCTCCGTTGACTAAGTTTGATACTAATAGCTTAAATTAATATGTACAATAGAATCTTTGTTACTGAACAAAAGGTGATTTAATGGGTGAGAGCCTGAGAGAGAAAGTGCTTGATGCAGAGTGGTTTGCAGGCCATTTGCAGGACAGATCGATGCGCGGCATTGCCATTGAGACCGCCGCGATGATCCGTTCTGGCGTGATTGAAATCGGCACCCACCTCCCCGCCGTGCGCGAGCTGGCTCAGGCGCTCGGCGTCAGTCCTGCCACCGTGTCAGCGGCGTGGGGGCAGCTGAGACGCCAAAAAGTTATCGCCGGCAGAGGCCGCAATGGGGTGTGGGTGTGTGGCGATACGCTCTCCCCGCGCCCTGCACGATTCGAGAAAATCGGCAACTTTGGCGACAATATCATCGCCGATATGACGCTGGCCTCGCCGGATCCCGAGCTCCTGCCTCGTTTGAACCAGGCATTGCTTAGCAGCGTCGAGACTGAAAATCTCAACAGCTATCAGCGCGAAGCCATTTCTCAGGTGCTGCTTGATGCCGTACAGCCAAGCTGGCCCTATGCAGCAGACGCGTTTATGGCCGCCGACGGCGGTTTCGATGCCATGAACCTGACGCTGCAAACGCTGATTATGCAAGGCTCGGTCGTCGCGATTGAGGACCCGACCGCGACCCGGTTGCTGGACATGCTGGACAACATTGGTGCCCAGGTGATTGCGGTGAAATGCGACGAGTTTGGTCCTGTCCCTGATTCTCTGCTGGCGGCATTAAACAAAAATCCGGCGGCATTTATTTATCAGCCGCGCACACACTCGCACTGTGGGCATATCGTCAGCGCGGAACGCATGGCGCAGATGGCCGCTATTTTACAGAACAGTCAGACGCTGATTATTGAAGATGACGGAATCGGTGAGCTGGCCTGCACTGAACCGCGCAGCATGGGGTCTTTCTTGCCGAAGCGAACCGTGCATGTACGCTCATACTCTAAAGCCTACGGACCGGATCTGCGGATGGCGGTTATCTCGGGATCCCATGATTTAATCAAGCAGATCAAATCGTTCCGTAATTTTGGTGCAGGATGGTCGAGCCGAATCCTGCAACACGCGCTGGCGTGGCTGATTAACGATCCGGTCACTCAGGAAGGGATCGCCGAAGCGAAGAAAGTCTATGCGCAACGTCGTCAGGCGCTGGTCGATGCGCTGGCGGTTCGCGGGATCCACCTGCCGAAACGCGAGGGGCTTTCCGTGTTGATTCCGGTACCTTCGGAGCAGTTTGCGCTGGTAACGCTGGCCGCACGTGGCATTGCCGTGCTGCCCGGCGAACGCAGCCGAATCGGGCCTGGGCAGTTTATTCGCGCCAGCACCAGCCTGATGCGTTTGGATCAGGTCGACACTATCGCCGACGCGATTGCGCTGGCCATGGGCTGAGGCCTGTAATCTTCAGGAAAACGTCAGAAAAGCCTCAGATAAAAATCAGATTAGCGCAGGCGCTTGATCAAGTACTTAGGCGACTCTTCATACTCCGCGCGGGCGTAAAACTGGTGTGCCCGCACGCGGCGTGAATGGCTGTGAACCTCCATACGGTCACAGCCACGCTCGCTGGCCAAACGTTCTGCCTCATCGAGAAGACGCTGGCCGATGCCCGCACCGCGGTGCTGGTCGCTGACGCAAAGATAGCTAATTCGGCAAAAATCGCCTGCGAGCGGCAGCTGAGGAATAAAATGCAGCGATATGAACCCGCATACCTGCTCGTCAATGACAGACACCCACAGCACGCTGTCGGGATTGCCCTCCATGCGGATAATTTGCTGAGCGATACACTCGACGCTGGCTGGATAATCCAAATCTGCGAGCAGCCGGACCAATGCGGCCGCGTCGGCCGTTTGCGCATCACGAATGATCATCTTTGTTCCTTAAACTCGGGCTAATGCTTGGGTTAATACTACACAATCAAATTCAACTTCGGTAATATCATGGGCTCATTGTTTAAGCCACGGCTTGTTCAGTGCTCAAGCAGTTGGAGATGACATTCCTCCCAAACCGCCTTTACCGGCTAATGATGTCTACGCAATCTCATAGAGAGGTTCGTAGCATGACGCCGGGACCTTTCTGAACATCCACTTTTATATGAAAGGCATTTATGTTTAACACCTTCCTTGCAGTATTAATTGGCGGCGGTGTGGGCAGTGTTGCCCGCTGGTTCATCAGCTTAAAACTCAACCCGACCACCTCCCTGCTGCCGATTGGAACACTGACGGTCAATCTGGCGGGAGCGTTTATCATCGGCCTGGGCATCGCTATTTTCAACCGCATGACCCACCTTGACCCGGTGTGGAAAATGCTGCTAACCACCGGATTCTGCGGCGGTATGACCACCTTTTCGACCTTTTCGCTAGAAGTGGTGTACATGCTGCAAGACGGACGCTTCGGCGCGGCGCTGCTTAATATTGCCCTCAACCTGTTTGGCTCGCTGGCGCTGACCCTGCTGGGCTTCATGCTGGTGAGTTGGTACACCGGGCATTAATTTTGCGCATCTCCCGCTCTGATTTAATGTTTCCTTAACGTTCGGCAGCGATACTAGCCTCAGTTTATTACAGCATAATGTCTAGATAACCTGAGGCTAACGATGTTTTCATTCCCGACAACGGCCAGCGAAATCACGACTTCCGTTTTTTGCCTGGCTGTGGTGTTGAGCTTCCTGCATAGCTATCTGCTGTAACCGCAGATTTCCTCGCCAAAATTCCCTTAAAAGAGCTTTTGTCTAAGGACAAAAGCTCTTTTTGCTACATTTATAATACAATTATTTACCTTCCCCCCAGTATTCCCTATAATTGAGAACGAGCGTTCACACTTTTTCTCTCAAGTTATCCTCTCGTTTTTAATTTAAAAAATGCATTGCGGGTTAATTTGAGAAAAAAAGTTTACTTTTACTTTTCAGGTGCCTCTATGCATCCCGCTAACCAAACAAAAGACCAACGCGTTTGTGCCCGCAGGGACCAGATCGTCGCCGCTTCACGACTGTGTTTTCGTAAGCACGGATTCCACGGCGCAGGCATGGCGGAAATTGCCAAAATGTCGCAGCTTAGCGTGGGTCAAATCTACCGTTATTTCGTCAATAAAGACGCCATCATTGAAGAAATTGTGCGACGTATCGTCTTCAAAAAAATACAAATAATGACCGGCGGTGCCCACAATCTGAAACAGATGGCCAGTAATCTGGCGTACCGGGTGATTGGCGTACAAAATATTGATCACAGCAAAATTGACTGCCCTGAACTCAGTCCAGAACAGAATGAAATTGACCATGCGCTGATGCTGGAAGTGACTGCCGAAGCGACGCGTAACCCGGTGGTTGAGAAAATCCTTCGCGACGCTGAATCCAAGCTGTTTAACGAAGCTAAAGCGATGATGACCCCCTACTACCCCGACATGCCGGAAAAAGAGCTGACTGCGCGTCTGGAAATGATGGCCGTGATGTGTGAAGGCACCGCATTCCGTCGTTTGACGCAGGCGCATGCCGATCCAGAAACACTTAAAACTATTTATAACCAAGTCTTTTTAAAAGTCTTTAGTGACTCGACTCCCTCCCACACTCCGGAAAATTAATGAACGACCATTTAGTACAAAAACGCCTCGGCTATGCCCTGGTATTGGGTTCGCTTGCCGCTCTTGGCCCCCTCTGCACCGATCTCTATCTTCCCGCCTTGCCTACTCTGGCAGCAGAACTGGAAACCAACACCGCCACTAGCCAGCTCAGTCTGACCGCCGGTCTGTTGGGTCTCGGTGCCGGACAACTGATCTTCGGGCCGCTGAGTGACCGCTTTGGCCGCATGCGCCCTCTGCTACTCTCACTGCTCCTGCTGCTGGCCGCTTCCGTAGGGTGCGCACTGGCGACCAATATCGATCAATTGATCGTTGCCCGACTGCTGCAGGGCATCGCTGGAGCGGGGGGGGCCGTACTGTCTCGAGCCGTAGCGCGTGACTTGTACAGTGGACACGACCTGACTAAATTCTTTGCACTCCTGATGCTGGTCAACGGCCTTGCGCCGATTATTGCGCCCGTTCTCGGCGGCGGACTGCTGACTTTCCTCAGCTGGCGTGGAATTTTCGGAGCCATCGCGACGATCTCCATCCTGCTGTTTGTCTTATCCTCCGTGAAACTGCATGAAACCCTGCCTGCGGAACGTCGCTCGACAGGTGGCGCAGTGGCGATGATAAAGTCAGTGGGCAAACTGCTTCATGAGCGTCAATTCATGGGGCTTTGCCTGACGCAGGGCTTTATCATGGCCGGAATGTTTGCCTACATTGGCGCGTCACCCTTCGTCTTGCAGCAGATTTACCACCTCAGTCCGGTGACCTTCAGCCTGTGCTTTGCCCTTAACGGCATGGGTCTGGTGTTTGCAGCGCAGATCTCATCCCGCCTTGCGGTGATGTGGGGCGAGCTGATGATGGTCAAGATTGGCCTGACAATTGCGGCAATTGCCTCGGTGATACTGGTGGTAGCAGGCGCGATGCATGCACCGCTGGCTGTGCTGCTGGTGCCGCTGTTCTTCTCGATTATCAATATCGGGATTATCGGTCCTAATGCGGGGTCGCTGGCGATGCAGAGTCAGGGAAGAAATGCAGGCAGCGCCTCAGCCTTGCTGGGTGTCTGCATGTTTGCGCTCGGGGCAACGGCCGTGCCATTAACCGGTATTGGCGGCACCTCGGCGCTCTCAATGGGGCTGACTATCTGTGGCTGTTTCTTTATTGCCATCCTGATATTCCTCACCCTTGCCCGCCCTACCTTCGCCAAAAAATCCTGACCGTTGTTTGCTGTATCTCTAACGACAGGCAAAAAAAAACCCGCATCTGCGGGTTTTTCAGAAATCGGCTAGAGTTAGATAGCGATAACGTTAGCAGCCGACGGGCCTTTGGCGCCATTGGTGATTTCGAACTCTACACGTTGGCCTTCAGCAAGGGTCTTGAAACCGTTGCTTGAAATAGCAGAGAAATGAACGAAAACATCTTTGCTGCCATCTTCAGGGGTAATGAAACCAAAACCTTTTGATTCATTGAACCACTTAACGCTACCTTTAATCTTAGACATCAAACTTACCTTTACGTGATTTGTAAGACACAAAAAGTGTGTCAATTACAGTACAGCAATAGATTCAGCTTTTGTCCAGAAATCCGATTGCAATAAGCGATAAAGCTCTCACTCTTCGACTTACTGCAACCGTTCATACTGCTTAATGCCAATTTTTCCGATTCAACGAAGGCGATTAGAAGAAAGAATCGTCGTCGTCATCCTCATTGCCACCACCAAAGAAGCTGTCGTCTGAATCATTCAGGAAGCCCGAATAGGTGTTGTCATTGCTGTTATTGTTGTCGTTGTACACCGGGTTGTCCCAGGCGTTGTCACCGCTCAGCAGCGGATCGGTAGACGGATTGAAATTCTCCGTAACCTGATTATTTTCAACAACATTGACGATTTCTTCAGGACGGCTCTGGTGGAACATACCGGTCAGCATATCGGCCAACACAACGCCACCCGCGACGCCCGCAGCCGTTTTCAGTGCGCCACCGATAAAGCCAGAACCGATTGGCGCAGCGGCCGCTGTCGGCGGAGCCTGCTGGTAAGCCGGCTGTGCCGGTGCCGCATTATTGCCCCAGCCGTTATTTTGCTGGGTACCCGGAATCGGGCCGCTGCCTGAGGACTGCTGATTCTGCGGCTGACCGCCGCCGCCGAACAAGCCAGCCAGGAAGCCGGTGCTTTGCGGTTTGCTGTTTTGAGCCTGGGTCTGCAGCTGGTTTTGCAACTGAGCAACCTGCTGCTGCAGATCCTGAACCTGCGCATTCAATCGCTTCAGTGCGGCCTCTTGAATGATCATGGCCTGCGCCATGTAGTAAGGCACGGAAGGCTGCTTGCTCACGTAGGACTGTATGAGGCGCTCGGCTTCAGCGTCACGTGGTGCAGTATTGGACTCAGCCTGTTGTAAACGGCTAAAAAGACCTTCAATCAAACGCTGTTCTTCGGATTGCATGGGATCACCCTATCACTGTTTATTCTGGCCATGCGAAAGCATGGCCAAGTTGACACTCACACTAATACAATTAGTTTCATCTATGAATTAACTGAGTGTCAACAAATGTGACGGGCGTAAAGTTGTGTACGCTTATTTCTTCGGCTGCCAGCTGAAGATGAAATCTTTGTCCGGTAACTGAGTGTAATTACGGATGATTTCGTGATACGTCTTCGCCGGATCCAAATTTTTAAACTGCTGCGGATAAATAAATTTCGCCAAATATTCCATGCCGACGATGTTGTACGGGTGGTTGTAGAACTGGTGGTAAACCGCATAGACGCGCTGGTCCATCACGGCAGGCACCTGTGCCACACCGGTGCGGGAGGTCAGCACCTTGGCTTCTTTATCTACGTCAGCCTGGTTAGCTGATAAACCGAAAGGCATCATGGTGGTCTGCCCTTTGCCCGGATGGATTGAACCGGTAAAGATGTAGACATCAGGCTTCATGCTAATGACTTTTTCGAGCGAAACTTCACCCGACGCTCCCGGCAGCAGCTCGGAGCCGATATTTTTGGCGCCTACGGCCTCAATCAGCTTGCCCCAGCCCTCTTCACCGTGAGTGAAGCAGCAGGAGTCGCTACGACCGGCCAGCGGTTCAATAAACACGTTTGGACGATTCTTGATGGACGCAATTTCGTCCTGAATGTGTTGATAATGCTGACGATAGAAAGCGGTATAGGCCTGCGCGTTCTTCTCCTGATTCAGCACTTTACCCAGCAGGTCGATACTTGGCGCCGTATCTTTCGCCGGGTTGATATCGTAATCCACGAAGACGATGGGAATATGCAGCTGATTCAGTCTGTCGATAACGCCGCCCTGTTGCAGTGACTGTTTGGCACGCAGCTGCGCTATCATCAAATCAGGTTTTTTAGCGATAACGGTTTCCAGATCAACCTGGCCTTTGTCGCTGAATCCCATGTCGAGGATTTTGGTCGATTCTGGCCATTTGCCTTTCAGCATGTCCCAGGTACCGGAGTCGGTGTTTTTAAGCAGGTTATTCCAGGCCACTACGCGCTTGAAAGGATCGCTTTTATCCAACACAGCCAGAGACAGAATGTCACGGCCGTCCTGAATGATGATGCGCTCAGGCTCTTTATTAATGGTCAGCTTCTGTCCGGCAAGGTCGGTGACCGTCAGCGGATAAGTCGTTGCGAAAGTCGCAAAAGAGGCCGCCATCAGGCCGGCAACGGAAAGCACGCGCGTCGTTTTTTTCAGCATTTTTGCATCCAGGAAAATGATTTATAAATATGAATGATTCTAATAACCATTATCAAATCAGGTTCAAATAATAAACATTTAGCGGATTGGCGGGCAACGTTTTTACCTGTAGAACAGAGTTTTAACTATGTCTAAATATGAATATCACGTCGGGTAAGTGAAAAGTTCAGGATTAACAGGCGCAGACAGCAGCTGCCCGACAAAGCGCCGGGCAGCCTGTTGCTAAGGTTTATTTTTCAGCAAGATACTTCCATAAGAACTCACTCACCATCGCTCGCTTAAAGGCATTTTGCGCCTTATCGGCCGCTGCGCTGTGACCGCCCTCGGTGTTTTCATAGAAATAGACGTTCTCAATGCCCAGCTGCTGCATTTTGGCCGCCATTTTTCGGGCATGACCTGGACCGACTCTGTCGTCGCTGGTTGCGGTAGTAAACAGCACCGGCGGATAGGTTTTTAACGGGTCGATATTCTGATACGGCGAAAAAGCCTGGATGAACGCCCACTCCTCGGGCTTCTGCGGGTCACCGTATTCGGCAATCCACGACGCACCGGCGGAAATACGCGTGTAGCGCTGCATGTCGAGCAGCGGCACCTCACACACAATCGCGCCAAACAGCTCAGGATAACGAGTCAACATATTGCCGACCAGCAGGCCGCCGTTACTGCCACCCTGCGCGGCAAGATGCGCCGGAGAGGTAATTTTACGGGCGATCAGGTCCTTCGCCACCGACGAGAAGTCTTCGTAGGCGCGCAGGCGTTTGTCCTTGAGCGCCGCCTGGTGCCAGCGTGGGCCGTATTCTCCCCCGCCGCGAATGTTGGCAATCACCATGACCCCGCCGCGCTCGAGCCATGCAGGCCCCGTAACCCCGAGATAGTAGGGATCCAGCGATATCTGGAAACCGCCGTAACCGTAAAGCAGGGTCGGATTACTGCCGTCGAGTTCGATATCTTTAGCCGATATCATAAAGTACGGCACGCGTGTTCCGTCGTCCGAGGTCACGAAATGTTGCGCCACCTGATAATGCTCGGCGTCAAAGTGGCTCGGAGCCTGTTTGATTATCTCGGAGGAAGTCTGCTCGTCGCCCAGCACGCCGTAATACAACGAGGTCGGTTGCAGAAAACCCGTGACAGTCATGAAGAATTCATTGGTTTCGTCGTCGATGCCCGAGGCACTTATCTTGCTCAACTCGGGCGCATCGCCTAGTCCCTGACGCGTCCACAGCCCGCCTTCTGGCTTCAACACTTCGAGGCGATTCACTACGTCGTCCATGATGCTCAGGATCAGGTAATCACGGGTCATCGAGTAGTTGTCCAGCGTGGTCGTTTCCGCAGGACTAAACAGGGTCTTGAACTGACGCTCACCCGCCATAAAGGCCCTGAAGTCAGTCACCAACAGCGCACCGGTAGGATAGGTTTGCCCCGCCACGTGCCAGTCGCTTGATAAAGAAATCAGCAGCCATTCACGCCAAGTGCTGAACCTTGCGTCCTGCGGTAAATCAATCTGCAACAGACCGTTATCGTTATCGTTATCCAGCAGAAAAACTTCGCGGTGGTAAAAATCGATCACCCTCCCCACAAAACTGCGTTCAAACCCGCGGGTATCGTCGTGAAAGACCATCACCGACATATCCGTCGGCTCGGCGGAAAATTGCGTCTGCGCCTCCTCAAGCGGCGTACCGCGCTGCCAAATTTTGGCAATACGCGGATACCCCGAGGTAGTCATTGAGTCGGGGCCAAAGTCGGTGGCCACCAGCAATCGGTCTTTGTCTATCCAGGTCAGGCGGCTCTTGGCGGTAGGCAGGTTAAAGCCATCTTCGACAAACGACAGCGTGGTTAAGTCAAACTCGCGCACGGAAGAGGCGTCGCCGCCGTCGGGCGAAAGGTGCACCAGCCCACGCTGGAAATCGGGCGCCAGCGCCTGAATACCGTGATAAACCCAGGGGACGTTTTCTGCCGCACCGAGCGCGTCAACGTCGAGAACCGTTTCCCATTCTGGGGTGTCGCTGCGATAAGATTCAAAGCTGGTGCGCCTCAGCAGGCCACGCGGGTTCTTTTCATCCTGCCAGAAATTATAAAAATGCGGGCCGCGTTTAACCACCATCGGGATCTGTGTTGTCGCGTTCAGGCAGTCAAACACGTCGCTGCGAATCTGCTCAAAACGATCGCTTTCGGCGAATTCGCGACGGGTCTGTTTGCTCTGTTGCACTGCCCACTCGACGGCGACTTCCCCTTTTATCTCTTCCAGCCAGACAAAATCGTCAACCGGTTCGGACTGAGGTGTGGAGGTTCCAGATACCATATAAGCTTGCTCCTGCATGTTCTGAGCGGCACAAATTTACCGCTCAACGGTTAATTTTTTCGAGCTGTTTATTTCAACAGAATGCCCTGAATCAGGTTTGCCTTTACGAGCGTAACCTGCGGGATCCCAAGCGCCTGCATAAACCCTTCGACCAGCAGCAGATTGGTAACGTCCGTGGCGCGATAATCGCCCGGCAGCTGGGCATCGGTTTGATTAATCTTCACCTGCGCGACACGGTCGAGATCTGCGGCGGTGTATTGATTGTTCAGCGGATGAAGCTGCTCTTTGATTGAATAGCCGTGCACGCCGCCGATACCCACTACTTTTCTGCTTTTTGCCGCCTGTTTGATTTCAGCCGGAACGTGGGTGCGAGCATAGAAATTAACGAAACGGAGGATCTCACCGGCTAGCGACCCGATTGGATTTGGCGAATTCACCTGAGTGAGATTTTTGTTCATCATCACCTCAATAACCATATCCTTGAGGCTCACCGACGCCAGTTTGCCCTCATAGATCTCCGGCGTTTTGAAGCCATCAATCCTGTCATAGGTGGTCATTTGCATCGACCCACCGCCAATGTCCCAGACCAGCAGGTCGGAGTCTTTTAGCTTGGGATCGTTCAGCGCGGCCTTGGCCGAGATAAAGCCCAACTCGGCCTCTTGTTTCTGAGTAATGATCCTAATCGTGACGTGCGCCTGCTGATTAAACTGTCTGATAACCTGCTGCCCATTGCTCGCGGCTCTAAATACCGCCGTCGCGACGCCGGTAATGCGCTTCGGGTGGAATTTCTCGGCCTGACTGACCAACGCTTTCAGCGTGGTCATGCCCTGCTGCTGAATCGCCGGACTGAGCTGATTATTGCCAGACTCGGCGAGATCTTCGTTAAAACCAATCGGCCTTTCCTGCGAGAACAGCACCTTGCCCAGCGTTCTATTGCAGACATTGACTTCGCTGACCTGAATCTTGGTCGTACCCGACCCCATATCGATACCGGCGCGCACTTCGGTGCAGTTTTTTGCCGATGCCTGCATGGCAAATCCCAGACAAAGGAGTGCGGTGACGGTGTTCATCCATTTATTCATCAGTATCCAGCCCTGAAATAATCTGCAAAGAAAAGTGAATAATAGACATAACGTCATTAGGTTGATGATTTCAAGCGGAATATGACATTTATGGCTAACTCATCAACCCCGCGCCAACGTTAATCGACAGCCCTAAAATGGCCAGGTTGAAAATAAATGACAATACCGCCTGCAGCAGGGTTATTTTCCTCACCGTGGTGTTGCCGGTCCCGACGTCCGCCGTCTGCGCCGCTACCGCAAGGGTGAAAGAGTAATAGGCAAAGTCCCAGTAGCCGGGCTGCGGGATTTTATCCGGAAACAACAACACCTTTTCGTCACCGTCGCTGTGCAGGTAGTGCATGTGGGCGTAGTGCATGGTGAACGACGTCGGCAGTAAGAACCATGAAACTACCAGCGTCGCGGCAGTCAGGGCAATGTGCAGAATTTTGTCTACTCCGTGAAGATTCTTGACCGCCCCCAGCTCAAAAAGAATCGCCAGAATGCTGACCAGACAGGTGACGCAGACCAGCGCCAGCACCGTTTTGGCACTTTCGTCCTGCTGACGTGCAATACGCGCTATCCCTTTGGGTGCCGTTCTTAGCATCATCCACCACAGGAAAAACAGATACACCCACGCCAGTACGTTCCAGCTAATCAGCAATCGTTGAAGCAGTGGCTGGTTCGAGGGTAAGGCGAAAAAGCTCAAAATGCCCAGCAGCAGCGCAGCTAGCAGTCTGGGACGGCTTTGATAGTAATGCTTGAAGGGACGTAATAGATTCATTTTCCGCCAGTTGTTAGTGAGACAGGGATGAGTTAACTGTAGACGGCAATGGGTAAAATTGAACGGCTGAAAGATTCTGATTTTAAGGCCACCGAAGTGGCCTTGGCTCTTGGCAGGTTAAATCGATGACTTCTCCGTTTCGCGCTGGCGCTCAGTCTTTGAAAGTTCTTTCTGTGGCGAGCTTTCAGAGTTGGAGGGCAGCCAGTTGGCATTCAGCGGTCCATAAAGTTGCCGCCGTTTCTGCTGTTGTTCAGGCTCGCGAAATTTAACATAGTCTCTATAGTCTATCTTGAGGAGCTCTTTTTTGATTTCGTTATCGCTCTTAAATTCAGATTGCGTCGCGTAGACATCAGCCACCCTGGATTTCAAGTGCTCGCGGTCGAATTCACAATCCAATTCACTCAGGTTATCCATCATCCCTTCCGCTTGATCCATTATCGCAGAATCAACATCGAATAAATTGGCCATACCAGTGCCTGAAACCAGGCTTGAGCGGGAAGATGCTCGTGGAAGGACGTGAGCGATAGGCTCATTCTCTTCGGCCCCAGGCACAGTGACAGGGGCACTCTCAGGCGGCAGCGCGGGCTGCTTGAAAATTGGATTCATCCTCAGTGGGGAAGGCCTTGAGGGCAGTTGCCTTTCTTGCTGGTGCATAGAGTCTAGCGCCAGGTTAAAGCCGATGCCGATCAAATTAGGCGCCATAAGCCGCCCTCTTTCGTTGAAGTTATCGCGCACGGCACGGTCATATACCTTGCCGGCTTCATTCCCAGTCTCCCATTCGCGGTCTTTTTCGGCATTGCGTGCCCTTGCCAGATGCACGCTGTGCTGAGCCGATGCCCCCAATGCGGCGACCGCCGCCAGGGTTGAAAGCTTGTAGCTTTGCGAGGATTTGGCATCCGACTGCGTCCTTACCTGCTGCGTGTGACTCCGAAGCCCAAGGGTGCGACTGAGGAAACGAGAATAACTGACGTAATCCAACTGCTGAAGCTTTTGCAATGTAAACTCTGAGACAGCCTGTCGCCTGCCGGTATACAAGATTCCAGCAGAGAGCTGCACTTCTTTTACACTCATTGGCCGGCCGCCCATTCTCCCCGATGGAAATAACTTTGTGGTTAGGAGACTCTTTCTGGTGAAGCCAGAATCTTCGAGCAGTTTTATTGAGTGATCCATAATGACTTTCGATAAATCGGCAGACTCTTTATTAGCTCCACAGCGTTTTAATACCTCCCTATCGACCAAAGTCATCCTGGTGATCGAACCTGCAGAAATTTTCACCCTTTCAAAGAAATTTTTGGCATTGATATATTCAAGACTCTTTGCCCGGTTAGCAACGTGTGAATAATGTAAAAAAACATTGATAGTCTCTTTAAGCGCGGGATCTTTGCTCAGCAAGTGCATTAATTCCATCACCCTGAGTCCGGCGGGGAGATGCATGATAATCGGGAGCGCATTTACAAAGACCACTTTGTCATCAAAGGCGTCCGGGAAAAGCGCGCGGAAAACCTCATCTTCAGGCTTCTCTTTTCTACGCAAAACATCCAATAAACCTTCGGCTACGCTGTGTATAACCCGCCCGCCGACCTTTTCAGCCTCTCCGCTCATAATGCCCGTACTCGCGTATTTCACGACCTGTTCAACAATAAGCAAGTCGAGCAGCTCCTGCGCTTCTGCATGATGTAAGCCATTCAAATCTCGTAATAACCCTGCTAGCCGCGTAGAAATACCCGGCTCTCTCTCTTGGCGGTGCATGGGTTTTTTCGCCGAGGGGCCTTCTTCAATCGAAAGATGGCTGGCGGAGCTTGAGAGTGAATCGATATCGATACACTCTGGTGCGCTTTCAATAGGCAGCTTGCCGCCATCACAGGCGCTCCTTTGTTCACAAAGCGCCTGATACTCCTCATCTAAGATATCGCGGTCAATCGCGCCGAGATAGCGTGCGGGATGGCTAATCAGTTCATCGGCAGCGATTGACCTGAGTTGCTCAATGCTGATCTGGATATCCATGTCAGCTAACCCCTGTGAGATGGCGCGATAAAGGCATTCTCCGTCTGGAGCATTGGTGACAGATACCCCGTCGCGAATCAAGTTATAGTGTGCGCTCGCATCGTCTCCCAGCCTAAAGGTGCGCCGTAATTCGATGACTATTTCACGAGGCATTCTGGACTGTTGCTGTTGACCAGCACGAATGTAATTCGGCGGCTCATCATTCTGGCGCACCGAGATGACCGCACGTCTGGGCAGTGCTCCCGAATTGATCAGTAAATATGGCACATGATCGCCAAGCTGATTGTTGAAACTTCCTGGTGTTCTAAGCATCAGCTCGGCGATATCACGCAGGGTCTCGGGCGTAAAATTCGCTAGCCTTTTTTCTGGCGCAACGATAACCGACTTCCGCTCGTTAACAGGCGCAGCGGGCGGCATTTTAGAGACGGAGCCTCCCTGCTGAGAGCGATTTATAGGTGCGGAATTATGGGCACTTTTTTCATATCGCCTCCTGATTTGTTCGAGCGTTAATGAGGCAAGATTCATGTTGCTGTTGAGCACGTTTTGAATGTCGGGAATGGCTGAAGAAAATGAGGCCGTGACTTCACCAGGGAGGTTGATAGGAATAGCCGGGTTTGTTTCAGGCCTGCTTGCTGATAATGCCGGACGGTACATGGTGAGTTCTCTCCGAAGATGTTAAACACGTTAACAGCGCTTCTCGTGGAATGGAGACAAGACGTTACCGATCCCACTAATAAAAAACTCCAATTTTTCAATCTTTTAAAAGAATAAAACAACCTTAACAAGACCTGTTGATGCCTTTTTTTTATCCACCTTCGAGATAAAAAAAAGGCCGCTGAATCAATCAGCGGCCTCTTGTTTTCACTCTCGCGCAGCCGCAGCCGCTCTTAAGTTAATTACTTTTTAGCATCGTCAGGCAATGCATAAGCGATGATGTAGTCGCCCAGCTTGGTACCGAATGAACCGTGACCGCCAGCAGCAATAACCACATACTGCTTACCGTTCACTTCATAGGTCATTGGTGTAGCCTGACCCCCCGCCGGCAGACGAGCCTGCCACAGTTGATCACCGTTGCTCATGTTGAATGCGCGCAGGTAGTTGTCCGCCGTTGCCGCGATGAAGAAGACGTTACCCGCGGTTGAGGTCGGAGCACCCAGCATTGGCATACCCATTTTGAACGGTAATGGAACTGGTGAGCTGTCGCGAACGGTACCGATACGTTTTTTCCATACGATATCGTTGGTTTTCAGGTCAACACCGGAGATGTAGCCCCATGAAGGTTGCTTACATGGGAAGCCCAGTGGAGACAGGAACGCGTTCAGTTCAACGCCGTAAGGCACGCCGTACTGAGTCTGGATACCAGATTCAGTCCCGCTACCGCCGGTTGCACCCGCTGGAGGTTCAATCGGGTTACCTGGACCACGTGGGATCAGTTTAGAGGTAAACGGCAGTGCGATCGGGTTAGCAATAGCCAGCTGACGATCGGTGTCAACAGAGATACCGCCCCACTCGAACATACCCAGGTTACCCGGGAATACCAACGTGCCCTGCTCTGAAGGAGGTGTAAAGGTCCCTTCATAACGCAGACGATGGAACATCACACGACACATCAGCTGGTCGTAGATGGTTGCGCCCCACATGTCTTTACCGGTCAGCTTGGCTGATGGACGGAAAGTCAGGTCAGAGAATGGCTGAGTTGGAGACGTATGGTCGCCCGTTGCCGCGCCCTGTGGAACAGGTTTTTCAGGCGCTGGAACAACCAGTTTGCCGTCACGACGGTCGAGAACAAAAATGTTACCGGTTTTGGTAGGAACATAGATAACCGGAACTTTGTTGCCACTCTTGTCAGTGATGTCAGCCAGCGTTGGCTGTGCGGGTACGTCCATGTCCCACAGGTCATGGTGTACGGTCTGATAAACCCAGGCCAGTTTACCGGTGGTCGCATTCAGCGCCAGCAGGCTGCTCGCGTAACGCTCCATGTCTGGAGTACGGTTGCCGCCCCAGATATCCGGAGTTTCCACGCCCATTGGCAGGTAAACCAGGTCAAGATTTGCATCGTAGGCAGCAGGTGCCCATGAGTTTGGTGAGTTAGGCGTGTAGTTTTCGCCCGGACCTGGGATCTTGTTCGGATCCGCAGCGCCTGGGTCAAATGCCCACAGCAGTTTACCCGTATGTACGTCGAAACCACGGATAACGCCTGAAGGTTCCTTGGTTGAGTAGTTATCGGTTACCGCACCGGCAACGATAATTACGCTTTTGGTAACAATCGGCGGTGAGGTTGGCTCGTAACGGCCCGCAGTCGCATAAGGCATGTTGCTCTGCAGGTTCAGCTCGCCGTTGTTACCGAAATCTGCACAACGCGCGCCAGTTTCTGCATCGAGGGCAAACAGACGACCGTCATTGACCGGCAGCAGGACGCGGCGAGAACAGATGGCCGGAGCGGCACCCTGAGTCTCGTTGCTTTGTGCAGCAGCAGGATCTTCATAGTAAGAAACGCCACGGCAGGTCACGTGCTGGAAGGTTGGGTCGGTTTTCAGCTGGGGATCAAACGTCCACTTCTCTTTACCGGTGGCCGCATCCAGAGCAAACAGCTTCTGGTGAGGAGTACAAAGATAAAGAGTATCGTGGATTTTAATCGGGGTAACTTCGTCAGTTATCTCACCCGGATCGTGTGAAGTTTTCACATCACCCGTTTGGAATGACCAAGCTTCTTTCAGCTGACCCACGTTCTTGTCGTTGATCTGGCTGAGTGGAGAATAACGGGTACCGCCCTGAGTACGACCGTATGCCGGCCAGTCACCGTCAGCAACGCCTGGGGTAGACTGTACAGGCGCATTGTCGGCAGCAGGGATAGTGCCGTTGATTTCCTGTGGATCGTTGAATACTGAGTAAACCAGTACCACGACGGTGAACACCAGAGAGAGAGCCAGTGCACCACGTGCAACGGCATTCTTGACGCTCATGTAGTTATAAACGATTGGCAGCAGGATCCACAGACCCAGGAAGAACGTCACATCTAAACGTGGCGTCAAGGCCCAGAAGTCAGACCCTACTTCCCAAAGACCCCAAAGAGTGGTGGCAAACAGGAATACGGCATAGAGCAGTAAAACCCCAGCACGGCGGCGTAACAACAGCCATGCTGTCGCCAGATAAACAACACCGGCGATGATGTAATAGAGGGAGCCCCCTATTGCAGTCAGCCAGATCCCGCCGACCAACAGATATAATCCGCTTAACGCGGCGAACAAAGCGGTAATTATAACGACGATGCGCGATAACGAAGCTTTAGTTTGCATATTATTAACCTTACAAGATTTTCATTGTCTTCGATCTCGCCCATTAAAAAGGAGATCTTAAAAACATTCGGCGAAGCACGGAATGTCCTTCCTCGAGCAAGCCAGCCGCAGCAATACCCCGGTTAAATGAGTATAAAAAACTGGCTTACTCTAGGTTCTTTAACGGTCCCGTCTATTCCCTGGCAGGTAACCATGTATGAATTTTGTGCAATTATTCGAAAGTATAGGTAAGAGTTGCGCCGCCGCCCCAATTTCTTCCGGGAGCCGGTTCAAAATAACGGCCATTACTTTCGTTCACGATAACCGAGCCGACATAATTCCTGTTGAACAGGTTGTCGACGCGGGTAAATAAATCCAGCGACCAGTTGCTGCGCCAGTCCAGACGGTATCCCGCGTTCAGACTGGTCAGGGTATAAGCCGGTGCCTGAGCGGTATTGGCATCGTTGGCCTGAATATCGCTCATGTAGCGAATTTCGGCGCCCGCATGGAAACCTTCCGGCGGCGCCCAACCCAGCGAGGCGTAAGCGGAGTTGCGCGCAATACCCGGCATCTTGTTACCGGCAGGAATGCTGCTCACTGCCGTATTGACGTCATCACGATAGGTCGCATCGAGCAGCGTCCAGGCCATGCGCACGCGCCAGTCTGAGGCAAACTGCTGATCGAACGACAGTTCAAGCCCGCGACGTCGCGTCGTGCCGACGTTGGTATAACTGGTGCGCCCGCTGCCGCTGGTCGCGACGGCCAAATCGTTGTCGGTGTCGGTCTGGAACAGCGCTGCCGTCAACAGGCCATAGCCGATACGCGTCTTGCTGCCAATCTCGACGGTGTTGCTGGTCGACGGTTTCAGGTTGATATTCAGACCCGCCGTACCGTCAGGGCGATAAGACAGCTGATTAATGGTTGGCGTCTCGAATCCGCGCCCCGCTGAAACGTATACGTTCCAGGCAGGCGTTAGCGCATAACTCAGAGAAGCCATCGGCAGCGCTTTGTGATAGCGCGTACTGCCGCTGTCATCGCCGTTGCCGGTGGTAATGTAATAATCTTTCGAATTGAAGCTCACGGTGCTGTAGCGCATCCCGGCGTTCAACGTCAGTCGGTCCGTTAGCTGCCAGCTCGTTTGCAGATAAGGGTCCAGATTCCACATCTTGTTCTTTTCGTTACGGCGCTCGTCACCCTTCACGCCGTACTCGGTAAAGTCATTCTCCACCACGAAATTCTCATAACCCTGACGACGTTCGGTCATGGTTTCATAATCCAGCCCACCAATGAGGGTGAAAGGCACCGATCCCCACTGGTCGTTATGCTTCCAGCGCGTGTCAATCCCCTGATAACGGCGCTCGAGCACAATCACGCCGCCCGGATAAGCCGGATTCGCCTGCGTCGCCTTCGGGATCGACTGATACTGAGTGGTATGACGCTCACCCTGATAGGTCATGATGGTGAGCTGGTCGTTGTCGCTCATTTCACGCTGATAGCGCAAACCCACCTGCGTCTGGTCAATAGATTTTCGAGTGTTGTACTGATCGGCGCGCGGTGACTGCGTCGGATTTGCCTTCCATTCGGCCTCGGTCAGACCGCCAGGATCGCCCGCATCAACCGAGACGCTGTTAAACATCAGCGTCAAGGTACTGCGATCGTCGAGGCGTACGCCAAGCTTACCGTTACCCAGATTCTTGCGCGCCGAGCTGTGGTCGCGGAAGCCCTGGGTGGTAAAACGCGAAGCCGAAAGGGTGTAATTCACATCACCCGCATGGGTGCCATCGCCGGTGGCACCCGAGGCCGTGACGCTGTTGCGAAACGAACCGTAGCTGCCGAAATAAGTGCCGGCAGTCAGCGTCGTCGGCTGGGTGCCAGACCGGGTCTCGACGTTAACCACGCCGCCGGAGGCGTTACCGTACAGCGCCGAAAACGGGCCGCGCAGCACTTCAATCTTGTCGACCGAGGCCAGGTCGATGTTGGAGGTCTGGCCCTGACCGTCTGGCATAGTCGCCGGAATACCGTCCACGTAAATTCGCACGCCGCTGACGCCGTAGGTCGAGTTGGCACCAAAGCCACGAATCGACAGCTGAAGATCTTGTGAATAGTTCTGGCGGTTCTGTACCTGCAGGCCGGGGACGCCGGTTAGGCTCTCCGAAAGATTGACCTGAGGCTTGCTGTCACGCACGTCGTCGCCGTTGACTATGCTTACGGCGGCGGGAGTATCAAGCTCCGACAGGCCGGTATTCTGCTGCTGGGGAACGATAAGCAGCGTATTGCCTTGCGTTGAGTCAGACTTAACCGAATTGTCCTTCGCCGAAGATTTATCTGCAGTGACTGCGGTTTGCGCGTAACTTACTGATAATGGCCAAAAAATAGACAAAATAACGAAAGTTGAAATTGAAGTTTTGTTATTCACGGAAAGATTTCGATTTGTAAGTTAAGCCTGCTTACGCGCCTGCCGACTCCTCAGAATAAGTCGGTGAAACTCGTAATCCCCAGCGACCCTGTTACGCAGTTGCATAATATAAATTTAATTAAGCGACGAGTATATACAGTTCCTTACAGAATGGCCTTATTTTAAAAAATATAGCACGCAGAGTTAACGCCCCTGATTTTTTAAGTTATCCAGACGTATGAAATATGTATCCACGAAAGAGTGTAATCGGTTACACAACCAGAGAACAGAATAAAATATCGAAATTCAAAAAAGACGCCTCGCCAGCACTCACCTAATTATAGAATATTCTATAAAATAAAAAATAATTACAAAACAATGAATTAAAACAAAGCAACCGAGTGCTTTCTCGGGATGGAAATAATGTACCAATAGGTACGCAATTCGCTGTTTAGCGGTCAATAATAATTCCAAGGCGAATTTAACAACACTAACTTGCGGGTTATATATGGGGTAGAAAGGGAGAGTGATGTAACCGCTCACGCGTCATCAAGTGCAATTATTAGACATAATTGCACTTAACTGCTCTTTACATAACGTTTGCAGACTCACGATTTTGACGCTTTGTCGCTATTCTGTTGCTGCCTAATTATTCCCGCTCGCTTGCCGATATTTCGCTAATTATTTCCAGTCAATCTTGATATCACGCCGAGATAATAGGAATTAACTATTTATAATTAAAATTAGATAAGTATTACCGATGAAGTGTGATGCAGATCACACTTCATTAACCTCGCCTACGCTGGCACGTAAATGCTCAATAAACAGACGAACCTTCTCCGGCACGTAGCGCGTATTCGGGTAAAGCGCATAGACTCCCTGTCGCGGAAACTGGTGGTCGGGCAACAGCACCGTCAATTTCTGCTTTGCAACGTGCTCCGCGACCAACCACTGCGGCAACAGGGCGATGCCCGCCCCATGAAGTGCAAACGACAGCAATGCTGCGGCGCTGTCGGCAGTCACACAGGCATCTGGCTCAACGCTAAACAGGCAACTCACTTTTTGTGGCGTCGTCACGACCCAGCTTAGCGGCGTGCTTAACCGACTGTGGGCAAGCCATTTGGCCTGCGCCAGTTGCTCGAGCGTATTCAAGCCCTGTGGCGCATAGCGCTGCAAATAGGCAGGTGAAGCGACAGGGAGAATGGCAAAGCTGTCGATCAGGGTCGCATGATGGCTGGAGTCGGCGAGCTGGCCGAGGCGGATAGCGACGTCAAAACGACCGGAGATTAAATCGTTGTGCTGTGAGGAAGAAACCTGCTGGATGCGCAGTTGCGGATGCCGCTCGCTGAATGAGGTTAGCGCAGGGACCACCACCCGCGCGCCATACTCTGGCGTCGTGGTCAGCCGCAGTGTACCGCTCAGGCCTTGATGATCGAGCCTGACCTCGTCAAGCACACTTTCTGCGTCCTGCAACAGCAGCAGGCAGCGCTGATAAAACCCCTCCCCTGCGCCGGTCAAAGAGACCCGCCGCGTCGTGCGATGCAGTAGCGCCACGCCCAGTTCGGCCTCAAGCTGTTTGATGTTAAAACTGACGACGGCCTTGGTCAGCCCCATCGTTGCCGCAGCCGCGGTAAAACTTCCCGCCGCCGCTACGTTGACGAACATCTCCAGCCGTTGAAAATTCAGCATGACGCCCCCTTACTGTCAAAATATTTTTGACAGTGTAACTGCTGGTAGCCGGTTTATCCGCTTCCTTTTGTTGTCTACACTCCCCATTCTTGAGCTGGAAGTGCGATGAAGGATGCTATGAATTATCGAATGCGCGTGGCCGTTGTTTACCTGCTTGGTTTCTTTATCGACCTGATTAACATGTTTATTTCCAACGTGGCCTATCCCGCCATCTCACGCAGCTTTCATGCGACGGTGGAACAGCTCGCCTGGGTCAGCAATGGCTACATCATCGGATTGACGCTGATTATTCCCGCCAGCCGCTGGCTCGCCGCTCGCCTCGGCTCAAAACGGCTGTTTCTGCTCTCGCTGAGCCTCTTTATGGTCGCGACGCTGGGCGCAGGAACGGCGAACTCCCTGACCTCACTGGTCGGCTGGCGCGTAGCGCAGGGGCTGGGGGGCGGGCTGCTTATCCCTATCGGTCAGACGCTGACCTATTCACTCTATCCCGCCAATGAACGTGCGCGTCTCTCGGCGGTCATTATGCTCGTGGGGTTGCTGGCTCCGGCGCTTTCTCCGGCGCTCGGCGGGGTGATTGCCGACGGCCTCGGCTGGCGATGGGTATTTTTTGCCTCTTTGCCGCTGGCGACGCTGACGCTGCTGCTGGCTGCATTTTGGCTGCGTAACGATGAAACGGCAGCGGTGAAGACCCGCCTCGATGCCGTCGGACTGCTGATGTCATGCGCCGCATTAACGCTGATTCTGCTCGGGCTGACTCAGCTGGGTACTCGTACTGAAAGAATCGGCGGCGCAATGCTGCTGCTCGCCGGGATTGCACTGATGGCGATTTACGTACGCCAGTCGCTTCGAAAAACTCACCCTCTGCTTAACCTGCGGCTGGTCGCACTGCCGCTGCTAAGAACCTCGATGCTCATCTATCAGCTGGTGCCCGGTCTGTTTACCGGCGTCAGCCTGCTCGCCATGCTTTATCTGCAAAACCAGCTTGCCATGTCGGCCACCCATGTCGGTGAGCTTATGCTGCCATGGGCGCTGGCGGCCTTTGTTGCCATCAGCCTGACCGGCAGGCAGTTTAACCGTCTTGGACCGCGCCCGCTGTTTATTGCGGGATGCCTCATCAATGGATTGGGCATCGCCGCGCTCACGCTTATCGGCAGCGGGGACGATAGACTGACTCAAATGACCTGTTTCGCGCTGATGGGGTTTGGCAGCAGCCTTTGCAGCAGCACGGCACAAAGCGCGGCGTTTATCGAGACTCACGACGCGCAGCTGGGCGACGCCAGTGCGCTGTGGAACATCAACCGCCAGCTGAGCTTTTGTCTTGGCGTCACGCTGATGGGTCTGCTGTTTAACCTGTTTTCAACGCTAACAGAAGGCTCGGTCACGCTTGCCTATCGCAGCTGCTTTGTCGTCGCGGCGCTAAGCAGCGTGATTCCTGTGGCGCTCTGTCTGCGCCTCAAAGACAACGCCATCGTGGAAAAACTCGCACAATAATTTGGAGAATCTATGCAGCACAACAACCCTTACTTTAATGAAGTTATCGAGGCACACGTTCTTATCCAGCAATGGCTGGCAGGCCACGCGCCACAAGCGGTATGCGAGCAACTGCTGTCGAGATTCAGCCCGCGGTATAGCATGGTGGGCATCGCAGGAAAGGCATTGGATTACGCCGGGCTGACGCAGTTTTTCCGCAGCAGCGGAGGGGCAAAAAGCGGGCTAGAAATCGAGGTCTTCGCGCTGCATATCATCAGCGAATGGCCGAACGGTGCGGTCGTGAGCTATCAGGAAAAGCAGGCGCAGCCTGGCAACCCCGCAACGCTGCGCCATTCAACCGCCGTGTTTGAACGCACAGCAGAAGGAAGAATTGTCTGGCAGCACCTGCACGAGACTGCAGCAGGCTAACTTATCAAGGCACTGGCCGTTACCTCGTCGGTGATGAGGCCATGCAGCAGGCCGCTGGACAGGACGGCGCGAATCGCTTCTACCTTGTTCTCGCCACCGGCAATCGCCACAATTTTGTCGGCGCGATTGGCATCCAGACTGACCGCCAGCATTCTTGCGGTGAGCTGGGTGTTGATTACCCGCCCGTGTCGGTCGAAGAAGTGCCCAATCAATTCACCCACGCCGCCCGAGGCAGAGATATCGAGCATTTCGCCCTCTTCCACCATACCCGCTTCCACCAGCTGAGCCGCAGCCTCGACGGTACCGATACCCACCAGTTTGACTTCGGCGCCTTCAGCCATAGAAAACACCTCTTTCACGCCGCGCTGGGCCAGCAGTACTTCTTTATCTTCCACCGTATTTGCCAGGAACGGCACCGGCATAATGTAGGCATGCGCGCCGGTTTTCTCGGCAATGCGATGCATAACGTCGTGAGGGTTGAGGGCATAATTGCGGGTCAGACAGCCGAGCAACGACACAAAGCGCACGCTCTGGGCATCGATTCGGGGAAGTTGGTGAATCACGGAGGAAAGCGTTCGCCCATGGCCCAGCCCGAGCGTAGTCATCTCGCCGGACGCCAGCAGGCTGCGCAAATAGTCTGCGCCCGCCATACCGAGCGCCCGCACCGGCAGCCCGCTTTCGGCGAGGTCCGGTGCGACGCGGCAAAAGCTCAGCCCAAAGTTGTCGCGCAGGCGATTTTCGAGCTCGACGCATTCAACGATATCGCCGTCGATGGTCACTTTTACCGCCCCGTCGGCGACTACGCGGGCAATCATGCGGTGTGTTTTCAACGAAGGTAAACCAAGACGTTTTGCCACGTCCGCCTGAGTCAGTCCTCCCACGTAGTGCAGCCATGCGGCTCGTAGTGCAAGGGAGTCGTCAGCGTCCGCCTGCGAGGAAGAATGTTTCATGGATTACCCCGGGAACAACCCTGTCATTTAATCGCGTGTACCATGCAGACCGCTTTGGCTGCTTCAGCGCCTTTCTTGATGAAGTGCTGATGATAGAACTCGGTAAACTCTTTTTCAGGTTGGAAGTTGTGCGGCGTCAGGGAAACCGAGAACACCGGGACTTCGGTTTCTAGCTGGACCTGCATCAGGCCGCTAACGACCGCCTGCGCAACGAAGTCATGGCGATAAATTCCGCCGTCTACCACCAGTGCGGCGCAGACCACGGCATCGATGTTGCCGCGTTTTGCCAGGCGCTTGGCCAGCAGAGGCATCTCAAAAGCGCCAGGAACGTCATATACTTCAATTTCATACGCTTGGTTGTTGCTTTCAAAATACTGCTTAAAGCCTACCAGCGTCTGGTTAACGATATCGGCATGCCAGTTGGCTTTGACGTAGGCAATCTTAATAGGGGCGGTCATAAAAACTCCAGTAAAGGTTTGATGATATCATCATTATAATCAAGGGTATCGCCCTTATCATCCACGATAAAACGGCCGTTATAGCGATAAGTGCTGGCTGCCGGAATCAATATACGGTGCCCAGAACGCCACGCTCTCAGCAATCTGTGCGACCACCTGCCGGTCGCTCGGCTCACGCTCTTTGAAACTCAGCTCGAGACAAATTTCGTTGTCCCGCGCGCCTCCGCTGGCAAACGCTTTAAGTAGCGGCTCGGGCTGGATCCGACCGTTAACATTATACTGCGCAGTGAAGGGTCGATGACCACCTTTATCTAACATACTTTGCTTTATATGAATAATCGGCGAGTAACGAGGCACGGCGGCGGCCCAGGCATAGGGATCGTAATCCTGTGGATTATCGGAGGTCACGTCGCCGTGATCGATATCCGCCATCATCCACATCGGAATCGCCATCGCGGTCTCCGTCAGCCGTTTTTGCAGGTCGAGGCTGGCCTGAATAGTTTCGCCAAACTCCCTTCCCACGCTCATAGGCTCCCAAAAGAGGAACTCGAGACCGGCCGTTTTCGCATGCTCCGCGACTTCGCACCAGCAATCGAGCGCGGTATTTTGCAGCGCTTCACGTCGCTCGGTATAGTCAAAATCTTGATAAGTAAAGATAGCAAATTGCGAACCCACGGATTTTCCGCCGAGATCGGCGATAATGTCAGCAAAAATTTTGAACCAGTCGACGTAATAGCGGCGCACGCTGGCATCCGGATGACCAAAATGATTCAGTCGCCCGTAGGGGCCAGTCATGCCGGAAGTTACCCGCACGCCGGTACTCTCCATCGCCGTCTTCATACGCCGGGTGAGACTGCGCAGGGTCGAGGCAGGCCACGACGGATTGATAAATTCGTGAGTCAACTGCAGGTCTCGAATGCGAATATCGCGCGCCACGGTGTAAATCAGGTCTTCCGGTTCAGCGAAGCGATTCACCAGCGGATTAGTATTTAAAGACAGAGTGAGTGCCATCATTGCCCCCTAAATCAGCTGGCGTTTGCCTGTAAAACCACCGGTGGCTGCGTGACCAGCGTCTGTTCAAACCACTGTTCGAACGCCTTAATCTCATCTTCCGAAAGATGTAGCCCGTGTTTGGTGCGGCGTTTGAGAATGTCTTCCGGTCGCTGTGCCCACTCGTTTTTTACCAGGTAGCGCGCTTCGGCCTCGTAAAAATCGCCGCCGAAATGGCGTCCTAGGTCGGCGAGCGTGGTGGCCTCTGCCAGTAGATTGCCGGTTCGTGCGCCATAGAGGCGAGCAAAGTGTTTACGCAATGACGGCGGCAACCACGGGTAATCGGTTTTGAGTTTTTCGCTGAAGGCCTCGAAATCGGCGTTTTCAATCTCCCCGCCAGGCAGCACGCTTTCCCGCGTCCAGTCCGGTCCCATGTTCGGCAGAGCCTCTTTCAGCCGTTGCATCGCGTGCTCGGCCAGCTTGCGGAAGGTGGTTATCTTGCCGCCAAACACGTGCAGGATAGGCGCACCACCCTGCGTATCGAGGTCGAACACGTAGTCGCGCGTCACGGCAGACGGATTGCCCTTACCGTCGTCAAACAGCGGCCGCACGCCGGAGAAATGGGTTATCACGTCGTCGCGGCGCAGCTTGACCTTGAAGTAACGGTTTACCGCGTCCATCAGATACTGGATCTCGCTTTCGTCCGCCTTCACGTCCTCGGCGCGCCCCTCATAGGGAATATCCGTGGTGCCAATCAGGGCCATGTCGCCCTCATACGGATTGATGAAAATCACCCGTTTATCATGATTCTGCACCAGATAGGCCTGCTGCCCTTCCCAGAATTTTGGCACAATAATGTGCGAGCCTTTCACCAACCGCACGTTGCGCGCGCTGCGGGTGTGGGTTACCTGTTTGACGATATCCAGCACCCATGGACCGGCGGCATTAATAAGTACCTTGGCGAATACCTGACGCATCTCGCCGCTATGTTCATCGCGCAGAAAAATCTCCCAGCGGTCCTTGCTGCGTTTCGCCATCACACAGGCGGTGCGGGTAAGAATTGTCGCGCCCTTCTCTTTCGCACCAAGCGCGTTGAGTGTCACCATTCTCGCGTCATCGACCCAGCAGTCGGAATACTCGAAACCGCGATGATATTCGTCGAGCAAAGGCGTGCCTTCAGGGCTTCGGTCGAGATTGAGTGAACGCGTGCCGGGCAGTTTTTTTCGCCCTCCCAGGTGGTCATAGAGGAACAGTCCAAGGCGTACCAGCCACGCGGGCCTGTCCTGCGGGCTGTGCGGCAGCACAAAGCGCATCGGCCAGATAATGTGACAGGCAGAGTTAAGCAACACCTCGCGTTCAATCAGCGCCTCGCGCACCAGACGAAATTCATAGTATTCGAGGTAGCGCAGACCGCCGTGAACCAGCTTGCCGGAACGGGAAGAGGTGCCCTGAGCGAGGTCGTCTTTCTCACACATCATCACCGACAGGCCACGTCCGGCGGCGTCGCGCGCAATACCGGCGCCGTTGATGCCGCCGCCAATGACAAAAACGTCCAACAAGTCTGAATCACTCATTGTCTACTCCTTTCAGAGACTGCAACTCGGCCCACACCGGCGGTAACAGCGAACGCGTTTGCCGATAGGTCTCGAACAGTCGGTTGTAATGGTTGACCAGCGCCGGGGAAGGCGTTTCGACCACACTCAGCAACGGCGTAACCCAGGTGGCAATACAGCTTTCCATATCGGGGTAAGCGCCAATCGCCACGGCGGCCATCATCGCCGCCCCTGCGGCCCCGGCCTCATCGCGAATGCTGACCCGCACCGGTGCCCCGATACAGGCGGACAAAATCTGCCGCACCTTCGCCGAACGCACCGCGCCACCGGACAACCGCAGCTCGAGCGGCGTTTGAGCAGACATCGCCCGATAACAGTCGCGAGCCGCCATACCAATCCCCTCTATCACCGCACGAAGCAAATCGGCGTAGCCGTGGCTGTAGCGCAGACCAATAAAACTGGCGCGGGCGTCGGCATTAACGAATGGCCCCCGCTCACCGGCCAGAGAGATATAGGGGTGATACATCAGTTCGTCGGGATGGGTGTTCTCCAGCCATTTATCGAGGTGCTTCACCAGCGTGGCGTGATCCGCCTTGCCACCAAACTCCTCGATAAGCGACAGCGTCATGTTGAGTAACCAGTCGAGATTGAGCGTAGCGGCCATGTTGGTCTGCATCTGCGTCACCTGATGGGGTATCGGCAGCGTGATAACGTAGCCGGTCTGCGCCTGATTCAGGAAAACATCGGACGAATGCACCGAACGCATGTGTACGCCGGTAGAGCCGATGATTGAGCAGGCGGTATTCTTGTTAAAGGAGGCGTCTCCGCCGGTGTGCACACCGGCACCCAGCCCGGTCATCACCATATCGACATAGCCCAGGCAGACCGGCGTTCCCGCCAGCAGCCCAGTAGCCTCGGCGGCCTCGGGCGTGAGCGGATGCGTTACCTGGGTACCCTCGACAATTTCCGGCAACAGATAGCGTCGTTCCTGAAGCCCCAATGCCTCGATGACCACGTCTTCGTAGCCGCGATGGCGGAAATTACCGAAGGTGAAACTCGCCTCGGAGGGATCTGTGGCGCGCACGCCGGTCAAGTTAAGGTACAGCCAGTCTTTACAGTGCATCACCGCCTCGGCGCTCTCCAGCAGTTCGCGGTGATGCGCCTGCATATAGGCAAGCTGCGCGCCCTGCTGGCAGGTGTTAAGGCCGGTGCCGGTGGCGCTGAATCGCTCACGAGAAAGCGGAGACTGCTCCAACTGGCGGACGGTATCAGCGGCGCGAGCGTCAAGCCAGATCCACGCATCCCCTACCGGACGATTCTCTTTCCCCACCAGCCAGGTGCCGTCTCCCTGCGCCGTGACCGCCAGCGCCACGACTCTCGACGCCAGATTCTCGATGTCATCGGCAAGATGACGAATAGCATCAACACAGTCATGCCAGGTTTTATCCATTGACTGTAGCGCCGATCCGTCTTCTCCACGTTGATAGGTATTTCTGACCGATGCACAACCCAATTGTTGACCTTCAAGGTCAAACGCGACGGCTTTTACCACCGAGGTTCCGGAGTCAATGCCGAGAATAATGTCGCGGTTATCCATTTATTACTCCCGAATGTTGAGGGGCAAACTAAACATATCACTAAGCTAACATAGAGAATGAATTAAATTTCAGTACAAATAAAATTTTTCAATTCAGTAAGCGCTCTCGATCACAAATTTGTTTGATAAATGATCACATTTGTCGGGAAACTCTTTATTGTCTTTAGACCAGCATCAGGGAAAACTCAGATAATAATCACCACGTGATCCTGAGAGAGCTTGAGACTCCCAGTAAAATCGTAACTTCGCATTAATTTTAAAATACAAATAAAATCAATTATTTAAACAAGAAACTCCTGATAAATACAGGCGTTAAGGATCCGCAACTAACGTCGAGAAGGCTAAAAAGCAAACAGGAAGGAGATCCAGATCTCCAACCGCAAAAAAAGTCGGTAAAGCGATTGACAAAAAATATCACGCATAACATTTTCAACATTAACAGTTATCATATTTATAACATTTCAACGCGGCAAAACGCCGCATAGATATGATAATAATCACACTAATCATGTGATATAGGCCATGAGGGAAAGTCACTATGAGGTCCATGCTATGACGACGCTTTCAATCCTTTCTAACCAGGTCACGCCGCGAACCTTAAAAAAGATTGGCGTCGCTTTGGCCGTTACGCTTGCTGTGATGGTGGCCATTGGCCTGAACACCAAAGTGGTCAAAATTGGCTCAACGGAAGACGTGGCCGAGCAGGCCTTCAATCCGGACAGCTACGGGGACAAAACTTTCCCGCAGATTCAGAAAAGCGTTCAATCGCGTGCAGTCGATGCGGCAACGCTCGCCACGGCGCTCAACGCTGACCCTGCGGCTGCGACGACGAAATACGGCGTCGGTAGCCCGATGCCGGTATTCTCTGTTTCGTTAACAGGCGTAGTTGGAGAAGGCGAGATGGGCATTTACGCACTTAAAGTCGCGGGCATGCCGGACGACATCAAGGTGCGTCTGCAAACCGGTCCGGCCATTAACGGCACCGATCTGCGCGACGCGACCGGCACCCTTCAGTTTGGGGATTTCAAGAACCAGATTGAGTACCAGAATGCCGGTTCGGGGATTAACCGTGCGATGAAAAAAGCGGTATTGAGCAATATCGATACCCAACATCTCAGCGGAAAAACCGTCAAAGTCACCGGCGTATTCCGCCTGCTTAATCCGAAAAACTGGTTGGTAACGCCAGTAGGGATGACCGTCCAATGAGCAATGTAATCACTCATCCCAACGTCATTGATAACCAGACTGAGGGCGAAATCGTGCTCTCGGCGCGTAATGTCAGCAAAGTCTATGGCTCGACTCACGCCCTAAAAGAAGTGGATTTCGACATTCGCCGGGGACAGGTCACCACGCTGTTCGGCGAAAATGGTGCCGGAAAATCGACGCTAATGAAGATCCTTTCCGGCGTGATAACCCCGAGTTCAGGGCAAATCCTCCTCAACGGCGAGCCGGTGGTGTTCAATTCCACCAATCAGGCCCGTGAGTGCGGTATCTCAATCATTCATCAGGAGTTGAACCTCTCTCCCAATATGAACGTGCGCGACAACATCTTCGTCGGCCGTGAACTTCATCATGCCACCGGCGTGAACTTCGCCGAAGAAGAACGCATCGCCCGTGAACTGATGGAAGAGCTGGAGGAGGAGATCGACCCCTTAACCCTGGTTGAGGACTTGCGTCTCGGCCAGCAGCAGATTGTTGAAATAGCCCGTGCACTGTCGGTTAAGTCGCGCATCCTAATCATGGACGAGCCGACTTCCGCACTGAGCGCCGCCGAGGTTGAGGTGCTATTCAAGATTATTCGCGATTTGACCAGCCGCGGCGTCGCCATCGTCTATATCTCGCATCACCTCGAAGAGGCGTTGGAGATAACCGACCGCGCGGTGGTACTGCGCGACGGCGTAATGACCGCCTACGCCAAACGCGAGGATATCGATTTACAGTGGATCGTGCGCAACATGGTGGGTGAGCATTTCGACCTGGGCTCACCGCCGACCGGCTATGAGTTCGGTAATACCGCGCTGGAAGTGGGCGGCCTCACGGTGAAAGGCCCGACCGGCATCAAGGTAGTAGACAACCTGTCACTGGCAATACGCGCCGGGGAAATCGTCTGTATTTATGGCCTGATGGGCGCAGGACGCACCGAATTAATGGAGTGCATCGCCGGTCGAGTTAACGCCGAAAAAGGCACTATCACCCTGAACGGGAAAGAGATCACTGGGTTGAGTATCGCCGACCGTATCGAGAGCGGTCTGGCACTGGTGCCCGAAGACCGCCAGCGCGATGGCCTGATTCAGACCATGACCGTCGGTGAAAATCTTACGCTCGCCAGCATCGGCGATTTTGTCAAAAGGCTGGTGCTGTCCCCAAAACGTGAGAAGCAGCTGGTCGATGAGTCTATCCGCAACGTCACGGTGAAAACCTCCGGCGGCGAAGCCACTATCGGCTCCCTCTCCGGCGGCAACCAGCAGAAAGTGGTCATCGGCAAAATGCTGGCGACGCATCCCAAAGTCATCCTGCTCGATGAGCCGAGCCGGGGGATTGATATCGGCGCCAAGGCCGAAGTGTTCAGGCTATTGGCCGAGAACGCCCGCAAAGGATTGGCGGTTATCTACTCGACGTCGGAAGTGGGCGAATGCCTCAGCGTGGCGCACCGTATCGTGGTGATGAGCAAAGGACATATTTCCGCCATCTTCGACGCCAGTGCAACCAAAGAACAGATTATGGCCGCCTCGGGCGAATCGCTCGTGGCCTGATAGCCGACCACGCTGACCTCAGGCGACTCGGATTTTACGAAAACATTGGAAGCGAACTATCATGAACGACAGAACCCATGCCCTGAGCACCTCGCGTGCACCCACGGCGAAAAAACCCTCGAGCCATCGCAGCTTTAGCATCGCCAAGCTGCTGCTCGAAGGCCGTGCCTTCTTCGCCCTGCTGTTGATTATTATCGTGTTCTCTATCATGTCGCCGAACTACTTTAATTCTGCCAACTTCCTGACCATGGCGTCTCACGTCGCTATCTTTGGGCTGCCGGCGATAGGTATGCTGCTGGTTATCCTCAACGGCGGCATTGACCTGTCGGTAGGATCCACGCTCGGCCTTGCTGGCGTGTTTGCAGGCTTTCTGATGCAGGGCGTCAACCTGCAGGCATTTGGCGTCATCCTCTATTTTCCGGTCTGGGCGGTGGTGATTCTGACCCTCGCACTCGGTGCGGTCGTCGGCCTGATTAACGGAGTCCTGGTCGCCGTGTTTCGCGTGCCGGCCTTCGTCGCCACACTCGGCTCACTGTACGTTGCGCGCGGTATTGCCCTGCTGATGACCAACGGGTTGACCTACAACAAACTCTCCGGTGAAAGCGTGCTCGGCAATACCGGCTTCGACTGGCTCGGCTTTAACCGCATCTTCAATATTCCCATTGGCGTGCTGACTCTGTGTGTCATCGCTTTGGCGTGCGGTTTCCTGCTCAGCCGCACCGCGTTTGGCCGCTGGCTGTATGCTTCCGGCGGTAACGAACGTGCCGCCTCGCTCTCCGGCGTGCCGGTAAAACGGGTCAAAATCACAGTGTATGTCCTCTCTGGCGTCTGCGCCGCCATTGCCGGTCTGGTGCTCTCCTCCCAGCTCACCTCGGCAGGCCCGACGGCAGGTACCACCTATGAACTGACCGCCATCGCCGCAGTGGTTATCGGCGGTGCGGCACTGACCGGCGGACGCGGTAACGTTCGCGGCACGCTGCTTGGCGCATTCGTCATCGGCTTTCTTTCCGACGGGCTGGTTATTATCGGGGTTTCCGCCTACTGGCAAACCGTATTCACCGGCGCGGTCATCGTATTGGCCGTACTGCTTAACACGCTACAGTACGGACGACGCAGCAAGTGATGTGACTTTAGATGTAAAAACAATAAGATAGAAAACTCTACACCCTACAAACACTGGAGTATCTCACATGTTCCATAACAGCAGACGTTTCCTGATGGTCACCGCCGTCGCCGCAATGACGGTGTTCGCGACCCCTTCCTGGGCGGATAAAGGCCTGATGACGATTATCGTCAACGACCCTTCCAACCCTTACTGGTACACCGAGGGCCAGGTGGCTAAGGCACAGGCTGAAAAACTCGGCTATTCGGCGACGGTCAGCGCCCATAAAGGCGATACCAACACCGAAAGCCAACTGATTGACACGGCGATCACCAACAAATCCAAAGCGATTATCCTCGATCCCGCTAACGCAGACGGCTCGGTAGGATCGGTCAAGAAAGCCATCGCGGCGGGGATCCCGGTGATTGTTATCAACGCCGAGCTGAACCAGAGCGGACTGGCGAAGGCGCAACTGGTGTCTAATAACGCGCAGGGTGCCGCATTGGGTGCAATGGAGTGGGTCAAGGCGGTTGGCGACAGCGGTAATTACGTCGAACTGCTCGGTTCGCCGTCAGATAACAATGCCGCAACCCGTGCCAACGGCTACGATACCGTGCTGTCACAGTATCCTGACCTCAAACAGGTTGCCAAAGAGGTTGCCAACTGGGACCGCACTCAGGGCTATAACAAAATGCAGTCCATGCTTCAGGCGCATCCTGACATTAAAGGGGTGATCAGCGGCAACGACGAAATGGCGCTTGGCGCGATTGCCGCGTTGAAAGAAGCGGGGAAACTGGGTCAGGTCAAAGTCGGTGCATTCGATGGCTCACCGGACGCGGTTGATGCAGTGAAAGCCGGCACACTGGCCTACACCGTCATGCAGCCAGTGGCACAATTTGCCGCCAAGGCGATTGATGAGGCCGATACCTTCCTTAAAACCGGTAAAACCGGTGCGGCTCAGGAGAAACAGCTGTTTGACTGTGTGCTGATTAACAAGGATAACGTCGCGAAATACACTTCCGCGTTCAAACTGTCTAATTAACGCAGAGAAACAGGTTAACTTTCCGTTCTTACAGGCTTTTTTACTTCGCTGATTTGCCAAACCGCTCAATCAGCGCTGTAATAGGTCGATTTTACAGGACACCCCGTCGCCCTTCTCGTGCCGACGGGGTGACGTTAATTCGTCTTTTGGAACTCACTATGACTCAGGCTTCCCAAAATAATGCAGTCGACGTTTTCATGGCGGAAGCGCTGCCCAGCGACAGTCGCCAGGCGAGACAGCTTGCACGTCGCCAGCTGATTGTCGAGGCGGTGATGGCGGAAGGCGCGATTCGTATTGAGGACATCACCGACCGCTTCAGCATCAGCCTGATGACCGCACATCGCGACATTGATGAACTGGTCGAGCGCGGCCTGCTGAGAAAGACGCGTGGTGTGGTTTCCGCGACGCCCACCAGCCTGGTCGAGTCCAGCGACGTTTATCGTTCCACCCGTCAGCTTGAAGAAAAATGTGCCCTTGCCGAGGTTGCGGCCAGCTATATCGAACCCGGTCAGGCAATATTTTTCGATGACTCCACTACCGTGCTGCAAATGGCGCGCTATTTGCCGTCAAAAGCGCCGCTGACGGTGATTACTAACTCACTCACAGTGATGACCGAGCTCAAAGAAATGCGCGACATCACCTTAATGGGCCTCGGCGGCCAGTTCTATAACTGGTGCAACGCCTTTATGGGCCAGATGACGCGCAAGGAAATCGCGAATTTACAGGCGGATATGTTCTTCGTCAGCATGTCGGCGATTATCGACGATCGGGTATTTCACCAGTCGGCCGAGATGGTCGAAACCAAGCGCGCAATGTTTGAGTCCTCCGAGAAACGTATTCTGCTGGTCGATCACACCAAGTTTGAACGCCGCGCCCTGCATAGCTTCGCCCACCTCGACGAGTTTGACGTGGTCATCGTCAATCAAGGCACGCCGCTGCCCATCATTCAGCGCATGAAGGATAAAAACGTCAATGTGGTGGTTGCACCGATGAAAGCTGATTAGCCGTTATCCTGAAAACCGGGATAGAGGCTCATCCCACCGTCAACGAACAGCGTGGTGCCATGCACGTAGTCGGAGAGGTCGCTAGCCAGCCAGACCACGGCGTTAGCAACGTCGACAGGGTCACCGATCCGCCCATAGGGCACCAGTTTGAGGATTTTGTTGGTACCTTCTCCCTCTCTGCTGCTTGCATTGATGGGGGTAGCGATGGCCCCAGGAGCCACAGAATTCACGCGGATCTTCTCGCCACCAATCTCCTGCGCGATGCTGCGCATCAACATATCCACTCCCCCTTTCGAAGACGCGTAATTAACGTGCCCACCCCAGGGAATAACCTGATGCACCGAACTCATGTGGATAATTTTCCCGATGGCGCGGCTCACATTGCGCTGTGTCCCCTGTTTGCGGAACTGACGTAATGCCGCGCGGGCACAGAGAAATTGCCCGGTGAGATTCACCTCGATCACCTTGTTCCAGTCCGCCAGCGTCATCTCACCAATCGGCGAATCCTTCTGCAAGCCCGAGTTGGCGACCAAAATATCCAACGCCCCGAATTCGGCGATCGTCTGTTCAAACAGACGCTCAACGTCCTCTTCGTTCGAGACATCTCCCCCTAACGCGATAGCCTGACCGCCCTGTTGACGAATCTGTGCGGCCAAGGCTTCGGCGGGTTCTGCATGACTGTTGTAATTGACAACAACGCTGGCACCGGCGGCTGCCAGCCCTTCGGCACAGGCATAGCCAAGGCCCGAGCTGGCACCGGTGACCAGCGCAATTTGATGAGTAAGAGATAAATTCATGCATGCTCCTCATTGATTTCTATTGGGTATTACAACTTAGTGTAGTCACTAGAGTTGTTCAGCACCGAAATAATGAGCACGCAAAGGTTACAAACTCCTACAGAAACAGACTCAATGACCGTGCACCGTCCAGCTCACCAGACGCATTACCACAGGCCGAACCACAAGAATGCAAACGAAGGCCGCAGGCATTGCAACGCGATAGGCATTCATCACATTTGCCATGTAATGATCCCCTGCGCCAAATTCAGCGAACGTGATCACCAGACTCATCATAAACGCCATGATGGTCGCCATATAAAGCGCAAAAACGTAGGGTGAGGTATGCTTGGGAAAGCGGATCCTTGCCGTATTCTTCAGGGTGCTCTGGGTCATCGTTGTCTCCTGCTTTTTTGATAAGTAGCGTAAGAGCGCTTAACCTAACAAGCTCTCCGGTACGGCGGTAGAGGCGCTATGCTTTAATCATTGCTAAGTAAAAATTACGAATGGAGCGTTGAGCATCAATGGATATTCTGGGCCTGATCAATAGCTTTATCCGCGTGGTGGATAACGGCAGCATCGCAGCAGCGGCTCGTGCCCAGGGCATAAGCCCTGCAGCTGTAAGCCAGAGCATCTCGCGGCTCGAAAATCATTTAGGGGTGCGGCTGCTGTCGCGCACTACGCGTAGCATGACGCTCACCGAAAGCGGCAAACGTTATTACGAGAAAGTGCACCACATCCCGCAGGATATCGACCTTGCCTCGCAGGCCGCTGCCGTCGAGACCAAACCTCAGGGGGCGCTGTGTATCGCAACGACCGCCGCCTTTGGCCGTCACGTGCTCGCACCGCGCATGCCTGCGTTTAAAGATGCTTATCCAGATATCGAAATAGAGATCATCAGCACCGATCGCAGCGTCGATCATCGGCTAGAAGGCGTAGATGTCAGCATTCGGATCGAGGCCCAGCTCAACGATCAGCTTATCGCCCGCCCTATTGCCTCAATCCCTTTTGTGTTTTGCGCCGCCCCTGCCTATCTTGACCGCGCAGGCGTACCCGCAACGCCTGAGAACCTGAGCCATCATTCCTGCCTGGTTTTTCGTTATCCCACCGATGGCCGTTTCCTGCCCTGGAGTTTTGTGCGTGACGGCAAACGTTTCAACGCCAAACTGAACCCCGGTTTTATCAGTGATGACATCGATATCATTACGCAAATTGCACTAAACGGCGGCGGCATTGCCCGACTTGCAGGCTTCGTCGCACAACCGTTGATTGATGCGGGAAAGCTGGTAGCGTTATTTACTACTTTTAACGACGACACCGCCCGAGCGGAACCTTTACCGATGAATATCTATGCCTGCGTGACGGAACGTTCGGCGCTCAATGCCAAAGTACGGGCGTTTATTGACTTTCTGGAGGGAATGTAATGCTTTGCTGCAAAGGGTTCAGCAGTGAATTTCAGGCATAAAAAAAGACATCCTGAGATGTCTGAATTCTGGCGCTGCCATATTAATGGCCCTACAGGATTCGAATACACAAAGTATCAATATGTTTTATATAGATAAAATCCTGTTCGATAAAATTTATACCAACATTTATACCAACAGATAAATTTGTTTGAAAATACAGCCCATTATCGCTGGGCCAGCATGCCTGGATAATGCTTGGCAATGATACCATTCATTCGCTCAATCAGCTCGGGCCGCTTGAATATCAGATGTGCGGTACCCTTCTGAAAGTAACTAATGCTGAAAAACCCATCCTCATAAGCTTCCTTCGCCGGGTTATCACGAATATGCTCCATCAACCGAGTAGAGATATCACCACGGTTGTCAGGAATCGGTTTACCATCGAGCAGAAACAGCATTCTCTCCAGGTCAGCCAGTTGATCCCGCCGCCAGCCCCAGTTAAGACTGAATCCCCAGCGGTTATGCGTCACCAGATTATTAATGATGATCTTCTTACCGAAGCAGCATGGGCTATTAGTTTTGTAATCCCACGACAAACCTTTAAACACGTTGATGATCCCACGTTCAAAGACATCCATTTTGTATAGATGTAGCTGCTCAAAAGTACTGAGGATATTAGCCTCACTAATTGCTGGAAGGTCGCCCTCCTCCAGGTTCTTATGCCACTGATCGCGAGCCTGTGCATCCATCAAGGCTATCATGCCGGATTTCAACATCAAATCGCGCCAGATACTGCGGTCGATATTACGGATGATTGCAGGCATAGCTTTATCTACTCTTTCTGTTAGCCAACTATCGTAGCGGTGCCCTGATTTCATAGCCCAGTATTGCGCTGTACCACCGCCGATTTCTGAAGTTAATCGGGAAATGTCATCAAGCTGTTTGATGAGCTGTTCAATCTGCACCAATGCTGCATCACGGCCAGAAACAACACGTTCAATACTGGTCGAAAGTATGAGCTCGTTGTGTTCCGTTAACACGTCGGGTTCTCTTTGCATCGTAAATTTCCCATAAAAGCAAACACGCCTGCTGGGAGTGGCAGGCGCATTATGTAATGAATAAAAAGAGTGGAAAGTACGGAGGTAAAAATCAGGAATGCGGCTCGAAAAGTTTACTTATTCATCAGCCCGGTAGCACGCCTGGCTCTGAGAATATTAGTAGCGGTAAGAAATGGCGCCTGATTCTGCCAGGTGAATCCCTTACGATCGGTGCGAACCAGTTCATAGCGTTCCACCAGGAAATTCACCGCATCAGCGAGCGTGATCCCCGCTTCGATATGTTCCTGTATGACGGCTTCGTCATGGAAAGGAGTATCGTTAAGCACTAATCCGTAATGATGATCTAAAAGATAAGTTAACAGTTGCTGCCAGGTCTGCACGGGCGACAGGCGTGATGAAACCGGCACCGTGGCCGGTACAGTTGAAATTTGCATGGTTTAAGTCCTGATAATGATAGAAGGAAAAAGGAGGTGTTACTGCGTGGCTTAAGCCTGAGGATAGATAGCGATGTAAACGTAGCCGCAGCTACCACGGGTATCTGCTATGCATGTTAATTCATCAAGATGAACTTCTACCTGGTATTGATGATGTGGATTTAGCGCGCCGGAATGCAGCATATTTTCCAGCTTTGTTATAAATAGCGGGAAAGCCTGTTCAAGTTTTTGCAGCTGTTCAGAGGTAAAGCTCCCTATTAATTCGGCACGATCAGCAAGGTAATATAGACAATTGCCCTCCTGCACCAATCGTGCGCCAAATCGTGGAGTGATATCGCTTGGTAGTCCCCATTTATGGGGTGGTATTAATGCCATGAAAACCTCCGTTTAAAGTAAACCATGCTCCGCAAATGAAACTACTTCGTTCCCAACCACAAGGTGATCCAATACCCGCACCTCAACTAGTGCCAGCGCTTTCACTACCTGCTGAGTGACTTGTTTATCTTGCTTGCTAATTTCTGTCGTACCAGACGGATGGTTGTGCGCCAGAATGACTGCGGCTGCATTGTGCTTTAGGGCTAATTTAACCACTTCACGGGGATGTACTTCGGTATGGCTGATCGTGCCGGTAAACAGTATTTCTTGTTCCAGCAAACAGTGCTGGTTGTCGAGGCACATAACAAGAAAGACCTCACGTTCCTGATGGGCCATCTGTAGCCGCAGCCAGTTTTTAGTAAAGCTAGTGGAGGTAAATGGCTCAGTCGGTTGACGCTGATATTTTTCTAACAGTCGTAACGCTCGACGTATGACTCGCTGCTCGTTTGCAGCAAATACTGGGGACAAATCTAATGCAGACATAATTGTTCCTTAAAACATAAGGCTTCACCTATTTATTGGCAAGGCCTCAAGGATAGTGAAAATATTCATGAAGCAAGTTGCAACATATTCTCGGCCATAACCCACAGCGCGCGATTAAGCTTTACATCACCGTCGATACCTTTAACTGCACGGGTGTGGGCGCGTTTGCCTTTGGTCGTTTGCCCCGATAGCCCACCTTTAATGAGATTTTCCTGAATACGCTGATATGTCGTCCACAGGTCGTTGCTCTCATCCTGCCAGCGGCGTGGGGACAGGATCTGCGATTCCGTCACCGGTTGATGCTCTTCACCAAAACGATAGGTTAATGCCGCTTTTGCCATCGCCTGCTGAGCCAGTGGCGGTAGCATCAGCGACTGCATAGTGTCGCGCTTCTCTTCCACTCGATCAAAAACCCCCAGAATCTCGTAGGCCCCCTCAATGACTTTCTCCACCACATTACCTTTATGGGGAACACGCACTTCGCCAAAACTCTCACCGCAAATTAGCCCATTTTGGCAAACAGATCTGAATAGACCCGGCAGCATTTGGTATGAACTGGAGCCGTCGTGGCTGTTAAGCAGAATAATTTCCGGCACCTGCTTGCCGGTGATCTGCCCTTCACGGCGTAGACGAAGCATATGCTTTGTGTGTTCGCGTTTGTTTGGATCTCGCACACGAGTCTGGCAGGCAAAGAATGGCTGGAAACCTTCGCGTTGCAGGTTATCTAGTAGGGTAATCGTTGGAATATAAGTGTATCGGTCGCTGCGTGATTGATGTTTCTCTTCGCTAAAGACACTCGGCACATAATGCGCAAGTTCGTCACGAGTTAGTGGACGGTCACGGCGAACGAGGTTTACGGTGCCAAAACGGGAGGCTAATAGCGCCATAGTAAATTCCTTAATCAGGGGACTTAAACAAAAAAAGGCCATGCGTCCCGAAGGAAGCATGGCCTATGTGAAATACGTCTAATGATCATTGCTGAAAGTATTCTTCAGCAATGCTTCCTACAGCCGACTGAAAACGCTAAAAGGAGTATTGAAATGACTGTTTTTCCTTTACTCTTAACTACGAAGGACGGCAATTCCCATCATACGTGAAGTCGCTACATCAGTTGTTTACCAACGGCCAGTACCCCTACCAGCCAACCAATGCACTGTGGTCCGGCAAGCCAGAAAAGACGCGCTTTTAGCAATCCGGTCATACCTTCACTGGTATAAACTGCGTCCGGCATCAGCCAAAGTCGCAAAGCTGCGCCAATAACCATCCCAATCCCTGGTCCCAGGGTCATCCAGAACAGGTAACTCATTCCCTGCCCAAAGTCCCGGATTTCTCCCGTTGCGCTGAAAACGTTATACAACACAACGATGAGCCCAATAACAAAAGCGAGGGCTAAATATTTAATAATAAGTGCCATTTAGATGTGTCCTTATTTTCTGCACTGCTGTGCGGCGTTCAACATATTGTCCATGAAACCTTGTGGTACATAGCCATACTGATGGTTCATTTTTTGCAACTCTCCATGGGTATATTTGGTTTTGAGGTCATCCCAAATACATCCACAAATAGCGGTAGTACCACCGCCTGATTTGCAGCCACGAATAAACTCGTGTTCATCTTTATCGCCACATCCACTTAGCACGAGCGCAGAAGATAGCGCGCAGAGCAGGAAAAAACCTCTCTGTCGAGATTTTGCAGATAACAATAAATTCATTAATAACTTCCCTTCTGTAAACCTCAGGTATCAGCACCACCGAGTGCATATTTCAGTAATGTTGATCAGAGACTGTCTGACTCAGCGATGCCTTCTTCCGAAAGTGCATGGCTGATATTATTTACCACCGTATGTGGATCGAGTTCGATTTCCGCCAGCCGTTTTCCTGAATCTGGTGCGCCCTTATAAACATCGATGGAAGCAAACGGTTTACCTTCGCCGTTTGTCCCCGCCGAAATCAGATAGCGGGTATCGCCGTTTCTGACCGTAAACTCCTGAAGACTAATAGCCTGATTGCTTTGGTAGGCATAACTGGCGTGATCAGAAGGGATAGTGATACTCATCTCCTTATGGGTATCACCGGTTTTACCAAACGAATACGACACCGACGGCGAGACTATACAAATCTCCACCTCTTTTTTGTGGTTTGCTGTCTTCGCATAAAAAACGGGTTTTGCGCAATGCTGCAAGGCAGCTGGTGGAGGTGCATGCGATATATCCGCATAGGCTGACGGCAGCATTGGAAGCATCAGCCCTGCGCTGAGCAACAAATGGCTAACGATATGTTTCATTTTTTGACTCCTTTTGGTCTGAACTGTTGTTCTGGGTATTTTTCCCCAAAGGTGTAAATGACGTTGCTGATGAAATGAAAATGCGGGAGTGCGCTGATAAAATCCTGATTGGTGATAAGTGCACCAATCTCACTTTTACGATGAAAATGCTGTTCTGAGAGGAAAACAGATGCCACCTCTTCGAGCCGAATGACTCGGATTGCACCCCGCTGGCTGGTGACCAGGTACCAATTCGGATGAGAATAAATCAGTCGATAGGGATCCAGGTCATCATGACGAATTCCTTTCACGAGCAGACTGACCGTCCGATGTTGATAAATGGCCTCGGCAAGCCGTAGGAAGCACTCCGGTGCTGTGCCAACTTGCTGCTGCGTATGCCCTATCAGACAAGGAGAAGTCCCATTTTCATCTATCAGCAATTGCATTAACTTCCGACTTGATGAAGGTATGAGATGTGCTATGCCGGTGTTGCGAACAAACGCCAGTGCACCTGGGGTATGATCGCGCAGAGGATTTTTACTCAGTCGCCAAGTCCCGTGCTCTCCAGTTATATCAAGATGGAAAAGGCGCTGATGAAAATCCCGACGGAGGGTACGTTCAGATACGCCAAACTCGCTCGAGAGCGCCTTCATGGATAGTATTTCACCTGATAGAAGTCGGCTGATAATGACCGAAAGCCTGAGGGCTAATTTGTCATGTCGTTGCGCGAGTTCCTTGGTGTGCATAGGTCCCTCCATAATTTAAAAAACAATAAGTTATTATGCAGGTTGGGCTGGACGGGTTATGTCCGACAGATGAGAAGAGTTGCGGAAAAATAAAATATTCTTGTTGTCCTTAATTCATTGAATAAAATTAAATTAATATAATTTATTCAGATAGCTCCCCTGATGCGGCCACACCCTGTCACCAGCCTTTTAAGTATTGGCATCAATATTCCCCTGAAATTAAAAAAACCAGTGCCACAATGTGGTCGCAACGTTCACCACCCCTTCCCGTAACGTGTTCAGGCAATCGCGTATCATCTTTGGCAGAGGTAGTACTTCCACCACACGACTAAACAGCTTTCCGAGCAGATCACCAAAATCATTTCGGGCCGTTGTTTCAGCATCTAACGTGCGATGCTCCCCTTTTATCTGACTGAACACGCCACTACTGGCCTGAGACGGTAGAGCAAAAATTAGTGTTTCCACCAGACGTGAAAGGTTGTAATTAGTCTTCGCCGAAACGGCATGTACTGGATAAGGTGTGGGGAATTGACGGGAAACGGCAGAGCTTTTGGCTGTAAGTGTCAGCACTTGGCTGTTGGAAGGTTGAGACATTTTCCAGTCCCACTCCTCGGAGGGTTCTGCCTTATCAGCCTGGTTAATGACAAAAACAATACTGCCCGGCGAAACGCCACATTCGAGCAGAAATCGATGAAAGGTTTCATCGGTGGCACTGGCGCGGTCATCGGCCTTGATTACCCAGAGGATGAGGTTGAGCTTCGGCAATTGCTCCTTATAGAGTTGTAGGTATTCTCGGTCAGAGTCCAGGGATTCACCTGCTCCGGGTAGATCAACTAGCGTCAGACAACGTCCACCTGCGTTCAAAGTAAAGCGCAGTGGTTCGCGGGTACAACCTTCCACATTGCTCACGGGGCTTAGGGGTTGTTGGAAAAGCGCATTGCAAAGGGACGATTTACCGGTGCCAGTCTTTCCCATGATACCAATGACCGGTTCGTAATGAATCGCCTGGCGAATCCGATCCAGTATCGTTCGTGAAAGAGCTTCGGGGAGAAGAGATAACTGCTGCTTGAGGGCCTGTATACCCTGTTCGGTTTTATCGGACACATTAACCTCCATTAGGTGAAATGATGAAACGACAGCTAAATCAGCTATCGTTTCAATGGAGGTAATGTAGGTCTGAAATTTTTTGAGTGTGCTTTACGCGAAGTGATAAGTGCTGGATAACCCCTGCGTCCTCACATTAGTGCTATTCCTTAGGCACGAAACTCTTGTAATGATCGTTAATTAGCCTTTCAAGCATATCGCTGATACGTATATCGTAATGAGCAGAAAGTAGATCTAATCGATTTTTTGTTTCATTTTTTAGATAAGTATTAAGCGCTTTTTTATCAGTACGAGATTGGCGGAGTTTCTGTTGATTCCAAGCTTTATTAAGGTTCAGAAGAAATAACTTTTTAGTGTCCTGTGAGTCATCCCATATATCCAGCGCTGCACGCAGAGCAAGGCACCGTTCAGCATGGTTTAGAGGAGTAAACCATGTGCTCAATCCCGGCATTGATGGAGTAGATGAGGGCTTACTTTTAGGGCTATTTCTTTCATCCTGTAGCGATTTAAGGCTATTCCATGCCCAAAGTATCGAATCTTCATCATTAGGCAACCACTTTAAGGGGAGTGGCTTGCTGAAAATATTTTTCCATTGATCTTTTAGACAATCTATCACGCGTTTTTTAAGATCACTCACTGGTCTGTCGTTAATGATAATCCGATCAAAGAATGTAACAATAACGTTTACCCTCTCTTGATGGCTAGATGGTGAATAACTCAATCCAAGGCGAAAATACCAGTTCTCCCCAAACCTTGAGCCTGCTGGAGAGTGAATTCCAAGATCAAAATCATCTACTTTTAAAATATAAGCCCATAACCAGAATGCTGCTCGCTCATCCAGCTTAAGCCAGTCGAAATTTTCCAAGCTGAGAATATTCACATCGTAAGAACCTTCCATTTCAGCCAGCAACTTTTCTTGGCTAACCTTGTCAGGAAAATAATTATTGATGAGAAGATTTGCTGCCATGCGACAACTTTCTGCATCTTGAAGATTCACACTTTCCGCTCTGATGTTTTTAACTACACCTAACCAATACAAATAAAAAACACTGGCCCTGAGATTATTTTTCTTGATAGGTGATTGCCTACTTACATTGTAATCAATAACCATAGGTCGTCCTCAATAAAACTACGAAATGATGATTTAAGTAGTTTTAACATAGCATAACAATGGTTTTATGGTCACCATAAAACTTATCTGGTAGTCATCGTGAAGCACGATTGTAGTTTAACAATGGTTTTCTTTAAGTTTTATAATGGTTAGTTAGTAATGATTTTTTTATCATTTGCTTGGTTTCTTCCTTGGCACTGGCTCTTCATTGCTCTGCAGAGTTCGATTACATGCTTTGATGATACCTTCGATAGAGCGTCCTACACTAATACCCATAGTGCTTAAACTCAATCATAACCTTGGCAAAGAGACGAGGAAAGGATGTTTCATTACGGCCTCATCTGTTCTATAGAAACAGTTGTACTCGCCAGGAATCAAACTTCAGATTATGCATCTTTAGTGATTGCAATCTTTACCTGTAAGCAGATTTGGGCGAAACAGTCTTTAGAAAGAAAATGGGTAATTGCAGAGTTAAAACCCAGGCCATTCTTGCCAAGATATCCGTAGCTGGCTTGATAACCTGGTTAGTGTTCAAGTGATAATCATGTTGGATTGGTAATATAAATAATAAAGAAAGGTTGAATCACGCAGTTAATTTAATTTGTAGATGAACTATCAAGTTGAGTGCAACAACTCAATAGAGAGCTACTTAAAAGCTAATAGTATTACTAGTCTGATCAATCGTTAATTCTGATAGCTATCGTCTATCAACGATGATTCCAATTGAACTGACAAAATAGGTTAGGTAAAACCTGCTTCCAAGATTAAATGCAATGCTCAGATAGTCATACCAATCTCCTTGACCTGCTCCCCTGATATAGTCTTCTTCCCTATGTTACTACCATTCAGTTGCTGCTATATCCGCTTCATTGGTTGCCTACTCATCCCCTGGCAGATCGACGTTGGTTACTGTTTACCTGAGATCTTTAAGCAATGAATATTGCCAGTATTCAAAGTCGTTGAAACAACTTCTAGTTATTTACTGAGATGGCGTCGTTTCTAACCAGAAAAACTAATTCGATGGCATCGAGCCCATATCATAAATAAGTATTTTCTTACGGCTTCGGTAATGAATATGGACAATAACCTACCAGAGTAAATCCCAATGACTCACACCTACAATACTTACTGGCAAAAACGAATTGCCGATACCTTCAGCTGCGCGCTGAAAGCACATAAGCGAGTGTTAGCGCTAAGGGTTGACCTACGTTTACCTGACTGTCCAGCAGCTACTGATGCAGCTGTGATATCCCGTTTTACAGCATCCTTAAAAGCCAGGATTGAAGCGATACAGTCACGAAAACAGCGTGAAGGCAAACGTATCTGGCCGACAACTCTGCATTACGCATGGGCACGTGAGTTCGGTGAGTTAAACGGCAAAAAGCACTATCACCTCGTTTTACTTTTGAATCGGGATACTTGGTGTAGTCCGGGTGATTACAACTCACCAGATTCATTAGCAGGGATGATTAAGCAGGCATGGTGTAGTGCTTTGCAGGTAGATACACAGCAATTCTTGACCCTGGCTCACTTTCCAGTAAGCCCTTCCTCATGGTTAGAGAGCGGGAATGAGACTCAGCTGCAGCAGGCACTAGAACGTGCATCTTATCTCGCCAAAGACCATACCAAAGTTACTGACGACGGAGAGCGCAACTTCGGTTGCAGTCGGGGCTAAATGCTTCGACGTACGTCCCGTCGGCCTGATAACACGAGTCAGGTATTTTTTACCCGCGTCCCTATCATTTGAGGGAGTACCGGCGTGCATTTTACAAACACGCCGGTTTTCTCCCGCAACTGAACATTCAAAGGGAGAGAATAACCATGAACACATTGAACAATGCCCACACTGGCCAGTTTTCCGCCGAAGACCCACTCATCGACATGACGTTTATCACCACATTTACGGGTATGACAGACAAATGGTTTTATAAACTTATTCAAGATGGCGCTTTCCCTAAGCCCATAAAGCTCGGACGCAGCTCACGCTGGTTCAAAAGCGAAGTGGAAAACTGGATGCAGCAGCGTATTGTGGAGTCTCGCAGGTAACCCATCATTCAACTCCAGCACCTTAAAGCCAACGACTCACCTCTTCGACCTTAATCACTCCGCCATTCGGAAACTGCCAGTCTGCCCATACAGGGATGGTCTACACCTGCGTGCCGTTTGGCCGTAAGGAAGAACATGAAGTATGCAAAACCTTTTATTGCCCGTGCCTTATGTGGCAGTCTGAGCTTTCTATTCTACAAAACCGTTCCTTTACAACCGCTACTTCTATCATCCATGCAAAAGCAAGCTGCTCCACTTTCTGAGCGAGTCACCCCACCGCCCGTGTTTGCGCATTGAATATGCGCTAACCATACCTTCACTCATCGATTTACGTGATTCATAATTGCCAGCGAATACCAAATCTTGATTTCCAACTAATCTGTTTTATTTTATGAAGGGCACCAGTCTACCTAGGTATGCCTGTTTCTGGACAAAGTCAATGTGTTCTTCGGCGAATCGTGGCTTTTTCATCGCATTAATCTCTGTTCAGGGGAGTATTTATCATGCAGGAATGCTATTTCTGAATAGAGCCGAATTTTAGAGTAAGGTCACAGGAATAATCTGGGCAACAGGACTTTATCTTCGCTAAGCTAAAAATAGAATCAATGAATCCCGAGTAGCACACAGAGTGAGCCGAAAGAGATGTTTGAGCATCAGTATGATGGGAATAGCCAGCTCATAATGGCATTGCATATGACTGCGCCAAGATGTTTTTAGTCCGTCGTACAAGGCTTGGATGCCTATTCATCCAACCAGAATGCAATGAACACCGATGGAAGAGAGTCCCGTTATAGGCTTACTAATTGTTGATTTTGAACTTTTGCTTTGCAACAGAATGCCATTGCAGGGCCAGGAATATGGTGATCTGATTGGGATTACGGCAAAAAATTTCGATTTGTCCAACAAAGTCTGAAAATTATTAACGTTTTATTAAAACGACCATACCTTATTAAAGATAGCTGGAAATGATAATTTGGAGAATGCATGAGGCTAAATACAATTCGGTTATCTGGTTTTCAATCTTTTGGTCATGAACCTACCGAACTCAGTTTGGAAGATATTACTTATCTAATCGGTCCTAATGGTTCAGGTAAAACTGCAGTACTTCAGGCTTTATGCCGACTCTTTGCGTTCGATCCAACATTGCGTCGTGTCCATCGTTCAGATTTCCATGTTCCTTTTGATGAAGAAGAGGCTCCTCCTGAGCGCCAGTTGTGGGTAGAAGCTGATTTTCTATTTCCCGAACTTGCCGAGGAAGAGGATAACAGTACCGTAGCTCCTCATTTCAGCCACATGCGGCTTGATGAGCAGGAAGGTATTCCTCGTGTGCGTTTCCGCCTCACAGCCACTATGGGAATTGACGGGGATATCGAAGAAAATTTAGTGTATATCTTGGATGTCAATGCTGATGGCTCTCCTCAAAATACCGCTCAGGTCCCACGAGCTGAACGCAATCATATCCAGATCCACTACTTACCTGCCAGACGTGATCCTGCGGACCATATTACTTACGGCGCTAACGCCTTACTCGGGCGTTTGCTTCGCGCCGTACGTTGGGATGCTGAGCGCGATACGATTAAAGGACTGACAGATCAAATAAGCGATAGCCTTGCGGCAAACCCTTCAGTAAATGCTTTTAGTGAGAGTTTGAAAACGACCTGGGCCACTCTACATAAGGGCAAATTTTTTGCTGATCCTAAAATCACATTTGTGGCATCGGAGATTGAAGCGCTGTTGCGACATTTGTCGGTTTCGTTTACCCCCGGTCATGATGGTTCTCTTGTCGACTTTTCGCGTTTAAGTGATGGCCAAAAATCGATGCTTTACCTTTCCTTGGTCCTATCGTCTCAGGCTATTGGTAGAGCAGTGCTCGCCGAGGAAGATGTATCTTTCGATCCCGATAAGTTACGTCCACCGGTCTTTACACTGGTCGCACTTGAGGAACCCGAAAATAGTCTTTCTCCTCATTACCTAGGACGTATCGTCAGTGCTTTGAATACCATGACGAAAAATGCAGATGCACAAGCTCTTATTGCAACTCATGCTCCCACAATGTTGAGTCGAGTTGCCCCTGAGTTAATACGTTATCTGCGGCTTACCGAGGCTAGAAAGACACGTGTCACATGCATCTTATTACCAGAGAAAGCTGATGACGCACACAAATTTGTACGGGAAGCTGTCCAGGCATTTCCTGAGATCTATTTCTCGCGTCTGGTAGTGCTTGGCGAAGGTGATAGTGAAGAGATTGTATTGCCGCGTTTGCTTCAGGCCAAAGGTGCGCCAGTTGATGACTCAGCAGTCACGATAGCTCCATTAGGCGGTAGGCATGTGAATCATTTTTGGCGTTTGCTTTCAGCCTTGCAGATCCCTTATCTGACATTGCTTGATCTCGATGTGGCTCGTTATGCAGCTGGCTGGGGACGAATCAAGTACGTTAATGATCAACTTGCTGCATTTGAGCCAAATAAAGTACTACCAAGCAGTTGGGGCATTTCAAAATGGAATAGCGATGTTACACCAATAAGAACCCATCATTTTTTTGATAATGAGGCTCAAAGTGGGCTGGTGGATATCTTTATCGAGCTTGAGAAAAGAGGTGTGTTTTTTTCCTCCCCAATGGATCTAGACTTTTCCATGCTATTAGCTTATCCAGAAGCCTATAGTGTCGCTAAAGAAAAGCCTGATGAGTCAACAATCAAAGCTGTGCTTGGTAAAAGCTATCATGATGCTTCGCAATATAATGAAAATGAACAGAATTTGTTCGCTACGTATCATCAGCGTTTCAAACTTGGAAGCAAACCAGCAGCACATATTGATGCATTGGGTAAGTTAAGTGACCAAGAATTACTTGCAAAAATGCCTGAGTCGCTTAGCAGACTGGCTGATGCCGTCATCATCAAACTAGAAGAGTTGCCTGAATGATTGCCGTTGAAGCATGGCAACCCGCAAATGGGTTGACGCTTGAACCAAATGCGTTGCGTGCGGTGAAGGAGCATGAGCGTTGCCTTGCGCTCACTGCGGGACCTGGCGCAGGTAAAACTGAAATGCTTGCGCAACGAGCAGACTTCCTTCTACGTACAGGAACATGTCGGTACCCTAAACGAATTCTGGCAATTTCCTTCAAAGTGGATGCGAGCAGAAATCTTAAAGAACGTGTCGAACGGCGATGTGGGGCAAATCTTGCCTCGCGCTTCGACAGTTATACTTTTCATGCATTTGCCAAGCGCATCATTGATCGCTTCAGACTAGTGCTCACGGGAAAAGATGCCTTAGATGCTGGGTATAACATCGTAGACAAAAAACATGCTCCTTCTCGTGTTCAGATAGAATTCGGCGATCTAGTAAGGCTTGCTATTCAGATATTGCAGACCTCCAGAATAGCCCGAAATGCGATTCGACAGACTTATAGCGATGTTTTTTTGGATGAGTTTCAGGATTGCACGAATTTACAGTACGATTTGGTTAAGCTTGCTTTTCAAGGTACTCAAATTCGACTTACTGCAGTGGGTGATACTAAGCAAAAAATTATGAGCTGGGCGGGGGCACTGGATGGAATTTTCCAATCCTTTGCAAATGATTTTAATGCAATACCACTTAACATGTATCGTAATTTCCGCTCTGAGCCACAATTGTTGCGAGTTCAGAACGAAATTATTCGTACGCTTGATCCTGCTTCTGTCATGCCAGATGAACAATTGGATGGCGACGAAGGTGAAGTTTACGCATGGCGTTTTGAAAATAGCCAACAAGAGGCTGTTTATTTGGCGGATCTAATTAATGGTTGGATCAATACAGAGCAATTACCACCTGCTGAAATTGCAGTCCTCGTGTCTAAACAGCTGGATCTCTATGCTAACCATCTTATGGCAGAGCTGCAAGCACGTGGAATTCCATATCGTAACGAGCAGGAAATGCAGGATATTACTGTCGAACCAGCAGCTCGCTTAATCGTAGATTATTTATCTTGCCTCTACGGCCAGCGTGAGCCTAAAGCTTGGATCCGTCTGATGAACCTGTTGACTCCTTTTGCTGACGATGAAATCCAATCCAGTGAGAGAAAGGATCTTGACCGCTTACTAAAAAAACATCGTAAAGAAGTCACGATTGCTGAACTATCTAATTCCCCTTTCTCTGGTTGGTGGGAGTTTGTGAGAGCTTTCTTAAAGCATATCGGCTTCGAAACTCTCGTAGCTTTGTCACCTGATTACGAATCCCGTAAACGCCTGCTTGAAGTTGTCCGCGATACCCGAGTACGAATTGAAGATTTACTAAAGATTGAACCAAATTTGCCTCTAACAATTGGGCGTTTTGCAGATGACCAAGCAGTCCGCATTCTTACAATTCACAAAAGCAAGGGATTGGAATTCGATTCTGTCGTTATCATGGCAGTAGAAAATGAAATTTTCTTTGGTAATCAGAATGAAAATCGCTGCGCATTTTTTGTTGGAGTTTCTCGGGCAAAAAGGAGGTTAGTGCTCACTCATGCAGAACAACGCCAACGCCCTGCTAATTATACCAAACGGTGGAATAGCCATCGTTCTGTTCAAGCAGAGTATATTAGCTACGTCCTGCCATTTGTTAAGTAATATGCATGCATTCATCCAACCGGTCGAAGTGATCTTTAAACTAACCAGATACTCTCTCTGAGTCGCAGAAAAACATTTCGTACTCTATGCACGCCAAGCAAATGATAAACGGCGCTAATTATGGCGTTGATAATCCCACCGTAAGCATGAAAAAATTCGCATAAAAGCTCATTGTCTGTCTAGCAATTCACTTCTTGATTTAAACATAATTTTTATGCAAAAATCATGAAGTACTCACTTAGGAGATTTCATTTATGAGCGCACCGCAATGCAGAACAGTTTCTCAGCAGGATTCACAGCCATTTTTGGCGAAAATGGGAATTGATGAGCAGGACATCGTCCAAGCGTTAACGGCCGCTCTTTATGAAAGACGCCGCTCCACAAAGCTTCATCCTGTTATTGATGGTGGTTTCCGTTTCTGGAGCGAGTTGGTGGCTTCCTTACGCAGTGTACTGATTGCTAAAGATAACGGTTGGATTATGGTACGCCGGAATCGCATGGAGTTGGTGTCTAATCCGACACATGGTATTAATATGATTATCACATCGGGCGATAAAGACACGGGGTTAGCCGATGGTTGGCCGAAGACCAAAAATGCGAAAGGGGAAGCTACTATGAGTATCGTGAGTAGCAACTCAGATACAATTGAGATGTTTCCTTTAGAACACCCCTTCACTTCAAACGATGGGCTGATACCTGTTGTATCTGCTGATGGAACCAAAACTTATATTGTGCTTTATTTCTACGATGCAGGTAAGAAAGAAATTCGCTGTGAGATTTCTTTCCCTGTTGGCATGAAAATAGTGAACGGGTTCGCTAAGGTTAATTACTGGAGTGAACGGCTGATTATCAGTCCTCTGCCCTTTGATGGCGCAGACATCTTCCCTGAGGAAGATTTCACTGATGATGTTTCGATTTCCATAGATATGAAATGAACACTAACAATAAAGAAAACAAGCAGTTATTTAATCCATCCCGACTAAAACTGGCAAGAATTCGTAGAAAATTGACTCTAAAAGAACTTGCTGAAGCGATGGGGCTCTCCTCACGCATTGTTATCGAATATGAAAAAGAGTACTGCTTGTATGAACCGACAACAGCCACTGTTGCCGCTTACTCAGAAGCGTTGCGTTATCCTGAGTCTTTTTTCTTTGGGGATGACCTGGAAACGATAGATCCGTCTACAGTATCTTTCAGATCACTACGCAGAACGAAAGCAGCAGATCAACATGCAGCAATCGGTGCTGGGGGACTAGGGGTCATAGTTGCGAGTTACTTCGACGCCAGATTTAATCTGCCATTACCGGCCCTTCCTGACATGCGAGATACAGCACCAGAATCTGCAGCTGAGGCGCTGAGAGAGGAGTGGCATCTTGGAAAAAAAAGCATTCCTAATATGGTTCACCTTCTTGAAAAAAATGGTATTAAGGTTTTTTTCTTGTCAGAGAACACCGTTGATATTGATGCATTTTCCTTCTGGAAGGGCAATACACCTTATATTTTCTTGAACACAAAAAAGACAGGTGAAAGAAGTCGGTTTGACGCTGCTCATGAATTAGGCCACTTGGTTATGCACCGTCATGGCGTTCTGAAAGGAGCAGACATCGAGAAAGAAGCAGATGCATTTGCTTCAGCCTTTCTGATGCCTAAAGAGAATGTGCTTGCGGTCAAAATGGCAGTTCCCACACTCGAAAAAATAATTCAGCTTAAAGCGAATTGGAAAGTTTCGGCATTCGCGTTGATCGTTCGTATGCGTAACCTAGGTGGGCTATCAGAATGGCAGTACAATAGTTTACTGCGAGATGCTTCAGCCAAAGGCTACCGATATGGAGAACCTGGTGGTATTGAAAGGGAAAAATCGCTCATAATTGATAAGGTTTTATCAATGCTTCAATCCGAAGGTGTAACATTACCTGTTATGTCTAAAAAGTTGAATATTCCTCTAGATGAACTATCAAGTCTCTTATTTGGCGTAGCTACAATCAGTGGCGGGGGGCATTCATCCCCTACTCGCCCTGCACCCCTTAAACTTGTATAGACATTATCAATGATTTTACCCTTACACTATCCCTACCTCGCTAACGCCTTCTCTAGACGCGATGGGAGCCATCAAAGAGCAGTGTTACCTTTACACACGTGAATGTGTAAACATGTGAGTATGAAACTGACGCAAATCAGGGATTAAAGGACACAGAAGAGAAATTTCATAGCCGCAAAAGTGACTTGATTTCCTTTGTTCCAAACTATTTGTGATAGTAGTTATCGCAGGTATGATTTTGTGATAACTATTTCTAAACCAAATTTGTAACGGTGCATTACACACTGCCAACAATTGATTTTTTCAAGGATTTTAATGGACAACAACGAACAGCTATTTCTGAACGAGCTGGATAACAAATTTTGGAAAGCCGCTGATAAATTGCGCTCTAATATGGATGCCGCCAACTATAAGCATGTCGTTCTGGGGCTCATCTTCCTGAAATATGTATCCGATGCATTTGAAGCTCGTCAGCAGGAGTTGCTTACATTATTTCGTGATGTCGGGAATCCGGACAACATCTACACCATGCCTCGCGAAAATTACGCGTCTGATGAAGATTACGCTCAGGCGATACAGGACGAGCTGGAAGTCGAAGACTACTACGTTGAAAAGAACGTCTTCTGGGTACCCAAGGCTGCCCGTTGGGACATGCTGAAAAGTAAAGCAACCTTACCAATTGGTACTGTGCTTTGGGTGGATAAAACCGGGCAGGAATTGATCCTTCGCTCTGTTTCATGGCTGATTGATAACGCGCTGGATAAAATTGAAGAATCGAACGAAAAACTGAAAGGTATCCTTAACCGTATCAGCCAATTTCAGCTGAGTAATGACGTATTGATCGGCCTGATTAATACCTTCTCAGATGCGAACTTCAATAATCCTGAATATAACGGTGAGAAGTTACAGCTTAAAAGTAAAGATATTCTCGGCCACGTTTACGAATATTTCCTCGGGCAATTTGCACTGGCAGAAGGTAAACAAGGCGGTCAGTACTACACGCCAAAAAGTATCGTTACGCTGATTGTTGAAATGCTGCAGCCGTATAAAGGCCGCGTGTATGACCCGGCGATGGGTTCAGGTGGGTTCTTTGTTTCCAGTGACCGTTTTATTGAAGAGCACGCAGGCGAGAAGCATTACAACGCCGCCGAGCAAAAACGTAATATCTCGGTATACGGTCAGGAATCTAACCCCACCACCTGGAAGCTGGCGGCGATGAACATGGCAATTCGTGGCATCGACTTCAACTTTGGTAAGAAAAACGCTGACACCCTACTGGATGACCAACACCCTGATTTACGCGCCGACTTCGTGATGGCTAACCCGCCATTCAACATGAAAGAGTGGTGGAGCGCCAAGCTGGAAAATGATACACGATGGAAATACGGCACACCACCGCAAGGAAACGCCAACTTTGCATGGATGCAGCATATGATCCACCACCTAGCCCCGAAGGGCTCGATGGCGCTGCTGCTGGCCAATGGCTCAATGAGCTCCAACACCAATAATGAAGGCGATATCCGCCGAAACTTGGTCGAAGCCGATCTGGTGGAATGTATGGTGGCGCTGCCAGGCCAATTGTTTACCAATACCCAGATCCCGGCCTGCATCTGGTTCCTGACCAAAGATAAATCGGGCGGCAACGGCAAAGCTCATCGCAAAAGCGAAGTGCTATTCATTGATGCTCGTCAGATTGGCTATATGAAAGATCGCGTACTGCGCGATTTTACCCGCGAGGATATCGCCAAAATTGCCGATACTTTCCACGCTTGGCAGACGGATATAGATTACGAAGATGAAGCCGGATTCTGCTTCTCTGCAACGCTTGATGATATCCAAAAGAATGACTTTGTGCTGACCCCAGGGCGCTATGTTGGCGCGGCTGAGCAGGAAGAAGACGATGAGCTTTTTGCAGAGAAGATGGCCCGGCTGACGGCTCAGCTTAAAGATCAACTAGAAGAAAGTGCAAAGCTGGAAGCACAGATTAGGGCGAATCTAGGGGGGCTGGGTTATGAGTTCTGAATGGATTAATACCATATTAGGGGATTTTCTAAACCTTAAACGTGGCTACGATTTGCCAAAAACAAAACGTAAAGACGGTAATGTCCCTATTATTTCATCCTCTGGCTATTCTGGTGTTCATGACAAATCAATGGCCAAAGGACCTGGGGTTGTGACTGGTCGATATGGTACGATTGGTGAAGTTTTTTATATCCCTGAAGACTATTGGCCACTGAACACAACACTTTATATTGAGGATTTTAAAGGGAATTCGCCACTTTTTTCTTATTATTTACTACAGACAATCGATTTTCATGCTTACAGTGATAAAGCTGCTGTGCCTGGTATTAATAGAAATCATGTTCATATGGCAAATGTCAGAGTGCCTAATTCAATTATTACTCAGGAGAGGATTGCATCGTTCTTAAAAAAAATTGAAGATAAAATTACTTCTAATAAAAAAATCAACCAAACCCTTGAACAAATGGCTCAAGCGCTTTTCAAAAGTTGGTTTGTCGATTTTGAACCAGTAAAAGCCAAAATCGCGGTGCTAGAAGCTGGTGGTTCTCAGGAAGAGTCAACTCTTGCGGCAATGACGGCTATTTCTGGGAAAGATGCTGATTCACTGGTTGTTCTTGAACAAGAAAAGCCTGAAAAATTTGCCGAGTTAAAAGCCACGGCTGAGCTGTTTCCTTCGGCTATGCAGGATAGTGAGCTGGGAGATTTACCGGCTGGGTGGAACACAGGTCCATTGAGTGACATTGCTATTTTTTCAAAAGGAAAAATCGAAGTATCAAAACTAACTACTGATACATATATTTCAACAGAAAATATGCTTGAGAATAAAATAGGAATTTCTCAGGCATCATCTTTACCCTCTGCAAATACTGTTCCTAACTTCAGTGCAGGGAATATATTAATTTCTAATATACGTCCCTATTTCAAGAAGATTTGGCTTGCTAGTTTTTCTGGTGGCAGATCTGCGGATGTTTTGGCATTTGAGGGTAAAACAAACATTACAGTTGAATTTTTATACAACCTTCTCTATCAAGATGTCTTTTTTGATTTCATGATGTTGACTTCAAAAGGCGTTAAAATGCCTCGTGGAGATAAAACAGCCATTATGGGATGGCCTTGCATACAACCGGAAGAAAAGCTTTTGAAAGTTTTCTCAAGAAGAGTAAAGCAATTTTATTTTTATATAGAAAGCCATAATTCAGAAAATAAATACCTTACCGAACTCCGAAACACCCTGCTTCCAAAACTTCTTACGGGTGAATTTGATTTAGCAACAGAAAATAAAAACTGTTCGCAGAATCATGAGGTAAGCCGTAATGAATAATATACCAGAGAATTATTGGGATAAAATCCCCAAATGGGATGGCCACAATCCACACAAAAGTTTTACTATAACTGCTGATAACTTCAGTGGAAGAATACCAGTGACTCGCCTAGAAGACTGGCATGAATTTACTCATCTACTCGAAAATGAAATATTTAATCAACCAGACTTACAATTTGTTTTTAGAGGACATAGACGTTTTGATTGGAGCATGACGCCAACTTTGGGAAGAGTCACACCTAATGGCATTGTCACTAAAGAACTTGCCGGACGCCAATTGGCTCTATTCAGGAAGGCAATCCGAGGTCGTATCAAAGATCATAGTTTATTAGAAGATGATCAAGAAGATGAACTATGGTCGATAGGCCAACACCATGGCTTAATGACACCATTACTTGATTGGACTTACTCACCTTATGTTGCACTCTTCTTTGCATTTTGCAAAGAAGATCAACTTGATGAAGATGAAAATCCCTATCGCTCTGTTTATGTTTTAAATAAAACATTTATAGCTGATAACGATTCATGTCAGGATATTAGGCTTTTTGAACCTAAAAAAGATGATCATGGTAGACTTGTCAGTCAAGCAGGATTGTTCACTTACTCTCCTCACGATGCAACTATTGAGAATAAATTAGCAGAAATTTTAAGTAACGAAGATGTCCACGATGAGGATTTATCTTCTGCATCTGAGGATGAAGAAGCATTTATTCTTGCTAAGTATATATGTAAAATATACATAAAAAATGAAAATCAAAACGATTGCTTGAAATATTTACGTCGGATGAACGTTCATCATGCTAGTCTTTTCCCAGATTTAATTGGGGCTGCTGATTATTGTAATATATTCATTTCAGAAATTGAGAAATCAAACAATAGGAAACAAGAAAAACACCTTAACTACTCCACTGTTACAGCCGAAAATAGTGACTATGAAGTTATTGAAAAAAATAGAGAATTCAACTCCTCAAGCTCGATTTTTGATTTATTACTGACCCCACCAGAAGCTAAAAACTTTGACGCCGAGAGATTAAAATTTATAGCCAATGAAATATCAAATACTCTAGTTAAAGGTAAATTAATTGACTGGGAAGATCGTGAATCTTTGAAAGATAGTATGTTAGCAAAGACTAGAATTATTTTAAGGAGATCTGGATATCCTGAGTCAGCTAGAGGGTTTATCACTTCTAATATTCTTCAAATAGATTTAGACTCAGGTAGTAAAGGAAAGAAAAATGAATGAATCAGCATTAGAAAATTTATGTCTAGATTGGTTTGTCAAGCAAGGGTGGGAAGAGTTATATGGGCCTGATATCGCACCAGATGGCAACAATCCGCTGCGTATTTCATTCCACGATGTATTTCTGCGTCCGGTGTTACGGGAGCAACTGACGAAACTGAATCCACACCTTCCCGCTAGTGTTTGCGATGAAGTGCTCGCCCGTATCACCCGTGCTGGAAGCCCGGATATCGTCGCCAGTAATAAAGCGTTCCATCATCTACTTCTCGCCGGAGTTCCGATCGAATATAAACGTGATGACAAAGTCATTCACGATACTGCCCTGCTGATGGATTTTAATCATCCGGCAAATAACCGTTTCACGGTGGTCAATCAGGTGGCCATCAGCGGTACAAAACAATTGCGTCGCCCTGATGTGATTTGTTATATCAACGGATTTCCGGTCGCGGTTATTGAGCTGAAAAGTCCGATTGATGCTAACGCCGATATCTGGACCGCATTCAATCAGCTTCAAACTTATAAAAACGAAATCAGCGATCTATTTATTTGTAATGAAGCATTGGTGATCAGCGATGGTTATAACGCACGAATTGGCTCTCTGACCGCTGACGAAGAACGTTACTTACCATGGAAAACCATCAACAACGAAGACGATAAGCCGCTACTAGATTGGCAACTAGAAACCGTTGTTAAAGGTTTCTTTAACCGCGAGTTGCTGCTCGATTACATACGTTATTTCATTCTGTTTGAATATGATGGCAAACACCTGATCAAGAAAATTGCAGCATATCATCAATTTCATGCCGTGCGTGAAGCGGTGAATGCGACCATCGTCGCTTCCACCGGTAAATTTTTTCCACTGCGCAGTGATATCAAACCCGGCAGTAAAAAAGCCGGTGTTATTTGGCATACGCAAGGTTCGGGTAAGAGCATTTCCATGTGCTGCTATGCCGGGAAACTATTGCAGCAGGCAGAGATGAACAACCCGACCATCGTGGTGGTAACTGACCGCAACGATCTGGATGGGCAGCTCTACGCCACTTTCTATCAGGCCAAAGATCTGTTGAAGCAAGAGCCGCAGCAAGCCCGTGACCGTGACCAGTTACGCGAAATGCTGGCTGCCCGCGAATCCGGCGGCATCATCTTCACCACGGTTCAGAAGTTTGCGCCATTGGATGACGAAAAAGTACATCCGCCACTGAACGCGCGTGACAACATCGTGGTGATTTCTGATGAAGCCCACCGCAGCCAGTATGGATTGAGTGCCACGCTGGACACAGAAACCGGTGCCTATAAATACGGTTACGCCAAACACATGCGAGATGCATTACCGAATGCCTCATTTATGGGCTTTACCGGCACACCAGTTTCTTCTGAAGACAAAGATACCCGCGCAGTATTTGGTGACTACGTTTCAATTTACGACATTCAGGATGCCGTAGAAGACGGTGCAACCGTACAGATTTTCTATGAGTCCCGACTGGCAAAACTCGACCTTAACCACGAAGAGCTGGAAGAACTTTCAAACCAGGTCGATGAACTGGTTGAAGACGAAGAAACCGACCAAAAAGAAAAAACTAAAGGTGACTGGAGCCGTCTGGAGAAGCTAGTGGGTTCAGAGTCCCGTATTCATCAGGTCGCTGCTGATCTGGTTAAACATTTTGAAGCACGTAACGCGACGATGGATGGCAAAGCAATGGTTGTTGCCATGAGCCGTGACATCTGCGTGCGGCTTTATAATGCTCTGGTAGCACTGCGGCCAGAATGGCATAACGAAGATGTCGAAAAAGGCGGACTCAAAGTCATCATGACAGGCACGGCTTCTGACAAAGAACATCTTCAGTCGCACATTTATAATAAGCAGACAAAAAAACGTCTCGAAACGAGATTTAAGGACCTGAACGATCCTTTGAAAATCGTGATTGTGCGCGATATGTGGTTGACGGGATTTGATGCACCTTGTTGCCACACCATGTATATCGACAAGCCCATGCGCGGCCATAACCTAATGCAGGCCATCGCACGCGTGAACCGCGTGTTCAAAGATAAACCCAGCGGTCTGGTGGTAGATTACATCGGCATCGCTAATGAACTGAAAGATGCTCTGAATACCTACACAGACTCGAAAGGTAAAGGCCAAACGACCGTTGATACTAAAGAAGCCTTTTCTGTGCTGTTGGAAAAACTCGATATTATTCATGGCATGTTTGCCAAAACGGCAACAGACCCAGGTTTCGATTATTCAGCGTTTGAAAATAATCCACAGCGAGTGCTTCTCGATGCAGCAAACTACATTCTCGGACTCGATGACGGTAAAAAGCGTTATTTCGATGTAGTGCTGGCACTGAATAAATCCTGGTCACTATGTAGTACGCTGGATGAAGCGAAACCGTTGCAGAAGGAACTCGCCTTTTTATCTGCAGTGAAGGTTGCCATAATAAAGTTGACCACCACCGATAAAAAATTCAGCCAATCCGAGAAAAACTCACTACTCAGCCGTATTCTAGATAATGCCATCATCGCGACCGGTGTTGACGATGTATTCGCACTAGCCGGTCTAGATAAGCCTAACATCGGCTTACTTTCTGATGAGTTTTTACAAGAAGTACACGATATGCCACAGCGCAACCTGGCGGTTGAATTACTTCAAAAGCTTCTGAATGATGGTATTCACGCCCGAGCAAATAACAACGTCGTTCAGGAAAAAAAATACTCTGATCGTTTGAGATCGGTGCTGCTCAAATACAATAACCGCGCCATTGAAACCGCACAGGTAATCGAAGAGCTGATCCAGATGGCCAAAGAATTTCAGGCTGCTATGGCACGTGATGATGCTCTGGGTCTGAACCCTGATGAAATTGCCTTCTATGATGCGCTGGCGGAAAACGAAAGTGCTGTTCGGGAGCTAGGGGATGATATTCTCAAGAAACTAGCAATTGAAGTGACGGCTCAGTTACGTAAATCCACTACCGTTGACTGGCAGGTACGTGAAAGCGTGCGTGCGCGGTTGCGGATTCTGGTACGTCAGACATTGCGTAAATATAAATATCCACCAGATAAAACCGCTGGTGCAGTTGAGCTGATACTTAAACAGGCTGAGGTTGTTTCAAATAGTTGGACAGTTTGATAAATTACATAAGAAAATTCTAACTAGGTGGCCACATGCCTTTTTTAGACATTGGCCACGAAACTAAATTTAAAGTAAGGAGAAAAAAGATAATCCCCCCACCACTCGCCTTAGAGAGTTTTTTAATAATTTTTTCTCATCCAGTCATTATAATCCTAGGTGTCATTTCCTCACTCGCCATTAAACAAATTTAAACTGAAGGATAAAATCATTAACGCAGCTATTTTCTCATGATTATTTGACTCTTAAGAAAAACACGAATCTAAAAAGCTAGCTGTATTCTATATACCTTAGCCCGAAATCAATGCAGTCATAAACTAGAGATCTTTGTCTTTACGAAGACTTCGGATAAACTCTGCCAAAGTCATACTATTTAATGAAAAGTGCGCCCTTTCATTATTATATTCTCTGTGCCAGTCATTGATTTTATTATGCACATCTTCCAGGAACAGGAACCAATGAATACTCAGACATTCATCCCGCAGACTGCCTTTAAATGATTCAATAAACGAGTTATCTGTCGGTTTCCAGGACGAGTGAAGTCTAATGTCACACCCTGATCATACTCATTTATCCGAACTTTTCGAGATAAATTTGCTGCCATTATCAGTCTGGATACGTTCTGGCAGGCGTTTATCCGCCCCCTAAGAGCGCCCAGTATACTGACCACATCTTCAAAGTTCAGAGACTTCCCTGCATGGATCGCAAGGCATTCGCGACTAAAATTATCCACCAAAGTTAGTGCCTGGAAGCATCTGTCGTTGAACAGACTATCTAACACAAACTGATCCACGTAGGTTAACACTGAGCGCTTCTGACGATGTACTGCACTAACATGCCTTCTGGGGCGTTTCCTGCAGATTCAGGCCCTACAAAGTAAATCCCATGTGTTTTCTTGTGTTTAATTCCGTCTTATGAGGATATGAATGCGTGGACATCCGAAGCATATCTGTTTTTTGCAATTTCCATGATGCGCCAAGTTATCGCCCTATTATCACGTCGACTCAGCCAGTGGTAAACAGTTCTGTGGGCTGACGCCAATGGAAGCATTACTTAATAGAAAGCGCATCTGGGCTGATAAAAATTTAAGCCTGATGCAAACCAGTATAAATCATCAATAACTGTCAAATCAGTTCTGAGATTATACATCTAATGTCACCACATGAGATACTGTAGCTAAATTAATCAACCCCAAACATTAACTGTTTTTGCATCGAAAATTTTAACTTTTGCGTGAAATCTTGACTCTATTGAACGTATATGTTTAGCATCTTTATCAGAATAAACTCCAATATAAATACTCCATAGTTTTGGTGGTATTTTGTTTTGAGCATGCGTGGCTTTATTGATTGCTTCAATAACATGCTCATCATATTCACCAAAGTTAAAGCCAAAGGTAATCAAAGAGCCATTTAAAGATGATAACTTATCAAAACAGTAAGATAGATATCTATTATGTCTTATGTGGCTAAGTTTTTCGTCACCATTACCTGCAGTTACAAATATTGGATAACTTCCTCTATCAAGCCTTCCTTTAATCTTTTCTATTAGAAAATTACTTTGATCATACTGTTCTTTCTCAATATCAACCCCAGAATCGAAAATATGCAAAGCACCGTGTAAATAATGAATATTTTGCTTATCTTTATTTGGACCCCAAACAAGATTAGAATACTCAGGAGGTTCCCCACGAAGAACCTCATCCATATTTTCTATTTCCCTTCCAAATCCATCGATAGCATTTTCAACATGCTGCCGCATAAGAGCCCAGTACAATAACATATCGTAGTTTGTAGATAATATGTGCCCACCACTTTTAATAAATAAGTTTAAAAATTCCGCGCAAGCGATTATCTTTGTCTCTGGTATCTTATATACATGTTCAGGATGAAGTTGATGTATAGAATTTAGCAAACCATTTTTTAGTTTTTTACTTGCTAAGATAATACTTTCTTGTAATTTAACGTCTGAACCAAAAGCCTCTAACAATGCTAATGTCATATCTAATTGTTGCATTACCAGTTCAAAATTCTTTGTTTTTATTACATCGAACAACTTATTTATTAGCTCATCATCTCTTGAAGTTAAAAAATTATAGAGTGCGTTATATGAAAATATTTCGCTATCATAGGCCATGCTAAAACCATTCCCCATAAGCAATGAATATGGTCTAGATTTTCTATGTAGGTAAGTAATCACTTCATCAAAAGCCATCACTTTCATTTAATTACTCCTAAAAACACGTATATTAGGATATACTTTATATGATACTAAGCACTAAGGCTAAATAAATAGGTAATTAGAAAGAAACTGTAGACTTCATCACAGTTATAGAGGTAGGTGGTCTTTCAAAGAAAGATATTTTATAACACCAAGCAAAGAAACTTACAATACCCCCTAATTTTCTCATCAAAACTATCTCAGTATTATTTTCAGCTACGTTTTTGCAAAGTAAAATAGACTAACATCATTTCTCGATTAGCATCCAGAAAATCGGCCCACTACTTTAGCACAAGACTACGCTCTTCAATGTTGAATATCCTTTCAAAGGTTTGGTGTGGTTACAAACATTATCCATGCAGGAGATATACATAAATGTACTACATCGATAAGTTGATGCAGGTTGACCGAAAAAAAGCAGGCTTTGAGGGGACTGAATTTTTTAGACAAAAAAAGACCTCATCTGAGGTCAATTTACATAATAATCGTAACTAAGACTGGGACTATTTTGGCCCCTAAATTCATCCTATTTCACGAAGCTTAGCAAACTCCCCAATATCTTGCTTCTCCAACCTGTCCACATAATCCCCATACCACTGCAACATTTCCCTACGCTGCTCCAGATACTGTGCATGGTTGTACGTGCCACGAATGGTGTTCTTATCCACATGTGCCAGCTGTAACTCGATCCACGCCGTGTTATAGCCTTGTTCATGTAGAATAGTACTCATCGTGTGCCGGAATCCGTGCCCTGTAGCCTTCCCGTGATACCCAATCCTTTTCAGTACTTGATTGATGCTCGCTTCGCTCATTGGCTTAGTGATGTCATTGCGCCCAGGAAATACCAAGTTATAACGCCCTGTCACTGCCTGGATCTCTCGCAGTGCTGCCACAACTTGATCAGATAGTGGCACCAAGTGAGGCCGACGCATCTTCATCCTTTCTACCGGCACTTCCCAAATTTTCTTGTCGAAATTAAACTCCTTCCATTCGGCCATACGGAGCTCAATAGTTCGAACACCCGTTAACATCAGTATCTTTGTCGCTAGCCGGGTTATTGGGCTACCAGAATAAGCGGCGAGCGATTGTAAGAAAGCAGGAAGTTCATCAGCCAACATGTGTGGGTAATGGACAGATTTTGGAGGGGTTAACGCACTTGCCAACTCAGAAGCAGGATTAGTCTCCGCTCGACCGGTGACTATGGCGTAACGAAACACCTGGTTGCACGCTTGGCGAATTTTGCGCAATTTGTCGAGTACCCCACGCTTTTCGAGTTTACGAAGCGAGCTGAGGATCTCCAGAGGCTTTATCTCTGCAATCGGGCGCTTACCAATATCTGGGAAGATATCGTTTTCAAACGCTTCCATAATGTCTTCGGCATAACCCTTCGACCAGTTTGGGCGTTTGTACTCATGCCATTCCAGAGCAATAGCTTTGAAAGTATTTTCTACAGTCGCCTTGCGAGCCTGTTTCTCAATCTTCTTCTGTTCACTGGGATCAATGGCGTTCGCTACCTGCCGTTTAGCTTCATCTCTTCGTTGCCTGGCTTCGGATAAAGAAATTTCTGGATAGATACCTAACGCCAGCATCTTTTGCTTACCGTCAAAACGGTACTGCAAACGCCAGTATTTAGATCCATTGGGATGAACCATTAAATGCATTCCTTCACCGTCAGTAAGCTTGTAAGGCTTGTCGGTGGGCTTTGCACTTCTTACCTTCACATCGGTTAATGCCATTTGAGGCTCTCCGTTGCTGGTTGTTGGTACAAGATTTCATTGAACGGGGATGTACCATCACATATACCAACAGATACTACTTGATGTGGGTAGATACCGGTAGACTCAGGGAGAGTTTCGATGCGCTAAAACCAGCCAATTCACTGAATTTTAGGCATAAAAAAAGACGTCGATTGACGTCTGTTTACTTCGAAATGGTACGCCCTACAGGGCTCGAACCTGTGACCTACGGCTTAGAAGGCCGTTGCTCTATCCAACTGAGCTAAGGGCGCATTAGACTGCTAAAAGGCAGTACAGCGGACTCGGATTATACGGGCCATCCGAGTTGAGTCAATGGCTTTTGCGTTTACTGCTCAATGCCTGAGCAATTTCACCTAAATTTCTAACTAATACGGCAGCAAGGCTGGTGAAATTAAATAAATTTCAATGATTAGGCCTCTGCCGCCGTTTTTTACGATTTGCCGCATTGGCTTACGACTTTAGCGGTTAAAGGCATCTAAAATGACTCGTGCGGAGGACTCGTAGGCCGCATTCTCTGCTGTTGTGAGCTTTGGATGTAGGCGTTTAACAATGCCACCTTTGCCAACAATGGCCGGTTGGCCGATGTAGACCTGTTTGGCCTCGTCCCACGCGGCGACCGGATACACACTTTGCGCATCGGAGAGCACGGCATCAACCAATCTTGCCGTCGCGGTGGCGATGCCGAAGCTGGTCCAACCTTTGCCCTGCAGAATCGCCCATCCGCCGCCGCGCACCGCCGACTCAAGCTGTAGCCAGTTTGCTTCCCCCTCTACCGCCAGTTCGCTAACCGGGCAGCCGCCGATGTTTACCGTGCTCCAGGCCACAAACTGCGATTCGCCGTGCTCGCCCATCACGTAGCCGTTTACGCTTTTCGGATCGACGCTAAAGAACTCACCGACCACGCGCTTCATACGTGCTGTATCCAGAGAGGTGCCGGTACCCAATACCTGCGCATGCGGCAGTCTACTCACTTTCTGAATTACCTGAGTAATCACGTCGCAGGGATTGGTAATATTGATGATAACGCCATTAAATCCGCTGGCGATGATTTTTGGTGTTACCTCACTCACTGCCTCTCGTGTTTCGGCCAGCTCTTCGAGACGGTCTTCGCGCAGCAGCGTTTTAGGCCCGACGGCGATGACAACAACCTCGGCATCCTCCAGCGCCGCATAATCATTGGCGATCACCTGCACCCGCGAAGCCGTCAGCGAAGCCATATCACGCAGCTCAAGTGCCTGACTGTCAGCCTTCGCTTCATTTTCATCGATCAGGACCAGAACGTCACACAGCCCCTGCGTCACAAGTGAAAATGCCGTATCGGCCCCAACGTGACCCACGCCAATAATGCCTACTTTTCTGGTCATTGCCGCCTTCTCCCTCTTAAAATCGATAAAAGTGCATTTTTACGCGCAGAGGCGTCATCGTTTGTATCTGTTATAAAACGCATAACTCTCGATTCTGTCACGCCTTTTTGCACTTTATTGCTACAAAAATCGGCTATTCGATTAATTTACGTTCATCTTATGATGATTCTGCGCCTGACAGCAGCCGCGCGTTCTGACAAAATAGGCGCATTCCCCGCACTTAATTAATTGATGGATTTATTCCCAGATGGCAGCAAAGATTATTGACGGTAAAACGATTGCGCAGCAGGTTAGAAGCGAAGTCGCTGAAAAAGTTAAACAACGCCTGGCCCAGGGTAAACGCGCCCCAGGACTGGCCGTTGTGCTGGTCGGTCAGAACCCGGCATCACAAATTTATGTTGCCAGCAAACGCAAAGCTTGCGATGAGGTTGGTTTCCTTTCCCGTTCATACGATTTGCCTGCTACCACCACCGAAGGTGAGTTGCTGGCGCTGATTGACCAGCTTAACAACGACGACGCAATCGATGGCATTCTGGTTCAGCTGCCTCTGCCTGCGGGCATCGACAACGTCAAGGTGCTGGAAAACATCCATCCGGACAAAGACGTCGACGGCTTCCATCCTTACAACGTCGGCCGTTTGTGCCAGCGCGCGCCTAAGCTGCGCCCTTGTACCCCACGCGGCATCGTGACGCTGCTTGAGCGTTACAATATCGACACTTTCGGCCTGAACGCCGTGGTTATCGGGGCGTCAAACATCGTAGGTCGCCCGATGAGCATGGAGCTGCTGCTGGCTGGCTGCACCACCACCGTGACTCACCGTTTCACCAAAAACCTGCGCCATCACGTTGAGCATGCCGATTTAGTGGTCGTTGCGGTCGGTAAACCGGGCTTTATTCCGGGAGAATGGATCAAACCGGGTGCTATCGTCATTGATGTGGGTATTAACCGTCTGGAAAGTGGTAAAGTAGTCGGCGATGTGGAATTTGAATCGGCGTCCGAGCGAGCTTCGTACATTACGCCGGTTCCTGGTGGCGTTGGTCCTATGACCGTTGCTACACTTATCCAAAATACCTTGCAGGCTTGCGAGGAATACCACGACGTGAATAATCACTAAGACAGGATGGCATGGAAACTTTTTATCTCGAATCTCACCCGCACGTAGAACTCTGCGACCTGCTCAAATTTATGGGCTGGTGTGAGAGCGGTGCAGCAGCAAAAGCGGTGATTGCCGAAGGTCTGGTTAAGGTCAACGGTCAGGTTGAAACCCGTAAACGTTGCAAAATTCTGGCCGATCAGCAGATTGAATTTGCCAGCAGCAAGATGGTCGTTAAAGCCTCCCAGTAATCAGGCAGACCTATTGCGATAAAAAAAACGGCGGTTAAGCAATTAACCGCCGTTTTTTATTAGTTTATCGGAATGATAAATCTGGAGATTTCGCGTCACATCAGGTCGGTGAGCTAATAACTCCCCAGTAGCTTAGCGAACTAAGTGACTGGGGCGCAGAGTAGCTGAAAAGCTATGATTTATTTACGACGCCAGGTTGTACCAGAGGCACCATCTTCCAAAACAATACCCATTTCATTTAAACGATCGCGCGCCTGGTCGGCCATTGACCAGTTTTTAGTTGCTCGGGCATCGTTGCGCTGCTTGATCAAGGCTTCAATCTCGGCCACTTCACCATCGTCTGCCTGAGCGCCAGACTGTAGGAACTGCTCGGGATCCTGCGCCAGTAAACCCAGTACCCCGGCCAAACGACGCAGCTCGGCAGCAAGGCCATTAGCAGCTTCTGGGTTCTCACTCTTCAAGCGGTTGATATCGCGAGCCATATCAAACAGCACTGAATAAGCCTCTGGAGTATTGAAATCGTCGTCCATTGCCGAACGGAAACGAGCCTCAAACTCTTCCCCACCCGCAGGTTGCGCATTGGCATCTGTACCGCGCAGTGCGGTGTAAAGGCGTTCCATTGATGAACGCGCAAGCTTGAGGTTCTCTTCGCTGTAGTTCAGCTGGCTGCGGTAATGGCCAGACATCAGGAAGTAACGCACGCTTTCGGCGTCGTAATACTTGAGAACGTCACGCACGGTAAAGAAGTTATCCAATGATTTGGACATCTTTTCGCGGTCAATCATCACCATACCCGAGTGCATCCAGGTATTGACGTAAGGACCATCGTGCGCACAGCAAGACTGGGCAATTTCGTTTTCGTGGTGCGGGAACATCAGGTCGGAACCGCCGCCGTGAATATCAAAATGGGTGCCCAGCTGTTTGCAGTTCATCGCCGAACATTCGATATGCCAGCCCGGACGGCCGTTGCCCCACGGTGAATTCCAGCTCGGTTCGCCCTCTTTGGACATTTTCCACAGCACGAAGTCCATCGGGTTACGCTTGACATCGGCGACTTCGACGCGAGCTCCAGCCTGCAACTGGTCAAGATCCTGACGCGACAGGATGCCGTAATCAGCATCGCTTTCAACGGAGAACATCACGTCACCATTGACGGCAACGTAGGCATGATCGCGGTCGATCAGGCGCTGAACCAGTTCAACGATCTCGGCAATGTGATGCGTCGCGCGCGGTTCGAGATCGGGAGGAAGGATCCCTAACGCCTCGAAATCAGCATGCATTTCAGCAATCATGCGATCGGTAAGATCGTTAAAACCTTCGCCATTTTCAGCAGCACGTCTAATGATTTTGTCGTCGATGTCGGTGATATTACGCACATATTTAAGCGCATAACCGGAATAACGCAGGTAGCGAGCCACGACGTCGAAAGAGACAAAAGTACGGCCATGCCCAATGTGACAGAGGTCGTAAACGGTAATCCCACACACGTACATACCGACTTTTCCGGCATGAATTGGTTTAAATTCCTCTTTTTGGCGACTCAGGGTGTTAAAAATCTTCAGCATCGAGCTATTCCAATTGTGTTGTGGGTAAATTACTTAAAATGCAAAAAACGTGCGTGTGATAATAATGCTCATAATATAACGAAAAGCCCGCTACCGAAACGGTATAAGCCGCTCATCAACATATTGACGCATTCTATTGTTATAACATAACAAATTAAACAGCATCCAGGCGCTTTGCCGCACCTTATATTAGCGGCCAGCGAGCAAGAAGCTGACGGCTACTTTTGAGTTATGGTATAAGAAAAGGCTATAGTACTGCCTCATTATGAGTAAACACTAACAAAAGCAGGATGATTATTATGGTCACTTTTCACACCAATCACGGCGACATCGTTATCAACACCTTTGCTGACAAAGCGCCAGTCACCGTTGAAAACTTCCTGAACTATTGCCGTAAAGGGTTCTACGACAACACAATTTTCCACCGTGTCATTAACGGCTTCATGATCCAGGGCGGCGGTTTCGAGCCAGGCATGAATCAGAAAAACACCGACGCACCTATCAAAAACGAAGCGAACAACGGTCTGAAAAACACCCGTGGTACGCTGGCAATGGCGCGCACTAACGATCCACATTCTGCAACTGCTCAGTTCTTTATCAACGTTGTTGATAACGATTTCCTGAACTTCAGCGGCCAGAACGCACAGGGTTGGGGCTATTGCGTATTCGCAGAAGTGACCGACGGTCTGGATGTTGTAGAAAAAATCAAAGCAGTTAAAACCGGTCGCAGCGGTATGCACCAGGACGTTCCAGTAGAAGACGTGATCATCAAAAGCGTTACCGTTAGCGAATAACGCACGCAGGAATGACAACGTTTTTTATCGCAGATATCCATCTTTGCGCACAGGAACCGGCAATCACTGCCGGTTTTCTGCGTTTTTTGCGGGAGGTTGCCCCGCAGGCCGAGGCGCTCTATATTCTGGGCGATTTGTTTGAAGCCTGGATTGGCGACGACGATCCCCAGCCTTTACACGCAGAAATCTCTCGTGCACTCAATCAATTACATCAACAGGGCGTACCCTGCTTTTTCATTCACGGCAATCGGGATTTTTTGCTGGGCCGACGTTTTGCCCGCGACAGCCTGATGACGCTGCTGCCTGAAGAGAAGGTGCTGGAACTTTACGGCCGCAGAGTGCTTATCCTGCACGGTGATACGCTGTGTACTGATGACGTGGGCTATCAAAAGTTTCGCAAAAAAGTGCATAACCCACTGATTCAAAAAATATTCTTAATGCTTCCGCTCAAATGGCGTTTGGCGATTGCCGCCAAAATGCGGGCGGGGAGCAAGGCGTCGAACGGCCATAAAGACATGAGCATCATGGACGTCAACCCTCAGGCCGTCGTGCAGCAAATGCAGGCCCACGGCGTTGAATGGATGATCCATGGCCACACGCATCGGCCCGCCATTCATCCGGTCGAGCTGGGCAAAACCCTGGGTCATCGTGCCGTGCTCGGGGCATGGCACGAAGAAGGTTCAATGGTGAAGGTCACGCCCGAAGGCGTAGAACTCGTCACCTTCCCATTTTAACCGGTAAAGATTAAGCCGGTACTCCGCTGTGAAAACGGAACTGTTGGTCTGGTGACAGAATCAGTTCCGCCTCTACCCTGCCTAACTCCTCGACGCGATCGCTGATGTCCACTCCAGCATACTGCTGCGCCAGTGACAGATAATCCTGGAAATGACGCGCTTCGGAACGCAACAGTGAGGTGTAGAATCGCGACAGCGTTTCATCAAGATGCGGGGCAATCTTGGCAAAACGCTCGCACGAGCGCGCTTCGATGTATGCACCAATAATCAGTCTGTCGACCAGAAGATTCAGCTCATCGTGATGGCGTGAATGTTTGAGCAAGCCATTGGCGTAGCGAGATGGCGTAAGAACCTCATAATTTATGCCGCGCTTTTGCATAATATCCACCACCTGCTCGAAATGGTGCAGTTCTTCGCGCGCGAGACGTGCTGCGCAAAACAGCAGTTCGGTGCGGTCAAGATAGCGGGTCATCAAACTCATCGCCGAGGCGGCGGCTTTCTTTTCGCAGTTGGCGTGGTCGATCAGCATAATTTCCTGATTAACCAAGGCAACGTCTACCCAACGTGCCGGGGTTTCGCAGTGCAGAAAGTCATTGATCGGAGCCAGTAAATCTTCAGTCATGGCGATAATTCCAGGTAAAGTCTGTGAAATTTGTTATCCCTTGATTATATGCGCAAAGTCATCGCAGTTGCAGCAATGCTGGCTACGCAACCGTTTTCCTTGCGGATTTGCCGTGCTATTATTTGCGCCCTCTCGGTCAGGTAATCATTCATGTTTACGCCGCTACCTGACAACGCTTGCATAATCACAGGAGCTTTACAGGCATGACATCCAACGTTACCCCGGCAAAAATCGCTATCGTCATGGGGTCTAAAAGTGACTGGGCTACCATGCAGTTCGCTGCTGACGTCCTCACAACGCTGAATATTCCTTTTCATGTCGAGATTGTCTCCGCTCACCGCACGCCGGACAAACTGTTCAGCTTTGCCGAGCAGGCGTCTGAAAAAGGTCTGGATGTAATCATCGCCGGTGCCGGTGGCGCTGCACACCTTCCGGGCATGATTGCTGCAAAAACGCTGGTTCCTGTCCTCGGGGTGCCGGTACAGAGCGCGGCACTGAGCGGCGTTGACAGCCTTTATTCCATCGTGCAGATGCCACGCGGTATCCCGGTCGGTACGCTGGCGATTGGTAAAGCGGGTGCGGCTAACGCAGCCCTGCTGGCGGCTCAGATTCTGGCGCTACACGACACGCGCATCGCAGAGGCTCTCGCCGCCTGGCGTAAAGAGCAAACCGACGAAGTGCTGAACAATCCCGATCCGCGGGAGGAAGCATGAAGCCGGTCTGCGTACTTGGAAACGGCCAGTTAGGCCGCATGCTGCGTCAGGCAGGTGAGCCGCTGGGCATCGCCGTTTATCCGGTTGGGATTGACGCAGAGCCTGAAGCCGTTCCTTTCCAGAATAGCGTGATCACTGCCGAAGTTGAACGCTGGCCAGAAACCGCGCTGACTCGCGAACTGGCGAGCCATACCGGCTTTGTAAACCGCGACATTTTCCCGCGTCTGGCCGACCGCCTGACGCAAAAACAGCTGCTCGACCAGCTGGGTCTGGCAACGGCCCCGTGGCAACTGCTGGCTGACGCCTCAGAGTGGAACAGCATCTACGCGAACATAGGCGAGTTGGCTATCGTTAAGCGCCGCATTGGCGGTTACGACGGTCGTGGCCAATGGCGCTTCCGCCAGGGCGAAGAAACCGCTCTGCCAGAGGACTGCTACGGCGAGTGCATCGTTGAGCAAGGCATCAATTTTTCGGGTGAAGTCTCGCTGGTTGGTGCTCGCAGCCATGACGGCAAGACGGTGTTTTACCCGCTGACTCACAACCTGCATCAGGACGGCATTTTGCGCACTAGCGTCGCATTGCCGACACCGAACGCTGCCCAGCAGCAACAGGCTGAGTCCATGCTTGCCGCGATTATGAACGAGCTTGGCTACGTCGGCGTCATGGCGATGGAGTGCTTCGTGGTTGCGGAAGGTCTGTTGATTAACGAACTGGCGCCTCGCGTGCACAACAGCGGCCACTGGACGCAAAATGGCGCGTCTATCAGCCAGTTTGAGCTACATCTGCGCGCTATCCTCGACCTGCCGCTGCCAACCCCGGTTGTCAGTACGCCGTCGGTGATGGTTAACCTGATTGGCACCGATGTAAACAACGAGTGGCTGAGCCAGCCGCTGGTGAATCTGCACTGGTACGAGAAAGAAGTCAGAGCCGGTCGCAAGGTTGGGCACCTCAACCTCAACGACGCCAATCCCCTGTTGCTGAAGGATAATTTGCAGGCGCTGGTTCCCATGCTGCCCGCCGAATATGCCAGCGGCATCGCCTGGGCGCTTGAGAAGCTTTAGTTTAGCTGAACAATAAAATTGGAAGTCGCGACTCCTCTAGGGGCAGTGAGCTAACGCAAGCTGCCCTTTTCTCTTTGAAAATTAGCATTATTTTTATCTCCCCTCCGCTTATCCCCAACGATAATTAGCACACTCTCAAAAAAATCACGTCTTAATCCTAAACTTTTACTACTCTTATTTTTGGGATAAAGAGGGTTGAGACTTTTCCGAATAATTCAGGCGCACAAAGAGGCATCTGAAATCGCAAAGCAATTTCTATTTTGACGTTTTTTCTTGTAACCCGGGAAGTGGTTTGATTTTTAAATAAAAATTAAATAACAGGAAAATGCTGATGTTTAGATTAGACATAAATGCCCTGCGATTTATCGCGGTGGCATCAGTTGTTCTGTTCCACTTTCAAATTAATTTTCTGCCGGGCGGCTATGCGGGGGTCGACGTTTTCTTTGTAATCTCAGGCTATCTCATGAACGAGATAATCTCCAGACAACCCGTCACACTGTCTTCATCTATCTGATTTTATAAGAAAAGATTCAAAAGGATATATCCCGCGCTGCTGGCAGCCGTCACACTTTATGCAATTATTCTCTTGATAATCAGCCCTCCCAACAGCTTCAAGGATTCTTTTAAAGAGATCGTCCCTGCACTGACATTTACCTCTAATATTTTTTATCTGAAAACCGCGTCGGGCTATTTCTCCAATGCCGCTGACTTTTACTTCCTGCTGCATACCTGGTCGCTGGGTGTAGAATTCCAGTTTTATCTCTGCCTGCCAATATTTTTATTTATTGTTCAGAAGCTGAGAGTCAAGAAGGTGCTTGCCTATGCGTTGATCACCGCAGCGTCATTGGTGTTATGCATTCTGATAGCAAAAAGCCACCCTCAGGCAAACTTCTATCTCCTGCCTACCCGAGCCTGGGAGCTTTTTCTCGGCGCAATGGCATCCAGCATAAAGTGGGAAAATAAATATAAAAAGACCACGGAAATCGTTTGTCTGGTCTTAATTGTCGGCTTCGTTTTAACCTATAAAGAAACAGCCTTCTGGCCCAGCTATCCGACGCTTATCCCTGCTATCGCCACTGCCCTTATTCTGCATGCCGGCGTCAAAAATGAGCAAGTACTGCTAAAAAATCATTACATCCAAAAGATTGGTAAATGGTCTTATTCTATTTATCTGGTTCATTGGCCTATTGTTTCGCTTTTTTATACCAATAACATTGCTTTCTCATTGGCGAATCAGCTTATTGGCATCGCAGTGTCCATATTCCTCGGATACCTGTCTTATGAATTAGTCGAACAGAAGGTTAGATTCTCATGGCTCAAAACCCCGACGGCGGCCATCTGTATTGTGGCGCTGTTCTTTGGGCTTTCATCGGCATCAGTTTCCAGCCAATGGTTGAGCAAAGACGTGGTCTCACTGGATAAATACAGTAACTACATCACCACTGACGCAGGTAAAACGCAGTTTGGGCAGTTGCCGGCACTGTGCTTTATTGAGGGTAGCAATTTGGATTTCAACTATAAGGCCTGCGTTCCAGATAACCAAAAAGGCAAAACCATTTTGTTGCTCGGCGACAGTCACGCCGCTGAATTTTCAGCAGCATTGAAGAAGGAATATAAGAACGATACCGTTCTTCAGGTCACTGCCGCAGGCTGTCCGGCGATTATCGATTCCGTGGGTTCATCACCCTGCGTCAATCTGATGAATTACGCGTTCAATAAACTCATCCCATCGAGAAAAATAGACGCAATTATCGTGGCAAGCGACTGGTATAACTTCCACACCTATAACGACATCAATAAAGGCATTGAGAAGACCCAGCTTTATCTACAGAAGTTCACGCCAAACGTTTATTTCATCACCCAAACCAAACACTTTAAACCCACCGTCTATCGCTTATTGCAAATTCATGGCAAAACGGCGGATATCAATAGTCTGAGAGAGCGTGACACCGAGGAAACCTATAACGACATGAGAACGCTCTCATCCATTGACCATATCAAGTTCTTTGATCTTTATAACTATGGCTGCCAAGGCAAGCAGTGCGTCTTTGTGAAGGATAATACCGTTCCGATGTTCTTCGACGATAACCACTATAACTACGAATGGACGCGCGAGATAGTGCACGACGTGATAGCAAAAAATATCTAGAGGCGTTTACCGGCGTGGAAAACCACGCCGGTAGTTTTCGTCAAGGTATGACAATCAGCCCTGATAACTGCGGAACAAGGCTTTGCCGCGTAAGAGTCTAATCCCCAGCCAGCCGCCGCACAGCGATAGCAGCACCGCACTCAGGAGAGGCACCGACCACCACAGGACCATATTTGGCTGCCACGGGAAGTCGAAGACTTTACGCTGCAGCAGCCAAAGCGCAGCCTCGGCGCCCACTGCGGCGGCTATGCCTGCGACTAATCCCAGCACCGCGAACTCACACCACAGCGTACTGCGCAGCAGTTTTTTGCTGGCTCCCAGCGTACGGTAAACCACCAGCTCCTGACGGCGCTGACGCATACCGACCTGAATCTGCGCCAGCAACAGCAGCCCGCCACAGAGGATGACCAGGATAACCATCACCTCAAGCGCGCGGCTAACCTGCTGAAGCACATCACCAATCTGGCGCAGGATTGAGCCGATATCCAGCAGGCTTAGCGTCGGGAACTGTCTGTTTAGCTCCACCAGCAGCTGTCCGTTTTCCTGATAATGGAAACTGGTTAGCCAGCTTTGCGGCTGCGCATCGAGCGCGCCCGGCGGGAAGATAAAGTAGAAATTAGGCCGCAGGCTGTCCCAATCGACCTTACGCAGGCTGGTAACTTTGGCACTGAAATCCTGCGTATCGCCGCTAAAGGTCACGGTATCGCCCAGCTTGATGTTCAGACGCTCGGCGATGCCCTGATCGATAGACACCTCACCCGCTTTCGGCGGGCCCTCGCCGGAAATCACCTGATTATGCGACGGCAGTCCCTGCATCCAGGTAAGGTTTAATTCACGGTCCAGCGCCTCACGCCCTGCATCACCCGGGTGGACAAGGTCAGTCGCATCCTGCTGGTTAATTTTGGTGAGCCTGACCCGCACGATAGGGTAGAACGTATCCGGCTCAACCTTGTGCTGGCGCAGGAAGTCAGTCACCTGCGGCACCTGCTCCCTGGTGATATTTAGCAGGAAATAGTTAGGACTATCAGGCGGCAGCTGCTGCTGCCATTGGCTGAGCAGGTCACCTCGCAGTACCAGCAGGAGCGACAGCAGCATGAATGACATCGAAAACGCGGCCAGCTGACTCAGCGTTACCCAGGGTTGGCGCAACAGCCTATTGATAGCCAACCGCAGGCCAAGATGGCTAACGGTCAAGCGGCGAAGGACAAGCAGGCTGAACCAGCCAATCCCCCCCAGCAGCAGTGAGAGCACCACAATACCGCCCAACAGCGCCCAAAGCAGAGAACTGTTGCCAACCAGCGCGACCAGCAGTCCAACCACCACCAAAATAATCACCGGCAGGAAATAGCGCAGCGGCCAGACATTGGCGACGACGTCCTGCCTCAACACACGCAGCGGCAGCGTCGCCGACAGCTGGCGGTAAGGCCGCAGGCCCACCAGCAGCGAAATAATGACCAATGCCCCCATCGACCACACCCACGGCCAGAGACCCGCAGGGGGTAATTTTGAGGGTAACACCGGCGCCAGCATTTTCATTAACAGGGCCTCAAAGCCCAGCCCGATAATACTGCCCGCTATCGCCGCCAACACTAAAACGGCGACCCATTGCCCAATAATCAATTTTTGCAGCGCACGTCGCCCTGCTCCAAGCGTTTTCAGCACCGCCACCAAATCGTAACGACTGCGGCAGTAATGGTTCATCGAGACCGCAACCGCGGCAATCGACAGCATTAGCGTCAGCAGCGCTGACAGGGTGAGGAATTGCTGCGAACGTTGCAGAGAACGGCTCAACGCCCCGTCAGACTCTTCCATGCCATACCAGCGCTGGTCCGGGCGCAATAGCCCCTTCACCGCTTCGCCGTAGGTTGCAATATTCTGCGCCGAACCGGCAAACATATAACGGTAGGTCAAACGGCTGCCAGGCTGAATCGCACCGGTTTTAGGTACGTCCTGCAAATTCATGATAACTCTCGGCGCGGTCTGGAACGGGTTAAACCCGGAGTCAGGCTCCTGATTAATCACCGCCGCAATACGCAGCGTGGTATCGCCAACGTCGAGGTTGTCTCCGACCTTCAGATTCAGCAACGCCAGCAGTCGAGGCGCAACCAGCACAGTGCCCGGCTGCGGCTTGACGCCCGGAGGCTGGGTGTCGAGATTGCCGTACAGCGGATACGCCAGATCGGTCGCCTTGACCGACGCCAGCTGCGGCGTATTACCGGCAAAGGTCATGGTCATGAACGACAGCTGGCGGCTGACCTTCAGCCCCTGCTGCTGCGCGTCCTGGATCCAGGCTTCGGTAATCGGCCTGGCGGACTCCAACACACGGTCACCGGCAATAAAGTCTCGGCTTTGCTCACTCAGCCCTTTGTCCATACGGTCACTGATGCTGCCAAGTGCCAATACGCAGGCCACGGCCAGCGTTAATGAGAGCCAGACAATCAGCAGCGAGGGCGATCGCCATTCACGCCAAAACCAACGCCAAATCATGCATCCTCCCACAATTTTCCGTCACGCAGTCGCAGGCGCCTCTGACAGCGCGCGGCAAGTTGCTCATCATGGGTAACCAAAATCAGCGTGGTGTGATTATCGCGGTTAAACGAGAACAGCAGGTCGGCGATGCGTTCGCCGGTATGACGGTCAAGATTTCCGGTCGGTTCATCGGCGAAAAGCAGTTTAGGCTTGCCGATAAAGGCGCGCGCCAGCGCAACGCGCTGCTGCTCACCGCCGGAAAGCTGCGCCGGCAGATGATGTAAACGCTCGCCAAGGCCCAGCTGTTTCAACAATTGCACCGCTTGTTCGCGGCTGCTGGCGTCGGTTTCTCCACGCAGCAACGCCGGAAGCTGCACATTTTCGAGGGCGTTCAGGGTCGGTACCAGCATGAACGACTGGAAGACAAAACCGACATTTTTGGCACGCAGCGCCGCACGCCTTTCTTCATTTAGCGCTGATAAGGGTTTTCCCAGCAGCGTGACTTCACCGCTGCTGCCATCATCCAAACCGGCAAGAATACCGAGTAACGTTGATTTTCCTGAACCCGACTCGCCGATCAGCGCAATAGTCTGAGCGGGTTTGACAACCAGCTCAACACCGGACAGGATGGATAACTCATGTTCACCCTGACCAACGTGTTTACTAAGATGATGAACTTCAAGTACGTTTTCCGCTGGCATCTTCCCTTCCTTCTGTTGATGGGAATGTTAAGTTTTCGCGCCGTTGCTGCTGATACGCTGCTGATCGTAGGCGACAGTTTGAGTGCCGTTTACCGATTACCGGCAAACACTTCATGGCCCACGCTACTGAATAATCAGTGGAAAAAGCGTGGTGGCCTGCCTGATATTGTCAACGCAAGCATCAGCGGTGATACGTCTGCGCAAGGTCTGGCTCGCCTGCCTGGACTGCTGCAACAGCATCACCCGCGCTGGGTGTTGATTGAGCTGGGCGCTAACGACGGGCTGCGCGGTTTTGCGCCGCAGACCATCAGCCAAACGCTCGGCCAGATAGTGACTTTGGTGAAGCAGGCCCATGCCGAGCCGCTGTTAATGCAGATTCGTCTGCCGCCAAACTACGGTAAACGCTACAACGATGCGTTTTATGCGATTTATCCGGCACTGGCCAAACAGGCTGATATCCCGCTGGTTCCTTTCTTTATGGAACAGGTCGCTATCAAACCAGAATGGATGCAGGACGACGGGCTTCACCCGAATCAGGCGGCGCAAAGCTTTATTGCCGACTGGATGTCCGGCAAGCTGGCACCTTTGGTTGCTCCATCAATGAGTAAACCATAATCTCCAAATATTTGGGGCGTTTAACAGGTAAAGTTATGCAAAAAGCGGTTCTGATTACCGGTTGTTCGAGTGGAATTGGCCTTGCTGCCGCTCAGTATCTCCGCAATCGCGGATATCGCGTACTCGCGGCATGCCGTAAAGCGCAGGATATCGACAACCTGCGCCAGCTAGGTTTTGAAACTATCGAACTGGACCTCGACGACAAGCACAGCGTCGCACGCGCGGCTGCCGAGGTGATTGAACTCACCGGAAATCGTCTATATGCGCTGTTCAACAATGCCGGATACGGCGTTTATGGCTCACTGCACACCGCGAGCCGCGAACAGTTTGAACAGCAGTTTTCGACCAATGTTTTCGGGACCCACCAGCTAACCCAGCTGCTGCTTCCGGCGATGTTGGCACACGCAGAGGGCCGTATTATTCAAACCAGCTCGGTGCTGGGTCTGGTCACGACGCCGAACCGCGGGGTGTATGCGGCCAGCAAATATGCGCTCGAGGCCTGGTCAGATACGCTCCGAATGGAGCTGCACGGCACGGGCATTCATGTCAGCCTGATTGAGCCGGGTCCACTGCACAGCAACTTTACACTGAACGTTAAACAGACGCAGTCGGACAAGCCGATTATTAATCCGAGTCTGGCTGACAAATTTACGCTGGGTGCAGAGGCAGTGTTGCCAAAATTACGCCATGCTTTAGAGAGTACACGGCCGAAATTACGCTATCCGGTTACCTTGATTACTCACGCGGTTGTAGTGGCGCGCCGCCTGTTACCCGCCCGTTTGCTGGACAGGCTGCTCAGGGGAAATAGTTGATACCCCGTCTTGAACAACCCTAAATCGCCCCCATTTAGCTACTAAACGGAACGGACGAGAGAGAAAAGAATTCATGCTTGCACAACCTTTATCAATAGATATTACCGAATCCAATCTTCACCAAACGCTGGAGCAGTCAATGACTGTGCCAGTGATGTTTTATTTCTGGTCTGAACGCAGCCAGCATTGCCTAATCCTCGGCCCTATCCTTGAAAAACTGGCCGCAGAGTACGCGGGTCAGTTCATTCTCGCCAAGGTAGACTGCGACGCGCAGCAGGCTATCGCCGGACAGTTCGGTCTGCGTTCAATTCCTGCCGTCTACCTCTTCCAGGATGGTCAGCCGGTCGATGGTTTCCAGGGCCCACAGCCTGAAGAAGTCATTCGCGAGCTATTGAGCAAAGTTCTGCCTAAAGAAGAAGAGATCAAAACCGCACAGGCTATCGAGCTCATGCAGCAAGGTAAGGTGATCGACGCCCTGCCTCTGTTGAAAGACGCCTGGCAACTCAGCAATCAGCGGAGCGACATTGGCCTTTCACTGGCCGAGGCCCAGATTCTGCTTAACCGCAGTGAAGACGCAGAAGCGGTGCTGGCGACCATTCCACTGCAGGACCGCGATACCCATTATCAGGGGCTAGTCGCGCAGATTGACCTGCTGAAACAGGCCGCTGACACCCCAGAGATCCAGCAACTTCAGCAGCAGATCGAGAAAGATCCGCAGAACGTCGATTTGGCCGTTCAGCTTGCGTTGCAGTTGCATCAGGTTGGCCGCAATGAAGAGGCGCTCGAGCTGTTGCTTGGCCATCTGAAGAAAGACCTGGCTGCCGGTAATGGCGCGGCGCGTAAAACGCTGATGGATATTTTGGCCGCCCTCGGCACCGGTGATGCATTAGCCGCAAAATATCGTCGCCAGCTTTACTCACTGCTTTACTAGTCCCACCTGTCTACTCCTGATAATGCCTTACTGCACGCTGTGTTTCCCTCTCTCGACTACAGCGTGCAGTTTCTGGGATACGTCTCCCGTCATACGCCTCCTCTCTGAACTATCCTTTAATCATTACCGCTTTGTCTAAATATGCGATGATTTACCCGCAGCGGCAGTTTGCCCGCTGGCACAGGGAAACGGTTTACCCGACATTTCGGGATATCTCATTACAGGAGTTTCACCATGCTGACTTTTATACCCGTTGTGGTCATTTTTGCGCTGATCGTGGTATTTGCAGGGGTCAAAATTGTGCCTCAGGGTTTTCAATGGACGGTTGAACGCTTTGGTCGCTACACCAAAACCCTGATGCCAGGCCTAACGCTGGTCGTGCCCTTCATGGACCGTATTGGTCGTAAAATCAACATGATGGAGCAAGTACTGGATATCCCTTCACAGGAGATAATCTCGCGCGACAACGCCAACGTCGCTATTGACGCCGTGTGCTTTATTCAGGTCATCGATCCTGCCCGCGCCGCGTATGAGGTCAGCAACCTTGAGCAGGCGATAGTTAATCTCACCATGACCAACTTTCGAACCGTGCTGGGCTCGATGGAGCTCGACGAAATCCTGTCGCAGCGCGACAACATCAACGCTCGCCTGCTGCATATTGTCGATGAGGCCACCAATCCCTGGGGTGTGAAAATCACCCGTATCGAAATTCGTGACGTTCGACCACCGGCCGAACTGGTTTCCGCGATGAATGCGCAGATGAAGGCTGAACGAACAAAACGTGCCGATATTCTTGAAGCCGAAGGGATCCGTCAGTCAGCGATCCTCCGCGCCGAAGGCGAAAAGCAGTCGCAGATCCTCAAGGCAGAAGGTGAACGCCAGTCGGCATTTTTACAGGCTGAAGCGCGTGAGCGTAGCGCCGAGGCAGAAGCCAAGGCAACGCAGATGGTGTCAGCGGCAATCGCGGCCGGTGATGTCCAGGCCATTAACTATTTTGTGGCACAGAAATACACTGAAGCACTGACCAAAATCGGGTCGGCTAACAATAGCAAAGTGATTATGATGCCGCTGGATGCCACCAGCCTGATGGGCTCGATTGGCGGTATCGCGGAATTGCTGAAAGAAACCAAAGGCGGAAAATAATGCTGCAGCAGTTGATGGCAAGTCCACATCTGTTCTGGTTATCGCTCGGGGGCCTGCTTCTGGCCGCCGAAATGCTCGGTGCCAGCGGTTATCTGCTGTGGAGCGGCGTGTCAGCCGCACTAGTCGGCGCGCTTATCTGGCTGGTGCCGCTGCCGTGGGAATGGCAAGGCGTGGCCTTCGCCGTGCTCACCGTCATTGCCGCCCTGCTTTGGGCCGCATGGCTTAAACGCAAAACCACGGTTAGAGAATCAAACGCCAGTCTTAACCAACGCGGTCAGCAGATGGTCGGTCTACACGGCCATTTGCTCGAGCAACCGGAGAATGGCTACAGCCGCATTCGCATCGGCGACAGCACCTGGCGGGTCAGCTGTGCGGACAGCCTGAATATCGGTGAAGAGGTCACCGTGACAGGCGTTGAAGGGAACACCTTACGCGTCATGCCCAGCCATTAATACCGTACTCGCGGAATAACCTATTTGTGGCAGCAGCCGCTCAGATTCTCAATGATTGGGCAGAATGCGCCGTCGTCACCCGGACAAGACTCCGCAAGCGCCAGCAGCCGCTGGCGCATTTCTTTTAATTCCTCGATGTGTCGCCCAATTTCCTGCGCTTTTTCTAGCGTTCGCGCTTTTACATCGGCACTGTGGCGCTGCGGATTATTGAACAGCGCGACTAACTCCTGGCACTCCTCCAGGGTAAATCCCACCTGACGTGCCTGTCGCAACAGCGTCAGTTCTTCAATCTGTTTGGGCGCATAACTGCGGTAGCCGTTTTCGCTGCGCATGGGTGCCGTGACCAGGCCCTTTTCCTCATAAAAGCGAATTGCTTTACTGGTTAAACCGGTTTTTTTTGCTACGTCGCTAATATTCATTTCGCCTCCTTGACCTTCACCTTGCTGGAAGGTTTATTGTATATCATGACGAGGAATTGACGACTTATTCACCTTAAACAGGGCACAAATCGCCCAGAGGAAATAATTATGGCTAACACCACCGTATTGGCCCTTGAGGGCTTATCCTGCGGTCACTGTGTGGCATCTACGCGCAAAGCGCTGGAAGCCGTTGCGGGGGCACAGCAGGTTGATGTGACAATCGACAAGGCCGTGATTACCGGCGAGGCAAGCAGCCAGAGCCTGATCGACGCCGTCGAGAACGCGGGTTATCACGCCAAGCTTCAGGCGGATGACGCGTCCCCAAAATCTGAGCCGCTGACTCTGCCTGAAATGTCTTTGCCGGAACGTCAGTCAGCGGCAACCCTTTCTGTTCCGGCATCCAACGAAACGACTCCCGCGGCAGACGACGACAGCGTTCAACTTCTGCTTAGCGGAATGAGCTGTGCCAGCTGCGTATCGAAAGTGCAACAAGCCCTCGAGCGCGTTGATGGCGTCACCCGCGCCAATGTGAATCTGGCCGAGCGCAGCGCGCTGGTTCGGGGTGCGAAAAACACCCAGGCGCTGATAGATGCGGTTGAAAAGGCCGGATACGGCGCTGAAATTATTATCGATGAAACGCTGCGTCGCGAGCGGCAGCAGCAAACTGCACGCAGCAGTATGATTCGTTTTAGCTGGCAGGCAGCGCTGGGACTGGCGGCCGGTATTCCGTTAATGGCCTGGGGGCTGTTTGGCGGCGAGATGATGGTCACCGACGAGAATCGTAGCGGTTGGCTGGTCGTCGGGCTGCTCACACTGGCGATTATGATCATCGCAGGCGGCCATTTTTATCGCAGTGCCTGGAAAAGCCTCCTGCGCGGTAGCGCCAATATGGACACGCTGGTCTCGTTAGGCACCGCGGCAGCCTGGATTTTCTCGTTTCTGGTCACTCTATGGCCAGACTCTTTCCCCATGCAGGCGCGCCACCTCTATTACGAGGCAGCAGTCATGATAATCGGCCTGATCAATCTGGGTCATGCGCTGGAGCAGCGCGGCCGTCAGCGTTCGTCAAAGGCGCTTGAGCGCCTGCTCGACCTCACGCCACCAACCGCACGGGTAATGACCGACAAGGGTGAAAAAACGCTGCCGCTGGCAGACGTACAGCAGGGGATGCTGTTACGCCTGACTACGGGCGATCGTGTGCCGGTTGACGGTGAGATTCATCAGGGTGAAGCCTGGTTTGACGAGGCAATGCTGACCGGCGAACCTATTGCGCAGCACCGCACTCCCGGTGAGAAAATCAGCGCGGGTACCCAGGTGCAAGACGGCAGCGTGCAGTTTATTGCTCGTGCCGTAGGTGGACAAACTCAGCTGTCGCGAATTATCAACCTGGTGCGCGAGGCCCAGAGCAGTAAGCCGCAAATCGGCAAACTGGCGGACCGAATTTCGGCAGTCTTTGTTCCGACAGTGGTGCTCATTGCGCTGCTCAGTGGCGCAGTCTGGTTCTTCTTCGGCCCGCAGCCGCAGCTGATGTATACGCTGGTTATCGTAACAACGGTCCTTATCATCGCCTGTCCTTGTGCTCTGGGGCTGGCAACACCGATGTCGATTACTGCGGGCGTAGGCCGCGCCGCCGAGTTTGGTGTGCTGGTAAAAGACGCTGATGCGCTACAAAAGGCCAGTTCGCTGACCACGCTGGTGTTCGATAAAACCGGCACGCTTACCGAAGGTAAACCTCAGGTTATCGACGTTCATCTGTTTAATGCTAACGAGCAGCAGCAGGCGCTGAGGCTAGCCGCTTCGCTTGAGCAGGGGTCTCATCACCCGCTCGCCCAAGCAATTGCCGAGAAAGCGGCCGGTATGGCTCTTTCACCGGTTACCGATTTCCGAACTCACGGCGGGCTCGGGGTCAGTGGGAATCTTGGCGCTACCGCCCTGCTGCTCGGTAACCGGGAACTGCTCGAACAACATCAGGTAGATTGCCATGAAGCCGATGCGCTGCTGGCGAAACAGGCTGCCGAAGGTTTTACGCCAGTGCTGCTGGCCGCCAACGGCAAGGTTGTGGCGTTGTTCTCGATACGCGATTCCCTACGCGAAGACAGCATCGATGCGCTGCGTCGCCTGCATCGTGCGGGGTATAAGCTGGTGATGCTGACCGGCGATAATCCTGTTACCGCCAACGCCATTGCGAGACTCGCTGGAATCGATGACGTTATTGCAGGCGTCAGGCCCGAGGGCAAGGCCGAAGCCATCAAGACGCTTCAGGCCCGCGGTGAGCAGGTGGCGATGGTTGGTGACGGTATCAACGATGCACCGGCCCTGGCACAGGCAGACGTGGGGATTGCCATGGGCGGCGGCAGCGACGTGGCGATTGAAACCGCCGCTATTACGCTGATGCGCCCTAGCCTGCACGGCGTTGCCGATGCGCTGGCGTTGTCCAAAGGCACGCTGCGCAATATGAAGCAGAACCTGATGGGGGCATTTGTTTACAACGTGATTGGTATTCCGATTGCCGCCGGGGTGCTGTTCCCGCTGACGGGCACGCTGCTCAGCCCGATTGTTGCCGGTGCAGCGATGGCGCTGTCATCGATTACTGTCGTAGCCAACGCCAACCGACTGCTGCATTTCAGACCCGATAACACCCCATCTATTAAGTAAATGTGCGATAGAGAGTTTTCCCCCTGTTCCTAATTGCGCGCAGGCGATAGCATGAAAAGCAATTGGAATAGGGAGACTATGAATGATACGGGAACTTGTAATTCGCCTGGCTCGCTGGACCGGGCTGCTTTCTCCCACGCAATACCCATATCCTGCTATCGATATTACGCTGCCGGGTGGGCGCAACTTTCATCTGGTGGGCAGTATCCACATGGGGACACAAGACATGTCTCCGCTGCCGAAACAACTGATTCGAAAGGTGGCGCAGGCCGATGCGCTGATTGTCGAAGCCGACATCAGCGGCAATGAATCGCCGTTCGGCGAACCCGCCCCGCTGCCACCGCTGGTGGAACGCATCGACGAGCAGCAGTATCAACATATCGAGCGGCTGTGCGATGAGCTGGGCGTGCCAATGTATTCTCTCATTGCCCTGCCGTGCTGGCAGATAGCGTTAATGTTACAGGCAACACAGGCGCAGCGTTTAGGGCTACGCGGAGAGTACGGCATCGACTTTCAGCTGCTGACCTATGCAAAAACTCATGCAAAGAGAGTCATTGAGCTGGAAGGGGCAGAGCAGCAGCTCGAATTGCTACATCAATTACCTGAAGGCGGGCGTAGCCTGCTTGATGACACTCTTACCCACTGGCACACTAATGCCAGACTCTTGCAAACCATGATCAGCTGGTGGCTGGACAGCCGTCCGTCTGTTGGCATCGAGCAGCTCCCCGCCACCTTTGGTAACGTGCTTTACGATGTGCTTATGCATCAACGTAATCAGCGCTGGAAGCGACTGCTGGAAAATATGCCCGCAGGAAACTACGTCGTCGCCGTCGGCGCGCTGCATCTTTATGGCGAAGGTAACCTTCCCAACCTGCTGAATCAGAAGAATTAAAAATGGAATTTGTTGCGGGATAAAACTCGGGATAAAAAAATGGCCAATATTTCTATTGGCCAGTCAAAGAGGAATTTCATTTTTATTAATTATCGCGGCAACATGGCATTCTTGAGGAATCCATGCCGGCGCGCGTAGGTTAGCAACGTGTTTGACATCTGGCAACACTCAAAATGATTAAAAACCGCACAGAACGATTGATTTTCGTACTTTAGTCTTTAGTATCAAAAGATTGAGCAAAGTGATTATTTTTTTACGTAATCAAGTCGCCGCCTGTGAAAAGCCGACTTTGTTAAATGGAAAAGAGAAATGACACCCGCCGTAAAACTTTTGGAAAAAAATAAAATCAGCTTCACGCTGCATGCCTACGAGCACAGCAGCGATGAAACCAATTTTGGCGATGAAGCGGTAAAGAAATTGGGGCTAGATGCCGCCCAGGTTTACAAAACGCTGCTGGTGGCCTTAAACGGTGAGGCTAAAAACCTGGCCGTTGCCGTTACGCCAGTCGCGGCGCAACTCGATCTCAAGAAGGTTGCCAAAGCGTTGGGTGCCAAAAAGGCCGACATGGCCGATCCCCAGCTGGCTCAGCGTGTAACCGGTTATCTCGTCGGTGGGATCAGTCCTTTGGGGCAGAAAAAACTGCTGCCGACGGTTATCGACAGTCCGGCTCAACAGTTTTCGACTATTTTTGTCTCCGGGGGCAAACGTGGCCTCGATCTTGAGCTCTCGGCAGCGGATTTGTGTCAATTATTAAACGGGCGCTTCGCCGATATCGCTAAACGAGATTGACGGCAATACGCTGAATTCACCCTGCAAATATATAATAATGAGCCTCCAATGACAGATAGCATAGAATCCAAAATCCCTCCAAAGGAGAGTGCGTTAAAAGGCACCGCCTTCAAGGTGTTGACCGCCATCAGCGTCTCACATCTGCTTAACGACATGCTCCAGTCGCTGATTCTGGCGATTTATCCCCTGCTGCAAAAAGAGTTCACTCTGAGTTTTACGCAGATAGGCATGATAACCCTGACCTACCAGGTAACCGCCTCGCTGCTTCAGCCGTTAATTGGTCATTACACCGACAAGCATCCGAAGCCCTACTCCCTGCCGGTGGGCATGGGCTTTACGCTTGCAGGTCTACTGCTGCTGGCGGTCGCGCAAAGCTTTGGCGTGATCCTCATCGCCGCCGCGCTGGTAGGTACCGGTTCTTCGGTGTTTCATCCCGAGTCTTCGCGGGTGGCACGTATGGCCTCAGGCGGGCGTCACGGTCTGGCACAGTCGCTGTTTCAGGTCGGCGGTAACTTCGGCAGCGCCCTGGGGCCACTGCTGGCCGCGGTTATCATCGCACCTTATGGAAAAGGTAATGTAGCCTGGTTCTCTCTGGCCGCGCTGCTGGGTATGGTCGTGCTGTTACAGGTCAGCCGCTGGTATAGCCACCAGCAACAGCTGGCGAAGAAGCGTGGACCAGCACCGGTCGCCGTGAGTCTCTTGCCAAAACGTACCGTCGTGAAGTCACTGACTATTCTGTTGGTGCTGGTTTTCTCGAAGTATTTCTATCTGACCAGTCTGAGCAGTTATTACACCTTCTATTTGATTCACAAGTTTGGCGTTTCCATTCAGGAGGCGCAGTTCCACCTGTTCGCCTTCCTGCTGGCAGTCGCGGCGGGCACGATTCTTGGCGGTCCGATTGGCGACAAGATTGGTCGTAAATACGTGATTTGGGTGTCTATCCTCGGTGTTGCGCCCTTCACTCTGCTGCTGCCACACGCCAACTTGCTGTGGACCAGCGTTCTGAGTGTGATTATAGGGGTGATTCTGGCCTCGGCATTTTCGGCGATTCTGGTCTACGCACAGGAGCTTATTCCGGGCAAGGTCGGCATGGTTTCCGGATTGTTCTTCGGTCTGGCGTTTGGGATGGGCGGTCTGGGGGCGGCGGTATTAGGCTACGTGGCCGATAAAACCAGCATTGAGCTGGTGTATCAAATTTGCGCATTCCTGCCGCTTTTAGGGATATTGACCGCGTTCCTGCCGAATCTCGAACGTAAATCTACGTAAAGACCCGCTCTATGTCATTTCATTAGGCTGATATTGCACTTTTTCTATCGCAAGATAACGTGCTTTATCAGCCTTTTTCACCTTAATGTAATACAAACATTCCCTTCATAAGGTTTTATCAGTATCCCTCGCATTTATCTTATTTTTAAAATTAATTTCTCACCTAAAATTAATTTTTTAACTTAAACTGAAAACACCAGGTTCACGCTGTTCCGTGCATAACGAGAGGGAATCTTGATGCATAATTCCACCCCATTGATTACGACAATTGTTGGCGGGCTGGTTCTCGCCTTTCTTCTCGGCATGCTGGCCAATCGTCTACGTATTTCGCCGCTAGTCGGCTATCTCGCCGCCGGGGTATTGGCGGGTCCTTTTACTCCCGGTTTTGTTGCAGATACCTCACTGGCTCCCGAACTCGCCGAGATAGGCGTTATCCTGCTGATGTTTGGCGTCGGGCTGCATTTCTCCCTTAAAGATCTGTTAGCGGTAAAGTCTATCGCTATTCCCGGAGCCATCGCTCAGATTGCCGTGGCGACGCTGTTGGGGATGGGCCTTTCGCACTTTCTCGGCTGGGATCTGACCAGTGGGCTGGTATTTGGCCTCTGCCTCTCGACCGCCAGTACGGTAGTACTGCTGCGCGCACTGGAAGAGCGGCAACTAATAGACAGTCAACGCGGTCAAATCGCCATCGGCTGGTTGATAGTTGAAGATTTGGCGATGGTGTTGACGCTAGTCCTGCTCCCCGCCATCAGCAATATGATGGGCAATCAGCACGTCAGTTTCGGCCAGCTGTTTACTGAATTAGCCATCACGCTTGGCAAAGTGGTCGCCTTTATTATTCTAATGATTGTTGTCGGTCGTCGTCTGGTGCCCTGGATACTGGCAAAATCCGCTAGCACGGGTTCGCGTGAGCTCTTTACGCTGGCGGTTCTGGCGCTGGCTCTCGGTATTGCCTTTGGCGCGGTAGAGTTCTTTGATGCCTCGTTTGCGCTGGGTGCCTTCTTTGCAGGTATGGTACTTAACGGATCCGAGCTGAGCCAGCGTGCAGCACATGACACCCTGCCACTGCGTGATGCATTTGCAGTGTTATTTTTTGTCTCGGTCGGCATGCTGTTCGACCCGATGATCCTGATTCATGAACCGCTGGCCGTGCTGGCAACGCTGGCGATTATCCTGTTTGGCAAGTCTGCGGCCGCCTTCCTGCTGGTGAAAATGTTTGGCCATTCGCAGCGCACGGCATTAACGATTTCCGTGAGTCTGGCGCAAATCGGCGAGTTTGCCTTTATCCTTGCCGGGTTGGGCATCTCGTTAGGCATGCTGTCTGAACACGCGCGTAACCTGGTTCTCGCGGGTTCAATTCTCTCCATAATGCTTAATCCGCTGCTGTTTTCCCTCCTGGAAAGCTATCTCGCCAAAACCGAGGTCATTGAGGATCAAAGTCTTGAGGAAATCGTGGAAGACGAAGCACAGACGCCGGTCGCATTCTGCGATCATGCCTTGATTGTGGGCTACGGACGCGTCGGCAGTCTGCTGGGTGCCAAGCTCATACAGCAGGGGATCCCGCTGGTGGTGATTGAAAATTCCCGACCACGCGTAGAGGCGCTGCGCGAACAGGGCATCAGTGCGGTACTCGGCAATGCGGCTAATCAGGAAATTATGACGCTAGCCGGTCTGGAATGTGCCCGCTGGCTGCTGCTAACCATTCCAAACGGCTATGAGTCTGGGGAAATCATCGCCTCGGCGCGGGCCAAACGCCCGACCATCGAGATAATCGCCCGCGCGCACTACGATGATGAAGTGACCTACATCATGGCACGCGGGGCGGACAAGGTCGTGATGGGCGAGCGCGAGATAGCCAACAATATGCTCGACTCGATCAACATCGGGATGGCGATGCCGCCCAGAGCCGAAGGTTGCACGATTTGACGACTAACCTAGGTTCGGTGTCCAGAGCTGACATAAGTCAGTGATTCGGGCGCGCGAAAGAAGCCAACGCCGCTACGGTGTTCAGGGCGACGAGGATTTTTAGTACTCCCAGTAAGACTCTTCGAGACTGTCCTCTCTTTCAGGCAAACCTCGCGTCAGGCGCGGAGAGTGTTGGTTCAGCACCTGATAGCTTACGCGGTTGGCGTATTTACAGACCTGCGCCAATGACGAATAGGTCAGATAGTCGCGCGCGTGTTTGCTGGAGTTTGGTACCGACATACGATGGAAACCGTTGGCGGCAATGTCGTGCAGCAGCGCTGAAAGCGCGCCATCGCCTGCCCCGTTGGTGTTCATGATTTTCTCGGGTCCGCCCATATAAGGCGCAATATGGGAGAAAATCTTCAGCGGTTGGGTGCAGCTTTCACGACGCATCGCGCGGCTAAATTCATACTGGTTAAACTCGGCGATTGCACCCGGCAACAGCGGATGATTGGTGGCACGCTTGAAGGCCTCTTCGGTGTAGCTGCCCATATAAAGCCCGCTCGGACCTGCAGTACACAGCACCAAATCGGCCCACTCCAGCGCCTGATTGACCGCCATCAGCGGATCCCCCAAGCCGGTCAGCGCGCAGGCCTCATCTTCGTTCATCGCCAGAATGGTCACATTTTCACGGATAAATTCGCGCCAACCTTCGGGATCGTCGGCGATGACGTACTGCGTGCCGAGAGTTAACACCACCGGAACCTGGTACTTCTTCGCATACTTGATCGCCTGCCTTGTTGCTTCAGGCATAGGATCACCCGCTTCGCCGCGCAGCAGGTAAGAAGTCAGCACCAGTGCCGAAGCACCGGCTATTACCTCTTCAGGAATGCTCTCAGGACGCAACTGATTCATGTGCCCCGGGCTGATAGCAAAGGTGCGTTCACCGCTTTCATTGATCAACGTAAAACAGCGACCAATCGCGCCATCGACGCCCTGCAAGTAGTCAAGATCGGTACGGCTAGAGGTATTGCACAGGTAGCGATAAGCGTAGCTGCCAATCTTCACGTTGCTGCACATCACGCCAAGCAGCACAGAGCGGTCGTCGGCCAGCACCGAATAGTTGTGCAGCGTGTTACCGATGGTGCCACCGGCAAACTGATGGGTAATCAGAGACTGACTAACCAACTCCTGATACAGGCGCTCGGCGCTGTCGTCGTCGATCAGGCTCGACTGCCCCGCGACGAGGCCGTAACGCGCGATGACCTCGTCATCAACCCGGGCTTCAATATCCACCAGCGTCTGATCGATGCCTACGATGTAAGAAGCATTGGCCTCTGGCTCGGTATGCATATTTTTCTGCACCGACTCATGCAACATGGAGTCACGCAGCAGGGGATCGCGGGCGCTAACGGGGAAATAGTGTTTGGATTTACGTTTACCGGGAAATTTCATGAAGTTTGGGCACGGGCAGTGAGACAGACGCGAATGTTATCACACGAAAACAATGGATTCAGGAGAGTTATTATCCGGATGGCGTGCGCGTCAGCCGGATAATCGAGTCTGGCAGGATTAGAAGTGTTGCGTAACCAGTTGCTGCATCATGTCGATATGATCGTTACGATCGTTAAGCGCTTCAATGTACTCAAACTTTTCACCACCGGCGTGCAGGAACAGCTCGCGGTTCTCACCGTTTATCTCCTCGATGGTCTCAAGACAGTCGGCGGAGAATCCCGGGCAGATAACCTGAATATGTTTCACGCCCTGTCCCGGCAGGCTTTCCATCGTTTCATCTGTGTACGGCGTTAACCAAGGCTCACGGCCAAAGCGTGACTGGAAGGTCAGCATGATTTTCCCGGCGGGCAGCTGCAGCGCCGTAGTCAGCGCCTGCGTGGTTGCCTGACAGCGCTGCTGATAGTCGTCGCCCAGCGTCACGAAACGTTTAGGAATACCGTGGAAAGACAGCACCAGGCGGTCCGGTTCGCCGTGTTTCTCAAAGGATTCCAGAATACTGGCCTTTAGCGCGGCGATGTAGGCCGGATGCTCAGCGTAATCGCGGATAAAACTGACAGAAGGCAGGCGACGCTGCTCCTTAAGCACGCGCGCTACGCCGTCAAATACCGAGGCACTGGTCGAACAGGAATATTGTGGATAAAGCGGCAATACCACCATTTTAGTCACACCGCGCTCTATCAGGCGGCCAATGCCATCTTCGAGGCTTGGTTTGCCATAGCTCATCGCCAGCTCAACCGGGGTATCCGGGAAACGTGCTGCCAGCGCCTTTTGCTGACGCAGGCTGTAGACCATCAGCGGCGAACCTTCGTCCATCCATACCGATTTATACAGTTTGGCTACGCGCGGTGAACGGAACGGCAGGATAACGCCTTGCAGTATCGGCCACCAAATCAGTCGATTGGTATCAACAACGCGAATATCACTTAAAAACTCAGCCAGAAAACGTTTTACCGCGGGGGTGGTTGGAGCTTCCGGGGTTCCTAGGTTGACCAGTAACACACCGAATTTCGTCTGCATCATGCTGAATTCCCTAAATAATATTGCTAATTTTTTAACACAGGGCAAGTGACCTGTCTGAATGCGACCTTATTGTAACCAAACTCAGGCAAATCGGAACCGATAACAGTAAATGGGATTAACAATCAATGCTATCAGCAAGGGGGAAATGAGGGAAAAACAAAGGCGACCTAAGTCGCCTCTGATAACGTTTGCGTTCCGTGCAGGAAATTAACCCAGGATCGCAGCCAGTTCTTCGCGAACTTCAGACACTTTTTGGGTGCCGTCGATTTTAACGTATTGGGTGTTGCCGGCTTCTGCTTCTTTACCGTAGTAAGAAACCAGTGGCTCGGTCAGCTCATGGTACTCGACCAGGCGCTTGCGAACGGTTTCTTCCTGATCGTCTTTACGAGTCGTCAGTTCTTCGCCGGTCACGTCGTCTTTACCTTCAACCTGCGGTGGGTTGAATTTAACGTGGTAAACGCGGCCTGAAGGTGCGTGCACGCGACGACCTACGATACGATCAACGATCAGTTCGTCAGGAACATCGAATTCCAAAACGAAGTCAACGCTGATGCCCGCTTCTTTCATGGCGTCGGCCTGTGGAATGGTGCGTGGGAAACCATCCAGCAGGAAACCGTTGCGGCAATCTTCCTGGGTAATACGTTCTTTTACCAGAGCGATAACCAGTTCGTCGGTAACCAGTTTACCGGCGTCCATAATTTCTTTGGCTTTCTTGCCGAGGTCACTTCCGGCCTTAACAGCTGCGCGCAACATATCACCGGTAGAAATTTGCGGAATCCCGTATTTCTCCATGATGAATTGAGCCTGAGTACCCTTACCTGCGCCCGGAGCGCCCAGCAGAATGATACGCATTGCGTAAATCCCCTTGCATGTAATTTTATAAAAAGTCGAAAACGGTCAACCATACCATTCTGCGCCCCCTTCCTCAAGAAAGGGGGCGGCAAGTTAGCGATTAAACGCCAACTATCAGGCAATGGCTGTCTGTTTTTTAGCCTGCAAGGTTTGCGAAATGACGGCAACGATAATGATACACCCGCCGATCACCGCGTTTGGCGTCGGTGCTTCGTTCAGGAAAACATAAATCCACAGTGGAGCCAGCGCGGTTTCGAGCAACAGGAAAAGTCCAGCATTCGCCGGTGGCACATAGCGGGTAGAAAGTGAAATCAGCCCCATGGCAACAGGAATGATCAGTGCCCCTTCAATCACCAGCCACAGCCACTGCTCTGCATGCAGGTCAGCAACGGTTGTCAGCAGGCCAGTACCGGCAAAGGCAGGCACAACAACCGAGGCCAGCACGCCGCCGAGCGAAGGCAGTCCCAACGTGCCCTGCTCGACGCGTGAGGCAAAGATAAACGCCAGCGCCATACAGACGGCAGTTGCCAGAGCAAAGTAGTTGGCGGTTGCATCAACGCCCGCCTGCCTTCCTGACATCACGATAACCACGCCGAGCATACCGACTACCGCCGCAACCATCAGCGACTTGTCAATTTTAGTGGCAAAGAACAGCCGCGAAATAATCGCCGATACGAAGGGTGTTGAAGAGATAATCACCAGAACGGTTGCCACATTGCCGCGATTAAGCGCGTTAACGAAACAGGCCGACGACGCGCAGAAAAACAGTACTGAGAGCAGGTTTTGTCGGGTTATCCACGGCACACCCAGCACCGCACGACTCTTGGGGACTAACAACCACACGGCAAAGACCACTGCCCACATCAGCAATCCCCGCAGCACCACAATCAGCCACGAATTATGCACTGCCATGAGACGGATAAATACCGAATCGGTACTGAGAATAACCCCACCGAGAATGCCGATCAGGTTACCGTTTACTGCACTTGATTTACTCATCTTATATTCCATAGTTTTGAAATATCTTCAAAAACACTGCCGGTACAATTTACCGGCCGTCCATGCTTTCCACGCATCCAGCGGGACAAGCGGAGGGTACCGCTATGTTCGAAATAGCTTCCGTTCATCTCCTTCACCGCCTTGCGCTGCTCGTGCGAAAACGACGGCACCTTGAAACAGCAGAAAGGCAGACCCGGTTCGCCGATTGACTGCAGTCTTTCGCCGTCGGGCAGCCAAAGATCGATGGCATCCACGCTGGCAACGTTGTAGGGCTGCCACCCGGGGGTATTAATCGTTTCGAGCGCCATCGTGAGCGGGGTTTCCGACACCGTCGCTCGCTCGAAGAGACGCAGCTCGCTGCGTAGCAGCATGCTGTACTCTTCCGGGCGCACCGCAATCAGCGTCAGGCCTACCGCGACCGAGGCGTGCTTGTGCAACGGCGCTAAAAATATCGAACCCTGCTTAATCAGGTCATCATGCATGTTGGTCGCAAAACTGTGAGATGCGTCCACCACGATGCCCTTCGCCGGATGATGAAGTCGGTTCAACTCGCCGGTGTAAGGGTTAACGTGCGTCACAATCTGCACGCCGCTGTTTTCTCTGCCTTCCGCCACTGCGTGGGGAAAGAGCATATCAATCGGCTGATAATGCTGATGATTCGCCAGGCTCAGTGAAATATTTTGCTTATGTAGTAAGTGGGACAGCATCGCCAACCCGACGCTGACCGACTGCACCATAAACACATCGTATTGCTCCAGACGGTAAACTTCGGTGAGTTTCTCCCGCAGAACTTCACGCAGCTGATTCACTTTTTTGTAGAAGTGTCCGCCGCCGTGCAGCTTCTGGAGCTGGGGTGACAATGCTGAAGGATCCATTAGTCGATCAACTCCTTCTGGTAGAGCAAAGGAAGCACGTTGTCGCGAAACACTGAGCCCACGCCGACTTCGCAAGGCGGCTTACGGTAATTGACCCAGGCAATCTCGGCGATTTCCGAGCTGGCGACAGGCTGACCGACGACTTCAACCTGATAAACGTGGTTCTCGATGGCTACGGATTCGAACTCCGCGATGCCATGAAACAGGCCGAAAGGCTTGATTTCTGCCGCTTCAACGTTGAGCTCTTCCTTAAGTTCACGGCGCAGGCAGGTGAGGTGATCCTCACCCTGAAGAGGTTTTCCGCCCGGTGAAATAAACACGTCGGTCCCCTCTTTACGCGTCAACAGCAGCGAACGGTTGCGAATAATAATCGCCGAACACTTGATGATAGTTTTCATCACAGGCTCCACTCAGGCAGCTTCAGCGGGAGAGCTGGCCACTTTCTTGGCCAACGTCAGGGTTTCACCCGACAGGAATTTGACAATATTCAGCGCCAGCGGCGTTTTCTCGCGCAGGTAGGCCAGAATGGTGTCGTCGCTTGGGGTGGTAAAGCTATCACCGAAGATGCTCACACCTTCCAGTGACTTGGTGGAGATCCCAAGCTGCAGCAGACGATATTTCACGTCGTCGGAAGACTGGGCAAATTCATATATAGGTGAGTGATACTGAATGCCGAATTCTTTCATCAGATCGACCAGATATTCTTTCGCGACCAGACGCTGCTCCGGGAATTCCTGCTGATAATGGGTAATGCCGTCATTAATGACGTCAATATCATGACGACGACAGAAATCAATAAGATGTGCGTGTATTGCCAATTTTTCGCCGAGCAGCACCAGATTTTTTCTATACTTCAGAATATCTCCTTCGATATTCTCGATAGCGATACTGCGGAACGTCCCGCTAATATCTTCAACCGTGTGTTCCACGACCAATTCACCAAAACGGTTTTTAAGTTCATCAACACGATGAGAAAGAATGCCGCGATGCAGGGAGCAACCGCTGTTAGCGGAGTACAGATGAACCGGGATACCCTGTAACATTAAATAACAAGCTGCCAAGGTACTGTCACGACCACCGGTAAACATCACAAGCTGAGTCTTTACGGAAGTATTATTCATATTGATCCTTAATATTGTCTGAATACCCGGGTGAAAGGCACGGTTTTAAAGGGTTATAGGTTGTCCCGCCACGCTCGTTACTAAGACTAGCTCCGCCATCCTGGCGACTCGTTTTGGGACAAGGTCGAGACTAAAGGGTTTTTTTCACGTTAGAAAATGATATAAACAGACAGACAAGTTGAAATTAACTAACAAGGTGGCGCTATGTCTGATCTCCCTTCACTGCGCGCGTTGCACTACTTCAAACAGGCGGCACTGTTTGAAAGCTTCAGCGCCGCCGCTGAATCCTTAAATATCACTCACAGTGCAATCAGCCATCAAATAAAGAATCTTGAGTCCTGGTTAGGGACGCCTTTATTTAAACGCACGGCCGGACGGGTTTATTTAACCCAGGACGGAGAGACCTTAAAGAAATGCTGTGAACAGGTATTTAGAAATATCGAGGCAACCTGCAAAGAAATAAAAACCCGCGAAGAGAACAGTCTTATTATTTCCTGCGCGCCCAGTTTCTTGTCACAGTGGTTAATTCCCCGTATCGCGCGTTTTTCGCAACGGCATGAAAATATCGCCCTGACATTCCAGACCCATGTAAACATTGAAAATATTCAGGATGAACGCACGGATATTTTAATCAAAAGTAATGAAACACCGCTGTCGGATGAAATAGAGGCGACGCTGATTACCGTCGATTATATTGGGCCCGTCTGTTCGCCAGATTTCCGTCATCGATTTACCTACGAGACCGACTTCGCCACCCTTCCACTGCTGCATGCCGACACCAAAATCAATGCCTGGCAAGAATGGGCAAGAAAAACCAATACGCGGGGAGACTTTATTTCGGGCAAGCATTTTGACAATTTGACGCTGGCCATTCAGGCCGCAAAAAATGGTTTGGGAATTATTATGACGCCGCAGATTTTGGTCAAAAAAGAGATTCAGGAAGGGAGTTTAATTGCGCCGCTGGGCTTTACCGAGGTCGACAGAGCCACCTATATGCTGGTGAAACGTTCGCGTAGCCACGAGAAAGAGATCACGCTTTTCCGCCACTGGCTATTGGAAGAGGCCAGCCGGGGTTAACCGTCTGGCCTCTTATTAGGTCAATATTTCAATTAATTACGCTTGCAGCAGGGTGTTCATACGACGGATGAACTGGTTAGGGTCCTCCAGCGTACCGCGCTCTGCAAACAGAGCCTGGTCAAGCAGCAGCTCTACCCACTCTGAGAACTGGCTCTCCTGGGTTTCATCTGCAGCACGCTTGACCAGCGCATGCTCAGGGTTCAGCTCAAAGATGTATTTCACCTCTGGCGCTTCCTGACCCGCAGCGGCAAACAGCTTGGCCATCTGCGTGCTCATCTCGTCCGCACCGGTGGTGACGATAGCCGGGGTGTCGGTCAGACGATGCGTTAAACGCACCTCTTTAACACGATCGCCCAACAGGGTTTTGACGCGTTCAACGAACGGCTCAAGCGCCTTGTCGGCATCTTTCTGCTGTTCGTTCTTCTCGTCGGCCAGCTTGTCGAGAGACTCATCGGCCTTGCTCACAGACTGGAACACCTTACCGTCGAACTCGGTCAGGTAGCTCATCATCCATTCGTCGATGCGGTCTGACAACAGCAGAACTTCAATGCCTTTCTTGCGGAAGAGCTCAAGATGCGGGCTATTTTTCGCCGCGGCATAGCTGTCGGCGGTGATGAAGTAAATCTTGTCCTGCCCTTCAACCATGTTGGCAACATAGTCTTCCAGCGACAGCGTCTGCTCGGAAGAGTCATTGCGGGTACTGGCGAAACGCAGCAGCTTGGCGATGGTTTCTTTGTTGCTGCTGTCTTCTGCCGGACCTTCTTTCAAGACCAGACCGAACTGCTTCCAGAACTGCAGGTATTTTTCTGCATCGTCTTTCGCCAGTTTTTCGAGCATCTGTAGCGCACGCTTGCTCAGTGCATTACGCAGATTCTGCGTCACGCGGCTGTCCTGCAGAATTTCACGGGAAACGTTAAGCGGCAGGTCGTTGGAGTCTATCAGGCCACGCACAAAGCGCAGGTAGTTAGGCATGAACTGCTCGGCTTCGTCCATGATAAAGACGCGCTGCACGTACAGTTTCAGACCGTGCTTGTGGTCGCGATTCCACATGTCCCACGGTGCCTGTGAAGGGATATACAGCAGGCTGGTATATTCCTGCTTACCTTCAACGCGGTTGTGGCTCCAGCTCAGCGGATCGCTAAAGTCATGAGAGAGGTGTTTGTAAAACTCTTTGTATTCGTCGTCGCTCACTTCTGTGCGACCGCGCGTCCACAGCGCCTGCGCCTTGTTGATCTGCTCCCAGGTAACGGTATCGTCTTCTTCGTTACGGGTCTCGATTTCAACCGGCAGTGCGATGTGATCAGAATATTTGCTGATAATGGAACGCACGCGCCAGCTGTCCAGGAACTCGTCCTGATCTTCACGCAGGTGCAGGGTAATTTCGGTGCCGCGAGAGGCTTTCTCGATGTCGGCCAGGGTGTATTCCCCTTCACCGGCAGATTCCCAAAATACGCCTTCATCGGCGCTAACGCCTGCTGCACGGGTGCGAACGGTGACTTTATCAGCCACGATAAACGCAGAGTAGAAGCCCACGCCGAACTGGCCGATCAGCTGGCTGTCTTTGGCCTGCTCGGATCCGACTGACTGTAGGAAGGCTTTGGTGCCCGATTTAGCAATGGTCCCGAGGTTGTCGATCACTTCATCACGGGTCATACCGATGCCGTTGTCGCTCAGCGTCAGGGTACGTTTTTCTTTGTCAAACGACACACGAACGCGCAGCTCGGCGTCGCCTTCGTAAAGTTCAGGCTTTGACAGCGCGCAAAAACGCAGTTTATCGGCCGCGTCCGAGGCGTTGGAAATTAGCTCACGCAGGAAGATTTCTTTATTCGAATAAAGCGAGTGGATCATCAGGTGAAGCAGTTGTTTAACTTCTGACTGGAATCCGCGGGTCTCTTGTCCTTTCATACTCATCAAATACCTCAATCAAACCGTTTGAGTGGTTAAAAACGTAACTCTGTAAAAACAGACTGAGTATGAAGTGGGGGGTAAAGGCAGATTTTCAAGAGGAACGGGCAAGGAAATATCGAAACGCGCGTTAATTGATTATTTTAGAATCAGCAGGGAACAAACCGCTAACGCTTTGGAAATACAGAAACAAGGCTTTTTAACAGACTGCCTGATTGTGGAAGTGACCAAGGTGGGATTTTAAAAAACAGCCGGTCTGGGTTATAGAAGTTGTAGCAAGGCGGCAGGTTAGTTCATCCCCAGGCGCTGACACAGGCCATTGACTGGGGCGGGCTAGCGCAGCCAACGCCGCTACAGCTTCAAATACGATAACCGAGCAAACTAATATTTGAAGGCGTGCCGACCTGCCAGAGAATGCGCAAGAGTCGTGCCATCAACCATTTCTAGCTCGCCCCCCACTGGAACACCGTGAGCAATTCGACTCGCCAGAACGCCATACTGACCGCACATCTCGGCGATATAGTTCGCGGTAGCGTCACCTTCGACCGTGGGGTTGGTCGCGAGGATCACTTCCTGAATGCTTTCGCTTTCAAGACGTTGCTCGAGACGACCTAATCCGATGTCGTCAGGACCAATGCCGTCGAGAGGAGACAGATGCCCCATCAGGACAAAATAGCGACCTGAGAACTGACCGGTCTGCTCGATAGCATGAATATCTGCCGGGCTTTCAACCACGCAAATCTGACCATTTTCCTTGCGACGCGGATTGGCGCAAATGGTGCAGACATCCTGCTCGGTGAAAGTACGACAGTCGGCACAGTGGCCGATTTCGGACATCGCCCGAGTCAGGGACTGCGCCAGCCGCATTCCGCCACTGCGATCGCGCTGCAGCAGCTGGAATGCCATACGCTGCGCCGACTTCGGGCCTACACCCGGCAGACAGCGCAACGCCTCCATTAATGATTCAAGGAGTGGGCTGGTTTGCATCAGAATGGCATCTTAAAGCCCGGTGGCAACTGCATGCCGCCAGAAACTGCTGCCATTTTTTCTTTCTGAGTTTCATCGATGCGACGAGCCGCGTCGTTGAATGCTGCAGCAACCAGATCTTCGAGCATGTCTTTGTCATCTTCCAGCAGGCTTGGGTCGATTTCAACGCGACGGACGTTGTGTGCGCCGTTGATGGTGATTTTCACCAGACCTGCACCAGACTCACCGGTAACTTCGATGGCAGCGATTTCCGCTTGTGCCTGCTGCATTTTTTCCTGCATTTGCTGGGCCTGTTTCATCAGGTTACCAATGCCGCCTTTTCCAAACATAATCTTCTCTCTTTGCGTCGGGCCGCGTATGTGCACCATGCTCCTACTGCGGCGGTTAAATAGGGCGAATACTCTCTTCGTCCAGCTCGGCGTCAAAGAAACGACGCAAAGTCTGGATATTATTATCCGCGATAATCGACTGACGCGCCTGCGCCAGTTTTTCTTCATAGATGGCCTGTCGCCATTCGAGCGGCGTGCGTATCGCCAGGTTGTCGTCTTCAACCACGTTCAGCGCTATCTCCTGCTGATACAGCGAGGCAAGCGCGTCTGCCAAGGTTTTTTGCGCCGTTGGCGAGTTTAAATGACGCTGCGAAGAACGTAAATGCAGACAGACTGTAGCCGAATCAGGCCGCTCAAGGAAAGCATTGAGCGCCAGTTGCTGAACCAGTTTCGGAATAGTCAGCTTATTGACCGTAGCTGCCCACTCGTCTCGCTCGATGGCCTCTTCGGCCAGGCGTGTCGCCAGCTCCGGCGATTTTTCGTGCTCAAGCGCAGCGCGCAAGGCTTTCGGCGTGGCAACCGGCTCAGGGGCGGCCTCAGGCTCATTCACTGTTCTCCAGCGATAAGCCTCTTCTTTAACCGGCGCAGCGGGGGCTTTCTTCTGCGCAGTCGCTCCCGTGCGTTCTAATGAACGCTCGGTGACGGAAGCCAGTCGCTCCAGCACCGAATTTGCCGGCTGCGCTTTTCCAGGCGCGGCCGGCTCAGCTTTTTTTGGGGATGAGCTTCCCTGCTGTCGAAGCAGCTGTGTTCGCGCCTGCAAGAGCTGCGCGGTGGAGTCAGGTATTGCGACGTCACCGCCCGCAGACGCCTGTTGAGCAGGGGCGGCTTTAGGCTGCGCAGGGGCATTTTGCGCAGGCATGGCCGAGTTCGACATCGGCTGCGGTGCAGCGGTGCGTGGTTCTCTGGCGGCCGGTTCGGCAATCAACACCTTAGGGTGGAACGCCAGCGCACGCAGCAACGTCATCTCGACGCCCATGCGTTTATCCGGGGCGAACGGCAACTCTTTGCGGCCAATTAGCAGCGTCTGATAATAAAGCTGCACGTCGGTCGGCGGAATAACCCGCGCCAGTTCGCGCAGACGCTGTTCGATAGCCGCATAGTGGTTATCCAGCACCGACGGCAGCAGTTGGACCATCGCGATACGGTGCAGCAGCGCCAGGGTTTCAACCAGCAGCGTTTCCCAGTCCACCCCGCGCGAGGCGGCTTGTTCAACCTGCGCCATCACCGTCGCGCCATCGGCACTCACCAGCGCTTCAAGAATAGCCAGCGGCTGTTCGTCGTCGAGGGTGCCAAGCATCTGCGCCACGGTCTCGGTGGTGACTTTGCCCTGTCCCATCGCGATAGCCTGATCGGTCAGGCTGAGCGCATCACGCATACTGCCATCGGCCGCACGGGCCAACAGCTGCAAGGCGCGCGCCTCGTTGTCGATTTGCTCTGCCTGCAACACTTTAGCCAGCTGATTGCGGATCTGTTCGACGTCCAGCGCCTTCAGGTGGAACTGTAAGCAGCGTGAAAGGATGGTGACCGGCAGTTTCTGCGGATCGGTAGTCGCGAGCAGGAATTTGACGTGCGAAGGCGGCTCTTCAAGCGTTTTCAACAGCGCATTGAAGCTGTGGCGCGAGAGCATGTGTACTTCGTCAATCAGATAGACTTTGAAACGCCCTCTGGCCGGTGCGTACTGCACATTATCGAGCAATTCACGGGTGTCTTCGACTTTGGTACGCGATGCGGCGTCAATCTCGATGAGATCAACAAAGCGCCCCTGCTCTATTTCACGACAGTTGTCGCAAACGCCGCAGGGCGCTGAGGTAATGCCGGTTTCACAGTTCAGGCCTTTAGCCAACAGACGGGCAATAGTGGTTTTACCCACGCCGCGCGTGCCGGAGAAAAGATAGGCGTGATGAATTCGCCCCAGCGACAGGCCATTGGCCAGTGCCGTTAGCACGTGTTCCTGACCAACTACGTCAGTGAAAGTTTGGGGGCGCCACTTACGGGCAAGAACCTGATAGCTCATTAATACCGGAGAAGTCGAGGGGTCTGTAGCGTTATGTTATCACAGCCCCGCCTGCACGGGCGAGGCCTGATATAAACAAGAAATTCTAGTGCCTTCGGGTTGACAGGTAGGGTAACTGCACAAGTTCCCGGACGCTGAAATGCATCAGTGACCGAGGTGTGCAAAGCCCCACCGTAACGCGATGGACGCCGAATTTTAGTGACCGGCGAAGTTCACCAGGCAGTAACATTCAATGCCCAGACCGTTCAGGCGTTTTTCACCGCCCAGCTCTGGCAGATTGATAATGAAGGCCGCGTCAGAAACCTCACCGCCGAGACGACGGATAAGCTTGGCGGTAGCTTCGATGGTACCACCGGTCGCCAGCAGGTCATCGATAACCAGCACTTTATCACCTGGCTTGATAGCGTCGGTGTGAATTTCGAGCTTATCGGTGCCGTACTCCAGCGCGTATTCTTCCGCGATGGTTTCACGCGGCAGCTTGCCCGGCTTACGCACGGGAACGAAGCCTACGCCCAGCGCCAGCGCAACCGGTGCGCCAAACAGGAAGCCACGTGCTTCGGTACCCACCACTTTGGTGACACCGGTATTGCGGTAACGCTCTGCCAGCAGATCGATAGTGGCCTGATAGGCCTCGGGGACTTCCAGCAAACTGGTGACATCACGAAACAGTATGCCCGGCTTAGGGTAATCGGGGATGGTTTTGATACTGTCTTTAATAAACTCAAGCTGCTGTGCAGTAGCGGTCATAACGGTAGCGCTCATAATAAAGGCCTGAAAAAGCGTCGGTTCATACCTGAACGGCGCGAGAATCTGTTCAAACCAAACGCCCTACGCCGAGATAATTCGGAATAGCTAACTGAGCTTAAGGCGACGGCGAACGACTCTGGCAGGCGATTCAAGAAAAATAAGTTGGGGATGACCGAGGGTCAAGACGCCCAAATTTATGCAAAGCCACTTTAAAAAGCAACCTACAGCCGGCGATGATCGCCTTTTTTATTGCCCCAGGTCAACCACTGCGGCGAATCAGTGCGTGATAAACCGCCCACAACGCATGATTTACCGCGCAGTTTGTCGCATAATCGCGGAAATAATCGTTCGGGAGAGTCTCGTTGAGCACGCAAACACTTTTGCATTCGCTGGAGCAGCAGATAGAAAATCTGGCGCAAGAAATTGAACCTGTCGCCCATGCACCGGCGCAGCAGGCGCGCTTTGACGTTACGCTTTTTGCGACCAAGGGAACCCGCCTGCGTGAATATCTTGCCGAAGTGCGCGTAAACTTTGCTCAGCTGCGTCAGGTAGTCGAAGAAAACCGCAGCGCGCAGGTCGCCTTTGTCGCCGAGCGGCTGGTCTCGCAAATCACCGCACTACAGCGCGAACTCGCGACCCAGAACCTGCGCAAGGCCGATAAACAGAAAGAACAAAGCGGCGGCGATTACTACAGTAAACTGGTTGAACATCAACAGTATGAGCGTCGATTGCTGGCGATGATTCAAGACCGCGAGAGTCGTCTTGGGAGAGTCGAGACTTTCAAGGAACAGCAGCATATGCAGAAAGAGCTTGCGGCACTGGAGGGACGCCTCATGCGCTGCCGTCAGGCGCTGATCAAAATCGAGCGCAGCATCGAGCGTCAGGAAAGGGGTTTTTGACGCTCTTATCACAAAATTTGAAAAATACCGTCGTTAGTTGAGACAAAATCTCTATACTGGAAATTCGATTACCCGTCGTTAGTCAGCCTGTTAACGACTGATAAAACAGATGCCCACTACCAAGATGACTGGAACGCCTATGTCCATTGAAAACGCCCCTCCCGAACTGCAACTAGCCGTAGATCTGATCTACCTGCTGGAGTGTAACGAAATCGCCCCTGAAGTGGCGTTGGCGGCACTGGAGATTGTCAAAAAGGACTATCAGGAAAAACTCAAGAATCCGACCGGCAGCTTGTCCATAAGCTACCGATAACGACGGTATGAATCAGACGAGGGTCGCCTCGTCCGGCGGCGTGAATGGGCGTTTCACTTCCTGAACTTCGTTGCCGCCTTTGTCGTGCAGATACACTTCCAACTGATTGAAAGCAATATTGATATCGTTATCGCGGCACAGCTGGTCTACGCTGCGGTTCAGCTCATCGACGGTCGAACTCCTGTCGCGCAGCTCGCGAACGTATACCCTGAGCTCGTGGTCCAGCGTGCTGGCCCCGAAGTTAAGGAAGTACACCGACGGCGAAGGATCGCTCATCACCTTGGCATTTTCATGCGCCGCCTGCAGTAAAATCTCCTTAACCTTATCTAAATCAGACCCATAGGCTACGCCAACTTTAATAACTACGCGGGTGACGGTGTCCGACAGCGACCAGTTGATAAGACGCTCGGTCACGAAGGCCTTGTTAGGGATGATCACCTCTTTACGGTCAAAGTCGGTAATGGTGGTCGCACGAATACGAATCTTGCTGACCGTCCCAGAATAGGTCCCGATAGTGACCGTATCGCCGATGCGAATCGGGCGTTCGAACAGAATAATCAGGCCCGAAACAAAGTTGGCAAAGATTTCCTGCAAACCAAAGCCCAGTCCAACCGACAGCGCGGCCACCAGCCACTGGAGTTTGTCCCACGACACGCCGAGCGCACTCAGCGCCACCGCCGCACCGATAACCGTAATGGTATAGGTCAGAATGGTGGTAATCGCGTAGGAGGTCCCCTGCCGCAGATGCAGCCTCGACAGCACCAGCACCTCGAGCAGGCCCGGCAGGTTTCGCGTCAGGACATAGGCAATGATTATCTCGATAAAGGCCAACAGGAAATTGCCCAGCGTCACCGTCTGCTGTACCACCTTGCCGCCGATATTACCGGAGTAGTGCCACAGCGAAATGCTGTCGAGATAAGAGATAACCGTCAGCAAATCTGACCACACCCAATACAGCACGGCGGCAAAGACGATGAACAGCGCCATGGTGATCAGACGCAGCGTCTGCTGGTTAATCTGGTCCAGACCGAGCACGGTTTCCTCGATGGTCTCCCCTTCGGCACCCTCTTTGACATTGGTGTTCTGACGACGCGCCAGCGCACGACGATAGGCCAGACGCCTTGCCGCCACGCTCAGCCCGCGCAGCGCTATCCTGCCGGTGATATTCCAGATTATCAGCAGATAGAGGCTTTCTAGCCAGCGGCTGGCGAGACGCAAGGTAGTATAGAAGTAGCCGGTGAACATCAGTCCCATCAGGAAGACCGGAGCCAATGCAATGGCGGTGACGATAACCAGATGCACGCTGTGCGCATTTTTCTCGCGCCAGCCGTCCCTGAACATCGGAAAAAGCAGAACTGTCAGCGTCGCCAGCGTCAGTAAAATAATCACCTGACCGATAGTATCGTCCACCAGCCCCAGCGGGATCTTCTCACCGCGAACAGTCCAGAAAATCAGCGGCAGCATGGTGAGTGACAGACGAAGGATTGAGCGTCGGTAATGCGCGCAGGTGGCCGCTTCCATATTAAAGTGGCGCTCACTGACCCCGCGCGGCCCCAGCAGTCGGTAACAGAATCCCATCACCAGCTGGAACACGGCGATGCGCTGTGCCAGCGTCCATAAAAAGTTATTAAACTCGATATCACAAACGGACAGCCAATAGCCAACGCCGAGCGTCAGCAGCATGCCCGGCATCACTCTGAGAACGAGAAGGAGCAGCGCCTGAGGCGTATGCAGTTGGGAATCACGCTTCAATTGGCCGACGTCGCTGCTCAGTTTATCGATACGCGCTTTGATAGCCTTCTGACGCCACAGAAGAATGACGACAGCTATCAGCATCGGCACGGTCACCGGCAACGAGCGCAGCGCGCCCTGCTTCAGCTCGTCAACCGGCAGCTTGAAACTCAGACTGTTAATCTGATTTTTGACGTCTTCGGGCAGCGATTTAATAAACTGCCAGTCAATCGGCTTGTTGCTGCTGACCCAAAAGATTTGCTGGGTCAGCGTGTCGTTGAGGGTCTGGTTTACGCTCAACAGCTGCTGCTGGTTGATTTGCAAATTGATCGCCAGCGCCAGCTCGTTGCCAAGCTGTTTATTGAGCTGGTCCAGCAGGTCGCGGCGCACGTCAACGATTTGCTCAAGCGCATCGCTAATGTCGTCATTAATCTTTTCTTTGCTGCCTTTTACCAGATTCTGAATATAGTCATCACCCTGGAAAAGCGCGTCGCGCTGCTCATTGATATTGAACTGCTCAAGGCGCAGATCGGCGATTTGCGTCTGGGTGTCGGTCATCAGATTGGCCGTCGGCTGCGCATTTTGCTGCTGCTGATAAAGGATACGCGAGAGCAGCAAACTCCCCTTCAAGACGCTGATTTCTTCACTCAGATCGTGTTCCGACTGCGACGAACGTTCCAGCCAGTTCTTGATGGTGATGTTCTGTTGCAACAGCTTGTTGCCATCCTCGGTAGAGGCTATCAGGCGTTGGCTCAGATGGCGGTTGATGTCCAGTTCCTGACTCACCAGCGGATCTTTTTGCAGATCGGTGGTGCTTTCCGGCGTCTGAGCTTCTTTCGCCGTACGCTCGGACAGCGTCAGACGTTTACCGTTGACCACCTCTTGCAGCGTTTGAGTGTAGGCTTCGAGCTGTGAAATATGGGCATTGGTATAGTCGCGCTGCTTCTGGTAGAGGTCCTGCAAGGTGGTGTTGGCCTCCAGGCTGTTGCGCTGGAAATCCACCTCGGCATTAAGCAGCGCCTGCTCGGTGACCAACATCGCCTGCTGCGTTGGCCGCAGATCCTGCTGATTCGGCGCCATGCCGTTAAGCTCGTTTCGCACCTGTTCCAGGCTTTGCGAGTAGCTGTACATCGCACTCTGCGCCCGTTCAGGCTGGGTCTGCAAAGAAATCAGCTGAGTATTGTAGGTTGAGAGGTCATTCTGCGAAGACTGCAAATCGTTGAGCGTATCGCCGAGCGTGCTTTCCAACTGATGCAACGACATCGCCAGCAGCGCCGTTTTATCCGCCGCCGGGTTGCTCTGATTTTGCAACTTGGCGAGGCCGTCGGTGGCGATGCGCAGTTTTTCAGGCGCATCATCCAACTGCTGTCTGAGCTGATTTTGCTGCTGTTTGACGCGATCCAGCGCGTCGAGCAGTTCCATCGTGCGATAGAGATCCTGCTGCGTCAGTTTTTCAACCGGCGTTAGCGTTTTCTGGCGGCTCAGCGCATCAAGTTGATTCTGCACTTCACCGCGCAGGGGGATATCCGCCGTTCCCGCCGCTAACGCACGAGGAGCAGCCAGCATAGCGGCGCAAAAAACCAATGCAATCAACAGGAAAGAAATTAATCCTGAAGAGGCCAAACGCAAAAAGTCGGCGTGGCGGTAGCGAAAGTCAGCGGATAGGCTAAACATAGTTAACTTAATTCAAATAAAGATGCGCAATATTAACACGGCCCCCTTCTACAGCGTATGCAGTGAAGGTGCTCAGGCAGCATCAAACTTGTAAAACTTTACTAAACTCTACTTACAGCCACTTGACACACTTAATTACCTTTAATCAATCTTGGACATAACCTCAACATCTCGATATAAGTATCAATAAATTGACTTACCTGGTTGTGGAGGTCGTTACTTTCTGGCATAAAAAGCCAACTCTCCATCATTTCAGTCATGTAGGCGCAACGGACTGTCGGCGCCCGGCGTGCGTCATGGACGGAGCACATCTCCCCAACAAATTCACATTTGTGAAATAGGATTTTCACCCTCCATGGGTGCAAAATCGGTAATCGTAGTCAGCACATACTAAAAACGCAGCTGCGGGATGTCACAGCGCCGCACGCAACGAAGTTAATTTTAAAATCGGACACTTGAGGTTTATTTATGAACAAAAACAGAGGGTTAACGCCTCTGGCGGTCGTTCTTATGCTAACCGGTGGATTAGCTCTTACAGGATGTAACGATAAAAAAACCGAGCAGGGAGCCGCTAAAGCCCCCGAAGTGGGTGTCGTCACGTTGAAAGCCGCCCCGCTAAATGTAACAACTGAGCTTCCGGGACGCACCTCGGCCTACCGTATTGCCGAGGTACGTCCTCAGGTCAGCGGCATTATCCTGAAACGTAACTTTGTGGAAGGCAGTGAAGTCAAGGCCGGTACCTCGCTCTACCAGATTGATCCTGCGCCTTATCAGGCCACGTACGACAGCGCCAAGGGTGATTTGGCGAAGGCACAGGCCAGTGCGCAGATTGCCCACGTGACGGTCAACCGCTACAAGCCGCTGTTGGGCACCAACTACATCAGTAAACAAGATTATGATACTGCTAACTCCACCGCACTCCAGGCCGATGCTTCGGTCGTAGCGGCCAAGGCAGAGGTTGAAACGGCGCGTATCAATCTCGCCTACACCAAGGTCATTGCCCCAATCAGCGGCCGTATCGGTAAATCCTCAGTGACGGAGGGTGCGCTGGTGACCAGCAGCCAGACCGACGCGCTGGCGACGGTTCAGCAACTTGACCCTATCTACGTTGACGTGACCCAGTCCAGCAATGATTTCCTGCGCCTGAAGCAGGAGCTGGCCGACGGTACGCTCAAACAGGAGAACGGCAAAGCGAAAGTGACGCTGATTCTGGATAACGGTAAAGAATATCAACAACCTGGCACATTGGAATTCTCCGATGTTACGGTTGATGAAACGACGGGGTCTATCACTTTACGTGCGGTATTCCCGAATACGCAGGACTTCCTGCTGCCGGGTATGTTTGTGCGCGCCCGTCTCGACGAAGGTGTCAACAACAATGCCCTGCTGGTGCCTCAACAGGGGATCACCCGTAACCCGCGCGGCGATGCAACCGCGATGGTTGTCGGTGCCGATAATAAAGTGGAACTTCGTACGGTGACGACGACTCAGGCTATTGGCGACAAATGGGTCGTCACGGATGGCCTCAAGCCGGGCGATAAAATCATCGTGACCGGCCTGCAAAAAATCAGACCCGGTGTTCAGGTGACAGCACAGGAAGTTGACCAGAACGCCCCCGCAGATGAAGCGACGAAGTCTTAAAAAGGAGCCGGTAATTCATGGCTAATTTCTTTATTGATCGCCCGATATTTGCGTGGGTTATCGCCATCATTATTATGCTGGCGGGGGGACTTTCGATCCTCAAACTTCCTATCGCACAATATCCGACCGTAGCGCCGCCGGCCATTGAGCTGACGGCGACCTATCCTGGTGCCGACGCACAAACGGTGCAGGATACTGTCACCCAGGTTATCGAACAGAACATGAACGGTATCGATAACCTGATGTATATGTCATCTACCAGTGACTCCTCTGGTGCGGTTCAGATAACGCTGACCTTTGCTTCAGGTTCCGACGCAGACATCGCACAGGTTCAGGTGCAGAACAAACTGCAGCTGGCGATGCCTTTGCTGCCGCAAGAAGTTCAGCAGCAGGGGATAAGCGTTCAGAAATCGAGCAGCAGCTTCCTGATGGTGGCAGGCTTTGTTTCTGATGGCAGCATGACCCAGGAGGATATCGCCGACTATGTGGCATCAAACGTCAAGGATCCTATCAGCCGCGTGTCGGGTGTAGGGGATGTGCAGCTGTTTGGTGCGCAGTATGCGATGCGTATCTGGATGGATCCGAACAAGCTAAATAACTATCAGCTGACGCCGGTTGACGTTATCAGCGCGATTACCGTGCAGAACAACCAGGTGGCCGCAGGTCAGTTGGGCGGAACGCCTCCGGTACCGGGCCAGCAGCTCAACTCGTCTATTGTGGCGCAAACCCGCCTTAAATCGGCCGACGAATTCGGCAAGATTCTGCTGAAGGTTAATCCAGACGGCTCGCAGGTTCGCCTGCGCGACGTGGCGGACATCAAGCTCGGTGGCGAAAGCTACGACGTGATTGCCCGCTTTAACGGACAGCCTGCCGCAGGTCTGGGGATTAAACTGGCGACCAACGCCAACGCCCTCGACACCTCGACCGCCGTAAAAGCGGAGCTGGCCAAGCTGCAGCCGTTCTTCCCGAACGGACTGAAGGTGGTCTATCCGTATGACACCACGCCTTTCGTCAAAATCTCGATTCAGGAAGTGGTGAAAACGCTGGTTGAGGCCATCGTGCTGGTGTTCCTGGTAATGTATCTGTTCCTGCAAAACTTCCGCGCTACGCTCATCCCGACGATAGCGGTACCGGTGGTCTTGCTCGGCACCTTTGCCATTATCGCCGCCTTCGGTTACTCGATAAACACTCTGACAATGTTCGGGATGGTACTTGCCATCGGCCTGTTGGTGGATGACGCCATTGTGGTGGTCGAGAACGTCGAACGCGTCATGGCCGAAGAGGGGTTGCCGCCGAAAGAGGCGACGCGCAAATCGATGGGCCAGATTCAGGGCGCGTTGGTCGGCATCGCGATGGTGCTCTCGGCGGTCTTTATTCCGATGGCATTCTTCGGCGGGTCGACCGGGGTTATCTACCGCCAGTTCTCGATTACTATCGTTTCCGCGATGGTGCTGTCGGTGCTGGTTGCCTTGATTCTGACTCCGGCGCTTTGCGCCACCATGCTCAAACCGATTGCCAAGGGCGACCACGGCAAAACCAAAGGCTTCTTCGGCTGGTTCAACAAGAAGTTTGAGCAGAGCACGCACCACTACACCGACAGCATAGGCAACATCCTGCGCAGTACGGGGCGTTATCTGGTCATTTATCTGCTGATCGTCGTGGGCATGGCGTTCCTGTTTGTTCGCCTGCCAACCTCCTTCCTGCCGGAAGAAGATCAGGGCGTGTTCCTGACCATGGCGCAGCTGCCGGCCGGTGCAACGCAGGAACGTACTCAGAAAGTGCTGGATGAGGTCACTCATTACTACCTGACCAAAGAAAAAGCCAACGTGAACTCGGTGTTTACCGTTAACGGCTTCGGCTTTGCGGGTCGCGGCCAGAACACCGGTATCGCGTTCGTGAGCTTAAAAGACTGGTCGCAGCGCAGCGGTGAAGAGAACAAGGTTGCCGCCATTACCGGTCGCGCAATGGGCGAGTTCAGCAAAATCAAAGATGCGATGGTCTTTGCCTTCAACCTGCCCGCGATCGTTGAACTGGGTACGGCGACCGGCTTTGACTTCGAGCTGATTGACCAGGCCAACCTCGGCCACGACAAGCTGACGCAGGCGCGTAACCAGCTGTTGGGCATGGTGGCACAGCATCCTGATTTGCTGGCCGGTGTGCGTCCTAACGGACTGGAAGATACGCCGCAGTACAAGCTGGAAATCGACCAGGAAAAAGCCGTGGCGCTGGGCGTGTCCCTCTCGGACATTAACACCACCCTCGGGGCCTCTCTGGGCGGCAGCTATGTCAATGACTTCGTTGACCGTGGCCGCGTGAAGAAGGTTTATGTTCAGGGTGATGCCAAGTTCCGCATGCTGCCTAAAGACATCCAGAACTGGTACGTTCGCGGCAGTTCGGGTCAGATGGTGCCCTTCTCGGCCTTTTCAACCGCCAAATGGGAATACGGTTCACCGCGTCTTGAGCGCTATAACGGCCTGCCTTCGATGGAAATTCTGGGCCAGCCTGTTCCGGGCAAGAGTAGCGGTGAAGCGATGGCAATGATGGAGTCTCTGGCGTCCAAACTGCCAACCGGCATCGGCTATGACTGGACCGGTATGTCGTATCAGGAACGTCTCTCGGGCAACCAGGCGCCGTCGCTGTACGCCATCTCGCTGATCGTGGTATTCCTTTGTCTGGCCGCGCTGTATGAGAGCTGGTCGATTCCGTTCTCGGTCATGCTGGTGGTGCCGCTTGGGGTCGTGGGTGCGCTGATTGCCGCGTCGATACGCGGTCTGAGCAACGACGTTTACTTCCAGGTCGGGCTATTAACGACCATCGGGCTGTCGGCGAAGAACGCCATTTTGATTGTCGAGTTCGCCAAGGACCTGATGGATAAAGAAGGTAAAGGACTGATTGAGGCGACGCTAGAGGCGGTACGTATGCGTCTGCGCCCTATCCTCATGACCTCGCTAGCCTTTATCCTCGGCGTTATGCCGCTGGTTATCAGCACCGGCGCGGGTTCTGGCGCACAGAACGCGGTCGGTACCGGCGTAATGGGCGGGATGATTACCGCGACGCTGCTGGCTATCTTCTTCGTGCCAGTGTTCTTCGTGGTGGTTCGCCGCCGCTTTGGTAAGAAGAATGAAGATATGGAGCACAACCCTAAGGTTGAGACCCCACATCATTAATCAAGACAGACAAGTTAGTCCTGCAAAGGCCGCGTAAGCGGCCTTTTTTATGGCCTGAATTCCCTGCCCGGTTAGCAGGTTGCCCCCTACTCCGATAAAAAAACTTAAAAATGAGGCTTGAAGCGACGGGTTAATACGCGCATAATAATTGTTATAGTATAACATTACATTTTAGGATTTATTATGAGAGAGAACATTCATCCTGCTTATCGCACCGTGGTTTTTCATGACACCAGCGTTGATGAGTATTTCCACGTCGGCTCCACCATAAAGACCGACCGCACCATTGAACTGGAGGGCAAAACCTTCCCGTACGTGACGCTGGACATCTCCTCTGCTTCCCATCCGTATTACACCGGCAAGCAGAAAGAGTTCTCGAAAGAAGGCAGCACCGCGCGCTTCCAGCAGCGTTTCGGCAGCTTCCTCGGAAAAAAATAAGTTTGTTTTTGGAGGGATAAATGCAGGTATTGAGTTCGTTAAAATCAGCAAAAAACAGGCACCCTGACTGCCGCATCGTGAAACGCAAGGGCAGACTGTACGTGATTTGTAAAAGTAACCCGCGTTTTAAAGCCGTACAGGGCGGGAAGAAGAAACGCTGATCCTCAGCGTGGAATGAAAGCTTAGCCAGCCATAAAAAAAGCCCCGTCGCTTGCCCGACGGGGCTTTGTTACGTCATAAAGAAGGGGAGAATTACCTCCCCGTTGGCCATTGCCAGCGGGGAGGTAACGGATTTATTTCATGCTGCCTACAATCGCTTCCACGTTGTGGGTGAAGGCTTTCTCATAGGTTGTTGCCGGGCCTTGCGGGCCAGAAAGTGATTCAGGATAAAGCTCGCCGCCAGGCTGTGCACCCGTGGCCGCAGCAATCTGTTTCACCAGACGCGGATCGGTCTGATTCTCGATGAAGTAGGTTTTCACCTTCTCGTCTTTAATCTGCTTGATAAGTGAGGCAACGCCGCTGGCGCTAGCTTCCGACTCCGTCGAGAAGCCGACCGGTGCCAGGAAGGTCACGTTGTACTCTTTGCCGAAATAACCAAAGGCATCGTGACTGGTGAGCACCTTACGTTTCGCGACCGGAATACCGCTGAACTCTTGCTTGGCCCAGGCATCCAGCTTCTTGAGCTGCTCGATGTACGCACCGCCGTGCTGGCGATAGTAGTCGGCGTCTTCAGGGTCGGCGGCAATCAGCGCGTTCATCACGTTAGTGGCATAAATGACGCCGTTCGCCATGCTGTTCCAGGCGTGCGGATCGGTCACTGTCTTGCCCTCTTCGTCCATCTGGCGCGAGTCTACGCCCTGCGAGGCGACAACGACCTTGCCGTGATAGCCGGAGGCAGTGATCAGGCGATCCATCCAGCCTTCCATGCCCAATCCACTGACAAAGACGACGTCAGACGCGGCCAGCGACTTGCTGTCTCTCGGCGCAGGTTCAAAGCTGTGCGGATCGCCGTTTGGGCCGACCAGGCTGGTGACCTTAACGTGGTCTCCACCCACTTCCTTCACGATATCCCCAAGGATTGAGAAACTGGCGACGGCATTAACCGTCTTGGCCATCGCCAGTGGGCTCGACAGCAGGGCAGCTACTGACAGAGCAACAGGTAAAAGTTTCATTTCCACTCCTTTATAAGTACTTCTTTATTTTCACGACTAACGTCGCGAGGCAGTCAACATCCCACCACGCGTTCCAAACAGAACCGAGATAAAGAAAATGACGTTGGCGCTGAGCACGATGGCTGGGCCAGCAGGCAGCGAGGCGTAGTAGGACCAGATGAGCCCGATAACGCTCGACAGCATGCCAATCAGCATGGCGATCAGCAGGGTGTGCGGTAAATCACGCCCCCAGAAACGGGCACTGGCGGCGGGAAGCATCATCAGGCCTACCGACATCAGGGTTCCGAGAATTTGGAAACCGGCGACCAGATTCACCACCACCAAGGCCAAAAATATACCTTGGATAACCGCCAGCCACTTGCCCGAACTGACGCGTAGGAATAGCGCATCAAAGGACTCAATCACCAACGCACGATAAATGCAGGCGAGGATGATCATCGACACGCTGCTAATAGAACCGACCATCAGCAGGGCGTGAGAATCGATGGCGAGTATTGAGCCAAATAGCACGTGGAGCAGGTCTACGCTGGAACCTTTAAGGGAAACCAGCGTGACGCCGAGCGCCAGAGAACCAAGATAGAAGCCGGCAAAGCTAGCGTCTTCTTTAAGCTGGGTGCGGCGGCTGACGACGCCGGAAAGCATGGCGACCGCCAGACCGGCAATAAAGCCGCCGACGCCCATTGCCACCAGCGACATACCGGAAATCAGATAGCCAATAGCGGCACCGGGCAGCACCGCGTGGCTGAGTGCGTCGCCGACCAGACTCATGCGGCGTAACAGCAGGAAAACGCCCAGCGGCGTCGCGCTAATGGACAACGCGAGGCAGGCAATCAGCGCACGGCGCATAAATCCAAATTGAACAAAGGGGTCGACTAACAGGTGGAATAACATCATGAGATGACTCTCCGCTGCTCGCTGAACTCGTCGGCCAGGATGCAGGCATGATCGCGATGGGGAAAATGGCACAGAACTTCGTCGGCCGTTCCCCAAATATTTTGCTGTTGGCTCAGGAACAGGACCTGAGGGAAATGACGCGCCACCATGGCAATGTCGTGCAGAACGGCGATCACCGTTTTCCCCTGCTCATGCCACTGGCGGATCACTTTTAAAAGCAGTTCGGTGGTCTGGCTGTCGATACCGGTGAAAGGCTCATCGAGCATGATGAGCGGCGCTTGCTGAATCAGCAGTCGCGCGAACAGCGTTCTTTGTAGCTGACCGCCGGAGAGCTCGCCGACCGCAAAGTTGCGCATCTCGCTCATCCCTACGGTTTGCAGCGCATCAAGTACCTGACGCTCAGACTCACGGCTGATGCCACCAAACAGACCACTCTGCGGCCAGCATCCCATTGCCACCAGGTCAAACACGCTGATAGGGAACTGTCGGTCCAGCTCGGCCTGCTGAGGGAGATAAGCCAGCTGCGGACGTTTGTTTTTCGAAGAGGAGCCGCTGAATTCGATTGAACCAGAAATGGCCGGTTGCAAACCTGCGAGGGTCTTCAGGAAGGTCGACTTACCCGCGCCGTTGGCGCCGATAACCGCCGTCAATGAGCCTGCGACGATGCGTCCGCTCAACGGCATGGCAACCGGACGGCGTTCATAGCCCACTTCAAGCTTTGAAATGTTAATCATGGTAACGAGATGGCCCAGTAGATCCCTGACCACAAAATTGCTAATAAAATTAAAGCAATAGCACAGCGGGAGAAAGCAGAAAGGGTAAATAGCGTCTTAGTCATAATGGATTGCTCTAGAGATGTTATAATATAACACCACATTTTGAACGATTTTTCAAGGTAGCAGGTTGTAATCATTCATAAACACGTTGAGTAAACTTCGCTCATTGATCTGGCTCCCAATTTGCAACATTGCTGTCATCATCCTCCGTCAGGAAAGCGTAATTAAATATTAAAAACACATGAAAATACTTTTAAATCATTATGTTAGTAAATTTTCCGTACGGCAATTATTTTGCTCTCATTTCGCACATTAACTAAAAAATATGCAATAATTAATCCTGAAGGCTTTTGTTGCCAATAGCTCTTATGAAAATAGAAAGCATCTATGAAAAAATTGATCCCTTGCGATACTCAGGGAAAAAAACCCGGCATTACGGAACTAAAGCAGATAATAGAATCTAATATCGAAGTGATTGAAGACGCATTAACTGCGGGTTTAGGTTATTATTCCCCTAATGCTCGGTACACACCCGGCTCGCTGGTCATAAAATCCATTGAGCACAGAAATAATCAATCTTATTCAATGACTTACACTTATGACTGGACCATCTTCAATGGTTGCCTTGATCTCAACTCAGCGGAAGACGCTAAAGAGTCCGTATCATTTCTTGTTAAACCCGAAGGATTGGAGTTTGATATAATAGATTTTGATTCGGCCACGACAGAGAATGAATTGTAAGTTTCCGTAATAGGTTTACGCAAGTTTCAGAAATTGGATTATATTTAAATTACAGATTGAAAATGGTCGTTTAAATTTAATAGGGTAATAACGTTTTTACTTAGCAGTCCCTGGTTTAGCACGGATTTTGTTGTTTATTTACAGATTTTGTTTACTCACAGAGTGTTATCACACCGAATAACCATTACGGAGGGGATGATATGGATGAGTACTCGCCTAAGCGACATGATATTGCGCAACTGCGGTTCCTCAACGAAAGTTTGTACGACGAAGGAATTGCAACCCTGGGAGACAGCCATCACGGCTGGGTCAATGATCCAACTTCAGCAGTCAATCTGCAGTTGAATGACCTGATTGAGCATATTGCTTCTTTCGTCATGAGCTTTAAAATAAAATACCCGGATGAAACAAACCTCAGCGACCTGGTGGAAGAGTATCTCGACGATACCTACACCTTGTTCAGCAATTATGGAATAAACGATTCTGATTTACGTCAATGGCAAAAAACCAAGAAACGACTATTCAGAATGTTCTCAGGGGATTATGTCTGTACCCTGATGAAAACATAAAAGATAATTTAATAAAGAAATTAGCTACAGTTGAAAAGGCCATGATGAACAAAATCGACTATTTGATGCGTTTAAGAAAATGCACCACTATTGATACACTTGAACGTGTTATTGAGAAGAATAAGTACGAACTCTCTAATGATGAGTTGGAGCTGTTTTACTCTGCGGCCGATCACCGTCTCGCCGAGCTGACGATGAATAAGCTGTACGATAAAATCCCAACCTCCGTCTGGAAATTCGTACGCTAACGACTTGCTCATGACCTCATTGAGCCGATATTCGTATCGGCTCAATGCGCGTCTGTCACTCTGCCCATTCCCGTCATTAATGACTCACCGTCGAAGGGATAATACATTTATCCTCCTAATGAGTTCCGTTTATTGAAACCATCCTTAATCTTCATTTCCCCTCACTAACGCAGCGGGTTTATTTCACTCTGTCACGAAACGCCTGCAGCAAATATTGAAAACATTGTTCAGTCTGCGGCGAACGAAATGGCGAAGGCGTGCGCAACATCGCAACCGTTCGCGTTAATTCTGGCTGTTGTAGATGCACAATGGTTAATTCATCGTCATTAAGCGTCGACGTATATAATTCGGGAAGAATAGCCAACGCCAGCCTTGAACGCACCAGCCCATAGAGCGTTTCCTGAAAATCGACCCGATAGGCGATATCCAAACTTAAGCGATGGCTCTCAATTAAAGAATTAACCAGACGGCTACCGTTCCCTTTCTGGAACATGGCTATTGGCCGCCGCGAAAGATGACGCCAGGGCAGATGGTGCGCATCTGCCAGCGGGTCGTCCTTGCGCATCACCACCACAAAAGGGTCTTCGAGCAGCGGATACGATTCGATTTGCGGCGGTACCGAGCTGTCGAGAGAACCCAGTCCAAAATCGATCGCCCCTTTCTCCAGCTCAATCAGCAGACGATCGTTGGTCAAGTCATGAAACTCGACGCGCATCGACGGAAATCGCGTGGCGAGCAACTCGGGAACCGCAGGAAACAGCAGCGTACTGACCGACGGAATCAGCCCGATGCGCAGCGTGCCGTCGCCGCCCTGCGCCATGATCTGCTGCATATCGTCAAAGGTGTTGTGCGCGATGTTTAGCATTCTTTCGGCATAGGGCAGAATGGCCAACCCCTGCTCGGTCAGCGTGACCGACTGCGCGGTGCGGTTCACCAGTTTGCCCCCCAATACCGACTCTATCTGGCGCAGTGCGCTACTCAACGCAGGCTGACTGATAGCCAGTCGATGCGCTGTGCCAGTGAAGCTGCGCAGCTCGGCCAGCGTCACGAAATACTGGATCTGTTTAAGCGATAACGCAGGGAGCCTGCGCCAGGGTTCAGACATAATGCCCCGTTGATTCAATGATGCTTAATAAAGTGTTATCCAGCATAACCCCATCTTATCCAGTGATAAAATAAATCATCTGTCAAATGCCCGCCGCCCTGCCTACAGTAAGCCATTCCCCTTTTTAAAGACGATAGTTAATCATGACCACAGACAGTTCAGCCCTCCCTCTGCGGCGACGCGCGGTTCAGGCCGCTATGGGAAAAACGCCCTTCGACAAGCTGCTAAAAAATGCCAATCTGCTGGATATGGTGACCGGTGAAATCCGCCTCGTCGATATTGGCCTGACTGGCTCGATGATTGCCAGCGTTCATCCATGCAGTGACGCATTTGAGGCGGTTGAAACGCTGGATTTAGCCGGTGCCTATCTTTCGCCAGGCCTGATTGATACCCACGTTCACGTCGAAAGCTCGCACCTTTCCGCAGACCGCTACGCGCAGATTGTGGTCGCTCAAGGCACTACAACGATTTACTGGGACCCGCACGAGCTTGCCAACGTACTCGGCGTCGCGGGTGTGCGTTACGCCGTCGAGTCGAGCAGGGGGCTGTCCCTGCGCGTTATCTGCGCTGCGCCTTCAAGCGTCCCTTCTACGCCGGGTCTTGAAACCTCGGGGGCCGATTTCAGAGGGGCTGAGATGCAGACCATGCTCGACTGGCCGGAAGTAGCAGGTGTCGCCGAGATGATGGACATGCACGGAGTGATTAACGGCAGCGAACGGATGCTCGAAATCCTCCAGGCCGGTCTGCAAAGTGGCAAACTGATTGAAGGCCACGCCCGCGGACTCAAGGGAAAAACGCTACAGGCCTATCTGGCGGCGGGCGTTGGCTCTGACCATGAACTGACCTCGGCCGAAGACGCGCTGGAAAAACTCCGCGCGGGTCTTAATTTGCAAATCCGTGGGTCGCACCCTTACCTGCTGCCTGATATTGTTGCCGCACTCAACGCTCTGCCGCACCTGTCGTCGCAAATTACCCTGTGCACCGACGACGTGCCCCCTGATTTTCTGATGGAAAGAGGTGGGATGATTGCGTTGGTCAATACATTGATCGACTGCGGGCTGCGTGCCGAAGACGTGCTGCGGATGGCGTCCTTCAATGCCGCGCTGCGCCTCAAGCGTGACGACCTGGGGCTGATTGCCGCAGGCAGAACCGCTGACTTCTTCACCTTCGATTCACTACAGCATATCCGCCCTGCTCGCGTATTTGTTAACGGAGAATGCGTCGCCGAGGCAGGCCACATGCTGCGTGAAGAAAGCGCGCCACCCAGCGCGATGCAACCGCCTCGCGCCACCGTTCACCTCAACGCGCTACAGGCCACGGATTTCCAGTTACGCATTCCGGGCATTAAAAACGGCAAGGCCACTCTACGCCATATCAAAGGTGCGCGCTTCACTCAATGGAATGAGACCACGGTGGAGGTACGCGACGGCATTGCTCAACTGCCTGCCGGATTTAGTCTGATCTGGGTGCAGCATCGCCACGGCAAATCTCCGGCAAAACCACAGATGGCGCTGCTTGAAGGCTGGGGAGAGCTACGCGGCGCGATTGCTACCACCTATTCCCACGATTCACATAATTTAGTGGTGCTTGGGCGAAACCCGGCCGATATGGTGCGTGCAGCCAATCATCTGATTGCCTGCGGCGGCGGCATGGCGTTGGCGCAGAACGCCGAACTGCTGGCCAGCGTCGAGATGCCGATTGCCGGCATGCTCTCGGATTTACCGGCCAGCGAACTGGCGGCGCAGTTTAAAAACCTGCGAGAGCTTAGCGCACAGATTGCCGACTGGGAGCCGCCTTACCGCGTCTTCAAGGCGATTGAGGGGACCTGTCTGGCCTGTAACGCGGGTCCACATCTGACCGATTTAGGGCTGACCGACGGCGGTACCCGGCAAATTATCAACCCACTGGTCGCCGCGTGGGAAATTGAGTAAACGCGCAAAAGCAGAAATAATCTTTTGATAATCATAAATATTTTATTTTTCAGGGGAACACAGCATGGCAGACACCTCCGTTAAAAGTACCTCACCGCAGGCCGAAGGCAGCTGGTTGCAGAGGCGCTTTAAACTTAATCACCGTCAGACCACGGTTAAAACCGAGTGTCTGGCCGGGGTCACCGGTTTTCTGGCCGCTGCCTATCTTCTGGTGGTGATCCCCGGCTTGCTCTCTGTCGGGGGGATCGACAAAGGCGCAGCGCTCACTGGCACCATTATTATCCTGGTCGTCGGCAGCCTGCTGATGGCCTTCTATGCCAATCTACCGTTTATGGTTGGGCCGGGTATAGGCGGCTCGGTGCTGGTTGGCATCACGCTGGCGGGTGACGGTATCAGCTGGCCGATAGGCCTGGGAATAGCCTGCTGGTCGGGTATTCTGTTCTTTGTGCTCACCGTACTCGGGCTGCGCGAGGTAGTGACGCGCTCGGTGCCCCAGTCGATCAAGCTGGGTCTGACCGCCTCCATCGGCATCTTTGTGGCGCTGCTAGGCTTTCGTAATGCCGGGCTGGTGATAGCCAATGCCAAAACGCACGCCCTTGGCCTCGGCGATTTTACGGCACCGGGTGCGCTGATTGCGCTGCTGGGATTAATGGTCGCCATTGGGCTACAGGCGCGCCGCGTGCCGGGGGCGCTTCTGTGGGCTATCCTGCTGGCGACGCTGGCCGGTATTCCCTTTGGCATCACTCATCTTCCAGGCGAATGGATAGCGCTCCCGCACTCCGTTGGCCCCTTGCTGGGCAAGATTGACCTGTTTGGAGCATTGAATATTGCCTTCCTGCCCTTCCTGTTTATCTTCTTCGCTTCGGAGTTTTTCTCGACCATGGGCACCACGCTGGCGGTGGGTGGCGAGGCAGGACTGCTCGACGAAAAGGGCAACATGAACAATATCAACCGCCCGTTCGTGGTCGACTCCATTGCCGCCGCGCTCGGTCCTATTTTCGGCATTCCTGCGGCAACGGCGCTAATTGAGTCGGCCGCCGCCGCTGAGGCAGGAGGCAAAACGGGTCTGACCGCATTGGCGGCGGCGTTGATGTTCCTGCTGACGCTGCTGTTGACGCCGGTGGCGTTGATGATCCCTAAAGAGGCGACCTCGCCGGCTCTCATCCTTATCGGCCTGAATATGTTCAGCGGGCTGCGCAAGGTGGATCTGGCCAATTTCACCGAGGGTCTGCCGGTATTAATGATGGTGATGGCGACGCTGATTTCGAACAGTTTCGGAACGGGGATTGCGGCGGGTCTGCTGTTTTACGTGGCCATTAAGGTGGTGGCAGGCAAGGCGCGCGAAGTGCCGATCGGTCTGTACGTGCTGGCAATTCCGCTGGTGTACTACTTTGCGACGCTGACGCATCACTGAGAATTTTGGGAGAATGAGCAAAGCGGTAGGGCTGAAATGGTGGAGGCCCTGCCAGCTACATCCCGGCACACACGACACCTGCTATGGCTGCTTCCTTCCGGACCTGACCTGGTTAACAAGTTAGCGTTGCGGGAGAACCAACAGGGCCCCCATTGACGTTGACGGCTTCAGTACTGCGAAGCGGTGGGCATTATCAGGGATGACCATAACAAAAGCAAGTTAACTGCCGACAACCGTTGTTTTCTTATACAATCAACGGCGAATAATTTTAAGAAAGGTGATCGGCATGTCAGAAGTGGACAATTTTCGCCAACGGGTATTTCAGATTCTTGCGGCCATTCCGGAAGGTCAGGTCACGACCTACGGCGACGTCGCGAAGCTCGCAGGCTCTCCGCGTGCGGCGAGACAGGTAGGCGGCGTGCTCAAGAAACTGCCGGAAGGCAGCACTCTGCCATGGTATCGGGTGGTCAATCGTCACGGTGAGATTTCTCTTCAGGGCGAAGATTTTAAAAGACAGCGCCAGGCACTGTTGGCCGAGGGGATTATCTTTCAGAAAGGCAAAATTGATTTACTGAAGTACGGATGGAAGCTTTAAAAACTTCCCCTGCATGCAGGGGAAGTGAGCAGATTAATAGGCTGGCTGGCTAGAGGCCGGAGGGGGAACCGGTGCATCAGCGCCTGCGGAATATGGGTTACCCATAGGGCCAAGGCCGGTTGGCTTGGTCGCAACCGGAACCGATGTGACTGGCACCAACTGCAGGTCCGCACGCGTACCCATCGCGTTATTAATCACTTCTTTGATGTCCTGAGTAATGAACATCAGGCGACCGTTTTCGGATACTGCCGCACTCAGGATGATACGCGCATTCGGTTTAATATCCTGCGGGTTATACGGCAAGATAAAGCTGAATGGCGCCTGTTTGCCTTCTGTACGCGCGACTTTCTGCGCGATGACGCGAGAAGGTGCGTCCGCCATTGACGCATCTGACAGCGTCACGGTTAATACTGCATCAGGCGGCAGAGCGACACGTTGAGAGATATTCACTACACCGGAGACGTTCGGTCCGGTAATCGCTGGCCTCATTGATGGGCTAGCAGTCGAATTGGGTGAATCGGGTGGTGGCATCTGCTGATGTGTAGCACAACCTGCCAGAGCAAAAGACAGTGCGGTCCCACCTACTATCTGCCAAAGTTTCATAATTGATCACTCCTTTATAGTCATCTGCACGGCACCGGTTTTCTACATGCCGATTTGATTGGAATAGTTAATTTAACCACTCGTATAAATAACTATGGCACATAAATCCGAATTATTCCTACCGCAGGTACAAAGCCCTCTTCTGCTGATAAAAAGTATCCACTATCATAAAGTCTATAAATCCTGTTGAGACAGCATAGTAGAATGGATTTCGTCCTCTTTTTACATGGATTTATGAGAACAATCCGACGGGAAAAAACCCTACTTTCGCGAGGCCAGCTATGAGTCAGGCACTAAAGAATTTATTGGATTTGTTGAATCTGGAAGAGATAGAAGAAGGGCTATTTCGGGGGGAAAGTGAAGATCTCGGCCTGCGCCAGGTGTTCGGTGGACAGGTCGTCGGCCAAGCGCTGTATGCCGCCAAGCAGACCGTGCCGAGCGACCGCGGTATTCACTCTTTCCACAGCTATTTTCTGCGTCCCGGCGACAGCACCAAGCCTATCGTCTACGACGTTGAGATCCTGCGAGACGGCAACAGCTTCAGCGCCCGTCGCGTTAAGGCGGTGCAAGGCGGCAAGCCGATTTTCTACATGACGGCCTCGTTCCAGAGCCTTGAGGAAGGTTTTGAGCATCAAAATACCATGCCACAGGTACCTGCTCCCGAGACCCTGATTTCGGAATCTGACATCGCAAAGCAGTTTATCCATATGATCCCCAAGCGTTTTCACGAGAAATTTACCGGCGAGCGGCCGATTGAAATGCGTCCGGTTAAGTTTCACAATCCGCTGCAAGGCAAACATGAAGCCCCTGAGCGCGCCGTGTGGATCAGGGCAAACGGCGCGATGCCGGACGATTTACGCATTCATCAGTATTTGCTGGGCTACGCCTCAGACTTCAACTTCCTGCCTACCGCACTGCAACCCCACGGCGTGGGCTTCCTTGAAGAAGGAATGCAGGTTGCCACCATCGACCATTCAATGTGGTTCCACCGTCCGTTCCGCATTGATGAGTGGCTGCTTTACAGCATTGAGAGCCCGTCAGCCTCAGGCGCGCGCGGCTTCGTGAGAGGACAGTTCTACACCCGCGAGGGCGTGCTGGTAGCGTCGACAGTACAGGAAGGCGTGATGCGCCAGAGAAAGCCGGAATAACCCACGCAGAGCAAAAAAGAAGGGAGACGATAAAATCGTCCCCCTTTTGCGCTATGTCATCATTATCCGTTTGTACGGGATTTTTTTGTTGGCAATCGATATTACTGGTTGTAGGCGTTTTCGCCGTGGCTGTTTACGTCCAGACCTTCACGTTCCTGCTCTTCAGGAACACGCAGACCCACCGCCATGTCAGCAATTTTGTAAGCGATAAAGGCAACTACGCTTGACCACACCAGCGTAACCAGGATGCTCAGCAGCTGGATCCACACCTGATGGCCCATGGTCACGCCTTCTGCATAACCCGTGCCGCCCAGAGAGCTGGCGCTGAAGATGCCGGTCAGGATACAACCCACGATGCCGCATACGCCGTGAACGCCGAACACGTCACAGGTATCGTCAACGTTGAGCCATTTTTTCAGGGTAACAACGCCCCACAGGCCAGCAACACCCCCGACCAGACCAATTATCAGAGCACCACCAACGCCGACCGTACCACAGGCTGGGGTGATAGCAACCAGACCCGCGATAGCACCGGAACATGCACCCAGCAGAGAAGGTTTACCGCGAACCATCCACTCGACCAGCACCCATGACAGGATTGCGCCTGCGGTTGCCATAACGGTGTTCAAGAACGCTAGCGCCGCGATAGAGCTTGCCGCACTTGCTGAACCGGCGTTGAAGCCGAACCAGCCAACGTAGAGGATTGATGCACCGGTGAAGACCATCGGCAGGTTGTGAGGTTTGAACGCTTCTTTACCGAAGCCCGCACGTTTACCCAGCAGATAAGCACCGACCAGACCTGCGCTCGCCGCGTTGATGTGAACCACGGTGCCGCCTGCGAAGTCCAGTGCGCCATCGGCCGCCAGGAAACCGCCAGCCCAGACCATGTGCGCAATCGGCACATAGGAGAAGGTCAGCCAGATAACGGTGAAGATAAGCACGGCTGAGAAACGTACGCGTTCAGCGATACCGCCAACCACCAGCGCAACCGTAATGGCAGCGAAGGAACACTGGAAGGCCACGTGAATCAGCTGAGAGAAAGTGCCGGTCACTGAGGTCAAACCGATGCCTTTCAGCATCGCGTTGCTGAAACCGCCGAAGAAGGCGTTGCCGGTGCTAAACGCCAGGCTGTAGCCGTAGAGCATCCACAGCACGCAAACCAGCGCGAAGGTGACAATGACCTGAGTCAGCATCGACAGCACGTTTTTAGAACGCAACAAACCGCCGTAGAACAGCGCCACGCCTGGAACGGTCATAAACAGCACCAGAGCAGTACAAATCATCATGAAGGCATTATCAGCGCCATTGGCTACCGGGTCGGCAGCCATTGCCAGCGTTGGCAGCATCGCTACCGCAGCAAGCCCCATCATGGATAAAAGTTTTTTCATTATCAATCTACCCCTGTTTCTCAAATTACAGTGCTGCTTCGTCGGTTTCGCCGGTACGGATGCGAATAACGCGTTGCAATTCGGCAACGAAAATTTTGCCATCACCGATCTTGCCGGTGTAGGCCGCTTTGCTAATCACGTCGATGACTTCATCAAGCTGATCGTCAGCGATGGCGATATCTATTTTTACTTTTGGCAGGAAGTTGACGCTGTATTCAGCACCACGATACAACTCCGCATGACCTTTTTGGCGACCAAAACCTTTAACTTCCGTTACGGTCAGCCCTTGAATGCCCACAGCAGACAATGCTTCACGCACGTCTTCCAGCTTGAAAGGTTTGATCACCACAGTAACCAGCTTCATTTTGCCACTCCTTAAATTAAGAGCTTATCGTGATGCGACTCACGCCCGATACGAAGTGGTTAAAGCAAAGGCTGTGCCAAATGTGTCTAAAATTATCGATTCAGCTCATTAACCGCGGGCAGCGCCATTTTCAGATAAACGTTAGGGTTTTTTGGCAAGGAACCTGCGGGGAACAATAAGAAAAGCGTAGCAGAGGAAGCACCAATTTGGTGCGCTGCGTTCAGAAAAGGTGCAAGACGATGAGAGCATGCTGAGGCATTGCATGAAGTTGGTGCGAGCCATCGGCAAAAGGGAAGATAACAAGTTGAAAAAAACGCCGCGTAAAACCGTATCGGCCAGGGTTTTACGCGGAGGGATCAAGGCGTAGTCAGCGCCTCTCCTTGTTCGGCAGTGGCAAGCTCTTCGCCCGCCAGCTGCAACTGATACATCTGATAATAGCGGCCTTTTTCCTGAAGAAGTTGCAGGTGATTCCCCTGCTCTACCGCCTGACCGCGATGCAATACCAGAATATTATCGGCGTCAACGATGGTAGACAAACGGTGGGCAATCACCACCAGCGTGGTTTGCTGCCGAATAGCCCGCAAAGCACGCGAAATTGCCTGCTCGGTCCCGGAGTCGATATTTGCCGTTGCCTCGTCAAGGATCAAAATCTCGGGCGCTTGCACCAGAACGCGCGCCATCGCCAGCAGTTGCTTTTGCCCCACCGAGAGGTTATTTCCCTGCTCGCCAAGACGGGTGTGGACGCCTTCCGGCATCGCCTTAACCAGCGGCGCAAGCTGCACCGTTTCCAGTGCATGCCACACCTGTTCTTCGTCTACGTCACGACCGAGGGTGACGTTAGCCAGCACGGTTTCGGCCAGCACCACGGGGTCTTGTTGAACCATCGCCACGCCTTTGCGCAGGCAGGCGTGAGAAAGCGAGGTTAGTGAACGGCCGTCGATCAGAATATCGCCCCGGTTTAACGGGTAATAGCCCATTAGCAGGTTGGCGAGCGTACTTTTGCCGCTGCCGGTGTGTCCAACCAGCGCGACGAATCCTCGCGAAGGCACGTGCAGGGAGATATTTTCCAGCACCCATTTATCCTGGCGATAGGCAAAGCTCACGTCACGAAAATCTATCTCGCCGCTGGTCAGCGGTTTTTCATCTTCGCCGTACTCCTGCTGAGCACGGTCCATCAGGTCAAAGATACGCTCACCGGCAACCACCGCCTGTTGCAGTATCGACTGCTGGGAGGTCAAGGCAATCAACGGCTCATTAAGGCGTGAAAGGTAGTTAATGAAGGCATAGAGCACGCCGACGCCGATACTGCCCTCCTCACTAAAACCAAACAGCACCAGCAGGCCGCAGAGAATGAGCGACCCGAACAGGCTGAGCAGAGGACGCAGCAAAAAGCCTTCAAGCTTCAACGTTTTCATCCGCGCCAGATAGTGTGACTGACTGGCCCGCGCCAGGCGATCGCCAAAACGTTTCTGCTGGCGGAACTGCTGCACCACGCCCATGCCGTTAATCACTTCGTTGAAACCGTCGTTGATATCAGCAAGGTAACTGCGTACCTCACGTACGATAGGCGTGCTGTAGACCTGATACAGCGCCATCACCACCAGCACCGCCGGGAAAATACAGATGGCAATCAGGGCCATACGCCAGTCGAGCAGGAACATCGCCACCAGCATGGCACCGATCAGCGCAATACTGCGCAGCACGGTGGAAACTACGGTGACGTAAAGGTCGCGGATGACCTCGGTATCGTTGGTCACTCGGGAAATCAGCTGGCCAACCGGCTGGGTATCGAAGGCGCTAAGCGGCTGTCGCAGCGCGGCGTCCATCACGTCAGTGCGCAAACGTTGCACCACACCCACTGCGGCACGATTAAACAACAGCGCCTGCGAATAGTGAAGACAGGCAGCCAAGATTTGCAGCACGATAAAAGTGACAGCCAGCAGGCTGACCTTCCCCAACGGCATCGTGCCCCTGGAGACAAAGTTGTCGATGAAATAGCTGATGAGGATCGGGCCAAGCACTTCGGCGGCGGCGGCAACCCACAGCATGATGACGGCAATCGACAGCGGCTTGCGGTACGATTTTCCATAAACCAGCAGGCGCTTGAGCGTTGGCCACAGTTTTATCTTCTTAGCCGGCGGCGCCTTGGACAAAATTTTACTCATGATCAGACGGGCTCCTCTTGGGCAGGAACGTCATCCAATGCCGCTTCAAGCTGTTGATAACGGTTCATATCACGATACCAGCCGGCGCTGGCGGCCAGCGTTTCATGGTTACCGCGTTGCACCACGGTACCTTTGTTGAACACCAGAATTTCGGCGGCATCTATCAGAGCGGAAAGCCGGTGTGCGCTGATAATCACCGTCTTGTTGTTGCCCCACTGACGCAGATTTTGCAGAATCTGATGTTCGGTGCGGCCATCGACCGCGCTGAGAGCGTCATCGAGGATCAAAATTTCGGCGTCGAGCAGCAGTGCGCGCGCAATGGAGATACGCTGTTTCTGACCGCCGGAAAGCATCACGCCGCGCTCGCCAACCTCGGTTTCATACCCTTGAGGCAGGCGTAAAATATCATCATGCACGCAGGCCATCTTCGCCGCTTGCTCTATCTGCTCGGGCGTCGCGTCCGGTTGCCCCAGCGCAATGTTTTGCGCCACGGTATCGGAGAACAGGAATGGCGTCTGGCTCACCACCGCCATTCGAGCACGCCAGTCGTCGAGCACCACGTCGCTCAACGCTTTCCCCTGATAGGTAATACTGCCCTGAGTCACATCAAACTGACGTTGCAGCAGCGCCAGAAGCGTACTCTTGCCCGAACCTGTCGGTCCACAGAGGCCCAGCATGTTGCCCGGCGCGAGATTGAAATGTACGTCTTGCAGCGCCGAGGCGCTATTTACCGGATAATGGAAGCTGTCGATATTGACCTCCAGCACGCTGCGCTCCGGCGACAGAGGCACCGTGCCGTCAACCACACACGGCGCTTCCTGAAGCAGACTGCGGATACGGCTGTAGGCCGCGCTTCCACGTTCAACTATGTTAAACATCCAGGCCAGCGCCAGCATTGGCCAAATCATCAGCCCCAGATACATCACGAAACTGGTCAGTTGACCCAGCGTCAGATGACCGTTGACCACCATCCAACTGCCGCCCCCGATGGCAATCATGTTTGCCATGCCGATAGAGACATAAATAGTGGGATCGAAACGGGCATCGACGCGGGCGACGCGCATGTTTTTGAGGCCAGTGTCCTGTGCGACCTCGGCAAACTGTGAGGACTGGTGATTCTCCAAACCGAAGGCCTTGATCATGCGAATACTGGTCAGACTTTCCTGCGCCTGATCGTTTAAAGACGAGAATGCCGCCTGAGCGACCTTGAATCGCTGGTGCAGTTGGTCACCGTAGCGTTTGATGACCGCGGCCATAATGGGCATTGGCACCAGCGAGAGCAGCGTCAGCTCCCAGCTTATCTGCGTCGCCATGACAATCAGCACCGCCAGCCCCATCACCAGAGAGTCAACCAGCGTTAATACGCCCTCACCCGCGGCGAAAACCACGCGGTCGACGTCGTTGGTCGCGCGGGCAATCAGGTCACCGGTGCGATGACGCAAATAGAAGGCAGGATGCTGACGACTGAGCTGACGGTAGAAATTCTGGCGCAGTTCAACGGCGAGTTTATAGGATGCCCCAAACAGCAGCACGCGCCAGACATAGCGCAGCAGATAGACCAGAATTGCGGTGCCAAGAATCAGGCCGAGCCAGCCAAACAGCTTCCCTTCGGACAGGGTTTTATTAGTGACGCCATCAATGATGATGCCCACGAGCTTTGGCGGTAATAATTGCAGGATGGCGATGATAATAAGCAGAGCGACAGCTCCGAGGTACCGTTGCCATTCGCGGCGAAAGTACCAGGCCAGTTGGGCAAACAGTCTCACGCAGATTTTTCCATGATTTTAGTTTTTAAATTCTCTTATTTCCTGCGCTAGGATAACACCGATAAGCGCCCATTCTTATGAAACTTTTTTGCCTAAAGAGGCAAATGGGTGGTGGACTTTATTCGTTCCATCGCAAAATTAGAGGTGACGTCAAGCAGCCCCGGCACGGCACTGACCAACTTTTTATAGAAGTTATCGTAGCTCTTCATGTCTGCCACCTGGACCTGCATCAGATAATCATATTCGCCGGCCATTCTATAAAATGACAACACTTCGGGAAAAGACTCGATCTGTTCGACAAAATTCTGATACCACTGGCTGCTATGCTGCTGGGTTTTGATCCTCACAAATGCGGTCAGGCTCAGGCCCAGTTTGTCACCATCCAGAAGCGCCACTTTGCCGAGGATAACTCCCTCCTCTTCGAGTTTTTTGATTCGCTTCCAGCACGGCGTAGAAGTGAGATTCACCGCCTCGGCCAGCTCATTGAGTGACAGCGTGCAGTCCTGCTGCAAAAGCGCTAAAAGTTTACGGTCAGTTTTATCTATCATTTGGCTCCCCAGAAGAAAAATTTTCTCTAAATTGGTTTTTGTACGTTAAAAATAGCAACTTTTTTCCTCGCTGACCAAGGTAAGCTACTGCACATCAACTCAAATATTTTCGGAAGCACGCAATGAACGACTGTTGGGTAAAAAACGCTATTAAAGAGATCGACGCCGATTTTCAACGCTCAGCAGATACCCATCTGATTCGATTGAATATTGCGGACTTTCCAGGCATTTCGCTGTATCTGAAAGACGAAAGCACCCATCCGACCGGCAGCCTGAAGCACAGATTGGCGCGTTCGCTGTTTTTATACGGACTGTGCAACGGCTGGATTAAGGAAAATACGCCGATCATCGAGTCATCGTCAGGCAGCACGGCCATCTCTGAAGCCTACTTCGCCCGCCTGTTGGGCCTGCCGTTTATTGCGGTAATGCCCGCCTGCACAGCGCCGAGAAAAATTCAGCAGATCGAATTTTACGGCGGTCGCTGCCATTTTGTTGAGAACTCAAGCCAAATTTACGCCGCCTCGGAACAGTTGGCCAAAGAGCTTAACGGCCACTATATGGACCAGTTCACCTACGCCGAGCGCGCCACCGACTGGCGCGGCAATAACAACATCGCCGACAGCATTTATCGCCAGATGACGCTCGAGCCGCACCCGGTCCCGCGCTATCTGGTCATGAGTGCTGGAACCGGAGGCACCTCGGCCACGCTGGGCCGCTACATCCGCTATCAGGGGCATCAGACCGAACTGGTGGTGGTTGACCCGGAAAACTCGGTGTTTTACGACTGCTTCCACCAGAGTAATAGAGATTTAGTGGCGCAGTGCAGCAGCCGTATTGAAGGCATCGGCCGCCCGCGCGTTGAGCCGTCTTTCATTCCGAGCGTGATTGACCGCATGGTGCAGGTGCCTGATGCCGCGAGCGTCGCCACCGTGCACTGGCTTGAAACCATGCTGGGCCGCAAGGTCGGCGGTTCGACCGGTACCAATGTCTGGGGTGCGCTGCAGCTGGCCGAAGAGATGCGTGAAAGGGGCGAGACAGGCTCGATTGTTACGCTGATTTGCGACAGCGGAGAGCGCTACCAGCACACCTATTTCAACCCACATTGGGTGGCTGAAAATTTAGGCGACCTCTCGCCTTTCCGCGAAAAACTGCTGGGTCTGCGCTGATAAAACATCAGGCTCGGTGAGCGGCAAAAAATGAAAAAAGCCGACGTTTGGACGTCGGCTGGCCGCAAGACCTTAGTATTCGGGGGAATAACTCAGGTTTGGTGAGTTCAGCCAATGTTGTAAAAAGTGTGACACCGCCTGATCTTTGCAGTGCCCAATGACCGGCAAATGCGCCACGTACTGCTTCAACAGCGGCAGCGCATTGCCCATCACCAGTCCCCGCCCGACGCTTTGCAGCATCTCACGGTCGTTCATCGCATCGCCAAACGCCATACAGTCTTCCAGAGAAATCCCCAAGTCCGAGGTTAACAGCGCCAGCGCACTGCCTTTATTGCTGCCCTTGGGCATAACATCGAGACAGTCGTGGGCAGAGAAACAAACGTCCAGCCGATCGCTAAAATGCTGCTCTAATCTGGGTAACAGGGCCAGCAAGGTTTCGTGGGACGCACAGAAGCAGACTTTGCTATTGCCGCTTTTTGGCACCTGCGCCAGCTTTTTCAGCTGATAGGCAAAACCGCTGAACTGGTGCGCCAACAACAGGTCAGGATTATCGAATTCGGTTACCCACCCTTCGTCCCGAAACACATGCAGACTGGCCGAGGTTTTCCAGTCGCGGCCCACCAGCTCGGAAAATACCTCTTCGGACAGATTACTGGCGTGGAGCAGAGTACCCTCGAGACCATGTACACGGGTGCCGTTGCCGGTAATCAGGTAGCCGGGGATATCGAGGTTGGCGAGGATCTGTTTCATCTCGAGATAATGGCGACCGGTCGCGAACGTCAGCGTAACGCCACGTTCTGCAAGCTGCCGCAGGCTGGAAAGCGTTTTCTCGCCCAGTTGATGATTTGGCATCAACAGCGTGCCGTCCATATCGAACGCCGCCAGACGCACCGCACCGCTCGCTTTCTCAAATCCTTTCTCTTTCAACATTCCGGCTCCTTAATGCCTCGCCTAAATCTGCAAGACGTACTACTGACCCGTCATTAACGGAATAAAAATCTGTAAAAAGTATCGCCTGATATATGCTGAACAAATAGTGACGACTTTGAGAAAAGACTTCCGGATTTATTATGCGCCTGCAAAATCGCCTCAACCAATATCAGCGGCTGTACAACAAGACCGGCCTTGTGCCACAGGCGATCACCGTATCTGCGTTGGCCGCTATTTTTTGCTGTAGCGAACGCCACACGCGAACCCTGCTGGCTCTATTTCAACAGGCCGGATGGATCCGTTGGTCGTCACAGGCCGGGCGCGGCAAACGCGCCGAAATCGCCTGTCTAAAAACGCCGGAAAGCCTGCGCGAATCCTACCTGCAAAAGCTGCTTGATGAGGGCGAACATTCGGCCGCGCTTCAGCTGAGTCAGTTAGACTCACAGCATCTTAATACGCTGTTGGCACCACATCTTGGTGGTCAATGGCAGGAAGACGCCCCGACTCTGCGCATTCCTTATTATCGCGCGATGCAAACATTAGACCCACAGACGCTGACTGGGCGCGCAGAGCAGCACATCGCTCACACCCTTCATGCCGGACTGACGCGTTTCGTCACCGGAGAATCCGCACCGCAGCCGGATCTCGCACACCATTGGCAAATCAGTCATGAGGGTAAGGTGTGGCAGTTCTTTTTGCGCAGCCACCTTTACTGGCACAACGGCGAGCCGCTGTTGACCCGCCAGATTTGCCAGCTGTTTGAAACTTTTCGGCAGTCGCCGCGCAGCCGACACAGCCTCGACAACGTCGAAGCCATTTCGCAGCCGCACGCGCTGTGCCTGCAATTTCAGCTCCAAAAACCCGACTATTGGTTCGCTCATCGGCTCGCCGACCTCAGTTGCCTGCTGTTTCATCCGCATGCGCCCACGGTCGGCGCGGGACCGTTCAAGCTCGCACATTTTGCGCCCGAGCGCGTTCGGCTGGAACAGCATCCTTATTATCATCTGCAGCGCCCCTATCTTTCTGCCATCGAGTACTGGATAACGCCGCATCTGTTCGACAGCGAAATAAAAAACAAGGTGAGCTGCCAGCATCCGGTTCGGATAACCCTGGGAGAAAAAAATCAGATGGCGCTCGTCAGACCGGTGAAGCGCAGTACCAGCCTGGGGTTTTGCTATCTGGCCATCAATCTGCGCAAAAATGCGCTAAGTCCTGCACAGGCTCAAAAAATCGTCGCGCTAATTCGCCACTCCGGCCTGCTCAACAATCTGCCCATCGATCATTCGCTGGTTAAACGCAGCCGAGAGATGCTGCCAGGCTGGCCGCTGCCTGTCGCGTCGACGGAAGCGTTGGAAACACACGATGGTGTACAGCTTCCGAAAAAACTTTCGCTGCTGTTTCACCCACCGATGGAGCTGGAACTGGTCGCCGGAGCGCTGAAGACCCTTCTTGCTGACGAGGGTTGCGAATTAGAAACGCATTATCATCCGGGTCGGCTCTGGAACGACGCCGCACAGCTTACTGCCGTTGACCTGATGCTTGGCGATCGTCTGATTGGTGAAGCACCGGTTGCAACACTGGAGAACTGGCTGCGTCAGGACCCGCTGTGGCCCGCCATCCTCAGTGACGACGCCCTTGACCAACAAAACCAGCGCTTGCTGTCGATTCAGCAGCATCCCTCCGAGTCACTGCGGGAAGAGAAGCTACGGGCGCATTTTTACCAGCTGATGGAACACGGCAGCATTACGCCGCTGTTCAACTATCAATACCAGGTTAGCGCGCCTCCAGGCGTTAACGGCGTTCAGCTTACCGCCTGGGGCTGGTTTGATTTCTGTCGGGCATGGTTACCTCCGCCGGTCAGCCAGCCCGATTGATTTTTGCTATTAACGTGCGTGAAACGCCAGTAACATACCGCCATTAGCCGCAGTTTGGCGGGTAGAGACTTTGAACAGCAGCCTTAATCGCGCTGCTTAAACAGCATATAAAGGGTTTAGAAATGAAAAGAGCCGTTGTGGTCTTTAGTGGCGGACAGGACTCAACCACCTGTCTGGTGCAGGCGCTCACGCAGTATGACGAAGTGCACTGCATCACCTTCGACTATGGACAGCGTCACCGCGCCGAAATCGACATTGCACAAAAGCTGTCCGTCGAGCTTGGCGCGAAAGCGCACAAAGTACTGGACGTCGGCCTACTCAATGAACTGGCCGTTAGCAGCCTGACCCGTGATAACATTCCGGTGCCGCAGTTTGGCGAAAATGCCGAGAACGGCTTACCAAGCACCTTCGTGCCGGGACGCAACATTCTGTTCCTTACGCTGGCGGCTATCTATGCCTATCAGGTTCAGGCAGAAGCGGTGATTACCGGTGTCTGTGAAACCGACTTCTCAGGGTATCCTGACTGCCGCGACGAATTCGTTAAAGCGCTCAACCACGCCGTCACGCTGGGCATCGCGCGCGACATCCGCTTTGAAACGCCGCTGATGTGGCTCAACAAGGCCGAGACCTGGGCGTTGGCTGACTACTATGGCAAACTGCCGCTGGTACGTAATCAGACCCTGACCTGCTATAACGGTATCGCCGGCGACGGCTGTGGTGAGTGTGCAGCCTGCCACCTGCGCGCCAAAGGGTTAGAAGAATACCAACAGGCTCCGGAAGCCATTAATGCCAGCCTGAAAGAAAAAACCGGGCTGGTATAAGAGGCTGGCATCCAAATAGCCAAGTCATTCGTGCTGTAGCAAGGCGGCAACCGAACGAGTCCCCAGGAGCTGACATAAGCCAATGACTGGGGTGAGCGAGGGTAGCCAACGCTGCTGCGGTGCGAAGTACGACGGCTATTCTTCTAACTCACGCAGCTTTTCGAGTAACTCTCCCTCAAGCGGTAACGCCTTTTGGCTGCGTAAGTCGATGCATACAAAGGTTAATATTGCATCGACCACCGTTTCGCCATTGCAGGTGATTATCTGCTTGAGCACGCCGCTCTTATTGTTCAGCTGCTCGAGTCGGCTGTCGATTTGCAGCAGGTCACCCAATACCGCCGGCCTGCGATAATTGATATTTATGTTGACCAGAATAAAAGCAATTTTGTTTTGCGCCATCCATTGGAAACCTTCCTTATTGTCCAGCCACTCCCAACGCGCCGTTTCGAGAAACTCAAGATAACGGGCATTGTTAACGTGCTGGTAAACATCAATGTGAAATCCACGAACTTTAATCAACGTTTGCATAGCGTTACACCTGCTGCTTAAGAAGTTTGTTAACTGGTCAGACTTCTTTCAGATTAGCAGAAGAACGCGGCGACAAAAGTCTTCGCCTCATCGCCGCGATCCGTATCACAATTTCAAACGGTTCTGATTACGCTGGAATAATGACGGTCCAATGCCTGGGACTTCCTGCAATTGCTCAATTTTGGTGAAGGGCCCCATCTCGCTACGGTATTCAACGATGGTCTGCCCTTTCTTAATGCCGACACCGTTTAACGCCTTGGCCAGTTCTTCGGCACTGGCGTTATTGAGGCTGACCTTTTCTTCTTCGGCCAGCCCCTTTTCCGTTTCTTTTGCGGATGCCTTACCGGCCGACTTCTCTTTCCCCACCGACTTTTCTACGCTGCTGGACGCCGTGTTTTTTGCACCGCCGTCGCTCGCGGCCTGAATGCTCAGCGGCATCACCGCCAGACCTAATGCTAATACCATTGTCGTGATTGATAATCTTTGCATGCTGTAATCCTCCATGTTGTTGACAGCACCAACAGAGTGGCGCAGCGCGCTGAAGAGTACAAATGGCAGAATTCAGATGTGGAAAAGGCCGCGAAAGCGGCCTTTGGGTATTGCAGATAGTTACACTACGGCTCCGTGAAGCCTCGCACTTTTACTGGTTCTGTGCGGCGCTGCCAAACTTCACTTTGGCCTGGTGGCGCAGGTTTGCAAGCAGTGCATCAAAGGTGTTGTTTGATGAAGTCTGCTGCAGCTGCTGATTGAACTGTGCGGCTTCGGCATCGGTCAATTTGCCTGGGTTTACGGCGGTCAGCTTGATTATCACGGTATTGCCCCGATCATCCTGAGAAATACCGTAGCTTGGCTTGCCGTTTTGCGGCTGTGGCAGGGCATAAACGTTCTGCTCGAAGTCAGAAGGCTGAGCGGTACGCTGAACCTTCTGCACGTCGCCAAAGCTCAAACCGGCCGCTTTCAGCGCATCGTCGCCTTTACCTTCTTTCAGAGCGATCAGCAGTTTCTGCGCATCAACGCGTGACTGGTCTTCGGCCTTCTGGCGCTTCACAAGCTGAGTCACCTGATCTTTCACTTCGGCAAAAGGTTTCACGCCAGCGGCTTTGTGTGCATCAACACGCACAACAAATGCACGATCGCCGTCAACGGTGATAACGTCAGAGTTACTGCCCGGTGTGCCGTCGTGACCAATCAGTGAACCGTCAAACAACGCCTGTACAACCGGCTTGAAGTTGATGGCAGCAGGCACATTTTGCTGAGTAAAGAAGTCAGTGTGTGAAGCCTTGGTGCCAGCCGCTTGCTCGGCCGATGCCAGAGACTCATTGTCATTGCTGGCCGCATCACTCACTTTCTGCTGCAACGCGTAGTAAGCGTCCAGCGCTTTTTCCTGCTTCAGCTTGTCAACGATACCGTCATGCACTTCTGCCAAAGGTTTAACCTGTTCTGGCATAATGTCATCAAGACGCAGAATGAAGTAGCCGCTGTCAGACTTAATAACGCCTGACATCTGACCTTTGCTGGTCAGGTTGGCGCTCTTGAATTCTGGCAACGTGGTTTCAGGCTCCATCCAACCCAAATCACCGCCCTTCTTGCCGCTGAGAGTATCAACAGATTTGGTTTTTGCCAGGTCAGCAAAATCCGCACCTGCCTTCAGCTGTGCATCGATAGCCTGTGCATCCGCCTGGTCTTTCGCCACAATCACGCTGTAACGACGGCGTTCTGGCTGGCCAAACTCGCTTTTGTGCTGGTCGTAATAGGCTGAAACGTCGGCGTCGGTAACCTGAGTCTTGGCCTGCATGGCCGCTGCATCCATTTCGATGTAGCTAACTTTAATCTCTTCAGGAGCCACAAACATGTTTTTGTTTTGGTCGTAGAACGCCTGTAGTTCGCTGTCGCTTGCCTGCTGCTTGGCGGCAAGGGCGCTGGCGTTGAAGGTCGCCGTGTGAACATCACGTTCTTGCAGAACCAGCTCAGACATGGATTTGGTTTCAATCGGCAGCACGAAATCGCTCTCGCCGTACGCTTGAGCAAGCTGCTGGCTCACCAGCTGTTGCTTCATCAACTGCGCGAAGTTGTCTGCGGTATAACCCATACCCTGAATAGTTTGCAGGTATTTGGCGTTATCGAATTGATTGTTAGTCTGGAACTGCGGTGTGGCAAGAATCGCGTCTTTGATCTGTTGATCGCTAACGGTCACGCCTAATTTTTTGGAGTATTGCTCCAGCAGAGTCACGTCAATCAGGTTGTTGAGCGACTGCTGGCGCAGCTGCTGCATATAACCGTCGCTGCCTGCCAGTGCGGCAAACTGATCGCCTAGCTGTTGCTGTAAACGGCTGCGCTGGTTTTGTACGGCGTCGTCAAGCTGGGCACGGCTGATTTCCTGGCCGTTCACTTTCGCTGCGTAGTCGCTTGACCCACCAATTAAGTAATTGCCTACACCGGTCAAAACAAAAGATAAAACGATCAAACCAAGAATGATTTTGAGCACGACGTGGTTAGCTGCCGCGCGTAAGTTGTCCATCATAGTGAAGCAACACTCCGCTGTATTTGGGGTTTAAAACTTGGGCCGCGTGTAGGATACCAACGATCCCTGTGACACCCATAGGGTGCAGCACAATAAACTGCGTGTTTACACTGACACTTCGTTTTGAGTGGTGTTCAAAAGAATCACTGTTAACAGGCAACATTTAAAACTTTCGGCACGCATAAGTATTTCGGTACACATAAGAAAAAAAGCGCATCTCTTCGATGCGCCCTATATATTACCTTACCAACCCTGAGACGTCAGGTTATTGTTAGTAATTATCCGTTTACTGCATCTTTCAAAGATTTACCCGCGCGGAAGCCAGGTACTTTGGCAGCCGGAATACTGATTTCTTTACCGGTTTGCGGGTTACGACCTGTGCGAGCTGAGCGCTCACGAACTGCAAAGGTACCGAAACCAACCAGTGCAACTTCTTCTCCGGCTTTCAGAGAATCAGTTACGGATGCAAGCACCGCGTCCAGCACACGTCCAGCGGCCGCTTTAGAAATATCCGCACCGGCTGCAATTTTGTCGATCAGTTGTGACTTATTCACGTTTTCATCCCCTCTTAAAATTCTATCGTCACGCCGAAAAATCCCTACGGACGCGACAGCGCAGCTGTTATATCAAGCTTGTCAGGGGTATGCAAGCGACCCAGAACGCGTTACACCCTTCTGACAGGTTTACTAACTTAACGGCACAAAAAAAAGCTGGCAAGTAGGTTTTCACTTGCCAGCCTCAGTTTCGCTTACACTTTATGCATCAGGTCACTATTTTGCCGCCACAGGCAGTGCACCAAACGCCGGATTTTGCAACGCGAGGTTCAGAACGTCGTCGATGCGTTTAACCGGGTGGATCTCCAGGTCGGCCAACACGTTGTCTGGGATCTCTTCCAGGTCACGTTTGTTTTCGTCAGGGATAAGCACCACTTTGATGCCGCCACGGTGTGCTGCCAGCAGTTTTTCTTTCAAACCGCCGATAGGCAATACCTGACCACGCAGAGTTATCTCACCGGTCATCGCCACATCGGCGCGAACCGGGTTACCGGTCAGGCAAGACACCAGCGCAGTGCACATCGCGATACCGGCGCTTGGGCCGTCTTTCGGCGTCGCCCCTTCCGGTACGTGAACGTGAATATCACGTTTCTCGTAGAAGTCAGGGTTGATGCCCAGCTTTTCAGCACGCGCACGAACTACGGTCAGCGCAGCCTGAATCGACTCCTGCATCACTTCACCCAGAGAACCGGTGTAGGTCAGCTTGCCTTTACCCGGCACGCAGGCGGTTTCGATAGTCAGCAGTTCGCCACCCACTTCCGTCCACGCCAGGCCAGTCACCTGACCGACGCGGTTTTCGGTGTCAGCACGGCCGTAATCGACTTTCTGCACGCCCAGATAGTCTTTCAGGTTGTCGCCGTTGATAACAATGTGCTTCAGGGTTTTATCCAGCAGCAGCTGTTTCACCGCTTTACGACACAGTTTGGAAATTTCGCGTTCCAGACTACGAACACCCGCCTCACGAGTATAGAAGCGGATAATGCCGATAATGGCGCTATCTTCAACGGTCAGCTCGTTTTTCTTCAGCGCGTTACGCTCGATTTGTTTCGGCAACAGGTGCTGTTTGGCGATGTTCAGCTTTTCGTCTTCGGTATAACCCGACAGACGAATCACTTCCATACGGTCAAGCAACGGTGCCGGAATGTTCATCGAGTTCGAGGTCGCCACGAACATCACGTCAGACAGGTCGTAGTCAACTTCCAGATAGTGGTCGTTGAAAGCGACGTTCTGTTCTGGATCCAGCACTTCAAGCAGAGCCGAAGCCGGATCACCGCGCATGTCGGAAGACATCTTGTCGATTTCATCGAGCAGGAACAGCGGGTTCTTCACGCCAACTTTAGCCATCTTCTGGATAAGTTTACCCGGCATGGAACCGATGTAAGTACGACGGTGACCGCGGATTTCCGCCTCATCGCGCACGCCACCCAGCGCCATACGGACGTATTCACGGCCGGTAGCACGGGCAATGGACTGCCCCAGAGAGGTTTTACCCACCCCCGGCGGTCCTACCAGGCACAGGATCGGCCCTTTGATTTTGCTGACGCGAGTCTGCACCGCGAGGTACTCAAGGATGCGGTCTTTCACGCGTTCCAGACCGAAGTGGTCGGTATCAAGGACTTCCTGCGCCTTACGCAGGTCTTTTTTCACTTTACTGCGTGCGTTCCACGGCACCTGAAGCATCCAGTCGATATAACCACGAACAACCGTGGCTTCGGCGGACATCGGTGACATCATTTTCAGCTTCTGCAGCTCGGCTTCGGTTTTTTCACGCGCATCTTTCGGCATTTTTGCCGCGTCGATTTTGCGTTTCAGCGCCTCATGTTCGTCCGGCGCATCATCCATCTCGCCCAACTCTTTCTGAATCGCCTTCATCTGTTCGTTCAGATAGTATTCGCGCTGACTTTTTTCCATCTGCTTTTTGACGCGATTGCGAATACGTTTCTCAACCTGCAACAGGTCGATTTCGGATTCCATCATCGCCATCAGGTACTCAAGGCGTTCGGTAATGTCGAACATCTCGAGCACAGACTGTTTGTCGGCCAGTTTCAGCGGCATGTGGGCGGCAATGGTATCTGCCAGACGTGCAGCGTCCTCGATGCTGTTCAGAGAGGTCAGCACCTCAGGCGGGATCTTTTTATTCAGTTTGATGTAGCCTTCAAACTGATTGATTGCCGTTCTTACCAGAACTTCCTGCTCGCGCTCGTCAACCGCCGGCGACTCAAGGTACTCGGCGTGTGCGGCAAAATGCTCGCCGCTGTCGGACAAGGTAGTGATTCGCGCACGCTGCAAGCCTTCAACCAGAACTTTTACTGTTCCATCAGGAAGTTTCAGCATCTGCAAAATAGAGGCTACGGTACCCACTGAGAACAAATCGTTGATACCAGGTTCATCCGTCGAGGCCTCTTTCTGCGCAACGAGCATGATTTTCTTATCATTGTCCATTGCAGCTTCAAGGCAGCGAATTGATTTCTCCCGGCCAACGAACAACGGGATCACCATATGCGGATAAACCACCACATCGCGCAGAGGCAATACGGGGATTTCTATGCGTTCGGAACGCTCAGGGTTCATAGAGCTCTCTCTTAGTTTAGCTTCCGCCAGGTTAAGGAAATCTCGTGAAACACGAGTCAGCGGGTTTCAGCAAGTAGTTAACTGAGTATATGGGGATGAATATCCGACATTCAACGACAAGAATGCGAGGAAAAAAAAATGGGGGAAAAAATCCCCCATTTTTAGTCTAAACCGCTGTAAAACTGGCTAATTATTCACCAGAAGCTTGTTGCGCCTCAGGTTTGCCATAAATCATCAGAGGTTCGGACTGCCCGGCAATCACGGACTCGTCAACCACGACTTTGTCCACGCTGTCAAGAGATGGCAGATCGTACATCGTATCCAGTAAAGCGGCTTCAACAATAGAACGCAGACCACGAGCACCCGTTTTGCGTTCCATTGCTTTCTTAGCGATAGCGGTTAAGGCTTCATCGCGGAACTCAAGCTCTACGCCTTCCAGATTGAACAGCGCCTGGTACTGCTTGGTCAGCGCGTTCTTAGGCTCTTTAAGGATTTGAATCAGGGCTTCTTCGCTCAGTTCGCTCAGCGTTGCCACAACCGGCAGACGACCGATGAACTCAGGGATCAGACCAAATTTGATCAAATCTTCAGGTTCGGCCTGAGCCAGCAGCTGACCTTCGGTTGCTTTCTCGGTCTTGCCTTTCACTTCTGCACCAAAGCCGATACCGGTGCTGGTGTTCAGACGTTGGCCAATCACTTTATCGAGACCGGCAAAGGCGCCGCCGCAGATAAACAGAATCTTGGAGGTATCAACCTGCAGGAACTCCTGCTGTGGATGCTTACGTCCGCCCTGAGGAGGAACAGCGGCCACGGTACCTTCAATCAGCTTCAACAGCGCCTGCTGCACGCCCTCACCTGAAACGTCACGGGTGATGGACGGGTTGTCTGACTTACGAGAAATCTTGTCGATTTCATCGATGTAGACAATGCCGCGCTGTGCTTTCTGTACATCGTAATCACATTTTTGCAGCAGCTTCTGGATGATGTTTTCAACGTCTTCCCCCACATAACCGGCTTCGGTCAGCGTGGTGGCATCAGCCATAGTGAATGGCACATCCAGGAAACGCGCCAGCGTTTCTGCCAGCAGCGTTTTACCGCTACCGGTTGGGCCGATCAGCAAAATGTTGCTCTTGCCCAACTCGATACCGTTGCTGGTATCACCGTTACGCAAGCGCTTGTAGTGGTTATAAACCGCAACAGCCAGAACTTTTTTCGCAGGCTCTTGACCGATAACATAGTCATCGAGGTGTTCACGGATTTCGTGTGGTGTCGGCAGCGCGCTGCGTTCGCGATGCGGTGCGACTTCTTTAATCTCTTCGCGAATAATGTCGTTACACAAGTCGACACATTCATCGCAGATATACACTGACGGCCCGGCAATCAGCTTACGCACTTCATGCTGGCTTTTGCCGCAAAAAGAGCAGTACAGCAGCTTTCCTGAACCGTCTTTGCGCTTATCTGTCATCAGTAAACCTCTTCTTTAATCTCAGTCCCGCGGACAACACACGGCGGTACGACCATTTAACTCAACAGACATGTCACTGACTGACGCTTGGCTGTGTCTATTGAAACAATTCACTCATATCTCATGCTTCAGGTAAAGCATAGGGCGGCGATTTTCACGCCGCCGCACTCAAAAAACATCCGTATGAGTTTAACTATAGACCATCGCGTCAGCAGAAAATTGCCGATTAGAGTTCGCCGCGATGAGTCATTACCTTATCGACTAAGCCATACTCTACAGCTTCGTCGGCTGACAGGAAACGATCTCGCTCAGTGTCACGCTCTATTTCTTCAAGAGATTTGCCCGTATGTTGCGCCATCAGCGTATTCATACGGTTTTTAACCTTCAGGATCTCTCTGGCGTGGATGTCGATGTCCGTCGCCTGGCCCTGGAAACCGCCCAATGGCTGGTGAATCATCACGCGCGAGTTTGGCAGCGCGAAACGCTTGCCCTTGGCACCTGCGGTCAGCAGGAACGAGCCCATAGAGCACGCCTGGCCTAGACAGATGGTGCTGACATCGGGCTTGATGAATTGCATGGTGTCATAAATAGACATCCCTGCGGTGATAACGCCGCCCGGTGAGTTGATATAAAGGTAAATATCTTTCTCCGGGTTTTCGGCTTCCAGAAACAGCATCTGGGCCACAATCAGGTTAGCCATTTGGTCTTCAACCTGTCCGGTCAGGAAGATGATACGTTCCTTCAGCAGACGGGAAAAAATATCATAAGAGCGCTCACCACGTGAAGTCTGCTCTACAACCATCGGTACTAAGGCCATGTTTGGCGCAAATTGTTCTCTTTCACCACTGTATGACATAACCGTCTCCTAATAGAATTCTCTTTAGCGCGAGTTGAAACCGATTCTACTTGAGATAAGCGATGATGACTATGCTCAAGCGGCCAAGTCGCCACATACACGGCTGACGGTTGTTATCAGTCAGAAGCTAACAGCAAAGTTACCCTTGTAGCACAAGACAATTGGGGGGCAAGGACAAGATTTCAAGCCTCTGGTGAAATTCTTTTCTCCTCGCGAATCATTGAGTGATCAAACAGCTCAATTATTGTACTGGCTGGCGATTTTTCGGTTATCACGCTGATAAATATAGTGCAAAGCGAAGAAAATGTAGTGCACGAAAGAGCTAAAAATTACCTTTCAGCTTTGAACATGCAATAAAAAAGCCCGTAGTGCAAACTACGGGCTTGATACCAGGATAAAACAGTTAACCGCAGCGAAAACTTAAGCTGGGGTAGTCTGGTTCATCAGTTCGGTAAAGGTCGTGGCTTTCTCAGTCACTTTAGCTTTAGACAGCAGGGTCTCGACGGCTTGTTCTTCCAGCGCGACGTTACGCATGTTGTTCATCAGCTCTTTGTTTTTGCTGTAGAACTCGATAACTTCTGACGGTTCTTCGTACGCAGAAGCCATCTCTTCGATCAGCGCTTTAACGCGATCTTCGTCAGCTTTCAGTTCGTGCTGGCTGATAACTTCACCCAACAGCAGGCCAACAACAACGCGTTGCTTAGCTTGCTCTTCGAACAGCTCACGTGGCAGTTCCAGAGCCTGTTTCTCGTTGCCACCGAAACGCTGTGCAGCCTGGCGACGCAGAACGTCGATTTCGCTGTCGATCAGGGCAGCAGGCACGTCGATTTCGTTAGCTTTAACCAGACCTTCGATTGCCTGAGACTTGATGCGGTTACGCACTGCGCCTTTCAGCTCACGGTCCATGTTTTTACGCACTTCAGCACGCAGACCTTCTACAGAACCATCAGCCACGCCGAAACGCTTGATGAATTCTTCAGTCAGTTCTGGCAGCTCACGCTCTTCAACTTTCTTCAGAACGATAGTGAACTTGGCCGCTTTACCTTTCAGGTTTTCAGCGTGGTAATCTTCTGGGAAGTTTACGTCGATGGTGAATTCTTCACCGGCTTTATGACCTACCAGACCTTCTTCGAAGCCTGGGATCATGCGGCCCTGGCCCATTGCCAGTACGAAGTCAGAGGCTTTGCCGCCTTCGAATTCTTCACCGTCGATGGAACCAGAGAAATCAACGGTAACGCGATCTTCAGCCTGAACGGCTGCGTCGGTTTCTTTCCAATCAGCCTGCTGCTTGCGCAGAGTTTCCAGCATGGTGTCAACGTCAGATTCGTTAACTTCAACAACTGGTTTTTCTACTTCGATGCTTTCCAGATCTTTCAGTTCAACTTCTGGATAAACTTCGAATTCAACGGTGAAGTTGAAATCTTCGCCCAGTTTGTATTCGCCCGGAACATAGTTCGGTGCGCCAGCCGGGTTGATTTTTTCTTTGATGATTGCATCAACGAAGCTGCGCTGCATCAGATCGCTCAGAACGTCCTGGCGAACGCTTGCGCCATAACGTTGTTCGATGATGTGGTGTGGTACTTTGCCCTTGCGGAAGCCGTCAATACGTACAGTTTTAGACGCTTTAGCCAGCTCGCTTTTTACTGCTTTCTCAATGCTTTCAGCAGGAACAGTAATAGCGATACGGCGACCAAGGCCTTGAGTGGTTTCAACAGAAACTTGCATCTTGTTACCTCAAAAAAATCACAGTGCTCGGTCAACCCCGAACCGGCTCGCTTCATGCAGAACCCTGATTCAGTATTCGAGGAAGTCCCGAAACCATTCCGGAAAAATAAGACGCGACATTATAGCGGCGCAACCGCTGCGAGTCGAGGACGCGTGTCTTAAAACCAAAAACCTCAACAACAAACCCCAAAATAAAAAACGGCCCGCAGGCCGTTTCAAAATTCGCCTCTACTAATACCGCATCTCGGGGGCAAAGTTCCAGAGATACTGTCGATTAATAGGGTTTTAGTGACGATTTTGCTGAAAATACGCTATTTCAGGCAAGTGTGCCTGCACCTCGGCACGGCGGAGAAGCTGGCACCGTATCCTGCAGGCCTTCCCACTCTTTCAGCGTGTAGGTGTGTAGCGCCAGCGCGTGAACGCTGCCCGCCAGTTCTTCCGTTAGAACTGAATAAATTGAACGATGGCGCGACAAAAAGCGTTCGCCAACGAACTTATCGCTCACCATCACCACCTTAAAGTGGCTTTCGGATCCTGCCGGAACATTGTGGCGATAACTCTCATCGGTTACGTCCAAGTGCGTTGGTTCAAACGCTGCAGCTAACTTTGCTTCTATTTGCTCGCGAATCATAGCCATCTCCTTAAAACACGTCTTACAGAGAACTGCGCCCAACTATTTCGCCGTCTGATACTAAATAATAGGCTGTTTTCTGTATTATTCTTACTTTCACCAAGAAAATATTACTTATGTGAACAAAATAGTCGTTTGAGATGCAGATTAGAACTTCTTATGACTATTTTTTTGCTCACCGGCGATAAATTACCTATTTCCGAGGTCCAATCCCATGGCACGCTAAACGGTGGCAATGCTATGATGCTGCCCATTCTACAATCAAAACACGCTAACTTTTTATCTTGAAAAGATGGAAAATTGAGAAAATGACCATGTTGAAGAAAATTCTTTTCCCTGTACTGGCAGTCTTTATGCTTGCAGGTTGTGCTACCAGCAGCAACACACTGAACATTTCCCCGAAAATTGCCCTGCCAACGCAGGATCCAACCCTGATGGGTGTGACTATCAGCATTAACGGCGCCGACATGCGTCAAGACAAGGCACTCGCGAAAGTGAACCGCGACGGCCAGCTGGTCTCCCTGACACCGTCACGCGATCTGCGTTTCCTGCTGCAAGAAGCGCTGGAAAAACAGATGACCGCACGCGGCTACATGATTGGTCCTGATGGCGCGGTAGACCTGCAAATCGTGGTTAACCGCCTGTATGCCGACGTTCAGGAAGGCAACCTACGCTACAACATCACCACCAAGGCCGACATTTCCATCATCGCTACCGCGAAGAATGGCAACAAACAGGTCAAGAACTACAACACGACTTATAACGTGCAGGGCGCATTCACTGCGACCGACGCTAAAATCACCAACGTCGTTAACACTGCGTTGGGTGACGTCATCTCCGACATGGCACAGGACACCAGCGTGAGCGACTTTATCAAAGCCAACTCGCACTAATCCTGCCCTCTGCCCGGCCATGCCGGGCAGAACCTTTTGATTCCTCTGCCCAATCCCTCCTTTATTCTCCGCGTTTATCCTTTATGATGCCCTCAGCCCCCCTCTTTAACGGCCTGCAGGAACACGGATGCCATGCTAAAACAGTACTTCACTATCTTTACCCAACGTAATACCGCGATTTTGCTCCTTTTAGGCTTTGCATCCGGCTTACCGCTCGCGCTGACCTCGGGCACCCTTCAGGCGTGGATGACGGTCGAAAACCTCGACCTCAAGACTATCGGCATTTTCTCCCTGGTCGGTCAGGCCTATGTGTTCAAATTCCTCTGGTCGCCGATGATGGACCGCTACACGCCGTCGTTCTTTGGCCGACGCCGCGGCTGGCTCATCATCACTCAGCTGTTACTGGTGCTGGCTATTTTTGCCATGGGTTACATGGATCCTAAAAGCAGCCTGTTCTGGCTGGCAGCGCTGGCGGTGCTGATTGCCTTCGCGTCGGCGTCGCAGGATATTGTGTTCGACGCCTATAAAACTGACCTGCTGAGCGCGGAAGAGCGCGGCAACGGTGCGGCGGTGTCGGTGCTCGGCTATCGGTTGGCCATGCTGGTGTCGGGCGGGCTGGCGCTGTGGCTGGCCGACCGTTATCTGGGTTGGCAACATACCTACTGGCTGATGGCCGTGCTGATGCTGATTGGCGTCGCGGCAACGCTGTTTGCCCCTGAGCCTGATATTCATCAGCCCGTACCCGCGACGCTCGAGATGGCGGTCGTCGCCCCGCTGAAAGACTTTTTCGGGCGCAATAACGCCTGGCTCATCCTGCTGCTTATCGTGATGTACAAGCTGGGTGACGCCTTCGCCGGTAGCCTGAGCACCACGTTCCTGATTCGCGGCGTCGGCTTTGACGCCGGAGAAGTCGGGCTGGTCAACAAGACGCTGGGATTACTGGCGACTATCTTCGGTGCACTGCTTGGCGGCGTACTGATGCAGCGTCTCAGCCTGTTTCGCGCATTAATGCTGTTCGGGATTTTACAGGGCGCGTCGAACGCCGGTTACTGGATACTCGCCGTCACCGACAAACATCTCTATTCGATGGGCACCGCCATCTTTTTCGAAAACCTGTGCGGTGGCATGGGCACGGCAGCCTTCGTCGCACTATTGATGGCACTGTGCAACAAATCGTTTTCGGCGACGCAGTTCGCGTTGCTGTCGGCGCTTTCGGCGGTGGGTAGGGTCTACGTAGGCCCGATTGCCGGATGGTTTGTCGAGGCGAACGGCTGGTCGGCGTTTTATCTCTTCTCAATTGTTGCCGCCGTTCCTGGCTTGCTGTTGCTGGCTATGTGTCGTCAGACGCTGGAATATACCCAGCGCACGGACAGCTTCTTGCCGCGAGTGCATTTCGCAGGCTCATATCGTTGGGCGTTACGTTTGTTGCTGACGGGCAGTTTATTGTTAGCGCTGTGGGTGGTCATGCTGATTACCGACGGATTAGACTGGACGCATCTGGCGACGCTTGCCGGTAAAACCGTCCAGCTGGGCGCCCTGCTTTGCCTGCTTGGCATCGTACTCGGCAGCGTGCTGGACTTCCTCGCCCTGCGCCGCCAGGAAAAAATTTAGCGTTTGCCTGGCACGATCCATAATCTCCTCTACACTGTTTTTGTCATTCGCGTCCAAAACGCCATCAATCCCCCCTTCTCCAGGCGACATAAATGTTGTGTATCCTGGGGAATTCTTGTTGTTATTTGGTTAATATCCTGATTTACCCTGATCTGGATCAATAAACCTCTTAACATAAATAAAAAAATATTAACCATTTACACCTTGTTTCATTCTGACCTTTTTTTAATCTTTTTATTAAATTTAATTTCACTCAATTTCAACATTCTGTTTACATAATTTATACCTAGCATAAACATTTAAAAAAGGCACTAAATATCCATTCCCTTGCTACGCCTTGTTTTTTCTCGTCATAGCGAATGAAAATAGCGCAAGGCATTGTTGCCATTCAGAAATTGTCACTTCACGTAACATGTGTGACCACGTTAACATAAAGTGTGGGACGGGCATTTACACAGCTTTAAGCGTGTTTACAGTACCGTAACCTTCCCGTAAAATGCCCGTACACATGAAGCGACAATAGAGCCCTGTTATTGAGGTCGTTAGATGAGACTTAAGAAATACAATAAAAGTATTGGGATGTTGTCTATATTTGCATCCACTGTAATGTTAAGTGGTTGCAATACGGCAATTATGGATCCCAAGGGAGCAATTGGACTGGAGCAGCGGACGCTGATACTGACAGCCATCGGCTTAATGCTGATCGTCGTTATACCAGTGATCGTGATGGCTTTTGCTTTTGCATGGAAGTATCGCGCTTCTAATACAAACGCTAAGTACAGTCCAAATTGGTCACACTCCAACAAAGTGGAAGCCGTGGTATGGACCATTCCAATTATCATTATTGCCATCCTGGCAACGATAACCTGGAAAACCACACACCAGCTTGATCCTTTCAAACCTATCGTTAGCAATGAAAAACAAATGACCGTAGAAGTCGTCTCACTCGACTGGAAATGGTTGTTTATTTATCCAGAGCAGGGTATCGCAACGGTTAATGAACTGGTTATTCCTAAAGATGTGCCTGTTCAGTTCAAAGTAACGTCTAACTCTGTTATGAACTCCTTCTTTATCCCGCAGTTAGGTGGACAGATTTACGCGATGGCCGGTATGCAGACTCAGTTGCACTTGATTGCAAACGAGGCTGGTACCTATAAAGGCATCTCGGCAAACTACAGTGGTCGCGGCTTCTCTGGTATGAAGTTCAACGCTATTGCAACACCTACCCGTGCCGATTTTGATGCGTGGGTTGCGAAAGTTAAGCAAGCTCCGAATCAGCTCGCAACACCAGATGATTTCAAGAAATTGGCCGCGGACAGTATCGACAACCCAGTCGAATACTTCTCTACCGTTCAGCCAGACTTGTTTAAAGAGATCATTCATCAATATTCACATGACATGAACATGTCAACAGGCCAGACAATGCCTATGCCAGCAGGCACAGACATGAAGGGCATGGATATGGGTGATAAGTCTCACACTGCCGGAGCCGGGGAATAATAAGATGTTCGGAAAACTAACGCTAAGTGACATTCCATTTGACGTACCAATCGTTATGGTCACCGTTGGCGCTATCATCGTGGGCGGTCTCGCCCTGTTAGCGGCAATTACCTATTTCGGTAAATGGAAATATCTGTGGTCAGAGTGGATTACCTCTGTTGACCATAAAAAACTGGGTATCATGTACATCATCCTTGCGATTGTCATGCTTATCCGTGGCTTTGCCGATGCCATCATGATGCGTAGCCAGCAGGTGCTGGCATCTGAGGGTAGTCCCGGCTTCCTGCCGCCGCACCACTACGACCAGATCTTTACCGCGCACGGCGTAATCATGATCTTCTTCATGGCGATGCCTTTCGTTATCGGTCTAATGAACGTAGTTGTACCGCTACAAATCGGTGCGCGCGACGTTGCTTTCCCGTTCCTGAACAACATCAGCTTCTGGTTCACCGCCGTTGCTGTGGTACTGATCAACATCTCTCTGGGTATTGGTGAGTTCGCACAGACTGGCTGGCTGGCCTATCCGCCGTTGTCAGGTAAGGAATACAGCCCTGGCGTGGGGGTCGACTACTGGATATGGAGTCTACAGATATCCGGTATCGGGACCTTGTTGACCGGCGTTAACTTCTTCACCACTATTCTGAAGATGCGCGCGCCAGGCATGCCTCTGATGAAGATGCCAGTGTTCACCTGGGCCGCGCTGTGTACTAACGTCCTGATCATCATTTCGTTCCCGATCCTGACTGTGACTATTGCACTGCTGACTCTTGACCGCTACGTGGGCACCCATTTCTTCACCAATGATATGGGCGGCAACATGATGATGTACATCAACCTGATTTGGGCCTGGGGCCATCCGGAAGTGTACATTCTGATTCTGCCTGTGTTCGGTGTGTTCTCTGAAGTTACTGCGACCTTCTCCAAGAAACGCCTGTTTGGTTACACCTCATTAGTATGGGCAACCATTGCCATTACTTTGCTGGCGTTCATTGTTTGGCTGCACCACTTCTTCACCATGGGTTCAGGCGCTAACGTCAATGCCTTCTTCGGTATCATGACGATGATCATTTCTATCCCAACAGGGGTAAAAATCTTCAACTGGCTGTTCACCATGTACCAGGGTCGTATTACGCTGAACGCAGCAATGTTGTGGACCATCGGCTTCATCATCACCTTCTCTGTGGGTGGTATGACCGGCGTTCTGCTGGCAGTACCTGGCGCTGACTTCGTATTGCACAACAGTCTGTTCCTGATTGCTCACTTCCATAACGTTATTATCGGCGGTGTGGTATTTGGTTGCTTCGCAGGTCTGACTTACTGGTTCCCTAAATCCTTCGGCTTCACGCTGAACGAGAAATGGGGCGTGCGTGCGTTCTGGTTCTGGATTATCGGTTTCTTCGTTGCCTTTATGCCGCTGTATGCACTGGGCTTTATGGGGATGACCCGTCGTCTGAGCCAAAACATTGACCCGCAGTTCCACACCTTGCTGGTTGTGGCCGCTGGCGGTGCAGCACTGATCGCCTGTGGTATCGCGTGTATCTTCATCATGTTCTACGTTTCTATCCGTGACCGTGAGCAGAACCGTGACCTGACCGGTGACCCGTGGGGTGCACGTACCCTGGAGTGGGCAACCTCTTCTCCTCCTCCGTTCTACAACTTCGCTATCGTGCCACACGTACACGACCGTGATGAGTTCTGGGACATGAAAGAGAAAGGCACTGCTTACAAGAAACCGGCTAAATATGAAAAAATTCATATGCCTAAAAACAGCGGCGCGGGCTTTGTTATCTCCGTGTTCAGCCTGGCCTTCGGTTTCGCAGCAATCTGGGACATGTGGTGGTTAGTCGTCGTTGGCCTGCTTGGCATCGTCATCACCTGGATCTGGAAAAGCTTCGACGAGGATGTTGATTACTACGTTCCAGTTGAAGAAGTTGAACGTATCGAAAACCAACATTATGAAAATATCAGCAAAGCGGGCGTGAAACATGTCAACTGATTCTCTGACTAACCATGCGGCCCATGACGATCATGGGCACCACGATGCGGGTGAGACCAAAGTCTTCGGCTTCTGGATCTACCTGATGAGCGACTGCGTGTTGTTTGCAAGCCTGTTTGCAACCTACGCAGTACTGATGAACGGGACCGCTGGCGGTCCCTCTGGTAAAGACATTTTCGACCTGAAGTTTGTGTTGGTTGAAACCTTCTGCCTGCTGTTAAGTTCTATTACTTACGGCTTCGCAATGCTGAACATGAGCAAAGGTAAAGCAGGCGCCGTTAAAGGCTGGCTGTTCATCACCTTCCTGTTTGGTCTCGGCTTTATCGGGATGGAGCTCACCGAGTTCCACCACCTGATTGTCGAAGGTTACGGCCCGCAGCGCAGTGGTTTCCTGTCTGCATTCTTTACCCTGGTTGCCACGCACGGTCTGCACGTAACCGTCGGTCTGATTTGGATAATCACCATGATTGTTCAAGTTAGCCGCCGCGGTCTGACCGCCGTGAACCAAACGCGCCTGATGTGTCTGAGCCTGTTCTGGCACTTCCTTGACGTAGTCTGGATTTGTGTATTCACCGTTGTCTATCTGTTGGGAGTCCTGTCATGAGTCATTCAGCAACCTCTCACGGCGGTGCAAGCCACGGTAGCGTCAAGTCGTACATGATTGGCTTTGTGCTGTCGGTAATTTTGACGGTTATCCCATTTGCGATGGTAATGAGCGGTACTGCCTCTCACTCACTCATCCTGGGGACAGTCGTTGCGTCGGCAGTAATCCAGATCGTTGTTCACCTGGTGTATTTCCTGCACATGAATACATCATCTGAAGGACGTTGGAACCTGATTGCGTTCCTGTTCACCGCTGTGATTATCTTTATCGTCGTTGTGGGCTCACTGTGGATTATGTATAACCTCAACCTCAATATGATGGTCAGTTAAAAGCCGAGCTGCATGTGATGATTAAGAAATACCTGCAAGTAACTAAGCCAGGAATTATTTTCGGTAATTTAATTTCTGTCGTCGGGGGATTCCTCCTTGCTTCCAAAGGAAGCATCGACTTCCCTCTCTTTCTCGCTGCGTTTGTTGGCGTCTCGTTGGTCGTCGCATCGGGCTGTGTGTTTAACAACTACATAGACCGCGACATTGACAAGGTAATGGAAAGAACGAAGAACCGAGTTCTGGTAAAAGGACTTATACCGCCGAAAACCACCCTGGTTTACGCTACTCTCCTGGGTATTTTAGGCTTTGCGTTGCTGTATGTTGGTGCTAACCCGCTGTCTATGTGGTTAGCAGTGATGGGCTTTGTGGTTTATGTTGGGATTTATAGCCTGTACATGAAACGCAAATCCGTCTACGGCACGCTGATTGGTAGCTTATCCGGCGCTGCGCCGCCGGTTATCGGATACTGTGCCGTCAGCGGCCAGTTCGATACCGGTGCGTTGATCCTGTTACTGATCTTTAGCCTGTGGCAGATGCCGCATTCCTATGCGATTGCCATCTTCCGCTTCAAAGATTATCAGGCAGCGAATATCCCGGTTCTTCCGGTTGTTAAAGGCGTTGCGGTTGCCAAGCATCATATTACGGTCTGGATCCTGGCCTTTATGATTGCCACACTGATGCTGACCCTGAGTGGCTACGCAGGTTATAAATACCTGATTGTTGCAGCAGCGGTAAGCGTTTGGTGGCTGGGCATGGCACTGCGCGGATACAAAACTGAAAATGACATCGTATGGGCAAGAAAGCTGTTTGTTTTCTCCATCGTTGCCATCACGTCACTGAGTGTCATGATGTCTATCGACTTTAACGCGGCAGCACCGAGCAGCTTACTGACCTACGTTTGGTAAGCTCGGCGGTTAACGTCAAATGAGAAATGGCCGGTCTTGACCGGCCATTTTTTTTAAGCTTTTTTAGTCCCCTCTTTACCTGTGCGTTTCGTTGTATAATTAATTTTTCAGCCCTCCTTGAGAAACCTGAAATATCTGCTAAACATCCAGCAATTTACCTGCACACAAAAAAGACACTACAATGTCGTTGTTTGTAATTTTGAGGTAGCAATGAACGATAACCAAATGACCCGTCAGGAAAGTCGGGCGACCTGGGGACTAGGGACAGTATTTTCACTTCGCATGCTCGGCATGTTTATGGTTCTCCCGGTTCTAACCACTTACGGCATGTCATTAGCCGGCGCAAGCGAAACACTCATCGGTATTGCCATCGGTATCTACGGACTGGCCCAGGCCATCTTCCAGATCCCGTTCGGCCTGCTTTCTGACCGCATCGGGCGCAAACCGCTTATCGTATTCGGGCTGCTTATCTTCACCGCCGGTAGCGTGATAGCAGCCAGCACCCACTCTATCTGGGGCGTCATTATCGGACGCGCACTCCAGGGCTCCGGGGCGATAGCCGCTGCCGTGATGGCGCTGATGTCCGACCTGACCCGCGAGCAGAACCGGACCAAAGCAATGGCGTTCATCGGCATCAGCTTCGGGATTACTTTCGCCATTGCGATGGTACTCGGCCCGATCATTACCCATGCCTGGGGCCTGCACGCACTGTTTTGGGCGATTGCGGTTCTGACCCTTTGTGGCATCGTCATTACTCTGACCGTGGTCCCCTCCCCTGCGACTCACCTGCTCAATCGTGAATCGAGCGTGGTGAAAGGCAGCTTCGGCAAGGTGCTGACCAACGGGAAACTGCTGAAACTCAACTTTGGCATCCTTTGCCTGCACATCCTGTTGATGTCGAGCTTCGTGGTCCTACCGCAGGTGATGGAAAAGGCTGGATTCCCACCGAGTGAACACTGGCGCGTCTATCTGGTCACCATGCTGACCTCATTCGTTGCCGTGATCCCGGTTATCATTTACGCCGAGAAAAAGCGCCACATGAAGCAGGTGTTCATGGGCTGCGTCGCGGTGCTGCTGCTGGCAGAGCTGGTGCTGTGGGCTGCCGGTCTTCATCTGTGGGCGATCATTACCGGGATTCAGCTGTTCTTCCTGGCCTTCAACGTGATGGAAGCCATTCTGCCGTCGCTTATCAGTAAGGAATCCCCTGCGGGCTATAAAGGTACCGCGATGGGTCTTTACTCGACGAGCCAGTTTATCGGCGTGGCAATCGGCGGTAGCCTCGGCGGCTTTATCTTCGGTCATGCCGGTGCCGGTGCCGTATTCATGGCCTGTGCGGCGATTGCCGTAGTCTGGTTCTTTGTGAGTGCCACGATGTCTGAACCGCCTTACGTCAGCAGCCTGCGTATTACGCTGTCTGAAGATGTGGCGAAAGACGCAACGCTGGCAACGCGCATGAAATCGCAGCCGGGCGTAGCCGACGTGGTCGTGGTAGCGGAAGAGCTGAGCGCCTACGTGAAGGTGGATACCAAGCAGACAAATCGACAGGCATTAGAGGCGTTCGTTAGCCAGGCCTGATGAGAGATAAAGGGGGGAGCCGCGCTGAAACAGCGTCTCCCCCTTCTACTTTCCCCCGCAGAATAAAGGCGGGGAAAGCCCGTTTTAGTCGCGGAAGTTCTTGAACTGGAACGGCTGTCCCAAATCCCCACCGCGCACCAGCGCCATCACGGCCTGCAAATCATCGCGCGCCTTACCGGTTACGCGAACTTCGTCACCCTGAATCTGCGCCTGAACCTTCAGCTTGCTGTCTTTAATCAGCTTTACAATCTTCTTCGCCAGCGCACTTTCGATGCCGGAATGCAGCTTGGCATCAACGCTGTAGGTTTTGCCGCTGTGGGTCATCTCTTTCGGAATCTCCAACGCACCGCCTTCAATGCTGCGCTTCAGCAAGGCAGCGCGCAGGATGTCTAGCAGCTGCTCAACCTGAAAATCAGAAACGCTGGCAACCTTGATGCTCTCGTCTTTCTCGTTTAACTCGAAGCTGGCTTCGACATTACGAAAATCCCAACGGTTAGCCAGGTCGCGGGTCGCGTTTTCGACCGCGTTGCGAACTTCCTGCATATCAATTTCAGAAACAATATCGAAAGATGGCATTGTCGCTTCTCCCTTAAATTTATTTGTACGTACTCTGCGATGGCAGACATGATACCGTCTTCCCTGAACATTGCCAAAAGCAGGCGACACAAACTGACGTCGTTAGCAGTTTTTAGGACTATTTTAAGCCAATTTGGCGCAGTCCAGCGCTCACGGCTGCGGCAACCAGAATCACCACAATCAACGGCTTTTTACGCCAGGCAAGAAATGCGGCGACCGCCACGCCGACAGGACGGGCATACCCCGCGAATCCGCCCCCCTCATAAAGGGTTGCTACCGCGGCTACCGCCAATAATAACGTCGTCGCCGCGTCGCCAAGCAATGCGTTCGCCCCAGGGGAGAGCGTCAGGCGACTGCCGAGACGAAATCCCGCCAGTCGTAGCAGATAGGTTCCGGTCGCCAACACCGCAATTCCGGCGATAATCAGGCCATGTTCGGTCATTTGTGTCGCCTCCACAGCGCCAGGCCAAACAGTGAAAACAGCACCGGCAGGCCCGCGGGCACCAGCGGCACCGCAGCCAGAGACAACGCCATGCCGGTCAGAGCACGGCGCAGCGTTTGCCGATGTTTAAGTGCCGATGCCGTCAAGGCAACCAGAATGGCGGGGAACACCGCATCGAGGCCAATCACCTTGATATCAGGAATCATTGTGCCGAGGGTTCCACCAATCAATACCCCAAGCGGCCAGCAAACTACGATCCCCAACCCGCAGAGCCAATAGGCGGCACGGCTTTTCGCCGGACTTTTCTGCGACACGCCAAACACCACGCTTTCATCGTTCATGATGTGGCACCCCAGCAGTCGATAGGCCAGCCCTTGACGCGCTGCGTCCTCACTGTCAATCAAATCTTTTACCGCCATGCCAAACGGCAGATGACGCGCATTGACTAAGAGCCCGGCCGCCGCTGCCGCAAACGGGCTACCGCCGCCCGCGACGATACTGATAAACAGAAACTCCGAGGCACCGGCCAGCACCAACAGCGACAGCGTCATTGGCACCCACAGCGGGAAACCAACGGCCGTCGCCATCGAGCCATAAGAAATGCCAACAATTCCGTCGGCCAGACACACCAGTGCAATGGCCTTGATAACATCACCGCCCAGCGGTGAAATCCAGCTAACACGCATCATACCTATCCCATATCGAACGCGAAGGCTGTTATAATGAACAATTCACAGCAAACTTACAAGACGAACGATCGTTCGATATAAAAAACACCGGTGGCCACTATGACGCAACCCATCAGCATTATTGCCAAAGCACTCGTACGCGAACGCCAGCGCACCGGCCTGTCGCTGGCCGAGATCTCTCGCCGCGCCGGGATAGCAAAATCCACGCTGTCACAGCTGGAGTCAGGGAACGGCAATCCCAGCATCGAGACCCTGTGGTCCCTGTGCGTGGCGTTGGATATTCCCTTCGCCCGCTTGATGGAACAGGAAGTCAGCACTTCGCAAGTGATTCGTTTTGGCGAAGGACCGTCGGTGACCGCAGAGATGGCGCATTACAAGGCGATACTCTTAGCCACCTGCCCACCGGGTGCGAGAAGAGATATCTATCAACTGATCACCCAGCCGGGTGAAGACCGCCATTCGCATCCGCACTCTCCCGGCTCGATTGAACATCTGATCGTGACTCAGGGCCGGGCGCTGGTTGGCCCAACCGATTCAGCTACCGAACTGAATCCCGGCGACTATATCTGTTACCCAGGCGATCAACCTCACGTTTTCAAAGCGTTAGAACCCAACACCCATGCCATCCTCATCTCCGAGCAGAATTAATGTTTGCAGCAAAAGTGTGACCTGGCCCACAAAAGACTATACTTGAGGTATAGATTTAACGTTTTGGCAACATTCCAACGTCTCTTTTGATTTTGGGACACTGTCTGTACTCCGGTAGATTTTGTGTGGCGGCAAGGCGGCGGCGCGAAAGCTGCGGGGGTAAATAGGAGCAAAGATGAAGATTAGTGTTTTGGGGTGTGGCGCGCTGGGCCAACTCTGGCTCTCGACGCTGTACCAGCAGGGGCACGACGTGCAAGGATGGGTACGCATTCCACAACCGTTCTGCGCCGTCAACGTCATCTCTCCCGACGGCACCGCGTTCAATCGTAATTTGCCGACCAACGATCCCCAGCATTTAGCCGACAGCGAGTTGCTTATCGTGACGCTGAAAGCCTGGCAGGTATCCAGCGCGCTCGGTACGCTGCTGCCAAAGCTCAACGAAAACTGCAGCGTACTGCTGCTGCACAACGGTATGGGAACCGTCGATGAACTCCCAGCACATCGCCAGCCGATTCTACTGGGAGCGACGACCCACGCGGCGCGACACGAAGGAAATGCGATTATTCACGTCGCGGCGGGCATCACGCATATCGGTCCGGCAAATCAGCGCGGTGCGGGGGCAAGCTACCTGGCCGATCCTCTGCACAGCGCCCTGCCTGACGTCGCGTGGCACGACAATATTCTGCCGTCACTGTGGAATAAACTGGCGGTAAACTGCGTGATCAATCCTTTGACTGCGGTGTATAACTGTACCAACGGCGACCTCATAGCGCACGGTGAGATGATTGAAAGCATCTGCGGTGAAGTGGCAGAAGTCATGGCAATTGAAGGCTATCAGACCCACAAAGAGTCGCTGCTGAGCTATGTTTATCAGGTTATCGATACTACCTCGGCCAACCATTCCTCGATGTTGCAGGACATTCGCACCCAACGTCACACCGAGGTTGACTACATCACCGGTTACGTTTTGCGTCGTGGTCGCAGCCACGGTTTGCAGCTGCCGATGAACAATAAATTATTCGAAATGATTAAAAGAAAGGAAAGTGATTATGAGCGTTTCGGCTCTGGTATGTCTGGCACCTGGCAGTGAAGAACTGGAAGCCGTCACCGCGATAGACCTGCTGGTTCGCGCCGGGGTTAACGTCACCACCGCCAGCGTGGCGGGTGATGGCAACCTTGAGATCCGCTGTTCGCGCGGCGTGAAAATCCTCGCCGACGTCGCACTGGTTGACGTCGCAGACGAAGAATTTGACGCCATCGTGCTGCCCGGTGGCCTGAAAGGTGCAGAATGTTTTCGCGACAGTCCGCTGCTGGTCGAAAAGGTACGCCACGTTAACGTCACCGGAAAACTGGTTGCCGCTATCTGCGCCGCACCCGCGCTGGTGCTGGAATATCATGACCTTTTCCCGGTCGGCAATATGACCGGTTTCCCCGGCCTGAAGGACAAGGTGTCACCTGATAAGTGGATGGATAAACGCGTAATGTTCGACCCGCGCGTCAACCTGCTGACCAGCCAGGGGCCGGGCACGTCGATCGAATTCGCGCTTAAAATGATTGACTTGCTGATGGGCAAAGCTAAAGCCGCCGAGGTCGCCTCGCAGTTGGTGCTTTACCCGGGTGTACACAACTATCAAGACTGAATCTTGATCCGCAGCGCCATGCTCTGGCGCTGCGGATTAACTGATTTTGAGGATTGAGCGAAAGATAAAAGCGACTCAATATAAAGGGATTATAATTATCTCTTTTCAAGAGGTTATCGTGATGATTATCCCCCCTATTCTCCCCTCCTCTTTGCCGGACTGCCCCAATCCTCCAGGCTATTTTAATTCCGAGATAGCTCAGACGTGCATCCTGATGACCGCCAGAATCGACGGACTGTATCTCAGCATGGCGGCCATACACAGCAACACACAAAACCTTCAGAAAAAATGCACCCGCGCGAAAGAGGTGCTGAAAAACATCGAAATTGTTGCCTGCAAAAACAATTTGCTTGCGACATCTAGCTGGGGCACAAAACTGGTCAAAAAGATTGATAGCGTGAGTAGAGAAGCCTACATGCTGGGCCAAAATGAAGCGCTAATACAGGAATTTACCGAAGTTTCTAACGCTCTTATGTGGTGCTACGTGGATCTGATTAAGCAGCAAATTTGGCCTGATACTGCCATAGAGTAGAAACATAAACCGGTTAACGGGAGCGCCATCACAATCAATAGTCTTCTCCGTTGCAGTAAGTCTGGCGGTTGATATCATTTTATTTCCAAATGTTTCGAAATTTAAAGCATCTTTTAAACACGATAGGGAAATAAAACGTGATAAAACTGACCTCTGCCCTGTTAATCAGTCTGGTACTGACCGGCTACGTGCAGGCCGCTGACAAGCATTATCTGACGCTGCAAGACACCGCCGACAGCGTGCAGCTACTCCCGCCGCCTCCGGCCTTTGACAGCGTGGCCTTCCAGGCCGATAAAGCTGCCTACGAGCAGGGCAAATACCTGCGTAACACCCCACGCGGCACACAAGCCTACAGCGACGCCGACTCGTCGGCCGATAACGTCACCAAAAACTTCTCCACCCCGTTCGGCTTCGAGATAACCGAGCAGAATACCCCGGCAATCTATGAGCTCATCGCCACCATGAAGGAAGACGCCGGAGACTATGCCACCAAATCCGCCAAGGAAAAATATAACCGTATTCGTCCTTTCGCCTTCTTCCACGAACCTACCTGCCGCCCGGATGATGAAAGCAAGCTCGCCAAGAACGGATCCTACCCGTCAGGCCATACCGCCATCGGCTGGTCGATTGCGTTGGTGCTGGCAGAAATTAATCCAACGCGCCAAAACGAGATCCTCAAACGTGGCTTCGAACTGGGCCAAAGCCGCGTGATTTGCGGCTATCACTGGCAGAGTGACGTCGATGCGGCGCGCGTCGTGTCGTCGGCGGTCGTCGCCCGACTGCACAACAACCCACAGTTCGTCAGCCAGCTGGCGAAAGCTAAAGAAGAAATCGCCAAACTGCGGCAAAACGCAAAGTAACCCTGCCCGGGACCGGATTGCTAAAATCTGCGCATAAAAAAGGGATTGCCACGGCAATCCCTTTTTCTACCTCGTTATCGCACTCAGCGCTGATGGCCTATGGACGATAAACCTTCACATTTTTATAGCCCTGCTCGTGCAGATAAAGCGCCTGTAGGCGGCTCATCACCCCACGATCGCAGTAAAGCAGGTAGGTCTTACTCTGGTCGAGCGAGCCAAAAGCGCCGCCGAGTTTGTAGAACGGAAGCACCGCTGTTTCAACCCCTTCAAGCTGCAGCGGATTCTCTTCCTGTTCGTCCGGTGCTCGGATATCCAGCACGACGTCGGTCGCGGCAAAATCGGCCACGGTTTCGACTTCGGCCACTTCCTGCTGCGACTCTTCGGCAATGGTGCGAATATCCTGATTCTTGGCTTCGGAAATGACTTTTTCCAGAATCGAGAAATCAAATAGCGCTTCTTCGGCTTCGATTTTTGCTTTAATCGCTTTTACGGTCGGGCTTTTGGAAATCACGCCGCAGTATTCAGGCATGGTTTTCGCAAAGTCCTCGGTGCCGATTTCGCGGGCGATATCGATGATGTGCTGCTTGTCATGAGAAATTAGCGGGCGCAGGATAAGGGTATCGGTCGCGTTATCGATCAGTCGCAGGTTGGACAACGTTTGGCTTGATACCTGGCCAAGTGCTTCCCCTGTCACCAAGGCCTGCACACCGTAGCGCTCGGCAATGGCAGAGGCGGCGCGAACCATCATACGCTTGAGCACGACGCCCATCTGACCGTCTTCGATCTTTTCGAGGATTTCGCCAACCACCGGTTCGAAATCGATAGAGATAAAGCGTACGCGGTGCGAGCTGCCGAAGCGGTTCCACAGATAATAAGCGACCTGTTTCACACCGATTTCATGCGCGGAACCGCCCAGATTAAAGAAGCAGTAATGCACGCGGCTGCCGCGACGCATCAGCATGTAGCTAGAGACGCCGGAGTCAAAGCCACCGGAAATCAGTGACATGACGTCTTCCTGCGTGCCGATAGGGTATCCGCTCAGGCCCTGATAGCGGCGCTTGATAAGCACCAGCTGGTCATCGTTGATTTCGAGCTTAACGGTGACTTGCGGGCTGGTCAGATCAACCTTGGCCGACGCGATATGCTGATTCAGGCCGCCGCCGACGTAGCGCTCTACGTCGCCAGAGCTGAAACTGTGCTTGCCACGACGTTTAACGCGCACGCAGAAGGTTTTACCTTCGAGCTCTTCGCGGTAGGCTTCCAGCGTCTGCTCGAAAATATGGTGAACATCATTAAACGGGCGGTCTTCGACCTCCAGTACGTGATGGATACCGGGAATGCGGCAGAGCAATTCAACAATCTGGTCATGTTTGCTTTCGTCTTTGCTGCGAACTTCGATATGATCCCAGTGGCGCACGACGGCCAGGGTCTCATCGCTGCTCTTCACAACGTTACGAATGCTGCTTGCAAGTATCTTAATGAAGCGCAAACGCACAGATTGGCTCTTGATGGTGATTTCTGGGAACAATTTAATGATAAACTTCATGGCATTCTTTTGTTAGCGGGTGAGAATACTGGGTCGTAAGTGTGAGAATAAGGATCTAGAATCAACTATTGGTAAACGTATGATTCACGAATACTGCGCTTACCAATATATTCTGCGGCGCGGAGTATAGCACTTTAATCGGGTACTTTGCGCGCAAAAGGATGCATCATAATAGCTGGTTACCTGCGCCGACGTTATCATAGGGATATCCTACGGCTCCCAGACCTTCGATATTGAAAGAGAATTATGCCAAAAAAAGCTGCACCACCTGCCAATTTCGAAACTGCATTGGCTGAACTTGAACAAATCGTCGCTCGCCTTGAATCAGGAGAACTTCCGCTGGAGGACGCGCTGAATGAGTTTGAACAGGGCGTACAGCTTGCCCGTCAGGGACAACAAAAGTTACAGCAGGCAGAGCAGCGCGTGCAGATCCTGCTCGACAGCGATAACGATGCCCCTTTGCAACCTTTTACACCGGAAGCTGAGTAATTCCTGATGTCCCAAATAGAACAACAAAGCGAAGCGAAAAGCTTCAGTCATCAGCTCCGTGAGCTGCAAAAGCGTGTCGATGGCGTTCTTGAAGGCTATGTCGCCGAACTGCCATTTTCCGACACGCCGCTGGTTGCCGCGATGCACCATGGTTCATTGCTGGGTGGAAAGCGCCTGCGTCCTTATTTAGTGTATGCCAGCGGACAACTTTTTGGCCTGCAATTAACCAGCCTGGACGCGCCTGCCGCTGCCATCGAATGCATTCACGCTTATTCACTCATTCACGATGACCTGCCTGCGATGGACGACGACGACCTGCGTCGCGGCCAGCCGACCTGCCACGTGAAATTCGGTGAAGCCAATGCCATTTTGGCCGGTGATGCCCTGCAAACGCTGGCGTTTTCGATTCTGGCCGACGTAGAGATGCCCGAGGTCGCGGTGAGCGATCGCTTGTCGATGATCTCCGAACTGGCGCGCGCCAGCGGCGTAGCGGGCATGTGTGCGGGTCAGGCCTTAGACCTCGAGGCCGAAGGCAAGCAGGTTGATTTACAGGCGCTGGAGCGTATCCATCGCCATAAAACCGGCGCGCTCATTCGCGCCGCCGTTCGCATCGGCGCTCTGGCAGCCGGTGCTCGCGGTCGAGCTGCGCTACCGCTGCTTGACCGTTACGCCGAGGCCATCGGTCTCGCCTTCCAGGTTCAGGACGATATTCTGGATGTCATTGGTGATACCCACACGCTGGGCAAGCGTCAGGGTGCAGATCAACAGCTTGGTAAAAGTACTTATCCCGCCCTGCTTGGGCTGGAAGGCGCACAGACCAAAGCCAAAGACCTTTATCAGGAAGCCGTTGCCGCCCTGGACGAGCTGGCCACACATTCTTACAACACGGCCCCATTGCTGGCATTAGCCCGCTTTGTTATTGAGCGTGACAGCTGATTGCCCGTAAACCGCTGTCGTCGCGATATTTCCATACTGCTTGGATGAGCCTCTTATATGAGTAACCAATGAGTCTTGATATAGCCAAATACCCCATGCTGGCACTGGCGGAGAACCCCGAAGAACTCCGCTCGCTTCCGAAAGAAAGCTTACCGAAGCTCTGTGACGAGCTGCGCCAGTACCTGCTGGACAGCGTGAGCAAGTCGAGCGGCCACTTTGCGTCCGGTCTCGGCGTCGTAGAGCTGACTGTCGCCATGCACTACGTCTACAACACCCCTTTCGACCATCTGGTTTGGGACGTAGGCCATCAGGCCTATCCCCATAAAATTCTGACCGGCCGTCGCGACAAGATTTCGACCATCCGCCAGAAAGAGGGTCTGCACCCGTTCCCGTGGCGCAGCGAGAGTGAGTACGACGTACTGTCGGTCGGCCACTCCTCAACCTCCATTAGCGCGGGGCTCGGCATGGCCGTTGCCGCCGAACGCGAAGGTAAAGGCCGTCGAACGATCTGTGTTATTGGTGACGGTGCCATCACCGCCGGTATGGCCTTCGAAGCGATGAACCACGCCGGAGATATCAAATCTGACATGCTGGTTGTGCTTAACGATAACGAAATGTCGATTTCCGAAAACGTTGGCGCACTGAACAACCACCTGGCGCAGCTGCTGTCGGGCAAGCTCTATTCGCGCCTGCGCGAAGGCGGAAAAAAGGTGCTGTCGGGTGTTCCACCTATCAAGGAGCTCATCCGTCGTACCGAAGAGCACCTGAAAGGCATGGTCGTGCCGGGTACGCTGTTTGAAGAGCTGGGCTTTAACTACATCGGACCGGTTGACGGCCACGACGTGGTGGCGTTGACCCAGACGCTGAAAAACATGCGCGACCTGCAAGGCCCTCAGCTGCTGCACGTCATGACCCGCAAGGGCAAAGGCTATGCGCCAGCCGAGAATGACCCCATCAGCTTCCATGCGGTACCGAAATTCGACCCGGCCAGCGGAACGCTGCCTAAGAGCAAAGAAGGCCTGCCGAGCTATTCGAAAGTCTTCGGCGACTGGCTGTGTGAAACGGCCGCCGGAGACAGCAAGCTGATGGCCGTCACGCCTGCGATGCGCGAAGGCTCAGGCATGGTCAAATTCTCCAAGACCTATCCGCAGCAATATTTTGACGTGGCGATCGCCGAGCAACACGCGGTGACTTTCGCGGCAGGTCTGGCCATCGGCGGCTACAAACCGGTGGTGGCGATTTATTCGACCTTCTTGCAACGTGGCTACGATCAGGTGATCCACGACGTCGCTATCCAGAATCTGCCGGTGCTGTTCGCCATCGACCGCGGCGGCATTGTCGGCGCAGACGGACAAACCCATCAGGGCGCATTCGACCTGTCGTTCCTACGCTGCATCCCGAATATGATAATCATGACGCCAAGCGATGAGAACGAGTGCCGTCAGATGCTGCACACTGGTTACCACCACCAGCAGGGTCCGGTCGCGGTGCGTTATCCGCGCGGTACCGGCACCGGTGCAACCTGTGAGCCGCTGGCCTCGCTGCCTATCGGTAAGGGCGTGGTTCGCCGTGAGGGTGAGAAGATTGCCATTCTCAACTTCGGTACCCTTTTGCCGGAGGCGCGAGAAGCCGCAGAGCAGCTTAACGCTACGCTGGTCGATATGCGCTTCGTCAAACCACTGGATAACGAACTCATCCTTTCTCTGGCTGCCAGCCACGATTCACTGGTGACCGTAGAAGAGAACGCTATCATGGGCGGTGCGGGCAGCGGCGTTAACGAACTGCTAATGTCTAAACGTGTCTGTGTCCCGGTGCTGAACATCGGTCTGCCTGACCTGTTTGTGCCGCAGGGTACGCAGGAAGAGATCCGCAGCGACCTCGGTCTCGATGCCGCAGGCATTGTGCGCCAGATAAACGACTGGCTCGCCTGATAACTCCCCGCTAATAGGCCGTCATCCTCCCCCTTTTTCTTTAGCAAAAAGGGGGATTTACCTTCCCCCGCGGTGCCCCTTTCCTCGCGCCCTCTCAGACTGAGCTACAGTTAAGGCTTAACTTTATGCGTAAGTTTTTAAGCTGATGCGGGAGAAATCATGCAATTTACACAATTTGGAACCACCGGGCTGAACGTGTCGCGCCTGTGCCTCGGCTGTATGACCTACGGTGAACCTTCACGCGGGAAACACGCCTGGACACTGCCGGAAGAGAGCAGCCGCCCTCTCATCAAACAGGCGATAGACGCCGGCATCAATTTCTTCGACACCGCCAACAGTTATTCCGACGGCAGCAGCGAAGAAATCGTCGGTAGAGTCCTGGGTGAATACTTGAAGCGTGACCAGTACGTGCTGGCGACCAAGGTGTTCTTCCCGCTTTCCAACCTCAAGGGCGGACTGTCGCGTGCGTCGATTATGCAATCCATCGACGACAGCCTGAAACGACTGGGCACCGACTACGTTGACCTGCTGCAAATCCACCGCTGGGATTACGACACGCCTATCGAAGAGACGCTGGAGGCGCTCAACGACGTGGTTAAGGCCGGGAAGGCACGTTTTATTGGCGCATCATCGATGCACGCAGCGCAGTTCAGGCAGGCACTGGATCTGCAGCAACAGCACGGCTTTGCCTCATTCGTTTCGATGCAGGACCAGTACAATCTTATCCAGCGCGAGGAAGAAAAAGAGATGCATCCGCTGTGCCTCGAGAGAAACATCGCGGTGCTGCCCTGGAGCCCGCTGGCACGCGGACGACTCACTCGCCCATGGGGTGAAAGCACCGCGCGTTCCGTTTCCGATGAGGTGATCCCAACGCTGTACGGCGATACCGAAGAGGCGGATGCCAAAATTGCCGAACGGGTTGCCAAAATCGCCGAAGACCACGGCGTTCCCCGTGCCCAAATCGCCCTGGCGTGGATCCTGAGCAAACCGGTGGTCACCGCACCCATTATCGGAGCATCACGCGCCGGGCATTTGGAAGATGCAATAGCCGCACTGGACGTGGTGTTGAGTATTGAAGAGATTGCCGAGCTGGAGATGGCCTATCAGCCACATCAGGCGACAGGCTTTAAATAATTTCAAGACTCGTTAAAAGCAAAACGGGCGTCGGGGAAAACCCCAGACGCCCGTTTTTTATTGCGCTACCGACTAAAGCAGGCCGGTTGGCCAGTGATGTCCGATGAAATAGATAATCGCCGCGCCGATGACCCCGGCCACCACGTCATCAATCATGATACCCATACCGCCCTGCACGTTGCGGTCGAACCAGCGGATCGGCCACGGCTTCCAGATATCCAGCACGCGGAATACCACGAAACCTATCACCACCCACTGCCAATCGTTGGTCGGCAACGCCATGAGGGTTATCCACATGCCGACAAACTCATCCCATACGATGCTGCCGTGGTCGTGAACCCGCATGTCTTTTGCCGTCTGGCGACACAGGTATACGCCGATACAGATGCTGAACATCACCACCAGCGAGTAAACCTGCCACGGTAAATAGGTCAGCACAATCCAGAACGGGATTGCCGCAATCGACCCTGCGGTACCCGGTCCCACCGGGAACAGACCGCTGCCGAAACCGGTCGCCAACAGGTGCCACGGGTTGCGCAGGTTCAGCCTTTTTTTTGCTGCCGCCATATCCACTGCGTCATTGCCGGTGCGGCCCTTGTGGCGCATCGGACGTTTCTTGCTTCCTGCGTTGCCGCGAGCGTTATTTTCGACGGTCATGAGGCAACCTCCTGTGCGAAATGATCGAATCCCTGCCATTCAAGCTCTACGGTTTCACCGGAGCGCTGATATTTAATGCCTTCGGAAAGCGGCGCAATTTGGCCGACGCAGGTGAAGCGCACGCCCAGCTGTGCCAGCGCAACTTCCAGCGCTCCTCGGTTGATTTCCGGCACCGTGAAGCACAGTTCGTAATCTTCTCCCCCGGTAAGCGCCCACTTCACCGCTTGCTCAGGGTCGACGTACTGCTGCATCTCCTGCGAGTATGGCAGCAAATCGAGGTCGATACGTGCACCACAGTCGCTGGCCTTGAGAATATGGCGTAGATCAGAGATAAGGCCGTCGGAAATATCAATAGCAGAGTTCGCCAGCTGACGTAGCGCCTGGCCTTGTAAAACGCGGGGCTGGGGACGCAGATGACGTTTAATTAATGCCTGACTCGCCTTGTCGTCATTGACCGCGAGGCGGTCCTGCAGGATGGCGAGTCCGGCGGCACTGTCACCGAGGGTGCCGGTGACGAAGATCCAGTCGCCTACCCGTGCGCCGCTGCGCAACAGCGCGCGTCCTGCCGGAACCAGGCCCTGAATGGTCAGCGTCATGCTTAACGGGCCGCGCGTCGTATCGCCGCCAATCAGCTGCATGCCGTAATAATCGAGTTGTTCAAACAGGCTGTCACTGAAGGCTTCAAGCCAGTCGGTATTGACCTCCGGCAGCGTTAACGCCAGTGAAACCCAGGCCGGATCGGCACCCATCGCGGCCAAATCGCTGAGGTTAACGGCCAGCGCTTTATAGCCTAAATCGGCGGGTGAAATGGTTTTGAGGAAGTGAATGCCTTCGACAAGGGTGTCGGTACTGACTGCTATTTGCTGCTTGTCAGTGACGGTCAGCAGGGCGCAGTCATCGCCAATGCCTAACTGTACATCCTGACGAGCCGTTCTATAACGGTTGAAATAGCGCGCAATTAAATCAAATTCGCCGCATGCCATAGTATTATTCCAAAAAATTTCGATCCTGCGTTTTACAATGCATTAAGGCCGGATATCCGGCCTTAATGAAACGCGTTCTTTGATGAGGAACGTTACTTCTTACGAATGTGCGGGCCTGCTTTGTCCAGCACACCGTTGACAAACTTGTGGCTGTCTTCTGCACCGAAGGTTTTAGCCAGTTCGATAGCTTCGTTGATAGCCACTTTGTAAGGAACGTCCTGACGCTTGCTCAACTCAAACAGTGCCAGACGCAGAATTGCACGTTCAACCTGACCCAGTTCATCAAGCTGACGAGACAAATACGGAGCCATCAGCGCGTCGAGCTTGTCGGCCGTGGTGGCAACACCAGACAGCAGCTCACGGAAATAGGTAATGTCGACATCTTTGACATCCTGCTCGGTCAGGAACTGTAATTCAACATCGGCGATGTCGTTTTTAGACAACTGCCAAGAGTAAAGCGCCTGAACGGCACATTCACGGGCGCGGCGACGAGCAGCAGGTTTCACGGAATTCCCCTTAACTAGATTCAGGCCTTGATGGCCTTGATAACGTTGATCATTTCAAGCGCGGTAAGGGCAGCTTCTGCACCTTTGTTACCGGCTTTGGTTCCCGCGCGTTCGATGGCTTGTTCAATGCTTTCTGTTGTCAGCACACCAAAGGCAACCGGAATTTCACTGTTCATCGCAACGCTGGACAGGCCAGAGCTGCATTCGCCAGCAACGAATTCAAAATGGGCGGTACCCCCACGGATAACAGTGCCCAGCGCGATGACGGCGTCATACTTTTTGCTGTTAGCCAGCGCACGTGTCGCAAGCGGCAGTTCATAAGCACCTGGAACCCATACAACGGTGATGTTGTCGTCTGCAACTTGGCCAATACGTTTCAACGCATCAATCGCGCCAGAAAGCAGGCTGTCGTTGATGAAATTGTTAAAACGGGCAATCGCGATGGCTATTTTCGCGTTAGGAGTTGCTACAACACCTTCAATAACGTTCATAGAGTTTCCTTAGGATGGGTTAAATCATTATGTTTTTATTAAAAACTTAATACTAATAGCGTCGACCCAGCCCATGCTTAGCCGCAGGGGGGCGGATTCTATCATATTATTCCCCTGCCTGGACACACGGTTTTGTAAACCTGCTCAGACAGTGACAAATATGGGTCACGCGTCAAGCCTTAATAGACCGGTTTCATGCGTAAACGCAGATCGGGTCCTACCTGACGAACGTCGCTAAATTCGAAGGTGGGCGCATCGGCCAGTTTTTCGAGTCCCGGCAGCACGCACAGTCCGCGAGCGCTGTCGCCCAACAGTTTCGGCGCCATATAAACAATCAGCTCATCGACCAGTCCGGCCTGCAACAGCGCGCCAGCCAGCTCGGCACCGGCCTCGACCCACACCGAATTCACCTGACGCTTCGCCAGTTGCATCATCAGAATCACCAGATCGACGCGGTTGCTCGACGTCGCAGGCACCAGCAACTGCTGGGTGGATTCAGGCCAGACGTGGTCATCGGCCTGCAAGCGCGCCAGCAGCGTTTCACCGGGTTGCTGCACCAGCTTATGCTGAGGCGTCACGCGGTTTTGGCTGTCGACAATGACGCGCAGCGGCTGACGCACGCCCTCGGTGGAGGCAAACTCTGACGGATACTGGCGCTGCGTCTCTTCGCCCAGCTCGCTCCAGCGCACGGTCAGCGACGGATCGTCGGCCAGCACCGTCGCACTTGAACTCAGAATGGCCGAACTCTCCGCGCGAAAACGCTGCACGTCCTGACGCGCCGCTGCCGAGGTGATCCATTGGCTTTCGCCAGAGGCCATAGCGGTTCTACCGTCAATCGAAGCAGCCATTTTCAATTGGACGTAAGGGAAACCGGTGCGCATACGCTTGAGGAACCCGAGATTCACGCTTTCGGCCTGACTCAACATCAAACCATTGCTTACCTCGACGCCCGCCTCTTTGAGGCGATAGAGGCCGCGACCGGCAACCTCGGGGTTAGGGTCCTGCATGGCGGCCACCACGCGAGACACGCCCGCCGCAAGCAGCGCGTCGGCGCACGGCGGCGTGCGGCCATGGTGGCTACAGGGTTCTAGCGTGACATAGGCGGTCGCGCCACGAGCACGCTCACCGGCCATGCGCAGCGCGTGGACCTCGGCGTGTGGGCCACCGGCCTTAAGGTGGAAGCCTTCTCCAACGATTTCACCGTCGCGCACGATAACGCAGCCGACGTTAGGGTTTGGCGTTGTGGTAAAGCGCCCTTTGCGCGCAAGTTCAAAGGCGCGCGCCATATAGAAATCGTCGTTAAACATAGCCTTCCCTGTTGTGGTGAACGGAGTCGTAAGTAGCGGGATTAATCCTGAAGTCGCGCGATCTCTTCGCCGAACTCACGGATGTCTTCAAAGCTGCGATAAACGGACGCAAAGCGGATATAGGCCACTTTATCGAGGCCTTTCAACGCGTCCATCACCAGATTACCAATCATTTTGGCAGGCACTTCACGCTCGCCGGTGGCGCGAAGCTGAGATTTGATATGGCTGATCGCCATTTCAACGTCGTCCGAGCTGACCGGCCGCTTCTCGAGCGCCTTGAGGAAACCGCTACGAAGTTTATCTTCATTAAACGGTTCACGGACCTCGTTACTCTTGATAACCCGCGGCATCACGAGCTCTGCCACCTCAAAGGTGGTGAAGCGCTCGCTGCATACCAGACACTGGCGACGGCGGCGGACCTGTGATCCATCGCCCACCAGGCGTGAATCTATAACTTTCGTGTCAACGGCGGCACAAAATGGACAATGCATAGAACTTCCTGCTCGGATATTATCTGGACAGTAGTTTACCCCGAAGTGCCGCGACAACAAAGGCTGTCGCAACGTCGGCGCACTATCGTGATAAACTTTGGCACTAACTCTTGTATCAGTATAGAAATCTGAATAAAGGACATCAGGTCAATGACTCCCTCTTATCGTGCCATTCTCGCCTTAACCGCCCTGTTCAGTTTGGCTGGATGTGCGGCGCAAAATCCTGAAGTATCGACCCTGACGACCGAAGTTAATCAGCTGAATCAGAAACTTGATCGTCTGACCGATCTCGCGGGTGCGCTTGAGCATCAGACTACGCTCAATCGCCAGTCTACCAACGGTGTCTATTTGCTGCCGCAGGCCAAAACACCTGCCCTGCTGAACACCGATTTTGCCCAACTGAGCCTTTCACTGGACTCGATTGCGCAAGACAGTACCGGCACCAGCGCAGTATTAAAAATTAAGTCTACCTCGGGCAAAGCGCTGCCTGCCTTCAGCGCCGTCGTCGACTGGGGTCAGATTGACCAGGTGACCGGCAAGCCGCTGACCGTCGATATGCAGTCTCAGGTTATTACCGTTACTCCGAGACTGCTGCCGTCGAGCGAGCAGACCACCGAAGTACGCTTTAGCAATATCACACCAGAAACGCTGGGATTCGTTCACCTGCATCACCTGACGCTGATTCCAGAAGGCAATGCGGACGCCAAACCCTAACGCCGCTTTTGCCCAATAAAAAAGCCTCGCAGCGAACTGCGAGGCTTTTTTTTACATCAAATCAATCGACCCCTCCTGCGAGGGGCCTGCCGTGCTTAAGGAAGAAGTGAGGGCTGATCCGCCCCTTCCTTCTCGACCTTCTGCTGCAGCATATGTTCACGCTTCATGCCCAGCTTCAGAGCCAGCGCAGAGGCAACATAGATTGAAGAAACGGTACCGATGGTCACACCAATCAACATCGTCAGTGAGAAGCCTGCAAGCAGAGGACCCCCGAAGATGTAAAGCATCAGCACAACCATCAGCGTGGTCGCCGAGGTCATGATGGTGCGGCTTAGCGTTTGGGTCAGGGACACGTTCATGATTTCGTAAGAGTTACCGCGGCGGATCTTGCGGAAGTTCTCACGAATACGGTCCGATACCACGATACTGTCGTTCAGAGAGTAACCGATGACCGACATCAGAGATGCCACGATGGTCAGGTCAATTTCAATCTTAAACAGCGACAGCACGCCCATAGTAATGACGACGTCGTGCGCCAGTGCGATAACCGCCCCCAACGCCAGTCGCCATTCAAAACGGAAACCGACGTAAATCAGGATACAGATCAACGCAAGCAGCAGCGCCATGCCACCGGCCTGCGCCAGATCACTCCCGACGCTTGGGCCGACAAACTCGATACGTTTAACGGTCGCGGTTTTGTCAACATCGGCGTTAATCAGGCTGATGACCTTGTTACCCAGTTCCTGACCGGCACTGTCGGAAGACAGCGGTGGTAAACGAACTACCACGTCACGGCTGCTGCCGAAGTTCTGCACGATCGGGTCTTTGAAACCGGCCGTCGCCAGCGAATCTCGCATAGTGTCGAGATTAGCGGGCTGAGACAGGGTGATTTCAATGACCGTACCACCGGTAAAGTCCAGACCCCAGTTAAACCCGCGAACACCCATAATCGCGATAGAGGCGATTAACAACAGGCCTGAGATACAGAAAGCCACGTTGTCCCAGCGCATGAAGTCGATGACTTTACGGCCGTAGTTTAGTTGTTCAACAGTATATTCTTGCTGTGCCACAACGCACTCCTCAGATAGACAGCTTTTTGATGCGTTTGCCGCCGTAAAGCATGTTGACGATGGCACGTGTACCGACGATCGACGTAAACATAGAGGTTGCAACACCGATAGCGGTGGTGATTGCAAAGCCCTTAATCGATCCCGTACCGACCGCATACAGAATAATTGCCGTGATCAACGTCGTGACGTTTGCATCGACGATACTGGAGAACGCACCGCTGTAGCCCTCATGGATGGCCTGCTGAACGGAACGCCCGTTACGCAGTTCTTCCTTGATACGCTCGTTAATCAGTACGTTGGCGTCAACCGCCACCGCCAGCGTCAGTACGATACCCGCAATACCCGGCATGGTCAGCGTCGCGCCCGGCAGCAGGGACATGATCCCGACAATCAGCACCAGGTTGACGATAAGCGCGGTTGTCGCAATCACACCAAACTTACGGTAGAACACCACCATGAACAGGATTGATGCCAGCAGGCCCCACAGACAAGCTTCCAGACCCTGAGTAATGTTTTGCGCACCCATGGTTGGACCGATGGTCCGCTCTTCAACAATCTGAATTGGCGCAATCAACGCACCGGCGCGCAGCAGCAGTGACAGCTGACGAGCCTGATTTGGATCGTTCACACCGGTGATACGGAAGCTGTTACCCAGGCGTGACTGAATGGTCGCGACGTTAATAACTTCTTCCTGCTTCGCCAGAATGGCACGACCGTTAGCGTCTTTCTTGCCGCTGTCCTTGTACTCCACAAACAGGGTCGCCATCGGCTTGCCGATGTTGTCCTTAGTGAAGTTGGACATGATGTTACCGCCCGCGCTGTCGAGGGAAATATTAACCTGGGGTTGGTTATATTCGTCCTGACTTGAGGTGGAGTCGGTGATGTGGTCACCGGTCAAAATCACGCGCTTGTACAGCACAACCGGCTGGCCGTCCTGCATCTGCTTGACTTCGCTGTCGCCAGGGACACGTCCGCTGGCCGCTGCAGTAGCGTCAACGTTGGTGTTAACCAGACGGAACTCAAGCGTTGCGGTCGCACCCAGAATCTCTTTGGCACGCGCCGTGTCCTGAATACCCGGCAGCTCGACGACGATACGGTCAGAACCCTGACGCTGTACCAACGGCTCGGCAACACCCAGCTGGTTCACACGGTTACGCAGAATGTTGATGTTCTGCTGTACGGCGTACTCTTTGGCTTCGCTCAGGCGGTCATCGGTCATCACGATACGGATATCGTTGTCACCGCTGTTGGTGAATACCAGGTCACGATGGCGAGGCGCCAGATAGCCTGCAGCTTTGTCGCGGGTCGCGGAATCACGGAAGGTCAGCACCACGCCGTAGTTGTCGGCCTTACGAACCGTGGCATAAGGAATGCTCTGGTCACGCAGGTCGCTACGCATGTTGTCCATGGTCTGCTCTTGCAGTTTGCCCAGTGCAGTATCCATGTCGACTTCCATCAGGAAGTGCACGCCGCCGCGCAGGTCGAGGCCCAGTTTCATAGGCTCGGCACCCAGCATGGTCAGCCAAGAAGGCGTCGCAGGAGCCAGGTTCAGTGCAATAACAAATTTGTCACCCAGCGCCGCGGTGAGGGCATCGCGGGCACGCAGCTGAACGTCGGTGTCATTGAATCGCGCAAGGATTGAGCCGTTTTCTAGCGCAATAGACTTGCTGACGAGTTTATCTTTATTCAGTACATCTCTGACTTGGTCCAGCGTTGCAACACTGGCGTCGGAACCCCGAGCGCCAGTAATTTGAACAGCCGGATCCTCACCATAAAGGTTGGGAAGCGCATAAAGCAGTCCGACGATAATCACGAAGATCAGCATCAGATACTTCCACAAAGGATAACGGTTTAACACGGCAGTTCCCTTCGGGAAAATCAAAAATTAAAGCGCCTTCATCGTACCTTTCGGCAGAACGGCAGCCACGAAGTCACGCTTGATCATCACTTCCGTGGTGTCGTTCAGCGCGATAACAACGTAACCGGTTTCGGCTACTTTGCTTACGCGACCGATCAGACCGCCGGTTGTCATGACTTCATCACCTTTACCGATGGAGTCCATCAGTTTTTTGTGCTCTTTAGAACGTTTTTGCTGCGGGCGCAGGATCATGAAATAGAAAATCAGACCAAATACCACCAGCATGATGACCAGAGAGTAAGGACTTCCCTGTGACGGTGCGCCAGTAGCTGCGACGGCATCAGAAATGAAAAGACTCATTTAAATTCCCTCATTGTTGTTATAAAACAAGTTGTTAATAAAATACTAAAAAAAATCTTTGCCGCCGAACAGTCAAATCCTCTTACTCTAAGGAGAAAGAGGATCTCTTGCTCGACCTCAGAAGTTTAAAGGCGGAACCGGCTTGCCTTGTCGCTCGTAAAATTCAGTCACAAACTGCTCTAATTTACCTTCTTCGATAGCCTGGCGTAAACCGGCCATCAGACGCTGATAATAACGCAGGTTGTGGATGGTATTTAAGCGCGCACCCAGTATTTCGTTGCAACGGTCGAGATGATGCAAGTAGGCACGGCTATAATTGCGACACGTATAGCAATCACAGTGTTCATCTAGGGTCGAGGTGTCATCTTTATGCTTGGCATTGCGGATTTTCACCACCCCGTCGGTCACAAACAGGTGTCCGTTACGGGCGTTACGCGTTGGCATCACGCAGTCGAACATATCAACACCGCGACGCACGCCTTCGACCAAGTCCTGCGGCTTGCCCACGCCCATCAGGTAGCGCGGTTTGTCTTCAGGAATCTGCGGACAAACGTGCTCAAGGATACGGTGCATGTCCTCTTTTGGCTCGCCGACAGCCAAACCGCCCACAGCGTAACCATCAAAGCCGATATCTACCAGCCCTTTTATCGATACATCTCGTAAATCTTCGTAAACGCTGCCCTGAATAATTCCGAATAACGCATTGTTATTTTTCAGTTCGTCGTGGCGATCGCGACTACGTTTTGCCCAACGCAGGGACATTTCCATCGAACGTTTGGCGTAATCCCAGTCAGCAGGATACGGCGTACATTCGTCGAAGATCATCACGATGTCAGAACCGAGATCGTTCTGAATCTCCATCGACTTTTCAGGACTGAGGAACACCGGATCGCCGTTGATCGGGTTGCGGAAGTGCACGCCCTCTTCTTTAATCTTGCGCATTGCGCCCAGGCTGAACACCTGGAAGCCGCCGGAATCGGTCAGGATTGGGCCATGCCAGTTCATGAAATCATGCAGGTCGCCGTGAAGCTTCATGATTTCCTGACCCGGGCGCAGCCACAGGTGGAAGGTGTTACCGAGCAGGATCTGTGCGCCGGTGTCTTTGACTTCTTCCGGCGTCATGCCTTTTACCGTGCCGTAGGTGCCCACAGGCATAAAGGCTGGCGTTTCAACCACGCCACGTTCAAACACCAGACGACCACGACGCGCGCGGCCATCGGTAGTTTGTAATTCGTACTTCATTTTCACGTTCTTCTCCACACCGGAAAAACAGTCCGATAGCTTTATCCTCTATCTTTCAACACGCTGCGCGGTGGGCTGCATGTTGAAATATTTTGGATAATTTTGGGGATGTTCCCAAAGATAGCCCACCAATGGGCAGATAAAAAACTACTCGCCGACCACTTCTTGTGGTGCCAGCGGGTTACGGTGGATGAACATAGCATCACCATAACTAAAGAAACGGTACTCTTCCGCTACCGCCTGATGATAGGCGTTAATGGTATTTTTATAGCCTGCAAACGCGGAAACCAGCATGATCAGCGTCGATTCTGGCAGGTGGAAATTGGTGATCAGCACATCAATGACCTGGTATTCATAACCTGGGAAAATAAAGATACTGGTATCACCGTAGAAAGGGGCGATAAGACCGTCTTTGCAGGCGTTGGCCGCACTCTCGAGCGAACGTACCGAGGTGGTGCCTACGGCCACCACGCGATTACCGCGCGCCTTACAGGCAAGAACGGCATCGACGACTTCCTGAGGAACCTCGGCGTACTCGGCGTGCATCACATGCTTTTCAATGGTCTCGACGCGCACCGGCTGGAAGGTGCCTGCCCCAACGTGCAGCGTAACGAACGCCAGCTCGACGCCTTTCTCTTTCAGCGCGTCCATCAGCGGCCGATCAAAGTGCAGTCCAGCGGTCGGCGCCGCCACGGCGCCTAAACGCTCGCTGTAAACCGTTTGATAAAGCTCACGGTCGGCGTCTTCGTCCGGGCGATCGATATAAGGTGGCAGCGGCATATGGCCGATTTCATCGAGCAGAGTAAAGACATCTTTATCTTCATTAAATTCCAACTCGAACAGCGTGTCGTGGCGCGCGACCATGGTCGCCTTGATGTTTTCGGCGTCGCCCAGCAGCAGTTCTGCGCCCGGCTTGGGTGCTTTGGAGGCACGAACGTGTGCCAGCACGCGGTGTGAATCGAGAACGCGCTCGACCAGCACCTCAATCTTGCCGCCGCTCGCCTTGCGACCGAATACGCGCGCAGGAATAACGCGGGTATTGTTGAAAACCAGCAGGTCGCCCGGGTTCAGTTTATCCAGCACATCTGTAAAGATACCGTGCGTCAGTTCTCCGGTCGGTCCGTCCAGAGACAGTAAACGACACCCGCTGCGCTGACTTTGCGGGTAGCGAGCAATCAGGGACTCAGGAAGTTCGAACGTAAAATCGGCAACGCGCATAGCTGATATTTCCACATTAACTTAAGATATTAATCTTTTATCCAGACAGCTCGCGTTGCAAGAAGGCGGCAGGCTCGCCCCTCCCCAAGAGGTGACTCAAGTCAGTGACCAGGGTGAGCGGGCGTGGCCAACGCATCTGCTGCATGAGAGTTGCAGGATAAAACAGGCGGCTTAGTCTAGAGCTAGCGGGTTGCCCCTGCAAGCTTTCACCGGAATAAATCAGGAAACCCTGGGGTAATTTTCAGGATAAAGACGTTATACTGCCGGAATGAATTTTCTCGCACACCTTCATCTGGCCAAATTGGCCGACAGTTCGCTATTGGGAAACCTGATGGCCGACTTCGTTCGCGGCAACCCCGAGGGGCTTTACGCCAGCGCGGTGACTGACGGTATCCGCATGCATCGTCGCGTTGACGTGATGACCGACTCCCTGCCGGAAGTCAAAGTTGCCCGCGAGTTTTTCAGTGCCGATTACCGCCGCGTCGCGCCCATCACGCTCGACGTCGTATGGGACCATTTCCTGTCGCTGCACTGGGACAAACTGTGCCCTGACACGCCGCTGCCGCTCTTTATCAACCAGTGTCGGCAGCAAATCGAGCCAAACCTGGCCGAGACCCCAGAGCGTTTTCGTAACCTTAACCTCTACCTCTGGCCGCAGCGCTGGATGGAGCGCTATGCTGACTTATCCTTTATTAAGGATGTATTACAAGGCATGGCCAATCGACGCCCGAGGCTCGCAGCCTTAGCGGGCTCTTTTTATGACGTAGAGCGCGAATATGCCCAGCTAGAGCGACAGTTCTGGCAGTTTTATCCGCAAATGATGCAACAGGCGCGCGAGAAGCAGATCTAGATCACAGTTGATAGCCGAGTGCTATCTGATCGATTGGTCCCATGGGGTTTATTCCCCTACTCGTTGCCCTTATACTGACCGCTGATTTCATCACCCCTCTTCATTTACCTATACTAGAAAGGAGTTTTTATGGTTCTGGTAACGCGTCCGGCCCCAGATTTTACCGCAGCAGCTGTACTTGGCAGCGGCGAAGTTGTTGAAAACTTCAACTTTAAAAAACATACCGCGGGTAAAGCCACCGTTGTGTTCTTTTGGCCAATGGACTTCACTTTCGTGTGCCCATCCGAGCTGATCGCTTTCGACAAGCGTTACGAAGAATTCCAGTCTAAAGGCGTTGAAGTTGTTGGCGTTTCTTTCGACTCTGAGTTTGTTCACAACGCATGGCGTAACACCCCGGTTGAGAATGGCGGCATCGGCAAAGTGAAATACGCGATGGTTGCTGACATCAAACGTGAAATCCAGAAAGCCTACGGCATCGAACACCCAGAAGCGGGCGTTGCACTGCGTGGTTCTTTCCTGATCGATGATAAAGGTATCGTGCGTCACCAGGTTGTTAACGACCTGCCGCTGGGCCGTAACATCGACGAAATGCTGCGTATGGTTGACGCACTGCAATTCCACGAAGAGCACGGTGAAGTTTGCCCGGCTCAGTGGGAAAAAGGTAAAAAAGGTATGGACGCTTCTCCAACTGGCGTTGCTGCTTACCTGTCTGAGAACGCTGTTAACCTGTAATCGTTTCGATTATCGGCATCAGCCAATCCCCTTTTACCGAAACGGTCAGCCTTGCTGGCCGTTTTTTTATGCCCGGATAATTTTCGCCCCGCCACACTTTTGCCTTTCTGCTGATACTCCTGCTTGCCTTTATTCCTTAAATGTTAAATAACATAAGAGCTTACCGATGTTATTTCATTGGATCCGTTTTTTTCAAAAAAACACACTGACAGGGTATAAACAGGAGTTGTTATGTCTTTAAAGCTCTGGGCAAGGCCGTTAGCCGTACCATTAACCGTAGGCGCACTGCTGGTGAGTGGCGCTCTGCACGCGGCGTCAGCCCCGGCAGTTGAAGCCAAAAATGGTATGGTCGTTACTTCGCAATACCTGGCCTCGCAGGTTGGCGTTGATATCCTCAAAAAAGGCGGTAATGCTATTGATGCCGCAGTAGCCGTTGGCTATGCCGAAGCGGTGGTTAACCCGTGCTGCGGCAATATTGGCGGCGGCGGCTTTATGACCGTCCATCTGGCCGATGGAAAAGATACTTTCATTAACTTCCGTGAAATGGCACCTGCGGCTGCCAGCGCCAATATGTACCTCGACGCACAGGGGAATATCAAAAAAGGCGCCAGCCTGTACGGTTATCTCGCCGTCGGCGTGCCGGGCACGGTGATGGGTCTGGATCACGCCCAGCGTGAATACGGTAAACTCACGCGCGCCCAGGTAATGGCTCCGGCCATCAAGCTCGCGCGTCAAGGATTTGTGCTGACCCGCGCCGATACCGACATCCTCGACACCAAAACGGCCAAGTTCAAAGACCAGCCTGACGTGGCGAAAATCTTCCTGAGAAAAGACGGCACGCCTTTGCAGCCGGGCGATCGACTGGTTCAGAAAGACCTCGCCAACACGCTGGAAGCAATTTCAAAACGTGGCCCCGACGCTTTCTACAAAGGCAAAATCCCGGCCGCGGTCGAGGCAGCCTCCAAAAAAGGCGGCGGTATTATCACCGCCGCCGACTTTGCCAACTACAAGGTCACTGAAACCGCACCGGTCACCTGTAGCTATCGCGGCTACAAGTTTGTCTCTGCACCACCGCCGAGCTCAGGCGGCGTCACGTTGTGTGAAACTTTGAATATTCTTGAAGGTTACGACCTGAAGAGCATGGGCTTCAACTCGGCGGCGTCGATTCACTATTTGACTGAAGCAATGCGTCATGCCTACATGGACCGCAACACCTTCCTCGGCGATCCGGCGTTCGTGAAGAACCCGGTCGACCGTCTGCTGAGCAAGAGCTACGCGGCAGATATTCGCAAGAAGATTGAGGCCGATAAGGCAACGCCTTCTTCTCAGGTGCAGCCTGGCATGGAACCGCACGAGAAGCCTGAGACCACGCATTACTCGATTGTAGATAAAGACGGCAATGCGGTTTCAACCACTTACACCATTAATGGTCTGTTTGGTTCAATAGAGATTGCACCGGGTACCGGCTTCTTCCTTAACGACGAGATGGACGATTTCACCAGCAAGGTCGGTGAGAAAAACATGTATGGTCTGGTGCAGGGCAGCAAGAACGCCATTGCCCCCGGTAAGCGCCCACTATCATCGATGAGCCCGAGTTTAATCACTAAAGACGGCAAAACCTTTATGGTTCTCGGTTCACCGGGCGGGTCTCGCATCATCACCATCACGCTGGAAACGGCGCTTAACGTGATTGACTACGGCATGCCTCCACAGGAAGCGGTCAACGCCCCGCGCATTCACCACCAGTGGCTGCCTGACGAGGTCTATTACGAGCAGCGCGGGGTGTCGGCCGACAGCCTCAACCTGCTGCAGAAGATGGGCTACAAGATGGTCGAGCAGACCCCTTGGGGAGCAGCGGAGCTGATTATGGTCGGGTTGCCGGGTGCGGCGGGCGTGACCCCGCAGAGTTCGGGTAATGATGCGGCGGTATCGGGAAAAGTGCGCGAAGGCTATCTGTACGGTGCCAACGACGTACGTCGTCCGGCGGGCGCGGCGATCGGTTACTGATTGGCCGCGCGCGCTATGGGGTGCGCTCCCTAATCACAGCAACATAGATGACCCGATAAGCCATGTTAAAAAGGGAGGTAAGCACTTGCTTACCTCCCTTTCTTATTGCCGTGTTAGCGCCGTTATCCGGCTTTGTTGCGCGATTTAATCCAGTAGCTCACCAGCAGCGCCAGAACCCAAACACCGCCCGCGTAGAGCGACATACGGGTATCTGGGAAGTAACCAATCAGTCCGATGATGAAGAACAGGAAGATGATGGCCACAATCGAGGTGAAGATACCGCCGCGCATCGGGAATTCCAGCTCGGCAATCTGCTGACGGCTCAGCTTGAGGCGGAAGCCAATCTGCGAGAACAGAATCATTATCCATACCCACACGGTGGCAAAGGTAGCCAACGAGGCAATCACCAGGAACACGCTTTCCGGCATGATGTAGTTCAAGTACACCGCAACCAGCAGTGCAGCCATCATCACGATAACCGTCATAAACGGCGTACCGCGGCGGGAAACTTTGCTGAACACCTGAGGCGCCTGCCCCTGTACCGCCATGCCGTGCAGCATTCGGCCCACGCCAAAGATATCGGCGTTAATTGCCGATAGCGACGCGGTGATGACCACAAAGTTAAGAATCGTCGCGGCGGCAGCGATGCCCATATGCTGGAAGGTCAGTACGAACGGACTGCCCTGCGTCCCGACCAGGTTCCATGGGAAGATGGACATGATAACAAACAGTGTTCCCATGTAGAAAACCAAAATACGCCATGGCACGGAGTTGATGGCTTTAGGAATGGTTTTCTTTGGGTCTTCCGCTTCACCGGCGGTGATACCGATGATTTCGATACCGCCGTAGGCAAACATCACCATTTGTAATGACAGTATGGTCCCCATGATACCGTGGCTAAAGAATCCACCGTGGCTCCACAGGTTGCTGATGCCGGTCGGGTGACCGCCGTTGCCAATACCCCAGATAATGATGCCCAGACCGGCTGCAATCATCACGATGATGGTCAGAACTTTGAAGAACGAGAACCAGAACTCCAGCTCACCGAACACCTTGACGCTCATCATGTTGATACCGCCGATGATGAGCACTACGCTGAGCACCCACATCCAGTGCGGTACGTCGGGGAACCAGACCCCCATGTAGATGCCGAAGGCCGTCACGTCGGCGATGCCGACAATCAGAATTTCGAAGCAGTAAGTCCAGCCGGTGATGTAGCCAGCCAGCGGCCCCAGGTAATCCTGTGCATAGCGTGAAAACGAGCCGGTCTGGGGGTTATTCACCGACATCTCGCCCAGCGCGCGCATAATGATAAAAGCAATAATCCCGCCGACCAGATAAGCCAGCAGCACGCTTGGGCCTGCCATTTTAATAGCGTCAGCCGAGCCGTAGAACAGGCCAGTACCGATAGCCGACCCCAACGCCATAAAGCGAATATGTCGGGTGCTCAGTCCGCGTTTAAGCGAAGTTGAGGGTGTCTCAGCCGACTGTGTATCTAGAGAGTGTTGCATTCAAAAATTCCAAATCATAAAGCGCGGTCTAAAAACGAGATGATGGAGAAATTCCATCCCCCTGTGCCAACGAAAAAGCCACGGAAACAATTCCGTGGCCTAAATTGGCGAAAGCTTAATCAACGCTGTTGCCACTGATTATATGGCAGACAGTTAGCGCTCATTACTGATGCGCTGTCACTTTACGCTCACCGCACACCTTGTCGTAAACCGCAACCAGCACCAGCATCAGAATGGACGGCGGTAACCACGCCAGTCCCTGCTCTGCCAGTGGCAATTTCGTGGCCCATGCAGGCAGCATGGTGGCAAACGTTGAAGTCTTGATGCCGTCGATGATACCGAAAATCAGACTCACCAGCATTACCGGCGCGATAATACGCGACGAGCTATTCCACCAGCGCAGTGTAAAGCTCAGGACAATCAGAGCAATACACGGCGGATAAATGGCGGTCAGCACCGGAATAGAAATCTGGATCAGGTGGCTCAGACCCAGGTTTGAAACCAGCATAGAGAACAGGCCCAGAATAAATACCAGCGTCTTGTAAGACAGCGGCAGATACTGTGAGAAGAACTCGGCGCAGGCACAGGTCAGGCCAACAGCAGTGACCATACAGGCGATAAAGATAAGCGCCGCCAGGAAGAAGCTGCCGATGCCACCAAAGGTTTGCTGAACGTAGCTGTGCAGAATAACCGCACCGTTCTGCGCCTGAGGCACCAGGGAGGCGGTATTCTCACCCATTTTGAACAGGCTGAGGTATACCAGCAGCAGGCCCACACCGGCAATCAGGCCCGCCCAGATGGTGTAACGGGTCAGCAGTTTGGCGTCTTTCACGCCGCGAGAACGCGCCGCGTTAACGATAACAATGCCGAATACCAGCGCACCCAGGGTGTCCATGGTCAGATAACCGTTCACGAAACCGTTTGAGAACGGCTGGGTCTGGTAGGCTTCGGTGGCAGGCAGTGGCTGACCGGCAGGCCACAGGACGGCGGCAATACCCAGAACAGCCAGAGCAGCAATTTTCAGCGGTGCCAGAACGTGCCCAACGGTATCGAGCAGACGACCCGGATAGAGGGAGATGCCGATGACCAGCACAAAGTAAATCAGGCTGTAAACCAGCAGAGGGGTTGCACCGTCACCGGTCAGTGGAGCGATACCGACTTCAAAAGAAACGGTCGCGGTGCGCGGCGTGGCAAACAACGGCCCGACGGCCAGATAGCAGACGGTGGCCAGTAGCAGACCGGCTTTACGGCCAATTGGCGTACTCAGCGCGTCGATACCGCCACCCACGCGAGCCAGCGCGACCACGGTCATGACCGGTAGGCCCACGGCAGTAATCATAAAGCCGAATGCCGCCCACCAAACGTGGTGGCCAGCCTGCAAACCGACCATCGGTGGGAAAATGATGTTCCCCGCGCCGACGAATAAGGCAAAGGTCATAAAGCCCAGTGCCAGAATATCTTTGGTTGTTAAACGATGACTCATGATGGATGTCGTGATGCCTGTGCAAAATGAATAAAAGTGTCCGATGCTGACACTCGGCTCAAATTCCGAGGAGAATCCCTGAACCCTGGATGGCGCAAGTGGCCCAATCCAACGTACGAGAGTGAGCTGAAAACGCCTGACGATATGTTAAAAAACGACGTTATTATGCAGGGGTTGTGCGAGTGGCAGCGGCGCTAAGGTACGCTTTTATAGTGCATGAAGGCAAGTCTTGATCCCAAAAGCAGAGTCATCAACTGGATTTAAAAGGCACAACAGAGAGATTAACTGGATATAGACACAAAATCACCACATGATGCGTATGTTTTTTGAGCGACAAATGACTATTTTAAGCTTTAATGAAATGAAAAGTGCGTGAAACAACCAATTTATAGCCAATTCACGCACAATTATGCGGTGCATTCTTAACCATTACGCAACAACTCAATTTGCAATAGCCAAGTTTTTGATCTCCCTGCACTATTAAAGCGTAGACAAAGCGCAGAGATTTCGAGCTACAGCAAGGCAGCGACTAAGCTCATCCCCAGGAACTTACATCAGTAAGTGACTGGGGTGAGCGAAGGAAGCGAACGCCGCTGTAGTCCTCGCTTAAAGCGCAGAGATTTCGAGCTACAGCAAGGCAGCGACTAAGCTCATCCCCAAGAACTTACATCAGTAAGTGACTGGGGTGAGCGAAGGAAGCGAACGCCGCTGTAGCTCGAAAGATCAAGCTTTACCAAATCTTAGCGGCTAAATCGACCACTAGCTTCAGCTTATCCCACTGTTGCTTCTCGCTCAGACTGTTACCTTCTTCGGTAGAAGCGAAGCCACACTGCGGGCTCAGGCAGATCTGGTTGATGTCTAGATATTCGCTCGCTTCCTTGATACGTGCTTCCACGTCTTTCGCCTGCTCTAGCTCACCGGTTTTGGTGGTAATCAGGCCCAGTACTGCCTGCTGGTGACCCGGCTTGATGAAGCGTAGAGGCTCGAAGCCGCCTGCACGTTCGTTGTCGTATTCCAGGAAGAAACGGTCGATGTTTACGGTACCGAATAAGATTTCGGCTACCGGCTCATAACCGCCTTCGGAAATCCAGGTTGAGCGGAAGTTGCCGCGACACACATGCAGACCAATGATCAGGTCGTCAGGCTTGCCTTCAATCGCCTTGTTTAATACGCGCGCATAAGTTTTGGCCAGCACCTGCGGGTCATCACCGCGTGCCACAATCTGCTTCTTCTGATCTTCAGAGCACAGGTAGGCCCAGACGGTGTCGTCCAGCTGCAGGTAACGGCAGCCTGCGTCATAGAAGGCTTTAATCGCGTCACGGTAAACCTGCGCCAGATCTTCAAAGTAGTCTTCCAGGTTTGGATATACGTTTTTTACCGCATCGCGGTTATAACGAAAGTGCATCACGCTTGGGCTAGGAATGGTCATCTTCGCTACCGCGTCGCCGCTGATGCTTTTCAGGAAATGAAAATGCTCCAGCATTGGGTGGTCGCCAAAGGCAATCTTATCGACCACTTTGATACTGCGTGATTTAGTCTGCACGCCGTTGAACTGAATCCCCTGCTCTGCATCATAACCTTCAACGCCCTGCAGGCCTTCGAAGAAGTCAAAGTGCCACCACGCACGGCGGAATTCGCCGTCAGTGACCACTTGCAGACCGGCTTCGCGCTGCTGTTCTACCACACGACGGATTTCGGTGTCTTCCACCGCACGCAGCTGCTGCGCATCGATTTCACCGTCTTTGAACTGCTGACGGGCTTTTTTCAGTGCTTCCGGACGCAGGAAGCTACCAACAACTTCGGCACGATAGACTGGGTTTGGCTGTGACATTTTCAACTCCTGACAAACGCCTCGGCGCGTTACGCCGCTGCAATTAATTAAAGGGTAGCCCAAGGTCAAAGCGAGTTAGTTCACAATGTGAATAGTTACTTTGAGTGATATATAGACTTCTGGATGTCTAAACGGCTTAAAGGCTATGCTGCCATGAATAGTCTTCATCACAAAACGAGTAATTTTCACATCACTTGAAAAATATTCATGATCACGTGTGATGATTTCATTTTGAATGAAATCGACGAGGCATTTTGCGGGAGAGTGAAAAAGAAAACGGGCCATCAAAGGACCGTTTAAGGGAAGCGTCAGTGCTTAACACGCTGGTTCTCAGCGGGTGCGTTAGTGACTATCAGCCGGTTAGGCAGCGTGAACATAAAGCGGGTACCGACACCGACCTCACTGTCAATATCCAGACGGGAATGATGATGGCTCAGTGCGTGCTTCACGATAGCCAGCCCGAGGCCGCTGCCACCGGTCTGACGCGAACGCGCCTTGTCTACCCGATAGAATCGCTCGGTGAGACGCGGAATATGCTGCGGAGCAATGCCCGGCCCGTTGTCACTGACCTGAAACTGTGCGCCCTGCGCCGTCTGCTGCCAGCTCACCTCAATGCGCGTGCCGGGCGGCGTATGGTTCACCGAGTTATACACCAGATTCGATACCGCACTGCGCAGCTGCTCGTCGTTGCCAAACACCTTGAGATGTTCGTTAATCTTGAACACGATTTCGTGGCGTCCAGCGCTCAGCGCAGCAACCTCGTGCTCCAGCATGCCCAGCATGCCCGGGATATCGACTTTTTCCTGTAGATCGATATTAGTGGCAGCCTCGATGCGCGACAGCGTCAGCAGCTGTTTGACCAAACCGTCCATCCGCCGCGTCTGCTCCTGCATGGTGTCCAGTGCCTTGCTGCGGAAAGGCTCCTCCAGCGTGGAATCGTCCATCATCTCCAGATAGCCCTGCAAGACGGTCAACGGTGTGCGCAGCTCGTGGCTCACGTTGGCGAAGAAGTTGCGTCGGGCCCCTTCAAGCTGGCGCATTTGCGTCACGTCGCGAGCCACCATTAGCAGTTGTCCTTCCGAATACGGCATGATTCGAAACTCGACGTAGTGCTCATTATTAAGGTGCAGCGTCAGCGGGCGGGTAAAATCTCGACTCTGCACCCAAACACGCAGTTCAGGATAGCGCAGCAGGTTAAACAGGTGCTGGCCGTTGTCTTCCGGCCAGCGGAAGCCCAGAAGCTCCTGAGCCAGGCCGTTACACCAGAAAATATTGCCCTCTTCGGTGGTCAATACCACGGCATCAGGGAGCGATTCCGCCCCGCTGCGAAAACGTTTAATCAACAGCGCCAGCTCGCGTCGCCGGCGGCGATTTCGCATCTGCATCTGATTAAGGCCATAGAACAGCGGTTCCCAGCTCCATAGTCCACTAGGAGGGGTAATGCTGCGATCGAGCCACAGCCAGTGGGAAAGCTTTAGTTGGTTAAAATAGTTCCAACCCAGCGCCGCCAGCACGGAAGCCAGCAGCAGCCAGGGCAGATAACCAATAAAAATGGCGAGGATAAGCGCAGGACAGCAGAACATAAATAGTTCACCAGCCAGACGCCTCCAGGATAATCGTTCTAACACACAGTATCTCCGCTGTGAGTGATAGAGATGCCTACCCAATATCTTTCATGTTGCCTGCGCATCTGCAACATGAAAGATGAAGGGTATTAGTAGCGAGTCGAGAACCTGTAGCCTGTTCCGCGAACCGTCTGGATCATGCGGTCGTGCCCACTGGTTTCCAACGCTTTACGCAGGCGACGGATATGCACATCAACCGTGCGATCCTCTACATAAACGTTAGTGCCCCAGACGTTATTGAGCAACTGTTCACGGCTATAGACGCGCTCAGAGTGCGTCATGAAGAAGTGCAGCAGTTTGAATTCGGTTGGGCCCATGTCCAACGCCAGCTCGTTCGCCATAACGCGATGCGAGGATGGGTCAAGGCTAAGGCCTTGCATATCAATGACTTCCTCGACCGCCATCGGAGAGATGCGGCGCATAACGGCCTTAATACGGGCCACCAGCTCTTTGGGAGAGAAGGGTTTGGTAATGTAATCATCGGCGCCGACTTCGAGCCCACGCACACGGTCTTCCTCTTCACCTCTTGCTGTGAGCATCATCACCGGAATATCTCGGGTCAGCGCTTCGCGTTTAAGGTGTTTGATAAACTGAATGCCTGACCCACCGGGCAACATCCAATCCAGCAAAATTAACTCAGGGTAAGGTTCAATCAGACGATTGACCGCCGAGTCGAAATCTTCAGCTTCAATGGCCTGATAACCATTCTGCTCAAGCACAAAACAAACCATTTCACGGATCGGTGCTTCGTCTTCCACAACTAATATGCGTCTAGCCATTTTGATAGCCTGCCAAATAAGTTAGCGAACTTAATTTTGATTTCGGGCGTCATTATGCGTCACTTTTGTGACAGATTTATGAAAAGAATTTACGCTGCGTTTAAGTGTAGCCAAGGCGTTATTTTTGACCCAGGCATTTGTCATTGAAAAGGTTTTTCGGCGACAGCCACTACCCTCGGCGTTTATACTTATCGCCTGTTACCGCCACCGCGAGCCCCCCATGCGACTCATTCATACCTCTGACTGGCACCTCGGTCAGTACTTCTTTACCAAAAGCCGCGCTCCCGAACATCAGGCCTTTCTCAACTGGCTGATTGAACAGGTTGAACAACATCAAATAGATGCGGTGGTGGTCGCGGGGGATATTTTCGATACCGGCTCGCCGCCAAGCTACGCGCGCGAGTTGTATAACCGCTTTGTGGTCGACCTTCAGCGCACAGGCTGTCAGCTCATCGTCCTGGCAGGGAATCACGATTCCGTCGCCACCTTAAATGAATCGCGCGAGCTGCTTTCCTGCCTGAATACCCAGGTGATTGCCACCGTCGGCGAAGATCTGTCGCGTCAGGTGCTGACCCTGAAAAATCGCCAGGGGCAACCGGGGGCGATACTTTGCGCTATCCCGTTCCTGCGCCCGCGTGACCTGCTTTCAAGCCAGGCCGGACAGTCCGGCAACGAGAAACAGCTGGCGTTGCAGGAGGCCATCGCCGCGCACTATGCCTCGCTTTATCAGGCGGCCTGTGACAGGCGCGATGAGCTCGGCGGCGCCCTGCCGATTATCGCCACCGGGCACCTGACTACCGTGGGCGTCAGCACCTCCGACTCGGTGCGCGACATTTACATCGGTACGCTCGATGCATTCCCCGCGCAGGCCTTCCCGCCGGTCGACTACGTTGCGCTCGGGCACATCCACAAGGCGCAAAAAATTGCCAAAACTGAGCATATTCGCTACAGCGGCTCACCGATTCCGCTCAGTTTCGATGAAGCCAGCAATGAAAAGAGCGTTTACCTGCTCGATTTCACCGCCGAGAAGCTCAACGCCGTCGAGACGCTGGTTATTCCTCGCTCACAGCCGATGGAAATTATCAAAGGGACGCTGGCCGAAATCGAAAAACAGCTGCTGCCGTATGCCGGCCTCGAGAACGGGAAAGTGGTCTGGCTGGATATCGAGGTCGCGACACAGGACTATCTCAGCGACATTCAGCGGCGGGTGCAGCAGCTTACCGACCCGCTGCCGGTCGAAGTCGTACTGCTGCGGCGCAGCAAGGAGCAGCGCTTGCTGGGCCTGCAACAACAAGAGAAAGAGACCTTGAAAGAGTTGAGCGTTACCGAAGTCTTTGAACGGCGTCTGGCGCAGGAAAATGCTCCCGAAGAGGGTCGCCAGCAGCGCATCCGCACGCTGTTTTCTCAGGTGCTTGAACAGGTTGAGAGCGGTCATTCTGCGGAGGACGTCGCGCCGTGAAAATCCTCAGTCTGCGCCTAAAAAACCTCAACTCGCTGGAAGGTGAGTGGAAAATCGATTTCACCGCCGAACCCTTTGCCAGCAACGGTCTGTTTGCTATTACCGGCCCGACCGGGGCGGGGAAAACCACCCTGCTCGACGCCATCTGTCTGGCACTTTACCACCAGACGCCGCGCCTTGACGTCTCGCCGAGCCAAAATGAGCTGATGACCCGCCACACCGCCGAATCGCTGGCGGAGGTGGAGTTTGAGGTCAAGGGCGTTGGCTATCGGGCGTTCTGGAGCCAGCGCCGCGCGGGGAATTCTCCGACCGGCAACCTACAGGCCCCCAAGGTCGAACTCGCGCAGTTGGCCGACGGCAAGATATTGGCTGATAAGGTCCGCGACAAGCTGCCGGCTATCGCCGAATTGACCGGCCTCGACTTCGGCCGTTTCACCAAATCAATGATGCTCTCGCAGGGTCAGTTCGCCGCGTTTCTTAATGCCAAGGCCAACGAGCGCGCAGAACTGCTTGAAGAGCTGACCGGCACCGAGATTTACGGACGCCTGTCGGCTCAGGTTTTCGAGCGTCACAAGCAGGCAAAAGTCGAGCTAGACCTGCTGCACCAACGCGCCGCAGGTATCGAACTGTTGAACGACGAGCAGCGCCAGCAGCGGGAGCAGGAACTCGCGCAGTTGGGCCTGCAGGAAACCGAATTGAGTCAGCAAACGGCACTGCAACAGCACGGCCTGAACTGGTTGCAGCAATGGCAAAGTAACCAGCAAAAGCAGCAACAGTACCGCCAGCATGTTGCCGACGTGGCGCAGCAAAAACAGCAGGCACAGCCGCAGCTCGAGCAGCTTGCCCGCAGTGAACCGGCCGAAAAGCTCCGCCCGTTGCTCAACGAACGGTCGCGCTGTCAACAGCAGCAGACCGAGTTACAGCGTCAGATAACGCAGCTGAGTGAACGGCAACAACAGCTGCAACAGGCGAAAAACCCGCTCACTCAGGCGCTGGGTCAGGCGCTAGAGAACCAGCAACAGCAGGCCGCCGAGAAGCAGCGTCAGGAAGAGCTGATTGAGCAACAGGTTCAACCGCTGGACGTCAAAATAGAGGCTTTACAGGCGAAGCTAAACGAGGACCGCGAGTCTCATCTTAAGCAGCAAAATCAGCTGCATGCGTTGAACGAGTCGCGGAAAAAGTGGGTGTCCGAGCAGGCGGCGTCGGCGGAAAAAACCCGTCAGTTTCAGGCCACTGAAGAAGCACTCAAGGCCGCGTTAAACACCCAGACTCAGCAGCACAGCGTGCTCGAGGCTCAGTCTCCACAGGCCACTTTGCGCAGCCAACAGGCAGAGCTTGCCAGGCTGCGTCCGGTGCGCCTGCAACTTTCAACCCTACAGCCACTCTATCAACAACTGTCGCAGCGTATCGAAAGGCAGCGGCAGGAGTACGCGGCGCGCCAGAACGAACTGACCGAGTCAGAAAAGCAGCTTAGCGATGCACGCGAACAGTATAAAAAGCAGAAACAGCATCTCAACGATGTAGAAAAACTGCTGGCACAGGAGCAGCTGATTGTTAGCCTTGAAGCGGAACGCGCACGGCTACAAACCGGCTGTCCGTGCCCGCTGTGTGGCTCGACGACGCATCCGGCCATCGAGGCCTATCAGGCAGTCAGTCCCTCCGAAACTGCGCTGCGCGTACAGAAAATGCGTGAAGAAACCGACAGACTGCAGACCACCGGCACACAGCTGCGCACGCGCACCGAAGGACTGCTTGAGCAGCAAAAACGGCTACAAAGCGCCCTGCAACAGGACGAAAAACAGCAGGCTGAATATCTCGAACAGTGGCAGCAGGCCTGCGGATCACTGATCCTTGGCTTTACCCTGCAAGACGGCGAGGCGCTGCAACACTGGCTCAGGGAATGTGAAGAAAAAGAACAGCAGTGCCAGCAGTTGATCCGTCAGCATGATGACGTCGTGCAGGCCGTTCAACGCGCGAAGGAAGCGTTGTACGCAGCGCAGGCCGAACAGGCTCAGGTTAAAGAACAGGCCGTGGTTCAAAACGAACGTGCTCTGACGCTGCACAAGCAGCATGCCGAGGTTCAGCAGCAGGTCGAGCAGTTAGCCAAGACACTGGCCGAAAGTGAGCAGTTACTCACGCAACTGCGCAGCCAGCGCCATAGCCTGTTTGGCGAGCAACAGGTTAAACAGGTCCGCGAACACCTGCGCCAACAGCAACAGGCAGCAGAACGGGCGCGCCATCAGGCTCATGAGCAATTGCAGGCGGTGCAGCAACAGCTCGACCAGCTCGGCGGCCAAGTGCTCAGCCTGCAGCAGAGTCAGCGCCAGTGCGAGACCGACCTGCTACGGGCGCAAACTCAGTGGCAGCAGGCGCTGGCGTCCAGCGCGTTTGACGATGAAGAGGCCGTTAATGCGGCACTGATTGACGAGTCTTTACGCCAGCAGCTTCAGGCGCTGAAAGACCGGCTCAGCCAGCAGCAAGTCCAGAGTGAGGCGTTGTTGCAGCAGGCCAGCGAGCAGTTGGAACAGCATCTTCAGTCGCGCCCAGCCGGTATCGATCAACATACCAGCCGGGCCGATGCCCTGGCGGAACGGATAGCCGCGTTGAACGCCCAGCTGCGAACGATGCAGCAGCGTCAGGGCGAACTGCGCAGCCAGCTTGAGAGCGACAGCCAGCGCCAGGCCGGGCAACGGGCGCTGTTTACGCAGATTGCCCAGTCGCAGGAGCTGTATGACGACTGGAGCTACCTCAATCAGATTCTTGGCTCAAGCGACGGTGCCAAGTTCCGCAGGTTTGCACAGGGATTAACGCTGGAGCATCTGGTTTATCTGGCCAACAGGCAGATGGACAAACTGCACGGTCGCTACCTGCTGCAGCGCAAAACCAGCGATGCACTCGAGCTTGAAGTGGTCGATACCTGGCAGGCCGACGCAGTGCGCGATACCCGCACGCTCTCCGGCGGTGAGAGCTTCCTGGTGAGTCTGGCGCTAGCGTTGGCGCTGTCGGATCTGGTCAGCGACAAAACGCGCATCGACTCGCTGTTCCTCGACGAAGGCTTCGGCACGCTCGACGCCGACACGCTCGACACCGCGCTGGACGCACTCGACAGCCTGAACGCCAGTGGAAAAACCATCGGCGTAATTAGCCACGTCGAGGCGATGAAAGACCGTATTCCGGTGCAGATAAAAGTGAAGAAAGTAAATGGATTAGGGATCAGTCGGCTGGACAATGCGTTCAAGGTAAACGACTAGCTCATTGCGGGGGCCGCCGAATTCTCCTCGGCGGCCCCCCTTTCATCAGGCGTTTTCTTTCTCTGTTCGGCAACTCAGCGCCGACAGCAGAATCAGCGTTGAAAATAGCACAATGTACTCTTCAGAAATCAGCAGCACGTCGGTCAATCCATAAAGGAAGGCCGACAATGCCACCATAGACACCGGATTCAGCAGCAGCCCCGAAATGCCGTTACGGAAAATCAGCATACCGAAGAAGAACAACAGGGTCGCGATACCAAAAATCCCCGACAGAGAGGCAGTCTGAATAAACTCGTTGTGCAGGTGAACCTGGATGTAACGCAGCGCCCAAGAATTTGGCTGATTATGGCTCAGCAAATACTGTTCGATCCGCTGGTTACGCCCGGTCTCGGTTTGCCCGAACGGATGCTGTTCAAAGGTTATCAGCCCCATTTTCCACATCGTAAAGCGCGACCCCAAGGAGGTTTGATCATCGCCCTTCTCGTAGAGATGATACTCGCTCATCGTGACGTCAAAGCGTGACTGTACAATCGACCAGCGCGACCCTACCCCCACGACGGCTACCACTAATATAATCAGTATACTCAGTGATTTAGCGGTGAGTTTCTTGTCCTTCCACAGCATCGCCAGCACCAGCAGGACCACCAGCAGCAGATGTAATACCATCGCTGAACGCGTCTCGGTGAGGAAAATAACGTACAACGACACCAGCGACATCAGCAGAATAGCGAGATATTTTTTCGACGAGGTGCAGCTGCGGCCAATCAGCGTCATGACCGACAGCGCGAGCGCACTATAGGCATAGGCGGTCATCGTGGCGCGGTTGATGCCGAGGATGATGCGTTCGGGGTCAGTGAAATGTTGCCAGATGCCATAAACGCTGGCGGCGGCAAAGGCCACAAATAGCGACGCCAAGGCGCAACGTTGCAGCGTAGCCGCCGAAAGTCGCTGCTTTCGCGCGCCCCAACAGATATAAAGGGCTATCAGCCCGCTCAAAAACCAGCGTTTGGCCGAAGTGAACAACAGCCATTCGTTCGCTTTGTCAGTGGTGACATAAACCGCAAAAAGTGACCAGACGGCATACAGCGCTGCGAGGGCAAAAAGCGGCAAGGCGTAACGTGAAGAGAGGAATATTCCTTTGAATTCTTTATAATTTATAACGATGCCGGTTATTGATAAATAGCTGCAGAGGTAGAAAATCTCTCTGCTGGTTTTTTCATGTGTATAGCCGGAGGGTAAAATACAGATTAAAAGCGCTACTACGACAATAAAGAGATAGTGGTTAAATCTATCCCGCCCAATTAAGCCTGACGCCATGCTAATTTCCCATATTGCTCACAAAGATTTGCTATAAATTTAATGCTGTCAAGCGTAGCAGACTGCCATATTCGAGGGGTTTAATCGATTTTTATTGTTCCGAATTTATAATCTCGTAGCCCTACAGTTTAGGTTTAGTGCCGGCGCGCAAACTTCAGCCGTGAATGCGAAGAGCATCACGCAGCCTAGCGGACTGCGCCATGAGAGAGAATTTAGTGCTGCCTTTCCTGACGCCACTGCCGCGGACTGAGGCCAAACCAGCGGCGAAACGCCCGCGAAAAGGCACTGACCTCGGAGTAACCTAACAGCAGTGCCATCTCTGAAATCGGCAGCTGCTGTTGCTGAAGATAGTGCGTTGCCAGCTCGCAGCGCACCTTGTCCACCAGCAGGGTAAACGTCAGGTTTTGTTCACGCAGCCGGCGTTGCAGCGAGCTGGGTGACATGCCCATCTTGTCGGCCACGTCGTCGAGCACCGGCTCGCCGAGGGTCAAATTCTGTCTGACCTGCGATCTCGCGCGATCGACCACCGACTGCTGCGTCAGATTGTCGGCGTTCAAACGGCGGATAGCATCCTGCATCACCAACAGCAACGTTTGATCCTGCTCGGGCATCGATCGCTGAAGATCCCGCTTGGCGATGATCAGCGAGTTATAGGGTTGATCAAAATAGACTGGCGCGTCGAAGATCTTGCAGTGCTCGTGCCACTGCTCCGGCCTTGGATGCTCGAAATGCACCTCGCGCGGTGCCCAGTTTCTGCCTAAACCGTGGCGCAGCAGATTCAGGATCATCCCCAGCGTCAACTCGGCGTCCTGACGTTTACACAGGATGCCGCCGTGGCGAACCTGATAATCAAAGCGATAATACTCGCCCTTGTCGACCAAACGGGTCAGCGTATTGTGCTGATGAAACGGAAAGGCGTTCACCACGTTTTGCAACGCGGTTTCGGCCGAAGACGAACAAAGACCAATGTAACCAATCAAGCCTAATGACTGTGGTTTGAATTGCCTGCCGTAATGCAAACCGAAGTTATCACAACCCGACTGCCTGGCCGCCTCCTCCAGAACCTGACAATAGTTGGTCAGGCCGAGACTCAAGGTGGGACGCTGCAAAAGCTCGGGATCGATATGGCAGATCCCCAGCACGCGATCCACGTCGGCCCCTTTAGTAATAATAAAATCGCTCAGCCCACTGGCCGCCGCCGCCAATACGCCGCGATTGCTGTTCATCTCAGCCTCTGTGTAGCCTGACAAGGTTGACTGCCGCAATACGTCAATCTGCATACGCGTTTCCACTGTGGTTAATTTGTCTAGACGAGTTGCTGCAATTTTCATACCAGAGAAAGAATTATCAGGAAAAAATCAGGGGCTTTAAGGTCAGGCACTTAGCCGGTGCGGTGGTTTAAGGGGAGTTTGCTGGCATATCAAGGGAAAGTGCACACTGCACGCAAACCGTGCAGTGTGTCGTTAAATTACGCTTAACTCACCGCCAGCGCGCACTGCTCGGTTGCGAGGTAGGCTTGGCAAAGTTTCAAACTGTCGGCGACCCAATTATCGCCCAGACTCAGCGCCATCTCGGTCGTCGCGTGCGATCCCACCCAGGCCAGCAGCTGAATACGGCGCTGGATAATCATCGTCGGGATCACCGCCAAACAGTCCTCACTGAGGGCACAGACGCGCTGATACCCCGCCAGCCAGTGCTCCACCCACTCTGACGCACGGGGATGATGTTCGACGAAACTAATCGCCGCCGCCGCGTCGTGCATGTACCAGCCCATGCCGCAGTCGTCGAAGTCGATCACCCGCGTCTCTCCTTTGTGCAGCAGCAGGTTGGTGAGGCGCAGATCGGCATGGATCAGGCCATAGCGCTGACTGCTCTTGCCGTATTTTTCCAGAATGCGGCTAACGCGGCGCAGGGTCTCCTCGACGATCGGATGGTCTTTCGGCTGGAGACCCGGTGCATCCTGCCAGCGTCCCCAGTGGCCTTTTTCGCCGGTCATGGTCTGGTGGTCCCAGACGATACGTTTAAACCCGCTCGGTTTCTGCCAGCGCTGGCTGTGCTGATGCAGGCGTGCCGTCACTTCGCCGAGCTGAGCAAAGGCGCGCGGATCGATCTCTGTGGTGGGCATCTCCCCTTCAATCCATTTAAACAGCACCACGTGGCGGCTGGCACCTTCGCCCAGTGACAAAGTCTGCACACGCTCGCCGTCTTGCGTTACCAGCGCTTCTGGCACCTGAATGCCGGTTTCGCGCAGCGCGTCGAGCCACGCCAGCTCACTCTCTATCTCGTTACGCTGGTGATAGTCGTCGCGGTGCACGCGCAGCGCCAGACGATTGCCGTCGGCAAGCTTCACGACAAAGGTGGCATTTTCTGAACGGCAGATCAGGGTGAGTTCACCCTGTAGCGCATCGGGATAACGGGTTAACGCCTTGGCAGCGAGCTGTTGCAGGCTGGCGTTGTCCAGGGTATCAGACTGTTTTGCATTCATCAGGGTTCACTCCGGGCAGCTCAAATAGGGGGTTGTGCTATCAGAATGCGAGCGACAACGGTTCTTCGCTTGACCCGGGACGGCCAATTGTTGACTTCAGCACACCAAATTCGGCGTCGAGCGGTCAACTTGACTCTGGCGTGCAGGACTGAGCGCGCTGCGGTCAAGTTTTGTGAGGTAACGCGGTGCATTATCGAAACAACTTCACTCGCCGGATGACAGGGGTCAGCCGGAGAAAAATCGAATCGTACCCGTCAGGAGAGAACCTACCATGCTGAAAACTAATGCCTTTGATGCCGCATCCAGCTCAAACGTTTCACCCGAAGCGCTGGAGATGATCGAACGTCGCCGCCGCCTGCTCGGTCCTGCCTATCAGCTGTTCTACAAAAATCCGGTGCATCTGGTGCGCGGTGAAGGTGTGTGGGTATTTGACGCGGCGGGCAGACGGTATCTCGACGTTTACAACAACGTACCTTCCGTCGGCCACTGCCACCCTTACGTACTCGAGGCGCTGATTCGTCAGGCTTCTACTCTGAACACACACACGCGCTACTTACACGATAACGTGCTTAACTTCGCCGAAAAGCTGGTTTCGACCATGCCATCTGAACTGAGCCAGGTGATGTTTACCTGTACCGGCAGCGAAGCCAATGACCTGGCGCTGCGCATCGCCGAAGATTTCACCGGCGGGACCGGCGTGATCGTCACCGAATTTAGCTATCACGGCATGACCAAGGCGATCGCCGGCCTTTCAGCCTCGATGGGTCCTTACGTCAAGGTGAACGGCGATGCCCGCGTTATCCCTGCGCCGATTCATAACCCAGCCAACCCGGCAGAGGTAGGCAAGAAGTTTGCCGCCGACGTTCGCGCGGCGCTGGCCGATATGCACCGCCACGGCATCAAACCGGCGGCATTGATGATTGATACCTTCTTCACCAGCGACGGCGGCTTCTTTGACCCGGCCGGTTTCCTGAAAGAAGCGATCGACGAGATTCACAAGGCAGGCGCGCTGTATATCGCCGATGAAGTGCAGCCTGGCTACGGTCGTTCCGGTGAACACATGTGGGGCTTCCAGCGTCACGGCGTACTGCCGGACATCGTCAGCCTCGGCAAGCCGATGGGCAACGGACACCCGATGGCCGGCATCACTATCAAACCGCATATCCTCGAGCGCTTCGGCAGCGAGTCGAGCTATTTCAATACCTTCGGCGGCAACACCGTGTCATCGGCAGTTGGCCTGGCGGTGCTGGAAGTGATTGAACAGGAAGAGCTTATTCCAAGCGTCGGCCGTGCAGGCAAGGCTATCCTCGACGGCATCAGCGAACTGGCGACCCGTTTCCCGGCCATCGGCAGCGTGCGCGGCGCGGGGCTGTTTGTCAGCGTTGACTTCACCACGCCGGACGGCAAACCAGACTCAGAAACCGCGCTCGCCGTGGTCAATGGACTGCGTGAGGAGGGCGTACTGATCGGCGCTTCTGGCCCACACGCCAATATCCTGAAAATCCGCCCGCCGCTGGTGTTCACCGCCGAGCACAGCCTGATCCTGGTCGAAAGCCTGGAGAAAGTGCTGCGCAAAATGTACTGATTTTTTTCCGCCTGATTGGGCGGGCGTGCCGTTCATTTATCTTCAGGAGAGCAACATGACAACACAGCTTAAACCGACGCTAGGCACCCTGCACCTGTGGGCGATAGCCGTTGGACTGGTCATTTCTGGCGAATATTTTGGCTGGAGCTATGGCTGGGGCGTAGCCGGAACGCTCGGCTTTTTGGTGACCACGCTGTTGGTCGCCACCATGTATACCTGCTTTATCTTTAGCTTTACCGAATTGACTACCGCCATTCCGCACGCCGGCGGTCCGTTCGCCTACAGTCGCCGCGCCTTTGGCGAGACCGGCGGCCTGGTAGCCGGGATGGCGACGCTGATTGAATTCGTGTTTGCACCACCGGCAATTGCACTGGCGATTGGCGCCTATCTGAACGTGCAGTTCCCACACCTCAACCCAAAAGTTGCGGCACTGGGCGCTTACGTGCTGTTCATGGCGCTAAATATTCTGGGCGTCAAGCTCGCGGCTCTGTTTGAACTGGTGGTTACCGTGCTGGCAGTGCTTGAGCTGCTGGTGTTTATGGGGGTGGTGGCTCCCGGCTTTAGCATCAGCAATTTCGTGCTCAACGGCTGGTCCGGCGGCGAACACTTCGGACTGCCTGCGGTGTCGGGTATTTTCGCAGCGATCCCGTTTGCCATCTGGTTCTTCCTGGCTATCGAAGGCGCTGCTATGGCCGCCGAGGAAGCGAAAGATCCGAAACGTACGATCCCGAAAGCTTACGTCAGCGGGATCCTTACTCTGGTTGTGTTAGCGATCGGCGTGATGATCATGGCCGGTGGTGCAGGTGACTGGAGCAAACTTGCCAACATCAACGATCCTCTGCCTCAGGCGATGAAGATGGTGGTCGGTGAACATTCAAGCTGGATGCACATGCTGGTATGGATTGGGCTGTTCGGGCTGGTAGCCAGCTTCCACGGCATTATTCTCGGCTATTCGCGCCAGTTCTTTGCGCTGGCTCGTGCAGGCTATCTGCCGGCCGGACTGGCGACACTGTCGCGCTTTCAGACGCCACATCGCGCCATTATTCTTGGCGGTGTAATTGGTATCGCGGCAATATTTAGCGACGGCGTGGTGAATTTACAGGGCATGTCGCTGACGGCGGCGATGATAACTATGGCCGTGTTTGGCGCTATCGTAATGTATATCATGAGCATGCTCAGCCTGTTTAAGCTGCGCAGAACCGCCCCGGATCTGGCCCGCAGCTTCCTCGCACCGGGCTATCCTGTTGTGCCAGCCATTGCGCTTTGTCTGGCGGTGGTATGCCTGATTGCGATGGTATGGTTCAATCTGGAGATTGCCGGTATCTTCTTGGTCTTTATGCTGGTCGCCTACCTCTACTTCGGGGCGACCAAGGCACAGCGCAACGCGGCGGCACCGGATGCGATGCTTTCAGGGGATTAATCTGCGTTGAAATTTAAAAGGCCTGCGAACGTGGCAGGCCTTTTGGTTTTTGCAGGAAACGTTACAGGGAGAAGCGCCCTTCCGGCCATAGCCAGGCCGCACCGCGCACGCCACTTGAATCACCGTGAACCGCTTTAAGGATTGGCGTTTCACACTCACCGCCGAATACCCACTGTTTGAGCAGCAGAGGCAACGTGTGGTAGAGCCTGTCGACGTTACTCATCCCGCCGCCGAGCACGATGACGTCGGGATCGAGAATATTCACCACGTTGGCCAACGCTTTTGCCAGCCGGCGTTCGTAGCGGCCGAGAGCGAGATCGGCCACAGGATCGTCCTGCTCGACCAGCTCGATGATTTCAGAACCTTTGAGGCGCTGGCCGGAAAGGCGGAAATAGTCCTCGGCAAAACCGGTGCCAGAGACAAAGGTCTCCACGCAGCCCGATTTGCCGCAGTAGCACGGCACTTCCTGCTGGAAGCGGATTTCATCTTCGTCCTGCCACGGCAGAGGATTATGCCCCCACTCTCCCGCGATACCGTTGCCGCCCGCGTGGGCTTCGCCGTTCAACGCAATGCCTGAACCGCAGCCAGTGCCGATGATCACGGCGAATACCGTTTTCTTACCCGCGCCAGCGCCGTCGGTAGCTTCGGAAACTGCCAGGCAGTTAGCGTCGTTGGCGATACGCACTTCACGCCCCAGCAGCAGCGCCAAATCCTCATCCAGTTTCTGGCCGTTTAACCACACCGAGTTAGCATTTTTCACTTTGCCGGTGAACGGGGAAAGCGTGCCCGGAATGCCCAACCCGACGCTGCCACGGTGGCCGGTCGCCTTTTCGGCGTCGTTAATCAGTCCCTGAATCGCGTGCAGCGTTTTTTCGTAGTCGTTGCGAGGGGTATCCACACGTTTGCGGTACAACTCATGGCCTTCATCTGACAACGCGATGACTTCAATTTTGGTGCCACCGAGATCGATTCCTATACGCAAAATATTTCTCCATTGCAGGTTTTTTTATTTCTTCAGTTTATAACAAACTCATCACACTGCGGGGGGTAAGTGCTCTTAAAAGGCTCGGGATGCTCAACCTCACAGGCTACGAATTTTTCTTAGGGACTGATGCCGCTCAATTGGTTATCATGCCGCCCTGCTTACCATTTAATAGCACGCTGCGAGCGTGACAAGACAGGGATAACATCATGTTATGGTTTAAAAATTTACTGGTTTATCGCCTAAGCCGTGAAATCTCACTGTCTGCCGACGAGATGGAAAAACAGCTTAGCGCATTTACCTTTACCCCGTGCGGCAGCCAGGATATGGCGAAAACCGGCTGGGTTTCGCCGATGGGTTCTCAGGGCGGCGATGCCCTGACCCACGTTAGCGGCGGCCAGATCCTTATCTGTGCGCGCACCGAAGCCAAGATCCTGCCTTCTTCAGTGGTCAAGCAAGAGCTGAATGCAAAGATCGATCAGATAGAAGGTGAACAGCACCGTAAACTGAAAAAGACCGAGAAAGACTCGCTGAAAGATGAAGTGCTGCACACGCTGATGCCGCGCGCCTTCAGCCGCTTCAGCCAGACCTTTATGTGGCTCGATACCGTTAACGGCCTGATTATCGTGGATGCAGGCAGTGCCAAGAAAGCCGAAGACATGCTGGCGCTGCTGCGTAAGAGCCTCGGCTCGCTGCCGGTAGTCCCGCTGACCATGGAAAGCCCTATTGAACTGACGCTGACCGAATGGGTACGTTCAGGCGAACCTCCGGCCGGTTTTGCCCTGCAGGACGAAGCTGAGCTGAAAGCGATTCTGGAAGAAGGTGGAGTGATCCGCTGCAAGAAGCAGGCGCTGGTCAGCGACGAGATTGCCAACCACATCGAAAGCGGCAAGTTGGTCACCAAGCTGGCTGTCGATTGGCAGGAGCGTATTCAGGTGGTGTTGGCCGATGACGGCAGCATCAAGCGCCTGAAGTTTGCCGATACAATCCGCGAACAGAATGACGATATCGATCGTGAAGACTTTGCAGCGCGTTTTGATGCCGACTTTATTCTAATGACCGGCGAATTGGCGGCACTGATTGCGAATCTGATTGAGGCTTTAGGCGGAGAAGCGCAGCGTTAATTTTGACGCTCACACGATGAGTTGCGCGAGATGATTGGCGCGCAACTCATTCAAGTAAAAAGGTTAGCCGGAGCGAAGCCTTTTATTTAGACAGGTATTTGCAGAGGTAAGAGCTGGTCTCAGGCACTTGCAGATTGAATTCGCTGTTGCCCGGCACATAAAAAGTTTCACCCGCGGTGAAGGTTTGCCAGCCTTCTGAACCCGGCAGCAGAACGGTCAATGAACCGCTCACGACGGTCATCTCTTCCGGCTTGCCGGTCCCGAACGTGTACTCACCCTTCACCATAACGCCTACGCTAAGCGCGCCGAGGCTGTCGCTGTCGAAACCAATCGACTTAACTTTCCCGTCAAAATACTCATTATTTTTCAACATAAAGATGGGTCCTTCGCGATAAATATTCAAAAACTTAGAAACTCCATATTATGGGCAGAGGCAAGCTTCTGTCACTGATTTTTATCGCGGCGTAAGCGTCTGTCGAGCCAGCCCGCAAAGCGGCAACGGGCTGATTGATTTTGCGGTCTGCAGGTGCGACTCTGTGAAATTGTGCGATATCAATAAAGCAATTCGGCGGCGAGCTTTACCACCAGCGAATTAGACAGCACGACCGGCACGTCGAGCTGCTTCTGAATAATATCGCAGTGCGAACGCTGATAACCGATGCAGTCGAGCAGCACGACCTGTGCCCCTTGCTCTTTTAGAGACAGCGCAGCCTCGATAAGCGTCTGCTCGTCGGCCACATAAGGACTGGCGGTCGCGTAGCACGGCTTTTTGCTAAGCTTGCTCCACTTGCCTGCCTGATGTTCTATTTGCTCAACCACCGGCACCACTATCCCCACCTGATGCGTACCGACAATGCCGTTGATCAGCGGAGGAATGATCCTGTCGGGCTCAAGCAGCATCGCCTCTTTCGCACGCAGGTTATGGAACACGCCGGTGCAGAGCAGCAAAATGGTGTTGCATCCTTCGCTTTCCAGCCAGTCAATCTTCTGCTGCAACGCCTGCTCAACGCGCGGAGAGGCGAGCCTGACCTGAGTGCCGTCCAACAGGCGAGACACGAGCACGTCCTCTCCCGGCCCTGGGGAAAAACGTTGCTCGATTTGTGCCAGCGTCAGTCCGTCCAACAGTCCGGTATGGGTGACCATGTCAGGCGGCAGGTATTCGTCCAGCAGCGGCATTATGTCGCTGCGCGGTGCCTGGCCAATGGTCAGGGTAGCGAAGGAGGTCATCATCTTCTTAGTCTCTGCTTTGCAGGTGACGCAAGCTTCCGTACAGCGACAACAACAGTTGATATTCGTCGGCATCGTAGAAATGACAGGTGCCGCGTCCAAACTCTTTGGCCACTTCAACGGCGAATTTCACCGCTAGAGCGATGTCTGTTTCATGGCTGGCACCGGTACCGCAACCGGGTACGACGGATTCAGCGGTAATCGCTACGCCAACCACCGGCACGGTGGTCGCCGTCGAGGGTTGCAGAATGCTGTTCAGGTGATGAACGCCGTTGCCGTAAGGCGTGATGTCCTGCGTAGTAATAGGGAAGGTCACCGCCGGACGGCCACTGGTCATCTCCATAATGCGCAGCAGGTCTTCAGACACACGCAGGATATAGCCTTCTTTCACCGTAGGAGAAAGCGCATAACCTTTATGGTTGATGATACGGTTACCCTTGGTGGTATCGATAGAAAGGATGGCATCCACGCCGTCGACCACTTCGTTGTCGTTCATGGTCACATCATCGATAGGTGAGTCCATAAAGTCGACCGGATCGTGCGGACGCGTCGGCGCATTGGGACAGATGTGAGTCGTCACAATCACGTCACCGGCCAGCACATCGCCTTTACGTTGCATATCGGCAAGCTTCAGTGCACTGCTGATGGCAGCGATGGCGCCGTCACCGTCAGAAACCAGACCAATGCGCGTTGGGCGTGCACCGATGCCGCCAAGACGACCGATGATACCCAGCGTAGGCGCATCGCCCCCCAGGCTTTTACCGGCGCTGCCCGGAATGGTAATGCGGATAAAATCGGTTGCGCCCTTGGCACCAGACGCGCGATGCGTGCTGGCGGTCACGGAAGGATAGTCGGCAAACAGGTCGACGATATCCTGGCCGCTGACGTGCGCATTGTCGATCAGTTCAAATACGGTAAGGGTCTGTAGCAAACTCATGACATCTTCCTCAGCAACAACGCGGTTGACGCAACGCTGCGCAATAACCAAAACAACCGCGTTAATCTGACCTTCTTAGAAGGCCAGTTTATTTATCAATAATGGCTCATGGGAGCCCTGGTGTTAGCACAATATCTTTGGGTCTGATTACTTGCCTTTACTGCTGAAAACAGAGCTGAAGAAGCTGTAGAGTGCGTCTCCTGCGATAAATCCTGCGGCCAGAATTTCCATCGGCGTACGCCCCTTCTCACCCCAGATACGGATGATAAGGATACGCAGCACGATCCCCAGCACGACCGCATAACCCGCCATTACGCTGTTGATCAACAGGCCGGTTGCCAGCAGTACGCCAAGCTGACGTTTAGGTCCGCCCATCAGCTGGATAATTGCGCCCGGAATCGCCCAAATCAGCAGGCTGTGAGCGATACCCGGCTGTGCACCGGCCTGAATAGTTTTGGCATACACGCGTGCAACCGGCGGTACCAAGTCCTGCGCGAAATAGCCGATGTGGGCGAACCACACCACCGGAATCGCGATAAGGAAGGCAATCAATGCGGCGAAAAGCTGAATACGGCGACCGGCAAGCTCGACCTGCAAGTCTTTGCCATAGCCGCGAAGAATAAAGCCGGCTTTAAGGTCAAAGCCCATGTCGGCAAAGGCCGGCCCCGTCGCGGCGGTAAAGCCGGTGAGGATGCACAGTGCGACCGGCGGAAAACCAATCAGGATGCCGACAATCAGTGTGATAAGCGCGACGGCAAAGGCCGGGAACCAGCCTGAGTGCATCGCGGCGATACCGACGATAAGCTCGTGGAAGAACGCGGCGAAGGCGGCATAGATGATGAAACCAATCAACATACTCACCGTCATCTCGGTATAAATACCGCCCGCCAGCGCCAGCGCCGCGGCAATCGCGATATAGCCCACTGCGCCGAGTCCCAGCGCCTTACGAACTTCATTACCGGGCTGGGTAAAGGTGGCTTTGGCATCCGCACGTTTTTGGCGAATGACCTGAATAACCTGGAACAGCGACACCAGGCCCGCGCCGACCATCATGCCGTGTGGAATATACAAGGCATTGATATCGACACCGGCAATCGGTTGCGCATAGGCGCGAATCAGCAGGCCTATCCCGAACATGCCCAAGGCCCAGATATTGCCGATAAATGCGGTACCAAAGGCCGCCATCGGGATCTTGAGCATCGCACCGCCGAGGCCGACCACCACGCCAACGACCAACAGCCAGGCCTCACGCCCGCCCTTGTCTCCAGCCTTGATAGCCTCGGCGGCTGCCACCCCCGGCGGCCACGCATTGCTGGCAGGGAACACTTTAGTGTCAAACATACGGTAAAGCAGGTAGGCATCCAGTAGCATCGCGGCAGAAACGCCGAAAAACATGGGCAGAATCAGCTGCGGCTGCCCCATCACATAAGGGATAGCGATTGGCATCAGCAGGCTGTTGGCCGCACCAAAAGTGGCTGAAGAAATAACGGTTTGTGCGAGATTTTGGGTATGAATAGAGCGATAACGCTGGAAGGCTTTCATCGGGATGCGTGCCAGCAACATCGCAAACAGCGCACCGATGATTGAGGTATTAGGCGTAACGCCGAGAGTGGTAATTAGCTGGACGCCGATAATGGCGCCTAAAATCGAAAGCAGAATCATTACAGCCAGGGTGCCGATCTCTTTTAGTGGATTATAACTCCCGTCGGTCACCCTGCTGTCACTCCCAGTATTGCCTGTCATAAAGTCCCCTGATGTTGGCGAAAATGCAATGGTTTCCTGGTGTTGGCGCTATGATTTATATAAGTATTTGCGCTCTTTTATGGTCAAATTTTTTATGGTTCTTACGGCCCGTTATTGGTCTATAGCCAATACTCATCGCCTAATTTCTCTGCTACCTGGCGCGTCACTGCCACGATGCCTTCACGTATTTCGGCGGGCAAATCATTGCCGTCGAACGGCGACGGGAAAGACAAACAAAGGCCCACGGTTTCATTACGATGCTTATTAGAAATGCTCGTTGCTAACGTGCTAATCCCTTGTAAAGTCTCGTTATTAGCAAATGACCAACCCTTTTCGCGGATCTCGGCAAGCGTCGCCAGCAGCGCCTCAAGGGTCTGCGGCGAGTTAGGTGAACTCACCCGATACCCTTCGCGATACCTATCTATCACCTGTTGGTTAGTCTGTCTCGCTAATATCGCTCGTCCTATCGCCGTTTCTGCAGCAGGCAGTAAACTCCCGGCCGGTGTCACGACCTGAAGATAGGTGCGACCCGGAAACATCCGCATCACCATGATATCCCGACCTTCCAGCATCGAGATGTAGCCGGTGCACTGAGTTTGCTTACTCAGCTGCTGAATGTAAGGCGAACAGGCATCTACCAGCGGCGTAGAAAGATAATGACTCGACACCGCCAACAGCAGCTTTCCAATCTTGTACAGACGCGTTTCCGGGTCGCGTTCAAGCAAGCCCTGCGTCTCCATGGTCATCAACAAACGAGACACCGTGCTCTTTGGCAACCCCAACTGCTCGACAACGTCGCTAAAAGAAAGACCTGGATGACCCTGCCTTATCCCTTTTTGCGCGAATAGCTTTAAGACTGCGGAAGCGTTTTCAAGTGTTGTCACGGCGAAAGTTCCACTATTAGGAACTCAGTTCCTGATTAAGATGAATGAAAATTAATGCCGATACGTTAAAGCGTCAAGTTGTTTATTTTTTAGCAGGGGGGAGAAACCAGCGGATGATAGTTTTCACCACGCAGATAGAGGAAATTTTGTTCGCCAGCAAAACATGATTTAGTGATAAATTTCACTAAAGGCAAAAAATGGAGTGTATAACTCCGAATTTCGGAGAAACGTTTCGCTGACGATATATTTTAAAAGACGCTGCTCTGGTGACAGGGCAGCGTCGGGGCAATCATCATCGTACAGAGTGGCTAATGTATTTTGGGAAAAGCGTTGGCCTTCAGCTGATGTCTTCATCTTCGTAACGGCGTTTAGAATCCTCGGCCTCTTTCTTCGATTTATGTTCGCTAATCAGGGTATCAGGCTTTGGATGGTCGGCGCGTAATTCGTACCAGATTTCTGTTTGACCCGGCAGTCCTTTCTCAACGGTAATGATTTCAGCTTTACGTGGATAAGGGGGGTTAGAAGGCATAAGGAACTCCTGTAAATTATCTCGGTGACTTAAGTATAGACAACGAGGGGCTTTTACAGTGAGCAGGAGGCTCGGAAGCCTCCTAAAAACCGGCGGGGGTAACTAGCGGGCGAGCTGCAGGGCGAGCGCGTCGAGGATGTCCTCAACCACCATCGAAGGCGTATGCGTTCCATCGAGAACGAAATGAGCAGCTTGCTGGTATAAGGCTTCGCGCTCGTTCAGCACCTGAGTTATTTCTTCGTTAATTGGCCTGCCGGTCAACGTGGGGCGCTGATCTTCCTGAGGCGAGTCCTCAAGGCGGTGTGCAAGCGTGCTGGCCGGAGAGCGCAGGTAGATAACCTGGCCTGTCTCGCGCATGAACTGGCGGTTTTCGGCAGACAGGATTACGCCCCCGCCCGTCGCGACAACGGTGTGCGGAGCGCTAATATTTTGCAGAGCCTGAGATTCACGACGACGGAAACCTGACCAACCTTCACGGGCTACAATCTCCGCAACGCTAAGTTGTGAAGTTTGGAGCAGATAAATATCGGTATCGACAAAATCATACCCTAACGCTTGCGCGAGGGCTCTGCCGACCGTTGTTTTACCTGCGCCACGAGCGCCTATCATGAAAATGGGTTGCGTCATTACCGCTATCCTTATGTGCCAGAGACATCTTTGAACCTAAGGCATCATACCGATAAAAAATAAATTGGCAATCCCTGTAAACATGGCGTAAAGAAAAGATTACATCAATAACCTTTATATTATAATGGCTTACATACATACACCAAGGCCGGTGGAAAGTTTTTTACTACACGAATTTTTTTCCAGCTGAAATAGCGTGACAGTAGCTTCTCTGACAGATGGCTGTACTGAAACAGAATAAGCTCCCCGTCCTTTTCTCTCAGACGCTGTTGAGCGCGCTGCAATATCTTCATGCTCACCCGCGTGGGGATCGACAACAGCGGCAGACAGCAGAAGATGGCGTCAAAGTCGCCTTCCAGATGCTCAGCGGAATAGCCCATTACCTGCAACCGCCTGTCCTCGATAAGATTCAGTTTATGAATGAAGTTAGGCTGGATCTCGAACGCCTGAACCTGCGCGTCGGCGCGCATTTTATCAAGGATACGCTTGGTCAGGACTCCGTCTGCCGCGCCAAATTCGGCAATCTTCAACGTTTTGGTCCAGTCGACCTGATTCACCATGGTCTGACACAGCCAAGGCGATGAGGGCGCCAGCGTCCCGAAGGTGCGCGGCGACGAGATAAAGTTCTGCAAATAGGAAAACTGATTTTTGATGGTCAACCTTGTCGCATTGATAGTCAGTCTTGTCGCATTCAACATATTTATAACCCCCTGGGGATGTAGACCACTATCACATCGAAAAATTCTTAAGGAATAATTATTTGCGTTAATTATTTTAAAAAATCCTTTTAAATTAATTCTAAATAAGAAACGTCTTAATTCCTGTGATGTATGGAAATTTTCAGATGATTTAGCAAAAGATAACTCTACCCTCTCCTTTTCATTAATTGAGGTTAGGCAAAATAAGTCTTTCGAGCGGAGTAAAGGATAATAGCAGAACTAATCGATTGAATGGCTATAGAAAATATAGCGGAAAATTTAAAATAAGGAAAAAAAGCCGATGAGGGAGTTTACAGGCAGGCTAAATTTATCAGGTAAAAGGAAACCGTCGAGTGAGACACTGGGGACAGAAGCCGCTGGCGCAACCTCTGTTTGAGGGTAGTCCCCACACTCGACGGTCTGTTCTTGGTAATCGTAAAAAACTGAACTTAACGGTAAAGCTCAACGCTGGCGCGGGCCAGGCTTGAGTCACCCGGAGTGCTTACCCCGATAACGCGATAGTGAGTCGCCCCTTCCTGTGCGGCTTTCGCATTCACCGCAGCTTTCAGACTCATGTCTTCCGTATTGCCTTGAGCTACGTCAACGACGCCGAGTGATTGATAATTGTTACTTTGTGCCTGGGCTGCGTTAATTTCCGTTGCGGCCAGAGAAGAGAATGACGCGGTCGCAAACAGTGCTGCTGCAATGAGAGGTAAAATTTTCATGGTTTCCGCCTTAGACGTTTTTATGGCTAAACAGTGTCGGATAGCCTGACGATAATTAGTGAGCAGGATGTTCTCCTTGGTATTAATTATCGTTCATTAAACGAAAGGCGGAGTCATGGGGAGTAAAGTTGTTCAAGCTTTATGGCGAAAATGAGGAGGAAAGACTAAAAATTATTTCACTAGGCTCAATTAAGGAGGAAATGTAATAAAAAAGCGCGCCAATGGTGCACAGGAGAGAAACTAAAATAGCGATTTAACGGCGTGGGACAGCGTCGCACGAATCGACGCTTTATAGCAATCGCTGATATGATTCTTTTAACGATAGAAATTCTAAAAACATATCTCTAAAAATCATAACCTCCCGGGAGAGCTTTTATGGCAGGAACCAGCCTTTTGGCGTTGATAGACGACATCGCCTCTATTCTTGACGACGTTGCCGCAATGAGTAAGGTCGCGGCAAAGAAAACTGCCAGCGTGCTCGGTGACGATCTGGCGCTTAACGCCCAGCAGGTCTCCGGGGTCAAAGCAGACCGCGAACTCCCAATCGTCTGGGCCGTCGCCAAAGGCTCACTTCTCAACAAGGCAATTCTCGTGCCCCTCGCGCTGCTTATCAGCGCCTTTGCCCCCTGGGGAATAACGCCCCTGCTGATGATTGGCGGTGCCTATCTGTGCTATGAGGGCTTTGAGAAAGTCGCGCATAAGTTTATGCCGCATGACGAAGCGGCTGAGGCGGAAAAAAAGGCCAGGCTTAAGGCGGCAAGCCAGTCCCCGGAAGCACTGGCGAAAATGGAAAAAGACAAGGTTAAGGGTGCGGTCCGTACTGACTTCATCCTTTCGGCAGAAATTATCGTTATTTCGCTGGGTACCGTATCGAGTGCACCGTTTCTGGACCAGGTTATGGTGATGTGTGCGATAGCCGTCGTGATGACGCTGGGCGTCTATGGGCTGGTAGCCGGTATCGTGAAAATCGATGATGCCGGACTTTACCTCAGCAAGCTCAGCGGCAAGAGCGGATTCATGCGCGCAGTGCGCGGATTTGGCGGTGGCATCGTCAACGCGGCTCCCCTGCTAATGAAAACGCTGTCTATCGTCGGCACCTTCGCCATGTTTCTGGTCGGTGGCAGCATTATTAGCCACGGCCTGCCGTTCATGCACAGCCTGCTTGAAGGCTTTACGACAGGGCATCAGGGCTGGGTAAACTCACTGATAACCGGCGCAAGCGATCTGGCTGTGGGCATTGTGGTCGGCGCACTGGTGCTGGCCGTGGTGATGCTCGGCGGTAAGCTGTTTAAGAAATAACGCGATGGCGAGAAACGGGCCAGAAACCGGCCCGTTTTCATTGTTTAGATTTTACTCGCTTCGATGAACAGCGTATCAGTCTCAAAAGTGCCGTCCTGTGCGATAGCGAAATACTGTACGACCTCCTCTGACGACGCCTTTTGCAGCTCGCGAATAGCCACCACAAAATGCTCGGGAGTCTTCAGGCGAGCGACCCAGCTGCTAAACTCCAGCGTCAGCTTGCCGGTGGTTAAAGATTCGATACGGATCCCTGCCTCATTAAACATTTGCAACCATTCGCCGGTGGAATAATTACGCACGTGTGAGGTATCGCGCAGCTTCTCGATAGTCTGTAAATGCACGTCGAGCACCGGGTGCCCCGGCGAGGCGATATCCATCATCACCACTTTACCGCCCGGCTTGAGGATACGGCGAACCTCACGCAGCGCCGCGCCTACGTCGTGCCAATGGTGTGCCGAATACCGGCTGATCGCCACATCAACGCTTGCATCTTCAAAGGGCAGCGACTCGGCATAACCCTGCCGGGTTTCGATATTTTTCAACCCTCTGTCTGCGGCTGCATGCTTGACCACGGCCAGCATTTCGGCCGACAAATCATAGGCAATGACCTTTTTAACTGACTTTGACACCGCAAAACTGGCATGCCCTGCGCCACATCCCAGGTCGACTACCAGCGCATCGGAGTAAGGCGTGAGCAGCGCAGACAGCCGGGTCAAATCAGGTCCTTGGGCATGCACCGCGCTGGTTAAATAGTTTTGGGCATTCGGGCTGAACTGCTCGCTGACGCTTTGCGCATGGCTGTTTTTATTGTCCATTTATATTCCTTTTAATCATGGGATGTCTGGCTTAACAACACTGTATATCGGGTTTTATACGGGTACAATATGAGCATTTATACTAGTATTATGCAGTTCCCCTGTTAGCCTGATGAGCGTAACAATGTCGACAATAGAACCCTTGAATGGCCCAAAGGCATTAGGCGCGTTCCTGCGCGCTCACCGAGAAAAAACTACACCAGAGAGGGTAGGACTGCCGCACTCAACGCGCCGTCGCACCAGCGGGCTGCGCCGTGAAGAGTTGGCACAAATCAGCGGTATTAGCACCACCTGGTACACCTGGATAGAACAGGGCCGAGACGTTTCCATCTCGGCAGCAACGCTCGGCAGGCTCGCGCAGGCGCTACGTCTACAGCCTGCGGAGGAGGATTACCTTTTCAGTCTGGCCGGCATCAAAAATCCGCAGGCGTACGCGCCCGTGCGCTCGCCGAACGAACCTCTCACTCAGTGCGTGCATCAGCTCAATTGCCCCGGTTATCTGTTGGACAGCTGCTGGAATATGCTGGCCTGGAATGCCCAAACCGAGCAGCTTTTTTACGGCTGGCTGGACCGAGACGATCGTCCTAACCTGTTGCGGTTTATGTTCATTCACCCCTTGGCGCGCACGCTGTTAGTCAACTGGGAGGCGCGTGCGCAACGCATCGTCGCCGAATTTCGTGCCGAAACCAGTCACTACGCCCACTTAGATGAGATTCGCCAAACGGTGCTGAGCCTGCGTGAAGAAAGCAGCGTATTTAATCAATGGTGGATGCAGCAGGAAGTGCTGGCGCGTGAAGGCGGAGAACGGCTGTTCATGCACCCTTCACAAGGGCCGGTGCGTTATCTGCAACAAACCTTTTTCCCGGCCGGTAGCAATGAGTTAAAACTGGTCATGCTGGTCGAGCAAACCTCTGATTCATAAGCAGCTTCCGCGTTGTGCATCGCTCGATTGACATTATCTCAGTGAATGTGTGAGTCTGAATCTCACGCCGAGGAGGCGAGTAATGAGGGAGAGAAAGGAAATGACGAGCCGTCTGATTTATCAAGATGAGAGCATGGAGATACGCGTACCGACAGAATTGGAAGCGCCCTTGCACTTTGATGCTATTCAGTCTTCAATGGCAGATATTTCCGCATGGGAAAGCTGGTGTTCCACCGGCTATAGCCTTGAAGACAGCCGAACTTACCTCATTGACTCCTATGTAAAAAGGCAACGAGGGCAGGAGTATCGCTTCTGCCTTTTTGACCTCGCCAGCGGTAAAATAATTGGCTCTATAGCCCTTAACCGTATTGTTCCCGAATATAAAACCGCCAATATAGGTTACTGGATACGCAGTGATTTTACCGGAAGATCGCTGGCTGTGACCGCAGTGAAGGCCATTGCCCGTTTTGCCTTTAACGAGCTCGGCATGACGAGACTCGAGATAGTCGCCATGGAAAAAAATCATCGCAGCTGCCGAGTGGCCGAAAAGTCTGGGGCGGTCAAAGAAGGACTGCATCGCAACGGGCTTTACTTTCATGGACAGCCCAGCAACGCGTGGATTTACTCACTGATCCCCGGCGATCTGGCGTAATGTCGACACTACCACTATTAGAATAGGATCGAGGAATAATGAGTTCATCTATCGTTTCAACCGACTGGTTGGCTTCACATCTTGATCAATCAGGTCTGGTGATTATCGACTGCCGCAAGTCTAAGCCGGGAATTAACCCGCCCATTGATTTTCATGGTAAATACCTTGAGGCGCACATTCCTGGCGCAGTCTATATCGAGGTTGATGATATTTCTGATTGCAGCACTGGCCTGCCGCATATGCTGCCTGACGCTGAAGCATTCAGTAAGTCAATGAGCGAACGCGGAATAAGTAATAACAGCGCTGTCGTACTCTACGACGAAGGTGATCTGTTCAGCGCCCCGCGCGTGTGGTGGATGCTGACTCGCTTTGGCGCAAACAACGTGCGTATTCTGGACGGTGGCCTCAACGCCTGGCTCAAGGAAGGCAAGCGGACTGAAGGCGGGGAGCGTAAGCTGCCTCCCGCCAACTTCGAGGCCAGGCTGGAGAGCCAAGTGGTCGTCAGCGCCGAACAGGTCAAGCAGGCACTCGGGAAGGTGCAAATTATTGATGCACGTTCTCTGGGACGCTTCAGGGGCGAGCAGCCCGAGCCGCGTCCGGGACTGCACGGTGGCCATATTCCCGGTAGCCTCAGCGTACCCTTCACCGAACTCACTGAAAACGGTCGGATAAAATCACCCCAGGCATTGAAAGAGACCTTCTCGCGTCTTGGGGTTGATACTACGCAACGCACTATCTCCAGCTGTGGTTCAGGCGTTACCGCCGCCGCACTGCTGTTTGGTCTGCACCTGATTGGCGCTGAAGACGTGCTGATTTATGACGGTTCATGGGCGGAATGGGGCGACATCAATAAAGATTATCCGATTGAAACCCAATAAAAGAACGCTATTGCCCGCAGGCCATGCGCCTGCGAGTTTTACTCTCCTCCAGCACGCCCTCCCTTAAAAAGCCTTAGACGCATTTATTACGGGCAAAAAAAAGCCCGCACAGAGGTACGGGCAGAACAAACTGGTCTATCAGAGAGAGTCTTTCTTTCTTCTGGGGTGTCACTGGCAACCATTGTAGATCGAATCATTCACAATGTTGTTACTTAAATGTAATTAAATGAGATCCAAGTTGTTTAAATAAGGAAAAACTTAGTTTTTTAAGGAATCCTTCAGCACTTGATTGAAGACGTCCGCTGAACAAAATCCTTTATTATCAATAGGACAGCCCTCAGCTTGTAAAACAACGCGGTGTAACGGATTTTTTAAGCTATAAGTGCTGTTGTTACGGATTTGTATCGCAGTTGGATATACATATTCGATTTTTATCAGATCTTTGTCAGTTTTCTTATCATGCCAGCGTTGGAAAACCACGGCTCCGGCGATAGGTGTACGCTCATACTGACCCGGCAGAGTGAAATCTTTAATCTTGAGCGCCGAAACAAAGGCGGCAATATTCGAGTCATGACCGACTAACAACGTCACCCGAGCCTGCTGCGCCGCCTGCTGATCGGCGGTTTTAGCCTGCGATTTATCCAGCACGCCTGACATAAACGTCAGCGTTGGAGCTGCGGCATTCTTACCAATTTGCTCAGAGCTGAAGATGGCCTTCTGGTCTGCATTTTTGAATTCCTCAACCTGACGCCACTGCTCAGGCGTTTTTATCTGGCCCCACGCAACGTCCTTCTCCGGCAAACCCTCATAATATTGCAGCATGAAGGCATCGCTAATTCCGGTGCCCAACGACAGCGGTCCCGAAATCCCCGGTTCCTTGCCCTGATTGATCACCAGATTCGAAGGCTGTGCTGCAAGAGAGCAGACCTTATCCTGCTTGCAGGTTTTGGAATTTTTGAAATCCATGACCTTTTCAACCAACGCATAGTTCGGCGTCAGACGCTGATTCAGGCCATCGAGTCCGGCCTGTCCAGCTGACTTATTGGTGGCGTCGATCGCCGCCTGTTTAAACTGATCCGTAACGTCGGCGGTGATAATCGGATTAAACACCGGATCCATTTTCCCGACTTCAACGCGATTCACCACAGGAAGCGAGCAACCCGGAAATGCGCCGATGAGGAAATGTTTGGCAGTATCAATGGTACGCGGCAGGCTGTTAGCGTAGGTGAAAACCTCGCCCGGTTGCGGACACCCTTTGGCCGGCAGCAGATTATTTTTCGCTAACCACTGACGGTAATACTGCCCAACGTGCTCTTCAACCTGCCCGCCTTTCGGGGTCAGAAGTCCGCCTTCGGTGCTCCACGTTGGCCAGGTGTGGGTGGTCGCATTGCCCAACGCATTATTATAGTTAGAGAGCGGCGCGCGAATGCTGTGGCGGCTAAAGATAAGCACCTGTTCTAAAGAGAGATTATTGTCGGCAGCGACAGCAGGCAGGGAAGCAGAAATGACGCAGGCCAGGGTAGTTAAAAGCGCAAGACGGGACGTTCTTTTCACGTGTTTCTCCTGATGAATTAAATGACTTCTTAATGTTTATAGCGGGTTAAGGCTCATAAAAACAAGGGAAATCAAGCATAAAGGATCAGGCTGTGTCAGAGGGGGATCTGGCTCACAGCGCTGATTCCACAGGAGAAAGTTTTAGAACTGGAACCTTAACCAGCCAAAGAACACGTTGCCATTATTGTGTGTGCCCGGAATATAGGTCGCCTGGAAGGTCAGACGCTGATAGCCGATAGAGACCAGCGGCAGCACGAGTGGCAAAGGAATATATTTGTAGTTATCACGCGCAGTCATGGCGGCGGTATAGCCTAAACCGAGCCTGAAATTCTGACCCTGCACCGGACGCCAGATCTTCTCATAGCCATAACCACCAATGGGCTCCCATTGGTTAAATGAGTCTTTGAAAACCATCACGTAGAGACCGTGCCAGTCGCCGTTTTCATCATAGCGAGAAATACCGTAACCACCGCCCCAGGGACGCTCGTTGTATTTATCAATCTTGGCACGGTCGTAGGTGGCACGGTTATGCCAGGTAATGACCGGTAGGTAGAGATCCCGGTCGGGTGAGGCATTCCAGGTGCTCGAAACGTCGTTCTTCCACGAAGCCCACCCACCGTTGAATCCGGACTGCTGCGTCGCTGGTGGAGTTGTCGACATGGTCGAGTTGAGTGAGGAGGCGGCCATCCCCGGCGTGGCCGTCAGGCATAATCCAATAAATAATGTTTTGGAAATTTTTTTATTTATACGCATACAAACCATTTGGCTATCATTATTCAATACTACAGCACCTACAATAACGTAAAAATCCATGCAATATAATAAACAGCGTCTTTCATAACGCTTAAAAATTTAATTAACTGGAAGAAATAGGGATAATCATGATGACTGCGAGGGAATAAAAAATATTTCAATAAAAGGTTAGAATTGATAAAACCAAAAAATATAACCATTACTTTTTTTAAAAAACAATCGATATAGGAAAATTATTAATTAATCTTCGCAGGGAAATTATTGCGTTGTTCACTCTGCCAACGTCATATTGCCCTTCTTCCGATTTCCCATCCGCGAAAAACACCACAGAGGAAATGGCAGAGTAGTAATCAACAGTATCCACAGCAGAGAATAAACCGAATCTACGCCGTCATTTTGCAGGTTGATAAACAGTTTTACCGGAATCCCCTGGGGGAAGTAGCAAAACACCATCACAATGCCAAACTCGCCAATAACCCTCACCCAGGCTATCGCTAATCCCGTCGCCAGTCCGCGCGAGGCGATCGGCAGCGTCAGGCGGGTGAGGATCTGCCAGCGCGAGGCGCCCAGCGTTTTACCGGCCTCCTCAACGTCGGCAGGCACGCCTTCGAAAGCGGCGCGAGCAGACATCACAAAGTAAGGCAGCGCACCATAAACTTGCGCCAGCACAAAAGCGCCCGCGTTATTGGTCAGCGAAATACCCAACCGCGAGAGGTCTTCCCCAACAGTGCCGTAAGGACCAAAGGCGGATACCAACAGTATGCCCATCGCCAACGGCGGCGTCAGCAGCGGCACCATCACAGCGACCTCAACCCATGGACGCCAACGGCTCTGGCTGCGCGACATCCAAAGCGCAAGAGGAATGCCCAGTACCACGATAATCGGAATCGAAACCGCGCTTAGCCCCAACGAAATACTGACCGAATGCCAGTCGCCATAGGCAAGATGAAATCCTCGCCACGGTGTGACCGAGACGAGGGTGATAAAGGGAATAGCTAACAGGGCAAGGGCCGGGATGGCCAGCCACAGACTGATCATCCGGCGACCTTGGTTATGCACGATTCTGATTAATAATCATGGCCTTTAGGTTTATCGTAGCCATTTTCACTGAAAATTTTCTGCCCTTCTGCACTCTGCATAAAGGCGACAAAACGCTTCGCCGCCGCAGGATTTGGCGCATTCTTCAACACTGCGGCATAGAACACCAGCGGTTGGGTATGCAGGGTTTTCTCTTTGCCTGCGCTGTCCTTGATGTTGAAGCTAACACTGTCGTACCACTTGGCAGACATTTCAGGGTTGCTCAGGTTTATTTCGTCCGGCAACACAATATACGGCAGTTTAGCCGAACGCGTCGCGCTTTCGTAACCCGAGGCGGCATCAACCTGACCCGCCTCGAGACGAGTCAACAAACCGCCTTCAGCCAGCACTTGCGAAGGGTTTGTCGTCTCACCCAGCACTTTTTTAGTCAGACCCGGCTGATGATAGTATTTCTCGGCTAACATCATGGTGAAAATGATGTTTTGCCCCTGGGGATCCGTGGCGGGATCGGTGCGGCCAAAGTGCAGCCCCGGCGTTTGCAGCACCTTCCACCAAGGCTCTGCGCCAGGCTTGTGGTCTTTTATCGCCGCAAACAGTTGGGCAAACTTGCCCTTCGGATTATAGGCAATCACCATGCTGGTGCTCGCAACGGGTACCGAGGTGTCTACCAGACCGGCCTTTTTCAACACATCAATTGGACCCGGTGTGATTGAAACAAACACATCGGCAACCACTTTTTTAGACGCCAACAGGTTCGCCATGCCGTATGCACCCTGCCCCTGCCCCTGATAATTCAGTTTTTCCTGTTTGGCAAAGGTGGGCCCAAGGTATTTGTCCATTACCACGCCCATCGAGCCGGCGTAAGTCACGTTGATGTTGTCCTGCGCCATTGCCGATGCACTGGCGAATGCCATAGAAGCCAACATCAGGCCAGAACCGAGATTCTTTAATTTCTTATTGAGATTTTTATTGGAGAATTCACGCACGATAAGCCACCGTTATGCATTATGATATACAACGATAAAGTTTGAACTCTCAGAAATCAAGCGACATTTTGAGCAAAATTCAATATTCTAATTCGCCCAAATGGCCTATTTTATTGCCCCTCTTCCTTATTGTTTTTAAAATAAAAAAAGAGCCCGCATAATAATATCAAAAGAGAATTTAATGAGATCGACAGGCATTATTTCTGCTCTTGGCAATATCCTCTCCGCACCCTTTTTTCCGGTCAGCAATAATATATCGACGGTGTTCAATAATAATTTATGTCCTGCGTCATTGGATAAACTCTGTTATATCGATAATCGAATAAGTCCGTTGACGTGCCAGTATGATTTTAGGTTTACCCACCCATCCCTCTGAAAAATACAGCATCAAAACGCAGCTTAGAGCAAAACCAAAAGAAATATCAGATTCAAAGAGAGTATCTTAAAGAGGTGATTAACGATCTCCATTTTCTGGACGACGTGATCAGACCGCAAATATTTGAAAGCGAAATATCGCTGGCTCAAAGATTAAAAAGCGCGCTTCGACCAAAAATGCCTGACCCATTTCAACACTGCCGTTGAATATCCCGACTTCCCCGCAACCCGGGACATCGCCTATGAAGGCGTCATCCTGCATCGGAAGGAACTGATTGACACCTGCCGCTGTATGCTTCTCGAGCACGTAAAACTGGCCAACGCCTAAAGTTGGCAAAAAAAAATCCACAGGCCGTAGCGCTGTGGATTTTAGTATCAGCCCAAGGCGTTATTAGCCTAGCTGTTTACGGGCATTGCGGAATATACGCATCCAAGGGCTGTCTTCGCCCCAGTTTTCCGGGTGCCATGAGTTGCTGACGCTGCGGAATACGCGCTCTGGGTGCGGCATCATCACGGTTACGCGGCCCGAGAGGTTGGTCACTGCCGTAATCCCGTTCGGTGAGCCGTTAGGGTTCGCCGGATAGTTCTCGGTAACATGTCCGTTGTTGTCAACGAAGCGCAGCGCCACCAGATTCGCATGCTCAAGCTGAGACAGGTGAACGGCATCGCGCACTTCCACGTGGCCTTCACCGTGTGACACAGCGATTGGCATACGTGAACCGGCCATACCCTGTAGCAGCAGAGACGGGCTGGCGGTCACTTCAACCAGGCTGAAGCGCGCTTCGAAGCGGTCAGACAGGTTGCGAACGAAACGCGGCCAGTGCTCTGCGCCCGGGATAACTTCTTTCAGGTTAGACATCATCTGACAGCCGTTACACACACCCAGCGCCAGTGTCTGTGGACGATGGAAGAAGTCTTCGAACTCGTCGCGTACGCGGTCGTTGAACAGGATGGACTTAGCCCAGCCTTCGCCCGCACCCAATACGTCACCGTAGGAGAAGCCGCCACAGGCCACCAGCGTATGGAACTCTTGCAGGTCACGGCGGCCGGACAGCAGATCGCTCATGTGGACGTCAACCGCATCAAAACCGGCACGGTGGAACGCAGCGCCCATTTCAACGTGGGAGTTAACGCCCTGCTCGCGCAGCACGGCCACTTTTGGACGCGCGCCGGTTGCAATGTAAGGCGCAGCAATGTCTTCTTCCGGTGCGAAGGTCAGCTTGACGTTCAGACCCGGATCGCTGTTGTCTTTCTTGGCTTCGTGTTCCTGGTCGGCACACTCTGGATTGTCGCGCAGGCGCTGCATCTGCCAGGTGGTTTCTGCCCACCAGGTACGCAGCGTCGTGCGGCTTTCGCTGAACACCGGCTTGTCGCCAGAAGTTATCACGAAGCGATCGCCCTGTTCGACGCCGCCCAGGAAGTGCGTGCAGTCGGCCAGGCCATGTTTTGCCAGCACTTGCTCAACGTCGGCACGCTGGTCGTTACGTACCTGGATAACCGCACCCAGCTCTTCGTTAAACAGGGCTGCCAGTGCAGAGTCACCCAGTTTCGCGATATCGGCAGTCAGGCCACAGTGACCGGCAAACGCCATCTCTGCCAGCGTGACCAGCAGGCCGCCGTCTGAACGGTCATGGTAAGCAAGCAGTTTCTGCTCGGAGACCAGCGTCTGCATAGCGTTGAAGAAGCCAGCCAGCTGCTCGACGTTACGCACGTCGGCCGGTTTGTCGCCCAGTTGACGATAAACCTGCGCCAGCGCGGTTGCGCCCAGTGCGTTGTGGCCTGCACCCAGGTCAATCAGCAGCAGCGAGGTGTCGCCCTTGTCGGTACGCAGTTCAGGCGTCACGGTATGGCGTACGTCTTCGACGCGTGCAAAGGCGGTGATAACCAGAGACAGCGGCGAGGTCATCTCGCGCTGCTCGGTGCCTTCCTGCCAGCGGGTTTTCATCGACATCGAGTCTTTGCCTACTGGGATAGTAATACCCAGCGCCGGACACAGCTCTTCACCCACGGCTTTAACGGCTTCGTACAGGCCCGCATCTTCACCCGGGTGACCGGCCGCAGACATCCAGTTTGCGGAAAGTTTAACACGCTTGAGGCTACCGATTTCGGTGGCGGCAATGTTGGTCAGCGCTTCACCCACGGCCAGACGGCCAGAGGCGGCGAAGTCCAGCAACGCTACCGGTGCTCGTTCGCCGAGCGACATCGCTTCACCGTGGTAGCTGTCGAGGCTGGCGGTGGTCACCGCACAGTCGGCTACCGGAATCTGCCACGGTCCCACCATCTGGTCACGTGCAACCATACCGGTCACGGTGCGGTCGCCGATAGTGATCAGGAAGGTTTTCTCGGCCACGGTCGGCAGATGCAGTACGCGGTTCACCGCTTCGGCGATTTGAATATTTTCGCCCTGAAGCGTGTCACCGGTCGCTTTAAGGGTTTGCACGTCACGGGTCATTTTCGGCGTCTTGCCGAGCAGAACGTCGAGCGGCATGTCGATCGGCTGGTTGTCGAAATGACTGTCTTCCAGCGTCAAGTGCATCTCTTCGGTCGCTTCACCGATAACGGCATAAGGCGCACGTTCGCGTTGGCAGATAGCGTCAAACTGCGCCAGCTGCTCTGGCGCAACGGCCAGCACGTAACGTTCCTGAGATTCATTACACCAGACTTCGAGTGGGCTCATGCCCGGCTCGTCATTCAGAATATCACGAAGTTGGAAACGGCCGCCGCGTTCGCCGTCGCTTACCAGCTCAGGCATGGCGTTAGACAGTCCGCCCGCGCCCACGTCGTGAATGAACAGAATCGGGTTCGCTTCGCCCAACTGCCAGCAGCGGTCGATAACTTCCTGACAGCGACGCTCCATTTCTGGGTTGTCACGCTGTACGGAGGCGAAATCCAGGTCGGCATCGGACTGGCCGGACGCCATAGATGACGCTGCACCGCCGCCCAAACCGATGTTCATGGCCGGGCCACCCAGCACGATCAGTTTTGCACCAACGGTGATTTCACCCTTTTGCACGTGGTCAGCACGAATATTCCCAATTCCGCCCGCCAGCATGATTGGCTTATGATATCCGCGCAGTTCTGGTCCATTATGGCTGTTCACCTGCTCTTCATAGGTACGGAAGTAACCAAGAAGCGCGGGACGACCAAATTCGTTGTTGAAAGCTGCACCACCGAGAGGACCGTCGGTCATTATTTCCAGCGCGGTCACAATACGTTCAGGTTTGCCGAAGTTCTCTTCCCAAGGCTGTTCAAATCCAGGGATACGCAGGTTGGAAACTGAGAAGCCGACCAGGCCAGCTTTTGGCTTCGCGCCGCGACCGGTTGCGCCTTCGTCACGGATTTCGCCGCCGGAACCGGTGGCTGCGCCCGGCCATGGAGAGATAGCGGTCGGGTGGTTATGGGTCTCTACCTTCATCAGGATGTGCGCGTCTTCCTGATGGAAATCGTACAGGCCGGTTTCGGCGTTGGCGTAGAAACGGCCAACCTTTGAACCTTCCATGACGGCGGCGTTGTCTTTATAGGCAGACAGCACGTGGTCAGGGGTTTTTTCAAAGGTGTTTTTGATCATCTTGAACAGCGATTTAGGCTGTGCTTCGCCGTCGATAATCCAATCGGCGTTGAAGATTTTGTGGCGGCAATGTTCGGAGTTAGCCTGCGCGAACATGTACAGCTCGATGTCGGTCGGGTTACGGCCAAGGTTGGTGAAGGCATTGACCAGGTAGTCAATTTCATCTTCTGCCAGTGCCAGACCGAGTTTGACGTTAGCCTGTTCAAGCGCCACGCGGCCTTCTCCGAGGAGATCAACGTGCTGAACCGGAGCCGGTTGGTGCTGGGCAAACAGTTTTTCAGCGTCTGAAAGCTCGCTGAAGACGGTTTCCATCATGCGGTCGTGCAGCAGCGCACCGAGGGTTTTCCACTGCTCTTCGGTCAGTTCGGGAGCCTGAACGTAAAACGCCAGGCCGCGCTCAAGGCGTACAACCTGAGACAGACCGCAGTTGTGGGCAATGTCTGTTGCTTTGGAAGACCACGGCGAAATCGTGCCCGGACGTGGTGTAACCAGAATTAGGCGGCCAACGGGAGCATGTTCAGCGAGAGAAGGACCATATTTGAGCAGGCGTTGCAACTTGGTTTGTTCTTCCGTTGTCAGAGGTGCGCTGACATCGGCGAAGTGTACGAATTCGGCGTAGACATCGTTTACCGGAAGCTGAGCTTCCTGAAAACGGGAAAGCAGTTTATTAATGCGAAAAGCCGACAAAGCGGGCGAACCACGCAGTATTTCCATAATCAAATATCTCTCGTCTTCGAAGCAACTGACCGTAGGTGCTTCATTGGGCGCAACAGGGGGAAAACGCGGGCCATTATAGAGAATCCTCGAGCGCGACGAAACCGTTTGCGCACGGTTTATTGATAATAGATTTGTCCTTACAGTTTACAGGGGTTATTGGGAATAAAGTTGCAGATTGACGTTTTGTTGAGCAAAATGCGTCGGCACCGGGATTATAGCCCTATTTTCAGCACCATTTTAGCTTATTAAAAGAATAGCGCCGCAGAGAGATAACTATTTGAAGCGCATAAAAATTACTTACTTAGTTGTAGGTCTGATCACCCTGCTGCTGGCGCTCGCCCTTTGGCCGAGCATTCCATGGCAGCGTGGTTCCGGTGACCAGCTACAAAACATCCTGTCCCGTGGGGAGTTGCGCGTGAGCACGCTCGACGCTTCACAGACTTTTTTTAACGGCGCCACCGGTGACCGGGGATTTGATTATGAATTAGCCAGCCGTTTCGCCGATTATCTGGGCGTGAAGCTGGTATTGATACCGCACAAAGATTTTGACAGCCTGTTTAGCGATCTCAAAAGCAGCAAAGCCGATATGCTCGCTTCGGGTCTGGTCTACAACGCCGAACGTTTGAAGTCATTTCGTACCGGGCCGGAGTACTATACCGTTCTCCAGCAGGTGCTTTATCGTCAGGGTTCGGTGCGCCCGAAATCCTATGCCGATATTAAAGGTAATATGGTTGTCTCGGCAGGCTCGGCTCATATTTCTACCCTCGAAGACGCCAAGAAGAAGTTTCCCGATCTCAACTGGGGCGTCACCCGTCGTTATTCGCCTGCCGAACTGATGCAGCAGGTTGCCGAAGGAAAGCTCAAATACACCCTGGGCGACTCCGTGACCGTCGCCCTGCTGCAACGCGTTTACCCGCGCCTGGCGGTGGCGTTTGATGCCTCCGACGACGAGCCGGTAACCTGGTACTTTAGCAAGAAGGCCGATGACGACAGCCTATATGCCGCCATGCTCGACTTCTTTAGCCAAATCTCAGAAGACGGCACGCTGGAGAAGCTCGAGGAGAAGTATCTGGGCCACGTGGGTAACTTCGACTTTGTCGACACTCGTGCCTTCCTCAACAATATAGATGCCAAACTCAGCACCCTACAGCCATTCTTTGAAAAATATGCTGGCAACATCGACTGGCGTCTGCTGGCGGCCATCTCATATCAGGAGTCCCACTGGGATCCCGACGCAACCTCGCCAACCGGCGTACGCGGCATGATGATGCTGACCCGCGCAACCGCGCAAGGATTGGGGGTGAGCGATCGACTCGACACCGAGGAGAGTATTCGCGGCGGTGCGCTGTATCTGAATCACATTATCGATTCACTGCCCACCACCATCGACAATGACGACAAAATCTGGTTTGCGTTGGCCGCCTACAATATGGGTTATGGGCACATGCTCGACGCGCGCGCTATTACTGCGGCGCAGAATGGCAATCCCGACAGTTGGGTTGACGTCAAGCAGCGCCTGCCGTTGCTGAATCAGAAACGCTACTACAGCAAGACGACTTACGGCTACGCACGCGGTACCCAGGCGTTCAACTACGTCGAGAATATCCGTAAATACCAGATAAGCCTGGTGGGATACTTGATGGAGAAAGAGAAACAAAAAGCGCAGGCGCTGCTGTTACAGACCCAGCTTGGTGCGGGTTATCCGGCGGTCTCACTGAGCGCGCTAAAAAACGCGGGAGGCTAAGCCTCTCGCGCTCTATTCTGGCTGATGAGTCTCGTTGGCGGCCGCACGATGGGCCTGTCGCAGCGCCTTCTGCTGGCTGCGTCGCAGTCGGAAGAACTCGCTGAGCTGATGTGAACACGGGTCGGCTAGCACGCCGGAGGTGATATCAATCTGGTGATTCATGCCCGGATGGCGCAGCACATCAAGCAGTGATCCCGCCGCCCCGGTTTTCTTATCCGCAGCGCCATACACCAGACGACGAATGCGGCTATGCACCATCGCACCCGCGCACATCACGCACGGCTCAAGGGTGACATAGAGAACCGCATCGAGCAGTCGATAGTTTTTCACCACCCTGCCTCCCTGGCGCAACGCCATGATTTCGGCATGTGCGGTAGGGTCGTGATGCCCGATAGAACGGTTCCACCCTTCGCCAATCACTTCATTACCCAACACCAATACCGCGCCGACCGGCACCTCGCCTGCTTCCTGCGCCTTTAATGCCAGCGCCATGGCGTGCTGCATCCAGTATTGATCGCTGTATTGCTCTATCACGTAAACCTCACCCTGACTAAAACGGCGGCTATCATACACTGCGAGAACCTGCTTACACAGTATAGCGACCGGTTTTGTTAAGTATGAGCTTAACAAATGATCGGCGATTTTTAATCAATTGCGCCGCCTTACTCCAGTTGCTGTAGTTCGCCCTGCTTGCTGACGCGGAATCGATGTTCACAGAAAAACAGCAGCGGGTTGTCCTGCTTGCTGTCGCTGTAACCGCTGTAGAGCTTCAGCGGGGAACCGATGCGCTGCTCAAGCTGCACGACTTTTTCTTCGCCGAGGCAGCGCAGGGTCAGCACCCAACCGCCGTAACGACGAGCAATGCGGCTACCGACCAGTCTGACGCGCGGCAGGAAAGGTGAGGCGTTATACACCCCGCGCACCAGATTTTCCGGCGAACCGGTTATCAGCCATACCTCAGCGTCGTCGCGGTCGAGGTATTCACGCAGGCGCATTTGCACCACGGGAAAAGCCACCACTTTGTGACGGAACCAGTTCACAAATTCCAGCTCAAGCGCCTTAAGACGCGCCTCACCGTGCCCGAAGGTGATTGACCACAGCATCAGGCTCATTGGCCAGCGTTTGGCCCGCCCAAAAAGCACCATTCCTGCGCCGATAATCGGCAGTACAGGTATCACCAGCAGCAGGTTTTGCGGCATTTTTCGCAGCAAAAAGCGCATAAAAGTGCCGAACATATCCTGCTGATGCAACGTGCCATCGAGATCAAAAAATACCACCCGTCGATCCGTCCTCGCGCCCAATGCGTTACTCCTCGGGATCGTTGAACCCCATAATCCAGGTAAAAATAAAGCCGGCCACCAGCGTGATTAGCGCACCGGTCAGATACAGTCCCACTTTACCGGAGATAATAGTCAGCGCCAAAGGCAAACCCGAGATACCAAAGGTAATTACCGTCGCGACTTTCCAATAACATATTAGCGCCCCGCCCACTGCGCCGCCGAGGCAGGCGGCGATAAAGGGCCGTCCCAGCGGCAGCGTAACGCCAAAAATCAACGGCTCACCGATGCCGAGAATGCCGACCGGCAGCGCGCTTTTAATCACTTTTTTGAGCCGGGGATTGCGGGTTTTCAGCAACACCGCAATCGCCGCTCCCACCTGCCCGACGCCCGCCATCGCCAGAATGGGCAGCAGTGGGTTGGAACCGTGTGACTGAATAAGCTCGACGTGAATGGGCACCAGTCCCTGATGCAGACCCGAGAGCACCAGCGGCAGGAAGGATCCGGCCAACAGTGCACCGACCCACAGTCCGCCTCTGTCGATGGCAAGATTGACGCCGTGCGCAATGGCATCGGAAATCACGCCTCCCAGAGGCTGGAGAATAACGATAGCAAGCGTGGCGGTAATAAGCGTGGTGAAAAGAGGGTTGAGGATAAGTTCGACCGATTCGGGTAGCCACTGGCGCAGGCGTTTCTCAATCCAGCACATTAGAGCGACCACCAGAAGGACCGCGATAACCCCGCCACGGCCAGGCTGTAGCGCTTCGCCGAACAGGTGGATTTGTGCCAGCTGCGGGCTTGAAAGGATCCCGGCCATTACGCCGCCCATCGCCTGCGAACCACCAAAGACGCGAGCCGCGTTAACGCCGACCAGAATATTCATGATGGCAAATACCGCGCCGCCAAATATTCCGAGCAGTCCCAAGAGATTGGGGTAATCCAGCGCCAGACTGCCGGCGATGTCAGGACGTTTAAGCAGATTGATGATGCCGGTAATCAGGCCAGAGGCGATAAAAGCGGGGATAAGCGGAATAAACACGTTCGCCAGTTGACGCAGCGCGCCACTCATTGGCGCAGCATATTTCACTTTGGCCTGTGCCTTATTGTGTTCTAACCGTGCTTTAGCAAGGGGATCGGCGGAGGAAAGTCGCTCGCGCATAGCGTCAACCACTCTTCCCGCCGCACCGGGGCCGACAATCAGCTGATGCTGCTGCCCTTGCTTGACGTAGCCCTTGACCCCTTCAAGATTTTTCAGCGTAGGCAGGTCGAGCAGCTGTTCATCGTGGACCTGGATTCTCACCCGCGTCATACAGTTTTCGAGTCTGCTGATATTGCCCTCACCGCCCACGCCGCTGAGGATTTCCGTTGCCAGAACCCGCGTTTTATCCGTTGCCATTGCTCCTCCCCCTTTTTACCCTGTCAAACGTCAAACAAAGGCATCGCGCGACTATTCCGCCAACGCGGCGCGCAGGAACCCTTTATGGCGCTGTAAACGCTCTGCGGCTTGTTCGGCAGTGATCTGCGCGAGAATCATCAGGATGGCCGGTTTCACTTCAAATGCGGTCTGCTTCAGCGCATGCTCGGCCTCGGCACGATCGGCCCCGGTGGCTTCGACCACAATGCGGCAGGCGCGATCCACCAGCTTTACGTTGGTTGCCTTAACATCGACCATCAGGTTCTGATAAACCTTGCCAATCTTGACCATCGCGCCGGTAGAGATCATGTTGAGCACCAGCTTTTGCGCGGTACCCGATTTTAGCCGCGTGGATCCCGTCAGCGCCTCTGGCCCCACAACCGGCGAAATCGCCACTTGTGCCTCGTGAGCGATAGGTGAATCCGGGTTACAGGAAATGGCAACCGTGGCACAGCCCACTGCACGGGCATAACGCAGCGCGCCAATTACATAAGGCGTGCGGCCAGAAGCGGCCAGACCTACGACGGTGTCGGCGGCGGTCAACGACAGGTTTTTTAAATCCTCTTCACCGAGTGCTGGGTCATCTTCAGCACCTTCTACGGCCTTCAGCAACGCGCCGGGTCCGCCGGCAATTAACCCAACAACCAAACCGTGCGGCACGCCAAAGGTGGGTGGACACTCAGAAGCATCAAGAACGCCGAGACGCCCGCTGGTGCCTGCGCCGAGATAAATCAGGCGTCCACCGGCACTGAACGACGCCGCAGCCAGCTCAACCGCCTGCGCAATCTCGGGCAGCACCGCGTTGATAGCCTGCGGGACCTTTCGGTCTTCATCATTAAAACAGGTCACCATCTCCAGCGTGGACATTTCATCCAGACGAGACGTGGCCGGGTTGCGGGTTTCAGATACCAAAGCGCCTAAATTCATCATGACCTCTTGAATATTTAATTCGAAATTCATTTATCATATTTGAATAGTTTATTCAGCAAAGCGAGTTTTTTTTGCTAGTTTAGAGACATCACCACCAGGAACTCACGGCAGGACACAGGATCATGAGCTGTATGATACGCATCCGTCAGATGTACCCACAGCTGGCAGAGAATGATAAAAAACTGGCCGATTTTCTTCTTACGCAGCCAGAGAATGCACGACATCTTAGCTCGCAAAAACTGGCCGAACTGGCGGGCGTGAGTCAATCTGGCGTGGTCAAGTTTGCCCAGAAGCTCGGATATAAGGGCTTCCCGGCGCTCAAGCTGGCACTAAGCGAGGCGATGTCTGCCCCGCAGACGGACCCGGCTATCACGGTGCATAACCGGATACTCAGCACCGACAGCCTGTTGACCGTCGGCGAAAAACTGCTGGCAGAGAAGCAGGCGGCTCTGCGTGCCACGCTGGACGTCAACAGCGAGCAACGGTTCCAGCAGGCGCTGTTTATGCTCACTGATGCACGAAAAATCGTGCTGACCGGGCTAGGGGCATCGGGGCTGGTCGCCAAGGACTTCGCCTATAAGCTGTTGAAAATCGGCATCACGGCGATCGCAGAGTCGGATACCCACGTCCTGCTGGCAACGGTGCAGGCGCTTTCGAGTGAGGATCTGCTGCTGGCCATTTCGTTTAGTGGCGAACGGCGGGAAATCAATCTTGCGGCAGAGGTTGCCCGTAAGGCGGGCGCTAAAACGCTGGCGTTGACCAGTTTCTCTCCCAACACGCTGCAACAGCAGGCCGACCACTGTCTGTATACCCTCGCCGAACTGCCAGTCACGCGCGGTGCGGCAATTTCGGCCAGTACCGCACAGTTTTCGCTAACCGATATCCTGTTTATGGCGCTCATCCAACAAGACACCGAACATGCCCCAGAACGCATCAAACACAGCGAGGCGTTGGTGAAAAAGCTGAGTTGACCCAGATCAGCTTTGTTGCAGATAACGGGGCCGGAAGCTTATTAGCCCAGGGATGTTTGTTATAATTCGCGCCCGTTTAAATCCTGAGAATAAGACGCTATGGCGCTGCTAATCACCGCTAAATGCATCAACTGCGATATGTGCGAACCGGAGTGCCCTAATCAGGCCATCGCGATGGGAAGTGAGTATTACGAGATAGACAGCGAACGCTGTACAGAATGTGTGGGGCACTACGAAGCCCCAACCTGTCAGAAAGTATGCCCGATCGACAATACGATTATCATCGACCCGCGGCACGTCGAAACCAATGACCAGCTTTGGGACAAGTTCGTGGTGCTGCACCATTCTGCACAACGGTAAGTCGACAAAAGGATGCAGCGGTTAACGTTGTCGTGAAAGGCTAGTTCTCGATAATCACCGTTGCACAGGCGTAGTGGCGCTCATCGGCCAGCGTCACATGCACTGACTTCACGCCGAATTCGGCGGCCATCTCTGCCGCACGGTCGTGAAAAATCAGATTCGGTTTGCCCAACGCATCGTTGACCACTTCAAACTGCTCAAACGCCAACCCGTTGCGAATCCCCGTGCCAAGCGCCTTGGCAGCCGCTTCTTTAACGGCAAAACGCTTGGCCAGAAAACGCACCGGTTGCTGGTGATTCAGGTACAGCTGCCATTCATTGGCACTGAGAATACGTTTAGCCAGCCTGTCGCCACTGCGTTCAACCACCGCTTCGATGCGGACTATCTCGACAATATCGGTGCCCAGCCCAAGAATAGCCATTAGCGACGCGCTTCACGCATCAGGGCTTTCATCTCGCTTACCGCACCGGCCAGTCCGTCAAAAACCGCCTGACCGATAATCGAGTGACCGATGTTCAGTTCGTGCATCTCTGGCAAGGCGGCGATAGGCTGTACGTTTTTGTAGGTCAGACCGTGACCGGCGTTAACCTTCAGGCCTTTTGACGCGGCGTAGGTCGCAGCTTCTTTGATTCGCTTGAACTCTGCATCACGGTGAATGCCTTCAGGCGCTTCAGCATAGGCACCGGTGTGGATTTCGATGTAAGGCGCGCCCACGGCAACGGCAGCATCAATCTGGCGCACATCCGGGTCGATAAACAGAGAAACCAGGATCCCGGCCTGAGACAGGCGCTCAACCGCCACGGTCATCTTGTCTTTCTGACCCGCAACGTCCAGGCCGCCTTCGGTGGTCACTTCTTCACGCTTTTCCGGCACCAGGCAGCAGAAATGCGGTTTTATTTCACAGGCAATGCCGACCATCTCGTCAGTCACCGCCATCTCGAGATTCATGCGGGTTTGAATGGTTTCACGCAGGATTCGCACGTCGCGATCGGTGATGTGACGACGGTCTTCACGCAGGTGCACGGTGATGCCATCGGCGCCTGCCTGTTCAGAGACGAACGCTGCCTGAACCGGATCGGGATACGCAGTACCGCGCGCGTTTCTCAGTGTCGCGATGTGGTCAATATTGACGCCCAACAATAACTCAGCCATGAAACACTCCTAATTTTTTGATACCCAAGCAGGTTCTAGACGCAGCAGAACGTAGCAGATAGAGGCGGCATTTTACACGTTAACGCGTGCACAAACAAAATCAGTCGGCAGGATTTTCGGCGGGAGCTGCGGGCTTTTTCAGAACAAACTGGCGAAACAGCTCTCTGCTTTTCAACGGTTTACCACCGAGATAGGGTTTCAACGCCATGCGGGTAAAACGTTTTGCGGCGCGCAGAGTGGCGACATCGGGAAACTCACGACTCGCCAACGCCTTGAGGTCACGACCGGTAAAGCTCGCGTTATCAATGACCAGGCTGGCAATAAAGCCTTTTTCCTCACGATAGCGATAAGTCATGCTTTCACTGACCTCTTCCCCACTGCCCGCGCAATGCAGGAAATCGACGCCATAGCCAAGGTGATGCAACAGCGCCAATTCAAACTGGCGTAATGCCTGTTCGGGCGCAGTGCTGGCAGCAGCAAGATTTTGCAGGCAATGCAAATAGTCGAAAAACAGCGAAGAGTAGTTGGTTTCTTGCTCGAGCACGCGTGAGACCAGCTCATTGACGTAGAGCCCGCTGTAGAGAATCGAACCTGAAAGGGGGAGCGCCAAAGACACGGCCTCGGCGTTGCGCAGCGTTTTAACTTCACCGCGCCCGGTCCAGCGGACCAGTAAGGGAGTGAAAGGCTGTAAACAGCCTTTCAGATTGGACCGGCGGCCACGCGCACCTTTTGCCAGTATGCGTACCCGCCCTTGCCCTTCAGTGAAGAAGTCCAGCATCAAGCTGGTTTCACTGTAAGGTCGCCCATGCAAGACAAATGCGCGTTGCCAGCCTTCCATAGGCGAAGACCTTATAAGTCGTCTACGTAACCCAGACTGCGCAGCGCACGTTCGTCGTCTGCCCAACCGGATTTAACTTTGACCCACAGCTCAAGGTGCACTTTCGCTTCGAACATGTTTTCCATGTCCTGGCGTGCCTCGATACCGATAGTCTTGATCTTGGAACCTTTATTACCGATAACCATCTTCTTCTGGCCTTCACGCTCAACCAGAATCAGACCGTTGATGTCGTAACCGCCACGCTCGTTGCTCACGAAACGCTCGATTTCAACCGTCACGGAATACGGCAGCTCTTCGCCCAGGAAACGCATCAGTTTTTCACGGATGATTTCGGAGGCCATAAAGCGCTGTGAACGGTCGGTGATGTAGTCTTCCGGGAAATGGTGAATCGCTTCCGGCAGCTGCTTGCGCACTAACGCAGCGATAGTGTCAACATTGGTCCCTTTTTCAGCTGAAATAGGCACGATATCGGCAAAGTTCATCTGCTGACTCAAGAATTGCAGGTGCGGCAACAGCTTGGATTTGTCAGTGACGTTGTCGATTTTGTTGATAGCCAGTATCACAGGGCTTTTCAGATCACGCAGCTTGTTAACGACCATTTCGTCGTCCGGCGTCCAGTGAGTCCCTTCCACCACGAAGATAACCAGCTCGACGTCGCCGATAGAACTGCTTGCAGCACGGTTCATCAGGCGGTTAATCGCTCGTTTTTCTTCCATGTGAAGCCCCGGGGTATCAACATAGATAGCCTGGTAAGGACCTTCGGTATGGATACCCATAATCCGGTGACGGGTGGTTTGCGGTTTGCGTGAAGTGATGGAGATCTTCTGCCCCAGCAACTCGTTAAGCAGGGTCGATTTTCCGACGTTAGGTCGGCCGACGATTGCTACAAAACCACAGTAATTCTTTTCTTCGCTCATTCAAGCTCCAGCTGTATCAGCGCTTGTTCCGCTGCCGCCTGCTCGGCTTTACGGCGGCTTGATCCGGTTCCTACAACCGGTTGACTCAAGCCACTGACCTGGCAGTGGATGGTAAACTCCTGATCGTGCGCTTCACCGCGAACCTGCACGACCAGATAAGAAGGCAACGGCAGATGACGACCCTGTAAAAACTCCTGTAAACGGGTTTTTGGGTCTTTCTGCTTATCACCGGGACTGATTTCATCGAGACGACTACGGTACCAATCGAGGATCAGTCTTTCGACGGTTTGGATATCGCTATCCAGGAACACGCCGCCAATGAGTGCCTCCACCGTATCCGCGAGAATAGACTCACGGCGGAAACCACCACTTTTCAATTCGCCCGGGCCTAAACGCAGGCACTCGCCAAGGTCGAATTCACGCGCCATTTCTGCCAGGGTATTACCGCGTACCAAAGTTGCACGCATCCGGCTCATATCACCCTCATCAACACGAGGAAAGCGATGATACAGCGCATTGGCAATAACAAAACTGAGAATCGAGTCCCCAAGGAACTCCAATCGCTCATTGTGCTTGCTGCTGGCGCTGCGGTGAGTCAGTGCCTGCAATAAAAGCTCCTGCTGTTGAAAAGTGTAGCCCAGCTTTCGCTGAAGCCTGTTTATTACGATGGGATTCATGAGTTACCAATAGATCAAGAATGCGTCAAAAACTTCAGCATACGGAACAGGCCTGCTTCGCCAAAAGCCGATCCAAAGCTGTTTCGTTTGCAGTGGCTCCCTCTCTTTTATAAAAAGGGTAGCCAACTTTTATCGCTCGAAGAGATATTCTACAACGAGTGGAAATATAATGCTGCGTTAATATGCCCGGACTTTATAGTCACGGGCATAGCATTAATGAATTCCACCAATACGGCTTAAACGTATACCCGTTGGCCATTCGCCTTCTTGCTTCTTAAAGCTCATCCAAATACCTGAAGCTCTGCCCACCAGATCTTTCTCTGGCACAAAGCCCCAATAACGGCTGTCAGCGCTGTTATCGCGGTTGTCACCCATCATGAAATAATGACCAGGTGGAACAACCCAGGTACCGAGCGGTTGACCAGGCTGCTGATAATAACCACTCAGCTGATCGCGTGCGCCGGGAACGATAAGAATATTATGGGTAACATTGCCCAGAGTTTCCTTACGCGCGAGCAAACGAACGCCGTCCTGCGGAACCGGTGCAGAAGGATCCGTTTCAAAGAAACCGCTGGTTGCCTCTTCGCCAGAAGCCTGGCCAAAGGTTTGAACAAAGTTGCTTGGCTCATTGGCGGTATAGGTAATGGCTAATGCTTTATCACAAGCCTGTCCGTTATTGCACGCCGGTTGAACCGTCACTTCTTTACTCATTGGATCATAGGTGACTCGGTCGCCCGGTAATCCGACGAGACGCTTAATATAATCCAGCTGTGGATTCAGGGGATATTTAAATACCACCACGTCACCACGTTTCGGCTCACCGGTAGGGATAAGCTTGGTCTGGAAAATAGGATCTTTTAATCCATAAGCGTATTTTTCGACCACAATAAAGTCGCCAATCAGCAGCGTCGGCATCATTGAGCCGGAGGGGATTTGGAAAGGTTCGTAAATAAAGGAACGAACTACAAATACCACCAGCAGAACCGGAAATACGGAAGCACAGGTTTCCACCCAGCCCGGCTGCTTGGCAGCCTTGCTCAGGGTTTTCTCGTCTACCGCACCCGCCGTTTCGACTTTCAGACGCGCGATTTTTTCACGACGCGCAGGCGCCAGCTTAAAACGATCGATAGCCCAAATTATTCCTGACACTATCGTTGCGACGAACAGTATCGCGGCAAACATGTTAGCCATTCCTACTCCTTCACAAACTTATCCAAAGACTTACTTGCTGTCTTTACCTACGTGCAGAATGGCCAGGAACGCTTCCTGTGGCAACTCGACGTTACCCACCTGCTTCATTCTTTTCTTACCGTCTTTCTGTTTCTGCAACAGTTTTTTCTTACGGCTAACGTCACCGCCGTAGCACTTGGCCAAAACGTTTTTACGCAACTGTTTAACCGTTGAACGAGCAATAACGTGGTTGCCGATAGCAGCCTGAATAGCGATGTCAAACTGCTGACGCGGGATCAGCTCTTTCATTTTCTCAACCAGATCGCGACCACGGTACTGCGAGTTATCGCGGTGGGTGATCAGCGCCAGGGCATCCACACGTTCGCCGTTGATTAGAACATCAACGCGCACCATGTCTGAAGTCTGGAATCGTTTGAAATTGTAATCGAGTGATGCATAGCCGCGTGAGGTTGACTTCAGTCGGTCGAAGAAGTCCAGCACCACTTCCGCCATTGGAATTTCATAGGTCAGCGCAACCTGGTTACCGTGGTAAACCATGTTGGTCTGCACGCCGCGCTTCTCGATACACAGGGTGATCACGCTGCCCAGGTATTCCTGAGGCATCAGCATGTGGCACTCGGCGATTGGCTCGCGCAGCTCTTCAATGTTGTTCAGCGCCGGCAGCTTGGATGGGCTGTCAACGTAGACGGTTTCACCGGCAGTAGTCACAACTTCATACACAACCGTTGGCGCGGTGGTGATCAGTTCCAGGTCGTATTCACGCTCGAGACGTTCCTGAATGATCTCCATGTGCAGCAGACCCAGGAAGCCACAGCGGAAGCCGAAGCCTAACGCGGTAGAGCTTTCTGGCTCATAGAACAGCGAGGCGTCGTTCAGACTCAGTTTGCCCAGTGCATCACGGAAGTTTTCGTAATCATCGGAGCTAATCGGGAACAGACCCGCATAAACCTGTGGCTTAACTTTTTTGAAGCCCGGCAGCGCTTTGTCTGCCGGCTGGCGTGCCAGCGTCAGGGTATCGCCTACTGGTGCGCCAAGGATGTCTTTGATGGCGCAAACCAGCCAGCCTACTTCGCCGCAGTTCAGCACGTCGGTGTCTACACGCTTAGGCGTGAAGATGCCGAGACGGTCGGCGTTGTAAACCTGACCGGTGCTCATGACTTTAATCTTGTCGCCTTTGCGCATGGTGCCGTTTTTAATACGCACCAGAGAAACAACGCCGAGGTAGTTATCGAACCAGGAGTCGATGATCAGCGCTTGCAGTGGCGCTTCAGGGTCACCTTCCGGCGGCGGGATATCACGCACCAGACGCTCAAGGATGTCAGGCACGCCCACACCAGTTTTAGCCGAGCAGCGGACTGCATCGGTGGCGTCGATACCGACGATATCTTCGATTTCCTGAGAAACGCGATCCGGGTCGGCAGCGGGCAGGTCGATTTTGTTCAGAACCGGCACAACTTCGAGATCCATTTCCATCGCGGTATAGCAGTTTGCCAGCGTCTGGGCTTCTACACCCTGACCGGCATCAACGACCAGCAGTGCGCCTTCGCAGGCGGCAAGAGAACGAGAAACTTCATAAGAGAAGTCCACGTGTCCAGGGGTGTCGATGAAGTTGAGGTGGTAAGTTTCACCATTAAGCGCTTTATAGTCCAGCGTGACACTCTGGGCCTTAATGGTAATACCGCGCTCACGTTCGAGATCCATGGAGTCCAGGACCTGAGCGGCCATTTCACGATCGGTTAACCCACCGCAGATTTGGATAATACGGTCAGAAAGTGTCGACTTACCGTGGTCAATGTGGGCAATAATGGAGAAGTTTCTTATGTTCTTCATTTATAGATGATTTTCTCTAATTGATAGCGCTTAAACCTTTTTCATGGACACAGCAATGGACTCAACACCAAAACTACCCACGCAAATATGGGCGCATCTTACACTGTATGCGGGTTACACGAAAGGATACGATAGCTTTACCGCGTTTTACGCACTGGAAAACGTGACCGTAAAAAGTCAATAAAGGTGCGGACTTTCGGTGTTTGTTGCCTGCCTGGCAGGGTGAGAAGAGGCACGAATTTCGGCTCAGGAGCAAAATTGCTGAGCAAAGCGCGTAAATTGCCGTTTTTGAGGTCTTCAGCCAGTAAAATCTTAGGCTGCATAATAATACTCAGTCCACTCAGCGCCGCCATTCTCAACGTCTCGCCGATTTTGACCATCATGTCGGCGCGTTCATCGACGATGTCCAACGCTCTGTCGCTGAGGATCAGATCTACCGTCAGTTCTGGATTTTTGCCAAGGTAATCATCAAGAATCGGTGAAATCGCATGCCGCCGAACGAAACTGGAAAAATGACTCTGAATAATCCCCTTGGACGAGGTGTCTGGCTTTCGGCTAGCGCTTCGGCATCATACTCAACCGGCCAGGCCTCGACTTAATCACCCGCGAAGTGGTGGTGATTGGCGCTTGCGTTACGCTCGGTCATACCGTGCCTCAGCTTCGCGCTCATACGCAGGCAGCGTTGAATGCGGGTGCGACACGTGAGCAGATTATTGAGTCTCTTTTGCAGTTGTTATTTTATGCGGGTGGCGCAGCGGTGCGAAATGCACTGGTGAACGTCCGCGATATTCTTGGCCCAATTAATACATTAGATAAATAATATCAAACTGAATTATTAGGTTAGATAAATCCCTCCGATGCCTGCCTGATAAGGCTCCGGCAGTTTAGGAAAATGCTCATTTACTGGGCGGGCAAAATACAATTAACTAACTGTTATAAAAAATAAAGTTATGCGATGCACCACTCATATTTATCATTAATTTCTTTTAACTATTTCTAGATAAAACAATCAATCGGTCACAAGGTTAATGTCATGATCAATGAAGGTCGGCTGCTTAGCCGGCACGGCTTTGCAAAGGCAAACTCATGGATAACCATGGTTCTCGCTACGCTACTGATGGTCGCGGGTGCCGTGCAGCTTGTGTTTTTGCTTACCCTGGGAAAATCTGGCTACTTTGAGCAGCACGCCATTCTTATGTCCACGGTATTCAGTATTTCTTTAGGTATTGTTCTGATTATCCTGCGACAGTTTATTAAACCGCGCCAAATATTCCAGCTTTATGAAAATGGTGTTCTGGTCATTTCAAAACCTGATAATAAGAATAAATTTATTCCATTCGAGGGAATAAGCGACATTTACCGTTATCGCTCCGGAAAATATACCAGGAAGATATTAAATACCATGGCGTTTCGCGAAAACATCGACAAGCCGTGGTATAAAATATCCCCCAACATTGCCCATGCGGACAGGCTTATCGAAGTCATCAAGAATGAGCAACTGTTGTTTCGTGGCCCTCAGGCGCTCAATACTCTGGCTCAGGATGGCACCGTCAGCTTCAGCTATCTTACCGAGAGCAAGAGTAAGATACGGCGCTTTCTGCGCGGCAATTTTCTGATGATGAACGAGAAAAAGCTGCGCCTTTCTGCTCGTACGCTGGACTCTGACGACGGCCACCACGTGCCGATTGAAGAGGTGCATTTCATCAGCGGCGGCAGCAATAGCCAGACCATCAAATTGCTCGACATGCACGGCAGAGCCTTATTCTCGGTGCCCTACACCTCCCTGTTCAGCGCCGATCTGTTCATCGCGCTGATAGAGCACATGATCCAAAATCGTATCCCGATTCGACGCTAATGTTGGCCGTCGATTTATATCAGAGATTAAGGTTAGTCTGTTCTCGCCTGGCAAAAAGCGGCACCTCAGAAACGAAAAAAGCGCTCCTCACTCCCTTTGCTATTCATTAAGGGGTGAATGGAACGCTTTTTAGAACGCGGTCGGAAATTATTTGGTTTCCGGCTGGAAACGGAAAGCATTAGGCGGTAAACCTACCTGCAGAATGACTGGCTGATAGGCCGCTTTATCTGAAACCTTAGAAGCCAGATAACGTGCAGCAGCAAATCCAATTGCCCCTCCCGCCACGGCACCCATCAACGCATAAACATCAGCCTTGAATAAGCTTTGAAGTACACCGCCGCCGAAGATGACGCCAAACAGAGGCAGCATGTAGACGATGAGCGCGGAACGCAGCAGGCTGCCTTCCATAATGCCCAATTCAACCTTCTGACCTGGCTCCAGTGGCTCGGCGCTGCTGACCTGCAAATTGTGCTCGGTCTGTGGACCCAACTCGTTAAGCACGCGAGAACCACAACCTGAACGCGAATGACAGCTGCTGCAACCGGCCTGCGTTTCACAACGCAGTTCTGCAACACCATTTTGCCACGAGATTACGGTGGCCCATTCTTTCATCATCGGAGTACCCTGCCCTTACGCTAAAATGCAGACCCATTATTGCCCTGTGAAGACAATACTATCAGAAATACGTTTGGCTGTGGAAGGTGGTAACTCGCCGACTATGGTTATCTCATTGCCGTTACGCACGTCGGTTTGCACCGTTCTTCTGCCCTGACGCACTATCTGATCGGAAGTGACGCTGCTCGACGGATTCACGTTAATCGAGAAGCTGAACAGCCCGTCGCTATAAAGCCTTGATTCAATGGTAACCGGCATGTTTGGCAGGTTTCGTTTACTACGAGAAACTTCCTTCATGCCTTCAGGCAACCATTTCGGGCTCCAGCTAAACTGCGTCTTGCTTGAGTCTGGAATGCTCAGCACCGGGGGCAAATTAGCTTTATCAATACCGTTAAATGCTTCCGCCACATCAGGGTCGACGGTCAAGGAAATTACACGAAACTGCTCAAGCGTTTCGCCATCTTTGTCGAGCAAGTCGACGCGCAGCGGAAGCTTGTCTTTTTCGTCAATCCAGACGATATAGCTGAATCGGGTTCCATCACGTGACACCACGCGGATCACTTCACTTGAGCGATCGGCGGCGCGCGCCCTACCTACGGCAATAAAGTCGTAGAATTTGGAAAGATTGGCGATATCACTGAAGGCAAGTTCGGGGAGCGAGTCAACGATGTGATCGCCTGCCAAAGTGAAGGGCTGTAGTCCGGTCTCAAAATAGCTGATGTCGTTCCCGCGTTGCACAACTTCGCGACGCGGTCCGTCCATCAGCAGGAGATCGCCGAGCTGGGTGCCTTTCGTCTTCGCATGACGATAACGATATGAATCTATGCCCTGTTTCGTGATGTTGATAAAGGCAACTTCATAGTTCAATGATTGACTGGCAGCGCTCATTTGTTGCAATAACGCCTCGGGAGCGGGTGGATTCTCGGCCGAGGCGGTATTGATGGTGAGCATGCTGCACGTCAGTAGGGAAACACCGTACCAAATTTGCTTCATTACTGCGTTTGCGTTCCTAAAGACTGATTACCTGGGACCTGAATAGCTGCCTGTTGCGGAGTAACAGAGTCCAGCTGAAGCTGATCAGAATGCAATCTGCGCTGCAACTCGTAGTCCTGCAAAATAGCATTAATACGCTTGCGCTGTTCCTGCATATTTTGCGGGCCGCTCGCGACGCTGCCTTCATTTGGCACACCAAAACTAACAGGTGATGCTTTACCCATCATAGGAAGGGTATTGAACGCCGGAGTTTCCGGTGAAGCACCGGTCGCATCCTGCTGGCTGTAATGCTGCACGCCGACAATAACCGCCAGTGAAACACACGCCGCGACCCCGACCTGAGTAAGCTGACTCGCCCACGGGCGAACCTTGTGCCAGAACGGCATCTTTTGCCAGGTGTGTGGCAAGGGTTGTGATTCTTTGGTAGCGCCAGGAACGAGCTTGGCAGGTTCATTTGCCAAAGCAGCTGCCACTCTGTCTGCGATATCCAGATGTACAACAGTTCCAATGTCACCGCGCATAGAGTCACGGATCAAGTGATAACTCTGCCAACTTTCCTGAAGCTTTTTGTCATTTGAAAGCGAACTCAAAAGTTCGGAATCAATTGCTTCACCATCCATCAGAGCCGAAAGCTTTTCTTTCTGCATGCCTAAGTACCCTTTAAGTGTCCGCCATCGCTAACGCTGAATCAGCGGTTGAACTTTATTATCAATAGCTTCTCGAGCACGGAAAATACGCGACCTCACCGTGCCCACCGGGCAATCCATAATGGCGGCTATCTCTTCATAGCTCAAACCATCCAACTCTCTGAGAGTAATTGCCATCCGCAAATCTTCAGGAAGCGCTTCAATAGTCCGAAAAACAATCTGTCTCAACTCTTCAGACAACATCAAGTTCTCTGGGTTCGATATTTCTTTCAGTGCGCCACCATTTTCGAAGTTTTCGGCTTCGTTGGCATCGACATCGCTCGAAGGAGGGCGTCGACCCTGCGCAACTAAGTAATTCTTGGCTGTGTTAACGGCAATTCGGTACAGCCACGTATAAAAGGCGCTATCACCGCGGAACGAATCCAGTGCTCGGTAGGCCTTTATAAAGGATTCCTGAACCACATCAGGCACATCGCCCTGTGGAACGTAGCGGGAAACAAGGCTCGCCACTTTATGCTGGTAGCGTACAACCAGTAAATTGAACGACTTTTGATCACCCTTCTGGACCCGCTCGACCAGAACCTGATCTGCTAACTGCTCGCTCATCCGAGGTAATCTCTCCCCAAAGCTATCTCCACGCTAAAAGTCGTACTGCCAGCTTTCATCATTATTTTCCTGAGCAAGTACTGCTTGGAGTTCAAACTGAATGTTAAGTTCCATAAAACACAAAGTTTTTAAACGGATGTATGTGCTCGTGGCTTTTGCCAGTCCATTTAGGCTAACATGAATTTCCCTCTTCTTCTGCAAACATCATACGTTATGCAACCTTCATCAGACTTTGTTAGTGATGTATTGATTATTGGAAGTGGTGCCGCGGGCCTTTCATTAGCGCTACGCCTCGCAGACCACTGTAAAGTCACCGTTCTTAGCAAAGGGCCACTCAATGAAGGGTCCACTTTCTATGCCCAAGGCGGCATCGCGGCCGTATTCGACGAAACCGACAGCATCGGTTCACACGTCGACGACACGTTAATCGCGGGTGCGGGCCTGTGTGACAAAGAGGCCGTCGAATTTATTGCCAGCAACGCCAAACACTGCGTTCAATGGCTCATCGATCAGGGCGTGCTCTTTGATACAGAAACCGGCAACAGCGCAGAAGAACGCTATCACTTAACAAGAGAAGGCGGCCATAGCCATCGGCGTATTCTCCATACTGCTGATGCTACTGGTAAAGAAGTAGAAACCACGCTGGTAGGGAAAGCAAGGTCCCACCCCAATATTAGCGTAAAAGAACGCTATAACGCGGTGGATCTTATCACCTCGAGCAAACTTGGATTACCCGGCACACAGCGTGTGGTAGGGGCGTATGTCTGGAACCGCGACATCGAGCAGGTCGAAACCCTGCGCGCCAAAGCCGTGGTGCTGGCGACCGGCGGAGCGGCGAAAGTCTACCAATACACCACTAACCCTGACGTCGCCTCCGGTGACGGCATTGCCATGGCCTGGCGTGCGGGCTGTCGCGTCGCTAATCTCGAATTTAATCAGTTTCACCCGACCTGCCTTTATCATCCACAGGCGCGCAATTTCCTGTTGACCGAAGCCCTGCGCGGCGAAGGGGCTTATCTGAAGCGTCCGGACGGCACCCGCTTCATGCCCGACTTCGACTCGCGCGGCGAACTCGCTCCTCGCGACGTGGTAGCACGAGCTATCGACCACGAAATGAAACGCCTCGGCGCAGACTGCATGTATCTCGACATCAGCCATCGCCCGCCGGAATTCATTAAGCATCATTTCCCGATGATCGACGAAAAACTGCTTTCGCTGGGCATTGACCTGACTCGTGATCCTATTCCGATCGTGCCTGCCGCACACTACACCTGCGGCGGCGTGATGGTAGACCAGCACGGCAGAACCGATCTTGACGGCCTCTATGCCATCGGTGAGGTGAGCTATACCGGGCTGCACGGCGCAAACCGTCTGGCATCCAATTCGTTGCTGGAATGTCTGGTTTACGGCTGGTCGGCCGCCGAAGATATTCTCGAACGACTGCCGCGTATCAAAATGCCGAAGAGTTTACCGGCGTGGGATGAAAGCAAGGTCGATGACTCAGACGAGAAAGTGGTGATTCAGCACAACTGGCATGAGCTACGGCTGTTTATGTGGGACTATGTAGGCATTGTGCGCACCACCAAACGTCTGGAGCGCGCGCTGCGACGCATTAATATGCTACAGCATGAAATCGACGAGTATTACGCCAATTTCCGCATCTCGAACAACTTGCTCGAACTACGCAATCTGGTGCAGGTCGCCGAGCTCATTGTGCGCAGCGCGATGGCGAGAAAGGAAAGCCGAGGTTTACACTTTACGCTCGACTATCCCGATCTGCTTGACGATCCTCAACCCACTATTTTGCAGCCCTGATTTCAGAGAATACTCAGTAATTTAAGTAGAAATCAGTAATCAGACGTCTGAACTCCGTGCTGTAGACGTTAAGCTGCTCACGAAGTGCCAACTCGCGGTAGTCGGGTTCTCCCGGCTGTTTTGTCAACGCCAGCAGCATGCGGTTCAACGGTTTTCCAGGCCGATCACGAATGTCCATCCGCGCACGAGTATGCCAGCCTTGCGCCGCCGCAGCCTGTTCGAACGTCAGCCCAATCTCATAGGGCAAGACTACGCAAAAGGTGCCGTGAGGCGTTAACAGCCTGCTGGCGCAGCCTAACAGCGCCTCATGGGTCAGCGTTTCGGTATAGCGCGCGGCATTACGGGCTTCGTCACGGCAGGCAACCGCGGACTCAAAGTACGGCGGATTACTGACAACTAGGTCATAGCCCTGCGCCGCGTTTTGGGCGAAATGGTTCACATCCTCAGCAAAGACGTGAAGCCGGCCAGACCAGCGCGACTCGGCAAAGTTTTCTTTTGCCTGCTCCGCAGCGGCAGTTTCCAGCTCAACGGCATCGACGCGAACCTCATTCTGCGTTCTCTGGGCCAGCATCAGCGCGACAAGGCCGGTGCCGGTACCGATATCCAGAATACGCCTGGCACCCTCGACCGGTGACCAGGCGCCGAGCAATACGCCGTCGGTGCCTACCTTCATTGCGCACCTGTCGTGGGCGACGAAAAATTGTTTAAAGGTAAATCCGTTACCTCGAAGAGGCTTGCTGGCGCGGGCTTCAGTCACTACGCTTTCCTGTTGTTTTCACCGAAATATAAGGTGTTCATGGCATAATGCGCTAAGCATAAGACAAAGCCATTATGAGTAAAAGCGCCCCTTTACGCTTAAATAGGTGAAGTACGCGGCTAACACGTCTATAATCGGCGCCCCAAGTAGAGGTAGACCATGACTGTAACGAATTTTTCCGAACTCGAACTCGATGAACGCCTGATCGAAGCGCTGAGCGACAAAGGCTATAGCCGCCCTACTGCTATTCAGGCAGAGGCCATTCCGCCGGCGATGGACGGACGCGACGTGTTGGGTTCGGCGCCTACCGGCACCGGCAAGACCGCAGCATTCCTGCTGCCTGCTCTGCAACACTTGCTGGACTTTCCGCGTAAAAAGTCTGGTCCACCACGTGTTCTTATCCTGACGCCAACCCGTGAGCTGGCGATGCAGGTTGCTGACCAGGCTCGTGAACTGGCCGCACATACTGAATTAGATATCGCGACCATTACCGGTGGCGTAGCCTACATGAACCACGCTGAAGTCTTCAGCGAGAATCAGGACATCGTCGTCGCCACCACCGGCCGTTTACTTCAGTATATAAAAGAAGAAAACTTCGACTGCCGCGCGATCGAAACCTTAATTCTCGACGAAGCCGACCGTATGCTCGACATGGGCTTTGCTCAAGACATCGAGACCATTTCGGCCGAGGCCCGCTGGCGTAAGCAGACGTTGCTGTTCTCGGCAACGCTTGAAGGTGAAGCGATTCGTGAATTCGCCGAGCGTATCCTGACCGAACCGGTCGAGATCGAGGCCGATCCTTCACGCCGTGAGCGCAAAAAGATCCTGCAGTGGTACTACCGCGCAGACGACCTGAAGCACAAGACTGCGCTGCTTTGCCACCTGCTGAAACAGGAAGACGTGACCAAATCAGTGGTCTTCGTGCGTAAACGTGAGCGCGTGCACGAACTGGTTGGCTGGCTGCGTGAGGCGGGCATCAATTCCTGCTATCTCGAAGGTGAAATGGTGCAGGTTAAGCGTACCGAAGCCGTTAAACGTATGGTCGAAGACCGCGTTAACGTGCTGGTCGCCACCGACATCGCGGCACGTGGTCTGGACATCAATGACATTAGTCACGTGTTCAACTTCGATATCCCGCTGACTGCCGACACTTATCTGCACCGCATTGGCCGTACTGGCCGCGCGGGACGTAAAGGCACGGCTATCTCATTGGTCGAGGCACATGACCATCTGCTGCTCGGTAAAATTGAGCGCTATCTGGATCAGCCTCTGAAGTCACGCGTGATTGATGAGTTAAGGCCGCAAACCAAGGCGCCAAGCGCCAAGACGACCGGTAAACCGTCGAAAAAAGTGCTGGCCAAGCGTAAAGAGAAGCAGAAGCAAGAAGCCGAGAAGTCAAAAGTGAAGGTGAAAGTACGCCATCGCGATGCGAAAAACGTGGGTAAACGCCGCAAGGCGAAAACAGAAGAAAGTTAACTTTTGTTTTAATCCTGCTAAAAGCCCCGTTAATGACGGGGCTTTTTGTTTTTACAGGCTCTGAGTGAAAGTACGAGTGATCACGTCCTGCTGCTGTTCCGGCGTCAACGAGTTAAAACGCACGGCGTACCCCGAGACACGGATAGTCAACTGAGGATACTTCTCAGGATGTTTTATCGCATCTTCGAGCGTCTCACGACGCATGACGTTAACGTTAAGATGCTGCCCCCCTTCTACGCGAACCGTTGGCTGAATCTCTAGCGGTATTTCACGATATTCGAATTTACCCAATTCGCTAACCGGCACAGTTTGCCCTTCATGATAGCCTGATTTTGCACAAATACAGCGTGCCTCAAACTTTTCGTCATCCAGCAGCCAAAAAGAGTTTTTAAGCGCGTCGTTATTGGCCTGAGTGATTTGGATCCCGATGATCATAGTTTCTCTCCATTCTTAAAATTGAAACGAGCAAGCGATCGTCGTCTGATGAGGGCGGCAATCCTTCCTAAGCATGCTTCTGGTATATCAGTTGGCAGAGAAAGCCGTGTTGATAAAAATCAATTAGGACGCAGAGAGAGTATCTCTGGCGAGCCTGAGCAGGTAAGCTACGCAGATTAAAATTTCGTATAAATGGAGAGCGCTTATGGCAGTCCCGCTCACCTGGCACGACGTGATTGGCCAGGAAAAACAGCAGAGTTATTTTTTGGATACCCTGAAATTTGTCGCGACAGAACGTGCATCAGGGAAGACTATTTATCCGCCTCAGGAAGAGGTATTTAACGCCTTTCGCTCGACCGAGTTCTCACAGGTCAAGGTGGTTATTCTTGGGCAAGACCCTTACCACGGCCCAAATCAGGCCCATGGACTGTCCTTTTCCGTGAAACCTGGCATCCCAGCGCCTCCTTCCCTGGTCAATATTTATAAGGAGCTGGCGACAGACATCCCGGGATTTGAGCGCCCTCATCACGGGTATCTGCAAAGCTGGGCCGATCAGGGCGTGCTGCTACTTAACACCGTGCTCACGGTCGAGGCCGGGCAGGCGCACTCTCATGCCAAATTGGGCTGGGAAACCTTTACCGACAAGGTGATAAGCGTGCTAAATACGCATCGTGAAGGCGTGGTCTTCCTGCTCTGGGGATCGCATGCGCAGAAGAAAGGCAGCATTATCGACCCGGTACGACATCGCGTATTAAAGGCCCCACATCCGTCGCCGCTCTCGGCCCACCGCGGTTTTCTGGGCTGTAAGCATTTCTCGATGGCCAATCAGCTGCTTGAACAGCAGGGACTGCCGCCGATTGACTGGATGCCAAAACTGCCGGCATAAGCGATGACTCTATGTCGCAGACACAAAATAAAAAGGCACCCCGTGGGTGCCTTTGACGTTCTGGAACAGGGTCGAATCAGGCTTTAGCCTTGGAAACGGCAACCATTGCAGGACGAAGCAAACGGCCATTCAGGGTGTAACCCTTTTGCATCACCATGATAACGTGGTTCGGCTCGAGCTCTTCAGATTCCATCAGAGTCATTGCCTGATGCAATTCCGGGTTGAACGGGACATGGACGTCGTTAACGACTTCCAGACCGAATTTGCTCACTGCACCCAACAGAGATTTAAGGGTCAGCTCAACGCCTTCGATAGTTGAGGTGAGTTCTGCATTCGACTTGTCGGCCAAGTCCAGCGCGCGCTCCAGGTTATCGATAACCGGCAGCAGTTCGCCAGAAAACTTCTCAAGGGCAAATTTATGCGCTTTTTCGATGTCCAGCTCGGTACGACGACGAATGTTTTCCACTTCAGCTTTCGCACGCAGCAGGCTTTCGCGCTCGCGTTGCTGAGTTTCTTTCAGCTGGGCTTCCAGCTCGGCGATACGTGCATCACGCGGATCAACGACGTCAGCCGCCTGAGTTTCCACTTCCGCGTGCAGCTCTTGTTCCTGATTCAGTTCATCCGAGGCTTGCTCGTTAGGCGTCTTATGTTCTTTACTACTCATGAATATCTCCGCGTTTTAGCTTTAATCTTGCTAGTTGGCTTATTATGGGGATCAAAACTAGGGTTTCAAGGCCTGATATCTGATTTACAGGCCATACTCCAGGTGACACACATGCGGTTTCGAGGATAACCAAAGCAATGAACAAAAAATTTGAGTGTATTGGGATAGTTGGTCATCCCCGCCATCCTTCCGCTCTGGCTACCCATGAAATGCTTTATCACTGGTTGATCTCGAAAGGTCACCAGGTCATCGTCGAGCGTCAGGTGGCTCAAGATTTATCCTTGAAAGACGCGCAGACCGGGACGCTGGCCGAAATCGGCAAGCTTGCCTCTCTGGCCGTCGTGGTAGGCGGTGACGGCAACATGCTTGGTGCCGCACGCGTTCTCGCGCGTTACGATATCAAGGTGATCGGCATCAACCGTGGCAATCTGGGGTTCCTCACCGACCTCGATCCCGATAATGCCCTACAGCAACTCGACGACGTGCTGAAAGGCGAATATATCAGCGAACAGCGCTTCCTGCTCGAGGCAATCGTGCGCCGTGGCGACGAGCAGAGCCGGGTAAGCACCGCGATTAACGAGGTAGTGCTTCATCCGGGCAAGGTCGCGCATATGATTGAATTCGAAGTTTATATCGATGACAGCTTCGCCTTTTCCCAGCGTTCGGACGGGCTGATTATTTCAACGCCAACCGGCTCGACGGCCTATTCGCTCTCAGGCGGTGGCCCTATTCTGACGCCGACGCTGGACGCGATTGCGCTGGTGCCGATGTTCCCACATACCCTCTCGGCCCGACCGCTGGTTATCAACAGCAGCAGCACTATTTGCCTGAAGTTTTCGCATATGAGTATTGACCTGGAGATAAGCTGTGACAGTCAGATTGCCCTGCCAATTCAACAGGGTGAAGAGGTCATTATCAGACGAAGTGATTATTATCTGAATCTGATTCATCCTAAAGACTACAGTTATTTCAATACATTAAGCACGAAACTAGGCTGGTCAAAAAAATTATTCTGATTTTTTCATGAAATCAGAGACTCAGGGCTTTACTGTATATAAAACCAGTTTATACTGTACGAAATTACAGGTCTGTTGTTATATACAGGAAGGTGATCATGCTAGCGCAACTTACTATCAATAACTTTGCCATTGTTCGCGAGTTAGAAATTGATTTTCATGCGGGTATGACGGCAATAACCGGTGAAACCGGTGCAGGTAAATCTATCGCCATCGACGCTTTGGGCCTCTGTTTGGGCAGCAGAGCCGATGGCAATGCTGTTCGTCTCGGCACTCAACGGGCCGACGTCTGTGCTCGTTTTACGCTGGCAGATACCCCTTCCGCTAAACAATGGCTCATTGATAATCAGCTTGATGAAGGCCAGGACTGTATTCTACGCAGAACCATCAGCGCCGACGGCCGCTCTCGCGGTTTTATCAATGGCACGCCGGTTCCTCTGTCGCAAATGAGAGAAATCGGCCACCATCTCATTCAAATACACGGGCAACACGCCCACCAGATGCTGGTTAAGCCTGAGCACCAAAAACACCTGCTCGACGCTTACGCGGCGCAATCTTTTCTGCTTTCTCAGATGAAAACGGCCTATCAGAACTGGCATCACAGCTGCCGTATGCTGGCGCAGTTCCAACAGCAGGTTAATGAACGCGAGTCACGTCGTCAGCTTCTGCAGTATCAGCTGAAAGAACTTAACGAATTTGCCCCGCAGCAGGGCGAATATGAACAAATCGACGAAGAGTATAAACTGCTCGCAAACAGCGGCCAGCTTCTGTCATTAAGCCAGAGTGCCCTTTATCTGTTGAGCGACAGTGAAGATCAAAATATCAGCAGCCTGCTGTATACGGTTAAAAACAAGCTGACCGAACTCGCTGAACTCGATGAAAAAATGAATGACCTGATCGTCATGCTTGATGATGCTTCTATCCAGATAAGTGAAGCCAGTGACGAGCTCCGTCACTACAGCGAAAGGCTAGAGATGGACCCAAACCGTATGTTCGAACTGGAACAGCGTCTCTCTCGCCAAATGGCACTTGCACGCAAGCATCACGTAACGGCAGAAGAGCTTCCTGAGTTACATCGTCAGCTGCTCGAAGAACAAAGTGCGCTCGACGCGCAGGAAACCAATCAGGCCGAGTTAAGCGATGCCGTGCATCTTCACCACCAGCAAGCGCTGGATATTGCGCATGCGCTGCACCAGCAACGCCAGCACTTTGCCGATGAGCTCACTCAGCTTATTACACAGAGTATGCAAACCCTCTCAATGCCTCACGGTAAGTTTAATATTCAGGTACAGTTTATTCCTGAGAACCTGAGCATTGAAGGCGCAGACCGTATCGAGTTCCAGGTCACCACTAACCCCGGTCAACCCCTTCAGGCGCTGGCGAAAGTGGCCTCTGGCGGTGAGCTTTCCCGTATCGCTCTGGCGATTCAGGTTATCACAGCACAGAAAATGGAAACCCCAGCGCTTATTTTTGATGAAGTCGATGTCGGTATCAGTGGCCCAACCGCTGCGATTGTCGGTAAACTACTGCGCCAGTTAGGAGAGTCCACGCAGGTTATGTGCGTGACTCACTTGCCTCAGGTTGCAGGTTGCGGACATCAGCACTATTTTGTCAGCAAAGAAACTGACGGTGAAGTGACTGAAACCCAGATGAATCGGTTAGATAAAAAAGCACGTTTGCAGGAGTTGGCCCGTCTGTTGGGGGGGAGCGAGGTGACAAGAAACACCCTTGCCAATGCAAAAGAGTTGTTAGCAGCGTAATAAAGCTCAACTTTTTTACATTTCAGCGGTCATATTGGTGCCCTGCAAAGGTTTCAAACTGATGAAAGGTCTATTATCATCGGCATCTTATGCCCTAAAGGAATGTTAAGACTATGCGCTGTAAAACGCTAACTGCCGTCGCTGGAGCACTATTAATGCTGACCGCCGGTTGTTCAACTTTGGAAAAGGTTGTTTATCGTCCTGATATTAATCAGGGGAACTACCTGGCTCCTGCTGATGTTCAGAAAATTCATACCGGGATGACCAAGCAGCAGGTTGCTTACATCCTTGGAACACCGATGATGGATGATCCATTCGGTAACAACACCTGGTTCTACGTATTCCGTCAGTGGCCAAGCCACGAAGACGTACAGCAGCAGACGCTGACTTTGACCTTTAATGAGTCAGATGTGTTAACTAACATTAACAATAAGCCAAAGCTGGACGACCAGAAATCCTGATGTTCCAGCTTTGATGCCACGTTGGTGTCAAACAGTGAAGCTCTTTCAGGGTAAAAAATAAGGCGCCTAAGGCGCCTTATTTATTTGAGCGTTCTGCGCGTATTCTGCGTAGCTCTTTGGGGTCTGCAATCAGCGGCCGATAGATTTCAACCCGATCGCCATCGTTCACCACATCGCTCAATTTCACCGGGCGGCTATAAATTCCGACTTTATTGTTCTTGAGATCAATCTCGCGACGCTGCTCGAGCAGTCCTGAGGCGATTATTGCCTGCTCGACGCTACTTCCTTCGGCAATTCGCACCGTTTTTAGATACTGGCGCTCAGGTAAGGCATAAACAACCTCAACGGAAACGTCAGACACTGTAAACCTCTTTTGCACGCTGAGTGAAAGCCTGAACCATACTGCCCGCCAGCTCTTTGAAAATTTTGCCAAAAGCCAGTTCGATCAGCTTATTGGTAAACTCAAAATCTAGATTCAGCTCAACTTTACAGGCTTCAGGGCTGAGCGGCGTGAAATGCCATCCTCCCATCAGTTTGCGGAACGGACCGTCGACGAGCTGCATATCAATACTTTGATTGCTGGTTAACGTGTTTTTAGTGGTAAAAGTTTTACTGATACCGGCTTTTGCGACGTCAACCGCAGCAGTCATCGTGTTATCAGTTTTATCCAATACGCGGCTTCCCGTGCATCCGGGAAGAAATTGCGGATAGGCATCCACGTCGTTTACCAGGTTGTACATCTGTTCCACGCTAAACGGCACTAGCGCAGAACGGCTAATTTGAGGCATATCATTTTCCAAGTGTCATAAAACATACAGATCATATCATTTATCGCTCTTCGGGCAAAAAACTCGAGGCAGATAAAGCACAAGCTGTGAAAAAGCAGCCTCCGCAAACCCGCAGGGGATTTCATTCGGCAAGGCTTACAGTATAATAAGTGTCACTATGACAAAGAAAAAAGCACATAAACCCGGTTCCGCAACCATTGCAATGAACAAACGCGCTCGCCATGAATATTTCATCGAAGATGAAATTGAGGCAGGTATTTCTTTGCAAGGATGGGAAGTAAAATCACTGCGCGCTGGCAAAGCCAACATTGCTGATAGTTATGTGACCTTCAGAGACGGGGAAGCCTTCCTGTTTGGTGCGACCATTACACCACTGACCGTTGCTTCAAGTCACGTTGTTTGCGAGCCAATGCGTACCCGTAAACTCTTAATGAACAGGCGCGAGCTCGACAAGCTGTTCGGTAAGGTAAACCGCGATGGCTATACGGTAGTTGCTCTCTCAATGTATTGGAAAAATGCCTGGACCAAGGTCAAAATCGGCCTCGCGAAAGGTAAACAAGATCACGACAAGCGCGACACGGCTAAAAATCGCGAGTGGGCAGTTGATAAAGCACGTATTATGAAAAGCGCCAAACGTTAAGTCTCTGGCTTATCGGGGTAAAGTTCTGATATACTGCTGACAGTTCTTTGGGGCTGATTCTGGATTCGACGGGATTTGCGAAACCCAAGGTGCATGCCGAGGTGCGGAGGCCTCGTAAAAAACCGCAAAAAAAATAATTGCAAACGACTCGCAATTCGAATCTGCTGCTTTAGCAGCTTAATCAGTCTAATACACTGAAGGTTCCCTTTCTCCCTAGCCTCCGCTCTTAGGACGGGGATCAAGAAAGGTCAAACCCAAAAGAGCTCGCGTGGACATCCTGCCTGGGGTGAAAGCGTTAAAACCAATCAGGCTAGTTTGTTAGTGGCGTGTCCGTCCGCAGTTAACAGGCGAATGTAATGACAGGACTAAGCATGTAGTGCCAACGGCGTAGTAATTTCGGACGGGGGTTCAAATCCCCCCAGCTCCACCAAATAAGTTTTCGGCTATTACCAGATAAGGCCTTAAACGCAGAGAAAGCCCGCATCCCAAAAGGTTGCGGGCTTTTTCGTCTCTGGAATAATTCACTATTGTAGTCGTGTAAACAACGTCTATTGGTCGCCTACCTAACAGCGTATTCTTATCGGCTCAGAAAATTATTTATAGATCTCTGCTGAGCCTGATAAGTTATTTTCACCAACGGAAGTGATGATTCGGTATGAACGTGCGCCGTCTTGAGTTGCTTTAGCCGCTAATTTTGCGTTTAGCGCATCCACGTTACCACTGTCTACCGACGTACTAATCGTACCAGCGCTGTATTCACCCGCTGGAGCGGAGTTCACTTCGGTAGCGGCAAAGGTTGCAAACGAAGCGGTAGTCAGTGCAATAACGGAAAATACTTTAGTCAGGGTTTTCATAGTAGTTCCTTCAAATCTGGTTAATTTGTTATCACTAGTCCAGGCGTGGATTAGTTATCATTCGTTAATTAAATATTATACCCATCTGGAACTCGTGCAATTAAATTATGTAACGACCGTTAACTAAATGTACTGATCTTTGTCGGGAAGAGAGAGCGTAACCTGTGGGTCGAAAATAAATCCGCCACATTCAAGGTGTACACGAAAGGATGCGGGTTCAAAAAAGCATCAATATATAAGTTAGTTAGCTCTGTAAAAAAGAAATGACGATTCTCGTCCGTCGCGAACATCAATCGGTACTCAACTCGTCTATCTATTGTTTATTGGTATAATTTTTAGGCCCAGGCTGAGAGCTAGTCTGAAAACAAAGGCATTTATGGAAGGGTTTCTTGATACAGGGAATACACATCCGCTTACTTCTCTCGCGATAAGGTGTGACAGATGTGCAAGGAAGAGAAGACGGGCCATACTTCGATTAAACCCTCTCATCGAGTCGTGATGGCTCTGCGGGTAAAGCAACACCGTCAAAACTTATCATCACCACTAATACTTAAATTCAAACAGCTCTCGATGTCTCGAAAGGTAAGGCAGATTTTCTGGCTTTAAAGCAGAAATTTGTGAGTGCTTCGAGATACCTAGCTTATTGAGAACCTCATCGGTGATCGAGGTGCCTAGTAAAAGTTTTCCCTCATCGGTAAAACTAATTAGCCCCTTATCGAACAACTTATCCAGGTTAGGCGATAGCAGCAAACCGTTGTAAGGATCTATGCGTTCAAAGGATTCACATAGCGACCAAGGAACGATATGAGAGGCAACGAGGAGTTCTTCAAAAGCGAGTTCGGTTACAGAGCACTTGCCATTCCAAAGTTCGATGAGTTTCTTTCTATAAGGCCCCTGCCCAATTCTAGCCTTTATGATAGCTTCGCGGACAGTATCTATTTTGCTGCCTATTTTAGGCTCGGGACGAGGTTTGGGATCAAAATCATCGGCGATGTAATTAGTATCTTGAATATGACTCAAAATCAGTGCACCAGCACCTTTCGGCAGTGATGACATATAAAAGACCGAACAAATACCCTTAACGGTAAACACCTTTGGTGAGCACTCAGAGTTATACTTCTCAATAAAGAAATCGCAAAACTCACTGTCTCTAACCGGCTCAGGGATTTTTGTAATCTCAATGTCCACCTTCCAACCATTTTCATTCCACTGGTCAAAAGTTTTACCTTCAGGCCTAGGCGATGGATGGACGTCTTTTGTCGCTTTCGCTATGCAAACAATTTTGCTATCAAGATGACCAAAAATGATATCGCCCTTCTTGACCTTTGCGACTGAAGACCAGCCCTGATTAACAATCTTTGAACCATTTTTGTTGAAGGTAAATTGTGGTGCCCAGAGAAATTTGTTTTTAAAAACCTCTTTATGGCTCGTTCCTAAGTTAACCCAAAAAAAATTCATCCTGAGACTCTCTGTTATCAGTGAAAGACCTAACTTCTGGTTTTACTTAACTTTGTTAGTAAAACTTTAAGTTAGAACATTTTCAACCAATAACTGTCGATGTTCGAAGAATGTGAAATCTGGAATACTTATCGAGCACTGCGCTGGCCATTCCCTCAAACCATTAAGGATCCTATACCTCCTTTTAGTCCTCTCATGAGCATGCCGAATCGCAACTGGTAAACCGCGGTCATCCAATCGAGTCAAGAATAAGCAATGACGACACTCCTAACTCTCTGATGCTTTGCAATCCAGTGAGTGAACCTATGGAGGCAGAAGCGTTCAGAAAGTTTGACCGGTAGTGAGAAAAGCGGCGAAAAGGAATCAAAAATGACAATTTAGTCATTAAGCGGTCACCTTATTGGACTGGTTAACACGCTATTCTTAAAGGGTAAAAAGAGAAAAACCTTACCCCTATTCCGATCGAGAAAATGACATGCTAATCCTAATCCTTGCTTATCTTGGTGGCGTGCTGACTATCGCGAGCCCCTGTATCTTGCCGGTGCTGCCGTTCGTATTTGCACGCTCCGACCAATCCTTTGCCCGTACGGGGCTTCCTCTGCTGGCCGGTATGGCGCTGACCTTTACGCTGGTCGCTACCCTCGCGGCCGTTGGCGGAGGTTGGGTCGTTCAGGCGAATCAGTATGGCCGCTGGTTAGCCCTGATTTTAATGGCAATTTTTGGTATCACGCTGCTATTTCCTCGTATCGGTGAGCGTCTGATGCATCCGTTAGTCTCGGCGGGGAACCGCATGACGGATGCGCTAAGCGTGGGTAGAAAACCGAAGATCGGGACCTCCTTTTTACTCGGTATCGCCACCGGTCTCCTATGGGCACCCTGCGCAGGCCCGATTCTAGGACTGGTTCTCACCGGCGCCGCGCTGCAAGGTGCCAACGTAGGTTCGACGCTGCTGCTTTTAGCCTATGCGGCAGGCGCGGTGACCTCATTGACGCTGGCGCTCCTGATTGGCGGCAAGGTCTTCACGGCGATGAAAAAATCCCTCGGCGCAGGAGAATGGATCCGTCGCGGCATCGGTGCGGCAATGCTGCTTGGCGTAGTGGCTATCTCCCTTGGCCTGGATACCGGGATATTAGCCAGAATCTCAACGGCATCAACTGGCGGCATCGAGCAAACGCTGCTTAAAAAGTTTGGCGTAAACAATCCTGCAAATCCTGAAACGACGGCCGCCGCAGACAACGGTGCCTTGCCTACTCTTGCCGATCTGGGGCCGATGCCCTCACTGGACGGAGCTGTGCAGTGGCTAAATTCCCCGCCGCTTACCGCAGCCTCACTGCGTGGCAAGGTTGTACTGGTCGATTTTTGGACTTACTCCTGCATCAACTGCCTGCGCGCGCTGCCTTACGTGAAGGCCTGGGCGGATAAATATCGCAGTCAGGGACTGGTAGTCATTGGGGTACATGCTCCTGAGTTCGCCTTTGAACGCGACATCGACAACGTCACTAAAGAGTCAAAAAAACTGGGCATCGATTATCCAATAGCCATCGATAACGACTATAAAATCTGGCGCGCCTTCAACAATCAGTATTGGCCCGCACATTATTTTATTGATGCAAAAGGTGAGATCCGCCACACCCACTTTGGTGAAGGGGAATACGCTCAGTCTGAGCGTGTCATTCAAGAATTGCTGCGCGAAGCAGGTGCTAAAAATGTCGATACATCAATAAGTCAGGTGCAGGGCAAGGGCGTGGAACAAGCACCGGGGCTTGAGGGCTCAATTTCTCCCGAGACTTATCTGGGCTATATGCGCACCGAGAATTTTGCCTCCGATAATGCCGCGTCTGACGTTGCCGTTAACTATAAAGCCCCTGCTACGCTGGACCTAAACGCTTGGGCGCTTGATGGCAACTGGACAATCAATGACGAGAAAATTCAGCTCAACAGCGCTCCGGGACGGATCCTTTATCAGTTCCACGCTCGCGATCTGCATCTGGTGTTGGGCCCCGGCAAAGACGGCAAAGCGGTACGATTTAAAGTCTTGCTCGACGGTAAAGCCCCTGGCGCGATGCACGGCAGCGACACCAACGCAGACGGTGAAGGCGTTGTCACCGACCAACGTCTTTACCAACTGATTCGTCAGAAGGACAACAGCGGCAATCACACCTTCAGCATCGAGTTCCTCAACGGCGGCGTGAATGCTTACGCCTTTACCTTTGGATAATTAGCCGAACAATTCAGTATACCGGGGGGAGCATTTGCTCCCCCTTTGTCTATCTAGACAATAGTTTAACTTGACCATTTCTCACGCCCTCCCCCATCATCGGTTCAGTATTTAATCGTGATTTACTGACAGAGGCATTGATGGAAAAGTATCGGCTGCAAATGACGGATGTCATTGATGATGAAGCAAAAGCGATAATCGGCGACGGTCTCGACGATTTCAATACCGAAATGGCAGGCATCAAGGATAGACAACCGCTGGCGGTTTTGGTGAAAGATCCACAGACCGGTAAAGTGCTGGGCGGTATGCTCGGGCGTACCTCTCTCGGGCTGATGTTTATCGAGCTGTTCTATCTACCTCTCACGCTGCGCGGTTCGGGTCTCGGCTCGGAGATTCTGCGACAGTTTGAACAGGAAGGGGCGAGACGCGGATGCACTTCAGGCGTGCTCTACACCCTCAGTTTTCAGGCACCGAATTTCTACGCCAAATATGGCTGGCAGCGCTTTGGCGAGATCCCTTGCTCACCTGAGGGCTCGAGCCGAATATTTATGAGCAAAGCCTTAACGCCTCAGTAATCCTCATGTTTTCCTCATTCTTTTAAGACAATATCAGTTGAGTCAATTTAAAAAGGAAGCCCCATGTCGGTTAAGTCCCTCCCTCTTGTCGTTTCTGCGCTGCTGGCAGGCCTGAGTTTTCCGCTACTCTCTTTTGCCGATGACGCCCCGGCGACGCAAAATCTCCAGCTACAGCAGGCAGTCATTTTAAGCCGTCACGGCGTTCGTGCGCCGACCAAACAGACAAAAAAAATGGAACAGGTTGCCGCGAAAGACTGGCCAGTGTGGCCGGTAAAATTCGGTTATCTGACCCCGCGAGGTGAACATCTTGTCACATTGATGGGCGGCTATTACGGTGAGTATTTTCGTAAAGAAGGGCTAATATCCGACAAGTCTTGCCCTGCCAACGGTGCGATATTTGGCTGGGGAGACGTGGACCAACGCACGCGACTGACCACCCAAGCTTTGTTAAACGGCATTGCGCCGGGTTGCCACCTCGATGCCCATTTCCAAAAAGATCTCAAAAAAGCCGATCCTCTTTTCCATGCCTTGAAGGCAAAAGTATGCAAACTCGATGAGAAAACGGCGCAGCAGGCTATCGAGCAACAGGCAGGAGGCTCTCTTTCGGCACTCGACAAAACCTATGCGCCACAGCTGCAGCTGATGAGCAACGTGCTGGATTATCCGCATTCCGCCTATTGTCAGAAGATGCAGAAAAAAGGCCAGCAGTGCGAACTGGGCATCAATATGCCGTCATCGGTCAAGGTGAAGGAAAATGGTACCGACGCATCGCTTAAGGGCGCAATTGGCCTTTCTTCTACGCTGGCTGAAATCTTCCTGTTACAGGATGCACAGGGTATGACCGACCCCGCGTGGGGAAATATCAAAGACCAAAAAACCTGGCAAGGCTTGATGGCGCTGCACAATCTGCAATTTAGTCTGATGTCAGGAACGCCTTATTTGGCCAAGTCCAACGGCACGCCAATCCTGCAAGCGATTGATAGCGCACTGGGAGCACCAGAGAAACCGGCTTCCGGCTATACGCTCCCGACGGGCAATAAGCTGTTGATTCTCGGCGGACATGATACCAATATCGAAAACGTCGCGGGCGCGTTGGGCCTGAACTGGTCACTGGACGGGCAGCCGGACAACACGCCACCGGCTGGCGCATTAGTGTTTGAGCGCTGGCAGAGCCGCACCTCGCACCAGCAGTATATTTCGCTGAAAATGGTCTATCAGACACGGGATCAGATGCGATCACAGCAGGTTCTGACGCTAAACAACCCACCGAGCAGCATAGCAATCACCCTCCCCGGCTGTGAAAATATCGGCCCCAACAAGCTTTGTGCCATCAAGACCTTCCATCAGGTCATGACCAAGGCACAGCTGCCGCAGTGTAAGATTTAAGTCTCACTCGGCTGGGTAACGCATCCTAGGCGTTATCCAGCCAAATCATCTCGACGCAGTCGAGGTAGGTACCCGTCGAGTGAGAAAAATACTTGCCTTTGGCGACCACGCTAAACCCTTGTCGCAAATAAAACCCCACCGCGTTTGGCGTAGAAGAGAGCGTAAGCTGGCGAATGTTTAGGCTTCTGGCCTGCTGCTTGATTTGTTCAATGATGGCCGCCGCTAGCCCTTTACCTTGATACTCGGGCTGGGTGAAAACAGCCTCCACGTGACCCGTGACCAGATCGAGGTAACCGCAGGCAACAGGATTTTTTCCGTCTGAAGAATCTATGATAAAAACCTGATTTTCGGCGATTGTCTTGTTCATGCCTTCCGGCATGATATCGGGCGTAAACGCCTTCAGGGTGGGTTCATCATAAACCTGGACGCATCCGTACCTAAGCGCCGCGTTGCGCAGCCGCCATAATCCTTGAGCATCCCCTTTATTCGCGACTCTGATCTTCATTTTTCCCCCTCTGCCGTCAGATAAACCCGCCCTGCATTTTGGTGTAAACCCTATATTTACCCAGTTCTATCACCTTGAGATGGTGCAATAAACTGTTTTTATTCCCTGTGTTCTGTTACCTGGGTTACTCAGGTATTCTCGTTAATAATTTATAAAGATGGTACGCATCTTGCTGTAACTTGCTGAGAAAGGCCGTCAATCTACCCTGAGGAAACTATGATGAAGAAAAGCGCGTTGTTCACCCTACTGGCTCTGGCCTCGTTTAGCTCTCTGGCGAATGCCGACTCAGTCCTGCGCTTCGGTGTAGATCCTACGTTTGCGCCTTTTGAAACTAAAGCGCCCAACGGCAGCCTGGTCGGTTTCGACGTTGACCTTGGTAACGCCATTTGCCAGCAACTGAAGGTGAAATGCCAGTGGGTCGAAACCGGCTTTGACAGCATTATTCCGGCCCTAAACGCCAAAAAATTCGATGCCGTTCTCTCTGCCATGTCGGTGACACCAAAGCGTCAGGCACAGGTTGATTTTTCCGACATGCTCTACCACATTCCGAGCGTGCTGGTAGCCAGGAAAGGCAGCGGACTGATGCCTACCCCGGAATCGCTAAAAGGTAAAAGTATCGGCGTCGCGCAGGGCACCATTCAGGAAGCCTATGCGCAGGCGCTGTGGCAGAGCAAAGGCGTGAACGTCGTGTCTTATCAAAATCAGGATTTGGTGAATCAGGATCTTGAATCCGGCCGTGTCGATGCCACGCTGACCAACGCCGCCGCGGCGCAGTCGGGCTTCCTCGATACTGCCGCCGGTAAAGATTTCGCCTTCAGCGGTGAGATGCTGAATGACCCACGTTATCTGGGGGCCGGTACGGCAATCGGCCTGCGTAAAGGCGATAAAGAACATCAGGAGATGATCAACAAGGCGCTGGCGGCTATCCATAAAGACGGCACCTTCGATAAGATCTCAAAAAAATACTTCAGTTTTGAAGTCTATAATAAACAGCCATAATCATCGCTGGCCGTCGTAATACGGCCGGTTCGCACAGTCTTAAACAAGGAGATAAGGATGCTGCAGGGTTACTCTCAATTGCCTGATTTTACGGTGCAGCGTGAGCGCTTCCTCGCCGCTGCCAGACAAGCAGGCGCTAAACTCACGCAGTATCCTCATCCCCTGAAAGGCCCCAAGGGAGAAGCGTTAGCTACCGACGTGGCGGTGCTTGGCAACCCACAGTCTTCGCGACTGTTCGTGGTGGTATCAGGCACGCACGGCGTGGAAGGTTACTACGGATCCGAATGTCAGATTGACTGGCTGGCCGTGAATCACGCTAATACGTTGCCCGCCGATACCGCCGTGGTCATGATCCACCTGCTCAATCCGTGGGGCACTGCGCACCTGAGGCGGGTCAATGAAGACAACATGGATCTTAACCGCAACTTTATCGACTTTAGTAAGCCGCTGCCGGTGAATGCCCGCTATGAAGATCTGCATGATATTTATCTGAGTAAAGACTTAAACGGCCCTGAGCGCGCCGCCGCCGACGACCTGATGGACAAGTACTCGCAGGAGTCAGGCTGGAGTGAGATCAAAAAAATCGTCGAGGCGGGTCAATACACCCATGCTGACGGGATCTTTTTCGGCGGCCAGCAGCCGAGCTGGTCTAACCGCACGCTGCTTACCATCATTCAAACACATTTGGCACATGCCAAAGCGATAGTCAGTTTTGATCTGCATACCGGCGCGGGAGCCTATGGTCACCCGATGTTGATGGCGATTGCCGAAAAAGCTTATCCTTCGCTGCAACCGGCGCGTGAGGTGTTTGGCCCCTGGCTGTACGTGCTGATAACCGGCAAGAATATTGGCAGTAATACCGGCGTAACGGCGACGGCAACCGGCTACCTGTCTCAGTTTATGCTCGACAACTTACCCGATACTCAGCTGATTCAACTGGTGGTCGAGTGCGGCACCTATGACGGTGAAACCATGCATCATCTGGTCCGCGACGACCACTGGCTGCATCTGTATGGCGATCCGCAGAGTCCGCAGGGCAAGAAAATCAAGGGTGAGCTGTTTGAAGGATTTTATCCGCAGGATAAAGACTGGCAGCAGTTGGTACATCTGCGCACCCAGCAAATCTTTAATCGCGCCTTTAGCGCGTTGGCATCTCTTTAATACTTTGCGCATTGCCCAGACTGAGAGCAGCTTGGGCAATGCGTTTATACGCGTCCGTAGAAGGTCATACGCGCCGTTTCAGAAAGTGAAATATCGGGCTGTGAATTATAGGCCAGCACCGCCAGCATTCGGGTTACCTCGCCTTCGGTTGGCGTCACGCGGTGAATCGCATTACGCCCGCGAAACAGCACTAAATCTCCCTCTTCGATGCCCAGCTTTTTCGGCTCGATAGCTTTATCCAGCAGCTGTTCCAGGGCGGAATAGTTCATATCGCCGCCGTCTGCATCGCGTAAATTCTCAACGTATTCAAACACTCCGCCCGCCTGCGGTTTCTGTACCAGCAGCGTAATAGCAAACGAGGAGTTATCAAAATGCCAGCCCAACTCCTGACCGGCGCTGGCATAGTGCAGATTAATGGATGAGAGCGTGTCGGCATACGGATACAGTCGTTCTTCGCCCAGCACGGCGCACAGAAAAGCACGGAATTCCGGCGCATCGTAAAGCGCACGCAGGGCCGATGCCTGAGGAATTTCCTCGTCAGTAATGCAGCCTTTAGAGGAGACAATCTGGCGGTTCCTTGGATGCGTCGCCGGCAGGCTGTCGTCAGGTTTCAGCAGATAGACGTTATGATTGCTGCGGGTGTAATACGCCAAATGCCGATTTTCATCCCCTTCCTGTTTAATCGCGGCAAGTGCCGCAGGGGTGAGGAACTGGTTCAAAACCAGCGCCCCCTTTTCATCCAGCGTTTGCTTGCACTGCGCCAGAAAATTAGCGTCCAGAATGGGATTTGCAGCGAGGTTTACAATCTTGTCGAGTGGTTGCATTGGAGCCCTCAGGAATTAATCAGGAAAAAATCAGTTGCTTCCACTTTAACCAACCCGCTCGCGGTTAGGAAACGAAATAGCGTGATGATTAACCTTTTTGTTAATCGGTTGCGACAAATGAAAACTTCTGATTTTATGAGGGTTAGTTCACAATCCCTTCAGGCACTACGGAAAATAAGATGACAACATTAAATCATTTTGGACAACCGATCGGTGACGAGATCCCCGGCTGGCAAACGCGCCCTCTTCCAGAGCCTATTACGCTGCAAGGAAGCTATTGTCATCTTGAGCCACTGGACGTTGGCAAGCACAGCAAATCTCTGTTTAACGCCTGGCACAGCATTGATGATGACCGAGACTGGACCTATTTCTCGATCAATCGCCCTGCTAGCCAGAAAGAGTGCGACACCTACATTACCAAGATCTCCAGCCTGAAGGATCCGCTCTATTTCGCGGTAATTGATAACGCCACCGGCGACGCGATCGGCGGTGTGTCATTAATGCGTATTGATGCGGTAAACGGCGTGGCGGAAATTGGCTGGGTCAACTGGTCCCCGCTGATGAAACGCTCGCGTTTCGGCACCGAGGCTATCTACCTGCTGCTGAGCTATCTGTTTGATACGCTGGGGTATCGCCGCTGTGAGTGGAAATGCAACAGCCTGAACGATGCCTCTAACGCCTCGGCCAAACGTTTTGGCTTCACGTTCGAAGGGACGTTTCGTCAGGCGCTTATCACCAAAGGCAACAACCGCGATACCTGCTGGTATTCAATCATTGACGGCGAATGGCCGCCTATCGGTGCGGCGTTCAGGCAGTGGCTAAGCGCAGATAACTTCACGACTGAAGGCCTGCAAAAGCAAAAGCTTGAAGCCTTCATGCCTAAACCTAAAGCTGAGTAAATCTGAAAAATAACTGAGTCAATTTAGAACAATGCGCCTCGCTAACGAGTCTTGAGCCGCTCAGGCCGTTGCTCTTTCTCCAGCAGGCGTTTTTTTCGCTCTACGCCCCAGCGATATCCGGAAATATTGCCGTTGTTCTTCACGACCCGATGACAAGGAATGGCGACCGCTAAAAGATTGGCGGCACAGGCGCCGGCCACCGCTCGTACGGCACGAGGCGAACCGATTTTTTCCGCCACCTCGGAATAGCTGAGCGTTTCACCTACCGGGATAGCCCTCAGCGCATGCCACACCCGCTGTTGAAAAGCGGTACCGCGAATATCCAGCGGCAGCGCCAGTTCGCTTTGCGGACTGTCAACAAACCCCACCACGGTTGCGATACGTTTTTCGAAATCCTCATCATTGCCGAGCAACGTGGCGTGTGGAAAATTATCCTGTAGGCTTTCTACCAGCCTTTGCGGGTTATCGCCAAGCAGGATTGCGCAGATCCCGCGCGGACTTTCGGCAACCAGGATATCGCCCAGCGAGCAACGCCCGACGGCAAACCAGACCGCAGTGCCTTTACCCCCGGCGCGATAAGCGCTTGGCGTCATGCCCAGACTTGCACCCGAGCTAGCGTAGAAGTTACCGTTCGAGGCATATCCGGCCTCAAGAATAGCCGAGGTGACCGACTGAGTTTCAACCAATTTTTCCCGTACCCGCTGCTGCCTTTTCGCCACTGCATAGGCGCGCGGCGTCAGGCCGGTGTGGGACTTAAACACGCGATGAAAATGGTAGGCGCTCAGCCCAACCTCTCGGGCCAGAGCCTCGAGAGTGGGCGTTTTTTCACTGGACTCAAGCAGGCGGCAGGCCTGCTCAACCTGCTGAATCTGCTGTTGGCGCAGGGAAATACGCCCCTGACGGCAACGCTTGCAGGGGCGATAACCGGCGGCCTCCGCCTGCTTGGCCGCGGCAAAAAACTCGACATTTTCACGATTAGGCTGGCGCGACGGACAGGACGGCGCACAGTAAATTCCCGTAGTCCTGACGGCATAAACAAACTGCCCATCGGCCGCAGCGTCACGGCCGACAATCGCCTGCCAGCAGGCGTCAGCATCGGCTAAGCGAATATTTTTATCATCACGTTTCATGGTCAGTCTCACTCATCGGATAGAATAACCCAACCTTACCCCCCTTAACGACGCTGAACACTCTGCGGCTTGCTTTTTCATTCCGCCAGCGGATGCGCCGGTGTCGCCAGAATAAGCTGGTAGAAGGCTAAATCCAACCAGTTATCGAACTTGTAGGCCGCCTGTCTGATGATGCCTGCCTCGACGAATCCGGCCTTGGTATGCAGGGCAATACTGGCCTGATTGGTGGCATCAATCCCACCAATTAGCGTGTGCACCTCACGGCGTTTCGCCTCGCCGATAATGGCATTGAGCAATATTTTGCCCAGCCCTTGCCCGCGATGTTCTGGGTGAATATAAATAGAGTGCTCGACGGAATATTTGTAGGCCGGCCATGCGCGGAAGGTCCCATAGCTGGCAAAACCGAGCAGCTTGCCGTCAGTGTCCTCCAGGCCGATGACCGGAAAATTACCGTTGCGCTTCGCGGCGAACCACGGCCACATGCTTTCCAGCGCCCGGGGTTTGTAGTCGTACAGCGCGGTTGAGTTAAGGATTGCCTCATTGAAAATCTCTAGTATTGCGACGGCGTGCTGCTGTTCGGTGCATTCGATCAAATTCATGATTATCCCCTTGTGGCTTTCAATTCCAATATAGTAGAATTAATTCTACAAAAGTAAACACAGAGAAACATAAAATGTTAATCGATGAAATAATTGCCGGCCGTCTGCAGGCGTTACGCAAAGGAAAAGGCCTGAGTCTCGAACAGCTGGCCGCGCTTTCTGAGGTCAGCAAGGCGATGATTTCCAAGATTGAGCGTCAGGAAAGTAGTCCGAGTGCGACGGTTCTCGGCAGGCTGGCGGCCGGTCTGGGAATTTCCGTCACCCAACTGCTGTCAGAGGAAAACGCCGAAGCTAAAAATCTGCGTCGCCTCAAGCAGCAGGAAATCTGGCGCGACCCGGACATTGGCTATCTTCGCCGCCAGGTTTTGCCGCCCGAACCGTCGAGCGGGCTTGAGTTGATTGAAATCACGCTGCCCGCCGGGGCCAGAGTCAGTTATCCAAGCTGGGGAAACCGCGCCTATCGGCAGCGGCTGTGGCTGATTGAGGGGCAGTTGGCCATTGACTACGGCGAGAGTCGCTATGAATTAGCGACCGGAGACGTGCTGACGTTTGGCGTTGATTTAGCCGTCACTTTTGATAACGTGGGGTCTGAAGCCTGCCGCTATTTATTGGTGATTAATCAAGGATAAGGAAATGCCAGTATCCATTATCAGTCTTACTACGGTGCTTGATGCCCGTTTTATCGCCTTGGTCAGCCAGCTTGATGCCTATCAGAGCGTGCTTTATCCGGCGGAAAGCGACTACAGTATGCCACTCGATCAGATGGCCGCCTTTGAGCACTATCCGTTTATCGCCGAAATTGACGGTGTCGCCGTCGGCTGTGCCTGTTTGTTTATTTGTGCCAACGGTCTGGCGGAAGTGAAACGCGTCTACGTCAATCCTGACTATCGCGGGCAACGCATCGCTGAGCGACTGATGGATGCCGTTGAATCTCAGGCCCGACAGCTTGAACTGCCAAGCCTGTATCTTGAAACCGGCGTCGATCACCATGCCGCCATCGGCCTTTATCAGAAATGCGGCTTCACCCTGACCGAATGTTTCGGTGACTATCAGTACGATCCGCTGAGCGTTTACATGGTCAAGGTGCTGGCCTATCGGCAGGTCGTCTGAGTCATGGGTCTATTTCAGCCAGCGCCTGGTGGACCTTTCGCAGCAGCCACATCGCACGGTCACGCTGGCGACGATACTGAGTCATCATCATGAGTCCGCTTTCAGGCGTAGTTTGCGATAAATCCGCCGCCAGTTCCTGGAAGCCGGGAAATGCGCCGCCGCGATAGCTGAGATCATAGTGAAAATCATCGGTCGAGCTGTAGCGCAGACGATGTAAATCACCCACGACGCGGCTCAGCAACGGCTGCCAGCGCGTCGGTTCTTCGCTTGCCCGCTGCGTAAGTCTTGCGACAGGTTCGCTCAGCGCCAGCAAACTCTTTTCGATTTCCCCCAAGGCAAAGCGAGCATCCACCCGCTGGCTAAGCGCATTGAGCGCCAACGCCATTTTGGCGAGATAGTCGGTCACGTCTAGAGGCAATATCGCCTCATGAAGTAATACCTCCAGCCAACGCACGTGGATCAGGCAGTCGCGCCAAAGAAGGGTTAAATCGACCTTATCATAGCCGTCGTGCTCGGTGTGCCACCACCAGCCGCCGCCGCTGCCGGGTGAATGGCTGGTTTTTTCGAGTGGCACTTCGCGCAGCGCGAAATGCAGCGGTACACCGCTGCCCCAGAATGACTGGTCACCGCCTTTGCCCAATGGCGCAATCCATCGCGCAGGCCTGTCGGTAACCGCCTCGACCGCCTGATTTAGAAAGGCTTGCGACTCCGCGCCGCTGGCATTGATGACCACCTGAACCGCGTCTTTACAGCCCGGTGAATCTACGTTGATGTGTGCCACGCAGTGCTGGCCGAGCTGTTGTCGATAGTTATCGGCATACCAGGTTGAGCCGCCGTAGCGGGCGTTAGAATGCCCCGGCCACCACGCGATGCGCAGGCCGCGCCGCAGCATTGCCGCTTGCGGTTTAAAATGCAGCGCCATCGCCAAACAGAGCGCATTACCGGTGGCATTGTCGGTGACCCCCTCATGCCACGAGTCATAATGTGAAGAGAGCAGCACAAATTCCGGACTCTGCCCGGCAATCTCGACCAGCGGCAGACTGCATGTTTTCACCTGCCGTTGTACCTCGGTGCTTAAAACGGCGTGAACCGGTGTGGTCACCAGATTGCATAGGCCGAGCAGGTTCTGACCGTCGTGATAATTAATCGAAATCACCGGCAGGCGCGGATAGCGCTGCTGGTCATCCGGGGTCGGTGTGCCCCAGATAGGCCCCACCGTCTCTTCGTGCAACGCGTTTTCGGTCGATCCCCAGATATGCACCAACCCAACGGCCTGCGCCGCATCCAGGCGCTGAACGTAATCCTCAAACCCCTGATCGGCAATGACAATCTTGCCCCTGACCTGTTCGGCCCACCGCTGCCACTCCCTGTCGGAACGCGCACGGGTTGAGTCGGCATCGTAAAATAGCGCCGCACTCACTCCCTGCGGGCAGTGTGCGGAAAAAGAACGCGTCTTGGCCCGGCAATGCCATTCCGGGAATTCGGGCAGCGCCAGCCGACCGGACAGCGGATCGCTCAGCAACAGTGGAATGTGTTCAATACGCGCATTCAGGCCGTGCGACTGAAGTTGATCCACCAACAGCGTGGCAGAACGCTCAGCATCTTCGCTGCCGGACAGACGATGCAGCTGCGAAAAAGCCAGCAGCAGGTCATCCATCACCGGCATCAGTTGGTCATATTCCGGGGGCGTAAAGGCCATTATTTCGCGCCTGATGCCTGATGCACCGCAATATCCAGGTCACCAAAGTACTTCACGCGGATCTTGTCCCAGGTGCCGTCGGCAACGATCTTCGCCAGCCCCTGATCGAGCAGCGCTTTCGTTTTGTCATCGCCTTTGCGGACGCCGAAGGACGATCCTACGCTAAACAACTTATCGTCCCGCACCTCAGGCCCGGTCAGGGTAAAATCTTTACCCTGCGGCTTATTGAGGAAACCGTAGGTAACCGCCACCGCCGGGCTCAGCGCCGCGTCGAGACGACCCGCCGTCAGATCCTGATAGATAGTATCCTGATCCGCATAGGGCACTACGTCGACGCCCTTCGGCAGCCAGTAGGCGTTGGCATACATTTCCTGAATCGAACCTTGCTGCACCGCCACGCGTTTACCTTTAAGCGACTCGGCGGTCGGCAACAGCGGACTGCCTTTCTGTACCACGAGCTTGGTGGGAATGTGATAAACAAAATCGCTGAAATCAATAACTTTACGGCGTTTATCCGTCGCCCCCTGCGGCGAAATGAAATCGACTTTTTTGGCGATCAGCGAAGGAATTTCGGCGTCAAAACTGGTCACCACATAGTCGCATTTCACCTGCATCTCTTTGCAAATGGCGTTGGTGACATCAATTTCGTAGCCGCTCGGCGTCCCTTTTGCATCGCGGAACTGGAAAGGCGGATAGCTCAGGTCGGCCGCAACGCGCAGCGTCTCCTCGGCGTGGGCAGCACCGGCGGAAAGCGTCAGCCCCATCAGGGCCAGCGTCAGCATGCTTTTCGTCATCTTGTTCATTGATTCACTTCCTGTCTATTGTGATGTCTTGTTGTTATTTGTTTATTGAGGCATTGGGTGATGCAAAAGCGTCTAGATTCAGTTCTGCGCCTTCCAGCTCAGGAACTCCTCCCTGACCGCGCGCAGCATTTCTGGGCTCTCGATCAGGTCAACTGCCGTCATCGCCAGCGCCTTGGCTGCGTTGAGCATCGCCGCCAGACCCGCCTCGGAACCGGCGGCCTCGGCAAACTCCGGCGTATGCGGCATGACGTCACCGATGCGCAGATAAGGGTGGATAGCCGCCGTTATCTGGCTCACGTTGCCGATATCCGACGAGCCTATACCGCCGCTGCGCGGAGGCGGAACCACCTCAATGCCCAGCGCGTCAAGGTTCTGCCTGAAAAACTCGGCCAACGTGAGGTTGTTGTTACGTTCGGCATAGGTCAGCCCCTCTTCGATTTCGAGGCGCGCACCGCTCATATCGGCCGCGCCCTGCGCCGCCGCAAAGACTTTGTCACGTACCGTGCGTAGGCCTTTTACCGTATTGGCGCGCAGCAGGAATTTGGCTTCGGCATAGGCGGGAACGATATTGGTGGCGCTGCCGCCGTGGGTAATAATGCCGTGCACGCGCACGTCGTCGGTAAACAGCTGGCGCAGGGCGTTAATGCCGACAAAGGTGTGGATCACCGCATCAAGCGCACTAATGCCGTTTTGTGGCGCTGACGCCGCGTGCGCCGCCTTGCCGTAAAATTTGAACACCGCATCGACGCAGGCCAGTCCTCCACGTACTACCATGGTCTTGTCGCGTGGATGGAACATCATCGCCGCGTCGTGGTGGTCGAAAAACCCCTTCTCGGCCAGGATAATTTTACCGCCGCCCTCTTCCTCGGCCGGGGTACCTATGACCTCGATACGCCCGCTAAGCTCAGGAAAACCGGTCTTTAGCGCCAGCGCAGCGGCTATCGATGCGGTCCCGATCAGATTATGACCACATGCGTGGCCGAGGTCTGCCAGCGCGTCATACTCCGCCAGTAGTGCAATAGTCGGGCCGGGTTTGCCGCTGTCGAAGGTGGCGCGAAAGGCAGTAGGCAGCCCCCCCAGCCCTTCCTCAATCTCAAACCCCGCCTCGCGCAGCGGGGCAATAAGCGCTGCCGCAGAAGCGACCTCCTCAAAACTCAGTTCAGGATTGGCATGAATATGCAGAGCGAGCTGCTTTAACCGGGGAGCAAGGTTATCGAGGGTATAAATAATTTTATTCTTTTGTTCTATTTTGGTGCATTCCGACATGATATTTCCCTGAGCTGGTGCAGAGTAATTCCTGATATAGGCTTAATCTGGCGGCCTTTGTGGCGTGATTAGCGGTAAACATCAGAAATAGGGGATTTTCTGCCTGCCGTCCAATTAAGTGTTTTTATCTCACGCCCCTTTCATGCAAAAATTCTTTTATGGCTTGAATAAACGGCGGTATCAATCGTGAATGAAAAAGACTGGCTCATTATTCACAGCGTCTATCAGCACAAAAATATTACCCGCGCCGCAGAGCAGCTTTACACCTCGCAACCGGCCCTGAGTTATCGGCTTAAACAGATCGAGCGCAAGCTTGAGATTCGGCTGTTTGAAGAGGGCCATAAAGGTCTGGTGTTCAGCGCACAGGGTGAATATCTGGCGCAGCACGCACAGAAGGTGTTACGCGACCTACAGCAGCTCAAGGAGAATCTGCACAGTCTGGAGATGGCGCAACAGGGTGAAATAGCCATTGGCGTGTCGAGCAACTACGCCGCTTATCGCCTGCCGCCGCTGTTGAGCCGTTTTCGGCAGTCGCATCCCGGGATTCGTATCAATCTGATGAGCGGCCTGAGCGAGGAGATTTTCACGCTGTTGCAGCGCGGCGAGATTGATATCGCCATCGTTAAAGATGACTACCACTGGAAAGAAGGCAAGGAACTGATTGATGAGGACGACTATCTGCTGATCGGCCAGCAAGACTTTGATTTTGCACTATTGCCCCACCTGCCGCAGATTCGCATTGTTCACGGCCAGCACGTCACACAGTTGCTCGAACGCTGGTGGAACGCCAATTTTTCTCACGCACCGAATATTGCGATGACCGTTGATAAACTTGAGGTTTGTCTCGGTATGGTCACCCATGGGCTGGGCTACGCGATTATTTCAAGCTATCTCCCATTACCTGACAGCCTGTATCGTCGCCCCATTACCCTCGAGGGCCAACCGGTGAAAAACCGCACCTGGCTGCTGTATCGCTATAATCTTCAATCTTCGCCGATGATGCAGTCATTTATTAATATTCTAAAAAGTAACCAGCCATAGCGCGCGGGGCAAAAAGCCGATTTCTATCGTCTATGATTAATAGACCTTAATCAGCGAGCAACGGATATGACTCTTGATCTTATTGGGGTCGGTATTGGCCCTTTCAATCTCAGTCTGGCAGCGATGGCAAAGGACAGTGGCCTGATACGTAGCGCTTTTTTCGATGCCAATAGCGAATTTGGCTGGCATCCCGGCATGCTGCTGCCCACGGCCACGATGCAGACTTATGTTTTGCAGGATTTAGTCACCACGGTCTCTCCGCGCAGTGAATTCTCGTTCATCAACTATCTGGTCGAGCGCAAAAAAATTTATCGTTTTCTGGCAACCGAGCAGTTAATCATTAGCCGCGACGAGTTTTCAGATTATCTGCGATGGGCATGCGATAAGATGCCAAATCTGCACTTCTCACACCCGGTAGAGCAGATTGATTTTAATGACAGCGAGGGGTGTTTTGAGGTACAGACTTCGCAAGGAAAATTCCAGTCACAGCATATCTGTTTAGGCACCGGTCACGCCCCCTGGGTGCCGAAAGCGGCGCAGTCGGCGCTGGGGAAAAATTGCTTTCACGCGGCAGAAATCGCCCTGCTGGAGCCGGACTTTACCGGCAAAAGGGTGATCATCGTCGGCGGCGGCCAAAGCGGCGCTGACGTAATGCTCAACACGCTCGACGGCCACTGGGGAGAACCGGCAAACCTGAGCTGGCTGTCGCGTCGCCCCAATTTTCAGCCGCTGGACGAATCAATCTTTACCAATGAGTACTTCACCCCGGAATACGTAAACTATTTTTATACTCTGCCGGAAGAGGTTCGCCAACAGGAGATAAGGACGCAGAAACTGCCGTCGGACGGCATCAGCTACCATACGCTGGAGAAAATCTATCAGCATCTTTATCACAAGTTTGATGTGCTGCAACAACCGCGCAACGTCTCCCTGTTGCCGCATCGTGCCTTGAAAAGCGTCATCCGCCGCGCCGAGGACCGCTTTGAGTTGAAGGCTGAGCATGGGCTGAGCCAATGCGATGAGCATTTTGAGGCTGACATCGTGATTTTAGCCACCGGCTATCGTCCCGGACTGCCCGAGTATCTCAAACCGCTATTGGAGAGAATCCCTTACGATGGGGAGCAGCATCTGCCGCTGGAGGCGAATTTTAATCTTCGCTGGAACGGACCGGATACTCACCGTATTTATGCGGTCAATGCCGGGATCCACAGCCACGGCAGCGCCGAGGGCCAGTTGACGCTCACCGCCTGGCGCTCGGCAAAAATCATCAATCACCTGTTGGGCAAGGCGCATTACGACATAAGCCCCAGCCAGTCATTGGTGCAGTGGTGGCCGGGGAAATAGCGTTTTACAGCCTGATACTGCCGTCGATGAGGGTGACTGTTTCACCGCCAATCCACGGTTGCTGCTGCTCATAGCGCACAAAAACTCGACCATCGCGGTGACGCTGCGTGCCCTGACGAACGCGGTAATGCTTCGAGGTCTCGCCGCCGTCCGGGAAGTTAAGCTGCTGAAGTACGCGCGCCAGACAGGCATTGGCGCTGCCAGTAACCGGGTCTTCCACCAGCTGGTTTTGCTCAACCAGCAAAGCTCTTACTTCATAGTCTACCGCTGCCCCTGGCGGATGCGGACCATAAATTGCCAGGCCATTTACGCCAGCCTGCTTTTGCAGTGCGGCAAGTGCGTCGATGTCGGCCTTAACCCGCAAACAGGCTTCGGCGTCAGGCATTCTGACCACCAACCAGCTGATGCCCATCGTGACGACCCAGGCGTCAACGTTAGTCTGGCGACCGCCATGCTGCATGGCGTCATCAAGCAGCGAATAGAGCGACGCGGGCAATACTGAAATCTCGGCGCTCGGCGCGGCAAACGCCAGTCCGCCCTCAGGAAGAAGCTTAACGGAAACCAGGCCGACGCCGCACTCCTGAATCAGCGTACCCGGCGTTTTAGGGACCAAACCAGACTCCAGCAGCGCGTGCGCCGTCCCCAGCGTCGGGTGGCCGGCGAACGGGAACTCGGTATCGGGGGTGAAAATGCGCACGCGGTAATCGGCGCGCGGGTCGGTAGGCGGCAAGGCGAAGGTCGTCTCCGACAAATTTGTCCAGCGGGCAAAGGCCTGCAACTGCGCGTCGCTCAAGCCCTCGGCATCAAGAACAACGGCCAGCGGATTACCCTTCAGGGGCTCGGCGGTAAAAACATCGACCTGCTTAAAACGGCGTTTAACGGACATAAAATAGGCTCTTAAGAAAATATTTAGAAAGTAAACGGCTTGATTAAGACGACTCAGCGCGGGTGTTGCTGTTTGCGGAGCAAATCGACGTAGGCTTGATCTACCAGCTCCTGACGCTGAATATCGAGTCGTTCGAGTAAATCTTCGGCGATGGCAATCCCCTGCTCTTCGGTCTCATGGTCTTCGAGTACGACTTCAAACTCGAGATAGTCGCCGAGATGCTTGACGCGATCCAGATGCAGCCGGGTCTGCCCGACCATGAACAGCGTACGCTGTTTTATCACCCGACCGGCGCTGCCGTAGGCCAGCGTCAACGTTTCACGAAGCCCGTCAGGGTCCTGTGTTTCAGAAAGCGAATAGAAACTGGTTTTCGGACCCGCACGATCGGCGCGCTTGTAAAAAATCAGCTCACCGCTGTCGGGCCCCAGCTTGCGCAGCTTGAGGCGGCCGTGCGGACAAACAAAGAAAGTGTCATCCTGGTCGATAAGCTCTGGCACACCGTCGGCCAGCAGCGCTATCTTGGCGTACAGCGCAGAAAAATCATCAATCCGTGCTTTGATTTCAACATTACGAGCCATGGCAAACTCCATAAACAGCGGGGAATAACTCAGTCTATCACTGCAATATGAAGCTATCAGTTTCAACCACTTTTTGCAGTTGATAATGTGCAGTAACCCTATAAACTCATTGGCATTACGCACTAAGGCCGGAGGCCCAAGTCAAGAATGATATGGATTATGATTGCTGCACTGGTTGTCGTTTTTGTGGTGGGATACTGGTTCATGACCGCGGATACGCGAAAGGCCAATGACTCGCTGGCCAGCCTGTTAAAAATCAAGCCGGTATATATTGATTCCATGCTGCTGGAGATGGGTAAACGTCAGAGTGCGATGTTTATTCGCTCGATTAGCGGGGGCTACGCGGAAGAAATTCGTAAGGCGGCGTATATTGTTTTTATCTATCACACTTTTATCAAAGATGCCTCGGACGAAAACATTGCCCACTGGCGTAACGTGCTGGTGCGCGCGCATCTCGATCCGGTGCTGACCAGCGAACACGCGGAGCTGGCGCTGTTTTACTTCTCGGAGCTTGATATCGAGCCTTTCGAGCTGGCACAGTTTCGCCGCAGCTACAATGAGACCTTCAACCAACTGCATCTGGTGTAGCAAGACGGCCTGGTCTGCTTCCCCCAAGACGTTGGGGGAAGGGACAAAACCGATTATCTGAAAACGTTGTCCAGATAATTGGCGAGCAACTGGCGTGAGCTAAAGCCGTGGCAGATGCCGTAGTACGCGGTCACTTCGCTCTCAAGATCGAGAGGAAACTGGGTGTAGACACCGCTGCTGCGAAATGACGCGGTCGGTTCGGCAAAGCGTTCGCTGCGCTCCTTCATCGCCGGATGAATCACCAGCGCCGTGCGACCAAAACGTGCTTCGCGGTTTACGTAAACGTAATGATCCCCACGGCGATAGCCATAGGCTTTATCGTCGACAAAATCCCGTTCAAATCCTGATGTTTCTAAAACTTTTGCCACTTCGTCGGGCCGTAAATACATGGTTTATCCTCGCTCTCAAAACTGCAAAGCGACCTTACCGCAATAAACCTGCCAAACAATGCATTTACGTCTTAATGAGGGGAATTTAGGATTTATCTAAGCTTTTCCCGGCAGGATCTCACCTTCCTGCCGGGAATGTTTAACAAATTACCGTCTTTTTAGATTTAACTTATTGACCGTCATTTTGCATTTGCGCATCACGCATCATCTTCAGCGTAATAAGCATCGCCAGCAGGACCATAAAGGCGGCAGCGAGATAGATAGACGGGGTACCGAAATGTGAAATAACCAGTCCGGCAACCGGGCCGGTAATGCCCAGCCCGAGATCCAGAAACGCTGAGTAGGTTCCTAACGCCGTGCCCTGATTCTGCTGAGGTACCTGTTTCACCGCCTCGACGCCGAGCGCAGGAAACACTAGCGAGAAGCCAGAACCTGTCAGGAACGCGCCAATTTCAACGCTGAACGGGCTGTGCCCGTGCCAAATCATCAGCAGGCCAATGATTTCAATCACAAACGACACCACGGAGACTTTCAGGCCGCCGAAACGAGCAATATTGCTCCCGAAGATCAAGCGCATACCCACGAATCCAAGACTGAAGACGGTCAGCGTGAACGCCGCGCCCGACCAGCCTTTGTCGGCATAATAGAGGGTGATAAAGGTCGCGATTACCCCGAAGCCGATGGTGCCGAAGCCTAATCCCAGGCCGTGCATCCAAATTTTGCCGACCACGGTACGAAACGCCAGACGTTTACCGGTGACGACAGTAATGGCCGGCTTGGTGCTCGCCAGCGCAATCGCCAACGCGGCAATAATCAGGATAGTGACGGCGACCCCCACCAGGCCCCAGTGCGCGTTAAGGAAGACGCCTAAGGGCGCGCCCGCCGCCATCGCGCCATAGGTGGCCACGCCGTTCCACGAAATCACGCGTCCGGTATGAATCGGATTGGTTGCGCCGATGCCCCATAGGATAGTGCCGGTGGCGGCAAAGCTCTCCCCTACGCCCAGAAATACGCGGCCCACGCAGAGCAGAATCAGGCTCAGCATCGGTGTGGCGGTGGTTAACGAGGCAAATACGTACATTAAGCCACTTATTCCGCAGCAGGAAAGGCCAAAAATAACCACTTTCTTGGGACCAATGTGGTCAGCGTAACGCCCTGCATGAGGTCGGCTGGCCAGGGTCGCGAAATATTGCACGCTGATAATCAGGCCCGCGAGAACCGAATTAAAGCCAAGTTTGCCGTGTACGAATCCGGGCAATACCGCGAGCGGTAAACCGATACTCAAATAGCAAACGAAAGTAAAAATAACTATCGACAGTATGCGTTTATTCAACTGTAAATTAGTTTGGAACTTAGTGGGTGACATTGACTGGCCTGGATGGTGATCACAGTTTTGAGGAATTCACAGCATAAACAGGTTTTTCCGCCCTGCAAATGAAAATACGTTTTAAAAATGTCATCAATTGTCACACCGGCCGCTTTTTTGCAGATAAATCTGAGTCATAGGCTGCAATCCCGCGCCAGCCCTGAAGAAAATCACACTGCGCAAGGTACAAAAAAGCTGATTTTCATCTTCAGATTGCGCATTAAACACTCAGATACACGTGATATCGGTCACAGGGCATTATATTGGGCTATGCTTAATTCAAGTCTTAAAACCAGGCTTCAAAATAAAAGAGTTCATAACAAGGAGAGCTTAATGTTTAAGAAAACAGAGAAATTTGAACGTAATGCCGATGAAGATATTACTTTGCTGGCTGACACCTTGGATGAAGTATTGAAATCCGGTAATTCAAAAACCAAGGAAGAGCTGGAGAAAATTCGCGGCAAGGCAGAAGGCGTATTACGCGATGCCCGTTCCCGCTTTAACGGCAACACAAATTTGACCCAGCACGCTCGAGACGCTGCCAGCCAGGCCACCGATTATGTGAAAGAGAATCCATGGCACGGTGTCGGAGTCGGTGCCGCCGTGGGTATCGTCTTAGGGGTTTTACTGGGCCGTAAATAAGGCCTTTCGACCACGCCAAAATAATCTTTCGCGTTAAAACGCCCCAATGCAGGTGATGCCGCATTGGGGCGTTTTTTTATTGCGGCAAAGACAATCAGCTTAATATGTGAGCGATTTCACCTTTACAAAAATTCTTTAAAAAATCGAAAAAAAGCTAAGCCTGATTCCACGCGGCCTGTCGGCCTTTTCCGTATGTTCGGTAATCAATCATGCAAAAAGCCTATATCTAGGCGGGTTGATAAATACAGCCACTACATCTAGTATTCTTTTCATCGAATACGGATAACCCTTCGATACTCATCTTACGGCTTATCTCCTGCAAGATACGCGGAATATAAGCCGTAAACGTTTCAGTCATCTTACCCTAAAGGTAAATGCGAATCATGAGCATAATCATTTACAGCAAGCCAGACTGCGTGCAATGCAACGCCACTTACCGTGCTATGGATAAACATGGCATTGATTACCAAGTTGTCGATTTAACGCAGGACGCTCAGGCATTAGGTCAGGTTCGTGCGCTGGGTTATCAGCAAGTTCCCGTCATTGTCGCCGGTGATGACCACTGGTCAGGTTTCCGTCCTGATAAAATCACCGCGCTGCGCCAACTGCAAGAAACACACTGAGGCAGGCCATGAGCTGTCTGGTGTATTTTTCGAGCAAGTCGGAAAACACCCACCGCTTTGTCGGCAAACTGGGTTTGCCCGCAGTCAGAATACCGATTGCACCTCAAGGCGAAAAACTGCGAATGGATTGCCCCTACATTTTGCTGGTCCCCAGCTATGGCGGCGGAACAGCGGTCGGGGCAGTCCCCAGACAGGTGATCCACTTCCTCAACGACGAACACAATCGTTCACTCATTCGCGGCGTTATTGCCGCGGGTAACACTAATTTCGGCGCAGCGTACTGCATTGCCGGTGAAATCGTCTCGCAGAAGTGTAAGGTCCCCTACCTTTATCGCTTTGAGCTGCTGGGCACACCGGACGACGTTGCAAAGGTCAAGCAGGGAGTAACTGAATTTTGGCAGCGACAGAACTAGCAATCACCGATCCGGGCGTCGGCACACCGGACTATCACGCGCTTAACGCGATGTTAAATCTGTTCGATGCCGAAGGTAAAATTCAGTTCGACAAAGACAGACTGGCCGCACGTCAGTATTTTCTTCAGCATGTGAATCAGAACACGGTGTTCTTCCACAATCTGGCGGAGAAGCTGCGTTATCTGGTCGAAGAAGGCTATTACGACGCTGAAGTCCTCGATCAATACGACTTTGAATCGACCAAGCGTCTGTTTAAACAGGCTTACGCTAAAAAATTCCGCTTCCAGACTTTCCTGGGCGCATTCAAGTATTACACCAGCTACACGCTGAAAACCTTTGACGGCAAGCGCTACCTTGAACGCTACGAAGACCGCGTGTGTCTGGTCGCCATGACGCTGGCGCAGGGTGATATCAAGCTCGCCAGCCATCTGGTCGACGAAATCATCAGCGGCCGTTTCCAGCCTGCGACACCGACCTTCCTTAACTGCGGCAAGAAACAGCGCGGTGAACTGGTCTCGTGCTTCCTGCTGCGTATCGAAGACAACATGGAGTCGATTGGCCGCTCGGTAAACTCTGCCCTGCAGCTGTCAAAACGCGGCGGTGGCGTGGCCTTTATGCTGACCAACATCCGTGAGGTCGGTGCGCCTATCAAGCGTATCGAAAATCAGTCATCGGGGGTGATCCCGATTATGAAGATGCTGGAAGACGCCTTCTCCTATGCTAATCAGCTGGGTGCACGTCAGGGGGCTGGCGCGGTCTATCTCAACGCGCACCACCCGGACATTCTGCGTTTCCTCGACACCAAGCGCGAAAACGCCGACGAGAAGATCCGCATAAAAACGCTGTCTCTCGGCGTGGTTATTCCGGATATCACCTTCGAGCTGGCGAAAAACAACGAAGACATGTATCTGTTCTCGCCGTATCACGTCGAGAAGGTTTACGGTGTGCCGATGTCTGAAATCAGCATCAGCGAGAAGTATCGCGAAATGGTCAACGACAAGCGCATCCATAAAACCAAAATCAACGCCCGCGAGTTCTTCCAGGTGTTGGCTGAGATTCAGTTTGAATCCGGCTACCCTTATATGATGTTCGAGGATACGGTGAACCGCGCCAACCCTATCAAGGGCCGCATCAACATGAGCAACCTGTGCTCGGAAATCTTGCAGGTCAACTCGGCGACGGTGTACGGCGAAGACTTGTCCTACGAGAAAATCGGCAAGGACATCTCCTGCAACCTCGGCTCACTGAATATCGCCGCCGCGATGGACTCGCCGGATCTGGGCCAAACGGTTGAAATGTCGATTCGCGCGCTGACTGCCGTGTCCGATATGAGCAACATCCGTTCGGTGCCGTCGGTAGAACAAGGCAACAATGACTCTCACGCCATCGGGCTCGGCCAGATGAACCTGCACGGCTATCTGGCGCGTGAACGCATCTATTATGGTTCGCCAGAAGCGCTTGACTTCACCAACCTCTATTTCTATACCGTAGCCTATCACGCGGTGCGGGCATCAAACCTCTTGGCCATCGAACGCGGCCAGACGTTTAAAGGCTTTGAAGACTCCACCTACGCCAGCGGCGGCTATTTTGACAAGTATTTGCAGGACATCTGGCATCCGAAAACCGAACGCGTACGCCAGCTGTTTGACGACGCAGGCATTGCCGTGCCGGGCGTTGCCGAGTGGACGGCGCTGAAAGAATCAGTGATGGCGCATGGCCTGTACAACCAGAACCTGCAGGCGGTGCCGCCGACCGGTTCTATCTCTTACATTAATAACTCGACCTCAAGTATTCACCCGATTGTCTCACGGGTAGAAATCCGTAAAGAGGGCAAAATCGGCCGCGTTTACTATCCGGCCGCGTTTATGACCAATGACAATCTGGAATACTATCAGGACGCCTACGAGATTGGTCCCGAGAAGATTATCGATACCTACGCCGAAGCCACGCAGCACGTGGATCAGGGCCTGTCGCTGACACTGTTCTTCCGCGATACCGCCACCACGCGCGACATCAACAAGGCGCAAATCTACGCCTGGCGTAAGGGCATCAAGACTATCTATTACATCCGTCTGCGCCAGATGGCGCTGGAAGGTACCGAAGTTCAGGGCTGTGTGTCTTGCACGCTTTAACGGGAACAAATTTAAGGAAATCGCATGAGCTCGGTTAAACAACTGCTGCCGGCACAGCCAATCAGCAAAGCCATTAACTGGAACAAGATCCAGGACGACAAAGATCTCGAGGTGTGGAACCGTCTGACCTCCAATTTCTGGCTGCCGGAAAAGGTCCCATTATCCAACGACATTCCTTCCTGGGCGACGCTGAGCGCCAAAGAGAAGCAGCTGACAATTCGCGTGTTCACCGGCCTGACGCTGCTCGATACGGTGCAGAACATTGTCGGCGCGCCCACGCTGATGAAAGACGCCGTCACCCCGCATGAGGAGGCGGTTTACTCGAATATCTGCTTCATGGAGGCGGTGCACGCACGCTCCTACAGTTCGATTTTCTCGACGCTGTGCATGACTTCGGACGTTGACGACGCTTATCGCTGGAGTGAGGAAAACGTTGCGCTGCAAAACAAGGCCGCGATTATCCTCTCTTACTACAACGGCGAAGATCCGTTGATGAAGAAAGTCGCCAGCGTGTTCCTGGAGTCATTCCTGTTCTATTCAGGCTTCTATCTGCCAATGTACTGGTCGAGCCGCGCCAAGCTGACCAACACCGCCGACCTGATTCGTCTGATCATTCGTGACGAAGCGGTGCACGGTTACTACATTGGCTACAAATTCCAACAGGCGTTGAAACTTGAGAGCGAGGAGCGTCAAAGGCAGGTTAAGGATCAGGCGTTTGACCTGATTCAGGACCTGTATGACAACGAAATTCGCTATACCGAAGAGCTGTATGACGGTGTGGGTTGGAGCGAGGACGTTAAGAAATTCCTGCATTACAACGCTAATAAAGCGCTGATGAACTTGGGTTACGAGGCGCTGTTCCCAGCCAGCATGGCGGAAGTTAACCCGGCAATTCTGTCGGCATTATCGCCAAACGCCGATGAAAACCACGACTTCTTCTCAGGTTCCGGCTCTTCTTACGTTATTGGTAAAGCGGTCAATACCGAAGACGAGGACTGGGATTTCTAATTCTCGTCTTCTCAGTTAGCCTCATAAAAAAGCCTCCTCGGGTCCAGTACGCGGCCCGATAGGCCTTACCGCGGTAGGTTACCTGATTGCCCTTTTCGTCGATCAGATGATTACCGGTACGCCCGGGCACCACGCAGTTATGCGACATATCTTTAGGCGGCGTTATTCCTTCCCGCTTTGGTGATGAAATATTTGAAATTGGTGGTGGCATGAGGCGCGGTCCACGTCCGACAACAATCGGAGATGGACCGTTAAGGGTCAGGAGAAGAACTTGGCCAGCACCAGCAGACCCACGGAGACGTTGATGGCACCGCCGATACGGGTCGCAATCTGCGCGAACGGCATCAGCGTCATACGGTTGCCCGAGGTCAGGATCGCCACGTCGCCGGTGCCGCCCTGCCCGCTCTGGCAGCAGGAGACGATAGCCACGTCGATAGGATGCATGCCAATCTTTTTACCGACGATGAAACCGGTGCCCACCAGCGCGCACACCGTCGAGATGATAACCACCAGATTCTGAATCGTGAAGGCATCCATCAGTTCCTGCCAAGGGGTAATCGCCACGCCTACGGCAAACAGAATCGGATAGGTCACCGCCGTGCGGAAGAATTTATAGACCGCCATCGAGCCGTGCTGAATGGTCGGTGACACCCCGTGCATCAGCTTGACTGCCACCGCCGCAAACAGCATGCCGACCGGCGCAGGCAGGCCAATCAGACGCTGACCGAGCATCCCCACCATGTACAGCAGAATCGCCAACAGCGCACCGCAGGCCAGCGCGTTGATGCCCGGCGTTCCCTCAAACTCGTCGTTACCGTTGGCAATCGCGCCTTTTTTGGCTGGCATCAGAGAACCTTCACCGGTCAGATGCGGAAAACGTTTACCCAGCTGGTTGAGGATCCCGGCGAGCACGATGGCCGTCAGGCCGCCGAGCATCACTATCGGCAGGATCTTGCCGAGCGCGACACCCTGCTCCATGTGCAGCAGCGCCGCATAACCCATCGACAGTGGGATCGCCCCCTCACCCACGCCCCCGGCCATGATAGGCAGGATCAGGAAGAAGAAGATCTGGAACGGCGGCAACCCCATCGCCATACCCACGCCCATTCCCACCAGCATGCCGACGATTTCACCGCACAGCATCGGCACAAAGATCCGCAAGAAGCCCTGGATCAGCGCCTGGCGGTTCATGCTCATGATGCTACCCACGATAATGCAGCAGATATAAAGGTAGAGGATATTGGTTGATTTATAGAACTTGGTGGTTGATTCGACGACAACGTCGGGCAGCAGGCCGTAGTGCACCATCGCGGAAGGGATAAAGGTGGCGCAAATCGCGGCTGCACCGAGTTTACCGAGTAGCGGCAGACGTTTGCCAAATTCTCCGCAGGCAAAGCCGAAGAACGCCAGCGTCGCGACCATTACCACGATGTCGCTCGGCAGTTTACCGCTCAGGCAGTCGAGCAGAATGAGTACGCCGGCAAGAAGAAAGAACGGCAGTGGGATGATACCGACCTTGTAGTTGTCCAGCACGCGCCACCATTTGTCGCGCAGGGCGGTTTGACTCACCAATTGGCGGGCAGCGGCGAGCTCCTTTGCCACGGGATCTTTTTCCTTTACGACAATGTAGGAATCGTCTGTTGTGCTCATAACAAGGTCCTCTTTCTTCATTCTTGTTGGTCTTAGAAAGAGAGGATAGAAATCGGCGACCTGCGGAGCTGTGACAGTATTCAAATTAAAACCGCAGTGTTAAAGGTTCTTATGGTTTTTATGGAGTTAATGTTAATAATCGTATAATCATTCCTGTTTTTTTAGTAAAAAGACCCGTTCCCCTAAAATATCGAGTCAGGCAGATGCGCGCGAAGTTCAGTTTTCAAATAAAATTATTCCTCTGCCTGGTGGCCTTTTCCTGCGTGCTCCTGATGGTGCTCGGTGCATTTCTGTTTCACATTGTCGACCGACAGATGCACCGCGACTTAGGCAATCGAGCCAAGGTTCAGGCCAGCGAGATTGCGCTGATCCCCAACCTGCCAGCGCTGGTCGAGGCAAAGGATACGGCTGGCATCTCGCGTCTTATTACCCCGCTGAGCCAGCACAGCGACGCCAGCTATATCGTGATTGGCGACAGCCACGAGATTCATCTCTACCACTCGAGTCAGCCGCAGAGCGTCAATCATCCGATGGTTGGGGGTGACAACGCCGAAGTGCTGGCGGGCAAAACCATTATCTCGATTAGACAGGGTGGAATCGGCGTGTCGCTGCGCAGCAAAGCGCCGATTGTTAATGCACAAAATCAGGTGGTTGGCATCGTCTCGGTGGGCTATCTCACCTCCTACATCAACGACATCACCCTGCGTCAGCTGGCGCAGGCGCTGCTGTTTGGCCTGCTGCTGCTGTTGGCGCTGTTCCTCTTCTCATGGTTGTTTAGCAAAAACCTGAAAAAGCAGATGTTCTGGCTTGAGCCACGTGATATCTCTTTGCTGGTACGCCAGCAAAAGGCACTGATGGAAGCCATCTATGAGGGCGTAGTCGCCATCGACGATCGGCTGAATATTCTGACCATCAACCGTGCCGCACGCGAGTTACTGGGGCTCGAGCAGCCGGAAGCGCAGCTCATTGGCCAACCGATTACTGATCCCATTGCCACCGCGCCAGATTTCTTCACCGCGCAGGCTGCAACGGGAGAACGCCACGATGAGATGGCGCTGTTCAACCAGCGTCCGGTGATTGTTAACCGCGTACCGCTCGAATTGCCCCCTCCGGCGCTGCACGGCTGGGTGTTTAGCTTCCGTGATAAAAATGACATTAATACCCTGAGCAGCCAGCTGAGTCAGGTGACACGCTACGCCGATAACCTTCGCATCATGCGCCACGAGCAGCTCAACTGGACCGCCACCCTCGCCGGCCTGCTGCAAATGCAGCGTTATGATGAAGCGCTGCGCTACGTGCAGGCGCAGTCAGAGGGTGCCCAAGCGGTGCTGGACTTCGTCTCGCAGCGCTTCAAATCGCCCGCGCTGTGCGGTCTGCTGCTCGGCAAATACGTCAGCGCCAAGGAAAAGGGCATCGAGCTGGACTTTGATCCCGGCTGTCAGCTCGCACACCTCCCCGCCGCGCTTGGCGAAAACGAGCTGATGTCGATAGTCGGCAATCTTATTGATAACGCGGTGGAAGCCAGCTTAAAAGTTGATGCGCCGCACGCGCCGGTTGAACTTTATTTGACCGATAGCAATGACCAGCTGATTATTGAGGTCGCGGACAGCGGTGGCGGAATCGACGCCGACATCCGCGCCCGCCTGTTCGAACAAGGCGTCAGCAGCAAGCCTGTAAGCCATTCTGAGCACACCGGCAGCGAACATGGCATCGGGCTTTATGTGGTAGCGAGTTATGTCCGTCAGGCGCAGGGGATGATTGAAATCTCCGATAATCGGCCACAGGGCACCGTGTTTACGGTCTTCATCCCTTTCATAAACGATGACCAGCCACCTACTTTCAAGAAAGCACTATGAACAATAACTATAGCGTCATGGATGTATTAATTGTTGAGGACGAAAGCCACCTCGGCCTGCTGCACCGTGAGTTTATCGAGCAAAACTTCAACCTGCGGGTGGTGGGCATTGCCCCGACGCTGGCACAGGCCAGAAGGCTACTGGAGCTATACCGGCCAAGGCTGGTGTTGCTGGACAATTTCTTGCCCGACGGTCAGGGCATCGAGCTTATCAACTCATCGTTGCTTAAGAGCATTGACTGCTCGGTGATTTTCATCACCGCCGCCAGCGACATGACGACCTGTAGCCAGGCGATGCGCGCGGGGGCGTTCGACTACATTATCAAGCCGGTTTCGTTTCACCGCTTGCAGAGTTCGCTCACCCGTTTTATGCAGCTGGCGCAGACGCTGCGCAACGTGACCACGCTCGACCAGCAGAGTCTCGACAAGCTCTTTAATCTGCCGGGCAGTGAACAGCCAGAAGCCCCGTTGGCCAAGGGCATCGAGCCTAATACCCTCGAACTGATCAAGCAGGTTTTCATTCGCCAGCCGGAGCGTAACTGGTCGGTCGATCAGGTGGTTGAACAGGTCGGGATCAGCAAAACTACGGGCCGCCGATATCTCGAATATTGTGTCGAAACGGCGTTCATTATGGTCGAGATGCAGTATGGAAATATCGGCCATCCAAGACGCCTGTATCGCAAAGCTAATCACGCCGAAAACGCCGCCGAATAGCGGCGTATTTTCACCGAGATCGCACCGAGTTTTCCGCGTATTTTTTCCTCTCAAGCAGCCTAATTCCCCTCGGTCAACCCGCCATAAAATGGCCTATTTCCCCGTTAATTCCTGAAAATCATAAAAAGGATGAAATAGGGGGAATCACTTTTATTTACACTGTAAAAATCTCTGGCCAAATTTTAAAAATAAAAACAACAAAATCAACAATTTAAATTGTTAATAACAATTAAAATCCGCAACGTAAATTAATAGCGCCAACTCAATTCACACTATAAATATGACAAATAATAATTAACCAACGCCCCACGCAAATATCCCTTAACCGACAAGGCCTCAGCGCGAAAATGCGGGGAATAATCAGACCTTTCCTAATTACCCAGCTGGAAACCATGAGACTTGTCTCAGATTCTAAGTGTGTTAGGGTATAAGCCGCACCATATTCCGTTAACAGGAAATTTCTATCACACTCATTCAAATAACAGTATTTAAAATACGACCAAGGAAACGAAAAATTGCATGGCAATTAAAATCGAAGTTAAGAACTTATATAAAGTCTTCGGCGAGCAACCTGAGCGAGCCTTTAAGCTGATTGATGCGGGTAAGGGAAAAGAAGAAATATTTGCAAAAACGGGTCTGTCACTTGGTGTGAAAAACGCCAGTCTGGCCATTGAAGAAGGCGAGATTTTTGTCATCATGGGGCTTTCCGGCTCCGGAAAATCCACCATGGTACGCCTTCTCAATCGTCTGATAGAACCAACCCGTGGCGAAGTGCTGATTGACGGCGAAGATATTGCCAAAATTTCCGACGCCAAGCTGCGCCAGGTGCGCAGAAGCAAAATCAGCATGGTCTTCCAGTCCTTTGCCCTGATGCCTCACCTCACCGTGCTCAACAATACCGCCTTCGGGATGGAGCTTGCCGGGATTCCGGTCAGCGAGCGCAACGAGAAGGCGCTTGATGCGCTACGTCAGGTCGGTCTCGAAAGCTATGCCCACTCCTATCCCGACGAACTTTCCGGCGGTATGCGTCAGCGTGTCGGCCTTGCCCGTGCGATGGCTAACAATCCCGACATTCTGCTGATGGATGAGGCGTTCTCTGCCCTCGACCCGCTCATCCGCACCGAGATGCAAGATGAGCTGGTCAAACTACAGTCAAAACATCAACGTACGATCGTGTTTATTTCCCACGATCTCGACGAAGCCATGCGTATCGGCGACCGTATCGCCATTATGCAGGGCGGCGAAGTGGTGCAGGTCGGCACGCCGGAGGAAATCCTCAACAATCCGGCCAACGACTATGTGCGCACCTTCTTCCGCGGTGTAGATATCAGTCAGGTATTCAGCGCCAAAGACATCGCCCGTCGTCGTCCGGTGACGCTCATCCGTAAGACCCCTGGTTTTGGCCCTCGTGCTGCCCTCAAGCTGCTCGAAGATGAAGACCGTGAATATGGTTATGTCCTTGAACGCGGACAGAAATTTATCGGCGTTGTGTCGGCAGATTCTCTGAAACGTGCACTAAAGGAAAATCAGCCGCTGGAAAGTGCCCTGCTGGAATTACCGGCGCCGGTACCGGCAGACATGCCGCTCAGCGAGCTTATCTCACAGGTTGCCGCTGCACCGTGTGCGGTGCCTGTGGTCTGCGAGGAGAATAACTATATCGGAATTATTTCCAAGGCCATGCTGCTTCAGGCGTTGGATAAAGAGGGGGCAACAGAATGACACAGCAAATTATTAATTCATTGAATAACAGTACGATAGTTCAACATGCGCAGGCGGCACAGGCCGCAGACGCCGCCAGCGATCCTTGGGCTGCTGGCAGCAGCGATGCGGCAACCCAGAGCGCTGCGCCGGCCGACTCCGCGGCGACTGACCCCTGGGACGCCGACAACAGCGGTGCTACCACCAGCACGCCGGACGCAGGCCATCACGCCGCGGCTCAGAGCAGCGACAGCTGGCTGAACGTCGCGCCAGAGCAGCATCAGCACTTTAATATTTTGGATCCTTTCCACAACACGCTTATCCCGCTCGACCGCTGGGTAACCGACGGGATCGACTGGCTTGTTGCGCACTTCCGCCCGCTCTTCCAGGGGATACGTGTCCCGGTCGATTTTGTATTGAGTGGCTTTCAGCACGGCCTCGAGTCGCTGCCCGCCCCGATCGCGATCGTCATCTTTGCGCTGATCGCCTGGCAGATGGCCGGTTTTGGCATGGGTGCGACCACGCTGGTTTCTCTGGTGTTGATAGGCGCGATCGGTGCCTGGTCTCAGGCCATGGTCACGCTGGCGCTGGTGCTAACCTCACTGTTCTTCTGCGTATTGATAGGTCTGCCGCTCGGAATATGGCTGGCGCGCAGCAAAGGTGCGGCCAAGATTATCCGCCCACTGCTCGACGCCATGCAGACGACCCCGGCGTTCGTGTATCTGGTGCCGATAGTCATGCTGTTTGGTATCGGTAACGTGCCGGGCGTGGTCGTCACCATTATCTTTGCGCTGCCGCCTATCGTGCGTCTGACAATTCTGGGCATCAATCAGGTGCCCGAAGATCTGATTGAAGCGGCAGAATCCTTCGGTTCAAGCCCGAGCCAGATGCTGTTCAAGGTTCAGCTGCCGCTGGCAATGCCGACCATTATGGCTGGGATCAATCAGACGCTGATGCTGGCGCTGTCGATGGTGGTTATCGCTTCGATGATCGCCGTAGGCGGTCTGGGTCAGATGGTGCTGCGCGGTATCGGTCGTCTGGATATGGGCCTTGCGTCTATCGGCGGTGTCGGGATCGTTATTCTGGCGATTATTCTGGACCGCCTGACTCAGGCATTAGGCCGTGACCGTCGCAGTAAAGGCGGCCATCGCTGGTTTACTCATGGCCCAATCGGTCTGGTCACCAAACCTTTCACTAAAAAAGCCTGAGGATCGCAGCGATGAATCATTCAAAAAAATTACGCCACGGCGGCCTGCTGGCCCTGACGTTAACCGCCCTTCTCGGCAGCCAGGCCATGGCGGCCGACCTGCCGGGCAAAGGCGTAGTAGTGAAACCGCTGCAAAGCACCATTGCCGAAGAATCTTTCCAAACTGAACTGGTGAATCGTGCGCTGAAAGCGCTGGGTTACGACGTGCAGCCCACCAGCGAGGTGGATTACAACGTTGCCTACACCACCATCGCCAGCGGTGACTCGACCTACATGGCCGTTAACTGGGATCCGCTACAGACCGACATGTTTAACGCGGCCGGTGGCAACCAGAAGTTCTACCGTGAAGGCACTTACATCAGCGGCGCAGCGCAGGGGTATTTGATCGACAAGAAAACCGCCGAAAAGTACCACATCCACGACCTGTCGCAGCTGAAAGATCCTAAGCTCGCCAAGCTGTTCGACGACAACGGCGACGGCAAAGCGGACCTGACCGGCTGTGAGCCGGGATGGGGCTGCGGCGAGGTTATCGATGCACAGCTCAAAGCCTACGGCCTGAGCAATACCGTGCAGCAAAACTCCGGCAACTACGCGGCAATCATGGCCGATACCCTGACCCGCTATCGTCAGGGCAAGCCGGTGCTGTATTACACCTGGACGCCTTACTGGGTCAGCAACGTGCTGAAACCGGGCAAGGATGTGCTCTGGCTGACGGTGCCGTTCTCGGCCAATACGGGTTCACAAAAAAATCTCGATACCACGCTGCCTAACGGCAAGAACTACGGTTTCCCGGTTAATAACGAGCATATTGTGGCCAACAAACAGTGGGCCGCCGCCAATCCGGCCGCCGCGAAGCTGTTTGCGGTGATGAAGCTGCCGCTGGCGGACGTTAACGCCCAGAACCTGAGCATGCACAACGGCGAATCTTCCGCCCAAGATATTCAAGACCAGGTAAGTGGCTGGATTACAGCGCATCAGGCGACCTACAACGGCTGGCTCGACGAAGCCAAAGCCGCGGCGAATAAATAATTAGGGATAACAATAATGATGAAGATAAAGACTCTTTGGGCGATAGCCGCTCTGAGCACTCTGGGTTCTGCGTCCGCTTTTGCGGCTGACCTTCCGGGCAAAGGCGTCACCGTGACGCCTATCCAAAGCACCATCAGCGAAGAGACTTTCCAGACTCTGCTGGTCGATAAAGCGTTGGAAAAACTCGGTTATACCGTTCAGCCTATCCGTGAAGTGGATTATAACGTCGGTTACACCACCATTGCAGAAGGCGACGGCACCTTTATGGCCGCCAACTGGGCACCGCTGCATGACAACATGTTTAACGCGGCCGGTGGCAAGCAGAAGTTCTACCGCGAAGGCACTTACGTGACCGGCGCGGCACAGGGCTATCTAATAGATAAAAAAACCGCCCAGAAATATCACATTACCAACATCAGCCAGTTTAAAGATCCCAAAATCGCCAAGCTGTTCGACACCAACGGTGATGGCAAGGCCGACCTGACCGGTTGTACGCCGGGCTGGGGCTGTGAGGCGGCGCTGAACGAGCAGATTAAAGACTACGGCCTGACCGACACCGTGCAGCACAATCAGGGTAACTACTCAGCGATGATTGCTGACACCATTACCCGCTATAAAGAAGGTAAGCCTATCTTCTACTACACCTGGACGCCGTACTGGGTCAGCAACGTACTGGTGCCAGGCAAAGATACCGTCTGGTTACAGGTCCCGTTCTCGGTTATTCCGGGCGACAAAAATGCCGATACCAAACTGCCTGACGGCCGCAACTATGGCTTCCCGGTGAGTACCATGCACATCGTGGCTAACCTCAAGTGGGCGCAGGCTAACCCGGCTGCCGCGAAGCTGTTCGCCATCATGAAGCTGCCACTGGCCGATATTAATGCGCAGAATGCGGCAATGCACAACGGTCAAAGCTCAGAGGCTGACATCGAGGCGCAGACCAACGGCTGGATCAAGGCTCACCAGGCTATTTTCGACGGTTGGATTCAAGAGGCCGCTGCCGCAGCAAAATAACGCTTAACGGCATCTGATGGTGGGGAAAAAGGGGCAACGAAATTTTCTGTTGCCCCTTTTTATTGGGCTCTACCAGGCAAAGCTAGGGGCTGACTCTGAACTCCTCCTCGGAGAAAGCCATAAACCGCTCGGCGACGGCCGACAAACTGTGTTGCCAGACGCAAAATACCTGGCGTCGGATAGCGCTGTCTATCGGGATCGAGACCAATCCCCTGGCGTGTTCCGCCGTCGACAGCGGCACTATCCCCGCAGCCAGCGATTTACGGACGATATTTTCCAGCCACTCAATGTGATCGATTTCAAAACTGACGTGCCGCGTTATGCCCTCGGAAAAAAAAGCCTTGTCGGTTTGTCGTCTGGCACCGGAACCCTGATAAAAATCGACTAAAGGTACCTGAGACAATTCAGACAGTCGCAGACGTTCACGACCGGCAAACGGGTGATCGCGACTCACCATGGCCACCAACGGCTCGTCGGTCAACAGCTTATGCGGCATTGCCAGCGCCTCCTTATCGCCGGGCCATAGCCCAACAAACGCCACATCGGTTCGCGCTTGCTGAACATCCTCAAGCAGTTTTTCGCTCATCGCGACGTATAAACGAATATTCACCAAGGGATAGCGCTGATTAAAACGCGCAAGCTGCCCAATGAGGTCAATCGTATTCAGCGTAGATATCGTTCCTACCGTTAGGGTGCCACCTATCTCACCTTTCAACGCTTCCATGGTATCCAGCAAATGATTATGCGCGGCCAGCCACTGCTCGGCCGGCGCCAAAAAGGCTCGCCCTGCGGCGGTAAGCTCGACCTGTCTGGAGGTGCGTTCGAATAACGGGCTGCCTAACTCCTCTTCGAGCTTGGCTATTTGGTGACTCAATGCGGATTGTACGGTGTGACAGCGCTTTGCGGCTCGGGTGAAGTTCTGTTCCTGAGCAACGGCCAAGGCAAAGCGGATCTGCTTTAAATTCATTTATTCATCTCAAAACGAGATAGTTGAGATGATAATTATACATTGGTTTATTATTTTTAATTAACAGATACTCCTCGCGTAATCCTTAAAATCTTCCCCATAAAAGAAATGAATTCTATGACAACTTCAACCCATTCTTCTGCGCAGCAGCAAGCGGTATTGAGTCCGGGTCTTATCCTGCTTATGGCTGTTGCCACCGGGCTTGCGGCAGCAAGCAACTATTATGCCCAGCCTCTGCTGGAAACCATCGCCCGGGCCTTTCATCTTTCGGTCAATCAGGCCGGATTTATCGTGACTACCGCCCAGCTCGGTTACGCCTTCGGGCTACTGTTCCTGGTGCCACTCGGCGATATGTTTGAGCGTCGCAGCATGATTGTCGTTATGACCCTGCTCTCAGCGGCCGGACTGCTGATTACCGCCAACTCGACGTCAATCTCCATGATGCTGGTCGGTACAGCCCTGACCGGACTGTTTTCTGTCGTTGCGCAGGTACTGGTTCCGCTTGCCGCCACGCTGGCCGAACCCGCGCGGCGCGGTAAGATTGTCGGCATGATCATGTCCGGCCTGCTGCTGGGTATTCTTCTGGCCCGCACCGTCTCCGGCCTTCTAGCGGCACTTGGCGGTTGGCGCACCGTATACTGGGTCGCCAGCGTGCTGATGGTGATTATGTCCGCAGTCCTGTGGCGCGTACTGCCGCAGCACAAGCAGAATACTCACCTCAACTACCTCCAGTTAATGAAGTCTATCTTTACCCTGTTCTTCTTCACGCCGGTGCTGCGTACCCGCGCGCTTATCGGCATGTTTATCTTCGCCAACTTCAGCGCACTGTGGACCTCGATGGCGTTTCTACTGGCTGGGCCGAGCTACGGCTATTCCGAGGGTGTGATTGGGCTGTTTGGTCTGGTCGGGGCGGCGGGTGCGCTGGCCGCCACCCGTGCTGGGCATCTTGCCGATAAAGGCAAAGCTCAGCTGACGACCACCTGTGGCCTGGTCCTGCTGCTGCTCTCGTGGTCTGCCGTGGCTTACGGCCAGCACTCCATCATCTCGCTGATACTGGGCATTATCGTGCTCGACCTCTGCGTGCAGGGAGTGCATATCACCAATCAAAGCGTCATTTATAAACTGATGCCCGAGGCGCGTAATCGCCTGACGGCGGGTTATATGACCAGCTATTTCATTGGCGGTGCGGCAGGTTCGGTCGTCTCAGCGGCGGCGTTTCAGGCGGCAGGATGGTACGGCGTCTGTACAGCCGGTGCCATTTTTTGCGTCATCAATCTGGTCGTCTGGCTGTTTGGACACAAGCACAGATTCGGCTGAGAAAGTGTTTCGGGCGTGATGATCACGCCCCTGATTAGCATGCGAATAGTTATTAGTGAAATTTTTTTTGAACCAAAGGGTATAAAGAGTACTAACAGTCTGATATTATTTTTTCAATAAATTATACGCTAACGAAACATCCTGCTTTTATTTAGCAATAAAATTCTTATGCACAGCAGCACAGACCCAGAAATGGCTTCGGCACCCGAAGAGTCAACGTTTGTTCAAGGTGTCTTTGATAGCTTGCCGATAGTCATTGGCTATCTCCCCGTCGCTTTTGCCTTTGGGCTAAGTGCGGTAAAACATGGTTTTACCCCGCTCGAAAGTTTGCTTTTTTCCATCCTGATTTATGCCGGTGCCAGCCAGTTTGTGATTACTGCGCTGCTGAGCGCTGGAATGTCCCTGTGGGTTTCTGCCCTCACCGTGATGGCCATGGACGTCAGACACGTCCTTTATGGCCCATCTTTGCGCAATCGTTTGGGCTCGCGGATTCAAGGTTCCAAGACCAAAGTCTGGGCCTTTGGCTTGACCGATGAAGTTTTTGCCGCGGCGACAACTAAGCTCATCCGCAACAAGCGGAGCTGGAGCGCAAACTGGATGTGCGGCCTCGCACTGACCTCATGGATTTCCTGGGTGTTCGGCACCGGCGTGGGCACGCTGTTTGCCGACGGCCCGCTTGAGGCTTATCCGGCCATTGAGGCGTCACTGTCCTTTATGCTGCCGGCGCTCTTTCTGAGCTTCCTTCTGGCGGCTTTCAGACGTCAGCATAGCCTGGTGTTTATTGCCTCGATGGTCGGTGCGCTGGGCGGTCTCCTGTTTTATTCCATCCCGGTCGCTATCCTCTGCGGCATAGGTGGGGGCTGTCTGGCATCGTTGAAAAAACCGGCCCATGTCCACGCGGTCAGGAACCTCAACAATGAAAGCTGAAGTCATTCTCGTTTGTTTGGTGGTGGGGACGGCGAATTACCTGTTCCGCTACCTCCCGCTGCGCCTGGGCGGCGTGCGAAAAAAAGACACGTCGCATCGTCCAGCCTGGATTAATCGAATGCTGGACAGTATTGGGATCGCCTCTATCTGTGCGCTGCTCGTGGTATCAAGCACGCCGGAGATCCTGCGCGACAGCCAGAAACTGCTGCCGACGCTGGCAGGATTTGTGGTGCTGGCGCTGACCTTCTGGCGCAGCAAAAGCATCATCTTTGCCACGCTCACCGGCGCCGTCATTTACGGGTTGGTTTTCAAGGTGATGCTTATTTCCGGATAAAGATTGTGTCAAAAAGGCGGGCAAATTCACCCTGTTCGCCGGAAAAAAAAAGTTTTACTTTCAACCGTTACAAGACCACACGAATAGCTAACTATTTAATGGCTTATAACATTTACATTATTAATTACACTGGTTACTATCTCAATTGTAACTAATGAGGTTTCTCACGATGGAAAGTTCATTCGCACCTATCGAACACATGTTAAATTTCCGCGCTAAAAAGCAAAAAGATTTCCCGTATCAGGAAATTCTGCTGACCAGACTGTGTATGCACATGCACAGCAAGCTGCTGGAAAATAGAAACAAGATGCTGAAAGCGCAAGGAATTAACGAAACGCTGTTCATGGCGTTGATCACGCTGGATGCACGGGAATCACACAGTATCCAGCCTTCGGAGCTGAGTGCTGCGCTGGGGTCTTCTCGTACCAATGCGACCCGTATTGCCGATGAGTTGGAAAAGCGCGGATGGATTGAAAGACGTGAGAGCGATAACGACCGTCGCTGCCTGCATTTGCATCTGACTGCAGACGGTGAAGCCTTTATTCAGAAACTGTTGCCGCCTCAGCATAAAAGTTTGCATTTTCTCTGGTCAACTCTTGATATTGAAGAGCAGAAACAGCTGGAAGAGCTCACGCGCAAGCTGTTGACCCGTCTCGACCAGATGGATGCAACCTCAACATTATAATCGACTTTTTGTTCAGGTAATTAATCCATGTCTCTTCCAGTCAGCTGGAGATTTACGCCGCTGTTTGCTGTTTTATTGCTGGCGGGTTGCGCCTCCAGCAATAATATTGCTCCGCAGTCCACGCTGCTGAGCAATCAGCAGCTTAAGCTGGCGCAGCCGAAGGTCAGCTCGCTGGCGATAAGCCCACAGTGGTGGCGTAGCCTGCAAGACCCGCAGCTCGATAGTTTAATGACCCAGACTCTGCAAAATTCACCGTCTTTACGTCAGGCTGCTGCGCGCGTGCGCGAAGCACAGAGCGTGATGGGTGAAACTAACGCGGCCAACGGGCCTTATGTCGACCTTAACGCCTCGAGCAATCGACAGAAGATATCGCAGAATACCTATCAGCCGTTCCTCAACGGGTATCCGGGGAGTCCGGTCTATGAAACCACCAATAATCTTGGGCTTAATCTGAGCTACGAGTTTGACTGGTGGGGGAAATACCGCAATCAGGTAAATGCCGCCAAGGCACAGGTCGATTCCGCTCGCGCGGAGCAGGCTGAGGCAGCGCTCTCGCTGTCGAGCTCGGTGGCGTCTACCTACTATCAATTGCAGGCCAACTATGCGGTACAAAAAGTTCTGCAACAGGAAGTGGACAACAACCAGCGTTTAGCCGACCTGCGTAAAGCCCAATATCAGGCGGGCGTTTACGGTATCGACATTCCGCAACAGACGCAGGCTCAGGCCGATAGCGCCAAGCAGCAGATTATTAAGCTGCAATCACAGATAGACCAACTTAAGCACCAGTTGGCCGCGCTGGCAGGACAAGGCCCGGACGCGATGAACAATCTGCATCCTGTTGCCCTGCCCGGCGATGACCTGCTGGCACCGAAAGGCGACCTGACCATTGATTTACTGGGCAAACGTCCGGACATCGTGGCACAGCGCGAACTGGTCGAGTCCTATTCACAGCGTATTGCCGCCGCGAAAAAAGACTTTTACCCGAGCCTGTCGATCAGCGCCTTTGCCGGTTTAAGCACCACCAACTACGGCGCCACCAGCCCGAACCTGTTTGAAGCAGCGAGTCAGGCCTGGAACCTCGCGCCGGCGATTTCACTGCCTATTTTCCACGCGGGCGCTCTACGCAGCAAATTGGGTGAAGAGTCAGCGCTCTATGACGAGTCCGTTGAGTCCTACAACCAGACGCTGCTGAATGCCATTCAGCAAACTGCCGACGCGCTGACCGTTCAGAATAGCTCTGCCCTGCAGCTGCAACAGTCGCTTTCTGCCGAGAAATCGTTGCAGGAGGTTTATCGCGTTGCCAGCGCACGTTATTCCGCAGGCACCATCGGACGCGATCAGCTGCTGACCAGCCAAGCTTCTCTCCTGCAACAGCAGCAGGCCGCCTTGACTGCGGCAAGCAACGTTTTGCAGGCGAAAATTAGTTTAATCCGTGCATTAGGCGGCGGCTATCAGGCCCCGGCTGCGGACAACAAAGCATAATAACGAGACTCAGCGTGGAGAAAAACATGAGCGAAAACGCGGAAGTTCAACAGCCGACCCCGCCACCAGTAAACAATAAAAAGAGATCGCGCAAAGTCGCCCTGCTTATTTTGACTGGTGTTTTTTTGATCCTTGCCATTGCCTATCTGATCTACTGGTTTTTGGTATTGCGTCATTATCAAGATACCGATGATGCCTACGTTTCCGGTAACCAGGTGCAGATTATGGCGCAGGTATCGGGCAGCGTAACCGACGTTAACTTTGACAGCACCGACTTCGTCAAGAAAGGCGATACGCTGGTGGTTCTGGATCCGACCGACGCCGAACAGGCCTTCGAGCGCTCCAAGACTGCGCTGGCCAACAGCGTGCGTCAGGTTCATCAGCTGGTTATCAATAGCAAACAGTATCAGGCTAACGTGGCACTGCGCCAGACCCAGCTGAACCAGGCCGTAGCCGACCTGAAACGTCGCGTGATTCTAGGTAAAGTGGATGCTATCGGTCGCGAGGACTTGCAACACGCCCATGACGCCGTAGACACCGCTAAAGCCCAGCTCGACGTGGCCGTTCAGCAGTTAAACGCCAATCAGGCGATGGTCCTCAACACACCGGTTGCTCAGCAGCCGCAGGTGTTGCAGGCCGCCGCGCAGGTGCGTGATGCCTGGTTATCGCTACAGCGTACCAAAATTGTCAGCCCGGTCGATGGTTACGTCTCTCGTCGTACCGTACAGGTAGGCCAGCGAATTAGCCCCTCGACGGCGCTAATGGCGGTGGTCCCGGCCGATAACGTCTGGGTCGATGCTAACTTTAAGGAAACCCAGCTCTCCAACATGCGTATCGGCCAGTCGGCGACTGTCGTCAGCGATATCTACGGTGACGACGTGGTTTATCACGGCAAAGTGGTGGGGATGGACATGGGTACCGGCGGTGCGTTCTCCCTGCTGCCTGCCCAGAACGCGACGGGGAACTGGATCAAAGTGGTTCAGCGCCTGCCGGTACGTATTGAGCTGGATGCTAACGAAGTGAAGAAACATCCGCTGCGCATCGGTTTGTCTACGCTGGTCACGGTGGATACGCAGAACCTCGACGGACTGGTCCTTGCCGATAAAGTACGTTCAACGCCGCTGTATCAGACATCGGCCCTGACGTTAAATCTGGCACCGGTTAACGCCATTATCAATGACGTTATCAATGCTAATGCGGGCTGAGTTCTTCGGAGGTCATCGTGGCTGCTAGAAAACCGCTAGAAGGCGCGCCCTTAGCCTGGATGACGGTAGCGCTCGCTATGGCTACCTTCATGCAGGTATTGGACTCGACCATCGCCAACGTGGCTATTCCGACCATCGCCGGTAATCTGGGAGCCTCAAACTCCCAGGGCACGTGGGTCATTACCTCGTTCGGCGTGGCGAACGCCATCTCGATTCCTATCACCGGCTGGCTCGCGAAGCGTATCGGTGAGGTCAGGCTGTTCCTGTGGGCGACGGGGCTGTTTGCCCTCGCCTCATGGCTGTGTGGGATCTCCAACAGCCTGGAAATGCTGATCTTCTTCCGCGTAATTCAGGGGCTGGTTGCTGGCCCGCTTATCCCGCTGTCGCAGAGTCTGCTGCTTAACAACTATCCTCCCGCCAAGCGAAGTACCGCGTTGGCGCTGTGGTCGATGACCGTCATCGTTGCGCCCATCTGTGGCCCGATCCTCGGCGGATATATCAGTGATAACTATCACTGGGGCTGGATCTTCTTCATCAACATCCCGATTGGTATCGCGGTGGTCCTGCTGACGTTGAACACCCTCAAAGGGCGCGAAACCGAAACGCAGATCAGACCGATCGACTCCGTGGGGCTGGTGCTGCTGGTGTTGGGGATTGGGTGTTTGCAGGTGATGCTCGACCGCGGCAAGGAGCTGGACTGGTTCAACTCGCCGGAGATAATCACCCTAACCATTGTCGCCGTGGTGGCGCTGTCGTTCCTGATAGTCTGGGAGCTGACGGACGAGAATCCGATAGTCGATCTCTCGCTATTCAAGTCGCGCAACTTCACAATCGGTACGCTGTGTATCAGTCTGGCCTACATGCTCTACTTCGGCTCTATCGTTCTGTTGCCGCAGCTGTTGCAGGAGGTATTTGGCTACACGGCAACCTGGGCGGGGCTGGCGTCAGCACCGGTGGGGATTTTGCCGGTTCTGATGTCGCCGATCATCGGCCGTTTTGCCCATAAACTGGATATGCGCTGGCTGGTCACATTCAGCTTCATCATGTATGCCTTTTGCTTCTACTGGCGAGCGTACACGTTTGAACCGGGGATGGACTTTGGCGCCTCGGCCTGGCCGCAGTTTATTCAGGGCTTTGCGGTGGGTTGCTTCTTTATGCCACTGATAACCATCATATTATCAGGACTACCGCCTTCACGAATGGCGGCAGCATCGAGCCTGTCGAACTTTACCCGTACGCTGGCCGGCTCGATAGGGACCTCGATCACCACCACCATGTGGACGGACCGAGAATCGCTGCACCATACCCACATGACGGAAAGCATTACGCCATTTGACCCCGCAACACAGCAGACCTATGCACAGCTACAAGGCATGGGCATGAGCCACCAGCAGGCGTCGGGCTGGATAGCACAACAGATTACTAATCAGGGGCTTATTATTTCGGCCAATGAGGTCTTCTGGGCAGCGGGCGGTGTTTTCCTGCTGCTGCTGATTCTGGTGTGGTTCGCGCGAGCCCCCTTCACCGCGGGCGGTGACGGCGGCGGCGCACACTGATTCGCAGCCTGAAGACAGACACCAAAACGGACGCATAAAGCGTCCGTTTTTTTATGCAGCCTCGCTTAGTTAATCGAAATAACGACCTTACCGGTCTGCTGGCGGTTGTCGAAATAGCGCCAGGCTTCTACGGCCTCTTCGAAGCTAAATGCCTTGTCCACCACCGGCTGAAGCTGGCTCAGGGCCAAGGCATGATTCATGGCGATAAAGTCTTCGCGACTGCCGACGCTGAACGGGCGAACCGTTGCACCGCTTTTGAACAGCGTCATAAAATCAATCGCCGGGCTGCCCTTGGCCACGAATCCTAATAGCGCTATCTCACCGCCCGGCGCGCTCGACAGAAGCGACTGCGTTAAAGTGCCCGGCCCACCAACTTCCACCACCCGCGTCACACCTTGTCCCTGAGTAATTTCCTGCACTTTGGTCGACCATTCGGGGTGCTCACGATAGTTTATGACGTAATCGGCACCCAACTCGCGCAGCACGGCCGCCTTTTCGCCCGTCGAGGTAAGCGCAATAACCCGTACGCCCATCAATTTCGCAAACTGTACGGCGAACAGGGCAACACCGCCGGTGCCCTGCGTCAATACGGTTTCCCCCGGCTGCAGCGGACGTGATTTTTGCAGACTGTTCCACGCGGTGACCGCTGCACAAGGCAAGGTCGCTGCCTGTTCCCAACTGAGATAGTCGGGAAGAGAAACCAGCGTCTCTTCATCCACCGCTTTGTACTGCGTCAACCAGCCGTCGGCCTGAGTGCCATAAGCGCCGCGACCGGCACTGGCACTAAGCTGGCCCGCATACCAGTAAGGGAAAAAGCTTCCTGCAACGCGATCGCCAACTTTAAACAGGTTCACCGCCTCACCGACCTTAACCACTTCCCCCACGCCGTCCGACAGCGGGATAAGTCCGGGTTTGGGCGACAGGGTTCCGGTGCCGTGGAGAATAGCCAGATCGCGATAATTAAGGCTACAGGCGCGGACCTTGATGAGTACCTGATTGCGTCCCGGAGTCGGCTTTTCTTCCTCTACCAGACGCAGTCCTTCAAGACTGCCAAAACGTTCAAGACGATAGCTTTGCATCACGATTTCCTTTCATTAAACGGAGAGTATGCCTTTACCCTACGGTTTTTTTCTGGACGTTGAATGACTGAAAAGGTATTTATACCGACCTATCGTCCAAATCTGCGAGCATATAATGGATCCCCTTGACGACGTATTTGCCGCAATGCGGTTGCAAAGCGCCCTGTATTCTCGACTCACGCCGCGTGCGCCCTGGGGCGTCAGCTTTGTTAAGAGCGGCTCGATCCGCTTTGGCTTTATGATGGAGGGCAGCGGATGGCTGGTCGTTGACGGTCTCGTCGAGCCAATCCTGCTGCAACAGGGCGAAGGCTTTATCGTCAAGCCCAATACGTTGTTTTCGCTGCGTGATGTGCCCACCAGCCCAACCCGCTGGTGTGAAGAGGTGTTCGCCGACTGCGCGGGGAAAGACGCCAGTTTTGGCGGTGAGGGGGAGGCGGCGGATATGCTGTGCGGCTATTTCACCTTTGACAGCGCGGGTGCAGAACCTCTGCTGTCGCTGCTGCCCTCGGTGGTCATCATTCCTGCCGATGAGACGCGTTCTCCGCTGCTTGAGGCCACGCTAAAACTGCTGGCGCTTGAAACGCTCGAACAAAATCTGGGGTCGAGGGTGGTGATAAGCAGACTGGCCGACGTACTGTTTGTGCAGGCAATAAGGGCACATTGCCTACGGGAGCAGACCCAGCGAGGCTGGATAGCCGCGCTATCGGATACCCGACTTAGCGGTATTATCCAGAAAATACATCAAGATATTTCAAAACCCTGGAGTCTCAAGACGTTGGCCTCGCAGGCCGGGATGTCGCGTTCTTCTTTCGCGGTACACTTCAAGACGGTGACGGGCGATACGCCGGGTGGCTACCTGACCCAGTGGCGGATGTATCGTACCCGCTGCCTGTTGCGTCACCCCCAGTTAACGCTCACTACCATCGCCGAACGCGTTGGTTATGACTCGGCAATAACGTTGGGCCGTGCCTTCAAACGTTTTCAGGGCGTCACACCCGGTGAGTATCGCCAGCAGATCGGGCTGAAATAATCTTTTATCGAAAACAGAATACAAAAACGGACGCATTACGCGTCCGTTTTAGGGTAAGGCTATTTCTACTTAAGGTAAAAATCAGGCCTGATTCTGACGCCACCATTCTGCCAGCAGGATGCCGGTCGCAACGGAAACGTTAAGGCTCTCAACCTTACCGGTACCGCCGATGGAAACGTTAAGGTCGCCCTGCTGCCATGCGCTGTCCGACAGGCCTTCACTCTCTTCACCCAATACCAGTACCATTCTGGCAGGCAGCTCGGCTTTACCCAGTGCGGTCCCTTTATGGCTAGAGGTGGTCACGATGGTGTAACCGGCTTTACGGAAGCTGGCTAATACATCGATAAAGTTGTCGGCCATGATAGCTTTAACGTGTTCTGCACCGCCTTCTGCGGTACGCACTGCGGCACCCGACTCGAGCTGTGCAGGGTCCTGCACCAACATTCCGTTGATACCAAAGTGCGCACAGGTACGCATGATACCGCCGAGGTTATGCGGGTTACCGACGTTTTCAAGCGCCAGTACACAGTCGGTTGCCGGCGCAGTTTGCAGATAAGTCTCTGCATCCAGGCCCTGACGTTTCTTGATAAGGAAACATACGCCGCCGTGGTGTTCGGTGCCGGATGCCTTCGCCAGTTCCTCGTCCTCTACGACGTGGTAAGCCTTGCGGTTCGCGGCCATCCAGCGCAGCGCTTCGCGGAAACGCGGGGTGACTGACTGCACGAACCATGCACGGACGATAGAGTCCGGACGGCTCGCGAACAGTGCCTGACAGGCGTTCTCACCGTAAACACGGGTCTCTTCCTGACGCTGGCGACGCAGCTGCTCCGGATCGATGAAGCTCTTGCCGCTGATACCACCGTGATCGGGGGCCGATTCGTCGCTGGGTGCACGAGAAACGGTCTTCCACGGGGAGTCCTGCCACGGTGAAGAAGAGCCAGAGCTTTCATTTTCATCGCGAGCGGGACGACGCGGACGCGTGTCGCCACGACGAGCATCCTGACTGCGTGCTTCACCGCGTGAGTCACCTCCGCGTGAATCGCTACCGCGACGCTCGTTGTTACGGCCTTCAAAGGGACGGGAACCCGGGCGAGCTTTATCACCTGGACGTCCTTTATTGTTTGAAGGACGTTTATCTTTATTTCGGTTATCGCCGTCGTCGTCACTGCGGACGTACATCACTTTGACTTTGCCGTTCTTGCCACTGAATGAATCGTTCATTATTTTCTCCACCTACGCGCTGGGCGCGAAGATTACCTGATGTCTGAGTGGTAAGCCACTTGCTTTAGACCAAAAGCTAAAAACTATCGTATTCATTGGGTAAATCGCATTGTTCACGCCGTAACCAAACCGCATAATTATCCGTATATCTTCGTATCTTAGCCACCGGCCAAGGTTTCTGGTGACAGGATGCGGTCTGAATCTCAGAGGCTAACTATGACTATTAATACGATTTGCTCATCATGTCAGGCGACGAACCGCTTGCCTGAAGACCGTATTGACGACGGAGCCAAATGTGGCCGCTGTGGTCATTCCCTATTTGAGGGTGAGGTCGTGCACGCAACGGCGGCAACGCTGGATAAATACTTGCAGGACGACCTGCCGGTAGTGATTGATTTCTGGGCACCGTGGTGCGGTCCCTGCGTCAACTTCGCGCCTATCTTTGAAGATGTGGCGGGCGAACGCGCGGGTAAAGTCCGCTTTATCAAGGTGAATACTGAGGCCGAGCCTGAGCTAGGCGCACGTTTTCGTATCCGCAGCATTCCGACCATCATGGTATTTAACCAAGGTAAGATGGTCGATCAGTTGAGCGGTGCCTTGCCTAAAACCCCGTTCAACCAATGGCTCAATGAATCATTGTAACGCATAACGTGGTGGTCGGCCCAGCCATTGTCGGAGGGGCCGGCTTATTTTCCCACTGCGATTCTAAATCCAGGCTTTACCTTCCCCCGCTTATCGACATTGACTACCGATGTGCCCGATATCCGATTACAATACCCCGCTTCCGAATTACTGTTGCAGGACCTTCAATGCCAGACAACGCCGTACTGCGATTGCGCGCCGAGCGCCTCGCAAAATCAACACGCCCCTATCTGGCACGCGGTTCGCGCGTCATTCGCTGTCAGGGATGCCTGCTGCCTAAACGCAACTGCCTGTGTAGCCATATTGAGCCACAGCAGGCCGACAGCCGTTTTTGTCTGGTCATGTTCGACACCGAACCCTTGAAGCCTAGCAATACCGGGCGTCTGATAGCCGATATCCTGCCGAATACGCAGGCGTTCATGTGGTCACGCACCGAGGTTGACCCTGCGCTGTTGGCGGCCATTGCCGACCCTACGCGTCAACCTTACGTGGTGTTTCCCGCCTCGTTTGTCGAGCCACCGCGCCCAGTCTTTACCGCGCTGCCGCCGGGGGGAAAACCGCCGCTTTTTATCATGCTCGACGGCACCTGGAACGAAGCGCGTAAAATGTTTCGTAAAAGCCCGTATCTGGACGGACTGCCGGTTTTCTCGCTCGATGTGAGCGCAAAATCCAGCTATGTGTTAAGAGAATCACCGCGCGAAGATCAACATTGCACGGTCGAAGTGGCCGCCGCATTATTGGAAAAATCCGGGGATATTCAGGCGTCAGAGAGCATGTCAGGCCTGTTTGGTTTATTCCGCACCCAGTATTTAGCAGGAAAACCTCATCATCCGGTGCATCAACTCACAGCAAACTCCGACGAAAGCCTCTAGAATCCAGTTAACGTGATTAACAGGAGGCAGGATGAGCCAGCGCGGTTTAGAAGCTTTATTACGACCCAAATCAATAGCAGTACTCGGCGCATCGGATAAACCCGGTCGCGCCGGATATCTGATGATGCGTAACTTGTTAGCCGGTGGTTTCAAGGGACCGGTGCTACCGGTCACCCCAGCCTGGCAGGCAGTGTGCGGCGTCATGGCCTATCCCAATGTGGCTAGCCTGCCGATGACGCCAGATTTGGCGATTATCTGCACCCGCGCCGACCGTAACCTCGCTCTGCTCGAGCAGTTGGGTGAACTGGGCTGCAAGACGGTTATCGTCCTGTCCTCTCATCAGCAGCAGTTTGCTGAGCTTAAAAGTACCGCCCTGCGCTACGCAATGCGCCTGCTCGGCCCTAACAGTCTTGGAATTCTGGCCCCCTGGCTGGGGCTGAACGCCAGCTTCTCACCGGTGCCTATCCTGCCGGGCAAACTGGCTTTTATCTCGCAGTCAGCGGCGGTGGCCAATACTATTCTCGACTGGGCACAGCAGCGTTCCGTCGGTTTCTCCTACTTTATCTCTCTCGGCGACAGTCTGGACATCGACGTCGACGACCTGCTCGACTTCCTGGCGCGTGACAGCAAGACCAGCGCTATTCTGCTTTATCTTGAACACGTCAGTGACGCCCGTCGTTTTCTCTCCGCCTCGCGAAGCGCGTCGCGCAATAAACCGATTCTGGTTATCAAAAGTGGCCGCAGTGCACAGGCTCAAACGCTGCTCAACAGCCCGTTAAGTCTGGACGCCGCCTACGATGCCGCGATTCAGCGTGCCGGTCTGCTGCGCGTGCAGGATACTCATGAACTGTTTTCCGCCGTTGAAACGCTCAGCCATATGCGTCCGCTACGGGGTGAGCGCTTGCTTATCGTTAGCAACGGCGCGGCACCGGCAGCAATGGCTCTGGACCAGCTGTTAAGCCATCACGGCAAGCTTGCGTCACTGGATAATGAAACCGCTCAACGTCTGCGTGACATGCTGCCGGCCAGCGTGACGGTGGGGAATCCGCTGGACCTGCGCGATGACGCCAGCCCTCAGCTCTATCAGTCAGTGCTTACTACGCTTCTGGATAGCAAGGAGTATGACGCACTGCTCATTATCCATGCGCCAAGCGCCGCCTCACCGGGCACCATGACATCAGAACGGGTGATTGAGGCCATCGAGCAGCATCCGCGCGGCAAACGCGTGACACTGCTCACTAACTGGTGTGGAGAATTCTCCTCCGTGGAAGCGCGTCGGCTGTTTACCGAGGCCGGACTCCCGACCTATCGAACCCCTGAAGGCGCGGTGACGGCGTTTATGCACATGGTTGAATATCGCCGCAACCAGAAGCAACTTAAGGAGACGCCGTCCCTGCCGCTGGATTTGAACAAGAATACCGACGGCGCGCACCGACTTATTCAGCAAGCATTGGATGAAGGAACCACCCGCCTCGATACTCACGAAGTCAGGGCTATCTTCAGGGACTATGGTATGTCGGTGCTGCCAACCTGGATAGCCAGCGACAGCAGCGAGGCCGTCGAAATCGCCGGGCGTGTGGGCTACCCGGTCGCACTCAAACTTCGTTCGCCGGATATCGACCATAACTCTGAGGTGCAGGGGGTGATGCTTTACCTGCGCACGCCGCATGAGGTCAGCCAAGCCGCCGATGCCATTTTCGATCGTGCAAAACGGGCGTTTCCTCAGGCGCGTATCAATGGTTTGTTAGTACAAACTATGGCTAACAGGCCCGGTGCACAGGAACTACGCATTGTTGTACAGCACGATGCTGTCTTTGGTCCGCTTATCATGCTTGGCGAAGGAGGCATCGAATGGCGCCCTGAGCAGCACGCTGTCGTGGCGCTGCCGCCGCTCAATATGGCGCTGGCTCGTTATCTCGTTCTGCAAGGGCTGAAAAGCGGTAAAATTCGTGAGCGTAATGCGCTTCGCCCGCTGGATATTCCCGCTCTGAGTCATCTGCTGGTGCAGGTATCTAACCTGATTATTGACTGCCCACAAATCACCGAACTGAATATCCATCCGCTATTGGCCTCGGGAAGCGAACTGACCTTGCTTGATGTCTCGCTCCAGCTGAGCCCGGATATTGATGAGCAACAATCGCGGCTGGCTATCCGCCCTTATCCTCAGCGTCTTGAAGAGAGGGTTACCCTCAGAGACGGCTCTCCCTGCCTGTTCCGCCCTATCCTGCCCGAAGATGAACCTCTGCTGAAGGCGTTTATTCAGAAAGTGACCAAAGAGGACCTCTATTATCGCTACTTCAGCGAGATCAATGAGTTCACTCATGAGGATTTGGCCAACATGACGCAAATCGACTACGATCGGGAAATGGCTTTCGTGGCGGTACGCGGTCAGACGCATGAAATCGAGATAATCGGCGTGACGCGAGCGATTTCTGACCCCGATAACATCGACGCCGAATTCTCTGTGCTGGTGCGCTCTGATTTGAAAAATTTGGGGCTTGGCGGAAGGCTGCTGTCTAAGATGATTGCGTACACTCGAGAACACGGTATTCAGCGTCTGGCAGGCATCACTATGCCTAACAATAGCGGCATGCTGGCGCTGGCGCGTAAGCTCGGTTTTGAGGTCGACGTTCACCTTTCTGAGGGAATAGTCAGTCTTTCTTTGGCCTTACAGGCGGAACAGTCCCAAGCAGAAACGGTGAAATAGCCCCATTTTAGCCGACTTTATTTACCGCTTGATGACGCGGCTTAACGGATTTAAGGCAGCCTTTAAGGCAAAACTTGCGCACATCGGAGGTGACAATGGTATTATCGACCGATTGTGCGGTCTATTTTGTCTTGATATGCCGCAATTGCCATTCATTGAAGAGAGAAGAAGCACACTGTGATGTTGTCTAAATTTAAGCGTAATAAACATCAACAACATCTTGCTCAACTGCCCAAACTCCCCCAACCGGTTGACGCTGTACAGACTCTGTACAGCGCCACAGATTTCCGTACGACGCTGCTTGAGGTCATCGCCAATGCTACCCAACGGATTTATCTGGTTGCTCTGTATCTGGAGAACGATGACGGCGGGCGAGATGTGTTATCAGCCCTGTATGCCGCAAAACGCCAGCGTCCCGAATTAGAAGTCTGCGTGTTGGTTGACTGGCACCGCGCACAGCGCGGGCGTATTGGCGCCGCCGCGACGAACACTAACGCAGACTGGTATTGCAGGATGGCGCAGGAGAATCCTGACGTTATCGTCCCTGTCTACGGCGTACCGGTAAATACGCGTGAAGCGCTGGGCGTACTGCACCTTAAAGGGTATATCGTCGATGACCGCGTGATTTACAGCGGCGCGAGCCTGAATGATGTTTACCTGCACCGTCACGAAAAATACCGCTATGACCGCTATCATCTGCTGACCAACCCGACGCTTGCCGACACGATGGTCAATTACATTCAGAAGTCGTTGCTGAGCGCCAGCGCGGTGCAGCGGCTCGATCGTGAAGATCGCCCGAAGAGCCCGGAGATCAAAAACGAAACGCGTCAGTTCCGTCAGGCACTGCGTGATTGCAGCTATCAGTTTGCAGATGCGGCTTCAGAGAATGAGCTTGCGGTAACGCCAATGGTCGGTCTGGGCAAACAGAACGAACTGAACCGCACCATCTACCATCTGATGGCAAGCACCAATGAAAAGCTGACGCTCTGCACGCCTTATTTCAACATGCCTGCCCTGCTGGCAAGAAATATTATGGGTTTGCTGCGTCGCGGCAAGCAGGTAGAAATTATCGTTGGTGATAAAACGGCAAATGATTTCTATATTCCTCAGGATCAGCCGTTCAAAATTATTGGTGCTTTGCCTTATCTCTATGAAATAAATCTGCGTCGCTTCCTTAGCCGTCTACAGCGTTTCATCGACAGCGGGCAACTGATTGTTCGACTGTGGAAAGATGGCGATAACAGCTATCATCTTAAAGGGATGTGGGTCGACGATCGCTGGCAGTTGATCACCGGTAATAACTTGAATCCGCGTGCGTGGCGACTCGATCTCGAGAATGCAATCCTGATTCACGATCCGAATAAAGAGATGACAATCCAACGCCAGAAAGAGCTCGATAATATTCGTGAGCATACGAACGTTATCTCACATTATATGGAGCTCGAGAGCATCCCTAATTATCCGGTAAAAGTACGTAAGCTAATTCGTCGGTTACGACGTATTCGTATCGACAGGCTCATTAGCCGTATTCTGTAATTCGCTCTGAGTAAAAAGCCCGGAACGTTGCCCGGGCTTTTTATTATCAACGTCCATTCAACTCATTGAATAAAATCTCATTACCTTAAAGCTGAATCTCTTTGCCTTTCGCATTCAAACGAATAGAAACAATAAAGGCGATCAGACACATCCCTGATACATACCAGAAGAATACCTCTTCGATATTCCATGATTTAAAGCTCAGCGCCACGTATTCAGCCGAACCGCCAAATACGGCGTTAGCAACCGCATAGGATAACCCCACGCCTAATGCCCTGACTTCAGCCGGAAACATTTCTGCCTTTAATAAGCCACTAATCGAGGTATAGAAGGTCACAATGGCTAATGCAATAACGATCAGTGTAAAAGCCCAATAAGGATTAGTAACACTCTGGAGTGCATAAAGAATAGGGATTGTCATTAGTGTTGCCAGGCCAGAAAATATCAACATCGAGTTTCTGCGGCCTATTTTATCGGATAAAGCGCCCACAATAGGCTGGAGCAACATAAAGACAAACAGGGCCAAAGTCATTAGTCCACTGGCGGTTTTGGCGTCCATACCGGCTGTATTAACCAGATACTTTTGCATATAGGTGGTGAAAGTATAGAAACTCAGTGAACCTCCGGCGGTGAAACCTAATACCATCAGAAAAGCTTTTTTATGTTTCCACAGTCCTGCCAGGCTACCGGCATCTTTATGCCCGCGCGTTTTCTCGTCGGAGGTTTCATTCAGTGAGCGACGCAGGAATAATGCCACGACGGCTAATGCAGCGCCCAATGCGAAAGGAATACGCCATCCCCAGGCTCTAAGTTCGTCGCCGGAAAGGATTTGTTGCAGGCCGACCAGCACGACCAGTGCAAGAAGCTGTCCGCCGATCAGGGTGACATACTGGAATGAAGCAAAGAAGCCGCGACGTCCCTCGATAGACACTTCACTCATGTAAGTTGCGCTAGTGCCATATTCCCCGCCCACGGAAAGTCCCTGGAAGAGCCTCGCCAGCAGAAGCAGCGCCGGAGCCCAGCTGCCGATGCTGTCATAGGTTGGCAGACAGGCAATGACCAGAGATCCGGCACACATCATGCAAACGGAGATAAGCATTGAGCTTTTACGACCATGCTTATCAGCAATATAACCGAATAACCATCCTCCAATAGGTCTCATGAAGAAGCCAGCGGCAAATACGCCTGCGGTTTGCAGTAGCTGAGTGGTGCTATTCCCACTTGGGAAGAAGGACGAAGCAAAATAGATTGAGCAGAATGAATAGACGTAGAAGTCAAACCACTCCACCAGGTTACCCGATGATGCGCCAACGATGGCAAATATCCTGCTTTTTTTATCTTTGTCTGTAATTTCCTGCGATGTAGATCGCGTGACTTCAGCCATTTTTTATTCTCCTGCTTTATGCAGCCCAAAGGAATTTATATGATTTTTTATGCAATATAATCCTCTAGTTAAGCAGAATGTTGGGGGCTGTGGCGAGTGTTAATGACTCAATATTGAAGTGAATGGCTGTTTTGTGAGCGGAGTCTTGCCTTATTTGATGCTTCAGAGGCAATAAAAAAGCCCCTGTCGTCAGACAGGGGCCTTCTCTTGAACTGGAATTTCTTAAATCACCGACGAGAAAAAGCCCCAGTCTTTCGACTAGGGCTTGTTCTTTATTTGATGCCTGGCAGTTCCCTACTCTCGCATGGGGAGACCCCACACTACCATCGGCGCTACGGCGTTTCACTTCTGAGTTCGGCATGGGGTCAGGTGGGACCACCGCGCTACTGCCGCCAGGCAAATTCTGTTTCATCCCAACCGCTTTCCACATTCCTGCAGGCCGCCATCAGAACCAATCTTTGAACAAGCTGATTTCTTGAAACTTTCGTCTCGTCTCTCTAAAACACCTTCGGTGTTGTAAGGTTAAGCCTCTCGGGTCATTAGTACTGGTTAGCTCAATGCATCGCTGCACTTACACACCCAGCCTATCAACGTCTTAGTCTTAAACGTCCCTTCAGGGGACTCGAAGTCCCAGGGAAGACTCATCTTGAGGCAAGTTTCGCGCTTAGATGCTTTCAGCGCTTATCTTTTCCGCATTTAGCTACCGGGCAATGCCATTGGCATGACAACCCGAACACCAGTGATGCGTCCACTCCGGTCCTCTCGTACTAGGAGCAGCCCCTCTCAATCTTCCAACGCCCACGGCAGATAGGGACCGAACTGTCTCACGACGTTCTAAACCCAGCTCGCGTACCACTTTAAACGGCGAACAGCCGTACCCTTGGGACCTACTTCAGCCCCAGGATGTGATGAGCCGACATCGAGGTGCCAAACACCGCCGTCGATATGAACTCTTGGGCGGTATCAGCCTGTTATCCCCGGAGTACCTTTTATCCGTTGAGCGATGGCCCTTCCATTCAGAACCACCGGATCACTATGACCTACTTTCGTACCTGCTCGAGCCGTCACTCTCGCAGTCAAGCTAGCTTATGCCATTGCACTAACCTCACGATGTCCGACCGTGATTAGCTAACCTTCGTGCTCCTCCGTTACTCTTTAGGAGGAGACCGCCCCAGTCAAACTACCCACCAGACACTGTCCTCACCCCAGATTATGGGGCCGAGTTAGAACATCAAACATTAAAGGGTGGTATTTCAAGGTTGGCTCCACGCAGACTGGCGTCCACGCTTCAAAGCCTCCCACCTATCCTACACATCAAGGCTCAATGTTCAGTGTCAAGCTATAGTAAAGGTTCACGGGGTCTTTCCGTCTTGCCGCGGGTACACTGCATCTTCACAGCGAGTTCAATTTCACTGAGTCTCGGGTGGAGACAGCCTGGCCATCATTACGCCATTCGTGCAGGTCGGAACTTACCCGACAAGGAATTTCGCTACCTTAGGACCGTTATAGTTACGGCCGCCGTTTACCGGGGCTTCGATCAAGAGCTTCTCCTTGCGGATAACCCCATCAATTAACCTTCCGGCACCGGGCAGGCGTCACACCGTATACGTCCACTTTCGTGTTTGCACAGTGCTGTGTTTTTATTAAACAGTTGCAGCCAGCTGGTATCTTCGACTGTCTTCGGCTCGGGAAGCAAGTTCCTCCACCTAGCGACAGCGTGCCTTCTCCCGAAGTTACGGCACCATTTTGCCTAGTTCCTTCACCCGAGTTCTCTCAAGCGCCTGAGTATTCTCTACCTGACCACCTGTGTCGGTTTGGGGTACGATTTAATGTTACCTGATGCTTAGAGGCTTTTCCTGGAAGTGCGGCATCAACTACTTCATCACCGTAGTGACTCGTCATCACGCCTCAGGGTTACAGTAAACCGGATTTACCAGGTCTACACCCCTACACGCTTAAACCGGGACAACCGTCGCCCGGCTAGCCTAGCCCTCTCCGTCCCCCCTTCGCAGTAACACCAAGTACAGGAATATTAACCTGTTTCCCATCGACTACGCTTTTCAGCCTCGCCTTAGGGGTCGACTCACCCTGCCCCGATTAACGTTGGACAGGAACCCTTGGTCTTCCGGCGTGCGGGTTTTTCACCCGCATTATCGTTACTTATGTCAGCATTCGCACTTCTGATACCTCCAGCAAACCTCACAGTTCACCTTCTACGGCTTACAGAACGCTCCCCTACCCAACAACGCCTAAGCGTCGCTGCCGCAGCTTCGGTGCATGGTTTAGCCCCGTTACATCTTCCGCGCAGGCCGACTCGACCAGTGAGCTATTACGCTTTCTTTAAATGATGGCTGCTTCTAAGCCAACATCCTGGCTGTCTATGCCTTCCCACATCGTTTCCCACTTAACCATGACTTTGGGACCTTAGCTGGCGGTCTGGGTTGTTTCCCTCTTCACGACGGACGTTAGCACCCGCCGTGTGTCTCCCGTGATAACATTCTTCGGTATTCGGAGTTTGCATCGAGTTGGTAAGCCGGGATGGCCCCCTAGTCGAAACAGTGCTCTACCCCCGAAGATGAATTCACGAGGCGCTACCTAAATAGCTTTCGGGGAGAACCAGCTATCTCCCGGTTTGATTGGCCTTTCACCCCCAGCCACAAGTCATCCGCTAATTTTTCAACATTAGTCGGTTCGGTCCTCCAGTTAGTGTTACCCAACCTTCAACCTGCCCATGGCTAGATCACCGGGTTTCGGGTCTATACCTTGCAACTTGACGCCCAGTTAAGACTCGGTTTCCCTACGGCTCCCCTATACGGTTAACCTTGCTACAAAATATAAGTCGCTGACCCATTATACAAAAGGTACGCAGTCACCTAACAAGTAGGCTCCCACTGCTTGTACGTACACGGTTTCAGGTTCTATTTCACTCCCCTCGCCGGGGTTCTTTTCGCCTTTCCCTCACGGTACTGGTTCACTATCGGTCAGTCAGGAGTATTTAGCCTTGGAGGATGGTCCCCCCATATTCAGACAGGATGTCACGTGTCCCGCCCTACTCATCGAACTCACAATTCATGCGCTTTTGTGTACGGGACTATCACCCTGTACCGTGCGACCTTCCAGACGCTTCCACTAACACACAAACTGATTCAGGTTCTGGGCTGTTCCCCGTTCGCTCGCCGCTACTGGGGGAATCTCGGTTGATTTCTTTTCCTCGGGGTACTTAGATGTTTCAGTTCCCCCGGTTCGCCTCGCATGGCTATGTATTCACCATGCGATAATGTGACGTATCACATTGGGTTTCCCCATTCGGGTATCGTCGGGTATAACGGTTCATATCACCTTACCGACGCTTTTCGCAGATTAGCACGCCCTTCATCGCCTCTGACTGCCTAGGCATCCACCGTGTACGCTTAGTCGCTTAACCTCACAACCCGAAGGTGTCTTATAAACTCGTAAAGAGTGACAACATTCGAGGCTGCGATTATTTGAGAGACTCTAATACAGGTGCGCATAACTCAATACTTCTACGGAGAGTTATGTTCAGCTGTATCATTTCAATTTTTCAGCTTGTTCCAGATTGTTAAAGAGCAATATCTTAAACACGACTCGTTAAAGTCATCTTTAAGATAAATTCTGACCCGCTAAGGTACAGAGTGATAATGTCTTTCACACATTATCGGCGTGGCGTCCCCAAGGGGATTCGAACCCCTGTTACAGCCGTGAAAGGGCAGTGTCCTAGGCCTCTAGACGATGGGGACACGAAAATGCCGCACCAGGTGATAAAACCCGGCGCTTCTTTCGTATCAGCGTAAGGTTTCCCTTACTGCATCAACAGGTAGCGCTTGCTCGTTTACATCTATCAGACAATCTGTGTGGACACTGCACAATGCGTATCTTGAGGTAAGGAGGTGATCCAACCGCAGGTTCCCCTACGGTTACCTTGTTACGACTTCACCCCAGTCATGAATCACAAAGTGGTAAGCGCCCTCCCGAAGGTTAAGCTACCTACTTCTTTTGCAACCCACTCCCATGGTGTGACGGGCGGTGTGTACAAGGCCCGGGAACGTATTCACCGTAGCATTCTGATCTACGATTACTAGCGATTCCGACTTCATGGAGTCGAGTTGCAGACTCCAATCCGGACTACGACGTACTTTATGAGGTCCGCTTGCTCTCGCGAGTTCGCTTCTCTTTGTATACGCCATTGTAGCACGTGTGTAGCCCTACTCGTAAGGGCCATGATGACTTGACGTCATCCCCACCTTCCTCCGGTTTATCACCGGCAGTCTCCTTTGAGTTCCCACCATTACGTGCTGGCAACAAAGGATAAGGGTTGCGCTCGTTGCGGGACTTAACCCAACATTTCACAACACGAGCTGACGACAGCCATGCAGCACCTGTCTCAGAGTTCCCGAAGGCACTAAGCTATCTCTAGCAAATTCTCTGGATGTCAAGAGTAGGTAAGGTTCTTCGCGTTGCATCGAATTAAACCACATGCTCCACCGCTTGTGCGGGCCCCCGTCAATTCATTTGAGTTTTAACCTTGCGGCCGTACTCCCCAGGCGGTCGACTTAACGCGTTAGCTCCGGAAGCCACGCCTCAAGGGCACAACCTCCAAGTCGACATCGTTTACAGCGTGGACTACCAGGGTATCTAATCCTGTTTGCTCCCCACGCTTTCGCACCTGAGCGTCAGTCTTTGTCCAGGGGGCCGCCTTCGCCACCGGTATTCCTCCAGATCTCTACGCATTTCACCGCTACACCTGGAATTCTACCCCCCTCTACAAGACTCTAGCTTGCCAGTTTCAAATGCAGTTCCCAAGTTAAGCTCGGGGATTTCACATCTGACTTAACAAACCGCCTGCGTGCGCTTTACGCCCAGTAATTCCGATTAACGCTTGCACCCTCCGTATTACCGCGGCTGCTGGCACGGAGTTAGCCGGTGCTTCTTCTGCGAGTAACGTCAATCGCTGCAGTTATTAACTACAACGCCTTCCTCCTCGCTGAAAGTGCTTTACAACCCTAAGGCCTTCTTCACACACGCGGCATGGCTGCATCAGGCTTGCGCCCATTGTGCAATATTCCCCACTGCTGCCTCCCGTAGGAGTCTGGACCGTGTCTCAGTTCCAGTGTGGCTGGTCATCCTCTCAGACCAGCTAGGGATCGTCGCCTAGGTGAGCCATTACCCCACCTACTAGCTAATCCCATCTGGGCACATCCGATGGCGTGAGGCCCGAAGGTCCCCCACTTTGGTCTTGCGACATCATGCGGTATTAGCTACCGTTTCCAGTAGTTATCCCCCTCCATCAGGCAGTTTCCCAGACATTACTCACCCGTCCGCCGCTCGTCACCCAGAGAGCAAGCTCTCCCGTGCTACCGCTCGACTTGCATGTGTTAGGCCTGCCGCCAGCGTTCAATCTGAGCCATGATCAAACTCTTCAATTAAAAGTTCGATTTGCTGAAACAAGTTCAGCGATGCTCAAAGTTACTTCACATCATTCATAATGAATTACTGCTTGGTCACTCTAAGACTTGATATTTTTTGCCACCGAGGTGGCTGATATCGTCTTGTGAGTGCCCACACAGATTGTCTGATAAATTGTTAAAGAGCAGTGAGTTACGCGCTTTCGCTTGCTAACTCGAGGTGGCGTATATTACGCTTTCCTCATTTGATGTCAACCGTTTATTTTCGCGGTCATCATCATTTTTAATTCTTTCCGACTTGTTCACACCGCGTTGCTGCTGCGTTGTTCCCTGTCGATGGAGCGGCATTATAGGGAGTTTCTGAGGAGCCGCAAGCGTTTATTTGAAATTAATTACCAACCGCTCACTAATTCAACAAACCAGCCCTTTTAGGATAATAAAACAACAAAAAAGGGGCCAAATTAAGATTCGGCCCCTTTCATCACGGATTACTCAGCAAGTTTTATTCTGAGTTCACCTTATTATGGCATCACTGTTTAGCAACGATGTGGTCGTTTTCTACATCTATCGTGATCGGTTTACCCGGTATCAGCTTGCCAGAGAGGATTTGCTGAGCCAATGGGTTCTCAATTTCCTGTTGGATGGCACGTTTAAGTGGACGTGCACCATATACAGGGTCAAAACCGCTATTGCCCAACAGCTCCAGCGCCGCATCACTAAGACGAGCACTGTAACCACGCTCTTCCAGACGTTTATACAAACGCTGCAACTGGATTTCGGCGATATGCTTGATATGCGCATGACCCAGTGGGTGGAACACCACGACTTCATCTATACGGTTGATGAACTCAGGGCGGAAGTTGTGTGTAACGACTTCCATGACCGCATCCTTCATCTGCGCATAGGTGGCTTCACCGAAATGCTGCTGAATCACATCTGACCCCAGGTTCGACGTCATGATCACGACCGTATTTCGGAAATCAACGGTGCGTCCCTGTCCATCGGTCAAACGGCCGTCATCTAATACCTGAAGAAGAATGTTAAACACATCAGGGTGTGCCTTCTCAACTTCGTCCAGCAGGATGACGGAATAAGGACGACGACGAACCGCTTCGGTCAGATAGCCGCCCTCTTCATAGCCAACATAGCCTGGAGGTGCACCCACCAGCCGGGAAACGGAGTGTTTCTCCATAAACTCCGACATATCGATACGCACCATCGCGTCATCGCTGTTGAACAGGAAGGTTGCCAGCGCTTTACAAAGCTCGGTTTTACCCACCCCGGTCGGACCGAGGAACAGGAAAGAACCAATCGGACGGTTCGGATCGGATAATCCCGCACGACTACGGCGAATCGCATTGGATACCGCGTCAACCGCTTCATTCTGTCCAATCACGCGATGATGCAGTTCATCTTCCATTCTCAGCAGCTTGTCACGTTCACTTTCAAGCATTCTCGCGACGGGAATACCGGTCCAACGAGCCAGCACATCGGCAATTTCCACATCTGTTACGCGGTTGCGCAGCAGCTTCATGGTTTTACCTTCTGCCTGGGTTGCCGCCGCGAGCTGTTTCTCAAGCTCCGGAATTGTGCCGTACTGCAGTTCTGACATACGGCCCAGGTCACCGACGCGGCGTGCCTGTTCGAGCGTAATTTTTGCCTGCTCAAGTTCGGCCTTGATATTCTGGGTGCCGCTCAGCGACGCTTTCTCGGCTTTCCACTCTTCTTCCAGCTCAGAGTATTCGCGCTCTTTCTGGTCGAGTTCGGTAGTCAGCATCTCAAGGCGTTTGATACTCGCATCGTCAGACTCTTTCTTTAATGCCTGCTGTTCGAGCTTGAGCTGAATGATACGGCGATCCAGTCTGTCGAGGGATTCCGGTTTGGAATCCATCTGCATACGAATACTGGAAGCCGCTTCATCTATAAGGTCGATAGCCTTATCGGGCAGCTGACGATCCGAAATGTAGCGATGAGACAATGTCGCCGCCGCTACGATGGCCGGGTCAGTAATCTGTACATGGTGATGCAGCTCGTAGCGTTCTTTCAAACCACGCAGGATAGCGATGGTATCTTCAACTGAAGGCTCGGCCACAAACACTTTCTGGAAACGACGCTCTAACGCCGCATCTTTTTCTATAAACTGACGATACTCATTGAGCGTTGTAGCACCGACGCAGTGCAGTTCACCTCGCGCCAATGCAGGTTTCAGCATATTACCGGCGTCCATCGCGCCGTCGGCTTTACCTGCACCCACCATGGTGTGCAGCTCATCGATAAACAGAATGACGTTGCCTTCCTGCTTGGCAAGATCACTAAGCACACCTTTCAGACGCTCTTCGAACTCACCGCGGTATTTGGCACCCGCCACCAGCGCGCCCATGTCCAGGGACAATACGCGTTTATTCTTCAGCCCTTCGGGCACTTCACCATTAATAATGCGCTGAGCAAGGCCTTCGGCGATTGCCGTTTTACCCACGCCGGGTTCACCGATTAATACCGGGTTATTTTTGGTACGGCGTTGCAGAACCTGAATGGTGCGACGGATCTCTTCGTCACGACCAATCACCGGGTCCAGCTTGCCTTGTTCGGCGCGCTCAGTCAGATCAATAGTAAATTTCTTTAAAGCCTGACGTGAATCTTCGGCCCCTTGGTCATCCACTTTGTCACCACCTCGCATCTGATCGATAGCCGCGTCAATTTTATCTACGGTAGCGCCACTGGCCTTCAGCAGGTCAGTCAATACGCCACGGTCTTTCAATGCCGCCAGAATAAAGAGTTCTGACGAGATAAATTTATCAGCACGCTGCTGGGATAATTTGTCACATAGATTTAAAACACGAACCAGTTCACTTGATGGTTGAACATCACCACCGGTTCCTTCAACTTGCGGTAAACGCCCCAATGCCTGGTCGACGTCCGTGCGAACTCGCTGAGCATCAATGCCAGCAGAGGTCAGTAAAGGACGGACAGTTCCCCCTTCCTGCGTGAGCAAGGCGCTCATGAGGTGGATAGGTTCGATAAATTGGTTGTCGCGCCCGAGTGCGAGTGACTGGGCATCGGCGAGGGCAAGCTGGAATTTGCTGGTAAGACGATCCAGACGCATAACACCTCCAATATAGAACAAAATTGCTACTGGAGATTAAATGAGGTCATCCCTCACGTTTTCAAGGTTACTTTGTCACTATATTAAGAGTACAGCGTATGCGTTCTTGGATCGTCTTGATTTAGTAGGTTATCTCAGCCAAATCAAAGTTGCCAGCCGTCCGGTGATTCCATCGCGTCGATAAGAGAAAAAATAATCAGTTTCGCTCACCGTGCAGCGGTCTCCGCCGAAAATTTGTTCAACGCCAGAGGCCTGGAGTCTCAAACGGGCAAGTTGATAGAGGTTGGCGAGATATTTTGGCCCAAGCGGTGAAAATGCACCGGCAGCCTTAGGCGTTGAATCGATAAACGCGTCTCTGACTTCTGCACCCACTTCAAACTTGTCAGGGCCGATGGCCGGACCGAGCCAGACCATGATGTCCTGAGGTTTGGCGCGAAACGCCGATAGCGTATTTTCGAGCACGCCCGCGTTCAGCCCCCGCCATCCGGCATGCGCGGCCGCGACTTCGTCCCCTGCCCGATTGCAAAATAGTACCGGTAAACAATCGGCGCTCATTGCCGCACACACCACGCCGGGTTGATCGGTATAAGCCGCATCGGCGCGAATTGACTGATGGGGGGTTGTTTGAGTCAACCGGGCGACGTCCGTTCCATGTACCTGCTCGAGCCAGTGCGGCGCGGCGGGCAAAGAGGCAAGTTCAATCAACCGCTGGCGATTAGTCGCAACGTGCTCCGGGCAATCAGAAACGTGGGAACCGAGATTAAGCGATGCGTAAGGCGGCAAACTGACGCCGCCCTGACGTGTGGTAGAACAGGACCGCACCGAATCCGGTTGCGGCCACTGTGGGAAGATTAAGGCAGGCATTACCAATGCATCTGGTCCTTGAACTCTTCAGTATCAGCCTTCAGCGCGCTAATCAGGTCAACCATGTCCTGTGGCAGTGGTGCATTCCATTCCATTTGAATACCGGTAACCGGATGGAACAGACGCAGCATAGTCGCATGCAGTGCCTGACGGTCGAAAGTACGCAGCTGATTGATGAACTCGTCGGACGCGCCCTTCGGCGGACGTGGGCGGCCACCATAGAGCTGATCGCCGACCAGCGGATGGTTGATGTGCGCCATGTGGACACGAATCTGGTGTGTACGGCCGGTTTCCAGACGCAGACGCAGACGGGTGTGCGCGCGGAAGTGCTCCATAATACGGTAGTGCGTAGTCGCCGGTTTACCCATCGGGTGAACCGCCATATGGGTACGCTTGGTGCTGTGACGAGAAATTGGCTCGTTCACCGTGCCACCTGCAGTCATGTTGCCGATAGCAACGGCTTCATATTCACGGGTAATTTCGCGACGTTGGAGTGCATCAACCAGGTGGGTCTGCGCAGGTACGGTTTTTGCCACAACCATCAGGCCGGTGGTGTCTTTGTCTAGACGGTGAACAATCCCGCAGCGAGGAACGTCAATTATCTCAGGATAATAGTGCAGTAAGGCATTAAGCACGGTACCATCTGGATTACCGGCACCGGGATGAACAACCAGATCACGCGGCTTGTTAATGACTAAAATATCGCTATCTTCGTAAACGATATCAAGCGCAATGTCTTGAGGCAGCCAACGAGCTTCCTCTTCAATTTGTGCATTGATTGCGATAACTTCGCCACCCAACACTTTGTCTTTTGGTTTGGCGACAATTTTGCCATTAACCGTAACCCTTTCATCAAGAATCCAATCTTTTATACGAGATCTTGAATAATCAGGGAACAATTCGGCCAAAGCCTGATCTAATCGTTGACCGAGTTGTGTTTCGGCAACCGTCGCCGTGAGTTCTACTTGTTGTGCCATATGGTGCTCTTGGGTAACCTTGGGTTTTCACGGCGATGCCGTTTAAAATAATGTGCTATTGTAGCTGGTCTTTGTCGGGAGCTTAACGGACAGTCTCCCAGAATAACACCTGAGGATAATCAAAACGTCATGACGCGTGTGAAATATCTGGTGGCAGCAGCCACGTTGAGTCTGGCGCTGGTAGGTTGCTCCAGTTCCAAAGAAGTGGTCCCCGATAACCCGCCAAACGTGCTTTATGCGACCGCCCAGCAAAAGCTGCAGGACGGTAACTTCAAAGGTGCGATTGCGCAACTGGAAGCGTTAGATAACCGCTATCCATTTGGGCCATACTCACAGCAAGTGCAGTTGGATCTGATTTATGCCTATTACAAGTCAGCGGATTTACCGCTTGCTCAGGCGTCTATCGATCGCTTCATGCGTTTGAATCCGACTCATCCAAACATCGACTACGTCATGTATATGCGTGGTCTGACCGATATGGCGTTGGATGATAATGCACTGCAAGGATTCTTTAATGTCGACCGCTCGGACCGTGATCCACAGCATGCACGCGCTGCGTTTCGCGATTTCAGCCAGCTGATCCATTCTTATCCAAACAGTCAGTATGCGACCGATGCCAATAAGCGTCTGGTCTTCCTGAAAGATCGTTTGTCTAAGTATGAGCTATCAGTGGTGCAATACTACACTAAACGCGGGGCTTACGTCGCCGTTGTTAATCGTGTTGAGCAAATGATGAAGGATTATCCGGATACTCAAGCAACGCGTGATGCGCTGCCGCTGATGGAAAATGCTTACAAAGAACTGCAATTGAATAACGAAGCAGACAAAGTTGCCAAAATTATCGCGCAGAACCCTGCCTGATAATTTCTCGACCTGTGTGTTTAAAACGGTGGCTACGGCTGCCGTTTTTTTTACCTGTTTTTTGGTTTGAAGATGAGCAATCAATCTAGAATCCCACCCATTTATCTCTTTGATAATGCGGTATTACGTACTAAGACTCAACCCCCTTTCGCCACAAAATTAGCGCAAATCACAATTTAGCCTGCCTTGACAAAAAGTGACGAAAAAGTGTGACGCAGATCACACATTTAGTCTCAAAGGACGGTATGCTGGACCTACCAAGACGGAAAGACAGAGAGGTAAGTTAATATGATCGTAAACATTACCAGCAAACAAATGGACATCACTACAGCGATTCGGGAGCACGTCGAAGACCGTCTAAAAAAACTGGAAAAATGGCAGACTCAGTTAATTAATCCACACATTGTTCTTTCTAAGGAGCCGCACGGGTTCGTCGCAGATGCCACAATTGGCACCGCCAATGGCCCTCTGGTAGCAAGCGCGTCACATGATGATATGTATGCAGCAGTGAATGAGCTGATTGCGAAACTTGAGCGCCAGTTGAACAAGGTTCAACATAAAGGTGAGGCTCGCAGAGCCGAAGGTAGCGTTAAGGATATTATCCTACAGCCCACTGTCGAGGAGTAGCCCCTCCAGCACTGCACGGTCTGGGTTTTAAAGAACTTAAATGACCACCACCAACGCGCCCATTCGGGCGCGTTTGCGTTTTAGCCAATATTCGCCCCGCAGAGTAATAGCAGTGCAAACGGCAAATGTTATTGACAGGGGGAAAAGCCAGAGGTTACCTTAAAGGCACACAAACCATGAGTAACTATTCGACTATGACCATCAAACCGTTTTTCTTCGCATTCTTTTTTACCTTCCCCTGACTGGGAGGCGTTTCGTCGTATAAGAAAGAATGCGAAGACGAACAGAAAGCCTCCCAAAGGGAGGCTTTTTTTATACCTGTTTATTTATAACTGTAATAACCGTCGTATATAAAGCTGCACCGGCGTTACCTGTTCTCGTTGGCACGAATCACCGATCGACTTCAGCTCAACGGAACTTGCTCACAGGCGGGCTTGATGCAACTTCAATGACGATAATCTCAAGAATTTTTGGCTTAGAATATTCCTGAACGCCACCCGTCTTCAGGACAGACAATTAAAAAGGCATAACCGATGAGTGAAACCCCGTTACTTGACCTGCGTGAGCGTATCAGCGCACTGGACGTTAAATTACTTGCCCTGCTGGCAGAGAGACGCGGCTTAGCCGTTGAAGTCGCCCAAACCAAGATGCACACCCACCGCCCTATCCGCGACATCGAGCGTGAGCGTGAGCTGCTAAACCGACTGATTATCGAAGGTAAAAAGCATGACCTTGACGGCCATTACATCACGCGGGTATACCAGCTTATCATCGAAGACTCCGTACTCACCCAGCAAGCTCTGCTCCAGCAGCATTTGAACAAGACCGCATCAGGCTCCGCGCGTATCGCCTTCCTGGGTCCTAAAGGTTCTTACTCTCACCTCGCCGCTCGCCAATACGCTGCTCGCCATTTTGATCAGTTCATCGAATGCGGGTGTCTCAAGTTTCAGGATATTTTCACGCAGGTTGAGACTGGCCAGGCCGAGTACGCAGTATTGCCAATCGAGAACACCAGCTCCGGCTCTATCAATGACGTTTATGACCTGCTGCAACACACCAGTCTGTCTATCGTGGGTGAACTGACCAACGTCATCGACCACTGCGTTCTGGTTGCGGCCGAAACAGACATGTCAAAAATCGAGACGGTCTACAGTCATCCGCAACCGTTCCAGCAGTGCAGCCAATTCATCAGCCGCTATCCACAGTGGAAAATCGAGTACTGTGAAAGTACCGCCGCCGCAATGGAGAAAGTTGCAGCCTCCAAGTCACCTAACGTGGCTGCACTCGGCAGTGAAGCTGGCGGTGCGTTATATGGTTTACAGGTTCTGGAACACAATCTCGCTAACCAGAAGCAAAATATTACCCGCTTTATCGTGCTGGCAAGAAAGGCTATCGACGTTACCGAACAGGTTCCAGCGAAAACGACGCTTATTATGGCGACCGGCCAGCAGTCCGGTGCGCTGGTTGATGCACTGATGGTGTTCCGCGAGCAGGGTATTATCATGAGCAAGCTGGAATCTCGCCCAATCAACGGTAACCCTTGGGAAGAGATGTTTTATGTCGATGTTCAGGCCAATCTGCGCTCTGAAGAGATGCAAACTGCACTGAAAAATCTAACCCCGATCACCCGTTCACTTAAGGTACTCGGTTGTTACCCAAGTGAAAACGTTGTGGCGGTTAATCCGGAATAAGCCTCGCAAAAAGGCGCTTAGCTGCAGTAAAAAAGGCCAGTACGGAGAACCGACTGGCCTTTTTTCTATTCGATGAAATCGACTATCAGCGACGGATGTCGTTCGCCTGTCGCAGCAGCGAGCCACTCTCTTTCAGGAAACGCGGCGCATAATCGCCAAACCAGTCTTCGACCAGTCTGAACTTATCAATAAACGCCTGCTTGTCACCGCTTTCGAGCAATGCCATCGCCTCGCCGAACCGCTTATAGTAGCGCTTGATCAAGGCGATATTATTCTCTGAGGACATGATGATGTCAGCGTACAGCTGCGGATCCTGGGCAAACAGACGCCCAACCATCGCCAGCTCGAGGCGATAGATTGGCGATGAAAGCGCCAGCAGTTGTTCAATCTCTACGTTCTCTTCCGACAGGTGCATCCCATAGGCAAAGGTGGCGAAATGGCGCAGCGCCTGAACAAAAGACATGTTCTGATCGTGTTCGACCGCGCTGATTTTATGCAGCCGTGCGCCCCACACCTGAAGCTGTTCAAGCAGCCATTGATAGGCTTCCGGCTCACGACCATCGCAGTACACCACAACCTGTTTAGCCAGGCTAGCCACGTCTGGACCAAACATCGGGTGGAGCCCGACGACCGGACCCTCATGCGCGGCCAACATTGCCTGCAACGGTTTATTCTTAATAGACGCCAGATCAACCAGAATACAGTCATCCGGCAGCTTCGGCAGACGACCAATCACCTCTTCGGTCAAATGAATCGGCACGCTGACGATAACCATGCCCGCATCGGCAAGCATCGATTCGGCCTGTGGCCAGTCTTCCTGCTCCAGCGATTTCACCTGATATCCGGACAGTTCCAGCATACGGGTAAATAGACGGCCCATCTGACCTTTACCGCCAACAATGACGACCGGACGCAGATTCGGATGCAGTGTCTTGAAGCCTTTATCATTTTCACTGGAATAGGACTCACGCATCACGCGGCGCAGGACATCTTCAATCAGATCGGCGGGAACGCCCAAATTGACCGCTTCCTGCCGGCGCGAGGCCAGCATCGCGGCTTCGCGCTCGGGGACATAAATCGGCAAGCCATAACGGCTCTTCACTTCGCCGACTTCTGCCACCAGGTGCAAACGTCTCGCTAAAAGATCCAACAGCGCTTTATCGACCTCATCGATCTGGTCACGTAATGCATTAAGTTCGGCCACCATAAAACGTTTATTCTCCTGAAATTCGTGCTGCCAGCGCGTCGCCGAGTTCATGATGCATGTTACGCAGCAGGGCCTCGGTGGTTTCCCAGTTAATGCAGGCGTCAGTCACCGATACGCCGTAGCGCATGTCTGAACGCGGCTGCTCTGAAGATTGATTGCCTTCGTTAAGATGGCTTTCAAGCATCAATCCGGTAATTGAACGGTTACCGGCTTTAATCTGGCTGATGGCCGATTCGGCAACCAGCGGCTGGCGGCGATAGTCTTTATTTGAATTGCCATGGCTGCAATCTATCATCAAGGAAGGACGGAGTCCCGCACCCTGCATATGTTTTTCACAGTCCATGACATCTTCTGCGCTATAGTTGGGGGTTTTGCCACCGCGCAGAATAACGTGTCCGTCTGGATTTCCCTGAGTCTGCAGCAGGCAAACCTGCCCCGCCTGGTTGATCCCCACAAAACGGTGAGGCATTGCAGCGGCGCGCATAGCGTTGATGGCGGTGCCGAGGCTACCGTCAGTCCCATTTTTAAAGCCCACCGGCATCGACAGGCCCGAGGCCATCTCGCGGTGAGTCTGCGATTCGGTGGTACGTGCGCCGATAGCAGACCAGCTGAACAGGTCGCCAAGGTATTGCGGACTGTTCGGGTCTAACGCTTCGGTCGCGATTGGCAGACCCATAGTGACCAGTTGCAGCAAGAGATTACGCGCGATGTGCAAACCTGCTTCAACATCGAAGGTACCGTCCATGTGTGGGTCGTTGATAAGCCCTTTCCAGCCCACGGTAGTACGCGGCTTTTCAAAGTAGACACGCATCACGATGTACAGACGATCGCTCAGCTCTTCGGACAGGGTTTTCAAGTGACGCGCGTAATCTATTGCAGCATCGAGGTCGTGAACAGAGCATGGACCACAGACAATGAGCAGGCGCGGATCACGGCCGTGGATGATATCTGCGATCGTCTGACGAGACTGCTCGATACTGGTTTGATTTTCTACGCTCAGAGGGAATTTGTTTTTCAGCTCTTCAGGCGTAATCAGAATCTGTTCCGCACTGATGTGCACGTTGTTCAAGGCGTCTTTTTGCATGATGGTTACTCGCGATAAATTTTGAATTTTTTGCTGTGTATCAGCACTGCGGACAACGATAACACAGGCTGTAAACTTTTCAAACCCAGAGTGTAAACTTAAAATTACCAATCACACTGCAACCCCCCCGCCAGTTTACAGACATCAAAAACTTGCATAAAAACCATCTAATACAGCAATTAAACAATCAATTACGCCTTTAAAAACAGGCTAAAACCCTCAACATTTCACGCTATGTGTAAACTTAAAATTACAAAACATGTTTATGCGGCACAAATCTTCCGCTGATTTATTCACTTTTTACTTTTCTTGAGACGAAAAAAAACGGCCCGCTAAGCGGGCCGTTTATATAACACTTGAGAATGTTATCGTGCGTTAACGCGGTTAAGACGCTCTTTGATACGCGCTGATTTACCGGTACGCTCACGCAGGTAGTACAGTTTCGCTTGACGAACTTCACCACGACGTTTAACAGTGATGCTGTCAATAACAGGTGAGTGAGTCTGGAACACACGCTCAACACCTTCGCCGTTAGAAATTTTACGAACAGTGAATGCAGAGTGCAGACCGCGGTTACGGATAGCGATAACCACGCCCTCGAATGCCTGCAGACGCTTCTTGCTTCCTTCAACAACCCATACTTTCACTTCGACCGAGTCACCTGGACGGAATGAAGGTACGTCTTGCTTCAGCTGCTCTTGTTCGATTTGCTTAATGATATTGCTCATAATATATCTCTTACCCTAGGTAAACTGATAGTTCGGGAAATGCCTGGAGCTATTGCTCAAACATACCCTTATTAGTCTTGTTGACTGATTCGATGTTCCCGCTGGAACTCTTTCAGCAACACCTCTTGCTCGTCAGTCAGAGCTAGGTTTTCCAGAAGTTCAGGTCTTCTAAGCCAGGTACGACCCAGCGACTGCTTCAAACGCCAGCGACGTATTTCTGCATGATTTCCCGACAGTAAAACCGGCGGTACTTCCATGCCTTCCAACACTTCCGGGCGGGTATAATGAGGACAGTCCAGTAATCCATCGGCAAAAGAATCTTCTTCTGCCGAAGCATGATGACCCAGCACACCCGGTATAAAGCGGGATACTGAATCAATCAACGTCATAGCTGGGAGCTCCCCACCGCTAAGAACATAATCACCGATTGACCATTCTTCATCAATTTCGGTTTTGATTACGCGCTCATCGATCCCTTCATAGCGACCACATACCAGAACAAGTTTCTGGTGAGCCGCCAGTTCGCAAACGCCTTGCTGATCAAGTTTGCGACCCTGTGGTGAAAGATAAATCACCTTAACGCCTTCGCCTGCCGCTGCTTTAGCTGTATGAATCGCTTCCCGTAAAGGTTGCACCATCATCAGCATTCCCGGGCCGCCGCCGTAAGGGCGTTCGTCCACGGTGCGATGCCGATCGTAGGCGAAGTCACGAGGACTCCAGCACTCTACGCTCAGCAGGCCATTCTTAACTGCCCGGCCAGTCACTCCGTAATCGGTGATTGCGCGAAACATCTCAGGGAAAAGGCTAACTATACCAATCCACATAGCCTAATCCTCATAACGACATTCCACTCAGCCTTCGTTTCTACGCAAGTAGACATTACGGAGGTCAAAAACCAGGATCCCAATCTACTTCAATGATGCGAGTAGTGAGATCGACTTTCTTGATAACCTGCCCATCGAGGAACGGAATCAACCGTTCCTTGATGCCAAATGCATCTTTCAGGTTTGCTTTAACTACCATGACATCGTTAGAACCGGTTTCCATCATATCGATGATTTTACCCAGTTCGTAACCGGTGGATGTTACTACCTGGCAACCGAAAAGGTCTTTCCAGTAATAATCACCCTCGCCGAGGTCTGGCAGCTGGCTTGAATCTACGACAATCTCGCGATTGGTCAATAGGTTAGCCGCATCCCGATCGTCAACGCCTTTGACTTTGATGATCAGGTCCTGATTGTGGCGCTTCCAGCTTTCCAGCTCTACCGCTTGCCACTTACCTGCCTGCTGGATAAACCACGGCTGGTATTCGAAAATGCTTTCGGCGTCTTCGGTGGATGAAAACACTCTGAGCCAACCGCGAATACCGTAAGTTGAGCCCATTTTACCGAGAACAATCGGTTCTTCGGGCGCCACTGGATTGAGTTGCTTGCTCATTGCCACCACCGCGACAGATTAAGCTGCTTTCTTAGCGTCTTTGATCAGCGAAGCTACGCGATCAGAAACGGTTGCACCCAGATCTTGCCAATGAGCAATACGATCCAGGTCCAGACGCAGTGCTTCAGCCTGGCCAGAAGCCAATGGGTTGAAGAAGCCTACGCGCTCGATGAAGCGACCATCACGAGCATTGCGGCTGTCGGTCACTACTACTTGATAGAACGGACGCTTTTTTGCGCCGCCACGTGCCAAACGAATTGTTACCATAACATCCTCTTTAGTGAATAAAACAACCAGACCCCATCGGGGAACGGGGTCTGGTTGCTATATAAAAAGCCCGAAAATTTTACTCATTTTGGCGCAAAAAGCAATCGAAAGCGTCGATAACCTCAAACTACTTTTGGCCAGCAGCTAATTAGCGGTACTTATTATCATGTTGAACAGCGTCTTATCGGCCAGGGAAACCGGGTGGCATCATACCTTTCATGCCACGCAGCATTTTAGCCATGCCACCGTTCTTCATTTTCTTCATCATGCGCTGCATGTCGTCGAACTGCTTGAGCAGTCGGTTAACGTCTTGCACCTGCATACCGGCACCCAGCGCGATACGGCGCTTGCGGGAACCCTTGATAATCTCTGGCTTGGCGCGCTCTTTAATAGTCATCGAGTTAATGATGGCTTCCATGCGCACCAGCACTTTGTCGTCCATTTGCGACTTGACGTTGTCAGGCAGTTGACCCACGCCCGGCAGCTTGCTCATCATGCTGGCCATGCCACCCATGTTACGCATCTGCTTCAGCTGGTCGAGGAAATCGGTGAGGTCGAAACCGTCGCCCTTTTTCATCTTGTTGGCCAGCTTCTCGGCCTGGGCACGGTCTACCTTGCTTTCGATATCTTCGATCAGGGAAAGCACGTCGCCCATTCCCAGAATACGTGAAGCCACGCGGTCCGGATGGAAAGGCTCGAGGGCATCGGTTTTTTCACCCATACCCAGGAATTTAATCGGTTTGCCTGTGATGTGACGAATAGACAGCGCCGCACCACCGCGCGCATCACCGTCTACCTTGGTCAGGATAACACCGGTCAATGGCAGCGCTTCGTTGAAGGCTTTTGCGGTATTGGCGGCATCCTGACCGGTCATGGCATCGACCACGAACAGGGTTTCCACCGGCTTGATGGCCGCATGGACCTGTTTGATTTCGTCCATCATCGCTTCGTCAACGTGCAAACGACCGGCGGTATCCACCAGCAGCACGTCAAAGAACTTCAGCTTGGCATGCTGAAGTGCAGCATTAACGATGTCGATAGGTTTCTGGCTGACGTCGGAGGAGAAGAACTCAACCCCAACCTGCTCGGCCAGCGTTTCAAGCTGTTTGATCGCCGCAGGGCGATAAACGTCGGCAGAAACGACCAGCACTTTTTTCTTGCGCTTTTCTTTCAGGAATTTTGCGAGCTTAGCGACGCTGGTCGTTTTACCCGCCCCCTGCAGACCGGCCATCAGCACCACAGCCGGTGGCTGCGCGGCAAGATTCAGCTCGGAGTTCGCTTCGCCCATTGCTGTTTCCAGCTCTTTCTGGACGATCTTTATAAACTCCTGCCCCGGTGTCAGGCTTTTGTTGACTTCGGTGCCAACGGCCGCTTCTTTCACACGGTTGATGAAGTCACGCACTACCGGTAAAGCAACGTCTGCCTCCAGCAATGCCATACGCACTTCACGCAGGGTTTCTTTAACATTTTCTTCGGTCAGCCGCCCACGGCCGCTGATATTGCGCAGTGTGCGCGACAATCGATCGGTTAAATTATCAAACATCGTCTCTTGCTCAACGTAATGACAGGCCGCCTTTGCGACACAATTGCGGGATTATAACACGAGAAGTCCGCACAATCTCTGCCCGATATATAAAGGTAAAAACAGGAAGGTTGTTGGAGCACGACGCCGGGGACGCTATACTGGCTTTCTCATTCATTTTTCGACGCAAATGACACAATATGCCAGCTTTAGCTCTTGTCGCCATGATCGCCTATTTGTTAAGCCTTTCACTGATCATTCCCAGCCTGATCCGCAAGAATGGCACCTATCGGCGCATAGCGTTACTTTCGGCTTTCGTTGCCCTGATTTGTCACGCCATTACGCTCGAACAGCGGGTATTTGACGTCAGCACTGGGCAAAACCTGAGTCTGGTCAATATCGGCTCTATCGTCAGCCTGATCATTTGCACCGTCATGACCGTGGCCGCCTCGCGCAGCCGCGGGTGGTTTATTTTGCCGATTGTCTACTGCTTTGCGTTAATCAATCTGGCCCTGGTTGCTTTCCTGCCAGGCGAATTTATCACTCACCTTGAGGCCAGCAAAGGCCTGCTGGTGCACATCGGATTAGCGCTTTTCTCTTACGCAACGCTGATTATCGCCGCGCTTTATGCGCTGCAACTGGCGTGGCTCGATTACCAGCTCAAGAACAAGAAACTGAGTTTCTCAGCCGACATGCCGCCGCTGATGAGCATCGAGCGCAAACTGTTCCATATCACACAGGGCGGGGTAATCCTGCTGACCCTGACGCTTTGCACAGGCCTGTTATATATGGAGAATCTCTTCAGCCGCGAAAACATCGACAAAGCGGTGCTGTCTATTCTGGCCTGGCTGGTTTACATCGTTCTGCTGTGGGGACACTATCACGAAGGCTGGCGTGGCCGTCGCGTGGTATGGTTTAGCATGGCAGGTGCCATTTTGCTGACGCTTGCCTATTTCGGCAGCCGCCTTATTCAGCAGCTCACGGTCCATTAATCGTTATTCGTAACTATTAATCTATAAATAAATAAGGAATTACCGTTGGAGCACGTCTCTACAACTACCCTCATTATCATCCTGGTTGTCATGGTGGTAGTTTCCGGCTATTTTTCGGCTTCCGAAACCGGAATGATGACCCTCAATCGCTACCGTTTACGCCATCTTTCCAAGCAGGGCAACCGCGCCGCGCGCCGCGTGGAGAAACTTCTCAAGCGTCCCGATCAGCTCATCAGCCTGGTACTGATTGGCAACAACCTGGTCAATATTCTGGCCTCTGCGCTGGCGACTATCGTGGGTATGCGCCTCTACGGCGATGCCGGTGTGGCGATTGCCACCGGTGTGCTGACCTTCGTGGTACTGCTGTTCGCTGAAGTCCTGCCAAAGACCTATGCGGCGCTTCACCCGGAGCGCGTCGCCTTCCCAAGCAGCCTGCTGCTGCGTCCGCTTCAGACCATCATGCTGCCGCTGGTCTGGCTGCTCAACAGTCTCTCGAAGGTTCTGATGCGCATGTTTGGTATCAAAACCAACGTTGGCATTAGCGATGCAGTCAGCAAGGAAGAGTTACGCACCATCGTGAACGAGTCACGCTCACAGATTTCCCGCCGCAATCAGGACATGCTGCTGTCGGTGCTGGACCTGGAAAAGGTCTCGGTCGATGACATAATGGTGCCGCGTAACGAAATCGTCGGCATTGATATCAACGATGACTGGAAGTCAATTATTCGCCAGCTGACCCACTCGCCGCACGGTCGTATCGTGCTTTACCGCGACTCTCTCGACGACTCAATCGGCATGCTGCGACTACGCGAAGCCTATCGACTGATGACCGAAAAGCGTGAGTTCAACAAAGAGAACCTGCTGCGCGCCGCCGACGAGATTTACTACATCCCGGAAGGCACCCCGCTGAATATTCAGCTGGTCAAGTTCCAGCGCAACAAGAAGAAAGTCGGCATCGTGGTCGATGAGTATGGCGATATTCAGGGGCTGGTCACGGTTGAGGATATCCTCGAAGAGATAGTGGGTGACTTCACGACCTCGATGTCGCCAACGCTTGCAGAAGAAGTGACCCCGCAGAGTGACGGCACCGTGCTGATTGAAGGTAGCGCCAACGTACGTGAGCTGAACAAGGCCTTCAACTGGAATCTTCCAACCGAAGGGCCGCGTACCATCAACGGGATGCTGCTCGAGGTGCTGGAAGATATTCCAAAAGCCGGAACCAGCCTGCGTATCGAGAGCTATGAGGTCGAGATCCTCGACGTACAGGACAACATGATCAAACAGGTCAAGGTCCGACCGTTGAAGACGCTGCGCAGCAGCACCGAACACTAATTCCTTCGCGGATCCTATTCTGCGGGTAATAAAAAAGACGCGATCAATATCGCGTCTTTTTTTATGCTTTTAAACCGCAGGAATGCAGCGATTCAATGCTGAACGACTAGATGTGCAGTTCGGTCAGCTTCTCTGGTGGCAGCGCCAGTTCGTCGTTGTGGTTGATACCGATTTCGCTATCAACGATGTGCTGAGCGATTTCCTGTGCTTCTTTCAGCGAGTGCATGTTGCAGGTACCGCACTGATAAATGTTCAGCTCAGGGATCTGGTTCTGATCTTTAACCTTCAGGATATCGGCCATTGCCGCTTTCCATGAGTCAGCAACCCGCTTTTCGTCCGGTAACCCAATCAGGCTCATGTAGAAACCTGTGCGGCAACCCATCGGAGAAATATCGATAATTTCGACGCCGTTACCATTCAGGTGGTTACGCATAAAACCAGCGAACAGGTGCTCCAAAGTATGGGTACCACGTTCGGTCATCACTTCAATATTCGGGCGGCAGAAACGCAGATCGAATACGGTAATGGTGTCCCCACTTGGGGTTTTCATGGTCTTAGCGACGCGAACAGCAGGGGCTGCCATTCGTGTATGGTCTACCGTAAAGCTATCCAACAGTGGCATATCGTCACCTCTCCTAAAAAAATTTATTTTTTTATCGAACTCAGGAAACCTTTTCCCATATCACGAGTCTGAATATATGAAAGACGCGCATTTGTTATCATCATCCCTGTAAACAGAGATGTTTGTTTTGGCCACATTGATTGTGGCCTTTTTCTTTTGTGGCTTCCTGCCTCAGTTTCCAGCAAGTGTCGCCAGGTACTCTTCAAAGCTTAGCTTATCATTCGCTTCAAGGTCGCGCTGACGCAGCCTGGAAGCCTCGCTCTCTTGCGCCAGCTCCTGCTCGCTCAACACCTCAAGAGGCTCATCAAGCAGCATCTGACGATATTTATCCGCCCACTTAACGCCGAGATTACCCTGCCCTTCGGCCTTCATCTCTTTCAGGATACGTGCAGAATAGGTCAGTTCCGGATTATCGAAGGCGGCAACCAGTTCACGGCACACGTCTTGATACTCGCGATTTCCATTCTGGCTATCCAGCACTTCAGCAACGCGCGCCAGATCGGCGAACAGTGATTTACCGACTTTATCTAACGGCTGCCTGACATCATCACAACCAATACCAATCGTCTGCCCCGGCTTGCGTCCTTCCAGAATTACGCGATTCCAGTTTTGACGCGTACAGCGAATCTCATCGCTGTTCATTTCCGGCGCATCGGCTAATGCACACCATATCAAAAATAGATCGAGGAAACGTGCCTGAGAGGCATCAATACCGATCGGGGTGAATGGGTTAATGTCGAGGGATCGCACCTCAACGTATTGGATCCCACTACGCCGCAGTGCATCTGAAGGAGTTTCGCCTGATTTAGTGACACGCTTAGGACGGATAGGAGCATAAAGCTCGTTCTCAATCTGTAACACATTGGTGTTTAACTGGAGATATTTTCCCTCTTTTTTCAGGCCAATTGCCGCGTATTCATCCCACGGAGTACGGGTTGCGCGTTTAACACCGGCGATGTAAGTCTCGAGGTCATTAAAGGTAATGCCCAGATTACTTTGAGATTTACTGGTGTATCCCAAGTCACTTAAGCGCAGTGAAGTGGCATAAGGAAGATAGCACAGCCCGTTTTCGGTGTACTCAAACGGCAAGTTCGTTTCTCGGCCCTTGATGAAGGAAGAGCAAATTGCCGGCGACGCCCCAAACAGATAAGGGATAACCCAGCCGAAACGGTAATAGTTGCGAATGACATTCAAATAACCGGCGGAGATAGCGTCCTTACCACTCTCGGCATCGCTGATGCCCAGACGCGTTTGCCAGAATTCGAGAGGCAGAGAGAAGTTGTAGTGAATACCGGAAATAGTCTGCATCAGCGCACCGTAGCGGCTTTTCAGCCCCTGACGATACAGGGTTTTCAGCTTGCCGATGTTCGACGTGCCGTACTGCGCCAGCTCGATGTCTGCGGCCGAATCAATGAAGCAAGGCATGCTGAACGGCCACATTCTTTCGTCGCCCAGTTCTCTTGCAACATGGCGATGAATATCACGCAGCACCTGCAAAGTATGCTCAACACTGTCATCAACCGGGGTAATAAATTCTAGAAGAGCCTCGGCAAAATCGGTAGTGATCAAATTATGCGTCAATGCCGAACCTAAAGATTCAGGGTGACCCGTCGTTGCCAGCGCGCCATTTGGGTTAACGCGCAAGGTCTCGCGCTCAATCCCCCGACAAATACCTTTTACTGCTTGGGGATGGGCTTCCAACCAGGAAAGCGCCTTTGATACGTCCGGGATCAAATTGACCTCCCGCTGTTTGGAAAAGTTAACTCGTAAGTTTTCTGAATCTGCATAGATGTGACCATCATTGATAACCGATACCAACCTAACCTCGCCCTGAGTGCACCTTAGGTGTTCACTTCAGAACATGCGTAGCCCAGCCTGCCAAAACGCCTCTAGAGCGTCCGTACGTCGACGTAGGCCATATTGGCCCTCTTGGCTGCTTCGATACCGAAATCGGCGTCTTCAAACACCACACACTTCTCTGGCGGCACACCGATCAGCTCTGCGCAACGCAGGAAGGTGTCGGGTGCTGGCTTGTGATTTTCTACATCGTTGGCGCCGACGACCGCGTCGAAGCACTCACGCAGCCCCAGATGACGCAGCAGTGCGTCCGCCATCCAGTATTCGCTGCCGGTGCCGACCGCCATAGGGCGACGCCCGTGAAACGCCTTTACCACCTCAATCAGCGGTAATGGCTGAACTGTATCAAGCAACATCTCCTGCACGGCTGAGGTTTTCTCAGCGGCGAGGTGGTGGGGATCGAGCTCCACGCCGTTACTATCAATTATATGCTTTGCAATTCGCCAGGTGGGCGAACCGTTTAAAGCAGCCATATCAGCTACGTTGAACTGCAGGTTGTATTTCGATAATACCTGGCTCCAGGCTTTACGATGCGTCGGCTCTGTGTCCAATATGGTACCGTCCATATCAAATATCAATCCTTCGTATCCCTCGTACAGCTTGTAATCCATAAACACCGCCTGCTGTTAACAAATATGGGGAAACTACTTTAGCGTAAAGATAGGAAATTGTCGCTTTTTGTCAGGCTGGACAGCACATAGGGCGTAGGACAAAAACAGAGAGGATTGCGAGAAGATATCTTCGTGAAGCGCAGAAAGCAAAAAACCCGCCTAAGCGGGTTTTTTATTACGTTGAGATTCTGTCATCACACAATCTCAACGCTTAAAGAATATGGTGCACCCAGGAAGATTCGAACTTCCGACCGCTCGGTTCGTAGCCGAGTACTCTATCCAGCTGAGCTATGGGTGCAGGGGGTAGTACTTAAGTTTTTTACTGATGCTAAAGCGAAGGATTAAGAATGGTGCACCCAGGAAGATTCGAACTTCCGACCGCTCGGTTCGTAGCCGAGTACTCTATCCAGCTGAGCTATGGGTGCATAACAATTCTTTAATGCAGTTCTTTACAGCAGAGTTACTTCACCACTTTCACATTCTACCTTATCGGCCTCTGATGCTCACTTGATTGCAAATCAATATACATCAAAGAAAGAATGGTGCACCCAGGAAGATTCGAACTTCCGACCGCTCGGTTCGTAGCCGAGTACTCTATCCAGCTGAGCTATGGGTGCATCTTAAATGGCGGTGAGGCGGGGATTCGAACCCCGGATGCAGCTTTTGACCGCATACTCCCTTAGCAGGGGAGCGCCTTCAGCCTCTCGGCCACCTCACCATACGCTTCTTTCGAATTGTGCTGACTTACTTTGTTTAAGCTCATCGGCACTGCGTGGCGCACATATTACTTTCCCGCACTTATAAGTCAAACCCTTTTTTCCGAAGAATCGTTTGTTTGCACAATTCGCATCCAACCTGCGCAGATTACCGGCAAAATATGGCCTTTGATTGGTAAAAACCAATGTTTAATCAGTAAAAAGAGATTCAGGAAGTCTTGATAGTGGGAGAAGTTTTGTAAAGGAAAAGCGAGAAAACGGAAGGGGTAACGCTGAAAACGGCGCTAAAAAGGCATCAGCGCCTCGCCATCGACGAGACGCCTGATAAATTAATAACTCGTCTGTTGAGATTTTTCAGCCTGGATACGCTGGTAGATCTCTTCACGGTGAACAGAGACCTCTTTCGGCGCATTCACACCAATACGTACCTGATTACCTTTAACACCTAAAACGGTAACCGTAACCTCATCGCCAATCATGAGGGTTTCACCAACTCGGCGAGTTAGAATAAGCATTCTTTGCTCCTTGAAAAATTAAAAGAGTCGGGTCTCTCAGCATCACAGGCATTATCTATCATATGCTGTGAAAACGTAAGCCATGACCTCCACATTAAATGGTCGTCAGCTTTGTACCTTAGCTACGAGTTAATTTAAGTTTAGCTGAAATCAGCGCAGTCGTGGCTTAAATAGTGAGAATCAACCGGTCGTTAAGACTAAAAACGCCATAATACACAGTTAATTATGGCGTTCTCGCAGTTACTGATTGTATGACTAAAGCTTGTCGGAAACCCAAGCTTCAACGCCCGCAAGCGCTGCTGGCAAAGCTTGTACATCGGTACCGCCCGCCTGAGCCATATCAGGACGACCGCCGCCTTTCCCGCCGACCTGGGCTGCGATCGTACCGATGAGTTCACCGGCTTTGACACGATCGGTCAGGTCTTTTGTTACGCCCGCAATGAGACTCACCTTATCGTCCGCTACGGTAGCCAACACGATAATAACTGAACCCAACTGGTTTTTGAGGTCATCGACCATAGTACGCAACATTTTTGGTTCAACGTTATCCAGCTGTTTTACCAGCAGTTTAACGCCTTTAACGTCTTTCGTTTGGCCAGACAGTGAAGCACTTTCCTGCGCAGCCTGTTGATCTTTCACTTGCTGAAGCTCTTTTTCCAGCAGGCGTGAACGCTCAATCAGGGTACGAATCTTGTCGGTCACGCTGTTCACGTCACCTTTCACCAGATGAGCCACGTCCTGCAACAGGTCGCTCTGCTGATGAAGCGCATTAATCGCGTTTTCGCCAGTAATCGCTTCAATACGACGGACACCCGCTGCCGTGCCTGATTCGCTTTGAATACGGAACAGACCAATATCACCGGTGCGGCTGGCGTGGATCCCTCCGCAGAGCTCAGTAGAGAAGTCACCCATACGCAGTACGCGCACGTGATCTTCATATTTCTCACCGAACAGCGCCATTGCGCCCTGCTCTTTCGCGTCGTCGAGCGCCATGATGTTGGTCTCAATAGGCAGATTACGACGAATTTGCGCATTTACCAAATCTTCTACTTGGCGGATCTCTTCTGGCTTCATCGCTTCGAAATGCGAGAAGTCGAAACGCAGGTAGTTATCGTTGACCAGAGAGCCTTTCTGCGCCACGTGCTTGCCCAGAACCTGACGCAATGCTGCGTGCAGCAAATGGGTTGCAGAGTGGTTTAGACGAATGCGGTCACGGCGGGTTGCATCAACGTCTGCTTCGACGCTGTCGCCAACGGCAAGTTTACCTGCGCTCAACACGCCCTGATGGCCAATCGCTTTGCCGTACTTCTGAGTATCGCTTACCGCGAATTCGCCCGCAGAGGCTTTCAGAACGCCCTTATCGCCAACTTGACCACCGGATTCGCCATAGAATGGCGTGTCATCCAGAACCACGATGGCGCTTTCGCCCGCCTGGATCTCGTCAACCTGTTGGCCGTTAACGAATAGCGCCACCACTTTAGATTGACGCTGTACGTGCTCGTAGCCAGAGAACTGCGTCACGCCTTCAACACGGATCATGCTGTTGTAGTCTGCGCTGAAACCGCTGGACTCACGCGCACGGTTGCGCTGAACTTCCATCGCCTTCTCGAAGCCTTCTTCGTCAACCTTCAGATTACGTTCGCGACAAACGTCAGCGGTCAAATCGACAGGGAAGCCGAAGGTGTCATAAAGACGGAAAACAATTTCGCCTGGAAGGGTATCGCCTTTCAGTGCAGCCAGCTCTTCGTCCAGCAGCGCCAGACCGCGCTCCAGAGTACGTGCGAACTGCTCTTCTTCGGTTTTCAGCAACTGCTCAACGGTTGACTGCTGTTTTGCCAGTTCAACGGCCGCAGAACCCATCACCTGAATCAGGGGGGCAACCAGCTTATAGAAGAAGGTTTCCTTCGCGCCCAGCATGTTGCCATGACGAACCGCACGACGAATGATACGACGCAGCACGTAGCCACGACCTTCGTTAGAAGGAATAACACCATCGGAAATCAGGAAGGCGCAAGAACGAATGTGGTCGGCAATAACGCGCAGCGACTTGTTGTTGAGGTCGGTAGCGCCAGTGACGCTTGCCACAGCCGCGATCAGCGTCTGGAACAGGTCGATGTCATAGTTGGAGTTAACGTGTTGCAGCACCGCTGAAATACGCTCCAGACCCATACCGGTATCAACCGAAGGTTTAGGCAGCGGCAGCATGGTGCCATCAGCCTGGCGGTTGAACTGCATGAAGACCAGGTTCCAGATCTCGATGTAACGGTCGCCGTCTTCTTCTGCGCTACCCGGAGGACCGCCCCAGATGTGGTCGCCGTGGTCGAAGAAGATCTCGGAGCAAGGGCCGCAAGGACCGGTGTCACCCATCTGCCAGAAGTTATCTGACGCATACTGGGCACCTTTGTTATCACCGATACGGATGATGCGTTCTTTAGGTACGCCTATCTGCTTTTCCCAGATGTCGTAAGCTTCATCATCGGTAGCGTAGACGGTCACCCACAGCTTTTCTTTTGGCAGGTTGAACCAGGTCTCCCCAGTCAACAACTCCCAGGCAAACTTGATGGCGTCTTCTTTGAAGTAATCACCAAAGCTGAAGTTGCCCAGCATCTCGAAGAAGGTGTGGTGACGAGCGGTGTAACCCACGTTTTCTAAATCGTTGTGCTTACCACCGGCGCGTACGCAACGCTGAGACGTGGTCGCGCGATTGTAATCGCGGTTATCCAGGCCCAGAAAAACGTCTTTAAACTGGTTCATACCGGCATTGGTAAACATCAAGGTCGGATCATTAGTAGGGATCAGCGAGCTGCTGTCGACAACAGTGTGTCCCTTACTATGGAAGAAATCGAGAAACGCTTGACGGATCTCAGCGGTGCTCTTGCTCATAAATGTCCCGGAATAAGGCTAAAAAGGTCGGCCCGTGAGCAAGATTAGCGTGATAACGTCCAGCTTACTTTGTCGCTCACGAACAAAAAGTGGGGATAAGATAAAATTTCTTCGCTGGGAAGTAAAATCCCGTATGCGTTCAATCTTCAAAATCGCGATAAATAGACTGAATTTCTTCCTGAAAAAAACCTCGGTAGAGCAAATAACGTAAAACTTTCGACTTTTCTTTCCAATCGACAGGCAATGGCTGCCCAAATTTACGCGTCGCCAGCTCATACGCCTGAGTGCACCAATCGACCTCGCAATTTTCCAGCGCCAGGTTAATCACCTCTTTATCTACCCCCTTTTGCATCAGTTCGGAGCGAATACGCTGTGCGCCCAATCCCCTGCGACTGCGACCCGCAATGTAGCGGTCGGCGAATCTGGCGTCGTCTAGCCAGCCGTGCTCATAACAGTATGCAATAACCTGCTCGACCTGCTCGGGACAAATCTCCTCAACCTCTTTTTCTTTAGCAGCGGTTGCGACGGTCGGGCTACTGGATTGTTGATTTTTGCGGTTTTTGTAAGAGGAAGGACGAGTAAAGGGCTGGGGCGGCGTCAGCAGTTTACGACGAAGCTCGGCCTCACCGTGGTCACGCTGGCCCAGCAGGCGCATCGCTCTGGCAATCAGGTTATTAAGCTTTTTGGCATTATCGTCCTGCGTGGTGGAAAACAGTGATGAAAACGCGGCGTCCTCATTTATGTCCTGAGTCATTTTTCGCTCCTTAAAAAGCAAAAAAACAGCCTGGGTTGCAGGCTGTTTTTTAAGGCGACAATTTCTTAAGTACGGCCCTTGATGCGAAAGCCATACTCAGAACGGAGAATTAAAACTCTTCGCTGGTTTCAACGTTGTCGTCCAGTCCTTCGGCAGTCGATGCAACGCTCAGTTCACCGGTACCGCTCAGCAGCATTTCTCTGAGTTTTTTGTCGATTTCGGAAGCAATTTTCGGATTCTCTTTCAGGAAATTGCTGGCATTAGATTTGCCTTGACCGATTTTCTCGCCGTTGTAGCTGTACCATGCACCGGCTTTCTCGATCAGCTTGTGCTTAACGCCCAGGTCGACCAGCTCGCCGTTGATGTTGATGCCTTCACCATACATGATCTGGAATTCAGCCTGTTTGAACGGCGCAGCAATCTTGTTCTTAACAACTTTAACGCGCGTTTCGCTACCGACAACGACGTCGCCGTCTTTGATTGCGCCAATACGACGGATATCAAGACGTACAGAAGCATAGAACTTCAGTGCGTTACCACCGGTAGTGGTTTCCGGGTTACCGAACATCACACCAATTTTCATGCGGATTTGGTTAATGAAGATAAGCAGCGTGTTGGCATTTTTCAGGTTACCGGCCAGTTTACGCATCGCCTGGCTCATCATACGTGCCGCGAGGCCCATGTGAGAGTCACCGATTTCACCTTCGATTTCTGCTTTTGGTGTCAATGCAGCCACGGAGTCAACGATGATAACGTCAACCGCACCAGAGCGGGTCAGTGCGTCACAGATTTCAAGCGCCTGCTCACCGGTGTCCGGCTGAGAACACAGCAGATTGTCGATATCTACGCCCAATTTCTTGGCATAGATTGGGTCAAGCGCGTGTTCAGCATCGATAAATGCACAGGTTTTACCTTCGCGCTGAGCGGCAGCGATAACCTGCAGAGTCAGGGTCGTTTTACCTGAAGATTCTGGTCCGTAGATCTCTACGATACGGCCCATTGGCAAGCCACCTGCGCCCAACGCGATATCCAGAGACAGAGAGCCGGTGGAGATCGTTTCAACATCCATAGAGCGATCTTCACCAAGACGCATGATGGAGCCTTTACCGAATTGCTTTTCAATCTGGCCCAGTGCCGCAGCTAACGCCTTTTGCTTGTTCTCATCAATAGCCATTTTTACTCCTTCGGGTGACGAGCCGTGCGAAACTACACGTCGTTGTCACTGAATGTTGTTGTTTGGATGCAAAGTTCACATGCAGGTAATTAGCTGTAATTATACTGTATGCTCATACAGTATCAAGCCTATTTTTTCAAAAACTCGTCGAGTAAGGTTTGTAGCGAGAAAACAGCAGCTTGCAAACGTACGGCTTCGCGATCTCCGGAAAAAACCTGTTTGCATGCATAAATCCGACCATCTTTGTCGGCAAATCCAAACCATACGGTGCCCACTGGTTTAGCCTCACTGCCGCCATCAGGACCGGCAATTCCGCTAATCGATACCGCAACGTCCGCCCCCGCCGCATACCTTGCACCACGGGCCATTTCCCGCACGACCTGTTCACTGACCGCACCAAATTCTTTGAGCGTAGAATCGGAGACGTCCAGCAATTCACGCTTGGCGGCGTTACTGTATGTGACGAATCCACGGTCAAACCAGGCGGAGCTGCCTGCGACATCGGTAATGGCTTTCGCCACCCAGCCACCGGTGCAAGATTCGGCACAGGTTACCCACAGGCCGGCCGCTTTCAGCGCCGCCCCGACATCAATGCTGAGCTGCTGCAAATGCTTTTCGGTCATAGCTTGTCCCGCAACAAGAAAAGTTTAAGTCAGGCAATGTTAGCACTTCTCGCAGCCCAAGAGTTATGCAGAGTAACAAAGTACGGGAAGTCTCCCGAGACGTAAAAATGGCTTTCATTAGCAGGCACTGTTTATGGGAGCGCGCGCGCAGACGGGTGAAAATTGGAGAGAGTAAGGGAGAATAACGGCAGCAACGACCGCTGCTGCCGGAATTGAGGGTTGGGATATTAGTTACCCATGCGCGCCTGCTTCACCGCCAGACCCAGTTGCCACACGGCCATCGCGTACTGCGTGCTGTGGTTATAACGGGTAATAGCATAGAAGTTAGGCAGACCATACCAGTACTGATAGTAGGTGCCCATATCCAGACGCAGCAGGCTCGCCTGCTGATAACCGCCGAGGGATCCCATTGGCGTGAGGCCCACCGAGGCCAGCGTCGAGACGGAATATTTGGTCTGATAGCCGTTTTCCAGCCCGGCAGCCTGACCGCTCGCCTGCACCGCAACCGGCTCACCCGGCACCCAACCGTTTGATTTAAAGTAGTTGGCTACGCTGCCGATAGCGTCAATCGGGTCCCATAGGTTCACGTGACCATCGCCATCGAAGTCAACGGCGAATTGCTTGAATGCAGAAGGCATAAACTGGCCGTAACCCATCGCACCGGCGAAGGATCCACGTAGCGCCAGCGGATCGTCACCTTCCGCGCGGGACATCAACAGGAAGGTTTCCAGCTCACTGGCAAAGTATGCACCGCGGCGAGGATAGTCAAACGCCAGCGTCGCGAGGGCATCAATGATACGCGTTTTACCCATCACCCTACCCCAGCGCGTCTCTACGCCGATAATACCGACGATAATTTCAGGCGGTACACCATACTGCTGGTAGGCACGCTGCAGCGCATCCTGATACTGGTCCCAGAAGGCCACGCCGTTCTGCACGTTATCAGGCGTAATGAACTTGCTACGATAGCGGATCCACGCGCCGTAAGGCCCCGTCGGAGCCGGACCGATAGGCGCCTGGCGATCCATCAGCCGCAGAACCCAGTCCAGCCGCTTCGCCTGCCCGAGAGTATCCTGCAGCTGTTGACGGTCAAACCCGTGCTCGCGCACCATTTTGTCGATAAACGCATTGGCCGCGGCATTATCGGCAAAATCCCCGTTAGGCAAAAGGCCGTTCTGCGCAGGAGATAGCAGGAATCCACCGCTCGGTGCAGTACCTTGAGCAGAAGGGGTATTTTTCGGCGTACTGCTACAGGCTGAGAGCAGAACAACCATGGGAAGAAGGGTAGCCAGGTAGCGCATCAGATATCCGTATGGCGATACAAAAAAAGTAGATCGTCATGTTAATGCATTGTTTGCAACGAACAAACAGGAATGTTAAAGGGAAATTAAACAAACAACAGATAAACACTCCGCCAGACGGGGTTAAAACCAGGTGCTGGCGGAGGATCCTAGGCAGGTATTTTAGTTTTTCTTAACAAACTCGGATTTCAGCTTCATTTGGCCAAAACCGTCAATCTTACAGTCGATGTTGTGGTCGCCCTCAACCAGTCGGATACTCTTCACTTTGGTACCGATTTTAAGGGTCGATGAACTGCCTTTGACCTTGAGGTCTTTGATGACCGTGACCGCATCGCCGTCTGCCAGAAGATTGCCGTTAGCGTCTCTTACCACCCGTCCCTCTTCTTCTGCTGCTGCCGCATTGGCCGGCCACTCGTGACCGCATTCCGGACAGTTCAGCTGTTCGCCTTCCTGCCAGGTAAATTCAGAACTGCATTTAGGACAATGTGGTAATGATTGCACGCTAACCTCTTAAAAAAGCTAATAAAGAAATGAAAATACAGAAAAATAAAAGACCTTAGTCTTTGTCTGGGTACATTTTAGCTTTTTATCCTCTTTAAAAATACCCCCGTGCTATCCCACCAACAGCGTTTTAGGCTCCAGATAGGCCATCAACCCCCACTTGCCCATCTCGCGGCCTAAACCAGACTGCTTAACGCCGCCAAACGGCGCCTGAGGTTCGTGAGCCAGGGGATTAACCAGCACTCGGCCGGTTTCAATCTGTCGCGCCACACGGAGACCTCGCTCAAGACTGCCGCTCAGCACCATCGCATTGAGGCCATAATCTGTATCGTTGGCAATTTTCAGCGCATCGGCCTCAGTCTCATAAGGGATAATCGACAGCACGGGTCCAAAAATTTCTTCACGGGCAATTCGCATCTGATTATTGACCTGTGTGAATACCGTCGGTTTCACTAACCAGCCCTTATCGAACCCAGCAGGACGTCCTTCCCCACCGGTCAAAAGCGTTGCTCCTTCCTCCAGCCCAAGGCGAATATAGCTCTGCACGCGTTCCCACTGTTTGCGACTGACCATGGGCCCAATGTCGGTCTTCTCATCACGCGGAGAGCCGGACTGAATCTGTTCCACGGCGCGGGAGAAGGCCTGCTCGAACTCCGTTAAACGACTGCGCGGCACCAGAATACGCGTTCCGGCAATACAAGCCTGTCCGCTGTTCATAAACCCCGCCATCAACGCCATCGGCACCACGGTTGCAGCGTCGGCGTCGTCCAGAATAATGGTGGGTGATTTACCTCCCAGCTCCAGCGTCACGCGCTTGAGCGTCGCTGCACCGCTTTCGATAATCCCCTTGCCCACCGCCGTCGAGCCGGTAAAAGAAATCTTGGCGATATCAGGGTGACGGCTTATCTCTGCGCCAACGACCTCGCCACGCCCGGTGACAATGTTGAATACGCCCGCGGGCAGTTCGGCTTTATGCAACGCCTCGGTGATGATTTGTGTCTGAATAGCGCTCATCTCGCTCGGCTTGATAACGGCGGTACATCCCGCCGCCAGCGCGGTCGCCAACTTGTTGCAGATAAACCCTGCATCGCTGTTCCAGGGTGTAATCAGGCCAGCGACGCCGACCGGGCAAAGGATGACCTTCGCGATACCAGCCTGCTCTTCGAATTCAAAGGACTCGAGCGTCTGCATAACCTGTAAAATGACGTCTGCCGGATAGCTCGCCATCCAGCGTGAACGCGCGGCTGGCGCGCCGTACTCGGTGATAATGGCCTCCAACAGTTCCTCTTCACAGGCCACCACGGCGGCATGCATGCGTTTGAGTGCGGCAATACGCTGCACTTTAGTCGTGCGCGACCACTCCGGGAACGCCGCTTTCGCTGCCGCTATCGCCCGCTGAGTATCCTCTACGTCGGCCAGTTGTACCGTGCCAATCACCTCTTCAGTAGCCGGATTAAACAGCTCGAAACGTTCGGTGCCGTGAGGTGTCAGAAACTCACCGTTGATATAGATTTTGTCGATCTTTTGCATGATGGATCCTCAAACGCACTCGTTAATAAGTTTTCAATATTGAGGAGTATAAGAAGGCTAGGTTGCTCTGATAAGCGGGGTTATGCTGTACGGGGTATAACGAAAATCAGGACAATAAACGATGCATCGTACTGGTCTGACTGAGCTTGAAGTGACTCTTGCCGTCGCGCAACGCAGCAGCTTTCGCGCCGCCGCGCGCGAGCTAGGCATGTCTGCTACCGCGGTCAGCAATGCCGTTGCCGGCCTTGAGGCTCGCCTCAATATTAGACTCTTTAACCGCTCAACGCGCAGCGTATCGCTTACCGAGGCGGGCCGACGTTATGTCGAACGCATTGCCCCCGCACTGGCCGAGATTCAGCGTGCTTCGAAAGAGATAAGCACACAGCCCGAGTCACCCACCGGCACCCTGCGTATTAATGCTCCGCCCGAATCTGCACTGCTGCTGTTTGAGCCGCTGCTGCGGGAATATCTTCAGCGTTACCCCAACATGCGCATAGATATCGCGACCGAGGCCCGGATGATCGATATCGTTGCCGAGGGCTTTGACGCGGGGATCCGACTCGGTGAATCGGTACCGCAGGACATGATAGCCGTGCCAGTGACGCCCCCGGCACGCATGCTCATCGTCGGAAGTCCGCAGTATTTCGCCACCCACGGCGTGCCGCAAACGCCGGAGGACCTCGCCGCGCATCAAGGGGTCGGCATGCGTATGTCTCACGGCGGAATCTACCACTGGGAGCTTGAGCGTCATCAGCAAAAATTTGCGATAAACATACCGACGCGAATCGTGCTCAACGAGTTACGCGCTATCCGCCAGGCGGCACGCAGCGGCATGGGTCTGGCGTTCATTTCAAGCTGGTTTATCGAAAAGGATCTGGCCAGCGGCAGTCTGGTCAGCGTGCTGGAAGAGTGGTGCCCTTCGTTTGAAGGATTACGGCTGTATTATCCCGGTCGCAGACACGTTCCAGCGGGATTAAAGGCGCTGATCGAAATGGTGCATGAAATACGCGACCGCCAGATCTAGCAGCAGCTCTGGCCGACAACAAGCGCCCACACTTCTTTGCAAATCTCCGAGATGCATTCCCGTTTGCGGGGTGTCAGTTTTGACGTGCTTGGGCTACTATACCCGCACAAAATTTTAGAGTTATAGAGCCTTTTTAACTCTATGAATGACTTAAACAACTAAGAAACTAAGCGCATGAGTAATAGCGATAATTTAGATGCCCACACCCCCATGATGCAGCAGTACCTGCGTCTAAAGGCACAGAATCCTGAAATCCTGATGTTCTACCGGATGGGCGACTTCTATGAGTTGTTCTATGACGACGCCAAAAAGGCCTCGCAGCTGCTGGACATCTCGCTGACCAAGCGCGGCGCCTCCGCCGGTGAACCCATCCCAATGGCGGGCGTTCCTTATCACGCGGTTGAAGGCTATCTTGCCAAGCTAGTGCATCTCGGCGAATCCGTTGCCATCTGTGAACAGGTTGGCGATCCGGCCTTAAGTAAAGGCCCTGTCGAGCGTAAAGTGGTGCGCATTGTCACGCCAGGAACCGTCAGTGACGAAGCGCTGCTAAGCGAACGTCAGGACAACCTGTTGGCCGCCATCTGGCAAGACGGTCGAGGCTTCGGCTACGCAACGCTCGATATCAGCTCAGGACGTTTCCGCGTTGCTCAACCGACCGACCTCGAAACGATGGCCGCCGAAATCCAGCGCACGAACCCGGCAGAATTGCTCTATCCGGAAACCTTCGAGTCGATGTCGTTAATCGACACCCGCCGTGGCCTGCGTCGTCGCCCAATCTGGGAGTTCGAGCTCGACACCGCGCGCCAGCAACTTAATCTTCAGTTCGGCACCCGTGACCTCAGCGGTTTTGGCGTCGAACAGGCTACGCAGGCGCTGCGTGCAGCCGGCTGCCTATTGCAGTACGTGAAAGACACCCAGCGCACCTCGCTGCCGCATATTCGTGGCGTGACCATGGAGCGTCAGCAGGACGGCATCATTATGGATGCCGCCACCAGACGCAATCTTGAGCTGACGCAAAACCTCTCCGGCGGCGTTGAAAACACGCTGGCTGCCATTCTCGACCAAAGCGTCACGCCGATGGGCAGCCGCATGCTCAAGCGTTGGATCCACATGCCAACGCGCGATTTCAAGGTACTGAACAATCGCCAGCAGGCGGTCGGTGCTTTGCAGGACTTGACCGCCGAGCTGCAACCGGTACTGCGTCAGGTCGGCGACCTCGAACGTATTCTGGCACGTCTGGCGCTGCGAAGCGCGCGTCCGCGCGACCTGGCACGTATGCGCCACGCACTCCAGCAGTTGCCGGAGATCCGCGCTCTGCTTCAGCCAATCGACGTCCCTTACGTTCAATCGCTGGTTGAAAAGGCCGGCGAATTTGATGAGCTGATCGCCCTGCTCGAGCGCGCCATTATTGACGCACCGCCCGTGCTGGTGCGCGACGGTGGCGTGATTGCGCCGGGATACAATGCCGAACTCGACGAATGGCGAGCGCTGGCCGACGGAGCAACGGATTACCTCGACCGCCTCGAGATCCGCGAACGCGAAAAGCTGGGTCTGGATACCCTGAAAGTGGGCTTCAACGGCGTGCACGGTTACTACATACAGATAAGCCGTGGTCAGAGCCACCTTGCACCTATCCATTATGTTCGCCGCCAGACGCTAAAAAATGCCGAACGCTACATCATTCCCGAACTGAAAGAGTATGAAGACAAGGTCCTGACTTCAAAAGGCAAAGCGCTGTCGCTGGAGAAAGCGCTGTACGAAGAGCTGTTTGATCTGCTGATGCCGCACCTTTCTGCGCTCCAGCAGAGCGCCGCGGCGCTGGCTGAAATCGACGTACTGAATAATCTGGCTGAGCGCGCTTACACGCTCAACTATTGCTGCCCAACGCTGAGCGAAAAGCCGGGCATCAACATTGTCGGTGGTCGTCATCCGGTGGTGGAACAGGTGCTGAGCGAACCCTTTATTTCTAATCCGCTGGTCATGTCTCCACAGCGCAGAATGCTGATTATTACCGGTCCCAACATGGGCGGTAAGAGTACCTATATGCGTCAAGCCGCACTGATTGCGCTGATGGCGCACATCGGTAGCTACGTACCCGCCGAGCAGGCCACGCTGGGGCCTATCGACCGTATCTTCACCCGCGTCGGTGCCGCAGATGACCTGGCCTCGGGCCGTTCAACCTTCATGGTTGAAATGACTGAGACCGCCAATATTCTGCACAACGCCACCGAGAACAGCCTGGTGTTGATGGACGAAATTGGCCGTGGCACCTCCACCTATGACGGTCTGTCGCTGGCCTGGGCCTGCGCTGAAAGCCTGGCGAGCCGCATCAAGGCTATGACGCTGTTCGCCACCCACTACTTTGAGCTGACGACGCTGCCGGAGAAAATGGAAGGCACGGTGAATATCCATCTCGACGCGATTGAGCACGGCGATACCATTGCCTTTATGCACAGCGTTCAGGAAGGGGCGGCGAGCAAGAGTTATGGACTGGCGGTTGCTGCGCTGGCCGGTGTGCCGCGCGAGGTTATTAAGCGCGCCAGACAGAAACTCAAAGAGCTGGAAGCACTGTCGAATAACGCCGCCGCCAGCAAGATTGATGGCCCACAGTTGCCGCTGCTGAGCGAAGAGATTTCACCGGCGGTTGAAGCCCTTGAAGCGCTAGACGCAGATTCACTGTCGCCACGGCAGGCGCTGGAATGGATCTATCGCCTCAAGGCGATGGTGTAAACTTCACCGCATCATTGGTTGAAAATAAAAAGGGAGAGCAATGAGTTGCTCCCCCTTTTTGTGTTGCTTCGATTGTACAGTTTACCGATGATTATTCACGGAACAACGCTTCGATGCTCAAACCTTGTCCCTGCAGAATTTCACGCAGGCGACGCAGCCCTTCAACCTGTATCTGACGAACACGTTCACGCGTCAGGCCTATCTCACGACCTACATCCTCAAGAGTTGCCGCTTCATAACCCAACAGGCCGAAACGACGCGCCAGGACTTCACGCTGTTTTGCATTCAGTTCGAACAGCCACTTAACGATGCTGTGTTTCATGTCATCGTCTTGCGTGGTGTCTTCCGGTCCGTTCTCTTTCTCGTCGGCCAGAATGTCCAGCAACGCCTTCTCCGAGTCACCACCCAATGGGGTGTCAACGGAGGTGATGCGCTCATTCAAGCGCAGCATACGGCTAACGTCGTGGACCGGTTTGTCGAGCTGTTCTGCAATTTCTTCGGCACTAGGCTCATGGTCGAGCTTGTGTGCCAGTTCACGTGCAGTACGCAGATAAACGTTCAGTTCTTTAACGATGTGAATTGGCAAACGAATGGTACGGGTTTGATTCATGATCGCCCGTTCGATTGTTTGACGGATCCACCATGTCGCATAAGTGGAAAATCTAAAACCGCGCTCAGGGTCAAACTTCTCAACGGCACGAATCAGACCGAGGTTACCCTCTTCAATCAGATCCAGCAGCGCCAGACCGCGATTACTGTAGCGGCGCGCAATCTTGACCACTAAACGCAGGTTACTTTCAATCATGCGGCGGCGAGATGGTACGTCACCTCGCAGCGCACGCCGTGCAAAATAAACCTCTTCTTCTGCGGTAAGCAGAGGAGAGTAACCAATTTCACCAAGGTACAGTTGAGTTGCATCCAGCACTCTTTGGCTTACAGCCTGTGACAGTAACTCCTCTTCAGCTTCAAGAGCGTCACTATCAACAGACTCCTCGACGGTTGCTTTCTCTTCGTCAAAGGCTTCAGCGCTGTTCTCATCGAAATCTACATCATCATGTAACTCGTTAACTTTCAGCGTATTCTGACTCATAAGCTGCTCCTACCCGTGGTCCCAAGAGCAGAATCAGTGACTCTGCCCGGCTTATCGCTGCGGAAGATAACGCAGCGGGTTTACGGATTTCCCCTTGTAACGAATTTCAAAATGCAATCTTACTGAGCTGGTTCCGGTGCTACCCATCGTCGCTATTTTTTGACCCGCCTGCACTTCTTGTTGTTCCCGGACCAGCATTGAATCATTGTGTGCATAGGCGCTCAGGTAGTCATCATTGTGTTTAATGATGATCAGATTACCGTAGCCACGTAGCGCATTACCGGCATAAACGACTCGCCCGCTGGCGGTTGCCAATACTGGTTGTCCACGTGAACCGGCGATATCGATACCTTTATTTCCCCCCTCAGAGGCTGAGAAATTATCGATAATTCTCCCTTCAGTCGGCCATCTCCAAGAGGAAACTGGGCCGCCATTGTCTGTCGTACTTTCGACGGGAGCGCTCGGTGCGGTAACAGGTGCCGTCGTCGTTGCGACAACGCCCGCTGTAGGCAACATCCGACCTACATTCTGTTTACTTGAAGATTCAGAATACGTGGTAGTTGGTTGAGATGCAACCACTGTACCCTGCATCATGCCGCTTGAAGGGGCTTTAGGAATCCCCCCCTGCGTTGCATCCGTTGCGGCCAACATACCGCCGCTGCTCGCGGTGCGAGAAACGTTATTAATTTGAATACGTTGACCTACTTCAAGCGCATACGGCTCGGCGATATTGTTACGGGCCGCCAGGTCTCGGAAGTCATTACCGGTTATCCAGGCAATGTAAAAAAGAGTGTCGCCGCGCTTAACTTTATAGGTGCTTCCGCTGTAGCTGCCTTTCGGAATACTGTTATAACTGCGGTTATAAACGATGTGTCCCTGAGCATTAATCATCGGGGCATTATCGCTGGAATTCGGAGTAATCTGACCCCCTTGAGGGGCGCGGAGCATGCCTCCGCCACCGTTTACGGTGCTAATTGGAGCAGTCGTCGAGGCATTATTGGAACATCCCGCAAGCCAGGCGCCAACAAATGTACATACCGCAATGCGGCTTAAGGTTTTAATTGGGCTTCCCGTGCTCATAACTCCCCCATGACGGCAATATCAGAATCTATCGCGGCTCAGGCCAAACGCTGCCTGGATCCATTAGGAACCATTTAACAACGAAAGGCGGGCCGTTTACATGCTGGCTGACGCGAAATCAGCCGATGGCGATAGTTAAAAAAACTGTGGCAATAAAAAACTGTAGTGAATGCTATCAACAACGCAACGTTATCACCATAAGTCAGTTGTATTTAAATTTTAGGGGTTTAGTCCCGAATAGTACGAAAAACGCACTCAGGCGAGCTCACCTTTCACCAAGGGAACAAAACGAACAGCCTCGATGTTTTCGATAGTAAAATCATTCGCACGTCGTTGGATACGTTGCAAAGTCTGATTTTGCTCTCCAACCGGCAAAACCATCACCCCGCCTTCCGCAAGCTGAGTGAGTAATTCCTGAGGGATTTCGGGAGGGGCGGCGGTGACGATAATGGCATCGAAGGGGCCGCGAGAAGGCCACCCTTCCCAGCCGTCGCCGTGGCGCGTTGAGACATTATGCAGATCCAGCTGTTTGAGGCGGCGCTTAGCCTGCCATTGCAGCCCTTTAATCCTTTCAACGGAAAAAACGTGCTCAACCAAATGGGCAAGAATAGCGGTTTGATAACCCGAGCCGGTGCCGATTTCCAACACGCGCGACGTAGGTGTTAAACGCAGCAGCTCCGTCATGCGGGCAACGGTATAAGGCTGGGAAATAGTTTGCCCGAGTCCGATAGGCAGAGCGGTATTTTCATAGGCCTTGTGCTGAAAGGCTTCATCGACGAAGCGTTCACGCGGGACCGTTTCAATCGCCTGTAGCAGCGGCTCATCAGAGATGCCCAGCTTGCGCAGTTGCTCGAGCAAATTGTACATCGGCTTAATCACCATTCCCGCTCACCTCGGCTTTGGCTAACCACGTTCTGACAATGTCCTGCGCCGCATAGGCCGTCAGGTCCACGTGCAAAGGGGTAATGGAGACATAGCCCTGTGCCACGGCGGCAAAATCGGTATCCGGTGCGACATCAAACTTTTCACCGGGCGGGCCAATCCAGTACATATCCTGGCCGCGAGGGTCCTGCTGACAAAATACCTGTTCTGCAGGATGACGGCTACCGCAGCGTGTCACGCGAAAGCCTTTAATGCTTTCGAGCGGCAGGTCGGGAACGTTGATATTAAGGATTCGACCGGTGCGCAGCGGCTCTTTCGCCAGCATGCGCAGAATGCGGCAGGTGATAGCCGCAGCGGTATCGTAATGCTGATGGCCGTCGAGTGACACGGCAAGCGCAGGATAGCCCAAGTGCCGCCCTTCCATTGCGGCAGCGACGGTACCGGAATAAATAACGTCATCCCCCAGATTCGGGCCAGCGTTAATGCCTGAGACAACAATATCCGGGCGCGGCTGCATCAGCCGATTAACGCCGAGATAGACGCAGTCCGTTGGGGTTCCGTTAATAACAGCAGTGTCACCGTTGGGATAGGTTTGAATACGTAAGGGTGAGTCCAGCGTCAGCGCGTTCGATGCGCCGCTGCGATTCCTGTCGGGCGCAACCACCGTCACCTCGGCGAATTCGCGCAGCGCAGAAGCTAGCGCCTGGATACCGGGAGCCGTCACACCGTCATCATTACTCAACAATATCCGTATCAAAGATGTCATGCCTTGTTCTCAGTAGATTGCAAAGAAAATCCTCTGGTTATCATTTAGTTGCACAACGATCGCGCATTCACGCTGCGACGCAATCCCGTTGCCGTCAAACCAGTGATGATTATAACCGTTGTCAGCTGGGTTTCTACAGTGAAAAAACAGGCTTGTAGGAAAGCGCAGCCGTTTGGTTAATAAATATAAAATAAATGACTTTCATTACGTTCACTGCGCACTGCCATCAAATAGAGAATATTCTCTATCTATAAGCATTGAAGTATTAATAAATGCGAGAAATATCCGGCCCTTCCCTTAGAGAAACAATCCACAACCCACTGTAATATATGCACGCGAAATATAAGAACACCGACACCGGACTTTATATTTCCCCTTCACCCATTCTTAATTTATCTATTTTAATTTCATAATGAATTTTGCTGCACGAAAATTCAAACAGAGAGAACATGAAAAATATAATGCTAAAATCCAAAGTCGCCGCCTGTCTCGCACTATGCGGTCTTATTGGTTTCTCAAACGTGACTTTCGCGGCAACGGACTATGCGGCTACCATGCCTTCAATTGAAGGTAAAAAGTTGATGGTCGGCTATTGGCATAACTGGGATCAGGGATTCTCTGGGGACTATGCGCAGGGCTATCCCAAAAAAATGAACCTTAAAGATACTCCTAAAGAGTTTAACGTCGTGATGGTCTCGTTCATGAAGTCAACCAATGACAATAGCATGCCGACCTTTACCCCTTACTATGGAACGGAGCAAAGCTTTCGCACCGAGATTTCGGAGCTAAATCAGCGTGGACAGGCTGTTCTGCTGTCTCTTGGTGGTGCGGATGCGCACATTGAACTGCACGCTGCCAAAGGCGATACGCAAAAGTTTGCCAATGAAATCATACGCCTGGTCGAGACCTACGGTTTCGACGGCCTGGATATTGACCTTGAGCAAGCGGCTATCAAGAAAGCTGATAATGAGACCGTTATTCCCGCTGCACTGAAAATAGTCCGCAAACATTATGAAAATCAGGGTAAGCATTTTATTATCAGTATGGCCCCTGAAATTCCTTATCTGACCGAAATTACCCCAGAGTATATAAACTATATTAAAAATCTGGATGGCTACTATGATTTTATTGCTCCGCAATATTATAACCAGGGCGCGTTCGGGATTGGCTTTGAACCTGAAGACACCTCAGACGGCGTCTATTGGGTTAATTATCGCCAGGATGATGACTCTAAAAAATATGAATTCCTTTATCACTTTACTAAAGAACTGATTGCTAACCCACACGGTAAGGCAGCAGTGAAAATCCCTGCCAATAAATTAGTTATCGGCTTGCCAAGTAATAACTCAGCGGCTGCAACAGGTTTTGTCAAAACGCCGCAGGACGTGTATCGCGTTTTCAAAGATTTAGAAAAAGAAGGCATGCCGTTAAGAGGGGTGATGACCTGGTCGATAAACTGGGATGAAGGTGAAAATGTCTCTCATCAGGGCTTCAACGGCCAGTTCCGTAAAGATTACACCGACCTGATTTACGGCGAAAATGCTATCGTGACTCCAGACGAAGATACCACGGCGCCGAGCGTACCTACCCATCTGCATGGAGAAGCGACCGCCAGCAGCATTCATCTGACCTGGACGGCCTCGACAGACGACAACGCCGCAGGCGTTCATCATTATGAAATATATCGTAATAATGTCAAAATTTCCGATGCTCCCTCCCATGAATACACCGACGTTAATTTACAGGAAAACGTCGAGTATCATTACACCGTCAAGGCCGTCGACGCCGCAAACAATATTTCTGCCGCCAGCGATGTTCTGAGCATCAAGACCGAAAAAGCCCCGGCACACGACGCCCAGGCACCCACCATTCCCACTCAGTTGGTAGCAACGCAGGTTGCACAAAATAGCGTGACGCTGACGTGGAAAGCCTCAACGGATAATGTGAAAGTGTTGGGTTACGAGATTTTCCGCAATGGCAAACTGGCATTTAACGTGAAAGAAATCCGCGTTGAGGACAAAAATCTTCAGCCGGATACCACTTACCACTATCAGGTAAGTGCGACGGATATCTCAGGCAATAAGTCCGGCCTTTCCGAGATGCTGTCCGTTACCACCAAAGAGAAAAGTGACGACAACGGTAGTGCGCACCCGGCTTACAAAGAAGGCACCCATTATCAGGCCGGTGACATCGTTACCGCCGCTGACGGCAACGCCTATCAGTGTAAGCCCTCGCCTTATACCCCATGGTGTAGCGGCGTGGCGTGGGCCTATGCGCCTTCTACCGGCAGCGCATGGCAACAGGCGTGGGACAAGAAGTAAATTCTTAGAGTACAAAAACATAGAAAGCCGGCTAGCCGGCTTTCTATGTCAACTTTGAACCCCCTCCTCGTGAGGGAGTAATTGTTGCGCAGAAGATTATTCGCTGATATCCGCGTCGCCTTCACCCTGTCCCATCAACTCACGGACCAGGCTGGTGGCAAAACTGCCCGCGGGCAGCCAGAACTTAAGCTCCAGCGTCGCCTCGTCCAGCGGTTTCCAGACGATGTTCTGCGGGTGCAGCATAATGGCACGGCGCGCAGGATCAACACGTTCACGCTTGAGCAGAGACAGCAGCGGCGTCTGGTCCTCAATGCAGCTCAGCTCGAAGGCTTCGGCATCCTGCTGTGAACCCAAAGGACCATCACCCGGCAACGGTGCCGTGATCAACAGCTCACCGCTGGCCACGCGCGACTGCACCGACTCCAGCTCTTCTTCCCTGGCAACAAACCAGCTGCCGCGTCCACTCAACTGAAGCGCATCACCCAGCATCGCCTCACTCATCAGCCCTTTTGCCAAACGCTGGCTGGCGACAATGTTAAACATCGCGCTACGGCTAGCAGAAAGATAGAAGCTGCGCTTAGGGCGCTCTTTAACGCGGATTTCGTCCTTCGCCCAGCGGGTCGCCTGCAGCAGATTATTGCCGCCGCGCCCAAAGCGCTGCACGCCAAAATAGTTAGGCACGCCCTGTAACACAATCTTCTCCAGACGCTGCTCAATGTCTGCAAGGTCGGTCAAATCGCGCAGTACCAGTGTGAATGCATTGCCTTTCAGTGTACCGATACGCATCTTTTTCAGATGACGAGCAAAGCGCACCACTTCACAGCCTTCGAGCTGGAACTGGCTGAGGTCCGGGTTTTCTTTCCCCGGCAAATGCACACAGAACCACTGCTCGGTAACGGCGTGGCGGTCTTTAAGACCCGCATAGCTTACCGAACGGGGATGCACACCGGCGAAACGGGCCAACTGCTCGGCGACAAACTGGGTGTTGCAGCCGGTCTTGCGGATGCGCACCAGCAGATGCTCCCCTTCCCCGTCCGGCTCAAAGCCAAGGTCTTCCTCAACGATGAAATCTTCTGGATTGGCTTTCAGCGTACCGTTCGAAAGCGGCTTGCCGTACAGCCAGGTCAGATTATTCATGTCCATTGCATCAGGCCTTGATCAACAGGGCAACGGCTTCACAGGCAATGCCTTCGCCGCGGCCGGTAAAGCCCAGCTTTTCAGTCGTAGTGGCTTTCACATTGATGTCGTCCATGTGGCAGCCCAGGTCTTCGGCGATGAAGACACGCATCTGCGGCACGTGCGGCAGCATTTTTGGCGCCTGCGCGATGATGGTGATGTCGAGGTTACCGAGACGATAGCCCTTCGCCTTAATCTGACGATAGGCTTCACGCAACAGCTCGCGGCTGTCTGCACCTTTATAGGCCGGGTCGGTATCCGGGAACAGTTTGCCGATATCACCAAGCGCGGCAGCACCGAGCAGGGCATCAGTCGCCGCATGCAGGGCAACGTCGCCGTCTGAATGTGCCAGCAGACCCTTTTCATAAGGGATACGCACGCCGCCGATCACCAGAGGGCCTTCGCCACCAAATTTATGTACGTCAAAACCGTGACCGATACGCATCATGCGCTCTCCTCTTGGTGTAACTGAGTTAAATAGAATGCTGCCAGTGCCAGATCTTCTGGACGGGTAACTTTAATATTATCGGATCTTCCCGGCACTAACTGCGGATGATAACCACAGTATTCGATGGCCGAGGCCTCGTCGGTCACGGTAGCGCCTTCATCAAGCGCACGTTCCAGACAGGCTTTTAACAGACCCAATGGGAAAAACTGCGGCGTAAGCGCGTGCCATAAATCCTGACGGTCGACGGTATGGGCGATTTTCTCAATCCCCGGTTCACCGCGCTTCATCGTGTCGCGTACCGGCGCGGCAAGGATCCCGCCAACGTTACTCGTTGCGCTGATAGCCAGCAGTCGCGTCAAGTCATCAGGATGCAGGCACGGACGTGCCGCGTCATGAACCAACACCCAGGACGCGTCTCCCGCATGCTTGAGCCCGGCCATAACCGAATCGGCACGCTGCGCGCCACCGGTCACCGCCTGAATACGCGGGTCCTGCGCAACAGGCAACTGGGCAAACCAGGTGTCCTGAGGACTGATAGCGACCACCACTTTCCTGACGCGGGGACTGCGCAGCAGCGCATTGATAGCGTGCTCGAGCAGGGTTTTCCCTTCGATGGTCAGGTATTGTTTAGGAAGTTCGCTTTGCATGCGGCTGCCAATACCGGCGGCGGGCAACACCGCGACGATATCGGCCGAGGAGACGGCTGTGTGGCTCATGGATTATTGTTGATTCTTACTTGCGTTGTGTTGGAAGCCTGATTGCGCTTGTTTTGGTCTGGCACCAGGCGATAGAAACTCTCACCGGGCTTGATCATGCCCAGCTCATTGCGTGCGCGTTCCTCAATCGCCTCCTGACCGCCATTAAGGTCGTCAATCTCTGCGAAGAGTTGGTCATTGCGTGATTTAAGTTTGACGTTGCTGGCCTGTTGCACCTCAACATCATCGTTAACCCGCACGTAATCGTGAATACCGTTCTTACCCAGCCACAGTGAATACTGCAACCAGCCTAGAATAATCAATAATAGCAGCGTTAATTTGCCCATTCCGCCCCCTGAAATAGCCGCTCAATCATCCCACAACTTTCACTTTGACTCCACACTGAAGGGGAAATTGGCGAGCAGATTAGGAGTTAAGTTAAGAATAAGTCCCCAAATGACACAATGGTTTACAACCGTGAGGATAAAAACGATTAAAAGCTGCGCAGAAAGGCGGAGAAAAATGAGAACGAGGAGGCGATTACCAGCCGCTGAGAAACTTGAACACGGTCCAAAATACGCAAAACACCACCAGACCGGTCAACGGCAGAGTCTTCCACAGACGACCGCTGAACAGCATGCTGAAGGCGATACCGATAAGCACCGAGATAGGCATCAGCGCCAGAAAGAACGGCCAGGTATAGAGCAGGAAAAACAGCGTATTGGAGCCGTAGATGACAAAAGGAAGGGAAAACGCCAGCCAGAAGAACACAAATCCGGTGCAGCCGCCGACCATGGAGTAGGAAGGTTCTTCGCTCTCCTTTACCGACGGCTTCTTACGCTTGATGTCGATGAATAACTGACTTAACGTTTGCATGGTTCAACCCCTGTTGTTTCGCTGTACACCGACACGCTCTTCGGCGTTTTGCCAGCAACATTCAGGGATTGATAATACCTCGACCACGCAGCACAGCTAATAATTGCGGGACCAAATGTGTTACTAATTGTTCACCATCGAGGTGAATATCAGACTCCAGCGGCGGCTCATAAACCGAGTCGATACCGGTGAAGTTTTTCAGCTCTCCCGCGCGCGCTTTCTTGTATAACCCCTTAGGGTCACGCGCCTCGCAGATAGCCAACGGCGTATCGACAAATACCTCGATAAACTGCCCGTTATCCAACAACTCACGTACCATCTGACGCTCGGCGCGATGAGGTGAGATAAACGCAGTAAGCACCACCTGTCCGGCGTCTACCATCAGCTTGGCTACTTCCCCGACGCGGCGGATATTTTCACGTCTGTCGTCATCGGAAAAGCCCAAATCGCGACACAGTCCGTGTCTTACATTGTCACCATCGAGAAGATAAGTGCTCACGCCGAGGCTGAAAAGCGCCTGCTCCAGCGCGCCTGCCACCGTGGATTTACCCGACCCTGAAAGGCCGGTAAACCACAGCACCACGCCGCGATGCCCATGCTGCTTTTCGCGATCCGCACGCGTCACCGCGTGCGGATGCCAGACGATATTTTCGTCCTGAAGGGCCATATTACTTGCCACCCAGCAGGTCGCGCGCACCCCAATGTGGGAAATGACGACGAACCAGCGCGTTCAGCTCAAGCTCGAAGGCGCTGTAAGCCCCTTTTTCTTCATAAACCTGTTCAAGCGCTTCTCGCACCAGACCCGCACCGACGGTTACGTTGCTCAGGCGATCGATAAAGATCATGCCGCCGGTCACTGCGTTCTGCTGATAGTTGTCCAACACCAGCGGTTCGTCGAAGGCCAGCTCAATCAGACCGATGCCGTTCAGCGGCAGGCTGTCGACCACGCGTTGAGTCAGCGAGTTGATCTCAACCTGATATTCGATGTTCTCGACGCGCGCACGGGTCTTCTTGCCACCAATCTTGATGTCATAGCTCTGGCCCACGCTCAGCGGTTGTTCGGCCATCCACACCACGTCAACCTTGGCGTTCTGCACCGCTTTTACCGTCTCGTTGGCGTCCACCAGCAGGTCACCCCGGCTGATATCAACCTCGGTGTCCAGCACCAGCGTAATCGCCTCTCCGGCCCAGGCTTCCTGCAGGTCGCCGTCGAAGGTCACGATACGCGCCACGGTGGACTCAACGCCTGATGGCAGCACCTTGATTTTCTGCCCTACGCGAACGGAACCGGAGGCCAGCGTACCGGCATAACCACGGAAGTCGAGGTTTGGACGGTTCACATACTGCACCGGGAAACGCATCGGCTGCTGTTCACGCACGTTGATGATGTTGACGGTTTCCAGCACGTCGAGCAGCGTCGGGCCAGTGTACCAAGGCATCTTCTGGCTTTCGGACGCCACGTTGTCGCCTTCCAGCGCGGAAAGCGGCACGAATTTAATGTCCAGATCGGTTGGCAACTGCTCGGCGAAGGTCAGGTAGTCTTGCTTGAATTGCTCGAATACCTCTTCGCTGTAGTCGACCAGGTCCATCTTGTTGACCGCAACCACCAAATGACGAATCCCCAGCAGCGTTGCGATAAAGCTGTGACGGCGGGTCTGATCCAGTACGCCTTTACGCGCATCGATCAGCAAAATTGCCAGGTCGCAGGTCGATGCGCCGGTCGCCATGTTACGGGTGTACTGTTCGTGCCCCGGGGTATCGGCGATGATGAATTTACGTTTTTCAGTTGAGAAGTAGCGATAAGCCACGTCGATAGTAATGCCCTGCTCACGCTCGGCCTGCAAACCGTCAACCAGCAGCGCCAGGTCAATCTTCTCGCCCTGAGTACCGTGACGCTTGCTGTCATTGTGCAGTGAAGACAGCTGATCTTCATAAATCTGACGTGTGTCGTGCAGCAGGCGGCCGATTAGCGTACTTTTACCGTCATCCACGCTGCCACAGGTCAGGAAGCGCAGCAGACTTTTGTGCTGTTGTGCGTGCAGATAAGCTTCTACGCCGCCCTGCTCAGCGATTTGTTGTGCAATTGCGTTATTCATAGTCCGTGCTCCTTAGAAATACCCTTGACGCTTTTTAAGCTCCATCGAACCCGCCTGATCGCGGTCGATGGCACGCCCCTGACGCTCGCTGGTGGTGGAAACCAGCATCTCCTCGATGATTTCCGGCAGCGTTTGCGCTTCGGACTCCACCGCACCGGTCAGCGGCCAGCATCCCAGAGTACGGAAACGGACCATTTTCTCTTCAATCTCCTCGCCCGGCTGTAGCTCGATACGGTCGTCATCGACCATGAGTAGCATACCGTCACGCTCCAGTACCGGACGCGGTGCGGCCAGATACAACGGAACAATCTCAATGTTTTCCAGATAGATGTATTGCCAGATATCCAGCTCGGTCCAGTTAGACAGCGGGAAGACGCGGATGCTTTCACCCTTGTTGATCTGGCCGTTGTAGTTGTGCCACAGCTCTGGACGCTGGTTTTTCGGATCCCAACGATGGAAACGATCGCGGAACGAGTAGATACGCTCTTTGGCACGCGATTTCTCTTCATCACGACGAGCACCGCCAAAGGCAGCGTCAAAACCGTATTTGTTCAGCGCCTGCTTCAGGCCTTCGGTTTTCATGATATCGGTGTGCTTGGCGCTGCCGTGTACGAACGGGTTAATGCCCATTGCCACGCCTTCCGGGTTTTTATGCACCAGCAGCTCAAAGCCATAATTCTTCGCCGTACGGTCGCGAAACTCGTACATCTCTTTGAATTTCCAGCCAGTATCGACGTGCAGCAGCGGGAAAGGCAGCGTGCCGGGGAAGAAGGCCTTACGCGCCAGATGCAGCATCACAGAGGAGTCTTTACCGATGGAATACATCATCACCGGGTTAGCGAATTCAGCCGCAACCTCGCGGATGATATGGATGCTTTCCGCCTCCAGCTGTCGTAAATGGGTGAGTCGTTTTTCGTCCATATCAGATCCTTAAGCCAAATTCACGACCGTCGGGCGTTGTGCACCGGCAGTCTCTGGATGATGCCCAAACCAGGCGAGTTTGTGATGAAGTTCAACCACTTCACCAATAACCAGCAGGGCCGGCGACGGCGCCTGTTGGGCTAATTGTTCTAAATTTTGCAATGTTCCGGTCAACACCTGTTGGTCTGCGCGCGTACCGCGACCAATCACCGCCACCGGCGTTTCGGCGGCGCGCCCGTGGGCGATAAGATGATGACTGATGTCCGAGGCTTTCATTGCGCCCATATAAATCGCCAGCGTCTGTTGCCCGCGGGCGAGTTCGGACCATTGCAGGCCATTGCCGTCAGTGCGGATTTGGCCGGTAATAAACATCACGCTCTGCGCGCGTTCGCGGTGCGTCAGAGGAATACCGGCATAGGCCGTTGCCCCGGCTGCGGCGGTAATTCCCGGCACCACCTGAAAAGGAATGCCTGCCGCGGCGACCACTTCAAGCTCTTCGCCACCGCGACCAAAAATGAACGGGTCACCGCCTTTCAGCCTGACCACTTTTTTTCCCTGCTTCGCCAGGTCGACCAAGAGTCGATTGGTTTCTTCCTGCATCACCAGATGGTTGCCCGCACGCTTACCGACGCAGATTTTCTCCGCGTCGCGGCGCACGAGGTCCAATACCTCATCGCTAACCAGGAAGTCATACAGCACCACGTCGGCCTGTTGCATGACCTGCAATCCACGCAGCGTCAGAAGTCCCACGTCGCCGGGACCCGCACCGACCAGCGTCACCATCCCCTGATGAGTCGCCTCGTCCGGCGCATCCATCAGCTGCTTTAACGCCTGCTCCGCCTCATCGAACTGCCCCCCAGCGGTCAATGAAGCGAAGCGGCCGTCAAAAGCCTGCTCCCAGAAACGACGACGGGCAGACATCGAGTTAAAACGCTGCTTGACGCGTTCACGCCAGCTACCGGCGATTTCCGCCATTTTACCGAGGCTGGCGGGCAGCAGCGTTTCGAGTTTTTCACGCAGCATTCTGGCCAGCACGGGCGCCTGCCCGCTGGACGAAATAGCCACCACGATCGGCGAGCGATCGACAATGGACGGAAAAATAAATGAACATTTAGGCTGATCGTCAACGACATTGGCCAGCACGCGGCGCTGATTAGCGTCTTCATACACGCGGGCGTTAAGCTCAGTGTCATCCGTTGCGGCGATCACCAGAAATACGTCATCAAGCTGCTCAGGCTGATAAGACTGAGACAACCAAAGAACGTCAGACTGCTGGTGCAGAGACTCCACTTCACCAGACAATGCCTGTGCGACGACTCTCACTTCCGCACCTGCTCGCAGAAGAAGATCAATTTTGCGTGCAGCCACTTCGCCACCGCCAACGACCAGTACCGGACGTTGTTTCAGGTCGGCAAATATAGGGAGATAGTCCACAACAACCTTTATGCATAAACAAATCGATAATATGACTATACGGCGTGGCCGTTATCGAGATGAAATGACGAAATGGAATGATTAGTTCCAGAATGGAATATAGCCAGTAAAAAGCTCGTTTTGAGAAAACTGTAAATTGTTAATTTCGTCGCCGAATCGCATACTACGGGCAGACTTTTCAAGGACGCCTGATAAGGATTTTTAGTATGCTTTCTCTCCGCCACGTAGCGCGTTCAGCACTGTTACTCACGCTGAGCGGCTTGTATGCGGTCTCTGCCGTGGGACATCCCTTAAAAAATCCGCCACTCGGCCACATGGCGGAACAGCAGACGCGACACATTGCCACCTATTTTCCGGGAAGAATGGCCGGCAGCCCGGCTGAAATCATCGCCGCCGATTACCTTAATCAGACGCTGAACAAAATGGGCTACCAGAGCCATCTGCGCGCGTTTGAAGCTGGTTATCTTTACACCAGTCAGGACGGCCGCCAGAACTGGCACAGCGTTCACGCCACCTCAGTAATAGCCGACCGCGCAGGCGAAGTACCGCAACAGATAGTGGTCATGGCGCATTTCGATACCTATCTGCCGCAGAGCGATAAGGACAGCGACGAGAATCTCGGCGGCCTGACGCTACAGGGCGTCGACGATAACGCCTCCGGCGTCGGTGCTATGCTCGAGCTGGCGCAGCGGATGAGCCAAGAGTCGACGCACTACAGCCTGCGTTTCGTCGCCCTGAGTGCACAGGAGGCCGGAGAGCAAGGTGCAAAAGACTATCTCGACAGCCTGACGCCGGAGGAGAAAAAACGCACGCTGCTGGTCATCAATCTGAATTCGCTGATTGTCGGTGACCGACTGTATTTCAACAGCGGTGTGAATACCTCGTCCGTCGTCGCCAAGCTCTCGAGGGACAAGGCGCTGAGCATCGCGCGTCGCCTGGGCATCGACGCCGCACGCAGCCCGTCGGGAACCAGCTGCTGCGAGGGGCTGAAGGCGCTGGACGACCAGCATATTCCGCTGATGCTGGTCTCCGCCAGCGACTGGCGACTGGGGAAACAGGATGGGCAGCAGCAGCGTCCGATAAGCTCTCACTTCCCGGCCGGCACCAGCCGCTTCCAGGGGCGGATAGACAATCTGCAATATCTTGACCGCTATCTGCCAGGGCGCATCGCCAGACGTGAAAAAGACAGCGTGAGAATTCTGCTGCCTTTACTGAAAGAGTTAGCGACGCCTGAGGGACGTTAAAAAAAAATCCCCCATCGTGTGGGGGATTTGAAAACTGATTATTCGTGCAGTCCGCACTCACGCTTAAGGCCGAAGAACCGAGTTTCCTCTTCCTTCATCCCCTCTTCCCACTTTTTGGTGGTGTGAGTGTCGCCAACGGACAGATAGCCCTGATCCCACAGCGGGTGGTAGCTCAGCCCGTGCTGCTTTAGATACTGGAAGATCTGACGGTTGTCCCAGTCGATGATCGGCAGGATTTTAAACACCCCACGCTGCACCGCCAACACCGGTAGATTGGCACGGCTGCCCGACTGCTCACGACGCAGACCGGCGAACCAGGTCTGCGCCCCCAGCGTTTCAAGCGCGCGGTTCATTGGTTCAACCTTGTTGATCAGGTTATATTTCTCGATGCCCTCAACGCCCTGCTCCCACAGCTTGCCGTACCGCGCTTCCTGCCATGCGGCAGAGTGCTCGGCGCGATAAACCTTAAGATTCAGGTTCAGTTGCTCAGTCAGGGTATCGATAAACTGGTAGGTTTCCGGAAACAGATAGCCGGTATCCGTCAGGATCACCGGAATATCCGACTTCTGACGCGTGACCAGATGCAGACACACCGCCGCCTGAATACCGAAGCTGGACGACAAGGCAAACTCGCCCGGCAGATTTTCCAACGCCCAGCTCACGCGCTCTTCGGCCGAGAGTTTTTCCAGCTGGCCGTTAACCTCGGCCAGTGCCAATGCCTGCCCGGACTTGGGCAGTGCATTCAGTTCTGTTAGGGAGAGTAAGCTCATATCGCCTCCTGTCAGTCGTAAAAATCGCGAGCGGGATCGAGCACCGGCTTGATGATGCCTGCGCGGATCACGTAATCGCCAAAGCCTTCATCGGTCTCGCGCTCTTTTGCCCAGCGTCCGACCAGCTCATCGATAATCGTCAGGATCTCGACATCGCTGATGTTCTCACGATACATGCGTGGAATACGCGTACCCTCACGGTTACCGCCCAGATGCAGGTTGTAGCGGTTCATCGCTTTACCTACCAGGCCGATTTCAGCCAACAGCGCACGGCCACAGCCGTTAGGGCAACCGGTGACGCGCAGGACGATGTGTTCCTTGCCGACCCCGTGCTGATGCATGATGCCTTCTACCTTGGTCACAAACTCTGGCAAGAAGCGCTCTGCTTCGGCCATAGCCAACGGACAGGTTGGGTAGGACACGCAGGCCATCGAGTTTTTACGCTGCTCGGTCACGCCGTCATCGATCAGACCGTGATTGCGCGCCAGCGCCTCGATAGCGTCTTTATCTTTCTCATCGACACCCGCCACGATCAGGTTCTGGTTCGCGGTCAGACGGAAATCGCCTTTATGAATGCGGGCTATCTCGGCCAGACCCGTTTTCAGCGGACGACCCGGGTAGTCCAGAATACGTCCGTTTTCGATGAACAGCGTCAGGTGCCATTGGTTATCAATGCCCTTCACCCAACCGATGCGATCGCCACGGCCGGTGAATTCGTAAGGACGCACGTCACCAAAGGTGATACCCGCACGCTTCTCGACTTCAGCCTTGAAGGTCTCGACGCCGACGCGTTCCAGGGTGTATTTGGTCTTGGCGTTCTTACGGTTGGTGCGGTTACCCCAGTCGCGCTGAGTGGTTACTACCGCCTCAGCGACCGCCAGCGTATTTTCAAGTGGGATAAAGCCCAGTTCGCTTGCGGTGCGGGCATAGGTCGTCTTATCGCCGTGCGCGATAGACAGTCCACCGCCCACTAACACGTTAAAGCCAACCAGTTTACCGTTGTCGGCAATCGCCACGAAGTTCAGATCGTTGGCGTGCAGGTCCACGTCGTTCTGCGGCGGGATAACGACCGTCGTCTTGAACTTACGCGGCAGATAGGTTGCCCCCAGAATCGGCTCTTCGTCGGTAGTCTCGACCTTTTCCTGATCCAGCCACACTTCGGCATAGGCGCGGGTACGCGGCAGCAGATGCTCGGAAATCTTCTTCGCCCACTGCCAGGCTTCGAAATGCAGCTCGGACTCTACCGGGTTAGAGGTACAGAGCACGTTACGGTTCACGTCGTTGGCGGTTGCCAGCGCGTCAAGGCCCAGCTTGTTCAGCAGCTGATGAACCGGTTTAACGTTAGGCTTCAGAATGCCGTGGAACTGGAACGTCTGGCGGTTGGTGATACGAATGCTGCCGTAAATCGTACTGTCTGCGGCGAATTTATCGATGCCGAGCCACTGCTCGGGGGTCATCACACCGCCCGGCAGACGGCAACGCAGCATCATCGCATGGCGCGGCTCGAGCTTCTGCTCGGCACGCTCGGCGCGAATGTCACGGTCGTCTTGCTGGTACATGCCGTGGAAACGGATCAGCAGGAAGTTGTCGCCGTTGAAACCGCCGGTCAGGCCGTCGGTCAGATCCTCGGTAATGGTGCCGCGCAGAAAGTTACTTTCTTTCTTAAGACGTTCAGCGTCGGTTAATTTGCCTTCGACCACCAAAGGTCCGGGATGTTTTTCGTTCATAGTTTCAGTGCTCATTAATAGACATCTCGCTGGTAACGACGGTCAAAACGCAGCTCGCTCAGGAATTCATCGGCGTCTTCAAGGATCATGGAACCGTGCTCGGCAATCAGCTCAAGCAGCGTCTGCTCCACGTCTTTCGCCATGCGGTTGGCGTCACCGCAGACATAAATATGTGCGCCTTCCTGCAGCCATTGCCACACTTCAGCGCCTTTGGCACGCAGCTTGTCCTGAACGTAAACTTTCTCGGACTGGTCGCGCGACCAGGCCAGGTCAATATGGGTTAACAGTCCATCTTTGACATAGCGCTGCCACTCAACCTGATAAAGGAAATCTTCGGTAAAGTGCGGATTACCAAAGAACAGCCAGTTTTTACCGCCCGCACCGTCGTTATCACGCTGCTGCATAAAGGCGCGGAAGGGCGCAATACCGGTGCCCGGGCCGATCATAATGACCGGTGCCTCAGGATCGGCCGGCAGACGGAAGTTATCGTTGTGCTCGATGAAGACGCGGACTTCACCGTCTTCTTGCAGTCTGTCAGCAAGATAGCCCGACGCTCCCCCGGTACGCGCACGGCCATCAATTTCGTAACGCACTACGCCGACGGTAATGTGGACTTCGGTGTCGGTTTCCGCCTGTGAAGAGGCAATAGAATAAAGCCGTGGCGTCAGCGGGCGCAGCATATCAACCAGTTGCTGAGGCTGAAGCTCGGTCGGTGCACGGCGAATCATGTCGACGAACGGCGTGTTCTGTGCAAACTGTTGCAACGCGCTCTTGTCGGAAACCAGCGCCAGCAGGTCGGCGTCGCGACATACGGCGGCGTACTTGTCGACAATGACCGTGGTGTTCTGCGTCAGCTCGATATGATGCGTAAGCGCATCGCTCAACGCGAGCGTTTTGCCGTGGACTTCGACCGGCTCATCGCCTTTCAGCCACAGCAGCTCGAGCAGTTCTTTCACCAGAGCAGGACTGTTTTCGAACCACACGCCCAGCGCGTCACCCGGCTGGTAGCGCAGGCCAGAATCGCCTAAATCAATTTCAATATGGCGCACGTCTTTATCAGAGTTGCGACCCGTAATTTTCTGGTTGACCGAAAGCAGCGCCGTCAGCGGCTGTTCCTTGGTGTAAGGGCTGCTGTCGAGCTGATTCACGTTTCCAGCGACGGTAGCCGCCAGCGCGGCAGGACCTTCGGCAGGTACGCGCTTTTTCAGTACCTCAACCACATTTTGAATCCAGTCAGCGGCCTGGTGCTGGTACTCAACGTCGGCGTCTACGCGGTCGAGCAAACGCTCTGCGCCGAGTTCACCCAAACGGGTATCAAAGTCCTTACCCGCCTGACAGAAGAATTCGTAAGAAGTGTCACCCAGGCCAAACACCGCGAAGGCCGTATCGGACATTTGCGGCGCCTTTTTGGAAAGCAGGAACTTGTGTAGCGCCACAGCCTCTTCCGCCGGCTCGCCCTCTCCCTGTGTAGACGCGACGATCAGCAGTAATTTTTCCTGGCCAATCTGCTTGAACTTGTAGTCACCGGCGTTGACCAGGTTAACGTTAAGCTTAGCCGCAACCAGCGCATCGCGCAGCTGCTCGGCCAGACGGCGTGCGTTACCGGTCTGGGACGCTGAGATAAGGGTAATCGATGCCGCCGCAGCGACTGGAGCAGGTGCCGCCACCGCGCCCGACTGCTGGTTAGTCAATCCCCAAAAATAACCTGAAAGCCAGGCTAACTGGGTCGGCGAATAGTCACCAATCGCCGATTGCAGCCGTGTCATTTGCTCCGGGGTTAACGGAAGCAAAGATAGAGGAGGAGCCTGAGTCGTCATCGCGGTACGAATTCCCTTATTGCTTAAGCCAGTTTCAGCGGGCCATTAAATGATTAAGAATTTGATAGCTTGTAAGGTTAACCAGCAGGATCATAACAATTAAATAAGTGATGGGAATATTAAATAACCATAATGACTAAGTGTTTTTTCAGGTAGAAACTATCGGTAAAAGTGGTAAAGCCGCAGTTATAGGCTACTGAAATAACTAATAAAAAAATCAGGTTTATTCATCGGGGGTAAATTCAGGAGTCTAGATGAGAAAACCCCGCATTTGCGGGGTTAAAAATTTCTTTGAGTTCACAGGCTTGCCGTCAGAAAGTGGCGCAGAACATCAGTCCGTTATGGATTGAACTCGTGCTGCTGCTCGAAGCGCGAGAACTGCCCTGCGGCGTAAATCGACATTTTGATATCGCTATGGCCGATATCCGGAAGCGCCACAAAGTGCCAGTTAAACGGCATGTAGTTTTGCTCTGCCTGCTGCTGAGAGGTGGTGAAAAAGTTCTCGGCACGGTCAAGACGCGTTACGCCCTGCGCCATCGCGCCCTTGGAGTGACGCAGCAGAAGATTTTCAGGATCGTCGTCATTGGTCCCCACCGCAATGAGAATAGGTTTGGCAAAGTACTCGGCCAACTGAGACTGACTGACTTTTATCGGCGAGGCGCGCAGACCGTAAGGCCAGCGCTGGTCGGTATCCGGCAGCGTCCACCAACCAGCGGCGGAGCAAATAGCGGCCTTGACCTCTGGCTGCGGCAGCAGGGTCAGCATACGGTGAACGAACTGGCAGCCCGCGCTGTTGCCAAACAGATAATACTGAGACTGAGTGGTGATTCCTTGCTGGCGCATGGCGTTGAAAATGTCATTCACCAAGGTGAAGGTCCACTGCGACTTAGGCAGCCGGTGATGCGTTTTCGGATCCTGGATATTTCCCAAGTTATAGCCATAGCTGCCGGGGAAGTCCTGATCGGTAAAACGCGGAACCACGATGCGGAAATGGTATTGGTCGGCGATTTTGATCCAGTCGTTGCGGTAGGTGGATGCGTTACGATCGACACCCGTCATCGCCATAATCACCGGGGTGCTGGCGTCGGTACCGGCGGGCTGATAGGTGAAGACTTCGACAGGTTTTTTGTTGCCACCAACCGGGAAGTAAAAGCTGCCGGTGCCATCGGCCAGGGTTTTTAACACTATCCCAGTGGGCTTGGCGGGGGCTTTAGAGACAGCAGGCTTGGCCGGTGCTGCGGGCGTCGTAACCGTTTGACCGTTAGCAGGGGCAGCTTTTGCAGCGGAAACCGCAGACGGCGTCACCGCAGGCGATGACGCAGCAGGCGCAGCGGGCGCAGTTTGCGGTGTAGCCGATGCTGCCTTGTCAGGAGCCGCAGGCACAGGGGTATTTACCGCCGGTGCATCACCCGCAGTGGGTAATTTATGGGGGATCGATAGTTCATCGGCTTTAGCTGTTGCAGAAACTATCAGCAACAAAATGGCCCAACGCAGCGCTCTAATCATTCACTATCTCAATAGGTTAATATCCAACGCCCCCAATGTAAGTCATCGAGTCACATTGAGTAAATACACCAAAGCTCAATATCTGTCTATTTGCAGAGCAGATAAGTCATGGCGTAAGCGGCCAGATTCCGTTAATATGCCGCGTTTTTTGCAGTCAACGAGACAGTGTTATGACCACTACATTATTTAAAGATTTTATGTTCGAAGCCGCTCATCACCTGCCTCACGTTCCCGCAGGGCATAAATGTGGCCGCCTGCATGGGCACTCTTTTGCCGTGCGTCTGGAAATCACCGGCGAAGTTGATCCACACACCGGCTGGGTCATGGATTTTGCTGAGCTGAAAGCCGCGTTTAAACCGACCCTAGACAGCCTGGATCACTATTATCTCAATGATATCCCGGGCCTTGAAAATCCAACCAGCGAAGTGCTCGCCGAATGGATCTGGAACAAGATGAAGCCTCAGCTTCCCCTGCTGAGCGCGGTGCGCATCAAAGAAACCTGCACCGCCGGCTGCGTTTATCGCGGTTAAACTGCTCGCCTAACCTCTTTTCAAAGCCCTTGTTGCTGTGGCAAGGCGTAAAGTGCGCAAGTCCCGATGAGCTGACATAAGTCAGTGATTCGGGCGAGTAAGCGAAGCAACGCCGCCACAGTGACAAGACCAAAGAAAGAATTTTCAAAGCCCTTGTTGCTGTAGCAAGGCGCAAAGTGCGCAAGTCCCGATGAGCTGACATAAGTCAGTGATTCGGGCGAGTAAGCGAAGCAACGCCGCCACAGTGACAAGACCAAAGAAAGAATTTTCAAAGCCCTTGTTGCTGTAGCAAGGCGCAAAGTGCGCAAGTCCCGATGAGCTGACATAAGTCAGTGATTCGGGCGAGTAAGCGAAGCAACGCCGCCACAGTGACAAGACCAAAGAAAGAATTTTCAAAGCCCTTGTTGCTGTAGCAAGGCGCAAAGTGCGCAAGTCCCGATGAGCTGACATAAGTCAGTGATTCGGGCGAGTAAGCGAAGCAACGCCGCCACAGAGACAAGGGCGAAGAAAATTAGGCGATGTTTAAATACTTATGGGTCTGCATTGACAACCGCCAGTTTTTGGCGATGCACGTCGCGATACACAATTTAGTGGCTTCTTCTTTCTGACTGATCGGCTGTAGGGCGATAATACGCGCCTTCTGGTCGGTCAGTGTCGCAAGCAACACTTCCAATGCATCGATATCACGCTGGCGTGCGACCGGATGCTTAATCTCGTCTGCTCGCTGCAGAGCCTGCGGCAGAATGTCGTAACCGCCACGCATATTCACTTTTGGAGAAACCGTTACCCAGGTCTTGGCAGAACAGCGCACTTCATGCGTGCCACTGGTTTCAATCTGGCAGCTATAGCCCAATGATTCCAAAAGCTCGGTCAACGGCTGCAAATCGTAGATGCACGGCTCACCGCCGGTTATCACGACGTGGTTGGCCGTCCAACCCTGATTCTTGATAACCTGATGCAGCTGCTCGGCGGTGGCATTGCCCCACGCGTCGCTCTCTTCGGTTTTAACCAGGATACGCTGCATATCGACTTCACGATCGGCGAATTTTTCCCAAGTGTGTTTCGTATCGCACCAGCTACAGCCCACCGGGCAGCCCTGTAAACGAATAAAAATAGCCGGCACGCCGGTAAAATAGCCTTCCCCTTGCAGGGTTTCGAACATCTCGTTAATCGGGTACTGCATGTGTATCTCAGTGTTAAGGAGCCAACGGCTATTATCGCAGACATCGCGGGCTGCGCCAAACCTATCGCGGAATCGCACAACTTTCAGAAATCTTCGATTCACCGCGTTGCTCGGCTAATAAAGGGGGTTTCTAATAAAGTAAAAAACCCGCCGAAGCGGGTTTTGTGAAGCCAGGGTTCAGAAATTACTGACCTTTAACTTCTTTCAGACCGTTAAACGGGGCAGGAGTACCCGCAGCCGCCAGTGCCTCTTCGATACGAATCAGCTGGTTGTATTTAGCAACACGGTCAGAACGGCTCATAGAACCGGTTTTGATTTGGCCCGCAGCGGTACCGACTGCCAGGTCGGCAATGGTAGCATCTTCAGTTTCGCCTGAACGGTGAGAGATAACGGCAGTGTAGCCAGCATCTTTCGCCATTTTGATCGCAGCCAGAGTTTCGGTCAGTGAACCGATCTGGTTGAATTTGATCAAGATGGAGTTAACGATGCCTTTTTCGATACCTTCTTTCAGGATTTTAGTGTTGGTAACGAACAGGTCGTCGCCCACCAGCTGGATTTTGTCGCCCAGAACTTTAGTCTGGTAAGCAAAACCGTCCCAATCAGATTCGTCCAAACCGTCTTCGATAGAAACGATTGGGTACTGTTTAGTCAGGTCTTCCAGGAAGTGAGTGAACTCTTCAGAAGTGAAGGCTTTGTTACCTTCGCCAGCCAGAACGTATTTACCGTCCTTATAGAATTCTGAAGCTGCACAGTCCATCGCCAGAGTGATGTCTTTGCCCAGCTCGTAGCCTGCTGCTTTAACCGCTTCAGCGATTACAGCCAGGGCTTCGGCGTTAGAACCCAGGTTAGGCGCATAGCCACCTTCGTCACCAACAGCAGTTCCCATGCCTTTAGATTTCAGAACTTTAGCCAGAGTGTGGAAAACTTCAGAGCCCATACGTACGGCTTCTTTCAGAGTTTTCGCGCCCACAGGCTGGATCATGAATTCCTGGATGTCGACGTTGTTGTCGGCGTGCTCACCACCGTTGATGATGTTCATCATTGGCAGTGGCATTGAATATTTACCAGGAGTGCCGTTCAGTTCCGCAATGTGTGCGTACAGAGGCAGACCTTTTGAAGCAGCAGCAGCTTTAGCCGCAGCCAGAGAAACCGCCAGAATCGCGTTAGCACCGAACTTGGATTTGTTTTCGGTACCGTCAAGCTCGATCATAATCTTGTCGATGTTAGCCTGGTCTTTTGCGTCTTTGCCTTGCAGAGCCTGAGCGATAGGGCCGTTAACCGCGTCAACCGCTTTAGTTACGCCTTTACCCAGAAAACGAGATTTATCACCGTCACGCAATTCCAGAGCTTCGCGAGAACCCGTTGACGCACCTGATGGTGCAGCAGCCAGACCTACGAAACCGCCTTCCAGATGAACTTCAGCTTCTACGGTCGGGTTACCACGGGAGTCGATGATTTCACGACCGAGCACTTTAACGATTTTGGACATTAGGATTTCCTCAGTACAAGTTAACTAAAGCTTCGGACTCAGGATGCGCCGCACTCCGGCAGCGCACCTCTGGTCTTATATTTTATTTTACCTGACGCTTCTGATACTCACCGGCTGCCTTAACAAAGCCTGCAAACAACGGATGACCATCACGCGGCGTTGACGTAAATTCCGGATGGAACTGGCAAGCAACAAACCACGGGTGGTTTGGCAACTCGATAATTTCCACCAGTTGCTTATCGCCAGAGCGACCTGCAACGCGTAAACCGGCTGCTTCAATTTGCTTCAACAGCATGTTGTTTACTTCGTAGCGGTGACGATGACGTTCAACTATAGTTGGCTCGTTGTACATCTCACGAACCAGGCTTCCTTCGGTCAGGTGACACAGCTGCCCACCCACACGCATAGTGCCGCCTAAATCACTCTCTTCGGTACGTACTTCGACGTTGCCGTTTTCATCGCGCCATTCGGTAATCAGGGCCACAACAGGGAACTTACAGTCTGGCACAAATTCAGTAGAGTTCGCGTTTTCCATACCGGCAACGTTACGAGCAAACTCCATCAGCGCAACCTGCATACCCAGACAAATGCCCAGATAAGGAATGTTATTCTCACGCGCATAGCGTGCGGTCATCACTTTACCTTCAACACCACGGTAACCGAAACCACCAGGGATCAGGATAGCATCCAGGTCTTTCAGTACTTCGACGCCGCGGGTTTCAACGTCCTGTGAATCGATAAGCTTGATGTTTACTGTCAGGCGGTTTTTCAGGCCTGCGTGTTTCAGTGCTTCGATAACCGATTTATAGGCATCCGGCAGTTCGGTGTATTTACCGACCATACCGATGTTCACTTCGCCGCCTGGGTTGGCTTCTTCGTAAATAACCTGTTCCCATTCAGCCAGATCGGCCTCTTTGCAGCTTAAGTTGAAACGTTTACAAATATAATCGTCCAGGCCCTGTGATTTCAATAGCGCAGGGATTTTATAAATGGAATCAACGTCTTTTAAGGAGATAACCGCTTTCTCAGGCACGTTACAGAACAGTGCGATTTTTGCACGTTCGTTGGCGGGAACAGAACGGTCTGAACGGCAGATAAGCACGTCTGGCTGAATACCAATAGACAGCAGTTCTTTCACAGAGTGCTGAGTAGGTTTGGTTTTAACTTCACCGGCAGCCGCCATGTAAGGCACCAGAGTCAGGTGCATATACAGGGTGTGCTCACGGCCAACGTCAACCGCCATCTGGCGAATCGCTTCGAGGAACGGCAGGGACTCGATGTCACCTACGGTGCCGCCGATTTCGACCAGAACCACGTCATGACCTTCGCCGCCTTCAATGATGCGCTCTTTGATTGCGTTGGTGATGTGCGGGATAACCTGAATGGTCGCGCCGAGATAATCGCCACGGCGCTCTTTGCGCAGGACGTCGGAGTAAATACGACCGGTAGTAAAGTTGTTACGGCGAGTCATTTTAGTGCGAATGAAACGTTCGTAGTGACCCAGATCGAGATCTGTTTCAGCCCCATCTTCGGTCACGAAGACTTCACCATGCTGGGTTGGGCTCATGGTACCCGGATCGACGTTGATGTACGGATCGAGTTTCATGATGGTAACGTTCAAACCACGGGCTTCGAGAATAGCCGCCAGAGAGGCTGCGGCAATGCCTTTACCCAGAGAGGATACAACCCCGCCGGTCACAAAAATATAATTAGTTGTCATGCTGAACCTGAGAGGTTAGGTTTAAAGACGATGGAATAACCAGGACGGGAAAATAGTATACCCGAACCTTCCGTGCGCCACAAACAATGGTTTTACTCCGTTCACTCGCAGACCCGTCGGCAACCCCTCGCCATGACAGTTTAGGCCTGAAAACATCAAAACCCTTTAAAAACAGCAAACTACCTCATTGCGCCTGAAATAACGGCCGATGAACGACAAAAAAACGCGTTATAATTCAATTTATTAAACTTTTCGCACGCATGCCGCTGCTTCATTGATGCACGCTATGTTAGCAGCGGCGTTAGACGGCGTTTTGATATTGATCACAGCAATGTGATTTTTACCTCAGGCCTGATTTTTCCTGCATTTTGACCTGCTGCCAGGCCTCTTCCATCTGTTCGAGGCTCGCTTCTTCCATTTTCAGGCCTGAGCCGCGAATTATTTCTTCAACCTGGCGAAAACGACGTTCAAATTTACGGTTTGCGGCCTGAAGAGCGCCTTCGGCCTTGTGTCCGAGGTGACGAGAAAGGTTCACGGTTGCGAACAGCATGTCGCCTATCTCCTCGCCCAATTTATCCTGATCGACCACGGCCTGTTTGGCCTCAAACATCACTTCGTCTATCTCTTCATAGACCTTATCAAGCACCGGGCCGAGCGTGGTCCAGTCGAAGCCGACGTTAGCACAGCGTTTTTGGATCTTGTGCGCCTTCATCAGAGCAGGAAGCGTGGCAGGAATATCATCGAGGGCTGAGAATAGCGCCTTGTCGGCACGTTCCTGCGATTTACCCTTCTCCCATTCAAGCAGCACCTGAGTCGTGTCTTTGCCGGGAGCAGACTGCTGCTGGTTGAAGATGTAAGGGTGGCGACGCTCTAGCTTGTCGGAGATAGCGGTGCAGATATCGTCAAAATTAAACAGCCCTTGTTCGCTGCCCATCTGCGCATAGAACACCACCTGAAACAGCAGGTCACCCAGCTCGTCGCGCAGGTCGGCAAAGTCTTTACGCTCAATGGCATCAAGCACTTCGTAGGTTTCTTCCAGCGTATAGGGTGCGATAGTCTCGAAGGTTTGCTCTTTGTCCCACGAACAACCGGCAACCGGATCGCGCAGGGTTTTCATAATACCGAGGAGGCGCTGCAGGGGAAGTGAAGTTGTCATGAGGCTTTCCGTAAATTTTAAAAGAGAATTATCCCTAGGTCATTGAAGCTTCAACATGCGGCAAGCGAGCCCCCCGACAAGCTGACATGAGTCATTGAGTCAGGAGGGCAGGCACCGCTAACGCTGCTACAGCGTTAAGCACGACGGGGATTAGGAACCATGGAGGCGCTTGGCTTCGATGACATCCGGCAGCTGATTGAGCTTGGCGATAACCCGGCTCAAGACCTGCGGATTGTAGATCTCGATGTCCATGTCGATAGTTGCCAGCTGATTCTTGGTATCGCTGCGGCTGGCAACGCCCAGCACGTTAACTTTTTCGTTGGCAAGAATGGTGGTGATGTCACGCAGTAGTCCACTCCTGTCGTTCGCTACCACACGCAACACCAGGGAATATCCGCTTGAATAGCTCTCGCCCCACACCGCATCGACAATACGCTCCGGTGCATGAGACTTCAGATCTTCGAGCTGGTCACAGTCCGCACGGTGAATTGAAATTCCGCGCCCCTGGGTGATGAAACCAATAATTTCGTCGCCCGGAATCGGCTGGCAGCAGCGGGCGATGTGGTGCATCAGATTACCCACGCCCTCCACCACAACGCGGCCGTTTTCTTTCGAGCCACTGCGTACCGGCGCACGAGTCGTTTTCTGCGTCAGCTGGCGCAGCGCCTCTTCATCAAGCTCTTCCGCACTCGGTTTCTTCAGCTGCGACTGAAGATAATTCGCCATCTGGTTGAGCCGAATGTCGCCATTACCGATGGCCGCCAGCAGCTCGTCGAGCGAGTTAAAGTTATAGCGCGGCAGTAGGAGCTTTTCAGCGTCCTTCAGGTTGATGTCCATGCGCTCGAGCTCGTCGTCGAGAATCTGCTTGCCGGCGATAATATTCTTGTCGCGGTCCTGCTTACGGAACCAGTTCTGGATCTTCGAGCGCCCACGGCTGGTGGTGATATACCCCAGACTTGGGTTCAGCCAGTCACGGCTTGGGTTCGGGTGCTTCTGGGTGATAACTTCGACCTGATCGCCCATCTGCAACTGATAGGTAAACGGCACGATGCGGCCACCAATTTTCGCCCCGATACAGCGGTGACCGACGTCGCTGTGAATGTGGTAGGCGAAATCGAGCGGCGTGGAGCCCATTGGCAGGTCGACCACGTCACCTTTCGGCGTAAACACATAAACTCGGTCATCGAACACCTGGCTGCGCACTTCGTCGAGCATTTCGCCCGAGTCGGCCATCTCTTCCTGCCAGGCAATAAGCTTACGAAGCCATGCGATACGGCCTTCGTAACCGCCGCTGCGGCCGCCTGCAACCGCCGTACCCTCTTTGTATTTCCAGTGCGCGGCCACGCCTAATTCGGCGTCTTCGTGCATCTGGCGGGTACGAATCTGTACTTCGAGCGTTTTACCACGCGGGCCCAGCACCACCGTGTGGATCGACTGATAACCGTTCGGCTTCGGATTAGCGACGTAGTCGTCAAACTCGTCAGGCAGATGGCGGAAATGAGTGTGCACAATCCCCAGTGCGGCATAGCAGTCCTGAAGGCGTTCAACCACTACGCGCACGGCGCGTACGTCGAACAACTCGTCGAAGGAGAGGGATTTTTTCTGCATCTTGCGCCAGATGCTGTAGATGTGTTTTGGTCGGCCGTAGACATCAACCTTGATGCCCTCTTCCGCCATGGCGTTACGCACAGTGCTGACAAAGTCATCGATATACTGCGCGCGGTCAATACGACGCTCGTGCAGCAGTTTGGCGATACGTTTGTATTCGTCAGGGTGCAGGTAGCGGAAGCAGAAGTCCTCAAGCTCCCATTTTAGTTGGCCGATACCGAGACGGTTAGCGAGCGGCGCATAGATGTTGGTACACTCTTTCGCCGCCAGCACTCGCTCTTCTTCCGGCGCATCTTTTACCTCACGCAGATGAGCGATACGTTCGGCGAGCTTGAGCACCACGCAGCGGAAATCTTCGACCATGGCCAGCAGCATGCGGCGGACGTTATCGACCTGCTCCGAGGCCATCGAGTCATTATGCGTGGCCTTCAGCTGGCGGATAGCGTCCATGTCGCGTACGCCGTGCACCAGATAAGTGATGTCTTTACCGAACGCCTTGGCGAGGGTCGCCTCGTCAATAATGCCGTCATCAACCAGCGGGAACAGCAGCGCCGCGCGCATACTGTCGTTGTCCATGCTCAGCGTGGAAAGGATTTCTACCATTTCCAGGCCGCGCCATAGCAGCAGCGAGGCGTCGGGATGCCCTTGAGTTTGTTGTTCGCAGTAGCGCCAGGTTTCGGCTAAACGCTCACATGATTCCTGGCTGGAGATGCCTAAAGTCGTGATCCACTCGTCAAGCGCAAATTCGCCAGCCGTATTCAAATGTGCACTACGTACCGCAACCATAACCTCTCCCTACGTTTCTGGTATCACCGTCGCACCCGAGCCACTGCTCCTGCAACGGGGTATAAATTTTTATTCACCAGACTGGTTGATAAACAAAGCCATCGATTCGAGGTGCCCGGTGTGCGGGAACATGTCCAGCATACGCACCTCTTTCAGACGATAGCCCGCCTCCAGCAAAGTTTTGCTGTCACGCGCCAGAGTGGTCGGATTACAAGAAACATAGACCACTCGTTGCGGAGCAAGTTTAATAATATGCGCCATGACTCCGGGGGCACCGGCGCGTGCGGGGTCCAATAACACCTTATTGAAGCCCTGCGCGGCCCAAGGTTGCCGGCTCACGTCGTCCTCAAGGTTCTCGTGGTAAAAAGAGACATGGGATAAATGATTACGCTTAGCGTTATCTTGCCCATTCGCCACCAGCGTGGCAACACCTTCTACCCCGACAACCTGCTTTGCCCGCTTTGCCAGCGGCAAAGTGAAATTGCCCATCCCGCAAAACAGGTCCAATACGCGATCTTCTGGCTGTATATCCAGCCATGATAACGCCTGCGCGACCATTTTTTGGTTAACTGCGTCATTAACCTGAATAAAATCTCGCGGATTAAACTGCAAGGCTAAGCCGTCAATATGATAAAACGGCGATTCACCACACAATTTTTCAATGTTCTCGCTGTCAGGCGCGAGGAAAAACGTGATGCCGTGGCGCTCGGCAAACGCCAACAGGTTCTCCCTGTCGCTCTCAACCAGCGGGTCGAGATGACGCAGCACGACGACCGGGCCGTTGTCTGCCAATACCAGTTCAACGTGTCCGAGGCGGCTGACCGCCTTTAGCGCCGCTAAACATTGGTGCAACGGAACCAGCAGTTGCTCCAGTTCTGGGCGGAGCACCGGGCAACGCGTGATGTTTATCAGCGAGTTGGAGCCTTCTTGCCGGAATCCCATCATTAGCGGACCTGAGGCCACCGCTGCACCCTTTTGAGGCTTGCCCATTACCGGCATTTTCTTCGCACCCGATTTGGCTAAAGCAATCTGCAAGCCAAGTTTGGCACGACGGCGATATCCGTAAGGTTCAGCGGCAATGACCGGAGCCGGCTCGGCATTAACGCCAGTCTCGCGCGCAATCAGGCGCAGAAGAGATTCCGACTTGCTGCGCTGTTGCAGCGCGACGCTGGCATGCTGCTGCTGGCAACCGCCGCAGACCGAAAAGTGAGGGCATTCTGGCGCGACGCGATCCTCGCTGGTGCTCAGCAAGCGCTTTACTCGCCCCTTGGCATACTGGCGTTTGTCTTCGGTCAGCGTCACTTCTGCCTGTTCTCCGGGCAGCAGACCAGTGACAAATATCGTTTTACCCTTGTGACGCGCCACACCTTGCCCGAACGCGTCAAGGTCGGTTGCGGTCACAGTAATCATTTGCCGGGTCGTCACGCGGCGGTTCGGAGAGTAGAATTGGGCCATTGTTGTTCGCATGCTGATTCATGAAATTGATACCCGTCGTGCCTGAAGTTGTCGATTTACGGCAATTTCTATTACTTTAGGTATACGTCAGCCGCCAATTCTCCCACATCGGAACCTCATGACCAAATATAGCCTTCGGGCAAGGATGATGATTTTAATTCTGGCACCGACGTTAATGATCGGTTTGCTGCTCAGCACCTTCTTTATCGTGCATCGCTACAACGAATTGCAGAACCAGCTCATCGACTCGGGTGCCAGTATTATAGAACCCCTGGCGGTCGCCAGTGAGTACGGGATGACGTTTCGCGAGCGCGCTCCCATAACCCGACTTATCGACCGGCTGCACCGCACCCACTCCGATATCGTGCGGGCAATCAGCGTGTTTGACGGCAACAACGCCCTGTTTGCCACCTCGAATTCCTTGCGCGACACCGACCTTTTGCAGGTAGCAAGCGGCGACCCGCTGCCGCAGGAGCTTACCCAGGAACGCTCGGGCGACTCCCTGATACTGCGCACCCCGATCCTGGCGGAGAACCACACCGATGCCCCCGATGGCGACTTTCGCGGGTCCCCCGAGCGCAATCTCGGTTACATCGCCATTGAGCTTGACCTCAGCTCGGTACGACTTCAGCAGTATCAGGAGGCCTTTGTCTCAACCCTATTCCTGCTGCTGTGCCTCGGCATCGCCACCCTGTTTGCCTATCGTCTAATGCGTGACGTCACCGGGCCTATCCGTAATATGGTCAACACCGTCGACCGAATTCGTCGCGGCCAGCTCGACAGTCGCGTTGAGGGCAACATGCTCGGCGAGCTAAGCATGCTGAAAAATGGCATCAATTCGATGGCGATGTCCCTGACCGCCTATCATGAGGAGGTGCAGCAGAACATCGATCAGGCGACGTCAGACCTGCGCGAAACGCTGGAGCAGATGGAGATCCAGAACGTGGAGCTCGATCTGGCGAAGAAGCGCGCTCAGGAAGCCGCGCGAATAAAGTCAGAGTTTCTGGCTAATATGTCGCACGAGCTGCGCACTCCGCTTAACGGGGTCATTGGCTTTACCCGCCAGACCCTGAAAACACAGCTTTCGCCCACCCAGACGGACTATTTGCAGACTATTGAACGTTCGGCCAACAACCTTTTGACCATCATTAATGACGTACTCGATTTCTCAAAGCTGGAGGCCGGAAAGCTGGTACTGGAACACATTCCGTTCTCGCTGCGAGAAATGCTCGACGAAGTGGTGATTCTGCTGGCGCACAGCGCGCACGACAAAGGCCTGGAACTCACCATTAATGTGCACAATAATGTGCCGGAAAACGTGCTGGGTGACCCGATGCGACTGCAGCAGGTTGTCACAAATCTGCTGGGAAATGCCATCAAATTCACCGAAAATGGCAACATTGATATCAATGTGGAATTGCGCTCGCAAAACAATCTGCAAGTCGAATTGGAGATGCAGATTCACGACACCGGCATCGGCATTTCAGAACGACAGCAGTCGCAGCTGTTCCAGGCCTTCCGACAGGCTGACGCCAGCATTACCCGCCGCCACGGTGGCACAGGACTGGGGCTGGTTATCACCCAGCGACTGGTAAAGGAGATGGGCGGCGATATCAGCTTCTACAGCCAGTTTAACCGTGGCTCAACCTTCTGGTTCCACATCACGCTTGAGCTTAATGAAAGCCATCACCACGCGCCGCCGTCGATGAGCTGCCTGAGGGGCAAAAGACTGGCCTACATCGAGGCGAATCCGACAGCAGCCAAGGCAGTGAAGGAGATGCTGTCGAGCACGCCGGTCGAGGTCATTCACCGCACCAGTCAGGCGCTGTTGCCTGACGAGCACTATGATTTCATTCTTTATGGCATGCCAATTCGCCTCAACCACCACCTGCAAGATTACGAAGAGCGGTTGCAACAGCTGTTAAGCCACTGCGATCGCCTGATACTGGCACTGCCAAGCCAGTTCCAGATTTCGGCCGAACAGCTCAAAAGTAAAGGCGTATATGCCTGCGTGAGTAAGCCGGTGTCGAGCGTGCGACTGATGCCGTATCTGCTCGAAGACAGCAGCCAGGACGGCGAAGGCGCAGGTCATCGCGGCCAACGCCTGCCGATGACGGTGATGGCCGTCGACGACAACCCTGCCAATCTCAAGCTTATCGGGGCGCTGCTCGAGGAACTGGTCGAAACCACCTTGCTGTGCAACAGCGGTGAAGAGGCCATTGAGCTGGCGAAGAACGTCAGCATGGACGTGATTCTGATGGACATTCAGATGCCCAAGATCGACGGCATCCGCACTAGCGAATTGATTCACCAGCTTCCGCACCACAGCAAAACGCCTATTGTTGCCGTGACTGCGCACTCACTGAGTGGCGAAAGAGAGCAGTTTATCAAAGCAGGAATGGAAGATTACCTGTCGAAGCCCATCGATGAAGCGATGCTGAAAGTCGTGTTGGCGCGCCATCACTCTTCTCAGACACCGATTGCGCAGCACAGCTTTACCCCACTCGACAAGCCGATGCCGGTGGAGTCTCTCAAGACTCTGGATTGGCCGCTGGCGCTGCGTCAGTCGGCCAATAAAGAGGCCTTGGCTAACGACCTGCTGCAAATGTTGCTCGATTTTCTGCCGCAGGTCAGCAACCGCGTGACCGCCATTACCCAGGGCGAAAAAGATGCCGATATTCTGGCGCTGATCCACAAGCTGCACGGCAGCTGTAGCTACAGCGGCGTGCCGCGTTTAAAACAGCTGTGTTTCTACATCGAACAACAGCTAAGAAAAAACGCTTCTACCGCCGAACTCGAACCCGAATGGTTAGAACTGCTGGATGAAATTGACAACGTAACCCGTGAAGCTAAAGCGCATCTGCGCGGCAATAATACGCGATAGATTTCGTGCGGCAGGAAGGCAGCAACGAGGCGAATCCCCGGGAGCTGACACAAGCCAATGACCGGGGTGAGCGGAGGAAGCTAACGCATCTGCATCGCCAAATAATACCTAATACGCGATAGATTTCGCTGTGCGAGAAGGCGACAACGAGGCGAATCCCCGGGAGCTGACACAAGCCAGTGACCGGGGTGAGCGGAGGAAGCTAACGCATCTGCATCGCCAAATAATATCTAATACGCGATAGATTTCGTGCGGCAGGAAGGCAGCAACGAGGCGAATCCCCGGGAGCTGACACAAGTCAGTGACCGGGGTGAGCGGAGGAAGCTAACGCATCTGCCGTGCGAAAGATATCGTGTATTTAGAACCAGGTGGAAACAGAGCCCGTCACATCAAACTGTTCGTTGATGAGCAAAAGCTGACGCCATTTGTCGAAAGTCAGACAGGGGTGTGAAATATCAAACGACAGCATGTCACCCACCTTGATGTCAGCGTCTTCAGGTATCGACATAAAAGCGTGCTGGTCCATCATGGCGAAAATTTTCCAGTCTTTTGGCGCAGGTACAACGGCGGCATAGGCCTCACTGCTGCGGCTCTGAGGACGATAATGGCCGCTAGCGACCGGGAATCCGGCATCCGACGAAGAGTCGCGCTTGCCCAGTCCGATAATCGCCCTGCCCGGCTCTGGCAGTGACTGCACGTAGGCCCACACCTGCAATGCCGGGAGCAAACTAAAGTTCATTTCGCGAGCCACAGGGTTATTCTGCTTGATGCGATCGGAGGCACGATGATAGGCACCGACATCATGTGTCAGGTAGCATCCCGGGCGCAGCACCACGTCCAGCGTATGGCGTCTGGCGCTGTCGAGATGCTTGTTCACACGGCTAAACTCTTCTGCCACCACGTCATACCAGGCCGATCCTGCGCCAGAAAGAATAACGTCCGGCTCTTTGAAGCATCCCGTTTCGGCCAGCGCCTCGGCTCTGGAAACCACATGGCGCAGGAACTCGCGGATTGGCGCTTCTTCGTTTAATACACCTTCATAAATCTCGATCCCCACCAGCGAAAGCGACTGAGGCCAGCGCGCCACGGCCTCAAGCACCGCGTCTTCCTGCTGCCGATCGCGGATACCCGTTCGGCCCCCCACCACGCCATATTCCAGCAGAATGCGCAGCGTCTGGCCGCTTTCGGCAAAATACTCGCCCAGGGCGTCCACGTTGTCCGCCGAATCGACAATACAGGCGAACTCAAAATGGGCGTCACGGCGCATCAGCTCGGCGACGATCGCCATATTGCCTTTCCCCACCAGCTGGTTTGCCATCAGCACACGACGCACGCCGTGGGCAAACGCCGCCTCGGTCTGCGGCGCGGTTGCCAGCGTGATCCCCCATGCACCAGCGTCAGTTTGCAGCTGGAACAGCTCGGGACTCATGGTGGTTTTACCGTGAGGTGCCAGCTTGACCTGATAGCGGTCGATGAACTCTTGCATCCATGCCAGATTATGCTGGATTTTTTCTTCCGACAGCACGGCAACCGGCAGGCTAACCTGCTCCTGCAGGATGTTCCAGCCCTGCCTGGCGATGTCGCCCATCTGGGCATCGGCGGGCAGAAGACCCAGCCCTTTGGTGTGTGTGTTAGCCGGTAGGCGGGCAAAAAAAGTCTCTGACATGGTGCGCTCTCGTTAAATGACAGGCCTAAAAATTAACGTAAAAAACCCGCGGATGAAACCGCTTTAAGCAGGCGCTGCCTGGATGCAATAAAAAACCGATATCTCCCTTTGAAGACACCGGTTTGGGGTTAAAAATGTCTGCCTGGACAGGGAATTAAAATTTTTGTGCCAGACGAATGGTGGCAGCAATATTGCGCGCGGACTTGCGCAGGTTATCGGCAGCGTTGTCCAGCGCCTCTTCGAGGGTGCAAATGCTATAGAGCACGCTGAAGACCGCATCCAGCCCATGTTCATAAACCACGTCGACATCTTGGGTAAGGCTGCCGCCGATGGCGATCACGGGCTTGTTATAACGTTTGGCAACGCGCGCGACGCCAATTGGCACCTTGCCGTTGATGCTTTGACTGTCGATGCGCCCTTCGCCGGTGATAACCAGCGTAGCGTCTCTGACCAGCGCGTCCAACCCCAGTGCTTCGGTCACGATTTCAATGCCTTGACGTAGCTCAGCGTGACAGAATCCGTACAGCGCCGCCCCCATTCCCCCGGCGGCACCGGCACCGGGAACATGTTCGACGTCGATGCCTAAATCTTTCTTGATGATTTGGGCATAGTGTTTCAAATAACCATCGAGCTGAGCGATCATCTCCGGTGTAGCCCCTTTCTGCGGGCCGAAAATTGCCGTCGCCCCCTCGTCACCGGTTAACGGATTTGTGACGTCGCAGGCCACCTCAAAGCGGCATTTTTTAATCCGCTTATCGAGCCCGCCGATGTCAATATTAGCCAGATGCTTCAGCTCACCGCCGCCATAGCCTATCTCTTTGCCGTCTGCGGTCAGCAGCCTGGCCCCCAGTGCCTGCACCATGCCTGCGCCACCGTCATTGGTCGCACTGCCACCAATGCCAATAATGCAGTGTTCAACGCCGTGGTCGAGCGCATTTTTAATCAGCTCGCCGGTGCCGTAAGAGGTGGTTTTCAAGGGGTTACGCTTGTCCTGCGGCACACTCTCGAGGCCGCTCGCCGCCGCCATCTCGATAAAGGCTATCTTGTCATCGCCGGAAAGCCCGAAGAAGGCTTTGAGCGGTTCGCCGAGCGGGCCGGTTACGTTGGCCTCGATAACCCGTCCGCCGGTCGCGGCAACCATAGCCTCAACCGTGCCTTCGCCGCCGTCGGCAACCGGCAGTTTGACATATTCGGCCTGCGGGAAAATTTCACGAAAGCCACTTTCGATGGCTGTAGCCACGTCGAGTGCCGACAAGCTTTCTTTAAATGAATCCGGTGCGATTACTATTTTCATAAGCTATCCATTTTCAGAAACGAGCCACTTTTCAGAAACCATCCGCACGGCTGTATTCCGAGCCGCGCCCGTTGGTTGATTATCGGGTGACTTCCACCTTCGCCAAATTTTCATAATAGCGTGCTATTGCGCTGTGATCAGATTGTCCTTGACCGTCCGCCCTTAGCGCCTGCATGATTTCCATCACTGATGCAGTCAACGGCAGTTGTGCCCCAATCTCGTGAGAGGTATCCAACGCATTCGCCAGATCCTTGATATGCAAATCAATACGAAAACCCGGCTTGAAATTGCGGTCCATAACCATCGGCGCTTTTGCGTCTAAAACTGTGCTTCCGGCGAGCCCGCCGCGAATGGCCTGATAAACCAGTGAAGGATCCACGCCCGCTTTGGTCGCTAGCACCAACGCCTCAGACATGGCGGCAATGTTGAGTGCCACGATGACCTGATTCGCCAGCTTGGTCACGTTACCCGCCCCAATCTCTCCGGTGTGCACCACCGAACCGGCCATCGATTTCATGACCTCGTAGCATGTGTCGAACACCGCCTTGTCACCGCCGACCATGACCGACAGCGTTCCCTCGATGGCCTTCGGTTCACCACCGCTGACCGGCGCGTCCAGCATGTGGATTTTTTTCTCAGCCAACGCCAGACTGATTTCCCGGCTGGCAAGTGGCGCAATGGAGCTCATGTCGATGACAATAGCGCCCTCACGCGCACCTTCGATAATGCCGTTTTCCCCCAGCACCACCTCTTTCACCTGCGGAGAATTGGGCAACATGGTTATGATGATGTCGCTTTTTTCGGCCACCGCCTTCGGGGTTGCCGCCTTTTCGGCACCGGCGGCCAGCAGCTCGTCGGTCGTCTCTTTATGCCGGTCAAGGAAAACGACCGAATAACCCGCCTTGAGCAGGTTTTTGCTCATCGGCTTGCCCATAATCCCCAGACCAATGAATCCGATTTTCATGCTTTTCCCCTCAAATTATTTAGTGAAACGGTCGCATAGCGCCTGCGTCGCAGTGCGGAAAACGCCCAAGTCGCTGCCAACGGCAACGAAGGTTGCTCCCCACTCGATATAACGACGGGCATCGGCCTCAACCGGGGCAAGAATACCGCTGGGTTTGCCGTGCGCTTTAGCTCGTTCAAGAATGTATTTGATGGCAGACTGCACGTCAGGATGACCGGCATTGCCTAAATGCCCCAGCCCCGCCGCCAGGTCGCTCGGGCCGACAAAAATACAGTCAACACCTTCGACGGCGGTAATGGCGTCTATATTGTCGACGCCCCGTTGGCTCTCAATCTGCACGATGACGCTGATGTGGTCGTTCGCCTGCGCCAGATAGTCCGGCACGGTCCCAAACATGTTGCCGCGATGGGAGACGGATACGCCGCGAATCCCCGCCGGTGGATAGCGCGTTGAGGCCACCGCCAGCTCGGCCTGAGCCTGGGTTTCGACGAACGGGATAAGCAGGTTGGCGAAGCCGATATCCAGCAGACGCTTGATAATCACCGGCTCATTGGTCGGCGGCCTGACAACCGGCGCACTGCGGCTGTCCTTCAGTGCCATGAGCTGCACCACAAAGCTGGAAATATCGTTCGGCGCATGTTCGCCGTCGAGCAGCAACCAGTCGAATCCGGCCAGTCCCAGCACCTCGGTCGAGATGGGATTGGACAAGGCAGACCAGCAACCTATCAAGGTTTTTCCCGCCAACAGGTCCTGACGGAAACGGTTTGGAATCATTTGATTACTCATACGGAACCTCAATTATAGGGGTCGACAAATGCGGACACGGCCTGCGTCGCTGATGCAGCCATTCAAAAGTTAATTCAGTATAAAAAGCGCAGGCCAAAATAACACTGTGCAAGCGCCCAAGGATCCCCGCGAGTTACCGGCAATTTTTTAGCATAACCACATGGGCATGGGACAGGAATCACACTCTTTCAGCGGGATAGCAACGCCCTCTAAAAACGGTGATTAACGTCACGTTCGCTCACACATTTGCCAGATAAAAGCGCTTTTAAGCTGCGCAAAGCTGTTCAGTTGCACAATGAGCAATGCAGTGGCTTTGCGTATAATTTCTGGTCATGGGTGGATAGTCGCCGCATTGCTTACCGGAGCCGTTTATGTCGCGTAAAAAAGAGCAGGCCACCGAGGCCTTGTATATCAAAGTCCATCAGGACGACAACGTTGCCATCATTGTTAACGACAACGGCCTGCCGGCCGGTACCGCGTTCGCTTCCGGTCTTGTGCTGGTGGAACATATTCCGCAGGGCCACAAAGTGGCGCTAAACAAAATTCTGCAGGGCGAAGATATTGTTCGCTACGGCGAGGTGATTGGCTACGCCCTGCGCGACATCCCCGAAGGTGGCTGGATTGACGAATCAGTGGTCGCGCTGCCGCAGGCCCCCACGCTCGAGAGTCTGCCGCTTGCCACCCGAGTCCCTGCACCGCTGCCGCCGCTCAAGGGATACACCTTTGAAGGCTACAGAAACGCCGACGGCAGCGTAGGCACTAAAAATCTGCTCGGCATCACTACTAGCGTGCACTGTGTGGCTGGCGTGGTGGATTACGTGGTAAAGATTATCGAACGCTGTCTGCTGCCCAAATACCCCAACGTCGACGGTGTCGTCGGCCTCAATCACCTTTACGGCTGCGGCGTGGCTATCAATGCGCCCGCTGCCGTGGTGCCCATCCGTACTATTCACAATTTGGCCCTGAATCCGAATTTCGGCGGCGAAGTCATGGTGGTTGGTCTGGGCTGTGAGAAGCTGCAGCCGGAAAAACTGCTGCTGGGAACGTCCGACGTGCAGGCCATTTCTCTCGATGACGCGAAGGTGGTCCGCCTACAGGACGAACAGCACGTGGGATTTCAGTCGATGGTCGACGATATTCTTACCGTGGCCGACTTTCACCTACAGCGCCTCAACAAACGTCAGCGGGAAAGCTGTCCGGCGTCCGATTTAGTGGTGGGCACCCAATGCGGCGGCAGCGACGCCTTCTCGGGCGTGACCGCCAATCCTGCCGTCGGTTTCGCCTCAGACCTGCTGGTACGCTGTGGCGCAACGGTGATGTTCTCTGAAGTCACCGAGGTGCGCGATGCGATTCACCTGCTCACGCCGCGCGTGGTCGACGAACAGGTCGGCAGACGGTTGCTTGAGGAGATGGCGTGGTACGACAATTATCTTGCTACCGGTATGACCGACCGCAGCGCCAACCCGTCTCCGGGCAACAAGAAAGGGGGCCTTGCCAACGTGGTCGAAAAAGCCCTCGGCTCGATTGCCAAGTCGGGGACCAGCGCTATTGTCGAGGTGCTATCACCGGGACAGCGACCCACCCGACGTGGGCTAATCTATGCCGCCACCCCAGCCAGTGATTTTGTGTGCGGAACGCAGCAGGTTGCCTCGGGTATTACCGTGCAGGTTTTCACTACCGGACGCGGCACGCCTTACGGACTGACGGCGGTGCCGGTAATAAAAATGGCGACTCGCACCACGCTCGCCAACCGCTGGTTTGATCTGATTGACATCAACGCCGGCACTATCGCCACCGGTGATGCATCCATTGAGGACGTCGGCTGGGAGCTGTTTCACTTTATTCTGGATATCGCCAGCGGGCGTAAGAAAACCTGGTCAGATCAATGGGGGCTCCATAATGCCCTCGCGGTGTTTAACCCAGCGCCTGTCACGTAGTGACGACGATTTTTATAAATCGAGTCATCTTTTTAAGCGCTTTAAACGCTTCAAGTTAAAAAACATGCGCTTCGCTTACTGGGCGGCCTAGACCGCCCAGAAGCCGCGTGCTTTAGACCTTGACCTTCCAGGATGCGCGCGCAGAGTCTAGCGCGGCGCCCTTAACGCACCAGGCAGGGCTTTTTAGGATCAAACGTCCAGTTTGGCACCAGGAATTGCATGCCCACCGCGTCATCCCGCGCGCCCAAGCCCATGTTTTTATAAAGCTCGTGCGCCTTCATCAGTCGATCGGCATCAATCTCAACGCCCAGCCCCGCGCGTTCCGGCACTTTCACCCTGCCGCCCTTAATCTGCAACGGCTCTTTGGTCAGGCTCTGATTGCCTTCCTGCCAGATCCAATGCGTATCAATAGCGGTTATTTTGCCCGGTGCCGCGGCGGCCACGTGCGTAAACATCGCCAGCGAAATATCAAAGTGATTATTGGAGTGCGATCCCCACGTCAGCCCCCACTCGTGGCACATCTGCGCTACGCGAACCGATCCCTGCAGGGTCCAGAAATGAGGATCCGCCAGCGGGATATCGACCGATTTGAGCTGAATGGTATGCCCCATCTGCCGCCAGTCGGTGGCTATCATATTGGTCGCGGTAGGCAGTCCGGTTGCCTGACGGAATTCGGCCATGATCTCACGGCCCGAAAAGCCCTGTTCTGCACCACAAGGATCCTCGGCGTAAGCCAGCACATTACGCAGCTGTTTGCCCAGGCCGATCGCCTCATCAAGAGACCAGGCCCCGTTGGGATCCAGCGTAATGCGCGCCTGCGGAAAGCGCTGTGCCAGCGCAGTCACCGCCTCGGCCTCTTCGCTGCCTCTAAGGACGCCTCCCTTGAGTTTGAAATCGTTAAAACCGTATTGCTCATAGGCCGCCTCGGCCAGACGTACCACGCTTTCAGGCGTTAACGCCTCCTCGTGACGCAGACGATACCAGTCGTTGCGCTGATCTTTTTCGCGCTGATACGGCAACGACGTTTTATCCGGATTGCCGACGTAGAACAGATAGCCCAGTATTTCGACGGAATCGCGCTGCTGTCCGTCTCCCAGCAGCGAGGCGACGGTAACGCCAAGGTGCTGGCCGAGCAGGTCAAGCATCGCGGCTTCAATCGCCGTCACCACGTGAATCGTAGTACGCAGGTCGAAGGTTTGCAGGCCACGTCCGGAAGCATCACGGTCAGCAAACTCACGGCGCACCGCGTTCATCACATTCTTGTATTCCCCCAGCGTTTTGCCGACCACCAGCGGTTCTGCATCCGCCAGCGTCTGGCGAATCTTCTCCCCACCGGGCACTTCGCCAACGCCAGTGTGACCGTCGTTATCTTTTAGAATCAAAATATTACGCGTGAAGAACGGCGAATGGGCGCCGCTTAGGTTGAGCAACATACTGTCGTGTCCGGCAACGGGTACGACCTGCATCGAAACGATTTTAGGTGAAGACATAACGGCTCCTATTTAACGACCAAACGCCGGGCGTTTACGGTCGAATTTCCAGTCGGGAACGAGGTACTGCATTGAGGCCGCATCGTTACGTGCACCGCTCGGCAGTTTTTTATGTAAATCATGGGCCTGATGGATTCTATCCATGTCTATTTCGACGCCGAGTCCCGGTTTTTCGGGCACTTTGATTTTGCCGTTAACGATTTGTAACGGCTCTTTGGTCAGTCGCTGGTTACCTTCCTGCCAAATCCAGTGGGTGTCGATTGCCGTCGGTTTACCGGGTGCAGCGGCCCCGACGTGGGTGAACATTGCCAACGAGATATCGAAATGATTATTAGAATGGCAGCCCCAGGTCAGGCCCCAGTCGTTGCAAAGTTGTGCCACGCGAACCGCACCCTGCATGGTCCAGAAATGGGGATCGGCTAATGGAATATCGACGGATTGCAGCATCACCGCGTGCTGCATCTCGCGCCAGTTGGTGGCTATCATATTGGTCGCCACCGGCAGTCCGGTTGCACGACGAAACTCTGCCATCACCTCACGCCCGGAGAAACCTTGCTCCGCACCGCACGGATCCTCGGCGTAAGTCAGAATCCCCCGCATGTTTTTACACAGACTAATGGCCTCATCGAGCAGCCAGGCGCCGTTCGGATCGACGGTAATCCGCGCATCCGGGAAACGTTTATGCAGTTCGGTAACCGCCTCTATCTCCTGTTCACCCCGCAGTACGCCGCCCTTGAGTTTGAAGTCTTTGAAACCGTAGCGCGCCTGCGCCGCCTCGCCGAGACGGACAATCGCCGCACTGTCCATCGCCTTTTGATGACGCAGGTGATACCAGGCGTCCTTCGGTCCTTCACCGCCCTGATAAGGCAGGTCGGTTTTCTCGCGATCGCCGACGTAAAACAGATAGCCCAGTACGGTCACTTCATCGCGCTGTTTGCCAGGCCCGAGCAGTTCAACCACCGGCACGCCGAGGAACTGGCCCATCAGATCAAGCAATGCCGCCTCGAGTGCCGCCACGGCATTCACGCGAAGCTCAAAGGTCCAGGCCCCTTTGCCGAAGGAGTCAAAATCCGAGGACTGATTGCCGACGTGGATCGCATGAACCAGGCTGTTCATGCGCGCCAGCTCCTTGCCCTTAACCTGTGCCACCGCATCCATCAGGGTGTTATAAATGACTTCGCCACCGGGGGCTTCCCCCACTCCGGTGTTGCCCGCACTGTCTTTCAGGATAACGATATTACGGGTGAAAAAGGCACCGTGCGCACCTCCAATATTCAACAGCATGCTGTCATGACCGGCGACCGGAATGACCTGCATGTCGGTAATAATGGGTGAACTTTGTGTACTCATCATGATTTCCTTCCGCGTTAAGTCGGCACGTTAAAAATGAAATCCGTCAATCTCAGTAAGCCTTGAGTTCGATACGTTCGATTTTTTGCACGATGAACAGGAAGCTGACCACCGCCACCAGCGCGTGGAGCGCCACATAAACCAATGCGCCATTGAACGAGCCGGTCGCCGCGATGATGTAACCGATGGCAATCGGCGTCACGATGCCGGAGATGTTGCCGCACATGTTGAATAAACCGCCGCTGAGGCCGCTGATTTCTTTCGGTGCGGTATCGGCTAGCACCGCCCAGCCCAAAGCCCCAATGCCTTTCCCGAAGAATGCCGCGGCCATGACGGCAACCACCACCCATTCTGTTGAGACATAGTTGCAAACGATCATCGACATAGAGAGCAGCATACCGAGCACGATGGGGAACTTGCGGGCAAAGGTGAGTGATTGGGTGCGGCGCATCAGGTAATCCGAAATAATGCCGCCGAGAATACCGCCGAGGAATCCCATAATCGCCGGAATCGAGGCCACCATCCCGGCCTTGAGGATCGACATCCCTTTTTCCTGCACCAGATAAATAGGAAACCAGGTAATGAAAAAGTAGGTCAGCGCATTAATGCAGTACTGCCCGAGGTAAATGCCGATCATCATGCGTGAGGAAAGCAGCTGCTTTATCTGTTGGGTTTTACTGCCTTTACCGATGACCTTTCCGCCCTTGTTTTCCTTATGATCCATATTGATCAGTCCCCCACCGGCCTCGATATAATCCAGCTCGGCCTGATTAGCCCTGGGATGATCTTTAGGATCGTAAATGACCTTCAGCCAGATAAAGCTCAGCACGATCCCCAGGCCGCCCATGAAGAAAAACACGTGCGACCAGCCGACTTCAGAGGTGAGCCACCCCATGATCGGGGCGAAAATAACCGTCGCGAAGTATTGGGCGGAGTTGAAAATAGACACGGCGGTGCCGCGCTCCTGTGCCGGGAACCAGGCAGCAACAATGCGGCTATTGCCCGGGAAAGACGGAGACTCGGCCAGACCGACCAGAAAACGCAGTGCAAACAGTGCGACGACGATGCCAAAACCGTGGAAGATATCGACAAACCCTTGCAACAGGGTAAATAACGACCAGATAAAGATGCTGTAGAAATAAACCTTTTTAGATCCAAACTTATCCAGCAGCCAGCCGCCGGGAATCTGTCCAATTACATAGGCCCAGGAAAATGCAGAAAAGATATAACCCATTCCTACCGAATCGAGCCCAATATCTTTCGCCATCGCCGAACCGGCAATAGAAAGCGTTGCTCGATCGCCATAATTGAATGATGTCACAATAAACAACATCACCACTATCCAGTAGCGAGCGTTAGTTCTGTTTTTGGTCATACTCTCCGCCGAGCTGAAAGTCACCATGGTGTTCTCCAAAGAGAGGGAGGATGCAAAGCTTATTCTGATGAAGAAAAAATGCAGGGTGTCAGAATAAAACTCATACTGAACAAGGCGTCATGTAATTAATGAAAACGTCATTCTTATTAGAAAGTTCATTATCGAACAATGACTGAGATAATCAGTATAGGGGCAAGGTTTACGCGCCTCACTAGGCAAATCGCCAAGCTTAAAGCGGTCAGGTGAATTAAATTGCTGCAACTGCACAATCGGCTGCGAGTTATGTCACGAAAAAATAGTGGGTCGAAAAGTCGGTGGGTTATAGGAAAATAAGGCTATACGGCGAAGAAATTCAATTGTGATTAATATCACATTATTAAATTCCCGCAGCCAAGGCTCAGACTGCCATTATTTATTAATACTCCTCGTCGCTGCGAGGATCCTTATAATAAATACCTTGTTGATGAGACGCTGTTTATGAGTTTTCGATCAGTGCTCTTCGTCGAGTTGCAGGGCGACATACAGCAGAAGACGATCGTCGAAGTTGCCCAGATCCAGCCCCGTCAGTTCCGAGATGCGATTAAGCCGATACTCCAGGGTGTTACGGTGAATGTATAACGCCTTCGAGGTGGCCGTAGGCTGCACGTTGTGGGTGAACCACGCCGCCAGGGTACGGCGAAGCAGTCCGTTGGTATCGGTCGCTTTCAGGCGCGCCAACGGACGTACCAGCTCATCGGCCTGCCAGCCGCCGCGCAGACTGTCGAGCAGAACCGGAAGAATGAGATCCTGATAGAAGTAGCTGCGCTTATCGGGCATACGCTGCTTGCCGACGGCCATGGTGGTTTTCGCGGTGCGATAAGAGCGCGCGATGCTGCCCGGCCCGGTGAAAAAGTTGCCCAGTGAGATTCGGATCCGCAGCCGACCGTTCTCGGTCATTCGCGACATCAAATGCTCCACCCGCTGGCGATGCGACTCGGGGTCCCATCGGTCATAGCTGTTAAGAGCAGGCTTGAGTACCACCATTTCTGTCAGCGAGACGATGGCAATCAGGTTGTCGCGTTCGGGCGTGGTTAACAGCTGCTGGAGCTGCTGAAGTTCGGCCATCGCGCTGTCTACGCCGAGCTGGCCGCTGTCGACCTCAACGACCGCCACCACGCGCGGCTTGTGAATATCAATCCCCAGCCGTTGCGCCCACTCCATCAGCGCCGGAGAGAGCTCATCCATGCGAATGAGGTTGAGCACCAGCTCCTCACGCAGTCGGCTGTCTTGCGCCAACATGTGCAGCAAGCGCGCCTGCTCCAGCATCATCTCGGCGGTCATACACACCAGTTCTCCGTACTGCCTCAGCTGCGTAGGGTTGCCTGTCAGCCCGATGACGCCCACTATCTGCCCGTCGATGCGCATTGGCAGATTGATCCCCGGTCTGACGCCGTGCAGATGCCGGGCGACACCTTCATCAATATCCACCACACGTTCCTGTGAAATGCACAGCAGCGCCCCCTCATGCAATTCCCCCAGACGCTGCTCGTCGCCGCTGCCGATGATTTTCCCTCTGGCGTCCATAACGTTGACGTTGCTGTCGATAATCTGCATCGTGCGGGCGACTATCTGCTGCGCCAGCTTGGAATCAAAGTGATAGGCCGCCATCTTCCTGCTGCTCCTGTTCGTTTTAATTATTTTAATCAGAATACGCAGTCGAGCGGCGTCATACATTGTGCAAACGCACAAAGCGCCGGGGATCCGTTCAGAGTTGGGAGTGACATCACAGTTTGCGGGGATAAAGAAAAGGCAGACCGAAGTCTGCCTGCTTTTTCTTCACTGTCGACGCGAGGTCAAGCTGGCGCGCGATGCGCCAACGCTTATTGTGCCAGCAGATAAATCTGGCTGTCGCCGCGCTGAATATCCAGCGCCAGTACACCCGGTTTACTGTCCAGAATTTTGCGCAAATCGCCCAGATTATTGACCTGTTGCTGGTTAACGCCGTGGATAATATCGCCTTTTTTCAACCCGACACGTGCCGCGGTGGAACCCGGTTTCACGTTATCCACTTTAACGCCTTTCTGGCCGTTAACGTCGCTGTTGCTCAGTTCAGCACCTTCAATACCGGTGTAAACCGTGGCTGAAGCAACCTGTGCAGGCTGAGAGCTCTGTTGCAGAGTGACGTCAACGTTAAGCGGTTTGCCGTCGCGCAGCAGGCCGATGGTAATTTTGCTCCCAACCGCCATGGTGCCGACATCAGCACGGAACGAAGCAAAGCTTCTAATAGGCTTGCCGTTCATGCTGACAATCACGTCGCCCGCCTTGATGCCGGCTTTCTCGGCAGCAGACTTCGGCAGAACCTGACTGATAAAGGCCCCGCGATCGGCGTCAACTTTCATGGCTTTCGCCAGTTCAGGATTCAGCTCGGTACCCATGATGCCCAGCTCGGCGCGTTTAACCTGACCGTACTGAATCATCTGTTTCGCCAGGTTTTGCACCATGTTGCTTGGAATAGCAAAACCGATACCGATGTTGCCACCGTCCGGTGCCAGAATAGCGGTGTTCATCCCGATCAGTTCACCGTTCAGGTTCACCAGCGCGCCACCGGAGTTACCGCGGTTAATTGCGGCGTCAGTCTGAATGAAGTTCTCGTAGTTCTCGATGTTCAGGCCACTGCGGCCCAGCGCGGAAACAATCCCCGAGGTCGCGGTTTCGCCCAGACCGTAAGGGTTACCGATGGCTACGGTGTAGTCACCCACGCGCAGCTGCTCGGAGTCGGCAAATTTAATCGCCGTCAGATTTTTAGCGTCGATCAGCTGGATAACCGCGATGTCAGACTGCGGATCCTTACCGATCACCTTCGCGTTGTAGCGACGGCCATCGTTAAGCACAACGGTGATTTTGTTGGCGTTATCCACTACGTGGTTATTGGTCACCACATAGCCTTTAGCCGCGTCAATGATTACGCCAGAACCCAGCGCCTGGAAGGCCTGTTTTTCAGGGGCTTGCTGCTGGCCGTCGTCGCTGCCGTCATCGCCACCTGCACCGCCCTGCTGGCAGACAGGTGAACCCTGGAAGGGTGAACCATCCTGGCAAAGCGGTGAATTCTCACCAAAGAACTGCTGAAACTGTTGTCCCATGCGAGGAGTTTTTACCGGTGCACTACCGTCGATGTTGATGCTGACAACCGAAGGCATCACTTTTTCCAACATCGGTGCCAGGCTAGGAACCTGAGTGGTGCTGGAAGAAGCCGTCTCTGCAGCCAATGCCGATGAAACAGGCGCTACAGCCATACCAACACTTAACGCCAGAGCGCTCAAGAATAGAGTAGTTTTTTTCATCAGAAGAAATCTCTTTAATTTATATGGTGGCGACAAGTCTTTGCCACTTTGCCAGGTAGTCGTTACTGAGATTTTATTAATAACCCGAAGTTCATCTTCGTCGATCTGACAATAGTAAAAAAATATTGTCGATATTTACAAAAGCCTACTTTTTAACCACGGGATTGCTCGAAATAATTTCACTTAAATCGGCTAATATCCCCGCGAATTATTCGGCTGCCATCAGTCGGCGATATTCATCGTAGGCGTAGAGGTCCGTCATGCCGCTGATATAATCTTGGATCATTCGCGCGCGGAAATAATATTCGCTCACCTGTCGCTGCGCCTCGGAGGCGTCGGCTAATTTCGCGATGGCTTCGCTGTAGGCCAGACGATGCTTGGAAGAAAGCTTATGAAACAGCCTAGTTTCAATAAGATAGTCGCGATGCGTGTCCTCTTCCACCAGTTGGGTAAACTCGGCCAACGGCATATCCAGCAGCGGACTGTAAATATCCAATAGCCCGCTAATGACTCGATAACCCTGCAACTCAAGTTCCTCCACTTCATAGTGGTTGAAAACATGCTTACGCGCCACGCTTTTATATATTTCCAGCAGCCGGTTAGACTGGCTGTCATCTTCAAGTAAAGCCTGATTGAAGGTTCCTGAATATATTGACGATAAATTACTTATAAATCGCTTCGCAGCATGCGGGACCAGCTGCTTCACCGTCTGCACCCGCAGCTCCATAAAGAAGTAATCCACCGGATTGCGGAACGTTTTGGCGCGATCCATTTTCTGATAGGCGGTATCGACCACGCTTTCGAACAGATCGCCCGGCTGTTGGTCTTTCCACTCGCGCTTAAGGTGCTGATAAAGCTGCTCGACGGTGAAGATATCCTTCTCGACGGCATCCTCAAGGTCAGCGATACAGTAGGAAATATCGTCGGCCGCTTCCATGATGTAGGTCAGTGGGTAACGATGAAATTCACCGAGATCCAGCTCATCGCGCAGACGGCGAATGAACGGCTCTTCGGAAAGATAGAATCCAGGTTTCTTCATCAGGTAGCTGAATTCGTCGAGAGGTTTACCCGACCAATAGGCGGGCCGGGTGTACTTGAGGATGCAGGCGCTCTGGCTGTAGGTAAGATTGAGTTTTAGCAGGGCAAACACCAGGCGGATAGCCTGCGCGTTGCCGTCAAAATGGCAGAGATCGACGCGCACCTTTTTACGCAAGGTGTCCAGCTCGGCGTCTTGCCCATCGAGGCACAGAAAACCGGGGCGGCAGCTTTCGAACGCCGCCCCCCCGCTCTCGATGCTGGCGGTATCCATGCGTTTCGCGAACCAGTTATTGATAGCGGATTCGCCAAAATGACCAAACGGCGGATTGCCGATATCGTGCATCAGACAGGCCATTTCGACCACGCTTTCAAAGGGATCGGTGGACTCCGTAAGGCCAAGGCTCTCGATACGCCCCGCTTTACGCAGACGATGCAGCACCTCTTTGGCGATGTGTCGCCCCACCTGCTGCACCTCCATCGAGTGCGTCAGGCGACTTCGCACCGCGGCGTTTTTCTCGAGCGGGAAAACCTGAGTCTTCTGCTGCAGACGCCGAATGGCGGCGGAGTTGATGATCCGTCCGCGATCGCTTTCAAACTGGCGGATCACGTCGTATTCATCACCGGCTTCTATCGGTGGACTAAAAGGACGTTGGAAGTTGAATTTCGTTTTAAAATCGATCCCAGACATGATTTCCTACCTTATCAGTCACTTCTTCCGTTAATCCTGAGCCTTGTTGCAGGCAGTAAACGCATTATTTCTTGCCTTTAGCCATGATAGACTATGCCGCATTCATCGAGGCCGTGTCCAACATGCCCTGCATCTGAATGATGATGGGGAAATTTTTATCATCTGCGAGTATTCACTATGAAAGTAGGCATCATTGGCGCAATGGAACAAGAAGTTACCCTTCTGCGCGACAAAATCGAAAACCGTCAAACCCTGCAACGTGCTGGCTGCGAAATCTATACCGGACAGCTGAACGGCGTAGACGTGGCGCTGCTGAAATCTGGCATTGGCAAGGTCTCGGCAGCTATGGGGACCACCCTGCTGCTGGAGCACTGCAAGCCCGACGTGGTCATCAATACGGGTTCCGCCGGTGGCCTCGCCAAGACGCTGAAAGTGGGCGACATTGTGGTTTCCGAAGAGGTTCGCTATCACGACGCCGACGTCACCGCTTTTGGTTACGAGCCGGGCCAGATGGCAGGTTGCCCTCCGTCTTTTGTGGCTGATGCCAAACTGATCAAACTGGCCGAAGAATGCCTCACCGGTCTGAAACTGAACGCTGTGCGCGGGCTGGTTTGCAGTGGCGATGCCTTCATCAACGGCGCAGAACCGCTGGCGCGCATTCGCAATACCTTCCCAAACGTGGCAGCCGTAGAAATGGAAGCCGCTGCCGTAGGCCACGTGTGCCACCTGTTCGGTACACCGTTCGTAGTCGTGCGCGCCATCTCCGACGTCGCCGACAGCGAATCACACCTGAGCTTTGAAGAGTTCCTGGTGGTCGCCGCCGAGCAGTCAACCCTGATGGTTGACGCCATGCTGAAAGCGCTGGCTGCGGAGTAATCCAGCCTCGTGCTTAGGCTTCTCCTGCTTATCGCGCTGTGGCTGCCGTTGGCGGCGACGGCGCAGGTTGCCGAGCGCGTGGTCAGCCTCGCGCCCAACTTGACCGAGCTGGCCTATGCCGCCGGACTCGGCGATAAGCTGGTGGGCGTCAGCGCCTATTCCGATTTTCCCCCTGCAGCACAGAAGATAGAGCAAGTTGCCAACTGGCAAGGGATTAACGTCGAACGCATTCTAAGGCTAAAACCCGATCTGGTGCTGGCGTGGCGAGGCGGGAATCCGCAGCGGCCGCTGGATCAACTGGCTTCGCTGGGCGTCAAAGTCGTCTATCTGGATCCGCAAAGCGTGGAGCAAGTCGCCGACGCGCTGGACAAGCTTGCAGACTATAGCCGCGAGCCTGAAAACGGCCATGCAGCGGCCCGTCAGATGCGGCAACGGCTACAGCAATTGAAGGCGCAACATCCTGAGCACGCTGCGGTGCCGGTGTTTATCCAGTTCTCTACTCAGCCACTTTTTACCAGTTCAGGTCATACCCTACAGAGTCAGATTGTCAGCCTGTGCGGCGCAGAAAATATCTTTGCCGATAGCCCCGCGCCCTGGCCGCAGGTCAGCCGCGAGCAGGTACTGAGTCGCGCGCCAAAGGCGATAATTTTCCCCGGTACCGCGCAGCAGCAGGCCGAAATCAATCATTTTTGGCAAGGTCAGCTGCAGGTGCCGCTTCTCGCGGTTAACGCCGACTGGTTCAACCGCGCGGGTCCCCGCATCCTGCTTGCCGCGCAGCAGCTGTGTTCGGAGATTGACGCACTCAAGCGTTGAGCCATAAAAAAAGCCCCGTGCAAATGCACAGGGCTTTTCAATTCTTTCTCACCGCAGCAGCATCAGATGCTGAAGGATGAACCACAACCGCAGGTGGTTTTAGCGTTCGGGTTAGTCACCACGAAGCGCGAACCTTCCAGCCCTTCGGTATAATCCACTTCGCCGCCGACCAGATATTGAAGGCTCATTGGGTCAACGACCAGCGCAACGCCGGATTTCTCGATGGTCATATCACCGTCATTGACTTTGTCGTCAAAGGTGAAGCCATATTGGAAACCGCTGCAACCGCCGCCGGTGATGTATACACGCAGCTTCAGCTCAGGGTTTTCTTCATCGGCCACCAGATTCTTGACCTTACGGGCTGCAGCGTCAGTAAACTGCAACGGCAGCGCCATCGGTGGTTCGTCTACGGTTGGCTCACTTAAAATGGGTTCACTCATGTTTTCACTCCCAATCCGAATTCTGTTCAGGCCGCCGGATTGACTGTCTGAATAATGAACTGATTATCTTATACATGTATCTCAGATTCAAGTATGAGCCGTTTTCGTCACGCCGTCCCGCTAATTTTTGCGGTTATTTTTGTGAAACCGTGCTCTCACTGCTCTGCGACGCCGTACGTGCGGCCTGCTCGGCCTGCTCGCGTTCCTGCTTCTGTAAAGTGCGGGTTAACAAGGCAGAATACAAGGGTTTACCGCCAAGAAACTGCGCCAGCAGCGTTGCGCCAAGACAGGTAATAATCATGGGCAGGATCAGCTGATAATTTTCAGTCATCTCGAGTACCAGAACGATACCGGTCAGCGGTGCACGTACCGTCGCCGCAAACAGAGCCCCCATGCCCGCAATCGCAAAGGTACCGGGTTGAATGCCGTATTCTGGGAACATCGCCGCCGCGGCCATGCCAAATGCGGTACCAAGCAAGGTGCCGAGCGCCAGCATCGGCGCAAAAATACCGCCGGGTGCACCCGAAGAGAAGCACAGCAGGGTCGTCACGACGCGAGCAATGAAAATAAACAGCAGCGCGCCGAGCGAATAAGTCCCCGCAGCGGCCAGGGGGATCAGGCCAAAGCCACCGCCCGCCGCCTCAGGTTTGATGAGCCCCAGCAGGCCACACATGCCGCCAAGCAAACCGCCAATCAGCAGGATAGTCGGCAAACGCCCTCCGTGCAGGCGGGCAAACAGGTCCTGCGTACGGAAAATCAGCGCGTTAAAAAGGACGCCGACGATACCAAACACCATCCCCAGCACCAGATAAAGCCAGAAGGTTTGCAGCGAGACATTCGCAAGCACGCCGACGTTAATCACCGCCCTCTCGCCGTTAAATAACCGATAAACGATGCTCGACATGATAACGCCGATAAACACCGCTTTAACCGAAATCAGGCTATAGCGAAACTGCAGGCGCATCTCTTCGATAATAAACAGGATCCCGGCGAGCGGTGCGTTGAAGGCGGCGGAAAGCCCGGCCGCTGCACCGGTGGCCAACAGCGTGTGCCTCGCTTCGGCGCTGCGCATGCGGAAAATGTCCGCCAGCATTTTGCCGAGGTTAGCGCCCATCTGCACCGTTGGTCCTTCTCGCCCAAGCACCATGCCTGCGCCGAGCGTGCCCATGCCGCCCACAAACTTCACCGGAATCACTCGCCACCAGCGAACCGGTCGCAGTTCTTCCAGCGCCCCCTCAATCTCGGGAATGCCCGACCCGCTGGCCTCCGGCGCGAAACGCCGCACCAAATAGTAGCCGACCATCGCCAGCAGCGCCGAGACGATAAAGGTTAATGGCCAAAGCAACCAGACGTGTCCGCTGACCGTGCCAAGCCCCGAGAGCCTGACGTGCTGCACCCAATCGACGGCCTTTTCGAAGGCCACGCCGAGCAGGCCCGCGACGATACCCACCAGTGCCGCGACGATAAGGATAGCCACCGGCGTCTTGTCGCGACGCAAAAACTGACGCAGAACTTCGCTAGGGCGTCTGCGGGTCGGAAGGCCAGCTGCGGCGGGCCTCGGGTCTAAAGATTCGCTCATGGTGCTCTTTTCAGTGATTGGCAAAAGGATTCGGGGTAAAGATTTAATCATACAAATCATGATTTGAAGATGCATAATATCTTTCTTAACCGAATTGCTCACCTGCAAACATTTCATAACGACGCCATGTTCTCTAGAATAGAGCCTATCGCAAGGTCGCCCGCGAAGCGGCTTTTTCACATGACTAATTTTGCTCGTACAGCCCGTATCTGGCTGCACAAAAATCCAGGAGCCTCTCAATGAGTAAGTCAGAAAGTCTATTTACCCAAGCACAAACGCTGATCCCCGGGGGCGTGAACTCGCCGGTGCGCGCGTTTAACGGCGTGGGCGGTGTTCCACTGTTCATCGAACGCGCTGACGGTGCATTTTTATATGACGCGGACGGTAAGGCTTATATCGACTACGTGGGCTCATGGGGTCCGATGGTGCTGGGTCATAACAATGCCACTATCCGCGATGCGGTTATCGAAGCGGCGCAGCGCGGCCTAAGCTTCGGCGCGCCGACCGAGATGGAAGTCAAAATGGCCAGTCTGGTCACTGAACTGGTGCCAAGCATGGACATGGTTCGCATGGTGAACTCCGGTACTGAGGCCACCATGAGCGCTATTCGTCTGGCACGCGGTTTCACCCATCGTGACAAAATCATCAAGTTTGAAGGCTGCTATCATGGTCACGCTGACTGCCTGCTGGTGAAAGCCGGTTCTGGCGCACTCACGTTAGGCCAGCCGAACTCACCGGGCGTGCCTGCTGACTTCGCCAAGCACACGCTGACCTGTACCTATAACGATTTGGATTCTGTCCGTGCGGTGTTTGAACAATATCCGGACGACGTGGCCTGTATCATCGTTGAACCGGTCGCAGGCAACATGAACTGCGTGCCGCCACTGCCTGAGTTCCTGCCCGGCCTGCGTGCCCTATGTGACGAGTTTGGCGCACTGCTTATCATCGATGAAGTGATGACCGGCTTCCGCGTGGCGCTGGGCGGCGCTCAGGAATACTACGGCGTGAAGCCTGACCTGACCTGCCTGGGTAAAATCATCGGCGGCGGTATGCCGGTGGGCGCGTTCGGCGGTCGTCATGAAGTCATGCAGGCGCTGGCACCGACCGGCCCGGTTTATCAGGCAGGTACGCTGTCCGGTAACCCTATCGCCATGGCAGCCGGTCTGGCCTGTCTGACCGAGGTTTCTCAGCCTGGCGTTCACCAGAAACTGACCGAGCTGACCACTCAGCTTGCCGAAGGCCTGAAGGCGGCGGCGGCGGCCGAAAATATTCCGTTTGTGGTTAACCACGCCGGCGGCATGTTTGGCCTGTTCTTCACCGAGCTGGAGACCGTCACTTCTTATCAGGACGTGATGCAGTCAAACGTTGAGCGTTTCAAAAAGTTCTTCCACCTGATGCTGGAAGAAGGCATTTATCTGGCACCGTCAGCGTTTGAAGCTGGCTTTATGTCTCTGGCTCACAGCCAGGAAAACATTCAGCACACCCTGGATGCAGCACGCCGCAGCTTCGCTAAACTTTAATTACTTTTACGCTTAGCATTCAGGGCCGGCAAGGGATTAATACCCTGCCGGCCCTGATTTTTTTCTGATTACGCGCTGAGTTAATGCTGATTTATGACGCCTGTTTACGCAGCAGATAGATAAAGTATGGCGCGCCGATAAAGGTCGCCAGCAGCCCGGCCGGGATCTGGTTCGGGAAGAAAATCATTCGTCCACACCAGTCTGCCAGCACCATCAGCAACCCACCCAACACGCTGGCGACCATCCATTGAGCCATTGCCCGCCTGAAGCCGAGCATGCGCGCCATGTGCGGAGCCATCAGCCCAATAAAGCTCAGCGGCCCTACCGATAACGTCGCCAGTGCGGTCATGACCGCCGCCAATGCCAGCAGCGCCATGCGGGTGGGCACCAACGCCACCCCCATCGAACGCCCCGTCACACCGCCGAGCGGCAAGATGCTCATCCAGCGGCGACACAGCGGCACCAGCAGCAGCAACATCACAGTAATGATGCCCGTGCGCCACGCCTGTTCTGCCGTCACCGCATAGGTCGAGCCAGATATCCACGACAGCAGGTCACCCATGCGCGGATCGCCGCTGGCCAACAGCAGGACCAGAACAGTGTTGAAGGCGGTGCTTAACGCCACGCCGGTCAGCAGCATGCGCTCCGGTGAGAACTGACGAAATCCCGAGATAAGCATGATAACCAGCAGCGTCAATCCGGCCCCGAGGCTCCCCGCCGGGAGTAACCATGCAAAGGCATCGCCAGGCACCAGAAACAGCATTATCACCACGCCAAACGCGGCACCGGAGCTAATCCCCAAGACTTCCGGGCTGGCCATCGGGTTACCGGTCAGCTTCTGGATTATCACCCCGGAAGACGCCAGCATTGCCCCCGCTGCCAGTGCAGCAAAGATGCGCGGCCCACGCCACGGCAGCAGCAGATCGAGCGGATGTCCCATCGACCAGTGCCAGCCCTGTGCGTTGCGCCCAAAGCAGAATGCCACCACAAGACCTGCCAGCATTAGCCCGGCCGCCAGCACCATCCAGCGCAGCAGATGTTGACGTTCTTTGGGAATGTGGTCGCCCTGATTCATCGGTGGCGGCACGGCGTGGGTGCGCAGACGCGGCAGCAGCCACAGTAGAATAGGCGCGCCAACCAGCGCCGTTGCTGCGCCGGTCGAGACCTCAAACCAGACGCCGGACAGCCACATGACGATTTGGTCGGTAAGCCACAGCAGCAAGGCACCCAGCAGCGGAGCCAGAATCAACCGCGATTTCAGGCGACGCGCGCCGAGAATTTTTGCCAGCAGCGGCGCAAAAAGGCCAATAAAGCCGATAATTCCCACCGCATTGACCAACTGGGCACTGAGCAAAATGGCCAATCCGAGCACTGCCAGCCGCGCCGCCGACAGCCCTAACCCCAGATTACGGGCAACGCCGTCGTCCAGCCCCAAAAGCGTCATTGGGCGTTGCAGCACAAATGCCAGCAGCCAGACCCCCACCACGCGCGGCAGCAGGAAACCCGCCGTGCTCCAGTCCTGCTGGTTAAGCGAACCGGTGCTCCACAGGTACAGGCTTTGCAGCTGCTGATAGTTAAATAACCCCAACAAACTGCTCACCGCGCCGCAGTAAAGGCCAACCACCAGACCCGCGAGGATAAGCGTGACCGGAGACATTCTTTTGCCCCAGGCAATGCCAAACACCAGCCCGCCAACCACAATCGCTCCGGCCATCGCCGCGAACTGCTGAGTCACTTCACCACCGGGCAAGCTCCACAACGTCGCGACCGTCAGCCCAAGCTGCGCTCCGGCAGAGACGCCGAGCGTCGAGGGTTCGGCGAGCGGATTACGCAACACCTGCTGAAACAGCAGGCCCGCCAGCCCGAGACCGGCTCCGGCCAACAGCGCCACCGCAGAGCGCGGCAATAGGCTGTAATGAAACAGCATCTGACCCACATTATCGATATTTGGCTGCCACAGCGCCTCGCGCCACTGGGCGAAGGGCAGCTGTTGATACAGGTTATAAAGACTAAGCAAAGCACAGACAAAGGTGAGCGAAATTAACAGGACCAGCGTCTGGCTAACGGAACGGCGGTTCATACGGGCTTCCCAAGAGTTGCCGATAAAATATGGCAAAAACGCATGGCGCAAAGCGTAGCACCATAGAACCAGACGGCGGGCACAACGCTGAGCTGGTTTTGACGGACAAACGGCAGCGACTGCCACAGCGGGGTTTTCGCCACTTCGGCCAGTATGTCTTCGCTGCCGTGGTCAAAGCACAGGGCACGAGCGTTGTTAATCGACGCCAGTCGCTCGATACCAACGGTCACGCTGCCCCAGTAGTTACGCTCACCGTTCCAGGCGTTGGTCAGTCCCACGTCGCTCATCACCTCCTGCAACAGACTGCCTTCACCAAAGATAAGCACATGGCGTTTATCAAGAAACGAGAACAACAGCACCGGCCGTTCGGCGGCTGATTTCAGGCTCTCGCGAGTCTGCGTCAGCACCTGCTGATACTGCGCCAGATGTCGTTCGGCCCGGTCCTGCAAACCGAGAAAATCGGCCAGTTTATTCAGCGAATGAATGGCCTGTTGCAGCGGATGCCCCGAACCATCGTTGGCCGTGACGCTTAGCACCGGGCCAATTAACTCGAGCTGGCTGGCCTTCGGACCATAGCCCTGAGAAATCACCAACAGCGACGGATTCATCTGTTGCATCAATTCCATATTGGGCGCGGTGCGCTGCCCTATCTCAATGACAGACGGCGCAAGCTGCGGCTCTTTCACCCATAAACCGTAGTTATGGATATCCGCGACGCCCATCGGCATAACGCCGAGTGCAATCAGCAGTTCGACAGGCAGCCACTCGAGAGCAATGATACGGTCGAGGTCGGTATGACCTTTTGACGAATTCGGGGAGGCGCTCAACGCAGGAAAAGCGAACATCAGCGGAGCCAGCGCCATCGCCTGTAACAGTCGACGGCGGGATAAGTTATTAAAATCAATCATTCCTGACCAATCCGCACATTAATTGGAGTTGCAACAAGATTGCAAGTGAATGAAACCCGATGCGCTTACTCATGTATGCGATTCGGGTAAGTGAGCGCAGAAAGCGCCGCTGCGGCTTCAAGTAAGAAGCGGATTCAGTAGACAAAACTGACCGGAGCTCCGCCTGCGGGATGAGGCAGCGTTCCCATCGGAATGCCGTAAACTTTTTCCAGCACGTCCCCCTGCATCATCTCGATCGGGCTGCCCTCGGCAATCATCTCTCCGCCGCGCAACGCCATCAGGCGATCGCAATAGCGTGCGGCCATATTGATATCGTGCAATACGGCGATGACGGTGAGGCCTTTTTGGTGACTAAGGCGTTGAATTAATGCCAGTACTTCAACCTGATGGGCGATATCCAGTGCGGAGGTAGGTTCGTCGAGCAGCAGGCAGCGGCTATCCTGTGCCACCATCATCGCCAGCCAGGCGCGCTGACGTTCCCCGCCAGAGAGACTGTCAACCAGACGTTGGGCAAAAGGCTTAAGCCCGACCAGTTCGATTGCCTCGTCGACCTTCTCTCTGTCCTGCAAACGAAAACGCCCCAAAGCGCCGTGCCACGGGTAGCGGCCGATAGCCACCAGCTCGTGCACCGTCATGCCTTCTGCGGCGGGAAGCTGCTGCGGGAGGTACGCCACCTGACGGGCAAAGGCCTTGCTTTCCCACCGTTCGACCGGTTTTTCATTCAACAGCACCTGCCCGGAGGTGGCAGGCTGGTGTCGGCCCAGCATCTTAAGCAGTGTAGATTTACCGGAACCGTTGTGGCCTATCAGCCCGCAGACTTTCCCTTGCGGAAAGGTTAGAGAAAGCGGTGACAGCAAGGTGCGTCCCGGTACGGTGAAACTTACGCGATCGAGGCGATAAACGCTGTCGGTAAGCCCCTGTGGTGGTTCTACATTGGCAGTTTTCATTTGTGGCCTATCGTTACGTTAACCGGGCACGGCATTGGCCTGTACCCGGCTATGTTTTACGAAGAAAACCCGTTAGAAGCGGAAGGTGGCCGTCGCGACGATTTGACGGTCAGATCCCCAGTAGCAGGCATAGTCGCGATAACAGCTGGCAACGTACTCGCGGTTAAACAGGTTGTTGACATTGACACCGACGGAGGAGCCCGGCAGGCCAAAACGTCCCAGATCGTATTTCACCAGTGCATCAACGAGTGCATAGCTCGCCACGTTGAAAGGTTTATTGGTGTTATCGCCAGTGGTGTAGAAACTGGACGTCGAGCCAACGTAACGGACACCGGAACCCACCGTAAGACCGCTAAGCGCAGACTCATGGAAGGTATAATCGGCCCACAGTGACGCCATGTTGCGCGGCACTTCAACCGGACGCTGACCCTGATATTCCGAATCGTGGGTGTATTTCGCGTCGGTGAAGGTGTAAGACGCGGTGACGTTAACGTTGGCATTAACGGCCGCCTTGGCCTCCAGCTCGACGCCGCGAGAACGGATCACGCCAGACTGTACGCTGAAACCTAGGTTTACAGGGTCAGCAGTCAGGTTATTGTCTTTTGTCAGCTGATAGACCGCGGCGGTCAGGCTGATTGGACGGTCATTGGGGATGTATTTTACCCCGGCTTCATACTGCTTGCCGACGGACGGTTTGAACGGCTTGGCATCGGCCGTCGCGCCTGGGGTCGGTTCAAACGACTCACTGTAGCTAAAGTAAGGTGAAATTCCATTGTCAAACAGGTAGTTCAGACCGCCGCGCCAGGTGAATCGGTGATCGGTAATCGCCGCGGTATCGTTGGTGCTACGCGTCAGCGTTGAGGTTTTAGCGATGTCGTAACGAAGCCCTGCGGTCAGGATCCAGTGGTCCCATTCTGCCTGATCCTGCGCATACAGGCCGGTTTGCTCCTGGCGATTCAAAATGTTGTAGGCGTAGTAAAGATTGCTCTTGTCGTTGCCATACTGCGGGGCCAGCATATCCAGGTCAGACGCGGTGCCGTAGTCCGCATCGATGTCATTGCGCATGCGCATGTAATCAACGCCCAACAGCAGCGTATGATCGACAGCGCCGGTGGCAAACTTAGCCTGCGCCTGCGTGTCCACGTCGAAGTTGCTCAGGTTCTCGTTGGACTGCACATAGGCGCGGTTAAGCGTGCCCGGTGCAGTGTAGCCCGTACCATAGAAACCGATGTACTGCGTTTGCAGCTTGGTGTAGCGCAGGTTCTGGCGCACGGTCCAGGTATCGTTGAATTCATGACTGAAGCTGTAGCCCACCATTTTTTGGTTGCGCGACATCTTGTTGACCGCTTCACCGTCGTTGAAATTGGTTGGCAGCTTGTGCGCATTGCCCGCAGCATCGTAATAAGGGACCACGGTCCCCTGGCGCGGCAACCAGCCATAGAAGCCCAGATACGGGTCGTTCTGGAAGTTGCTCAGGAAGGTGAATTCGGTTTTATCATCTGGACGCCAGCTGAACGACGGCGCGATGGAATAGCGTTTTTCTTTCGCCATCTCCTGCTGTGAATCCTGGCTGTGCGCCACGCCGGTCAAACGATAGGACCAAACGCCCGCGTCGTCGATGGCGTCACTGAAGTCGAAACCGGTTTGATAGAGGTTATCGTTGCCCATCTTGAACTGGATTTCGTGCAGCGGCTCGGTAGTTGGACGCTTGCTGACCATGGCAATGACGCCACCCGGATTGCTCTTACCGTATAAAACAGAAGACGGGCCGCGCAGCAGCTCTACGCGCTCCAGCATGTAAGGGTCCATCGCGACTTCAGAGTAGTTGTCCCCCTGTAATTTAATGCCATCCAGATACTGATTAGTATTCACCGAGGTAAAGCCACGAATTTCGACCGCGTCGATGGTGTTTGAGCTACCGCGGCTGGCGAAAACGCCCGGCGCATAGTTCAGCGCCTGTTTGACCGTGGTCGGTTGGCGCGTGTCCATCTCTTCACGGGTCACGACCGAAATAGACTGGGGTGTCTTGACTATTGGCGTATCGGTCTTGGTCCCCGTCGCGCTTTGTTTGGCTACGATAGTGGGCGCAGGTCCCCAGGCAGACTCTTGAACCACGTTCGATGCGCTATCGCCAACCACAGTGATGGTGTCGTTTTTTGACGCATTGGCCGTGGTTTGGGCGGCAGAAGCCTGAAAAGCAAAGCCCGCTAACGCGGCGGCCACGGTTAACGCGAGTTTGTTAGGAATAAAAAGTATTGGGCAGTTTTTCACTGAAGACGTACGCATAAGTGCCATTATTATTCTCTGGAGATGTTTGAATGGGAATAGAAACGATAATTATTATTATAAACATCGCATGATATGCGGAACGGTAAGGAAACTGCAAGGGCATTTACTTTTGGCGGCCTGCGGGCAAATTAAAGCCGTCCCTGCAATGTTTAGGGTCAAGCAAGCAGTTGATACCTGATAAGTAAAGCCGTAAGGGCCGGTCGGAAAAAGAATAAAAAAAAGCGCGATTTTCATCGCGCTTTATAAATCAGGAAGTTGCTGTTAATGACTTGGCCTAAAATAGCCCTGTCAGCCCTATTTTGAGCCGAACATGTCTTTTATCCAGCCTGCAACACCGTTGCTGTCCTTTTGATTGTCCTGAGGCTGCTGCTGTTGCGGCTGACCCTGCGGTTGGCCCTGTTGCTGTTGCTGCTGTTGTTGCTGCAAAAGCTGTTGCTGCTGCTGATAAGCCGCCGCCTGAGAGGCCTGGCACAGCTGCTGAGCATTGTCGGTCCATACAGGAATCACGCGCAACCCGCCGCCGGTCATCACACCGCCGCCGTTGTTACAGATAAAGTTACCGCTGTCATCGATGTTCATCATGCTCACGTCGTCTGGGACCTGCAGGTCCAGCGGCATTGGCGTGATGTTGCCGAGATAACGGCTGTAAAGCTGTAGCGCACCGGTCGCACCCCACAGTTTGGAAGGACCGTTGTTGTCGCGTCCTACCCAGGTAATCGCCACCTGGTTACCGTCAATCCCTGCAAACCAACTGTCGCGCAGTTCGTTGGAAGTACCGGTTTTCGCCGCCAGATGCAGCTTCGGATATTTCACCGCCAGCTGGCGTGAGGTTCCTTCTGCCACCACCTGCTGCATCGCGTACATCGTCAGATAAGCCGCCTCGGAGGGAACAACGCGTTCCGCCTGTGGATAGCTCTGGTACAGCACGGTGCCGTCTTCGGCAATGACCGAGCGAACCGCCGACAATGGCGCCCGGTTACCGCCGCTGGCGATTGTCTGGTATTCCTGAGCCACTTCCATCGGCGTTAGGGCAATCGCACCCAGCAGCATAGATGGCGTCTGGCTCAACGACTCTTTAGGAATACCCAGGTTGATCAGCGTCTTGGTAATGTTGTCCAGTCCGACCGCCATACCGAGGTTCACGGTGGGCACGTTCATCGAACGCGCCAGCGCATCCACCAATAGTACCTGACCACGGAACTGATTATCATCGTTGTGCGGTGACCAGGTCTGGCCGTTCGACAGTTTGATAGACAGCGGTTGGTCGGCAAGTACGGTGTTCAGACGATACTTGTTCGGATCACTCAGCGCGGTCAAATAAGTCGCTGGCTTAGCCAGTGAGCCGACCTGACGACGCGCCTGCATCGCACGGTTGAAGCCGGCGAACTGCGTTTCCGCTCCGCCAACCATCGCACGCACTTCGCCGGTGTAACGATCAACGATGACCATCGCTGTTTCAATGTCGTTAAAGCCGCTGCGCTTACGCAGAAGAGGAATACCTTCTTCTACCGCTTTCTCTGCGCCGTCCTGAGCGATCGGATCCAGGGTGGTGAAGATCTTCACGCCGGACATCGAGGTAATTTTATCGCCGAGTTTCTGCTGTAGCTCCTGGCGAACCATCTGCATGAACGCCGGCTGTGGTGAAATCACCCCACCTTTCGGCTGCACGCCAAGAGGACGCGCGCTGAGCATGTCATACAGCTCTTTATCGATAATCCCCTGCTCCTGCAGCAAACGCAGCACCAGGTTACGACGTTCGAGCGCTAGCTTCGGATTACGCCACGGGTTATACAGCGAAGCCCCTTTTACCATCCCAACCAGCAGCGCCTGTTGGTCAAGGCTCAGCTCGTCAACCGGACGGCCGAAGTAGTAAAGGCTGGCCAGCGGGAAACCACGAATCTGATCTGAACCGCTTTGGCCCAGATACACTTCGTTGAGGTAAAGCTCAAGGATGCGGTCTTTGCTGTAGCGACCGTCCATCAGGATAGCCATATAGGCTTCGCGCGCCTTACGCCACAGGGTGCGCTGATTGGTCAGGAACAGGTTTTTAACCAGCTGCTGAGTCAGCGTACTGCCGCCCTGTACCGCGTGTCCTGCCGTCAGGTTAGCCACGAACGCACGACCGATAGAATATGGGCTGATGCCGTCATGCTCGTAGAAGTGGCGGTCTTCGGTGGCAATCAGCGTCTGCACCAGCAAATCCGGGAAGCCGGAACGCGGAACAAACAGGCGCTGCTCGCCGTTTGGCGACTGCAACATGGTTATCAGACGCGGATCGAGGCGGAAAATCCCGAAGTCGCGATTGTTGTCCATGTTCTTGATTTCGGCAAGCTGATTGCCTTTGAAAATCAGACGCGCGTTGATCTGACCTTCTTTACCATCTGGGAAGTCAAACGGGCGGCGCAGCAAATCGATATTGCCGCCCTTCACGCTGAATTCGCCCGGACGAGTAATGCGCGTAACCTGACGATACTGCGTCCCTTCCAGCAGGTTAATCATCTCTTTTTCAGTATACGGCGTGCCCGGCTCCAGCGTCACCATGCGGCCATAGACGGCGGCAGGCAGCTGCCAGACTTTGCCGTCGATACGCCCACGAATTTCGGAGTCGAGATAAACGCCCCAGGCGGCCATCAATACCACGAAGATGATAAACAGCTTGATCAGCAGACCAAGCCAGCGGCGTTTTTTACGCGGCTTCTTGCCGTTGCCAGCCTTGCCGCCCTTGGCAGTTTTACGGGGAGTCATGCGTGACTCCTGAGGTGCTGCATTTCTACTAACGTCATCATCGTCCTGTTCATCATCGCCCTGATAGCTATAACGGGTCTCTTCTTCGTCGTCACGGCTACGGCGCACGGGGCGCCCGCGCTTGGGCTTAGGGGGTGACGGTTTGCCTTTACGGCCAATCGGCTCGCGATCATCGCCAGACATACTTAATCTCCATCAGACCCGACTTATAAAAAAATGCCGGATGCTATTTACTGCGGTTATTTGAAAAATGTTTTTTAAAATAAGAGCTGTGTCGAAACTGGCGCTTACTCTGTTCCTGGCCTTTCATCCTGCATAGAAGAAAGGTCTGAAAATTCAGCTGTATTTCTTGGTTCTACGCGTGGGTAACGCCTCGGCGGGATTATCCGGCCACGGGTGTTTAGGGTATCGGCCCTTCATCTCTTTTTGAACCTCGCGATAGGAGCCCTGCCAGAAGGCGGCCAAATCACGGGTTATTTGCAAAGGCCGATGTGCTGGGGAAAGCAGTTCTAGCACCACGGCGACGCGGCCTTCGGCCAGCATCGGGCTGCGTTGCTCTCCAAACATCTCCTGTAAACGCACCGACAGCGCCGGTGGCTGGTCGCTATGATAGCGGATTGCCAGCCGACTGCCAGTCGGGACGCTGTAATGGGTGGGTAAATTAGCGTCAAGACGCTGACGTTGATCCCAACTCATCAGGCGCAGCAATGCCTCTGCCAAATCAATCTGCTGTAACGCACGCAGGCTGCGAACGCCGTTGAGCGACGGGAGCAACCACTGCTCGAGGTTATCGAGCAGGCTTGCGTCATCCATCGCTGGCCAGCTGATTTCCGGCAGCCATTTCGCGGCGCACATCAGGCGAATCCTCAGCTGTTCGGCCGCCGTTGACCAGGTCAGCCCCTGAAGCCCCTGCGCTCTCACCCACTCAAGCAGCGCCTGCTGTAGGTCTTCGTCCGCCGGTTTAGCCTGCGGCTGCGCCTTCAACACCAGACCCCCAACCTGCCAGCGTCGCCACGCGCGCAGGGTCCCTTTTTCTTCGTCCCATTCGACGGCGGTCTGCTCTTTAACAATCTTGGGTAGCCGCGCGGCAAGCTGAGAAGCGTCCAACGTGATGGCCAGCAGAATGCGTGCATCAGGGCTGTTATTGCCCTGCAACAGCTGCGGCGCGACCAACCAGGGAGCGCGGGTTAATGCATCGTCCTGCGCCAGTGAGGCGCCCAAACCGTTCGCGAGTTGATAACGGCCATCGAGCCCGCGTCGCTCGGCGATACGGTCACTGAACGCCGAGGCCAGCAGCCAGGGAGCAAGCGAGGCATCAACCTGTCCGCTGCTGCGCGAAAGTCGCTGACTGAGCTGACGGGCACGACGCTGCCAGTGCGGCTGCGGTCGGCTAAGCCAGTAGTCGATATCCGGCTGCCCCCCACGCGGAGGTTCTTCAATAATGGCGGCCAGCAGCGCAGCGGTGGCGAGCGCGTCAGCCCCCTGGCGCTCGGCCTGCACCAGCATCGCCGCAAGACGCGGTTCGCAGCCAATCTGTGCCATAGAACGCCCGACCGGGGTAAGTTTGCCCTCGTCGTCTATCGCGCCCAGCGAGCTCAGCAGCCGCTGCGCGACCTTGAGCGCGATAGCCGGTGGCGCGTCGAGCCACGTCAGCTGCGAAGCATCCTGACATCCCCACTGCAACAGCTCCAGCCACAGACCGCTTAAATCACTTTGTAGAATTTCCGCTTCGCTTTGCGCAGCGGCACGCTCGGCCTGCTCTTTACTGAACAGGTGCCAGCACAGTCCCGGCTCGAGACGCCCAGCGCGCCCTGCACGCTGAGTCATCGCCGCCTGACTGATGCGTTGCGTGACAAGCCGCGTCAGCCCGCTGCGGGCGTCAAACTGCGCGCTGCGCTCCAGACCGCTGTCGACCACCAGCCGAATGCCTTCAATAGTCAGGCTGGTCTCGGCAATGTTGGTCGCCAGCACCACCTTGCGACGACCGGTCGACGCAGGTTGAATCGCTTTCTGCTGCTGTTCCAGCGAAAGCGCACCGTAAAGCGGGCAGAGATCGACGTCGTCGCTCAGCCGTCCGGTCAGGAGATTTTGCGTACGGGTGATTTCCGCCACGCCGGGTAAAAATAGCAGCATCGAGCCACTATTCTCGGCCATGAGACGGCTGACGATACGCGCAACGCCTTCGTCGAGACGCTCATGACTGGCGAGCGGCAGATAATGGCGCTCGACCGGAAAACTGCGGCCTTCAGAGATAATGACCGGCGCGTCAGGCAGCAGCGGCGACAGGCGGGCGTTGTCGAGCGTCGCCGACATAATCAGCAACCGCAAATCTTCACGCAGCCCCTGCTGCACGTCGAGCAGCAGCGCCAGCGCAAGGTCGGCCTGCAAACTGCGTTCATGGAATTCATCGAGAACAACCAGCGAGTAGTCGGCAAGCTCGGGGTCCTGCTGCACCATGCGGGTTAAAATTCCCTCGGTGACCACCTCGAGGCGCGTCTCCGCGCTGGTCTTTGATTCGGCGCGCATGCGGTAGCCGACAGTCTGCCCCGGTTGTTCACCAAGCTGCTGCGCCAGACGATAGGCCACGCTCTTTGCCGCCAGTCTGCGAGGCTCAAGCAGCAAGATTTTTCCTGGAAACAGGCCGGACTTAAGAATCTGCAACGGTAACCAGGTCGACTTACCGGCTCCGGTGGGCGCATGCAATAACACCTGCTGCGCCTGTTGCAGCGCGGCAATAACTTGGTTCAAAACGGCACCGACGGGCAGTAAAGACACAGATTCTCCATTGATGATTCAGTATTCAGGGCCGGCATTGTAATAGAAAAAATTGTCGCAGACCGGGATGAATTGTAGCATTTAGCCTTACTGCCGGTATGTAGCCGCGTTCAGTAACCTTACCCTCAAGGAAAAATCATGTCTGAATCACGCCGCCTGTTTTTCGCCCTTCCTTTGCCGACCAAGCTGCAAAAGCAGGTGATAAAGTGGCGCGCCGACAGTTTTGAGGCCGAGGCGGGGCGTCCTGTTGCGGCGGCCAATCTTCATCTGACGCTGGCCTTTCTGGGCGACGTCAGCGACGCTAAGGCCAGGGTGCTGAGCGGGATTGCTTCCCGCATAACGTCACCGACGTTTAGTTTAACGCTTGACGACCTGGGCCACTGGCCGCGCCCGGGCGTTGTCTGGCTAGGCACTCGACGTGCACCGCTTGCGCTCCTGCAACTGGCCTCCCTGCTGCGCTCACACGCTGCGCGCAACGGTTGTTATCAGTCAACGCTGCCGTTTCATCCCCACGTTTCCCTGCTGCGCGGCGCAACGCGTCCGGTGGCATTGCCCGCCTCGACGCCTGAGTGGCAGCTCGATGCTAACGAATTCAGTCTTTACGAGTCCCAGTATCATCAGGGACGCACCCGCTATCAGTGCCTGCAAAGCTGGCCGTTGGTCGCGTCATCCCCTTGCTAATCAGAGAGCCGATTTGATGCAATTCTTTCCGCCGCTTCAACCGGCAACGCTTATCAAACGTTACAAACGTTTTCTCGCCGATGTCGTCACCGCCGATGGGCGCGAACTTACGCTACACTGCGCGAATACGGGTGCCATGACCGGATGCGCAACGCCCGGTGATACCGTCTGGTATTCCACGTCAGATAACCCGAAAAGAAAGTATGCCCACAGTTGGGAATTGTCTGAAACGCAGGACGGGCATTGGATCTGCGTCAACACCCTGCGCGCCAACCAGCTCGTGCGGGAAGCAATTGAGCAACAGCGCATACCCGAATTATCCGGTTACAGTAAACTCGGCGCTGAGGTTCGCTATGGCACAGAGAACAGCCGTATAGATCTGTTATTGCAGGCAGAAAACCGTCCCGAATGCTATATTGAAGTAAAATCTGTCACGCTGCTGCAACAAGGATGTGGTTATTTCCCAGATGCAGTGACGCTGCGTGGTCAGAAACATTTACGCGAACTGCAATCAATGGCGGAACAAGGTAAACGAACGATACTTTTTTTCGCAGTATTGCATTCAGGCATTGAAAGTGTGGCTCCGGCACACCATATTGATCCCCGCTACGCAGAATTATTGACGCAGGTGCAGGAAAACGGTGTCGAAGTGATGTGTTATGGTGCCGAACTCTCTGCTGAGGGAATGCAACTCACAGAGCGGCTACCGTTGGTCATTCCAGGTCGATAGCCTGTTTATTAATCGATGTGTGATGTACCCAAATTGAAGTCGTCAGCAGCCAAAACCGCTGGTCGCGAATACGCTTTCTCTCACAGGCTTGTCAATAGGCTGTGATGAATAATTGCCAACCTCGCCACCTTCTGGTATTTATAGCGGCCTGATTTTTTCCCCCCGTTGGGGATCGATAGTGCGTGTTATGTAGGAGAAGCATCATGCAAGAAGGGAAAACCCGTAAAACCTCGTCCCTGAGCATTCTCGCCATCGCTGGGGTGGAGCCGTATCAAGAGAAGCCAGGCGAAGAGTACATGAACGACGCCCAGCTGGACCACTTCAAAAAGATTCTTGAAGCATGGCGCAATCAGCTCAGGGATGAAGTCGACCGTACCGTTACGCACATGCAGGAAGAAGCAGCAAACTTCCCTGACCCGGCAGACCGTGCCACTCAGGAAGAAGAGTTCAGCCTGGAACTGCGTAACCGCGATCGCGAGCGTAAGCTGATTAAAAAGATCGAGAAAACGTTGAAAAAAGTGGAAGACGAGGATTTCGGTTTCTGTGAATCCTGTGGCGTAGAGATTGGTATCCGCCGTCTTGAAGCGCGTCCAACCGCTGACTTGTGCATCGACTGTAAAACACTGGCAGAAATCCGCGAAAAGCAGATGGCCGGCTAAGTTACGGGAACTCACGCGGTGTGTTTTTGCACACCGCGCTCTCCTCGCCATGTCTATCTCATCTCCCTATATCGGTCGTTTCGCTCCTTCGCCTTCAGGCGACCTCCACTTTGGTTCATTGATTGCCGCACTCGGTAGCTATCTGCACGCCCGTTCACAGGGTGGACAATGGCATGTGCGTATCGATGACCTCGACCCACCGCGAGAAGTCCCAGGCAGCGCAAGTCGAATTCTGGCCAAGCTCGAGCAGTACGGGCTAGAGTGGGACGGCGAGGTGGTCTGGCAGTCACAGCGACACGAGGCCTACCGAGAAACGCTGGCATGGCTGCATCAGCAGGGTAAAAGCTATTACTGCACCTGTACGCGCCAACGTATCTCTCAGCTCGGTGGCACCTATGACGGCCACTGCCGTTGTGCAGGTCATGGCCCGGAGAATGCAGCGATTCGTTTGCATCAAACCTTGCCGGTTCAGCGCTTTCACGACGAGCTACAGGGCGAATTTATTGCTGATGCCGGGTTGGCAGAAGAAGATTTTATTATCCGCCGCCGCGACGGGCTGTTTGCCTATAATCTGGCGGTGGTGATCGACGACCATTTTCAGGGCGTCAACCATATCGTACGCGGCGCTGACCTGATTGCGCCGACGGTGCGACAACTGTCGCTGTATCAGCATTTGGGTCTGCCAGCGCCAGGTTACGTTCATTTACCTTTGGCACTTAATGCCAACGGCGACAAACTCTCCAAGCAAAATCATGCTCCAGCGCTACCCGACGGCGATCCGCGGCCGGTAATTGTGCAAACAATGTTATTTTTAGGGCAATCTGTACCAGAAAGCTGGCAGGATTTAACTTTGCCTTTATTATTACGCTGGGCAGTAACGCATTGGTCGTTGGAAAAAGTTCCACGATTTGCCCGTGTGAGCTATGATTAGCCGCTGTTTTTAAGTTGCGCCATTTTTATCCGACACTATCGAGGTGTACCATTTTTACCCGAGTAGCCAATTTTTGCCGTAAGGTGCTAGTTCGTGAAGATAAAATCAGTCGTGAAGAGACGCCCGTTCATGATGATAAAGGCCACCGCGATCCCATTACTTCCCCTGACGTTGAACAGGTGAAGGCTAAAGCGCCAGAAGTTCGTGAAAGACGCACTGCACCGCGTCAATCGCCGCGCACGCAGCAGCCACAGCAAAAACACGTGAGCAAACAAAGCGATGTATCGTCTGGCGACATGACGATTATCCCGCGCGACGGCCACGATATTTCACGCAAAGACATCAGCGATAACGCGCTGAAGGTGCTCTATCGCCTGAATAAATCAGGGTATGAGGCCTATCTGGTCGGCGGCGGCGTTCGCGATCTGCTGCTGCACAAGAAACCGAAAGACTTCGACATTACCACCAACGCGACGCCAGAGCAGGTCCGTAAACTGTTCCGCAACTGCCGTCTGGTTGGCCGTCGTTTCCGTTTGGCCCACGTCATGTTTGGCCCGGAAATCATCGAAGTAGCGACCTTCCGTGGACACCACGAACAGGTGCAGGAAACCGACGACAAGAATCTTTCCCAGCAGGCTCAGAACGGTATGCTGCTGCGCGACAACATCTTTGGTTCAATTGAAGAAGATGCTCAGCGCCGCGACTTCACCATTAACAGCCTGTACTACGGAATTTCTGACTTTACGCTGCGCGACTACACCGGCGGCCTGAAAGATTTGAAAGAAGGCGTGATTCGCCTGATTGGCGATCCTGAGACGCGTTACCGTGAAGATCCGGTACGTATGCTGCGTGCCGTGCGCTTCGCCGCCAAGCTGGACATGACCATCAGCCCGGAAACCGCCGAGCCTATTCCTCGTCTGGCGACCCTGTTGCAGGAAATTCCTCCGGCGCGTCTGTTTGAAGAATCCCTCAAGCTGCTGCAAGCGGGCTACGGTTTCAGAACCGCTGAGCTGCTGCGTGAATATCAGCTGTTCCAGCCACTGTTCCCACTGATTGCCCGCCAGTTCACCGAGGGCGGTGACAGCCCGATGGAACGCATTCTGGATCAGGTGCTGAAGAACACCGACCATCGTCTGCATAACGACATGCGGGTGAATCCGGCATTCCTGTTCGCGGCGATGCTGTGGTATCCGGTTATCGAACATGCGCAGAAACTGGCGCAGGAAGGCGGACTGACTTATTACGACGCCTTCTCACTGGCGATGAACGACGTGCTCGACGAGCAGTGCCGTTCTCTGGCTATTCCAAAACGCATCACTACGCTGGTGCGCGATATCTGGTCTCTGCAACTGCGTCTGTCTCGTCGTCAAGGCAAGCGCGCGCACAAGCTGATGGAACATCCTAAGTTCCGCGCTGCATTCGACCTGCTGGCGCTGCGCGCCGAAGTTGAGCAGCATCGTGAGCTGCAAAGCCTGACGCAATGGTGGAGCGAGTTCCAGGAGGCGACACCGGCGTCGCAGAAGAACATGCTGGGCACGCTGGGCGATGACGCGCCACCGCGCCGTAACCGCACACGTCGTCCCCGTAAACGTGCACCACGCGCGGGTAGCGGTCAATGATTCGGGTCTACATCGCGCTGGGCAGTAATCTTGCCCAGCCTGTAGACCAGGTTAACTGTGCGCTGGAGGCGCTGGCGCACATTCCTCGTACCCACCTGGTTCAGGCTTCTTCTTTTTACCGCAGTAAACCGCTTGGCCCGCAGGACCAGCCGGATTATCTCAATGCCGTGGTCGCGCTGGATACTCAGCTGCCAGCCCATCAGTTGCTCGACTATACTCAGGCGATTGAGCAAAATCAGGGCCGGGTGCGTAAAGCCGAACGCTGGGGACCGCGCACACTGGATCTCGATATGCTGCTTTACGGCAACGAGATTTATGCCACCGAGCGTCTCACCGTGCCGCACTACGACATGAAGAACCGCGAGTTCATGCTTTATCCGCTGGCAGAAATCGCCCCGGAGCTTCTCTTCCCCGACGGCGAGTCTTTGCAACAGGTTCTCACCCGCGTGCCCATCAACGGGCTGGTTCGCTGGTAATCTCTGCGTTAAATCTTTGCATCATCATCAACCCCTTGCCGTGGATGCTAAATTCCCTGTAACGGCCTCGGAGAAGACTCGAACGGCAGATACTGGTAAATCCAGGTTTCCGAGAGCGTCTTCTCCGCGTTTTTCAGGTACAGCCGCAGTTCGACCGGTTCCTTACCCTGCGAATGCAAATCAAAGAACGCACGCCATCGCTTGTTGTCGCCCGGAGACTTCTCGACCTTAACGCCGTCGAAGCTACCGCGTGAAGCCCACAGTACGGCCTCAGGTTTGGCGTCGACGGGAAGTTCATCCAGCACCTTTCCGCTGAATTCAATCATAAATTTGCGCACGCCTGACGGCGGATATGCCCCCGGATTACCGCCTCTGCCCAGGCGCGTTGCGCCACAGCGTGCCAACGATGAGGGAAAGGGCTCGTCGGCCAGCCAGTGCAGGCGATAGCTGAACTGATGCTGACTCCCCGCAACGGCAGGCTCTTTGGGCACCCACATCGCGACGATGTTGTCATAGATTTCGTCGTCGGTCGGGATCTCGACCAGCTGGACCGAGCCTTCGCCCCATTCGCCTCGCGTTTCAACCCACAGGTCGGGGCGACGCTCATAGCCGACCGATCCGAGATAGGCGTTAAAATTACGCTCCTTCTGCATCAGCCCAAAGCCCCGTGGATTGTTATCGCTGAACGCCGAGACCTGTATTTGCAGCGGATTATTCAGCGGCCGCCAGAGATGTTCACCATGCCCGGTCCAGAGCGCTAATCCATCCGAGTCGTGCACCTCAGGCCGCCAGTCGGAGGCCGAGCCTTTAGCTATCTTTGAGAACCAGAACATCGAGGTCTGCGGCGCGATGCCAAATCGTCCGACGTCACGCCGTAAAAACAGCGAGCAATCGACGTCCATCACCACGCCCTTGGTACGTTGCAGAACAAAACGATAGGCGCCGCAAATGCTGGGTCCGTCGAGCAGCGCATAAACCACCAGACGATTACTGTCACCTTCGGGCGTTTCAAACCAGAATTGGGTAAAGTCGGGAAACTCCTCCGGCTCGCCGTTATAGACGGTATTGATGGCAATGCCACGCGCCGATAAACCAAACTGCCCCAGCTCGCCTACCGCGCGAAAATAAGACGCCCCCAGAAACGACACCCAGTCTTTGTCGGGATGGGTTTCTAATACCTGTTGATTCTCCAAAACGCGAAAACCGGTAAACACATTGCCTTTAATTTTAGGTAAAACGCCCGGCGTCTTGTTGGGCAGACTGAAGTAACCAATGTCCTGAATTATTTCCTGCGCAAGATGGTTTTCCACCACCGACATTTTCACCGGCGTGTGATGCAGACCGCTAACGCTAAAAAAAGTCACCGGGAAGCGGCTCGCGGTTTTGCCGAAAAGCGCATAGTCAGGGTTATAAATAATTTTTCGGTAGATGTCGTAATTTATGTTGGCCAGGATATTTTCGGGCACCGTTTCGGGGGGGATAAACGGACTTTTTGCCTGCGTTTCGGCCAGCTGGACCAGCCATTCGAAGCTGAATGCGCTGACCTTGCCAAGTTTTAACCGTTGTGCGGCCAGCGCCTCCGGCGTCAGCCCCAGCGCCGCGAGGGCCATCGAAAATGAGGTATAAGCGAGAAAGTTACGTCGTGTAACCATAAACAATACCCTTCCAGGTTGGAAAGTCTCTTACTTAAAAAGTATGGATAAAAGACGTTTTAAAATCCGTACCTGTAACTCTAGCAGAAGCTCGGGAATAAAATTTGCGTTAGAACATAAGGCTAGCACCGCCTCACTCGGCGCACCCTGTGGATGGCGTCTGTTTTAAAACGTCAGCAATACGCGCAGCCCTCCCTCGGGTGCATTGGCATAGGTGACCCTGATACCGTGTAACTGTGCGATGCGAAGGACTATCGAAATCCCAAGTCCACTGCCGGTTTGCTCCTGTCCCGGTGGTCGGTAGAAACGTTCTCCCAGACGCGACAAGTGATCCGCAGTGAGCCCTGGCCCTCCGTCTTCGAGACACAGGCCCGTAGGCGATAACGTCAGGCGCACTGCGCTGCTCGTCGGCGAATAGCGAATGGCATTATCCAGCAGATTACGGGCCAGCAGAGAGAGCAGCAGAGGCTGTCCACGCATCGGCGGCGGCGTACCCTTTTGTTCCAGTATCAACTCGACGCCTTTGCGATGCGCGGTTGCGTCCTGCTCTATCAGCGCCTGCGCCACCAGCTCGGGCCAGTCAATCGGCGACAGGTCATCAAGCGAGGTAAAGGATTCAAGGCGCGAGAGGGTCAAAAGCTGATCGACAAGGCGCGTGGCCCTATCGATGCTGGTGGTCAGATTTTTCACCGCATTCTCGCGCACCTGCTTATCGTCTCCCGCCAGCTGAACGACCTCCGTCTGCACCCGCAGCGCGGCCAGAGGACTGCGCAACTCGTGAGCGGCATCCGAGGTAAAACGCCGCTCACGCACCAGCATGTCCTGTGTGCGGGCAAAGAGCGAATTCAGCGACTGCACCAGCGGCATGACCTCGCCGGGGATTTTTTCGGTCGAGAGCGGTTGCGCCTCGTCGGCGGCACGATGCTGTAAATCATGCGCCACGCGCCGCAGAGGACGCAGCTCACGCGTCAACATGACAATCATGGCCAACATCAGCACCGGCAAGGACGCCAGCCAAGGCAGCAGCTGACCGCTCACCATGTCCCACGCCATATCGCTGCGGTAATCGTACTCTTGCCCCACGGCGATGCGGTATCGTCCGTCGGTCGAGGTCAGCCACAGCAAACGCCAGCTGTTGTCATCCCCCTTAAGTTCGGCATCGGTGAATCCCTGCGCGTTTTTGTCGAAACGAATCGCCTTGCCGTGTTCACCGTCGTTGAGCAGCATATGCCCCTCTCGGTCGAAAACCGCAAAGGTCAGCGCGTCATCGTCGGTATGTCCACGGTGGTGTTTATCCACCAGCGTCTTGGTACCGGGCAGGTCGACGTCCTGACCTTTAACCAGCTTGTCGCCCAGATCGGCCGTCGCAAGACGCTTGGCAAACAGCATCTGCTGGGTATCGAATACCTGATTAATTTTATGGCGGGTCTGCTGCCACGCGATGCTGCTCGCCACTGTCCAGGTCACCAACGCCAGCACCGCAAACAGCAGGATCAGCCGCATCTTGAGGCTGAGGGTTCTCAACCGGGCGCGCAGGGTGCGTAAATTGAAAGATAACCTCACGAGTTTTCATCACCCAGAATGTAACCCACGCCGTGAAGGGTACGGATAAAACCGTTGCCCAGCTTGCGGCGCAGGTGATGAATATGGACCTCGACGGCGTTGCTGCTGACCTCTTGATCCCAGCTGTAGAGCTTTTCCTGCAGCAGCTGGCGCTGTAATACGCGGCCTTTATTGCGTAAAAACAGCTCCAGCACCGAGACTTCCCGCGAGGTGAGCACGACGGGCTCACCGTTGAGGCTCACGCCACGCGAGGCGGGGTCAAATTCGACGTTGCCGTGCTGAATTTTGGGCGTCACCTGTCCGTGTCGGCGGCGAATCAGCGCCTCAAGCCGCGCGGCAACTTCCACCAGCGCAAAGGGTTTACAAAGATAGTCATCGGCACCGGACTGAAGCCCGCTGACGCGATCCTCCAGCGCATCCCGAGCCGTCAGAATCAATACTGGAGTATCGTTTCCTCCCTGCCGCCATTGACGCAGCAGATGCATGCCGTCGAGCCCCGGCAGGCTCAGGTCAAGGATAACCGCGTCATAGGGTGCACTGTCGAGCGCAGTCTTGCCGGTCATGCCATCGGTGAACCAGTCGAGGGTAAATCCCAGGCGCGTGAGGCCCACTTTGATGCCGTCGCCAATCATCTTGTCGTCTTCAATCAGTAGAATTCTCATCGTTCGCCCTGGTTTTATCCGCGCTACTGCGCCCGCTTATTCAGTATATCCGCCACTTATTAAGTGTTTCTTAAAGTGTGAGGTAACTTTAACTTACCTCAAACAGACTACGTGATTGAGTGAGCTTCCAGTAGAATAGCCAACAGGATAGTTGACAGTTTATAAGGCTGAGAAATTACAATGAAAGCAACCACCATGAGCCAACTTCGCCAATGGAAGCAGGAAAAACACAAATTTGCGACCATTACCGCCTATGACGCCAGCTTTGCCCAGCTTTTCGCGGAACAAGGTATTCCCGTGATGCTGATTGGCGACTCACTGGGCATGGTTGTCCAGGGCCAGGACTCAACGTTGCCGGTCACCCTCGAAGATATTGTTTACCACACCCGCTGCGTTCGTCGCGGTGCGCCTAAAGCGCTGCTGCTTTCCGACCTGCCCTTTATGACCTATGCCACGCCGGAACAGACCTTCGACAGCGCCGCTCAGCTGATGCGCGCCGGCGCTAACATGGTCAAACTCGAGGGAGGAAGCTGGCTGTGCGACACCGTGTCCGCGTTGACCGAGCGCGCCGTGCCGGTCTGTGGTCATTTGGGGCTGACGCCGCAGTCGGTTAACATCTTCGGCGGTTATAAGGTTCAGGGCCGTGGTGAAGCGGCGGCCAATCAGCTGTTGCAGGACGCGTTGGCGCTGCAAAAAGCCGGTATCCAGCTCCTGGTGCTGGAGTGTGTGCCCGTCGAGTTGGCCCGTCGCGTCACTGAAGAGCTGACAATACCGGTCATCGGTATCGGCGCGGGTAACGCAACCGACGGTCAGATTCTGGTCATGCACGATGCCTTTGGCATCACCGGTGGCCATATTCCTAAATTTGCCAAAGACTTCCTCGCCGAGGCCGGTGACATCCGCGATGCCGTACGTTTGTATGTCAAAGAGGTTGAGGAAGGCGTATACCCTGGACCTGAACACAGCTTTCAGTAAGCACCTTGCAACTCAGATAGAGGCATAATTGTGTTAATCATTGAAACTATTCCGCTGCTGCGCCGTGAGATTCGCTTTTTCAAACAAAATAACCAGCGCATCGCGCTGGTGCCGACGATGGGCAATCTGCATCAGGGCCACATGACGCTGGTTGACGAAGCCAAAGCGCGGGCGGATATTGTCATCGTCAGCATCTTTGTCAATCCAATGCAGTTTGAGCGCGCCGATGACCTCGAGCGCTATCCGCGTACCTTGCAGGAAGACTGCGAGAAGCTGAACAAACGAGGCGTCGATCTGGTGTTCGCCCCGGTGCCGGCGGAGGTCTATCCTAAAGGCCTCGCGTCACAAACTCAGGTCGACGTTCCGGGTCTGTCGACCCTTCTCGAAGGTGCCAGCCGTCCGGGGCATTTCCGCGGCGTTTCAACCATTGTCAGTAAGCTGTTCAATCTGGTACAGCCAGACGTCGCCTGTTTCGGCCAAAAAGACTATCAACAGCTGGCACTGATCCGCGCGTTGGTAGAAGATATGGGGTATGACATCGAAATTGTCGGCGTGCCGACCGTGCGCGCCAAAGACGGTTTGGCGCTCAGCTCTCGCAACGGCTATCTGACCAGTGACGAGCGTAAAATCGCGCCGCGTCTTGCCAAGATTATGAATCAGGTCGCCACGCGCCTGACTCAGGGTGAACGTCATGTTGAAGAGCTGCTGGCCGATTGTGCCGAGCAGCTGCGCGAAGCCGGTTTTCAGCCGGACGAACTTTTCATTCGCGATGCAAAAACGTTACGTGATTTGTCGGTCGACAGCACATCAGCGGTTATTTTGATGGCGGCCTGGCTGGGCAACGCTAGATTGATCGACAATCAGGAAGTGGATTTAACCGTTTAATATTCATCACTGACTTCGAAGGTAAAGGTAAGAATTATGATTCGCACAATGCTGCAGGGTAAATTACATCGCGTTCACGTGACGCATGCCGATTTACACTATGAAGGGTCTTGCGCCATCGATCAGGATTTCCTGGATGCGTCCGGGATCCTTGAATACGAAGCTATCGATATTTATAACGTGACTAACGGTCAGCGTTTCTCTACCTACGCCATCGCGGCCGAGCGCGGCTCACGCATTATCTCGGTAAACGGTGCAGCGGCGCACTGCGCCAGCGTTGACGATCTGCTGATTATTTGTTCCTACGTGCAGATGTCCGATGCCGATGCGCGTCAACATCAGCCTAAAGTGGCCTATTTTGAAGGCGCGAATCAGCTGAAACGTACCGCAAAAGCGGTGCCCGTTCAGGTTGCCTGAATGCTGAAAATTGCGTAAAAAACGGGAGCCTGTGCTCCCGTTTTTATTTGTCCGATGATATCTCGCTGTTATTTACCTCTGCCGTTTCCCTTTGCCATTTTTCTGCTTTTAAAACACTTTTAAGTTCATAGTCCTAAAAATAGAGATTTGATAGCTTTTAATTCGATTTAAAAATACTCATCTCTTCTATTACAAAGAAAGGGCTATTGTTATGCGCTTATTTCGACAATTAAGTCGTGCTTTGTCTTTATTTATTCTAGGGATCCTGTTTATTTCCGCTACGGCGCAGAGCCAGACTATCACGCCGCATCAAGGTGGGACGCTGACCCTGATATTACCGAGTGAACCTTCGGCGCTGGTGGCGTTAGCCACGGTGGCACAGCCGGTTATTGCCGTCAGCAGCAAGGTCAATGAAGGACTGCTGACCTACGACTATAGCCTCAACCCGCTGCCGCAGCTGGCAACCTCGTGGGACATAAGCGCGGATGGCCTACAGTACACCTTCCATTTGCGTAAAGGGGTGACATGGACCGACGGTCAGCCGTTTACCTCGCAAGACGTGGCCTTCTCCATCGACCTGCTGAAGAAGACACATCCGCGCGCCAAAGCCACTTTTGCCAACGTCGAGTCGATAAGTACCCCCGATCCTTTAACGGCAGTATTTAAACTCAGTCATCCGGCACCTTATTTGATTCGCGCCTTTGCCGCCGGCGAAACACCTATTTTGCCAAAACATATTTATGCCAATACTGACCCGTTAAAAAATGAAAATAATAATCACCCGATCGGTACCGGGCCTTATATCTTTGAAAAATGGGTTCGCGGCAGTTATATCATCTATAAACGTAACCCAAATTATTGGGACGCGCCTAAGCCGTATATCGATCAGCTGATCGTGAAGTTTTCAACCGATCCGGTGGTTCGATCGCTTGATTTACAAACCGGACAGGCCGACTTGGGTTATCGCACGCCGGTTGCACTCAGCGAGCTAAAAACACTCCAGAAGAGGCCGGATCTGGTGTTTGACTATAAGGGGTACAACTATAACTACAGCGTGGCGTCAATTTACTTCAACCTTGACGATAAACTGTTTAAAGACATCCGCGTGCGTCAGGCAATTGCCCACAGCATCAACCGTGAAGCACTGCTGCGGGTGGTTTATTTTGGCTATGCGACGCCCACCGAATCGCCGATTGCTCCCGGCCTGAAAGCGTTCCACAGCGCCGCACCCTCGCCTTATCAATATGACCTTGCGGCCGCTAACAGACTGCTCGATGACGCCGGTTACAAGCAAGGCAGCGACGGTATTCGACTGCGCGTGACGCTCGACTACAACACCTATGACGATACCTTCCGCCGGAATGCAGAGTTTGTGCGCTCGGCGCTGAGCAGAATCGGCATCGCCGTTACCCTTCGCTCTCAGGATATCTCCACCTACGCCGAACGCGTCTTTACTCGTCGAGACTTCCAGTTCTCCATCGACCAGTACGCCAATCTCTACGATCCCACGGTCGGCGTCCAGCGCCTCTACTGGTCGAAGAACTATCGTCTGGGCGTCCCCTGGACCAACATCACTCACTACAACAATCCGGCAGTCGATAAACTGCTCGAAGCCGCGCAAACCGAAAACGACGCCCAGAAACGCATTGATGAATTCAGGCAGTTTCAGGACATTGTGCAGCGAGAAGTGCCCGATATCCCGCTGGCTTCACCGCAGTTTATTACCCTTGCCAACAAGCGGGTTCATGACAGTTCACCGACCGCAGACGGCGTAGAAGGCAATCTTTCGTCGGTTTGGGTCGACCCTAAACCTTAACAACGGCACTCGGAGAACGCGATGAGTCAGCAATCAAACAGAGCCGACGTTAAACCGGCAACCCTTGGCATTCTGATGGTGAAAACGCATTTCCGCCGCTATCACGGCGATATCGGCAACCCAAATACCTGGAATTTTCCGGTGCGCTATAAGGTGGTGGAGGAGGCAGTACCTCAACGCATGGGGCATCTGGGCGAGTTCAAGCTGCTCGAACCGTTCAAACGTGCGGCGCAGGCGCTTATTGACGAAGGCGTCGACGGGCTGACCACCAGCTGCGGCTATCTGTCGTGGTATCAGCAACAGCTGGCCGAATGGTCGCCGGTGCCGGTGGTCACCAGCAGCCTGTTGCAGTACGTTACCGTGCGTCAGCTGCTGCCCGCTCATCGTCAGCCGCTGATCCTCACTTTCGATGAAACAACGCTGAAAGCAGACTATCTTACCCGCGTCGGTATCCCAGGTGACGCCGCCGTCGCCGGTATGCCGGCAAGCTCGGCGTTCGTGCGGTCTATCCGTGAAGGTGACACCTCGGTAAGCTGGCAGACGCTGGCCGACGAGGTACTCAGCGCCGCCGAGGCTGCGCTGAAACGCTTCCCGAATGCGGGCGCCTTTGTACTGGAATGCACCAACCTCGCACCGTTCAGCGCGTTGATTCGGGCGCGATTTGGCCTGCCGGTTTACGACACCGTCACCTTGGTTAACGGCTTCTACGCGGCTCTGCGCCCGTCATTTTGGGACGGTGGCCAACAATGGAATCTTTGACCCGGATCTTTTACGCGCTGGGTCGGGCACTTTTTCAGGCGGTGCCCGCCGCGCTGGGGATTGTGCTGGTGGTATTCCTGTTTCTCCAGCTGGTTCCCGGCGACGTGGTCGATGTTATGGCGAGCCAGTCCGGCAGCGCAACCGCCGAAAATATGGCCTGGCTACGCGCGGAGTATGGGCTGGATAAGCCGGTACTGCTCCAGTTCTACAGCTATCTTTCGCATCTGGCGCATTTTAATCTCGGCTATTCACCGCGCTACGGCACGGACGTCACCACGCTCATCCTTTCCCGTCTGCCCAATACCCTGTTGCTGATGCTGTTGGCGCAGTGTGTCGCGCTGGTCGTGGGTATCAGCTTTGGCGTCATCATGGCGGTCTGGGCCAATAAATGGCCCGACCGTCTGCTCACGCTGCTGAATCTGTTGCTCTATTCACTGCCGGGTTTCTGGATGGGGCTGGTCATCCTGCTGCTGTTCTCGGTGCAGCTGGACTGGCTACCGAGCGGCGGCAGTCAGACCGTAGGCGCCAATCTCACCGGCTGGCACGCGATAGTCGATACACTCCGCCATGCCGTGCTACCGGTCCTGTCATTGAGCAGCTATTTCATCGCCATTTATGCCCGCCTCACCCGCAGCGCGATGCTGGAAATCGCCAGTCAGGACTTTGTCCGCACCGCCCACGCCAAAGGGCTGCACCCGCGCACCGTGGCTTTGCGCCATATTTTGCGCTGCGCCTTGATGCCGGTAACCACCGTGGCCGGCATGTATTTCGGTAATCTGCTGGGCGGCGCGGCGGTCATCGAAACGGTATTTAACTGGCCCGGACTCGGCAGTCTGGCGATGGAGGCGATTGTGGCACGCGACTTCAACGTGGTCCTTGGCGTGCTGCTGCTCTCGGCGTTTCTGGTGGTAATCGTCAATATTGTGGTCGACGTACTGCAAAGCTGGCTTGACCCACGCATCGAGGGCAAAAAATGAAAAGTGCAGTCGATCCTTTACTTGCTAACGCATTGACGCAAAAACCGGCCGGTCTCTCGAGCTGGCGGCGCTTTTGGCACTCGCTCGAGGCGGTGGTGGGCAGCGTGCTGCTGCTGATCGTGCTCACAATGGCCGCTCTGGCATCCTGGTTGTTTCCCGGCGATCCGCTGGAGATGGTGGCACAGCCTTTCCTGTGGCCAGGCGATGACCCTGCGTATCGGCTCGGCACCGACTCGTTGGGGCGCGACGTCGCCTCTGAGCTGTTTCACGGTGCCCAGGTTTCGCTGCAAATCGGCTTCAGTGCGGTGGTCGTCAGCCTGCTGATTGGCATTATTGCCGGGGCCAGCGCGGGCTATTTCGGCGGCTGGACAGACCGCGTTGTCGTTCGTCTTGCCGAACTGTTCCAGACCTTCCCGTCGTTTCTATTGGTGGTGGTGCTGGTGGTAGTGGGGCAACCGACCGTCACCTATATCTCATTCGCCATCGGACTCGCATCATGGCCGATGATCGCCCGGCTGGTTCGAGCCGAGTATCGTCAGCTGCGTTTACTGGACTTCGTGCTGGCAGCGCACAGCCTCGGCTACAGCCCGCTGCGCGTTATTTTTCGTGAACTGCTGCCCAACGTGCTGCCCTCACTGATTGTCACCCTGTCGGTGCTAATGGCCTCGTCGATTCTCACTGAGTCCTCGCTGGCCTTTCTCGGCTTCAGCGATCCTAACCGTATCAGCTGGGGCAGCATGATTGGCGATGGCCGACAGTCATTGCAGAACGCCTGGTATCTGGCGGTTATTCCGGGCAGTGCGCTGGCGGTGACCATTCTGGCGCTCAATCTGCTGGGCGACGCCCTGAACAATTGGCTCAACCCGCGCAGCAAGGGGAAATAATTCATGGCCTCTCTTCTCAAATTCAAAAACTTCGGTGTCACCTTTGGTGAATACGCCGCCGTGCGCCAACTGAATCTCCAGGTGCAGCAGGGTCAGTTTATGGCGCTGGTCGGCGAGTCGGGCTGCGGCAAGTCGATTACCGCGCTGTCGGCGATGCGGCTTGCCCCAGACAATGCCCGCCTCAGTGGCGAAATACTCTATCAGGGCACCAACCTGCTCGCCCTGCCCGCGGCTCGCGTTCGCCAATTACGCGGCAAAGATATCGCGATGATTTTTCAGGAGCCGATGACCTCGCTTAACCCGGTGCTCACTATCGGCCAGCAAATTATCGAGACTCTGCGCCTGCATCTCGGTCTTTCAGCTAAAGCAGCGCGCGTGCGGGCCATTGAGCTGTTGCAGTGGGTCAATATTCCCTACGCAGAAAAACGCATCGATGACTATGCACACCATCTTTCGGGCGGCCAACGGCAAAGGGTAATGATTGCCATGGCGGTAGCCTGCGAACCCAAACTGCTGATCGCCGACGAGCCCACCACGGCGCTGGACGTCACGGTGCAGATTCAGATCCTCAGCCTGCTGGACAAACTGCGCCAGGAGTTGGGCATGGGTGTACTGTTTATCACTCATGACCTTGGGCTGGTCGAACAGCGCGCGGACCGTGTCGCGGTTATGTATCAGGGTGAAAAGATTGAAGAGGCCGAAAAGTCGGCGCTGTTTCAGCACCCGCAGCATGCTTACAGCAAAGGGCTGCTGGCCGCTTCGCTGCACGGAAGTCAGGCCACACACTACCGCAGCAGTCGTCTGACGGAGATTGTCCATCATCTCGACGCTCCCCCGACCCTTTACACGCCGCCCATTGTACCCGCTCGCCCGATTCAAAATGCCGGACGTCCCCTGCTAAAGCTGGAGAAAGTCAGCTTTCATTACCCTTCAGCCAGCCCCCAAACCGCCTCGGTCAAGGACGTATCGCTGGAGATTATGCCGGGCGAGACGCTGGGCCTGGTGGGTGAATCAGGCTGCGGCAAGTCGACTCTGTCCAAACTGATACTACGCCTGCTGACGCCAAAAAGTGGCAGCATCAATTTCGAGGGGCAGGATATTACTCAACTGACGTCCTCGCAGCTTGCGCCGCTAAGACGCCGTATCCAGATGGTGTTTCAGGATCCCTACGCCTCGCTCAATCCGCGCCATACGGTTCGTGAAATCCTCAGGACGCCGCTGCGGGTCCACCGGCTGGGCAACCGGGCCACGCATCATCAGGCGGTGTTGAAAATACTCGATCAGGTCGGTTTACCGGCCAACTCAGTGGAGCGCTATCCGCACGAATTTTCGGGCGGCCAGCGGCAGCGCATTGGCATTGCTCGCGCGTTGATAGTCAATCCACAGCTGATTATTTGCGACGAGCCGGTGTCGGCACTAGACGTCTCGGTGCAGGCGCAAATTCTGAATCTGTTGGTAGATTTAAAGCAGGAAAGGCAGCTGTCGCTGCTGTTTATCTCACACGATTTGGCGGTAGTGCGCTATATCGCAGACCGGGTAATGGTGATGTATCAGGGGGAGTCGGTGGAGCAAGGCAGTCATCAGCAAATTTGGCAGCAACCTCGGCATCCTTATACCCGGCAGCTGTTGCAGGCTATTACACCAGGTTAAAACTAAGGATAAAGGCGTCTCCCGCCGACAAGCGGGAGACGCCATCACAGCTAGGTCCGCAGACCACGACCGCGTTCGATGAGATACCAGGCCAGCAGATAGAACACCGCAATGAAGGCGACCAGCACCGTCAGGGTGAATACCAGCGGCACATCGGAGATTCCCAGGAAACCGAAACGGAAGCCGCTAATCATATACACGATAGGGTTTAGCTTGGAGACCGCCTGCCAGAACGGTGGCAGCAGCGTCAGGGAGTAGAACACGCCCCCCAGGTAGGTCAGCGGGGTCAGTACAAAGGTCGGGATCAGGCTGATGTCATCGAAACTGCTCGCAAACACGGCGTTCAGCAGGCCGCCCAGCGAGAACAGGATTGCGGTCAGCAACAGCGTCACGGCGATCACCCACCAGGAGTGGATCTGCAAGTGGGTGAAGAACAGCGAAATGATAGTCACTAGGATCCCCACGCAGATACCGCGTGCCACGCCGCCGCCGACGTAACCGGCAATCACTACGTGCGTCGGCACTGGTGCCACCAGCAGCTCTTCAATGTTGCGCTGAAACTTGGCGCTGAAGAACGACGAGGCAACGTTGGCGTAGGAGTTGGTGATAACCGACATCATGATCAGGCCCGGAACGATGAACTGCATGTAGCTAAAACCGTGCATATCGCCGATACGAGAACCAATCAGATTACCGAAAATCACAAAATAGAGAGACATGGTGATAACCGGTGGCACCAGGGTTTGCACCCAGATACGTCCAAAACGGTTTATCTCTTTCATCCAGATACTTTTAAGTGCCACCCAGTAGAGTTGCGACATTATTTTTTACCCTCACTGCCATTCACCAGGTCGACAAACAGCTCTTCCAAACGGTTGGCTTTATTACGCATGCTCAACACCTGAACCCCCTGCTTGCTGAGTTGGCTAAACAGTGAATTCAGCCCCTGTTCACGCATGACTTCCACTTCCAGCGTCGAGGTATCGAGCAGCGTGCTGTGATAGCCGTCAAGATGTGGGATAGCGCTTTTAGGCGCTAAATCAAGCACAAAGGTTTCAGACTTCAGCTTAGACAGCAACGACTTCATCGAGGTGTTTTCGACCAGCTGGCCATGCTGGATGATGCCGATATTGCGGCACAGCATTTCGGCTTCTTCGAGATAGTGGGTCGTCAGAATGATGGTCGTGCCCTGCGCGTTGAGCTCCTTCAGGAAGCCCCACATCGAACGACGCAGCTCAATGTCGACGCCCGCGGTCGGTTCATCGAGGATCAGCAGTTTTGGCTCGTGCATTAACGCACGGGCAATCATCAGACGGCGCTTCATCCCGCCAGACAGCATGCGGGAACGTTCATTGCGCTTGCCCCACAGGTCGAGCTGGGTGAGGTATTTTTCGGCACGCGAGATGGCGTCCGAGCGCTTAACGCCGTAGTAACCGGCCTGATTGACCACCACCTGCATCACGGTTTCAAAAGGGTTAAAGTTGAACTCCTGAGGAACCAGTCCGAGCTGGCGCTTAGCGTTAACAATGTCCTTGTCGATGTCGTAACCAAATACCTGAACCTTGCCGGCTGACTTGTTGACCAACGAGCTGATAATCCCAATCGTGGTCGACTTTCCGGCCCCGTTAGGACCAAGCAGTGCATAGAAATCACCGGCTTCAACGCGTAAATCGATACCGCGCAATGCCTGCACACCACCTGCGTAGGTTTTGGTTAACTTCTCCAGTTCTAAAGCGTATGTCATAAGTGAAGTCTTACCTTTTTCCGAGGTTTTATTTCTTTGTTTACAATTAGGGTCGAACAGAACCCTTTTGAATTTCATTTGAGTTGTCTTATATTACTCCAACGTAGACGCTTTCTTACAGGCTATTAACTTTCATGAAAGATATCGAAACGCTGATCAGCAACAACGCTGCTTGGTCAAAAATTATGGAAGAGGAAGATCCTGGCTTTTTCGAACGCCTCTCTCTTGCTCAAAAACCCCGCTTTCTGTGGATTGGCTGTTCAGACAGCCGCGTTCCCGCAGAACGTCTGACCGGACTCGAACCCGGTGAGCTTTTTGTTCACCGTAACGTAGCGAACCTGGTCATCCACACCGATCTCAACTGTCTGTCAGTGGTGCAATATGCCATCGACGTTCTTGAGGTCGAGCATGTGATAATCTGCGGCCACCACGGCTGTGGTGGCGTGAAGGCTGCGATTGAAAACCCTGAACTGGGCTTGATCGACAACTGGTTGCTACACATTCGCGACATCTATTTCAAACACGGCAACGCGTTAAGCGAGCTGGAGCCAGACGATCGTCTGAACAAACTCTGTGAGCTCAACGTGGTGGAACAGGTTTATAACCTTGGCCACTCCACCGTGATGCGAAGCGCATGGCAACGTGGGCAGAAAATCACCCTGCACGGTTGGGTTTACGGACTTCAGGACGGGCTGTTGCGCGATCTGGACATCACTTCTACCAGCCGCGAAATGCTTGAACAACGCTATCACCGGGGTGTTTCAGCCCTGCTTGAGCAACCGAAATAAATTCCGCACTAACAATAACGCCTCAGACTTTACAACGTCTGAGGCGTTAAAACGTTCCACGATGTGCCTTACTTATCAAGCCCTGTCGACGTCAGAAATGGCTCAATCGGGTAGCGACTGCTTTACTCTTCCAGCATGGTGACTTTGCCGACGTACGGCAGGTGACGATAACGCTGCGCGTAGTCAATCCCGTAACCCACAACGAACTCGTCTGGAATGGTGAAACCGACGTACTCAACGGTCACGTCAACTTCACGACGCTCAGGTTTATCGAGCAGCGTACAGATAGCCAGCGACTTTGGTCCACGCAGTTGGAACAGCTCGCGCACTTTGCTCAGGGTATTGCCCGAGTCGATAATATCTTCAACGATCAGCACGTCTTTGCCGCGGATATCCTCATCGAGGTCTTTCAGGATTTTGACATCGCGGGTGCTGGACATACCGTTGCCGTAGCTGGACGCCGTCATAAAATCGACTTCGTGAGGCACGTCGATGGCACGGCACAGGTCCGCCATAAACATAAAGGATCCGCGCAACAGCCCCACCAGAACCATCTCACTGCCGCTGTCGCGGTAATGCTCCGTGATCTCACGGCCCAATTCGGTGATACGGTTTTTTACTTCCTGCTCGGAAATCATTACGTCTACAGTGTGTTTCATATAAAGCCTTGCCACCTAAAAAATTAAATGAGTCCTGCCATCAGTATGGGTGATGGCAGTCTTTATTGCGCGGGGAGTATAGCAAAGAACGTTACGCAAGGAGAATGTTGCGCAACAATAAAGCCGACGCTACCGCAAGGTCTTCAGCGCTTAATCAAGCCACCGTGAAACTTGTCATCATGCCCGTATCCTCATGCTCGAGCAGATGGCAATGGGCCATATAGGCATGCTGAGCGTCGGCGAGATGGTCGAAACGCACCAGAACCTCACTGCGACCGCCCTCTACGCGCACGGTGTCTTTCCACCCCTGACGATGTTTTTCGACCGGCTTGCCGTTTTCGGTCAGGATACGGAACTGGGTGCCGTGGATGTGGAAAGGATGCAGCATCATGTCGCCTTCCCCCGAAATCGTCCACCTCTCGTACTGACCCCGCTTAACCGCAAACGCCGGGTGATTCATGTCATAGGCCTTGCCGTTAATCTTGTTGGCAGTCATAAAGTCAAAGTGAGCAGCGCCCTGCGACATCGACATTCCCGCCATGCCGCCAGAGTCCATCGACATGCCGTTCATTGAAGACGCGTCAGACGTCGCACTGCCGTGGTCCATGCGCATTCCCGCCATTGCGCCGTGACCGTAGCGGGTCATCAGCGCCTGCATCCCCTGCTGGTCGAGCTGCGGGTCCATCATGAGCTGTAGCCAGCGGGTCGGCAGGCCGTCAAGCGACGGTAAAGCCGGCAGCGAAATCAATGAATCTGGCAAGCTGCCGCCAGACTGTGTCACGGTTGGCTGAATCTTTAATACCGCCAGCGGTTGGTCAAAGGGTGCCAGCGTCATCCCTATTTGCTGTACCGGCAGGGTCACCAGATCAAACGCCTTGCCGTCCGAACAGTCGATCATGACCTCAAAACGCTCGCCCATCAGCATCGGCAAGGCAGAGACCTTCACCGGCTCCGGCAGAAAACCGCCGTCGCTGGCAATCACATACAGCGGACGATTATCGCTGGCGGCAATCTGCAACGAGCGCGCGTTGCAGCCATTGAGCAGGCGCAGCCTGAGCCATCCGCGCGACACGCCGTGCTGTGGATAAATCACCCCGTTGGTTAACATATGTTGACCAAACCAGCCCACCGCCGCGGTCATGATATCAAGCTGGTAATCAATCTGACCGGCGTCGTTAAGGCGTTTGTCTTGCAGGATCACCGGGATATCATCGACGCCCCAGCGAGAAGGGATTTGCAGTTTATCGGCGTCATCGTCGTCAATAATCACCATCCCCGCCAGCCCCATCGCCACCTGATAACCGCTGGTTTGATGAGGATGCGGATGGAACCAGCAGGTTGCCGCTGGCTGATCGGGAGTAAAATGCACCTCGCGACTGCCGCCCGGCGCAATCATCGCCTGCGGGCCACCGTCAACGTCGCCTGGGATAGCCAGACCATGCCAGTGCACGGTGCTGGCGTCGGGTAGAGAATTTTTCACGCTAACGCCGACCTGCTTACCGCGACGCAGCCGCAGCACGGGCCCAGGCAGATTACCGTTGACGCCCCAGGTGGCAGTATTGACGCCCGGCAAAAACCGGCTCTGCCCCTGTTGCAGGGTAAGGTGATAGGTTCCTCTGACGTCAGGCTGGAGGATTTCAGGCACGGGCAACGCAGGGCGGCTGGCCGCGAAAGCCTGGCGGCTCCAGGTAGGGAGAACAGCGACGCCGGCGTAAAGCGCAGCCAGTTTGATAAAATCACGACGATACATGGTCGCTCCTTGTGAAGTCAGAAGAAAGGCAGAATGGCTCAGCCTAAACCTTTCCCCAGGGTTAAGGTCAAGCGGATATAAATTATGTAAAAAAGAGATGTAAAAGAAATTTATGAGCGCTGTAGCAAATATGGTAACGTCATTTTGATAATTTACGGGCCTAATCATCACTATGACGAATATTTTTATTGTGCTAAAGACACGACTACTCGCCAAAATTGGCTTACTGGAAAGATTAAATTTACCCGCAAAAACAAGGCAGAGCATGAAAAAAACCACCCTCAGTCTGCTATTGCTGACCTTACTCGGATTCTCCTCTGCCAGTCAGGCCCTTAGCGAGCCGGAAGCCGAAGATTTGGCCGATTTAACCGCCGTTTTTGTTTATTTGAAAAATAACTGTGGCTACGAGCAGCTGCCAAACACGCAAATAAAACGCGCGATCGTCTATTTTGCCGAGCAGAACCATTGGGACCTCACCAATTACGGTGACTTCGACATGCAGTCGTTGGGCGAAGACAGCTATCGCGACCTCAGCGGCATCAGCGTGCCCAAGCCGGTTAAGTGCAAATCACTCGCACGTGATTCACTTGGACTTTTGGCCTACACCAATTAATCCCTCGTTTCTCGCCCCTGTTTCTCAGGGGTGAGCTAAAATCACTTGTTAGCCCCGTCCCTCTCGTTTAACACCCGATTGCATGTTTTCCTATGGCTGAAATTTGACCGTGCATGCCGCGTCCTCGTTAGCTATCATAATGCGCCAATTTTTCATGGCTGTGATTACTCAGGAGAAAGGTGAGATTATGTCTCAAACAGGATCCCAGAAAGAAATTTGGTATGAGACGCTGCACGCCAGCTTCGGCCAGTATTTCAGTATTGAAAAAGAGCTGTATCGCGACAAAACCGAGCATCAGGATCTGGTGATTTTCGAAAACGCCGCACTGGGACGCGTCATGGCTCTCGACGGCGTGGTGCAAACCACCGAGCGCGATGAGTTCATCTATCATGAGATGATGACCCACGTTCCGCTACTGGCGCACGGCAGCGCCAGTAAGGTACTTATCATCGGTGGCGGTGACGGCGGTATGCTTCGCGAAGTCTGTCGGCATAAAACCGTCGAACACATCACCATGGTCGAAATTGATGCGGGCGTGGTCGAATTCTGCCGTCAATATCTCCCTAACCATAGCGCCGGTTCCTATGACGATGCCCGCTTCAATCTGGTGATTGACGACGGCGTTAACTTCGTTAACCAGACCTCAGAGACCTTCGACGTGATTATCTCCGACTGTACCGACCCTATCGGGCCGGGCGAAAGTCTGTTTACTTCACGCTTCTACGAAGGCTGTGCCCGCTGCCTGAAGCCCGGTGGGATCTTCGTTGCCCAGAACGGCGTCTGCTTCCTGCAGCAGGAAGAGGCGGTCAACAGCCACCAGAAATTGACGCACTATTTCCAGGACGTCAGCTTTTATCAGGCAGCGATTCCAACCTATTACGGCGGGATCATGACCTTCGCATGGGCAACCAATAATCCGCAGTATCGGCAGCTTGATACCGGCACTCTACAGGCGCGTTTTGCCGCCTCGGGTATCATCAGCCGTTACTACAATCCGGCTATTCATTACGGCAGCTTTGCCTTGCCACAGTATCTACTGAATGCCCTTTCGGCCTCGCGCTGAAACGGCATCCATAAGGGGGTGAACTAAATTGCAAAAGCTGAAACTGCATGGCTTCAATAACCTGACAAAAAGCCTGAGTTTTTGTATCTACGATATTTTTTATGCCAAGACCGCAGACGATCGCGACGGCTATATCGCCTACATTGACAAAGAATATAATGCCAACCGTTTGACGGAAATTCTCACCGAAACCTGTTCGATTATCGGTGCGAACGTCCTCAACGTTGCACGTCAGGATTATGAACCACAGGGTGCCAGCGTTACGATTCTGGTAAGCGAAGAACCGATTGATCCTAAAGACGTCGATACTTCCGAGCATCCCGGCCCGTTACCGAGCTCAGTGGTGGCCCACCTCGACAAGAGCCACATCTGTGTTCACACCTATCCGGAAAGCCATCCGGAAGGCGGGCTTTGTACCTTCCGCGCAGATATTGAGGTCTCAACCTGTGGCGTGATTTCGCCACTTAAGGCCTTGAATTACCTCATTCACCAGTTGGAATCGGACATCGTCACCATTGACTATCGCGTGCGCGGTTTTACCCGCGACGTCAACGGCGTGAAACACTACATCGACCATTCAATCAACTCGATCCAGAACTTTATGTCAGAGAACATGAAGTCGCTGTATCACATGATGGACGTGAACGTTTATCAGGAAAATATTTTCCATACCAAGATGATGCTGAAGGATTTCGATCTCAAACATTATTTGTTTAATGCCAGACCTGACGAGCTGAGCGCAAAGGAGCGGAAAGAGATCACGACGCTTCTTTATAAGGAGATGCAGGAAATCTACTACGGAAGAAATATTCCGCAGGTCTGACATTTTCTCTCAGTGACAAGGCCGCACTTCTTCACGAGGCTGCGGCCATTTTTATTCAATTTTTTGCCGATTAGCGGTAGGTAATGATAAAGGCGCGGTACTTTTCCAGCACCAGCAGGAAATCTTCTATCCCACAGAACGACAGGCTTTCTTCGTCGTAGTAGTTCATGCCTTCTTCCATGCCGTCGCTTTCCAGATCCAGCTGATTGGCGCGCACCATGACTTCTTCGCCGTCAAACCAGAGCGTATATTCGTGCCCCACCAACTGCCAGGTGCGCTCGCTGCCTTTGATTTCCTCAGCGGCGGCTTCGATGGTGTCCAGCACGCTGAGATCGCCCTTAATCTCTTCATTCAGCCAGTGGCCGATAACTTCATGACCCATTGAAAAACGGGCCTTAACTTGCCCGGTGATATCACGCAGGAAATCAAAATCCATGGTCTTATCTCCCGATTGGCTTTAAGACAAATGAGATGAAAATAGAGGAATAAAAAAGGGAGGCCGAAGCCTCCCTGGTATTCTGTGGCGCAATATAACGATTTACACGGCAGTTTGGAAGATCACGCCGTCAGCTTTATCGGTATATTCGGACAGCTTGTCGAAGTTCAGATAGCGGTAAGTATCTGCCGCTGTCTTATCAACCTGCTCCATGTAGGTCAGGTATTCTTCAGGCGTTGGCAGACGTCCCAGCAGGGAGGCAACCGCTGCCAGCTCGGCCGAGGCCAGATAGACGTTCGCGCCGTTACCCAAGCGGTTCGGGAAGTTACGCGTCGAGGTTGAAACCACCGTCGAGCCGTCTGCCACGCGAGCCTGGTTACCCATGCACAGGGAACAGCCCGGGATCTCTACACGCGCACCGCTCTTGCCAAAGACGCTGTAATAGCCTTCTTCGGTGAGCTGAGCAGCGTCCATTTTGGTCGGCGGCGCAACCCACAGGCGAGTTGGCAGCGCACCTTTGTGGCTGTCGAGCAACTTACCGGCCGCACGGAAGTGACCGATGTTAGTCATGCACGAACCGATGAACACTTCGTCAATTTTGCTGTTGGCCACGCTCGACAGCAGACGTGCGTCGTCTGGGTCGTTCGGTGCGCACAGAATAGGCTCTTTTATCTCGTTCAGATCGATTTCGATCACCGCCGCGTATTCTGCGTCAGCATCGGCTTCGAGCAGCGTCGGGTTCGCCAGCCACTCTTCCATGCCTTTGATACGACGCTCAATGGTGCGGCGATCGCCGTAACCTTCAGAGATCATCCATTTCAACAGCACGATGTTAGAACTCAGGTATTCTTTGATAGGCGCCTGATCCAGCTTGATCGTACAGCCAGCGGCTGAACGTTCTGCCGAGGCATCGGCCAGTTCAAATGCCTGCTCGACTTTCAGCTCTGGCAGGCCTTCGATTTCAAGAATACGGCCGGAGAACAGGTTTTTCTTACCTTTCTTCTCAACGGTAAGGTGGCCTTCCTGAATCGCGTAGTAAGGGATGGCATGCACCAGGTCACGCAACGTGATACCCGGCTGCATTTTACCCTTGAAGCGAACCAGCACCGACTCAGGCATATCCAGTGGCATTACGCCGGTCGCCGCAGCAAAGGCCACGAGACCTGAGCCCGCCGGGAAGGAAATACCGATTGGGAAACGGGTGTGGGAGTCACCACCGGTTCCGACGGTGTCTGGCAGCAGCATACGGTTAAGCCACGAGTGGATGATACCGTCGCCCGGACGCAGTGAAACACCGCCACGGTTCATGATGAAGTCAGGCAGCGTATGGTGCGTGGTCACGTCAACCGGCTTAGGATAAGCCGCGGTATGACAGAATGACTGCATCACCAGGTCGGCTGAGAAGCCCAGGCAGGCCAGGTCTTTCAGCTCATCACGGGTCATAGGACCGGTGGTGTCCTGGGAACCTACCGAGGTCATTTTCGGTTCGCAGTATTCGTTAGGACGGACACCTGCAACGCCACAGGCGCGGCCTACCATTTTCTGTGCCAGCGAGAAGCCTTTGGTGCTGCTTGCGACAGGTTTGGCGATACGGAACACATCGCTGGTTGGCAGCTTCAGTGCTTCACGTGCCTTGGTCGTCAGGCCACGGCCGATGATCAGAGGAATACGGCCACCGGCACGGACTTCGTCCAGCAGAACGTCAGTTTTAAGCTCGAAGGTTGCGATAACGGCGTCGGTTTCGTGGTTACGCACTTCGCCTTTGTAAGGGTAAATGTCGATGACATCGCCCATATTCAGGTCAGAGACATCAACCTCGATTGGCAGCGCCCCAGCATCTTCCATGGTGTTGAAGAAGATAGGTGCGATTTTACCGCCGAGAACAACACCACCACCGCGCTTGTTTGGCACGTAAGGAATATCGTCCCCCATGAACCACAGCACAGAGTTGGTCGCAGACTTACGGGATGAACCCGTACCGACCACATCGCCGACGTAGGCCAGCGGGAAGCCTTTCTTGTTCAGCTCTTCGATTTGCTTGATAGGACCGACGCTGCCAGGCTGATCCGGATGGATGCCTTCACGTTCGTTCTTCAGCATCGCCAGCGCGTGCAGTGGGATATCAGGACGTGACCAGGCATCTGGCGCAGGAGACAGATCGTCGGTATTGGTCTCACCGGTAACTTTAAAGACGGTTACGGTGATTTTCTCGGCCAGTTTTGGACGAGCGAGATACCATTCTGCGTCGGCCCATGACTGGAGAATTTGTTTCGCGTAGGCGTTACCGGCCTTGGCTTTTTCTTCGACGTCGTAGAAGTTATCGAACATCAGCAGAGTATGAGACAGCGCTTTAGCGGCAATAGGCGCCAGCTTTTCGTCTTCCAGCGCTTCAATCAGCGGATGAATGTTATAGCCACCTTGCATGGTGCCCAACAGTTCAACGGCTTTTTCAGGGGTAACCAGCGGAGATGTGGTTTCGCCTTTGGCAACGGCTGCCAGGAATCCGGCTTTGACATAAGCGGCTTCGTCAACGCCCGGTGGTACGCGGTTAATCAGCAGGTCCAGCAGAGTTTCTTCTTCACCTTCAGACGGGTTCTTCAGGGATTCAACCAGTGCGGCCATTTGTGAAGCATCGAGTGGCTTAGGGACGATTCCCTCTGCGGCACGCTCGGCTACGTGCTTACGGTATTCTTCTAGCACGACTCTCTCCTCGCTCTCATTGTCATTTATTATGTCCAGGCTGGGCCTGGGCTCCGACATCAATCAGCTATTGACCCAATGGGTTACAGCACCCGGAAATGGGGTTTGAATGTGGCCGATGGTCGGATCACGGCGGGCACGTCTTGTGTGAGGCGAAGCGAAACATCCTGAACGCTTAGCGACGACAGTCCCCGGTTGCGCTGTGGCAGCATAGCAGGGTTTGACGCGCTTGTTAATTCGTTCACAAAAAAGCAACATAAAATATTTGCTGAATCGTTGAGCACAGTGCAATCCTCTGCCTTTCAACGCGGTTCCCGCCACAAGGCATTAACCATAATTTATTAAAGGGCTTTTCGACACTGTTTTTTACGTGGTCGGCCCCACGCCTGCGACATCTCACAAAAATGAAAAATTAAAGAGCATGGCCTGAGGTTTGCATAACACTTCTCATGAAAGTGGTGCAATTTTTACCTTTGGATCAATAAGGAAGGAAAATGTCACGTAAGAAAATTCACACCCTCCTGCTCTGCTCGACGTTAGTTTGTGGCTATGCTCAGGCCGAGGCGCTCACAGGAACATTAAAGAAAATTGATCAACAGAACCTGATCACCGTAGGATACCGTGAGTCGAACGTGCCTTTTTCCTATAAAGACGATGGCGATAAAGTCATGGGCTACTCGCAGGAGTATTCGACCAAGATTGTTGAAGCGATTAAAAAACGTCTTAATAAAGAAAATATTACCGTAAAATTTATCTCGATCACCTCACCGAATCGCATCCCCCTGTTGCAAAACAACGTCTATGATTTTGAGTGTGGTTCAACCACCAACAACCCTGAGCGGCAAAAACAGGTGACCTTCTCAGATACGATTTTTATCGTCGGGACCAAGCTGCTGGTCAAGAAAGGTTCGGGGATCAAAGACTTCTCTGACCTCAACGGTAAGACTGTTTCAACGACCGGCGGGACCACCTCAGAAATTCTGCTCAATAAAATGAACAGCGATAAAAAGATGCAGATGCGCATTATCAGTGCGCAGGAAGGAGGCGCGTCGGCGTTCCATACCTTGGAAACGGGTCGTGCATCGGCCTTTATGATGGATGACGCCCTGCTGGCCGGAGACCGCGCCAAGGCACGTAAACCTTCCGACTGGGAGATTATCGGCACGGCTCAGTCACGTGAAGCCTACGGCTGCATGCTGCGTAAAGATGATCCACAGTTCGAGAAATTGGTTGATGACACTATTGCCAGTGCACAGACCTCGGGCGAGGCGGCGAAGTGGTATACCCGCTGGTTCTTGCAGCCGGTTCCGCCTAAAAATCTGAATATGGACTTTGCGATGTCGGATGATATGAAGGCGCTGTTTGCCCATCCTAACAATCAGGCGTTATAAACTGACTGACTTCTCTCAATAACTCAATAAAAACAGACACAAAAAAAACGGCCCCTTCTCAGGAGCCGTTCTATAACCTTCAACCAGAAATTACTTTTTCTTGGCTTTCGGGTTTGGCAGGTCAGTGATGCTGCCTTCAAAGATTTCTGCTGCCAGACCCACAGACTCGTGCAGAGTCGGGTGAGCGTGGATGGTCAGCGCGATATCTTCAGCGTCACAGCCCATCTCGATGGCTAGGCCAATTTCACCCAGCAACTCGCCGCCGTTGGTCCCGACAATCGCACCACCGATAACGCGGTGAGTTTCTTTGTCGAAGATAAGCTTGGTCATGCCATCTGCACAGTCGGAAGCGATCGCGCGACCTGATGCCGCCCACGGGAAGGTCGCAGTCTCAAAGCTGATACCCTTCTCTTTCGCTTCTTTCTCGGTCAGACCCACCCAGGCAACTTCTGGCTCGGTGTAGGCAATTGAAGGAATGACCTTCGGATCGAAGTAGTGTTTCTTGCCGGAGATAACTTCGGCGGCCACGTGACCTTCATGCACACCTTTGTGTGCCAGCATTGGCTGACCGACGATATCGCCGATAGCGAAGATGTGTGGAATGTTGGTACGCATTTGCTTATCAACGTGGATAAAGCCACGTTCGTCAACCTCAACGCCGGCAGCGCCTGCGTCCAGCAGTTTGCCGTTAGGCACACGACCGATAGCCACCAGCACTGCGTCGTAACGCTGGGGTTCAGCTGGCGCTTTTTTACCTTCCATCGTCACATAGATACCGTCTTCTTTCGCTTCAACGGCGGTGACTTTGGTTTCCAGCATCAGATTAAACTGCTTGCTGATTTTCTTGGTAAAGACTTTAACAACGTCTTTGTCGGCAGCCGGGATCACCTGGTCAAACATTTCGACCACGTCGATTTTTGAACCCAGGGCGTGATACACGGTACCCATTTCCAGACCGATGATACCGCCGCCCATAACCAGCAGACGCTCTGGGACAGTTTTCAGCTCCAGCGCATCCGTAGAGTCCCAAACGCGTGGGTCATCATGTGGAATGAATGGCAGAGTGATTGGACGAGAACCTGCGGCAATGATGGCATTGTCGAAGTTGATGGTAGTTGCACCATTTTCGCCTTCAACAACCAGGGTGTTCGCGCCGGTAAATTTACCCAAGCCGTTCACGACTTTGACTTTACGGCCTTTCGCCATACCAGACAGACCGCCGGTCAGCTGGTTAATGACTTTTTCTTTCCACAGACGAACTTTGTCGATATCGGTTTTTGGCTCACCGAAAACAATGCCGTGCGCTTCCAGAGCTTTAGCTTCGGAAATCACTTTTGCTACATGCAGCAGAGCTTTGGAAGGGATACAACCTACGTTCAGACAAACGCCACCGAGAGTGGAATAGCGTTCAACCAGAACGGTTTCAAGACCTAAATCAGCGCAACGGAAAGCGGCAGAATAGCCTGCAGGACCAGCCCCAAGTACCACGACCTGAGTTTTAATTTCTGTACTCATCATGACCTCTTAATTGTTTGTCCGGCGGGTCAGACGTTTACTTAAAGCACATTCGTAATTTCGCGAATGCAGTACGCAACGCCCATCATCCACCGGGACGCATACACCGCCAGAAGTTTACAGAATTGTTAAAAATCTGCAAACAAACTTCGGGTGACCTGAGTCTCAACAACCTTGTCATCTATGAAAGACAACAAGATCCGTGTCAAAAACAAGGCCGGCTACGTGCCGGCCTTATAACAATTACATCACCAGACGACGAATATCTGACATTATTGTACCGATGTATGCAGCGAAACGTGCCCCGGCAGCACCGTCAATGACGCGGTGATCGAAGGACAGAGACAGCGGCAACATCAGACGTGGTTCGAACTCTTTACCATTCCAGACCGGCTTGATGGACGATTTGGAAACGCCCAGAATCGCCACTTCCGGTGCGTTGACGATAGGCGTGAACGCCGTACCGCCAATACCACCGAGGCTGGAAATAGTGAAACAGCCGCCCTGCATGTCGGAGGCAGTCAGTTTACCGTCGCGGGCTTTCTTGGAGATAACCGACAGCTCGCGGGACAGCTCAACAATGCCTTTCTTGTTGACGTCACGGAACACAGGAACCACCAGGCCGTTAGGCGTATCAACAGCAACACCGATGTTGATGTACTTTTTCAGCGTCAGCTTTTGAGCATCGGCAGAAATCGAGCTGTTGAAGCGTGGGAACTCTTCCAGCGCCTTGGCAACGGCTTTCATGATGAACACCAGCGGCGTTATCTTGACGTCGAGTTTCTTCTTCTCGGCTTCAACGTTCTGCTGCTTACGGAATTCTTCAACTTCGGTGATATCCGCTTCATCGAACTGCGTAACGTGCGGGATCATGACCCAGTTACGGCTCAGGTTAGCACCAGAGATTTTCTGGATGCGGCCCAGTTCGACTTCTTCGATTTCACCAAACTTGCTGTAATCAACCTTCGGCCATGGCAGCATGCCCGGCAGACCACCGCCAGCCGCCGCAGCGGCAGCCGGTGCAGCTTCTGCACGTTTCACGGCGTCTTTCACGTAAGCCTGAACGTCTTCGCGCAGGATACGGCCTTTACGACCGCTGCCTTTCACTTTGGACAGGTTTACGCCAAATTCGCGGGCCAGACGACGGATAACCGGCGTTGCATGAACGTAAGCATCGTTCTCTGAGAACTCGCCTTTGCTCTCGGCAACGGCAGTAGGCGCTGGAGCCGCCGCTTTCTGTTCCTGTTTGGCAGAGGCAGCCGCTTCTTCTTTCTTAGCCGGCGCAGCGCCTTCTACTTCGAACACCATGATCAGGGAACCGGTGCTGACTTTATCGCCCGCTGCAATTTTGATCTCTTTCACGGTACCGGCAAACGGCGCGGGCACTTCCATTGAGGCCTTGTCGCCTTCAACGGTGATCAATGACTGTTCGGCGGCAACTTTGTCGCCCACTTTAACCATGATCTCGGTGACTTCAACTTCGTCACCACCGATGTCCGGTACGTTAACTTCTTTGCTGCCAGACGCAGCAGGGGCAGCGGCCGGTTTCTCTTCCGCTTTGCTTTCAGCCGCAGCGGGAGCAGGTGCCGCAGAGCCAGAGCCTGCAACTTCAAATACAAAAATCAGAGAACCGGTGCTGACTTTATCGCCCGCAGCAATCTTGATTTCTTTCACGGTACCGGCGAAAGGTGCAGGCACTTCCATTGAGGCCTTGTCGCCTTCAACGGTGAGCAGCGACTGTTCAGCTTCAACTTTGTCGCCCACCTTCACCATGATCTCGGTGACTTCAACTTCGTCGCCGCCGATGTCCGGTACGTTAACTTCTTTGCTTTCGCTTGAAGCGGCGGCAGCAGGTTTTGATTCTGCTTTCGCTTGTTCTTTGGCAGCCGGTTTCTCTTCCGCTTTAGCCGGTGCCGCAGCACCGTCCGCAGAATCAAACACGAAGATCAGTTTGCCGGTCTCGACGGTATCGCCGACCGCAACTTTGATTTCTTTCACCACGCCAGCCTGTGGAGAAGGGACTTCCATTGACGCCTTATCACCTTCAACGACGATAAGTGACTGCTCGGCCTCAACTTTATCGCCCACCTTCACCAGAATTTCGGTGACTTCTACTGCATCGGCACCAATGTCCGGTACATTAATTTCAATAGCCATCTGTCTTTACCTCTTACGCCAGACGCGGGTTAACTTTGTCAGCATCGATGCCAAACTTGGTGATGGCTTCTGCCACAACCTTCACATCGATCTCGCCACGTTTGGCCAATTCGCCCAGTGCAGCAACCACCACGTAAGATGCATCGATCTCGAAGTGGTGACGCAGGTTTTCGCGGCTGTCAGAACGGCCGTAACCGTCGGTGCCCAGTACGCGGAACTCGCTGGCAGGAATGAAGTTACGGATCTGCTCTGCGAACAGCTTCATGTAGTCGGTAGACGCCACAGCCGGTGCGTCGTTCATCACCTGAGCCACGTAAGGTACGCGTGGTTTTTCGGCCGGGTGCAGCATGTTCCAACGTTCGCAGTCCTGACCGTCGCGGGCCAGTTCGGTGAAGGAGGTCACGCTATAAACGTCAGAGCCAACGCCGTAGTCTTTCGCCAGGATCTGAGCCGCTTCACGCACGTGACGCAGGATTGCGCCTGAGCCCAACAGCTGCACTTTACCTTTGCTGCCTTCCAGAGTTTCGAGCTTGTAGATACCCTTACGAATACCTTCTTCCGAACCTTCCGGCATGGCTGGCATGTGGTAGTTTTCGTTCAGCGTGGTGATGTAGTAGTAAATGTTTTCCTGCGCGTCACCGTACATACGAACCAGACCGTCATGCATGATGACCGCCACTTCGTAGGCATAAGCCGGATCGTAGGAGATACAGTTAGGGATAGTCAGCGACTGAATGTGGCTGTGACCATCTTCGTGCTGCAGACCTTCACCGTTCAGCGTCGTACGACCCGAGGTACCACCGACCAGGAAGCCGCGCGCCTGTTGGTCGCCCGCTGCCCAGCACAGGTCGCCGATACGCTGGAAACCGAACATGGAATAGTAGATGTAGAACGGGATCATTGGCAGGTCGTTGGTGCTGTACGACGTTGCCGCTGCCAGCCATGAAGAAGCCGCACCCAGTTCATTGATCCCTTCCTGCAGAATCTGACCTTTTTCGTCTTCTTTATAGTAAGCAACCTGCTCACGGTCCTGCGGGGTGTATTGCTGGCCGTTCGGGCTGTAGATACCAATTTGACGGAACAGACCTTCCATACCGAAGGTACGCGCTTCATCGGCGATGATCGGCACCAGACGATCTTTAATCGATTCGTTCTTCAGCATCACATTCAGCGCACGGACGAAGGCGATGGTGGTAGAGATCTCTTTCTTCTGCTCTTCCAGCAGCTGAGAGAAGTCTTCCAGTTTCGGCATTTCCAGCTTCTGAGTGAATTTTGGCAGACGCGTCGGCAGATAGCCTTTCAGCGCCTGGCGACGTTCGTGCAGGTATTTGTACTCTGCAGAGTCTTTTTCCAGGGTGATGTAAGGCAGTTTTTCGATGTTTTCATCGCTGACAGGCACGCTGAAACGATCACGGATGTAGCGTACGCCGTCCATGTTCATTTTCTTAACCTGGTGGGCAATGTTCTTGCCTTCAGCGGTTTCACCCATGCCGTAACCTTTGATGGTATGGGCAAGAATGACGGTAGGCTGGCCTTTGGTGTTCTGCGCCTTGTTCAGGGCAGCAAAGACTTTCTTAGGATCATGACCGCCACGGTTCAGCGCCCAGATTTGCTCGTCGGTCATGTCTTTGACCAGTTCAGCGGTTTCTGGGTATTTGCCGAAGAAGTGTTCACGCACGTATTTACCGTCGCGTGATTTAAAGGTCTGGTAGTCACCGTCAACGGTTTCATTCATCAGTTGGATAAGCTTGCCGCTGGTGTCTTTACGCAGCAGTTCGTCCCAACGGTTGCCCCAAATGACCTTGATAACGTTCCAGCCAGCGCCCGCAAAGATGCCTTCCAGTTCGTTGATGATTTTGCCATTACCGGTAACCGGGCCGTCGAGGCGTTGCAGGTTACAGTTAATGATGAAGCACAGGTTGTCCAGTTTCTCACGGGTCGCGATGGTGATCGCACCTTTGGATTCTGGCTCATCCATCTCACCGTCACCCAGGAACGCATAAACGCGCTGGTTGGTCGTGTCTTTCAGACCACGGTGGTCGAGGTATTTCAGGAATTTAGCCTGATAGATAGCACCGATTGGACCCAGCCCCATTGAGACGGTCGGGAACTGCCAGAATTCAGGCATCAGTTTAGGGTGCGGGTAGGAGGACAGACCTTTACCGTGAACTTCCTGACGGAAATTGTTCATCTGCTCTTCGGTCAGACGACCTTCGAGGAAGGCACGGGCGTACACGCCTGGAGAGATGTGGCCCTGGAAGTACACCAGGTCACCGCCGTCCTGCTCGTTGCGCGCACGGAAGAAGTGGTTGAAACACACTTCATAGATAGCGGCAGAAGACTGGAATGATGACATGTGGCCACCCAGTTCCAGGTCTTTCTTGGATGCACGCAGAACGGTCATAATCGCGTTCCAGCGGATTGCAGTACGGATGTTGCGTTCCAGCTCCAGGTTACCCGGATACTCAGGTTCGTCTTCAACAGCGATGGTGTTGATGTAGTTACGGCTTGCAGCACCAGCTGCAACGCTCACGCCGCCTTTACGTGCTTCATTCAGAACCTGGTCTAGCAGGAACTGTGCACGCTCAACACCTTCTTCACGGATGACCGATTCGATCGCTTGTAGCCAGTCGCGAGTTTCGATCGGATCCACGTCATTATTTACACGTTCTGACATGGTGCTTTTCCTTATCTGTCTCTAATACGTTGGTTTATCTGGAGCCTGTCTTCCTGCGCTCTCTTGCAACGCCCTGGTGCAAAAAACGCACGAAGACAGGCCCGTCAGTTTAGTTTCCGCTCCCACGGGAGAGCATAAAAGCTTCCAAAATTATTCTCGGAGCCCAAACCTCGGGCATGGGTATGCAGACAGCCAGGATTACCCAGAGTTTAATTTTCTTCTTTACGTTGCTGGAGTCGACGTAGTGAACGATCACGACGACTGTGCTCCCTGCTCAGATCCAGCAAGACTTCCTCAATAAACGCCAAGTGACGGTGCGATGCTTCACGGGCTTTCTCAGGCTCCCGCGCAACAATCGCCGCAAATATACCGGCGCGGTGGTTGCTCACCATCGCCAGCATTTCGCGGCGCGAGTAAAGCAATTCAAAATTCTGTCGGACGTTTTTCTCGAGCATCGGTCCCATGCATCGCAGCAAATGCAGCAGCACCACATTGTGCGTGGCTTCTGTTACAGCCACTTGGTACTGCATAACGGCATCGGCTTCTGCGTCGAGATCGCCGCTGTCCTGTGCCGTCTGAATCACTACGTGACAGTCACGAATGCGCTCTAAATCTTCTTCCGTCCCTCGCAGTGCGGCATAATATGCGGCAATACCTTCGAGTGCGTGACGGGTTTCAAGGAGATCGAACTGCGATTCAGGATGGTCTGAGAGTAATTCTGCAAGAGGGTCGCTAAAGCTTTGCCAGAGGTTGCTCTGGACGAATGTGCCACCGCCCTGACGACGCAACAGGAGCCCTTTGCCTTCAAGACGCTGGATAGCTTCTCTGAGAGAAGGTCTCGAAACCTCAAACTGCTTCGCCAACTCGCGTTCGGGCAAAAGTTTTTCACCAGGACGCAGTGTGCCCTCAAGGATCAGAGATTCCAACTGCTTCTCAATCGCGTCAGATAACTTCGGCTGTCGTATTTTACTGTAGGCCATAGGGACGTTTATCTGCCTTTTCGGTCTGTGACGAGCTCGGAGTAAATTGGTAATACCAATTTAAAAAACGTGGCCGTAAAGTAACAAAGTATTCCTCTGGTGTCCATATCGGGCCGGTCTTAAAACGGCTTATCCCGCACATTTTAACAAATATTTAGCATTTCTTTTTTAAACGTGCCCTGGATCACATTTTGCTCTTAAGAGGCAATTTTTTGATCGGTTTGCGCGTTTCTTAGGCGCTAATTCAATAAAGCAGGTGCAAACTTTTTCGCATAACACTATTCTTGGCCGAACGGTAGTTCATGCTGATTTTTTGCCGCATTGCAGCCGTAAATAATTAGATACAAAACATGTAATCTTCGGCTTACAGCATCTGTTTTAAGCCGAATTTTAACTTTTCCCTTACGACAGAGGATCGGGAAATGAGTGATAGGCAGCATGGCGAAGAACTGAAGCGTGGATTGAAAAACCGCCACATTCAGCTGATCGCTTTAGGTGGCGCAATTGGCACCGGGCTTTTTCTGGGGATCGCCCAAACGATAAAAATGGCAGGACCTTCCGTTCTGCTCGGTTACGCTATCGGCGGGTTGATAGCATTTCTGATCATGCGCCAATTGGGAGAAATGGTAGTTGAAGAACCTGTTGCAGGTTCATTCAGTCACTTCGCCTACAAATATTGGGGCAATTTCGCCGGCTTCGCGTCAGGCTGGAATTATTGGGTTTTATACGTTCTGGTGGCGATGGCAGAGCTGACCGCCGTTGGTATCTACGTGCAGTACTGGTGGCCTGAGATCCCGACCTGGGTCTCTGCTCTGGTGTTCTTCGTGCTCATCAACGCCATCAACCTGACCAACGTAAAAATTTACGGCGAAATGGAGTTCTGGCTCTCGCTGGTTAAAGTGGTCGCGATCGTGGGGATGATTGTCTTCGGCGCGTGGCTGTTGGCCAGCGGCCACGGCGGGCCAGAGGCGTCAGTCACCAACCTTTGGGCGCAGGGTGGATTCTTCCCGAATGGCATCAAGGGACTGGTGATGGCAATGGCGGTTATCATGTTCTCCTTCGGTGGACTTGAGCTAGTGGGCATTACCGCAGCCGAAGCCGACAACCCGGAAAAGAGCATTCCTAAGGCCACCAATCAGGTTATCTACCGTATCCTGATTTTCTATATCGGCTCGCTGGCCGTGCTGCTGTCACTTTACCCATGGGGCAAAGTTGTCGAAGGCGGCAGCCCGTTCGTGCTTATCTTTAATGCCCTGGACAGTAAGCTGGTCGCTACGCTGCTGAACGCCGTCGTGCTTATCGCCGCGCTGTCGGTCTACAACAGCTGCGTGTACAGCAACAGCCGCATGCTTTTTGGTCTTGCTAAACAGGGTAACGGTCCTAAGTCGCTGCTCAAGGTTGACCGTCGCGGCGTGCCTTATGTCGCTATCGGCGTTTCGGCACTGGCAACGGCGCTTTGCGTGGTGATTAACTACGTGATGCCGGGTGAGGCCTTTGAAATCCTCATGTCCCTGGTGGTTTCTGCACTGGTGATTAACTGGGCGATGATCAGTCTGGCGCACCTGAAGTTCCGTGAGGCCAAAACGCGTGAAGGGGTCACGCCGAAATTCAAAGCGTTGCTTTACCCGTTGGGTAACTACGTTTGCCTGCTGTTCCTGGCCGGTATTCTGGTGATTATGTACCTGACGCCCGGCATCCAGATTTCGGTCATTCTGATCCCGGTATGGCTGATCATTCTGGGCATCAGCTATAGGCTCAGAGGCAAGAACAGCAATACCGCAGGCATTGTCAGTAAGTAAGCCACTCTCTGAGTCTGTGACATTCAACCCGGCCACCGCGCCGGGTTTTTTATGCCGCTAAATTGGCGCAGCAGCGAAGTGCAGTCTGGCTCACACTTTCATTTTTCTAACCAATTTGTCCATCTCTATAACCCTTATCTCCTGACGGGAATTCATAACCTGGGTCAATACTTCAGACACTTATTGTCGTTTGATCCCGTTTTGGAGAGAGTCCATGAGGCAAGGCGCGCTGTCGTTTAAAGAGAAAGTTGCATACGGCATGGGGGATGCGGGGTGCAACATGATTTGGGGTACGATCACCCTTTTCCTGAGCTACTTTTATACCGATGTATTCGGGCTTGCGCCTGCGCTGGTGGGCGTCATGCTGCTTTCCATCCGCGTGGTTGACGCCGTCAGTGACCCTATAATGGGTGCGATTGCCGACAGAACCCAAAGCCGATGGGGACGCTTCCGCCCTTACCTGCTGTGGATTTCCCTGCCCTTCGCGCTCTTCAGCATACTGATGTTTTCCACGCCGGACTGGAGTTACTCCAACAAGGTAATCTATGCCTTCGTCACTTATTTCCTGATGTCGCTGACCTATACCGCCATCAATATTCCTTACTGTTCTCTCGGCGGAGTGATCACGGCAGATCCTCAAGAGCGCGTCTCCTGTCAGTCTTATCGCTTCTTTATGGTGGGCATCGCGACCCTGATTCTTTCCTCTTCTTTATTACCGATGGCACAGTGGTTTGGCGGGGCGGACAAGGCGCGGGGCTATCAAATGTCCATCGCAGTCATGGCTTTCATCGCGTTGGTGATGTTCCTGTTCTGCTTTAGCTCGGTAAAAGAGAGGATCCAGCCCGCCGTACCGACAAAACACGCATTAAAGAGCGACTTAAAAGACGTCTGGAAGAACGACCAATGGGTGCGCATTCTGTTGCTGACCTTCTGCAACGTTTGTCCCGGCTTCATTCGCATGGCGGCCACGATGTATTACGTCACCTGGGTGATGGAGAAATCAACCTCCTTTGCCAGCCTGTTTATCAGCCTTGGCGTGATTGGCATGATGATTGGCAGCGCACTCGCCAAGCCGCTGACCGACAAATTCTGCAAGCTTAAGGTTTTCTTCTGGACCAACATTATTCTGACGCTGTTCTCCTGCGGTTTTTATTTCCTCGACCCGCACATGACGGTGCTGATTCTGGTGGCCTACTTCTTGCTAAATATCCTCCACCAGCTGCCTTCCCCGCTGCACTGGTCGCTGATGGCCGACGTGGACGACTACGGCGAATGGAAGACCGGTAAACGCAGCACCGGCATTAGTTTCTCAGGTAACCTGTTCTTCCTGAAATGTGGGCTGGCGGTTGCGGGTGCGATGGTGGGATTCTTGCTGTCAATTTATGGCTATCAGGCGGGTGCCGCGTCACAGACTCCGCACGCGCTAAACGGTATCGTGCTGTTGTTCACCGTTATTCCGGGCGTGGGTTATCTGATGACCGCAGGCGTAGTCAGACTACTGAAGGTCGACCGTGAGCTAATGAAAACGATTCAGGCCGATTTGGAGATTCGTCGCCGCAACTTTTCTGAACTCAACAAAGGCAGCGAGCTTGAGGGTTACCCCGGGGAAAAACAGGGTGAAACCGAGCGACCGGCCTTTGCCAGCAAGGAGCCCAAGCATGAGTAAGACTGTTTATCCGAACCCCTTTATCACCCAGCGCGCTGACCCACATATCTGGCGACATACCGACGGGCATTACTATTTTATTGCCTCCGTGCCGGAATATGACCGGCTCGAAATTCGCCGCTCGGCCACCCTCGAAGGGCTGGCGGAAGCGCGTCCGCGCGTTGTCTGGCGTAAACACGGCGGCGGGCCGATGAGTGCCCTTATCTGGGCTCCCGAGCTGCACTACATCAACGGCAATTGGTACATCTATTTTGCCGCAGCGCCGTCTGAAAAAATCGTCAACGGGCTGTTTCAGCATCGTATGTTTGTACTCGAGTGCTCAGATGCCGATCCACTGAGCGGCAAATGGCAGGAAAAAGGCCGCGTCGCGACGCCAATCGACAGCTTTTCGCTGGACGCCACCCACTTTACTCACGCAGGAAAAAGTTACTATCTGTGGGCACAAAAAGACCCCGCAATTGACGGCAATTCAAATCTTTACCTGGCCGAGATGAGCAACCCGTGGACCCTCAAGTCTGCTCCGGTGATGCTCAGCAAACCCGAACTTCCCTGGGAAATTATCGGCTTTAAAGTCAATGAGGGTCCTTCGGTCATCGAGGGTTATGACAAGATTTTCATCACCTATTCTGCGAGCGCAACCGACGAGAATTACTGTATTGGCCTGCTGTGGGCCGACCTCGAAAGCGATATCACTGACCCGTCACAGTGGCATAAATCGGAGAAACCGGTATTTCGTACCCATGCCGATAATCGACAGTTTGGGCCTGGGCACAACAGCTTTACTCAGAATGAAAAAGGCGAGGACGTACTGGTTTATCACGCGAGGAACTACGCGGAGATTGAGGGCGATCCGCTGTATGATCCCAACCGCCATACGCGGTTGAAGACCATAGATTGGGACGACGACGGCATGCCGGTATTAGGAGAACCTCCCGCAGACAACCGCGAAATTTAAATTAAACCAGGGTGCCGTAGATAGTCAGCAGCGCCACAACAATCAGAATGATGATGGTGACTTTACGCGCCATCGAAACCGCAGCGCGCGGGGTCTGCACCGGATCAAGATGCGGGTCTCGCGCCAGTGAAAACTGTGCGAGGCGCGTCAGTACCTGGTACTGCGAGCTATGAATATCGCCGAGTGATGCAAACCACGCCGGCAACGCTTTCTCACCGTGGCCAATCAGGGCATAGGCCACGCCCGCCAAACGTACCGGAATCCAGTCCAGCACGTGCAGAATACTGTCAACGCCCGACTGACTGCGCTTAAGCGGCGTCGTGTTACGCGCCAGCCAGCTTTGATACCCACGTAGCACCGCATAACCCGCCAGAGCTACTGGGCCGTAAGGTCCGCACACTACGAACCAGAACATCGGTGCGAGATAATAGCGGAAGTTGATCCAGATAAGCGCATTCTGCAACTCACGCAGCCGCAGATCTTCCGAGCAGTCCACCGGCAAACCGTGGATAAGCGCAAGCTCTTCGGCCATTTCGGAACAGGCGTTAACGTCCCCCTGTCGCGCAGACTTGAGGTAGGCGCGATAATGCTTACGCTTAAGCCCTGCCCCAATGCACAGCAGGCAGATAACCACCCACAACACCAGCGACGGCACGCCAAAGAACAGGCCATGAACCAGACGCAGAATTCCCCAGATGACGGCCATCCAGAGGATAAAAATTGCCAGCGTTTTAGTTAACGAGGCGGCGCGACCGCGGCGATAAATCACCTCGAAGCGGTGGTCGAGTTGCCAATGCTCGCCTAACTTGAACAAACGTTCCCAGGCTAAAACCAGCAACAAAGTAATTAACGTCATGAGGGGTGGCTCTCTTTTGATGTATCACTCGCTGCCTGCTCCCGCACTGCATCGAGATATCTCTGCCAGTCAAAATACGGACCGGGATCGGTTTTGCGTCCTGGCGCAATATCACTGTGCCCGGTGATGTGCTGTAAATCGACAGGATAGTGCTTTAGTATCAAATCGGTAACTCGAAGTAAACTCTGGTATTGCGCGTCGGTAAACGGCTCGAAATCCGTTCCTTCCAGTTCGATGCCGATAGAGAAGTCATTGCAGCGCTCCCGCCCCTGCCACACAGAGACGCCAGCATGCCAAGCCCGTTTGTCAAAAGGCACGTATTGCACAATTTCACCGTCGCGGCGGATTAAACAGTGGGCGGCAACGCGAAGCTGATAAATCTGTTCGAAAAACGGATCTTCGGCAGGATTAAGCGTGCCGGTAAAAAGTTGGTCAATATAGGGTCCGCCAAATTTTCCGGGCGGCAGGCTGATATTATGAATAACCAGCAACGAGGGGATCTCGTCCTCGGGGCGAAGATCGAAATGTGGAGAAATCACCCGTCGGGCTTCAGCGATCCAGCCTTGTTTTAACTGCATTAATGACCTCATAGGATGGGTTCTCGTGGTACTTACCTGAGCAAAAGGGTAGCATGTTTTTATAATTCACTATCCGCCATTTCGGAGTTTTGTATGCCTACTCGCAGCTACAGCGTTGAAAGTCGTCGCGCTGAGTTACTTGACCGTATTCACAATGATATTCCCCTTGTTGTTGCGCAGGCGCTGCGCGAGGACTTGGGCGGAGAGGTGGATGCCAATCGAGATTTAACCGCACAGCTGCTGCCGGCAGACAAGCAGGCTCAGGCCATGGTTATCACGCGCGAAGCAGGTATTTTCTGCGGTCAGGGCTGGGTCGATGAAGTGTTTGCCCAGCTTGGCAAAGGCGAGGTCAAGATTACCTGGTTAGTTAAAGATGGTGAACCACTGGTCGAAAATCAACCCCTTTTTGAGCTTTCCGGCCCGGCCCGGCTGCTGTTGACCGGCGAAAGAACCGCATTGAATTTCGTTCAGACCCTTTCGGGCGTTGCCAGCGCAGTGAACCGCTACGTCAAGCTGCTTGAAGGCACCAAAACCCGCCTGCTGGATACGCGTAAAACCCTGCCCGGTCTGCGTACCGCGCTAAAATATGCCGTGCTTTGCGGCGGTGGCAGTAACCACAGACTGGGGCTGGCCGACGCATTTCTGATTAAAGAGAACCACATTATTGCCTGTGGCTCGATTAAGGCTGCGGTGGAACGCGCCTGGGTCATTCATGCCGATGTTCCGGTTGAGGTCGAGGTTGAAAGCCTGTCCGAACTGACGCTGGCGCTGGACGCCGGTGCCGACATCATCATGCTCGACAACTTTACGGTCGAGATGATGCGCGAAGGTGTGGCGCTCACGGCAGGCCGTGCCCTGCTTGAGATCTCCGGGAATGTCACTCACGTGACGCTGCGCGAATTTGCCGAGACCGGCGTCGACTTTATCTCCGTTGGCGCACTGACCAAACACGTTCGTGCACTCGACCTGTCGATGCGTTTTCGCTAAGCCTCAACGGCGGATTGCCTCGCCCTCTTCGTGGGGCAATCTGCGAGCTGTCTCCCCATTTTTTGTAACACCTCCTTCTCTGCATTTTCTTTTTGCGTGACGTCGCGAAGCACGGCCTTGTGTCGCTGGTTTCCGGCATGGGTGCCAGTTAGCTTGAGCGCTCTTTCAACGCTGACATCCCTTCAGGGAATGGAGAGTTTCATGCAATCTGTCATTTTTACCCCGGTCCCAACGGCACATAACGACCACGGCCTTAAAGCCTCATTGCAACTGCAGCAGGGTTTTTCGCTAATAGAACTGATGGTGGTGATCGGTATTATTGGCATTCTCAGCGGTATCGGTATCCCCGCCTATCAGTCCTATACCCAAAAAGCGGCGCTCACCGACATGCTGCAAACCATGGTGCCTTACAAGACGGCCAGCGAGCTTTGCAGCATCGACTTAGGCGAACTGGCACCCTGCAACAACGGCGTATCCAGTATTCCGTTAACCAAGACCTCACGCTACGTCAGCGCAGTCCAGGTTAAGTCCGGCGAGATAACGCTCACCGGCCAGCAGGCGTTAAGCGGCCTGACGGTGGTCATGACACCGGTTATCAACACCCTCGACGGCAGCATTGACTGGTCCCGTCAGTGCACCAACGCGGGTAATCAAGGCATGGTCGATGCCTGCAATCAGGTCTTTCATTTCAACGATAAAAGCACGCGTGGATGAAAGCCAACGTTGAGCTCATGAAGACGACGCTGGCACAGCAGTGCCAGCACTATGGCGCGGTGTTCATCAGCATTGAGCAAGATAATCTGCGTGTCGCGTGTCATCAGCAAACAACCGATACCACTGCGCTGCTGACGGCGCTGCGCTTTACCTGCGCCCTGAAGGTGAATCTGGAATTTTGGCCGCAAACGCAGATTGAACGAGCGCGGAGCCAAGCGGAGAATCCCACGGGGGAGAAAGAGGCATCGGGTCAGCAAAATGAGGACCACAATCTTGATGAAAGCAGCGGTATACCGGTGGTGGAGTTTTTGAATAACGTGCTGCGGGTTTCTCTCCAGCGGCGGGCGTCGGACGTACACTTCGAACCTTTCGAGAATCAACTGCGTATTCGACTCAGGATAGACGGCGTGTTGCAGGAGCTTCCCGGACCGGAATTTGCGCTGGCGGCAAGCCTGACGGCACGCCTCAAAATTATGGGCCAACTTAACGTTGCCGAACATCGCCTGCCGCAGGATGGGCAAATGTCGGTAACCTTCGACAAACAGCGCTACTCGATGCGCATCGCGTCGCTGCCGGTGCTGTATGGCGAAAAGATTGTGCTGCGCATCCTCGACAGAACGCAGCAGGAGCTGTCGATGGAACAGCTTGGCTTTTCTGCGCGAGAGCAGCAACAGTATCTCGCGGCCCTCGCTAAACCCCAGGGGCTGATTCTGGTTACCGGTCCGACGGGGAGCGGTAAAACGGTAACGCTCTATACCGGACTGCGTCATCTCAATACCGTAGGACGCAATATTTGCAGCGTGGAAGATCCGGTTGAGATTCCCGTACGCGGGATTAACCAGACGCAGATTAACAGCAAGACATCGTTAAGCTTTGCCAAGGTCCTGCGTTCACTGCTCAGACAGGACCCTGATGCAATCATGATTGGTGAAATCCGTGATGCCGAGACGGCAGAGATAGCCGTTAAGGCCTCGCAAACCGGGCATCTGGTGCTATCGACGCTGCATACTAACTCAACGACCGAAACCTTAGTCAGGCTGGCGCAAATGGGCGTAGAGGGGTATCAGATTGCCGCCAGTCTGCGCCTGGTGATTGCCCAGCGCCTGATTAGAAAACTCTGTCCACACTGCAAAGCCCACCAGCAGGCGTTGATAAAATGTCATCCTGACACGGTGCCACAGCCGATGCAAGTTTGGGAGGCCAAGGGCTGTGAGCAGTGCTTCTCTGGCTACTATGGTCGAGTGGGCATTTATGAAATGCTGGAAAACAGTTCTCAACTACAGCAGGCGCTGGTTAATGGTGCAGATTCGCAGGTGCTGCGCAATATCGCAAGCTCGCAGGACCAGCGCACTCTTTTCGCCTCAGGGATGGTGCTGGTGGAGCAAGGCATCACCTCGCTGAGCGAGCTGTATCGGGTAATCGGCGAAGGGAACCAGGGTGAGCCATAGCCTCTATCTCTTCTCGTGGCAGGCAGTCGATGACGCCGGCGAACTGCACTGCGGTGATAGCCTGTCCTCGGGTTCACAGGAGGTACTTACCCCACTCGTGGAAAGCGGGCTACAGCCGATCGTCATTAAAAAGTCGCAACGGATAGGTGCGGGTTACTGGAAGAACAAGGAGCGCATCGCGTTTATCCGGCAACTTGCCACCCTGCTGCAAACAGGACTGCCACTGACGCTGAGCCTAAATCTGCTCGCCGGTGACCATCCTTTGGCAGCCTGGCGCTGCGTGCTGGCGGAGACGGTAAAAAGGGTCAACGAGGGGCAGCCGCTGTCGGCGGTTATGCTGCTGTATCCACAGGTTTTTCCGGCTATTTATCCGCAGATTATTGCTATCGGTGAGCTGACTGGTCAGCTCGAAAGCTGCTGCGAACAGCTTGCGGTGCAGCAGGAGCAGGTGGTTTTACTGCAAAAGAGGGTCAAGAAGGCGCTGCGTTATCCGCTGATTGTCATGGCGATAGCAACCGGTATCACCCTGCTGATGCTGACTATGGTGTTACCGGAGTTCGCCAAGATCTATGCCTCTTTTGACGCAGAACTACCGGGCTTTACGCAGATGCTGATTACCGCCTCGGAGGCGATTGTGCGCTTTGGGCCCGCCCTGACGCTGTTGATTGTCTGCGGCGGCGGGCTCTATTTTCATTATTTACATCCGCAGGAGACGTGGCAGCGGCGTGAGCAAGGCTGGCTGCTGCGGCTGCCGCTGGTCAAAAAATTGATCAGTGACGGCTGCCTGTGCCAGCTGTTCCAAACGTTGGTGTTGACCCAACACGCAGGGATGACGCTGAGTGCAGGGCTAAGCGCGGCCGAATCAGCCATCAGTAATTTACACTATAAGTCCGCCGTGGGAGAGTTGACCCGACAACTGGCGCAGGGTATCCCGCTGCACAAAGCGCTAAGCGCCTCGCCGCGTTTTCCGGCCCTGTGCCGCCAGTTAGTGAAAATTGGGGAAGAGTCAGGGTCGCTCGATACCCTGCTACAAAAGCTGGCGCACTGGCACGCCGAGCAGGCTAATGAGTTGGCGGATAATATGGCGCAGAAAATCGAGCCGCTGATGATGCTGTTTATGGGTATCGTGGTAGGAGGGTTAGTTATTGCGATGTATTTGCCGATATTTAATCTGGGTGCGGCGATGAACTGAAAATCTTCATCGTCCGCACCGCCGACCCTGTGACTTAGCGCCGAGCCCTTTCAAGGCGCAGCGCGGGTCTTAGTCCCCTGCCAACGGGGGCGTTGCATTCACTTTACTGTCCAAACAGACGGTTTTCCTGCTCGGCAACGCGAATGAAGGTTGTGCGTTTGGTCAACTCCTTCAGACGCTCAGCGCCGACATAGGTGCAGGCAGAACGCAGGCCGCCAAGAATATCGCGCACGGTGTTCTCGACGGGCCCGCGCAGCGGCAGGGTAACCGTTTTACCCTCTGCGGCGCGATATTGCGCCACGCCTCCCACGTGGCGCTTCATGGCAGACTCTGAGCTCATCCCGTAGAACAGCATAAGTTTCTCGCCGTTTTCCTCCACGACAGTCCCTTCGCATTCGTCGTGCGCGGCCAGCATTCCGCCCAACATCACGAAGTCTGCCCCGCCGCCGAAAGCTTTCGCAACGTCACCGGGCACGGCGCAGCCCCCATCGCTGACAATCTGCCCGCCGAGGCCGTGCGCCGCATCGGCGCACTCAATAACGGCCGAAAGCTGCGGATACCCTACCCCGGTTTTAACCCGCGTGGTGCAGACCGACCCCGGACCGATGCCCACCTTGACGATATCTGCGCCGGAGAGGATAAGCTCCTCCACCATTTCCCCCGTGACCACGTTACCGGCACAGATAACCTTGTCGGGACAGGCTTCGCGAACGCGCTGCAGGAACTCGACAAAGTGCTCGGAGTAGCCGTTTGCTACGTCCAGACAGATGAATTTTAGCAGTGGCGACAGCGACAGGATTTTCAGCGTTTTGGTAAAGTCAGCTTCGGAAGTCCCGGTTGATACCATCACATGGCGCAGAACGGACTCGCTGCTAAGCGTAATGAACGCCTGCCACTGTTCTACGCTGTAATGCTTGTGAACCGCGGTGAGTAAACCGAATGACGCCAGTGCTTCAGCCATACTAAAGGTACCGACAGTGTCCATATTGGCAGCAATAACAGGGGTTCCCGACCAGCTATGGCCAGAATGCTTAAAGGTGAATGTGCGTTCGAGTTCAACTTCTGAACGGCTCTTGAGGGTAGAGCGCTTTGGACGAATGAGGACGTCTTTAAAACCTAATTTTAAATCTTCTTCAATACGCATGGGATTGTCCTGGTTGGGCTTTAAGCCTGTGGCGTAAGCCGACAAGCACGTAACAGTTTGCACCTTCTCCAGTGGTTTTATCATACTCAGGAATAGCCTCGCGGCAAGGGTTGGTTTTGCATCGCGACTCACAGTTTAGGGTTTCAATTTAGGATAAAAACCCCTTCGGAGTTGGCTTGCATCTACTGCCGATACCTTTATCATTTAGGGTATCGATATTTTCAAAACAGAATCATCCGAGCAAAAGCATGAGTTATATTGTGGCCCTCACCGGCGGTATAGGAAGCGGCAAAAGCACGGTTGCCAACGCGTTTGCGCGTCTGGGCATCACGCTGGTTGACGCCGATGTTATTGCCCGTCGGGTTGTCGAACCCGAGACGCCAGCCCTGCTTGCTCTGGCTGAACGATTTGGTAAACAAGTTATTCAGGAAAATGGTTCACTTAATCGCCCACGTCTGCGCGAAATAATTTTCAGCAATGCAGATGATAAACAATGGGTTAACCAACTCCTCCATCCTATAATACAGGCTGAAACGCAGCGGCTAATTCAGGCTGCCTCGTCGCCTTACGTGCTTTGGGTCGTTCCCCTACTCGTAGAAAATGGATTACAAGCCCGGGCAAATCGGGTAGTTGTGGTCGACGTAAGCGAAGAGATTCAGCTTGCACGCACTGTCAGCCGAGACGGCGTAAGCCTCCAGCAGGCAAAAAGTATTATCGCCGCACAGGCTTCCCGCCAGCAGAGGCTGGCCTGTGCGGATGACATTATTGATAACAACGGTGGTCCCGAGACGATCGAGCCGCGTGTTGCTTCATTACATAGCCGCTATCTGGATTTAGCGGCTTCAGCGACCCGACAGGATATTGACAAGAATGAGTGATGTGGTTACTACCGTTCTCTTTGAACATCCTTTAAATGAAAAAATGCGCACCTGGTTGCGCATAGAGTTTCTTTTACAACAGTTACACGCCAATCCACAGCTCGGCACAATCGCTCCTGCCCTGACTTTTTTCCGCACCGCGTCTGATTTATTAGACGTTCTGGAACGCGGCGAAGTCCGCACCGAGCTGTTAAAAGAACTCGAACGCCAACAGCAAAAACTGCTGCAATGGGCCGACGTGCCCGGCGTAGACATGGCCCGTATTCATGCGTTGCGCGTAGAGCTGAAAAATACCGCTGCAGTGCTGATGAGCGCTCCACGTATCGGTCAGGCGCTGAGAGAAGACCGCCTGATAAACCTGGTCAAACAGCGTTTGAGTATCCCTGGCGGCTGCTGTAGCTTTGACCTACCCACGCTGCACATCTGGCTGCACCTGCCTCAGGCTCAGCGCGACAAAGATGTACAGTATTGGCTGGAAACCCTTGAACCACTGAATCGTGCGCTGACCCGCGTTCTGGACCTGATTCGTCAGTCTGGGCCGTTCAGCAACCTGACCAGCCTCAACGGTTTCTTCCAGGACAACGCCGAAGGAGCCGACCTGCTTCGACTGCGCCTTTCTCTGGAACATCAGCTTTATCCTCAGATTTCAGGGCACAAGACGCGTTATGCCATTCGCTTCCTGCCGTTGGATAGCGAAAAAGGCCAGGTTCCGGCCAGACTTAACTTTGAACTTGCCTGCTGCTAGGAGCTGAATATGGATAACGAGATAACTAAAGTACACTGCCCAACCTGTGGCAAGTCGGTGATTTGGGGCGAGCAAAGCCCGTATCGCCCCTTCTGCTGCAAGCGCTGTCAGCTGATTGACCTGGGCGAATGGGCCGATGAAGAAAAACGCATTCCAAGCAAAGGCGAGATTAACGATCTTGACGAGTGGAGCGAAGACGACATCAAATAAATAGGCTAAAAGGCCTGATGCCACCCGCTTTAGGATCCGTTAAGCGGTCCGAACGATGAGAAAATCCGGAACAGGCCATGTCTCCGGATTTTTTTTGCCAATTTTTCAACGCCTCCGAGTCGGTGTTAAGAACCCAAGGGCGGACAGGAAAGCACAGGCTGCTCCGGCATCATCGCCACGCCACGCCTCCCTTACGACTATTTTCTGTCCTAAATCTCACCTTTCTGCAACGCGGTTACCACCTCGGCGTTGGCAGGTGGGAAATCGCTTTCTTTCAGTTCACGCTGAGCGACCCAACGCTTGGGTTGCCCTTCTTTGCCGTAAGGTTCGCCGGTCCAATGTTGAACCAGGAAGAAGTGCAGATTGACGATACGGTCAGGGAATTTATGCTCCAACGTGCGGACCAGCTCAGGGGCAGAGGCGTCGATACCGACCTCTTCCTGTAGCTCACGGACTAACGCCTGTTCGGCGGTTTCCCCAGACTCTATCTTGCCGCCCGGAAACTCCCAGAAGCCCGCCATATGCGAGGAGGCGTCGCGCTGGGTGATAAATATTTCCTTGTCGGCGTTGCGGATGATCCCTACCGCGATATTCACTTTTTTCACAGTCACTGTGTTTACCTCAAAAGTAAGGGCGGTAATTAGTCAATAATTAACCGCCCTTCATGTCTTTATTCGTCAGACGAGTAGATTAGTTCTGCAGGCGACCGTGGCACTGCTTGTACTTCTTGCCTGAACCGCATGGGCAAGGATCGTTGCGCCCGACTTTACGTTCAGAAGCAACGCTAGATTCGCCGGTGGTAGACAGTTCTTCTTCGAGAGAGGCGACGTGGCTCAGCTGTTGCTGCTGTGCCAGACGCTCTGCTTCTTCGCGACGATGCTCTTCCATCGCTTCAACTTCTTCCGGCATGCGGACCTGCACTTTGCTCAGTACGCTAACCACTTCATATTTCAGTGATTCGAGCATAGAAGCAAACATTGCAAAGGACTCACGCTTGTATTCCTGCTTCGGATCTTTCTGCGCATAGCCGCGCAGGTGGATCCCCTGACGCAGGTAGTCCATTGCCGCCAGGTGCTCTTTCCACAGGGAGTCGAGCGTTTGCAGCATCACACCCTTCTCGAAGTTGCGCATCATGTCCACGCCAACCACTTCTTCTTTGCTCGCGTAAGAGTCTTTAGCGACCTGCAGAATACGCTCACGCAGCGTTTCTTCATGCAGTTCAGGCTCTTTGTCCAACCACTCCTTGATAGGCATTTCCAGCTCGAAGTCGTTCTTCAGACGCTGTTCCAGACCTTCAACATCCCACATTTCTTCCAGAGACTGTGGCGGGATAAAGCTGTCGATGGTGCTCTTGAACACGTCTTCACGGATGCTGGCGATGGTTTCGCTCACGTCGGTGACGTCCAGCAGTTCGTTACGCTGGGTGTAGATAGCGCGACGCTGATCGTTTGCGACGTCATCGTACTCGAGCAGCTGTTTACGGATATCGTAGTTACGGCTTTCGACTTTACGCTGTGCGTTGGCGATAGCCTTGGTCACCCATGGGTGTTCGATGGCTTCGCCCGGCTTCATACCCAGTTTACGCATCATGCTGGCAACGCGGTCAGAGGCGAAGATACGCATCAGTTGGTCTTCCATGGACAGGTAGAAGCGGGATGAACCGGCATCACCCTGACGACCGGCACGGCCGCGCAGCTGGTTATCGATACGACGCGATTCGTGACGCTCGGTACCAATAATGTGCAGCCCCCCCGAGGCAAGAACCGCCTCATGGCGTACGTTCCAGGCTTCTTTGATAGCCGCAATCTGCTCTGGGGTCGCATCTTCACCCAGGTTTTCAATCTCGACCTGCCAGCTACCGCCCAGCACGATATCGGTACCACGACCCGCCATGTTAGTGGCGATGGTTACGCGGCTCGGTTGACCGGCCTGAGCAACAATCTCTGCCTCTTTGGCGTGGAACTTGGCATTCAGTACGCTGTGCGCGATACCAGCTTTGGTCAGTTCGTGGGATACCACTTCAGACTTCTCGATAGATGCGGTACCGACCAGAATTGGCTGGCCTTTGGCGCTGCGCTCTTTGATGTCTTCGATGATGGCACCGATTTTTTCCATCTCTGTCATGTAGACCAGGTCAGGCAAATCTTTACGCTGCATTGGACGGTTGGTCGGCACAACGATGGTATCCAGCTTGTAGATGGTGCTGAATTCGAAGGCTTCGGTGTCCGCTGTACCCGTCATACCGGCCAGCTTCTCGTACAGACGGAAGTAGTTCTGGAAGGTAATGGACGCCAGCGTCTGGTTTTCGTTTTGAATATCGACGTTTTCTTTGGCTTCAACGGCCTGATGCAGACCGTCAGACCAGCGACGACCCTGCATGGTACGGCCGGTGTGTTCGTCAACGATGATCACTTCGCCGTCTTTAACGATGTAGTCAACGTCGCGAGTGAACAGCACGTGGGCACGCAGAGCGGCGGTCACGTGGTGCATCAGCATGATGTTGCCCGGAGAGTACAGTGACTCGCCTTCTTCCATGATGCCTTCTTCAGCCAGCAGCTCTTCAATCAGGATCAGGCCACGTTCGGTCAGGTGAACCTGGCGGGCTTTCTCATCCACGGAGAAGTGACCTTCACCCTGGAAGGTGTCAGAGTCTTCTTTTTCCTGACGGATCAGTTTTGGAATCAGCTTGTTAACGCGGATATACATCTCGGAGCTGTCTTCAGCCGGACCGGAAATGATAAGCGGGGTACGTGCTTCATCGATAAGGATGGAGTCAACCTCATCCACCAGCGCGTAGTGCAGCTTGCGCTGAACGCGTTCTTCAATGCTAAACGCCATGTTGTCACGCAGGTAGTCAAAACCGTATTCGTTGTTAGTACCGTAGGTGATGTCCGCTGCGTAGGCCGCACGCTTGGCCGGTGCAGGCATATTTGGCAGGTTGATGCCCACGGTAAGGCCGAGGAACTCGAACAGTGGACGGTTGTTTTCGGCGTCACGCTGTGCCAGATAGTCGTTGACGGTAACAACGTGAACGCCCTTGCCGCTCAGCGCATTTAGGTACGCAGGCAGCGTTGCGGTCAAGGTTTTACCTTCACCGGTACGCATCTCGGCGATACAGCGCTCGTTCAGCACCATGCCGCCCAGCAGCTGTACGTCGAAGTGACGCATGCCGAATACGCGCTTACTTGATTCACGCACCACGGCAAAGGCTTCAGGGATCAGCGTTTCAAGCACTTCGCCCTTCGCCAGACGCGCACGGAATTCGTCGGTCTTGGCGCGCAGCTGCTCGTCTGAAAGTGCCTGAATCTCAGGTTCCAGACGATTGATTTGGTCAACTACCTTGCGCATACGGCGCAGCGTACGGTCATTACGGCTACCAAAAACTTTGGTCAATAATTTGCTTAACATGATTCTTGATTTCTCTTTGAGACCACTCTTGTGGCTACTATTTTTGTTAGTACTTTGGGTCTTGCCCGCACAGTGAACAGGCATGTGCCATGCTTACTGATGCAACGAAAAACGGCAAAGATGCTTCAGAAATGACAATCAAACAAGAAGGGAGTAGGGTCCGGCGCGCGTACCCAGAACCTGGGCGAGCCAGAGTCCGGGCTGATGCCTGGCAGAAGCCGTGAGCAGCAGTTGCTGGGTGTCACGGATGATGACAGGCGGTTTGGCTTCGTGGGTGAGCAGCGAATTTAGAGTTACCAGCAGGGCCATCTGCTGAACGTGCAGCGGCTCGGCATCGGCAGAGGCGAGTTCAGGACTGGCAACGCTGTAGGTCACAACCTGAGGCGCTAGTGCAAAAGAAAGGTGACGGATGACGGTTCGCAGCGCATGCTGCTGCCAGTAGTCGACGCCGACCGAGGCACGGCGATGCGCCTGAAGCCACGCCAGATTGGTCAGTCCGCGAGTGCCGATATTTAAACGGTTTAGACTTGAGGAGGTATTGGTTACACTTGCCAGCTCAGTTTGTGAAAGATTCGTCGACACGCCAAGGCTAGCCGCGACCATCCCCAACAGGAGATGCGGCCAAAAATACCTTCTGCCAAATTGTCGCCAACGATTTAGAATACCAATCACAAGTTTTACAATCCGCCGGAGCTCGTCAATGCGTAACAGCCGCCCACAATTATTAGATATCCTGTTCGATGACGCCACAGCCGCGGGGCAAAGCCCTCTGCGTGCGGTTCAACAACGTGCGGCCGCATTACTCAAGCTCAATCGCGCTGTCAAAGGTCTGTTACCAACCCAAATGCAACCGTGGTGCCGGGTAGGTAATTATCGCCAGGGTGTTTTGGTGCTAGAGATAGCAAATGCCAGCTGGATGATGCGCTTACGTTATGAACAACCGGCGCTTCTCTCTGCACTTCGAGCGCAAATACTACCATCATTGTCTTCAATCGACATCAGGATTAATCCATCGTTGATGGCTAAATCTGAAAACTTATCGCAGAAAGATGATGCAGATTATCAAAAACAGGGCGTATCTCAGGGTCCCTTACCGCCGGTAAGACAACTGAGTAAACAAAGTGCGGATGAGTTGCGATTACTGGCGAGCCGTAGCCCGGAGAAACTTAGAAAGGCATTAGAACGACTGGCTGAAATGGCCGGAGAGGGTGCCAAAACAACCAGTCGTAATAAGTAATATCAGTACCGATTAAGCGAATACTGTAGATGGGGCTTTAAATGCCAATGGCACTTCAGCTTCATCCTGGAAGGTAACGTATTCCCAGGCTTCCTGCTTAGCCAATACCGCTTGCAATAACTTGTTGTTCAACGCGTGACCCGACTTAAAGGTATTAACTGCACCAATAATGTTGTGGCCGCACATGAACAGGTCACCAATACCGTCGAGCATTTTGTGACGAACGAATTCATCTTCAAAACGCAGACCATCTTCGTTAAGCACACGGTAATCATCAACAACAATCGCGCAATCAAAGCTGCCACCCAGGCACAATCCGCGTGACTGCAAATACTCGATATCACGTACAAATCCGAAGGTTCGGGCTCTGCTAATCTGGCGAACAAAAGACTCGGCCGAAAACTCTAACTGGAAACGCTTGGCGTCACCTTCAATAGCCGGGTGGTTGAAGTCGATAGTCCAGTCCAATTTGAAACCGTTATAAGGTTTCATTTCAGCCCACTTGTCGCCGTCTTCAACACGCACGGTTTCTTTGATGCGCAAGAATTTCTTGGCGCTGTTTAGGAGTTCGATGCCTGCGTCTAACAACAGATAGACGAAAGGCGCGGCGCTGCCGTCCATAATCGGAATTTCAGGTGCGTCAACTTCGACAATGATGTTGTCGATGCCAAGACCTGCAAGTGCCGCATTAAGGTGTTCCACCGTGGAAATACGCACGTCATGCTCATTAACCAGGCAAGTACAGAGCATGGTATCACGCACGGATTTTGCATCTGCCGGAAAATCAACCGGTGGATTCAAGTCAGTGCGACGATAGATGACCCCGGTATTAGCCGGTGCAGGTCGCAAGGTCAAGGTGACTTTCTTACCGGTATGTAAACCGACACCCGTCGCCTGAACGATACGTTTTAATGTACGTTGTTTGATCATCGTTTTTATCTCGCAATGTTATCCATCCAACCGACCTAAGGTTACCTTAAGATCGGCGGGACAGTTTAGCACAAAGAGCGGAGATCCCAAAATTCGGACTATTCAGAAATTTAGTCCGCCTGCTTACGCAGGAATGCCGGGATGTCCAAATAGTCTGGCTCTTTGTTTGATTGCGTGTTCGGATCATTAACCACCTTCGCTGCTGGCTTGGTCTCCTGCGGCAGCGGCGACATGCCGTGCTGCTGATAACGGTGATCCATAACGGGCTGGCTGGCAGGTTTATTGGTCACCAGAGTGATTTCAGGACGTTTGTCCATGCCAATACCTGTTGCCACCACGGTAACACGCAGTTCGTCGTTCATTTCCGGGTCAAGGGAAGTACCGATAACCACGGTTGCGTTGTCAGAGGCGAAAGCACGAATGGTGTTACCCACGGTTTCAAACTCATCAAGACGCAGGTCGAAGCCCGCCGTGATGTTAACCAGCACGCCGCGCGCGCCCGACAGGTCGATATCTTCCAGCAGTGGGCTGGAGATAGCCATTTCGGCCGCTTCTTCAGCACGGTCTTCACCGCATGCCACGCCAGAGCCCATCATCGCGTAGCCCATTTCGGACATCACGGTGCGCACGTCGGCGAAGTCGACGTTCATCAGGCCAGGACGGGTGATAAGCTCAGCGATACCCTGAACAGCGCCCTTCAGCACGTCGTTAGCCGCGCCGAAAGCGTCGAGCAGAGAAATACCGCGACCCAGAACTTTAAGCAGCTTATCGTTCGGGATAGTGATCAGTGAGTCAACGTGTTTAGACAGCTCGGCGATACCCTGCTCCGCGAATGCCATACGCTTCTTGCCTTCGAAATTGAAAGGCTTGGTCACGACGGCCACGGTCAGAATACCTAAATCTTTTGCGACTTCAGCAACAACAGGCGCTGCACCGGTACCGGTACCGCCACCCATACCTGCTGCGATGAACACCATGTCTGCGCCTTCGAGTGCAACTCGCAGGGCTTCACGATCTTCTTCAGCAGAATTGCGACCCACTTCCGGGTTCGCACCAGCACCCAGACCTTTGGTAATACCGCTACCAATCTGGATGGTCTGGCCTACAGCCGTTTTACGCAATGCCTGAGCATCGGTATTCACGGCAAAGAATTCAACACCTTCGATGCGCTCACGCACCATGTGCTCAACAGCGTTGCCACCGCCACCGCCGACGCCGATGACTTTAATCACCGCGTCGTTGGTCAGTTCCATAGGTTCAAACATAGTTTCTCTCCGTTTTGTGCCTGTCGCTTCGGGATCACCAATAACTCCACTATGATCCCGTTATTGAAACATTAAAACTCTTTTCTCAGCCAACTATTGATTCTTTTGAACCAATTGCCCACTGAGGCGCGTTTTTCCACTTCAGCCTCACCGCTCAGGTGAGACTCTTTACCATAGTGCAGTAGCCCTACAGCGGTTGAGTAGTAAGGTTCCTGCGCATAATCTGTCAGCCCGGTAATGTTCAAAGGTTGACCAATACGTACCTGGGTATGGAATACCCGCTGTGCACAAGCTGCCAGACCATCGATTTGTGCTGCACCTCCGGTAAGAACGATACCGGCGGCCAGATGGTGTTTTACGCCCTGTTGGCGTAACTGTTCCTGCAACTGCAAAATCTCGTCGTTGACCAGATTCAGCAATTCCGTGTAACGCGGTTCGATTACCTCTGCAAGCGTCTGACGCTGTAGGCTGCGCGGAGGACGTCCCCCAACGCTGGGTACCTCGACGTTTTCATCTTTACCCACAATCGAACCGAGTGCGCAACCATGACGCACTTTAATGGCTTCGGCGTCGGTTGGCGGTGTACCGAACGCATAGGCGATATCACTGGTGACCACGTTACCCGCATACGGGATAACCTTAGTATGACGCAGCGCGCCGCCAGTATAAACGGCGATATCCATAGTACCGCCACCGATATCTACCACACAAACGCCCAGCTCACGTTCATCTTCAGTCAATACAGCATAGCTTGCGGCCAGACCGGCGAAAATCAGCTGATCAACCTTGAGTCCGCAGCGTTCAACCGCCTTGACGATGTTCTTTGCCATATCGTTATGGCAGGTGATCAGGTGAACCTTGGCCTGCATACGCACGCCGGAAAGTCCGACCGGATTCTTAATGCCTTCCTGATAATCGATGGCATATTCCTGAGGAATAACGTGCAGCACGCGATGCTCGTCACGTACGCGTACCGATTTAGCGGTATGCACCACGTTTTCTACATCTTCCTGCGTTACTTCCTCTTCCGAAATAGGAACCATCCCTATTTCATTCTGGCAACTGATATGTTTACCCGATAAAGCAAGGTAAACAGAGGAAATTTGGCAATCCGCCATCAATTCAGCCTGATCGATTGCACGCTGTACGCATTTAACGACCGACTCGAGGTCGTTCACGCCGCCCTTATCCATACCTCGGGAAGGGCAACTTCCCACGCCGATAATGTTGACCATGCCATCGGGCAGAACTTCCCCTACCAGTGCAGCAACCTTTGCCGTACCGATCTCCAGCCCAACTACCAGTTTTCTGTCCGTCGACTTGATCATTGTTGTTTAGCCTGTGCCTGATTCTGCTTAATGTTGTTTTGCTGACCGACTTTTTGTCCATCACTGCCATTTGGGTCGATAAACGCCGGGGCCCATCCCACCGCTGCACCGCTTTCATAACGTAAATCAACGTAGCTAATACGTTTCTTATCGGCATCGGCCTGCTGCTGCAAACGCGGATAAAGCTCGATAAAGCGCTGCAAACGCCCGGTGCGATCGTCACGCCCCAAGTCGATGCGGGTGTCATCGTCCAGCGTTATCTGCCAGGAGTGACGCGCCGTCATAGAAACTGACTTGAGCGTAAACTTTCCGACGGAAGACGCTGCCGCCAGCTGTTGGCTCATGGTCTGATAACCCTGCAAAACGTCCTGCTCGCTGCCTTCCGGACCGTACAGCAACGGCATTTTCTGCTTGGCGACACGTTCTGCCGGAATACTGAAAGACTTGCCGTCGGCATCGACCATATGCAAATCATTCCAGTGCGCGACCGGCACGTACTCCACCACATGTATCTTCAGTTCGTTCGGCCACTGTTTGCGAACACTGGCCTGTTTGATCCACGGCAGACGCTCTATCTGCTGCTGAATGACGTTAACGTCCTGTGTCATAAAGGTCCCGGGCTCGCCCAGTGACAGTATGGCCTGACGAATATCGTCGTTGGTGGTGTAGTGACGCTCACCGGTCACCACCAGTTCAGACAGCGGAAGACGCTTGGCATCGTCCATCCAGCTCAGTACCGCCCAGGCACTCCAGCCGATGGTCGCCAACACCATAAGCAGGAACAACATTCCCGCCAGCTGACCGCCGTTACTACGACGGCCTTGGGTTTCTGCCTTCGTCGTTCGCTCTCGTGCATTTAGGGCAGCTTGAGACATATCAGTCGGCGAGCTCCAGAATGCGGGCTACCAGCTGCGGGAAACTCAGTCCCGCCTGTTTGGCCGCCATCGGCACCAAACTGTGGCTCGTCATACCCGGTGATGTATTGACTTCAAGCAGGTTGAAGTTCCCCTCGCTGTCCTGCATCACGTCGACGCGGCCCCAGCCGCTGCAATCCAGCGCGCGATAAGCCTGTAGCGCCAGATCGGACAGCTGTTGTTCCTGTTCGGCACTCAGGCCGCTCGGACAAAAATATTGCGTCTCGTCAGAGATATATTTCGCCTGATAGTCGTAGAAGATACCCGCAGGCTGGATGCGAATAGACGGCATCACCTGGTCACCAACGATAGCGACGGTATATTCCGGACCGCTCAACCATTGTTCTATCAGCAGGTCGTCGTCGTGACGGAATGCCTCTTCCAGCGCCGGCAAGAGTTCTTCAGGCGCGTTAACCTTACTCATGCCCACGCTCGAACCTTCGCGGCTCGGCTTGACGATGACCGGCAGGCCGAGCGCGTTGATTTTGTCGCGCAAAGCGCCCTGCCCTGCCTGGTCTAGCTGTTTTTTATTCAACGCCACGAAAGGCGAAACAGGCAGACCCAGCGATTGCCACACCAGTTTGGTGCGGAATTTGTCCATCGTCAGCGCAGAAGCCATCACGCCGCTGCCGGTGTAAGGCAGACCCAGATGCTCAAGCACGCCTTGCAGAGTGCCGTCTTCACCACCACGGCCGTGCAGAGCGATAAACACCTTGCCGAAGCCTTGCTCTTTCAGAGCGGTCACGGAAACCGTTTTGGTGTCGACCGCGTGCGCATCGATACCAGCTTCACGAAGGCCCGCCAGTACGGCAGCGCCAGACTGCAAAGACACTTCGCGCTCGGCGGAAGTACCGCCGAACAGTACCGCCACTTTAGTCTTGCTATTAGACATAGTGCTCATCTCCCTTCTTGGCCGCCTGCAATTTTTGGTCAGCCAGTTTACGAGCCACCTTGCCAATATTTCCCGCGCCCTGAACCAGAATCAGGTCATTGGCGTCGAGGATGGGTGCCAGAATGCCCGGCACCGCATCAATATCTGAAACCAGAATCGGGTCCAGCTTGCCGCGCGCACGAATGGTGCGGCACAGCGAACGGCTGTCTGCGCCCGGAATCGGCGCTTCACCGGCTGGATACACGTCGAGCATCACCAGTAAATCAACCTGAGACAGCACGTTGGCGAAATCGTCATACAGGTCACGGGTGCGCGTGTAGCGATGCGGCTGGAACACCATGACCAGACGTTTGTCCTCCCACCCTGCGCGCGCAGCCTTGATGGTCGCGTCGACTTCGGTGGGGTGGTGACCGTAGTCATCCACCAGCATCGCAGTGCCTTCTTTGCCGTTGACGTTCTCGAGCGGGAACTCGCCGAGGAAGTCAAAGCGGCGTCCGGTCCCCTGGAAGCCCGCCAGCGCGGTCAGGATAGCGTCGTCACTGATGTCTTCATCGGTCGCCACGGCGATAGCGGCGGCGGCATTCAGCGCGTTATGGCGGCCCGGTGCGTTGAGCATAACCTCAATCGGCGTCTTGTCCTGGCGGCGCACGGTAAAGTGCCCCTGCGAACCCACCTGACGGTAATCTTCGATAAACACGTCGGCATCTTCGCTGAAACCATATGTCGTGACATGACGGCCCACGCGCGGCAACAGCTCGCGGATAACCGGATCGTCAATGCACATCACTGCACGGCCGTAGAACGGCAGGTTGTGCAGGAAGTTGATGAACGTCTGCTTGAGGATCTCGAAGTCACCCTGATAGGTGTCCATGTGATCCGCTTCGATGTTGGTCACAATCGCCACCATCGGCTGCAAATGCAGGAAAGACGCGTCACTTTCGTCTGCTTCGGCAATCAGGAAACGGCTCGAACCCAATCGTGCGTGGGTGCCTGCCGCCTTAACCAAACCGCCGTTGACGAAGGTAGGATCCAGTCCGGCCTCGGCATAAATACTGGTCACCATCGCAGTGGTAGTGGTCTTGCCGTGCGTACCGGCGACGGCAATGCCGTGGCGGAAACGCATCAGCTCGGCCAGCATCTCGGCGCGGCGAATGACCGGAATACGGGCTTCGCGTGCGGCGATCAGCTCAGGGTTGTCCGCAGAGATGGCCGTTGAGACCACGACAACGCTGGCGTCGAGCACGTTCTCAGGGCGGTGATTAAAGTAAATCGTCGCGCCCAATGCGGACAGCTGCTGGGTTACCGGATTTGGTGCCAGGTCTGAACCGCTGATTTGGTAACCTTCATTAGCCAACACTTCGGCGATACCACCCATGCCGGCACCACCGATGCCAACAAAGTGTATGTGCCGGACGCGATGCATCTCGGGCACGAAGGTACGCAGTTTCGCCAATTGTTGTGTATTCACGTTTCTCATAAACCTTTGTTAATCGGACTCACGGCCTGATACGGCCATCAGTCACTCGTTTTCATTTGTTGCTTGCCGCAACCACTTCGGCGGCAACGCGTTCAGTCGCATCAGGGATGGCGGCTGCGCGGGCATTGCGCGCCATCTCAAGCAGGCTCTGACGATCCCAGCTGGCCAGAATGTCGGCCACGGCACCGGCGTTAAAATCCTTTTGCTCGATAATTCTGGCGGCACCGGCTTTCTCAAGCGGCAGCGCGTTCCAATACTGCTGGCGGTCTTTATGCTGAAAAGGCACAAAAATTGCCGGTAAGCCTGCGGCGGCAATTTCGCTGACGGTGAGAGCACCGGAACGGCACACTACAACATCAGCCCAGGCGTAGGCTTGCGCCATATCATCAATAAACTCGGTCACGTTATGCTGCGTCTGACCGGCCTGCTGATACGCCTCATTTACGGCGTCTAACGCGCCCTTTCCGACCTGATGCCAGAGAGTGACGCGGTCGCCCAGCAGCGCGGCGACTTCCGGCATCGCTTGATTCAGCACGCGCGCGCCCTGACTGCCGCCGACCACTAAAATTCTTATCGGACCTTCACGTCCGGCAAAACGCGCATCGGGTAAAGGCAGCGCCAATACGTCAGTTCGCACCGGATTACCGACCACGGCCGCCTTGGGAAACGCGCCGGGGAACGCCTGCAATACCGTTTTGGCGATACGTGACAGCCAACGGTTGGTCAAACCGGCAATACCGTTCTGCTCATGCAGCACCACTGGAATACCGCAGGACCACGCGGCCAAACCGCCCGGACCTGAAACGTATCCGCCCATGCCCAACACCACATCGGGCTGGAAGCGGCGCATAATGGCTTTCGCCTGACGCCACGCATGATATATGCGAATGGGGGCGGTCAGTTGCGCTTTCAGACCTTTCCCACGTAATCCGGCAATTTTAATGAAATCTATTTCAATTCCGTGCCTGGGAACGAGATCCGCTTCCATTCTGTCAGCGGTTCCTAACCAACGAACTTCCCAGCCTTGCGCCATCAGATGATGTGCTACGGCCAGGCCAGGGAACACGTGGCCTCCAGTGCCGCCTGCCATCACCATCAAACGCTTGGTCTTGCCACTCATCGGGCACTCCTTACAAACGCCTGGGCTTTTGCCAGACGCGTTTCAAAATCTATTCTCAACAGCAGCGTCAGCGCCGTTGACATAATCAGCAGGCTCGAGCCGCCGTAGCTTATCAGCGGCAGGGTCAGGCCCTTGGTCGGCAACATGCCCGCAGCTGCGCCTACGTTAACCAGCGCCTGGAAGCTAATCCATACGCCAATTGAGCAGGCAAGGAACCCAGAAAATCGCTGATCCAGCTCCAGAGCGCGTCGGCCAATGGACATAGCGCGAAAAGCGACGAAGAATACCATTAACAGTACTAAAACCACACCGAAATACCCCAATTCCTCACCTAAAATCGAGAAGATGAAGTCGGTATGCGCCTCGGGCAGATATTCCAGCTTTTGTACTGAGTTTCCAAGGCCTTGGCCCCAAAACTCCCCTCGCCCAAATGCCATCAGCGATTGGGTCAACTGGTAGCCACTGCCGAACGGATCGGCCCAGGGATTCCAGAACGAGGTTACGCGGCGCATACGGTAAGGTTCGGTCACGACCAGTATTGATACCGCGAACAGTCCAGAGCCGATAATGGCCAGGAACTGCCACAGCTTTGCGCCCGCCAGGAACAGCATCGCCAGCGTGGTAACAAACAGCACGATTACGGTACCGAGGTCAGGCTGCAACAGCAGCAGCACGGCCAGAATAACCATCACGCCCATCGGTTTGCAGAAGCCCCAAAAGTTGCTTCGTACCTCGTCGACCTTACGCACCAGATAGCTGGCCAGATAGCAAAACAGCGACAGCTTGGAGAACTCGGCGGGCTGAATACGCAGCGGCCCGAGTGAGATCCAACGCGATGCCCCGTTGATTGAGCTACCGACGCCCAATACGACAATCAGCATGATGATGGAGATAAACAGCAGCACATTGCTGTATTTCTGCCACACCATCATCGGGATGCGCAGTGTAATCAGCCCGAGGATGAAGGCCATGACCAGATAGACGGCATCACGTTTGGCAAACATGAAAGGATCGTTCGCCAGGCGCTGACCGATAGGCATTGAGGCCGAGGTCACCATCACAAAACCGACAATCGCCAGACCAAACACCATCCACATCAGCGTGCGGTCATAAAGCACTAGCGTGAGATTATCGCCCTCTTTGGCGCCCATCACCCAGTCGTTGGCTTTACTGCCCATGCCTTTCAGCAGGCCGAGGCCAGGCAGTCGTAGACGAATACGCATCAGCCAAGCTCCTTAGCCAGTGCGGTAAAGACATCGCCGCGTTGCTCGAAATTCTTGAATTGGTCGAGGCTGGCGCAGGCCGGTGACAGCAACACCATATCGCCCGGCTGCACGCGACCTGCGATGTCGCGCATCGCCTGCTCCAGGGTGTCAAACAGCGAAGACACCTCAGGGCGCAGCTCGGCCAGCTCGCCACCGTCGCGGCCAAAGCAGTAAACGCGCACCTTGTCACCCTGCAAGTAAGGCAGCAACGGGGTGAAATCGGCCGACTTGCCGTCTCCCCCCAGCAGCAGATGCAGCGTGCCGTCAACCTTCAGGCCGTTTAATGCGGCCTCGGTACTGCCAACGTTGGTCGCTTTCGAATCGTTTATCCAGCGCACGCCGTTGTGCACAAAAGCAATCTGAAAGCGATGTGCCAGCCCGGTAAAAGTGGTCAGCGCCTTGAGGCTTGAGGCTCGAGGAATACCCACTGCATCGGCGAGCGCCAGCGCAGCCAGCGCGTTGGTATAGTTATGACGCCCCGTCAGCGGCATCTCGCGGGTGTTGAAAATTTTCTCACCGCGCACGCGCAGCCAGATATCACCCTGCTGCTGATTCAGATGGTAATCGCCGACGTCAACGCCAAAGCTGACGCAGCGCGCGTCCGCACCGCGAATCGGCATGCTGAGGGCATCATCCGCATTCACCACGCACAGTTTCGCGTTCTCATAAACCTTCAGCTTGGCCGCACGGTACTGCTGCAGGCCAAACGGATAGCGGTCCATATGGTCTTCGGTTACGTTCAAAATCGTGGCCGCTGCGGCATGCAGGCTGTGAGTTGTCTCCAGCTGGAAGCTCGACAGTTCAAGCACAAACAGCTGGTAGTCATGGCCCAGCATACTCAGCACTGGCAGACCAATATTGCCGCCCACGCCGACCTGCCACCCTGCGGCCCTGCCCATCTCGCCGACCAGGCTGGTCACGGTGCTTTTACCGTTTGAACCGGTAATCGCCACGATTGGAACGTTGACTTCGCGACAAAACAGTTCGATATCGCCAACAATCTCAACGCCAGCATCAGCGGCCGCGCTCAGTGCCGGAGTCGCTAACGCCATGCCCGGACTGGCAACAATCAGATCGGCGTCAAGCAGCCACTCTTCATTCAGTGAACCTAAATGACGCTCGATGGCGTCCGACAGCTTGTCGAGTCCCGGCGGACTGACACGGGTATCGATAACACGCGGCGTCACGCCGCGTGAAACAAAGAAATCAACACAGGAGAGGCCCGTAAGCCCCAACCCGATAATGACCACTTTTTTACCCTGATAGTCAGTCATAGTTAGCGCACCTTCAGCGTCGCCAGGCCAATCAGCACCAGCATCAGCGAAATAATCCAGAAGCGCACGATAACGCGAGGTTCCGGCCAGCCTTTCAGCTCATAGTGGTGGTGAATCGGCGCCATGCGGAAAATACGTTGTCCGCGCAGCTTAAAGGAGCCCACCTGCAAAATAACCGACAGTGTTTCCACCACGAATACGCCGCCCATAATCAACAGCAGGAACTCCTGACGCAGCAGTACGGCGATGGTGCCCAGTGCGCCACCCAGCGCCAGAGAACCAACGTCACCCATGAAGACCTGCGCCGGGTAAGTGTTGAACCACAGGAATCCGAGGCCAGCCCCCACGATGGCGGTACATACGATAACCAGCTCACCCGCGTGGCGCAGATAAGGAATGTGCAGATAGTTGGCAAAGTTCATGTTACCGGTCGCCCAGGCTACCAGCGCGAATCCGGCCGCCACGAACACCGTTGGCATAATCGCCAGGCCGTCCAGACCGTCGGTCAGGTTTACCGCGTTGCTGGTGCCGACTATCACGAAGTAGCTCAGCAGAATGTAAAGCAGGCCCAGCTGCGGCATGATGTCCTTGAAGAACGGCACCACCAGCTCGGTCGCAGGCGTATCTTTACCCACTGCGTACATGGTGAAGGCCACGACCAGCGCAATCACCGACTGCCAGAAGTATTTCCAGCGGGCGATCAGACCTTTGGTGTCTTTGCGCACCACTTTGCGGTAGTCATCAACGAAACCGACTACGCCGTAACCCACCAGCACAAACAGCACGCACCATACGTAAGGGTTTGATGGATAAGCCCACATCAGGACCGATACGGTGATTGAAAACAGAATCAGCACGCCGCCCATGGTTGGAGTACCGCGTTTGCTGAAGTGTGATTCCGGACCGTCATGGCGAACAACCTGACCAATCTGCAGCTTCTGCAAATAGGCAATCAGGCGCGGACCCATCCACAGCGAGAGGAACAGGGCCGTCAGCAGGCTGACAATGGCGCGAAACGTCAGGTATGAAAAGACGTTAAAGCCTGAATAATATTTGACCAAGTGCTCGGCCAGCCAAACTAACATGTTGCATTCTCCTGTAACGCCCGTACTACCTGCTCCATCGCGGCACTACGTGAACCTTTAATTAAAACGGTAATTACCGCGTGTTCAGATAACAAGCTGGCTAAACGGGCCGTTACAGCCGCTTTATCCTGAAGATGTTCGCCACAGCCACTGGCATCGCTGATTGCGCGACTGAAGTGACCGACAGTTAAAACTTTATCAATACCGGCGAGACGAATAGCTTCACCAACCTCGCGGTGGCAGGCTTCGCTCTCATCGCCCAGCTCGGCCATGTCGCCCAGCGCCATTACCCGGTATCCCGGCATCTCTGCCAGCACCTGAGCCGCCGCGGTCATCGACCCCACGTTAGCGTTGTAGCTGTCGTCGAGCAGCGTTTTGCCTTCCGCCAGACGAACCGGGAACAGACGCCCTTTCACCGCCTGTAGCGAAGAAAGCCCCTCACGTACCGCCTTGAGCGTCGCACCGACAGAAAGCGCCAGCGCGGCCGCGGCCAGCGCGTTAGCCACGTTATGACGTCCAGGCAGCGGCAGACTGATATCGATTTGCCCCTGCGGCGAGTGCAGCGTAAAGGTGGTATTGAAGGCATTTACAGTGACGTTGCTGGCATAGAAGTCGACGCCTTCGGCCGCGTCAGGCGAAAAGCGCCAGACGGTTTTATTGCCGATACGCGCCTGCCAGTGCGGCCAGTCGTTACTGTCCGCGTTAATGATGGCGATGCCGGCAGCCGGCAGACCGTCGAAAATTTCGCCTTTTGCCTTGGCAACGCCCGCCAGCGACCCGAACCCTTCCAGGTGCGCCGCAGACAGGTTGTTGACCAACGCGGTTTGCGGACGAGTCAGGTCTGTGGTGTAGGCAATCTCGCCCTGATGGTTGGCACCAAGCTCAACCACGGCAAAGTCATGTTCAGGGGTCAGGCGCAGCAGCGTCAGCGGCGCGCCGATGTCATTATTGAAGTTGCCCGCGGTGTACAACACGTTGCCGCACTGGCGCAGAATGGCCGCGGTCATCTCTTTCACCGAGGTCTTGCCGGAAGAACCGGTCAACGCAACCACACGAGCCGGAACCTGCTGACGCACCCAGGCACCCAATTTTCCCAGCGCAATGCGGGTATCGGCCACGACCAGCTGAGGCGCCTCCACCGGCAGACGTTTGCTAACGATGAGCGCTGCCGCCCCGGCCTTGACCGCATCGGCGGCGAAGTCGTGCGCATCAAAATTTTCACCTTTAAGGGCGATAAACAGGCAGCCCGGCGTGATTTGACGCGTATCGGTGGTCACCGCATCAATCTGCGTGTCGTTACCGAACAGTTCAGCGCTCAGCACGTCGGTCAGTTTTTGTAGAGAAACCGGGATCATGCAATCACCCCCAACAGGCGCGCGGCGGTAACGCGATCCGAGTAATCGAAACGCTGGTTGCCGACCAATTGGTAATCTTCGTGGCCCTTGCCCGCCAGCAGCACTACGTCATTCTCAGTCGCCTGCATGATAGCGCTGGTTACCGCTTCGGCGCGGCCAGGGATCGCCAGCGCACGGCCAGCATCGAGCAAGCCGGAAAGGATGTCGTTGATGATGGCGCGAGGGTCTTCGCTGCGCGGGTTGTCGTCGGTCACCACAACGCAGTCGGCGTACTGCTCGGCAATGCCCCCCATCAGAGGGCGCTTGCCTTTATCGCGGTCACCGCCGCAGCCGAACACGCACCACAGCTTGCCGGTGCAGTGCAGACGAGCCGCCGCCAACGCCTTCTCCAGCGCATCGGGGGTGTGGGCATAATCGACGACAACGGTCGGACGGCCGGGCGCATGGAACACTTCCATACGACCGCAAACCGGCTGTAGCTGCGGCGCGGTTTTCAATAATTCGTCAAAGGCATAGCCCAGCGACAGCAGCGTACCCAGTGCAACCAGCAGGTTACTGACGTTGAAAGCGCCCATCAGACGGCTTTCGAGCACGCCATTGCCCCAGCTTGAGTCCAGCTCGACCGTCGCCCCTTTGTCGTGATAGCTCACGCGGGACGCAGACAGCCAGCGCCCTTTCCAGTCAGCCGGTAATTTGTTTTCCATGCTGACGGCCACGGCATCCGGCAGTTTTGCCAACCAGCGCTGCCCCACGCTATCGTCAGCGTTGATAATTTTCTGCTCACTTTCGTGGGTCGAAAACAGCTGCCACTTGGCCTCTTCGTAATGCTGCATGTCACCGTGGTAATCCAGGTGATCGCGGCTCAGGTTGGTGAAGGCCGCTGCGGCAAAGGGCAGAGCCGAGACACGGTGCTGCACCAGACCGTGCGAAGAGACTTCCATCGCGGCAAAGGTCGCGCCCTGCTGCACTAAATCGCCCAGGATTTGCTGCACCTGGACCGCAGAGCCGGTCGTATTTTCAGCCGGTACTACGCGGTTGAGCAGGCCGTTTCCGACGGTACCCATCACGGCACTGGTTTCGCCCAACAGCTGCGCCCACTGCGCCAACAGCTGCGTCGTGGTGGTTTTGCCGTTGGTGCCGGTTACGCCAACCAGACGCAGCGCGGCGCCAGGCTGTTCATAGAATCGACCTGCTATCTCCGACAACAGCAGATTCAGGTTATCCAGATACACCACGGGCACGCCGTGCTGAACTCTGACAGCGCCGTGTTCGGCCTGTCCCTGCGCTTCTGCGACTACCGCGCTAACGCCCTGCGCAATAGCCTGAGGAATATAGTGACGGCCATCGCTCGTATGGCCAGAAATCGCGACAAACAGATCGCCAGCAGCCGCAGTGCGGCTGTCGAGCGTCATGTCTTTTAACACCGTGTTCGGGGCATCACTCACCCAAGGTGCAAGTAGGTCGCGTAAATTACGATCTGTCACCTGAAGCCTCTTTTTGATTATTGACAATGTCATTGCCTACGTCCGTCGGTAAGGCGTCCGGCTCAACGTTCATCGTGCGCAGTACGCCGCCCATGATGGCGCCAAATACCGGTGCGGATACCGCACCACCGTAGTATTTACCCGCCTGAGGATCGTTAATGACGACCACCAAGGCAAATCGAGGATGACTCGCAGGCGCAACGCCCGCGGTATAGGCAATGTACTTGTTCATGTATTGGCCATCCGGGCCAACTTTTTTTGCCGTACCGGTTTTGATGGCGATGCGGTAACCCTTGATAGCGGCCTTAACGCCACCACCACCGGGAAGCGCGACGCTTTCCATCATGTGAACAACGGTACGCACCAGGGGTTCAGGGAAAACACGTTCACCGGAGACCGGCGGATCAACTTTGGTTATCGACAGCGGACGGGCAATGCCCATGCTGCCAATCGTTGCATAGACTCGCGCTAGCTGGAGAGGTGTCACCATTAGCCCGTAGCCGAAAGAGAAGGTGGCCCTCTCTATGTCAGACCACCGTTGTTTTTTTGGATATAAGCCACTGCTTTCCCCAACCAGTCCCAAATTGGTGGGTTTACCCAATCCGAAGCGCGAGTAAGTATCTACCAGCTCTGCGGACGGCATCGCTAACGCCAGTTTTGAAACACCGACGTTACTCGACTTCTGTAGGATACCGGTGATGGAAAGCTCCGGGTATCTCGCGACGTCTTTGATTTCCTTACCGTTAATGCGGTACGGCAGGGTGTTTAATACGCTATTTTCCTTGATGACACCGCGTTTGAGCGCCGTCATCACCACCATTGGTTTCACCGTTGAGCCCGGCTCGAAGATATCGGTGATCGCGCGGTTACGCATGGTCTCTTGCGGGGTACCAGCAAGGTTGTTTGGGTTATAGGAGGGGCTATTGGCCATCGCCAGGACTTCGCCGGTATTAACGTCAACCAGCACGGCAGTGCCCGACTCGGCCTTGTTAAACGCCACGGCATTGTTCAGTTCACGATAAACCAGTGCCTGCAGACGTTCGTCAATACTGAGCACCAGATTATGCGCGGCCTGGCTGTCTAAGGTGGAGATATCTTCGATGACGCGGCCAGAGCGGTCTTTACGCACCGTACGCTCACCGGGTTGGCCGGTCAGCCAGCGGTCAAAGCTCTTCTCGACGCCTTCGATTCCCTGCCCGTCAATGTTGGTCACGCCGATAACGTGCGCCGTGACCTGACCCGCAGGATAGTAGCGGCGCGATTCCTGACGCAGGAAGATGCCCGGAAGTTTCAGCTTGCGGATGTAGTCGCCGATAGCCGGGTTAATCTGGCGCGCCAGATAGACAAAGCGACCTTTAGGATTAGCATTAACGCGGCTGGTCAGTTGGTCGAGCGGCATATTGAGTGCATCGGCCAGCGCTTTCCAGCGGTTATCAACGGTAATACCGCCGTGCTCATTGACCTCTTTCGGGTCAGCCCAGATGGCGTTTACCGGCACGCTGACCGCCAGAGGACGACCGGCGCGATCGCTTATCATACCGCGAGAGGTTGGAATAGCCTGAACGCGGAGCGAACGCATGTCGCCCTCACGCACCAGCCTGTCGGGGTTGATGACCTGAAGATAGGCGACGCGGGACATCAACCCTATCAGCCCCAGAAGAATGCAGCCGCACAGCAACGCAAAACGCCAGCTTACAAAGCTGGCTTTATCTTCCTGACGCTTAAACTTCGCGGCACGTGTCGCTTTCATCTGTCGCTTGTCATCTCCATGAGCAAATTGCCTTTAACCGAGTGGCAGAAGCCTTAAAGCAGAATAATTTTATTGCTGCACAACAATGGTTTCCTGAGAAGGGTCAACATGTTGCATCTGCAATTTTTCCGTTGCGATACGTTCTACCCGGCTGTGATCGCCGAGGGCATTCTCTTCGAGGATTAGGTTGCGCCATTCAATATCCAGCGCATCCTTTTCCAAAACCAGCTGTTCACGCTGAGCCGTCAGCAGACGCGTTTTATGTGATACCGTAACGACCGCCATAGCGCTTATCAGAGTCGAGACAAGCAAAATCATCGGGATCTTTCCGTTGCGCAAAATGTCGCTGAAAATGACCCCAACCAAACCATGACGCTCATTACCTATCATTGCGCGGTCCTCGCGGCAAAACGCAGTACTGAACTGCGTGCTCGTGGATTTTCTGCCACCTCGGCCTCCGACGGCATCATTTTGCCGATGGATTTAAGGGTGCGTCCTCCGAGACTCTGCAACTGCGCTTCGGTCATCGGGATCCCCGATGGCACCTGCGGTCCCCGGCTGTGCTGGCGAATAAATCGTTTAACAATTCTGTCTTCCAGCGAGTGGAAACTGATGACGGACAGGCGGCCATCGGTTGCCAGAACTTCGAGTGCGCCGTCGAGTGCGCGTTCTATCTCTTCCAGCTCGCTGTTGATATAAATACGCACAGCCTGGAAGCTGCGCGTCGCCGGATGCTTATGCTTCTCACGAATCGGTGAGGCATTGGCAATCAGGTCGGCCAGCTCCTTGGTGCGCGTCATTGGCTGTTCGCGGTTGCGTTCAACGATGGCGCGGGCAATACGCTTGGCGAAACGTTCTTCGCCGAAAGTCTTCAATACCCAGGCAATATCTTCGGCTTCTGCCTTCATCAACCATTCAGCTGCTGAATAACCACGGCTCGGATCCATACGCATGTCCAGAGGTCCGTCACGCATAAACGAGAAGCCACGCTCCGGATCGTCCAACTGCGGCGAAGATACGCCAAGATCCAGCAAAATACCGTCAATCTTGCCTACCAGGCCGCGATCCTTGACGTATTCTGCCAGCTCGGAAAACGGGCCATGCACGATAGAAAAACGTGGATCGTCAATCGCCTTCGAGGCTTCGATCGCCTGAGGATCGCGGTCGATAGCCAATAAACGTCCTTCAGGGCCAAGCTGTGACAAAATCAGTCGCGAATGACCGCCGCGACCAAAGGTTCCATCAATGTAAATGCCGTCGGGGCGAATGTTCAGCCCATTTACGGCTTCATCCAATAACACGGATGTATGTTTGTAATTTTCAAGCATGCTTATAGTGACAAGTCCTGTAATCTCTCGGAAAGCGGTTCCTGAGACGATTGTTCAGCGTCAATGTCTTCCTTGACTTGTTGATACCAGGTCTGTTCATCCCACAGTTCAAACTTGTTGAACTGCCCAACCAGCATCACTTCTTTGGCCAGCCCAGCGTGCTGTCGCAAAGTGTTTACGATGAGCAGACGCCCGGCGTTATCCATCTGACATTCACTCGCGTGACCCAATAACAAACGCTGAATACGACGCTCGACCGGGTTCATGCTCGACAGACGGGACAATTTTTGTTCGATAACTTCCCATTCGGGCAAGGTGTAAAGAAGCAGGCATGGGTGATGAAGATCGATGGTGCAGACCATCTGACCTTGCGACTCTTCGCTCAGCAAATCCCGATATCGGGTGGGTACGGCAAGCCGCCCTTTGCTGTCGAGGTTAACCATCGTTGCCCCACGAAACATACCTGAGCTACCCCTCAATGACCCTTTTCACCACTTTACACCACAAATTCCCACTTAAAGGAGTTTACGGATGCTTTTAAAACCTTGTCAAGCCAGAGAGGCCAAGGTTTCCGATTATTTACAGGCAATAAGTTAGGCAAAATCCGAACCTTGAAGGGGTCTTTCTGAGGGATTAAAAAATAACGCTATGATTAGTTGAGGAAAAATCATTTAAATAACAATAACGGTCAAAATTAAATCAACTTGGCCATTATTTATCTAATTATATTCTTCTGCTACCGATCTCTCATTTCTTAAAACCACGAACTTTGCTAATTACTTTAAAACCAGCGCCAAGCTTTAAGCACCTAAAAAAGGTCCAGCACGCTCACCAACCCCGCTTGCTGCGGCTTTTGCGGCTAAAGGAGCAAGGTTCAAAACCGTCTGGCCAAATTAAGCCGGGAATTCTACAGCAGAATAGGGCGTAATAATCACGTATTTTTAAAATTGATTATTCCATTTTTATTAGCGAAACCATTTTCAAATAATTATTTGTGTGAGATTGCTCTTAATCTTAATGGTTAATGCCCTTTTAAGAATACCCGCAATGTTTTTGGCTGAAATTCCGCCACGAGAAAAGTATTGTTTTGTAAAGCTAAGGAAAAAGAGAGGCAGAGGGCAATGGAAGCGGAAAAGCGTGAACGCTTAATCCGCTTCACATTATCACTTACGACTAAGGCGACCGCGGCGGAAAAGATTGCGGCGAATGCGGGTGAGGCCGGCTTTCGGTTTCTTCGGCTCATCAAGGCAGGCAAGCACCAGCTCGAGCACGCGTTCTGCAACGTCACGATGACGCTGTGCGACGGCAAGCACTGGACATTCCAGGAAGTCGAGCAGCTCGTTGTCGCCAAAGGTCGCGATCGCAAGATCGGACGGCAGACGCCCTTTCTCTCTCAGGGTAACGTCCATCACTCCCTGCAACAGCTGGAACGAGGTGGTGTATAACGCCTTCGGCATCTCGTGGGTCTTCAGCCACTGGGCAAAAACCTGCGCCGCAGAGTCGCGGTCATAGGCGTTGGCGTAAAGATACTCTGGTTGACGCGCGTCACCTTCCCAAGCCTGACGGAATCCCTGCTCACGCAGGAAGCTGACGGAGAGTTCAGGGAGTGCGCCCAGATACAACACGCTCTCGGCCGGGAAGTTGCGCAGCTCCTGCGCCAGCATGAAGGCATCTTCCTGATCCGCACCGACAACGCTGATAAAGTTTTCAGGATCAAGTGCGCGGTCGAGCGCAATAATCGGAAAGTCGTCTTTGGCCCAGCGCTGATAAAACGGATGCTCCGGCGGCAGCGAGGTCGAGATAATGATGGCGTCAACCTGACGCTGAAGCAGATGCTCGATGCAGCGCATCTCGTTATCAGGCTGATCCTCGGAGCAGGCAATCAACAGCTGATAGCCGCGCTGACGCGCCTGACGCTCGAGAAAATTGGCGATTTTGGTATAGCTGGTATTTTCCAAATCAGGAATGACCAGCCCGATCGAACGGGTCCTGCCAGCGCGCAAACCTGCTGCAACGGCGTTGGGGTGATAATTATGTTCCTTCACGACAGCCATGACCTTCTCGACTGTCTTATCGCTGACACGATACTGCTTCGCTTTGCCATTAATTACATAACTGGCAGTGGTACGCGAAACACCCGCTAACCTCGCGATTTCATCCAGTTTCACCACGAACCCCTTAATTGAAGTAAATACTCTCAATATCTAACCCGAGAAGACCCTACTCGGCAAGGTGTTTTACGATAACTCATCGCCCCATAACAAAAAAAGCCCAACCGAAGTTGAGCTTTTTGAACGACGACACAAAACACATTTGTCGCCGGGCGATGACCTGTTAGCGCATCACCTTGTCACCACGGGACACACCGACCACGCCTGAACGAGCCACTTCAACAATTTCTGCGACTTCGCGCACCGTGTTGAGGAAGGCGTCAAGTTTGTCGCTGGTACCGGCAAGCTGAACCGTGTAAAGCGTAGCAGTCACATCGACAATCTGCCCACGGAAGATTTCGGTAGAACGTTTGATCTCTTCGCGTCCGTAGCCGGTCGCCTGCAGTTTCACCAACATTATCTCGCGCTCGACGTGGGCGCCCTGCACCAGTTCGTTCACTCGCAGCACGTCGACCAGCTTGTGCAGCTGCTTTTCTATCTGCTCAAGAACCTTGGCATCGCCCACGGTCTGAATGGTCATGCGTGAGAGCGTGGGATCGTCGGTCGGCGCCACGGTCAGGCTTTCAATGTTATAGCCGCGCTGGGAGAACAGCCCGACCACGCGTGACAGTGCGCCCGATTCGTTTTCTAACAGTACAGATAAAATCCGGCGCATGATTATGTCCTCTCCGTTTTGCTTAACCACATTTCGTCCATTCCACCGCCACGGATCAACATCGGGTAAACGTGCTCGGTTTCATCCACGCTGATATCAACAAATACCAGACGATTTTTCATTGCCAGCGCTTCCGCCAGCTTGCTTTCCAACTCGTCAGGATGGCGAATCGCCATCCCCACATGACCATAGGCTTCGGCCAGTTTGACGAAATCAGGCAGCGACTGCATGTAAGACTGCGAGTGACGACCGGAATAGATCATATCCTGCCACTGCTTCACCATGCCCAGATAGCCGTTGTTAAGGTTAACAATAACAACTGGGAGATCGTATTGCAGCGCGGTAGACAGCTCCTGAATGTTCATCTGGATGCTGCCGTCACCGGTTACGCAGACCACGGTTTCGTCTGGCAGACCGAGTTTGACACCCAGTGCGGCAGGCAGGCCAAAGCCCATGGTGCCCAGACCGCCGGAGTTTATCCAGCGACGCGGTTTGTCGAACTGATAGTAAAGCGCAGCAAACATCTGGTGCTGGCCCACGTCAGAGGTGACATAGGCATCACCCTTAGTCAAACGATGCAGAGTCTCGATCACCGCCTGCGGTTTGATGGTGCCAGTATTTTTGTCATAGCCCAGGCAATTCTTGGCACGCCATTGTTCGATGCTCTGCCACCAGTCGCTCAGTGCGTCAAGCTCCTGCTTTTCGTCAGAACTTTCAAGCAGCTCAAGCATCTGCACCAGCGTTTGTTTAGCGTCACCCACGATAGGGATATCGGCATTCACCGTTTTCGAAATCGACGTCGGGTCAATATCAATGTGCATGATGGTGGCGTTCGGGCAATACTTCTCAAGGTTATTGGTGGTACGGTCGTCAAAACGCACACCCACGCCGAAAATAAGGTCGGCATTGTGCATGGTCATATTGGCTTCATAAGTGCCGTGCATCCCCAGCATGCCAACGCTCTGACGGTGGGTGCCCGGAAACGCGCCCAGCCCCATCAGCGTTGAGGTCACCGGCAAATTCAGCGTTTCGGCAAGCTTCAGCAGCTCAGCGCTACAATCAGAATTAACCGCACCGCCACCGACGTAAAGCACCGGTTTCTTGGCCGATATCAGCGTTTGCAGAGCGCGTTTGATCTGCCCGCGGTGACCCTGCACCGTCGGGTTATAAGAGCGCAGCGACACCTGCTCAGGATAAGCATAAGGCAGCTTGACCTGAGGGTTCACGACGTCTTTCGGCAAGTCAATAACCACCGGACCCGGTCGACCGGTTGAAGCCAGATAGAAGGCTTTCTTCAGGACGGTGGGGATATCTTCGGCACGCTTGACCAAAAAACTATGCTTAACGATAGGACGGGAGATCCCGACCATGTCGCATTCCTGGAAGGCATCGTAACCAATCAGTGAGCTGTGAACCTGACCGGAGAGCACCACCATAGGAATAGAGTCCATGTAAGCGGTAGCAATCCCGGTGATTGCGTTGGTAGCACCTGGACCTGAGGTGACCAGCACCACGCCGACTTCTCCCGTCGCGCGCGCATAGCCATCAGCCATATGCACAGCGCCCTGCTCATGTCTTACTAGCACATGATCAATCCCGCCGACTGTGTGCAGGGCATCATAGATATCCAACACCGCTCCGCCGGGATAACCGAATACATGTTTTACGCCCTGATCGATTAACGACCGGACGACCATCTCGGCTCCTGACAACATCTCCATGGGTTTGCCTCCAGGCTTTTGTTCTTTAGGACGACTCGTTTCTAATGGATGTCGGAAATCATTCCCTAATCCCGGATAAGAGGGCTTCGCACCCTTCTTTAGTATGCTTTGTTCGTTATGCAATTATCGTTCTGCAATATAACTGATTACCTTAACGTCAGAATTTGGACCAGGCAAACGACAAAATAATGCGTGTTGTTGCTGAAAACAGCCTGCCGCTGCGCTTAATCAACTTATCAACATAAAAAACCATATAACGGGTCGGCCATCTGGGGGAAATAACGAGGAAGGAAAGAATTACAGAGTTAAATTATGCCCCAGATGGACATAATTTTCTTAGCGCAATTAAGTGATCGGCATCACGATATAAGAAATAAGCAAGATCATTTCTCTTGATTTTTAACAAAATTAATGAATCTAGCCCCTCATTACTGAATCTCACTCCCTCTGTTAACAGGAAGAAGTGAGCCCAGAAGAAAGATTTCACGGCTTGCGAGGATAAGAAATTTCCGTCTGAAAACCTTAGTATAAAAATCTGCTAAAGCATAAACACCTAATATTAATCACTGACAATTCACTTTGTGCGCATTGTCCGTCACGCGAATCAATTAATAACCTGCACTCTTTATTCAAGCTCCGCACACTGCATTAACAAGTCTTTCATCCACAGATTTCCTTTATCTTTACTGGCAGACTCATGCCAGGATAAATAACTGGTTAACTTGTTGTTCATCCAGTCAAGTGTGTCTATTTTTAACGACAGCCGATGGGCGTTTTGCTCAGCCAGCCATCCAGGAACCAGAGCCAGCATCTGCGTCTGTGAGACTATCTCCATCACGCTGATGAGGCTCGCGCCCTGATAGCAGACTCTTTGCTGAGTTTCAGGGGTATTGTAATAAGGAGAGCTGAATGAGCAGTGATTGCTGAGCCTGACCACCGCGTGCTTCTCATTAAAGTAGTAGCACTCACTGCTCTGCTGCCCTATTCGCGGATGATTTCTGGAGGAAATAAGCACCAGCTCATCGTCGAACAACTTCTGATTATAAAAATCAGAACGTTCAATACCGCGATAACCAATGGCAAACTCCAGCTCCTGATAACGCAGCTGATTGTCCAGGTTTTCGTTAACCAGCGACTCGATATTAAGCGTCACGCAATGAGAGCGCTGGCTGAGGCGGCTAAGAATTTTTGGTGCCAGCAGGATATCGAGCGGGCTGCTAATAGTAATTGAGAATTGACGTCTACTGGTCTGTGGGTCAAACCCGAGGCCGGGCAGCTCATTGGTGACCAGCTGCAGCGCCTGGCGGATCGGACCATAGAGTTGGTGCGCCCTTGCCGTTGGCTCAATACCGCGCCCAGAGCGGACAAAAAGCTCGTCGCTGAACATATTCTTCAACCGTGAAACGGCGTTGCTCACCGCCGGCTGCGACATACCCAGCATTTGGGCCGCACGAGTAATATTCTGCAATTGCATAACGGCATCAAATACGGTTAATAAATTTAAATCCGCACGACGCAAATGATTGTCCTCGTGACGGGTTCGCAGAGTATTGTCGGGGATATTTTCATCCTGAGTTTTATCTAAAATAACGTCAGACATTGCGCCTCCCAAATTATAATATAAGCCCATTAAAACCAATGCGCAGAAAAAACCCTATTACCTGGCACGCGAATAAACAGCCTGCCAAAGACAATTAAGACTTAGTTCAATAAGCTAACCCAAAGCGCCATTTTCAAGCATGAGTAATTCCTGATTATCCGTTTTGTGAGCCCGAAAATAATGAGTAAAAGCTGATAATTTTCGAGATTCAACGCCTCCATCCGATCCACACCAACAATCGCACCAGATTTTTAGACAAAGGCAGAATTTTATTCCGCCTCACTCTCCCTCTCTGCTCTTTGTCATTTTGTGACTTCAAACATTCTTAAGTTGACATCAACTTCACATTCACGTATCAATTTAGGCCACAGGCAAAACGCCCCCCAAATACTGAGAAGTTGAAATACACATGTTTAAATTCACCCGTCTACTTGGCCTACTACTCAACGCAGATTCATTGCGCGGTATGCCAGTGGGTGAAAATCACAACTGATTTCAGCCTCCACAAACAGCAAACCCGCGCAAATGCGCGGGTTTTTTTTTATCCGCAACGCGCGAAAGTAACCCAGACAAGGAACACTAAGATGAGCGAACAAGTCATTATTTTCGATACCACGCTGCGTGATGGCGAACAGGCACTGCAGGCGAGCCTGAGTGTGAAAGATAAACTGCAAATCGCCATCGCCCTTGAAAGAATGGGCGTGGACGTCATGGAAGTCGGTTTTCCTGTTTCTTCTCCTGGTGATTTCGAGTCGGTACAAACCATTGCCCGTCAGATTAAAAACAGCCGCGTTTGTGGTCTGGCACGCTGCGTTGACGGCGATATCGACGTGGCTGCCGAAGCGCTGCGCGTTGCAGAAGCCTTCCGTATTCACGTATTTTTGGCCACCTCTACCCTGCACATCGAATCCAAACTGAAGCGTTCTTTCGATCAGGTGCTGGATATGGCGGTTCATTCGGTCAAGCGCGCACGCAACTATACCGACGACGTGGAATTCTCATGCGAAGACGCAGGCCGCACACCGCTGGACAACCTGTGCCGCGTGGTCGAAGCCGCAATTAAAGCCGGTGCAACGACCATCAATATTCCTGACACCGTGGGTTACACCACGCCTCACCAGTTCAGCGGTATCATTACCAATCTGTATGAACGCGTTCCGAACATCGATAAAGCCGTGATTTCAGTACACTGCCATGACGATCTGGGCATGGCGGTCGGTAACTCGATTGCGGCAATTCAGGCCGGTGCGCGTCAGGTTGAAGGCACGCTGAACGGTATTGGCGAGCGCGCAGGCAATACGGCGCTGGAAGAAGTTATCATGGCTATCAAGACCCGCTCTGAATACATGCAGGTCCATACCAACATCAATCACAAAGAAATCTACCGCACTAGCCAGATTGTCAGCCAGATAACCAACATGCCCATTCCGGGCAATAAGGCGATTGTCGGCTCTAACGCCTTTGCACACTCATCAGGAATTCATCAGGACGGCGTTCTGAAGAATCGTGAAAACTATGAGATCATGACGCCGGAATCGATTGGCCTGAACCAGGTACAGTTGAACCTGACTTCTCGCTCTGGTCGCGCGGCGGTGAAACACCGTATGGAAGAGATGGGCTATAAGGAATCCGACTATAATATGGATCACCTGTACAGCGCCTTCCTGAAGCTGGCCGACAAAAAAGGGCAGGTTTTCGATTATGATTTAGAAGCCCTGGTGTTTATCAACAAACAGCAGGAAGAGCCTGAGTTTTATCGTCTGGATAACTTCAGCGTGCAGTCAGGTTCAAGCATCACGGCCACCGCCTCGGTAAATCTGGCCTGCGGTGAAGAAATTCAAACCGAAGCGGCGACCGGCAACGGGCCGGTCGATGCCGTATATCAGGCTATTAATCGCATCACCGGCTATCAGATAGAATTAATCAAATATCAGCTGACGGCGAAGGGCCACGGCCGTGACGCATTGGGCCAGGTTGATATAGTTGTGTCTTACCAGGGGCGTCGTTTCCACGGCGTTGGGCTGGCAACCGATATTGTAGAATCTTCCGCGAAAGCGATGGTGCATGTGCTGAACAGCATCTGGCGCAGCAAACAGGTCGAGATAGAAAAACAGCGTCTGCAAAGCGATCGTATTACCCAGACTAGTAAACAAAATAATCAGGAAACGGTGTGAACATGAGTAAGACCCATCATATTGCTGTATTACCCGGTGACGGAATTGGTCCGGAAGTTATGGCTCAGGCCTATAAAGTGCTTGAGGCAGTGCGCCAGCGCTTTGGTTTGAATATCACGACCCGTGAATACGACGTGGGTGGCGCAGCCATCGACAACCACGGTACTGCGCTGCCAGCGGCAACCGTTGCCGGCTGTGAACAGGCAGATGCAATTCTCTTCGGCTCCGTTGGCGGTCCAAAATGGGAACACCTGCCGGCAGACGAGCAGCCTGAGCGCGGCGCTTTGCTGCCGCTGCGTAAGCATTTCAAGCTGTTCAGCAACCTGCGTCCGGCACGCCTGTACCAGGGGCTGGAAGCGTTCTGCCCGCTGCGCAGTGACATCGCCGCACGGGGTTTCGATATTCTGTGCGTCCGCGAGTTAACCGGCGGCATCTATTTCGGTCAGCCTAAAGGCCGCGAAGGTCAAGGTATGCATGAAAAAGCCTTCGATACCGAGGTTTATCACCGTTTTGAGATTGAACGTATTGCCCGCATCGCCTTCGAATCGGCACGCAAACGCGGCAATAAAGTGACCTCCATCGATAAAGCCAACGTGCTGCAATCCTCAATCCTGTGGCGCGAAGTGGTCAGCGAAGTAGCGAAGGATTTCCCAGACGTCAGCCTGACTCACATGTATATCGACAATGCGACCATGCAGCTGATTAAAGACCCGTCGCAGTTTGACGTGATGCTGTGTTCCAACCTGTTCGGCGATATCCTGTCCGACGAATGCGCGATGATCACCGGTTCAATGGGCATGTTGCCTTCTGCCAGCATGAACGAAGAGTCATTTGGTCTGTTTGAACCTGCTGGCGGCTCCGCGCCGGACATCGCCGGTAAAGACATTGCCAACCCGATCGCCCAAATTCTGTCTGCCGCACTGCTGTTGCGTTACAGCCTGGGTGCCGAAGACGCGGCCACGGCAATCGAACAGGCAGTTAACAAGGTTCTGGAACAGGGTCATCGTACCGGAGACCTGGCGCAGGGCGGTCAGGCCATGGGAACCAATGAAATGGGCGACATCATTGCGCGTGTTGTTGCCGAGGGGGCGTAATGTCCAAAACGTTATATCAAAAATTATTCGATGCGCACGTGGTGTTCGAGGCTGAGAACGAGACGCCACTGCTGTATATCGACCGCCATCTGATTCATGAAGTCACCACTCCGCAGGCCTTTGACGGTCTGCGGGCGATGAATCGCGGCGTGCGCCAACCGGGTAAAACCTTCGGCACCATGGATCATAACGTTTCAACTCAGACCAAAGACATCAACGCTAGCGGTGAAATGGCGCGAATTCAGATGCAGGAGTTAATCAAGAACTGCGCTGAATTTGGCATCGAATTATACGACCTCAAGCACCCTTATCAGGGCATCGTCCACGTGATGGGCCCAGAGCAAGGCCTGACCCTACCCGGCATGACGCTGGTGTGCGGCGACTCGCACACCTCGACCCATGGCGCGTTTGGTGCATTGGCGTTTGGTATCGGGACTTCAGAGGTTGAGCACGTGCTGGCAACGCAGACGCTGAAACAGGGCCGCGCGAAGACGATGAAAATCGAAATCGTTGGTGATGCGCCTGTCGGTATCACGGCGAAGGACATTATTCTGGCAGTGATCGGTAAAACCGGCACCGCCGGCGGTACCGGTCACGTCGTGGAATACTGTGGTCCAGCGGTCGAGGCGTTGAGCATGGAAGGTCGTATGACCCTGTGTAACATGTCGATTGAGCTGGGCGCAAAAGCCGGGCTGGTGGCCTCCGACGCGACCACCTATGCCTACCTGAAGGGCCGTAAGTTTGCCCCTAAAGGTCAGGACTGGGACGACGCCGTCGCCTATTGGGAAACCATGAAGTCCGACGCCGACGCGACGTTTGATCAAGTTGTCACGCTAGATGTGGCCGACATTGCCCCTCAGGTCACCTGGGGCACCAATCCCGGTCAGGTGATGGGCGTCAACCAGACTATCCCTGATCCTGCCTCTTTCAGCGATCCTATTGAGCGCGCTTCCGCTGAAAAAGCCTTGGCTTACATGAACCTGAAGCCGGGGATTAAGCTGACCGACGTGGCCATTGATAAAGTATTTATCGGATCCTGTACCAACTCGCGCATCGAAGACTTGCGTGCGGCCGCCGCCATAGCCAAAGGTCGCAAGGTCGCCGCTGGCGTGCAGGCAATTGTGGTCCCTGGGTCTGGCCCGGTGAAAGCACAGGCAGAGGAAGAAGGTCTGGACAAAATCTTCATCGAGGCCGGTTTTGAATGGCGTTTGCCAGGCTGCTCAATGTGCCTGGCGATGAACAACGATCGTCTGAATCCAGGCGAACGCTGTGCCTCGACCAGCAACCGTAATTTCGAAGGCCGTCAGGGTCGCGGTGGACGCACGCATCTGGTGAGTCCAGCAATGGCGGCGGCAGCGGCGGTTAGCGGTCATTTTACCGATATCCGCGAACTGAACCAAGGAGACGCGCGTGGTTAAATTTATCACCCACACCGGTCTGGTCCTGCCGTTGGACATTGCTAACGTCGATACCGACGCCATCGTGCCAAAGCAGTTCCTGCAAATGGTCACACGCGTTGGCTTTGGGCAGTTCCTGTTTTACGACTGGCGCTATCTCGAAGGGCAAGGCTATACCCCAAACCCTGATTTTATTCTGAATAAACCTGAATATCAGGGTGCCAGCATATTGTTGGCACGAGAAAACTTTGGCAGCGGCTCCTCACGTGAGCACGCGCCGTGGGCATTGACCGATTATGGTTTCCATGCGGTCATTGCTCCGAGCTTTGCCGACATTTTCTATAACAACTCGTTTAACAACCAGCTGCTGCCGGTGACGCTCAGCGAAGAGCAGATCGACGAGCTGTTTACATTAACGAGAGAAAATGTAGGCATTAGCGTCGAAGTCGATCTCGAAAATCAGGTAGTCAGAGCCGGAGGGAAAGAGTATGCGTTTGTAATCGACAGCTTCCGCCGCCACTGCATGATGAACGGTCTGGACAGCATCGGCCTGACCCTTCAGCACGAAGAAAGCATCTCGGCCTATGAGAAAAAGCAGCCGTCATTCATGAAGTAATTGAACCAGTTAGTACTAAACTCTTAACCCGCTGCGAGGCGGGTTAAACATTTTTAACCCTCGTCATCAGCACCAATGCCCCAACCGCCAGCGCTAATGCCATCCAATAAACCTGATAATGCCCAAAGTTCTGCACGATAGTGCCTTGAATCACGCCCGCTAAAATTGCTCCGGTCGAGATACTGTTGGTGAACAACGTGGTGGCAGAACCCGCCCTGCCGGGCATCAGATCCTGAAAATAGAGCATCCCGATCCCGGCGATAATTCCGATGAAAATGGCGTTAAACAGCTGGAGGATCATCAGCGCGGCCTTAAACTGGAAAAGCACCAATCCGAGATAGAACAGAATGCCAAATACGGCCGCGCACAGCATCAGGCGGCGTTTTCCGGTGCGCTTGACCAGATAACCTGCAATCAGCATCACCGGAATTTCAAGCCCTGCCGCCGCCCCCATCAAAAGACCCGCAAGCCCCTCGGGCAACCCAAGATCTGAAGTGATATACAGCGGCATATCAATGATGTACATAATATTGCAGGTCCACATCAGTAAAGAGGCAAAGAACAACAGGCGGACGTCGCGGTTTTTCCATGCGCTGACGTGTACCACGACCTTATCGACCGGTTGCTCGATTCGCCCGACGGAAGGCAGGAAGAACCACACCATCAACGCACTGAAAATAAATACGCCAGCGGCGCAGAGATACATCAGTGTAAAGCCGTAGTTCAGCGCCAGCGTGAAGGAAATCGGCGGCCCCAGCACCCAGGCGAGAGACAGCGTCGCACGCATCATCGAGCTGAACATCACCACTTCACGGGCAGATCTGTCGGCATATTCTCGCGCCAAGGCGAACAGCTGCGGCATGGAGGCGTTGCCGATGGCGGCCAGCAAAACGCCGACGCTGATAAGCACCAGATAGTCGCGGCTGTAGGCAAAAATCAGGCTGTTCCCAATAGCCATTAGGGTGCAAAAAAACAGCAATTTTCGACGATCGCCCTTCTTATCCGAATAGTTCGCCAACAAAAAGCTGATAACGATCCCGCCCAGCGCATTCACGGTATAGAACAACCCGACCCACAGTGGCCTGACTTTCACCTCGTTGGTCAGAAAAAGGCTAAGCGTAGGCGCCTGAAGCGCTCCGGCAATACCCGTTAAAAAGGAAACCAGCAGAAATGTAGCGAAGATAATCGACAAGCGGCGAGAAGACATAAACCATCCCTGATTGCGGCAAAGCGGCAGAGTGAAATACCCCGTTTAACTCAAAGAGTAAGTGAGGAACAGAAAAAAACCAGTGAGAGAACCCACTGGCTGGCGACGTTTCACCATTACTCAGAAAACTGTTTACCGGCCGCGAAGCTAGATGCATCACGGCACAGGACTGTTTGATGACAGGGATTATGGGCGTAATATGAGGAAAGATAAATTGATGAGTTTTATGACAGGAGTTCCTCTTTTATGTCCTCACCTCGCTTGCAACAGCAGTTCCTGCGACTGTGGCAGCATTGCCAGGGTCAATCCGCAGAGACCACGCTACAGTCGCTGTCGGAGGCCATTAACTGCTCACGTCGGCACATGCGATCGCTGCTCGGCAGCATGCAGAATGAGGGCTGGATAAACTGGGAAGCTGAATCGGGAAGAGGTAAAAAATCGCGGCTGACGTTCCACCTTACCGGCCTCGCACTCCAGCAACTGCGGGCCGAGGAGCTGATCGAACAGGATCGGGTGGACCAAGTGGTACAGCTGGTTGGCGACAAAACGCTGGTGCGACAGATGCTGCTTTCTCAGCTCGGTCGCCGTTTTCGCCAGGGTAAACATATACTTCGTGTACTTTACTATCGCTCGCTGCCTAACCTGTTGCCGGGCTCGATGCTAAGACGTTCTGAGACGCATCTGGCGCGACAGATCTTCAGCGGCCTGATTGGCATAAATGAGGAAAACGGGGAACTACGAGGGGATATCGCCCATCATTGGCAATCTGTTACCCCGCTTCACTGGCGCTTTTATTTACGCCCGGCGATTCATTTTCATCACGGTCGAGAGCTGGAGATGACCGATATCATCACCACCTTTGCCCGTTTGAAACACCACCCGCTGTTCACGCACTTTTCACGGGTCGAATCGCCAACGCCAAACGTCATCGATATTCATCTCCGCCAGCCAGACCACTGGTTGCCCTGGCTACTGGGCAGCGTACATGCGCTTATCCTGCCGCAGGAGTGGGCGTCACTGCCTGATTTTGCCCGTCACCCCATAGGCACCGGCCCCTATGCGGTGGTGCATAATCAGCAAACGCAGCTGAGGATCCGCGCCTTTGATGAGTATTTTGGCTATCGGGCGCTGCTCGATGAGGTCAACATCTGGGTACTGCCGGAGCTGACCGAGGAATTAGTGCACTCTGGCGTTCAACTACAGGCTGACGATACCGCTAACGATCAGCTTGAAAGTCGACTCGAAGAAGGCTGCTACTTTGTGCTCTTCGACCAGCGTTCTCCGGCGGGAAGCAATACTATGCTGCGGGAATGGCTGTGTGAGGTGATTAATCCGATTGCGCTGCTCAATGCTTCTGCTCCTGCGTATCAACGCTATTGGTCACCGGCATACGGATTATTGCCGCGCTGGCACCATCGACGCCCCCAGCTACAGCAGCCAAAACCGATAGATATTAAAGAACTCACCCTCACCTTTTACAGCGATCACTCAGAGTATCAGGACATCTGCCAGGCGCTCGCCCCGCTGCTGGCGGCACACGATGTGAAGCTCAACGTGCAGATAGTTGATTACGCTACCTGGCATCGTGGGGAGGCAAAGAGCGATTTGTGGCTCGGCAGCGCCAACTTTACCCTACCGATTGAGTTTTCGCTGTTTGCCACCTTGTTCGAGCTACCGCTGATGCAATTTTGTCTCGGTGACAGGCTTGAGAATGCGGCGCAGAAATGGCGTGCCGGTGAACTGCCACTGGCGGAATGGACGCAGAAACTGGTCAACGGCGGACACATTCACCCTCTGTTTCACCATTGGCTTTTGCTACAGGGACAGCGCAGCATGCGCGGCGTAAGGATGAATACGCTGGGTTGGTTCGACTTTAAATCTGCCTGGTTTGCGCCTCCTGACGCATAAACCCGCTTTCAACCCATTAACTTAATCTCTACAATAGCGCGTTCTCAACGGGGTGCTGATTCACGCTTTTCGCTACGGCGAAGCGGGGAAGAGGCTGAGAAAAAACCCGTCGAACCTGATCCGGTTAATACCGGCGAAGGGATTTGAGAGTGCATCCCGCTGACTCAAAGTCCTTTGCCCCCCCTATTTTTCTTTAGGTAAAGTTGGAGTGCAAAGTGTTTAAAAAATTACTGCCCTGCCTGATGCTTGTCGCCGCACCGGCGCTGGCCGCCAAGCCTGTTCTGACCGTTTACACCTACGACTCCTTCTCTGCCGACTGGGGCCCAGGTCCGGCCATCAAGAAAGCCTTCGAGGCCAACTGTGGCTGTGAACTGAAATATGTCCCGCTGGAAGACGGCGTCTCGCTGCTCAATCGCCTGCGTATGGAAGGAAAAAACAGCCCGGCTGACGTGGTTGTGGGTCTGGACAACAACCTGCTGCAGGCTGCGGAACAAACCGGTCTGTTCGCCAAACCGGCGGTCGACAAGACTGCGCTGGACATCCCGGGTGGCTGGAAAGACCGCACCTTCGTGCCATACGACTACGGCTACTTCGCCTTCGTGTATGACAAAAACAAGCTGAAGAATCCGCCGAAGAGCCTGCAAGAGTTGGTCGACAGCCCGCAACCGTGGACAATTATCTACGAAGATCCTCGCACCAGTACCCCAGGTCTGGGTCTGCTGCTGTGGGTACAAAAAGTCTACGGCGATAAAGCGCCTGAGGCCTGGCAGAAGCTGGCCAAGAAGACCGTGACCGTCACAAAAGGCTGGAGCGAGGCTTATGGCTTGTTCCTGAAGGGCGAGAGCTCCCTTGTGTTGAGCTATACCACCTCTCCGGCTTATCACATCATTGAAGAGAAAAAAGATAATTATGCGGCGGCCAACTTCAGCGAAGGCCAATACATGCAGGTTGAAGTTGCCGGCCAGTTGGCTGCCAGCAAACATCCTGAACTGGCTGCAAAATTTATGAAATTTGTCACCAGTCCGGGCTTCCAGAATGCGATCCCAACAGGCAACTGGATGTATCCTGCGGTCAAAACGCCGCTGCCGGCAGGATATGATGCCCTTATCGTGCCAGCTATTTCGCTTCAATACAGCGCCAAGACCGTCGCTGAAAACCGCAGTAAATGGACTCAGGCATGGCAGAACGCCGTCAGCCGCTGATCCCTGCCTGGCTATGGCCGGGTGCCATAGCCGCACTGGTTATCCTGCTGGTTGCCTTTTTGGCGCTGGGGTCGCTGCTGCACCACGCACCGGCGCTGGCGTTCAGGTCAGTCTGGCAGGACAGCTATCTCTGGCACGTCATTCGCTTTACCTTCTGGCAGGCATTGTTGTCGGCGCTGTGTTCCATGCTTCCTGCTATTTTGCTGGCGCGAAGTCTTTACCGCCGACGTTTTCCCGGCAGGCAGTGGCTGCTGCGTCTCTGCGCCATGACGCTGGTCCTGCCGGTGCTGGTTGCGGTGTTTGGTATTTTGAGCGTCTATGGCCGCGAAGGATGGCTTTCTCAGCTGTGTGCCCTCATTGGCCTTCCCTATCGCTTCTCACCCTATGGGCTACAAGGCATTCTGCTCGCCCACGTATTTTTCAATTTGCCACTGGCGACGCGATTGCTGCTGCAATCTCTTGAAAATATTGCCATTGAACAACGCCAGCTTGCCGCGCAGCTCGGCATGAACGGCTGGCAGCAGTTCAGGTTCGTAGAATGGCCCGCGCTGAAACGCCAAATATTGCCTGCGGGTGCGCTAATTTTTATGTTGTGCTTCGCCAGCTTTGCCACCGTGCTCTCACTCGGCGGCGGCCCGAAGGCCACCACCATTGAGCTGGCTATTTATCAAGCACTTAGTTACGACTATGACCTCGGCCGCGCCGCGCTGTTGGCGCTCATCCAGCTATTTTGCTGCCTTGGATTAGTGTTGCTCAGCCAGAAGCTGAGTCAAGCTCTGCCGGTGGGTCATACCCACGCGCAGCGCTGGCGCAATCCGGACGACTCTCTGCTGCGCCGAGTGTTTGATACTCTACTGATTACTCTCGCGTTATTGCTTATCCTGCCGCCGCTGCTCGCAGTAGTGCTTGGCGGAGTAAATGCTTCACTGTTAAACGTGCTGCAGCAAGACGCACTCTGGCAATCGCTGTGGATGTCGGTGCGCCTCGCCGCAGGCAGCGGCCTACTCTGCTTGTTGCTGACCATGATGCTGCTATGGACCAGTCGAGAACTGCGATTGCGGCAGCGTCATCAATGGGGCCAGAGCTTTGAGCTTTCCGGCATGCTGATTCTGGCGATGCCCGGTATCGTTCTTGCCACCGGCTTCTTTCTGTTGCTTAACGACACCGTCGGGCTGCCACAGTCACCATGGGCGCTGGTAATTTTGACCAACGCATTGATGGCTGTCCCCTACGCCCTTAAGGTGCTCGAAAATCCGATGCGCGACGTCGCCGAACGCTACACCCAGCTGTGCCTCTCGCTTGATATGCGCGGCTGGAACCGACTGAGATGGATTGAACTCAGCGCGTTGAAGCGCCCAATGACACAGGCGCTGGCATTTGCCTGCGTACTGTCGCTGGGTGATTTCGGCGTTATTGCACTGTTTGGTAATGAAAATTTCCGCACACTGCCTTTCTATCTCTATCAACAGATGGGCTCCTATCGAAGCCAACAGGGGGCCGTCACAGCGATGCTGTTACTGTTCCTCTGCTTCTTGCTGTTTACTCTTATCGAAAGACTGCCGGGCCGCCATGCTGACACTCAATAGAGTCACTTACCTGTTTGATAATCTGCCGATGCGCTTTGATCTACAGATCAATGCCGGCGAACGTGTGGCTATTCTTGGCCCAAGCGGTGCGGGTAAAAGCACCCTGCTAAGCCTGATTGCCGGCTTTCTTAGACCAGGACGCGGTGAGATTGAGCTTAACCAGCAGGACCATACGAGCACGCCACCGGCCAAACGGCCTGTCTCGATGCTGTTTCAGGAAAATAATCTGTTTTCCCATCTGACCGTGCGCCAGAACATGGGCCTGGGGCTGCACCCAGGTTTGAAACTCAATCAATCGCAGAAGCAAGAACTCGAAGCATTGGCACAACAGGTTGGGCTGGAAGAGTGCCTGGACAGGTTACCCTCGCAGCTTTCGGGCGGACAACGCCAGCGCGTTGCCTTAGCGCGCTGCCTGCTGCGCAGCCAGCCTATATTGCTGCTGGACGAACCCTTCTCGGCGCTAGACCCGGCACTGCGCAGCGAAATGCTGACGCTGCTAGATAACGTCTGCGACCAACGGCAGCTGACCTTGTTAATGGTGTCCCACAATCTCGATGACGCAGCACGAATAGCAGAACGCACACTGCTGATAGTCGATGGCCGGGTTGACTACGACGGCCCAACGCAGGCGCTGGTAGACGGCACCGCCTCCGAAGCAGCGATACTGGGGATCGTCAATAAATAATCCTCTCAACGCCACATCAGTAAGTAATTCAGGCGAGACGCCGCAGCCAACGAAGCTACAGCGTCAAGGACGAAGTGGGGTTAGCGGGTGATGACTTTATAGAGTAGATGCGCGTAAATCGGCATCAGCGGCTGCTTACTCAACATATAAATACTCACCGCTGTTGCGACGAGGCTGATGATGCTTACCCAACGCAGGCGCGCTAGCGGCAGCCACTTCGAGACGGCATCGGCTTGCACCTTTTCGGAACGTATCCAACGCCACACCAGCCAGGCACTTAACCAAATCAGCACAACGGTAATGAACAACGCCCATTTAAAGACCGTGCTGCTGTGGCTGTGAGGAATATCTATCGCGACTCCGGCCAGAATACCCGGCAAAAAATAAACCGGGGGCCAGGTGATACAGCCGACAATATTTGGCGGTGCAAATTTCAGTGGCGGCAGGTTAAGCATCCCCGCCACCAGCGGCACCAGCGGACGCGTTGGGCCAATAAAGCGCCCCAAAATTACGGTCGCAAAGCTATGCTGCTCAAGTGCATGTCCCGTTTTGTCGAGCAATGCCTGATAGCGTTTCAAAAACGACCAGTTGTGCAGCGGCCCTTTGAATCCACGCCCAATAAAGTATGACGTCCAGTCACCAACGAAACATCCAAGTCCTGCTGCCAGCCAGGCTTCATATAGACCCACTTGTCCGCTGCCAATGAGGGTGCCCAGCGTTGCCATCATGACCGTGCCCGGCAGCAGTAAACCCACTAGTGCCAGCGACTCGAAAAACGCCACAACAGAAACAAGGATAAGCGCGAAACCCACGGACTGAGCGACCAAATGTTGTAGATAGGCTTCCATAAAATTCCAGTGTTAAGGTACGCATCAGGCGTACAGCAAACCTTTAATGACTTCAGGTAAATCAAGGTTGAAGACTGTCGACTCACAACAGGCGGTTGACTCTCTGTGAGGGGATACAGAAGTTTACCCGACACAGCTTAAGCGAAAATGAAAGAGGCTGAATTGTCGGTAAATGGTTAAGACGAGTCAACCCACTAATTGTATGTGCATTTAATCCTTCCCTTCTGCATTGGCCCTTATCGCGTATCTTAACAACGGGAACTGTATAAATAACCATGCTATATTTAACGCTTACAGGTTTTGCTCAGCCAGCCCCTTTCTCTTCAGACTGAAGCATCCATCGTTATTGACTGAGGTCGTTATCAACCACGTCGCCGCGCAAAAAAATCAGCAAACTCAACCAAGTCAGGGTTTTGTCCTCACTCGTCACTGGCGGGACACCCCACAGGGCACAGAGGTCGAGTTTTGGCTGGCCACGGACCAAGGCCCGCAAAAGGTTAGACTCCCCCCACAGGAGTCGGTGGCCTTTTTGCCGTCGGAACAGCGGGCCAGAGCCGAGCAGCTGCTCTTTGCAGAGAAAGGTTATGACCTACGTCCTCTGCCGCTCAAAGATTTCCACCTGCGCGATGTGCTAGGCCTCTATTGCCGCGGGCATCGCCAGTTGATGCGCATAGAGAAAACCCTCAAAGACGGTGGCCTCACGCTCTATGAAGCCGACATTCGACCGCCTGAACGATTCCTGATGGAGCGCTATATCACCGCCCCCGTCTGGTTTAGCGGCACTCCGGGTCAGGATGCCATGCTGCTAAACACCCGAATGAAGCCCGCCGAGGCCTACCGACCTAGCCTGAAACTCTGCTCGCTAGACATTGAAACCAGCGGCAACGGTGAACTCTACTGCATCGGGCTGGAAGGCTGTGGCCAGCGGCAGGTTTACATGCTGGGGCCTCCCAACGGCACGCCCGACGCCAATGCCGACTTTACGCTAGAATACGTCGACAGCCGCCCGCAGCTGCTGCAAAGGCTTAACGACTGGCTCCAGTTGCATGACCCCGACGCGATCATTGGCTGGAACGTGGTGCAGTTTGACCTGCGCGTGCTGCAAAAGCACGCCGAGCGGTATCAAATCCCCCTGCGTTTTGGGCGTGATGGCAGTGCGCTTGAATGGCGGGAGCACGGCTTTAAGCAAGGGCACTTCTTTGCACAGGCCACTGGCCGACTCATCATCGACGGCATTGAAGCATTAAAGTCAGCGACCTGGAACTTCCCGTCATTCAGTCTGGAATACGTCTCGCAAACATTACTGGGTGAAGGCAAAGCCAGCGACAACCCCTATCAACGACTGGCCGAGATTGAGCAACGGTTTCAGCAAGACAAACCGGCACTGGCTCACTACAACCTCAAGGACTGTGAACTGGTAACCCGAGTGTTTGCCAAAACGGAGCTGCTTTCCTTCTTGCTTGAGCGCGCGTCAGTCACCGGTCTGGCCGCAGACCGCAGCGGAGGATCGGTGGCAGCATTTACCCATCTTTATCTGCCGCGAATGCATCGTATCGGTTACGTTGCACCGAATTTGGGAGAGAGGCCGGAAGAAAACAGCCCCGGCGGATTTGTGATGGACTCTCGCCCAGGATTGTATGACTCTGTTCTGGTGCTGGACTATAAAAGCCTGTATCCGTCAATTATTCGCACCTTTCTGATTGACCCTGTAGGCCTGATAACCGGGCTTGCACAACCCGACGATGAGCATTCTGTTCCCGGTTATCGGCAGGCGCGTTTCTCGCGCACGCAGCATTGTCTCCCGGAGATAGTCCGCCAAATCTGGCAGGGTCGTGAGGCGGCCAAAAAACAGAAAAACTTGCCCCTTTCACAGGCTCTGAAAATTATCATGAATGCGCTTTATGGCGTGTTAGGATCCAGCGGATGTCGCTTCTTCGACCCGCGGCTTGCATCGTCGATCACCTTGCGCGGTCACGACATCATGCAGCAGACTCGTCAGCTGATTGAGGAAGAGGGTTATCAGGTTATTTATGGTGATACCGACTCTACCTTCGTATGGTTGAACCGCGCTCATCAGGCAGACGAGGCCGACGAGATTGGCAAACGGCTGGTTGCCAAGGTGAATGCCTGGTGGAAAATGCATTTAGGGCAGGAGTTAGGGCTAGAAAGCGCACTCGAGCTGGAGTTTGAAACTCACTACCAACGTTTTTTAATGCCCACCATTCGTGGCTCTGAACAAGGCAGCAAAAAGCGCTACGCCGGTTTGGTAAAAGACGCCGAAGGCGAGCATATTGTTTACAAGGGCCTCGAAACGGTACGCACAGACTGGACGCCGCTGGCACAGACCTTCCAGCAGGAGCTTTATCAGCGCATTTTTCATCATCAAGGCTATCAGGACTATATTCGTGATTATGTCAACCGCACGTTAAGCGGTGAATTTGACCCACAGCTGGTCTATCGTAAACGCCTGCGTCGACGCCTGACCGAATACCAGCGCAACGTTCCGCCGCACGTTCGCGCCGCTCGACTTGCCGATGAATACAATCAGGCCCAGGGTCGGCCGATGCAGTATCAGAACGGCGGCTGGATAAGCTACGTGATGACCACCTCGGGCCCGGAACCGCTGGAAAATCGTCAGTCCCCCATCGACTACGACCACTATATTGAGAAACAGCTCGAACCCGTTGCTGACGGCATACTGCCTTTTCTGCAGGACGATTTTACTACACTGATAACGGGACAAATGGGATTGTTTTAGCCAGAAGGCGCAATGAAAGGTGACGAATGGCCTACCTTCAATTAACATAGCGCCCTTTCCCATTTCTTATCTAACCTCACACATTTAAAGACTCCACGCCTTCCAGGCGGGGAAAGAAAAGCTATTACATAAAGTTTAGGGGCTCAGCCCTACGGCCCGACACACAGACACAAAGCACAGAGAGACATTATGCCCTTTACACTTGGTCAACGCTGGATCAGCGATACGGAAAGCGAATTAGGTTTAGGTACTGTCGTCGCGGTGGACGCGCGTATGGTGACCCTGCTTTTCCCCGCTACTGGTGAAAACCGCCTGTATGCCAGAAATGATTCCCCAATCACCCGTGTAATGTTCAACCCGGGCGATACCATCAGCTGTCATGAGGGATGGCAGCTGAAAGTTGAAGAAGTGGTTGAGGACAAAGGTCTGCTGACCTACCTGGGGACGCGTCTGGATACCGAGGAAGAAGGTGTCGCGATGCGTGAGGTCTTGCTCGACAGCAAGCTGACCTTTAGCAAGCCTCAGGACCGTCTGTTTGCCGGTCAAATTGACCGTATGGACCGTTTTGCGCTGCGTTTTCGTGCGCGTAAGTATCAGCGCGAGCAGTTCCGTCTTGAGTTTGGCGGCCTGCGAGGTATGCGCGCCAGCCTGATCCCACACCAACTACATATTGCTTATGAAGTGGGTCAGCGCCATGCGCCGCGCGTACTGTTGGCAGACGAAGTCGGTCTGGGCAAGACCATCGAAGCCGGGATGATAATCCACCAGCAACTGCTGTCAGGCCGCGCCGAACGCGTGCTGATAGTCGTACCTGAGACCCTGCAACACCAGTGGTTGGTCGAGATGCTTCGCCGCTTCAACCTGCGTTTCTCTCTGTTTGATGACGACCGCTACGCGGAATCTCGTCACGATGCGACCAACCCGTTTGAGTCCGAACAGCTGGTCATCTGCTCCCTGGACTTTGTGCGCCGTAACAAACAACGTCTGGAAGAACTTAACGACGCCGAGTGGGACATGCTGGTCGTCGATGAAGCCCACCACCTGGTGTGGAGCGAAGACGCGCCAAGCCGCGAATACATGGTGATTGAGCAGCTGTCGCAGACTATCCCTAGCGTACTGCTGTTGACCGCAACGCCTGAACAACTGGGTCAGGAAAGCCATTTTGCTCGTCTGCGCCTGCTGGACCCGGATCGCTTCCACGACTACGAAGAGTTCGTGGAAGAACAACAGCAATATCAGCCTGTTGCTGATGCCGTCACTCTGCTGCTGAACAAGCAGCCGCTGACGCCAGAAGCGCTGGCGCTGCTGGGCGAGAGCGTAGGCAATGCCGACGTCGATGCCCTGCTGACCGCGGCCAATAAAGGCGATGAAGACGCCGCGAAGAAGCTGGTTGCGATGCTGATGGACCGCCACGGCACCAGCCGCGTGCTGTTCCGTAACACGCGCAACGGCGTTAAAGGCTTCCCGGACCGCCATCTGGAATCCATCAAACTGCCTCTGCCAACTCAGTATCAGACGGCGATTAAAGTGTCCGGCATTATGGGCAGCAAGAAGACGCAGGAAGCTCGTGCGTTAGACATGCTCTACCCTGAGCAGATTTATCAGGAATTTGAAGGCGATAACGCGACCTGGTGGAACTTCGACCCTCGCGTTGAGTGGCTATTGGGTTACCTGACCGCCAACCGCGACAAAAAAGTGCTGGTTATCTGTGCCAAGGCAGCCACCGCGCTCCAGCTGGAACAGGTGCTGCGTGAGCGTGAAGCCATCCGCGCTGCGGTATTCCATGAAGGTCTGTCGATCATTGAACGCGACCGCGCAGCCGCCTACTTTGCGTCAGAAGAAGACGGCGCACAGGTGCTGCTGTGTTCTGAAATCGGCTCCGAAGGCCGTAATTTCCAGTTCGCCAGCAAGATGGTCATGTTTGACCTGCCGTTTAACCCGGACCTGCTTGAGCAGCGTATCGGCCGTTTAGACCGTATCGGCCAACAGAACAACATAGAAATCATGGTGCCTTATCTGGAGCAAACCGCTCAGGCTATCCTGCTGCGCTGGTTCCACGAAGGCCTTGATGCGTTCGAACACACCTGCCCAACCGGCCGCACCATTTACGACAGTAGCTACGAGCAGCTGATTGGCTTCCTGGCAACGCCTGCGGAACAGGAAGGTCTGGATGAGTTCATCCTCGCCAGCCGCACCCAGCACGACGCGTTGAAACTGCAGCTTGAACAGGGCCGCGACCGCCTGCTCGAGATGCACTCCAACGGCGGCGAACCGGCTCAGGCACTGGCAACCGCGATTGCAGAGCAGGACGACGACGTAAACCTGGTGAACTTCGCGCTCAATCTGTTTGATATCGTGGGGATTAACCAGGAAGACCGTAGCGATAACCTGATCGTTCTGACGCCATCAGACCACATGCTGGTGCCTGACTTCCCGGGTCTGCCGCAAGACGGCTGTACCGTGACCTTCGATCGTGAGCAGGCTCTGTCGCGTGAAGACGCACAGTTCATCAGTTGGGAACACCCGATTATTCGCAACGGCCTGGATCTGATCCTCTCCGGCGATACCGGCAGCTGTGCCGTTTCATTATTGAAAAACAAGGCACTCCCGGTTGGTACACTGCTGGCCGAGCTGCTTTACGTGGTGGAATGTCAGGCCCCTAAGCATCTGCAGTTAACCCGCTTCCTGCCGCCAACGCCGGTACGCATGTTGATGGACCGTAAGGGCACCAATCTCGCGGCGCAGGTTGAGTTTGAAAGCTTTAACCGTCAGCTGAATGCAATAAATCGCCATAACTCAAGCAAGCTGGTGAATGCCGTGCAGCAAGACGTGCATGCCATGCTGCAACAGGCTGAACCGCTGGTTGCTGTAGAAGCACAGGCGCTGATTGAAGCCGCTAAAGTTGAAGCCGACCAGCAGTTGACGCTCGAGCTGGAACGCCTGAAGGCGCTGAAAGAAGTGAACCCGAACATCCGTGACGACGAGCTGGAGTCGATTGAATCTAATCGCCAACAGGTGCTGAACAGTCTTAACGATGCGAGCTGGCGTCTCGATGCCATTCGCCTGATTGTGGTGAGCCATCAATGATAACGCCACCACCGTCTAACATTCTGCCGCTTGAGAACTATCATCCGCCGACCGATCCCTGGTTGTCGGTGCTGTTTCAGGATGAACATCTGATGGTGGTGAATAAGCCCAGCGGACTGCTCTCAGTCCCTGGCAAAGCGGCCGAGCATCATGACAGCCTGATGACTCGTATCCAGCGCGATTATCCTGTGGCCGAGTCCGTGCATCGCCTCGACCTGTCGACCAGCGGCGTGATTGCCGTAGCGTTGACGAAAGAGGCCGAACGCGAACTCAAGCGTCAGTTCCGTGAGCGAGAGACCAAAAAAGCCTACATTGCGAGGGTTTGGGGGCACATGGCAGAAGACTACGGCATTATCGATTTGCCGCTTATCTGCGACTACCCTAATCGTCCGAAGCAAAAGGTTTGCCACGAGACCGGCAAGAAGGCCCTGACACAGTATGAAGTGTTGTCGTGGGATACAGACGGCACCACACGCGTGAAGCTGCGCCCGGTGACCGGCCGTTCTCATCAGCTGCGTGTACATCTGCTGGCGCTGGGTCACCCGATTTTGGGCGACAAGTTCTATGCGCACCCCGAGGCACTGGCAATGGCCCCGCGCCTTCAGCTGCACGCACAGGAATTATCGATTTATCATCCGATAACCGATGAGCCGATGACATTCAGCTGCGAGCCGGATTTTTAATTTATCCGCTCAGCCTATTGATTCAGTAAAGATAAAAACGCCGTGCTCAATGACACGGCGTTTTTTTAGTTGAAACGTAAAGTACGGATAATACAAATCACTCCATTTTGACACGGTCGGTTACGCTTCCCCAGTCCACCGAATCATAGCCATCTGGGCACAGCGCGGCGCTAAGCGTCCAGGTACCACGCATAAGAGTAGCGCCTCCTGTTTCCTCCCCATTCAAATCCGTTGTACCTACATAGCCATCATTCTGGTCGACACCGCCGAATCGCCCCGAAGTTCGGAAACACATTTTTGCGTTTGCAACCGGTTTCCCGGAGGCATTGGTGAACCTTGCCTTCCATCTATAATCGTCTTTAGCAAAGGGACCACCCGCGTTAAGCGTATAGTCATAGGTCAGCTTGATGTTGGCTTTGCCATTCAAGCCCTGCACCACTGGGCTTTTCTCTGTGCATTTCCAATCGCTCTTTAACCCGTACTCGTCCGTTATCATGGCACAGGAAAAAACACGTTTACCAATATCCTCTTTTTTCAGCGTATACCATTCACCGTTTGCTCCGGCAATTTTGCTGGTTTTCGATTCGTCGGAAGCATCAGCCTGGTACCACAGATATTCTGTCAGGCTCAACTGTGCACCTATTGGCGATCTACGTAAGGAATAATTCTGTACCCTTTTACCTTGCACATATTCCTCAGGTCTATCCGCTGACGGTGACAGGCTTGGTAGAAGCTGAAACTCGGGACGAACGCTCTTGACCACATGCACATATATCGATTTCTGCGGAGTATTGCGCGTATTGGCCTTCAGCGGGTATGAGTCAATCATGTCCGGCTTTCTGGGCGATTTCACATAGACCCTGAGCCTGCCATCGCTGCCGGTTCTTCTGTCTGACGGGGTGGTTGAGAGAGGCAGTCGACCGTCAAGGTCAAGCTCGACCAGACGGTTGGCCACCGGTTTTCCCGCTTTATCTTTAACCTCAATGATAAATTCTGCATCTCTGCCATCCTCATCGGCGTACTGATAAAGAGGACTCTCTGTGAAGATTTTCGCGACCTCGGCCCATTGTTCAAAACTGACCTTTTTAGATTTACCCACGGTGCCTTTGGTTTTAGCCTTAATTTCGAAAGTGCCTTCGCCTTGGCTTTTGGCGTAAACAATCAGCTTACCGTCTTTTGTCGTCATACCCTTGACCGGATCGGTACGCACATTAAGAGCTTTGCGATCAAATTCCAGCTCGACCGGCACGCCAGCGGCCATTTGTCCCTTGCTATTGGTGACTGTCACCACCGTAATGCTGTCGTTATCGGTAAAAACGTCATCCGATCCCGTGGACTGCGCCTCAAATGCAGTGACCGAGACAGGCAATGTGAAGTGGACTGGCAACGCCTTTGTACTGCCATTTGCCGTTTTTGCCATGAGAGTGACATCACCGGGCACAAGGCTGGTGACCCTGGCGGTCGCAAGCCCTTTTTCGTTGGTGAAAGTATTCTCAGTGATATCCAGATTTAGGCCACTGAAAATGACTTCAATATTATTAAAAGGATTGCCCTGTAAATCGTTAACCAACGCCTCTACGTTAAGGGACTGCCCCACCAGCCTACTGTCACCGTCAGGTGCAGTCAGGCTGGTAATCTGTGCCTCAAGCGGCGAGATAAAGAAATGGACTAACAACGCCCCTCTAATGCCGTTTTCCGTCTCTGCCGTGAGAATGACATTACCAGGGGCATGACTGCTGACCCTGGCGGTCGCAATACCTTTTTCGTTAGTGGGGGTTTCATCAGTGATATTTACACCAGGGCCACTGAACGTGACTTTAATATTACTGACAGGTTTATCCTGTGAATCTTTAACCAACGCCTCTACGTTGAGGAACTGCCCTACAAGACTACTGTCACCGTGAGGTGCGGTCACGCTGATAACCTTTGCCTCAACGGGCGCAATGAAGTGGACTTCCAACGTCTTTTCACTGCCGTTTTCCATCCTTGCCGTGAGAGTAGCATCACCGGCGACAAGACTGCTGATCCTGGCGGTGGCAAACCCTTTTTCGTTGGTGGGGGTTTGAGCAGTAATATTCAGACCTGGGCCACTGAACGTAACTTTAATATCACTCACAGGATTATCCTGTGAATCTTTAACCAACGCCTCTACGTTAAGAGACTGCCCTACAGGCCTACTGGCACCGTCAGGAGCAGTCAAGCTGATAATGTTTTCCTCAACGGGCGCGATAAAGTGGACTTCCAACGTCTGTTGATTGCCGTTTTCCATTTTTGCCATGAGAGTGGCATCACCGGCGACAAGACTGCTGACCCTGGCGGTCGCAACACCCTTTTCGTTAGTGGGGGTTTCATCCGTAATATTCAGACCTGGGCCACTGAACGTAACTTTAATATTACTGACAGGATTACCCTGTGAATCTTTAACCAACGCCTCTACGTTAAGGGACTGCCCCACAGGCCTACTGGCACCGTCAGGAGCGGTCAGGCTTTCTATTTTCGCAGGCACGACGTTGTCTTTAAGCATGACATCAACAGAAAACAGACTCTTGTCGTCAAGGTTCGACTGGATTCGTACCTGTCCCGGCGTCATACCCGCCGTGATAATGGCCTTGTAAATGCCGGACTGTTGATGTTCGGTAAATTCGCCAAGATGTACGATTTCGCTCGACGAGGTCAGAGCCTGCACGATCTCTTGCAGTTGTAAGGTGACACTTTCGCCGCTTAGCGCTTTATCGTCTTCTCCTCGCAGCGTTACCGTGGCTTCTGCGGTGCTGTTCCCGTTGGCAACCAAGGTGGCGGGGATGATAGAAAATGACGATTTCTCCAGGCTTAGCGCTCGTCCATTGACGATGACTGTCGTATAGGCAGGTGCAGAGGCGTTGCCCTGATTGTCGTGTGCGACAGCGCTGATAACGTAGCGGTTTTCTTCAGTCGCGCCAAACGGAGGCAGCACCAGTTTCGCTGTCGATACGTTGCTGGTCAGGCTGCCGCCCGCGGATGTCAGGGTAGATGCGTTCCATTCAACACGGGCCAGGCCGAGTCGTGCCTGGGTCTGCGCGACAATCGACACTCCCTCGTGGCTGTTTCCTTCAATACTCGACGGCAGTGAAATGGAGAGCAGATTCTTTTTGCGATGGTCGAGGACAATACGGTTATTACGAGAGACGAGATCGTAGCGTCCGCCCTGTAACGAACGCATAGCAGCGACTTCAGAAGGTTCGAAATGTGCCTCAAGGGAGCGCCCAAAGTCATAGTTCATCATCATACCGATGGTGGAGTTATTTCCCTGCGCACCGAATCGATGACCTAACTCAAAGGTCAAAAGCGGCACTGGGGTCCAGCTAGCGCCAAGGCTCATGGCCTCAGGATTGCTTTGCAACGTCTCGCGGCCAAACAGCGCAACGTTGTTGCCGTAATATTTCTCGTACTTAACTTTCGCGCCGAGCGAAGGATAAACAGGCAACCAGCCCGAGGCCTCGAGATCCCAGCCATTGGCCGGACGTTCATCGTATTCCACAAGGTCTCGCGACGGATGCCAGCTGCTAATACGAAAATAGCCGTTGGCAGACAGGCGCAGATTATCGCGCCACCATTCAACGCCCGCTCCCCAGCGACGATTCTTGCCCGTCAGGTCATTATCAAAAAACAGATTCCCACCGGTCATCCACTGGTCACCGAAATAGCGGCTACCCAGCCCAAGGTTCAGCGTTTGCCGACCGTCTATGCGCCGAATTCCCCATTGACTAAACATCAGATGTTTTTGTTTATCATCGATAAATGGGATCAACACGTCGGCGGCTATCTCGCTCTCTGAGGCCCCGAAGCTGCTCCCCAGACTGACGCGCGAAGACCCCCCCATGAGATTCAGCCAGTTTTCGGCCTGTTGTCCCGCCAGGCCTGTCGCGACCCCCTGAGCGTAACCACTCAGCAGTTTGTCGCCAGATTGACTCTCGAGCGATCCAAACTGCCCCCCTAATGCGGAGAGATGTTGCGCCGCCAGGGCTTCATGGCTTTCTCGCGTAGCCTGTTCATTTTGGCTCATCGCAGGCTGTTGCAGAGTGGGTAATTCGGCGTTTGCCGGCAAGACGAGCAGAATGACGAGCAGCCTTAAAAATACCCGAAAATAAAAAAGCCCCTGACGAAGCGTGTTAGTGCCTGTATCCATAATCTAAAGTCCCTTTTAACTTTCCCGAAGAAGAGGGGAATGAGCGATGTGAGGCGTTGCACCTCAAGCGCCGTAGAAGGGTCAAGTTATGTCGAAGAAATGAAATAAGATAGTTCTAATTATTTAATAAAAAAACCATATTAAACAATAGTTAACGAGTTATTTAATGTTTTTTAACTGACATTTTCTAAGCAAAGAAAATTCAATGCCTTGCAGAAATGGGGAGGTGAAAAGTGCCAAAGAATCGCCGAGGTGATTATTTTCATGAATTACGATTCAGTTCTAATTTCATTTAGGGGGAAAGCAGGAGGTGAGTTTAGAAAGCGGTTTTGGCCGCACGCGGCGTTCAGCGCGCGCCAGCCAAAACCGGTTGCTTATTTAAAACCTTTTTCGCGTTTGATCAGGTCATAGGCTGACTGAATCGACTGCGCTTTTTTCTTGGCCATCTCCATCATTTCCGGCGGCAGGCCTTTCGCGACCAGCTTGTCGGGATGGTGTTCGCTCATCAGCTTGCGGTAAGCACGTTTGATGGTGGTCGCATCGTCTGTCGCAGACACACCCAGCACCTTGCACGCATCCGCCAACGTCGGCCCCTGCGGAGCACGCTGATAACTGCCGTGCGAATATTGGCCCTGCTGGCCGCCACCAAACTGCTGGCCACCTTCCATCATGCTGAGGAACTGATCGAACTGGTGTCTTGAGATGCCCAGCTCTTCGGCGATAACGTACAGTACCTGACGCTCGTTAGGGTGCAACGAACCGTCGGCAAACGCCGCCTGAATCTGAATTTCCAGAAACGTTCTGATCAGATCAAATCGCCCGAAACAGACGCTGCGTAATTGACGCATTTTATCGCGAAGCGGGTAATTTCCGCCTTTACCGACACGAAATGCCTGCTGCGCCGCCTCTCTCTGCTCGCCGTGCAAACGCATTTGGTCCATGAAAAGGCTGGCAATTTGAATATCGGCTTCGGTAACCCTTCCTTTTGATTTGGTTAAATGCCCCATCACCTCAAAGGTGGTGCGGAAAAAAATTGTTTGTCTTGTTTGCTGATCGGAGAAGAATCCACGGCGTTTGGAGGCCCGCGCCTTGTCTACCATATTCCCAATCAGCAACCCCAATACGATTCCCCAGAAGCCTATGCCGGACATTAAGCCCAAGATAAGTCCGAGCAGCTTTCCCCAATACTGCATATACTCCTCAATTCACAATGCCGTCGCGTAAGATTTGCTTTATCATAACCGGCATTTACCGTTGTGCCTAACGGCTACAACGTTAACCCTGTGGATTTTAACACTAGCGCAACGATGATGAGTAAGATAGTCTCTGACCGTTTGCCGGCATGACGCCTCTGATGACGGAACACACATTTTACGTATGAAAAATAGACGTATGAAAAAAAGCTTCCCCACCCTGCTGGCCACAATGATTTGGACGGCACTTTATAGCCAGGGCGCGCTGGCCTCTCTCGCTGAACAATGTATGCTCGGCGTGCCGACCTATGACAAGCCGTTGGTTCAAGGCGATCCTAACCAGCTTCCGGTCAAGATCCAGGCGGATAATCTACAGGGTACCTATCCTAACGGCGCTCTTTATACGGGTAACGTTACCGTCGATCAGGGCAACAGCTCACTGAAAGCCGATCAGGTACAACTCAACCAGATTTCTCATCCTAATGAGGCAACGCCTCTTCGCACGGTCACCGCGACCGGGGATGTGCTGTATTTCAGCGATCAGGTTAAGTTAAAAGGTCCAAAAGCCTTCTCCAACCTGAACACCAAAGATACCGACGTCGAAAAGGGCGACTACCAAATGGTGGGCCGTCAGGGCCGCGGTACGGCCGACATGATGAAGCAGCGTGACAATAACCGCTACACCATCCTGAACAACGGCACCTTTACCTCCTGCCTGCCCGGCGATAACAGCTGGAGCGTGGTAGGCAGTACGGTTATCGAAGACCGTCAGGAAGAGCTGGCCGAAATCTGGAACGCCCGTTTCCACATTGGTCCGGTTCCCGTGTTCTACAGTCCGTATATGCAGTTGCCTATCGGCGACCGTCGTCGTTCCGGTTTCCTTATTCCAAATGCAAAATACGGCAGCAAGAACGGCTTCGAGTTCATGCTGCCTTATTACTGGAACATCGCGCCAAACTACGATGCCACAATTACTCCGCATTACATGAGTAAACGTGGAACCCAGTTGCAGAACGAATTCCGCTATCTGACGCAGTTCGGTGCCGGTCTGATGGAGTTCGACTACCTGGCTGATGACAAGCTGGTTGAGGCTGCTCACCCAGATGTCGATAAAACCAAGCGCTGGATGTTCTACTGGAACCACAACGGCGTTTACGATCAGAACTGGCGCTTCAACGTTGACTACACCAAGGTCAGCGATCCTTACTACTTTACCGATATCGACTCCAAGTTTGGTTCCACGACCGACGGCTATGCCACGCAGAAATTCAGCGTAGGTTATGCCAACGAAAACTGGGACGTGACGCTGTCGACCAAGCAGTTCCAGATCTTCGCCGACTCCTTGACGAGTGCGACCAATGTCTATCGCGCCATGCCGCAGTTGGACATCAACTACTACAAAAACGATCTGGGGCCGTTCGACTTCCATACCTACGGGCAGATTGTCAAATTTACCAACGTTAACCCTGCCTACCCGTCCGCGACGCGTTGGCACATTGCCCCGCAGATTGACCTGCCGCTGAGCAACCGTTGGGGTAGCTGGGATAACGAAGTCAAGGTAATGGCCACCCATTACCAGCAGAACATTTCCAACAGCTATTACGACCTGTACCCGGACTCTGATCTGAAGAGCTCGGTGAACCGCGTCATGCCAGAGTTCAAGAGCGACGCCAAAATGGTGTTCGATCGCACCATGGACTGGAACTCTGGCTATACCCAGACGCTGGAACCGCGGTTGCAATATCTCTACATCCCGTATCGCAACCAGAGCGATATCGAGGAATACGACTCCACGCTGCTGCAAACCGACTATACCGGTCTGTTCCGCGACCAGAGTTACAGTGGTCTTGACCGTATTGCCTCGGCTAACCAGCTGGCGTCCGGTGTGACCTCTCGTATCTATGACGAAAATCTGGTCGAGCGTTTCAACGTGTCTGCAGGTCAGATCTACTACTTCACCCGTCCGCGTACCGGTGATCCTGACAGCAGCCTGGACAAGAGCAACGACACAGGCAGCTTGGTCTGGGCCGGTGACACCTACTATAAAATCAACGATACCATGGCCTTCCGCGGTGGCTTGCAGTACGACACTCGTCTCGACGCGCTGGCGCTGGGCGATGCCGTGTTGGAATACCGCTCCGATTCGGAAAAAATGGTTCAGTTGAGTTATCGTTATGCCAGCCCGGAATATATTGAGGCAACGCTTCCTAACCTCACCAACCCGGGTTATCAGCAGGGCATCTCGCAGGCAGGTATCATTGCCAGCTGGCCTATCGCCGACCGTTGGGCCGTGGTGGCCGCGTACTATTACGACACCAAGGCGAAACAGGCAGCCGATCAGTTGCTGGGCGTTCAGTACAGCACCTGCTGCTGGGCGGTTAACTTCGGCTACGAACGCAAGATTACCGACTGGGATTCAACCAGCCAAACGAGCATCTATGACAACCGCATTGGATTTAACATTGAACTTCGTGGCCTGAGTAGTAATCAAACCCTCGGAACCAAAGAAATGTTAGCCAGCGGCATACTGCCTTATCAACGTGCATTCTGATGCTCGACGGCATGTTGAATTCAGTAAACTTGAAACTTGAACCCGCATTTGCGGTTAAATAAATGGAAAAAGTATGAAGAACTGGAGAACACTTCTCCTCGGCGTGGTGCTTTGTGCTAACACCGCGTTCGCAGCACCGCAAGAGGTTGATAAAGTTGCCGCCGTTGTCGATAACGGGGTAGTTCTGGAAAGCGAAGTCAATGACATGTTGCAGTCCGTCAAACAGCAGGCAAAAGAAGCGAAACAACAGCTTCCTGACGACCAGACGCTGCGCCGCCAGATCCTTGACCGCCTGATTATGGATAACATCCAGCTGCAAATGGCCTCAAAAATGGGCCTTACGCTAACCGATGATGACGTTAACAAGGCTATTGCAGGTATCGCTCAGCAGAACAACCTGACCGTCGACCAGCTGCGCAGCCGTCTGGCTTATGAAGGTCTGAACTACAACGTATACCGTGCTCAGATCCGTAAAGAGATGCTGATTTCTGAAGTACGTAACGGTGAAGTTCGTCGCCGCGTAACTATTCTGCCGCAGGAAGTCGACGCACTGGCGAAACAGCTGTCTGCGCAGACTGATAACGAGGCCGAATACAACCTCAGCAACATCCTGCTGCCACTGCCGCAGAACCCGACTCAGGATCAGGTCGATCAGACCGAAATGCTGGCGAAGAAGATTGTTAGCGAGCTGAACCACGGTGCCGACTTCGCCAAGATGGCGATGACCTACTCTGCCGATCCGCACGCGCTGGACGGCGGCAACATGGGTTGGGGCAAGCTTCAGGGTCTGCCTTCACTGTTCGCTCAGGCGTTGACCAATGCGAAGAAAGGCCAGATTGTCGGTCCTATTCGTTCAGGCGTGGGCTTCCACATCCTGAAAGTCAACGATCTGCGCCAGGCTGACCAGAAAGTGTCTGTTACCGAAGTTCACGCACGTCACATTCTGCTGAAAACTTCTGTCGTTATGACGGATGCGCAGGCGCAGGCTAAACTTGAACAAGTTGCGGCAGCGATTAAAAGCGGCCGTGCCAACTTTGCAGACGAAGCCAGGCAGCTGTCTCAGGACCCAGGTTCTGCGAATCAGGGCGGCGACTTAGGCTGGGCCTCTCCGGACATGTACGATCCTGCGTTCCGCGACGCGCTGCTGAAGTTGAAAAAAGGTGAAATTAGCGCACCGGTTCGCTCTTCCTACGGCTGGCACCTGATTCAGTTGCTTGATACCCGCCAGGTCGACAGAACGGATGCCGTGCTGAAAGACAAAGCGTATCGTCTGCTGTTCAACCGTAAGTTCGCAGAAGAGGCGCAGTCCTGGATGCAGGAACAGCGTGCACAGTCTTACGTGAAAATTCTGGATGGCAATGGACAATAAAACTCACGTGACACAATCAGTGGTGATTACCCCCGGCGAACCTGCCGGGGTTGGACCTGACTTGGTTCTTGCACTGGCTCAACGGGACTGGCCCGTTGAGCTTGTCGTTTGTGCCTGTCCGTCGCTGCTGCTCGCCCGAGCCAAAGCGCTGAATCTGCCAATTCGTCTGCTGGACTATCGCCCAGGCTGTGCCAAACCCCAGGCAGCAGGCACATTGACCGTCCTGCCCGTTCAGCTTGCTGAACCCGCCGTTCCCGGCCAGCTTAACGTCGCCAATGGCCCTTACGTGGTCGAGACGCTGGCGCGCGCTTGTGACGGTGCGCTGAATGGCGAATTTGCCGCACTGATTACCGGTCCGGTGCAAAAGAGTATTATCAACGATGCGGGTATCCCGTTTATCGGTCATACCGAATTCTTTGCCGATCGTAGCCTCTGCGAACGCGTAGTGATGATGCTGGCAACCGAAGAGCTTCGCGTTGCGCTCGCGACAACGCACCTGCCGCTTAAAGACGTCTCGGACGCCATCACTCGCCAGAGTCTGCACGAAGTTATCACCATTCTTGATAACGACCTCAAGACCAAATTTGGCATCGCTTCTCCGCAGATTTATGTCTGTGGCCTCAACCCGCACGCGGGCGAAGGCGGCCATATGGGCCGTGAAGAGATTGACACCATCACGCCAGCGCTTGATTCGCTGCGTGAGAAAGGAATTAACCTGATAGGCCCACTGCCCGCAGATACGCTGTTCCAGCCGAAATATTTGCAGCATGCCGATGCCGTATTAGCCATGTATCACGATCAGGGCTTACCGGTGTTAAAATATCAGGGGTTCGGCCGTGCGGTGAACATCACGCTCGGGCTGCCGTTTATTCGTACCTCGGTCGATCACGGCACTGCGCTGGACCTGGCTGCTACCGGCAAAGCCGACGTGGGCAGCTTTATCACCGCTTTAAATCTTGCCATTAACATGGCCTCAGTCAGCAATGACAACAATCTGTCCGCAACGACAACAACAGTAGTGAAAAAACACAGCAATGAATAATCGAGTCCACCAAGGCCACTTCGCCCGTAAACGTTTTGGACAAAACTTTTTAAAAGATCAGTTTGTCATCGACAGCATCGTTTCCGCTATCCACCCTATGCCGGGTCAGGCCGTTGTTGAAATCGGCCCCGGTCTGGCTGCGCTGACCGAGCCGGTCGCCGCACGTCTGGAAAACATGACTGTTATCGAGCTGGACCGTGATTTGGCGGCCCGTCTCGAGGTGAATCCGAAGCTTGCCAACAAGCTGCGAATCATCCAGGCCGATGCCATGACCGTCAACTTTGGCGAACTGTCTGAAGAGTTGGGTCAGCCGTTACGTGTGTTTGGTAACTTGCCTTACAACATCTCGACGCCGCTGATGTTCCACCTTTTCACCTACACCAATGCAATCAGCGACATGCATTTCATGCTGCAGAAAGAAGTGGTGAACCGTCTGGTTGCAGGCCCGAACAGCAAAGCCTACGGCCGTCTGAGCGTCATGGCGCAGTACTATTGCCGCGTGATCCCAGTCCTCGAAGTGCCGCCTGAGTCCTTCACTCCGGCACCAAAAGTCGACTCAGCGGTAGTACGTTTGACTCCGCATGCGGAAATTCCTTACCCTGTATCGGACATCCGTATTTTGGCACGCCTGACCACCGATGCGTTTAACCAACGCCGCAAAACCATCCGCAATAGCCTGGGTCACTTGTTTACCCCAGAGCAGATGTTAGAGCTGGGTCTGGATCTGAGCATGCGGGCGGAAAACATTTCTGTCGAGCAGTACTGCAAGCTGGCCAACTGGCTTTCGACGCGTAAAAGCAACGAACAGCAGAACAACGAACAGTAACCCTAGCCGGAGTTCCATTATGCTAAATCAGCCTCGAGTCGTGGTTCAGGTTCAAAGTGTTTACATTGAAGCTCAGTCTATTCCCGAAGAGCAGCGTTATGTGTTCGCTTACACCGTGACTGTCCGCAATCTGGGGCGTTTTAGCGTGCAACTCGTTGGCCGCTACTGGTTGATTACCAACAGTAACGGCCAAAAAACAGAGGTTCAGGGCGAAGGCGTGGTCGGCGAACAGCCGGTCATCGCGCCTGGCGAAGAATTTCACTACACCAGTGGCGCCATCCTTGAAACGCCGATGGGCACCATGGAAGGCTACTACCTCATGGTCGATCACCAGAATCAATCCTTCAATGTGGATATCCCTGTGTTCCGCCTTTCGCTGCCTACGCTGATAAATTAATACTATGTCTACATATTTAATTGGTGATATCCATGGGTGTCTGGATGAGCTCAAGGCTCTTCTGACGCGGGTAGAATTTAATCCCCTGCAGGATACGCTGTGGCTGACCGGCGATTTAGTGGCTCGAGGCCCGGCCTCGCTCGATGTCCTGCGCTTCGTGATGGGGCTCGGCGACGCAGTGCGCATGGTGCTGGGCAACCATGACCTGCATCTGCTGGCTATTTACGCGGGGATCACGCCGAACAAACCCAAAGATAAACTCACTGCGCTACTCGAAGCTGAGGATGCGGACCTGCTTATCAACTGGTTGCGCCGCCAGCCTGTCTTGCAGGTCGACGACGAGTTGAAGCTAGTGATGGGACACGCAGGCATCACGCCACAGTGGGACGTCGAGACGGCAAAAATGTGTGCGCGCGAGGTTGAGGCTATTCTGAGCAGCGACAGCTATCCGCTGTTCCTCGATGCCATGTACGGTGACATGCCAAACAACTGGTCTGATGAACTCACCGGCCTCGCCCGTTTGCGCTTCAGCACCAATGCGTTGACCCGCATGCGTTACTGCTTCCCGAACGGTCAGCTGGACATGATCTGCAAAGACGCCCCGGAAGATGCGCCGCGCCCGCTTAAGCCGTGGTTTGCACTGCCAAGCCCGGTTCTGGAACAGGGCTACAGCATCATCTTTGGTCATTGGGCCTCGCTCGAAGGCAAAGGCACACCGGCCGGCGTTTACGGACTGGACACCGGCTGCTGCTGGGGTGGCGAAATGACGATGCTGCGCTGGGAAGATAAAACCTATTTCACGCAGCCAGCGATTCGCCGCAAAGAGAAAGAACAGGCGCCAAAAGCGTCTTAAAAACCCTTTCCCCTGGCAGAATGAAAAAGAAAAAGGCACCCATTGGGTGCCTTTTTGCTTTATAGCATCAGGACAAACGAGGCGAAATTATTCGCCGCGACGATCCAGAATTTCGAAGCAGTAGCCGTGGGTGTTGGCTTCATCGGCGTCGTGGAATTCGCTGAACACGCTTTCCCACTCGTCAGGCTCGTAATCCGGGAAGTGGGTGTCCCCTTCAACTTCGGCATCGATGTGGGTCAGATACAGGCGGTTAGCCTGATTCAGGAACTGGGTATACACGCGCCCACCGCCCATGACCATCACTTCTTCTGCGTTTCCTGCCGCTGACAGTGCTTCTTCAGGGGAGGTTACCCAGGTCACGCCATCGTGACTTCCAGGCTGGCTGCTGATAACGATGTTAAGGCGGCCAGGCAGGGGTCGTCCGATTGATTCGAAGGTCTTGCGTCCCATAATAACCGGCTTGTTCAAGGTGTTGCGTTTGAACCAAGCCAGGTCAGCCGGTAAATGCCAGGGCATGGCGTTTTCCATACCAATAACGCGATCCGCTGCCATTGCAGCGATCAGGCTGATAATCATCGTGAAACCTTTGGTGAAGAGCTAATAAGAACATATTCATGGTTCCGCCGGCAGACGACATACAGCAGACCAGGAACAGATTCTATGTCGGGGCAGAAAAGAGCCACACTATACGGAAAGCCCAATCCGCCGTCGATAGGGAGAATGCGCTCAGATAAAGATATAAGAGACCTCTTAGCAGAGCCGGACTTCATCAGCATAAAACACTGACTCCAGCGCAAGAAAGGCGCTCAAAGCATCAGTCTTAGCGAGCGAGGCAGACAATCATGCCACGCCAAGCATGGAGATAGTTCCCCATGTAAACTGATTAATACGTTTCGGCTGATTAAGTATACAAACGAAATCGAGCAACACGGGCTGCCACTGTTAAAAAAAAAAGATTGGCGTATGATGCCGCCTAAATTTTCTTAGTTAGTTGATGACGGTCAGTTAAATGCTCGAAACCTCTTTGTTTGTCGCGACGATTGCCGCGTTGGGGATGATCTCCCCGGGTCCGGATTTCTTCATGGTTATTAAGAATGCGGCCCGCTATCCGCGCATGGCGGCACTGATGACCTCGCTCGGCGTTGTCTGCGGCGTTATCACCCATATGTCCTACTGTGTGGCCGGTCTGGCGGTGGTGATAACGAAGACGCCGTGGCTGTTTGATCTGTTAAAATACGTCGGTGCAGCCTATCTGATCTGGGTTGGACTTCAGGGCCTGTTCTCGCGCACCAACAGCAAGATGAACCTTGATGGCATCGCGCCACAGCAGGTCACGCTTGGCAAGGCGTTTACTCAGGGTTATCTGTGTAACCTGCTTAATCCGAAGGCGACGTTATTCTTCCTCGCGATGTTCACACAGGTGCTGCAAATCAACTCAACGCTGAGTGAGAAACTGCTGTATGCCTCGATTATCGTCGGTCTGTCGGTTGTCTGGTGGCCGATGCTGGTGGTGCTGATTCAGAGTGGCCCAGTGCGTCGTGGACTGGCAAAGGCGCAGAAGGTCATAGATAAGATGCTGGGCGGGGTGTTGATCGCGCTGGGTATTAAAGTGGCGCTGAGCTGACAACACATAAAAAGGCAAACCTGCCATAGGTTTGCCTTTATAAGATTATCTTTATGTCATTGCCACCGATAATAATTATTTGGCTTCAATAACCTCATTTTCAGGCGCTTTACCGTCAATACTGCCGCGCCAGCTTTGCTGCTGCTCGCCGAGACGCGCCTGATCCTGCTCAATGGCCGCAGAAAGCATATCGCGGGCGCGGGCCAAACTGGCGAGGCGGAACTCGGTGTCTTCGTAGTTTGCCAGCGTGGCTTCGAGCATTTTCACGTTGTAGTGCTTAAACAGGTCCGCCTTCTCGCGGGCCTCGTAGGCGTCTAGCCCCAGAATTTCCAACGTTTCTCGACCGGCGCGCAGCGAGCCTTCAAACAGCTCACGCTCCGGCGCCTCAACGCCCAACTGACGCAGCTGATACCAATGGTCAACGTCGCGCGCGCGGGCGATGATTTTCAGGTTCGGGAAGTTTTCCTTCGCCAGTCGAGTCAGCTCTAAATTAGCCTCCACGTCGTCGATGGCGTTGATCAATACCTTGGCCTGTGCCGCACCGGCGGACTCCAGCAGGTCTACGCGCGTCGCGTCGCCGTAAAACACCTTGGTGCCAAACTTGCGCAGCGTTTCGATGTGGTCAGGATCGTTGTCCAATACCACCGTGTGCACATTGTTGGCGAGCAGCAGACGTCCGGCGATTTGCCCGAAGCGCCCGAAACCGGCAATGATCACGCTGGCGTGCTCGTCGTCGATAATGTCCTGCGGACGAGAGTCCTTCGGCGCATTGCGCTCCAGACGGCTGGCAATCACCAGCAGCACCGGCGTGACGGCCATCGACAGCGCGACCGCCAACGTCAGCGACTTCGCCCAATCCGCAGGCAGCACACCGGCCAGCTGCGCGGCACTGAAGATAACGAAGGCAAACTCACTGCCCTGCCCCAGCAGGATGGCAAACATGCCGCGCTGGCGCTTTGGCACGCTGAGCCAGGGCGCAACAATCCACAGCAGGGCGGCCTTCAGCGCCATAAAGCCCAACAGCAATACGGCAATCAGCAGCGGATGATGCACCAGCGTACCGAAGTCGATAGACATCCCGACGCCGATGAAGAATAGCCCGAGCAGCAGCCCTTTGAACGGCTGAATATCACTTTCCAGCGCGTGTCGGTACTCGGAACTTGCCAGCATCACCCCGGCGAGGAACGCGCCCATCGCCATCGATAGCCCAGCCATCTCCAGTAAAATACCGAAGCCAAACACCAGAAACAGCGCCACGGCGCTGAATACTTCGCGCATGCCAGAGCGGGCCACGAAATGCAGCACCGGACGAGCGACGTAGCGCCCAAGCAGCACCACGATGGCTAACGCGCCGACAACCTTGGCAGCCGAAATGCCGAAGGACGCCAGCGTGGTAGTTTCACCGGTGCTGGCCAAAAGGGGAATCATCGCCACCAGCGGGATAGCCGCTATATCCTGAAACAGCAGCACTGCAAAGGCGCTGCGGCCAATAGGCGTTGGCGTCAGGCTGCGTTCGCTCATCGCCTGCATGGCAATCGCCGTCGAGGAGAGCGCCAGCGTCAGGCCAATCAATAACGCAATTTTCCAGTCCAGTCCCAGCGCAGCGCAGAAGGCGCTAAGCACCAGTCCGCAGCCGACCATCTGAATACTGCCGCCGCCGAAGACCGAGGCACGCAGGGTCCAGAGGCGTTTAGGGTCGAGTTCGAGACCGATGATAAACAGCATCAGCACCACGCCAATCTCGGCGAAGGTTAGAATCGATTCGGCGTCCGAGACCAGCTTCAGGCCCCATGGGCCAATGATACAGCCGGCAATCAGATACCCCAGCACCGAGCCGAGTCCGAAACGCACGGCAATAGGCACAAACAGCGCGGCCGATCCGAGATAGATAAGCCCCTCGATCATCATGCTGTGATTATCCATTCGCTTCCCCCTCCAATGATTGAGCCTGTTCTGCCGAAGCTAACGACGCGGGATGTGCCGCTTGCCAGTCGAGCAACCGCTGGCGATACGCCTCGCCGCCCGCCTTCAGCGTCACCTCGTTACAGGTAAAGGTATTGTGCAGCGCAAAGTAGGGCTGCCATTTCATGCCGCAGTACAGTGCCGTTGCTTCAATAGGCTGGGCGAGTGCAGCGAAATCAGGATAACTCCCCAGTTGGAAATGCTGCTCGTTACCGCCGGTAGTCACCGCCCACAGGCAGCCTTTACCTTTCAGGGCATCGCCATCATGGCCATAGGCCCAGCCGTGCTCGAGCACTTTGTCGATCCACAGCTTAAGCAGCGGTGGCAGACCGTACCACTGTAGAGGATGCTGGAAAACCACCAGATCGGCCTCTTCCATCGCCTGCTGTTCTGCTTTGATATCAATAGAGAAGTCAGGATAAAGATCGTAAAGAGATCTGATTTTTACATCAGGGAGATCCTTAATTTCCTGAAGCAGATGCTTATTGGCATGGGAATGCCGGGGATAAGGATGGGCGTAGATAATCAGGATCATAAAGCTTCCATATAAAAACGTATTTTATTGAGCATACGCAACTTTGTGCCAGAGGAAAAAAAAACCGTTAATGGGTTCTTAATAAAACAATAAAAAACAAAAAAGAAGGGCACAGCATAATGCTGCGCCCTTCTTACGTTACAAGACAACAACCGAGGCTAAAAGCCTTGATTAGCCTTTAATTTTTGCGTGCATTTCCTGTACGGAAATCACTTGCTCGGTTGGGTCTGAAGACAGCGCCATGGCGGTAGCAAACCCCCCGTTCAGCGTAGTGTCGTAGTGCACTTTATACTGCAGCGCGCTGCGACGAATTAGCTTGGAGTCTTCAATCGCCTGACGGCCCGCGGTGGTGTTGACGATGTAGCTGTATTCACCGTTTTTGATGCGGTCCTGGATGTGTGGACGACCTTCATGCACCTTGTTGACCAGGCGCAGGTTGATGCCTGCTTCGCCCAGTACGACGGCGGTGCCGTGTGTCGCGTCCAGCTCAAAGCCGTGTTTCTGCAGCTTGGCGGCCAAATCAACCACGCGCGCCTTGTCACCGTCACGAACGGACAGCAGCGCACGACCGGCTTTCTTCATCCCAGACAGGCTACCCAGCTGGGCCTTAGCGAAGGCTTCAGCGAAACTGCGGCCAACGCCCATCACTTCACCGGTAGAGCGCATCTCTGGGCCGAGGATGGGGTCAACGCCCGGGAATTTGTTAAACGGCAGCACCACTTCTTTAACCGAGTAGTACGGCGGGATAACTTCTTCGGTGACGCCCTGCTCGGCCAGTGTCTGACCCGCCATCACGCGTGCCGCCACTTTCGCCAGTGCCACGCCGGTTGCCTTGGAAACAAACGGCACGGTACGCGCAGCACGTGGGTTAACCTCAATCAGGTAAACCTCGTTGTCTTTCACCGCAAACTGCACGTTCATCAGGCCACGAACGGAAAGCTCAAACGCCAGCTTCTCAACCTGTTGACGCATTACGTCCTGAATTTCTTTGCTCAGGGTATAAGCAGGCAGTGAACATGCGGAGTCACCGGAGTGAACGCCCGCCTGCTCGATGTGCTCCATGATGCCGCCAATCAGCACGCGCTCGCCGTCGCAGATTGCGTCAACGTCAACTTCTATCGCATCGTCGAGGAAGCGGTCGAGCAGCACTGGCGCATCGTTGGATACGCTCACCGCGTTCTGGAAGTAACGGCGCAGGTCGATTTCGTCATAAACGATTTCCATCGCGCGGCCACCCAGCACATAAGATGGACGCACCACCAGCGGATAACCGATACCGGCTGCCTTCTCTACCGCCTGTTCGATGGTGGCTACGGTGGCGTTCGCTGGCTGCTTCAGGCCCAGACGGTTAACCGCCTGCTGGAAACGTTCGCGGTCTTCTGCACGGTCAATCGCGTCAGGGCTGGTACCAATAATCGGCACGCCGCAGGCTTCCAGCTCGCGAGCCAGTTTCAGCGGAGTCTGGCCACCGTACTGCACGATCACACCTTTTGGCTGCTCGATGCGGACGATTTCCAGCACGTCTTCCAGTGTTACCGACTCAAAGTACAGACGGTCTGAGGTGTCATAGTCGGTAGAAACGGTTTCAGGGTTACAGTTAACCATGATGGTTTCGTAACCGTCTTCGCGCAGCGCCAGTGAGGCGTGAACGCAGCAGTAGTCGAATTCGATACCCTGACCGATACGGTTTGGACCGCCACCCAGCACCATAATTTTCGGGGTGCCGTTAGTTGGGTTGGACTCACACTCTTCTTCATAGGTGGAGTACATGTAGGCGGTGTCGGTCGAGAACTCGGCCGCACAGGTATCAACGCGCTTGTAAACCGGGTGCAGGTTCAGCTTGTGACGCAGCTTGCGCATTTCGCTCTCAGAGACGCCGACCAGTTTCGCCAGACGCAGGTCGGCGAAGCCTTTACGCTTGAGCACGCGCAGCAAATCGTAGTTCAGTGCGCTAAAGCCGCCCTGAGCAACCTGAGATTCCAGTTTGATCAGCTCTTCAATCTGTACCAGGAACCAGCGGTCGATGTTAGTCAGGTTAAAGATGCCGTCTACGGACATACCGGCACGGAATGCATCGGCGATGAACCAGATACGGTCAGAACCGGCTTCTTTCAGTTCACGACGGATTTTGGTCAGTGCTTCAGGATCGTCGAGGCTCACTTTAGGGTCGAAGCCGCTTGCGCCCACTTCCAGACCGCGCAGCGCTTTCTGCATCGATTCCTGGAAGGTGCGACCGATAGCCATGACTTCACCCACAGATTTCATCTGGGTGGTCAGACGGTCGTTGGCACCGGCAAATTTCTCGAAGTTGAAGCGAGGAATTTTAGTCACAACGTAGTCGATTGAAGGCTCGAATGACGCTGGGGTCTTGCCGCCGGTGATGTCGTTCATCAACTCGTCAAGGGTGTAACCCACCGCCAGCTTGGCGGCTACTTTAGCAATCGGGAAGCCGGTTGCCTTAGAAGCCAGCGCAGAAGAGCGTGATACGCGTGGGTTCATCTCGATAACTATCAGACGGCCGTCTTTCGGGTTCACGGAGAACTGTACGTTTGAACCGCCAGTCTCGACGCCGATTTCACGCAGTACCGCCAGAGAGGCGTTACGCATGATTTGGTATTCTTTGTCGGTCAGTGTCTGCGCAGGGGCCACGGTGATGGAGTCACCGGTGTGGATACCCATCGCGTCGAAGTTCTCGATAGAACAAACGATAATGCAGTTGTCGTTCTTGTCGCGGACCACTTCCATCTCGTACTCTTTCCAACCGATCAGCGATTCATCAATCAGCAGCTCTTTGGTTGGGGAGAGGTCGAGACCACGAGTACAAATCTCTTCGAACTCTTCGTGATTGTAAGCGATACCGCCGCCGGTGCCGCCCATGGTAAAGGAAGGACGGATGATGCACGGGAAGCCAACGTCAGCAGCGATAACCAGCGCTTCTTCCATATTGTGTGCAATACCTGAACGTGCCGTGCCCAGACCGATTTTCTTCATCGCGATATCAAAGCGACGGCGGTCTTCTGCCTTGTCAATCGCGTCGGCGGTTGCACCAATCATGGTCACGCCGAACTCTTCCAGTACGCCCTGACGCTCAAGCTCCAGCGCACAGTTCAGTGCAGTCTGGCCGCCCATCGTTGGCAGTACCGCGTCTGGACGCTCTTTTTCGATAATCTTGCGAACAACTTCCCAGTGGATTGGCTCGATATAGGTGGCATCGGCCATGTCTGGGTCGGTCATAATGGTGGCTGGGTTAGAGTTCACCAGAATGACGCGGTAGCCCTCTTCGCGCAGGGCTTTACACGCCTGTGCACCAGAGTAGTCAAACTCGCAGGCCTGTCCGATTACGATCGGACCCGCGCCCAGAATCAGAATGCTTTTTATGTCTGTACGTTTTGGCATTATCTGCTCCTGTTAATTATTTGCCGCTGTTACGGTAGGCTTCGATCAGTTCGATAAAGTGATCGAACAGTGGGGCTGCATCGTGCGGGCCTGGGCTCGCTTCAGGGTGACCCTGGAAGCTGAACGCTGGCTTGTCGGTACGATGGATACCCTGCAATGAACCGTCGAACAGTGATTTGTGCGTCGTGCGCAGCGTGGCTGGCAGGCTGGCTTCATCTACGGCAAAACCGTGGTTCTGCGCGGTGATCATCACGGTGTTGTTATCAAGATTTTTAACCGGATGGTTGCCGCCGTGATGGCCGAATTTCATTTTAAGCGTCTTGGCACCGCTGGCTAATGCCAACAGCTGATGGCCCAGACAGATACCGAACACCGGAATGTCGGTGGTCAGGAAGGTCTTGATAGCCTCAATGGCGTAGTCGCATGGCTCAGGGTCACCCGGGCCGTTTGACAGGAAAATGCCGTCTGGATTGAGCTTCATCACGTCTGCAGCAGAGGTTTTCGCCGGAACCACCGTCAGGCGGCAACCGCGGTCAACCAGCATGCGCAGAATGTTGCGCTTCACGCCGTAGTCATAGGCCACAACGTGGAAAGGTAAATCCTCAGCTTTCTTCGCTTCAGGCAAATCGCCCTCCAGAGTCCAGCTACCTTGCTGCCAGCTGTAAGACTCCTGCGTGGTGACTTCTTTCGCTAAATCCATTCCTTTCAGGCCCGGGAAGCCTTTGGCTTTCTCGAGTGCCAACGCAGCATCTACGTTATCACCGGCAATGATGCAGCCGTTCTGCGCGCCCTTTTCACTCAGTAAACGTGTCAACTTACGCGTATCAATATCGGCGATAGCAACGATATTGTGGCGTTTGAGGTAGTCAGACAGGTTTTCTTCATTACGGTAGTTGCTGGCAATCAGAGGGAGATCGCGAATCACCAGGCCTTGGGCGTGTACTGCAGAGGATTCTTCATCAGCGGCGTTAGTGCCGACATTGCCGATATGGGGATAAGTAAGAGTAACGATCTGGCGGGAATAGGAAGGATCAGTGAGGATTTCTTGATAACCGGTCATCGACGTATTGAAGACCACTTCCCCTACTGCCGTTCCCTCTGCCCCGATGGCCCGACCGTGGAATTGGGTTCCGTCTTCCAGAACCAATAGCGCTGACTTTATCAAAGCATCCTCCAAGAATAATCAATCATTATATTTGCATATTAATTCAGATCGAATGACCTAATCAATGCAAAAATTGCACTCAGAGCGGTTATTTTTCTACCCTAAAAGCTAATTTTTGGCAAATTGCGCGCATTCTAATGATGGGCGTGGGGTTTGTCTACCCAAAGCGCCATTATTTTTGTGTTTTTCGCATCACTCAGCGAAATGAACGTCAAATAGCGATAAAAGGATAGGATAAGTAAGCATAGTAAACGTTTGCGAGCGGGGTTATCTGAAAAAATCGTTATTTTGTTTACTATAATCGAATGAAGAGAAATTGAGCGGCTACTTTATGTTCAAAACGGTAGAAAAAACCGGGTAAATGCCAACAAAAGGTAACTTGGAATTAAAAAGCAACTGAAGGCGCTATTTTTAAGACAAAAGAAAAGGGCAATAAAATAACTGCCCTTCCATCAAAAACTTATGATAAAAACAACCACATCACGATTGTTGGAGAACCTTATAAATCTTCGAGACCCAAGACATCTTTCATGTCAAAGAGACCATTTTTCTTGAGTGATACCCATTTAGCAGCACGAACTGCGCCATTGGCGAAAGTCATGCGGCTTGAGGCCTTGTGCGTTATCTCTACACGCTCGCCAATATCAGCAAACATCGCAGTATGTTCACCGACGATATCCCCGGCGCGAATGGTGGCGAAACCGATGCTCATCGGGTCACGCTCACCGGTATGGCCTTCGCGGGCATAGACGGCGCAGTCCTTCAGATCACGGCCTAGCGCACCCGCGATGGCTTCGCCCATAGCGAGCGCAGTACCTGAAGGTGCATCGACCTTGTGACGATGGTGTGCTTCAACGATTTCTATATCGGTGTAGTCACCCATCACTTTTGCCGCTTTCTCAAGCAGCTTTAGCACCACGTTGACGCCTACGCTAAAGTTCGCGGCGAAAACGACGGGAATTTCATCGGCAGCCTGTTTAATTGCCGCTTTACCTGCATCATCGAACCCCGTAGTGCCGATAACGATGCCTTTACCCTGTTTCAGACAGAAGCTCAGGTGCTCGAGAGTCCCTTCGGGGCGTGTGAAATCGATCAGGATGTCAAAATCACCGGCTACCGCTTCCAGACTGTCACTGACTTTAACGTTAATCGCGCCTACACCGGCGAGTTCGCCTGCGTCAGTACCCACAAGTGAAGAACCTTTACGCTCTAACGCCGCGCCCAGAACCACACCTTCAGCCTGCTGTACGGCCTGAATCAGCTGGCGACCCATGCGCCCACCGGAACCGGCAATCGCCATGCGGATATCAGCTTTGCTCATAATTTCTCTCTTTATTAATGTGTGCTTCGTAAAACAGAATCAGGTTAACCACCCCATTCCATCACGGCTAGTGAAATTGCCTCATAATTAGAAAATTATGATATAGGCACGCTAACATCAGTAAAACCTATTTCGCGTCGGGTCGAAAGCCTCGCCCTTCACTTTCGACATTGCTGAAAAAACCAGCAATAACAACCCTCAAGGCAATACAATTCACTTAAATGAATAATCATGCATACAGATGAATAACCTGCACAGGCATTATCTCTTTTTTTGCACGTTTCCCGGATGCAGATCAATTTATTAAGCCTGATATAAATAATTCATATTTCGTTATTGGATTTTATTGAACCCTTATGATAATAAATAGCCAGCTAATTTTAAGTCGAAACATTATTGCAGAGGCAGGAAGATAAATAAGCCAATCTTTAATATCGGTAAACCATTGAATTAGCAATTAAATATTATTAAGCGAACCAGCCTGTTGCGCAATGAAAGTCAGTGATAAAACGAGACGGATTGCAATACGGCTGTTACATGCTCGTTAATCCCCCCTCGTGTATAGCTAGGGAAAATTAGGATGCCAACACAGTATTGGCACCTGGAGTTTTTATGAAATTTAAAATGAATAGGGTTTCACAAACAGTCGTTGCTGGCCTACTTTTAGGCGGCGCATCTTTCGCTGCACAAGCAGAAATAACGCTGATTAAACAGGATCCTCAGCCTTACGATCTGCTTAGCCGTCTCGACTTTAAAGTCGGTGGCAGCATCCGTCCTCAGTTCCAAAATACCATGGGCGGCTCAGATAAAGGTTCCTACAAAAATAACGGCTATGACGGCGGCACACGTTTCCGCTTCACCGCTGACTACTTCCTGTTTGACGACGTTCACTGGATCAGTTACTACGAACTCGGCGTGAACATTCCGTCGGTCTTCGGCTGGGACGACCACTATGCTGAAGGCGCGCACCATACGACTCGCCGTCAGCTGTATACCGGTTTCAAGAGCAAGACTTACGGTACTTTGACCTACGGTCAGCAAAACAGCATCTACTATGATGTTGTCGGCGCGAAAACCGACGTTTGGGATGACGACATGTTGGCCCAGGCACCGGGTAACGGTATCAACGGTGACTACGACGGTTCATATCGTTCACGTAAGCAGCTGAAATATAAATATGCAGCAGGTCCGGTCGATCTCTATGCCGCTTACCTGTTCTCCGACGACGACCTGCTTGAATCCAACAACCTGGCCTACAAACGTAAAGGCGGCGGTTCTGTTGGTGCAAACTGGCACATCACCGACAACCTGGCATGGGGTAGCGCATACAACTACACCAGCGCAGAAGTTAAAAACCGGGGTGCGGCAGGCGGCTCTAAAGACTACGACCAGAGCATTCTGGGTACCGCTCTGTCATGGACACCGGGCAACTGGACCTTGTCTGCAGGCGGCGGCTGGTATCACAACTTCCTGACCACCAAAGTGAACAACGATCAGGACTACTTCGCAGGCAACGCGTGGGGCGTCGAATACTATGCCGGTTACAACATCCCGGTTAAGCAATTCGCCATCAAGAGCGTGCAGCCTTACTTCATGGGTGACCATCTGAAGTATGTGAGCGGACGTGATTACCAGCGTACCGACAACGGCGTGGGTGTGGCTGTGAAACTTGATTACGGCTTCCAGGTCGACTTCGAGCACATGATCACCAACTCTACCGACAAGATCGGCGATCTCAACCTGGTGCGTCTGTACTACAACTTCTAATAACTCCCCTTTATCTCAAGACACAGATAAAGAGATCGAGAAGTTCGAGCCTGCTGAAAACTTCAGCAGGCTTTTTTTATGCCCTGCGTCAGTCTACGCACAGCTTTCTCTTTCCACTGGCCGCAATGCACGGCTAAACTCATCAAACAAATACCTTTTAGCCTCTGCTGGAGAAACGTTCATGTCAGCATTTTTGCGCTCTGAGATAGTCACCGTAACGGACTATCGCGCCGAATTGGGCGAAACCCCGGTGTGGTGCCAGCGTACCCAGTCTCTGCTGTGGGTCGATATTCTTAATCAACGCCTGCTGCGCTATTGGCCTGAAACGGCTTCCTTCGAAACACGCGCACTTCAGTCACTGACCAGCGCCGCACTGCTCACCGACCAGCAGGACCTCTTCCTCTTGGTCGCGCAGGACGGCCTGGCGCTTTACGACTACCTGAGTGAAAAGCGTTCCCTGCTGTGTGGCTATGCGGGCGCGGAAGGCACTCGCCCCAATGAAGCGGCGGTCGCCCCCGACGGTTCTCTGTGGTTTGGCACCATGGACATTAAAGAAGAAGACAAAATCGGCGGATGGTATCGCTATGAAACGGGCGATGCAGCCCCGGTGCTGATGATGGACAACGTAGGCACCCCCAATACGCTGGCCTGGCATGAGGGAAAAGTGTGGTTTGCCGACAGCGTGCGGAAGCGATTTTATTCGGGCAACGCGCGGCGTATTAATCCGCTGAAACTGTCGTGCTACTCACCCGGCGATAAAACGCCGGACGGCTCCGCGCTGAGTGAAGACGGGCTGCTGCTGACCGCCTGCTGGGGCAACCATTGCTTGCTGCGTCAGAAGATCAATCAGGGAGAGTTGCTGACGCTTGATGCCCTGCCGCTGCCTGTCACGCAGCCAAGCTGCTGCACGTTTGGCGGTGCCGGGATGAATCAGCTGTTTATTACGTCGGCGCGCACCGGTCTGGAAAATCCTGGGGAAATCGAAGGGGCACTGTTGCAGGTGACAACGTCGGCACGAGGGGCGGGACAAAACCTGTTCAGGCTCTAATATAACCGTTTTACTATGCTGAACTTCCCCCACTTTTCAGTGGGGGAAGATTTTAAATACTTAACCTACCGCTTTGATATCGATACGCAGTTCTTTAGGAACTTCGAAAACGATGTTCTCTTCGCGTCCGTCCATGTTGACCACGCCCAGACAGCCGAGAGTTTTCAGGCGATCGATCACCTGCTGTACCAGAATATCCGGGGCAGAAGCGCCCGCCGTCACACCCACGCTAAGCGCGCCCTTCACCCACTCTTCCTGGATATCATCGGCAGAGTCGATCAGGTAAGAAGGTTTACCTACGCGCTGTGCCAGTTCGGCCAGGCGGTTGGAGTTAGACGAGTTTTTAGACCCGACAACCAGCACCACGTCAGCCTCGTCCGACAGGTTGCGAACGGCTTCCTGACGGTTAGTGGTGGCGTAGCAGATGTCGTCTTTACGCGGCCCCACTATTTTCGGGAAGCGCTCACGCAGCGCGTCGATAACCTCGGAAGTGTCATCAACGGACAGCGTGGTCTGGGTCATAAAGCACAGATTTTCAGGGTCTTTGACGTCCAGCTTGAACACATCGGCCGGAGACTCGACCAGGTACATGCCGCCTTTAGGGTTATTGTACTGCCCCATGGTGCCTTCGACCTCAGGGTGACCGGCGTGACCAATCAGGATAGCCTCCGTGCCCTTACGGCTGGCGCGCGCGACTTCCATATGGACTTTGGTCACCAGCGGACAGGTCGCATCAAACACGGTCAGGTCACGAGATTTTGCCTCGGCCCTAACCGCCTGCGAGACGCCGTGCGCGGAGAAGATCAGAATAGAACCGTCTGGAACTTCGCTAATCTGTTCGATAAACACCGCGCCACGCTGGCGCAGGCTGTCGACCACGTAACGGTTATGCACCACTTCATGGCGCACATAAATTGGCGCACCATAAAGCTCAAGGGCACGTTCTACGATGGTAATGGCACGGTCAACTCCGGCACAAAAACCACGCGGGTTAGCCAGCAGAACTTGCATGAGACGCCTCCATTTCAGGGTCTATTTCTAATACTTCAATATCAAAATCAATATGCTGTCCGGCAAGCGGATGGTTGAAATCGACGGTCACCGAACCTTCTGTTACTTCACGCACCACGCCCGGCATTTCGCTGCCGTCGCGGGTGGTGAAGAGCATAATGGTACCGACATCGGGCACGCCAGTCTCGATAAAATCGCGCAGGGGAAAGAACTGAACCAGATCGGGGCTTTTGGTGCCGAACGCCGACTCCGGAGAGAGTGTGAAGGCTTTCTTGTCACCTACACGCAGACCCAGCAGCTCGTTTTCCAGCGCGTCAGACAGGCTGCCGTCGCCCAGTCGGAACAAAGCGGGTTTGCCGTGACTGAGCGTTGATTCCGCCGTGGAGCCATCTTCCAGCTTCAGCGTGAAGTGAACCAACACCGCGCTGTCGTGTATCACCTGCTCGGTCATTATCTTATCCCTTACTTTTTGCCGTTTTGTCTGAAGAGGACAGGAAGCCTTCCAGAACAACTAACACTGCGCCGACGCAGATAAAGCTGTCGGCCAGGTTGAATATTGGGTAGTGCCAGTCTTTAACGTAAAAATCGATAAAGTCGATGACAAAACCGTGAACCATGCGATCGAACAGGTTGCCCAGCGCGCCGCCAATAATCATCGCGAAAGCAATGTTATTCAGCTTCTGCTTGCCGCTGCTGCGGTACATCAGTACCAGCAGTGCCACCACGATAACCAGTGCGATGGCCGCAAAGAACCAGCGCTGCCAGCCGCCTTTGTCCGCCAGGAAGCTGAAGGCCGCCCCTGGATTATGCGCATAGGTCAGATTAAAAAACGGGATCAGCGGCAGCGATTCGCCGAGTTGGAAATGATTCATCACCCACACTTTGCTGCCGAGATCCAGCACCAGCACAACAACCGCCAGCCAAAGCCAGCGGAGTCCGGTAGAACAGATTGGTTTACCCATTATGCAAATTCACGCTCTTCACCGTCACCGGCGATGTTGGTTGCACAACGGCCACACACTTCGGGATGTGCAGGATTGTGACCGACGTCGGTGGTGAAATGCCAGCAGCGCGGGCACTTCTCGCCTTCTGCTTTTTCCAGACCGATTTTTAGGCCCTTCAGCAGTTCGCTCGGAATGGCGTTTTCGTCGGCGTCGGCCAGTGCAGCAACTTTGGCACCGGAGGTCAGCAGCACGAAGCGCAGTTCGTTGCCCAGGCTGTTAAGTTTAGCGGCCAAGGCGTCATCGGCGTACAGCGTAACGGAAGCTTCGAGCGAACCGCCCAAACGCTTGTCGGCACGCGCCTGCTCAAGCACCTTGTTGACTTCGCCACGCACCTTCAGCAGCTCGGACCAGAACTCGTCGTTCATGGCTTCGTTCTCTGCCAGTCCGAACAGACCGTCATACCACTCTTCGGTGAACACGAATTTCTCACGAGCCCCCGGCAGAACGGACCAGATTTCGTCAGCAGTGAAGGACATGATCGGTGCCATCCAGCGAACCAGCGCTTCGGCGATGTAGTACAACGCGGTCTGACAGCTGCGGCGTGCCACGCTGTCGCTCTTCGCGGTGTACTGACGGTCCTTGATGATATCCAGATAGAAGGAACCCATCTCGACGGAACAGAACTGCATCAGACGCTGAACTACGCCGTGGAAATCATAGCGGTCGTAAGCGGCAACGATCTCTTCCTGTGCGGCTTTCGCGCGGCCAACGGCCCAACGATCCAGCACCACCATATCTTCTGGTTTCACGCTGTGCAGCGCCGGATCGAAACCGTTGAGGTTCGCCAGCAGGAAGCGCGCGGTATTACGGATGCGACGATAAGAGTCGGCAGCACGTTTGAGGATCTCGTCCGACACGGCGATTTCGCCGGTATAGTCGGTCGAGGCCACCCACAGACGCAGGATGTCGGCACCCAGTTTGTTCATCACGTCCTGAGGGCTCACGGTGTTGCCGATAGATTTCGACATCTTGCGGCCGTTGCCATCCACGGTAAAGCCGTGGGTCAGAACCTGTTTGTACGGCGCACGGCCTTTCATCGCGGTAGAAATCATCAGTGATGACATGAACCAGCCGCGGTGCTGGTCGGAACCTTCCAGATACATGTCCGGCTCGTGACCGTGGAACTCTGGACGCGCGTCAACTACGGAGAAGCTGGTTGAACCGGAGTCGAACCATACGTCCAGCGTGTCTGGCACTTTCACGTAGTGGGCAGCGTCTGCACCCAGAATGTCTTCAGGGTTGAGATCCCACCAGGCCTGAATGCCGTCGTTCTCAACGCGTTTGGCCACTTCTTCCATCAGCTCAAGCGTGCGCGGATGCAGCTCTTCGGTGTCTTTGTGCACGAACAGAGACATTGGCACGCCCCAGGTACGCTGACGGGAGATACACCAGTCAGGACGGTTCGCGACCATGTTTTCGATACGCGCCTGGCCCCAGTCCGGGATCCACTGCACGCCTTTGATCTCTTTCAGAGACTGCGCGCGCAGACCCTGCTGATCCATGCTCACGAACCACTGCGGCGTGGCGCGGAAGATGATTGGCGTTTTGTGACGCCAGCAGCACGGATAGCTGTGGGTGAATTTCTCGAAATGCACCAGCGCGTCGTGCTCACGCAGGATTTCAACGATGATGTCGTTAGCCTTGAACACGAATTTGCCGTCCAGCGCCGGGAAGGTGCCTGGCAGGTAGCAGCCGTTTGGCCCTACCGGGTTAGCCACTTCCAGACCGTATTTCTGGCCGATAACGAAGTCGTCAGGACCGTGGCCCGGTGCGGTGTGTACGGCACCGGTACCGGCGTCGAGCGTCACGTGATCGCCGAGGATGGCCGGTACGTCGAACGCCAGGAACGGATGGCGGAAGCGCATCAGCTCAAGGTCAGCGCCCTTGCACTCGCCCAGCACGGTCCACTCGGTTGCACCGATACGCTTCATCACGCTGGCGACCAGGTCGGTAGCCAGGATCAGACAACGGTCTTCTACCTGCACCAGCTGATAGGAGAACTCGGCGTTCAGAGAGATAGCGCGGTTGGCCGGCATGGTCCACGGGGTCGTGGTCCAGATAACCAGAGAAACCGGGCCATGGAAAGCGGTGGCACCAAACTTGGCCGCCACGGCGGTCGGATCGACGGCGTTGAACGCTACGTCGATAGCCGGAGAGGTTTTGTCGTAGTATTCAACTTCGGCTTCGGCCAGCGAAGAACCACAGTCGGTACACCAGTGCACAGGCTTAGCGCCTTTCAGCAGGTGGCCGTTACTGATGATTTTGCCCAGCGCACGGATGATATTGGCTTCGGTTTTGAAGTCCATGGTGCGGTATGGGTGATCCCAGTCCCCCAGCACGCCCAGACGGATGAAGTCAGCTTTCTGACCTTCAATCTGTTCGGCAGCGTAGGAACGGCAGGCAGCACGGAATTCGGCAGGCGTGACCTTCTCGCCCGGCTTGCCGATCAGCTGCTCAACCTTCAGTTCGATAGGCAGACCGTGGCAGTCCCAGCCTGGAACGTACGGCGAGTCGTAACCGGCCATCCCTTTAGACTTGACGATAATGTCTTTGAGAATCTTGTTAACCGAGTGACCAATATGAATGCTGCCGTTCGCATACGGAGGGCCATCATGCAAAATAAAGGTTTTTTTGCCCTTTTTGGCCGCGCGGATAATCCCGTACAGATCCTGCTTGTACCAGTTATCCAGCATCGCAGGTTCACGCTTGGCTAAGTCGCCGCGCATCGGGAACCCTGTTTCCGGCAAGTTCAGGGTATTCTTAAAGTCACTCATAAGATTCTCGGTTCCGTTTTTCGGCTAGAAGCCGGGCTACTAAATGGGTTATCGCTCAAGAAAGTTTCAGCCCGAAAAACTCGCGGGCTGTTTGCTCGTCGTTGGCAATTTGCTGCTTCAACGCATCAAGCGATGCAAAACGCTGTTCATTGCGCAATTTTGCGCGGAGTACCACGTCAATGTGGCGCCCATATAAATCTATCGTGGTGTCGAGCAGGTGAACTTCCAACTGCTTGCGGACACCGTTGACCGTAGGTCGGGTACCAATGTTTGCCACGCCGGGGACCGGGTCAGGACCCAGGCCCATGACCTCAACCGCATAGACGCCCTTAACCGGGCTAACCAGGCGTTTGAGCGGGACGTTGGCGGTCGGGAAGCCAATCGTGCGGCCCAGCTTGTCACCGTGCACCACCCTGCCAGAAATGCTGAAAGGATGGCCGAGCAGGTTCTCTGCCAGCGCCAGCTCGTCATCACGCAGCGCGTCGCGTATGGCGGTGCTGCTGATGCGATGACCGCCCTCGCGGAAGGTCTGGGTGCTGACGATGTCAAAACCGTATTCGGCACCGGCCTTTAGCAGCAGCGTGAAATCGCCGAGTCTGGCAGCGCCGAAGCGGAAGTCATCACCGACGGTCAGGAATTTGACGCCCAGTTTTTCGACCAACAGCTGAGACACGAAGGCCTGAGCGCTGTTCGCGGCAAAACGCGGGTCAAATTTCACGCACAACAAATAGTCTATCCCGCATTCGGCGAGATACTTTGCCTTGTCACGCAGGTTGGTCAAGCGTGCCGGGGCTTTCTCTGCGGCGAAAAGCTCCAGAGGTTGAGGTTCAAAAATCATTACCATGACCGGTAAACCCAGGCGGCGACCTTCCAGTTTCAGCTGTTCGATCAAGGCCTGATGGCCACGGTGTACACCGTCAAAATTACCAATAGTGAGTACGCACCCATGGTGGCGCGCTCGAATATTGTGTATCCCGCGAATTAGCTCCATAACAGGCTCAAATCCATAGCTGGCTCAAAACAGAGGAAATCGGCGGATTATACCTTGTACAGCCCATAAGGTTAACCAGCGATTCGTGGGATCGCAGGATTCTCTCATCGATACCGCATTTTTTTTGGTATCAGGGCGACTTGGCCGGAGATTGTCTCTATACTCGACGCTTGTAAAACAGTGAGGCTTCATTGAAACCCCGTTTTCGCCAATCCTTTCTGTTTTCTCAAAAAAACTCAGCATTAACAATCTCTGTTGGAAGAATAATCACTTCTCAACTGAATTTTATTGCGATGGGCTGTATTCTGCGGCTGATAGCTGTTAAAATCCTGCGCCATCACAACGTAACAAGCGTCGCTTGAAGTTCGGATGAAGTTCGAGCAAAGAAACGGCGCTTATTTGCACAAATCCGTTGACAAAAGAAGTCCGAAAAGGCATATTCCTCGGCCTTCGAATTGTCCTCAATAGAAAAATATTTGGGAGTTGGACCTTGGCTAACATCAAATCAGCTAAGAAACGCGCCGTACAATCAGAAAAACGCCGTCAGCATAACGCTAGCCGTCGTTCAATGATGCGTACCTTTATCAAGAAGGTACACGCGGCTATTGCAGCTGGTGACAAAGAAGCTGCACAAAATGCATTCAACGCAATGCAACCAATTGTGGACCGTCAGTCCTGTAAAGGTCTGATCCACAAAAACAAAGCTGCGCGTCATAAGTCAAACCTGACTGCGCAAATCAACGCAATGCAATAATCGCATTTTGTTGAGAGCTTGATAAAAAAACCGGCATATGCCGGTTTTTTTATTGCTGTTATTTGGCGGGTGCCGATCACACTTTCTTCGGCAACGCGCGACTCAGCAGCAGGTATCCCATCACCGCAGACAGTACCGAACCCAACAAAATCCCAATCTTGGCATAGATCATCATCGATGCATCCGCATCGCCAAACGCCAGCGACGCCAGGAATATCGACATGGTAAAGCCTATCCCGCACAGCACCGATACGGCAGCAATCTGACTAAAACGCACGCCCGGCGGCAGACGCGTAATCTTCAGCTTCATCGACACCCAGCAGAACAGCATAATGCCGATCGGCTTACCAAACAGCAGCCCGGCGGCAATCCCCATTGGCAGCAGCGACATCACGCCTTCACCAGACACGCCCTGTAGCGACACACCCGCGTTGGTAAACGCAAACAGTGGCAGAATCAGCCAGGCGACCCACGGGTGAATACCGTGCTCTACGCGACGCGCAGGCGACGTCTTGCCTTCGGTACGCAGCGGGATTAAGAAGCCCAGAATGACCCCGGCCAGCGTGGCGTGAATGCCTGACTTGAGGATACACACCCACAGGAAAATCCCGAGGATAACGTAAGGGGTCAGCCTGGTGACCCCACGCCAGTTAAGCCACGCCAGCGCCGCAATCGCCAGCACCGACAGCATCAGCGCGGTAACGGAAACATCGTGGCTGAAGAAGGCTGCGATAATAACGATAGCGCCCAGGTCATCGATGATGGCAAGCGCCAACAGGAACACCTTGAGGCTGGTCGGCACACGAGAACCCAGCAACGCCATCACGCCAAGCGCAAAGGCAATGTCGGTCGCAGCCGGAATCGCCCACCCCTGACGGGCCACTTCATCGGCACCGTTAAACGACAGATAGATAAGCGCGGGCACTATCATGCCGCCCAGTGCGGCAATCGCAGGAAACAGCGCCTGCTCACGGCTTGAAAGCGCACCTTCCAGCAGTTCACGCTTCACCTCGAGACCGACCATCAGGAAGAAAATTGCCATCAGCCCGTCGTTCACCCACAGCAGCAGGGGCTTGTCTAGCCCGACGCCGCCGACGCTGAAGGATACTGGAGAGTTGAGGAAATCGAGGTAAAGGTCGCTGAGTGAGGTGTTTGCCATTAAAAGTGCGACGACCGCCGCCGCAATCAATACAATTCCGCCCGACGCTTCCATACGCAGGAACTGACGAATCAGGTTGGTCACTTTATATACTCCTTTTGAAACACTGTCCGCGCGATGATAACGGCGCGAAATAAGTATTGGAGTGTACTCAGGTTAGCGGCAAATAAAAATCCCCGACTCTGCAGCCGGGGATTTAAAAGGCGTTAAAAACCTTAAAAGAACTTAACGGGTCAAATCGTCAAAAAACTTTTTAACCCCGTCGAGGAAGCTTTTTGAACGCGGGCTGTTTTTCTCACCCGATGCGCCACCGAAGCTCTCTTCCAGATCGCGAAGCAGCTGTTTTTGCTTTTCGTTCAGGTTGACCGGTGTCTCAACGACCACGCGACAAAGCAGGTCACCCTGCGCGCCGCCGCGAACGGATTTAACACCGCGTCCGCGCATGCGGAACAGCTTGCCGGTCTGTGTTTCGGACGGAATCTTAAGCTTCACACGGCCGTCGAGGGTTGGGACTTCAATCTCGCCGCCCAGTGCTGCCATCGCGAAGTTGATCGGCACTTCACAGTACAGGTTGTTGCCTTCACGCTCGAAAATCTTGTGCGCCTTGACCTGAACCTGAACGTAAAGATCGCCTGCTGGTGCTCCCTGCTCGCCGGCTTCGCCTTCGCCTTCAAGACGGATGCGGTCGCCAGTATCTACGCCCGCTGGGATCTTCACTGACAGAGTCTTAGCACGCTCTACGCGGCCATGACCGTGACATTTGGTGCACGGATCTTTAATGATGTTGCCGCGGCCGTGACAGGTCGGACACGCCTGCTGTACGGTAAAGAAGCCCTGACGCATCTGCACCTGGCCCTGCCCGTGACAGGTTGGACAGCTGACAGGTTTGCTGCCCGCTTTCGCCCCGCTGCCGTGGCAAACGTCACACTCTTCGAGCGTTGGAATACGAATTTCTTTGGTTACGCCACGCACCGCCTCTTCGAGAGTCAGGTCCATGTTATAGCGCAGGTCTGAGCCACGGCTGGCGCGTTGACGACGGCCGCCACCAAAGATATCGCCAAAGACGTCACCAAAGATGTCGCTGAAGTCCGCACCGCCACCGCCGCCGTAACCACCACCGCCACCCATGCCGCCTTGTTCAAAGGCTGCGTGACCGTATTGATCGTAGGCCGCACGCTTTTGCGCATCGGTCAGGATTTCATAAGCTTCTTTAATTTCTTTAAATTTGCTTTCGGAATCTTTATCGCCCTGATTACGGTCAGGGTGATGTTTCATCGCCAGGCGCTTATAAGCCTTTTTGATTTCGCGCTCGTCCGCTGTTTTGGAGACGCCCAAAATCTCATAATAGTCTTGCTTCGCCATGCCTTTGCTACCCTCAACATGCGTGCACGGGCGCAGAGTTACCTCGACGCCCGTGCTGGTTATCAATATCCCCCTCATCCTTCGAAATATAGGGATGTTGGCTGTGCTCACTCACTCCAGTCACTTACCGATGTAAGCTCCTGAAGTGAGTTCACTTGCCGCCTACCTGTATCTCAAAGACTTTCGGGAACGTATCGATTACTTTGCCTCAAGGGCATTATTTTTTATCTTTTACTTCTTCGAATTCAGCGTCGACTACGTCGTCGTCTTTCTTCGCGCTCGCGTCGCCGCCTTCAGCCTGAGACTGCTGCTGAGCCAGTTCCATCAGCTTACCGGAAACCTGAACCAGAGCCTGGGTCTTGGCTTCGATTTCAGCTTTGTCTTCGCCTTTGGCTGCAACTTCCAGCGCTTTCAACGCGTCTTCGATAGCAGTTTTGTCTTCGGCTGGCAGTTTGTCACCGGCTTCTTCCAGCTGCTTACGAGTCCCGTGGATCAGGTGGTCCGCCTGGTTGCGAGTCTGAACCAGCTCTTCAAACTTACGGTCTGACTCGGCGTTAGCTTCCGCGTCGTTAACCATTTTCTGGATTTCTTCTTCGCTCAGACCAGAAGATGCCTTGATGGTTATCTTCTGCTCACGGCCGGTATTTTTGTCTTTAGCAGACACGTGCAGGATACCGTCGGCGTCCAGGTCGAAGGTCACTTCGATCTGAGCCATACCGCGTGGCGCTGCCTGAATACCGTCCAGGTTGAATTGACCCAGAGATTTGTTGTCGGCTGAACGCTTACGCTCACCCTGAACCACGTGAATGGTTACCGCAGACTGATTGTCTTCAGCGGTAGAGAACACCTGGCTGTGCTTGGTCGGGATGGTGGTGTTCTTGGTGATCAGTGGCGTCATCACGCCGCCCATGGTTTCGATACCCAGGGACAGTGGAGTCACGTCCAGCAGCAGAACGTCTTTAACATCACCAGACAACACGCCGCCCTGAACAGCAGCACCGATAGCAACCGCTTCGTCCGGGTTAACGTCTTTACGTGGTTCTTTACCGAAGAAGTCAGCCACTTTCTTCTGAACCATAGGCATACGAGTCTGACCACCAACCAGGATAACGTCCTGGATGTCGGAAACAGACAGGCCTGCGTCTTTCAGAGCGACTTTAAGAGGCTCGATAGAACGGGTAACCAGGTCTTCAACCAGAGATTCCAGTTTTGCACGGGTTACTTTGATGTTCATGTGTTTCGGGCCGCTGCCATCAGCAGTGATGTACGGCAGGTTAACGTCAGTCTGTTGTGCAGAAGACAGCTCGATTTTAGCCTTCTCTGCCGCTTCTTTCAGACGCTGCATTGCCAGCGGATCGTTACGCAGATCCATACCTTGATCTTTCTTGAATTCTTCAACCAGGTAGTTGATCAGACGGCTATCGAAGTCTTCACCACCGAGGTGGGTGTCACCGTTGGTAGACAGAACTTCAAAGGTTTTCTCGCCATCAACTTCATCGATTTCGATGATAGAGATATCGAAAGTACCACCACCCAGGTCGTATACCGCGATGGTGCGGTTACCGACTTCGCGATCCAGGCCGTAAGCCAGTGCCGCCGCAGTCGGTTCGTTGATGATACGTTTTACTTCCAGACCTGCGATACGGCCGGCGTCTTTAGTTGCCTGACGCTGAGCATCGTTGAAGTATGCAGGTACAGTGATAACCGCTTCAGTTACTGGCTCACCCAGGTAATCTTCAGCCGTTTTCTTCATTTTCTTCAACACTTCTGCAGAGATCTGCGGAGGTGCGATTTTTTGGCCTTTAACGTCAATCCAGGCGTCACCGTTGTCAGCACCAACGATGCTGTAAGGCATGATGCCTTTATCGCGCTGAACTTCTTCGTCCTGGAAGCGACGACCGATCAGACGCTTGATAGCAAACAGCGTGTTCTGCGGGTTAGTGACGGCCTGACGCTTAGCAGGTTGGCCAACCAGGATCTCACCGTCCTGCGCATAAGCAATGATTGAAGGTGTGGTACGATCCCCTTCGGCGTTTTCAAGCACACGTGCAGTAGTGCCATCCATGATCGCTACACAAGAGTTGGTGGTACCCAAGTCGATTCCAATAATTCTACCCATCTAAAACGTCTCCACTAAAATTCATTATTCGTTGAGGTTGTTACTCTATATGCGGACGGTTTTTTACTTTTCAACTGTCCGATATTGCTTAAGACCGGCGGTAACAACTGCGGTTGAGAATAAGATGGGGTCATGTCTCTCAGCATCAAGGGCAACAACAAAAAAAATTTCGTCTTAATTGCCCTGTAAGATCAATATTTATCCAACAACCCCTCTTTATGATGCCCGTCGCTCAGGTCATGGCGGAATAATCACCGCAATTTTTCGCTGAGATAGCGCACCTTCTTTTTCCACAGACTTCACCTATGTGGGGATCATTTATTTCAGAACAACGATTATTTCAGGACATCTATGCAAAATTGCAAACTTGCCAATCCCGGTCCCCTTGGGCTGATGGGCTTTGGCATGACCACCATTCTACTGAATCTGCATAACGCCGGGGTTTTCCCGATGACCGCAGTGATTATCAGCATGGGGATTTTCTTTGGCGGGATGGCGCAGCTCCTTGCCGGTCTGCTGGAATACCGCAAAGGCAACACCTTCGGGATGACCGCTTTCCTCTCCTATGGTGCGTTCTGGCTCAGCCTGATTGGCATTTTGCTGCTGCCAAAAATGGGGCTTGCCGACGCCTGTAGCCCGGAGCAGCTCGGCGTTTATCTGGCGCTGTGGGGCTGTTTCACGCTGCTGATGTTTATCGGCTCGCTAAAGCACAATCGCGCGCTGCAAATTGTGTTTGGCAGTTTGACGTTGCTCTTTATTCTGCTGGCCGCGGGCAATTTGAGCGGCAGCGTGATGCTGCTGCGCATCGCGGGGATTGAAGGGATTTTCTGCGGAGCCAGCGCTATTTATCTGGCGATGGCCGAGGTCATTAACGAGCAGTACGGTTACGCGCTGCTGCCGATCGGGGAATAACAAGATGCGCAGTGGATCGACAAGGATTCACTGCGCACTCGGTGGCTTATTGACCCGCCTCGGCCAGTCGGGCCTCAATCTTCGATTCATTATTCAAATCGCGATTTAGATAAACGCCTAATCCAAGGCCGATAACCGCCAGTGTCAGCACGTAATAGGCCGGGGCCATCGGCGTTATGCGCATAATCAGCGTGACAAAAATCGGCGTCAGGCCGCCAAAGATGGCGTAAGACAGGTTGTAGGAGAAGGAGATCCCGGTGAATCGCACTTCGGCCGGGAAGGCCCGCACCATAACGAACGGCACCGCCCCCACCACACCAATGCTAAAGCCGACCAGCGTATACATCGGCTTGAGCCAGGTGCTGTCTAGCGCGACCAGGTGATAGAACGCCCAGCTGCAAATACCGAAGAACAGGCTGCCGACGATAAAGGTTTTGCTCGCCCCCACGCGGTCCACCACCCACCCCGCACAGATACAGCCGAACAGTAGCGCAATCGTCGCCATGCTGTTGGCCTGCAAAGTCAGCGCAGCCGGAATCCCCAACTGTTTTTGCAGATACGTTGGCGTCATCAGGATAACCACCACAATGCACGCCGACAGCAGCCAGGTCATCAGCATCGACACCACAATCTCTTTCTTGTGATTGGCGATGACTGATTTGATTGGCAGCCCTTCAGAGAGCACCTTGTGCGATTTCATCTCGACGAAGACAGGCGTCTCCTGTAGCCAGCGGCGCAGATACAGCGCGATAAACCCGAAGATACCGCCAATAAAGAACGGAATTCGCCAACCGCCGTGCGCGATGGCAGCGGCAGGCAGCAGCGTGGTAATCAAGGTGGCGACCAGCGATCCCAGCAGGATCCCCAAGGTCAGACCGGCCGTCAGCGTTCCGCAGGCAAAGCCAATGCGTTTACGCGGCACGTGTTCGGCGACAAAGACCCATGCACCCGGCACTTCTCCGCCAATAGCCGCGCCCTGCAGCAGTCGCATAAGGAGAAGCAACAGAGGTGCCGCAATGCCGATAGAGGAATAGGTCGGCAACAGGCCAATTGCCAGAGTCGGGAGCGCCATCAGCAGAATACTCAGGCTGAACATACGCTTGCGGCCGACCAAATCACCGAAGTGAGCCATCACAATGCCGCCGAGCGGACGCGCCAGATACCCTGCCGCAAAGATGCCAAAGGTCTGCACCTGACGCAGCCAGTCGGGCATAGACGACGGAAAGAACAGGTCACCGATAACTGCCGCGAAGAAGACGAAAATGATGAAGTCGTAGAATTCCAGAGCGCCGCCGAGGGCCGCGAGAGAAAGGGTTTTGTAGTCCTGCCGGTTAAGCCGACGATTGTTATCGTGTTGCATAAGATACCTGACGCATCGAGTTGGGGTAAAAAATCTTGCCGCACTATGTAAAGTAAACATTACTATATGCGGCAATTAATTTTCACACCACTGACACTGAATCTTATAGCAGAAATAGCCTAACTTCAGTTTTTTGTATCGCGAATTGCACTCTTGGGGCGGAAAGCTGCTACGACGTCCGGGTGGGTTTCGATATAAGGCCCCTCCAGCAGCTGTATACAATAAGGTACACTGGCAAATATTCCTGACACGATAACGTTACCGTCGTCACCCTTGAGTCCTTCCAGCGTTTCCTTAATCGACTTCGGCTGCCCCGGTAAATTGAGGATCAGCGCCTGTTTGCGAATGGCGCCAACCTGGCGCGACAAAATGGCCGTCGGCACAAAATGCAGGCTAATTTGGCGCATCTGCTCACCGAAGCCCGGCATCAGGCGATCAGCCACGGCCATAGTCGCATCCGGCGTCACGTCGCGGCGCGCTGGACCCGTACCGCCAGTGGTCAGCACCAGATGGCATCCCGCTTCGTCAACCAGCTCGCAAATTGCCTGCTCAATCAGAGGCTGCTCATCGGGAATGAGGCGTTTCTCAAGGCTAAACGGGGTGATTAACGCCTCTCCCAGCCAGGCTTCCAGTGCCGGAATGCCCTTATCCTGATAAATACCGCTCGACGCGCGATCGGAAACTGACACCAGACCAATTCGTAATTTATCCATTTCGCTCCTCCTGGATCTCTGTGAAACATGCCGCTCGCGGCGGCCACAGTAAAAGACAAGTATATCGGCAACCTAAGCCAGAACCACAGGGCACAAGAGGTTTTTTAAGCAAGACAGGCATAAAAAAAGGTGGCCTAAGCCACCTCTTTATTCAGGTTTGTCACCAGACGGGCGATTACAGCAGGTCGGCGATCATTTTTTCGAGTTTGCCCTGGTCTACGGCAAACTTACGGATACCGTCGGCCAGCTTGTCGATAGCCATAGGATCCTGATTGTGGTCCCAGTAGAACTGCGCTTCGGTCAGCGGCGCCGGACGCGCTTTGATTTCGCCAGTGTAAGACAGTTTACGCTCCAGCGTACCTTCGCTTTCTTTCAGTTCTTTAAGCAGCGCAGGTCCGATGGTCAGACGATCACAACCCGCCAGCTCGATGATTTCGTCGGTATTACGGAAGCTTGCGCCCATAACGACGGTTTCATAGCCATGCTGTTTGTAGTATTCGTAAATTTCGGTCACGGACACCACGCCCGGATCTTCGCTTGGTGCGAACTCTTTCTTGTCGCCGTTAGCTTTATACCAGTCGAGGATACGGCCCACGAACGGAGAAATCAGGAAAGCACCCGCTTCGGCACAGGCACGCGCCTGAGCGAAGGAGAACAGCAGGGTCAGGTTACAGTTGATGCCTTCTTTTTCCAGCTGCTCGGCGGCACGGATGCCCTGCCAGGTAGAAGCCAGTTTAATCAGGATACGGTCGTTGCTGATGCCTGCATCGTTGTAGAGTTTGATCAAACGATGAGCTTTCGCGATGCTGGCTTCGGTGTCGTAAGACAGGCGAGCGTCAACTTCGGTAGAAATACGGCCCGGCACCAGTTTCAGAATTTCAAGACCGATATTTACTGCAAGCTTGTCGGCAGTATCAATGATCTGCTGGTCACGATCGCTGCTCTGGTCGCGCGCCCATGCAATGGCTTCGTCGATCAGTTTGCGGTATTCAGGGATCTGGGCAGCGTTAAGGATCAAAGAAGGGTTAGTGGTGGCATCCTGAGGCTGATACAACTTTATTGCCGCGATATCACCAGTATCTGCAACTACCTTGGTCAGTTCGCGTAGGGAAGTCAATTTATCGGTCATTGTGGCATATCTCATCGTTTGTAGATTATCGTTGAGGCATTTTCATGCCTTGCCTTCTCTTGATGATAACATGCGCCAAGACATCCGCAAGGCAGTTATAGTGCTCATTGTTTTATGCAATAAAAGTTGATTATTAATGCAATAAATGGTTAAAAAACGGGCGAAGAATAAAGGATTAGCCATATATTTTTTAAGGAATAAGGACTCTGATGGCCAGCTTGCTTAACTTTCTCGACGACATTCTGTGGGAATCAATACTGATCTATTTCCTTTTAGGATTCGGTATTTACCTCACGTTGCGCACGCGATTCATCCAGTTTCGACGCTGGCGAGAAATGTTTCTTTGCCTGCGACGCAATAAATCCGCCGATGCACGCGGCGTTTCGTCGTTCCAGTCACTGGCCGTGACCCTTTCCGGCCGCATCGGCGTAGGCAGTCTGACCGGGGTGGCGATGGCCATCACCACCGGCGGTCCGGGGGCGATATTCTGGATGTGGATAATCACCCTGCTCGGTATGCCGATCGCACTGATAGAAAACACCCTCGCGCAGGTGTTTAAGACCACCGATAACAAGATGCAGTTTCGCGGTGGACCTTCCGAATACATGAGCCGTGGCCTCGGCATGCGCTGGATGGGGGTGCTATTCTCGGTATTGATGATCCTCATCGTCGGCTTCGTGTTCAACGTTCTACAGGCCAAAGCCGTCACCCAGGCGGTGGCGGTGGCCTTTAATTTGACGCCTTGGCACATCAGCATTGCGCTGGGCATTCTTTTCGCGCTAACGCTCGCGGGCGGGCTGCGCACGCTGGTGAAGGTTTCCGTATGGCTGGCGCCGATTATGTGCCTTAGCTATATGCTACTGGCCTTCTGGGTGATGGCGGTCAACGTCGACAGGCTGCCGGAAGTGTTTCTGCTCATTTTTAAAAGCGCCTTTGGCTTTCAGGAATTTGCCGCCGGTGCGCTCGGCTATGGCGTGACCATTGCCATGACTCAGGGTATTCAGCAGGGCCTGTTCTCCAACGAGGCGGGGTCAGGTTCAACGCCGCACATTGCCGCCATGGCCGCGTCACGTCATCCGGCCAATCAAGGCTTCACTCAGATGCTGGGCGTACTGGTTGACACCTTCGTGGTATGCAGCGCGACCGCCATGATAATACTCTCGTCGGGCATGCTCACTGCGCCGACCGACAAAATCAGCGGTATCACCCTCCTCACGCAGGCCGTGAGCGGAAGCATAGGTTCGTTCGGTCCACAGTTGCTGGCGATATTCATGTTGATATTTGGCTTTACGACCATGATGACCAACTGCATGTATGCCGAAAATAACCTGCTGTTTTTGCAGCGTGGCAAAACCGGCTCTCTCTACCTGCTGCGGCTGGCGATGCTGGTGATGCTGCTGGTGGGATCCTTTATTGGAACGCCGTTGCTGATGCAGACGGCCAGCATCTCTCTGGCGGTGATCACCATGATCAACCTGACCGCCCTGCTTTTGCTCTCAGGGCTGGCGCTGAAGGTGGTGAGAGACTTCGAACGCCAGCGAGTCATGGGCCGCGAACCGGTGTTTAACTCCGGCAGTTTTCCTGAGCTGAAGGGGCAATTGCAGGACGGCATCTGGAAATAATCAGGCTCAAGGCGGAGCCTATTGCTGCGATTTTTTTAAAGCAGCGGTTTTTTGGTAAAATAACTAAAGACTGTATTATTCACTTTCCTGCTCAACACTGCGCAGACTAACCGGACGCCGCTATGCTGACTATTATTTCACCCGCCAAAACGCTGGACTACGAAAGTAAACTTGCGACCAAACGCTTCACTCAGCCAGAGCTGCTCGATAAATCCAGCCAGCTGATTGAGATTGCCAGAAAGCTTTCTCCGGCGGAGATTTCCAGCCTGATGGGAATCAGCGACAAGCTGGCACACCTTAACGCCGAGCGTTTTAACGACTGGCAGCCGGACTTTACGCCGGACAATGCGCGTCAGGCTATCCTGGCATTTAAGGGGGACGTTTATACCGGCCTACAGGCGGAAGACTTCAGCGAGAAAGATTTCGATTTTGCACAGAAGCATTTGCGTATGCTCTCCGGCCTGTACGGTATTCTGCGTCCTCTGGACCTGATGCAGCCTTACCGTCTTGAGATGGGTATTCGCCTCAACAATCCGCAGGGGACTAATCTTTATGCTTTCTGGGGTGACCTGCTGACCGAGAAACTGAATACTATCCTTAAGGAACAAGGAGATAACATTCTGGTGAATCTTGCGTCGGACGAGTACTTCAAGGCGGTGAAAACGGCGAAGCTGGACGGTGAGATAATCAAACCGGTGTTCCTCGACGAGAAGAACGGCAAGTATAAAGTGATCAGCTTCTATGCCAAAAAAGCGCGCGGGCTGATGAGCCGCTTTATCATCAAGGAGCGTTTGACCCAGCGTAAGCAGCTACAGGCGTTCTCGCTCGAGGGTTATCGGTTCGACGCCGCGCGCTCCGAAGGCAACGAGCTGGTATTTACGCGAGCAGAGCAGAAGTAACGCTTTACCCTCCAACTCGTTTTACAAAATGACGGGAGCGTAGCTTGACCTGCTTCAGCGCAGTAAAAAGGCCATCAAATGATGGCCTTTTCGTTTTTTGCATTGCGTTTATTCAGGCAAAGCCATCAGAAACTTACGCATTTCGCTGAAGTCCGCAGGCAAGTTGTGCGACAGCAGCGGCAGGTCGGCGCGGTCGGCCAACTCTTTCGGCAACGGCAGCTCCTGACCGAGGATGGCATCAACACTTTCCTTAAATTTCGCCGGGTGTGCCGTACCGATAAACAGACCGAACTCCCCTTCTTTCAGCTGGTCACGCAGTGCACGATAAGCAATCGCCGCATGCGGCTCGGAGATGTAACCGATGTCTGCCAGCTCGCGCATGGCGTCTTCGGTCGTCTCGTCGCTCACTGCCGCGTAGCCCAGATCCTTCAACTGCCAGATCTTGCGACGATACAGTTCTTCGACTCGTGGCCAGTTGTTAGGCTGGCTAACGTCCATCGCGTTCGACAATGTTGCCACCGTCTTGTTCGGTGCCCACTCGCCGTTGACCAGGAAGCGTGGCACGGTGTCGTTGGCGTTGGTCGCCGCGATAAAGCGTTTGATTGGCAGACCCAGTGCCTTCGCCAGCAGTCCCGCCGTCAGGTCACCGAAGTTACCGCTGGGTACGGAAACGACCAGCTGGTTGCGTGCTTCCTGCGGCAGCTGCGCCACAGCTTCAAAGTAGTAGCAGATCTGCGCCAGCAGACGGCTGATGTTGATGGAGTTCGCGGAGTTAAGGTGCAGCGCAACCTTCAGTTCTTCATCATCGAACGCCTGCTTGACCAGCGCCTGACAGGCGTCGAAATCGCCGTCGATAGCCACGGTGTGGATGTTGTCACCCAGCGTACAGAACAGTTTTTCCTGCAGCGGGCTGATTTTACCGCGCGGATATAGGATAACGACGCGCACGTTTTTCAGGCCATGGAAGGCGTGAGCCACTGCCGCACCGGTATCACCGGAGGTTGCGGTCAGAATGGTCACCGGCTGATCGCCTGACACTTGAGTCAGGATCTGCGCCATAAAGCGGCCGCCGAAGTCTTTAAATGCCAGCGTCGGGCCGTGGAAAAGTTCCAGGCAGGCTACGTCGTCTGCGACCGCAGCAACCGGTGCAGGGAAGGCGAAGGCATTTTTCACGCGTTGATACAGCGCTTCTTCAGGAATTTCGTCGCCAATGAATGCAGAAAGAATGCGGCTGCTGCGCGTTACGAAATCCAGCTCGAGCAGGCGGTCAATTTCGGTCAGCTCAAACTCAGGCAGATCCAGCGGGAAGAACAGCCCTTGTTGCTTGCCTAAGCCTTGCTTCACTGCTTGTGCAAAGCTGACCTGCTCGTTGTGATCCTTCAGGTTGTACAGTTTCATCGATTATCCCAATAGTCTCGCGCCTGCGGTATCCAGGCGACAAATATGAACAAAACCTTCGTCATTTTGCAGATAGTGATTCTGCAGCCAATCAGCCATGCGTTGCGCCGTCTCGCTGTCGTTACAGATAGCAAACAGCGTTGGACCGGATCCCGAGATCCCGCAGGCCAGAGCCCCTATTTCTTCAGCAGCGGTTCGCGCCTGAGCAAAGCCCGGCAGCAAACGGGTGCGATAAGGTTCGGCAATGACGTCTTTCATCAGTTTAACTGCCAGCTGCGGCTGCTGAGTATGGCAGGCGTGAATGAAACCGGACAAATAACGACCGTGGCTGATGCAGTCCTGACGGCGATACTGGGCCGGCAAAATCGCGCGCGCCTCGGCGGTAGACACCTTGATGCCCGGATACGCCATCACCCACAGCCAGTCGTCGAAGCAAGGCACGTCCTGAGACACAATGCCCAGCTCTTCAATGATCAACTGCAGGCCGCCGAGATAGCATGGCGCAACGTTGTCGAAGTGCACGCCACCGGAGATGCGGCCTTCCAGCTCGCCCATGAGCTCCAGCATGCGGGTATCGCTCACCTGGTTGCCGTTGAACTCGTTCATCGCCATCAAACCCGCTACCACGGAACAGGCGCTGGAACCCAGCCCTGAGCCGATGGGCATGTTTTTCTCAAGCGTCATGGCGACCGGGATTTCTTTGCCCACTTCCTGGCAGTAGCGTTCCCAGCACTGGTAAACAATGTTGTCTTCCATCTTGTCCGGCAGCTTGGACACGAAGCGCCCTTCATTCTTGAGGCTGAATTGCGAGGCCGCTTCCACGCTCACGCAGTCGCCCAGTAGCGAACCGTCTACCGGTGAAACTGCCGCACCCAGCACGTCAAAACCGACGCTAACGTTACCAATTGATGCCGGGGCATATACCTTAACCATATTAAACTCCTAACTTCCATGACAGCGTTCGCAAAAGGTCGGCGAAGACGCCAGCGGCAGTAACATCGTTACCCGCACCGTAGCCGCGCAAAACTAGAGGAATCGGTTGATAATAACGGCTGTAGAACGCCAGCGCATTCTCGCCATTTTTCACTTTATACAGTGGGCTGTTACCGTCGACGGCTTCGATCCTGACGCTACAGCGCCCTTCATCTATGGCGCCGACGTAACGCAGCACCTTGCCTTCTGCGGCCGCATCGGCCACGCGTTTTTTGAACTCGGCGTCGAGCTCAGGCAGGCGTGCAAGGAACGCGCTGACGTCACCGGTCGCGTCAAAGGATACCGGCAGAACTGGCTCGACTTCAATGTCAGACAGCTCAAGTTTGTAACCGGCCTCACGCGCCAGGATCAACAGTTTACGCGCGACGTCCATACCCGAGAGATCGTCACGCGGATCCGGCTCAGTAAAACCACTTTCACGCGCCGCCAGCGTCGCCTCAGACAGCGACACGCCCTCGTCCAGCTTGCCGAAGATCTGCGACAGCGATCCGGAGAGGATCCCGCTGAAGCGCACCATCTCGTCACCGGCATTAAGCAGGTTTTGCAAGTTTTCGATAACCGGCAGGCCCGCACCGACGTTAGTGTCGTACAGGAACTTGCGACGAGAGCTCGCCGCCGCCTTACGCAGCTGATGGTAGTAGTTCATCGACGCAGTATTGGCGCGCTTGTTCGGCGTAACCACGTGGAAACCGTCGGACAGCAGATCGGCGTACTGGTTAGCAATGGCCTCGCTTGAAGTACAGTCAACCACCACCGGATTGAGCAGGTGGTACTCTTTGACCAGGCGAATCAGACGACCGATGTTGAACGGCTCTTTGGCCGCGCCCAGCTCGTCGCGCCAGTTTTCCAGCGGAATGCCGTGCACGTTGGTCAGCATCGCGCGCGAGTTGGCGATACCGCACACGCGCAGATCGATGTGCTTGGCCTTCAGCCACGCCTGCTGACGACGGATTTGTTCGATCAATGCACCGCCGACGCCGCCGACGCCAATCAGGAACACTTCGATGACCTGATCGGTATTGAACAGCATCTGGTGACTGACGCGTACGCCCATGGTCGCATCGTCATTGCTGACGACCACGGAAATAGAACGCTCTGACGAGCCCTGCGCGATGGCTACGATATTGATATTGGCACGCGCCAGCGCCGAGAAGAACTTGGCGGAGATACCGCGCAGCGTGCGCATACCGTCGCCTACCACCGAGATGACGGCCAGCTTTTCGGTCACGTCGAGCGGCTCAAGCAGGCCGTCTTTCAGCTCCAGGTAAAACTCGTCTTCCAGCGCCTTACGGGCACGAACCAGCTCTCCCTGCGGCACGCAAAAGCTGATGCTGTATTCGGAAGAAGATTGGGTAATCAACACCACCGAGATACCCGAACGCGACATCACCGCGAACACGCGGGCGGCCATGCCAATCATGCCTTTCATCCCCGGACCGGAGACGTTGATCATCGCCATATTGTTCAGGTTGGTGATGCCTTTGACCGGGGTATTTTTGTCTTCAAATTCGCTGCCCGCACTGTGGCTGCCGATGAGCGTACCCGGTGCTTGCGGATTGGCGGTGTTTTTGATGAGACATGGGATCTGGAACTGGGCGATAGGTGTGATAGTGCGCGGGTGCAGGACCTTGGCACCAAAGTACGAGAGCTCCATCGCCTCCTGGTAAGACATCGACTTCAACAGGCGAGCGTCCGGCACAGTGCGCGGATCGCAGGTGTAAACGCCGTCGACGTCGGTCCAGATCTCGCAGCAGTCTGCGCGCAGGCAGGCGGCCAGCACGGCAGCGGAGTAGTCGGAGCCGTTACGTCCCAGCACCACCAGCTCGCCCTTGTCATTACCGGCGGTGAAACCGGCCATCAGCACGATATCGCTGGCAGGAATGTTGCTCGCAGCAATACGGGCGGTAGACTCGTTGATATCGACGGTAGATTCGAGGTAGTGGCCCACGGCCAGCAGTTTCTCGACCGGATTAATCACGGTCACACCGAAACCTTTGGCTTTGAATACGGCTTCCATAATGGCAATCGACAGCTTTTCACCCCGGCAGATGATGCTGGCGTTGACGCTGTCCGGGCACTGTCCCAACAGGCCGATACCGTGCAGCAGCTGTTTGAGCTGACCAAATTCCTGCTCGACAAAACGTTTGATGCCGACCAGGTCAAAGGCAGGGAGCGCCTCGGCAAGGCCGTTAATCAGGTCGGAAAAAATGCGTTCTGCATCGCTTACGATCGGCAGGATGTCCTGCCCGGCAACGGTTTTTTCGATCATCGCGACCAGATGATTGGTAATTTTGGCCGGGGCTGACAATACCGTAGCGACCTGTCCCTGGCTTGCATTGCTCTCCATGATTTCCGCTACCCGCAGGAAGCGCTCGGCATTTGCTACTGACGTCCCGCCAAATTTCAACACTCGCATTTCTGGTTTCTCCTACTCTCTTGTCGAGAAATTTTACTAGGGAATGTAGCCGTAAAAAAAAAGCCCGCACTGGTTAGGTGCGGGCTTTTTCTGTTTTTCCTGTACGCGTCAGCCCGCCCCGTTACCGATGGTAATGGTGGTGGTTGTAATAATTGTGGTGTTCAGGCTGATGTGTCGCATTGGTTTTTGTTGTCTTTATTTAGTTAGTTTTTACTCTGTCTGCCCTATTAGCTAAAGCATAAGCCTCGGTAAGTCAATTTTTTTCTATTTTTCGCCTAAAAAATGCACACAGTGAATGCAGCGGATTAAACCAGTCTTTTAGGCAATTTTTAGATAAAAAAACCAGCATTCTGCATAAAGGATAGACATTCCACTTGCTGTTCTTTAAAAAGCGTCCGACCTCAGTGGCCGAATTTTTTTTCGATATCGTGCAGCAACGTGTGCAGCATGGCGGCATCGCGTTGCTCCAGAACGCCGAGTCTCTGGTGCAGCCAATCCGTCAATTTCTGGTCATCCTGAGAGCCCAGATTAACTAACAAACGCGAGACGCGATCGCGCAGCGCATTCAGTTGCCCCGCCTCGGCCTGAATCGCCTGCTTTTGTGCTATTTGGTTTAACGAAGAGAGCTGATAACAGAATACCATCACCGCCTGCCCGAGGTTGAGCGACGGATAATCGGCAACCATCGGCACGCCGGTCAGCAGATCGGCCAACTCGAGCTCTTCATTAGTTAGGCCCGAATCCTCGCGACCAAACACCAGCGCAACGTTATTGACCCAGTTCTGGCGTTCGGCCAGTTGGGTCTCAAGTTCCTGCGGCGTGCAGTAATAGTGGAATTTTGCCCGGCTGCGCGCAGTGGTCGCAATCGTGAAATCAACGTCGGCCAGTGCCGCTTCGAGGGTGGCAAAGTGCTGTGCATTTTGCAGGATTTCAGCGGAACCATGGGCCACCCAGCCCGCCTCCGGCTGCAAATGAGCCTGACTGTCGACGATACGCAGCGAGGCGAAGCCCATGGTTTTCATTGCCCGCGCCGCTGCGCCCACATTTTCGGGCCGAGCCGGGGAAACGAGAATAATATGAAGTTGCATGAGCTACCTCTGAAAAATGACGATTAAAGAAGATCAGTAGGTCGCCGTTCGAGTTTATTTAAGGCAACAGACAATCGGAATAGGCACAATTATAATTCACATCCGTTTAACAGTCTTCGAATATGTCTTGGTGTTGGCTAAGGAAAAAAGCCTTCGGCGTGCTCGGCTGACATTGAATAGCCATGCCGCGCAAACGACTGATTAATTACCATTAAAAATCATAATGATAAGCAAAGTGAGACTAGTTGTTAAATTTTTTGAAACTTAACGTTATTTATCTATCAAATATTTTTTAATAAACGCCGAAATGTAAGTGCTGGGTGCCGGATTTTAAGTATTTTTCACCTTTCTGTTACCGTGCTACAATTGAAATTGATATATGTCAACAAAGCGTAGTTTTGTTGAGTGGCAGTTTCGGTACTCGCTGTTATATTGCTGTTAATAGGGTTAGGATATGCGCCGCTCAAGGTACCAACGGGACTGCAGGAAGTGGTATCCCAACTGAGCAGGCGATGTTGTTGCCGTTGATGGAAAGTGTACCAAGAACGCGTTTACGTACTTTAGTCATGTCACGAGTGAAACCCGACAAGAAACTGTCAAATTCATCTGTATAACAAGGACTTCTGTACTCCTATTTTCTATTTGTTGGCAATCTTAGGTAGCAAAAATGCAGACCCCCCAAATTCTTATCGTCGAAGACGAATTAGTAACACGTAATACGCTAAAAAGTATTTTTGAAGCAGAAGGCTACGAAGTTTTTGAAGCCAACGATGGTGCCGAGATGCATCACGTACTGTCCGAAAACAATATCAACCTGGTGGTGATGGATATCAACCTGCCGGGAAAAAATGGCCTGTTGCTGGCGCGTGAACTGCGTGAACAGGCTAACGTCGCGCTGATGTTCCTGACCGGCCGCGATAACGAAGTCGATAAAATCCTTGGCCTGGAAATTGGTGCCGATGATTACATGACCAAGCCGTTCAACCCACGTGAATTGACCATCCGTGCGCGTAACCTGTTGACCCGTACCATGAATCTGAGCCCGGTGGGTGAAGAGCGTCGTCTGGTTGAGAGCTATCGTTTTAACGGTTGGGAGCTGGACATCAACAGCCGTTCACTGGTTAGCCCGGCGGGCGAACAGTACAAGCTGCCGCGCAGTGAATTCCGCGCGATGCTGCACTTCTGCGAAAATCCGGGCAAGATCCAGACCCGTGGCGATCTGCTGAAGAAAATGACCGGCCGTGAGCTGAAGCCTCATGACCGTACCGTTGACGTCACAATCCGTCGCATCCGTAAGCATTTCGAAGCGACGCCGGATACCCCAGAGATCATCGCCACTATTCACGGTGAAGGTTATCGCTTCTGCGGCGACCTGGAAGAGTGATCGTTGTCCCAGCCGCATCGTCGCGTTGGGAAATAGATTATCTATCAATGAGTTGAATCGTTAACACTCGGGTTGCCAACCGGTCTGTAACAGTTAAGAAGGCCAGCGAAAGCTGGCCTTTTCTTTTACGTAGCGTGAGCGACAGTCGCTTAGCGATTACCCCATGGGATAATCGGCACTGCGCTGATGGCGTTCTTCGGCGAACCGTCGACCACTTTGTCGGAATAGCTCAGATAAACCAGCGCATTTCGTTTTGGATCATAGAAACGCACGACCTGCAGCTTTTTGAATATCAAAGACGTTCTCTGTTTGAAAACCACGGTTCCCTTGTCACCGCCCTTCTTGATGTCGTCAGACACCTCGACCGGACCAATCTGCTGACAGGAGATGGCTGCGTCAGAGGTATCTTCAGCTAATCCAAGGCCGCCTTTAATGCCGCCCGTCTTGGCACGACTGATATAACAGGTTACATTTTTAACATCCGGATCGTCGAAAGCTTCGACCACAATTTTATGGTCCGGTCCAAAGAGTTTAAACACGGTATCCACAGAGCCAATCTGCTCCGCCTGTGCCGCTGCGGAACATAGCGACAACACTCCAAGTACAAAAATTAAACAATTTTTCATCGAGTTACCCCAAGTCATTTAGTTGACTGATAAACTAATCCTACCACTGTAACATCTTGCGCTGGCTCACAAAGTGAAAATGATTAAGCCATAATTTCTCCAAAATCGCACAGTATGCTAAAAAATATCTGCGAGTTTTAACGTTAAAAAATTGCTATCATGCACGGGTTAAATTACTACGCGCCTATATAAGTTCAACGAGGATGATCTATGGATCAAGCAGGAATCATTCGTGATCTTCTCAGCTGGTTAGAAACACACCTTGACCAGCCGTTATCACTCGACAACGTTGCAGCAAAAGCAGGCTACTCTAAATGGCACCTGCAGCGTATGTTCAAGGATGTCACGAATAATGCTATTGGTGCTTACATTCGGGCTCGCAGGCTTTCTAAAGCTGCAGTAGCACTGCGTCTGACCAGTCGGCCAATTCTCGATATTGCCCTGCAATACCGTTTTGACTCTCAGCAGACTTTCACCCGGGCTTTCAAAAAACAATTTGCACAAACACCTGCACTGTATCGTCGCTCTGAAGATTGGCACTCTTTCGGAATTTGTCCACCCATCCGTTTAGGTGCTTTCATTCTTCCGCAGCCGGAGTTTATCTCTATGCCGGAAAAACATCTGATTGGCGTGACGCAGAGCTATTCCTGTACGCTGGAACAAATTACAACCTACCGTAATGAAATGCGGGACCATTTCTGGCGTCAGTACATTGGTGAAACAACAGAATTACCGCCACTTCTTTATGGTCTTCATCATTCAAGACCAAGCCAGGAAAAAGATGACGAGCAGGAAGTGATGTATACCACCGCCATTGAGCCAAGCCATCTGACCGACAATATGCCGGAAGGAAAAGAAATTGTGCTCAACGAAGGTGAATACGCCATGTTCCGCTTCAAAGGTTCACCGGAAGGGCTTCAGGAGTTTATCCTGACGCTGTACACCACCTGCCTGCCGACGCTGAAACTTACCCGTCGTAAAGGTCAGGACATCGAGCGTTTCCATCCAATGCGTAAAACCATGGGAACCGAGCCGCCGAAAGAAATGGATTGTGATTACCTCATCCCTATCCGCCGCTAAAAGTAATCAGACGCGACAGGATTCATCCTCCTGCCTGCGCCTGTTTATTCGCTATACCAGCTCGTTATGAGATTAACGCTGTAATTCGTCTAACGCGGGCTGATCCAGATGCGCAATATCGCCTGCCGTTTCAACAATCCATCCTGACGCCAACCACGCACTTTGCTGATGATCGACGCGTGAGATAGAACAGTTACGCAAACGCAAACGACGCTCGGCGTACGGCGGCAGTCCCAGAATGGTGCTGATAAGACAGCCCAACGCAATACCGTGACTCACCAGCAACGGCTTGCTGCCTTCCGGCAGATTCAGGCAGTCGTCGAGTGCCTGACGCATACGCGACGCCAGCTCGTTCATGGTCTCGCCTTGCGGAATACGTCCCTCCGGCGTGCCATCGACCATCTGCTTGCGCCATGTCTCTTCCTGCGGCGTCAGGCCGTCGAGATGACGAGTTTCCAGCACGCCCATATGCAGTTCACGCAGGCGCGGGTCCGTAATGACTTCACAACCACAGGCATCGGCGATAATTTCTGCTGTACGTTTCGTGCGTCCTAGATCGCTGGCAATCACATGTGTGATACCCTCATTGCGCACCCTTTCGGCGACTTGCTGTGCCTGAAAGACCCCTTTTTCGGTCAACGGGCTGTCAGATTGTCCCTGAATACGGCGTGCTGCATTCCATTCGGTTTCGCCATGACGGACGAGATATACCTGTAACATGAGTTTTTTCCGTTATACTGCGTGAAATAAGCTAAGGACAATGAAATCTATGTATCACGTTATCGCTGCTACGACCAACCCAGCAAAAATTAACGCAATTGCCATGGCTTTTGAGGACATTTTCGGTGCCGATTCTTTCCGCATTGAAGGCATCGACGTCGACAGCGGCGTTCCCGAACAGCCTATTGGCAGTCTCGAAACCCGTACGGGTGCACGACATCGCGTCATCAGCGCACGCCAAATCCGCCCCGAGGCGGATTTCTGGGTCGGGATAGAAGCTGGAATCGAAGACAACATGACTTTCGCGTGGATGGTGATTGAAAACATGCATCAACGCGGCGAATCGCGCTCTGCCAGCCTGATGTTGCCTGAAATTATATTACAGGAGATAGGTCAGGGGAGTGAATTGGGCGACGAAATGGAAAAACTCTCGGGCATTGCCGAAGTTAAACGCAAGGGGGGAGCGATTGGTATCTTTACCGCCGGGAAGCTAACGCGTACCAGCGTGTATCATCAGGCGCTGGTGTTGGCCCTTGCGCCCTTCCATAATGCGATTTACCAGACACGTTCACAGACGCACTAACGTCTGCCTGCGCAGGCTACGACTGCGTTGTGTCGTCGTCCGCTGATAGTAAACGCGCCGCCAGCCAGGCCTTGAGCTCAGGCGGTGCGGATTTCAGCCCATTTGAGCCTCGCGTAATCGTTGCAATACCCGCACCCAGCTGGTTTTTGAGTTCGCGCTGACTCAACTCTCCCCTCATCAATTCTTCAATGATCCTCAAACGCGTTCCCAGCGCAGTGCGCTCGTCGGGCGTAAGAAAAAGCTGAAGCAGGGAATTTTGCAGATTTTCAGCAAAAGATTGCTGTAGCAATGCCAGAAAGCATTGCCAGTCCTCATTGCCTTGTTGGGAAAGAGCCGGGTCATTCAAAGAAATTTGTGCCATGGATACGCTGCCACACTATTAAACTAGTACAGCAGCATACCATAGTGGCGCAAAGATCAATAACGCCTCTGCCACTCCGCGTCGGTTAAGACTTTGGCTGGCTGATGTAAAAAGTAGCGATAAAACGCATCATACGCTAACACATTTTTAACATATCGGCGAGTTTCAGAGAAAGGAATACTTTCTATAAATGCGACGGCGTCCACGCGTCCTTCGGTATTGCCCAGCCAGGTATTCACTCGGCCCGGACCCGCATTATAGGCGGCACTCGACAAGATACGGTTGCGGCCAAACATCTGATAGACATATTCCAAATACCCGGTACCAATGGTGATATTGGTTTGCGGATCAAGCAGCTGGCTGCTGTTGGTATAGCCAGGAATACCGTTCATCTGCACCGTATGCTCCGCCGTGGCAGGCATTAATTGCATCAGGCCTGCGGCACCGACCGGCGAACGCGCCGCCGGATTCCAGGCGCTTTCCTGACGGGCAATCGCCATCGCGTAGCTCTGAGTAATGCCTTTATTTTCAGTTGCCTGGCGGAATTCCGGTGACCAGGCCAGTGGGAAGCGCTCCTGCAAATAATCCCACAGTTTACCGGCGATAGTGGCCTGCACACTCAGCTCGGGCCAGCCTTTCTCGTAGGCGTAACGGGCCAGTGCCTCCTGCTGTGTTTTACTGCGGCTCTGCACCAGATACGTCCATTCAGTGCGCGCCAGATTATCCATATTCCAATAGAGTAGCTCGCGCACGCGGGCTATCTCCGGCGACTTATCCAGGCTAGCGTCAGGCCTTGCGGCCACGGAAATGGTCATGGGATAAGCGACATTGAGCTTTTGTGCCGCCGCCATCGGATAGAAACCACGGCCCTGCATCAGGGTGCGTAGAATGCTTTCACCCTCGGTACGACGGCCTTGATCGATGAGCAGCGCGGCGTGCCAGTAGCGCCATTCATCTTCCTGCATCGCGTCCGCTGGAAGCTGCTGCATCCAGCGCGCCAGCCCCTGACGGTCACCGGCAGCCAGAGACATACGAATGCGGCGTTCAACCAGCGAGGTGGAGTGACTGCGAAGGATGACGTTGTCGCGCCACGCGGCCTGTTCTGGCGTCGCATCGCTGCCCATATACTGCCAGGCAACGGTCTCTTCCAGACCGAGGCGATCGCCATCGTCCATTTTTTGCAGCCGCGCCAGGATAGGCAGCATCGAGCGTGCATTATCGGCGTTGTCACGCGCAACGCGGGCAAAGGCGATGCTCACGGCATTGCGGGTAAAGTCGGTCGGTCCAACGGTACGCGCAAAGCTTTCGACGGTATTGGGATCGTTTTGCAGTGCCACCAGCGCGTCACTCATCGTCTGGTAGTCCGACGGCAGCTGTTTGGCGAGATAGGTCACTAGGCTGCTATTACCCGCCTTCATCGCCAGAGCGATGCGCTGTAGCGTCGTCAGCGCGGTCTGATTACCGGCTTGTTGCCATACGGTGAAAAGCTTATCGCAGGTGCCCGGCAGCGAGGTGCCGGTCAACCAGATATCTTTAGCGCCATCGAATGCGACCTGCTGTTGGCCGGTAGACCACTTGGCGAAATAGTAGTTGCAGCGTGCGGCAACCGGCCGCGGCGCCTGCGGGCTGAAGGAGAGCAGCCCCTGCCAGTCCTGACGCCTCGCCAGTTCGTTGACAAAGCGCGCAGGCAGCGAACGCGCAGGCGGCAGTGTGGGGTTGGCCTTGACGAAGGCCGTAATCTGCTGCGGCGTCACCAGGGCAATATCCTGCGTTAGCTGGCGGTATTCCAGATAAGGATATAAAGGATAATCTGTCAGAGTGGGCATCAGCTGGCTCACAACGTCGAGCTGATTGGCATCCCAGGCCTGCTTGATCTGCATGTAACGCTGGCGCTGTGCATCCAGAGAGTCAGCGTGGGCTGCGCCCGCTGCCGACACTAACAACAGTCCCACCGTCAAAAATCGCCACTTGTCCGCCTTGACCATACTTACCTTTATCCTCGCTGGTTGTGTTGCTGACTGCTTGCCCATAAAAAATAGGCCCTGATGACAAAAATGCACAGTCGTCATTGATAGACATTGTATACGCTAATCTATTCGCCCCAAGAAATGAAGAAATGCCCTTCCCACGCCGCAAACTTTACACAGTTTGAAGAACACCCCGATATCTCGCCACCTTACTCAGGCCGACTCTCAGGGTGGCCTGCCCTAAAACCTGATTAATTCCTGAAATAAGGAGAATTAAGTTCTCGGATACAGGCCAAAAGTTATCATCGCCGAGTGATTAAAAAATAGCCGGATTAACATATTGAATATGATGAAAAAAGCGAGCAACAGGCCGTTAAAAACCTTGCTCATTTTAATGCTTTTATCGGCTGCGGCCCTCGGCATTTATGGGGTGAGCGGGGGATTGAAGGCCACCGAACCTGAGTATGTTACCGCTAAGGTGAAGCGCGGCGACATCGAGAACGCCGTGCTCGCCACCGGCAAGCTCGACGCGTTCGAGCGCGTTGACGTCGGTGCACAGGTCACCGGTGAGGTCACCTCTCTAAAGGTCAAAATGGGAGACGCCGTCGTCAAGGGCCAGTTGCTGGCCGAAATCGACTCCCTGCAACAGCGTAACAACTTACGCAACGCCGAAGCCGCGCTCAACGTCATCCGCGCGAACAAAAAAGCCAAGCAGGCACAGCTTGCTCAGGCCAACGCCCAGTTTATTCGTCAAAAACGCATGCTGAGCCAGCAGGCCAGCTCGCGTGAAGAACTGGAGAACGCCGACATGGCTCTCAAGATGACCCGCGCAGAGCGGGTAGCGATTGAGTCCCAATTAGTGCAGGCGCAAATCGAGGTCGACAAAAAGAAGCTGGATCTGAGCTACACCAAAGTACTGGCACCGAAAAAAGGCATCGTCATCGCCATTGTCGCGCAGCAGGGCCAGACCCTGAACGCCAGCCAGAATGCGCCGACCGTCGTGAAACTCGCCCAACTCGACGTGATGACCATCAAGGTGCAGATCTCAGAGGCAGATATCACCCGTGTCCGTCAAGGGCAGAAGGCCTATTTCTCGACCTTCGCCGAGCCTGGCAAACGTTACGATGCCCAGCTGCGCGTGATTGAGCTTGCGCCAGAATCCATTATGAAACAAGAGAGTAGCGGACAGGCAAGCCCGGTATCCGCTGCGGCCAACGGTTCGGTGTATTACAACGCACTGCTCGACGTGCCCAATCCCGAGAATCGGCTGCGCATCGCCATGACTGCGCAGGTCACGCTGCCCTTGCAGGAGGCGAAGAATGTGCTGCTGATCCCCGCGCGAGCGGTTACCAGGGTCAACGATAAGCTGCAACAGGTCGAGGTGCTCAACAAAAATGGCCAAAAAGAACGGCGCGACGTGCAGACCGGCATCACCAACAGCGTGGATATCGAAATCACTCAGGGGCTTAAAATAGGTGAGGTAGTGGTACTAAACGCCGGGCTAGTGAGACAGACGTCCGAAGACGACGCGGTAATTTACCAGTGACAACCTCTGAGCAAGCCCTCATCGTGCTTAAAGGCGTCTCTCGCGTCTTCGCCAGCGGGACCTCTTCAATCACCGTGCTTAACAACATCACGCTCGAGGTCGCCGCCGGTGAAATGGTGGCTATCATGGGCACCTCGGGTTCCGGCAAATCCACGCTGATGAACATCATCGGCTGTCTGGATGTCGCCACATCTGGCGAGCTTTACTTCGACGGGCAAAACACCGCCCAACTCTCCGCTGATGCACTCGCCGCCCTGCGCCGCGAACACATAGGTTTTATCTTCCAGCGCTATCACCTGATGCCGGATATCAGCGCGCTCGCCAACGTCGAGATCCCGGCAATTTATGCCAACGTCTCACGCATTAACCGCCGTGAGCGCGCCAGTGCCCTGCTGTCACGTCTTGGTCTGGCAGGACGCGAGCATCACCGCCCGGGTCAGCTCTCGGGTGGGCAACAGCAGCGGGTCAGCATTTGCCGGGCGCTTATCAACGGCGGAGAAATTATTCTGGCCGATGAACCGACCGGCGCGCTCGACTCGACCTCTGGGCAGGAAGTACTCCAGATCCTTGACGAGCTGCACCAACTCGGCCATACGGTCATTATCGTTACCCACGACATCAACGTGGCGCGTCAGGCACAGCGGGTTATCACCCTGCGCGACGGAGAGGTGGTGTCTGATACCGGCAAACATGCGCCGAATCCGGCCACCCTGCCGAAAAAAACCTCTGAACGGCAAAGCCATTGGCTGAGAGGCCTCGAACGAGCGCAGAACGCCCTGCTGATGGCCCTAAAAGCCATGAATGCGCATCGACTGCGAACCCTGCTGACCATGGCGGGCATCATTTTCGGCATTGCCGCCGTGGTGACCGTCGCCGCACTGGGCGAAGGCGCTAAACAGAAAACGCTGGAAGAAATTGAGGGGCTTGGCGCAAACGTCATTACTCTCTTTCCGGGCGACAACTTTTATCGCACTGGGCCGCTGGTAAATCCTGTTCTCAGGGTGACGGATGCCGAAGCCATCGCCGCCCTCAACGATGTCGACGGCGTCAGCCCCGAAATTTCCGACACCAAACAGGTTGTTTTCCGCCAGCAAACGGCCTCAAGCACGGTGACCGGCGTGGGGCGCGATTATTTTCGTATCAACGGAATAGAAATTTTACAGGGCACCGTTTTTCAAAACGATCGCAGCGCGTTACAGGAAGGCGTTATTGACGAAAACCTGCGTAATATCCTGTTCCCGAAGGACCGTCAGGACCCGTTGGGACAGGTTATTTATCTCGGCGTCCTGCCGATGAGAATAGTCGGCGTCGCGTCGAGCTATAAACACGCGCCGCCGAACGCCAGCTACGTCTGGATCCCCTATTCCACGGTATTTCAGCGCATGTCCGCGCAGCAGACCCTCGGCAGTATCAGCGTAAAACTTAAAGACAGCGCCGACAGCGTGGCGGCAGTAGAGGCCATAAAACGGCTGCTTGTCCAGCGCCACGGGGCCAAGGACTTCATGATTTTCAATCAGGACCAATACCGTAAATCACGAGAACGCACCTCGACAATATTCAGCCTGCTTATCCTGATGGTTGCCGCCATCTCGCTGACCATCGGCAGCCTCGGGGTCATGAATATCATGTTAGTCTCCGTCACCGAACGCACTCATGAGATTGGCGTGCGGATGGCCGTTGGCGCACGTCGCAGTGACATCATGCAGCAGTTTATTGTCGAGGCGGTGCTGGTTTGCATCACCGGTGGGGTGTTGGGCATTGCGCTGTCGCTGGCGGTTGGCCCGCTGTTTAATACCTTGGGCAACGGCGCGTTGAACGCGATTTTCTCATGGCAGACAGCGGCGATTGCCTTCTGCTGCTCGACCCTCATTGGAATGATTTTCGGCTATCTGCCGGCTCACAAAGCCGCACGGATGGATCCAGTCATTTCGCTGGCAAGCGAATAAATGATGAAACTGTCCCTTCGAGTCTGTTTCCTGTCGATAGCCTGCCTGCTCGTCGGCTGCGGCACGTGGGTCAAAAGTGACTTCACACCTCCGGTCGTGCACTACCCTCCTCAGTGGCAATCGGTTGAGTCAGGTCAGGCTTTACCCGCTATTTTTGCCTGGCATGATTTTCACGATCCTCGCCTTGAGCGCTGGATTGCGCGGGTGCAGAAAAGTAATCCCGATCTCGCATTAGCCGCGCTGCGGCTTTATCAAGCCAGACTGGCGGCGCAGGAGACCGATATTTCTCAGGTAGAGAAACTGCAGCTTGGCCTCACGACCGGAACGACGCGGGCACTTTCTCGGTCCGAAAGTACCGCTAAAAGCAGCAGCGTCCGCCTGGCGACCGGCTATGAACTGGACCTGTGGGGAAAAATCGCGCGCCAAAAAGACGCTACAGAATGGGAGAAACAGGCCAGCGAGCAGGACCTGCGGGCCGCGCGCCTGTCTCTTCTTGCCACCGCCAGCCAATATTACTGGCAGCGCGCTTCTCTGAATAGGCGCCTGAGCATTGCGCATCAAGAGATTGAATATGCGGAGAAAACCCTACAGCTGGCGAATGTACGCTTTGCCGCAGGCAAAACCGCTCAGCTCGACACACTCGACGCGCATCGGGGATTGCTGGAGCAGCAAAACGTCCTGGTACAGTTGCAGAATGAACGCGACCAGGTCGTCAATCTGCAAACGTTACTGCTCGGTGCACCGCCCGGCACCGTCATTGAAGAACCCACACCGCTGGCTTATCGCTATCTCCCTACGGTGAATTCAGGCATCTCCGCCGCCGTGCTGCAAAACCGCCCCGACGTAAAGGCACAGGAGCTTCGCTTGCGTAACACATTGAACCAGAAAGACATTAAACGGCTCGACTATTACCCTTCGCTCAGCTTGACCGCCACGCTCGGCACCAGCAGCGCGCTGTTGGGCAAATTACTGAGCAACCCAATGGGTGCCTTGGGCGCAGGCCTCTCCCTGCCGTTCGTTGAATGGCGAAAAATGAATCTGCAAATAGAGACGGCACAGAATGTCTTCGAGCAAAAAAGCCTGCTGTTTAGTCAGACGCTGTACCAGGCAATGCGCGAAGTTGACGACAGCCTTTCCAGGCACGAAACCTTAAAGGCAGAACAGCAAACGCGGCAACGTATACTTGCGCTGAGCCGCCAATCGGAATATCTGTATGAAGTACGCTACCGCGAAGGCGCGGGCAAGCTTGCTGACCTGCTCGATGCCCGACAGCGTAGACGCCTGGCCGAATTGGCCGTGGAGGCAAACCTGCTGATCCAGTACCAAAATCTTGCGCAGATCTATTTGGCTCTGGGGGGTGAGAGTTAGGCTGAAACAGGCTAAACTTCGCAGTCAGAACAACTATCAGTCTTGCCGCAGTCAGGCGCGGCTGAATTCAATCTGCCGGAGTGCGCACAGCGTCAACCTGACCTGTTTACAGCAACCGGCCTGCAAGCAAGAGGCTCAAAACAACGTGGCTCAATACGTATACAGCATGCATCGCCTTGGCAAAGTCGTCCCGCCAAAGCGTCATATCCTTAAGAACATCTCCCTGAGTTTCTTCCCGGGTGCAAAAATCGGCGTTCTCGGCCTTAACGGTGCAGGTAAGTCAACGCTGCTGCGCATCATGGCCGGTATTGATACCGACATCGAAGGTGAAGCACGCCCACAGCCAGGCCTGAAAATCGGTTATCTGCCGCAGGAACCTAAGCTTAATCTGGAGCAGACCGTTCGCGAATCGGTTGAAGAAGCCGTCGCTGAAGTGGTTGGCGCACTGAAACGTCTGGACGAAGTGTACGCGCTGTACGCAGACCCAGACGCCGACTTCGACAAGCTGGCCGCTGAACAGGGTAAGCTGGAAGAGATTATTCAAGCGCACGATGGCCATAACCTGAACGCACAGCTCGAGCGTGCCGCCGATGCACTGCGCCTGCCGGACTGGGACGCAAAAATTGCCAACCTGTCGGGTGGTGAGCGTCGCCGCGTGGCCCTGTGCCGCCTTCTGCTCGAAAAGCCGGAAATGCTGCTGCTCGACGAACCTACCAACCACCTGGATGCCGAATCCGTAGCCTGGCTGGAACGCTTCCTCCACGACTTCGAAGGTACCGTAGTGGCTATCACCCACGACCGTTACTTCCTCGATAACGTCGCGGGCTGGATCCTTGAACTTGACCGTGGTGAAGGTATTCCATGGGAAGGCAACTACTCTTCCTGGCTTGAGCAGAAAGACGAACGTCTGGCACAGGAAGCCTCTTCCGAAGCCGCGCGTCGCAAGTCTATCGAGAAAGAGCTGGAGTGGGTGCGCAAAGGTGCCAAAGGCCAACAGTCTAAAGGCAAGGCGCGTCTGGCACGCTTCGAAGAGCTGAACAACACCGAATACCAGAAACGTAACGAAACCAACGAACTGTTCATTCCACCAGGTCCGCGCCTGGGTGACAAAGTTGTTGAAGTCACTAACCTGAGCAAGGCTTACGGTGACCGCATTCTGATTGACGATCTGTCCTTCTCGGTACCGAAAGGCGCCATCGTCGGCATCATCGGCCCTAACGGTGCGGGTAAATCGACCCTGTTCCGTATGATGTCAGGTCAGGAACAGCCGACCGGCGGTAACATCGAGCTGGGCGAAACCGTCAAGCTGGCCTCTGTCGATCAGTTCCGTGATGCAATGGACAACAGCAAAACCGTGTGGGAAGAAGTTTCCGGCGGTCAGGACATCATGCGTATCGGTACTACCGAAATGCCAAGCCGCGCCTACGTTGGCCGCTTTAACTTTAAAGGCGTCGATCAGGGCAAACGCGTTGGCGAACTGTCCGGTGGTGAGCGCGGTCGTCTGCACCTGGCCAAGCTGCTACAGGTTGGCGGCAACATGCTGCTGCTCGATGAACCGACCAACGACCTGGATATCGAAACCCTGCGCGCGCTGGAAAACGCCCTGCTGGAGTTCCCGGGCTGTGCGATGGTTATTTCCCACGACCGTTGGTTCCTCGACCGTATCGCGACCCACATCCTCGACTATCAGGATGAAGGCAAAGTTGAATTCTTCGAAGGTAACTTTACCGAATACGAAGAATACAAGAAGCGTACCCTGGGTGCCGATGCCCTGGAACCACGCCGTATCAAGTACAAGAAGATCGCTAAATAATCTTTATTTAATCAGATACCTAGATACAAAACCCGGACGCAGTCAGTCCGGGTTTTTTATTGCCTACAGCGGCGTCTGGTAGTGTTCTGCAAAGGCGTAGTCGTTGAGCATAAAATCGATAAAACAGGCCAACGCAGGCGAATTGAGCTTACGGCTCGGATAGACCAGATACAGCGAATTGCTCTCCGCCTCCCACTCGGGCAGCACTCTCACCAACAGCCCCTTACGCACTTCTTCGCGGCACATAAAGGCAGGCAGCAGCGTGATCCCTGCCCCGGCAATCGCACATTCCCGTGCATACAGCAGGTTATCGGTGTGATGTGCGGGCGGCAGCACCCAGCGGTGATAGCTGTCACCGCGGCGTAGGATCCACTCCTTCCACGCCTGATGGCCGATACAGCTGTGCGTCTCCAACTGCTGAGGCAAGGTGAGAGGCGGATGCTGAGCGAGATAGTCTGGTGCGGCCAGCAGGTAGCGCGGCCCTTCACCGAGCGAGCGACCAATCAACGATGAGTCCTGCGGTTTACCGCTCCTGAGCGCAACGTCGAAGCCTTCCTGTACCAAATCAATCAACTGATCCGACACCGAGACCTCAAGCGAGACGTCGGGATAACGTTTCGAAAACTCGGCGTTCATCCTCGCTAGCAGCGTGGCACCTAACCCGGCCGGGCTGGTGATGCGCAGGCGTCCACTGGGGTTATCCTTGAGGCGCAGAATCGCCAGCTCGGCGCGCTCGCTGGCCAACAGCATCTCCTGACAGTGCACCAGATAACGTTCTCCGGCAAAGGTCAGGTTCAATTGCCGCGTGGTGCGATTCAACAGCCGCATCCCCAGTCCCTGCTCAAGCTGGCTAACGCGCTGACTCACGCTCGACTTAGGCAAACCGGCCCTTTTCGCCGCCAGCGTGAAGCTGCCGGTTTCGGCCACCAGCGCAAACAGCGCCATATCCTGCAGTTGCTTAAACACAATTGTTCACCTCAGACGAACACTTTGTTAATTATTGTCCATCTTATCAGCTTGGCTCTCGGCCGCTACACTGGTGTTATTGAAGAAAACCCAGACACCTTATTGGAGTGACATCATGACTATTAAAGCGATTGCCGTTGACCCTAAAAATCCCCAGCAGTTTATTGCCCTCGAGCTACCGCAGCCAGAAGTGGGTGAAAATGACCTGCTGGTTGAGATTAAAGCCGTCTCCATCAACCCGGTAGATACCAAAGTTCACAAAGGGGCGGTTAAAAACGGCCTCGAAGCCCCCAAAGTATTGGGCTGGGATGCAAGCGGCGTCGTGAAGGCCGTGGGCAAAAGCGCGAGCGGATTCAGCATTGGCGACGAAGTTTGGTATGCGGGCGATATTACCCGTTCGGGCAGCAACGCCAGCGAGCAGCTGATCGACTACCGCATCGTGGCGAAAAAGCCGACCTCGTTAAACTGGGCGGAAGCAGCGGCGATGCCGTTGACCGCGCTGACTGCCTGGGAAGGTCTGTTCGAGCATCTGCACATTCAGGACGCCGATGCCGATAAAACCCTACTGATCGTTGGCGGTGCCGGTGGCGTAGGTTCGCTGGCTATCCCCTTCGCCGCCCAACGTAGCAAAGTCAAAGTGATCGCGACCGCCTCTCGCCCAGAGTCAGCGGCCTGGTGCATCGAGCGTGGCGCGGACCTGACCGTGAACTACCAGGATTTAGTCGGAGAACTTGCAAAACATGATATCAAACAGGTCGATTACATCTTCTGCCTGAATGATACCGACGGCCACTGGGAAGCGATTGGCAAGCTTATCGCCCCGCTCGGCAAAATCTGCACTATCGTCGAGAACAGCAAGCCGCTTGATCAAAACCAGCTCAAGCTGAAAAGCGCCTCGCTGCACTGGGAATTCATGTTCACCCGCAGCATGTACACCACGCCGGACATCGGCGAGCAGGGTAAAATCCTGCAGCAGGTGGCCGATTTGGTTGACGCCGGCAAGGTAAAAACCACCCTGACCGATACGCTGACGGGTCTTTCTGTCGCAAGCATTCAGGCGGCGCATGACAAGGTGCTCGACGGCCATATGCAGGGCAAAGTTGTGGTGGCTTTCTAAATCGTGACGTTCTAAATAGTGACTGTGCATTTTCCCCAAGGCTGCCCTCGTGCGGCCTTTTTTTGCGACGGCGTTTTATCTGCCCCGCAAAGTGACCCTCTTCACAAAGCGCAGGGTTTTAAATTAAATAAAACCGACATCCTTAATACAGATCACAAAGGGGCCATTATTTTTGAACAAAAATAAAATTCTCAGCACATTGATAAAAAGAGGGACTGTTGATGAATGGCAAAAAAGTAGCGGTTATTCTTTCCGGCTGCGGCGTATATGACGGTGCCGATGTCAATGAAGTCGTGCTGACCCTTCTGGCGCTCGAGAGCAGTCAGGTGACTTATCAATGCTTTGCGCCCGATATGCTGCATCACCATATAATTAATCACATTACCGGTGAAGTGTCGCATCAGGAAAGAAACGTGCTGGTTGAGGCGGCAAGGATGGTTCGCGGCGAAATTAAAGCCGTTGCCGAATGCCACAGTCGCGAATTCAGCGCCGTTATCGTACTGGGCGGTGCCGGTGTTGCCATCAACCTCTCTGACTTTGCGTTCAAAGGTCCCGACTGCGATATCCACAGCGAGACGTTAGAGGTTCTCAACAGTTTCAAAGACGAGAACAAGCCGGCCGGATACCTTTCGATTGCGCCAGTACTGGCCCCGCTGATTTATGGTGAAGGCGTAGAACTGACCATAGGCAATGACCGCGACACTATCGAAATTCTCGAGAGCATGGGCGCTGTACATAAACGCACGTCGTATGATGAAACGGTAGTGGACGTGAAAAACAGTCTGGTGACCACGCCCGCTTATATGGTGGCAACCAGCCTTATTGAAGCGAAGGCCGGTATCGACAAGCTGGTCAAAGAAGTGCTCTCTATGAGCATGAGCCCGCGATCCTACTTCCTGCACGCCGTTGGCTGAGGCCGTCCGCTTTGCGGGCCAGGACGACAAAAAGCCACCAACGACGTCGATCGTTGATGGCTTTTTTTATTCGCTGGATTTAACGTAACGCTTTCCATGCAAGATACGCCGCTACGCCCTTACCGGGTTCGTAGGCCGCGCTTTTGTAACCGCAGTAAGCGGTATAGGGGAAGCCTTTACACTGATAAAGTTTGCCGTTTCTCGCCGTCACAATATCACCCGCTTTATAAGCATGTCCGCGCTGGTAATTTGGATATTCAGGCTCAGGATTAGACGTTTCCTCATCAGTAATCCTGATATCCGCGTGAAGCGTCAAGGTGTTGGTATAAGCTTTGTCATTCCAGCCTTGCGCCGAGACAGTGAATACGCCTTGATAGTGCCCGGCTGGCAGAGATTCATTGTCCTCACTCATAAATTTCAGCACCAGCGAACTCTGATTCTGACCGCAGCTCACCGCACTGTTCATCGGCGCTTTGGCACAGCCAACGTCGCGCCAGGCGCGGATATTGACCTGATGATAATAACCTTGGTTCACATCGCGCAGGTTAAGTTGAATAATGCTGTGACCCTGACCTAAATCCCAGTCTGCGTCCGTCGGACCGGTCGCCGCCGACTGCTTCGGAACGGTATAACTCACGGAGCTGTCCTTCGCCTCATGCGACAGGTCAGGCAATTTCAGCTCATGCGTAGCATCGACGGTGGTCATGCTGGTAAAGGTGCGAACCTGCGGATATACGCTCTTAATCCACTGCGCATATTTAGCGACGCGAACGGCGTGAGAAGAGGTCATTGAGCCGCCCTTGGTGACACCGACGATGCTCCAGAATCCACGGTGATGCTGCCACCAGGCGCTGCCGCTGTCGCCCGGCGCGAGGCGTGCCCAGGCTTTGGAGTCTTGATTCGGATGGTAAGGCGCACTCAGGGCGTAATCCATCGCAAAGAGTTCATCGATAACGCTTTCGCCAGCAGCGCGTTTGGAGCCTTCCTGCGGCGCGAAGTCGTCCTGCGGTGACTGACCGTTTGCGGACACATCGCCGGTACCCCAGTTGCCATAGCCCAGGAAATTGACGGTATTATTTATTTCTTCACTGCCGTCATAGATCCACGGCTGACTCACAGGTTGCCCTTTGCTATCAAGCATGTCGGCTTTTTTGTTCAGTACCAGCATAGCGATATCGCTGCCGTTGCCGCCCATTTCTTCCGGCGGATTTATACGGTATGGCCCGGAATAATACACCCCATCCTCGGCGATAACCTTGCCGTTTTTATCCTTGAATTGACCCACGTAAGGCCCCTTCGCGGCGGTGGGTTCTTTCCAGTCGGCACAGTGGGCACCCGTTAAAATATAGCTCTTCTTGCCGTCTTTGCTGTCGCCCAACCAGGTAGCCGTACAGGCATAAATTTTACCTACCGCGTCAAAACGTGCGGATAACGCTTTTTCTCGCAGGGGGCCGTAAGCCATTTCAAGAGTATTAGGAATATTATTAACATCGCCGCCGTTTTTAATAAAAGTCGGGTGATTCATGACTACCGCATGGGAATATAAGGAGGTAAATGATGCAGTTAATAACAACATCACTTGTAATACAGGATTGAATTTCATATTGCTACCAGAGGATAATAAAATAAAATAACACTTTGAATTAAAAATAATTAAATACAAAGGCGTTTGATATGAAATAAGGTAGCATTATTAAAAGGTGAATAATATGAAGGCTATTTAAAATAGAAATATCTACTGCGGATAGAGAATATTCTCGACTAAGAGAAACAGTATATTCACTCTGTAAATAACAAAGGAATATTATTATCTATTCCTTTGTTACGAAAGAAATTACGAACCGATAGTTGAGCCTTCATCGCCCAGCATCTTCTGAACCAGCTCGACGCAGTCCAGAAAACGTTGATCGTAATCAGACGATGTGACATGGGTGAAGGCGATATTATTTTTCTCCATCATCTCAATCAGCATGGTTTGAAACTCGGCGCGATCCAGCGAGCTACCGAGACTGCGCAGGCCGTCGGCGACCCAGGGCGTATTATTCTCGAGCAGAATAACCAGGTCGAAACGGTATTCGTCCACCAGCGCCTGTACAAACGGATGCTCGCGGCCCTCGTATTTTTTGCAGAACGCCTGCGTGGTCAAAAAGTCAGTATCGATAAAGGCCACTTTATTGGCATATTTAACGGCAAAGTCAATATACTGTGCCTGACCCAACGCAATTTTGTCATAGTCGGAATACTGTAGCGCCATCTCGTCACCGCCAAGATGCGAGAAAATATATTCGCGACCGTATTCCCAGGCACTGGTAGTGTTAAAGATGTTGGCAAGCTTATTGACCAACGTCGACTTGCCGCTCGACTCCCCGCCCAGCACCGCCACGGTGCGCACGAAAAACGGCTTCACCTCAGTCGGGATATAGTCCCAGTAACGGAACGGGTCGCGGCGAATCTGCGATCCGCTGATCTTCATAAACGAACGTTTCGGATCGATAAGCACCGTATCAATGCCCAGATGCTCGCGATAACGCGGTGCATCGTTCTCTTCGCTGGAATAGATGGTGTTGGGGTGAATGCCTTTTTGCAGCATAAAGGCCGTAATCCCCTGACTCCACACGTCCCAGCCGTGCGGGTATGGCTCCATGCCTTCTTCGTTAAATGCATGAATATGAATATTTTTCTGATACTTGAAGGTTTGCAGCAGCCAGCGCAGACGATCGCTGAGCGTCGGCTGCTGTGACATTGAACTGTTCTCAAACAGCTCACGGTCACGCGGCTCATCATAGCCGAGGATGATGTGCAACTCATCGACCTGACTACAGGCTCGCTGAATCAAATAAATATGGCCGGTATGCAGCGGATAAAACTTGCCGAACACTACGCCAATCTTCTTCTCGCGACGAGGAAATTCCAGATCCAGAAAACGGTGCAACGCCTCCAGCTTTTGAGCACTGGGGCTTTTAATCTTGTCATTCAACAACTGGCTGAGATAACCCTTGGTCATTCCGCTGGCTTCAGCCACCTGCTGCAGCGTACATCCCTGTTGCTTAATCGCTGCCTTAAGATAATCAAACTGCGGCATAGCGGGTCCTTGTGTTGATTAGAGGTCGTCCAGAATTGCCAGAGCGTCGGCCAGTTTTTTAACGCCAAACACTTTCATTCCCTCAGGCACCTTCTTCGGCACGTTGGCGTGTGGCACGATAGCGCGCTTGAAGCCGTGCTTCGCGGCCTCGGTAATGCGCTCCTGACCGCTTGGCACCGGACGGATTTCTCCCGCCAGTCCCACCTCGCCAAACACCACCAGGTCCTGCGGCAAAGGTCTATCTCGCAGGCTCGATACCAGAGAGAGCAGCAGCGCAAGGTCGGCACTGGTCTCGGTGACTTTCACACCGCCCACCACGTTGACAAATACGTCCTGATCCGCCATCTGCAGGCCACCGTGACGATGCAGCACCGCCAGCAGAATCGCCAGTCGGTTCTGCTCAAGCCCCACCGCCACGCGCCGTGGATTGCCCATCATCGAATGGTCCACCAGCGCCTGAATCTCAACCAGCAGCGGTCGGGTTCCTTCCCACAGCACCATCACCGAGCTGCCCGAGGTTATCTCGTCACCGCGACTGAGGAAGATGGCCGATGGGTTATTCACTTCACGCAGCCCCTGTTCGGTCATGGCGAAAACGCCAAGCTCGTTGACCGCGCCAAAGCGGTTCTTGTGGCTGCGTAGGGTGCGGAATCGCGAATCGGCGTCACCGTCGAGCAGCACCGAACAGTCGATGCAGTGCTCAAGCACTTTCGGGCCGGCCAGCGAGCCGTCTTTAGTGACGTGGCCGACCATCACGATCGCCACGCCACGCGTTTTGGCATAGCGGGTCAGATAGGCCGCGCTTTCACGCACCTGCGCTACGGTCCCCGGTGAAGACTGGATATCCGCCATGTGCATCACCTGAATGGAGTCGATCACCATCAACTTCGGCTGCTCCTGATCGGCAATCAGGCAGATTTGCTCGATGCTGGTTTCTGACAGCATGTTCATGCTGGCGGTCGGCAGGCCGAGACGGTGCGCGCGCATCGCCACCTGCTGGAGCGACTCCTCGCCGGTGACGTACAGCGTCTTCATGTTTTCGCCAAGCTTGCAGAGAATTTGCAGCAGCAGCGTACTTTTACCGGCTCCGGGATTACCGCCGATAAGGATAGCACTGCCCGGCACCACGCCGCCCCCCAGTACGCGGTCAAACTCTTTGAAACCGGTGCTAAAGCGTGGGGTCTCGTCGAGGCTGATTTCCGACAGTTTCTGCACGCGGCTAACGCCCGCATCACCGGCATAGCCCGTGAGACGTTCGTTGCGTGCGACGGTAGGAGAAGCAGCCAAACGGACTTCGGTAATGGAGTTCCAGGCCTGACAGGCACTGCATTGCCCCTGCCAGCGCGGATAATCTGCGCCGCATTCATTACACACAAACGCGCGTTTTGCTGCTTTTGCCACAACATACCTCTTTTTTGGGGCGCAAACGCCCCGTTGTTCAAATTACGCTACGCTGCCGCTGAGAATGCAAAGCAGGCCAATCAGGTCGGCATGACGAATGCAAACTTCGGCCTGTTCGTAGACTTTCGGCTTGGCGTGGTAGGCGATACCCAACCCTGCGACCGACATCATCTTCAGATCATTAGCGCCGTCACCGATAGCCACGGTTTGCTCTTTCGGAATGCCGAGTTTTTCGGCCAGCGCCAGCAGCGTGTCGGCTTTATGCTGTGCGTCGACGATAGGGCCAATCACTTCACCGGTCAGCTTGCCGTCATAGATTTCCAGCTCGTTGGCCACGGCGGCAACCAGGTCCAGCTCGTCGCGAAGGTAGTTGGCGTAGTAGGTGAAGCCGCCGGAGGCGATGGCGACGTGCCAACCCAGTTCCTGCAGGCGGGCAACCATAACCCTGAGACCCGGCATGAAAGGCAGCGTTTCGCGCACTTTCAGCAGAATATTGGCATCGGCATCTTTCAGCGTGCCGACGCGCTGACGCAGACTGGCGGAAAAATCCAGCTCGCCGCGCATGGCGCGTTCGGTGACTTCAGCCACCTGCTCGCCGACGCCGGCCAGTTTGGCAATTTCATCGATGCATTCGATCTCGATTGCAGTAGAATCCATGTCCATGACCAGCAGGCCCGGGGTACGCATGTGCGGAACCTTACGCAGCGGAGTAATGTCGAATTCAAAGTTTTCAGCCAGCTCGAAAACGTCCGGCGTTAACGGACCGGCCAGGCGCACGACCTGATAGTCCTCGACCATCCAGGCACTGACGACCACTAACGCACGACCAAGGCGGCTCTGAAACTGACTGATGCTGATTTTATTGAGCTTTCTACTGTACAGGAGCCAGCCTGTGTGCCCTGCCCGGTAATCGAGCGGCATCACTTCGTCACCGCTGAGTGAAAGTGGAAGTCCCGGCCATTGGTGGATCTCGGAAGGAAGATCGCAATAGGTCAGACGGTTTGGCATGATTTCTCCTGTAAGAGCAAATAGCAGAGGGGCCGCGATAAAACGACGCATCAAGCTACCCTATCGCTAACGCTTCTGGCAACATTAAAGTCGTCGAATATCTTAAGGAAACAGAATGGCAGAGGCCAAACTGAAACTTCGCAGACACCGCACGGTTATTGTGCTGATTTGCTTAGCTTTATTAGTTCTATTGATGCAAGGTGCGTCCTATTTTAGCCTAGGCCACCAGTTAGCGCGATCTCAACAGGTCGAGCAGCTGACACAAACGCTCGCTCGCCAGGTGGCATTCTCTCTGGCTCCCCTGATGGACAGTCAGAATGATGGCGCGGATATCGCGCAGATTACCACCATTTTAAATCAACTTACCGATCACAGTCGCATACTTGATGCCAGCGTTTACCAACTCGATGGTTCGTTGATAGCCCATTCAGGTGAGACAGTGCCGGTGCGCGACAGGCTGGCGCTCGACGGTAAGCGCGCAGGCAGCTATTTCAACCACCAGATTGTACAACCTATTGGTGATAAGGACGGCCCGAGCGGGTTTCTGCGCATGACGCTCGACACCCACGTGCTGGCAACCGAGGCCAAGCAGGTCGATAACACCACCAACTTGCTGCGCCTGATGATGCTGCTAGCGCTGGCTATCGGCATTATTCTGGCCCGTACGCTGTTGCAGGGTCGACGCAGCCGCTGGGAACAGTCGCCGTTCCTGTTGACCGCCAGTACGCGCCTGAAGGAGCGCGATGAAGACGATGACCTGCCGGAGCATAACAATGAGCCGCTGGTGATTGCCATCGCCGAGGAGCGCATAGAGGATAAGCCGACCTTAACGCCGGAAGAAGAAGCCGAACTTGAGGCCGTACAGGCCGCCTACCGAAATTTGCAGCGCAGCCGCGAGCAGAAAGAAGAAGATAAGGACAAAGAGTAAGACGCAGGCAAGACGGTTAATCAATAGAAGCGGCAAGAGATAATCGCAGGGTTATCAATGAAAACGGAGGCTCTTGGGCCTCCGTTTTTTTATGCCTTCAATCCGCTGAAAGCTTAGGCTTTATCGCCCAGCAGTACGGATTCCAGCGCTATCTCAATCATGTCGTTAAAGGTTGTCTGACGCTCGGCCGCCGTGGTCTGCTCGCCGCTGCGAATGTGGTCAGAAACAGTACATATAGCCAGCGCCTTGGCACCAAACTCGGCAGCAACGCCGTAGATACCTGCTGCTTCCATCTCAACGCCCAGAATGCCGTATTTTTCCATCACGTCGAACATCTGCGGATCTGGGGTGTAGAACAGGTCAGCGGAGAAGATGTTGCCAACGCGAGCATTGATGCCTTTTGCCGCCGCCGCGTCTGCCGCATTGCGCACCATGTCGTAGTCGGCAATTGCCGCGTAGTCATGGTCTTTGAAACGCATACGGTTAACTTTAGAGTCGGTGCAGGCACCCATGCCGATCACCACGTCGCGCAGTTTTACGTCTTCACGCACTGCGCCACAGGAGCCTACACGGATGATTTTCTTCACGCCGAACTCGGTAATCAGCTCTTTGGCATAAATCGAGCAGGATGGGATGCCCATACCGTGGCCCATTACTGAAATTTTGCGGCCTTTGTAGGTGCCGGTAAAGCCCAGCATGCCGCGAACGTCGTTGACCTGCTTGATATCTTCCAGGAACGTTTCGGCAATATGTTTAGCGCGCAGCGGATCGCCAGGCATCAGGACTACGTCTGCGAAATCGCCCATTTCTGCATTAATGTGTGGCGTTGCCATAAATAACATTCCTTATAATCATGGGATATAAAATAGAAGTTTCGCAAAAAATCCGCCTTAAAGCATGGATTTTCCGTATTCCATTGGTGACAGGTCAAAGTAGCTGGCAACAGTTTGTCCGATATCGGCAAAGGTATCACGCGCGCCAAGGAAGCCGGGCTTCACTTTTGGACCATAGATCAATACCGGGATGTGCTCGCGAGTATGATCGGTGCCGCGCCAGGTAGGGTCACAGCCATGGTCAGCGGTCAGAATAATGATGTCATCTTCTTTGACCAGCTCCAGCAGTTCAGGCAGGCGGCGGTCAAAAAGCTCCAATGCAGCCGCATAACCCGGTACGTCGCGACGGTGGCCATAGGCTGAGTCAAAATCAACGAAGTTGGTGAAGACGATAGTCCGATCGCCAGCAGCCTTCATCTCTTTAACCGTAGCATCAAACAGTGCGTCCAGACCGGTGGCTTTGACTTTTTTGGTAATGCCGACGTGGGCATAAATATCGGCAATCTTACCGACGGAAACCACCTCGCCCTGCTTCTCGTCGACCAGCTTTTTCAGGATGGTCGGCGCAGGCGGTTCTACCGCGAGGTCGTGGCGGTTACCGGTACGCTCGAAGTGCCCGGCCTTGTCACCCACAAACGGACGCGCAATGACGCGGCCAATGTTGTAGCCGCCTTCGGTCAGCTCTTCACGAGCGATTTCACACAGCTCATACAGTCGGTCGAGGCCAAAAGTCTCTTCGTGACAGGCAATCTGGAATACCGAGTCAGCGGAGGTGTAGAAAATCGGCTTGCCGGTTTTCATGTGTTCTTCGCCCAGTGCGTCCAGCACAACGGTACCGGAAGAGTGGCAGTTACCGAGATACCCCGGTAGATTAGCGCGCTCAACCAGCTTGTCGAGCAGCTCCTGCGGGAAGCTGTTGGTCTCCTCTGAGAAGTAGCCCCAGTCAAACAATACCGGCACACCGGCGATTTCCCAGTGGCCTGACGGCGTATCTTTGCCGGAAGACAGTTCTTTGGCGTAGGCATACGCGCCGATTATCTCGGCATTAGCGTCCAACCCAGCCGGGAAATGGCCGCTTGAGGCTTCGGCGGCTTTCGCCAGACCTAACGCGGTCAGATTGGGTAAATGCAGCGGACCTTTACGGCCTACGTTGGCTTTGCCGCTGGCACAGGCCTCGGCGATGTGGCCCAGCGTGTCCGAACCCACGTCACCAAAGCGTTCGGCGTCTTCACTGGCGCCTATTCCAAATGAGTCCAACACCATGATAAATGTACGTTTCATTTTGCTCTCCTGCGCATTAATACGCGTTGCAAGCGGCAGCACGGCCGCCGCTTTTGGTGAATGGGTTAACCGGGCCAACGCCGTCAGCTAATACGGCGATAAACCACCGGCAGCGTCTCTGGCGCCTCGTCGCTCAACACGATGGCCGAACGTACCGCATCGGCAGCCTGTTGCCAGGCTTCTTCACTGTTGGCGTGGATCATTGCCAGAGGCTGCTGAGTATCAACCTGCTGGCCGAGGCGCGCCATATGGGTTAACCCAACGCTGTAATCGATAGCGTCGCTGGCACGGCGACGTCCGCCGCCAAGTGCCACAACGCTCATACCCAGGGCGCGGGTGTCCATTGAGGTAACAATCCCGGTCCTTTCTGAATACACCCTCTTGCTCAGGGTCGCCTGAGGCAGATAGCGGTCATAATTTTCTACAAAGTCTGTCGGACCTTTCTGCGCCGCCACCATTTTACCAAAGACTTCCGCTGCACGGCCGTTGTCGAGCACCGCCTGAAGTTTACGGCGAGCATCCGCGTCGTCCTGCGCTAATCCCGAGGAAAGCAGCATCTCGACGCTCAGCGCCATGGTCACCTCGAATAGACGCGGGCTACGGTATTCACCGGTCAGGAAGCGGACCGCTTCACGCACTTCTACCGCGTTGCCTGCGCTGGAGGCCAGCACCTGATTCATGTCGGTCAGCAGAGCGGTGGTTTTGCAACCTGCGCCGTTGGCGACGTCAACAATCGCCTGCGCCAGATCCTGCGACAGTTCGAAGGTCGGCATAAACGCGCCGGAGCCAACTTTAACGTCCATGACCAGCGCATCCAACCCCTCAGCCAGCTTCTTCGCCAGAATAGAGGCGGTGATCAGCGGAATCGAATCTACCGTCGCGGTGATATCGCGGGTCGCATAGAAGCGTTTGTCGGCAGGCGCCAGCGAGCTGGTCTGTCCTATAATCGCGATACCGACGTCCTGAATAATCTTTCTGAAGCGCTCATCGTCGGGGAAAATGTCGAATCCTGGAATACTCTCGAGTTTGTCGAGCGTACCGCCGGTGTGGCCCAGACCACGACCCGAAATCATCGGCACATAGCCACCGCAGGCGGCAACCATCGGCCCGAGCATCAGCGAGGTAACATCACCCACGCCGCCGGTAGAGTGCTTATCGACAATCGGCCCGTTAAGCGCCAGAGGCTTCCAGTTCAACACTGTGCCGGAATCGCGCATCGCCATAGTTAGCGCTACGCGTTCATCCATGTTCATATCATTGAAATAGATAGTCATTGCCAGCGCGGCAATTTGACCTTCAGAAACCTTGCTGTCGCGAACACCATTAATAAAGAAACGAATTTCTTCTTCACTTAACGGTTGTCCGTCACGTTTCTTGCGAATAATTTCCTGAGCCAGAAAGGTTTTTTGTACAGAAGCCACGTTCACACCCCAGTTTGGATACAGAGAGGACAGCACAATATCAGCAGTAAAAAACGAGGCATGCAGCAACGCGCCGCCGCCTCGCAGGGGTTATCAGTAGCCGCTGCCGGACTTCTGTCCCTGATGGCCCAGCGTGGTCAGCAGGCTCGCCAACAGGCTGGAGGCGCCAAAGCGGAAGTGGCGGGCATCGGCCCATTCACGGCCCAAAATATTGTCAGCCAGCGCCAGATACTGCGCGGCGTCTTCTGCGGTTTTCACGCCGCCGGCAGGTTTAAAACCAACGGACTCGGCAACGTTCATGTCTTTGATGACGTTCAGCATCAGCTCAGCGCTGCGCAGGGTCGCATTTTCAGGCACCTTGCCGGTTGAGGTCTTGATAAAGTCTGCCCCCGCCTTGATGGCAATCTCGGAAGCTTTGCGGATCAGTGATTCCTGCTTGAGCTCACCGGTTTCGACGATCACTTTCAGCAGAATGTTGGCGTCATGACAGGCCTCTGCGCACACTTTTACCAGCTCTGCACCCACCTGCTCGTTACCGGCTATCAAGGCACGGTAAGGGAAGACCACGTCGACTTCGTCTGCGCCGTAGGCAATCGCCGCGCGTGTCTCGGCCAGCGCAATCTCGATATCGTCATTGCCGTGCGGGAAGTTGGTCACGGTCGCAATGCGTACGTCCGGCGTGCCTTGCTCGCGCAGCGCTTTGCGCGCAACGGGAATAAACCGTGGATAGATACAGATAGCCGCCGTATTGCCCGCCGGGCTTTTAGCCTGCTGACACAGAGCAATCACCTTCGCGTCGGTATCGTCTTCGTTCAGGGTGGTTAAATCCATCAGATTCAGTGCGCGCTGCGCCGCTGCGAGTAAATCAGTCATAACACTCTCCAACAATTTTCAATTCTGACAGGCCGTCAAAACTGGGCACACAGCCGGGACAATCCGTCACCTGTTGGGATAATTTGAACAGGTTTACGCCATTTATGGTGTGCAGTATTTCACACAAAATGAAATTTGATTGCAACGTTACTCAAAAAAATGAGATTCACATCACGTTATAGCCGTATACCCACCTTCGGGCATAGAGTAAAAGTGTATACCCGAATCATGACAATCGCTGATGCGGGTAACGCGCTTCTTGAGAGGATTTTACCCCACCGCGACATGTTATTTAAATAACATTTTTAGGAGAGACTACGGCAAAAATCACAAATTAGAGTTATAAAAGGCCAATATTGCCGAGTGTAAATGTTATTTAAATAACATCACATCATTGAGGGGGGACATTAAGATTAAAGAGACGACGGGTATTTTCGCGCAGCGCCTGAGCAATCTCTTCTGGCGATTCATTACGAAGTTCGCACAGCACGGTAAAGACTCTGGCCGCCCGCTCGGGTCGGTTCGGCTCTCCCTGAAAGCCCTGTAACGGCATATCCGGTGCATCGGTCTCCAGCAACAGCGATGAAAGCGGTAGCCTGGCCATCACCTGACGGGTTTTATGCGCCCGCTCATAGGTGATAGTCCCACCGACGCCTATCGAGAAACCAAGGCGCACGAAGGCTTCGGCCTGCGACAGGCTGCCGGCAAAACCATGCACCACGCCCGTTGCCGGGAGTGCGGCTTTACGCAGCATGGCGGCAAGGGGGTCATGGGTGCGCCGCGAATGAAGGATAATCGGCAGGTTGTACTGCTTCGCCAACTTGAACTGCGCCCGCAGGAAACGCTGCTGTTTATCAAACATCGGCGTTTCCATATAAAGGTCTAATCCGGTTTCGCCCAGGGCGACGACCTTTTCATTCTGTGCAGATAAACGTTGGTCCAGCTTCTCAAGGCAGGCTTCGCTGTGCGAGGCGATACAGATAGGGTGCAACCCCAATGCGGCAAAAACCTGAGGATGTTTTTCGGCTAGCGCCTCGATGCGGGCAAAATGTGCTGACTCGACCGCCGGCACAATCAATTGGTTAACGCCCGCTTCGGCAGCCATTTGCAGACTCTGAACTTCGTTACCGCTGAAGGGAGGGAAATCAAAATGGCAGTGAGTGTCTATCAATCCCGGCTTCACAGCTTGTCTCCTTCTCCCTCAGTCTTTGGCCGCTCGACGGAAATCTCAGAAGCTGATTTTCTGACTGCGAGCGCGCTGATGGCGGTTGAAATATCGTCCTTAAAAGCATTAACCGCTTGCAGGAAAGGACTCTCGCTACCGCTATCAGACAGCGCAATTGGGTCAGCAAGGCGGGCATCGGCCACGGCAGTATCAGGAATAATCAGGTCAGACTGATTTGCAGCCGCCACCGGGCTAACCGGCAATTCAATCTCAGGCGAGACAATCGGTGGCACGACTATCTGCGGTCTTCTCGGACGCGGAGTCATGATCGGCAGCGGCTGGTCATTTTCACGCTGCATGAGCCAGTGCGAGGCAATCGACAAGAAATAGCGCGCGCAGCGGCGTCCGAGGTGATAATCCTGGTTCAGAGCCGGTAAGCGACTGCCCAGCGCATGACTGGCCAACGGCTTCGGCGGGAAGATTTCAAAGATACGCAGGTTGCCAGGGGGGTTCTCGATAAACTGCTGAATACGGTGATAGCTCTTTTCATGATGCTGCACCATGTGCACCAGCTGTTGCAGGCTGCTCTCGCTCAGCCACTGCTCCATACGTTTCATCCACTGCGGCGTATAGAACATCGCGGAAGGCACGGTGCGGATAACCACAATCGTGTCGGCGCCGCGACGGTAGGCTTCCTCAACGGGAATCGCATCGCTAATGCCGCCATCCTGATAGCTGATACCGTCGAGGTCCACGCCCATGCGGTAGAAACCCGGAATCGCGCTCGAGGCCTTAATCACCGGCAGCCAGCTGTCGCGGGTGGGGGCAAAATAGTTGGGCTCATAGTCGTCACTGCGACAGGCACACATCAGGAATTCCCGGCCATCAATCAGCAGCTTTTCGGCGGTGTCTATCGCCAGCGGCATGGTTTTAGAAATAGTATCAATGTACCAATCGAGATCGATAAGGTGTCCACCGCGCACAAATCGCAGAGGATTGAAGAAATTAGGGCTGGTGGTGTAGCGCGTGATGACTCGCCGTGCGTAGCCTGGCTGACCGCATATATACGCTGAAAGGTTTTGAGCACCGGCAGAACTGCCGATCAGGAGATCAAATGGATTGAAGCCTGCACGCTGAAATTCATCCAGCACACCCGCTGTGAAGATGCCTCGTTGCCCGCCGCCTTCACAAACCAACGCGATTTTACCCGGCATGTAGGGTTTATAGGCCAGGGGCTCAATGTTACCCAGCGTGACCGGTATTCTGTATCCCAACGAAGACTCCTCAAAAATCACTTCTTTGTGATGAGCATACTCCGTCTTTTACCGATCCGTCACTTTCTTGCAAAATCCCGGAGATTAAATCGTTACTTCCTGTAAATCAGGTGCAGTTTCCATCATGGATACGGCATGGGAAATAACGCTTATGAATAACATCAGGCTCTTCCATTACGTCCCTGCGCCTTAACGAGGTTATTCCTTTTAATCTCCGGGAAATATCAGATAAATATCAGTTTATCCTTTAGTCTTCACAGCGTCATAAACGCTTACGACCGGTAAACAGGCTCACCAGGAACAGGATGATACCGACTACGAAGACCACTTTTGCAGCCCAGGCCGCTGTACCTGCCAGTCCACCGAAACCAAGAGCTGCCGCGATTAACGCGATGATAAGAAATATAATACCCCAACGAAACATAAGCTTCTCCTTACCCTATTTAAAATATTCGTACGTCACTCGGTTAACAAATGCGTCCTGAATAACGGCTATTACTGTAGATACTTAATAAGATGTACAGTATTAAAGATAGCTTGAAAAAAACAAAACGGATGAAAACTCAGTGATTTTTCAGGTAAAAAAATCGTTAATCGTTCTATTTTATTCAGTACTCGTGGTTCCAAAAATTTCTACTAATAAGCCGCTGACCTTTCTAATTAACAATAAGAACTGTCAGGGTTGTTGCCCACCGTGGGGCAGGCAACGCGTTCAGAGGGATTAAGGCTGAACTTTCAGGTCGTTTTTGACACTCTTCACGCCGCTAACGGTCTTGGCAACGCTTTCAGCGCGGTCAGACTGAGCCTGATCTTTTACCGTACCTGACAGCTGAACGACGCCATCGGTAGTCTCAACTTTCACCATGCGTGATGGCACGATGTCATCGGCCAGCAGTTTGGCTTTTACGGAGGTCGTGGTGGCGGTGTCGCCCGCATAGCCTTTCACTGACTGAGTCTTGCTGTCTTTAGTATGCAATTTGTCGCTGACGGATTTAACGCCTTCAACTTTGGTGGCTACCGCGACAGCTTGTTCCGCTTCTGCCTGAGAGCCGACGAAACCGCTCAGTGTCACGACGCCATTGTCTGTTTTAACTGAAATGTCGGTGCTTTTGATTGCTTTATCGTCTACCAAAGCGCTTTTAACTTTTGCTGTGGTGGCGCTATCGCCCATGTAGCCATCAACTTTCTTCATGGAGCTATCGATTTTTGCACCCGCAGAATTCATCGTGCTTTCAGCGGTTGCAGCCAGTGCACTACCGCTCATCAGGGCGGTACCCAGAACAACGGCCATCATTGAGTATGCAAAATTAGACTTTTTCATCGATTTCTTCCTTAACAGTTTGGGAGCCCAAAAATTTAGGACTCTGTACACCACATGGTCGTGGCGACTTAAATTCATTACTGTGACACTTCACTGTGAATTCTAATAAATCAGCACAAGTCTCTACTTAGAATCCCGAGGCCAGCGTTTAAACCTGCCTTTCGTTGTGCGTTTATTTAATATAGCCGACCATGAACAAAACTGTAGTAAGAATGGCTAATTAACCTGTAATACAGATAAGTCCGAGCATTTTAGGCCATTATAGGCGAAAAAACCGACAAAAATGTGCAAAGTAATTTCACAATGAAACTAATATTCAGAAAAAAATCATAAAAAAAGACGGCTCTTGCGCCGTCTTTTAGGAGAAATTTGAAACGCTGAAAACGCGTGCGGCAGATTAATGCTCGCGCGTTTTGCGGAAATCAACCTCAGGATAACGCTCTTTGGTGATATTGAGGTTAACCATCGTAGGTGCGATATAAGTCAGGTTGTCCCCACCGTCCAGCGCCAGGTTAAACTCACACTTACGCTTAAAGTCTTCGAATTTCTTCACGTCTGAGCATTCAACCCAACGTGCGGTAGAAACGTTGACCGACTCGTAAATCGCCTCAACGTTGTATTCGCTCTTCAGACGCGCCACGACAACTTCAAACTGCAGCACACCCACCGCTCCCACGATCAGGTCGTTGTTGATAAGCGGACGGAACACCTGCACCGCACCCTCTTCCGACAGCTGAACCAGACCTTTAAGTAACTGCTTTTGCTTCAACGGGTCACGCAGACGGATACGGCGGAACAGCTCTGGCGCAAAGTTAGGGATACCGGTGAACTTCATGTTTTCACCCTGAGTAAAGGTATCGCCAATCTGAATCGTGCCGTGGTTGTGCAGACCGATGATATCGCCCGGGTAAGCTTCCTCAACGTGAGAACGGTCGCCGGCCATAAAGGTCAGCGCGTCGGAAATCACCACGTCTTTACCGGTACGAACCTGGCGCAGCTTCATGCCTTTTTCGTATTTACCGGACACCACGCGCATAAAGGCTACGCGGTCGCGGTGTTTCGGGTCCATGTTGGCCTGAATCTTGAACACAAAACCAGTGAACTTCTCGTCAGCGGCAACGACTTCGCGCACGTCGGTTTTGCGCGGCATTGGCGCAGGCGCCCACTCGACCAGACCGTCGAGCATATGGTCTACGCCGAAGTTACCCAGCGCGGTACCGAAGAACACCGGCGTCAGGTCACCGCTCAGGAAGGCTTCATGGTCGAACTCGTGAGAAGCGCCCTGCACCAGGTCTAGCTCGTCACGCAGCTGCGCTGCCAGCTCTTCGCCGATAGCCGCATCGAGGTCGGGATTGTTCAATCCTTTAACGATACGAACTTCCTGAATGGTGTGGCCTTTACCGGTCTGATAAAGATAGGTTTCATCTTTATAGAGGTGGTAAACCCCTTTAAACAGTTTGCCGCAGCCGATAGGCCAGGTAATTGGCGAACAGGCGATTTTAAGCTCGCGCTCCACTTCGTCCATGACTTCCATCGGGTCACGGATGTCGCGGTCAAGCTTGTTCATAAAGGTCAGGATCGGCGTATCGCGCAGACGGGTCACTTCCATCAGCTTACGGGTACGATCCTCAACGCCCTTCGCGGCGTCGATTACCATCAGGCAGCAGTCAACCGCGGTCAGCGTACGGTAGGTATCTTCGGAGAAGTCCTCGTGCCCCGGGGTATCGAGCAGGTTAACCAGCGCATTACGGTAAGGGAACTGCATCACGGAAGTGGTAATCGAGATACCACGCTGTTTTTCCATCTCCATCCAGTCGGACTTGGCGTGGTTGTTAGAGCCACGGCCTTTTACCGTACCGGCGGTCTGAATAGCCTGTCCGAATAACAGTACTTTTTCAGTGATGGTAGTTTTACCCGCATCGGGGTGCGAGATAATGGCGAAGGTGCGACGTTTGGCGACTTCGAGGGCGTATTCACTAGGAGACATGTTTTTCCACGTTTCTGCGGTTGTCCGCCCTGCATCGGTATTGATTTTAGCCAGAACGGCATCAGGCAAAGCGGTAATAAAAGTTATAGCCGGCTATTTTCTATGATTTGGCAGGGATAGACAATCAATGCTTTTACATTCGCTTCCGTAACAGCGAAAAAGGAGGTTGAGGGAGGCGGCTTAAATGGGCGAAAATTGGTCTTATTTCTCGCAATTTTCAATAAAACGTGACCTGAATCACATATTAATTTTGCATAACTTTACGGCTTGCATTAAAAATACCCGTCCCATCACAAAACTGGTCCGTTCCTTTCTGGATAATCGGCCAATAAAAGTTGTACGGCATGACTCGGCAGCCTGTGCTGCTGTTATCTGAACTCTTTTTTAGCGTTTTTTTTAACCTCTTATACATCACAAGGATGTATCTTAATGACTAAAAGTAATCGATTGCTTCTCACCTGGATCAGCTTTTTCTCTTACGGCCTGACCGGCGCACTGGTCATTGTTACCGGCATGGTTATGGGCAATATCGCCGAATATTTCGGCCTGCCGGTTTCCAGCATGAGCAACACCTTTACCTTCCTGAACGCCGGGATCCTGATAGCTATCTTCCTTAATGCCTGGTTGATGGAAGTTATCCCACTGAAACGTCAGCTCATTTTCGGCTTCGTGCTGATGGTGCTGGCGGTCGCGGGCCTGATGTTCAGTAAAAGTATCAGCGTCTTCTCACTGTGCATGTTCATACTCGGGGTAGTCAGCGGCATCACAATGTCGATCGGTACCTTCCTGATAACCCATATTTATGAAGGCCGCCAGCGCGGATCGCGCCTGCTGTTTACCGACTCCTTCTTCAGCATGGCCGGCATGATTTTCCCAATAATTGCGGGCGTACTGCTGGCGCGCAGCGTGGGCTGGTACTGGGTCTATGCCTGCATCGGCGTTATCTATCTGGCGATTTTTGTGCTGACGCTGATGGCCGAATTCCCGGTCCTGGGCAATAAAGGCGACACCAACGCACAGCCGGTCGCGAAAGAGAAATGGGGGATTGGCGTACTGTTCCTGTCGATTGCGGCGCTGTGCTACATCCTCGGCCAGCTGGGCTTCATTCAGTGGGTGCCGGAGTATGTGACCAAAACCTTCAACCTGGACATCAATCAGGCCGGTAAGCTGGTCAGTGATTTCTGGACCTCGTACATGATTGGTATGTGGGTGTTCAGCGTGGTGCTGCGTTTCTTCGACCTACAGCGCATCGTAACCCTGCTGACCGCACTGGCGACCGTGGCGATGTATCTGTTCATCTCCACCGCTAATCCGGCACATCTGACCTACGCGATTCTCGGCCTTGGCTTCGTTTCCAGCGCCATTTATACCACCATCATTACCCTCGGCTCGCTGCAAACCAAAGTCTCCTCACCGAAGCTGGTGAACTTTATTCTGACCTGCGGCACCGTCGGCACGATGCTGACCTTCGTTGTTACTGGCCCTATCGTCGCCCACAGCGGTGCACACGCAGCGCTGGCAACGGCGAACGGACTTTACTTCGTGGTGTTCGTGATGTGTGTAATTCTCGGTTTTGTGACCAAGCACAGAACGCACGGCCATCAATAACCCCAGTGTCGAAATGTAAAAAGCGGGCCAAAAGCCCGCTTTTTTTATCCTAAAGGCAGCGCCATGATGATGGCATCTTCCCGCCCCGCCGCCGCAGGATAGTAATTACGGCGAATCGAGACCTCATTGAATCCCATGCTTTCATACAGCGAGATAGCGCCACGATTCGACGCCCGCACCTCAAGCCACAGGGTAAAGATGTCGCGCGGCTCAAGCTGCGCCAGCACTTCTTCCAGCAGTAAACGGCCTAATCCCTGACGCTGATACGCCGGGTCGATAGCGATGTTAAACAGCGTGGCCTCGTCGAGTACCGTCTGCACGATAGCAAACCCCACCATCTTGCCCTGCCGTTCGAGCTTAAGATTGAGATAACGCTCCCCCTGATTGGTGGCAAAGGTTTTTTCACTCCAGGGAAAGGCGTGACTGGCTTGTTCAATCTCAAAGGCGCGCGTCAGATCCGCGGCTGTCAGGGTAGAAATGTTGTTCATTTTCACAAATCTGCTGCCAGAGCGCGCGTTTCGCCCCAGCGTCTTGAGAAAGCTCGGCCAGCGCCGGGCTGTATAACTGCGCACCGGCGACCGTCAAAGGTTCGCTGATGCCCAGTCGCCAGGTATTGCAGTGCGTGTCTTCAGGCAGCATCGCGACCTGATCCGTTTGCAGGCAGTAAACCTGCGAGGGATGCAGGCTTAGGCTGCGAATCACGTCATTAACCAGTGAGTTACCTTCAGGCGGCAGCACGTCGGCAACAATTAACAGCTGCGTGTGCTCAGGCAAACTGACGGCGACCTCACCCTGTAAAACCGTGGGGCGTCGCAGCGCCCACTGGGTAATTCCCAGCTGCTGTAATAGCCAGTCTCGTCTTGTTGCCATGCTTTTTTCCTGCCCGTCGGCGACTCTTATAGCGCGCTATGCTAGCAAACACATCGAACCTGCGCCAATAAACCTCTATAATGCGCCCCATATTCCTGAGGAGCCTTATCTGATGTCAGCATTAACCCCGGCCAGTGAAGTCATACTGCGCCATAGCGATGATTTTATTGGCCGCCGCGTCCTGTTCGCCGGTGATTTACAAGATGACCTGCCGGCCGATTTCGACGCCGAAAGTGTGCGAGTCCACACCAACCAATACCACCACTGGCAGATGCTCAACGCCTCGATGAAAGAGGACGTGCAGTTTGGTCTGGTCGCGGATGCCGAGTTTATCGCGTCGAGCGATATGCTTGTCTACTACTGGCCAAAGAGCAAACAGGAAGCCAAGTTCCAGCTTTTCAACCTGCTTTCCCAGCTACCTGTCGGCATTGACGTCTTCGTGGTGGGTGAAAACCGCAGCGGAGTCCGCAGCGCAGAAGAGATCCTGGGAGAGATTTGCCAGCTCGATAAAGTCGACAGCGCCCGCCGCTGTGGCCTGTATCACGGCCGTCTTGAAAAACAGCCAGATTTTGATGCAGAAGACTGGTGGCAGACCTACATGGTTGAAGAAGTCACCATCAAGACCCTGCCGGGCGTGTTTAGCCGTGAAGGCCTGGACAGCGGCAGCCTGTTGCTGATCAACAGCTTCGAAGAGCCAATCAAAGGTAAAGTGCTGGATATCGCCAGTGGTTCAGGCGTTCTGGCGTCGGTGCTGGCGACCTACTCACCGAAGATGAAAGTTACCCTGAGTGACGTGAGTGCCCCTGCGCTGGCAGCCAGTAAGGCAACGCTCGAGGCGAACGGGCTTACGGGTGAGGTGATAGCCAGTAACGTCTATTCCGACATTACCGGGCGTTTCGACATGATTATCTCCAACCCGCCGTTCCACGAGGGCTTACAGACCAGCCTTCACGCGGCCGAGCAGCTGATCCGCGGGGCCGTAAACCACCTGAACATCGGCGGCAAACTGCGCATCGTGGCTAACGCCTTCCTGCCTTACGCCGCCCTGCTGGATGCCACCTTCGGCAGCCATGAAGTGCTGGCGCAGAATGGTCGTTTCAAGGTGTACGAAGCCACTCGTGGTCGCCCACCGCGCGACGTGAAGAAGAAAAAGCGTTAATTCCCCCGTAATAGCTTAACGCGACAGAGAGGCTTCAACGGGAGCAATCTCCAGGCGCTGACATAAGTCAGCCACTGGGATAACCGAAAGCCGCCAACCTGCTGTAGTTTGAAAGATTCAGCTATTAATCAGTTGCATGACGTCGTGAGCGTATCTTTCCCCCACGGCGGCATTCTGCGGGAAGGCCGCATCGATCGCCGCGAGTTCGGCTTCATTCAGGATGACATCAAGCGCGGCGATGTTCTCTTCTAAATAAGTGCGACGCTTAGTTCCCGGGATGGGCACAACGTTTTCTCCCTGTGCCAATACCCACGCCAATGCCAGCTGGGAAGGCTTAACGCCTTTCTCTCTGGCAATTTCCACTATCTTGTCAACCAGATGCAGGTTTTTGGCAAAATTCTCCCCCTGAAAACGCGGATTGCCTTTGCGGAAGTCGTTGTCGGCAAAATCGTCCGGCGTGCGAATAGCGCCAGTCAAAAATCCACGACCTAACGGGCTGTAGGGCACAAAGGCGATGCCCAGACGTGCACAGGCAGGCAGAACACTTTCTTCGACCTCACGACTCCACAGCGAATACTCAGTCTGCAAGGCGCTAATCGGATGCACTTTGTGCGCTCGTTCAAGCGTGGCCGCCGAGACTTCACTCAACCCGAGGTAACGAATCTTGCCCTCACGCACTAGATCCGCCATCGCACCAACGCTGTCTTCAACTGGTACGCTCGGATCGGCACGATGCTGATAATAGAGGTCAATCACGTCGGTATTAAGGCGCTTGAGGCTGCCTTCGACCGATTTTCGGATGTAGTCAGGATGCCCGTTGGAGCCTCGTGCCAACGGGTTGGCCGAGTCACGAACGATGCCGAATTTAGTCGCCAGAAAGACCTGATTACGACGCCCCTGCAATGCCCTGCCGAGCAGCTCCTCATTGGTATGCGGACCATAAACGTCGGCGGTATCAAACAAAGTAACCCCAAGCTCAATGGCGCGGTCCAGCGTCGCCAGCGACTCTTTTTCGTCCATGCCCTGAGTGTAAAACTCGCTCATTCCCATGCAACCGAGCCCTAAAGCTGAAACCATCGGACCGTTTTTACCTAATTGACGTTGTTTCATTATGCTTTCCTTAACCCTTTTTCAGAAGATGGAAAGAAGTTTGGTTGTTTAAGCCATAAAGATAAATACGCCGATTTGTGCAACACTGTTCATAAATCGCAACCAATTAAAAAGGCTCTTCGTGGATCAGATTCAGGCTATGCGGATCTTTATTCGCATCACCGAGTTAGGCAGTTTTAGTCGCGCAGCAGAAGATCTTGAGCTGCCGCGCGCAACGGTCAGCACGACGCTCAAAAACCTCGAGCAACGCCTCGGTGTGCGACTTTTCCTGCGCACCACGCGGCAGGTAAAAATCACCGAAGAGGGCGAACTGTATTATCAGCGCTGCCTCCAGTTAATCTCGGCGTTTGACGAGGCCGATAACCTGTTTGCCCATCGAAAACTTCAGCCTGAAGGCAATGTGCGCATCGACATGCCGCATTCCGTGGCGCGTGAAATTGTGTTACCTGCACTGCCAGACTTTTCTGCACGGTATCCCCACATTAATCTGACCTTGAGCGCCAACGACAACGCCGTCGATATGCTGCATCAGGGCGTTGACTGCGTGATCCGCGCCTGGCCGGGCGAGAGTGAGAACCTGCAGTCGCGCCCAATTGCCATGCTGGCCCAGACGACCTGTGCGTCGAGAGACTATCTTGCGCGCTGTGGCCAGCCTCAGACACTGATGGAACTCGGCCAGCATCAGGCCGTGGGCTATTTCTTTGCCCACCAGCGCCCAGAGTCACAGCTGGAATTTGTGGTTAACAAGAAGACGCAGACAGTGCAGATGGCGAACAGTCTGGTGGTCAGCGGGGCAGATGCCTATATCGCGGCCGCAAAAGCGGGCTATGGGCTGATACAGACCTCGAGGCAGGTCGTCAGTCAGAGTCTGGCGAGAGGAGAGTTGGTCGAGGTGCTACCTGAATTTATACCGCCCCCGATGCCATTGTACATTATGTATCCACCGGGGCGTTTTCTCGCCCCCCGCGTTCGGGTGCTGCTTGACTGGCTCATCGAACTCTTTTCGAGGCTGTAGCAAAAAATAAACGTTCATAAAACCAACGATAAAGGCGCTATCTCGTCTCGAAATGGCTAATTCGGCTCTGATTTGCTGTTTTTTACAACAATCACCGCTAATAGAAGAAATAAGTATTGACGCCCTCGCGAAAATCTCTAGAATTCGGCCCCGTGGTTGTCTTAGTCGTATAGACGAAATCTATGTGACAAGAAACGGATCGCGAAGGTGGCGGAATTGGTAGACGCGCTAGCTTCAGGTGTTAGTGTTCTTACGGACGTGAGGGTTCAAGTCCCTCTCTTCGCACCAACAATCACAGGCATCAAATGTAGTACAACGCAGAACGTTGCGAAGGTGGCGGAATTGGTAGACGCGCTAGCTTCAGGTGTTAGTGTTCTTACGGACGTGAGGGTTCAAGTCCCTCTCTTCGCACCACTGTGATGTATGAACGATGTTAATAAGCAGTAAGAGTAATCATTTGTGCGAAGGTGGCGGAATTGGTAGACGCGCTAGCTTCAGGTGTTAGTGTCCTTACGGACGTGAGGGTTCAAGTCCCTCTCTTCGCACCAGATGACTCCTGTAATCCCTCCCTGATATTCCCTTGTTGTAAAACTCCCTCAGTACAATCCTTTGTTCGATAAGCCAATCTTTTTAGATAATCCCAAAAAGCTCTATATTCTGCATTGTTACATCAAATTAAAGTTCACCGATATCGCCGCCAGTCCACCCGCCAGCGCCACGAATGATGGCAGCAGGACGTAGTGACGCCACGTTCCGTTAAGCAACATCACCAGCGTTGCCAGCATCGCGATAATCACCAGATACCTGAGCTGTTCCAGCGTCATATTGGCCAGCGCCAGAATGGGCAGCAGCGCGCAGGGCAATAGAACGCCCCAGGCGCTAGAAAGACGTTTTCCGAGACACCAACTGACTCCCCACAATCCGCACGCCGTAACTATCGCTGCAATCATGATGCTGCCCTCAGTTAACTGATAATGATAACTAGTAGCATATAGCAATTTTTCTCATCGCGCACCACTTTGCAGAGCATTTAATGTCCGGTTTTGGTTTCGTTTTGCAAAGAACTGTAATTTTCATCAGAAAATAAGTTAAGCCAAATTGATGGATAATCTTTGTTCAAGGCCTGAAATCACAGAGATTAGCGCGAATACATTCACAAATTTTATCTAATTGCTGCGAGGGGGATCCAAAACAGGGGATTGTCCTAAGGCATTGATGCCGTCTAATCTGTTAAAAAATGTATCAAGAAGCTTCCAGTCGTAATTAAAGGTAGTAAATCTTTAAACGTTGATAGCCACCGGACGAGCGGCTCATTGCCGTCTTTTCCCCTGACAGAGAGAAGCACATCGTGACAACCTTAAAACCCCTGCTGGCTCGCAATCGAAGTTGGGCGCTGATGCAGCGCCAATGCAGTCCCAAGTACTTTGAACAAACGGCCCAGCCGCAGCAGCCTCATTCGCTATGGATAGGCTGTTCAGATAGCCGAGTCCCTGCCGAAGTGCTCACCGGTTCCCACCCGGGCGAGCTGTTCGTACATCGCAATATCGCCAATATGGTGGTCAGCGATGACGATAACCTGCTTAGCGTGCTGCAATACGCGCTCGAATACCTTAAGGTCTCCGCAATTATCCTGTGCGGCCATTACGGCTGCGGCGGCGTGCAAGCTGCCAGCGCACTCCCCGATATGCCGCTGGCTGCACAGGATAACGCCCTCTCCCGACGTATTGGTCTGCTTCGCCAGGCATTGAGCGAGAGCCTGAACCCTTCGCCAGACCCCACACAGGACGAAAGCACGCGGCAGGATCGCCTGGTGGAAGCCAACGTGCTAACCCAGTTTGCCAACCTGACGGCCACCGCACCGGTGCAACAACGCTGGGCTCAGGGCCATACTCTCAACGTATTTGGCTGTGTGTATGACCTGCACAGCGGACATCTCAAAGAGCTGGTGCATCAAAGCACAGCAGAGGGCGCATCATGAATCTGAACGCACTTCGTCACGATATTCCCGCAGGTATCGTCGTTTTCCTTGTCGCCCTGCCGCTGAGTCTGGGCATTGCTCAGGCCAGCGGCATGCCCCCTTTCGTGGGCCTGCTAACCGGCGTGATAGGCGGCGTGGTGGTCACGCTGTTGAGCCCGTCGCGTTTTGCGGTGAGCGGACCCGCAGCCGGGCTGGTCACCATCGTCATTGGAGCCATGGAAACCCTCGGCTCCTTCTCCTCCCTGCTGCTGGCCTTGATCCTGGCCGGGGCGTTGCAGATTGTCTTCGGGATAATCAAGGCCGGGCGGTTTGCCCGACTGATCCCCGGCAGCGTGATTCAGGGGATGCTGGCGGCGATTGGCCTGCTGCTCATCACCCAGCAGATCCCCGTTGCACTGGGCTATGAAGGAAACAGAGGGCTACGGGGCATCTTCGGCGATCCTTCTTTTCATCTCTCACCGGTAGTCGCGGGCGTGGCACTTGTCTCGCTGTTTATCCTCTGGCTTTGGGCAACGCCTGCCTTCAAGAAGAACAAATTTTTGACCTACGTACCTGGCCCATTGGTGGCGGTGCTGTGGGGAAGTCTTGCCGTGGTGTTTGGCGGAAACCTTTTCCCCGAGAGTATTCAGGGCATGCCGCGTATTTTGCTTCCCTCATTCGACAGCTTCGGCGAACTGACCGCGCAGCTTGAAGGCCCAAACTGGAGTGCGTGGACCAATCCCTCCGTTTACGTCGTCGCGATTACGCTGGCGCTGGTCGCCAGCCTGGAGACGCTGCTGAGCCAGGAAGCGCTAAAAAAACTGAAGCAGCAAACGCCCGCGCCCTGCTCGGATAAAGAGATGCGGGCGCAGGGCATTGGCAATATGCTCAGCGGTCTGCTCGGCGGCTTACCGATTACCGCAGTCATCGTGCGCAGTTCGGTTAACGTCAACGCTGGGGCGCGCAGTAAGACCTCCATCCTGCTGCACGGCATTCTGCTCCTGCTGAGCGGCATATTCTTTAGCGAGATGCTTAATACCATTCCGCTGGCCTGTCTGGCGACGGTGCTGCTGTATACCGGCTACAAACTGGCCTCACCCGAGTTGTTTAAAGCACAGTGGAAGCTTGGCCTGGCGCAGTTTGTGCCTTTCATCGCAACCATTGTCGGCATCATGGTGTTCGGCATGCTAGTCGGTATCGGGATGGGTTTGCTGGCGCAGCTGCTGACCAGCACTTACAAAAGTCACAGCAATGCGCTACAGCTGACGCGCTACGATAATCATTACGTGATGCGCTTTCAGCAGAACCTGACGTTCCTGCACAGTCCGCGCCTGCAAAGCCTGCTGGCAGAAATCCCGGACAACAGCGTGGTCAGGGTCGAGCATGACAATGCGGGGTATATGGACCCCGACGTCAAAGCGCTGCTTGCGGAGTTTGGCTCGAGGGCCGAGCATAGAGGAATCGTTCTCGACCGTTGGCCGAGCTAGAAAAGGTAAAGCCCCGAGTTGCATCGGGGCTTTTTGGGTTTACCCTTTTATTTCCAACAGTGCGGCAAAGACTTTTTCTACCGCCACCGCGCCGGGATCTTTAACCCCTTTCAGGCTGTTGCTGTTCAGATAAGACGACCGACCGGCATTGGCCTTTTTCATACTGGCGGTATCTTTGGCCCCTTTTGCCGCAGCCTTAGAGGCTCCCTTCACGTCTCCCGCCTTCTTGTCGAGCGCCTCGAGCGCGGGCTGGAGAGCGTCAATCAAGGTTCTGTCGCCCAAATCAGCCCCGCCGTAGTGCTTCATTCTTTCCAGTCCAAACAGCAGCGACTGGGCCAGATTGCCGCCTTCCGCCACCTTTTGCCCTGCGGCAGTGAAGAAGATAGACATCAGCACGCCGCTTGACCCGCCCATCACGGTAGCCAACCGGTCACCCACCACGGTGAAGAGCGCAGACAGGTCATTCAACGGCAGCTTGTTGCCTTCATTCTGTTGCTGAATATCTTTGGCGCCTGAAGCAAAGGTCGATCCTGTGTCACCGTCACCCACTTTGGCATCGAGCTTGTTCAGCTCACTTTCCAGCGAAACCAGCGTCTCGGTGATGATCTTGACCACCTTGCCTACCTCGGCGTTGGCAGAGGATTTAACTTTCACCTTCTGAGTGATTTTTTTCGCCTTCTGCAGCGGCACTTTTTCAAACTTCACCGGCGGATGCCAGCCGGCTGCCTCGACCTCGGCCAGCAGTGCCTCTTCAATGGTGCTGTCGAGCACGATGGCCGACAGTGAGAAGCCTTTCATGTCCAGCGCACTGACCAGCGCCGCAGGACCGATGAGATAAGTTATGGCATTTTTCAGCCCAGAATGCGCCAGCTCTTTGGTTATCTGGTTCATCTCCAGCGGAGATACACCGCCCAGGTTATTGATAAGCAACGCCAGTTTGTCCTTTTTCTTCAGGCCCTTTTGCAGCGCCTCAACCAGCGTATTGACTATCTTTTGGCTATTGTGGGTTTTCAGCACCGACACTCCCGGCTCGCCGTGAATGCCCAGCCCCAGCTCCACGTGCCCCGCAGCGATACGGTCGTTCTCCTCTTCATCACCGTCGCCCGGCAGATTACAGCCATGCATCGCGACGCCGATGCTCGAGGTCGCGTCGATGGCCTGCTGAGCAAGTTGGGTCACCTCTTTAAGTGATTTTCCCTGTTCGGCCGCATAGCCTGCCACTTTGTGCACCAGCGCCGTACCGGCGATGCCGCGCGGCTGTTTGTTATTAGGGAGCGCGATGTCGTCTGAAACCATGACTAAATCAACGTCATAGCCCAGATTTTTGGCTTTCTCGGCGGCCAGGCCAAAGTTGAGACGGTCGCCGGTATAGTTCTTCACGATCAGCAAACAGCCCGCTTTACCGGTGACAGCGACGATAGCGTTAAGTACCGCGTCTACGCTCGGGGAGGCGAAAACATCGCCGCAGACGGCAGCGGTCAGCATACCTTTGCCGACAAACCCAACGTGTGCGGGCTCGTGGCCTGAACCACCGCCGGATATCAGGGCGACCTTGTTCTTGTCCCAGTCGTTTCTCACCACGACACGTATCGCCGAATCGACGTCAAGTCTGGCCAGATTCTTGTAAGGGGTGGTGAGGATAGCGCCTTCGATAACGTCATTAATCAGCGACTTGCGGTCGTTCATAAAAAAGTTAGACATACCCGGTGAACTCCTTGTTGTTTTGATAGCATGGGATGAGGTGAAACAAAAGGCATCTCCAAGCATAGTGAAAAATCAACCGGCCTGTACCGAGCACTCTCTCATTTTGAATCATTGATATTATTGAGGTTTATGCATCGCGGAATTAAAAAAATACTAAATCATAAATATTTTATATTATTTGGCAGTTAACCATTGGTGTTGGTTATTTATTTAACCCTTATAAAATCTCGAAATATTAAATAAATTTAAATTAGAAGGGGTGAATATAAAAAAGCACAGCTTTAATCAACAAAATAACAACCAGATCAATAAATGAGGTCTTCAATGCTCGGCTTGGAGATTGACGTAAACTGTCATTTCAATTTATTATTGCTTAATTAAAAACATACATTTATTCAATAAAAAGGCTATAAGTTAATTATAAATAAAGTCATAAAAAATTAAACAAGTCACTCATACCGGATGATTTGAGATTACCGAGCGACCAAAATGAAAAAAATAGGCTGTTTTATTTCTAATGGATTTAATATGTTAACTCTTTCGCGATTATCAACCGCACTCGATTTAGCAAATTCAATTCGCAAACAACAAAAGAGATATCAGCTTACTCTGCTCTCGGCCGACGGAGGTACCATTTACAGCGCCTGCAAGATCCCGGTTGAATCTAGTATTGCAAACTTCAAAACCTTATGTTCCCTTAACAGTATGTTCATTATGGAGAATCCGCAGGAAAGTTGCTTATTCTGGAATACCTCACCCTGCCAGCCCTCGCCCGCTGATGGGAGTCATAAGGTCAAGTATGTCGGCAAACAGCAGACAACCTCATCGGAATGGACGTCGCCGCTGTCTTTTTTAGCCGCCTTTGAAAAGAAAGAAGTACGTTATCAGCTTTCAACGTTCAGTCAGGCTATTCCGAACGTCAATTTAAAAAAAGAATCCGTCCTGCTGCTAAATAATCATATCTGGGCCGCCAGCGGTAACTGGGCCGGAATAGATTTAACCTTAACAATTATTGAGGAAGAGTCGGGACCGGGCACCACGATGCAGCTGATGAATATCATCGAGCGCATGTTCGATAAATATGTCAACAACAGTCAGTTAACGGTATTGCAGAACTTTTCTTGCCATGGAAACAGTGAGCGAATAAACCTGTCGCTGCGCTATATCCGTGAACATCTGCGCAATACCGTGACCATTACCCAATTGGCAGAGCTAACGCACCTCAGCCCCCGACAGTTTAGCCGCCTCTTTAAAGAAGAGACAGGTACCTCTCCCGCTAAGGCGGTGGCTCAGATGAGGGCTGAAGTTGCACGCCAGCATGTGATACAGGCTCGACTTTCTCTTGAAAAAATTGCCAGCCTTTGCGGTTTTTCAGGCACCAAAAGCATGCGCCGCGCCTTTTTGAAATTCTACGGTGAATCACCCGGCCATTTTCGCTCAAAATAGTTATGGCCTCATTCATACAGGAGTTAATGCTCCTTACAGAGAGCAACCCAGTTATTGTTAATCGTCACCAGATATTCTCCGCTCTTGATTCTTTGAAAGTGAAAAGTTAGCGGCTCGCCCTTACTGGCAAAAAAACTCTCCAGCCCCTGCACCTCGTCGGAGGGAGCGATGGCGGTTGATTTTACGTCAGCGGTTACCACCTTTGACTTTCTTTTTATGTGATCCAGCAGGATGCTGCGGGTCAACTTTTTCATCCCATCGGCCGTGTCGTATACACCAAACACCGTGATCATATTGTTCTTCAGCCACAGCGTGATTGCACCGTTGAATTGATACTTCTGGTATTCGTCATTGATAAAAGCCCCGTTGGCTATCTCCATACTGCAGGGCGCATCGGGAATCGATTTATCGAAGAGCACTTTGGTGCCGAGGTAATATCCAGCAGTTGTTAACGCCATAACGGCAGCTAGTACAATGAAAAATGTTCGTAAGTACACGGCACATTATCCTTATAAATACTATTTTCGCAGTAAGCCACCCATACTTTGGGACCATTGGATGCGATATAGACTTCCTTTGTCACAGGCAAGACAGTGCTTTCAATGCGTTGCCAGAGTGCCTCGGATAATTTAGCCGTCGGGGCGACATGATAACCCACATTGTCAACCTTCTTTACCTGCACGAAATACTCTTGAGTATCATAACTAATCAGAAAAGAGATAATCGAGATAAACGAAACGACAAAAATAAAAATTGATAAATAATAAGGAATACTAAAACGGGTGTCTCGAGCTGCAATTTTTAAATTATTTGAATGAATAAGTAAAATATCCTGATCCTTAGGGACTAATGCTGTTTCATCAGAAGGTTGTGCTTCAGAGTTTATATCCTTCCTTTCACGCATTATCGCTAATGAATTTCCAAACTCACGGCAGTCGCGTTTTTCAGGTTCTCTCAGAGTAATATCAGAGTAATCAGCGCCATTCACAGGCTCTGTATCTGGCTCGTTACGAAAAACCATCCCATAACGGGGAATAGTTTTCAGACAGGACGGCGGTAAACCGGCTGCGGCGAACTTTCTGCGCACCATTTTAACCAGCTGGTGATAGCTCGACTCACTGACGATAATGCCTTGCTGGTGCCAAATTTCTTCAATAATGACGTCCTTCCTGCCCCGATCGTCCAATATTATTTCAAGGATTTTTTTCTCGTTAGGGGTGAGATGGATGTCTCCGTCAGGACTCTCCAGACAAGAATGGGTTGAATTATAATAAACCCCCTCTCTTAAAGGCACTTTATTACTTTCCATAGAACATTCCTTATCCATAAAGTGACCCAGGAGAGTTTTTATAAAAAAAATTAACAGTACATCATTGATGATGCTCTTTGCATAATTTATCACCTCAAGTAATAAATCGGTTTGAAACATAACATATTAGCTTCAGGCTAACCATGGAAAAACATCGCATTTTCAGGATTTACTCATGTTAATAAAGCAAATAATTCTATAGTTAATAAGTTAAATTTATCGCAATAGAAACATCAGATAAAAATCAGATCATAAAATTAATAATAATAAAAAAATCAGCTAGCGCACCGCAAAAAATCGCTAAGCCATCAACCCGTTAATTTAATAAATTAACGAGAATACCGTTTAATGTTTCGGCCTATTCGTTGTCTGCATCCTAATAATGAGCGAAATATGCTCTTTTTAACCTGAGGAGAATCTGATCAAGACCTGATAAATACCTGAGAAAATAGGCCGGTTCAATCTGCATCGAACCGGCCTGGAGATCAGCGCTTACGCCAGACGGTCACCTGAGCCACGGTATGCTGGTGTTTTCTCGCCGTTTCACGAATGACAAACGGCACATCGAGCGGTGGGTTAATTTCTTCAAAGTCACCGTCCAGTAAACGCTGTAGAGCCTGATAACTGCTCAGCGCCTCGCCGTTTTCGCGAACGCCGCCAATCCAATTCTCCTTCGGCGTGAATTCCTCAAGCCAGGTGTAAGGAGAAGAGATGATTAGCACCCCCCCGCTGACGATTTTGGCTGAGATATCGTGCAGGAAACGTCTCGGATCCCGCAGGCGGTCCAGCAGATTGGACGCCAGAACCAGATCATAACTTTCACTATGAGGCTTAAGGTTACAGGCATCACCCTGCACAAACTGCACGCGCTCAGCCTGCTCTGGCGTAATACCTATCTCAGACAGGCTAGCCTGACAGTATTGCACCAGTTCGCCCTCCTCCGGCATCAGATAACGTCGTTCCTCTCCCCGCACCAGCGACAGCGCGACGTCGATAAAGCGCGCCGAGTAGTCCATACCTGTCACTTGGTCGAAGGTGCGCGCAAGCTCAAAGCTGGCTCGGCCAGTGGCGCAGCCAATGTCTAATGCAGAGCCACGTTTTTCAACCACCTGCTCGGCAATATCGACCAGCGCGCGTGCATAGTTAGGCACGTTGAAATAGCGCGGGCCGTATTGGAAATCAAGGTACTGCGATACCAGAAGATCGGTTTCATAAGGATTGACGGTTAATTTCTCCTGATGAGTTGAGACCACATAGCGAAAACCGGCATGCTGGAAGAAATGACGGCGGAACGCATAGCGGGAAGACTTGAGCGCCTCATTGCCGGTCGAGATCCAGCTGCCGCCTTTGATGATGGCATGTTTACCGTCGAAGGTCGGCGTCGAAAAGTCGTCATAAAGCGGGTGTACCTTGAAGCCATCGAAGCCGCTGATAGGCGTAGTCGTCCACTGCCAGACGTTACCGACAATGTCGTAAAAATCACCCTGCGGGAATCTGTCAACCGGGCAGCTTGAGGCCCACCACGCAAGGTTAATATTGCCGGGAGCCTGATCCCAGCCAGGTTGGTCGCCCTCAACCTGCTGCCTGAGCACGTACCACTCTGCCTCGGTCGGCAGCTGGATTGACTTACCGGTATCCTCGGCCTTCCAGCGGCAGAAAGCGGCTGCTTCAAGCTGGTTAACCTCAACCGGCCAGTCCCACGGCATTGGCACCTCTTCGGCCAGCAGCCTCAATTTCAGGATAGCCGGTTTGGATGCTGCGCCAACCCAGAATGTGGGCATCTCGGCCTTGGAGAAAGACAGCCAGCCTTGCCCTTCTTCGTCCCACCACTGCGGGTCCTGATACCCACCAGCCTGCACAAACTCGTAAAACTCGGCGTTACTGACCAGCATTTTACTGGCTTTGAACGCTTTGATGTCGCAGTCAAGGCGGCCGTATTCGTTGTCCCAGCCATAGGTATCGTCAGTTTTGCCGAGCGTCAACGTGGTCTCTGGCAGAGAAACCAGCGTATTTTCAGGCGCGGCAGTTCGGTCGGTGCGCGCACGTTGACACGCTGGCCAGTGCGGCTGAGGCTGTAACCACTCGACCGGCAGTTGGCGCATCAACACGCTCGAGGTTTCAAGATGGATACGCTCGTGCTCGATGCCCATCAGGATAACCCAGGCCGGGCTCTCCCAATCGATCGGCAGCGATAAGGGCATTTCTTTAATAAATTCAATAACCCTGCGATGCACCTTACCGCGATAATCACGCAGCTCTGCCAGCGCAGGCCAGTCATAATGGCTGGTATCCAAATCATCCCAGCTCATTTCATCAACGCCAATCGCCAGCATCGCTTCAATATGCGGATCGATGCGATCCTCGATAAGCCCGGCGGCCATCAGCTTATTGATGTAGAAGGTCGCAGTATGCCCGAAATAGAAAATCAGGGGATGACGCAGAGAGATTGCTTTAGTGAAGTAGGCGCGCTCATTGGCCAGACAGTCGAAAAGACTCTCGTACAGTGCCCAGGTTTGAGTGAAATAGTTAAGGATTTCATCGCGTTTTTGCTCAACGTCGTTACCGCTCAACAGTAAGGTATGTGTCGGTTCCGGTAATCCTGCACCGACCGTTTTGTTGCTCGCCATCGTTATTCCTTATCTCTGACATCGTAAACGAATAGGAATAAGTGTAGCAGGTGGCGATTTCTGCATAGGAGCAAGAGCACCTCAATTTAAATATTCTTAAATATGAAACTACAATGCTTATAAAGTAAACGCTATTATTGAGTAAATGTTTATTGTTATTGATAAAAAATAATGCCGGGCAATCAAACATAAATAGCCTGGCTTTAGAAACCTATCCCTATTGGCATTATAAAAAGTCTCATTAACTCTATAAGAAAACTCCTTTAATTTAATAGAAATAAAAATTTAATTTATAGACTCACTATTTATGCAGCACGTTCTGATTAAGTAGATACCTGGAAAAATATCCAGCAGGGTCTACACTGAATACTACAAAATTAAATGCAGAGTTGAGGTTTCTGGATTTCATTCACCCTTCTGATGCCATTTTTTCTTATTTTATAGCGGCATCAAACACTTCTTGTGATCTGGTGAGTCCTGAAATTTAACTTAAGGCTTTAATGCTATCGCGAATAAATTCGCCTAACCCTTTGCAAACAGGAGAAAAAGATTGACTACTGTTGCACCGGAAAATATCACCGATACACCGCCTCCCCCCCTTCAGGAAGGACGCCTGTACGCTTTTTTCTTTGACGTTGACGGAACTCTGGCTGCACTTCAGGCAGAGCCCGACGCCGTGAGCATTCCCTTAATTGTACGCGATCGTCTGCTGGCGCTGTCGCAGGCCACAGACGGCGCGCTGGCGCTGGTATCAGGCCGTCCGATTGCTCAACTCGACGCGCTAAGCGCACCACATCGCTTCCCGCTCGCCGGCGTTCACGGTGCAGAACGACGTGATGCCGAGTCTCAACTGCATCGCGTCACGCTTTCCGAAAAGGTGGTAACGCCGTTGCAAAACATGCTGCAACAGGGCATGTCGGCAATGCAGGGCACCCTGCTGGAAGCCAAAGGTATGGCCTTTGCGCTGCACTATCGCCAGGCCCCCGCTTTTGAACATCAGGTATTGGCACTGGCAGAATCAGCGGTAGAAAAATTCCCTGGCCTCCAGCTGCAACCGGGCAAATGCGTCGTAGAGATTAAGCCGCAGGGCACCGATAAAGGCGCAGCAATACAAGCTTTTATGCAAGAACTTCCCTTTAAGGGCCGCATTCCCGTATTCGTCGGCGACGACCTTACGGATGAAAAAGGATTTCTGGCGGTGAACGCCATGCAGGGTATTTCAGTCAAAGTCGGTGAAGGGGCGGGCCACGCTCACTATCGTCTTAATGACGTCGCCGACGTGTATGACTGGCTTGAACAACTGCTTTCACAAATCAAACATAATAACGTAGGTAAGGGGTCAAGATTATGAGTCGCCTGGTTGTTGTATCTAACCGTATCGCTATTCCTAATAAATCCAAATCGAGCGCGGGTGGACTTGCCGTCGGCATCATGGATGCCCTCAAGAATACGTCAGGCCTGTGGTTTGGCTGGAGTGGTGAAATAAGCGAGATATCGGGAGAAGAAGAGGAAGAGCTTGATATCGTCGAGAAAGACGGCATTACTTACGCCACCGTGCCGCTTAATCAGAACGATTACGATCTTTATTACTGCCAATTTTCCAACGCTGTTATCTGGCCCGCTTTCCACTACCGCATTGACCTGGTCGATTTTCAGCGCGAGGCGTGGGAAGGCTATTGCCGCGTCAATGACCTGCTGGCCAGACAGCTTCAGCCGCTGATCAAACCCGATGATATTCTGTGGATCCATGATTACCATCTGCTGCCGTTTGCCGCCGCGTTACGCAAAATCGGCGTCACGAACCGCATAGGTTTCTTCCTGCATATTCCTTTCCCGACGCCAGAGGTGTTCAACGCCCTGCCGACCCATAAAGAACTGCTGGAAATGATGTGCGAGTATGATCTGCTGGGCTTCCAGACGGAAACCGACCGCAATGCGTTCGTTGAAAACCTTGACCAGCTGACCCCCCTCGAAGACGTTGCACCCAATACCCACCGCGCCTTTGGCCATACCTTCAAGACCGAGGTCTATCCGATAAGCATCGCGCCGGACAGCATCAAACAGATGGCAGAGGGTCCACTGCCGCCGAAAATCGACATGATGAAACGCGAGCTGAGTAACGCGAAAAACATTATTTCCTGCGAACGTCTGGATTACACCAAGGGTTTACCTGAGCGATTCCTGGCTTTTGAAGCCCTGCTGGAACATTATCCGCAGCATCGCGGCAAAGTGCGTTATTCGCAGATTGCTCCGACGTCGCGCGGTGACGTGCAGGCGTATCAGGACTTGCGTCATCAGCTGGAAATGGAAGTCGGGCGCATCAACGGTAAATACGGCAGCTTAAACAGCACGCCGTTGTATTACCTTAATCAGCATTTTGATCGTCGCCTGCTGATGAAGATATTCCGACTTACCGACGTCGGGCTGGTAACACCGCTGCGCGACGGGATGAATCTGGTGGCTAAGGAGTATATCGCCGCACAGGACCCTGAAGACCCTGGCGTGTTGGTTTTATCACGTTTCACCGGTGCCGCTAATGAGATGACGGGTGCGCTCATCGTCAACCCTTATGACCGCGATGAAGTTGCCGCTGCGCTCGATCAGGCGCTGACCATGGGGCGTGAAGAGCGTATCTCCCGTTATAACGAGATGATGAAGATACTGCGCGAGAACGATATTGCGCACTGGGGAGAAACCTATCTTAAGGATCTTCGTGCGCTGCCGGAACGTGGCTCTGAAAAATCCTCCACGGCAAAAGCCGCCACGCCATAACGTTGACGTCTCCCGTCCTTTAGCCCCGAAAATCGGGGCTATTCACAAAGTGTTGCAAACGAATTAAGTAAAGATTTTCCGCATCCTGAGACTAATTGCTTTTATTTTCCAACGGTTAAATAACGGCTTATAAGGTTTTTTCACTTTATGTGCCGATTAAGTAATGTGAGCAATTACACAGATTTACTGAAATAGGCGAAGCAAAAGTCTACACTTATTAGAAATTCGCACGCGGGAAGCCCCCGTATTTTAACGACGCAATGAAGAGGCTTGACATTATATGTACAACTCTAAATTACACGACGTTACTGAATCAGTGGAGTTCGACATCGACAAAATCAACAAATATGAACCGGAACCCTCTGAATTAACACTAGATAAAATGCTAGAGGCCGAGCCAGAACCGGAAATGATTGAGGGGATGCCCCATTCCGATGCGCTAACGCCGGCAGATCGTTATCTTGAATTATTCGCAGCAGTGCAGTCTGCGCATATTTTCGAGGACAGCAAAACATTTCCGGACTGCGCACCTAAAATGGATCCGCTGGATATCCTGATTGGCTATCGTCGCCAGAAAAATAATCCCGGATTCGATCTCAAGCAGTTTGTTAACGAACATTTTTGGATGCCAAAACATTACGGCAGCGATTACGTTTCCAATCCCGGTGATTCGCTTAAAGAACATATCGATAAGCTGTGGCCGGTATTAACGCGCCAGCCAGAACAACATATTCCGTGGTCTTCACTGCTGTCATTGCCGCAGGCGTACATTGTTCCGGGAGGTCGCTTTAGCGAGACCTATTATTGGGACTCCTATTTCACCATGCTGGGGCTGGCCGAAAGTGGCCGCCACGATTTGCTGCGCAGCATGGCGGACAACTTTGCCTGGATGATTGAGACCTACGGCCACATCCCTAACGGCAACCGGACCTATTATCTCAGCCGCTCCCAGCCGCCGGTATTTGCGCTGATGGTAGAGCTGTTTGAGGAAGATGGCGTGCGCGGTGCCCGTCGTTATCTCGATCATTTGATTAAAGAGCACGAGTTCTGGATGGACGGTGCGGAATCGCTGGGGGCCAATCAGGCCTATCGCCATGCGGTTAAAATGCCGAATGGTGCCTTGTTAAATCGTTATTGGGACGACAGGGACACGCCGCGCGATGAGTCATGGCGCGAGGATGTGGAAACCGCCAAACACTCTAATCGCCCTGCAAACGAAGTTTACCGTGACCTGCGTGCCGGTGCGGCATCAGGCTGGGATTATTCTTCGCGCTGGCTGCGTGATGCCAATCGCCTCGCCAGTATCCGCACCACCAAATATATTCCGGTGGATCTCAACGCGTTCCTTTATAAACTCGAAAGCACGATTGCCAATATTTCGGCGCTAAAAGGTGACCGTGAGACCGAGGCGCTGTATCGCCAGAAAGCAGAAGAACGCCGCCTGGCCATTAACCATTATCTGTGGGACGAAGACCAGGGATGTTTCCGCGACTATGACTGGCACCGCAAGCAGTTCGCGCTCTTCTCCGCCGCCAGCGTGGTGACACTGTACGTGGGTCTCGCCACGCACGAACAGGCCGAAAGATTGGGTGAAGCCGTGCGCGCACGCCTGCTTTCCGACGGTGGCCTGCTGACTACCGAATATGAAACCGGCGAGCAGTGGGACAAGCCCAACGGTTGGGCACCGCTACAGTGGATGGCCATTCAGGGCTTTAAAATGTATGGCAATGACGCGCTGGGTGACGAAATCGCCCGCAACTGGCTGAAAACGGTTAACCAGTTTTATAAGCGTAACCATAAGCTGATCGAAAAATACCACATCGCGGGCGATGCCTCCGGTGAAGGTGGCGGCGGTGAGTATCCCCTACAGGACGGCTTCGGCTGGACTAACGGCGTGGTACGCCGGTTGATTGGGCTGTATGGCGAAGATCACGAGTAGCCGATATTTAACGGGTCAATGGCAGGACTTCGGCACCCTTGAGGTGCCGAAGTTATTGGCCGTCGCTTCGGGCACAGTCGCCGCCTGAAGCGACAGACCTTGAAGCGATAAAAGGTGTTTATTTCACACCTTGTAATAGCCTTTGAAGCGGATACACCGCCGCAATCACCAACTCATCCTGAATCTGTGCCGCACTGTCCAGCTGGGTCTGCGCCTTCTGGCGCTCCTCCGCTGTGATGTGTTCCCCTCTTTGGATGTTATCCAGCCATTTCAGCCCCAGCACCGACAGTTGGCTGAGTTGTTCCGCCACAGGCTGTACGGGTTTCAAGACGTAGTTTTGCGCCAGTATTGGCTCAACCTGCGCCCTATTGTCCCGCCACAGCGTCAGTTGGTTGCGAATTGCCCTCGCCGCCTGTACGTCTTTACCGTCAGCCAGCAAGGCTTTTACCTGATTATCGAGCTGACGCACGGCATTACTTTCCGCTGGCAGCGCATCAACCAGGCGATTCAGTGGCTCAAACTGTTGGTAGTTCCCGGCCTTAAACTTCAGGTGCTGGCGGGTGTAATACTGTGCCGGCTCAAGCGCCGAAGAGAGCGTCAGCAGCGGTGTGATGTCACTACTGTTTGCCAGTCGAGTCATCAGGCGAGTGGTTTCTGCATGCTGCTGCAACCCTACCGATACTGCCGACCAGGCGTCCACTTTCGCCAGACGCTGATACATATTGTCGATATCTTTCACATCCTCCGCAGACCACAGACGTTCGGCGACCACAAACCCACGCGGCCATAGCTTCAGGTCAAGAATTTCTGAGGTGATATTTTCCTGCCACAGCGCGGCTTCACCGCCGAGAATGTTTTGCATTCCCCTGGCGTCCGGCACCACTGGCGGCGTGCCTTGGGGGATTTCGCTGATTGGGTTGCCCGTTGCTGGATAACGCGCGTTACCAATCACAAAGTAACCGTCTAATTTACCGTCTTTGAGGGTGAGGACAGGACGTGTGTCGCCCATCCAGGTATCCACCGCGAAGCTGACCTGACCGTTGTTCTGCCAGACAATATCACGCAGCGCACGACGGGTTTTCCCTTTGAAATCGATAAACCCGCGCCAGCCCTGCTTCCCTTCAATCAGGGAAAAACTTCCCTCAACGGGACTGCCTTTCAGACGCGGCATAGAAAATGCCCAGCTCTGGGCTTTTTCACCTTCGGCAAGGTTTTGATCGACGCCCAACGGCTGCGGCAGGATTTCATTGCGATAGTGATAAGCCGAGCTTTGCGGCTGATCGAGATAGAAACCCGTGGACAGAATTCCCAAATAGCCCTGCTGCGCGCTGGCACCCAGCGAATCCGGCCCCTGCCAGGATTGAATCACAATATTCTTTGGCAAGTCGGGATGGAAAATCTCATCCCAGCCAACCATATGGCGATGATGTTTTTGCAAAATCTGCTGCAAACGCTTGTTGAAGGCGGCCTGCAACGCGTGGCTATCGGCAATATGATTCTTCTTCATATAGGCCTTAATTGCCGTGGAATTCTGCCACTGGGTATCTTTCACTTCATCACCGCCGATGTGCAGGTAAGGATCGGGGAAAATGGCGGCCAGCTCACCGACCAGGGTATCGGCAAATTTGTAAACCTGTTCGTTAGAGGGATCCAACGTCGGTTCATGCACGCCCCACTCGCTCTGCATGCTGAAGGGGCCGGGTGCGCTAATCAGTTCGGGGTAAGCAACGGCAATCGCCGAGGCATGACCCGGCATGTCAATTTCTGGCACAACGCGGATCCCTAAAGATGTCGCGTAAGCCACAACATCTTTCATCTCGGCCACGGTATAGAACTCGCCGTCGCTGGCTAATTGTTGCAGCTTCGGATAATGCTCTGACGCGAATCGCCAGCCCTGATCGTCAGTTAAATGCCAGTGTAAAACGTTCAACTTGGCGGCAGCCATACCGTAGAGCTGACGCTTGATAGTACCGACCGGCAGGAAATGCCGTGCAGAGTCCAGCAGCACGCCACGCCATGCGAAACGCGGATTATCATGAATTCTCACCAACGGTAGGAACGTGTTCTCACCATCGTTTTGCAGCAGTTGCAATAAGGTTTCCATGCCGTGTATCGCACCAAAACGGGTGTTCGCGTCAATGATCGCACCCTGCGGGGTGACTTCAAGATCATAGCTTTCGTCACTGTCTGGCTTGGGCAAGGCATCCACTTTATGTTTGATAACCACCTGAATTTTACTCTGCGTAGCGTCGGTCGGCTGCGGCTGTAGTGTCCATCCGGTTTGCTGCTCAATCCGTTCGCGCCAGCGCTGCGGCAGAGGGCCAAGATTGTCTCCGCTGACGGCCACCGACAGCCTGTTGTCCACCCTCCATTTCCCAGCCTGCGGAGCCACCTCTACCTGCTGCGGCCAAGGCATGAGCGGCAGATTACCGGCGGGAGTCGCAAAGGCGGACGAGGTGATAGCAAGGAGAAACGATGAGGCAAATAAAGAACGACGGAACGGCAATAGCATTGACAAGTCTCCTCAGAGGTAAAGCGGGCTGACATAGCCTGCTGAAACATAAAGGATTAACTATAGACAGAATGAACAGGAATAAAGGTGATGCAGACTTATAAAGGCTGAATTTCAGTGACTGGTGGGGTCGTTCATCGTTATAAATGGCGATAGATTCCGCCCCACTCTTTTTTCGGGATTTCAGGCGTGCAGGTCACGCATATTCTGGACAGCATTGTGCTGTTTCGCGGCTATCCGGCGACGATAAGAACCGATCAGGGGCCTGAGTTTACCTGCAGAGCACTTGACCAGTGGGCTTATGAGCATAGCCTGGAGCTGCGGCTTATCTAGCCCGGCAAGCCGACGCAGAGCGGATTTATTGAGAGTTTTAACGGCCGCTTTCGCGATGAATGCCTGAATGAACACAGGTTCAGCGACGTCAGCCATGCCAGGAAAACCATCAGTGTATGGCATCAGGATTATAACGAGTGCCCCCTCATTCACCGCTGAATTACCACACGCCGTCTGAATTTTCAGCTAGCTGGCGAAACGGGAAATATGAAGAAAAAACCAACCGACATGACTCACTGAGGGTTGTATCTATTACTGGGGACAGGTCAAAAAAGCGACAGAAGCCTTACAAAGGCTGAATTTCAGGCAAAAAAAAAGCCACCCGGAGGGTGACTTAATTTTTCATACTACTATTTGGTGCCGAAGGCCGGAATCGAACCGGCACGCCTTGCGGCGGTTGATTTTGAATCAACTGCGTCTACCGATTTCGCCACTTCGGCACTGAAAGTAGTATGCGGAAAACGGGTGCATTATACCTCTACCGTATGCCCGCGCAATACTTATCCCCTTAATCTTGCACCAAGTGCTGAAAAAAGCGGCTAAAACGCACATTGTGATTGATATTGCGGCAAAAATACTGGCGGCATCGTACTTTTCGGCCATAAAAAAGCCGGTGCATTGCGGCACCGGCCCTGTTCTTTATCACGACTTTTTGCAAGAAAAGTCGGTGATTAGAAGTTGTAGTAGAAGCTGACAGCAGTAGAGTCAGACTGGCCAGGAGCACGTGCCAGGGTACGTTCTACGTACAGTGACAGGTGGTGACCGAAGTCGAACGCCGTACCCAGATACACGTGGTGTGCATCGTAGTCTTCGTTGCCTTTCAGTTTCAGCTGGTCAGCTGCAACGTAAGGCTGTACCGATTTCAGCAGCTCTTTATTAAACGTGAAGGTATAACCCGCGAAGGCTTCCAGACCGTAGCCGTCGCCCGCGAAGTAGTTATTCTGGTTCACGTTGTCCTGATGACTTGGCACGTAGTCTTTATAGTAGTTGGCGGTTGCCACCAAGTACCATGCGCCCGGCTGCCAGGTCAAAGCAGTCGCAGTGGTCTGCTGGTGATACTGCTTGGAATCATTGTTGTCGTTTTTCATACGCGCGTTGGTGAGGGTGTAAACACCGCTCCACGTCAGCGTTTTGGTTACCGCATAATCGATACCCAGACCGCCGCCGCCGTCACGACGATAGTGCAAATCATCACCCACAGAGTCTGAACCCGCATCGTATTCAGTTTCTGGCAACAGGTAGTTGGCATCAATAGTAAATGCACCGATGGTGTTTACGTATTTGATGCTGTTGTATGGACGGTTACCGCCGTCGAAGTCGCCGGACAGACCCACGCCTTCGCCCGCTGCCTGACCATCGTTATCCCATACGTCACTCTTGCTACCGACGATGTCATAGTAAGGACCATACTGCTTACCGTAAGTCAGGGTACCGTAACGGTCATCCTTGAATCCGTAATACAGTTGACGTTTTTTCAGCAGGTTGCTGCTTTCGTCATAACCTGACTTGATGTTCAACAGGTGATACATGTTCACGCCAAGCTCATACTTACCAATAATAGAAGTATGATCTGTCAGGGCATAGTCGCCGCTAAAACGGAAACGGGTGCCGCCGTCGTGACCACTTGAATCACCGTGCGTTTTATTCTTGGTGTTCTGGAAAATCCATTCAGGACGAATACTGCCGCCAACCTGCAAGCTCAACGGGGCCAGTAAGGAATCACTTTGCTTATTTTTATCTAAAACGGTGATTTCAGCCTGAGCGCTGGCTGAAAGTACCGATAAAATAACTCCGCCAACGATGATTGGCGCTTTTAAATTACGCATTTACCCTGTCTCCAACAATTTTATTTTTGTTATTTAAGAAATATGGCGTTGCACCACGCATAAATATTTAACATAGCTGTGGTAGGCGGAAAAGCATTAAATGCGACGACGGTCACACATTAACCGCTTTTTTGTGGTTAAAAATCGGACAATTTAGTTTAAGGATGTAACCAAAGGAAAATAAGAATTATTGAAAACTCTAAAAAAGCCCGTTAAGGATAATAAATAATCAAAACGGTCAAATTAATAAGTTCAAAAATGACATAATTAATTACAAAGTTAGCTTTAGAAGCTTCGTAAATTAAATAATCCACACTGTGTATTGTCCGTAAGGTTATTATTTAATTTTCGTGTCGTTATAAATAGAATAATAAAGCAGCGTAATTGCCCTGTGTGAGTAAATAATCAGCACAAATTTTATTAGGAATTTCTTTACACCATTTTCAGGCCATCGGCCCTGATGCCTCTGCCTCCCCCTGCTCTGTAAATTTTTTGCGGAAGCATCGATTTCCTCATGCGGTTCTTCGCGTATCCCATTAAGATAAATCCAATCTTCCCTCTCACCGCTTTTAGAATGGATACGCGTTTGTTGAAAAAATTCTCCCTGTCGCTGCTGGCCATTGCTTTTGCCAGTATGCCTGTACTGAGCCAGGCTCAGACCCAAAAACTGGCCTCTCAGGTCGTTGATGAACACGCAGAACATATTTTCTATAGCAGCGGCGCCATGGGCATGGCGCTCGTGGTTGTCGATAAGAATCAGCAGGTTTTCAGAAGCTTTGGGGAAACCCGGGCAGGATCGGGTCAGCGTCCTCGTGAAGACTCACTGATCCGCATCGCGTCGCTGACCAAGCTAATGACCAGCGAAGTGCTGGTGAAGCTTGCTGAACAGGGTACGGTCAAGGTGACCGATCCGCTGCGTAAGTACGCGCCGGGCAACGCCTTCGTTCCGTATTACAGCCCGACGTCGCCGATGACTTTGCTCAACCTCGCCACCCACACTGCCGGTCTGCCACGCGAACAGCCGGGCGGCGCGCCGCATCGTCCGGTGTTTACCTGGCCGAATCGCGCGGAACGCTGGAGCTGGTTGCAAACCGCCAAGCTTACCGTCCCGCCTGGCTCGCACGCCTCCTATTCCAATCTGGGCTTTGACCTGCTGTCGGACGCGCTGGCCGACGCCGCGCATCAGCCTTATCCGCAGCTGTTCCGTCAGTTAATAACCCAGCCAAACGGCATGGTCGATACCACCTTCACGCCGACTGCGGCACAGTGCTCTCGTCTGATGGAAGGCCTGCGCCCAAGCCCTTGTCTGAACACGATTGCTGCACAGGGCAGCGGCGGAGTCTATTCCACACCGGCGGACATGGGTCGCTGGATGAAGCAGTTCCTGCCTAACGCCGCTGGCCAGCAATCGCCGACCGCAGCGCTGGCGCAGAAGATGTATTTCCGTCGTACCGACCTGGTGTCGTTGAAAGGCATGGACGTTCCGGGGCAGGCCTATGAGTTAGGCATGGGCTGGATTACCATGGCGCCAACGCCATTGCTGCCGCGCATCATTCAAAAAACCGGCGGCGGTGGGGGCTTCATTACCTATATGGCGATGGTGCCTCAGCGCGGCGTAGGGGTATTTATCGTTGTCACCCGGTCAGAGCTGACCAAGTTCAAGAACATGAGCGACGGCGTGAACGATCTGGTGGCCGATCTGGTGCGTAACAACGAGATCTAAGCTCCTCACTCTCAGGCTTCAGAAAGCAAAAAAGCAGCTCGATTGAGCTGCTTTTTTTATCCCTCGGGGTCTTGGCTAACTCCGTTTCAACAACAGATAGACGCTGATGACAAGGAACAGTGCGCTTGGCAATACCGCGCCGAGTAGTGGCGGTATGTTGTAGACCAGGCTGAGCGGGCCAAAAATCTGGTCCAGCACGTAGAACAGGAACCCGAAGCAGATACCGGTCACGACTCTCACGCCCATCGGCACGCTGCGCAGCGGTCCGAAGATAAATGACAGTGCCATCAGCATCATTACCGCAACGGACAGCGGCGCGAAGATTTTACGCCACATGTTCAACTGGTAACGTTTCGCTTCCTGGCCGCTCTGCTTGAGGTACTTAACGTAGTTGTAGAGACCGCTTATCGACAGCGAGTCCGGATCCAAGGCGACCACGCCCAGCTTGTCAGGCGTCAGGTTAGTCTTCCATTCACCGCTCAGGGTCTGAGAACCGCTGATCTTGGTTGGGCTGTCGAGTACCGATTCGTCAACCTGAGACAGCTGCCAGCCACCGTTCTCGTACTCGGCAGAGGTAGCATAGCGTACGGACAGCAGCTTGTTATTACCGTCGAAGTGGTAGATGTTCACGCCGTTGATCTGGTTGTCGCCCACCACGTGTTCGATGAAGATGAAGTCGTGCCCGTCTTTCGCCCAAATGCCGTTTTGCGTAGAGACCAGCGAGCCGCCGAACATCTGCTGCGCACGGTAGTTGCGCGCCATCTGCTCACCGGCAGGCGATACCCACTCCCCGATTGCCATGGTCAGCAAGACCAGCGGGATAGCGGTTTTCATGACCGAGGTCGCGACCTGCATACGGGTAAAACCGGAGGCCTGCATCACCACCAGCTCGCTGCGTGTCGCCAGCGCGCCAAGGCCCAACAGCGCACCCAACAGAGCGGCCATCGGGAAGAAGACTTCGATATCCTTCGGCACGCTCAGCAAGGTATAGAGCCCGGCATCGAGCGCCGAATAACTGCCCTGTCCGACCTTACGCAGCTGGTCAACGAATTTGATAATCCCGGAAAGGGAAACCAGCATGAACAGCGTCATCATGATGGTGTTGAAAATGGTCCGTCCGATATAACGGTCTAAAACACCAAACATCAGGCCGCTCCTCTAAAACGTGCGCGTATCCTGCGGGCTGGCAGGGTATCCCACATATTAAGCACCACGGCGAGTGCCAGATACGCAAGGTTGGTCGCCCACATCCAGACCATCGGATCGAGTTTGCCTTTCTCTGCGTTGGAACGAAGCGAACTTTGCAGCAGGAAGAAGATGAGGTAGAGGAAGATTGCTGGCAGCATGCTCAGTACGCGGCCCTGACGCGGGTTAACCACCGAGAGCGGTACTACCATCAGCGCCATCACAAACACCGAAACCACCAGCGTCAGACGCCAGTGCAGCTCGGCGCGCGCCTCGATAGCCTTTGAATGCCACAGAGAAGACATGCTCATCTGTTCGACGTCGCTGCTGTCTAGCTCGACAATCTTGTGGCCGATAACCGCCAGATAGTCGGTGAAATTAGTGATACGGAAGTCACGCAGCAGTGCGGTACCTTCGTAGCGAGTGCCGGTGTCCAGCGTCACTTGCTGGGAGCCGTCAGGACGCTGGTCCATATGGCCTTTCTCGGCCACCACCACCGACGGACGCTGGTTGCCGTTCGGCCTAAGCTGCGCCAGGAAAACGTTGCGGAATTCTTTACCGCGCACGTTGCCCACAAACAGCACGGAACTGCCGTCCTGTGAAGGGGTGAACTGCCCAGCGACCATCGCCGCCATGCTCGGGTTCGCCTTGGCTTCGGCCATCACTTCATCCTGATGCTTCGACGACCAGGGGCCGACCCAAAATGAGTTAATACCGGCGAAAATAGAGGTGAACACCGCCAGAACCATGGCAGCAACGATTAGTGACCTTTTACCCAGTCCGCAGGCGTGCATAACAGTGATTTCACTGTCAGTATAGAGCTTGCCCAGAGTCATGAGCAGACCCAAGAAAAGACTCAGCGGCAGGATAAGCTGTGCCATCTCGGGTATACCTAACCCAAGAAGCTGAATAACTAAATTTGTTGGGATATCGCCATCGACTGCTGCACCCAGTATTCTGACCAGCTTCTGACAAAAGAAGATTAGAAGCAGAATAAACAGGATCGCAATTTGGCTCTTGAAGGTTTCCCTAACCAGATATCTAATGATGATCACGCTGAATACGCCTGTGAAAACTTGTCTTTTTGCAGGAAAATCGATAATTTCATCGCTAATCCGTCATTTTTTCTCATCATATGGCAACCTTCACAGCTAAAATAGTATTACAACACCGTAAATTTAGGTGACCTATAGGAAGATGCTTATAGCCGCCAAAATAAAATTTCTACGCCGTATAGGTTAACACAGGTCATTACATCAATGACGGGAGAGTGTAACGGAAGCCCCATTCTATCCGTACCCCCCGCCTTTGTCTTTAAGATTCAGGAGAGTGCATGGAGTTCAGTGTAAAAAGCGGTAGCCCGGAAAAACAGCGCAGTGCCTGTATTGTAGTCGGCGTTTTCGAACCACGCCGCCTATCTCCTATGGCTGAACAGCTCGACAAAATCAGCAATGGGTACATCAGCGCCCTGCTCCGCCGCGGTGAACTGGAAGGAAAAGTGGGGCAGACATTGTTCCTGCACCATGTTCCAAACATTCTGTCCGAGCGCATTCTGCTGGTAGGCTGCGGCAAAGAACGCGAACTCGACGAACGTCAATACAAGCAGGTTATCCAGAAAACTATTCACGCCTTGAATGAAACAGGTTCTATGGAAGCCGTTTGCTTCCTCACCGAACTTCACGTCAAGGGACGGAATACTTACTGGAAAGTGCGTCAGGCCGTCGAGACCTCCAAAGAGTCTCTCTATACCTTCGATCAGCTGAAGAGCAACAAGGTCGAGCCGCGCCGTCCGCTGCGTAAAATGGTCTTCAACGTGCCGACCCGCCGCGAACTTAACAGCGGTGACCGCGCCATTGCACACGGTCTGGCTATCTCTTACGGCGTTAAAGCCGCGAAAGATCTGGGCAACATGCCGCCGAACATCTGTAACGCCGCTTATCTGGCCTCACAGGCTCGCCAGCTGGCCGATGCGTTCAGCACTAATATCACCACCCGCGTCATCGGCGAACAGCAGATGAAAGAGCTGGGAATGAACGCCTATCTGGCCGTGGGTCAGGGCTCGCAGAACGAGTCGCTGATGTCGGTGATGGAATATAAAGGTAATCCGAACCCAGACGCTAAGCCAATTGTGCTGGTCGGTAAAGGCCTGACCTTCGATTCCGGCGGTATCTCCATCAAGCCTGCGGCCGACATGGACGAAATGAAGTACGATATGTGTGGCGCGGCCACGGTGTATGGCGTCATGCGCGTCGTTGCCGAGCTGAAGCTGCCGTTGAACGTAGTCGGCGTTCTGGCCGGATGTGAAAACATGCCGGGCAGCCGCGCGTTCCGTCCGGGCGACATTCTGGCCACCATGTCAGGCAAAACCGTTGAAGTGCTGAATACCGATGCCGAAGGCCGTCTGGTGCTGTGCGACGCACTGACCTACGTTGAGCGTTTTGATCCTGAGCTGGTTATCGACGTGGCAACGCTGACCGGCGCCTGCGTCATCGCGCTGGGTCATCACATCACCGGCCTGCTGTCGAACCACAACCCGCTGGCCCACGAGCTTATCACCGCCTCCGAACAGGCCGGTGACCGTGCGTGGCGTTTGCCGATGGGCGACGAGTACGACGAACAGCTTCAGTCAAACTTTGCCGATATGGCAAACATTGGCGGCCGTCCTGGCGGCGCAATCACCGCAGGCATGTTCCTGTCTCACTTTGCCGACAAGTACAACTGGGCTCACCTGGACATCGCCGGTACCGCATGGCGCTCAGGTAAGAACAAAGGAGCGACGGGTCGCCCTGTTTCTCTGCTGTCCCAGTTCTTGTTGAACCGTGCAGGTCTCAACGGCGACGATTAATCGCCTATTGTGGTAAAACCCGTCCTTCGCTGTGATTCACGCCGGAGGACGGCGTTAGGAAGACACTCATGAAACAGGCTACATTTTTTCTTCTCGACTCACCGGACGTCGCAGGCGAGCTCAGCGGCCACGAGGCACTGGCGTGCCAGATTGCGGCACAGCGCTACCGTGCGGGTCAACGCGTGCTTATTGCCTGCGAAGACCAGAAACAAGCGGAACGTCTGGATGAAGCGCTGTGGAAACGTGATGCCGACCAGTTTGTGCCGCACAATCTGGCGGGAGAAGGCCCGAGATTTGGTGCCCCCGTCGAGCTTTGCTGGCCAGGAAAACGCGGAAATGCGCCGCGAGATTTGCTGATTAGCCTGCTCGGGAATTTTGCAGATTTTGCCACCGCTTTCCATGAAGTGGTAGACTTCGTTCCTTACGAAGATTCTTTAAAGCAGTTGGCGCGCGAACGCTACAAAGCCTATCGCAGCGTCGGCTTCAATTTGACCACGGCGACACCGCCCGACGTCAATACAACGACTACAGACTAACGAAGCGAAATGGATAAGACATATAACCCGCAAGATATCGAGCAACCGCTTTACGAGCACTGGGAAGAACAGGGCTACTTCAAGCCTAACGGTGATACCAGTAAGGAAAGCTTCTGCATCATGATCCCGCCGCCGAACGTTACCGGTAGCTTGCATATGGGTCACGCTTTCCAGCAAACCATCATGGACGCCATGATCCGCTATCAGCGCATGCAGGGTAAAAACACTCTGTGGCAGGCGGGGACCGACCATGCCGGTATTGCCACTCAGATGGTAGTAGAGCGCAAGATTGCCGCTGAAGAAGGCAAAACACGTAAAGACTATGGTCGCGAAGCCTTTATCGACAAAATCTGGGAATGGAAATCAGAATCAGGCGGCACCATAACGCGTCAGATGCGCCGTCTGGGCGACTCCGTGGACTGGGAGCGTGAGCGCTTCACCATGGACGAAGGCCTGTCCAACGCTGTTCGCGAAGTGTTTGTACGTCTGTACAAAGAGGACCTGATTTACCGCGGCAAGCGCCTGGTAAACTGGGACCCGAAACTGCGTACCGCCATTTCTGACCTCGAAGTTGAAAACCGCGAATCCAAAGGCTCCATCTGGCACCTGCGCTATCCGCTGGCCGATGGCGTCAAGACCGCCGACGGTAAAGACTACCTGGTGGTGGCGACCACGCGTCCAGAAACCGAACTCGGTGACGCTGGCGTGGCCGTTAACCCGGAAGATCCACGCTATAAAGACCTGATCGGTAAAGAGGTTATCCTGCCACTGGTAGGCCGCCGTATTCCTATCGTAGGCGATGAACACGCCGACATGGAAAAAGGCACCGGCTGCGTGAAAATCACCCCTGCGCACGACTTTAACGACTACGAAGTCGGTAAACGTCACAACCTGCCGATGATCAACATCCTGACTTTCGACGGCGACATCCGCCAGACCGCCGAGGTGTTCGACACCAAGGGCGAAGAAAGCGATGCGTGCAGCAACGAAATTCCAGAACAGTTCCGTGGCCTGGAGCGCTTCGCCGCGCGTAAAGCCATCGTGGCTGCCTTCGACGAACTTGGCCTGCTCGAAGAGATCAAACCGCACGACCTGACCATCCCTTATGGTGACCGTGGCGGCGTCGTTATCGAGCCAATGCTGACCGACCAGTGGTATGTGCGCACTGCCCCGCTGGCAAAAGTGGCCGTTGAAGCGGTTGAGCAAGGCGAAATCCAGTTCGTCCCAAAACAGTACGAAAACATGTATTTCAGCTGGATGCGCGACATTCAGGACTGGTGTATTTCTCGTCAGCTGTGGTGGGGTCACCGTATCCCGGCCTGGTACGACGCAGAAGGCAAAGTCTACGTAGGTCGTGACGAAGAAGAAGTGCGTCGTGAAAACAGCCTGGGTGCAGACGTTGTGCTGAGTCAGGACGAAGACGTGCTGGACACCTGGTTCTCCTCCGGCCTGTGGACCTTCTCGACCCTGGGCTGGCCAAACGAAACGCCAGACCTGAAAGCCTTCCACCCTTCAAGCGTGGTAGTCAGTGGCTTCGACATCATCTTCTTCTGGATAGCACGCATGATCATGATGACCATGCACTTCGTGAAAGACGAAAATGGCAAGCCGCAGGTTCCGTTCAACACGGTGTACATGACCGGCCTTATCCGCGACGACGAAGGGCAGAAAATGTCTAAGTCCAAGGGTAACGTCATCGATCCTCTGGATATGATCGACGGTATCTCGCTAGAAGACCTGTTGGAAAAACGTACCGGCAACATGATGCAGCCGCAGCTGGCGGAAAAAATCCGCAAGCGCACCGAGAAGCAGTTCCCGAACGGCATCGAACCGCACGGCACCGACGCCCTGCGCTTCACGCTGGCGGCACTGGCCTCGACCGGTCGCGACATCAACTGGGACATGAAGCGTCTCGAAGGCTACCGCAACTTCTGTAACAAGCTGTGGAACGCCAGCCGCTTCGTGCTGATGAACACCGAAGATCAAGACTGTGGCCTGAACGGCGGCGAACTGCAGCTGTCTCTGGCTGACCGCTGGATCCTGGCTGAATATAACCGTACGGTGAAAGCCTACCGCGAAGCGTTGGACGGCTATCGTTTCGACCTCGCAGCGAGCATTCTGTATGAATTCACCTGGAACCAGTTCTGTGACTGGTATCTGGAGCTGGCGAAGCCGGTGATGAACGGTGGCACCGAAGCACAGCTTCGCGGCACCCGTCACACGCTGGTCGAGGTCCTGGAAGGTCTGCTGCGCCTTGCACATCCGATCATTCCATTCATCACTGAAACCATCTGGCAGAGCGTGAAACCGCTGAAAGGCATTACCGCAGACACCATCATGCTGCAGCCTTTCCCAGAGTACTCGGCGGATAAAGCCGATGAAAGCGCGCTGGTCGACCTCGAGTGGATCAAGCAGGCGATCGTCGCTATTCGTAACGTGCGTGCAGAGATGAATATTGCTCCGGGTAAACCACTCGAACTGCTGCTGCGTGGCGCAAGCGCCGATGCACAGCGTCGCGTGGAGCAGAACCTGAGCTTCATCAAATCACTGGCGCGTCTGGAGTCCATCACCGTGCTGCCTGCCGGCGACAAAGGTCCGGTTTCTGTCACCAAGCTGGTTGAGGGCGCAGAGCTGCTGATCCCAATGGCCGGTCTGGTAGATAAAGAAGCCGAGCTGGAACGTCTGTGCAAAGAGATTGCCAAGCTGGACGCAGAGGTTGAGCGTATCGAAGCCAAGCTTTCAAACGAAGGCTTCGTGGCGCGTGCCCCGGAAGCGGTTGTCGCGAAAGAGCGCGAGAGACTGCAGGCCTGTGCCGAAGCCAAGGTGAAGATTCAGGAACAGCAGGCCACCATCGCCGCGCTGTAATTCTGGCCGCTAAGGTAATGACGAGAAAACGGTGGAGTGAAAGCTCCGCCGTTTTTTTTCGCATTGCAAAAAACGCCCGCTCGCGGTATTAAATGCAAAAGAAAAGCGAAGCGATACCTCATCTAACTTTCATTAGACAAAGAATCTATGACGACAGCAGTGATTAATTCAACAGAGCAAGATGTCGTGGTGCGCCGCATTACCTGTGATGACAATGCCGATATTGCACGCGTCATTCGCACCGTTTCGGCCGAATTTGGCCTGACAGCCGATAAAGGCTATACGGTTGCCGATCCCAATCTCGACGTGCTGTGTGAAATGTACAGTCGGCCACGCCACGCCTACTGGGTGGTTGAACTCAACGGTGAGATAGCCGGTGGCGGCGGTGTTGCCCCATTAGTGGGTGCCGACGACGACATTTGTGAGCTACAGAAGATGTATTTCATGTCCAGCCTGCGTGGAAAAGGCCTGGCAAAACGTCTGGCGATTCAGGCCATGGCCCACGCCAAAGGACAGGGCTTTACCCGCTGTTACCTCGAGACCACCGCCAGCCTGACGCAGGCGATTGCGTTGTATGAACACTTGGGTTTCGAACACATCGACGGCGCGCTCGGCAGCACCGGGCACGTAGACTGCGAAGTTACCATGCTGAAAACGCTGTAACACAATGTTTAAGCAATAAAAAAGCCGACATCGTCGGCTTTTTTTATATTTGAACTTAACGACTCATTCTTCATCTGCTGAACCAGGACGAGCCCGCTTCCAACGCCGTATCACCGACGCGCAGCAGAGTAATATAAAGACTTAGTGGCGTTTGCCGTCGTCATCTTTATCGACGATGCTTTTAGACTTAGGCGCAGCCTCGTCTTCTTCTTCATCTTCTTCGTCGTATTCTTCTTCGTCGCCGTCTTCGCCGTTAGGGTCTTCGAAATAAGTGCCCCAGCCGTCGTAGTTGACGCCGTTAGCTTCCGCCAGCGCCACCAGCTGCTCAACCTGTGCGTCGATTATCTCGGCGTTAAGCGCAACTTCGCTTATCACGTCGCAGCACATTACCGTTGAGCCATCTTCAACTTCTAGCTCTTCAGCATCGGTCACTTCGTAGCCCAGTTTGAAAGCCTCTACCGCTGCTCGCTCTAAAACTTCGAATTTCTCGGAGGAGAAATGATGCTCAATAGTGTAAAGCGCGTCAGGATCGCTGCCGTCTTCCAACAGCTCTTCGATGATTAAGCGGGTCTCTTCACGTTGTTCGTCTAGCAATTCACGGTTTGCCATGCCTCAGTCCTCAATCAATATGACGTTTAGACGCTATTTTCACACAGCAGACGGCTTGCCTCCAACATAAACGATAAAGTTTTTACTTGGGGGTTGTAATTGCATATTCATACATATAAATTGAATTTTAATTCATTGGATAAGTTTCGGAGATAGACACATGAGTCTGTTAAGTAAACGCCATTTTCTTAGGCTGCTGGATTTTACCCCCTCAGAACTTGAAACCCTGCTGAAGCTCTCTGCAGATTTGAAAACTGCCAAGAAAAACGGCAGCGAGAAGCCTTACCTGAAAGGCAAAAACATTGCGCTCATCTTCGAAAAAGACTCGACCCGCACCCGATGCTCTTTCGAAGTTGCCGCATACGATCAGGGAGCACAGGTTACTTACCTCGGCCCAAGCGGCAGCCAGATTGGCCATAAAGAGTCGATGAAAGACACCGCTCGCGTGCTGGGAAGAATGTACGACGGTATCCAGTATCGCGGTTTCGGTCAGGAAATCGTTGAAACATTGGCCGAACACGCCGGTGTGCCGGTATGGAACGGGCTGACTAATGAGTTCCATCCTACCCAGCTTCTGGCCGACCTGCTGACCATGAAAGAGCATCTGCCGGGTAAAACTCTGTCGCAAATGTCTCTCGCCTATCTCGGTGATGCGCGCAACAATATGGGCAACTCACTGCTCGAAGCCGCCGCGCTGTGCGGGCTGGACCTGCGTCTCGTCGCGCCTTCCGCCTGCTGGCCTGACGCCGAGCTGGTCGAAAGTTGCCGACATCTGGCTGAGCAAAACGGCGGTTCGATCACTCTGACCGAAGACATCGATACGGGCGTCAAGGGGGCAGATTTCCTCTACACCGACGTTTGGGTGTCGATGGGCGAACCGAAGGAGGCCTGGAAAGAGCGCATCAACCTGCTGCGTCCTTATCAGGTTAACATGGCGATGATTGCCAAGACCGGCAACCCTAACGTGAAGTTCCTGCACTGCCTGCCCGCTTTCCACGACGGTCAAACGACGCTCGGTCGTCAGATGGCCGAAGAGTACGACCTGAAAGGCGGTATGGAAGTCTCGGATGAAGTGTTTGAATCCGCGCATAGCGTGGTGTTCGATCAGGCCGAAAACCGTATGCACAGCATAAAAGCGGTGATGGTCGCCACGCTCGGCACCCTGTAAGCACGATTTGCTTAATGCCGCGTAAGCCCGTTGGTCGTGCCGACGGGCTGGCTTTCAGCTATGCGTTATTTATGCATTTTTTTATGCAATGTTGCACTTTTTAACCCGCTTTCCCCCTCGGCAACCCTGTTTATCAACTAACCTTTTAGCATGTGAATAAAAAAGGGAACTGTTATGGGTGCTGTGAATCCCGAGTTCGTGCTTCGCCTGGAAAGCTTGCTGAGCAGGGTCTATCCCAAAGAACACATTGGCGATCTGATTAAAAAAATTCTGCATCTCGGTGAGAAATGGAATTACGGTGCACACCGGTCGTCGCAGTGGGTAGACGGCACCAATATCTATCTCATCACCTATGGCGATACTATTTCTCAGCCGGATAAACCGCCGCTCGCTACGCTGAATCATTTCGCACAGAAACACCTGAAAGATATTATCTCCGACATTCATATTCTGCCGATGTACCCCTACAGTTCCGACGACGGCTTCAGCGTGATTGATTATCGCCGTATCGATGAACATCTGGGCGGGTGGAGTGATATTCATCATCTCTCTGCCAACTTCAACATGATGTTTGACTGCGTGATCAACCACATATCACGCTCAAGCGAATGGCTGAAAGGCTACATCAAAGATGACCCGTACTATCATGACTACTTTATCGAAGCCAACCCAGAGCTCGACTACAGCCGCGTTGTACGTCCGCGCGCTTCGCCACTGCTGACACCTTTTATCAAGGCCGACGGCACCGAGCTCTACCTGTGGACCACCTTCAGTGAAGACCAGATAGACATCAACTTTAAAAATCCGCAGGTACTGCTCGAGAGTATCGACGTGATATTGCAGTACGCGGCCAGCGGCGCGCAGTCCATCCGTCTCGATGCTATCGGCTATATCTGGAAGGAGATGGGCACCACCTGTATCCACCGCCCACAGACGCATAACATCATCAAACTGTGGCGTACCATTCTCGATGAGGTCATTCCGGGGACCCGCATCATTACCGAAACCAACGTGCCACATAATGAAAACATCAGCTACTTTGGTGAAGGCGACGAGGCGCACATGGTGTACCAGTTCGCACTGCCGCCGCTGACCCTGCACGCCTTCCTGCGCGAAGACACCCGCAAGCTGACTCAGTGGGCACAGGGGCTAAACGCGGAGGCGCACTACCCGAAAACCACCTATTTCAACTTCCTTTCCAGCCACGACGGCATCGGCCTGCGTCCTACCGAGACTTTCCTTGATGATGACGAGCGAAAATATCTCGCCCAGGAAACGCTGCGCAAGGAGGGCCGCGTGTCCTATAAAGACAACGGCGACGGCACGCATTCTCCGTATGAGCTGAATATCAACTATCTCAGCGCCATCACAGAGGCGGACGATAGCGTCGAGCTCAAGACGCGAAAATTTCTGGCGGCGCAGTCGCTGCTGCTGGCATTTATGGGTGTTCCGGCGATTTATATTCACAGCCTGCTCGGCAGTGAGAACGATCTCGAGGGGATGCATCAGTCTGGCCTGAGTCGCCGTATCAACCGTAAGAAGCTGCATCTCGACGAGGTTGAAGCCGAGCTGGAGAAAAAAGGATCGCTACGATCCGAAGTGTTCAACGGCTTGAAAAGATTGATCGAAATACGCCGCACCCATCCGGCATTCTCCCCGCAGGCGGGTCAGCGAATCTTTGAGTTGAGCGAGAAACTCTTCGCCTTCGAGCGTTACGATCCAAAATCGGAAAACCGCATCAGCTGCATTTTTAATATCAGCAGTCAGTCGCAGCCCTTTAAGCTCGCCGTTGAGGGCAAAGACTTGATTAGCGGGGAGCCATTCAGCGGGCAGATGCGCCTCCAGCCTTGGCAGGTGGTATGGATTGAACACAAACTCAAGGCCCCCGAGCGTCTAGGCAGGCTGCGGCGCTGGCGTAAAAAGATTTTCATCTCGCTGAAAAGGTCTGATGCCAATCGATTGCTCACCGGCCGAACAAAGAAAGCAAAAAGGTGAAGTCACCCTCTTGCAGGCAGCATATGTGCGCGTATAATGCGCCACAATTTGCCGGGAGAATGACATGATCAACACCACATTGCGCTTCGATGCTTCACCGAACCCAGTGCCTGTCGGCGGCGTTCAGCCGTTGCCTCTCCCAATGGTATTACCTGTTTTTAATCGATCGCAAAAAGCCCCTCATTGAGGGGCTTTTTTTTGTCTATCATCGTAAAGGAGAGCGACAATGGCTAATCCGCTGTATCAAAAACACATTATTTCAATTAACGATCTCAGCCGCGAAGAGCTGGAGCTAGTGCTGGACACCGCCGCTAGCCTGAAAGCCAATCCGCAGCCTGAACTGTTGAAACATAAGGTGATTGCCAGTTGCTTTTTTGAAGCTTCAACCCGTACCCGCCTGTCGTTTGAGACCTCTATTCATCGCCTCGGCGCATCGGTAGTCGGCTTTGCCGACGGCAGCAATACCTCGCTTGGCAAGAAAGGGGAAACCCTGGCCGACACCATCTCGGTGATTGGGACCTACGTCGACGCGATTGTGATGCGTCACCCGCAGGAGGGCGCGGCGCGTCTGGCGACTGAGTTCTCGCACGGTATTCCAATTCTCAACGCTGGCGACGGTGCCAACCAGCATCCGACGCAAACCCTGCTCGATCTGTTTACCATTCAGGAAACCCAGGGCCGTCTCGACAATATCAAAATCGCGATGGTCGGCGACCTGAAATACGGCCGTACGGTGCACAGCCTGGCGCAGGCGCTGGCGAAGTTTAACGGCAACCGCTTCTACTTCATCGCGCCGGACGCACTGGCGATGCCAGAATACATCCTCAACCTGCTGGAAGAGAAAGGCATCGAGTACAGCCTGCACGAGAGCATCGACGAGGTGGTGCCAGAGCTGGACATTCTGTACATGACCCGCGTACAGAAAGAGCGTCTGGACCCGTCAGAGTACGCCAACGTGAAAGCCCAGTTCATCCTGCGCGCTGCCGATCTTGCCGATGCCCAGCCGCACCTCAAGGTACTGCACCCGCTGCCGCGTATCGATGAAATTACTACCGACGTCGACAGCACCCCTTACGCCTGGTACTTCCAGCAGGCCGGTAACGGGATTTACGCACGCCAGGCCTTGCTGGCACTGGTACTCAACGCAGAGACAGGCGAATAAGGAGCGCATCATGACCCACGACAACAAACTCCAGGTAGAAGCCATCAAGTGTGGCACCGTAATCGACCATATTCCGGCGCAGATAGGTTTCAAGCTGCTGTCTCTGTTCAAACTGACCGAGACAGACCAGCGTATTACCATCGGGCTGAATCTGCCGTCCAACGAGCTTGGCCGCAAAGACATCATCAAAATTGAGAACACCTTTTTGACCGAGTCACAGGTCAATCAGCTGGCGGTGTACGCGCCGCACGCGACGGTCAATCGCATCGATGACTACGTGGTAGTCAAGAAGCTGCAACCGAGCCTGCCGGACCGTATCGAAGGCGTGCTGCGCTGCCCTAACGGCAACTGCATCAGTCGCTTCGAGCCGGTCGCGTCGAGTTTTTCGGTGAAGAATCGTCACAATGAAGTGCATTTGCAGTGCAAGTACTGCGAGAAAGAGTTCGAGCATCAGGTGGTCCTGAATAACGAATAGGCCGCGAAGAATCGGGGATGATTTATTGTTCCCCGCTCCTTATACTGTCCTGATGATTTTTCATCACGACTCGGCTTTTTAATTCAACAAGGAACTCATATGTCTCGCGAAATCAGTACAGAAAATGCCCCTGCAGCTATCGGTCCTTATGTTCAGGGCGTCGATCTCGGCAGCATGATCATCACTTCCGGCCAGATTCCTGTCGATCCTAAAACCGGCAACGTGGCGGAAGACATCGCGTCTCAGGCACGCCAGTCACTGGAAAACGTGCAGGCTATCGTTGAAGCCGCAGGCCTGAAAGTGGCCGATATCGTGAAAACTACCGTTTTCGTGAAAGATCTTAACGATTTTGCGACCGTCAACGCCACCTACGAAGCGTTCTTCACCGAACATAACGCGCCTTTCCCTGCTCGCTCTTGCGTTGAAGTTGCGCGTCTGCCAAAAGACGTGAACATCGAGATTGAAGCGATCGCGATTCGTCGCTAAGCCTCATTGCTTCTAAAAAGGTCAGCCTCCGCGCTGGCCTTTTTTGTTTTTGTCCTCGCCCTCCTCTTTCATTCACTTGTGAATGCTTCATCAACGACCATACTTAAAAATGGTGCACTTTTTTTGCTCATTTTTAGCTAAAACGCGCCGTGATGCGCACTAAAAAAGCGCGATACTCCCTCCTTTTCAACGATTTTCGGCCGCTTTTGCACGCTGGCACACTTTATGCGTATTAATTCTTGCCGCGTTAATGTTTTGGCCCATCAGTGATTAGGGCCTGACCAAAATGGAAGTTGTGCACCAACCCTAGCCTGTAATGTCAGTGAGGTGATGATGATCAATATTGACCTTTCCGATTCACCCTTTTTTGATGAGATGTTAATGGCTGAAGGGCAACACCGCAGTCATTACAAAGCCTACTGGCAATGGTTACAGCAGGCCGACCAACAGGCCGTGCAGCGCAAGAAAGAGGAAGCCGCGCTGTTGTTTCACCGGGTGGGGATTACCTTTAACGTGTACGGGGACGATGACGGCGCAGAACGCCTGATCCCTTTTGACAGCGTGCCGCGCATTATTCCGGCCAAAGAGTGGCAAATGCTCGACCGAGGCATTCGCCAGCGGGTGCAGGCGTTGAACTGCTTCCTGCATGATATCTACCACGACCAGAAGATCCTCAAGGCGGGTCTGGTGCCTGCCGAACAGGTATTGGCCAACGAGCAGTATCAGCCATGCATGCAGGGTGTTGATTTACATCGGAATACTTACGCGCACATTGCAGGAACTGACATGGTTCGCGGCGGTGACGGCGAGTATTACGTGCTCGAAGACAACCTGCGCACCCCGTCCGGCGTCTCTTACATGATGGAAAACCGCAAAATGATGATGCGGCTTTATCCTGAATTGTTTAGCGAACAGCGGATCGCGCCGGTTTCCCGTTATCCTTCTCACCTGCTGCAAACGCTGCGTGAAAGCACGCCGGTGAACGATCCGACCGTCGTGGTGCTGACGCCGGGCCGTTTCAACAGCGCCTATTTTGAACACAGCTTCCTGGCGCAGCAAATGGGCGTCGAGCTGGTTGAAAGCGTGGATCTGTTCGTCAAGGAAGGTGCCGTGTTTATGCGTACCACCGCTGGTCCTTGCAAGGTTGACGTTATCTATCGCCGCCTCGATGACGCATTCCTGGATCCTCTGGCCTTCCGCGCCGACTCGATGCTCGGCGTGCCGGGACTATTGTCGGTGTATCGCGCCGGTGGCGTGGTGCTGGCCAATGCCATCGGTACCGGTGTCGCCGACGACAAGTCTATCTATCCTTATGTCCCGGAGATGATCCGCTTCTATCTGTCTGAGGATCCTATCCTCAACAACGTGCCAACCTGGCAGTGTCGTAAAGAAAAAGATCTCTCCTACGTGCTGGCCAATCTGGAACACATGGTGGTTAAAGAGGTTCACGGCGCTGGCGGATACGGCATGCTGATCGGCCCGAAAGCCACGCAGGCGGAAATCGCCACCTTTCGTGAGCTGCTCAAGGCCAGACCGGACAACTATATTGCCCAGAATACGCTGGCACTCTCGACCTGCCCGACCTTCGTGGAGGAAGGACTGGCACCGCGGCACATCGACCTGCGTCCCTTTGCGCTTACCGGTGCAGAAATTCGATTGGTTCCCGGCGGCCTGACCCGCGTGGCGCTGGCCGAAGGCTCATTGGTGGTAAATTCGTCTCAGGGTGGGGGCACCAAGGATACCTGGGTTTTGGAGGATGACGCATGCTAAGCAGAACAGCCAGTGAACTCTATTGGATGGCCCGCTATCTGGAACGCGCAGAAAACATTGCTCGCCTGATGGACGTCACCAACAAACTGTCGATGATGTCGATTCGCGACAGCAACCATGACCTGATGGTGCCGCTGTTCCTGACCGGCACCCAGTCGCTGTTCAACGAAACCTATCAGCAGGTCACCATGAATAACCTGCTGCACTTCTTTGCGCTCGACAGTAATAACCACAGCAGCATTTTCAGCTGCATGCAGATGGCCTGGAACAATGCCCACGCGGTGCGCGGCAGCCTGTCGTCCGAAGTCTGGGAAAGCATTAACGCCTCGTGGATCGAGATGAAACAGATCCGCCGTCAGGGCGTGGGATCCGCCGGTGCGGACAGCTTCTTTGACTGGGTCAAAGAGCGATCCCACCTGTTTCGTGGCGCGATGTTTGGCACCTTGCTGCGCAGCGATGCGCTGTATTTTATTCGTCTCGGTACCATGCTGGAGCGTGCGGACAGTACCGCACGCCTGCTCGAAGCGAAAAACCAGCTGCTCGACGCCGACGAGGATCCGGTGCGTGAATATTATCGGATGGACACACTGCTGCGAGCGGTCAGCGCCCGCGAGGCTTTTCATAGCCTTTATAAACAGCAGCTTAGCAGAGAAACCATCTCTGACCTGCTGATCCTGCGCCGCGAACTGCCGCGCTCGCTGCTGGCCTGCGTCGAGGTTATCACCGAACAGCTCGAACTCATCGGCGGCACCGCGGGCAATCTGCCGCGCCGTCGTGCTCATACCCTCCATGCCCAACTGCGCTTCTCAACGCTCGCCGAAATTCAGGAAATTGGGCTCAGCCAATGGTTGAACGATTTCCTCAGCCAAACTAATGCGATTGCCGAGAGCATTCACCATACCTATCTGGAGGCACAATGAAACTTAACGTCAGTCATAAGACGCATTACACCTATGCTCAGCAGGTCAAACGCAGCACCCAGTATCTGCGCCTGACGCCGCAGAACTCGAGCCACCAGAAAATCCTGACTTGGGAGCTTAGCCTGCCTGAATACGCCACGCGCACCACCGACGCCTACGGCAATGTGCTGCACGTATTGACCCTCGACCAGCCGCATCAGGCGATCACTATCGAAGCCAACGGCGTGGTCGAGATTGAGGACAACGCCGAGGACGATAACTTCGGCCATCTTTCCCCGCTGGTCTTTCTGCGCACCAGCCCGCTGACCCACGCCGACGGCGCGATTCGTGACTTCGCCTCGCGCTACTACCGTCCGCAGGCTCAGCATGAAAGCCTGTGCAACCTGATGGGTGAACTGCTGCTCAAGATGCCTTACAGTCCGGGCACCACGACGGTGAAAGACAGCGCCGCGCAGGCGTTTAGCGCCCAGCAGGGTGTCTGTCAGGATCATACCCACGTGTTCCTCGCCTGCTGTCGCAGTCTGGCAATTCCGGCGCGCTACGTCAGCGGCTATCTCTATAGCCAGGACAGCGAACACGTGGCGACCCACGCCTGGGCAGAGGCCTGGCTCGACGGGCGTTGGCAAAGTTTTGACGTGACCAATAATACTTGCCAGCCCAATCAACATTTGAAACTCGCTATCGGTATAGATTATCTTGATGCCTGCCCGGTGCGCGGCATTCGGTTAGGGGGCGGCTGCGAAGATATGCACACTATTGCGGCGGTGCAGATACTCGATGTTCCCCAATAACTTAAGAACAAAGTCTCACTAAATAGCCGTTGATCCATCACAACCCTGACTGAATATAGGTAACTGGTATGACTTACTGTGTGGCCATGCGATTGTCCTCTGGCCTGGTTTTTGTTTCGGACTCGCGAACCAATGCTGGGGTGGACCATATTTCCACTTTCCGCAAACTGCACGTCTTTCATCAGAGCGATGAACGCGTGATGGTGATTCAGAGTGCCGGCAATCTGGCGACCACACAGAGCATTCTCAGCCTGTTGCATCGTCGCTGTCTGGATCCGCAGATGCCCAATATGCTTAACGTGGAGTCAATGTACGACGCCGCGAGCCTGCTGGGAGAAACGGTGCGGGAAGTGATAGCTCGCGACAGCGGTGCCAATCAGGGGGGAATGACCGACTTTAGCTGTAATTTGCTGCTCGGGGGGCAAATCAAGGACGAAGGTCTGCGCCTGTTCCACGTCTATCCACAGGGCAATTTTATTGAGGCCACGCACGATACGCCGTATTTTCAGGTGGGTGAAAGCAAATACGGCAAGCCGATTATCGATCGCGTGCTGAGCTACGATACGGCGCTGGATCAAGCGATGCAGTGCGCCCTGATTTCGATGGATTCGACGCTGCGCAGCAACCTCTCGGTCGGTCTGCCGCTCGACGTGATGATCTATCCTAAGGACAGTTTCAGCACCGCGCAGCAATACCGTATCACCGAGGATCATCCCTATTTCGCCATGATCCGCAAAGGCTGGGGCGAAGGATTGCTGAGCATTTTTGCCCAGCTGCCGCCGCTAAAGCTCGATAACTGACGTGTTGCACGGCCTTCATGCTGAGGGCCGTTTTTTCAGGCTGCTTCGGCCTGTGCCTCTTCTTTCTTCTCCAGCTGGGTCTCGACCGCGAAAGGATCGATGCCGCGCCGCTGCATCCGATAGAAACGTACGATATTAAAACCGTTCATTATCAGGAAACTGCCCTCGATCAGCGTACCGCCAATCGATCCCAGCCAGACGTTATGCGCCACCCAGCCGCAGGTTGAGCACCACATGATACAGCGCGTTTTCATGCCGCTGGTGCGAAACAGCGCCCAGGTACTCACCACCGTGCCGATAACCGGCAGCAGCTCCATCAGGTGTTTGGCCTTGCCGAGGCCGAAGATAAGCGTGAGCGAGATGAAGACCAGCATCACCCACTGACTGCGGGTGCGTAGCGCTAGCTGAGTGCGGACGGCGTTGAGCAGCGCGGTGCTGCCTGCGGCATTGGCCCCCATCAGGATAAAATGCACGCCGATAATGGCGCTGTAGGCGGAAAGCTGTTGTTTAAAACGGCGATCGCTACGGTTGAAAAACATGGTAATACCCACGCAAAAAGCGAGTAAACCAACACCTTGAGCGAACCAGTAAAGCGACATAGTGCGACGTCCCCGTGATACCCGGAAAAAACCTTCTGTTTGTGTACCGATTGCGGGGGACGACAGGCAGAAAGCTGCGGCGTTTTTTAACAAAACGCCGCATTATGCTAGCCTTATTTAACAATTGTTACAATGTGACCCCGCTTTTAAAAATGGCTAATTCGCGAAAATCATTGAGCTCATTTTTACTCTGTTTGCCGTTGGCTATCTCTACGATCAACGAGACGAATTCGTCGAGCAACTGATCCATCGGCGTATCGTGGATCAAACGGCCCGCATCGAAATCAATCCAGTGCGGTTTCTTGTTGGCCAGCTCGCTGTTGGTCGCCAGTTTGATGGTCGGCACAAAGCCGCCATAAGGCGTACCACGACCGGTGCTGAACAACACCATATGGCAACCTGCTCCGGCCAGTGCGCTGGTCGCGACCGCGTCGTTACCCGGTGCGCTAAGCAGATTCAGCCCAGGCTGGCGAAGACGTTCGCCGTATTTCAGCACGTCCACCACCTGACTCTGACCGGCCTTTTGCGTACAGCCCAGCGATTTCTCTTCAAGCGTCGTTATTCCCCCCGCCTTGTTGCCCGGCGACGGGTTCTCGTAAATCGGCTGCTGATGAGCAATGAAGTACTTTTTAAAGTCGTTGACCATGCTGACGGTCTTCTCAAAAGTCGCCTCATCACGGCAGCGGCTCATCAAAATGCGCTCGGCACCAAACATCTCTGGCACTTCGGTTAATACTGAAGTCCCCCCGTTAGCTATCACGTAGTCGGAGAAACGACCGAGCAGCGGATTCGCAGTGATCCCAGACAGCCCGTCTGATCCGCCGCATTCCAGCCCGAACTTCAGCTCGCTGAGTTTCCCCAGCGTGCGTTTATCGACCAGCATCGCCTGATAGAGTTCGTGCAGACGTTCAACGCCCGCCTCGACTTCATCATCAAATTTCTGACACACCATAAAGCGTACGCGCTGTTCGTCGACCTCACCGAGGGTCTCACGGAACACGTCAACCTGATTGTTTTCACAGCCCAGACCAATCACCAGCACCGCACCGGCGTTAGGATGACGGACCATGTTTTGCAACATAACGCGCGTATTTTCATGATCTTGTCCCAACTGTGAGCAGCCGAACGGGTGAGTGAAAAGATGTACGCCATCGATCCCTTCCGCCTGCGCGGTTTCCTTAAGGAAACGTTGCTGGATCATACGGGCGATGCCGTTTACACAACCCACCGTTGGCACTATCCATAGCTCGTTGCGAATACCGACCAAGCCATTATCTCGGCGATAGATTGAGACCTCTCTGTCAGCCTTTTGCCCGGGAATCTGATTGAAGGCAGGCTGGTACTGATATTCATCCAGGCTATTGAGATTCGTCTTGGCATTCTGAGAATGAATATGCTCCCCGGCGGCTATTACGCTAAGCGCATGGCCAATCGGCAAACCGTACTTGATGATGTTCTCTCCGCTGTCGATGACCCGAAGAGCGAATTTGTGGCCACGCACTACCGGCTGAACCAGCTGAATCGCCTGACCGGCGACCTCAATCTGTTCCCCCTCGGCCAAATCACGCAGCGCAACGGCAACATTATCTGTGGAATGAATTTGAATCGTACTTTTCATAGACAACCTCTTAACCCTCTGCCGTAGCTGCTGCGCGCATTCCACGATGTTCTCTCGATATTCAGTACCGACGTGCGGGACTAATTCAGTTCGATGCCGAAATACTCTTTGGCATTGTCGAAACAGATATTTTTGACCATTTCGCCCAGTAGGTTGATGTCGTTCGGCGCTTCCCCCTCTGCAACCCAGCGACCGATCATCTGGCACAGGATGCGACGGAAATATTCATGACGCGTATAGGACAGGAAGCTGCGGCTGTCGGTCAGCATACCGACGAAGCGGCTCAGTAGACCCATGTTCGCCAGTTGCAACATCTGACGCTGCATGCCGTCCTTTTGATCGTTAAACCACCAGGCGGAGCCATACTGCATCTTGCCGCGTACGCCCTCGCCCTGGAAGTTGCCGGCCATAGTGGCAAGAACCTCGTTGTCGCGCGGGTTAAGCCCATAAAGAATGGTCTTCGGTAGGCCACCGTTTTTGCCCTGTGCGCCCAGCAAGCGGGACAGTGGCTCGGCCAGTGGCCTATCATTGATGGAATCAAAACCAACGTCAGGACCCAGAACTTCGAGCATTTTGGTGTTGTTATTGCGCAGCGCCCCGATGTGGTACTGCTGCGCCCATTCACGGCGGTGATATTCAGAACCCAGGAACAGCAGCACAGCGGTCTTGAATTGCGCACTTTCTTGTTGAGTCGGCAGCTTGCCGCTCAGGCGACGCGTCAGAATCCCGTCCAGCGTTGTCTCATCGGCTTCGGCATACACCACCACGTCAAGCGCGTGATCCGACACCTTACAACCGTGCGCCGCAAAGTGATCCAGGCGTTTTTTCAAGGCGTCACACAGGGTGCTAAAACGGGAAATTTCGGTATCAGAAACCTGCGACAGGCGCTGCAGATAGTCATTAAATCCAGGAGCATCGATGTTAAAGGCTTTATCAGGCCGCCAGCTCGGCAATACCTTGATTTTAAAAGAGGGGTCATCAGCAATGATCTTGTGGTGTTCCAGCGAATCAACAGGATCGTCGGTAGTGCCCGCCATTTTGACATTCATCTGCTGCATGATCCCACGCGCCGAGAAGCTGTCCTGCGCCAGTTGCTCTTGCGTTTTGTCCCAGATTTCATCCGCCGTCGCCGGTGAAAGCAGCTTGCCTGTGATACCAAAAGGACGACGTAACTCGAGATGAGTCCAGATATACAGAGGATTACCCAGGGTGTGAGGAACCGTAGCAGCCCAGGCGTCAAACTTTTGCCTGTCGGTTGCGTCGCCGGTACACAGAGATTCCGCCACGCCGTTAGCCCGCATCGCACGCCATTTATAGTGATCGCCCTTCAACCAGATGTCATACAGATTCTTGAAACGATAGTTCTGCGCGATTTGCTCAGGCGGCAGATGGCAATGGTAATCAAATATCGGTTGGTCTTTGGCGTATTCATGATACAGGCGACGGGCAACTTCAGTGTCCAGCAGGAAATCTTCCGGTAAAAACTGCGACATGTTGGCTTCCTCTTGTTCCATTGCGATCTGATAAAGACCTGATTGAGTCCTGAGTTCGATCTGAGTTATCACTGCGTTAAACAAAGTTATCACACCAATTTAAGATACAGTCCAGCGCTATTTATGGCCTTTGCTGGCGTGATAATTGCGAAACAGATCACAAAAATACCCATAAATCACTGATTTTGATATTTTTGTCACATAAATCATTCTGAGCGCTATTATCCACACTCTTTAAAAGTGATTTTGTGATGTCACTCAAATTTTAAATCTGTATGACAAGTTATCTTGATTTCGCCCTGTGAAGATCAAGTTGTGATCGTTTGCCACAACGTTCAGCGGTTCACGCGGCATGGTTGTCCCCTTGACGACGAGACCTGCAGACGTGCAATCCACAGCTTGCTTCTTTTATTGGAGAGATTTGAATGCGTAAGATCAAAGGGTTACGCTGGTACATGATCGCGCTCGTGACGGTTGGTACCATTCTGGGTTATCTGACACGCAACGCTATTGCCGTTGCGGCACCCACGTTACAAGATCAACTTCATGTCACCACACAACAGTATTCGTATATTATCGCCGCCTACTCCGCCTGCTACACCCTCATGCAACCCGTTGCCGGCTACGTGCTGGACATCATGGGCACCAAGGTCGGCTACGCGATGTTCGCCATTCTGTGGGCATTGTTCTGCGCCGCCACGGCGCTGGCCAGCAGTTGGGGCGGACTGGCTATCGCACGCGGCGCAGTAGGTATGGCAGAAGCGGCAATGATCCCCGCCGGTCTCAAAGCCAGCAGCGAATGGTTTCCCGCCAAGGAGCGTTCAATAGCCGTCGGCTATTTCAACGTCGGCTCTTCCATAGGCGGCATGATTGCGCCACCGCTGGTGGTGTGGGCGATTGTGATGCACAGCTGGCAGCTGGCGTTTATTATCACCGGCGCACTGAGCCTGATTTGGGCACTGTGCTGGCTGGTGTTCTACAAGCATCCGAAAGACCAGAAAAAGCTGAGTGAAGAAGAGCGTGAATACATTCTCGGCGGTCAGGAAACTCAGCATCACACGACCAATCAGAAAAAGATGTCAGTCCGGGAAATACTGCGCAACCGTCAATTCTGGGGCATCGCGCTGCCACGCTTTCTGGCAGAACCTGCGTGGGGGACTTTCAATGCCTGGATCCCGCTGTTTATGTTCAAGGTTTACGGCTTCAACCTGAAAGAGATTGCGATGTTTGCCTGGCTGCCCATGCTGTTCGCCGATCTTGGCTGCATTATCGGCGGATATTTGCCAACTTTGTTCCAAAAATACTTCAAGGTTAACCTGATAGTGTCCCGCAAACTGGTGGTCACCATGGGTGCGGTATTGATGATTGGCCCAGGCCTGATCGGTTTGTTCACCAGTCCCTACGTCGCTATCGCCCTGCTTTGCGTCGGCGGCTTTGCCCACCAGTCGTTGTCAGGCTCGCTTATCACACTCTCTTCAGACGTGTTTGGCCGCAATGAGGTGGCGACGGCAAACGGATTGACCGGCATGGCAGCGTGGACAGCCAGTACGCTGTTTGCGCTTGTGGTCGGTGCACTGGCCGACACCATTGGCTTCAGCCCGCTGTTCGCCGCCCTCTCGGTCTTCGACCTGCTGGGCGCTATCATCATCTGGACCGTACTGCAAAATCGCTCCGCCGTTAACCCGGTATCCGTACCGATGCACGCGGCAAAAGCCTGAGTTTTTTCTTAGCCCGTCTTAATCTCCTGAGTCTTCTATGAAGAGATGGCGTCAGGACGGGCATTCCCTTTCCCCGATGACGCAATTGCTCGTATACTGGTATAACAAGTGGTCACAACCTCTCCTTATTCTTATTTTGCTAACCAAAGAGCCTTAACCATGGAACCGACCGAATCCAGACGTCTTTACCAACAGCTTGCTGCCACGCTAAAAGACCGCGTGGAGAAAGGCGTCTATCCCGTGGGCGAGAAACTTCCCGCCGAGCGCCTGATCTCCGAAGAGATGAGCGTCAGCCGTACCGTAGTGCGCGAGGCGATCATCATGCTGGAAGTGGAAGGCTACGTTGAGGTTCGTAAGGGGTCAGGCATACACGTGATGTCGAACCAGCAACGAAATCTGGTGGTGACCGACTCGGAAGGCGAGTTTGCGTCGGCGGGCCCGTTCGAACTGCTTCAGGCGCGTCAGCTCATCGAAAGCAATATTGCCGAGTTCGCGGCAACGCAGGTGACCAAACAGGACATCATACGCCTGATGGATATTCAGGAGCAGGCGCGTCAGGAAGACCGTTTCCGCGATTCACAATGGGACCTGCAGTTTCACATTCAGGTTGCGCAATCCACGCAGAACAGTGCGTTAGCAAGCATTGTTGAGAAGATGTGGAGCCAGCGTCTGCACAACCCCTATTGGCGCAAGCTGCACGAGCATATTGATGAAAAATCGATTGAAAGCTGGTGTGAGGATCACGACCTTATTCTGAAGGCGCTCATCCGCCGCGATCCCAATGCTGCCAAACTGGCAATGTGGCAACATCTCGAAAATACCAAGCAAATGCTGTTTCGCGCCACCAGCGACGATTTCGAATTCAACGTCGACCGCTATCTTTACACCGAGAACCCGGTTGTGCATCTCGACTCTACGGTACTCGGTCAGAAAAAAGCCTAAACGGCACTCTCCCGCAACAAGTATTTCACTTTCCATTTTGTTAGCGGCGGCTTTCTGAAAGCCGCCTGCTGTCTACTTCGCGGCCCTCAGGCTGTCAAACTTCGTGCAGTAATGTCAGCCTGTGTAAAAACCCCCTCAAAAGTTAAACCAAAGCCCACTATTCGCCAGAATTGCCTGTTTCGATGATTGATACTTTGTTACAGTTAGACCAGTTTTCTTACGGCCTTTTGGCGAAAGCAACATTCTTGAATCGCGGGCATTCTTGGATCCCGGGCTTAGTGCATTACGGAGTTTCTTAGCCACATGGAAATTATCAGCTCACTCATGCATGCCCTTTGGCAGCAAGATTACGAGACATTGGCCAACCCCTCGCTGGTTTGGACTTTGTATATCGTGCTGTTCACGATTATTTTCCTTGAGAATGGCCTGCTGCCAGCGGCTTTCCTGCCGGGCGACAGCCTGCTGATTCTGGTTGGCGTACTGATTGCCAAAGGCGCGATGAGTTTTCCACTGACGCTCGTCCTGCTGACCACGGCGGCCAGTCTGGGCTGCTGGTTGAGTTACATTCAGGGCCGATGGCTCGGCAACTCCCGCGTCGTGCAGGGGTGGCTAGCGCATCTGCCCGTACAGTATCACGAACGCGCGCATCAGCTGTTTCATCGCCACGGACTGTCGGCGCTGCTGGTCGGGCGTTTTTTAGCCTTCGTTCGCACACTGTTGCCGACCATTGCCGGATTATCCGGCCTCAGTAACGCACGTTTTCAGTTTTTTAACTGGATCAGCGCCTTCCTGTGGATAGCGATTCTGACCAGTCTTGGCTATGCCATCGGCAAAACGCCGCTGTTTAGGAAGTATGAAGACCAACTAATGCTCTGCCTGATGCTGCTCCCGCTGCTGTTACTGGTCGTCGGTCTCTTAGGCTCGGTGGTGGTGTTATGGAAAAAGAAAAAGGCCAATCGCGTGGCTAAAGGCAAAAATGCATGAACTCGCAGCGCCTGACAGGATTTTACGCATGTTGAAATTCGCGTTCTCAAAAGGCTATATCCTCTGGCCACTGACATTTTTGGTTCTGCTGATGCTGACAACGGTCGGTGTTATTGCGTTTCCTAAAACTCCAGAAAACAGCGACGCGCTGAAAATCAGCCCTGCTCATACCGGTGAAGACTTACCCGATGGCTTTACGCTGTATCAGGGACTGAGCCAACGCGGCGTGGAGATCGAAAGTATCACGCCTGCCAACGGCAGCCTGGTTGTGAAGCTTCACTCATCCATACAGCAGCATTTGGCGCAGGAAACCCTGAAGTCGATTCTGCCCTCTGGCTATAAAATTCAACCTTACAGCCATGAACCTTCCCATGAGTGGGCCAATAAATTTAACCGTGACCAGTCCCATTTCGGTTAATCAATTTCCCTATAATTTCTCACTTCTTTCTGTTTAAGAGTTCGCTTAATAGCCAATTCGCCTCCCCCTCACTATAGTTACCTTACAAAATCGTTTTTACCGTTCGGCCCGGCGTATGGGCGTTACCAAAACGACTGCCTCTGGCCTGCAAGGATTTTTACTAATAAGGATAAGACATGATGAAAACCACTTTAGCGACGCTTTTGGCCTTACCGGCGATCGCGCTGGCCACTTCAGCCTATGCGTCAACGCCCCCACAAACCTGTGCGACTAAACAGCAAGAAATAAAACAGCAGCTGGAATACGCCCATCAGCACAACAACAAAGAGCAGATCGCGGGGTTGCAAAAAGCGTTGACTGAAAGCCAGGAGCACTGCACGGAATCCGGTTTGCAGGCAGATAAACAACAAAAAATCGCCGAAAAACAGGAAAAAGTTAACGAAAGAACGCGAGAGTTGAAAAAAGCGCAGGCCACTGGCGACAAAGACAAAATTGCTAAACAGCAGAAGAAGCTAGATGAATCTCTGCACGAACTCAATGAGGTTTCGACACGTTAATCGTTCTATATTAACCGATTACCCAGAGAAATCGCATTTGCACTGCCGTTAAAATCCGCTATGTTTAATATTCTTATCATAAAGTTATGGAGTGACGAATTATGGCTAGTAACTCAACGTCCGACAATCTGCGTGCTGAACTGAAATCATTGGCAGATACGCTTGAAGAAGTGCTCCAAAGCTCTACAGATAAGCCAAAAGCCGAGCTAGACAAACTGCGCAGCAAAGCAGAAGGCTTACTGAAAGATACACGTTCACGTCTGGGTGATACCGGCGAAAAACTTTCCAGTCAAACGAAAGAGATTGCAGGCAAAGCTGACGATTACGTTCACGACAAACCGTGGACCGGCATTGGCATTGGCGCAGCAGTCGGCCTTGTCATTGGCGTTCTTATAGCTCGCCGTTAATTATGGCTGAGACTCCAAAAACGCCACCACAGGGTCCGGGAAGGGGCATACTCGACAGCGCTCAGCGCATCGTGACGATTTTAGTCGGGATGGTTGAAACGCGATTGAGGCTGGTCGTTGTAGAACTTGAGGAAGAGAAAGCCAATCTTTTTCAGCTGCTGCTAATGGCCTGCATTACCCTGATTTTCACCGCATTTGGCTTGATGAGCCTGCTGGTTGTTTTATTCTGGGCGATTGATCCGGCCTATCGACTCATGGCAATGGGCACCACCACGGCAGTCCTGCTGCTGCTGGCGATTATTCTGGGCATTTGGACTATCAGTAAAGCTCGCCGTTCAACCTTGCTCAGCGCGTCTCGCAGACAGCTCAAGATTGACCGTGCCTTACTGGAGAAGGAAGACCTCGAATGAGCAAACCCTCGCCGGTAATCGAAAAAGCCAGATTGCTACGCAAGATCGAGCGCGAACGCGCCGATCTTGCGGTCGCCAAAGAAGAATGGCTGATAGCAACCACCAAGCTCGATCAAGTTTGGGTGAAAGTTGTCGATGCGCGTAAGTATCTGGTCGTCGCTTCTAGCGCGTTGGCCATTTACAGTATCCGACACCCTAGTCGCCTTATCCGCTGGTCAAAAAGAGCCTTTAGCCTATGGGGAACGGTGCGTCTGTTCCAAAAAACCTTCTCCAAAAACTGATTCCTACGCTCTTTTTCACCTCATCTCTTTCCGAATCATCAATTATTCTCACAAAACGCAATTTCTTCTCTGGGCAGATTGGCCAACGGGCTAACTGCCCGAAACTATTTCATTTAGTTATTAAATATTTACCTGTGCCGCTTTATGCCCGCCAAAAATCATTAGCAAACTAATTCAGTTTATTTGATGACTAAAGACAGTTTTACTTGCTAACAAAGTGAATTATTCCCCCTTATTATCAACTCCATCAACACAGACAAGGCTGAACAAGGGATACAAACCGGTTGAGCCTTAAAAAAAACCTAATATTAAAGCCAAATTTTTTGGTGTTAATCGGAGTCAATGATAATGAACAAAGTACAAAACGCTTCACTGGTGGTCACCCGTATCCTGATGCCAATCCTGTTTATCGTTGCAGGCTGGGGAAAAATGCACGCTTACTCTGCCACTGCGGCCTACATGGCTTCAGCAGGCGTGCCGAGCTTCTTCCTGCCGCTGACCATCCTGCTCGAGTTTGGGGGGGGTCTGGCGATTCTGTTTGGCTTCTTTACCCGTACCACCGCGCTTATTACGGCTATCTTCACGATTCTGACGGCGCTGCTGTTCCACGTGGACTTCTCGGTTCCTGTTAATCAGATGATGTTCATGAAAAACCTGAGCATCGCAGGCGGCTTCCTGGTGCTGTTTGCTTCAGGTCCAGGCGCTTACAGCATTGACCGCCTGCTGAAAAAGAACTGGTAAGCTCCGCACGGCCTAAAGCCGGTGAAGAAAATGACAGGCTATACTTGAGTCAGTGAATCATCGGCAGGCATTATCTCGGGCGAGGTGAATTTTCACCTCGCCTTTATTAGATTTTATTTTCGCTTTTTATCAAAGTGATAGCCCGACGGCTTCGGGACCAAGAGGAGAGTCACCATGGGACAACTGGTCGAAGGTAAATGGCAGGACGTCTGGTACGATACCAAATCAACCGGCGGGCACTTTAAACGCTCGACGTCGCAGTTTCGTCACTGGATAACGCCTGACGGCGAACCTGGCCCACACGGCGTGGGAGGATTTACTGCCGAAAAAGACCGTTATCATCTCTATGTCTCGCTGGCTTGCCCCTGGGCACATCGCACGCTTATCATGCGTTCGCTGAAAGGCCTCGAACATCTCATTCCTGTTTCGGTGGTACATCCTTTAATGCTCGAAAACGGTTGGACCTTTGCCACCGATTTCCCGGCAGCGACAGGCGACTCGCTCTACCACCTCAACTATGCCTACGAGATTTACCTGCGCGCGCAAAACGATTACACCGGCCGCGTCACGGTGCCTATCCTGTGGGATAAGAAGCTGCAAACCATCGTTAGCAACGAATCAGCCGATATCATGCGTATGTTCAACAGCGCTTTTGATGCTGTGGGCGCGCGTGCAGGCGATTATTACCCACCGTCGCTGCGATCGGCGATTGATGAGGTCAATGAGTGGATCTATCCGCAGATCAACAATGGCGTTTACAAGGCAGGATTTGCGACCGGTCAGGAGGCCTATGACGACGCAGTGGACGGCGTATTTGCCGCGCTGGAACGTGCTGAGACCCTTCTCGAGAAGCAGCGTTATCTCACCGGCAATCAGCTGACCGAGGCCGACTTGCGCCTGTGGACCACGCTGGTGCGCTTTGACCCGGTGTATGTCACGCACTTCAAGTGCGACAGATACCGTATCAGCGACTACCCGAACCTGTACGGATTCCTGCGTGATATCTATCAGATGCAGGGCATTGCCGAGACGGTGGACTTCGCGCACATCCGCAATCACTACTACCGCAGCCACGCAACGATTAACCCCTACGGCATTATTTCTACGGGACCGGCGCAGGATTTAGACGCAGCCCACGGGCGCGATGTGCGGTTTGGTTAACCCGTTTCCCCCACGGCACTGTGGGGGGAAACGTTTATCGGGTGGCAAGTAGTTTAGGGATTTCTCTTAAGAACCAAGCCTTTGCCTCGCCCATGCTGTCGCGACGCCAGGCCATGATGATGTCCGCTTCGCGATTGTATTCTGCACTCACAACCCGCAAACGCCCCTCGGCAATATCCTGTTCCACCATCGGGTAAGGCATCGTCGCCACGCCGAGCCCGGCGAGCAGCGCCAGACGTTTTTCCTGCAGGCTGCTGACGGTCAAACGCTGTTGTTTATCAAGAAGTTGTACGGTAAGGACCGGGCGTTCTCGCGCCGTATCCGCAACCGCAATGCCGCGATATTTCACCCGGCTTACCTCGGAAAGCGGTTCCGCCTCGAGATGAATAGGATGGTCCGGGGCCGCGACGTAAACGCTCATCAGCTTATAAAGTTTGCGGCTGTTGATTTCAGACGAGGAGCGGAAGTGCATATCCGGTGCGATAACGATATCAGCACGGCCGTTTTCTAGCCTTTCCCATGCGCCCGCCAGCACTTCGGTGATAAGCGAGACCTGCGTATTGGCCTTGAGGGCCAGTTTCTCAATCAGCGGAAAAAGTTGAGCCGCGGGGGCCAGTGCCTCACACACGATGGTGATATGGGTCTCCCAACCGCGCGCCAACGCCTCGGCGTCAACGGTCAGTTTGTCTGCGGCTTCAAGCAATACGCGACCGCGCTCAAGCAGCATTCGGCCGACGTTGGTGAATTTTGTGCGATGCCCTGAACGGTCAAACAGCACGACATCCAACTCTTCCTCGAGCTTTTGCATGGTATAACTCAACGCAGAGGGTACGCGTCCGAGCTCATCTGCCGCCGCGGCAAAGCTTCCTCGACGGTCAATTGCATCCATAACTCTCAATGCTTCAAGAGTTAACGCTCGATCCTTAGCCATTATTTTTCTCTGTCAGGAAATTTGAATATAGCGACCAGATTAACTGGCTAACAATCATGCGTCCAGACGCTTACCATTTATCTATCGATTTATTTAACTGAGCCACCGGCCATGATTAAGAGCAGAACAGCACAAGAGTGCGGAAAAGCCGACTTTGGTTGGCTTCAGGCACGTTATACCTTTTCCTTTGGGCACTATTTTGATCCCAAACTGATGGGCTACGCGTCTCTTCGTGTCCTGAATCAGGAGATCCTCGCACCGGGTGCCAGCTTTCAGCCGCGCACTTATCCACGCGTGGACGTACTGAATCTGGTATTGCAGGGTGAGGCGGAGTATCGCGACAGCGAAGGCAACAGCGTGCGCGTCAGCGTCGGTGAGGCGGCGCTGTTATCGACTCAGCCGAACGTCAGCTACAGCGAGCATAACCTGAGTGCAAACAAGCCGCTCACGCGGATGCAACTCTGGCTGGACGCCTGCCCGGAGCATGAAAATCCGCTGATTCAGAAAATCGCAGTGGGCAATCAACGCCATCTGCTGCTGGCTTCACCGACCGGCGATGACAACAGCCTGCAATTGCGTCAGCAGGTATGGATACATCATCTCAATCTGAAAGCCGGTGAAAAGCAGGAATTTACGCTTCACGGACCGCGCGCGTACCTGCAATCGATTCATGGTCAGGCCGATGCGCTGGGTGGCAACAGCGATACCAGGCAGAGTCTGGTCTGTGGCGACGGTGCCTTTATTCATCAGGAACAGACACTCACTATCATCGCACGTACCCCGCTTCAGGCCTTGCTGATTGACCTGCCGGTGTAGGCGGCGATCCTAAAAAGCAAAACCCCGCGCCATGCCGGATGAATATCCTTTATGACGCGGGGTCTTATTCGATGAGTGGAGTTGACCGTTAAGCCGGGTTCTGTCGTGGACAGTCATTCATCTAGGCCAGCAATCGCTCACTGGCTCAAGCAGCCTACCCGGGTTCAGTACGGGCCGTACCATGTGAACCCCTATTTGGCCTTGCTCCGGGTGGAGTTTACCGTGCCACGGACTGTTGCCAGCCGCGCGGTGCGCTCTTACCGCACCCTTTCACCCTTACCTGATCCCACTTGCGCGGGCCATCGGCGGTTTGCTCTCTGTTGCACTTGTCGTAGGCTTGCGCCTCCCAGGCGTTACCTGGCACCCTGCCCTATGGAGCCCGGACTTTCCTCCCCTTCATCTGTCTCCCCCGAAAGGGACGGCAACGAAGCGGCGACTGTCTGGTCAACTCCGGCGCGGATTATAGGGGGTTCGCGCGCCGATGTATAGGGCCGATGTCGCGATAGGCCCACCTATCGTTCAAACCTTACTCTTCTTCGGCCTCATCCGCACCCTGTAGGTCAAGCGCGTAGCGATACAGTGCATTCTTTTTCACGCCGTGAATTTCTGCCGCCAGTGCAGCAGCCTTCTTCAACGGCAGCTCCTTTTGCAGCAGCGCCAGGGTACGTAAAGCTTCGGCGGGCAACGCCTCTGCGTCTGGAGTATGGCCTTCAACGATTAACACCATTTCGCCACGCTTGCGGACTTCGTCTTCCTGCACCCAGGCCAGCAGTTCGCCCACCGGCGCACCGTAAATCGACTCCCAGGTCTTGGTTATCTCGCGAGCCAGTACCACGTAGCGCTGAGGTCCCCAGACGGTGACCATATCCTGCAAGCTTTCGAGCAGGCGGTGGGTCGATTCGTAGAAAATCAGGGTACGTGGCTCTTCAATCAGTGCCTGAAGCGTGTCTTTACGCGACTTGGTTTTGGCCGGCAGAAAACCCTCGTAACAAAAACGGTCCGATGGCAAACCGGCCGCACTCAGCGCGGCAATTGCCGCACAGGCGCCAGGCAGAGGCACAACGCGAATACCGGCCTCGCGGCAGCGGCGCACCAGATGATAGCCTGGGTCATTAATGAGCGGCGTACCTGCGTCGGAGACCAACGCAATGCTTTGACCTTCCTGTAGTTTTGCAATCAGATGGTCGGCTTTTTGCTGCTCGTTGTGGTCGTGCAGAGGATACATTTTTGCGCTGATAGCGAAGTGCTGGAGCAGCAATCCGGTGTGTCTGGTGTCCTCAGCGGCAATCAAATCCACACTGCTCAGCACGGCTAAAGCACGCTGCGTGATGTCTCCCAAATTGCCGATTGGAGTCGGTACCACATACAGCGTTGATGCAGAAATATCTGCTTGATCGTGTTGATTCATTGTTTCATCCGGATTGCCGATTTAATATTGAGCATCTTGAAAAAAACATCACTGGAAACAGCATGCCTTCCTCAACTACTTTTCGTACCCGCTCGGGGCGTTTGATCCCTGCCATTATTGTGGCGATGTTACTTGCCAGCTGCGCGAGCCAGGCACCACAGACGCCGACTGAAAGCGTGCAGGATGCCGGTACCGGCAGCGCCGATTATTATCTGAAACAGGCACAGCAGAGCAGTGATGATAACAAGGCTAACTGGCAATTACTTGCGATTCGTGCCCTGTTGCGCGAAAGCCGCGTGCCGGAAGCCGCCAGCCAACTGGCAAATCTGCCGCAGCAGAGCCTGAATGCCAGCCAACTGCGTGAACAGCAGTTGCTCGGCGCAGAGCTGCTGGTGGCGCAGAAAAACTATCAGGCTGCCAGTAGCGCACTGGGCAAAATCGACGTCGAGGGTTTATCCAATGACCAGAAGTCTCGCTACTATCAGGCGCTGATTACCGCCAGTCAGGGCCACGCCAGCCTGCCGCTCATCCGTGCCTATATTGCACAGGAGCCATTGTTGCAGGGCAAGGCGCATCAAAACAATATCGACGCCACCTGGCTGTCGCTCACCCAGCTTTCAACCCAGGACGTCAACGGTGTCGTGATCAACGCCAACGAAAATGTGCTGCAGGGCTGGCTCGACCTGCTCAACCAATGGCAGACCAACAAACAAGATCCCGCCTTGCTGAAAGCCGGCATCCAGGACTGGCAGAAACGCTACCCGTACAACCCGGCCGCCAAAACGCTGCCGACGGCGCTGAACAACGTCGTCAACTTCAAGCCAGGCTCAACTGAAAAAATCGCCCTGCTGCTGCCGCTGAGTGGCCCGGCACAGGTTTACGGCAACGCGATTGAGCAGGGCTTTAATGCTGCGGTTAACGGCCAGGCGAACCCACCCGCTCCTTCTCAACCCGCTCAGCCTGCCGCCACACCGGCACCCGCGGCTGCGCCAGCGACCGACCCCAATGCCGCCGTCAGCACCTCGTCTCCTGACGTCACCGCCGCACAGGGCACACCAACCGCCGCCCCTGCTGTACCCGCTCCGGCAGCGATACCTGCACCGGCAGCTGCGGTCGTCTCACCGCCAAACACCAACGTTCAGGTGAAGGTGTACGACACCAGCAGCCAACCGCTTCCTGCCCTGCTTGCGCAGGCCAAGCAGGACGGCGCAACGCTGGTGGTGGGTCCACTGCTGAAAGATCAGGTGACTTCGCTGAATTCTTCACAAACTACGCTGAACGTGCTGGCACTAAATCAGCCGGAGAATGCGCCGAACAGCCCGAACATCTGCTATTTTGCGCTTTCACCGGAAGATGAAGCCCGCGACGCGGCGCGACATATCTTTGCCCAGCACAAGCAAACGCCGCTGCTGATGGTACCTGGCGGTGATTTTGGCGATCGTATCGCGCAGGCCTTTGCCGATGAATGGCAAAAGCAAGGCGGTCAAACCGTGCTGAAGCAGACCATTGGTTCCTATGCCGACCTCAAGCAGCAGGTGAGCCGCGGCGGCGGTCTGCGTCTGAGCGGTACCCCGGTCACGTTGGCGAGCAGCACCCCGGCTCCGTCTGAAGGCGTCACCATCGGCGGCATTACCATTCCGTCACCGCCAACCGATGCACAGGTCACTGCGGGCTCTTCGGATACCTCAGGCAGCGTCGATGCGATTTACATCGTCGCGTCGCAGGATCAGCTGACGCTTATCAAGCCGATGATTGATTTGTCTATCAATACGCGCGTGAAACCGTCACTCTATGCCAGCTCACGCAGCTATCAGGCGGGTGCGGGTCCGGATTACCGTCTCGAGATGGAAGGTATGCAGTTCAGCGATATCCCGCTGCTGGCAGGTTCCAACCCAGGGTTGATGCAGCAGGCGACCAGCAAGTTTAATAACGACTACTCTCTGGTACGCCTCTACGCGATGGGCGTTGACGCCTTCAATCTGGCGAATCACTTTACCCAAATCCGTCAATCGCCTGGCTTCCAGCTCTCCGGCACCACCGGGAATCTGTCTGCCAACAGCAATTGTGTGATACATCGCCAGCTACCTTGGTTACAATACCGTCAGGGCACCTTAGTTCCTGTATCATGATATTTCTCTAGCGGAGAAGTATTTGAAGTACAAGGACGTACAATGAATGCAATTAGACTCACTCGCCGTCAGGTTGGCGCGAATTACGAGAATCAGGCCAGACGTTATCTTGAGCACGCGGGCCTGGTGTTTGTTGCCGCGAACGTAGCCTGTCGTGCCGGTGAGCTCGACCTTGTCATGCGGGACCAGCAAACCTGGGTGTTTGTTGAAGTACGTTACCGACGTAACGCGAATTTCGGCGGTGCGGCGGCCAGCGTGACATACTCTAAACAGCAGCGCCTGTTGCGCGCTGCGGCCTTCTGGCTTGCGCAACACAATGCGAGCTTTGACACATCATCTTGCCGTTTTGATGTTTTAGCCATCACTGGGCGCCAGCTAGAATGGTTGCCAGATGCATTCAATGCGCAAGGATAGTACCAAGACTGATGGACACCTGTAGGGGACTTACCCTGCGTGCCAACACCTTTGACTGACGAGAAAACAACGTGCTGGAAAGAATCAAAGCCTGCTTTACCGAAAGTATCCAAACTCAGATTGCAGCAGCAGAAGCCTTACCTGATGCCATATCGAGAGCTGCGATGACGCTTGTGCAGTCGCTGCTTAACGGCAACAAGATCCTTTGCTGTGGGAACGGAACCTCGGCAGCCAACGCTCAGCATTTTGCCGCTTGTCTGATAAATCGCTTTGAGACTGAACGTCCGAGCCTTCCTGCAATCTCACTCTCTGCAGATAACGTTGTTTTGACCGCTATCGCCAACGATCGCCTGCATGAAGAAATTTATGCCAAGCAAGTCCGTGCTTTAGGACAGGCTGGCGACGTATTGCTGGCGATTTCAACTCGTGGCAACAGTCGTGATATCGTCAAGGCAGTAGAAGCAGCGGTGACACGGGATATGACCATCGTTGCTCTTACCGGCTATGACGGCGGCGAGCTGGCAGGATTACTGGGCACGCATGACGTTGAGATCCGTATACCTTCTCATCGGAGCGCGCGCATTCAGGAAATGCATATGCTTACCGTTAATTGCCTCTGTGACTTAATAGATAACACGCTATTTCCACACCAGGACGATTAAGGAGATTCAATGAAGGCAAGTTACCTCTTTGCTGTAGTGCTTAGCGCCCTTTTGTTACAAGGCTGTGTGGCCGCCGCCGTTGTCGGCGTGGCTGGCGTAGCAACAAAAACGGGTACCGACCCACGCACCGTGGGAACTCAGGTTGATGACACCACACTAGAGGCACGCGTCTCCAACGCCATCAATGCCAATCAAGATTTGAAAAAGAAAGCCCGTATCGTGGCGACCGCCTATTCGGGCAAGGTGTTGCTGACCGGTCAAGCACCGACCGCAGATATGGCTAGCACTGCCAAACAAATAACGATGAAGGTAGACGGCGCAACAGACGTCTATAACGAAATCCGCCTCGGCAACCCGGTCAGTCTGGGAACGGCCTCGATGGATACCTGGATAACCACCAAAGTGCGTTCTCAGCTGTTGACCAGCGATCAGGTTAAATCGTCGAACGTGAAAGTGACGACTGAAAACGGCGAAGTCTTCCTGTTGGGTCTGGTGACTCAGGAAGAGGGTCAGGCAGCGGCTAAGATTGCCGCTGGCGTCAGCGGCGTCAAGCATGTCACGACGGCCTTTACCTACGTGAAATAACCTCGCGTCGAGCAATAAAAAGGACAGCCCAGCAGGCTGTCCTTTTTTATAACTTGGGAAAAGGCCTAACGCAGCGAGTGCTCGGTCAGGAAGCTATCGCCGCCGAGCTGGCTCATCTGCCTGAGGATCCACTGCTGGCGTCGAAGCACATAGGCGGACGGCGCATTCACCTTGAACAGGTGCGGATTCGGCAATACTGCGGCAAGCAGCGCAGCCTGTGAAGGTGTCAGGCGGCTGGCAGGCTTGTGGAAGAAGTGTTGGGCCGCTTCCTCAACACCGAAAATACCGTCACCAAACTCGACGATGTTGAGATAGACAGTCAGGATGCGCTTTTTGCCCCATACCGTTTCAATCCCTACCGTCAGCCCTGCCTCGAGACCTTTACGCAACCAACTGCGCCCGTCCCATAAAAATAAATTCTTGGCGGTCTGCTGGGAAAGCGTCGAAGCGCCACGAATATTAGCGTCTTCATCCTCATTGTGCGTGAGCGCCGCCTGAATGGCACCCACGTCAAATCCCCAGTGCTCAGGGAATTTTTGATCCTCACCCGCCATGACGGCCAGCGCCATAGGTGAAGATATTTCATTCATCGGGACCCAATCGGAGTGAGCAACGTAACCAAAGTCTCCGCTTAGCCAGGCTGAAACCTGTCTTTCCACCATGACGGCGGAGAACGGCACGGGCAAAAACTTGAAAAATACAATCCCGACTAACCAGAGGCTAACTAAAGCAATTATGCCTCTTTTTAACCAGATAAAGGGCCGATAAAACCGGGTCTTTTTAAAAGATTTAAGCATTCGATACAATCCATGACTCATCTGACCAACTTATCAATATCCACACTGAATCCGCGTATAAGGCTAGCTCTCTTTACTCATGACATGCTAACAATGCGGGTATTGTGTGAGAAAAATCAGCACTTGTTGCGCAACAAACGTTTTCGCTGCCCAATGGCATCAAAGAGTTCCAGATTTTCCAAAGGGTTTCCCATTGCTTCTAATGACACTTTTTTGGCTGTTAAATGACTAGTACAGCTGGACCGCGTCCAAAATCAATATATTTACGTTTCTAATGTATCGACCTTTGGAAAATGAACAAACGCTAATCATTCATGCTCCTTTTGGTTCGTTTCAAAAGGTGACTATATCGCCAAATTCGGCCTTAAATGTCACTTCCTCCCTGCCAAATCCTCCTGCTTCGAAGCAGAATCAAAAATGAAATTAATTCACCCTGACCGCGCTATTTCCACCTTGAAACCTGTTGACGCGATTCAGCCGGCGATATCAAATTTATGCCATTTATTACAGTAAGTTGCGCGGCATTTTTCACGATACATTCTGCTTCAAAAACAGTAATTACCAGACAATGAAGGATGAAAAGTGGTCGCTCAAACTATGAACCCTCTCCAAAACCCACCCTATTGAGTAGTCACCCTGTGGATGAGATTGACCTTATTGAAAAATTCCTGCGATTAACGCTTGAACTTTTGTATAGACAAAGATTAATCTACATCACAGTTTTTAATGATTCTCGTAACAGATTCGCTGATATTTGTTATGTTGAGTAGATAAAGTTGTATTACACTTACTTCTACTGAATTACCAAGACCTGCGATTAATACCCTAAGTAAAACAATACGTGGGTTAACAATTTCCCTGGTGTTGGCGCAGTATTCGCGCACCCCGGCCTAGGCTGGGGTTATTTTTTTTCAGCTTCCGCTGCCCAGTCACGTAATGTTTGCACGTCGTTGCGCCATTCAAGCGTTAACTCATCAACCCAATCCTGCACGTTATCCCACCACGCTGGAAGTGAAGGCGTCTGAATCTGTTGTGCTAGCTGTTGCAGATGTTTCAACCCAACCGAACCCGCCGCCCCTTTGATTTTGTGTGCCTCTTCGGCAATACCGTCCTGATCGCGCGCGGTCATGTTGGAGTCCAGCACCTCAAGGTAGCCCGGCATCATACGTTCAAACATGTCCACGCTCTGGTAGATGAGCTTTGAGCCCACCAGCTCGATGTACTGCTCCAGCATCGGGATATCCAGCAGTTCTTCATGGGTCTTCATGGCTTCTGACTCCTCTGGGGTGGATTCGTCTTCCGGCAGGTGATCCCAATACTGCTGGATCATTGCGGTCAACGCAGGAACCGACAGCGGCTTGCTCAGTACGTCATCGATACCGGCATCGAGGTACTCTTTTTTGTCTTTCAACACGTTGGCAGTCAGCGCCACCAGCGGCGGCAGCAGCGCTGCGGCGTATTTCTCGCGCAGGATACGCGCCACGTCCAATCCGGTCATGTCGGGCAGCTGAATGTCGAGTAACACCAGGTCAAACTCGTGCGGGTCAAACATCTCCAGCGCCTCGTGGCCGGTCATCGCCACCTCAACGCTGCTGCCCAGCTTCTCCAGCACCGAGCGCGCGACGATGACGTTCAGCTCGATATCTTCAACCAGCAGAATATTCAGCGCGGGAAGCGGCAGGATATCGTCTTCATCAATCTCTTTTTCCGGCTCGTCGAGCGACGGTGCACTCACGGTCAGCGTGAAGCACGACCCTTTGCCCAGCTCACTGCTGACGGTGATATCCCCCCCCATGCTCTGCGCCAGGCGTTTGGAGACCGCCAGACCAATTCCGGTCCCCGTCGCAGGCTTGCCGCCGTTCTGGTCCTTGACCTGATAATACATGGCAAAGATTTTGTCCTGCTCGTCCTGAGGAATGCCCATACCGGAGTCCTGCACTTCAAAGCACAGGCGATCGGCGAGGTCATGATGCACCCGCACCACTATCTCCCCTTTGTGGGTAAACTTCACGGCATTGCCAATCAGGTTCCACAGAATCTGACGCAGGCGCGTACCGTCGGTTATCAGCGTGTGCGGCAGCGGGATGTCAGGCTGCATCACGAACTTCAGTCCTTTAGGCTGCACCAGCAGGCCGGTCAGGTTCTCAAGTTCGGAGAGGAAGTCGGTGAAATTGACCGGGTTGTTGTCGAGCTGAACCTTGCGGCGCTCGAGTTTGTCCATCTCAATGATGTCATTGAAGATATTACCCAACGTAATGGCGCTAACGTGGATAGTCTTCAGATAGTTATGCTGTTCGTCGTTCAGCTCGGTATCGAGCAGGATACGGCTCAGGCCAACGATGCCATTCAGCGGCGTACGCAGCTCGTGGCTGATCGTTGAGATAAAGGTGGTCTTCTCCCGGCTTGCGTTCTCCAGCGCGTCCTGGTAGCGCTTACGCTCGGTAATATCGCGTCCAAAGCCCATAAGCCCGTGACGTTTACCGATGCGGTCATAGAAAGGCACTTTTCGCAGTTCGAAACAGGCCTTGCGACCATCGGGATAGACCAGCCACTGTTCGTAGGTCAACGCCACATTGTGACGGAACACCTTCTCGTCGGTCTCGATGACCTTCTCGGCGATATCCGGGGTATAGACGTCGTTCGGCGTCAGGCCTATCAGCTGCTTTTCGCTGAGGCCGGTCAACAGCTCCATCGCGCGGTTACAGCCGGAGAACTCTTTGTCTTCATTACGGTAGTAAACCAGGTCCGGCGAAGCATCAAGGAACGAACGCAGCAAGGCAGACTGTTGGCTGAGCTCTATCTGCGCCTGTTCGCGGTGCTGCATTTCCAGCTTGAGTTTATCAACCACCGCCAGACGCGCCTCTTCGGCCTTGATACGGTCGGCAATTTCCTGATTCAGCTGGGCGATGTTTTCGGTCAGCTGCTCATTTAATTTCAGGTCGCGATAGCGCATCTCTTCGAGCTTGTCGACCAGACGCGTCAGGCGCTGGCGCGACTCCTCGAGCTGCTCTACCACCACGGATAGGAAATAGACCGCCCACGGCGTAATAATCAGGCCGAAGAAGATAGAACGGACCACGTCGATACTTTCAACCTGGCCGCGCAGCAGCATGGTGACGGCCATTTGCACAATCATCGCCAGTACCACCAGCGCCGAGGCAAGCAACAGCGAAAAACGGACCAGCCCGAGCTTAACCATCAGGTCAACGTAGTACTGAGCAAGTAATCTGATTTGCTTCATAGCCTTTCCTTGAGAAAAATCGTCTGTATCCCAGCATATTCGGAATAAAGTAGGGGGAAATCATACCGCAAGTAGCGCGAACAGTGTCCGGGAGATTGTCCAAAAAATCGCATTGGAGACCGAATTTTTAGGGCTTGCACCCTACAGGAACGTGGGTTGGTGCAATGAATCAAAAGGGGGTGTTATTGACTAATCCCGACCGCGCGATTATAAATATCGCCCCGCCTTAAATCGCCAAGGCTCAGCCTTTAAAGGCTTTTATCTTTTCTTTATTTCCCCTTTGCTGTCCCAGCGCCAAATACAAAGAATAACTATTCAGTATTACTGCAAATAAAGTCATTCTTTACACTATGAATAATTCTTATTATGCGTCCCCTGTTAGCACATTATTACGCTATGATTAAAAACAGCAATAAAGCACATCGCGGGCATAATTCGCAGAATAAAACGCTGGCAAACCACCCCGCCCTAGCATGGTGCACAGATTTCGAGCTTGCACTACAGTGAGACAGCTCACAGTTACCCCCGTCTCCCACACTGTTATTATGGCTTCTAAAAAACCATTTATTTGATATTTATCAAATAGTTAAATCGCAAAAAGTGCCTTTTTACGGTCGGTCAACCCACATTTGACCTACCCGCGCTTTCTCGCTAAGTTGGAAGTCCGCTGGAAGCACTCTTTATCAGTTAAGATCGATGAGCATACCACTCGTCATATTTATGCAGTAATTGAAGACTCCCTCATTAAAACAAGTCATATACCACTTGTGAGAACCGTCACGAGGGGCCACTGACGGAGGATGTCAGCCAGAAACGCACCAATAGAGTGCGCTAAAACGCTGAATCAGCCGTTATTACGCTCCCTCGAAGTAGGTGTGAGAGTCTCGCAGAGCCTGGGGAGGTTCCGTTATGTTATATGATGCATCCCACGAGAAGGATAACTGTGGTTTTGGCTTGATAGCCCATATTGAAGGCGAACCTAGCCATAAGGTCGTACGTACCGCCATTCATGGACTGGCACGCATGCAACACCGTGGCGCAATTCTTTCTGACGGAAAGACTGGCGACGGTTGCGGCCTGTCATTGCAAAAACCGGATCGTTTCTTCCGGATGATCGCCGAAGAGCGCGGATGGCGCCTGGCGAAAAACTATGCCGTAGGCATGATCTTCCTTAATAACGACGAGGAGCGCGCTGCTGAAAGCCGCCGCATCATCGAGGAAGAGATCCTGAACGAAACGCTGTCCGTTGTGGGCTGGCGTGATGTCCCGACAAACCCAGACGTTCTCGGCTCGATTGCGCTCTCCTCCATGCCGCGCATCGAACAAATTTTTATCAACGCGCCTGCCGGTTGGCGTCCGCGTGATATGGAGCGCCGCCTGTACATGGCGCGCCGCCGCATTGAAAAACGCATCAGCGAGAGCGAAACCCCAGACAAAGAGTTTTACGTCTGTAGCTTCTCCAACGCGGTAAACATCTATAAAGGCCTGTGCATGCCGATTGACTTGCCGCGCTTTTATCTTGACCTGGCAGACCTGCGTCTGGAATCGGCCATTTGCCTGTTCCACCAGCGCTTCTCTACCAATACCGTGCCACGCTGGCCGCTGGCTCAGCCGTTCCGCTATCTGGCGCACAACGGTGAGATAAACACCATCACCGGTAACCGCCAGTGGGCTCGCGCTCGTGCCTATAAATTCAAAACCCCGCTGATCCCCGATCTGCAGGACGCCTCACCGTTTGTGAATGAAACCGGTTCTGACTCGAGTTCATTGGACAACATGCTGGAGCTGTTCCTTGCGGGCGGTATGGACCTGCTGCGCGCTATGCGTCTGCTGGTTCCACCGGCCTGGCAGCAGAACCCGGACATGGATCAAGACCTGCGTGCGTTCTTCGACTTCAACTCCATGCACATGGAGCCGTGGGACGGCCCAGCGGGCATCGTCATGTCAGACGGTCGCTACGCCGCCTGTAATCTTGACCGTAACGGCCTGCGCCCTGCGCGCTACGTCATTACCAAAGACAAACTGATCACCTGCGCCTCTGAAGTCGGTATCTGGGATTATCAGCCAGACGAAGTGGTTGAGAAAGGCCGCGTGGGTCCGGGTGAGCTGATGGTTATCGATACCCGCAGTGGTAAAATTCACCACTCCGGCGAGACCGATAACGATCTGAAGAGCCGCCATCCTTACAGAGAGTGGATGGAGAAAAACGTTCAGCGTCTGGTGCCGTTTGAAGACTTGCCTGCCGACCAGGTGGGTCAGCGCGAGCTGGACGACACACAGCTCGAGACCTATCAGAAACAGTTCGCCTACAGCAGCGAAGAGCTGGATCAAATCCTGCGCGTGCTGGGTGAAAACGGTCAGGAAGCCGTCGGCTCAATGGGCGATGACACGCCGTTTGCCGTACTTTCCAGCCGCCCACGTATTATTTATGACTACTTCCGTCAGCAGTTTGCGCAGGTCACCAACCCGCCAATCGACCCGCTGCGTGAAGCACACGTGATGTCACTGGCGACCAGCATTGGCCGTGAGATGAACGTGTTCTGCGAAGCCGAAGGTCAGGCACATCGCCTGAGCTTTAAATCGCCGATCCTGCTTTATTCAGACTTTACTCAGTTGACCACGCTCGACAGCAAGTACTACCGCGCCGAGACGCTGGACCTGACCTTTGATCCAGCCGAAATGGATATGGAGCAGTTCGTTCAGAAACTGTGTGACGAAGGCGAGCGTAAAGTGCGTGAAGGTGCCGTTCTGCTGGTGCTGTCGGACCGCAATATCGCGCCAAATCGCCTGCCGCTGCCTGCGCCTATGGCCGTGGGTGCATTGCAGTACCGTCTGGTTGAGAAGAACCTGCGCTGCGACGCCAACATCATTGTTGAAACCGCCAGTGCCCGCGATCCTCACCACTTCGCCGTGCTGCTGGGCTTCGGTGCCACCGCCGTTTACCCATACCTGGCCTATGAAACACTGGCCAAGCTGGTCGACGCGCGCGTCATCGACAAAGATTACCGTGAAGTGATGCTGAACTACCGTAACGGCATCAACAAAGGTCTGTACAAGATCATGTCCAAAATGGGCATCTCGACGATTGCTTCTTACCGCTGCGCACGTTTGTTCGAAGCCGTAGGCCTGCATAAAGACCTGAGCACTGCCTGTTTCCCAGGCGTTGTCAGCCGTATCGGCGGGGCAAGCTACAGCGATTTCCAGCAGGATCTACAGAATCTGTCCAAACGCGCCTGGCTGAAACGCAAGACGCTGGACAACGGCGGTCTGCTCAAATACATGCACGGCGGCGAGTATCACGCTTACAACCCAGATGTCGTGCAGTCTCTGCAAACGGCAGTGAACAGCGGTGATTACGACGACTACAAAAAGTACGCCAAGCTGGTTAACGAGCGTCCGGCCTCCATGCTGCGCGACATGCTTAAGATCACCCCTAAAGGCGAGCCTATCCCTGTCGATCAGGTTGAGCCAGCCGAAGGCCTGTTCACCCGTTTCGACTCGGCGGCGATGTCTATCGGCGCACTGAGCCCTGAGGCACACGAATCTCTGGCCGAAGCGATGAACGCTATCGGGGGTCGTTCCAACTCCGGTGAAGGCGGTGAAGACCCTGCGCGTTACGGCACGAACAAAGTGTCACGTATCAAGCAGGTGGCTTCCGGTCGCTTCGGTGTCACCCCGGCGTATCTGGTTAACGCCGACGTCATTCAGATTAAAGTGGCTCAGGGTGCAAAACCGGGCGAAGGCGGTCAGCTGCCGGGTGATAAAGTCACCCCATACATCGCCAAGCTGCGTTATTCGGTGCCGGGCGTGACGCTGATTTCACCTCCGCCGCACCACGACATCTATTCAATCGAAGACCTGGCACAGCTGATTTTCGATCTGAAACAGGTGAACCCGAAGGCGATGATTTCCGTCAAACTGGTTTCCGAACCGGGCGTTGGCACCATCGCGACCGGCGTGGCGAAAGCCTATGCCGACCTGATAACCATCTCCGGCTACGACGGTGGTACGGGTGCAAGCCCGCTGACCTCGGTGAAATATGCCGGTAGCCCGTGGGAACTGGGTCTGGTTGAAACGCAGCAGGCACTGGTTGCCAACGGTCTGCGCCACAAGATCCGCCTGCAGGTTGATGGGGGTCTGAAAACTGGCGTAGACATCATTAAAGCCGCGATTCTGGGTGCCGAGAGCTTCGGCTTTGGTACTGGCCCAATGGTGGCGCTGGGTTGTAAATACCTGCGTATTTGCCACCTGAACAACTGTGCTACCGGTGTTGCCACTCAGGACGAAAAACTGCGTCGCAACCACTACCACGGTCTGCCTGAACGTGTGACGAACTACTTCAAGTTCATCACTCAGGAAACGCGTGAGATTATGGCCGAGCTGGGAATTAGCCAGTTGGTAGACCTGATTGGTCGTACCGATCTGCTGGTTGAGCTCGACGGCTTCACCGCCAAGCAGAACAAGCTGGACTTGTCTCCGCTGCTGGTGACTGCGACCCCGCATCCGGGCAAAGCGGTTTACTGCACCGAGAGCAACCCGTCGTTCGACAAAGGCCAGTTGAACAAAGATATTCTGGAACAGGCTGCACCGCACATTATTGCGAAGCAGAGCAAGGCGTTCTACTTCGATATTCGCAACACCGACCGTTCCGTCGGCGCGACCCTGTCGGGTGCCATTGCCGAGAAACACGGCGACCAGGGGATGTCGGCAGACCCAGTGCGTATTAACTTCAACGGCACCGCGGGCCAAAGCTTCGGTGTATGGAATGCGGGCGGCGTTGAGCTGATGCTGACCGGTGACGCGAACGACTACGTGGGTAAAGGCATGGCCGGTGGCCGTATCGCAATTCGCCCTCCGATTGGTTCGGCGTATCGCAGCCACGAAGCCGTGATTGCCGGTAACACCTGTCTGTACGGCGCAACAGGCGGCAAAATGTTTGCGGCAGGCCGTGCGGGCGAGCGTTTCGCTGTGCGTAACTCCGGTGCTATTACCGTGGTTGAAGGTATCGGCGATAACGGCTGTGAATACATGACCGGCGGTATCGTCTGCGTCCTGGGCCGTACCGGCGTTAACTTCGGCGCAGGCATGACCGGTGGTTTCGCTTACGTTCTCGACGAAGACGGCGAGTTCCGTAAACGCGTAAACCCTGAGTTGGTCGAAGTCCTTGATGTGGCAGAGTTGGCGATTCACGAAGAGCATTTGCGTGGTTTGATCACCGAACACGTACAGCTGACCGCGTCGACCCGTGGTGAAGAGATTTTGGCGAACTGGCCTCAATGGGCGCCTAAATTTGCCCTGGTAAAACCAAAGTCCAGTGATGTTAAAGCATTGTTGGGTCACCGTAGTCGTTCCGCAGCAGAGCTGCGGGTACAAGCGCAGTAAGAGGTTAAGATGAGTCAAAACGTTTATCAATTTGTCGACTTACAGCGTGTTGATCCGCCAAAGAAGCCGCTGAAGATCCGTAAAATTGAGTTTGTAGAAATTTACGAGCCGTTCTCGGCTACTCAGGCGGCATCACAGGCTGACCGCTGTCTGTCCTGCGGTAACCCTTATTGCGAATGGAAATGTCCGGTTCATAACTACATCCCTAACTGGCTGAAGCTGGCCAACGAAGGGCGCATTATGGAAGCCGCAGACCTTGCGCACCAGACTAACAGTCTGCCAGAAGTCTGTGGGCGCGTTTGCCCACAGGACCGCCTATGCGAGGGTTCCTGTACGCTGAACGACGAGTTCGGTGCAGTCACTATCGGTAACATCGAGCGCTATATTAACGATAAGGCGATCGAGATGGGCTGGCGTCCGGATATGTCTCACGTTCACCCAACCGGTAAACGTGTGGCTATCATCGGTGCAGGTCCGGCAGGTCTGGCCTGTGCCGACGTGCTGACCCGCAACGGCGTGAAAGCGGTGGTCTTCGATCGTCATCCAGAGATTGGCGGCCTGCTGACCTTCGGTATTCCGTCGTTCAAGCTGGAAAAATCCGTGATGACCAAGCGTCGCGAGATCTTCACCGAGATGGGTATCGAGTTCAAACTCAATATCGAAGTCGGTAAAGACGTGACCATGGACGCCCTGCTGGAAGAGTACGACGCGGTGTTCCTGGGCGTGGGAACTTACCAGTCAATGCGCGGTGGTTTGGAGAATGAAGACGCGCCGGGCGTATACGATGCCCTGCCGTTCCTGATTGCCAACACCAAGCAGCTGATGGGTTATGAAGCCCAGCAGCATGAACCTTACGTCAGCATGGAACACAAGCGCGTTGTGGTTCTGGGCGGCGGTGATACCGCGATGGACTGCGTGCGTACCTCAATTCGTCAGGGTGCGACCGATGTGACCTGTGCATATCGTCGTGACGAAGAGAACATGCCCGGTTCACGCCGTGAAGTTAAGAATGCCCGCGAAGAAGGCGTTGAATTCAAGTTCAACCTGCAACCGCTGAGCATTGAGCTGAACGACTCTGGCCGTGTTTCTGGTGTCAGAATGGCACGTACCGAACTGGGTGCGCCGGACGCCAACGGACGTCGTCGCGCAGAAATCGTGGCAGGTTCTGAGCACGTGATGGACGCCGACGCGGTAGTGATGGCGTTTGGTTTCCGTCCGCACAAGATGGAATGGCTGGCCGCTCACGACGTTGAGCTGGACAGTCAGGGCCGCATTGTGGCACCGGAAAGCAGCGACAATCCTTACCAGACGAGCAATCCGAAAATCTTCGCCGGTGGCGATGCGGTTCGCGGTTCAGACCTGGTAGTGACGGCGATTGCAGAAGGCCGCAAAGCCGCAGACGGCATCATGTGCTTCCTGGAAGTCTGATTTTTCAGGCAGCGTAGATGTGAAAAGAGACCGCATTGCGGTCTCTTTTTTTATGCCGCTTTTAAGCAGCAACGGCGTCGAGGAGGTGTTTACTTCACGACGCGCAGAGCAGGACGTCTACCGCGAGGCGGTGTCGGTGGCTCATCATCACCGTCGTCCGCGTTGTCAGGCAGGTCGCCATCAATTACGGACATGGTCGGCTCAGGATTTTGCTCTTCCAACTCTTCAAAGACGCCTTCACCGTCGAGGCCTGGTTCAGGCTCGAACATGGTACCCGCGCCGTTTTCACGGGCGTAGATGGCCAATACTGCCGCGATAGGCACAAACACCTCACGCGGAACGCCACCAAAACGCGCGTTAAAACGCACATCGGCATTGCCCAATTCGAGATTGCCCACTGCACGCGGTGCAATATTCAGAACGATTTGCCCATCGCGGGCAAACTCCATTGGCACGCTCACACCCGGCTGGGTCACGTCGACCACCAGATGAGGGGTCAGCTGGTTATCAAGCAACCAGTCGTAGAACGCACGCAGCAGGAAAGGACGGCGAGGAGACATGTCTGTCATCTCCATAACTTATCCCCGGGCTCCGTTCAAACGCATTTCGCGCTCAGGCTCAGTCAGAGACGCCAGGAACGCATCACGTTCGAAGACGCGAGTCATATAGCCTTTCAATTCTTTAGAGCCGCTACCGGACAGCTCAATGCCCAATTCAGGCAAACGCCACAGCAGCGGAGCCAGGTAGCAGTCGACCAGGCTGAATTCTTCGCTTTTGAAGAAAGGCATGTAAGAGAAGATTGGCGCGATAGCCAGCAGTTCTTCACGCAGTTGCTTGCGTGCTGCATCAGCTTCGGCAGCAGAACCCTGCTCGATTTGGCGCAGCAGAGAGTACCAGTCGTTTTCGATGCGGTGCATCATCAGACGGCTCTCACCACGAGCAACCGGATAAACCGGCATCAGAGGTGGATGCGGGAAACGCTCATCAAGGTATTCCATGATGATACGAGATTCGAAAAGGGTCAGCTCACGATCGACCAGCGTAGGCACAGAGTGGTACGGGTTGAGGTCAATAAGATCCTGTGGCAGGTTACCCATTTCTACCTGCTCTATCTCGACACTTACACCTTTCTCCGCCAGTACGATACGTACTTGATGGCTAAAAATGTCGGTCGGGCCAGAAAACAGCGTCATCACCGAACGTTTGTTGGCAGCGACAGCCATGAAAACCTCCAAGTTTATCTAGAATTATACTGCGAATAGCCACTATCAGGCTGCTATCCTGAATAATCGTGCCCATCGTAGTTCGGGCACATCTCACCTGTAACCCACAGTTTCGTAGATAAGCCAAAGCGGGGAAACACAGCCAGCAAATTCAGCAAGGTTCACTGCTCGGCGAACAGGCGCAAAAGTGTGTGATAGTTTACCAGATTTTGGTCGTTCTGTGGGGAAGTACGAGACGATTTCCTATGGAAATGTGTTTCAGGGAGCAATTAGCGGGAAAAAACAACGGCTTTCAGATTTATTTTTGACATAAAAGCATAATAAAAACTAAACAAATGACGAAAAAAAACCCGGTACAAGACCGGGTTTTTGTTGCGTTGTGCCAGGACGAAACCAAGGTTCCAGTCCACTGCCGAAGCAGCAGGCAAATTAACGCTTGGAGAACTGAGGACGACGACGTGCTTTACGCAGACCGACTTTCTTACGTTCAACCTGACGAGCATCGCGAGTTACGAAGCCAGCTTTACGCAGCTCAGAACGCAGATTTTCGTCATATTCCATCAGTGCACGAGTGATACCGTGACGGATAGCACCAGCTTGACCAGAGATACCACCACCTTTAACAGTGATGTAAAGGTCAAATTTCTCAACCATGTCGACCAGTTCCAGAGGTTGACGAACTACCATGCGGGCAGTTTCACGACCAAAGTACTGTTCCAGGCTACGCTGGTTAATTACGATGTTACCACTACCCGGTTTGATGAAAACGCGTGCAGCAGAGCTTTTGCGGCGACCAGTGCCGTAGTATTGATTTTCAGCCATTGCCTATAATCCCGATTAAATGTCAAGAACTTGCGGTTGCTGTGCCGCATGAGTGTGCTCATTGCCCGCGTAAACTTTCAGTTTACGGTACATTGCACGACCCAACGGACCCTTCGGCAGCATGCCTTTAACCGCGAGCTCAATCACACGCTCAGGACGGCGAGCAATCATCTCTTCAAAGGTCGCTTGTTTGATACCACCGATGTGGCCAGTGTGATGGTAATAAATCTTGTCGTTACGCTTGTTGCCGGTTACAGCAACTTTTTCTGCGTTCAGAACGATGATGTAATCACCAGTATCAACGTGCGGAGTGTATTCCGCTTTATGCTTGCCACGCAGACGGCGAGCCAGTTCAGTGGCCAGGCGACCCAAGGTCTTGCCGCTTGCGTCAACTACGAACCAGTCACGCTGTACTGTTTCCGGTTTAGCTGTAAAAGTTTTCATTAAAAGCATACCCAATTTAAGTTACACGTTGGCGAACACCCAAACGCCTATATGTTTTTATAAACTACATTTTTTCAAACACAGTTTACAAAATAGTATTGGAGGTTCACACGACCATCAGTCCAGCAAACCTACCCCTTCGAATAGCCATTGCCGGCACTATAAAGTTTCGGGAAAAAAACTTTGTTGTAACGTGGGGTCGCAGGATTATAGAGAAGTCCACAGCAAAGATCGAACCCTTTTTTGAAAAATGTGTAGATTTCCCTCTCTCTATTGTAGATAAGATGCGCAATGCCTGCGCATCTTATCGCCAACCTTATGGCAGGTGTTCGCGGGCAAGATACTCTTCGCTCTGCATCTCCTGCAAACGCGACAGGCAGCGCTGATACTCGAACTTCAGACGCTCACCGCGATAAATCTCGAACATCGGCACTTCGGCTGAGACCACCAGTTTGACGTGACGCTCATAGAATTCATCGACCAATGCCAGAAAACGTCGTGCGGCATTTTCTTGGTCGGCCTTCATGACCGGCACATTATGCAGAATCACGCTGTGGTACAGCCTTGAGAGCGCAATATAGTCGAGCTGGCTGCGCGCCTCTTCACACAGCGTGTGGAATTCGACGGCCAACACCCCTTCTGCCGAGGCAATCGCCTTGAGTGGACGATGATTCACCTCCAGCACCGGAGCCTGTTCACCTGGCTTACCGGCCAGCTTGCCAAACATCTGTTTCATCGGTGCGTTGAGGTCGGCCAGCGTTTGCCCGGACTCCGGCGTCAGCCACAGATTGGCCTGCGTCAGGGTGCGCAGACGATAGTCGATGCCCGCATCGACGTTCATCACGTCACAGTATTCATTGATAAGAGCAATCGCCGGCAGGAAGCGCGCACGCTGCAAACCGTTGCGATAGAGGTTGTCCGGCGGAATGTTAGAGGTCGCCACCAGCGTGATGCCGCGGGCGAACAGCGCCTGTAGCAGCGTCGCAAGCAGCATCGCGTCGGTAATGTCCGACACGAAAAACTCGTCGAAGCACAGCACGTCCGTCTCCTGCTTGAAACGGTCGGCAATCACCTCGAGCGGGTCCGACTGCCCCTGAAGCTGGGTCAGCTCTTCGTGTACGCGCAGCATAAAGCGGTGGAAGTGCAGGCGCATTTTACGCTCGCCCGGCAAACTATGGTAGAACATGTCCATCAACCAAGTCTTGCCCCGCCCCACGCCGCCCCACATATACAGCCCCTGAACCGGACGAATGGTGCTCTTGGCAGGACTCTTCTTAAACAGACGGCCCAACCAGCCGCTACTTTCAGGCAAATCCTCTGGTTTTTTGGCGACCAATTCCTGATAAATAGCATCAAGACGGGTCACCGCCTGCTTTTGAACGTCGTCCGGCTGGAACTCTCCGGCATCAAGTGCAGTCTGATAGGAAGAAAGCGGTGTCTTTAATTGCATCGTAATCAACGTCCCTGAGAAAATATTTTCAGTGATTCATGGCGCAGATTTCATGACGTTTAACGCAGATTTTTCCACTATTTCGCGGTATTTAACGCACTTAGGGGATAAAGCGGCCCCGTTGAACGGTGCGAAAGTTGCCGCAGGATTCCACTAACGCGAGGTTAACGGTTATAGTGGTGTTCTGTTTGTCGTAAAACTTGCCATGTAAAAGTTTTGTTTAAAAGTATTGGTGAGAAAGTTACGCCAAAAAGCCCAACAGGACAACGGTGTCAATAATAGGAGTTATTATGACTTGGGAGTATGCGCTCATTGGATTAGTGGTCGGTATCGCCATCGGCGCGGTAGCGATGCGCTTTGGCAATCGTAAATTACGCGATCAGCAAGTGATGCAAAACGAGATAGACAAGAGCAAAGCAGAGCTGGAAGAGTACCGCCAGGAACTGGTTGGACACTTCGCACGCAGCGCCGAGCTTCTTGATAACATGGCGACGGACTACCGTCAGCTTTACCAGCACATGGCGAAAAGCTCTAACAACCTGTTGCCAGACATGCCATTGCAGGACAACCCGTTCAACTACCGTCTGACCGGTTCGGAAGCCGATAACGATCAAGCTCCGGTTGAAATGCCTCGTGACTATTCCGACGGCGCATCTGGCCTGCTGCGCGGAACAGAAAGACAACGCCGTAAGTAATACGGTAAAGCCAGTGGCCTCCGTCACTGGCTCTTCTTTTGGCTGATCAACTGGCAGTTTCCCTCGGCATTCAATCAAGAGAGCAATCCAAATGAAAAAAAAATCATTTTTACTCAGCGCAGTGGCGATTAGCCTTGGATTAAGCTTCTCCTCTTTTCAGGTCGTCAGTGCTGCCCTGCCCGTGGCGGTAGAGGGGCAACCTCTTCCGAGCCTCGCACCGATGCTGGAAAAAGTGCTGCCGGGCGTGGTCAGCGTGCAGGTATCAGGTACTCAGCCACCCAGCGACCAGGTACCGCCCCAGTTCAAATTCTTTTTCGGCCCTGACACACCAAGCCAGAAGCAGGACGGCCAACCGTTTGAAGGCCTCGGCTCAGGCGTGATTATCGATGCCGCCAAGGGCTACGTGCTCACCAATAACCATGTGGTCAGCAACGCCGACAAAATTACGGTACAGATTAACGATGGCCGCGAGTTCGAAGCCAAGCTCATTGGCAAGGACGAACAGTCGGACATCGCCATTATCCAGTTAAAAGACCCTAAGAATCTGACTCAGATCCCAATGGCCGACTCCGACAAGCTGCGCGTCGGCGATTTCGCGGTCGCGGTGGGCAATCCCTTTGGTCTGGGACAGACGGTGACCTCCGGCATTATCTCTGCGCTGGGCCGCAGCGGACTTAATTTGGAAGGGCTGGAAAACTTTATTCAGACCGACGCCTCCATCAACCGCGGCAACTCCGGCGGTGCGCTGCTTAACCTGCAGGGCGAACTGGTAGGCATCAATACCGCCATCCTGTCTTCACAGGGCGGCAGCATGGGGATTGGCTTTGCTATCCCTATCAACATGGCCAAAAACCTTAGCAAGCAGCTGATTGAGACCGGACAGGTCAAGCGAGGTCTTCTGGGTATTCGCGGCAGCGAAATGACCGCCGACCTCGCCAAGGCGTTCAACCTCGACAGTCAGCGCGGTGCCTTCGTCAATGAAGTCCTGCCCGAGTCTGGAGCCGCCAAGGCTGGCATCAAGTCCGGTGACGTTATTATCACCCTCGACGGCCAGCCGCTCAGCAGCTTCGCCGAATTACGCGCTAAGGTGGGTAGCGAAGGGCCGGGCATAGTGGTCAAGCTTGGCATTCTGCGCGGCGGCAAGGCGATGGACGTTAACGTAACGCTCGGCGCAAGCCCTGACGTACCGGTCTCACTGGACAAAATCAATCCAGCGTTCACCGGCGCAACGCTCAGCGACGTCGATACCAAGGCCGGTAAAGGCGTTCAGGTTGACGAGGTCGTGAAAGGCACCCCGGCCGATCAGGTCGGCTTCCAGCAGGGTGATATCATCGTCGGCGTGAACCGCGCGCCAATTGACAATCTTGACGCTCTGCGCAAGGTGCTACAGTCCAAGCCAGACCTGGTGGCGCTCAGCGTGATGCGTAAAGGGCAGAATATTTATTTGTTAATGCCTTAACATAATTTGGGCGTAGCTTAGCTACGCCCAAACAAGTCATGCTATCCTTCCAGTACATTTTCTTACGACCCCTATAAACCCATGTTTGTTAAGTTATTGAGATCCGCACTCATCGGTCTTATTGTTGCCGCTATTCTGCTGGCGGTCGTTCCACGACTGCGTAAAACCGTTGCCGAGCCTTTTTTCCAGCATGACTTCACGACTCACAGCGAACAACCTGCCAGCTTCAACGACGGAGTTCGTCGTGCGGCACCTGCCGTCGTCAACGTCTATAACCGTAATATGGGAGACTCTTCCCAGAATCAGTTGCAAATCCGCACGCTGGGTTCCGGCGTTATCATGAATGACAAAGGCTATATTCTTACCAATAAGCACGTCATTAATAATGCAGACCAAATTATTGTCGCCCTGCAAGACGGTCGCGTGTTTGACGCGCTGCTGGTTGGTTCGGACAGCCTGACCGACCTTGCGGTGCTTAAGATTGACGCCACCAATCTGCCGGTCATTCCGATTAACGACAAACGTGTGCCTCACGTCGGCGACGTGGTGATGGCGATTGGTAACCCGTTTAACATCGGGCAGACGGTGACGCAGGGTATTATCAGCGCCACCGGTCGAATAGGCCTGAGCCCTTCCGGACGTCAGAACTTCCTGCAAACGGACGCCTCAATCAATCAGGGTAACTCCGGCGGTGCGCTGGTTAACTCACTGGGCGAACTGATGGGCATCAACACCCTGTCGTTTGACCAGAGCAACGACGGTGCGACGCCAGAGGGGATTGGTTTTGCCATCCCGACTGCGCTGGCGACCAAAGTCATGGGTAAGCTTATCCGCGACGGTCGGGTTATTCGCGGTTATATCGGCATTACCGGCAGTGAAGTCTCGCCGTTGCACGGCCCGACCGCACCGGTCGACCATCTGCAGGGCATTGTGGTTACCGAGGTGACGCCAAACGGCCCGGCGGCCAATGCCGGAATTCAGGTGCATGACGTTATTGTCAGCGTGAACAACAAGCCTGCTATTTCGGCGATTGAAACCATGGATCAGGTTGCGGAAATTCGCCCTGGCTCAGTCATCCCGGTCGTTATCAGCCGCAACGGCAATAAAATCAGCCTCAACGTGACCATCCAGGAATACCCGGAGCACTAAGGCTCGTATCGCAAGCATTAAAAAAGCCGGAAAGGTTACCCCTTCCGGCTTTTTTTTGTCCCGCAAACGCTCGAATTACTCGGCAGCGCTCACGCGTTCAATTTTGGCACCTAGCTGACGCAGTTTATCTTCGATGCGCTCATAGCCACGGTCGATGTGATAAATACGGTCAACGATGGTCACGCCATCAGCGATACAGCCCGCCAGCACCAGGCTTGCAGAAGCACGCAGATCGGTTGCCATCACCTGTGCACCGGACAGTTTTTCAACGCCGTGGCAGATAAGGGTGTGGCTTTCGATTTCCGCATGTGCGCCCATGCGGATAAGCTCAGGCACATGCATGAAGCGGTTTTCGAAGATGGTTTCGGTAATTACACCGGTACCTTCTGCAACCAGGTTCAACAGGCTGAACTGCGCCTGCATATCGGTCGGGAAGCCAGGGTGCGGCGCAGTGCGCAGGGTCACGGCTTTCGCGCGCTTGCCGTGCATGTCCAGGCTAATCCAGTCTTCGCCGGTTTCAATGTCGGCGCCCGCTTCACGCAGTTTTGCCAGTACGGCATCCAGCGTGTCAGGACGGGTTTCACGGCACACCACTTTGCCGCCAGAAATAGCTGCCGCCACCAGGAAGGTGCCGGTTTCGATACGGTCAGGCACCACGCGGTGTACGCCGCCGCCGAGACGCTCAACGCCTTCGATGATGATTTTGTCCGTACCTGCGCCGGTTATCTTCGCGCCAATGGCGTTCAGGAAGGCCGCGGTATCGGCAATCTCTGGTTCACGCGCGGCGTTTTCAATAACGGTCGTGCCCTCGGCCAGCGTCGCTGCGGTCATGATAGTCACGGTAGCACCCACGCTAACCTTATCCATCACGATGTGGGCAGCCTTCAGGCGTCCATCAACGGTCGCTTTTACGTAGCCTTCTTCTAGCACGATTTTCGCACCAAGCTGCTCAAGACCGGTAATGTGCAGGTCAACCGGACGTGCGCCGATAGCGCATCCACCCGGCAGAGAAACTTCACCACGGCCAAAGCGGGCAACCAAAGGACCCAGCGCCCAGATAGAAGCACGCATGGTTTTCACCAGGTCATAGGGTGCACGGAACTCGTTAACACCGCTGGCATCGACCCACACCGAACCATTACGCTCAATTTTGGTTCCCAACTGATTAAGCAGCTTGATGGTCGTGTCGATGTCTTTCAAATGCGGGACGTTTTGCAGTTCTACCGGTTCTTCAGCGAGCAGTGCGGCGAACAAAATAGGCAGTGCGGCATTCTTCGCACCCGAGATCGTGACTTCTCCACTCAGGCGGGTTCCGCCCTGTACACGAAATTTATCCATTATTGCTCTCTTATCTGTTATCAAATTACTTCAGGTATAACAAAATGGCCGGCAGCTACGCGTGCCCGTCATCCCTGTATCCTTAAAAACCGTTGAGCTTACGATCGCGCTGCCACTCTTCTGGCGTATAAGCCTTGATAGAAAGTGCGTGGATGCGGTTGTCAGCGATATATTCCATCAGCGGGGCGTAAACGGTCTGCTGCTTTTTAACGCGGCTCATGCCGTCGAACATTGCGCCTACCACGATTGCCTGGAAGTGGCTGCCGTCGCCGGTTACGTGTGCTTCTTCGATTGCCAATGCTGCCATCAGCACGTCTTTAATTTCGTTAGTTTCCATAAAACCCGTCTAATCTTTAATCGTATGGGAAGTAATAGCCGAACATATTATAGAGATCCGACCAACTCTTAAACCATCAAAAAGCCCCTGTATGAGAGTTTCAGACAGGGGCTCTGATTTGAATAGTGATTTATCGCAGAAAATTTCTTGTCGCGGTAGGACTAACTGTCCGATTCGAGAGGAATTATTCCCTGCAGATTGTATAACTCAATCAACGTGCGCAAACGGTCGGTGATGCCGGCAATCTGCAGCTCCACGCCGTGCTTGCCCGCAAAATCACGCAGGTGTACCAGCAGCGCCAACCCAGAAGAGTCAACGCGCTCAAGATGCGCCACGTCGACACAGGTGACGCCCCTTAGCAGACTCTCGCGCTGCTCCCACAGAGGAAGCAGCGTTTCACGGTCCAGGCAACCGCTAAGAATCAGCGTCTGCTGTAGGGATTCAAAGCGCAGTTCACCGCTCATTATTTATTCTGCTGGATAGTGATTGGCTGAGCCGCAGCAGATTTCAGGCGCGCGGTCAGGCCATCAATGCCTTTCTGACGCAGGATGTCCGCCCACTCGTTCTGCTTGGTGGTAATCATGCTCACGCCTTCGGCAATCATGTCATACGCCTGCCATTCACCGGTGCGGCTATTTTTACGCCATTGGAAGTCGAGACGAACCGGCGGACGACCGCCTGGATCGGTGATGGTCACGCGAATGGCCACGATGTCGGTACCGGCCGGGATGCTCTGCGCAGGCTGAACCTGGTAGGACTGGTTGGTGTACATCGCCAGTGCCTGACCGTAAGCCTGTTGCAGGTAGTCACTGAACGCGCTGAAGTAGGCTTCACGCTGCGCAGGAGTGGCGGAATTGTAGTAACGACCCAGCACCAGCGCACCCGCATATTTAACCTGCACGAAAGGCAGCAGTTCTTCACGCACGACGGTGCGCAGGTAGTTAGGATCCTGCTGAATCTTCGGTTGGTCGGCCTTCAGACGAGTAAAGGTGGCGTTAGCGGCCGCGTTCATCACGCTGTAAGGATTGGTTTTATCAACCGCCGCCGCGGCGTTGGCCGCCAGCGGTGCAATCATCAGTAATGCAACAACCATCAAACGTTTAAACATAACAATTCCTCTTAATTACCTTGAGCCGCAGGGGCTGGAGCAGTTTTTGCCGCTGGAGCAGGCGCGCTTTCCGAGGCTGCCGGCGCATTGGCGGCATCCGGGTTGGCGGTGCTGTCCGGCGAAGCTGCGGCATCACCCGATTTCGCGGCGTCGTCTTTACCGCCGCTTTTGTAAAGGAACTGGCCGATCAAGTCTTCCAGAACCATCGCGGATTTCGTGTCCTGAATGGTGCCGCCATTTTTCAGAATGGTGGTTCCCATGTCAGGATCCTGAAAACCGATATTCAGCGCCAGGAACTGCTCACCCAGCAAACCCGACGTGCGGATAGCCAGAGAACTGGTATCCGGGATCTGGTTGTACTTGTCATCGATGTCCATCGCCACGCGCGGCGACAGATTTTTGTCCAGCGTAATGCTGCTAACGCGACCGATAACGACACCACCAATTTTAACCGGTGAATCGTTTTTCAGCCCACCGATGTTGTCGAAATCAGCATAAATACGGTAAGTCGGATCGGAGCCGAAGGAGCGAATATCGGCCACTTTCAGGCAGATAAACACCACGGCACACAATGCGATCAGCATAAATGCTCCAACCCAGACTTCACTTTTCTTGTTTTGCATGGCTCAATTCCCAAACATCAGTGCTGTCAGCACAAAATCTAATCCCAGCACCGCCAGTGACGAGTGCACTACGGTACGGGTCGTGGCCCGGCTAATCCCTTCCGAAGTCGGGATCGCGTCGTAACCGTTGAATAGCGCTATCCAGGTTACGGTAATGGCAAAAACAACGCTCTTAATCAAGCAGTTGAGCAAGTCTTGACGCCATTCTACGGCGTTTTGCATCGCCGACCAGAAGAAGCCGCTGTCGATGCCTTTCCAGTCAACGCCGACCAGCGATCCGCCCCAGATACCGACCGCGACGAAAATCGCCGTCAGCAGAGGCATGCTGATAAGACCCGCCCAAAAACGTGGCGCGACCACCCGACGCAGCGGGTCGATCGCCATCATTTCAAGGCTTGAAATTTGCTCGGTTGCCTTCATCAGGCCAATCTCGGCGGTTAACGCCGAACCGGCACGGCCGGCAAACAGCAGCGCGGTCACTACCGGCCCCAGCTCACGCAGCAGAGAAAGTGCGACCATCATGCCCAGGCTTGCTTCGGCGCTGTAAGTTGTCAGCACCAGATAACCCTGCAGGCCGAGCACCATGCCGATAAACAGGCCGGATACCACAATGATAAGCAGCGACAGCACGCCGACGCTGTAAAGTTGTTTGATTAATAATGGCCATTGTTTGGCAAACTGCGGCCGTCCGACCAGCGCACGAAACAGCAACTGCCCGGCGCGTCCAAACGATGCACAGGTGGCTATTCCGCTGCGGCCCAATGACGCTAACGCCCTAATTAACATTGATTTACTACTCCATCATCCAAGCAGCTCGGTTTTATAATCACCGGCCGGGAAACGGAAAGGCACCGGTCCATCGGCGATGCCGTCGAGGAACTGGCGAACACGCGGGTCTGGATTATTTTGCAGCTCCTCGGTGGTGCCTTCTGCGATAACGTGCTGAGCGGCCACGATATAAGCATAGTCAGCGATACTGAGAACTTCAGGCACGTCGTGAGAAACCACGATACAGGTGACACCCAACGCATGGTTTAGCTCGTCAATCAGCTTGACCAACACGCCCATGGTGATAGGGTCCTGACCGACAAAGGGTTCATCAAACATGATGAGCTCGGGGTCGAGCGCGATTGCACGAGCCAACGCTGCACGGCGCGCCATCCCGCCCGAGAGTTCTGCCGGCATCAGTTCTGCCGCACCGCGCAGCCCCACTGCTTCGAGCTTCATCATTACCGTCGTGTGCAGCAGTTCTTCAGGAAGGTTACTGTGCTCACGCAGCGGAAATGCCACGTTCTCGAAAACGTTGAGATCGGTAAACAGCGCTCCGGACTGGAAAAGCATGCTCATTTTCTTGCGGGATTCGTACAACTTACGGCGAGACAGCGCAGGAACGTTTTCACCATCAAACCAGATCTCCCCACTGTCCGGCGTAAGTTGTCCGCCGATCAATCGAAGCAAGGTTGTTTTACCGATCCCCGAAGGCCCCATGATGGCGGTTACCTTGCCTTTCGGTACGGTCATGTTTATCTCTTCGAAAATGGGACGATCGCCGCGCATGAAACTCATGCCCTTGATCTCAACCAGATTCGCTTCGCTCTGACTCATTTGTCTCTTCCTCTGGGCGAACACAACACAAGAATCCTCTTATGTTAGAACCCGTTCCATAACTTTGGCTTAAACTACAATGCCAACACCCGACATTTTACAAAAACTTACCGCGAATGCGTTACCAAAGTTGCCATTGATTTACTTTTAACGTCCGGACGGTCAAAATCAACCAACTGCGGGCCGGTTGTCATCTGACCGCATAAAAAACGATAAAACAGAAAGTCAGAAGCCAAGGTAATCGCTATTATGGAACCCTATTCAATCACTATCAGGCCGGTGGGTCTGATGTCAGATTGATCAAACTCATTTTGGTTCCTTGCCAGACTTACGAACATTGCATTATACCAAATAAAGGATTTTTCATGCTTCTCGCTAGCGTACTAATGGTTGTCGGCTTGTTTCTGTTAGTTTATGCCGCCGATCGTTTGGTGTACGGAGCTGCAGTCCTGGCAGGCTCAATCGGCATTCCCCCTCTTATTATTGGTATGACGGTCGTCGGCGTAGGAATTTCCCTGCCTGAACTGGTTGTATCAACCACCGCCGCCATCAACGGTCAGATGGATTTAGCAGTAGGCAACGTCATTGGTTCGAATATCACTAATATTCTTCTGATTTTGGGCGGCGCCGCGCTAATTCATCCACTTTCCGTGCGTTCTGATATCCTGCGACGCGAACTCCCGCTAATGTTGATAGTGACCGTGCTCTGCGGATTCCTGCTTAGCGACAGTGAGTTAAGTCGATGGGACGGCGTCGCGCTGATTACCGCCGCAGCGATATTTCTGCTGCTGATGATAAAAATCGCCAGGATGTCGGAGCAGGTGGGACAGGACACGCTGACCCGCGAGCAAATGGCTGAACTCCCTCAGGATGGAAGCAATACAGTAGCATTTTTGTGGTTAGCGCTGGGGTTTATTATCATGCCGCTGGCTTCAAACATGATTGTCGACAATGCTTCGGTCATCGCGCGCTATTTTGGCGTCAGTGAACTGGTTATCGGGCTGACCGTTATTGCCATCGGCACCAGCCTGCCTGAGCTGGCAACCTTTATCGCCGGGGCCATCAAAGGCGAAGACGACATCGCGCTGGGCAACATTATCGGCGCCAACATTTTTAACATGTGCCTGGTTCTCGGCCTGCCTGCGCTGGTCGCTCCGGGGCATTTTAATCCCGATGCTTTTCATCGTGATTATTGGGTCATGCTGGTCGTCAGCGTCGTGCTGACCGGACTGTGCCTGATGCGTAAACACCGTATTGGCCACCTTGCGGGCGCGCTGCTGTTGTGCGGGTTCGTCGCGTATCTGGCGCTGCTGTTCTACGTACCCGGCAGCGTGACCTTCTAGATCTGATAGAATCTGTATAAATATTGCGCAACTCAGACCCAGTCACAGGATTTGACGATGACATCATTTAATAACGAAGATTTTAACTTCATCGAGGTCGGTAAACAGGTCCTGTTAACCGAAAGAGAAGGCCTGGAACAGCTGGATCAATACATCAACGACGACTTTAGCCGCGCCTGCCGGATGATGTTCCAGTGCGGAGGCAAGATAATCGTGATGGGCATGGGCAAGTCAGGTCACGTCGGCCGCAAGATGGCTGCGACCTTTGCCAGCACCGGCACCCCGGCTTTCTTTGTGCATCCCGGTGAGGCCAGCCATGGCGATTTGGGGATGGTGTCGAAGCAGGACATCGTCATCCTTATCTCCAACTCGGGTGAGTCACACGAGATTCTGGCGCTGATCCCGGTGCTCAAGCGTCTGGATATTCGCCTGATTTGTCTGACGGCCAACCCTGAAAGCTCCATGGGCAAGGCGGCGGACGTGCACATCTGCGTCAAAGTGCCGAAAGAAGCCTGCCCGCTCGGCCTTGCGCCGACCAGCAGCACGACTGCGGCAATGGTGATGGGTGACGCGCTGGCCGTAGCATTGCTGGAAGCACGTGGTTTCACCGCCGAAGATTTTGCACTTTCTCACCCCGGCGGCGCACTCGGTCGCAAGCTTCTGCTGCGCGTCAGCGATATCATGCACACCGGCAGTGAGATCCCGCAGGTCAGCCGTGACGCAACCCTGCGCGACGCACTGCTGGAGATTACCCGCAAGAATCTGGGAATGACGGTCATTACCGATGACCTGATGAAGATAGAAGGTATCTTTACCGACGGTGACTTGCGCCGAATCTTTGATATGGGCGTCAACGTAAACGACGCTAAAATTACTGATGTCATGACCACAGGCGGCATTCGCGTGCGTCCTTCCCTGCTGGCGGTCGATGCGCTAAACCTGATGCAGGACAAACACATTACCTGCGTCATGGTTGCCGATGGCGACCAGTTGTTGGGTGTGGTACATATGCATGACATGCTGCGAGCCGGTGTCGTGTAATACCGACAGTTGAGTAAATCGACGATAACCGTTTTAAACAGCCCGGGGTGTTGGGTCTGTCACTTAAGGAATTGCCTGAATGAGTAAAAGCGCAGCCAATGTGGATACCTGCTATGGTCCCGTTAGCGCAGAGGTGCTTGAGCGAGCTAAAGCTGTCCGCTTGCTGATTTGCGACGTTGACGGCGTAATGTCCGACGGTCTGATTTTCATGGGAAATCATGGCGAGGAGCTGAAAAGCTTCAACGTGCGCGACGGCTACGGGATCCGCTGCCTGCTTACTTCAGATGTTGAAGTGGCTATTATTACCGGGCGCAATGCCAAATTACTGGAAGATCGTGCCAAAACGCTGGGCATTCGCCATCTTTATCAGGGCCAGTCAGATAAGCTTTTGGCCTTCCGCGAACTGTTAGATACACTGTCTCTGCAGCCTGAGCAGGTTGCCTACATTGGCGATGACCTGATTGACTGGCCTGTCATGGAAAAAGTGGGACTTTCCGTCGCCGTAAACGACGCTCACCCGATCCTTCTACCCAAGGCGCACTACGTGACGCGAATCGCCGGTGGACGCGGTGCCGTGCGCGAATTATGCGATTTGATTCTGCTGGCGCAGGGCAAGCTGGAGGACGCCAAGGGGCTGTCGATATGAGTAAAGCAAAGCTTTGGATAACCCTGGTACTGGGCCTGCTGGTTCTGGTACTGATTGGCTGGACGCTGTCGGACACCACCGCGCCGACGCAGAAAGTGGCAGTCAATAATCAGGAACCCACTTATCAGAGTCAGCACACTGTGACCGTGGTCTATGACCCGACTGGCAAGCTGAATTACCGACTGGTCTCTGACGAAGTGAAATATTACACCGCCGACCAGCTGACCTGGTTCACCAATCCGGTGGTGACCATGTATGACCAGAATGCCTTGGCGACCTGGACCTTGCGTTCCGATCGCGCCAAGCTGACCAACGACAAAATGTTGTATCTTTATGGTCACGTACAGGTCGACAGCCTGACGCCTGCAACGTCACAGCTGCAAAGAATAAAGACAGACAATGCCCAGGTTAATCTGGTCACACAGGACGTAGCGTCAGACGACGAAGTCTACATTTATGGCACCGGTTTTACGTCTAACGGCATGAAAATGCGTGGTAACTTAAGAAATAAAACCGCTCAGCTGATCGAAAAGGTAAATACTAATTATGAAATTCAAAACCAAAAACAAAATCCGTAACCTATTGATCACGACCTCGCTGCTGGCGGTAAGTCTCCCTGCACTGGCGTTGAAAAGCGACACCACGCAACCTATGACTATCACCTCCGATAATCAGGCGGTGGATATTAATACCAACACCGTGACGCTGACCGGTAACGTTGTCGTCAAGCAGGGCAGTATTCTGGTGCACGCCGACCGCGCGACCATCGTTCGTCCTAACGGTCAGTCGGGCCACGAAGTGGTTAACGGTTACGGTAATCCGGTCACGTTTTATCAGATGCAGGACAACGGCAAGCCTATCAAGGGCCACGCCCAACAGGTGCGTTATGAAGTTGATAAAGACCTGATTACCCTGACGGGTCAGGCCTATATCGAGCAGCTCGACAGCAATGTTCAGGGCGACCGCATCACCTATCTGGTGCAGAAGCAGCAGATGGAAGCCTTTAGCGACAAGGGTAAACGCGTAACCACCGTGCTGGTTCCTTCTCAGCTACAGCAAAAAACCCCTGCTGCTGCAGGTCAGAAAAAGAGTAACTGATAACTTATGGCAACATTAATCGCAGAAAACCTGGCTAAAGCTTACAAAGGCCGCAAAGTTGTTGAGGACGTCAGTCTTTCAGTCAAGTCAGGTGAAATCGTCGGCCTGCTCGGGCCTAACGGCGCGGGTAAAACCACCACCTTTTACATGGTGGTCGGTATCGTTCAGCGCGATGCGGGACGGATTGTGGTTGATGATGAAGATATCAGCCTACTCCCCCTGCACACCCGTGCGCGTCGCGGCATCGGTTATTTGCCGCAGGAAGCCTCTATTTTCCGCCGCCTGAGCGTGTTCAACAACCTGATGGCGGTGCTCGAGATCCGCGAAGATCTCAACAAAGAGCAGCGCATCGCCCGCGCCAATGAGCTGATGGAAGAGTTCCATATCTCTCACTTGCGCGATAACCTTGGGCAGTCACTCTCCGGCGGTGAACGTCGTCGTGTCGAGATTGCCCGCGCGTTGGCGGCCAATCCAAAATTCATCCTGCTCGATGAACCTTTCGCCGGGGTTGACCCCATTTCGGTTATCGATATCAAGAAAATCATTGAGCATCTGCGCGACAGCGGGCTAGGCGTACTGATAACCGACCACAACGTCCGTGAAACGCTAGACGTCTGCGAACGCGCTTATATCGTTAGCCAGGGTCGTCTGATAGCCCACGGCACCCCCGCGGCAATTCTGGAAGACGAGCAGGTTAAACGCGTTTACCTGGGCGAGGCTTTCCGCCTGTAAAATTAAAAATGCGATTCGCAAATTTTTCGGAATGGAAATAAACCCAAGATATGAAGCAAGGTTTGCAACTCAGGCTCAGCCAACAACTGGCAATGACACCACAACTACAACAGGCAATACGCCTGTTGCAGCTGTCCACGCTTGAACTCCAGCAAGAAATTCAATTGGCGCTGGAAAGCAATCCGCTGTTGGAACAATCTGACCTCCATGATGAAGTAGACGCGAAAGAAACCAGCGAAAGCGAAGCCCTTGATACCCGCGAAGCCCTTGAGCAGAAAGACATGCCCGAGGAGCTGCCGCTCGACGCCACCTGGGACGAGATTTACACCGCCGGTACGCCGTCGGGTACAGGTAATGACTACAGCGACGACGAACTGCCGGTTTATCAGGGCGAAACGACCCAGTCGCTACAGGATTACCTGATGTGGCAGGTCGAGCTGACGCCGTTTACCGACACCGACCGCGCGATTGCCACCTCGATTGTCGACGCCGTCGATGACACCGGTTACCTGACCATTTCCCTCGATGACATCCTCGAGAGCATTGGTGATGAAGAGGTCAGCATGGACGAGGTCGAGGCGGTGCTCAAACGAGTCCAGCGTTTTGACCCGGTCGGCGTAGCGGCCAAAGACCTGCGCGATTGCCTGCTGATTCAACTCTCCCAATACGTTCCCGAAACCTTGTTCCTGACCGAAGCCAGACTGATTGTCAGTGAACATTTAGACCTGCTCGCCAACCACGATTTTCGTGCCCTGATGCGTTCAACGCGCCTAAAAGAAGATACACTTAAGGGAGCGATGCTGCTGATCCAGTCACTGGATCCAAGGCCTGGGCAGTCTATCAATACCGGCGAATCCGAGTACGTCATTCCCGACGTGCTGGTGCGCAAAGTGGGCAAAGTCTGGACCGTTGAACTGAACTCCGACAGCATTCCACGCCTGAAGATCAACCAGCAGTACGCTGCGATGGGCAATTCGGTGCGCAATGACAGCGACGGGCAATTTATTCGCAGTAACCTGCAAGAAGCCAAGTGGTTGATTAAAAGTCTGGAGAGTCGCAACGATACGTTATTGAAGGTGACACGTTGTATTGTCGAGCAGCAGCAGGCATTCTTTGATCTTGGTGAAGAATTTATGAAGCCAATGGTTCTGGCCGATATTGCCAGTGCCGTTGATATGCATGAATCGACGATTTCCCGCGTGACGACGCAAAAGTTCCTGCACAGTCCACGGGGTATTTTCGAACTTAAATATTTCTTCTCCAGTCACGTTAGTACGGACAGCGGCGGTGAAGCATCGTCCACCGCTATTCGCGCACTGGTAAGGAAATTAATCGCGGCGGAAAACCCCGTCAAACCTCTGAGCGACAGCAAGTTAGCCACTATGCTATCGGATCAAGGCATCATGGTGGCACGACGCACTGTAGCGAAATACCGAGAGTCTTTGTCAATCCCGCCCTCAAATCAGCGTAAACAGTTGGTTTGACCTCAACAGAGAAGGAAGACATTATGCAACTCAACATTACCGGACATCACGTAGATATCACTGAACCTCTGCGAGAGTTTGTGAACGCAAAGTTTTCGAAACTTGAGCAATATTTTGACCGAATCAACCAGGTTTACGTAATATTGAGCGTTGAGCGAGTGCAGAAAGTCGCGGAAGCCACGCTGCACGTGAACGGGGGCGAGTTGCATGCAACCTCGGAACATCAGGATATGTATGCCGCTATCGATGGCCTGGTTGATAAACTGGCCCGACAGCTTAATAAGCATAAAGACAAACTGAAACAGCATTGATCCCTTCCCTGTCCTCCTGGCAGGGAATAAAGTGATAATCATCGGCTCGTTACCCTCCTGGTACGAGCCGATAACTCTTTAGGGTGAAGGCGCCTAAGTGAAAATGAGATGATTAACGATACTGCACTGCAGCTGACCTCGGTATTAAAAGCCGAATGCACCAAGAGCAACGTCCATTGCGCCAGTAAAAAACGCGCACTGGAGATCATTAGTGAGCTGGCGGCCAACGAGCTAAACCTCGCGCCACAGGTGATTTTCGATGCCATTCTGACCCGTGAGCGCATGGGCAGTACCGGGATTGGTGCTGGGATTGCAATCCCTCATGGAAAACTTGAAGAAGACACGCTGCGCGCAGTGGGCGTCTTTATCCAGCTCGATCAGCCGATCGCTTTTGACGCGGTCGACAATCAGCCGGTCGATCTGCTTTTTGCCTTGCTGGTTCCGGCAGATCAATGTAAAACCCATTTACATACCCTGTCTTTAGTGGCCAAGAAACTGGCTGACAAAGCGGTATGCCGTCGCCTGCGCAGCGCGCAAAGCGACGAAGAGCTGTACCATATCATTACCGAAGACGAGTAAATCGCGAAGTATTCAAGATTGGGTTAACGAGGGAGTATTCACATGGTGCTGATGATTGTCAGCGGCCGTTCTGGTTCTGGAAAGTCCGTTGCCCTCCGTGCGCTGGAAGACATGGGCTTTTATTGCGTTGATAACTTGCCGGTGGTGTTATTGCCCCAGCTTGCGCAGGAGTTGGCTGAACGCAATACGTCAGCCGCCGTGAGCATCGATGTCCGCAACATGCCAGAGACGCCTGAAGTTTACGAACATGCCATGACCCAGCTTCCAGACAGCTTCTCCCCGCAGTTGCTGTTTCTGGATGCCGATCGCAATACGCTTATCCGTCGCTACAGCGATACGCGGCGTCTGCACCCTCTTTCCAGCAAGAATCTCTCTCTCGAAAGCGCCATCGATCACGAAGCCGAACTGCTTGAGCCACTGCGCTCGAGCGCCGACCTGATTATCGACACCTCTGAAATGTCGGTGCACGAGCTGGCAGAGATGCTGCGCACCCGTTTGCTGGGTAAACGTGAGCGCGAGCTGACGATGGTGTTTGAGTCTTTCGGTTTCAAACACGGCATTCCTATCGATGCAGACTACGTTTTCGACGTACGCTTTTTGCCAAACCCGCACTGGGACCCGAAACTGCGCCCGATGACCGGCCTCGATAAACCCGTTGCCGCCTTCCTCGACCGCCATACCGAAGTGCACAACTTTATCTACCAGACGCGCAGCTATCTCGAGCAGTGGTTACCGATGCTGGAAACCAATAATCGCAGTTATCTGACCGTCGCAATCGGTTGTACTGGCGGCAAGCACCGCTCGGTTTACGTAGCCGAACAGCTCGCCGACTATTTCCGCTCCCGTGGGAAGAACGTGCAGTCCCGCCATCGTACGTTAGAAAAACGCAAATCATGACGGTTAATCATTATGTCGATAAAACAGAAAGTCGAGATTAAAAACAGGCTGGGCATGCACGCGCGACCGGCCATGAAGCTGTTTGAACTGGTACAGAGTTTTGAATCGGAAGTGATGCTGCGCAACGATACCGGTATTGAAGCCGAGGCAAGCAGCGTGATTGCCCTGCTGATGCTCGATTCACCCAAAGGTCAGGAGATTGAAATCGAGGCCACCGGCCCGGACGAGGCCGAGGCGCTGGCGGCGGTCATTAATCTGATTAACTCGGGCTTCGACGAAGACTGAGCAGCGTAATACGCTAAACAGGGCCTGTCTTTGCAAGCCCTGTCCCCTTTCTGCCTAGATACGGCTTAAGCAGTCGATGGCAATCGCCTTGAAACTCTCAAAATTCTCACTGCTTAACAGCCGGCTCATCGACCGTTCACGCACAAAGGTCACGAACAGGTCATAGATAGCCATCGCTTCCTCGTAGTCGGCCTTGCTGATCGCCAGCAGGAAAATCACGTGCGCCGTCTCCCCTTCGCCCCAAGTGATGCCCTGCGGGGACAAGACCGTAATCACCACCGTCTTTTTCGCCAGCAGTCCCAACGAATGCGGCAGCGCGATACCCTCACCCAGCATGGTGGAAACAATCTCCTCACGCTCGACCACCGAAGGGTGAAACTCTTCGTCGACATAGCCTTCCTGCTCGAGCTGAGTACAAATCTTTTGAAACAGCTGGGCCTGGGTCATAGGTTGGTCGAGACGCATAAAGTGGTGCCGGTCGAAGAATTTCTCCAGCATGTAGGGCCGCGTGCGGTCCACCAACACCAGTTTACCGAGCTGCTCCATCTGGAACTCGGTCGGGAAAGGAGACAGCACCACCACCGGCTTGTTGCGCTCCGCTACGCGCGCGTTGGCGATAATAAAATCTTCATCGATATGCCGGAGATTTTCATAGTCTCGCAGCGAAATAACCTGAGTTATGACGATTTGTGGGAACTTGCGGCTAATTTGCGCCTGAATCATCCTGATGGTCGAATTGCCGGTATCGCACACCAGCATCGCCTGCGGATGGCGCTGATAGCCGATATTGTAATGACGCTCTAATCCCACGCCGATGTGCAGCACTAAAAAGCCGATTTCGTTCTCGCTGAGGCTGTACGGCGTATATTTCCCCCAGCTCGACACCGCGGCCAGCGTGACGTCATAGGCCATCGGATAGTGCTGCTTGATGTTGTTGAGCAGCGGATTCGGAATATTAATCTGGTATTTAACCCGGGTAATCATCGCCTTGATGTGGGTCAGCAAGTCGGACCTAAGCTGTTTATCTCCTTGTAAATCATAATTATAATGCGCATTAATGTAGGAGAGAATGTAGTCCACCAGCGACTCTTCGTCGTCGGCATTGATATCGGTCGGCAGAATACTTTGCAGACGGCGGGCGGCAATATTGACCCGCAGATAGGCCTCTTCAGCCGCCGGAATTTCCTTCCCTACCATTCGCTTAAGCTCGGCGGCAAGCTGCGTAGACACCTGCTTGATCGCCGGTTCTTCCTCTTCGGCATCGAAATCAGTCAGCGGATACCCCCCGGCGATGCGTTTTACCGCCACCGCACAGTAGAGAATCAGGTATTTTTCCCCTTCGTCGGTTAAGCGGATAGACGACCGCGCCAACAGTCGATGCATAAAGTCGGTGAGTGGTTGCAGCGCCTCGGACTCGAGGCTTTCGGCTTTAAGGAACGGGCTGATTTGGTCATCGTTATTGAGCTGGAACAGCAGGTCGGTCAGGCAGGCGCGATGCGCGAGTTCGGATCCAAACAGCTTCATGCCGTAGCGCGGTTTAGTCTCGATGGTCAGATGGTAACGCGCAAGATGCTCACGGACTTCAGGCATATCGTTTTGCAGCGTGCCTCGACTGACGAACCACTCGTCGGCCAGATCCTCCAATTTGAGCGAAAAGGCCGAGGTCAGAAAACGGATCAGCAAGCGATTGACCCGCTCCGCCGCACTGCGCGGCGTAGGGTTAGCCGGTTTTCCCGGCTGCTGAAGGGTAGAGAACAGCGCGGCATCGTCTATCCTGAGCTGATAACCGCTGCCGCGATTGTGCACAAAGCTCGCCCCATACTGTTGAATAATTTCATTAAGCGCCGTGACATCGGCGCGCACGGTGCGCGTCGACACCGCCAGGCGTTTCGCCAGCTCATCCTGCGGCAGCGTTTCCGTTTGCAGAGCATCGAACAATACGGCTAATCGTTGATTGGGAAATCTCACCATAAACCTTCTGTTTTCAGGGCACCATCACCATCTGCGACGGGCTGCCAACCGCAGTATAGTCGTCGACAAAAATTAATTTTCCACTGCCGGTCTCAACCTTGAATCTTGTGATGTTATCGCTGCGCTGATTCATGGCGTAAACGAATTTGCCGTCTACCGACAGCGTCAGGGTGCGAGGATAGTCGCCACGCGTCCAGACTTCCCCGACCCAGTGCATCTCGCCGCTGCCGGTGACGTCAATCTGCGCGATGCTGTTATGCAGTCGATTGGCGACGTACAGGTGCTTGCCGTCGTGGCTCAGCACAATTCCGGCGGCAAAGTTAGTGCCTTTGAAATTGGGTGGCAGCGTCGAGAGGCTGTGCAGTTCGCTCAGGGTACCGGTGGCCTTGTCGACGCGATAGCTGGTCAGCACCGAGGCTTCTTCGTTAATCAAGAACGCCAGGCTGCCATTAGGATGGAACACAAAATGGCGCGGCCCGGCGCCTGGAGACGAGGCGTTGATAAACGGCGGCGTGTTCGCCTCAAGCTGGCCGTTGGACGGATTCAGCTTCCACTGATAGATGCGGTCCAGACCCAGGTCGGTCGAGAACACAAACTTGCCGCTCGGATCGGTCGCAATCATGTGGGCGTGCGGGCCATTGTGGTCGCTGATGGCAAAGCTGCCCTCGGCTGCCGCAGCAGGTTTTCCTGCCCCCGCTGGGCCTGAATCCTGATGTACCGAACTGGCCTCACCCAGCTTGCCGCTGCCGTCAATCGGAAATACGGCAACGATACCGCTGATATAGTTAGCCACCAGCAGACGATCGCCCGCTGGCGTCAGGGACAGATAAACCGGGCCTGCGCCCTGTGAATCGACCTGATTAATCAGGCTCAGGCTGCCGTCTTCGGGGTTGATGTGATACGCGGCGATAGCGCCGTGCTTACCGCCGTTGTAGTTATCGACCTCGCTGCCGACGTAGAGCGTTTTGCCTGCTTTACCGACCACCATCTGTGCCTGATTCGGAAATTGACTCACCAGCACGCGGTCACTCAGCGCACCGGATTTCTCGTCAACCTTGAAGCGATAAACGCCTTCGCCGTTCGGAATGTAAGTGCCTACATAGGCATAGTGAGATGTCTCGTGCGTCATGGCCTTCTCTGCTGCATACAGCGGCACGGCAGATACTGCCAGCAGCGCTGAGGTTAAACCCGAAATACGTAACCAGTTTCTCATCGTTCCTCTCTATGCTTTTAATCGAAACAACAGCCACTTACAACCCGAAAACCGCATTTAAGCTAACAATTTTTTAACACTCGCCAACAGCGTGCGGACATCCTCCGGGCGCGTATTGCCGGTGGCGCTGTCGATGATGGAACTGTAGATATGCGGAATGATTTTGCTGACGCCGGCATCCAGTGCAATCTGCATAATCTGATCGAAGTTTTGCAGATCGATACCGCCGGTCGGTTCGAGCCAAAAGTCCTGCTCGGCGCAGGCGCGCGCCACGCAGGCAAATTCTTCACGGGTTTTCAGGCCGCCCATTGGGAAATATTTCACCGAACTGCCGCCCATGTCTTTCAACAAGGCGATGGCCGTATCAACAGGAACGATGCCATCACTGGCCTCGGAGCTCAGCGGTCCGGTAGAGATTTTGACCCAGCCAACCTTGCCGGTCGGAGAAATTAGACCGTTAACCACGCTGTCATTCTGGCCGAGCAGTGCACGGCTGGTCCCGACGCCGGTAAACACCTGATTCACGTGCTGCGGCTGTACCTGCTGGGAAATCTGGCTCACCATTTGTGACTGACGTGGATCGCCCGCGCCCAGTCCGACCGACAGCGCATTATCAATCAACGCCGCATAGTCCTTCATATCCGCGACGGCACGCTCTACGGTGGCGTAGTGCTTCGACAACACGCCCACCAGCACATGTCCCTCTGCGGCTTCGTAGATTTCACGGGCGTTGCCTTTCGATCCGGCGAGCACGTTAAGACAGACGCGATCGCGATAGAAATTGGGGGTCAGCTTCATGCTTTCTCTCCGGTAAACAGGGCTTTAAAACAGTCGGCTACGGTGACAAGCTGCGACGGCGTCACGCTGCGTACATCGACGTCAATCTTGCCTTCATTGGCGCGATAGCCACGAAAGTAAATCGCAATCTTGCCGTTCTTCATCGCCTCGACGATGGCTTTGGTTTTCCAACCCAGCGCCGCCTCGTCAAAGGTGATTTCGGTACGGGCGATATCGCGTCCCGCGCTGTCCCACACCACCCGCGCCGAGACACCGCTAATCTCGTTCAGGCTATTGATAAATGGCGTCATCTTGTCGACCATCTCCTGCCCGCTGGTTTTCGGCAGAGTGATATAGCTTTCAATCGCCTGCGTCAGCCCGAGGATGCCCTCTTTGCCGACCTTCATCGCACGGCCAATGCCGCCAGACTGGAGCTTCACCCAGTCTACGTACTGTTTCTTTCCGAGTACCAGTCCGCTGGTTGGGCCTTCAATCGCCTTGGCACCGCTGTAAATCACCAGGTCCGCCCCCATTTCGTAGTAGCAGGTCAGGTCTTCCTCAGCGGCAGCATCAACAATCAGCGGCAGATTGTGGGCACGTGCCACCTCAGCGGCTTCTTCGACCGACAGGATGCTTTTTTGCACCGAGTGGTGTGACTTGATATAAAGAACCGCGGCCGTACGCGTTGTGATTGCCGCCGCCAGCTGTGCCGCAGAGCACTCATTGGCATAGCCCGCTTCAATCACCTTGCCGCCGCCCATGGTGACCATCGTGGCAACAGGCGCACCGTAGTTGACGTTATGCCCCTTCGGCAGCACGATTTCGTCAGGCACAGTCAAGGATGCGGCGTGCAAATTTTCCAGTAACCAGGCGTCATCTTTGACGATCACCGCCGCGACAGACTGCGCGATACCGGCGGAAGCACAGGACACCACGACGGCGCTCTCGACGTTAAGCAGCTTTGCAATATAGGCACCGGTTTTGTTCACCAGATCTTTCATCTCGAAGAAGTGGTTGAGGCCGGTATTAACCCCCTCGGCGACGTCGGCGCGTGGGGTTGATACTCCCAGAATCGTCATGCGGCCTGAGGCGTTAATCACCTGTTTTAAATCGTACTTTTCATAGACTGAAGACATTTTTAGACTTCCCTTCATCCGTTAATAGCGGCTCACCGGCGACGACGGTCGCCAGCGGCACCAGAATGCGGTCACCCTTGACCGACTGCCCCTGCGAATCGACAAATACCTGCGGCGCATGAGCAATATCAAACAGCGTGAGGTCCGCATCGCAGCCGGCCTCGAGACGGCCTTTCTGCGGCAGTCGCAAGGCATCGGCGGCATGGCAAGTGACGCAGTCGATCACCTGCGGCAGCGTGAGGCCGACGCTGAAAAACTTCGACATCACCGTGGCGAGGCTGTGCACCGGGCCGTTAATTCGGTTACGGCAGTAAATATCAGAACTGATGGTGTGGGGGATAATCCCCTGGCCGATGGCGACTTCCGCGACCGCAAAGCTGAAACTGGCCGAACCGTGGCCAACGTCCAGCAATACACCGCGCGCCAGCGCGCGTTTTATCGCATCGCGCAGCTGGCCTTCCGGAGTCAGAATACGGTTTGGCTTGCCGTTAAAGCAGTGGGTGATGATGTCCCCAGACTCCAGAAGATCGGCAATCTCATCCAGATTCGGCGGATTATTACCGATGTGTACCATCAGCGGTAAACGATCGTTTTCCTGCTGAATCTCCTTGGCGCGCACCAGCGGTTGAATGCCGTTTTTACCGACCACGCTGCTGCTCATGCGCGCCTTGAGGCCGACGATAAATCCGGGATGACTGGCGATAGCCTGACGAACGCCGACCTTGTCAATCTGCGCCATGTCCGCCAGCTCGTTTTGTGTGACGATGCCGGTGCGGGCGATGTTCAGAAAAGCAAAGACGTGGGTCTTGGCCTGACGGGTGAGTTGGTAGAAATCATCGACGTCATTGGCACCGGTACTTCCCGCATCGATCACCGTCGTCACACCACTGGCCACGCCAATGAGGTCAGGCTCATCGTGATAAATCGGCGACTTCGAATAACAGTGAACGTGCGAGTCAATCCAGCCCGCGCTGAGCCAGTATTTACCCTGCAAATCGATAACCTGCCGTGCGGTTGCGCTGTCGTCGAGCTGGCCCACGACGGCCAGCTTGCCGTCGAGGACCGCGATATCGACTCGGCCGCCGTTAACGTCTTTAGCCTGTCTGAGAATCAAATCGTACATTGGCGATATTTCCGTTTGTTGAGGCGACTATAGCGACACCGGGAAAATAGCCCCAAGGATCATCGCCCCCAGGATTGCGCCGCCGGTCAGCGGTTTCTTCCAGATATAGAACACCAGTGCGCCCAGCAGTGAACCCAGGCCGATAGGGATAGAGGCCGCCATTGCGGACAGGATAATCAACGGCCCAAGGAAGCGACCGGTTGCGTTGCCTGCGCCCATCATCACGTCTGCGCCGTAGGTCGAGTTCCCCTGATTGATGGTGAATTTACGCGCCAGAATAATGATGTAGCCCACCGCAAGGCCCAAAATCAGGCCGGTTGCCAGAGAGGCGGCGAAATTTGCCACCGGGAAAATAATGCCCGAGCCCAGCAGCAGCGCAGGAACGCCGAGACCGATACCGGTTTGAATAGCGCCGCCGATGTCGAGGATCCCGACCAGCGAGCCTTCGATGATACGTGCAAATAGGAAGCTGGCACCGAAGGCGGCAACCGCGCCGTACACGCCGGTGTCCATGCCGGAACGCAGCATCGACACGAAGGCGACTTCATTGAAGGCACCAATGCCGTACAGATAATACATATGGGTACCGGCAAACACCCCGGCGGACAGCAGGCCGACAAAAATCGGGAATGACCATTCGGCGTACCAGAAACCCGTTTTGGCTTGTTCTTCCATCGTCATGCTCCCGTTATTTGCCACTGAGTGAGTTATGGATGCCGTTCAGCCAGCTCGGCACGTCCAGCAGGAAAGACTGTAACAGCTTCACGTCAAAGCCACGGAAGAAGCCGCTCAGCACGAACAGGGCGATAATCGCCGCCATCATCACTTTTGTGACGTGGTTCCAGCCGCCCTCTTCTACGCCTTTGCCGATAAGGATCCCCAGCACTAATCCCGGCACCGCGTTGCCCATAATCATCTGCGCCAGCCCCCCGAAAATGGTGCCCCAAAAACCGGAGCGACGACCGGCGTCAATAGCGGCCAGCCAGAAGATGACCGGCATCACGGTGTTCACCAGCATGTTCGCCGCAGGAACCAGCACCTTGATGGCGGTCACCTGTAACGCAGGTGGCACCGCCGAGGCCGTGGTATTAAGGAAGGCAACGACAATCATGCCGATGATGCCGCCCGCAATCGCCATCTTGCGCGGGTCGTGCAGGGTCTCGGCCACGTTGCGATTTTTCATCATCAGCACGGCCGCAGCCCAGTTCGGAATGATGCGGTGGTCAACGTCCTGCGTGAAGGAGCCGGCCGCCACGGAGGACGCCCAAGCGTTGAAGAAGAAGCCTAATCCGAACGAGAAATGCGAAGCCGGGTCGCCCTCGCAGGAGTTAAGTTCCCCAAGTGTGCGAAAAGCCCCCATTCCCTGCACGGTGGGCGCATGGAACATACGGGCAGCCCCTGCACCTACGCCGACCCCCACCAGCCCGCCGATAATAAGCGACTTAATTAAGATAATTAAAAACATCAGGTTATCCTTGTGATTTTATATATCTACGCTGCGGGATTAACCTCCCCCGAGGAAACTGCCTGACATGCAGCGGATATTTATTTTTTGGTGAATATGACCTGCTCGGTATTTATTACTGTCATATTGACGGTAATATCTAACGCCACGTAGTAACTCTTCCTTTCTCTTGGCAGAAAAAAGAACAGAAACTTCTCATGGGTTATCTTCTCTTCTGCTGTAATTACCTTGACGTCCTGCGGTTCAATGCGCAGCAAAATATTATCAGTAGATTTGAGAACGGTTTTTTGAACCTGGCTTAGTGCGGAAGAAAAGGCCGCGGCCTTTGTTTCGCCCTTTCCCTCAACCCTGACCGTGGAAGTTAAATGCTGCTTCATTACGGCTGGCCATTTTTCTTGATATAAGATTCAACTAATTTCTGACCCAGCTCTTCTTTATCCATAAAACCAAACCCCAGCACCGAGCAGCCTTCGTTGATGGCGGTCACGCCTTCTTCAACCGAACGCATGCCGTGCTTGGCCTTGTAGCCATATTTGTTCTGCGCCGTGATAGCGCCTGCGCCACCGCTGCCACAGAACGAGATGCCGAAGGTTGCGCCTTCTGCCTTCATGACGTCGCCAAGCTTCATGTCAGCCGCAACGCCGGGGATGACCACGGCCTTACCGCCTGCCGCTTCCACACCGGCTGCAACTTTCTGGCCTTTACCTAAACGGTCGCCGATAACTACGATGACTTGTCCCATATTTAAACTCTCCAGATAAGTTGTTGGTGATAACTAAGTTAATTGTTGTTGTCTTTATTCATTGTTGTTGTCTTTTGCCACTTCAAAATGAACCGAGAGCAAATAGGCCTCTTCAATCGGTAAATTTCCCAGCATCTCGACAACCTCTTCTGCCATTTTCATTGAGCCAGGCGATATTTCATCAAACAGGTCTTTATCAACCTCCGGCAAAGGTTCGCCGGTAATTGAACGCAGCACCATGGCTTTTACGTGAGAGGTCAACATTTGCTGCTGAACGTCATTGGTAAATATATTTTCGGCGTTCAGCATCTTCTGAATATCTGCCAATAATTGCTCGGTTCTTGCTGGCGCATCTTTTAATTCAAGTGCATTCTTCATAACAATCTGCTCTGCCCCTTTTACAGATGCTTCCTATTATTTATTGGCGCTCACCTTTCATCTGTTCTTACCCTACTCGTATGGCGAGAAGGTGTGTAGACGGTCTTTTTCCAGTTCAAACTGGAAATGGCGGACACCAAGCAGATCCATTTCTCAAAAATGCAATTACCGGCGGGGAAAAGGGAAGTCAGGCGTTTGGGCAGTGGGAATGACTGGAGAGGGCGCAGAGTGCAACGTCCCTTCCCCCGCACTTTTTAGCGGAGGAAGGTTAGCGACGAGATTATTTGAATTTCTTGTGGTTTTCGTTGCGAATCGCCTTCAGACCTTCGGCTTCTTTCTTCGCATCGGCCATCTTGTCGGCATTAGCCAGTTCGGAGGCTTTATCGATGTGGCTTATCAGATTATCCAGACCTTTGTGGAAGTCCTGAATTTCCGGGCTGTTATCCGGCTTGGAATCGAGCTTCGGTGGCTTAGATTTCTTTGCGTCCTCAGCGGCCGCCTTCATTTTTGCCAGACCAGCAATAAAGTCAGCTTTATTGTCGGTTTTTAGAACCTTACTGTAGTTATCAGAAATCGTGTCCATGTCCGCTTCCAAATCTGCTGCCAGAGACTGAACGCTCCAACCCAGCAGGGCAACCGCGGCTATTGCAATCACCTGTTTACGCATGCTTACCTTCCATTTGTTTAGATTTATTAGAATTTTACCCAAAGTCATTGGAGGCTTAGCAAGACGGCTAACGCCGCGAAGGCTTCAAGAACGACGGGTATAACGACATTGTTTGTAAGACTATTATTAACATAGGTGCAACACATCCGAAATGGCATCAGATTTTTGTAAAGAATGTTCAGAAGGTGAGGTAGAACAAGGAGCAAGAAAAGCAGCGACGGAGGATCCGCCGCTGTCTGGAAGGTTAATTTAAAGCTTATTCGCCGGCGATCTTCATCTCTGGAAGGATAATGGAGCCGCACTGAATATTGCTGCGGGTCTCGATATCGCTGCCGATGCTGACCATGTTGCGCAGCATGTCTTTCAAGTTGCCGGCGATGGTAATTTCGCTCACCGGATATTGAATTTCACCGTTTTCGACCCAGAATCCGCCCGCACCGCGCGAGTAGTCACCGGTCACGCCGCTAACGCCCTGTCCCATCAGCTCAGTGACCAGCAGGCCTTTGCCGAGCTTGCGCAGCATGGCACTGAAATCATCGCCCTGGCCAGCAATGCGCCAGTTGTGAATACCGCCCGCGTGGCCGGTGCTCTGCAGGCCGAGTTTACGTGCGGAATAGCAGGTCATCAGCCAGGTTTGCAGCACGCCGTCTTCGACGATGTTGCGGCGCTCGGTGCGCACGCCTTCGCTGTCAAAAGGCGTAGACGCCAGCCCTTTCAGCAGGTGTGGATGCTCTTCGATAGTGATCCACTCAGGCAGGATTTGCTTGCCCAGGCTGTCGAGCAGGTAAGACGATTTACGGTAAATACTTCCGCCGCTGATTGCCCCCACCAGATGACCGAACAGGCCGGTGGCAACTTCGGCCGAGAACATCACCGGGGCTTTCATGGTCGGCAGCTTGCGCGGCGAGAGGCGGGACAGCGTGCGACGCGCGCATTCCTGCCCCACCCACTCCGGGCTTTTCAGCTCATCGATGGAGCGAGCGATGGTGTAGGCGTAGTCACGTTCCATGTCGCCGTCGGCTTCGGCAATGACCGACGCCGACATCGAGTGGCGGGTCGAGCAGTAGCTTTTCAGCATGCCGTGGCTGTTGCCAAAAACGCGAATGCCGTAATGGCTGTTGAAGCTGCCGCCTTCGGTGTTGGTAATGCGTTTATCCGTGGCCAGCGCTGCCTGCTCTGCGCGTGCAGCTAGCTCGATACCGCGATCGGCGTCGAGTTCGGTCGGATGGAAGAGGTCAAGATCCGGTGCATCGAACGCCAGCAGTTCTCTGTCGGCCACGCCGGCAAAAGGGTCTGGAGAAGTGTAACGCGCGATATCCAGCGCCGCCTGTACGGTACGCGCGATGGCGTCAGGGCTGAGATCGGTGGAGGACGCACTGCCTTTACGCTGTTGATAATAAACGGTAATACCGAGCGCACCGTCGCTGTTGAACTCGACATTTTCGACTTCACCGAAGCGAGTGCTAATCCCGATACCGGTGGTTTTACTGACTGCCACTTCCGCACCGTCAGAACCGGCTTTCGCTAACTCCAGAGCCTGCGCTACGGCCTGTTCCAGCGTTTTACGTTGCTCTGCCACTTGAGTGGTTACGTTCATCAGCCCGCCCTTCTTTTGAATAAGGTGTTAAATAAAAAGATGGTGATCATTAACTGCATATTCTTCTGAGTCTAACAGAGACTTAGCACAATTTCGCATTCCGACTGGGTCTTTTGTTGCCAACCGTGCGATAATGCGGCCAAGAATTTTAAGGATCCATAATGACTAAGAAAATTGAAGACTGGCTCGACGATGTTCCTGAAGAGAACAACGAAGAAGATGATGAGATCATCTGGGTCAGCAAGAGTGAAATCAAACGCGATGCCGAAGCACTGAAAGATCTGGGTGCCGAGATGGTCGATCTGGGGAAAAACTCCCTCGACAAGATCCCGCTCGACGAAGACCTGCGTGCCGCTATCGAGCTGGCGCAGAAGATCAAGAAAGAAGGCCGTCGTCGTCAGATGCAGCTGATCGGCAAAATGCTGCGTTCACGCGACGTTGAGCCAATTCAGACCGCACTCGACAAGCTGAAGAACCGCCATAACCAGCAGGTTTCGCTGTTCCACAAGCTTGAAGTATTGCGCGACCGTCTGGTCGAAGAAGGGGATGATGCGGTGCCTGCGGTACTGGATCTTTATCCTGATGCCGACCGTCAGCAGCTCCGCGCGCTTGTCCGCAACGCGCAGAAAGAGAAGGCTGCCAATAAGCCACCGAAGGCCTATCGTCAAATCTTCCAGTACCTCAGAGAGCTCGCGGAAACGAAAGACTAACCGTCTTGCCTGAAGCCGTAGCTGCGCTTGCTCGCCCCAGTCACTGACCTGTGTCAGCGCCTGGGGACTTGCTCACCTGCCGCCTTGCTACCGCGCCAATGACTCAGTTCTTTAATTAAAAACTAGGCTTTAGGCTTAGCTTTCTCAAATAAATTAAACCGCAGCGCGCCATCCAGCTCTTCTTCCGCCTCTTCAAACAGCAAAACCAGCGATCCAAAGCGTCGTTTACGTCCGGCGTTCAGGTTGGTGAAATCAATTTCAACCGGTAAAGCAATACCGCCGGTGACCTCATCCCACAACGCGTCAAGGTTAGCGCCAAACTGCTCACTCAGCGTGAACTGGCGAGAAAAATCTGCGTAGAAGGCTGCCAGATCGGGGATATGATTAAAATCGAAGACCACTTTTTTCATGCGCTTTACTCCACCCGAACAACATTCTTATAGTGATCGCGACTCACATAAATCAGGCCATCGTTGGCAAACAGCACGCGATCGGCACCGCGTCTTCCGCAGTGATAGTCAATATCGGCCTCACGCCACACGCGGCCGGGCGCAGACGGTAGCGTCTGCTCACGATTAGAGAAATGATCCCCGCCAATCGCCTTACCCGGCAATACGTCACAAAGATTGCCCGAACGTGGGTCCCAGCCCGCCGCGCGTGCCTTCCTCTTGGTGATAAAATAATCCGGCAGTCGATGATGCTGCTGCAGGTAACTCACCACGGTTTTCTCCGCGGTAAGCGACGCGATATCTCCTTGCGCGGGAGGGAAAAAACTCAGTTTTGCCATCGCACTGCCGCAGAACATAATTAACAGTCCCGCCAACAGCCAATGAACCCGACCCCACGTGTTTACTGCTCTCATTGTCACCTACTTTTAGAATAGACAGATTTCGGGCTACAGATTGCCCAGATGCAGCGTTTTCACCTGCAAATACTCTTCAAGCCCCAGCACCGAACCTTCCCGGCCAAGACCTGACTCTTTCACGCCGCCAAAAGGTGCGACCTCGGTCGACAGCGCACATTCGTTGATACCAATCATGCCGCTTTCAATCGCATCGGCCACGCGGAACACCCGCTGCAGATTCTGCGTATAGAAGTAAGCGGCCAAACCGAACTCGGTATCGTTAGCACGTTTAATCGCTTCCTCTTCAGTTTTGAAGCGGAAACAGGCCGCCAGCGGGCCGAAGGTCTCCTCAGAGGCTACCTTCATCTGGTCATTGGCCTGCGCGATAACCGTCGGCTGGTAGAAGTTACCGCCCAACTGATGGCGTTGTCCCCCGGTTAACAGCTTGCCGCCGTGCTCCAGAGCATCTTTAACGTGTTCCTCGACCTTTTCAAGTCCTTTAATATTAATTAATGGACCGATAATGACGCCCTCTTCCATGCCGTTTCCGACCTTCAGTTTCTTGACCTCATCGGCGAGACGATTCACGAAGGTGTCGTAGATGCCGTCCTGTACATAGATGCGGTTGATAGATACACAGACCTGGCCGGAGTTGCGGAACTTGCAGGCCAGTACCCCGTCAATGGCGGCGTCGAGGTCGGCATCGTCAAAGACGATGTAGGGCGCATTACCGCCCAGCTCCATCGACACTTTCTTCATGGTATCGGCACTGTTGCGCACCAATGTCTTACCGACCTCGGTGGAGCCGGTAAACGAAATTTTACGTACAGCGCTGCTAGCCATAATTGCGTCGCTGATGGCCGAGGTATCACCGGCTACGCCATTGATGACGCCGTCAGGCACACCCGCCTGCTTCGCCAGCGCCAACAGTGCAAAGGCCGAGAGCGGCGTGTTATTCGCAGGTTTAATGAGGCCGGTACAGCCCGCAGCGAGCGCCGGACCGAGTTTACGCGTCAGCATCGCCAGCGGAAAATTCCACGGCGTAATAGCCGCCACCACGCCCACCGGCTCACGGGTGGCCAGGATACGTGAGCCCGCTTTGACCGGTGGAATTATCTCGCCGTTGGCGCGCTTGGCCTCTTCGCTAAACCATTGCAGGAAGCTGGCCGCATATTCCACCTCACCCAGCGCTTCCTTCAACGGCTTGCCCTGTTCCGCAACCATCAGCTCGCCGAGGAACTGTTTGTTCTCAATCATTAATTCGTACCAGCGGTGGATAATCTCCGACCGAGCCTTGCCGGTAAGTTTGCGCCACGCCGGGAAGGCTTCGCTGGCGGCCTTGATCGCCTCTTCGGTCTCGGCCTTTCCGGCACGCGCAACTTTGGCAACTATCTCGCCGGTTGCCGGATTTTCGACATCGAAGGTTTTCGCTGCGGTTTTCCATTGCCCCGCCACAAAATAGCCTGTTTTAAACAAATCATGTTCTGAAAGTTTCTTGAGCTGGGATGACATGGTGATGTTTCTCCTGAGCGGGATCGTCCCTTTGAAGGACGATAAAACCAAAGATAATTAATGATTAAGTATAGCCACTAATATCCTGTCCGCAGCGGAAGTCCCTCAGCCCACTGTGCTTTTCGGACAGCTTAACCCCAGTTTAATCTGCTAATTTTTGTACGATCCCTGCTATATCCCCCAGCCACATCACGCACACTATTGGTGCAAATCGATTAATAAATAGCACGCAAATAATGCGAACTCACTCTATAAGTCGGCAATTAGTACAGTTTCATGGGTTGTTTGACAGTCTGGCACGGTTCCTGCTGATACGACTCATACATCAAAAAAGGAAGATTGATGTTTTTCTTAAAACGTTAACAGAGAAGGTTTCTGTCATTAGTTATTTTCCTAAACCCTAAAGAGGACTGCTATGACTCAGGGGACATTGAAAAAAAAATTAGGCCTGGTGGATCTTACCCTGTTGGGTGTCGGCTCCATGATTGGCTCAGGGTGGTTATACGCAGCATTAACAAGCTCGGGTTACGCAGGAGGGTTAACAGGCTGGGCGTGGCTTCTTGGCGCGATTATGGTCATGCTGATTGGTTTGGTGTTTGCTGAACTCTCGGCGGCTATTCCTCGCGCCGGGGGATTCGTTCGTTACCCGCAATACACTCACGGTAACGTGGTTGGTTTTGTAATCGGCGTCAGTTCGCTGCTGGCCTACACCAGTACCGCCGGTGTCGAAGTCGAGGCCGTACGCCAATACGCGATGTACTGGTGGCCCGCACTGGGTCAAACCGACGGCAGCCCGACAAGCCTCGGCTTCGTGATGCAAATCCTGCTGTTGGTGGGCTTCTTCCTGTTGAACTACTGGAGCGTTAAATTCTTCGGTCGCATCAACACTATCATCACTACCTTTAAGTTTATCGTGCCGGTGATGGTCATCATCACGCTGTTTGGTTATTACCACGGTGCTAACCTCGCGGTACCGGGCACCAATCCTGGTGGCGCGCACGGCGTATTCTCCTCACTGACCGGCGCGGGTATCGTCTTTGCCTACCTGGGTTTCCGTCAGGCGGTGGACTTCGCCAGTGAGGCGAAAAATCCTCAACGTAACATTCCAATTGCCATCATTCTGGCGATTGTTATTAGCTTTGCCGTTTACATCCTGCTGCAATTCGCCTTCATGGGCGCAGTGCCGCCGGACCTGCTGAACGCGCATGGCTGGGTCGGTCTGAAAACCATCTTCCAGTCTCCGTATGCCGATCTGGCGCGCAGTCTGGGCATTACCTGGCTGATTAACCTGATCCTTATCGATGCGGTTATCTCTCCAGCGGGAACCGGCAACATCTATCTGGCGGGTGCGTCACGCGTGCTGTTTGCCTGGGCGAAAAACGGCCATCTGTTCAACATTTTCGCCAAGGTTGACCCTAAATCCGGCGTTCCGCGCGGTGCGCTGTGGTTGTCGCTGATTCTGGCGATTGCCTGGACGCTGCCCTCCGAGTTCCAGGTCTGGGGCGGCCTGATTGGTGCGGTTACCTCGGCAACGGTGTTTACCTATCTGCCTGGCCCGGTCAATGCGGGCGTGTTGCGTGCACGTTTGCCTGACCTGAAACGCCCGTTCAAGTTACCGGTGTTTGGTCTGCTCAGTCCGCTGGCCTTTATCGCCAGTAGCCTGCTGATTTACTGGAGCGGCTGGTCGGTCAACGTCCTGTTGATCCCAATTCTGGTGATTGCCTGGGCCGCCTACGTAATCTTTGGCAAAAAGGACGAGAACTTCAAACGCGACGTTAGCAGCTCGCTGTGGCTGCTGGTCTACTATCTGGTGGTGCTGGCGCTTTCCTATCTGGGCACTTACGGCGGCATCAACGCAATCTCCAGCCCAACCGACATGGTGCTGCTGATTATCGTCACGCTGGTGTGCTACTACTGGGGCGTTGCGTCAGGCCATCAAAAACTGGTGATCCCGCAGGACGAGGACGAGCCCGAGGATCAACTGACTCAGGTGAAAACCACTTCAGCCTATCCGTAATCGCCGGATGTGAAGCACAAAAAAAGGCTGGCGCCTTGAAGGCGTCAGCCTTTTTGTTTTACGGGTCAGCAGGCTATTGCAGAAATGCACGCTGATAGTTATGCAGCAGGTCACACAGTCGACGGACCGGTTCGGTCACTTTCGGTGGCGCGTCGTACTCCACCAGTTTCTGCTGATATTCACTCATCTCTTTCAACAGACGCTGATAATAGTACTCGCGTTTGCTTTCACGCTGGGATGACACCACGTGGTCGGCGGTATTACGAATCTTCTTGTGGAAAGCAGAAAGCTCTTCGTTTACCGGCACTTCTGCCAGCTTCAGTCGTTGATGCGCAATGATAAGCTGTAGCGCCAGGCGATATTTGCCAATGTCATTCGGGAACAGCACCAGCAGCTGGTTAAGCTGATGATACAGCGCGGGCAGATGGTTCTCGCGACGGCGATAGGCCTTGGTGGTCAACGCAGAGACTGCACTGCTCACGAAGCGGTTAAGCAACGTGCGCCCAGTCTTGTCGCGTGATTTATCGCGAATCACCGCCAGCACGACCAGCGCAATTATACAGCCAATCGCCTGACCTGACGCGTTGTCGAGGAAGGTCGAGATGTTGAAGGTCATCGGGTTGCTCAACACCAGAATATTGATGCTGCCAACCAACAGACCAAGAACCCCCAAGCGGCGCTTCTGCACCTCGATACCACAAATAAAGATGAAGATGCCCAGCGACAGCAGCAGCAGGAACAGACTTTGCTGAGTGGCCGGCATGATAACGGTATACAGCAAGGAGCCTAAGGGTATCGCGGCCAGCATGCCGACCATGAAGTCCATCGCCATCATACGCGGGTTCGGTGTACGCATCGCCAGTGAGGTGATAACCGCAATAATGACAATCACACCTGAGCCGGCAGTCCAGCCGGTCCACAGCCACAGCAGGCACCCGGCGGCGCTCGCCACGAAGGTACGCAAACCGTTGATCAACGCATGATGCATCTCGGCCGACGCCGGTTTGACCACCACCTCAGTATTGAGGACATTGTTCTCGGTGCTGCTGATGCTGCCGTTGGTGTGAATGCCTTTAATCATCAGCAACGCACGGCTGGCAGAGCCAATCCAGGAGTAAAGCGGCAGCGCGATGTTTTCGGCAGGCAGCGCATTACCTATCTGGCGCAGGCGCTTCAACCTCTGGCGCACGTCATGCTGATTCTCGACCGGTTCATTCACCAGCAGTCTGATTTCTTCAGGCACCAGCTCCGGCGTGGTCTGCATAATGATGAAGGTTTCACAGGCCTGAGTAATCATGCTCAGCGACAGGCTGTGCAACGCCTTCATACGGCGATTCACCCGCTGCCAGCGAGAGGATTCCATCATCAGGCTGCCACGCATGCCGTTCACCGCCGTCGTGCTCTTGACCAGCATGTTCCAGGCTTTGTCGATTTCTTCCTTGTCGGCCTGATTGACGCTGAGCTTGAGCAGCTTGAACTGGTCGATCATCAGCTGGTCTACCGCACGGTCGATGTCTTTCTTGATCGAACGCGGTGAAAACAACAGATCAGCGACGATGGCAGCACAAATACCGACCACGATTTCGCTACAGCGCTCAACGGCAAACTGCGGCGTTTCGGAGAGGTTTGACGAGGCCAGTACCACGATAATCAGCGCGGTGTAACCGGCAAGACCTAAAGCATAGGAATTTTCGACGCGAACAATCGACGACCACCAGGTACAGAATCCGGCCCACAGGCAGCAAACCAGCAGCATCAGGGCGGGTGCACGCGCGAAGGTCATGACAATCGCAATGGCGGCGATACAGCCGATAAACGTCCCGATGACACGTAAAATTCCGCGATGGCGAATGGCACCGGCGAAGGGTTCGCCGCCGGCAACCATGGCGGGTCCGGCGGCCACGATGGCGGCGGTCATCGCCGACCAACGTGGAGTTTCTAACTGCAGGTAAAACCCAAAAACCAGCGCTCCCAAGATAGCAAAGGTCAGCTTGCAGGCAAATCGCATGCGCAGGAAAGTCTGGCTATTCATTTTATCTTCTCTTAACCAAACTCACGCATACGATGCAGGAATTTGGTGAACCAGGAGCCGTTCTCGGCGCGGTCGTGCTCGCCTGCAACCACAACGGTAGCGGTGGTGCCTGCCGGGTACGGGTGTTTTTCATCCATATCATCAAGAAGGATCTTAACCGGTACACGCTGCGCCAGACGTACCCACTCGAGGTTGCTGTCGATGGTCGCCAGACCATCGCTGGATGCGGTGCTGCTGCTGTCGGTTACCGCCGCCGCGACGCTGTCTACGTGGCCGTGCAGAACGCGGTTGCTGCCCAGTGGGGTAATCTCGACGCGGTCACCCTTTTTAACGCGCGCCAGCTTGGTTTCTTCCATATAGGCCAGCACGTAGAAGGTGTGCTCTTTAACCAGTGCGATGGTGGTTTCACCACGGGTAATGAAGTCGCCAGGGTGAACGGTCAGGTTAGTCACCCAGCCGTCGGCAGGAGCAATAACCACGGTACGCTGTAGGTCAAGCGCTGCGGCAGCCGCCGTTGCCTTGGCCTTCGCAAGCTGTTGCATCGTAGTTTGCAGGTCATTGGTCGCCTGCTCAATCGCTTCGATTGATATCGCCTGAGAACCCAGTTTCACGCGGCGAGCCGCTTCGCGTTTTTTCTCGTCGGCCAGTGCCTGGTAATAAGCCACGTCGGCATTCGCCTGCTCCAGTGCCACCTGATAACGCGGCTGGTCAATTTTGAACAGCACGTCACCTTTGGAAACCAGCTGGTTATCCTCTACCGGAACGTCAGTTACCAGACCGGCAACGTCAGGTGCGATAGCCACGACGTCGGCGGTGAATTTGGCATCACGCGTCCATGGGGACTCGGTATAAAAGACCCAGGCGCGGAAAATTGCGATGGCGGCCAGGATCACAATGATAAACGTTATTGCATAACGTATTATTTTTATTGATAAGTTTTTCACGACAGCCTCAGACGAAAATGCAGGAGATTAGGTAGAAGAGACAGCAATATAATGCCGTATTAAATAAAGCCGGATGCCAGACAAAATCATAGATCCCGGTAGGTGTCAGAATTCGGCGCAGTATAAAAAATACTGCCAACGCCAAAAGGATTTCAAAAAACACCGGGGGAAACGACAATCCGAAAATCACCATTACCGGAAGCAAACTCATGGATATTTCCTTAGACTCATACCACAAAGGTAGTGATGCACAGTAACCCTCATATTATTCATTAATTTTAACATTACCGCGCGGATCCGATTCAGAATTTTCAACAATACCAGCGCACTTCGAGAGAATAATCTCTAAAGGATGCGCAGAGGGGTAAAGTTGGATTGCCAGAAAAGTCGGCGGAGGTAAGAAAAAACGATTTAACTGCATCCGAACTTGAGGCTTTTATCTGGACAAGTATATTAGCCTGCTTATTATCAAGTTATCAACATTACGTGATCACAATCACTTTTAAGCTGGGCTTAACAATGGACCGATTAAAACGCATGTCAATCTTTGCTCAGGTGGTTGAAAGCGGTTCTTATACTGCGGCCGCTCCTCGCCTTCAGATGAGCGTTTCAGCCATCAGCCAGAGCATCAGCAAGCTTGAAAATGAATTACAAATCAAACTATTAAACAGAAGTACTCGCAGTCTTGGGCTTACCGAGGCCGGGAAGATTTACTATCAGGGTTGCCACAAGATGCTGCATAACGTTCGTGAAGTCCACGAGCAATTATATGCATTTAATAACACACCAACCGGTACATTACGCATCGGCAGCTCCTCGACAATGGCACAAAATGTCCTTGCTGCAATGACCGCGCAGATGCTCGTCGAGTATCCGGGGCTGACCGTCAATCTGGTTACTGGTATTCCAGCCCCGGATCTTATCTCTGACGGGCTTGATATCGTGATCCGCGTCGGCAAACTTCAGGATTCGAGCCTGTTTTCTAAACATCTCGGCTCGATGCCAATGGTAGTCTGTGCCGCTAAAAGTTATTTGATTCAACACGGTAAGCCCGAAGCGCCTGCGGATATGGTGAACTTCTCCTGGCTGGAATACAGCGTACGCCCAGACAGCCAGTTCGACTTGATATCACCCGAGGGGCAGGCTATCCGTATTCGTCCCGAGGGGCGGTTTGTGACTAACGATTCGCAGACCATTATTCGCTGGCTAAAAGCCGGTGTCGGCATTGCCTATATTCCGCTGATGTGGATTATTGACGAGATTAATTCGGGGGAAGTCGAGATTCTGTTTGGGAATTATCAGTCCGAGCCGCGTCCGGTTTATGCGCTGCATACCGAAAAAGACAAACTGCCGCTAAAGGTGCAGGTGTGCATTAATTACCTGATCGAATACTTCAAGGAAGTCAGCAAGGTCTATCGCAAGCATCGTAAAAGAGAACCGGGCGCTAAATAGCGCCCGGTTGATTGATTGCGGTAACACAAATAACCCGGTTATCAGGCCGTGCCGCCGACGGTCAAACTGTCCAGTTTCAGCGTTGGCTGGCCGACACCGACCGGTACGCTCTGACCTTCTTTACCGCAGACCCCCACGCCTTTGTCGAGCGCAAGGTCGTTCCCGACCATCGAAATCTGCTGCATCGCCTCAATACCCGAACCAATCAGGGTTGCGCCCTTAACCGGTTTAGTAATGCGGCCTTTCTCGATCAGGTAGGCTTCCGAAGTCGAGAAAACAAATTTACCCGAGGTGATATCGACCTGACCGCCGCCAAAGTTTGGCGCATACAGGCCGTATTCGACGCTACTAATAATATCTTCAGGCGTTGACTGCCCACCCAGCAGGTAGGTGTTAGTCATGCGCGGCATCGGCAGGTGAGCATAAGACTCGCGTCGACCGTTACCGGTTGGCGCAACGCCCATCAGGCGTGCATTCAGCTTGTCCTGCATATAACCTTTCAGAATACCGTTTTCGATCAGCACGTTGTATTGACCCGGGACACCTTCGTCATCAATCGAAATTGAACCACGACGGCCCTGCAGGGTGCCATCGTCCACCACGGTGCAGAGTTCAGAGGCAACCAGTTTGCCCATCTGACCGCTGAACATTGAGGTACCACGGCGGTTAAAGTCGCCTTCCAGCCCGTGTCCAACCGCTTCGTGCAGCAGCACCCCCGGCCAGCCTGCGCCGAGAACGACCGGCATCGTTCCGGCCGGAGCCGCAACGGCGGTCAGATTGACCAACGCCATACGCACCGCTTCGCGGGCATAGACATCAGCGCGAACTTCACCGTCAACGCTTTCAAGGAAATATTCATAACCGAAACGACCGCCGCCGCCGCTTGAACCGCGCTCGCGGCGACCGTCTTGCTCGACCAGCACGCTCACGGACAAACGAACCAGCGGGCGAATATCTGCCGCCAGCGTGCCATCGGTGGCAGCAACCAGTACGCTTTCATACACGCCGGTAATGCTGGCAGAGACTTCCTGCACGCGGCTGTCTTCCGCACGCGCCGCTTTATCTACACGGTGCAGCAGGGCAATCTTCTCTTCACGCGGCAGGCTTTGCAGCGGATCTGCCAGTGAATAAAGGGGAGAGTGATTGATGGCACCCAGCTGGTGGGCCCTGCCATTACCCTGTTCGCGCACGATGCTGCGTGCGGCCTGCGCGCTCTGGTTCAGCGCGTTCAGGGTAATCTGATCGGCGTAAGCAAAACCGGTTTTCTCGCCGCTTACGGCGCGAACGCCAACGCCCTGATCGATATTGTACGACCCGTCTTTGATGATGCTGTCTTCAATGACCCAGGCTTCGTGAAAACTGGACTGGAAATAGAGATCGGCATAATCGAGACGGCGCTCAGACAGCTGGCCTAATACCGAAAACAGGTCTTGTTGACTCAGGTTATTAGCGGTTAGTAACCGCTCACTGACTAGGGCCAGACTCATAATTTCTTCACTCTCTTTGGTCATGTAAAGTCAAGTTACAGCCTAACACAGTATGAGGTTTCTCAACACTGCGCGGCCCGTCTCAGCGTGCTGGCGTGGTCAGGGCCTGTTTGTCGGCCTTGGACTGGCGCAGGATCTCGTGAATTTCAGGCTGCTCGATGGTGCCATCAATCTGATAGCGGATCAGCGAAATTTTGTTCCACAGCGGTGCCAACGCCTGGCTTGCGGCAAAGACCGCGGCGCCGACGATTGGGTTTATCACAAACGCCGTCGCAACGCCGACCGTCGCGGAGATCTCTGGCGCAATAACCGCTTCAAGATCCAGCCTCTGGGTCACGAGGTCAACATTGCCGTTAATCGCGATATCCGCCGCCAGACCGTCAACCAACAGGTCGTTGGTGTGGATAACACCGTCCTTGATCCAGGCCGTCGACTTGATGGAGTCAAAGTAGAAACCTTTACCAAAGGTATCGCGGAAGTCGAGCTGAAGTTTGCGCAACAGTGCGTCGAAGCTGACCAGACGCAACAACTGCCCCGCACGACCGCCGCCCATATTGATGATTTCACCCTTACCGAAGTCGGTTTTCATCGTGCCGTTCAGCGTCTTGGCATCCGGTTTCCACGGCGCGTCTTTCCAGTGCAGGTCAAAGTCTATCTTGAACGGTGCCCCCTTCAGCGGCGTGGTCACGCCTATGAAGGAAGTGGCACGGTCAAAATTCTTGCCGCTCAGCGTGCCTTTGAGCGCCGTGCTGTCATGGTTTTGCGCATCTTGTTTCCAGTCGCCCTGCACGTCAAGACGGCCTTCACCGGTGTCGATGACGCCATTGCGCAACGTCAGCAGGTTGCCCTGCGGAGCCAGATCGGCATCGACCTTACGCAGACTTTGTCCCATAAACCAGCAGGCTTCACAGCGCACATTCAGCGCTGGCCAGTTGGCGAATGACAGGTGGCGGCTAAACGGATTCTGCGTACCCTGGGTATCGCCGCTGTTGCCGCTCGCCGTGCTCCACTGCGGATTAAAGTAAAGATAGCGCAGATTTGCCAGCCACGGACCGCTGCTGTTCATATCCAGCGTGCCGTCGATCTCTTTGCCTTTGGCCTTGATATGCATACCGTCATCGCTCTGCGTCGAGGTAAGCATCAGGTCATTCCACCCTTGACCGGCCAGGGTCAGGCGCGGCGTGGTCACCGTAATCTGATGCGGGAAGCCAAAGCCAACCAGCTTGCTGTTCTCGCTCTGAGTCGCTTTGTCCGGGGACAGCAGCGCCAGCCAGTTTTCACCGTCGAGCGCAGGAAGATGCAACGTCAGGCTGCTGGTTGCCGGCAGCGCTGGGGTCTTGCTGGCATTGGCTTCCCAGGATGCACGGTCGAGCGTCAGCTGTTTACCCAGCAGCCAGCGGCTGTTGAAGCGATCTTTACCCGCCAGCACGCCGTTGAGAGTGAAGCTGTGCAAATCACCCTGCACGCTGACGCTAAGCGGCAAGGCGTGGCCAGGCGTCTTATTCAGCGGGTTAGGTAAGTGACTGCTCACATTCTTCAGATCGGCGTCGGCAGTCACCTTATAACTTGGCGAGCCTTTATACGGCAGCAGGATATCAACCGCGCTTTTCCAGTTCGCGCTGCCTGAAATCTTCGCCGCAATCGCCTTCGGCAGGCCAGGCAGCTTCGCAGGCTGCCAGTCACCGTTCAATCCGACAGTAATCTCATAGTTTTCAGGCTGTTCGAAGGTTTTAAAGTTAATGTTTACCGGCTGTCCAAGCAGGGTGCCGGTCATAGCGTTACTCTCAAGGTTGCCATTATCAAAGCTGAACTGGCCAGTCAGGTTCTGAACTTTGTTATCGATAGGCTTGATGTAAAGACTATTGTTCTGCAAATTCACGCCACCGGTCGCACGAACCAGCTTGCCGTTCAATGGGATATCTAAATGTAAGCGCCCACTGACATTGCCGCCAATTTGCAGCTCCTTAAGCGCAGCGCCGAGACTATTACGCAGCGGCGTTTCCTCAAAATAGTGGCCAACGTCGCTGCCCTGCCCGCTGATATCGGCATCGACGAACAGCTTTTCCTTCAGATAGTCAGGAATGTTGGCCACGATATTGTTGCCCGACACGTTGCCAAGCTGAGTATGCGCCGCCTTCATGAACAGACCGTCGTTGAGGAAGTCGAGATCGATGTCCAGATTGGTCAGTGCAGGCCATTCAGGCTGGAACTGGAAGGTGGAATGACGCAGCGGTACCCACACCTCAAACTGGCCTTCGTTATTTTTGAACGGGAACTGGTGAGGGTTACCGTTGAAGCTCAGCGTGGCGTTATCAACCTGCCCGGCCTGAATCGCCGCGCTGAGATAGTCCACCAGTCCTTTACCCATCAGGGTTTCAGGGAAGTAGCGCCACGCCTGACCGCCGTCATAGACGCGAATACCAGAGAGGATTTTCAGCCATGGCTGGCCCTTGACGGGTTGGGTGTAGGTGAAGCCGCCGGTGGCCCACAGGCCGGTTGCCTTGACGCTGACGTCCTGCGACCACAGCGACCAGCCGTCATTATTGTTGGTCCAGTCGAAGGTACCGCTCGCCTGTCCGATTTCCAGCGGCGCGCGGAAGACTTTGCCAAAAGGCAGCTGGCTGTTGTTCAGGTCAACGGTTAGGCGTCCACGAGGCACACTGCCGCTCAGCGTTCCGCCAAAATTGTTGACGCCCGGCAGCAGCTCCCAACGCTGCCAGCTCACGTCGTGCCATGAAAGGTTGAAGCGCGTTTGTTCAGGCTGTTTGAGCGGGATATCCAGCGCCAACTTGTCGACCCTGCCGGTGGGCTTCAGGTCTTTCCAGCGTTCAAGCAGCGCCGGCGTCAGGAATGAAATCGTCGGAATAAGTGGCCCAATGCGCTCAAGCTGGATATTGCTGCCGCGCAGGCGCAGCTGCTCCTGCTGGTCGGGGCCGAGGAACTGGGCATTGCCGCTGGTGCCATTTTCCGGCAGATAAAGTGCGTTGAGGGCGCCCTTCGGCCAGTCCTGACCGTCGGTTTGCAGGTTCAACTGCGGCGTTCCCACCTGCCAGCCATTACCCTGACGGCTGCCGTGCAGGGTCAGGTTATCAGCATCAAGTCGGTGCGACTGGCCGTCGGTGTGCCACACGGCCTCACCTTTTTTCACCTGCACATCTCCGGAGAACACCTGTCCGTCGCGCAGAGTGAGCCACGCAGCCAGACTAAAGTTGGCGCTTTCAAGCCCGGTGTTGCTGCGCAGCCAGCGGCTGAACCACGGCTTCATGTCGATATCATCGGCCTGAAGATAGATTTTGCCGTCGTTGAGCAGTCCGTCGTTGTCGTTGAGATCCATCCGCAGCTGCACGATGCCGTGCTGACCGTTGAAGCTCGACAGGCCCAGCTGGCCCTCGGCGCGGTGGCGGTTTGGCGAGTTGAGCCAGGTCATCTGCTGGATATCAAACTCGGCACGCGGCCCAGACGGCGTCAGGAAAGTAATGCGGCTATTGCGCAGGTCGAAGTGGTCAACCTGCTTGAGGAAGATGTCACTGATGCGGTTTGCCCCAATCGGGCTCCGTTTATTGTCATCGCCGCCCAGCGTAGAGTTTAAATCGAGCTGAAGATTGTAGAAGGTCAGATCGCGGAACTGCCAGCGCAGGTGAAGCAGCGACTGCCAGACGTCAAGCGCCAGCGTGATGCGTTCAACTTTGGAGGAGGACTCTGGCAACTTGACCGATAAATCTCTGAGCTCGAGCATCGGACCGAAGGTCTGCCAGCTGCCGTGAACCTGCGAGAGGGCGATCGGCACGCCGGTCATAGACTGAATTTTATCGACGATAGGCTGTTTAAAGCGGTCGAGCTGGGGTAATGCAAGACGCAAGCCACTGATCGCCAACGCGACGATCACTACAATCGTCGCGAAGCTGGTAAGCAGTATCCCGGGCAGTCGCCTCACACTTATCTCCTTGTATTCTATTCAGCGCTGAAATCGACTACGCAAGATAATCCTACGTTAAAACCAGGCCACAAATAACCAGTTAATTCTGGGAATTACATCATGACGACGTCAAATTGCTCTTGACTGTATAACGGCTCAATCTGGACCTTGACCTGTTTGCCGACGAAAATTTCGACCTCGGCCAGCGCATGGGACTCTTCGCCCTTCAAGGCGTCACCGACGGCAACGGAGGCGTAAACCAGGAACCGGTCCGCATCATAGGCGTGATGCACGCGCACAATCTCACGCAGGATTTCGTAGCATACCGTTTCAACGGTTTTAACCGTTCCACGGCCGTGACAAGTTGGACAATCGCTGCAGAGAACATGTTCCACGCTTTCACGGGTTCTTTTACGCGTCATCTCGACCAGACCTAGCGCGGAGAAGCCGTGAATGCCGGTTTTCACGCGGTCCTTCGACAGCGCCTGCTCCAGCGAGTGCAGCACGCGACGGCGGTGGTCCTCATTAGACATATCGATGAAGTCAATGATGATGATGCCACCGAGATTGCGCAGCCGCAGCTGGCGGGCAATCGCCTGCGTCGCTTCGGTGTTGGTATTGAAGATAGTCTCTTCGAGATTGCGATGCCCCACGAACGCACCGGTGTTGATATCAATGGTGGTCATGGCTTCGGTCTGATCGATTATCAGATAGCCACCCGACTTCAGCTCCACCTTACGCTCCAGCGCACGCTGGATTTCGTTTTCGACGTCATAGAGGTCGAAGATAGGCTGCTTGCCGCTGTAGTGCTCAAGCTTGTCGGTCAGCTCCGGCATGTATTCGCTGGTGAACTCGAGCAGCAGCTCGTAGGTCAGACGGGAGTCAACGCGGATGCGGTGCAGCTCCTGGCCGGCGAAGTCTCGCAGCACGCGGTGCGCCAGCGCAAGCTCACCGTAGAGCTTGCACTTGGTCACGTTGCGGCGTTTGCGCTCCATCACCTTGGTCCACAGGCGTTTCAGATAGGCGGCGTCCTGCGCCAGCTCTTCTGCCCGCACGCCTTCGGCAGCGGTACGAATGATATAGCCGCCCTGCTCGTCGCAGTGGGCAGAAACAATTTTCTTGAGGCGGTCGCGCTCGGCTTCACTCTCGATGCGCTGTGAGACACCCACGTGCGATGCACCTGGCATAAAGACCAGATAACGGGAAGGCAGGGTAATGTCGGTGGTCAGACGTGCGCCCTTGGTCCCGAGCGGATCTTTCACGACCTGCACCATCAGATCCTGGCCCTGATGAACCAGTTCGACGATGTCGCGTACGTTGAAGTTTTTCTGTTCTTCGCGCGCCACACACTCGGTGTGCGGCATGATGTCCGAGGCGTGCAGGAAAGCGGCTTTTTCGAGACCAATATCAACAAAAGCCGCCTGCATTCCGGGCAGGACACGGCTCACGCGACCTTTGTAAATATTCCCTGCAATACCGCGTTTTGCCTCTCGTTCTACGTGGATCTCTTGCAAGATGCCACCGTCGATGTATGCCACCCGAGTTTCCGATGGGGTAACATTGACCAGTAATTCAGCCGTCATGCTTTCTCCTAAGAACGCGTAGTGCAACAAAATTACTGTACAGCTCTTGGGTCTCGACCAGAGGGAGTCCCACTACTGCATAGTAACTGCCGCGGATCTCACGGACGAAACATCCGCCCTTTCCTTGAATACCGTATGCCCCCGCTTTATCCATGGGCTCACCGCTGGAAATATAGTGCTCTATATCCTCAGATGATAGCGTTCTGAAAGTGACATCGGTCACAACCAACGCACTCAGGTGTTGTTGGGTATCGGCGAGAGCTATAGCGGTCATTACCTGATGTTGACGTCCTGACAACGCCGCCAGCATCTCAGCAGCCTGCTGAATATCGGCAGGTTTTTCCAAAACACATCCATCAAGTACCACAATAGTGTCTGCGCCCAATACCGGCAAGTCCTGAGGGGCAACGGCCACGCCTGCACGCGCCTTATCCAGCGCCAGACGTTGTACGTAGTCGGCGGGAGCTTCGTCAGGGTGGCGCTGTTCGGCCACGTCGGTCATTAAACGTTCGAAGGGCAGCTCCAGCATCGTTAACAATTCACGACGACGCGGCGAACCCGATGCGAGATAAAGTAAAGTCATAATGCCCTTATTGTACGGCAAATTGACGGCGGATTTTACGCATCAGCAAGAACAGCCAAGGCCAGAGCACGCCATCAACCACGCTGCTCCAGAAAATCTGCGGTCGGAAAGTCACGTTGACCACCAGGAACTCGGCCCAGAAGACAATCACGTTCACCGCCATCGATAACAGCATGACAATCAGCGCCTGTTGCCAGAGCGCCATGTTACGGAACAGCTGAAATTTGAACGCCACCAGATACGCGGTGATAGCTAACGCCAGAGCGCGCACACCCAGCGTTGAACCGAGAACCAGGTCCATCACGAAGCCCACCAGGAAACCGGTGCCGACGTTAACCCGATGCGGGAGCGCCATCACCCAATAAATCAGGATAAGCATCAACCAGGAAGGTCGGAACATGTAGATTTGGTCGGGCCATGGCATGACCTGCAATAACATGGCTATCACAAAGGATAGCCAAATTATCCAGCGTCCGTGGCTGCGGTAGCCGTTCATCGTCTGCTACCTGAGGTTGTGGCTGGCGTGGTTGCGGTTCCGGTCGCAGGAGCAGGCACCGGTGCCGGTGGCCCCATTTCGTTCGGCGGCGGCAGAACCTGCGGCATCATCTGCATCAGTCGTTCGGTTGCGATACGGTGAACTTCATCCGGTGACATTGGCTTGTCGCCGTTAGGATCAGCCCCCCACAGCAGCAGCAGATAGCGCAGGCGCTGAAGACCGGCAGTTGGACGTGCCTGAATTACGGTGTAGGCGCGCTGGTTGTCGACCTTGACGGAAGAGACCACGGCCACCGGATAACCTTCAGGGAAGCGACCGCCCAGACCAGACGTCACCAGCACATCGCCCACCCGGATGTCGGTATTGGCGGGCAGGTGTTCAAGCTGGAGGTCATCGGTACAGCCACTGCCAGCAGCAATGACGCGGATATCGTTACGCAGCACCTGAATAGGGATAGCGTGCGAGGCATCGCAAATCAGCAATACGCGGCTGGTCACGGCCGCAACGGCGATAACCTGTCCCACCACGCCTTTGTCGCTGATAACCGGCTGCCCAACGTAAACGCCGCTGTTGCTGCCTTTATCAATGACAATCTGGTCGCTGTAAGGGTCATTGCTGGTAGAGAGAACCTGCGTCACCATTTTATGCTCGTCCTGACGCAGCGGGGACCCCAGCAGTTCGCGAAGACGGGCGTTCTCCTGCTTGAATTGTCCCAGCAGCAGCAAATCACTGTTTTTCAGCAGCAGTTCCTGACGCAGGGCGCGGTTTTCCAGCTCGAGCTGTTGGCGTGACGCGAAAGTCTGAGAGACGTTATCCAGGAATTCTCTTGGCGCATTGGACAAGAAATAGAAAGGGCTGACGGCAGTATCCATATAGGTGCGGATCTGTACGAACGTACCTATCTTACTGTCGGCAAAAATTAGGACGATGGCCGTAAGAATAGCCAAAAAAAGTCGCAACTGCAGAGACGGACCTCTGCTAAAAATAGGCTTCATAAAATATGCGAGTTCCTCGGCAACGGGAAAATTCAGCCGATCTGTGCGAAACATTACCCTAACAGGAATGGTAGCAGGTATAAAAAGGGGACAGCCCTGTTCCGCGGCAGGCTAGTTTTCACTATACCCGACGTACCTGAAGCCGCAAGGCGTCAACGCGCTCGGCGGCTTCAAATACTTGTGGGCATACACTACTCTTCAGTCGCGTATTCTTTAGCAGTCTTACTCTTCGCTAAAGAGATCGCCACCGTGCATGTCGATCATTTCCAGCGCTTTACCTCCGCCGCGAGCCACACAGGTCAGCGGGTCTTCTGCCACTACCACCGGAATACCGGTTTCTTCCATCAGCAGGCGATCGAGGTTACGCAGCAATGCGCCACCGCCGGTCAGTACCATACCTCGCTCGGAGATGTCGGACGCCAGCTCTGGTGGACACTGTTCAAGAGCAACCATCACAGCGCTCACGATACCGGTCAATGGTTCCTGCAGGGCTTCCAGAATTTCGTTGGAATTCAGGGTGAAACCGCGTGGAACGCCTTCAGCCAGGTTACGACCGCGCACTTCGATTTCGTGCACTTCATCGCCCGGATAAGCAGAACCAATACCGTGTTTAATACGTTCTGCGGTGGCTTCACCAATCAGTGAACCGTAGTTACGACGCACATAATTAATGATGGCTTCGTCGAAACGGTCACCACCGATACGGACGGACGAGGAGTAAACCACGCCGTTCAGAGAAATAACGGCTACTTCGGTCGTACCCCCCCCGATATCAACCACCATCGAGCCGGTTGCTTCGGAAACTGGCAGGCCTGCACCGATTGCAGCAGCCATTGGCTCTTCAATCAGGAAGACTTCACGTGCGCCTGCACCTTGGGCAGATTCACGGATTGCGCGACGCTCAACCTGGGTCGCACCGACCGGTACACAAACTAACACGCGCGGGCTTGGGCGCATGAAGCTGTTGCTGTGAACCTGTTTGATAAAGTGTTGCAGCATTTTTTCGGTCACGAAGAAGTCGGCGATAACGCCGTCTTTCATAGGACGAATAGCTGCAATGTTGCCTGGCGTACGTCCAAGCATCTGTTTTGCATCATGGCCCACGGCCGCAACGCTTTTAGGTGAACCAGCACGATCCTGACGAATAGCCACAACTGATGGCTCATTCAACACGATGCCTTGTCCTTTTACATAAATGAGGGTATTGGCAGTACCCAGGTCGATGGACAGGTCGTTGGAAAACATGCCGCGAAATTTCTTAAACATAACGAAAGGATAATCCTGCAAGCTGGGGGCGGAAAATAAAATCCGCCTACTTTACCAACCACGCGAAGCAGCGACAAGGCGCAAAAACGTTCTGCTTCCGTGAAAATTGTCAGCGACGTTCGCCACTTAACCTGGTGATTAAATACACTGCGGAGGAAACCTGAATCATTGACTCAGCTTAACTCACTCAGGCACCCGTCGAGTCGCGGACATCGCACATAAATTCTTACACTTTACCTGGCTTTAGTCAGCGCATACGGTAGAAATTACGCGCTGAAACAGGCTGCCCTAATGTGCAAATGGCAGGGCTGCGCCATTCTACGTTAAATTTTCCCGTTGGGATCAGATTAAACCCCGTGGTTGTGTGAATATTTTTTACCAACAGGGTCAACAATCTGCGGCGTGGCAAAAAAATCTCCCTGACCACCGTGAATTCCGTTTTCCAACAGGACGAGCCACTCGTCAATTGTGCGAACACCCGAGGCGTAGACCTTGGCCTGCGTGCCTTTACAGGCGCTCAGCAAACTTTGCACAAACAGCTGATTTTCAACCCGCTTATCGATATCGCGTACCAATCCGGGGTGAAGTTTTACCCTTTCAATCGGGAAAGACTTCAGATAAGACGTACTGACGACGGTCAGTCCAGCCTGAGAAACGGCCAGTCTGCACCCCAACCCCATTAACAATCGGAGTGCGGGACGAAGACGGTCGATATGTTGACAGAGATCGGCCTCTGCAAGTTCAATAAGAATTCGATTTCTCTGCTTTTTTTCGCGCTGGAGCAAAACATCACGCAGCCAGCGGACAAACGAGCGTTGCAATAATGAATCAACGGTCAGGTGAAATGCCAGCGTCTCGTCCGGCCATTGGGCCAGTAACGGAATAATCTGACTGACCATTCTTCTGTCGAAACTTTGCGCCATGCCAAACTGGGTAACCAACGGGATAAACTCGGCCGCCAGCAGCTCGCGGGTGCCGTCAAAGATGCGCCGCTGAACCTCACGGTGATCGAGCACGCCCGCCTTGTTCATGGCCGGTTTCTGATAAAGACGTGGGCCGCCGCGCGCCAGCGTCTCTTCGAGCAGCGTACGCCATCTCACGCTGCCCCGCCCCTGTTCCGGCACGCTGCTGTCGTAGACCGACCAACTGTTGCTGCCCTTGAACGCCGCGTGGCGAGTGGCCTGCTCGGCGTAGTCCATCACCTGGTCCAGATTCTGGCCGAAGCGATAGGCACTGATACCTATATAGAAGAGCGCATCGCGGTCAATAATAGATGAGGAAGGAATCACCCCGGCCGCGTTGACCAACTGAGCCGCCATCACCTCGGCGTCTTTCAGCGTACTGTGCGGCAGCAGAACCGCGAAATCGCTGTGGTAGTAGCGCGCCAGAAGCGCAGACGGATAGCGCATCACAAAGGTTGACAACAGATTCACCACCGACGACATCAGGTCTTTCACCGGCCCCTGCCCGTGGTTATCGCGCAGCGTATCGAAGTCCGGCAGGCGGATGAGCATAATAATGCCGTAGGCGCCGTCCTCTTCCAGCTCGGTGGTCAACTGGTTATCAAAGAACAGGCGGTTGCTGAGCCCGGTTTTTGCATCTTGCTGCGCATAGGCGCGAATCAGGGTATCAACCCGGCTGCGCTGTTCACGCGCTTCGCCGAGGTCGACCAACAGCTTGTCAATCGCCGCGCTTGTCTTCGCCGGCCATTCGTTCACGTCGCCCATCGGCAGATTGTCGCGCTGACCGCGCAGAATACGCGTCGCCCTATCCTCTAACCGCTCGAGGCCTCGGGTCTGCAAACGCAGCCAACGGAAGCTGGCGAGCGTGGCAACGATGATGAGCAAAATCGAGAAGCTAATATAGAGCGTGGTACGCAGTGAACGCGCATAGCTGCTCACCGGATCGAGGTAGACCACCTTGAGACTGAGATCCGGATGCTGTACCAGTGGGATGCGCTGGGTGATAAAGTCGGGAAAATGGCTGGCCCAGGCGTTGCCGTAGTCAGGAGAGTTATCGTGGCGGTAAACGATTCCGTGCCCAGCAACAACCTCAAGGCTGCTAATATCTAACTGGTTCATCGCCAACGGCAGCCAGGTCTTCAACGAAGACGGCGGGTTTTCCAGCAGGCTTTGATCGACTGAGGTAGACAGCGCCCGCAGATGCTGCTCGGCGCTCTGTTTATTCAGATAGACAAAGCTGAAGGTCACGCCCACCAGCATCAAAAAGATGGTGAGCGCGACCAGCATAGAAATCATCGCATATAATCTGGTAGTAAATCGCATCCATGTGCCTTACTCAGTTTATGTGGTGTATCGTGGTTAAACAGATGTGGAATAAATCGGTTTAGCGAAAAGTCCTGATTCACGACAGGCGTATATAAATAGCATAGTAAGGTGTTATGCCGTCAATTCAGAATTCTTATGTATGAATATCACTACCTTTATAAAAGAACTATAACCTCCCAATGCCGTTCAAGACGAAGGGTCATTTCCCCCGGAGCATGTCATGAGCCATAAAAAAGTATTAACCGAAGCAGACGTCACGCCGGAAAGCATCTTCTACGATCGCCGCAAGGTGTTGCAGGCGCTGGGGCTTGGTGCCGCATCGCTGGCTTTCCCGGGTACCTCGCAGGCCGATCTGCTTTCTTGGTTCAAGGGCAACGATCGCCCGCAAGCGCCTGCCGGGAAACCGCTGGATTTCACCAAACCCGCGATGTATCAGGCCAATCTGCCGTTAACGCCGGAGGACAAGGTTTCTGGCTACAACAATTTTTACGAATTTGGCCTCGATAAGGCCGATCCTGCCGCCAACGCCGGGCAACTGCCGACGTCACCGTGGAAGGTCACCATTGACGGCGAGGTCGGTAAACCGATGACGCTGGATATGGACGACATCCTCAAGCGTTTCCCGCTGGAGCAGCGAATTTACCGCATGCGCTGCGTCGAGGCATGGTCGATGGTCGTGCCGTGGGTCGGTTTTCCGCTCAGCGCACTGCTGAAACTGGTCGAACCGACCAGCGATGCGCGCTACGTGGCGTTTACAACCTTATATGACCCTGAACATATGCCGGGGCAAAAAGACCGCTTTATCGGCGGCGGCCTGAACTATCCGTACGTTGAAGGACTGCGTCTCGACGAAGCGATGAATCCGCTGGCGCTGCTGTCGGTCGGGGTTTACGGCAAAACCATGCCGCCGCAGAACGGTGCGCCGATTCGCCTCACCATTCCGTGGAAATACGGCTTTAAAGGCATCAAGTCGATCGTGCACATTCGCCTGGTGAAGGAGCAGCCGCCGACCACCTGGAACCAGATTGCCGCCGACGAATACGGCTTCTATGCCAACGTGAACCCGCACGTGGACCATCCTCGCTGGTCGCAGGCGACAGAACGCTTTATCGGTTCCGGCGGCTTGCTTGACGTACAGCGCCAACCGACCCTGCTGTATAACGGCTATGAAAAAGAGGTCGGCCACCTGTATCACGGTTTAGACCTGCGGAAAAACTATTGATATGAAGATCCCTCGCCTTTCATTAAAGCAAATTACGTGGTTGAAGGTTTTAATCCATTTAGCGGCATTTTTGCCGCTTTTGTGGATTATCTTGTCTATCAATCAGGGATGGTTCAGCGCCGATCCGGCAAAAGACATCCAGCATTTTACCGGCAGAATGGCGCTAAAATTGCTGTTGGCGTCTTTGCTGGTGACTCCGCTTGCACGTTACGCCAAACAGCCGCTGCTGATTCGCGTTCGTCGCCTGCTCGGCCTGTGGTGCTTCGCCTGGGCAACGATTCATCTGCTCAGTTACTCGTTTTTGGAGTTGGGGATCCACAATTTGGGGCTGCTCGGCAGCGAGCTGATTTCGCGTCCCTATCTCACGCTGGGGATTATTAGCTGGATAATTTTGCTGTTTCTGGCGGCAACGTCTACGCTTTGGTCACAGCGTAAGCTCGGGAAAAAATGGCAGATTTTGCATAACGGTATCTATCTGGTGCTGATTTTGGCCCCGATTCACTATTTATGGTCGGTAAAGACATTTTCGCCACAACCGTTCATTTACGCGCTATTTGCAGCGATCTTGCTGCTTCTTCGCTACAAGAAGTTTCGGCAGTGGTTGCGCTGAGCCCCCACAAATCGCCCCTTTCGCCCGGTTTCGCCCTCCTTTCTGTAACCCTCAGTTTCAAACTGAGGGTTGATCATCTTCGCTGATAAGACCAGTATTTAGCTGCGAATTGCCACGATATGATTATAATGCGCACTTTCCTAAGAAAAGTCTGGGTTGATTTGTGATGAAATAGGTGACAAATTGAGTTCGGCAAGGTATTTTCTTCGACCTCGTACTAATCGCAGGAGATAGGCTCACAATGGCGCATAAGTTTGACATTTTGCTACTCAACGGTCCCAACCTCAATTTGCTGGGAACGCGTGAGCCTGAAACCTATGGAAGTACCACGCTTGACGATATCGTTAAAGGTTTGGAACAGCAGGCTGTCGCATCAGACGTTGCGTTAAGCCATCTGCAGTCTAACGCAGAGCACCTCCTGATTGAGAGAATCCATCAGGCACGGGGAAACACCGATTTTATTTTGATCAATCCCGCAGCCTTTACCCATACCAGCGTGGCGCTTCGTGACGCACTGTTGGCGGTGCAAATCCCGTTTATCGAGATTCACCTGTCTAACGTTCATGCCCGCGAAGCATTCAGACACCATTCATATCTTTCAGATATCGCGGTGGGCGTTATCTGCGGACTTGGCGCAGATGGCTACCATTTTGCTTTACAGGCAGCGGTTAACCGCTTGTCAAAATCCAATTAATTACTTGCATAAGAGTACGGAATCACACCCATGGATATTCGTAAAATCAAAAAACTGATCGAACTGGTTGAAGAATCAGGCATTTCTGAACTGGAAATCTCTGAAGGCGAAGAATCAGTACGCATCAGCCGCGCAGCACCTGCACAAGCTTACCCAATGATGCAACAGGCTTACGCTATGCCTGCTCCACAGCAGCCAGCACTGGCTACCGCTGTTGCCGCTGCGGCACCGGCTGAAGCCGCTGCACCTGCTGCAATCAGTGGCCACATCGTTCGTTCTCCAATGGTAGGTACCTTCTACCGTACCCCAAGCCCAGACGCTAAAGCGTTTGTGGAAGTTGGCCAGAAGGTTAACGCAGGCGACACCCTGTGCATCGTTGAAGCAATGAAAATGATGAACCAAATCGAAGCTGACAAATCTGGCGTGGTTAAAGCCATCCTGGTAGAAAGCGGCCAACCGGTTGAGTTCGACGAGCCGCTGGTCGTCATCGAATAACGAGGCGCACCATGGATAAAATTGTAATCGCTAACCGCGGCGAGATTGCTCTGCGTATTTTGCGTGCCTGTAAAGAACTGGGTATCAAAACCGTTGCCGTGCACTCGACCGCCGACCGCGACCTGAAACACGTGCTGCTGGCAGACGAAACCGTCTGTATCGGTCCTGCACCTTCGGTCAAAAGCTACCTGAATATTCCGGCGATCATCTCTGCTGCTGAAATTACTGGCGCAGTGGCTATCCACCCGGGATACGGCTTCCTGTCCGAAAACGCTGACTTCGCTGAGCAAGTTGAGCGTTCCGGCTTTATCTTCATCGGCCCGAGAGCCGAAACTATTCGCCTGATGGGTGACAAAGTTTCTGCAATCAACGCGATGAAAAAAGCAGGCGTACCTTGCGTACCTGGCTCCGACGGTCCGTTGACCGATGACATGGATAAGAACCGCGCTTTCGGTAAGCGCATCGGTTATCCGGTTATCATCAAAGCGTCCGGCGGCGGCGGCGGTCGCGGTATGCGCGTTGTTCGCGCAGAAAAAGACCTGGAACAGTCCATCAACATGACGCGTGCTGAAGCCAAAGCGGCTTTCAACAACGACATGGTTTACATGGAAAAATACCTGGAAAACCCACGCCATATCGAAATTCAGGTATTGGCTGACGGTCAGGGCAACGCCATCTATCTGGCTGAACGTGACTGCTCAATGCAGCGTCGTCACCAGAAAGTCGTTGAAGAAGCGCCAGCACCAGGCATCACTGCCGAAATGCGTCGCTACATCGGCGAACGTTGTTCTAAAGCCTGCGTAGACATCGGCTATCGCGGCGCGGGTACTTTCGAGTTCCTGTATGAAAACGGCGAGTTCTATTTCATCGAAATGAACACCCGTATTCAGGTTGAGCATCCGGTTACCGAGATGATTACCGGCGTTGACTTGATCAAAGAGCAGCTGCGCATCGCCGCTGGCCAACCTTTGTCAATCAAGCAGGACGAAGTGCGTATTCAGGGGCACGCGGTTGAATGTCGTATCAACGCCGAAGACCCGAATACCTTCCTGCCGAGCCCGGGCAAAATCACCCGCTTCCATGCGCCTGGTGGTTTCGGGGTTCGCTGGGAGTCTCATATCTACGCGGGCTACACTGTGCCTCCGTACTATGACTCCATGATCGGTAAGCTTATCACTTACGGTGAAAATCGCGATGTGGCGATTGCCCGTATGAAAAATGCTCTGGCTGAGCTGATTATCGATGGCATCAAAACCAACGTTGATCTGCAACTGCGCATCATGAACGACGAGAACTTCCAGAACGGTGGCACCAACATCCACTACCTGGAGAAGAAACTCGGACTTCAGGACTAATAAGTCCTTGTAATGCAAGAGCTTACAATAAGGCCGGATATTCCGGCCTTTTTTCGTTTTTGAGGATTGCGCGTGGATAAACGCTTTTTACAGGCTAACCGCGAGGCACGCTGGGCTTTTGGCCTGACGATAGCCTACATGCTGGCCTGGGCGCTGGCCGCCTATCTGCCGAACGATGCCCAGGGGATAACCGGCCTTCCCCACTGGTTTGAAATGTCCTGCCTGCTGATCCCGCTTATCTTTGTGCTGCTGAGCTGGCTGATGGTGCGCGTCATCTATCGTGATATCCCGCTGGAGGACCCGCATGCAGACTGAAGTCCTGCTCCCGCTTATCGCCTATCTGCTGGTGGTGTTTGGCCTGTCGGTTTTTGCCTACACCCGCCGTCAGCAGGGCAGCTTTTTGACCGAGTATTTCCTTGGTAACCGTTCGATGGGCGGCTTTGTACTGGCCATGACCCTTACTGCGACCTACATCAGCGCCAGCTCGTTTATCGGCGGGCCGGGTGCAGCCTATAAATACGGGTTGGGCTGGGTGCTGCTGGCGATGATTCAACTGCCTGCGATGTGGCTGTCGCTTGGCGTATTGGGCAAGAAATTTGCGATTCTGGCGCGCCGTTACAATGCGGTCACTCTTAACGACATGCTTTACGCTCGCTATCAGAGCCGCCTGCTGGTGTGGTTTGCCAGCCTGAGTCTGCTGGTCGCCTTTTTGGGGGCGATGACCGTGCAGTTTGTGGGCGGCGCGCGCCTGCTCGAGACGGTTGCAGGCATTCCCTACGACAGCGGCCTGCTGATTTTTGGCGTCACTATCGCGCTCTACACCTCGTTTGGAGGATTTCGTGCCAGCGTTTTAAACGATGCAATGCAGGGGCTGGTCATGCTACTGGGCACCGTCCTGCTGCTGGTCGCGGTGATTCATGCGGCGGGCGGCTTGCACGGCGCCGTGGACAAGCTGCGGCACATCGATCCCAACCTGGTGTCGGTGCACGGCGCAGACAATGTCCTTTCGCTGCCGTTTATGACCTCGTTCTGGATTTTGGTCTGCTTCGGAGTCATTGGTCTGCCGCACACGGCGGTACGCTGCATTTCTTATCGCGACAGCAAGGCGGTGCATCGGGGTATCGTGCTTGGCACGCTGGTAGTGGCCATCCTGATGTTCGGCATGCATCTTTCCGGCGCGTTGGGTCGGGCTATCCTGCCCGATCTCAAGGTGCCGGATCAGGTCATCCCCACGCTGATGATCACCGTGCTGCCGCCGTTTGCCGCCGGAATCTTCCTGGCTGCGCCAATGGCCGCCATTATGTCGACGATAAACGCGCAGCTGCTACAGTCTTCGGCTACCATCGTTAAAGATCTCTATCTCGGCGTGCGTCCTGCCCAATTGCGCAACGAACGTATGCTGAAACGCTTTTCGAGTCTGGCGACGCTGGTGATTGGGCTGCTGGTGGTACTGACCGCCTGGCATCCTCCGCAGATGATAATCTGGCTCAACCTACTGGCCTTCGGCGGCCTTGAGGCCGTGTTCCTGTGGCCACTGGTGCTCGGACTCTACTGGGAGCACGCTAACGCAACGGGCGCACTGTGTTCGATGATCGTCGGCGCAGTTTGTTATACCCTATTGGCCACTATCGATCTGCATATTGCAGGTTTGCACCCGATTGTTCCGTCACTGCTGCTCAGCCTGCTGGCTTTTTGCATCGGCAACAAAATGGGTGAGCAACGCCGCGAAAACGCACTGACGTCTTCCTGAGACGCCAGACAAAACACCTTGTTAGAAGAGAATGGTTATGCCTTGGATCCAACTGAAAATTAACACTAACGCTCAGGATGCTGAAACGCTGAGCGATGCGCTGATCGAGAGCGGCGCGGTCTCTGTGACCTTCCAGGATACCCATGATAATCCGGTATTTGAGCCGCAGCCGGGCGAGACTCTGCTGTGGGGCGATACCGACGCGATTGGCCTGTATGACGCCGAAACCGACATGGAGACGGTGGTCGCTATTCTGGAAAACGAGCCGCTGCTGGGTCAGGGTTTTGCCCATAAAATCGAGCAGCTCGAAGACAAGGACTGGGAGCGCGAGTGGATGGATAACTTCCACCCGATGCGATTCGGCCAACGTCTGTGGATCTGCCCGAGCTGGCGCGACGTGCCGGACCCAACGGCGGTTAACGTGATGCTCGACCCGGGTCTGGCGTTCGGCACCGGCACGCATCCCACGACGGCAATGTGTCTGGAATGGCTCGACGGCCTGGACCTCGAAGGTAAAACGGTTATCGACTTCGGCTGTGGCTCTGGCATCCTGGCCATCGCTGCGCTGAAACTGGGCGCGGCTAAAGCTATCGGTATCGACATCGACCCACAGGCAATTCTGGCAAGCCGCGATAATGCGCAGCGTAACGGGGTCTCAGAGCGTCTGTCGCTCTACCTGCCTAAGGACCAGCCTGATAACCTTTCTGCCGACGTGGTGGTTGCCAACATCCTTGCTGGCCCTTTGCGCGAGCTCGCGCCGCTCATCAGCGTGCTGCCGGTTACAGGCGGTCATCTCGGTCTGTCCGGCGTGTTGGCGAGCCAGGCGGCGGGCGTGGCGGAGGCCTATCAGGATCTGTTCTTGCTTGACCCGGTTGCCGAGAAAGAAGAATGGTGCCGCATTACCGGTGTCAAAAAAGGCTAATCCCCAGCGGTCTCTTAAGGGGGATTCGTTCCCCCTATGACCTCTTGCCTGATTATTTCCCAGCACCGTTCTTTTTTTGAGCCACAGTTTGTTATCAAATTTTACTTAAATTTGTTCATTTTTTAACAAAACTGACGGTTGCATCACGGAAATGGTGCGGTTATTGCTACTTAAAACCGCAATTTTCGCCTTAGAATCGCCTGTTATTCGCCTGATAACTAGCGATAAGTAAGTAAATTATACAAGCGCACAATTTGAGCATTTGCAATTAACCTTCTGTTTTAAATAAAAAAAATTAATTTTAGCGATGTAATCTTATCGTAAAGGCCGTTTTTCTTGAGCAATTGCTCAAAGTTTGGCCTTTCATATCCTGCAAAAAATGCGTAATATACGCGCCCTTGCGGACTTCAGTATGGTCTTTCCTAGCATGCGCATTGGACACCACCAGCTTACAAATTGCCTGATTGCCGCCCCGATGGCCGGTATAACAGACCGACCGTTTCGAGCCTTATGTCATTCAATGGGGGCTGGAATGGCAGTATCCGAAATGCTCTCCTCTAATCCAGAGGTGTGGCGCACGGATAAGTCGCGTTTGCGTATGGTACATAGTGATGAATCAGGGATACGCGCCGTGCAGATTGCCGGCTGTGACCCTGAAGATATGGCCGCCGCCGCACGTATTAACGTGGAGGCAGGTGCTCAGATCATTGACATTAATATGGGTTGCCCAGCCAAGAAAGTGAACCGCAAACTGGCAGGCTCTGCGTTGCTTCAGTACCCGGATCTGGTCGAACAGATTTTGCGGTCAGTGGTTAATGCAGTTGATGTGCCAGTCACGTTGAAAATTCGTACTGGTTGGGCTCCGGAACACCGTAATTGTGTACAAATTGCCCAATTGGCTGAAGACTGTGGTATTCAGGCCCTGACGATTCATGGCCGAACCCGTGCCTGCCTCTTCAATGGAGAAGCAGAGTACAACAGTATTCGGACAGTTAAGCAGAGTGTCTCTATTCCGATTATCGCGAATGGCGACATAACTGACCCGCATAAAGCCAGAGCGGTGCTCGACTACACTGGAGCTGATGCTCTGATGATAGGCCGTGCCGCTCAGGGGAGACCCTGGATCTTCCGGGAAATCCAGCATTATCTGGACACAGGGGAGCTGTTACCGCCGCCAACACTTGGGGAAGTACAGCGCTTGATGATAGGGCACGTACGGGAACTGCACGACTTTTATGGTCAAGGCAAGGGATTCCGTATCGCTCGTAAGCACGTCTCCTGGTATTTACAGGAACATGCCCCGAATGACCAGTTTCGGCGCTCCTTCAACGCCATAGAGGATGCCAGCGAACAGCTGGAGGCGTTGGAAGCATATTTCGAAAATCTTGCGTAACAAAAAAGAGCTGACAGAACTATGTTCGAACAACGCGTGAATTCTGATGTACTGACCGTTTCTACCGTTAATTCTCAGGATCAGGTAACCCAAAAACCCCTGCGTGACTCGGTAAAACAAGCACTTAAGGGCTATTTTGCTCAACTGAATGGTCAGGACGTCAATGACCTGTATGAGCTGGTACTGGCTGAAGTTGAACAGCCACTGCTGGACATGGTGATGCAGTACACCCGTGGCAACCAGACTCGTGCAGCCCTGATGATGGGTATCAACCGCGGTACTCTGCGTAAGAAATTGAAAAAATACGGCATGAACTGATACTAGTCAGTTAATGCATTGAAAAAAGGCGCCTTTATCGAAAGATAAGGCGCCTTTTTCTTTGGCGTGAAATCAGGACTGCGTTTTTCGCCATATTGTATGACGTTGATTAACCGTGGCGAATCGGCTCGTGACGCAGCGGTTCATGGTGACGTGGCAGTGGATGATGCACAACGCGGTGTACTGGGTGGTGTACCACGTGGTGGCGCGGTGGAACCGGGTGGTGAATTGGGCCTTCCGCATGCGCGGTGGCTAATACGGCGTTGCTTGCCAGAACGGTGAACATGATTGCGAGCGCTGTCTTTTTCATAATATTATCCTTCGAGTTATTTGCTGTGGCAGGTGCACACCACGAATATCTGCCACAGCATGCAGAACTAACATCATGAAATATCCTAAAAAACTTCGCCTTACGCTATTTTTACACTAAGCAAACGGATCCATTACTCGACAGAAAAACCTGTTACAGGGCGTCTATATAAAGAAGGACTCTGGTTAAGGTAATGAAAGTCGGAACATTTACAATCGGACATAAACGGTGCGTAAACTTTGCACGATTCGGATGAATCCTTCCACATTATGATTTGTTGAACGTGATACAATGTACGCATAGAGTCGAATTCGCCCCGCCAATCGCCTACGGAAAGCCTTTTAGCCCCGCGATGCCCGCCTTTAAATGTAAAGATTCGAGAAGATTGTGATTTCTCACAACTAAATCCCAAAACGGGAGTCCGAATAATTGCAAACCAAGCCTGTATCGCGATTGAGCTACTCCTTACGCGCTACGCAAAATTCACTCACTTTGATGATTGAAATTACATGACCGCACCCACTCAATGCTTTAAGAAGTCTTTTTTACACCCTCGTTATTGGCTGACCTGGTTTGGCCTTGGCGTCCTCTTCCTGCTGGTCCAACTGCCTTATCCGGTCCTGTATCGTCTTGGCGTTTGGCTCGGTCGCACCTCAATGCGTTTTCTAAAGCGTCGTGTTTCTATCACGCGTCGCAATCTCCAGCTGTGCTTCCCCGATATGGACAGCGATCAGCTCGAGCGCAGAATCGTCGGCAATTTTGAATCTCTCGGCATGGGTCTGCTGGAAACCGGCATGGCCTGGTTCTGGTCCGACGCACGGGTCAAACGTTGGTTCGACGTCAGCGGTCTTAACTACCTCAAACTCGCGCAGCAAAATAAACAGGGCGTGCTGATCATCGGCGTTCACTTTATGTCGCTCGAACTCGGTGGCCGTGCCATGGGTCTGTGTCAACCGATGATGGCGATGTATCGCCCGCACAACAACAAGGTGATGGAGTTTGTACAGACTTGGGGTCGCATGCGCTCCAACAAGGCGATGCTTGACCGTAAAGATCTGCGCGGCATGGTACACGCCCTGAAGCGTGGTGAAGCCGTATGGTTCGCCCCGGATCAGGACTACGGCCCACGTGGCAGCGTATTCGCGCCGCTGTTTGCCGTCGATCAGGCTGCGACCACCAGTGGAACCTATATGCTGGCCCGTCTGGCTAAACCGGCGCTGGTTTCCGTGGTTCTGGTGCGCAAAGATAAAGGTAAAGGCTATGACCTGGTTATCCAGCCTGAGCTGCGTGACTACCCTATCGATGACGAACTCGCCGCTGCCGCCTATATGAACCGCGTAGTCGAGAAAGAAATCATGCGTGCGCCAGAGCAATATCTTTGGCTGCACCGCCGCTTCAAAACCCGCCCAGAGGGTGCTCCTTCCCTCTATCTTTAGCGGCGTTTGATGGCGATAAACCCGGCCTTTGCGCCGGGTTTTTTATTTCCCTTTTCATAGAAACGATAAAAAGTTAGCGACAGAAAAACGGTTTTTCTATAACCTCTTTTTTTACCTGCCCAGGAGAGAAGTGATGAAAACCACCGTTCGTCTGGCGCTGGTCGGGGATTACCATCCCTCGATAACAGCCCACCAGGCTATCCCCAAAGCCGTAGAACTCGCCGCACAACGCTTCAACATCAGCATCCACGCCGACTGGCTCGCCACAGAAACCATTACCGACGATCCCGCTTCGCTGTCGCATTTTGACGCCTTCTGGTGTACTCCGGGCAGCCCCTATCGTTCAACCGAAGGAGCGATACGCGCTATCCGTTTTGCCCGTGAACAAAACAAACCATTCCTGGGTACCTGCGGTGGATTCCAACATGCAATCATCGAGTACGCCCGTAACGTGATGGATTGGCAGGACGCAGGCCACGGCGAAACGGATACCGAAGGACGCCTGGTTATCGCCGCACTGGCCTGTGAAATGGTCGAGAAACAGGGCAGCGTCACGCTCCTTGAGGGCAGCATCCCTGCCAAGGCCTACGCAACGCTGGAGATTGAGGAGGGTTACCGCTGCCGCTATGGGATTAACACTGAATTCCAATCGGCACTGGCCGGGCAGTCGCTTAAGATGGTCGGTCATGATGCCGCAGGGGAAGTGAGGGCTATCGAGCTGCCGGGACATCCTTTCTATGTCGCCACCCTGTTCCAGCCTGAACGTGCCGCGCTGAAGGGTGAGCTTCCTCCGTTGGTCGCTGCCCTGATTCAGGCGGCAAGTATTTAAAAACTTTTCATAATGTCTCTCGGTCCTTCGGGGCCGAGAAATCCCGTCATATTCTCAATTCATTTATCGTCTGAATATTACCGAATGTTATAAAAATCACTAAACCGGTAAACATCCCTCACCAAAATCCGAATACTGCGCACCATTTTAAAGCAATGCCGTTTGCCCCGCCCCAAAACAGGTCAATAAATCTACATCATCTCATTATTGTTACTGGTCAATCACCCCCCGGTATTTGATTACTAAGCATTTTCAATGTTGGCATTCCCTTTGCTTTAGCCGTTTTGCTCGCATGTTTTTGAGCTGCGGGCTTTGCCCCATAAACAGACAGGGTGCTCCGGCACTCACAAAATAATAATGTTCGCTCTCGCCTCACAGGACGATTTATGAAAAAAATACTGCTCTCAACGCTGATTGCCGCGGCAAGTTTTGTCACCCTGATTGGACAAGCTCACGCGGGCACGACTCTGGACGCAATTAAGAAAAACGGCTTTATCAAATGCGGGATCAGCGATGGCTTACCTGGCTTCTCGTCCAAAGATGACAAGGGAAACATCACCGGACTCGACGTTGACGTGTGCCGCGCGATTGCCGCAGCCGTCTTCGGCGATGCAACCAAAGTAAAATACACCCCGCTGACGGCGAAAGAGCGTTTCACGGCACTGCAATCGGGTGAAGTCGATATCCTGTCGCGCAACACGACCTGGACTTCATCCCGCGATGGCGGCATGGGGATGATCTTCGCTGGCGTCAACTATTACGACGGCATCGGCTTCCTGACCCACAAGAAAGCCGGTCTGAAAAGTGCTAAAGAGCTCGACGGCGCGACCGTCTGTCTGCAGGCCGGTACCGACACCGAGCTAAACGTGGCCGACTACTTTAAAGCCAACAAAATGTCCTTCACGCCGGTCACCTTTGACCGTTCAAGCGACAGCGCCAAGGCGTTAGAGTCAGGCCGCTGCGACACCCTTTCTTCCGACCAGTCTCAGCTTTACGCCCTGCGCCAGTCACTGGGCAAACCGGATGACTATGTCGTTCTGCCTGAAGTTATCTCCAAAGAGCCGCTGGGCCCGGTAGTACGTCGCGGTGACGAAGACTGGCTGGAAATCGTGCGCTGGTCGCTTTTCGCCATGCTGAACGCCGAAGAGATGGGCGTGACCTCTAAAAACGTTGATGCGATGGCTGCTAACCCGACCACGCCTGATATGAGCAATCTGTTGGGTAAAACTGGCAAGTACGGTGAAGATCTGAAATTGCCGAATGATTTCGTAGTGAAAATCGTTAAACAGGTCGGTAACTACGGCGAAAGCTTTGACCGCAATGTCGGTGAAGGCAGCCCGCTGAAAATCGCGCGCGGCCAGAATGCACTGTGGAACAAAGGCGGCATCCAGTACGCACCACCCGTTCGTTAATTCCTGCCGCATGGCGACACGTCAGTCCAGGGCGTGTCGCCTCAACCAAGACCTGTAACACTCGAATTACCGCATACTGAGGCTGTCTCTTATGTCGCAACGCCCAACCGAAAAAGTCGCGTTCTCTCTGCGTAACCCTGCGGTTCGCGCCTGGCTGTATCAAATTTTCGCGGTGGTGTTGCTGGTTGCCTGTCTGGGCTACCTGTTACACAACACCATTACCAATCTAACGACGCGAGGGATCACCTCGGGATTTGATTTCTTGAGCCGCGGTGCCGGATTTGGCATCGTCCAACACCTGATTAGTTACGATGAAGGCGACACCTACGCCCGCGTCTTCTTCATTGGGCTGCTAAATACCCTGCTGGTCTCGGCACTGTGCATCGTCTTTGCGTCGATTCTTGGCTTCGTGGTCGGATTAGGGAGACTCTCCGACAACTGGCTTATCCGCAAGCTGTGCACCGTCTACATCGAGACCTTCCGTAATATTCCGCCGTTGCTGCAAATCTTCTTCTGGTACTTTGCCGTTTTGCGCAACCTGCCGGGTCCAAGACAGAGCCTGAACGCCTTCGACACGGTCTTTGCCAGCAACCGCGGTCTCTACCTGCCATCTCCAGAGATATCGTCAGGATTCTGGGCCGCGCTGGTTGCCCTGCTGTTGGCGGTCGGTGGCATTCTGTTTTTGAAACGCTATAACCATTTTCGTCAGATTCATACCGGTCTGGTGTGGCGCATCTGGCCGTGGTGCGTCGCGATGCTCATTCTGTTCCCGGCTTTGGCGCAGCTGATTTTCGGCCCGGCATTGCATTGGGACATTCCAAAGCTGAAAGGATTTAACTTCGGCGGCGGCGTGGTGCTTATCCCCGAGCTAGGGGCGCTGACGCTGGCGCTGTCGGTCTATACCTCAACCTTTATTGCCGAAGTCATTCGCTCCGGCATTCAGTCAGTATCTTATGGACAGCACGAAGCGGCGCGATCGCTTGGACTGCCGAATCCGGTCACGCTGCGTCAGGTTATTTTGCCGCAGGCGATGCGCGTCATTATTCCGCCGCTGACCAGCCAGTATCTCAACATCGTCAAAAACTCCTCCCTGGCAGCGGCCATCGGGTATCCAGACATGGTGTCTCTGTTTGCCGGCACGGTACTCAATCAGACCGGACAGGCGATTGAGACGATTGCCATGACGATGTCAGTTTATCTGGTTATCAGCCTGGTAATTTCGTTCTTAATGAACATTTATAACCGCCGCATCGCGCTGGTTGAGCGTTAAGGGAAGCGAATGACGATGACAACACTCCCGCACTCTGTAAGGGGCGCCAAGCCCGGTACCCCCTTCGGCAACGCCGTACTTTGGGCGCGTAAAAATCTGTTCTCCAGCGGGTTCAACAGCCTGCTGACCCTGCTGTTCCTCTGGCTGCTGTGGGAACTGGTCCCGCCGCTGCTGAACTGGGTTATTTTTCAGGCCAACTGGGTCGGCACCACCCGAGCAGACTGTACAAAACAGGGAGCCTGCTGGGTGTTTATCCACGCCCGCTTCGGCCAGTTTATGTATGGGCTTTATCCAACCGACCAGCGCTGGCGCATCAATACCACGCTGATTGTCTGTCTGCTTTCGCTGGTGCCGATGTTTACCGCGAAGATGCCGCGCCGTGGGCTGTACGTCGCATGCTGGGCCGTGGCCTTCCCGGTCTTTACCTGGTTCATGCTCTACGGGGGATTCTTCGGCCTGAGTCGCGTCGAGACCTATCAGTGGGGCGGGCTGACCTTGACGCTAGTCATTGCCGCCGTCGGTATCGCGGGTGCGCTGCCGCTGGGCATTCTGCTGGCGCTGGCTCGACGATCTTCTCTACCGATCGTGCGCGTGCTGTCGGTGATTTTCATCGAATTCTGGCGCGGCGTGCCGCTCATTACCGTGCTGTTCATGTCCTCGGTCATGCTGCCGCTGTTTATGAGCGAAGGCACCAGCATTGACAAGCTGGTCCGCGCGTTGGTCGGCGTGGTGCTGTTCCAGTCGGCCTATGTCGCGGAAGTGGTGCGCGGCGGCCTGCAGGCGCTGCCGAAAGGGCAGACCGAGGCGGCACAATCGCTGGCGCTTGGCTACTGGAGAACGCAGATGCTGGTCATTCTGCCGCAGGCGCTGAAGATGGTGATACCGGGTCTGGTCAACACCATCATTGCGCTGTTCAAAGACACCAGCCTGGTGATCATCATCGGTTTGATGGACTTTTTCAGCAGCGTGCAGCAGGCGACCGTCGCTCCCGAATGGCTAGGCATGTCGACCGAAGGCTATGTCTTCGCCGCCGCCGTTTATTGGATTTTCTGTTTTAGCATGTCGCGTTATAGCCAGCATTTGGAAAAACGCTTCCACACCGGGCATTCAGGACACTGAGGTAAACAATGAGCGACTATAACGTCACCGAAACTAAAAAAATGATGATTACGCTGGAAGACGTTAACAAGTGGTACGGGCAGTTCCACGTGTTGAAAGGCATCAATCTGAACGTAACGTCAGGCGAACGAATCGTTTTATGCGGGCCCTCCGGCTCGGGTAAATCGACCACCATTCGCTGCATCAACCATCTTGAAGAGCACCAGCAGGGACGTATCGTCGTGGACGGCACCGAACTGAACGACGATTTGCGCAACATTGAGCGCATTCGTACCGAGGTCGGCATGGTGTTCCAGCACTTCAACTTGTTCCCGCATCTGACGGTGCTTCAGAACTGCACGCTGGCACCTTGCTGGGTGCGCAAGATGCCGAAGAAGGACGCGGAAGAGCTGGCGATGAAATACCTCAAGCGCGTGCGCATCGCCGAGCATGCCCACAAGTTCCCGGGACAGCTTTCAGGCGGTCAGCAGCAGCGCGTTGCCATCGCCCGTTCGCTGTGTATGAAACCGAAAATCATGCTGTTTGACGAGCCTACCTCGGCCCTTGACCCAGAGATGGTCAAAGAGGTGCTGGATACCATGATTGGTCTCGCCGAAGAAGGGATGACGATGCTTTGCGTGACCCACGAGATGGGCTTTGCACGCACCGTGGCGGACAGGGTTATCTTTATGGACAGGGGGGAGATTGTAGAGCAGGCACCGCCGGAAGAGTTCTTCGCGAATCCTAAGTCAGCCAGGACGCGCGAGTTCCTGGCGCAAATTATTCACTAACTTACCGGCCAACCGGCGCACCTCACGGGTTGCGCCGGTTGGCCGCAGTATCACCACATATAGCGGCCAATCAAGGGCGCGATCAGTACCGTCATCACCCCCGCTAGCATCATCACCAGACTCGAGACCACGCCCTCTTCGGCGCCCATTTGGTAGGCCTTGGCCGTCCCCGCACCGTGTGATGCCGCACCCAGCCCGGCCCCTTTCGCCAGCGCGCTGCGCACCGCGAGACGCAGGAACAGCAGGTCGCCAACCGCCATGCCGAATACACCGGTTATCACCACAAACAGCGCCACCAGATCAGGCTGACCGCCCTCCTGTTTCGCCGCCGCCAACGCAAACGGTGTGGTGATCGAACGCACGGCAAGACTGCGCTGTATTTCTTCCGGCAGCATCAGCACCCGCGCCAACCACACCGAGCTAAACACCGCGACGGTAATTGCCGTCACCACGCCCGCGCTCAGGGAAATCCAGTGACGACGAATAATAGCCATGTTCTCATACACCGGCACCGCGAAAGCGATAGTCGACGGTCCCAGCAACCACAGCAGCCAGTGGGTTTCGCCGATATAGTCTTTATAGGAGACGCGCGTCACCACCAGCAGCACCACCAGTACCACCGGGGTAAACACCAACGGCATAAACAGCAAGCTTCGACGCCAGCGATAGAGCCTTTTGTTGGCGTAATACAGCACCAGCGTGATGGCGAAACAGAGAATACTGATCGATAAATCAATCATGTTCGGCCTTCTGCAACGCTTGTGCGTTTTTTCTCTCCGCCATCCTCAGTTCCAGCTTATAGACTTTATCGACCACCACCGCCGTCGCCCCCAGTGTCAAAATAGTGCTAATACCAATCACCAGAAAAATCTTCCATCCCTCGACCATCAACAGCTGGGCGTAGTTGACTACCGCGACCACAGCAGGCACGAAAAACAGCAGCATTTCGGCCAGCAGCCAGCGAGAACCGGCCTTTACCCAACTCAGTGGCAGTACGCGAAAGGCGATAAGCAGCAACATCATCAGCATACCGACAATATTGGCGGGCAGCGGCAGATGCAGCGCACCGACCAGGCGGTCTGCGACCATAAAAAGTAACGCGTACAGCACAACCTGAATCGGTACCTGAAAGCGCGTGAGCAACGACGGCGCTTTCAGGCGCAACGCCAACATCATGGGGTCTGACCTCGGGGGACGAATAATTAGAGATTTCAGTATACGGCGAGGAGAAACCCGTTAAGAAATGAATTAAAATTATCCAAATGATTCCAAATTGGAATGTTAGGTCACTGGAGCCTTATGGACGTTCGCACCCTGCGCTATTTCGTTGAAGTCGTTCGCCAGCAGAGTTTTACCCGCGCGGCGGAAAAACTGTTTGTCACTCAGCCGACCATCAGCAAGATGCTACGCAATCTGGAGGAGGAGCTGGAGTGTACGCTGCTCATCCGCGAAGGGCGTCGCCTGCGGTTGACCGACAGCGGACAAGCGCTTTACCAGCGCGGCCTGAATATCCTGGAGGAGTTTCGTCAGCTTGAGGCCGAGTTGGAAGACATTAATGACGTCAAACGTGGCCTGCTGCGGCTCGGCGTACCGCCGATGGTGGGCACGCAGATGGCTCCCCTGATTGGTGAGTTTCGTCAGCATTATCCTGGTATCGAACTGATTATTTCAGAGTTTGGCGGCCTGACCGTGCAACAGGCAGTGCTTTCAGGCGAGCTGGATCTGGCGCTCACTGCCCTACCCATCGACCCCGCGCTGCCGATTACCTCACAGCTGCTGTTTAGCCATCCTTTATGCGTGGTGGTGCCGAAAACCGCCTGTTGGCTCAACCGCAGCAGCGTGACGCTCAGCGAACTGAGCGATGAAAGCATATTGATTTATAACGAAGATTTTGCGCTTTATCGACAGTTGCTGGACGCCTTTAGCGCCCACGGTTTCACGCCGAAGATAGCCGCACGCAGCGGCCAATGGGATTTTCTTGCCGCGATGGTACAGGCCGGAATGGGTATTGCCATCCTGCCCGAGCCAGTGTGCCAGCGTCTGGACGGCGAGAAGCTACTTTGGCTGCCGCTGACCCCAACCCTGCTGTGGCAGTTAGGTCTCATCTGGCGGCAGGGCAGCTATCTGTCGCAGAGCGCACAGGCGTGGATAGCACGCAGCCGAGAGTTTTGGCCAGAGAGCCTTATTCCTGAGCCAAGACCATAAAAAAGGCCCACGGGCGTTAACCGGCGGGCCTTTCAAGCGGTTCAAAGGCAGGGATTACACCTCTTTTTCGACCAGCAGCGCCTCCAGTAAATCGAGGTCATGAAGCAGTTTTTGCAGCGTCTCGTTGCTAATACGCTGGGTGGCACGCAGGTGATAAAGCTCGCCCCGCTCCGCACGCAGCGCCGTCAGGCGGAAACGTCGCTCAAGGTTTTCCAGCATCAGCGCGTGTTCGATGTCGTCTTTACCGACCGTGCGTCGGCGCAGATTTCCCACCACCCGCGAACTGATTTCCTTCAGCGTTTGCTCGTCAATATTCTCTTCCGAATCGGCGGCAAGACGCTCTTCCATCTTGTGCAGGCTCTCAATCGCGACCTCAGCAGCCACGGCGCGAGCCATACGTTCTTCTTCGCGGTAGGAGGACTTGTCCACGACCACGCCGCGCAGCAGGAAAGGCAACGCCACCACACCGGCAATCAGCGAGAACAAGATCACCCCAGCGGCCAAAAAGACCAGCTGATAGCGCGACGGGAAGGCCGAACCATCGGCCAGGAACAGGGGAATCGACAGCACACCGGCCAGCGTAATCGCGCCACGAACGCCCGCAAAGGAGGCAACCCACAGCTCACGCGTCGAGAAACTGCCAAAGGTCAGCGGACGCTTCTTCAGCAGGCGGTTGCTGAAGTTCTTCATCAGCCACAGCCAGGCGAAACGCAGCAGCAACAGGGCGAAGTAGATGACGGCAACGTCGGCGAACAGGTGCCAGGTGACGATGCTCGGGTCATGCGTTGCCTGGTCCAGCGAGCTCTCGAGAATGCCCGGCAGCTGCAGGCCCAACATGATAAACACCATGCCGTTAAACACAAATTCGAGCATCGCCCAGACGCTGTTTGCGCGCAGGCGCATCGCCAGCGGTGCATTGCGAATAATGCCCGACTGACTGATGGTCATACCGGCGGCCACGGCGGCCAGAATGCCTGAAACGCCAATGTGTTCGGCAATCAGATAGGAGGCAAACGGCAGCAGGAGCAGCAGAACGATTTGCGTCGCCGGGTCGTCGCCGCTCCAGCGGCTCATGATGCGCAGCGACTTACTGTACAGCCAGGTCACGGCGACGCCGGCCAACAGACCGCCGATGGCCACTTTGAGGAACTCGACCGTCGCACCCGGCACGGTGAAGACCATAGTCCCCATCGCCACCGCGATGGCGAACTTCAACGATACCAGGCCCGACGCGTCATTCATCAGCGCCTCGCCTTCGAGGATACCCATGATCGATTTCGGAATACGCCCCTTACCGACGATACCCGACAGGGCCACGGCGTCCGTCGGTGACAGTACGGCGGCCAGCGCGAAGGCGGCGACCAGGGGAATATTCGGCACCATCATGTAAATCAGATACCCCACCCCAACTACGGTGACCAGCACCAATGCGAGCGCCAGCCCAAGGATCTCTCGCCCTTTGTGCAGGAATTCGCGCATCGGCGTCTTCCAGCCATCGGCGAACAGCAACGGCGGAATGAACAGCACGAGGAACAAGTCAGGATCGAAATCGACGTGTAAACCAAAGTTGGGCCACGCGAGCAATGCCCCCACGGCGATTTGCATAAGAGGAAGTGGAACCTGGAACGGCAACATCCTGGTAACGACACCGGAGAGCGACACCACCAGAATCAAAATAAGGATGGTAAAAAATATTTCCATGCTTTCCTTAGACTCTTGTTATTAGGTTAATGCTTAAAGCTGGACGCAGGCCGGGCCTGCACGACAATTTGATAGTAAAACATTTTAACAATGGATAAAAATTGCAGACGTCTGAAAGTGAAGTGTAAATGTTGTTAACAAACTTTGTTGGTTTATGAATGCGGGGGAAGAAGAAACAAGCGACTTTCCCCCGCGACAGGCGCGGGGGAAGCGTGAGAGAGGACGTTAAAGCGCCCAGCCGCCGGCGTAGAACACCACCAGCGCAACGGCGATAACTACCGTGCCAAGGTTCAGCTTGCGCCACTCGCCTGAGCAAATACGGCCCACGACCAGCGAGCTAAAGCCCAGCATAATGCCGGTCACGATGTTACAGGTCAGCACGATAAATACCGCACACAGCAGCCCCGACATGGCGTCAACAAAGTCGGTGAAGTCCAGCTTGGTCACGTTGCTGAGCATCAGCAGGCCAACGTACATCAGCGCAGGCGCGGTCGCATAGGACGGCACCAGATAGGACAAAGGAGAAAGGAACAGCATCAGCAGGAACAGCACCCCGACCACCGTGGCGGTTAGACCGGTTTTGCCGCCCGCTGCCGTACCTGCCGCAGACTCAATGTACACCGCAGCGGGTGCCGCACCGACCAGACCGGCGAAAATGCTGCTCACCGAGTCCGCCGTCAGTGCCCTGCCAGCGTTGATAATCTGGCCGTCTTTATCCAACAGGTTAGCCTGCCCCGCTACTGCGCGAATGGTGCCCGTGGCGTCGAACACCGCGGTCATCACCAGCGCCAGCACGCTCGGTAACACGGCGGCTTTCAGCGCGTCTTTAATATCAAGATTAAAGAACAACGAATGACCGCTCGCGTCAGACAGTGAAGGCATCGCAAACAGGCCGTGATATTTCACCGCCGGATCGAAAATCAGGCCAATCACGGAAATGGCGATAATCACCAGCAAAATGCCACCCGGCACACGCAGTTTCTCCAGACCAAAAATCACCGCCAGCCCGAGCAGCGTCATCACCACCGGGAATGAGGTAAAAGCGCCGAGCGCCACAGGCAGGCCGTCGAGCGGATTCTTGATAACCAGCCCCACGCCGTTAGCCGCCACCAGCAGTAGGAACAGGCCGATGCCTATCCCCGTACCGTGCGCAACACCGGTCGGCAGATTGCGCAAAATCCAGGAGCGAATGCCGGTCACCGAGATAACGGTAAACAGCACGCCCATCAGGAATACCGCCCCGAGCGCCACCGGCACGGGGATGTGCTGGCCAATAACCAGGCTAAACGCGGTAAACGCCGTCAGGGAGATAGCACAACCAATCGCCAGCGGCAGGTTTGCCCACAGCCCCATCAGCAGAGAGCCAAATCCGGCCACCAGGCAGGTTGCAACGAACACCGCCGCCGCAGAAAAACCGGCTTTGCCGAGCATCGAGGGCACGACTATCACGGAATAGACCATGGCTAAAAAGGTGGTGAGACCGGCGATCACTTCCTGGCGAACGTTACTGCCACGCGCAGAAATAGAAAAGAAAGCATCAAGCGATCCTTTAGGCGTCACGCTGCCGCCCGCTTGAGACTGTGGTTGAGACATGGTGGATCCTCTGAGTGTGCTACTGAAATGCCTGCGTGGTCATTATGAAATCGTTTCGTGTCGTTCGCTTCCCTACCCGGCTAAAGGATGTGCGCCGACGTTCAACGATGATAAACACCGTTGAATTATCGGCAAAAAGCCAGGGCAAACGTTTAACTCACATCGCGTACGGCGGTTCTAAAAGTCGTAGGTACGGCTAAGCAAACGATTATCCAGCTATTAATACTCTGGTTTCAACTCCGTTTAGCGATGTTTTTGTCATTTTTGTACATTTTAAAGACATTTAATCTAAAAAAAGCGAGTCGATCAATTTTTACTCAGGATCCTATTTGATAAGGCCCACCCTGTTTTAACGCCTGTTGATAGGCCGGTCTTGCCTGAATCTTAGCCAGCCACTGTTTCAGGTGCGGGGTTTTATCGGTGGGAAAACGCGAGGCCAGCGCCTCGATTGGAAAGCTCATCTGAATATCTGCGGCGCTGAAGGTTTCACCGGCAAACCAGGCATTTTTAGTCAAGTGATCTTCAATGTAGGCGGCATGCGTCGCCAGCTGTTTGTCGATGTAATTCTGCTGCACGCCTTTACCTATCGCCCCGGCTATCGGGCGGATCAACCACGGCATGGGCGGTTTGCCAAGACGCCCGAAGATAAGTTTCATTACCAGCAGCGGCATCAGCGATCCTTCGGCATAGTGCATCCAGTAACGATACTGCAAACGCGACGAAGGATCCGCTGGCTTGAGAAGACCCTGAAGATCGTAGGTTTCCTGTAAATATTCGAGGATAGCACCCGATTCAGCGATGATAAGATCGCCATCCTGCAACACTGGCGACTTGCCCAGCGGATGGATCTTCTTAAGCGATGCCGGGGCCAGCATCGTTTTTTCGTCACGCTGATAGCGTTCGATGGTGTACGGCAGTTGCAGTTCTTCAAGCATCCACAAAATGCGTTGGGAACGCGAGTTATTGAGGTGGTGAAGGATTATCATGCATACACTCCAGAGTAGTCATACTAATTGATTGTTAACTATAGACTACTGAAGAGACGCTAACCTGCGGTAATAAAAGATTACATCAACGATTGACAAGTTTCGGACAATGCCTCATGTTTGAATTTAAATTCATTAAATGTGAATTTAAATTCAAATTATAAACACGCGTTTTATTCGCAATCTAAAAGGGATTAACACCATGTCCGACGTTTTAGCCGCAGTAGAACAACAATTTTACGCTTACAATCAGCACGACCTGGAAAAATTCGTTTCCTGTTTTAGCGAAACCTTTATTGCGTATCGTATGCCTGCCACCGCGCCTTCCATGCAGGGCAAGCAGCAGCTGCGCGAGTTTTACGCCCAAAACCGATTTAACAACCCCGCACTGAAAGCCGAACTCATATCGCGTAGCGTATTGGGCAACAAGGTCTTTGATCTGGAAAGGATCCACGGTCTGAACGAACAACCTATCGAAAGCATGGCGGTATTCGAGGTGAAAGACGGTCTCATTGAGACCGCCTGGTTTTACTTCGCTTAACGAGGTGACAGGTCGGGCCAAAGTGGCCTGACCGCGTCCATGAGCGCGGGTGTCCCCGTCGCCACCGACAGGTGACGAATCCCTTCCCCACCGAAATTTACCACCGTTTCCAGCCCGGCTTCCTGACACAGCACCGCGCCACCAGCGATGTCCCACAGCGTGGTGCGGCGTTGCAGGTGGCCGTCGAGAATACCTTTCGCCGCAAACACCATACCCACGGTGGTACAGCGATAGCAGTGTACCGACCAGTCTGCCTCACGCAGACCCCGATAAAATGCCGACGCCTCACCAAGCTGATCGTCTGCGCTATCGCCCAGAGAAACGACCTGAACGTCAGAGAAACGGTTATCGCGCGTAAAAGGTTTGCCGTTAAGGAAGATGCCCTTGCCGGTCTCTGCGGCAAAAAGTTCGTTAAGCACCGGCAGCGCGACTATCCCAATCACCGGACGATGCCGCTCGACCAGTCCTAATGAAACGCCCCAAAGCGGCGAACCGCGTAAAAAGTTAGACGTGCCGTCGATCGGGTCAATCACCCAGCACGCGCCTTCGCTCAGCTGGCCGCCCATCTCTTCACCAATAATCGGGTCGTTGGGGAAATGCTGTTGCAGCTGCTGGCGGATAAAGTTTTCAACCGCGACATCGGCTTCTGAAACAAAGTCCTGGGTGCGTTTGCTGCTGACATCAATCTCGCTGCGTCGCGCAAAGAAGCTCAGCGCCAGTTCGGCGGCCTGTGCAGCAATTTGGCTGGCGATGCGCAGCCTGTCGGAAATCTCGTTTTTCATTGTTAGCGTCCTTTGTCCTTTAACCAACGGCGCAGTTGACTGACGTTATCAGTCTGAATTGCGCCAAATCCAGCGTCAACCAACGTGCCCCAGACCTGCGTCGGATGCTGATGGGCGTGGCTATCACAGTAGTCCAGCGAGTGAGAGACATCCAGCGTGTTCACCCATAGGCGAATGCCCAACCGTTGCAGCTCCTCTCGCGCCTCGATGACGTCGTGCAAATCGCTAAAATAAAGCGCCATCATCTGCGCGCCAAAGTCTTCTATCTTGCGCAAATCTTCGGCAAACTTTCCGGGTCTGGCGTGCACAATCGGCATGTAGGGAATACGTCGCCGGGCGTCAGTCATGTCCAGCGGGAAGGACTGTGCATTGAGCTCAATCTTGCTTTTAAGCAGCACGCCGTCGGCCATGTTCATGTTGAGCACCAGGTCTATCACGCGCTGGCGATCGCGGGCAAATTTGATATCAATATTCACCACGATCCGGCCACGTGCCTCCTCGAGAAAAGCTTCCAGAGAAGGCACACGATCTTCAGTCACCACCATGCCGGGGCGTCCGTCGCTGCCCTTGAGTCGCGCACGGCGCACTTCAGAGAAGGGCATACGCTGAATTTCGCCCTGATGGTCAGAGGTTCGGTCCAGCCTGGCGTCGTGCACGACCACCAGCTGAGAGTCCGCAGTACTCTGGGTATCAATTTCGATGATGTCAGCGCCTGCGGCAATCGCGTCTTCGAGCGCAGACAGCGAGTTTTCCGGTGCGCGGGTCCATACGCCCCGGTGGGCCACAATCAGCACTGACGGGTTTTGCAGTGAAATCAGTTTTCGGGTATCGACGTACATGTCCTCTCCGGTAAAGGTTTAACTCACACGGAAAGTAACATTGCACGGGTTTATGACTGTTTGACCCAAAAGCCGTGAACAAAATATGACAACCCCTTGCTTAATAACCCTTAAAAGCTCTATATCTTGTAGGAGATTTTTTCGTCAATCATACTCGGAGAATGTCATGCCTGATGCCGCTCATTTGCTGCCTTTTATGTTAATCGCCCTCGGAATGGTGCTCACCCCCGGGCCGAACATGATTTACCTGATTTCACGCTCTCTCTGTCAAGGCCCAAGGGCCGGACTTATCTCACTCGGCGGCGTCGTGGTCGGCTTCCTGTTTTATATGGTTTTCTCCGCACTCGGTATCACTGCCCTGTTAATGGCCGTGCCGTTTGCCTATGACACCCTGCGATTCTGCGGCGCACTTTATCTGCTGTATATGGCGTGGCAGGCTATCCGCCCCGGCGGTCGTTCGCCGTTTCAGGTGCGTGAACTCGCCAAAGACAGCCCGCGTAAACTCTTCACCATGGGGCTTTTTACTAACCTGCTTAACCCCAAAGCCGCCGTGCTGTATCTCTCTCTTTTACCGCAGTTTATCGTGCCTGCGCAGGGTCACGTTCTGATGCAGTCGATGGTGCTGGGCAGCACGCAGATTGCCGTGAGTTTCTGCGTCAATGCGCTGATTGCACTCTCGGCCGGTTATATCGCGGCATTCCTGGCAGGGCGTCCGTTTTGGACCCTGGTGCAACGCTGGCTGATGGCGACCGTACTCAGCGGCCTTGCGGTGCGCATGCTGATTGAAGGGCGTAAATAATCGTCGAGATGTTCAGTTAAGGCACACCGCTATATACTGGGAAATACAACGTATAACGAGGTTTTCCCTGTGCACACTTTTCTAAAATTTTCGCTATCCAGGTCGAATACTTTCAACATCCTGATGCTCGGCGCGGTGCTGAGCATGTCATCTTTTGGCGCGATCGCCTCACGACAAATCACCGACCAGCTTGGCCGTCAGATAACGATTCCCGATCAGGTCGACAGAGTTGTCGTACTTCAGCATCAGACGCTTAATCTTCTCGTGCAGCTCGACGCCAGCAGCAAGATTGTTGGCGTGCTGGCAAACTGGAAACAACAGTTGGGCGACAGCTATGTGCGCCTCGCACCGCAGCTGCTAACAACCCCTGCGCTGGGCGATTTGACGCACGTCGATGTGGAGAGTCTGGTTGCGCTGCATCCGCAGGTCGTCTTCGTCACAAACTATGCGCCAAAGGAGATGATTGACCAGATTAGCAACGCAGGCATCGCGGTAGTGGCTATTTCGCTGCGCGACGACAGGCCTGGAGAAGCGGGCAAAATGAATCCGCAGATTAACAACGAGGAGCAGGCCTACAACGACGGGCTAAAAACCGGTATCAGGCTGATTGGTGAGGTGGTGAATCGCCAGAAGCAGGCTGACGCGCTTATCGATTACACCTTTGCCCAGCGAACTCTGGTGAGCAGCCGCCTGAAGGACGTTGCACCCGACCAACGCGTCCGCGTTTATATGGCAAACCCTGACCTCACGACCTATGGCTCCGGCAAATACACTGGCCTGATGATGAATCACGCGGGCGCACTTAACGTGGCTGAATCCACGGTGAAAGGCTTTAAACAGGTGAGTATGGAGCAGGTCATCGCCTGGAACCCGCAGGTGATTTTTGTACAGGACCGCTATCCGCAGGTGGTGGGTGATATCGAACGCGACCCTAACTGGCAGGTCATTGACGCCGTAAAGCATCACCGCGTTTATCTGATGCCGGAATATGCCAAGGCCTGGGGTTATCCAATGCCCGAAGCGCTGGCCATCGGTGAGCTGTGGATGGCGAAAAAACTCTATCCGCAAAAATTCAGCGATATCGATATGCAGAAACAGGCCAATGCCTACTATCAGCGTTTCTATCGCACTGACTATGTCGCGCCTAAACCCGCGCCAGCCGAGCCTAAAGCCTGATGACCCGGCAGCTCAACGTTCTGGCTGCGGGCAGCCTGAGAGCCGTTTGGCCGCCTTTAATGGCACATTTTACCCGACAGAGCGGGATAGGGGTCTCGACGCAGTTTGGCCCCGCCGGGCTGCTGCGCCAGCGCATTGAAGCGGGAGAACAGCCTGATCTGTTCGCCTCAGCCAACGTATCACATCCGCAGCGCCTGCTGGCGCTCGGCCGTGCTCAGCGCGTTGAGACCTTTACCGGCAACAGGCTTTGTCTGACGGTGCATGAAAATCGGGTAACCGAACACCCCTCATGGTTAGCGTTGCTGAATGACCCCGGGCTGCGGCTCGGCACCTCGACGCCGCTTGCCGACCCTTCGGGTGACTACACCTGGCAGCTGTTTGAAAAGATAGAGAGGCGTCACCCCGGCATGGGCGAAAGGCTGCGTCAGTCGGCTTTGCCACTGGTCGGCGGCGCCGAGAGCCAGCCCGTACCAGCGGGCGAGCTGGCCGCGGCGTGGCTTATCCGCACCGGACAGTGCGAGCTTTTCATCGGCTATGTGAGTTACGCGCGTCGGCTCGCAGAGTGTGACGGTCTGCGGGTGATTGAAATACCTGAGGATTATAATATTCGAGCGGATTATGCCTTTGCGCAATGCCACGCACGAGCAGAACCGCTGTCAGATTTTTTGCTCTCGACAGCGGCGCAGGGGTACTTAACGCGGGAAGGATTTACCGAGAGGGATTAGTCCCTCTCTTTCAGCGCACGCTGACGGTCATAGTACTCGTCTTCTGCGGCAGTAATTTCATCGAGCAGAGAGTCCACGTCAGCCTTGTGCGTGTCTTCGGCAAATTGGCCGGTCAGCACGCTTTCCGGGGTCAATTTACCCTCTTCATACAGCGCCCAGATCTCTTTCGCATAGCGCGTTTCCAGCAGCGCTGGCGCGAATTGCCCGTAGAAATCGGTCATGTTGTTCACGTCACGCTCGAACATAGATTCGGCATGGTTATTGGCTGAGGCATCAACGGCCTGCGGCAAGTCAATGATAACCGGCCCCTGTGCGTCAAGCAGCACGTTGAACTCCGAGAGGTCACCATGCACGATACCAGCGCAAAGCATGCGGACGATGTTGCGGATCATGATGTCATGCCCCTCAATCGCCTCCTGCTCGGTAAATATAACGTCGCTCAAACGCGGTGCTACCAGCCCTTCACCGTCGGTAATAAGCTCCATCAGCAGCACACCGTCGAGGCAGATATAAGGTTGCGGGACCCGCACGCCGGCGTTTGCCAAACGAAACAGCGCGTCAACTTCGGCCGTCTGCCAAGTTTCTTCCTGCTGCTTGCGCCCAAACTTGGAGCCTTTTTGCATCGCACGTGCGCTGCGGCTGTTACGAACCTTGCGCCCTTCCTGATACTGAACGGCCTGCTTAAAGCTACGCTGCGTTGCTTCCTTATAAACCTTGGCGCAACGAATTTCCTCACCGCATAAAACGGTGTACACGTCGGCTTCTTTGCCACTTTTCAGTCGACGGACCACGTCATCGATTAGGCCGTCATCCACCAGAGGTTGGATTCTATTTGGGATTTTCATGCAGCCTTGTACCTTATTTATGCGCGCGAGGGAATCACCCCGCACAAAATTCCTTTAACCGTGCTCTGTCGCCATCCTGTTAGGTGGCCTATGCCTCAGTTTATCTTAGTCATACCTCACTGCATACTTTCCAGACAGAGATCTTTGAGGGTAGCGCGGAACCCTACGCTAGTTTATCCATTTATCTCAGCGCAAAGGACGCAGGATCAAGAATGAAAAGTGAGATGCCTGTGGCAAAAAATGGGATGGGTCTTTTAAAAATAGTTAGCGGAGGTATTATTAATAGCGATGAATTGCTTCCTTTTTTAAACGAAATTAAAACGAAAACTAATGACAAATTAAGATTCAAAGGACTGTTTAAAAAAGCCCCTAAGCCGTTTAGCTTCCGTTTATGTTACCCAGAATTTAGTATAAGAATGGTTTAAGAAGCAGGTGGTACTGTGCAGCCACTGTAACCTGCTGAGATTCTATTTATGCCAAGCATTCTAATTACAGGCGCCTCCGGCTTCGTGGGTGGTGCCGTTGTCGAACATTTTTTACGTCAGTATCCAAAAAACGAAATCAACCTGCTGTTATTAGTCCGCGCTGAAACAACGGCTGCCGGTTTATTGAGAATAAGAACCAATTTAGAAAAATTTGGTTTAAATTCGCAGCAGCTTGCTTCTATTAATGAAGAAAATATTTTAATCGGTGACCTGTCCGAGCCTGAAGCATTTACTCAGGACCCACGTATCGATAATGTCACGCACGTTATTAACTGTGCTGCAATTGCCTCCTTCGGAAATAACCCGGCGCTGTGGCGCGTTAACGTCGACGGCTCTTTAGCTTTTGCTCAGCGGATGGCAAAAGTAAAAAGCCTACAGCGCTTTGTTCACGTTGGCACCGCCATGGCGTCAATGCCGGACAAAGACAGCGTTTTCTATGAAGATATGCCCGATAATGCGCACAATGAGGACCTGGTGCAGTACACCGCCTCCAAACGCGCTATCGAAAATCTGATCCGCGAACACTGCCCGGACCTGCCTTTTGTGGTGGCACGTCCCTCCATTATCGTCGGTCATACTCAGTACGGATGCCGTCCATCGAGCAGCATTTTCTGGGTATTCCTGATGGCGCTCAAGCTGAAGAAATTTACCTGTCAGCTTGACGATAAAATTGACGTTATTCCAGTGGACTATTGTGCCATGGTGCTGGCGAATCTTTGCCTGAGCGAAGAAGTTAAACATAACTTCTACCATATTTCTTCGGGTGAAGAGATGTGTACGCCTTTTTCTGCTATCGATGAATCTGTCGCCAAAGCAAATAACACCTCAGCAATTGTTAACGATTATCAGCAAATTAGTTATCAAGAATTCACAGGAATTCGGAAACAATTTAAAGATATTCTCGGCCCCTGCAATGACAAGATTATTCTGCGCGCAATTAAATTATACGGCGGCTTTGCAGAATTAAACGTTAAGTTCGATAATCAGCGTTTATTGGACATGGGCATTCCGCGCCCTATGGCATTTACGCGTTATATCGATAAATGCGTCAGCACCACGCAGGGTCTTTCAATTCCTGAATTGATGATGGTCGACTTTAAGTAATAATATTCGTCCTGATACGACTGCCCCCTCGCTTAATAAAAGGGGGCATTTTTGCGCTATACGCTGCCGTTACGACCAAATAATTGATAACCTTCGCGTTGATTCAAACGCTCATAGTACGAAAAAACGGCAGAAAGCGTAGGGCGAGTGATTGGCGTCATCACCCAGCGATTTACCGACATGCCAATCACTATGTCGGCCAGCGTAAAGCGGTCACCCAATATATAGTCTCCCGCCTGCTGTAACTGACCGTCAACAATCTCCATTAATCTATTCCATTCTGCGATGCTGATTGCGAGCAATGCCGGGTCCTGATGCTGCGGGCTTTGACGCGCAAGAGACATAAAGGCATAGCGCCAGGCATTATTCAGATCGCCGAGCTGCCAGTCCATCCACTGCTCTACCTTCGCTCTTTCACGCGGCGTTGGCGGTAAGAGATCGTCTCGCCCCTCTTTAGCCACCAAATAGCGGCAGATAGTGTTGGATTCCCACAGAACATATTCATCATCAATAATGACCGGCACCAAAGAATTCGGGTTCAACGCCTTAAACTCTGCCGTTTGCGTCGATTTGAAATCGCCGCCGTACTCTTCATGGCGGTAATCCAACCCCAGCTCATGGCAGGTCCAGAGCACTTTACGCACATTAATTGACGTCGATTTGCCTAATATTTTCAACATAGTCTGTCTTCTCCACCAGCATACTGCGCTGCCTATTTTTCGGTGCCGGGACGGCTATACAAGCGAACGGGACTGTCTTGATAAGTCGTATCAATCTGATGAATAAATCCATGCTTCTCGGCCAGCCGGATTGACGGCGTATTTTCCGGAGCAATGATGCAGCAAACGGGACGCTCGAGGTGCGCGGCGGCCCAATCGAGTACGGCTTTTGCCGCCTCGCTGGCGTAGCCTTTGCCGTGAAATTCTGGGCTTAATACCCAACCCATCTCCGCCTTATTCTCCAGAGAAGGCTGCATATTTCGCTGAAAGTCGGCAAGCCCGATCTCGCCGATGAAGCGGCCAGACTCTTTTTCTTTCACCACCCAATAGCCAAAACCCAGCAGTTGCCAATGGCCGACATAGCGTAAAAGCCGGGTCCAGCTCGCCTCGCGCGTGGAGGGCGTGCCACCGATAAAGCGGACCATTTCAGGATCGGCCCACAGCGCCGCGATGACGTTGAAATCATCAACGGTGTGGCCGCGCAGAATCAATCTTGGCGTTTCTATTTGTGGTGCAGCGTTGAGCATAGTAGTGATAACCCTCAGTAATCCGACAGGAATAACCTAGCACCGAATGTCGGCTAATGGGATGGTGGGAAAGTTATTTTGAGAAATAGCGCGAGGAATACGTTAGCGCAAAAGGTTCTGGCGAACGGCAGAAGGCGCGACGCCGCGCAGCGACTTAAAGCGGTTGCTGAAATGGCTGGTTGAACTGAACCCACAGTCCAACGCGATAGTAGTGATATCCAGACGGGTATTACGCAATAAATTCTCGGCGCGGATAATACGCGCGTTCATGACGTACTGGTGTGGCGCAACGCCCATCGACTGCTTAAACATCCGCGCAAAATGATACTCACTTAGCCCAGCAATCTCGGCCAACTGCTGCAACTGTAGCGGCGTCGACAGATGGCCGTGAATATATTCCTTCACGCGGTTCAGCACCGTCGGCGACAGACCGCCACGCACGGTCGGCAGCGCCCACTGCAAATGGGTATAGTGGCGCACCAGATGCGTCACCAGTAGATTGGTGGCCGTACTAAGCATCAGCTGATTGCTGCTTTCCTGCCACTGGCAACTGAGCAGAAAGTGACGATAAAGCTGAGTAATATGCTGATCTTCTTCGAACGTGAGTTCATCGACCAGAATACTCGCCGGGCTACGGTCCCAGGTCTGTTCTATGACCTGGCGCAGATGTTCGTCGGTGCAATACATATGTACAAACGACAAGTCGCCCCGCACGTCCCAGCTCGAGACGTTGTGTTTCGGCATCAGACAGAAGCGATCCGGCCCGCCACCGTTTTGCCAGCCTGAACGCGTTTTGTGGTAGCACTCGTAGCCGTCGGCGATATACAGGCTGAGCGTATGGTGATCCGGGTCTTCCTGCGTCACGCAGTCGTTTTTATTCGACCACGCGGCCAGCTGCATACCCGACCCCAGATGCACGGTATCGTGCAACACGGCGTGGTGCTTCTGGAGCGTTTCGAAGGCCTGATAACGATTTGGCATGGCGCGGCTTCCCGGTGAATGAATAGCGCTATTGTAGTGTTTTCCCCGCGTTGAGGGCGAGTATTGACTGCACTATCACTTTAAAAAAACCGCAAGAATATACAACTGACCGCAAGCCCATGAATGCCCAAATCTTATTGAGGGTCGATAATCCACGCAGAATTCTCTTTTTTAGCGCTGGATACCATTATGAACGCATTGCTGTATATCTCCGTGATCCTGATTTGGGGCACTACCTGGTTTGCCATCTACCTGCAACAGGGTGTAGTGGCCGTAACAGTCTCCATTTTCTACCGCTTTTTGCTCGCCTCGCTGCTGATGATGGTAGTGCTATTGATTGCTCGCCGTTTGCGCAAGCTGGCGTTGAAAGACCACATTTATTGCGTGGCACAAGGCTGCTGCGTTTTTGCCTTCAACTTCTATTGTTTCTACCACGCGGCGGCCTATATCAGCAGCGGGCTGGAATCGGTGATTTTCTCGATGTCAGTGCTGTTTAACGCCTTCAACGGCATGCTTTTCTTCCGTCAGAAAATGTCACCGGCGTTGATTCCGGCATCGATTCTGGGTCTGGTAGGCATTGTTACCCTGTTTTGGCACGACCTTAGCGCGAATCACGTTGCGCCTGAGTTGTTGAAAGGCATAGGTCTTAGCATGCTGGGCACCTACGGTTTCTCGTTGGGCAATATGATCAGTACGCGCCACAAAAAGCACGGACTGGACGTGGTTAGCACCAATACCTACGCGATGGGATACGGTGCTGCTGTGATGGCGTTGCTGAGCCTGGCACAGGGAGCGTCCTTTGCCATCGAATGGACATCCGCCTACGTCGGCTCGCTGGTCTATCTGGCGGTATTTGGCTCGGTGCTCGGATTCGGGATGTATTTCAGCCTGGTAGGACGTATCGGCGCAAGCCAGGCCGCCTACAGTACGCTACTGTTTCCACTCGTCGCGCTGACGGTATCGACCTTCTATGAAGGTTATCAATGGCATACCAACGCGGTGATTGGGTTGGGGCTTATCCTGCTCGGTAATCTGGTGATGTTCTATCGTCCGCGCTGGCTGTCGGAATGGAAAAAAACGAAACCCGCGCTGAGCTAATCAGGCATCGTCAAATGATTCACTCTGCCAGTCGAAAGACGAGAGCGTATCGCTGACGATCTCTTTCAATTTCATCACCGCCGGGTCGCGCAGCGCATCACGCCGCCAGCCAAGATTAATTGAATAGGCCGGCATGGCGACCGGCGGCAGCAATAATCGCAAGGGATGAAACGCCGCCAGTTGACGGGCGGCGTGCAAAGGAATGGTCGCCAACGCCGGGCTGCCCAGCAGCAGATAAGGCAAGGCCGAGAAATGGGTTGTTGATGCCATCACCGTCCGCTTAAGCCCCTGCGGGATAAGTACCTCATCCACCATGCCTATAAACCCGCCCGATGAGACCAGCAGATGCCGACGGCTTAAGAAAGCCGCCAGCGTCAGGTGATGTTGATGCTCGACTTCATGCTCTGCCAGCGGCTGAGTCACATCAATCAGACAGGCATAGCGCCCTTCTCCCAATGTTTCACTGCCGATAGCCGCCGAGGTGAATCCTCCTGAGGCAATCGCGACATCGATTTCGCGATTCATCAGCATCTCTTCCACGATGCGGCTGTGAGTCTGACGGAAGACCACCCGCAGCCCCGGCATGTCGCGTTCAAGCCGGTCAATCAGACGCTTGCCCAACGCGAGCTCAAAGTCATCCGAGAGTCCGATGCTCAACGACCGACCCGCATAGCCGGCCCGCGCGCCAGAAACCAGCAGCAAACTCTGCCGACATTTATCCAGCGCCTCGCTGACCAGCGGTTTCAGCTCATTGGCGCGCAGCGTCGGCGCAAGCCCGCGTCCGGTGCGCACAAACAGGTGATCGTCATACAGGCGGCGAAGACGGCCAAGCGCGGCGCTCACCGCCGACTGCGTCAGCCCAAGCCGCACGGCGGCGCGGCTCGCACTGCCCTCTTCATATAAGGCCTCGAGGACTTTAAGCAGGTTGAGATCGACCGTCTCGATATTAATTTTATCAATATCACTCATAAATGGATGGGCATGGATTAATGTCAGGATTCGAGCAGAATAGAAATTCATCCCCGCTGAGTCGAGAGAAATTTATGCCTGCTTCAATCGTTGCTGCCCTGCAAATAGGCTCTTCCCCACAGGGAAAAGCCGCTACGCTGGAAAATATTTTGTCCTGGGAGACGGAGATTACTGCCTCTGGTGCCCGCCTGGTCGTCATGCCGGAAGCGCTATTGGGGGGCTATCCGAAAGGCGAGATCTTTGGCACCCGTCTGGGCTATCGCCTGCCCGAAGGCCGTGAAGATTTTACCCGTTACTACAATAACGCCATTGAGGTCCCCGGTGAGGAAACGCAGGCGCTGGCAGACCTCGCAACCCGCACCCAGGCTAGCATCGTAATCGGCGTGATTGAACGCAGCGGTTCAACGCTCTACTGTACTTCGCTGTTTATCGAACCGGCTCAGGGGGTGGTTGCCAGGCACCGCAAGCTGATGCCAACCGGCACCGAACGGTTGATCTGGGGACAGGGTGATGGTTCGACGCTGCCCGTGGTGAACGCCGCCGCAGGCCGTCTCGGCAGCGCAATTTGCTGGGAAAATCACATGCCTCTGCTGCGCGTGGCAATGTATGGTAAGGGCGTTGAGGTCTGGTGCGCTCCGACGGTAGACGAGCGAGAAATCTGGCAATGCTCGATGCGCCACATCGCTCACGAAGGCCGAATGTTCGTGGTAAGCGCCTGCCAATATCAGCCCTCACCTGCACAGCAGGGAATCGAGGTGGCGCACTGGGAAACTAACCGGCCGGTGATTAACGGGGGTTCGGTGATTGTGGGTCCGTTGGGCGACGTGCTGGCCGGACCGCTGAAGGGAGAAACCGGCCTGTTGACCGCGGAAATCAATACCGACGACCTGGTGGGCGCCCGCTATGATTTCGACCCGGTCGGGCACTATTCAAGGCCGGATATTTTTAGCCTTGAGGTCGATCAGCGCGCAAAAAAGAATCTGCGATTTATTGAGGACTAGGCAGGATTGCGTCAGGCGGCGAATCGGGGGTAAGTTAAGGCATCACTCATCGTTTTAACGAGTTATCCTTTTCGAGGCGAAAACAGTATGACGCAGTCTCCTTCAGCGGTTCTTTTGCATATTGGCAGTGAAGAAACACAGGTCACGATCGACGGCAAGACGCATCGGTTAACGCTGGGCTCACAGCTCACCTCGTTAGGCTATTTCAGACACCAGCCCCCGACGCCCGCCGAGATGGAAAACGCCATCATGGTCGTTGAAGACGAGGTGACAGGCCTGCGCCACGACATCACGCCGGGGGCGAGTCTTCATAGCCAAGATAACGATATTCGCGCGATCGCTCGCCTCGCTGGCGTCGCAGAAAACGAGCAGATGTCGCTCTCACTGGACGCCGTCGAGCGGACCTTCGACCGCCTCGCGCTGGTGATCAATGGCCGCCCCGCGCACTTTGAAGGCATTCCTGAAGGTAACGATTTCGCCGCAACGCTGCTTATATTGAGAGAGTTTATGCATCATCTGCAGTTCGATGAAATCGTCGTCAAAGGGGCACGATTCGAGATGCTCAATAGCCAGCCATAGTCCGGCTCTCTCAGCTTAAATAGCGCAAGATAAGCATGCTGCCCGAGGCGAGCAGGATAAGGTTGATAAGCTTGAGAAACTGCTCACGCGACATTCTGAGCGTGAGATGGCGGCCGAGTGTTATCCCCAGCAGCATACCCGGCAGGAGAATCAGCGCCAACAGCCACAGGTTGGCATCAAGATAAACCCCCGCCAGCGCAAAAATAATGACCCGCGTTAGCGTGCTCAAGCCAATAAGCGTGGTTTGTGTGATACGAAACGCGTCTTTTTTCTCAATACGGCCGCCGAGATAAATGGCGTAAATAAATCCGCCGCTGCCAAAAAGTGCACTAAATACGCCGCCGACCAACCCAAAAGGCACCGCCGCCTTCGGTGAAAAGGTGCGCTGCGGCTTGAGTCCGCTAAGCGAATACAGGGCGTAGAACACCACAAATAGGCCCAACGCCAGCAGAAGGATATCGGGCCGCGCCCTGAGCAAAATCGCCGCCCCAATCAGACTGCCCATGACCATCAGCGGAATCAGCCGTATTAACTCGGGCCACTGCGCATTGCGTCCGTCACGGCTGACATTGACCACTGCGGCACAAAGGTCGAGCAGCGCCAGCAAGGGAACAATGTCCGCCAGCGGGATATAGAGCGCCATCACCGGGCTAGCGACCAAGGCTGACCCGAAACCCGCAATCCCAAAAATAACGTAGGCCACCAGCAGCGTGACACCCAGTACCAGATAATGCGTTAACGTGAGAGTTTCGAGCATTTTTTGCGCCTTTCCTTAGCGGATGTTGATGCAATCGCGTTCAAAAAACATACAAAAATGAGATCTGGAACACAGTTCTAACTAAAAGGCCGTCAGGTTCCCCCGTTGGATGGATAAAACGTCATCTTTGATTACATTCAATATACACATTTGTGCAAATGTGTTTAATCATATTTAAAAGGGTGAATAAATGAAAAAAATTCTCGTCACTGCTGCTGTCGCTCTTTCGCTGTTTTCTTTAACCGCGTCTGCTGCTGAGCTGATCTCTAAAGATGAAGCTCATCACTTTAAATATCACTATGTGGGCAAAATTAGCGTAGGTGCAACTTCTGGGGAAGTCTCATCCCCCTCTGATTTGCATAAAAAACTTTCTGACGAAGCCGATAAAAAAGGCGGTAAATACTACGTCATCATCGCGGCCAGAGAGCATGGACCTAACTTCGAAGCGAATGCGGAAGTCTTCAAATAATAATATTTTGACACCCGCAGTCGAGACCACCTGGCCCCTTTCGGCAGGTGGTTTTTTTTTATCCTATGAATTCGCCTTTTTTGTCTACTCTTTGTAAGGGCTTTGCTCTTATTTTGTTGATGATTCAATTGTGTTAAGGGAAGTGAGTTAAAAAAGATTCCGGATTGGCAGGCGCCATTTTTTCAGCCAGAGGGGAATATCGGGGGTTGTGTATCCGAGGGTTACACAGAACATTGGCCTAAATTTGAAGTGATTCAATAATGAAATACATCATTCTTATTTTATTCATTTTATGCGTTATCTATGTGCACTACCGTGGAAAGGTTCGCTATAACTTCTGGCGACAGCTTTCCGATCATTCTACTTTTACCGCACCGATGAACGTCTTTATGTACCTGTTCTCCCGTGCCCCGACGACCCCCTATTTGCAGCCCGAACAATTCCCGGAACTCAGAGTGTTGAGAGAAAACTGGGAGGCTATTCGTGATGAAGGCCAACGGCTGATGGAAATTCAGCAGATTAAAGCGTCCGATAAGTTTAACGACGCCGGATTTAACTCGTTCTTTAAAACCGGTTGGAAACGTTTTTATCTGAAATGGTATGACGACAGCCATCCTTCCGCGATGGATTTATGCCCGCATACGACGGCACTCCTGCGCAGTCTGCCTTCGGTGAAAGCGGCTATGTTCGCCGAACTTCCTCACGGCAGTCGTTTACCCCGGCACCGTGACCCGTACGCGGGATCGTTGCGTTATCATCTGGGACTTATTACCCCCAATGACGATCGCTGCTTTATCGAGGTTGATGGCGAGCGCTACAGTTGGCGTGACGGCGAAGGCGTGATGTTTGATGAAACGTATCTGCACTATGCCGAAAACCAGAGCGGTGAAAATCGGTTGATTCTGTTTTGTGATATTGAGCGACCAATGCGTTATCGCTGGGCACAGAGCATCAATCACTGGCTGGGCAAGAACCTGATGAGCGCGGCGACCGCGCCAAACGACGAGAACGATCGCACCGGCGGCGTAAACAAAGTCTTCAAGCACATTTATTCGATTCGTAAGGTCGGTAAGCGCCTCAAGGCGTGGAATCGCACCGGCTATTACATCATTAAATGGATTGTCTTTGCTGGCATCGCCGCCGCTATCTTCTTCTCTATCTAAACGTAATTTTTAAGCTGGCTGAGGCGGCTGCGGGTTCGTTGAATATCCTCTTGTTCAACGTCCCGGGTCATCTCATCCAGCCCGTATTCACTGAATAAATACAATCGACATTGCCGCTCGTAAAGCACGTCAATAACGTTGATAAAGCGTTGCTGCGTAGCACCCGACTGGCCGGCGAGCTTCGGCACCCCTTCTATTATCCAGCAATCACAGCGATCGCAAAGCGCCAGATAATCCATCACTGCGGTGGGCGCAACGCACAGCGCCTCAAAGGAAAAATGCAGAAAGTCGCCCGGCGCAGAGAGTAGCTCGAGAGTACGCGACCCCATATTTAAGGATTGCCTCCCGATGCCCGGCTGCGGAAGCCCACATTCGCGGCGCTGAAGGTCATTACCAGGACACAGAAAAACCCCTTCACAGAACGGCGTGAGATCATTGCTGCCCAGTTGGCGATAGTCCTGAGTTCCCCCGAGCGCCACCACCTCGAGATGCTTTTCGATGAGTTTTATCGAAGGCACGAAACGTGCGTGATAAAGCGGATGCGAGAGAAGCTGCTCTGGCGGATAGTTCGAGGTCGCCACGAGGACAGTGCCACTGCTGATGACCCAGGCAAGCAGCCCTTTTACTAGCATCGCATCGCCAACGTCGTGAAGGTGTAGCTCATCGAAGCACAGCAAGCGGCAGTCACCGAGCAGCGTACCAAGGGCGGTTTCCAGCGTATTATCAGCGGCCTGAGGGGCATTCATTTGCCGATGCAGGTCTCGCAAAAAATCATGGAAGTGCACACGCATCTTGCTGCTAACGGGTGCGGCAGCAAAAAAGCTGTCGACGATGAAACTCTTGCCGCGCCCCACTTTCCCCCAGATATAAACGCCGCCGGTTTTCTTGCCGCCGAGACCAAAAATCCCTTTTGCGGCTTTTTTGGGGGCGTTGAGCGTCTTACCCAACGAATGCAGGCTTTGAATTACCTGACGCTGTTGCTCATCCAGAACGAACTGATTCAGTTGGGCTTTATCGTCCATAATGCGACGAAAATCAAAACCTCTGACCGCCTGTTTCATATTTTATTCCCGCTGGGTGGAAAGTCCCTTTTACGGCCATTATCCGCGCGAAAAAGGAGATGATGCAACGCCGACGCAAAAAAAACCCCGCCTAGGCGGGGTCAGTGTTCTTGATGTTTGCCAGACTCAGGGTATCCGTCGCGGCTACTTTCAGAACGTGCGTTCGTGGAAGAATAATTCTTAGAACGGGATATCGTCGTCGAAATCCATTGGGGGTTCGTTGCTTTGCGCAGGCGCATTGTTCTGTGCCGCAGGACGAGACTGCTGACCGCCGCTGAACTGGTTGCCGCCCTGTGGCTGCTGAGGTTGACCCCATCCGCCCTGCTGGCCGCCTGAAGCCTGACCGCCGCCTGCTGGAGCACCGCCGCCAGCACGACCACCCAGCATCTGCATGGTGCCACCAACGTTTACCACGATTTCGGTGGTGTATTTTTCAACACCGGCCTGATCGGTCCACTTACGGGTTTGCAGTGCGCCTTCAATATAAACCTGAGAGCCTTTACGCAGGTATTCGCCCGCGACTTCTGCGAGTTTGCCGAACAACACAACGCGGTGCCATTCAGTTTTCTCTTTCTGCTCGCCGGTCGCCTTGTCGCGCCAGCTTTCAGAAGTTGCCAGGGTGATATTGGCAACAGCACCGCCGTTAGGCATATAGCGGACTTCGGGATCCTGACCCAGATTCCCAACCAGAATCACTTTGTTTACGCCTCTGCTGGCCATGTCGACTCTCCTGATGAGTTAATTTTATACAGTATAAACCATGAATTTTAGCATGGGCGGATTCCAGATAACACCTACAATACCGATTCCAGAAATGTTTACAGAGCCAACAATTTTGCAGCCAGGCACTGGATATCCATTCAGGTTTTTTTGTGTCATACTTGTTCGTTTCGTACTTTCTGTGCCCAATTTTCTGATTCAGATGCAGTGACTGGGGCGGATATACCCGAATCAATCGCAGAACGGGTATGCACATCCTCACGCGCATCACGGACAGTCACCGGCACGGTGAGCTTTCAAGTTATTCCGGGAATGATGAATGGATAAGATAGAAGTTCGGGGCGCACGCACCCATAATCTCAAGAATATCAACCTGATTATTCCGCGCGACAAACTGATCGTTGTCACCGGATTATCCGGATCTGGCAAGTCCTCACTGGCTTTTGACACCCTGTATGCCGAAGGTCAGCGTCGCTATGTCGAGTCGCTTTCAGCCTATGCACGCCAATTTTTGTCTCTGATGGAAAAACCGGACGTCGACCACATTGAAGGGTTGTCACCGGCGATTTCAATCGAGCAAAAATCAACTTCGCACAACCCGCGTTCTACGGTCGGTACCATTACCGAGATCCACGACTACCTTCGTCTACTGTTTGCCCGCGTCGGTGAGCCGCGCTGTCCCGATCACGGGGTTCCGCTAGCGGCACAGACCGTGAGCCAGATGGTCGATAACGTGCTGGCACAGCCGGAAGGTCAGCGTCTGATGCTGCTCGCGCCGATCGTCAAAGATCGCAAAGGGGAACACACCAAGACGCTGGAAAACCTGGCGGCGCAGGGTTATATCCGCGCCCGTATCGACGGTGAAGTTTGCGATCTTTCCGATCCACCCAAGCTTGAGCTCCAGAAAAAACACAGCATCGAGGTGGTGGTCGATCGCTTTAAAGTGCGCGACGATCTCGCCCAGCGTCTGGCCGAATCCTTTGAAACGGCACTGGAACTCTCCGGCGGTACCGCCGTGGTTGCCGACATGGACGACCCTAACGCCGATGAAATGCTGTTCTCGGCCAACTTTGCCTGCCCGGTCTGTGGATACAGCATGCGTGAGCTTGAACCGCGGATGTTCTCGTTCAACAACCCGGCGGGTGCATGTCCAACCTGTGACGGGCTGGGGGTACAGCAGTTCTTCGATCCTGAACGCGTTATTCAGAACCCCGAGCTTTCACTGGCCGGTGGTGCGATTCGCGGCTGGGACCGTCGTAACTTTTACTATTTCCAGATGCTGCGCTCACTCGGCGAGCACTACAAATTTGACGTGGAATCTTCCTTTAACGCGCTGAGCGAGGACGTGGTTCACGCCATCATGCACGGCTCAGGCAAGCAGACCATCGAATTCAAATATATTAATGACCGTGGGGATACCTCGGTCCGCCGCCATCCGTTTGAAGGCGTGCTGCACAATATGGAACGTCGCTATAAAGAGACGGAGTCCAGCGCGGTGCGTGAAGAGCTGGCGAAATACATCAGCAATCGCCCCTGTGCGTCCTGTAAGGGCACGCGCCTGCGCGAAGAAGCACGTAACGTGTTCGTTGAAGAGACTACGCTGCCTGAAATCTCCGACTTCAGCATCGGTCACGCAATGGAGTTCTTCCTGAGCATGAATCTCAGCGGTCAGCGTAAGCAGATTGCCGAGAAGATCCTCAAGGAAATCGGCGATCGCCTGAAGTTTCTGGTCAACGTCGGACTCAACTACCTCTCTCTGTCACGTTCAGCGGAAACGCTATCTGGCGGTGAGGCGCAGCGTATCCGTCTGGCGAGTCAGATTGGTGCCGGTCTGGTCGGGGTCATGTACGTGCTGGACGAACCTTCCATCGGCCTGCATCAGCGTGATAACGAGCGCCTGCTCGAGACGCTGATTCACCTGCGCGACCTCGGTAACACGGTTATCGTGGTCGAACACGACGAAGACGCCATCCGCGCCGCCGACCATATCATCGATATCGGTCCCGGTGCGGGCGTGCACGGCGGTCAGGTAGTGGCAGAAGGTACCGCAGAAGATATTATGGCTAAAGAGGACTCCCTGACCGGGCAATACCTCAGCGGCAAACGTGAAATCTCCGTGCCAGAACAGCGCGTTCCCGCTGATGCGGCGAAGGTGCTAAAACTGATTGGCGCAACGGGCAACAACCTGAAAGACGTCACCCTAACGCTGCCGGTTGGCCTGTTTACCTGCATTACCGGTGTGTCCGGTTCGGGTAAATCGACGTTGATTAACGACACGCTGTTCCCACTGGCGCAGCGTCAGTTAAACGGCGCAACCATCGCCGAAGCCGCGCCTTATCGCGACATTCAGGGACTTGAGCATTTCGATAAGGTTATCGATATTGACCAAAGCCCTATCGGTCGCACGCCGCGTTCTAACCCTGCGACCTACACCGGCATCTTTACTCCGGTGCGCGAGCTGTTCGCCGGTGTTCCCGAGTCGCGTTCGCGCGGCTACACGCCGGGGCGGTTCAGCTTTAACGTCAAGGGTGGGCGCTGCGAAGCCTGTCAGGGCGATGGCGTGATTAAGGTCGAGATGCACTTCCTGCCGGACATCTACGTGCCTTGCGATCAGTGCAAAGGAAAACGCTATAACCGTGAAACGCTTGAGATTAAGTACAAAGGCAAGAGTATTCACGAGACGCTGGACATGACCATCGAAGAAGCACGTGATTTCTTCGATGCCGTTCCGGCGCTGGCGCGCAAGCTGCAAACGCTGATGGACGTGGGTCTTTCGTACATCCGTCTGGGTCAGTCGGCAACCACGCTGTCCGGCGGTGAAGCGCAGAGGGTCAAACTGGCGCGTGAGCTGTCTAAACGCGGAACCGGCCAGACGCTGTATATTCTCGACGAACCGACTACCGGTCTGCATTTCGCCGATATCCAGCAACTGCTCGAGGTGCTGCATCAGCTACGCGATCAGGGCAACACCATCGTGGTGATTGAGCACAATCTTGATGTGATTAAAACCGCAGACTGGATTGTCGATCTCGGCCCTGAAGGTGGCCACGGCGGCGGACAGATTCTGGTCTCCGGCACACCAGAAACGGTCGCGGAGTGCAAAGAATCGCACACCGCCCGTTTCCTGAAACCGCTGCTTGAGCGTCATACGCACAAAGCCAAAAAATCAGCCTGATCGATAGGTTGACGTCAATGAAAAAGCGAGCCTTTAGGCTCGCTTTTTTTATGATCTCATGAAGAGAGTTTGACGTGTCTACCGCCGGGTCATTCACTCCTTGAGGAATGAATCTGTGGCAGTTGGCTCAATTTTTCTCGCGAAAAGTCCCAAAAAGCTCTGACTTTTATCGGCATACGCTGGATATTCTGCACCACCAGTTGAACCGGCAGCGGCAGCGGTTCAAATTCCGGCAGCAGTCGCACCAGCGTGCCGTTAGCCAGCTCATCGGCGACCTGATACGACAGGAGTCTGGCAATTCCCTTTCCGGCTATCACCGCCAGCCTTCGGGTTTCAACGTCATTGAACAGCAAATGCGGCGAAAGCCTGACACGGGGTCCCTCTTCGTGCGGCCCAAAGCGCCATTCATTAAAGGCATCATTGCTGCTGAGAATGATTTGATGCGCCGCCAAATCAGCCGGATGGCAGACCGGCGTTTGGTACTCCAGGTATTCAGGGCTGGCGACCACCACCACGCTGACTTCCCCGAGACGCCTCGCGACCTTGGACGAATCAGCCAGGTTGCCAATGCGAACGGCGACGTCGATCCCCTGGTCAATCATCTCGAGGTTACGATCGTTGAGGATCAGCTCGATCTGGATCTCGGGATGCTGCGCCTGAAACTCCATGACCAGCGGCGCGACATGGCGGCGTCCGAACAGCACCGGCGCGGTGATACGCAGCAACCCTTTAAGCTGCGCCGATACGGTATCCTGCACCGCATCATTATAGGCGCTCAAGACCACCGCCGCGCGCTCGGCAAGCCGTAAACCTGCCTCCGTCGGTGCCAGACGTCGCGTCGTGCGCTCCACCAGCCGTGCGCCGAATCGCTGTTCCAGCGAGGCAATCGCGCGCGTAACCGCGGGAGCCGAACGACGCAGCTTTCTTGCCGCCGCCGCCAGGCTACCGTGCTGCAACACCTCGAGAAAAATAGCCAGCTCGTCGAGACGATCCATTGATTGTTCCACTTTTCGAAATTATCAATTTCAATATAACCGGATTTCATTCATCGATTGCAAGAGTAATCTGGCTACAGCAAATCTGAATCAACACCGGAGAAATCAATGAACAGAATAACGCTTTATGGCACCCCGCTCTCAGGCCACACACACCGCGTTGCGCTACTGCTAAAAATGTTGAACCTGCCGCATGACTCTATAGAAGCGGGTGCCGACGTGCGCGCCAGCGAAGCGTTTCAGGCCATGAATCCATGGGGACAGATCCCGGTCCTGGTGGACGGCGAGACGGTGATTAGCGACAGTAACGCTATCCTGATTTATTTAGCGAAAACTTACGCGCCTGACAGCCACTGGCTGCCGCAGGACGCACTTGGCGCGGCGCACACCCAACAGTGGCTGTGCAAGGCTGCCGGTGAGGTGCGCTATGGTCCGGCGTCGGCGCGGCTTATCGCCCAGTTTGGCACCAAAGAGGATTATCAGTCCGCGCTTAAGGTGGCGGAAAAATTCTTGCCGCAGCTTGAGCAACATCTGTCACCGCGTCAGTTCCTTGCCTCAGAGCAAGCGCCTACGATTGCCGATCTGGCCTGTTACAGCTATATCGCGCTCGCGCCGGAGGGCGGTATTTCGCTAGAAGCCTATCCTTCCATCAAACAATGGCTGAAGCGCATCGAGCAGTTACCGGGCTTCTTCTCTACGCCTCCACTGCCCTTACCCGAACCGGCAAAAGCCTAAGGTGCCATGATGGATATCTTCCATGCTGATGAAAAACGGGCACAAATGCTGGCCGGATTTAATGTTGGCGCGGCCGGTATTTATCCCACCATGCCACAGCAGCACCGCGATTTTTTTGCCGGGTTGCGGTCGTTTTATATCGCCACTCTGGACGAGCGCGGGTGGCCGGTCGCAACCGTGCTCAATGGTCCACCTGGGTTTATCAGCTCGGTGGATAATTCGCATCTGCGCATTAATGCACCGCGCCGCGAGGACTGCCCCGCACTCTCGTCAATCGCCTGCGGACAGGTTCTAGGTGCGCTGGGGCTGGATTTCACCAACCGGCGAAGAAATCGGGTGAATGGCGTCATAAGCCGGATGGACAAGAATCGGTTAGAGATTGCGGTGCAACAGAGCTTCGGCAATTGCCCGAAATACATTCAGCGCAGGCAGATTTCTCCGGTCGAGCGCCACGCCGGGCCGATTGTGCGCCTGAGCTTGCTGGACGCCGCGGCCCGAGAGCTTATCCACAGCGCCGACACCTTTTTCGTTGCCACTCACGCACACAGTGATGTGGCAAACGGCGGTGCAGATATGTCCCATCGCGGCGGGAACCCCGGCTTCGTAAAATTGGTGGGCGATACGCTATGGGTGCCGGATTTTAGCGGCAATCGCTATATGAACACGCTGGGGAATATGCTGGCAGAACCTCGAGCCGCACTGCTGTTTCTGGATTTTAACAGTGGCGACGTATTACATCTTCAGGGCAATACCGAGATAAGCTGGCAGGACAATGCTCAGCACGGACTGCAAGGTGCCGAGCGCTATTGGTGCCTGCATATTTCCACGGCGTGGCGCTTTCCGGCGCTGCTGCCCTGGCGGGGAACCGACATCGAATACTCACCGGCGACGTTAAGCACCGGCGTTTGGGCGTAACCCAAGGTTAACGTCAATCGCCTATTTCCTGCCGTTTTTCCTCGGGGAGGCCTTCGAGAACCAGCTGATAGGAGCTGTCGATCAGATTATAAAATTGGGAATCCGGCAAATTTCCGTCCAGCAGGACGCAGTTCCAGTGTGCTTTGTTGAGGCAATCGCTTGGCAAAATTTCGGGATGTTGATGGCGCAGACTGGCGGCGGTTTGATGACTAGTTTTTAACGAAATGGCTGGATGTCCTTCTTTATCACGCAGCATGGCAAACATCACACCCGCCACTTTTATCTGATTGGCCTGCCAAAGATTTTCGTTACTTTGATGAGCGCCGGGCTTTGAAAGACAATAATCGAGCAGTTGATCATTATTCATATTGATAATCCTTCCACAGGGAGTGAGCATAGAGGAAGAAGTATATCTGGGCAAAAAACAACCAACTGCAATCAAGTTAACAGTTTTAAAAGCCATTCAGAATTAATGACCATTCAGGGTAATGACCAGCCTTCTTGAACCGCCGTGATTGCGATGCTCGCAAAGATAGATGCCCTGCCAGGTGCCAAGATTCAGCCTGCCATTAGTGACAGGAATACTCAGGCTGCACCCTAAAATACTGCTCTTGAGATGCGCAGGCATGTCGTCACTGCCTTCGTAATCGTGCTGATACCAAGGCTCGTCCTCTTTCACCGCACGATTGAAATAGCCTTCGAAATCCTGCCGCACGGTCGGATCGGCGTTTTCATTAATGGTTAATCCCGCCGAGGTATGCTGAATAAAGACGTGGCAAATCCCAACGGAAAGCTGTCTGATTTCAGGAACCTGCCGCAGGATTTCCTCGGTGACCAAATGAAAGCCGCGCGGCCGCTGCTTAAGACTAAGCTCTTTTTGAAACCACATAATCCCCCCTTTTTTTGATTAAAGTCATTAAAAGTATAACTTCATTTAAGCGGCTTTTGATTTAACAAGACGCTCGGTCTATATTTGTTTAATGACGACTGACACCTTAAAACCACGCCGTGGTCGTCCGCCAAAGGCCGGACGTGAAAACGCAGACACCCGCGAAACGCTGATCCGCAGCGGTACCGCTGTCCTCACAGAACAAGGCTTTGCCGCCGCCGGCATCGACGGCATCCTCCGTCAGGTCGGCGTTCCTAAAGGCTCTTTCTACTACTATTTCGACAGTAAAGAGTCCTTCGGTCAGGCAATTATCGAAAACTACGCGCAGTTTTTTGCTCATCGGCTGGACAAAAGCCTGCTTGACGAAAGCCTCACTCCGCTGCAACGCCTTCAGGCGTTCGTCAATCACGCCGCAGAGGGCATGGCGAAATACGCCTTCACGCGCGGCTGCCTGGTAGGAAATCTGGGGCAGGAAATCGCCAATCTTCCAGTGAACTACCGTGAACAGCTGATAACTATCCTGCAAAGTTGGGAACGGCGCGTGAGTCAGTGTCTGGCCCAGGCGCAACAACGCGGCGAGCTCTCGACTGAGGCCGACTGCGACACGCTGGCCGCCTATTTCTGGGCCGGTTGGGAGGGCGCGGTAATGCGCGCCAAGCTCAACGGCAATGCGATGCCGTTGCATAACTTTATCCGCTATTTCCTTGCCGGGCTGCCCAAGCCGCCTGCCGATACCTTTCCTTCTGGAGCCGACAATGTTTAAAGCCATTCTGATTGAGAAAAATGACGATCGCTATCAGGCCACGCTGAAAGCGCTGGATGACAGCAGCCTGCCCGAGGGCGAGGTGCTGGTTGATGTGCACTATTCCACGCTGAACTACAAGGATGGGCTGGCGATTACCGGCAGTGGCCCGATTGTACGCAGCTTCCCGATGGTGCCCGGTATCGACTTCTCGGGTGTGGTAGCGAGAAGCCGCAACCCGCAGTTTTCGACGGGTGACCGAGTGTTGCTCAACGGCTGGGGATTCGGCGAAAAAGCCTGGGGTGGGCTGGCGCAAAAAGTCAGTATCGACGCCCAATACCTGACGCCGGTTCCTGCGGCACTCAGCCTAAAAGACAGCATGATTATCGGCACCGCGGGTTATACCGCCATGCTGGCCATCATCGCGCTTGAGAAAAATGGCCTTACGCCCGAGCAAGGACCGGTGCTGGTTACCGGAGCCAACGGCGGCGTCGGCAGCTTTGCCATCGCGCTGCTCTCGCGGCTAGGCTATCAGGTCACGGCCTCGACCGGACGCCCCGATGAGGCCGCCTACCTGACCGAAAAACTGGGCGCCAGCGAAATCATCGATCGCCACACGCTGAGTGAGCCAGGCAAGCCGCTGCAAAAAGAACGTTGGGCTGCCGCCATTGATTCCGTGGGCAGCCACACGCTGGCCAATGTCTGCGCCAGCATCAAAGAAAATGGCACCGTCGCGGCCTGCGGCATGGCACAGGGGCTGGATTTCCCGGCCAGCGTCGCGCCGTTTATTCTGCGCAACGTGACGCTGGCGGGTATCAACAGCGTCACCCGCCCGGCAGAAGAACGCAGGATGGCATGGTCGCGACTGGCCGAACTGGTTGACTCGACCCTGCTTGAGACCGTGAGTCAGGAGATAACGCTTGAAGAGACTCTCGCTGCTGCCGAAAAGCTGATGAAAGGCGAAATTCGCGGACGCGTGGTGGTGCGGGTCAAAGAGGCCTAAAAAGGCAAAAAAAAACGGCGTGATAAACTATCACGCCGAGATATTATCCTGACTGAGAGCGATTACTGTACGGCAGCAAACGCCGCGGCAACCTGTTCCACGTTGTGGTGATTCAGGCCGGCCATGCAAACACGGCCGCTGGCAATCAGGTACACGCCAAACTCTTCACGCAGTCTGTCAACCTGAGCGGCGCTGAAACCGGTGTAGCCGAACATCCCACGCTGTTGCAGCAGATAGTCGAAATCGCGACCCGGCAGGGCTTTCTTCAGGCTGTTTACCAGCACCTGACGCATTTCGATAATACGTGTGCGCATGGTTTCAACTTCTGCCAGCCACTGTGCCTTCAGCGCAGCGTCATTCAGCACGGTCTCAACCACTTTCGCGCCAAAGTTTGGCGGGCTTGAGTAGTTGCGACGTACGGTCGCTTTCAGCTGACCCAGCACGCGGCCCGACGCTTCGCTGTTTTCACAGACCACGGACAGTCCACCCACGCGCTCGCCATACAGCGAGAAGATTTTAGAGAACGAGTTGCTGACCAGCATGTTCACGCCCGCAGCAGCCATCGCGCGAATCGCGTAGGCGTCTTCATTCATGCCATCGCCAAAGCCCTGATAGGCAATGTCGAGGAACGGAATGAGTTCACGCTGCTTCACCAGCTCAATCACCTGGTCCCACTGGGACTGCGTCAAATCAGAACCGGTCGGGTTATGGCAGCAAGGGTGCAACAGCACGATGCTTTGCGCGGGCAGGGTCTGCAGGGTATCGATCATACCGGCAAAGTTAACGCCCAGCTTTTCGGCATCAAAGTAAGGATAGGTGTGCACCTTGAAACCTGCGCCAGCGAAAATCGCGACGTGGTTGTCCCAGGTCGGATTACTGACCCAAACTTCTGAATTTGGGAAGTAGTGCTTCAGGAAGTCAGCACCCACTTTCAACGCACCCGAGCCACCCACGGTCTGAATAGTGGCGATACGCTGCTGCTGCAGTGCGGTATGTTCAGCACCAAACAACAGTTTCTGGATGCTGCTGCGATAGCCTGCAAGGCCTTCCATCGGCAGATAAACCGAGGCGGTCTGAGGCTGCGCATTCAGTTGGTTTTCAGCGGCTTCGACAGCACCAAGCTGTGGGATAATCCCTTTATCGTCGTAATACAGACCGATACTCAGGTTGACCTTTTTCTCTCTCGGATCGTTCTTGAAGCTTTCCATCAGCGACAGAATTGGGTCACCGGCATAAGCATCAACATGTTGGAACACGGTATATTTCTCCTTGGAATTGTATCTTGGACAAGCGTCAGAGCCCGGTTCAAGGGGATCTGTTATGTCGAAGCACCGACTTTTACTGCTGTTTTTATTATCACGTAGACTAACAAATATCGCTCAACAAGATCACATTAATGTTGTGATCTTTTTAAACCCTATAGCGGCCCGGACGGTGGTTCATCGCGATGATCAGATTCAGCACGAACGCGCCAAGAATCGAGGCGATCAGCATCGGAATACTCACCACAAACAGCGACGCAAGCACTATCACGAAATCCACGCCCATCTGGAGTTTACCGGCGCGAATGCCGTATTTGTCCTGCAGATACAGCGAGAGGATATTCATGCCGCCCAGGCTCGCCTTGTGGCGGAACAGCACGATAAATCCCATTCCCATGATAACGTTACCGAAAAGCACCGCATAAAAAGGCTCGAGATGGTCGAAATGGATGAAGAGCGGATGCAGACTGGTGAATAAGGAAACCAGTGCCACGGCGCAAAACGTCTTGATAGTGAATGGCCAGCCCATGCGACGGATCGAGAGCCAGTAAAACGGCAGATTAATGGTGAAAAACACTGCGCCAAAGGAGTAATGCGTCAGATAGTGAATCAGAAATGCCATGCCCGCGGTGCTCCCGGTCAATGCGCCAGACTGGCGTAACATCATCACGCCAAAAGAGACCATCAGGGTGCCCATAAGAATGGCCAGCACGTCTTCGAGCCAGGTATGCTCAACGCGAGGCTGTGTGATGCTGTCGGTGTTATCCATAGAATGCCTGTCGCCTATAAAAATAAAAATGCCGTGCGGGCTATGCATGCCCGCTGGGATCGCTGAATTTTTATAGATAATTAACGACAGCACGCAAGAAGGCAATCGTTTTCGCACAAATCAACCACAATAAATCGTAATTTTACTCAACTCACGCAAATTTTGGTTTTAAGTGGATATTTTCGTGCATAAAACGCGTTAATAATGCACCAGGTTAGTGAAATTGCACCAATCTGGTTCATCTTCAGGCTACCGGTAGTCGGCTTAATATTCTCTGCTAAGCCGGGGTCGTCAGCAGGCCATTTTCTTTTATACGATTCAGCACCACGGAGGTTTTAATATGGGCAACGCTTTTGTGGACTGAGAGAATATGGCTTATCAAAGTGCTTAAACCCGCTAAGTCTGCCACCGCAACCTTCAACAAATAGTCGGCATCACCGGTCGTTTTATAAGCATCGATGACCGCATCCACCTGCTCCAGCATTTTATGAAAATCTTCAACATTTTCAGGCAAATGATTGATTAACCTAATTTCTATCAGGCCAATCATGCCCAACCCCAGCGCCTCGGGCGCAAGACGGGCGTGATAGCCCATGATCATCTGTTGCTGTTCGAGGCCTATTCTTCTGCGCGAACACTGGGACGCAGACAGCCCCACAATTTCGCTGAGTTCCTGGTTGGTTAACCTGCCGTTAGCCTGTAATAAGGTCAAGATTTTCAAGTCGTAATCATCAATGCTGTACATGGCTGCTCACCTGCTTATCGATTTTATTCATAAACACACTACCAGTTTTTTTAGGGCCGAACTTTCCCTTTATGACGTGACGGGCGTTTTTTCCATTCAAACCTCTGTTTACTTTGCATTAACCCTGCCATTTTGGCGAATATGGATGCGCAGTTTTATCAAACAAGGAAAAATAATGAAAAAGATGCTTCTGACCCTTAGCCTGCTGATAGCAGGAACCGCTGCGGCGCAGGCTGAAGGCACCTCTTCCCATCTCGACAGAGTGCTGCAGAAAGGCTCCCTCAACGTTTGCACCACCGGTGACTACAAGCCTTATACCTATTTACGCCCGGACGGACAGTATGAGGGGATAGACGTCGCCATGGCGCAGTCACTGGCCGCAAGCCTCGGGGTGAAGGTCAACTGGGTAAAAACCACCTGGAAAACAATGATGGACGATATGACCTCAAACCGGTGCGATATCGCCATGGGGGGCATTTCCGTCACACTGCCACGCCAGCAGAAAGCCTGGTTTGCCAACGTGCTCGATCAGGATGGCAAAATCCCTTTGGTACGCTGCGAAGATGCGCATAAATATCAGACCATTACCCAATTAAACCGACCTGAAGTACGCCTTCTCGAACCGGCCGGCGGCACCAATGAAGCCTTTGTACACGCCTATCTGCCGCAGGCCCATCTCGAGCTCTCGCATGACAATCTGGCTATCTTCCAGCGGTTAGTCGACAAAAAAGCTGACGTGATGGTCACCGACGCCTCGGAGGCGCTGTTCCAGCAGAAACACTATCCGAAACTGTGCGCAGTCAACCCTAAAAAGCCGTTACAGTATGGCGAGAAGGCCTACCTGCTGCCGAAGGATGATATTAGCTGGAAGATGTACGTCGATCAGTGGCTGCATCTGAGCAAGGCTAACGGCGATTATCAAAAGATCATTGGCCAATGGCTGGCGTCAGGCAAGAAGTCCTGAAACAGAAAGGGCCGCTGAGAATGGGGCGGCCCTTGAAGCGTTAGTCGCCCGTGTAGGTACGAACGACCCTTGAGGTAAGCGTGGTGATGAGCTCGTAGGCGCTAATGCCGGTGGCAGCCGCGATGCGTTCAACCGGCAACGCGGGCCCCCATAGAATTGCCTCGTCACCAACCTGGTCCTGCGCGTTGGGTCCTAAATCAACCGAGAGCATGTCCATCGAGACACGACCGACTATCGGCACACTACGGCCGTTGACCAAAACGGGTGTACCGCTTGGCGCACTGCGCGGATATCCGTCGCCATACCCGATAGCGACCACGCCTAAACGCGTGTCGCGTGGGCTTACCCAGGTGGCGCCGTAACCCACCGGCTCTCCTGCACGATGTTCACGTACCGCTATCAGGCTCGAGGTCAGCGTCATCGCTGGACGACAACCGTATTCTCTCGCTTCGGTACTGGCCATCGGCGATACGCCATAAAGGATAATGCCTGGACGCACCAGATCCAGATGGCTCGCAGGCCACAGCAGCGTACCGCCCGAGGCCGCAATCGACTTTATGCCCGGTTTAGCCTGGGCAAACGCCTGAAAGCACTGAAGCTGCTTCAGGGTGTAATCATTTTCAGGCTCGTCTGCACAGCTGAAGTGACTCATCATATTCACCGGCTGAATCACATTGGCGCACTGGCTGAGACGCTGATAGAACGCTTCGGCGTTCTCCGGCAACACGCCCAAACGGTGCATGCCGGTGTCGAGTTTCATCCATACCTTAAGCGGCGCACTCAGCTGCGCGCGCTCGAGCGCCTCAAGCTGCTCAACGCTGTGCACCGCCGTATCCAGACCATTTGCTACCAGCAGAGGTAAATCCTCGGCGGAGAAAAAACCTTCCAGCAATAAAATCGGCTTGAGAATACCGCCAGCACGCAGCGCCAGCGCCTCGCTCAAACGGGCCACGCCATAACAATCGGCATCCTGCAAACTGCGCGCCGCCTCAAGCAGCCCGTGCCCATAGGCGTTTGCTTTTACTACTGCCACCACCCGACTCTGCGGCGCAATATGCCTAATGCGCTGTAAATTATGACGCAGGGCGCTGCTATCAATCACAGCCGTAGCCGCCTTCATTGCGTGTCCTTATGAAGAAATTGATGAAAAGGTTTTAGCTTGTTCTTTTAACTCGAAATCAGGGGCAAGCACGCTAGCCAGCCTAAGCATTAGTCTTCGTCGTATTGCGGGCCGCCGTAGTTATCGAATCGCGACCACTGACCGTTAAATGTGAGGCGAACCGTGCCTATCGGACCGTTACGCTGTTTGCCGAGAATGATTTGCGCGATCCCCTTTTCTTCGCTGTTGTCGTGATAGACCTCGTCGCGATAGATAAACATGATCAAGTCGGCGTCCTGCTCGATGGAACCAGATTCACGGAGGTCGGAGTTGACCGGGCGCTTATCGGCACGCTGCTCCAGGCTTCGGTTCAGCTGAGAAAGCGCCACCACCGGCACCTGCAGCTCTTTCGCCAACGCCTTGAGCGAGCGTGAAATCTCGGCGATTTCCAGGGTACGGTTGTCAGACAGAGAAGGCACGCGCATCAGTTGAAGGTAGTCAATCATGATGAGGCTCAGGCCGCCGTGCTCACGGAAGATACGGCGCGCACGTGAACGTACCTCGGTTGGCGTCAGGCCGGAGGAGTCATCGATATACATATTACGTTTTTCGAGCAGGATCCCCATGGTGCTGGAAATACGCGCCCAGTCTTCATCGTCAAGCTGACCGGTACGGATACGGGTCTGGTCAACGCGGGACAGCGAGGCCAGCATACGCATCATCAGTTGATCGCCGGGCATCTCGAGGCTGAAGATAAGCACCGGTTTTTCCTGCATCATCGCGGCGTTTTCGCACAGGTTCATGGCGAAGGTGGTTTTACCCATCGACGGACGAGCTGCGACGATGATTAAGTCGGACTTCTGCAAGCCAGCCGTTTTCTTGTCGAGATCGCTATAGCCGGTCGACACGCCGGTTACGCCGTCGTGTGGGCGTTGGAACAGCTCTTCGATACGCGCAACGGTGCTTTCCAGAATGCGGTCGACGCTTTTCGGGCCTTCATCTTTATTGGCGCGGCTTTCTGCAATCTGAAAGACACGGGACTCGGCCAGGTCCAGCAGGTCTTCGCTGCTGCGGCCCTGCGGATCGTAACCCGCATCGGCAATTTCGTTAGCAACAGAAATCATCTCGCGCACAACTGCACGTTCACGCACGATGTCGGCATATGCGCCGATGTTTGCCGCACTTGGCGTATTTTTTGACAGCTCTGCCAGATAGGCAAAACCGCCCACCGAGTCCAGATCCCCTTTCTGCTCGAGAGACTCTGACAGCGTGATAAGGTCGATAGGCTTACTCATCTCGAGCAATCGCTGCATCTCGGTGAATATCAGGCGATGCGGACGGCTGAAGAAGTCATTGCTGACCACGCGTTCGGCGACGTTGTCCCAGCGTTCGTTGTCCAGCATCAGGCCACCCAGCACAGACTGCTCGGCCTCCAAAGAGTGTGGCGGAAGCTTTAGCCCTTCCATCTGACGATCGCGTGGTTCGTTCGGTTTGTTGGTTGGTTTGTTGTTTCCGGCCATGGGTAAATGCTTTCCTACTATGAATAACTGGCTTGGCAGAGCTTGCGTGAGGTTCGAGGTGAACCCTGATAACGCGTCAGTATACCGAATTATAATTCCTTGTGATGCCTCATTTCCAAACGGTCTTAGCACAGCACGTCCGTCACTAGGAAAGGCAAATTAATTAGCGTAGGGTGAAATCCATCACTTAAAACGAGGAAAGAAAATGGCTAAGCGTATCCAGTTCAGCGCAACAGGCGGTCCGGAAGTTTTAGAGTATGTTGATTTTGAACCTAAAGATCCCGCTGCGGGCGAAGTCCAGGTCGAGAACAAGGCGATTGGTATCAACTATATCGATACCTATGTGCGCAGCGGCCTCTATCCCGCGCCGCTGCCTTCCGGGCTAGGCAGCGAGGCGGCTGGTGTCGTGACCAAAGTGGGCACTGGAGTCAGCCATATCAAGGTCGGCGATCGCGTAGTTTATGCGCAGTCTTCACTGGGTGCCTACAGCGAGTATCACAACGTGCCTGCGCAGAAGGTTGCTGTCCTGCCTGAGGGCATCAGCTTTGAACAGGCCGCGGCCTCCTTCCTTAAAGGCCTGACCGTACAGTATTTATTCCGCCAGACCCATAAAATCAAAGCCGGTGATATCTTCCTGTTCCATGCCGCCGCCGGTGGCGTTGGGCTTATTGCCAGCCAGTGGGCCAAAGCGCTGGGGGCAAAACTGATTGGAACCGTCGGCTCTGACGAGAAAGCCGCACTGGCGAAAGAAGCCGGTGCATGGGCCACGATTAACTACCAGACTGAGGATATTGCTGCGCGCGTCGCTGAGCTGACACAGGGCGAAAAAGTCTCAGTGGTCTACGATTCGGTTGGCAAGAGCACCTGGCTGGCTTCGCTCGACAGCCTCAAACGCCACGGTTTGCTGGTGAGTTTTGGTAATGCATCGGGTCCGGTGAAGGACGTCGATTTGGGCATTCTGAACCAGAAAGGCTCACTGTTTGTCACCCGCCCTTCTCTGAATGGCTATATCACAACGCAGGAAGAGCTGGCTGCGGCAAGCGAAGAGCTGTTCTCGCTAATTGCCAGCGATGCCATCAAGGTCGATGTCAAAGACGCACAGAAATTCCCGCTGTCACAGGCACGCAGAGCCCATGAGACGCTGGAAAGCCGCGCCACTACCGGCTCAAGCCTGCTCATTCCGGGTTCATAAGTCTGTAAATGCAAAGAGGGCTCCGGTTAAGGAGCCCTCTTATGCTGTTCTTTCGTCAATCACGTTGAGTTCAGAACGGTACTGCCTGTAGGTTACTGCAAGGTAAATCTGGGGACGATGTCGCTTGAGCAACTATTTTTGGCCGCACCAGATCGGATGAAATTTTTTCGTAAATACGATGCATTCATCCTAACAGCGTGCCATGTTAAAAAATATGATTAATTCGCATGGAAAGCATTTTATCGCTCAACCTGTGATCGAGCCCACATAAGTAAAAGTTATGCCTGCACAATTACATTTACAATGTTGAGACGTTTCACCTATATCCATGAAAATAATGACGTTTATATTTTAATCATCCATTTGACTGGCTTAAGGTAATCTTCTGTTTCTATATCGTGACTTATAAACAGGTTTTTCTGGCTGTTTTACGGCGCGATAAATCCACACCGCGACCACCGCCAAAATCAGCCAAGGCAACATTTTAATAACAAACGTCAACAATCCGCCCAGCATCATCAGCGCAAACGCAACCACCAGCGCCGCAACCATCCCCAGTAAAGAGATGCCGGTCAGCAACAGCATAAAGAAAAAACCCAGCACGAATAATACTGCCAACATGATATGACTCCTCGGGCAAGAATGGCGGGCCGCAATCTGCCCGTTAACAGGCAAAATCGGCACCAGGAAGTGCTTTCAACACAGGGATATATCAAGAAACGTGCCAGAGAAGAGGGGTTTTTTAATACGTTGATATTAAATGGGTTATTTCACCCACCGCCACGGCGGGTGAAATAATGTGGTCAGAAAGACTAACTATTGGTTAATTCTCGCTACCCTTAAGCTTCGCTGGCTGCCATCTGCGGACGTGTCACCAACGACAGTGCCTGCTCGACTACCTCAACGCCTGCACCCGGCTTGTGCGCGTTCTCGCTTAAATGTCTGCGCCATTGGCGTGCCCCCGGTATCCCCTGGAAAATGCCGAGGATATGGCGAGTAATATGGCCAAGATAGGTCCCTTTCGAGAGCTCGGCTTCAATATACGGATACAGCGCGCGGATCACGTCAGGCCCGGTCAACCCTGACGCCTCGCGACCAAACAGACGTTTGTCAACGTCGAGCAGAATAGACGGATTTTGATAGACTTCACGTCCGATCATCACGCCATCCATGTGCTGCAGATGCGCTTGTGCTTCGTCGAGACTTTTAATCCCCCCGTTAATCGCCATCGTCAGATGCGGAAAATCACGCTTGAGTTGATAGACCCGAGGGTAATCCAGCGGCGGCACTTCACGGTTTTCTTTTGGGCTAAGCCCCGACAGCCATGCCTTGCGCGCGTGAATGATAAAGGTGTCGCATTCGCCACGTTCGGAGACCTGCTGCACGAAATCACACAGGAATGCGTAGCTGTCCAGCGTGTCGATGCCAATGCGCGTCTTGACGGTGACAGGAATGGACACCACGTCACGCATTGCCTTGATGCAGTCCGCAACCAGAGAGGCCTGAGCCATCAGGCAGGCACCGAACATGCCGTTCTGCACTCGATCCGACGGGCAGCCAACGTTGAGATTGATTTCATCATAGCCACGCTGCTCGGCCAGTTTGGCGCAGGTTGCCAGGTCTTGCGGATTGCTGCCGCCCAGCTGAAGCGAAACCGGATGTTCCTGCTCACCAAAAGCCAGATAATCCCCTTTACCATGGATAATCGCTCCAGTTGTCACCATCTCGGTATACAGCAGCGTATCGCGGCTCATCAGGCGATGGAAATGACGACAGTGGCGGTCGGTCCAGTCCAGCATTGGCGCGATAGAAAAGCGCTGAGCGGAAAAACGTGAAGGACTCGCATCAGCATTCGCTGATTCTGGGGAAGGCTTTCCTGGATGATTAATCTCTGACATCGACCTGAAATTCGCTGAAAATGGGCTTATGGCGTACCAACGCTTTATAGGATAACGCGGCTAAAAGCACCGAAATCGTGATAAAGGCTGGAATATGATGGGTGATTATATCACAGAACAAAGATTCGGCATCTCATAGACCCAACGGCAACTGCGGCATAGCTCTCGGCGATTGTCCAGAAGCGTGATAAAATCAGCATTCTATTTATGCAGAGACGTCGCGATGAACTCAACCACTACGGAAAATATCCTCACTCAAGCTGAGCATTTGTGCCAGCAACGTAGCGTTCGGCTTACCCCGCAGCGGCTTGAAGTGTTGCGTCTGATGACGGAACAACCTGGCGCCATCAGCGCCTACGACCTGCTCGATCTTCTGCGAAAAACTGAGCCTCAGGCCAAACCGCCTACGGTTTACCGCGCACTGGATTTCCTGCTCGAGCAAGGCTTTATTCACCGCGTTGAATCAGCAAACAGCTATGTGGTCTGCCACCATTTCGAAGAGCCTAGCCACACTTCCGCGCTGTTTATCTGTGACCGCTGTGGACTGGTTACAGAGATAACCACTGACGGGATTGAAGAGCGACTCGGCAAGTTGGCGAAAGACTCCGGTTTTGCGCTGCGCCATTCTGTCGTGGAAGCACATGGTCTCTGCGCCGAGTGCGCCATCGTTGAATCATGCGAAAGTCATGACCATTGCGAACACGATCATACTATTGCAGTAAAAAAGCGTTAAAAGAACGGTTATTCCAATCATCCATTGAGGTCTTTGGGATCTCATCAGAGGTCTTGCAGAGGGTTTACTGAGGGAGTTCTTATGAAAGACGTTTTCAATGCGAGCTGTCACTGCGGTGCGGTTAAATTCACCGTGAAACTGACAGACGGGTTTAACACCATCCGCCGCTGCGATTGCTCGCTTTGCCGCATGCGCGGTGCCGTGGTGGTATCGGCCGATCTGCAGGATATCACCATTACTGAAGGTCAGGAAAAACTGACCGAATATCGCTTCAATACCCAAACCGCGAAACACTTTTTCTGCTCCGTTTGCGGGATCTACACCCACCATCAACGGCGCTCAAATCCGACCCAGTATGGCGTGAATACTGCCTGCCTCGAGGGTGTCTCTCCGTTTGATTTCCCGGAAGTGGTCGTGATGAACGGCAAGACGCATCCTAAAGATACGCAGACCGCGGCGAAGATAGCAGGTTACTTGCGGTTCAGTCCGACGCAGGAATAACGTTTCATCAAACGCTGACCCGTTTTTCTAAGGGGATTGGGTGAGATAGGTTTGAACAACGGAGTGGGTACTTCCTTGTACCCTGCATCCTGAAAAGCGTCTTGGGTAGGAGCAGCTTTAATTCTCAGGATGCACATTCGGGGGGAGTCACCGATTACCAGTGGTATTTATGGTCAGATTCCCAGGACTTAACCTCTTTTTCAGCCTGCTCTTTCTGATATCCGTATCTTTCCTGAATCTTGCCGACCAGCTGATCGCGCTTACCTTCAACAACAGTCAGGTCGTCGTCGGTTAGCTTACCCCATTTTTCTTTCACTTTGCCTTTGAACTGCTTCCAGTTACCGTCTGCTTGGTCCTTATTCATAATCAACTCTCCTGTTTAGCTTAGGTGTTACTGCATTTGATAAATGCTTATCAACAGTTCTAATTGTAGTCGCTAATTTCAGTATTTCAGGCTTAAACAGGAATTAAGAGCATAACTAGGATTAATCCAAAGCATTTAAATCCAGGTGCCTTTTTGCCAGTGGCGTCGCCAAATCCAGCCTAACGCCACGCCCCGCAGCGACAGAAAGACCGCCACGGCGAGCCAGAGAGCGTGGTTACCCAGCGTGGGTAACGCCAGTAATGTCAACGCGTAACCTGCGGCGGCGACCGCCATGCTGTTGCGCATTTCTTTTCCACGCGTTGCGCCAATAAACATGCCATCGAGCAGATAACACCATACGCCCACCAGCGGTAAGATAATCTGCCAGCCAAGATAGCGGTCGGCCAGCGTTCTTAGGTCGGCAATTGAGGTGAGCAGATTGACAATTTGCTCACCGGCCAGCGCATACACCACAGCGAAGCCAAGCGCGACCAGTCCGGCCTGTCGACAGGCCGCGTGCCACACGTGCAGCAGCTTACTCTCGTCTTTCGCGCCAAACGCCTCCCCGGAATGTGCCTCGACCGCGTAGGCAAAGCCGTCGAGCGCAAAGGCGGTCAAGGTGAGCAGGTTCATCAGCACGGCGTTGACGGCAACGATCTCCGTCCCGAGTCGCGCACCGATGATAGTAAGGGAAGAGAAGCACAGCTGCACCAGCAGGGAACGCAGCATAATGTCCCGATTAAGCGCGATCAGCTGGCGCAGATTGCCGCGCCATGCGTCTTTCAGCAGCTCAATACTTATTCCGTGTCTTCTCATCACAATGGAAACTAGCCACAGTCCCAAAGCCAGCGTGGCATATTCGGAGCAGGCGGTAGCAACGGCCGCACCCTTGACGTTCCATCCCAACCCGACCACCAGCCACAGGTCAAGAATAACGTTAAGCAGATTGCCTACTATCAGCATGATGACCGGCGCACGCACATACTGGGCCCCGAGCAACCAGCCGAGAATCACTAGGTTCGCCAGCGACGCAGGGGCGCTATACCAGCGAATCGAGAGGAATATTTGCGCCTGCTGGAGCACCGCCTGACTGCCGCCCACGATGTGCAATGCGGCGGAAATCAACGGCTGGCGAAACAGGAAAATGAGCGTACCGGCAATCAGTGCCAACAAAAACGGCTGCACGAACGCGCGGGCCAGCAGAAGGTTATTCCGCGCCCCCAGCGCCTGCGCGGTCATTCCGGTGGTGCTCATACGCAGGAAGAGCAATAGCATAAATAGGAAGCTGGTGACCATTGCCCCGACGGCGACACCGCCAAGATAATCAGGGCTATCAAGATGACCAATCACTGCTGTATCAACCAAACCCAGCAAGGGCACGGTAATGTTGGAGAAGATCATCGGGAGGGCGAGAAGCCAGAGCGCCTTGTCGGCAGGGCTTAGAAAGGTTTTTCTTAAAGCAGGCAAAGAGAAAAGCGATCGCATAATGGTGTGAGAGCCCAGGCTGTGATGACGATTCGTGGTTTAACGGATTATATAAACAACAACGGCTTATGAATAACAGGTCTTCGTGTGACAGAAACAATATCGCCCCAATGAAGGGGCGACAGGCAAAACGAGACTGTGTAAATGGCTAACGCCAAAAGCGGAGGCTGATTAGATCCAGTCGCCGTTGCGGATAACGCCGACCGCCAGTCCTTCAATGCTAAAGTTTTGCTCGCGAAGATCGACCACAATAGGTTCGAACTCGCTGTTTTCAGGCAGCAGCTGCACGGTATTGCCCTGCTTTTTAAGACGCTTAACGGTCACTTCGTCGTCAATGCGTGCGACAACAACCTGCCCGTTACGGACGTCCTGCGTTTTGTGAACCGCCAGAAGGTCGCCGTCTAAAATACCAATATCACGCATCGACATGCCGCTGACACGCAGCAGGAAGTCGGCGCTCGGTTTGAACATACCTGGGTCAACCTGATAGTGCCCTTCAATATGCTGAGTCGCCAGTAATGGCTCACCGGCGGCCACGCGGCCAATCAGCGGTAGCCCGGCTTCTTCTTCCATCAGCAAACGAATGCCGCGAGAAGCGCCGGAAACAATCTCGATAACGCCTTTACGTGCCAGCGCTTTCAGGTGTTCTTCAGCGGCGTTAGGCGAGCGGAATCCCAGACGGGTGGCAATTTCTGCACGTGTTGGCGGCATACCCGTGGTCGAAATATGATCGCGTATAAGGTCATAGACCTCTTGTTGTCTGGTCGTTAAAGCTTTCATTCCGCCCCCTGGTTGTTTATACAGTCCAGCTGTGAGTATATACAGGTACTGGCGGAATTAAAACCTAAGAATCTGCAAAAACAGACATTAAGAAGTATGAAATATTCAAAGCCAGTGCGGCACCAGGATGACTGCCCAGGTGAAAAGCGCAAAGCCAATGGTGATTGAAACAGCAGCGGAACCCATATCCTTCGCACGCCCAGAAAGTGGGTGTATTTCAGAGCCAATTCGGTCGATTGCCGCTTCTACCGCACTGTTCAGTAATTCAACAACCAGCACTAAAATGAGTGCGCCAACCATTAATATTCGTTCGATGCTGCTAACATCAAGGTAAAATGCCAGTAAGATGGCGGGGACAACGACGATAGCTTCCTGACGGAATGCGGCTTCATGCTTCCAGGCGGCGGTAATTCCCTTGATAGAATAGCCGGCTGCCTTATAAATTCGGGTAAACCCAGTGACCTGATTTGCCATTATTTTTAAGTCTTAATGTGATTTTTAGGCATTTTAGCCTGAATTCGTTGTCCTATCACCACAGATCTCATACCTGCTTTCTGGTATCCTTGCGGCGAATTGCTAACAAGAGGCTTTACGTTTTTTATGTCAGGATGGCGTAGACTTTATTATACCTTACTGAATTTACCGCTAAATTTGCTGGTAAGAAGCAAGGTCATTCCTACAGATCCCGTGACGGAGTTGCGTTTAGATCCAACGCGTCCAATTCTGTATGTTTTGCCGTACAACTCCAAGGCCGATCTTCTGACACTGCGGGCACAATGCCTCGCGCAGAATCTGCCCGACCCGCTCATTCCTCTGGAAATAGACGGCGTTCAACTGCCGAGTCACGTTTTCATCGGTGAAGGGCCACGTGTTTTCTCCTATTATCAGCCTAAACAGGAATCGGTGAAGCTGTTCCATGACTATCTGGACCTGCACCGAAATAATCCGAATCTTGATATTCAGATGCTGCCTGTTTCGGTGATGTTTGGCCGCGCGCCGGGCCGTGAAGGTCAGGAAACTCCGCATCTGCGCGTGTTGAACGGCATTCAGAAATTCTTTGCCGTGCTGTGGTTAGGCCGCGACAGCTTTGTTCGCTTCTCTAACACCGTGTCGCTGCGCGATATGGCCACCCAACACGGTACCGACAAAACCATCGCCCACAAGCTCGCCCGCGTTGCGCGTATGCATTTCTCGCGTCAGCGTCTGGCCGCAGTCGGCCCCCGTCTTCCGGTTCGTCAGGACTTGTTCAACAAGCTACTGGCCTCCAAAGCGATTGAAAAAGCCGTTGAAGATGAAGCACGTAGCAAAAAAATCTCCCACGACAAGGCCCAGCAAAACGCCATTGACCTAATGGAAGAGATTGCCGCCGACTTCAATTATGAAGCGGTTCGCCTTTCTGACCGCGTGCTGAGCTGGACCTGGAACCGTCTGTATAAAGGGATCAACGTTCATAACGCCGAGCGTGTGCGTCAGCTGGCTCTGGACGGTCAGGAGATTGTTTATGTGCCTTGCCACCGCAGCCACATGGACTACCTGCTGCTGTCTTACGTGCTCTATCATCAAGGCTTGGTGCCTCCGCACATCGCGGCAGGGATCAACCTGAACTTCTGGCCGGCCGGACCTATCTTCCGCCGCCTGGGCGCGTTCTTTATTCGTCGTACCTTTAAAGGCAACAAACTCTATTCGACGGTGTTCCGGGAATATCTCGGCGAGCTGTTCAGCCGCGGTTATTCGGTCGAATACTTCGTGGAAGGTGGACGTTCGCGTACCGGTCGCCTGTTAGAGCCAAAGACCGGCACGCTCTCCATGACGATTCAGGCGATGCTGCGCGGCGGCTCTCGTCCTATCACGCTGGTCCCTATCTACATCGGTTACGAGCACGTGATGGAAGTCGGTACCTACGCGAAAGAGCTGCGCGGGGCGACCAAGGAGAAAGAAAGCTTCCTACAGATGATCAACGGCTTGCGTAAACTGCGCAACCTGGGTCAGGGCTATGTCAACTTCGGCGAGCCGCTGCACCTGACGCCTTATCTGAACCAGAACGTCCCGCAATGGCGTGATTCGATTGACCCTATCGAAGCGCATCGCCCAAGCTGGCTGACGCCGACGGTGCAGGATATCGCCGACAAGATCATGGTGCGTATCAACAACTCGGCGGCCGCCAATGCCATGAACCTGTGTTCAACGGCGCTGCTGGCTTCGCGTCAGCGATCGCTGACCCGCGAACAGCTGATTGAACAGCTCGACTGCTACCTGCAGTTGCTCCGCAATGTGCCCTATACCGCAGATTCTACGGTGCCGGACCTGACCGCTGACCAGCTGCTCGACCACGCCTTGAACATGAACAAGTTCGAAGTCGAGAAGGACAATATTGGCGATATCATCATTCTGCCGCGCGAGCAGGCCGTGCTGATGACCTACTATCGCAACAATATTCATCACCTGTTGGTCATGCCTTCTCTGATTGCCAGCATCGTGATGCACCATAGTCAGGTAAGCAAAGCCGAACTGCTGCGTCAGGTCGAGCTGATTTACCCGATGATGAAGGCCGAGCTCTTCATGCATTACGATAAAGCGCAGCTGTCTGAGGTACTTGAAGTCCTCACGGCGGAACTGGCACGTCAAGAACTGATTCTGGTCGAAGATGACCAACTGCTGCTTAACCCGCTGCGCAGCCGACCGCTTCAGCTGTTGGCAGCAGGCGTTCGTGAAACGCTGCAACGCTATGCGATTACCCTGTCGCTGCTGAGCAATAATCCTAGCATCAGCCGTGGGGCGCTGGAGAAAGAGAGCCGTATCATGGCACAGCGTCTGTCGGTGCTGCACGGCATTAACGCACCGGAGTTCTTCGACAAAGCGGTATTTACTACGCTGGTCGGTACGCTGCGTGATGAAGGCTATATCAATGATATTGGCGACGCTATCCCTGAACATACCCGTGAGATTTACACCATTCTCAGCGACCTCATCACGCCGGATATTCGACTGACGATTGAGAGCGCGGGCATGCCTTCAGAGTTACCGGCAGCCACCGAACCCCCGGCAGAGCCGAAAATCGACGTCAGAGACACGGACCACTAATCTCCGTATTAAGGCATAAAAAAACCCCGGTCATCGTGAGAGGACCGGGGTTTTTCTTTGGCTCATGCCATGGCGCTTAGACCGCGGTCATGGTGTAACTCAGCAGGATGCCGATAAACATCACCATCCCTACATAGTTATTATTGCGAAACGCCTGGAAACACGACTCACGCTGACGTTTTGCGGTGATTTTTTGCTGATGCACGAACAGGCATCCGGCCAGCAGTAGCGACCAATAGAAAGGCGCACCGAGATGATTAAGATGCCCTACCGCCGCCATCAGAGCCAGCGTGGCTAACTGTAACAGACCGATAATCAGGTTGTCGTGGCGACCAAACAGAATGGCGGTCGACTTGACGCCAATCTTCAGGTCATCGTCACGGTCCACCATGGCATACTGGGTGTCGTACGCCACGGTCCAGCAAATATTGGCGAGGAACAGCAGCCAGCAACTCAACGGCACCGTCTCCCCCACCGCCATAAAGGCCATCGGGATTGCCCAACCGAACGCCGCGCCCAGAACGACCTGCGGCAGATGGCTGACCCGCTTCACGAACGGATAACTCCACGCCAACGCCAACGCCACCAGCGAGAGCAGAATGGTTTTATAATTCAGCAACAGCGCCAGACAGAACGAGATAAACACCAGCCCGCCAAACAGCATTTTCGCCTGCTTGCTGGTGATAGAGCCGCTCGGTAATGGGCGACCGGCGGTGCGCTTCACGTGACCGTCTACTTTTCTGTCGGCATAGTCGTTGATGACACAGCCTGCCGCACGCATGAAGAATACGCCCAGAACGAAAATAATCAGAATCTTGAGTGGTGGCGTGCCGTCGCTGGCCAGCCAAAGTGCCCATAGCGTTGGCCACATTAACAGCAGTGATCCGATCGGCTTGTCTATTCGCATCAGACGACAATAATCGCGCCATTGTCCCTGCTTCATCGTCCCCATCAACTTGGTATTCTCCCTTGAGGCATTACTGCTCTGTTGTAGATTTTAGGTCTTTTGTGTTACTGGCGTCATACACCGGCGAGGCCGGCAGGAAAATCTCGGTCAGCAGCAGCGGTTTATCGGAAAGCCGCAGACGAGAGCGACGGACCCAGTGCTGCGCCTGCTGCCCCAGATGGATATAGTCGCGGCTAAGCGCGTTGCCACCAAACAGATAGCGCCCAAGCGGCAACGTGCCCAAGTCTACCAAGGCGTTTTCAGGACCGGTAAGGGTTTCGAGCGGGATTATCGTTCTGCCGAGCAGCCAAGGCACGTCGTCTCCAAACAGGACAATTTCACGCAGCCAGTAACGCTCGCTCTCAGGCAGTTGTTCCGCCTCTTCAGGAGTCAGTTCGGCGCGAGAGACGAAGCATTCCCGCTGCGGGGTGACGCTGACCTTGGCGCAGTGCTGTTCAAACCGGCGGGTCATCGAACCCATCTCCAGCAGCCAGTCTACAACCTCGGGCGGCACATCAGACGCGTAGTCAAACCAGTGGATAGCATCGGGAAAAGGCACATAAGACTCAGACATGACAGACTCCGAGTGGGCAGCGGTGGCTACCAAAAAGAATTCAGGGGGGCATTCTAACGCAGATTGCCCCGGCGGTAATCCCGCCGGGGACAAGATTTACTCACGTTTCAGGCGTTCGCCGTTGGCAAGATAGAGGGTCACCACCAGCACCAGAATAGCGGCGGTGTAGAGCAGCGTATCGATCGGGCTCTTATGGTCGACGATGATAAAACGAATAATCGCCGTGATGCCGATGTAGACGAAATAGCGCAGCGGGAAGTGATAGCCCGACGCAAAATACTTAACAATCAGCGCGATAAATTCGAAATACAGGAAGTAAATAACAATCCCTTCAATCAGCATGTAGGAAGATGATTCGTCGTTGTTGACGAAGAGCACCAATGCCAGATGATAGGTTTCCCGCCCCAGGAACAGCATCAGAATAGCCGCTAACCCCAAAAGAAAAATGTTTAAAATACGCTGCATGATGGTCGCGACCATCGTTGCCTTTTTAGATCCTGCCATGTGATGTACATCCCACTTTTATTGTTCAATGGCAGAAGAATACCACAGCGCCAAGGCCGCGAAAGGCGCTTGTTTCATGTGGAATAGACATTTTTTGTTATGGCGTTTTTCATAATAAAAAAGGGCCAACCGACAAGCGGTTAGCCCCTATCATCGTCACAGTTAGCGCAGCAATTTAGAAAGAGCTGCGGCTAAACTCTTCTCAGGCACGCCAGTTTTTGAAGCGGTTGATTAAACCGTTGGTTGAACTGTCGTGGCCGGTGACCTTCTCGCTGCCTTCAAGCTCAGGCAGGATACGGTTTGCCAGCTGTTTGCCCAATTCCACGCCCCATTGGTCGAAGGTGTAGATATTGAGGATAGCGCCCTGAGTAAAGATTTTGTGCTCATACAGCGCAATCAGCGCACCCAGGCTGAACGGGGTGATTTCACGCAGCAGGATTGAGTTGGTCGGACGGTTGCCTTCGAAGACCTTGAACGGCGCAACGTGTTTAACGTCTTCAGGTTTTTTACCCTGAGCCGCGAACTCTTCTTCGACCACTTCCAGCGATTTACCAAATGCCAGCGCCTCGGTTTGCGCGAAGAAGTTAGACAGCAGCTTGGCGTGGTGATCGCTTAACGCGTTGTGGCTCACCGCAGGCGCAATAAAGTCACAAGGAACGATTTTAGTACCCTGGTGGATAAGCTGATAGAACGCGTGCTGGCCGTTGGTACCGGGCTCACCCCAGATGATCGGGCCAGTCTGGTAGTCAACCGGTGAACCATTGCGGTCAACGTATTTACCGTTGGATTCCATATTTCCCTGCTGGAAATAGGCCGCGAAACGGTGCATATACTGGTCATATGGCAGGATAGCTTCGGTTTCGGTGCCGTAGAAATCATTATACCAGATACCGATCAGCGCCAGAATGATGGGCAGGTTTTTCTCAGCCGGCGTGTTAGCGAAGTGGTTGTCCATCGCGTGCGCGCCGCTCAGCAGCTGCTCGAAGTTCTCGAAGCCCACAGACAAGGCAATCGACAGGCCAATCGCAGACCACAGAGAGTAACGACCGCCGACCCAGTCCCAGAACTCGAACATGTTGTCGGTATCGATACCAAACTCGGCAACCGCTTTACCGTTGGTAGACAACGCGGCGAAGTGTTTTGCAACGTGCTGGTCATCGCCGGCCGTTTTCAGGAACCAGTCACGCGCGCTGTGGGCGTTGGTCATGGTTTCCTGGGTAGTGAAGGTTTTTGAGGCCACCAGGAACAGCGTGGTTTCCGGGTTCAGCGGTTTCAGCGTTTCGGCAATATGGGTGCCGTCAACGTTAGAAACGAAATGCATATTCAGATGATTTTTATACGGACGCAGCGCCTCGGTCACCATGAAAGGACCCAGGTCGGAACCACCGATACCGATGTTGACCACGTCGGTGATGGGTTTGCCGGTATAGCCTTTCCAGCTGCCGCCGATAACGCGCTCGGTGAAGCCTTTGATTTTCGCCAGCACGGCGTTGACTTCAGGCATGACGTCTTTGCCATCAACCACGATAGGAGTATTGCTGCGGTTACGCAAAGCAACGTGAAGCACGGCACGGTCTTCGGTGCGGTTAATCTTCTCACCTGAGAACATCGATTTAATGGCTTCTTGCAGCTCGGTTTCTTTGGCAAGCGCCTGCAGTTTTTCCAACGTTTCTGAGGTGATGCGGTTCTTGGAGAAGTCGACAAGAATCTGATCGTCAAAAGTGGCAGAGAATTTGGAGAAACGATCGCTATCTTCAGCAAACAGCTGGCTGATGGTCACATCTTTAACTTTATCGAAATGCTGCTGCAGGGCTTGCCAGGCAGCGGTCTGAGTTGGATTGATATTTTTCATAGCAATGCTCTTAGGCTGAGAATGTAAGGTGACATCTTGACTATTATTTAGCGCAACTGCCTTGATTGTATCCGGTATTTTACAAGTTGAGATGCCTTTTCTTGCGTTTCTTGCAATAGGCAATAACTGTTGGCAATGCGCCTGATAGACAAATACCGCACTGAATAATAGATGACATTCATTCAAAATGTGAGTCAGAGGCCGCGCGATCGTTGACAGATGGCACAGAACCGGTGATCCTAGGCGCCTAACTTATACGCGTCCGCGCGGGTAAGCCAGAAGAGGCGCGTCGCCCAGGCAATGTATCGGAGGAACCGTATCCGACGAAGGTGCATTATGGGGTGCGACGCCGAGGTCAGACACCCAACGGTTGGGAAAAGATCGACTACAGGGGCTGAATCCTCTGGGTTGTCACCGCTATAGCTCGATGAGCTATTGGCATGGTGGGGCGCTTCTGGGTGTATCGTAGCATCTCTACGTCTGCTCCCGTTTCCCGCTCTACCCTTGTGCCATGGAATATGCAATTAAAAAGGCCGTCTGAAAATGACGACCCTGACACGAGGTTTTAAATGAATCAAGCAACATCCCGCATCGCTGACCAACCGCCTCTGAACAACACGGTCATTGCCAAATTTGGTGGCACCAGTGTGGCAGATTTCGACGCCATGAACCGAAGTGCCGATGTGGTACTCTCCAATCCTGACGTTCGCGTGGTGGTCCTTTCCGCCTCCGCTGGCGTGACCAATCTGCTGGTTGAACTGGCAGAAGGCCGCGAAACTGAGCGTCGTGATTTCCTGCTGAGCGAAATTCGCCGCATCCAGACCGCTATCATTGACCGTCTCGAGCAACCGGACGTTATCCGCGAAGAAATCGAACGCATGCTGGAAAATATCAGCACGCTGTCAGAAGCGGCAAGCCTGGCTACCTCGACCGCGCTGACCGACGAGCTGGTCAGCCACGGTGAGATTATCTCGACGCTGCTGTTCGTCGAGATCCTGCGCCAGCGCCACGTGTCTGCAGAGTGGTTCGACGTCCGCAAAATCATGCGCACCAATGACCGCTTTGGCCGCGCTGAGCCAGACACCCAGATTCTGCTAGAACTGGCCGAGCAGCAGCTATTACCTCGTCTACAGGAAGCACTCATTATCACTCAGGGCTTTATCGGCGCTGAGCCAAAAGGTCGCACCACCACACTGGGCCGCGGCGGCAGCGATTACACGGCTGCCCTGCTTGGTGAAGCGCTGCACGCCAGCCGCGTGGATATCTGGACCGACGTTCCGGGCATTTACACCACCGATCCGCGTCTGGTGCCGGGTGCTAAACGCATCGATCGCATTGCCTTTGAAGAAGCGGCCGAGATGGCGACCTTCGGCGCGAAAGTTCTGCATCCAGCAACCCTGCTGCCTGCGGTGCGTCGCGGTATTCCGGTGTTCGTCGGCTCGAGTAAAGACCCGTCTGCGGGCGGCACGCTGGTTTGCGATACCACAGAAAACCCGCCGCTGTTTCGCGCGCTGGCGCTGCGTCGTAAGCAGACCCTGCTAACCCTGCATAGCCTCAGCATGCTGCATTCGCAAGGTTTCCTCGCTGAACTGTTCAATATTCTGGCGCGCCACAATATTTCGGTGGACCTGATTACTACCTCCGAAGTGAGCGTGGCCCTGACGCTGGACACCACAGGTTCAACCTCTTCCGGTGACAGCCTGTTGACCACCTCGTTACTGACCGAGCTTTCTTCACTGTGTCGCGTTGAGGTCGAGGAAAATCTGGCATTGATTGCCATCATCGGCAACAAGCTGTCCCAGGCCTGCGGCGTGGGCAAAGAAGTCTTCGGCGTGCTGGATCCGTTCAACATCCGCATGATTTGCTACGGTGCGAGCAGCTATAACCTGTGCTTCCTGGTGCCGGGCGACGATGCCAACCAGGTCGTGCAGAAGTTACACCACAATCTATTCGAGCAGGATTAATCGATTTTCGATTCCAGCAGATAGATAAATAAGCCGGGTCGATAGCCCGGCTTTTTTTATGCCTGCATGTTTATTAATTCTCCGCAGAGGGTTGCCTGAAATACACAGAGAAGATAAAACTGTTTGGCTTTAAAAATTACTTAATAAAAAAATTAAATACACAACAACACAATAAAATGACAAGACGCTGAGGATTTCCCTGCATGTTAGCCAAGATCACACGCCTGTTCCCGCTGTGGGCCTTATTACTGGCGGTTGCCGCCTATTATACGCCGTCCACGTTTACCCCGATTGGCCCTCACGTCAGCGGCCTGCTGATGCTGATTATGTTTGCGATGGGCGTTACCCTGGAATTTGGCGATTTTAAACGCGTACTTTCACGCCCTGCGCCGGTTGCCGCCGCAACCTTCCTGCACTATCTGGTGATGCCTCTTGCTGCCTGGCTGTTGGCCAAACTTTTCCACATGCCTGACGACCTCGCCGCCGGTATGATTCTGGTGGGAAGCGTTGCCAGCGGTACTGCATCTAACGTAATGATTTATTTAGCCAAAGGCGACGTGGCACTGTCAGTGACCATCTCCTCCGTTTCCACGCTGGTCGGCGTTTTTGCAACCCCACTGCTCACCCGCCTGTATGTCGATACGCACATCAAGGTCGATGTCGAAGGCATGCTGTTGAGTATTCTGCAAATTGTCGTGTTCCCTATTCTCGCGGGACTGATTATTCATCATCTGTTTACTCATGCGGTCAAACGTATCGAGCCTTACCTGCCGGTATTCTCAATGGTCTGCATTCTGGCCATCATCAGTGCCGTTATCGCTGCAAGCCAGAGTCTGATTAGTTCGGTCGGTCTGGTGGTGGTGGCAGCGGTTATTCTGCACAACGCCATCGGGCTGCTCAGCGGCTACTGGGGCGGCAAGCTGTTTGGTTTTGATGAGACGACCTGCCGCACCATCGCGCTCGAAGTTGGCATGCAGAACTCAGGCCTTGCGGCCACGCTTGGCAAGCTTTACTTCACGCCGATTGCTGCCCTGCCGGGTGCGATTTTCTCAGTTTGGCATAACTTCTCCGGCTCGCTCCTGGCCGGTTACTGGTCGGGTCGTCCGGTGAAAAAAAGCGAAAAATTAGCGCAGAAGTAATCTGTACCGATCGGGCAAAAAAGAAAGGCCGCGAGAATATCGCGGCCTTTTTGTTTGCGGCGGTCACGGCGTTATTTTGCTATTCCCGGCACATCATCGAGCTCTTCGCGCTCGTCTTCTTTCTCGTCCTTATCCAGCACGTTGTACGCCACGGCACAGAACAGCGAGTTAAGGCGCTTCATGTCACCCAGTAAACCAAGGTGCAGCGAGCTGGTTTCAATACTTTGAACGTTGTGCTGATGCAGCCTGTCAACGTGGGCGTGGGCGTAGCGGCGGTCAAGCAGGCGGAAGCGATGCTTGGAACGACGCAGACGCTTGGCGCTGGTCAGATCGTTTGACAGGAATACCGACAGGCTAAGACGCAGGTTATCGACCAGTTTCTCATGCAGATTGTCCAGCTCAGACAGCCCCTCGGCCGAGAAGGCACGCCGCGTATCGTGCGACTTGGCGGTGATATCGCCGGTCATGCGCTCGATAATGTCGCCGGCCTGTTCAAGATTGAGCGCCATCTCGATAATCTCCGCCCAACGACGCGAATCGTCCTCGCCCAAATCCTCTTTATGGATCTGCGCCAGATAAAGTTTGATGGCGGTGTAAAGCACATCGACGTCATCATCGAGGCGGCGTACTTCACGATCCTGGGTAATTTTACCGTGCATGACCTCATGCTGAAGGATAAGCATGTGCTCAACCACATCGCCCATGCGCAGCGTCTCGCGTGCCGCATTGGCCAGCGCCAGCGTCGGCGTGTCGATAGCACTCACGTCGAGATGACGCGGACGCAGACGTGGGTCATCCTCAGGGACATCGGCAATCCACAGCTCACAAATACGCGCCATCATGCCCGCCGCAGGCACCAGTGCCAGACAGCGAATCAGGTTGTAGAACACGTGGAAATAGATCACCAGCTCTTCATCAGGAATGCCAATGCGCGCCAGCAGCCCCGTCAGCGGTCCGATAAACGGCAAGACAATCACACAGCCAATCAGCTTGAACAGCAGGCTACCCAAGGCAACCCGACGCCCCGCCGCATTTTGTTTGCTAGCGTTGATCATCGCCAGAATACCGCTGCCGAGGTTGGCACCGATCACCAGACACAGCGAGACTTTGAGCGAGATAACGCCGGTCGCGGCAAGCGTGGCGGTCAGCAGCACTGCGGCCAGACTGGAGTAGCTGATGATGGCGAAAACGGCACCGGTCAGGGCATCAAGAATGGTATCGCCGGTCAGCGACGAGAATAGTACCTTAACGCCCGACGCCTGCGTGATTGGCGTGGCCGCACTGACAATGAGCTCGAGGGCCAGCAGAATCAGCCCCAGACCAATCCCGACGCGCCCCATCTGCCCTGCCCGCGTCTGCTTGCGGCTCAGGAAGAAGGCCACGCCAACAAAAATCAGCAGCGGAGAAAGCCACGAGAGGTCGAAGGTCAGCACGCGCGCCATCAGCGCGGTACCGACGTCGGCCCCCAGAATTATCACCAGCGCGGGAGAGAGCGCCACGAGTCCCTGGGCAACGAAAGAGGTGACCAGGAGCGCCGTTGCGTTGCTGCTTTGTACCAGCGCAGTCACGCCGATACCGGAAACAAACGCCAGAGGTTTCTTTTCAACACTGCTGCTGAGAACGCGGCGCAAATTGGCACCAAACACACGCATGATGCCAGTACGCACAATGTGCGTACCCCATACGAGTAATGAAATAGCTGAAAGCAAATGAAGAAGAGTTAACACTAAAAAAGAGCTCCTTTAGCGCCAGGCGCAAACAGGCCATCCTGCCTGCCTGGCGTGTTGGAGCAGGATAGCATCCGGATTCACTGCGACAGGGCTGGCGACTTTAATAAGCAGCGGCAGATCGTTGTGCGAATCCGAATAAAAACAGGCGCGCTCGAGCTGACTGGCATCCTGATTTAACAGCGCCATCAGCCGCGTTACTTTTCCTTCACGGAAAGTCAGCACGCCTTCAGTAAAACCGGTATAGACACCGTTAATTTTCTCGACGCCGATAGCCAGCGTCTCGTTTACGCCCAAAAACTTCGCAATCGGCGCGACCAGATGCTCACCCGAGGCGGAAATTATAAGGGTGCGATCGCCTTTAGCCTGATGGTCACTCAGGCATTCTCGTGCTTTGGCGTAAACCCTGTCGGCAATGACTTCGTTAACGAAGCGCGCAACCATCGCGGCAACATCGGCCTCGGTGCGGCCTTTGAGCGGGCTCAGGGTCCAGTTCATATATTCGGTCATATCCATCTGACCTATGGCATACAGACGCATCATCTCGGCGTCCTGCTGCAAAAATACGTCGGGATCGGCGACCCAGCCTTGCTTGACCATAAAGGCCGACCACAGGCTGGAACAGTCACCGCCGATCAGCGTTTCATCCAAATCGAACAGCGCCAGATTCATGCAACTTCCCGTAAGGTATCAAGATCTAACTGTAGACCAATATCAGTGCCATCAATATATAGAGAGTCAACGGAGCGGTTTAAAACATCCACGGATAACTCGACATTGTGAGCCACGACACGATAACGAACAACGTTACCTAACAGGCTGTGATTGATGATGCGGGCTGGAATTCCCTGCTCTGGCGCGCAAAGCGCGATGGACTCAGGCCTGACGGCCACCTGAGAAGGATAACTCTGTCCGGTTAGTGCGTAGGCCTGCTCGGCGGTCAGCAGATTGTAGCTGCCGATAAATCCTGCCGCGAAGGCATTAACCGGGGCAGTATACAGCGTTTCAGCGTCGCCATTCTGTACGATTTGTCCTTTATTCATCAAAACAATGCGATCGGACATGGTCAGCGCCTCTTCCTGATCGTGAGTGACGAAGATAGCAGTCAGGTTCATTTCACGCTGAATACGGCGAATTTGCTCACGAAGATGTTTGCGAATACGGGCGTCTAGCGCCGAAAGTGGCTCATCGAGCAGCAGAAGACGCGGCTGGGTCACCAAAGAACGGGCCAACGCCACGCGCTGACACTGACCACCGGAAAGCTGATGCGGATAACGGCGCGAAAACTCGTCCAGCTCAACCAGCTTCAGCACCTCCGCGACTCTTCGTTTGGTCTCACTGGCCGAAATATTTTGCATCTTCAGGCCGAAGGCGACGTTACCCTCGACGGTCATGTTAGGAAACAGCGCATAGCTCTGAAACACCATGCCGATGCCGCGCTTTTGCGGCGTCAGGGGAACAATGTCCTGCCCCTGTAGCAGAATTTTTCCGCTATCGACCGAGGTCAGGCCCGCTAGACAGCGCAGCAGCGTCGATTTTCCGCAGCCGCTTGGCCCGAGCAGCGTCACGAACTCGCCCTCTTTAGCGCTGAAATCGATGTTATTGAAAATCTGCGTCTGGCCGTAATGCTTGTTGAGCTGAGTGACTTGCAGGTAGGACATAATCAGCGTTTCCCTTTATTCAACACGTTCGCCACCCAGGTGAAGACCAGGACGACCACGAAATAGGAGATGACCAATGCGCTGGTAAAATGGCCGCTGCCATTACGCATATTGTAGAGATAGACCTGCAGGGTTTCATAGCGGCTGCCCACCAGCAGGTTAGCGAATACAAACTCACCAATCAGGAACGAGAAGGACAGCAGTACCGCAATGGTGGCCCCCTTGCGTAAATTCGGCAAAATCACCAGCAACGCGGCTTTCCAGGTGCTCGCTCCGAGCAGATGCGCTGCATCCATCAGGTCACGCATATTTATCGCCTGAATGTTGTTGGAAATCGCGCGATAGATGAACGGCAGGGCGATAGTGAAATAACAGCCGATCAAAATCCACGGCGTACCGGTTAATTCGAACGGCGGTGAAGAATAGAGCTCCATCAGCCCAACGGACGAGACGACTGGAGGAACGGCAAACGGCAACAAAATAAGGACGTTCATTAAGGCATCGAGCCTTGGAAAATAGTAAGCAATCACAAACATAAGCGGCAGGATGAGCACCATCGAGAAGAACAGTGTCCCAAGGCAGATTAGCAGTGAGTGCCCCAGCGCCACCAGAAAACGCGGGTCGCTCCACAGCGCTATCAGCCACTTCATGGTGAATCCACTCGGCAGAATCGTCGCTCCCCAGTCTTCCACCAGCGCATATATCAGCGTTGCAGCCAGCGGCAGCACCAAAATGATGAATAATACCCAGACAACCAGGCGATGATAGACGCTTTCAGCACGTGACATAGCTCGCCCCCCTTCTGCGGTTAATCAAAAAATAAGTCCTAGCGAACATTGAGATAGCTCCTGCGCAACAGCCACTGATGCACCAGCGTGATGACCGCCATTAACAGCACCAGCAGAATCGCCAGCGCACTGCCCATATTCGGGTCGAGAGAGATATCGCCCGACACCAGTGCCGCAATACGCACCGGCACGACGTTAAAGTTGCCGGTGGTTAACGCATAAACCGTGGCATAGGCACCCAGGGCATTTGCCAGCAGAATCACGAAAGTCCCCATCAACGCGGGCGCCAACACCGGCAGGCCGATGTAGCGCCAGAAACGCCATTTCCCCGCCCCCAGCAACGCCGCAGACTCTTTCCAGTCTTCGCGCAGTCCGTCAAAGGCTGGGTAAAGCAGCAGAACACCGAGCGGGATCTGGAAATAGGTATAGAGGACAATCAGACCGTCTTTGGAGTACAGATTGAAGGTGCTCATCAGGCCATATTTGCGCATGACGAGCGTCAGCGTACCGTTGAGACCGAGCAGAATGACGAAGGCAAAAGCCAGCGGTACACCGGCAAAGTTGCTGGTCATGTTGGTGAATGACATGACGAAATCATGCAGTTTTGTTGGGCCCAGCTGGCGAAGTGAGTAACTACCAACCAAAGCGATGAGCAAACCGTACAAACTCGACCAGACCGAGATATCCAACGAAAATTTCATCGCCTGGAGATAAAACGGCGAGGTCAAAATATCGCTGTAGTTGCCGAATCCCCACGCCTCATAGGTATCGCTGTAAAAACTGCTCACGGCGACCCACACCAGCGGCGCAAGCTGGAACGCAATAAAGAACACCGCAAAAGGGAGTACAAACAGCAGTGCGAGCCACTTAGCTTTCATCCGTTATCCTCAACCTCTCGCGTTTCAGGCCAGCAAATCCGCGCAGTGCGGTTTGTCGTGGCTGACATTAAGCAGCTGGCATACCGTACCGCACAGCTCCGTTTGTAGCGGCTCAGCCTGTTGCAGGCTAAAAGCACTGCCAAAGACGAACATCGGCACCTGACGCTCTTCTGCCAGAATGCCGCCGTGGCTACGGTCGTTGTTCATGCCATGGTCCGCGGTCACAATCACCTGATAACCCTCATCGAGCCAGGTGCCGAGATAGTGCGACAAAATGCCGTCTGCCACGCGCGCCTTGTTGCGATACTGCATCGAATCGAGGCCAAACTTGTGGCCCGCATCGTCAATATTCATAGGGTGGATCAGCAGGAAGTCCGGGTGATGCTTCAGACGCAAACTTTCTGCATCATCAAACAGATGAGAGTCCGGATAAGCATCGTCGTAATAAAAATGCCCGTGCTGGATAGCCAGACTCTTGTCGTCAGTGTGGCGGTCACGCGCAGGGTCAAACGGCGTGCGGTTATAGAGTTCACTCACCCAGTGATAGGCGGCTGCCGCCGTGGTCAAACCGGCATCGCGCGCGTAGTGAAAAATACTCTGTCCGGTAGAGAGACGGTCAACGTGGTTATGCACAATCCCGCTTAACACCGGCGTCACACCGGTCAGAATGCATTCGTACAGCGGGCGTGACAGTGAAGGCAGCTCGCACTCCAGTTGATACAAGCGCCCGCGTCCCGCAGCACACTGTGCCTGTAAATAACCCATTGCATCGCGGGCAACCTGAAAGTTCAGACCGTCCAATACCACCAGAATACTTTTCATTACGTATGGCCCTGATAAAATGAATATTAAGTTCAATAACTTATTTAAAATTTCAAAGCTGGGAAATTAATCCTCTAGAGATCTCGCGTGTCAGGAAGACGGCGACCAAGTGTTTCCCGGCAGCTTACTGAAGTAAGTGACCGGAAACGGCTGAGAAGCCACCGCCCCCTCAAACACGCGAGATGACGAGGATTTTATTGTTGGAGGTTGATCATGACCTGCTCTTGCCACAGGCGTGGAAGCGTCTTGGCACTCTTGGTCCAGGCGTCCGGATCGGCAATCGGATGCGCATTGGCGTATTCGCTGTTTGGCAGCAGCTTGGCCTTCACGTCATCCGGCAGGGTCAGATGTTCTGCGCGAATAGGACGAGCATAACCACGCGCCAGGTTGATTTGGCCCGCGTCAGAGAAGATGTACTCACGCGCCCATTTCGCAGCGTTTGGATGCTTGCCGTATTTGTTAATAATGGTTGAATAACCAGAGGTGATGCTGCCGTCTGAAGGGATAACCACGTCGAAACGGGTTTTATCAATCTGGTCGCGGTAGTTAAGGCCGTTGAAGTCCCAGACCACACCGACCTGCACTTCCCCTTTCTCCAGCGAGGCAATAACCGGGTCGGTCAGGCTCAGACGACCGGCCTTAGCCAGTTTGGCGAAATACTCCAGACCCGGCTTGAGGTTTTTCTCGTTGCCACCCATCGCATAGGTGGCCGCCAGCACGCCGTTTGCGGCCTGTGCCGCGGTGCTCACGTCACCAATGGTGACTTTATATTTACCCTTCAGCAGGTCGGCCCAGCTGTGTGGCTCGTCTTTAACCTGTGATTTATCAATGATAAACGCGATAGTTCCGGTGTAAGCCAGAGCCCAATTTCCGTCTTTGTCTTTCGCCCAGGCAGGAACCTGATCCCAGGTGCTTGGCTTGTACGGCAGTGTAACGCCCTCTTTTACCGCAACCGGACCGAATGCTGCACCCACGTCGCCGATATCCGCACTGGCGTTATTTTTTTCCGCCAGAAACTTCGCTATCTCCTGAGCTGAACTCATATCGGTATCACTGTGTTTGATGCCGTATTTGGTATTCAAATCATTCCAGGTATCTTTCCAGTTAGCCCACGAATCAGGCATCCCGACGCTGTTGACCGTGCCTTCGGCTTTAGCGGCTTTTTCCAGATCTGCCAGAGACTCGGCGGCAAACGCCGTGGTCGTGGTCATAACGAGCGCGGTGGTTAACACAGTAGCGAACAACTGTTTCATAACTGATGCTCCAGATGATAGTGTGTGTGAGTGCTGGTCTAGTCCAGCAAGAACCAAGCCAATCTAAAGATCGTTTGTGATAATTATATGACAGCGCGAAAAAGCGGCATTTTTAAGCTAATAGCTGTTAACAAGTGCACAAATTTTCAACCTTTATTGGTCATTGTGGTGCAAAAATGCACTGAAATGAGGCTGAAGACTGATGAGTGAATCGCAAACTACCGTTGCCGCTATCTGCCAGACATTGAGTGAAAAGATAGCCGCAGGGTTTTATCGCACCGAAGGACGCCTGCCTTCAGAGAGAACGCTAAGTGAGGAGTTCTCCACGACGCGAATCACTCTGCGCGAGTCTCTGGGGCAGCTCGAGGCGCAAGGACTTATTTACCGGGAGGTCAGGCGGGGATGGTTTATTTCACCGCCGCGTATCCTCTATAACCCGCTTCAGCGCAGCCACTTCCACGCGATGGCAAAGGAGCAAGGGCGTATTGCCCAGACGGAGCTGCTCGACGCAAGCCAGATAAAAGGCAGCGACATACTGTGTCAGAGGCTCAATCTGCCACCGCAAAGTGACATTTATTGCATCCGCCGTTTGCGGTACATCGATGGACGCGCGGTGCTCTACGTTGAGCATTACCTCAATCCGAAGTTCTTCCCCGATATCATTCACGATGACCTGACGCAGTCCCTGACTGACCTGTATTTCTCCCGCTATGGGGTAAAATATGGTCGGGTGCGTTTTGATATGGTGCCGACGCGGCTGCCAGAACAGGCGTCTACTGCTCTGAAAGTCGCGGCGGGTAGCCCGGCGCTGTTTATTACGCGGATCAACCGCGATCGGCAGGATCGCGTAATTGACTGTGATTTAGAATATTGGCGCTACGATGCGTTACAGATTGATGTGGAGGTAGGGTGAGGAATTCCCTCCTCCTGTTTAAAAGGAGAAGGGAGAAGAAGAGATTAATCTGCGTCGTAGCCGAGGTTGGGGGCCAACCAGCGCTCGACGTCGGCTATCGGCATCCCTTTACGGGCCGCGTAGTCCTCAACCTGATCGCGTTGAATCTGCGCCACGGCAAAGTATTTACTTTCCGGATGGCTGAAATACCAGCCTGAAACGGCCGCCCCCGGCCACATTGCGAAGGATTCGGTCAACTGCATGCCGGTATTCTCCTCGACATTCAACAACTTCCAGATCTGTCCTTTCTCGGTATGTTCCGGGCACGCCGGATAGCCCGGTGCCGGTCGGATACCCTGATAATTTTCGCGAATCAGTTCTTCATTACTGAGATTTTCGTTAGCCGCGAAGCCCCAATAAACCTTACGCACTCGTTCATGAAGATATTCTGCAAACGCCTCGGCCAGACGGTCTGACAGCGCCTTGACCATGATTTTATTGTAATCATCGTGCTGTTTGTCATAGGCCTCGGCCAGCGCATCTTCCTCCAGCCCGCCGGTCACGGCAAAAGCGCCAATATAGTCAGCTTTGCCGCTGGTTTTTGGCGCGACAAAATCGGCCAGGCAGTAGTTGGCAAAATCGGTTTTTTCGGTTTGCTGACGCAGATGGTGGCTGACCACCAGCACGTCATCACGACGTTCATCGCTATAGATTTCAATGTCATCGCCGACTCGATTAGCCGGAAATAAACCGACCACGCCGCGCGGATGCAGAAGCCGTTCTTTGGAGAGTTTATCCAGCATGTCGTTGGCATCTTTGAACAGGCGTTTAGCCTCTTCGCCGACAATTTCATCTTCAAGAATACGAGGATACTTACCGGCCAGCGACCAGGTCATGAAGAACGGCGTCCAGTCGATGTAATTACGCAGCGTCTCGATGCTAGCCTCAACCTTTTGAATACCCAAACGATGCACCACAGGCGGCGTATAGCTTTCCCAGTCCAGCACGGTCGCGTTTTCACGCGCCTTCACCAGGCTGACGGGCGGCGTGCGCGGTTTTTTACGCCCATGCTGAATACGCACGGTTTCGTACTCTCTACGGGTTCTTTCGATAAAGGCATCTCGTTGCGTGTCGGACAACAGCGCTGACACCACGCCGACCGAGCGCGAGGCATTTTGTACGTAGGTTGTCGGCCCCTGGTAGTTCTGCTCAATCTTGACCGCCGTGTGCGCCTTCGAGGTAGTTGCCCCGCCAATCAGCAACGGAATGGTGAAACCACGGCGCTGCATCTCTTTCGCCACGTTGACCATTTCGTCAAGCGACGGCGTAATCAGGCCAGAAAGCCCAATGATATCAACGTTCTCTTCGATGGCCGTTTTCAGAATTTTGTCGGTCGGGACCATCACGCCCAGATCGATAATTTCATAGTTATTACACTGTAGCACCACGCCCACGATGTTCTTGCCGATGTCGTGCACGTCGCCTTTTACCGTCGCCAGCAGGATTTTGCCGTTAGTCTTACCCTTTTCTTTACTGGCCTCGATGTAGGGCTCGAGATAAGCCACCGCCTGTTTCATAACGCGTGCTGATTTCACCACCTGCGGCAGGAACATTTTTCCTTCACCAAACAGGTCACCCACCACGTTCATGCCGTCCATCAGCGGACCTTCGATGACCTCAATCGGTCGCGTCGACAGTTGACGAGCCTCTTCTGTGTCGAGCTCAATGAACTCGGTAATGCCCTTCACCAGCGAATATTCAAGGCGCTTTCTGACATCCCAGCTGCGCCACTCGGCCTGCTGTTTGTTCGCCTCACCGTCGTCTTTGCTGCCGCGATATTTCTCTGCCAGATCTAAAAGCCGCTCGGTGCCGTCGTCGCGACGATTAAGGATGACGTCCTCCACCGCCTCGCGCAGCTCGGGCGTTAAGTCATCATAAATGGCCAACTGACCCGCATTGACTATGCCCATGTCCATGCCGTTGCGAATAGCGTGATAAAGGAACACCGCGTGAATCGCCTCACGGACCGGCTCGTTGCCACGGAATGAGAAAGAGACGTTGGACACCCCGCCCGAAATCAGGGCATGAGGCAGCTCGCTCTTGATATCGGCACAGGCTTCAATGAAGTCAACGGCGTAGTTGTTGTGCTCTTCGATACCGGTTGCGACGGCAAAGATGTTCGGGTCAAAGATAATATCTTCCGGCGGAAACCCCACCTCTTCGGTCAACAGCCTGTAGGCGCGACGGCAAATCTCGATTTTACGGGCGCGAGTGTCTGCCTGTCCGACTTCATCAAAGGCCATGACCACCACGGCAGCACCGTAGCGGCGCACCTTGCGGGCGTAGTTGAGGAAAGACTCTTCGCCCTCCTTCATGGAAATCGAGTTAACGATGCCTTTGCCCTGAATGCATTTCAGGCCTTTTTCGATAACGTCCCACTTTGAAGAGTCAATCATGATGGGCACGCGGGCGATGTCTGGCTCGCCGGCGATCAAATTGAGGAATTTGACCATCGCCGCTTCGGCATCCAACATGCCCTCGTCCATATTGATATCAATAATCTGCGCCCCGCTTTCAACCTGCTGGCGGGCCACCTCGAGCGCCTCTAAATATTTTTCTTCTTTAATCAATCTTTTGAAGCGAGCCGACCCCGTTACGTTGGTACGTTCACCCACGTTAACAAACAGCGTCTCGGGAGAAATCGTTAACGGTTCAAGACCCGCTAAACGACAGGCGACCGGAATTTCGGGCAATTTGCGTGGTGCAACGCCGTCGAGGACCAGCACTATCTCGGCGATATGCGCTGGGGTAGTACCACAGCAGCCGCCCACAATATTGAGGAAGCCGGAGCGTGCCCATTCGCCGATGTGTTCAGCCATTTCTTTGGCTTCAAGGTCGTATTCCCCAAAGGCGTTAGGCAGACCGGCGTTAGGGTGAGCGGTGACGTAACATTCGGCGATACGGGAAAGCTCGGCGACGTATTGACGCAGCTCGTCGGGGCCAAGTGCACAGTTCAGACCAAAGGTCAGCGGCTTGACGTGGCGCAGCGAGTTATAGAATGCTTCCGTCGTTTGGCCTGACAGCGTGCGACCAGAGGCGTCGGTAATCGTGCCGGAAATCATCACCGGCAGCAGGACGCCCATCTCTTCAAACACGGTTTCGATGGCAAAGGTCGCCGCTTTGGCGTTCAGGGTATCGAAGATCGTTTCAACCATGATCAGATCCGCGCCGCCTTCGATCAAGGCACGGGTCGATTCGCGATAGGCTTCCACCAGCTGATCGAAGGAGACGTTACGGAATGCAGGATCGTTGACGTCGGGAGAGATCGAGGCGGTGCGGTTGGTTGGCCCTAGCACACCCGCCACATAGCGCGGTTTCTCTGGCGTGCGTGCAGTCCATTCATCAGCGCAGATACGTGCCAGTCGGGCCGCCTCATAGTTTATCTCGGCCGAGAGTGACGCCATGTGGTAGTCGGCCATGGCGATGGTCGTCGAGTTGAAGGTGTTAGTTTCGAGAATGTCCGCCCCAGCCTCGAGATAGCCGTAATGGATGGCGGTAATAATCTCGGGCTTGGTCAGCACCAACAGGTCGTTATTGCCCTTGAGATCGCTTTCCCAATCAGCAAAACGTTCGCCGCGATAGTCTTCTTCTTCCAGACGATAGCTTTGGATCATTGTCCCCATGCCACCGTCGAGAACTAAAATCCGCTTCGCCAGCTGTTCATGCAGTGCTTCAACTCGATTAGTCACTTTCACCTCATCACCCATTGCTTGCAAAATTCTGCTACTTTCACGTTTGGCCGGTCTTCAGCACCCTACTTTAATCATAATTTATGAAAACCTGCTTCAAAATCCGCCAATAATCCTAGCATACCTTGCTCAGGCCCAGTGCCGGCAGCAACCTGAGTCTTTTTCATCAAATCCTCGAGGCACATTCCAGAGTCGATGCAACACATCGGATGAGCGCAAAACTTGTTTGCGATCCATACTGTAAAAACGAAAACCAATTCCAAAATAATATTTTCTCGCCGTTATAGTGGCGACGCTGACAAGGGAAAGCACGATGGTGACCTCTTCTGCCACGGCAGCAAAACGCACTAAAAAGGGCAAAGGCACAACGGCCAGTGCCAGCACAGCAACCGGACAGGTTCAATCGTTAACCCGCGGTCTGAAGTTGCTTGAATACATTGCCGAAGCTCAGGGCAGCGTGGCGCTCACCGACCTGGCCCAGCAGGCCGGACTGCCCAACTCGACAACGCACAGGCTCCTGACCACCATGCAGCAACAGGGTTTCGTTCGTCAGGTTGGCGATCTGGGTCTGTGGACAATTGGCTCCCACGCTTTCGTGGTCGGCAGCAGCTTTCTGCAAAGCCGCAACCTGTTAGCCATGGTTCATCCCATGCTGCGCCGATTAATGGAAGAATCTGGCGAGACAGTGAACCTCGCGGTGCTCGATCACAGCGATTACCAGGCGATCATTATCGATCAGGTACAGTGCAATGCGCTGATGCGGATGTCGGCACCCATTGGTGGCAAGCTGCCGATGCATGCTTCTGGCGCAGGCAAAGCATTCCTGTCCACGCTGCCCGAAGAGCGTCTCGTTAAACTGCTACACAAAATTGGGCTGCACAGCTACACGCCGATGACCCGCAGTTCACCGGCGAATCTCAAGCAGGAGCTGGCCGAGACCCGCAAGCGCGGCTATGCCTTTGATGATGAAGAACATGCGTTAGGACTGCGCTGCGTGGCGACCTGTATTTATGACGAACACAATGACGCCTACGCGGCAATTTCGATTTCGGGGCCGGTTTCAAGGATTACTGACGATCGCGTTACCGAGCTCGGGGCGCTGGTTATCCATGCGGCGAAAGAGATAACCCAGGCCTACGGCGGCGGCAAGCATTAAAAAGCGGGGCGAGATTAGCTCGCCTCAGCGTTGGGCTTCTGCGACGTTCTGGCGCTAAACCGCTGTCGGCGGCGGTAGGCATAAACGTCTTCAATGTGACCCGCGAGAATACGCTGTTGCAGCCCGCGCCAATAGTCAGGGCAAAACAGGTCGCCGTGCAGCGCATCAAATAGCGGCCGAAGTCGTGCGTCGCTGCACAAGAAATGCCGAAATTCCTCCGGGAAGACGTCGTTCTCGGACACGCTGTACCAGGGTTCGCTCGCCAGTTCCTCCTCGGGAAAACGCGGCAAAGGCAGGTCACGGAAATTAACCTGCGTCATATAACAAATCTCGTCATAGTCGTAGAACACCACCCGACCATGGCGCGTCACACCAAAGTTTTTAAACAGCATATCCCCCGGAAAAATATTTGCGGCGGCCAGCTGCTTAATTGCGTTACCGTACTCTTCTATCACGTCATGCAGCTGCTCGGGCGTTGCCTGTGCAAGGTAGAGGTTTAGTGGGCTCATTCGCCGTTCAATGTATAAATGGCGTATTGCGATGCTGTCGCCGAGATCTTCTATTTTATTGACGGCTTCGCACTGTAGCTCGGCCATCAACTCGGCACTGATGCGATTTTTGGGCAGGATAAAATGCTCGAACTCCTGCGTATCGGCCATTCGCCCTACCCGGTCATGCTCCTTGACCAACTGGTAGCAGTCCCTGACTCGCTGCTCGGTAACCTGCTTGGGGGGCGCAAATCGGTCCTTGATGACTTTGAAAACGCGGTCACTGCCTGGCAGGGTAAATACCAGCATAACCATGCCTTTAACGCCGGGAGCGATGATAAAAGGCTCGGTGCTTGAGGCCATATAGCGCAGATGCTCACGGTAACATTCTGTTTTCGCATGCTTCTGACAGCCTATGGCGCTGTAAAGCTCTGCCGTGGTCTTGTGGGGAAGAATTTCGCGCAGCCATTCGACCAATGCACCGGGATGTGGCGCATAAACCATGAAATAGGAGCGGGCGAAACCGAAAACAATGCTGGCATCGTCCTGCTCGGTGAGGCACGTATCAACGAAGAGTCGTCCCTGTCGGCTTTGATGGACAGGTAACAGGAAAGGCTGTGCCCTGCCGGCCAGACGAATCTTGCCGACCAGCCACGCCGCTTTGTTGCGGTAAAAAAGCTCGTTGGCCATTTCGAATTCTGCGTTGTCGAGCTCACCGTCAGGAAAAGAAACGTTCAGGGCATCAGCAATGGCGTGCGCGTCCCTTGTAATGTCCTCCCACGGCAGGCGCAGCGGCAGTTCCATTAACAATTTTTGCAGCATGTCCCGCAGGCTAGGGCCAGGCGCAAAGAGTCGTGCCAGAGGTCTCTGTGGCGGTTTAGCGCTTTGCGGCAGTTGTTCGCTAAAGACAAACAGCCTGTCGTCCGCTAAATCACGATGTTTGAAGATGCGGCAATAGACTGAATTAAAAAAGCTTTCGGCAATCTCACCGCGCGGATAATCAGGCAACAGGCTGCTGAAGCAGGCTTTGATACGCGCATTGAACGTCGCATCATAAAAGCGTGGACCGGTAATACACTTCAGCTGGCTGACCACCAGCCCAACATGATGATCATAAAGATGAATACGCTGCTTCATTGCCTGCTGAACGGCAGCCCAGTCAGCTTGTTCAAAACGCCGCTGAGCGCCGGAAGTAATTTCCAGAAAGCGCCCATACTGTGCATCGAATCCCTGAAGAATGGTTTGGGCAATCAACAGTTCTGTCTTCATCACTCTGCTCTCTGACTTACGCGGGGTCCAAATGGCCCGTATGATTCGGGCCATTGCGTTCTCAGGAAAATTGCTGTTCTTCCGTCGAGCCGGTCAGAGCCGTCACCGAAGAGCGTCCGCCCTGAATAATGGTGGTGACCTTATCGAAATAACCGGTGCCAACCTCTTGCTGATGCGAGGCGAAGGTATAGCCACGTTTTACGGAGTCAAACTCCGGCTGCTGGACTTTTTCGACGTAATGTTTCATGCCCTCGCCCTGCGCATAGGCATGGGCCAGATCGAACATGTTGAACCACATACTGTGAATACCGGCGAGAGTAATAAACTGGTACTGATAACCCATCGCTGCCAGTTGATCCTGGAAGCTCGCAATGGTCTGGTCATCGAGGTTTTTCTTCCAGTTAAACGACGGCGAGCAGTTGTAGGCCAGCAGTTTTCCCGGGAAACGCTGATGAATTGCCTCGGCAAAGCGCTTCGCCAACGCCAGATCCGGCGTCGAGGTTTCGCACCAGACAACGTCTGCATAAGGCGCATAGGCAAGCCCGCGCGAGATGGCCTGTTCAATACCGGCATGAGTGCGGTAAAAGCCTTCATGGGTGCGTTCGCCGGTGATAAACGCGCTGTCATAGGGATCACAGTCAGAGGTCAGCAGGTCGGCCGCATCCGCATCGGTCCTGGCGACCAGTAAAGTAGGTACGCCCAAAACGTCTGCCGCCAGACGAGCAGAAACCAGCTTTTGCACTGCCTCCTGCGTCGGAACCAACACTTTTCCGCCCATGTGCCCGCACTTCTTCACGGCGGCCAGCTGGTCTTCAAAATGCACCGCCGCCGCGCCTGCCTCAATCATAGATTTCATCAATTCAAACGCGTTCAGCACGCCACCGAAACCGGCCTCTGCATCGGCAACAATCGGCAAGAAATAGTCGGTATAACCCGGCTGGCCCGGTTCGATGTTGTTTGCCCATTGAATTTGGTCCGCCCGGCGAAAGGTATTGTTGATGCGTGATACCACTTCGGGAACGGAATTCACTGGATACAAAGACTGATCGGGATACATGCTCGACGCGGTGTTGGCGTCGGCGGCAACCTGCCACCCAGACAGATAAATCGCCTCAATACCGGCCTTGGCCTGTTGCAGCGCCTGCCCACCGGTGAGTGCACCGAGGCAGTTGACATAACCTTTGCGTGACCCGCCGTGCAGCAGCTCCCACAGTCGGCTCGCGCCATGCTGCGCCAGCGTACATTCGGGATTCACAGAGCCGCGCAGGCTAATAACTTCTGCGGCCGTGTATGGACGAGTGATCCCTTTCCAGCGCGGCAGTGACCATGATTCTTCGAGTTGTTGTATTTGTTGGGTACGGGTAATTTTCATGACGGTGACTCCGATTTCTTATCAGGGTTTATCAAGCCAGCAGCGCATAGCCAGGCAGCGTGAGGAAGTCGATCAGTTCATCCTGGGTGGTGATTTTTTCCATCAGCGCTGCGGCTTCGTGAAAACGCCCAGAGCAAAACCGCTGGTCACCTAATTCTTGTTGAATGACCTGCATCTCCTCCGCCAGCAGCTGGCGGAAAAGCTCTTTGGTCACCTTTTGTCCGTCGTCTAGCGTTTTGCCGTGATGGATCCACTGCCAGATTGAGGTACGGGATATTTCCGCCGTGGCGGCATCCTCCATCAGTCCATAGATTGGCACGCAGCCATTGCCTGAAATCCATGCTTCGATGTATTGCACCGCGACGCGAATGTTGGCGCGCATCCCCTCCTCTGTTCTCGCTCCCTGACATGGCGTAAGCAGAGTTTCGGCGTAAATCGGTGCATCTTCCTCACGCGTAACGTCAAGCTGGTTGGGACGTGAACCTAGTGCCTTGCTGAATACTGACATGGCGGTATCGGCGAGGCCGGGATGCGCAATCCAGGTGCCGTCATGGCCGTTCGCCGCCTCAAGCTCCTTATCCTTGATCACCTTATTGAGCACCCACGCGTTGCGCTGCGGGTCCTTGCTCGGAATAAATGCCGCCATGCCGCCCATCGCGAACGCCCCTCGGCGATGGCAGGTTTTGATAAGCAGACGGGAATAGGCGCTGAGGAAAGGCTGATCCATGGTCACAACCTGGCGGTCAGGTAAGACGCGATCGCCGAAGTTCTTTAATGTTTTGATATAGCTAAAGATATAGTCCCAGCGCCCGCAGTTGAGCCCGACGATATGTTCGCGCAGGTGATAAAGGATTTCGTCCATCTGGAATACCGCAGGCAATGTTTCAATCAGTACCGTGGCCTTGATAGTGCCGCGCGGCAGCCCGACGCTGTCTTCGGCGAAGGAAAATACCTGACTCCACCACTGCGCCTCTTTGTAAGACTGCATTTTGGGCAGATAGAAGTAAGGGCCGCTGCCTTTGGCCAGCAGTTCGCGATAGTTGTGGAAGAAATACAGCGCAAAATCAAACAGGCCGCCCGGGATAGGCTCACCCTGCCAGGTCACGTGTTTCTCGGGCAAATGCAATCCTCTGACTCGACAAACCAGTACGGCCGGGTCAGGTTTAAGTTGATAAATCTTACCTGCCTCATTGGTGTAGCTGATGGTGCCGCGCACCGCGTCGCGCAGATTAACCTGCCCTTCAATCACTTTGCTCCAGTTAGGCGCAAGTGAATCCTCGAAGTCTGCCATGAAGACTTTAACGTTGGCATTCAACGCATTGATGACCATCTTACGTTCGACAGGCCCGGTTATTTCGACTCGCCTGTCGAGCAGGTCATCAGGAATATTTTGGATGCGCCATTCAGTATCTCTAATGGAAAACGTTTCCGAAATAAAGTCCGGCAGCTTACCGGCATCAATATCCGACTGAATATATCGCCTTTCTGTCAGTAGCTGCTGGCGTACAGGGGCGAATTGGCTTACCAAATCAGCCAAAAAGTCGATGGCGGGTTCGGTCAGAATGCTGGATGCCTGTTCTGAAAATTGGCGTGTAAAGTCGAGTGGGCTGCGGGTTATCTGCTGTGACATCTACATTCTCCTGACTTTTCAATGAGCTCATTAAACATCTGCCTGAGCTGGACGCGTTGATCACGGCGACGATCCGAGGCGTAAAAAGATCGCATAACTTGAAATGACCAGACTGGTTATTTACTAGCCGATAGACTTAAGCGTAATCAAGAAAATGATAAAATCAAAAACGATTTCCATTTTTATTTTAAATAAAAATAAAGCCTTTTTGATTCAACTAAATAGACGGTGAAATATTTTTATAGAAACAGGATCAATTTCCATAATTTTTGCAATCGAACAAGGATCGGCATTGGCAGGAACAAAATAAAAACGCCCACGATCGGAGAAGTGATCGTGGGCGTTCAGACTTGTATTACCGAGACAGGCTAAGAGCTCATTCCAGCGTAGGATTCATCTGGCGAAGATCGAATGGCGTTATCTGGTAGACGTAGTAGTTTAACCAGTTGGTGAATAACAGATGGCCGTGGCTGCGCCAGCTGGCTTTCGGTGCCAGATCCGCATTGTCTTCAGGGAAGTAGTTGTAAGGCATGTCCGGTGAAAGGCCTGCGTCAAGGTCACGCAGATACTCGCCTGCCAGCGTACCGGCATCGTATTCTGGATGGCCGGTGACGAACGCCATGCGCTTGTCCTTTGTCGCGAACAGATAAGCACCCGCATCTTCCGATTCGGCGAGAATATCCAGATCGCTGTATTTGCGCAGTTCTTCAATCGGGAAGTCCGCATAGCGCGAGTGTGGCGCCAGGAATGACTCGTCAAATCCACGGGTCAGAAGCGCCAAAGGCTGTAGCGTCTGATGCGCATATACGCCGGAGAGTTTGGTCTCGCGGGTCATTTTCGGCATGCCATAAAGCACGTTCAGCGCGGCCTGTACGGCCCAGCAGACAAACAGCGTTGAGGTGACATGTTCTTTTGCCCAATGAACGATACGCTCAATCTGCGGCCAATAGGCGACGTCGCAGAAGTCCACCAGACCCAGCGGTGCACCGGTCACGATCAACCCGTCGTAATTATCGTGTTGGATATCTTCAAAATCGCAGTAGAAGTTATTCAAATGCTCGGCAGGCGTGTTCTTGGACTCACGGCTGTCGATACGCAGCAGCTGAACATCAATCTGCAAAGGGGAATTGGAAAGCAGGCGAAGAAACTGATTCTCCGTCTCGATCTTCTTCGGCATCAAATTGAGTATCAGCACTTTCAATGGACGAATTTCTTGAGTTTTTGCACGTGAAGACGTCATCACAAAGACGTTTTCATTGCGCAAAAAGTTCACGGCTGGTAACTCATCTGGAACCCGAATTGGCATAACAACTTCCTCACTACATCCGCTTATACGTTTAGACATCTAGATGCCCGAAGATAACGGTTTTCAGCGGCTATGTCGAGCTTGTAAAGCCTAGGTGAAAATTATTCAGCTTAAGGCTATATGCTCATAACATTTAGTTATTTATATCTGTTTGATGAAGAGTTTTAGCTATTTAGAAGGAGGCAAAAAGGGTTAAAAATGGTCAGTAAACGCGCACAAAAAAGCCCCTGTCGTCAGACAGGGGCCTTCTCTTGAACTGGAATTTCTTAAATTACCGACGAGAAAAAGCCCCAGTCTTTCGACTAGGGCTTGTTCTTTATTTGATGCCTGGCAGTTCCCTACTCTCGCATGGGGAGACCCCACACTACCATCGGCGCTACGGCGTTTCACTTCTGAGTTCGGCATGGGGTCAGGTGGGACCACCGCGCTACTGCCGCCAGGCAAATTCTGTTTCATCCCAACCGCTTTCCACATTCCTGCAGGCCGCCATCAGAACCAATCTTTGAACAAGCTGATTTCCTGAAACTTTCGTCTCGTCTCTCTAAAACACCTTCGGTGTTGTAAGGTTAAGCCTCTCGGGTCATTAGTACTGGTTAGCTCAATGCATCGCTGCACTTACACACCCAGCCTATCAACGTCTTAGTCTTAAACGTCCCTTCAGGGAGCTCGAAGCTCCAGGGAAGACTCATCTTGAGGCAAGTTTCGCGCTTAGATGCTTTCAGCGCTTATCTTTTCCGCATTTAGCTACCGGGCAATGCCATTGGCATGACAACCCGAACACCAGTGATGCGTCCACTCCGGTCCTCTCGTACTAGGAGCAGCCCCTCTCAATCTTCCAACGCCCACGGCAGATAGGGACCGAACTGTCTCACGACGTTCTAAACCCAGCTCGCGTACCACTTTAAACGGCGAACAGCCGTACCCTTGGGACCTACTTCAGCCCCAGGATGTGATGAGCCGACATCGAGGTGCCAAACACCGCCGTCGATATGAACTCTTGGGCGGTATCAGCCTGTTATCCCCGGAGTACCTTTTATCCGTTGAGCGATGGCCCTTCCATTCAGAACCACCGGATCACTATGACCTACTTTCGTACCTGCTCGAGCCGTCACTCTCGCAGTCAAGCTAGCTTATGCCATTGCACTAACCTCACGATGTCCGACCGTGATTAGCTAACCTTCGTGCTCCTCCGTTACTCTTTAGGAGGAGACCGCCCCAGTCAAACTACCCACCAGACACTGTCCTCACCCCAGATTATGGGGCCGAGTTAGAACATCAAACATTAAAGGGTGGTATTTCAAGGTTGGCTCCACGCAGACTGGCGTCCACGCTTCAAAGCCTCCCACCTATCCTACACATCAAGGCTCAATGTTCAGTGTCAAGCTATAGTAAAGGTTCACGGGGTCTTTCCGTCTTGCCGCGGGTACACTGCATCTTCACAGCGAGTTCAATTTCACTGAGTCTCGGGTGGAGACAGCCTGGCCATCATTACGCCATTCGTGCAGGTCGGAACTTACCCGACAAGGAATTTCGCTACCTTAGGACCGTTATAGTTACGGCCGCCGTTTACCGGGGCTTCGATCAAGAGCTTCTCCTTGCGGATAACCCCATCAATTAACCTTCCGGCACCGGGCAGGCGTCACACCGTATACGTCCACTTTCGTGTTTGCACAGTGCTGTGTTTTTATTAAACAGTTGCAGCCAGCTGGTATCTTCGACTGTCTTCGGCTCGGGAAGCAAGTTCCTCCACCTAGCGACAGCGTGCCTTCTCCCGAAGTTACGGCACCATTTTGCCTAGTTCCTTCACCCGAGTTCTCTCAAGCGCCTGAGTATTCTCTACCTGACCACCTGTGTCGGTTTGGGGTACGATTTAATGTTACCTGATGCTTAGAGGCTTTTCCTGGAAGTGCGGCATCAACTACTTCATCACCGTAGTGACTCGTCATCACGCCTCAGGGTTACAGTAAACCGGATTTACCAGGTCTACACCCCTACACGCTTAAACCGGGACAACCGTCGCCCGGCTAGCCTAGCCCTCTCCGTCCCCCCTTCGCAGTAACACCAAGTACAGGAATATTAACCTGTTTCCCATCGACTACGCTTTTCAGCCTCGCCTTAGGGGTCGACTCACCCTGCCCCGATTAACGTTGGACAGGAACCCTTGGTCTTCCGGCGTGCGGGTTTTTCACCCGCATTATCGTTACTTATGTCAGCATTCGCACTTCTGATACCTCCAGCAAACCTCACAGTTCACCTTCTACGGCTTACAGAACGCTCCCCTACCCAACAACGCCTAAGCGTCGCTGCCGCAGCTTCGGTGCATGGTTTAGCCCCGTTACATCTTCCGCGCAGGCCGACTCGACCAGTGAGCTATTACGCTTTCTTTAAATGATGGCTGCTTCTAAGCCAACATCCTGGCTGTCTATGCCTTCCCACATCGTTTCCCACTTAACCATGACTTTGGGACCTTAGCTGGCGGTCTGGGTTGTTTCCCTCTTCACGACGGACGTTAGCACCCGCCGTGTGTCTCCCGTGATAACATTCTTCGGTATTCGGAGTTTGCATCGAGTTGGTAAGCCGGGATGGCCCCCTAGTCGAAACAGTGCTCTACCCCCGAAGATGAATTCACGAGGCGCTACCTAAATAGCTTTCGGGGAGAACCAGCTATCTCCCGGTTTGATTGGCCTTTCACCCCCAGCCACAAGTCATCCGCTAATTTTTCAACATTAGTCGGTTCGGTCCTCCAGTTAGTGTTACCCAACCTTCAACCTGCCCATGGCTAGATCACCGGGTTTCGGGTCTATACCTTGCAACTTGACGCCCAGTTAAGACTCGGTTTCCCTACGGCTCCCCTATACGGTTAACCTTGCTACAAAATATAAGTCGCTGACCCATTATACAAAAGGTACGCAGTCACCTAACAAGTAGGCTCCCACTGCTTGTACGTACACGGTTTCAGGTTCTATTTCACTCCCCTCGCCGGGGTTCTTTTCGCCTTTCCCTCACGGTACTGGTTCACTATCGGTCAGTCAGGAGTATTTAGCCTTGGAGGATGGTCCCCCCATATTCAGACAGGATGTCACGTGTCCCGCCCTACTCATCGAACTCACAATTCATGCGCTTTTGTGTACGGGACTATCACCCTGTACCGTGCGACCTTCCAGACGCTTCCACTAACACACAAACTGATTCAGGTTCTGGGCTGTTCCCCGTTCGCTCGCCGCTACTGGGGGAATCTCGGTTGATTTCTTTTCCTCGGGGTACTTAGATGTTTCAGTTCCCCCGGTTCGCCTCGCATGGCTATGTATTCACCATGCGATAATGTGACGTATCACATTGGGTTTCCCCATTCGGGTATCGTCGGGTATAACGGTTCATATCACCTTACCGACGCTTTTCGCAGATTAGCACGCCCTTCATCGCCTCTGACTGCCTAGGCATCCACCGTGTACGCTTAGTCGCTTAACCTCACAACCCGAAGGTGTCTTATAAACTCGTAAAGAGTGACAACATTCGAGGCTGCGATTATTTGAGAGACTCTAATACAGGTGCGCATAACTCAATACTTCTACGGAGAGTTATGTTCAGCTGTATCATTTCAATTTTTCAGCTTGTTCCAGATTGTTAAAGAGCAAAATACTTCGCAGTATACTGTCGCCAATATACTCTGAAGTATTGGTGTGAACCGTATGGATATGGTGGAGCTAAGCGGGATCGAACCGCTGACCTCCTGCGTGCAAGGCAGGCGCTCTCCCAGCTGAGCTATAGCCCCATACAGTCACTAACAGATACCTTTATCACTCATCGTTCAGATGAGTCAGCCAATGCTTTTCTTATCAAGGCGGAGTCACACGACGTTTGCTTGGTGCAAACGAGTGGGGCGACAACGCAGAGAAGGAAAGGATTGGTAGGCCTGAGTGGACTTGAACCACCGACCTCACCCTTATCAGGGGTGCGCTCTAACCACCTGAGCTACAAGCCTATAAAGGTATTTCTGCTCGTTACTTTTTCATCAGACAATCTGTGTGGACACTGCACAATGCGTATCTTGAGGTAAGGAGGTGATCCAACCGCAGGTTCCCCTACGGTTACCTTGTTACGACTTCACCCCAGTCATGAATCACAAAGTGGTAAGCGCCCTCCCGAAGGTTAAGCTACCTACTTCTTTTGCAACCCACTCCCATGGTGTGACGGGCGGTGTGTACAAGGCCCGGGAACGTATTCACCGTAGCATTCTGATCTACGATTACTAGCGATTCCGACTTCATGGAGTCGAGTTGCAGACTCCAATCCGGACTACGACGTACTTTATGAGGTCCGCTTGCTCTCGCGAGTTCGCTTCTCTTTGTATACGCCATTGTAGCACGTGTGTAGCCCTACTCGTAAGGGCCATGATGACTTGACGTCATCCCCACCTTCCTCCGGTTTATCACCGGCAGTCTCCTTTGAGTTCCCACCATTACGTGCTGGCAACAAAGGATAAGGGTTGCGCTCGTTGCGGGACTTAACCCAACATTTCACAACACGAGCTGACGACAGCCATGCAGCACCTGTCTCAGAGTTCCCGAAGGCACTAAGCTATCTCTAGCAAATTCTCTGGATGTCAAGAGTAGGTAAGGTTCTTCGCGTTGCATCGAATTAAACCACATGCTCCACCGCTTGTGCGGGCCCCCGTCAATTCATTTGAGTTTTAACCTTGCGGCCGTACTCCCCAGGCGGTCGACTTAACGCGTTAGCTCCGGAAGCCACGCCTCAAGGGCACAACCTCCAAGTCGACATCGTTTACAGCGTGGACTACCAGGGTATCTAATCCTGTTTGCTCCCCACGCTTTCGCACCTGAGCGTCAGTCTTTGTCCAGGGGGCCGCCTTCGCCACCGGTATTCCTCCAGATCTCTACGCATTTCACCGCTACACCTGGAATTCTACCCCCTCTACAAGACTCTAGCTTGCCAGTTTCAAATGCAGTTCCCAAGTTAAGCTCGGGGATTTCACATCTGACTTAACAAACCGCCTGCGTGCGCTTTACGCCCAGTAATTCCGATTAACGCTTGCACCCTCCGTATTACCGCGGCTGCTGGCACGGAGTTAGCCGGTGCTTCTTCTGCGAGTAACGTCAATCGCTGCAGTTATTAACTACAACGCCTTCCTCCTCGCTGAAAGTGCTTTACAACCCTAAGGCCTTCTTCACACACGCGGCATGGCTGCATCAGGCTTGCGCCCATTGTGCAATATTCCCCACTGCTGCCTCCCGTAGGAGTCTGGACCGTGTCTCAGTTCCAGTGTGGCTGGTCATCCTCTCAGACCAGCTAGGGATCGTCGCCTAGGTGAGCCATTACCCCACCTACTAGCTAATCCCATCTGGGCACATCCGATGGCGTGAGGCCCGAAGGTCCCCCACTTTGGTCTTGCGACATCATGCGGTATTAGCTACCGTTTCCAGTAGTTATCCCCCTCCATCAGGCAGTTTCCCAGACATTACTCACCCGTCCGCCGCTCGTCACCCAGAGAGCAAGCTCTCCCGTGCTACCGCTCGACTTGCATGTGTTAGGCCTGCCGCCAGCGTTCAATCTGAGCCATGATCAAACTCTTCAATTAAAAGTTCGATTTGCTGCAACAAGTGCAGCGATGCTCAAAGTTACTTCACATCATTCATAATGAATTACTGCTTGGTCACTCTAAGACTTGATATTTTTTGCCACCGAGGTGGCTGATATCGTCTTGTGAGTGCCCACACAGATTGTCTGATAAATTGTTAAAGAGCAGTGAGTTACGCGCTTTCGCTTGCTAACTCGAGGTGGCGTATATTACGCTTTCCTCATTTGATGTCAACCGTTTATTTTCGCGGTCATCATCATTTTTAATTCTTTCCGACTCGTTCACACCGCGTTGCTGCTGCGTTGTTCCCTGTCGATGGAGCGGCATTATAGGGAGTTTCTGAGGAGCCGCAACCCCTAATTTCAATAAAAAATACCGTTCGCTGCAATACACAGCAAAAGCGGGGTTTATACCGATTTACACACAAAGTTATCCACAATGTTCATCGAAACTCAAAATTGACGCGCATCGCGCAATCGTTTTCGCTACAATATCGCGCGTCTGAATTAACCGACACTATCTGCAATAATGATGCTTACAGCTTCTGTGGAACCTTATCTGAATCCAATCCTGCGTTTTTCTTCTATATATAGAGGGAAACAAGCATTGAATTCACGTAACGCTCTCTATTGCGACTCCAAAGCCAAGGGATAAACCACCATGCAACAACGTCGTCCAATCCGCCGCGCACTGCTCAGTGTTTCTGACAAAGCCGGTATCGTAGAATTCGCCCAAGCCCTCTCTCAACGTGGAGTGGATTTGCTTTCCACTGGTGGCACAGCCCGCCTGCTGGCCGACGCGGGTTTGCCAGTGACAGAAGTCTCTGACTACACCGGCTTCCCGGAAATGATGGATGGACGTGTTAAAACTCTGCACCCGAAAGTGCACGGTGGCATCCTGGGTCGTCGCGGTAAAGATGACGAGATCATGGGTCAGCACGCTATCGCGCCGATCGATATGGTTGTCGTTAACCTGTATCCGTTTGCAGCTACCGTGTCTCGTCCGGACTGCTCACTGGAAGACGCCGTTGAAAACATCGATATCGGCGGCCCGACCATGGTTCGCTCTGCGGCCAAGAACCACAACGACGTTGCTATCGTGGTTAAGAGCAGCGACTACACCTCTATTATTGAAGAGATGGATGCCAACGAAGGTTCACTCCTGCTGGCCACCCGTTTCAACCTGGCTATCAAAGCCTTCGAACACACCGCTGCCTACGACGGCATGATTGCCAACTACTTCGGTACCATGGTCCCTGCATACCACGGCGACACCGAGTCTCCTTCTGGCCAGTTCCCACGTACCCTTAATCTGAGCTACATCAAGAAGCAGGATATGCGTTACGGCGAGAACAGCCACCAGCAGGCCGCATTCTATATAGAAGAAGGGGTTTGTGAGGCATCGGTAGCAACCTCTACACAGCTGCAGGGCAAAGCCCTCTCTTATAACAACATTGCCGATACCGATGCGGCACTGGAATGTGTTAAAGAGTTCGATGAACCAGCCTGCGTTATCGTCAAGCACGCGAACCCTTGCGGCGTTGCCGTGGGTGGCAACGTTCTCGAAGCCTACGAGCGTGCCTACAAGACTGACCCGACCTCGGCTTTCGGCGGCATCATCGCCTTCAACCGCGAGCTGGATGCGACGACTGCTAAGGCCATCATCAGCCGTCAGTTCGTTGAAGTGATCATCGCCCCTTCCGTGAGCGAAGAAGCGCTGGCGCTGACTGCGACCAAACAAAACGTTCGCGTATTGGTCTGCGGCGAATGGAAAGGACGTCAAACAGCGCTGGACTTCAAGCGCGTTAACGGTGGCCTGTTGGTTCAGGACCGCGATCTCGGTATGGTCGACGTAGCCGACTTACGCGTCGTCACGACCCGTCAGCCGAGCGAGCAAGAGCTGAAAGATGCCTTGTTCTGCTGGAAGGTGGCGAAGTTTGTTAAATCTAACGCTATCGTTTATGCACGCGATAAAATGACCATCGGTATCGGCGCAGGCCAGATGAGCCGCGTTTACTCTGCCAAAATCGCCGGGATCAAAGCTGCCGACGAAGGTCTGGAAGTTGCCGGTTCTGTCATGGCCTCTGATGCGTTCTTCCCGTTCCGCGACGGTATCGATGCAGCCGCTGCGGTTGGCATCACCTGCGTTATCCAACCCGGCGGTTCCATGCGTGATAATGAAGTGATTGAAGCCGCTAACGAACATGGCATCGCCATGGTGTTCACCGGTATGCGTCACTTCCGCCACTAATTTTGGAGTTCTGAATGAATATTTTAATTATCGGTAACGGCGGACGTGAACACGCGCTGGCATGGAAAGCGTCCCAGTCACCTCTGGCAGACAAAATCTACGTTGCCCCAGGTAACGCCGGGACTGCGCTTGAACCCTTGCTGGAAAACGTCAACATCGCCGCGACCGACGTTGCGGGTCTGCTGGCGTTTGCCCAAAGCCACGATATTGGCCTGACGATTGTCGGACCAGAAGCCCCGCTGGTTATCGGCGTGGTTGACGCGTTTCGCGCTGCCGGCCTGAAAATCTTTGGCCCAACTCAGGCAGCCGCACAGCTCGAAGGTTCTAAAGCGTTTACCAAGGATTTCCTGGCACGTCATGCTATCCCAAGCGCCGACTACCAGAACTTTACCGAAATTGAACCGGCCCTCGCCTATCTGCGCAGCAAAGGCGCGCCGATAGTTATCAAAGCCGACGGTCTGGCGGCAGGTAAAGGCGTTATCGTGGCGATGACGCTGGAAGAAGCTGAAGCTGCGGTTCACGACATGCTGGCAGGCAACGCCTTTGGCGACGCCGGTCACCGCATCGTTATCGAAGAGTTCCTCGATGGCGAAGAGGCGAGCTTCATCGTGATGGTTGACGGTGAAAACGTGGTGCCGATGGCGACCAGCCAGGACCACAAGCGCGTTGGCGATGCAGATACCGGTCCTAACACCGGCGGTATGGGTGCCTATTCACCCGCACCGGTCGTCACCGATGAAATCCACCAGCGCGTAATGGACCAGGTTATTTGGCCAACCGTGCGTGGCATGGCGTCTGAAGGCAACGTCTACACCGGTTTCCTGTATGCCGGTTTGATGATCTCCGCCGACGGTCAGCCGAAGGTTATCGAGTTCAACTGCCGCTTTGGCGACCCTGAAACTCAGCCTATTATGCTGCGCCTGCGCTCTGACCTGGTTGAGCTGTGCCTGGCCGGTGCGGAAGGTCGTCTGAACGAAGTGACCTCCGAATGGGACCCGCGCCCTTCTCTGGGTGTGGTACTGGCAGCGGGCGGTTACCCGGGCGATTACACCAACGGCGAAGTGATCCTTGGCTTGCCGCTGGAAGAAGCACCGGATGGCAAAGTGTTCCACGCCGGTACCCGCCTGCATGACGAACGCGTTGTGACCAACGGCGGCCGCGTACTCTGCGTGACGGCGTTAGGAAAAACGGTGGCAGACGCTCAGAAACGTGCGTATCAGCTGGCGCAGGACATCAAGTGGGAAGGCAGCTTCTGCCGTAAAGACATCGGCTATCGTGCGATTGCCCGCGAGCAGGGTCAGTAATCCCGGCTCTATAATAGAAAAAGCCCGCGCAATGCGGGCTTTTTACTGTCTGGAAACCGCCGAAGGCTAGTTTAACTGGCCCTGTTTCGGTTCCCAGAGACAGAAATCTTCGTTTGCCACCAGCAGCAGTTCATTGCCCTCCGGGGCGGTCAGCCAGGCAAGTCCCAGCTTGTCGTCGGCCTTGGCGGCGCGCTTCGCTAGCCAGACCTGCGAGCGAATATTCAGGCTAAGCGTCACGGGCTCACCTGCGCAGGTGGTAATCACGCCCTGTCGCCAACGTCCCTGCACTAGCTGTACGTTCCCGGCGCGCAGCGTCTTACTCAAATTCAGGACCTTGTCTGCCTGATATTTGTAGCGCTCGATATCGTCCGCCGAGAGTTTTTCTTTGGCGTCGGCCAGCTGTCGTTGCATAAAGCTGACGTTACCTTCCTGATCGAAACGCAGCGTCACGCCGAGGTCTTTGGCGGCGGCATGGCTTTCTTTAATCAGATGCAACTCACCGTCGACGTATTCATAGCGGGTTATCACGGTGTCTTTACCGTAATAGGGACTGTAAACGTTGATGAGGGTTTGTGGACGATGTTCACTGTCGTCCTCACGCCACAGTCGGTTAATGCCCTGATCGGCTATGTAGCCACTGGCGCTAAAAAGAGGGGTATCCTGGTGGGAACTGCATCCGACCAGACTGAAGGCCAATGTGACGGCCATCAGTCCGGTGGTGATAAACGAAAGGGACCAGCGTGGCCCCTCGTTTATTCTTTTCACTGCAAGCAATTACTTAACAGCTTCTTTCAAAGCTTTGCCTGAAACGAACGCAGGAACGGTAGCAGCAGCGATTTTGATTTCTTTGCCTGTCTGCGGGTTACGACCCGTGCGCTCGTTACGTTGATTGACTTTAAAAGTCCCGAAACCAACCAATTGTACTGCTTCACCCTCTTTCAGAGACTCGGTAATTGCAGACAGAGTAGATTCAAGAGCCAGTTTAGCTTGAGTTTTAGAAAGATCAGCCTTGTCAGCAATTACATCAATCAGTTGAGTCTTGTTCATAAGTTATCCTTTACAGTGTGTTTATCGTTTGCAAAGCATCGAGTGCGACGGATATGCCGATTGACAGCACCCTCCTGCATACACGCACCGATAGCCACTTTTTATTACGCACCCCAAATGTAGACCAGACAGGGTACGGATGTGAAGCCTTGAGATACGACAAATAAGGCGTTAAATCACGTTTTCTTGCCTTATTGCGTTAAATTTATCCCAATGTTACTCACAGCGGCTTCACGCAGGTCAGAACGTAACCCTTTTATCAATTCGATGTCACGTTCTTCACAGTCAGCCAACAGGCGGAAAATCTCCCATTGGATGTCCCATTCTTCTTCAACAGCCGGTATCACTTTCAGCTCTTCATCGGTCATTTCTTTGCCAGCCAGAGTCATCTCGAGCATGGCAACGGTGCGGATGGATGTTTCGCTGATTGCGATAGCGTGAACTAATGTTTCACCGCTCAAACGCGAGTGAATAAGCTCACCTAACGCGATACAGGCATCAATAGCCGGATAAACGCCGTAAATATCGTAATCGTCTGAAGAAGGGATAGCCTCCTCCAGCTTCTCAAGCTGCGAGTCAAAGTTAACCTTTGCATCTTTAATTACAAGCGTTTCCCACACCAGATCCAGAATTTTGCGATAAATCTGGGGCTCACCAAAGCCGGTTTGCAGGCAAAACGTCTGATAGTTAGGGTACATACGCTCGCAAAGGCTTGCCATAAACGTCAGATGTTGCCAGCTTTCCAGCTTTTCTAGACGTAAATGAATCGGGTTACGTAACATGTTTTTTTCTCGTTAACTTTTCTGGGCGGGAGTTTACCTGAAAACCTGACCGCCTCCTATGCCTTGATTCTTAAACCATGCCGCTCAGACGCTGCCAGCGCTGAAAAGCAGGCCGATTTGATGCCACCGCATCTGCCCAGCGAGTGGGCTCTGGAAGACGATATCCTCGGGTGCATTGTTCAACCCAATATAACGATGACGCCAGGCTGATACCGTTACCCGGAGAAATGAACAGTGGATTGCAGCGAAGCTTACTGCGCCATACCCATCCAAGCTGCTCATCTTTGTCCCACAGGGCCTGCGTCGAGCCTGCCGCTTCAGCTAACGGCAAAAAATGCCCGCAAAGACGGCTTTTCGCCACGCCGATGGTAGGCACATCAATCATCAGACCGAAATGGCTGGCGACCCCTAAACGTCTGGGATGCGCAATGCCCTGACCGTCAACCATCAGCAGGTCCGGGCGGTGTTGCAGCCGCTGCCAGACTTCGATGAGCGCCGGGCATTCACGGAATGAAAGAAAACCGGGGATATAGGGAATTTGCGTAGGAATGCGGGCTATCTGGTATTCCACCAGCTCCAGCGAGGGATACCGCAGCACCGCCACGGCGGCGCGGGTAATCTCACCGCCCTGCTCGAACCCGATGTCGGCACCAGCAATATAAACCGGGCACAGTGGCGAAGCAGGGTCTTCGAGCACGATGTGTTGTGCCTTAATCAGCTGTTCTTCGCGCATTGCGCCGGTATCTATCATGCGATCCCTTGCTTATTAGTCGTGGTATTGACGCGACAGGCTGTGGACGGCCTCAACGAAGGCGCCTGCATTCTCAGGCGGAACGTCCTGATGGATGCCGTGGCCCAGGTTAAAGACGTGGCCGTTGCCGTGACCGTAGCTGGACAAGATAGTTGCGACCTCCTGTTCGATGCGAGCAGGAGACGCATAAAGCATAGACGGGTCCATGTTGCCCTGCAGCGCGACTTTATCACCCACGCGACGGCGAGCTTCGCCGATGTCAGTGGTCCAGTCGAGACCCAGCGCGTCACAGCCGGTCGCCGCAATGGCTTCAAGCCACTGACCGCCACCCTTGGTGAATAGCGTTACCGGCACACGACGACCGTCGTTTTCACGGATCAGGCCATCAACAATCTTGTGCATATAGTTGAGGGAGAACTCAATGTAGTCACGACCTGTCAGCACGCCGCCCCAGGAGTCAAACACCATCACAGACTGTGCACCGGCTTTGATCTGCGCATTCAGATACAGAATGACGCTGTCGGCCAGCTTATCAAGCAGCAGATGCAGGGTAGCTGGCTCGGCATACATCATCTTCTTGATCTTGGTAAACGCCTTGCTGCTGCCGCCTTCAACCATATAGGTTGCCAGCGTCCACGGGCTGCCAGAGAAGCCAATCAGCGGCACTTCGCCCTTAAGGTTTTTACGAATGGTGCGCACCGCGTTCATCACGTAGCCCAACTCCTGCTCGGGATCGGGAATAGGCAGCTTGGCAACGTCGGCGTGACAGGTCAGAGGAGAAGAGAAACGTGGCCCCTCACCCGCTTCAAAATACAGGCCAAGGCCCATAGCGTCCGGAATGGTCAGAATATCAGAGAACAGGATCGCCGCATCCAGCGGATAGCGGCGCAAAGGCTGCAGAGTGACCTCACAGGCCAGTTCGGCATTTTTACACAGCGACATGAAGTCACCCGCCTGTGCACGTGTCGCTTTATATTCTGGCAAATAGCGGCCAGCCTGACGCATCATCCACACCGGCGTGATATCTACTGGCTGGCGTAACAGTGCGCGCAGGTAGCGATCGTTTTTTAACTCGTTCATTCTTGGCAAGATCCTTAAATATTCTGCTGATCTTCTTGGGTACAGCGAACCCGGGTGGGCAACCGACTCTACGTAATAAGAGCCAGGTGCCTAAAAATAAGGCGGACATTGTAGCACGTCGGGCCTAAGATTCTTCCTCTGCGCGGCACAGAACCACAGTATCTTCAATCAGGCGACGTGCGATAGTCCCGACTGCAGGCAACAGCGGCAGGGCATCATGGCGATACCAACCCGCATTGAGCAGCTCTTTGGGATCATGACGTATTTCACCGCTGTCGTAATCGGCCATAAATGCCATCATTAAAGAATTTGGGAACGGCCACGGCTGCGAGCTCACGTAGCGAATGTTTTTGACGCGAATATTGCTCTCTTCCATCACTTCACGCGCCACGGTCTCTTCAAGCGTCTCGCCGACTTCGGCAAAACCGGCCAACACGGTGTGTACACCGCCGCGATGACGCACGTGCTGGGCAAGCAGGATCTCGTTGCCACGGCGAATAGCCACTATCATGCACGGGGCTATCTGCGGGTAATAGCGCTCTTTGCAGTGACTACACAGCGCGGCCCATTCAGTTTTACTGACGTGCATTTCATGGCCGCAGTAGCCGCAAAACTTGTGGGACCGATAGAACTCCGACAGCTGAACGCCACGGCCTACCAGTTGGAACAGTCCGCGATCGCTATCCAATAGCTGCCGCGCCGACTGCATGCCGTCTTTCATCGACTTGCGGATCAACCAGACCGGCTCGCCCTGCCATTCTCCGATCTGTCGCCCAATATCTCCTGTAAAGGAAAAATCCTTTGCGGATCCGTTAGGTAAGGATCCTTCTGGAAGCCACAATTTACCTTCAAGGCTGACTACCCACCAGCCACGCTGCTGTTCTGTGATTTGGATTTCCATATTGTTGTTGCATAACCTCGAGGACACTGACAATCTGGGAAGCAAAGTTACATATAAGTAATCTTTAACCTTTGGACATTTTTTTACCTTACTCACGGAGTCAACCATGCTAAATCGTCTGGAAAGATTGACCCAACGCGTTGGTGGCAGCAATGAGTTAATCGATCAATGGCTGCACGCACGCAAAGAACTTTTGGTTTCTTACTGCACTCTCGTGGGCCTAAAACCTAATAAAGAGAAACACACGCCGCTGAATGAGAAAGCATTCGACAACTTCTGCCAGAATCTGGTGGACTATCTTTCAGCAGGACATTTCCATCTTTATCACAGGATAGTTGAAGAAGCCGATGGCACCCAAGAGACTCTTTTTGTGGCAGCGGCAAAAATCTATCCTGCCCTAGAGGCCAATACCGAGGCTATCATGGCATTCCATGACAGTTATACTGAAACCGATTTCAACGATGATAACGTTTTCGAATTTAACTACGCATTATCGGATATCGGCGAAGCGTTGGACGCCCGTTTTGATCTTGAAGATCAACTTATTACGCTAGCCTTCGACAATAAAATCGCGGCTTTGCCAACTGTTGCAAACGATGCAGCGATTGTTCGACCGGCTTAACAGTTTTGCCTAAAAACCCTGCAAAGGGTTGTGTTTTATAATCAGCCTCGTATATTGAGGTTTCTTAAACGGCCTGAAAGTGCAGGCCAATTCTTGTCGGAGTGCCTAGCGCAGACCTCTCTATACTGAGATTTGCCAGGCTGAGACCGTTAATTCGGGATCCGCGGAACCTGATCGGGTTAGTACCCGCGAAGGGAACAAGAGTAATTTATTGCGTTTGGACTTTGCGCTGCTTCCTGATTCAGGAATTACCACGCCGCAAGAATCAAATACAACGCCTTACTTCCGCTGTAAACCTCCTGACAAGCAATTTTCCCTTTCGCGATAAACGAGGAATTTGCTATGTCGAACACCCCAGAACTTCAGAATGAACCGGTAAAAAAAACCAGTAATCGTCGCCAGCAGCGTGCCGAAGCCCAGGCTTTTATCGACAGCCTGCAAGGCGTTGCCTTCCCAAATTCAAAACGTATTTATCTGCAGGGTAGCCGCGCCGATATTCAGGTGCCAATGCGTGAGATCCAGCTCAGCCCGACGATGATCGGCGGTACCAAAGACGCTCCAAAGTTTGAAGACAATGAAGCGATCCCGGTTTATGACACTGCCGGACCTTACGGCGATCCTCAATCCAACATCGATGTGCATCGCGGCCTGGACAAGATCCGCGCCAGCTGGATTGAGGCGCGTCAGGATACCGAAGAGCTGCCGCAGGTAAGCTCCGGTTTTACCCAGCAACGCATGGCCGACGAAGGCCTGGATCATCTGCGTTTCGAGCATCTCCCGCGCCCGCGCAAAGCGAAAGCGGGGAAAACGGTCACTCAGCTGCACTACGCACGTCAGGGCATTATCACCCCGGAAATGGAATACATCGCCCTGCGTGAAAACATGGGGCGTGAGCGTATTCGCGGTGAAGTGCTGCTGCAACAGCATCCGGGAGAAAGCTTTGGCGCCCACCTGCCGGAAAACATCACGCCAGAGTTTGTCCGTGCCGAAGTTGCGGCCGGTCGCGCGATTATCCCCGCCAACATCAACCATCCTGAATCAGAGCCGATGATCATTGGCCGTAATTTCCTGGTCAAGGTCAACGCCAACATCGGGAACTCGGCGGTCACCTCGTCTATCGAAGAAGAAGTCGAGAAACTGGTGTGGTCGACCCGTTGGGGTGCGGATACGGTGATGGACCTGTCAACCGGCCGCTACATCCACGAAACCCGTGAATGGATTATGCGTAACAGCCCGGTTCCTATTGGCACCGTGCCAATCTATCAGGCGCTGGAGAAGGTTAACGGCGTCGCCGAAGATCTAAACTGGGAGATGTTCCGCGATACCTTGCTGGAACAGGCAGAACAGGGTGTTGATTACTTTACTATTCACGCTGGCGTGCTGCTGCGCTATGTGCCAATGACCGCTAAACGCCTGACTGGTATCGTGTCACGCGGTGGCTCCATCATGGCGAAATGGTGTCTGTCGCACCATAAAGAGAGTTTCCTTTATCTTCACTTCCGTGAAATTTGTGAAATCTGCGCTGCCTACGATGTCTCGCTGTCGCTGGGTGATGGCCTGCGTCCGGGGTCGATTCAGGACGCCAATGACGAAGCGCAGTTTGCTGAGCTGCAAACGCTGGGCGAGCTTACCAAGATTGCCTGGGAGTATGACGTGCAGGTGATGATCGAAGGTCCGGGCCACGTACCGATGCAGATGATCCGCCGCAACATGACCGAAGAGCTGGAAAAGTGCCACGAGGCACCTTTCTATACTCTCGGCCCGCTCACCACCGATATTGCACCGGGTTATGATCACTTCACCTCAGGCATTGGCGCCGCGATGATCGGCTGGTTTGGTTGCGCAATGCTGTGCTACGTCACGCCGAAAGAACACCTTGGCCTGCCGAACAAAGAGGACGTTAAACAGGGTTTGATTACCTACAAAATCGCCGCACACGCTGCCGATCTGGCCAAAGGCCATCCGGGCGCGCAGATCCGCGATAACGCGATGTCGAAGGCACGCTTCGAATTCCGCTGGGAAGATCAGTTCAATCTGGCGCTCGATCCCGCAACGGCCCGCGCCTATCACGACGAAACGCTGCCACAGGAGTCGGGTAAGGTCGCCCATTTCTGCTCGATGTGTGGTCCAAAATTCTGCTCGATGAAAATCACTCAGGAAGTTCGCGACTACGCCGCTGCGCTGGAAGCCAAAGCTATCCCGATTGATATCGTCGAGTCAGGCATGACACAGATGTCGGAAGCCTTCCGCGAGCGCGGTGGCGAACTGTACCATCCGGCAGACAACATTGAAGAAGGAGTCGGTAAATGAATATCCCATCCACCCCGTTCCCTGAGGTGCCTTATTACCTCGGGCTTTATCCGGTGGTAGACAGCGTCGAGTGGATACGCCGCCTGCTAGAGGCGGGCGTCAAAACATTACAGCTGCGGATAAAAGACCTGCCCGACGACGAGGTTGAGCCGGCGATTATCGAGGCCATCAGGCTGGGTCGCGAGCACAACGCCCGGTTGTTTATTAACGACTACTGGCGTCTGGCGGTTAAGCATCAGGCCTACGGTATTCACCTCGGTCAAGAGGATTTGGATACCACCGACCTGCTGGCTATTCACCGTGCCGGCCTGCGCCTGGGCGTATCGACACACGATGACACCGAGCTGGCGCGCGCCGCGAGCGTCCGTCCGTCATATATCGCCCTCGGCCACGTGTTTCCGACGCAGACCAAAGACATGCCGTCTGCGCCGCAGGGTTTGCAGGAATTGACGCGTCATATCAAGCAGTTGGACGGTAAGTTTCCGACAGTCGCTATTGGTGGAATTAGTCTGGACCGCGTACAGCCGGTGATGGAGTGCGGCGTCGGCAGCGTGGCGGTGGTCAGCGCTATCACCCAAGCGCCGGACTGGCGCGCGGCGACGGCGGAATTAATCAAACTCTGCCCTTATCGGGACGACAACCATGCTCAACGATAATGAATTCATGCGCTACAGCCGACAGCTGCTGCTGGAAGATATTGGCATGGAGGGGCAGGAAAAAATCCGTGCCTCGACGGTGCTGATTGTCGGCCTCGGTGGCCTGGGTTCACCGGCGGCGCTGTATCTGGCTGCCGCTGGCGTCGGCACTCTGTTTCTGGCGGATGACGATACGCTGCACGTCTCCAATCTCCAGCGACAAATTCTTTATCGCACTGCGGATACTGACGGCCACAAAGCGAAAATTGCCCAGCGGGAGTTGGGCAAACTCAACCCGCTGTGTCACACCGAAATACTGACCGAGCGGCTGGATGCTGGCAATTTGCAGGCGATTATCGCACGCGCGGACCTGGTGCTGGACTGTAGCGACAACATGGAGACCCGCCATGCGGTTAACCAGGCCTGCATCGAAGCAGGTAAAACGCTGATCAGCGGCAGCGCGGTAGGCTTTAGCGGCCAACTGCTGGTCATCGAAGCGCCCTATTCCCACGGCTGCTATCGCTGCCTGTATCCTGATTTAGAAACACCGACCCGCAACTGCCGCACTGCGGGCGTACTGGGGCCGGTGGTCGGCGTAATAGGGACATTGCAGGCACTGGAAGCTATCAAGATGTTGGCCGGCGCCACCAGCTCGTTAACCGGAAAACTGCGCTTATTCGACGGCAAGCAGCAAAGCTGGCGTACGCTCCAGCTTGCCCGCTCGGCGGACTGCCCGGTATGCGGAGGCACGCGATGAAAGTCATCGTTAATGACGAAGATTATCGCTTTGATGCCCCGCTTACCGTCGATGCCCTGCTGTCTTTCCTTGAACACCCCCTTTCTGGCAGTGCACTTGCCGTTAATCAGGTCATCGTTCCACGCCCGCAGTGGGCGGAACTCGTTCTGAAAGACGGCGACAACGTCGTTGTATTTCAAGCCATTGCCGGAGGATGAGCCATGCTAAAAATTGCTGATACGACTTTCACTTCCCGACTGTTTACTGGAACGGGTAAATTCTCCAGCGCGTCGGTTATGCAGCAGGCGATTGTTGCCTCCGGCACGCAGTTGGTGACGATGGCCATGAAACGCGTTGACCTCAAGCGCGGCGGCGACGATATTTTACGCCCGCTTCAAGAGCTAGGCCTGCACCTGTTGCCCAATACTTCGGGCGCGAAAACGGCCGAAGAGGCGGTATTTGCCGCCCAGTTGGCCCGCGAGGCGTTGGGGACATGCTGGATTAAACTCGAGATCCACCCCGACCTCAAATATTTGCTGCCCGATGCGGTAGAAACCCTTAAGGCCGCCGAAATACTGGTCAAACAGGGCTTCGTGGTACTGCCGTATTGCAGCGCCGACCCGGTGCTGTGTAAACGCCTCGAAGAGGTCGGCTGTGCGGCGGTGATGCCTCTTGGCGCACCGATTGGTTCCAATCAGGGGCTGCAAACGCGTGAGTTCCTGCGCATTATTATTGAACAGACCAAGGTGCCGGTAGTAGTGGATGCCGGTATCGGTGCGCCAAGCCAGGCGGCCGAGGCGCTTGAACTGGGTGCCGATGCCGTGCTGGTCAATACCGCCATTGCGGTTGCTGGCAACCCGGTGGCGATGGCGACGGCGTTCAGGCTCGCCGTCGAGGCGGGGCAGTTAGCAAAGGAGAGCGGTCTGGGCGGTAAATCGGCGCGCGCTAATCCTTCCAGCCCGCTGACGCAGTTTCTGGAGAGCGTCGGACCATGAAAGACTATCAAGGCACGGGCTTTCAGCAGCATTGGCAAACGCTAGACTGGGACGACATCTCTCTACGCATTAACAGCAAAACAGCGGCCGACGTTGAGCGCGCCCTCAACGCCCCGCGCGTCAGCCGTGAAGATTTTATGGCGCTTATCTCCCCGGCAGCCATTAACTACCTCGAGCCTATGGCGCAGAAGGCACAGCAGTTAACGCGTCAGCGCTTCGGCAATACGGTGAGCTTTTTTGCCCCGCTCTATCTCTCCAACCTCTGCGCGAACGAATGCACCTACTGTGGTTTCTCGATGAGCAACAAGATCAAGCGCAAAACGCTGGACGAGATTGAGATAGAGAAAGAGTGCGAGGCGCTGAATGCGCTTGGCTTCAAGCATTTGCTGCTGGTCACCGGTGAGCACAAAACCAAGGTCGGGATGCCCTATTTTCGCCGCCATTTTCCGGCCATCCGTGGTCATTTTAGTTCGCTGATGATTGAGGTGCAGCCGCTGGAGCAGGACGAATACGCCGAGCTGAAAACGTTGGGTCTCGACGGCGTACTGGTGTATCAGGAAACCTATCATGCCCCCACCTACGCGTTGCATCACCTGCGTGGACAGAAGCAGGATTTCTTCTGGCGGCTGGAGACGCCTGACCGGCTCGGGCGTGCGGGAATCGACAAGATTGGCCTGGGGGCGCTGTTTGGGCTCTCGAACAACTGGCGGACCGACAGCTACATGGTGGCCGAACACCTGTTCTATTTGCAGCAGACGTATTGGCAGAGCCGCTATTCGGTGGCGTTTCCGCGTTTACGCCCCTGTGCCGGTGGCATTGAGCCAGCGTCAATACTGGATGAGCGGCAGTTGGTGCAGCTGATTTGTGCCTTCAGGCTGTTTGCGCCTGACGTCGAGCTTTCACTGTCGACTCGTGAATCCCCCTATTTCCGCGACCACGTTATTCCGGTAGCGATCACCACCGTCAGCGCGGGTTCTAAAACCCAGCCCGGCGGTTATGCCGAAGATGATAAACCCGAGCTGGAACAGTTCGAGCCGCACGACAATCGACCACCAGCACGCGTCGCCGAGGCGCTCACGCAGGCAGGTTTACAGCCGGTATGGAAGGACTGGGATCAGCATCTAGGAAGAAGTCTTTAATCAGCGGATATTAGGTAATGCTTTATCCAATAGAATTCAAATTGCAGGCAGGCGGCAAGCGAGCCGAGTCCCGATGAGCTGACACAGGTCAGTGATTCGGGCGAGTGAGCGCAGGTAACGCATCTGCGGTTTGAAAGATGAAGGATAAATGAAGGGCAAAAAAAAACCGCTCAATAAAGAGCGGTTTTTATTTTGGTCACCCGGAAGAATTAATCTTCGCTGCTACCAAAACCAGCGTTCAGCAGCTCGGCCAGGTTTGCCGTTGCTTCGTCCGCGCTAACTTGCGGTACAACTGGCACTTCGCCCAGAGCTTTACGGCGTGCACGTTCCTGGTGATAAGCGTAACCGGTACCGGCTGGGATCAGACGGCCCACGATGACGTTCTCTTTCAGGCCGCGCAGTTCATCACGTTTACCTGCAACAGCAGCTTCGGTAAGAACGCGCGTCGTTTCCTGGAACGATGCCGCGGAGATGAAGGACTCGGTCGCCAAGGATGCCTTGGTGATACCCAGCAGGTCACGGCTGTAAGTTGCCGCGATTTTGCCTTCAGCTTCCAGCTGACGGTTAGCGATTTTAACGCGAGACATTTCTGCCTGCTCGCCTTCCAGGAAGTCGGTGCCGCCCGCGCTAACGATGGTGCCTTTACGCAGCATCTGACGAACGATAACTTCGATGTGTTTATCGTTAATCTTAACGCCTTGCAGACGGTAAACTTCCTGCACTTCGTTGGTGATGTAACGGGTAACCGCATGAACACCACGCAGACGCAGAATGTCGTGCGGAGACTCTGGGCCGTCGGATACGACGTCACCACGTTCCACAACTTCACCCTCGAACACGTTCAGCTGACGCCATTTAGGGATCATTTCTTCGTAAGCATCGCTGCCATCCAACGGAGAAATTACCAGACGACGTTTGCCTTTGGTCTCTTTACCGAAGGAGATGATCCCGCTGATTTCAGCAAGGATTGCAGGCTCTTTCGGACGACGCGCTTCGAACAGGTCAGCAACGCGTGGCAGACCACCGGTGATGTCCTTGGTACCGCTGGATTCCTGAGGAATACGCGCCAAGGTGTCACCTGAGTGAATCTGAGTACCATCTTCCAGCTGTACAATCGCTTTACCTGGCAGGAAGTATTGAGCAGGCATATCAGTACCTGGAATCAATACGTCGTTGCCTTTGGCATCAACGATTTTCAGCGCTGGACGCAGGTCTTTACCACCGGTGCTACGCTCTGCCGAGTCCAGAACCACCAGAGAAGACAAACCGGTAAGGTCGTCTGTCTGACGGGTAATGGTCAGGGTATCAACCATATCGGTAAAGCGAATGAAACCACTCACTTCACTGATGACTGGCATGGTGTGCGGATCCCAGTTAGCCACGGTTTCGCCGCCGTTAACTGCCTGACCGTCACCTTTACCCATTACGGAGCCGTAAGGCACTTTATAGCTTTCTTTGGTACGACCGAATTCGTCGATCAATTTCAGCTCGGTGTTACGAGAAGTGATAACCAGTTTGCCGTTAGCATTAGTAACGTGCTTGTGGTTGCTCAGCTTAATCGTACCGGTGTTTTTAACCTGAATGCTGGACTCTGCTGCCGCACGAGATGCCGCACCACCGATGTGGAACGTACGCATCGTCAGCTGTGTACCTGGCTCACCGATTGACTGTGCTGCAATAACGCCGATCGCTTCACCTTTGTTGATGATGTGACCACGTGCCAGGTCGCGACCGTAGCAGTTTGCACACACACCAAAGTCGGTTTCACAACTTACAACAGAACGCACTTTCACGCTGTCGACAGAGTTCTCTTCTAACAGATCACACGTCTTCTCGTGAAGCAGGGTGTTACGCGGAACAAGAATGTCCGCAGTACCCGGCTTGAGGATGTCTTCAGCCGTTACACGACCCAATACACGCTCACGCAGTGGCTCTTTAACGTCGCCGCCTTCGATGACCGGAGTCATCATGATACCTTCGTGGGTACCACAGTCGTCTTCGGTAACAACCAGGTCCTGTGCCACGTCAACCAGACGACGGGTCAGATAACCGGAGTTTGCCGTTTTCAGTGCGGTATCCGCCAAGCCTTTACGAGCACCGTGGGTCGAGATGAAGTACTGGAGTACGTTCAGACCTTCACGGAAGTTCGCGGTGATTGGCGTTTCAATGATGGAACCGTCTGGCTTGGCCATCAGACCACGCATACCGGCAAGCTGACGAATCTGTGCAGGTGAACCACGCGCACCAGAGTCGGCCATCATAAAGATACTGTTGAAGGAAACCTGCTGCTCGGTCACGCCGTCACGGTTGACAACATCTTCGACAGACAGGTTTTCCATCATTGCCTTCGCAACACGTTCGTTTGCTGCGGCCCAGATATCGATAACCTTGTTGTAGCGTTCGCCAGCGGTTACCAGACCAGACTGGAACTGCTCTTGAATCTCTGCAACTTCGGTTTCTGCTTCATCGATGATCTCTGCTTTCTTAGCAGGGATTACCATGTCATCGATACCTACAGACACACCAGAGCGTGCTGCATAGGCAAAACCGGTGTACATGGTCTGGTCAGCAAAAATAACGGTCGGCTTCAGGCCCAAAATGCGGTAACAGGTGTTCAGCATTTTGGAGATAGCTTTTTTGCCCAAAGGCTGGTTAACGATAGAGTACGGCAGACCTGTTGGTACGATCATCCACAGGATGGCGCGGCCGATAGTCGTATCGATAATTGAAGTACGGTGAGTGACTTCGCCTTCGGTGTTCTTGATCTCTTCTGTGATACGCACTTTTACGCGTGCGTGCAGAGAGGCAAGACCCGCGCGGTAAACACGCTCAGCTTCCTTCGGACCCGTCAGTACCATGCCTTCGCCTTTGGCGTTAACACAGTCACGGGTCATGTAGTACAGACCCAATACAACGTCCTGTGAAGGAACGATGATTGGCTCGCCGTTCGCTGGTGACAGGATGTTGTTGGTAGACATCATCAGGGCACGCGCTTCCAGCTGAGCTTCAAGCGTCAGCGGAACGTGTACTGCCATCTGGTCACCATCGAAGTCGGCGTTATATGCCGCACAAACCAGCGGGTGAAGCTGGATTGCCTTACCTTCGATCAGAACAGGTTCAAACGCCTGGATACCCAAACGGTGCAGGGTTGGTGCACGGTTCAGCAGTACCGGGTGTTCGCGGATAACTTCGTCCAGGATATCCCAAACGACAGCTTCTTCGCGCTCAACCATCTTCTTGGCGGCTTTAATGGTGGTAGCGAGACCACGCAGTTCAAGCTTGCCGTAGATGAACGGTTTGAACAGCTCAAGAGCCATTTTCTTCGGCAGACCACACTGGTGCAGACGCAGGTATGGACCTACGGTGATAACGGAACGACCTGAATAGTCGACACGTTTACCCAGCAAGTTCTGACGGAAACGACCCTGTTTACCTTTAATCATGTCTGCCAGAGATTTCAGCGGACGCTTGTTAGAGCCGGTAATTGCACGACCGCGACGGCCATTATCCAGCAAAGCATCTACCGCTTCTTGCAGCATACGTTTTTCGTTACGTACGATGATGTCTGGCGCAGCCAGGTCAAGCAGGCGTTTCAAACGGTTGTTACGGTTGATCACGCGACGATACAGATCGTTCAGATCCGACGTTGCGAAACGACCACCGTCCAACGGAACCAATGGACGCAAGTCTGGCGGCAGTACCGGCAGCACGGTCAGGATCATCCACTCTGGCTTGTTGCCAGACTGTACGAACGCTTCCAGCAGCTTGATACGCTTGGTCAGCTTCTTACGCTTGGTTTCAGAGTTGGTTTCGTTCAGCTCTTCACGCAGCTGCTCGCACTCTTGCTCCAGGTCCATGTTTTTCAACAGGGCCTGAATCGCCTCGGCACCCATCTTCGCGTCGAATTCGTCACCAAACTCTTCCAGCGCGTCGAGATACTGCTCTTCAGTCAGGATCTGACGGCGTTCCAGGTTGGTCATACCGCCTTCGATAACCACATAGGATTCGAAGTACAGTACACGTTCGATGTCACGCAGAGGCATATCCAGCAGCAAACCGATGCGCGATGGCAAAGATTTCAGGAACCAGATGTGCGCAGTTGGCGAAGCCAGCTCGATGTGGCCCATACGCTCACGGCGTACTTTGGTCTGGGTCACTTCAACGCCACACTTCTCGCAGATCACGCCGCGATGTTTTAAACGCTTGTACTTACCGCACAGGCATTCGTAATCTTTTACTGGTCCGAAAATACGGGCACAGAAAAGGCCGTCACGTTCTGGTTTGAACGTACGGTAGTTAATGGTTTCTGGCTTCTTAACTTCACCAAAAGACCAAGAACGGATCATGTCTGGCGATGCCAGAGCAATTTTGATCGCATCAAACTCTTCGGTCTTAGTTTGCGCTTTCAGAAACTTTAGTAAGTCTTTCACGGATTGGCTCCCGTCGGGTTAGACCTGTTAGGCACCTGACTATTGGTAAACAGGCAGGTACCCCTGTGACCACGGTGATTGCGAGTGTTCCTGCGATATTCCAAGTTGCAGGCGCGTTTTCCGCCTTCCTGCAACTCGAAATAGTTCGTGCAAACTTACTCGTCTTCCAGCTCGATGTTGATACCCAGCGAGCGGATCTCTTTCAACAATACGTTGAAGGATTCCGGCATGCCCGGTTCCATACGATGATCGCCATCCACGATGTTTTTATACATCTTGGTACGGCCGTTAACGTCATCGGACTTCACGGTCAGCATTTCCTGCAGGGTATACGCGGCACCATATGCTTCAAGTGCCCACACTTCCATCTCACCGAAGCGCTGACCACCGAACTGCGCCTTACCACCCAGCGGCTGCTGAGTAACGAGGCTGTAAGAACCGGTAGAACGCGCGTGCATCTTGTCATCAACAAGGTGGTTCAGTTTCAGCATGTACATGTAGCCGACGGTAACCTGGCGCTCGAATTGCTCGCCGGTACGGCCGTCAAACAGTGTAATCTGACCTGAGGTCGGAATACCGCCCATCTCAAGCAGCTGCTTGATTTCAGTCTCTTTCGCACCGTCGAAGACTGGCGTCGCGATTGGCATACCTTTTTTCAGGTTTTCAGCCAGACGCAATACTTCGTCATCGGTGAAGGTGTTCAGGTCGACTTTCTGACGAACGTCATCGCCCAGATCGTACGCTTTCTGGATGAACTCGCGCAGCTTAGAAACTTCTTCGTGTTTCTTCAGCATAGCATTGATTTTTTCACCAATGCCCTTCGCGGCCATACCCAAGTGGGTTTCCAGAATCTGACCGATGTTCATACGAGATGGTACGCCCAGCGGGTTCAGTACGATGTCTACCGGCGTGCCGTTTTCATCGTAAGGCATATCTTCGATCGGGTTGATCTTGGAGATAACACCTTTGTTACCGTGACGACCAGCCATCTTGTCACCCGGTTGAATCTGACGTTTAACGGCCAGATACACTTTAACGATTTTCAGCACGCCTGGTGCCAGATCATCGCCCTGGGTTATCTTACGACGCTTAGCTTCGAGTTTTTTCTCAAACTCTGACTTCAGCTCGTCGTACTGCTCGGCCAGCTGTTCCAGCTGATTTTGTTTCTCTTCGTCGGTCAGCGACAGTTCCAACCAGCGATCGCGTGGCAGTTTAGCAAGCTTCTCAGCTTCAATACCGCCAGCAACCAGCGCTGAGTGGATACGTGCAAACAGGCCTGCTTCCAGGATCTGCAGCTCTTCAGTCAGGTCTTTCTTAGCCTGCTTCAGCTGCATGTCTTCGATTTCCAACGCACGTTTGTCTTTTTCCACGCCATCGCGGGTAAAGACCTGAACGTCGATAATCGTGCCTGACACGCCGTTTGGTACACGCAGAGAAGAGTCTTTAACGTCAGACGCTTTCTCACCGAAGATAGCGCGCAGCAGTTTCTCTTCTGGAGTCAGCTGAGTTTCGCCTTTAGGCGTCACTTTACCCACCAGAATGTCACCACCGGTCACTTCAGCACCGATATAAACGATACCTGACTCATCCAGCTTGGACAGTGCCGCTTCACCCACGTTAGGGATGTCGGCAGTAATCTCTTCCGGCCCCAGCTTGGTGTCACGAGACACACACGCCAGTTCCTGGATGTGGATGGTAGTGAATCGGTCTTCCTGAACAACACGCTCTGACACCAAGATGGAGTCTTCGAAGTTGTAACCGTTCCAAGGCATGAACGCGACGCGCATGTTTTGGCCCAGCGCCAGCTCGCCCAGGTCTGTTGATGGGCCATCTGCCAGCACGTCGCCGCGCTCGATTGGCTCACCCAGATTCACACACGGCATCTGGTTGATGCAGGTGTTCTGGTTAGAACGGGTGTATTTGGTCAGGTTATAAATGTCGATACCTGCTTCGCCCGGGTACATCTCGTCTTCGTTAACACGGATTACGATACGGGATGCATCCACGTACTGAACAATACCGCCACGTTTAGCAACGGCGGTAACGCCGGAGTCAACCGCTACAGCACGTTCCATACCGGTACCCACCAACGGCTTGTCAGCACGCAGAGTAGGTACAGCCTGACGTTGCATGTTCGCACCCATCAATGCACGGTTGGCGTCATCGTGTTCCAGGAATGGAATCAGTGAAGCACCAACGGATACAACCTGCTGGGTAGATACGTCCATATAGTCAACCTGGTCGCGGCTAAACAGGCTTGATTCGCCTTTGCTACGACAGGTAACCAGGTCTTCAATGAAGCGGCCTTCTTCGTCCAGGTTGGAGTTCGCCTGGGCGATAACGAAGTTGCCTTCTTCAATAGCAGACAGATAGTTAATTTCATCGGTAACGATGCCATCACGCACGCGGCGGTAAGGCGTTTCGAGGAAACCATACTCGTTGGTCTGTGCATAAACAGACAAGGAGTTGATCAGACCGATGTTTGGACCTTCTGGCGTTTCGATTGGACATACGCGACCGTAGTGAGTCGGGTGTACGTCTCGAACTTCAAAGCCAGCACGTTCACGGGTCAAACCGCCCGGGCCCAATGCAGAGATACGACGCTTGTGCGTTATCTCGGACAACGGGTTGTTCTGGTCCATAAATTGTGAAAGCTGGCTTGAGCCGAAGAACTCTTTCACCGCCGCCGAAATTGGCTTGGCGTTGATCATGTCCTGAGGCATCAGGGTGTCGAGGTCGCCCAGAGACAGACGCTCTTTAACCGCACGCTCAACGCGAACCAGACCTACGCGGAACTGGTTTTCAGCCATCTCGCCGACTGAACGAATACGACGGTTGCCCAAGTGGTCGATGTCGTCCACTTCGCCAATACCGTTACGGATATCGATCAGTTTTTTCATGACCTGAATGATGTCGTCTTTGCTCAGGATGCCTGAACCTTCGATTTCATCACGCAGCAGAGAACGGTTGAACTTCATACGACCTACAGCAGACAGGTCGTAACGATCTTCAGAGAAGAACAGGTTCTCAAACAGGCTTTCAGCAGCTTCGCGCGTTGGCGGCTCACCAGGACGCATCATGCGGTAGATCTCAACCAGAGCGCTCAAGCGATCGCTGGTTGGGTCGACGCGCACGGTCTCGGAGATATAAGCACCGTGGTCCAGATCATTGGTGAACAGCGTTTCGATGGTCTTGTGTCCGGCCTGGCTAAGCTTCGCCAGCAGGTCCAGAGACAATTCCATGTTCGCAGGGACAATCAGCTCACCGGTATTGGTATCGATGTAGTCTTTAGCGACCACTTTCCCTGCGATGTACTCAACAGGAACTTCGATGCGCTGAATGTCGTCTTTTTCAAGCTGACGAATATGACGTGCAGTGATGCGGCGGCCTTTTTCAACATAGACTTTGCCGTCAGCTTCGATATCGAAAGAAGCTGTTTCACCGCGCAGGCGCTCAGGTACCAGCTCCATCTGCAACTTGTTGTCGCGGATCTGGTAGATAACCTTGTCAAAGAACAGGTCAAGGATCTGTTCTGTGGTGTAGTTCAGTGCACGCAGAATGATGGTCGCTGGCAGTTTGCGGCGACGGTCAATACGTACAAACAGGTTGTCTTTCGGGTCAAACTCGAAATCCAACCATGAACCGCGGTAAGGGATGATACGTGCGTTATACAGCACTTTACCCGATGAGTGGGTCTTACCCTTATCGCTGTCGAAGAATACGCCTGGACTACGGTGAAGCTGAGATACGATAACCCTCTCAGTACCGTTAATCACGAAGGTACCATTTTCGGTCATGAGCGGAATTTCGCCCATATAGACTTCTTGTTCTTTGATGTCTTTGACCGTACCTTCCGGTGCTTCGCGCTCGTAGATGACCAGACGCAGTTTCACGCGCAGTGGCGCGGAATACGTTACACCGCGGATCTGGCATTCTTTAACGTCGAATACCGGCTCACCAAGACGGTAGCTAACGTATTGCAGCTCAGAGTTTCCGCTGTAGCTCTTGATAGGAAATACGGAACGGAATGCTGCTTCCAGACCGTACTGGCCTTCCGAGTCTTGCTCGATGAACTTCTGGAACGAGTCAAGCTGGATAGAAAGGAGATAAGGAATATCCAGAACTTGTGGACGTTTCCCAAAATCCTTACGGATGCGTTTCTTTTCGGTATAGGAGTAAACCATAGGGTTCCTCAGCTCGCTGATCAGTGACCCAATCTTGTCTGTCCGGATGGACAGTTCATGCAACACCATTTCTGTCGATCGGAAAGTTGAATTACTTTCCGCAATACTCGTTTCTATCGCTCTTAAATCATTTCGTTGCGCATTATCCCTGGATGAGCCAGAGCAAGCGGCGGCAATATATTAAGTAGGTAGATAGAAATAAATATTGGAGTAGTTCAGTGGTCAAACAGTGTGAAACACCACTGACACTCTATAGCGCAAAAAGGCTGGTGACTAAAAAGTCACCAGCCATCAGTCTGTTAATTAAAACAGACTGCACTCAGAAAGCAGTGGCTTATTTAACTTCAACTTCAGCGCCAGCTTCTTCCAGAGCTTTTTTCAGTGCTTCAGCGTCGTCTTTGCTGATGCCTTCTTTCAGAGCTGCTGGTGCAGATTCAACCAGGTCTTTAGCTTCTTTCAGGCCCAGACCAGTTGCGCCACGTACAGCTTTGATTACAGCAACTTTGTTCGCGCCGATACCTTTCAGTACAACGTCGAATTCAGTTTTTTCTTCTACAGCTTCAGCAGCGGCAGCAGGGCCAGCAACAGCAGCAGCAGCAGAAACGCCGAATTTTTCTTCCATCGCAGCGATCAGTTCTACGATTTCCATTACAGACAGAGCTGCAACGCCTTCAATGATTTGGTCTTTAGTGATAGACATGTCGATTTGTTCCTAGAAAACAGAAATAGTTTATACGTAAGCGTAACGTGAAAAGAAATAAAGTTGCTGATTAAGCAGCAGTAGCTTCTTTCTGATCGCGCAGAGCAGCCAGAGTGCGAACCAATTTGCCTGCAGAGGCTTCTTTCATGGTTGCCATCAGGCGTGCGATTGCTTCATCGTAAGTAGGCAGAGTTGCCAGACGATCGATTTGATCAGCTGGAATGAACTCACCTTCAAAGGCCGCAGCTTTAACCTCGAACTTAGCGTTCGCTTTAGCGAAATCTTTGAACAGACGGGCAGCAGCGCCTGGGTGTTCATGAGAAAACGCGATCAAGGTTGGACCAACAAACGTGTCTTTCAGGCACTCGAATGGAGTACCTTCAACGACGCGGCGCATCAGGGTGTTACGAACAACACGCATGTAAACGCCAGCTTCACGACCTGCTTTACGCAGTTCAGTCATTTTATCTACAGTAACGCCACGGGAATCCGCAACAACCGCAGACAGCGCGCCTTTGGCTACTTCGTTGACTTCAGCAACAATCGCTTGTTTGTCTTGAAGATTTAATGCCATTAGCTTTAGCTCCTGGATTTAGCCGGGGAAAATCCCCGGAACTCACATCACTTATCCCCGGGATCGGAGATAAGCGTTCAAACACGGTGAGCAGAGAATCCAGCAAAACTATTCTTAAAAAGAAAAATTTTTATTCAGGCTCTGTCACCGTCTACGCAGGAAATATTAAGTCTCTGACGAGACTCCTGCGGTCTTGGACGGAGGCCTGGATAGGCCAGGCTCCAACCGAAAAATTCTTGGTTTCGTGTTACCGAAACACTATCGCTTTTTATAAAACGAACGGGGGATAGATTTTAGACAAATCTATCGCCCACGTAAAGCGATAAAAGCAAACTGTGCTTACTCTAACTTTAAAAGTTAGGCAACAGTTGCTGAAAGGCCGCTCTGATCAACAGCAACGCCAGCGCCCATGGTAGTGGACAGGCTTACTTTCTTGATGAAAACGCCTTTAGCCTGAGAAGGCTTGGCTTTCTTCAACGCAACCAGCAGTGCTTCCAAGTTTTCTTTCAGCTTATCAGCGTCGAAGTCAACTTTACCGATGGTGGTGTGAATGATGCCGTTTTTGTCGTTACGGTAACGAACCTGACCTGCTTTAGCGTTCTTAACCGCTTCAGCAACGTTAGGAGTTACAGTACCAACTTTCGGGTTTGGCATCAGGCCGCGTGGACCAAGAACCTGGCCCAATTGACCTACAACGCGCATTGCATCTGGAGATGCGATAACAACGTCGAAGTTCATTTCGCCTTTCTTGATCTGGTCAGCCAGATCTTCCATACCTACCAGTTCAGCGCCGGCAGCTTTAGCAGCTTCAGCGTTTGCGCCCTGGGTAAATACGGCAACGCGTACAGAACGACCGGTGCCGTGTGGCAGAACGGTTGCGCCGCGAACGTTTTGGTCAGATTTACGTGCATCGATGCCGAGGTTAACAGCAACGTCTACGCTTTCTACGAATTTAGCAGTAGCCAGCTCTTTGAGCAGGGCAACAGCTTCGTTGATGTCGTACTGTTTGGTAGACTCAACTTTGTCACGGATCACGCGCATGCGCTTGGTCAGCTTGGCCATTTCTTATCCCTCTACTACCAGGCCCATGGAACGAGCAGTACCTTCGATGGAGCGAACCATTGCTTCCACGTCAGAACCAGTCATGTCCGCAGCTTTGGTTTCTGCGATTTCACGAACCTGAGCACTCGTTACTTTACCCACTTTGTCTTTGTTCGGCTTGCCGGAACCAGACTTGATACCAGCCGCTTTCTTCAGCAGAACTGCTGCTGGAGGGGTCTTGGTAACGAAGGTGAAAGAACGGTCAGAGTAAACGGTAATAACAACAGGGATCGGCAGACCTTTCTCAAGACTTTCAGTCTTGGCGTTGAAAGCCTTACAGAATTCCATGATGTTAACACCTTGCTGACCCAGTGCCGGACCAACCGGTGGACTTGGGTTAGCAGAGCCAGCTGCAACCTGCAGCTTGACGTAGGCTTGTACTTTCTTTGCCATGTTAATTTCCTCAGTTGGGTATTAGCGCCTGTTTGAAGAGGCTCCCCGTGATTTTTGATAGCTTTCGCTCTCGATACATTACGTATCAGTTTTTAGGCTAACGCCAATGTCGTCGTCACTCTCAAGGACTGCCGTTCAACATTTTTGCCGAGCATAAAAACAAAAGGCGCGAAATTATAGTTTAATTTCGCGCCTCATACAACACCTGAAACAGGTTATTTTATAATCTCTGCTCAAGAGCAAGATTGAAGGAGATTAGCCCTTCTCGACCTGTCCGAAGTCCAGTTCAACCGGTGTAGCACGGCCAAAGATGGAAACGGAAACTTTCAGGCGGCTTTTTTCGTAGTCCACTTCCTCGACAACGCCGTTGAAGTCTGCAAACGGACCATCGTTGACACGTACCAGCTCGCCCGGCTCGAACATCGTTTTCGGACGAGGCTTGTCACCCACTTGCTGCAGGCGATTCATGATAGCGTCAACTTCTTTATCGCTAATCGGTGCTGGTCGGTCCGAGGTCCCGCCGATGAAACCCATCACGCGCGGAACGCTGCGAACGAGGTGCCAGCTGGCGTCGTTCATCACCATCTGAACCAGCACATAACCCGGGAAGAATTTGCGCTCGCTTTTGCGACGCTGCCCACCGCGGATTTCAACGACTTCCTCGGTTGGAACCATCACTTCGCCGAACAACTCTTCCATGTCGTGCAATTTGATGTGCTCACGCAGCGACTGAGCCACGCGGCCTTCAAATCCAGAAAACGCCTGAACGACGTACCAACGTTTTTTAGGTGCTTCAGACATTTTAGAACCTCAAGCCAGTAATGAAGGATACCAGACGGACCAGAATACCATCCAGGCCCCAAAGAATCAGTGACATTACCGCAGTTACAGCTGCCACGATCAGAGTGGTATGCAATGTTTCCTGGCGTGTAGGCCAAATTACTTTACGTACTTCAGTACGTGCTTCGCGCGCAAACGCGACAGTTGCTTTGCCTTTAATGGTCATCAGCGCAACTGCACCAGCAATAGCGATGATAACGACAACTGCCAACGCACGTAACGGCAGGCTGTATGCACGGTAATAATAGTTACCGACAATAGCTACGACCAGTAAAACGGCTACGACAATCCACTTAACCGCTTCCAGGCCGCGCCCGCTCCCTTGAGCCTCGGTATTCGCACTCATAAACCAACCCGTCACAATGAATCAGAACAAACAACTTTGCCTCGCATTGCGAGGCAAACCAAACCGAATGTAGGCGAGAACGTACGCTCGGTGTTTACGCTATCTCTAGAGCCTATCTCACCAATGATTATGACTGAAAAATCGCTGATGAGATAGGTTCTGGCGCTATAGCGTAGAAAAAAGGGCATCGAATGATGCCCTTTTAGTGTGTGTTGCGTCAACGTAAAGTGACAAAAAACTATCAGCGATTAAGCGATAACTTTAGCAACAACACCAGCACCCACGGTACGGCCGCCTTCACGGATTGCGAAACGCAGACCGTCGTCCATCGCGATTGGGTGGATCAGGGTAACAACCATGTTCACGTTGTCACCAGGCATTACCATCTCAACGCCTTCTGGCAGTTCGATGGTACCGGTCACGTCAGTTGTACGGAAGTAGAACTGTGGACGGTAGCCTTTGAAGAACGGAGTATGACGACCGCCTTCATCTTTGCTCAGGATATAAACTTCTGAGTCAAATTTGGTGTGTGGTTTGATTGAACCTGGTTTAGCCAGAACCTGACCACGTTCGATGTCTTCACGCTTGATACCACGCAGCAGAACACCAACGTTCTCGCCTGCACGACCTTCGTCCAGCAGTTTACGGAACATTTCAACGCCAGTACAAGTAGACTTAACAGTGTCCTTGATACCCACGATTTCAACTTCTTCACCAACTTTAACGATACCGCGCTCAACACGACCGGTAACAACGGTACCACGACCGGAGATGGAGAATACGTCTTCGATTGGCAGCAGGAACGGCTTGTCGATAGCGCGCTCTGGTTCTGGGATGTAAGAATCCAGGAAACCAGCCAGTTCGATGATTTTAGCTTCCCACTCTGGCTCGCCTTCCAGTGCTTTCAGCGCTGAACCACGAACAACTGGCAGGTCATCACCAGGGAAGTCATAAGCAGACAGAAGTTCACGAACTTCCATTTCTACCAGTTCCAGCAGCTCTTCATCATCAACCATGTCACATTTGTTCATGAATACGATGATGAAAGGAACGCCAACCTGACGACCCAGCAGGATGTGCTCACGAGTCTGTGGCATAGGGCCATCAGTCGCAGCAACAACCAGGATAGCGCCGTCCATCTGAGCAGCACCGGTGATCATGTTTTTAACGTAGTCGGCGTGCCCTGGGCAGTCAACGTGCGCGTAGTGACGTGATGGGGTGTCATACTCAACGTGGGAAGTGTTGATGGTGATACCACGTGCTTTTTCTTCTGGTGCGTTATCGATCTGGTCGAATGCACGAGCAGAACCGCCGTAGGTTTTAGCCAGAACGGTGGTGATAGCAGCAGTCAGGGTAGTTTTGCCGTGGTCAACGTGGCCGATAGTACCAACGTTGACGTGCGGTTTAGAACGTTCAAACTTTTCTTTAGACATCGATTGTCCCTCTGAGACACGGTTAGATCGGTGGTATCACCACATCAACCAAGCAATTGCTTGTTTGAATTAAGTTTCAGAAGAAAATCAGGGAGGGAAGAATTTAGAAGTGGTGCTGATAGGCAGATTCGAACTGCCGACCTCACCCTTACCAAGGGTGCGCTCTACCAACTGAGCTATATCAGCACATCTAGTTAGTTGGAGCGGGCAGTGGGAATCGAACCCACATCATCAGCTTGGAAGGCTGAGGTAATAGCCATTATACGATGCCCGCATCCTAGAACCCGGCTACCTGATTTTTCTGAAGAACATCAAGGTGGGGACAAGGCGATGAAACACTTAATTCCGCACCTTCACCTCAAGACCCGCACTATTTCATTTGACTGAATGTTTGGAGACTCAAGGTTATAAACTTTCATCTTTCACTCTGCAGGCTGGTCGATTCGGCTACTGCCGTTTCTACCTCGCAGAGGAAGATGGTGGTGGGGGAAGGATTCGAACCTTCGAAGTCGATGACGGCAGATTTACAGTCTGCTCCCTTTGGCCGCTCGGGAACCCCACCTAATTGTTAAAGTACTTGATGGTGCCGGCTACCGGAATCGAACTGGTGACCTACTGATTACAAGTCAGTTGCTCTACCAACTGAGCTAAGCCGGCATCAAGTGCTGCGCATTCTAGGGGGACTTGGCAGGTCATGCAACAAAAAAATTGCGATAATTGTTCTTTCGGTCATGTTTTATTCAAAAAGGTGTTTTTAGCCCCCTTTTGACCTGTTTATCGCTTAAAGAGCAGCCAGTTGGGCACGTTTTTTGAACAGCGGTTTTCCGGCTTTCTTCGCAGGAAAGCAAAATCGTGAGAAAAAAGATCGTTTATTTTTATCTTCGCCCCTAAAAAATGAGTCCCCCCTGCACCAGGAAAGTGATCTGTCGCACAGTTTTGCGCCACTTCTTGCCCCATGTCTCTCGTCATCGCCTGTAATTTAAGGATTCTTCTCTTTGGCGCGCTTATTGCTTAGCAAGAGTTAGCTTAAATTTATCCTCATCCCATACTCCCACGTCCTCTACGGAGAAGTGATTATGAAAATTGTCCTGCTCAATGCCGCTACATTACCGATTTATCGCGATGAGCTGACACCGCTGCTGCTTGAGGCTGACACGTCAGACTCTGCACCAGAAGCTGAAGCATTCTTTCACGAGCTGCGTGCGGCGCTCTCACGCAATCAGCGGCTACTGTGGATAGCGCGCGATGAACACGGCGTAATAGGGACCGTTCAGCTCGACCTCGACGCAGAGAAGCCTTCAGATCAGTGTGGGACTGTCTCGACGCTGGTCGTAGATAGCACAGCGAGACGACGCGGCGTAGGCAAGCAGCTAATGCGCGAGCTAGAGAATACCGCCTTTACTCTTCGTCGGGGATTGTTGTCGCTAGATATAGAAGCAGGCACTCCGGCGGAAGCTTTTTATCGTGCTCAGGGTTACCGTTGCTCGGGAAAACGCACCTCAAACCATCAGGAATCTTACTCTTCGCGGCAGGGTGAAATGGTTTATTACAAACGTCTGATACCGAGTGCCCCCTTGCCACACGAGTTTGCGAACTAGAAAATATAACATTGTATTAACATGATGTTATGTGCGGATCCTCTCTTACGATAGGGGCGGGTTCCCCCTTCCCTGCTTTCAGAAGTTCTCAAAAATCTTTTAACTCAATCAAAGAAATCGATAAGTTAATAAGAAAATTGTCTACGCTCACAGGCAAGCTGTCTATAATGGCCAGCTGGTTTACTGTCTGGAGTTGGCGTGGAACGCCTTTCCTGACCTGCGCTAACGGGCAGACTTTAACTTATGAAGAAAAGAGACTTATCTTTGGCAACCCCATACCTACAGTTCGACAGAACTCAGTGGGCAGCCCTACGTGACTCAGTTCCATTAACGCTCAAAGAAGCGGAAATTATGAAACTGAAAGGCATAAACGAGGACCTGTCTCTTGAAGAAGTAGCGCAGATTTACCTGCCGCTTTCACGTCTGTTAAATTTCTATATCAGTTCAAACCTCCGTCGTCAGGCTGTTCTCGAGCAGTTCCTGGGCACCGATGGCCAGAAAATTCCTTACGTCATTGGCATCGCAGGCAGCGTCGCCGTTGGCAAAAGCACCACAGCTCGTCTCCTGCAAGCGCTACTGAGCCGCTGGCCAGAGCACCGTAGCGTCGAGCTTATCACCACAGATGGCTTCCTTTATCCCAATAAGACGTTAAATGAGCGTGGGATCATGAAGAAGAAAGGCTTCCCGCAGTCTTATGATATCCATCAGCTGGTTAAGTTTGTTTCTGAAGTGAAGTCGGGGGCCAAAAATGTCAGTGCCCCGGTGTATTCGCATCTTATCTATGACGTGATACCCGATGGCAACAAAGTCATTAATCAGCCGGATATTTTAATCCTGGAAGGGCTGAACGTATTGCAAAGCGGGATGGACTATCCGCACGACCCGCATCGCGTATTTGTTTCGGATTTCGTTGATTTCTCTATTTATGTCGACGCACCGGAAGACTTATTACAGAGCTGGTATATCAATCGCTTTCTTAAATTCCGTCAGGGCGCATTTTCCGATCCCGACAGTTATTTCCATCATTATTCCAAGCTCCCAGAAGCCGAAGCCGTGCAGATCGCAACCGGCCTGTGGAATGAAATTAATGGATTGAATTTAAAAGAAAATATCTTACCAACCCGTGAGCGCGCTAGCCTCATCATGACCAAAAGTGCGAATCACGCAGTCGAGAGTGTGCGATTACGTAAATAGATTACGCGGTGCTGTTTAGGGAGGGTCACACGTATAAAAGAGGGAACTCACGGTCCCCTTTTTTATATTTGATGAAAACTTATCTACCGCGAAGAGATATTTCACCACCGATAAAGGTCTTAATTTCTCCGTCAATCTCGAGCAATAAAGCGCCCTGCTGATCGATACCGCGCTCAATACCGTGGATCTCTTTATCACCAATAAGCAGTTTAACCGGCCTGTCGAGGAAGTTATCCAGATTGCGCCAACGTGGAATAAATGACGCCAGCCCCTCCTGTTCAAACTTGCGTAGTGCACCGCGCAACTCTTTCAGCAGTGTAACGGTAAGCTCGTTGCGATCGATGTCGATACCCGCTTCCTGCAGGTTAATCCAGCCCTGATTAATCACATCTGCCGCAGGTTCACGCATACGCAGATTAATGCCCGCGCCAATAACCAGATGCGCCGCATCCCCGGTTTTCCCCGTTAACTCCACCAGTATTCCCGCTAGCTTACGATCTTTCAGGTAAAGGTCGTTGGGCCACTTCACGCGTACATCTTCCGCGCCTAAATGCTGCATGACTTCGCCCATCACGATGCCGATAACCAGACTCAGGCCCATTGCTGCCGCTGGCCCCTGATCCAACTTCCAGTACATGGAAAGATAGAGATTGGAACCGAAAGGCGAGAACCACCTACGACCGCGACGCCCTCGCCCCTCCTGCTGATATTCAGCAACGCAGGCATCGCCAGAGTTCAGCTCGTGAATACGATCCTGCAAATATTGATTCGTCGAATCAATGACCGGGAGAACGTCAACGTTCCCTTCAGGCAAAGCGGCCAGAATCTTGTCACTGTCTAACAGCTGTATCGAGGCTGGTAGACGATAGCCTTTGCCCGGTACGGTAAAGATGTCCAATCCCCAGTCTCGGACGGTCTGAATATGTTTATTGATCGCCGCACGGCTCATGCCTAATTCGGTTCCGAGCTGTTCACCCGAATGAAATTCTCCGTCGGAGAGTATCGAAATCAGACGCAGCGGTACCGTAATATCTTTCATGATAAGGCCTCAACCGCATTCACTTCACCCTGCGCCGAGATAAAGCGAACCTCAGGCTCTAACCATACGGAAAACTTCTCGGCAACGGTATCACGGACATAGCTTGCAAGCGCCAACACATCGGCGCTGGTGGCGTTGTGTTGGTTAATCAACACTAAAGCTTGCTGCTGATGAACGGCCGCCCCGCCGATATTGAATCCTTTAAGTCCAGCATTCTCAACCAGCCAGCCGGCAGCGAGTTTCACGTTGCCATCATGCTGCGGGTAAACAGGCATGTTAGGGTATTCAGCAAGCAGCGCATTGACGCGTTTGGCATCCACGATTGGGTTTTTATAGAAGCTGCCGGCATTCCCGGTTTTCGCGGGATCGGGTAATTTACTGCGCCGCATGGCGCAAACTGACTCAAATATTTGTTGAGGTGTGACGGTTGTAGGATCCATGCGGGTCAAATCACCATAGGTCAGCTTAGGCTGCCAATCTTTTTGCAGGCGTAAACCGACAGCGATGATGGCATATCCGTCACGGTAAGAATGCTTGAAAATGCTCTCACGGTAGCCAAACAGACAGTCGATAGCCGATAAACGCATCACTTCCCCGCTCTCAAGATTGAGCACATCAACATAATTACACAGGCTTTGTAGCTCAATACCGTATGCACCGATATTTTGAATTGGGGCAGAACCCACGCATCCCGGGATTAGTGCCAGATTTTCCAGCCCAGCGATGTTGTTTTCCAGAGTGTGACAAACCAGTTGGTGCCAGTTTTCTCCAGCACCTACGTGTAGCAGCCATTCGCTGTCGGTTTGCGTAATATCGATGCCTTTAAGGCGATTTACGGCAACGATCCCTGCAAAGTTTTCCAGAAATAGAACGTTACTGCCTTCGCCGAGGAGCAATAGAGGCTGATGATTTTTTTGGGCAAGGTGCCAGGCTTCGGTCAGATGCTCACTACGCGTTGCGGTGATAATTTGTGATGCCTGCGCGTCGATAGCGAAGGTATTAAGATTTTTTAGTGATGTGTCGTGACTCGACATAACGCAGTTTACTCGCTCATTCGTGGCTTAATTAGCTCTAGTTTACCCGATCCTACCGAGGGTGACGCGAATGTTTTTAGGTACCGTAAGGCGAAAATGGTCAGTAAACGCGCACAAAAAGGCCCCTGTCGTCAGACAGGGGCCTTCTCTTGAACTGGAATTTCTTAAATTACCGACGAGAAAAAGCCCCAGTCTTTCGACTAGGGCTTGTTCTTTATTTGATGCCTGGCAGTTCCCTACTCTCGCATGGGGAGACCCCACACTACCATCGGCGCTACGGCGTTTCACTTCTGAGTTCGGCATGGGGTCAGGTGGGACCACCGCGCTACTGCCGCCAGGCAAATTCTGTTTCATCCCAACCGCTTTCCACATTCCTGCAGGCCGCCATCAGAACCAATCTTTGAACAAGCTGATTTCTTGAAACTTTCGTCTCGTCTCTCTAAAACACCTTCGGTGTTGTAAGGTTAAGCCTCTCGGGTCATTAGTACTGGTTAGCTCAATGCATCGCTGCACTTACACACCCAGCCTATCAACGTCTTAGTCTTAAACGTCCCTTCAGGGAGCTCGAAGCTCCAGGGAAGACTCATCTTGAGGCAAGTTTCGCGCTTAGATGCTTTCAGCGCTTATCTTTTCCGCATTTAGCTACCGGGCAATGCCATTGGCATGACAACCCGAACACCAGTGATGCGTCCACTCCGGTCCTCTCGTACTAGGAGCAGCCCCTCTCAATCTTCCAACGCCCACGGCAGATAGGGACCGAACTGTCTCACGACGTTCTAAACCCAGCTCGCGTACCACTTTAAACGGCGAACAGCCGTACCCTTGGGACCTACTTCAGCCCCAGGATGTGATGAGCCGACATCGAGGTGCCAAACACCGCCGTCGATATGAACTCTTGGGCGGTATCAGCCTGTTATCCCCGGAGTACCTTTTATCCGTTGAGCGATGGCCCTTCCATTCAGAACCACCGGATCACTATGACCTACTTTCGTACCTGCTCGAGCCGTCACTCTCGCAGTCAAGCTAGCTTATGCCATTGCACTAACCTCACGATGTCCGACCGTGATTAGCTAACCTTCGTGCTCCTCCGTTACTCTTTAGGAGGAGACCGCCCCAGTCAAACTACCCACCAGACACTGTCCTCACCCCAGATTATGGGGCCGAGTTAGAACATCAAACATTAAAGGGTGGTATTTCAAGGTTGGCTCCACGCAGACTGGCGTCCACGCTTCAAAGCCTCCCACCTATCCTACACATCAAGGCTCAATGTTCAGTGTCAAGCTATAGTAAAGGTTCACGGGGTCTTTCCGTCTTGCCGCGGGTACACTGCATCTTCACAGCGAGTTCAATTTCACTGAGTCTCGGGTGGAGACAGCCTGGCCATCATTACGCCATTCGTGCAGGTCGGAACTTACCCGACAAGGAATTTCGCTACCTTAGGACCGTTATAGTTACGGCCGCCGTTTACCGGGGCTTCGATCAAGAGCTTCTCCTTGCGGATAACCCCATCAATTAACCTTCCGGCACCGGGCAGGCGTCACACCGTATACGTCCACTTTCGTGTTTGCACAGTGCTGTGTTTTTATTAAACAGTTGCAGCCAGCTGGTATCTTCGACTGTCTTCGGCTCGGGAAGCAAGTTCCTCCACCTAGCGACAGCGTGCCTTCTCCCGAAGTTACGGCACCATTTTGCCTAGTTCCTTCACCCGAGTTCTCTCAAGCGCCTGAGTATTCTCTACCTGACCACCTGTGTCGGTTTGGGGTACGATTTAATGTTACCTGATGCTTAGAGGCTTTTCCTGGAAGTGCGGCATCAACTACTTCATCACCGTAGTGACTCGTCATCACGCCTCAGGGTTACAGTAAACCGGATTTACCAGGTCTACACCCCTACACGCTTAAACCGGGACAACCGTCGCCCGGCTAGCCTAGCCCTCTCCGTCCCCCCTTCGCAGTAACACCAAGTACAGGAATATTAACCTGTTTCCCATCGACTACGCTTTTCAGCCTCGCCTTAGGGGTCGACTCACCCTGCCCCGATTAACGTTGGACAGGAACCCTTGGTCTTCCGGCGTGCGGGTTTTTCACCCGCATTATCGTTACTTATGTCAGCATTCGCACTTCTGATACCTCCAGCAAACCTCACAGTTCACCTTCTACGGCTTACAGAACGCTCCCCTACCCAACAACGCCTAAGCGTCGCTGCCGCAGCTTCGGTGCATGGTTTAGCCCCGTTACATCTTCCGCGCAGGCCGACTCGACCAGTGAGCTATTACGCTTTCTTTAAATGATGGCTGCTTCTAAGCCAACATCCTGGCTGTCTATGCCTTCCCACATCGTTTCCCACTTAACCATGACTTTGGGACCTTAGCTGGCGGTCTGGGTTGTTTCCCTCTTCACGACGGACGTTAGCACCCGCCGTGTGTCTCCCGTGATAACATTCTTCGGTATTCGGAGTTTGCATCGAGTTGGTAAGCCGGGATGGCCCCCTAGTCGAAACAGTGCTCTACCCCCGAAGATGAGTTCACGAGGCGCTACCTAAATAGCTTTCGGGGAGAACCAGCTATCTCCCGGTTTGATTGGCCTTTCACCCCCAGCCACAAGTCATCCGCTAATTTTTCAACATTAGTCGGTTCGGTCCTCCAGTTAGTGTTACCCAACCTTCAACCTGCCCATGGCTAGATCACCGGGTTTCGGGTCTATACCTTGCAACTTGACGCCCAGTTAAGACTCGGTTTCCCTACGGCTCCCCTATACGGTTAACCTTGCTACAAAATATAAGTCGCTGACCCATTATACAAAAGGTACGCAGTCACCTAACAAGTAGGCTCCCACTGCTTGTACGTACACGGTTTCAGGTTCTATTTCACTCCCCTCGCCGGGGTTCTTTTCGCCTTTCCCTCACGGTACTGGTTCACTATCGGTCAGTCAGGAGTATTTAGCCTTGGAGGATGGTCCCCCCATATTCAGACAGGATGTCACGTGTCCCGCCCTACTCATCGAACTCACAATTCATGCGCTTTTGTGTACGGGACTATCACCCTGTACCGTGCGACCTTCCAGACGCTTCCACTAACACACAAACTGATTCAGGTTCTGGGCTGTTCCCCGTTCGCTCGCCGCTACTGGGGGAATCTCGGTTGATTTCTTTTCCTCGGGGTACTTAGATGTTTCAGTTCCCCCGGTTCGCCTCGCATGGCTATGTATTCACCATGCGATAATGTGACGTATCACATTGGGTTTCCCCATTCGGGTATCGTCGGGTATAACGGTTCATATCACCTTACCGACGCTTTTCGCAGATTAGCACGCCCTTCATCGCCTCTGACTGCCTAGGCATCCACCGTGTACGCTTAGTCGCTTAACCTCACAACCCGAAGGTGTCTTATAAACTCATAAAGAGTGACAACATTCGAGGCTGTGATTATTTGAGAGACTCTAATACAGGTGCGCATAACTCAGTACTTCTACGGAGAGTTATGTTCAGCTGTATCATTTCAATTTTTCAGCTTGTTCCAGATTGTTAAAGAGCAATATCTTAAACACGACTCGTTAAAGTCATCTTTAAGATAAATTCTGACCCGCTAAGGTACAGAGTGATAATGTCTTTCACACATTATCGGCGTGGCGTCCCCAAGGGGATTCGAACCCCTGTTACAGCCGTGAAAGGGCAGTGTCCTAGGCCTCTAGACGATGGGGACACGAAAATGCCGCACCAGGTGATAAAACCCGGCGCTTCTTTCGTATCAGCGTAAGGTTTCCCTTACTGCATCAACAGGTAGCGCTTGCTCGTTTACATCTATCAGACAATCTGTGTGGACACTGCACAATGCGTATCTTGAGGTAAGGAGGTGATCCAACCGCAGGTTCCCCTACGGTTACCTTGTTACGACTTCACCCCAGTCATGAATCACAAAGTGGTAAGCGCCCTCCCGAAGGTTAAGCTACCTACTTCTTTTGCAACCCACTCCCATGGTGTGACGGGCGGTGTGTACAAGGCCCGGGAACGTATTCACCGTAGCATTCTGATCTACGATTACTAGCGATTCCGACTTCATGGAGTCGAGTTGCAGACTCCAATCCGGACTACGACGTACTTTATGAGGTCCGCTTGCTCTCGCGAGTTCGCTTCTCTTTGTATACGCCATTGTAGCACGTGTGTAGCCCTACTCGTAAGGGCCATGATGACTTGACGTCATCCCCACCTTCCTCCGGTTTATCACCGGCAGTCTCCTTTGAGTTCCCACCATTACGTGCTGGCAACAAAGGATAAGGGTTGCGCTCGTTGCGGGACTTAACCCAACATTTCACAACACGAGCTGACGACAGCCATGCAGCACCTGTCTCAGAGTTCCCGAAGGCACTAAGCTATCTCTAGCAAATTCTCTGGATGTCAAGAGTAGGTAAGGTTCTTCGCGTTGCATCGAATTAAACCACATGCTCCACCGCTTGTGCGGGCCCCCGTCAATTCATTTGAGTTTTAACCTTGCGGCCGTACTCCCCAGGCGGTCGACTTAACGCGTTAGCTCCGGAAGCCACGCCTCAAGGGCACAACCTCCAAGTCGACATCGTTTACAGCGTGGACTACCAGGGTATCTAATCCTGTTTGCTCCCCACGCTTTCGCACCTGAGCGTCAGTCTTTGTCCAGGGGGCCGCCTTCGCCACCGGTATTCCTCCAGATCTCTACGCATTTCACCGCTACACCTGGAATTCTACCCCCCTCTACAAGACTCTAGCTTGCCAGTTTCAAATGCAGTTCCCAAGTTAAGCTCGGGGATTTCACATCTGACTTAACAAACCGCCTGCGTGCGCTTTACGCCCAGTAATTCCGATTAACGCTTGCACCCTCCGTATTACCGCGGCTGCTGGCACGGAGTTAGCCGGTGCTTCTTCTGCGAGTAACGTCAATCGCTGCAGTTATTAACTACAACGCCTTCCTCCTCGCTGAAAGTGCTTTACAACCCTAAGGCCTTCTTCACACACGCGGCATGGCTGCATCAGGCTTGCGCCCATTGTGCAATATTCCCCACTGCTGCCTCCCGTAGGAGTCTGGACCGTGTCTCAGTTCCAGTGTGGCTGGTCATCCTCTCAGACCAGCTAGGGATCGTCGCCTAGGTGAGCCATTACCCCACCTACTAGCTAATCCCATCTGGGCACATCCGATGGCGTGAGGCCCGAAGGTCCCCCACTTTGGTCTTGCGACATCATGCGGTATTAGCTACCGTTTCCAGTAGTTATCCCCCTCCATCAGGCAGTTTCCCAGACATTACTCACCCGTCCGCCGCTCGTCACCCAGAGAGCAAGCTCTCCCGTGCTACCGCTCGACTTGCATGTGTTAGGCCTGCCGCCAGCGTTCAATCTGAGCCATGATCAAACTCTTCAATTAAAAGTTCGATTTGCTGAAACAAGTTCAGCGATGCTCAAAGTTACTTCACATCATTCATAATGAATTACTGCTTGGTCACTCTAAGACTTGATATTTTTTGCCACCGAGGTGGCTGATATCGTCTTGTGAGTGCCCACACAGATTGTCTGATAAATTGTTAAAGAGCAGTGCCGCTGTTCGCAATGAATCTTATGCGGCGCGGGAGGTGCATAATACGCTTTCCCGCTGAAGAGTCAAGAATTTTCTTTCGAATTTTTTCTTTTTCTCTTCCCAACCCGGCGACTTGGTTCTCGTTAGAGGAGTCGTTGTTCCCGGTCAGTGGAGGCGCATTATAGGGAGTTTCTGAGGGGCCGCAACCCCTTTTTTAAAAAACCCGCACGACCGCTTACTTTTTCTACAAAAAGGTTATTTAAGACCCTTTTGGACTATATTTTGACCGCTAATTTGTCAAAATCGACGGCAAACTGCTTCACCTGTTCCCAATCCGTATATTCAACTTCTTTACTGGTGTCCGTTTCTCCCTTGGTAATACGCATAATTAACTGGATCATGACTTTATCCAGCCAACCATAACGGGGATAACGCAGTGCACCGGCAAAGACGCCACACTGCGTCGGTTTCCACGGCGTCGCCAAAAGGAACTTACGCGTATAGGCGTTGGTCTGCGGAGAACGTTTCTCAGGTTTACGTGCGGTCAGGTTCACCGAGAAAAACGCTGACGGCATCGCGTTAAGCCGCTCGACGTGACGTTTCACAAACTTGTCGAGCAATGGAGAAAAGTGGCCATAGCGAATAGAAGCGCCAATCATCACCTTGCCGTAGCGAGACAAGTCGATCGCGTCGGCGTCCTGAAGGTCCATGACGTCACACTCCCCCTCTTCTTTAATAATGTTACCTATATAAGAAGCGATGGCGTGGGTCTGCCCATCTCGGCTGGAATAAAGTACCAAGGCTTTCATCCGGGTTTCCTTTCTTAATAATGAATCCATGAGCTGCTTACTCCTTCCAGAAGGTTGGGGTAAACAGGACTAACAGGGTAAATACCTCAAGGCGACCAAACAGCATGGTCACGATCAGTATCCATTTGGCGACAGAGTTCATGGACTGGAAGTTGTCCGCCACGACACCGAGACCCGGCCCAAGGTTGTTGAGCGTTGCCGTCACGGCGGCAAAGGCCGAGAAGTTATCCACCCCGGTCGCGACAATCGCCAACATGCTGACAATAAACACCAGCGCGTAGGCGGAGAAGAATCCCCACACGGCCTCAATAATACGTTCGGGCAACGCACGATTACCCAGCTTGATGGTGTAGACGGCGTTCGGATGGACCAGGCGTTTCAGCTCACGCGAACCCTGGAGGTACAGCAATAGAATACGAATAACCTTTAGCCCCCCACCCGTCGATCCTGCGCATCCCCCGATAAAGGCAGAACAGAGCAGCAGAATCGGCAGGAACAGCGGCCATTTGGAAATACTGTCGGTGGTGTAACCCGCCGTTGTCGCCATCGATACCACCTGGAAGAACGCCTGATTCAGTGTCTCAAGCCCTGAAGTATAGGTATCGTGCAGCCAGAGAACCGAGGTACACACCACCACCAGCGTAAACTGTACGCCGATGAACATGCGGAATTCCGGGTCACGCCAGTAAACCTTGATATTGCGGCCGCTGAGCAGGGCAAAGTGCAAACCGTAGTTACAGCCGGAGATAAGCAGGAAGATGGCGATGATGGTATTGATAGTACCACTGTGGAAGTAGCCGATGCTGGCATCATGGGTCGAGAACCCTCCGAGTGCGATAGTCGAGAAGCTGTGCCCAATCGCATCGAAGCCGGACATCCCGGCACCCCAGAGTGACAGCGCACAGACGATGGTCAACAGAATATAGATGAGCCACAGCGTCTTGGCGGTCTCGGCGATGCGCGGACGCATCTTATTATCCTTCAGCGGCCCCGGCATCTCGGCGCGATAAAGCTGCATCCCCCCCACGCCGAGGATAGGAAGAATGGCCACCGCCAGCACAATGATTCCCATCCCGCCGAACCACTGCAGCATCTGACGATAGAACAGAATAGCGTGCGGCAGACTGTCGAGGCCCACCAGCGTGGTCGCGCCAGTCGTCGTCAGCCCGGAAAACGATTCGAAAAAGGCGTCAGTAACAGAAAGGTTTGGATGCTCCGAGAACAGGAAAGGTAAAGCCCCCACGCTGCCGAGCACGGTCCAGAATAGCACCACGATGAGAAATCCCTCACGCGGTTTAAGCTCGCTACGCTGCTTGCGGTTGGGTACCCAAAGTAACAGGCCGATGGCCAGCGCAACGAAAAACGTCTCACTGAACGCGCGCCCGGCCCCGTCTCGATAAATTAAAGCCACTAAGCCGGGAATAATCATCGTTCCGGAGAACAGGATGACGAGTACCCCGACGATGCGGGTTATGGCACGGAAATGCATGCTGGCGCGTTCCTCAGCAGATAAATTGCGATAGATTGATCAAACAGGCTGCAAAACCAGCGAACCGCGACTGAGGTTAAAAAGTCGATTCGCTATTTCTGCCGCTTCATATGCTGGCAACGCCAGGCGCAGGTCCACGGCGGCACCGTATTCACTTTGTACTATGCTGCCACCGACCTGCTGGAGTAACGTCTCAACCATCGAGATTTGTGCATAGTCGCAGCGCAGCAAAAACTCGGTCTGTGGCACGCGTTCAATAACTGACAGCTGAGCCAATGCCAGCTGCACACCGTTACCGTAGGCGCGGACCAGGCCACCGGTACCCAGCTTTATGCCGCCGTAGTAGCGAACCACCACAGCGGTAATCTCCCCTATCCCACTGCCCATCAGCTGTCCGAGTATTGGCTTTCCGGCGGTGCCCGCAGGCTCGCCGTCATCCGAGAATCCCAGCTGTTGAGAGTCGCTGGGCGCACCCGCTACAAAGGCCCAGCAGTGATGACGCGCAGAAGGATGCTGGCTCTTCACCTGCTGGATAAACGCCTTCGCCGCTTCAACGCCCGGCGTCGGTTGCAGAAGCGTGATAAAACGACTCTTCTTTATCTCTTCGCTAATCTCGACCGACTGAGCAGGAACAGGATAAGGCTGCATCACGCCAGCTTCAGGTCGCGGGTCATGTTTTCAATACGATTATCATGGATAACAATATTGTCTTCGATACGAATCCCGCCAAACGGCTTCAACGCATCGATTTTTGCCCAGTCAAAATGATTACTGAACTGACCTTCACGCCACGGCGCGAGCAGTGATTCGATAAAGTACAGGCCCGGTTCGATGGTCAGCACCATGCCCGGCTGAACAATACGGGTACAGCGAAGATACGGATACTGTGACGGCGCGGCAAGATGAGTGCCGTTTTCGTCCTGCATGAATCCGCCGACGTCATGAACCTGTAGACCCAGCGGATGCCCCAGACCGTGCGGCAGGAAAGGTCCCGTCAGATTCTGCTCGACCATCGCCTCTTCACTCATACCCACCACCAGCCCGTGCGACTTAAGAAGACGCGCGATGCGATGATGCATCTGAACATGATAGTCGGTATAGCGCACACCGGGTTTTATCGTATCGATCAACGCCTGCTGTTCGGTATTGAGGTCCTTCACCAGCGCGGCAAAAGCATTGTCACTTTTTGCCGCGTAGGTGCGCGTCAAGTCAGCAGCGTAGCCGTTGTACTCGGCACCGGCGTCAATCAGGAAGCTACGCATCTCGGCCGGTGGGCGATGTTCAAGCGTGGTGTAATGCAGAACCGACGCGTGTTCGTTCAGCGCCACAATATTGCCGTAAGGCACTTCGGTTTCACGATGACCGGTAGCGGTCAGGTACGCCATACTGATGTCAAATTCGCTCATGCCGGAGAGGAAGGCCTCTTTCGCCGCGCGATGGCCACTCACTGCCAGCTTCTGCGCTTCACGCATACAGGCCACTTCGTAGCCGGTCTTGTAGGCGCGATGGTAGTGCAGATAATCCAGCACCGCCTTTGGATTAAGGTGGTCAGCAGAAATACCGAGGTTCAGCGCACGCGCTGGGCTGTAACCGATATACGCCACGCGAGACAAATCGGCAGGCAGCTGCGCTTTGATGGCGTCCGCTTTTGCAAGCGGCAACACCTGAACGTCTTTGGTCCAGAACGAGTCAGGCAGCGGCTCTACGCTGTGCCAGTAATCCACCGGTGAATAGAACCACAGTTTCGGCGGGTTCACGCCATCGACCCACAGCCAGCAGTTTGGCACTTGCGTGACAGGAACCCAGGCCTTGAACTGCGGGTTCACCTTGAAGGGATAGCTGTAGTCATCGAGGAAGGAAATCTGCAGCTCGCCCGAGTGAATTAGCAGGGCATCAAGCTGATTGCGGTGCAGAATTTCGAGGGCACGTGCCTGTAAAACGGCGATATGTTCTTTATAGAGTGTAGAGAGAGATTCCATCGACCTGTCCTTTACTGGATTCATACGATAAATGAAAAACGTTGCCGCATCTTATCACAGCCCGATGTCAGCCGTAGCCCCGTGGGCTTTGTGATCTTGCCTGCAAATATCAATCAGCTCATTTGCATTTCGTTAACATCAAAACCACACTCCTTTCATCTGGTCATACCAGATCATCACCGATGATTCAGGAGAGAGACATGCTCTACCAAGGCGAAACACTACACCTGCACTGGCTCGAAGACGGGATTGCCGAGCTGGTGTTTGATGCTCCAGGCTCCGTTAATAAACTCGACACTCAGACCGTTGCCAGTCTGGGCGAGGCGATTTCTATACTCGAGAAAAGTACTGAATTAAAAGGTTTACTGCTGAGTTCGGCCAAGCCCGCGTTTATCGTCGGCGCCGATATTACCGAGTTCCTGTCACTGTTTACCGCTCCGGCCGAAAAGCTGCAACAATGGCTGGGCTTTGCTAACGGCATTTTCTGCCGTCTTGAAGATCTCCCCGTGCCCACCGTATCGGCCATTAGTGGCTATGCGTTGGGCGGTGGATGTGAATGTGTATTAGCCACCGACTTTCGCGTCGCGACAGCGGATACCCGTATCGGCCTGCCTGAAACCCGTTTAGGCATTATGCCGGGCTTCGGTGGCTCCGTGCGTTTGCCGCGCCTGCTGGGCGCAGACAGCGCGTTAGAAATTATTGCGGCGGGTAAAGACCTCAGCGGCGACGAAGCCCTGAAGGTCGGTCTGGTCGACGCCGTCGTCAGCGTCGAGAAACTTCACGACTCCGCGCTAACCGTCCTGCGTGAGGCGATAGCGGGCAAGCTGGACTGGCGCGCTGCGCGTCAGCCTAAACTTTTACCGCTCAAACTCAGCCGCATTGAGGCGACGATGAGTTTTAGCGTAGCAAAAAGCATGGTGCTGCAAACCGCGGGCAAACACTATCCCGCACCGATGACCGCCGTCAAAACCATTGAAGCCGCCGCGACGCTAGGTCGTGATGAAGCGCTTGCGCTGGAAACCGGCAGCTTCGTCCCCCTCGCACAGTCTGCCGAGGCCCGTGCACTGGTGGGTATCTTCCTCAACGATCAGCTCGTAAAAAGCAAAGCCAAAAAACTAGCAGGCAGCAACGGCAAGCCTGAACAGGCGGCGGTACTGGGCGCGGGTATCATGGGCGGCGGGATTGCCTATCAGTCGGCGCTGAAGGGCGTGCCGGTCATCATGAAGGATATCAACGATAAATCGCTGCATTTGGGGATGAACGAAGCGGCCAAGCTGCTGAACAAACAGCTTGAGCGCGGCAAGATTGATGGCCTTAAGATGGCAAAGATCCTCTCGACTATCCAACCGACACTCAGCTACAGCGGCATTGAACGCGCTCAGGTTGTGGTTGAAGCCGTGGTTGAGAATCCAAAGGTCAAAGCTGCGGTGCTGGCCGAGGCCGAAGCGTTGCTTGAGAGCAACGCGGTTCTGGCTTCCAATACCTCGACCATTCCTATCGACACGCTGGCGGCGGCTCTTAAGCGCCCTGAGAATTTCTGCGGCATGCACTTCTTTAACCCGGTACACCGTATGCCGCTGGTTGAAATCATCCGCGGCAGCAAGACCTCCGAACAGACGCTGTCCCGCGTGGTGGCCTACGCCTCAGCAATGGGCAAAACGCCTATCGTGGTAAATGACTGTCCAGGATTCTTCGTCAATCGCGTGCTGTTCCCTTACTTCGCCGGCTTTAGCCTGTTGATGCGTGACGGCGCGGACTTCATTCAGATTGATAAAGTGATGGAAAAACAGTTTGGCTGGCCAATGGGCCCGGCTTACCTGCTCGACGTGGTAGGTATCGACACCGCGCATCACGCCCACGCGGTCATGGCCAACGGCTTCCCGGACAGGATGGCCAAAGACTATCGAGATGTGATTGATATCCTGTTTGACGCTGAACGTTTTGGGCAAAAAAATCAGCTTGGCTTCTATCGCTACAGCGAAGACAGCAAGGGCAAACCGCGTAAAGATCAGGACGCCGAGGTGAATACGCTGTTGGCACAGGCTGATGCGAAGCCGACGACCTTCAGCCCTGAAGAAATTATCGCGCGGATGATGATCCCAATGATTAACGAAGTCGTGCGCTGCCTTGAGGAAGGGATTATAGCCAGTCCGGCCGAAGCGGATATGGCGCTGGTCTACGGTATTGGTTTCCCTCCGTTCCACGGCGGCGTATTCCGTTATCTGGATACCCTAGGCACTGCAAAATACCTGCAGCTTACCGAACACTACGCCCATCTCGGCCCACTCTATCAGGCGCCCGACGGCCTGCGCCGCAAAGCTGAGATGAATGAAAGCTATTATCCACAGCCCGTACCCTTGGCTGATATCAACATGGGCCGTCAGGCATAAGGAGCGGAATCATGGAAAACGTAGTCATAGTGGATGCGGTTCGCACGCCGATGGGCCGCTCCAAAGGCGGAGCCTTCCGCAACGTGCGGGCCGAGGATTTATCTGCGCATCTGATGCGCGCCCTGCTGACGCGTAATGCAGCGCTGGACCCGAAAGAAATCGACGACATTTATTGGGGCTGCGTGCAGCAAACGCTGGAACAAGGCTTCAACGTGGCGCGCAATGCGGCACTACTGGCCGAGATCCCACACAGCGTACCGGCGGTCACGGTTAACCGGCTCTGCGGTTCATCGATGCAGGCCCTTCACGATGCGGCACGCACCATTATGGTCGGCGATGCGGACATCAGCCTGATCGGCGGCGTGGAACACATGGGCCATGTGCCGATGAATCACGGCGTTGATTTTCATCCCGGCCTCAGCCGCACGGTGGCAAAAGCGGCGGGCATGATGGGCCTGACCGCCGAGATGCTCGCCAAGATGCACAATATCAGCCGCGAAATGCAGGACGAATTCGCCGCCCGTTCGCACCAGCGCGCGCATGCGGCAACCGTTGCCGGACATTTTGCCAATGAAATCATCCCAACCTACGGCCACAATGCCGACGGCACGCTGATTGGCCTGGACTACGACGAGGTCATCCGCCCTGAAACCACTGCGGCGTCGCTGGCGGCGCTGCGTCCGGCATTTGATCCGGTCAATGGTACGGTGACGGCGGGCAGTTCCTCCGCGCTTTCGGACGGTGCTTCGGCAATGCTCATCATGAGCGAGTCACGCGCGGCCTCCCTGGGCATTAAGGCGCGGGCAAAAATCCGTGCGATGGCCGTAGTGGGCTGTGACCCGTCGATTATGGGATACGGTCCGGTTCCGGCAACGCGGCTGGCGTTGAAACGTGCCGGACTCTCGGTGCAGGACATCGACCTGTTCGAGCTGAACGAGGCCTTCGCCGCCCAGTCGCTGCCGTGCATTAAAGATCTCGGCTTGCTGGAGAGCATAGATCACAAGGTGAACCTCAACGGCGGCGCGATTGCGCTGGGGCATCCGCTGGGCTGCTCGGGCGCACGTATCTCTACCACGCTGCTCAACCTGATGGAACGCAAAGACGCGCAGTTTGGCGTGGCAACCATGTGCATTGGATTGGGTCAGGGGATAGCAACCGTTTTTGAGCGGGTATAGAAGAAAGGTTTCAGTGCAAGACAAGGTTGAAAGTGTGCAATTGATGTTTTTCCCGCCCTTATCAAGGGGCGGGTTTTTTTACCGATTTTTTGGCAAATCAGATAAAGGCAAACGCATCGCCGAACATGCGGTCTTCAAGCGCACCGCGCTCGGCACAGAAACGTTCGCGGGCTACTTTGGCCATCTCGAAACGACCGGCGATGTAAATGTCATGCTCGCTCAGCGATTCGAAGTCTTGCAATACCGCGCTCAGTACGTTGCCGTTCCGGCCCTGCCAGCCCTCTTCCGTCTGCTCAACAACCGGGATCACTTTCAGGTTCGGGTGTACCACACTCAACGCTTCAAGCTCACCCAAGTCGTACAGGTGCTTCAGCTCACGACCGCCCCAATAGATGGAAATATCGCGCTCAGGCTTTTGCTTCAGCGCCGTCACCAAAATGGAACGCACGTAGGAGAATCCGGTACCGCCGGCAATCAACACCAGCGGACGATCGCCATCTTCACGCAGCCAGGCATCGCCGTGCGGCAGGTCGACGTTAATCGTCTGCTCTTTCAGAATGCGATCCATCACTGCCATCGCATACAGATTCATCTCGGAAGCCCCGATGTGTAGCTCGAGATAGTTTTTTTCGTCAGGTACCGAAGCGATTGAGAACGGACGCTTGTCGCGCTCATCCATCACGACCATCAGATATTGACCGGCACGAAATGAAAAAGATGATTCAGGTTGCAGGCGAACCCGATATACGGTGTCGGTTATGGCCTCAACTGAGGACACTTTACAGCTCATTATTGTCATGCGTTCCCTCTGAGGGTCATCATTGAATCAGTGATGACAAACAGTGCCGAGCGCCGTTTGTCATCGAGAGTTTATTTGCCCGGCTTGACGTTATCAAAAATGCCCAGCTCGTCCCAGATAGCGTCAACGCGATCGCGCACTTTAGGGTCCATTACAATCGGACGTCCCCATTCGCGCTGTGTCTCACCCGGCCACTTGTTGGTGGCGTCCATCCCCATTTTGGAACCCAGCCCTGAAACCGGGGAAGCAAAATCAAGATAGTCGATAGGCGTATTTTCAACCAGAACCGTATCCCTCGCTGGATCCATGCGAGTAGTAATGGCCCAGATAACGTCTTTCCAGTCGCGCGCATTCACGTCGTCGTCACACACAATAACAAACTTGGTGTACATAAACTGCCGCAAGAAGGACCAGACGCCCATCATGACGCGCTTGGCGTGTCCGGCATACTGTTTCTTCATCGTCACAACGGCCAGACGGTATGAGCAACCTTCGGGCGGAAGATAGAAATCGACAATCTCCGGGAACTGCTTCTTCAGGATTGGAACGAAGACCTCATTCAGCGCCAGTCCCAATACCGCAGGCTCATCCGGTGGACGACCGGTAAAGGTCGAATGATAGATGGGGTCTTTGCGCTGAGTAATGTGCGTGACCGTAAACACCGGGAAGCTATCTACTTCATTATAGTAGCCAGTATGATCGCCGTAAGGGCCTTCCGGTGCCATTTCGCCCGGCTCAATGTAACCTTCGAGCACGATTTCCGCGCTGGCAGGGACTTCAAGGTCGTTAGAAATACATTTGACCACTTCCGTCTTGTTGCCACGCAGCAGGCCCGCGAAAGCGTATTCAGAAAGTGTGTCAGGAACCGGCGTCACGGCACCGAGGATGGTCGCCGGGTCAGCGCCAAGCGCAACAGAAACCGGGAAACGCTTGCCCGGGTTCTGCTGACACCACTCCTGGAAGTCCAGCGCGCCGCCGCGATGCGACAGCCAACGCATAATCAGTTTGTTTTTGCCCAGAACCTGCTGGCGATAAATGCCCAGATTCTGACGGGGCTTGTGCGGACCACGAGTCACCGTCAGGCCCCAGGTGATAAGCGGCGCGGCGTCTTCAGGCCAGCAGTGCATGACGGGGATACGCCCCAGGTCAACATCATCCCCTTCCCAGACCTCCTCCTGACAAGGCGCAGAGCTCAGGCATTTGGTGGGCATATTCAACACTTGCTTGAACTTGGGCATCTTGTCGTAGAAATCACGGAACCCACGCGGTGGCTCAGGCTCTTTCAGGAAGGCCAGCAACTCGCCCACGTCGCGCAGCGCGCTGACGTCGTCCTGCCCCATGCCCATAGCAACACGCTCGGGAGTCCCGAACAGGTTGCACAGCACCGGCATGTTATAGCCTTTCGGATTCTCAAAAAGCAGCGCCGGTCCGCCCGCACGCAGCGTACGGTCAGCGATTTCAGTCATTTCGAGGTAAGTATCAACGGGCTGGCTGATGCGTTTGAGGTCACCCTTCTTTTCAAGCAAAGACAGGAAGTCACGCAGGTCACGATATTTCATACGAGGCACGTCATTAATGTTTTATCACCAAATTTAGAGGGCAGTATAAAGCCTGTCGGCCGCCGTGGCTGCTTTTTTCAATTTTAATGGACCAAAACTGAACGACCAGCAGGATTATTTCAGGCCCGTAAGGCTGACTAATCTATTAAACACAGGTAAAGGGAACAAGGCCAGAAAGTGCTCGCGTGTCCCGATATTCCTGCGTTTCCTGTCCATGGCGGAAGACCTTGAAGCCCTCGCCTTTAGCGCTGTAATAGCTCAGCTCATTGCCTGAAACATGCAGCATGCTGCCTTCGCGCAGGGCAACAACCGACTCGGTCGGGTTCACCGCACAGAACTCGGCGAGGCGCTCATCTCGCGTTTCACCCATGTGACCGCTGATGTGAGCGTCAATGTAATGAGGATTGATCTGCACCGGGAACAGGCCCAACGCAGGCAGGACAACGGAAGAACGTACCGGCATGTCGTTGGTGGTACGGATACTTGGCGTGGCGACATTGCAGCCCGCGCTCCAACCGAGATAAGGCACTTCGCGTTCACGCACCGCGCGCTGAATCGGCACAATCAGACCTTTCTCGTGCAGCATCTGGTTCAAAAACCAGGTATTGCCCCCACTGACCAGAATACACTGCGCCTGTTCGATAGCCTCAGACGGCACGGCAGAATGATGGATGCTCTCTATCTTGATGCCCAACGACTGCTCGAGGTCGCGAGCACGTTCATCGTAGTCGCCGCGAATAATGGCGTAAGGAATAAACACCGCAGAAGTGATGTTGCGAGCCTCAAACATCGCCTTGATCTGCTGGTGCGCATAGCCGAGAAGCTGGCTATCGCCCGAAAGTTTGCCGTTGCTGAGTAGGAACAACTCCATGACTTTTCTCCGAAGATGGTTATCTTGTTGAATGTTATCATTACTACCAATGGGGGGCCGCACGCGCGGCTATTTATCCCTTAAAGCTTTTGTTATTCTCAACGTGTTCGTCACGAGGAAAATGAAAAATGGAAAGCTGGTACTTACTGTATTGCAAACGAGGTCAACATCTTCGTGCCCAGGAACATCTTGAGCGTCAACACGTTCAATGTCTGGTTCCCACGATCAAGTTGGAAAAAATGGTGCGCGGTCGCCGAACGATGGCGGATGAACCTCTATTTCCGAATTATATGTTTATCGCATTTGATCCTGAAAAAATCCATACCACGACCATTAGTGCGACCCGCGGTGTTAGCCATTTTGTCCGTTTTGGAAATCAGCTTGCCACGGTCCACCCTAAGGTTATTGAACAACTGATCAATGAACCTCCGTCTGACGTTAGGGATCCCGAGACGCCGCACGAAGGCGATACTGTTCTTATCATCGACGGAGCATTCGAAGGCCTGCAGGCTATCTATACCGAACCTGATGGCGAAAGGCGTTCTCACCTGCTGTTAAACCTGCTAAATAAACAGGTGAGACAAAGCATCAGCAATACTGAATTTCAGAAAATCTGACACATCCCGCTCTTCTGCCTCAGCTACGGCTTAAATTTTAAATAGCCGACGCGCGTTGTCGTCGGTTATTTGCGCAAGCCATACCGGGTCCTCATCTTTAGCGCGCCACAGCGCCACCTGCCTGACAATGTGCGGCAGGAAGCAGGGTTCATTACGGCGATTCTTCGGCTTGTTTTCCAAATCACGCGGCAATAAGTACGGCGCATCTGTCTCTAGAAGCAGGCGATCGACTGGGATCAGCGGTAGCATCTCGCGCAGCTCCAGCCCGCGTCTCTCGTCACATACCCAACCGGTTATACCGATCGACAGGCCCAACGATAAATAGTGTTCAAGCTCTTGCTGGCTGCCGGTAAAACAGTGCAATACGGCACCCGGTAACTTTGGCAGCCAGGGCGTGAGCAGCTCGGCAAAACGCGGATGTGCATCACGGCAGTGGAGGAACACCGGCAGCGACAGCTCGGCGGCCAGGGCAAGCTGTGCCGTAAAGGCGCGTTCCTGATCGGCAGGCGTTGAGAAGTTGCGGTTAAAGTCTAAACCGCATTCGCCAATGGCGACCACGTTGGCTTCGGCGGCTAAAGCGCGGATTGCCTGCTCAACGCGGCTGTCCCACTGACTCGCCTGATGAGGATGCACGCCCGCCGTTGACCAGCAATAATCGGGGTATTGCGCCGCCAACGTCTGTGCCTGCTGGCTTTCTTCGAGCGAGGTGCCGGTAATCAGCATGCCGCTCAGCCCCGCCTCTTCGGCGCGCGCCACAACCTCTGCACGGTCTTTATCAAATTGATTACTGGTTAAATTCAGGCCAATTTCAAACATACTGTCTCTCAAAAAAGAAACCGCCCATCGGGGCGGTTTGTTAATCTTGTTTTATCGCTTAGGACGCATCAGATTCGCTGTCCACGTCTTCGTCCTGATTATCACGACGACCTTTCCCCACATAGTAGCGGGCAAAGAACACGCCAATCTCAAACAGGCAATACATCGGTATCGCCAGCAGAGTTTGCGAGAAGACGTCTGGTGGCGTCAGCAGCATAGCGACCACGAAGGCACCAACCAGCACATAAGGACGTTTTTTGCGTAAATCCTGAGGATTGGTTACGCCGGTCCAGCACAGCAAGATGATAGCGATAGGCACCTCGAAAGACACGCCGAAGGCCATAAAAATGGTCATCACGAAGTCGAGATACTTATTAATGTCCGTCGCAATCTCTACGCCAGCCGGTGCGGTTTTCGCAAAGAATGCGAAAGCCAGCGGAAACACCAGGAAGTAGGCAAACGCCATGCCGAGATAAAACAGGAAGGAGCTTGAGATAAGCAGTGGCATCATCAAACGGCGTTCGTGCTTGTAAAGCGCCGGTGCCACGAAACCCCACACCTGATAAAGGATGAAGGGAGCCGAGACAAACACCGAAACAATCATAGTCAGCTTGATAGGCGTAAAGAATGGCGATGCCACGTCCGTCGCAATCATACTGGCGCCTGATGGCATCACTTTGATCAATGGAGCAGAAACCAGGTCGTAAATATCATTGGCGAAGTAAACCAGCGCCAAAAACACCACAATCACGCAAATAATAGAATTCAGCAGACGCTTACGCAGTTCTATCAGATGGCTGATAAGCGGTTGTGTATCATCAACAGCCATGTTTAGCGTTCACCCGTTGGTTGTGAAGAAGGAGCAGGTTTCGCCGCAGGAGATTCAGCAACGTGTGCCGCCGATGCAGGAGAGACGCCTTCATCGAAGTGCGCCTCGGCATCTTTGAGCACGGGGTTATGAATCGTGTTTCCGTCTTTCGCGTCGGCAATTGCCTGGTCAGCCGGGCTGAGGTTCTCATGAATTGAACGCTTCATCGAAGAAGCCGCCTCTTTCAAATCATCGATAGACGATTTGATTTCAGGCGACAAATTCTTTAATCCGGCCTCTTCTGCCTTCTTCAGGCTGTCCTGCAGTTCCTGCAGTTTCAGCTCCTGATTCAGTTCATTTTGCACCGATGCTGCCATCGATCGTAGTGTACGGATCCAGCCCGCAACAGTTCTTACCGCTACAGGTAAACGCTCCGGCCCAAGCACGACCAGACCAATAACGAATACCAACAGCAGTTCACTAAACCCAATGTCGAACACGGCTTATACCTGCTCTTTGTTTTGACTCTTAGTTTCTTCTGCTTTCGTTTCCGGCTTGCTGCTATTGATAGACTTGGCCGAAAAATCTGCATCAGACCCGTTTATTTCAGTGTCTTTGTGCGTCTTGGTCGTATCTTCGTCGTTCATGGCTTTCTTGAAGCCCTTGATCGATGCGCCAAGGTCGCTACCGAGGCCACGCAATTTCTTGGTACCGAACAGCAGCACCACGATGACCGCGATGACCAGCCAGTGCGTTAGGCTAAATGCACCCATGGTATTTACCTCAATTTTTAAGCACTCGCCGTACCTGAGCCTTTGGCTCCCGGTCGTTGAGTGCTGGAATTAATGACTGCCGCAGAGGCGACGCATAACTTCATTTTTGTTTTATCGGCTACTCGGTCTGTCCGGTTCGTCTCCATCCGATAATCCATGAGACCAGCCCCGCAGCAATCAGCCATACAGGGTAAATCTCAACCTTGCCCAGCATTAATACCGTACCGCTGATGAGCAACGTTGCTCCAACGCCGAAAAGATAGCGCGATTGGCCCTGACGTTCATTCTGCGTTTGTAACTGATTAGTCAGTTTTTCAATATTGTGCTGCATAAGTTGATGCTGTTTAAGGCTGTCATATACCAGCTCGGGAAGCTCGGGAAGCTTCTCAATCCAGAATGGAGCACGTTCTTTAAACGCACGAACCATTGCCGGCAGGCCAACCTGATCGCGGATCCAGCTTTCCAGGAAAGGTTTTGCCGTGGTCCAGAGATCGAGCTGTGGATAGAGTTGTCTTCCAAGGCCTTCAACGTAAAGCAGAGTTTTTTGCAGCAAGACCAGCTGCGGCTGCACCTGCATGTTGAAGCGTCTGGCGGTATTAAACAGGTTTAACAATACGTTACCGAAAGAAATTTCTGCTAGCGGCTTTTCGAAAATGGGTTCACATACGGTACGAATAGCAAACTCAAACTCTTCAACGTTTGTGTCACGAGGTACCCAGCCAGAATCGACATGCAGCTCGGCAACCTTACGGTAGTCACGGTTGAAGAATGCAATAAAGTTCTCGGCCAGATAACGCTTATCGTCTTTGTTAAGCGATCCAACTATGCCGCAATCTATAGCTATGTAGCAAGGATCTTCAGGCGTTTCATAGCTAACAAAAATGTTACCCGGATGCATGTCGGCGTGAAAGAAGCTGTCACGAAATACCTGGGTGAAAAATACCTGAACGCCGCGTTCGGCCAACACTTTCATGTTGGTGCCCTGCTTTTCCAACGCAGCCACGTCGGAAATCGGGATACCGTAGATGCGTTCCATTACCAGCAGCCGTTCACGGCAGTAATCCGAGTACACTTCAGGAACATACAGAATTGGGCTGTTTTCAAAGTTGCGACGTAGTTGAATAGAGTTAGCTGCTTCTCGCAGCAGGTTCAGCTCATCCAGCAGCGTCTTTTCGTACTCTCTAACCACTTCACGAGGTCGCAGACGACGACCGTCTGGCAACAGCTTCGATACCCAGCCTGCAAGACGCGACATCAGACGCGTATCGGCCTTGATAATCGGCATGATGTCAGGGCGGATAACCTTGAGGACCACTTTTTTGCCGTTCTCTTTGAGAACTGCCGTATGAACCTGCGCAATAGAGGCCGAGGCCAGCGCATTCTGGTCAAAATCGTCAAACCAGGTTTCGATAGGCCCACCCAGCGCCAGCTCAATATGTTTACGAGCCAGTGCGCCGTCGAACGGAGCGACGTGGTCCTGCAGCAGAGCAAGCTGATCGGCTACGTCAGGCGGGAAAAGATCGCGGCGCGTCGAGAGCATTTGGCCGAATTTGATCCAGACCGGGCCAAGTTCTTCGAGAGCCAGACGCAGACGCGAACCAAGCTGTTTATCTTTGTGACGAAAAGGGATCCAGAAGAACAGATAACGCCCCAGTCTCAGGGGCAATGTCAGTTTAATCTTGGGGATCAGTTCATCGAGGCCATAAGTGAGAAATACCCGAATAATCAGATACAGGCGACGCATTTCACCTGGAGTCATCAATTCCCTCCCAGTAGTTTGTTAATGCGGGCTTCCAGCGCAAGGGCCTGACGTTCAACGGCAGAAACTTCATCGTTAAACCAGGCAGCTTCTAGTGCGCCCGGCGCAAGCTTCCACTCTTCAGTGAGTGCCTGAGCTATCTGTCCCTGATGCTTTTTAACACCAGACGTCAGAAAGCGGAAGCCTCCCGCTATCGCCTGGCTAATGCCCTGCGCGGCGATGTCGCCGATGTAAGGTGCCAGCAATTCAGCCGGTTCCCACTCGGACATGTCCATCAGAGCCGAGAATTGCTGCACCACCTGAATGTCGCCTTCGACGTTTAAGTCGCCGCTGCGAATCAGAGGAGCCAGCTGCTGCCGGTCACGCAATTTACGCAGCACGGACAGGCGTGAGATGACGGTACAGTCTGCCTCACCATCCCATTGGCCTACCACGTCAATTTTTTGCTCACTGAAGATTAGCGTCAGCGGTGAACTCAGTTCCTGCAGTTCGATACGTAAGACCTTGCCAGCCAGACGAAGCCTCGCGGCCTTCATACTGCGATCCTTAAACAACAATTGATTAAGGGCGGTCTCGATGGCAGCAGTTAATAACGGAGTCAACAACATCGGCATTTCCATATCAGAACTTGAAACCTCGGTGCAGCGCAACGATGCCGCCGGTAAGGTTGTTATAAGTCACGTTCTCAAAGCCCGCGTCAGACATCATGTCTTTGAGGGTTTCCTGATCCGGATGCATACGGATAGATTCTGCCAGGTAGCGATAGCTCTCTGCGTCTTGCGCAACCAGCTCGCCGATTCTTGGCAAAATGTGGAATGAATAGGTGTCATAAGCCTTGCTCAGTGGAGCAAGAAGAGGCTTGGAGAATTCCAGCACCAGCAAACGACCGCCCGGCTTCAGCACGCGGAACATCGAGCGCAGCGCTTTCTCTTTTTCGGTCACGTTACGCAGGCCAAAGGAGATGGTAATGCAGTCGAAGTAATTGTCTGGGAAAGGCAGCGCTTCAGCGTTTGCCTGAACGTAGCTGACGTTGCCCACGATGCCGTTATTGCGCAGCTTCTCGCGGCCCATTTTCAGCATGGAATCGTTGATGTCTGCCAGCACGACTTCGCCCTGCTCGCCAACCAGACGGGAGAATTTGGCCGTCAGGTCACCGGTGCCGCCCGCCAGGTCCAAAACGCGCTGGCCGCGACGCACACCGCTACAGTCGATAGCATAACGCTTCCAGATACGATGAATACCGAATGACATCAGGTCATTCATCAGGTCATATTTCGCGGCCACAGAGTGAAAGACTTCAGCGACCATCTCTGCTTTGTTGTTTTTGGCTACGGTACGAAATCCAAAGTGTGTAGTTTCTGGAGAATCTACATTTTCCTGCGTCTGCTTTTCCATGTTTCTGCCTGCTTATTCAGTATATCGCCTGGGGAAAGTGTATCAGAACCCCGGGGAAAGCCCCATCACCGATGCGTTTAGCGCCGCACGCGGTGTTCAAGGCACGGAATTATTGTTCACTCTATGAGCAAAACAAATCAAAAATGTTTTGAGGACGCGGCCATCGCGTCGAGCGGCCGATGCGCATCGTCATCCGGCGGTGCGGTTTCGGTCGAAAGAGGCGAATTGTCTTCACCATCACGCGCGTCGTCCAGTTCTTCCAGAGAGGCCTGATATTGCGGGTCGTCTTCCGCGCTGGCCTGCTCGGCAAGCGAGGGACTGATAGGCCGTTTAACTTCGACACCTAAGGCCCTGAAGCCCTCAACCTGGCCGATAAGATTACCACGGCCTTGGGAAAGTTTGTTCATTGCGAGACGATAACTTGTCTGCGCCTTATCGAGGCTTTGCCCCATCGACTGCATGTCGTCAACGAAAAGACGCAGCTTGTCGTAGAGGCGTGCGGCGCGGTCGGCAATGCGCTTGGCGTTCTGGCTCTGATGCTCGTAGCGCCAAAGATTGCTGATGGTTCGCAGCGCCACCAACAGGGTCGTCGGGCTGACCAGCATGATATTGTGATTCAGTGCTTCACCGATCAGTTCCGGCTCGCGGTCGATAGCCACCAAAAAGGCCGGTTCGACGGGAATAAACATCAGCACATAATCGAGGCTACGCAGGCCCGGCAACTGCTGATAGTCTTTGCGGCCTAACATACGAATGTGGCCGCGGATCGAAGCAATATGCTCGCCCAGCGCGGATTCACGTTCGGCGTCGTCGTCGCCGTTGAAATAGCGTTCGTAGGCCACCAGAGACATCTTGGCATCAATGACCACGTCTTTACTCTGCGGCAGGCGCACCACCACGTCGGGCTGCATTCTGTTGTTATTTTCAGTCTGCACGCTGACCTGCGTTTGGTATTCATAGCCTTCGCGCAGCCCCGAAGCCTCGAGCACGCGACTCAGCACAACTTCACCCCAGTTGCCCTGCGTTTTGTTGTCGCCCTTCAACGCTTTAGTGAGGTTCAATGCCTCACGCGCCATCTGGGCGTTGAGCTGTTGCAGGCTGCGAATTTCATGGGTTAGCGTGTGACGCTCCCGCGCCTCCTGCCCAAAGCTGTCCTGCACCTGACGACGAAATCCGTCGAGCTGTTCGCGCAGCGGCAACAGCAGTTTGTCCAGGCTCTGCTTATTCTGCTCGTCGGCACGGCGTCCGGTCTGCTCGAAGATGCGGTTGGCGAGGTTTTCAAACTGGCTATTAAGACGCTGCTCACTGTTGATCAGCAGCCTTTGTTTCTCTTCGGCCGCCATGCGGGTTTCGTCGAGCCGGGTCGAGACTTCCCGCAGCTCGGCTTCCTGTGCGCTGTTTATTTCACGCTGAGCCCGCAGTTCTTGATTAAGCTGTTCGCATTCACTTTGCCAATGCGTCAGAAGCTGAAGTTTTTCGCTGCTGGCGGCCTGCGCACTGTAAAGCTTGCGCAGTTCTATCTCGCCTTCGCGCTGCTGCTGTTTTGCCAGCGCAATTTCACGCTGCAGGGCGTCTTTCTCGCTGGCCAGCTGCGTCTGTGACTGTTGCAGCAATCTGTAGCGCGTCTCGCTGTCGGCCTGCCGCTGCTGCTGACGTAAACTGGCAATCAACCAGCCCAGCAAAAGGCCGACCAAGGCCGCGCCTACCGCGTAAATAATGCTGATATCCACGGTTTTTCCTCTGTCTGAGTCTCTTGCAGGTCAAAATAAATGCATACTGTATGGATGTCCAGATGCTTTTGATTCTTACGTCGGTGCTTTGGGAGATGCCTCCCAGGAAGAAGGCAAGAAAGACGTTCTTTCATAACGCTGGCGGTCAGAAGAACTGGCCCAGCCATTTAATACCAAAGGCTCCGGGTGCGAGGATCCCGAACCCCCAGACCAACGCCGAGGTGAAATTCGCCAGCTGAAAATAGCGCTGTGGCATACCGCAAATTCCGGCAACCAGTGGTACAACCGCTCGCAGAGGACCAAAGAAACGGCCTATAAAGGCGCCAGGCATACCCCAGCGCTCGAAGAAGGCGTGGCCGCGTTCAAGCATTTGAGGGTGGCGTTTAAAAGGCCAGATATGCGGCACGCTGTCTCGATAATGCGAACCAATCCAGTAAGATAGCCAGTCACCAAAGAAGGCTCCGGCCGCCGCGCCGGCAAAAATCGGCCAGAAGGGGATCCCCGCCTCACCGATAAGCGCTCCCAGGCCAAGCAGGATAACCGTGGCCGGAAGCAGCAGAGACAGAAAAGCCAGTGACTCGCCAAAAGCCAGGAAAAATACGATAGGCACTGCCCAAGCCTGATGCTGACGGACAAATTCCGTCACGTAATGAATAACTTCGCTAATGCTCAAAATCACCGCCCGTGTTTTAAAAACGCTGTGCCGTTTTGTCTTGATGTCATTCCATTAAAAGTTATCCAATGACAACCGGAGCTTAACGGAAGGGCTATTCCAGATAACGCGCGCGCAGTTCTTCACGAACTTCGGCGGTTAAACCGTACTCTTTCTCCAGCCAGTTATCGAGCGTGTCATACTGCTCGGTAATGGCTTCCAACGCCGCATCAATGAAGCTTTCACGCACCGAAAGCACGTATTCGAACTTCTTCAGCGCAGAAGGCGGCAGATTGGTCGACAGTCGGTCGAGCAGCGCTTCACGGAAGGGTGCCAGCGTGGTGTCGGTCAGCAGGTAATCTTCTTTTACGGTGTCGATACTTGCACCCAGCGCCAGAAGCACCAGCGCAGAACCGATACCTGTCCGGTCTTTACCGACGGCACAGTGTTGCACGATAGCCCCACCGCCCGGCTGAAGCAGCAGGCTCACCAGCTTTTTATAGGCTTGGTTGTTAAACGGCAGGCGGCGATAAAGATCCAGCATGAAGGTCTGAGGATCAAACTCGGAGAGGGTCTCAAGGTTCAGGCCGACCAGATTAGCGCTGACCTCGTCGCTCGGCGGGTTCGCGGGGACGTGGTGATACTCGCATTCAGTCCAGAGAACGTCCGGTTGCGCCTCGACCTCTTCCTCATCACGGTAGTCCAGAACATGTTTGACCGGGACCTTGCTTAAATAGCCTATGTCTTGTTCTGTCAGGCCATCCAGGGCACCCGAGCGATAAAGCCAACCGTGTTTGACCCGACGGCCATCAGCGACAGTGTTGCCGCCCAGGTCACGGAAATTGACGCCGCCCTGTAAAAGAGCCAGTGAAGGGTGAAGTAAAATGGTTGCCGACATAAGGGCCTCTGAAAAATCTAATAGTGAATGTCATGACAATACCAGATAGCCGGCCCGAGATAAAAAAGGGCCGCCAATTGGCGACCCGTATTTTGCTATAACTCAGACTTTGATCATGAACAAATCAGGTCTTTCTCAGTATTAGATCAGACGACGAGCCGCCTCGACCACGATTTTCACCGCATGACTTTCTGTTTGCTTCATCGTTTCGGCGTTAGGAATTTCCTGCTGGGTGCGGTTGACGATAACTCCAGCGACCATCCCGGCACGCAGGCCCTGGCTCGCACACATGGTCAACAGCGTTGCCGATTCCATTTCGTAGTTCATCACGCCCATTTCCTGCCACTCTTTCATCGATTCTTTAAAACGACGAACCACGCGGCCCGAATAGGTATCGTAACGTTCCTGTCCTGGATAGAAGGTGTCGGAGGAGGCAGTCACACCGATATGCACGGTCGCGCCCACGGCTTTGGAAGCCTCGACCAGCGCGGTCGTACAGGTGAAATCGGCCACAGCAGGGAACTCCATTGGGGCAAAGTGTAGGCTGGCACCGTCGAGGCGCACAGCTGCCGTCGTGACCAATACGTCACCGACGTTGATATGGGGCTGAATAGCGCCGGTGGTGCCAATGCGCAGGAAGGTGCGAATGCCCAGCTGGGCCAACTCTTCCACTGCAATTGAAGTTGAAGGTCCTCCAATGCCGGTAGAGCAGACGATGACGGACTTGCCGTCCAGCTCCGCACGCCAAGACGTAAACTCACGATGTGACGCCAGACGAACCGGATTCTCCATCAGTCTCGCAATTTTCTCAACGCGCTCAGGGTCACCCGGAACAATGGCCAGCGTCGCCCCCTGCAGGCTACTTTTGGTCAGGCCAAGATGGAAAACGTCAGACTGAGACATAAATAAACTCCTTTTAATTCGGGTGATGTTTTATTCGGTCAAGCCGTTATTGATTCATAACGTTGCTGATGAAATACCTTGTCACTTTATCGTGCCTTGCCGCTTCATTTTGTGATTGAAATCGCTAAGTGGCATCTTTACGTTCATTTATTACATACAAAATGTGATTTACATCACAACAATCTAGTCATGAATGCGCATTTATGGCAATAAAACCCTGTTATCCGCATGACAATCAGATTAATTTTCGCTCAGCTAAGCATTTTTTACGCAAGGCTAAACGAGAGGACAGACTATGGTTGTTGATGTGCTGCCTTTATGGCTTATAGTTTAAAATCTAAAACTCTACGTGAAAACAAAGTGCTTACCCTGTATGGAGACTGCAATGAAGAAAGATGACTTAATACAACTAAAACAAGCACCTGACAGTTTCTCCCCTGCCGTTACGCCTGTATCTGCTTCGACTATTCACACGGATACTGAAGGCCTGCATGCGGGTGAGACCACTATCCCTTCTCAGGGAGAGAATCTGCCGGCCTATCTGGCCAGGCCCGCCGAATATACCGGTAAGCTGCCCATCGTTATCGTAGTACAGGAAATCTTCGGCGTTCACGAACATATTCGTGACCTGTGCCGTCGTCTGGCGAAAGAAGGCTACCTGGCGATCGCGCCTGAGCTTTATTTCCGCCAGGGCGATCCTTCTGAATATAGCGATATTGGCGAGCTGCTGAATAATCTGGTGAGTAAGGTTCCCGACCAGCAGGTACTGGCCGATCTGGACCACACCGCACACTGGGCGGCGCAGCACGGTGGCGATGCCAGTAAATTGGCCATTACCGGATTCTGCTGGGGCGGCCGTATTACCTGGCTCTACGCGGCACACAGCCCTCAGTTGAAGGCCGGCGTTGCCTGGTACGGTAAACTGGTCGGCAATAAAACGCTGTCGACGCCGACGCATCCGGTCGATGAGGCCGTTGACCTGACTGCGCCAGTGCTTGGCCTGTATGGCGGCAAGGATGACGGTATTCCGCTGGACACAGTTGAAAGCATGCGTCAGGCAATCCGCGCGGCGAATGCTAATGCGGAAATCGTGGTTTATCCTGATGCTGGCCACGCGTTCAACGCAGATTACCGCCCAAGCTATAACGCGGAAGCGGCGGAAGATGGCTGGCAGCGCATGTTGGCGTGGTTTGCCAAATACGGCGTGAAATAAGCCGTTTTTTCGCCATTTTTAAAAGACAAAATAAAGGCCCCGTCGGCAAACGCTAACGGGACCTTTTTCTTATCACTCATTGCTTAAAAGTCTGAGTATTCTCTGAGTTTATACGATTCAGGCCTGTTTGGGCTGACCGTTAGAGGCACTGAGACCGCCGTCAACCGGCAGGTTCACACCGGTCACGAATCGAGCGTCATCGCTGGCAAGGAAGGCAATCACCGAGGCAATTTCTTCCGGCTCTGCGCCGCGTCCCAGCGGAATACGTTCGGCGAACTTCGCCAATAAGACTTTGTTTTCTTTGATGTCACCGGCCATGTCGGTCAGCGTCAGGCTAGGGCAGACAGCATTGACACGAACGCCATCGGCACCGTGGTCTAACGCCAGAGAACGCGTGAAGTTGGTCACGGCACCTTTGGCGGCATTGTAGAAGCTCATCCCCCAGTCCCCACCAAGCCCCGAAACAGAAGACACGTTGACGATATTGCCTTTGCTTTTCTTCAGCGCCTCGATAAAGAAGCGAGTGGCATAGAACACGCCGCCGACATCGATATCAATAATCTTTTTCCAGTCTTCGATGCTGGCTTCGTTCACCTTGCCCTGCACCACAACACCGGCGTTGTTGACCAGCACGTCGACGCGTCCAAATTTGTCGAGCACAACCTGCGCCAACCTTTCGACCTCCTGCGGATTGGAGATATCGGCGACATGGACGTAGTAATTAGTGGTTTCGAGCGTGTTGGCCACTTTGGCCAGTTTGATTTCGGTACGCCCTACCAACACCACGATGGCCCCTTCAGCGGCAAAGCGCTGGGCGGTTGCGGCCCCCATGCCAGAACCCGCACCGGTGACCACCACGACTTTATCTTTAAATCGACTCATTTTTGTCTCCTTACGTCGTCAGAAAGTTAATCGAGAAAAGATTTCACTTCCTTAAGCCTAGCCAATAGACGAAAAGAGGGTCGCAATAAACGGCAATCCGCTGAACCAATTCAGCCTCAGGCGTGGCATGTTGCGGCTCGTGGGGCGGTGATAAAGAGGTTACAAAATACTAATGGCGAGGAAAGTGGCATAAAAAAAGGGCGCCGAAGCGCCCGGTATATTCACGCTGCGACCACAGCTTAAACGTTAGCGGCGCGCAGACGCTGCGCGGCTTTGACCATGTTTGCGAGCGATTCACGCGTTTCAGGCCAGCCGCGAGTCTTCAGACCACAGTCTGGATTAACCCATAGACGCTCAGCAGGAATGCGGTCTGCGGCCTTGCGCAACAGGTCTTCAATCCACTCAACGCTTGGCACGTTCGGGGAATGAATATCGTAAACTCCTGGTCCGATTTCGTTTGGATATTCGAATTCTTTAAACGATTCCAGCAGGTCCATGTCTGAACGAGAGGTTTCGATAGTAATGACGTCGGCATCCAGTGCCGCGATGGAGTCCATAATGTCGTTGAACTCGCAGTAACACATGTGCGTGTGAATTTGCGTGTCGTCTCGAGCAATCGCGGCATTCAGTTTGAAGGCGTCCACCGCCCAGCGCAGATAAGCCTGCCACTCGGACTGACGCAAAGGTAAACCTTCACGCAGCGCAGGTTCGTCGATTTGGATGATGCCAATACCGGCTTTTTCCAGGTCTTCCACTTCGTCACGCAGCGCCAGAGCAATCTGTTTGGCGATGGTTTCACGCGTCACGTCTTCACGCGGGAACGACCAGCACAGGATAGTCACAGGACCGGTCAACATGCCTTTAACCGGTTTTTCGGTCAGAGACTGTGCGTATATGGCCCACTCGACGGTGATCGCTTCTGGGCGGCTTACGTCGCCAATAATGACCGGGGGTTTAACGCAGCGAGAACCGTAGCTCTGCACCCAACCGTTTTGGGTGAACACAAAGCCGTCGAGGTGTTCGCCAAAATATTCGACCATGTCGTTACGTTCAGCTTCACCGTGCACCAGTACGTCGAGACCAAGGCGTTCCTGCTCGTTGATAGCCTGCTTAATGTGCTCGCTAATGCCAATACGGTAGTTTTTAAGGTCCAGGCGGCCCTGTTTAAAGTCCAGACGCAGGCCACGGATTTCGGTGGTTTGCGGGAATGAACCGATAGTAGTGGTCGGCCAGGCGGGCAGATTAAAGCGTGCACGCTGTGATTCTGCACGCTGTGGATAGGCGCTTGGACGGTCGACGTCCCGTGCGCTGATTGCCGCCAAACGCTTGCCTACGGCAGCATTATGTACGCGGGTAGAGTTTTTGCGCGCGCGGATTGGCGCGCTGTATTCGGCCAGCTTAGCCTGTGCTTCTGCGCTTGGGTTGTTCAGGGCATCGGTCAACAGCGCCAGCTCGGCACATTTTTGCAGTGCAAATGCGAACCAGCTCTTCACTTCTGCATCCAGACGCGTTTCAACGCTCAGATCGATAGGACTATGCAGCAGTGAACATGAGGTTCCTAGCCAGACGTTGCGACCAGCAACCAGCGGCTTTAGACGGTCGAACCAGGTGCTCAGATCGGCACGCCAAACGTTACGGCCGTTGATCACTCCCAGTGACAGCACCCAGTCTTTTGGCAGCGCATTGGCAACCGCGTTCAGAGAGTCGTGACCGGCAACGGCGTCGATATGCAGCCCCTGCACCGGCAGCTGGCGGAGGGTCTCAAGATTGTGTCCGATGCTGTCGAAATAGGTGGTCAGCAATAGCTTAGTTTTACCCTGAAGCGCGGCATAGGCCGGTCTGTAGGCATCCAGCCACGCCTGCGGCAGTTCGAGAACCAGAGCCGGCTCATCAATCTGCACCCATTCAATACCGCGTTTAGCCAGTTCAGCCAAAACCTGCTGATAAACAGGCAGAATATCATCGAGCAGCGACAGACGGTCAAACTGTTCACCCTTTACTTTTCCCAGCCACAGGTAGGTCAATGGCCCCAGCAGCACCGGTTTAACCTTGTGACCCAGCGCCAGCGCTTCGTCAACTTCGTCAAGCAGCTGAGTCCAGATCATTTTGAACCGCTGACCCTGAGTGAACTCAGGCACCATGTAGTGGTAGTTGGTGTTGAACCATTTGGTCATTTCGGCAGCGGCGGCAGGTTTGCCGGTCGGTGCCCGGCCACGACCCAGGCGAAACAGAGTATCGAGATCGACTGAACCATCATCATTCTGGTGACGCGCCGGAACGTTACCCAGCAGCAGGCTGGTGGTAAGAACGTGATCGTACCAGGCAAAATCGCCAACCGGCAGCAGATCCACGCCAGCTTGCTGTTGCTGCTGCCAATGTCGGGCGCGCAGCTCGCGGCCCGTTGCCAGCAGTTCTTCTTGAGTCATGTTGCCAGCCCAGTAGCTTTCCTGCGCTTTTTTCAGTTCACGACGCAAACCAACGCGTGGAAAACCCAGAGTGTGATTCAATATCGTCATCTTTAAGTCCCCATTTAGCCATCCAGATGTTTACACATCCATAATCCGCAGGTACTGTATATTCCACAAGCGCAAATTATTCACAGTGACAGTGAAGGACTCTCATGATCGAACTGAAACACCTGCGGACGCTGCAAGCTCTGCGAAATACCGGCTCTCTTGCCGCCGCAGCGGCACAGCTACACCAGACCCAATCTGCCCTGTCGCATCAATTTAGCGACCTTGAGCAGCGTCTCGGTTTCAGACTATTTGTGCGTAAAAGCCAGCCGCTGCGTTTTACGCCGCAGGGTGAAATCATGCTGCAGTTGGCGGAACAGGTACTGCCGCAGATTCAGCAGGCGTTACAGGCCTGCCACGAACCGCAACAGGCTACTCTGCGCATCGCGATTGAATGCCACAGCTGCATTCAGTGGCTGACGCCCGCGCTCGACACCTTCCACCAGAGCTGGCCACAGGTGCTGATGGACTTTAAGTCTGGCGTGACCTTCGACCCACAGCCCGCCCTGCAACAGGGTGAGCTGGACATCGTGCTGACCTCCGACATTCTGCCGCGCAGCGGCCTGCACTATTCGCCGATGTTTGATTATGAAGTACGTCTGGTATTAGCACCGGACCATCCTTTGGCGAACAAAGACGTCATTACACCGGAGGATTTGAGCAGCGAGATCCTGATGATTTATCCGGTTCAGCGTCAGCGCCTGGATATCTGGCGTCATTTCCTGCAACCGGCGGGCGTCAGTCCAGCGCTGAAAAACGTGGATAACACCCTGCTGCTCATCCAGATGGTGTCGGCGCGCATGGGGATTGCTGCACTGCCGCACTGGGTAGTAGAAAGCTTTGAGAAACAAGGGCTGGTGGTCACCAAAACCTTGGGTGATGGCCTTTGGAGCCGCCTCTACGCTGCCGTTCGCGACGGAGAACAGCGCCAGGCGGTGACCGAGGCGTTTATCCGCTCGGCACGCCAGCACGCCTACGATCACCTGCCTTTTGTGCGCGATGCCTCACGCCCCAACGGCGCGGCGTCACCGCTAAAAACGCTTTCCCTGCCGCCAGAGGCTTGAGGTTAATCACGCTGCTGTTTACGCCTTGCGGTGACGACGCTCAGCGCCACAATGCCCACGGCGGCTAGGGTAGCGGCGAGGAGCGTGAAGCTCATCGTGAAACCTTTTATATCAATCAGATAACCTGTCGCAACAGGCAGTAAGCCCGCCGGAATATAGGCGCCAATATTGAGCAACGCATTGGCTTCTGCACGGCGGTCAGCGGAGATATTCACCGACAGCAGCGTGAGTCCTCCGAGTTGCCCGAGACCCTGCGCAGCCCCGGCAGCCAGCGCGGCGAGGAAGAGGGCTATCTCGCCTCCCCCATGGAGCGCCAGAACGAGACACAGCATCGTAATCATCAGTGCCGTCCCACTGAAATAGAACACGCGGGTCGTTGGCAATTGGCGGCACAGCAGTTGGCTTCCCACCGCGACCATAAACATCACGCAGGCCATAACCCCCGCCACCACCGGGCTTCCCGCACCCGAAAAATGATTCAGCAATACGGGCCCCAGTGACAGCATCAGCGAGGTTGAGGTCAGCCCCGGCGCGAAGAACAGTACGCCCAAAATCAGATGAAAAATATGCTTCGACGCAATCGACGGCAGGCGCAGCGGACGCGGCGTTTCATTTAAGCGTTTCACTTTGGCCGGCAAACGTATTGCGATAGCTATCGCGCTTAGCTGTACCAACAGTTCGATGGCAAACACGATAAATACCGGATGCGGCAGGAAGCGTACTACCGCGCCGCTCATCACCGGCCCCAGCCCTGCGCCGGTTACCATGGCAATCGATGCCACCAGCGCGGCCTGCCGCTTACGGCTTTCTCCTCCGGCGTCCACCACCGCAGCCATACTCGCCGTCACGGTAATGCCCACCGCAACTCCGGTCAGGAAACGCGCGACCAGCAGCGCATAGACCGATCCCGCATCAATAAAACACACACAGGCCAGTACCGAAGCCATGAGTCCCGGCAGGATAATCTTCTTCCTGCCCAGCCGGTCCGCGAGTTGCCCGGCGACCAGCAGGGTTATCACCAGCGCCAAAATATAACAGGCAAAAATCAGAGTCAGCGTGCCGGAAGTAAAATCAAACTGCTTTTTCCAATGGATATACAGTGGCGTAGGCGCGTTAGACAGCATAAATACTGCGACGACTATCCACGCGGTTTGTAAAATTCGCCACGGCGACGCGGCTTGGGCGGGCATTTTTAACCTGTTAATACTGTTTTCAGAAGGTAAAGACTGCGACATCGATTTTTCCTGTAGTGAAAGCGCTGAAGATGGCTATCAGCGTGACACGCAGGATAAAGAACATCGCATATAAGAAAAATAGGCTAAAATTCCAAACATATCGGACAAAAAACTCCTTAATGACGAGATTTCACCATGAGCAAGCTGAGCGGTATCGAAATATTTGTGCAGGTCGCTGAGACGCGAAGCTTCTCTGAAACCGCCAAACAGCTGGGCGTTTCCTCTTCGGCGGTGGGTAAAAGCATTGCTCGCCTCGAGTCACGTCTTTCAGCACAGCTGTTTTATCGCAGCACCCGTAGTATGACCTTGACCACCGAGGGCGCACAGTACCTCGAACGCTGCCGCCGCATTCTGGCCGAGGTTGAAAGCGCGGAGCTTGAACTGATGGAAAGCCACCTTGCGCCGCAGGGTCAACTGAAAATCAGCCTGCCGTTTGTCGACGTCATCGTGCTGCCGCTGGTCGGCGGATTTATGCAGCGTTATCCGCAAATTACGCTCGATATCGATATGACCGACCGCATGGTCGATATCATCGAAGAGGGTTTTGACGCGGTTATCCGTACCGGTACTCCGGTAGATTCACGGCTCAAGTCGCGCTTTCTCGGCGGCTATCAGCGTGTCATCGTAGCTTCGCCGGACTATCTTGCCCAGCGCGGAACCCCGCGCCATACGTCAGATTTGGCGCAGCATGCCTGCCTGCTGCATAAATACCCCAGCACCGGACGCATCGAGCAGTGGACCGGCGTGCCTGACGCCTCGGAGCTGCCCGCCGCGATGGTATGCAACACCAACCGGGTCATTATCGACGCCACGTTGAAAGGTTTGGGAATAGCCTGTCTGCCGGAATACCAGGCGCGCAGCCTCTTGCAGGAGGGGAAATTGACGCAGGTTCTGCCTCACCTGCCCGCGGCCGAAAATGGTTACTGGGCTCTGTGGCCGGTGAGTAAACACGTCACCCCCAAATTACGGGCATTTATCGACTATCTGGCGGCGTATTTCGCCGAAAACCCGCTAAACGCGCAGCCTGGAGTGGCGATTCAGGGCGTATCCGAAAATTGCTCTACCGGTCTGCCGATGGAGTAAACTTAAGAGAAGAAATAACCTGCAGGAGTATCGACCATGAAAGGCTTTCATCAAGTTCTGAGCGCTCTGTTACTGTCGGCGATGACCACGGGCGCGCTCGCCGCCGTCACCCAGACGCCTATCGAAAGGCAACAACAGTTGCTGAATAATCCTGCCCAGCAGAGGATGCAGCAGCAGATGTTGAATAATCAGCAGCTGCACCAACGTCAGCTTGAGCAGGATCAGATGTTCACCCAGCAGCAACAACAGCTGCAGCTGCGCTCCCAGACGCTAAACGATCAGCAGCGTTTGCAGCAAAGCCAGATAAATAATAATCAACAGCGGCTACAGCAGAAACTGAATCAGACCCCATAGCCCTTGGCGCAAATCTAAAGCAATTAACAAGTCCCCTGATGTTAAATTTGACACTCAATTTGATACCAAGGGACTTGTTCACCCACTAAATAGACTTAACTGCCAAAGTCCGGACCGATGAGGTCGATGCGGTCGGTACAGATGCAATCCACTCCCCAGCCGAGCAGCAGACATGCTCTTTCAGGGCTGTTGACGGTGTAAACCAGAATACGCAGACCGGCCTGTTTTAGGCTCTGAACACGTTCTTCAGTCAACTCTTTGTGGTTGATATGCAATGAGACACAGCCCAGGCGGGTGGTCAACGCCTGCCAGTTTTCGTCCCACTTGTCTAACAGCAAACCGCGCGGCAGTTCTGGTACGGCTGCCTGTGCGGCTTCGAGCGAAGGCACATCGAACGAGGAAAGCAGAGGTTGAACCGCCTGCCCATGCCAAAGCTCGCGTGCCGCCTGTGCCACCTTCTCTCCGGTCTCATACGCCAGGCCGGTCGTGCCCTTAATCTCGATATTTGCCATCATGCCGTATTTGGCACAGCGGGCCGCCACCTCAGACAACAGCGGCAATTTCTCGCCGCTAAAGTGGGTGCTATACCAGCTACCGGCATCAAGCTGCACCAGCTTGTCCCAGGCTAACTCCCCCGCCACGCCCCAGCCATTGCTGGTTCGGTTTAGCGTGTCGTCATGCAGCAGAAAGATTTCCCCCCCCTGCGCCAGCTTGACGTCGAACTCAATCATGCGGTGACCAAGGCGCGCGCCAGTATCAATTGCAGCAAGGGTATTTTCAGGCGCCAATGAACCGCCGCCGCGATGGGCCACGATCTTTGGATAAGGCCATACTGTCATGTTCACTCCATCCGTAATCCGCTTTTCGAATCAAAAAAGTGTAGCGCGTGCGCGGGCAAAACCAAACGTAATTGCGTACCGGCCGACGGACAATGTTCATGCGAAAGTCTCACCACCACGCCGCTGCCCGCCCATACGCCGTGTGCCAGATTATCTGCGCCCAGAAGCTCAAGGTTTTTAAGCTCCATCGGAATGCCGTGCTGCGGGTCTTCCGTCAGCTGAATATGCTCCGGTCGCACGCCGACGGTCAACTCACGGCCGCCCCATTCCGGTCGCGCCTTCGGCAGCGGCAGCTCGTAGCCGCCCTCCATCACCAGCGAAGTCCCGTCAGTAGTCAACTGCCCCGGTAATAGGTTCATCGCCGGAGAACCGATAAAACTGGCCACAAACAGGCTCGCCGGACGTTGATACACCTCGGACGGCGTCCCGATTTGCTCGGCAATACCTTTGTTCATCACGATAACGCGCTCGGCCAGGGTCATGGCCTCCACCTGATCGTGTGTCACGTAAAGGCTCGTGGTGCGCAGGCGGCGATGCAGCTGCTGTAGCTCGAGACGCATCTGTACGCGCAGCTTGGCGTCGAGGTTCGACAGCGGTTCATCAAACAGGAAAACGGCAGGTTCACGCACGATGGCACGGCCCATTGCCACACGCTGACGTTGTCCGCCGGAAAGCTCGCGCGGTTTGCGTTTTAGCAGCGGACCGAGCTCGAGAATGCGCGCCGCCTCTTCCACCCGTGCCTGAATCTGCGCCTTGCCGAAGCCGCGAATCTTGAGGCCGTAAGCCATGTTGTCGTACACGCTCATGTGTGGATACAGCGCATAATTCTGGAACACCATCGCGATGCCGCGATCTTTCGGCTCGAGGTTGGTGACGCGGACGTCGTCGATATAAATATCGCCGCTGGTGGTGCGTTCAAGCCCGGCGACCATGCGTAGAAGGGTTGATTTTCCGCAACCCGACGGGCCGACCATGACAATGAATTCGCCGTCGGCGACGTCCAGATCGATAGTTTTAATAATCTGATTCTGCCCGTCATAGGACTTGGTCACTGCCTGTAATTTTAAGTTTGCCATAGTTAATTACTTCTCACTGTCTACCAGACCGCGCACAAACCAGCGCTGCATCAGGAGCACCACCGCAAGGGGTGGCAATAACGTCAGGATCATCGCGGCCATCACCTGATTCCACTGTGTCGAGCCGTCTCCCGAGGAGATCATGCTTTTGATTCCTGCCACCGCCGTGCCCATTGAGGCATCGCTGGTGATAAGGATCGGCCACAGGTATTGGTTCCAGCCGTAGATAAAGGTGATAACAAACAGCGCTGCCAGGTTGGTTTTCGACAACGGCAGGACGATGTCCCAGAAAAATCGCATCGCGCCTGCACCGTCAATTCGCGCGGCCTCGAGCAGCTCGTCCGGCAGCGTCATAAAGAACTGGCGGAACAGGAAGGTTGCGGTTGCCGAGGCCATCAGCGGCAGGGTCAGGCCGGTGTAACTGTCGAGCATATGCAGGTTGGCTATCACCTGCACGGTCGGGAAGATACGGACCTCAACCGGCAACATCAGCGTCATGAAAATCAGCCAGAAGAACAGGTTACGCAGCGGAAAACGGAAATACACGATGGCATAGGCCGACAGCATCGAAATGGAAATTTTGCCGACGGTAATCGCCATCGCCATGATGAAACTGTTCAACAGCAGCGGGCCAAACGCCGGACTGCTTCCCCCCGCGCCCTGCGTCCAGATGGTGCGGATGTTTTCAAAAAAATGCCCGCCCGGCACCAGACTCATCGGCACGGTAAAGATTTGCTTGTTGTCCAGCGTCGCGGCGACAAAGGCGACATACAGCGGAAACAGCACCAGCAGCACGCCAATAATCAGCACCACGTGACAGAAAATATCGAGGCCTCTTCTGTTCTCGATCATTGGTAACGCACCTTACGCTCGACAAAGCGGAACTGAATAAATGTCAGGGCAACCACCATCACCATCAGTACCACCGACTGCGCGGCGGAGCTTGAGAGGTCAAGACCGGTGAATCCTTCGCGATATACTTTGTAGATAAGCGTCGTTGTGGCTTGCACCGGACCACCCTGCGTGGCGGCGTCGATAACCGGGAAGGTATCGAAGAAGGCGTATACCAGATTAACCACCAGCAGGAAGAAGCTGACCGGCGAAATTAACGGCAACACCAGATTAAAGAAACGACGTATTGGACCGGCACCGTCAATCGCCGCGGCCTCGACCAACGAACGCGGTATTGACTGTAGCGCCGCCAGGAAGAACAGGAAGTTGTAGCTCACCTGCTGCCAAATGGACGCCAGTACCACGAGGAACATCGCCTGCCCGCTGTTCTGCGCGTGATTCCAGTTATAGCCGAGCGTGCCTAGGAAATGGGTGATCAACCCTAACCCCGGGCTAAACAAGAACATCCACAGTACGGCGGCCACGGCGGGCGCAACGGCGTAAGGCAAAATAAGCAACGTTTGATACAGACGGCTGCCGCGAATAACGTGGTCAACCATGGCTGCCAGCAGCAGCGAAATCGCCAGCCCGAAGAACGCCACCATAAAGCTGAACTTCAGCGTGGTGTAAAACGAGGCAAGATAGTAAGGATCCTGGAACAGCTGCTGAAAGTTGGTCAGACCGGCAAACTCGCTGGAGATACCGAAAGGATCCATGGTTTGCACCGAATACCACAGTGCCTGACCGGCGGGCCACAGGAAAAAGATCGCCGTAATCAATAACTGAGGCAGAACCAGCGCATAGGGCAGCCAGCTACAGCCAAACCCGGGACGGTGTGAACTCATATGAATGACTCATCGAAATATAAGGCGGAGAACAGAAGACAAACGGCTGCGAACGTCGCCAAAAACAGGGGCAGAGTGTCAGAATGGCGCACTCTGCCCGGTTAAAAGACGTTCGTTATTGCTTCACAGAGGCTTCAAAACGACGCAGCAGCAGATTGCCGCGCTGAACGGACTCATCCAACGCCTGCTTAGCCGTTTTCTGACCGCTCCACACGCCTTCCAGCTCTTCATCCACGATGGTACGAATCTGTGGCATGTTGCCCAAACGCAGGCCTTTGGTGAACGGCAACGGTGGTTTGTTCATCATTTGACGCGTTGCCACGTCGGAGCCTGGGTTCTTATCATAGAAGCCCTGCTGTTTGGTCAGCTCGTAGGCCGCCGTCGTGACCGGCAAATAACCGGTTTTCTGGTGCCATTCGGCGGCGATCGCCGGTGTTGTCAGGAATTGCAGGAATTCAGCCACGCCCTTGTAGGTCGCCGCATCTTTGCCTTTCATGACCCACAGGCTTGCGCCACCAATGATGGCATTTTGCGGTGCGCCTTTCACATCGGCGTCGTACGGCATCATACCTACACCATAGTTGAATTTGGCGTACTGACGAATGTCAGCCAGTGAACCGGAAGACGCAGTCGTCATTGCACAGTCGCCGTTATAGAACTTGGCGGTAGACTCGTCCTGGCGACCGAAATAGGTAAACTCACCTTTTTTATTCATGTCTTCAAGGAACTGGATGTGTTTGATTTGTTCCGGCTTGTTGAATTCCAGAACCGCATCGGTGCCGTCGAAACCGTTATTCTTGGTTGCTACCGGCAGGCCGTGCCAGGCACTGAAGTTTTCAATCTGGATCCAGCCCTGCCAGCCGCTGGCGTAGCCACACTTCATCCCGGCCTCTTTCAGCTTGGCGGTGTCCTGCTCTAGCTCCTGCCAGGTTTTTGGCGGCTGGTCGGGATTAAGACCGGCCTTCTTGAAGGCATCTTTGTTGTAGTACAGCACCGGCGTGGAGCTGTTGAACGGCTGCGAAAGCAGGCGTCCCTGAGAATCAGAGTAGTAACCGGAAACCGTCGGCACGAACTGGGAGACGTCTTCTTTCAGACCCGCGTCTGCAAAGACCTGGTAAACCGGTTTGATGGCCTTGCTCGCCATCATGGTCGCCGTACCTACTTCGTAAACCTGCAAAATCGCCGGGGCATTACCGGTACGGTAAGCCGCGATGCCAGCAGCCAGGTTCTGGTCGTATTTGCCCTTGTAAACAGGAACAATTTTTACGTCAGGATGCGTCTGGTTAAAACGATCGGCCAGAGAGTTAACTTCTTTACCTAACTCGCCATCCATTGAGTGCCAGAAAGGGATCTCCGTCACGGCTAGCGCGTTGGCACTGAAAGCCAGCATGAGTGCTGCACCCAGAGCCGATTTTTTTAAATTGATAAACATGCCTGTCTCCTGAAAATCTGCTGGTGTTAGAAATTGCAGAGAAATAATGGAAGTTAATAAACTTTTTTATTCGGGAGCTAACATGACATGCATAAATGACAGAAAAATAACCAATAAATGACAATAACGTGACAGCAGAGTGAAACGAAGATGACGGGAATATGGCAAAAAAAGAGGCGCATTGTGTGAACAATGCGCCTCGATTTACTCTGATTTTATCACTTACAGCGCGCGCTTCAGACGGGCAACGGCCTCGTGCAGCTGCTCTTCAGTGGCGGTCGCGAAGGAGATACGGAAGGTCGAGTAGTCCGGATTATCGGAGAAGAAGAACTCTCCCGGCACGAACACGACGCCCTGCTCCAGCGTTTTCTTCATCCACTCGGTGCAGTTACGCGGTTCACGGAAACGAGCCCACAGGAACATGCCGCCTTTCGGATATTCAAAGGTCAACACGTGGCCCAGTTCACGTTCCAGCAGCTCGGCCAGCACGTTACATTTCTGCTTGTAGGCGGCACGGATGGTTTCGATTTGTTTATCCAGACGACCCAGCGCCAGGTAGTTTTCGGCCACGGTCTGCGACAGTGAGCTGGCGTGCAGATCTGCCGCCTGTTTAATAATCGCGACTTTGTTCAGCAGCCACTGCGGCATAATGACCCAGCCCAGACGCAGGCCGGGTGCCAGAATCTTGGAGAACGTCGAGGTATAGATGATGTTGTTGGCATGGCCGTAGTGCGTTTTAGAAATCTCGAACAGGGTCGGCAAACGTTCGTCGGTAAAGCGCAGTTCACCGTAGGGGTCATCTTCAACAATCAGGAACTGATGCTCGGCTGCCAGTTTCACCAGCTGCTCACGGCGTGAAAGGCTCAGCGTTACGCCACTCGGGTTACCAAATGTTGGCACCAGATACACGCCCTTGATCTTGCGTGTCTTAAGAATCTCTGCCAGCTCGTCGACCTTCATGCCGTCGCCGTCGGAACCCACAGACAGCAGATGAGCTTCAGCAAGCTCCAACGTTTGCAATGCCGCCAGATAGGTAGGACGCTCAACCACGAACACGTCTTCAGGATCGACAACCGCACGCATCACCAGGTCCAGCGCTTGCTGAGAACCGGCGGTCACAACGATATCTTCGGCGGTCGCCACAATGCCGCGATCTTTGCACAGGTCGGCAATACGTGAGCGCAGGCCATGGCTGCCTTCGGTCAGACCATACTGGAACGCATGCTCTGGCTGCTCGGTAATCGCAATTTGAGTGGCCTTCGCCAAGCCTTCAAAATCGAATAATGCTGAAGAAGGAATGCCTCCCGCCAGCGAAATAACGCCCTCCATCTTGCTGTGCTTCAGCAATTCCCGGATAGCCGAACTCTTGAGCCTGACCATACGGGCGGCGAGCAAACCTTCTGTGTTCATTTAATGTTCCTGAGTGGTGTGCAAAGATTTATAAGAATGTACGCAAAGTTAATTTATAGATAAAAGAAAAACCGCAAAGCGCTTGCCGTGCGGTTTATTAGATTTAACACAGATTTTTATTGAATCAACGATCTTTATCACGCACCGAGATAGGCGGCGCGCACCGCCTCATTGGCCAACAGGGCTCGGCCGGTGTCTTCCAGCACGACATGACCGTTTTCCAGCACGTAGCCCCGGTCCGCCAGCTTCAAGGCCTGATTGGCATTTTGCTCGACCAGGAAGATGGTCATCCCCTCTTCACGCAGCTGCTGGATGGTGTCGAAAATCTGCTGAATGATGATAGGCGCGAGGCCGAGCGAGGGTTCGTCGAGCAGCAGCAGGCGCGGCTGGCTCATCAGTGCCCGCCCAATAGCCAGCATCTGCTGTTCGCCGCCTGACAGGGTTCCCGAGCGCTGTGCACGGCGCTCTTTCAGCCGTGGAAAAAGCGTAAATACCCGCTCCAGCCGCTGCTGATACTGGTCGCGTGCGGCAAAGAAACCGCCCATCGCCAGATTCTCTTCCACCGTCATGCGTGAAAAAACCCGTCGCCCTTCCGGCACAATGGCAATATCACCGCGCATGATCCGCGCCGTCGGCCATTGGGTAATATCCTGCCCCTCAAACACAATGGAACCCTGCGAGGCCCGTGGTTCACCGCATAGCGAACCGAGTAGCGTAGTTTTACCCGCACCGTTTGCGCCAATCAGCGTGACGATTTCCCCGGCGCTGATGTGCAGGCTCACCTGATGCAACGCCTGGATTTTACCGTAGTGGGTCGAAACCTGATTAAATGACAACATCTCTTATCCCTCGCCCAAATACGCACGAATAACGTCTGGATTGTTGCGGATTTCCTGCGGCGTACCTTGTGCCAGCGGCGTTCCCTGATTCACCACGTAGATGCGGTCTGAAATCCCCATCACCAGTTTCATGTCGTGTTCAATCAGCAACACCGAAACCTGATGCTGACTCCGCAGTTCGGCGATCAGCTGGTTCAGCGCCTCCGTTTCTCGAGGATTCAGACCCGCAGCGGGCTCGTCGAGCATCAGGATCTCTGGGCGAGTCACCATGCAGCGCACGATTTCAAGGCGGCGCTGCTGGCCATAGGCCAGATTCCCCGCCTGCCGGTTGGCTAAGTCACGCAGACCGACGCGCTCAAGCCAGTCGGCCGCGCGGTCCAGCGCCTCCGCCTCGGCGCGACGAAAGCCAGGGGTTTTCAGGAGGCCCGCGAGGGCGCCACTTTTGAGGTGCTGATGCTGAGCCACAAGCAGGTTTTCAATCACCGTCATCTCGCGGAATAACCGCACGTGCTGGAAAGTACGCACCACGCCGAGACGGGCAATCTTATGCCCCGGCAGGCCTTCAATGTTCCTGTCGCGTAGTTTGATGCTGCCACCGCTTGGGCGATAAAATCCGGTCAGGCAGTTGAATACCGTGGTTTTACCCGCACCGTTCGGACCAATCAGCGAGACGATTTCTCCCTGATTGAGCTGTAATCCGACGTTGTTAACCGCCAGCAGCCCGCCAAAACGCATCGACAGACCTTCAACGTTCAGTAAAGGTTGGGGACTCATTCCTGCTCTCCTTTGCCGCTCTCGCCTTTATCCAGCACTTTCAGTTTGAGCTGTGGACGTTTCATCGGCAGCAGCCCCTGAGGACGCCAAATCATCATTAAAACCATCAGCGCGCCGAGCAGCAGCATGCTGTATTCGTTGAGGTCACGCATCAGCTCACGCGATACCACCAGCAGAATTGCCGCGAGGATCACCGCAAACTGCGAACCCATGCCGCCCAGTACCACGATGGCCAACACGAAGGCCGACTCGACGAAGGTAAAGGATTCAGGGCTGACAAAGCCCTGCCGCGCGGCAAATAACGTCCCGGCGAATCCGGCAAAGGCGGCGCTGATAGTGAAGGCAGTCAGCTTGATGCGGGTCGGATTGAGGCCGAGCGAACGGCAGGCAATTTCGTCTTCACGCAGAGCCTCCCACGCACGCCCCAGCGGCATCCGCAGCAAACGGTTGATGATGAACAGCGTCAAGATAACCAGCAGCAAGGCGACCAGATAGAGAAAAATGATGCGATCGCTGGGGTCATAACGCAGGCCGAAGAAATGGCTAAAGGTGTCCCAACCGCCCTCGCGCGCCGTGCGGCTAAATTCGAGTCCAAAGAGTGTGGGTTTCGGGATCTGGCTGATGCCGTTCGGACCGCCGGTGATATCGGTATTATTAAGCAGCAGAATACGCACTATCTCACCGAACCCAAGGGTGACAATCGCCAGATAATCGCCGCGCAGGCGCAAGACCGGAAAGCCGAGCAGAAAACCAAAGGCTGCCGAAACCAAACCTGCCAGCGGCAGCGCCTCCCAGAAACCGATGCCGTAGTAATGGTTCAGCAACGCATAGGTGTAAGCACCGATGGCGTAAAACCCACCGTAACCCAGCACCAATAACCCCGACAGGCCGACGACCACGTTCAGCCCGAGGCCTAGCATGATGTAGATAAGGGTCAGGGTGGCGATGTCCACGGTGCCGCGCGAAACGATAAACGGCCAGGCCACGGCGGCAATAATCAGCAGCAGCGCCAGCCATTTCTGCTTCGGCGTCGAAACGTCAAAGCTCGGCAGAACAAAACTGGGGCCGGAGACCTTTTTCAGTCCTTTTTGCAGCAGTGGGCGAAACAGCTGGAAGACGAACACCACCGCACAGCCGGCCGCAATCCAGTACCAGCGCACCACGTCGGCACCGTGCACTACCAGTCTGGTGCCCTCAAGGCTCAGTTGCAGCCCCATAATAAAAGAGGCCAGCACCAGCAACACCAGCGCCGAAATCAGCGCATTGAGCAGATTGAGATGTTTCATACCTTCTCGACCTCCGGGCGGCCCAGAATCCCGGTCGGCAGCACCAGCAGCACGACAATCAACAGCGCGAAGGAGACCACGTCTTTGTACTCGGTGCTCAGATAAGCGGAGGTCAGTGCTTCGGCCACACCGAGGATCAGTCCACCTATCATCGCGCCCGGAATGCTACCGATACCGCCCAGGACGGCAGCGGTAAAGGCCTTCATTCCGGCCATGAAACCGATATATGGGTTAATCACGCCATAGAACTGGCCGAGCAATACGCCTGCGACCGCTGCCATCAGTGCGCCAATCACGAAGGTCAATGAAATGACGCGATCGGTGCTTATCCCCAACAGGCTCGCCATCTTGAGGTCTTCGGCACAGGCGCGACAGGCGCGCCCCATGCGGGAATAGCGGATAAACAGCGTCAGGGCCAGCATCGCGATAAAGGTCACCCCCCAGATAATCAGCTGCATGGTGCTAATGGTCGCGGCAAAGCCGTTAGCCTCGCCAAGCTTCCATTGGCCGGTCACCAGACTCGGCAACGCCAGGTCGCGCGAGCCCTGAGTCAGGCTGACGTAGTTTTGCAGGAAAATAGACATACCGATCGCGGAGATTAGGGCAATCAAGCGCTTGGAATTACGCACCGGTTTATAGGCCACGCGCTCGATACTCCAGCCGTAGGCGCTGGAAATCACGATGGCGGCAATAAACCCTGCACCTATCAGCAGCCAGCTGGCGTCGATACCCATCATCATCAGTGCTGCGATGACGATAAACGAGACGTAGCTGCCAATCATGTACACCTCGCCGTGGGCGAAGTTAATCATGCCGATGATGCCATAAACCATGGTATAGCCGATGGCTATCAGCGCGTAGGTGCTACCTAAGGTCACGCCGTTAAACATCTGCTGAATAAAATAGAGAAACTGCTCAGACATACTCTACACCTTAGATTGCTTTCGCCTGGAGGCCTGAAGCCGCGACGGCTTTCGCGGGCGCGGCTTCAAAGGCTAAGACGGGAGAGGCTTAAAATATTACTTAACCGGCGTAGAGGTGCCGTCGGCATGCCATTCAAATACGCCAAACTCGAAGCCTTTCAGGTCGCCCTTCTCGTCCCAGCTCAACGGCCCCATCACGGTATCAACCGGTGCCGACTTGAGATTTTTGACGATATCCGCGGGTTCCATGCTGCCGCTGCGGGTCATGCCGGTGGTCAGCGACTGCAGGGCGGCATAAGTGGTCCAGACAAAAGGCCCGGTCGGGTCGAGCTTCTTGGCTTTCAGAGAGTCAACGATAGGCTGGTTGGCGGGCACCTGATCGTAGCGTTTCGGCAGTGTTACCAACATCCCTTCAGAGGCAGCACCGGCGATGTTGGAGAGTGAAGAGTTACCGACGCCTTCAGGCCCCATAAAGCGTGCGTTCAGACCTGCCTGTTTTGACTGGCGCAGGATCTGCCCCATCTCTGGGTAATAACCACCGAAGTAGACGAAATCGACGTTCTCTTTCTTGAGGCGTGCCACCAGCGTAGAGAAATCTTTGTCTCCGGCGGTGATGCCTTCAAACATCACCACGTTGCCACCGGCTTTCTTCAGGCTGTCCTGAACCGAGCGCGCCAGCCCTTCACCGTACTGCTGTTTGTCATGAACCACCGCGATACGCTGTGGCTTGATGGTATTCAGAATGTATTTAGCGGCGGTAGGCCCCTGATCGGAATCGAGACCGGTGGTGCGCAGGATCATCTTGTAGCCACGCGTAGTCAGGTCGGCGTTGGTGGCCGCTGGCGTGATCATGATGACGCCTTCGTCTTCATAAATGTCAGAAGCAGGCTGAGTCGAAGAAGAGCAGAGATGACCGATGACATAACGAATGCCGTCATTGATCACTTTGTTTGCGACCGCAACCGCCTGTTTCGGGTCACAGGCATCGTCGTACTCCACGCCAACCAGCTTATTGCCTTTAATGCCGCCTTTGGCATTAATATCCGCAATCGCCTGTTTGGCGCCGGTAAATTCCATATCGCCGTACTGGGCGACCGGTCCTGACATTGCACCAACAATGGCAACCTTAATGTCCTGCGCCATGGCCGAGTGGCTCATTGCCAACGCCACACAGGCTGCCAACCACGTCTTACCCTTTGCTAATTTCATCCTGACTACCCCATTTGATTATGTTGTGATGTTGTCCCGCCACCTGCTTAAAACATGCTCACCCAGGGTTTTCGCCATAAGTAATAATGAGTTAGCGGCTTTTATTGGTCTTATTATCTAATAAAACGCTTATTTATCACGTTATTAAACAGGTATTTTCTTCTGCAAATCAAATCACACATCCAGAAACATGAGGTGTAATCAGAATTTTATAGGGGTAAAAATGCGGCAAAATGGAAGGGTGCCAGCGGTTAAAACTGCTTAATAAAACGTATCCCGCCGTTTATATTTAATACGACAGCAGTGAAAATATTTTCGACCTGTTATTGTTCAAAAAAAGTTACGCCACGATGTTGGGGTTATCCGGTAAACTGTTTCAGTCCTTTTTCCTTTGTTATCTGTGCCTCATCATGAAATTAACCATAGAAAAACTCGACCAGCTTACTGCGCAAGATGAAATCGATTTGGCCAAGATCTGGCCGCAGCAGCAGCCCGCCGACTGGCAGCGCTGGATGAATGAACAACGTATGATTTTTGCTGCTCGTTTCAACGCACGACTGCTGGGAGCCGTTAAGGTCTCGGTTGTGGAGACTCAGGCGGAACTCAGCGATCTGTGCGTGCGTGAAGTCACGCGACGTCGCGGCGTAGGGCTGTATCTTCTTGAGGATTTACAGGCACAGCTGCCGGCTATTACGGCGCTGTCGATGCAGGCCGAGTCAAACGACCCGGTGCTGGCGGCCTTTATGCAGGCCTGTGGTTTTACGCTCCATAACGGCAACTGGCATAAATTACAGGCATAAAAAAAGCGACCGTGATGGTCGCCTTTTAGCCTAACGCCTGACTCAACGGGCAGGCGTTTAGTTTTGCTGCATCAGGCTTCGATAGCCATGCGCAGTTTCTTCATCGCATTCTTTTCAAGCTGACGAACACGCTCGGCAGATACACCGTATTTATCGGCCAGTTCCTGCAGCGTTGACTTGTTATCATCGTCGAGCCAGCGCGCGCGGATGATGTCCTGGCTACGTTCGTCGAGGCCTTCCATCGCGAAGGTCAGCTTGTCGGCTGCACTGGATTCCCAGTTGTCTTCTTCGATGCTCTCGGCGAAGTCGGAGCTCTTATCCTGCAGGTACAGCATAGGAGCCATCGCCTGACCATCACGCGGCTCTTCGTCCGGAGTAGGGTCAAAGGTCATGTCCTGTGCCGCCATGCGGGATTCCATCTCCAGCACGTCTTTGCTGGTCACGCCCAGTTCGCGGGCAACGTGTTCAACTTCTTCATGGCTGAACCAACCCAAACGCTGTTTGTTTTTGCGCAGGTTAAAGAACAGCTTACGCTGTGCTTTAGTGGTCGCGACTTTCACAATACGCCAGTTACGCAGCACGTACTCATGGATCTCTGCTTTGATCCAGTGCACGGCGAAGGAAACCAGACGTACGCCGACTTCCGGATTAAAACGGCGAACCGCTTTCATCAGGCCGATATTACCTTCCTGGATAAGGTCAGCCTGAGGCAGACCATAGCCTGAATAATTACGAGCGATATGAGCGACAAACCGCAGGTGAGACAGGATTAGCTGTTTAGCTGCGTCCAGATCGCCCTCGTAATGCAGCCGTTCAGCCAGTGCCCTTTCTTCCTCTGCGGTAAGCATAGGATAGGCATTGGCGGCCCGAACATAGGCTTCCAGGCTACCTTGGGGTACTAATGCTAAAGTTTGCATTTCTTTGGTCATTAAAGCCTCTCTAATGTGACGTAAGAAGGTTTTACACAACGTTGCCGTGGACTGAATACCACGGATTTCAGTACAACGCAGAACCACTCACATTTGCTGCTGATTTGACCCTGATTCTCGCTCAAAGTTCATTCATTAGCGCCTTCTCAGCCCAATGACTTTATGCGAGGTACAGGGGAAATGATTGGGAAATTGTGCTTAACGGGGAAGATGAATATAAGACCCTAAATTACAAGGATCCTTTGGAGCAGACTATTAATATGGGGATCTTCCCTTGCAGCACAACCCGCAGCTACAAGGGAAGAGTATACCAAAAAGATTCTTATTGTGGTGTAAATCGTCGTAAATGTTGAACAGTCGCCAAATACGCGGCTACCCAGCCGATCATCGCCGAGATCAACAATAACAACAGGCTTTCGTCCCAGCCAAGGCCGTGCAGGTCAAAGGTCGTACCGAACACCGAGGCCACCTGGGCCACAACCGCTTCAAGACGCAGCACCAGCGCTTCCGACAGGATGAGTGAAAGCAGTGCGCCACTAAACCCAAGCAACGCCCCCCCGTTGAGGAAAGGCCGCAGGATAAAGCCATCGGTGGCGCCGATTAGCTTCATCACGTTGATGGTATCGCGGCGGCTAAAGATGCTGAGACGCACGCTGTTGCCGATGACCAGGAACACGGCAATCACCATCAGGATACCAATCATCGCGGCTATCTGCCCCACCAGCCCGGTCAATGCGGCCAGCCTTGCAAACCAGCTGTCGTCCATGCGCACTTCGTCAACGCCCTGAACAGCGGCGACGCGGTCACGCAGGGTATTCAACGTCTTGGAATCCTGGAAATTCATTTTTGGCGTGATAATCGCCACCGCCGGCAACGGATTCTGCTCGAGCATATCCATTGCACCGCCAAAGCCAGACCAGTTACGGAACTCGCCCATCGCTTCTTCACGAGACAGATAGTTGACCTTATCTACGCCCGCTTCGGCCTTCAGCGCTTTCACCACGTTCATGGCCGCGTCGTCGTCCAGCGATTTATCGATGTAAACGGTCAGCTGCGGCGTCGGATACCATTGTTCAGCGGCCTGACTGACGTTTTTCCAAACCAGATAGCAAACGCTCGGCAGGGTCAGCGAAATGGCAATGACCATGATAGTCAGCAGCGTCGCCAACGGCTGGCGCAGCATGTCGCGAACGGTGTTGCTCCACGCATAGCGCCACTGCTCTCGGAACCCGCCTTGCAGCGCCTTGCTCTTTGACTCTGGCGTGCTTTTTGGCTTTCTGACCGGCTTTGGGCTATTCGCCATAGTAAGCGCCTCCGGCCATTCTGCCCTGACTCAGGGTCAGCGTACGGTAACGACGGCTGGCAATCAGCCCCATGTCGTGGGTCGCCATAAGAACGGTGACGCCAACACGGTTAAATTCTTCAAACAACCGCAAAATCCCCTCCGACAACGCTTCATCCAGGTTACCCGTCGGTTCATCGGCCAACAGCACGGCGGGTTTATTCACCACGGCACGCGCGATGCCGACACGCTGCTGCTCACCACCGGAAAGTTGAATAGGGAAATTTTTTGCCTTATCCAACAGCCCGACTTTGTCGAGCGCGGCCGATACGCGACGGCGAATATCTTCACCGCTGGCACCGGCAATAATCAGCGGCATGGCAACGTTGTCGTAAACGGTCCGGTCGAGCAGCAGATGGTGATCCTGGAAGATCATACCTATCTGACGGCGCAGGAACGGCACCTCGCGGCTCTTCAGCCGACTGATGTCGTGGCCGCCAAACAAAATATGGCCGGCACTCGGGCGCTCAATCCCGCAAATCAACTTCAGCAGCGTACTTTTACCGGCGCCAGAGTGGCCGGTCAAAAACGCCATCTCACCCTGCCGAATATGGAAATCGACGCCTTGCAGCGCCTGTCGCCCGCCTAGATAAGCTTTACTGACCTGTTCAAAGCGAATCATCCGTATTAATCCTCTCGGGCAAAAAGTGCCTCAATAAAATCGTCAGCCTTAAACGGCCTTAAATCTTCGATACCTTCACCCACCCCAATGTAACGGATAGGGATTTCAAACTGGTCGGCGATAGCAAAGATAACGCCGCCTTTGGCCGTACCGTCGAGCTTGGTCAGCGTAATTCCGGTCAGGCCGACTGCTTCATTAAACAGTTTTGCCTGACTGACCGCGTTCTGCCCCGTGCTGGCATCCAGCGTCAGCATAACCTCATGAGGGGCGTCCTCGTCCAGTTTTTTCATGACGCGGACAATCTTCTTAAGTTCTTCCATCAAATGAGATTTATTCTGCAAACGCCCGGCGGTATCGGCGATCAACACGTCGACTTTGCGCGACTTGGCCGCCTGGATTGCATCGAAAATAACGGAAGCAGAATCAGCGCCGGTGTGCTGGGCGATGACCGGAATATTGTTGCGCTGTCCCCAGACCTGAAGCTGTTCAACGGCTGCGGCACGGAAGGTGTCCCCCGCTGCCAGCATCACCGACTTTCCTTCAGCCTCGAACTGACGAGCCAGCTTACCGATGGTGGTTGTCTTACCAACGCCGTTAACGCCAACCATAAGAATGACGTACGGCGTTTTGCCGCTTACATCCAGTGGCTTATCAACTTTAGCTAAAATTTCGGACATTTCTTCCTTCAGCTTACCGTACAGCGCTTCCGCGTCTTTCAACTGCTTGCGGCTGGCGTGTTCGGTCAGTGAAGTAATGATTTTGCGCGTGGTTTCAACACCGACGTCGGCAATCAACAGTTGTTCTTCGAGTTCGTCGAACAGGTCGTCATCGATTTTTTTACCGCGGAACAGGCCAATGAAACCCGATCCCAGATTCTGCTTGGTTTTAATCAGGCTGCGTTTAAGACGGGCGAAGAAGCCTTCTTTGGTCGGGCGTTCCTGCTCGGTCGCTGTGACTTCGCCAGCGGGCAGCGTGACCAACGGCTCAAGCGCAACCGGTAATGGCGGCTCTTCAACAGCGGCAACTTCTGGCTCTGGCTCTGGCTCTGGCTCTGAAACAGTTTCCGGCTGAGCGTCTGCGGCAGCCACCTGTTCGGTCAGGTCGACGATTTCGTGCGCCAGTTCAACGGACGCCTGCTCAGGCTGTTTTACCGGCTCGGCTTCAACCACGTGCTCGGTAATAACAGGCTCAGCGTGCACCGCCTGCTCGACAACTTCAGGCTCTGCGTGCGCAGTTTTAGTCACGCTTTCATGCGGCTCATCTTCCAGACTGGCTTCCACGACCTCAGCCGTGTCCCCGTCACCGGAATGCACCTCTGCCGCAGCCTGCTCGTGCTGCTCTTCGTGATGTTCGGCAGAAACGGCGGGCGCTTCGGCGTCGGTCCTATCTACCGGCTCAACGGGTTGCTCAACCTTTTCTACTTCCTGCGGCTGTTCTTCTTCCTTGCGACCACGTCCAAACCAGGAAAGAAAACCGCGTTTTTTCTCTTTTGCCATTTTACAACTTCACTCCACGCCGTTAATTCCCGACGAACGGATTATCAATAGGGTAATAACCTAGCAGTCTATCACTTTCCCTTAAACGCAACACGCCTGTGTGATGAATTCACTGCTCATACAATCAACTACGCGGCAGTATGCCGTGATAACCGCGACACGGCGGTAGCCTCGGGGGCTTCACACCGGTAGAATAGCCCTCCAAACCGTGTTCCTCACGGCCGTGCAGACATTTTTACAACCAGAATTTACAATCAAAATACTATGGCAAAGAAACCGCAAACCCCAGCTGCAGGCCAAATCCGCCTGATTGGCGGTCAATGGCGTGGACGCAAGCTGCCGGTGCCTCACAGCCCAGGACTGCGACCGACCACCGATCGCGTCAGAGAAACTTTATTCAACTGGCTGGCTCCGGTAATTCAGGGGGCGCGATGCCTGGACTGCTTCGCAGGCAGCGGCGCACTGGGAATCGAAGCGCTGTCGCGCTATGCCGGCAGTGCCACCTTGCTGGAGTTCGAGAAACCGATCGCGCAGCAGTTGGAGCGTAATCTGGCGTTACTCAATGCACACAATGGCCGGGTGATTAACGTCAATACCCTGAGCTGGCTGGCCAAAAGCGGTACCCCACATGACGTGGTCTTTCTCGATCCGCCGTTTCGTAAAGGCATCCTGCAAGACACCCTGGGACTCCTAGATGCCAAGGATTGGCTAGCCGACGAAGCCTGGATTTATGTTGAAACAGAAGTAGAACATGGTGCCCTTAACGTGCCCGCAGGTTGGCGCTTACACCGGGAAAAAATTGCCGGGCAGGTTGCCTATCGCTTATATCATCGCGACGTCACGCCTGACGCGGACGCCTCGCCACAGGAGCAGTCAGATGTTGATTAATTTGGGTCGTTTGTTGATGCTTTGCATCTGGATTTTTTTACTGTCGAACATTGTGCATCCCTTCCCTAAGCCGATGAGATACTTCCTCGACGTAGCGATGGTGTTCATGTTCTTCATGCACGGTATTCAAGTGATGCTACTCAAAGCCACGCAGGCTAAAGATCAGCCGAAGATTGGCGGCTGGCTGGAGCTGCGCATCTTCCTGTTCGGCGTGTTCGAACTGCTGGCCTGGCAGAAGAAGCAGCCACCGCTACCGAAGAAGTAATCCCACCTTTCAGCACCGCGCACCCCGTTGCGCGGTGCTATTGGCTATACCAAGGTTAAACAAACCTCGCTGAACACCTTTGCTAACCTCTTCGCTCCAATTTTAAGCCCTTTTTAAGATTGTCGGCCCCCCTCCGCCTCTCCTACACTGAAAGTATGTGGCGAAGCCGGAATGGCTTCATCGTTTTGGCAGCGCTTTGCTTACTTTTTCTAAATAAGGATAAACAATGAGTTGGCCGTTTATTGCTGTATTCCTTTCAGGTTGGCTTTATGTCGACGCCCGCTATCGCGGTCCACGCTGGCAGGGATGGGTGTTTAAACCTGTTACTCTGCTGCTTCTGCTGTTATTGGCCTGGCAAGCGCCGGTGATAGGCACCAATGGATATCTGATTGTGCTTGGCCTGCTCGCGACGCTGGTTGCCGATGCGTTGCTGCTCCTGCCACGAGAGCGTTACCTGTACGCCATCGGGGCATTCTTCCTGTCACACCTGCTTTATACCCTGAGCTTCGCCAGTCAGATGAGTTTTACCTTCTTCTGGCCACTGCCTGCCGTACTGGTGGTGGTCGGTGCGGTTCTGCTGGCGATTATCTGGAGCCGACTGGAGGAAATGCGCTGGGCGGTGATAACGTTTATCGCCATGACGCTACTGATGGTGTGGGTCGCCGGCGAGCAGTACTTCTATCGCAGCACCGATTTGGCCTTCTCGCTGCTCTGCGGCTCCATCCTGCTACTGGTCGCCAACATTGTTTGGCTGCTGAGCCACTACCGTTTTAAATTCCGCGCCGCCGACGCTATTGTCGCCGCCTGTTATTTCGGCGGACACTTCCTGATAGTCCGGTCGCTGTATTTGTAATCGCAGATAAATTCGTCACTTCACGCTTGACCCTGGAGTTAACTCCAGGGTGTACACTCCTGAAATCAGAGCTCAACAACGCTCTTTGGGAGGTAATATGTCAACACAACAGCATCAACACTCTTCAAGCTGTGGCGCGAACTGCCGCTCCTCTGCGCCTCACGTAACAACGTTCAAAAAAATCAGCAAAATCAAGCATGCAGACCCACATCCGGCAGGATGTTGCAGTGAATCTGCCCCGCTAGCGGCGGCGTCATGCTGCAGCACCAGCCAACCCAGTGGGCACTCACATACTCAAGACGGATGCTGTAGCAGTGATACAGACGACGGCGGAAGCGGGGACGAAGAAGGTCCCGGCAATCTGGGCGCAGCCCTGCCTGGCACCCAGCGTTATAGCTGGCTGGTGTCCGGTATGGATTGCCCGAGCTGCGCCCGTAAAATAGAGAACGCGGTCAGTGGCCTGGCCAACGTTAGCCATGCCAAAGTGTTGTTCGCCACCGAAAAGCTGGTCGTTGATGCGGCGCAAAGCGTCTCTGCGGAAAGTTTTTCCTCACAGGTGGCTCAGGCCGTTGAGGCCGCTGGCTTCACCCTGAGAAAATCAGAGATAACTCAGGATTCCCCTTCCCGCCTGAAAGAATATGCCCCTCTGATTACGCTGATTATCCTGATGCTGCTCAGCACAGCACTGGCACAACTCTCTCCTCAATGGGGGAAAATCGCCTTTACCGCCACCACGCTGGTCGGCCTGTGGCCAGTGCTACGTCAGGCAATTCGCCAGACGCGCAGCGGAACGCCATTTGCTATCGAAACGCTGATGAGTATTGCCGCCATCGGCGCGTTGTTCATTGGTGCCACCGCCGAAGCGGCAATGGTTCTGCTGCTGTTTATGGTCGGAGAGAAACTCGAAGCCTTTGCCGCCAGCCGCGCACGAAGCGGGGTAAAATCCTTAATGGCACTCATCCCCGAGAACGCCCGTAAGAAAGTGGCTGACGGCATGCAAACAGTATCGGTCGCCAGTCTGCGTCCAGGCGATATTATCGAGGTTGCCCCCGGAAGCCGCCTGCCGGTGGATGCCGTGCTGATGCAGGCCGCCGCCAGCTTCGATGAAAGTGCGTTAACCGGTGAATCGATGCCGGTCGAACGCCTACCGGATGAGAAAATTCCAGCGGGCAGCCTGTGCGTCGACAACGTTGCGCAACTGCGCGTTGCCTCTGCGCCAGGCCGAAGCGCGATTGACCGCATCCTTCAACTGATTGAAGAGGCGGAAGAACGCCGTGCGCCAATCGAGCGCTTCCTCGATAGCTTCAGCCGCTACTACACGCCGGTCATTATGCTCATGGCACTGCTGGTAATCCTTATTCCACCGCTGGCGATGGGCCTGCCATGGGAAACCTGGATTTACCGTGGTCTGACGCTGCTGTTGATTGGCTGCCCTTGTGCGCTGGTTATCTCCACGCCCGCCGCGATCACCTCGGGTCTCGCCGCGGCCACTCGTCAGGGTGCGCTGATAAAAGGCGGCGCCGCGCTCGAACAGCTAGCGTTGGTAGAAACTATCGCGCTGGACAAGACCGGTACGCTGACCGAAGGAAAACCCGAGGTCACCGACGTGATTACACTGGCCGATATTGCGCAAGAACAACTGCTAATGCTAGCCGCCTCGGTTGAGGTCGGCTCGCATCACCCGTTGGCGAAGGCCATTCTGGCAGCCGCTCCCGACGTTAATCCGCCCTCCGCCGAACGCCGCCGTGCACTTGCAGGTATCGGGGTTGAGGGTTGGATAGACGGCAAACGCATTCTGGTTTCAGCGCCTAAGTCTCTCTCGGAGTCGACGTTGTCTCCCGCCGTCGTTGCGCAAATTACCGCGCTGGAGTCCGCCGGTAAAACGGTGGTGGTGGTGTTGGAAGATACTCGCGCGCTCGGCCTGCTGGCGATGCGGGACAAGCTGCGCGACGACGCCATTAGCGCACTGGCCGAACTGAAAAGCCTGGGTATTGAAACGGTGATGCTGACCGGTGACAACCCGCTTGCGGCGCAAAGTATCGCCGCAAGACTGGGTATCGAGTTCAAGGCTGGGTTGCTGCCCGCCGATAAGGTACAGGCTGTGACGCAGCTAAGTCAGCAGCGAGTGACGGCGATGGTCGGTGACGGGATTAATGATGCGCCTGCGATGAAAGCGGCACGGATTGGCATTGCGATGGGCAGCGGAACCGATGTGGCGTTGGAAACGGCAGACGCCGCGCTGACGCACAATCGCCTGAGCGGTCTGGCGCAGATGATTCGCCTTTCGCGGGCGACGCGAGCCAACATTCGTCAGAACATCTCTATCGCCCTTGGCCTGAAGGCCGTGTTCCTGGTAACAACGCTGCTTGGTCTGACGGGCCTCTGGCTTGCCGTGCTGGCAGACTCGGGCGCTACAGCGTTGGTCACCGCCAACGCGCTGCGCCTGCTCAGGAAAAAATCATAAAATAATCAGGCGGAAAGGCTTGTCGATAATAAAGGGCACTGGCGTAATTATGCGCCCGTGCCTTTTTTTAGCAGGTAACGGTAAGGCAGATGTTCGGTATCTGACGCCAGCAGCTGATGTTCCATGAAACGGCAAAAGCCCGGAATATCACGAGTGGTAGCCGGATCGTCAGCCAGGATCAGCAGCGTTTCACCGTCATTCATCTTACGCACGGTTTTACGGATCATCATGACTGGCTCAGGGCAGCGCAGGCCCAGTGCGTCCAGTTGGTGGTCGGCATCGTTAAATACATCGCTCATTTTTACTCTCTTTCAGTTCTTTTCAGCCCATTTTACGGGCAACACCTTAAGCCGCGACAGTTTACCCCGCAAATTAATCTGAGCAAGGCGCAGTTGATGCTTCAATGGTGATAGCCTTTTGTTGCGCAAACGTATAGTATGCGCGCCGCGGTAGTAAAATCACCGTTTTCAGTGCAAAATTTACGCTTTACGTCTAATGAAGTTATTGGGTTCCCTCACCCCAAACACTAAAAAGGTCACAATTTATGTATTCGTTTACAGCTCAACAGCGGTTTTCCGCGTTGGTATGGCTTTCGCTTTTCCATATCGCCATCATTACCTCCAGTAACTATCTGGTGCAATTACCCGTATCGATCTTTGGTTTTACCACCACCTGGGGCGCGTTTACCTTTCCGTTTATTTTCCTCGCCACTGATTTAACGGTACGCATCTTTGGTGCACCGCTGGCGCGACGGATCATTTTGTCGGTGATGGTGCCCGCTTTGGTTATCTCCTATTTCATCTCCGCGCTCTTTTATCAGGGCAGTTGGCAGGGATTTGCGTCGCTCAGCAGCCTGAACGTGATGGTTGCCCGCATCGCAACCGCCAGCTTTATGGCCTACGTACTCGGCCAAATCCTTGATGTACAGGTGTTTAACCGTCTTCGCCAGCGTAACAGCTGGTGGGTGGCACCGACGGCAGCAATGTTTTTGGGCAATATTAGCGACACGCTGGCCTTCTTCTTTATTGCGTTCTATAAAAGTAGCGATGCCTTCATGGCGCAGCACTGGGTCGAGATTGCGCTGGTGGACTACAGCTTTAAATTGCTCATTTGTCTGATTTTCTTCCTGCCGATGTACGGTATGCTGCTGAACGTCCTGCTTAAGCGCCTGGCTCATTCAGGTAAAAGCGATGCTGTAGCGTTTAACGACGACACAAAAGCCGCCAATATCTGACTTGCTTTTCGGCCTTGAATAGGTTGCCATAAAGGCCGTGAAGTCAATTACCTAACCGCGTTCCGCACGTTGGCGGTCCCGTTGGGTGTAGAGTGCGTGAAACTTAAAGGAAGCCCTATGCACAAATTAGCCAAGTTTATGGGAATAACACTGCTGGTTGCCGGTTTGGCAGCTTGCGATGGCAAAACCGACGATAAAACTGCTTCGGCAGACAAAGGGGCTACGCCGGCAGCGGCGACGACAACGCAACAGGTAAGCCTGCTTAACGGCAAACTGGCGTTCTCACTGCCGCAGGGAATGAGCGACCAGAGCGGCAAGCTCGGCACTCAGGCCAACAATATGCACGTTTACGCGGATAAAACCGGGCAGAAAGCGGTGATCGTCATTCTGGGTGACTCAACGCCGGACTCTCTGGAAGTTGTGGCAAACCGTCTGGAACAGCAGCAACGCGACCGCGACACCAATCTGCAAGTGGTTACCAACAAGTCCATTCAGGTTAACGGGCAGACCTTGCAGCAGTACGACAGCGTGATCAACGCTGCGGGTCAGAAAGCGTATTCGTCTATCGTGCTGGCGAAGATCGATAACCAGCTGATGACCATGCAAATTACGATGCCAGCTGACAACCAGCAGCAGGCCCAGACCGACGCCGAAGCGATTATCGCTACGCTGAAGGTGCAGTAAAGAGTTATCAACACGTCCAAGGCCCTCTTTCGCGTGTCTTGCCCCTGCTCAGTGAGAAAACACCAGGCGGCATGAGTTAAAGCCGGTCAGGAATTTTCAGCAAAAGGGCCGCCCGTTTTACAACGGGCGGCCCTTGATGCTTCTGACAGTACGCGTTAGCGGTCGTTATTCAGATACATTCTGCGCAAATAGTGGGGAACGGCATCGTCGGCGTTAGAACCAATGATTTCAGCCTCAGGCATTGCGGCCTTCAGACGCGGCAATGAACCGCTCATCAGACAGCCTTTGCCTGACATGTTTAACATCTCAAGGTCGTTCATACCGTCACCAAACGCGATACAGTCTTTCAACGTATAGCCCATCAGTTTTGAGACCTCTTCAAGCGCGTGCCCTTTCGACACCCCACCGGCCATCACTTCCAGACAGACCGGTAGCGAGAAACTTACGTTAACGCGGTCGCCCCAGCGTGCAATGATCGCCTCTTCGAGCGGGATCAGCTTCTCGTGATCGTCACAGGTGAAATAGACCTTGGCGATACCGTCGGTCTCAAGCAGACCCGGTTGATAGAGTTGGTATTTGAAAATCGACTCCTTGAAGAAGTCCTCCTGATCGCGACGATCGCGGTTCATGAACCAGTCATCGTTGCGATAAACATTGGTCAGAATGTCTGGGTTGTCGTGCGCAATCGCGAACAGGTCTTCGGCGATGTCAGGTGCCAGATTATGGCTGAAAATCAGCTCGCCTTCGGTGTTGTGCACTCGTGCGCCGTTGGAGGTTATCATGTAGGCACTGATCCCCAGATTATCACGCATCTGCGCAACGTCGATATGGTGGCGTCCGGTGGCAAAAACAAAGTGAATGTCACGCTGGGTCAACAGCTGCAGGGTCTCTTTGGCGAAAGGGCTCAGGGTATGATCGGGTGACAGCAGTGTGCCATCTAAATCGGAAGCAACAACATGATACATAGCGTTAGGTTCTAACCTCTGATGGAGTTGTGCGCGGCGAGCCGCGGTTTACGTCTTGCGCGCGAAAAAGCGCATGGTGGCGTCTAGCGCCTTTGCCCGCATAGCGTCCCGCTCAAACAGGATCTCATGGCGTGCGCCTTCGATGACCAGCGGTTTACCCCCTTCACAAGGATGCCCGGCAACGGCCATGGCCTGACAAAAAGCGGTGTGGGATCGGTTATCGACAACGTGATCCTCACTCGCCTGCAATAACAGCACCGGGGTGGTGATTTTTTTGGCTTCCTGCAGAATCTGCATACCGGCCTGAATACTTTCACGCACCCAGTGGTAGGTTGGTCCACCTACCCGTAACTCAGGATAATCAGAGTAAAAACGCTGGTTACGGCGATAGCGCTCGCGGCTGTGGGTCAGCCGATTGACCACAAACGGCAGAGGCCGCCAGCTGCCGGTACCCATGGCGTAGCCATCGCGATACATCGGTCGGCGTTCAGCTAAGTTAAGGATTTTTCGTGTCAGCCAGCTCGGCATGCGCAGGTAAATACCGGTCATCGGCGCACACAGCACCGCGGCGTCAAAGTTTTTCGGCTCCCGCGCCAGGAACAGCGCAAGAATCGCCCCGCCCATCGAATGCGCCAGCGCAAACTTTTTGGCGTAATTGCGTGGCGCAATCTCGAGCTTGTAAAAGGTCGACAGGTCTTTCACGTAATCATCGAAGTTCTGCACGTGCCCACGATGCGGGTCTTTCAGCAGTCGGCCTGAACGCCCCTGCCCGCGATGATCGACAATCATCACGTCATAGCCGCAGTGAAACAGATCGTAGGCCAGCTCGGGATATTTTACGTAGCTTTCGACACGTCCCGTTGACACAAATATGACTTTATCATGACTGGGGGAACAAAAACGGACATAGCGGATCGGGACGTTATCGACCCCGATAAATTCGCCTTCAATTCTGGTACGCCAGAAGTCCAGCAGCGGACCCATCGCAAAGGCCGAAAAGCCGTATTCACGCGTTAACCACCGATCGTAATTTGATGACATCGACTGTCCCAAGGCAAAAATAAAGCGTGGAGAAATTATGTTGTTTTCGGGCTGTAGCGCAATTTTAAACAATAGCGTATTGTGCCACAAAAAGACGCATCTCAATAGATTTCAAGCTGCACGGTCAGCATCAAAGGAGAACGACAATGACATTGGACTGGTGGCTGACTTATCTGCTCACGACTTCAATTTTAAGCCTGTCGCCGGGGTCTGGCGCAATCAATACCATGAGTACAGGCATCAGCCATGGCTATCGCGGTGCAGTGGCGTCCATCGCCGGGCTGCAAACAGGCCTATCGATCCATATCGTGCTGGTCGGCATCGGCCTTGGCGCACTGGTGTCTCAGTCGCTGTTGGCGTTCGAGATTTTAAAATGGTGCGGAGCGGCCTATCTCATCTGGCTCGGTATCTGCCAGTGGCGTACCTCGGGCGCTATCAACATGAACGCGCTGGCGAGCAGCATGCCGCGCCGCAAGCTGTTTAAACGCGCGGTGCTGGTTAACCTGACCAACCCGAAAAGCATCGTGTTTCTTGCCGCGCTGTTCCCGCAGTTTATAATTCCCCACCAGCCGCAGGTCGCGCAGTATCTGGTGCTGGGGGTGACGACCGTGGTGGTCGATATTATCGTAATGATTGGCTATGCCACGCTGGCAAAACGCATCGCCGGCTGGATAAAAGCACCGAAACAGATGACGCTGCTGAACCGCATCTTCGGCTCGCTGTTTATGATGGTCGGCCTGCTGTTGGCGACGGCGCGTAAAATCTGACCGCGAATGCTTCAAAAAAAAGGGCGTCCTATTGAGGCACGCCCTTTTTTTATGAATACGACCCTGCGTTAACGAGAAATAATCAGGTGGATGCCGATACCGGCAAACAGTACGCCAGCCACGCCGTCAATCCATTTGGCCAGACGTTGGTAGCCACGGCGCATCACCGGCAGCGCGAAGACCATGGTCACCACGGTGAACCATGCCAGTGTCTCAATGCAGATCAAGGCAAACAGGCCCCAACGCTCGCCGCTGCCAACGCTGTCACCTACAAAGAGTGAGAAGATACTGCCGAAATAGATAACTGCCTTCGGGTTGGAAAGATTGGTCAGCAAACCGCGCATAAAGGTTTTGCCCCGCGCAGGAAGTTTCACCGGTTGGCTCTCAGAGGCCAAAGTGCCGGCGGCCTTTTTAGCACGCGCTGATTTCAGCAGTTGCCAGCCCATCCAGCAAAGATACAGGCCACCGCCGACGGTAATAATCTGGTGCAGCCAGGCCATTTTCTCCAGCAGCAGATGCAGGCCCATCAAGGCTACCGCGGCCCAGACCATCACGCCAAGCGTAATACCCAACACGGCCATCATCGCCTCACGGCGAGAGCGGCTCATGGCAGTCTGGGAAACGAAGAAAAAGTCCGGTCCCGGTGACATCAATGCAACAAGATGCACGGCGGCGACGGTTAAAAACAGAATTATCATTTTTACTGCTCCCTTTTTGACACTGACTCATTCGACTCTTAACAGGCTGGCCATTGTACTCATTCGTCGTCGTTATCGATGTGATCGCGGATCAACGCCATAAATGGACGCCCAAATTTCTCAAGCTTGCGCTGGCCGACGCCGGTAATGCCCAGCATTTCTCCCGGACTGACCGGCAGCTGTTCCGCCATCTCCAGCAGCGAAGTGTCGTTAAATACCACGTAAGGCGGAACGTTTCCTTCATCCGCCAATGACTTACGCAGCTTACGTAGTTTGGCAAACAGTTTGCGGTCATAGTTGCCGCCATAGGTTTTCTGAGTATTGCTGCCGCGAATCTTCAGCGTTTGCAGACGCGGCACCGCCAGCTGCATCTCGACCTCACCGCGCAGCACCGGTCTTGCGGCCTCGGTAAGCTGTAGCGCGGAGTGCATAGCGATATTCTGGGTAATCAGTCCCAGATGAATAAGCTGGCGCACCACGCTTATCCAGTGCTCGTTGCTTTGTTCACGGCCCATGCCGTAGATAGGCAGCTTGTCGTGCCCGTATTCGCGGATACGCTGATTGTTCGCGCCACGCAGCACCTCGACGATATAGCCCAGACCGAAGCGTTGGCCGACGCGATAAACGCAGGACAATGCCTTCTGGGCGTCCATCAGCCCGTCATAGCGTTTGGGTGGGTCGAGGCAGATGTCACAGTTGCCGCAGGCCTCCTGTTTGCCCTCACCAAAGTAGTTCAGCAGGACCAAACGACGACAGGTCTGCGCCTCGGCAAAAGCGCCCATCGCGTTGAGCTTGTGGCGTTCAACGTCCTGCTGCGGCCCCGCCGGTTTTTCATCAAGACAGCGGCGCAGCCACGCCATATCGGCCGGATCGTAAAGCAGTAGCGCCTCGGCGGGCAGGCCGTCACGTCCTGCACGACCCGTTTCCTGGTAATAAGACTCGATATTGCGCGGGATATCAAAATGCACCACAAAACGCACGTTGGGTTTGTTGATGCCCATGCCAAAGGCCACGGTCGCGACCACGATTTGCACGTCATCGCGCTGGAAGGCTTCCTGAACCTGGGAACGGCGTTCATTGTCCAGTCCGGCGTGGTAAGCGCCCACGCTGATACCGCGACTTTGCAGACGCGCGGCGGTGTCTTCTACCTTGGCACGGCTGCCGCAGTAAATGATGCCGCTTTTACCGCGCTGGTCCTGCACAAAGCGTAAAAGCTGATCCAGAGGTTTAAACTTCTCGACCAAGGTGTAGCGAATATTGGGGCGGTCAAAGCTGCTGACCTGCACCAGCGGGTCGTTGAGCTCAAGCAGGCGAACGATATCGTTGCGGGTCGCTTCGTCGGCGGTGGCCGTCAGGGCAATCACCGGCAGCTGTGGATAGCGTAATTTCAGTTGACCGAGCGCGCGATATTCAGGACGGAAGTCGTGGCCCCACTGAGAAATACAGTGCGCCTCATCGACCGCCAGCATCGCCGGGTTCCACTGTTGCAGTTGCTCAAGGAAATCGCCCATGGTCAGACGCTCAGGGGCGATGTAGAGCATTTTTATGCGACCGCTGCGGCAGCCCGCCATCACCTCAAGCTGCTGCTCGCGGGTCTGGGTTGAATTCAGGCATCCGGCTTCGACACCGGCGGCCATCAGCTGATCGACCTGATCTTTCATCAGGGAGATAAGCGGAGACACCACCAGCGTCAGGCCGTCCATCACTAGCGCAGGAATCTGATAACACAGCGACTTACCGCCGCCGGTTGGCATCACCACCAGGCAATCTTTGCCGGAGATGGCTGCGTTTATGATCGTTTGCTGACCTGGTCGAAATTGCTGATAGCCGAAGGTATCGCGCAATACCTGTTCTGCCAGCAACTCCTTATTTATCACTGCCGCCGTTGACACTCGTTTCCCCAAAATTTGATGACACTCGGCACTTCTTCTTAAGTAACAGGAAGATAGTGCCGAGCTATGCTGGTGCCGATCGGTCGGTCACATAATATCGTTCATCATGATACCAATACCGACGCGAGTCTGCTTGTAGTTGTAGTCAATCAATGACTCGCCGTAGCCGCTAAACAGCTGAGTATAGAAGCGAACATGGCGGGTAATCGGATAACTCCAGCCCAGTTCTGCACCGCCGTAGCCAGTGTTCCAGTTGTAACGGCTGGTCACGCTGATCACGCTCTCACCCACGGCGTAACCGATTTTAAGCTGGTAATAACCCATATACTTGGTTATGTCCGGATTATCATCATTATCTTTGTTTTCTGGAATACGGTACCAGGGTTTGACCTCAACCTGCCAGTCTCCACGCTGCGCCATGAAGCGCGCATACACGCGGTTCCAACTGCGGGAAGTCGGGTCAGCGCGGCCGTTGGACTGGTGGTTTAGGCCGTATTCGGCTTCACGCAGCGTCCAGCCAAGGACCTCGTAGTCCGTCGCCCAGGCGAGGAACAGCTGAGGTTCATAGTTGGTCTCGCGAAAAGGCGAAGACTCGGCGCTGTTAGATACCTGCCAGAATGACTTCTGCGTATAGGACGCGCCCAGCACCGAGTTATCCCCGGCAATACCGCGCCACAGCGGGAATGCGAGGCTCAGCTGAAATTTGAGCTCGTCGTTTTTGGCATTGTCAGCCCAGTTGTAGGACTGGATAGCCTCTTTGTTGATATGATTGGTATACGTATAAATAACGTAGTTTGTATCATAAGGATAAAGCGTAAACGGATTATCGTGTTCTTGAAGCATATTGGCGATAATACTGCCACGTACGCTCGGCGCATCGTGCACATCTTGAATCTTAGCTTCATCAGCGTAGCTGAGTAACGGTGCTGTCAACATAGCAGCCCCAACAGCCCAAAAATTACGCATCCTTCCTCCACCCCAAAAAAGTTCTGCCGCTCGTCGGCACAGTTGTTATTTATTGATACATTTAGAATAAAAAGCAGGCCATTCTACACACAAATTAAAAGCTGTTTAGGATTAGCATGAGTAGGCTAGAAATCAATCATGCCGATGCCTAAAATCAAAAATTAATGTGAATTCGAACACTCTCCCCATTCATGTATTATCAGGAAATTTTCATGTCCGTTACGCCGTTGAGTCACGATGCCGCTCGCCAGTTAATTGGTGAGATTTTTATTTACGACATGCCGTTTAATCGCGAGCTTGGTCTGGAACTTCAGCGCCTGGATAACGGCTACGCCGAGCTGACGTTCAAAAATCAAAACAAACTGGTGGGTAACGCCGTACAGAAAATTCTTCATGGCGGGGTGATTGCCTCGGTGCTCGACGTGGCAGCCGGCCTGGTTTGCGTCAACAGCTCGCTGATTCGCCACGACAAACCGGACCATCCGCTGCTTGAGCCTGAACTGCGCCAGCGACTCTCTAAAATGGGCACCATTGACCTGCGCGTTGACTATCTGCGTCCCGGTCGCGGCGAGCACTTTGTTGTCAAAAGCACGCTGATCCGCGCCGGTAATAAGGTGTCGGTAGCGCGTGTAGATTTAGTTAACGAAAATGACGTACACATCGCGACAGCCACGGCAACGTATCTGGTCGGATAAAAACATCACTTAATCAGGGAATTGTCATGGATGCTAAACGGACCCGTCAGGGCGTTATTTTTGCTTTTATCGCCTACTTCATCTGGGGCATTGCGCCCGCTTACTTCAAGCTTATCAAACAGGTTCCTGCCGAAGAGATTCTGACCCATCGGGTTATCTGGTCATTCTTCTTTATGCTGTTGCTGCTGACCATTAGCCGCAGCTGGAATGGGGTGCGCAAGGTGTTCGCCACGCCGAAAAAGGTGGCTCTGCTGCTGATAAGCGCCCTGCTGGTCGGTGCAAACTGGCTGCTGTATATCTGGGCTATTAACCACGACCACATCCTCGAGGCCAGCCTCGGGTACTTCATCAACCCGCTGGTTAACGTGCTGCTGGGAATGCTGTTCCTCGGGGAGCGCTTCCGCCGTCTGCAGTGGGTCGCGGTCGTGCTGGCGCTGGCGGGAGTGCTGGTTCAGCTATGGGTCTTTGGATCCTTGCCGATTCTCGGCATCAGCATTTCGCTGACCTTCGCGTTCTACGGATTGATGCGCAAGAAGATTGCCGTCGATGCGCAGGCAGGCATGCTGATTGAAACTCTGTGGCTGCTGCCTGCCTCGGGGGTGTATCTGTTCTTTATCGCCCACAGCCCGACCAGCAATCTGGCCAATAATCCGCTTTCACTTAACTTGCTGCTGGCCTCGGCGGGCATCATTACCACTATCCCGCTGCTGTTCTTCACCGCCGCCACCTCACGCCTGAAATTCTCGACCCTGGGCTTCTTCCAGTACATCGGCCCGACGCTGATGTTCCTGCTGGCGGTGGTATTTTACGGCGAGTCGGTCAAACCGTCCCAGTTGTTGACTTTCGCTTTCATCTGGGCCGGTCTGGCGTTCTTCGTGTATGACGCACTGCGTTTTCAGCGCCAGCAGCGGAGCGACAACGCCTTAGCGGTAAAGCCTGTGAAAGCCGAGGGTTAAGAGGTTACCGGGGTGGCGCTGCGTGAGATAAAGCGCGCCATCGCCGGCCCCGTGACGATAATGGTGAGCAGGCGCAGCGTCTGCATCGCCATAATAAACGAGATATCGACGTGGCTTCCGGCCGCGATAATCGCCACCGTATCCAGCCCGCCTGGGCTGGTCGCCAGATATGCCGTCAACATATCCACATGCAGAATCTGGGTCAGCACCCAGGCCATCGCTCCGCACAACAGCATAAGCCCGATAATTGATGCCATCATCTGCGGCAGCGTACGCAGTGCCAGCTTGAAGATCGGACGGGTAAAGCGCAGCCCCACGCTCCAGCCGATAAAGGTATAGGCAATCGCCAGCAGCCATTCAGGCACCTGTAACAGCACAGTCCCAGTCGAATGCAGAAAGGCACCGGCCACCGCCGGAATGAGCAGCGCCCCGGAGGGAATGCGCAGCTTGGGGGCAAGCCAGACACCGACCAGCGCCAGCGCAGGTGTAACCAGGAAGTCCCCGTCAAGAGACGGGAACCACTCGACGGCGGCCGCGCCCGTCATCTGATCCCCAAGGCTCATGCGCGCCACGAAAGCCGCAGCAGTAGCCACAAACAGCACCCGCAGATACTGCATAAACGCCACCAGACGCACGTCCGCACCAAAGTCACCGGCCATTGCCACCATCGCACTCGCGCCGCCGGGAGAAGACCCCCACGCGCCGGTCGGCCCCGGCAAATTGCTGAACTTAACCAATAGCCAGCCTGAAAGGCCGCTCGCCAGCAGAGTACAAATCAGCACCACCAGCACTAAAAACCAGTCGTGTAATAGAGGAGGAAGAATCGAGGGAGACAGCGCCTGCGCAATCATGCAGCCAATCACGCCCTGGGCGATTTTGAAGCACAGCGGGGGAATACGCACCGTGGCGCCAAACAGCCCCATCACGACGCCGACAATCATCGGCCCAAGCAGGAGCGCAGCAGGCACATTAAAGTACTGAAATATAAAACCTAAAATCAGCGACGCTACGATAAGAAAACACCACTGGGCGGCAGGAGCCATCCTTTCCATCAACATTTATCGAGTCTTCGTTAAATCAACAGGAGGGATATTCTTAACATATTTTGCGCGACAAGGGGTATGCCATGGGCGGGATTTCCCCGGCGAACCGGGGATTCAAAACCTTTACAGCCAGTTTTTTCTCTTAAAATACAGATAAGGCGCGAGGCCCGCGAGCAGCATCAGCACCAGCGCCGCCGGGTAGCCGAAGGTCAGCTTCAACTCTGGCATAAACTCGAAGTTCATCCCATAGCTCGACGCCACAAGCGTAGGTGGCAGGAACACCACCGACACCACCGAGAAGATTTTGATGATGCGGTTCTGCTCGATATTGATAAAACCCATCGCCGCCTGCATCAGGAAGTTCACCTTCTGGAACAGCGATTCGTTGTGCGGCAACAGGGACTCGATGTCACGCAGCACTTCACGCGCCTGCTCCAGCTGTTCACCCGGTAAACGCGCCTTGCGCACCAGGAAGTTCAATGCACGCTGGGTATCCATCAGACACAGACGTACCTTCCAGCCAATGTCTTCCAGCTCGGCCAGCGTCGAAAGCGCGGCGTCGTACTCGTCGCCCTGATGCCCTTCCATGATTACGCGGCTCAGCTTTTCAAGATCGCTGTAGATGTTTTCGATTTCGTCGGCCAGCTGTTCGATTTTAGTTTCGAACAGGTCCAGCAGCAACTCGTAGGCATTACCGTCGGTAAGCTGCTGATTTCTGGCGCGCATGCGGTAAAGACGAAACGCAGGCAGTTCACGTTCACGCAGGGTGTACAGGCGCCCGTCGCGAATGGTGAATGCTACGGTGCTGTTTCCCGCATGGTCTTCAGCATCTTCGTAATAGAAAAATGAGTGAATGTGCAGCCCGTCTTCGTCTTCAAAAAAACGTGCCGACGCTTCGATATCGTCCAGTTCTGGCCGGGTTGCCAGACTTTGCCCTAACTCATTCTGGACGCGTTCACGCTCCAGCTCGTCAGGCTCAACCAAATCGACCCACAGAGAATCGCAAAGCGAACTCTCTGCTTCATCCAGTTCCAAACGGGATAAGCGGCTGTTATCTAATTTAAAAGCACTCAGCATGTGCCCGTTCTCCCTAATGGTGACAGGTATGGACAACGCATTGAAGCACAGCGGGGAAACACAGGGTGAAGGTCACCGTTATATTTCAGACCCGATTCCGGTCTGACTCACAGCGACATTTTTGAGGTCGCTGACAACCACCTAGAGTGGGTTCGAAATCCATACCTTCGAGGTACATTTCGAACCAGCTCTGCGGCCATCAGCAATGAGGATGGCCTTAGAAGTGGAACCTGCTTAACAGATTGTTGAGCCAGTATCTACTGGGTGCGTCCAAGGCGAAAATCCTCATAAATAATAGTGCGCGCATGTTACGCCGATAAGAAAAAGACTGTCAACCGGCAAGGCGCCTAATTCCGCAACATTTCGGCATAATTTTCAACCGCCCATCGCCGCGCGAGATGCTTACCACAGCGGGATTTTTTGACTACACTCAGTCTCAAACCAAATACCACGTAATCCCTTTCCGGCACACCTTTCAGGATAAAAAAATGACCAAGCAGATCACCCGTGAAAACCTGACCCAGCTTGCCGCCAAGGCAAGTGAATCACCTCGTTTACGCACCAACCTGAACCTGCATCCGGACGTCAACGACCCGGTTCAACGTCTGGCCGTGACGATGGATAAAGAGAGCTATGTGCGCATTCACCGTCACCCTCATACCTGGGAATTATTGAGTACGCTGACCGGTCGTCTTGTTGTATTGATTTACAATTCTGCTGGGCAGATTACCGACCGTTTGGTGCTGGGTGAAGAAACCCGCACGTTGGAAATTCCTGCTGGCGTCTGGCATAGCGCCATCGCACTGGACAACGGTTCGACATTCCTGGAGATCAAGCAGGGCCCTTACGTTCCCGTACCTGAGGAAGATACCTTCCCGGGTAGCCCGGCCGAAGGCGATGAAAAATCCCAGGCGACCATGGCGTGGTATCTCACCGCCAAGGTCGGGGACACAGTGAAGTTCTAAAGTTCGGCGCGTAACTGAGCTCAAAATGGCGAGTCTGATAGCCAGTCCAGGCCTATACCGCCTCAAGACGGGCGTAGGCCGCTACCAGCCATTTAATGCCTTCTCCCGGGAAGGCAATCTGTAAGCGGCTGTGCTCGCCGCTGCCTTCGAGATTAACGATAGTGCCTTCACCAAATTTCGGATGACGCACGCGTTGGCCAAGGGTGAAGCCACTGTCGTTATTGCTCAGCACGGGCGTGCCCATGCTCCTGTGGCTCACCTGACGGGTCACGCTGGCGCGTAAACGCACCTCTTCGACGCAGTTTTCCGGCAGTTCACCGACAAAGCGTGAAGGCCGATGATAAACCTCTTTGCCATACAGGCGGCGGGTCTCGGCGTAGGTCAGCGTCAGCTTTTTCATGGCACGTGTCACGCCAACGTAGGCCAGACGACGTTCCTCCTCAAGACGACCGCCCTCATCGAGCGACATCTGACTCGGGAACATCCCCTCTTCCATCCCGACGATAAACACCTGCGGGAACTCCAGCCCTTTGGCCGAGTGCAGCGTCATCAGCTGAACGGCGTCCTGATAGGCGTCGGCCTGCCCTTCTCCGGCTTCGAGCGCCGCATGAGACAGGAATGCCTGTAGCGGCATCAGATCCTGGTCTTCGTCCTGATAGCTAAACTGGCGGGTTGCCGTCACCAGTTCCTCAAGGTTTTCGATTCGCGCCTGACCTTTTTCGCCCTTCTCCTGCTCATACATGATGAACAGGCCAGAATCCTTGATAACGCGGTCAGTCTGCACGTGCAGCGGCATGTCGGCGGTGTCGTGCGCCAGCGCATCCACCAGTTCGGTGAAACGTTGCAGCGCTGAAGCCGCACGTCCGGCCAGCACTTTCTCTTGCAACAGCACCCGCGTGGCCTGCCACATGGTCATCTGGCGGTCGCGGGCGGTCTGGCGCACCACATCAAGCGTTCTGTCGCCGATGCCACGCGTCGGGGTGTTTACCACGCGCTCGAAGGCCGCGTCGTCGTTACGGTTGGCCATCAGACGCAGATAGGCCAGTGCGTCTTTTATCTCCTGGCGTTCGAAGAATCGCTGTCCGCCGTAGATGCGATAAGGCATCGCCATTTGCAGCAGGGCTTCTTCCAGCACGCGTGACTGGGCGTTGCTGCGATACAAAATGGCGCAGTCGTTCAATGCCCCGCCGTTGTCCTGCCACGCCTTGATGCGGTTAACCACAAAGCGGGATTCATCCAACTCGTTGAAGGCGCAGTAAAGCGAAATCGGCTCGCCTTCGACGTCTTCGGTCCAAAGATTTTTACCCATGCGCCCGTTGTTATTGGCGATCAGGGCATTGGCAGCGGTCAGAATGGTACTGGTGGAACGATAGTTCTGTTCGAGGCGGATAGTCTCCGCGCCGGGGAAATCGTGCAGGAATCGCTGGATGTTCTCGACCTGCGCGCCGCGCCAGCCGTAGATAGACTGGTCATCGTCGCCGACAATCATCACGTTATTGTTTTCACCGGCCAGCAGGCGGATCCAGGCATACTGGATGCTGTTGGTATCCTGGAATTCGTCAACCATCAGATTGGTAAAGCGGTCGCGGTAGTGCTGCAAGATGTGCGGCTTGTTGAGCCACAGCTCGTGGGCGCGCAGCAGCAGTTCGGCGAAATCGACCAGCCCAGCGCGATCGCAGGCTTCCTGGTAGGCCTGATAGATGCGCAGCCAGGTCGCTTCGACCGGATTACCATAGCTCTCGACGTGCTGCGGACGCAGACCTTCGTCTTTTTTGCCGTTGATGTACCACATTGCCTGACGCGGCGGCCACTGTTTCTCGTCGATATTCAGCGCCTTGATGATGCGTTTGAGCAGACGTAGCTGGTCATCGCTGTCGAGTATCTGGAAGTCCTGCGGCAGGTTGGCGTCGAGATGGTGAGCACGCAGCAGGCGGTGCGCGAGGCCGTGGAAGGTGCCGATCCACATGCCGCCTTGGCTGGTACCAATTAACTGTTCGATACGATGGCGCATTTCTGCCGCGGCCTTGTTGGTAAAGGTCACAGCCATAATGGAATACGGCGAGCAGTTCTCGACGGAAAGCAGCCAGGCGATGCGATGCACCAGAACCCGCGTTTTTCCGCTGCCTGCGCCCGCCAGCACTAATAAGTTGCTGCGCTTGGCGCCTACGGCTTCGCGTTGTTTTTCATTAAGGCTGTCGAGCAGGTCAGAAACGTCCATAAGCACCGTTTGTCTGGATAAAGAAATGCATCCACGGGCAAATCGATTAAAACTCGAACGCCGCATGGAGGTTTACTGCTGTTATATACAGTATTTTGCGCGAGATGGCTACCTGCGTAGATTACAGCAGCGTGGTAAGGGACGCCAATGTGTTAATCTCGATATGTGGCAGCAGGCGCGCATCCGGAATGTGCATCAGGTTGCCTTCACGCAGGTTTATCCAGCAGGCCTGCATGCCGCAGCGCACAGAACCTGCGACGTCAGTAGTCAGGTCGTCACCAACGTGAAGAATGTGCGCCAGCGGCACATTCAGGCGTTCGGCTGCCAGGTGATACATGTCGCTCCACGGCTTGGCGCGCCCGTCGCGACCGGCTACCAGCGTAAATTCGAAATACTTCGACAGGCCGAAAAGGTCGGGATTGGCATTGCCGTTGGTGATGGCCACCAGCGGAAATTTTTTGCCCAACGCGGTCAGCGTGTCGTGGGTTTCCTGCGGTACGTCGATGCGGCTGCGCCAGTGCGCGAAGTTCTGCATCGTCGCCTCTGCGCCCGCTTCGGCTTCTGCCTCACTCAGCCCGCGACGCAGCATGGTGTGATACAGCGCCTTGTGTCGCCACGCGGTAACATCATGATAAATTTCGGCATCTTGCTCCAGCAGTTCCGCACGTACCGCCCGCCACTCTGCCGATTCGATATCCGCCGTCGCCGGATGATACTGGCGTAAAAACTGCATCGTTTCCGATTCAGTGCGAACGATGACCGGATAGTTGTCGTAGAGGGTGTCGTCGAGATCGAAGGTGATCGCCTCGATCTGCTGCAGGGGGCGGTAAAACTTCATCAGGTTTTTCCTCGTTTAGCGCGGGGATGCGCGGCATCGTAAACCGACGCCAAATGTTGAAAGTCGAGGTGGGTATAGATTTGCGTGGTGGAAAGGTTGGCGTGGCCCAACAGTTCCTGTACCGCGCGCAAATCCCCGCTCGACTCCAGAACGTGTGTCGCAAAAGAGTGGCGAAGCTTATGGGGGTGAATATGGCTGTTAACGCCCTGCTTGACGCCCCACTCGGCAAAGCGTTTCTGCACGTTGCGGGTGGAGATGCGACGGCCCTGATTAGACAGAAACATCGCGTCGTCTTCAGGCCCAAACAGGTCGCGCAGGGCAAGCCAGTTTTCAAGCCAGGTCACCGCCGTGCGGCCAATCGGCAGTTTGCGCTCCTTGCTGCCTTTACCCATTACCCAAATTTCACCGGAGGGCAGGTCGACGTGACCGAGATTGATGCCTACCAGCTCAGACAAACGCAGGCCCGCGCCATACATGACTTCAAGCATCGCACGGTCGCGCACGGCGAGCGGATCGTTGAGGTCGATATTCAGCAGTTGGCCTACCTCGTCAACGTCAATGTTTTTGGGCAAATGACGCGGCGCACGCGGAGTAGAAATGCCTTTGGCGGGATTAGCCTGAAGGACGCCCTGATGCACCTGCCAGTCGAGAAAACTGCGCAACGCCGAGAGACGCAGGGCGAGGCTGGAGGCACCGAGACCCGCACGCTTGCTGCGTGCGGTCAACATTCTGACCTTGGCAGCGTCGAGCTGCGCCCAGTCGGTCAGCTTGATGTCGTCGGCCATCGCTATCAACGCCTGAAGCTGGTGGTGATAACTGCTTTGCGTCAGCGGACTGAGCTGTCGCTCAACCCGCAGAAATCGTAAAAATGCCTCGACCGCGGGGAGCAGTGGCGAGTCAGTTTGGCTCATGCGCGTTCGATCCAGCGCGACAGCAGGCCCGGCAACATTTTGGCAAGCTGGTCGAGCATCACAGTGCCCATGCCCGCCTGATAGTGCTGCGGGTCACGGCTGCTGAAAATCAGCATGCCCAATTCACCCTCTTCGCCCATCAGCGATAGTGCGACAGAGCCGACCGCCTTGGCCTGCGGCAGCACCAGTAACAGTTCCGGCCCGTTCAGGCTTCCGAGGAAGTGCTGAGTATCGCCCAGACGCTGGATGCGCAGTGACTCAAACGAGCTGCGAGTCAACGCCAGGTGAGTGAAGTCAGACGGTGCACCAATGCGCCAGCTTTCGCTGAACAACCGCACGTTGGCACCGGCAAGACCAAGACCGCGACCCCAGCGTTGCAGACGATTAAGCATATCCTGCAGGCTGGTGGCGTCAGCCAGATTGGCCTGAAGCTCAATCAGTCGGCCGAACAAGGTTTCGTTAATGGTTGCCTGTTCCATCAACAGGGTAATTTCTTCTTCCAGTTGGGCAATCTGATTGCGCTGGCGTCCGAGCTGCCACTCAACCAGTGAAATACTGCCTTTAACCGGATGCGGCACGTGCATCTGCTCAACGCTGCGCGCATTTCTGATGAAGAAATCCGGGTTTTGCAGCAGATACTGCATCACCAGTTCGTCGTCGAGCTCGGTTACGCTTTCAATCTGATCGTCAAGATTGTTCATAGATGAATAAATCCGTCGTAAACATGGGTGGCAGGGCCGGTCATATAAAGGGGATGACCCGGACCTTTCCAGCGAATGTCGAGGCTGCCTCCCGGCAGTTCCACCTGAACTTCCTCAGCGAGTAAACCCTGCTGTATTCCAACCGCCACTGCCGCACAGGCACCGCTTCCACAGGCCTGCGTCTCGCCAGCGCCACGCTCATAAACGCGCAGCTTGACGCTGCTGCGGTCGATCACCTGCATAAAGCCGACGTTGACGCGCTCAGGAAAACGTTCATGACTTTCGAGCAGCGGGCCAAGTTGTTCTACTCTGGCAGTGACTACGTCGTCAACCTGTAACACGCAGTGCGGGTTACCCATTGAGACCGCACCGCAGAGCACGGTGTGTTCTTCTGCGCGTAAAATATAGGTTTTTTCAGGCTTGGGCGCGCGGAAAGGAATTTGCTGAGGTTCGAATATTGGCTCGCCCATATTCACCTGCACCAGCTCATCTTCCGTGACCGTCAGGGTCATGCGCCCGTTCTGGGTGCTAACCTGAATATCGCGCTTGTTGGTCAGCCCTTTAATGCGCACAAATCGGGCGAAACAGCGGGCACCGTTACCGCACTGCATGACTTCACTCCCGTCGGCATTGAAGATGCGGTAGTGAAAGTCCAGTTCAGGATCGTAAGGCGGCTCGACGACCAACAGCTGATCGAAGCCCACGCCGCGGTTACGATCGGAAAGTCGACGGATCAGTTCGGGAGAGAAATAAACATTTTGAGTGACGGCGTCAACGACCATAAAGTCGTTGCCCAGGCCGTGCATTTTGGCGAACTGCATATCTTACTCCGCTTGACCCCTGGCTATCGCCAGACGTAATTACTCTGTGGCCTGCCGATTAATAAAGTTGCCCACTGTTTTTGGCCGCATTTTGGTCTGGAGAAACACCCTGAGACTGTGTCTGACCGGACTTGTCATTGGTTACCACGACTTTTTTAGCATCGGCTTTATCTGCCGGAGGAAAGTAGAGGGGACCTTTTAATCCACAGCCAGAGAGCGCAAACAGGACCATCGAGGCCAGAGACCAGCGTAATGCGGTTTTCATGTTCAGATTTTTCATTGTGATTGTTTTCATTTTATCCAGGATCTGCGATTCACCGTCCAAGCTCTCTATAATCGCAGGTGGATCATGAAAAGCAATAGGAATCGATTATCAAAAATCGGCATCGCGCGCAGCGCCGTTCAGGATAAAAACGGCGGATCAGTGGATTTGAAACTGCTGCGCCGGGCTGGCAGGTTCGGCACCGGCCTCAGGAACGACCGCGCACAGTTGAGACAGCACGTTGCTGCGGAAGGGAATGACCTGCGTGCGGCCATCGATTGAAACAATCTGGTAGAACTGCGGCAGATTGAAGTTCACGAAGCTGGAACCATAGGTGAAACGGTCGTGCGATGACGAATAGAAACGGCTGACGTCGCGCACCAGGTCCTCTTTGCTGCCTTCGCAGTGGTGATAAACCTCGACCCGATTCGACTCATCCAGGATATAGATGTTGAAACCGTCGTCGTCCGCGGTGGTCTCGAAGAAGAACTGAATAATCCCTTCGCTGGCATAGCCGTCTACCACTGACGGCAGATGCACCTGCGAGGTATCAACCTTCACCGACAGGCCGTGCAGCTTGTTGTTCGAGATAGCGCCGTAAAACTCAATGGCGTTTTCCAGCTTTTGAACCGACACGCTCAGGCGCTCGAAGAACAGACCCCAGGTCTGCCCGGAGACTCTCACCGCCTTGAATCGGCCCGGCTCGAGGCGTTTGCTCGAAAGACGCAGCTCAATGCATTCGGAAACCAGCTGCTGGATACGCGTGCGGATGAGGCCACGCAGGTGCTGGCTATAGCAGAAGACTTCAACGGCCTCCGGCGGCGCGGCATCCTGGTGCATCTTACCGAGAATGGTTTTTAACGCCTCGAGCACCGCCTGCTCACTGTTGAAGTGCAGCGTACGCACTTCGTTCCACGAGTTGCGATACAACAGGTCGATGCTGCCGACCAGGCACTGCTGTTTCTCACCGAAGCTGAAGACGTCAAGTTTGCGGAAGTCAAAATGCACCACCTGATTGCGGAACGCTGCCGTCGGGTCATGCTCGAGATTGACGATAATTGACAGGTGGCGAATTTCGCACGGGCTATACAGGGCCTTCGGCGTCGGCGCAGGCAAACGAATCGGGAAATGGTGCGACACGTCGGCCACCAGTTCGCGCAGTTTGGAAATATCGCACAGGTTGCCGCTCTTGATGTGCAGCCGCGTCGTCGGGGTCAGCAACCCGTTAAAGTAAGCCCACGCGACCAGCTTGCTGAGATAGCGGTTATATTCCAGCGGCTGATGGCTGATAATTGAGTCCATCGACGGCGACTGGTTATACAGATACCAGCCGGTGCGATTAGCGCGACCAATAGGCACGTGAATAAAGGTTAAGTCAGCCTCGGAGAGATCCGGGGAAATCTGCGGATTAACCAACGTCACTTTCCCCGGCAACGCTTCAAACGCCGCGTACAGCTTGCGGGTCAGCACGCCGATGTCCTGCGGGCTGGCGCTCACGCTCAGGTTATTGCGGCGCGCGAAACGAATCAGGTTACGGTAGCTCTGCATCATCGCATCGAGCAGCTCGTTGTGTGCCTCCCGCACGCGCTCAATCTTCCAGTTAGCGCGATTATCGAGAATCGCCAGACGCTCTTCGCTCCAGCCCCACTCGCTCACCAGCTGGGTGAGAATTTCACGACGCCAGCCAACCGAGGCACGCGGGCGGGACAGCTTCTCGTTGACCTTGAGATAGAAGCAGCGACGCACCAGGTCAAGGCGCGTAAAGTCTTCAACCTGAGTCAGATAGCGGGTCACGCGTTCGAGCATCATGCAGTAAGCATCGAGGCCGAAGCAGACAATTTCTCCCTGATGCAGGCGCTGTTTGATGTCCATTGCCAGCAGCTGGGTATTGGGATATTCCCAAGAATAGGCCTCGAGCAGCAGCGTTTTCAGCACCGCCTTATAAGGCGAGTCGATGCTTTTATACAGCTGCCACAGGCTGGCACCAAAATACTCTTCGGCAGACAGCGTGCTCAGGCCACCGAGGTCGAGCCATTCGTTCGGCGTCAACGCGCCCTGAGAATAGAGGGAAAGGACATACTCGTCGTAATGCGCTTCTTCTTCGCCAGGCACCATATTCCACAGAATACGCTTGCCTGCAAGACGAACCGCAGTACGGTAAAATTCATCAAGCAGCAGGATGTGTTGGGTTGAACCGCAGTCCTCACCGCTCAAACTGCCGCTTTCATTATGGCGAAAACGGTTTTCATCAATCAGGAAGAAGCTGACTTCAACGCCCAGCGAGGCGGCCCATTTCTCAAGCAGGCTGCACTTTTGCTGCAGGCGGTTGCGCTCTTCGTTATCGAGCCAGGATTGATGACAGACCCAGATATCGAGGTCCGAGGTTTGGCTCTGGCCTATCGATGAGGTACTGCCCATAGAATAGACGCCGGTTATCGGCAGTTCGCCTTTAACGACCGGTTCAAACGGGCTGCCCCATTTCTCTTCGAGAGAGTTAATATAGGTAGTTTGGGTTTCATCAGGCGTGAAAATACAGACACCATGGGGCACTTTACCTTCAAGGTAGCCCGGCATCAGCGGATGATGATGATGTAAGAGGACGGGCAACAGACTATAGACCTGCTGAAAAGCGGGGCCCTGAGCCACTACGGCGCGGTCAACGCGTAGCTGATTTATTGCATCCAATCTCTGCTTTAATGTCTCGATGTAGAGGTACAAGACTTTTCGCCTGATTTTCCAGTGTCTAGAAACAACCCCGTATCCAAATCCGCCATTAGTTTTATAAACTTTAATTTAAAATAAGTATTTGACGGATTATTGCTGGAAACGTGATCAATTTAACACCTTGCTGTTTGACCGTAAAGGAAGTAAAGCACCACAATGACTGTTGCGTCTCTATACATTTTACTTCCTGAACTGCCATGTCACAAATTTCCCTGTTTACCCGTTCTAACTCCCTTGCCCATGGCATCCATCGCTGACACCTTCCCGCAGTCGGTGGTAGGATGGTCCGCAATATAGAAAAACGGTAAAAATCATGGTAGACAAAATCATCCGAATTGCCACACGTCAGAGTCCTTTAGCGCTGTGGCAGGCACATTATGTTCAAAGTCAGCTCAAGGCATTTCACCCTGATTTGCAGGTTGAATTAGTGCCTATGGTGACCAAAGGCGACATTATTCTCGATACTCCGTTGGCGAAAGTGGGCGGTAAAGGCCTGTTCGTTAAAGAATTAGAGTTGGCCATGCTCGAGGGCCGCGCCGACATCGCCGTGCATTCAATGAAAGACGTGCCGGTAGAGTTTCCGGAAGGTCTCGGCCTGGTGACCATTTGCGAACGCGAAGACCCACGCGACGCCTTTGTTTCTAACCAGTTTGCCAGCCTCGCTGACCTGCCAGCGGGCAGCATCGTGGGCACTTCAAGCCTGCGACGCCAATGTCAGTTGCGCCAACAGCGTCCTGACCTGCAAATCCGCGACCTGCGCGGCAATGTGGGTACCCGTCTTTCCAAACTCGATAACGGTGATTACCACGCCATTATTCTGGCCGTCGCCGGGTTGAAACGTTTAGGCCTGGAGTCTCGCATCACGGCGGCACTGTCGGCGGAAGAGTGCCTGCCTGCCGTAGGACAAGGCGCGGTGGGGATTGAATGTCGTCTTGACGACGTGCGCACCCGCGAACTGCTTGCTCCGCTGGCACACAGCGAAACCACGCTGCGCGTTATCGCCGAACGCGCGATGAACACCCGACTTGAGGGCGGCTGTCAGGTGCCTATCGGCAGCTACGCCGAACTGGAAGGCGATACGCTTTGGCTGCGTGCGCTGGTTGGCGCGCCGGACGGAAGCCAGATGGTTCGCGGCGAACGTCGCGGTCCCGCCTTTGAAGCAGAAAGCATGGGCATTAGCCTGGCCGAAGAACTGCTGAACGGCGGCGCGCGTGAAATCCTGCAGGAAGTCTACCAGGGCAACGCACCGAAATGACTATCCTGGTGACCCGCCCCTCTCCTTCAGGAGAACAGCTTGTCGCCCGGCTGCGCCAGCTGGGCAGGGTTGCCTATCACTCGCCGTTGATAGAGTTTGCACCGGGAAGCGAGCTTACCGCGCTGCCCGGCATGCTCGCCTCACTGGTGCCGCAGGACCTTATTTTTGTCCTTTCTCAGCACGCGGTGAACTACGCCGACCGCGCACTGCGTCAACATGCGCAACACTGGCCTGATTTTGTAAGCTATTATGCTATTGGAAGAACAACCGGTTTGCTGATGCATCGCGCCACCAGCCTGCCTATTGTCTATCCGCAAGACGGTGAAACCAGCGAAACGCTGCTCCAGCTACCCGCCCTTCAGTCCCTCAAAGGCCGCAATGCCCTGATACTGCGCGGCAACGGCGGTCGCGAACTGCTGGCCGACACGCTGAAAGAGCGCGGCGTAAACATTACCTACTGTGAATGTTATCGACGCAGCCCGCTTCACTATGACGGCAGTGAGCAAAGCTCCAGCTGGCAGCGTGCAGGGGTAAATACTCTGGTCGTCACCAGCGGAGAAATGTTACAACAGTTATATACGTTAGTTCCTGATTACTATCGAACTACCTGGCTTTTAAGCTGTACATTGATAGTGGTAAGTGAACGTTTGGCGACCCTTGCCCGCCAACTTGGCTGGCAATCTATTAGGGTTGCAGAGAACGCAGATAATGATGCGCTGATCCGTGCATTAAAATAACCTGACTAAGGGATGTGCCCAGATGACGGAACAAAAAAATCCTTCCGCAAAGGTTGATGAAACTTATACTGCGGTTGAGAGCCCCCAACAGCCAGATACCGCTTCTCGTGAAACCGTACAAAAGGAAAGACGTACGGGTCCTGTACTGGGTGCGATCGCCATTGTGTTGGTGATTGCGCTGGGTGCAGGCATTTATTATCACGGACACCAACAGGCCCAGGCGGAAGCTTCCGCCAATGAAGCGTTGCGGGCCCAGCTTGCCGAGCTTAAAAATAGCCAGCAGCAGGACAAACAACAGATCGACTCGCTGCTCGACCAACAGGGTAAATCCTTGCAGGAAGCCTCAAACCAGCAGGCCTCCTTCGGCCGTCAGCTGAACATACTGCAGGATAAAGTCGCCAGTATTTCAGGCAGCGACGCCAAAACCTGGATGCTTTCTCAGGCCGACTTCCTGGTCAAACTGGCGGGAAGAAAACTGTGGAGCGATCAGGATGTCACCACCGCTGCTGCGCTGCTGAAAAGCGCCGATGCCAGCCTGGCCGACATGAATGACCCAAGCCTGATTGACGTGCGCAAGGCCATTAATGAAGACATCGGCAGCCTGTCTGTGGTTACGCAGGTTGACTTCGATGGCATCATCCTGAAGGTTAATCAGCTTTCAAATCAGGTCGATAACCTGCGTCTGGCGGATAACGACACCGACGATTCGCCGATGGACAGCGACAGCGGTGAGCTTTCAGGCTCCCTGACCGAATGGCGTCAGAACCTGAGCAAGAGCTGGCACAACTTCATGTCCGACTTCATCACCATTCGTCGTCGCGACACCAGCGCCGAGCCGCTGCTGGCACCGAATCAGGACATCTATCTGCGTGAGAATATCCGCTCTCGTCTGCTGATTGCCGCACAGGCGGTACCGCGCCACCAGAATGAAATCTACAAACAGTCGCTGGAAACGGTGGAGACCTGGGTTCGCGCCTATTTCGATACCACTGATCCAACCACCAAGGCGTTCCTTGCCGATCTGGACAATCTGAGCCAACAGTCTGTTTCCATGGACGTTCCAGACCAGCTGAAAAGCCAGCCGATGCTGGAAAAACTGATGCAGACGCGCGTGCGTAATCTGCTTCAACAGCCGGCCGCCACGACCAAACAGGGGGAATAACGCATGCTACGTGTTCTCATACTGTTTCTGATCGTTATCGCCGGGATTGTCGTTGGCCCAATGTTGGCCGGTCATCAGGGTTATGTGTTGATCCAGACCGACAACTACAACGTTGAAACCAGCGTCACCGGCCTGGTGATTATGGCGATTCTGCTCTTTGTGGTGCTGTTCTTCATTGAATGGGTACTGCGCCGCGTGTTCCACACTGGCGCGCGTACACGCGGCTGGTTTGTCGGCCGTAAACGTTCAAAGGCGCGCAGACAGACGCAGCGCGCGATGATCAAACTGGCGGAGGGCGACCATCGTCAGATGGAAAAACTGCTCGCCAGTCATGCCGATCACGCCGAACAGCCCATGGTTAATTACCTGCTGGCTGCCGAGGCCGCCTCGCAGCGCGGTGACGAGGTGCGCACCAATCAGTATCTCGAACGTGCGGCGGAAATTGCCGATACCGACCAACTGCCGGTCGATATCACCCGCGTGCGTATTCAGTTGGCACAGGGCGAAATCCACGCGGCGCGCCATGGCGTTGACCGCCTGATAGGTCTGTCGCCTCGCCATCCAGAGATCCTGAGACTGGCGGAACAGGCGTATATGCGCACCGGTGCCTATGCGTCGGTACTGGAAATTCTGCCGTCGATGGCAAAAGCTAATATCTATGACGACGAGCAGCTCCAGCAGGTTCAGGAAAAAGCCTACCTCGGCATGATGAATCAGCTGATGTCGGAAGAAGGCAGCGAAGGTCTGAAGCGCTGGTGGAAAAATCAGAGCCGTAAAACTCGCCATGAGCCCGCGCTGCAAGTGGCGATGGCGGCCCATCTGATTAAGTGCAACGATCACGACTTGGCTCAGGAAGTGATCCTCGACGGCCTGAAGCGTCAGTATGACGATCGTTTGGTCGCGATGATGCCTAAACTGCGCTCCGGGAATCCTGAGCAGCTCGAGAAATTCCTGCGGCAGGCCATCAAGCAAAACGGTTCAACGCCGCTGCTCAACAGCACGCTCGGCCAGATTTTGTTGAAGCACGGTGAGTGGTTGCAGGCCAGCGAGGCCTTCCGGGAAGCGCTGTCTCAGCGCCCTGACGCCTATGACTTCGCCTGGCTGGCCGATGCTCTCGACAAGCTGCACAAACCGGCAGAAGCCGCCGAGATGCGCCATCAGGGCCTGATGCTGACAATTAATAATTCTCAGCAATAATAGTCAGTTAAACAGATTTTACTCTCAACGGCTCGCCTCAGGCGGGCCGTTTTTTTTGGCTATCGTCAGACGGCAGGCAAAAAAAAACACTTGCCGGAGAGACAAGTGTCAAAACAATCAGGTCTTAGACAACAGGGGTAGTGTCACACTCAACGTTTTGCCTGCTGGTTGATAACCCTGAGGTTATCGGTCAGATAGACAAGAGACACTGTAATTTGGCTCTGCATCATTCCCAGGTATATGAAGCTACGCAATCATAAGAGGGTGGAATGAGCATCTACGGGGTGATTATTGCATATGGCGTGCCAGTTTTTAAGAAACCCACAAAGAATTGAAAAATAAAAATTAACTACATGATTTAATACATTAATAATTTATCTTTTTTTTCAGCGCCTAAAAATACTCTGCGGATTACCCCGTTAACGGCCGCAGCCTCTGCGGAGACTGTCGCCTGGAAACGACAGTCTCGATCTGCAATCCCTATATCATTTTAAAACAATGAGATGGATGTCTCCCTCCGGCGACAGGGTAAACCCTGCGCCGGAGAGATAACCGATTACCTGTTCTAAAATAGAGTAAAATTCACTTATAAAACAATGTGTTATTGGCATGTGTCGCCAAATGGTTACAACGCGTTGATCTGCTGGAGAATTTCCTGCTTAACCGCTTGCCTTTTCGCCTCATCTGTTGCCAATTCGGGCTTGAGCTTCAGTGACGCGTCGAGTTTCTCACCCAGCGTCGGACTCCCCTGGATCCAAGCATTGGTCTCATCGTCACCTATCACGCCAGCCACAATGGTCGCCGCTTTTTCATAGGTCTGGACGTCAATCCACGGCGTGGCAAACGAGAACGCCGGAGTGGCAGAAATGACCCTCAGCGGAGCCTCAGCGCGAATATCTCGTGACGAACTGCCAACGCGCAGCGTGAAGTGCCCCGGCTCCAGCACCCAGGCATTCATGTCGGCATCAAAGTACGAAAAAGCCCGCTTGTCGAGCCTGAAAGTGACGCGCTTCTCCTCTCCTGCCGCCAGACTCACCTTCTCAAAGGCTTTAAGCTCCTGCAACGGCCTGTCGAGGCGCGAGGCATCATCATGTACGTAAAGCTGCACCACCTCTTTAGCCGCCACCGAGGACGTATTTTTTAGGGTAATGCTGACGTCGACTGCGTCCTGCTTATCAATATTGAAGGGTGAATTCTGCGGGGTAAGTTGCCCGTAATGGACGGTAGAATACGACAGACCATAACCAAACGGGTACATTGGTGCGATGCGGCGCGTATCATAATAGCGATAACCGACGTAGATGCCCTCCCCGTAGTTAACGGTTTTGGCGTTGCCCGGATAATTTCCGTAGCTCGGGGAATCCTCGAGACGTTTAGGGAACGTGAGCGGCAGTTTGCCAGAAGGATTGACCTTGCCGGTGAGGATATCGGCCACTGCGTTACCCGCCTGTTCGCCCGGCTGCCAGGTCAGCAGAATTGCATCAACCTTGTCCTCCCAGGAGGCTATCTCAATCGGTGAACCCACGTTGAGCAGGACCACTACCTTTTTATTCTGCTGGTGAAACGCCGTCGCCACATTGTCTATCATCGCGATTTCGTCGGCGTGCATCGCCATTGAATAGCGGTCGGCCCCCTCGGTGGAGCTGCGACCAATCGAGACGATCGCAACGTCGCTTTGCTGCGCGGCGTGGGCAATGGCGTCATTTTTGGCGTTCTCGTCCAGCGCCTGTTTACCGTCATCAATAAGCGTCAGTTCCGCATTTTTCAGCCCCTGCGGCAGCGTTACCCGGCGATTAGGGGCAATGTTAACCTCGGCGCTACCGCCACCCACGACGTAAAAATTCTCAACGTTGTGACCAAAAGCAGCCACCTTCAAGTTGGACTTAATGGGCAGCGTGTTCGCTTCATTTTTTAACAATACCATCGACTCAGCGGCGGCCTCGCGTGCCAGCGCCGCATGGTCGGCCATCTCCGGCTGGGCTGCGGCGGAAGGATTTTTAAAGCGCTGTGTCTTAATGACCACGTTGAGGATGTTGCGAATATTCTCGTCTATCTGGTTTTGGCTAATCTCACCCGACTTCAGCGCCGCAAGCACCACGTCTTTCGGGTCGGTATTGCGGCGCAGGAAAGGGGTGTCCTTTTTGGACAAGCCGCCCGGCATATTGAGATCGTTACCGGCCAGCAGCGCACGCACCGGATCGGTCACGCCATACCAGTCCGACATGACAAAACCGTTAAACTTCCACTGCTTGCGTAGAACCTCTTTCAATAACCACGGGTTTTGCGACGACGGCGTTCCGTTGATGGAAGGATACGAGCTCATCACCGCCCAAGGCTGAGCGTTTTCCATTGCGTATTCAAAGCCAGGGAAATAAATCTCGTGCAGCGCGCGCTCCGAGATAATTTCATTTACCGTCTGGCGGCGCGTTTCCTGATTGTTGGCGGCAAAGTGTTTGAGCACCGCACCGACCCCCTCTGCCTGCATACCCTTGATATAGCCTGCGGTTATCATCGCGTTGAGCAACGGATCTTCGGAGAAATATTCGAAGTTGCGGCCATTGAGTGGATTACGCTGGATATTAATCGCCGGACCGAGCATGAGATCGACGCCATAGGCGCGTGCTTCATCGCCTATCGCGCCGCCCACGCGCTGAATGAGTGCCGGATCCCAAGTCGCGGCCATCGCCACGGAAACCGGGAAGCCAGTAGCAAAGCGCTTTTCACCGCCGGTTGGGCCTGCGCCCAGTCTGACGCCAATCGGCCCGTCGGCAAAAACAATCTGTGGAATACCCAGCCTGGGTATGGCAAAGGTCGAACCTGCGGCACCCGCGACGTGGGTCGCGTTATTCATGCCGGTGCCGGAAACCAGCGCAGCCTTTTCTTCCGGCGTCATGGCTGAGATAACGGCGGTGATAGATTCCGCATCTTTGAGCTGAGGCGCGGCCCAAGCGGGCGCAGAAAGCAGAGTACAGGCCGTAAACAGGCCGATTTTAGTTATTTTCATAGTATTCCCTTTGGCGGCGCATCGCTTTTTTCGGACACGCATGATTCCGTTCAAATGAACTGTGCTTATTAGCCAAAGAGTTATAACGTTTTTAGGTGGGGGTGTTTTGTGATCTGTACCGCAGGGTAAGGAATCAAAACGGGGAATAACGGAAAACAAAAAGCCCTGCATTTCTGCAGGGCTTTTTGTTTGAATTGGTCGGCGAGAGAGGATTCGAACCTCCGACCCACTGGTCCCAAACCAGTTGCGCTACCAAGCTGCGCTACTCGCCGATGTACTGCTTTCTTTTACAACCTGTCTTCCGTCACGTGCAGAGTTTTAACGCTTTCGTGTGGTGCGAAGAGAGGGACTTGAACCCTCACGTCCGTAAGAACACTAACACCTGAAGCTAGCGCGTCTACCAATTCCGCCACCTTCGCACTGTCACAAAAACTGTTTACTCTTTACTACTCACACTCACTTCATTAAGAAGAAGTGGGGTGGCTAATGGGACTCGAACCCACGACAACTGGAATCACAATCCAGGGCTCTACCAACTGAGCTATAGCCACCATCGTATCTTTACTTCACGTCCGAAACTAACACCGCAACTCTTTGCGCAAAACCAACCGAGGTCAATGGTGCGCCCGACAGGATTCGAACCTGAGACCTCTGCCTCCGGAGGGCAGCGCTCTATCCAGCTGAGCTACGGGCGCTTAGCGCCGTTGCGGGTGGGGATACTACGGCTTAACCGTCATGCTGTCTAGTGCTTTTTTTTGAAAAAGTTTCGTTTGATTACGAATTGTCCATTACGCACTAAAAGTAAGCATTTCAGGGTCCCCACCCGTACTTTTCACCCTTCAAGACCCTTAATGACTACGGCGATTCATCCCCAGCGCGAGATAAATAAGTGACACAGCGGCAATAAAAATCCCGCCAACAAGCAAAGAAACGCGCGTATCCGGGTTAATTGCCATGCCCACCAGCACACAAAGCAGGAATGCCAGCGTCAGATAGTTGGTATAAGGGAACATAATCGACTTGAACGGGTGATTCTTCAGCGCGGCGCGATGCGCCTCACGGAAACGCAGCTGGCTTACCAGCACCACAAACCACGGCACCATGCCCGGCAGCACGCTTGCGCTGTAGACATAAACAAAAACCTGCTCAGGGTTAGGGATAAGGTAGTTCAGGCACGAGCCTACAAGCAGGCACAGAATCGTTACCGCAATACCGTACACCGGCACACCGCTGGCCGACACTTTTGACAAGAATGCAGGCAGCTGACGATTTTGCGACAGCGCGTAGAGCATACGTCCACAGCTGTACATACCGCTGTTACAGCCCGAGAGCGCAGCGGTCAGCACCACAAAGTTGATAATACCGGCGGCGGCAGTGATGCCTACTTTGGCGAAGGTCAACACGAACGGGCTGCCGTGGGTGCCCATCTCATTCCATGGGAAGATAGTAATGATGACGAAAATCGCACCGACGTAGAAAATCAGGATACGCCAAAGAATATTATTGATAGCACGCTTCAGCGTAACCTGCGGATTCTTGGCTTCACCGGCGGTAATCCCGACCAGCTCGACGCCCTGATAGGACGCGACGACGATACAAAGTGCAAACAGGAAGCCCTTCCAGCCCCCGGCAAAGAAGCCGCCGTGCACGGTCAGGTTATCAAAGCCAATAGCCTGCCCATGATTTCCGAAACCGAAGAAGATCACCGCCAGACCCACAACAATCATCACAATGATGGTAGTTATCTTAATCAGCGCAAACCAGAATTCCATCTCGCCATACAGCTTTACTGCGGCCAGGTTGGCTGCGGCGACAATGGCGACGGCCGCCAGCGCCGGTATCCACTGGGGCAATTCCGGGAACCAGTATTGGGCATAGACGCCGATGGCGGTGATTTCCGATATCCCCACCGCTATCCACATGAACCAATAGCTCCATGCGGTCAGATAGCCGAAATAAGGTCCCAGATACTTATGGGCATAAACGGCAAAGGATCCCGCCACCGGTTCGAGATGCAGCATCTCGCCCATTGAACGCATGATGAAAAACACAAAAACGCCGGCCAGAATATACGCCAGCAAAACGGAGGGCCCCGCCCATTTGAGCGTACTTGCCGCCCCCATGAATAGTCCGACCCCGATAGTTCCGCCCAAAGCTATCAACTCAATGTGGCGCGCCTCCAACCCTCGGTGGAGCCCCTTTTTCTCTTCGCTACTCGCCATAAGTCCTCTGATTCTCAATATGTTGTGTTTGTTCTTTTTTCCGGGTTTGCCGGAATATTATTGTTGTTTCCCAAGGTCAGGGCAGATAAAACGGCGGTATGGTTCCGTATTTTGCAGTCAGTTGCAAACGGGAATAGACAAAATAGCGGAGCAGTTCGAAATTTCGGCGGGAGGGCAAAGGCAAATTGTGATGGCCCAAACGAAATCGCGGGCCATCAGGGCGTGACTTACAGGCGGCGGGTGATGAAATAAAACAAATATTTAAGCAGCCTGAGCTGACGCGGCAGGCGGCTCGGCTGCTTGAGCAGGCGATACAACCATTCCAGTCCGAGTTTCTGCCAGGCCTTCGGCGCACGTTTCACCGCGCCGATAAATACGTCGTAGGTCCCCCCGACGCCCATATAGAGCGCATCGGGATACACTATACGGCAGTCGCGCATCAGGATTTCCTGCCGCGGCGACCCCATGGCCACCGTTACCACCTTCGCGCCGCTGGATTTAACACGGGCAAACAGCGCGTCGCGATCGGCGGGGGTGAAAAAACCGTTCTGGCTGCCAACAATATTCACGTTCCAGCGCGTGCGCAGTTTGTCTGCGGTTTTTGCTAAAACGTCTTCGCGGCCACCGATCAGAAAGACCGGCGTACCCAGTCTTCCGGCGCGCTCCATCACCGCCTCCCACAGGTCTGCCCCCGCGACGCGCTCAACCTGCGCCTCGGGATATTTGCGGCGAATGGACTTAACGATGCTGATGCCGTCGGCATATTTATAGTCTGCCTCTTTGATGAGCGCGCGCAGCTGGGCGTCGCGCTCGGCGGTCAGCACTTTTTCGGCGTTGATGGCAACCAGCGTGCCGACCTTAACCCCCTCTTCGGAGAGCAGGTAATCGCCAAACTGGTCCATGTTGCGAAATCCCCACAGATCGATGCCACGAATGCTGTAGCGGGGAATAGAGAGCGGAGCAGAAGTCGAATCCATCATTATCCTTTATCGCGCAGGTACGGCTCAGCCACCGCGACGGGGTCAACGTGGGTGAAACGCCGCGTGCGCACTTTTATCAATCCGGCCACGTCAAACAGCCAGTACAACAGCTTGGCGGCAATCAGGCACAGGCCAAACACCAAGGCAAAAAAGATCACCCGCGAGAAGAACGAGTCCACACCTTCGCGCGCCAGCACGATCATATTGAATACCGCACCAAAACAGAAGCTCTGCAGGATGGCGGCCTTATAAGGATTGGCGGCGTTTTTGCCGAGAGCGTAAAGCCAGTCAAACCATTTGATAATCAGCCCTACCGCCACCGCACCGAGTGGGATAAAGCTCGCGCCGCCCATCACTACCAAGGAGCCTATCAGCGTCGGAGAAATCGCCAGCCCGGAATGGTTTTTCAACACGTCCCAGGTGAAATAGTTGGCGGTATTCATGACCGCTGAGGGCCTGCCCGGCCACAGCCAACTCGGGATGAAAACGTAGAAGTCGCGGATAATCGGCATCAGCCCCTGGAAATGAATCTTGTCGTAGTTTTGCAGCAGCAGCGCAAGATTCTCCCACGGCGAGAAGGTATCGCGGGTCAGATAGAGGAAGGTATAAAACGCTTCCGGACCGCTGACGTCGAGGTTGTAACGCTTCAACGCCAACCAGAACATGCCGACCACCGACATAATACCGGCCAGCAGCAGCATCCACAGCGTTATCCAGCCGCGAATAATGCCGATGAATAAGAACAGAGCCAGCGCGATGATGATATTGGCACGCGTGCCGCCCACTACCACGTAGGTCAACAAACCAAAGGCAAAGGTAGTCACCAGGAATAACAGCCAGTTACGGCTGTTCTGCTTAAGAAAATAGACCACCAGCATCGCGGGAATAAAGAAGTAGAAGAAGCGCTTGAGCGCGACGCCCGATACGTTGCTCGAGAAGATCTGGCTGTAAGACGTCAGCTTGAACAACAGGAAACCGTTGTGGGCGAAGAAGATGCCTAGCGTGACGATGGCGACCAGCGCCATGATTATCCAGGTGAGATGCGCCTCGACGCGGTTGATGCCAAACACCTCGCGGCCCGGACCCGCACGCGCCTTGCGCAGCCGCGTCTTGTACACCACATAGTAGAGCGCATAGAAGCAGGTCGCAGACAGCATCGCCTGCAGCAGATACGCCACCGGCACCACCTCGGTATCAAACTGGAACACCAGCAGGCAGGTGAGCGGAAAACCAAAGTAGAAGGTCAGCAGATAAAGCACGGAAAAGAACAGGTTAAAGCTGAACCGAACCCGGCGGAACTCGAGATAGGTCAGCGTCAGAATAAACAACAGGGATAAAGCATAGACGACGCTCAGGCCGCCCAACTGCGCCAGCGTCATGATGCCACTCCTGTGGCTATTTCCAGTGCCTGCACCCAGCCCTCGATATAGTTGGGGCTAAAAAATTGAATCTTCTGGCGATCGGTGGCCAGCAGTTGACGGCGCGCCTCGGCCAGAGTGGCGGCGTCGAGCGGATCGCCATAAAACAGCACCGGCAGATTTTCACTCGCCATGTCGCGCCAAAACGGATTCTTGCGGCTCAGCACGAAGGGCACACCGAACTGGATGAGCAGGCAAAGCGTGCCGATCCCCTGCTGCCTTTCAAAAATAAAATAGCCCAGCGAGCAATCTTTGAGCATTTGCAGGTAGTCATCAAAGGCCATCGATTCGGTGAGCAACTCGACGTTTTCCGCCGGGAAAAGCGCGAGCGCCTCACGGCGTACCTGCTCAATATACGGCTGATTATTTGCCGGATACCCCATTGGAATCACCACCTTGATACCCGCTCCCCACGCTTTATGCAGCGCGTGAAGCGCCTCGATGTGCAGGTTGCTTGGGTCACCGGAATTGCCGACCAGTACGCGAGGCATGCCTTCAGGAGGCGGCGCATCGGCGGCCAACGTCAACGAGGGGTCCATGCGGGTCGGAAAATAGAGCAGCGATGACGCGACGTGCGGATGACGATGGCGGTAATAGGCTAAATCGCCGCGGGTAGCAAAAACGTGGCCAACGCGGCCCTGTGCCAGGCGGCGCAGCAAATAAAACATTCTAAACTTTAAGCTGCCCGAGGTTTCATAGAGGTCGGCACCCCAAACGTGCCACAACACCTGACGCGCCTTGATTTTTCCGCTCAGCAGGGCGAGCCAAATGCCGGGATTAAACTGGCCGTGGAAAAAGAAGCGGCAGTTTCTGTCGGCCTGCGCTCTGGCTATCACCGCCTGCGCCAATGACTTCTTGTCGCTCAGCGTCTGAATATCAAGGTGTTCAAAAACCGGCAGCAAGGCAGGGTCACGGCTTACCACCATGAAGTTTCGCACACTTTCGCGCGGCACACGGGGAACCAGCACGTCGTTAAAGAAGTGCAGCAGGGTCGAATTATGGTGCGGGATATCAGATCCCAAAACGTGAATCAGCGTTGTCATGCTCGTCTACGATAGATAACAAAAAAGGTACAACACAGCGCAAAATAGAGAATGTAGGTCGCCATATAAGCCTGCGCGGCACCCAGTGCGCCATGTATTGGGATCAGCCAATGGGAAAACAGCGTCAGTAGTAAAAACTGACTAACCTCTGTGAGCAGATAAAAGCGCAGCGATGCCTTGGCAATCACCAGATACCCGAAGATATAGGCGCTGACTTTTAATACGTCCCCCACCAGCTGCCAGGCGAAGAGGTCGCGCATCGCGCTGAACTGATGCGAGAACAGCAGCCAGATAGCAAAATCACGCAGCAGCCAGACGGTAAAGCTGGCCGCGGCCACCACCGGCATCACAAACTTCAGCGCCTTGATGATTTCTTTGGCTATCTCTTCTTTATCAGTCAGTCTCGCCAGCGTCGGCAAAAGATAGACGCTAAATGAGGCAGTGATGAACTGCAGGTAGGCATCTGAAATACTGCTCACGCCCTGCCAAATCCCCACCGCCTGCCATCCATCGCGTTCCGCCAGCAGGTTACGCATCATGACGTAGGCGACCGGCAGCGTGACCGAAGTCATCAACGCCATCAGGGTAAACTTGCCGAAATGACGCGCCAGCTCGCTGTCCCAGCTCGGTGTTAAAAAGTTAAGCGCAAACGTGCGGCGGCGCAACAGCATCGCGGCAGCGGGCAACACCACCAGCGCCGGAACCAGCGCGAAACCCATCAGCGCCCCGCGATATCCGCCCACTGTGAAGCAAATCCAGTAGGCCAGCAGGCCAATAAGGCTACCGGCGATGACCGTCAGCGCGTTACCCTGCGCGTCACGATAGCCCTTTAAAATAGCCTGAAACAGGTTGGCATAGGCAATGCCCATCTGGATTAACGCCACCGCCCGCACCACCGACTGGTATTCGCCGTGGCCGAACAGCGCCACGCTTATTGGCTCGGCGGCGAGCAGAAACACCAGCGCCAGCAGGGTCGAGAAACTGAGAATCAGGGTCGAAGCAGTCCCCAGCACCGCTTTCAGCCTGTCGGGATGCTGATGATTTTCAGCAACATACTTGGTGACGCCGTTGAATATCCCGGCCCCGGAGAGTACGCCTAATACGGTAATCAGCTGACGAAAGTTCCCCGCTTGTCCCACGCCGCTCGGCCCAAAGGCGACGGCAAGCAGTTTGATGACCACCAGACCGGCACCGATTTTAATCAGCGTCGAACCGGCGGTCCAAATAGAGGCTTTAGCGAGAGACATATCAGGCGAAGAAGCTCAGCAGGGTAGAAATCACCGTTTTTTGCATCACATTGCTCATATTGTAAAACAGCGGCAGACGAACCAGTTTGGCGCTTTCCTCGGTGGTGAAGACGTCTTCACCGTGGAAATACCCGAACTTTTCTCCTGCCGTCGAGGAGTGCAGAGGGATGTAGTGGAAAACGGTGAGGATCTCCGCCTCTTTCATATAGGCGATAAAGGCGTCACGTTGTTCCGTATCCTTGAGCTTGATGTAGAACATGTGCGCGTTGTGGGCACAGTGCGGCGCTAGCGTCGGCAACACCAGCTGGCCACTGTCCTGCAACGGTTTCAACGCCCGATAATAGTGTTTCCACAGCTCGAGGCGATGCTTGTTAATCTCCTGCGCCACCTCAAGCTGTGCCCACAGATAGGCGGCCTGCAAATCTGCCATCAGATAGCTGGAACCGATGTCGCGCCAGGTATATTTATCGACCTGTCCACGGAAGAACTGGCTACGGTTGGTGCCTTTCTCACGAATTATCTCGGCTCGTTCCACCAGCTCAGGACTGTTAATCAGGGTCGCGCCCCCTTCGCCCCCGGCGGTGTAGTTTTTTGTCTCATGGAAGCTGAAACAACCAATATGGCCGAGGGTGCCAAGCGCGCGGCCTTTATAGGTCGACATCACGCCCTGCGCCGCATCTTCGACGACGAAAAGACCGTGTTTCTCGGCCAGCGCCATGATGGTGTCCATCTCGCAGGCCACGCCGGCATAGTGTACGGGCACAATGGCCCGCGTTTTGTCGGTAATGGCCGCCTCAATCAGCGTCTCATCGATGTTCATGGTGTCAGGGCGGATATCGACGAACACGATGCGTGCACCGCGCAGCACAAAGGCGTTGGCGGTCGAGACAAAAGTATAGCTAGGCATGATAACTTCGTCGCCGGGCTTGATGTCCAACAGGATAGCGGCCATCTCCAGAGAGGCGGTGCAGGATGGCGTCAGTAACACCTTCCTGCTGCGGAAGTTTTTCTCGAACCACTGCTGGCAGCGACGAGTGAAACCGCCGTCGCCGCAGAGTTTGCCACTGCCCATCGCGGCCTGCATGTAGTCCAGCTCGGTACCGACGATAGGCGGCGAGTTAAATGGGATCATAAAATTACCTGTACAACCAATAGGCTGAATGAGAAAGAACACCGCCGCTGGCGCGATAGAGGTTTAATGCGGCAATATTTCCCGTTTGAGTGGCGACCCTGAGCTGCGTTACACCCTGCGCCAGACACCAGTGTTTAGCGGCGTGCATTAAACGCTTACCGATACCTCGACCGGTCACCTGCGGCTGCACGGCCAGCAGGCCTATCCGCGCCACGCCGGGTTCGAGAGTCCTTAGCGTGACGAAACCCAGCAGCTGGCCGTCATCGGCGAGCAGCGTCAGGCAGTGGGTATCAAAGGTACCTAGAATGGCTTTTTCGGCCCACAGGGCATAGAACCGTCCCGAGTCATCGGGCTCATACCAGGGCGCGCGAAAGCGGCTCAGCTGAAACGCACCGGCGGCCAGCTGGCTCACCCGCAGGATATCTGCCTCGCTGGCAACCTGATATTCACAGGGAAACGCTTCACCGTCGAGAAGGTTGAGCGAGAAATCGATCTCCCCTTCAACCATACGAAATCCCAGGCGATAAAGCGTCTCGAGAATATCACTTTCGTCTGCCGGGACCTTGACCTGAACCAGTGGATAAGCGCTTAGCGCCTCGCGCGTCAGCTTCTCCCCCGCCGAATCCAGCGTCAGTTTAGCGCTCGGCCTGAAGAAAAAATCACTTTCCCACTGCAAATAGTCAAGTCGTCCGCGGATATGATTATCGTTCATTTGGAACCTCATGCCATCGGCCAGAGTTCACCATTACACGTTTCGCTTAAGGCTGGCTTAACGCCATACGCCTTTGGTATCGACTATCCAGTCTTGCTTGATCTGCTGGCCGGGGATGAGCTTAAACACCGCATGGTCGACCAGCATCACCAGCACGTCGGCCTGTTGCAGCGCGAACTCTAACGACTGGAGCTTAACCTTGTTCTCAAGCGCTGGCGGCAGATGGGGCACGTTCGGCTCCACCACCCAGGTTTCTCCTGCATGCCAGTCGGCAATCAGCTCGGCGACATGAACCGCAGGGCTTTCACGCAGGTCGTCGATGTTCGGTTTAAACGCCAGCCCGAAGCAGGCAATCTTCACCTCGGCGGCACGCAGACCGGTTGAGGCGAGACAGTCGGCGACCGCTGCTTTCACCTTGTCGACCACCCAGAAAGGCTTAGCATCGTTGACCACGCGGGCGGTATGAATAAGCCGCGCAAGAGAAGGATGCTGAGAAACGATAAACCACGGATCGACAGCGATACAGTGCCCACCCACGCCGGGACCGGGTTGCAGAATGTTGACCCGCGGATGACGGTTCGCCAGACGGATAAGCTCCCAGACGTTGATGCCCTGCACGTCACAAATCAGCGAAAGCTCATTGGCAAACGCGATGTTCACGTCGCGGAAACTGTTTTCGGTCAGCTTGCACATCTCGGCGGTGCGGCTATTAGTGACCACGCATTCGCCCAACAGAAAGATATTATAGAGCTCGCTGGCACGCGCCGAACACTCGCGGGTCATACCGCCAATCACGCGGTCATTTTTAATGAGCTCAACCATGACCTTGCCCGGCAGCACCCGCTCTGGGCAGTAGGCAATATTCACATCGGGCGCGGCCGCGTCTTGCTGCGGAAAACACAGGTCAGGGCGCAGCGCGGCGAGCCAGTCCGCCATTTGCTCGGTTGCTCCGACCGGTGAGGTCGACTCGAGAATAATCAGGTCGCCCTTCTTGAGCACTGGCGCAAGTGCATTGACCGCCTGCTCGACGTAATCCAGATCCGGCTGATGCCCGTCCTTGAACGGCGTCGGCACGGCAATCAGGAAGGCGTCAGCGGGCCGTGGGGCGGTCACTGCCTCGAGAAAGCCCTCGTCTACCGCCTTTTTCACCAGTTCTTCAAGCTCTGGCTCGACAATATGTACGCCGCCGCGGTTGATGATGTCGACCGCACGCTGATTGATATCGACACCAATGACCTTTTTTTGCCGCGAGGCGAAGGCGGCGGCCGTCGGCAGCCCGATATAGCCCAGCCCGATGACAGAGATGGTTTCAAAGGCTCGGTGTTTATTCACACTCGGAAAGGTTGTTAGAGTCATGGTAATTCTCGAGTTTTCTTGAGTGCCGCCAAAATTTGGTCACAGGCGCTGCCGTCACCATAAGGATTATGCGCCCGACTCATGCGTTGATAGGCATCGGCGTCGTTCAGCAGGTTGGACACTTCGCTGACGATACTCGCGGTGTGCGTTCCGACCAGTTTAACGGTGCCTGCTTCGATGGCCTCGGGCCTCTCGGTTGTCTCACGCATCACCAATACCGGCTTGCCCAACGACGGCGCCTCTTCCTGAATGCCCCCCGAATCGGTAAGGATCAGATAGGCGCTGTCCATCAGATAAACGAACGGCAGATAGTCCTGCGGCTCAATCAAGATGACGTTATCGATACCCTGCAGGATGCGATTAACCGGCTCGCGAACCTGCGGGTTAAGGTGCACCGGATAGAGTATTTGCGCATCGGCATGCTGTCTGGCTATCTCGGCCAATGCGCTACAAATACGCTCAAAACCGTCACCGAAGCTCTCGCGTCGATGACCAGTGACCAGAATCAGTTTCTTTTGCGGGCTAATAAAATCGTAGCGCCTTGCGACATCCGCCCTGAGTTCGGGGGACTGATTGAGCAGATTACGCACCCACAGCAGCGCATCAATCACCGTGTTGCCGGTCACAATAATATCCTGTGCGTCGATCCCTTCGCGCATGAGATTGCTACGCGACAGCGCGGTCGGCGCAAAATGCCACTTGGCCAGATGGCCGGTCAACCGACGGTTACCCTCTTCCGGCCACGGAGAAAGCATGTCTCCGGTGCGCAAACCCGCCTCAACGTGACCGATCGGGATCTGCTGATAAAACGCGGCAAGACTGGCAGTCAGCGCGGTTGTGGTATCGCCGTGAACCAGAACGACGTCCGGTTTAAAATCCTCAAGCACCGGCTTGAGCCCCAGCAGAATGCGGCTGGTGATTTCGGTCAGGTCCTGACCCGGTTTCATGATATCGAGATCGTAATCCGGCTTGATGGAGAAAAGACCTAACACCTGATCCAGCATCTGACGATGCTGGGCAGTCACACAAACTTTAGAATCAAAGGCATCATCCTGAGCCAAAGCATGTACCAGGGGTGCCATTTTTATTGCTTCCGGCCTGGTACCGAAAATCGTTAATACTTTCACAGAGGCACTCTCTTTTGATAGGCGCAGCGCTTTCCTGCGGAGCGGGCGCGTCAAAGACGCCCGATTATTCATCGCTATCTTTTTTTATTTTTTATTCTGCTGTTTTTACGCGACGGCGGACCAGCGCCACACCGGCACCGATAAATCCACCCACAACTCCCCACATGATTGCCAGGAATACGCGGCGCGGGCTGTCGCGTTTTACCGGCTCTTCCGGCGTGCGCAGGTAGCGGTATGTCTGGAATTTGGCGTTCAATACGGGCCCAACATTAAGCGTAGCCAACATCGCTTTATTCTGATCGTAATCGATATCAAAACTCGGGCCTGAGGCCTGCAGCAGCTTTAACTTCGCCTGTAGCATCGGCGTACCCAACAGAAACATCTCGGAGTCCGGCAGGCGGTCCGGCGTGGCGTCGGTCATGCTGTGGTCGATATTCTGCTGATCGGCAATCTTCAACGCTTGCTGGGTGTTGTTCAGTTCGCGGTTATAAATGGCGGTCGCTACCTCTTCCTGACGTTTAACCTGCGCCTTCATAGACTGCGTGCGTGCGGCCCAGGCACCTTCGATTTCGTCATACAGATGCTGGGCAGCGCGTGCGCTGGCGAAGCTGACGTACTGACGCAACAGCTTGTTGGCGTCGGCGGCGGTCTCAGCGGTCAGTTTTACGCTGTCGTTAGGCATCTTCTTCTCGTCGCGCGCGGTGAACTGAATCGCACCGATCAGTTTGTCGAGCAGCACGGCATCGGCTCCGCTTTCGCCGGTCTTGCGTTGAATGTAGTAAGGGTTTTGCAGCCAGAAATCCCGGCGGGTATCGTAGGCGGCCAGCTGCATCACGAATTCACCGTAGGCGTCATCGGAAATCGAGGCCTGATCGCCCGCCGGGGTAAAGGTGTTTTTGGCATCGAGATTGCGCAGGAACTGCTCCTGCGAGAAGTATGACGCCAGATTGTTAACAGTAGGCTTGTCAGTGACGGCGGTGGTGCTCCACTCCTGCTTCATCAGCAGTGAAACCAGTACCGCGACGAGGGCAAACCCGAGCGCCAGACCGATAATCCACAGTTTTCCCTGCCACAGCGCACGGCACAGCCCGCGAATATCCAGTTCATTATCAACGGCGAGTTCGTTCCCTGTAGACATCGTCTCTGACTTCATCATTCCCACCAAATTTTGATTAATTAATTGTGTTGCCATCAGACGGAGTCAGACGCGGCGTGTGATCCCTGGTGACGGTATAGCAGACGGTAAGGCGACGCTATTGTGCGGAGTGACGACGCAGCCTTCTTTTGACACGTTTGAGCAACCGCGCCACGCGCCACGCACGTTTAATACAATAGCCATAGAGCATGAATGCGACAAAGAATAGCCCAAGCATTAACCATTCGGGGAAGTGAAGTCGCTCACCGGCCACGCCGATAGCGGCCAGCACGGCAGCGGCCAAGGTGATCAGTACAAAAGCCTGACGCGAGGAGAATCCCGCCCGCATAATCAGATGGTGGATGTGCTGACGGTCCGCCGAGAAGGGACTCATTCCCTTGCGCAGACGGCGATACATGATGGCAATCATGTCCATCAGTGGAATGGCGATGAGCCATAGCGCGGTCACGGGGGTCATCGGCGGATGCGCGAAGCTGCGCGTGCTCTGGGTGCATTGCAGCAGGATCCAGATCACGGTAAAGCCGATAAGCGTACTGCCCGCATCGCCCATAAATACCTTGTAACGACGGCCAAAAACACCGAGGTTCAGCAGCACATAAGGAATGATGGCGGCAATCATCGTGAAGCACCACAGCGCCAACGAGTCGTAGCCTTTGGACAGCATCACGATGCCCATTGAGCCGAAGGTCACGCACGACAGCCCGCCCAGCAGACCGTCTATACCGTCAACCATGTTGAAGGCGTTGATGGCAGCCCATACGGCAAACAGGGTAACCAGATAGCCAAACGGGCCGAGGAACATCTGCCAGGGACCGATAATGCGCCCCAGGTCATGCAGCACCATATCACCGTAAATCATCATGATGACGGCAACGAGTGCCTGAATGCAGGCGCGGATTTTTACGCTGATGTCGTATTTGTCATCCAGCGCACCCACCAATACCAATAATCCCGCGCAGGCGAGATAAAGCAACTTATGGGGGATCTGAATGTTAGTAATGAAAAAGGTAAAACAGACCACTGCATAGACAGAGATACCGCCAACCAGGGGGATAAGTCCTTGATGGCGTTTGCGGTAGTCAGGTTTATCAACTAATCCAATCTTTTTGGCCACTTTGCGCGCCAAAAATAAAAAGACAAATGAAAACAAGAAAACAATGACGAGCTCAGTACTCATAGTGAGTAAATTCACAGTTAAAACGTCTCTGCATTAATGGTAAATCTGCGCAAGCTATCTGGCAGCCTGGTCTTGAATTTGGCAGTAGTCATTACCACCTCGCGGTTTTGCGTTCATATCCTATGTGGCTTTCGGATTTTATTACGTTTTGTGCGTCGTCCGAAGGATCCTTCCTGTCCGCTTTTATACAGCGACAAATTAATGAATGATGCCCGTTGAGGCTATCCGGTGTTATCTGATTCTAGGGTGCATAAGGCGCAGTGCGCCGTGCATTACTACACATCGTAGCGACCAAACGTAAAAAACGCCACGTCTTCACGCAGCGTTTTAATATTTTTACGTTATACCCATTTCACTTGCAGCGGCAAGTTGGCGGGCAGAGTAAAATTATGAACGTTTCATCATATCGAAGAATTCATCGTTGGTTTTGGTCATGGCCAACTTGTTGATGAGGAATTCCATTGCGTCGATTTCACCCATTGGATGGATAATTTTACGCAGGATCCACATCTTCTGCAGTTCTTCAGAAGTGGTGAGTAGCTCTTCTTTACGGGTACCGGAGCGGTTGTAATCGATAGCCGGGAATACACGTTTCTCGGCGATTTTACGCGCGAGGTGCAGTTCCATGTTACCTGTACCTTTGAACTCTTCGTAGATGACTTCATCCATTTTCGAACCGGTATCAACCAGCGCGGTCGCGATGATAGTCAGGCTGCCGCCCTCTTCCACGTTACGTGCTGCACCGAAGAAGCGTTTTGGACGATGCAGGGCGTTGGCGTCAACACCACCGGTCAGGACTTTACCTGATGCAGGAACCACGGTGTTGTAAGCACGCGCCAGACGGGTAATTGAGTCCAGCAGGATGATAACGTCTTTCTTGTGCTCAACCAGACGCTTGGCCTTCTCGATAACCATTTCGGCTACCTGAACGTGGCGAGATGCAGGTTCGTCGAAGGTAGAAGCAACTACTTCACCTTTAACAAGACGCTGCATCTCGGTCACTTCTTCCGGACGTTCGTCAATCAGCAGTACCATCAGTACGCAGTCTGGGTGGTTGTAGGCAATGCTTTGCGCAATGTTCTGCAGCAGCATGGTTTTACCGGCTTTAGGCGGTGCCACAATCAGACCACGCTGGCCACGGCCAATTGGCGATGCCAGGTCGAGTACGCGTGCGGTCAAATCTTCGGTAGAACCGTTACCACGCTCCATGCGCAAACGTGAGTTGGCGTGCAGTGGGGTCAAGTTCTCGAACAGGATTTTGTTACGGGCATTTTCTGGTTTGTCGTAGTTAACTTCGTTAACTTTCAACAGGGCAAAATAGCGCTCGCCTTCTTTTGGCGGACGTATTTTACCGGAAATAGTGTCACCGGTACGGAGATTGAAGCGGCGGATTTGGCTGGGAGAAACGTAAATATCATCTGGACCGGCGAGGTAGGAGCTGTCTGCTGAGCGGAGGAAACCAAATCCGTCCTGCAGTATCTCCAGAACACCGTCACCGAAGATATCTTCTCCGCTTTTGGCATGCTGCTTCAGTATTGAAAAGATAATGTCTTGCTTACGCATGCGGGCCTGGTTTTCCAGTCCCATATTTTCGCCGAGTGTAATCAGGTCAGAAACCGGCGTATTCTTTAATTCGGTAAGATTCATAATGGTGGGTTCTTAAACTCGGGGTAGGTCTCGAAAATCTGTCGTGAATGGGGATGGCAAGGACGTCCATGCCAGCTTAAATTACTTTTAGGGTAGAGACTCTCAATTTGCAGCTTCTGATTAAAGGTCACGGGCGTGTTGACTCGCGAACTATTTCTTGAAAGAGGGCAGACTTAAATTGAAGGTGTCTCAAAGCCGATTTTTTTAAACCGTAAGATTGTCAAAGCACATCGCCATTACACCTGTTTTTCAACAAGTCGTTTTCTACGCAAGCAGTTTTTATCAAAGCAACTTTAATAGGCAGATGTTTTCAACACAGAATAAAACGCTAGAATCAAACTACAGGTAAGCTTAAATATGCAGTAAGCGTAAACTTAGCACGCTTCTTTGCAGGCGTCTAGCGGTCAGTGTGAAAAACACACGTAGCCCGCCAAACGCCTGATTTAGGTCATTCAAATCTATTACAGATTGGCGTTCAGGAAATCTTTCAGCTGACCTTTAGACAGTGCGCCGACTTTAGTCGCAGCCACTTCGCCGCCTTTGAACAGCAGCAGGGTAGGAATGCCACGGATACCGTATTTTGGTGCGGTGCCCGGGTTTTCATCGATGTTCAGCTTGGCAATAGTCAGCTTGCCTTCGAACTCGGTGGCAATTTCGTCCAGGATCGGAGCAATCATCTTGCATGGACCACACCATTCTGCCCAGAAATCGACCAGCACCAGTCCTTCGGCTTTCAGTACGTCTTTGTCGAAACTGTCATCAGAAAGGTGAATAATTTTATCGCTCATGTTCTACTCCAAAGGATTTATCTTTACCTTGTTGATGTAGCATTAACCAACAGTAGGTTGACTCTATTTCACCATGTTTATTTCAACGGATATGCTTTCGTAAAGCAATAGTTAGCTGATATTCTACCACACTATGAGCAAAACACACTTAACCGAACAGAAGTTTTCCGACTTCGCCCTGCACCCGCTAGCAGTCGAAGCCCTTGAAAAGAAAGGGTTTCATTACTGCACGCCTATTCAGGCACTCGCATTGCCTATCACGCTCTCAGGACGTGATGTTGCAGGTCAGGCGCAAACCGGTACCGGCAAGACGCTGGCTTTTTTAGCGTCTACTTTCCATTATCTGCTTTCTAACCCGGCTGCTGAAGGTCGTCAGACCAATCAGCCACGTGCTTTAATTATGGCACCGACGCGGGAATTGGCGGTACAAATTCATTCGGACGCCGAAGCGCTCTCCGAATCCACCGGACTGAAACTCGGTCTGGCCTACGGCGGCGACGGCTACGACAAACAGCTTAAAGTGCTGGAAAGTGGCGTCGATATCCTGATCGGCACGACTGGCCGGTTAATCGATTACGCAAAACAGAACCATATTAATCTGGGTGCAATCCAGGTCGTGGTACTGGATGAAGCCGACCGCATGTTCGACCTCGGTTTTATCAAAGATATTCGCTGGTTGTTCCGCCGCATGCCGCCTGCGACTCAACGCCTGAACATGCTGTTCTCGGCAACGCTGTCCTACCGCGTTAAAGAGCTGGCGTTTGAAAACATGAACAACGCCGAATCGATTGAGATCGAACCGGAACAGAAAACGGGTCACCGCATCCAGGAAGAGCTTTTCTATCCTTCAAACGAAGAAAAGATGCGCCTGCTGCAAACCTTAATAGAAGAAGAGTGGCCAGACCGCTGCATTATCTTCGCCAACACCAAGCACCGCTGTGAAGATGTCTGGGGCCACCTGGCTGCCGACGGACACCGCGTAGGCCTGCTGACCGGCGACGTGGCGCAGAAAAAACGCCTGCGCGTGCTCGAAGACTTCACTAAGGGTGACATCGACATTCTGGTCGCAACCGACGTTGCTGCCCGTGGTCTGCACATTCCAGCCGTGACCCACGTCTTCAACTATGACCTGCCTGACGACTGCGAAGACTACGTTCACCGCATCGGCCGTACCGGTCGTGCAGGCCTGAGCGGACACTCAATCAGCCTGGCATGTGAAGAATATGCGCTGAATCTGCCGGCCATCGAAACCTATACCGGCCACAGCATTCCCGTCAGTAAATACAACAGTGATGCGCTTCTAACCGACCTGCCGGCACCAAAACGTCTGGCACGTACGCGCACCGGCAACGGCCCACGCCGTAATTCATCTTCATCACGACGCGGTGGCAATGCACCACGTAACAACCGTAAACGTTCGGGCTGAAAAAAATTATGCTGAGCTCCACCTCACTTTATGCAGCGATCGATCTGGGTTCCAACAGCTTTCATATGTTGGTCGTCCGTGAGGTGGCAGGCAGTATTCAAACTTTGGCCAGAATTAAACGCAAAGTGCGTCTGGCGGCCGGGCTGGATAAAAATAGTCACCTCTCCGCCGAAGCGATGCAGCGAGGATGGCAATGCCTGAAATTATTTTCCGAGCGTCTACAGGATATCCCGCGCGAACAGATCCGCGTGGTTGCAACGGCGACACTGCGCCTGGCAAAAAATGCCGATGAGTTTTTGAAAACCGCTGAAACCATTCTTGGCTGTAATATTCAGGTCATTAGCGGTGAAGAAGAAGCACGCCTGATTTATCAGGGCGTGGCCCACACCACCGGCGGTCCTGACCAGCGCCTGGTGGTGGATATCGGCGGCGGAAGCACCGAACTGGTTACCGGTTCAGGCGCACAGGCCAACACGTTGTTCAGCCTGTCTATGGGCTGCGTGACCTGGCTCGAACGCTATTTCACCGACCGAAGCCTGGTCAAAGAGAATTTTGACAAGGCCGAGCTAGCCGCAGTTGAAATGATTACCCCCGTCGCACCCGAACTGCTCGCCAACGGCTGGCAGGTCTGCGTTGGCGCGTCCGGTACGGTGCAGGCATTGCAGGAAATCATGGTGGCGCAGGGGATGGACGAACGGATTACCCTCTCCAAGCTACAGCAGCTCAAACAGCGTGCCATTCAGTGTGGCAAGCTCGAAGAGCTCGAAATTGAAGGGCTCACGCTTGAGCGTGCACTGGTGTTCCCAAGCGGGCTGTCCATCCTAATTGCTATCTTCAAAACGTTGAATATTGAATCCATGATGCTGGCGGGTGGCGCGCTGCGCGAGGGTCTGGTGTACGGCATGCTGCATCTGCCCGTTGAACAGGACATTCGTCAACGCACCCTGCACAACCTGCAACGCCGCTATCTGCTCGACGTTGAGCAGGCGAATCGCGTTGCGGCGCTTGCCGAGAACTTTTCCGTTCAGGTGTCAAACACCTGGCAGCTGGATGCCCGCGCCCGTGAGCTGCTGGCTAGCGCCTGTCTGATCCATGAGATTGGGCTGAGCGTTGATTTCAAGCAGGCGCAGAATCACGCAGGTTACCTGATTCGTCATCTCGATTTACCCGGTTTTACTCCGGCGCAGAAAAAACTGCTGGCAACGCTGCTGCAAAACCAGAGCAATAACCTGGATCTGCCGCTGCTTAACCAGCAAAACGCCCTGCCGCCGCGTCAGGCCGAGCGTCTGTGTCGCATCATGCGACTGGCGATTATCTTCGCCAGCCGTCGTCGTGATGACACGCTGCCTGCGGTTCGCCTGCGGGCTAATGATGATGAGTTGAACGTGTTAGTGCCTCACGGATGGCTGGAACAGCATCCGCTGCGGGCCGAAGAGCTGGAGCAGGAAAGTCATTGGCAAAGTTACGTCCATTGGCCGCTGTTCATAGAAGAAGCCAGCAAATAAACGACGTTCATGCAATATAATTAACGTATCAGGGAGCCTTAGGCTCCCTTTTTCTTGGCCTCGGCCAGCTGAGCGCGGATCTTCTCCAGATGGCTCTGTCCCTTCACCATCCTCTCCTGTGGCGACACCACTTTACGCTCGCTTTCCCAGGCCAAATCATCCTGCGGTAATTCATGCAGGAAGCGGCTTATCTCCGGGCGGATCAGCTCGCCGTACTGCCTGCGTTCACGGCAGTGGCTGAAAATCAGCTCTTTCTGCGCACGGGTAATGCCGACGTAGGCCAGTCGCCGCTCTTCATCGACGTTGTCCTCATCCATACTGCTTTGATGCGGCAACAGCCCCTCTTCCATGCCAATCAGAAACACATAGGGAAACTCCAGCCCCTTAGAGGCGTGCAGCGTCATCAGTTGGACCTGATCCAGCTCCTCTTCGCTCTCACCGCGCTCCATCATGTCGCGCAGCGTGAAGCGGGTCACCACCTGAGTCAGCGTCATCGGCTCATCGAGGTCGCTGCCTTCGAGCATTTCCGTCATCCAGCTGAACAGCTGATTGACGTTTTTCATGCGCATTTCCGCCGCTTTCGGGCTTGGCGAGGTTTCGAACAGCCAGCTTTCGTAATCCATGCCGTGAATCAGATCGCGAACGGCGGCGATGGGTTCGCGCTCGGCCAGTTCGGCGATATTGCCCATCCAGTGAGTGAATCGCTGCAATGCCTCGAGTCCCCGGCCGGTCAGATACTGGCTCAGTCCTAAGTCGAAGCTCGCCTTGAAGAGGCCTTTATTGCGCTGGTTAGCCCATTCACCGAGCTTTTGCAGCGTTGCGGCACCAATCTCACGCCGTGGAGTGTTGACGATGCGCAGGAAGGCGCTGTCGTCATCAGGATTGGTCAGCACCCGCAAATAAGCCAGCAGGTCTTTGATTTCAGGCCGCGAGAAGAACGACGTACCGCCAGAAATACGGTAGGGAATACGGTTCTGCATCAGCATCTTTTCAAACAGCCGCGACTGGTGGTTTCCGCGATACAGAATGGCGTAATCGCCGTAATTGGTTTTTTTGACAAACCGGTGCGCAATCAGCTCACCCACCACGCGCTCTGCCTCGTGATCTTCATTATTGGCGGTAATCACCTTCAAGGGTTCGCCATAGGCCAGCTCGGAGAACAGCCTTTTCTCAAACACGTGCGGGTTGTTGGCAATCAGGATGTTGGCAGCCTTGAGGATACGCTGCGACGAGCGGTAGTTCTGCTCAAGTTTGATAACCTGCAACGCGGGGAAATCCTCTTTTAGCAGCACCAGGTTTTGCGGACGCGCACCGCGCCACGAATAGATTGACTGGTCGTCGTCGCCGACCACGGTAAAGCGAGCGCGATTGCCCACCAGCAGTTTAACCATCATGTACTGGCTGGTGTTGGTGTCCTGATATTCATCGACCAGCAAATAACGCAACTTATTCTGCCAGCGCTCCCGTACCTCCTCGTTGCGCTGAAGGAGCAGCGTCGGCAGCAGGATCAGATCGTCGAAATCGAGGATGTTACAGGCGCGCATGTGGTCGTGATACAGGCTATAACAGTGGGCAAAAATCTTGTCGCGTTCGGAACGCGCAGTCTTCGCCGCCCCCGCCGGGTCGATAAGATCGTTTTTCCAGTTGGAGATCGTCGAGATCAACTGTTGCAGCAACGTCTTGTCGTTTTCGAGCCATTTTTCACTGAGTTCTTTCAGTAACGCCAACTGGTCCTGATCGTCAAACAGCGAGAAATTGGATTTCATGCCGAGTGCTGCAAATTCGCGTTTTATGATTTCCAGTCCCAAGGTATGGAAGGTAGAAATCAGTAGCCCGCGCGACTCTTTTCGCCCCAGCGTTTGCGCGACGCGCTCTTTCATCTCGCGTGCGGCCTTGTTGGTAAAGGTCACGGCGGCTATATGACGCGCCTGGTAGCCGCATTCACGGATCAGGTGAGCGATTTTGTTGGTGATAACCCGCGTTTTACCCGAGCCGGCACCGGCCAGCACCAGGCAGGGTCCGGTAACAAATTCGACGGCATGTTGTTGACTGGGATTTAATCGCATTGGGTTAATTCTGCTCACTTGATAGACGCGGGACGGCGATTGTAGCAGAAACTTCCGCCAGAAAAGACAGTCAAAAGTGTAAGGTTCAGCGGTAAGACGGCATTGTGCGGTCCACATCCGACGTGGCAAATGTTACATTACGCCCCTGAGCAGTCTTTGATTAATCTTATCTAAAGGTCCCTTATCATGGCGAATACCGCTTCTGCACTACACATCCTGGTGGATGACGAAAAGAAAGCCAACGAGCTGCTGGCTCAGCTGCAACAAGGCGCTGATTTCCAGGAACTGGCACGCAAGCACTCAAACTGCCCGTCCAAGCGCGACGGCGGTTCACTGGGTGAATTCCGCAAGGGTGACATGGTGCCAGCTTTCGATAAAGTGGTCTTCAGCGGTGAACTGCTGAAACCTCTTGGCCCGGTTAAGACCCAGTTCGGTTACCACCTGATCAAGGTTCTGTACCGCAACTAAGTTTGCTCCACAGAACGCAGTAAAAGAAAAAGCACCGCCAAGGCGGTGCTTTTTTACTTTTTATTATCGGATACAACCGTAACGCGTAAACCGGTATTAGCTTGCTACTGCGATACGTTTCATGTCGGTCATGTAGCCGCGCAGCTTGTGGCCAACCGCTTCGATAGCGTGGGCACGGATAGCTTCATTCACGTCGCGCAGCTGAGCATTGTCAACCTCGGTCGCGGCAACAGGTTTACCCAGGTCGCCCGCTTGCAGGGTAGTCATGAACTCTTTCAGCAGCGGTACTGCCGCGTTAGCAAACAGGTAGTTACCGTATTCTGCGGTGTCAGAGATAACCACGTTCATTTCGTACAGACGCTTACGTGCGATGGTGTTCGCAATCAGCGGCAGCTCGTGCAGTGATTCGTAGTAAGCGGATTCTTCGATGATGCCAGAGGCCACCATGGTTTCGAACGCCAGCTCAACGCCTGCTTTCACCATGGCAATCATCAGAACGCCGTGGTCGAAGTACTCTTGCTCAGAAATTTTGCCTTCGAACTGTGGTGCGTTTTCGAATGCGGTTGCGCCGGTCTCTTCACGCCAGGTCAGCAGTTTAACGTCGTCTGCCGCCCAGTCAGCCATCATACCGCCAGAGAACTCACCAGAGATGATGTCATCCATGTGTTTCTGGAACAGCGGAGCCATGATTTCTTTCAGCTGCTCTGACAGTGCGAAGGCACGCAGTTTAGCCGGGTTAGACAGACGATCCATCATGAGGGTGATGCCACCCTGCTTCAGGGCTTCGGTGATGGTTTCCCAGCCGAACTGCAACAGTTTTTCTGCGTAAGCCGCGTCAACACCGTCAGCAACCAGTTTGTCGAAGCACAGCAGAGAACCCGCCTGCAGCATACCGCACAGTATAGTCTGCTCGCCCATCAGGTCAGATTTCACTTCCGCAACGAATGAAGATTCCAGTACGCCCGCGCGGTGACCACCGGTCGCCGCAGCCCAAGCTTTAGCAATCGCCATGCCTTCGCCTTTCGGGTCGTTTTCCGGGTGAACAGCAATCAGCGTAGGTACGCCGAAACCGCGTTTGTATTCTTCACGAACTTCTGTACCAGGGCATTTCGGAGCCACCATCACTACGGTGATGTCTTTACGGATTTGCTCGCCAACTTCAACGATGTTGAAGCCGTGTGAGTAACCCAGTGCCGCACCGTCTTTCATCAGAGGCTGAACCGCTTTAACCACCGCGCTGTGCTGTTTGTCTGGCGTCAGGTTAACAACCAGATCCGCCTGAGGGATCAGCTCTTCGTAGGTACCGACTTTGAAGCCGTTTTCGGTCGCTTTACGCCATGAAGCACGCTTCTCGGCGATCGCTTCTGCACGCAGGGTGTAGGAAACGTCCAGACCGGAGTCACGCATGTTCAGACCTTGGTTCAGGCCCTGTGCGCCACAACCAACGATCACCACTTTTTTACCCTTTAGGAAGCTGGCTTCATCGGCGAATTCATCGCGAGCCATAAAGCGGCACTTGCCTAATTGCGCCAACTGCTGACGCAGGTTCAATGTGTTGAAATAGTTAGCCATGGTAAAACTCCGTTGCGATTGGGGTTGTTAGTACAAAATTGTTGAGCCCTGAATGATTCGAGTCGCAGGAAGGCGGCAAGTTCGTGAGTCCCCGTGGACTTACTCAGGTAAGTGACTGGGGTGAACGAGCATAGCCAATGCATCTGCAGCTTGAAGCATGACGGGTTGCTGTGAAATCACTATATGTCATGCGTTGCATTGCTTAAATTGATATATTACGAAGATGATATTGCATTTTATGCAACGTAAAATAATCCACAGCAAACGCATGACATAGTCGGGAAAAACTTATGGACTTACGCGATCTGAAACTGTTTTTAAATCTGGCAGAAAGCCGGCATTTCGGGCGTTCCGCCAAGGCGACGCACGTCAGCCCGTCGACCCTCTCTCGACAAATTCAGCGGCTGGAGGAAGAGCTTGGGCAGGCGCTGTTTCAGCGTGATAACCGCACGGTGCAGCTCACGCAGGCAGGCGAACAGTTAAAAATCTTCGCCCAGCAAACGCTGTTGCAGTACCAGCAGCTGCGTCATGCGATGGGGCAACATGGCCCGACGCTCTCCGGCGAACTGCGGTTATTCTGCTCGGTGACCGCCGCCTATAGCCATCTGCCGCCGATACTCGACCGCTTCCGCGCCCAGCATCCGCTGGTTGAAATCAAACTGACCACCGGCGATGCCGCCGATGCGGTCGAAAAAGTACAGTCTACCGAAGCCGACCTCGGCATAGCCGGGCATCCTGAAACACTGCCTTCAAGTATAGACTTTACACCGATTGGTGAGGTCACGATGGCGCTGATTGTTCCTTCGCTGCCCTGTGCGGTGAGAACGCAGGTCACGCAGACTTCACCGGAATGGTCACAAATTCCGTTTATCATCCCCGAGCATGGACCGGCGCGTAAACGCATCGACAGCTGGTTTCGTCAGCATAAATTGAATAACCCACTGATTTACGCCACGGTTTCCGGTCATGAAGCGATTGTGTCCATGGTGGCATTGGGCTGCGGCGTAGCGCTAATCCCCGTGGTCGTGCTGGAAAACAGCCCAGACCTGATCCGCAATCGTATTGCGGTGCATGACAACGTGACCATCGGTGCACCGCTGCCGTTAGGCGTGTGCGTGCAGCGTAAACGCCTCAATGAACCGTTGATCGAGGCATTCTGGCAGTCGCTGTTGCAGGTGGAACTGAAGCTGTAGTGCGGATCGTTTTTGCGCTTAAAGATCGGCGGGATCGACCTGTTTCAGGGTTTCTACGCGCATTAACCAGTGATAAAGCGGTTCAAGCCGTTGAAAACCTTTGGCAAGCTCGTCCACCAGCGTCGGGCTAAAAAGCTTTTCGACGTGAAGGTCCGTCGCCATTACTGCGAATGATTTACGGTTGTACCAGGTGGCAATCTCGGGGTTTTGTTCTTTCACCAGCGGGCGTTTATAACTTTCCCCCACCAGTTCGAACGGCGCACGGCAACATTCGGCTACCTCAAGGAAAAGCTCAGGCTGGCGATGTAAGGTATGGCGGAACAGGTCCATGGTCTGCTTGTTGGCGCTGTAGTAACCCAGTCCATAGCGCAGCAAGTCCGGTCCCAACTCGAAGAAATAAACCGGTGCGTCCTTCCAGTCTTTGCTTGGACGCTTGAACGTCAGCCACATACGGCTGCGATAACGGCTTTTGTCGTGTGAGAAACGCGTGTCGCGATGAATACGCGACAGCGTTTTACCGATGGCGGGACGAGTCTCGAACTGCGGATCAATGGCCAGCATGGTCGCACTCAGTGCCTCGACCAACGCCCGAAACGGCGTGAGCAGTTCTTGGTCGTACACCTGTCGATTTGCCTCAAACCACTCTTTGTCGTTTTCAATCCGCACCTGCTGAAGGAAATTCAACCCTTGCTGACTGAAGCCATTAAACGCAGTACTCATACGCCGTCCCTGTTTTAATTTTTATTGCTCGCTATCCCTGCAGGAAGAACCTGAAGGCAGGATTATCCGATTCGTTATGACAGTCATAACCGAGCGCTGAGAGGTTCTTCTCGAACTCCGGCTCCTGATCCGTCAACTCGAACGCTGCCAGCACGCGACCAAAATCGGTGCCGTGGCTGCGATAGTGGAACAGCGAGATATTCCAGTGCGTCCCCAGCGTGTGCAGGAATTTCAGCAACGCGCCCGGCGACTCCGGAAACTCGAAGCTGTAAAGACGCTCGCGCAGCGGCTTGCTCGGGCGACCGCCGACCATATAACGCACGTGCAGCTTGGCCATCTCGTCGTCGGACAAGTCCACCACCTGATACCCGCCGTCGTTCAGCAGATCGATGATTTCCTTACGCTCCGCATGACCGCGCGTCAAACGCACGCCGACGAAGATGCAGGCATTGTCGGCATCCGCGTAGCGATAATTGAACTCGGTCACCGAACGACCGCCGAGCAGCTGGCAGAAGTTCAGGAAACTGCCCTTACGCTCAGGAATGGTCACCGCCAGCAAGGCCTCACGCTGTTCTCCCAGCTCACAGCGTTCAGACACATAGCGCAAGCCGTGGAAGTTAACGTTAGCCCCCGACAACACGTGAGCCAGACGTTCGCCCTGAATATTATGCTCCTGCACGTACTTCTTCAGACCGGCCAACGCCAGTGCGCCCGAAGGCTCGGCGATGGCACGGACGTCTTCAAACAGATCTTTCACTGCGGCGCAGATGGCATCGCTGTCAACGGTTATCACGTCGTCGAGGTATTCACGGCACAGGCGGAAGGTTTCGTTGCCGATACGCTTCACGGCCACGCCCTCGGCAAACAGCCCGACGCGCGCCAAATCAACCGGCTCACCGGCGTCCAGCGCGGCACGCAGGCAGGCAGAGTCTTCGGCTTCGACGCCGATGACCTTGATTTGCGGCATCAGCTGCTTAATCAATACCGCTACGCCCGCCGCCAAACCGCCGCCGCCAACCGGGACAAAGACCCGGTCAAGGTGTGCATCCTGTTGCAGCAGTTCCATCGCCAACGTGCCCTGTCCGGCGATAACCGCCGGATGGTCGAACGGTGGCACAAAGGTCATGCCCTGAGCCTGTGACAGCTCAAGCGCCTTAGCTTTGGCTTCGTCAAAGTTGGCGCCGTGCAGCAGCACCTCGCCGCCAAAATTACGCACCGCATCCACTTTGATATCGGCGGTCGCAACCGGCATCACAATCAGCGCCTTGATCCCCTTGCGGGTAGCCGACAAGGCAACGCCCTGCGCGTGGTTACCGGCCGAAGCCGTAATCACACCGCGCGCCGCCTGCTCTTCCGTCAACCCGGCAATCATTGAATAAGCGCCGCGCAGTTTAAAACTGTGCACCGCCTGACGGTCTTCTCTTTTGACCAGAATGGTGTTTTCCAGACGGGTCGAGATTTTTTCCATGACCTGTAACGGGGTGACCTGCGCCACCTCATAAACGGGTGCTCGCAACACTGCGCGCAGATATTCTGCTCCGCAGGGTTGATCGGGCAGAGGTTGTGATACCGCCATGCAGTTAGCCTCCCAGCTTACTCTTGTCGCGAATTGCACCTTTGTCGGCGCTGGTCGCCAGCAGCGCATAGGCACGCAGGGCGAAGGAAACTTCACGCACGCGGTCTTTCGGCGTCCAGGCTTTGTCGCCGCGGGCCAGCTCGATTTCACGACGCGCAGCCAACTCGCTGTCTGCCACATCCAGCACCATACTGCGGTTAGGGATGTCGATATCAATCATGTCGCCGTCCTGGACCAGGGCAATCAGACCGCCACTGCCCGCTTCAGGAGAAACGTGGCCGATGGACAGACCCGAGGTACCGCCTGAGAAACGGCCGTCGGTGATAAGCGCACAGGCTTTGCCCAGCCCCATCGATTTGAGATAGGTGGTCGGATACAGCATTTCCTGCATGCCTGGGCCGCCTTTAGGTCCTTCATAACGGATAACAACCACATCGCCGGCAACGACTTTACCGCCGAGGATAGCCTCAACCGCGGCGTCCTGGCTTTCGTAGACTTTGGCCGGGCCACGGAAGGTCAGGTTTTCTTCGTCAACGCCTGCGGTTTTCACGATACTACCGTCGATAGCCATGTTGCCGTAAAGCACGGCCAGACCGCCTTCTTTGCTAAACGCATGGTCGATAGAACGGATACAGCCGTCGGCGCGGTCGTTATCCAGCGTGTCCCAGCGGCAATCCTGTGAGAACGCTTTGGTGGTACGAATACCGGCCGGGCCAGCGCGGAACATTTTCTTCACGGCTTCGTCTTGGGTCAGCATGATGTCGTACTGCTGTAGCGTTTCCGGGAATTTCATTTCCAGCACGTTATAGACGTCGCGGTTCATCAGGCCAGCTCTATCCAGCTCGCCCAAGATGCCCCACACGCCACCGGCGCGGTGAACGTCTTCCATGTGATATTTCTGCGTGCTTGGCGCGACTTTACACAGGTGTGGAACCTTGCGGGACAGCGCGTCAATGTCGGTCATGTTGAAATCGACTTCGCCTTCCTGCGCGGCGGCCAGCAGGTGCAAAATAGTGTTGGTCGAGCCGCCCATGGCGATATCAAGCGTCATGGCGTTTTCGAATGCAGCCTTAGTGGCAATGCTGCGCGGCAGCACACTTGCGTCGTCTTTTTCGTAGTAACGTTTAGCCAGGCTAACGATGCGCTTACCGGCAGACAGGAACAGCTCTTTACGGTCGGCGTGAGTCGCCAGCAGTGAGCCGTTGGCCGGCTGGGACAGGCCCAGAACTTCGGTCAGGCAGTTCATCGAGTTGGCGGTAAACATCCCGGAGCAGGAACCGCAGGTCGGACAGGCAGAACGTTCAATCTGCGCGCTGTCGGCGTCACTGACGTTAGGGTTCGCGCCCTGAATCATCGCATCGACCAGATCGAGCTTGATGATTTTGTCTGACAGCTTGGTTTTACCGGCTTCCATCGGGCCACCTGAAACGAAGATCACCGGAATGTTAAGGCGCAGAGCGGCCATCAGCATTCCCGGAGTGATTTTGTCGCAGTTGGAGATACAGACCATGGCATCGGCGCAGTGCGCGTTCACCATGTACTCCACCGAGTCGGCAATCAGTTCGCGAGAAGGCAATGAATACAGCATGCCGCCATGGCCCATGGCGATCCCGTCATCTACGGCGATGGTGTTGAACTCTTTCGCCACACCGCCGGAGGCTTCGATTTGTTCTGCGACCAGTTTCCCCATGTCACGCAGGTGAACGTGGCCCGGGACAAACTGGGTAAAGGAGTTTACGACGGCAATAATCGGTTTATTGAAATCGTCATCGGTCATCCCGGTGGCGCGCCATAATGCGCGGGCGCCGGCCATGTTGCGGCCTTGAGTCGTGGTAGCGGAACGGTACTTTGGCATGCTCTATTCACTCCAATTAATACTTTTATGTGGGCGGCGAAACCGCCGCCCACGGAATATATTTTTAGTCTTATGCAGGGTTTACTGGATCCAACCAACCGTATTTGTCTTCGGTTTCACCGGTGAACAGACCAAAGAACGCGCTCTGGATTTTCTCGGTAATCGGACCACGTTTGCCCGCACCCACCTGGATGCCGTCTACGCTGCGAACCGGGGTGATTTCAGCCGCGGTGCCAGACATGAACACTTCGTCGGCCAGGTACAGAGATTCACGAGACAGAACCTGCTCGCGCACTTCGATGCCCAGATCCTTCGCCAGCTTGATGATAGCGTCACGGGTGATGCCCGGCAGTGCAGACGAGGTGAATGGCGGAGTGAAAAGAATACCGTCTTTCACTTCGAACAGGTTCTCGCCCGCGCCTTCAGAAACGTAGCCGTTCACGTCCAGTGCGATACCTTCCTGATAACCGTGGCGGCGCGCTTCGCTGCCCACCAGCAGGGAGGACAGGTAGTTACCGCCCGCTTTTGCTGCGGTTGGAATGGTGTTGGCCGCTACGCGGTTCCATGAAGAAACCATTGCATCGATACCGTTTTCAAGCGCTTCTGCACCGAGGTACGCGCCCCATGGGAACGCCGCAATGATAACGTCAGTTTCATAACCGTCCGGCGGGTTAACGCCCAGACCCACGTCACCGACGAAGACCAGAGGACGGATGTAGGCGCTTTTCAGGTTGTTTTTACGCAGTACCGCGCGACAGGCTTCCATCAGTTCTTCAACGGACTGTTTTACCGGGAAACGATAGATTTTTGCAGAGTCGTGCAGACGTTGCATATGTTCACGATGACGGAAAACCACTGGTCCTTTGTGCGAGTCGTAGCAACGGACGCCTTCAAATACGGAGGTGCCGTAGTGCAGTGCGTGGGACATGACGCTAACCTTGGCGTCTTCCCATGGAACCATCTCGCCATTGAACCAAATAAAATCAGCTTTCTTCGTAGACATTTCTCAATTCCTTACTTACGCGTTGGCGCGCATTTGTTGGTTAGTTTGTTGTGATGTGTGTTGTTGGACTTCGACGCTGGCGACGTCCATAAGCTTGCTTAACTGTACTGACAGTAAATCTACGGACCGCAGGCTGGCAACGGTCAATTCGATATTAATATTCTCTTCGTTGACCATCGTGCTCATGTTCATGGCGCAGACCTGGAATCCACGGTGACGAACGACGCGCAGTACGCGCTCCAGGACTTCTGGACGGAAACGAGCCTGAATCGAGACGTTGTGCTGCATCATGACATTTTCTCCAACATGGTTTCGTTGCCTGCACCCGGCGGTACCAGTGGCCAGACATTCTGATTTTCGTCGATGGATACCTGAAGCAGGTACGGGCCTTTGCTATTAAAGAAAGCGTCCAAGGCTGCGTCGACTTGGTCTTTACGGCTGATACGTTGGCCCGGGATATCGAATGCGCTGGCCAGCGTAATAAAATCGGGGTTATCTGAGAGGTTGGTTTCACTGAAGCGTCCATCAAAAAACAGTTCCTGCCACTGTCGAACCATCCCTAATCGCTGGTTATCCAGCAGCAGGATTTTCAGCGGCAACTGTTTTCGCTTGATGGTACCCAGCTCCTGTACGTTCATCATGAAGGAACCGTCACCAGAAACGCAGATAACCATATCGTCGGGGCGAGCCACCTGTGCACCGACTGCGGCAGGAACGCCGAAGCCCATTGTTCCAAGACCGCTCGAGGTGATGAAGTTCTCGGGACGTGAGAAGGTCATATGCTGCGCGGTCCACATTTGATGCTGGCCCACGTCAGTCGTCACCACGGTATTGGCATCCATGCGATCGGAAATTTGTTTGAGTAACAGCGGGGCATAAATGGCTTCACCCGGATGGTCATAACGCCACTCGCCGGCCGCTTTCGACGTCATGACTTCATCACGCCATGCGTTGATTGATAATGGCTGTTCCAGCGCAGGCAGCAGGGTCTGCAGGGAACCCTGTAGTGCAACGTGCGCCTGGCGCAGTTTGTTTAATTCGGCCGGGTCGATATCCATGTGGATAACGCTGGCGTTTGGCGCGAAGGTGTTCAGCTTGCCGGTCACGCGGTCGTCGAAACGTGCACCGACGGCGATCAGCAGGTCGCAGGACTGAACCGCCATATTGGCAGCTTTGGTGCCATGCATGCCCAACATACCCAGATAACACGGGTCGTTGGCATCAGGTGCGCCCAATCCCTTAAGTGTAGCAACACACGGAATTCCCGTGGCACGAATAAATGAGCGCAGAGCAGTAACCGCGCCGGCCATCCCTACACCACCGCCGACGTAAAGCATCGGTTTCTGCGCCTTGGCAATCATGTCGTAAGCCTGCTGCAGTTCGGTGGTTGGATGCGGCATCTCTTGCTCGACGGGCATCAGGTGCGGGGTCAAATCACCGACCGCGAGCTGAATGTCTTTCGGGATGTCGATCAGAACCGGGCCCGGACGACCGCTGTTGGCGATAGCGAAGGCTTCGGCCATGATTTCCGGCAGCGCCTCGAGGGATTCAACCAGAAAGCTGTGCTTGGTGCAGGCCAGAGACAGGCCCAATACGTCGATTTCCTGGAATGCATCGGTACCTATCATCGCAGAGCCTACCTGACCGGTGATGGCGACAACAGGAACAGAGTCCATGAGCGCGTCGGCCAGGCCGGTTATCAGGTTAGTTGCACCCGGACCGGAGGTGGCAATACATACGCCAACCTTGCCGGTAGAACGGGCATACCCGATAGCGGCCATTGCCGCGCCTTGCTCATGACGACACAGTAGGTGTTCCACGCCGCCATCGTAGAGTGCATCGTATACTGGCATAATTGCTCCGCCAGGATAGCCAAAGACCATATCCACCCCTTGCGAACGCAACGCTTGTACTACCCACTGTGCTCCATTCATCTTATTCCCCTGCCTTTTTGTCATTAGCGCAGAATATTATGCTGTTGTTCATATTTTCTCCCGCCTCATTCCGCTACATTTTTACCTGGCTAAAAAAAAACCCCCGGACCTTTCGGTGCGGGGGTTCTTTTCAGCTTCAGGCTTGTTTAGTAAGCCTTTCTTCGTCCAAGTGCAGCCCCGCACGGTGGGATAATAATCACCACCACACGAATTACGACTAGGCTTAGCACGAGGACGAGAGCTTTCATTTTTTGGGTTCTTAAATTCTTCTTACGAACGATTGCCTACAGAGTTATCACAGTTATAAGTTCAATGACAACACTTTTCTTTCGTTACCATCTCAGGTTTCTGTACAAAAAATCACAAAAAACTCAGGGTTATCAGGCTCTGGAGCCGACATCTGAGGCTTTAGCATTTGATGCTGCATTTATAACCTTGCCCTGAGTATCGCGCCCGAAGAACACTAGTACCGAAATAACTATTGCCACGGTTCCGGCGACCATCGCCATCGCTAATCCGTAATTGTGACCATGACTTTCTGCGATGTAAGCCTGAAGCGTAGCGTTGACCGAGGCAATCAGATTACCCAATTGGTAAACAAAACCTGGCAGCACGGCGCGCGTATTGGCCGGCACCAGCTCGGTCAAGTAGGTCGGGATAACGCCCCAGGCACCCTGCACCATAAACTGCATCAGGAATGCGCCGATGCCCAGAGTCCAGGAGCCGCCCGCGAAGGCCCACAGCGGCAACACCGGAAGCGACAGCAGCGCCGCGATGATAATGGCTTTTTTACGGCCAATACGCTCGGACAGCGTACCGAAAGTCACCCCACCGATAATCGACGCGATGTTGTAGCAGATAGCAATAATACTCACCGTGTGCGCATCAAAGCCATGCTGGACCTTGAGGAAGGTCGGATAGAGATCCTGAGTGCCGTGGCTGAAGAAGTTAAACGCCGCCATCAGCACCACCAGGTAAACGCAGAGTTTCCAGTGGGACTTTAACACCGGCAATAACGCCGTGCTTTCATGACGCTCGCGCGCCGCCAACCAGACCGGCGACTCCTGAACTTTGAAGTAAATAAACGGCAGCAGCAGCACCGGCACCGCGCCGATGACGAACATACCGCGCCAGCCGACTACGCTGTAAAGCAAGCCATAGACCACGCCTGCCAGCAGGTAACCGAACGGATAACCGGCCTGAAAAATACCTGACATTAGACCGCGCGAACGGTCAGGAATGGTTTCCATCGCCAGTGACGATGCAACACCCCAGACTCCGCCCATCGCCACGCCGTAAATCACCCTGAGGATCAGGAAAACGGTCAGTGAAGGGGCCGCCGCAGTGCACAGCTCGAAGAATGAGAAAAACAGGATGTTAACCATCAGGACCGGTTTGCGGCCAAACTTCTCCGCTGCGCGACCAAACAGCAATGCGCCGATCGGCCTCACCGCCAGCGTTAACAAAATAGCTAAAGTAACGTCTTTTATATCAACGTGATATGAGGTTGCGATATCGCTTAATAAGAAGACCAGTAGGAAGAAGTCAAAGGCGTCGAGTGTCCAGCTAAGAAAGCTGGCGATGGCGACATTGCGTTGTCGGGAAGTCCAACCAAACATGTGATTTACCTTATTCGAATAGGTAGGGGGAAGCTGCTACAGAGAAGATGTATTTGTTTATTTATTGTTAAATACACATGTTTAATTAATACACGGCGGCCAAATTACCAGCAAGATCATTAGCCAGCTAATGTGTATCCAAAAAAGACCGAGTGTTAATGAGTGTTTCTACACGTTTGGAGACGCTTCCCAGGCAAGATGTCGTGTGACGTTGGTTGCAGAAAAAGATTGCGGCAGATGATGGTAAACAAGGGGTTGCCGATACCATAAAACATCAGGCTCACGATAATGGCTTTTTGAAGTTCACAGGGAGGCCGCATGTCGCTCTCGGTAGTCAATACTCGCGCCTCGCTGGGCGTGGTTGCCCCTCGCGTCTCGATCGAGGTTCATATTAGCAACGGATTGCCCGCGCTAACGCTGGTCGGACTGCCCGAAACCACGGTCAAAGAGGCCCGAGATCGGGTGCGCAGTGCGCTCATCAACTGCGGGTTCACCTTTCCGCCCAAACGTATCACGGTGAATCTTGCACCGGCAGATTTACCCAAGGAGGGCGGCCGCTATGACCTTCCTATCGCATTAGCGATTCTCGCGGCCTCTGAGCAACTCATTACCGACAGGCTGGGAGAATATGAGTTTATTGGCGAGTTAGGGCTTTCTGGTGCGTTACGTGGCGTTAATGGCGCTATTCCGTCGGCTATCGCGGCCCAACGTGAGGGAAGACGGCTGATTTTACCCGTGGATAACCAACGTGAGATGACGCTGCTGGCGCAAAATACCGTGTGGGTCGCCGACCACCTACTGCAGGTTTGTGCCTTTCTACAGGGCGAAGGGGAGCTTCAGGAGGTCGAAAGAGCCGCGGAGCTGCTGCCAGAACCTCCAAGCGGTGACTTGAGCGATATCATCGGTCAGGAGCAGTCAAAACGCGCCCTGGAAATTGCCGCCGCAGGCGGGCACAACCTGCTGCTGCTCGGGCCACCCGGTACCGGCAAAACCATGTTGGCGAGCCGTCTGCCGGGTATTCTGCCGCCGCTGACTCAGCAAGAGGCGCTTGAAACTGCGGCAATAGCCAGTCTGGTCTATTCGCCCGACAAACAAAACGAGGGGCAACCGGGGCCACAGTTGGCCTATCTGCGACAGCGCCCTTTTCGCGCACCGCACCACAGCATTTCGCTCAATGCGCTGGTCGGCGGCGGCTCTATTCCGCGACCGGGGGAGATCTCGCTGGCGCACAACGGCGTGCTATTTCTTGACGAACTGCCGGAATTCGAGCGCAAGGTGCTTGATGCCCTGCGACAGCCGATGGAGTCGGGAGAAATCACCATTTCCCGCACTCGGGCCAAGGTCGACTTTCCGGCGAGGATGCAGCTTATCGCCGCGATGAATCCTAGCCCGACGGGACACTATCAGGGTCAGCATAATCGCACACCGCCGCAGCAGATATTGCGTTATCTCAGTCGGTTATCCGGCCCCTTTCTTGACCGTTTCGATCTCTCGCTGGAGGTGCCAATGCTGCCACCCGGGCTGCTGAGTCGCCAGCATCAACAGGTAACGCACATCGCAGAGGAGAGCAGCGAACAGGTCAGAGGGAGAGTGATTGCCGCGCGTGAAATTCAGTTAAGTCGAGCAGGCAAACTCAATGCCCACTTAAGCAGCCGTGAAGTTCAGCAATTTTGTAAATTGAGCCGTGAAGATGCGGAGTTTTTGGAAAGTGTGTTACAAAAGCTGGGACTGTCGGTCAGGGCGTGGCATCGCATTCTGAAAGTGGCAAGGACTCTGGCAGATCTTAATCACCAGTCGACTATCGAAAAAGCACATATTTCTGAAGCATTAAGCTATCGTTGTATGGATCGACTATTGTTAACATTGCATAAAAATCTGGCATAAAAAAACGGGGACAAGCCCCGTTTTGTTAATCGTCGCTGTCGGTGTAATCTTCCACCGCATCAGCCTGCGGTTTTCCGCCTGACAACGTATGGAATTTCTTCGGGCGACGGGTGCGAATAATATATTTATTCCACACTTTCTCAGCGTCAGTTGCTGGCTCGCGGGTACCGCGGCAAACATCCAGAAACAGCTTTTCTTCTTCGGTTACCGGTTCGCGTTTTCCCAGGTCCAGCTCGTTGAAAGCATAGCCGTAACGTTCTAGCAATTGCGCTTCTTTAATGGTGAAATCGCCATGCCGGGAGAACCCGCGAGGGTAATGTTTATTGTCAAAAAAACGATTTGTCGTGGTGAAGCTTTCCGCCATCTGACACGCTCCTAATTCATTCATGGTCGTGCTGTTATGGCGCGGAGTATTAGATAGGCTTGACAATCTGTAAAACAAAACATTTAAATCTTAACGACAAAAAATTTTGGAGATGGTAGTGGACACGGAATTACTGAAAACCTTTTTGGAGGTCAGTAGAACTCGTCACTTTGGTCGGGCGGCTGAATCTCTGTATTTGACCCAGTCGGCGGTGAGCTTTCGCATACGCCAGTTAGAGACTCAGCTCGGGGCGAATTTATTCACTCGCCACAGAAACAACATACGTTTAACGCCCGCAGGAGAGCGTCTGCTGCCCTACGCAGAAAACCTGATGTCGACGTGGCAATTGGCAAAAAAAGAGGTTGTGCGCTCTTTACAGCACACTGAACTGTCAATTGGGGCGACAGCGTCGCTTTGGGAGTCCTATTTAACACCGTGGCTACAGGCGTTATATCAGCAGCGTGAATCATTGCGCCTCGAGGCAAGGGTCGCACTGCGCCAGTCGCTGGTAAAACAGCTGCATGAAAGACAGCTCGATTTACTCATTACCACCGAACCCCCAAAGATGGACGAACTGTCTAGCCAGCTGCTGGGTAATTTTTCGTTACGTCTTTTTTGCGCCAATAAACACGATAAAACTGCGCAGGGGGCGTACATCAGGCTGGAATGGGGCGCAGACTTTCCACAGCAAGAAAGCAGAATGCAGGCAAACGAGCAGGAACCGGTGTTAACGACCACCTCGGCGCATCTAACGCGTCAGCTGCTGGAGACCACCGGCGGATGCGCCTTCCTCCCAGGCCACTGGGAGAAAGACTATCCACAGTTGACGGTTTATCCCGACGTACCGCCGGTAATAAGGCCGCTGTATGCCGTATGGCTGCAAAACAGCGACCAGCAGGTGCTCATCAGACAACTGCTTAAAATACCGATGGATACTCAATATTAAGGCATTTTCGGCGACGATCACGTCGTTTTAAGCTGCGGATGGCGGGCTCGCCGTGTGGTCCAATAAGAGCCCATTCCTTTTTGCAGCGCGATGAAGATAAACAGCAAAATCCCCATAACGATTTTGGTCCACCACGAGCTTAGCGTCCCGTCGAAGGTGATATAGGTCTGAATCAGACCCTGAATCATCACCCCGAACAGGCTACCCAGCACGGTGCCTACGCCCCCACTCAAAAGCGTTCCGCCAATCACCACGGCGGCAATGGCGTCCAGTTCCACGCCGCTCGCGGCCAGCGCATAGCCCGCCGAGGTATAGAGCGAGAAAATAATCCCCGACAGGACGGCCAGCGTGCTCGAGAGCGTGTAGATAGCAATGATGGTCTTTCTGACAGGGACGCCCATCAGGCCGGCCGAGTGGATGTTGCCGCCTATCGCATAGACGTTATTACCAAAGCGTGTTCTGTGCGCGAGGATAATCCCGACGGCCACCACGCAGAGCATCACCAGTGCCAGCAGGGTAAACCGCCCGCCTCCTGGGACTTTCCAGGCATAGTTAGCAAGGGTGGCGTAAAGCGGGTGATTAATCGGCAACGACTCCTCTGACAGGATAAAGCTCATACCGCGTACGAAGAACATGCCCGCCAGCGTAATAATAAACGCCGGGAGTTTTAGGGTGTCGATTATCCAGCCCATCAGTGCACCAAAGAACGCCCCCATGACCAACACGATAGCAAAGGCCAGATAAGGCGGCACCCCGTAGTCACCAATCAGCTTTGCCATCGCGACGCCGGTAAAGGCGATAACTGAGCCTACCGAGAGATCGATACCGCCGGACAGAATCACGAAGGTCATACCCACCGCAACAATACCGAGAAACGCATTATCCGTCAGCAGATCGCAAATCACGCGGGTAGACGCGAAGCCGGGGAACTGGGTAAAACAGTATGCGTACCCTGCAATAAAAACCAGAACGGTTATCAACAGCGGGAGATTACGCTTGAGCATTATTCCTTCCTCCTAAACACACTGCTGAGAGATACGCGAGGGGACTGCACGACCAGCACGGCTAACACCACGATCGCCTTAAGTACCAGATTGAACTCAGGTTTAAACCCGGAGAGGAGGATGCCAGTATTCATTCCCTGAATGATCAGCGCGCCAACCAGAGAGAGCAGCAGATTAAAACGCCCGCCGAGCAGCGAACCGCCACCGATAACCACGGCCAGAATGGCGTCCAGCTCCAGCCACAGGCCAGCGTTATTAGCATCGGCCCCGCGAATATCTGCCGTCACAATCACTCCCGCGACCGCAGCGCATATCCCACAAATGACATAGACCGCAATCAGCACCAGACGCGCATTGACGCCCGCATTATAAGAAGAGCGGAGGTTGATACCAACCGACTCGATAAACAGCCCGAGTGCGGTTTTACGCGTTAATAACCACAGCAAAATCAACATCACAGCAGCAATGATCACCGGCATTGGCAGCGTAAACAGCGATCCACTCCCGAACTGCGACAGGCCGTTATTCTCAAAGGTGACTATCTGCCCCTCAGTGATAAGCTGGGCAATTCCGCGACCGGCAACCATAAGCATTAGCGTTGCCACGATCGGCTGTATCTGTAAAACCGCCACCAGGAAGCCGTTCCACAGTCCACAGGCGGCGCCCACCGCGACGGCAGCCAGCAAAACAACCAGCAACGGATATCCTTGTACCGTCATGGTAGCGGCCGTTGCCCCGGCAATCGCCATCACCGCCCCAACAGACAGGTCAATGCCACCGGTCGCGATGACCAGCGTCATACCGAGTGCAAGAATGGCGACCGGTGCGCCACGGTTAAAAATATCGACCAGGCTGCCAAACAGTCGACCATCCTGTAGGTGAATGTTGAAAAAACCGGGTGCGACGAGGCTATCAATCACCAGGATAGCCAGAAATGCCCCGACCTGTATTGACCCCTTGGGAAATACCCAGCGGACCTTGCGCGGCCTTCCCGTCATCGGCAGACTCCTGTTCGTCATGGAAATCCCCTTATTGGACCGCGATCGCGGTCATAATGGCTGGAACCGAAATCTGATCCTGCTCGATTTGCGTAATATGGCGTCTGTCACGCAGCACCACTATCCTGTCGGCATAACCCGCCAGCTCTTCAAGTTCCGAAGAGATGACCAGCAGCGCCAGCCCTTCGTCACACAGCTGCTCAATCAGACGAATAATTTCGGCGTGTGCACCGACATCAATACCGCGTGTCGGCTCATCCAGGATCAGGAAACGCGGCTGCGTCGCTAACCAGCGTGAAAGCAGGACCTTTTGCTGATTTCCACCGGACAGGTATTGGATTTCCTGTTCGGCGCTCGGCGTACGGATGCCCAGCAGCTTGATAAACTTCTCGGCAATCTGGTTCTGTTCCTTCATTGACAACGGACGAAGCCAGCCGCGCTGTGCCTGCAAAGCCAGAATGATATTTTCGCGTACCGTGGCCGCGCCGATAATGCCGTCCGTTTTGCGATCTTCAGGGCAATAGCCAAATCCCAGTTTCGCCGCCTTGCGCGGAGTGCGAATCGTCACGGGCTTTCCGCTCACCGTCGCAGTGCCGGTGTCGTGACTCTTGATGCCGAAGATAAGCTGCGCCGTCTCGGTACGCCCTGAACCCAGAAGCCCGGCAAGACCGACTATCTCACCGCGTTTGACGTTGAGGTCAAAATTCTCGACCAATCCACGTCGGCCATAATTTTTAAAATCAACCAGAGGATCGCCGGTCACGGCACGATGTTCGCCGCGCTTGAGCAGCGCTTCGTCAAAGCTGTGCCCCAGCATCATGGGCACCAGCTCGATGCGCGGCAGATTACGCGTTTCCGAGGTTCCAACCAGCTTGCCGTTACGTAATACGGTAATGCGATCGCTGATGCGATAAACCTGGTCGAGGAAGTGAGTGACAAACACCATACCCATACCTTTGTCGCGCAGCTGCATCAGAATATCGAGCAGCATGTTGACCTCTTTGGCATCAAGGCTGGCGGTGGGCTCATCAAGGATTAGGACCTGGGCAGAAAGATCGACCGCCCGTGCAATGGCGACAATCTGCTGAATGGCAATGGAATAGTTTGCAAGTGGCTGGCTAACGTCGAGATTAAGGCCATAGCCGGTAAGCAGTACCTGGGCCTGTTTATCCATCTGGCGCTGATTTACCAGCCCAAAACGGGTAGGTTCTCGGCCAATGAACAGATTGGCGGCCACCGAGATATTCGGCAGCAGGTTCACTTCCTGATAGACGGTGCCAATGCCCAGCGCTTGAGCATGCGCGGTATTGGTGGCTTCAATCGGCTCACCGTTTAGCAACACGGTACCCGCTGAGCGTTTATAAACACCGGTCAACGCCTTGATAAGCGTTGATTTTCCTGCGCCGTTTTCTCCTAATAATGCAACAATTTCGCCGCGATTGAGCGTGAAATCGACTTTTTCCAGCGCCTTCACGCCGGGGAACTCAACGGATAAACCGCGAACGTCGAGTAAGGTTGTTGACTGAAGATTATCCATGAGACTCTCTACCCCGACTGCATGCGCACGATAACGGCTGGATGGGCAAAATGGGATGATAAAACCGGCTCCGTGCTAAGTCAGAGCCGGTACATAGGTTTAGTAGCCCATGTCTTTTTTCATGTCATACTCTTTCTGGGCCATGTCTGGCAGCACGAGCGTGGACTGGGTCTGAATAAACTTCGGAGGCTGAGTACCGTCTTTTTTCATCTTAATCAGCGCATCGAACGCCGGGCCTGCCATGTTTGGCGTCAGTTCGACCGAAGCGTTAGATTCCCCGTTAAGCATGGCCTTATAGATATCCGGTACGCCGTCGATTGAGACGACCTTGATCTGCGATCCCGGCTTCAGGCCAGCCTCTTTGATTGCCTGGATGGCTCCAATTGCCATGTCATCGTTATGTGCATACACGGCGCAGATGTTTTTGCCGTTTTGCTCAGCCTTGATAAAACTCTCCATCACCTGCTTACCCTGACTACGCGTAAAGTCTCCAGACTGCGAGCGGATAATTTTCACATTTGGCGCTGACGCTATGGCATCGGCAAAACCTTTTTTACGATTGAGCGCCACGCTGGCCCCCACCGTGCCCTGTAGCTCAACGACATTACACGGTTTGCCAGCAACCTCCTTAATCAGCCAATCTCCCGCGACTTTGCCCTCGTGAACGCTGTCAGAGGCTACCGCTGCGGTGTAGAGAGAGGGATCGCTTACCTCGATAGTGCGGTCAAGCAGGAACACCGGGATCTTCGCCTCTTTTGCCTCTGTCAGCACTGGCGTCCAGCCGGTAGCGACCACGGGGGCGATAAAGATGGCGTCAACACCCTGCGCGATAAACGAACGTATCGCCTTGATTTGGTTCTCTTGTTTCTGTTGGGCATCCGCAATTTTCAGAGTGATCCCGCGTTTTTGCGCTTCGAGTTTAGAGACTTTTGTTTCCGCAGAACGCCAGCCCGATTCAGAGCCTATCTGAGAAAAACCCACGACCAAAGGTGCCGCCTGAACGGCTCCACAGAATGCCGTTGCGACCGCGGCTGCCAGCAATAAACGTTTATACATTGTTATTTCCTCGCGTGTAGTCTGAGCTACTTTTTGTTGCGTCTTGTAGGGTGCAGCATAGATAGAGATACGCCAAAACCGAGTTTTATCGGTGAGCAGAGCTCTACCCGATGACACTTAGTTTTAGACCATTGCAGGAATGGGGGGTTGAGCGCGGTCACATAGATGATTAACAATCAATTCGTGCATGTATTCAGCTAAAAGATCACAACAATTGGGGAGTAAAAAAGGAGAAATGGCGGGGAAATATGAGGCCAGAGTGAGCGTTATATGTAAAATAAAGAAAAATCAGGGAATTTTTTAGGCAATAAACGAGATGTATTTGAGCAGAAAGAGGACTTTTTATAGGTTTTCGAGCTGTGTTTAGAGGGTTCAAAACGAAAAAAACCCCTCGCTTTCGCGAAGGGTTCTTATATGGCAGGGGCGGAGAGACTCGAACTCGCGACACCCGGTTTTGGAGACCGGTGCTCTACCAACTGAGCTACGCCCCTAAATCTGCTTACTATTATGCCTGCTAAATTTTAGCAGGCATAATTTAAATTAGTGGCGGAACGGACGGGGCTCGAACCCGCGACCCCCTGCGTGACAGGCAGGTATTCTAACCAACTGAACTACCGCTCCACCGGTTCTTTCACTCACAACAGACAATCGGTCTGTTATCAGTTTGTTCCTTGTATTTTTCCTTGTCAGGGGAAAAAGGAACGAATTTGATGCCTGGCAGTTCCCTACTCTCGCATGGGGAGACCCCACACTACCATCGGCGCTACGGCGTTTCACTTCTGAGTTCGGCATGGGGTCAGGTGGGACCACCGCGCTACTGCCGCCAGGCAAATTCTGTTTCATTCTAACCGCTTTCCACATTCCTGCAGGCCGCCATCAGAACCAATCTTTGAACAAGCTGATTTCTTGAAACTTTCGTCTCGTCTCTCTAAAACACCTTCGGTGTTGTAAGGTTAAGCCTCTCGGGTCATTAGTACTGGTTAGCTCAATGCATCGCTGCACTTACACACCCAGCCTATCAACGTCTTAGTCTTAAACGTCCCTTCAGGGGACTCGAAGTCCCAGGGAAGACTCATCTTGAGGCAAGTTTCGCGCTTAGATGCTTTCAGCGCTTATCTTTTCCGCATTTAGCTACCGGGCAATGCCATTGGCATGACAACCCGAACACCAGTGATGCGTCCACTCCGGTCCTCTCGTACTAGGAGCAGCCCCTCTCAATCTTCCAACGCCCACGGCAGATAGGGACCGAACTGTCTCACGACGTTCTAAACCCAGCTCGCGTACCACTTTAAACGGCGAACAGCCGTACCCTTGGGACCTACTTCAGCCCCAGGATGTGATGAGCCGACATCGAGGTGCCAAACACCGCCGTCGATATGAACTCTTGGGCGGTATCAGCCTGTTATCCCCGGAGTACCTTTTATCCGTTGAGCGATGGCCCTTCCATTCAGAACCACCGGATCACTATGACCTACTTTCGTACCTGCTCGAGCCGTCACTCTCGCAGTCAAGCTAGCTTATGCCATTGCACTAACCTCACGATGTCCGACCGTGATTAGCTAACCTTCGTGCTCCTCCGTTACTCTTTAGGAGGAGACCGCCCCAGTCAAACTACCCACCAGACACTGTCCTCACCCCGGATTACGGGGCCGAGTTAGAACATCAAACATTAAAGGGTGGTATTTCAAGGTTGGCTCCACGCAGACTGGCGTCCACGCTTCAAAGCCTCCCACCTATCCTACACATCAAGGCTCAATGTTCAGTGTCAAGCTATAGTAAAGGTTCACGGGGTCTTTCCGTCTTGCCGCGGGTACACTGCATCTTCACAGCGAGTTCAATTTCACTGAGTCTCGGGTGGAGACAGCCTGGCCATCATTACGCCATTCGTGCAGGTCGGAACTTACCCGACAAGGAATTTCGCTACCTTAGGACCGTTATAGTTACGGCCGCCGTTTACCGGGGCTTCGATCAAGAGCTTCTCCTTGCGGATAACCCCATCAATTAACCTTCCGGCACCGGGCAGGCGTCACACCGTATACGTCCACTTTCGTGTTTGCACAGTGCTGTGTTTTTATTAAACAGTTGCAGCCAGCTGGTATCTTCGACTGTCTTCGGCTCGGGAAGCAAGTTCCTCCACCTAGCGACAGCGTGCCTTCTCCCGAAGTTACGGCACCATTTTGCCTAGTTCCTTCACCCGAGTTCTCTCAAGCGCCTGAGTATTCTCTACCTGACCACCTGTGTCGGTTTGGGGTACGATTTAATGTTACCTGATGCTTAGAGGCTTTTCCTGGAAGTGCGGCATCAACTACTTCACCACCGTAGTGGCTCGTCATCACGCCTCAGGGTTACAGTAAACCGGATTTACCAGGTCTACACCCCTACACGCTTAAACCGGGACAACCGTCGCCCGGCTAGCCTAGCCCTCTCCGTCCCCCCTTCGCAGTAACACCAAGTACAGGAATATTAACCTGTTTCCCATCGACTACGCTTTTCAGCCTCGCCTTAGGGGTCGACTCACCCTGCCCCGATTAACGTTGGACAGGAACCCTTGGTCTTCCGGCGTGCGGGTTTTTCACCCGCATTATCGTTACTTATGTCAGCATTCGCACTTCTGATACCTCCAGCAAACCTCACAGTTCACCTTCTACGGCTTACAGAACGCTCCCCTACCCAACAACGCCTAAGCGTCGCTGCCGCAGCTTCGGTGCATGGTTTAGCCCCGTTACATCTTCCGCGCAGGCCGACTCGACCAGTGAGCTATTACGCTTTCTTTAAATGATGGCTGCTTCTAAGCCAACATCCTGGCTGTCTATGCCTTCCCACATCGTTTCCCACTTAACCATGACTTTGGGACCTTAGCTGGCGGTCTGGGTTGTTTCCCTCTTCACGACGGACGTTAGCACCCGCCGTGTGTCTCCCGTGATAACATTCTTCGGTATTCGGAGTTTGCATCGAGTTGGTAAGCCGGGATGGCCCCCTAGTCGAAACAGTGCTCTACCCCCGAAGATGAGTTCACGAGGCGCTACCTAAATAGCTTTCGGGGAGAACCAGCTATCTCCCGGTTTGATTGGCCTTTCACCCCCAGCCACAAGTCATCCGCTAATTTTTCAACATTAGTCGGTTCGGTCCTCCAGTTAGTGTTACCCAACCTTCAACCTGCCCATGGCTAGATCACCGGGTTTCGGGTCTATACCTTGCAACTTGACGCCCAGTTAAGACTCGGTTTCCCTACGGCTCCCCTATACGGTTAACCTTGCTACAAAATATAAGTCGCTGACCCATTATACAAAAGGTACGCAGTCACCTAACAAGTAGGCTCCCACTGCTTGTACGTACACGGTTTCAGGTTCTATTTCACTCCCCTCGCCGGGGTTCTTTTCGCCTTTCCCTCACGGTACTGGTTCACTATCGGTCAGTCAGGAGTATTTAGCCTTGGAGGATGGTCCCCCCATATTCAGACAGGATGTCACGTGTCCCGCCCTACTCATCGAACTCACAATTTATGCGCTTTTGTGTACGGGACTATCACCCTGTACCGTGCGACCTTCCAGACGCTTCCACTAACACACAAACTGATTCAGGTTCTGGGCTGTTCCCCGTTCGCTCGCCGCTACTGGGGGAATCTCGGTTGATTTCTTTTCCTCGGGGTACTTAGATGTTTCAGTTCCCCCGGTTCGCCTCGCATGGCTATGTATTCACCATGCGATAATGTGACGTATCACATTGGGTTTCCCCATTCGGGTATCGTCGGGTATAACGGTTCATATCACCTTACCGACGCTTTTCGCAGATTAGCACGCCCTTCATCGCCTCTGACTGCCTAGGCATCCACCGTGTACGCTTAGTCGCTTAACCTCACAACCCGAAGGTGTCTTATAAACTCATAAAGAGTGACAACATTCGAGGCTGCGATTATTTGAGAGACTCTAATACAGGTGCGCATAACTCAGTACTTCTACGGAGAGTTATGTTCAGCTGTATCATTTCAATTTTTCAGCTTGTTCCAGATTGTTAAAGAGCAAAATACTTCGCAGTATACTGTCGCCAATATACTCTGAAGTATTGGTGTGAACCGTATGGATATGGTGGAGCTAAGCGGGATCGAACCGCTGACCTCCTGCGTGCAAGGCAGGCGCTCTCCCAGCTGAGCTATAGCCCCATACAGTCACTAACAGATACCTTTATCACTCATCGTTCAGATGAGTCAGCCAATGCTTTTCTTATCAAGGCGGAGTCACACGACGTTTGCTTGGTGCAAACGAGTGGGGCGACAACGCAGAGAAGGAAAGGATTGGTAGGCCTGAGTGGACTTGAACCACCGACCTCACCCTTATCAGGGGTGCGCTCTAACCACCTGAGCTACAAGCCTATAAAGGTATTTCTGCTCGTTACTTTTTCATCAGACAATCTGTGTGGACACTGCACAATGCGTATCTTGAGGTAAGGAGGTGATCCAACCGCAGGTTCCCCTACGGTTACCTTGTTACGACTTCACCCCAGTCATGAATCACAAAGTGGTAAGCGCCCTCCCGAAGGTTAAGCTACCTACTTCTTTTGCAACCCACTCCCATGGTGTGACGGGCGGTGTGTACAAGGCCCGGGAACGTATTCACCGTAGCATTCTGATCTACGATTACTAGCGATTCCGACTTCATGGAGTCGAGTTGCAGACTCCAATCCGGACTACGACGTACTTTATGAGGTCCGCTTGCTCTCGCGAGTTCGCTTCTCTTTGTATACGCCATTGTAGCACGTGTGTAGCCCTACTCGTAAGGGCCATGATGACTTGACGTCATCCCCACCTTCCTCCGGTTTATCACCGGCAGTCTCCTTTGAGTTCCCACCATTACGTGCTGGCAACAAAGGATAAGGGTTGCGCTCGTTGCGGGACTTAACCCAACATTTCACAACACGAGCTGACGACAGCCATGCAGCACCTGTCTCAGAGTTCCCGAAGGCACTAAGCTATCTCTAGCAAATTCTCTGGATGTCAAGAGTAGGTAAGGTTCTTCGCGTTGCATCGAATTAAACCACATGCTCCACCGCTTGTGCGGGCCCCCGTCAATTCATTTGAGTTTTAACCTTGCGGCCGTACTCCCCAGGCGGTCGACTTAACGCGTTAGCTCCGGAAGCCACGCCTCAAGGGCACAACCTCCAAGTCGACATCGTTTACAGCGTGGACTACCAGGGTATCTAATCCTGTTTGCTCCCCACGCTTTCGCACCTGAGCGTCAGTCTTTGTCCAGGGGGCCGCCTTCGCCACCGGTATTCCTCCAGATCTCTACGCATTTCACCGCTACACCTGGAATTCTACCCCCTCTACAAGACTCTAGCTTGCCAGTTTCAAATGCAGTTCCCAAGTTAAGCTCGGGGATTTCACATCTGACTTAACAAACCGCCTGCGTGCGCTTTACGCCCAGTAATTCCGATTAACGCTTGCACCCTCCGTATTACCGCGGCTGCTGGCACGGAGTTAGCCGGTGCTTCTTCTGCGAGTAACGTCAATCGTTGCAGCTATTAACTACAACGCCTTCCTCCTCGCTGAAAGTGCTTTACAACCCTAAGGCCTTCTTCACACACGCGGCATGGCTGCATCAGGCTTGCGCCCATTGTGCAATATTCCCCACTGCTGCCTCCCGTAGGAGTCTGGACCGTGTCTCAGTTCCAGTGTGGCTGGTCATCCTCTCAGACCAGCTAGGGATCGTCGCCTAGGTGAGCCATTACCCCACCTACTAGCTAATCCCATCTGGGCACATCCGATGGCGTGAGGCCCGAAGGTCCCCCACTTTGGTCTTGCGACATCATGCGGTATTAGCTACCGTTTCCAGTAGTTATCCCCCTCCATCAGGCAGTTTCCCAGACATTACTCACCCGTCCGCCGCTCGTCACCCAGAGAGCAAGCTCTCCCGTGCTACCGCTCGACTTGCATGTGTTAGGCCTGCCGCCAGCGTTCAATCTGAGCCATGATCAAACTCTTCAATTAAAAGTTCGATTTGCTGAAACAAGTTCAGCGATGCTCAAAGTTACTTCACATCATTCATAATGAATTACTGCTTGGTCACTCTAAGACTTGATATTTTTTGCCACCGAAGCGGCTGATATCGTCTTGTGAGTGCCCACACAGATTGTCTGATAAATTGTTAAAGAGCAGTGCCGCTGTTCGCAATGAATCTTATGCGGCGCGGGAGGTGCATATTACGCTTTCCCGCTGAAGAGTCAAGAGTTTTTCTTTCGAATCTTTCTTTTTCTCTTCCCGACCCGGCGACTTGGTTCTCGTTAGAGGAGTCGTTGTTCCCGGTCAGTGGAGGCGCATTATAGGGAGTTTCTGAAAGGCCGCAACCCCTATTTTTAAAAAACTTTTCCGACCGCTGAATGTTTAATCAAAAGGCGTTTAAAGCGTCAATTCCAGGATGCTTTTAAAGCCATATGACTGCAAAACAGGCAGCAACCCAGAAGCCGGTTCATCAAGCTTCATACAGTAGGCGATGCTTTCTATTTCGATTCCGTCTTTTTTCGCTGGTATTGAAGTAAAAGCGGTCTCAATTAACCAGTGTGCACGACGTGCAATGGCCAGTCCTGAGTCAATCATTCGCGTTCCATCAGGTAAAACCTGTGCCAACTCGTTACTCAGCAGCGGGAAATGGGTACATCCCAATACCACGGTGTCGGGTGGCTCGCGCAATTTCAGCCAGGGTTGCAGGATTTTCTTTAATAGAGGAAGAGAAACTTCTTCACCGTGCAGCTTTGCTTCGGCCAACTCCACCAGCTCGGCAGAACCCAGCATCAGAATCTTGCAATCAGCCGCAAAACGGGCAATCAGGTCATGAGTATAAGGACGCTGAACCGTAGCACGCGTCGCCAGAAGTCCGACGATACCATTACGCGTCAGTTTGGCGGCAGGTTTGATGGCAGGTACCACGCCCACGACAGGACAGTTGAACTTTGCACGCAGCGCAGGAAGTGAAACAGTGCTCGCGGTATTGCAGGCGATGATAATAATAGAAAGAGGATGGCGCTCGGCGACAGCACTCACTATTTCGACCACGCGCTCGACGATAAACGCTTCTGACTTTTCACCGTAGGGAAATGCCACATTATCGAAAGCGTATATATAGTGCAGGTCCGGCAAGAGCTGCCGGACCTCATGATAAACCGATAACCCGCCGACGCCAGAGTCAAACACCAGCGCCGTCGGGCGAGCCGGTACTATGGCGTTATCAGAAGGTATAGCTTCCAGAGAGGAAATATTCACGTCCTGGTGTCGCGTAGCCATAAACCGTCTCATAATCTTGATTAAAGAGGTTGGCAATTCTAGCACGAACGGTCAGATGGGACGTAACAGGATAAGAAGCGGCGACGTCCCACAGGCTTACACCTCCCAGCTTGACGGTATTGCCACTATTATAGTCCTCGTCATAACGCTCACCGAGATAATGGTAGGTGACAGCCCAATCAATCTGCTCAATCTGCCAGTCCAGCTCGTATTTCACCTGCTGTTTAGCACGGCGCAGCAACGGCTCGTTAGTCTGTGCATCTCGCGCATCGACATAGTCATAAGATAGCTGATGACTCAACGGCCCTGTATCGAAGGATGCCGTCGCCTCAACGCCTTTAATCTTGGCTTCGCCGATGTTGTAATAGCGGTAGGTCACCGGATCGCTATCAATCAGGTTGGTGATTTCATTCTTGTACCCCCCCACCCGCCAGGTGACCGGACCGGTCAGCCCCTCGAACGCACCTTCCCACTGCTTGCTCTGCTCAGGACGCAGATTGATATTGCCATAGTTCTCGCTGTAAACCTGCCCCAGATTCGGCGCCTTATAAGCAGTACCATAGGAGGCAATAAAGCGGTAACCGTCGATAAACTCGTAGGCTGCACTACTCTGCCAGGTAGTGTGCTGACCAAACTGCGAGTTATCGTCGTTACGCAGCGCACCTTCGACCGTTACCGGCCCGAAAAGCTGCTGCGTGGTGGCATAGACGCCGGTATTACGCTGTTCATAGCCTTCACTCAGATAATCGGTGCCCGGCGTGGTGGTTTGCTTCTGCCAGTCGAGACCGCCGCTAATCGTACCGTGCCACGCTTGCACGGTGTTGCCCCACTGCACGTTGTATTGCTCGATATCATCCAGCGTCGCCGAGGCATTATACATCCCGTAGCGCGGGTCATAGTTGTAGGTCTTGGTGTGGGAATAGCTACCAATCAGCTGCGTGGCATAAATGCCTTGGTTATAACGCAGACCGGTATCCCAGGTTTGACTATAAAGCTGCTGAGTATCGATCAACGCATCATAAGGCGCGGTATAACTGTAATCGCCGTCATAGGCGGTGCGGTTGTCGAAACCATAGCCGCGAATAAAGCCGCTGAGGTTGTCATTAAAGTTATGCAGCAATGAACCGTAGAGCGTTTTGCTCATAAAGCCGTCGCGATCGGGCTGGCGCGGGTCACCGTAGTTGTCCGGCAAATTAGCCACCACATCATAGCCGCGGGTATAAGTGTAATTCCCTGCAAAGGTGCCGACGGTATCATCGCCCAGCTTTTGTTGCGTTGCGGCATCGTAAGACTGGTAACCGTTAGAACCGATTCCCGCGCTGAGGGTCGTGCCGAGTTTATCGCGGGTGGTAATAATGTTTACCACTCCGCCGATAGCGTCTGAACCATAAACCGCCGAAGAGGGCCCACGGATATATTCAATCTTCTGTACCAGAGAGATTGGAATTTGGCTTAAATCCGAGGAACCGGTTATTCCGGCCTGATTTAAACGAATGCCGTCGATCAGGATTAATACGTGGCTTGAGTTAGTTCCGCGAATAAACATCGAGCTGGACTGTCCCAGCCCACCATTTTGCGCAATATCCACGCCCGGCAGTCGCCGCATTACGTCAATCAGCGACTTGGACTGCCATCGGTCTATTTGATCTCTTGTCACTACCGTCGTTGCCGCAAGCACCGTTGAAACCGGCTGCGGGAAACGATTAGCGGTGACGACCACTGTGTCGTTATTGTCTGTTTGTGAAGTGCTATCTTGCGCCCAGCCAGAGAATGCCGTGACGGAAAGAACCGTCAGCAGCGCATGTTTTTTAATTGTCATAGAAACGCGCATCCCAACCCAATAAAGGATGCCGCAGTAAAACATAATCCTATTTCGCGAAGATTATGAAAATTGCGACGTAATTCAGGCAGGTCTTCGGGCTTGGGATTTGTTGTTTCTATTAGAATTATTAGAAATAACACCGGGCGATAACTTCCCATCCTTAATAAAGGACAGTGTCTGCATTATTGTTAGATGATAAAGAGTAATAATGCGTTCGCCGTGCTTTCCCCATACCGCTGCGCGACAGCTCCGGATTCCCACCGGATTCCCTTTTAACTCAACAATGGAGGCCTGAGATGAATCCTACGATCAACCTATTTGGAAATCTAGACTTCCACAGCGCTCAGAGAAACTAAATACGACAAAACTGGACATCACCACGGCATTCCCTACAATCAGCGGGCAAAACGCACCACATTCCGCAAAGTTCGCCCATTGATTAGCAGCAAGACGAGAAAATAGATGACGCCTGAAAACCTGCCCATTGAACAATATGACGACCAACTGGCGGAAAAGACCGCCCGTCTCACGGCGCTGATGTCGCCATTTAATGCGCCGGCGGCTGAAGTTTTCCGTTCTCCAGTCAGCCATTATCGTATGCGCGCCGAGTTCCGCGTGTGGCATGACGAGGGTGACCTTTACCACATCATGTTTGACCAGCAGACCAAGGCTCGCATCCGCGTTGATCAATTCCCAGCCGCAAGCGAGCTTATCAACCGCCTGATGCCGGTCCTGCTCGAGGCGGTGAAAGCCGAGCCAGCCCTGCGTCACAAGCTGTTCCAGATTGACTATCTGTCGACCCGCAGCGGCAAAATCATTGCCTCATTGCTGTATCACCGCAAGCTCGACGACGCCTGGCAGACGGCGGCAACCGCATTGCGTGACCAGCTGCGCCAAGACGGCTTCGACATTCAGCTGATTGGCCGCGCGGCGAAAACTAAAATTATGCTGGATCAGGATTATGTCGATGAGGTTCTGCCGGTCGCAGGCCGCGATATGATTTACCGTCAGGTTGAGAACAGCTTCACCCAGCCTAATGCCGCGATGAATATTCATATGCTGGAATGGGCGCTGGAAGTCACCGAAGGTGCAAAGGGTGATTTGCTCGAGCTCTACTGTGGCAACGGTAACTTCTCTCTGGCGCTGGCCCGTAACTTCAATCGCGTGCTGGCGACTGAAATTGCCAAGCCATCGGTGGCCGCCGCACAGTTTAATATCGCGGCCAATCATATTGATAACGTACAGATTATCCGCATGGCCGCCGAAGATTTTACCCAGGCGATGAACGGCGTTCGCGAGTTCCGTCGTTTGGAGGGTGTCGATCTCAAAAGCTATGACTGTGAAACCATTTTTGTCGATCCGCCGCGCAGCGGTCTGGACGACGATACGGTAAAGCTGGTTCAGGGCTATTCCCGCATCCTTTATATCTCCTGCAATCCTGAGACGCTGTGTGCCAACCTTGAGACGCTGCAACAGACTCACCGCGTAAGCCGTCTGGCGCTGTTTGACCAATTCCCATATACCCATCACATGGAATGCGGCGTGTTACTCGAACGCATCGACGCGTAAAACGTAAAAGGGCAGCCCGAGGGCTGCCCTTTCTATATTTAGTACAGATTACGCGTTGTTTACTGCTTTACGTTTCTTCAGGCGGTAGGCGATCCAGAACACCAGAACCACACAGATAATCGACGGCAGGAAGTTTGAACCTAGCTGCGGATATTCGGCGCGAACGATGGTGCTATAGAGCAGCAGTCCCAGCACGAAACACGCGGCGGCCAGCTTGGGAATACCAAAGGGCATCTCGCTTTTCTGGTAGCGAACGTGCAGACAGTAGACGGCCAGAACCAGCGCAATAATCGGGAAAATTGAAAAAGCCACAACGGAACTGAATAAGGCACTAAAGGAGCCGTTAATCGATAATCCGGCAATCAGAGCCAAGACCAGGGTGCCATTATCCTGGCGTGGTTGTTCTGTCATCTTCTAATCCTCTTTTATCCTTTTCAACGTAAGCCGTAGCAGCCTCGACTGCTCGCATCTATTAGCCTACTACCTTGCCATAATTTCAATCGTTTTGAATGACCTCATCGTTAACTGATGTGTCAGCCGTTCTCTCCTGTTGGCGGCGATACCAGTAGTACGCCCCTTTGGAGATCATGCGCAGCTGGAGTACCAGCCGCTCTTCGAGCTGACGACGCTGGGCGAGGTCGACATCTAGCGCCTCTGCACCGGCGTTAAACACGATGATAACCATAGCCTCGGCCTGCGCTTCAGTGAAGCTGCGCGGCATATGGTTTTCGAGTTGCAAATAGTCGGCAAGTTCCGCGATGAAATGCTGAATTTCACGCGCGACTGCGGCACGGAAGGCGGCGGAGGTTCCCGAACGTTCACGTAACAGCAAACGGAAGGCGTTGGGATTGTTGCCGATAAATTCCATAAAGGTAGAGACGGAGGTACGGATCACGCTGCCGCCTTTGGCGATACGCTGGCGCGCCTGGCGCATGAGCTGGCGTAGCATCAGGCCGCTTTCATCCACCATCGTCAGGCCCAGCTCGTCTACATCGCGAAAATGCCGATAAAAAGACGTGGGTGCGATGCCCGCTTCGCGAGAAACCTCACGCAGGCTTAAACTGGCGAAACTGCGCTCAGCGCTCAGTTGGCTAAAGGCCGCCTCAATCAGCGAGCGGCGAGTACGCTCTTTTTGTTGTGCTCTTACGCCCATGACCTTCATCCGATAGTGTCTACTTACCCATTCGCCTGAATTCATTTCACTATACCAAATTTTTCAGCAACGACCGTTATACTAAGTTCAGCATAAAGTTCTTCTGAATGTTGCTGCATTCCCACGAATAGATAACCAGTCGTTGGGAAAATAGGTCTATGATGTTACATTCACGTTGTGATTTTGTATAAAAATAGGTTCCTAATCCATGTCACAGAACTATCATTTCGATGCCATTATCATTGGCTCCGGCCCTGGCGGTGAAGGTGCTGCCATGGGTCTGGTTAAACAAGGCGCCAGAGTTGCCGTTATCGAACGCTATAACAACGTCGGTGGCGGTTGTACACACTGGGGCACTATTCCATCAAAAGCGCTACGTCATGCAGTAAGCAGAATCATCGAATTCAACCAGAATCCGCTGTACAGCGACGGTTCTCGCCCCATGAGCTCGACGTTTCCACAGATTCTCCGTCATGCCGACTCCGTTATTAATCAACAGACTCGCATGCGTGAAGGCTTCTACGAGCGTAACCAGTGCAAACTCTTTGCCGGTGACGCGAGTTTTATTGATGCCAACACCATTTCGGTCACCTATGCCGACGGAACTCAGGACTTTGTGAGCGCCGAGCATATCGTGATTGCCTGCGGTTCTCGCCCTTATCGCCCGGCTGGCGTCGACTTTACCCATCCACGCATTTACGACAGCGACCTGATCCTTGGCCTCGAGCATGAACCGCGCCACGTGATTATCTACGGTGCGGGCGTAATTGGCTGTGAGTACGCCTCCATTTTCCGCGGTCTAAACGTTAAAGTTGACCTGATTAATACCCGCGACCGTCTGCTGGCGTTCCTCGATCAGGAAATGTCCGACTCTCTTTCATATCACTTCTGGAACAACGGCGTGGTGATTCGCCACAATGAAGAATTTGAAAGAATTGAAGGCGTTGATGACGGCGTTATCGTGCACCTGAAATCAGGCAAAAAAGTGAAGGCCGATGCCCTGCTGTTTGCCAACGGACGTACGGGTAATACCGACTCGCTGAATCTGGACAAAATTGGTCTCGAAGCCGACAGCCGTGGACTGTTAAAGGTCAATAGCATGTACCAGACCGCCTTGCCGCATATTTACGCAGTGGGTGACGTGGTCGGTTATCCAAGCTTGGCGTCTGCCGCTTATGACCAGGGACGCATTGCCGCACAGGCGATGATCCAGGGCGAAGCCAAGGTGCATCTCATCGAAAATATTCCTACCGGGATCTACACCATTCCGGAGATTAGCTCCGTGGGTAAAACCGAGCAGGAGTTGACCGCGATGAAAGTGCCTTACGAGGTGGGCCGCGCCCAGTTCAAACACCTGGCGCGTGCGCAGATAGCCGGTATGAACGTGGGGAGCCTCAAGCTGCTGTTTCACAGAGATACCAAGCAAATTCTCGGTATCCACTGCTTTGGTGAACGCGCGGCTGAAATCATTCACATCGGTCAGGCTATCATGGAACAGAAAGGGGCGGGAAATACCATCGAGTATTTCGTTAATACCACCTTCAACTATCCGACGATGGCGGAAGCCTATCGCGTTGCGGCACTGAACGGCTTAAACCGGCTTTTTTAACGCCAGTGCATCCATGTAGGTTTGCATGTGCGTTTTGATGGCTTCGGCCAGCTGTTCATAACGACCGCGCAACGGGGAACCGGGGCGATACACCAGAGCAATGGTGCGCTTCGGTTCCGGCTTGTCGCAAAGCAGATAGGTTACGCCGTCTCGGCTGCGCTCCTGCGGCACAGCCAGTGACGGCAGTAAAGTAATTCCACTGCCTGCGGCAACCATGTTTCGCAACGTCTCAAGACTGGTTGCGCGAAAATGCGTGTCTTCGTCTGCCCCCGCCTGGAAACAGAAACCTAATGCCTGGTCACGTAAACAATGGCCATCCTCAAGCATCAGCAATTTTTCGCCAGACAGGTCGGCCATCGCTACCTTGTCGCGTACCGCCCACGGGTGATCGTCATAAATTGCCAGCTTCATCGGCTCGTCAAACAATGGCACCTCAATGAAGGCTTCGCTTTCTTTCACCAGCGCCAGAATGGCACAGTCAAGCTTGCCGCTGTCGAGCTGGGCCAACAGTTGCTGAGTCTGAGCTTCGTGCAGATACATTTCCAGTTTCGGGAAGGTTTTATGCAGCGTCGGGATAATTTGTGGCAGCAGGTAAGGCCCAACCGTCGGGATAAGCCCGATGTGCAGCGGACCGGACATTGCCTCGCCCTGCTGGCTGGCCATCTCTTTCAGTACCTTCACCTCACGCAGTACGGTACGTGCTTGATCGACAAGCAATAACCCGGCCTGAGTGAATAAAACCTTGCGGCTGGTTCTTTCCAGCAGCATGACGCCCAACTCATCTTCAAGCTTACGGATTTGGCCACTCAGCGTGGGTTGACTGACGTGGCAAGAATCGGCGGCGCGGCGAAAATGCCGAAATTCGGCCAGCGCGACCAGATATTCCAAATCACGGATGTTCATAGTTTCTCCCTTTCACGAATCACCAAGGCGATAGCCATTAGCGATAGATAAGATAGCAATCAACGATTATATCTATCAAGCTGAATCGTTAATAATGTCCCACATCGAAACGGCAACGCCGAAGAATGATTTTTTATTGAATATTAATTAAGAGGTTATGGATGTTTACAAGCCGCGAAGGAAAAAACGTACCACAAGTCACGTTCCACACTCGTCAGGGCGATAAGTGGATTGATACCACGACCGATGATCTGTTCAAAAACAAAACTGTGATCGTGTTTTCACTGCCTGGCGCGTTTACACCCACCTGCTCGTCAAGCCACCTGCCGCGCTACAACGAATTGGCCGGCGTGTTCAAACAACATGGGGTTGACAGCATTCTGTGCGTGTCAGTGAACGATACCTTTGTCATGAATGCCTGGAAGGCAGAACAGAACGCAGAAAACATTACCTTCATTCCTGACGGTAACGGCGAGTTCACTAAAGGGATGGACATGCTGGTCGAGAAAGCCGACCTCGGCTTTGGCCCGCGCTCATGGCGCTACTCCATGCTGGTACGCAACGGCGTAGTCGAAAAGATGTTCGTTGAGCCAAACAAGCCGGGCGACCCGTTTGAAGTATCAGATGCAGACACCATGCTCAAATATCTGGCGCCTGAATATAAAGTGCAGGAATCCGTGTCGGTCTTTACTAAACCGGGCTGCCCGTTCTGTGCCAAAGCAAAACAGATGCTGCAAGAGCGCGGCATTCAGTATGAAGAAGTTGTATTAGGTAAGGACGCAACCACCGTTAGCCTGCGTGCAGTCAGCGGTCGTGCAACGGTGCCGCAAGTCTTTATCGGGGGTCGCCACATCGGGGGAAGCGACGATCTAGAGCAGTTCTTCGCAGCCTGATAGTCAAATGGGCGGAAAAGAAACGGAAAGTCTCAACACAATAAGAAAGTAGTGTATGAACAATTTGCGGGCCGAGTGGCCCGCTTTTTTTTGTCGGTCTTTTATCAGGCCAGACGGGCTTTTGCTTCACGGATTGCCAGCGCAACCTGCTCAGGCGCGACGCCGCCTTTGGCATTACGCTTATCCAGGCAGGACTGCAGCGCCAGAATCGGGTAAACGTCATCACCGATAATGCTGCTGAATTTTTGCAAATCGGCCAGCGGCAAGGCTTCAAGCGCTTTGCCCTGACGAATGGCTTCAACCACGGCTTCACCCACAATGTGGTGCGCTTCACGGAAAGGCACGCCTTTGGCGACCAGATAGTCGGCCAGCTCGGTTGAGTTGGCATAACCTTGTTCGGCGGCTTCTTTGCAGCGTGGACGCTTAACCTGAATACCGTCGAGCACCAGCGCGGCCATTTGCAGGCAGTCCATCCAGGTGTCGAGCGCGTCAAACAGCCCTTCTTTGTCTTCCTGCATGTCTTTGTTGTACGCCAGCGGCAGACCCTTCAGGGTCATCATCATGCCGGTCAACGCGCCCTGTACACGGCCACACTTACCGCGGATAAGCTCCAGCGCGTCCGGGTTTTTCTTCTGTGGCATGAGTGAAGAGCCGGAGGTTACGCGGTCAGACAGGTCAACAAAGCCCGCTTCGCCGGTGTTGAAGAAAATCAGATCTTCGGCAAAACGCGACAGGTGAACCATGCTGATTGAGGCGTTAGACAGCAGTTCGAGAATATGGTCACGGTCGGAAACGCTGTCGAGACTGTTGCGGGTTGCCGATGCAAAGCCCAACCAGCCAGCCAGCTGTGCGCGATCGATAGGGTAAGCCGTACCTGCCAGCGCGCCGCTGCCCAACGGGCTCACGTCGAGACGGGTCAGAGTATCTTGTAAACGGCTTTCATCACGGGCCAGCATTTCAACGTAGGCCAGACACCAGTGTGCAAAAGTGACCGGCTGGGCGCGCTGCAGGTGAGTATAACCCGGCATCACGGCATCCTGATTTGCTTCGGCGGTTTCAACCAGCGCCTGCTGCAACTGCTTAACGGCCAGCTGAAGCTCGACAACCTGCGTTTTACACCACAGCTTGATGTCGGTCGCGACCTGATCGTTACGGCTACGGCCAGTGTGCAGCTTCTTGCCGAGGTTACCGACCTTGTCGATAAGCTTCAGCTCAACCCAGCTGTGAATGTCCTCTGCATCACTCTCCAGAATAGCGCGAGGATTCGCACGCACTTCTTCCAGCAACACGTTCAGCGCGCCTTCCAGCTGCTGCTGTTCGTCGGCGGTCAGCACATTTACGGTGACCAGCGCTTTCGACCAGGCTACCGAGCCCACGATATCCTGCTCAGCCAATCGATAGTCAAACCGCAGTGAATCATTCAGTTCTTTAAAACGCTGATCTGCTGCCTGACTAAAGCGTCCGCCCCATAGTGCCATGATAATGCTCCCGACTTTACTTGCTTAAGAAGTGATATTTGAAGAGATGATTCAGGCATGCGAGGTGTCTCGCACGCCTGATGTAACGCTTATTGCTAACGCTTATTTCTTGGCTGCGTTCAGCGCACGGATACGTGAAGACAGGGAGAACAGACGAATGAAGCCGCCCGCGTGGCTGTGGTCATACACTTCATCTTCGCCGAAGGTCGCGAACTCTTCAGAGTACATGCTGTTGGCTGATTTCTTCTGAATTGCGGTTGCGGTGCCCTTGTACAGCTTAACAACCACTTCACCGTTAACGTCCTGCGCCAGAGAGTCGGCGGCTGCCTGAATGGACTCACGCAGAGGCGCGAACCAACGGCCGTCGTACACGACGTAAGACATTTCCTGACCCAACTGCTCACGCCATTTGAAGCTGTCGCGGTCCAGAACCAGCTGCTCAACGCCACGCAGTGCAGCCATCATGATGGTGCCGCCTGGGGTTTCGTAGCAACCGCGAGATTTGATGCCTACCAGACGGTTTTCAACGATGTCGATACGGCCCACGCCGTGTTTCACGCCCAGCGCGTTCAACGCTTCCAGACATTTGAACGGGCTCAGTTCCTGGCCATTCACGCCAACCACTTCGCCTTTCTCAACCTTGATGGTCACCAGTTCGGCTTCGTCCGGCGCATCTTCAGGTGCAACGGTCCATGCCCAGCAGTCTTTGTTCGCTGCATTCCAAGGGCTTTCCAGCACGCCGCCTTCGGTAGAGATGTGCCAGGCGTTTTCGTCACGGCTGTAGATTTTTTCCAGAGACGCAGTGGTCTTGATGTTACGCACTTTCAGGTAATCCAGCAGCGCTTCACGGGAACGCAGGTCCCACTCACGCCATGGAGCCACCACTTTCAGCTGTGGAGCCAGCGCGGTGTAGGTCGTTTCGAAACGAACCTGGTCGTTACCTTTACCGGTCGCACCGTGACACACCGCGTCAGCACCGACTTTGAGCGCCAGCTCAACCTGTGCTTTAGCGATCAATGGACGTGCCATTGAGGTGCCCAGCAGGTAGGTACCTTCATACAGCGCGCCGCTTTTCAGCACGGGATAAACGTAGTCTTTGATGAACTCTTCACGCAGATCGACAACGTGGCATTCTGACGCACCAGTATCCAGCGCTTTCTGCTCAATACCTTCCAGGTCTGCCTGGTCCTGACCGATGTTGGCTACGAATGCCACCACTTCGCAGTTACCGTAGTTTTCTTTCAGCCATGGAATGATCGCTGAAGTATCCAGACCGCCCGAGTAAGCGAGAACAATTTTGCTGATGCCTTTAGTTACTGCCATGATAATTTCCTTAAATTTCTGATTTCGCTGTCGGTTTCAGTGAGATAACCGACCGCTTTTACATTATAAATTTCTTAGGGCTTGGGTCATTGGAGCCAGAGCCCCCCGGCCTTACGCCAGAATACGGGTGCCGATGGCTTCGCCGTTGAACAGAGCCGGAAGCTGATCGGCATGACGCCAGCTGGCAATATCGACCGGGCGACCTAAGGTGCGCGCTGCGTCGAGAGCCGCGTGCACTTTCACAATCATGCCGTCGGTGATAATGCCCTGCTCAATCATCTGCTCCGCTCTTTCGGCGGTCATTTCAGGCACGCGCTGGCCTTTACCGTCGAGAATGCCGCTCACGTCGGACAGCAGAATCAGGTCTGCGCCCAGCGTAGCTGCCAGCGCCGTCGCAGCCTGGTCGGCGTTGACGTTCATCAGTTCGCCCTCGGCAGTGATGCCGATAGAGCTGACGATGGGCAGGTAACCCGCAGCGGTCAGGGTGTTAATCAGTTTCGGAGAACCGGCTTCGGCTTTACCCACAAAGCCAAGGTCTTCGCTCAACTGCGTGACGCTGACGGAACCCCCGTCGGCCAGAGACAGGCCCACGGCGTTAATGTCATTTTTAACCGCCCAGGACAGCAGCGTTTTGTTGGCGCTACCGGCCAGTGCACCGGTGATGATGTCAATCTGGTCCGCCGGCGTCACGCGCAGACCGGACTTCTTGACCACCGGCAGGTTGAGACGCTTCATCAGGTCATCGACCAGATAACCGCCGCCGTGGACTATCACCAGCGGGCGTTGATATTCCTGACGGTAGGCAACCAACGCGGAGAACAGGCGCTCCAGTGCTTCTTCGTTGTCCAGTAACACGCCGCCTAACTTGATGATCAATGGATTCATATTCACGCCCCGTTCTCCCTGTACATTTGAGGATGCTGCCTGGTTGGGAGTTAATTGTTCTTTAATTTACCATCCATGAGGCGATCAAGAAACGCTCAAAAGAAGGTGTTTTATAAAATTAACAATCCGTTAGCCAACTAACGAATTGTTATTCAGTTCAATCACTTAAACCAGTGACGTCGTTTCCGGGAAACCGAAGCGCAGGTTCAGACACTGAACCGCCTGCGCCGATGCCCCTTTCAGCAGGTTATCTTCTGCCGCAACAATAATGACGTGCTCACCCTGAACGGCGTAGCCAATATCGCAGAACGGCAGACCCACCACGCTCTTCAGCGCCGGCATGCCTTTATCGTATAGACGCACCAGCGGTTTGTTGGCATAGGCACTCTGGAATGCCTCGGCAACCTGTTCAGCGCTCACGCCTGGCTTCAGGCGGCAGGTCACGGTGGCCAGAATACCGCGTGGGAAGCTGCCCAGATGCGGGGTGAAGATGACCGGCGTCCCCAGATGGGTAGAGATTTCCGGGTGATGACGGTGATTGAATACGCCGTATGCGTGCAGACTGACCTCGCAGAAGCTGGTCCCCAGGCTAGCTTTACGCCCTGCCCCGCTCACGCCGCTGGTCGCGTTGATAACCGGCCACTGATCCTGATTAAGCAGGTCTTTTTCTAACAGGGGTTTGATAGCCAGCTGGGCCGCCGTCGGGTAGCAACCCGGTACGGCAATCAGCTGCGCTTCTTTCAGCTTGTCTGCCTGCCACTCGGCCAAACCGTAAACAGCCTTGTCGAGCCAGTCCTGATGTTGATGCTCAAAACCGTAGAACTGAGTATAAAACGCCGGGTCTTTAACGCGGAAGGCACCCGAGAGGTCGAACACGATACAACCGGCCGCCAGGAACTGTGGTGCCAGGTCGTGGCTGACTTCATGTGCCGTGGCTAAAAAAACAACGTCAACGCCCTTCGCGGCTTCTGCGACGTTTTCCAAAGGTAAAACAGGCAGATCGACGATGCCTTTCAGCTGCGGGTGCAGGTCGGACAGTAACTTTCCTGCATCTGCACTTTGCGCTGAAACCGTTAAACCGGTTATGTTCATATGTGGGTGACGATTTAGGTAGAGCGCGAGTTCCGCTCCCGCATAACCGGTGGCACCAACAATCAGCGTATTCAACATGGGCTCAGTTCACCTTCTTTTAAAAAATAGAGGGCTCACTGCGTTTTTTACGCCAGAAGCCCGCGAAATTCAGCCTGTTCGACCCTTTTACATTCACACCAAAACCTGCGTGTTTTTGGGGTTTCCTTACGAACCGGCTTAATGTATTTTTATTCACATAAAATGCATGAATATTTATATTACCCTAACCAAAGGCTGTCAACAGTGAAGATGAAATTACCTCCTTTTATTGAGCTATACCGCGAGTTAATCGCCACGCCTTCGATCAGTGCCACCGACAGCGCATTGGATCAGAGCAATGAAACCCTAATCAACTTGCTGGCGGGCTGGTTCAGCGATTTGGGCTTCAAGGTCGAGATTCAGCCGGTACCTAATACGCGCAATAAATTCAACATGCTGGCCAGCATTGGTGAAGGTGCTGGCGGCCTGCTGTTGGCGGGTCATACCGATACCGTACCTTTCGATGATGGACGCTGGACGCGCGACCCCTTCACCCTAACCGAGCACGAAAACAGGCTCTACGGACTGGGCACCGCTGACATGAAAGGCTTTTTCGCGTTTATCGTCGATGCATTACGTGATATCGATACCGAGAAGCTCAGCAAGCCGCTGTACATTCTGGCGACCGCAGATGAAGAAACGACGATGGCCGGTGCCAGCTACTTCGCTAAAACCTCGTCCATCCGTCCAGACTGCGCCATCATCGGTGAGCCAACCTCGCTAAAACCGGTGCGCGCACACAAAGGCCACATCTCTAACGCCATTCGTATCACCGGCCAGTCGGGCCACTCGAGCGACCCTTCACGTGGCATTAATGCGATTGAGCTAATGCATGACTCCATCACCCATCTGATGGAACTGCGTAAGACGCTGCAAACGCGCTACAACCACAGCGGCTTTGCGATTCCTTATCCGACCATGAACTTTGGCCACATCAACGGCGGTGATGCGGCAAACCGCATCTGTGCCTGCTGTGAACTGCACATGGATATTCGCCCGCTGCCGGGCCTGACGCTGTCGGATTTAGACGAATTGCTTAACGAAACGCTTGAGCCTGTCAGCAGTCGCTGGCCGGGCCGTCTGACCATTGAAGCGCTGCATCCACCGATTCCGGGCTATGAATGTCCGCCGGATCACCGCCTGGTGCAGGTGGTCGAGAAGCTGCTGGGAACCGAAACTGAAATCGTTAACTACTGCACCGAGGCGCCGTTTATTCAGGAACTGTGCCCGACGCTGGTTCTCGGTCCTGGCTCAATCGATCAGGCCCACCAGCCTGATGAATATATCGATACCGCCTTCATCAAACCGACGCGCGAACTGATAACTCAAGTGGTTCATCACTTCTGTCATCACTAATTCAGCTAAACTCGTTTTAGTATTGTTAAAAATATGTAACAAAAAAAGGGGCGTCGAAAGGTGCCCTTTGATATTGTACAAAACGGCCAATTAGCCAGACTAATAACCTACCGGCTGTAATTAAATTTCAGTCTGATTACTCGATTCAGCGATTTTCTAATAAGGAAATTGGGGTTTTTGCGGTAACTTCCTACAGTACTAAATTTGGACGACTGATTATTGCCATGAAGGCGGGATAGACAGAGGCAAATGCGCCTTACGGGTGAAAGTTATTTACAAGACATAAGAAATCAAACAAGAAACGGGTCAGAGGTAATATGAACGAACAATATTCCGCAATGCGAAGTAATGTCAGCACGCTGGGCAAACTGCTTGGAGAGACCATCAAAGACACGCTGGGAGAGCAGGTCCTTGATCGCGTAGAGAAAATCCGCAAACTCTCTAAATCCTCTCGTGCAGGTAATGAGGCCGACCGTCAGGAACTGCTGACCACGCTGCAAAATTTATCCAACGACGAATTACTTCCGGTTGCCCGTGCATTCAGTCAGTTCCTTAACCTGACCAACGTTGCCGAGCAATACCACAGCATTTCTCCGCACGGCGAGGCAGCCAGCAACCCTGAAGCGTTGGCCCAGCTGATTGACCGTCTGAAGTCGAAGAATCTGTCCGACCAGCAGCTGCGCGACGCCGTTGAAGAGCTTTCGATCGAGCTGGTGTTAACCGCGCACCCAACCGAAATTGCTCGTCGTACCCTGATCCACAAGCTTGTTGAAATCAACAACTGCCTGAAACAACTCGACCATAACGATCTGGCCGACTATGAGCGTAAGCAGATTATGCGCCGCCTGCGCCAGCTGATTGCCCAGTCATGGCACACGGACGAAATCCGCAAGATTCGCCCAACGCCGGTCGACGAAGCCAAGTGGGGCTTTGCGGTGGTTGAAAACAGCCTCTGGGAAGGCGTTCCGGCCTTCCTGCGTGAGTTCAACGAACAGCTTGAAACCTCACTTGACTACAAAATGCCGGTCGAAGCCGTGCCGGTACGCTTTACCTCCTGGATGGGCGGCGACCGCGACGGCAACCCGAACGTCACTGCTGCCATTACGCGCCACGTGCTCCAGCTGAGCCGCTGGAAGGCAACGGACCTGTTCCTGCGCGATATCCACGTACTGATTTCCGAGCTGTCGATGACCGAAGCAACGCCTGAGCTGCGTGAGCTGGCCGGTGGTGAAGACGTCGTCGAGCCATATCGCACCATTATGAAAGATATTCGCACTCAGCTGCTGTCGACCCAGGCTTATCTGGAAGCCCGCTTGAAAGGCGAATCCCTGCCGCGTCCTAAAGACCTGCTGGTAAACAACGACCAGCTGTGGGCGCCGCTGTATGCCTGCTATCAGTCACTGCAAGCCTGCAACATGGGCATCATTGCCAACGGTCAGTTGCTCGATACCCTGCGCCGCGTGCGCTGCTTCGGCGTGCCGCTGGTGCGTATCGACATCCGTCAGGAAAGCACCCGCCATACCGAGGCCATTGCCGAGATAACCCGTTTCCTGGGACTGGGCGATTATGAGAGCTGGTCCGAGAGCGATAAACAGGCGTTCCTGATCCGCGAACTGAACTCACCGCGTCCGCTGGTGCCACGCAAGTGGACGCCAAGCCCTGAAACCAAAGAAGTGCTGGATACCTGTCAGGTTGCGGCCGAAGCGCCAGAAGGCTCGATTGCGGCCTACGTCATTTCGATGGCGCGTACCCCGTCCGACGTGCTGGCGGTTCACCTGCTGCTCAAAGAAGCGGGTTGCCCGTTTGCGATGCCGGTTGCGCCGCTGTTCGAAACCCTTGACGATCTGAACAATGCAGACTCCGTCATGACGCAACTGCTGAGCATTGACTGGTATCGCGGCTTTATTCAGGGCAAACAGATGGTGATGATTGGCTACTCTGACTCGGCGAAAGACGCAGGAGTTATGGCAGCCTCATGGGCGCAGTATCGTGCGCAGGATGCGTTAATCAAAACCTGCGAGAAAGCGGGCGTGCTGCTGACGCTGTTCCATGGTCGCGGCGGTTCGATTGGTCGCGGGGGTGCGCCGGCTCACGCGGCGCTGCTGTCGCAGCCTCCGGGCAGCCTTAAAGGCGGCCTGCGCGTCACCGAACAGGGTGAGATGATCCGCTTCAAATATGGCCTGCCGGAAGTGACCATCAGCAGCCTCGCGCTCTACACCGGCGCTATTCTCGAAGCCAACCTGCTGCCGCCACCTGAGCCTAAAAAGGCCTGGGTCGAGGTGATGGACCAGCTGTCCGAGGTTTCCTGCAACATGTATCGCGGCTACGTGCGCGAGAATAAAGACTTCGTGCCTTACTTCCGTTCGGCGACCCCAGAGCAGGAGCTGGCCAAGCTGCCGCTCGGCTCTCGCCCTGCCAAACGTAAGGCCAGCGGCGGCGTCGAAAGCCTGCGCGCCATCCCGTGGATCTTCGCCTGGACGCAGAACCGCCTGATGCTGCCTGCGTGGCTGGGTGCGGGTGCGGGTTTACAGGCGGTGGTTGATGCAGGTAAACGTGACGTACTCGAGTCGATGTGCCGTGACTGGCCGTTCTTCTCGACGCGTATTGGTATGCTGGAAATGGTATTTGCCAAGGCCGATTTGTGGCTGGCGGAGTACTACGATCAGCGTCTGGTAAGCAAAGATCTGTGGCCGCTGGGCCAGAAACTGCGCGAGCAGCTGAGTAACGATATCAAGGTTGTGCTGGCTATCTCCAACGACGATCACCTGATGGCTGATCTGCCGTGGATTGCCGAGTCTATCGCGCTGCGTAACGTCTACACCGACCCGCTGAACGTACTTCAGGCAGAGCTGCTGCATCGCTCGCGCGAGCTTGAGGCACAAGGTGAACTGGATGCCCGCGTCGAGCAGGCGCTGATGGTGACTATCGCAGGCGTTGCCGCAGGCATGCGTAATACCGGCTAAAAGCCATTATCTTTAAAACGGTAGCGGCGTTGGGGGTAATTGAACAGATTCCCGGAAGCGTACACAAGTCAGTGACCGGGATGAAAAAGCAGCCAACGACGCTACTGCGCTAAAGATGCCGGCACGCCTGGGCGAACGCCTAGCGTGTGGCAAATGGCATAGCTCATTTCGGCACGGTTCAGCGTATAAAAGTGAAAGTCCTTCACCCCTTCACGGCTGAGAATCTTCACCATGTCCATCGCAATATTGGCACCGACCATTTTGCGCGTTTCAGCGTCGTCATCCAGTCCGGCAAACATGTTGGTCATCCAGTTTGGCACACGCACGTTGGTCATAGTGGCAAAGCGTTGCAGCTGTCTGAAGTTAGAGACCGGCAGAATGCCCGGCACAATCTCAACGTCAATCCCGGCTGATACGCAGCGGTCACGGAAACGCAGATAGCTTTCTACGTCGAAGAAGAATTGGGTAATCGCGCTGTTAGCACCGGCATCGATTTTACGCTTCAGGTTAATCAGGTCAGCCTGTGCGCTCTTCGCTTCTGGATGCACTTCCGGATAAGCCGCAACGGAAATATCAAAATCACCGACGTCTTTGAGCAGGTGCACCAGGTCGGTCGCATACATCTCTGGCTTGCCGCTGTTTGGCGGTAAATCACCGCGCAGCGCTACGATGTGACGGATACCGCTGTTCCAGTAGTCCTGTGCGATTTGACGCAGCTCGGCAGGCGATGCATCGATACAGGTCAGATGCGGCGCCGCTTCAAGACCAGTACGCTCCTTAATGCCTTTAATGATGCTGTGCGTCCGGTCGCGCTCGCCTGAGTTAGCCCCGTAAGTCACAGAAACGAATTTCGGCTTGAGGCTGCTGAGACGGTCAATAGAGCTCCACAACGTGTCTTCCATTTCGCGGGTTCGCGGCGGGAAGAATTCGAAAGAGACGTTAATTTGACCCTGTAATTCGGCCAGATTCTGGTTTAACGCTTCGCGCTGGTTGGCGTGGAAAAAGCTCATGCTGTCTCTACCTCTTCATCACATCGTTTTACTTATCGGCGCCGCCTGATAAGCGTCTAGACGTCTAAACGTATAGATAGAAAATGCGGGTTTTTGGTCAAATAGTCAACTCAAAAATAGTTTCGGGCAATGATTAATCTTCACTCAAATTGAGAGAATTTCAAGTTCGCGAGGGAGATGAAGAATCCCCCTGCAGCAGAGTTGTGCAGGGGGATGAAATTAAAGCAGTTGGGTCAAGCGGTTAAGATCAGACTGGATGGCACCGGCCGTAACATCGCGCCCGGCACCGGGTCCGCGAATGACCAACGGGTTATCACGATACCAGCGGCTTTCGATAGCAAAAACGTTGTCGCAGGGCAGCAGAGAAGCCAACGGATGGTCCTCACGCACGGCTTCGACGCCAACACGCGCTTTGCCATTGGCATCAAATCGCGCGACATAACGCAGCACCAGCCCCATCTCTCTGGCCGCTTCAAGGCGTTGCAACATTTGCTCGTTTAGCGCTTCGCCACCTTCAAAGAACTGATCGACGGAGCCAGTCGCACAGTCTTCCGGTACCAGTGATTCAACGCGAACCTGATTAGGCTCAATGTCATAACCGGCTTCACGCGCCAGGATAACCAGCTTGCGCATCACGTCCTGACCCGACAGGTCAACGCGCGGATCGGGCTCGGTAAGTCCTTGCTGCCAGGCCAAATCCACCAACTCGGTAAACGGCTGCGTGCCGTCAAACTGCAGGAATAGCCATGACAGGGTGCCGGAGAAGATGCCGCTGATGGCCAAAATACTGTCGCCGCTGTCGCGCAGGTCACGCACCGTGTGGTTGATAGGTAAACCTGCGCCCACGGTGGCGTTATAGAGCCAGTGACTGCCGGTCTTGGCGAACGCATCGCGTATCTGGCGATACTTGTCGCTGCATGATGCGCCGGCGAGTTTGTTGGCACCAATGACGTGAATACCATAGCTGGCGAAATCAAGATACTGGTCCGCCAGCTCAGCGCTGGCCGTTACGTCAAGCACCACTAAATCATCGTAAGGATGGGCACGCATCCACAGGAACAGCGACTCCTCGTCGTGCTCACGCGCTTCATCGTCGAAGAAGGCTAATGCACGGCTGGCGTCCAGCCCGTCATAGCTTAGCAGGCTGCGCTTGCTGTCGACCACGCCGGCCAGCACAAACTCAAAGCCGCTGCGTGCGGAGATATTTTTCTGCTCACGGGCAAACAGCTCGAGCCAGCGCGAGCCGATATTCCCTTTGCCGAACAGCATCAGCCCAATGCGTTTCTCGGCGTGGAACAGCGTATTGTGCAGACCCTGAATCAGATGCTCGGTCGGCCCGACGCGCAGTACGGCCACCAGGCTGATACCGTCCTCCGCCTGCCAGACAAACTCGACCGGCTGGTCTTTCAGTTCCTGATAAAAACGGTGGCTGTGCAACGGATTTTTGCACACGCCTGCGCCAACCAATGCCACCATTGCAAGCCCTTCACGCAGCACCAGCCGACCCGGCAGTGCAGCCTCTTCCAGGACGGCGAGCGCGCTGTTGACCACTTCAGAGGTATAGCAGAGCTGAAGCAGATTACGGTCGGCGTGAACGCCGGTCGCGAGCGGCTTCACCTGCGCACGGTTGAGCACCAGCTCGACGTCCTTTTGCACCAGCGCAAAATCATGGCTCGGCGCTACGGCAACCTCAATCAGGCAGATATCGTCGTGGCTGGTAACAATCTTGGCGCCGGTCCCGGACGCCAGCACGCGTTCGATGCGCGTGGAGCCCTGTTCCGGCTGATAGCTGCAGCGCAGCTGTAAATCGATATCGCTACCCGAGACCGGCTGCAGCGTGCGGGTATGCAGCACCGGGGCGGCCAGACGCGCCAGCTCGCTGGCCTCGTCGAGGCGCAGCAAGGGCAGCAAACAGGCATCTTTCACCTTGCGCGGGTCAGCGCTGTAAACACCGGCGACATCGCTCCAGATGGTGACTCGGCTTACGCCCGCCAGCGCGCCAATCTGCGTGGCAGAATAGTCGCTGCCGTTGCGGCCAAGCAGCACGGTTTCACCCGCATCATTGCGCGAGATGAACCCGGTCACGACCAGATATTGATGCGGATGCTGCGCCAGAAGCTGTTGCAGCAATGGATAAGAACGGCCTTCATCTACCTGCGGCTGTGCAGCACGTTCGGCACGCAGGAAATCGCGGGCATCGAGCCAGGCAGAAGGAATGTCCTTTTTGGCAAGCAGCGCAGACATCAGGCGTGCGGACCACACCTCGCCATGCCCCACCACCTCGGCGTAAACTGCATCGGTGATTTTGCCGTCGAGCAGCACGGCCAAGCGTTCAAGGTCGTGAATAAAGGTCGCAATCAGCGGTTCAGCCATTTCCGGTGGCAGCAGTGCGGTAATCAACTCACTCTGATATCGACGCAGCGCCTGCTGCACCTGATGAGCCGAAATCCGGTCATTCTGGCTGAGTTTCAGCCAGTTAATCAGCTGGTTCGTCGTGCTGCCTGCGGCAGAGACCACCATGATATCGCCAGGATTACCGTATTCGGCCATAATGCCCGCTACGCGCAGATAACACTTTGCGTCGGCCAGACTGCTACCGCCAAATTTATGTAACTGCCGACTTCCTGCCGGCGCTGCAACCGCTATTGCACTCATTACTTACCTCTTTGCGACCGACTGGAAAGCCTGTTCCAGGTCGGCAATTAAGTCTTCGCTATCTTCAAGACCGACAGAAACGCGGAGCAGACTGTCGGAAATCCCGGCGGCTTTACGCGCTTCCGGTGCCATGCCAGCGTGGGTCATGGTGGCGGTATGTGAAATCAGACTCTCAACCCCGCCCAATGATTCGGCCAGCGTGAAAAGTTTTAACTCAGACAGGAAGTGACGCAAACTTGCCTCATCACCTGCAAACTCGAAGCTTACCATCGCCCCAAAACCACTTTGTTGACGTCGTGCAATCTCGTGGCCCTGATTCTCTGGCAGAGAAGGATGATACAGCTTTTTCACTAACGATTGTTTCTGTAAATAAGCAACAATTGCCAGTGCATTTTCCTGCTGCTGCTTCACGCGAACGCCGACGGTACGCAGGCCACGCAGCAGAAGATAGCTGTCAAATGCCGCGCCGGTGACGCCGATGTTGTTCCCCCACCAGGCCAGCTCGGTCGCATGCTCGGCGGTTTTGGAAATCACCGTACCTGCAACCACGTCAGAATGGCCGTTGAGGTATTTAGTACAGGAATGCACGACCAAGTCAGCACCCAGCTTCAGAGGCTGTTGCAGGACCGGACTCAGGAAGGTGTTATCCACCACCGTCAGCGCGCCTGCCGCATGCGCAGCGTCGCAAATCGCCTTGATGTCCACCACGCGCAGCAGTGGATTGCTCGGCGTTTCAATCAGGACCAGCTTAGGCTTCTGCTCCAGCGCAGCCTGCAATGCCTCTGGGTCACCCTGGTCGACAAACAGGACGCGATAGGCACCCCGCTTGCTCAGGCTATCAAACAGGCGATAGCTGCCGCCGTAGCAGTCGTGCGGAGCAACAAGCAAATCTCCCGGCTTAAGAAACACCGTACACACCAGATGAATAGCAGACATCCCGCTGCTGGTCAGCACGGCACCCGCGCCCCCTTCAAGACTCGCCAATGCGCGCTGCACCACGTCACGCGTAGGATTACCGCGACGGGAATAGTCGTGGGCGCGTGGCTGATTGAAATCTTCGAAATTATACGTGCTGGAAAGGGTAATAGGAGGAACAACACATCCATACTGCTGGTCAATGTTGAGTCCACTGCTAACCGCGATTGTGCCTTGCTTGAGCGTCATAGTTGTTGCTCCCTGACGGGATAAATAGAGGATGAGGGTGTAAAGATTAATCGTTAGCGGGATAGACGTCAATACATCTGGACATCTAAACTTCTTTGCGTATAGATTGAGCAATGTGATAATACCCGCTAAAATTATAGCGGTATGCCTTGATTTGCGGACGCAAAGCGGTGTCCTGGCCCAGTAAAGCACGAACCTGCATCCGCTGACAAAGTGAACAGCGTCAGGCCAGAATTTTACAAGGACGATGGCTATAGTGAGATCTGTGGAAATCGGGCATAATCCCCGAGTTTTCAGAATTTTATTTTTATTTGATAAATTTAAGGTGTCCCATGGCTGAGTGGAACGGCGAGTATGTCAGCCCTTACGCTGAACACGGTAAAAAAAGCGAACAAGTTAAAAAGATCACGGTTTCCATTCCGCTGAAAGTATTAAAGATTTTGACAGACGAGCGCACACGTCGCCAGGTGAACAACCTGCGCCATGCCACTAACAGTGAATTGTTGTGCGAAGCGTTTCTTCATGCCTTTACGGGCCAGCCGCTACCGAACGATGAAGATCTGCGTAAAGAACGCAGTGATGAAATTCCGGAAGCCGCCAAAATCCTGATGCGCGAACTGGGTGTAGATCCAGATACCTGGGAATATTAAGCAAACCGGGTAGGTAGAAAGAAACCTTGCCTTTAAAGACGTGTTTACCCGTAAAACACAAATAGCAGGCAACAAAAAAGGCGCCACCGGCGCCTTTTTTTGCTATCGAGCGAAGCTTATTTGCTGCTCGGTACGCTGAAACGCTTGTTGAAGCGGTCAACGCGGCCACCGGTAGCCACTTCACGCTGCTTACCAGTGTAGAACGGGTGGCATTCGCCACAAACGTCCAGGTTCAGGTCGTGACCAACGGTAGAACCGATTTTGATAACGTTACCGCAAGAACAGTTAGCAGTAACAACTTCGTATTTAGGGTGAATACCTTGTTTCATGGGAAAACCTCTGTTTAGGCCGCGTCGCTATCCAACCGTTTTGCCGTCGGACACCACGCGTGGTGTAAATGATTAGGTCTCTGATGCGGAATGCATCAAAGGCGGCGAATCATACAGAATATAAAGTGACCGCGCAATCATGTTCATGCATTCCGAGTCACACAGTGTACACTATCTCGTCATTTTTTTATAGCCTGGACCGCCAATGCCCGTTGCTCACGTTGCTCTACCTGTCCCTTTAAGCCGCACATTTGACTATTTGTTACCCCCCGGTATACAGGTGGTTCCCGGCTGTCGGGTCAGCGTTCCCTTCGGCAAACGCGATGCTATCGGCATCGTGACCGGCGTCAGCGACAGCAGCGAATTTCCCCTCGAAAAGCTTAAATCGGTTAATGAGGTGCTCGACAGCGCCAGCCTGTATACCCGTGACCTGTGGCGCGTGTTGCACTGGGCGTCCGACTATTATCACTTCCCGCTCGGTGAAGTATTATTTCACGCCCTGCCGGTCCTGCTCCGTCAGGGGAAACCGGCGGAACTGACGCCGCTTTGGCAGTGGTTCGCTACCGAACAGGGCCGTGCGACGCCGCTCAACGACCTCAAACGTGCACCTAAGCAGCAGCAGGCCATGGCGGCACTGATGCAAGGCAAACTGTACCGTCATCAAATCAGCGATCTCGACCTTAACGAAGCGGCGCTACAGGCACTGCGCGCCAAAGGGCTCGCCGACTTGCAAAGCGTCGCGCCGGTGGCACAGGATTGGCGTAAGGACTTCAGCGTGGTCGGCGAGCGCCTGAGACTCAACACTGAGCAGGCCACCGCGGTCGGCGCAATCCGCAGCGAAGATCAGCAGTTTTCAGCCTGGCTCTTGGCCGGGGTGACCGGCTCGGGTAAAACCGAGGTATATCTCAGCGTGCTGGAGAATATTCTGGCGCAGGGTCGGCAGGCGCTGGTAATGGTGCCGGAGATTGGTCTGACGCCGCAGACCATCGCTCGTTTCCGCGAACGTTTCAGCGCACCGGTCGACGTATTACATTCCGGTTTGAACGACAGCGAACGTCTGGCGGTGTGGCTTCGCGCCAGAAACGGCGAGGCCGGGATTGTGATTGGCACACGATCGTCACTGTTTACCCCGTTTGCGCGCCTCGGCGTGATAATCATCGACGAAGAACACGACAGCTCTTATAAACAGCAGGAAGGCTGGCGCTACCACGCCCGAGACCTTGCCGTGTTTCGGGCACATGCCGAAAACATCCCGATTGTGATGGGCTCCGCCACCCCGGCTCTGGAAACTCTGCACAACGTCCAGCTCGGCAAATATCGCCAGCTGACGCTGAGCAAGCGCGCCGGTAACGCCAAACCGGCGGTGCATCACTTACTCGATCTCAAAGGCCTGCCGCTCAAGGTTGGCCTGTCGCAGCCGCTCATTCAGCGTATGCAGCAGCACCTCAAGGCCGATAACCAGGTGATGCTGTTTCTCAACCGACGCGGCTACGCGCCCGCTCTGCTGTGCCACGAATGCGGCTGGATAGCCGAGTGCCAACGCTGCGACCACTATTATACCTTTCACCAGAATCAACGGCAGCTGCGCTGTCACCACTGCGACAGCCAGCGCCCGGTGCCTCATCAGTGCCCGCAGTGCGGCTCGACGCAGCTGGTTTCCGTTGGCGTCGGTACCGAGCAGCTTGAGAATGAACTCGCGCCGCTGTTTCCTGATACGCCTATCACGCGTATCGACCGCGACACGACCAGCCGCAAAGGCTCGCTGGAGCAGCATCTGGCCGAGGTGCATCGCGGCGGCGCACGGATCCTGATAGGCACCCAGATGCTGGCGAAAGGACATCACTTCCCCGATGTCACGCTGGTTTCCTTGCTCGACGTTGATGGCGCACTTTTTTCGGCCGACTTTCGTTCCGCTGAACGCTTTGCCCAGCTCTATACTCAGGTCTCGGGCCGTGCAGGGCGCGCCGGTAAACAGGGCGAAGTGGTACTGCAAACGCACCACCCCGAGCACCCACTGCTGCAGGTGCTGTTGCAGCACGGTTACGATGCCTTTTCCAAACAGACGCTGGCGGAGCGTAAAAGCGTATTTTTGCCGCCGTACACCAGCCACGTGCTGTTTCGTTCGGAAGATCACGACAACCGTCAGTCATCGCTCTTTCTACAGCAGCTGCGTAACCTGCTCGAAGCCAGCCCGCTGAAGGATGATTCGCTGTGGATCCTGGGTCCTGTTCCCGCGCTACAGGCCAAGCGCAGCGGTCGTTTCCGCTGGCAGCTGCTGATTCAGCATCCCTCGCGCAAGGTACTACAGCAGATTATCAAGACCTCAATGCCGCTGATTGGCAGTTTGCCGCAGTCTAAAAAGGTAAAATGGACGCTGGATGTTGATCCTATTGATAATTGATGACGTTAACGGCTGTTTTTTTGGAATCCAGCGCGAAAAAACTGCAGAAGTCACATTTTTTATGCAATTTGGTCATTATTCCTAGCCACATTCTGTTTAGAATGTGATGAGCTACGCAATCCTTTTGCTAGCATGATAAATAGATATTAAATATGCACGGATGCTGCCAACAAGCTTATAAAAATAAACATCCATGATGTCGTGTCAGTTTGATGCAGGTGCAAGGAGAGATGCGTTGGATCAAAATAGAGTAATTCCTACCGCCACCATGAAAGACGTGGCGGAAATGGCCGGGGTGTCTACCGCCACGGTATCGCGAGCGTTGATGAATCCTGAAAAGGTTTCAGCATCGACCCGTCAACGGGTTGAGCAGGCGGTGATTGCCGTCGGCTATTCGCCGCACTCTTTGTCCCGCAATCTCAAGCGCAATGAGTCACGCACTATTCTAGTGATCGTCCCCGACATCTGCGATCCGTTCTTTGCCGACGTGATCCAGGGGATCGAGCGTACTGCCGCCGAAAACGGCTATCTGGTGCTCATTGGCGACTGCGCTCAGCAGAACCAGCAAGAAAAAACCTTTATCAACCTTATCATTACCAAGCAAATTGACGGTATGCTGCTGTTAGGTTCTGACCTGCCGTTTGATGCCAGTAAAGAAGAGCAGCGCAATCTGCCGCCGATGGTGATGGCCAACGAATTTGCACCCGAACTCGAACTGCCGACGGTGCACATTGACAACCTCACCGCCGCCTACGACGCCGTGCACTATCTGATTAGCCTTGGCCATCAGCGCATTGCCTGCATTGCCGGGCCGGAGTCCATGCCGCTGTGCCAATATCGATTGCAGGGCTATATTCAGGCCATTAGACGCAACGGCCAATCGGTGGAGAGTCAGTATATTGCCCACGGTGATTTCAGCTATGAATCCGGCGCGCAGGCGCTGTCTACGCTGATGAGCCAGCCGAAACCGCCGACCGCCATTTTCTGTCATAACGACATCATGGCCATCGGCGCAATCTTTGAGGCAAAAAAATTAGGGCTGCGTATCCCGCAAGATTTGTCTATTGTTGGTTTCGACGACATTAAAATCAGTGAGTTTTACGATCCGCCGCTCACCACGGTGGCTCAACCGAGATTCCAGATTGGCCGAGAAGCCATGTTATTATTGCTGGAACAACTGAACGGTCATTCGGTTCAAAGCGGTTCACGTTTGCTCGAAAGTGAACTGGTTATTCGCGGCAGTACTGCCGCGCCTAAGCGCTAGTTAACAGTCAAGTTTTCAGGACCCTGTAAAAAATGACGTACTTCTTTAATCCTAACGACACAGCGAAACGATAGTGGCACAAAAAGACTATGTGAGCCGTGGGCGCTCAGGAACACGGCGAAAGAAAACCACCAGCCGTAGTAAAAAAAGCAGTTCTCCGATGGTATCCAAAACCGTGGTGGCCGTTGCCGTTGCCGTTCTGGTTGTCTTTGTCGGTGGCCTTTATTTTATCAGCCACAAAAAAATGGAAGAGGCTGAAATTCTGCCAACGCACGTCCCTCGTCCGGGCAATGGCCTTCCCCCTAAACCGGAGGAACGCTGGCGTTATATCAAGGAGTTAGAAAATCGTCAGATGGGCGTGCAGACGCCGACCGAACCAACCTCCGGTGGCGATGTTTCTTCAAAAACTCAGCTCACACCGGAACAGAAACAGCTGCTGGAACAGATGCAGGCAGATATGCGCCAGGCACCGACTCAGCTGAACGAAGTGCCGTATAACGACCCGACGCAAGCGACCCGGACCGCGCCGGTTTCACGGCAGCAGAGCAGCCAGCCGACGTTTATGCAACAGCCGGTGAGAGCGCCACAGGCGGCCCCGGTTCAGCCTAAACCGCGCCCTGTGCAGCAACAGCCGATGATAACGCAGGCAAAACCGGAACGAGCGCGTCCTCAGCAGCAGGACACCGCTCAGAATACTCCGGAAAAGGAAAAACCGAAGGAGCAGGAAAAAGCCCAGCGCTTTATCGTGCAGTGTGGATCCTTCCGCGGTACCGAGCAGGCCGAATCCGTGCGAGCCAAGCTGGCGTTTGAAGGCTTCGAGAGCCGTGTCACCTCAAGCGGTGGCTGGAATCGTGTGGTCATTGGACCCTACAACAATCGCTCTGGCGCAGACGGTACGCTGTCGCGTTTGAAAGGATCTGGCATTTCGAGCTGTATTCCCGTCCCCGTCGGGGGTTGAAAACCCATAATCCCCCCCAATCTATACATTCAATATGGCCCGCGAAGTTTATGCAACCTAATCAGGGTTGCATAACTTCGCCGGGATCTCTTCCGTCTGCAACGAGGAACAGCTCGTGACAACAATTGTATGTGTGCGCCGTAACGGCCACGTCGTAGTAGGTGGTGATGGCCAGGCCACTATGGGTAACACCGTCATGAAAGGTAACGTCGTCAAAGTACGTACCTTCTTCAAAGATAAAGTGATCGCGGGCTTCGCCGGCGGTACTGCCGATGCGTTTACGCTGTTTGAGCTGTTTGAGCGCAAACTCGAGATGCATCAGGGCCACCTGACCAAAGCCGCCGTTGAGCTGGCAAAAGACTGGCGCACCGACCGCATGCTGCGTCGTCTGGAAGCGTTGCTGGTCGTGGCAGATGAGACAGATTCGCTGCTTATTAGCGGCAACGGTGACGTTATTCGTCAGGATAACGGACTGATCGCTATCGGTTCAGGCGGTCCCTACGCCCAGGCAGCGGCTACTGCGCTGCTGGAAAACACCGAGTTAAGCGCGCGTGAAATTGCTGAAAAATCGCTGAACATCGCGGGTGATATCTGCATTTACACCAACCATAACCTCAATTTCCTGGAATTGCCTAAGCAATCCTAAAGCGTAAGGATCGAAAATTATGTCTGAAATGACCCCACGCGAGATTGTCAGCGAATTAGACAGCTACATCATTGGGCAACACAATGCGAAACGCGCTGTTGCCATCGCGCTGCGTAACCGCTGGCGTCGTATGCAGCTCGATGAAGCGCTGCGCCACGAAGTCACGCCTAAAAACATTCTGATGATCGGCCCAACCGGTGTCGGTAAAACCGAGATTGCTCGCCGTCTGGCGAAACTGGCCAACGCGCCGTTTATCAAGGTAGAAGCCACCAAGTTCACCGAAGTGGGCTATGTCGGTAAAGAAGTCGATTCCATCATTCGTGACCTGACCGATTCTGCCATCAAAATGGTGCGTCAGCAGTCTATCGAGAATAACCGTTACCGCGCAGAAGAGATGGCTGAAGAGCGCATCCTCGACGTCCTTATCCCACCGGCCAAGAACAACTGGGGCCAGCCGGATGAGGCCAAAGAGCCTTCTGCCGCACGCCAGTCTTTCCGCAAAAAACTGCGTGAAGGCCAGCTCGACGATAAAGAAATCGAGATCAACGTCGCCGATACTCCGGCTGGCGTAGAAATCATGGCACCTCCCGGCATGGAAGAGATGACCAACCAGCTGCAATCTATGTTTCAGAACATGGCGGGACAGAAACAGAAAGCGCGTAAGCTGAAAATCAAGGAAGCCTACAAGCTGCTGGTTGAAGAAGAAGCCGCCAAGCTGGTTAACCCGGAAGAGCTTAAAGAACAGGCGATTGAAGCCGTTGAACAACACGGTATCGTGTTCATCGATGAGATAGACAAAATCTGTAAACGCGGCCAGAGCTCCGGCCCGGACGTGTCTCGCGAAGGCGTGCAGCGCGACCTGCTGCCTCTGGTAGAAGGCTGCACCGTTTCGACGAAACACGGTATGGTCAAAACTGACCACATCCTGTTTATCGCTTCCGGCGCGTTCCAGACTGCCAATCCTTCGGACCTGATCCCGGAACTTCAGGGTCGTCTGCCTATCCGCGTTGAGCTACAGGCGCTGTCTACCGAAGACTTCGAGCGTATTCTGACCGAGCCAAGCGCGTCACTGACTCATCAGTACAAAGCGCTGATGCAGACTGAAGGCGTGACCGTTGAGTTTACCCAAGACGGTATTCGCCGCATTGCAGAAGCCGCATGGCAGGTTAACGAAACCACCGAGAACATCGGTGCTCGTCGTCTGCATACCGTGCTGGAGCGTTTGATGGAAGACATCTCCTATGATGCCAGCGAAAGCAACGGCACGACGGTGATCATCGATGCCGACTATGTGCGCAATCACCTTGATGCACTGGTCGCCGACGAAGACCTGAGCCGCTTTATTCTGTAATGGTGTTATGTGCATGATACAGAAAATCAGGGAGGCTTCGGCCTCCCTTTTTCTTGCCCCACGTCCCTCGGCATGAGGTAGATACGGAAAGTCAAAACGTAAAGAATTGATGATTTTGCCAACATCTGCCAGAAAGGGATATACTGAAAGCACCAGCGAGCAACCAGATAAAAATCCTATGAAATACGATACTTCAGAACTATGCGACATTTATCATGAAGAAGTGAATGTCGTTGAACCCCTGTTCTCCAACTTTGGTGGACGTACTTCATTTGGTGGGCAAATCACCACGGTGAAATGCTTTGAAGATAATGGCTTGCTCTACGATCTGCTTGAAGAAAATGGCCGTGGCCGTGTTCTGCTGGTAGACGGCGGCGGTTCGGTGCGTCGCGCCCTGCTTGATGCAGGACTGGCAAACCTGGCGCTGCAAAACGAGTGGGAAGGCATAGTGATTTACGGTGCTGTGCGTCAGGTTGATGACCTCGAAGAGCTGGATATTGGCATTCAGGCAATGGCCGCTATCCCGGCGGGGGCCGCGAGCGAAGGGATTGGCGAAAGCGATATCCGCGTAAACTTTGGTGGCGTGACCTTCTTCTCGGGTGACCACCTGTACGCCGACAACACCGGCATCGTGCTGTCAGAGGACCCGCTCGATATCGAGTAATCTCTCGCTTTTTAGGCAACAAAAAAGACGCAAAATGCGTCTTTTTTATTTTGGAAAAGTAGAACACTACGTCCGCAGAGTCATTGGAGTCGCAACAAGGCAGCGAGCGAATCGATTCCCGATGAGCCGACATAAGTCATTGATTCGGGTGAATAAACGCCGCTGACGGCGTGCAGCTTCAAGGACTCAGTGGATTAGACTTCTTCCATTTTTCCGAGAAGTGAGCGCAAACGCTCTTGCCAAACGTGCTGCTCTTCTTTCAGATGCGCATTTTCACGAACCAGTGACTCGTGGTTACCGTTCGCCTGCTGTACCTGCTGAGACAGGCTGTTGTTCTGCTCTTTAAGCTCTTCGATTTCCATCTGCAGTAAAGTAATGGTATCAATCGCTTGCTGAACTTTAGTTTCTAGTTTCTCAAAGACTTCAAATGACATGTTTATTCCCCTTATGTTCGCAAGGCGTACATCTTATAAGACTCGCCGCATCTTCCCGACGCAGCTCGATAATTCAATTAACTACAACTGTAATTAACACTGCGGCTTCAATTAACCCCGATTGTATGTAGGCATCCCTTCGCTGTCTAGCAACATACTGGCCCTGCACGCAGTCTGTTGCAATTATCATGGCGTGACTATCAGGAAAAGCTGAAAGAACGCAGCGATCGGTCAGTAAATTCGCTAGTTTTAGCGCAAAGCATTCATTTTTTCGGTCAGCCAGTTTCTTAAAAACACGCGTATTCGCTCATTTTTATGACACAGCACACACATTTTGATTTCGGTATTTCTCGTTTATGCTCGTTAACGATAAATTCACATTACATACTCATACGATCTGAGATGTAAAAATTAAATAACACTAAACAATAAAACAAAGTGATTTAAACCCTACCCTTAACAACTATCCTTTATAGGATTCGATTATGAGCCAAAATATGAGTTCCACAATCAAAGGCCAGTGCATCGCCGAGTTTCTGGGAACAGGCCTGATTATCTTTTTTGGTGCTGGCTGTGTCGCGGCACTGAAACTGGCAGGCGCTTCGTTTGGTCAGTGGGAGATAAGCATCATCTGGGGCCTTGGGGTCTCGATGGCTGTTTACCTGACTGCCGCCATCTCGGGTGCTCACCTTAATCCAGCCGTCACTATCGCTCTGTGCCTGTTTGCCAACTTTGAAGGCCGCAAGGTCGTGCCGTACATCATCGCTCAGGTCGCCGGGGCATTCTGCGCCGCAGCGCTGGTTTATGGCCTCTACTACAACCTTTTCATCGATTTTGAACAGACCCACAATATGGTTCGCGGCAGCGTTGCCAGTTTGGATCTGGCCGGGATTTTCTCGACCTATCCAAACCCGCATATCAGCGTGCTGCAAGCATTCCTGGTTGAAGTGGTTATCACCGCCGTTCTTATGTCACTGATTCTGGCCCTGACCGATGACGGTAACGGTGTGCCGCGTGGCGCGTTGGCCCCGCTGTTGATTGGTTTGCTGATTGCCGTTATCGGTGCCTCAATGGGTCCATTGACCGGCTTCGCCCTTAACCCGGCGCGTGATTTTGGTCCAAAAGTGTTCGCCTATTTCGCAGGTTGGGGAAAAGTGGCCTTCACCGGTGCGCGTGACATCCCTTACTTCCTGGTGCCTATTTTCGGTCCGCTGATTGGTGCATGCCTGGGCGCCGTTGGTTACAAGGCCCTGATTAGCAATCATCTTCCTCAGACTGTCGCCATCGCCGCTAAAGACGACGCGCCACAGCAGACTCAGCGTAAAGCCTAATAGGTTAAACTGTTTATAGCCCACTTTGCAGGACATAAATCATGACAGCAGATAAGACACACGAAAAAAAATATATCGTTGCACTCGACCAGGGTACCACCAGTTCACGCGCCGTAGTGCTCGATCACGATGCCAACATCGTTAGCGTCTCACAGCGCGAATTCACCCAGATCTACCCTAAGGCTGGCTGGGTCGAGCATGACCCGATGGAAATTTGGTCTTCACAAAGCTCTGTCCTGGTTGAAGTTCTGGCAAAGGCTGATATTAACTCTGACCAAATCGCCGGTATCGGTATCACCAACCAGCGTGAAACTACCATCGTCTGGGAAAAAGAAACCGGCAAGCCAATTTATAACGCGATCGTCTGGCAGTGTCGTCGAACCGCAGAGATTTGTGAACAGTTGAAAAAGGACGGAATGGAAGAGTATATCCGTCATAATACCGGCCTTGTGGTCGACCCGTATTTCTCGGGTACCAAGGTGAAATGGATCCTGGACCACGTGGAAGGTTCACGTGAGCGCGCCAAACGCGGCGAACTGCTGTTCGGTACCGTTGATACCTGGCTGGTGTGGAAAATGACGCAGGGACGGGTTCATATCACCGACTACACCAATGCGTCACGCACTATGATGTTCAACATTCACAGCCTGGAGTGGGACGACCGTTTACTTGAAGCGCTGGATGTTCCACGTGAAATGCTGCCGGAAGTACGTCCGTCCTCAGAAATCTACGGCCAGACTAACATCGGGGGTAAAGGCGGGACACGTATTCCAATCGCCGGGATCGCCGGTGACCAGCAGGCGGCGCTTTACGGCCAGCTTTGCGTACAGCCTGGGATGGCGAAAAACACTTATGGCACCGGCTGTTTCCTATTAATGAACACCGGTACCGAAGCTGTGGTTTCTAAAAATGGTCTACTGACGACCATTGCCTGTGGTCCGCGCGGCGAAGTGAACTATGCGCTAGAAGGTGCGGTGTTCGTGGGGGGAGCATCTATCCAGTGGCTGCGTGACGAGCTGAAGATGATCAACGATGCCGCAGACTCCGAATACTTTGCCTCGAAGGTAAAAGATACCAACGGCGTTTACGTGGTGCCTGCCTTTACCGGCCTCGGTGCGCCTTACTGGGACCCGTATGCCCGTGGCGCTATCTTCGGCCTCAGCCGCGGAGCCAACAGCAACCACATTATTCGCGCAACGCTTGAGTCTATCGCTTTCCAGACGCGTGATGTCATTGACGCGATGCAGGCAGACTCCGGTACCCGTCTACAGTCGCTGCGCGTTGACGGCGGTGCGGTAGCCAACAACTTCCTGATGCAGTTCCAGTCAGACATTCTCGGCACCCGCGTTGAACGCCCTGAAGTGCGCGAAGTCACTGCGCTCGGTTCGGCTTTCCTGGCAGGCCTGGCCGTCGGTTTCTGGAGCGACCTGGATGAAGTTCGCAGCAAGGCCGTTATCGAGAAAGAGTTCCGTCCGGGTATCGAAACCACCGAGCGTAACTATCGCTACAAAGGCTGGCAGAAGGCCGTAGCCCGCGTACGCGCCTGGGAAGATCACGAATAAATACTCACCGCTTTCCGTTTCTAAAAAACTCCCCATCCGGGGAGTTTTTCTTTTCTGCCTCCCCGCTATGATAGACTTTGTGGCCTGAGATGAGCCTCTGCTCACCGCCCTCATTTTTCTTAAAACGGATTTATCCATGAAACGTGAATTAGCTATCGAGTTCTCCCGCGTGACAGAAGCTGCTGCACTTGCCGGTTACAAATGGCTGGGGCGTGGCGACAAAAATCTTGCTGACAACGCCGCCGTGCAGGCCATGCGCATCACGCTGAATACGCTGGACATTGCCGGTGAAATTGTGATCGGTGAAGGCGAGATTGATGAAGCGCCGATGCTGTATATCGGAGAAAAAGTAGGAACAGGCAACGGGGATGCCGTCGATATCGCCGTCGATCCGATTGAAGGCACGCGTATGACCGCCATGGGTCAGGGAAATGCGGTGGCCGTACTGGCGGTTGGTGACAAAGGCTCGTTTCTGAATGCACCTGATATGTACATGGAAAAGCTGGTCGTCGGACCCGCTGCAAGAGGATGCATTGATCTCGACCTGCCGCTGGCCGACAACCTGCGCAACATTGCTGTAGCGCTTAATAAACCACTGACCGAGCTGACGGTTTCCATTCTGGCCAAACCACGCCACGACGAGATTATCCGCGAGCTGCACACGCTTGGCGTGCGCGTATTTGCCTTCCCGGACGGCGACGTAGCGGCCACTATCCTGACCTGCCTGCCAGAGAGCGAGGTCGACGTAATGTACGGCATCGGCGGCGCACCGGAAGGGGTGATTTCAGCGGCGGTGATCCGTGCGCTGGACGGCGATATGCAGGGCCGCCTGCTGGCGAGGCATCGCGTTAAAGGCGACACGCCGGAGAACCGTCGTCTGGGCGAAAACGAGCTGTCTCGCTGCCAGCAAATGGGCATCGAGGAGGGTAAAGTCCTGCTGCTTGGCGACATGGCACGCAACGATAACGTCATTTTTTCTGCCACCGGTATTACCCAGGGCGACCTGCTCGCTGGCATCAGCCGTCAGGGTAATCTGGCGACCACCGAGACCTTGGTTATCCGCGGTAAATCGCGCACTGTGCGCCGTATTCGCTCGACGCATTCTCTGAACCGTAAAGACCCGGCACTGCACGAATTCATCCTCTGATAGCCCTTATCAGGTCGTTGTCGCAACGGCCTGATAACATTTAATCGATAATCCTTCTGCAAAATATGGAATAAGATCAGCCGGTAATTTCAATCCTACCAAGTGGAGAGAGAGTCGATGGCAGAATGGGTAACGGGTAAAGTAACAAGAGTGGAGCACTGGACGGACAGTCTGTTCAGCATCGTCGTTAATGCGCCTATCAATGACTTTACCGCCGGGCAGTACGCCAAACTCTCGCTGGAAATAGACGGTGAACGCGTGACGCGCGCCTACTCTTTTGTGAACGCGCCGAGCAACCCGAATCTCGAGTTTTATCTGGTCAATGTCCCGGAAGGCAAACTCAGCCCACGCATTCACGAAATGCAGCCTGGCGCTGAAATCATGATAACTAAAGAGTCGCAGGGCTTTTTCGTCATTGATGAAATCCCCGAGTGCGACACCCTGTGGATGCTGGCAACCGGTACGGCCATTGGCCCATATCTGGCTATCCTTCAGGAAGGAAAAGGGTTAGAACGTTTCAAAAATATCGTGCTGGTCCACGCCGCACGCTTCTCGCGCGATTTAAGCTATCTGCCGCTCATGCAGCAGCTGCAACAACGTTATGACGGCAAGCTGCACATTCAGACGGTCGTCAGCCGCGAAGAAACCCCAGGCTCGCTAACAGGCCGTGTTCCTGCGCTGATTGAAGACGGTACGCTTGAGGCCGCCGTGGGTCTGAAGATGGACGCCAACGACAGCCATATTATGCTGTGCGGCAACCCGCAGATGGTTCGCGACACGCAGCAGGTTCTCAAAGACACACGTGAGATGCGCAAGCACTTGCGCAGAAAACCGGGCCATATGACCAGCGAGCACTACTGGTAAACTATGCAAAATAAAAGAACACAGTTATGAAAAGAACCCTCCCCCTGCGCCTGGCGTCAGCTCTGCTGATGCTGACTCTCGGTGGCGGGGTGGCTTTTGCCGATCCGCCCCCCGATCATCAGGCCGCCGAAGAACAACCTAAAGCGCCTTATCTGATGCCGGGCGCGCCGACGTTTGAAATGACGCTGGTGAGTTTTCGCGAGAAATATAATATCGCTAATCCGACGCAGCCAATCGGTGAGTTTCGCGCCATCGCTGACCAACCCGAGAATGCCCTGCTAACGCGTGCAGCCAGCAAGATTAACGAGGACCTGTATGCCTCGACTGCGCTCGAGAAAGGCACCGGTAAAATCAAAAGTATGCAGATAACCTACATGCCGATTCAGGGCCCCGACGCCAAGGCCGCACATGCCACGGCAATCAGCTATATGGCGAACGTTATCCGCGAATTTGACCCGACCCTGTCGGTCGATCAGAGCGTTGCAAAAGTGAACAGCCTGATTGATAAAGGCAAGGGGATGGCGTTCTACCAGCAACAGGTCGGCGCGGTGCGCTACGTAATTTCAGACAACGGAGAGAAAGGGCTGACCCTCGCGGTTGAACCGGTCAAACTAGCGTTGGCTAACTAGTCATTTATAAATGTTAATACCCTGCGTATTTGACGAAAAGCAAAGCCTTTGTAATTGATACTCTCTATACTGTTGTGCAGTTTATCTGCCCTTTCGGCAGAAATTTCAATCGACACTCGCGTCCCCTTATGGAGTAAATAAAATGCGACATCCATTAGTGATGGGTAACTGGAAACTGAACGGCAGCACTCATATGGTTAATGAGCTGATTGCCGCCTTGCGTACCGAGTTGAGCACCGTTGAAGGCTGTGGCGTTGCCATCGCTCCGCCGGAAGTCTATCTGTCACAGGCGAAACACGCCCTGTCCGGTAGCCGCATCGCTCTGGGTGCCCAGAACGTTGACACCAACCTGTCTGGCGCTTTCACCGGTGAAATTTCTGCTGAAATGCTGAAAGATATTGGCGCTAAATACATCATTATCGGCCACTCTGAGCGTCGTACTTATCATAAAGAAAGCGACGAGTTCATTGCCAAAAAATTCGGCGTGCTGAAAGACGCGGGTCTGATCCCGGTTCTGTGCATCGGTGAAACCGAAGCCGAAAACGAAGCAGGCCAGACTGAGGCTGTTTGTGCGAAACAACTCGACGCCGTGCTGAATACTCTGGGCGCGAAAGCCTTCGAAGGCGCAGTTGTTGCCTACGAGCCAGTGTGGGCTATCGGTACCGGCAAATCAGCGACCCCGGCGCAGGCTCAGGCAGTTCACAAGTTCATTCGCGACCACATCGCCAAGCAAGACACTGCCGTGGCCGAGCAAGTGATCATCCAGTACGGCGGTTCCGTTAACGCGGGCAACGCCGCAGAGCTGTTCACCCAGCCAGACATCGACGGTGCACTGGTCGGCGGCGCGTCACTGAAGGCCGACGCCTTTGCCGTGATAGTAAAAGCCGCAGCAGCGGCTAAAGCCTGATTGCCGCATCTCGATTAACGTCGAGGTCCGTTTGAGGCATAAAAAAACCCCGCACTGCGGGGTTTTTTATTGTCAGCCTGACAATCAGCGCTTGTTAACCTGGTCGTAGATGCCACCGTTAGCAAACTGTTCTTTCTGTGCGTTGGTCCAGCCACCGGCAACCTGCTCGACGGTATACAGCTTGATAGCTGGGAACTGAGAGGCAAACTTCTTGGCAACCTCAGGATCGCGCGGACGATAGTAGTTCTGTGCGGCGATAGTCTGCCCTTCCGGGGAATAGAGATATTTCAGATAGGCGTCGGCGACGTCGCGAGTTCCGCGTTTATCGACCACTTTATCCACCACAGAAACGCTCGGTTCAGCCAGAATAGATTCGCTCGGATAGATAACCTCGAACTTGCCTTTCCCCAGTTTCTGGTCTGCCAGAATCGCATCGTTTTCCCATGAAATCAGTACATCACCGATCCCACGTTCGACGAAAGTATTGGTCGCACCGCGTGCGCCGGAATCTTGAACTTCAACGTTTTTAAACAGAGCGCGCAGGAAATCGGTCGCCTTGGCTTTGTCGTTGTTATTGTGATGCAGTGCGTAACCCCAGGCCGCCAGGTAGTTCCAGCGAGCGCCACCCGATGTTTTCGGGTTAGGAGTAATGACCGACACGCCCGGTTTAATCAAATCATTCCAGTCATGGATGCCCTTAGGATTACCCTTGCGAACCAAAAACACGATGGTTGAGGTGTAAGGCGCAGAATTATCCGGCAGGCGAGTTTCCCAGTTTTTAGCGATACGACCACGATCGGCGATAGCATCAACGTCGGACTGCAGCGCCAGCGTGACTACGTCGGCATCGATGCCATTAATAACCGACGTCGCCTGTGAGCCTGAACCGCCGTGGGACTGGCGTACGGTCACGTTGTCGCCGGTTTTAGCCAACCAATATTTGCTGAAGGCTTTGTTGTAATCCTGATAAAGCTCACGCGTTGGGTCATAGGACACGTTCAGAATCTGAATATCTTTGGCCATTGCTCCGGCGGTCACCAACAGTAGTGCCAGCCCTACTCCCAATTTACGCATGCGCTTCTCCCAGCAAATATTTTTTTATGTGGATAGATTCATTGAATCAGAGTGATAAAGCCTGCCAGAGAAAGACGGATGTATTAAAGAATAAAAACTTTCTTGCTATTCCATTTGGAAATATAAAGCCATGGGCATAAAAAAAGCCTTCATAATGAAGGCTTTAATCGAGTGGCGAGGCGATTAGTAGAGTTTTTTCGCCGTTTCCCACATCTCGGTTTTGAACGGACGTTTCATGTTCTCGATAGCATCGATGATGTCATGATGAACCAGCTTCTCGTTTTGTACGCCGACGCAGCGCCCACCGTAGCCCTGCAACAGAAGCTCGATGGAATAGGCACCCATGCGAGATGCCAGAATGCGGTCGTAGGCGCAAGGTGCACCACCGCGCTGAATGTGGCCCAGCACAGTTGCGCGCGTTTCGCGTTTGGTTTCGGTTTCGATGTGGCGCGCCAAATCAGCGATGTCGCAGATGTGTTCAGTGATGGCGACAATGGCGTGTTTCTTGCCTTTGGCGATACCGGCACGGATCTCTTCAACCAGATCGTCGCGGTTAAATTCGACTTCAGGAATGACGATGAACTCACAGCCACCGGCGATGGCCGCAGACAGGGTCAGATCACCGCAGTAACGCCCCATGACTTCGACAATGGAAATACGCTGGTGAGAAGATGAGGTATCGCGCAGGCGGTCAATGGCCTCAACCACGGTTTCAAGCGCGGTGAAATAACCGATAGTGTAGTCGGTGCCCGCGACGTCATTATCGATAGTGCCTGGCAAACCGATACAGGGGAAACCCATTTCGGTCAGACGTTTTGCCCCCATGTAGGAGCCGTCACCGCCAATAACAACCAGCGCATCAATACCGCGCTTTTTCATGTTCTCGATGGCTTTGCCGCGTACGGCTTCATCACGAAATTCAGGGAAGCGCGCAGAACCCAGGAAGGTGCCGCCGCGATTGATCACATCCGATACGCTGTAGCGGTCAAGCTGCTCCATGCGATCTTCATAAAGTCCGAGGTAGCCGTCGTAAACACCGAAAACCTCCAGGCCTTCAGTGAGCGCTGCGCGAACAACGCCGCGTATCGCCGCATTCATGCCGGGGGCGTCGCCACCACTTGTCAGTACACCGATTTTTTTGATCATGACTACCTCTGAACTTTTAGATGCAATTTCTTAAGAATTCTTGAGCATACCCGCCGCAAAACCGGCCCTATCAGGGCGAAAAATCGGGCTATAAGCCTGGATACTCAAATCATATAACAAAATGCTTAAACGAAATTGATTCAGGTCACCTGAGATCGCAATTCCGTTTTGTTCAACGCAATTTACTCACAGCTTCTGATTATACAGCCCTCTCGTGACAAACCTTAGATGGAAATTGTCGTAATCTGAGAAAGACCGCGTTTTATTGAGCATTGAACCCTATATCTTAAGGATAGCATTGTTCATCAATACATCTGACTGATAATGCAACAAATACGCAACATTTATTCCCAACCAGAGGTTATCTCTGGACAAAAAAAAGCCCCGCCAAAAGGCGGGGAAAGACAGGGATGGTGTCTATGGCAAGGAAAAGATGCTATTTACTCTGACTACTCGCCCTGGCGGGCGTTTACTCGGTACTCATTGTCTTCAGGGGTGAAGTCGGTTGTACGCCAGACACCTGCGCGGCGAGTTGCTCCATACGCTGCTCGTGTTTCTGATTTAATACTTCTTTCTGTGCGGGCGTTAGCAGGTTAAACATCAGGTTACGAATACGCGCCATTTCAACCTGGCGGTCTACCTGTTCCTGCGCTATTTTCTCAGCCTGTGCTCGGACGGCTGCCTGATCGAAACTGCGTGCGGTCACCAGCTCGTGCATGGTTTCCATTTGCTTTAAGTTAATCTGCGGTGAGTCTTTTCGTGCCTGATGCATCAGATCACGCATTTGTTGGCGTTGCTGTTCGGTTAAATTAATTCCATCGAACATCGTATTACGCCTATCCAACATATTGCCATCATGAGCTAAAGTATCTGCAGGCATAGATTTAGCGCTTTCTGCCAACGCAACACTTGAACTAAGTGTCAGCATTGAGGCCATAATCATTGCAGCTACCTTACACATCACGAACTCCTAATATTTTTTCGCTTCACGCGAATGATTGAAAAGCAGTCTAACCCTGGAGCTGCAAACTAGCGTCAGTGCTTGTAAAACTACGTAAAGTCATGGAATAGCGGCAATTGATGACGTATTTTGCGTCTAGAGGTAAACACAATGAATAAAATTTTGTTAGTTGATGATGACCGTGAACTGACTTCTCTTTTGAAAGAGCTGCTCGAGATTGAAGGATTTAGCGTTGTGGTCGCCTACGATGGCGAACAGGCGCTCGAAAAACTGGACAGCAGCATCGGCTTGCTGCTGCTGGACGTCATGATGCCGAAGAAAAACGGCATCGAAACCTTGAAAGAATTGCGCCAGCGCCATCAGACGCCGGTTATTATGCTGACAGCGCGCGGAAGCGAGCTGGATAAGGTGCTGGGCCTTGAACTAGGCGCAGACGACTACTTGCCTAAGCCGTTTAACGATCGCGAGCTGGTTGCACGCATACGCGCCATGCTGCGCCGTTCCAACTGGAGCGAGCAACAGCAGGCGGGCGAAACCAATAGCTCCCCAACGCTCGAAGTCGACGGATTGCAGCTCAATCCGGGCCGTCAGGAAGCCAGCTTCGGCGGGCAGCCACTCGACCTCACCGGCACCGAGTTTACCCTGCTGTACCTGCTGGCCAAACATCTGGGTCAGGTGGTCTCACGCGAACATCTCAGCCAAGAAGTGCTGGGCAAACGCCTCACGCCTTTTGACCGCGCCATTGACATGCACATTTCCAACCTGCGCCGCAAACTGCCAGACCGTCAGGACGGTCATCCGTGGTTTAAAACCCTGCGTGGACGCGGCTATCTGATGGTATCCGCTACATGATCAACAGCCTTACCGCGCGTATTTTTGCCATTTTCTGGTTCACGCTCGCGCTGGTTCTTATGTTGGTTTTGATGGTTCCGAAGCTCGACTCACGTCAACTGACCCCGCTGCTCGACAGTGAGCAGCGTCAGGGGCTGATGATTGAACAACACGTCGAAGCGGAACTTGCAGGCGATCCGGCCAACGACCTGATGTGGTGGCGCAGGCTTTTTCGCGCCATCGATAAATGGGCACCACCGGGTCAACGCCTGTTGCTGGTCACCAGTGAAGGTCGGGTGATCGGCGCACAGCGTAATGAAATGCAGATCGTACGTAACTTTATCGGCCAGTCCGACAACTCGGACAGGCCGAAGAAAAAGAAATATGGCCGCGTCGAGATGGTTGGGCCGTTCGCCGTACGCGACGGGGAAGACAACTACCAGCTCTATCTGATTCGTCCTGCGGGCAGTGCGCAGTCCGACTTCATCAACCTGATGTTTGACCGGCCGCTGCTGCTGCTGATAGTCACCATGTTAATAAGTTCCCCTCTTCTGCTTTGGTTGGCCTGGAGCCTCGCCAAGCCCGCACGTAAACTGAAAAACGCGGCGGACGACGTAGCGCGCGGCAACCTCAAGCAGCACCCTGAACTTGAGGCAGGTCCGCAGGAGTTTCTCGCCACCGGCGCCAGCTTTAACCAGATGGTGAGTGCACTGGAGAGGATGGTGACGGCGCAGCAGCGGCTGATTTCCGACATTTCCCACGAGCTGCGCACGCCGCTGACGCGCTTGCAGCTTGCCACGGCCCTGATGCGTCGCCGCCACGGCGAAGGCAAAGAGTTGCAGCGTATCGAGATGGAGGCCCAGCGTCTGGACGGTATGATTAACGACCTGCTGGTGCTGTCGCGCAGCCAGCACAAAAATGAGCTGACCCGCGAACTCCTAAAGGCCAACGAGCTGTGGGCCGATGTTATCGATAACGCTCAGTTCGAAGCCGAGCAGGTAGGCAAAACCCTCGAAGTTACCGCCCCTCCGGGCCCGTGGAAACTGGTAGGGAATCCTAATGCACTCGACAGTGCGTTGGAGAATATCGTGCGCAACGCGCTGCGCTATTCGCACCATCACATCGCGGTAAACTTTACTGCCGACGGTGATGGGATCACGATTATGGTCGATGACGACGGTCCGGGCGTGAGTGAGGAGGATCGCGAACAGATTTTCCGTCCTTTCTACCGTACCGACGAAGCCCGTGACCGTGAATCTGGCGGAACAGGGCTCGGCCTCGCCATCGTCGAAACGGCGGTTCAGCAGCACCGTGGCTGGGTAAGAGCCGAAGACAGCCCACTGGGAGGTCTACGTCTGATTATCTGGCTGCCGCTGCAGCAACGCTAAGATTCTGCTATTCTGCGTCCCTCAAGAGACAGAGGGGCGCAGTTCGCATGCTTAATATCGTTTTATTTGAACCAGAAATCCCACCTAACACCGGCAACATCATTAGGCTCTGTGCCAACACCGGCTGTCAGTTACACCTGATTAAACCCATGGGCTTTGCCTGGGACGACAAGCGTCTTCGTCGCGCCGGTCTGGACTATCACGAATTCACCGACATCAAGCATCATGATAACTATGAGGCTTTTCTCGCCAGCGAAAATCCCGGCCGACTGTTCGCCCTGACAACCAAAGGTACGCCAGCGCACAGCGCCGTATCTTATCAGGACAATGACTATCTGCTGTTTGGCCCCGAAAGCCGTGGCCTGCCGGCGACGATTCTGGATAGTCTTCCGCCGCAGCAAAAAATCCGAATTCCGATGCAGCCGGACAGTCGCAGTATGAACCTGTCGAATGCGGTTTCAGTGGTGGTGTATGAGGCGTGGCGTCAGCTAGGGTATCCGGGCGCGGTCATCAAAGAACTGCCTAAAGACGCCTGATCCGCTTGTGAACGGTGTTGAGACGGCACGCGAACGCATGCCGTTGAAATCGTATCAGATACCGTCGCCGAACTCGAAACCTTGAGTCCCGTTGAAGTATTGGTTCATATCCATCGAAGGCTTTTCGCTCTCTGGACGACCCACGATTCTGGCCGGAACGCCTGCAGCGGTAACGTGCGCCGGAACTGACTGCAATACGACCGAGTTAGCGCCAATCTTGGCACCGGCACCGACCTCGATATTGCCGAGAATTTTTGCCCCCGCGCCAATCATCACCCCTTCGCGAATTTTAGGATGACGATCGCCAACCGTCTTGCCGGTACCGCCCAGCGTAACCGATTGCAGGATAGATACGTCATTTTCCACTACGGCGGTTTCACCAATGACGATACCGGTTGCGTGGTCGAGCATGATACCGCAGCCGATGCGTGCCGCAGGGTGGATGTCTACGCCGAAAGTCACGGAGATCTGATTCTGGAAGTAAATCGCCAGCGCCTGGCGGTCCTGTTTCCACAGCCAGTTACCAATGCGGTAGGCCTGCAATGCATGGAAGCCTTTCAGGTACAGCAACGGGGTTGAATACTTGTCTACGGCCGCGTCACGCGAGTGTACGGCGAGGATATCGCGGGCAGCGGACAGGGTCATCTGCTCGTCGTTGCGGTAGGCTTCTTCAACCACTTCACGGATAGCGATAGCCGGCATGATTGGGCTACCGAGCTTGTTGGCCAGAATGTAACTCAGCGCGCTGCCGAGATTCTCGTGTTTGAGTAATGTCGCATGGAAAAAGCTTGCCAGCATAGGTTCACACTCAGCCAGCGCACGCGCTTCTGATTTAATGCTATTCCAGACTAGTTCCAGTTCTTCTGACGACATCATCATTCCTTACAGCAAATTAAATTAAGGCCTGCAACAGAGAATAGCAATCCACCGGCTTGTTCCGCCGGTGGATTAAAACTTGCGGTTTAGCGGCTGCCCGACTCGTCTTTACTGGCGCGAGCCAATAGGTCGGTTGCGGCTTCACGCGCGTCTTTACCGTTATACAGCACCTGAAAGATTTGTTCGGTAATAGGCATTTCAACGTTAAAACGCTGCGCCAAAGCGCGAACTTCCTTGGTATTGCGGTAACCTTCAACCACCTGACCAATCTTGTCCTGAGCGCTCTGAACGTCGAGACCTTGCCCCAGCATAATACCGAAACGACGGTTGCGAGATTGATTATCTGTGCAGGTTAACACCAAATCGCCCAATCCTGCCATGCCCATAAACGTCGACGGGGAAGCCCCTAACGCCGAGCCCAAACGGCTCATTTCGGCCAGTCCACGAGTAATAAGTGCAGTACGCGCATTGGCACCAAACCCGATACCATCAGACATGCCTGCGCCGATAGCAATCACGTTTTTCACCGCACCGCCGAGCTGAACACCGATAAAATCGGGGTTGCTGTAGACACGGAAGCTTTTGCCACAGTGCAGCAGTTGCTGAAGGTCCTCACCAAACTGAGCATCGGTCGAGGCCAGCGCAATCGCCGTCGGCATGCCAGCGGCAAGCTCTTTTGCGAAAGTTGGACCTGAAACGACGGCCAGCGGGATGTCATCACCCAGCTCTTCACGGGCCACGTCCTGCAACAGGCGACCGGTTTCGGCCTCAAGGCCTTTGGTCGCCCAGACGATGCGAGCATCGGCGCGTAAGAACGGCTTGATTTGGCGTAGCACATCACCGAAAACGTGGCTCGGCACCACAACCAGCACGTCACGACTCGCGGCAATCGCGTTCGAGAGGTCGGTTTCGAGGATAAGCGTATCGGGGAAGGTGACGTCAGGCAGAAATGCCTGGTTACAGCGCGCGGCCTGGAGTGCCTGGATGTGAGCAGCGTTATGCCCCCACAGCACAACCGGGTGGCCATTTCTGGCGAGGGTAATGGCTAAAGCGGTGCCGTACGAGCCGGCACCGATAACGGTCATTGAAGCATTGACAGTTTTCATCAGGCATCCTGATGTGGCTGTGCACCTTCGCTTTCCGCCTGCTGTTGCAGATAATTCATGAACAGTGCGTCAAAGTTTACCGGTGCCAGATTAAGTTGCGGGAAAGTACCGCGTGAAACCAGGCTGGTGATGCACTCACGCGCATAAGGGAACAGGATGTTCGGGCAGTATGCGCCCAGGCAATGTGCCATTTGAGTACCATCAATGCCTTCGATAGAGAAGATACCGCCCTGCTGAACTTCACACAGGAATGCAGTTTCTTCCGCTACAGAAGCGGTCACGGTCACACGCAGGACAACTTCGAATACGCCTTCAGCCAGTTGGCTAGAAGCAGTATCCAGATCCAGTTTAATCTCTGGCTCCCACTCTTTCTGGAAAACTTGTGGTGCATTTGGAGCTTCAAAAGAGATGTCTTTGGTATAAATACGTTGGATCTGGAAAGTCATCTCGGTGTTGTTCTGTTCTGACATGAAAGTAGTACCCTTAAGTTAATAATAAGCCTTCAAAACACCCGCCCTTGCGCGCAGTTGCGCTTCCCTCGTTAAATCAGAGGATCAAGACCACCGCGGGCATCAAGTGCATGTAAATCATCGCATCCACCGATGTGCTGACCGTCGATGAATACCTGAGGAACCGTCGTACGGCCGCTGCGCGCGATCATCACCTCACGCTTTTCGGCGTCACCATCGATAGCAATTTCGTCAAAGGCTGCGCCCTTGCTGTTGAGCAAGGCTTTAGCACGATGGCAATAAGGACAAGTCGCTTTGGTGAAAATTTCAATCTTAGCCATATTGCACCTCGGAATCATGGAGTGAAGATAGGGAATATTCTTTACTTGCCGCGTGCCAGTGGCAGGTTCTCGCCGCTCCAGCCTGCGATACCTTCTTTAAGGCTGTAAACGCGTTCAAAACCGGCGTTTACCAGGCCCTCTGCGGCTAAACGGGAAGTCTGGCCGTTAGCACAAACAACAATCACCGGCAGTGCCTTGTTCTTGGCAAGCTCGCCCAGGTTGTTGCTTTTGATATCTGCGCTGAGCAGATTCACTGAAGTCGAAATGTGACCTTTACGGAACTCTTCGCGAGCACGAACATCGACAACCACAGCTTCTTCTTTATTGATCAGACGTGTTGCTTCACCGCGAGTGATTTCTTTAACTTTTGAGAAACGAGCTCGAACAGTCGTGAAAATCACCGCAATCAGCAGTGCAACCCACGCCAGGCTCAGAACCGGGTGCGCGCTAACGAATGGCATAATATCTTGCATGGGGTGTAACAACTCCCGTTAGTTAAGGGGAAATTCAAGGCTCACGAGTATACCCTGCGTCTTGCGCAATTACAGCCCGAATGCGCCGCCAATTACCATAAACTGCGGCACATCCCGAAAAAATCAAGGGGGGTCCAGAGAAAATATTTCCAAACATTGCGTTTCATTAAACCAATGTTTATTCACTGACAGGCAGCCTATAACGCACTATCTTGAATGATGCTGGCGAAGTTTTTTGTTTTCGCATCATGTTGTTGATTAGTGTTACGATAAAGCCAACAGGGATCAAATTGTCTCTCATCTTGGGTCGACAAGCGGAAAAAAGTTTGAGCAAATCTATCTATTTCAGTTTGATGAGAAAAGTTCTTACCGGTTCAGCACTGCTAGTCTGCGGCGCGATACTGGTTCAGCCACGGTTCAGCCTGGCCGATGACAACAAGGACCAACTCAAGAACATTCAGCAAAGCATTGCTGAAAAAGAAAAAAGCGTTAAGGCTCAAAAGCTGCAACGTGGATCTCTGCTCGACCAGCTCCAGTCTCAGGAAAAGATCATCGCTGCCGCCAGCCGCAAGCTGCGCGACACTCAGCTGACCCTTTCAGGCCTCAATAAAGACATTGCCAGCCTGAATGCCTCAATCGACAAACTCCAAAAACAGCAGAAGACGCAGGAAGCCTTGCTCGCGAAACAGCTCGACGCGGCCTTCCGCCTCGGCAAACAAAGCGGACTTCAGCTGATCTTTGGCGGCGAAGAGAGCCAACGCAGCGAACGTATGCTGGCCTACTTCAGCTACTTCAATCAGGCGCGACAAAAGAATATCGACGATCTGAAAAAGACGCGCAGTGACCTCGCCTCCCAGCGCATCACGCTGCAATCCAAACAGGTACAGCAGAAATCGGCGCTTTCAGATCAGCAAACTCAGCAGCAGAAACTCGAACAGGCGCGTGTAGCGAGGCAGAAAACGCTTACCTCGCTCGAGTCGTCATTACAGAAAGACGAGCAAAGCCTGGTCGTTCTGCGGGCTAACCAGACCCGCCTGCAGGATAAAATTGCCGCCGCAGAACGCGCCGCTCGCGCCCGCGCCGAGCAGGAAGCGCGTGAAGCCGCCGCCGTTCGGGCGAAAGAACAGCAGGCTAAATCGAAGGGTTCCACCTATAAGCCAACGCAGAGCGAGCAATCGCTGGTGTCACGCACAGGCGGCCTGGGTCGCCCTGCGGGACAAGACCTCTGGCCGGTACGCGGTAGCACGCTGCATCAGTTTGGCGAACAGCTACAGGGGGAACTGCGTTACAAAGGTATTGTTATTGCCGCTCGCGAGGGCAGTGATGTAAGAGCCATCGCCGATGGACGCGTGCTACTGGCAGACTGGTTGCAGGGTTATGGTCTGGTTGTCGTGGTAGACCACGGCCGAGGAGACATGAGCCTGTATGGATATAACCAGAGCGCACTGGTGAACGTGGGTGATCAGGTGAAAGCCGGTCAGCCGATTGCACAAGTGGGCACCAGTGGCGGTCAAGGTCAGCCTTCCCTTTACTTCGAAATTCGTCGTCAGGGTCAGGCCGTTAACCCACTGCCGTGGTTGGGAAGATAACATTGCGATATAAAAAGAGACGTTTAGCGACGTTATGCGGCGCGTTGGTATTTACGCTGAATGTTCAGGCAGCCAAACTGGCCATTCTGTTTGACGACTTTGGTTACCAGGCGAAAAACGAGAATCAGGTGCTGAAAATGCCGATTAACGTATCGGTGGCCATTTTTCCGAACGCGCCCGACTCGCAGCAGATGATGGAGAAGGCCCACCAGCAGGGCCGCGAAATCCTGATCCATCTCCCGATGCAGCCTATCAGCAAACAACCTCTAGAAAAGAATACCCTGACCCCCGACATGAGCAGCCAAGAGGTCAAACGTATCGTTGACCAGGCGATTGCCAGCATTCCTTATGCCGTGGGCATCAATAATCATCAGGGCAGCAAGATGACCTCTAGCCTGAGTGGTATGCAAAACGTCATGCAGGCGATGGCGCCGCATCATCTGTTCTTCCTCGATAGCATGACTATCGCAGGCACCAAGTCGGTTCAGGCGGCGCAGGGCACCTCTGTTAAAGTTATTAAACGAAACGTCTTCCTGGATGATGTACAAAACGACGCCGAAATTCGCCATCAGTTCGACCGCGCAATTGCCTTAGCGCGCCGTAATGGTTTCGCCATTGCCATCGGGCATCCGCATCCGACTACCGTGGCGGTGGTACAGCAAGAGCTGGCGCATCTTCCGCCAGACATCCAGTTGGTTCGGCCAAGTGACTTGCTTAATGCGACCGTGAGCCGTGACCCACGGCCAGTGCCGATGCCTGCGCCGGCGAAACCGGCCAAGCCGAAACCGCCTAAAGCGAAGGGGATTCGAACCTGCCCGGTAACACAGCCGGTGCCACAGGTTTACGCCGGAGCACTGTTTAGCGTGCTGGGCGACAGTATTAAAAACTCGTCAGTGGTCAGCTTTATCGAGCGTCAATGGACCGATTGGGGCAAGTCCCCTACCAGTTCAAAATAACTTTGCCCGATTGACCAGAACGCATGGCATCGAAACCCTGCTGAAACTCATCGATATCAAAATGGTGAGTGATCAGCGGGGTAAGATCCAATCCTGATTGCACCAGCGCCGCCATCTTGTACCAGGTTTCAAACATTTCACGCCCGTAAATCCCCTTGATGAACAATCCTTTGAAAATAACCTGATTCCAGTCGATCGACATATCAGACGGCGGAATGCCTAGCAGCGCGATGCGCCCCCCGTGGTTCATGGCGTTAAGCATGGTGCGAAACGCCGGCGGCGCGCCCGACATATCTAGCCCAACGTCAAAGCCCTCCGTCATCCCCAATTCGGCCATCACGGTGGTCAAATTCTCCTTGCTGACGTTGACTGCGCGCGTGACGCCCATCTTGCGCGCAAGGTCGAGGCGATACTCGTTCATGTCGGTAATCACCACATGACGCGCACCGACGTGACGGCAAATCGCCGCCGCCATGATGCCGATAGGCCCCGCGCCGCACACCAGAACGTCTTCGCCGACCAGATCAAACGACAGCGCGGTGTGCACCGCATTGCCGAATGGATCAAAGATGGCCGCTAAATCGTCGGAAATGTTGTCAGGGATTTTGAAGCCGTTAAAGGCAGGAATAACCAGATACTCGGCGAAAGCGCCGGCGCGATTGACGCCTACGCCCTGGGTATTGCGGCAAAGATGAGTACGTCCGCCGCGACAGTTTCGGCAATGTCCGCAGGTGATATGCCCCTCACCCGATACGCGATCGCCAATATTGAAACCTTTGACCTCCTGCCCGATGGCCACCACCTCGCCCACATACTCATGGCCGACCACCATGGGCACTGGGATGGTCTTCTGTGACCATTCATCCCAGTTATAAATGTGTACATCCGTACCGCAGATTGCCGTTTTGCGGATCTTTATCATGATATCGTTGTGACCCAACTCCGGGACCGGTGCTTCGGTCATCCAGATACCCTGTTTAGGAAAAAGCTTGGCCAATGCTTTCATAAAAAATTCCTTAATTATTCGCGCCAACTGTTATTAATCATTCAAAACGAATCTTGCTCACTTCTCGCATTCATTACAGAACCCCCAACTCCTTACCAGTGCTGATAAAGGCGGCGATGGCCTGTTCAATATCCTCGGTGCTGTGAGCGGCTGACATCTGTGTGCGGATACGCGCCTGACCGCGTGGCACAACGGGGAAGAAGAAACCGGTGGCGAAAATGCCCTTCTGCTGCAAGCTGCTGGCAAACTTCTGTGCCAACTGAGCATCGCCCAGCATCACAGGGATGATTGCGTGGTCGGCACCGGCAAGCTGGAATCCGGCCTCGGCCATCTTGTGGCGGAACAGTCTGGCGTTGTCCCACAACCGTTGACGCAGTTCGCCGCCGTGCTCAAGCAGGTCCAGCACCGCCAGCGACGCGCAGACAATCGAAGGTGCCAACGAGTTGGAAAACAGATACGGCCTCGAACGCTGACGCAGCCATTCGACCACCTCTTTGCGGGCCGCCGTATACCCGCCGGACGCCCCTCCCATCGCCTTCCCGAGCGTGCCGGTGATGATGTCAACCCGCCCCATCACCTCGCAATATTCATGGCTACCGCGCCCTTCTTTACCGACAAACCCTACCGCGTGGGAATCATCTACCATCACTAGCGCATCAAATTCCTCGGCGAGGTCACAGATGCCACGCAGATTGGCAATAACGCCATCCATAGAAAATACGCCGTCGGTCGCGACCAGAATGTGACGTGCGCCGGCGGACTTCGCCTGCTCGAGGCACGTTCTCAACTCGGCCATGTCATTATTGGCATAGCGATACCGCTGCGCCTTGCACAGGCGAACGCCGTCAATGATTGAGGCATGATTAAGCGCATCAGAAATGATGGCGTCCTCTGCGCCGAGCAGCGTTTCGAACAGGCCGCCGTTGGCATCAAAACAAGAGGAATAGAGGATAGCGTCCTCCATGCCTAAAAATTCGGCCAGTCTGTTTTCGAGATCTTTGTGAATGTTTTGAGTACCACAGATAAAACGCACAGAAGCCATGCCGAAACCATGCTGGTCCATGCCCTGCTTGGCTGCGTTGATGACCTGTGGATGATTTGCCAAACCCAGATAGTTGTTGGCGCAAAAATTGAGTGCCTGGCTGCCGTCAGCGAGGGTGACCCGCGCCTGTTGCGCCGAGGTAAGGATACGTTCCTGTTTAAAGAGTCCTTCCGAACGTGCCTGAGCGAGCTCGTCTTCCAACCGACGATAGAATAAAGCCGACATGAGATTATCTCCTGAAATAACGTATTCAACAGAGAGACTACTAACTGAGCGACATAATAACGAGGGATCGGGCAGGGAAATGTTAATTCTGTAGCATATGTCACGGGAAGACATAGGCTTTTGCATTCTGAGACTAATCAGATAGCTTACCAATGTGACTGCGCTGATGAAGTGGTATGATATGCACAACTGAATGACCGGGCATCGTGCGCGGTCGCTAATTAATATTAAGGTGATTCCCATGATTATCGTCACTGGCGGTGCCGGTTTTATCGGCAGCAACATTATCAAGTCGCTCAATGATATGGGATATCGCGATATTTTAGTGGTTGATAACCTCAAAGATGGCACCAAGTTTGTCAATCTCGTCGACCTGGATATCGCGGATTACGTAGATAAAGAAGACTTCATCGCCAGCATCGTTGCCGGTGATGATTTAGGCGACATTGATGCAGTATTCCACCAGGGTGCATGTTCTTCCACCACCGAGTGGGATGGCAAATACATGATGGACAACAACTATCAGTATTCCAAAGACATCCTGCACTACTGTCTGGATCGCAGCATCCCGTTCCTGTATGCCTCATCAGCCGCCACCTACGGCAGCCAGAACACCAGCTTCGTAGAAGACAGAAAGTACGAGCAGCCGCTGAACGTCTACGGTTACTCGAAATTCCTGTTCGACCAGTACGTGCGTGAAATTCTGCCGCACGCCGAGTCCCAGATCACTGGTTTCCGCTATTTCAACGTCTACGGACCGCGTGAAGGCCATAAAGGCAGCATGGCAAGCGTGGCATTCCACCTGAACAACCAGATTCTGGCCGGTGAGAATCCAAAACTGTTTGCCGGTAGCGAAGACTTCAAACGTGACTTCATTTACGTTGGCGACGTGGCCGCAGTGAACCTGTGGTTCTGGCAGAACGGTAAATCAGGCATCTTCAACTGTGGAACCGGCCGTTCAGAATCCTTCCAGGAAGTGGCCGACGCCGTTGTCGCCTTCCACAAGAAAGGCGCTATCGAGACCATCCCGTTCCCTGAAAAACTGAAAGGTCGCTACCAGTCCTTTACTCAGGCAGACATGACTGCACTGCGCGGCGCGGGCTACGACAAGCCGTTCAAAACCGTTGCAGAAGGCGTCTCTGAGTACATGGCCTGGCTCAATCGTTAAGTTTAAAGGAATAAGTTAGCGAGATGAAAACGCTGGTCATTGGGCCCTCTTGGGTTGGCGACATGATGATGTCGCAGAGTTTGTACCGTACGATCAAAGCCAATAATCCTGCTGCAGAAATCGACGTGATGGCCCCTGCGTGGTGCCGTCCTCTGCTCGACAGGATGCCGGAGGTCAATCAGGCCCTGGCGATGCCGTTGGGTCACGGTGCGCTCGAGCTGGGTGAACGCCGCCGTTTGGGCGTTGCGCTGCGCAAAGACGCCTATCAACAGGCGTTTGTTTTGCCCAACTCATTCAAGTCGGCTCTGGTGCCCTTTTTCGCCTCGATTCCTAAACGTACCGGCTGGCGGGGAGAAATGCGCTACGGGCTGCTGAACGATATTCGCAAGCTCGATAAAGCAGCCTTCCCGCTGATGGTCCAGCGCTATGCGGCGCTGGGCTATGAGGCCACGCGCATTAAATCGGCCGCCGACCTGCCGCAGCCGATCCTCTGGCCGCAGCTGGCGGTTAATCAAACTGAAATCACCACCGTCAGCGACTCTTTTGCTCTGACTGGCGAACGTCCGCTGATTGGCTTTTGCCCGGGTGCCGAGTTCGGCCCGGCAAAGCGCTGGCCGCACTATCACTACGCCGCGCTTGCGGCGTTACTGATTGATGCAGGCTATCAAATCGCACTGTTTGGCTCGGCCAAAGATCATGCTGCAGGAGAAGATATTCGCGAGGCGCTATCACCGGCTGCGCGCGATTTCTGTCTGAACATCGCCGGAAAAACCTCGCTCGACCAGGCCGTGGTGCTGATTGCCGCCTGTCGGGCCATCGTGACCAACGATTCTGGATTGATGCACGTCGCCGCCGCGTTGAATAAGCCACTGGTGGCGCTCTACGGCCCAAGCAGTCCTGATTTCACGCCGCCGCTGAGTGAACAGGCGCGCGTTATTCGTTTGATCACCGGTTACCACAAAGTCCGCAAAGGCGATGCAGCCGAAGGCTACCATCAGAGCCTGATCGATATTCAACCCACGCAGGTATTCAGTGAGCTACAGCAACTCCTGGCAGCGAACAAGGAGCTGGAATGCAGGTTTTAATCGTTAAAACGTCTTCTATGGGTGACGTTTTACACACACTTCCTGCGCTGACCGATGCAATGCGGGCGTTGCCGGGCATCAAGTTTGACTGGGTAGTAGAAGAAGGCTTTTCGCAGATCCCAAGCTGGCATCCCGCCGTTGATCGGGTGATCCCAGTGGCCATTCGTCGCTGGCGCAAAAACTGGTTTGGCTCCGATACCCGCCAACAACGCTGCGATTTCAAACGAGTCCTGCAATCCAGAACTTATGACGTGATTATCGACGCACAGGGTCTGGTGAAGAGTGCGGCGCTGGTGACTCGCGTTGCCAAGGGCGAGAAGCATGGCATGGACGGCAAGAGCGCACGCGAGCCGTTCGCCTGCTGGTTCTATGACAAGAAGCACGCGATTAACAAAAAGCAGCACGCGGTAGAGCGTATTCGTGAGCTGTTTGCCAAGAGTCTAGGCTACGAGAAACCGACCACGCAGGGCGATTACGCCATCGCATCGCGGTTCCTCAGCAATCCGCCCGAAGATGCCGACAAGTATCTTGTTTTTCTGCATGCCACGACGCGAGCCGACAAACACTGGCCGGAAGAAAACTGGCGTGAGCTGATTGGGCTTTTGGCGGATACGCCACTGCGGATCAAGCTTCCCTGGGGTGCAGATCACGAATATCATCGCGCGCAGCGCCTTGCCGAAGGCTTCGACCACGTTGAGGTTCTGCCTAAGTTGAGTCTGGAAAAGGTTGCAGGTATTCTTGCAGGCGCACAGGCGGTGGTCTCGGTCGATACAGGCCTCAGCCATTTGACCGCCGCATTGGACCGACCCAACATTACACTGTACGGTCCGACGGATCCCGGCCTGATTGGAGGCTACGGGCAGAATCAGACAACCTGTCGTCCGACACAAGGTAACGCGATGTCAGATATTAGCGCTGTGCAGGTCAAAGAACTTCTGGATAAGGAGCGTATTCGTCGTGGGTTCCTTCTTTAAACAGATTTATCGCTATACGCATAAACGCCCATATCGACATAATGAAAATCTCTGGCCTTATATGAGGATTTCCCGCGCGCCCAGCGGAGAAATCATCAGCCTGAATTTTCGGGGACAGGCTATCCCTATCGTCAGCCTTGCATCGTTAGCAGGGGCCTTCAGTGGTCCGGTCATGCTCGCGGCGACGGGTCCGTCGGTGAAAGATATCCGCTTCAAAACCCCACCGTCGCTGCCGTCGATGGGGTTAAACGGTGCCTGGTCACTGAATAAGTCGGTCGACTTCAAATTCTATGTCATTGTCGATATGGGGTTTTTAGACCAGCGTCCCGAGATGGTCGCCGAGATAGTCTCTGACCCGAAGCTCACTCTGTTTACCACCGCCCACGGCATCGCCCGCATCGTTGATCGCGTCTCGCTGGCAAGAATCAAATGCTCGCTGGCGCTGATTGAAGACGCAGCGTTTAAAATCTTCCAGCCCAAGATACCTGCAACCGAACTGGGCCACTGCTACGCCAACGTACGCTGCGCTTCGTTTGCCGATAATCGTCCTGATATCGGATTCACCACTGACATCCGCCACGGCGTGTTCGATGCCGGCACAGTTGCCTATTGGGCGTTACAAATTGCCGCATTTTTAGGGTTCAGCGAGCTGTATATCATCGGCCTCGACATGAACAACTTTAATAAACCAAGATTCTACGAATCAGAGAGCAATAAGCTGCCGAGCTTCCTGGCAGAAAGCTTCGAAGATCTTATCGTCCCAGCGTTTACTCATGCCAGTAATCAGCTGAAAAAGAAGAATATTAGGGTCGTTAACCTGTCGTTGCAAAGCGCCATCCCCAGCCAAATCTTTGAGAAAGCGGATTACCATCAGGTTTTCTATTAACAGAACGTTCTTTCAGGCGGGCCTTGGCAAAATGCCAAAGGGGCGGGGAAAACATTCCCCGCAGACAGGATCAGTTAATTTTCAACAAGGTTTTGACGTGCTGCAACACCTCATCGCAGCTGATGATTGACAGCGGCTGTTCGCTGACGGCCTTATCCATCTTCTCCAGATCGACCGGCATCCAGATAACCGGATGAATTTCAGGGTCCTGATAAGGCCCACAGTATTGTGGCACTTCGGTTACGAACAGGCTTACCGTTTTCACTTTCAGCGCCACGGCTAAATGCTGAGGTCCTGTATCACCCGTAACCATCACATCCATATTTTTCATGACGCTCATCAGCTGAGGCAGGCTGGTCTTGGCGATGTAACTCACCACGCGCTGTTTTTCCTCTTCCGTCAGCAGGCTGAAGAACTCTTCTTCCAGAGGCTTCTCTAGCTGGGTACCAATCAACGCAACCTCGTACTCAGGACCGAGAGCCATCAGTGACCTTGCCAGCTCGACAAATTTTGGCACTGGCCAGCAGCGAACCGGTCTTGATGCGCCCATCTGGAAACCGATAATGATTTTTCCCGGCTCTTTTTCGATTTTAGGGAAATCGACAGGGATCATCATGTCGATATTGGTGTTATCACAACCCAGGAATTTCACCAGATTAAGCTTGCGTTGAATGAGGTGCCCTTCAAAGTTGTCCATATAATGGGTTAACCACTGCTCGACGCCGGTCGGACGTTCCCCGTAAAGATCTTTAACGATGTACTCACAGCCGGACATCACCGCACTCATCACGTCGTATGGCGGTTTGGAGTGAAGAATGACAGCCAGCTCGGGCTGATTCTTACGCAATGCCTTGATGACACTTTTAATATCACGTACCTTTTCGTCCCAATACACCACGTCGTCGAAATAGGGACTATTGGCAACCAGACCTTTATTTTTATGGCTCGAAACCAGCGTAATAAAGGCATTAGGATAACGGTTTTTAATCGCCCGAATCGCCGGGGTGTTAAACATCAGGTCTCCGAGCGCCGTAGTCGAATAGATGACGATGCTGGTGAAGATGCGCGTCGGATCAAACGAGTCGCGCGGTTTTAGACGACCGCCGAAGAGGGTGTAAAACTGCAGAAACTTGTTCGATAAGGCTGTTTTTAACTTCTTTGCCATCTTCTTAATTCACTCTCTGCTGATAATATTCAGCCAATGTTAATCCTACCGTGCGTTCGCTCAGCCAGCTAAACAGCTGCTCCAGGTCACGGTAAAGTACTTCGATATCCTGCTCGTTCTTAAACGTTGGGCTGCCGCCAGGCATAAACTCCGAAGAGTGCAGCATGAACTCGACGTAGTCATGGCCCTGGGCCAAACTGCGCGTGGCAACCTGCTTCATCTTCTCGAGATTCCCGCCCGAAGGGCGCAGCCACAGCGCCGAAGGCGAACGCTTCTTTCCACGCAGTGCGTCATAACTTTGCTTCAGAGTGTTCATCAGCGGGGAGTGCTTGAGATGAATGCTCATCGGGACTTCGAGCAGCGGCGACTTTCCGGCACGACTGATGTCTTCCGGATCGAGGAAATAGGCCTCGCTCGGGAAGTGGCGATAGTCGGTTCCGCCCTGACCCGCAGGATTACCCGGCGAGAACGACCAGTTGACGTGCGGCGTGACCGAGCAATCAACCTGATAGCCATACTCCACCAGCAGTGAAGCATAATATTCATTAAACGCCCAACGGCCAGCCCGGTGGCTGAGCATTTTGGTCTGGAACGCGTCTTCCAGAAGCTTGGTCATGTGATCAACCTTGGCGCGAATAACGTCTCGAGGATACTCAATCAGATAGGGCTTGTGGCGCCAATCGTCAGAGGTTAGCGGCTCATGTGGCGGGCTATACCAGGCATGCAGATGCATCCCCACCTCGCCGGTACCACGGCGGATAACGTCGGTAGCGAATTCAACGTATTGCGCGTCCTTGGCCATCTCATAGTTGGTGAGATAGACGGGTTTGAAACCATATTTTTCACAAAGCGCCTGAAAACGTGGCAAATAACGAGTGTTCTCCGTAGAGATACTGTCGTGATTTTGCCAAAGGTTGTCGCCTTCAGTATCGATAGTGATGATAAATGCTGGCTTAGTCATAGAAAATGCTCAATAAAAACTCAATGAAGCTTTCTCGAATAAAAAGACAGCGGGCGCGTACCCACTCATCAAGAAAACTTTAATAAACTCATTTTTGGACAACCATGAGCCAAATTTGTTGTCTATTCTTTGATATTTTTCGACCTATAGCAAGAACGGTCTGGAAGAGTAGCCACATTCTTCAGGCTCCTTTAGAATCACTCCTTAAATTCTTGAATAGCGAATAAAGATGACTCAGGCCTCAGCAACCAAAATTCTCAACTCGCCACGGCGTATCCTTATTATCAAACTGCGTCATCACGGCGATATGTTGCTGACCACGCCGGTTATCAATACGCTTCATCAGCACTATCCCGATGCCGAAATCGATATGCTGGTGTATCTCGAAACGCGCGATATGCTGGCAAGCCATCCGGCATTAAATCAGCTATTTACCATCGACAGGCAATGGAAAAAACAGGGTGCGCGTGCGCATATGGGCCATGAGGTCAAACTGGCCCGCCAACTGATGAAGCGCAAATATGACCTGGTGGTCAACCTTGCCGACCAGTGGCGCAGCGCCATCGTGACACGTCTAACGGGCGCGCCTGTGCGTCTGGGATTTGCTTTCCCTAAGCGTCGCGGTAAAGTCTGGCCATTCTGCCATACCCAGCTGGTCAGTACCTCAAATCACGGTAAGCAGCATACCGTCGAGCAAAACTTGTCTATTCTCGAACCCTTGAATATCGTCTCGCCGGTAAGTCAGGCCACCATGAGCTATTCAGAACAGGATGAACAGGCCGTTAACGCTCTTCTGCATGACAATGGAATCAAGATTCCATTTATTGTGGTTCAGCCGACCTCTCGCTGGTTTTTCAAATGCTGGACCGAAGAGAAGATGGCCGCCACCTTCAGCGCCCTCTCGGCCAAAGGTTTTCCGATTGTTGTCACTGCCGGGCCGGACAAACGCGAGCTTGAGATGGTCGCCAACATTCTCACACTCTGCCCTGAGGCTAACGTCACCTCACTGGCCGGAAAATTGACCCTGCGTCAACTGGCTGCGCTTATCGATAAAGCCGCCCTGTTTATCGGTGTCGATTCCGTGCCAATGCACATGGCGGCCGCACTGCAAACGCCGCTGATTGCGCTGTTTGGGCCGTCAAAGCTGACCTTCTGGAAACCGTGGCAGGCTCAGGGCGAAGTCATTTGGGCCGGTGATTTCGGCCCCTTGCCCGATCCCGACGATATCGACACCCATACATCCGAACGCTACCTTGATGCCATTCCCACTCAGGCAGTTATCGATGCGGCAGAAAGGTTACTCCCGTGAAGCATTTTAGACTGGCGCTAGTGCGCCAAAAATACCGCCCAGACGGTGGCGCGGAACGCTTCGTATCCCGCGCGCTTGAAGCCCTCGAAAATCAGGATCTTGAGCTAAACGTCATTACCCGCCAATGGCAGGGTGAGGTCAAACCGGGTTGGAAGGTGCACATCTGCGATCCGTGGAAACTCGGGCGTATCAGCCGCGAACGCGGTTTTGCCAACGCGGCCCGCAGCCTGTGGCAAAAAGAAGATTTCGATTTAGTACAGAGCCATGAGCGCATTCCGGGCTGTGACTTGTATCGCGCCGGTGACGGCGTTCACCGCCGCTGGCTCGAGCAACGTGCGCGCGTCCTGCCGACCTGGAAAGCCAGACAACTTTTCGGCGACCGTTACCATCGTTATGTCATGCAGGCCGAGCAGCAGATGTACTCCGCTCCCGAGCTAAAGGCGGTGATTTGCAACGCCGAGATGGTCAAGCAGGAAATCATCAACGAGTTTGGCGTGCCTGCCGACAAGATTCGCGTCATCTACAACGCTATCGACGCACAGCGATTTTTGCCGCCAACCGAGGCAGAACGCTTCACCCTGCGTGCGCAATATCAAGTGCCTGCCGATGCAACCTGCCTGATTTATGTCGGTTCAGGCTTTGAGCGTAAGGGCCTGGATGCGGCAATAAAAGCCATCGCCAATACCGATCGCCATCTGTTGGTGGTGGGTAAAGATAAAGACGAAAAACGATACAGAGCGCTTTGTGCAACTTTAGGCTGCGCAAATCGGGTACATTTCTTCGGCATGCAAACCTCAACGCTGGCCTTCTATCAAATGGCCGACGGTCTGCTGCTGCCAACGCTCTACGACCCCTTCCCTAACGTGATTCTAGAAGCCATGGCGTGTGGGCTGCCAATCATCACCACACCGACCTGCGGCGGCTCAGAGTTTATTGTTCAGGGCGTGAACGGCTACGTGTGTGATGCGCTCGACGTAACGGCGCTGCAACAGGCGGTAATGGCGCTGCCAAAACATGCGCTGGGCTCCAGCGAAGGCGAGAAAGCGCGCGAGCGGATCCTCGACTGTACGCCACAGCGGCTTTCGTCCCAACTTATCTCACTGTACCAAGAGCTGGTAGGCTGATATGCGCATTCTGTTTATTATCGACGGACTTCCGGGCGGCGGGGCCGAAAAGGTCGTGCTGACGCTGGCTGAAGGTATGCTGCGTCAGGGGCATCAAGTGTCATTATTTTCACTGCGCGACGTCTGCCAGTATCCGCTGCCGGAAGGCCTGGTGTATGTAGTCATTAAAGACCAGAACCGTAAGCCGTGGCGCAAGTTGACCGAGCTCTCACGTCGCGCGGGTCAGCTGGACGACGCACTGCGTAAGGCCGGTGATTTTGATTTGGTACTGTCGAACCTGCATAAAACCGACCGTATCGTGGCTAAAAGTAACGTGCTAGATGCCACCAAAGTCTGGTTCTGTCTGCACGGTATGTTTTCGACCTCCTACCTTGGGCATCGCACCGGCTTCGATCGCTGGATGAAACAGCGCAAGATTAAAGCGGTCTACCAGCGTCGCAATATCGTTGCCGTCTCGCATGCGGTTGCAGACGACATTCGGCAGCAGTTTAGCCTCAGCCCATCGCGTCTTGAGGTGATTTACAACCCCTTTGATATTAAAGCGATTCATGCCGCGGCTGAACAACCTTGCGAGCTGGCAGGAGAGCCATACCTGATTCACGTGGGGCGCTTTCATGAAAACAAGCGTCACGACAGGTTAATTGAGGCTTACACAGAAAGTGGGGTCCAGGCTCCACTGGTCCTGCTGGGTCAGGGCAAGCCAGAGCAAACGGAAAAGCTTAAATCGCTGGCAAAACGGCTTGGCGTCGCCGAACGGGTTATTTTCAAGGGCTTCCAGTCCAATCCCTATCCCTATATTCGCCATGCCCAACAGCTGATTTTAAGCTCAGATAGCGAGGGGTTTGGCAACGTGCTGGTTGAGGCTCTGCTGCTCGATACGCCGGTGGTTAGCACCCGCTGCCCGGGCGGACCCGCAGAAATTCTTAGCGGTGAACTCGCTCGCGGGCTCGCAGACTTAAGCGTCGCATCACTGGCTGAAAAGATTAAAGATATTTACACCAATCCGCCTTATATCGACCCGCAGAAGCTGACACATTACGGCATTCAGCCTATCTGCGAGCAATATGCTGAGTTAGCGAATAAACAATAGCTTTAGGCTGGTTTAAAACTTAGAATTCTGCCTTTACCCTTAGATTTTACGGATATTATGTTACAAACGCTGTATACCGTTCTTCTTTACCTCATCCAGCCAATTATCTGGGTTCGTCTCTGGATGCGTGGTCGGAAAGCACCGCTCTATCGTAAGAGATGGGCTGAGCGCTATGGATTTTGCAAAGGTAAGGTCGTGGCGGACGGCATTATGTTGCACTCCGTTTCCGTGGGTGAAACGCTCGCGGCAGTCCCTTTAGTCAGGGCACTACGCCATCGCTATCCCTCCCTGCCGATCACGGTCACCACCATGACGCCTACCGGCTCAGAGCGTGCTGTGTCTGCATTTGGCAAGGACGTCAGCCACGTTTATCTGCCTTATGATTTGCCCGGTTCCATCGAGCGCTTTCTCGATCAGGTTCGTCCGAAGCTGGTCATCATCATGGAAACCGAGCTGTGGCCGAACCTGATTTCAGCCCTGCATGAACGCGACATTCCCCTGGTTATCGCCAATGCGCGCCTTTCGGCACGCTCTGCAAAAGGCTACGGTAAGTTAGGCAAATTTATCAAAAAGGTGATGAGCAAAATCACCCTAATTGCCGCACAGAATGCCGAAGACGGAGAGCGCTTTATTTCTCTTGGCCTCAAGCGCTCTCATCTCGCAGTGACCGGTAGCCTGAAATTCGATATTTCGGTGACCCCAGAGTTGGCCGCTCGCGCACTGACGCTGCGCAGCCAATGGGCATCTCGTCGTCAGGTATGGATAGCCACCAGCACCCACGATGGTGAAGAAGCGATTCTGCTCGCAGCTCACCGTGAACTGCTGAAAACCTTCCCTAATTTGCTGATGATTCTGGTACCACGCCATCCTGAACGTTTCCCGGTGGCCTGTGAATTAACCCAGAAGGCGGGTATGAGCTTTATTCAACGCAGCAGTGGCGAAGTCCCTTCCGCGCAAACGCAGGTTGTGATTGGCGACACTATGGGTGAGCTAATGCTGCTGTACGGAATTGCCGACATCGCCTTCGTGGGCGGTAGTCTGGTAGAGCGTGGCGGCCATAACCCGCTTGAGGCGGCGGCACACGCTATACCGGTCCTGATGGGTCCGCATACCTTCAACTTCAAAGATATTTGCGCCAAGCTCGCGCAGGCCGACGGTTTGATTACCGTTAACGATAGCGCCTCATTGGTTAAAGAAATTTCAACGCTGCTGACCGATGAAGACTATCGTCTTTATTATGGTCGCCACGCGGTAGAGGTACTGCGTCAAAATCAGGGTGCGCTTCAGCGCCTGCTGCAGCTGATGGAGCCCTATCTTCCCCCTCGGAGTCACTAAATCCCATGTCTGCCCAAAAACGTCTGTCAGTGGTGCTGATCGCCAAAAATGAAGCTTCGCTGCTGGAGGACTGCCTGAAGTCAGTCAGTTGGGCAGATGAGATAGTCCTTCTCGATTCAGGCAGCAGCGACGACACTCCGTCGCTGGCTCGTCATCTTGGCGCCAAGGTGTTTGAAAATAAAGACTGGCAAGGATTCGGCAAGCAGCGTCAAATCGCGCAGGACCATGCCACCGGTGACTATATTTTGATGATCGATGCCGATGAGCGGGTCTCTCCCGAACTGCGTCAGTCTATCGAAGCCTGTTTGCAACAGCCGGATGCCAATAAAGTTTACCGCCTTGGCCGTCGTAACCTGTTTTTAGGACGCTTTATGCGTCATAGCGGCTGGTATCCCGACCGCGTCAATCGCCTGTATAAGGCCGATAAGTATCGCTATAACGATGATTTGGTTCATGAATCGTTAAACTTCCAAGGGGCAGAGATTGTTGACCTCAAGGGCGATCTGCTGCACCTCACCTGTCGCGACTTCTTTGCCTTTCAGCGCAAACAGATGAACTATGCCGAAGCCTGGGCAAAGCAGCGCTTCGAGCAGGGTAAACGCTGTAGCTACTTCTCAATCATCAGCCATACTTTGGGAGCTTTCTTCAAAACTTGGATCCTGCGCGCCGGTTTCCTCGACGGTAAACAAGGGCTGATTCTCGCCAGCGTGAATGCACAGTATACTTTTAACAAGTATGCCGCCCTTTGGGCGTTCAGCCATCAACTGCAAAAAAGCGAGCCATTATGAGCACCAAGGCAATCTATCCGGGGACGTTTGACCCGCTGACCAATGGCCATCTGGATTTGGTAACCCGCGCATCCTTGATGTTTGAGAAGGTGATTCTGGCAATTGCGGCCAGTCCGCACAAGAAGACGCTGTTCACGCTGGAAGAGCGCGTGGCGCTGGCCAGTCAGGCAACCTCTCACCTCGCCAACGTCGAGGTCATCGGCTTTAGCTCGCTGATGGCTAACTTTGCCAAGGAAAACAACGCCAACGTGTTAGTACGTGGGCTGCGCGCAGTGTCAGATTTTGAATATGAGATGCAGCTTGCCAGCATGAATCGCCATCTGATGCCGACGCTGGAAAGCGTGTTTCTTATGCCTTCAAAAGAGTGGTCGTTTATTTCGTCCTCTCTGGTGAAAGAGGTGGCGCGACATGGAGGGGACATCACGCCTTTCCTGCCTGAGCCTATCACTCAGGCATTGCTCGAGAAGATAGCAGCAGATTAACGCTGACATCGAGGGCAGAAGAAGGTGCTGCGCTGCGCGTGTTTGCTGCTTTGTATCGGCGTACCGCACACGCGACAAGCCTCACCGGCGCGACCATAAACCTGCAGCTCCTGAGCGAAATAACCCGGCTTTCCGTCAGACTGTAAGAAGTCTCTCAGCGTGGTCCCGCCCTGCTCGATTGAACGCAGCAGTACGGCTTTAATCGTTGATACCAGCAGGCCATACTCTTCCAGTGAGAGCGAGTTAGCTGGCCTGTCCGGGGATATTCCGGCAACAAACAGCGATTCGCTGGCATAGATATTTCCCACTCCCACCACCAGCTTGTTGTCCATCAGCCACGGCTTGATAGGCGACTTCTTCTTGAGGGATTTTTCACGGAGATAGTCGGCGTTGAATGCTTCGCTGAGCGGCTCAGGCCCCAGATGAGACAAGACGCTGCTGCCTTCAAGGTCCTGACACCACAGCCAGGCACCAAAACGACGCGGGTCGGTATAGCGCAGCACATAGCCGGTATCCATCACCAAATCTACGTGATCGTGCTTGGCTGGCTCGATTTCCTCTGTCAATACCCGCAGACTGCCCGACATGCCGAGGTGAATGATAATCCACCCGCTTTTCAATTCGACCAGAAGATACTTGGCGCGGCGCTGAACGCTGATAACCACCTGATCGCTAAGCGCCATAATCTCCTGAGAGACCGGCCAGCGCAGCCTGGCGTTACGCACCACGGCGTGCAAAATGGTATGACCCACCAGATAAGGCTCAATACCCCGGCGGCTGGTTTCAACTTCTGGCAGTTCTGGCATGAATAATTCCTGAGACCGTTAATGTGCGGTGTAGTGTAGCCACAAATCTGCCGGGAGCAAATTTGAACGCTGCTTGCAGCGGCCCAAAAGGGGGGAAGCCTAAGGATGGGCTTAATAGCGCAGCTAATGCTTCAAACACAAAAGCTTTCCCCGAGGTAATTGGAGTTGTAGCCAGGCGGCAAATGAACGAATCCCCGGGAGCTTACACAGGTAAGTGACTGGGGTGAATGAATGTAGCCAACGCAGCTACAGCGTCAATGACGAAGGGGGAATCGCAGGTATAAAAAAACCCGGCCGGAGCCGGGTTTTTATTAATCCACTAAAATTATTTAATTTTAGCTTCTTTGTAGATCACGTGCTGGCGGACAACTGGATCGAATTTCTTCAGTTCCAATTTTTCCGGCTTAGTACGCTTGTTCTTCGTGGTGGTATAGAAGTGACCAGTACCAGCAGAAGAAACCAGCTTGATCTTCTCGCGAACACCTTTAGCCATGTTTCAGTTCCTTTCCTTAATACTTCTCACCACGGGCACGAATTTCGGCCAGGACCGTTTCGATACCCTTCTTATCAATCACGCGCATACCTTTAGCAGATACACGCAGAGTTACAAAGCGCTTCTCACCTTCAACCCAAAAACGATGGGAATGCAGGTTTGGCAGAAAACGGCGTTTGGTCGCGTTCATTGCGTGGGAACGGTTGTTACCGCTCACCGGGCGCTTGCCAGTAACTTGGCAGACTCGGGACATGTGTCTATTCTCCAAAAATCAAATCAGCTCGAGCTTCGTATAGGGTATGGCCGCCTCGTCAGGCTTTGAGAGCCCATCTCAGCAAACTCCACTGAGAACCGACTCACTGTCGTCGGGTAAAAACCATAAATCATCAGGCATAACCTTCTGCATTCAAGATGCTTTCGGGTATTGAAACCTGCTGAGATAGGCTCTTAACGCCAAACCCAAGATTCTCAAAGGTGGCGTAGTATACGCTCTAGAGCGTAAGTGCTCAAGTCCCGAACAGCTAAAGATCCCTAAGGATCTTCAAAAAATACGTCTAAAGCCAACCGCGCTCGGCAAAAGAGACCGTTTCACCCCCCCCAACCACGAAGTGATCGAGTACGCGAATGTCCAGCAGTTGGCACGTTTTTATTATCTGTTCGGTTACCCTTCTATCCGCAAAACTGGGTTCCGCTTTGCCGGATGGATGATTATGCGCCAGAATTAGCGCAGTCGCATTAACCTTCATCGCTTCGCGCACAATTTCACGCGGATGAATTTCGACGCTGCTAATGGTACCAGCAAACATCTCCTCATGGCGAATAACACGGTGTTGATTGTCGAGAAAAAGTACCAAAAAGACCTCTCTTTCACGATGCGACAGCATATTCTGCAAATATTGGCGGGTTATAGCGGGGTTAAGCAGCACATTTTCACATGCCAGCTGTCCCGCATAACGGCGCTGAGTCAGCTCGGTCACGGCAGAAAGCTGGGCATATTTTGCTGCACCCATGCCGTGAAGCCCGACAATCGACGCGTAGTCCGCCCTTAAAATCTCATAAATCGACCCAAAGTGCTCTACCAGGCTTTCGGCCAGTGCCATTACGTTCATACCCTGTACGCCGGTGTGCAAAAATATCGCCAGCAGCTCGCAGTCAGACAGGCTGGAGGCGCCAAACTCGATCAGTTTTTCTCTCGGCCCCGTCCCACTGCTCCAGATTTTATTGTGCCTTTTCATCCTCCACTCCTTGTGAGTCAGGATTGTTGCACAGCTCGATAAACACAGGACTCTCTGCGATTTAGCCTTGGGATACGTCTCGCAAAACTCAGCAAAGGCATCGCTAATAACGAAAGCGTATAGCTGTCATGAATGCGCATTATGCTAAAATACCGCCTCTTTGGACTTACAATCGGACAATCACGATGACGGGACTTTCCGGCAAACATATTGTGCTTGGCGTCAGCGGTGGTATCGCCGCCTACAAGGCACCCGAGCTGGTACGGCGCTTACGTGACCGTGGGGCAGAAGTGCGCGTGGTCATGACAGAAGCCGCCAAAGCGTTCATTACGCCACTTAGCCTTCAGGCCGTTTCAGGTTATCCCGTGTCGGACTCCCTGCTCGACCCCGCGGCAGAAGCCGCGATGGGGCATATCGAACTGGGCAAATGGGCCGACCTCGTCATTATTGCTCCCGCAACGGCCGATCTGCTGGCGCGCGTTAACGCTGGCATGGCGAACGACCTGCTGACCACGATTTGCCTGGCCACGGCTGCGCCGGTCGCAGTGGTTCCAGCAATGAACCAGCAAATGTATCGCGCGGCCATCACGCAGGAAAACCTGCAACAGCTTGTGGCACGTGGCACGCTTGTCTGGGGTCCCGATGAAGGCAGCCAGGCCTGCGGTGACGTAGGCCCGGGCCGCATGCTCGATCCCATGGTGATAGTCGCGATGGCAGGTGAGCATTTTGCGCCACGCCATGACCTGCAGCATCTTAAGATTATGGTCACCGCAGGTCCCACCCGGGAAGCGCTGGACCCAGTCCGCTACATTAGCAACCACAGCTCTGGGAAAATGGGTTTTGCCATCGCAGAGGCCGCCGCCAAGCGTGGTGCTCAGGTGACGCTCATTAGCGGTCCAGTCACGCTCCCAACGCCCGCAAACGTTGAAAGAACCGACGTCACCACGGCGCTCGAAATGCAGGCTGCGGTCAACAATAGCGTCGCCTCACAGCATATTTTTATCTCCTGCGCGGCGGTGGCAGACTATCGTGCTATGGCGATTGCCGATGAAAAAATTAAAAAACAGGGTGATGAAATCACTCTGAAAATGATCAAGAACCCTGATATTGTCGCCGGGGTTGCAGCCATGAAAGAACATCGGCCGTATGTTGTTGGGTTTGCCGCCGAAACCCAGAATGTGGAAGAATACGCCCAACAGAAACGAATCAGGAAGAATCTCGACCTGATTTGCGCAAATGATGTATCACTTGCCGGGCATGGTTTTAATAGCAATACCAATGCTTTGCATCTTTTTTGGCAAAATGGAAATCTGCGTTTACCTCTCAGCGATAAACAGCAGCTTGGCCAGGCTTTACTAAACGAGATTGTCAGCCGTTATGATGAAAAAAATCGACATTAAGATCCTTGATTCGCGCATTGGTAAGGAATTTCCTTTACCGACTTATGCCACACCGGGTTCTGCAGGCTTAGATTTACGCGCCGTATTGGATACCGCAGTTGAACTGCGTCCGGGCGAAACCACCCTGCTGCCTACCGGCCTTGCCATTCACATCGGCGATGCCAATCTGGCTGCAGTTATCCTCCCACGCTCTGGTCTGGGCCATAAGCACGGTGTGGTATTGGGTAACCTGGTTGGCCTCATCGACTCCGATTATCAGGGGCAACTGATGGTGTCAGTCTGGAACCGCGGTCAAACCACTTTTACCATTGAGCCAGGCGAGCGCATTGCCCAGATGGTATTCGTTCCTGTTGTGCAGGCTGAATTTAATCTGGTTGAAGACTTTACCAGCAGCGAACGCGGCGAAGGTGGCTTTGGTCACTCAGGACGCCAGTAAGAATCTGTTCAACATCGCGGTGCAGGGCCGCAGGATATTGAACAGATCCTTATTTATATCAAACCGATACAATAAAAACTCAATGATACCCCACCGCTTTTGAATAGCAGGGCATCGCCCGTTGCTGCGCGAAAGACCAAGGTTCAATAAGCCGCGAAATTTCTCGATTACGCGGCAATTGTTCGGTTTTTAATATATTTGAGCCGTTTTTAGCAAGGGTCTATTCAGACATGGCAGAAAAAGAAAATACTAAAAGGAACCGGCGCGAGGAGATTTTGCAGGCGTTAGCACAAATGCTTCAGTCCAGCGATGGCAGCCAGCGTATTACTACGGCCAAGCTTGCCGCCAACGTCGGCGTTTCCGAGGCTGCACTTTATCGCCATTTTCCTAGCAAAACGCGGATGTTTGACAGTCTGATCGAGTTTATTGAAGACAGTTTGATCACCCGAATCAACCTTATCCTGCAGGATGAGAAAGAGACCCTAAATAGGCTTCGTCTCATTCTTCTGCTGATACTGGGTTTTGCTGAACGTAATCCGGGCCTGACCCGTATTATGACCGGGCATGCGTTAATGTTTGAACAAGACCGCTTGCAGGGACGCATTAATCAGCTTTTTGAGCGTATTGAAGTTCAGCTACGTCAGGTCTTACGCGAAAAGAAAATGCGCGAAGGTAGCGGATTCAGCACCGACGAAACGCTGCTCGCCAGCCAGCTGTTGGCATTTTGTGAAGGGCTGCTGTCGCGTTTTGTCCGTTCGGAATTCAAATATCGCCCGACGCAGGACTTCGACACCCGCTGGCCGCTGATTGCCGCGCAGCTGGTATAGCCTCAACGTCACAGACATAAAGCAAAAAAGGGCCATTGGCCCTTTTCTTTTGCATCCTTTTCAGACGCAATTAGATGCCGTACTGCTGGCGATAAGCGCGAACCGCTGCCAGATGGTCAGCCATCTCCGCCTTCTCTTCCAGAAAATCAATCAGATCAGCCAGCGTGATGATAGAAATCACTTTGCAGCCGTAGTCGCGTTCAACTTCCTGAATAGCCGAAATATCGGCACGGCCGCGTTCCTGACGGTCCAGAGAAATAAGCACACCGGCCAGAGATGCATTGTTCGCGTTGATAATTTCCATCGATTCACGGATTGCCGTACCGGCGGTTATCACGTCATCTACCAACATGACTTTACCCTGCAACGGGCTGCCTACCAACGTGCCGCCTTCGCCGTGGTCTTTTGCTTCCTTGCGGTTAAAGCAGTAAGGCACGTCGCGCTCATGCTGCTCGGCCAACGCCACAACGGTGGTGGTCGCGATAGGAATGCCTTTATAAGCCGGGCCAAACACCAGATCGAAGTCGATGCCTGAATCAATCAGGGCTTCGGCGTAGAAACGGCCGAGCAAAGCCAGGTCGCGACCGGTGTTAAACAGGCCTGCGTTAAAAAAGTAGGGGCTGATACGGCCAGACTTCAGGGTAAATTCGCCGAATTTCAAAACCTGCTTGTTCAGTGCAAACTCAATAAACTCGCGCTGGTAGGCTTTCATGGGTGCTTTTCCTCGTGTTCTTTAATCTTCTTACTGGCCTGAGGGCCATATACAAAAAAGGCGACTTAAAAATAAAGTCGCCTTAAATAATTACTCTCCCAGAACCGCCTTCTGCGCCTGGAAGATAGTATCGATACCCCCTCGAGCGAGGGTCAGCAAGCTCAGCAACTCTTCGTGGCTGAACGGCTCGCCTTCTGCGGTGCCCTGGACTTCGATCATACGACCGTCTTCCATCATCACCACGTTCATATCGGTTTCAGCGGCGGAGTCTTCAACGTATTCCAGGTCGCACAGCGCTTCACCGTTTACGATACCAACGGAAACCGCAGCCACTAAACCTTTCATCGGGTTAGCTTTGAGTTTGCCCGCGGCGACCAGTGCGTTTAAGGCATCGGCCAGTGCAACACAGGCACCTGAGATTGAAGCAGTACGCGTACCCCCGTCAGCCTGCAGGACGTCGCAGTCCAGCGTGATGGTGAACTCACCGAGTTTTTTCAGATCAACCGCCGCACGCAGAGAGCGGGCAATCAGACGTTGAATCTCCAGAGTGCGGCCACCCTGTTTGCCTTTCGCCGCTTCACGCGGGTTACGGCTGTGGGTAGAACGCGGAAGCATGCCGTATTCGGCGGTGATCCAACCTTGTCCCTGACCTTTCAGAAAGCGAGGAACCCCTTCTTCAACAGTCGCGGTGCAAAGGACTTTGGTGTCACCAAATTCAACCAAAACAGAACCTTCAGCGTGTTTTGTGTAGTTTCTGGTCAGGGTAAGTGGGCGCACTTGTTGTGCATTTCGGCCTGCTGGACGCATGGGGTAATTCTCCGGCTCGCAAATCATAGATGGCTGCGCATTATACGGGCTTCGTGAGGTAATGCCTATCATGACGGGTGCAGCGAGGCTATAATCCTTGCATCTTTACATTAACAGGTACACAGACATGATCCGTAGTATGACCGCTTATGCCCGACGTGAAATCAAGGGTAACTGGGGAAGCGCAGCGTGGGAACTTCGCTCCGTTAACCAGCGTTATCTTGAAACCTATATCCGTCTGCCCGAGCAGTTTCGCAGTCTGGAGCCGGTTATTCGTGAACGCGTTCGCGCCCGTCTGACGCGTGGCAAGGTGGAATGCAACCTTCGTTTCGACCTCGACCCTAGCGCGCAGGGCACCCTGCAGCTCAACGAAAAGCTGGCTAAACAGCTGGTTGAAGCCGCGCAATGGGTCAAGATGCAGAGCGATGAAGGCGAGATTAATCCGCTGGACGTGCTCCGCTGGCCGGGCGTGATGGTTGCCGAAGAGCAAGATTTGGATGCTATCAGCAATGAGCTGCTGGTTGCGCTGGACCGCGCGCTGGACGACTTTATTCTGGCCCGTGAAAGCGAAGGTGCGTCACTGAAGACCCTGATTGAGCAACGCCTTGATGGCGTGAGTGCCGAAGTGGTGAAGGTCCGCGCCCAGATGCCAAACGTCTTACTGTGGCAGCGCGAACGTCTGGTCAGCAAACTGGAAGACGCGCAGGTTCAGCTTGAAAACAACCGTCTGGAGCAGGAACTGGTGCTGATGGCGCAGCGTGTTGACGTTGCCGAAGAGCTCGATCGTCTCGAGGCTCACGTTAAAGAAACGCATAAAATCCTCAAGAAAGAGGAAGCCGTTGGCCGCCGTCTAGACTTCATGATGCAGGAGTTCAACCGCGAGTCGAATACCTTGGCGTCCAAATCTATTAATTCTGACGTGACCACCTCAGCCATCGAGCTGAAGGTGCTTATCGAGCAGATGCGAGAACAGATTCAGAATATCGAGTAATCTTTTAGGCTTCGCAGCTGAAAGGTAAAGCCCCAAAAGCCCGCGATTTGCGGGCTTTTTTGCGGTTAAATGTCCTCTTGTGTCCCGTTCACACTCCGTTAATCTCTGTCAGCCTGGCGCAGCGCTGTGAGATTAGCGTAGGCAGTTGTAACTGCTTGTGAAAATGGGTTGAAGATTGATTGACGCCGGGGGGTTTAGACCTTATATCAGTCGGAAGAAGTTTGTATCAGTCTGAAGTTTGACCCCTGAGGGGAATGAAATGAAAAAGCTTGCTGCATCACTATTAACCCTGAGCCTGCTTTCACCTACGTTGGCGTTGGCACACGGCGGTGGGGGTCCCGGCGGGCCAGGTTTCAACATTTTGCCTGATGCCGCAGTCGCCGTGGTGATTGGTGGGTTGACCTATTGGGCTTTAAACGGAAATTATTATCAGAAACAAGGTGATAATTACGTCGAAGTTAATGCACCACCGCAGGATGATGCGCCGCCCCCATCTCCGCCGCAGGAAGAAGAAGAGTATGACTCTGCGCCGCCGGACCTTTCTCCGGTTGATTTCCACGGTGAGCGTTTCTACGTCAGCCAAGGGCACTATTACAAGCGTGACCCATCGGGCCAGTATTACGAAATCCCGCGTCCAGACGGACTCTAATACCGCATAAAAAAAGCCCGGATTAACGGGCTTTATCATTGAATTGGGAGAGACTTAGTCTTCCCAGCGCTTCAACAAGACGCAGGCGTTAACGCCACCGAAACCGAAACCATTAGACAGCGCATAGGTGATTTCATGCGGCTGTGCTTTGTTGCCAACGATGTTTAAACCCTCGGCCGCTGGATCTTTGTTATCCAGATTCAGCGTCGGTGGCACGATCTGGTCACGCACGGCCAACGCGGTAAAGATAGTCTCAAGGCCGCCAGCCGCACCCAAAAGGTGACCAGTTGCTGACTTGGTCGAGGTGATGGCCAGCTTGTCGTCGGTACCGAAAAGGTTTTTAATCGCGTTGATTTCGCCGAGGTCGCCGACCGGCGTAGAGGTCGCGTGGGCGTTAAGGTGCTGAACCTGCTCAGGCTTGATGCCACCCTGACGCAGAGCAATTTTCATTGCACGACCTGCGCCGTTGCCGTCTTCTGCACCGGAGGTCATGTGGTATGCGTCGCCGCTGGTGCCGTAACCAACGATCTCGGCCAATGGTTTAGCACCGCGTGCAAGCGCATGTTCCAGCTCTTCAATCACTAGCATGCCTGCGCCTTCGCCCATGACGAAGCCGTCGCGTGCGCTATCGAATGGACGTGAGGCAGACGCTGGATTGTCTTCATGACCGACCGACATGGCTTTCGCCGCTGCAAAGCTGCCGATGGTGACGGTATCAATAGTCGCTTCCGCACCGCCACACAGCGCAATGTCAGCTTCGTCGTTGCGAATCAAACGTACCGCATCGCCGATAGCCTGAACGCCAGCCGCACAGGCTGTCACCGGGGCACCGATTGGGCCTTTGAACTGGTGCTTGATGGAAACCTGACCGGCAGCCAGGTTCACCAGAAATGAAGGAATGGTGAATGGAGACAGGCGCTTAGGACCACGAGTGTCGTTGGTGCGTACTGCATTGGCAATGGCCGGGAAACCGCCGATACCAGAGCCAATCACCGTCGCAGAGCGTTCCTGCTGTTCTGCGGTCTCTGCTTTCCAGCCTGACTCGGTAATCGCCTGCTCAGCAGCAGCCATGGCGAAGAGAATGAAACGGTCCATTTTCTTCTGATCTTTAGGCAACACGTACTGGTCCGCGTCAAAACCTGACTCGGGATCCTGCTCAAGAGTTTGCACCTGACCGCCCACTTTAACGGTCAGGGTTTCAACGATTTCTTCTGGCAGAACGCGAATACCAGACTGGCCGGCTAACAGTCGTTTCCAAATAGTTTCGATATCACAACCGAGCGGGCTCACCGCCCCCATGCCCGTAATGACTACACGACGATGAGACATAAAAATTCCTCTGTGGATCAGTCCGTATAATTGAGGTGTGAACAACACACCTTTTTACAGCCGGGTCATTTTGCCAGACTGCGTAAAACCAAATTCGTTATAACCAGCACGCGCTCTTCAAGCTGCTCTGGCGTCTTTTCCTCAAGCATCAAGGGGTGGGAGAATGGCGTCATCACACCTGCGATGGCCATACACACCTCATCAAGCGGCGTGTCAGACTCAAACTCACCCTTCTCACGACCTTCAACGATGATCTGTTTCAGCATGCTATATAGAGCAGCGCGATGATTGTTCGCTGAACTCCAGTGATTCGTCGCCGCGACAGCCGCAATGTCATGCAGCCTCCGCTCTTCAAAAAACAGCGCCAGGCTTTTGCTTAGCAGCGACGAAAATAATTCTTTTAGCTTGTCAGATGCGCTTTGGTTGGTGTGCACAATCTCGCGCAATGCATCATCGATCTGCCCCAGGCTGTGCATGCACACCGCCTCACCAATCGCCTGCTTAGACTCAAAAAACTTGTACACATAAGCGCTTGAAACACCGATAGCTTTTGCCAGGTCAGCCACTGAGGTTTTGGAATAACCGTAGTGACGAAAATGGTCCAGCGCAGCCCGGATAATCTGCTCACGTCGCTCATGCAATGCAGGTCCACGATGTGGCAATACAACCGGGATTTCAGGTTTCATGTAGCTCTCCAGCAAATAGAAAAGCTATAGCTATAGCTTAGGTTAACAGGTGACAAATATACACATTCGTCACCTTTAAGATAGAGCTAATTTGTTTAGTGAAGTAAAAATAGCCTAGACGATAAAATGGACAATGCGTAAAAATATAAAATTAAAGTAATGTGAACTTGTTTTTTAATTTCGGCTGAATGCAATCAGTAGGGGAATAAATGCTTTACTCAGATTAGTTAAGGTAATCCGATTGGGGATTCAGAAGAAAAACTCAGTCGAGACGCGCGGCAAAGCTTATTACCCTATAGTGAGGAAATTTCTCTATCTTGTCGACTGGCGAAACGTATGTTGCTCACTGTTCTTTATATTATTGGTATTACTGCTGAAGCCATGACCGGCGCACTCGCGGCTGGCCGCCGTAAAATGGACGTCTTTGGTGTCATCATTATAGCCTGCGCGACGGCCATTGGCGGCGGTACCATCCGAGATATGGTGCTAGGCCACTATCCGCTGGGCTGGGTGAAGCACCCGCAATATGTGCTAATCGTAGCCGCAGCAGCCATTGTTACTACTTGGTTGGCTCCTCTGATGAAGCACCTGCGTAAGCTATTTCTGGTGCTTGATGCACTGGGATTAGTGGTGTTCTCGATCATTGGCACCCAAATTGCGCTCGATACCGGACACGGCCCATTGATTGCCTCGATTTCAGCCGTGATTACCGGCGTATTTGGCGGCGTATTGCGTGACATGCTGTGCAATCAAATTCCTTTGGTGTTCCAGAAAGAGATTTATGGCGGTATCTCCTTCGCCTCGGCTTGGCTGTATATCATCCTGCAATATTTCTCTGTGCCGCAGAATCTGGTGGTTATCGTCACCCTGCTGGCAGGCTTTATTGCTCGACTGCTGGCACTGCGCTTCAAACTCGGTCTTCCCGTCTTCAACTATCCTGATTCGGATCATTAACCGAATATCTGTCATCGCTGTCGGCCTGATAAAAAGCCGGCAGCCTTTCATGCTGTAATCTTTCGATAATTTCGACCACCTTGGGGTGTTGCAAAAAACGCTGTATCTGCGCGGCGCCTTTAGGCCCAATCCCCTGGCCAGCCTGCCACTGCTCCAACGTCATCTCTCTCAGCTGCCGCCAACTCCTCTTTTCCGTCATGCCAAGTCCTGCCGTGGGAAACCCCAGTGCGGTAATCCACTGTCGGAAACTTTTCTGACGCGACAGCTGTATTTGAGCATAAAGTTTCTGCGCCCGTTTCTCGCCGATCCCCGGTAAAGCTTTAAGCTCCTTCTCGCCCAGAAAGAGCCCGCTTATTAAGGTGGGAATCTGCTGGGCATCAAGCAGTTTTCTCCACGTCTCTCTTCCGAGGCCTTTTATCCCTAAGCCCTGAGGACCACTGAGCCAGACGAGACGCGACAAGAACTGTTCACGGCAGCGCCCTGTGGGCTGAAAGCAGGTGAAGGAATCGAATATTTCCCCCTCATCCGACTCACGGGTTTGCTCTCGCATCACGACCCGCCATACCACCTCGTCAAGACGGGGAATACCTCGTCCTGCAAGACTGACAGCCACCCGATCACCAATAACAATATCCCATTCTTTCAGCCTCTGGGGAGACCCCAGGCTAACTCGGGAGACCTGCTTGTCATCGATAGTCACGGGCTGCAGTTGTAGCACCACCGCGCGTTTACCACTCCTGCCGACCGAATACTCAATACCGATGACGTCAGTGAGTTTACGTATCGCCGGATATTTCCAGGCAACGGCCCAGTTAGCAGGACGATTACGCCAGTAGCGACCTTCAGGTTCCGATGCCTCACGCACCACCACGCCGTCGGTGACAAAAGGCAGTGGATGCTGATACCAGTCATCGCGCCATTGGCTCACCTGCGAGACGGTAGTGACGGGTTGGGTAAAATCGGCAGTGAGAGGGAAGCCCATCTGTTTGAGCTGCTCCAGACGCGTTGCCATCACTACGGGGCCGTCGGGCCATTCCCAGATAAAAATACCGATTTGCTGCAAAATAGCAGGAGTTGTGCGACGCATCATCGCGCCCGCGACCTTAGCTCGGGCATTAAGGCCGCCCTGCTTATTTTGTTGGTGATCGTTCATCATGAGGAACAACTCCCCCTGTAGCACGACGACGTCGGATTTGTTGCCAATCTGCTGCGGAATTGCGCGTATATTCAGCGCCTTCTCAGTCCAGTTTTGCCCGGACTGACCATCACCCCGGCTGAGCATAGCGGCCAGCTGCCCAGCTTTGTAGATTAGTGTTACCGCTACACCGTCGATTTTGGGCTGCACCCACAGCGACTTTTTGTCTTTCATCCATCTCGCAACATCGGCTCGGGTCGCCAGCTTTTTCAGGCCGGTATGGGCAACCGGATGCTTCAACGCACCTTTTCCCGATCGCAATACGGGCTCGGTGACGGGCTTATCTGCACAGGTCAGCCAAAAACGCTGTTTGTCGCGCAAATTATCGTATATGCCGTCATCGATGGAGCTTTTACCCTGCTGATGGTATTCGACGTCCCAGCTTTCAAGCCGAGAAGAGAGTCTGGCAATCTCATTTTCTAGTCGCCCCTGCGACCAGGGCGGACAAATCGGTGTCGAGGTAGCTGCGGCGGTGGCCGCAATAAATGAGCAAAAAATCAAAGCAATAAACCAAAATAAGCGCATAAGAACTCTCCTTGTTGCGCTTATTCAATGCTCATTTGGCGGGAATGACTAACAGTAATAAGTTGGGCTGAGAGGCGTTGCGGAAACTTTTATTCGGTGTACATGATTGCGCTTATTTAATGGAATAAGCCTCGCAAAAGAGTCACTTCGGGCTATTTTATTAGGATTACTTGCGCTGAAATGTACTGTAACGCTGCACCAAAAGCGGTGAACGTGTATACTGTGCCGAAGATCACTCTTCTGTATTTTCTTTTCAACCCAATCAGCTGAAACGTCAACATGGTTCAAGGCACGCTATATATTGTCTCCGCCCCCAGTGGAGCAGGTAAATCAAGCCTGATTCAGGCTTACCTAAAAACTCAACCGCTCTACGATACGCAGGTCTCTATTTCTCATACGACGCGCCAAGTCAGGCCTGGTGAGAAACACGGCGAGCATTATTATTTCGTTTCTAAAGACGAATTCTGCGAGATGATTGCGCACGACGACTTTTTAGAACATGCGGAAGTGTTCGGTAATTATTACGGCACCTCGCGCAAAGCCATTGAGCAGGTTTTAGCTTCTGGCGTTGATGTATTTTTAGATATCGACTGGCAGGGTGCGCAGCAAATTCGCCAGCGTATGCCTCAGGCGCGCAGCATTTTTGTTCTGCCTCCGTCAAAAGACGAGCTGGACCGCCGCCTGCGTGGCCGTGGTCAGGACAGCGAAGAAGTCATCGCCAAGCGTATGGCGCAGGCCGTAGCCGAAATGACTCACTACGCCGAGTACGACTATTTAATTGTGAATGATGATTTTGATTTGGCGTTATCCGACCTCAAAACCATTATTCGTGCAGAACGTCTTCGTCTGAGCCGTCAAAAGCTCCGTCATGACGGATTAATCACCAAACTATTGGCAGACTGAAGACACTTTCAGTATTATGCCCAGTCTTTCGTCACCCTGTGGAGTAGCACATATATGGCACGCGTAACTGTTCAAGACGCTGTAGAGAAAATTGGTAACCGTTTTGACCTGGTGTTGGTGGCTGCTCGTCGCGCACGCCAGCTGCAATCTGGTGGTAAAGATCCACTGGTCGCTGAAGAAAACGACAAATTCACCGTTATTGCTCTGCGTGAAATCGAAGAAGGTCTGATCACTAACCAGATCCTCGACGCTCGCGATCGCCAAGAGCAAAAAGAGCAAGAAGCCACTGAGATTCAAGCGGTTACTGCTATCGCCGAAGGCCGTCGTCCAAGTTAATCAGCGGGTCTAGCCTTGTACATCTTTGAAAGCCTGAATCAGCTGATTCAAAAATACCTGCCAGAGGACCAGATAAAGCGCCTCGTGCAGGCATACCTCGTCGCGCGGGACGCGCACGAGGGTCAGACACGCTCGAGCGGTGAGCCGTATATTACTCACCCGGTAGCCGTGGCCTGTATTTTAGCTGAGATGAGACTCGACCATGAAACGTTGATGGCGGCGCTTTTGCACGACGTCATCGAAGACACACCCGCAACCTACCAGGATATGGAACAGTTGTTTGGTAAAAGTGTTGCCGAACTGGTTGAAGGTGTTTCAAAGCTCGACAAGCTGAAATTCCGCGACAAAAAAGAAGCCCAAGCGGAGAACTTCCGCAAGATGATTATGGCGATGGTGCAAGACATCCGCGTCATTTTGATCAAACTGGCTGACCGTACCCACAATATGCGCACGCTGGGCTCTCTTCGCCCCGATAAACGTCGCCGCATTGCTCGTGAAACGCTGGAAATTTACAGTCCGCTGGCGCACAGGCTGGGTATACACCACCTTAAAACCGAGCTCGAAGAGCTGGGTTTTGAGGCGCTTTACCCTAATCGCTATCGCGTAATCAAAGAAGTGGTGAAAGCCGCACGCGGTAACCGTAAAGAGATGATTCAGAAAATCCTCTCCGAGATTGAGGGACGTCTGACCGAAGCCGGTATTCAATGCCGGGTTAGCGGGCGTGAAAAGCACCTGTACTCGATTTACCTCAAGATGCACCTGAAAGAGCAGCGTTTCCATTCAATCATGGATATTTATGCCTTCAGAGTCATCGTAAAAGAGCTTGATACCTGCTATCGCGTTCTTGGTCAGGCGCACAGCCTTTACAAGCCGCGTCCAGGTCGCGTCAAAGATTACATCGCCATTCCCAAAGCCAACGGCTATCAGTCTCTGCATACTTCGCTCATCGGCCCTCACGGAGTTCCGGTTGAGGTTCAGATCCGTACTGAAGATATGGACCAGATGGCAGAGATGGGTGTGGCGGCACACTGGGCTTATAAAGAGAACGGTGAAAGTACCGGCACCACGGCGCAAATCCGCGCACAGCGCTGGTTGCAGAGCCTGCTCGAGCTTCAGCAAAGTGCGGGTAACTCCTTTGAATTCATCGAGAGCGTTAAATCCGACCTCTTCCCAGATGAAATCTACGTCTTTACACCGGAAGGCCGCATCGTTGAGCTGCCTGCCGGCGCAACGCCCGTCGACTTCGCCTACGCCGTGCATACCGACATCGGTCACGCCTGCGTGGGTGCGCGTGTCGACCGCCAGCCTTACCCGCTTTCACAACCGCTGACCAGCGGCCAGACTATCGAGATAATCACCGCACCGGGCGCGCGTCCGAATGCAGCATGGTTGAACTTCGTGGTCAGCTCGAGAGCGCGTGCGAAAATTCGCCAGATGCTAAAAAACCTCAAGCGTGACGATTCAGTCTCTCTGGGTCGCCGCCTGTTGAATCATGCGCTGGGAAGTGGACGCAAGCTGAGCGACATTCCGCCAGAAAACATCAAGAAAGAGCTTGAGCGCATGAAGCTCAGTGCGATGGATGATCTGTTGGCCGAAATCGGTTTAGGCAACGCCATGAGTCTGGTGGTGGCCAAGAACCTGATGGGCGACCAGTCTTCCATGGCGACCTCTGGCTCGCGCAATCTGCCAATTAAAGGCGCAGACGGCGTATTGATCACCTTCGCAAAATGCTGCCGCCCTATTCCTGGTGACCCGATCATTGCCCACGTGAGTCCGGGTAAGGGTCTGGTAGTACACCATGAGTCCTGCCGCAACATCCGTGGCTACCAGAAAGAGCCTGAGAAATTCATGGCGGTAGAATGGGATGACCAGGAAACCGAGCAGGAATTTATCGCCGAGATTAAGGTTGATATGTTCAACCATCAGGGCGGACTGGCGAACCTGACCGCCGCGATTAACGCCGCGCAGTCGAATATTCAGAGCCTGAGCAGCGAAGAGAAAGACGGTCGCGTCTACAGCGCGTTCATTCGCCTGAGCACCCGCGATCGCGTCCATCTGGCAAACATCATGCGTAAGATTCGTATCATGCCGGACGTGATTAAAGTCACCCGTAATAGAAACTAGACTGATGACTCCTGAACGTTATGCGCGCATTTGCGAAATGCTGGCGGCGCGCCAGCCTGACCTGACCGTCTGCATGGAGCAGGTGCACAAGCCGCACAACGTTTCGGCAGTGATCCGTACCGCTGATGCGGTCGGCGTCAATGAAGTTCACGCCGTCTGGCCGACCAGTAAAATGCGCACCCAGGGTTCCTTTGCTGCCGGCGCAAATAGTTGGGTTCAGGTTAAAACACATAAAACGATTCAGGAAGCCGTTGCTAAAATGAAGGCAATGGGGATGCAGGTTCTGGCGACCAATCTCTCTGAAAAAGCAGTAGATTTCCGCGCTATCGACTATACCCGCCCAACCTGCATTCTGCTCGGCCAGGAAAAGACCGGCATCACGCCCGAAGCGCTGGCGCTCGCCGACAGCGACATCATTATTCCGATGGTCGGCATGGTTCAGTCGCTGAACGTTTCCGTCGCTTCTGCGCTTATCCTTTATGAAGCGCAGCGTCAGCGCCAAAATGCCGGCATGTATTCCCGAACGACCAGCCTGTTGAAAGAAAAAGAGCAGCAGCGCCTGCTGTTCGAAGGGGGTTATCCGGTGCTGGCCAACGTCGCTCAGCGCAAGAAACTGCCGCGCCCGCTTATCGATGACACCGGCAATATTGTCGCCGATGACGAGTGGTGGGCCGCGATGCAAATGACGGTTTCCAGATGAAGGGCCGCCTGCTGGATGCCGTTCCGCTTACGTCACTGACCGGCGTTGGCGCAAGTCAGGCAGAAAAGCTCGCAAAAATCGGCCTCGAAACGATTCAGGATTTACTGCTTCATTTGCCTCTGCGCTATGAGGACCGTACCCGTCTTTACGCAATCAATGATTTACTCCCCGCGATTTATGCCACCGTTGAAGGCGAAGTCCTGCGCACAGATATCAGTTTTGGTCGTCGACGCATGCTTACCTGCCAAATCAGCGACGGCACCGGACTGCTGACACTGCGTTTCTTCAATTTCAACGCCGCAATGAAAAACAGTCTGGCGCCGGGTCGGCGAGTTACCGCCTATGGCGAAATCAAACGCGGCACGCACGGCGCTGAAATCATTCATCCGGAATATCGCGTGCAGGGTGAAAACAGCGAGGTTGTGTTACAAGAATCGCTGACACCGGTCTATCCGACGACCGAAGGTATACGCCAGGCCACGCTGCGCAAGCTGACAAACCAAGCGCTTTCGCTGCTCGACACCCAGCCTATCGCCGAGCTCCTGCCGCAGGAACTCAGCCGCACACTGTTGCCACTGTCGCAGGCGCTGCATCTTCTGCATCGTCCGCCGCCGGACATGCAGCTGACCGACCTTGAGAAAGGCCAGCATCCGGCGCAGCGTCGTCTGATTATGGAAGAGTTACTGGCGCATAATCTCAGCATGCTGGCGGTAAGAGCTGGAACCCAGAGCTACAAGGCGCTGCCGCTGGTCAAAGACCATCGCCTGATGAACGCCTTCCTCGCCTCGTTGTCGTTTAGTCCGACAGGGGCGCAAAATCGCGTCGTCGCCGAGATTGAGAAAGATCTCGCGCAGGGGTATCCGATGATGCGGCTGGTGCAGGGTGACGTCGGCTCTGGTAAAACGCTGGTTGCCGCACTCGCCGCGCTCTGTGCTATTGCGCAGGGGAAACAGGTCGGTCTGATGGCACCGACCGAGCTGCTGGCGGAGCAACACGCCAATAATTTCCGTCAATGGTTTGAACCGCTGGGTATTCAGGTTGGCTGGCTAGCCGGTAAACAGAAAGGTAAGGCGCGTATTGCCCAACAGGAGGCGATTGCCAACGGACAGGTCTCGATGGTGGTCGGAACGCACGCCATCTTCCAGGAACAAATCCAATTTTCGGCGCTGGCGCTGGTCATTATCGACGAACAGCACCGTTTTGGCGTTCACCAGCGACTGGCTCTGTGGGAAAAGGGCAAACAGCAGGGTTTCCATCCGCACCAGCTGATTATGACCGCCACTCCTATTCCGCGCACGCTGGCGATGACCGCCTATGCCGATCTCGATACCTCGGTTATCGACGAACTTCCGCCGGGTCGCACACCGGTCACCACCGTCGCTATCCCTGATACCCGCCGTAACGATATTATCCAGCGGGTGAAAAGCGCCTGCATGGAAGAGAACCGTCAAGCCTATTGGGTCTGTACGCTGATTGAAGAATCAGAAATGCTTGAGGCACAGGCCGCCGAAGCCACCTGGGAAGGACTGAAAATCGCGCTGCCCGAGCTGAAAATTGGTTTGGTGCATGGCCGAATGAAGGCGCAGGAAAAACAGGCGGTGATGCAAGCCTTCAAACAGGGCGAGATCCAGCTGCTGGTCGCGACGACGGTGATAGAGGTCGGCGTCGATGTCCCTAATGCCAGCCTGATGATTATCGAAAACCCAGAGCGTCTGGGTCTTGCACAGCTGCACCAGCTGCGCGGGCGCGTTGGCCGAGGCGCTATCGCTTCCCACTGCGTGCTGCTCTACAAAACCCCGCTAAGCAAAACGGCGCAGAAGCGTTTACAGGTGCTTCGCGACAGCAATGACGGCTTTGTTATCGCCCAGCAGGATCTCGAAATTCGAGGTCCGGGTGAGCTATTAGGGACACGCCAGACGGGCAGCGCCGAGTTTAAAGTTGCGGATTTACTGCGTGACCAGGCAATGATCCCCGAGGTACAGCGCATCGCGCGACATTTACAGCAGCAATATCCCGAGCACGCACGGGCGTTGATTGAACGCTGGTTACCAGAGCGCGTTCGCTACACCAACGCCTGATTCTGCTGCAGAAAGACGGATCCTCCCGCCTATGGCTTCTCAAAGCTCAGAAATGCTGCTCTAAGCGGCATTATCCCTCATAAATGCCGTTGGCAAACGATTGCTTTTGAGCTCAATATCATGAAAAATGCCCGCTTTCGGCTTAATGGGGATGCCACCAGTGACAACAGAATCTGCCGGGCCAAACGCTCAGCATTCGGCGTCGGAAACGACACGCAGCAGTGAACTAATTTATCGGTTAGAAGACCGCCCACCTTTGCCACAAACGCTGTTTGCGGCCTGTCAGCATTTGCTGGCCATGTTCGTGGCGGTTATTACTCCGGCACTGCTTATCTGCCAGGCTCTGGGTCTGCCCGCACAAGACACGCAGCACATTATCAGCATGTCGCTGTTTGCCTCCGGTCTGGCGTCGATTCTGCAAATTAAAACCTGGGGACCGATTGGTTCAGGCCTGCTGTCGATTCAGGGCACCAGCTTTAACTTCGTTTCTCCGCTGATTATGGGCGGCATGGTGCTGAAGAACGGCGGCGCCACCGTTCCAACCATGATGGCAGCCCTGTTTGGCACCCTGATGGTCGCCTCCTGCACCGAAATTTTGCTGTCTCGCGTATTGCATCTGGCGCGCCGTATTATCACCCCGCTGGTATCGGGTATTGTGGTGATGATCATTGGGCTTTCGCTTATTCAGGTCGGATTGACCTCCATTGGCGGTGGCTATGCCGCGATGAGTAACCATACCTTTGGTTCGCCGAAAAATCTGATTCTGGCCGCCGTGGTTCTGGTGGTCATTATTCTGCTCAATCGTCAACGTAACCCGTATCTGCGCGTTGCGTCGCTGGTGATTGCGATGGCCGTCGGCTATCTGGCCGCCTGGGGCATGGATATGTTACCCGCCACTGCACCGGCAGAGTCAGGCCATCTGATCACTATTCCAACGCCGCTTTATTACGGCCTGGGTTTCGACTGGAACCTGCTTATTCCGCTGATGCTGATCTTTATGGTGACCTCGCTGGAAACTATCGGTGATATCACGGCGACCTCAGACGTCTCAGAACAGCCGGTAACCGGCCCGATTTACATGAAACGCATCAAGGGTGGCGTGCTGGCGAATGGCCTGAACTCCATGCTGTCGGCGGTGTTCAATACCTTCCCGAACTCCTGCTTTGGTCAGAACAACGGCGTTATCCAGTTGACCGGTGTAGCGAGCCGCTATGTTGGTTTCGTGGTCGCACTGATGCTTATCGTCCTCGGTCTGTTCCCGGCCGTGGCGGGCTTTGTGCAACACATTCCTGAGCCGGTTCTCGGCGGCGCGACCATCGTAATGTTCGGCACTATCGCGGCATCCGGCGTACGTATCGTGTCGAGAGAACGTCTTAACCGTCGTGCAATCATGATAATGGCGCTGTCTCTGGCCGTCGGCATGGGCGTTTCCCAGCAGCCGCTTATCCTGCAATTTGCCCCTGACTGGCTGAAGACCCTGCTGTCTTCGGGCATTGCGGCGGGCGGCATCACCGCTATCGTGCTGAACCTGATTTTCCCGCGTGAACCCTAACCTGTTATCCGCTGGCTAAATGAACGCGCTATGACGGCGGAAGGGTTATCCCTCCCGCCGTTTTTTTTGCCTGTAACATGTTAACCTATTGAGAAAGATTGCTGATTACGGCATAAACAGGTGTACATTTCCCCAACGGATACGGACCCAGACGATGAAATTTATCGGTAAATTGCTGCTGACAATAGTGCTGTTGTTGGCTCTGGCAATCGTCATACTGTACGTTTTGCTACAAACACGCTGGGCCGCGGGTCAGCTAAGCCGTTGGATAAGCGGTAACAGTGAATACCGCCTTTCGATAGATGAAATTGACCACTCGTGGTCGGCACCTTCACGTATCACGCTATCCGGCGTGAAGTTCGCCGAAAAGAATCAGCCTGACGTGCTCAACGCCGCGGAAGTTGATTTCGATCTCAGTTGGCGTCAAATCACACAGCCGCACTTCTTTGACCGCGTGGTGCTGGTCAATGGTTCGCTGAACCTTTCGCCAAAACCGCTTAATCTGCCGCTGCAGGCTAATACACTGCAACTGAATAATATTGCACTTACCGGCGATATCGAGCAGTGGAAGGTTGATGGTAAAAACGTCAATGCCGGTATTTCACCGTGGCAGCCGAGCCAAAATGCGGTTCTGGGAAGCAATGCGCAGTTCCAAATGAGTGCCGACAGGCTTGCATTGGACAATATTCCAGCGAATAACGTATTGATTCAGGGGAGAATTGATAACAAACAGCTGATGCTGAGCAATTTTGGTGCGGACATGGCGCGCGGCCAGTTGACCGGTAACGCCAGCCGCAGCACCGACGGCAGCTGGTCGGTCGATAATCTGCGCCTGAGCCATATCAGACTCCAGAGCGCACAGCCGATTTCGACCTTCTGGCAGGAGTTCGTCAAGCTGCCGAAAGTAGACATCAAACGTCTGGACCTGATTGATGCCCGACTTCAGGGGCAAAACTGGTCGTTCACCGATTTGGATATGACAGTCACCGACGTCACGCTGGAGAATGGAGACTGGCAGAGTACCGACGGCCAGCTTTCACTCAATGCTACCGACATGATTGACGGTAATCTTCACTTCATCGACCCGAATGTGAATCTCGACCTTTCGCCGCAGGGCATTGCCATCCGGCAGTTTAACACCCGCTGGGAAGGCGGATTACTGCGCACCATGGGCCACTGGGACCGTGCGAGCAAAGGGCTAAATCTCGATGAACTCAGCATCGCCTCGCTGGAATATACACTGCCGCAAAACTGGCGTCAGCTGTGGGTCGAGGCGCTGCCCGACTGGCTTTCTGACGTGTCAGTCAACAAGTTCACGGCAAACCGTAACCTGATCATCGATATTTCGCCTGATTTCCCTTTCCAACTGACCGGACTCGACGGCGTAGGCACTAACCTTAAACTGGCGCAAAATCACCAGTGGGGGATTTGGTCTGGGAATCTGAATCTCAACGCCAGCGATGCGACCTTCAACAAGAACGATGTGCGTCGCCCTTCTCTGGCACTCGAAGCCAGCAGCGACGCGGTGAAGATTACCGCGTTGAGCGCCTATACCAAGGAGGGCCTGCTCGAGGCAACGGCCAACGTAAGCCAGCAGCCGCAGCGTAATTTCTCGGTGAATTTGACCGGGCGTGCGGTACCGGCCAACGAGCTGCAAAACTGGGGATGGCCGTCACTGCCGTTGCAGGGCAATGTCAATATGCAGTTGAGCCTTCAGGGCCAGATGCCTGCCAACGTCGACTTTAAACCGACGCTCAGCGGCACACTGCACGCCAGCGCAAACGAGGGTAAGCAAATTCAGCAGCAGATGAGTCAGGGAATAGCAGGCCCAATTCAGTAATAGCAAAAAGCCCGGTCAATGCCGGGCTTTTTTACTAGTTAATCGCAGGCTCCAGGGGCGCATCAGCCGAGGCGGGCAATACCAGGTAAGTCCCCTCGAATATCGCACCTTCCCCCTCTTCACCCATCAGCTTCACCTCTAACTGGACGCGCGCCTTGCGCCCTTTAGCCAGACGGTCCAAATCACCGCTGATCGAACTGAGGTCAGCAATTGCTCTCGGGCGGCCGGTGACCGGTGAGCTATAGCGAATGTGGGCGTCGGCTAGCACAATCGTGCCGCCCAGATGGCGTTCACGCAGCAACAGCCAAATCAGGCCCCAGCCGGTCAGCGTAGCCAGAGAAAACAGGCTCCCCGCAAACAGCGTGTGGTGTGGATTCTGATTGCCGGTCTCAGGCATGGTGGTCACAAAACGCTGACCGGTGTACTGGCTTATCCGCACGCCCATCTTTTCGCTCAGCGGAATATGGTCGTACCAGGCCTGCTGCAGCTGCCCGCACCAATCGGGGCGATGGAGAATATCGTCCAGCGTGGCTATCGGTTTGATCATCAAAAAATGGCGCACCGGCGTGGTTTGCGGCGTGGTTATCTCGCCCTGATTGATGAATCCCAGCTTGGCAAAAAACTCTACCGCGTCTTCGCGCGCGCTACACACCACGCGCTTTACACCTTCCTGTCGCGCCACCGACTCCAGCGTCATCGCGACCAGCGTACCCAGCCCTTTGGCCTGTACGTCGGGGTCTACCGCCAGGAAGCGAATAGACGCCTCATTGTCGGCATTAATATATAAACGTCCAACGGCGACGGGTTCGCCCTGTTCGTCGACCACCATCTGGTGGTGCGCCATGGCATCATAAGCATCACGCTCCGAACCTTCCGGTTGGTGCAGAGGTTTGCGCAGCATTTCCCAACGAAATTTATAATAAGCGGCCAGTTCTGATTCGGTTACGGGGACTCTCAGGTGATACATAGATACTTTCTCTCTCAGGCATTGCGCCGTTGCTTCAGACCTGCAACCAGAAGGTCACAGGACCATCGTTGACCAAAGCCACTTTCATATCCGCGGCGAAACGTCCGGTTTCAGTAGGAATGCCCTTCTCACGGCACTGACCGTAGAAATACTGGTAAAGACGCTCTGCCTCGGCGGGTGCAGCACCGCGCGAAAATCCGGGGCGCATTCCTTTCTGGGTGTCGGCGGCCAGCGTGAACTGTGAAACGACCAGCAAACTGCCACCGGCCTGGGTCACGTTCAGATTCATTTTGTCATCACTGTCACCGAAGATACGATAACCCACGACTTTATCGCACAGCTTTTTGGCTTTCTGTTCGTCATCGCCCTGCTCAACGCCCAGCAAAACTAATAGCCCCGGTCCAATCTGGCCGCAAACTTCGCCGTCGACGGTCACACTGGCTTCTAATACTCGTTGAATTAACGCAATCATAAAGACTCTATTTCTCCTGCGGCGCGGTGTCTTTAACGTCTGCCCGCTCTTGTTGCTCGGCACGAAACTCACCGAGCGTGACGGTAATTTCAGCCCCTAATAATACGATACACCAGCTGACGTAGACCCAGAGAAATAAAATTGGGATCACCGCCAGCACGCCATAGATAAGCTGATAGGACGGGAACAGTTGCACGTAAAGCGCGAAGATTTTCTTGCCTAGTTCAAACAGCACACCGGCTACCAGTGCCCCCACCAGTGCATCGCCGTAGGGAACGCGCACTTTGGGCACTATTGAATAGAGCAGCCAGAATGCTATCCAGGAAATCAACAACGGCAGCACGCGCAGCAGATGGTCTACCAGCGAATGCACGCCGCTGAGGTTCAGCCAGTTGAGAGACAGCAGATAGGAACTTATCGCCACGCTGGCGACCAGCAGGATTGGGCCTAACGTCAGTACCATCCAATAGACGGCAAACAGGTAAACAATGGGGCGCTTGCTGTGGGCGTTCCATATCTTGTTCAACACGCTGTCTACGGACGCAATCAACAGCAGCGAGGTCACTATCAGACCACAGGTCCCCACGGCCGTCATCTTGCTGGAGTTCGCCACAAACTGTTCAAGATAGCGCTGAATGATATTGCCGGTCGCCGGCATAAAGTTGGCGAAGATAAAATCTTTCAGCTGGTTGCTGATATCCGAAAACACCGGAAACAGGGCGAACAGGGAAAACACCACCGCAATCAGCGGAACCAGTGAAAGCAAAGAAACATACGCAAGATGACCCGCCAACAGGGTTAATCCATCGCTGTCGGCGCGCTTGAGGAGCATATGACTAAAACGGGCTGCACACTTCAGTTTGGGATGGATCCTTGGCATTGCTTCATCCTTTAAACTTAGGTGATTTGATCGCCGCTGAAATGACGCGGCAGCGTTTGGCTGTCGGTGACCAAAATAGCCTGAATACCCAGCGCGCTAGCGGCGTTGACGTTCTCGGCCACGTCATCGAAGAATACGGCCTCCTGCGGCGTGAAGCCTTCTTTCTCCAGCACATACTTGAAGATGGCCGGGTCCGGCTTGCGCATTCCCAAATCTTGAGACAAGTATAACGCATCGGCGTTTTGCTCGATTTCTGGATAGTGAACGGGCCAGTGCTCAAGGTGAAGGCGATTGGTATTGGAAAGCACCACCACGCGATGCCCCTGCTCGCGCAAGGTTTTCATTATCGCGATAGCCTCGGGACGCACGCCGATAAATATCGACTGCCAGCCTGCGCTAAACTGCTCGAAGCTCAGCGCGATACCCATCTCATGACAGAGTTGTTCGGCAAACTGTTGGTCGCTGATTTCTCCCCGCTCGTGCTTCTGAAACACCTCTCCCAAGGTAAATCTCTCGATTAAATGAGCCAGCGGCGCACCGCTAAGATTGCTCCAGACACCCAGTACACGTTTGAAATCGATATCAATTAACACGTTGCCCATATCAAAAATATACAACATTGCACGCTCCTGATTTCAAAGATGAAGCTTACTTTATAAGTCATTAGAGGTTAGCGGTAAATCTTAGGTCTGAACAGTGACACGAATACATGCTTGTGGCTTGTATAAAGAAAAAATAGATAAAAAAAAGGGCACCCAAAGGTGCCCTCTTGACGACAAACGTTTAACCGGGAAGAAGATTAACCTTCTTTAGGACCACGGCTAGCACGTTTACGGTCGTTCTCGGTCAGGTGACGTTTACGGATACGTACAGACAGAGGAGTAACTTCTACCAGTTCGTCATCATCCAGGAACTCGATCGCCTGCTCAAGGGACATCTTGATAGCAGGAACCAGCGTGGTTGCTTCGTCAGTACCAGAAGCACGCATGTTGGTCAGTTTCTTACCGGTCAGGCAGTTAACGGTCAGGTCGTTAGAACGTGAGTGAATACCGATGATCTGGCCTTCATACACTTCTGCACCGTGACCCAGGAACAGCTTACCGCGGTCCTGCAGGCCGAACAGAGCAAACGCAACAGCTTTACCCTGACCGTTAGAGATAAGCACGCCGTTCTGACGCTGGCCGATTTCGCCCGGACGAACGTCGTCGTAGTGGCTGAAGGTTGAGTACAGCAGACCCGTACCGGAAGTCATGGTCATGAATTCGGTACGGAAACCGATCAGGCCACGAGCCGGGATCAGGTAATCGAGACGAATACGACCTTTGCCGTCAGGGATCATGTCCTTAACGTCGCCTTTACGCTCACCCATAGCTTGCATGACTGAACCCTGGTGCTGTTCTTCGATATCCAAAGTCACGTTTTCGAACGGCTCTTGCATGCGGCCATCGATTTTACGGTTGATAACTTTAGGACGAGAAACGGCCAGCTCGAAACCTTCACGACGCATGTTTTCGATCAGAACCGACAGGTGAAGTTCACCACGGCCTGAAACGCGGAATGCGTCAGAGTCTTCGGTTTCTTCAACGCGCAGTGCCACGTTGTGCACCAGCTCTTTGTTCAGACGGTCCAGAATCTGACGCGAGGTCACAAACTTACCTTCTTTACCACAGAACGGAGAGGTGTTGACGTTGAAGTACATGGTCACGGTAGGTTCATCGACGCTCAGTGCTGGCAGCGCTTCGACATTCTGTGGATCACAGATGGTGTCGGAGATGTTCAGCTCGCCCAGACCGGTGATAGCGATGATGTCGCCAGCTTCGGCAACGGTCGCTTCGATACGCTCAAGACCCATGTGGGTCAGAACTTTACCGACTTTACCGTTACGGGTTTTGCCTTCGCTATCGATGATAGTGATCTGCTGGTTAGGCTTAACGGTACCGCGCTTGATGCGGCCGATACCGATAACACCTACGTAGTTGTTGTAGTCCAGCTGAGAAATCTGCATCTGGAACGGTGCTTCAACTTCTACTTTAGGCGCAGACACGTGGTCAACGATAGCCTGGTACAGCGGAGTCATGTCTTCGGCCATATCATTATGGTCGGTACCCGCGATACCCATCAGTGCAGATGCATAGATGATTGGGAAATCAAGCTGTTCGTCGGTTGCGTCCAGGTTAACGAACAGGTCGAATACCTGATCAACAACCCAGTCAGGACGCGCGCCAGGGCGGTCAACCTTGTTGATTACCACGATCGGCTTCAGACCATTAGCAAATGCTTTTTTGGTCACGAAACGGGTTTGCGGCATCGGGCCATCCATTGCATCCACAACCAGCAGCACCGAGTCAACCATTGACATCACACGCTCTACCTCACCGCCGAAGTCGGCGTGTCCTGGGGTATCCACGATGTTGATGCGGTAGTCTTTCCAATTAATGGCGGTGTTTTTTGCGAGGATGGTAATCCCACGCTCTTTCTCCAAATCGTTGGAGTCCATTACGCGTTCGGTGGCTTCTACACGTTCTCCGAAGGTACCGGATTGTTGTAGCAGCTTATCAACCAAGGTAGTTTTACCATGGTCAACGTGGGCAATAATGGCGATGTTACGCAAATTTTCGATCACAGCTTTGCCTCAGGCATTTAGAAATATAGAAATAGCGCGCTATTGTACACGTATTAGGCTAGGTTCTAAACAAGTTCACAAGAAACTCTTGCAAACAAGTTCTGTATGGTTACTTTGCGATCCCTTTCACGGTGCAAAATCCCCCTTGACCCAAAATGGTGCACCAAAATGGTTCACCACACTCGCATTATTGAACCAAAATGGTGCACATTTCCCGTTATGGTGCATACTGAATAACCATGCAACCCGCGTAAAATGGCATTCACACCCTTTTCACAAAGTTGGCACAGATTTCGCAATCAATCATCCAGGGTGAAAAGAGTCTTATCAGAGCAACTAATAAAGCTGTTTAGGCCACACGCCATTTTCAACAATGTTTGTTTATTCGTTTCGTTCCACGACGATGACATAATGAGAAATTCGGGAGAACTAGTATGTCCGCTGAACACGTTTTTGCGATTATCAAGGAAAATGAAGTTAAATTCATCGACCTTCGCTTCACTGACACCAAGGGTAAAGAACAGCACGTTACCATCCCTGCTCACCAGGTGAGCCCAGACTTCTTCGAAGATGGTAAAATGTTCGATGGTTCTTCCATCGGTGGCTGGAAAACTATCAACGACTCAGACATGGTATTGATGCCAGATCCGAGCACCGCGGTTCTTGACCCGTTCTTTGAAGAATCAACCTTGATCATCCGTTGCGATATCGTTGAGCCAAACACGCTGCAAGGCTACGATCGCGACCCGCGTTCAACCGCAAAACGTGCTGAAGACTTCCTGAAATCTTCAGGCATCGCGGACACCGTTCTGTTCGGACCTGAGCCAGAATTCTTCCTGTTCGATGACGTGCGCTTCGGCAGCAGCATCGCAGGTTCTCATGTTGCTATCGACGATATCGAAGGCGCATGGAACACCGGTACCAAATACGAAGGCGGCAACAAAGGCCACCGTCCAGCAGTGAAAGGCGGTTACTTCCCAGTTCCTCCGGTCGACTCCTCTCAGGACCTGCGTTCTACCATGTGTCTGACCATGGAAGAAATGGGCCTGGTAGTTGAAGCTCACCACCACGAAGTCGCCACCGCTGGCCAGAACGAAGTGGCAACCCGCTTCAACACCCTGACCAAAAAAGCTGACGAAATCCAGATCTACAAATACGTGGTTCACAACGTGGCTCACGCATTTGGTAAAACTGCGACCTTTATGCCAAAACCAATGTTTGGCGATAACGGTTCAGGCATGCACTGCCACATGTCTCTGTCCAAAGACGGTAACAACCTGTTCTCTGGCGACAAATACGGCGGCCTCTCTGAGACTGCACTGTACTACATCGGTGGTATCATCAAGCACGCTAAAGCCATCAACGCTTATGCCAACCCAACCACCAACTCCTACAAGCGTCTGGTCCCGGGCTATGAAGCGCCAGTTATGCTGGCTTACTCAGCGCGTAACCGTTCTGCTTCTATCCGTATCCCACACGTTTCTAGCCCTAAAGCCATGCGTATCGAAGCTCGCTTCCCAGACCCAGCGGCTAACCCATACCTGGCGTTTGCTGCCCTGCTGATGGCTGGCCTCGACGGCATCATCAACAAAATCCATCCTGGCGATGCGATGGACAAAGACCTGTACCACCTGCCACCAGAAGAAGCGGCAGAGATCCCACAGGTTGCAGGTTCACTGGAAGAAGCGTTGAACGAACTGGACGCTGACCGTGAGTTCCTGACCCGCGGTGGCGTGTTCACCGACGACGCAATTGATGCTTACATCAATCTGCGTAAAGAAGAGAACGACCGCGTGCGCATGACGCCACACCCAGTTGAGTTCGAACTGTACTACAGCGTCTAATTCGCCGTAGCGCAAGGGAGAGGTTGGGTCCTCTCCCCAAGCTTAGCTGACTGTGCCCGAACCCCGTTCGTGGCGCAGAACAAAAATATCGAAATATTTTTTGTTGCCGTGGAAAATCTAAGCCCATCTCCGGATGGGCTTTTTTCTCCACGAATCTTTCCTGTGTTACACCACTGTCCCGACTTGTTTGGCGGGAGGCGGTTAAAATGCACCAATCAGGTGCGGGAGACTGCTGTATGGCAACTGGCAAGCTGCCCGATGCTGGGCAGATCCTCAATTCCCTTATCAACAGCGTTCTGCTGTTGGACGAAGAATTGGCCGTGCATTACGCCAATCCGGCGGCTCAGCAATTATTAGCGCAGAGTTCACGCAAGCTTTTCGGGACACCGTTACCCGATCTGGTGGGCTACTTTTCGCTCAACATTGAGCTCATGCGCGAAAGTATCGAGGCTGGGCAAGGATTTACCGACAGCGAAGTGACTCTGGTGGTAGATGGTCGAGCACACATTATGTCGCTGACCGCACAGGCTTTGCCGGAAGGTTTTATTTTGATTGAACTGGCGCCGATGGATAACCAGCGTCGCCTGAGTCAGGAACAGCTTCAGCACGCACAGCAGGTCGCCGCAAGGGATCTGATTCGCGGGCTGGCACATGAGATTAAAAATCCGCTGGGTGGTTTACGCGGTGCGGCGCAGCTGCTGTCAAAGGCGCTCCCCGATCCCGCCCTCCTGGAGTATACCAAGGTCATTATCGAGCAGGCAGACAGATTACGTAACCTGGTTGACCGGTTGTTAGGCCCACAGCGCCCAAGCCAGCATATTACGCAGAGCATCCACCAGGTTGCCGAGCGGGTTTGCCAACTGGTGTCGATGGAGAAGCCGGACAACGTGCAGCTGGTCAGGGATTACGATCCAAGCTTGCCGGAACTGGCCCACGACCCGGATCAAATAGAGCAGATCCTGCTCAACATTACCCGGAATGCCTTGCAGGCATTGGGAGAGGAAGGCGGCACTATCACGCTGAGAACGCGAACCGCATTCCAGATTACCCTGCACGGTGTGCGCTATCGCCTGGTGGCCCGCATTGATATTGAAGATGACGGTCCCGGCGTCCCTGCGCATCTGCAGGATACACTTTTTTACCCTATGGTCAGTGGCCGCGAAGGGGGTACAGGTCTGGGCCTGTCCATCGCGCGCAGTTTGATTGATCAGCATTCGGGTAAAGTTGAATTTAACAGTTGGCCAGGACACACCGAATTCTCGGTCTTCCTGCCTATTCGCCAGTGAGGTTCTTATGCAACGAGGGATAGTCTGGATCGTCGATGACGATAGCTCCATCCGCTGGGTACTTGAACGCGCGCTCACTGGAGCGGGTTTACACTGCACCACGTTCGACAGCGGCAATGAAGTATTGGATGCCATTGCGACTCAAACCCCTGACGTTTTGTTATCAGATATTCGCATGCCCGGCATGGACGGGTTGGCGCTGTTAAAACAAATCAAACAACGTCATCCGATGTTGCCGGTGATCATCATGACCGCGCACTCGGATCTGGACGCGGCAGTGAGCGCTTATCAGCAGGGGGCTTTCGACTATCTGCCGAAGCCTTTTGATATCGATGAGGCGGTTGCACTGGTTGAGCGTGCCATCAGCCACTATCAGGAACAGCAGCAGCCTGCACGCAGCCAACCGGCCAGCGGGCCGACGGCGGACATCATCGGTGAAGCACCGGCGATGCAGGACGTGTTTCGCATCATTGGTCGCCTCTCCCGGTCATCAATAAGCGTGCTGATTAACGGTGAGTCTGGTACGGGTAAAGAGCTGGTCGCTCACGCGCTGCATCGCCACAGTCCACGGGCCAAAGCCCCCTTTATCGCGCTTAATATGGCCGCTATCCCAAAGGACCTTATTGAGTCAGAACTCTTTGGCCATGAGAAAGGGGCCTTCACCGGCGCCAATCAGATTCGTCAGGGACGTTTTGAGCAGGCCGATAACGGCACGCTGTTCCTCGATGAAATCGGTGATATGCCGATGGACGTGCAAACCCGTCTGCTGCGCGTATTGGCCGACGGTCAGTTTTATCGCGTTGGCGGCTATGCACCGGTTAAGGTCGACGTCCGAATCATTGCCGCGACGCACCAGAATCTCGAGATGCGCGTGCAAGAAGGTAAATTCCGTGAAGACCTTTTCCACCGTCTGAACGTCATCCGTGTGCATCTGCCGCCGCTGCGTGAGCGCCGTGAAGACATCCCGCGTTTGGCGCGCTACTTCCTGCAAGTGGCGGCGAAAGAGCTGGGTGTTGAAGCGAAAAACCTGCATCCTGAAACCGAAACGGCGCTGACGCGTCTGCCGTGGCAGGGCAACGTTCGCCAGCTTGAAAACACCTGTCGCTGGCTGACGGTGATGGCCGCAGGTCAGGAAGTCTTGATTCAGGACCTACCTTCCGAGCTGTTCGAGAGCAGCGCACCGGAGACCGGTGGACAGAGTCTGCCCGACAGCTGGGCGACGCTGCTGGCACAGTGGGCGGACCGCGCGCTGCGTTCCGGTCATCAAAACTTGCTCTCCGAGGCACAGCCTGAAATGGAACGTACCTTGCTGACCACCGCATTGCGCCATACGCAGGGCCACAAGCAGGAAGCCGCACGTCTGCTGGGCTGGGGACGCAATACCCTCACCCGCAAGTTAAAAGAATTGGGCATGGAATAATGCCCGGCGAGACAGCTTTCAGCGCGTGATGAAAGTGTGATCTAGCCCATATATCAATAGCCTCGGCGTATTTGTCGGGGCTTTTTTATGCCTGAAACCTCCTATAGCTCGTTTGAATTATTTGTCATTGCTCACAAACTCGAAACACCATTTACCTTGCAAAAACCCACCCAACGCCCTCTCCCGATGCCAAAAATAGGCTGAAACCCTTGCTGCGAATTTTCCTAAAAGTCCCTATTATCAAGGTCAACAGGGAAATATGAACCTACTGGTACATTTTTAGTTTAAATTATCAACATAAGTTGAAGGGCCTATCATTCCCTTCAGGAATCTATTCATAAAACCAGAAGCCATTCTTAACCCCCTGTTACTGACATAATCCTTGAAAATAACCCAAAAGAAACAAGCAGCTAACAGACTGTTGCAACAATCTTATTTTTTATCTCTCCCCTACAGAGGAATGAAACATGCTGGTGACATTGAGTGTATTGATGCTCATTTTCTTTATCTTTTGCTTGATGACCAAGCGGCTTTCGGCCCTAACCGCGCTTATCATTATTCCGACCGTTTTCGCGCTGATCGGCGGTTTCTACGCCCACATCGGCAAATTCATGATGGATGGCATAAAAACCGTCGCGCCAAACGGGGTGATGATTATCTTTGCCATGCTCTATTTCATGGTGATGACCGAGGCCGGCATGTTCGACCCGCTGGTTAAGCGAGTCATTAAAGCGGTCAAAGGCGACCCGGTTAAAATCTTCCTCGGTACCGTGCTGTTGGCGTTTATCGTGGCGCTGGACGGCGACGGTGCCACTATCTACATCATCGTGCTCTCCGCCTTCCTGCCCATCTACCAGCGCCTCGGGCTGTCTCTGCCGATGGTCTGCTGCCTGCTGTTGCAGGTCTCGGGGCTGGGCAATATGGTGCCTTGGGGCGGACCGACCGCGCGGGCCGCGACGTCAATGCACGTTGAAATCGGCGATATGTTCGTTCCGATGCTGCCGGGGCTGTTGGCGAGCGCGGTGTGGACCTTCGTCCTGGCCTATATCTTTGGTCGCCGCGAGCGGGCACGTCTGGGCAACCATCTTGACCTTAATTTCGAAAATACGATCGACGAGCAGCACCGCTGCCGTGGCACAAAAACTTTCTACTTTAATTGGGTTTTAACGTTTTTGTTGATAATTGGTTTATGTATCGAAGTGTTGCCGTTAAGCTATCTGTTCATGATTGCCGCCTGTCTGGCCCTGATTGTTAACTTTCCGGACATTCAGGCGCAGAAAGAGCAGTTGGAACAACATGCCCCTCCGATTCTGGCCGTTTCCAGCCTGATTTTTGCGGCCGGGGTCTTTACCGGCGTGTTTAGCGGTACCGGCATGGTGGACGCCGTAGGCACGGCATTGCTTGATGTCATTCCTCAGTCTCTGGGTCCATATATGGCGGTGGTGACGGCGCTGCTGAGCATTCCGATGACCTGGCTGGTGTCCAACGACGTGTTCTATTTCGGCGTGCTGCCGGTGTTGGCAGATACGGCGAAGCATCACGGCATCAGCGGTATCGAGATGGCGCGCGCCTCGTTGATGGGCCAGCCGGTGCATATTCTGAGTCCGCTGGTTGCCTCCACCTACCTGGTGGTCAGCATGCTGAAGTTGGATTATTCAGAGAATCAGTACTTCACATTTAAATGGTCCCTCGTAAGCAGCCTGATCTTGATTGTCGTTTCGCTTCTTACCGGGATTTTCCCTTTTTACGCTGCATAGAGTGTTTTATGACTTGGTTATTTGAACAATGGGATTTCATCGTCATCCTGCTACAGATCATTGTAATCGACCTGCTGTTGGGCGGTGATAATGCGGTGGTTATCGCCATGGCCTGCCGGAAATTGCCGCCTCATCAACGCAACAAGGCGATTTTCATCGGTACCGCCGGAGCCATTTTGGCGCGTGTAGTCCTGTTGATCATTGCGGTCAGCCTGCTCAATCTGCCTTATCTGAAGCTGGTTGGCGGACTGCTGTTGCTGTGGATTGGTATCAAGCTGGTTGCCAACGAAGACGAAGAGAGCGACGTTAAAAGTGCGACCAGCCTGTGGAAGACGGCGATGACCATCGTGGTCGCCGACGTGGTGATGTCGCTGGACAATGTTCTGGCGGTCGCGGCGGCCGGTAAGGGGAATATTCTTCTGGTCGCGCTCGGCGTGGTGATTAGCATCCCTATCATCATCGCAGGCAGCAAACTGGTACTGGCGATTATCAACCGTTTCCCGGTGGTTATCATGCTGGGTGGCGCGCTGATTGGCTGGATTGCCGGCAGCATGTTGGTCACCGACCCGGCTATCGCCCATCTGCAAATTGCCGCCATCGCTCATTTGCCAACCATCGCCGGAGTTGTTGGCGCGCTGCTGGTCCTGGCGCTTGGCCTAGGTAAAGGCAAGCTGGACGCCAAAAAGAGCCACTAACGGTTATCGCGCGTCCAAGACATAAAAAAACCCCAGTGGATGCATTCCGCTGGGGTTTTTTCATTGTGGTGTCAGGATTACTTGAGGCTGTCAGCCGTGGTCTGCGCGATAGCAATTTCGTTCGGGTTAGCCGAGCCGCTAACGCCTACGGAGCCGATCACATTGTTGTTAAAGACAATCGGGTTGCCGCCCCCCAATGGAACCATGCCAGGAAGTGTTGCAATAGCAGGCTCTGAGCCGTTGGCACGGCCCATATATTTGTCGGTCGGTGTGTGGTAAAGCGCACCGGCACGTGCTTTAAGAATAGAGGAGTCGATGCAGCCTACCGGCGCATTGTCCATACGTTTGAATGCCAGCAGTTGACCGGCCTGATCCAGAATCGCAATACAGACGTTGGCGTGCAGGCTGTTGGCTTTATCTGTCGCCACGGTGAGCAGCTTTTCAGCGTCACTGTAGGAAAGAATAGTTTGAGTCAGCGTGGCGTTGGCAGTAAAAGCCGTCATGCTGCCCATAGAACATAATGCAGCAAGCAGTAATAATTTCTTCATTGTAGCCCCTGTAGGTAGGTGATATTTAATACGCGGTTAAATCATGGGTAAATAATATTGCTCATGAATAAGGGCCGTTCTAAAAAGGCGAACGACCAATAGTTAATTTATTTTTAGTTTTTTATTTCAGTGCGGTTAAAGCGGCTTTAGCGGCTTCGGTATCCACGTTGCCATCAGGCGTGCTTACACCAATAGCGCCGACTACCTGCCCATCCAGCTTAATTGGAATACCGCCAGAGAAAGGTAAAATACGTGGGTTGCCTAATATAAGCAAATTACCCTGAGAAACTTTTTGCTGATAAGACTCGGTTGGCTGACCGAAATAAGCCGAGGTCTTGGCTTTCTCAGGCGCCAGTACAATATTCGCAGGCGTTGCACCGTCCAAACGGTCAAAGGTAATTAATTGTCCAGCGGCATCAACAATAGCCACAGCGCCACCAATATGGTGGGTCTTAATGGTATCTTCCGCTTTTTTCAATAATACGTTCGCCTGGTCGCGCGTTAAAACGGGAACGCGGGTAATGCCATCGTCCGCTGCCTGAGCAGCAAAACCGGCCAGCAGCCCGGATACCAAGAGTGCACACATGACTTTCTTCATAGATTTCTCACTTTTTTAACACATTAAGCGGGCGCGAAAACCGCTAACCCGCCACTACAGATTTCTTTTAAATCGTTATGCTGCGCTTCTCTGCGCACCGCCGGTTTTCTTGTTGCCAAACTTCAGGCTAATCAGATGATCCAGGCTCCAGCGGCCAGGGCCGTTTAATACCAGCAAAATGAAACCTGCCGCGCAGGACGCATTCTTAAGCCATACAATCAGGTGTGGCATGGTGAACCCCTGATAAAACAGGAAACCGGCAATGATGGAGAACGCCGCCATGAACACAGAGGTAAAGCGGGTCAAAAAGCCGAAGGCGATGGCAATACTGCCCCCTACTTCGAGCAGAATAACCAACGGCAGGAAGAAACTTGGTACGCCATTCTGCGCCATCTCACTGACGTTCTGAGAATACTGGAATACCTTTTCAAGCCCTGAAGTGAAGAACAGCCCCACGGCAAGAATTCGCGCGATGACATACGCAAAATCAGACGCTTTACTCATAATATGTTTCCCTACGTTCATTAATAATGGCCATTACCCCTTCATATTTCTGGCCACAGTTTTATGCGCTGTGATTCAAAATACGGCAGGATAAAATGATATTACTTAAACTTAACCCGAATCGACTTATAACATTTGTAATACATTTTTATCACGCCGTGTTCACGAAAAGAAGTTCCAACAAGTTATGAATAGTTATCTCTTTGGTTATTTATCACGTAACGGAATTAGTTTAGAGGAAAATAATAACGAGGGATTATCTGTTTATTCCCTGGGACGATACCCAGAGAATAATAATAGTAAGCCTATTGTATCGAAGGAGATGTGGCGGTGTATAAAGAAGTATATTCTAATATTTCAGAGTTACTGTTTATTTACTGAGTGATTCGTTTACTACAGGCTACATTTAAATCAATAGACGCTCTCTTTGAAGGGCTATTGGTAATTCCAAATTTTCTCGGCTATCTGTACAAACTGTCGCGCTACCGGCGAAAGCTCACTCCAGGAATGGAACTGTAGGCCAAAGGTGCGCGGCATCACCAACAGCGGCATCGGGATTTCAACCAGCGGGATTGCGTGCTGTATCTCCTCCAGTGCGCGGCGCGAAATGAAACTCAGCAGGTTGGTTTCGACAATCACCGAATGCAGTGTGGCAATCGAGTTAGCCTCAATCTGGATACGCGGCGGTGGATATCCTCCTGCACACAGACGCTGTTCTAGCCATTGACGGGTCGCGACCTTCTTCGACGGCAGCAGCCAGTTGTACTGGTCGAGCTGCTCCGAAGTAGGATGGACCCCCGCCAGTGGATGGTCTTTGCTGGCCACCAGCACGACAGGGTCGTCGAGCAGCGGGCGGGCGATAAACTCGTGACTTTTGTCCGGCAAAAAGCCGAGGATAATATCGAGCTGTTTTTCTCGCATCGTAGACTGTAGCAGGTCATTCATGCCGACTTTCACGTCAAGACGCACACTCGGAGCCTCAATCAACAGCCTTTTTGCCAACTGAGGCAGCATGAATTCGGCCGCCGTTGCCGCCGCGCCGAGGCGAATATAGCCCGCAGTGCCATCCGCCAGCGCGCCCATATCTCGCTGAGTGATTTCCATGTCTTGTACGATTTTTTGAGCCCGCTCACAAAGTAGCAACCCCGCTTCAGTCAAACGGATCCCTCTTCCGACCTTTAAAATCAATCGTGTGTTATAGATTTTTTCTAATCTTTGAATGCATTTTGTTAGCGCGGGTTGAGTAATACCAAGGGTTATAGCGGCTCTTCCCAGATGCCCGGTGTCCTGAATAGCCAGGAAATAGCGTAGGTATTTCAGTTCCATTCCATTCCTCGTAGGAATCAATAAATAAAATTCAGGCGTTATGATTTATCTTTTAACAGTGCCAATATGGGTAAAAATAGCACTGGAGTAGCGTATGACCTATAAGTTTTTAATGACCGCACCGGCACTGGGTGCAGCTGGCCGCAAAGTCTTGGCGGACGCGGGTTGCGAGGTAGATTACCTGCAAAATGCCAACGACGAAAAAGAAGTGGAACAGCTGATGGAAACCCGGGCTTACGATGCCGTTATTTCCCGCACCGTGAACCTGACGGCCAAGGCTATCGCCTCCTGCCCGTCACTAAAAATCATTTGCAAGCACGGCGTGGGCGTGACCAACATTGACGTGGCAGCCGCCACCGAACGCGCTATTCCGGTACTGACCACGCCTGCAACCAATGCGCAGTCCGTGGCCGAACTGACCGTCGGACTGATGCTGAGCGCAGCGCGCCAGCTGCCTTTCTTCCAGCAGGAAATTGCCGAGGGCCGCTGGACCCGTAGCAGCCAAGGGATTGAGCTGTCCGGCAAGACGTTGGGCCTGGTGGGCTATGGCGAAATCGGTCGTCGCGTAGCGCACATTGCCAAAGCCATCGGCATGCGTACGGCATTTTTTGACCCGGCCATTGCGCCGGGTACCGATACGTCCGATGCGATACAATATTCTTCTCTGCAAGAGCTGTTAAAAAACAGCAACGTACTAAGTCTGCACTGTCCGGTTAACAAGGCGACTCGCCTGATGCTTAACGCCGACACACTGGCACAGCTTCCCGACAGCGCAATCGTTATTAATACCTCACGCGGTGAGCTGATTGACGAACCGGCCCTGGTTCAGGCGCTAACAGAGGGCAAAATTGCGGCGGCAGGTCTTGATACCGTTGCCGTCGAGCCGTTACCGCTCGACCACCCTTTCCGTCAATTCAGCAATATTGTTATGACTCCGCACATTGGCGGAACAACCCCTGAGGCGCTGGATGCCGTATCTCGCTCGGCCGCGCAGCAGTGTTTAGATTTCTTACAACAGAATCGAATCAATATTCGTGCCTGTGTAAATCCTGAATCCCTGAAGAAAGGAGAGTAACGAATGACTTCTCGCAGCGAATGGCCAGCAGGCTACTTTATCGGTCAACGCGACAACGTGCCTGACTCTGCCACCATCGAGGCATTCCGCCGCCTGCCGGTTCCAAACATCGGCGACACCATGGGCCGCAGCACCGCTGCACTTGGCCTACAGCCTTACCACGCCGACAACAAAGTTGTGCTGTGTGGCCCGGCTCTGACGGTAAAAGTACGCCCCGGCGACAACCTGATGATTCACAAAGCCATTGAGATGGCACAGCCGGGCGACGTTATTGTCGTTGACGGTTCAGGTGACCTGACTCAGGCGCTGATTGGCGGTCTGATGCGCACTTCTGCACTGACCAAGAAAATCGCAGGCTTCGTGATTGATGGCGCGATCCGCGATCTGAACGAATGGGCAGAAGGCGGCATTGCCGTGTTCGCTCGCGGTAATACGCTGCGCGGCCCAAGCAAAGACGGTCCGGGTAAAGTGAATGTGCCAATCTCCTGCGCCGGTCTACTGGTTAACCCAGGCGATCTCATTGTGGGCGATGCGGATGGCGTTATCGCCATCCCTTATGAAGAGCTGCAGGACCTGCTGCCAAAAGTACAAAAACACGCCGAGCGTGAAGAGCAAATCAGGGCGCACAACGCCTCAGGCACCACAGATCCTGAGCGTTTCAATAGCTTACTGCGCTCAAAAGGTTGCCCGGTCTAAGCAACCTTCTAGATTTTGAACGACCTTAGGGGTGGCAACACCCCGTTTTGCCGCACACCTTACGCAATGTGGCATTGTAAGAACGCGGCCTGGGCAACGGATGCTATTCCCCTGTCTACAAGCGAACTCCGTATCAACCTCTAAGCATTATTTTGAACAGGAGCTGGCATGAAACTCATGGTAAAAACACTCACTCTGACTATTGGTCTGTTATTGGCAACGGGACTGCAGGCAAAAGATCAACTGCCTCCGACACTTCCCACTCAGCAAGATGCCCGTTTGCAACAAATGGCAACTTCTGCACACGTTTGGAACGGCGTGACGGTAACAAAAGAGGGTCGTATTTTCGCCTCCTTTACCCAGTCTGAAGGCCCGGGTCTGGAACTCGGTGAAGTCGGTGAGAACGGAAAAATCACCCCTTACCCTGACGCGGACTGGAACCAGTGGAAACCTTCCGATCCTGAGCATCACTTCCTCCACGTAAACGCCCTCCGCGTTGGGCCAGACGGTTACCTGTGGGCGGTAGACTCGGGTAATACTGGCATCGGTACCGGTGCAAAATCGGTAGACGGTGGCGCTAAACTGGTGAAGATTGATCTCTCCACCAATAAGGTGGTCAAAACCTATCTTATCAAGCCACCGGTGCTTAAACCTGCCAGCTATATCGATGACGTGCGCTTCAACGGCCACTTCGCCTATATGACGGATCCTGGTGCCGTAGGCTTAGTCGTGCTGGACCTGAATACCGGCAAGGCACACCGCGTACTGGACAACGAGCCGCTGTCGATTGACCACACGCCAATCTATGCCGACGGCAAAAAACTCATCCTGCCAAACGGCAAGGAAAAACGCGTGGGTCTGGACCAGCTGGAAGTGTCTCCTGACGGTAAATGGCTGTACTACCAGGCAATTCCAGGTCCATTAGCCCGTATCGAAACCCGCTATCTGGACGATGCTTCCCTGCCAGCCAGCGAAGTGAACAAGCACGCCAAGAAATTCCTTGATACCTGGAGCACTGGCGGAACCGCCATTGACAGCGAGGGCAATATCTACGCGTCTGACATCAACACCCGTTCCATCAAACGCATTACCCCAGAGGGTAAAGTTTCGACGGTGGTCTCCGACCCGCGTCTGGTCTGGATTGATGCCATGTGGGTAAGCGACGGCGCGCTGTGGATGCCATCGGGTCAAATCAACCGCACGCCTGCCACCACCGGCGGCAAACCTTCAACGGTTGAATATCCGGTTAAAATCTACAAACTGCCTCTGCCGATCAAACCTTCACCGATCGATCATCAGTAAGCGTTATTTCGCAGCAGGATGCAGACACTGAAAAACAGCCGCTAAGCGGCTGTTTTTTATGTGAAATATCAGATAAAAATCAGATTACCCGCGAGAACTGCCGCTGGCGAACCTGCTGACGGAGATAGCTGTCGAAGCACATACAGATGTTGCGCACCAGCAGTCGTCCTTTCGGCGTGACTACAATGCCGTTCTCCCCGATGTCTACCAGACCGTCCTGTGCGAGAGGCGCGAGCAGCGCCAAATCTTCGGCGAAATAGTCTCTGAAACTCACGCCGTGTGATTGCTCAATCTCCGCGAAATCCAGCGCGAAATGGCAAATGAGTGATTTAATGACATCGCGGCGCAGGCAATCTTCATCTGTCATCCTCAGACCACGCCACAGCGCATGGCCGTTAGCCTCAACCTGCGCATAGTAAGTTTTCAGGTCTTTTTCATTCTGCGCATAGGTATCCCCGATCGTGCTAATCGCCGAGACGCCAAGCCCCAGCAGGTCGCTTTCACCCTGCGTGGTATATCCCTGAAAATTACGGTGCAGTTCGCCATTGCGCTGAGCAATCGCCAGCTCGTCCTGCGGGCGGGCAAAGTGGTCCATGCCGATAAACTGGTAACCTGATTCGGTCAGCGACGCGATGCTCTGCTGCAATATGCGTAGCCTGTCTTCGGCACTGGGTAAATCGGCCTCTTTGATTTTCCGCTGAGCGGCGAAAAGCGTGGGCATATGCGCATAGTTAAACACGCTTAGCCTGTCGGGATTCAGCTCAGCCACACGACGGAGCGTCAGGGCAAAACTCTCGGGAGTCTGCTTCGGCAGGCCGTAAATCAGGTCGATGTTGGTAGAACTGAAGCCCAGCGCCTTGGCTCGTTCAACAAGCGCAAAGATAAACTCCTCGTCCTGAACCCGATTCACCTTCTGCTGGACCTCTTTATTGAAATCCTGCACGCCCATGCTGAGGCGGTTGAATCCCTCAAGGCGTAAATGATCCAGTACATCCAATTCGATTTCACGCGGATCAAGCTCCAGTGACATTTCGATATTGGGCATAAAATTGAAGTGTTTACGCAGCAGGGCGACGAGTCGGCTTATCTGCGATTTATTAAGATAGGTTGGGGTGCCGCCTCCCCAATGCAGCTGGCTGACCTGTCGGTCTGCAAACAACGAGGCACGATGCACTATCTCTTTTTCCAGCACGCTCAGATATTCTTCAGCTTTATGCTGCTGGCGTGTCACCAGCTTGTTGCAGCCGCAGAAATAACAAAGCCGGTGGCAAAAAGGGATATGCACATAAAGGGAAAGGTGCCGCTCGGGGAAGCGCGTTGTCGCCTGCTCAAAGGCGTCATTGCTGTACTCGGGGCTGAATTCTAACGCTGTGGGGTAAGACGTGTATCGCGGTCCAGAGTAGTTATACTTCTGAATCATCGCCATATCCCATTCGATAGCCTGTGCAGACATACTGACTCCTTAATAGAAAGTGAGGAGCCCGTGCGTCACCACGGACTTTTATCGCCCGTCGAGTTTACGACGCCTTACCGGTCGTCGCGCCACAGGCGGCTTGTTGAACATTTTTGAAGAACCAATACGGCGCAGGCGGGACTTCTGTCTCGACAGGCGTTGTAGTCTACATAACAGGCAGGTAACAAAACATACAAAGAATAGGGTTATTGCTATTACAATGACATTCATCAACCAGACCTGCCGTTAAGGTAAAAATAATGGGTAAAGTTCAGGGTCAGAATGAGACGTTAAACAGCTTGGTCTCCGTCAACAGACAGTAAAGCTGACAGTCTGAATCGACGTCCAGCTTGCTCATGGCCCGCAGCTTGTGCGCACTCACCGTCTTAATACTCAAATTCATTCTGTTAGCAATGCTGGTCAGATTCAGCCCTTTACACAGTAACCGCAGGACCTCCATTTCCTTTAAAGAGACGTCTTTTCCGCTGCGATCTCCGCCCTGAAAGAGAGACTTCATCATACCCTTTTCGACATAAACTTCATTATTCAATACCGAGACGATAACCCGCTCCAGCGTCTTCTCGCAGATATCCATGCTGATATAACCGGTCGCCCCCATCTCGAGGATGGTACGCATCAGGCTCGGGTGCTTATAGGGCGAGATAACAATAATCTTGAGATCGGGGTATTTTTTGGTTAACCATTTTATTAACGCATAACCGTCTAGCGATGAAATAGGATTGCTATTTTCTTTGGTGCTAAGCGAATACCCCAGAATAAGTAGGTCTACGCTATTGCTGGATAAAATATTGACCAGCTCATTAGGCGTGGAAGTATCAGCAATAATATTATAGCCACCGGTCGGGTCTTCACCCAGCTGCTCGCCATAATGCATATTATTTATAAGGGAAATGACGCCTTTGCGCACAAGCCTCAGCTCATCGGCTATTACAATATTTATACACATAATTACCTTCAGTAGAATTCTATTGTTAACAGCTCATATGCTATGAAACCAGAAACACAATAAAAATTAACCAGAGACTTTAATTAACTTAAATTCACCCGCCGAACAAAGGCGGTGATTTTAAAATAAAGCAAACGTCTATTGGCTATAAAATTAAATAGAGAGAAAAGTTTATTATAATGAAACTAACTAATATAATTATAGGATTAAAAGTTTTTTCCATTATACAGGCCAGCTTGGTCACTTACCCTATCGGATAAATCCTGATTATGCTTCGTTCTATTTTTTACATTGAGCAGGCAACGGTGCCGAAGGATCTTCATCGACTTTAAATACCCACTCCTGATAACTGTTGGCTTTTTTAAATGTTTTGTTTTCCTCTTTAAATCCGACTTTTTTCAGCGGATTACCCTTCACGGAGGAGTGCACGCCAATCCAGCGCCCTTCGCTGTCGAATACCTGTACCCAGTTTATTTTTTGGGTGAAAGGATCAAGATAAATTCTCCGCAAATGGTAGCGAGGCTTGAAGCTTCGGTTATCAAAAACTAATTGTTCAAAACTTATTGGAAAACAGTTGTCTTTTTTTACCGAGCTCGCCTCTTGTTTTAAACTATCAGAACCACGATAACTGTTTATGGCTGCACGAATTTGATTTCCAGCAAAAAGAAGCTGCGCCTCTTGCTGCTGACGAAAATTTGTCGCGATAAGGTCCTGGCTCTTGAGCATTAATATCGCCATCAGGCTTAATCCCACCAGCAATAATAAATAACTGAAGCCACTTTGAGCATTACCACTTTGCATACTCGGTTCCATCCGTTGATTTCAAAGGGGATCCGCTGTGCACGTCGGTTATTTTCCCATCCACATTTTCGGTTGCGACCCAAGAGTTGCGTTTATCAGTAATGGGATCGAGAGGCAGTTGACGTAAATACTGTTTCTCCACCAGCGCATCCAATGAGTCGGGAAACGCCGCGTTGTCGCGCAGATAATCATCCAAACTGCCGCGCAGCACGTTAAGATTATGCTTTAACACCACCTCACGGGCTCTTTCGGTCTGCTGAAAATATCTCGGCACTGCGACCGACATCAGAACGGCAATAATGGCCATCACCACCAATAGCTCAATCAGCGTAAAACCTTTCTCACCACTGCGCATATGGCACCCCGTTCAGGCCGCTCAACGCACTCGACGAGCGGATATCGTAAACATCTTTTCCGCCGTCGAAGCTGTCCGGTTCTGCCGTCGAGCTACGCACCTTCCAGGTCTCCTCGTTTTTACGGCCTTCGCAGTCACAAAAGGGGTCTCGCGGAATGCGGCGCATAAAATAGATCATCTTTTCATTCGGCGACGTTATGTCTGCCACACCCGAGGCAAGTAGTCTCAATTCGGTAGGATAACCCGACGCATCGGTGGCCTTTGCAACCTGCCCCGACAGGGCCGCCTTGTGATATTCGTCGAGGGCCTCGCGGATTTGGCGCAGCGCGAGATGCAGCTCCTCCTCCTTTTGCCGCTGGGTGTATTTGTTTACGACCGGCAATGCGGCGGCAGCCAGCGTGGCCATGATGGTCAATGTGACCATCATCTCGATAAGCGTGAAGCCTTTCTGACCTCCCATCATGAGCCACTCGCCTCTCGTGCTCCCTGATTCGGATCGGGCAGCGACTCAGGCATATGCGCAGCTGGCGCATAGTCGGGCTGAGGGAACTGCTCTTCGTTAAGTTTTATTTTGCCATTGGCGCGCAGAATCACGTTTTGCTCACCGGGCAGGTCTTCCGTGCCGAGCTGAATGGTGCTGACATGCCCGCCCGGTAAATCGATATTGTGCTCAAGCCTTGGCGTGATAAGCAGGATAACCTCGGTGCGGGTATCGCTATGGCTATGGCTGCCAAACAGGCCGCCCACCAGTGGGATATGACTAAACCACGGCAGGCCCTGATCGCTCTCGAGTTTGTCCTGTTTAATCAGGCCAGCCAGAATCTGCGTCTCGCCGTTTTCGCTGCTCAGGATAGTCTTGGCCTTGCGGTTGGTGGTCTTGTAGTAGATTTCACCGTTTGCCGCCTTTACCTCGTTCCCCAGATTGCTCAAGTCGAAATCCACGTCCATGGTGATGGTGCCATCGAGGCTGATATCTGGCGTCACCATCAGTTTGAGGCCAATCTCGTTATACTCCACCTTCGACGTATTGCCGTATTGCCGTATTCACCCAGCGTACTGCTCACCACCGGGATTTTCTCGCCGATGTGGATTTCCGCCTTCTTGCCATTTTTCACGCGTATGCGTGGATTGGCCAGAACCGTCGCTTTGCTCACCAGATCCTTGAGATTGATAGCAATACCCCCGCTCTCACCCAGCCTCACATACAGATTACCGGCTTTAAATCCGCTGAGAGGAATGCTGGACCCTAAACTTTTGCTTTTCTCCGAAGACTCTGATGAATTGCCGACGCTAAGGCCGATTTTATCCGGGTAATCGATGCCCAACGCTTTGGCGTCGTTGGTCGACACCTCTAGCACCTGCACCTCCAGCGTGACCTCGGCGTCGGGCCTGTCGAGCGTGATAAGCAACCTTTCTGCCATATCGACTGTCTCTGCCGGGGCGCGAACGGTAATCGTATTGGTGCGCTCGTCGACGTGGATATCTTTAATCTTCAGCATATTGCGTAGTGCAACGTTCACGTCTTTGGCCTTGGCATAACCCAGGAAGAAGGTCTTGACCTCTATATTACGGTAGGTTTTATCCTTCGACTGTCCGGCCGGATAGATAAGTAAAGTGTTACCGTTAAGCACTTTCTTTCTCAACTGATTAGTCAACAGCAACAGATTGATGGCGTCTTCTGCCGTGGTTTTTCTGGCGATGATGCTGGCCGTGGCCGATCTTGGGACATCGTTATCATAAATGATGTTTATGCCGGTCATTTTCGAGACAGTGCTGAAGATATCGATCAGATTATGTGACTGGAAATTCAACGATATTTGCTTCTTGAGCTCGGCGTCCATTTTCTCATACGGCACGTTGCTGGATGAGAGCTTACGCATCAGATGGTCACGCAACGCTTTACCCTGTGGCCAGTTAGGCTCTTCTTCGAGCACCAGCTGAATTTTCTGTAGCGCGCGCTCAGGGTCCTGTGACGCCAGTTTCACCGCCTGCAAATAGGTGGCATCGAGTGCACGATAGGTACCTATGCGTCGCAACCCCTGCGCTGCACGGCTGTTGCCCGACTGATAGGTCAGAACGGTGCGCCAAAGCCTTGAGGCCTCGGCGTACTCATTCTGTTTCAGCGCATGTTCGGCCTGATTGAGATACAGATTGACCAGAATACTGGTATCAATTTGCTCACGGCTCTTCAGTTCGACGTTATCCGGGTCGGCGGCACGTTGTCGCGTCAGTTGCTCAAGGGATTTCACCAGCACCTGCTGTTGCGTCTCCCCCGTTTTCTCGACGTTTGCCGGTTTTTTGTCCGTGGCACAGCCTGCCAGTAAAAGGAGAGCGATGGCCAGAGCCAGAGGTTTTTTATTTAGCATGATGTGTATTATTTAATCCTGAGAAAGTAGGCTCAGCGTCCATGTCGCCAAGCGCCATGTGCTGTTCGCGCATTTGCGGTAACCAAATAAAAGTCAGGCTTTGGGCCGAAACGCTTTTTAACTGCCAATCCTTTGTCAGGTTCATCCCTGTCCACACCCGCTCTGGAGCACGACAACGGCGGCAAATAATCCATTGCTGGTCGGCCTGTTGCAGCATCAAGGCACGCTGATTGTCGCTCCACCACGCGCCGACGAGCCTGAAAGGCAACGGCGGCGTAACGATTTTTGGCGGTTCTGCGTCCTTGGGCTTTGCGAGCACTTCGCGTGACGTCTGCACATCGGCCGGTTTTATCCCCGAGGGGAAAATATCGATAAAGCCGTCCTGCGGTTTGAGTTCGCTGACGGGCGTTAGCCTGTTGCTGACGACGTGGGCCGGGCGCTGCACCACGGCTATCTCTTCAACGCCGTCTGGCGAATCATCAACGAGGCTGTACAACACCAGTGCACCGGTAATTAACAGGGCAAACTGCAGGTAGCGTGGGAGTTTCATTGTTTTCCCCCAGATAACGTGACCCGCAGCATAATCTGCAAGTCCACCTGGTTAGGGTGGGCGCGTGTGAGCGAGATGGCGTTAACCTTGACCGGCATCGTCGCGGTCAGCTCACTCAGTGCATCGTAAAACTGGCGATAATTTCCCTTCATCGGAATATCCAGGCCTAACTGACCAGCCTGGTCATCGCCGACTTGATTAAATTGATAACGACTTTCCTGTGCAGTCAGATGGTGCTTGCCAAGAATGCGGAACAGCGCCTTGACCTGCTGGTATTCGGTGATACTCAGGTTGTCCTGTAGTGCGGCCTGTTCAGCCGAAATCATCGGCAGTGGAACGCCCAATTCACGATTAATCTCTTCAATATCATCCACCTGACTCTCCAGCACGGGGCGCTGTTCGACGAAAAGGAATATCCCCCCCACCAGCCAGATAACGCCCAGTAAGACCGGCAACGGACCCAGCTGACGATAGACGACGGCACCGTACCAGCGCAGACGGCTCATCAGCGACTGCGCGTCTAGCGAGCCGGAAAAATTAATCTTCATGGCGATATTCCATACGTAGTGCGGCCTTGACCTGCCATCGGCCTTTGAAGGCGGTTTCGCTGCTGTGGCTTTCCAGCTCAACCTTGCCTGCCAGTTTTTGCAGACGAGCGGTGAAGTCCAGAAGATCGTTAAGCGAATCGGTGACAACCACCAGACGCGCCTGGCTTTGTGCGTTGTCGACCTCGACAGAAACCAGCGCGACGTCCTCACGTAACGCTTTGCCGATCAGACTCAGGGGAAGCATGTCCGGCGTCGCCTGGGTCTTTCCCGGAAGACGACGGTCAAAGGCCTTCTGACTGGCGTAAATTTTTTCTGCTGCCTGCCGGTGTTCAACAAGCAATGCCTGATGCGTATCGAGGGTCTGTTGATGCCGCTGTTTTTCACCCATCCCCTGCACGAGCAAAATGCTCAGCGGGACGAACAGCAGCAGCATCACGGCGCAGGCCTTCACGGCCAGCGGCGGTAGTGGAGTAAATTGTTGGCGATTCATAAATTCTCTTGCGCGCGGCTTGCGTCGGAAAACGAGGCGGTAACGAACCCGTCGGCGTCAGGCTGGATGACGAAGCACGCAAGGGGCGGTAATCCCGTCAGGCGATTAGCTGTTTCAAGCTGAGTCTGGGTATCGGCGGTGGGCAAATGCAGCGAAAAGACGCTGTGCCATTGGTGCTGATAGCGCAGCGCAAAGCTGCTTTGCTGCGGACCCATGCAGGCAAACAGCGCATCGTCCGGCATACTGCGACACGCCTTGCGCCACAGCACGTCGAACTGGCTTCTGCTGCCCGTAAAGCGCAGACGACGGCGTCGTGCGGCTACGCCAAGCAGTTCGAAAATATCTTTATCCATCAGCGCGGCGAAGCCGTTTTTACCGTATGCGTAGTCGGTAAAGGCCACGCGCATCGGGCCGGATGCTTGTCCCTGCTGCTGCAGATGAAAGGCAATCGCATAATGGTCACGATCGACGGGTGTGTTCATCCCTTGCTGCCAGGGAACAATCAAATAATGCAGCTGCGAGCTGTCGAGAATAAACTCGATGCTATCGACAAAAGGCAGCCGCGAGGGGATCTGTGCGAGCAGTGCGTCCAGGCTGGACGCCAGTTCGGCGTCACTCTCGACGTCTATCTGCGCGATTTTTTTCTGCGCCAGAAACAGCTGCAAACATCGCGGCTGAAGGAAAACCTGCCACAGGTTAGTGTATGGAAATAACACGTTTCACTTCCTGTAAGGTGGTATGGCCGTTGAGCGCAGCCTCGATGGCGATGTCTCGCAGCGGGATAAAACCGTCTCTCAGAGCGGTCTCACGCAGGTGGCGGATTGAGGCACGTGCCAGCATGGCTTCTTTCATCGCATCACTGAAAAACAGCACTTCTGCCAGCGCCAGACGGCCGTGATACCCGCTGCCGCGGCATTTCTCACAGCCGCGACCCTGCGCCCAGATGCCTTGCTCCAGCTGTTGCGGGGTCAGGTGCCAGTCTTTTATCTGCTGCACGTCAGGCCATTTTTCTTCGCGGCAGTGCGGGCAAATCTGGCGAACCAGCCGCTGCGCGACTACGCCGTTAAGTGCGGTAATCAGGCTGACCGGTTCGACCTGCATATACATGAAACGCTCGAGCACGCTAAACACGCTGTTGGCGTGCACCGATGACAACACGACGTGCCCGGTCAACGCGGCTTGTACCGCAATACCCGCGGTTTCACTGTCGCGGATTTCACCGACCAATATGATGTCCGGGTCGTGACGCAGAATGGCGCGCAGCCCACGGGCAAAGGTCAGGCCTTTTTTATCGTTAACCGGGATCTGCAGTACGCCGCCGAGCTGATATTCGACCGGATCTTCGATGGTGATTATTTTGCTCTCGCCGCTGTTGAGTTCGCTCAGCGCCGAGTAGAGGGTAGTGGATTTACCGCTGCCGGTAGGGCCAGTGACCAGCACCATGCCGTACGGCATGTGGGTCAGTTGACGAATAGCGTCCAGCGTCTTTTGGTCAAACCCGAGCGTTTCCAGGCGCAGATTCTGCTCGTGTGACTTATCCAACACGCGCAGCACCGCGTCTTCACCGTGAATACTCGGCATAATAGAAACGCGAAAATCTACAGCGCGCTGCTGGATGAGTGCTTTGAAACGGCCATCCTGAGGGGTGCGGCGTTCAGAAATATCCATGCAACCCAACACCTTAAGTCGCGAGATAACCTGCTCGGCCTGCTGAGTGCCGTTACAGCGGGTGATCAAATGCAGCACGCCATCGATACGGTATTTCACCACCAGCCCGTCATTGACGCTCTCGAGGTGAATATCGCTCGCACGGCTTTGCAGGGCGTCAAACAGTGTCGCATTGACCAGTTTAATGACCGGGCTCTGTTCGCGGGCAAGCGAAACCAGCGAGATATCGGTGAGCGCATCCTCAGCGGACTCCTCTGACGCCTGCTGACCGAGATGGTCGGTGGTGCGCTGCTGGCGAGAGAGTATTTCGAGCTGTTCATTGACCCACGACGGCTGGCAAAGCCCAAGCCTGTCGGTGTAACGCTGCGCCCACTGACGCAACGGCAGAGAGAAGGGGTCGCCGAGCAGCAGATAACTGCACGCGTCCAGCGTCACCGGCAGAACGCCGTGTGAAATAGCCTCCGTCAGCGGCAGGCGCGAGAAGTCCAGCGTCGCCAGACCGAGCTGATGGTTGTTCAGCGGATAGAGCCCAAAGGCCGCGGCCACGGGGTGCAACTTATCAGGATGCTCGGTGAGAAATAGCTCAAGTCGCGCGCGGCGCTCTGCGTCATCGAGCGTAAACCAGTGTTGGAAATCGTCGAAGGCCGTATTGGCAGAATGAGTCATGACAGGCTCCCGGCCATCTCGAAGATAGGCATGTAGAGAAGAAACACCACCAGCCCCACCATGCCGCCGACGATTAACATCAGGATAGGTTCAAAGACTTTGCTGAAGGTTTCGATCGCACGTTCCAGGCTTTCATCATAAAAAGCGGCAATGCGCTCACACATGGCAGGCAGTTCACCGCCGCGCTCGCCAACGGTCAGAAGACGCGCCGCTACCGGCGTGGTGAGCCCATAATTGTCGAGCGTTTGCGAGAGGGACTTGCCTTCGCGCACTTCGCTTAATACCTGCTGGAGCCTGGAGCGATAGTCGCCGGGCAGCAGCGTACCGGTCATCTCGAGGGCGCTGACCGCAGGCATCCCTCCCTGTAGCAGCAGTCCGAGCGTGCGATAAAAACGAATCAGGACCGAGAGTTCAAACTGCATTCTCAGCTGCGGTATGCGCAACAACAGCTGCAGCAATCCTGTCTTGAGGGCCTGACTGAGCAGGGTCGCGACTAACGCAACCGTTGACACCGCCGTCGCCGCCAATAGCAGCATGCCGTTCTCAGTCACCAGCTTGCCCCACCAAACGATAAACTGCGCGCTGGCGGAGGGATCCTTCATACCGGCGAACACCACCGAAAAGCGCGGAATAATGAAGCCGAGTAAAAAGAACATAATCAGCCCACCGACGCTCAACACCACGCACGGATAAAGCAGGGTTGAATGAATACGTTTACGCAGTACTTCGATTCTTTTTTCATAAAACTGAAAACGCGTCAGTGCGGTCGCCAGCTGCCCGGTTTGTTCGGAGGAGGCAACGGTACTGATCAGCAGCGCGGGGAATAAATGCGCCTGCGCGGCCATAGCCTGAGAGAGCTGGCATCCCTGATAGAGTTTCTGCAATAACATCTGCAACACCTGACGTTGTGCGTCATCGCGGCAGCTATCGTGCAGGGCCTCAATCGCCTCGACCACCACCAGCCCGGCCTCGAGCAGCGCCACCAGTTCCTGAGTAAACAGCACTAAAGGAAACGGCTTTTTGCTGCCCTTCCATGGGGTTGACGATTTAATTTTGATGACCAGCGCACCGTCGTTCGCCGCGCTCATACGGGCTTCATCTTCCGAGCACGCGCGAATACGCTGTACGCTGCTCTTGCCATTAAGCCATAAAGTGACATCAAAGTTTTTCATTACACATTCACCGAAGTTTTGCCGGCCGCTGTTGAACCAGACGCCGATACTGTGGCCACACGCGCTTGATATAACGCTTGCGTAAATGGGCACGCTTTGGAGAGAGCCCGGCGTTGTAACCGCCTACGGCCTCCCAGCTGTAGCCTTTCTGGCGGATCATGCCCGCCAGAATCCACGCGCCGCTCATGACACTTAAACAAGGGTTATCGACAAGCTGCTGTTCGGTAATATTGAATTTATTCAGCGCGGGCATATTTCGGCTATTAATTTGCATTAAGCCAATATCGTAGCTGCCGTCTTTATTATTATTTCTCGCCGTTGGATTTAAATTAGATTCAACAATACCGATGGCCTGTAACAATTCTGGCTCAATACCATAACGTTCACCCGCCTCTTGCCAACAATGAGCTTGAGCAGAGGTAAAGAAAATAAAATAAGACAGGACAATCAATATTCGACACATTATTGGGCACCACGTTGGTTAGAAACCGTAGCTAATGGGTTTTCCATTTATGCCCGTTGAAAGAATATCGACTTCATAAATCACATTTTTGTTACGGGTAGGATTATTCCACTGGTAAGGATTTCCCCATGGGTCTTTCGGTACCTCCTGACTCAGGTAAGGCCCGCGCCAGTTATTGACGCCGCTCGGCTTGTGGGTAAGGGCAGTCAGCCCTTGACCGGCCGTAGGATATTGACCAACATCAAGACGGTATTGCCCCAACGATTCAGATAATGATTTCATTTGGCTGCGTGCGGTTTTCTGTTTGGCCTGGTCGACTTGTGAAAAAAGTTTGGGTCCAACAAATCCTGCAAGCAGAGCAATAATCATTAAAACAACCAGAAGCTCGAGTAATGTAAAACCCTGTTGTGTTTTATGTCTCAAATTTGTTAACTTCATAAAATCCTCAGACGATGTGTTTATGAGATAAATATGATAATCATTCATCGCCTCGCTATTTTTTAGCAAAGCGGGTATTGATAATAGAAGAGCGTTCTTGGAACATTTGAGAAAACGCTCAGCCCAGTAAAGAGAGTTCTTGCTTGCGTTAGATAATCCACAATAACGATTTCGATTACAAATCTACTTCATTAAAAAGGATGAAAATAAGAGGAATATAAGACAAAAATCAAACCGGTATTCTGAAAGATATTTATAATAGTGCACCCATCTAGCCAAAAGCGTTATTTACAAGGCGAAAATAAGGCAAAAATAAGCGATGAAAAACGCGTTATGTTAATTATATTATTTTCAATATTCATGGGTGCCGTGATAGGCAGTTTCCTTAATGTGGTGATCTTTCGCTTACCAAAGACCCTTAATGGCGAAAAAATTTCATTGAGCTTCCCCGCCTCATTCTGTCCTGCATGCCATCATCCTATTCGCTGGCGGCATAATATTCCCGTGATTAGCTGGCTGTTACTCAAGGGAAAATGCCTCGACTGCCGTTCGGCAATCTCTCCTCGTTATCCCTTAATTGAAATCCTTATGGCGGCCTTATTTGGCTGGGTCACCTCACAGCATGGCTTAACCGCTGACACTGTCGCAGTCCTGTTCGCACTCTGCCTGCTGGTGCCGCTCGCCGTCATTGACGCCGATACCATGCTGCTGCCAAACAGACTGATGTACCCGCTGCTGGCAGGGGGTTTAACCGTTGCCCTTGCGGGAATAGGCCGCGTTAGCTGGCAAGAGGCTGCTATTGCGGCTGCATTGGGCTTTGTCGCGCCGTGGAGTATCTCGAAACTTTTCTATTTATTTAATAAACGAGAGGGAATGGGGAGGGGCGATATGAAACTGTTTGCAGCGATCGGTGCGTGGGTAGGCTATTCGCAGCTGTGGGACGTCATGATAGCCTCCTGCATACTGGCCACCGTCTGCGCTTTGCTGATACTCAAGGTTAAACGCGGACAGTCTTTTCCCTTTGGCCCGTATCCCATCATCGTCACGGTGATTATTTTTCTGTTCAACTAAACATTGTGAAAGATATTTCTTATTAAAAATAAGAAGTCGCTCAATGCCTCATCCTGTATTCGGCATGCTTTGCGGGTGTAAAAATACCGCCTGGAAAGCTCCAGTACCCAAAAAATTCTAAAAATAATTCTCCAGCTAAAGGATTGGCTGTGGCAGACGCTGTCTGTCGATGACTTCCTTTAATTAAAGACAATTAACGAGTCATAATAATGAGCCATTTAAATAAAATAAATTCGCCGCTGAGATTCAATTATAGAAAATCAGCAGGATGGGCAGTGGGATTATTTGCCGCCGTATCGTCGATGACCGCCTATGGGGAACAACAGTCCGACGTCATTACCATCAGCGCTCCACTCGACTCCCCCCTCACTACTGTGACCTCAACCAAAGCCCCACGCCAGCCAGTCCCGGCCAGCGACGGCGCAGACCTGCTAAAATCCATTCCTGGCTTCTCGCAAATTCGCAATGGAGGCAGCAACGGTGACCCGGTCCTGCGCGGCATGTTTGGCTCTCGCCTGACCATTCTGACCAACGGCGGAGCGATATATGGCGGCTGCGGCGGGCGAATGGACGCGCCGACCTCCTATATTTCTCCCGCCAGCTTCGATCTGTTAACGCTGATTAAAGGACCGCAAACGGTGATTTGGGGACCGATGGCACCGGCAGGTACGCTGCTGTTTGAAAGTAGTCCGCAGTCTCTTTCCCAACCGACCTTCACCGGCGAGGCGAACCTGCTCACGGGCTCCAACGGCCGATTCGATCAGAACATAGACACTACGCTGGGTAATGCCTCGGGTTATCTCAAACTGACGGCGGGGAAATCACGTGCAGGTGATTATCGTGACGGCAACGGAAACAAGGTGCCGAGCCATTGGGATAAATGGAATACCGACCTGAGTCTCGGCCTGACACCCGACAACGATACGTTGGCTGAATTGAGCCTGGGGACCAGCGACGGCGAAGCACGCTACGGTGGACGGGCGATGGACGGCTCGCAGTTTCTACGTAAGAGCGCTGGGCTGCTGTTGGAAAAGCGCAACATCAGCGACGCTTTATCCAGCGTGAGTTGGCGGCTTTATTACAATCACGCCGATCACATTATGGATAACTACTCCTTGCGCACACCGGTAATGCGGATGGCGTCGCGCGTCGATAGGGTCACCTACGGTACGCGGTTGGCCAGTACCTGGCAGGCTTCAAACAACCAGCTGGTAGCCGGTATTGACGGCCAAAGCAGCACCCATCGCAGCGGCGGTATGACGCATTGGCAGAAAAACGCCGAGTTGGGCCAGCTAGGAGTGTTTGCAGAGTTTACTCAGGGCGTCGACTCCCCTGGAAAGCGCATCAGCGGTGTGCGTCTGGATAGATCAACGGCGACAGATTTCGGTACGTCCAATACCTCAACAACCCATATACTCCCCGGCTTTTTCACCCGCTATGAAACTACGGCATCGGGCTTGCCGGTGATGTCCTACGCGGGATTAGGCTACACCGAGCGCATGCCGGACTACTGGGAAATGTTCTCCAGTACCGGTGATATCGACCACATTCATACCGAGAAAACCACTCAGCTCGATTTCGGTACGCGTTACAGCGATGAAAAGGTGCAGAGTTGGCTTGCTGGCTATGTCGGCCAAATTAATGACTTCATCCTCTTCGACTATGGCGCACCGAAGAAAGCAACCCGCAACGTCAACGCCCAGATTATGGGGGCAGAGATTGGCAGCAGCTACGCGCTGAGCCCTCGCTGGAAGATTGAAGCCTCGTTGGCCTGGGCATGGGGTAGAAATCTTAGCGACAACCAGCCTCTGCCACAGATGCCACCACTCGATTCCCGCTTCACGCTGAGCTATGCGGGTAACGACTGGAACAGCAGCCTGCTGTGGCGCGTGGTGAGTGCACAGCATCGCGTTGCCGCAGAACAGGGCAACGTCACGGGTCAGGACATGGGGCCTAGCGCCGGATTCGGCGTGGTCTCCTGGAATGTCGACTACGTCATTAATCCGACGGTTCGACTGAGCGGCGGCATCGATAATCTGTTCAACAAGCATTACACCGAGCACTTGAACATGGCGGGCAATAAAGATTTTGGTTTCTCGTCACAAACGCAGTTGCCTGAGCCGGGGCGCAATCTCTGGGCCTCAATGCAGGTGAAGTTCTAACCCACTAAACACAAAGGAATCAATATCTAATGGAAAACCGTCTTACCTTGCCCGTTCGCTATGATGGCCTAAGCCGTCTCCTGCACTGGGTCGTTGCTATCATCATCATTTATGCCATGTGTATGGGTTATCTGCTGCACGCGCTGGAAGGGACTGCCTACTTTCAATTTTTCTCGGTGCTGAACATGACGCTGGGTACGCTTGCTACGCCGGTGATGATCATTCGCTTTACATGGCGCTTCTTCCGACCTTCGGTGCCCTATCCTACCGATGTCAGCGTACTGAAGAAGAAGTTCATGATTTTCGCCCATGAGCTCTTTTATCTGGTGATTTTTATCACGCTGATTTCTGGCTTCCTGATGCTGCAAAAAGGCTACAACCTGTTTGGTCTGTTTCCGATACCGAGGCCGGTCGATACTCTGGCGGTGAACGAATTCTTCTTTGTGCTGCATCGCTATGCCTGCATCACGCTCGGGATTTTCTTTTTAGGACACGTCTTCGCGGTTGCAAAGCACTATTTGGCGGGCAAAAAATCGATTATTTCGCGGATGTTCTAAGAAAAAAAGGTTCAGTCAGGTCGCAATGCCTGACTGAACCCTCAAATGCTCAAGCCCACAGGGGCCTGACTAAATCAGTTACCGCCTTTCAGCAGGCGATACATGTTTTCGCCCTGCTCTTCGTCTTCGTCGTCTTCGTCACCCAGCTCGATACCCAGCTGTTCCATCAGCACGTCGATGCGGTCGAGTGTCTGATCGACGTAGCTCTGGTCTTCTGCGCTCAGAGTTTTGCCTTCGTCCAGCAGGTCGAGCAGTGAATCAAGACGCGCGTCGTTTTCAAGAAGGGTTAATTCTTCTTCTGGCGGCAGCGCTGGCTTGGCTTCCTGCTTCGGCTTGGCTGGCTTTTTAGCCTTAGGTGAATTATTAAATACCGTCTCTACCACCAGCGGAACAGGCTTTTTGCTGCCGATACGCGGATCGGTCTTCTTGCCGCTATTGGCCGACTGGTTTTTCTCTGCATCCGGATTGGCGCGGGTGCCCGGTTTGTGGCCACGACGTTTGTTGTCACGCTTACGTTCGCGCGCTTCGATATCAAGCTCAACGCGACTTTTTTTCTTCGTTTTAGACGTCGCGGCTTTGGCACGCGGTGCTTTCGCTGACTGGTTCATAGCATCTACTCTTAGGTGTGTTCATTTAGTATAGAATTGCGGCGGAATCTAGCAGAAAGCAGACAAAGAAAAAAGGCAACAAGTTAACCTTGTCGCCTTTTTATTTATTCTCATGGAAGAATTATTGTACATACGTGTCCATGTGAGGCAAATATGTCCCTATTTCCCTTTGCCTGAACCGCCAGCCTGGCAGTTTTGTCCGTAAAGCACGATGGGTTCCAAACATCCTTTAGCGCGGGTCGTCCTTGTTTCCTTTCTTGCGCTCATCGCGTAATAAACACTTTACCCTAACGCGCTAAAGGCTCAAGATACCGCCGCGATGACACCCAAGGTGTATTTACGCATCGGGCACCATCTTACTGTATTTAATAAATAATATTGTTTATGGTATTAAAACTAGCGTCTTAGCTCGCACCAGAAATGGCAAAACTCTCACAGCTTAATGGCAGAAATCTCATCTGCTATCATCTCTATGAATGATTTTTCACCATGCGTTATGTAAAACAGAACCACATCTCGCCTCTGATACAGCTATAATCGCCAGCCAGATACCGAAGCCTCACGGAGACACACGTTTTGACCAGCCAAACTTACAACTATCATATGACCCATTTCGTCATCAGTGCCCCTGATATCCGGCATCTACCGAGTGATGAGGGCATTGAAGTCGCATTTGCTGGTCGTTCAAACGCCGGAAAATCCAGTGCGCTCAACACGCTGACCGGACAAAAAAGCCTGGCGCGAACCAGTAAGACACCGGGCCGTACTCAGCTGATCAACCTGTTTGAGGTTGAAGAAGGCATTCGTCTGGTCGACCTGCCGGGCTATGGCTATGCCCAGGTTCCTGAAGAAATGAAACGCAAATGGCAGCGCGCGCTGGGTGAATACCTGCAAATGCGTAACTGCCTGAAGGGTCTGGTGGTGCTGATGGACATCCGCCATCCGCTGAAAGACCTCGACCAGCAGATGATCCAGTGGGCCGTTGACGTTGGCACGCCGGTGCTGGTGTTGCTGACCAAGGCCGACAAACTGGCTTCAGGCGCGCGCAAAGCGCAGACCACGCTGGTACGCAATGAAGTGGAATCCTTCATGGGCGATATTCAGGTTGAAGCCTTCTCTTCCCTGAAAAAAATTGGTGTAGATAAGCTGATGGCGAAACTGAATACCTGGTTTAGCGAAATTCCTCCAGAAGTGCTCGAGGATGTGCTGTCAGGCGAGTGAGATAAACGCTCGACGCGATAAGCGTGTTTAGGTGAAACGGGGTGGCTTAGGCCGCCCTTTTTTGTTTCATAAAGGGGTGCAAAAAACGGTCAAAATCCCGCCAAAAATCCAATAAAAAACGCCCCAGACATAAATGCCTGGGGCGGCTAAAATATTCAGCCAAATCCGATTACGTGAAGTAAAAGGTCTGAAAGATAGAACATCTTACCTCTGTACCCTACGCCTCAGACTTTACCTCATTTTTTTGAGATGAAAAAGTATTTTTTGTAGTTTACTTACACAAAAGTTGAGGGATATGCGATCAGCCTCATACAATTTCATGCCCTTGATGTTGTTTAATTACAAAATCAGCTTATTTTATCGTCACTTAGTGAGCTTGATCCCAGTTTTCGCCCACGCCGACATCCACCTTAAGTGGAACGGCAAGCGTCATGCTCTCTTCCATCAGTTGGCGAATGGTCTCACTGGCTTTCTCGACGTCATCCTTATGCACTTCGAACACTAATTCATCATGAACCTGCATGATGATACGCGCACGAGGCGCATCAGGTCGTTCCAGCCAGGCTGAAACTTTTAGCATCGCTCGCTTGATAATGTCTGCAGCCGTTCCCTGCATGGGCGCATTGATAGCCGCACGTTCCGCTCCCTTGCGACGCATGGCGTTGCTGGACTTGATGTCCGGCAGATAGAGGCGACGGCCGTCCAGCGTTTCGACATAGCCCTGCTCAGATGCCTGCTGGCGCGTGCGCTCCATATATTCGAGCACGCCAGGATAACGTTCGAAGTAAAGGTCCATGTAACGCTGGGACTCCTTACGCGGGATGTTGAGCTGGCGAGATAAGCCAAACGCACTCATGCCGTAAATCAGACCAAAGTTGATAGCTTTCGCACTGCGGCGCTGCTCGCCTGACACTTTGTCCAGTTCGGTGCCAAACACTTCGGCCGCGGTAGCACGGTGGATGTCCTTGCCTTCAGAGAAGGCGGTCAGCAGCCCCTGGTCTTTAGACAGGTGCGCCATGATGCGCAGCTCGATTTGCGAGTAGTCGGCCGCAACAATGCAGTAGTCCTCAGGCGCAATAAACGCCTGACGGATCCTGCGCCCTTCATCGTTACGCACAGGAATGTTTTGCAGGTTAGGATCACTCGACGACAGACGACCTGTCGCCGTCACCGCCTGGTGGTAGGACGTATGCACCCGCCCATCTACCGGGCTTATCATCAGCGGCAGCTTGTCGGTATACGTCGATTTCAGCTTGGCGAGACCGCGATACTCGAGAATCACCTTCGGCAGTGGGTAATCCAGCGCCAGCTCGGCCAGCACCTCTTCATTGGTTGAAGGCGCTCCGCCCGGTGTCTTCTTCAAGATAGGCAGATTTTGTTTTTCATACAGGATTGCCTGTAGCTGCTTGGTCGAAGACAGGTTGAAAGGTTCTTCGGCCAGCTCGTGCGCCTTGCTTTCCAGCTCATTGAGGCGAATTGCCAGCTCTTTGGAGTGTGCAGCCAAAATGTTTTGGTCGATAAGCACGCCGGTGCGTTCAATGTGTGACAGTACGGCGACCAATGGCATATCGATATCGGTAAAGACGGTCTTCAGGCCCGGCTCTTTGGCAATCTTCGGCCACATAGCCTGGTGCAACTGCAACGTCACGTCGGCGTCTTCAGCGGCGTACGGGGCAGCCTGCTCCAACGCAATCTGGTTAAAGGTGAGTTGATTTTTGCCTTTGCCAGCAATCTCTTCGAAGGTCACGGTTTTGTGGCCCAGCAGCCTGTCGGCCATGCTGTCCATGTCGTGACGACCAGAGACGCTGTCGAGCACGTAGGATTCGATCATGGTGTCAAAATCGATACCTTTGAGGTCGATGTTGTATTTCAGCAGCACACCGCGGTCAAACTTGAGATTCTGACCTACTTTTGCCTGCTTGGGATCTTCGAGCAGCGGCTTGAGCTGTGTGAGAACCTCGTTGCGGTCCAGCTGCACCGGGGAGTCGAGATAATCATGGGCGACCGGCAAATAGGCTGCCTTACCCGGGGCGATGGCGAACGACAGGCCAATCAGGTTGGCCGTCAGGGTATCGAGCCCGTCGGTCTCGGTATCAAAGGCAAAAACGTCGGATTTTTTGAGCAGTAACAGCCACTCGTCGAGGGTTGCCTGGTCGAGAATGGTAACATAGCCCTCCTGAGAGAGCTGAGCACGCTCTACCGCAGTTTTTACGCTGCTTTCGACCTCAGGTACGGCACCTTTTTTACTGGCCGTCGCGGGGCCTTTCTTGCCGTTTAGCCAGCCCCCCTGATCGACATCAGCCAACCAGCGTTTGAACTCGTAGCGATCGAACAGCTCTCTAAGCTCGGCGTCGTTAGGTTCGCTAACGGTGAGATCCGCGCAGGTTATCTCCAGCTCGACGTCCGTTTTAATTGTCGCCAGCTGGTAGGAAAGGTAAGCCACGTCTTTATTGTCAGCCAGCTTGGCGCCCATGGTCTTGGCACCGCGGAAGCTGAGAGTGGCAATCTTGTCCAGATCGCCGTACAGCGCGTCGAGTCCACCTATGCCTTGCAGAAGTGCCTGCGCCGTCTTCTCACCCACGCCCGGCACGCCAGGGATGTTATCTGAAGAGTCGCCCATCAAGGCCAGATAATCGATGATAAGTTCTGGTGGTACGCCGTATTTGGTCACCACTTCGTCAGGGCCAAGAATGCTGTTGTTCATGGTGTTAATCAGGGTCACGGCCGGCGTGACCAGCTGCGCCATGTCTTTGTCGCCGGTGCTGATGAGTACCGCATGCCCTGCCTTCTCGGCTTCGAGTGCCAGCGTACCGATGACATCATCAGCCTCAACGCCCGGAACCACCAGCAGCGGCAGCCCCATGGACTTAACCATCTGATGCAGCGGCTCAATCTGCGCGCGTAGATCGTCAGGCATTGGCGGACGATGAGACTTGTATTCGGCAAACAGTTCGTCGCGGAAGGTTTTACCTTTGGCGTCAAACACCACTGCGACGTGGCTCGGCTGATATTGCAGCAACAGGCTGCGCAGCATGTTAAGTACGCCGTACATCGCACCGGTGGGCTCTCCCGCCCCGTTGGTCAGAGGGGGAAATGCGTGATAGGCGCGGTACAGGTAAGACGATCCGTCTACCAGGATTAAGGGATTTTCAGCAATCTGGGCCATAACTCTTCTTTATTCGTCGCATGTCATACCCCTAAGCATGCCATAGCTGAGGTTAAAGGCGAACCTTGAAAGGAAATTTGATGTTGATCCTGCGAGCTTTCTCCCAGGATCCAGCCTGTGGATAAGTTTGTGCATAGTTTTGCGACAGGATCATAGATTTGAGTTGCATATAGCAGAACAGATCGATATACGGCGGTTAATCATCAAGTTATAAGGGAGAAAGGGGCAATTGGGCTGTCATTTTATTTTAATCATCGTTGTGGATATAAATATTAGACTTAATATCCCTTTAGGAATTTTTCCATAAATATTAATCCAGAAAGTTAAATGATAATGAATAAAGATAAAACAAAATATGGCTAATGAGAAAGCAGGTGCGTGGCCGGGGGTATGTGCGTTAGTTTATTAAATAAAATATAAACGCCAGCGTTGCGCTGGCGTTTATCAAAGTGGAAAGCGTTTTAATTCTTATTTCTGAGTCGTCAGGAAATTGACCACGTCAGAGAATTGTTTAACGTAAGCATCCATAGAGCTGGTATCAAGTCCGTCATTTTTAACCTGATATTTGCCGTTCACGTAAACAGACGGCACGCCCTGCAGACCGAAATCGGCTGCGGCTTTCTCTTCCTGAACGACCAGAGACTTAACCACGAAGCTGTTCAGCGCCGCGTCATAGTCCTGACCGCTCACGCCAGCCTTGATAAAGACATCGCGGATATCGGCCTCAGTTTTCACCGTCTGTGATTTCTGAACGGCGTCAAACATCAGCGGGCTGATTTTGTCTTCTACGCCCAGCGCCATCGCTACGGCCCATGCCTGAGTCAGCTGCTTGCCCAAAGGCCCAAGGAATTCAACGTGATATTTCACGTACTTCACGCCCTGTGGCAGGTTTTTACGCACAGTGTCAGACACATGCCAGACGCGTTCGAACTCGTAGCAGTGCGGGCAATAGAATGAGAAGAACTCGACAACCTGAGGCTCGTTAGCCAGCGGCTTGTCGAGCGTAATGTACTGAGTACCATTAGAAAATTGCGCAGCAGAGGCGCTGAACGCCAATACCATACCCATGAAAGCCATCATGATCTTTCTGGCAGAAAAAAGGTTCTTCATAACTCATCCATCTCCGTTTAAATAATTATATAAAGCTTATTTCGTTTCTCAGTACATTGGCATCAACTGTAAAGGAGGCGCCCGTAATTTATTAATCTGCTCTTTAAATGCCGCAGCCTGACCCAACCAAAAATCTTCATCCTTCATCCACGGGAAACTGTGTGGGAATGCAGGATCCTGCCAGCGACGGGTCACCCAGGCGAGATAATAGACCATTCGCATCGCGCGCAGCGGTTCAATAAGTGCCAGTTCCCGGCTGTCGAAATCGGCAAATTCGCCGTATGCCTCAAGCAAAATATCCAGTTGAACGAGTTGCTCGGCGCGATCGCCGTGCAATAGCATCCATAAATCCTGAATGGCCGGGCCATTACGCGCATCGTCTAAATCGACAAATATAGGGCCGTCACGCCAGAGAATATTTCCCGGGTGACAATCACCGTGTAAACGACGCGGCTGCCAGTCGTGATGCCAATATTCTTTTATGGTCGCAATTAAGGCATCAAGAAGGGTAAGAAATGCGGCACGTTGTTTAGCAGGAATTAACTCGCTAGTGGAGAGAACCTCGCGCGGTTCAGTAAGGTATTCTGCAACGTCGATAGTCGGACGCTGGGTAAATAGATTCTCGCTTCCGACCTGATGGATCCTGCCAAGGAAACGCCCAACCCATTCAAGCTGATCAAGATTATCTATTTCATACTGCCGACCGCCCACGCTTGGGAACAACGTAAACATATATCCCTGATGCTGATGCAGCGTTTTTCCCTGGAGGGAAACAGGCGCAACGGCGGGGATTTCGGCAGTAAAGAGATCGTGAGAGAAGCGATGCTCCTCTTCTATTTGAGCAGCACTCCAACGCTCGGGACGGTAAAACTTCACCACATAGCGCTGGCGGTTTTCATCAAGGAATTGATATACCCGATTCTCATAGCTATTGAGCGCGGTTAATCCTGACTCAGCAATCAAGCCAACACTTTCCAGCGCATCGAGGATTAGGTCTGGAGACAGTGCCTGAAAATTAAAAGCAGAATTATTCATAACTTCATTCAGATTGGCCAGAGAGCAAAACGATAGTTTGAAATAGTACCATCAATTTTTAGCCTCACGCATGAAGTTCACATAAGTTTACATCAATCCTTGAGGACGCCTCTGGCACGCAAAATTGCCGTTTTAAAATCCTCTTCATAATCTTTTTTTAATCCAGGAATCTCATCTGTACTGGCTGTTTCACGCATTTTAAGCTGATAAATCAATGCGTCATCGCTGAGATCCTTAAGGTCGTCCTTAAAGCCAGCCTCCTGTGCCAGCTTGCTTAATAATTGTAACAAGCTTAAATCAGCCTCTTGTTTCCAGGCAGAATGCAGGAGATCGATCAGTTCATTAATACGGTGATCTTTCATTTTTGGCCTCGTTGACGGGGTATATCCATCAGGCTGACAGGGTTATTTGATACTTAACAGAATGTCTTAACAGAAAAAAGATTAAGCTGATCCAAGACAACATATCGAGTTAACGTTTTAAAGTTTCGCGCTGTGTTCCAGAATAGTGAATACAGAAAACAGGAGTCAGCAAATGATTGAGAGCGCGATTACAGGCGTCATTCTTGCCGGTGGACGTTCTTCAAGAATGGGGCAAGATAAGGGTCTGGTGCAGGTTAACGGGTTGCCGCTTTTTGTGCATATTTCCAAAAGGTTAGCGCCACAGGTTAATACGCTGCTCATCAGCAGTAATCAGAATCAGGAGCACTATGCGGCGTTCTATCCTGTGATCGGAGACCTTATTCCCGATTATGCGGGCCCCCTTTCAGGGATGCTTGCAGCGCTGGTGGCAAGCGAAACCGAATGGGTGGCGTTTGTCCCCTGCGATGTACCGGCGTTTCCCGATAATCTGGTACAGCGTCTGTGGAACGCCAGAGGGCAATCTGCCGCCGTTTATGCGACGGATGCCGAACGTGCTCATCCAGCCCTGTGCCTGCTCAACAAGAGTCTGATACCCACTCTTCGAGACTATTTAACGCGTGGAGAGAGGAAAGTCATGCTGTTCTTCAAGCAGTGTGCAGCACAGCAAGTCACCTTCGATGATCCCAGTTGTTTTGCCAATCTGAATACTCCCGAAGACGTTCAGCGCTGGCAGGCGATACGGGGTGAAAGTGAATGACCCTGTTATTAGGTGTTGTCGCGCATAGCGGAACAGGTAAAACGACCTTGCTGAAGCAACTCATTCCCTATTTACGTGCCTGTAATGTCAGGGTGGGTCTGATTAAACATAGCCATCATTCTGTCGATGTTGATACCCCTGGTAAAGACAGCTACGAGCTGAGAAAAGCAGGCGCGGATCAGACAATGGTAGCGAGCAGCAATCGATGGGCATTAATGACGGAAACGCCCGATGCCGAGAAACTCGATCTGCACTATTTGGCTAGCCGATTCGACCAAACGACCCTCGACCTGATTTTGGTTGAGGGTTTTAAGCACGAAAAAATAGATAAAATTGCGCTATTTCGACAGACAAGTGGCAGAGAAATTGATGCGATTGTAGACGATTATGTGCTCGCTATCGCCACTGATTCGCAGCTTAAATCGTCTTTGCCCGTGCTGGATCTCAACAATATTGCTGAAATTGGTAATTTTATCGTCGACTGGCTTAAGAAAAGAGAGTCAATCTAGCCTCTCATCCGTCGTTATCTGACCTTTTAATTAACGTTACGCGCACAAAAAAGCCCCTGTCGTCAGACAGGGGCCTTCTCTTGAACTGGAATTTCTTAAATTACCGACGAGAACAAGCCCCAGTCTTTCGACTGGGGCTTGTTCTTTATTTGATGCCTGGCAGTTCCCTACTCTCGCATGGGGAGACCCCACACTACCATCGGCGCTACGGCGTTTCACTTCTGAGTTCGGCATGGGGTCAGGTGGGACCACCGCGCTACTGCCGCCAGGCAAATTCTGTTTCATTCTAACCGCTTTCCACATTCCTGCAGGCCGCCATCAGAACCAATCTTTGAACAAGCTGATTTCTTGAAACTTTCGTCTCGTCTCTCTAAAACACCTTCGGTGTTGTAAGGTTAAGCCTCTCGGGTCATTAGTACTGGTTAGCTCAATGCATCGCTGCACTTACACACCCAGCCTATCAACGTCTTAGTCTTAAACGTCCCTTCAGGGGACTCGAAGTCCCAGGGAAGACTCATCTTGAGGCAAGTTTCGCGCTTAGATGCTTTCAGCGCTTATCTTTTCCGCATTTAGCTACCGGGCAATGCCATTGGCATGACAACCCGAACACCAGTGATGCGTCCACTCCGGTCCTCTCGTACTAGGAGCAGCCCCTCTCAATCTTCCAACGCCCACGGCAGATAGGGACCGAACTGTCTCACGACGTTCTAAACCCAGCTCGCGTACCACTTTAAACGGCGAACAGCCGTACCCTTGGGACCTACTTCAGCCCCAGGATGTGATGAGCCGACATCGAGGTGCCAAACACCGCCGTCGATATGAACTCTTGGGCGGTATCAGCCTGTTATCCCCGGAGTACCTTTTATCCGTTGAGCGATGGCCCTTCCATTCAGAACCACCGGATCACTATGACCTACTTTCGTACCTGCTCGAGCCGTCACTCTCGCAGTCAAGCTAGCTTATGCCATTGCACTAACCTCACGATGTCCGACCGTGATTAGCTAACCTTCGTGCTCCTCCGTTACTCTTTAGGAGGAGACCGCCCCAGTCAAACTACCCACCAGACACTGTCCTCACCCCAGATTATGGGGCCGAGTTAGAACATCAAACATTAAAGGGTGGTATTTCAAGGTTGGCTCCACGCAGACTGGCGTCCACGCTTCAAAGCCTCCCACCTATCCTACACATCAAGGCTCAATGTTCAGTGTCAAGCTATAGTAAAGGTTCACGGGGTCTTTCCGTCTTGCCGCGGGTACACTGCATCTTCACAGCGAGTTCAATTTCACTGAGTCTCGGGTGGAGACAGCCTGGCCATCATTACGCCATTCGTGCAGGTCGGAACTTACCCGACAAGGAATTTCGCTACCTTAGGACCGTTATAGTTACGGCCGCCGTTTACCGGGGCTTCGATCAAGAGCTTCTCCTTGCGGATAACCCCATCAATTAACCTTCCGGCACCGGGCAGGCGTCACACCGTATACGTCCACTTTCGTGTTTGCACAGTGCTGTGTTTTTATTAAACAGTTGCAGCCAGCTGGTATCTTCGACTGTCTTCGGCTCGGGAAGCAAGTTCCTCCACCTAGCGACAGCGTGCCTTCTCCCGAAGTTACGGCACCATTTTGCCTAGTTCCTTCACCCGAGTTCTCTCAAGCGCCTGAGTATTCTCTACCTGACCACCTGTGTCGGTTTGGGGTACGATTTAATGTTACCTGATGCTTAGAGGCTTTTCCTGGAAGTGCGGCATCAACTACTTCATCACCGTAGTGACTCGTCATCACGCCTCAGGGTTACAGTAAACCGGATTTACCAGGTCTACACCCCTACACGCTTAAACCGGGACAACCGTCGCCCGGCTAGCCTAGCCCTCTCCGTCCCCCCTTCGCAGTAACACCAAGTACAGGAATATTAACCTGTTTCCCATCGACTACGCTTTTCAGCCTCGCCTTAGGGGTCGACTCACCCTGCCCCGATTAACGTTGGACAGGAACCCTTGGTCTTCCGGCGTGCGGGTTTTTCACCCGCATTATCGTTACTTATGTCAGCATTCGCACTTCTGATACCTCCAGCAAACCTCACAGTTCACCTTCTACGGCTTACAGAACGCTCCCCTACCCAACAACGCCTAAGCGTCGCTGCCGCAGCTTCGGTGCATGGTTTAGCCCCGTTACATCTTCCGCGCAGGCCGACTCGACCAGTGAGCTATTACGCTTTCTTTAAATGATGGCTGCTTCTAAGCCAACATCCTGGCTGTCTATGCCTTCCCACATCGTTTCCCACTTAACCATGACTTTGGGACCTTAGCTGGCGGTCTGGGTTGTTTCCCTCTTCACGACGGACGTTAGCACCCGCCGTGTGTCTCCCGTGATAACATTCTTCGGTATTCGGAGTTTGCATCGAGTTGGTAAGCCGGGATGGCCCCCTAGTCGAAACAGTGCTCTACCCCCGAAGATGAATTCACGAGGCGCTACCTAAATAGCTTTCGGGGAGAACCAGCTATCTCCCGGTTTGATTGGCCTTTCACCCCCAGCCACAAGTCATCCGCTAATTTTTCAACATTAGTCGGTTCGGTCCTCCAGTTAGTGTTACCCAACCTTCAACCTGCCCATGGCTAGATCACCGGGTTTCGGGTCTATACCTTGCAACTTGACGCCCAGTTAAGACTCGGTTTCCCTACGGCTCCCCTATACGGTTAACCTTGCTACAAAATATAAGTCGCTGACCCATTATACAAAAGGTACGCAGTCACCTAACAAGTAGGCTCCCACTGCTTGTACGTACACGGTTTCAGGTTCTATTTCACTCCCCTCGCCGGGGTTCTTTTCGCCTTTCCCTCACGGTACTGGTTCACTATCGGTCAGTCAGGAGTATTTAGCCTTGGAGGATGGTCCCCCCATATTCAGACAGGATGTCACGTGTCCCGCCCTACTCATCGAACTCACAATTCATGCGCTTTTGTGTACGGGACTATCACCCTGTACCGTGCGACCTTCCAGACGCTTCCACTAACACACAAACTGATTCAGGTTCTGGGCTGTTCCCCGTTCGCTCGCCGCTACTGGGGGAATCTCGGTTGATTTCTTTTCCTCGGGGTACTTAGATGTTTCAGTTCCCCCGGTTCGCCTCGCATGGCTATGTATTCACCATGCGATAATGTGACGTATCACATTGGGTTTCCCCATTCGGGTATCGTCGGGTATAACGGTTCATATCACCTTACCGACGCTTTTCGCAGATTAGCACGCCCTTCATCGCCTCTGACTGCCTAGGCATCCACCGTGTACGCTTAGTCGCTTAACCTCACAACCCGAAGGTGTCTTATAAACTCGTAAAGAGTGACAACATTCGAGGCTGCGATTATTTGAGAGACTCTAATACAGGTGCGCATAACTCAATACTTCTACGGAGAGTTATGTTCAGCTGTATCATTTCAATTTTTCAGCTTGTTCCAGATTGTTAAAGAGCAATATCTTAAACACGACTCGTTAAAGTCATCTTTAAGATAAATTCTGACCCGCTAAGGTACAGAGTGATAATGTCTTTCACACATTATCGGCGTGGCGTCCCCAAGGGGATTCGAACCCCTGTTACAGCCGTGAAAGGGCAGTGTCCTAGGCCTCTAGACGATGGGGACACGAAAATGCCGCACCAGGTGATAAAACCCGGCGCTTCTTTCGTATCAGCGTAAGGTTTCCCTTACTGCATCAACAGGTAGCGCTTGCTCGTTTACATCTATCAGACAATCTGTGTGGACACTGCACAATGCGTATCTTGAGGTAAGGAGGTGATCCAACCGCAGGTTCCCCTACGGTTACCTTGTTACGACTTCACCCCAGTCATGAATCACAAAGTGGTAAGCGCCCTCCCGAAGGTTAAGCTACCTACTTCTTTTGCAACCCACTCCCATGGTGTGACGGGCGGTGTGTACAAGGCCCGGGAACGTATTCACCGTAGCATTCTGATCTACGATTACTAGCGATTCCGACTTCATGGAGTCGAGTTGCAGACTCCAATCCGGACTACGACGTACTTTATGAGGTCCGCTTGCTCTCGCGAGTTCGCTTCTCTTTGTATACGCCATTGTAGCACGTGTGTAGCCCTACTCGTAAGGGCCATGATGACTTGACGTCATCCCCACCTTCCTCCGGTTTATCACCGGCAGTCTCCTTTGAGTTCCCACCATTACGTGCTGGCAACAAAGGATAAGGGTTGCGCTCGTTGCGGGACTTAACCCAACATTTCACAACACGAGCTGACGACAGCCATGCAGCACCTGTCTCAGAGTTCCCGAAGGCACTAAGCTATCTCTAGCAAATTCTCTGGATGTCAAGAGTAGGTAAGGTTCTTCGCGTTGCATCGAATTAAACCACATGCTCCACCGCTTGTGCGGGCCCCCGTCAATTCATTTGAGTTTTAACCTTGCGGCCGTACTCCCCAGGCGGTCGACTTAACGCGTTAGCTCCGGAAGCCACGCCTCAAGGGCACAACCTCCAAGTCGACATCGTTTACAGCGTGGACTACCAGGGTATCTAATCCTGTTTGCTCCCCACGCTTTCGCACCTGAGCGTCAGTCTTTGTCCAGGGGGCCGCCTTCGCCACCGGTATTCCTCCAGATCTCTACGCATTTCACCGCTACACCTGGAATTCTACCCCCCTCTACAAGACTCTAGCTTGCCAGTTTCAAATGCAGTTCCCAAGTTAAGCTCGGGGATTTCACATCTGACTTAACAAACCGCCTGCGTGCGCTTTACGCCCAGTAATTCCGATTAACGCTTGCACCCTCCGTATTACCGCGGCTGCTGGCACGGAGTTAGCCGGTGCTTCTTCTGCGAGTAACGTCAATCGTTGCAGCTATTAACTACAACGCCTTCCTCCTCGCTGAAAGTGCTTTACAACCCTAAGGCCTTCTTCACACACGCGGCATGGCTGCATCAGGCTTACGCCCATTGTGCAATATTCCCCACTGCTGCCTCCCGTAGGAGTCTGGACCGTGTCTCAGTTCCAGTGTGGCTGGTCATCCTCTCAGACCAGCTAGGGATCGTCGCCTAGGTGAGCCATTACCCCACCTACTAGCTAATCCCATCTGGGCACATCCGATGGCGTGAGGCCCGAAGGTCCCCCACTTTGGTCTTGCGACATCATGCGGTATTAGCTACCGTTTCCAGTAGTTATCCCCCTCCATCAGGCAGTTTCCCAGACATTACTCACCCGTCCGCCGCTCGTCACCCAGAGAGCAAGCTCTCCCGTGCTACCGCTCGACTTGCATGTGTTAGGCCTGCCGCCAGCGTTCAATCTGAGCCATGATCAAACTCTTCAATTAAAAGTTCGATTTGCTGAAACAAGTTCAGCGATGCTCAAAGTTACTTCACATCATTCATAATGAATTACTGCTTGGTCACTCTAAGACTTGATATTTTTTGCCACCGAGGTGGCTGATATCGTCTTGTGAGTGCCCACACAGATTGTCTGATAAATTGTTAAAGAGCAGTGAGTTACGCGCTTTCGCTTGCTAACTCGAGGTGGCGTATATTACGCTTTCCTCATTTGATGTCAACCGTTTATTTTCGCGGTCATCATCATTTTTAATTCTTTCCGACTTGTTCACACCGCGTTGCTGCTGCGTTGTTCCCTGTCGATGGAGCGGCATTATAGGGAGTTTCTGAGGAGCCGCAACCCTTTATTTTAAAAAACTTTCTGACCGTCTCTTTTTTCGACAAATGCGCCATAAACGCACAATAAAACGACGTTTTTACCCGTAAACTCCCCCTTTACTCTGTAATTACTGGAGTAAACTAGTTTGAATAATGAAGACTTTAAATCGCACAGGACGTAATTCATGTCACTCAACGCGCAACAACAGGCTGCTCAGCGAAACCTTTCTTATGTTCTGGCGGAGAATATCGCTCAAAGAGTGTTATCCGGCGAGTATGCCGAGGGAAGTATCCTGCCCGGAGAGATTGAATTGGGTGAATTGTTCGGTGTGAGCCGCACCGCGGTAAGGGAAGCGATAAAAACGTTAACCGCAAAAGGCATGCTTCTCCCACGCCCTAGAATTGGTACGCGGGTCATGCCGCAGAGCAACTGGAACTTTCTCGACAGCGAACTGCTGACCTGGTGGATGACGCGAGATAACTTTGACGAGGTGATGTCACACTTTGTTCTGCTGCGTAAGGCACTAGAACCCCAGGCCTGTTCGCTCGCCGCCGTTCAGGCAAGCACAGAGCAGAAGCAACAGCTCTCTCTCTATATGTCGGAGATGCGCGAGCTGCATGAGAACTTCGATCGCGAACGTTGGATAAACGTCGATGCCCAGTTTCATCAGCTTATCTACGAGGCCGGCAAAAACCCGTTCCTGACCTCTTTCGCTAATTTGTTCAGCTCGGTTTACCAGAGCTACTTCCGCGCAATTACCAATAATGAGGTGATCAAGCTCGAGCACCACCAGCGAATCGTTGATGCGATTCTGGCAAGCGACGCGGATGCGGCGCTTGAGGCCTGTACCATTTTACTGCGCGACCCGATTTGAGATTCTCTTCTTCTATATAAAGAAGGAGAGAATTAAGGTTTTCTCCCCACAGAACCTCGAACCACCAGCTCAGGCGTTAGCACCAGAACCTGGGCTTCGGCCTCAGGGTCTTTTAGTCGATGCAACAAGGTATCGATGGCCAGCTCTCCCAGCTCGTCCTTCGGCTGATGAATGGTCGTCAGCGGCGGGGTGAGATACTGCGCCAGTTGAATATCATCGTATCCCATGACGGCGATGTCCTGCGGGATACGCAGACCCTGCTGGTAAATCGCCTGATAAACGCCAACCGCCATTGCATCGTTTCCGGCAAAGACCGCGTCTGGCCGCTGCGGTAGCGCCAGCAGTTGCTGCATTGCCGTTAATCCGCCAGAAAATTCGAAATCCCCAGTCACCTCATAACCTTCGGGAATGACCAACCCCGCCTCTTTCATTGCATGCCGATAACCGTCCTGGCGCTGAGTCGAGGTCGTTTTATCCGTTGGACCGATAATACAGGCGATACGCCGATAGCCTTGCTCAATCAGATGCTCCGTCGCCATCTTGCCGCCGATGAATGCGTTATCCTGAATAATGTCGTTTAGACCGGCGAAAGGGGCCCAGTCCATCATCACCGCGGGAATAGAGGGATAACGGCTCAGCGTATCCTGCGACGGACAATGATGTTCGGTAAACATCATGATTAGCCCATCGACCCGCTTTTGCAGCAGCGTTTCGATGCTGCGATTCATCCGCTCTTCGTCGCCGTCGGTATTGCAGAGAATAAGGCTGTAACCACGTTCGTAGCAGCTGCGTTCCACGCCTTGTACGACCTCGGAATAAAACGGGTTGCTGCTCGAGGTAATCAACATGCCAATTGTGCGGGTTTGATTTATCTTGAGGCTGCGGGCCAACGCGGAAGGGGCGTAGTTAAGCTCGCCTATTGCCACGTTGACTTTTTCACGGATAGAGTCGCTCACGAAGCGATTATTGTTAATCACGTGTGAGACGGTCGAGGTGGAGACGCCCGCGAGGCGGGCGACATCTTTCATGGTCGGCAACTAGGACTCCTGATGCGCGAGGAAATCATCAATTTCATGACGCCATGGAACGGAAGACTGCGCGCCAGCACGTGTAACGGCAATAGCCGCGGCGGCATGAGCAAAGCGCACGGACTGGTCCATCGGTGTGCCCTCGAGTAATGCCGTCACTAATGCACCATTAAAGGTATCACCGGCGGCGATGGTGTCGACCGCTTTCACCTTGAATCCAGGCACATTCTTGCCTTGACCCTGTTGGCTCAGCCAGACGCCTTTGCTGCCGAGCGTAATGATAACGGTCGCAATACCCTTGTCGTGCAGAACCTGTGCGGCGCGTGCGGCGTCCTCGCTGCTACTGACCTTCACACCGGTCAGCTTTTCCGCCTCGGTTTCGTTAGGCGTAATCATATCCACCAGCGAAAGCAGCTCATCGGGCAACTCACAGGCCGGCGCGGGATTGAGGATAACCTGAGTTTGATGGTCTTTAGCAATGCGGGCGGCAGCGATCACCGATTCAAGCGGTGATTCGAGCTGCATTAAGAGAGCCGAAGCCTCAATTATCTGCTGCTTATAACGTTCGAGATATTCAGGCGTCAACGCCTTGTTGGCTCCCGCATCGATGCCAATCACATTTTCCGCCTCTTCATTGACGAAGATAAGCGCCACGCCCGTGGTGGTATCGGCGATAGCCTCAATCGGACGCGTATCGATCTGGTCGCTGGCTAACTGTTTACGCACGCGTTCGCCAATATCGTCACTTCCCACACAGGCAATAAATGAAACATCGGCTCCGCTTCTTCCCGCTGCAACGGCCTGATTTGCTCCCTTGCCGCCGAAGGCCACGTTATAGTGCGACCCCATCACGGTTTCGCCCGGCTGCGGGAATTGCCTGATATTCAGGACGTGGTCAGCGTTGATGCTGCCCAGTACCACCAGTTTACCTTTATCCATTGCATTTATTCCTGAGTCTGTTGCGCCACCCGTCGCGGTGGCGCCGTGTCCATTAAGGTTGTGCGACCAGATTGAGAGCAACCGGGTTAATGGCTGGAACGGTCTGACCTTTCAGCACCTTGTCCGCCGTCTCTACGCCGATAATACCAATTTGATCAGGACGTTGAGCGACTGTCGCACCCAGCTTGCCGCCTTTCACCGCTTTGATACCGTCTTCAGTGCCGTCAAAGCCCACCACCAGCACGCCGGTTTTGCCTGCGGTCTGCAACGCACGCAGCGCGCCCAGCGCCATTTCGTCATTTTGGGCAAACACGGCCTGAACGTCTGGGTGTGCGGTCAGCAGGTTCTGCATCACGTTAAGACCTTTGGTGCGGTCGAAGTCAGCCGGCTGGCTCGCCAGTACGTTGAAGTGATGGGCATCAACGGCCTCTTTGAAGCCGGCGCCGCGCTCACGGGCCACCGAGGTACCCGCTATTCCTTCCAGTTCGATAACTTTGGCGTTATCACCCAATTTTTTGGCGATATAGTCACCGGCCATTTTACCACCGACCTTGTTGTCCGAGGCAACGTGGCTGACCACCTGTCCCTTGCTCGCCTGACGGTCCAGCGTAATAACCGGGATTTTCGCCTGATTGGCCATTGCGACGGCGTTGCCCACCGCGTCGGAGTCGGTCGGGTTAATTAACAATACCTTGGTGCCACGCACCATCAGGTCCTGAACGTTGGCCAGCTCTTTGGCCGGGTTATTCTGTGAATCCAGCACCACCAGGTTGTAACCCAGCTTGTCGGCTTCCTGCTGAGCACCTTGTTTCATCGAAACGAAGAACGGATTATTCAGCGTGGAAACCACCAGTGCGATAGTGTCTTTCGCCAGCACGTTGGCACTGAATGACGCGGTAAGCGCGGCGGCAGAAACCCATAATGCAACTTTCTTCATAGACATTGTCATTGTATTTATTCCTGTAGGGGAGGTTATTTATTGCTTTTGTTATCGACCAGAACGGCGAGCAGTATCACGACCGCCTTCACAATCATCTGGTAATAGGAAGAAACGCCCAGCAGATTCAGACCGTTATTCAGGAAACCGAGGATCAGCGCACCAATAAGCGTGCCGATGATGCGTCCCTTGCCGCCTGAAAGGCTGGTTCCGCCCAGCACGACGGCGGCAATAGCGTCTAACTCATAGCCGGTACCGGCAGTTGGCTGGGCCGATGACAGACGTGCAACCTCAATAATTCCCGCCAGCGCCGCCAACAGTCCGCACAGCGAGTAAACGATGATTTTGACCTTATCAACGCTGATGCCCGAAAGGCGCGTTGCCGCTTCGTTGCCGCCCAGCGCATAGATATAACGGCCCAGACGGGTGTGATGCAGCATGTACCAGGCGGCAATAAACACGATAGCCATGATCCAGACTGGCGTCGGTACGCCGAGCGGGCGGCCAATCCCGAACCAGCCGAAGGCGTCAGCGACGTCGTTAAATCCGGTACTGATCGGGCTGCCGTCGGTATAGACCATCGTCACGCCGCGCAGCAGCAGCATCATGACCAGTGTGGCAATAAACGCCTGTACTTTACCTTTCGCCACAATCGCCCCGGTAATACCGCCCACCGCTGCGCCAAGCGCCAGTGAGGCCACGACGGCCAGCAACGCGCTGGACTCGTGCCCAACCACGGAAGCGGCAACCGCACCGGTCAACGCCAGCAGAGAACCGACCGACAGGTCGATACCCGCCGTCAGGATAACCAGCGTCATCCCGACCGCCATAATGGCGTTCACCGAGGTTTGCTGCAGGATATTGAACAGGTTATTCAGGGTGAAGAAGTTCGGGCTCATCGAAGACACCACCGCAATCAGCACCAGCAGCGCAATGAGCGACTTCTGCTCTAATAACCACTCTTTACTGATCCAGCGTTTTTTATTGGCCGGTAAAATTTGAGAACTCATCGTTGTTTACTCCTGCTTTACGCCGTATTGCTTGCCAACGGCGGCAGCCATCAGTGCTTCTTGCGTCGCCTGTTCAATGGGGAATTCAGCGCTTAGCTGTCCTTCGTGCATCACCAGAATGCGGTCACTCATTCCAATAACTTCCGGCATCTCGGAAGAGACCAGAATGATGCTCAGACCTTCGCGCTTGAACTGATTAATTAACTGGTAAATCTCTTTCTTGGCCCCGACGTCGACGCCGCGCGTCGGCTCATCGAGGATCAATACTTTCGGACGCGTCATCAGCCCACGGGCAATGGCGACTTTCTGTTGATTACCGCCGGAGAGCAGGCCGATCGGCTGCATCATCGACGGTGTCTTGATATTGAACAGGCGGATAAAGTCGCCCACCGTCTGCTGCTCTTCGCCGTGTTTGAGGCCGCCGCCCAAACGGCTGAAATAGCGCAGCGCGGTCAACGACATGTTTTCCTTCACCGACATGCCGAGCACCAGGCCGTCGCGCTTACGGTCCTCTGAGATATAAACGATGCCGTTGGCCAGACCGTCCTGCGGCGTGCGCGGATTGATCTCTTTGCCATCGAGAGTGATAGTACCGGCGGTTTTCTTGCACGCACCGTAGAGGATCTTCATCAGTTCGGTGCGTCCAGCGCCCATCAGCCCGGAAACGCCCAGGATCTCACCGGCATACAGATTGAAGCTGGCATGCTTCACCCCCGGTCCAGAAACCTGGTTCACCGAGAGACGCAGCGCACCGCTGTCGTGATTAATGCGGGGATATTGCTCATCGAGGCGACGACCAACCATCATCTCGATCAGCGTGTCTTCCTGTAGCTCGCTAACGGGGCGCTCAGCGATAAACTGCCCGTCGCGAAATACCGTTACGTCGTCGCAAATCTCGAAGATCTCTTTCAGGCGATGCGAGATATATACCACGCCGCAGCCGGCGGCCTTCAGTTCGCGGATCACGCTAAATAAGGAGGCCGTTTCGGTATCGGTCAGCGCATCGGTCGGTTCGTCCATGATGATGACGCGCGATTCGAAGCTCAGCACCTTGGCGATTTCGACCATCTGCTGGTCACCAATGGAAAGGTCACCCACCAGGCGCTGACTGCTGTAACGCAAATTAAGGCGCGCCAACAGTTTGTCGGCTTCGGCGATGGTTTTTTTCCACTGAATGCGGCCTATCCCGTTGACGAACTCACGCCCCAGGAAAATATTCTCGGCGATGGTCAACTGCGGGATCAGGTTTAGCTCCTGATGGATAATGCCGATCCCGGCTTCCTGCGAATCTTTCGGGCCGCTGAAGCTGGCTTCCTTACCCAAAAATTGCAGCTGACCGGCGTCTTTTTGATAGATGCCGGTCAGCACTTTCATCATCGTGGACTTGCCTGCACCGTTTTCACCGACCAGCGCCATGACTTTTCCCGGATACACGCTGAGCGCAGCGCCAGACAGCGCTTTTACGCCGGGAAAGGCTTTATCAATCCCTGAGAGTTGCAGCAAAGGTTGCATAGAGACCTCAGAAGGTGACGCCAGCGAACAGGATGATGTTGGCGTATGGCGAACATTCCCCGCTGCGGATCACTGCACGAGTGGTTTGAGTCTGTTGTTTGAAAGCCTGATGGCTGACATATTCCAGCGTAATGGTGTTTCCCTGCTGTTGCTCAAGCTGTTTCAACTGACCGATCAGCGTTTCATGCAGCGCAGGGTTCTGCCGCTTAATCTCTTCGGCAAGCACGGCACGCTCTACCTGCATTTCGTCGGTAACCACCGAGAACACCTGCAAAAAACTCGGTACACCCTGAGTCAACGCAAGGTCGATGCGCCGGGAGGTAGCGGGAATAGGTAAACCGGCATCGGCAATCGTCAGGCTGTCGGTATGACCCAGACTGGCAATAACCTGTGAAACTTCGGCGTTCAACAACTTGGCTTTTTTCATTATCAGCTCCGACAGCGAAACGTTTCGCTCGCGGTTGATTCTAGAAAATTCGTACGCGCTGGCAATGAGCAGAAGGTGAATTTGTGATCGCCGTCGAAACGTTTCGATGGCAGGTAAACAGCGGTTTAACTTAAGTGGAATAAAACAGATGGGCGAGCGTAACGCGGAGGAAAACAAAAACGCCGCAGGTTTGTGGACTGCGGCGTTTTCTCTTTATTTGATGATGAAACCCTATATCTCGACCTGAGTTCCGAGCTCAATCACGCGGTTAGGGGGGATTTCGAACTGGTCCGGTGCACGCAGGGCGTTACGGCTCAGGGCGATAAACAGTTTGCCGCGGAAGTAGAGATACCAGGGACGCTTGGTCAGAATCAGTGACTCATGCGACATGAAAAACGAGGTTTCCATCATGCGGCACGACAGGCCTTCGAGGCCACAGCGGTGGAACACTTCTTCAACGTTCGGGGTCTCTTTGAAGCCGTAGCTTGCCACCACGCGCCAGAAGGTCGGCGACATCTGCTCGATGGTCACGCGGCGAACGTTATGCACATAGGGCGCATCTTCAGTGCGCAGCGTCAGCAACACCACGCGCTCGTGCAACACTTTGTTATGCTTGAGGTTGTGCAACAGCGCAAAAGGAATGACGTTTATAGCGCGAGACATATAAACCGCAGTCCCCGGCACACGTACCGGCGGCGATTTCTCGAGTGAGGCTATCATCGCCTCGAGAGAGTTACCGTGCTCATGCATGCGGCGCATAAGGCGGAAACGCTCGCTCTTCCAGGTGGTCATCACCACAAACATCATCAGCGCCAGCACCAGCGGCAACCAACCACCGGAGAGGATCTTGGTAGCGTTGGCGGCGAACAGCGGCACGTCGATAAACAGAAGCACCACGGCCAGCACGGCCACGATGAAGCCTTTCCAATGCCAGTTTTTGTACGCCACGGTGCACGACAAGATAGTGGTCAGTACCATGGTTCCAGTTACCGCGATACCGTAGGCCGCGGCTAGATTACTCGAATGTTCGAAGCCGAGGATAACCACCACCACAGCGAAATAGAGCATCCAGTTGATGACCGGCACGTAAATCTGACCGGCTTCCATTTCGGAGGTGTGGATGATGCGCATCGGCGGCAGATAACCCAGGCGAACCGCCTGACGCGTCAGTGAGAACACGCCTGAGATAACGGCCTGCGAAGCGATGATGGTAGCCAAGGTCGCCAGGATAAGCATCGGCAGCAGCGCCCAGTCTGGCGCCAAAAGGAAGAACGGGTTTTTAATCGCTTCGGGATTCTTGAGCAATAGCGCGCCCTGACCGAAGTAATTCAATACCAGCGAAGGCAGAACGACGCTAAACCACGCCAGGCGAATCGGCATTTTTCCGAAGTGGCCCATATCGGCATACAGCGCTTCAACCCCGGTAATCGACAGTACCACCGCTCCCAGTGCCAGGAAGGCGAAAGACTTATGGTCCAGGAAGAAGTTGAACGCCCACACAGGATTGATGGCGCGCAGGACTTCAGGGTTATGAATGATGCTGTTAAGGCCGAGTACGGCCAGCACCATGAACCACAGCAGCATAACGGGCGCAAAAAGCTTGCCCACCAGTCCGGTACCGTGTTTTTGAATACAGAACAGCAGGGTCAGAACGGCGATAGACAGGGGAACGATATAGGCATCAAGATTGGGCGCGGCAATTTCGAGACCTTCCATCGCGGAAAGCACCGACATCGCAGGGGTAATCACCACCTCGCCGTAGAAGAAACTGCCGCCTATCAGGCCTAGAATAACCAGTATCGCCGTGGCTCGTGCCGAGGTATTTCTACCGGCCAAAGACATCAGGGTAAGGATACCGCCTTCACCGGCGTTGTCTGCACGTAAAACGAAAGAGAGATACTTGGCCGATACGACAATGACCAGCAGCCAGAAAATCAGGGAGAGGAAACCATAAACCACGCTGGGTTCGACACTAAATCCGTAGTGACCCGAAAAACACTCTCGCAGTGTATAAAGAGGGCTGGTACCTATGTCACCGTAAACCACACCGATAGCGGCCAAGGTTACTGCGGGGAGTGACCGTTTATGTTCTGTGCTCATAATTGGTTTCTTTTATGCTTTGTCATTTGGCTGACTTGAGTATTTGGCTAAAAATCCGTTGCCCAAAATTCGTAAGCTACGTGGGTTGGCAGTTCCTTTAAACCCACCAAAAGGCGCACAGTATGCACGAATAAATAAGATTGCCTACCCTTTAATACAAAGACAAGTGAACAATTCATCCGAGACGATCACATTTCAGCAAATAGAAAGATTTTAAGAATCAACAAGCTATATCGCCAAAAAAAATCATGGTTTATTATCGGCTTGCAGTCCACTATTCCATCACTTAAGTCACTATTTGGGGCAGTTCAAAACACATTATGGCGCAATCACCTCTCTTGGCAGAACGAATCACCCGACTGGCTAATGCGTTAGAAAACGGCCTTTACGAGCGGCAGGAAGCTATACGACTTTGCCTGCTGGCTGCGCTGTGTGGTGAAAGCGTATTTTTACTGGGTCCGCCCGGGATAGCAAAAAGCCTGATAGCTCGCCGCCTGAAATATGCGTTTCGTGACGCTCGCGCATTCGAATACCTGATGACCCGCTTTTCCACCCCTGAAGAGGTGTTCGGCCCGCTTTCCATCCAAGCATTAAAGGATGAAGGCCGCTACCTGCGCCTCACGCAGGGCTATCTACCCGAAGCAGAAATTGTGTTTCTCGACGAAATCTGGAAAGCCGGACCGGCTATCCTCAACACGCTGCTGACCGCCATCAATGAAAGGCGTTTTCGCAACGGCGATATAGAAGAAGCTATCCCGATGCGTTTGCTGATAAGCGCCTCCAACGAACTGCCTGAAGCGGATGGCGGTCTTGAGGCCTTGTATGACCGCATGCTCATCCGCCTGTGGCTCGACCGCGTTCAGGACAAACAGAACTTCCGTTCCTTGCTGACCAGCCGCCATTCTGAAAACACGCATCCCGTTGCCGAAGGTCTCAGCATCAGCAACGAAGAGTACCAACAATGGCAGCATGAGATTGAAAAAGTCAATTTGACTGAACACGGCTTTGAACTGATTTTCCAACTGCGTCAACGGCTCGGTGCACTCGATTCTGCCCCCTACGTTTCGGACCGTCGTTGGAAGAAAGCCCTGAGATTGCTACAGGCGTGCGCGTTTTTCAGCGGCAGGCAGTCGGTGTCGCCGGTAGACCTTATCTTGCTCAAAGATTGCCTGTGGCATGACATGAGTACTTATCATTTGTTACAAACGCAGATAGAACAAAGCATTACCGAACAGGCCTATCAGCAGCAAACCTTAAGTTTGAAAATTCAGCAACTCAATCAGCAGTGGAACCAGTATCAACAGCAGCAGAGCACGCGTCAGGCGCTAAAAGTCAGTAAAAAATCAGGTATGTTCAGCCGCAGGCCTCAGTATCAATTTCCTGAAGCGCTTTCCGCCACCAGCCTGACGCTGTTCCTGCAACAGCCGCTGCATCTGCATGATATTCAGGTGACCCACGTGCTGGTGGAGCGAGACATGATTGCTGAATGGCTTAATAAAGGAGGCCAATTAAAAGCCAAGCTCAACGGCATCGGTTTTGCTCAGGCAGTAGACGTAGAGGTTGATGAGAAGCTGCAGCTGGTGATTTTCGACAGGAGCCGCCAGGCAAGCTTCCTGACGCTGCCGGGCAACGAGCACATCAGCGTACCCCAAGAGATGAAGAATACGCTGTCGGCGATAGGCGAGATGCTGACTCAACAGCGCCAGCAGTTTAACCAGCATCATCCGTGCCTGTTTGTGCCGCTAGAATGGACGGCAAAAATCGAGGCCAGCCTGATTCGCGTCAACGAGCAACTGATGCAGCAGCAGCAGTTGTTTAGCAGAGGGTAAATATGTTTACTCTCGAAACGCTGGACGTGATGCTGGCTATCCAGGAAGCCGAGATAATAGATGAACTGATCATCGCGCTGCTGGCAACGCCTGAGCTGCAGATTTTCTTCGAGAAATTCCCGCGCCTCAAACGAGCGCTGACCAAAGATCTTCCCGAGTGGCGCTTTCGACTCCAGCAAAGGATCCACGAAACGGAAGTGCCTAACGATCTGGCGAAAGAGTTCTACCTTTATCAGCACTGTCAGCAGAGCAGCCAGTCCACCTTTCACACCGAGCTGGAAGAGACCGTAAGTCAGCTCGAGCAGCTCAATTCTCCCTTTGCCACCGAGGCGCGTTCGCTCGCAGGCAACGTGTCTTCCTCCGATAGCGTCAGCTTTCAAGGGCTGTTTATGCAGCGCTGGCGGCTGAATATCACCTTCCAGACCGTCACGCTGCATCATCACCTTCTGGAGCAGGAACAGGAACAGCTACAAAACGAACTCGAGCAGCGGCTGGAGCTCAGCGGCGAACTCTCCCCTTTATTAGCAGAAAACGACGCGGCGGCGGGGCGTCTTTGGGACATGAGTAAAGGAAGGCGCCAGCGCGGCGATTATCAGTCGCTGGTACGCTATGGCACCTTTTTGCAGCAGCAGCCGGAACTGCAACAGCTGGCCGAACAGCTGGGCCGCAGTCAGACCGCGAAAGCCAATCCCCATGAGGAAACGATCCTCGAGCCACATCGTTTAATGGTGCGCGAACCGGCGACGGTGCCGGAAGAGGTCAACGGCATTCATCAGAGCGACGACATTCTTCGCCTATTGCCGCCTGAATTGGCCACCCTCGGCATTCCCGAGCTTGAGATAGAGTTCTACCGCCGCCTGCTGGAGAAACGGCTGATGACCTATCGGCTGCAGGGCGACGTGTGGCGAGAGAAGGTGGTCATGAAGCCGGTGGTTTATCAACAGGTCGAACCCCAGCCGCGTGGGCCGTTTGTGGTCTGCGTCGATACCTCAGGGTCGATGGGTGGATTCAACGAGCAGTGCGCAAAAGCCTTCTGTCTGGCATTGCTGCGCATAGCGCTGGCCGATAACCGCCGCTGCTACATCATGTTATTCGCCAGCGAAGTTATCCACTATGAGCTGACCTCCTCCAGCGGACTCGATCAGGCGATGCGTTTCCTGGGGCAGCATTTCCGCGGCGGCACCGATCTTTCAGCCTGCCTGAGCGCAACGCTAGACAAACTGGCCACGCCGGAGTGGCACGATGCCGATGCGGTCATAATCTCTGACTTTATTGCCCAGCGTTTACCGGATGACATTCAGCAGCGGGTCAGGAAACAGCAAACCGACCATCGTCATCGTTTTCATGCGCTGGCGATGTCACACTATGGTAAACCGGCAATTATGCGTATCTTTGACCATATTTGGCGCTTTGATACTGGAATGAAAAGCCGTGTACAACGACGATGGAAGCGTCCTTAATTGAGAAACTAATCGATGTCCGAAACCTATCTGATAGACGCCCTAGACCGTGGGATACTCAACGCGTTGATGGAAAACGCCCGCATAGCCTATGCCGAACTGGCAAAATCGTTCAACGTCAGCCCCGGCACCATTCACGTTCGCGTCGAGAAGATGAAGCAGGCGGGGATCATCACGGGGACCCGCGTTAACGTCGATCCCAAGCGTCTGGGCTACGACGTATGTTGTTTTATCGGTATTATTCTTAAGAGCGCCAAAGACTATCCCTCGGCCCTCAAACGCCTGGAAAGCCTCGAAGAAGTGGTGGAAGCCTACTACACCACCGGCCATTACAGCATTTTCATCAAGGTCATGTGCCGATCGATAGATGCGCTGCAACAGGTACTTATCAACAAGATCCAGACGATTGAAGAGATTCAGTCAACCGAAACCTTAATCTCCTTACAGAACCCGATCATGCGTACGATCCAGCCCTGAGTAATAAATTTTAATACCTTATTATCCACAGGTAGATCCCAGCTGATTCACAGCGTACAATAGCCATTCTTTTTTCGGGTAAGAGCCTTATGTCTGACATCACCCTGATCAGTGGCAGTACGCTTGGCAGCGCTGAATATGTCGCTGAACATGTAGAAGAGAAGCTTAAAGAAGCGGGGTTTTCTACTGAACTGTTCCACGGACCTGAGCTGTATGAACTTCCAACCGAAGGTATTTGGCTGGTGGTCTGTTCAACGCACGGTGCCGGAGAGCTTCCTGACAATCTTCAGCCTCTTCTTGAGCAAATAGAAGAACAGCAGCCCGATCTTTCTAATGTCCGCTTTGGCGCGCTCGGTTTAGGCAGCAGTGAATATGACACTTTCTGTGGTGCTATCCGTACTCTGGATCAAAAACTGACGGCATTAGGTGCTCAAAGAATTGGCGATCGCCTTGAGATCGACGTCACTCAGCACGAAATTCCTGAAGATCCGGCTGAGGTTTGGGCACTAAATTGGATTAATTTGCTCAGATAAGTGTAAATTTTACGCGATCAGATGTGGATAACTAGGCTTTAAACCGGTGTGAAACCGGTAGTTATCCCTCTAACAACCCTAGACCGCTTTCGGTGCTGTGCATAACTTGCCATTTAGATCCCAGCTTATACTGGCTAGGATCACCGATCATTCACAGCATTAGATCCTCTATAGCATATTGATCTAAATAGACAATAATGACTTATACACAGAGGATCGCGATCCTAATAAGAGTTAGTAGTAAGAGATCTTTAAATAAAAAGATCTTCTTTTAATTAGTGACGATCCCCTGGGGCTTGTGGAACCTCTAAACTCGCGTAGAATCCGTTTTCCCAACGCAATACGATCGTTCGTTGAACTTCGAGGTGCAGTACCATGTTTTATCCGGATCAATTTGACGTCATCATCATCGGTGGCGGCCATGCAGGCACTGAAGCGGCCATGGCTTCAGCCAGAATGGGACGTCAAACTCTGTTATTGACCCATAATATCGACACGCTGGGACAGATGTCGTGTAACCCTGCCATTGGCGGGATCGGGAAAGGACATCTGGTTAAAGAAGTGGACGCACTCGGTGGTTTGATGGCAACGGCAATCGATCACGCAGGCATCCAGTTTAGGATACTAAACGCGAGCAAAGGACCCGCTGTTCGAGCCACTCGTGCTCAGGCAGACCGCGTACTTTACCGCCAAGCCGTGCGTACCGCGCTTGAAAACCAGCCTAATCTGATGATCTTCCAGCAGCCTGTTGAAGACCTGATCGTCGAAAACGATCGTGTGGTCGGCGCTGTGACCCAGATGGGCCTTAAATTCCGTGCCAAAGCCGTGGTGTTGACCGTGGGTACCTTCCTTGACGGGAAAATCCACATCGGTCTCGAAAACTACAGCGGTGGCCGTGCTGGCGATCCGCCGGCAATCTCACTTTCACAACGTCTGCGTGAACTGCCTTTGCGCGTTAATCGCCTGAAAACCGGGACTCCGCCGCGTATCGACGCGCGTACCATCGATTTCAGCGTACTTGGTCAGCAGCACGGCGACGACGTGGCACCGGTGTTCTCGTTCATGGGTAATGCGGCGCAACATCCACGCCAAATACCTTGCTATATCACGCACACTAACGAAAAAACGCATGACGTGATCCGCAATAATCTGGATCGCAGCCCGATGTATGCCGGGATCATCGAAGGGATCGGCCCACGCTATTGCCCATCTATCGAAGACAAAGTCATGCGCTTTGCAGATCGTAACGCACACCAGATCTTCCTTGAACCTGAAGGCCTGACCAGCAACGAAATTTATCCTAACGGTATCTCCACCAGCCTGCCGTTTGACGTTCAAATGCAGATCGTTCGTTCAATGCAGGGGATGGAAAACGCGGTTATCGTTCGACCTGGCTACGCCATCGAGTACGATTTCTTCGACCCGCGTGATTTGAAACCGACGCTGGAAAGCAAATTTATCCCAGGTCTGTTCTTTGCTGGACAAATCAACGGCACGACCGGTTACGAAGAAGCTGCGGCGCAGGGCCTGCTTGCGGGTCTCAATGCGGCACGCCACGCGACCGAACAGGAAGGTTGGGCACCACGTCGTGACCAGGCCTATCTGGGCGTGCTGGTCGACGACCTGTGCACGCTGGGTACCAAAGAACCGTACCGCATGTTTACCTCACGTGCCGAATACCGTCTGATGCTGCGCGAAGACAACGCCGACCTGCGCCTGACCGAAAAAGGCCGCGAACTGGGTCTGGTTGATGACGCACGTTGGGCACGCTTCAGCGAAAAACTCGAAATGATTGAGCTTGAGCGCCAACGCCTGCGCGGGATCTGGGTCAACCCAAATCACGCACAGGTTGCAGAGATCAACGCCAACCTGTCTGCGCCATTGTCCAAAGAAGCCAGCGCGGAAGAGCTGCTGCGTCGCCCAGAGATGACGTACGACCTGCTGACCCGTCTTGAAGCCTTTGCTCCAGCGGTAAGCGACCCTCAGGCAGCCGAACAGGTCGAGATTCAGGTCAAGTACGAAGGCTACATCGCGCGTCAGCAGGAAGAGATCGAAAAGCAACAGCGTAACGAAAACACGCTGCTGCCTGAAACACTGGATTATCGTCAGGTTAACGGCCTGTCGAACGAAGTTATTGCCAAGCTGAACGATCATCGCCCAACCTCGATCGGGCAGGCTACTCGCATTTCGGGTATTACCCCGGCTGCAATCTCGATACTTCTCGTTTGGCTGAAGAAACAGGGTCTGCTGCGTCGCAGCGCCTGATTTGGCCACGCCGCAGGTCCTGTCATAGCGACAGGGCCTGCGGGTTTTGATTTCGTCAAGGATAACCCATGCAAAAGAAATTGGACTCGCTGCTTGCCGCGGCAGGAATAGCGCTACCCGATCAACAAAAACATCAGCTGATTGGCTATGTCGAGTTACTGCATAAGTGGAACAAAGCCTACAATCTCACCTCGGTACGTGACCCGATGCAAATGCTGGTGCGTCATATCCTCGATAGCATCGTGGTGAACCCGCATCTGGAAGGCTCACGCTTCATCGACGTGGGAACCGGTCCAGGACTGCCAGGCATTCCGTTGGCGATTATCCGTCCAGACTCTCATTTCACATTGCTCGATAGCCTGGGAAAGCGCGTGCGCTTCCTGCGTCAGGTACAGCACGAGCTTGGCCTGAAAAACGTCGAGCCGGTGCAGAGCAGGGTGGAGGAGTTCATTCCTGAGCCTGCTTTTGACGGTGTCATCAGCCGTGCGTTTGCGTCGCTGCAGGACATGTTGTCCTGGTGCCATCATTTGCCGGTGAAAGGGGAGGGCCGTTTTTATGCGCTGAAGGGGCTGCGTCCTGATGACGAATTAGCCACGCTACCGCAGGGTATCCAGCTGCAAGAGATTATAAAACTGCGTGTGCCGGAATTGGATGGCGAAAGGCATCTGGTGATTTTGAAGGCAAACTAAGTTTGTTTTACGTCAATAAAATCTTCAAAAGTCAGATGTTTAATAAAGGTAAAAATAAGCAAGCTAAGTAGTTTGTACATTTATTCGCTTTTTACCTGTGTTTTACAGACTAGCATCAGCTGATTGACGTTTTAGCTTTAATCCAAGGCGAAATAATCACTTTTGAAATTGAATTTGTCTTAAGTGGTCAATATTCGAATTGTGATCAAATTGTTGTTATTTGTTGTGGGTATGTATAAAAAGCAAACTTTTAATTTAGATTTGATTTTTTATGAAAAGCTGAATCAATTAAGCTACTGTTTTTAATGATTTTTTAAAATATCTATTAGATAATAGCAATCCCAACGCGGCAGAGAAAATGGCGTGGAAAACGGTTTTTTGTGATCCCGCGCACGCTTCTTTGTCGGTTAATGGAATAACTCGACAGCCGATTTGTAGTTAATTAGCGCTATAGTTTCCTTATGAAAATAGCTCTAAAAAGGTCAATTTAAATAATTGTTCACCTTTTCGCTACTTATCCATTGAATTCGTTTGAGTGGCCCGTATAATTTGCACGTTTTTTGCTGCTTGACTCCTTTGGGTAAAGGCAGTGTTATACGGCATTCAGCATACCTCCAGTTAGGTACGAGAGAATAAACGTCATGTCTGTGTCTTACTCCTTATACGATAAGAACGGCGGGAAAGTAGCGAGAAAGCTGTTAATACTGCAGCTATTGACGTTTGTCCTTCTCAGTGCAGCGTTGGGTTTTAAAAGCCTGTCGTGGTCGACTTCTGCTCTTATGGGGGGAATGGCCGCCTGGTTACCTAATGCACTGTTTATGCTGTATGCGTGGCGCCAACAGGCGCAAACAACGGTCTCTGGACGAGTTGCCTGGTCTTTTGCCATTGGAGAAGCGCTGAAAGTTGTGGTTACCATAACTTTGCTGGTTATCGCGCTGGGCCTGTTCAAGGCTGCTTTTGCTCCGTTGGGTTTGGCCTATTTATCTGTGCTAATCACGCAGATAGTAGCTCCGGCCGTAATTAATCGGTCGTAACCGTAGATAACCGTACTTAACTACTAAAGGGTAAGAGGCATCATGTCTGCATCAGGAGAAATCTCTACTCCACAAGAGTATATCGGTCACCATCTGACACAGCTTCAGGTTGGGACGGGATTCTGGTCGATTAACATCGATTCGATGTTTTTCTCCGTGGTCCTCGGGGTACTCTTTTTGGTTATTTTCCATCGCGTCGCCAAAAACGCCACCAGTGGTGTTCCCGGTAAACTGCAAACGGCTGTAGAGCTGGTTGTTGGTTTCGTCGACGGCAGCGTGCGTGACATGTATCACGGCAAAAGCAAAGTGATCGCGCCTCTCGCACTGACTGTGTTCGTCTGGGTGTTCTTGATGAACCTGATGGATTTGCTGCCTATCGACTTGCTGCCATACATTGGCGAGCATGTTCTCGGTTTGCCAGCTCTGCGAGTTGTGCCTACCGCCGACGTAAACATTACGTTGTCGATGGCTCTTGGCGTATTCATTTTGATTCTTTTCTATAGCATTAAGATGAAAGGCGTTGGCGGTTTCGTTAAGGAACTGACAATGCAACCCTTCAATCATCCGGTTTTCATTCCGATTAACCTGATTCTTGAGGGCGTCAGCCTGCTGTCCAAACCAGTTTCACTGGGTCTGCGACTGTTTGGCAATATGTATGCGGGTGAGTTGATCTTCATCCTTATTGCTGGCCTGCTGCCGTGGTGGTCACAGTGGATTCTAAGTGTGCCTTGGGCCATTTTCCACATCCTGATCATTACACTGCAAGCCTTTATCTTCATGGTTCTGACGATTGTCTATCTGTCGATGGCATCTGAAAAACACTGATTTTTCTTTCAACAATACTGCGTTTTAACTGAAACAAACTGGAGACTGTCATGGAAAACCTGAGTATGGATCTGCTGTACATGGCTGCCGCTGTGATGATGGGCCTGGCGGCAATCGGTGCTGCGATCGGTATCGGCATCCTGGGTGGTAAATTCTTGGAAGGCGCTGCTCGTCAGCCTGACCTGATTCCTCTGCTGCGTACACAGTTCTTTATCGTTATGGGTCTGGTCGACGCCATCCCGATGATCGCTGTTGGTCTGGGTCTGTACGTGATGTTTGCTGTCGCCTAACACAGAGTTCGCTCTGAGTTAAACGACTGACATCAACTAATTCACTTTGAAAGAGGCATTGTGCTGTGAATCTTAACGCAACAATCCTCGGCCAGGCTATCGCGTTCGTCCTGTTTGTCTGGTTCTGCATGAAGTACGTATGGCCGCCAATTATGGCTGCCATCGAAAAGCGTCAGAAAGAAATTGCTGACGGTTTATCTTCCGCAGAACAAGCCAAAAAAGAGCTGGATTTAGCGCAAGCCGATGCGACCGACCAACTGATTAAAGCCAAAGCGGAAGCCCAGGTGATCATTGAGCAAGCCAACAAGCGCAGAACTCAGATCATCGACGAAGCTAAAACTGAAGCTGAGCAGGAACGTAACAGAATCGTGACGCAAGCGAAGGCAGAGATCGACGCAGAACGTCAACGTGCTCGTGAAGAGTTACGTAAACAAGTCGGTATTTTGGCCATTGCTGGCGCCGAGAAAATCATCGAACGTTCCGTGGATGAAGCTGCTAACAGCGACATCGTTGATAAACTGGTCGCTGAACTGTAAGGAGGGAGGGGCTGATGTCACAATTTACTACGGTAGCTCGCCCCTACGCCAAAGCAGCTTTTGACTTTGCCGTTGAGCACCAAAGCTTGGATCGCTGGCAGTCAATGCTCGCGTTCACGGCTGAAGTCACACGCGATAAACAGATTGCAGAATTGCTTACCGGTGCATTAGCGCCTGAAGCTCTTTCTAAAACGTTTATCGGCGTATGTGGTGAACAACTCGACGAAGCGGGTCAGAACCTGATTAAGGTTATGGCTGACAACAAACGTTTACGCGTTCTTCCTGAAGTGCTGGAACAGTTCATCGAACTGCGTGCAGCACTGGAGTCGACCGTTGAAGTAGAAGTCACTTCTGCCAACGTTCTGTCTGAAGAACAGCAGGCGAAAATCGCTGCTGCGATGGAAAAACGTTTGTCTCGCAAAGTTAAGCTGAATTGCAAAATTGACAAGTCTGTTCTTGCCGGGATCGTAATCCGTGCAGGTGATATGGTGATTGATGGCAGCGTTCGCAGTCGTCTTGAACGCCTGGCAGACGTCTTGCAGTCTTAAGGGGACTGGAGCATGCAACTGAATTCCACCGAAATCAGCGAACTGATCAAGCAGCGCATTGCTCAGTTCAATGTGGTGAGCGAAGCTCACAATGAAGGTACTATCGTTTCCGTCTCTGACGGGATCATCCGCGTGAACGGCCTGGCCGAAGTCATGCAAGGCGAAATGATTGCGCTGCCGGGTAACCGCTACGCTATCGCCCTGAACCTGGAGCGCGACTCCGTAGGTGCCGTTGTAATGGGCCCTTACGCTGACCTCGCCGAAGGCATGAAAGTAAAATGTACGGGTCGTATCCTGGAAGTTCCAGTTGGCCGTGGCCTGCTGGGCCGTGTGGTTAACACCCTGGGTGCCCCAATTGATGGTAAAGGTCCGGTTGATAACGACGGTTTCTCTCCTGTAGAAGCTATCGCACCGGGCGTTATCGATCGTCAATCCGTTGACGAACCTGTTCAGACTGGCTACAAGTCAGTAGATGCCATGATCCCAATCGGTCGTGGCCAGCGTGAACTGGTAATCGGTGACCGTCAAACCGGTAAAACCGCTCTGGCAATTGATGCCATCATCAACCAGCGCGATTCCGGTATTAAATGTATTTACGTCGCTATCGGTCAGAAAGCTTCCACCGTTTCCAACGTGGTTCGCAAACTGGAAGAGCACGGCGCACTGGCTAACACCATCGTTGTTGTTGCAACTGCATCTGAATCAGCTGCGCTGCAATACCTGGCACCATACTCTGGTTGCGCGATGGGTGAATACTTCCGTGACCGCGGTGAAGATGCACTGATCGTATACGATGACCTGTCTAAACAGGCTGTTGCTTACCGTCAGATCTCCCTGCTGTTGCGTCGTCCGCCAGGCCGTGAAGCGTACCCAGGTGACGTGTTCTACCTCCACTCCCGTTTGCTGGAGCGTGCATCTCGCGTTAGCGCAGATTACGTTGAAGCATTCACCAAAGGTGAAGTGAAAGGTAAAACCGGCTCTCTGACTGCACTGCCGATTATCGAGACTCAAGCTGGCGACGTTTCCGCGTTCGTTCCGACCAACGTAATTTCTATTACCGATGGTCAGATCTTCCTGGAATCAAGCCTGTTCAACTCCGGTATTCGTCCAGCCGTCAACCCGGGTATCTCCGTATCCCGTGTTGGTGGTGCTGCTCAGACCAAGATCATGAAAAAACTGTCCGGTGGTATCCGTACCGCTCTGGCACAGTATCGTGAACTGGCTGCGTTCTCTCAGTTTGCATCCGACCTGGATGAAGCTACACGTAAACAGCTGAACCACGGTCAGAAAGTGACCGAACTGCTGAAACAGAAACAGTACGCGCCAATGTCTATCGTTGCGCAGTCTCTGATTCTGTTCGCTGCAGAACGTGGTTTCCTGGAAGACGTTGAGCTGTCCAAAGTGGGTAGCTTCGAAGCTGCGCTGTTGGCTTACGCTGACCGCGAGCACGGCGAGCTGATGCAACAAATCAACCAAACTGGTGCGTACGACAAGGAAATCGAGGGTAAATTCCAATCTATCCTCGAAACCTTCAAAGCAACCCAGTCCTGGTAATACTGAACTGTCCTACTGCTAACGCGGTAGGACAGTTAGTAATGAGGAGAAGCAGAGATGGCCGGCGGAAAAGAGATACGTAGTAAGATCGGTAGCGTACAAAATACGCAAAAGATCACTAAAGCGATGGAAATGGTCGCCGCCTCCAAAATGCGTAAAACGCAGGAACGCATGGCGGCCAGCCGTCCTTATGCAGATACCATTCGTAAAGTGATAGGTCACCTTGCGTTAGGCAATCTGGAATATAAGCACCCATACCTGGACGAGCGTAAAATTAAGCGCGTTGGGTATTTGGTCGTGTCTACCGATCGCGGTCTCTGTGGTGGTTTGAACACTAACCTGTTCAAGAAACTGCTGACAGAGATGAAAGGTTTGAGCGAGCAAGGCGTCGAGGTTGACTTGGCCCTGATCGGTTCAAAAGCCGCATCTTTCTTCGGTTCCGTGGGTGGCAACGTGGTTGCCCAAGTAACTGGCATGGGGGATAACCCTTCCCTGTCAGAACTGATCGGTCCGGTAGCAGTGATGCTGCAAGCCTACGATGAAGGTCGTTTAGACAAGCTGTGCATTGTTAGCAACAAATTCGTCAATACCATGTCTCAGGAACCAAGAATCGTGCAACTGCTGCCACTTCCGCCTGCGGAAGAAACCGGCGAGTTGGCGAAGAAGTCCTGGGATTACCTGTATGAGCCAGACCCTAAAGCGCTGTTGGATACCCTTCTGCGTCGCTATGTAGAGTCTCAGGTTTATCAGGGCGTCGTAGAAAACCTGGCCAGCGAACAGGCCGCGCGAATGGTAGCGATGAAAGCCGCCACCGATAACGGCGGCAGCCTGATCAAAGAGCTGCAGTTGGTATACAACAAAGCTCGTCAGGCCAGCATCACTCAGGAACTCACCGAGATCGTCGGGGGAGCCTCCGCGGTTTAAGCTAGGTTTACGAATTACGTAGAGGATTCAAGATGGCTACTGGAAAGATTATCCAGGTAATCGGCGCCGTGGTGGACGTCGAGTTCCCTCAGGATGCAGTACCGAAAGTGTACACTGCTCTTGAGGTAGAAAACGGTACCTCCAAGCTGGTGCTTGAAGTTCAGCAACAGATCGGCGGTGGCGTTGTTCGCTGTATCGCAATGGGTACCTCAGACGGCCTGCGTCGCGGTCTGAAAGTGAACAACCTGCAACACCCAATCGAAGTACCAGTAGGTACTGCGACTCTGGGTCGCATCATGAACGTATTGGGTGAACCAATCGACATGAAAGGTGAAATCGGCGAAGAAGAACGCCGTGGTATTCACCGTGCTGCTCCTTCTTACGAAGAGCTGGCAAACTCCCAGGAACTGCTGGAAACCGGTATCAAGGTAATGGACCTGATGTGTCCGTTCGCCAAGGGCGGTAAAGTCGGCCTGTTCGGTGGTGCTGGTGTAGGTAAAACTGTAAACATGATGGAGCTTATCCGTAACATCGCGGCTGAGCACTCAGGTTTCTCTGTGTTTGCAGGCGTGGGTGAACGTACTCGTGAGGGTAACGACTTCTACCACGAGATGACTGACTCCAACGTTATCGACAAAGTTGCACTGGTTTACGGTCAGATGAACGAGCCACCGGGTAACCGTCTGCGCGTAGCACTGACTGGCCTGACCATGGCGGAAAAATTCCGTGATGAAGGTCGTGACGTTCTGCTGTTCATCGATAACATCTACCGTTACACCTTGGCCGGTACCGAAGTGTCTGCACTTCTGGGCCGTATGCCATCAGCGGTAGGTTATCAGCCAACGCTGGCGGAAGAGATGGGTGCTCTGCAAGAGCGTATCACCTCTACCAAAGACGGTTCAATCACCTCTGTTCAGGCCGTTTACGTTCCTGCGGATGACTTGACTGACCCATCTCCAGCCACCACCTTCGCCCACTTGGATGCGACCGTGGTACTGAGCCGTCAGATAGCCTCTCTGGGTATCTACCCAGCGGTAGATCCGCTTGACTCAACCAGCCGTCAGCTTGATCCGCTGGTCGTAGGTCAAGAGCACTATGACGTGGCGCGTGGCGTGCAGTCTATTCTGCAACGTTACCAGGAGCTGAAAGATATCATCGCGATTCTGGGTATGGACGAGCTGTCTGAAGAAGACAAGCTGGTTGTATCTCGCGCGCGTAAAATCCAGCGCTTCCTGTCACAGCCATTCTTCGTTGCTGAAGTATTTACCGGCGCTCCAGGCAAATTCGTACCGCTGAAAGACACCATTCGTGGTTTCAAAGGCATTATCGAAGGCGACTACGACCACCTGCCAGAACAAGCGTTCTACATGGTTGGCGCAATCGAAGAAGCCGTGGAAAAAGCCAAAAAACTGTAATGTTCTCCCTTAGGGGATAACGATCGTTACAGTATTAAGAGAGGAAGGTGACATGGCTGAAAAAACTTACCATCTGGATGTTGTCAGCGCGGAAAAGAGAATGTTCTCTGGCCTGGTGCAGAAAATCCAGGTGACGGGTAGCGAAGGTGAGCTGGGTATTTTCCCTGGCCACGCCCCGCTGCTCACCGCCATCAAGCCTGGCATGGTGCGCATTGTTAAAGAACACGGCGAAGAAGAGTATATCTATCTCTCCGGAGGCATCCTTGAGGTGCAACCGAACGCGTCGACCGTGTTGGCTGACACTGCAATCCGTGGGGTAGACCTCGACGAAGCGCGCGCGCTTGAAGCTAAGCGCAAAGCGGAAGAACACATCAACGGTTCTCACGGCGACGTCGACTATGCTCAGGCGTCGGCAGAACTGGCTAAAGCGATCGCGAAACTTCGCGTTATCGAACTGACCAGGAAAGCGGGTTACTGATCGGCGAACGCCGCATTAGTCACAAAAGCACTGCCAATTGAAAAGCGACCTTCGGGTCGCTTTTTTTTTACCTTTAAAAAAGCCCATTTTTCGGCATCTTCTTCATTCAATTCATGCCGTTTCAATGGAATACTGTCTACTAATGATGACAGTTTTGAGGCGTTTCTTTTCGCGTCGCTTACAGAGTGTTCAACCCTTGCCCCGTGCGGCTTGTGGGTAGTTTTTATTGAAAAATATGTAGTAATCTGACCGGCTAACGGGTTACTTTTATCAATCAAACTGGATTTGTCAGGTTGCCTATGTCTAACAGCGCATTAAGTGTCGTGATCCTCGCCGCAGGCAAGGGCACACGTATGTACTCCAATCTTCCCAAGGTACTGCATCCGCTCGCCGGAAAATCGATGGTTCAGCACGTTATCGATGCTGCAACCCGCGTCGGCGCCAACAACGTTCACCTGGTTTACGGCCACGGCGGTGAGTTGCTCAAGCAGAGCCTCGCAGCCAGCGAGCTGAACTGGGTGTTGCAGGCCGAGCAGTTGGGTACCGGGCACGCCATGCAGCAGGCAGCACTGCATTTCTCCGATGACGAAGACGTATTGATGCTTTACGGCGACGTGCCGCTTATCTCCGTCGATACGCTGAAAAAGCTGTTGGCCGCGAAGCCCGAGGGCGGTATTGGTCTGCTGACCGTCAAGCTTGACGATCCGACCGGATATGGCCGTATCGTGCGCGAAAATGGCGAAGTCGTCGGTATCATCGAACAGAGAGATGCCTCGGCCGAGCAGCTGAAAATCAATGAAATCAACACCGGCATTCTGGTTGCCAACGGGGCCTCGTTCAAGCGCTGGTTGAACAAACTCTCGAACAACAATGCGCAGGGTGAATATTACATCACCGACATCATCGCGATGGCGCACGCCGAAGGCCACAAGATTGCCACCGTGCATCCCGCTCGACTGAGTGAGGTCGAAGGCGTAAACAATCGTCTTCAGCTTTCCCGCCTTGAGCGTGTTTATCAGCAGGAACAGGCCGAGCGTCTGCTGCTGGAAGGCGTGATGCTGATGGACCCCGCTCGCTTTGATCTGCGCGGCGAGCTGTCGCATGGTATCGACGTGAGCATTGACGTCAACGTGGTCATTGAAGGTAGGGTCAAGCTGGGGGACCGCGTGGTGATTGGCGCAGGCTGTGTGCTGAAAGACTGCGTCATCGGTGACGACTGTGTCATTAGCCCTTACAGCGTGTTCGAAGGCGCTACCTTACAGGCAGACTGCACCGTCGGTCCTTTCGCACGTTTGCGTCCAGGGGCCGAACTGGGCCAGGCTGCGCACGTCGGCAACTTCGTCGAGATTAAGAAAGCCAGCCTCGGCGCAGGCACCAAGGCCGGTCACCTCAGCTATTTGGGCGACGCGACGATTGGCGATAACGTGAATATTGGCGCAGGCACCATTACCTGCAACTATGACGGCGTGAACAAGTCGCAGACTATTATTGGTGATAACGTCTTCGTGGGGTCCGATACCCAGCTTATCGCGCCGGTCCGCGTTGGCAACGACGTGACCATTGCGGCGGGCACTACCCTCGCCCGCGATGTGCCTGAAGGCGGTTTGGTTATCAGTCGCGTCACTCAGGTACACAAGCCTGACTGGAAACGTCCGGTGAAAAGAAAGGCTTAAGCTAGAATCTTAAGTGAGAATAAAACGGGTGCAGTTCGCTGCACCTGATTTATTGAGGCTTACAATTGTGTTTTGCACTGTTCGTCGCCACGTCATGGCCAGTGCAAAACATAATAATCCCCAACTCTCTACAAGGCTCGGGGAACCCGCGCGGCACGACCGTAGCGGATATCAATCAGGTTAAGGCATCAAAAAAGGTCTGTGAACAGACCTTCTATAGGAATAAAACCGATGTGTGGAATTGTTGGCGCAGTAGCGCAACGCGATATTGCTGAAATTCTGTTGGAAGGATTACGCCGTCTGGAATACCGCGGCTATGACTCTGCCGGTCTGGCCGTTGTGGATAACGAAGGCCATATGGGACGCCTGCGTCGCCTGGGCAAAGTACAGGTGCTGGCAGACGCACTGGACGCGCATCCGCTGCACGGCGGCACCGGTATTGCCCACACCCGTTGGGCAACGCACGGCGAACCGTCCGAGGCAAATGCCCACCCGCACGTGTCTGACTACATCGCCGTGGTGCATAACGGTATTATCGAAAACTTTGAGCCGCTGCGCGTTCTGCTGATCGAGCGTGGTTACCGTTTCGAGTCTCAGACCGATACCGAAGTTATCGCGCACCTGGTGCACTGGGAACTGCTGCAGGGCGGTACGCTGCTCGAAGCCGTACTTCGCGTCATTCCTCAACTGCGTGGCGCTTACGGCACCGTGGTGATGGACCAGCGCGATCCCTCGGTGCTGGTGGCCGCACGCTCTGGCAGTCCGCTGGTGATTGGTCGTGGTGTGGGTGAAAACTTTATCGCTTCCGACCAGCTGGCGCTGCTGCCCGTGACTCGTCGTTTCATGTTCCTTGAAGAAGGTGACGTGGCCGAAATCAAACGCCGTGAAGTCAATGTGTTCGACAAACACGGCAAGGCGGTTGAGCGCCCAGAAATTGAATCTAAGGTGCAGTACGACGCTGGCGATAAAGGCGCGTACCGTCACTACATGCAAAAAGAGATCTACGAACAGCCGCAGGCGATTAAAAACACCCTCGAAGGGCGTTTTAACCACGGCCAGATCAACCTGAGCGAACTGGGTCCTGACGCCGACGCGCTGCTGGCTAAAGTGCAGCACGTGCAGATTATTGCCTGCGGGACGTCCTATCACTCGGGTATGGTCGCGCGCTACTGGTTCGAAGCTCTGGCCGGTGTGCCGTGCGACGTCGAGATAGCCTCCGAATTCCGCTATCGTAAATCCGCCGTCCGCCCAGGCAGCCTCATCATCACGCTGTCTCAGTCGGGTGAAACTGCGGATACGCTGGCAGCGCTGCGTCTTTCCAAAGAGCTGGGCTATTTAGGGTCGCTGGCCGTGTGTAACGTAGCCGGTTCTTCACTGGTGCGTGAATCTGACCTCGCGCTGATGACTAAGGCTGGCACGGAAATCGGCGTGGCATCGACCAAGGCTTTCACCACTCAGCTGACCGTTCTGCTGATGCTGGTGGCGCGCGTTGGCCGTTTGAAAGGCATGAGCGAGCAGGTTGAGCATGAAATCGTTCACGGGCTGCAGGCGCTTCCTGCGCGCATTGAACAGATGCTGTCGCTGGATAAAACCATTGAATCGCTGGCCGAAGGATTCTCAGACAAGCACCATGCGCTGTTCCTCGGTCGCGGCGATCAGTATCCGATAGCGATGGAAGGTGCGCTGAAGCTGAAGGAAGTTTCCTACATTCACGCAGAAGCCTATGCCGCCGGTGAACTGAAGCACGGACCGCTGGCGCTGATCGATGCCGATATGCCGGTCATCGTGGTTGCACCAAATAATGAACTTCTGGAAAAACTGAAGTCCAATATCGAAGAAGTGCGCGCACGCGGCGGTCAGCTGTACGTGTTCGCCGATCAGGACGCCGGTTTCACCGATAGCGAGGGTATGAAGATCATTCAGCTGCCGCACGTTGAAGAGATTGTGGCCCCGATTTTTTACACCGTTCCGCTACAGTTGCTGTCGTATCATGTCGCGCTTATCAAAGGCACGGATGTCGATCAGCCGCGTAACCTGGCGAAATCCGTTACCGTAGAGTAACAGGCCCTCGGTCAGTAAAAAGTCCGGTTATGCTCTCGCAGCGTGCCGGACTTTTTTATGACTGCGCTCCTTAAAAATCGCTGGAATAAGAATTTATAATTTTTAGTCAGGGATAATATGAACGTTTATTTTTTCAACTGGTCAACGAGTTACGAACAAACGATGGTTCGTTATTTGGTTAAAAACTATGGAGTTAAAAACGTTTTTACACCAAGAAAGATCCATAGACTACATCAGAAATTTAAATTTTTAGGCCTTACGTCCTCGCGGATTGCTAAATCCCACATTGCTAAAAAATTAAATGACATCAAAAGCGATGACCTGCTTATTACACATGACAGCAATATTTTCTTTGGGGTTAACAAGGACGTCATTAAGCACCTGGATTGCAAAAAAATCCTCTTGTTACGCAACCCGGTTTCTCGCGAATTCGTAGACAGTGCCGCCTCGTTATTTGATAAAATTTATACTTTTGAAGAGGGTAGGTCCCTGGAACTGGGCGTTGACTATCTCCCGCAGTTTCTTCCCGTGGGCTACAAAGAGGCCAAAACCTATGATGCGTTTAAATTAGAAGCCCGGCAGCCAAGATGTTTCTTCCTCGGACGCGATAAGGGTCGCATAGCCTATCTCACCCAGCTGGCTGAGCGTTTAGAAAAGGCAGGGTGCGAAATCGACTTTTCAATTGTTAAAGACAAGACCTCACAGGGTGAATCCCCTTATTACGTCGATCAGGAGTTTGAGTATTCCTACAGTTTCTTAAAAACGGTGATGTCGGATGTGGTGGTCGATATTGTTCAGCAGGGACAAACCGGTTTTACGCTGCGCATACTGGAGGCCATTTTCCTTAACAAGAAAGTGATCACCAATAACGCCGAGCTAGCCCATTCCGAGTTTTATTCTCCTGAGCGTGTTTTTATTCTGGGTAGTAGAGAGTGGCAGGAAATCTCGGCATTTTTAGCCGGTAACCCGGTGCCGCTGGACCCTGACCTGCTCTATAAATACAGCCCGGACAATATGCTAAACACCATCACCGAATCTCTGGGGGATGCCGCACTCGCGCATTAACTCAGTCTGACCCACCTGCGGCCCGCAAGCACGGTGAGAATGATGATGCTCAAACCCGCCGTGAGATGCATAGCGAAGTCAAACCGGTGAAGATGGACCTCGTGGCACAGCGACAGCAGCATTGAGCACATGAAGGCGATCCCGCACCCCGCCAGGGCCAGCGTTTTACCGGGGTAAAGCGAACGCGTGCGGTGCAGGCTGGCTATCGAGATAACGATCATCGGCAGGCTGGCCAGCAGCATAAACAGATAACAGTGCACGCCTTCGCCCACTTTTAACGTGCTGGAGGGGGACATGTTGAGCAGATTGACCCCCAGCCAGAGCACGGCGAGCAGCGCTGCCCATTTTAGCCTCAGTGGCTGACGCCCGGCGATGCTGAGAGTAAAGGCGGCGGCCATGGCGCTGGCTCCGATGATAAAAGACAGCAGCAGCGCGACCAGCGCCGGAACGGCGCCCGCCTGTGACCAGTCGGTAAATCTATTGTGCAGTGCCCAGCTGGTGAGCGTACCGCAGGGCAGCACGGCAATAATCCAGGCGGCGACGCGCCAGCGGGTAGGCCAGACGCGTTTCACCGGCTTTGCCGTGTCGCTGAGTTTGTCGATCAACAGGTCATGATTTCTCACGATTACCGTTCCCATATTGACGAAGGTTGAGCATCGCGCGATGCAATAGAGACTTGACCGCCGAGACGGAGAGATTACTTTCTGCGGCCGTCTGCGCGAGGCTCTGTTCGCGCAGGTGCACAAACTCCACCATCTCGCGCTGACGCGGCGGCAGACTGCCTAAATAGCCGGTTAATTCTTCGTGCTCCTCCCGTCCATTGGCGTCCGAACCTTCTCGTACAGCCGGGTAATGCAGCAGCGCGTCTTCATCCTGCACTTCCTGTCGACGTCCTCGCTGGCGCAGTGCATCAATCGCCCGCGCCGAAGCTATGGCGGCAACCCAGGGCAGGATAGGCCGCTGTGGATCATAGGTATGGCGCACACGATGAATTGCCAGCAGCGCTTCTTGAATCACGTCTTCCACCAGGGCTTCATCACGGATTTTTTTGCGCACAAAACCTCGGATGGCAGGAACCATCTCTTTCAATAGCTGGTTGTAGGCCGCTCTGTCGCCCGACTGAGCGCGAGCCATTAGAGCAGGCCACTTCAGCGCGCGGACGTCAGTTTCCGCCATTGCCTGCGTTTATTTCATGGGGGCGGTGCATCTGGATGGCGTTCACTCATCAATGTGTTCACGTTTTTTTACCGCTTTCTGCTGCGTTATCGAGCGCGGTGATGACAATCCCTGGTGTCAGCACCTGAGGCAGAATGACGGGTTTGCCGCCGTCCGCCGGATAGACCACGTAAAGCGGTAGGCCGCCGCGGCCAAAATCACTGAGCGCTTGTTCGACGTCTGGATTGTACTTGGTCGAATCTGCGATCATATAAATAGTATTGGTGCGTGCCATCGCGGCTTTGACCGCCTGAGTCGACAGCGAGGTGCGTTCATTCACCTGGCAGGTGATACACCATGAGGCGGTGAAATCGACAAAAATGGGTTTGCCCTGTCCTTTTATCGCATCGACGTTTTGCGGTGACCATGCCACCGCGGCGGCCGCCTGTGAGGCCTCTGCCGAGTCTAGCGGACCGGACGATGTTTTCAGATTAGCCAGCGGCGGCACCACTAACAAAAGGAAGACGGCGGTGGCGATGTGCAGCGCCCAGTGGCGTTTTCCCATCATTCTGCGCTTCTGAGCCATGCCATACAGCCAGGCTGCAAAACTGAGCAGGATACAGCAGGCCAGAATAGCAGCCAGCGCTATCGAGCCGGCCTGACGCTCCAGCACCCAGATGAGCCAGGCGACGGCACCGAGCATCGGAAACGCCAGGCCGTGTTTCAGCGTCACCATCCAGGCGCCGGGCGCAGGTAATATTCGTGCCAGCACCGGGAAGAAAGAGATAAGGGTAAAAGGTGCCGCGAAGCCAAGGGCCAGTGCGATAAAGATAACCAGGCTGACCCTCGGCGGCTGCGTTAACGCATAGCCGATAGCGCTGGCCATAAACGGCGCGCTGCACGGCGTCGCGACAATAATTGCCAGCGCGCCGGTCAGCGCAGAACCGGTCAGACCGCCGCGCCCACCGCCCACCTCACCCACCTTTTGGACCGAGAGTCCGACTTCAAACAGCCCGAACAGGTTCAGCGCCGACGCCAGCATCACCAACACCAACAGCGCAATCACCAGCGGCGACTGGAGCTGGAATCCCCAGCCGACTGCCGCACCGCCGGAACGGGCCAGCAACAGCACGCCCGCCAGTGCGAACATGGTGACGACCACGCCGAACAGGAACGCCAAACCTTCAGCTCTGGCCTGTGCGGGTTTATCGTGGTGGCGAATCAGGCTCAGCGCTTTGAGCGAGATAACCGGGAACACGCACGGCATTAGGTTGAGAATAATGCCACCCAGGAAGGCGGCGGCGAGGGCAGTCAGCATAATGAACCCACTTAAGTCTGAAAGTTAAGCCGGATTGGCCTGACGATATTTTTTAACTGCGTCGAGCGCTTTCTGAATGTGCGCGTCCGGGTTTTTATCGGTGTAACTCAGCAGGATTTTACCGTCTGGCGCAATCACATAAGAGGTGCGGTCAGACAGCGTTTTGCCCAATATATTCATGGTGTTCTTGTATTCTGCGGCCACTTTCGCCCCTGGATCGGCGGCGACGGTGAATTTGTCGCGGCATTCCAGCTGGGAGAATTTGGCAATCTGCTCAGTGTTACCGGCAGTTACACCAATCACCGTGGCACCCTGTTTGGCGAAGTCAGCGGTGGCTTCGGCGAAGTCGTGTGCTTCCAGTGTACAGCCTGCGGTGAAGGCGGCCGGGAAGAAGTACAGAACCACAGGCCCTTTCTTCAGTGCCTGCTGCAACGAGAAGGTGGTTGGCTTACCGGCCAGCGCGGCACTAAGCTTGAAGTCAGGGGCTTTCTCACCTACCTGCAGGGCGGCAAATGCGGAAGTCACGGGGAGGGACAGTCCAAGAACCGCAGCGACAGCCAACGTGCTAAAGGTACTTTTCATACGCATTATATTTTCTCCATTGTGAGGCAGGCGTTCGCGCCTGATGACCTTAACCATAGGTTCGCTGGTCGAAAAGGAAAGGTTGCGGTCGGGAAAAATATTTTTTAAAAGATTTTCCAATCAATATGCCGCTCTGCACAATTCGGCCGCGACAGGCTTCGCAACCCAACGTGGATAAGGTATAGTCCGCTTTTTTTTACGAAGGTATCAAGTTGACCAGCTCATCTATTCGTCTTAACAAATACATTAGCGAGAGCGGCATCTGTTCTCGTCGCGATGCCGATCGTTACGTCGAGCAGGGCAACGTTTTCATCAACGGCAAACGCGCTGCCGTGGGCGATCAGGTTTTCGCCGGGGACGTCGTCAAAGTTAACGGTCAGCTTATCGAGCCGCGTGATGAAGAAGATCTGGTGCTGATTGCGCTGAACAAGCCGGTTGGCATCATCACTACCATGGAAGAGGGCGAGCGGGATAACATTAGTGATTTCGTTAACCACAGCAAGCGCGTCTTCCCAATAGGTCGTCTGGATAAGGACTCTCAGGGGCTGATTTTCCTGACCAACCATGGCGATCTGGTCAACAAGATCCTCCGCGCCGGCAACAACCACGAAAAAGAGTACGTGGTAACCGTGAACAAACCGGTGACCGACGAATTCATTCAGGGCATGAGCGCCGGTGTGCCGATGCTTGGCACCGTGACCAAAAAGTGCAAAGTGAAGAGAGAAGCGCCTTTCGTGTTTCGTATCACGCTGGTGCAGGGCCTTAATCGCCAGATTCGCCGCATGTGTAAACACTTTGGTTTTGAAGTCACCAAACTCGAGCGTACCCGCATCATGAACGTCAATCTGAAAGGGTTACCGCTGGGTGAATGGCGTGATTTAACGGACGACGAGCTTATCGAGTTGTTCAAACTGATTGAAAACTCCTCTTCCGAGGACAACAAGCCGGCGAAAAAAGCGCCATCAAAAGCGGCGGCGGTTAAGAAACCTTCGGTGAACGGGCCAAAAAATGGACCCAAAACTGCTGAAAAATCAGACGGAAATGGTGCCTCCCGTAAGCGTTTTGTTCAACCCGGTCGTAAAAAGAAAGGCCGATAAGCCTGCATGATTTTTAGCCGTTAAAACCGTCTAATCTGCATGATTAGACGGTTTTAAACCAATACCCGCCTGATACCGCCCATAATTTGCCCTCTGTCACAAAACTGTCATATAACCTACATTTTACTGTCACCAAACTGTCCTATTTTGCTCCTGTGCTAAACACTTTACTCAGCTTCGACATGAGTCGAATCAAATAATAACCACCAGGAGTGGAACATGAAACTGATGCGTACCACCGTCGCCGGTATTGTGGCAGCGACTTTTTCTTTAACAGCAATGTCTGCATTCTCAGCAACTAATCTGACCGGTGCAGGCGGTACATTCCCGGCGCCAGTTTATGCAAAATGGGCTGACTCCTATCAAAAAGCAACGGGCGCTCAGGTTAACTATCAGGGCATCGGTTCTTCAGGTGGCATCAAGCAGATCATCGCTAAAACCGTAGACTTCGGTGCATCAGACGCGCCAATGAGCGACGCTGACCTCGAGAAAAACGGTCTGTTCCAGTTCCCAACCGTGATCGGTGGCGTTGTGCTGGCCGTTAACATCCCGGGCATTAAATCCGGTGAGTTGACGCTGGACGGTAAATCGCTGGGTGACATCTATCTGGGTAAAATCAAGAAGTGGAACGATCCGGAAATCACTAAGCTGAACCCAGGCGTGAAACTGCCTGATACCAATATCGCTGTCGTTCGTCGTGCAGACGGTTCAGGCACCTCTTTCGTGTTCACCAGCTACCTGTCCAAAGCTAACGCCGACTGGAAAAAAGAGATTGGCGTAGGCACCACCGTTAACTGGCCAACCGGCCTGGGCGGCAAAGGTAACGACGGCGTAGCCGCGTTTGTACAGCGTCTGCCTGGCTCAATTGGCTACGTTGAATACGCTTACGCCAAACAGAACAACCTGACTTACACCAAGCTGGTGGATGCGAGCGGCAAGGCAATTTCCCCTTCTGAAGAGTCGTTCAGCGCAGCGGCGAAAGGCGCAGACTGGAGCAAGACCTTTGCTCAGGACTTGACCTTCCAGAAGGGTGACAACGCATGGCCAATCTCTTCTACCACCTTCATTCTGGTCTACAAGCAGCAGCAGGATGCCACCAAGGGCGCAGAAGTTCTGAAGTTCTTCGACTGGGCCTATAAAAATGGTGACAAGCTGACGACCGGTCTGGATTACGCCTCCCTGCCGCAGTCTGTTATTTCTCAAATCCAGACAGCGTGGAAGACCAACGTTAAAGACAGCAGCGGTAAATCCCTCTACTAAGCCTCTGTTTCTGGCGCCGTAGCCCCGCTACGGCGCCAATTACTTTGGTTTGAGATAGCAGGTGATATAAAGTACCGGTCTTCTGTCTCATTCTCTGCCGATAACCCCTTGTCGAAAGAGAAATAAATCTGAATAAGAAGAGAGTGTTATGGCTGAAAAAACGCCGTCCTTCAAAGCACCAAGCAAAAACGGTGACATTATCTTCGGCGCGCTGGTAAAACTGGCTGCGCTGATTACGCTGTTGCTGCTCGGCGGTATCATCGTTTCGCTGTTTATTTCTTCCCTGCCTAGCATGGAAAAGTTTGGTTTCTCTTTCCTGTGGAATAAAACCTGGGACGTTCCCAACGAGCAGTTCGGCGCACTGGTTCCGATTTACGGAACGATCGTGACCTCGATTATTGCGCTGTTGATTGCCGTTCCCGTCAGCTTTGGTATCTCGCTGTTTCTGACCGAACTGGCACCTAACTGGCTCAAACGTCCACTGGGTATCGCCATCGAACTGCTGGCCGCTATCCCGAGTATCGTTTACGGCATGTGGGGCCTGTTCGTCTTCGCACCTTTGTTTGCGACCTACTTCCAGCAGCCGGTCGGTGATGTGCTTTCCGGTATTCCTATTGTTGGCGCGCTGTTTGCCGGCCCGGGATTTGGTATTGGTATTCTGGCGGCGGGCGTTATCCTTGCCATCATGATTATCCCTTACATCGCTTCCGTTATGCGTGACGTGTTTGAGCAGACGCCGGTGATGATGAAAGAGTCGGCCTACGGCATCGGCTGTACCACCTGGGAAGTTATCTGGCGCATCGTTCTGCCGTTTACTAAGAACGGCGTCATCGGTGGCATTATGCTCGGTCTGGGGCGTGCGCTAGGTGAGACGATGGCGGTAACCTTTATCATCGGTAACACCTACCAGCTCGACAGTGCCTCGCTATACATGCCGGGCAACAGTATTACCTCGGCGCTGGCGAACGAGTTTGCCGAAGCGTCTTCCGGCCTGCATACCTCGGCGCTGATGGAGCTTGGCCTGATTCTGTTTGTCATCACCTTTATCGTGTTGGCGCTTTCCAAGCTGATGATTCTGCGTCTGGCCAAGAATGAGGGACGTTAAGATGGCAACTCTCGAAATGCAAAGCAACGCAGCGTTGTTTGAATCACGCCGTAAGCGTCAGGCATGGCGCAGAACCAAGAACCGTATCGCGCTGCTGCTGTCGATGGCGACCATGGTTTTCGGCCTGTTCTGGCTGGTGTGGATCCTGTTTACTACGGTGACCAAAGGCATCGACGGCATGTCGCTGGCGCTGTTTACCCAAAATACTCCGCCGCCCAACACCGACGGCGGTGGCCTGGCAAATGCCATCGCGGGCAGCGGCCTGTTGATTCTATGGTCTACCGTTATCGGTACGCCGCTGGGCATTATGGCAGGGGTGTATCTGGCCGAATACGGACGTAAATCCGCGTTGGCCGAGGTTATTCGCTTCATCAACGATATCCTGCTGTCGGCACCCTCTATCGTCGTAGGTCTGTTTGTTTACACCATCGTGGTTGCAAAAATGGGACACTTCTCCGGCTGGGCGGGCATTGTCGCGCTGGCGTTGTTGCAGATTCCTATCGTTATCCGCACCACGGAAAACATGCTCAAACTGGTGCCGGACAGCCTGCGTGAGGCGGCCTATGCGCTGGGTACCCCGAAATGGAAGATGATTTCTGCGATTACGCTTAAGGCGTCGGTATCGGGGATTATCACCGGTGTGCTGCTGGCCGTTGCGCGTATCGCCGGTGAAACCGCGCCGCTGCTGTTCACGTCGCTCTCCAACCAGTTCTGGAGCACGGACCTGATGCAGCCTATCGCCAACCTCCCGGTCACCATATTTAAATTCGCCATGAGCCCGTTTGTGCAATGGCAGCAAATGGCCTGGGCCGGCGTTTTGCTGATTACTGTGTGCGTACTGCTGCTGAATATCATTGCTCGCGTGATTTTCGCCAAGAAAAAGCAGTGATTACAAAAAATATTGATTAAAGAGAGATGTCTTAATGAGTCGAATGACCGATGCATCCAACAGTAAAATCCAGGTCCGCGATCTGAATTTCTATTACGGCAAATTCCATGCGTTGAAAAACATCTCCCTGGATATTGCGAAAAATGAAGTGACGGCGTTTATCGGCCCGTCTGGCTGTGGTAAATCCACGCTTCTGCGTACCTTTAACAAGATGTATCAGCTGTATCCAGAACAGAGAGCCGAGGGTGAGATTCTGCTCGACGGCGAAAATATCCTGGTGGATAAGCAGGACATCGCACTGCTGCGCGCTAAGGTCGGCATGGTGTTCCAGAAGCCAACGCCGTTCCCGATGTCGATTTACGACAACATCGCCTTCGGCGTGCGTCTGTTCGAAAAGCTGTCGCGTACCGACATGGACGAGCGCGTGCAGTGGGCGCTGACCAAAGCGGCGCTGTGGAATGAGTCAAAAGACAAGCTGCACCAGAGCGGTTACAGCCTCTCCGGGGGGCAGCAACAGCGTCTGTGTATCGCGCGTGGGATTGCGATTCGCCCCGACGTTCTCTTGCTGGATGAACCCTGCTCGGCGCTGGACCCTATCTCTACCGGTCGTATCGAAGAGTTGATTACCGAGTTAAAATCCGACTATACGGTGGTTATCGTTACCCATAACATGCAGCAGGCGGCACGCTGCTCGGACCGTACGGCGTTTATGTATCTCGGCGAACTGATTGAATACAGCGACACTGACTCATTGTTCACCTCACCTGCCCGCAAGCAGACTGAGGACTACATTACTGGCCGCTATGGTTGATTGCCCTTCGAGGCAGAGAGGAAAGCACGATGGACAATCTGAATCTCAATAAGCACATTTCTGCCCAGTTCAACGCAGAGCTCGAGCACATCCGTACTCAGGTTCTGGTGATGGGCGGCCTGGTGGAGCAGCAGCTTACCGATGCTATCACCGCGATGCACAATCAGGACGGCGAGCTGGCCGAGCGCGTTATTAAAGGTGATGACAAGGTCAATATGATGGAAGTGGCTATTGATGAAGCCTGCGTGCGCATCATCGCCAAACGTCAGCCGACTGCCAGCGATTTACGCATGGTGATGGCCATCATCAAGACTATTTCCGAGCTTGAACGTATCGGTGACGTGGCGGATAAAATCTGTCGTACGGCACTTGAGAAGTTCTCGCACCTGCACCAGCCGCTGCTGGTCAGCCTCGAGTCGCTGGGGCGCCACACCGTGCAGATGCTGCACGACGTGCTCGATGCCTTTGCCCGTATGGATCTCGATGAAGCGATTAGAATTTATCGCGAAGACAGGAAGGTCGATCAGGAATATGAGGGCATCGTGCGTCAGCTGATGACCTATATGATGGAAGATCCACGTCAAATTCCGAGTATTTTGACTGCGTTGTTCTGCGCCCGTTCTATCGAGCGCATCGGCGACCGTTGTCAGAATATCTGCGAAATCATTTTCTACTTCGTCAAAGGTCAGGACTTCCGTCACGTCGGGGGCGACGCGCTGGATAAACTGCTGGCGGGCGACAAGAATGGTAAAGCGGACAAGTCAGACAAGAGCTAATTTCATCGCGCAAAGCCCCGAGGGCCGAGTGCATTAAAACAAACGCCCGATAAGCTGCTTATCGGGCGTTTGCATTTCTACCGCTGGTATCACTAAATCATCAGATACCGCAGCGCGACCATGACCGCCAGTTGGCGATAGTGCGCATTCTGCGTGTCAAACTCGTCCGGATTTTCAAACAGCGCCCCGAAAGTGTACTGGTTGGCAACCTGGTGAACGCAGAGACTGCTTATCAGTCTGTGAACGTCGCGGGCCTGCGCATCTTCTTTGAACAGATGGCCTTTCTTCCCGCGTTCGAGAATATCGTCCAGCAGAGTGAGCGCCGTCTGGTTCAATGCCCGAATGCTGGTGGATTGACGAATAAAGCGTCCACGAAGCATGTTTTCGGTTGAAACTATTCGAATAAATTCCGGGTGCGATACGTGAAAATCAAAACTGGCTTCAACCAGTTTAACAATAGCTTCGGCAGGAGGATAAGCGGAAAGGTCCAGCTCAAGCTCATGTTTTCGCAGGCAGCGATAAACATGCTCCAACACCTGCATATAGAGCGCTTCTTTTGATTTATAGTGATAAACCACCATACGTTTGGTGGTATCCGCGTTTGAGGCGATGTTTTCCATCCGTGCGCCCATTAATCCGGACTCGGCAAACTCGTTCAGCGCACTGTCGAATATGCGCTGCTTGAGGCCTATTGGATCGTTTTTTCGCCCCGTTGTCTGGGGACTTTGGCTAGTCAGCGTCTTCTCCTTAAGGAACCTTGTCGTCTTCTAAAGAGTAACTATTGCGAAGTACAGTTACAAATCAAATTACTGCGTCCTGTTCGACGATATTGTAGCCTTTCTCTCGCCAGATAGCGGCAAGCTGATGCATATCTGTGAAAGCGGTAACCAGAGGATGGTCGATGGCCGGGTTGTGAATATCTGCGCAGTAATAATAAACCGGGATGTTGGCCGCAATCCCCGCCTGAACGCCCGCTACGGAGTCTTCTACCAATATGCATGACGCGATAGGCACCTGCATTTCCTGAGCCGCATGGTAAAGCAAAGCAGGATCGGGTTTCCAGCGTTGCAGATCATATCCGCTGTAAAGTCGGCCTTCCATAAAGGGTAACAGGCCGGTTAATCCGAGTGAATGCTGCATTTTTTTCACCGGACCGTTGGAAACCACGCACATCGGCACGGTTATCGCCGAGAGCAAGGCCTTCGCGCCGTCGATTGGCTCAAGTTTTTCATCGAAAAGACGCGCAACGTGCTCGCGGAAAACCACTTCCATCTCTTCTTTGCTTTTTTCGAGCCCATGCTGACGGTTGATGATGTCGATAATTTCGTAGAGCTTTACGCCCTTGTATTTCTTGAACATCTCGTCATAGGAGACGGTAATGCCGAAGTGGGCAAACATCAGCACATAGGCCTCGCAGCACAGCCTTTCGCTATCTACTAGCGTGCCATCGCAGTCAAAAAAAACGCATTCTATCCGGGGCATATTTCATCCTTTTTCTGAACTTATCGCCTTGTTTATGACATGACGCCAACCCTCATCTTACAGAAGATACGCGCCAGTTCCGACCACCTTATTGCCTCCGTTGCGCGATAAAGTGTGACCAAATAAGGGTTAAAAAACGTCAGTTGGTCCGAAATGTCGTCAAAAGATTGTAAAAATGCAATAAAAAGCAGCAGATTCATCTCATTCAACGGATTAATTGGGGTAGGATAGCGGCCGACTGTTTTTCCCCTCTTTGGAACTCACTAATGAGCACACCACAAAATAATGCTGGCGCTGGGCAAGGGCTGTTAGAGCGTCTGTTTAAATTGACTCAGCATGGAACGACGCTGAAAACCGAAACGGTTGCCGGATTCACCACCTTCCTGACCATGGTGTATATCGTCTTCGTTAACCCGCAGATTCTTGGCGTAGCGGGCATGGACAAACAGGCGGTGTTTGTGACCACATGTCTGATTGCCGCGTTCGGCAGCATTTTGATGGGGCTGATCGCCAATCTGCCGGTCGCACTGGCGCCGGCAATGGGCCTCAATGCCTTCTTCGCCTTTGTGGTGGTTGGTGCAATGGGGATTTCCTGGCAGACCGGCATGGGCGCGATTTTCTGGGGAGCGGTCGGACTGTTCCTGCTGACCATTTTCCGCGTGCGCTACTGGATGATAGCCAATATTCCGTCCAGTTTGCGGGTCGGCATCACCGCCGGTATCGGACTGTTTATTGGCATGATGGGGCTGAAAAATGCCGGCATCGTGGTGGCCAATCCCGACACGTTGGTGACTATCGGTAAACTGACCTCGCATTCGGTGCTGCTGGGCGCCCTGGGCTTCTTCATTATCGCCATTCTGGCAGCGCGTAACATTCATGCCGCCGTGCTTATCTCCATCGTCATTACTACGCTGATTGGCTGGGCAATGGGGGACGTGCACTACGCGGGCGTGTGGTCTATGCCGCCGAGCGTGACGTCGGTGGTGGGCCAGGTTGATATCAAAGGGTCACTGAATCTTGGCCTATCAGGCGTTATCTTCTCCTTTATGCTGGTTAACCTGTTCGACTCCTCGGGCACGCTGATTGGCGTCACCGACAAGGCCGGTCTGGCCGACAGCGAGGGTAAATTCCCGCAGATGAAGCAGGCGCTGTTTGTCGACAGCCTCAGCTCGGTAGCGGGTTCCTTTATCGGTACTTCGGCTATCAGCACCTACATCGAAAGCTGTTCCGGCGTGGCCATCGGTGGGCGTACCGGCCTCACCGCCGTCGTTACCGGACTGCTGTTCTTGTTGGTTATCTTTATTTCCCCGCTGGCCGGAATGGTGCCGGCCTACGCGGCGGCCGGGGCGCTTATCTACGTCGGCGTGCTGATGACTTCAAGCCTGGCACGCGTCACCTGGGACGACCTCACTGAAGCGGTTCCTGCGTTTGTGACCGCCGTGATGATGCCGTTCAGCTTCTCGATTACCGAGGGAATAGCCTTAGGGTTTATCTCTTACGTGGTGATGAAGCTGGGCAGTGGGCGCTTTAAAGACATCAGCGCCTGCGTGTGGGTTGTCACGCTGCTGTTCGTGCTAAAAATCGCGTTTATTGATAACAAATAAAATCGCCTAAATATCGTCCCCTACTTTTCGGTGGGGGACGAGTCGAATCAGGCCGGTTTTTTCCCGCTAAATTATTTCTTAAATCGACGCGTAAAGTCTGAAAACGCGCTGAGTTGGCCGGTAAGGTGATCCAGCGTGCTTTGATCGATAACCTCTCCAAGCTGTGCATCCACCTTGCTTTGAATTACACCGCCCATAAACTCCGGTTTGTTAAGCACCATGGCGTCGAGGAACACCAGAATCTGACGCAGATGATACTGACAGCGTGCGCCGCCAATTGCCCCCATTGAGCTGGTTTCAATCAGCACCGGTTTCCCCGCCATCGGCTGCTCAGGCACGCGTGAAAGCCAGTCGATGGCATTCTTCAGTCCGCCCGGCACCGAATAGTTGTATTCCGGCGTCACGATGATGACGCCGTCAGCCTGGCGAATGTGCTCGGCAATTTTTTCGATGGTCGGCGGAAAGCCCGACTCCTGCTGGATATCGGCATCGTAAAGCGGAATGTCGCCAATCGAAGGCAGAGCCTCAATGGTGACGCCTTCAGGCGCCAGCTTCGGCAGCGTGCGCGCAACCATCGCGTTAAAAGACCCTTTACGCAAGCTGCCTAACAGGGTGACAAACTTCAGGGGTTGAGCTGACATTAACGACTCCTGGCTTATTGAGTAGGGGGAAGATAGCTACAATGCTGGCTACTTGGCCGGCGGTAGACTGGTTAATTTCATAAAGTGTAGCGAATCGACCTGCTGTTGGGGGGAAAATGTCGCGGTGCGGATGAATCCCTCATCGGGATCGTAGCACCAGCAGATCAGCCGCTGAATGGCCGGGCTGTGTGCGCACGACCAGACGATGGGGCCTTCAATATCGCTCATGACCTGCACGTCTGAGGTTACGCTCGAGCGTAAACGTCCTGAAGAAGGGTGCAGGCTCAGCGTATCGGCGGTGAACTCGCTCTGGCCCGACAGTTTGTGCACGCTCTGGCGGATGCATTCGAGCTGCGAGGCTGACTCTTCGGGATCGGACTGGAGGGTGACCCAGTTTTTTTCTGCGACAGTGAATGCAGACCGGCGGGGATGATGGCTAGCCCCGAGGGCGTGAAGAATCTCTAAATCAAGGCCCGCTTTACCTTCGCCGCTCAGCATCACGCCCAGCTGGTTCCCTGCATAGGCCAGGCTGAAATCGGGCAAACCGCTGGCGGAAAAACTTGGGCGACCGCTGGGCTGAATGATTATCTGCGGCAGTCGAGCGATTCCGTAAAGATAAAACATCAGCTCTGCAAGCAGGACACGTCCGTGGATAAATCGTCTGGCAGGCTTCGGGGAAAGGGTGTTGGCGAAAGTTAATACTTCCGCGGGTAAACGGTGGATGTCCGGCTCGCTTTCCGTGATGGTCCATCGGGCAAAGTGGCACGCCATTGATCACTCCCTGAGTAATGGTTCGTACATGGCTTAGCTTGAGGTCTGTCCATAGTACTGTCTTAGTGTAAATTATATAAATAACTAATCGATTAAATATTTATACCTGGAGCGTATAAAGGTGAATAAGAATAACCTGTTAGTTGCCTGGGTTCTTTTTGCTGTTTTATAAAGGAAAATTTGTCCTTTTTGCGTGTTAACCGCCGAAGGCCTGGGTCGTAGCGGGTAGGGTTCGAGGTGAAGGACGAGGGGGAATATTCCCTCCTGGCAAAATTTTTTTTAATTTAATAGAGTCGGGAGGGGCAAGGTAATTAAGAAAAGAACATTTATGAGCTTTTATTAAGAGTTATTTTTATTTATCGAGAAGTGGGTAAATAGCCCTTTGACTTCGATCAATGGAATCTAATTTCGTCCATATTTAATGATAAATAACAAGTTTTTTGGTGTATTTTGCTGGCGAGAATAATAATTATCCAGGAAGGATATTAGATATGCCTAAATATATTAATGTAAATAACATACCAGGCTATAAGCCAGTTAAAAATGTTGAGAAAGATTTTCCTAATAAAACAAGTTTCGCTAATCATGTTAATAATGTAGGAAATAATTCTAATTCATCACCAGAAAGTAACATTTTATGCACCGACCCTTTTATCGGGATAAATATGGAAGAAGTGTATCACCCCTGTCAGGAATTGATTGAACAAAAGGCTCCCGCGGTAAAATGCAACTTTCCCGCGGTGAAAGTTTTCATGGCATTGGGGACGATTGTTTTAATCGGAGGCTCGTTGGCCTATGCTTCAGGAGCGCCAGGAGCGGAGGGAGCTGCCAGTTTAAAACCTGAATTGCTACCAGAGGCTAAGAGCCTGCGGGGGGCGAGGAGTCCGCGGGGGAGAATTGATGCTCCTGAAAACCAAGATTCGAGTAAGAATCTTTTAGACCTGGGAGTCCACCGTGGATTTTCTGGAAAGATGGAGGCTAAACAACGCCTAGCCATGAAAATGATTGATGAATACGATAAATCACCTCACCGGGGTGAACCTCTTCCTGTTGGCAGGCTGCTTTTTACCCAAAAAGACAATAAGCGATCAATTGTCATTGGTCATATAATTAAAGACATCGCCGCGTCTTACAACAGTTTCGAGGCCAATATTTCGCATGATAATAAATTTTTAGAAAAAACCACGGGCTCACAGAGAGAGTTATTAACAAAGCGCATTAGTCTATATAAAAAAGCTCAGCAAGAGATTGACATACTGCAAGCCACTATTCTTAAGATAACCTCAAATATGAACTTCAGCGTTTACAAAAAGTCCAAAGATTTAATTACCTTAATCGATATTTTCTGCAAAAAACATAAAGCGAGGCATGAGAATGTCACTGAGTTTGTAAAAATCCCACAGAATATGCTGAACCTGTGTCAGGTGTTGGAAGCTCAGCTTAAACGTCTGGAAAAGTTTTCGAGCTGATGAAGTGGCACTTACTCATAAAGGCCATTACCCCTTTTGTGAGTAAGTGCTTACATTTTACACGGGGCCTATTTGCCGATACAGAAGCTCGAGAAGATACGGCCAAGCAGATCATCGGAACTAAACTCTCCCGTTATCTCGCTCAGCGACTGCTGGGAAAGACGGAGCTCTTCCGCCAGCAGTTCTCCTGCCCAGGCACCCAAAAGCTGGTCTTTACCCTGTAAAAGGTGCTGTGCGGCCTGCTCCAGCGCCTGCAGGTGGCGACGGCGGGCAAGGAAGCCGCCTTCCATATTTTGGTTAAAGCCCATGCTCTCTTTCAAATGGTCACGGAGCAGGTCGATACCTTCACCGGTACGCGCCGACAGGCGAATAAGTGAGTGACCATTCACTTCTGTCTTACCCATTGTCTCGCCTGTTACATCGGCTTTATTTCGTACCACCACGATCGGCAGAGAAGCGGGCAGACGCGCCATAAAGTCTGGCCAGATCTCGGCCGGCTCGGTGGCATCGGTGGTGGTGCCGTCAACCATAAACAGCACGGTATCCGCCTGTTCAATCTCGTTCCACGCACGTTCGATACCAATTCGCTCCACTTCGTCACTGGCGTCGCGCAGACCGGCGGTGTCGATAATGTGCAGCGGCATGCCGTCGATGTGGATATGTTCCCGCAGCACGTCACGGGTAGTCCCGGCAATATCGGTGACGATTGCGGCTTCGCGACCGGCTAATGCATTGAGAAGGCTTGATTTACCGGCGTTTGGACGACCGGCAATTACCACTTTCATTCCCTCGCGCAGCAGGCTGCCCTGACGCGCTTCGGTACGCACGGCGTTTAGGTCACCGATCACCGCATTGAGCTGAGCTTCAATTTTGCCATCAGACAGGAAGTCGATTTCCTCATCCGGGAAGTCAATCGCCGCTTCGACATAGATTCGCAGGTTAGTGAGTGCTTCCACCAAGTGATGGATCTTCGACGAAAATGCCCCCTGCAAAGAGTTGACGGCAGACCGTGCCGCCTGTTCGGAGCTGGCATCAATCAGGTCGGCAATGGCCTCCGCCTGTGCCAAATCCAGCTTGTCGTTAAGGAACGCGCGCTCGGAGAACTCACCGGGGCGGGCGATACGCACGTCAGGCAGCGCCAGAATGCGTTTGATCAACAGGTCGAGGATAACCGGCCCGCCGTGGCCCTGAAGTTCCAGTACGTCCTCTCCAGTGAAGGAGTTAGGGCCAGGGAACCACAGCGCAATGCCTTGGTCCAGCGTACTGCCGTCTGCATCGCGAAAGGGCAGATAGTCGGCATAGCGTGGCTTAGGCAGCTTGCCCAGGATTTCATGGGCTATCAGGCTGGCCGCACGGCCGGAAATGCGCACAATACCGACGCCACCGCGGCCTGGCGGCGTAGCTTGAGCAACGATAGTGTCTGACGTATTCATAGCGTTCTCTGAGTTCTGGCTAAAATTTAGTTAAAAAAGAAGGCGGTCAATTGACCGCCTTCTCTATTATGCACCGATGTTATCTATCGATCAGGCTTTCTTCTTGTCGCGGCTGTGTAAACCACGTTTTTCCAGGCCGCGATAAATCAGCTGCTGCTGGAGGATGGTGACCAGGTTACTGACGATGTAGTACACCACCAGGCCTGACGGGAACCACAGGAAGAACACCGTGAAGATAACCGGCATAAAGGTCATGATCTTCTGCTGCATCGGGTCGGTTACGGTGGTCGGCGACATCTTCTGAATGAAGAACATCGTGATACCCATCATAACCGGCAGGATGAAGTACGGGTCTTGCGCCGACAGGTCATGGATCCACAGGACAAACGGCGCGTGGCGCAGTTCGATGGAACCAGACAGCATGTAATACAGTGCCAGGAAGATAGGCATCTGGATTACCAGCGGCAGACAGCCACCCAGTGGGTTAACTTTTTCCGACTTGTACAGCGCCATCATTTCCTGACTCATGCGCTGTTTGTCATCACCGATACGCTCACGCATCGCGGCCAGTTTCGGCTGCAGCATACGCATTTTCGCCATCGACGTATATTGCGCACGGGTCAGTGGGTACATGATACCGCGCACGATAAAGGTGATGATGATAATCGAGAAGCCCCAGTTACCGATGAAGCTGTGGATAAACTTCAGCAGCTTGAACAGCGGCTGAGAGATAAACCACAGCCAGCCGTAGTCAACGGTCAGGTCCAGGTGTGGCGCGATAGCGGCCATCTGGTCCTGAAGTTCAGGGCCAACCCACAGGATTGAACCCACCTGCTGCTGAGCGCCAGGCTGAACGACGAAAGGTGCGCCTTTAAAGCCGATTGAAGAGATACCGTTGCTGTTGTTGGTGTAGAAGGTGTTGGTATCTTTCGCTGAAGGGATCCATGCGGTAGCAAAGTACTGCTGCAACATGGCCACCCATCCGCCCTGCGTGGTGACATCCAGAGGTTCGCTCTTGTCGAACGCATATTTCTGGTATTTGTCATCGCTTGAGGAGTAAGCCGCGCCACGGAAGGTGTGCAGAGCAAAGCTGTGGTTGCCGGTATCGCGAGATTTAGGCAGGTCGGTGGTTTGCTTCAGCTGACCGAACAGGGTCAAATCCAGCGGAGCTTTAGTAGTGTTGTTAACGTTATAAGCCACGTTAACGGCGTAAGAGCCGCGTTTGATAACGAAAGTCTTGGTATAAACTGCGCCGTTTGGAGCCGTGTAGGTCATCGGGATACGCAGTTCGGTCTGGCCTTCACCCAAGGTGAAGCTGTCCTGGCTTGTGGTGTACAGAGGACGTTCACCGTTAGCTGGATTATCCGGACCATTTTTGCCGGTCAGACCGCTTTGAGCCTGATAGACGAAAGAGGGAGTTGTTTCGAGCAGCTGGAACGGAGCGGTAGATTTCAGCGCTACTGGGTATTGCGTCAACAGAGCCTGCTCGATATCGCCACCACGAGTGTTGATGGTCAAAGAGAGGACGTCAGTGTTAACAGTGATCAGTTTGCCCTGTCCGCTTCCAGGAACAGCCTGGTTGGCAGCATCACCGGTGGCTGTGTTCGCAGTCTGTTGCGTGGTCTGGTTGGCTGGTTGCGGAGCGTGGTCCGTTTGCCATGCCTGCCAGATCATGAAAGACACGAACAGCAGAGCGATGAGGAAAAGATTGCGTTGCGAATCCATCGTTAGTGTTCTCTGTTATTGTCGGTTTTCGGCGGTACGGGGTCATCACCACCTGGGTTTAAAGGATGGCATTTTAATACGCGCTTCAGCGTCAACCAACTGCCTTTTACCATGCCAAAGCGACCAATTGCCTCAATACCGTATTGAGAGCAGGTTGGCCGAAAACGACAATGAGGCCCAAGCATTGGGCTGATTACCAGTTGATACCCGCGTATCAAGGCAATCAGGATGCGGGAGCCTGTCGGCAGTGTCGACGCCATAATTTCTCCAACGCTTCCGTTAACGCACGGTTATCGAGATCGGCAACCCCCTTCTTCACCAGCACGACAAAATCCATAGACGGCAGCGCATGCTGATTTAACCGGAAGCTTTCGCGGGTTAGGCGTTTGATCCGATTACGTTCGTGAGCGCGTTTGACATGTTTTTTTGCGACGGTGAGACCGATGCGGGGATGCCCCAGCTCGTTCAGGCGGCCAAGGATGGTGATTTGAGGCGTGCCGGCCCGTTGTGGCTGCTGGAAGACGAAAGTGAAATGACGGGGAGTTAACAAACGTAACTCCCTGGGAAAAGCTAGCTTAACCACTAAACAGGTTAGCTTTTATTACTTAGAAGCAGACAGACGGGTACGGCCTTTCGCGCGACGGCGAGCCAGAACCTGACGACCATTCTTGGTAGCCATACGAGCACGGAAACCGTGGCTACGGTTGCGCTTCAGTACGGACGGTTGGAAAGTGCGTTTCATGGCGATTTCTACCTAAACTTAAAATTAAAACTGATCAGTAAACGCGTGGGCTCTCGGTGCAGAAGCAGCCGATGCCTTTGTCGCAACATATAAAGAAGCGGGATTGTAATAATTGTACAGTCCTGAGTCAATTTACATTGCTAGAAAGCGCGCCTAAATGTTTACCAAATATTCCCGTGGTCACCGATGACCATCAGGAGCACAGGTATCACACGTAGGGCTGAGGATTATACGGACTCTTGCCTAAATCGCAAGGATCGCCGCTTGATCCTTGAACATTCTTATTGTGATCTCGGTTGAAAACCTGTGAATGATGCTCAGTGAAATCTTATTTTTCTGTGCAAAGCGTGAGTCACCCTCCTAATATTCTAGTGATCGGCTAAGCTTACCCACTTGACGAACCACGCCTGTGGATAAAAAGGATCTTTTGTGTGAGGAAGGGGAGGATCTCTGACGCAGTTTGCGTTATGATCCGCCATTCCGATCGCTGATCCATCCCGGACGGCCGATCGGCTTGTAGATTTTTTAAACGAAACTTATTAGCCGACAAAAAACCGTAAAAAACGGTTCACACGTCGCTTTTGGTCACTGACAGGGTGGCCTGAAGACATCTCCTCAACATTTTTCTCACACTACGGTGCAACCCCGTGGCGTAGCTGTAAATGTCAGAGCGAGGCGTGTGTCTAAAATCATGATTTAAAAAATATCCTGATCCTTTTTCTTTTTTGGTCTTGTTCGAGTGGAGTCCGCCGTGTCACTTTCGCTTTGGCAGCAGTGTCTTGCCAGATTGCAGGATGAGTTACCTGCCACAGAATTCAGTATGTGGATACGCCCTTTGCAGGCGGAATTGAGTGACAACACCTTGGCGCTGTATGCGCCAAACCGGTTTGTCCTCGATTGGGTGCGTGACAAATACTTAAACAACATTAACGGTTTGTTGAACGATTTTTGTGGCACGGATGCGCCTTTGTTACGTTTTGAGGTGGGCAGCAAGCCACTTGTTCAGCGCGTTAACGAAACCGTTGCCGCCGCCGTGAGTTCTCCGGTCGCGGCCAGAACTGCCCCGCGCGCGGCTCCTACGCGCCCTAGCTGGGACAGTTCACCTGCTCAGCCCGAGCTGTCTTATCGCTCTAACGTCAATCCAAAGCATACTTTCGATAACTTCGTCGAAGGTAAATCTAACCAACTGGCCCGTGCTGCGGCTCGTCAGGTGGCAGATAACCCGGGTGGCGCTTATAACCCATTGTTTTTATACGGCGGAACCGGTCTCGGTAAAACGCACTTGCTGCACGCTGTGGGCAACGGCATTATGGCGCGCAAAGCCAATGCCAAAGTGGTTTACATGCATTCCGAGCGTTTCGTGCAGGATATGGTGAAAGCCCTGCAAAACAATGCCATTGAAGAATTTAAGCGTTATTACCGCTCGGTCGATGCGTTACTTATCGATGATATTCAATTTTTTGCCAACAAAGAGCGTTCTCAGGAAGAGTTTTTCCATACCTTTAACGCCCTGCTCGAAGGCAATCAGCAGATCATTTTGACCTCGGACCGTTATCCTAAAGAGATTAACGGCGTCGAAGACCGTCTGAAATCCCGCTTTGGCTGGGGTTTGACCGTCGCGATTGAGCCGCCAGAGCTCGAAACGCGTGTGGCGATTTTAATGAAAAAGGCCGACGAGAATGACATCCGTCTGCCCGGCGAGGTGGCGTTCTTTATCGCCAAGCGTCTGCGTTCCAACGTGCGTGAGCTCGAGGGCGCGCTGAACCGCGTTATCGCCAACGCCAACTTTACCGGCCGCGCCATCACCATCGACTTCGTGCGTGAGGCGCTGCGTGACCTGCTTGCTCTGCAAGAGAAGCTGGTCACCATTGATAATATTCAGAAAACGGTCGCCGAGTATTATAAGATTAAGGTCGCTGACCTGCTCTCCAAACGGCGTTCCCGTTCGGTTGCCCGACCGCGTCAGATGGCGATGGCGCTGGCAAAAGAGCTCACCAACCACAGCCTGCCAGAAATCGGCGATGCGTTCGGTGGTCGTGACCATACCACGGTGTTGCACGCCTGCCGTAAAATCGAGCAGCTGCGTGAAGAAAGCCATGACATCAAAGAAGATTTCTCTAACTTAATCAGGACACTCTCCTCCTAGCGCTATGAAATTTATTGTTGAACGTGAGCATTTGCTGAAACCACTGCAACAGGTCAGTAGCCCACTGGGTGGACGACCAACGCTGCCAATTCTGGGTAACCTGTTGTTGCAGGTTACGGAAGGCGCGTTATTGCTAACGGGGACAGATCTTGAAATGGAGATGGTCGCCAAAGTTGCGCTGTCTCAGCCTCATGACGTGGGTGCAACGACTGTCCCTGCGCGTAAATTCTTTGATATCTGCCGTGGCTTGCCAGAAGGCGCAGAGATAGCCGTGACCCTCGAAAGCGACCGTATGCTGGTTCGCTCCGGGCGCAGCCGCTTCTCGCTGTCTACGCTGCCGGCGAGCGACTTCCCGAACCTTGACGACTGGCAGAGCGAGGTAGAATTTACCCTGCCGCAGGCGACGTTAAAACGCCTGATCGAAGCGACCCAGTTCTCGATGGCGCATCAGGACGTTCGCTATTACCTGAACGGAATGCTTTTTGAGACCGAAGGTGAAGAGCTGCGTACCGTCGCGACCGACGGACACCGTTTGGCGGTGTGCTCAATGCCTATCGGCCAGTCTTTGCCGTCGCACTCGGTTATTGTCCCGCGCAAAGGCGTGATGGAATTGGTCCGCCTGCTCGACGGCGGCGATACCCTGCTGCAACTGCAAATCGGTAGCAATAATATCCGCGCCCACGTCGGTGATTTCATCTTCACCTCCAAGCTGGTTGATGGACGTTTCCCTGATTATCGTCGCGTGTTGCCTAAGAATCCTGACAAAACGCTGCAAGCCGGCTGTGACCTGCTCAAGCAGGCGTTTGCCCGTGCGGCCATTCTTTCCAACGAAAAATTCCGCGGTGTGCGTCTGTATCTCAGCCAGAATCAGCTGAAGATCACCGCGAATAACCCTGAGCAGGAAGAGGCAGAGGAAATTCTCGACGTCGCTTACGACGGCACGGAAATGGAAATTGGCTTCAACGTCAGCTACGTGCTTGATGTTCTTAACGCCTTGAAATGTGAAGAGGTTCGCCTGTTACTGACCGACTCTGTTTCCAGCGTGCAGATTGAAGACGGTGCCAGTAAGGCCGCAGCCTATGTCGTCATGCCGATGAGACTTTAAGCGGGCTAGCTTAATGGCTATTTTGAAGTCGGGCAGTGCTCAGTTTTTTATGGCTAAGTCGGTCACGTACTCGTGTACGCTCCGGTTGCTGTGCGCTAGCCGTCTCCAAACTCGCTGCGACGCTAACGCCCTTGTGCGGTTGATGATGAAGAAAACTTTTTAATGGCATTAACGCGATTACTGATTAAAGATTTCCGCAACATCGAGGCGGCGGACTTAGCGCCTTCGCCCGGATTTAACTTCCTCGTGGGTCCCAACGGTAGCGGTAAAACAAGCGTGCTCGAGGCGGTGTATACGCTTGGGCATGGCCGCGCCTTTCGCAGTTTGCAGGCGGGAAGGGTAATTCGTCACGAGCAGCCAGAATTTGTTCTGCATGGGCGCATTGACGAAGGCGGTGAGCGCGAGCTGAGCGTCGGATTGAGCAAAAGCCGTCAGGGCGACAGCAAGGTCAGAATCGACGGCAGCGACGGTCATAAGGTTTCTGAGCTGGCGCAAATGCTGCCGATGCAGCTGATCACGCCTGAAGGTTTTACATTACTGAACGGTGGTCCAAAATACCGCCGTGCATTTTTGGACTGGGGTTGTTTTCATCACGATCCCGGTTTTTTTATCGCCTGGAGCAACCTGCGTCGGTTACTCAAGCAGCGCAACGCCGCGCTGCGTCAGGTGAGTCGCTATGCGCAGATTCGCGCGTGGGATCAGGAGCTTATCCCACTGGCTGAGCGCATCAGCGAATGGCGGGCAGAGTACAGCCGGGCAATCGCCGCTGATATCAGCGCAACCTGTGCACAGTTTTTGCCCGAGTTTGCCCTGACCTTCTCTTTCCAGCGCGGCTGGGACAAGGAAAGCGATTATGGCGAACTGCTGGAGCGCCAGTTCGAGCGCGACAGAGCCTTGACTTACACAGCATCGGGTCCGCACAAAGCCGATTTTCGCATCCGTGCCGACGGCACGCCGGTGGAGGATTTACTCTCCCGTGGGCAGTTGAAACTGCTGATGTGTGCACTCCGATTAGCGCAGGGTGAGTTTCTCACCCGACAGAGCGGGCGGCGTTGCCTGTATCTTCTTGACGATTTTGCCTCCGAGCTGGATACCGGTAAACGCCGGTTATTGGCCGATCGCCTCAAAGCCACCCAGGCCCAGGTTTTTGTCAGCGCAGTTAGCGCTGAACAAGTAACCGATATGGTGGGTGAAAAGGGCAAGATGTTCCGCGTGGAACAAGGTAAAATAGCCGTTCTATCACAGGACTAAAAATGAGCGAGAAACGTTGATGTCGAATTCTTATGACTCCTCAAGTATCAAGGTATTAAAAGGGCTGGACGCGGTGCGTAAGCGCCCCGGCATGTATATCGGCGATACCGATGACGGCACTGGTCTGCACCACATGGTATTCGAGGTTGTGGACAACGCTATCGACGAAGCCCTCGCTGGCCACTGTAAAGAGATTCTGGTTACGATTCATGCGGATAACTCCGTCTCCGTTCAGGATGATGGTCGTGGCATTCCAACCGGCATTCACGAAGAAGAAGGCATCTCTGCCGCAGAAGTCATCATGACTGTTCTTCACGCCGGCGGTAAATTTGACGATAACTCATACAAAGTGTCCGGCGGCCTGCACGGCGTGGGTGTATCTGTTGTTAACGCCCTGTCTGAAAAGCTGGAGTTGGTTATCCGTCGTGAAGGTAAAGTTCACGAACAAACCTACGTCCACGGCGAGCCTCAGAATCCACTGAAAGTCGTTGGTGAGACCGAGCTAACCGGAACAACCGTACGCTTCTGGCCGAGCTTCCAGACCTTCACAAACCATACCGAATTCGAGTACGACATCCTGGCCAAGCGCCTGCGCGAGCTGTCGTTCCTGAACTCCGGCGTGGCTATCCGCCTGCACGACAAGCGTGATGACAAACAGGATCACTTCCACTACGAGGGCGGCATTAAGGCGTTCGTGGAATACCTGAACAAAAACAAGAATCCAATCCACCCGACCGTGTTCTATTTCTCTACCATGAAAGACGACATCGGCGTGGAAATTGCTCTGCAATGGAACGACGGTTTCCAGGAAAACATTTACTGCTTTACCAACAATATTCCACAGCGTGACGGCGGGACTCACCTCGCCGGTTTCCGTGCGGCGATGACCCGTACCCTGAACGCGTACATGGATAAAGAAGGCTACAGCAAGAAATCCAAAATCAGTGCCACCGGTGACGACGCCCGTGAAGGCCTGATCGCCGTTGTTTCTGTAAAAGTGCCGGATCCTAAGTTCTCTTCTCAGACCAAAGACAAGCTGGTGTCGTCAGAAGTGAAATCAGCGGTTGAAACCCTGATGAACGAAAAGCTGGTTGATTATCTGATGGAAAACCCGGGCGACGCGAAAATCGTTGTCGGCAAAATCATCGATGCGGCTCGTGCGCGTGAAGCGGCACGTAAAGCCCGTGAAATGACGCGTCGTAAGGGCGCGTTGGATTTGGCCGGTCTACCGGGCAAATTGGCTGACTGTCAGGAACGCGATCCGGCTCACTCCGAACTGTACCTGGTGGAAGGGGACTCGGCGGGCGGATCTGCGAAGCAGGGCCGTAACCGCAAGAATCAGGCCATTTTGCCGCTGAAAGGTAAAATCCTTAACGTCGAGAAAGCGCGTTTCGATAAAATGCTCTCTTCTCAGGAAGTCGCCACGCTGATTACGGCGTTGGGCTGCGGCATTGGCCGTGACGAATACAACCCGGACAAACTGCGCTATCACAGCATCATCATCATGACCGATGCCGACGTCGATGGTTCACACATCCGAACTCTGCTGCTGACCTTCTTCTATCGTCAGATGCCTGAAATCGTTGAGCGCGGCCACATCTTTATCGCTCAGCCGCCGCTGTACAAGGTGAAAAAAGGTAAGCAGGAACAGTACATTAAAGATGACGAAGCGATGGATCAGTATCAAATCGCCATCGCAATGGACGGCGCAACGCTGCACACTAACGCCAGCGCACCTGCCTTGGCCGGTGAGCCGCTGGAGAAGCTGGTTGCCGAGCATTACGCGGTACAGAAAATGATTGGTCGTATGGAGCGTCGCTACCCGCGTGCGCTGTTGAACAATCTGGTTTATCAGCCAACGCTGGAAGAAACTTCTCTGACCGATCGTGAAAAAGTGCAGCAGTGGATGGAAGAACTGGTCGTGTTGCTTAACGAAAAAGAGTCTCACGGCAGCAGCTACAGCGCTATCGTGCGTGAAAATCGTGAGCGTCAGATCTACGAACCGGTTCTGCGTATCCGTACTCACGGCGTTGATACTGATTATGACCTCGATTTTGATTTCATCCACGGTGGTGAATACCGTAAGCTTTGTGCTCTGGGTCAGCAACTTCGCGGCCTGATCGAAGAAGATGCCTACATCGAGCGCGGCGAACGCCGTCAGCCGATTTCCACCTTCGAGCAAGCGCTGGAATGGCTGGTGAAAGAGTCCCGTCGCGGTCTGTCCGTACAGCGTTATAAAGGTCTGGGCGAAATGAACCCAGAACAGCTGTGGGAAACGACCATGGATCCTGATCAGCGTCGCATGCTGCGCGTGACCATCAAAGATGCTATCGCTGCCGATCAGCTGTTCACCACGCTGATGGGAGACGCCGTTGAACCACGCCGCGCTTTCATCGAAGAAAACGCCCTGAAAGCAGCGAATATCGATATCTAATCGCTGAGTACAGCTGATAGTCTCTCTAAATCCGAAGTGGGAAACCATTTCGGATTTTTTTTGCCCGAGTTTCAGGATGTTCGAAACCATACAGGCGAGAAAACCCGCATAAAGTATTATGTTAAATGGAAAGGGAGCCGTCTATTTATGCCCAGGATTGTAGGGACGCAGTTACAGCAGATTCGAATTGAGAGTAAAGAAGTCAAAGGCAGGGATTTTTATACCTTTGCCGGAAAGTCGGAAAAGATCCTGATTCAAAACACCCAAAACGTGCCGATGCGGCCGTCGAGTTTTAGAGCTGAAAAGCGGACTCGCGGTAAAGGTCCGGTTTTACTTGCGGCGCTAAGCCTCGGCGCTTTGGCTTACCTACCGCGAGCGAGCGCCGGGCCAGGCAATCAAGCGCTTATGGCTGAGAGCAAAACGCCTAAGGTAAAATACCCCACGAATTTCTCCCTCAAGCCCGCGTCTCACAGCACTCTTTTATTGCACCCACCGATAAAAAAAATTTCTCTGCCGCCTCCCACATCAAAACCTTATCCCGTTGTTTCTAATAATTATTATACGGAAAAGTCTACACCATTGCAGAGAATGAAAAACGCCACCCGGCCTTCAATTGCGCTTTCATCGCCGTTGTTAAAAATCGATCGACTGTCGTCCCCTCCAGGGGAATCGACCAGGCCGCCTAATGCTAAACGTCGGGAGCAAGCGCATTCCCGCAGGCTGCAACTGGACCGAGACGCCAAAGCGCAGCGCAATCGTGGCGATGAACAATATTGGACTCCCATTGTTGCCGAGCCTCCGGCCGAGGTTGCGACGCCATTACCTTCCTCTACTAACGCTACACGACCGCTATCGAATGCACTGCCGGGCCAATGGCAGAGGCCGTTGCAGGATATTTTAACTTTCCTGCATGATTCTCCTCCACTTGGCTATGATTCACTGCCGGAGAATCGTCTGTCGTCTGCCAGAATACTTTTTCGTCACGAAGAGCAAGGTCAGTGGGCCGATGAGCCGTTATTGAACTATGTTAATGAGAAGCTTGATCCCGACGACGATGCCTATTACTTTCCGCTGGCCAGAAAAATAATCCGCCATGAATCCCTTCTGTATTATGTTAAATACGAAGTGCTCAACTGGGATCTTAATCCCACCGCGCGCGATTTCGAGTCGCGCTTTTTAGAGGCTCACCTCAGCCGAGGGAAGGTTTTCACCCCTGAGCAGGTCATCAAATTCTATAACAACCAGTTTATGCCGCGGCACAGTCGTCCTGCAGAGCCTTTCAAGAGCAGGGAAAAGCTCTGCAGCCTTGAAAAATATTATTCGCAGTTCAATGACTATCTTAAAAATCATGCGGTTGATGATTCAGTACGTGCGGTTGAGCAGACTGTTGCCTTTCAGCTAATCAGTCCTTTGGATCTTGAGCGGCCATTTACGCCGCTGTTTTCGCTCAGAACCGGGGCCTACCACAGCGAGCTTTTGCCGCAGACGGCACAAAGGGTAGAAACGCTGAAACTTGGGGCTTTTATTTTCATTCTTCAAGGTGACTCGGGGAAACGTTACGCCGCCAGCATGTGGGGCTCGGTATTGCTGGTGGCGGATCTGAGCGAGGTACTGACCGATACTCAGGTCGAGGCCATCGCCGGGCTTCAAAACGGAGGACGGGTTCCCCCGGAAAACCTTAAGGCACAATCTTTGCTCACGGCATTATGGCCGGACTACGCCGATATCGTGCCGGACGCACAGCAGATCATTGTCAGGTTTGATCGTGAGATTAAGCTCGGCATGGAGAAACCTACGCTGGGCGAAGCGTTGATACATATTCAGCATACGCAGGTGAAACGCTTTGTTGACGCCTGGCGAACGGAACACCTTGATCGCAGCCTTTTAGAGAAAATACTCTCTTTTGTGCCATTTTTTGACGTCATTCAACGCAAGATTAATGACGCTGAATATCGTCCTACACTAAAAGAGTTGGCCTTCGATTTGTTCGATCTCGGTCTGGCGCTGCTGTCGCTCGGTATTCCAATGATTAAATTAGGCGCGTCCGGGATTAAAGCCGGATTGATGGCAATGAGAGCCGGGCGTACAGCGGGCCTGGCGGGCCAGATGCTGCAAAGGGCGATTCTGGTGGCAATAAAACCGGCGTTAAAAAAGCTGGTTAAGGCCAGCGGCAAAGAGATTGCCAGTTTTATGGTGCCGCCTTTCGATTTAATGCGCCTGCTGCACAGGCCGTTACGTAAAGGCGTTCGCAAACTCTATAAAACCTCCAAAACACGGAGGTTGCGGCGTTGCCCGCGTGCCATAGGGGGCGCCTGTGTCCCGAGAACTGAAAATATTTATGGCTTTGATAATGCAGAATGGGAAAGGTTAGTGACTGAACTGATCATGCATCCGTCTGCCTGGCGGGGCAACACCCTTAGCCGCGGCTATCGCCATGATTACGTCAGGCGTTTTATGACGCTCTCGACCGACCAGAAAGAGGCGCTGCGCGGCTGGTCATTTGTGCCAAAACAGAAAGAGTACCGAAACTACCCGCGCAAAAGAAGTTGGCCTTCGGGCAAAAGCAACCTGAATTTTTCGCTCAATCTGGCGCTGCTTAGCGGACATCCGAGTGCGCAGATGATGCGTACGTCACAGCATCTAAAAAGCGCCCTTAACGCCCTGCCGAAAATGCCCGAAAGACAAAGTCTGGTGCGGGTGGTGGATATCACTGAGGAAAACATCAGCCAGTTCCGCGCCGGAGAAATCGTGACCAACTACCCGGCATTTATGTCGGCCTCTTCGAAGGGCAAGCTGGTGAATATTGCCTTGTCACAGGGGTGGATGTTTGACCCCAGTTGGCGGCTCAAGCATAACGCCGCGATTGCCATTTATTATATTGATGCCGATAGCAGTAAGCCCCTTATCAACCGGCTCACCACGCAAGTTAATATGGAAGGGGAATATATCTTCGATCAGAAAAGCTTTTTCCGCATAGAGGCAATCACCCGGCTTTTTATGACTAGCCCAACCCGTAGCTATAAGCAGGCCTATTTTATCAAGCTGCAGGAGGTTCCTTACGACAGCGCCTATTGGATTAAGAATATCTTTACCGGTGACGTTATCCGCTTTTAGCCTTTTTCTGCCTCGCTTTGAGATGCTGAAACGCGCTAGCATGGAAAAAATGACATTAACTCTGAGGACGCTATGGCAATTGAATTGATCGCAATAGATATGGACGGAACGTTGCTCAATCCGCAGCATGAAATAACGCCCGCGGTAAAACAAGCCCTGACCGCGGCAATTAATAAAGGCGTGCAGGTTGTCCTGGCGACCGGAAGACCGCTTATCGGCATTCAGCGTTATCTTCAGGAGCTGAGTCTGCAAAAAGACGGATTTTATTGCATCTCCAACAATGGTGCGTTAGTTCATCATGCAAAAGATGGCAGTATTTTCGCCGAAACAACGCTTAAATTCGATGATTTTGTCTATTTTGAAAAAATGGCGCGTGAGCTGAATGTTGGCTTCCACGCTCTGTCACACAGCGACCTATACAGCACTAACCCCGATATCAGCCCTTATTCCGTGCATGAATCCTCAATAACCGGCATTCCACTGCGCTATCGCAGCGTGGATCAAATCGACCGCTCGCTGACCTTCCCGAAAGTGATGATGATTGACCATCCAGAGCGTTTGGATAAGGCCATCGCCGAGATCCCTGAAGAGGCGAAATCACGCTACACCATCATGAAAAGCTCGCCTTATTATCTCGAGATCCTCGACAAGTCAGTGAATAAAGGTCAGGGCGTCAAGGTGTTAGCCGAGAAGCTGGGTATTCCTCGCGAAAATGTGATGACGCTGGGTGACCAGGAAAATGACATCGCGATGCTGAAATACGCCGGATTGGGCGTGGCGATGGGCAATGCGCTGGACAGCGTCAAGGCGGTCAGTCAGTTTGTCACCAAAACCAACAGCGAAGACGGCGTGGCTTTCGCGGTTGAGAAGTTTGTACTGAACGATTAAGGAAAATAACGTGGCGGGCGAAAAGCAGTTAACCTTTGATACGCGCGGTCATCAGCTGACCAACATTAATGTCTGGACCGCCGACAGTCGCTGGCTGGCCTACGATGTGCGTCCCAAAGGCAGCGATTTCAGTGGATTAACCATTGAGCGGGTCAATATTTCCAGCGGTGAAATCGAGACGCTCTACTGTGCCTCTCAGGGCGCACACGTAGGGGTGGTTACCGTCAGTCCCGATGCTCGGCCACGTTATGTTTTTATTCACGGACCTGAAAATCCCGATGCGAGCTGGAAATATGATTTCCACCATCGTCGCGGAACTCTCCTCGACGCCGAAAAATCGGCGCTACCTGTCACTCTGGACGCCTTCGATATTACCGAACCCTACACGCCCGGCGCGCTGCGGGGCGGCTCTCACGTTCACGTTTTCAGCCCTGACGGCAGTCGCCTGAGTTTTACCTATAACGATCACGTGATGCACGAGTGGGATCCGGCGCAGGACCTGCGTAACGTCGGCGTGGCGCTTGCCAATCATCCGGTGCGGGCGTCGAAGATGCATCCACGCGAGTACGATGGCAGCCATTTTTGCGTGCTGGTCAGTCAGACCACGCCGCAGCCGCAGCCGGGCAGTGACCAGATCAATCGCGCCTATGAAGAGGGATGGATAGGTACGCGGGGCTATGTCAATGCCAGCGGCCAGCGTCAACGCTGGGCACTGGCTTTTATCGGCGACACGCTGTCCGCCAAGGGAGAAAAACTTCCGGAAGTGTTCGTGGTAGATTTGCCCGACAACGACGAGGCCTATCGCGTAGCGGGTGAACATCCTTTGCAGGGCACGGCGACCCGCCTGCCCGCGCCGCCGTCAGGGGTGATGCAGAGAAGATTAACTTTCACCGCCGACAGGCCTTATCCGGGCGTGGTGTCTCAGCCTCGGCACTGGCTGCGCGCATCGCCGGACGGTTCCACCCTCGCTTTCCTGATGAAAGACTGTCGGGGCATCGTGCAGGTATGGGGCGTTTCGCCTGTGGGCGGGGAGCCATGGCAAATCAGCCACGCGGCCTCAGATATTCAGTCGGCTTTTAGCTGGCACCCACAGGGCAAGGCGCTGGCGTTAGTGTGTGATAATTCGGTGGTACTGCTGGACGTAGCCAGCGGCGAAATGCATGCTCTGACGGAACGTACCGAGGTGCCGCCAAGTGGTGATGCCGTTGTGTTCTCACCCGATGGAAAATGGGTGGCGTTCATGCGTGAAATATCAGGTTTTAATCAGATATTCATCACGCCGGTCTGAGAATAGAACGCCGCAAGCTAAGCCGATGATCAGTTTGCGGCGGTCGTGACTGGGGGAACGTGATCGATATCGACGCCGTGACTGATAGCCAGGTTGTGCGCTTCGCTGGCCTTGATGCTATCGAGAGTACCGGTATTGTCGCGATTGTAATAGTCCATAGGCAGCAGCAACGTATCCATCACTGCGCTAAAGGGTAAATCCAATACCAGTAAAGGGGTCATTGCCCAGCTGGTATCGTTGCTTTTCATCATTCTTACGTCTGCTTTAGAGCCGGGATAGTAGCCTTGATACTCGCCCGTATGACTCATCACGCTTGAACATCCGCTTGCCATAAAGACGCATCCTGTCGCTACAGGCAATAATAGTTTCTTCATCTTTAAACTCATCTCTAACTGTCGGGCTGAGAATGCTCCGTAATAGACCTACAAGAACAGGTTCAGAAAGTGCGTTTAAAATTAGGACGTATAAAATTATAGTACTTATTCAAAGAATTAACGTTGAATCGCGGCGATCGGTGAAAATCAGCCAGCATAAATCCTGCCAGGACCCCCAATGCGGTCTTTTTTTTAAATAAAAAAATTTTTTTTAGAGAACTTGAAATTTCCTCTTTCAACGCCATTTTTATCATACGACGCTGCAAAAGAATACGCCGTTAGGGTATTTATGCGTTATCGATCTGTCCAAATGGAAGGTCTTTATTTTCCTCGCTGCAATATTAGGAGGCAGTTTTAATGCGTAATTTCGATCTCTCTCCACTGTACCGTTCTGCGATTGGTTTCGACCGACTGTTTAATCTGATCGAATCTGGTCAAAATCAGGGTGGGGGATACCCTCCATACAACGTTGAATTAGTTGACGAAAATAATTATCGCATCGCGATTGCCGTGGCAGGCTTCGCCGAGTCTGAATTAGATATCACCGCACAGGACAATTTGCTGGTGGTAAAAGGCGCACATACTCAAGCTCCCGCCGAGCGGACCTATTTATATCAGGGGATTGCCGAACGTAATTTCGAACGAAAATTTCAATTAGCGGAACATATTCACGTTAAATCGGCCAATTTGAGTAACGGTTTACTTTATATAGATTTGCAACGTGTCGTGCCGGAAGCCTCAAAGCCACGACGTATTGAAATTATCTAATTTTTTAGGCGTTTAATTAAAAAACAAACTTCTGTTTAGCTTGCCGTAAGGAGGCTGTGCCGCGGCATTGCGCCGGCGCACCGCAGAAGAATGTCATCATCTCGCTTCACTGAAGGAGTTAATATGCGTAACCACGATCTTTCACCACTTCTGCGTCAATGGATTGGCTTTGATAAATTAGCCAGCTCGCTGCAGGGTGGAGACCTCAATTTCCCCCCTTACAATATTGAGAAGTCAGACGATAATCACTATCGCATCTCCCTCGCGCTTGCCGGTTTTAAACAAAGCGAGCTTAATATCGAGGTTGAAGGTCCAAGGTTGACCGTCAGTGGTACACCGGCCGCGCCTGACAGCAAAGTGGAATATCTGCATCAGGGTCTGGTCTGTAAGGCATTTACCCTGAGCTTTACGCTGGCCGAGCATATGCAGGTATCGTCCGCCGAGTTCGTGAACGGTCTGCTGCACATCAGCCTGGTGCGCGATGTCCCACCGGCACTCCAGCCACAGCGTATCGCTATCGCGACCGATAATACCCCACCTGAAAATCGGGCGCTGGAAAATACGCCGCAGTAAGCCTTAACCGAGATTATTGGGCCGAATAGGCCAAAAAAAACCGGAAGTGCCGCACAGGCCTTCCGGTTTTTTATTTACTGACATCATGAACCTGAGACGTCATTACCTCAGGCGATGCGATGTTCCTGATGTGCTCGCTCAATCTCTTCGGCGAGAATAGCCACACCGCGCTCAATCTGGCTCGCTTCTGGAACATAGTTCATGCGCATACACTGCTGGGTATGCGCCCATGGCTGCTCGAGTCCTGGGAAGAAGTAGTCGCCCGGTACCATTAGCACACCGCGCTGCTTAAGACGCTGGTAAAGTACCTCAGTGGTAATCGGCAAATCCTTGAACCACAGCCACAGGAAAATGGCGCCTTCCGGCTTGTGGATAAGGCAGCGTTCTTCCGGCAGATAACGACGCAGCGTGGCAATGGTTTCCTGCACGCGCTGATAGTAGAACGGCCTGATGACTTCCTGAGACAGTCGCAACAAATCGCCACGGGCAATCATTTCGCTGGCCATTGCAGGCCCCACGCTGCCCGGAGACAGGCTGATGATCCCATTCATATTACTGATTGCCTTGATGATTTTCTCATCGGCTACCACTATCCCACAGCGTGAACCTGGCAGGCCAAGCTTGGACAAGCTCATGCACAGGATAATGTTCGGGTTCCAAAGTGGCGTTGCATCGGTGAAGACAATCCCCGGGAAAGGCACGCCGTAGGCATTGTCGATGAGCAGCGGAATGTCGTGCTGCTGCGCCAGCGCGTCGAGGCGGAAAAGCTCTTCGTCGGTCAGCACGTTACCGGTCGGGTTGGTCGGACGCGATACGCAGATGAGGCCGATATCGTTACCGATATTCAAATGATCGAAATCGACGTGATATTTAAACTGACCTTCCGGTAACAGCTCAATGTTCGGCTTCGCCGAAACAAACAGGTCTTCTTCTACGCCTGCGTCCGCATAGCCCAGATATTCAGGTGCCAGCGGGAACAGAACCTTGCTCAGCGATCCGTCGCTGCGACGACCGGCGAACAGGTTAAACAGATAGAAGAACGCACTCTGGCTGCCGTTGGTGAGCGCGATATTGTCTGCGGTCAGTTCCCAGCCCTGTTCTTCATTGAGCATTTTAGCCAGCGCATGACGCAAAACGTCTTTGCCCTGTGGGCCATCATAGTTGCACAGCGCTTCGGCGAGTTTGCCCTCGGCCAGCATATCGCCCAGTAATTCCTGGAAATAGGCCTGCATCTCAGGAATTTGAGCCGGATTTCCACCGCCGAGCATCACTGCACCGGGGGTACGTAAACCGTCATTCATGTCGCCCATTAGGCGGGTAATGCCAGAAAAACGGGTAAATTTTTCGCCGAAAACAGAAAACGTCATAGCAAGCTTGTAGTGTTATCAGAAAGTGATGCCCACCTTAACGCCTGCGTCAAAGCAGTGCAATCGGATGAAGCACCAAGATGCAGATTCGTGAAAAGAGAGGGCGAGAGACACTGGGGCGCGCCTCTGTCCCGTTGGGGTAACAGAGGTCGCGCCTTCAGCACTGGCGTACAAAAAAATCAGGATTTTTTCAGGTCTTTCGCGTTGACCACGAACTCGTTGGTCTCGCCTGACAGTGCGGTAATCAAGTTTTCTACCGCCAGTGCATCCATGTCATAACGGGTTTGTGCGGTCGCAGAGCCGATATGTGGCAGGGTGACCACGTTATCCAGCTTCAGCAGGCCAGAGTCTTTCGCCATGGGCTCTTTTTCATAAACGTCCAGACCGGCGGCGTAGATAGTGCCGTCTTTCAGCGCTTCAATCAGTGCCTGCTCGTCGATAACCGGACCGCGTCCTGCGCTTATCAGGATGCCGGTAGATTTCATCTTGGCGAACTGTTCTTTGCCGATGATGTGGAAAGTCTGATCGCTCAGCGGCAGGATAACGACAACGAAATCCGACTCAGCCAGCAGGGTGTCGAGCGAACATTTACGCGCGCCAAAACGTTCTTCGGCTTCGGCATGCTGGCTGCGTGCGTTGTAGAGAATCGGCATGTCGAAGCCGAGGTTGGCGCGCTGCGCCACCGCCAGACCGATGCGGCCCATGCCGACGATACCGAGCGTCTTATGGTGCACGTCCAGACCGAACCAGTCGGCTGGCGCGTTGCCATCCCATTCGCCGGCCTTGGTGCGGTTAGACAACTCAACCACGCGACGCGACGCGGCCAGCACCAGTGAGAACACCAGGTCGGCAACGGTATCGGTCAGGGCTGCTGGTGCGTTCAACAGCGGAATACCGCGACGGCTGAGTTCGGCGACGTCGAAACTGTCGAATCCGGCAGAGGCGGTTGAAACGGCGCGCAGGCGAGGCGCGTGGTCGATCAGTTCTTTGTTGATTGGGCCGCCGGACCCGATTAAACCTTCAGCCTGTTCCAGGGCTTCATAAACCTGCGTGCGGTTTTCGGCTGTAATTCCATTAAATTGAACGACTGAGTAGTGCTGTTCCAGGCGTTTAAGCAGATCGGCTGAGATTTTTTTGTAGAGGACAATAGACGGCTTCATTACTTACTCCATCAAGCTAGCGATTAGGTAGACTCTGCGTTTAGTAAAGCTGTTCGTTTAGAAATACAACTATCTGATTAAAATAAAGACTATTTTAGTGCGCCTCAAGCGGTTCCGACGTTTTTTCCGGTTTGACCATCAGGGTCAGGATGACGGAGACCAGCAAGGAGCTCGCCATAAAGATAAACGAGGCATTCGGACCCCCGGTGCTGCCGTTAAGGTAGCCAACGAACCAGGAACCGAAAAAGGAGCCGAGCGCGCCGAGGCTGTTAATTAACGCCATCGCGCCGCCCGACACGTTCTTGGGCAACATTTCAGGAATAATGGCGAAAAACGGACCATAAGGCGCATACATTGCTGCCCCCGCGATGACCAGCAGGCCGTAAGATATCCAGAAATTATGCTGACCGACGGCCCATGAGCCCAAGAAGGCTACGGCACCAATCAGTAATAACGGCCAGATGAACAGTTTGCGGTTACGCAGTTTATCGGAGGCCCATGACACCAGAATCATGGCAATTGTTGCGGCCAGATACGGGGCCGAAGAGAGCCAACCGGCCTCCACCATGCCCATCGATTTTCCGGCGCGCAGGATAGAAGGCAGCCATAAAACGAAGCCGTAAACCCCGATACTCCAGGTAAAATACTGAATACAGAGCAGAACGATATTGCGCGACCGGAACGCTTCACCGTAGTTAGCGACGGCCTTGATATTGTCCTGTTCTTCGGCCAGTGCATCGGCCAATGCCTGCTTCTCGTTCTTGCTCAACCAACTGACTTCTGAAGGTTTATCCTTGACCAGGAACCACCAGAAGAAAGCCCAGATCACCGCAGGTATCCCTTCAAAAATAAACATCTCACGCCAGCCAAAGGCGTGGATGAGGTAGCCCGAGAGCACCGACATCCACAGCACCGTGACTGGATTTCCCAAAATCAGAAAGGTATTGGCGCGCGATCGTTCCGACTGGGTAAACCAGTTACTGATATACACCAGCAGGGCGGGCATGACCGCAGCCTCAACAATGCCGAGCATAAAACGGATGATCAACAGAGCCGGAACGCTGTTGACGATGCCGGTTAAAGACGCAAAAGCGCCCCACAGCACCAGACACCAGAAAACCAGTTTCTTGACGCTGCGTCTCTCGGCGTAAATCGTTCCCGGGATCTGAAAGAAGAAATAGCCGAGAAAAAACAGGGCGCCCAGCAGTGATGACATCCCTTTGGTCATGCCGAGATCTTCATTAATCCCGGCGGCGGCGGCAAAGCTGAAGTTAGAACGATCGACGTAGGCCAGACTGTAGGAGATAAAAATGATGGGCATTATGAACCACCAACGTTTGGCGGCTAATTTAACCTTGCTCATCTTTAGGCTCCTTTCCCTCTGAAAATTGGCAATATCGACACTTTTGGCTGCATTTATTGAAGATTTGACTCATCTTGCCACCTGATTATCGCTACGCTTCTTTCGCTTCCTTACGCAGTAATTCAACGTAATGGCGGGTCACGGCGGTGAGGTCATCGCCTTCTAAAGGAAATTCAATGCCGCGTGGGGCATGGCGTGGCAGGGCGTCCAACACAGGTTTCCAGCTGCCGTCGCTGTCGTCGAGCGCCACGGCATGGTATTTGCCATTGCGTTGTTCGGCGGCTTTCACATGCACATAGCTGACGTGTTCACGGAGTGTATTAGCGGCTTCCAGCGCGTCTTGTCCCACCCATAGCCAGTTAGCCATGTCAAAGGTCATCGCGACAGGAAGGTGCAAAGACTCTGCGGCAAAGAAGAAGGCATTCATCGGATGCAGGACACCGTTTTTGGTCTGGTCATTCTCTACCACCAGTTCAACGGCGTGCTGTTGGAGCAGAACTTTTAGCGGCGTAAGATCTTCACCCGGAACGAAAGCCCCCAGGGCAATCTTCAGCTTTCGTGCATCGAGGCTGTCGGCCTCGATAAGGAAGCTTTCCAGAGAAGGGTTAACCTTGCCGTCCTCCAGAAACAGCGATTCAGGGACCGAATAAAATGCAAACAGCCCGTGCTGGCGGATTTTTTCGCCGAGTACCTTGAGGTCGTTAACTTCTCCTTCATTAAACAGTTCACGGCGGATCTCGACGCCGTCGGCGCCGGCCTCGGCAATATGCTTGAGCAAAGGCGTTTGCCCGCCTAAATCTTTGACTGCCTGGTAGCCATAAGCAGCGGTAACAATAACGATTTCAGCCCCGTTCTCTGGTGTTTTCATGCCAATATCCTTAAAGCGACGTCGCGTTGTTTAAAATTTGAAAGATGGTCTGAGACCAGCGGATAGAAAATTCAAATAGCGCAGTAGACCCGATATTAAAGGTAGGCCAATTTTAATCACAGGCGTAGTTTCTGTTAACATTACGTTAACTGGAACCGGTACCAAGTGGAAGTTGCTTATCAGGAAAATAGGTTCTTGTGGGTCAAGAACGAGACAGCCGTCACGATTTTAGGCTGTCGTGTCGAGTGTGACTTAAATCGGTTGGGTTGAACCTCTAACGATCAGTTCACCCGAAAATGCATGTTCCTGGATAGGTTCGTCGCTTCCCTGAATGCGTTTCACCAGTTGCCCCAGGGCCGCGTATCCCATGTCGTAGGTGGGCTGTTTTAACGTGGTTATCCCGACACCGGCCAGTTCTGCCCATTCGAGATCGTCAAATCCCAGCAGACCCATATCCTTACCCCAGACTATGCCGATTTTTCGCATAGTGCGAGCGATGACCAGCGTCAGCGCACCGTTCACCGAGATGACCGCCCGTCGCTTGTCCGGATAGCGCTCGGTAAAATTCAGCAACAGTTTTTCCAGGCCGGCGCTGTCATTCAGCTCCACCTCACCCTGCTCGGCGAATTTTTGCGGCTCTTTCTGCATCTGTTTGAGGAAAGTATGCAGGCGCACGAGACGGGTATTGATGGTCACGGGCTCGCTGAGGAACAGAATGGCCTCAAAACCCTGATCCAAAAGATGCTGGGTCACTTCGGTCGTTGCCTCGGCATTGTTGAGGCCGATAACGTCGCAGGAGAAATTGGCCACTTTGCGGTCGATGAGCACCATCGGCAGCTGAGACTGTTGCAACGACGAGATGGCGTCTTCACGCATGCCGACCGCATTGACCACGATGCCGTCTACGCGATAGCTGCTGAGCAATTGCAGGTAATGTTTTTCCTGATTGAATTCGTTGTTGGTGTTACATACCAACAGCGTCAGACCCTGCTGGCGACAGGCGGCTTCAACGCCACGCATGACTTCGACAGAGTAGGGATTGGTAATATCGGCAATGATCAGGCCAATCAGGCGTGTTTCGCCACTTTTGAGGCTACGCGCCATCTGGCTAGGCTGATAGTCCAACAGGGCAATGGCCCGTTCGATACGTTCTTTCAACGCATCGGAAAGGAGATGCTGTTCCCCGTTCAAATAACGCGAAACGCTGGTTTTACCCGTTTTGGCGGCGCTGGCCACGTCCCTGATGGTTGCTCTGGGAGCTGGTGTCTGCGTTGTCTTAGCCCTGCTCACGCTGGATCTCCTGTGATGGTCGCCAGATAACCTGTTGCGATAATAGAGAAAAAGGGGTTTTCTGATAATTATCGAGACTAGCACAGTGCGGGGAGACAAAGGAGAAAACACCGGCATTTCTTGCCGGTGTTTAAGTAAAAACTTTTGTATTTGTCGATTACTGCATCGGGCTGAGCGTAATTTCTACGCGACGGTTCTGGGCCTTGCCTTCTGCCGTGCTGTTGGAGGCGATAGGGTTCGCCGGACCCGCGCCGGAGGTGTGTACGCGGCTGCCGGCAACGCCCTGAGTGATAAGCGCGCTGCCTACACCGTCTGCACGCTGCTGTGACAGTCGCATGTTGAGGTCGTGGCCGCCGGTGCTGTCGGTATAGCCGACGATGTTAACCGCGGTCTTGGGATACTCTTTTAATACCATCGCTACGCCGGTCAGCGTGTTGGCGCCCGCCGGTTTCAGCGTGCTGCTGTTGCTGTCGAAGGTGACGTTGTTTGGCATGTTCAGCACGATGTTATCGCCCTGGCGGGTAACGCTAACGCCGGTGCCTTTCATTTTGTCGCGCAGCTTGGCTTCCTGCACGTCCATGTAATAGCCTGCGCCGCCGCCGAGCGCCGCGCCTGCTGCTGCGCCAATCAGAGCGCCTTTGCCGCGGTCATGTTTAGATGAAGAAAGCATCCCCACACCGGCACCTAATACGGCACCAATCCCTGCGCCAATGCCGGATTTACCTGCTTCCTGCTCGCCGGTGTAAGGGTTGGTGGTACAGGCCGAGAGTCCCAGCGTAAGGCACAGACCGCTGGCAATAACGAGAATACGTTTATTCATTTTTATTTTTCCTTCAAGATAAATTCGGCTTGTTGATAACCGTCCGCGCTCTTTATGCGAGAAAAGCCAAAATTTATCACTCAGATAAATCCGCTTTGAGTGATATAGGAAAAACATTTAACTTTATTTACGTTACTCCGATTTATTTAATTAAATAGAAACATAGCGGGAGCATAAAAGATAAAGCGCTTAATGCGTTGTGAATAATAAATATCATTAAAATAAGAGGGTGTTATTATTAAGTTAATATTAATAATTTGCTTCACTACAAGCTTTGCCAGCTCATCACCCACGTCGGCAGGCCGGTGCCGGGATGATGTGTATCGGTAATAACGCCAAATCCCTCCTTACGATAAAAAGCCACGGCACGATCGTTTTGTTGATAAACCTCAAGCAGCAGCTTTGAATAATAATTTTTTACTACCGACATTAATTCCTGCGCCAACCCGCTACCGTAAAATTCCTCAATGATAAATAACGCCCCAATAAACTGCTGATTTAGTACGCTGATGAAACCGACTATTTCTTTATTTTCTGCCCGGCAGGCAACCCAGGTACGGGCCTGAGGTAAAAAGGTTTCTTTGACCATCGCCGCACTTTCAAGCCAGTAACTTTCGCTGATAAAAGGGTGTGCTTTTATCGTGCTGCGTAGCCAGAGCAGCACTAATGCGTTGATATCTTGAGAGTCCGCGCGGCGGATCACGCAGTCATGCGTTGTGGATGGCATAGGCAGTTTGTCTGGTGATCGTTCACCAGGCCGCTGGCCTGCATAAACGCATAGCAGATTGTCGACCCAATAAACTTGAACCCGCGTTTTTTCAAGGCCTTGGACATGGCATCGGAAATCTCGGTTTTTGCCAACACCTCACCCGGACCCTGTGGGCTGTTAACGATGGGCTGGTGGTCAACGAACTGCCAGACAAAGGTTGAGAAGTCTTCGCCGCTGGCCTGCATCTCGAGCCAGGCTTTGGCATTGGTGATGATGGCCTGAATTTTACCGCGGTGACGGATAATCCCGCTTTCAAGCACCAGCGTCTCGACGTCCTGCTCGGTCATTTCGGCGATACGCTCAGGCACAAACTGGTGAAAGCTGCGGCGATAATTTTCACGTTTCCGTAGCACGGTAATCCATGAAAGTCCGGCCTGCTGACCCTCCAGACACAGCATTTCGAACAGCACGCGGCCGTCTTTTATCGGCACACCCCACTCTTTATCGTGATATTCAATATAAAGTGGATCGTTCGAGACCCAACTGCATCGTGTCATCGTCTTGCTCCCAAGATTGCGGAAAATGGCCTCCGCAATCTTGGTCTTAATGCTATTTTTCTGCAAGCGCTACCTGTTTACCCTGCGGCATAGGTTCCCGTTTTTTCATCCGTTTCTCAGGCTGTAGCAGGGTCATGCACAGCATGCTGCAAAAAGACACGGCCGCCGTCGCGGTGAACATCGCACCATAGCCGTGGTACTGCGCCAGATAGCCGCTTAACGTCGGCGCGAGTATCGACGCCACGTTGGCTATCGCCAGCGTCATGCCGCTGTAGGTGCCAACCGACGCCTTCGGCGAGACGTCAATCACCACCGACCAGTACAGGTTATTTACCAGAGCATTCAAGGCGTTGCCCAGAGTCATCAGCAGAATTATCTCGAACGGTGAGCTGGCGTAGGGAATAAGTACGAAACAGGTGGCGGTCAGCAGCAGCGTGACGGCGGCAAAAACGTTGCGCGCCAGACGCAGGTTGCCGGTTTTACGCAGCAGCGTATCGGCTATCTTGCCGCCGAGCAGCACGGTGAAGCAGGCGCCGGTCCAGGGGATCATCGCCACGTACCACAGGGAATGCAGGTCATAGTGGAAGGTATCCTGCAAATATTTAGGGCTCCAGGTGACCAGCACAAAGGTGACGTACAGGAACGAGAAATAGCCCAGTGCATTCAGCACCAGCGTACGGCTGGTAAAAAACGCCCACCACGGCTGGCGAGAGCCGGTATCCTGTACCTCTGCGTCTTGCGCGATAGCGGCCAGTTCTGCTGGCGTCACCTTAGGATGCTGCGCGGGGGTATCGGTAAACCCACGGGCAAACACGGCGATTGCCAGCAGCGAAAAGACGCCCAGTACAATAAACATCGTGCGCCAGTCGTGGGTAAGCAGCAGTAAACCTACCGCCAGGGGCGCGGTCAGCAGCGCACCAACCTGGGTGCTTAGCAGCCCAATGCCCAGTGAGAAGCCGCGCTCTCTGCGTGGTGCCCAGTGGGCAATAGTCTTGTTCATCAACGCGTAGGCCGGCCCTTCCGAGAAGCCAAACAGAATACGCAATACCGCAAAGCCCATGATTGCCGAGCCGCCGAACAGTGCGACCCCAAGCTCACCGGCCCACGCGGTGCCAATTTCCAGCAACGACCACAAGCCGCCGGCGATAAGCCAAACTTTTTTGGTCCCGATTCTGTCGGCCAGCAATCCCCCGCAGAGAGAACCAAACAGGTAACCAAAGCCGAAATATCCGAGCACTGCGCCGAGCTGGAGTTTAGTGAAGTGGTATTCGGCCGAAATATCATTGGCCGCAAAGGAGAGCGCGCCGCGATCGATGTAGTTGATCAAGGCGATAAAAAAGACCATCGCGAAAATGCGATAGCGGTAATGGCTCTGATTGTGTTCGGTTGACATAGGCTTGCCTCCTTAGCGTTCGCGTTATAAGGAGGCTAGCAATGTTGATGCCAGTCAGGCACGGCGGGGCAAATAAACGCCTGCGCGACCGGATTACGGGCACTCGTCGTCCCGACGCCGGGCTATGCCTGGTTGCCTTGCGCCTTAATGTGGCAAACGGCGGACCATTTGGTCTGTTTTATGCCTTTTTGTGAGGCAGAGAAAGTCGGAAGCGGTAGCTGATTATCTTCCGTGCAGCGGGTATACTGTCCGACTCTTTATAAACTCACTTGTCTCGCGTGCGAAACCAACATGCAAAAGTTTGATACCAAGACCTTTCAGGGCCTGATCCTGACGCTTCAGGATTACTGGGCACAACAGGGCTGTACTATCGTTCAGCCATTGGATATGGAAGTCGGCGCGGGAACTTCCCACCCGATGACTAGCCTGCGCGCGCTAGGCCCGGAGCCGTTTGCTGCCGCCTACGTTCAGCCTTCCCGTCGTCCTACCGACGGCCGTTATGGCGAAAACCCTAACCGCCTGCAGCACTATTATCAGTTCCAGGTGATGATCAAACCTTCGCCTGAAAACATTCAGGAGCTCTACCTCGGCTCGCTGAAAGAGCTGGGTCTGGATCCTACCGTTCACGATATCCGCTTCGTAGAAGACAACTGGGAAAACCCGACGCTTGGCGCCTGGGGTCTCGGCTGGGAAGTGTGGCTGAACGGGATGGAAGTGACGCAGTTTACCTATTTCCAGCAGGTCGGCGGCCTTGAGTGCAAGCCGGTTACCGGTGAAATCACCTACGGTCTCGAGCGTTTGGCGATGTACATTCAGGGCGTAGACAGCGTTTACGACCTGACGTGGAGCGATGGCCCGCTGGGTAAAACCACTTACGGCGACGTGTTCCATCAGAACGAAGTGGAGCAATCCACCTATAACTTCGAATACGCCGACGTAGACTTCCTGTTCCACAGCTTTGAACAGCACGAGAAAGAAGCGCAAAAGCTGCTGGCTCTCGAGAATCCGCTGGCTCTGCCTGCCTACGAGCGTATTTTGAAAGCGGCGCACTGCTTCAACCTGCTGGACGCGCGCAAGGCCATCTCCGTGACCGAGCGTCAGCGCTATATTCTGCGCATCCGTACCCTGACCAAGATGGTGGCCGAAGCCTACTACGCTTCCCGCGAGGCGCTGGGCTTCCCGATGTGCAAAAAGAACGAGAAGTGAGAAACAGTGATGACTGAAAAAACATTTCTGGTGGAAATCGGCACGGAAGAGCTGCCACCAAAGGCGCTGCGTAGCCTTGCCGAATCTTTCGCGGCCAATCTGACCGCTGAGCTGGACGCGGCCAATCTGGCACACGGCGCGGTTGAGTGGTTTGCTGCACCGCGTCGTCTGGCGGTAAAAGTTGCCAACCTCAGCGCGGCGCAGGCCGATCGCGAAGTCGAGAAACGCGGTCCTGCGATTGCTCAGGCGTTTGACGCCGAAGGTAACGCCACCAAAGCGGCCGAAGGCTGGGCGCGCGGCTGTGGAATCACCGTCGAACAGGCCGATCGTCTGGTGGGCGACAAAGGCGAGTGGCTGGTTTATCGTGCACACGTTAAGGGCGAGAGCGCTCAGGCGCTGCTGCCAGCGATGATAGCGACTTCCCTGCAAAAACTGCCTATTCCAAAACTGATGCGTTGGGGCGACTCCGACGTGCAGTTCGTGCGTCCGGTTCACACCGTGACCCTGCTGCTGGGTGACGAGCTTATTGCCGGGACTATTCTGGGCATCGACTCTGCGCGCACCGTTCGTGGTCACCGCTTTATGGGCGAGTCCGAATTCACTATCGACAACGCCGACCAGTATCCGCAAATTCTGCTCGAGCGCGGCAAGGTGATTGCCGACTACGAGCAGCGTAAAGCCGTCATCAAGCAGGGCGCTGAAGCGGCTGCCGCCGAGATTGGCGGTATCGCCGACCTGAGCGACAGCCTGCTGGAAGAAGTGACCTCACTGGTTGAATGGCCGGTCGTGCTGACCGCGAAATTCGAAGAAAAATTCCTGGCCGTCCCTGCGGAAGCGCTGGTTTACACCATGAAAGGTGACCAGAAGTATTTCCCGGTGTACGACGCCGCCGGAAAACTGCTGCCGAACTTCATCTTCGTTGCCAACGTCGAGTCGAAAGACCCGCAGCAGATAATCTCCGGTAACGAGAAAGTGGTTCGTCCGCGTCTGGCCGATGCCGAGTTCTTCTTCAACACAGACCGTAAAAAGCGTCTTGAAGACAATCTGCCGCGCCTTGAGACCGTGCTGTTCCAGAAACAGCTGGGCACGCTGCGTGACAAGACCGACCGTATTCAGGCGCTGTCTGGGTGGATAGCCGATAAAATCGGTGCCAACATCGAGAACGCCAGGCGCGCAGGTTTGCTGTCTAAATGCGACCTGATGACCAACATGGTATTCGAGTTCACCGACACGCAGGGCGTGATGGGCATGCACTATGCCCGTCACGACGGCGAAGCGGAAGAAGTTGCCGTTGCGTTGAACGAACAGTATCAGCCGCGTTTTGCCGGTGATCAGCTGCCTGAATCGCTGGTGGCCTGTGCGCTGGCGATCGCTGACAAGATGGACACCCTGGCCGGTATCTTCGGCATCGGGCAACATCCGAAGGGCGACAAAGACCCGTTTGCGCTGCGTCGTGCCGCGCTGGGCGTGCTGCGTATCATCGTTGAAAAGAACCTGCCTCTGGATCTGCAAACGCTGACCGAAGAAGCGGTACGTCTGTATGGCGACAAGCTGACCAACGAGAAAGTCGTCGATGACGTTGTCGATTTCATGCTGGGTCGTTTCCGTGCCTGGTATCAGGAAGAAGGCCACGCGGTTGACACCATTCAGGCCGTGCTGGCTCGTCGTCCGACCAAACCGGCCGACTTTGACGCTCGCGTTAAGGCCGTGACCTACTTCCGCACCCTGGACGAAGCGGCAACGCTGGCTGCGGCCAACAAGCGCGTGTCTAACATTCTGGCAAAATCGAACGAGGCCCTTTACGACCAGGTTCACGCGTCGGTATTGAAAGAGCCGTCTGAGGTGAAGCTGGCAACCCACCTGGTGGTCCTGCGCGACAAGCTCGAGCCACTGTTTGCTGCGGGTCAGTATCAGCAAGCGCTGGTTGAACTGGCTGCTCTGCGCGAGCCGGTCGACGCCTTCTTTGACGGCGTGATGGTGATGGCTGAAGACGAAGCGGTGCGTATCAATCGTCTGACGCTGTTGAGCAAACTGCGCGAGCTGTTCCTGCAGGTGGCGGATATCTCTGTCCTGCAATAAGCTCGCCGATTATTGAAAAACCCGGTTCCGGCCTTGTGTCCGAATCGGGTTTTTTTTGCCTGCTGTTTATGATTTGGACGTACGGATTTCTAGCCGCCCCGCACTTAATCTTCTTATTGATATTCATATCGAATATAAGAGCTGTACTACTTATTCACGGCCTTACATCCTGCTACCATAATTCTTAATTGGCCAAATTTAATAAACAGGATGCCCTATGAAAAAGTCAGGTAATCACGCGTCACTCGGTATGCGCACGCTGGCCGTTCACGGCGGACAACACCCGGACGCGCAAAGCGGGGCGATCACCACCCCTATCACGGCCACCTCTTCCTTCTCTTACGGCGACTTCGACAGCGGTGAACGTCGTTTTAGCGGTGAAGAGCCGGGTTATATGTACAGCCGTTTTGGCAATCCCACGGTCACGGCCTTTGAGGAGCGAATGGCGGTGCTTGAGGACGCCGAGTCGGCGGTGGCGTGCGCCAGTGGTATGGCAGCGGTGAGTGCGACCCTGTTTGCGCTGCTCAAAAGCGGCGACGAGATTATTCATATTGGCGCGCTGTATGGCGGAACCGAAGGGCTGATTCGCAATCTGCTGCCGCGCTACGGCATCAAACCTGTGTTTGTGCCCGATCTCGACGCATTGAAAGCGGCCTTCACCGAAAAAACCAAAATGGTGTTCGTTGAAACGCCTGCCAATCCGGTGATGGGTATCCTCTCGCTGGAAGAGGTCGCGCGTTTATGCCGTGAGGCCGGGGCGGTCAGCGTGGTCGATAACACCTTTGCTACGCCTTATCTTACCCGTCCACTGCAGTTGGGCATCGACGTGGTGCTGCACTCGGCGACCAAATATATCAGCGGTCACGGCGATGCGACCGGCGGTGTTGTCGCTGGGCGACGCGAGCTTATCGATCCTATCCGAACGCTGTGCCTGAAGCAGTTTGGTGGTTGTCTAAGCCCGTTCGAGGCGGCGCTGATGACCCGTGGATTAAAAACCTTGCCGCTGCGCGTAGAAGCCAGCTCCCACAGCGCGCAAAAAATTGCCGAATACCTCAATGAGCATCCGGCGATTGCCGCCGTATTTTATCCGGGCCTGAAGACTCATGCCGGCTATGAGGTCGCACGCAAACAGATGAAGCTGTTCGGCGGTATTATGGCGGTAGAATTGAAGGGAGGACGCGGCGCTGCACGGCAGTTCCTCGACAAGCTGACGTTGGTCACACAGGCCGTGTCACTGGGGGACACCGACTCGCTGGCCTGTCACCCTGCCAGCACAACGCACAGCGCGGTTCCTGAGAAAATTCGTCTCGAGAGTGGTATCACCGAAGGACTGGTGAGGATCAGTATCGGCATCGAGGACACCGAAGACCTGATTGCCGATTTTGAGCAAGCGTTGGAAGGACTCTAACCGCGCTGTGCCAGCCGTCTCAATCCCTGTGGCGGCTGGCCGGTAAGGCGTATAAACGCCCGCCGCATTCTTTCGGGATCAACGAATCCCACCTGACGGGCGACAACCTCTAGCGTCTCGTGGCCGCATTCGATGCGTTCGCGGGCGGCTTCGACGCGCAGCTGTTCGATGATTTTGGCCGGAGTTTGCCCGGTTTCGCTGCGAAAAAGTCGTCCAAACTGACGCAGGCTTAGGCAGGCTGCATCGGCCAAATCACCCACCGACAAGGGGGCTGCAAGATGTTCACGCGCATAGCTCAGGGCCATGCGTATGCGATCCGAACTTGGGTCTAACGCTTGTAAAACCGAAAACTGCGACTGGCCGCCCGCACGGCGTTGGTAAACCACCAGCTGGCGTGCCGTACTCGCCGCGACCTCGCGACCTTCATCCTGTTCAATCAGCGCCAACGCCAGATCGATACCGGCAGAGATCCCCGCCGACGTCCAGAGTCTGCCTTGCTGGATAAAAATCTTGTCCTGATCGACTCGAATTGCCGGAAAACACCGTTGCAGCCTCTGCGCCTTTGACCAGTGTGTCGTCACGCGTTTGTCGTCAAGCAGACCGGTGGCCGCAAGGATAAACGCTCCCGAGCAGACGCTAGTCACGCGCCGCCCGAGGCGATACTGATGGCGCAAAAAATCCTGTATTTGGGCATTGTTCATGGCTGCCATGACCCCGCGCCCCCCGGCTATGACCAGCGTGTCGAAATGCCTTTGGTTATCCAGCGGTTCACTCATTACCTCGATTCCCGGCGTACTTTTCACTAATCCGCCGTCGACGGAGAGAGCGTGACACTGGTAAAGCGGGGAGGGCAGATCGCGGGAGACGGTATCAAACGCCGTCAGTGGGCCGGCAAAATCGAGCAGGTTGAAGTCGGGAAAGATAATAAAGCCGAGCTGTCGCATGAGCCTATACCTCAGGTAAATGGCGCTTTTTGAGGGAACTATGACCTTTAGGTCAAATGTAGATCGGTTAGGTTAAGTAGAACAACCTAATTAACAGGAGTCGATGATGAATAAACCCTTAACCGTGGTGTTTCCGCTGTATCCCGGCGTGACGCAGCTGGACTTCACCGGTCCCTGGCAGGTGCTGATGCATTTGCCGGGTGCGCGGTTGATTGCCGCCTCGCTCGGCGGTGAAAGCATTGTCTCGGAGGGCCTGAATTTTGCCAGCCTCCAGCCACTGGAAAGTCTGACCGAGTGCGACGTGCTTTGTGTACCGGGCGGGGGAGGCTGCACCGACGCGATGAAAAATCCCGATTTTATCAGCCATATCCAAAGGCTTGCGGACAACGCGACCTATGTAACTTCAGTCTGTACCGGCTCACTGATTCTGGCGGCAGCGGGAATACTCAGGGGAAAACGCGCCGCCTGCCATTGGATGTATCTCGATACGCTGGCGTGGTTTGGTGCTATTCCCGTGTCGGAGCGGGTGGTGCGCGACGGCAATATCTTCAGCGGAGGCGGCGTAACGGCGGGGATTGATTTTGCGCTGACCCTGGTTGCGGAGCTTGCCGGTGAGGAACGGGCGCAGCGCATTCAGCTGGGGCTGGAGTACGCCCCCGCGCCGCCTTTCAACGCCGGACATCCTGACGTGGCTCCGGCGGCGCTGGTAGCGCAGCAGCTGGCTTCAACGGCGGCGCTGCGTGAACGCCGCCGGCAAATCATCCAGGAAATCAGCCTACAGTAGGCGTTTGTTGGTTATCCGTTGCAGCGTGCGCAGGGGGGACGCGTCCGGATTGTGCATGTCTTTCACCGACAGCAGGAAGGTCTGCTCCAGCATAAACTGGCCCGACATCGCAGCGTGCGGCGTCTGGTCAGAGAAACATATCCAGCTGCTGCCCGGCGGGAAGCGCTGGGTAATCTGCTGGCCATTTTTCTGGTAGTTGTCGTCCGACTTCATCTTGTCGTGCATCTGCAACATCAGATGGTCGTAGTGGCTGCGCGGCGTTTTGGTGATATGCAGCTTATGCTGTAGCCAGCTTTTGAACGGAGAGAAACCGGCCAGCTTCGGTAAATATCTTTCTGCGAGCTGCGGGAACGGTTCCCCAATGCGCCAAACCCGGTCTTCACCGTGGGGATTGATGTTGGTGAAAATGCGCAGGATACGTTCGCCGTAATTCGGGCGCGAAGGAAAAGCGTCAACGTGCAGACGGCTGTCATCTTTTCGCCAGGAACTCTTGTTGCGCCATTCACTGACCGGGTGCAAACGTAAACTATTGACCGGTCTGCGCAAAACACTCTGATATTCAGGCAGAACAGTGTCTATCAACGCACTGCAGGCCTGATAGTAGTCTTCCAGCAGTTTTCTTACCTGTGGCTCTTTCTCCGAATTGGCAACGCCCTTAATCTGGTGTCTGCCCACGTCATAGCTGATGTTTTTTCTTTTTGGATCAACCAGAGCGGGGTCCAGCAGGCTTTGTTGCTGTGTATTCAATGGATAGCCAAGATGAGGGAAAAATAAAATCTTACCCTGCTCAAGCTCCTCTACGGCTGAAGAAATTGCTCCAGTTTTGGCTCTCCAGTCATCATTTGGGAAGGTAATGATGGATTGCGTGTCCAATTGATTCTTTTCGGCCATCTTTCTCTAAGTCGCCACTCAAATTATTGTTTATGAATACAAGCATAGTTAAATAAATCACATTGCACGAAAAGAGCGATAAATAGCATGAAAAAATGTGATGTGCGCCGCCCAGTGGGCATGGGCGGCCTTATTCTACTCTTCTACGATCAACAGCGTTTGTCCGGCCTGAACCTGCGAGCCGGGCTGACGAGTCAGACTCTTCACCGTACCGCTGACCGGCGAAGAAATCGGGATCTCCATTTTCATCGACTCCAGGATCCCGAGCGTTTGACCCAATGATACTTTATCGCCTGGTTTCACGAGCCATTGCCACACGTTGCCGGCGACATGGCTGTCAATGCCGTGGCAGCCCTCGGGGATCGCCTGTTCAGGCTCCAACGACGCTTCCTGCAAACTGCTGTCAAAGGTGAACTGTCCGTCTGCACGCCAGCGCGCCAGCTCTTGGTCGAATGCCTGCTGTCGCTTAAGCTGAAACGCGGTAATTTCCGACTGCTGCGTCGCCAAAGCGGCCTGATACTCGTCGAGGCGGAATTTGCCCTCCTCGGTGCGCAGCGGATAATCGCCATACGGGAAGTTCTGGCGAATCGTCTTCAGCTCCTCGGCGCTCACCGGATAAAAACGAATCTGATCGAAAAACCGCAGCAGCCAGGGTTGTACAAAGGCCTCGGTCTGCCGGTCACGGTTCCACATTTGCAGCGTACGGCCCACGAACTGATAGCCACCGGGGCCTTCCATGCCGTAGACGCACAGGTAGGCACCGCCGATGCCGACCGAGTTTTCTGCCGTCCAGGTGCGTGCCGGGTTGTATTTGGTGGTGACCAAGCGATGGCGCGGATCCAACGGCGTAGCGACCGGCGCACCCAGATAAACGTCGCCGAGCCCCATGACCAGATAGCGGGCGTTAAACAGAGTTTCCCGCACCTCTTCAACACTGCTTAGACCGTTGATTCGGCGTATAAATTCGATATTGCTCGGGCACCAGGGTGCTCCGGGGCGAACGGACTGAGTGTATTTCTCGATAGCTTCACGGCAGGCGTCGTCGTCCCAGCTGAGCGGCAGCCAGACGGTGCGTGAAGGCACCTCGGCCTGCTGTAAATCGCCAAGTGAGGCTTCTGCCTGCTGTAGATGGCTGATCAAGGCGTCGCGCGGGCAAAGCAGGCTATCAAAATGAATTTGCAGCGATCGAATGCCGGGCGTCAGTTCCAGCACGCCCGCCAATCGGTTGTTTTCCAACCACTGCATCAGGGCATGAGCGCGAAATCTCAGGGCAATATCCAAAATTGGATCGCCATATTCCACCAAAATAAATCGATCGCCTGCGGCGAGATAGCTCACCGACGGCAGCGCATCCTGCGCTGCGCGGTGCCATAACAGTGGATTTTGTAAAATTGTCGCGATCCCAGCCTTCGGCTGGGAGTGCAGCGTTGAGAGCTCCACCTCAGCATCGCGCGCCAACCGGTCGGCATCCTCAAGCGACACGGGCACAAACCTTATCCTGTCGCCGGATTTTAATTGCCCGAGCTGCCACAGATCTGCCTGAATCACCGTGGCCGGGCAGACAAAGCCGCCGAGCGAAGGACCGTCGGGGCCGAGGATTACCGGCATATCACCGGTAAAATCCACGGTTCCAAAGGCATAGGCGTTGTCGTGGATATTGGACGGGTGCATACCCGCTTCGCCGCCGTCGCTGCGCGCCCATTCTGGTTTAGGGCCGATCAGGCGAATGCCAGTGCGGCTGGAGTTGTAATGCACCTGCCAGACGGCGTCGAAAAATGCCGCAATATCTTGCTCGGTGAAAAATTTCGGCGCACCCTGCGGGCCATAAATGACCCGCAGGGTGCGCACCTCGTGCCACTCTGGCAGCAAGCTGATCGGTAGGGACTTTCGCTCTGTTAAACGCGGCGCGGTGAGGTGCAGCACGTCACCGCTGCGCAGTTGTCTGCCTGCATGACCGCCGAACTTGCCGAGCGTGAAAGTACTGCGACTGCCGAGATAGCGTGGGCAGTCGATGCCGCCCGCCAGCAGCAAATAGCTGCGGCAGCCCTCACCCTCGACCGGACCTAGCGCCAGCGTTTGCCCGGCGTGCACGGTACAGACTTGCCACATCGACAGTTTCTCGCCGTCGAGACGGGCGTCGATCTCTGCTCCGCTGATGACAATAGCGCAGTCGCGATTAAAGCGCAGCGTCGGGCCCCGTAAGGTGATTTCCAGTCCCGCTGCCTGCTCGTCGTTGCCGAGCAGGCGGTTGCCCAAACGAAATGAGCGGCTGTCGAACGGACCCGAAGGCGGTACTCCTACGTGCCAATAACCGCAGCGGCCTGGTGCATCCTGAATACTGGTCAATGTGCCGGGCGTGAGTACGTCAAAGGTGGCCGGGCGATAGTCTACGCCCGCCAGCGTCGCCGTGATCACCTCCCCCTTGATAACGGCGGGCTGTGCGAGCAGATGACGCAGATAATCAAGATTGGTTTCAATGCCATAGAGTTCAGTATCGCGTAGCGTTTGGTTCAATGCCGCCAGCGCCAGTGGCCGATTTTCGGCATGAATGATGACTTTGGCGAGCATCGGGTCATAGAAAGGAGAAACCTCACAACCGCTGTCAATCCAGCCGTCGATGCGCAGCTGAGCGCCGTCGGGTGCGAGCGGAAAACTGACGTGGCTTAACAACCCCGCGCAGGGTTGGAAATGTTTGGCCGGGTCTTCGGCATAGAGGCGTACCTGGACAGCGTGGCCCTGCGGCGTCAGGTTGGCGAACGCTGAGAGCGGCGGCAGGCAGTCAGCGCCGAGCTGTACCATCCAGCTGACAATATCCACGCCATAAATCTGCTCGGTAACGCCGTGCTCTACCTGTAAACGGGTGTTCACCTCGAGAAAATAAAACTGCTCACTGCCGACGTCGTAAACGTATTCTACCGTGCCAGCGCTGCGATAGTTGACCGCTTTACCCAGACGCACCGCGGTCTGTTGCAGCGCCTCACGCACTGGCTGCGGCAGGTTCGGGGCAGGCGTTTCTTCGATGACCTTCTGATTTCGGCGCTGAGCGGAGCAGTCCCTTTCACCGAGCGCAATAACGTTTCCTGCGCCGTCACCAAAGATTTGCACCTCGATATGTCGAGCTTTGGCGACAAATTTCTCTAAAAATACGCCATCATCGGCGAAATTATTGCCTGCGAGGCGTTTAACGCGAGTGAATGCCTCACTGAGGCTGGCGGCGTCGTCGCAGCGCTGCATGCCTATACCGCCGCCTCCTGCGGTGCTCTTGAGCATGACCGGATAACCAATCTCGTCGGCGCTTTGCAGCGCCTGCCGTAAATCTATCAGCAATCCACTGCCCGGGAGCAGCGGAACCTGGCATTTCTCCGCCAGCTGACGGGCGCTGTGTTTGAGGCCAAAAGCGGCCATCTGCGCGGCGGTTGGTCCGAGAAACACCACACCTTCGGCAGTGCAACGCTCGACGAAAGCGGCGTTTTCGCTGAGAAATCCGTAACCGGGATGAATTGCCTGTGCGCCGCACTGATGCGCGATAGCCAGCAATTTATCCTGATTGAGGTAAGTGTCGCGCACGCTGCCCGCCCCGAGGCAGAAGGCCTCATCGGCCTGGCGAACGTGCAGTGAATGCTGGTCGGCCTCGGCGTAGACCGCCACGGCGCGTACGCCCAACTGCTTGAGGGTGCGGATGATGCGCACCGCAATGGCGCCACGATTGGCAATCAGAACGCATTTAAACATGGTTGACTCTCTGTGCGACGGGCAGGTCGTCCTGCTGTATTGCTGTTGCGTGGCATTTTGCGGGTCGTCCCGAAGCACGCGTTATCTGACTGGATTTACCAGATCACCACTTCAATCGGCGTAGGGTTGTAGCCGTTACAAGGATTATTCAGCTGCGGACAGTTGGAGATAAGCACTAAGACGTTCATTTTCGCCACCAACTCTACGTATTTCCCCGGCGCGGAGAGCCCGTCTTCAAAGGTCAATCCGCCCTGCGAAGTCACGGGGACGTTCATGAAGAAATTTATGTTGTGAGTAATGTCGCGTTTGGTGAGCCCATACTGCGGGTTCTCGCTAATCGCCAACATCCAGCTGTCGCGGCAGGCGTGCATATGGCGCTTTTCCAACGAATAGCGCACGGTGTTGCTCTCGGTGGCACAGGCGCCGCCCAAGGTATCGTGGCGTCCACAGGTGTCGGCGACTATCTCCAGCATCGGACGGTCGTCGTTCGAGCGTAGCGTGGTGCCGGCGCTCAGAAAGACGTTTCTTTGTCCGCGCAGAGTATCGGTCATGCTGTAGCGCTCACCGACGTCGTCGGCGTTGAAAAACAGCGTATCCGCGGCCTGATTGCCTTCGCTATCGACGATGCGCAGCGTTTGTCCGGCCTCGATGCGGTGCAGCCAATAGTCTCCGGCGGCGATGGACTGACGAAAAAGGGCGGTTTCGGTATGCTGTTGGCTTGTCTGGATCATCAGTGTGCTCCCTGGCAGCAAGTAGTGTGATGGTAGAGGTCATTGTTGGCCTGGCCGCGCTGGTTCTCCGCCGATTGCAGGCAGTGAGCGGGCAGCGGCGCGCTACCGGCCAGCAGGGCGATATCGATAGGCGCTCGCGGATAGCGTGCTGCCTCGGTCATGGGATGCGGACAGGTGTGCATCACCACCAGCGTGTCCATCGCGAAACGCAGCGTGACGCTGGCCGTCGGCTGCGGGCGTGTGTCGAGCGCCAGATACCCGTTTTCGTCGACGGTGACTTTTGAAAACAGGTTCACGCAGGCGGCCATATCGCGTTTTCCAAGCCCGTATTTTGCCAGTTCAACCAGGAAACTGTCGTAGCCGTTCTGATGACGGGCGTTGTGCGCCTGCTGATAGCTCAGCGCACCAAACCGCTGCTCGGTCTGCGCCGCATTCAGGGTGCCGCAGACGGTATCGTGCCAGCCAAAACTGTCGTGCTCGATGCCGCAGAAAATGCGCCCCATGTCTGAGTAGAGGCAGTGTCCTTCGGTGAGTCGGAAGGTGTGCTGGCACTTCAGGGTATCCGGCGCGTTGTAGCGTTCGAGCAGGTTCTCTGGATTGTAAAACAGCATGCCAAGGTTGGCGCCGCCCTCGACGTCGGTCAGGCGCAGCGCCGATCCGCTTTTTACCCGCATTGACCAGTGTGAACCGGCTTGAAGCTGGGTTTGGTACAGAATTTCGTGGGATTCACTCATGCTTTTCGCTCCTCTAGCGGAATGTCGTAGGTAATACTTGCGCCCCAGGCGTCAGGTGCCTGAGGGTCATGACGGATTTTGTCGAACACCCACAGGCGCGAACCGAGGGAAAAACCCTCCTTGAGGTCGTGGGTTATCATGAAAATGGTGAGTTTGTGTTTCTGCCATAGTTCGGTTATCAACTGATGCATGTCTTTGCGGATGCCTGGATCCAGGGCACCGAAGGGTTCGTCGAGCAGCAGGATACGCGGCTTCTTGGTCAGCGCCTGCGCCAGTGCCAGACGTTGCTGCATGCCGCCGGAAAGCTGGTGAGGGTACTTATCCAGCGCATGGCCGAGCCCGACCTGTGTCAGCATGTCGGTGGCGCGTTCGGCAATCGCCTTACGCTTGCTGCCCCACACGCGACCCAGCCAGCGCGCCTGGACGAACTCTTCACCGATCATCACGTTTTGCAGTGCGGTCAGATGTGGGAAAACCGAATAACGTTGGAAAACTACGCCGCGATCTTCTCCCGGTTCCTGAATGACCGGTTTGCCGTCGAGCAGCAGTTCGCCCTTACTGGGGCTTTCCGTACCGAGCATCATTTTCAGGAAGGTGGTTTTGCCACAGCCTGATGCCCCGACGATAGAGACGAACTCTCCCTCCTGAACTTCGGCGTTGACCCGCTCGAGTACCACCTGATTGCCGTAGTGTTTTTCCAGATTGCGCATACTGAGTAAGCTCATTTTTTGCTCCAGTGGGGCTTATTTAACGTAATACCAGGGCCAGCAGCGGCGGCTTATCAGGCGCAGCAAGGCATCGAGGGCAAAGGCGAGCAGCGTTATCCAGGCGACGTAGGGCAAGATAACGTCCATTGCCAGATAGCGGCGCATCAGGAAGATGCGATAACCGAGCCCTTCGGTGGCGGCGATGGCCTCGGCGGCAATCAGGAACAGCCAGGCCGAGCCGAGCGACAGGCGTACCGCGTCGAACAGGCGCGGCATCAGCTGAGGCAGGATTATCCGCCACATGATTTGCCCACTGTGGCCGCTAAGGGTCTGCGCCTTGATCAGCTGTTCGTGGGGGATTGACTGCACCTGCTGTTGAAGGTCGCGGGCGATAAACGGCGTCACACCGACGGCGATTAGCACGATTTTTGACAGTTCACCGAGGCCGAAAATGATAAAAAGAATAGGCAGGACCGCCAGCGGGGGGATCAGCGCAAACAGCGTCACCAGTGGAGAAATCAGCGAACGCACGGCGGGCAGCGCGCCGCAGAAGATACCCAGCACCAGTCCCAGAAAGGCGCTGATGGCGATGCCGCTCAGCAGGCGAATCAGGCTGGCGTAAGTGTCGGTCCACAGCAGATATTGGCCGGTACGTGGATCGGCTTGAAACGCTACGCGGTAAAGGGCGTCGCCCATGGCGCTAAAGCTCGGCAGCAGCTTATCGAAGGCATTGACCGACAGACGGGCATCCGACGCCATCAAATAAACCAGGATCAGCAGCAGCAGGGGTAAAAGCCCGAGCAGGCTGCGTGACAGGCGTTGCGGTTGGTAGTTGATCATTTTACGCATCGGAATGCCTTTCAGATAGTTAACAGGGATAGCAATTACAGCTTGTTGGCCGCAGCCAGCTTCACGAACGTGTCGGTAAAATGCAGCTTCTGGTTGGACGGATTTCCCCAGTTGCCGGACGGTGTGGTTATCCCGACGGTGGTGGCATCCGGCGCGCCTTCGCCGAGCAGGCCGTGCTTGAAGGAGAACTCAGCCACGGACTGCATGGTGGTTTTAATCTGTGGACCTTTCATAAAGTCCAGCGCCTGCTTCGGGGTGCTGAACAGGTAGGTCGCGGCCAGCTGATCGTCAAAGCCTTTGAGGTCGGTACCCGACTCCTGCGCCATAAAGCTGCGGGCCTTGAGGGCTTCCGGGCCGTTACCTTTCATGGCATTGAGCGTGTCGTACCAGGCACCGGTCAGCGCCTTGCCGAGCTCAGGATGGGCCTTCAGGGTGGTGCTGTTCACCACTAAAAGGTCGAGGATTTCGCCCGGGATTTGGGCTGAGGAGAAGATTTCATGGCTGTCGGGCTGCTTTTTAGCCTCTGCCAGCAGCGGGTTCCAGGTGACAATCGACTTCACGGCCGGAGTGCCGAAGGCGGCAACCAGGTCGGCGTCGGCGGTGTTGACCACGGTGACGTCTTTCTCGGTCATGCCGGACTTTTCAAGCGCGCGCGCCAGCAGGTATTCGGACACCGACAGCTGGACCAGATTGATGGACTGGCCTTTCAGCGATTTCACATCACCTGCGCCTTTGAGCATGATGCCATCGTTACCGTTGGAGTAGTCGCCGACGATAAGCGCAGTGCTGTCTACGCCGCCGGTTGCAGGGAGGGTTAGCGCGTCCATATTGGTCATGGTGCAGCCGTCAAATCCTCCTGCGGTATATTGGTTAACCGACTCGATGTAGTCGTTTACCTGTACAAATTGAATGTTGATACCGTATTTGTCGGCCCATTTCTTGAGGATGCCGCTCTGCTGGGCAAAGTCCCAGGGCATCCAGCCGGCATAAATAGACCAGGCGATTTTGAAAGTAGGTTTAGTGGCGGCCAGAGCGGGCTGGCTAAGAAGGGCTGCAAGGCATAAGGCGCATGACAGCAGGCGTTGGCAAGCTTTAAACATTATATTTCCTCTGACGTTAACCACGGATAAGGTGCAGGAGGTCGGCGGCGAGAAAGGTTCTCGCTTTGGCCTCCCGGGCTTTTATCCCGCCGTGTAACCGCCAGAGGGCGGTCGGTCACTCTCGGACCAGCCATCCGCAAAACGCGGACCGGAACCCTAGTGACCTTATTTCAAATTGTATGGCGACACCGGTTTCCCGCTATCGCTCCTGCTGCTGACAAACAGGCAATATCCTTGCCAGATCGCTTTTAATCAGAAATAAATCAGGGGAATGTCAGGGTTAATGCCTTTATAAACAGCGGGATAATTAATTTATTAAAAGATATCGGCGGTGGTTGAGGGCGGATGAAAAGCGGATGGGTCAAGTTGGGCGAGGGTAATTTTTCACCGCATTCGTGCAGACTGCACTGGCGCGGGGCAGTTGCTTCTTTGCTGTATCCTAAGCAAGCAGGATCATCTATCCTAATAAGCTCAGGTTATCAGCTGTTAATAATAATATTGAATCAGGAGTCAGGAAATGGCTGTAGGGATCAGGAGCAGGACATTCGCGCGCTGGCTGGCGCCTGTAGTTGCATTACTCATGGTTTTTCAACTTACCGCCTGTGGCGATAAAGAGCCGGAACAAAGGAAAGCCTTCATTGATTATCTGCAGAATACGGTGATGCGCAGCGGGCAAAATCTGCCGACGCTGAGCGAAGACCAAAGGCAGAAATTCGGTAAATACGCCGACGATTACACCATTATTCTGACCTTCTCGCGTCAGATGAAGCAGTCAGTTAACAATAGCCTCGCCCCTGCCGTGAACACACTGGCCCAAATTCGCGTGCCACAGGATTACCTGCAGCAGAAAGCGGCAGTGCAACAGGCGGCCGGTACGCTGAATACGCTTACCCAGCAGATTCAAACTGCCAAGGCGACCGCCGACACCGCGCAGGCCGCGCTCAAACAGCCTGATGACCTGAAAGCCGTTTATAATCAAGTCTATGCTCAGGATGTGACTCAACCCGCCAATGCGTTGCTTCCGGTCGTTCCCGCACTCTCAAGCCTGACTCAGGACATTATTGCCGTGGGCGATTTCCTCGGTCAGCAGGGAAATCAGGTGGCGTTCGCCAACGGTTCCGTGCAGTTCCCAAGTCAGCAGCAGGTGACGCAGTACAATGCGATGATGACCGGACTGTTGGGCAAACAGCAGGCGCTGGTCGATGCGCAAAAACTCGTGGCGGGCAGCTTCTGATTGCGGTTTTAACTTCGCCAGTTAAAAACAAAAACCACGTCTATTGCGTGGTTTTTTGCCAAAATGGCCGCGTGATTCATAAAAGTTCACAATTAATAGGTGCAAGCCGTTAGCGTAATACATTAGCTTTTATGTCATTCATCTGTTTTAAAATTGTGAAAGAATTTAGTCTCATACTCAAAGGAAGTGTTTTTATGAAACGTCATATGATGACATTGCTGGCAGCGCTGATTGCGACGCCGGGTTTGGCCGCCGCCGCAGACAGCAGCGCGACTTTCACCGATGCCCAACAACAGGCTATCGGCAAGATTGCCTCTGAGTACATCATCGCGCACCCGGAAGTGTTGGTGCAGGCAAGCCAGAAGCTGCAGGCTCAGCAGCAGCAACAGCAGGAAACGGATTCTCTCAACGCGGTGCTGGGTAATGCGCCTGCGCTGTTGCAGGACAAAGACACTCCGTCTTACGGCCCTGCGGATGCAAAAGTTGCCTTCGTAGAGTTCTTCGATTACCAGTGCATGTACTGTAGCCACATGGCGCCGGTGGTGGAGCAAACCATCAAGGCGAATCCTAACGTGCGCTTCATCTTCAAAGAGTGGCCAATCTTTGGCGACCGCTGGAAAGCATCAATCACTGCTGCTGAAACCGGGCAGTATGTCTATAAGCAGAAGGGCGCGCAGGCTTACCTGGCCTACCACAATGCGATTTATGCGACTGGGCATGACGAAGGCAAGCTGACCGATGCGGATATCTCGGGTGCGGTTGAAAAGGCACATGCTGCGCTGCCAAGCGACGCACACCGTCAGGAAACGCATGCCGCGTTGGCGAAAAATGACGAACTGGCAAAATCTTTGGGCTTCCAGGGCACGCCTGGCTTTATCGTGATGCCAGTCAGTGGCGCTAACGCCGACAACACTACCGTGCTGCCTGGCGCAGTGTCGGCAGAACAGCTGCAGGCTGCCATCAGCAAGGCGCAGGGCAAATAATTATCTCTGTCTGAACGCAGAGCCTGAGAGGGCTCTGTGTTATCTCCCCTTCACAAATTCGCCTACTAATTTGCCTTGTCTGACGGACCTGCCGCCATGACATTGATACAGCTGTCTAGATTCTGACCTGCTATGGCCTTCTGCCCTGAGCTCAGTGACTGATATCGTTTAATGGATACCATAGCCACACTCTCGCTAAACTTGACCTTACTCACTGAATAATCGCTGTTTTCATTATCAATCACGGTGCGGATTTTATTTAAGAAAGCGCTATCGGTGTCGGGAGCAGCCTTACCCATCACATCGACCGCGACGCACGCTGCGGCATCGTAGTGAGGGTCTCGCGGTGGTGTACGCTTGAACCACCAAACGGCCAAACCAACCACCACCACAACGACCAGGAATAACTTTTTCATTACGAACACTCGTTCCAAACTAAATATCAAGGGTGAGTAGGGTAAAGAGCTGACAAGATAAAAGCCAGCTCTGTGAAAAATAGAGCACGTTGCCCTGAATATCTGCCCGGATCTTTAACATCTTTGGATCTGTATTAATCAATAATTAACATCACAGGCGGTTGCTACTGAAACATTAATTTACCAGCGCAAGTATGGATATTAAATAATACTCTCTCGGAATGTTTCCTATTAAATGTTTTGATCCTGGTAATGTAACAAAATATTCAGTAATTCTGGCTGATGCGGTGCAGCAGCTAATTTCACGAACGTCGGGAAAAAGATATTCGGCGTCGGGTAAATATCCACGATATGACAATATTCCAGTGCCTGTGGCGGTACCTCGCAGGCGGGCATCATTGACGCTGCGGCAATTCCTGATGCGATTAACTCACATACCATTCTCGGCTCATTGGCGGAAATAATAATATTGGGCCGCACGCCAAGCCTAAGCAGCTGATTATTAATGTACTCAAACGTGCCTTCGCCATTGATTCTTCTAATTAAAATCAGTGGAAGTTGCCCCAGTTCGGAGAGCAATATGTGATCTTTTGGCGGCGCTGGCAGCAATTTTTTTGAGACAACGGCGACTGCTTTCACCGGTTGCATACTGATACATTCGTAACTGCTTGCCATTTTTGGCTGTTGAAAAAGGCCGATATCGATGCGTTTTTTATCCAGCATTGACTCAAGCGTGCTGGAGTCAGCGACGATTGTTTCGATCTTTACGCCTTCAAGTTTTTGATAAAATTCAGATATTAGCGGGCTGAAATGGCGTTGAAACAAGTAGGAAATACCGATACGTAAAATCTCCTTCTTATTGTTCGCCACGAAGATGGCTTCACTGCGTGCCTCCTCGACGTTGCGCAGAATATCGCACGCCCGCAGATACAAAACCATGCCTGCCTCGGTGGTGGTAATTCCGCTCCCGTTGCGGGATACCAGCGGCGTGCCTACCTCCTCCTCCAGCTCCTGAAGCCGCTTGCTGAGCGGGGGCTGTGAAATATTGAGAATACGTGAAGCCTTGCTGATAGAGCCTTGTTCTACAATAACGCAGAAATAACGCAACCGTTTTAAATCCATACAAAACCTTTATAAATATTATTGTCTATAATAAGAAGATTTCAGTGAATAAAAATAGACTGACAAACTTGACGAATAACGTTGACGCAGATCAAAGGTAATTAATCCAACATACTACTTTTTCGGTATGGCTTACCACTGTTAAACAGTATTCCCTTCCCAATAAAGTTTATGACTACTCTTAAGGCTCGAGAATAAGACGAACATCGTAAAGAAGGTCCCATTATGATTAAGTCCATTAAAGAGGGTAGGTCAGTATATGACTCGATTTCGCTGTTCAAACAAGCTGATGTGAAACGCTTTATTCTCGCTTTCAAGTCCTGGCTTTAAGCAGGTTTCCGGCAGAGTCATTTTTGTTCTGTACGGCATCGCTCACCTATTTTTTGGTCGCGCTTTGCGCAAAATAAAGAGTTCGCTACGGCGAAAACAAGCACCAGTATCGGGAGAATTATGATGAAAAAGGCAGAAAATCCATTGTTTATTAACACCGTATGTTTAGGTGGAACGACTGATGACAAACTGCGTGCTGCGCATGACGCCGGTTTTCAACAGGTTGAGCTTTGGAGACAAGACGTTGAAGCCAGCGGGGGAGATACCGCAGGTATTAAAACGCTATTGCAGAAGTTGCCCGTCGGATTGACTGATTATCAGGTGCTGCTGGATTTTGACGGAGCGCCTGACAGCATCCGCGAAGATAAACGCCACGAGGCGCTGCGGATGTTGGATACCGCGGTTGCTCTCGGTGCGACCCTATTACTTACACCGGCCTGCACGCATAAAGAGTGCGTCGGTGAGCGTATTGAAGAAGATTTACGCTGGCTGGCTCGTCAGGCGGGTCAACGGGGTTTGCGCATTGCCTATGAAGGTATGGCCTGGAGTACCAAAATCAACAATACCGCCGATGCCTGGAAAATGGTTCAGCGCGTTAATGAACCTAATCTTGGGCTGGTCGTTGATGCCTTCCACATTTTTGTTCGTCAACGCACGGTAGCGGATTTACACGGTATTCCGATGGATAAAATCTTTTTGGTCCAGCTTTCTGACCTCTCCGAGCAGCCAGATCCTGAAAACCTTATCGACACCGCCCGCCATCGTCGACTGCTGCCGGGGCAGGGCAAGTTCCCGATTCATACTCTTATCGAGTATCTGCAAGAACAGGGTTACACCGGTCCTTTAGGTCTGGAAGTGTTTAGCGATGTCTTGAAAGCGCAAGATCCAGCCAGCGTAGCGCGTCAGGCCATGAAAGCGTTGCAAGAAACCTGTTTTGGTAAAACTCATCAGTTTTCAAACTAACGTAGAGCGCTTTCATTTCTGAGGAGAGACAAGATGTCTGAGCTACCTAGTTCTATCAATCTGGAGACTCCGGCCGCGAAAGCGGCCCCTCAAACCAATAAACCCGCCTACAATTCGACTATTCCAGCCAGGCGAACGCTGGTATTGGTTGGTCTGGTTTTAGTGTCGCTTAACCTGCGCGCCGCCGTCACGTCACTTAGCGCCATCTATGGTTTTATCGAGCACGATATTTCCGGGTTTAACGCGAATATCCTCGGTGTGTTGCCGCTGTTGTCGTTTGCGGTGTTTGGTTCGCTTACCGCCTCTGTGTCTCGCCGACTGGGCTATGAAGGCGCGCTGTTGCTCTCCATGCTGCTGGTCTGCGCCGGTATCGGGCTGCGAACCTTCACCGCTAGCTTCCCAGTTTTTGTGGCTTGCAGTATTTTGGCGCTGGCCGGAATGGGCTTCGGAAATGTGCTGGTTCAACCTACCATCAAGAAATATTTTCCCGACAGCGTAGGCGGTCTGACGGCAACTTATGCGGTCATGATTGCGGTATCGGCCGGTCTGCCGTCGGCGATTGCGGTGCCTATTTCTCAGTCCGACGGCTGGCGTGCCAACGTGGCGCTATGGTCTCTGACCGCATTGATCGCGGCGCTGCCTTGGGTATTACAGACTATCCGTACCCATCACCAGAGCGATGCGACGGTGGCAAAACCGCAGCAGAAAGCGCAATCCGCTGTTAAACACATTGCGGTGTGGAAATGGCCAGTTGCCTGGTCGATGGTTATCCTCTTTGGTGTCAGCATGATGAGTATGTACGCCATGCTCAATTGGTTGCCTACCTATCTCATTCAGAATGGGATCAGCGCAGCTAACGCGGGCGACATGCTGTTTGTATATAACATCGTCGGGATCGCGCACTCCATTCTGGTGCCAATTTATCTCGGGAGGATGAAAAAACCGTACATTGTGGTGGCAATCGGCGGCGTCATGCAGATTGTGGGATATATGGGCTTCCTGTATATGCCGGGTGAATCCTGGGTTTGGGCCGTCGTTGCGGCACCTGGCCTGATGACTATCCCTGCCACCTTCCAGCTGATTAACCTGCGCACGCGCAGCGTTCAAGGAGCTGCGTCGTTGTCTTCTTTCACCCAGGGTATCGGATACGTATTTGCTGCCGCAGGGCCTTTCTTCTTCGGACAACTGCACCGTTTCACCGCGGGCTGGCATGCCTCATTCTGGTTCTTGACCGTGATGGCTATCATCATGATGTTGGCCGGAGGCGCTGCAGTCCGCAACAAGTACCTCGAAGACGCGCAAAGCTGAATCCTTATCTAAGAATACTTAACCTCGATTTTAGTCAAAACCATCACTAGCCTTATGTCTTGAGGACGTTATTTTATGAAACGCCGGGAATTTATGAAATCAGGCGCAGCGCTGATTGCGGGAGCTTTTGTCCTTAAAAATGCCTCAGCGGCCATTTCTCACTCTGACAGCCTGACACCGTCAGGCGCCATTGCAGTCCCCAAGGGAGGGAACAAGCGCATGATTAAATTATTAAAGGTGAAAGGAATCTCTATCGGTGAGGGTGCACCAAAGCTGATTGTGCCGACAACGGCCACTCAGGAATCTGAAGTGTTGGACTCCGTACGACAGTTGGCCGCGGTGAAAGAGATTGATGTGGTTGAATTTCGCCTCGACTATCTGGACAACGCGCTAGACAAAATTGCCGTGGCTAAAATGACGCGTCAGGTTGCTGAACTCTTACCCAACAAAGTGATGTTAGTGACCTTCAGGACTGAGGCCGAGGGCGGTGCGAAGGCCATCAGCGACGCAGCGTATGGCAGTCTTTATCTGGAAATCCTCAACAACGGCAAAGCCGATCTGCTGGACGTAGAGATGTTCCGCAGTGAAGCGGTGGTAAGCAAGGTTGTGGCACAGGCACATCAACAAGGTGTCGCGATAGTGATGTCTAGCCATGATTTCAAGAAAACGCCGCCGAAGGAAGAACTCATTCGCCGTCTCCGTCACCAGCAGGCGCTGGGGGCCGACATCCTTAAAATAGCCACCATGCCTCATGACTCGGGAGACGTATTAAGTCTGATGAATGCGACCTGGGAAATGCACAGCCAGTATGCCGAAAGGCCGCTGCTGACAATGTCGATGAAAGGCATAGGCGTGGTGTCTCGCTTGTCCGGTGAATTAACCGGTTCAGCCTTGACCTTCGGCATGGTCGGTAAACCTTCAGCACCCGGCCAAATTGATGCCAGCCATTTACATCAGGTACTTGACGTTATTCATCAGGCCAGTCAACCGGTATAAATAAGCGGAATACCCTCGTCTTTTAGAAACTATTTAGAAAAATCTTGTGTATTATTTTATCAGAGGCAGGCTCTTTATTATTTTTATCATCTATTTGCAGTGGTTGAAAAATAAAGAGCCATTTTAATGCTTTATTTTTTAGAAAATACTTTCCTATTAACTTTAAAATAAAAAAATCCCCTTACTCTCGGCGAGATAAGGGGCTGCCAATTGGCCAACACCAGGGAATCTTCATGTTTATTGCTGTACTTAAGTATAGGTATTATTGGGTCATAAACCAGACCTTTTTATAGAATAGGATAAAGTGCTACAAATTTGAGCGAAATGTGAGATTGAGCGTACAGGGTCTATTCCTTCTATTTCCCCCACAGCAGATACCTTACTGAGACAACAATTTTTAATGTTAAGTAAATGATTTTAATGGATATGAGTATAATTGTGAGTGTTACCATCGTACAATCCTCCGTCCGACGTTAAATTAACTTAGCTTTAAACGCGGACTAATTGAAAAATTTCTAATATATTAATAATATTTTTATTCCAAAAATTAATGACTCTGCTACTTATTCTGCTTTCTTCTTAAATAATATTACCTGTGCTTTAGTGTAGGTAACATAAGAATATTGATTTTCGTATAGAGAGAAGTGGCTACCGTACACAGAAAGTTCTTGGATGGAGGGGCTGGATTTTTCAAATTTTTCAACGCTGCTTGAGATACGCCTTATCTATTAATTTCAATCATTCACTCGATTTATTGAATAAACGCTATTACGTTATTTTATCGCGTAACTCTCTGTATTTTAATAGACCCATAAATTTAGTTATTGATTGGGTGAATTAATTTTATTAAGTAATATTGAATGGAGAATAATGGGTTTTATTTATAGATAATTCTCTAATACTCAGATATTATTTTTCGCGATGGATTAACCCATACCATGGAAAGGGAGTGGAAATGATTAACTTTATTGATGTTGGCTATAATAATCTTACAAAAGAAAAATCTCAGGAGATGTATTCATTAAGAAAGAAAGTGTTCAAAGACAGACTGGATTGGGAGGTGCTGTGCAATGAAAACATGGAGTTCGATGAATATGATAATTCTGATACAACCTATTTGTTTGGTATATATAAAGGTAGAGTGATATGCAGTTTGCGTATTATAGAAATAGCGAATCCTAATATGATTACGGGAACTTTTTCATCTTGTTTTAATATGGAAAATATTCCCAAAGGCAATTATGTTGAATCAAGCCGCTTCTTTGTCGATAAAGAAAGAGTAACTACGTTGGGCTGTGAACAGAACTCCATTACTTTAATGCTTATTCTTTCTTTGATTAATTATTGTTTAAAGTCTAGTTATGAAGGCATTTTAACCATTGTTAGCCATGCGATGTATATTATTCTAAAACGCTCCGGGTTACATCTAAGCGTCGTCGAACAAGGATTTTCAGAGAGTCAGGATAAAATATACTTACTATTAGTCTCTGTCGATGACAGAAATCAGGATGTACTAAACATGAAGATCCATAAAGGGGTTTTATCACCTGAAAATTATTTAAAAAAATGGCCATTCGATATACCCTTTCAACTCAAGCAGGTTTAATCAATTTCATTTCAGTGCTCAATCGTATAGCCTGTTTTGCGTTGATAACGCCTAGCTTTTTTACCGCATTACCCATATGAAATTTAACGGTGGTTAATTTAATGCCAAGAATGAGAGTTATTTCTTTATAAGTTTTCCCCATGCTGGACCAGTAAAGTACATCATTTTCGCGCTTTGAAAATAACTCTTCATTTTTTTTATTGTTTTTTAATGTTACAGCGTTAATGTCTCGATAAAGAGTGGTCAATTTGTCGTGAGCCAAGATAAGAAGCATTTGCAGTTTGTCTTTATCTCTTTCAATATCCTCTTTAATGATAATTTCGTTTTCTTTATCAATTAGGATTGAAAGTGTGGCTAAGTTATTTAAATTATCATGAAGAACGAAGGTGTAGCCGTTTATAATTTCGTATTTTTTCCCGATCGAAAATACTTTAGATAATTTCAAATTTGCGTTAATCATAATATTGTCATTCCAGGGGAATGGCAATATGGTATTGAGTGAAGTAATAACGACGGGATCAATATACTGATAATCATTACTCTTATAGATACTGGTCCATTCATCTGGGTAATTCGAGATTGCAAAAAAATCTGAGGGATTTCTTTTGTTCATGACGGCATAAGTAAATTTCATTTCAGTATAGGTTGAAAATTTTCTTTTTAAAAAATATTCAACTGTTTCATTGATAATGTCGTTGTTATATATAGAGTTAGTCACAATGCTCATTGTGAATGATACCTTTAGTGAAATAATCAATTAGGTGATTATAGTCCACTGGTTAATATTATAATAGTCATAAAAAAATTAAACGAAAGAGATCCCTCTTCATACAAAACATTTATTTTTTATAAATTTTTTATTTATTCTGTGTCATGTCTTCTTCATTTTTGTCTTTTTGATAAGAACGGGTGCTTTAATTTTTTTATAACCTTTAGCTGTAATTTTATTTCATTAGTTCCTAAAAAATCGCTCGGTGAGTGAGTTCCGGTTCTCTGTGGTTTTTTTAATCACCTCGTCTCAACGTTAAGCTAAAAATAAATTGTGATATTCATCACGTTTTGGTGATAAATACTGACCTAAAAAAAGTGATTTAGATCACAAATAATGAGGTCATGTGCACTTTTTTTGACCTTTGTTCTTTAGTTACAAGGCTTTTATGTGATGTGGGTCACTAAAATGAGGGGTGGTGAGGGGGGGGGCTCGTGATCGTAATCACGCCCTTGGGCCTCTCTACGCGTGGTCATAATGACGTGCTAGAGTTCGCCTTGCAGACAGCAATTCGACGGAATCCCATAGCTTGGTTTTGGGGAAAATACCGTCCCAATAATTATCACGTATAGCGCGCTCTTATTGTTAGCGCGTATCAATAGGGGTGTATTTTATGTTTTCACCAGACGTTAAGGTCAAAGTTCAAAACTTTGGCCGCTTCCTGAGTAACATGGTAATGCCCAACATCGGCGCATTTATAGCCTGGGGTATTATTACCGCACTGTTTATCCCAACCGGCTGGATCCCGAACGCGACGCTTGCCAAGTTAGTCGCCCCAATGATCACCTATCTTCTGCCGTTGCTGATTGGCTTCACCGGTGGACGTCTGGTCGGCGGCGATCGCGGTGGCGTGGTGGGTGCTATCACCACGATGGGTGTGATTGTGGGGGCGGATATGCCCATGTTCCTCGGCGCGATGATTGCTGGTCCGCTGGGCGGGTGGTGCATCAAGCGCTTTGACCGCTGGGTAGACGGTAAAATCAAAAGCGGCTTCGAGATGCTGGTGAACAACTTCTCTGCCGGTATCATCGGTATGCTGTTGGCCGTGCTTTCGTTCCTGGCGATTGGTCCATTGGTTGAGGCATTGTCCAAACTGCTGGCTGCGGGCGTGCATATCATGGTTATCCATAACCTGCTGCCGCTGGCCTCGATCTTCGTGGAACCCGCTAAAATTCTGTTCCTGAACAATGCCATCAACCACGGTATTTTCTCCCCGTTGGGCATACAGCAGGCCACCGTCGCGGGTAAATCTATTTTCTTCCTGATTGAAGCCAACCCGGGTCCGGGCATGGGCGTGCTGATTGCTTACATGGTGTTTGGTCGCGGTAGCGCCAAGCAGTCTGCGGGCGGTGCGGCAATCATCCACTTCCTGGGGGGGATTCACGAAATCTATTTCCCATACGTGCTGATGAATCCGCGCCTGCTGCTGGCGGTAATTCTCGGGGGTATGACCGGCGTGTTCACGCTGACCGTGCTGAACGGGGGGCTGGTTTCTCCTGCATCTCCGGGCTCTATCATTGCCGTATTGGCGATGACGCCAAAAGGCACTTACTTCGCTAACATTACCGCTATCGTGCTGGCTTTCCTGGTTTCGTTTATCGTTTCTTCAATCCTGCTCAAAAGCTCGAAAGTGAAAGATGAAGACGATCTGGAGGCCGCGACACGCCGCGTTCAGGATATGAAAGCGCAGTCCAAAGGCCAGGTTTCGGCGGGTACTTCCGCCGCAGCAACCGGTGTGGCGGGTGACTTGTCTACCGTGCGTAAAATCATCGTAGCCTGCGACGCCGGTATGGGTTCAAGCGCGATGGGCGCAGGCGTGCTGCGTAAAAAAGTACAGGATGCCGGGCTGAGCAATATCTCTGTGACCAATACAGCGATAAACAACCTGCCGGATGACGTCGATTTGGTCATTACCCATCGTGACCTCACCGAGCGTGCGATGCGTCAGGTTCCTCATGCGCAGCATATTTCTCTGACCAACTTCCTCGACAGCGGTCTGTATACTGACCTGGTTGCTCGTCTGGTAGACGTCAACAAGGCGACCGAATATAAAGAGCGCGTTAACACCACCCTGAGTGACAGTCTGGTGAGCGAAGCGGATAATACCAACCTGTTCCGCATTAGCCCGGAAAATATTTTCCTCGGACTGACCGCGAGCAACAAGGAACAAGCTATCCGCTTTGCCGGTGAGCAACTGGTGAAAGGTGGCTACGTGCAAGAAGAGTACATCGAGGCGATGCTGGCCCGTGAGCAGCTGACCTCAACCTATCTTGGCGAGTCTATCGCGGTTCCTCACGGCACTATCGAAGCGAAAGACCGCGTGCTGAAAACCGGTATCGTGTTCTGCCAGTATCCGCAGGGCATTCGCTGGGGTGAGGATGAAGACGACTCGGCGCGTTTGGTTATCGGTATTGCGGCTCGTAACAATGAGCACATTAACGTGATTACCAAACTGACTAACGCACTGGACGAGGACGGCGTTATCGACCGTCTGGCAAACACCACCAGCGTTGAAGAAGTGCTTAATATCCTGCGCGGTTAAACGCAGTTCCTCAATAACCTCAGGGTTATCGAGCTTTAAAATTTGAGAACGTGACTAACCGGGTCTGCCAATATCCAGCGTAGGGATAGCAGACCCGGTTGTTGATTCGAAGCCCAGAGCTTCCTGGTTCTTGTCACCGTTTTAGGGAGTCATCATGAAAGCTTTACATTTTGGAGCAGGCAATATTGGCCGTGGTTTTATCGGCAAACTGCTTGCGGACGCACAGGTCGAGCTCACGTTTGCCGACGTCCATCCTGTTTTGCTCGATGCGCTGAAAAGCCGTAAAGGCTATAACGTCAACGTGGTTGGCGAGCAGGCCACCGTTGAGACCGTCAGCAATGTAAATGCCGTGAACAGCGCCGGTCAGGAGGCCATCGACCTGATTGCTCAGGTTGATTTAGTGACCACCGCCGTTGGGCCAACCATTCTTGAAAAAATCGCCTCTAACGTGGCGAAAGGCTTGATTCTGCGTCACCAGCAGGGCAATGAAAGCCCGCTGAACATTATTGCCTGTGAAAATATGGTGCGCGGCACCAGCCAGTTTAAACAGCACGTCTTCAACGCATTGCCAGAAGATGAAAAAGCCTGGGTTGAAGCTCACGTCGGTTTCGTAGATTCCGCCGTTGACCGCATCGTCCCTCCGGCAGCCGCAGGCTCTTCCGACCCGCTCGAAGTGACGGTTGAAACCTTCAGCGAATGGATTGTCGATGAGACCCAGTTCAAGGGGCCGCTGCCAGACATTAAAGGGATGGAGCTGACCGACAACCTGATGGCCTTCGTCGAGCGTAAACTCTTCACGCTTAACACCGGCCACGCGATCACCGCCTACCTGGGTCAGCAGGCCGGCCATGCGACCATCCGTGATGCCATTCTCGACTCTACAGTGCGTGATGTGGTGAAAGGCGCGATGGAAGAGAGCGGCGCAGTGTTGATCAAACGCTACGGTTTTGACGCAGAAAAGCACGCGGCTTACATCAAGAAAATTCTTTCTCGCTTTGAAAACCCTTACCTACAGGACGACGTCGAGCGCGTTGGTCGTCAGCCTCTGCGCAAACTTAGCGCGGGCGATCGTTTAATCAAGCCGCTGCTGGGCACTCAGGAATATGGCCTGCCGCACGCCAATCTGATTATCGGCATTGCCGCTGCTATGCGCTATCGCAGCGAACAAGACCCGCAGGCGCTGGAACTGGTTGAACTGCTTGACACACTGGGACCCAAAGCCACATTGGCACAAATTTCTGGCCTGCCGGCTGAGAGCGACGTGGTGGCTGAGGCCGTCAGCGCCTATGAGAAAATGCATTAAGGGAGCATTGAATCTTTCTAAACCCCCAAGTTACTGGAGCGGATTCAGCCACTGAAGGGTATCCCAACACCAGGTGAAGAAAGAGGTGTCGGGCGTAAATCGCCCGACCTGCCTCAATCAGGGAAGACGCCGTGGGCGTTGAAAGACTCACTTAACATCGTGATAGCGACCATGGAAAAAGCACAGGCGTTCGAGAACCGGGTATTGGAAAAGCTGAATGCGGGCAAAACCGTGCGCACTTTTCTGATGACAGCGGTAGAGCTGTTGGCTGAAGCACTGGATATTCTGGTGGTTCAGGTCTTTCGCAAAGATGACTATGCGGTGAAATATGCCGTAGAGCCTTTACTTTCCGGCAGCGGGCCGCTGGGAGATTTGTCAGTGCGCCTTAAGCTGGTTTATGCGCTTGGCGTAATCAGTCGCAACGAATATGAAGATGCCGAGCTGCTTATGGCTCTGCGTGAAGAACTCAACTACGACGGCAACGAATACCGTTTTACCGATGACGAAATTCTTGGTCCCTTTGGCGAGCTGCACTGCGTCGCCTCTCTGCCTCCGGCACCTACGTTCCTGAAGCCCGGCGAGGCCGACGAGTCGATGATAGCGATGCAGCGTCAGCGTTATCAGCAGATTGTTCGCTCAACCATGGTCCTTTCGCTCACCGGGCTGATTGCCCATATCAGCAATCAGCAGCCCTCCCGCCTTTCGCCGGTTAAGCGTTAATTAAGCCTTTTTGCGCCAGAATTTCCGCACGGCAAGCACTAAAACCAGCGAGATTGCCATCGACGTAAAATAGATTTTCGAAGAAGGGAAGTCGTTAACGGAAATCGCCACATCGCTGCTGACGGAATTCTGGAAACGATGCGTTTCCATCGTGACGAAGAGATAAAGGAAAAGGGCATTAAGGATCAGCAGCACAACCTGGAAAATACTCTCTTTTTTGAAACACAGCGGTTTTATCATGCCCAAAAAATAATGGGACAAAAGAAAGTAGGCGGCATACTCAACGGCTATCGTCACAGGGAGTAAAATAAACGCGGTGGCGTCGGTTATCATAGCGGGATGGTTTCCGAGATATTGGGCGACTAATATATCCAACGATAAATAGCCGAATAATGCGAAAAGAAACCCAAACCCAATCAGAAAATATGCCTTTACCATTTTTATCTCGTCACGCTTTGTCAGGTTACAAATCATAACCTGACAATAATCCCTTTATAAAGCTTTAATAAAATTCAGCGCATTCAATGAATAAAAGCGTTTTTTAGCTCATCGAACAGTAACCACAGCGCCGTCAACGCCATTAACCCTGCCATCAGCGTATTAAACGCCTTAAGTTTCCATTCAACCTGTAACGCCAGACGTAGCCTGTCGCCCATCAGCGCCCAGATCAACACGCAGGGCAAATTGAGTATTGCAAAACCTATACTGTTCGCCAGCGTGTGATGCAGCATATTGCCTCCTGGCGGTGTAAACAGGATGGCCACGTTGGTTGCCATCAGCCAGGCTTTTGGATTAATTATCTGAAAAAGCGCGCCGTTTATCAGGCGCATTGGGCGATCTTCGGCCCTGTTCTGCGGCGTAGATGAGCGAAAAATCTTCCAGGATAGCCAGAAAAGATAGGCACAGCCGATCACCGCCATTGGCAGGCGGATTACCGTCATCCAGCTCAATATAACGGCCAGCAAAGACGTCAGTACCGCGCACTGTAGCGCGCAGCCCAGCGTAATACCGAACGTCATCGGCAGCGTTTTACGCAGTCCGAAGTTTACGCCAGACGAGGCGAGCAGCAGATTATTAGGGCCCGGTGTAATAGACATCACGGTCACGTAACTCATAAAAGCAGTATCCAGCATCGGGCGTTCCTTATGTTAATGCGCTCTGCGGCGGTAGAACCAATGAGTGATTAGCATAGGACGTTAAATGCGCTGGTTACAGAACCAGATATCAGCTATTGTTATGGTTACAGTGGGTTAAAATATGAACTGTATCCATCTATTTGACGGGAACTGACACCATGGCCGAATTCATGCCCGCAACTCTGCTCTCTGTCGCCACCGACGAGGCGGCGGGAGAGACCCGATATCACCAGCTCGCCGACCAAATGGCCGAAGCCATTCGCCGCGGTACGCTCCTGCCCGGCAGCCGACTGCCTTCGGTGAGGCGCTGCTCTCAGATGCATCAGGTCAGCATTAACACGGTGGTTGCCGCCTATCGCCGTCTGGAAGACCGAGGGCTTATCGAGGCGCGTCCGCAGTCGGGATTTTATGTTAGCAGCGCGCTGCCGGTGCTCGAAAGCCGGATAGAAGAGCATTCTCCCGCCGCCGAACCGGCCGATGAAGTGCTGGCGCTGATCGATAAAGTATTCGCTGCGCAGACTAACCCCGAATACACCAACATTTCTTTGGCCTGCCCGCAGACCAGTGATTTTTATCCTGGCGGAAAACTGGGACGCATTATGTCATCGCTGCTGCGTCGCCAACCAAAAATAATCAGCCAATATGCGCTGCCGCCGGGAAGTCTGCATTTGCGCCAGCAGGTTGCCCGTCGCGCGATGGCGCTCGGCATGATCCTCGAACCGAACGATATCACCCTGACCCACGGCTGCATGGAGGCGCTTCAGCTCGCACTCCGCGTCACTACCCAGCCTGGCGATAGCGTCGGGCTGGAAACACCGACCTATTTTTTCCTGCTGCCGCTGCTGGCCAGTTTGGGATTGAAGGCGGTAGAAATTCCGACCGATCCGCAGGATGGATTGTCTCTCGACGCGCTGGAGCTGATGCTGAGCGAGAAGCGGCTTAATGCGGTGATTGCTATGCCGACTGCGCAAAATCCGATGGGTTTCACCATGCCGTTGGCTGCCAAAAAACGTCTGGCACGCCTGATGAATGACTATCAGGTGCCGCTGATTGAAGACGGGCTTTACGCCGAAATTCAGTTCGGCGCAACGCTCTCTCCGGCGGTGAAATCGTTTGATAAAAACGGCTGGGTGCTTTTTTGCACCAGCTTTACCAAAACGCTGGCGCCTGATTTTCGTATTGGCTGGATAGCCGGCGGACGCTTTGGCGAAAAACTGCGTCAGCTCAAGGCGGTGTCTTCTATGTCTGAGTCGGTGTTGCTGTCGGAAACGTTGGCGGTATTTTTAGAGTCTGGCGGTTTTGACCATCATCTTAGAAGCTTGAGAAGGCGCTATGCCGCACAAATCGATGAGGCGAAATCACTGATTATGCGTTATTTCCCACAGGGCACGCGGGCGACACAGCCGAAAGGTGGGTTCGTTTTTTGGGTTGATTTACCCCCCGCCGTTGATACGGTGAAGCTTTTTGACCTCCTGCTGATGGAGAAAATCTGCCTCACGCCCGGCACACTGTACTCACCGAGTGGGCGCTATCGCAACGCGCTGCGTTTGTCATGCTGTTATCCGTTTGATGCGCGCTATACCGACGCGCTGGCACGGGTAGGGCGGCGAGCCTGTGAGATAAGTGGATTACCGCCCGGCATCGTTACACAGGCTGCTGAATAGACAACTTCCTGTTACACTAGAGGTTGAATTCAATTTTTAGTCGTCCTGCCCCGCAATCTCGCGGCGCCTGATGGCATACGGGTTAGCGAAATGATCGAAAAAGAAAAAGCAGAGATTAAACGTCTGAGCGATATGCTCGATGCACTGAATCACAAAGATGCGACCGTTATTCAGCAAGGCGTGACCGAGTTGATCGACCAGCACATGAAAGAAAAAGAGAAGCTGGCGGCTGAAATCGAGCGTCTGCGTAGCGTTAAAGAGGTCAAGCTGAGCGCCGAAGCGCAGAAGCTGGCACAACTGCCGTTCCGTCGTGAAATCACCAAGAAAGAGCAGGCCGATATGGGCACGCTGAAGAAAGCCGTTCGCGGTATCGTGGTGGTTCACCCGATGACGGCGTTGGGCCGTGAGATGGGTTTGAAAACAGTGACAGGCTTCGCTAAAAAAGAGTTTTGATATTCGACCTTTTTAAGCTTAAAAAAAACCGACGAAGCAAGCTTCGTCGGTTTTTTTATGGCTTTTTTCCGGATTCTAAAACCCGGAAAAGAAGGCTTATTTAGCGGCTGCGAAGTTCTCAGCGGCTACGTCCCAGTTAACCACATCCCAGAATGCTTTGATGTAGTCAGGGCGTTTGTTCTGATATTTCAGATAGTAAGCGTGTTCCCAAACGTCCAGACCCACGATTGGAGTACCTGATGCGCCAGAGATTGCTTCGCCTAACAGTGGGCTGTCCTGGTTAGCAGTAGAAACTACAGCCAGTTTGCCGTCTTTCTTAACCAGCCAAGCCCAGCCAGAACCGAAACGGGTTGCTGCAGCTTTCTCAAAGGCTTCTTTGAAAGCGTCAACGCTGCCGAAGTCACGTTCGATAGCGGCTTTCAGTTCGCCCTGCAGGGTGGTGCCCTTTTTCAGGCCTTTCCAGAAGAAGCTGTGGTTAGCGTGGCCGCCTGCGTTGTTACGCAGAACCGTTTTCTTGTCAGCCGGTACTTTATCAAAGTTCAGCAGCAGCTCTTCAACCGGCAGCTTTGCCAGTTCTGGCAGGCTTTCCAACGCTGCGTTAGCGTTGTTTACATAAGTCTGGTGGTGTTTAGTGTGATGGATTTCCATCGTTTCTTTGTCGAAATGCGGCTCAAGTGCGTCGTACGCGTAAGGCAGGGATGGTAGTGAATAACTCATGTTCATCAGCTCCATTTTTGTTGGGCAGTGCAGAGTAGTATGAGCACCGCGTAATCAGTGGGATCATTATAGTTAATAAATTGATATTGAAAATGATTATCTATGCTCCGCACTTTGTGTGGGTATTACACAGCCCGCGTTATCCGTGGCTTAGAGCAAGATTATCTAACTAACAGGGAAATTAGTCTAAGACCAGGCCGTTAACCTAACAGCAATAAGGTGGCACATTAACCCTGCTGCTTGTAATGCTATCAATCGACGGCTGCTTTACTACACAACCAGTCGCTGCGGATGGCTATATACCGTGGCGCGCCCCGGTTTACTGAAGCCTACCAGCGTAAGATTACAGCGCTCGGCGACGTCTACCGCCAGCGAGGTCGCGGCCGACACGGCGAACAAAATTTCAATGCCGCACATCGCGGTCTTTTGCACCATTTCATAACTTGCACGGCTCGACACCAACGCCGCACCGCACTGCCAAGAGGTTTCACGCGCCTTGATGCCCAACATTTTATCCAGCGCAACGTGACGGCCTACGTCCTCACAGCCGCCGAGCAGTTCACCCTCTGGGGTTATCCAGGCTGCGGCGTGGGTGCAGCCGGTCAACTGGCCAACGGGTTGTATCAAATTTAGCTGCGCCAGTGCAGTGTCCAGATTGCTGAGCGAAAAAGTCTGCGTAAACGGCAGCGGCGCCAGCGGACGGAACAGGTCATCAAGTTGCTCGATGCCGCAAACGCCACAGCCGGTTCTGCCCGCCATCGCCCGGCGTCGTTCTTTGAGTCCAGAAAAACGGCGGCTCGACAGCTCTATATTGACCTCAATACCATGACAGTTTCGTGTCACGTCGATGCCATAAATATCACGCGCTGAATCAATAATCCCTTCCGAGAGAGAGAAACCCACGGCAAAGGCTTCGAGATCTTTCGGCGATGCCATCATCACTACGTGTGAAATACCGTTATAAACCAGCGCAACCGGAACCTCTTCAGCCAGCCAGTCGGGCTGACTATCGGCCAGATTGCGACGTTGAATCACCTGACGCTGCTGCACGCCAACCTGAGTTTCCGCTACTGATGAGGCCTGTTTGGTGAGGTTATTCAAGGTAATTTCCGATAGATTTATGAAGGATTCCGACTACGCATTAGGGTAGTCCTAACGGCTGAAAAATTGAATCTCAATCTGTGCCTATTGCTGGTAAAAAGCGGCCCGGCTGCTAATTTTATAAAAGATGGATGGCTATTTTTCGGCTTTCCCCGAACTTGAATAAGGAGGGTTTAATGAAGTTGATCGGCAGCTATACCAGTCCTTATGTGCGTAAAATTTCGGTGATGCTGATTGAGAAAGGTATTTCGTTTGAGTTTGTAAACGATCCTCCGACCAGTGCAGGCAGTAAGGTGACGAATTTCAATCCTTTAGGGAAAGTTCCCGCGCTGGTGACCGAGGAAGGTGAGGTGTTTTATGACTCACCCATTATCGTGCAATACATCGAGCTGCTTGGCGCTTCACCGACTTTACTGCCCCCGGAGCCTTTAGAGGCGCTGAGGGTGAAACAAATCGAGGCGCTGGCCGACGGGGTGACCGATGCCGCGGTGGCGTTAGTATTGGAAAACCGGCGTGAGGCGGCGCAGCGTAGCGAAGAGTGGATTATTCGCCAGCGTGGCAAGATACTGCGTGGGTTGGATCAGTTGGAAAAATACGCCAGTCAGCGTCATCTCTTAAATGGGGAAAGTCTCAACGTCGCTGATATCAGCGTTGCCTGCATGCTCGGATACCTCAATTTTCGGCGCATTGCGCCCGGCTGGTGCGTTGAGCGCCCAACGCTCATCAAGCTGGTCGAGCGGCTGTTTCAGCGCGAGAGTTTTGCCAGAACCACCCCGCCTTGAATGTCTTCCTTCCCCCACGCGTTGAAGTGGGGGAAGGCCGGACTCATCACTGCTTAGACCGCAGCGCCGTTAACCACCGGGCGGCGTTTACGGATGAATACCGCCACCAGTGAAAGCCACAGCAGGCCGCTTATCAGGTTGAAGATATTAAATAATCCGCTGCCACCGCTGAGGTAGGCCACTTTCGCCAACTCAATGCCTAAGGTGAAGACCATCATACTGATCATCCCCATGGCTGCAGAAACCGTGCCTTTGCTCATGTCGCTCGAGAACAGCGTCAGGCGATATAAACCGGCGTTAGCGATGCCGATACCGAAGGCATAAAGGCTTAGCCCGGCGGTCATCCACAGGTAGGCATGGCCGGATAAAAACGTCACAATCGCCGCGATAAACAGGCCGGCAACCATCGGGACGGCACCCAGCTTGATAAGCTGCTCAACGCTGCGTTTGCCGGTCAGCTTCGCGAGCGTGATATTGCCAATAATCAGTGCGCCAAAGACGGGAACCTGAAGCACGCCATACTCAAGCGCGGACAGCCCCTCACCGCTGATAAGGATCACCGGAGACTGCGCAATCCACGCCAGTAAAGGCAGGCTGGCAAAGCCAATCGCCAGTGCGCCACACAGGAAAGGACGGTTTTTCAGCACGATTTTGTAATCGTGCAGCAGGCCTTTTACCGACAGTTTCTCGCCAATGCGTGATGCGGTTTCGGGCATTGCCTTGTGCAGGCCCCAAAACGCGATACTCGCCAGCACGGCAAAAATCACGAACATCAGCTGCCAGGGCGCATATTGAATCATCGCCGCTCCGGCCAGGGGGCCAAGCAGCGGGGCGGCGAGTGCCACATTCGCCATCAGCGCAGTAATGCGAATACAGACCGACTCTTCAAAAGACTCCTGAATCGTGGCGTAGCCAACCGCGCCGATAAAGCACAGGCTTATCCCCTGGAAGAAGCGGATAACCATAAATTGTTCTATGGTTTGGGCAAACAAGATAGCCAGACAGCTCAGCACAAAGAATCCGACTCCGGCCAGCATCACCGGACGACGCCCACGGCGGTCTGACAGTGGCCCAAGCAGCCATTGCAGGAACATGCCGCCTGCGAGGTAGGCGGTCATTGAGGTCGGCACCCAGTCTTCGCTGGCATTGAAGTTAGCCACAACGGCCAGCATGCCGGGCTGAATCATATCGTTGGCGATATAAGTCGCAAACTCAAACAGTACCAGGCACAGAGGAAAAAGCAGTGCCTGCCGACCCAAGAGGGACGCAGTATTCGGAGTGTTATGCATAATAAGTTCACAAAAAGGGTGCTAATTTACTGATTATTAGCAGCAAAAAGGGACGTTCCGGGCGGAATAGCGCAAGCGGAGTCAGTAATTGCGGACATTCTGCCGATTATTTGAGCAAATGGCAACGATCTTTCCGCCGATTAGCACAATCTGAGAGTGATTGTTTAGTGCTATAGATAATAAATAGTCGATTAAGCTGCCATAAACAGGCATAAAGTTAAAAATAATTAAGGAAAGAGCCTGAGATGAGCCAAAAAATAGTCTGGATTGATAATCTCCGTGCACTGGCCTGTGTCATGGTGGTGATTATTCACGCTACCAGCTTTCAAGTCGTTAATTTCAGCGCAATCGATACCCCCGCCTGGTGGTTTGCCAATGCACTAGACTCCCTGTCTCGCGCGTCGGTGCCGATATTTTTCATGATTTCTGGTGCGCTGTTCTGGGGCGAGAAGAGCGCAAAGCCACGCCATTTTTTACGCATCGGTCTTTGCCTGCTTTTTTATAGCGCGGTGTCGTTACTCTACATCCTGATTATGACAAAAATAGGTTTTTGGCCCTCATTCGCTCATATCCTGCAGAAGCCGGTGTTTTTTCATCTTTGGTTTTTCTACGCAATAGGGCTGATATACCTGCTTTCGCCCTTTATTCAGGTCAAAAAGGTGCCCTTGCCTATGCTGTTGATTACCGCGGTTGTGGCCGGTGTGCTGGCTAATCCTCAGCTACCTGCATTTAATCTGGGCGGTTTTCACCTGCTTCCGCTGAATCTCTATATCACCGGCGATGCCTTTTATTATCTGCTGTATGCGCTTTTGGGACGCGCACTGGCGACGCTGGAAATGGATAAGCGTTGGCAGGGTTGGGTGGCAGGAGGCATGTTTCTGGCAAGCTGCGCCTTGATTGCCCTTGGCACGCAGGCGCAGTCGACCCATAACCAAAATTTTGCTGAGACTTACTATGTCTATTGCGGTCCACTGGTGTTTATCGCGGCGTTGTCGCTGTTTGTCTGGGGCAAGCAGGTGCTGGCAACGGTGTCGTCGTCGGTGATGGCGATGATTTCACGCCACTCACTGGCCATTTATGGTTTTCACGCGCTGGTCATTATCTGCCTACGCGGCAAGCATCTTGATTTTCCACAGTTCCCGCTGCTCAACATGCTTTATCTTTTCGCCTGTGGTTTGGGCGGTGGCCTGCTGCTGGGGTTGTTGTTGCAACGCGTCGACGGCCGACGCTGGGTAAGCTGAACCTAACTCTGCTGCCAGCGCTGCAGGGCGCGACGAAGCTGCCGTCCTGAAGAAAATCCGGCGGCGAGCGCGGCCTTTTCCAGCCCAAACCCCTGCTGCATGCGCTGTCTGGCGACCGCGATGCGCAGCTGTTCGTGGTAGTCTCGCACGCTAATGCCCAGATATTGGCGGAACAGTCGGGTGAGGTGCCTGCTGCTAATATGCGCCTTTGCCGCAATGTCCTCTACCTGCCAGGCAGATTCCGGATCTGCAGAAATTACGTTTTGTGCCCGATGAATCGCTGGATGCAGATGGTTGCGGTGCTGTAGCCAGGGTGAAAGCTGCGGGTCTTCACCGCCGCGGCGAAAATAGACCACCATCTCACGGGCGACGTCCAACGCGGCCTGTGGCCCGTGATGACGGGTGATGAGATACAGCGCCAGATCGATGCCTGCGGTGATACCTGCACTGGTTAATATGCTGCGATCTTCAACAAAAATGCGATTATCTTTCACTAATGCGGCGGGAACCTGCTGACGAAGTCGAGGGATAACCTCATGATGCGAGGTACATTGATATCCGTCGAGCAAGCCAGCCATACCCGCCAGTAAACTCCCTGAACAGATGCAGACCAGCTGCAATCTCGCGCCTTCAATCGCGGTTTTTTGGGTCTTTAACCAGTCACGAACGGCCTGTGCGGGGGGCGTATCAAACTGTGTCTGCGAGTTGCTGACGCCGGGAACGACGAGGATGCTGCCATCCGGCATATCGTCTGGCAGGGGTTTCAGGCGACTCACCACCAGCCCGGTGGTGAGTTCAACCTCTTGCAGTGGGCTAATGTAATGCAGTCTGAACTGGCCGCTCAGGCGCAGGGTTTCTGCCGGACCGGTAAGGTCCAGCGCCAATGCGCCGTGCAGTGTCACAAAGAAAACATCGCGCTGCATATCACTCCAGATTAATCGTTAACTGCTGTTGCAAATAGGCGGCGACGTCCGGCTGCTTCTGCAGCAACGTTGCGACAAACGCATCGCGCTCAAAGGCCATGACTTGCATATCCCAGACGCAGAACGATTCGTTTAACGCCTCGCGCCATTGGCCGTTTTCGGTCACCCAAATTTTCATTCGTAGCTCGTTTTCGTTGTCCCACCAACCGACCACCAGATAATCCATGGTTTTACCGCGATGTTCCAGCATCCAGCCCACGCCCGGACGATCGGCGGTGGTGGCCTGCGGCGGAAGCCAGCTGGCGACGCGGGTGTAGGCGCGTTCAAAAATGTCGGCGGGTGAGGTTGTCCCTGCAAACTTAATGGCGTAGCGCTTGAGCTGCCAGCCTTCATGATGCCAGACGGGCAGCGGCGCAATGCGACGGCCGAGATAGGGTTTCGGCTGCCAACTGGCGTCGGAAGAGGTCGTCACGGTCGACTCTGCACGATTATCAAGCTCGTTTAACGCACCGTCAACGTTGGTCACGTGAGCAAAACGGTCGGTTAGCACCAGTTCGGTACGGAGCTTAATCTCATCGCTGCTCAGCGTCAGGCCTGAAGAATGCGTCATCGGGAAGGTCAGCGTGGCCTCAGTCACGAAGGTCACGTCAAACCCCAGATCCGAGGCGACGCGCGCGGTGGTCTCGCAGCACTGCTCGGTGCGCATTCCACTGATAACAAGATGATTTATCTGACGATCGCGCAGCCAGACATCCAGGCCCGACTCGGTAAGCGCATTGTGCACGTGTTTATAGATGCGCACTTCAGGCTCATGACTGAGGAAAGACATTGGTGTGACGAATCCAGACTCGAGGGCGAAAGGTCCCTGACTGACGTGAAAAATATCAACCAACGGCACGTTGCGGCTCTGACAGCCATCAATGAGACGCGTAAGCGCCTGCCTGAAGGCGGGGAAATCTTCCTGTTGCCAGAAATCTTTTTGTTCGAAAGAACGCTGTACGTCGACGATCAGTAATGCACTGTGAGACATTTTCGGCCCTCCTCTTTTCGGTATAACGCCATATTGCGCGCTGTTCGAAAGGTGAGGAAGGCCAAAAACGGACATGAGGGTGTCTGTGCGGGACGTTAGAACACCAGCTGCACTTTCGCGGCCTTGGTTTTATCAGCTGCAAACTCGAGTGCGGTGGTCAGCTCGTCCTGCGGATACTCGCCCGACAGCAGCGGCATAGGATCGATAACCTTGTTTGCCAGCCATTCGACGGCAGTCACGAACTCTTCGGTAAAGCGGAAGCTGCCGACCCATTTAATCTCTTTGGCTATCAGCATCATCATTGGGAAATCAGGGATGGCGCCGCCCATGCCCACTTGCACCAGCGTACCCTTGGCGCGCGTCACTTCCAGACAGCGGCGAATAGAGGAGTGATGGCCAGAGGCATCGAATGAAATATCAAAATAGCCTTTCTGCTCCAGGTAAGGCGAGAAGTCACCGCTCGCGGCATGCAGCGTTTTGGTGGCACCCATCGCGGTGACAATTTCCAGACAACGCTCACTGAGGTCGGTGCAGACCACTTCGGCAGCACCTTTGGCCTTGGCGGCCGCCGCGATAAGGCTACCTATCGGACCCACGCCTGAGACGAATACCGTCTTACCCTTTACGTCACCGGCCTGATTTACCGCGTGAATAGCCACAGCCAGTGGCTCGGCAAATACCATCAGCCTGTCGCTCACGCTGTTGTCATAGGGAATACACTGGGCATTGTCGACGATTTTATACTGCGTGAAGGCGCCGTTGATGTGTGGGAAATACATCGCGCTGCCGAAGAACTTCATTGTTGTGCACTGATTTTCTTCACCGGCCAGGCAGTATTTACAGGTTTTGCACGGCTTACTCGGATTAAGTGCGACTTTTTGGCCCGGCTTGAGTGCTGCGCTGTCTGATTGCTCAACGACACCGACCACTTCATGGCCAAGCACCATCGCTTCGCGGACTTTAAAATCGCCCACGGCACCGTGTTCATAGTAATGCAGGTCTGAGCCGCAAATCCCGCCTCTCGTGACTTTGACCAGCGTACCGACCCCCTGATAATCCAGCTGCTGATTAACGACGGCGACGTCTTTTTTCCCGGTGACTACGCAAGATTTCGTTTCGATCTTCATGTGATTATTGCTCTTTATCTGGCTAATTATTGAATCAGTAAAGAGACTTTACGGGGGGTAAAATGTGATCACCGTCACTAAAATGCGTGTTACCTAATCCTGTTACTCATAACATGAAGGGCCTCAACTTTTTGAGGCCCTGATTAAAATTTAAGAACGCGGATTACTGATTTTTTCCTGATTTTTTTCAGGCAGGCTGAGGATACCGTGGGTCAGTACCCCTCCTATTAGACCCCAGAAGGCGGAGCCAACGCCAAACAGTTGAATACCTGATGCAGTAATGAGGAAGGTCACGATGGCCGCGTCGCGCTGCTTTTCTTCTGTTAATGCGCGATAGAGGCTGCCAGAAATGGTGCCAAGCAGCGCCAGACCGGCGACAGTATGAATCAGCGGCGCAGGCAGCGCGGTGAACAGCGTACCGATTGAACCGCCCATTACGCCAGCCAGCAGATAAAACACGCCGGCGGCAACGGCGGCGGTATAGCGCTTGTTGGGGTCGGGATGCACGTCTTTGCCCATGCAGATGGCCGCCGTAATGGCCGCAATACCAATAGAGTAGACACCGAACGGGGCAAGAATCAGCGCCAGCAGCGCGGTAACGGTAATCAGCGGCGAGACCGGTACTTTAAACCCAGAGGCATGCAGGGTGGCGATGCCGGGCGCGTTTTGAGAGGCCATCGAGACCACGAAAAACGGCAGACCGATGCCAACCAGCTTCTCCCAGGAGAAATGCGGCATGATAAATTCAGGCGCGGCGAAGTGTACTGCCTGACCGTGGAAGGCGATATCCCCCTGCCAGGCGGCGATCGCTAACCCAACGCACAGCGAAAGAATAACCGAGTAGCGGGCTATCAGGCGTCGTGCAATCAGATACGTCAGGCACATGCCGCCCGCCAGCAGCAGGTTGGTCTGTAGGGAAACAAAGGCATCGAGCCCAAATCGCAGCAAGATACCCGCCAGCATCGCGGCCGAGAGCGCCTGCGGTATATAGCGCATCATTTTGGCGAATAAACCGGTGACGCCGCTCAGTAAAATCAGGCCGCTGGCAAAAACAAATACACCGATCGCGTCATTGAGCGACGTGCCGGGTAAGCTGGTGACCAGCAGCGCCGCGCCCGGTGTCGACCAGGCGGTGACAATCGGCGTACGGTAATACAGTGAGAGCGCGATGCCGGTAACGCCCATGCCGAAACCGAGCATGGTAAACCAGCTGCCTATTTGCGCGAGATTGGCTCCTGCGGCCTCGGCGGCCTGAAAAACAATCGCCGCTGAGCTGGTATAACCCACCAGTACGGCGACAAATCCGGCGATCACGGCGGAAAATGACCAATCTTGCAGACGATTTTTAAATAACATTCTCGACAGACCTTGTGTTTGCTGGCTGTGCTCTTGAGCCGGATTAGCGATAGCGTCTTATTTTTAGTCCGTTATAGAGCATTATTTGTGTGAGAATATCAATGGGCAGTCGAGTGATTTAAAATAAATATGCTATTTTATTCATATTTGGTGAATTTAAATTCACTCTGGTGGCGTTAATCTGAATAAGGAAAAGAGATGAGCACTATCGATAAACCGATCATTCGTCCACTGGTCCCTGCCGACAGAGAGCAATGGGAAGCGCTATGGCGCGAATATCTGGATTTTTACCAGAGTACCCTCAATCAAGACGTTTTTGAGCGCACGTTTACACGGCTTTCCGAAGAAAGCTATGAGGCGATGTTTGGCTATGTCGCTGAGCATGAAGGAAAGTTGGTAGGAATAGCCAACTGCATCAATCATGACCACGGCTGGTCGCTCGAGCAGGTGACCTATTTGCAGGATCTCTACGTCTCACCGGCCGCGCGTAAGATGGGCGTCGGACAGGCACTCATTGAGGCGGTCTATGACTATGCCGATCGCAACAATAAAGCCAACGTCTATTGGACCACGCAGAGTGCTAACCACACCGCCAGAAAATTGTATGACCGCGTGGGCGTATTGACCGACTTTATTAAATATTGCCGCTAATCGACGCTTTTAATCGGGGTGATATAGCAGGTGCTTAATTCACTCACTTCGTCTTCCTGCTGACTAATCTCGTAGCCTTTGTCGTTAAGAATAACGGCGCTGTAGGGCACGCGATTCACCTGATTCAACACTGATTCCTGATAACTTTTCATAATATTGGCCTTGGCAATCGCCTGATTTGGCTGGTCGAGGCCGGTTACCTGAATAAAGGTGTCCCTAAATTCGTTAGAGAAAGAGGTTTTCTCCAGACGGCTCACAATCAAGGCGTGGATGTTGACCGTCACGTCGTTGCCGAGCAGATAAATCAGCACCGTTTGATAGACCAGTTCGTCGTGGGATTTCTGTACTAAAAAGCCGTTTTCAATCACCTTCATTGGCTGTTCATTGGGATAGATAATATCGCTCAGGCATAACGTTCTGTCGCCAATCTGCATATGGCTGAATTTTTCTTTTATTTCTTTCGCCGACGATGCCAATGACGGCGTCGAATACAGCGCGGGAAGCAGCAATACCCATACCAGAGCAAATCTCTTCATCGAGCCTCCTGCCGGGAAATTATTGAGTTAACTCATAGTCATTGCTTACAGATTAGGCTATGTTTCAGAGATCAGAACAGGGAATAAACGAGAATTCGCTATCAGGGGGTAAAATGAGTGAACCGAAGTTAACGCTATATTCCGATGCTAATTATTATAGTCCGTATGTGATGTCTGCATTCGTCGCATTGACAGAAAAAGGCATCCCGTTTGAGATTGAAACGGTAGATTTGGCGCAGGCAGAAAATCTAAAAGAAAATTATTCGGCGATTTCGACGACACGCCGTGTACCGACCCTGTCGAACGGCAATTTTCAGCTGTCCGAGTCTTCGGCAATTGACGAGTATATTGAAGAGCTGTTTCCGGCACCGACTTTCCCGGCTATTTACCCTGAAAACCAGGAAGATCGCGCCAAAGCACGTGAAATTCAGGCCTGGCTGCTCAGCGATCTGATGCCTATCCGCGAAGAGCGTTCAACCGAGATTGTTTTTGGTGGCCAGCATCGTCCACCGTTAACGCCTGCGGGTGAAGTGGCGGCGGCGAAGCTGTATGACGCTGCGCTGCGCCTGCTGGGTGAGCGTAATAATCTGTTTGGTGAATGGTGTATTGCCGATACTGACCTGGCATTGATGCTGAATCGTCTGTATTTGAACGGCGATAAAGTGCCTGAAAAGCTGGTCGATTACGTTCAGCGCCAGTGGGATCGAGATTCTGTAAAAGAGTGGCTTGCTCTGTCTGCGCGATAATGGAAAGGTAGCCCGATGCTTTCGGGCTACCTGCCGTTTAGCCCAGTCTTTTGGAAAGATAGAAGCGCTGATGTGAGGCTTCAACCCCTTTTTCAGCACGCGTATCTTCGATGTAATCTTCAAGCGTCATCTTGCACTCATAGCCCAGGCGTTCGTAGAACGGGCGCGCCTGAAAACTGAAGGTATCAACCAAGGCGTAGCGACAGCCGCGGGCAATAGCCTGTTCTTCAGCCTGTCGAATCAGCAGCGTGCCGCAGTCTTGTCCACGCAAAGATTCGGCCACCCACAGATATTTAATCATCAGATACTTACCTACGGTTTCAGCTATCAGTCCCGCCGTTTTATTACCGGCATCGTCTTCGACGAATACCGCCAGCTCTTTGAAAGATTGCTCTGGAATATAATTTTTATTGTATTCACGAAGACCATTTTTGACCGCCTCGACGTCGTCAAAAGAGGGGGTGGCCGTGATTCGTGTTTTGATGGTCATTTTCATTCTCTTGTTATCAATAATTTTTCTACAAAATTTAGCGCTTGCTGGTCGCCAGACGCACAGCAAAGGCGACAAACACCAGCCCAGTCAGGCGGTCCATGTTACGAACCACCGCAGGGCGTTTTAACCAGCGCGAAAGCGGACGAGTGGCTGCAATCATCGTCGAAGACCAGACTGTACCAATCAAGACGTGGATCATCGCCAGGCCAAAGGTGTAGGCGGCAACGGGATAACCGCTGGCGACAAACTGCGGCAGAAAGGTCACGTAAAAAACGCCAACCTTCGGATTCAGCACGTTGCCGAACAACCCTTTAATGAACCCGTTGCTGCTCTTTTTCAGCGGAGCATCGGCGGCGGATTCTGCCGCCATCTGATTACGGGGTTTGAACAGCATTTGCAGCCCCAGCCAGCAGAGATACGCCGCTCCGACCCATTTAAGTACGTTAAACGCCAGTTCCGAGGCGGTAAGCAACGCACCCAGACCCAGCGCCACGATCGCACCCCAAATCATACACCCGGCGTTCACCCCCATTGCGGCTTGAAAGGCTTTCTTACTGCCTTCGCTGGCGGCGGTACGAAGAATCAGCGCGGTATCGAGACCGGGCGTCAGCGTCAGCAGGGTGATGGCAAAGGTATAGGAAACGAGAGAATCGGTCAGTGTCATGGGCTGTTCCTTCGACTGGAAAGAGACAGCATATTTATCAGCGACGGGGCATGCAATAGAAAAGCAAAAAGCCGATGAAATCTCCTTTTAAGGCGATCTCATCGGCTTTTTGCGGGTAAAACGTCGTTGGTGTAACGATTATTTGTACAGAACTGCACTTGCGCTCATCAGGTTGTTACCGGTCACTGAAGTGATGCGGTAAGAACTGGCACCCGCTTGTTTCGCCTGATTGGCCAAATCGTTGTTTAAAGAGTCCAGGGTGGTTGCGCCGCTGGCGGTTACAACGCCGATTTTTTGCGCCCCGTCAGCAGGTTGAGAGACTTCTTGTGCAGCAAAGGTGGCGAAAGAAGCGAAAGAAAGGGCCGCAGCTACTGCAAAATATTTGATGCTTTTCATAATGTCATTCCTAATCGGTAATATGAGTTTGAAAGGTGATTGCCTTTCGATGAGCAAATAATAGGCCGATTGAGTGAGGATGAAAAACGGATTGATTTGAGGAAGTCATTCAAAAATACTGTTCAACATTTACGCGTTTTTACGTTTAACCCGGCAGAGCTTTACATCCCGAGAAGGCGGTTTACGTTGGACGCACAATGCGCGCAGATTCCGTCCTTGTGGCTGATTTTGAGCGAGTTTGTTTTAATCTGCTAAAATAGATATCGAGTAACAGAAAAAAGGTTCGCAGCGCTAAGCGACGAACTGATTCGTAGGAAGGGAATTTTCTACATTGGTTTGGCCTGATTGGCTGAACAAATTTCACGGTAACACCAACGTATTAGGAGACGTCGAAATGGGTATTTTATCCTGGGTTATTTTTGGTCTGATTGCAGGTATTCTGGCTAAGTGGATCATGCCAGGTAAAGACGGTGGCGGCTTTATTCTGACCGTGATTCTGGGGATTGTAGGTGCGGTTGTGGGGGGGTACATCAGTACCTTCTTCGGCTTTGGTCGTGTAGACGGCTTTAACTTTGGTAGCTTCGTGGTCGCCGTTATCGGTGCCATCGTTGTCCTGTTCATCTACCGTAAGATAAGGTCGTAATCGCAACACGTGTTTTGAAAAAGCCGCGCACTGTCGCGGCTTTTTTGTCACCGTTATTTTCTTAAATTGCCACCAGCCCTCTTACCCCTTCGGCCTCCATCTCACTGCCCTGTCCGCGTTTTATGATGTTACCGCGCGACATCACCAGATAGCTGTCGGCCAGCTCTGCCGCAAAATCATAAAATTGCTCGACCAGCAATATTGCCATGTCCCCTCTGGCAGCAAGCTGGCGGATAACGGCGCCTATCTCTTTAATAACCGAGGGCTGAATACCTTCTGTCGGCTCATCGAGGATAAGCAGGCTGGGCCTGCACGCCAGCGCGCGACCGATGGCCAACTGCTGCTGCTGTCCGCCGGAGAGGTCACCTCCGCGGCGATTTTTCATTTCCAGTAGTACGGGAAACAGGTGATAAATTTCATCTGGGACCGTTTTGGCCTCACTGCCCGAAAAGCGCGACAGGCCCATCAGTAAATTTTCTTCTACTGTTAAACGAGGAAAAATTTCGCGTCCCTGCGGGACGTAGGCAATGCCCGACTGTACCCGCTGGTGCGGCTTGCGGCCATTGATAACCGTGCCGTTCCAGCTAATGGTGCCGGATTTCGCCGGAATCAGTCCCATCAGGCACTTCAGCAGCGTCGTTTTGCCGACCCCATTGCGGCCTAACAGGCAGGTGACCTCACCTATTTTCGCCTCGAAAGACAGTCCGCGTAAGATATGGCTACCGCCGTAAAACTGGTTTAGCTCATTGACTTGCAACATGATTCACTCCCTGCGGCGCAGCTTAGCGGCCCAGATAAACTTCGATAACCTGCTCGTTAGCCTGCACTTCCTGCAGCGACCCTTCCGCCAGCACTTGCCCCTGATGCAGCACGGTAACGTGGTCGGCAATGGTTTCTACAAATCCCATATCGTGCTCGACCACCATCAGTGAATGCTTACCGGCGAGCGACTTGAACAGCTCGGCGGTGTACTCGGTTTCGGCGTCAGTCATGCCGGCGGCAGGCTCGTCGAGCAGCAGCAGATGCGGTTCCTGTACCAACAGCATGCCGATTTCCAGAAACTGTTTCTGGCCGTGCGACAGCATGCCCGCCATGCGATGCCGTTCGCCCTGCAAACGCAACGTGACCAGCATTTCGTCGATCCGGTCGCGCTGTTCGCTGTTCATTTTCGCGCGCAGACAGGCCCACACCGATTTATTGGTTTTTTGCGCGATTTCGAGGTTTTCAAACACCGTCAGCGCCTCAAACACCGTTGGCTTCTGGAATTTACGACCAATGCCCGACTGTGCGATACGCACCGGATCCAGCCGGGTCAGGTCGATATTCTGGTCATAAAGTACCTGTCCCGACTTAGGCCGTGTCTTGCCGGTAATAACATCCATTAGCGTCGTTTTTCCCGCGCCGTTCGGACCAATGACGCAGCGTAATTCTCCAACGCCGATGCGCAGCGAGAGGTCAGTTAACGCCTTGAATCCGTCAAAGCTGACGTTGATTTTATCCAGCGTCAGAATCGGATCGGTCTGCTCGCGGTGCTTATCGGCAGGCTGCTGTTGAGTGAAGAGGTCCAGCGTCATTGAGTTCATTGGGCTTTCCTTTTACGCAGCAGGCCAATCACGCCCTCGGGCAGGAATAGCGTCACCACAATAAACATGCCGCCGAGAATAAACTGCCAGTACTCGGGAATGGCGACGGTAAACCAACTTTTAGCCCCGTTGACGATGCCCGCACCCAGAATCGGACCGATCAGCGTGCCGCGTCCGCCCAGTGCGACCCAGATGGCGGCCTCGATAGAGTTAGTTGGCGACATCTCGCTCGGGTTGATGATGCCGACCTGCGGCACGTAAAGCGCGCCTGCCAGACCGCAGATCATTGCCGAAATCGTCCAGACAAACAGCTTGAAGCCTTTAGGGTCATAGCCGCAGAAGATAAGCCGGTTCTCGGCGTCGCGCACCGCCGTCAGCACGCGGCCGTATTTGCTGCGTGCCAGCGTGAAACCGAGTGCCAGACTGGCCACCAGCAGCAGCACGGTGGCGATAAACAGCCCGATTCGCGTTGAGGTCGCCGTGACCTGAAAGCCGAGCAGGGTGCTAAAGCCGGTGAAGCCGTTATTGCCCCCGAAGCCGGTCTCATTGCGGAAAAACAGCAACATACCGGCGTAAGTCAGCGCCTGCGTCATTATCGAGAAGTACACGCCTTTGATTTTGGAGCGGAAGGCGAAGTAGCCGAAAACGAACGCCAGCAGGCCGGGCACCAGCACTATCAGGCACAGTGCCCAGGCAAAATGCTGTGTTCCTGCCCAGAACCACGGCAGTTCGGTCCACGAGAGGAACGACATAAAGTCTGGCAAATTGTTGCCCGCGGCCTGGCGAATCAGGTACATCCCCATCGCGTAGCCGCCGAGTGCGAAGAACAAACCATGCCCGAGCGACAGCAGCCCGGCGTAGCCCCACACCAGATCGAGGGCGATCGCGACGATCGCATAACAAAGGATCTTGCCGACCAGCGTCAGGGTATAGGTTGAAATCGCCAGTGGATGGGTCTGCGGCAGCAGTGCCAAAAAGGGCATCACCAGCAGCGCAATAAGCACCAGCGTGCCGAGGCTCATCGCCAGACGTGGCGCCTTTTGTACGCCTGTAATCGTTAAGGGTTGCGTCATCAGTCAATCACCCTGCCTTTAAAGGCGAAGAGTCCCTGCGGACGTTTTTGGATAAACAGGACGATCATCGCCAGTATCAGGATTTTACCCAACACCGCGCCGATTTCCGGTTCGAGGATTTTATTCACGATGCCGAGGCCGAAGGCGGCCACGACGGTGCCTGCCAGCTGGCCGACGCCGCCGAGTACGACCACCAGGAAGGAGTCAATGATGTAGCCCTGACCCAGTTCCGGCCCGACGTTGCCAAGCTGCGAGAGTGCGACGCCGCCGAGTCCGGCAATGCCCGAACCGAGGCCGAAGGCCAGCATGTCCACTCGACCGGTCGGCACGCCGCAGCAGGCGGCCATGGCGCGGTTTTGGGTTACGGCACGCACGTTCATGCCCAGACGCGTCTTGTTAAGCAGCAGCCAGGTCAGCGCCAGCACCATCAGCACGAAAATAATGACCGCGATGCGGTTATACGGCAGCACCAGATTTGGCAGCAGCTGAATGCCGCCGGAGAGCCAGTTCGGGTTGGCGACCTCAACGTTTTGCGCACCGAAAATCACCCGTACGCCCTGAATCAGGATCAGACTGATACCCCAGGTAGCCAGCAGCGTTTCGAGCGGGCGTCCGTAGAGGTGGCGAATGACAGAACGTTCGAGCAGCATGCCCACGCCAGAAGTAATAAAGAACGCCACCGGCAGCGCCACCAGCGGATAGATGGCCAACAGGCCGGGCGCATAGTGCTGGAAGAAGGACTGCACCATGTAGGTCGAGTACGAACCCAACATCAGCATCTCGCCGTGGGCCATGTTGATGACGCCGAGCAGGCCGTAGGTGATAGCCAGACCTAACGCAGCCAACAGTAGAATCGAACCCAGCGACAGTCCGGTGAAGGCCTGACCCAGCCAGTCGCCAATCATCAGCCGATGCTGCACGGCCTTGAGGCTGACCAGCGCGGCGGTGCGCACGGTCACGTCGGTCTCGACTTTAGGGTCGGTCAGCGGTTGCAAATGGCCCTGAGTGTCGGGGTCTGAAGATTCGCCGAGCAGCTCCACCGCGCGCAGGCGAACCTGCGGATTCGGATCGCTAAGCTGCAGGTTTGCCAGTGCAATGCTGAGTGCGGCGTGCACCGTGGCGTCTTGTTCCAGCGCCAGTCGTTTGGTCAGCAGCGGCAGCTGGTCTGCCTGCGCCTCGCGCTGCAAAGATTTAGCGGCCTGCAGGCGCACGGCGCTGTCTTTGCTGACCAGACGGTGTGCCGAGAGGGCGTTAGTTATCAGGTTACGCAGCCGGTTGTTCAACCAAACTGCCTTGACGTCGCCCTGCGGCTTAGCCGCGCCCTCAAGCGGCGCAAGGGTATCGCCCTGCCTGATGAACGCATGATGCGCCTCATCAATCACGACATCTTCCTGCTTTAGTGCCTCCAACAGCGGTAAACGCTCAGGCTGCGGGTCAGTCGCCCACTGCTGAAGCAACGTTGCCTGCTCGGAACGACTGGCCGCAGCGAAGTCATCGGCAGGGCCGGCCTTGGCCCACAACGGCAGGCAGCAAAGCAGGAAAGTCAGGGTTCGCAGGCCCGGCGTGAGGCCGAGTCGCAAACGGGGGAAGGGCAGGAGTTTCATCATAGTCATCATCGCTTTATTAATCTGATACGACGAGACCGCCACGGCCTGCACTTGTGAAAGGCAGCACAGGCCGTGACGGACCTTCAGGTCAATTACTGAGTGCTTTTCACCGGATAGTCAGGCTTCTTGTCGTCACCCGGAATATAAGGGCTCCACGGCTGGGCGCGCACCGGTTTGTCGGTCTGCCACACCACGTTGAACTGACCATTGGACTGGATTTCTCCGATCATCACCGGTTTGTGCAGGTGGTGGTTGGTTTTGTCCATGGTCAGGGTGTAGCCGTCCGGAGCCTTGAAGGTCTGACCGGCCATTGCCGCGCGGACTTTGTCGACGTCGGTTGTGCCCGCTTTCTCAACGGCCTGTGCCCACATGTGGATACCCACGTAGGTTGCCTCCATCGGATCATTGGTGACCGCGGTATCGGCGTTCGGCAGGTTGTGCGACTTGGCGTAGGCTTTCCATTCGGCAACGAAGGCTTTGTTGGTTGGGTTATCCAGCGACTGGAAGTAGTTCCACGCCGCCAAATCGCCGACCAGCGGCTTGGTGTCTATCCCGCGCAGCTCTTCTTCACCGACCGAGAAGGCAACCACCGGCACATCGGTCGCTTTCACGCCCTGGTTAGCCAGCTCCTTGTAAAAGGGAACGTTGGAGTCACCGTTGATGGTGGAAATCACAGCCGTTTTACCGCCAGCCGCGAATTTCTTGATGTTGGAAACGATGGTCTGATAATCGCTGTAGCCGAACGGGGTATAGACCTCTTCAATGTCTTTATCCTGAACGCCTTTGGAGTGCAGGTAGGCGCGAAGGATCTTGTTGGTGGTGCGCGGATAGACGTAGTCGGTACCCAGCAGGAAGAAGCGTTTGGCACCACCGCCGTCTTCGCTCATCAGGTACTGCACGGCAGGAATGGCCTGTTGGTTAGGCGCTGCGCCGGTGTAGAAGACGTTCGGCGACATCTCCTCACCCTCGTATTGCACCGGATAGAACAGCAGGCCGTTCAGCTCTTCGAACACGGGCAGCACGGATTTGCGTGAGACCGAAGTCCAGCAACCGAACACCACTGCGACCTTGTCCTGGGTCAGCAGTTGGCGGGCTTTTTCAGCGAACAGCGGCCAGTTTGACGCAGGATCAACCACCACCGGCTCCAGCTTTTTACCCAGCACGCCACCGTGCGCGTTAATGTCATCAATGGTCATCAGCGCGACGTCTTTCAACGGCGTTTCAGAGATGGCCATGGTGCCGGAAAGTGAATGCATAATACCGACCTTAATGGTGTCGGCGGCCTGTGCAGCGAATGCCAGACCCATACTGACCACGGTTGCCGAGAGGGCAAAGGCTTTAATAAAGCGACGACGTTGCATAAGTACTCCTGTTAAAAGTGCCAAGCCGGTCATCTTTCAGGCTGCCAGGCTTGGCAGCAGCGTGAAATCTTTAGGGCGTGCTGTGTTTAGGTGTCGAAATACGTTTTAAAAAAGTCACGAAGACGGGGTGTCCGCTTCGTCTTCTGGTCTCGCCTGATGCAGCATATGAAGAGTTATTTTGCGCACCTCGGCTTTACTGACGGCAATGTGGTCCTGTAGTTGGCGTTGTGCCTCCTGGGTCTGGCGCTGCATGATGGCGAGTAAAATGCTTGCGTGTTCGCTATAGGTCGCGTTGACGCGCGCGTCTTTGGTAAAGTCCAGCCGCCGGATGATGCGGATTTTCTCAGTCAGGTCGCGGTGGATTTTTGCCATCTCACCGTTGCCCGCTGCCGCCACCAACGCCATGTGAAACTCTTCGTCGAACCGAGAAACCTCTTGCCCGTCCTCCAGCCTTGGCTCATCTATCCAGAAACTTTGCAGTGCAAACAGTGGCTCGGGCGTCACGTCCATCGTACAGAGGCGTTTTACCGCCTCGAGTTCCAGAACGATGCGCAGGTCATAAAGCTGTTCGAAGTACTCGAAATCAAACGGTCGTACCTGCCAGCCGCTGCGGAAAAACACCTCCACGTAGCCCTCACGCTCCAGCCAGAAAAGCGCCTGACGCACCGGCGTGCGGCTCACGTCCATTCTTTCGGCAATCTCGTTCTCGCTAAATTTGTCACCGGGCAGCATGCGAAAACTGAAAATGTCGTCCTTGAGCTGGAGATAGATTCTTTCTGCCAGACCCTCAGGCCTGGCCTTGTTGCGTCCGCTACGTGAGCCGGTAAGCTGCATAAATGCTCCTTTGGGGCCTATTCCTGGCCGATTCCGTCTTTATCAATCCACAGCAGGGCGTCACTCGGTCCGACCGGACGACCCTGCTGGCAGCCAATTTTCAGCACCGTGCCGGAGCAGGGCGCATTGACCGCAAGCTCCATTTTCATCGCTTCCACCACGATAAGCGGCTGACCGGCTTCAACGTATTGACCCGGTTCGACCAAAATCTTCCAGACGTTACCGTTCAAATCGGCGCTGACCCGCTCGCCCGGCGGGGGGGCGAGGTTTTCCACCGGCTGCACGCCGTTAACCGCCGCCTCGACGGCGGCGCTTTCCTGTGCCTGCCAGTGCGCCACTTCATTGATGAAGGCTCTGTGCTGGCGCAGGCGGAAATCGGCGATATCATCGGCATTGTCGGCCAAAAAGCGGTTATATTCGGCGAAGTCGAACTCGGTGTGTTCAATGCGTACCTGAGCGCGGCCTTCGCGGAAAGCGTCACGCTGTTGATCCAGTTCGGTCTCGGTGACCTGATAGAAACGCACCTGATCGAAAAAGTGCAGCAGCCAGGGTTCACCTTGTTCGAACTGGCTGTTTTTAAGGAATTTATTCCAGATTGGCAGCGTGCGGCCCACCAGCTGATAGCCGCCCGGTGAGTCCATGCCGTAGATGCACATATACATACCACCAATACCGACGGTGCCCTCGGCGGTGTAGGTGCGTGCCGGATTATATTTGGAGCTCAGCAGGCGATGGCGCGGGTCGACTGGCACGGCACACGGCGCGCCGAGGTACACGTCGCCGAGGCCGAGGATCAGATAGCTGGCGTTGAAAATGATGTCTCGCACTTCCTCACGCGTTGCCAACCCATTGGTGCGCTGAATGAAATCGACGTTGTTCGGCAGCCACGGCGCGTCGGCGCGCACGGTTTGCTGATAACGTTCGACCGCGCCTAGCGTGGCGGTATCTTCGAACGCCATTGGCATGTGCACGATGCGGGTCGGAATTTTCAGCCTGCTCACGTCAGCCAATTGATGTTCCAACGTCAGCAGATGCTGTAGCAGCGCCGACTGATGGATGACGCGGCTGTCATAACGTACCTGTAGCGAACGGACACCGGGGGAGAGCTCTTCGACGCCCGCCCGACCGGCTTCGCGGAGAGCTTTCATCAGCAGATAGATGCGCAGACGCAGCGCCAGATCCAGCACGTTATCGCCGTACTCAATCAGCACGTAGCCGTCACCGGCCTGGCGATAGACCACGCTCGGGCGCTCGTCCGTGGCTGGGAGCTGGGCAAGAATGGTTGCCGAGGCAGTGGTGGTCGGCAGCAAAGAAGGGACCGGTAGCGCCATCGCTTCAATCGGCATCAGCGAATCGAGGGTGCCCTGCTGGGCCATTTCCAGCGCCTGAGCCTGTTCAAAGCCGATCGGATGGAAGCGGATTCGGTCGCCGGGTTTCACCTGGCCAACCTTCCACAGCTCGGCCTTGGCGATGGTGACTGGGCAAACAAAGCCGCCGAGGCTCGGTCCGTCGCGGGTCAGGATGACCGGGAAGTCACCGGTAAAGTTTATCGATCCGATGGCGTATTCACAGTCATGCACGTTGGAGGGATGCAGGCCTGCTTCGCCGCCGTCCAGACGCGCCCACTGGGGTTTAGGGCCGGTCAGGCGCACGCCGAGGCGGTTAGAGTTGTAGTGCACCTGCCACTCTGCCTCGAAGAAGGCATCGATAGAATCTTCGGTGAAGAAGTCTGGCGCGCCGTGTGGGCCATAGAGCACGCCAATATTCCATTCATCGCCATAGACCGGAACAATGTCTTCAGCGGCGGCCTGCGGAAGACCGACTGGCGCGGGCGTGGTGCAGGCGGCAAGTTCAGGCTGCGAGACATTCAGCATGTCGGCGACGCGCAGGGTGCGACCGGCGTGGCCGCCAAACTGGCCAAGCACGAAGGTCGAACGGCTGCCGAGATAAACCGGGACGTCAAAGCCGTTACGCACGGCAAGATAGGTGCGACAGCCGCTGGTGGCGCGGCCCAGCGTCAATATTTGCCCGGCCTTTACGTCAACCGGCGCCCAATAGGCAATCTCAACGCCGTCAACGTCCGCCGGGCAGCGCGCGCCGGTGAGTGCGATGGTGGCGTCACAGTGGAAGCGCAGCGTCGGGCCTTGCAGAGTAAATTCCAGACCGGCGGCGTCGAGAGGGTTACCGACGATGCGGTTCGCCAGACGAAAGGCAAAATCGTCCATCGGGCCGGAAGGGGGTACGCCGATGTCCCAATAGCCGAGACGGCCCGGATAGTCCTGAATGCTGCTGTAGGTGCCGGGTGAGATAACCTCGACGGCGTGCGGCGCATACTCGAAGCCGTCGAGCATACGCGTCCACATCTCGCCCTGATGGAACACCGGTGACGCAACGACCTGACGCAGATAGTCAATATTGCTGGCGATGCCGTGCAGGCGGGTTGCGGCCAACGCCTGAGACATTTTTTCCAGTGCCTGCGCGCGGGTCTCGCCGTGAACAATCAGCTTGGCAATCATCGGGTCATAAAACGCCGAGACTTCGCTGCCGGTCGACACCCAGCCATCGACGCGTACGTCTTCAGGGAAGAACACTTCGGTCAGTACACCGGGGCTTGGCAGGAAGTTTTTCAGCGGATCTTCGGCGTAGAGTCGCACTTCAATAGCCACCCCTTTTGGTGGCTGCTGCATGCGCGGCCAGTCCAGCGGTTGCTCGGCGGCGACGCGCAGCATGCATTCGATCAGGTCGAGGCCGGTAACCTCCTCGGTGACCGGATGCTCGACCTGCAAACGCGTATTCACTTCAAGGAAATAAAACTCGTCGCGCGCGGCGTCGTAGATGAATTCGACCGTACCGGCGCTGCGATAATTGACCGATTCGCCAAGCTGCACTGCTGCACGATGCAGTGCGTCACGCGTTGCCTGCGGCAGGTTAGGGGCCGGGGTTTCTTCCACCACTTTCTGGTTGCGGCGCTGCAGCGAACAGTCGCGCTCGCCGAGTGCAACCACCTTGCCTTTACCGTCGCCAAAAATCTGCACTTCTACGTGACGCGCGCGGTCAACGAAGCGTTCGAGAAACACGCCTGCGTCACGGAAGAACTGCTCGCCGAGGCGTTTTACGCTGTCCCACGCACTGCGCAGAGCGGCTTCGTCATCGCAGCGGGTCAGGCCAATCCCCCCGCCGCCTGCGGTGCTTTTCAGCATGACGGGATAGCCAATATGCGCGGCAGCGGCCGCCGCATCGTCAATGCTGTCGAGCAAGGCAGTGCCCGGGGTCATCGGTACGTCGGCTTGGGCGGCTAACTCACGGGCGCGGTGCTTAAGGCCGAATTCACGAATTTGATGTGCAGTCGGGCCGATAAAGGCGATGCCGGCTTCCTCGCAGGCGTCGGCAAACTCGGCGCTTTCAGATAAAAAACCGTAGCCAGGATAAATCGCCTGTGCGCCGGTCTCTTTAGCAGCGGCCAGAATTTTGTCGATCAGCAGGTAACTCTCCGCCGCTTTTTCACCGCCAAGCGCGACAGCGATATCGGCATCGGTCACGTGCGGGGCGTTGCGGTCGGCGTCCGAGTAGACCGCCACGCTGGTGACGCCGAGACGTTTCAAGGTGCGGATGGCACGGCAGGCGATTTCACCGCGGTTGGCAATCAGGACAGTCGTGAACATGTGCGTGGCTCCTCAGGCGTTTTTCGCGGCGGTGGATTTCAGGTGCTCGACGTAGCTTCTCCAGCCGCCGAACGAGGTGACGTCGGTTGCGCTGTCGATAGCCCAAGGCTCGCAGATAAAGCCTTTTACGCTGCGGCCGTCAGCCAGCTGAAGTGTGCCAATGCCCAGCGGCGCGGGGATCTCGGCCACAAATTCACCGAAGCGCGCCAGAGGAATATCCCAAAGTTCAACGATGATGCTACTGCCGCCTTCGTCTTTAACCAGACCCGGTTTCGGCGGCTGGGTATTAGCAAGGGCATAAAGTTTGTAATCGCTGGCGGTACGGGTTTGCTCGACGCGCACGGCGTTGCGGGAGGTGAGCTGGAAATTTAGCGGCATACCGGTGAGGTGTGCGCCGACGACGGCAACGCGGACGTGATCGGCGCTGACGGCCATAGGACCTGTCATGGCGCTGTCGGCGTTGAGGGTTTTATCGGTCGCGCCCAGCGTCAGAGACAGGCTGCGTTGCCACTGGCGGCCAAAGGCGGCAAGCGCAGCATCGTGCCAGGCTGGAGCAATCAACGTGATGCCTGAAGGCAGGCCGTCATCACGAATGCTCGACGGCAACGCCAGTGCGCAGAGATCGGCGAGGTTGGTAAAGTTGGTGTAGGTGCCGAACTGGGAGTTAAACAGCACTGGCTCCTGCACCATTTCGTCAAGCGTGCGAAGGGTTGGCGAGGTTGGCACCACCAATGCGTCGAACCCTTCCAGCGCCTGATTAATCTTGCGCGACAGCTCGGCACGCAGATATTCGGCTTTCCATGCATCCGTCGCGCTGTAGTTCAGACCGCTGGCGACAATGCCGCGTACCACAGGGTCCATGACCTCCGGCGTGTCTTCAAAAATTTTGCCGACGGCGACGGTGCGCTCGGCGACCCATGCGCCGTAATACAGCTGTTCGGCCAAGGCTTTGAAGGGCGTGAAATCGATGTTGACCAGACTAACGCCGCTGCTGACCAGCTTGTCGAGCGCCAGCTGGAAAGCTTTCTCGGACTCGGTATCGCCGAAGAACTCGAGGCTGTCGGGTACCGCAAAGCGCGGTTGGGAAGACATCACGGCCGGGGCCGTGTGCGGATTAGCGCGTGAATAGGCGTCTTCAGCGTCATAGCCGCCGGCCAGAGTGGCGACGTATGCAGCATCCGCCACGCTGAGCGCGAAAATAGAAACACAGTCGTTGAGGCGACAGGCGGGCACCACACCGCGGTTTGAAAGCCAGCCCTTGGTCGGTTTCAGCCCCACAATGTTATTGAATCCCGCCGGAACGCGGCCCGAACCGGCGGTGTCAGTACCGAGCGAGAAAGCGACCAGCCCGCGTGCCAGTACGGAGGCAGAGCCTGAACTTGAGCCGCCGCTGACGTAATTCGGGTTAAAGGTGTTTTTTACCGCACCGTGCGGTGAGCGCGTGCCGACCAGCCCGGTCGCGAACTGGTCGAGATTGGTTTTGCCGATGACGATTGCGCCTTTGGCCTGCAGATTGGCGACGACGGTGGCATCGGCCTGCGCGATATATTCGAAGGCCGGGCAGGCGGCGGTGGTTGGCCATCCTGCGACGTCAATATTGTCTTTTACCGCAAAAGGCACGCCATACAGCGGCAGTGTGGCGAGGGAACCCCCGGCCTGTTCGCGCAGTGTTTCAAGTTGAGTGATTTGCTCTTCAAGCTGGGTGGGCGTTGCGCGATAAAGCCAGGCATTGTCACGTTCGTCAAGGCTGTTGAGTACGATGCCTAAAGAACTGCGCAGGCTCAGGGGCGCGCTTTGATAATGACGCTGCCAGTCACGTAACTGATATCCAATATAAGGCGTTGATACTGAGGTCATAGTTGAATTCCATCTAGTACACAAGATTGAATTCATCTAAGCAAGCGGTGTGCCAATTTTTAATTATTTGTTTTTAATGATTATTTAACTAATTTCTCATTTTTTGTGCACGGCAATGTCTCACCGCTGCGGAGCATTTGTACAAAACGAGGGCAATCAATGAACGATTTGGAGGCGGGTTAATTTCCCGCCAGATAAGCCTGTTCGGTGCCTTGAAACCAGCTACTTGGAACGTTATGCGGGGGATGATGCAGGCGTTGCAGGCCGTCGTTAATGATGATTTCTGCCTGTCGCCACAGGGTGGTGTCGCCTTCTTTTAGCACGCCCAACAGCAATCGTTTCTCGACAAGATAGGTTTTGGCAAAGTCAGGATCGTGGGTGACCAGCGAACGGAGGTTGTCGATGAGGTCGGCGAGTTTGATGGTTTTGGCGGCGGCAGAGGCCTTGGCGCTGTGCTCTCGGTCGAGGTTTTTCCGCTCAATGCGGTTTCCAACGCAACTCAGGCTTACGTTGGTCAGCATCGCCACCAGTTCCGCGACCTCAGCGCCAAAATGCGCGGTAATGTCGCTAAGGGTGGTCGGCGTATCTTCGACAGTATCGTGTAACCACGCCGCGGCCAGCATGGCCTCGGTATGGGGCACGCTGCCAACAATATTCGCGACGGCCTCCGGGTGCACGATATAGGGGTCATTAGTATATTTGCGACGCTGATCGATGCTGGCGTGCGCTTTACTCGCATAACGTCTCGCTTTGTCGACTAGGCTGGTCATGATATTTCCCCTCTGGTGGCACCTTGTCTTTGTTATAGCATGGACAAGGTAAAAAATAATAATTGTAAATATGCTTGCTATAATATCGTGCGCTATTTATATTCTTCCCATGAACACAAAACACGACACCACACCCGCTGCAATGCATGCTCTGCATCTCGACCAGCAGTTATGCTTTGCGCTGTATTCCGCCAATCTGGCGTTGAATAAAGTTTATCGTAAGTTGCTGAGCCAACTGGACCTGACCTATCCGCAATATCTGGTCATGCTGGTACTGTGGCAGCAGGACGAAGTCATGGTGTCGGAAATTGGTGAAAAGCTGTTTCTGGATTCGGCGACCTTGACGCCGCTGCTTAAACGCCTTGAAACCGCAGGGCTGGTGGTGCGTCGCCGTGCCAAGGTTGATGAGCGTCAGGTAATTATTTCTCTGACCGACGCTGGGCGCACATTGCAGGAAAAAGCGCGTGAAATTCCCGAGGCGATTGCCTGTGCGGCAGAATGCAGTATCGAGGACGCGACGGCGCTGAAAAAGCAGCTGGAGACTCTCAGAGGCAATCTGCAGCGTAAAGCCTAGTTAAAGATATTACGTAGTCACGAGGTGCAAGGTTTTGCGCCTCTGCTACAATCAAATATATAGCGTGCGATTTAATCGTGTTTATTTATTGGTTATCACTCACTTAGTCACTTAATAGGAATACATCATGTCTATCGAAAAAGTAATTTACCGTGCTCATGCTTCAGCTACCGGCGGTCGTGATGGCCGTGCAACCTCATCAGACGGCGTGCTCGATGTGAAACTGGGTCTGCCAAAAGAGATGGGCGGTGCGGGCGGCGAAGTGACTAACCCAGAGCAGCTGTTTGCCGCCGGTTATTCAGCCTGTTTCCTCGGTGCGTTGAAGCACGTTGCTTCGTTGGAAAAAGTACGTATTCCTGCTGATGCTAAAATCGAAGGCGCAGTCGGTATTGGCCAGATCCCAGGCGGATTCGGCATTGAAGTGGCGTTGGACATCACCCTGCCTGGCATCGAGCGCAGCGTCGCAGAAGACCTGGTCGAGAAGGCGCATCAAGTTTGCCCATACTCAAACGCGACCCGTGGCAACATCGACGTGACCCTTACCGTTAAGTAATGTCAGCCACAGCCTTGTGATTGATCTGCGGGAGGCCTTGGCCTCCCGTTTTCTTTTCAGACTTTCCCCACCGAATATGTAAACTATCCCGCCTTATTAATGTCAAAATGATTCAAAATATTTCAAATTCTCTGGAAAATAATCTTTCATGAATAGAGTGAAGACTCTATCGCAGCAAAAAATCTGTTTATTGTTAGCGATTTATATTGGCATTTTTTTAAACTTGTCGGTTTTTACACGACGCTTCGCCTCGCTCATCGACTCCCCCACGTCGTTTGAATGGACCGCCGCCGTCATTGAAATTGCCACCACCATCCTGTTCGGCTTCTTTGTGCTGCGTCTGCTGTCGTTTGGCGGAAAACATTTCTTTCGGCTTATCGCCGGGCTGATTGTGCTGATTTCGGTCGCGGCCAGCTACTACATGACCTATTTCAACGTGGTCATCGGCTACGGTATTATCGTATCGGTGATGACTACCGATATCGATCTCAGTAAAGAAGTGATTGGCTTCAAGTTTGTGCTGTGGATGCTGGCGGTCAGTGCGCTACCGCTGTGGCTCATCGCCCAGAATGAAATGCGCGGCACGCTGCTCGAACAGATGAAAACGCCCGGTCAACGGCTGAAGCCGCTGCTGGTGTGGCTCCTGGCAGGCCTGCTGGTCTGGCTGCCGCTGCGGATGATGGACAAAGAGCAAAAGGCCAACGAGCGGTTAAGCAACGTGGATATGCCAAGCTATGGCGGGGTGGTGGCGCACTCTTATCTGCCGTCGAACTGGCTGGCGGCGCTCGGTTTGTTTGTCTATACGCAAATTGATGAGAGCCGCGATGCGGGCGATTTGTTTAATCCTGCCGAGGCTTACCGTTATGAGCCACCTGCGGATATCGATGATACTTACGTGGTTTTCATTATCGGTGAAACGACGCGCTGGGACCATATGGGGCTGCTCGGCTATGGACGAGACACCACGCCGCTGCTGTCGAAAGAGAAAAATCTTGTGGCCTTTAAGGGCACGTCCTGCGACACCGCGACCAAGCTCTCGCTGCGCTGCATGTTTGTGCGCGAAGGCGGCGTTGAGGATAATCCGCAAAGGACGCTGAAAGAGCAGAATATTTTTGCCGTGATGCGCCAACTGGGCTTCAGTTCAGAGCTGTTCGCTATGCAGAGTGAAGTCTGGTTTTACAACAATGCCAACACCAATAACTACTCTTTCCGCGAGCTTATCGCTTCTGAAAAGCGCAATGACGGCAAGCCGGTAGACGACATGCTGCTGGTGAGAGAACTACAGGAATCCCTGAAGCGCTACCCTAAAGGTAAACACCTCGTCGTGCTGCATACCAAAGGCTCACACTACCTCTATTCTCAGCGTTATCCGCGCAGCTTTGCCCGCTTTACGCCTGAATGCATGGGGGTGGACCAGTCCTGTAGTAAAGATCAGCTGATTAACGCCTTTGATAACAGCGTGTTGTATACCGATACCTTTATCTCGCGGGTGATTGATCAGCTGCGCGATAAAAAAGCGCTGGTGTTTTACGCCGCTGACCATGGTGAGTCTATAGGCGAGAACTCGCATCTGCACGGTACGCCGCGTGAGATGGCGCCGCCGGAACAGTTTCGGGTGCCGATAATCGTTTGGGCGTCTGACGCTTTCCTGTCGCAGACCGAAAGTCAGCAGGCGTTTGCCTTGCTGCGTCAACAGCAGGGCAGTGATAAACCGCATCGTCACGAAGAACTCTTTGACTCAATTTTAGGTTGCCTGGGTTATCGTTCGAACGACGGAGGGATTAACCCGGCAAATAACTGGTGTGCCGAACCTCAGGCCAAGAAGGGAATTTAGCGGTTAAAATCGCCGTTTTAAACAGGGTTCGTGTGTTTTATAAGCAGTTGGCGAATTGGGTAAAAAAAGGGATTGACGCTTAGAACCCGCAGCAGTAAGATGCGGCCCAATTCGGCGAGTAGCGCAGCTTGGTAGCGCAACTGGTTTGGGACCAGTGGGTCGGAGGTTCGAATCCTCTCTCGCCGACCACATTTAGAAAAACCCGCAAGCTTCTGGCTCGCGGGTTTTTTGCTTTCTGGCGTTCTTATTTGGCGAACAGCTGACTCATATCCTTGAACGCTTTGAATTCCAGTGCGTTGCCGCACGGGTCCAGCAGGAACATGGTCGCCTGCTCGCCGACCTGGCCTTTAAAGCGTACATAAGGTTCAATCACGAACTGAGTACCAAAAGACTTTAGGCGTTCCGCCAAGGCTTCCCACTCTTCCCAACTCAGTACAATCCCAAAATGGGGTACCGGCACGTCGTGGCCGTCCACCGGATTGGTGTGCGCCGAATCCTGCGTCGCTGTTTTTGGATGCTCGTGGATAACCAGCTGATGACCATAAAAGTCGAAGTCTACCCACTGAGCGCTTGAACGGCCTTCCGAGAGGCCAAAGGTTTCGCCGTAAAAGGCGCGACAGGTCGCGAGATCATAAACCGGGATAGCAAGGTGGAAAGGACTCAGAGCCATTGATAATTCTCCTGTTCCCCGACCGGCGTGCGTTGCAGTGGCAGCTCGCATAGGTTGGGAAAATGTGGTGTGAGGTTATATTGTGTTCATCCATTCTTAACGATAAAATTTTTAATTAAAAACAAATATTATTGTTGTGATTCATTAAAAAAACAGATGAGTGAGGCGGCGATGTTACGTGAACTGAAAACCTTCATTGCAGTAACGCAAGACGGCACTTTCGCCGCCGCCGGACAGCGCATTGGCCTGACTCAGTCGGCCGTAAGCGCACAAATTCGGGGTCTGGAAGACTATCTCGGTATGACGCTATTCGACAGAACCGGGCGTTCGGCGGTGTTAAACGCCGCCGGAAGCCGTATCTTGCCCATGGCTGAACAGATCCTCGAAATCTTTGCCAGCATGTCTCAACCGGAGAGCCTCGGGGATTTTCGCGGGGTTATCAAAATTGGCGCTATCTCGACCTTTCAAACCGGCCTGCTGCCGCAGGTGCTGGTCAAACTCCATCAGAGTGCGCCTGCGCTGGAAACTAAGCTGGTCCCCGGTGTGTCATTCAATCTTTTGACTCAGGTCGATGCAGGCAATATCGACCTGGCTATCGTCATTAAACCGGGTTTCCCGCTGGCCAAAGATCTGCACAGTGAAACGTTGGCGCGCGAGCCGTTCGTGCTGATTGCCCCCACGCACCTGCAAGGTGAAGATCCGATCGCCTTGCTTCGCGAACAGCCGTTTATCCGCTACGATCGCACCTCGTTCGGTGGGCGTATGGTGAGCCAGTTTCTGCGCAGCCAGCGGCTTGAGCCGAAGGTCGCGCTGGAGATCGACGAAATCGATGCCATTGTGAAAATGGTCGAAAATGGGCTCGGGGTGGCGTTGGTCCCGCTGGCAGGATTGTGGCTGGAGCGTAAGGCGAATCTGCGCGTCGTGTCGCTTGACGAGCTCACGTTTCATCGTGAACTTATCCTGGTCATGCGCCACGCTAACAGGCAATCGCCGTTGCACATGCTCATCGGGCGATGCCTGCACGACGTGGCGCAAACGTCTCTTTCGCATCAGTGAGACGACCGGGAGCCTCTCTCTCCCTTCCGGAGATACGTCAGAAAGGGGAGGGTGATTAGCCTTCCTGCGTTTCCTTCACCAGCTTACGCGCCTGATTTAGCGTCATATCATGCTGCATCTCGAGCAGCAGCCTGCCGGTGGTGCGTTCGCGGCCAGTGGCAACGACGCCAACCAGACTATCTTTAAGCCCGAACAGTGCGACAAAGTCCCTATCCTCAAGCGAACCAATAATATCGACCTTGTCCCATTGGTCGGGATGCCCTAAATGCTCGAAGCGGGTACCGAAATGCTGTGTCCAGAAGAACGGCACACGATCGAAGGCTTCGCGCTCGCCGAGCATGTTGATTGCGGCCGTACGGCCCTGCTGTTGAGCAACGCGCCAGTGTTCAATGCGGGTATGTTTACCGTCCATCGGGAAGCTGGCAATGTCACCTGCGGCGTAAATATCCTCAGCGGCCTGCAGATATTTATCCACCTTTAGACTGCCGTCGTCGTCGAGCGGCAGGTCGTGGATAAACGAGGTGACGGGCTGTACGCCGGTCGCCAGCAGCACAACGTCGGTTCTTACGCTCGAACCGTCTTTAAGCTCTACCGCTTCGACGCGACGATCGCCTTTAAAGCCCACGACCTCGCCGTCAATAAATTCAACGCCATTGTGTTCGTGCAGTGCGCGGAAGTATTTGGCAATCTTCTCGCCAAACTGTGCCTCAAACGGCAACGGTTGGGGTGCAATCACCTTGATGGCAATATCACGTTTGCGCAGTGCGGCCGCCATCTCCATGCCGATAAAACTGTTGCCGATAATCACCAACTGTTTGAGTTGATCCACGGCGCAGAGCAGCGTTTTTTCCTGTTGGAGATTACGTAAAACGTGAATACCGCTCAGCTCACCGCCCGGTAGAGCGGGACGTATCGGCGCACCACCGGTGGCAATCAGCAGCTTTTTAAACGAAACATGCTGTTGATTGGCGAGGCGAAGCTTTTTCTTTTTCTTGTCAATGTGGGTCACCGTACTGACAATCCGCTGCACGTTGCGCTGTTCAAAAGCGCTGTCTTCGAGCAGCGGCGGAACCTCATCCACCTTCATGCTGCCATCAGGCACGAATTTGGTCAGTGCAGTTCTGTCGTAAGGGGCAGACTTTTCCCGATCGATAATGACTATCCTGCCGTGATACCCGCTTTCTTCCAGCGCGCTCAGCGCAGCACTGCCGGCCGCACCCGAGCCCAGAATTACAATTTGATCGGTGTTATTACCGGCTTGCAGGCGGGTATGCTGACGGGGGTCTTTCACATCGACCATTACCTCGCCGTGTTCAACTTTAGTGGGGTACTGCGTCAGGCCTTCCAGCGCGGGCGGCTGTTCAAGGCTACCGTCGTCAAGATTAAACACGGCTTTATGCCATGGGCAAACCAGCTTGCCGTCGCACACGGCCCCTTCTGCCAGCGGCGCACCTGCATGCGGGCAATTTGCCTGATACGCATGCACGCTGTCGTCCTGACGGACCAGCACAAATGGGGTTTCGTCGCTTTCGAACTGTTTCGGCTGATTTTTTGCAAGATCTGCAAGCTTGATGATTTTTTTAAAAGTCACAACATGCTCCTTTCTTTTGTGTGTGGTTGTTTATTCAACAAAGACCCTACAAAAAGCAGGACTGACTTAAGCCTAGCAGCCATGAGCACGTGTGCCATGAGGAGAGGGTGGATTAGGAGGATTCGGACCGGTGTTCGGTCGAAAAAATAATTTCCCTATTGAAAATCGCAAATTAAAGCAGCGAATTCATTGAGGTGGGGGCAAATGTCGGTTCCAAAACAGACCCTGTCGACTGAAACAGGCATCAATCACGCTGCGCATTATTATCATCTCACGCCTACCGAAATCGGCAGGGTGTGAAATGTTTTCTATTTTAGGTTTTAGAGGGGGCTGTTGCGCGATTTTTAACCTGCACTATAATTGTGCATAACACCCCATTTTCCCCTCGAAAGGTTTATTTCAATAGTGAAATAAGCGTGCCTTAATTACCTCTTTATGACTAGCCTCCAGCATTTTCGGCTGCCGTTTACCCAAATTTATAAAATAACCGTTCATATAATCATCATTTGACGCGGGATTTTTGAGCTTTTTATACGGCGTTTTCCGCTGGTTGGGATAACAAGCGTGGAGTTATGTCCTGAAATATCGATTTATGACTCAATATTAATCCTGTAAATGTTAATTAACTGTTTTTTTATGTTTGTTTGCTGTTACTCACACTCTTTGTAAAAGCCTTGGCGTTATATTGACGACGCCTGAGAGAGTTGCGAAATTGATGTCAACAGGATTGACCAGAGGATTAATCCGGTAATTATTTGCACCCCTTTTTGGTGCAACTGTTTCCCCAAAACATCTCTGGTGACGTTTGTCATACGTCTGAAACATCACTTCTGCAGCTAACCGACAACCCTGTCCACCCGTAAATAAAAAATAAAGGGTGGCTTGAGCTGAACACACAACACACATCCACATCACCATTACTAAATGGAGCAAAAGCGATGAGAATTTCCTTGGGAAAATCAGGCCTGCTGAAGTTTAGCCTCGGCCTGATTGCGCTGACCGTGGCCGCCAGCGTTCAGGCAAAAACGTTAGTTTATTGTTCTGAAGGCTCGCCAGAAGGCTTTAACCCACAGCTTTTCACTTCGGGTACAACCTATGACGCCAGCTCCGTACCTATCTATAACCGTCTGGTTGAGTTCAAGATTGGTACGACTGAAATTCAGCCAGGACTGGCCGAAAAATGGGACGTCAGCCCGGACGGCAAAACCTACACCTTCCATCTGCGTCAGGGCGTAAAGTGGCAGTCGAGCAAAGACTTCAAGCCAACCCACGACTTTAACGCCGACGACGTGCTTTTCTCCTTTAACCGCCAGAAAGATACTGCGAACCCGTACCACAAAGTGTCGGGCGGCAACTATGAATACTTCGACGGCATGGGCATGGGCGATTTGATCAACAAAATCGTCAAAGTGGATGACCATACCGTGCAGTTCGTGCTCAACCATCCTGAGTCTCCGTTCCTCGCGGATATGGCGATGGACTTCGCTTCAGTGCTGTCTTCCGAATACGCCGACGACATGATGAAAGCCGGTACGCCTGAGAAGCTCGACCTTAACCCAATCGGTACCGGTCCGTTCCAGATGATGCAGTACCAGAAAGACTCGCGCATTCTGTACACCGCCTTCAAAGGTTACTGGGGCACCAAGCCGAAGCTGGATCGTTTGATCTTCTCCATCACGCCAGATGCGTCCGTTCGCTACGCCAAGTTGCAGAAAAACGAGTGCCAGGTGATGCCATTCCCTAACCCGGCTGACATCGCGGCAATGAAGAAAGACAAGTCAATCAACCTGATGTCTGAACCGGGACTGAACGTCGGCTATCTTGCGTTTAATACCGAGAAAAAACCGTTAGATAACGTGAAAGTGCGTCAGGCGTTGACTATTGCCGTGAACAAGCAGGCGATTATTGATGCGGTTTATCAGGGCGCAGGCCAGGCGGCCAAGAACCTGATCCCACCGACCATGTGGGGCTATAACAACGACGTTCAGGACTACCCTTACGATCCTGCCAAGGCCAAAGAGCTGCTGAAAGAAGCCGGTATGCCAAACGGCTTCTCTATCGATCTGTGGGCGATGCCGGTTCAGCGTCCTTATAACCCGAACGCGCGTCGTATGGCCGAGATGATCCAGGCTGATTGGGCGAAAATCGGCGTTAAAGCCAACATCGTGACCTACGAATGGGGCGAATACCTCAAGCGTGCGAAAAATGGCGAACACCAGACAGTGATGATGGGATGGACCGGCGACAATGGGGATCCGGACAACTTCTTCGCCACTCTCTTCAGCTGCCAGGCGGCTAAAGACGGTTCCAACTATTCAAGATGGTGCTACAAGCCGTTTGAAGACGTGATTCAGCCAGCCCGTGCTGAACCGGACCATGACAAGCGTATCGCGCTCTACAAACAGGCTCAGGTGATCATGCATGACCAGGCTCCGGCGCTTATCATCGCTAACTCAACCGTTTACGAGCCAGTGCGTAAGGAAGTGATCGGTTACGTGGTTGATCCACTGGGTAAACATCACTTCGAAAACGTCGACATTAAATAACTGCCCATCGAGCGCGCAGGAAGCGGCGCGCTCAAAGCGGACTAAACTTTAAAGATGTAAATCGTTAAAGCAATGTGAGTTAACAATAAGCCCGGCGAGCTACGGTTCCCCGGGCATTTTATACAGAGAGTACGGGATATGCTGCAGTTCATACTCCGACGTTTGGGGTTAGTAGTCCCAACGTTTATCGGCATTACTTTGCTGACCTTTGCCTTCGTGCACCTCATCCCCGGCGACCCCGTTACTATCATGGCCGGTGAACGCGGTGTGTCACCTGAGCGCCATGCTCAGCTAATGGCAGAAATGGGTCTCGACAAGCCTCTTTACCAACAGTATTTCCACTATGTGGTTGGCGTGTTACACGGCGATTTAGGCATGTCGTTGAGCAGCCATACACCGGTCTGGCAGGAATTCCTCCCGCGCTTTGAAGCGACCCTTGAACTGGGCATTTGTGCAATGATCTTTGCGGTCATTGTCGGTATTCCGGTGGGTGTGCTGGCGGCGGTGAAGCGAGGTTCCATCTTCGACCACACGGCGGTGGGCATCTCGCTTACCGGCTATTCGATGCCGATATTCTGGTGGGGGATCATGCTGGTTATGCTGGTCTCGGTGCACTGGAATCTCACGCCTGTTTCAGGGCGAATAAGCGATACCGTGTTCCTTGATGACAGCAAGCCGCTCACCGGTTTTGCGCTAATCGATACCCTCATCTGGGGCGAGCCGGGTGATTTCAAAGACGCGGTCATGCACATGATTCTGCCCGCGATTGTGCTCGGCACTATTCCGCTGGCGGTCATTGTGCGTATGACGCGATCCTCAATGCTGGAAGTGCTGGGTGAGGATTACATCCGCACCGCGCGCGCCAAAGGCGTGAGCCGTATGCGTGTCATTGTGGTTCATGCGCTGCGCAACGCGATGCTGCCGGTGGTGACGGTCATTGGTTTGCAGGTGGGTACGCTGCTTGGCGGTGCGATCCTGACCGAAACTATCTTCTCCTGGCCGGGCGTGGGCCGCTGGCTAATTGAAGCCTTGCAGCGCCGCGATTATCCGGTGGTTCAGGGCGGCGTATTACTGGTCGCCACGCTGATCATCCTGGTTAACCTGTTGGTCGACGTGCTGTACGGCATCGTTAACCCGCGTATTCGTCACAAGAAATAAGAGGCGCACAATGACTCAAGTTACTGAACCTGTCGCCGGTGAACTGGTTACGGGCGCCCCGACGCCTATGCCGCCAATGCGCGAGTTTTGGCATTACTTCAAACGAAATAAAGGGGCCGTTACCGGTCTGGTTTACATCGTCATCATGCTGCTGCTGGCGCTCGGTGCAAACCTGCTGGCACCGCACGGTCCGGCAGAGCAGTTCCGCGATGCTCTGCTGAAGCCTCCGGTATGGATGGACGGTGGCAGCTGGAAGTTCTTGCTCGGCACCGACGACGTGGGGCGCGATATCCTCACGCGTCTGATGTACGGCGCACGCCTCTCGCTGCTGGTTGGCTGCCTGGTGGTGGTGCTTTCGCTGATCCTTGGCGTGATTTTCGGTCTGTTTGCCGGCTACTACGGCGGCGTGGTTGACGCCATTATCATGCGCGTGGTCGATATCATGCTGGCCCTGCCGAGCCTGCTGCTGGCGCTGGTGCTGGTCGCTATCTTTGGCCCGTCGATCGTCAACGCCTCGCTGGCGCTGACCTTCGTTGCGCTGCCGCACTATGTGCGTCTGACGCGCGCGGCGGTGCTGGTTGAGGTGAACCGCGATTACGTGACCGCCTCCCGCGTGGCGGGTGCCGGTTCGGCGCGCCAGATGTTTGTGAACATTCTTCCTAACTGTCTGGCCCCGCTTATCGTGCAGGCCTCACTCGGTTTCTCCAACGCCATCCTCGACATGGCGGCGCTCGGCTTCCTGGGCATGGGCGCACAGCCGCCGACGCCTGAGTGGGGCACAATGCTTTCCGATGTTCTGCAGTTCGCGCAAAGCGCCTGGTGGGTGGTGACCTTCCCAGGCGTGGTCATTCTGCTGACGGTACTGGCATTTAACCTGATGGGGGATGGCCTGCGTGACGCCCTCGACCCGAAACTCAAGCAGTAAGGGGCGCGAGATGGAAACAACATTGATTGAACAAGTACCGGTCGGCAAGACGCTGCTGACTGTGAATAAGCTGTCGGTACATTTTGGTAACGAGGGCGCACCATTCCGCGCCGTAGACCGCATCAGCTATACCGTGAAGCAGGGCGAAGTGGTCGGCATCGTCGGCGAGTCAGGCTCGGGTAAATCGGTCAGTTCGCTGGCGCTGATGGGGTTGATTGATTTTCCGGGCAAGGTGATGGCCGACCAGCTGGAATTTGGTGGTCAGAACCTGCAGGGCATCAGTGAAAAACAGCGACGTCAGATAGTGGGCTCCGAGGTCGCGATGATTTTCCAGGACCCGATGACCAGCCTCAACCCTTGCTACACCGTCGGTTTCCAAATTATGGAAGCCATCAAGGTGCATCAGGGCGGAAATAAAAAGACCCGCCGTCAGCGTACGATCGACCTGCTGAATCTGGTGGGTATTCCTGACCCTGCGTCGCGTCTGGACGTCTACCCGCACCAGCTTTCCGGCGGTATGAGTCAGCGTGTGATGATTGCGATGGCGATCGCCTGTCGGCCTAAGCTGTTGATTGCCGACGAACCGACCACCGCTCTCGACGTGACGATTCAGGCGCAGATCATCGAACTGCTGCTCGAACTGCAGCAGAAAGAGAACATGGCGCTGATGCTTATCACCCATGACCTGGCGTTGGTGGCCGAAGCGGCGCATCACATCATCGTGATGTACGCCGGGCAGGTGGTGGAGACCGGGCCGTCGTCCGAGATTTTTCGTGCGCCGCGCCATCCGTACACTCAGGCGCTGCTGCGCTCGCTGCCGGAGTTTTCTACCGACAAGGCGCGGCTACAGTCGCTGCCGGGCGTAGTACCGGGCAAGTATGACCGTCCAAACGGTTGTCTACTGAACCCACGTTGCCCGTATGCCAACGACCGCTGCCGTAAAGAAGAGCCTGCACTGCAAGGTGAACCGGGCCGTCAGTCCAAATGTCATTATCCGCTGGATGATGCCGGGAGACCAACCTATGAGTCTTAATCACACCACCGGAAAGCAGCCGCTGCTGAAGGCTGTCGATCTGAAAAAATACTATGCGGTCAAGGGCGGCATGTTCAAACCTGAACGCACGGTGAAGGCGCTCGACGGCATCTCTTTTGAGCTGGAGCGTGGCAAAACGTTGGCGGTCGTCGGTGAGTCAGGCTGCGGGAAATCTACCCTCGGGCGTCTGCTGACCATGATTGAAGTGCCGACCCACGGTGAACTGTATTATCAGGGACAAGACCTGCTCAAGCCTGACGTCACCGCCGAGAAGCTGCGTCGCCAGAAGATTCAGATAGTGTTCCAGAACCCGTATGGCTCTCTGAATCCGCGTAAAAAGGTCGGCCAGATTCTTGAAGAACCGCTGCTGATTAACACCAGGCTCAGCAGCGCCGAACGCCGTGAAAAAGCCTTGGCGATGATGGCGAAGGTCGGCCTGAAAACCGAGCATTACGACCGTTATCCGCACATGTTTTCCGGCGGTCAACGTCAGCGTATTGCCATTGCTCGCGGTCTGATGCTGGATCCGGACGTGGTGATTGCCGACGAACCGGTCTCCGCGCTGGACGTGTCGGTGCGCGCACAGGTATTAAACCTGATGATGGATTTGCAGCAGGATCTCGGCCTGTCGTACGTCTTTATTTCGCACGACCTTTCGGTGGTTGAGCACATTGCTGATGAAGTGATGGTGATGTATCTCGGGCGCTGCGTGGAGAAAGGCTCGAAGGAGGCGGTGTTCAACAATCCGCGCCACCCTTACACCCAGGCGCTGCTGTCTGCGACGCCACGCCTGAATCCGGGCGATCGTCGTGAGCGCATAAAGCTGACCGGCGAGCTGCCTAGCCCGCTGAATCCACCGCCGGGCTGCGCTTTTAACGCCCGCTGTCGTCGTGCTTTCGGAAAATGTACTCAGCTGCAGCCCCAGTTGAAGCATTACGGCGATGGGCTGGTAGCCTGTTTTGCCGTCGATCAGGACGAAGAGGAAAAAACCGCCGTTCACGGGTAATCTAACGCTCTGCATGACGCCGGTCGGTTCGCTGACCGGCATTTTTTGCCTTAACACCCCCTTTCATCCGTCAAAACCGCCTGCCAACGCGATTACTGCACCCACGCGCGCGAGCTGTTATCATGCGCTGAGGATGCATTTTCAGGATTCGGCGAGGAGGGAAAGGTTGCGGGTTAGACGTTCGCTAACGATTAAACAGATGGCGGCAGTGTCAGGTGTGGCGCTGGTTACAATCTGCTTCTTTATCGCCATCCAGCTGTTTCACTTTGTGGAGCAGAGGAGAGACGACTACGCCCAGCAGTTAGAAAATATCGGCCATTCGGTGGTTCGTCCGTTGTCGCAATCCGTTCTAAACGTCGACCTTAAAGAAACGCAGCACATCCTGAATACGCTAAGACCGGTGGGCATTCTTAACCGCGCAGAGGTTGTGTTGCCTAATCGTATACCCACGCTTAGCACGCATTTTCCCGAGGGACGCCCGGTTCCTGACTGGGTAATGGCAAGCTTTGATCTGCCTATTAAGGTCTCCGTACCGCTCTATTCACCCGCGGTGAATCCCACAACGTCGCAGCCTATCGCCTATCTGGTGCTACAGGCCGACCCCTATCGCATGTATCAGTTTTTTGTCAGCGCGTTATCAACGCTGTTGACCACGTATCTGCTGCTGGCGCTGGTGCTCTCTATTGCCATCAGCTGGTGTATTAACCGGCTGATTATCCACCCTTTACGTTCAATCGCCCGCGAACTGGAGTCCTTGCCTGAGAGTGAGGTGCACTATCACCAGTTGGCCGCGCGGCCGCGCCATCGTGACGACGAACTGGGTATTTTGATCCGCAGCTATAACCGCAACCAGCAGTTACTCGATAAGGCGCTGAAAGCGATGCAGGAAACGCGGGAGAGCTTTCCTAATGAAGAGCAGTTCGTTTCTCGCGTCGAGCAGCGGATCAACGGGAGTCTTGCCGGTAAAGATTTCCACATCATGCTGATTTGCATAGAAAACGTGGGTGAAGGGGAGGGCGCATTTTGCCCGGTTATCTCCTCGCTGCTGAAGGTGCTGCCCGAGCAAAGCCTGCTTGCGCGACTGGGCTACAACGAATTTGCGGTCATGGTCAGCGAGATTGAACGTCCCTTTATGGCGATGCGGCTGGCGAGAGAACTTATGGCGAGCATCAATACCCCGCAGACAACCGCTGAAATGGGCATCACGCTACATCCCACCGGCAGTATTGGCATTGCCCAATATATTGGCAGGCAGGCGATTAGCGGTCACCAGCTGCTTACCCACGCCCGCGCCGCGAGACTGTCGGCCGACAGGCAGGGCAAAAACCAAATTCTTTTCTTCGAACCCGGTCTGACCGCGAAAATTCATCGCCGCCTGTTGCAGGAAAACGAAATCCTTCACGCAATGGAAAAGAACGACTTTACGCTGTTCATCCAGCCGCAGGTCAATATGTCTACCGGTGAGGTGATGGGCGCAGAAGCATTCCTGCGCCGTAAGATGAACGACGGCAGCTACGGGCTGGAAAGCGATTTTATCGTGGTGGCTGAAGAGATTGGCGTGATGGCGCAGCTTGGCTACAAGATGCTGGAGCTTGGATGCCATATCCTGGCCGACTGGCGTCGCCGTGACATTACGTTGCCGCTGTCGCTGAGCCTCTCGGGGGTACAGATTCAGCAGGCCAACTTCCTGCCTGAACTGCGCAGTCTGATCAGCCGTTACCAAATCGACAACGGCCAGCTGGTGCTAGAAATCACCGAAACGGCGCGTATCGCCGACTGGGAGCAGGCGTTGATTGTTCTCGCCGAGCTGCGCAGATTGGGAATTTCGGTCGAGCTCGATGATTTTGGGCTAGGTTATTCTGGCCTTGAGTACCTCAACCGCCTGCGCAATGTCCCGATCAACGCTATCAAGATTGACCGCATTTTTGTCGCCTCGCTGCCCGAAGATGATGCGATGGCCAACATTGTTGCCTCGATTGCGCGTGCGATGAACATAAAGCTGAAAGCTGAAGGCGTGGAAACCGAGGCGCAGCGCGGTTGGTTATTGAACAATCGCATTCTTTTTGGACAAGGCTATCTATTTTCAGCACCCGTTCCGCTGGTCGAATTTGAAACAAAATTTCTCCTCAACGAGACGATGGTTTAACTGCCCCTCAACTCCCCGCAAAGCCGCTTCATTACTGGCTTGACTTAATATTAATATTTATTTAATTTTTTAGCTGAATCCTTTCAGTTCAACTTTTATAACAACAATGATTGCCAAACGAAACAATTTATTTCCATCCTGTAATGTCGGTGCTATTTTCCGGCTGTCGCTATTCTCTCGACTGCTGTATATCTATGGCGATGTACCCTCCGCTTTTCGGGCCGTTTCGTTCCAGCGTCTTGAAATCTTTGGGGATACTTTCACTACAGGATGGCCGTAAAATGAAAAAAACAATATTTAAGAGTCTTTATTTCCAAGTGTTGACTGCGATAACCCTCGGGGTATTGCTGGGACACTTTTATCCAGATCTGGGGGCGCAGATGAAGCCGCTGGGCGATGGCTTTGTCAAACTGATCAAAATGATTATTGCTCCGGTGATTTTCTGTACTGTCGTTACCGGTATTGCAGGGATGGAAAGCATGAAGGCAGTAGGTCGCACCGGTGCGATTGCGCTGCTGTATTTTGAGATTGTGAGCACCATCTCGCTGATTCTTGGGCTGATTATCGTCAATATCGTGCAGCCTGGTGCGGGCATGAACGTCGATCCCGCTGCGCTGGATGCTAAAGCGGTCGCTGTTTACGCCGAGCAGGCGCAAACGCAGGGGATCATTCCCTTCCTGATGGATATTATTCCAGGCAGCGTGATTGGCGCGTTTGCCAGCGGCAATATCCTGCAGGTGCTGATGTTCGCTATTCTGTTTGGCTTTGCGCTGCACCACCTGGGTGACAAAGGTCAGCTGATGTTCAACTTCATCGACAGCTTCTCGAAGGTGATTTTTGGCATCATCAACATGATCATGCGCCTTGCTCCACTGGGGGCGTTTGGTGCCATGGCCTTCACCATCGGTAAATACGGCGTGGGTTCTCTGGTGCAGTTGGGCCAGCTTATTCTGTGCTTCTACCTCACCTGTGTGCTGTTCGTGGTGGTGGTGCTGGGTCTGATTGCGCGCTTTACCGGCTTCAATATCTTCAGGTTTGTCAGCTATATCAAGGAAGAGCTGCTGATTGTTCTGGGGACTTCATCGTCAGAGTCTGCGCTGCCGCGCATGCTCGACAAGATGGAAAAGCTGGGCTGTAAAAAGTCAGTGGTCGGTTTGGTTATTCCAACCGGTTACTCATTTAACCTCGACGGCACCTCTATCTATCTGACGATGGCGGCGGTGTTTATCGCTCAGGCGACCAACAGCCACATGGATATCTGGCACCAGATTACCCTGCTGGTCGTACTGTTGCTGTCTTCCAAAGGCGCGGCGGGCGTCACCGGCAGTGGATTCATCGTGCTGGCAGCGACGCTTTCTGCGGTTGGCCATCTGCCGGTTGCGGGTCTGGCACTGATTCTGGGTATCGACCGCTTCATGTCGGAAGCCCGTGCACTGACCAACCTGATTGGTAACGGCGTAGCGACCATCGTGGTGGCTAAGTGGTGCGATCAGTTAGATGAAAAGCAGATGAATTCAACGTTATCCGGCAAAGTACCTGCGATTGCCGATAAGACCGTGTAAGGCTTTCCTGCCCCATCGTTGCTAACAACAGGGGCCGTTTTCCGCTAAAACGGCCCTTTTAAACGCTAATTTCCCTTTTAATCCCGCTGTTACTTGATGTAACCGGTGGATTATATTCATAATATACTCTTATTTATTTTCCATCCCGAATCACGAAAACGAATGGGTTTCAGTGTCCGTCCGGCTTCAGCGCCAGATTATTTTCATTGTTGTCCGTGACATATGCGGAGTTGTGCTGTCTAAGACAGTGCTACACTCGCCGTTTTCGTTTATTGCATTCGAGCTTGCCACCTCTTAATTAGGGTAAGAGCAAGATTTAATTACAGAAAATTGGATTTACCCCAGTAATTGGAGTTGCCGAAAACGCAGATTCCATACGACGGGTAGAGTTATTACGTAGGGGTTCACATGCAGGGCACCAGAATTCGCTTACTCCTTGGTGGGTTGTTGATGGCATCGGCCTGCAGCAACGTGCAGGCTGAAGCACTACAACCCGATCCGGCCTGGCAACAGGGCAAACTGGATAACGGCTTCACCTGGCAATTGTTAACTACGCCGCAGCGTCCCAACGATCGCATCGAACTCAGATTACTGGTTCGTACCGGATCGCTGGCAGAAAATCCGCAGCAGCAAGGCTTCGCGCACTTCCTACCGCGCCTGGCATTAATCCGCAGTGAAGGTTTTACCACTGCCCAGCTTCAGTCCTTCTGGCAGCAGGCGATTGATAATCAACGCCCAATGTCTCCGGCTATTACCTCTTACGATTTCACCTCTTATAACCTTAGCCTGCCGAATGGTCGTCCTGATCTGATGAAAACGGCACTAAACTGGTTGGTCGACACCAGTGGCAAGATGGTGATTACCCAGGATTCTGTTCATGCCGCCTATCAGGCACCGCAGGACCCTATCGATTCTCTCCCGCCTGACTCGCAGGACGCCTGGTGGCGTTACCGCATCAGCGGTTCCACGCTGGTAGGCCACAGCCCTGAGCTACTGCCGGCCAAGGTGGCCAAACCGGCCGACCTGAGCAAGTTCTATCATCAGTGGTACACGCCAGACGCGATGACACTGTATGTGGTGGGCAACGTTGACGGCCGCGCGATGGCCGAGCAAATCAAAAGCGCCTTCTCTTCGCTGAAGGGCAGCCGCCAGACACCTCAGACTTTGCCAACCCTATCTGATGTGCCCCCGCAGGCAATGGCCGCGTTTGACCCTTCGCTGACGCAGGACAGACTCTCGCTGATGTGGAGCATGCCGTGGCAGCCTATTCAAGATTCTCCGGCGCTCAACGCCTACTGGCGCAGCGATTTAGCGCGTGAGGCGCTGTTTCTGCATTTGCAGCAGGCGCTGAAAAAGCCGGGTGATGAGAAAGAGGGGGGGGCGGTGCAACCGGCGCTTGGTTTTGACTGCCGCGTACAGTATCAGCATGCTCAGTGCGCTATCCGTCTGGAAGCGCCGCAAAGCGCGATACAGCCTGCGCTTAAGCGCCTTGCAAATGAGCTGGTGAAAGTGCGCGACACTGGCCTGTCTCAGGCAGAGTTTGACGCGCTGATCGCCCAAAAGAAAGACCAGCTGGGTCAGCTGTTTGCGACTTATGCCCGCACCGATACCGGGGTGCTAATGAGTCAGCGCCTGCGTTCACAGCAAAATGCGGTCGTCGATATCGCGCCAGAGCAGTATCAAAAACTGCGTCAGGCGTTTTTATCGACTCTGACGTTGCCTGATTTCAATCAGGAGCTGAAGCAGCAGCTTTCTCACGACCCTTCCTTACTGTTGATTCAGCCAAAAGGTGAGAATGAGTTGAGTGTGAAAACGCTACAGGAAACCTACGACAGCATCGTGGTGCCTGTTGCTACGCCGGCTGATGCCCAAACTTCCGACAGCACGACTGCAGCCACATCCCCCGGTGCCAGTGCTACGGGAACGGTGCAGTAAGCTCACGGCAACAGTATGCTGGACCTGTGCGCCGTGCAGTTTGGGCGGCGCACAGGACTATCAATCTGTTATTCCAGGTTATATAAATTCGGCATCAGGCAGGCATTGCCTCGAGTGGAATGATTGCGCCGCGATACTGAATGACCGTGCTGGCGGTTAAGTGCCCACGCTGTGCAGATTCAATTTCGCTGGCGCCCGTCAGGCGTTTAGCCAGGTAACCGGCGCTGAATGAATCACCGGCCGCCGTAGTATCGATAACCTTCTCTTTTTCGAGCCGAATTGCCGGGATATCATGCCGCTCACCGTTGGCATTCGACACGATGCAGCTGTCCGCGCCGCGCTTCACCACCACCTCGCTCACGCCCAGCGCATGGGTCCGCGCAATCACTTCCTCATACGGCTTTTCGCCCCACAGCATGTCTTCGTCGTCCAGCGTCAGAAACGCAATGTCGGTGCAGGAAAGCATTGCCAGGTAGGCGCGCTGCGTCTGCTCCTTATTTTCCCACAGCCTTGGGCGGTAGTTATTGTCAAAGATGACTTTTCCACCGCGCGCCCGGCATTCCTTGAGCAGCGCCATCAGGCGCGCGCGGTTCTCTTCGCTGAGAATAGCCAGACTGATACCACTGAGATAGAGATAGTCAAAATCTGCCAGACGCTGACAGAGCCGTTCGGAATCAGGTCCATTGAGCCAGTAGCGTGCCGCGGCGTCGTTACGCCAGTAGTAGAAGGTGCGCTCACCGCTCGGGTCCGTTTCTATGACGTAAAGGCCGGGTAGCTTGTTGTCGAGCCGTTGCACCAAATCAGTTTCGACGCCCTCGCGCTGCCATGCCGTCAGCATATCGCTGCTAAAGCTGTCGGTGCCTAGCGCGGTCACGTAATGCACCTTCAGCGCGGCGTCGTCGACCTGGCGGGCAATATAAACGGCGGTATTCAATGTATCACCGCCAAAACCGCGATTTAACGCGTCTCCTTTCTGTGAAAGTTCGATCATGCACTCGCCAATAACAGCGATGTTTTTGTTGGTCATAAAGGTGTCCATCAGTGATATCAAAGGTTAAGAAGTATGCGTTCCAGTCTCTTCGCATGTGGCACTTCAGTCAATAGTATTAAAACGCTGTTTTATTATTTTCCGAGATGCCTCGAAGTTTACGAATATAGTGGTAGGCATTTACACCCGGCAGTGTTCCTCTGGCAGCACGAAATGTGCACCTCAGCATAATCTCAACTATCTTTAATGAAACTTATCAAATAATTGACCCACAGGAACCGACCTATGACACGCACTGGAAAAGCGCTGAGTTGGACGGCAGGACTCGTGGTCATTCTGGTCTTTGCCATCATTATCTTTGTGGCGCTGTTTGACTGGAATCGCCTTAAACCTACGATTAATCAGAAGGTTTCTGCCGAGTTGAATCGCCCCTTTGCCATTCAGGGAGACCTTGGCGTGGACTGGTCGCGGCATAAGGAAGAGGGGGGATGGCGTGCCTGGGTACCCTGGCCGCACATTCATGCCGAAGATATTGTGCTCGGCAACCCAGCGGATGTGCCGAGCGACAAGCCGATGGTGCATCTGCAGCGCGTCGATGCCAGCCTTGCTCCTCTTGCGCTGCTCGACAAAGAGGTACTTATTCCGCGTATCTGGCTAAAGCAGCCTGACGCGTCGCTTATTCGCCTGGCTGACGGTAAAAATAACTGGACCTTTAATCTCGCCAACAGCGACAACAAAGATCCTAACCAGCCGCCTTCGGCATGGTCGTTCAATATGAATGACATCGTATTCGACCGTGGCCAAATCGACTTCAAAGATGCGACGTTGAAAGCGGATTTCCGCGCCGTTGTGGATCCGCTGGGTAAACCGCTGCCCTATGACGAGGTGACCGGCAAAAAAAGTGCTAAAGACAGCAAAGATGAGGGTAAGCTCTACACCCCTGATTATGTTTTTGGCTGGAAGGTTGACGGTAAATACAAAGGTGAATCTCTGGCGGGGAGCGGTAAGATTGGCGGAATGCTGGCCTTGCAGGACTCGGATGCTCGTTTCCCGCTTCAGGCGGACGTGCGCTCGGGGAATACCCGTGTCGTAGTTGCCGGAACCCTGACCGACCCAATGAATCTTGGTGCGTTGGACCTGCGCCTGAAGTTCTCCGGACAGACGCTCTCAGACCTCTACGGGTTGACCGGTGTGCTGCTGCCACAGACACCGCCGTATGAAACCGATGGTCACCTGATTGCGCACTTGCACGATAAAAACGGCGCAAAATTCGAATATCAAGGCTTTAACGGCAAAATTGGAGACAGCGATATTCATGGTTCGCTGACTTACGTTGCCAGCAAGCCGCGCCCTAATCTCAACGGTGAATTAACCTCTAATCAGCTGCGTTTCGCCGATCTTGCACCACTGATTGGCGCAGATTCCAACAGTGACAAGGCTAAACGCGGTGAGACGACGCGCCAGCCTTCCGACAAAGTTCTGCCCGTTGAGAAATTCGATACCAAAAGCTGGCGTGTGATGGACGCAGACGTGAAGTTTAGTGCCAGGCGCATCGAACGCGGCAGCTCTTTGCCGCTCAGCAATCTCAGTACCCATCTAAAGCTTAATGACGGCGATCTGCTGCTCGATCCTCTGCGCTTTGGCCTGGCGGGCGGAAATCTTAACTCGACGGTCAGGCTCGAGGGTGACAAGACGCCGATGCAAGGACGGGTCGATATCCACGCCCGCGGCCTTCAGTTGAAAGAGCTGGTGCCGAACGTTCAGTCGATGAAGAAAAGTCTCGGCCAGCTTAACGGTGATGCGAAGCTCACCGGCACCGGTAATTCCGTTGCTGCACTGCTCGGGACCAGTAACGGCGAGATGAAACTATTGATTAACGATGGGGTTATCAGCCGTGGACTGATGGAGATTGCGGGGCTTAACGTCGGTAACTATGTGGTCGCCAAGCTGTTTGGGGATGACGAGGTGGCTATCAACTGCGCCGCGGCAGACGTGAATATTAAAAGCGGGCTGGCAAGGCCGAATCTGCTGGTCTTCGATACCGAAAATGCGGTGATTAACGTCAGCGGTACCACCAACTTTGCGACCGAAAGGCTGGATCTCTCGATTGACCCCGAGAGTAAGGGCTTAAGGGTGTTGACCCTGCGCTCGCCGTTGTACGTGCGCGGGACCTTCAAAAATCCTGACGCCGGTGTCAAACCGGGTCCGCTGATCGCACGCGGTGCAGCGGCCGTGGCGCTAGGGGCGATCGTCGCGCCTGCCGCCGCGCTGCTGGCACTGATTTCTCCAAGCGATAACGAGTCAAATCAGTGCAGTACCATCCTGCAAAAGATTAAGACCTCGAAATAGGCCTTCCTCTCTTTTTCGCTGAACCCACTACTGCGGTAGTGGGTTCAGCACCGCACAGTTGTGGTCCTGGATCTCTTCGGTGGATGCGTTGTTCAGCTGAAGCAGATTGCGTTCATTGGCGAGCAGCAGGAAGTCACCGCCCTGTAGGCTGACCATGGCCAATCCGAAATGTCCCATCTTCTCGCGAGCCTCCGGCACACCCTCTGCTAAAAGCCGGAATGCGCCTTTCTGATTCAATTCTGCCGCTGAAACCTTACGCGCCAGATAAGTATGGCCAATCAGTTTCTCCGGCAACGGCTGCCAGCGATAGCCAATATCCCCTGCCTCCTGGCTCAGCTGGGTTTTCACCTGCGGCAGCAGGCATGAAATATGGATGTGCATCTGGTTCTGGCTGCGGCCATACTGCGAATTGATCGCCAGGGAAACGTTGCTGTCATCAATCGGTTTGCCGTATTTATCGGCCATATAGTGGCGAGCCTGCCACGCCTGGGCAAAGAAGTTCGGTGTGTTGTCTTCCAGAAGGGCGGGGCTTTCAATACCGGTAATTCGGGCGGTTGGCATCAGCAGAAATTGCAGAGGACCCACCATATCCTTGAGTACCACGTAACCCTGTTGCTCATCGACCTGAGAGCAGGGCGCGGGCTGACCGTTTTTTTCCTGATTAGGCACACACTTCTGGCTGACGATATTCCACAGCGCACTGGGATTACCGGAATGTGGCCAGACGTAATAGGCGATGGCGATAATGACTATTAGAACAATAAGCAGGGGAAACAGCAGGCGAGGTCGCAAGCGCATTGTAATGGCTCTTTGATAAAGCCCGGCATTGGAAGCCCAACACCAGGCGAAATAATCACAGTGACTGGTTGCCGGTCTCTTTGGTTAACAGCAAGGCAATGAGCGTGAGCGTTGCCATGGATGCCAGATAGACGCCAACGTAAAACAGCCCGTAATGGGTTGCCAGCCAGGTGGCAATATAAGGTGCAACGGAAGCGCCTAATATCGAAGACACATTATAGGAGAAAGATGCGCCGGTATAGCGAACTTCTGTTGGGAAAAGTTCCGGTAGAAGTGCGCCCATTGGACCGAAGGTCAGCCCCATCACGCTAAAGCCGCACAGCAGGAATACCATCACCGTACCGATAGAGCCGCCGCTGATAACCGACGGGAAGGTCAGCGCAAACAGGATGATCAGCAGCGTAATGCAGATCATCGATTTGCGACGGCCAAATTTGTCAGCCAGTTGACCTGCAATCGGCACCATCACGCCAAATCCGATAACGCCAATCATCAGCATTAGCAGGAAGTCGTTGCGGGCAATGCCCAGACCCGCTGGCTTAGGCGAAGTGCCGTAGCCCAGTGAGTACACCGTCATGATGTAGAACAGGGTGTAGGTTGCCACCATGATGAAGGTGCCCAGAATCGTCGCCTTCAGGTGCTTGCTGAACAGGCGGCCGATCGGCACTTTGACCTGCTTGCCCGCTTTGGCAATCTTGGCAAACACCGGCGTTTCATGCAGCGACACGCGCACGTAGAGGCCAATGAGCACCAGCACGGCTGAAAGCAGGAACGGCACACGCCAGCCCCAGTCGATAAACTGTTGCTCGCTCAGCAGCCATGACAGCAGCAGGAACATGCCGTTGGCGAAGAAGAAGCCGATTGGAGCGCCAAGCTGCGGGAATGAGCCGTAGAGTGCGCGTTTTTTCGGTGGCGCATTCTCGGTGGCTAACAGCGCCGCGCCGCCCCATTCGCCGCCAAGACCGAGGCCCTGACCAAAGCGTGCCAGCGCCAGCAGTATCGGTGCGAAAACGCCGATGGTGGCGTAGGTTGGCAGCAGACCAATGATGACCGTGGAGACTCCCATGGTCAGCAGTGAGGCAACCAGCGTGACTTTGCGCCCTACTCGGTCACCGAAGTGGCCGAATAGCGCCGACCCGATGGGACGCGCGACGAAGGCAATGGCGAAGGTCGCCAGAGACTGTAGCGTTGCCGCAGTAGGGTCACCCTGAGGAAAGAAAATGTGCGGGAAGACAATGACTGCCGCCGTCGCATAAATATAAAAGTCAAAAAACTCGATGGCGGTACCAATCAGGGAAGCGATGATAACTTTGCCGCGAGAGTTCTGGCTGACGAGTTCAGCGTCGGCCTCAAGTTCTGGAGTGATGGTGGCTTGCATAAGTGTTTCTTATTGGTTTTGTAAGTAAATTGATTCGAATTAAAAAATCATCTTATGCACTGGTTAGGGGAGTTTCAACAGGGCCAAATAGCGCAGAAACCGCGTATAGGTTGGAATTGGGAGATTCCCCCATAAACCTCGGGTCTGGCTAGTCATAAGTTTGTTGAATGATTTATTTTCAGAGTAACATTCTGTAAAAGAGTGAAAGAAAAGTGAGCGAGACAGTGTGTTGTTCTAAGTTTATCGATGCGAAAGGTGATGTTTTAGAATAATACACTGCTTTTTGGGTTGAATATTGGTTTTTCATGCCAGGCACTTTGCACTGTCTGGCATGAAGGGGTGAGTTAAGGCTTATGTGCGTGGTTAGGCTCAGGCATCGGCGGATCGTCGCTATAGCGGGCCGTGGCTATCCAGGCGGCGCAAAAGAGGGTCAAGCGCGCGAAGAAGTAGAAAAAGGCCATCAGACCAATCACCGAGCCGAAGGCAGCACCAGAAGGTGAGCTTGCCAGTCGCGGCAGCATCATGGTCATCACAAACTTAATCACCTCAAAGCCTATAGCCGCTATCAGCGTACCGCGCAGCAGGGCCTTTTTTCTCGGCTTATGGCGCGGCAGTATCCAGAATATCCATAGGAATAACAGGTAATTGGCGGCGACAGAAATGACCAGCGTAATTACCGTCATCACCGGCCGCAGCCAGTCGATGCCGCCCAGACCCAGCGCATCGACAATAGTTTTCTGCGCCGAACCGGCAATGGAGGTCAGAGAGAGCGTAATGATTAGCGCCAACACCAGTCCGGTCAACGAGACAAAGTCGCGCAGGTAGCGGATGTGGATCTTCTCCTGGTCCTGCGGATTTCTTTCCCACACGTCGCGAGACTGGGCGCGGATCGCCTCACGCAGATTGCCCATCCAGCTAATGCCTGAATAGAGTGCGATGACCAACCCGGACAGTCCCACCGCCGTTCTTTGCTGGATAGCGGTGTTCACCGTGCTCTTGAGGGTGTTCGCCAGATTAGGGTCACTAATGCTATTGACGATTTTGTTGATCAGTCCGGCCAGCAGGTCTGGATTTGAGGCCAGCACAAAGCCGACGGCGGCAAAGGAGACCATCAGTATTGGGATAAGCGACAAAAATGAGAAGTAGGTAATCGCCGCGCCAAACTGGCTGCCGAGACGGTCGTTAAATCTGTCGGCTGCACGCAGCAAATGCGCTACCCAGTGCCAGCCCTGAACATGGCTTACCAGGCGAGAAAAACCCGACAGGGTCGCATCGACTTTCTTATTTCCCGTCTTGATATTAATCAACGGCTTATCGCTATCATCTTGGATATTTTCTTCTTGTGGGGGTAATGGCATTAATCCACTGAGTCCTTATCGTTATTCAAGTTCCAGTGTCTAGTATAGCCGCCCAATCCCGTTAAGGCCCGTTACGGGCGAAATTATCATCATAAAATCCTTATACAATATAGTGTTGCATGATTTCACTCAGCCAATCCATGAACAGCTTGACCCTGCGCGACAGGTGTCGGCGATGCGGATAGACGAGGCTGACCGGCATCGGCGGTGCGCGGAACTGCGGCAAGATGCTGACCAGTTGACCACTGGCGAGATAATGTTTAATTCCCGTCGCAGGAACCTGAATAATCCCCAGCCCAGACAGGCAGGCGACCGTGTAGCTCTCGGTGCTGTTAACGGTGATGGTGCTGCCGCATTTCACCGTCCGCAGCTCTTTGCCATCGAGATATTCAAATTCGGTGCTGCGGCTTCGCAGCGCCTGGTCGTAGTTCACCATCGCATGATGGGCGAGCTGGTCGGGATGTTCGGGTATGCCGTAGCGCTGCAGGTAGTCCGGGCTGGCGCAGTTGACGACGCTGAGATGACCCAGTGTACGAGCGATGAGCCCGGAGTCTTTAAGAAGGCCGACGCTTATCACGCAGTCGAAACCTTCTCGCACCACGTCCACGCGATGGTCGGTGCTGCTCAGCTCAATCTCGAGCGCCGGATAGCGGTTCAAAAATTCTGCCAGACGCGGTAGCACGAGCCTGGTTGCCATCGTCAACGGCATATCGACCCGCAGCTTGCCGCTGACCGTCGTTGGATTGGATTGAAACATCGACTCCAGTTCGTCCATATTGGCCAGCAGTTCTTTGCAGCGCTCATAAAAAACCTGTCCGTCCTGCGTCAGCTGTACGCGGCGGGTTGAGCGATGCAGCAGCCGCGTCGACATTTTGCTTTCAAGCTGTTGCACGAGCCGTGACACGCTGGCCTTGGGTAATCCCAGACTTTCTGCCGCGCGCGTGAAATTGCTCAGCTCGGCAACGCGGACAAAAACCTGCATTGATTGAATTTTATCCACACTTTCCCCGTATAAACCGTCTATTGTTGTTGTCATTGAGACAGTGAAACTCATTTTAGACCATTTATCATTTCTGCAGAGTCTAATAGGCTGTTTATCACACAACGACGCAACTCTGGAGTCTCAAAATGAGCAAAAAAATTGCATTAGTGACCGGCGCAAGCCGTGGATTGGGTAAAAATGCGGTATTAAAGCTGGCAGAACAAGGTATTGACGTCATTTTCACTTATAACAGCCAGCGTGAAGAGGCTGAATCCGTGGTTCGTGAAATTGAGGCTAAAGGCGCGAAAGCGGTGACACTTCAGCTCAACGTGGCTGAGAGCAACGGTTTTGATCCTTTCGTGGCGCAGGTAAAGTCACAGCTAGAAAAGGTGTGGCAGCGCGAGAATTTTGATTTTCTGGTGAATAACGCCGGGATTGGCGGCAATGCTTCTTTTGCCGAGACCACCGAGGAGGAATTTGATCTGCTGATGAAGATCCATCTCAAGGCTCCGTTCTTCCTGACGCAGAAGCTATTGCCGCTGATTGCCGACGGCGGCCGCGTGCTCAACGTTTCAACGGGGCTGACGCGTTTCTGTCTGCCGGGCTTTGCCGCATACGCCACGATGAAAGGCGGTATGGAAGTATTAACGCGCTATCAGGCGAAAGAATTGGGCGCACGCGGTATCTCAGTCAATATTCTTGCGCCGGGTGCTATCGAGACGGATTTTGGCGGCGGGGCAGTCCGTGACAACCAGCAAATTAATCAGTATGTTGCTAAAAACACCGCGCTTGGCCGCGTCGGTCAGCCCGATGACATTGGCGGCATGGTCGCCATGTTGTTGAGCGAGCAAAGCGGCTGGGCCAACGGCCAACGCATCGAGGCGTCAGGCGGCATGTTCCTGTAAAATTCCCCCGCTGGCGCGCCGATTTTCATCATGAAAAGGAGTTTTTATGCAGCCAGCGGCAGTGCCTGTCCTTAACACCGAACGTTTAATCCTCCAGCCATTGTCTCCCGAAGACGCACCGGTTATTCAGCGCGTCTTTCCGCACTGGGAAATTGTGCAGTATCTGGCGGCCGCCGTTCCCTGGCCATTCCCCGATAACGGCGCGCACAATTACGTCAATAACGTGGCGCTGGCCGCGGTTGCCGCCGGTACCGGCTGGTTCTGGACGCTGCGCCACAAGGATTCGCCTTCGGAGTTGCTTGGCGTTATTTGCCTGACCGATGCCGAAGACAATAATCGCGGGTTCTGGCTGCGCCCGGAATGGCAAAGGCAGGGAATCATGGCTGAGGCCAGTATGGCGGTCACCGATTTCTGGTTTAATACTTTGAATCGCGAGGTGCTGCGTGCGCCTAAGGCCAGCCTGAATCGGGCCTCAAAACGAATTTCCGAGTCTAGCGGCATGCGGCTGTTACGGGTTGAGAAAAAGGCCTACGTCGGCGGTGAGATGGACTCCGAGCTGTGGGAAATCACCCGCGATGAGTGGAACGCGCTGCATCAAAAAAAATAATTTAAAAATGAGCGAATAAATTTCCGTGCCTGGGTGTTTACTCCGATATCGAACATCTGGGGCACGACTATGAAAAATAACCCTCTTTCTCCTTCGCGTAAACGCTATGACCATCTGACCCTATTGCTGCACTGGCTGACCGCCTGGATGGTGATTTTTCTTTTTGCCAGCGCCCATATCTGGGAGGTCCTTGAGCGAGGCACACCGCTGCGAAAAGCGTTGCAGTCGCTGCATATCTCAACCGGTATTCTGCTGGCGATGGTGATAGTCTGGCGTCTGCTGTGGCGGATAACGCATCCTGCCCGACTCGACGCTATTCCGATGCCGACTGCGATGTTGCTGTTATCTAAGCTCACGCATTGGGCGCTCTACGCCCTCCTGCTGGCGCAAATTAGCCTCGGTTTTCTCTTTCGCTGGGCGCAGGGCGAGCCTTTTTACTTCTTCTCGGTATTTCCTATCCCTGACGTTTTTGGTATCGACTCGTCGCTGCGACGTACCTTCGGCATGCTGCACAATAATGTTGCCTGGGCGCTGATCGTGCTGGCCGGTTTACACGCTCTTGCCGCGTTATTTCATCATTACGTGCTGCGTGACGGGACGTTACGGCGAATGCTCTCTTCGACAGACAAAGAGGCCCCCTGAAGCAACGCATTGCCCTGCTATTATCAATAAGAGGTCGCTCTCGACGGTCGCTGTACCAATATTCAGGAATATTTCGAGGAAGCCTATATGATTAAAGCACGACCTGAATCCTGATGATTTAATGGCAAAAAACTAAGGCGGATAAAATTACCTCCCCTAATCTGCGTAATGAGCTGAGTCTTTGTCTGGCGCGTTTATGGCGTTACGCCATGGTGTTGTCAAAAAAACGTGACGTTGCAGATGACCTTGTGCAGGCTACCTGCGTGCGTGCGCTTGAACGTGCCCAGCAGATTAAAGAAGGTTCGCCGATCGATCGCTGGTTTTTCTCCATTTTGCATTCAATCTGGATCAACGAAGTCCGTGCGCAGCAAGTCAGACGCGGTCAAGGCTTCGTTGATATTGACGAACTCAATGCCACCCCCGTCGAGTTCGACAATCAGCGCCAGGCCAATCAGGTAATGCAGCGCGTCAATCAGCTGCCCGAAGCGCAGCGTAATGCGGTGTTTTTGGTTTATGTTGAAGGCTTTACTTATCAGGAAGCTGCGCAAACGCTCGACGTGCCTGTCGGGACCATCATGAGCCGCCTCGCCAGTGCCCGACTGACGCTGGCAGGAAAATCGGCGGCGGCTTCTCACCGGGGGAGAACATCATGACCGATAATCTTTCTCTTTTTTCTAATGACGACACGCTGCTGGTGGCCTATTTAGACAACGAGCTAAAGGGCGACCAGCGACGCGCCCTCGAAAAACGTTTGCAGCATGATGAGGCTTTGTCTACCCGCTTGTCCCAGCTTGAGCAGACCCAGTTCGATTTTGGCGCAGCTTTCTCGCCAATGCTGGACCAGGCTCCCGTCGCCGAGATGCAGAGCCGGCTCGACAAACTGGCGTATATTCCGACGGCGGAAGCGACCAAGGTTGGCTTAAGCCGCCGCAGCCTGCTGGCGGCCGCGCTGAGTTTCCTGATGATTGGCGCAGGAGTGGGGCGTTTCGTTCTTTCCCCCGACCCTGACTCTGCTGACCAGAGCTGGCGCGATCGGGTTGCTCAATATATGTCGCTCTACACCGCCGATACGCTGGCCGACGTCTCGGACTCTCCCGCCCTGCAACAGCAGGAGTTGAACCGCGTAGCGAAAGAGGTGGGCATTGCTTTAAAGACGCCCCAGTTAAAGATAACCGGAGCACAGCTTAAAAATGCCCGCATCCTGCGTTATGACGACTACAACATTGCGCAAATTTCCTGGTTGGACGAGAAATATGGTCCACTCGCGTTATGCATAACGCCAAGCTCCCGCGCGGGCGCTCAGGCGCAGATCGCGGAAAAACGTCTGGGGATGAACGTGGTGTATTGGCGTCGCGAGGGGTACAACTTTATGTTAATTGGTCGAGCTCCCGAGCGAGATATTCAGCAGCAGGGCGTCGAGTTATTAAATAATATTTCATGATATGAAAATGGATGTGAAAAAAATAATCATCAACAATGTAATGAACCTATTGGTTCGATATTTGAATGCCGTTAGGGGTACTAAAAATAATACCTAAGATTATTTTTATTAGAACGTAATTTCAAAAAATAAATTATCCGATAAATAATGTATGTAAAATTATTGTTATGAATTTGTTTAAACAATTCAATGAAGTTTGTTACATATAATCATGATTTTGTTACATTTAACGCCGTAATAATGAGCCGATAACTGTGACTCCCATCACAAATCCCCCTATGATGAATCCGGGCATGCGTTCTGCATCAACCCACACACCCATCGTGCGTTTAATTTTTTCCTATTCAATGTCATGCAAACAGGGTTTTGCTTTAGGGAACAATGTGAAAAAAAACAATAATTCAGAGGATAACTCTGAACTGAGCAGCAACGGTCGTTCACGACGAAATTTAATTTCCCGTTCCGGCACATTAATCGCCAGCTTTGCTTTAGTCTCCGGCGGATTAACCTCCACCCCGGCATTAGCGGCCAACTCAAATAACGATTCTGCCGATTTCGATGGCTTTATTCGTTTGTCGCGTTTACTCACAGGACATAATAGTCTGGATATTCAGCTGGGCGAGCGTCTTTATTCCGCACTTTGCCAGAAAAATACCCAATTCGCCGGTGAGGTAAAACAGCTCAGTGAATTCGTGAAGCAAAATAATATTCCCGATGTGGAAACGCTGGACGAAAAATTAAAACAACAGCCTTTGCATGATCCTATGATGACAATTATCAAGGCCTGGTACAGCGGGGTTATCGAGCCCGGATATCACGCTACGGTCTATGGTTATCAGCAGGCGCTAATGTATCAGATCCCCCGCGATGGCATGGTTATTCCGACCTATGCTCACAACGGCCCTGACTATTGGGTGGCGAATCCGCCTCCGGTTGATCGACTGCTGACGTTCTAAAACCCCAGGCGCTAGCCTGAGCAGGTTTGTTTGACCGGCGTTAATTCTCCGGCAGCACGAGATAACGATAAACGTCATTTTCACGTCTGAAGGTTTTTTCTCCCGGAAAAAGCCCGCGGCTTTCTATGGCCAAAATTCAGCGCGCGTATTTATAAAATGAAAAGATTATGGAGAGCAGGTCCTTGCCAACAAATTACTCACTAACCCGAAAAATGCCGTTCAGGCGAGCCTTCTATTTTGCGGGCATTGCCGCAGCGGCCCTAATGGGGTCAGCGGTGTCGCACGCCGCAGAAAGTCTGCCGTTGGCCGCGCCTTCCGACCACCAGACCGGCGCTGACCTCATCGCTCGTGGTCAATATTTGGCGATTGCCGCCGACTGCGCGGCCTGCCATACCGATCCCAGCAGTAAGAAAGTGTTTGCGGGTGGTTACGCGATTCACTCGCCGATGGGGATCATTTATTCGTCCAATATTACGCCCTCAAAAGGGTTCGGTATTGGAAACTATACGGAAAAGCAATTTTCCGATGCCGTGCGTCAGGGGATTCGCGCAGACGGGAGTCATCTTTACCCGGCGATGCCTTATCCGTCCTACGCTGGCTTGACCGATGCCGATATCCACGCGCTTTATGCCTACTTTATACATGGCGTAAAACCGATTGATGAAAAGCCGCAGCAGACCAAGCTGAGTTTCCCATTCAACCTGCGTTTCTCCATGGCGGGATGGAATCTGCTGTTCCTGCACAACAAGCCGTTTACCCCCGTGGAGTCTGAGGATGCCACCTGGAATCGCGGAAAATACCTGGTCGATAACGTCGAGCACTGTAGCGAATGCCACACCCCGCGCAATGCGCTGATGGCGCTTCAGAGCGGAAATGCACTGTACACCGGTGCCATGCTGGGCAGCTGGCATGCGCCAAATCTGACCAGCGATGCGGTGAGTGGCCTCGGTGGCTGGAGCGATAAAGATCTGGCGCAGTATCTGCAAACTGGGCACGTCAACGGCAAGGCTCAGGCTGCCGGGCCTATGGCCGAAGCGGTGACCAACAGCCTGCAATATCTGCATGACGATGATATCAAAGCGATCATTGCTTACCTGCGCACCCTGCCTCCGGTTCGTGACCCGTCACAGACCCAAGCAGCGTCGGAATTTGGTACCGGTTCCAACTCTGACACCGCGACGCGAGGCATTCATCCGATCTCCAAGTTCCTTTCTGCCGAGGCTTCGGGACAAACCCTGTACGACGCCAGCTGTTCCAGCTGTCATCAGCCGGACGGTAAAGGCACGCATGACGGTTTCTATCCTTCGCTGGTGCACAACACTACGCTGGGCGGCGACTCACCGGACAATCTGGTATCGACCATCCTGTTTGGCGTACAGCGCACGGTCAACGGGAAATCCGTACTGATGCCAGCATTCGGCCCGTATTCGGACGTGCAGGCGCTTAGTGACAAGCAGGTCGCGACGCTAAGTAATTATCTGTTCAAGCAGTATGGCAATCCGCAGCTGTCCGTGACCGAAGAGGACGTGAAAACTATTCGTCAAGGTGGAGCGACGCCGCTCATTGCACGCGTGGCCGGTCCAGCAACCCTTGCGGGTGGTGTGATTGTCGTGATTTTGGTTGTGCTGCTCGCCGTGTGGCGTCTGCGCCGCAAACGCCGCTAAGCGCGACGTGTATCGAATGATTATCGCGCGCAGCAGGGCGCCTACAAAAATTTTAGAGGTTAAAAATGTCTAATGAATTGAGTGCAGACGTCGTCGTGATTGGCGCCGGGATTTGCGGTGGTTTCGTGGCGCAAGAATTGGCACAGGCCGGATTATCGGTACTGGTGCTAGAGGCAGGGCCGCGTTGGGAGCGTGCTCAGGTCGTTGAAAATTGGCGTAATATGCCGCCGGTGAATAAATCCGAGTCTGATTATGCGACGCCTTATCCGGCATCGCCTTGGGCGGTTCATCCACAGCTACACCCTTACAACGAGTACCCGCAGGTTGATGGTCCAGACGCCTCTGCCTACCGTCAGGGGGTGGTGCGCGGCGTTGGCGGTACCACCTGGCACTGGGCCGCCTCGACCTGGCGTTTTCTGCCGCATGACCTCCAGTTGTACAGCACCTATGGCGTAGGCCGCGACTGGGCGGTGACCTATGACGAGCTAGAGGATTATTACTACCGCGCGGAGGTGGCGATGGGGGTCAACGGGCCGAATGACACCACGCTGAAATACGTTGCGCCGCGTAAGCAGCCGTTCCCGATGGAGCCGATGCCTTATGGACCCGCTGACCGCCGGTTCACCGAGGTGGTCGCCAAGGCGGGTTACGAAAATACGCCGGTCCCTCAGGCGCGTAACAGCCGCCCTTACAACGGACGCCCTCAGTGCTGCGGCAACAACAACTGCATGCCGATATGCCCCATTGGCGCAATGTTTAACGGTATCCATGCCATTGTAAAAGCAGAAGAATATGGCGCTAAAATTATCTCTAATGCGGTTGTTTACAGCATGGAAACCAACGCCTCCAACGAGATTGTGGCGGTTAATTTCTACGATCCGGACAAGAAGTCGACCCGTGTGACCGGCAAAACCTTCGTGCTGGCGGGCAATGGTATCGAGTCGCCCAAGCTGCTGCTGCTGGCTGCCAACGATCGTAACCCGAACGGGATTGCCAACAGCTCGGGCCATGTCGGTCGCAATATGATGGACCATCCGGGCATTTTGATGAGCTTCCAGGCGGCAGAACCTATCTGGACCGGCGGCGGTTCCGTGCAGATGAGCTCGATTACCAACTTCCGCGACGGTGATTTCCGTCGCGATCGTTCCGCTATTCAGATCGGCATGAACAACACCTCACAGAACCATAAGGCGGGGGTCAAGGCTCTACAAATGGGGCTGGTGGGTAAAAAGCTGGACGAAGAAATTCGCCGCCGTGCGGCCTGCGGTATGGATATCTATGTGAACCACGATATTTTGGCCAACCCGGATAACCGCCTGCGCCTTAGCACCACCAAAAAAGATGGGCTGGGGATCCCGTATCCGCATATTACCTATGACGTGGGTGAATATGTGCGCCGCGCTGAACCAAGCTCTCGCCAACACCTGCAACAGATTGCCGAGCTGTTTGGCGCGACAGAAATTGAGTCCACGCCTTATTTCAACCCAAACAACCACATTATGGGCGGCACTATCATGGGCCATGACCCGAAAGATTCGGTCGTAGACGGTTGGATGCGGACCCATGACCACCGAAATTTGTTTATCGCTTCGGGCGGCGCGATGGCGTCTGCGGGCACGGTCAACTCAACCTTGAGTATGGTGGCACTTTCTCTGCGTGCGGTTGACGCTATCAAGAAAGACATGCTTCACGCTTGATTTATCGGTGTAAATTGCAACTGGGGCATTCAGTCCCCCGTTGCTTAATCATTCTGTGCGGTTTTTAATCACCGCACTTTTTTAATTCTTACTAATGTTCACATTTTAATCGCCAAAATCCCCTTTTTTATTTCGTCTTTTAATTCAACTTATTGCGGATTTTTGTCCTGTTTTCGGAAACGTTTTACGTGAATAACTGGTTAATTTTTTCCCATAACTATGCCATTATCATAATATTTGAATTATTAAATTTATTATCGCGTAAGTGGCAAAAATGTTATGTTAGTTACGTAGATTGGTATTTTTTGTTAAAAATAACCACTAGATTAGTGTGGAAAACACTGGCCGCTTTTGAATACTCCCGGTATTGAGAAGAGACGAAGCCGCCTTGGTCACAAGGAACGTTGGGTTTTTCACCTGCTTTAGCTAAAAGTGAGAAGTGAATCATGAAAAATCGACTATCCAGTGCTCTAGGCATGGGCCTGATGGCGCTGTCTAAACACGCGGCAGCGGCGGAAAATAAAATCGTTGATGTTGTCCTGATCGGTGGCGGAATTATGAGCGCGACCTTAGGCACGTATCTCCAGGAACTGGAGCCTGACTGGTCGATTAATATGTATGAGCGACTGGACAGCGTGGCTGACGAAAGTTCCAACGGATGGAATAACGCCGGTACAGGCCACTCGGCGCTGGCCGAGATGAACTATACCCCTGAGAAAGCCGACGGTTCGGTTGAAATCGCCAAGGCGGTTGAGATTAACGAGGCCTTCCAGATTTCTCGACAGTTCTGGTCCTATCAGGTCGAGAAGAAAGTGCTCGGTGAACCCCGCTCGTTCATCACCAGCGTGCCGCACATGAGCTTCGTCTGGGGCGAGAAAAACGTCGAATTCCTGCGTAAACGCCATGCGGCGCTGCAAACCAGCACGCTGTTCCGCGGCATGGAATTCTCGGAAGACCGCGCACAGATCGAAAAATGGATCCCGCTGGTGCTGGAAGGCCGCGACCCTAAAGAGAAAGTGGCGGCGACCCGCATCGAAAGCGGCACCGACGTCAACTTTGGCGCAATCACCCATCAGTTGGTTGAATCTCTGCGTAAAAAACCAAACTTCAGCCTGAATCTCGGCCATGAAGTTAAGAACATTAAACGTAATGCGGATAAAACCTGGACCGTGACCTTCTCAAAGAAAGGTGGCCGCGAACACAGCGTAACAACCCGCTTTATCTTTATCGGTGCCGGTGGTGCGTCCCTGACGCTGCTGCAAAAATCAGGTATTCCAGAGGCTTCACGCTACGGCGGCTTCCCGGTCGGCGGCGAGTTCCTGGTGACCGATAACCCAGAAATCGTTAAACGCCATCAGGCCAAGGTTTACGGCAAGGCGTCCGTGGGCGCACCGCCAATGTCGGTGCCGCACCTGGATACCCGCGTGCTCGACGGCAAAAAAGTCTTGCTGTTCGGACCTTTCGCCACCTTCTCGAGCAAGTTCCTGAAAAATGGCTCGCTCTGGGATCTCTTTGGCACCGTTAACCTGCACAACATCTTCCCGATGGTGCGCGTTGGCCTCGACAACTTTGATCTGGTCAAATACCTGATTAATCAGGTGATGCTGACCGAAGAACAGCGTCTGGCTGCGCTGAAAGAGTATTTCCCGGATGCCAAAAAACAGGACTGGCGTCTCGTGGTTGCCGGTCAACGGGTGCAGATTATCGAGAAAGATGGCAAGCAGGGCGGTGTACTACGCCTCGGTACTGAAGTTGTCACCTCGCAGGACGGCTCGATTGCCGCACTGCTTGGCGCTTCACCGGGTGCTTCTACCGCTGCGCCAATCATGCTTGAGCTGATGGAGCGTGTCTTTAAAGACAAAGTGGCGACGTCAGAATGGCAGAGCAAGCTTAAAGAGATGATCCCTTCTTACGGCCAGAAGCTGAACGGTAACGTTGAGTTGGCGAAGCGTGAAATGGATCGCACCAGTCGCGTTCTGCAGTTGGAAATCGAAGCGGTTAAACCTGCCGTTGTCGTTCAGCCTGTGGTTCACGTGCAGGAAGAAGAGGCAGAGCAGGAAGAATTCACCTCCTAATCTCTTCGTTCTTACACGCCCCCTTTTCGAGGGGGCGTGTATTCCACGTCACTTCCCCTCCCGGTTGATTATTTCCTGATATTTTCCTGATAAACCGACATATGCGTATAGGCGGCGTTGACCAGTGGCGTGTTTAATCCGGCTTTTTCAGCGATCGAGACCAGAGAACCGAGGATTTGTTCGGCCTCAACCGGCAGACCCTGAGTCATATCGCGGTACATCGAGGTCGTCTGTGTCGAGTTTTCATTAGTCAACTCTTTGATAGTATTTAGTTTAACGTGCGGGCGTTCCCGGTAACCGCCTGCGACCACGATAGCGACCACCTCCTCGACGAACGCCGAAATAAACGCCGGTCCTCCCGCCGCACGGCTGACTTGCCCCATATTGCCGCGCATCAGGCAGGTAATACCGCCCACGCTTGCCAGGAACAGCCATTTTTCCCACATCTCGCTGACAATATGGCGCGATAGCCGCGCCGTAAACCCGGCGTTTTGTAATAGGTCATCCAGCTTCACAATGCGTTCTGAACGTTCACCGTCAACTTCGCCATAGATGAGCTCGTCGAGCGCTGTCATCTGGTGTACCTGACCTTCGGCATCCAGAGTGGCGTTGATTCTGCAAAGTCCACCGATTGCCCTATGCTTTCCGAATCTTTGCTGAATCTTTTCCAGATGATGCATGCCGTTCAGCACCGGTAAAATCAGCGTCTGCTCGCCGACGGCCGGAGCGAACTCCTCCATGACCGCCTCAAGGGAAAAACCTTTCACCGTCAGGATAACCACGTCAAAGGTGTCTTTCAGCTCTGAGGCCAGCACCAGCTTGGGTTGTACGCAGGTAATACCCTGAGGGGTATGAATGTTCAGCCCGCTTTTTTTCAGCGTCTCCCCACGCTTCTCGCGCACCAGAAACGTCACGTCTCTGCCTGCCTGTGCCAGACGTCCGCCGAAAAATCCTCCCGTTGCCCCGGCTCCCACTACCAGAATACGCATGCTGATTTCCTTAATTGTCATTGCCGCTGTGATTAAAACGAGGGTTTAAATAAACCGTATTTCGCTACATCGAGGCAAGAGATATTGGCTGCCAACGCACTTTGACACTATTTTGCAGCGAAAGCGGGTCTTTCCTGGTGTATATATTAGGAGGTCGAAGGGCCGACCTCAGGCTCACTCATTCAGGAGAAAAAACATGATCGTAGAGATGCGGATTTACCACTGTGCGCCAGGTCGCTTGCCGGCGTTGCATGACCGTTTTAGAAACATCACGCTGGCATTTTTCGATAAATACGGCATCAAACAAATTGGTTTCTGGACCACGGTTGTCGGTACAAGCAACCATGCGCTGACCTACATGCTGCAATGGGAAAGTCTGGCCGAGCGTGAGCAGAAGTGGAACGCCTTCCAGTCCGATCAGGAGTGGTTAGCTAAACGTCTCGCCACCGAGGCAGAACAGCCGATCGTTGAGCGAATCGAAAACCATTTCTTGTCACCGACTGACTACTCGGCGCTGCGTTAAGCACGCGTTGCGTTGGACTGGAACTCCATGATGTCTTCTGAAATTGGCCTGGTGCGAGCCGAAACGCTGCGTTTTCAGGTAGAAAATGTATTACGGCAGGCGATCGTGAACGGGCATTTTGCGCCGGGAGAACGGCTTGTCGAGCGCGAGCTTTGTGAGAAGCTCGGGGTCAGTCGCACCTCGATTCGTGAAGCATTACGAAAACTCGAAGCCGAAAAACTGGTGAATATCCTGCCACACAAAGGCCCGATCGTGGCCAGCCTGTCGTTAAAAGAGGCCGCCGATCTGTACGCCATGCGCGGCCTGCTCGAGGGCTTTATTGCCCGCGAATTTTCTCAGTCGGCCAGTGAAGCAGACATCCTGGCGTTAGCCGCTGCGATAGCGCAATTACGCAAGGTGAGTCTTAGTGAAGACAGGGCCACAGTGCTACAGGCCAAAAATGCGGTTTATGGCATTATGTTGGCGCACTGTGGCAACGAGCTGGTGACGGAGTCGCTGACCACGCTGCATTCGCGAGTCAATCTGCTCCGTGCCACCTCACTGCTGCAACGAGACCGCTTGCCCGAGAGTCTGCGCGAGATAGACGCGGTCTTTCAGGCTATCAAGGCGCGTGACGGTGATGCGGCAGAGAATGCCGCACGCCATCACGTCGCCAATGCGCAAAAGTCGGCGCTGCAAACGTTAAGTTCCCTCAGCGACGCTTGCTGAACAACCAGCAGAACAGCGCCGCAATCAGCAGCGACGGCAGCGTCGCACCCAGGTTAGGGTAAAACTGTGCTATCAGATGATAAGTCGCAATACCGAGGATCCAGGCGGCCAGCGCGCGCCCGTCCAGACTGCGGGTAGACGGCTCACGACGGCGAAGCACGAAGTAGTCCATCAGCACGACGCCAAACAACGGCGCAAACACTGACCCAATCAGCAGCAGGAAATTCTCGTAGCGGTCAAGTGGAACCCCCCAGGCAATCAGCGTACAAATCAGGCCGATAGCCCAGCTCAGCTTGCCGATGTTTATCGGCAGCAGTGTGCCGGTCGAGAGCGCGGCTGAGTGAATGTCGGCAAAGGTATTCTCGTGCTCGTCGATCAGGATGAGCAGCAGCGGAATACCCAGCGCGACCCCCGACAATGCCAGCAGCAGCGCATTGCTGTCCTGAGAGCTGACGAAGGCCAGCGTGTAGGCCGCGCCCAGCGCCATCATCCACAGACTGCCCAGGAAGAAGCCGCAGGCGGTGCCAAGGAAGTTCTGGCGTGAGGTTTTGCCAAAACGGGTGTAGTCAGACACCAGCGGTAGCCAGGACAGCGCCATCGACACGACAATATCGCAGGCCAACGCAAACGGCATGCTGCCGTCTCCAGCCTTATGCCACAGTGCGGTGAGCGACGTATGCTGGATGAGGTTTACGCTCAGCCATGCGCAGCTGGCAATCAGCAGCCAGATGCCCCAGCGGCGCAGCACGACGCGAATGAACGCCAACGGCCCGCACACGGCTAGCAGCGTGGCGAGGAAGCCGAAAACCCACGTCCACAGCGTCGGATTTGCCCACAGGCTTTGCGGCCCCCAGGCCTGTTTGGCAAGCAAGCTCGCGGCGTCACGCATGACGATAATTTCAAAAGCGCCCCAACCAATAAGCTGCAAGATATTAAACAGTGCAGGCAGGGCGATGCCTCTTTTCCCGAGGCTCAGGCTCAGGGAAGACATTGATGAAAGGCCGGTTTGTCCACCAATCACACCGACCAGCGCAAGCAAAATCACGCCGACCAGCGTGCCGGTAAAAATAGCCAGCAGCGAACCCGCCATACCCAGGCCAGGGGCGAGAATCGCACCGGCCTGCAAAACCATGAGACCCATCCCGAGTGAAAACCAGAGCGAGAACAGATCGCGCCAGCCGAGTACGCGCTTCTGCGCCGCAACCGGCTGCGCAGGCGTGTAAATACTATTGTTTTTCATGTGGTTAATGCCGTTAAAAAGCTGAGCGCTTTTTATACCATACTCCGTGAGTTTGCGTGATGACCGGCGCACTTTTTGATAGACAGACCTTTAGCCTCACGCCTTAAGGTATCGAATGTTGCAGACAACTCTGCCCGCAAACATTCCACAAAATGCACTAAGCTTTGTTTTTATAGCAATTTCATTATTGGACCGGGGCGATACAGCCCTCGACTACCCATTCCAAAGCTAAATTCTATAGCTAGATTTTATTACTCCAGGATATGAGAGGCGTGTATGTTGTTCCGTCGTTTTGAACGGTTGATTGATGTTTTTAAAGCTCCGCCTAATGCGGCGGCACCCAACCAGGTTTGGCCCTTTTACTTTTATTATCTGCGTCAGGTTTGGCCCAGCTTTATCGCACTGCTGATCGTTGGCCTGATTGGGTCACTGATCGAGGTATCGTTGTTCAGTTACCTCAGCACGATTATCGACCTGACCCGTTCCACGCCGGCCGGTAGTTTCTTCAGCGTGCACGCCGGGGAACTGCTGTGGATGGCGGCAGTGGCCCTCATCATGCGGCCCATTTTTATCGGACTGCATGACCTGCTGGTGCACCAGACCATCAGTCCGGGCATGACCAGCCTGATCCGCTGGCAGAACCATAATTACGTGCTGCGGCAGAGCCTGAACTTCTTCCAGAATGATTTTGCCGGACGTATCGCACAACGCATTATGCAAACCGGCAACTCGCTGCGGGATTCTGCGGTGCAGGCGGTGGATGCCATCTGGCACGTGGTTATTTATGCCGTCAGTGCGCTGGTGCTGTTTGCCGAAGCCGACTGGCATCTGATGATCCCACTCATTGCCTGGATTGTGCTCTACAGCCTGTGCCTGTGGTTCTTCGTTCCTCGCGTCAAGGCGCGGTCGGTGGTTTCCTCCGAGGCGCGTTCCAAGTTGATGGGGACCATCGTTGACGGTTACACCAATATCACGACGCTCAAACTGTTTGCTCATACCGATCTCGAGCAGGAATACGCCCGCGAAGCCATCAGCGAGCAGACCGAGAAAACCCAGCTGGCAAGCCGTCTGGTGACCAGCATGGACGTAGCGATAACCACCCTTAATGGCCTACTGATTGTCGGCACCACCGGCCTTGCGCTGTGGCTGTGGACCCAATCGCTGATTAGCGTCGGGGCCATTGCGCTGGCGACCGGTTTGGTTATCCGTATCGTCAATATGTCGGGCTGGATTATGTGGGTGGTGAACGGCATTTTCGAGAATATCGGCATGGTGCAGGACGGCCTGCAAACTATCGCCCAGCCGATTGCCGTGACCGATAAGCCGCAGGCACCAAGGCTTAAGGTCAACCACGGTGCGATTCACTTTGACCACGTAACCTTCAACTACGGCAAAGAACGCAGCGTCATCACCGGACTGGATTTAGCCATTCGTCCGGGTGAGAAAATTGGGCTGATTGGACCGTCCGGCGCCGGCAAATCGACGCTGGTTAACCTGTTGCTCCGACTTTATGACCTTGATGGTGGCAGGATACTTATCGATCAACAGGACATCGCCGAAGTTACGCAGGAGAGCCTGCGTGCGCAAATCGGGATGATTACGCAGGACACCTCGCTATTGCACCGTTCTATTCGCGATAACCTGTTGTATGGTCGCCCTAACGCCAGCGACGAGGAGCTGAACCGAGCCATTCGTCAGGCGCGTGCCGATGAGTTTATCCCGCAGCTTTCTGACCCGCAGGGCAGAACGGGACTGGACGCGCACGTCGGTGAGCGTGGGGTGAAACTTTCTGGCGGACAGCGTCAGCGTATCGCCATCGCTCGCGTACTGCTGAAGAATGCGCCGATTCTTATCATGGACGAAGCGACGTCGGCGCTCGACTCCGAAGTCGAGGCGGCTATTCAAGAGAGTCTGGAAACGCTGATGACCCACAAGACGGTGATTGCTATTGCCCACCGGCTGTCGACCATTGCCAAGATGGACCGCCTGGTGGTGCTGGATAAAGGGCAGATTGTCGAGATTGGCAGCCACGGTGAACTGTTGGCGCAGAACGGTCTTTATGCACGCCTGTGGCAGCATCAAACCGGCGGTTTTGTCGGCCACTAATCGCCTAAGGCTGTGGCTGACGATAAGGCAGCGCGTCTCGTGCTTCAATGGCCCAGGCGCGCACGCCTTCCCGCTCTTGCCCAAGATACTCTTCAACCGCGTCGCGCAGTCCGGGATGGCGTAAATAGTGCCAGGAGTGCGTCAGCACCGGTTCAAATCCGCGAATAAGCTTGTGCTCACCTTGCGCCCCCGCATCGAAACGCGCCAGCCCGTTGGCAATCGCGTAGTCCATGCCCTGATAGAAGCAGGTCTCAAAGTGCAGCCGGTCAAATTCCGCCAGGCAACCCCAGTATCGGCCATAGAAAGTGTCGCCGCTGACCAGACTGAAAGCCATCGCTACCGTCTGGCCGCCCTGCGTGGCCAATACCACGCGGATATCCTCTGGCATACGCTCGGCCAGCAGACTGAAGAAATCGCGCCTGAGGTAAGGCGATTGCCCGCGCACGTGATAAGTGTTGGCATAGCAGGCGTAAATAAAGTCCCACTGCGCTTCTGTGACCTCTGCCCCCTTCAGCCAGGTAAATTCAAAGCCCTGCGCCGTAACCTGCTCGCGCTCCTTGCGCATCTGCTTGCGTTTACGTGAGGTCAGCGTGTCGAGGAAATCCTGAAAATCACGATAGCCGCGGTTGTGCCAATGATACTGGCAGCCAAGGCGGTGCAACCATTCGGACTCGCCGGCCATCAGCTCATTATCTCGCGGGTCGGTAAAATTGATGTGTGCGCCGGAGAAATCATGCTGTTCCAGAAAATTGGGAACGGCGCGCAACAGCTTCTGGGCTGCATCGTGTGCGCCCAGCAGTCGACGTCCGCCGACCGGGCTAAAAGGCGCCGCACCGAGCCATTTGGGATAATAGGGGATTCTTGCACGATAGCAGGCGTCGGCCCAGGCATGGTCGAAAACGTATTCACCCGAAGAGTTTGATTTACGATACCCCGGAACCGCGGCCAGCGTCTTACCGTTTTCCTGCCATAAGAGATGCTGGCTCTTCCAGCCCGATCTTGGCCCGAAGGTGCCGCTGTCTTCCAGCGCGGTCAGAAATGCGTGTCGCAGGAAAGGTTGCCCGGCAGGAACCAGCGCATCCCACTGCTCGGCGGGCAGCTCACCGAGATGCTCAAGGGACGTTAACGACATAAATTTTCCCCGATGGAGTGCAAGAAGGAGTAGGCAATAATAATGACACCAGTACGGAAAATTAAAAAGCCAGACGCTTAGGCAATCTGGCTTTTTGGGTATGGGTCTGCGTTTCAGCGAGACAGCGGGTGCCCGGCCTTGAACGCGACGCTTTTTTCGAGGGCTGCATCGGTAGGGTCTTTGCGGACACGTTCGATAGGCCCCATTACGAACAGGAACAGCAGGGCACCGAGGATGCAGTGTGCGCCGACGAACAACAGGCCCATGCTGTAATCACCTGTGATGGCAACGATATAGCCAAACAGAATGGGCGTGACTATTCCGGCAATATTGCCTACGCAATTGAAGATGGCACCGGCCAACCCGACGGCCTCTTTTGGCGCAGTGTCGCTAATGACGGTCCAGGTCCCCGCGCCTGCCGCCACGCCTTTGCCGAAGAAGGCGAATGACATGATGGCAACAATCCAGACATTGCTGTCAATGACGGCGGCACCGATGAGCGTTGCGGCCATCAGCATGCCGACAATATAAGGGGCCTTACGCGCCCAGGAGAGCGACCAACCTTTGAGGAGCAGGTAGTCGGAGATATATCCGCCGAAGATTCCGCCTGCAAAACCGCAGAGTGCAGGGGCGATGGTGGCAAATCCGGCGTGCAATATATCCATGCCGCGGGCCTGCACCAGATAAATGGGGAACCAGGTAATAAAGAAATAGCTCAGCGCGATAATGCAATATTGGCCGAGGTAGGCGCACCACAGCATTCTGTTGGTCAACAGTCCATTAACGGTTGCGCGCGATAAACGTGATTTGGCTTTACGCTCATGAACGGAATCAATATCAACCAGACCGCCGCCGTCAATAATATGATCCAACTCCTGCTGCGACACTAAAGGGTGATGGCGCGGCTCACGCATAAATGCCATCCAGACAAAGAAGGCGGCAACGCCAATAATGCCTAATACGAAGAACGGCCACTGCCAGCCGAATTCTGACACCAGCCAGCCGGAAAGCGGTGAGAATATCGCGACGGCAAAATATTGCGACGAAGCGAACAGCGAAGACGCTCTGCCGCGCTCGGCCTTTGGGAACCACATAATGGTGACGCGAGCATTGGCGGGGAAGCTCGGTGCCTCGATCAGTCCAAGTAAAAACCGCAGGCTGAACATAATCATTAACGCGCTGGCCATGCCACGCTCAAACTCGCCGACGAAGCCCATCGCCAGCGTGGAGAGCGACCAGAGCACCAGCGTGACGCCATAGACTCGCTTCGCGCCAAAGCGGTCGAGAAACAGCCCACCCGGAATTTGTCCTATGACATAGGCCCAGCTGAAAGCGGAAAGAATAAAACCAAGTTGAATAGATGAGAGGCCAAACTCGTCTTTAATCGCCGACCCTGATATCGATAAAATAGAACGATCCGCATAGGCTACGACCGATAAAAACAAAATCATTAATAAAATTCCTATGCGGACATAGGATTTTTTCTCAGGACCCTTTTTCGACCATACCATTTTATTTTCCTTTTAATTTTAAAAGGCAAGTTCGCTGACGTATCAAATATAGGATGGCGGTCAGAATGGGGTCATTGTGCTTATGTTGAAAAATAACGGCGAGAAATCAATAAAGTTTATGAAAGCATCCAATTGACTATGAGGTGGTGCACAGAGTTTTTCAAAACCTCGAATTCACCGACGTTGTTTTCGTAATCTGTGAGGAAGGTCCGGGAGATATTCAGAACTGGAGAACTTGACGGGGAGAATGCTCAGGCAAAGACGGCGCTTTGCCTGAGTCTATCGGGCGTTAAGCCTTGAGTTTCGCGGCAATTTGCGCGACATATTGGCCCTGATGACGGGCAATGGCCAGTTCGCGGGTGTCGGGCTGACGAGATCCGTCGCCGCCGGCTATGGTCGACGCACCGTAAGGCGTGCCGCCGCCGACTTGAGAAATATCGAACAACTCACCGGTGCTGTAGCCGATGGGAACGATAATCATGCCGTGGTGTGCCAGCGTGGTCCAGGTGGAGGTAATGGTCATCTCCTGGCCGCCACCGGTGCCGGTAGAGGTGAAAACGCTGGCGACTTTGCCAACCAGTGCCCCTTTGGCCCACAGACCGCCGGTTCTGTCGAGGAAGTTACGCATCTGCCCGGACATATTACCAAAGCGAGTCGGGGTGCCGAGAATGATGGCATCGTAATCAGCCAACTCTGACGGGTCGGCGACAGGAGCCGCCTGATCTGCTTTACCACCGGCTGCTGCAAAGGATTCCGCATCCATCACTTCAGGCACGCGTTTAAGCGTAACTTCAACGCCAGCAACGCTTTTTGCACCCTCTGCAACGTTCTGCGCCATAGTTTCTATGTGACCATACATTGAATGATAAAGTACCAGAACTTTAGTCATCTTTGGTTCCTCTTTTAGGGGCGTAGGTGTCGAATCAGTACCCAATAACTTCGCGAAGAATTTACTTAGTAATCCCACGAGATGCTCCACAACGTTGGACAGTTGATGAGTTAAAGATACATCCTCACCCCAGATTGGTCACATAACAACCGCAAACTTTTGACCGGTTCGGTCAGTTTTATTGAATATTCAGAGGGAATGCGGGGTATTTGTCAGCCGCCACCATCGCGCTTGTTGCTCACAAAGCTGTCGGTGGAAGTGCTGGAGCTGTAGCCGCGTGAGGCGCGGAACGGTCTCGGGAGTGAGTGCAGGGGAGAAAGTGTGCTGGGCTAGCCAGCGATCGCGCGCCTGTTGTTGCTTGTCCTGCGGGGTATTTTGAAGATTTTCAATCAGCGCAGTGGTTTTTTCAACTAACACATCGTCGGCAATATGGGCGATATTTGTCGCCATTTCCTCGATGAATTGCCTTATTTCAGTCATTATCTGTTCGCGGGTATGGCTCGGCGACTGCACCGCAAACAGTATACCGCTCTCGCCCGCCGTCTGCATAAAGCGGCAGGTAACCACGTAACCGATGTTTTTTTCGACCCGTAGTCGTTGGAAGAACAACGGCTCGAACAGTGAAGCCATAATCTGCCACGCCGCGAGGCAGGACGCGGTTGATTCAACCAGCGGGCAAAACAGCAGTACGGCGGCATCTTCACCCTGGGTGGGGAAGCGATACTCTGGCCGTGCTGGCTGTGGCGCAGTGACCGCAAAATGTCGCGCGTTTATCTTGCCAGGAAAATGGCTCAACAGATGCGATAGCGCCGTTTGCAGCTCGGCGTCTCCGCCATACAGCGCGGCATTCCAGCTAAGCCTTGGCAGCGTTTCAACGCCATTATCGTCGTCACGTTCACTCTCGTTTTCAGCGCCCTTATTTGCCTCGAAATCTGCCTCTGGCAGCTCGCCGGACAACAGCCGTGGCAACTGGTTCAGCAGGCAGCGGATGGCGATATCGGTTTGCAGCGCTTGCCGGGCCTGAACGGCCTGCCTTTCTCCTTGTGCACGCAGCGTTGCGGGCAGGGCTGAGAGTCGGGTCAGCAGGTTATCGAGGGTATTGACCATTAGCCCGTTATCGCCGCTGAGCAGCAACAGCCATTGGCCCTGATGGCGCTCAAAGGACAGGTTGCCGCCCGCGTGGGCACAGCCTGCGGCAATGGCGCGCAGGCTGGCCTGAAGAATATTGGCCCAGCGCAGCGGCAATGCCTCACCCTGGGCAGGGCTGAGGATCAACACCCCATTTTCGTTATCACTCTGATGATGCGCAAGTTGAACGGACTCCGCGGGCAGCACTGGAGCCGAACGTCGATCGCCAAGGGGATAAAAGGCCAGCGTTGGCGGCGCTGAAATTTCGGTAGACCAGTCAGGAATTGTCGCCAAAGGCAGTGAAAATCCCTGAATATGCCGGTTTTCTGCCGTAATGTCGGGGGTTACCCATAATCGAGTCATATTGCTGGCAACAAGCTGGTTCAGTAGCTGCTGCCAGTCGCTGACAAGCGCGGTATTCGCGGCATCGACGGGAGGGAAACCGAATGCGGTGGTGCGCAGCTTATCAACCGGCGTCAAGCGGGCAAACTCCTGCGTAGCGAGACCGGCGTAGTGCTGTAGCTGGGGGGGACTCAAGGAAGACAGCGTGCCCAGCCAGTGAGCGAAAATCGTTTCAGTCTGCGTGGCGGCAGGCCGAAGGGTTCCCGTGAGCATAAATTCAAAGGTGACGATAGACCCATTATCGCTGCTGTACGGCAATAATAGCTGCGCGTTATCGCAACATCCCTGCTCGCGAAGCGCGGCCAGCAGGCTATGCTCTGCCTCGTCGGTTGCAAGCTGACGCAGCAGGGTAAGCGAGGAAGCATTGGCGCGATGAATATTTTCTAGCCCGAAAGACAGGTGCAGGCGAGGTGCACCTTCATTACGCAGCGCGAAGGTCTGCGCGGCGTTAATTCTCAAGGGTTCGGTCTTTGGCACAGCCGCGCCGTTGGCGGCAGGCAATATGCCCGCATAACGTTCGGCCAGCGCCGCCAACTCCTCAATGGGCTGCGGCCCTAAGAGCTGAAGCGATAAATTGCCGGTATGAAAGAAGCGCTGCTGATAGTCACGCAAAGCCTGCTGGAGAGCGTCGATATCATCGCCAAAGTGCGCAAGCGTACCGACGTGAAACCGCGCCAGTGCGGCGGGGGAATCGAACGCGGCACCCAGCGCCGCCTCGCATAAGGTCTCAGCATCCGTGGTGAGCATCCGATATTCGGCGTCAATGACGGTGATTTCCTGCGCAACAGCTTCTCGAGAGAGCAACGGCTGCGCCAGCATATCGACCATACGGGCAAAACCGTCTTCCAGCTTGGCCGCAGGGATATCAAAAAACCAGGCGGTAGCGGTCGGCAGCGTGGTGGCGTTGAGGCGTGCGCCTTCGGCCTGCGCCCAGCCCATCAACCGCTGGTCACCCTGATAATGCTGGCTACCGGCAAAGACCACGTGCTCGTGAAGATGCGCTAATCCAGGCCACTGCTCGGGTTCGTGATGGCTACCGGCGGCCAGATGAAACAGCGCGGCCGCGCGTGACGCCTGCGGGTCATGAGTCAACGTGACCCACAGGCCGTTCGCCAGCCGCTGCCGTTGCTGCATATCAGGCTACCGGCGTCTTGAAGATCAGCTGCTGGGAGTTTTGGCGGTTGCGGAACTGGAGCTGACTGACCTGAATATTGGTGCAGTTGGCCTGCTCGCGCGCCTCCAGAATCTTGCCGTGATGTGGCGACTTGGAGCACACCGGATCAGTATTATCGGCATTGCCGGTCAGCATAAAGGCCTGACAGCGGCAGCCACCGAAGTCTTTTTCCTTTTCCGAACAGGAGCGGCAAGGCTCCGGCATCCAGTCGAAGCCACGATACTTGTTAAACCCAAACGAGTTGTACCAGATGTCCTGCAGCGATCGTTCGAGCACCGAAGGGAACTCCACCGGCAGCTGACGCGCGCTGTGGCAAGGCAGGGCCATACCCTCTGGCGTGACGCTGAGGAAAATCGAGCCCCAACCCCCCATGCAGCCTTTCGGGCGCTCTTCATAATAGTCGGGCGTCACGAACAACAGGTTGGCAAGATTGCCTTTGTCGGCCATCTTCACGCGATAATCGGCGACGACGGCTTCTGCATCAGCGATTTGCTGGCGCGTCGGCAGCAGGCCTTCACGGTTCAACTGCGCCCAGCCGTAAAACTGGCAGGTCGCCAGCTCGACGTCGTCGGCCTCAAGCTCAATGCTGAGTTCGATGATTTTGTCGATCTGATGAATATTGTGGCGATGCAGCACGAAGTTCAGCACCATCGGATAACCGTGGGCTTTGACCGCTTTTGCCATGTCCAGCTTCTGCTGGAAAGCCTTGGCAGAGCCTGCTAGCGCGGCGTTCAGCGTCTCGTCGCTTGCCTGGAAGCTTATCTGAATGTGGTCCAGACCTGCTTCGGCAAAGGCGTCGATCTTCTTCTCGGTTAAGCCAATGCCTGAGGTTATCAGATTGGTATAGAAACCGAGATCGCGTGCTGCCTTAATAAGTTCAGGCAAGTCCTTGCGCACCAGCGGTTCACCGCCGGAGAAACCTATCTGTACAGCGCCCATCTCGCGGGCCTGTTCAAACACCGTAATCCATTGTTCGGTGGTCAGCTCTTTTTCCTGCTTGGCAAAATCAAGCGGATTGGAGCAGTAGGGACACTGCAACGGACAACGGTAAGTCAGCTCCGCCAGCAACCAGAGCGGCGGTTTGACTTGGGGTTTAGGCAGGTTCACGGAAAATTATCCACTTTTGTTCGTAGGCTTGGGCAAAAAACTCTTTCACGTCTTCGTCAACGCCGCCCGCTTCCGGGAAGCGTTGATTTAGCCCATCAATGATTTCAGACAGCTGACGTTTACCGTCGACGTTTTCTAAAATCATCGCTGCGCTTTCGTTAAGTGTTGCCATGCCTTCAGGGTAAAGGATCACGTGGCTGTTCTGGGTCGGTTCCCACTGTAAACGGAAACCACGACGGAACATCGGCACCTGATTGACGTTAATTTCGATCACAGAAGCTTCCCTCTATGCCACACCGGCTGCTGCGTTACGCTGTGGTAAGGCGCGCGGTTAAGCTCATAGGCCATGGTCATTGAGTCGAGCATGGTCCACAGAATGTCCAGCTTGAACTGCAGAATTTCCAGCATACGCTGCTGCTTCTCAACAGTATTACAGTACTCCAGCGCTAACGCTAAACCGTGCTCTACGTCGCGGTTCGCTTGGCTCAGTCGGCTGCGGAAATAGTGATAGCCTTCAGGCTGGATCCACTGATAGTGGTTCGGCCAGCTGTCGAGGCGCGACTGGTGAATCTGTGGCGCAAACAGCTCGGTCAGCGAGCTACAGGCCGCTTCCTGCCACACTGCGCGGCGGGCAAAGTTGACGTAGGCATCAACGGCGAAACGTACGCCCGGCAACACCCTTTCTTCTGATAGCAGCACGTCGCGCTCAAGGCCTACGGCCTCACCGAGTTGCAGCCAGGCTTCAATGCCGCCTTCGCTGTCGCCTTGCCCGTCGTGGTCCAGAATTCGCTGTACCCACTTGCGGCGGGTCTGTGCATCCGGGCAGTTTGCCATGATGGCCGCGTCTTTCATCGGAATACTGGTCTGATAATAAAAACGGTTTGCGACCCATCCCTGAATCTGCTCACGCGTGGCCTGGCCGTTGTGCATGGCGATATGATAAGGATGGTGAATATGATAGTAGGCACCCTTGGCGCGCAGGGCCTGTTCAAACTCTTCTGGCGTCATCAGCGCCGCAGAGGCATTAAATGAGTTCATTAACGGTTTCCTAAAGCTCGATACGCATGCCGTCCCAGCTGACCTCAATGCCTTGCTCGGTCAGCGCATTGTGCTCGGCGGAGGACTCATCGAGGATTGGGTTGGTGTTATTGATATGAATAAGGATTTTACGCTCGGCGGGCAGCGAGGAGAGCAGGTCCATCAGACCTTGTTTCTCGGCCAGCGCCAGGTGACCCATGTCTTTGCCGGTGTTGCGGCCCACGCCGGTATTGGCCAGCTCGTTGTCGCGCCACAGCGTGCCGTCGATAAGCAGGCAGTCGGCCTTCTTGAGCCAACCCATCAGCGCGTCGTCTGGTTCTCCCAGACCGGGTGCATACATCAACGTTTTTCCGGTGCGGGTATCTTCAATAAATAGCGCGATATTATGGCCCGGCAGCGGCTTTCCGCGGTATTCAGAATACGGCGGTGCATTGCTTAGCAACGGAATAGCGGTAAATTTCAGCGCCGGACACACCGCAGTGGAGAAGGGCTGGTCGGGGTCAATCGCGTGGTGCACCAGTCCGCCGTTCCAATGGGACAGCATGGTAAATACCGGGAAACCGGTGGTCAGGTCCTGATGGACCTCAGGCGTGCACCATACCTGATGCGGACAGCCTTCACGCAGATTCAGCAAACCTGCGCTGTGGTCAATCTGGCTATCCGTAAGAATTATTGAGCCAATAGCCGTACCGCGCAGCACACCGTGTTTAATCAGGTCTGGCGTGGCGGCAATCTGATGGCAGACGTCAGGAGAGGCGTTACAAAGCACCCAATCAATACCGTCATCACTGATAGCAATCGAGGATTGCGTACGTGCCGAGGTTTTCATGGTGCCGTTGCGTACGCCCTGACAGTTGTTGCAGTTGCAGTTCCACTGTGGGAAGCCACCGCCCGCAGCGGAACCAAGAACGTTAATCAGCATGTGTAGACCAGGAAAAGAAGAAAAAAAGAAAATGCCCGCAGCGAACTGCGGGCAAGAGGGATTAGCGGTTAGAGATGTACAGCGTAACTTCTAAGCCCAGACGCAGATCTACAAATTTAGGTTTAGTCCAAGTGGTCATGGTCAACTCCTCGTGGTGTTGCAGGTTAAAAAAACATCATGCCAGTATTAATTCCGGCAGATGAAGTGCTCGTTGTCAAATATTAGAAAATTTGGCGCCGCAGATGTTCCTCCTAAGCTTATGTGATATCAACCACACAAACTGTATGGGGAAGGCTCTGAAAGCGCCCTATAAAGCCGAAAAGAGGTTATTTACCCCAAGTTTGCTTTAATACTTTTAACCAGTTGCGACAGGCTAGTTTCTCAATTAGTGCATTACTGTAACCTGCATGTTTCATGGCTTGTAACAGTAATGGCAGACCTTTAACATCACCTAACGCTTCAGGAACACTGATACCGTCAAAGTCTGAACCCAGACCCACTCGGTCTTCTCCGAGTTTTTCCAGCAGATACTCAATGTGTTGTACGATACGGTCGATTGGCGTGTCGGCGTCGCGTTTGCCGTCCGCTCGCAGGAAGGCGTTGCCAAAATTGACGCCAACAAAACCGTCACTTTCAGCGATCGCGGCCAGCTGTTTGTCGGTCAGATTGCGTGGTTGAGCGCAAAGGGCATGTGCGTTGGAGTGTGTGGCAACCAGCGGGGCATCGCTGAATCGCGCTGTCTGCCAGAACGCCTTCTCATTCATATGCGAGACGTCAATCAGGATTCTTTTCCGATTGCAGGCGCGCAGCAGACCGAGACCGGCCAGCGTCAGGCCGTCACCGCTGTCTGGGGATCCGGGGAAATCGCCGGTCACGCCGACGCCAAACTGATTCGGTAGATTCCATAACGGACCGATACTGCGCAAACCCGCCTGATAAAATTCGTCCAGATTGCCGAGTGAAACGTCAATTGCCTCGGCCCCTTCGATGTGCAGCACCATCGCCAACACGCCCTGTTCGATGCAGCTTTCAATTTCGCCCGCGGTACGACAAATCTTCGCCTGACCGTTAGATTGACGCTCAATACGCTGTAGCAGACTGATTTGCTGATGCGTTATTGCCAGCGGATCGTGGGGTTGCTGCGCCGCATGCGGTTTCAGCTTCGGCATGTAGGAGGCTGGCGGAATGAATACCGCGAACAGGCCACCGGCAAATCCGCCCTGACGACTCCGCGGCAGATCGAGATGACCCTCTGGCGAACCGTTTAAAAAGGTTGAAACGGGATCGGATGCCTCGTTCAGCCAAAGGCGCAGCAAAAGGTCATTATGACCGTCAAAAACAGGCTGAAGCGGGAAGTGCGTATTAAGGGTCATTGAAGTAATCAGCGTGAGAAGTTAGCGATGGTTTGTTGATCAAAAAACATTGAACAAATGATACCCCATTCTGCCCACCGATACCCCGATAAAAAATGCTGCATAGTGAGTATGGTCAGTGTTTCTGGCTATGAAAAAAGGATGAAGGAAGATTTTAGGGCGATACTGGTTTACACCTAAAGAGGCTAACTGATTTAAATACAAGGATTACAAACAGTGAGGATCCCCTGGCATGAAAATTGAAAATCTGGATCATCTGGTACTGACCGTGGCAGATATCGATAGCACTATCGCGTTTTACCATCAGATATTGGGTTTTGAAGTCGTGACCTTCAAAGGTTCTCGTCAGGCGCTAACCTTTGGTCGGCAAAAAATAAATCTTCATCAGCGCGGAAAAGAGTTTGAGCCTAAAGCACAGGCTCCGACACCAGGATCGGCAGACCTGTGCTTTATCAGCGCAACGCCCTTGGATGAGGTAATAGCAGAGCTGATTGCTCATGAGGTCGTGATTGAAGAAGGGCCGGTCGAACGCACCGGCGCCCAGGGGGCAATCCTTTCGGTTTACATCCGCGACCCTGATTTTAATCTGATAGAAATCTCAAATCTTATCTAATCTCTTTTCCAGCAAAGCTGGCCGATAAACCCAGCTTTCTACCCTGCCACAGCCCTCATCAGGGAACTCTCAGAGTAATTTAAGACAAAAGATGTACGTAATGTAAGCATTCCGTAATGCAGTGTATTCTTTTTGTCTGTTTTTCGTGATAAAAATAAGAACATAAATGATAACTATTATCTTTATCATTTATAGCGTCTAAGCCAGCTAGGGCAACCCGCTGTTTTCCTGAGGGTGTTTATTCAGGCGGCGGGTTCCTGCATGGGTGTCTCAGCAGACATCGATGCGCTGGGTAACTAATAACTTTTAAAACGAAGAAATATAAATAAGAAAATGGAAAAGCACCTCACCTTGCCGTTTACCAGCTTCAACTCACTCACGTTATTCACCGGTTTATGTTTGGGTATTTCAGCTCCTGCTTACGCTCAGGCTGCTGATAATGCAGAAAAAAAACAGGATGACACGCTGGTCATTGAAGCTCAGGCACCTTCTCTTTACGCTCCAGGGCAGTCCGCAGATCCAAAATTCACCCGACCGCTGGTGGATACCACGCGCACCATCACGGTTATTCCTAAACAAGTTCTGAACGATCAGGGGGTTAATAACCTGACCGATGCCTTGAAAAACGTGCCGGGAGTCGGGGCTTTCTACGCGGGTGAAAACGGCAGTTCATCAACCGGTGACGCGGTGTATATGCGCGGCGTCGATACCTCTAACAGTATCTACGTTGACGGAATTCGCGACATCGGCAGCGTCTCGCGCGATACCTTTAACACCGAGCAGGTTGAGGTCATCAAAGGGCCGTCGGGTACCGACTATGGCCGCAGTGCGCCAACGGGCTCTATCAACATGATAAGCAAACAGCCGCGCATGGATAACGGCCTCGATGCGTCTGTCAGCGTGGGAAGCGCCTGGTTCCGCCGCAGCACGCTGGATTACAATCAGATGCTCAACGACACGACGGCATTCCGCCTGAACCTGATGGGCGAGAAAACGCATGACGCAAGCCGTGACAAGGTGCAGAACGAACGTTACGGCATTGCGCCTTCTCTGGCTTTTGGTCTGGGAACCTCCAACCGTCTTTACCTGAATTATCTGCATGTTACCCAGCACAACACGCCAGACGGCGGTGTGCCGACTATCGGATTACCAGGTTATTCGGCTCCGTCGGCGGCGACTTCGGCGCTGAATTCCTCGGGCAAGGTCAACACGCATAATTTCTACGGCACTAATTCCGATTACGACGATTCAACCACCGATACCGTCACGATGCGTTTCGAGCATGACCTTTCGGAAAACACCACTATCCGCAACACCACTCGCTGGTCGCAGATCAAGCAGGACTATCTGCTTAGCGCATTTATGGCGGCGGATTCCAATATCACCCGTCCTAACAGCGACGTTGGCAGCTGGTCGCTCGGCCGTGTGGCGAATACCAAAGACGTCAGCAACAAGATTCTGACCAACCAGACCAATATCACCTCTAAGTTCCAGACCGGTTCTATCGGTCACGACGTCAGCGCCGGGGTTGAATTTACCCGCGAGCAGCAGACCAACTACGGCGTTAATGCGCTGACGCTGCCAGCGGCCAATATTTATCATCCTAATAGCGATATCAGCATCGGTGGCCTGACGCACAATGGTGCGAATGCCAATGGCACCACCGATACCGCCGGGATTTATGCTTTTGATACCCTGCAGATTACCCGTACATTTGAAATTAACGGCGGCGTTCGTCTCGACAGCTATCACACCTCCTACGACAGCGCGACTGCCTGCGGCTCAACGGGGCGCGGTGCGTTGGCCTGCCCTGCCGGGGTGCCAAAAAATACGCCGATTACGACCGTGAATACCAATAAGTCGGGCAACCTGGTTAACTGGAAGGTCGGTGCACTTTATCATCTGACCGAAAATGGCAACCTTTACGCCAACTATGCAATTTCTCAGCAGCCTCCGGGTGGCAGCACCTTCGCGCTGGCCGCCAGCGGGACGGGCAACAGCGCCAACCGCACCGATTTCAAACCTCAAAAGGCTAAAACCACTGAAATTGGCACCAAGTGGGAAGTGATGGATAAACGTCTGCTGCTTTCCGCCGCCGTGTTCCGTACTGATATTGAAAACGACGTTGAAGCTAACGACGACGGTACCTATTCGCAATATGGCACCAAGCGCGTAGAGGGCTACGAGCTGTCGGCGAGCGGCAATATTACAACGGACTGGCAGGTGATAGCGGGTTACACCCAGCAGCATGCCTCGGTTCGCCAGGGGGCTATCGAGACCGCGGAAGGCTCGTCGTCTCTGCCTTACACGCCTAAACATGCGTTTACCCTGTGGAACCAATATCAGGTCAGCGATGACTGGTCCGTTGGCGGCGGCGCACGCTATGTTGGCGGCTTAAGCCGTGGCACCGATGGTGCGGTGGGGACACCTTCTTATACCGAAGGTTACTGGGTCGCTGATGCGAAGGCCGGCTATCGCGTGAACCGCAACCTTGATATTCAGCTCAACGTTTATAACATCTTCAACAAAGACTACGTTGCATCGATCAACAAGAGCGGATATCGCTACCATCCGGGCGAAGAAAGAACGTTCTTGTTAACTGCGAGCGTGCATTTCTAAGCTGTTTTAAAAAGAACGTGGGGCCCTGTGCCCCACGATTTCCTGTGAGATGACAATCATGATGTATCGTATTCCCGCAGTATTAAACGCTGACGAGCTTGCTGCCTTTTCCCGCGAGCTAGAGCGCGCACCCTGGATTGACGGGCGTGCCACCGTCGGCAGTCAGGGTGCTCAAGTGAAGAATAATCAACAGATTGATACACGAAGCGAGATTTATCAGGTGCTACAGGCTGCGGTTCTCAAGGCGTTGCAAAACAGTCCGCTGTTCTTTGCCGCCGCTCTTCCGCGCAGTATCTCTGCGCCACTGTTTAACCGCTATCAGCAGAATGAAACTTACGGTTTTCACGTTGACGGTGCGGTGCGTAACAACGGTGAAGCGGGTTGGATGCGTACTGACCTCTCCGCCACACTTTTTCTTTGCGAACCAGAAAGTTATAAAGGAGGCGAACTGGTCGTTAATGACACCTACGGACAACACTCGGTCAAATTGCCAGCGGGTGATTTAATTCTTTACCCTTCCAGCAGCCTGCATTGCGTCACGCCTGTGACACAGGGGACGCGAGTGGCGTCATTTATGTGGGTACAGTCGATGATTCGCGATGATAAAAAGCGTGGCATGCTGTTCGAACTCGACGGCAATATCCAGAAGCTGAAAGCGCGCCACGGCGAAAGTGAAGAGGTACTGTCGCTGCTGAATCTGTATCACAACCTGTTGCGTGAATGGTCGGAGATTTGATCAGTAATAGAGATCTTGCTAATAAGGCTCGTTGAGGATTTGTATCGTGTTCGATGATGTTTTTTTAAAATCTGCACGGTATTGAGACTGGTCGATACCGGTCATAAAATTATCCAAATCGGTGTAAGCAAATCGAAGCGATTTATTGTGAGCCCATTTGGGTAATGCTTTAACAGAGTAATAGAAAACGATGAATCCCCGATCTTTTCCAGTGAGTTTGGGAAATAAAAAAGGCCGAGGATAAATCCTCAGCCTTAAATGCTATTAATTTTAATTATGAATTAACGGTTTGGGTGGTTAACTTCTACCGGGCGCAGGTCAAACAACAGGACTTCGGCTTTATCACCGTCGGTGAACGTCAGAGACGTTTCATTACGTACGCGGGCGCCGTCGCCTGCCTTAAACTCGATACCATTTACCTTCACGCTGCCGCGAGCAACGTGGATATACGCGTAGCGGTTCTCGGCAAGAGTCACGGTATCCTGCTCGTTACCGTCGAAAAGCCCGGCGTATATTTTAATATCCTGACGCACGCTTAAAGCCTTGTCATCACCGGTCGGCGATATTATCAGTCGGAGCTTGCCGCGTTTGTCCTCTTCAGCAACAGAGACCTGCTGATAACCTGGTTTGGTCCCATTTTCTGCCGGCACAATCCAGATTTGCAAAAAATGCACGCCGTCAGTCGTCGAGTTATTAAACTCGCTGTGCGTTACGCCTGAACCTGCGCTCATTAGCTGCACATCGCCTGGAACAATCACCGAGCCGGTACCCATCGAGTCTTTATGTGCCAGTTCACCTTCCAGAACGTAGGAAATGATCTCCATGTTGCTGTGCGGGTGTGCCCCAAAGCCGCGGGACGCTGCCACACGATCGTCGTTAATTACCAGCAGGTCAGAGAAACCAACCTGTTTAGGGTCATAATAGCCGGCGAATGAAAAAGTATGACGAGATTTCAACCAGCCGTGGTCACCAAGGCCGCGTTGTTCAGACAGTCTTTGCTCAATCATAATGTGCTCCTGAATTATGGGGATGAAAGGCGTTTGCCCTTCCGATATAAATAGATTAAACGTAAACTGATTTGTGTAATAGATGGCCTGAATGACAAACACTGTCACTTTTTAGTTGACGATAATGGGCAACGTTCACTTTGAGACTCACAGCATGCAGATTGAAGATCTTCGCATTTTTATTACCGTAATAAAGGCTGGCAATTTCACGGCGGCAGCGGAGCAGTTGTTACTGTCTAAGCAGTATGTGAGTCGGCGGATGGCGGCACTCGAAGCTTCTCTCGGCGTCAGATTGTTGATTCGTAATACGCGCAAGTTATCGGTGACAGAGTCTGGGCAGGTTTTTTCGCAACATGCACAGAAAATTTTGGATGATATTCAGGAAGCCGAGCAGGCCGTGTCAGAACGTCGGCTGGAACTACAAGGCTCCTTTCGTATCAGCATTCCGATGTCATTTGGCATGAGTTTTCTCTCCCCGCTGATTGCCGAATTCTTGCGACAGCATCCTTCGGTGCAATTTCAGGTGGAGCTGGGCGACCGCTACGTCGATGTGATTGGCGAAGGTTTTGATATCGCTATCCGTATTGGTTCACTCGCAGACTCGACGCTGATTGCCCGTCGCTTAAGCGTACTAAACAGGGTGATTTGCGGTAGCCCGGATTATCTTCAACGCGCAGGTACGCCTAGGGTCCCGGAAGATCTTTTGCGGCATGCTTGCCTTCGCTATGGCCGTGAAGGTCAGAACGGCTGGGAGCTGACGCAAGACGGCAAGCGCAAACTGCTCGACGTACAGGGTCCTATAGTCAGTAATAATGGCGAAATATTGAAAGACGCAGCCGTGGCTGGGCTGGGACTGGTGCTTTTGCCAGAATTTATTATTGAATCCGCATTAAATAATGGAATGCTGGTGACGGTCCTGGAGGATTTTAATCCTGAACCATTAACGCTGAGTGCGGTTTATCCGCAGCATCGCCAGCGCAGTGAGGTCAATAAGGCATTTTTAGATTTTCTTCAACAGCGATTGATTTCATAATTTTAAGCTTAAATCGCTCCTTTTATAATGATTAGTATATTCAATATTTCATCAAGTATATTATGAAATATCACTTTGTTAAATTTGATAATTTTTTATTTTATTACATTTAGCTTTAGAATATCTAACTCAACATAAGTAAGGATTGCATATGTTAAGCGCAGCTCTTCTCGAGGAAAGTAATAGAGTTATTAATAGAGCGGAAAGGGAAATTGTTAATCCCTTTAATTTTCGGAAAGTTAATGTCTATAATAGCGGAAAGAATATCTCCTCTGATAAGAAAATCATAAATTTTAAAGATGAATTGTATCTGGCTAATCAATGCCCGCGTATTATTCCCGGTGAGGGTACCCTCCCACCCATGCCTGATCTCGAGCTGGTGCCTTCAGCCAAAGCGACGGCAATGATTGCAGCCGTTCAGTTGCTGACTCAAACCTTGGGCTGCGTCGATGTGAGCAAGAAACCGACTTCCCAAGCCCATACAAGCCCGACTCACCCCTCCCCAGCAGGCTCAACTTCAACATATAGCGATTCCCTCAGCCAGATCTTGGATCATGGAAAAAGATGGGGCAGTCGGCTCGACAATAATATAGATTCAGTGATGCAAAAAATATGGCCATGGAGTGTGGCCAATGCCCACCCGGTCATTCAACTTGATCCCGATGATGAAAGGATGACGGTCAGCCGGCACAGTGAACCCCATCCAACGCAAAGCCTTTTAGACGAAGCACAAAATTTATCCCAGGCGAGAAACCGAAAGGCTTATCTTAATACTGTTAATAAAATAAAAGAAAACTACCCTAAGCTATATGAACTTGCCTCGAATTATATCAAGGCAAGCCTCTCAAAAAATCAGCAATATCGTTCTCTGAATATCGACCCTGATAAGACATGGTTTAACCGATTTGAACGTTCTTCAAGTTCATCAGAGAGTTATACAGGATGGGAGCACCATAATCATCCCAAAGAATCTACGACGTTAACCCAGATGTTATTAAATAACTTTGGTGCAGAAGACAGGCTCAATGCTGATGCCCTGAGTGGTAACTCTGGAATATATAATCAGGGTGCTGAGGCTAATTATTTTGGCGCTGTTAATGAAGTAAAAATCTTGCCTAAGGACTTTCTAAACATTGTTGTAAAAAGTGATTTTAGTAAGAAATTCTTAAAAGAATTAAAGACTTTTTGGCTGATAAATATCAGCAGTTATAGAACGGTGATTAAAGGGAAATTTCTTAGTCTTATGGCAGATAAGTCGAATAATTTATCTGAGTTGGGTGAAGACTCCGTAATGATGGGCGTATTAGGGGATATAAGAAAACTTCCCTTTATGACTATGGATGAATTGGAGAAGAAAAACTCTAAAAGAACAGTTCTAAAAGTTTCTAGTTTTTCAATCTACGGATATCACGCTACAGATATTATTTTGATTCACGGCTTTAATGGGAGGATTATTTTATATAAACCCACCGAGGATGAGAGCTTTGTCGAATTCAATAATTCACAGGAGCTCAATAACTGGGTATTACAGCAGGTACGACATGACGGCAAGCGACAGAGTTTGCTGGAACATTTTTCGTTATACGATCGTCAGGATGGGCAAACTTATTCGGGTGTTTACACCGCCCTAAAGGGGCTGGCGAGTGGGGACTGGGCTGAAAGTTACATCAACTATAAATCGCTCGATATTAAAGGTGATGTCTTTACCTGGCTTGCAGCACGTGCGCAAGAACGCACTATCAAAGATGCCGAAACGCTGACTATAACCAATAATGAGGTGCTTAAAGACCAGCTGCTGATGAACCTCAAACCTGTACTTATTACCGCAGGGATTGGGACAATGATCCTTCCTGGCGTAGGTAGCTTGGTTCTTCTGGGGGCTGGTGCGGTTGAAATGGAAGTAGGTGTCAATATTAATATTTATGGCGATACCGAAGCAAAACGCTTCGCCGGATTAGCCGCTGCCATAGACGGTGGTATTAATGTTCTCTTTGGAACGATTGGGGTAGTTGAAACCGTTCCTGTAGCCAGCGTGCAAAATTCGCCCCCGATCAGTTGGTTTAATCGAGTTTTAAAAAGAACCGTTTTACATGGCAAAGGCCTCGCCGGGATTACGCGCTACAGCGTAAGAGATGCTCTAAAATTGACTGATACGTTATCTAAAATGGATCAAACTTTGCTTAAGGCTCGAGGGGCGCTGAGGACAGGTCGAGGTAAAGACATTGTTGCAGCATATTTAGGCTACGAAGAGGGCAGTTCAATCACCGATGCCGATATACAGTTCGTGCGAAGAAATATTGATTCTCTGATGACAGTACATGAAGCGATAGGGGATGAAAGCATCGTTGTTAAAGCGGTAAAAATATATGACCCTAAAAGGCAAGGGGTACATGCCTATTACGAGGATCATAAAAAAAGCATTTCTTTCGACGATAAATTTTTTGGAGGGTCCGATGATAATAGATTACATGTGTTACTTCATGAAGGGATGCACGCGACCGCACCTTATAGATTAGACGAGTTTAAAGCAGGGGTGCCAGATTATTTCTACACCTCTACTCACTTTAGTTCTCTACATCAATTACGTGATGATACCCTGGAAATATCCGCCGGAGCTGTAGGTTTAGATTTTCAACGTGAATACCATGCGGAACCGGTAGTGAACAATTTTATTGAAAAAATGGGTGCCAAAGGTAGAGGAGAAGCAAGACGTATTTTTAAGGAGAACAGTGAGCTCAGAAAAGAACTTCTACTAGTGAACCCAGATACTCAAGCAATGCTAATAATGGAGTTGGGCGATCAGGTTCCAGGTGAGAGAGCAATTGACGGAGCTTTTAAAACTCCAGATTCTGTTAAAAATTTCAGAGCCAAGGTGATTGAACAACAAAAACAAGAGGCGAAAGATGCTGAATATGGCCCTGTTGCATGGAAAAATAATAATGAGCAAGAATCACGTCTCCGTTAAGAAATTGGAGGTATGAAATTTAACACATGGTCATGAACTCTTCAGCACCGTAGGGTGAATAGCCACAGTGTTGTTGAGTTCCATATCTTTAAATCAATATTTTTGAGCTATTCTTTATAGTTATTATTCAGGTGCGTTGATATGTTAAATATCCCTACAGCTCTCGTTTTGTTTGAAATAAATCACCTTCTAAAAAATATTCAACAGAGTCGCGCTTCATGTAGTGAGGTTTTGAAATTTTAATTGAAATCAGAGTTTTTATATTTTCTACATAAAGGTAATTATCTATGCTCTCAGAGTAATATTAAAGCTCACGAAGGGTCATAATTGCATGAATAATAATATTTAAAATTCTTCAGTTTTTTACTTTTTTATAAAGGTCAATTTTAGGTTAACAACCAAAGGGATTGTTATGCATAATAAACTAGCAGATTATTCAACGAGGCATGATGTTATTTTTACACCTCCATATAAAATAATAAATCAGTGTGACTCTAAAGTAAGTAAAGTTAAAAATATAAGAAAAGTGATTACCTCTAATGAGCATAGGGCCGAAAAAAGAAATCTAGAAAGCGCCCAATGGCAACAGGCTTTATGCGCACCCCGCTGTACACCGGGGCAGGGACTGTTACCGCCTTTGCCAGACTTGTCTCCTAAAATGACGGTAAAAGGTCTTATTATTCTGGCTGCTGCTCAACTAAATGTGCCAAGTCTGCTCTCCGTCGCTTTTAATAACAGCCCGGTGCTATCATGGTCTCATTTTAAAAATAGCGTTGATCATGCCATAAATAGGGTAGTCAATAAAATGACTCTGTGGGACAGTGTTGATGCCAATGTGATACATAACCAGCCCTGGACCAACATCTTGGACGAGTTTCCTGTAAAAGTCCGCAGTCAGGGTGTCGGCAAAAATGCAATTAGTACTCATCAGGCAAGGTCCACTGCACGTGATATAGCCAATTATCTTAAGATAGTTGATGTACTCAAACACGAGTTTCCTGAATTATTTCCGACGGCCTCAGCATTCCTAAAACAATTGATTGAGGATAAACATGGCCTCATCCTCGATCCGGATAAAGTAATGTTTGTTCTCTTTGATCCCAAGTCAAACTCTACTTGGCCTTCAAGTACCAGCTTTACCGGTTATGAACACGTCGGGCCGCCACTGGCGATTAAGACTTTAACCGAACAGTTATTGTCTAACGCCGTCGTCCAGGACGGGCTTAATGATATTACTCTAAGGGGCAGAGCCGGCCTCTATAACCAAAGTACGCCTGGGGGCGAGTTTGGTAAGAATAATGAAGTCTGCCTGCTTCCTGAGGATTTCATAAAAACGGTAATAGAAAGTAATTTCTCGAAAATTTACACCCAAAAGCTCGAAAGTTTTTGGAACAAGTATTATTATATTTACCGAATTTATATTAAAGGTCTATTTATTACCCTACTCGGCCAGCAGTCTAATCAATTAAGCGATCCGGCGTTAAAGATGGTGATGTCTTTAACCCTCGGCCATATTACTAATATCACTCACATTACTATGGAACATTTGGAAAAGTCAGTGCCTCAGGTACATTTTGATGTTATTCCATTAAGCATTAATGGTTATAAATCGAGTGACGTATTTATCATAAGTGAGGCTGATGGGCTTAGAGGTCATAAAATGAATAACATGGTTGTCCTATATCGGCCGACGAACGAAAATTCATTTCAGGAGTTTGATAATCATCAAGAGTTGAAAGAATGGATAAAGGTTCAGGGGCGCGATCCTTATCTCCGCACTCGATTAGCAAGCCACTTTTCTCTCCGCGACCGTCAGGACAATATGATTAATCCTGGTGTCGATTCATCACTAATCAAGCTTGGCGCTGGCTCGCTTTCAGATGAACATATTAATAATAATCTTGATATGCATTATGGCGATCTCTTTACCTTGATGACTGCTAAAGTGATGGATCGCACAATATCGGATGCAGAGTTGTTAATAACTAGCAATCTGGAGATATTTAAGCAAAATTTAATGCGAATTTTGCCGATTGCGGCGATGGCGGCAGGGGTGGTTGCCCTAATTTTCCCACCCGCGGGGTCTCTCGCCCTAATAGGCATTGGTGCTCTTCAGATAGGGTTGGGGATTGACGAGGCATTTCACGGTGATGCTGAAAAGCTGCGTAGAGCGGGCGCTGCCGAGACTTTTTCAGGGGGGCTTAACATGGTGTTTGGCGCCTTTGGTCTGGGAACAATAAGAGCAGTAGCAGGGGGACTAGCAGGAGCGGGTGAAGTAGGAGGAACTGCCGTGAGAGAAAGTGTTGCGGAGATACAAGCACCGCTTATCGAGGCAGACATACTTGAGCCTCAAGCTGAGATCAATCCTGAGCCTTCATACCATGTTAAGACTGTCAATATTGGGGATCCCAATCCTGGTAATGTTTTAGCGGGGAAGGTTAATAGTAACATAGTGCCTTATAGTAATGTTATCCATCCCCCTGCAAACTATGAATTTGAACTCGTTGGTTTAACTGCTATCGAAAAAAACAGCATAATCCGTGCTGACTACATTCGTTACACTATGACTGACGTCGGCGAATGTTTAAACTTGGCGTCTAATAGACTCCATACGCTTGAGGGAAGAGAGATAGCTGCGCGCTATTTGGGGCTTGAAAAAGCTGCTGATATCAGTGCGGAAGATATGGCTAATTTGCATAAAAATATAATTGATATGAGGGGGGTGATTACCAGAAGCAGTCAAAATCCTAATTTTTTCATCACTGCGATACATAAAGTGGTCGATGATATTATAATCGTGGCATTTTATATTCCAATGATAGACTCAATATGTCTGACTCAATACTTCTTTAATGACGATCCGTTTCTTAGAATAAGAACATTAATGCATGAAATAGTCCATGCGGGTGTTAAAGAAGGAGCGGAATGCACGCCGGATTATTTTTACATAAAAGCAATGACGTCTGACGGTGACTGGTTAATGAAATATCGTGATGAGATGTTATACGTCTCTCAGGCAAAACTTGAAAGCAGTTATTTTAGTGATGATGGATTTTATCTGCTAAAAGACAATTTCAAGCAAAAAATGGGAGGGAATAATTGGGACGAGGCGGTAAATAATTTCCGTGTTAATCAAGATCTACGTAAAGCATTATTATTAAAAAATCCTGATACTCAGACGATGATGGTGATGGAATTATCTGGAACTATACCTGAGGCGAAGGGGCTTGATGGGAAAATGAAGCTTCCCTGGGAGAATGGCGGCCGGCCAATGTTCTCACGCCGACGTCGTTAACACCAGACTTCGTTAACCCAAAGACGGTGTCCATCGACTCAATATCGATAGATATTATAATTAACGCATAGCCACGATGTTGTTAGAGTAGTCATCTCTTTATCCTTTATCAATAAATTTGAGCTCATATTTATAGTTATTTTATTTCTAATTTATATGTTAATAAGTCCCACGGACTTTTTTGTTTTAATTTAATGAGATTTTTAATTAATAACTATTTAATAAAGTGACATTTCTCTGAGTGATGTCTTTAGGTTTTAAATGGAAATTAGAATTTTAATATTTTCTACATAATGGGAACTATCAATGCTCATAGAAGAATTAACATCTACGAAAGGTCATGATTTACTGGTTAATCACAGCAATGATAAATCGCCGAGTGGTAAATTATTATTTAAAGAGATTGGTAATAATCAGAAAAAAATCACATCCGTGAGTGACTGGACAAGTTATTGCCGCAATAAATATAAATTTCAGGAAATGGTACAAGGTTCAAATTTTCTACCAGGGCGAGGATTATTGCCTCGCGAGCCGAATCTTTTCCCTGTTCTAACAGGTGCCGCGCTAACGATACAGGCAGCTGCACAGTTACTGACCTACGATATTAACATCAGGGCAGCGCCGCTGAACGCTAGCCCACATGATGCTCTGGGAGGCCCGGTCGTTCAAAGCCCGCGAAACTCTGCTGCAAGGTATGCACAGAATATCATCACTCACATTGACGGTGCTTTTTCCTCACTTGTTAATGGTATGCTTCCCTGGGATCAAAGTGATGCATTACCTGTTCCACTTTCAATGATTTTATCTACCCAGCCTAAATTAACCAACACCTTTATGGTGCCAGAACCGATTAATATCACGATGACTGAAGATCAGGGAGTAGAAATCAATAATACGACTGAGCCGTCAGGCTTAGTTGAAGACAGGCGAAAATATATTGAGGCAGTCTTTCAGATAAAAAATGAATATCCAGAATTGACTTCATTAGCTTCTGCTTATTTAAGAAAAGCTATCAGGGAGAAATATGCTTTAGAGATTGATCCTGATACAACATATTTTAACCGATTTAATTATGGATCAACTTCCTCTAAAACATTCACCGGCTGGGAACATACCACCCGTCCCGTTGAGTCAAAATCGCTGACCGAGCGGCTGCTGGAAAATTTTGGCGCTGAGGATCAAATAAATTCCGACGCACTAAGTGCTAACTCAGGAATTTATACTGAAGGAGCACGGGCTGAACAATTTGGCAAAAATAATGAAGTCCGTTTACTGCCCAAAGACTTTTTAGATTTAGTGATCGAAAGTAATTTTAGCTATAAATTTCTGCAACAGCTTAAAAACTTCTGGAGAAAAAACCGCATAAGCTTTCGCACCGTCAGTAAAGGACTTTTCATTACCCTGTTAGGTCAAAACTCAGGGCTGTTGTCAGAGGCTAGTTTGAAATTGGTGACAAGGACTGTATTGGGTGATATTGCAAGCTTGCCCGATATGTCTATAAAGGAGTTAGAACGTGAAGTCAGGAACCAATACGCCGGAAGTATCTCTACTTTTGATATTTATGGTTATCCAGCCACTGATATTTATCTGATCCACGGCAATGGCGGTAAAATTGTTTTGTACCAGGCTTCGGGAACACAGAGTTTTGTTGAGTTTGAAAGCACTAAAGAACTGATAGATTGGGTATTAGTGCAGGCAAGGGACCCCATTAAGTGCGAGGAACTTGCCAACCACTTCTCTTTATACGACCGCCAAGAGGGGCATTATTATCCTGGCGTTGACTCTACTTTGCAGGCACTGGCGAAAGGTAAGTTGGATACAAAATATTTAAATTATCACCAGAAAGTATTTAAAGGTGATCTTTTCACTGAAATGATGCATAAGTCCGAAAGTAGAACCCTCAGTGATGCACATATTCTTACTACAACCAACGGCGAAGTATTTAAAGAGAAAGTATTGATGAATCTTCGGGCTGCTGCAAATATGGCAGGCGTGGTCACCGTCGTGCTTCCGGCAATAGGCAGTCTCAGCCTATTGGGGATTGGCATTATACAAACTGGACTGGGAATTAATGATTCGATTTATGGTGATACGGAAAGAAGAAGAAAGTTAGGTTTGAGTAATGTTATTGATGGAGGAGTTAATACGTTATTTGGATTAATGGGCGCAAACATAAAAACACCCGCTGAAGAATTTAGCGCTGCCGATAATGAAATCGATGAACTTCCAACCTATGAGGCCGATGAAATATATAAACCCGGTCCCAGCCAGGCTGATGACACTTTACAGCGCGGTACCTTCATTAATCGTTTATTCAAAGAGACGGTTGTGCGTCAACGTGGTTTAAACGCCATTAAAGCCGATAATTTATCGCGAGGATGGATGACAACGGTCACTTTTAATAATATGGAAGAGGCGCTACAGATAGCAGAGGTCGCGATCGATACGCCACAGGGCCGTGAAATAGCCGCAAGATATTTAGGTTATGACGATATTAATAAATTGGCGGAGGCTGATATTCAAGAAATTAAGATGAATATTCAAGCGCTTAAGGTTACCCATAAATTTTTGGTCAAAACTGATAAAAGTATTAAGACGGTGTCTATTTTCGGACCCAGGGGCGGTATCGTCAATGCCTATTATAATGAGCAGAAAAATGTCATCGCTTTTACTGACCGTTTTTTTTCACTCCCGCGTTTAAGCCGGTTGCGCGTATTGTTGCATGAGTGCATGCATGCTTCAGTTAAGGAAGGGGGTAAATCAGTACCAGACTATTTCTATTTAAGAAACTGGAACGTGCCTGAAGAAATTACCGCCCAGCGTAATGAGCAACTTCAGATTTCACGTGGAAATATTGGTATTGACTATTTTATAGGAAAAGATGGCCATATGTTAAGAGAAGATTTTATGAAAAAAATGGGCACGAAAAGTATGATTGTTGCGGGTATCAGGTTTCATGAAAATGGTGCACTAAAAAGGTCTTTACTGTTGAAAAATCCGGATACTCAAGCAATTATGATCATGGAATTAGCAAGCTTGATCCCTGAAACGACTAATATAGATGATTCAATGCGTTTACCCTGGGAGCATAATAATAGTCCAGATGAGACGCATCTCTGGCAGCATAGCGATAATCATCCTGGAGTAAAAGAGTTCCTGGCCAATAATGGCGCATAAACGGGGTCCATCGGCTCAACGCCGATGGACGTTACGATCAATGTAATAAAGCAATTAACGCATAGTCACGAATTCTTCAGCACCGGTAGGGTGAATAGCCACGGTGTTGTCAAAGTCTTTTTTGGTCGCGCCCATTTTCAGTGCTACCGCGAAGCCCTGTAGGATTTCGTCCATGCCGTAGCCAATACCGTGAATACCGACAATTTTCTCTTCTTTACCGACGCAAACCAGCTTCATACGGCAAGGTTGGCGGTGCTGAGTCACTGCGGTATACATTGCTGTGAAAGAAGATTTATAAACTTTAACGTTATCTTTGCCGTATTTCTCTTCCGCTTCTGGCTCGCTCAGGCCAACAGTACCGATTGGTGGATGGCTAAAGACCACAGTTGGGATCAGGCTATAGTCGAGATGCTCTTCCGGCTTATTGTTAAACAGGCGCTCTGACAGGCGACGACCCGCGGCTACCGCAACCGGCGTCAGCTCAACCGCACCGGTATTATCACCCACCGCGTAAATGCCTTTGACGTTAGTATTTTGGTACTTATCGACTTCGATGTAGCCTTTGGCGTTGGTTTTCACACCGGTGGCTTTCAGGTTGAAGTTGTCAGTTTCTGGCTCACGGCCGATGGCCCATACCAGGCTGTCGACTTCGAACTCTTTGCCGTTTTCCAGTTTCAGGGTCAGGCTGCCGTTGGCATTTTTGACCACTTCTTTTGGAATTGACTCAGTATGCAGCGCCGGACCTTCGGTGTTCATTACCTCAACCAGCGTTTCAACGATTAGTGGGTCAAAGGTGCGCAGCGGAGCGTGTTTACGTACGAACAGGTGGGTTTCAGCACCGAGGCCGTTCATCACGCCGGCGATTTCCACTGCGATGTAACCGGCACCGACTACAGCAACGCGCTTCGGCATTTCCAACAGATCAAAGAAGCCGTCTGAGTCGATACCGTATTCAGCACCGGGAATATCAGGGTGGCTAGGGCGGCCACCGGTGGCGATCAGGATGTGATCGGCGGTGATCGTCTCGCCGTTGACTTCAACGGTATGAGCATCGACGAAGCGAGCGAAGCCGTGAATAACGTCAACCTTGTTCTTACCCAGTACGTTGTCGTATGAGGTATGAATACGGTCGATGTAGGCGGTACGGTTAGCGACCAGTGTCTTCCAGTTAAAGCCGTTAATCTGGGTGTCGAAACCATAATCAGGACCGTAGTTACGAATGGCTTCAGAAATCTGTGCCGCGTGCCACATGACTTTCTTTGGAACACAGCCGACGTTGACGCAGGTGCCGCCGAGTGCTTTTGCTTCGATAATGGCACATTTTTGTCCATACATGGCCGCGCGGTTGATTGATGCGATACCGCCACTGCCGCCGCCAATTGCCAGATAGTCATAATGTTTGGTCATCGAATTTTCCATAAGTTAAGAATGAGAAGAAAGCCGGGAAGCGGTTGTTCCCAAAATCTAATGGCATAGAGTTTAACGCCTGAATCGGCTTTGTCGCAAAGATTGCAACGATGGCTGTAATAGCTTAGCTGAATGAAAGCCGGAGAGAAGCCCCGGCTTTGCAGGAAAAAGTTACTCTGGAACGACCCATTTAACCAGCTGATGCCCGTTGCCGTTTGGCACCAGCACCTCAAGCAACCAAGGCAGGACCTTGTTCATCTGCTGCTCCAGCTTCCAGGGTGGGTTAATCACAATCATGCCGGAAGCGGTCATACCGCGCTGATCGCTGTCAGGGCGCACGCCCAGCTCGATTTGCAGAATACGACGAATGCCGGTCGCTTCGAGTTCGCGCAGCATACGTTTGATCTGTTGACGCATGACCACCGGATACCAAATAGCGTAAGTACCGGTCGCGAAACGCTTATAGCCCTCCTGAATGCCTTTAACCACGTCCTGATAATCGGTTTTTAGCTCGTACGGGGGGTCCATCAGGATCAGGCCGCGACGGGACGGCGGTGGCAGCTGGGCTTTCAGCTGCTGATAGCCGTCGGCACGCAGGACGCGGGCGCGGTCGTCTTTCTGGAACTCGTTGCGCAGCAGCGGAAAGTCGCTCGGGTGCAGCTCGGTCATGTGCAGTTTGTCGTCTTCACGCAGCAAGTGGCGGGCAATCAGCGGCGAACCGGGGTAATAGCGCAGGTTCTCATTGCGGTTAAAGTAGTTAATCGCCGACATATAGGCCGCCATCTCTTGAGGCACGTCATCACGCTGCCAGAGGCGGGCAATGCCTTCAAGATATTCACCGGTGCGTTCTGCATGTTCCCCGCTCAGCTGGTAGCGTCCGGCACCGGCGTGGGTATCGAGATAAAGAAAAGGTTTATCTTTTTCTTTAAGAGACTCGATGATCAGGCTCTGAACGGTGTGTTTCAGAACGTCGGCATGGTTGCCTGCATGAAAACTGTGGCGATAACTCAACATAGTATTTTTACATTTTCCTAATAATTTATGGCGACAGTATAAACTTTTAGCGCCGAGTTATCCGCAGAAATAAGAAAGTGGCACAGGATACGCTGCCGATGCCTCCAGGCTTAGCAAGTCCAGCACCGTCTGCCCTTGATTTTGAACGCCGTTGTCCTCATGTTAGTTTTTACGACTTATCGATGATGTCTCTTAAATCAGGACTGCCCTATGACCCAAACTACGCAAAACGATTCGTTAGCTAAAAACCCGCTCTTGGAACAGTTCGATCTCCCGCCATTTTCCGCCATCCGTCCGGAGCATATTGTTCCTGCCGTGAAGGCTGCCATTGACGCATGCCGCGCCGCTATCGAGCAGGTTGTCGCACAGTCTGGCCCTTATACCTATGAATCGCTGTGTCAGCCGATTGCTGAAAGCGAAGACAAATTCAGCCGTATCTGGTCGCCCGTTGGGCACCTGAATTCGGTCAAAAACAGCGCCGAACTTCGCGCCGCCTATGAGCAATGCTTGCCTATTCTGTCTGAGTTTTCGACCTGGGCCGGCCAACATGAAGGACTGTATAAGGCCTATCGCGACCTGAAAGAGGGCGATAATTTTGCCACTCTGACGCTCGAGCAGAAAAAGGCGGTGGATAACGCGCTGCGCGACTTCGAGCTGTCGGGCATTGGCCTGTCTGCCGAGAAGCAGAAACGCTACGGTGAAATCACCTCTCGTCTGTCCGAGCTTGGCTCGACCTACAGCAATAATGTGCTCGACGCCACGATGGGCTGGAGCAAGCTGATTACTGACGTCGAGGCGCTAAGCGGTCTGCCAGAGAGTGCGCTGGCGGCTTCTAAGGCGCTGGCTGAGGCCAAAGAACAGCAAGGCTGGCTGCTGACGCTGGACGCGCCGAGCTATCTGCCGGTGATGACCTACGCCGACAACGCCGAGCTGCGCGAGGAGATGTACCGTGCCTATGCCACCCGCGCGTCGGACCAAGGCCCCAACGCAGGTAAGTGGGACAACAGCGAAGTGATGGCCGAAGAATTGGCGCTGCGCCACGAACTGGCCGAACTGCTTGGCTTTGACTCCTATGCCGATATGTCTCTGGCAACCAAAATGGCGGAAAACCCGCAGCAGGTTATTGGTTTCTTGAATGATTTAGCCAAACGCGCTCGTCCACAGGGTGAGGCTGAACTGGCTCAGCTGCGTGCATTCGCCAAGGCCAACTATGGCGTCGACGAAATGAACGCCTGGGACCTGCCTTACTACGCAGAAAAACAGAAGCAGCACCTGTTCTCCATCAACGACGAGCAGCTGCGCCCTTACTTCCCTGAAAACCGTGCACTGTCGGGCCTGTTCGAAGTCGTCAAACGCATCTACGGCATCACCGCCAAAGAGCGCAAAGACGTCGATACCTGGCACAAAGACGTGCGTTTCTTCGACCTGTTTGACGACAGCGGCGAACTGCGCGGCAGCTTCTATCTTGATCTCTACGCGCGTGAACACAAGCGTGGCGGTGCGTGGATGAACGACTACGTCGGTAGCCTGCGTCGCAGCAACGGTAAATTGCAGCATCCGGTGGCTTACCTGACCTGTAACTTTACCCGTCCAGTCGGTGACAAACCTGCGCTGTTCACTCACAACGAAGTGACCACGCTTTTCCACGAGTTTGGCCACGGTCTGCACCATATGTTGACCAAGGTCGAGACCTCAGGCGTTGCGGGAATCAGCGGTGTGCCATGGGATGCCGTCGAGCTGCCGAGCCAGTTTATGGAAAACTGGTGCTGGGAGCCTGACGCACTGGCGTTTATCTCTGGTCACTACGAAACCCATGAGCCACTGCCGCAGGAAATGCTTGAGAAAATGCTGGCCGCGAAAAACTATCAGGCGGCGCTGTTTATCCTGCGCCAGCTGGAGTTCGGCCTGTTTGACTTCCGTATGCACGCTGAGTATGACCCAGCCAAAGGTGCACGGATCCTCGAAACCCTTGCCGAGATCAAAAAGCAGGTCGCCGTGGTGCCTTCGCCGAGCTGGGGCCGTTTCCCGCACGCGTTTAGCCACATCTTTGCCGGGGGTTATGCGGCAGGTTATTACAGCTATCTGTGGGCAGAAGTGTTGTCTGCCGATGCCTACTCACGCTTCGAAGAGGAAGGGATTTTCAACCGCGAAACCGGTCAGTCCTTCCTGGACAATATCCTGACGCGCGGCGGATCCGAAGAACCTATGGAGTTGTTTAAACGCTTCCGTGGTCGTGAACCGCAGCTGGATGCTATGCTTCGTCATTATGATATTAAAGAGCAGAGCCTCGAAGGATAACAACCTCCCGTGAGTGTGTTTTTAGCATGTGAAGAAGGCGCCGATGCAGGCGCCTTATCTATTCTGGCCGAGCGCTGGAAGCTGGTTTCCGATCCAGATGCCCTGATGGCGCTGGTACTGACCCCTGAAAGACTGGAATTGCGTAAGCGTGACGAACCGAAGCTGGGTGCCATCTTTGTCGATTTTGTCGGCGGAACCCTGGGGCATCGTCGTCGATTTGGCGGCGGACGCGGTGAAGCTGTGGCCAAGGCGGTAGGGATTAAGGGCAGTTATCTGCCTGACGTCGTCGATGCAACGGCAGGGCTGGGCCGAGACGCCTTTGTGCTGGCGGCGCTCGGTTGTCGGGTAAGAATGATTGAACGCAATCCGGTGGTGGCTGCGTTGCTTGACGACGGATTGTCGCGCGGTTACCGCGATGCGGAAATCGGTTCCTGGCTGCAGGAGCGCATGACGTTGCTGCATGGCTCAAGCCTGACGGCGCTCAGCGAAATCACACCTCGCCCGCAGGTGGTTTATCTCGACCCGATGTACCCCCATCGACAGAAGAGTGCACTGGTGAAAAAAGAGATGCGGGTCTTCCAGGGGCTGGTCGGTGCGGATGACGATGCAGACGGCCTGCTCGAACCTGCGCGCCGTCTGGCGACCAAACGAATAGTGGTAAAACGCCCCGACTATGCCCCGCCAATGGCCGATACGCCTGCTCAGGCGGCGGTGACCACTAAGAGCCACCGTTTTGATATTTACACGCCGCTTTAAGCAGCGTTGCCTTGCCGAGCAGCATCACCGGCAGGCCCTGCGTTAACCACGAATCAAACACGGCCTGCTGGCGACTGTCCAGCGGCGTGTCTGACCAAATGAGATAATGCTCCATCGGCGAGGCCGCCAAGTCTGGCTCTTCAACCTCGCAGTGGACTATCTCGACGTTAAGCCCCTCGCCGCACAGCCTCAGTGACTCCAGCCACAGCTCGAGCGGATCGTCGATTTGCATCGGCAGCAACAGTACCTGCGGACGCGCCCTGTGACGCAGCGTACGCATAAGGTAGGTGGCATATTCAATTATGATGCTGTCCAGCAGCCCTTTTTGCTGTATCGGCAGTCTCTGTCTGCTGGTGGAAAGAAAGGCGCGAATAGGGCGAAGCACCCGGTTAACCAGGCAATCGAGTGGATATTCTCGCCCAAATTGCCAAATCAAACGACGTAGCTTGAGTAACTCACCCTCGCCGAGGGCGTTTAAGATCTCTGCCTGTAGAGCGTGCCAGCTGCTGTGAGGTGCTGGACCGATATTCTCGGCTATCCGCTTTGGCTCTGACGCGCTAAGGTGCGGGCGGATCTGCGCGATCGGAATACCGTCCGTGACTTTTCGCAAGATCGTATGTAGCTGAGTAAGATCGCTCTCGCTGTACCAGCGGCTCCCTTTGGCATCGCGCTGTGGGTGAATAAGCCCATAACGTTGCCAGGTGCGTAGCGTTATGGGCAATACACCGCAAAGCTGGGCTGTAGTTTCAATACTGTAATGGCGGGCTAACGGACGCGGCGTATTTGGGTGAGATGAGTGCATTTCCATAGGGCAACAAATTCCATTTGTTCGCTAATGACTGACTAGCTATAAGTGAAAAAAATGGCTTTGTATAGTGGGATGCAAGTTGATCTAAATTTAATGAAGCGAAATTTGAGCTGTGTCATTTATTGATGAAAACAAGGAGAGCGGGAGATGCAACATCACACCCCCCGGAGAGAGTACGAACATTACTCTTTGGTGTCTTCAGGGTCACGCAGAGGCACAATCAGCATATCGATGTGTACCGTGTTAATCAGCTGGCGTGCCGAGGACATCAGCTTGCTCCAAAAGTCCTGATGATGGCCACACAACACGAGATCGACGTCGTATTGTTTGATGGCATCAACCAGCACCTGAGCCAAATCGCCGCTGCCGCTTAGGGTCTCTGCAATAGGATAACCGGCGTTATGTGACAGTTCGCTCAGTGCGTTGTGCGTTTCTTCAGAGATACGTTTTTGCATGTCACCGAGGTTGACGTCTATCAGGCCGGTATAGAGGTCCGAATAATTGACATCAACGTGGATAAGAGACACTTTGGCATTGTAAGGTCTGGCAAGGGAGACCGCTTTCTCAACCAGCACTTTACTCTCTGGTGACAGGTCCACCGCAATGAGGATATGTTTATAAGCCATAAGAAACTCCTTCCATAAGTCATTTAACGTTTATTCGGATTATCGGGGTGTCGTCCAGTACTGCCGTATAACCACGACTTTCATAAACTAATGTTGCATAAACAACAGTCTAAAAACTTAACCTACCTCAAGTATAGCCATAAAACGTCTACTTATGCCGGACTATTCTCCAGGCGAATGGTTTGCATCACATTGTTCGAACAGGCTTAGCGACAGAAATATTCTTTTTTTGTCCCCCGATTTATATTTCATTTCCTACACTCAATAATAAGCGGGAGTTCGGCATATTGCCTCTTTTCGCAAGTGAAGCGAACGCTGAGTTGGCTAGCCCGGAAAGGGTCTGGGGGGCGGGCATAAAATTGCCCAGGTATCGGGTAAAAGGCGGTGAGAAAGGGCGAAAGGCTTACAGGTCGCTGACGGTAAGTATAGATGTCGCCGTAAGGGGGAATCATGATCAGTCCCATTGCGCTATTTTGGGCTTTATGTGTTGTATGTGTTGTGAATATGCTGCGCTACTACTCTTCTCTTCGTGCGTTGCTGGTGGTGTTACGAGGATGCGATCCGCTGCTTTATCAGTATGTTGACGGAGGAGGATTTTTTACCGCGCACGGGCAGCCCAGTAAGCAAATTAGGTTAGTGCGTTACATCTATGCGCAGCGCTATGTTGATCATCACGACCCCGAGTTTATTCGTCGTTGTGAAAGGGTTCGCGGACAATTTGTGCTAACAACAGGGTTATGCGGCTTAATCCTCATCAGTATGTTGGCGATGCTGATTTGGTATTAAATCCGATAAAAAAGGACGATGAATGAGAGTTAAACGACAGTGAGTCTGAATATTGAGGCAAAAAAATAAAGGCGGCGCACTTAACATGCACCGCCTTTTTTACGCATAAAGTCCGTTAAATCAGCTTCAGCGCCAACCAGTACAGTACGCCTGAGAGCAGAATCGACACCGGCAGGGTGAGCAACCACGCCAGCGCGATGTTCTTAATGGTCTTGCTCTGTACGCCACCGCCGTCAACTATCATGGTGCCCGCAACCGCAGAAGAGAGCACGTGGGTGGTTGAAACCGGCATACCGGTGTAGCTCGCCACACCAATAGAAACTGCGGCAGTAACCTGTGCAGAGAGACCCTGCGCATAGGTCATGCCTTTTTTGCCAATCTTCTCACCGATGGTGGTCGCGACGCGTTTCCAGCCAATCATGGTACCCAGAGCCAATGCTAATGCAACGGCAACGATAATCCAGATAGGCGCGTATTCAACGGTTTGCAGCAGATCGCCGTGTAAATCGTTGAGGAAACGCTTATCGGCAGCGCTGGTTTCACTCAGCTTAGCCGTTTTATCTACCGTATCGGAAACACACATCAGCAGGCGACGCATCTGGCTACGCTGTTCCGGCGCGAGTTCACTGTAGCTTTGCAGGTTATTCAGCATTCCCTGAGTACGAGAAAGTGCTTCAAGCGCAAGGCTGTCATTACAGTGGAACTCGACGGGCGTCTGAGTGCTGCTGTCTGTCGGCGCAGGTACCAGCGGAGTCAGGGCAACCACGTGCTGTAGGGTATCCGTATGCTGCTGATAGTACTGTTGCAAATGCGTCACGGCATCACGGGTGCGGGTGATGTCATAACCGGTAGCGTTCATATTCAATACGAAGCCAGCAGGAGCAACGCCAATCAATACCAACATAATCAGGCCAATGCCTTTCTGACCGTCGTTCGCGCCGTGGGAGAAACTTACCCCAATAGCGGAAAGGATCAGAGCAATGCGCGTCCAGAATGGCGGTTTTTTCTTGCCGTCCTGCTTCTCACGTTCAGCCGGCGTCAGATGGATGCGCTGACGCTTTTTGTTCCCGCTCCAGTAACGGCGGAGCAAGAAAATCATGCTTCCCGCGACAATCATACCCACCAGAGGCGAGATAATTAACGACAGGAAAATGCTAATCATTTTCGGGATGTTAAGGGCATCGATAATCGAGCTGTGGGTCATTAACGCGTTGGTCAGACCTACGCCGATAATGGCACCGATGAGCGTATGGGAGCTGGAGGCCGGCAGGCCGAAATACCAGGTACCCAGGTTCCAGATAATCGCCGCCAATAGCATAGAAAACACCATAGCGAGACCATGAGCAGAACCCACGTTCAACAGCAAATCAGTAGGAAGCAAGTGGACGATGGCATATGCCACGCTCAAGCCGCCAAGCATGACGCCAAAGAAGTTGAATACGCCAGCCATCACAACGGCAAGTTGCGAACGCATAGCGCGCGTATAAATCACAGTCGCGACTGCGTTTGCTGTGTCATGGAAACCGTTGATGGCTTCGTAGAACAGCACAAACAGCAATGCGAGAATCAATAACAGGCCGGTATGGAAATCCAACCCGGCGAATAAATGCAGCATAATTGTTACGCCAGTTTGTGGACATGAACGCCGCGCATTATCTGCGAGAACAGGGTGAGTGGAAAAGGAAAATATGACATTTTTTTGACTAAAGATAGGTAAAAAATCAAGGGTATGCAAAGTAAGGCTTTGAAACCTATTGAGTTAAAAGGCGTTTTTCTTCTGAAACATTTTCTTACCAGCGCGGATTAATGTTTGAGAATCTAGCTTATAGACGCCGCAGAGCTTACAATCTGGCACGCAACAGGCTGAATTGACGCTTTTTTGCACAGCGTTGGCATTTATCCCCGCCGTTTTAACGCGTAATCACTTTTTGACGTGTGAAAGTTATAGAGAGAGGTTTTTGTGGAACAGTACGACGTCGTAGTCATTGGTGCCGGTGCGGCAGGAATGTTTTGCGCAGCGCAGGCGGGCCAGGGCGGCTGCAAGGTACTGTTGCTCGATAATGGCAAGAAGCTAGGGCGTAAAATCCTGATGTCCGGCGGCGGCCGCTGCAATTTCACGAATATGCACACTGAACCGGCTGCCTATCTTTCTGAAAATCCGCATTTCTGCAAATCCGCGCTGGCGCGTTATACCCAGTGGGATTTTATCGATCTGGTCAACCGTTACGGCATCGCCTGGCATGAGAAAACGCTGGGTCAACTTTTCTGTGATGATTCTGCTCAACAGATTGTGAGCCTGCTCGAACAAGAATGCCAAAAAGGTAAGGTCACCTTCCGCTTGCGCAGTGAGATAAGCGCGGTTGAAAAAACTGAACAAGGCTATGCGATTCAGGTGAATGGTCAAGAAGTGAGCACTCGCTCACTTGTAGTGGCGAGCGGGGGGTTATCCATGCCAGGATTAGGTGCCTCGCCGTTTGGTTACCGCCTTGCCGAGCAGTTTGGCCTCAAAGTATTGCCCACCCGTGCCGGTCTGGTGCCTTTTACCCTGCACAAGCCGCTGCTTGAACATTTGCAGACGCTTTCCGGGGTCTCAGTTCCGGCGGTGATGACCGCGGCAGACGGCACTGTTTTCCGTGAAAGTATTTTGTTCACCCACCGTGGACTCTCTGGACCCGCCGTTTTACAGCTTTCGAGCTACTGGCAACCTGGCGAGTTTGTGAGCGTTAACTTACTGCCTAACCTAGACCTTAGCGCATTTCTTAACCAGCAGCGTCAAGATCATCCTAATCAGAGCCTCAAAAATACGCTGTCGTTGCATCTGCCTAAACGGCTGGTGGAATGTCTACAAACGCTGGGACAGCTTCCTGAAGTCACCCTAAAGCAGCTTAATGTGCCGCAGCAGGCGGCACTGATTGAGCAACTGCAAAACTGGCAGGTTCAGCCGAACGGCACCGAAGGCTATCGCACCGCCGAAGTGACTCTGGGCGGCGTCGACACGCGCGCGCTGTCGTCAAAAACCATGGGCGCCAACGCGGTACCGGGCCTGTATTTTATCGGCGAAGTGGTTGATGTCACCGGCTGGCTTGGTGGCTACAACTTCCAGTGGGCCTGGAGCTCTGCCTGGGCCTGTGCTCAGGACTTGATCAACCAGCGTAGCGCTTAAGCCTAATTTAACGGCAGTCTGTCGAGTATGGCCTGCGCGGTATTCACGTCGGTGACCAGGGAGTTTATCATCCCCGAGCGCACCGCACCGATGATGCCCGCCGCCTTTTCTGGCGTCGCGGCCACGCCGATGGTCAGCGGCGTACGGCGCAGCTGTTCGACCGAGGCGGCAATCATCCGCTCTTCACCTTCCCAATGCAGAATCTCTCCGGACTCGGTGATGTAGTGGCGCAGCACGTCGCCATTGGCATGGCTGAGCGCCTGTTCACCCGGCGTTGCGGTGCTGCTCTCACTCGGACGAGGTTCGTGCGTCAGACCAATACCGACGATCGCCACGTCCAGCCTGTCCCACAGTGAAATAATTTCCTGCACGCTGGGATCGCGTAGAAACGCCTCGCGCAGTTCCGGGGAGGAGATATAAGGCGCGTGAAGGAAATAGGGCGTTCCCTCCATCTGCTCGGCCGCTCGGCGCACGAATTCGGTTATCTGAAAATGTGGTGCGGCCTGCTGCATGCCGCCGTTGAGCGCCACGGTCAATACGCCCGGCAGGCGCGGCAGTCCGGCCAGCGTCACCTCTCGCACTGCACGACCCCAGCCTATCCCTAATACCGAACCCGCGCTCAGACCTGCCTGCGACAGCAGCGAGGCCAGTGGCGTGCGCAAAGAGTCCAGAACGTTGTTTGGGGGCGCGTCGACGACGTAGGCGTGTTTAAGCCCGAGGCGCTGGATAAGATCCGCCGTCATGTTTTCAGGTGAAGATAACCCAATGACTTCTATACGAACAATGCCCGCGGCTCTGGCTTTATTCAGTAGACGAGAGATGGTTGCCGTCGAGACATCCAGCTTGCGGGCAATCTCGACCTGCGACATATCGGACTCGTAGTGCAGCTTTGCCACCATATGCATTAATGTGCGCGTTGCTGCAATATCTTGCAAAATTGGCTCTTTCAGCTTGAAATTCCTTTCTGTAATGAATTACACTCAAAGCGTTGGTTGAGGAATTATTGCTCAATAGCCGTGATAAAGCAATGTTCCACACAGGGGTTAAACCCTTTAAAACCGGCATTGTTCATGAATTTTCGGCCTCCCTTGCTCACAGGGGAAACGACAGAGCGTCCAGTGTAATCGAGATTTTTTAATCTGTAATAAATTTCACGCAAAGGAGAGTTTCATGTCAAAGTTGTCAACTTCAGAATTACGTGGCTATCAGCAAATTTGTGGCCAGAACGGTGCGATGCTGGTTATCGCCTGCGATCAGCGCGGAGGTATGCGCACCTTGCTTGCCAGCGACCCACAGCAGCAGGCTTCCATCTCCGAAAAACAGTTAGGCCTGATCAAGGCCGACATCACCCAGTATCTTGCCAGCAAAGCGTCCTGCGTACTCGTCGATCCTGTCTGCGCGGTTCCGCAGTTGGTCGATGATGGCATTATTGCCCGCGATACCGCGTTGCTCATCGGGCTAGACGCCTCCGGTTGGGACACTTCTGCGCAAGGCTATCGCCTGTCGCGGTTGGCTAAAGACGTTGATGCGCGTCGTGTGCGTGAGCTAGGCGCCACCGGCGGAAAAATCATGGTGTATCTGCGCTCTGACAAACCGGAAGCTAATCGTCACAATATCGAGATCCTGCATAAATGCATTAAAGACTTCAGCGGTGAAGATTTGTTGCTGGTCGTCGAGTTCCTGACCTATAAGCTTGATAGCGAAACGGACGAGGAATATAAAGCTAAGGTGCCTGAACTGATTTACGGGGGAACGCAAATCTGCCTCGAGGCCGGTGCAAAAGTGCTGAAGCTGCCGTATCCGGGGTCTAAGCAGGCCTGTGCAGATATCACTAAGCTTGCCGGAGACGTGCCGTGGGCTGTACTGTCAGCAGGGGTCGACCACGCCACCTTCCTTAAGCAGGTTGAAGATGCCATGAGTACCGGCGCATCGGGCGTGATTGCCGGACGTTCACTGTGGAAGGACTGCATCTCTCTGGATCACGCCACCACCAGAAACAAGCTGGAAACGGTCGCGGTTCCGCGCTTGAAAGAGCTACAGGCAGTCATCCAACAATATTATAAGGCGGCCCAAAAGGGTAAAAACGCCTCAACCGAACAGGTGGAACATGTCTGAGAGCAGAGAAGGGGTTAACGCCGATACGCTGGGCACGCCGGGCAAACGGGTTATTCTGGTTAATGGAATCCCTGCCTCGGGTAAAAGCAGTCTCGCCGTTGCACTTTCTGCTAAGACCGGCTGGTTACCGCTGTCGCTTGATGGCATTAAAAATCCGTTTCTCCAGCGAATCGAAGGTGTAGACCGCGCGTTTAACCGTAAGCTCGGGCAGGCCAGTTATCAGGTTATCTGGTCTATCGTGGCGGATGCGCCGCAGGGCAGTACTTTTATTGTTGATGCCTGGTTCGGTTTTCAGCCCAAAGAGGTGCTCAGCGACTATCTGACTCAGGCGGGTGTCACCCAGATTTTAGAAATTTGGTGCCAGGTATCGGCAGAAACCGCAGCTGCGCGTTATGAGGCGCGATTAGGCGAGCGTGTCGCGGGACATTTAGGTGCAGAATATATTCCTGAATTAAAAATATTAGCTGGAAAAGCTCAGCCGATGGGATTAGGTCCGGTATATTATTCTAATCAGGAATTCCCTGTTGATATTAATGCTATCAAAAGCTGGATAGACAATAATCTCACACGATAATCATTGAGCCACAATATAACGTAATTTTACGTTTAAGCTTGATAATGTTGCCTGACATAAAACTCGGTAAGCATTGAGTCTCTGTGTCATTAAATTCAGATATAATTGCGTATTATTATTTTTCATCAATGATAAATAGGAATGGGTAGATCACAGTTTTTGTTATTTATTAATAGAATACTGAGGTAAGTCATTTTTATTTTAAACAAATTTTTTGAAGAGGTAATATGTTAACCGACTGGATTAATGAAAGTAATATTAACATCGTTGAACATACGCCGGACTGGCAACAGGCTGTGGCATTAGCCGTTCAACCCCTCATCGATTCGGGTGCCGTTGAACCACGGTATCTCCAGGCAATATATGATATGCACCGAGAAATCGGCCCTTATTATGTCCTGGGCGAAGGGATAGCCATGCCGCATGCTCGACCCGAGGAAGGGGTAATTCATACCGCCCTCTCTCTGGTTATTGTTTCTGAAGGCGTTGAGTTTCATAGCGAAGATAACGATCCGGTCTACATTGTCTTCGCCCTCGCGGCCATAGACAGTGATTCACATATAGAAATGATTGCCAGCCTGTCGCACCTGTTCTGTGACGATGAGGTGGTGCAAAAATTACGACAATGCCATAGCAAAGAAGACGTACTGCAGGCTATTCGGCAGTACTAGTGAGTGTCTCCCCCTTTGGCACTCATGCCATCGGGGAAATCCGACGTGTGTCTTATTAATTAACGGCAACCCAAGGAACACCTATGAAAAAGTTATCTATTCTGGCGGTATGTGGTGCGGGTCTCGGCAGCAGCTTTGCCTGTGAAATGAGTATTGAAGCGGCATTGAAAGATCTCGGTATTGATGCCGATTTATCTCACTGCGATATCTCCAGCGCAACGTCTACGCGTGCCGATATTATTTTTACCGGCGAGAATTTCAGATCACAGTTCGCGCATTACAATATCAGTGCCACCATTATTTATCTGAAACGTCTGGTGGATAAAAAAGAAATAAAAGAAAAACTCACGCCCGTGTTACAAGAAATGGGGCTGATGGCGTATTAACAGTAAACAGTAAAATAGAGTGATATAAAAAACTCAGAGCCTGTTATTAGAACAATATCTTACCCAATAGCTCGATCACCGTGAACTCTACAGGGGACTTTATATGTCTTTCCTTCACTTTATTGTCAACGACGTACTGGGCCAGGCGTCTATTTTAATATCCCTGATTGCTATGATAGGGCTGATTGCTTTAAAGAAAAGTCCGGGGCAAGTCATTACCGGTACGCTGAAAACGTTGCTCGGTTTTTTAGTGTTGCTTTCAGGGGCAAGTATTATTGTCGCGACGTTAACCTTCCTGGGCGAGATATTCCAGAAAGGCTTCAACATGCGCGGTATCGTGACCGACGTCGGCTCAATAGCCGGGATTGCGCAGCAGACGCTCGGGCGTGAAACGGCATTAATCATGGTGCTGGCGTTTATCGTTAATATTCTCATCGCGCGTTTCACCCGCTTTAAGTACATCTTTCTGACCGGACAGGCCTCGCTGTGGATGGCAACCGTCTGTTCGGTTATCGGATATATGGGCGGCCTGCGCGGCACCGAACTTATCCTGATCGGTGGCGTGATTGCCGGGGTAATGGCGGTGGGTATGCCGGTTCTGGCACAGCCGATTGTGCGTAAGATTACCGGCTCTGATGATATCGCCCTCGGTCATTTCTGCACGATTGGCTACATTATCCAGGCGGGTGTTGCCAAAATAACCGGCGACGTCAGTAAGAGCACCGAAGATTTCGAGCTGCCGCAGGCCTTCTCCTTCCTGCAGGACACCTATCTGTCGATGATGGTGGTGATGATCCCGATTTATCTCATCCCCGCTGCCGTCGCCGGACCTGCGGTGATCGCGCCCTATGCCAACAGCGTCAACTATCTGGTTTATGCATTCCTGCAATCCATTCAGTTTGTGGTTGGGGTTTATGTATTGCTAGCCGGTGTGCGCCTGCTGCTGGCCGAAATCGTGCCGGCATTTCGCGGTATCGCGCTGCGCATTGTGCCCAACGCTATTCCGGCGCTCGACTGTCCGGTGCTGTTCCCTTACGCCCCGAACGCGGTGATCATCGGCTTTATCTCGACCACCATCGGCTCCATCATCGGCATGTTCCTGTTCCCAAGCATTGGGCTTGCGATGATTCTGCCGGGTATGCTGACCAACTTCTTTGCTGGAGGCACTGCCGGAATATTCGGTAATGCCGTCGGCGGACGTCGCGGGGCTATCATCGGTGGCATCTTCCACGGGCTATTTATCACGTTGCTTCCGGCGCTGTTGCTGCCCCTGCTCGGTAAATTTGGTTTGTCTAACGTGACCTTCAGCGACTCGGACGTGATAAGCGTCGGGCTGGTATTTGGTCACATCCTTAACTTCTTCCACTAGGTTACACGGAGGCTGATATGACGATTGAAATCGACGCTATTCTGGCACAGAACCTGGCACCTGCGGACTGTGCCAAGGCACTGAATGAGTTGGGTAAACGTTATGCGGAACAGCAGGATACCGACACGGCCATTGTCTGCTGGGAGAAGAGCATGGCGTGCTACGGCAAGCCCGGTTTTGCACAGGCGCAGTTGATGAAGGCCTACAACGCCAAGCGGCGTGAATGCTCGCAGGCGGGTGACGGTAAGGGGCTTGAGCTTTATTCTGACAAAATCGACGGCCTGATGCAGAAAAGTAAGGACGCTATCCGCTACGGTTTCTGACGATAATCGTGAATTTGCATGTATTTAAGGCCAACGATCCCACATTGTTGGCCTTTTTCTTTTATCTTTAACCTAGAGCTTTTATCATCAAGGTTAATTTTTGAACGGACGAGAGGACCTATGTCAGTAAAACTAATCGCAGTAGATATGGACGGTACGTTTCTCGATGACCAGAAAAAATATAATAAAACAAAGTTTCTTTCACAGTATCAGCAGCTGAAAGAGCGGAGCATCAAGTTCGTGGTCGCCAGCGGTAATCAGTACTATCAGCTGAAATCCTTCTTCCCTGAAATCGCGCCAGAAATCGCTTTTGTGGCCGAAAATGGGGCCTATATCGTTAATGAAGAGCAAGACTTCTCCGTCGCTGAACTGAGTGCCGATTCGGTCGACAAAATTCTGCGATTCATCGACGCTATCCCCGGCCTCAATACGGTAATTTGCGGCAAGAACAGCGCCTACATTCTTTCGTCGCAACCCGAAGCGTTCTATCAGAAGATGAAAAATTACTATCCTCGGCTGAAAAAAATCAACGATTATCAGGAAATTGACGACAGCATTTTCAAGTTCGCGACCAACATTGACGACCAACACCTGGCGAATTTTATGACCTCGCTCGACGAGGCGCTGGGCCATATCATTACGCCGGTCTCCAGCGGTCACGGCTCTGCCGACCTGATTATCCCCGGCCGTCACAAGGCCAACGGATTGAGCATGCTGCAAAAAATCTGGAATATTGATGACGCCGAGGTCGTGACCTTCGGCGACGGGGGGAACGACGTCGAGATGCTCAGGCAGGCCGGATTCGGTTTCTCGATGGCCAATGCTATGCCCGCTGCAAAAGCCGCAGCGAGCTATACCACCGTCTCCAACAATGATGAAGGTGTGTTGAAAATCATCGATAAAGTCTTGGCCGGCGAAGCCCCTTTTAATTAATCCGCCGAGAGAAGGAGATCGATAAACTGCATTAGCGAGGCCGCGATGGCTGTCGGGGCCTCAAGCGGCAAAAGATGGCCTTTACCCTCAATCACCTCAAGTCTGGCGTTACTGAGGTGCGGCATTAACTTTTCCTGGAGGGTGGCGGGTGTATCGACTCGATCCTTTTCGCCACTCAACACATGGACGGGTACGTCGATACTGGCGGCCTGTTTCAGCACCTCTTCCCCTATCCCGACCTTAGGCCACCAGGTTTTGGCGTCGCGGCTGCCTGCTATTGATGTCTTCAGCGCTTTCTGGCGTATTGCGTGTGGAAGTCCGCCCGCCGTGAGGACATTGTCGAGCACAAACGCGGTAGATTCTGCCGAGTCATAGGCATGGATCATCGTTTCTCGCTGCTCTGCCGATAACGCCATCGCGGTCGGCGGCGCGGGTGCGACCAGCATGAGACCTGCAAGATTCGCCGGACGCGAACCGGCAATAATTTGTGCGACCTTACCGCCCATCGAATGGCCGACCAGCAGATAACGGCCTGAAGTCCGGCGGGCAATAAATTCCTCTATGTCTGCGGCGAGCAAGTGAAGGCTGGCATCTGATGGCATCTCTGAGTGATTTTCTCCCCAGCCGCGAAACTCGGGCGTATGCGTCTTAACGTCCGCGGGCAACAGATTAATGACGCCGTCCCAGGTTGCGGCACTACCGCCCCAGTAGTGTAAAAATATCAGTTCCAACGGTCTGTTGGCCGCCGGTGAAGGGGATTGATGAGTCATGTTGGTTCTCCACAATAAGGTGAGCGATTACTCTACTCTGCGAAAAAACCGGTGATAAGATGACGAAAAGGTCATGCACTATTTACTGAGAGTACATAATCAGGATGGATAATTTCACCGCTATCAATGTATTTTTAGCCACCGTCGAACAGGGCAGTCTGGCCGCCGCCAGCCGACAATTTAATATTACGCCGCCGATGGCCAGCCGCTATCTGCGCGCGCTTGAGTCCTCCCTTTCCGTTTTACTCCTGCAACGCACTACGCGAAAACTGACACTTACCCCAGCGGGTAAACACTATTACGATCGTTGCAGAAAGATAATGGACGAGCTTGAACAGGCGAATCAGGAAGTGGCCGAGTCTGCTATTTCACTGTCAGGTGAGCTTTCAATTACCGCGCCGGTCATGTTTGGCGAGCACTATCTCGGCGAAATTATCGCTCAGTTTCTTGAGCAGCATGAAAATGTGACGCTGAAGGTGAAATTAACCGACCACTATCTGGATATGTTTACCGAAGGTATCAGTCTGGCGATAAGAATCGGGCATCTGGCGGACTCGACTATCATCGCCCAGCGGCTGGCGGGGTGTCCGATGATGGTTTGCGCCGGGGTAGATTATCTGCGACGAAAAGGGGTGCCTACCCGGCCAGAGGATATTGCACATCACGATACGCTGCTATTTTCTGAAGCGACGTCACCCGATGACTGGACGCTTTATAGCAAAGGCGGAGAGAGGTTTGAAGTCAGCGGTCGGTGTCGGCTAAGGTCCGACAACATGCAGCTGTTGCTCAATTCGGCGCTAAACAATATTGGCATCGCCTACGGGCCAAGATTTGTCTTCCAGTCCAGTATCGATGCGGGTTCACTGGTGCCGGTATTGGAAGATTACGCGCCGACTGAACTGACAACCTATGCGGTATACCCTTCGAGGCGATACTTGCCCGCTTTGACACGGGCATTTTTGGACCACCTCAAAGAAACGCTGCGGTTGGATAGAGGGTGAAATTTTTCAATTGTTGCACTGATTAGTGGAAACGTCGCGACCATGTGGGCAGATGTCGCTGTTAACGGGAATAATTCTAAACAAAGATTCGGCTGCTCCAGTACCACAGCCTGTCAACATCAGCAGGCTCAAAATCAGGATAGTCAGTTTCATTGCAATTCCAGCGTAAAGACAGGCGAACAATGCATGGGGACCCCATACGCCATTGAAGAGAGAAAGTTATTTTTTAGACAACGCCTCAGCATAACGGAGAGGTGGTCTTAAATACGTTTCTTTTCTTAATGTAGTGCTGCCCTCTACACTGTCAATCCGCGGTCAGCAAAGTCGTGACTCTGGCCGCGATTTAGGGGCATTACTGCGGGGTGGATTCGGCAATGTTCCGATGCACCGCGATATACCGCTCGAATTTCGACGGCCTGAGCATGGAAACATCGACAAGTACCAGCCCGTCGATACAGTTGTTGAAGGCCGGATCGCAGCCAAAATCAATAAACTGCACGCCACCCGTTTCGCAAAGTTCAGAGTATTGCTTGTAAAGCGGCGGAATACTGCAGCCAAAATTCGCCAGCAGACGCTTTAAGCATTGCAGGTCCTGTGAATAATTATCGCCGCAGAACTGCGCCAGAACTTCAGGCAGCGTCGCTGGATAAGGGCGGCGGGAGCTAGCCAGCGGCAGTGAAGGAGCAAAATAAAGGCGATAGAAGGCGATTAACAGGTCACGCGCGGCCAGCGGCAGGCCACCTGAAATGGAAACTGGGCCAAACAGGTAGCGATACTGCGGATATTTTGCCAGATAGGCACCAATGCCCAACCACAGGTAATCGAGACCTCTTTTTCCCCAGTAGGTCGGCTGAATGAAACTGCGGCCCAGCTCGATGCCCTGCGCGAGAATAGGGTCCATCTGATGGCCATAGTTGAACAGGCTTTGGCTGTAGATGCCGCTGAGGCCTTGCTTTTCAAGCTGCTCGGCGGTGGGGATAAAACGGTAGGCACCGACTATCTCCAGCGCCTGTGGATCCCATAGCACCAGGTGATAATAGTCATCGTCGTAGCCGTCAAGGTCGCGCCTGCGGCCGCTGCCTTCACCCACGGCGCGGAAGGCAATTTCGCGCAGTCGACCCAGCTCACGCAGAATGGGCACATAGTCTTCACCGTTGCGTCGATAAAGATAAATCAGCTTGCCATCAGGCGTCTTCCCGAGCACCTCTGTCGCCTCCAGCGCATGTTTCAATACGGCGCGATCTTCAGCACGGGCAATGGCCGATTCGGTTCTAAATAATCCGGGCTTTCCCTGCCCAAGACGATAAACATGTTTGCGAAAGCGTGCCGCCAGATCCTTCGCTCGTGAGTGACCGTCGTGCCAGCTGTCGTAGGGAATGCGTGCGCCTATCTGCAGTTTAAGCGTGCTGCCGCGATGGCCAAACATCTCGTGGACCAACAGCAGCGTGGCAATCGGTTTGTAAACCATTGAGCTCAGGTAAAACAGTGCGCTGTTGTTGCCGCTGATATGTACCGGCACGATAGCGGCGCGTGTCTTGGCCGCCAGCTTGACGAAACCGCTGTGCCAGCGGCCGTCGCGCACTCCTTTTGAGGTGACGCGTGAGACTTCACCCGCCGGGAACAGGATCAGCACGCCCTGATTTTCCAAATGTTCCTGCATCATCGAAATTTGCGCTCGTCCGGTGCGATTGCCGCCCATGTTGTCGACGGGGATCATTAGGCTGCTGAACGACTCAATCTGTGAAAGTAGGCGATTGGCGACCACTTTCACGTCGGCGCGCACCGACGCAACCGCGCTGAGCAGCGCAAGCCCTTCGAGCGTACCGATAGGATGGTTGGCGACGATCACCACGGGACCATAACTGGGGATCTGTTCGAGGCAACGGTCGGAAAGTTCGCACCGAATCTGGAAGTAGTCGAGGATTTGTTCGACCATGTCAACGCCTTTAAGATGGCGGTTGTTTTCGGCAAGTTGTTGAAATTCTTTCTCGCGGAACAGCTGTTTCAATAGATTCAGCTGCCATGAAGGCGTTTTACGCTGCGGGGCAAGATCCTGAAGTACGTGGTCCATGCTGAACATAGAATGTCCTCCGGTTGAGTTATCTCGACCATAGGACATAACAATGACAATTATATTTCAGCGCGATGACGGAATAGGGAATTCTGCACGGGGAAAAATGCCAGATAACGGCCGGGATGTTGAGGCAATCTTTTATACTGTATTATCAATTGCTCTAGCCAACCTCGGGAAAGATTATGAGCACCGCAAACGCGTTTCAGCCCACCAATTATCAAACTATCGCTGACAGTATTGCGACGCTGCTTTTCCCTCACGCCGAGGTGATTTTGCATGACCTGAAAACACAGCAGGTGGTGCACATCGCCAATAATCTCTCCAAGCGAAAAATTGGCGACGACTCTGCGCTCGACGAATTGCACAGCGATCCGCGATCGGCGCAAAGCATCGGTCCTTACGAGAAGCTTAATTGGGACGGGCAGCGTATGCGTTCCATTACCAGTATCCTGCGCGACGGCGAAGGGCAGGCAGTGATGGCGCTGTGCATCAATCTAAATTATTCGGTGCTGGAACAGGCGCGCGATGCGCTGAATCTTTTTTTCCAGGCCAGTCGAGTCATGCCGCAGCCCGAAGCGCTGTTCCGCGACGACTGGCAGGAGCGTATCAACACCTTCCTGCACGCCTGGCTGCATAAAAATAGTCTGAGTCTCAACGGGCTACGTCGGGAGGATAAACGCCAACTGGTTGAGGCGCTGTATCACGAGCGGGCGTTTGAAGGCCGAAGCGCCTACGACTATGTTGCAAACGTGCTATCGATGGGCAGGGCCACGGTCTATAAATACGTCAAGGCCCTGCGCGAAGAATAGCCCACTGTCATCAGAGGCCGGGCAGCGCCTCGGCGCAGGCCTGCATGGCATAGCCGGCTATCTGTGCGTCCTGCACCGCGACGCCGGTTAAATCGGCCAGCGTAATCTGCCGATCGTTGTCGCGGCCTTGCACTTTGCCTTCGAGCAACAGCCCCAGTTCCAGCAGCTGTTCCCCGACAATCAACCCCTGTTTTACTGCATGCGAGACCTCGCCGTATTGGCTGCACTGCTGCACCGAATCCACCGCGATGACGTCGGCGCGGGCGACCAGATGGGTATCTAGCTCCTGCTTGCCGCCGCCGTCTGCCCCTACCGCCGTGATGTGGGTTCCAGGCTGGATCCAACCGCTTTGCAACAGCGGCTCGCGTGACGGGGTGGTAGTCACAATCAGATTGGCGTTTTGGGCCACCTCACGGGCATCCTGCGTGGTGGTTACGCTAAAGCCCAACGAGTCGGCGAATTGACGATAGGCCTCCAGCGCGGCCGGATTTCTGCCCCAGACGGTTAACTTGCGACAGTCAGTCAGCGGCACGAGCTGCTCCAGCTGCATCTGCGCCTGCACGCCGCAGCCGAGAATGCCGATGCCGGTAATCACCGAAGGGGCCAGCAGTTTTGCCGCTATCTGGCCTGCCAGCGCGGTGCGAATGCAGGTCAGCCAACCCTCATCCTGCAACAGGGCTTTGGGGGCACCGGTCTGGGCGCAAAGGACCAGCATCAACCCGTCGTTACTGGCTAACCCTTTGGCGGGGTTATCGTAAAAGCCGGTTGATATTTTCACGGTGAAGGTCTCGCTGCCCTCAATCCAGGCGGATTTAACGCAGCAGTCGCCGTTGGCCTGCTCAAAGCTAAAATTCTGTACCGGTGGCACCTGAACGCGGCCCTGAGAATAGGCGATAAAGCCTTCGGCGATGCGGGCGGCGGCGATTTTCATGTCTATCGCGCCGACTATCTGCGTCTGCTGATAGATTTTCATTGAATGGCTCCAATGAATTTCTCGAGCAATATGTTGCGGCCGCAAAGTACGACTGCGACCTTTTTCCCCTGATACTGCGCCGCCAGCTTGATGGCACCCGCCAATGCCACGCCCGCGGCTCCTTCAATCATCCAGCGCTCAAAGCGCGCAACGGCTTTCATGGCTTCGCGGATTTCCTGCTCGCTGACCAGCACGGTTTGAGTCACCAACTGCTGGCAAAGCGGGAAGGTGATGCTCCCCGGTTCGACTCCGCCCGCGGTGCCGTCAGACAGCGTTTCTTCTTCTTCCATCTCGATAATCTCACCGACCTCGAGTGAACGTTGCAGGGTGGATGCATTCTCGGGCCAGCAGCCGATGATGTCGGTGCCCGGTTTTAAGTGTGCCAGCGCCGCAGCGATACCGGAGATAAGGCCGCCGCCGCCGACCGCGATAAATACCGCATCGACGTCGGGAAGCTGTTCGACCAGCTCCGCGCCAACCGTGCCTTGCCCGGCAATAACATCGAGATCGTTATAAGGTGAAACGAACAGGGTATCCTGCTGCTGCGCCTGTTTTGCCGCCTCAAGTTCGACGCTAAGCGGATCGGTATCGAGAGAAATAACCTTGGCACCAAAGGCTTTGACGGCCGCCAGCTTAGTGGGGGACGCGCTGGTGGTGGTATAAACCGTGACGGGCACGCCAGCGCGAAGCCCCGCCAGCGCCAGTGCCTGACCGTGATTCCCTGATGAGGCGGTGATCACGCCTTTCTTACGCTGTTCGTCGGTCAACGCAAGAACCTTGTTGCTGGCTCCGCGAAACTTAAATGAACCGGTATGCTGGAGGTGCTCGCACTTCAAGAAAACTTCACAGCCGGTCAGCGCCGACAGCGGAGCGCTGTGGGTCAGGGCCGTTACGGCAACCTGCGGGCGCAAGGCCTGATGCGCATGAAGGATGGCGTCGGCCAGGGTATTCAGAGAATCTTTAGTCAGGCTCATGGCGGTTCTTCCGATTAAAAGTGTTGTAAAAGTTGTCCGGCTTTGCGGTGCGCAAGCGGCGTTTTCCCCGCCAGCAACGCCACGCGCTGCCCGGTCCTGACCATTTTGAAAAGCGGCTGTACGATAATTTTCCCGTCTATGTCGCTGTAGACCGGCACTCTCGGCGTGCCGAGGGATGCCTCTATCGGCACGATTTCGGCAATTAACTCGCCCAGACTGACGGTGTCGCCCAACCGTTTTTTCCACACCAGCAATCCCATGGCCGGTGCCTGTAAATGCGAGGCACCTTCGAGCGGATAGGTCTCGACCTGGGCTAAAGGGGCAAGGGGGGGCGTCAGGCGCAGCAATCCTTCGCGTGCCAGGAACTGCAAAATACCTTCGGCATCAGCCCGCGCCATTTCATCGTTGACGTCAGCCTGACCGCGCAGCTCGACGCTGGTTGAAAAGCCGCAGTCCAGCGGATTGGCGAGACCGGCCTGGGTCAGCTTTTTCCACGGTTTACCGAAGGCTTCGTCAAACGGCTGTCCACCGGCCTGCTCTTCGAGGAATACGGTTTCAATTCCCATACATCCGGCCAGCAGCACGGCGCGCTCCTGCTGATGAAGCGTTGCATAAAGATGCAGGGTGGCAGAGGTATCACAGTGCAGGTCCAGCACGATATCGTGGCGCAAGGCCTCTTTGAGCAGCAGTTTTTTATTGGTCGCTACCGTGTCGTGCGCCGGAATGGCGTCAATAGCCTCGGCAAATCGGCGTTTAATGTCTGCAGAAGAAAGTGGGCTGGCTGCACCTTCAGCGATCATCGCCTCAACGGCGGGCGTAATATCCGGGAAGTTGCGATTAAAGTTTTCACCGTTGGCCAGATTAAAACGGCCTGTCACATAGCCAAAGATGTTCTGTCCGAGGCCGACCGGGTTCGCAAAAGGACAAACAGCGACTTCACCCAAGAGGTCGCCGGCTTGCTCTATTTCCTGCAATCGCTCAAGAAGATGTTGGATAACCAGCAGACCCGGATGTTCATCGGCGTGAACGCCTGCCTGAATATAGGCACTGCGACCGCTTTGGCCGCCGCTGAATTTGTGAATGGTAAGCTGATGCTGTGTCCCCGGTGCCATACCGGGAAGGGGAGTGATTTCAGTAGTAATAGACATGGCAGTCTCATTATGTGGAAATATTGTCCACAGTAGACTTATTGTCTATTTATCGCAACGGATTTTTTTGTCAGGATGAGACTCGACTCGCAGATAAACTTATTTCCAGGATATTAATTTAAATATTATCCTTTGTTGCTGTCCTATATATATTGCATTACACGAAACTGAAGTATTATTTCACTGTACTAATAGTACGAATATCATTTTCAATGAGTTCAATAATCTTATAATGAATAGCGAACGTTGACCTATTATATTTATCCATCAATGATTGCTGATCTATATAATTTCGTAATTCTTATAGGATTTTACCCCAAGGAATGACGAGTAAAAGGATTATTTATGATTATGGAGCCAAAAGGCGTTAAAGGTTTCCTTGCCATTGTCGAGAACGGTAATTTCGAAAAAGCGGCGAAGAAACTGGGCATTACCACTTCCGCACTCTCAATCAGAGTCAGTACGCTAGAGCGAATAATTGGCGGAAAGCTGCTGATACGCAAACGACCGTTCGTCCTCACCGAGACTGGAAATATCTTCTACCGCCACGCGGTTCAACTGCGAGATCTCGAAAACAGCCTGCGTGAAAAGATAGAGAAAATAGCTTGCTAACTATTTCCCGTTCATCATTTAAATCCTGAGTGAGTTTTCTTGCTCAGGATTTTTTGACGCCGTAAATCCTGCTTTTTGTTAATATTAAGAGTGATTAAAATTATTATTCTCTTATATTACAATGTGATAGATCTTACCTCTTATGAGGGTTTTAATTAATTATAAGAGAATAACTAAGTTATGTAGCCTATTCGTTTTAAGAATTTTAAGCGAATTTTGGTATTGTTTTACGATGGGTTGTGGCAATTTCTTCACCTTCTGAAGGAGAGTGATAAAAATATTGTTATCGTGTTGTTGAGTTAATACCAAGAGATCAGTGATTTACTGTGATCAGAATTATTTTCCGTGAATTATCGATATAACATGTCTTTATATGATCCCTCTATGTCGTATTGCAAACAATTAAACTAGGTAGAGTCATTGTAAATGATCTCAATCCTAAAAGGCTAACAAGGAGTTAACATGTTTTTAGAACCTAAGAGTATCAACGGGTTTTTGGCTATCATTGATAATGGGAATTTTGATAAAGCGGCCAAGATTTTGAACATCACCACTTCCGCGCTGTCCATCCGCGTGAGTTCACTTGAAAAGACAATGGGCGAAAAGCTGTTGGTAAGAACCCGCCCTTTTAGCCTGACACAGGCCGGTGAAATTTTTTACGAGTACGCGTTAGAATTCAAAAAAATGGAGTCTTCATTAAAGACCCGACTTAGTGAGATGTCAGAATAATCGTATTCAAAATAGTCGCTTTCTTTGAAATCGACTATTTTTTTGTCAAAAAAATACCGAATCCGGAGTGAATGAGATTCGGTATAAAGAACTGAATCAACGCATTAACGCTCTTGTTATTATTTAGAATTGATAAACCAGACCCAGGCCCAATACGTTATCGGTATTGATACCATTGCGGGTCGTAAACTCGTCTTTATTCAGCATGTTAATTTTATAATCAACGTAGGTGTACATGTTTTTATTGAAGTTGTAGGAGGTGCCTACTTCAATATATTTTACTAGCGCATGGTTACCCGTTTGAACGCTGCTGGCCTCATCCGCTGCCAGTGTTGTCTGCACACCCTGACCGGTCGATTGCAAATATGAAATCGAAGGACGCAGGCCGTCTGCTGCGCCACCGACAAACAGGTATTGCGCGACTAATTCAATATTTTTGGTTTTTGGTGCAACGCTTGTTTTGCCATAAGGCGTCATGTTTTTGCTTTCAGCATACATGGCGGCAAGATAAAGCTGATTGGCGTTATATTTAATGCCTGCGGTCCAGGCCTCAGCGCTGTTGCCGTTGTTATCTGCTTTTTGCGCTTCAGTGCGGTTAGACTGTGCAAAAGCCGCTGCCAAACTTACCCCATTACCGAGCTCGTAAGACGAAGACATGCCCCAACCTTCGCCGTTAGAGGTTAGCGGCTTGTTGGCCACTTCATTTTTACCTTGGTACTGCAAGGCGAAATTCAGGTTATTAACGCTGCCAAAGAGGTCTTTGGTGCGCAGCGTAGCAAGGCTATTGGATCTGCCGGACATAAAGTTGTCGGTTCTTGACCAGGTATCGCCACCAAATTCCGGGTTAAGGTCGGTCCAGGCCTCAACGTCATAAAGTACGCCGAAGTTGCGACCGTAGTCGAAGCTGCCGAAGTCGGCGAATTTTAGGCCGGCAAAGGCGAGGCGGGTCGCTGCATTGGCTGCTGAGCTTTCTTCAGGCGTGTTGGTTTTAATATTGTATTCCCACTGACCGTATCCGCTCAGCTGCTGGCTTATCTCCGTGGTTCCCTTGAATCCAAAGCGAGCATAGGTTTTATCGCCATGCTCATTTGAATTACTTGAAATATAGTTCAGGCCAACCACTTTCCCGTATAAATCTAATTTATTTGAATCTTTGTTATAAATTTCTGCGGCATTTACTGAGGAGCTGGCAACGAGCGCGGAAATGAGCACTGCCAATGATTTACGCATCATTATATTATCATCCTTATTTTAATATATATTGAATTTGAGTTGTCTTTTACTTATTTCCCAAAAGGTTCCTTACGGTACCGATAAAATTGAACGATAAAAAATCATTTTTTGAACTAAATGGTTTCTTTGTGATGTCGCTCAATAATATAACTTTGATTGTTTAAATGAATGAAATAATAAGGTCTGGTTATTTAAATGATATTAATTCAGCGCTGATAATAAAATAATCAAAACATTAAATTTAAAAAATCATGATTTAAATTTAATAGGGGGAATAGGCGGAGGTAAAAGAAAGTGATCTCTTATCAGAAATTTTCAGTATTTAAAGGATTGAAGACCGTTAAGAGAGTTTTTTGCATAATGTATTGATATTTATAGTGAAAATTTCGTTACCTGTGAGTGATTGCTTAAATAATTCATAACTAATAAAGTCCCTATTAGGGTTTTGTCAGTTATATGACTGCCAAATTTTCTTGTAGCCTATTGAGACTCTTAATTTTAATGTCGCCTCACGCATCAAAACCGTCACGGCCGGTTAATATTAATGTGCAGATTCTGGCCATCATGATCTTCAACTTCGCCAACTATTTGACGATTGGTCTGCCGTTGGCCGTTCTACCGGGTTACGTTCACGACAGTCTGGGCTTTAGCGCCTTTTGGGCTGGGGTGGCTATCAGTATGCAATACTTCGCCACCCTGATCAGTCGACCCCATGCTGGCCGCTATGCCGATGTGCTCGGGCCAAAAAAGGTGGTACTGATTGGCCTCTTCGGCTGCCTGCTCAGCGGGGTATTCTACCTGGGTGCCGTTGCATTCGGCGCTTCACCGGCAATAAGCCTGGCACTGCTCTGTGTGGGCCGTCTGGTGCTCGGCGTCGGGCAAAGTTTTGCCGGAACCGGTTCAACGCTGTGGGGAATCGGCCGCGTCGGCTCCCTGCATATTGGCAAGGTGATTTCCTGGAGCGGAGTCGTCACCTATGGTGCGATGGCCATTGGCGCGCCGCTTGGGGTATGGATTGTGCATCTCGGCGGTCTTGCGTCGCTCTCACTGTGCATTATCGGTATTGCGCTGGCCGCACTGCTGCTGGCGATGACCAAGCCCGACGTTGCCAAGGGGACAAGCACGGTTATCCCTTTCCGTCAGGTTCTGGGAAAAGTTCTGCCTTATGGCCTGGTACTCGGATTGGCCTCGACGGGGTTTGGCGTAATAGCGACCTTTATTACGCTGTTCTATGCCGCCAAAGGCTGGAGCGGCGGCGCATTTGCCCTGACGTTGTTCAGCACCGCGTTTGTCGGCATGCGTTTGCTGTTTCCAAACAGCATCAACCGTTTTGGTGGCCAGCGCGTGGCAATGGTCTGCTTCTGCTTTGAAACGCTGGGGCTGTTGTTGGTGTGGTGCGCCGCCGCGCCTTTGATGGCGCTATTGGGTGCGATGCTGACAGGGGCTGGGTTCTCGCTGGTATTTCCAGCGTTGGGCGTGGTGGCGGTCAAGCGATTACCGCAGCAGAATCAGGGCAGTGCGCTGGCGACCTACACGGCATTTATGGATTTGTCGCTGGGGATAACCGGCCCGCTGGCGGGAATATTAATGACTCACGCGGGCGTGTCCTCTATCTATCTGGCGTCGGCCTTTGCGGTTTGCCTGAGTGCGGCGCTGGTGCTGAGACGGGTGAAAAAAGAAAAATCGTGGGTCACAGAGTAAATTTTGCCCTTCCCGCCGAGGCGGCGGAACGGGCATTATCAGGCTTTGACTCTTCCCATGTGATGGGCATCAACCAGCTTGCCGTTGCGCATCGCAAAGGCGGGTGAGGTGCCCTCCACCCCGAAACCAAACTTCTTGTATAGCGCAATGGCGGATGGATTATCGACAAACACCGTCAACTCGACGCGCGTAATGTTCAGCCAGTTGTCGCAGAGATCCAGGACTGCCGCCAGCAGGTGACTGCCCACGCCTTGCCCCTGAAATTCGGGATGTACGGCCATACCGAAACCGGCGACGTGGCGGCGACGCATTGACTGTTCAACGTGCAGGGTGATTTGCCCGATCACGCGCTCGCCAAAGCAGGCCACCAGTCGATAAGTGCCAGGTCGTTCTTCCGTCGTGCGTTTTTGCCATAGGCTTGTGGCCGGATGCGGGAGCTGGAGTGTGTCGCTATACACCTCTTCATGGCAAAAAAGCTGATGAAGCTGAAGAGAATCTTCAGGTTCTACATGACGAATTTCAATCTGACTCATAATGGCTCCCTGCATGGCTTGAATAATAACCTCTTAATTTATCTGCCTATATTTTATAGTCAATTTAAAAATTGATGAAAAAAAAAGCTTTACAAGTGCGAATGATAATGATTATTATTGCCATGCGTTCCGGGGATGGCTATTCACCATAGCCAAACGGGTCCCTGGGAGGCACGACATTGCTCACATTGCTTCCAGTATTTCTTAGCCAGCCGGGTGCTGGCTTTTTTTTTGCCTCCTGTTCCTCTCTCGCCGGTTTCCAACAAATCCTTTGTTTTTATCGCCCTAAACTTATTCAATTTTTTTGAGTAGAGGGGTTAAGTTTTTACGCTTTCTTATTGTGAGCCAGTAGCTAGACTAGAGAAAACATTGAGGAGAGTTGACTATGATCTACTTACGTAAAGCTCAGGATCGCGGCCACGCGACGCACGGCTGGCTGGATAGCTGGCACACATTCTCTTTCGCTGATTATTACGATCCCAATTTTATGGGCTTCTCCGCGCTGCGGGTTATCAATGAAGACGTGATCGATGCGGGACAGGGTTTTGGTACCCATCCGCATAAAGATATGGAAATCCTGACCTATGTTCTGTCCGGCACGGTCGAGCATAAAGACAGCATGGGAAATAAAGAGCAGATTCAGGCGGGTGAGTTTCAGATTATGAGCGCCGGGACCGGCGTGAAGCATTCTGAATACAACGGCAACGCCGATCGTCCGTTGCACCTTTATCAGATCTGGATTATTCCCGATACCAAAGGCCTGGAGCCGCGCTACGAGCAGCGCATGTTTGACGCGCCGCAGGGTCGCCAGCTGGTGCTGTCACCGGACGCGCGCGACGGCTCGCTGAAAGTCTTCCAGGACATGGAGCTTTCCCGCTGGGCCTTCAAGCAGGGTGAAGACGGCGAGTACGCCATAGCGGCAGATCGTCGTATCTGGATTCAGGTAGTGAAGGGCAGTCTGGCGGTGAACGGTCAGGCGGTGAAAACCAGCGATGCATTAGCCATCTGGGACGAAACCGCGTTAAGCCTACACGCCGACGCAGACAGTGAAATCCTGCTGTTTGACCTGCCGCCGGTCTAAATCGGTCCCTTCCTTCACCTACGTGTGGGAAGGGATTGCTGTTTTTGTGCCAAATCCCGCCATTTTTTGCTAAAATTCACGCTTGTTCCCTTACTGCCAGTTCGTTGAAAATGAAGAAAAAAAGGCCAGTGCTTCAGGACGTCGCCGACAGGGTTGGTGTCACCAAAATGACGGTCAGCCGTTATTTGCGCAACCCCGAACAGGTTTCTCTGCTGCTGCAAGAGAAAATCGCCGCTGCGCTGGACGAATTGGGCTACATCCCGAACCGTGCCCCTGACATTCTTTCCAACGCCAAAAGCCGTGCCATTGGCGTGCTGCTGCCGTCCCTGACCAACCAGGTCTTTGCCGAAGTCCTGCGCGGTATTGAAAGCGTGACCGATATTCATGGCTATCAGACGATGCTTGCCCACTACGGCTACAGCGCCGAACGCGAAGAACAACGCCTGACCTCATTGCTTTCCTATAACATTGACGGACTCATCCTCTCTGAGCGCAATCACTCGCCGCGCACGCTGAAGATGATTGAGGTGGCGGGTATTCCGGTGGTCGAGATGATGGACTGCATTTCGCCGTGCGTCGATTTAGCCGTGGGGTTTAACAACTTTGAAGCGGCACGCCAGATGACCCAGCAGATTATTGCCCACGGCCATCGTCACGTGGTGTATTTCGGTGCGCGTCAGGATGAGCGAACCTTAATCAAGCAGCGGGGATACGAGCAGGCAATGCGTGAGTCCGGGCTTCAGCCTTACAGTGTGATGACCAGTCGTTCATCAAGCTACACGGCCGGTGCCGAACTGCTTCGTCAGGCGCAGCTTGATTATCCGCAGATAGACAGTATTTTCTGCACCAACGATGACCTTGCGGCGGGTGCCTTTTTCGAATGCCAGCGGCAGGGGCTGCACATTCCATCACAGATGGCGATCGCCGGTTTCCACGGGCACAACATGGGTCAGGCGATGGAGCCGAAGCTGGCCAGCGTGCTGACACCACGTGAGCGCATGGGGCAAATCACCGCTGAGCGTCTGCTCGCGCGGCTGCGTGGCGAAGAGGTTGTTCCGACGATGGTTGACGTCGGTTTCACCATCTCGGCGGGCGGCAGTATTTAAACTGCCGCACTGCGGGGACGAACAGACCAGAAGGTCAACGCTTCACGCGGCAGGGGAGGTCAGGCTTCTACCTTCACCTTGGCGTTTTCCAGGGCCGTTACGCAGCGTTTCACCACACCTTCAATCTGATGATCAATGTTCACGCGTACGACGTCCGTTTCATCTTCGCCCGGTTCTTCGAGGGCCGCGAACTGGCTTTTCAGCATATCCGGCGAGAAGAAGTGACCGGCACGCGCTTTAAGACGCTGCAAAATGACCTCTTCGCTGCCCTTCAGATACAGGAAAATCATGCCGTCGTTGCCTTTACGCAGCGCATCGCGATAGCGACGTTTCAGCGCCGAACAGACGATGATGCCGGTTTCGTTCTTGTGCTTTAGGCTGTAAGCCGCATCGCTCAAGCGTTCGAGCCACGGGGCGCGATCGTCATCGTTTAGCGGCTGTCCGCTGGCCATTTTCTGAATATTGGCGCGGGGGTGAAGATCGTCACCGTCAATGAATTTTGCATTAATCGCTCTTGCTACGGCTGCGCCTACGGTTGTTTTACCGCTGCCAGACACACCCATCAAAATGATGCTTTGCCCTGCCATAAGTTTGATCTCCGTCCCATATTTAGAATTTACCCGAGCGGGTGATTCCTTATATTAGCATGTTACCGGTATCATGATACCGGTAACAAATGGAGGTGTGACTAATATCACAAAGGAACCATTATCAATTTTAGCGCTACCTGCAAAAACAGGCCTGAGCTGAATTCGCAAACTTACAAAAAAATATCACTCGTGCACTTTTATCTGCGCTGCATAAACCAGCCTGTCACAGAGGTTCTATAAGGTTTAGCAAACAGGAAAAGGCGGAAGGGGAAAGTTATGCCATTAGTCATTGTTGCAGTTGGCGTTGCCATACTGCTGTTGCTTATGATCCGATTCAAACTAAACGGTTTTATCGCATTGATTCTCGTCGCGCTGGCTGTCGGCGTGATGCAGGGAATGCCAGTAGACAAAGTCATTACCTCGATTAAAAATGGCGTGGGCGGCACGCTCGGCAGCCTGGCGTTAATCATGGGCTTTGGCGCAATGCTGGGAAAACTGCTGGCTGACTGCGGCGGTGCACAGCGTATTGCCACCACGCTTATCGATAAGTTTGGTGTGAAATATATTCAGTGGGCGCTGGTGGTGACCGGTTTCATCGTCGGCTTCGCGCTGTTCTACGAAGTGGGCTTTGTGCTGATGCTGCCGTTGGTGTTCTCCGTTGCGGCCTCTGCGCGTTTACCCCTGCTTTACGTTGGCGTACCGATGGCGGCTGCGCTGTCCGTGACGCACGGCTTCCTGCCTCCGCATCCGGGCCCAACCGCTATCGCGACCATTTTCCATGCTGACATGGGCAAGACGCTGCTGTATGGCGCGGTTCTAGGCGTGCCGACCGTGATTCTGGCCGGTCCGGTCTATGCGCGTTTCCTGAAAGGCATTGATAAGCCGGTTCCTCAGGGCCTGTTCAACCCGAAAACCTTTACCGAAGAAGAGATGCCTGGTTTCGGCGTGAGCGTTGCGACCTCTCTGGTGCCGGTTATCCTGATGGCCTTCCGCGCCATTACCGAAATGATTGTGCCGAAAGGCCACCCGATTCTCTCCTACGCCGAGTTCTTTGGTGACCCGGTGATGGCGACGCTTATCGCCGTGCTGATTGCTATCTTCACCTTTGGTCTGAACCGTGGACGTAAAATGGATGAAGTGATGGGGACCATCACCGACTCAATCAAGATTATCGCCATGATGCTGTTGATCATCGGCGGTGGCGGCGCGTTCAAACAGGTACTGGTAGACAGCGGCGTTGATAAATATATCGCCGCTCTCATGCAGGGCAGCACGCTTTCTCCAATCCTGCTGGCCTGGACTATCGCGGCCGTGTTGCGTATCGCGCTGGGTTCGGCGACTGTGGCTGCCATCACCGCCGGCGGTATCGCGGCACCGCTTATCGCGACCACCGGTGCCAGCCCGGAGCTGATGGTTATCGCCGTCGGTTCAGGCAGTGTGATTTTCTCTCACGTCAACGACCCGGGTTTCTGGCTGTTTAAAGAGTATTTCAATCTGACCATTGGCGAGACCATGAAATCTTGGTCCGTTCTGGAAACCATTATTTCTGTCTGTGGTTTGGTCGGTTGCCTGGCGTTGTCTCACATCGTCTAATATATTCTGCCACGTTTCTCGACTCATCAGGTTCCTGCGCCGCACGGTGGCAGGAACCTGCTCGCCTGATTGCGTAAATAAATACTCAAGAAGAGTGAAAGCCGCCCAAAATTGTGGCTCAATACCGGCCAAATAATTTTTGCTGCCGGACACTCCCCCATGCCCTCAGTGTTGCACTTTATACTGGCTCTCGTAGTCATCTTCTTTATGGCGTTCATTTTCAGTAACGATCGCAAGAAAATTCGCCCGCGCGTGATCCTCCAGCTGGTGGTGATTGAAGCCTTGCTGGCGTGGTTCTTCCTGCATGCCAGCAGTGGTCTGGCGATAGTGACTGCCGTTTCAGGATTCTTTGAAAACCTGCTGACCTATGCGGCCCAGGGTTCAGACTTTGTCTTTGGCGGAATGAGCAAGGCGGGTCTGGCTTTCATCTTCCTCGGTGTGCTGTGTCCGATTATCTTTATTTCAGCGTTAATCGGCATTATGCAGCACTTGCGCATTTTGCCGCTGCTGATCCGTATTGTCGGGACTTTGCTGTCGAAAGTGAACGGCATGGGAAAGTTAGAGTCTTTCAACGCGGTTAGCACGCTTATCCTCGGCCAATCGGAAAACTTTATCGCCTATAAAGGGGTGCTGGCGGATATCTCCCCGCGTCGACTTTACTCGATGGCGGCTGCGGCGATGTCGACCGTGTCTTTGTCTATCGTCGGTGCCTATATGACGATGATTGAGCCAAAGTACGTGGTCGCGGCGCTGATTCTGAACATGTTCAGCACCTTTATTATCCTGTCGATTATTAACCCGACACCGCCGGGTGACGAGCCGGAAATCAAGCTCGACAAGCTGCATGAAGACCAGAGCTTCTTTGAAATGCTGGGCGAGTATATTCTGGCTGGCTTCAAGGTCGCGGTGATTATCATGGCGATGCTGATTGGTTTTATCGCCATCATTGCGGCCGTGAATGCGCTGTTTACCGCTATCTTTGGGATCAGCTTCCAGCAGATTCTGGGTTACGTGTTCTACCCGTTTGCGTGGTTGATTGGCATTCCGGGGCCTGATGCGCTGAAATCTGCCAGCATCATGGCGACCAAGCTGGTGACTAACGAGTTTGTGGCGATGATTGACCTGAAGAAGATTGCGGTGGAGCTTTCGCCGCGTGGATTGGGCATTCTGTCGGTGTTCCTGGTCTCGTTCGCCAACTTTGCGTCTATCGGCATCGTGGCCGGAGCGATTAAAGGCCTGAACGAAAATCAGGGCAACGTGGTATCGCGTTACGCGCTGAAGCTGGTGTATGGCTCAACCCTGGTCAGTCTGCTTTCTGCGGCATTCGCCGGTCTGGTGCTTTAAGCTTCCAGATTTTAAAAAAAGAACCCGGCCTGTTGCCGGGTTTTTTTATCAAAAATCCACGCACGCCGGGTTATCGACCTGCATAACCGAGTCCTGCTTGAAGCGTTGTTTATAGATATCGCGTATCTCGCTGATTTTTTTCTGCTCCTGCGGGTCGGCAGCATGAATCAGCATCAACGCCTTGCTGTTTTCCTTGATGACAACGCCTTCACTTCTCAGCCATTGCCCTTTCGCGTCAAACACACTCAGGCCGTCTTTAAAGCGCGGTGTCACGTCTTTATCCACGAAGGACTGCCACTGGGCGGCGCTTACCGGCGCAGCGTTGTGGCGGCTCAGCCCGAAGTACAGTGTGGTCTGAGTCATCAGGTTACCGGTTTTGCAGACAATCGGCGGCGCTGGCTGCGGGGTCGGCGCCTCTACCGCCTTCGGCGGGAAGGGAGCCTGAGGCGCAGGGTGCGTGGCTGCACATCCGGTAAGCGTCAGCGCCACTAGCGCGGCAAGCAGAGCGGGGGTCTTCATTGCTGATTCCTTGTGGTTTGCTATCAATCATGGGTGGCGCAATGCCTTCGCGCCTGATGCGGAAAATCTGTCCGCCGTCGTCATCATAGGGTCTGACGACGTTATTTCGCAATCACTCAAGGTTCTGAAAACGCCCCCGCTGTCAGTCCGTTACCCTTGATACTGCAGATAAGCGACGTGGGTTTGCAGATATTCCTCCAGCCCGTGACGTCCATCCGCTCCACCGATCCCCGACTTGCGCCAGCCCGCATGGAAGCCCTGCATCGCCTCGAAGTTCTCGCGGTTCACGTAGGTTTCACCAAACTTGAGTTTCTTCAGCGCGGTCATCGCGGTGTTGATGTTCTGGGTATAAATCGCCGAGGTCAGGCCATATTCGCTGTCGTTGGCCAACGCGATAACCTCGTCCAGCGTCTTGAAGGTGGTGACCGGCAGTACCGGGCCAAAAATCTCGTGCTGCATGATGTCCATCTTCTGAGTGACGTTGGTGAGGATGGTCGGCTGGAAGAAGAAACCCTTGTCGCCCGCGCGCTTACCGCCAAGCAGCACTTTCGCGCCCTGTTGCACCGCGGCTGCGACCTTTTCTTCCACGCGTTTCAAGGCATCGGCGCTGATCAGTGGGCCCATATCGAGGTCGCTGTTATCCGCGGTATCGCCAAATTTGACTTGCTCAAACGCCTTGCTCAGTCGGGTCATGAATTCGTCATAAACGCCTTCCTGCACGTAAAGACGTTCTGCGCAGTTACAGACTTGCCCAGTATTGATCACGCGTGAGCTGACGATGGCCTTGACCGCCAAATCCAGGTCGGCGTCGTTCATCACGATGGCCGGAGCCTTGCCGCCGAGTTCTAGCGAAACTTTGGTCACGTTCTGTGCGGCGGCAATCATGGTCTGAATACCGGCGTTGACGCTGCCGGTCAGGCTGACCATGCCGACTTTTGGGTTGGCGGCCAGCTCATGCCCGACCACGGGACCATAGCCCGTCACCAGATTGAAGACGCCTTTCGGCAGGCCAATCTCGTCAACGATTTCGGCGAAGATAATCGCGTTATTCGGCGTCAGTTCACTGGGCTTGATGACGATGGTATTGCCGGTCAAAAGTGCGGGTGCCGCCTTGCGTGCAATCAGGAAGAATGGGAAGTTCCACGGCAGAATACCCGTGGTGACGCCGATAGCCTTTTTGAACACCAGAATATTTTCATTCGGACGATCGCTCTGCACGATTTCGCCCTCATAGCGACGCGCCCATTCTGCCACGTAGTCGAGATAGTCGGCGGTAAACAGCACCTCGGTCTGCGCTAGCCCGCGCGTCTTGCCGCCCTCCGCGATAATGGTGTTGGTCAGCTCGGCTTCGCGCTTACGAATGCCAGCGGCAATTTTATGCAGCCAAACCCCGCGTTCAACCGCTGGTAGAGCCTCCCAACCGTCCTGCGCGGCCTGCGCCGCATCGATGGCGCGTTTGGCATCGGCCGTGGTGCCTTCAGGAACCTGCGAGATAACCTGCTCGGTCGCCGGGTTGATGACGTCTATCCATTTATCACTTTGGTTTTCAACAAACTGTCCGTCGATATACATGCGTTGTTGAACAATGGTCATTTGCAGATTCTCCGTTATCGCTGGGATCGAGTGATGTGTCACATAAGTTTGTTAATGAAACTTATTTGTTAATTAAGTGGGTTAAAATTGTTTCATTATTCAAGCGTGACGCAGTTTTCCCGGCATCACCTTTTCGCCATTGCCACAGAAACGGGCAGGTTGGCAAAAATGAGCGTACTGGCCGGATCCACCCGGCAAATTTGCAATTAAGCCAGTGATAGCAGGGTTGGTGGGTGATTTAGGCAAAAAGGGCCGATTAAGGGCAGAAAAGAAATTTGTGATCGCGGTCGGTGAAATCTCCTCGATTTAGCCAGAAAAACCGCTGGGTGGGCAACCATACAGAGGTTGTTTGCGGTGACAACTCCTTAGACTCCTTCGTATGCAGGAAGCCGCTTATTTCCTGTTCGCCTCAACTCTACGAAGGAATTAATAAAAATGAATAACGCAATCCTGTTAGGCATCATGTGGCACTTTATCGGCGCCACCAGTGCGGCTTGTTTCTATGCCCCATTTAAGAAAGTGCGTCACTGGTCGTGGGAAACCATGTGGTCGGTCGGTGGTGTGATGTCATGGCTTATCCTGCCGTGGGTCGTCAGTGCCATTCTGCTGCCGAACTTCTGGAGCTACTACGGCTCGTTTAGTTTCTCTACGCTGTTGCCGGTGTTTCTGTTCGGGGCAATGTGGGGCGTCGGTAACATTAATTACGGTTTGACCATGCGCTATCTCGGCATGTCGATGGGAATTGGTATCGCCATCGGCGTCACGCTGGTGGTCGGTACGCTGATGACCCCGCTGCTGCAAGGCCGCTTCGTCGAACTGTTCAGCTCTGAGGGGGGACGACTGACGCTGCTCGGCGTGCTGGTCGCCGTGGTAGGTGTCGCGATTGTCTCTCGTGCCGGTTTGTTGAAAGAGCGGGCGATGGGCGTCACGGCGCAGGAATTTAACCTGAAGAAAGGCCTGCTGCTGGCGGTGATGTGCGGGATTTTCTCTGCCGGCATGTCTTTTGCGATGGACGCGGCAAAACCGATGCATGAGGCCGCCGCGGCGTTGGGCATTAATCCGCTGTACGTCGCGTTGCCAAGCTATGTGGTGATTATGGGCGGCGGTGCCATCGTCAATCTGGCCTACTGTTTCATCCGTCTGGCGACCAAGAAAGAGCTGTCGGTGAAAGCGGACTTCTCGGTTGCGAAACCGCTGCTGGTGGCAAACGTGCTGTTTGCCCTGCTCGGTGGCACCATGTGGTATCTGCAGTTCTTCTTCTACGCCTGGGGCCACGCACAAATTCCTGCGCAGTACGATTTCATCAGCTGGATGTTGCACATGAGCTTCTACGTGCTGTGCGGCGGGTTGGTCGGACTTATCATGAAAGAGTGGAAAAATGTGGGTCAGCGTCCGGTCGGCGTGCTGAGCATTGGCTGTTTGGTTATCGTGATGGCAGCGAATATTGTCGGTCTTGGAATGGCGTCCTAAACTGCTGACGCCAGGCGCTGGGGGTCATGCCGGTCTCACGCGTAAACACCACCGAGAAATAATTACTGTCGTCAAAGCCGCAGCGGGCGGCGACCTCACCAATCAGGCGATCGCTGCTGCGAAGCAGATGTTTCGCCTGACACAGCTGAAGCTGACGAAGATAGTGTCCAATGCTCATGCCGGTTTGCTGACGAAAAAGCTGCTTCAATCCGCGTTCGGCCAGTTGATGTTGATGACAAAATGTCGTCAGGCAAAAAGGGGTGCCTACGTCGACCTGAATCGCCGACATCAGCAGATCCAGCTGTTCTCCCTCCGGCAGGGCGTAGGCCCTGTCAGCGGCGTAACGATGGCGTCGCAGCACCAGCGCCAGCTGTAAAAAAAGCGCCTCGGTTAACTGCAACGACAGCACGTCGGTCTTTCTGCTTTCCTGCACCAGCTGCAAAATCACCCCTCTCGCCAGCGCCATACCGCGCGTCGTCAGTCGCCAATGGGTCGGGCTGTCCTCCTCATCACGCGGCAACATTTCTGACCAGTCCAGCCCGAGTTTGAAACGTTCTGGGCAGTAAATAATATTGTCGAGTACCAGACAGTTAACCGCATCGTAGCTGTGACAGTCGGTGTCGCGAATATAAAAAATATCCCCGCACGTGACCAGCCATGGCCTGTCGTTGAGCACATGCAGCCCGTTACCGCGCCAGACAATCACAATCTCGCAAAACTCGTGCGTGTGCGCGGGAAACGAGGGCTGAGGCGCCCGATCGGCGACCGCCACCGGCATCAGGTCTGAGGGGAGATAGTCGGCTTTGGGCAGGCGAAGTGTCATAGGGCCTCTGAGTTAATTCATATGCTGGCGAACGTTGCGCGGGGCATAACCAAATTCGCGCTTAAAAAGCGTCGAAAAGTGGTTACTGTCGCCGAAACCGCAGTGAAATGCGATATCGGTGACGCGCATGTCGCTATGGCGCAGCAGGTGTCTTGACTGTAGGAGTCTGAGGCGATTCAGGTAGCGCTGTGGCGTGCTGCCGGTTTGCTGCTTTAGCTGACGATGCAGCGTACGCAGCGACAGCGAGAATTGGTTTGCCAGTTCGTCCCAGTCAATCTCCTCGCTGTAGTGTTCGTTTAGCCAGTCTAGCAGGTGGCGCAGTCGGCTCTCCTGACCGTTGTCCTCCTGCGTGTTGCGGCCCTGGCGTAGCAGCACCAGCAGCTGCATAAAGCGTAGCTCCTGCTCGGCCTGCTGCTCGAGTGAAAACTGCGTCGCGCTGCGCGGCAGTTGATCAATCAGCGCTTTGGCCTGCGCCATTACCTTGTTATTGATGCGCCAGAGGGCAGCATAGTTGCCGTCTTTTTCCTGTGGCAGCAGATCGCGCAGGCCGGAGAGAAAACGGAATGCGTCGGGGCCACGATAGAGCACGTTAGTCAGATGCAGATTGTCGGTTTGTTCATACAGATGACGGTCGTGATCGCGAATAAAGCACACGCAGCCTCCGCACAGCGTCTGTGGCTGGCCGTTGAGCACGTGAATACCGCTGCCTTGTTCTACCAGAACGATTTCATGAAAATCATGATGATGCTCGGGAAAGGCGCCCTGCGGCGCGCGGGGCTCAACGGCAATGGAGAAACCACCGGCGGGGAAAAAATCAACGCTGTGTAACACGGTCATTTTTAACACCTCATTAATAAATTCTTAACCGATGGTAGTAATCCCGCCACAACTTTACCTTGAATTTTTGACCGCGAAATCCTTTTGGGGGACGGATTTTTTAAGAATGACCCAAAATTGATTCAGAAATGCGGCGGCGGTCACAGCTTGCAGGACAAACGGCAAAAGAAAAAAGTGTGAGCTGGTTCAAGCTCATCTTTGCGCAATTGCCAGCAAGCGTTTGGCGCTGGCAGTAACGAAAAGGCGGCGAATTTCAGTGATTTTAGACTGTAGGCATTGAATCAGCAGGGACTGAAATCCAATGACCATTCGTCATATTGTCGCTATCGACCTCGGTGCTTCCAGCGGCCGCATTATGCTGGCCCTTTCCGACCTCCAACAGGGCACGCTGACCCTGCGGGAAGTCAGCCGTTTCTCCAATCATCTGGTGCAAATCGATGAACATGAATGCTGGGATGTTGACGCGCTGGAGCAGGCCATTAGCGCCGGTTTACAGCAGCTGGACGATGAAGGTATTGCGTTGGACAGCCTCGGCATTGATACCTGGGGCGTCGATTTTGTGCTGCTGGATGCCGACGGCCAACGTCTGGCACCCGCTGTCTCTTATCGCGATAAGCGCACTCACGGTGTGATGGCGAAGGCGCAGCGTGAGCTGACCTGCGAGGCGATTTATAAACAGACCGGCATTCAGTTCCTGCCGTTTAACAGCCTTTACCAAATGCGGGCGCTGACGCAGGCCCAGCCGGAGCTAATCGAGCGCATCGCTCACGTGCTGCAAATCCCCGATTATCTGCACTATCGCCTCACCGGCGCGCTGTGCTGGGAATACACCAACGCGACCACGACGCAGATGCTAAATATCGAGAGCGGCGAGTGGGACAGCAAGCTGCTGCACTGGGCAGGCGCCAAGGCCGCGTGGTTTGGCCGTCCTTCCCAGCCCGGCCACACAGTAGGCGAATGGAAAAGCCCGCGCGGCAAGGGTGTTCCGGTTATCGCCGTCGCAACGCACGACACTGCCAGCGCCGTGCTGGGTACGCCGCTTGCCCACGCCGATGCCGCCTATCTCAGCTCGGGCACCTGGTCGCTTATGGGCTTCGAAAGTCAGACGCCCTACAACAGCCGCGCCGCGTTGGAGGCCAATATCACTAACGAAGGCGGCGTTGAAGGGCGTTATCGGGTGCTGAAAAATATTATGGGGCTTTGGCTGCTACAGCGCGTCTGCGAGGAGCTGCACATCGATGACCTGTGCGCGCTGATTGACGATGCGGCGCGTCAGACCGCCTGCCGGTGGCTTATCAATCCCAACGACGATCGTTTTATCAACCCAGCCAGCATGGTGCGTGAGATTCAGGACGCCTGCGTCGAAAACGCCATGCCGCAGCCACACAGCCCCGCCGAACTTGCGCGCTGTATTTTCGACAGCCTGGCGCTGCTGTACCGCCAGGTGCTCGAAGAACTGGGCAACGTGCGCGGTAAACCCTTCACGCAGCTACATATTGTCGGGGGGGGCTGTCAGAACCATTTCCTCAACCAGCTGTGCGCCAATGCCTGCAATGTGCCGGTCATTGCCGGACCGATTGAGGCGTCGACGCTCGGCAACATCGGCTGTCAGCTGATTGCGCTGGGTGACATCAAAGACGTCGGCGCGTTTCGCCAGCGGGTGGCAGAACATTTCCCGTTACATCGCATTGAACCTCATTCCAATAGCGCAATCGCGGCCAGCTGGCCACGTTTTCAGGCGCTGAGCCTACCTAATAAGGAATTTTGCTTATGACCAAGCTTATCGATCAGGCGTTTGACCTTGCGAAACAGCGTTTTGCCGCCGTGGGCGTAGACGTTGAGGCCGCACTGGCCAAACTCGATCAACTGCCTGTCTCCATGCACTGCTGGCAGGGCGATGATGTGCGCGGCTTTGAAAACCCTCAGGGCGCGTTGACCGGCGGTATTCAGGCAACCGGCAACTACCCGGGCCGTGCGACCACTGCCGTGGAGCTGCGCGCCGACTTGGATAAAGCCCTCTCGCTGATCCCGGGTCCAAAACGCCTGAATCTGCACGCGATTTATCTTGAAAGCGACAGCCCGGTCGAGCGTAACGAGATTGAACCCAAGCATTTCAGCAACTGGGTCGACTGGGCCAAAAAGAATCGCCTTGGCCTGGACTTCAACCCAACCTGCTTCTCGCATCCACTGAGCGCCGACGGCTTTACGCTCTCTAGCGCCAATTCTGAGACTCGCCAGTTCTGGATTGAACACTGTCAGGCAAGCCGCAAGGTGTCTGCGTCATTCGGCGAGCAGCTTGGCACACCGTCGGTGATGAATATTTGGGTGCCAGATGGCATGAAAGACCTGACCGTCGACCGCTTCGGGCCGCGCCAGCGTCTGATGACCGCACTGGATGAAATCATCAGCGAGAAGCTGAATCCGCAGCACCACATTGACGCGGTCGAGAGCAAGCTGTTCGGCATTGGCGCAGAGAGCTATACCGTGGGATCCAACGAATTTTTCCTCGGCTATGCCACCAGTCGCCAAACCGCACTGACGCTGGATGCCGGTCACTTCCATCCGACCGAAGTGATTTCCGACAAAATTTCGACCGCCATGCTGTACGTGCCGCGCCTGCTGCTGCACGTAAGCCGCCCTGTGCGCTGGGACAGTGACCACGTGGTCATTCTCGACGATGAAACGCAGGCCATCGCCAACGAAATCGTGCGCAACGATCTCTTCGACAAAGTCCACATCGGCCTCGACTTCTTCGACGCCTCCATCAACCGTATCGCCGCCTGGGTTATCGGCACCCGCAACGCCAAGAAAGCGCTGCTGCGTGCCCTGCTGGAGCCACTCGATCAGCTGCGCAAGGCCGAAAATGAGGGCGACTATACGCTGCGTCTGGCGCTGCTCGAGGAGCAGAAATCGCTGCCGTGGCAGGCAGTGTGGGAAACCTACTGCCTGCGCAATGACGTGCCCGCCGATGCCGGTTGGATTACCGACGTGCGCCGTTATGAACAACAAATACTCAGTCAACGTTAAGGATTTATCATGCAAAGCATTCTTTCCTCTTGGTTTGTGCAGGGAATGGTGAAGGCAACTAGCGACATGTGGCTGAAGGGCTGGGACGAGCGCAACGGCGGCAACATCAGCCTGCGCCTGCTGGAGGACGAGGTCGCGCCATTCAAGTCCGATTTTGTGGCCGCACCGCGCCATATCGAGCTAAGCCAACCCGCGCCACTGTTGGCTAACTGCTGGTTCCTGGTGACCGGCTCCGGAAAATTTTTCCGCAATGTGCAGCTTGACCCCGCAGACAGCCTGGTGCTGCTTCAGGTCAGCGAAGACGGCAAGTCTTATAAAATCCATTGGGGACTGGTGAACGGCGGTGTGCCAACCTCCGAGCTGGCGTCGCATTTCCAGTCGCACAGCGTGCGTAAACAGCTGACCAACGGCACCGACCGCGTGATCATGCACTGTCACGCGACGAACTTTATGGCGCTGAGCTACGTGCTGGAGCTGGACGCGGCGAGCTTTACGCGCCAGCTTTGGGAAGGCAGCACCGAGTGTCTGGTCGTGTTCCCGGACGGCGTGGGGATTGTGCCGTGGATGGTGCCTGGCACCGACGGCATTGGCGAGAAGACCGCCGAGCAGATGAAGTCGCACAGCATTGTGCTGTGGCCGTTCCACGGTATTTTCGGCGCAGGCCCGACGCTGGACGAGACCTTTGGATTGATCGACACTGCCGAAAAATCTTCGGAAGTGCTGGTGAAGGTTATCTCGATGGGCGGCATGAAGCAGACGATTACCACGCAGGAGCTCATCGCCCTTGGCAAGCGTTTCGGCGTTAATCCGTGGCAGGAGGCATTGCATCTGGACAAACGCAATGTTGCGTAAAGCCTTCGTGATGCAGGTATATCCTGACGCTCACGCCGAATATCAGCGCCGACACTCGCCGATTTGGCCTGAACTGGAGCAGACGCTCAAGGCGCATGGCGCCCACCATTACAGTATTTTTTTGGACGCGGAACGTAATTTGCTGTTCGCGGTGGTGGAAATTGAGTCGCAGGCGCGGTGGGACGCGGTGGCCAGCACCGAGGTGTGTCAACGTTGGTGGCAGTCGATGTGCGAGCTGATGCCGTCGAATGCGGACAACAGCCCGGTGAGTCAGGAGCTTAAGTCGGTATTTTATTTAGCCTAATGTACGGTGCTCCCTGCGGAGCACCGTTCTAAATCTTCAAATAGGCCCGCACGCCGTCCAGGAACATCTGCGTCGAGAGCATGACCAGCACTAATCCCATCAGGCGTTCAAGCGCGCTGACCCCTCTGTCGCCCAACAGGCGCAGGAACAGGTTGGACAGCAGCAGGATACCCATCGAGATACCCCAGGCGATGAACAGCGCCAGCGTGAGGTGGCCAATCTGGTTAGGATACTGGTGTGAAAGCAGCATCAGCGTTGCCAGAATGGAAGGGCCCGCAACCAGCGGAATAGCCAGCGGCACTAAAAACGGCTCTTCGCCCGCGGGAAGCCCACTGCTGTTATTTTCATGCGACGGGAAAATCATCTTGATAGCGATTAAGAACAGGATAATACCGCCGGAAATCGAGACGGTTTCGGTACGCAGATTCAGGAACGAAAGGATCTTCTCGCCCGCGTAAAGGAAAATTAGCATCAGGATCAAGGCGATCAACATTTCTCGGATCAACACCACGCGGCGTCGTTTGGGATCCAGATGCTTGAGCACGGACATGAAAATCGGCAGGTTGCCCAGCGGATCCATAATCAGAAACAACAAAACCGTAGCCGAAATCATTTCAGTCATAACCGCAAATCCCTCAGGTTTTATTTATATATAAGCAGCGCTGCTAACAAAGCGCCTGGTATCGATTAAATTCACTTGCCACTTAGCGTACATTTTGTAAGGTATAGGCTCGCGCGCTCATAGGGCAGTACATCGCACTTTTATCCATTTTTGACGGGTGAATTGTGCCAAAACGGTGCAAACGCGCAATATTTGCAGTAATCACCCTCACGGCAGGACAGATATTATGAAAAATGTAGGTTTCATCGGTTGGCGCGGTATGGTCGGTTCTGTGCTCATGCAACGCATGACAGAAGAACGTGATTTCGACGCCATTCGCCCGGTATTCTTCTCTACCTCGCAGCACGGCCAGCCATCACCGGTTTTCGGTGGGCATCAGGGTACGCTGCAGGACGCCTTTGATATCGACGCACTTAGCGCGCTCGACATCATTATTACCTGTCAGGGCGGAGATTATACCAATGAAATCTATCCAAAGCTGCGTGAAAGCGGCTGGCAGGGATATTGGATCGACGCCGCCTCTTCTTTAAGAATGAAGGACGACGCGATTATTATTCTGGATCCGGTTAACAAGAACGTGATCCATGAAGGCATCGACAAAGGCGTCAAAACCTTCGTTGGCGGTAACTGTACCGTGAGCCTGATGCTGATGTCGCTCGGCGGTCTATTTGCCAACGACCTGGTCGAATGGGCGTCTGTTGCCACCTATCAGGCGGCTTCCGGCGGCGGTGCTCGCCACATGCGCGAACTGTTGACCCAGATGGGCATGCTGCACAATTCTGTGGCGCACGAGTTGCAGAATCCGGCTTCGGCCATTCTCGACATCGAGCGTAAAGTCACCGATCTGACCCGCAGCGGCACGCTGCCAACCGACAACTTCGGCGTACCTTTGGCCGGTGGCCTGATCCCATGGATAGACAAGCAGCTGGACAACGGCCAGACCAAAGAAGAGTGGAAAGGCCAGGCAGAGACCAACAAAATCCTGCGTACTTCCAACGTCATTCCTGTCGACGGTCTCTGCGTTCGTATCGGTGCGCTGCGCTGTCACAGCCAGGCGTTTACGCTGAAGCTGAAAAAAGACGTGTCGATTCCAGAAATCGAACAGATGCTGGCAACGCACAACGACTGGGTTCGCGTGATCCCGAACGATCGCGAGCTGTCGATGCGTGAGCTGACGCCCGCTGCGGTAACCGGTACGCTGAACACGCCGGTGGGTCGTCTGCGTAAGCTTAATATGGGGCCTGAGTATCTGTCGGCCTTTACCGTAGGTGACCAGCTGCTGTGGGGCGCCGCTGAACCGCTGCGCCGCATGCTGCGTATCCTGCTGTAATCTGCTTTAGCAAAAAAACGTTAAGGGATGCCCGTTGGCATCCCTTTTTTATTGTCTTACCGTCACCTTTTAGTCTGTTTTTTGACCATTCCCACGCTTCTCATCTTTACGAAAAATTTCTTTTAATTCAGGCCTTGTTCTCAGAAAGCTTTAGCTATGCTTAGTAGAGAAGATTTTGGAAATTTAGTAGGGCATTTATCTGCTTTTTTTAAAAATGTGAGTACAGCCAATCTTCGCCGGCTAGTTCTGCGCAGAGTAGTGAGTCAGGAGCGGAGTATTTTTCTCGGGTTAAATCTGGCAAATGGGTCTTTTCAGGGATGAAAACGCGACGCTAAAGGAAAAAACGATCGGGCCGACAGAATGATTGTTCTTGGATTTGTTGATTAATTGATCACAGGATGAAATACCATGCCAGTACTTCCCGACCAGCACGTCATTAACCAAATCTTTTCCGGTCGCTACGCCGATCCTTTTTCCTTTTTAGGAATGCATGAGGTCGCTGCGGGATTGGAAGTGCGTGCACTTTTACCGGATGCCGACGAGGTTTGGGTTATCGACACCCAAAAGCAGAGTCGCGTTGCCGAACTGCGGCGCTATGACGACCGTGGATTCTTTGTGGGCTTGATGCCCCGCCGGAAAAAATCTTTCAGCTACCAGCTGGAGGTGCGCTGGGGCGACAACCGTTATGTTATTGATGACGCCTATCGTTTTGGTCCTTTGCTTGAGGAGCTGGATATCTGGCTGCTGGCTGAGGGCACCCACCTGCGGCCTTATGAAAAATTAGGCGCACATCCGCTGACGCTCGACGGCGTTGAAGGTGTGATGTTTGCCGTTTGGGCACCGAACGCGACCCGCGTTTCCGTCGTGGGTGATTTCAACTATTGGGACGGACGTCGCCATCCGATGCGTCTGCGCCGTGAAAACGGTATTTGGGAACTGTTTATCCCCGCCGTTCGCGAAGGTCAGCTTTATAAATTTGAAATTATCGACTGCCGCGGCAACCTGAGCCTGCGCGCCGACCCTTACGCTTTTGAGGCGCAGATGCGCCCCGAAACCGCCTCTGTGGTGCGTCAACTTCCTGCGCCGGTGGCGTTTTCTGACGATCGCCGGAAGGCCAATCAATTCAACCAGCCCATTTCCGTCTATGAGGTACACCTCGGCTCCTGGCGTCGTCATGCTGCCAACAACTATTGGCTGAGCTACGGTGAGCTGGCCCAAGAGCTGGTGTCCTACGTCAAATGGATGGGGTTCACCCACATTGAACTGATGCCGATTAACGAGCACCCGTTTGACGGCAGCTGGGGTTACCAGCCGCTCGGCATGTACGCGCCGACGCGGCGCTACGGTTCGCCGGAAGAGTTCAAGGCGTTCATTGACGCGGTGCACGACGCCGGGCTGAACGTGATCCTCGATTGGGTGCCGGGGCATTTCCCGAGCGACTCCCACGGTTTGGCACAGTTTGACGGCACCGCGCTGTACGAATATGCCGACCCGCGCGAAGGCTACCATCAGGACTGGAATACCCTGATTTATAATTATGGTCGCCACGAGGTACGCAACTTCCTGTCGGGCAACGGTTTTTACTGGATTGAACGTTACGGCATCGACGGACTGCGCGTTGATGCCGTCGCCTCGATGATTTATCGCGACTACAGTCGCAAAGAGGGGCAATGGATCCCGAACTATTACGGCGGTCGCGAGAACCTTGAGGCTATCTCGTTCCTGCGCTATACCAACCAGACCATCGGTCGTGAGCTGGGCGGCGCAGTGACGCTCGCCGAAGAGTCTACCGACTATCCGGGCGTGACGATGCCGCCAGAGGCCAACGGGCTGGGTTTCCATTACAAGTGGAACATGGGCTGGATGAACGACACGCTGCGCTATATGCAGCTTGATCCGGTGCACCGTAAATATCATCACAACCTGCTGACCTTTGGCGTGCTGTATGCCTACAGCGAAAACTTTATCCTGCCTATCTCTCACGATGAAGTGGTGCACGGCAAGGGCTCGATGCTCGACAAGATGCCGGGTGACGCCTGGCAGAAGTTCGCTAACCTGCGCGCCTATTACGGTTTTATGTGGGCGCATCCGGGTAAAAAGCTGCTGTTTATGGGCTGCGAATTCGCTCAGGGACGCGAGTGGGACTTTAACTACAGTCTCGACTGGCATCTGCTTGAAGAGCCTTACGGCTGGCACAAAGGTGTGCAGCATTTGGTGCGCGACCTTAACTTCTGTTATCGCGATCAGTCGGCGCTGTATGAGCTGGATTTCAACCCACGCGGCTTCGAGTGGCTGGTGGTGGATGATTACGAAAACTCGATCTTCGCCTTCGCCCGCCGCGATGAGCAGGGTAACGAACTGATTGTTATCAGTAACTTTACGCCGGTTCCTCGCTATGGCTATCGCATTGGTGTCAGTCGTCCGGGCCGCTATCACGAAATCATGAACACCGATTCTCACTATTATCGCGGCAGCAACGTGGGTAATCAGGGACACGTCTACACCGAGCCTTATGCCAGCCATCACCGCGAACACTCGCTCTCGGTAGTTATCCCACCGCTGGCCACCATTTATTTGCGGCGGGAGGACGTCTAATGGCCTCTCTTCAGCCCGGTAAGCCAGCGCCGTTTGGTGCCAGTTTCGATGGAGATGGCGTCAATTTTTGCGTTTTTTCCTCCGGTGCTGAAAAGATTGAACTTTGCCTGTTTGACGAGAAGGGGGCGGAAGCGCGCCTGCCGTTGCCGTCGCGCACCGGCAATCTGTGGCACGGCTATTTGCCGGGCGCTCAGGTGGGTCTGCGCTACGGTTTTCGCGCCCATGGCCCCTTTGATCCGGCTAAGGGGCTGCGTTTCAACGCACAGAAATTATTGCTCGATCCCAGCGCTCATGCGCTGGAGGGCGGTCTTGGCGATGACCCTCGGTTGTGCGGCGGTGTAAAGGTTGCCGACCCGCGTGACAGCGCCGACCTGGTGCCAAAATCGGTGGTCACCCACGATCATTTTGACTGGCAGGATGACGCCGCTCCGGCCGTTCCGTGGGGCGAAACCGTGATTTATGAGGCACACGTTCGCGGCCTGACGCAGCTTCATCCGGATATTCCTGAAGCTCTCCGTGGGACCTACGCGGCGCTCGGGCATCCAGTGATGCTGGATTATTTCAAGCGTCTCGGTATTACCGCGCTGGAATTGTTGCCGGTGCAGCATCATGCCGATGAACCTCGCCTGCAACACATGGGGCTGAGCAATTACTGGGGTTACAACGTACTGGCACCCTGTGCACTTGAACCTAGCTATGCCAGCGGCGTAAACGGCGTCAGTGCCGCTCACGAGTTCAAGACCGCCATTAGGGCGCTGCATCAGGCCGGGATTGAGGTGCTGATAGACGTCGTGTTCAACCATACCGCCGAGCTGGACGTCGAAGGGCCGACGGTTTCCCTACGCGGCCTGGATAACCGCAGCTGGTACTGGTTGAACGACGACGGCAGTGACAACAATTTGACCGGCTGCGGAAATGCTATGCGGCTGGTCGACGACGAGGTGGTCGCCTGGACGCTGGAAAGCCTGCGCTACTGGGTAGAGAGCTTTCACGTCGACGGCTTTCGCTTCGATCTTGGCACTATGCTGGGTCGTACACCCGAATTTCACGCTGATTCGGCGCTGTTTAAGGCCATCAAGGCCGATCCGGTACTAGGACACTGCAAGCTGATTGCCGAACCTTGGGACATCGGACCGGATGGCTATCAGGTTGGCAATTTTCCTGCGCCTTTCGCCGAATGGAGCGACCACTGGCGCGATGACATTCGCAGATTCTGGCTCTATGGAACGCTGCCGATAGGCGATTTTGCAACCCGTTTTGCCGCATCTGCCGATATTTTCGATCACGATGGCCGACTGCCTTCCGCCGCTGTGAATATGCTTACCGCGCACGATGGGTTCAATCTGCGCGATCTGGTCAGCTTTAATGACAAACACAATCAGGCCAACGGCGAAGACAACCGCGACGGACACGACAACAACTACAGCCAGAATCACGGGCAGGAGGGGCTGGAGGTGTCGGAAGAGGTCGCAAAGCAGCGCCGCCTCAGCCAGCGAGCGCTGCTCGCCACGCTGTTTTTATCGCAGGGGACGCCGATGCTGCTGGCGGGGGACGAGTTCGGTCACTCCCAGCAGGGCAACAACAACGCGTATTGTCAGAACAATGCCTTGACCTGGCTCAACTGGCGGGACGGGGACAAGGGACTCACCGAGTACGTAAGCGCGCTTATATCTTTACGCAAAAAAATTCCTGCGTTGACGCAGAACAGCTGGTGGCAGGGAATGCCGGAAGACGTGCAGTGGCTCGACGGCGCCGGACAGCCGATGACAACAACAAGCTGGGAGCAAAGCGGGCAGCAGTGCCTGCAAATACGTTTGTCTGACCGCTGGTTGCTGGTGGTCAATTCATCACTTAATGACGTTGAAATGGCATTACCAGAGGGCCGCTGGCTGTGTGTTGCGCCTTTTGACAATGAACAACAAAACGTCAGGGAAGGCTCGCCTTGGCGAGCGACGGCAAAAACGCTCTGCGTGATGACCCAAGGCTAGCAGGGCAACAGGAAGGATTCAGCTATGGCTACATTAGAATTCAATGACCGCATGATGTTGGCGAGGCAATTACCTCTCAAGTCGGTAGCGCTGATCCTGGCCGGGGGCAGAGGATCGCGTTTAAAAGATCTGACCGCCACTCGTGCTAAACCCGCAGTTCATTTCGGCGGTAAGTTTCGCATTATCGATTTCGCATTATCGAACTGTCTCAACTCTGGGATCCGGCGGATCGGCGTGATCACGCAGTATCAGTCGCACACGTTAGTGCAGCACATTCAGCGCGGCTGGTCGTTCCTTAATGAAGAGATGAATGAATTCGTTGACCTGCTTCCGGCGCAGCAGCGTCAGAGCACCGAGCATTGGTATAAGGGAACCGCCGATGCGGTCTATCAAAATTTGGACATAATTCGGCGTTATCGTGCCGAGTATGTGGTGATTCTTGCCGGGGATCATATTTACAAAATGGACTACTCCCGCATGCTGATCGACCACGTCGAGAAGGGCGGGCAATGCACCGTGGCCTGCCTCGAGGTGCCGTTGGCGGAGGCCAGCGAGTTCGGCGTCATGGACATCGGCCCGGACTACCAGATCAAGTCATTTATTGAGAAGCCGAAGGATCCGCCGTCGATTCCTGGTCAACCCGATAAGGCAATGGCCAGCATGGGCGTCTATATTTTCAATGCGGACTATTTGTTCCAGCTATTGGAAGAGGACATGGCCAGCGAAGAGTCCAGCCACGATTTCGGGAAAGATCTGATTCCTAAGATTACCCGTCAGGGCGTGGCGTGGGCGCATCCGTTCGGTTTGTCGTGCGTGACTTCGAACAATGAGTTGCCGCCATACTGGCGCGATGTCGGCACCATAGATGCCTACTGGCGCGCGAATCTGGACCTGGCATCGGTGACGCCGGAGTTAGACATGTACGACACCAACTGGCCGATTCGTACCCACATGGAGCCGCTGCCGCCCGCTAAATTTGTGCAGGACAGGTCCGGCAGTCACGGCATGACCATGAACTCACTGGTCTCGGGTGGCTGTATTGTGTCGGGTTCGGTCGTGGTGCATTCGGTGCTTTTTCCACGTGTACGCATTAATTCATTTTGCAATATCGACTCAAGCATTCTATTACCTGATGTCAATATTGGCCGGTCCTGCCGCCTGCGCCGTTGCGTAATAGACAGAGCCTGCCACATCCCGGAAGGCATGGTCATCGGGGAAAATGCAGAGGAAGACAGCAAACGTTTTTATCGATCGGAAAGCGGGATAGTGCTGGTAACGCGCAGCATGTTGGCGAAGTTATAAAGCCTGCCGAAGAGATCGAATTTTTAACTTATTTCGGTTCGCGCAATTCGACGTGTTTGGCGCGATGAAAATTCAGGAGCGAGAATGCAGGTTTTACATGTTTGTTCCGAGCTGTTTCCTCTGTTAAAAACCGGCGGCCTGGCAGACGTCGCCGGTGCGCTCCCCGCCGCGCAAATTGCCGAGGGAGATGATGTTCGCGTTTTGATTCCTGCTTTCCCCGATGTCAAAAAAGGCATCGGGGAAACTCATCTGGTAGGCTCGCTGGACACGTTTGCCGGACACGTTGAGCTGCGCTATGCCCTGTATCAGGGCGTGGGCATCTATCTTATTGATACACCAAAATTATATGACCGCCCCGGCAGTCCATATCACGATCAGGCCTCAAACGCCTACGTCGATAATCATCTGCGTTTCGGGCTGCTGAGCTGGATGGCGTGCGAGCTGGCGTGCGGTTTTGACCCTAACTGGAAGCCGGAGGTGGTGCATTCCCACGACTGGCATGCTGGCCTGACATCGGCCTATATCGTCGCGCGCGGGCGTCCGGCGAAGACCGTTTTCACCGTGCATAATCTGGCGTTTCAGGGATTGTTCTTTGCCCAGCATTTGCAGGAGCTACAGATCCCACCCGAGTTCTTCCAGATGCACGGCCTCGAATTCTACGGCCAAATTTCCTTCCTCAAGGCCGGGCTATTTTATTCCGATCACGTGACCACCGTCAGCCCAACCTATGCCAAAGAAATAACCCAGCCTGCGTTCGGCTATGGCATGGAGGCGCTGCTGCTAGAGCGGCAGAGCGAAGGTAAACTGACCGGCATTCTCAACGGTGTAGATGAGGCGATTTGGGAACCCAGGACCGACGTCCTGCTCTCTGCGCGCTACAGTGCGGAGGACCTCCGCGCTAAGGCCGTCAATAAGGCTTACCTACAGCGGGCGATGGGGCTGGACGTAGACGATTCGCGTCTGGTGTTTGCCGTGGTGAGCCGACTGACTAATCAGAAAGGGTTGGACCTGGTGCTCGAAGGCCTGCCAGACCTGCTTGAGCAGGGCGGTCAGCTCGCGGTGCTGGGTGCCGGTGATGCCGTGCTGCAACAGGCTTTTCTGGCCGCCGCAGCCGAACATCCCGGGCAGGTCGGCGTTCAGCTCGGTTATCACGAAGCCTTCTCGCACCGCATTATTGCCGGTGCTGATGTCATTATGGTCCCAAGCCGTTTTGAGCCTTGCGGACTGACGCAGCTCTATGGATTGAAGTACGGCACGCTGCCGTTGGTCAGGCGCACCGGCGGACTTGCGGACACGGTGGTCGACTGTGCGTTGGAAAACCTGGCCGATGGCACGGCCAGCGGATTTGTTTTTGAGGAAAGTACCGGTAAATCGTTGAGTAACGCCATTCGACGTGCGTTTGTGCTCTGGAGTCGCCCCAAGCATTGGCGACACGTGCAGCACCACGCGATGGGCATTGATTTTGGTTGGAAAGTGGCTGCACAGGCATATCAGAATCTGTATCAACGGCTTTGAACCACTCACCAGATTGGGGACGAAATGCTATGACTTCACCGATTAACTACACCTCACCTACCGTCAGCGTTGATGCGCTAAAGCATTCCATCGCCTATAAATTGATGTTTATTCTTGGTAAAGATCCCTCCGTTGCCAACCAGCACGACTGGCTGAACGCCACGCTGTTCGCGGTGCGCGATCGTATGGTCGAACGCTGGTTGCGCGCCAACCGCGCACAGCTGTCGCAGGACGTGCGGCAAGTCTACTATCTGTCGATGGAGTTTCTCATTGGTCGCACCCTGTCGAACGCGCTGCTTTCGATGGGCATTTACGACGACATCAAGCAGGCGCTTGACGAGATGGGGCTGGATCTCGAGGAGTTGATTGGTGAAGAAAATGACCCCGGTTTAGGCAACGGCGGTCTGGGGCGACTGGCGGCCTGTTTCCTTGACTCACTGGCTACGCTGGCCCTGCCGGGACGGGGTTACGGCATCCGCTATGAATATGGCATGTTTACCCAGAACATCGTCGACGGCGAGCAGAGAGAGTCGCCGGACTACTGGCTTGAATACGGCAATCCGTGGGAGTTTCAGCGCTACAATACCCGCTACAAAGTGCGCTTCGGCGGACGTTTGCAGCACGAAGGCTCGAAGACCCGCTGGCTCGAAACCGAAGAGGTTGTTGCGGTCGCTTACGATCAGGTCATCCCCGGTTTCGATACGGATGCCACCAACACGCTCAGGCTCTGGGGCGCGCAGGCGAGTAACGAAATCAACCTCGGTAAGTTTAATCAGGGCGACTATTTCGCGGCGGTGGAAGATAAAAACCATTCTGAAAACGTGTCGCGGGTACTGTATCCCGACGACTCGACCTATTCGGGCCGCGAACTGCGTCTGCGCCAGGAGTATTTCCTGGTCTCGGCGACGGTGCAGGATATCCTCAATCGCCATTACAGCACCCACAAAACCTTCGACAATCTTGCGGATAAAATCTCTATCCACTTGAATGACACCCACCCGGTGCTGTCTATTCCCGAACTAATGCGCCTGCTGATTGATGAACATAAAAAAAGTTGGCTTTCTGCGTGGGAGACAGTGAGTCGCGTCTTCTCCTACACCAACCATACGCTGATGAGCGAAGCGCTGGAAACCTGGCCGGTGGACATGCTCGGCAAAATTCTGCCGCGTCATCTGCAAATAATCTTTGAGATTAACGAACACTTTCTTAACTACGTCGAAGAACTGTTGCCCGGCGACAATGCCATGAAAAGCCGGGTTTCGATTATCGACGAAACCAACGGCCGCCGGGTGCGTATGGCGTGGCTGGCGGTGATTGCCAGCCATAAGGTCAACGGCGTGTCTGCGCTGCACTCGGACCTGATGGTGCAGTCGCTGTTTGCCGACTTCGCGAAAATTTACCCCGGTAGATTCTGCAACATGACCAACGGCGTGACGCCGCGTCGCTGGCTGGGGCTGGCCAACAAACCGCTGTCGGCGCTGCTCGACGATGCGATTGGTCACACCTGGCGTACCGATCTCAGCCAGTTGGCCGAGCTGAAGCAGGACATCGACTATCCTAGCTTCCTCAAGGCTCTGCAAAAAGCCAAGTATGAAAACAAAAAGCGGCTGGCGGCTTACGTCGGTGAAAAGCTCGAGGTGGTTATCGATCCGCACAGTCTGTTTGACGTGCAGATCAAGCGTATTCACGAGTACAAACGCCAGTTGCTAAACGTACTGCACGTGATAACCCGCTATAACCGCATTATCGACGATCCCGATGCGAACGTGGTACCGCGCACGGTGATTTTTGCCGGTAAAGCTGCGTCGGCCTACTATGCCGCGAAGCAGATAATCCACCTGATTAATGACGTCGCCACGGTTATCAACAACGATCCTCGGGCGCATCACAAATTGAAGGTGGTGTTTATTCCCAACTATAGCGTCAGTCTGGCGCAGATGATCATTCCCGCAGCGGATCTTTCCGAGCAGATCTCGCTGGCGGGGACCGAGGCCTCCGGCACCAGTAACATGAAATTTGCGCTCAACGGTGCATTGACCATCGGCACGCTGGACGGGGCAAACGTCGAGATGCTGGAACACGTGGGTGAGGAGAATATCTTTATCTTTGGCAACACGACGCCGGAGGTCGAGGCGCTGCGTAACAACGGCTATAACCCGCATGAATACTATGAGAACGATGCCGAGCTGCACAAGGTACTAACCCAGATTGCGACCGGTACGTTTAGCCCGGGTGACCCGAAACGCTATCACAACCTGTTTGATAGCCTGGTCAACCTCGGTGACCACTATCAGCTGCTGGCAGACTATCGCAGCTATGTCGATACGCAGGATAAGGTCGATGAACTGTACAAACAGCAGGACGAATGGTCACGTCGCGCGCTGCTTAACATTGCCAATATGGGGTATTTCTCTTCGGACAGGACGATTAGCGAATACGCTGAGAAGATTTGGAATATCAAACCGGTCAAGCTTTGAGGGGATAAAATGTCCCCCGCTGAAAAGCGGGGGACGAGGATGTTTGATAAAGGCTTAAGAAGCCAGAGACAACCCTTTACGCGCCTGACGGTGTTCTTTTAACCACTCGGCGACGCGCGCCTGCTGAGGTACTGTCAGCCACATACCGAGCTTGGTGCGACGCCAGATGGCATCATCGAGCTCGACGACCCACTCTTTCTCGACCAGATAACGCAGCTCCGCTTCGTAAAAATCATGCCCGAAGTTTTCGCCCAGCGAGTCCAGAGCTGTCGCGCCAGCGAGTATCAGCTCAGTCTGGCTGCCGTAAGTGTGGGTATAACGGCGTGCCAAAGATTCTGGCAACCAGCTGTGGCGACGACGCAGTTCTGCCTCGTAGCTCTCTCGGCTTTCACCAATCTTACCACCCGGCAGCAGGCCATTTTTGGTCCACGCTGGACCGGCATCAGGATAGTACTTCGACAGTTTCTCCATCGCGTGCTCGGCGAGCTTGCGATAGGTGGTCAGTTTGCCGCCGAAGATAGACAGCAGCGGCGCTTGACCCTGTTCGTCGTGCACATCTAGCGTGTAATCGCGGGTGATCTTTTGCGCTGAATCTGACTCGTCATCGCACAGTGGGCGCACGCCGGAATAAGTCCAGACGATGTCTTCACGCGTCAGCTGTTTCTTGAAATATTCGTTGTAGATTTTCAGCAGATAGTCGATCTCGCTATCATCGATTTTGACGTTTTTAGGGTCGCCCTTATATTCAACGTCGGTGGTGCCGATGATCGAGAATTCGTCCATCCACGGGATCACGAAGGCGATACGATTGTCTTCGTTTTGCAAAATATAAGACTGCGGCTCGTTATGAACGCGCGGCACCACGATGTGGCTGCCTTTGATTAAACGAATACCGTAAGGTGATTTCAGCTTCAACCCATTATCAAAGAAGGTTTTCACCCACGGACCGGCAGCGTTAACCAGGCCTTTGGCGCGGAAGGTAAAGGTTTTACCGCTGTCTATCTCTTGTGCTTCAACCATCCACAGGCCGTTTTCTCGCCATGCCCGCGTAACGCGAGTGCGGGTACGAACTTCGCCGCCGCGCTCTTCCACTTCCTGTGCGTTGAGTACCACCAGACGGGCGTCGTCAACCCAACAGTCTGAATATTCGAATCCGCGCGTGATTTCGGGCTTCAGCACCGAATTCTGGCCAAATTTTAACCCTTTACTGCCCGGCAGGCTGGTACGTTTGCCAAGATGGTCATACATGAACAGACCGATGCGGATCATCCAGGCCGGACGCAGGTGCGGCTGGTGAGGCAGGCGGAAGCGCATCGGGAACGCAATGTGTGGGGCCAGCTTCAGCAGGACTTCACGTTCGGCCAAGGCTTCGCTCACCAGACGAAATTCGTAGTGTTCCAGATAGCGCAGGCCACCGTGGATCAATTTAGTACTGGCCGAAGAGGTCGCGCAGGCCAAGTCTTGCGCTTCAAGCAGCAGAACGGATAGCCCACGGCCAGCTGCATCCGCAGCGATACCGGTACCGTTAATACCGCCACCGATTACGATCAAGTCTTTGGTTTCCACGTCATCTTCCTCCAGATGTTCGTAATAGCTCTTTAATGCTCGTTTTCGCTCATGATTGTAATCGATAACCAACAAACAAGCCAAGAGTTAACCAAATAAAAACATTCATGCGTGATGGAGGTAACATTTTCACCCCGATTTAACCGGGTAAGGATGACGAGAAGATGACTTTTTATCCTCATTTTTCGTTATTGCGCGTTTTGGGAGGAGGGTTGGGCAGGGATGCAGGGAAAACGAAGGTCGAAATAGAAAGAAGGTGGGGAGAGGTTGCCGGGCAATAAGCAGGCATCGCCCGGCGGGGTATTAGCAGAGTTCGAGGTGGACTTCGTACTTGTTAATCAGCGCCATTACGCTTTCTGGCGGTCTTTGGTCGGTAAACATCGAGTCGATAAGGCTCATGTTACCGAGGTTGACCATGGCGTTGCGGCCAAATTTGGAATGGTCGGTAACCAACATCACATTGCGCGAATTCTCGATGATTGCGCGCTTGATTCGCGCTTCATGGTAGTCGAACTCGAGCAATGAACCGTCCATGTCGATGCCGCTGATGCCTAAAATGCCGTAGTCGAGGCGGAACTGGGAGATAAAGTCGAGCGTGGCCTCGCCCATGATACCGCCGTCACGGCTGCGTACTTCACCGCCGGCCAACAGAATACGGAAGTCCTCTTTCGGCGTCAGCAGGGTGGCAACATTGAGGTTGTTGGTCACGATGCGCAGGTCACGATGGTTAATCAGCGCGTGGGCAACGGCCTCCGGCGTGGTGCCGATGTCGATGAACAGCGTAGACCCGTCGGGAATATGGCTCGCCGCGCGCGCGGCAATACGTGCCTTTTGATCTGACCACATGATCTTGCGGTCGTTATAGGCAGCATTCACCGAACTGGACGGCAGCGCCGCCCCACCGTGATGGCGATGAATCTTGTTCTGCTCGGCTAAATCATTGAGATCGCGACGAATAGTTTGCGGGCTGACGGCAAAATGCTCCACCAGCTCCTCAGTACTGACATAGCTCTGCTGGCGGACCAACTCGACGATGGCGTCATGACGTTGTGTTTGTTTCACCGAAATCCCCTAACTGCTTTTCTTACGCGGCGTACGCGTATCGCAAAAGGCCATAATAAGTCCCACGGCCAGACCGAATACATGGGCTGCATTGGCAATCGCCAGACCCATCACATTAAAGTATCCCAGCGCCAGCCAGGCAATAGCGAACACCATTAATCCGCGCGGCAGAGAGAGCTGACGTTCAGGTTTTAGCTCGCCGGTCAGCCAGACGTAGCCCATCAATGCATAAACTACGCCGGAGAGGCCACCAAAATAGATGCCGCTGAACAGGGACTGTCCCCAACCGCTTAACAGCGCGGAGATGAGCGCGATAGTAAACAGTTTGCCGCTGCCGAGGCGTTTTTCAACCGGCCCGCCGAGATACCACCACCACATCAGGTTAAACAGGATGTGCAGGATGGAAAAGTGCAGGAATGCCGGGGTGAACCAGCGCCACAGTTCACTATATTGGCTTCGGTCGGCGGGCCATGCCAGCCACTCCATCACCGTCTGGTCGCCGTAAATTTGCTGAAGGATATAGACCAAAATACAAATAACCATCACGGTCATCGTCAGCGGACCCGCCTGGCTGCGGATCCGCTGCCAGTAGGAGTAACGTTCGTATTGCAGATTGGCCTGGGTGCTGCCAGTGTGCCAGCTGGCCGCCTGATAGCGTGCATGCAGCGGATCTTTCAGAAAAAGGTTGAGCTCAGGCTCGACCTTTTCCAACTGTGACTCATCCTCCAGCCAGAGTTGGACTTCCTGTCCATCATGTTTCACCTGCAGCTGGACCCCAAGTGTTGCCATGTAGTCGACAAACGCCTGCGCAATGCGGGGGTTAGACAGGCTGATAATTCTTATCATAGTGTTCTGCTGGTCCCGTAATTATCTGATTTAAAGATTTATTATCTTGCTTCCTGGCAATGACCTGCGGTGAGCCAGGTCTTCGAGCTATCGATTATAACGTTAGCTTCCCTCGCTGTATGCCAGAGAAATTCGGCGCAATGTGTCTGACGCAACATCATAAACTGCAATTTTTGTTTGCTTCCGTTTTGCCAATCAACCTATGAGCAGCATCACTCTTTAATTGGCCGAGCGCATTTATTCTGAGAATAGAAAAGGTGGATGACTATGTTTCTTGAAGAGCGTCGGCAGCAAATTCTGGATTATCTGGATAAATACGAGCGGGTAAAGGTTGAGGTCCTGGCGTCATTATTTTCGGTGACCCGTGAAACCATTCGTAGCGATCTCAACGCATTGGCTGAGGAAAGGCTGGTGCAGCGCTGCCACGGTGGGGCAATGGTGATTCGCCGGAGTTTGCAGTCAAAGCTGATTACCGACACCGGTGGCAACTTCGAAGTGTTGCTTAAACGCCTGCAAATTCAGAAAAGAAAGCAGGCCGTGCAGCAACATAAAGGAAAGGACATGAAAGGTAAGGTCTGCATTCTGGGGTCGTTCAACGTCGATATTGTCGCAAAGGTTGAACGTTTTCCGAAGGGCGGAGAATCCCTGCTGGCGTTAGGCAGTACGCTTGGACCGGGGGGTAAAGGAGCGAACCAGGCAACGGCGGCCAGCCGTGCGGGTGCCAAGGTGCATTTCGTTTCCAAGGTGGGTAAAGACCAGTTCAGTCAATTTGCCTATGAGCACCTGACCTCTTCAGAAATCCACTCTTTTACGCTCTATCAATCGGAAACAGAACCGACTGGCAACGCCATTATTTATGTCTCGCAGGAGAATGGCGAGAACATGATTGCCATCTATTCCGGTGCCAATAAAACCATTAGCGAAGACGAGGTGGTGGCTATTGCGCCTGAACTCGAAGATTCCGACGTGCTGCTGGTGCAGCTCGAGAATAACTTTGCCGCCACGCTGAGCGCGATGAAGCTGGCGAAAGCGCTGGGAGTAACGGTAATACTCAACCCTGCCCCCTCTTCCAGCCATGCGCTTGAGTGCCTCGAATACGTTGATGTTATCACGCCCAACGAGACCGAAGCCTCGCAGCTTTCAGGTATCGACGTGCAGGATCTGGCGAGTGCCAAAGAGGCGGCGCAGCGGATTGTGAGTCAGGGTGCACAGCGGGTGATCATCACTATGGGGTCACGCGGGGCCCTGTTGCTCGACGGCCATCAGTTCCAGCATATCCCGGCTTTTCCGGCGCTGAGCGTCGACACGACCGGTGCAGGCGATGCCTTTAACGGCGCGTTGGCCTCAAGCCTAGCCAACGGGCAGAGTCTGGTGCAGGCGGCAACCTATGCGGCCGCGTTTGCCTCACTGGCGGTCGAGCGTGAAGGTGCATCGAACATGCCTGATAACGCGCAAGTTTTAGCGCGCCTGGCGCAGCGTTAAATGCTGCGTTCACTGTTGAGTTTCCTGTGGCGGTCGCTGCCTTAAATAACTTTTTTAGCGTCCGCGTAATCGATTACGTCTGATGCCTGCGGGCACTGTGAGGAGTAGTGATGAGTAAAAGTATTGAGGGCATTGTGCCGGTGATGTTGACGCCTTTCAGCGCAGACAACCAGATTGATTATCCGTGCCTCAGCCGCCTGATCGACTGGTATCTCGAGAAGGGTGTCGACGCGCTGTTTGCCGTGTGTCAGTCGAGCGAAATGCAGTTCTTGACCCTCGACGAGCGCGTGGCGCTGGCCAAATTTGTGGTCGATAAGGTGGCAGGGCGTATTCCGGTGATTGCTTCGGGCCATATCAGTGACGATATCGAACAGCAGATTAACGAGCTGACCGCGATGGCGAAAACCGGTGCGGACGCGCTGGTGCTGGTGACCAATCACCTGGATCCGAAGAATCAGGGCAGTGAGACCTTCTTTGCCACGCTCGACCAGTTGCTGAGTGCGTTACCCGAATCCATGCCGCTGGGGCTGTATGAGTGTCCGGCGCCGTATCGCCGCCTGCTGACCGACGAAGAGCTGACGTACTGCGCCAACACGGGGCGTTTTGTGGTGCTTAAAGACGTGAGCTGCGATTTGTCTACCGTGACCCGTCGCGTGAAACTGGTGGCACAGACGCCACTGAATATTATCAATGCCAATGCGGCGATCGCCTATCCGGCGATGCTGGCGGGTTCGAAGGGCTTTAGCGGCGTGTTCACCAACTTCCACCCGGAACTTTACGGCTGGCTGTATCACAAGGCCGCTGCGCATCCGAAACTGGCCGAAGAGCTGGCGATTTTCCTGTCGTTAGGAGCGGTGACAGAAACGCTGGGTTACCCGAAAAACGCCAAAATTTATCATCAGCGTCTGGGCACCTTTGATAGCGAGTTCTGTCGGGTAAACAAAGACAACGTGCTGGAAAAATTCTGGGGACTCACCGTGTTGCTGGACCAGATAAGCACCGGCACCGCGCTGTGGCAGAAAAAAATCGCGGCCGTTTAAGCCGCGATAACGTGTGGATGAGTCTCGACCTCATCCGCTTTTTGAATATCCCAGACTGAAAGTGGCATCAGGCGAATTAATTTTTATCGCCATTCTGTGCCTCGACTTTCGGAATAAAAAATATAAAAGGATTATTCAACATGATCGTATGTTGCCTGCGTGATTGGGAGCGTGAAAAGTTTGCTCTCCATCCGATTATTAATAAAGGTATCGAATTTATTACTCAAACCGATTTTTCAACGCTGACGCCAGGGAAAATAGACATTATTCCGGGAAAGATGTTTTGTCTTTTACAGGAAATGAATACCGTTCCCGCGAATGAAATGCGAGCTGAGTCACACTTTAAGTTTGTCGATATCCAGTTTCTCTTGCAGGGCGAAGAAACCATCGGCGTGGCGCGCGGTGCGGCACAGCATCAGGTGGTCGAAGACCGTGCCGAGAATCACGATATTGTGTTTTATCAGGAAACGAATAATGAATCGCTGATTCGTTTAGTGCCTGGCATGTTTGCTGTTTTCTTTCCGCAAGATTTACATCGCCCGTGTTGTCATACCTATAGCGAGTCTTTTATTCGTAAAGCCGTGATTAAAATTCACCTGAGCCTGTTTGACGATGGCTTATTTATGAATAACCCCTAGTGGATAATTAAAATTATGAAAGACGTCACCTCTTCCCTCAATGTACCTCTGGTAAAAAAGGCGGCTCCGGCTGTTTCACGCTTGCGCTGGGGTATTATTTTTATTCTGCTTATCGCGGCGGTCATTAATTATCTCGACCGTGCCAATCTCAGTATTGCCAATACGACCATCGCCAGGGAGTTTGGTTTTAGTCAGACTGAAATGGGCCTGCTGCTGTCGGCCTTCCTGTGGCCTTACGCGCTGGCAAACTTGCCTGCGGGATGGTTGGTCGACCGTTTCGGACCGAAAAAAATGTTCTCGTGGGGCGTCGGCCTGTGGTCGACCTTTACAGTGATGGCCGGTTTTGTGAACGGTTATTCGATGTTTTATACGCTGCGCGTGCTGCTGGGCATTTCCGAGTCGCCGTTCTTTACCTCTGGCATCAAGATAACCCACCGCTGGTTCTCGGATAAAGAGCGTGCGCTGCCGACCTCGATCATTAACACCGGTTCGCAGATTGCAAACGCCGTAGCACCACCGATTCTCACCGTGCTGCTGCTGACTCTCGGCTGGCGCGGTATGTTTATCGCCATCGGCCTGGCGGGCATTCCGCTGCTGCTGGTGTGGCTGAAGTTTTATCGAAACCCTTCCGAGCGTGAAGAGCAGTCGATCCACGCCAACGCTCAACGAGTGCAGCCGTCGGTCGTTGAGGCTAACGGCAACAACAGGGCGAGCTGGGCGGCGTTGTTCAAACATAAAACCACCTGGTTCATGGTGATCGGCAACTTCTCTATCATGTTTACCATCTGGGTTTATCTGACCTGGCTGCCGGGCTATCTCGAGAAATCACTGGGCTTTAGCCTGAAACAGACCGGCTGGCTGGCGGCAATTCCGTTCTTTGCGGGGATTTTGGGCGTGCTGTGCGGCGGCTCTATCTCAGACCGATTAATTCGTCGCGGTGTGAATACCATTACGGCACGTAAAGTGCCCATTGTCGTCGGTGCCGCCATGGCTGCCTGCTTCGTTGCGCCGGTTCCGTTCGTGCACAGCACCGCGCTGAGTATTGGGCTGCTGTCGGTGGGTTATTTCTTCTCACAGCTGCCACAGGGCGTTATCTGGACGCTGGCCTCCGACATCGCGCCAAAAGAGCAGGTGGCTTCGATGGGGGCTATCCAGAATTTTGGAGGATTTCTTGGGGCCGCCTGTGCACCGATTGTTACCGGCGTCATCCTCGACGCCACGGGGCAGTTCACTAACGTGTTCTTCCTTGGCGCGGGGCTACTGACGTTGGGCGCGTTGAGCTACGGCCTATTCGTGAAAAAACCGATTCAGGTCACGATGCAGAAATAAAGACCTAGCAGAGAAGCCCTTTTGCCACAGCGCGTGGGGGGTGAGAGGAGCGGCCCATTCAGCGTCGCTCCTCCGCGAGAAAAACCTTATACCTCAACGTCCTGAGGGAAGGTTTTCGACCAGGCTTCAAAGCCACCATCGACGCTATATACCGAATCAAATCCCTGGGTCAGCAGATATTGTGCGGCACTGCGGCTGCTGATGCCGTGATAGCACATCACCATCACCGGCGTGGTGGATTCAGTTTGCTGCATAAATGCGCCGATGCTTTCGTTACTTAAATGGAAAGCGCCGGGTGCGTGGGCGTTGTTAAAGCTCTGAATGTCACGGATATCAACCATCACTGCACCCCCTTCTTTCAGGCGGTTATGGGCCTGCTCAACGCTGATTGCTTCAAACTGTTCCATGCTGCTTTTTGCCTCGTCATGACGGGATGCGTCTATTAAGAAATATTCAGTCCTATTGTAACCAATTCTTTGTCCGGCAAGACCAGACAGAATGTGCGGGCTTTCGCTAAATCGCCCGTGCTGATGCGAAAAATTATGAAAATCTCAGACAAATAGCCACTCAAATTTCCTTAACTCATGATGCTGTCAGGAGTTTTAGCTGATTAACCTATGAGCAAATTTCTCGTATAGGGTTTATACATATAAGTGTCAGAGATCACATTACCTCCCTCGTCGTAAAGGAAAGAGATTCCCCTATGCCAAAACCGACTTTCAAGCAGGACAGTTTTTTGGCGGCTTTGACTCGCCAGTGGCAAGCTTTCGGACTCACTTCAGCCCAGGATATGACCCAGCACCAGTGGTGGCACGCCGTGAGCGCCGCCGTAGCAGAGCAACTGCCGCCGCGACCCGACAGCGGTAAAGGCAGCAATAAGGTTAAGCGCCACGTGAACTACATCTCGATGGAGTTTCTGGTCGGCCGCCTGACTGGCAATAATCTGATTAACCTGGGTTGGTACGATCAGGTCGCAAAAGCGCTCGAACAATATGATATTAATCTGACCAATCTGCTCGAAGAAGAGGTGGATCCTGCTTTAGGCAATGGCGGGTTGGGGCGACTTGCCGCCTGTTATCTCGACTCTATGGCCTCCGTCGGCCAACCGGCGATTGGTTATGGCCTGAATTACCAGTACGGCCTGTTTCGCCAGAGCTTCGTCGAAGGAAAACAGCATGAAGCGCCGGACGACTGGCATCGCAATGATTATCCTTGGTTCCGCCACAATAGCGCGCTTGCGGTTGACGTCGGCGTGGGCGGCAAGATAGTGAAAGGGGAAGGCGGAAAGTCTTACTGGAAGCCTGGTTTTAACCTGCGCGGCGAAGCCTGGGACCTGCCGGTCATCGGCTATAAAAATGGCGTGACTCAACCACTGCGCCTCTGGGAAGCGACCCACGTTCACCCGTTCGATCTCGAAAAATTCAATGACGGCAAATTCCTGCAGGCAGAACAGCAGGGGATTGACGCTGCCAAGCTGACTAAGGTGCTGTATCCTAACGATAACCATGAGGAAGGTAAACGCCTCAGGCTGATGCAGCAGTACTTTCAGTGTGCCTGTTCGGTCGCCGATATTTTACGCCGCCATCATTTCCTGGGCCGTAATATCCACGAACTGCCGGATTACGAGGTCATTCAGCTCAACGATACCCATCCGACCATTGGCATCCCGGAAATGCTGCGCGTGCTTATCGATGAACACCAGATGAGCTGGAACGACGCCTGGCACATCACCAGCCGCACCTTCGCCTACACCAACCATACGTTAATGCCTGAGGCGCTGGAAACCTGGGATGAAAGGCTGGTACGCAGCCTGTTGCCGCGCCACTTTGCGATTATCAAACAGATAAATGCCAACTTTAAGAAACTAGTCGACCAACACTGGCCGGGAGACGAGGCAGTATGGGCCAAACTGGCCGTGCATTACGATAAACAGGTCCGTATGGCAAACCTCTGCGTGGTGGCCGGTTTCGCGGTCAACGGCGTGGCGGCACTTCACTCGGATCTGGTGGTGAAAGACCTGTTCCCGGAATATCACCAGCTGTGGCCGGAGAAATTCCACAACGTCACCAACGGTATTACCCCAAGACGCTGGCTCAAGCAGTGTAATCCCGAACTTTCAGCGCTGATTGACGAGACGCTGAAAACTGAATGGGTCACGGACTTAGACGCGTTGAAAGGGCTTGAAGCCAGCGTCAAGGACAAGAAATTCTGCAAACGCTATCGACAGATCAAGTACGATAATAAGGTGCGTCTGGCTGAGTACGTTAAACATCATGTCGGGATTGAGCTTAATCCAGAGGCCATCTTCGACGTGCAAATTAAACGCCTGCACGAATACAAACGCCAGCACCTGAATCTACTGCACATCATTCATCTTTATCACCAGATTCGCGCCAATCCGAAGCTCGACATTGTGCCCCGCGTGTTCTTGTTCGGCGCCAAGGCAGCCCCAGGCTACTATCTGGCGAAAAATATTATTTATGCGATCAATCAGGTCGCCGAGAAGATCAATAACGATCCCCTGGTGGCTGACCGTATCAAGGTGGTGTTCATTCCGGATTATCGGGTTTCCGTGGCCGAGGTCATGATCCCCGCTGCGGACGTCTCAGAGCAGATTTCGACTGCCGGTAAAGAGGCTTCGGGCACCGGTAATATGAAGTTGGCGCTGAATGGCGCATTGACCGTCGGCACGCTGGATGGCGCTAACGTTGAAATCGCCGAGCAGGTAGGCGACGAAAATATCTTCATCTTCGGTAACACGGTCGATGAAGTGAAGGCGCTGGTGAAAAAAGGCTACAAGCCGAAAACGTGGCTTAAAAAGGACAAAGGACTCAAAGCTATTCTTGATGAGCTGGCGAGCGGTTTCTACAGCAACGGCGACAAAAAAGCCTTCGAACCTCTGCTGCATAGCCTGCTCGACGGCGGCGATCCCTATCTGGTGCTGGCGGACTTCGCTGAATACTGCGAGGCTCAGGACAAGGTCGACAAGCTTTACCGCGACCGCGATGAATGGACAAAACGCACGGTGCTTAACACCGCGCGGGTCGGGATGTTCAGTTCAGACCGGTCGATTCGCGATTACCAGCAGCGCATTTGGCAGGCTAAACGTTAAGGAGCAAGCATGCGGGGCGAGCAACTCGAACTGGCAGCAAAACGGGCTGGTATTCTGGACAGCTTTATCAATATGGTTGACGAGGTGCAATCCGTCTCTGCAGAGACCAAGCAGGCATTGTTAGAAGCGATGGGGCGCGACGAGCAGGAGCCTGACGTCGGCCCCCTTTCTCACGTGAAAGTGTTTATCGTTGGTGAGCCGGTCGATCTTTCCCCGCGCGGGGAAGGTCAGTATCGGTGGCAACTGACGCTGGAAAACGGCGATATCTCAGAAGGGACCGGCATTTTTGGCGAGTCTCTGGAGCTGGGCGACGACTACATGACCGGCTATCACCACCTCACCTTGAAGTGGGGAGAGGAGCAGTGGGGGTGTCGGATTATTGTTGCGCCGGAGCGTTGCTACGAGCCTGAGGCGTTGAAAAGCGGTGAGAAGCTTTGGGGCGCCTGCGTGCAACTTTACACCCTGCGTTCTGAAAATAACTGGGGAGTAGGCGATTTTGGCGATCTGAAACAGATGGTTGAGCAATTGGGGCAGCGTGGCGGAGCCTTTGTGGGCCTCAACCCGATCCACGCGCTTTACCCGGCGAATCCTCTCAGCGCCAGCCCTTACAGCCCGTCTTCTCGCCGCTGGCTCAACGTAGTCTACGTTGACGTTAACGCGGTCGAGGAGTTCCAGCAGTCTGAGAGCGCCCAAAGCTGGTGGCAGTGTACCGCCACCCGTGATGCGCTAAAACAGGTGCGCAGCGTTGACTATGTCGATTACGTCGAGGTCATGCGGCTGAAAATCACCGCGCTCGAACTGGCGTGGCAGACGTTCCGGAGTATTCCCGAGGCCAGCCAGCGAAAGCGTGATTTCCGCGCTTTCGTCCTGCTGGGCGGAGAGAGCCTGAAGCAGCAAGCGGTGTTTGACGCCCTGCACGTGCACCTCAATCAGACGGCAGAAGGACAGTGGGGATGGCCGGTATGGCCGAAGCCTTATCGCGATCCTCATCACCCCGGGGTACATGAATTTGTTGAACATTATTACGATGAGGTGGAGTTTTATCTCTGGTTGCAATGGCTGGCGCACGTGCAGTTTGCCTCATGCTATGAGGCCAGCCTCGCGCTCGAGATGCCGATCGGCCTTTATCGTGATTTAGCGGTAGGGGTGGCCGAAGGCGGTGCCGAAACCTGGTGTAATCGTTCTCTTTATTGCATGGGCGCGACAGTCGGTGCTCCACCGGATATCCTTGGGCCGCAGGGGCAGAACTGGGGATTACCGCCGCTTGACCCTCACGTGATGCGTGCCAGAGCCTACCAGCCCTTCATCGATCTGCTGCGCAGCAATATGGGCGACTGCGGTGCGCTGCGTATCGACCACGTGATGGGGCTGCTTCGGCTGTGGTGGATCCCAAAAGACGAGCACGCTGGATTTGGTGCCTACGTTAGCTATCCGCTGCGCGATCTTCTTGGCGTGCTGGCGTTAGAAAGCCAGCGCCACCAGTGCATGGTGATCGGTGAAGATCTGGGCACGGTGCCCAAGGAGATAGTCGCTAGCCTGCGTGACAGCGGGGTCTATTCCTACAAGGTGCTCTATTTTGAGCACGATAAAGACTTACACTACCGTGCGCCTGAAGACTATGTGGTACAGGCGATGGCGACTATCACCACCCACGACTTGCCGACGCTGCGCGGCTATTGGCAGGACGACGATTTAAGCCTGGGCGAGAAGCTGGGCATTTATCCCGATGAGGCAGTGCTGGCGCATCTGCGGCGCGAGCGAGCACTAACGCGACAGGCGTTGCTCGATGCTCTGCATCGTCATCACTGTGTACCAAAAAGTTTGGGAACCCACGCTGAACGCATGCCGATGAGTCCGGCGTTGAATCGCGGGCTACAGCGCTACGTGGCCGAAAGCGCGAGTGCTTTGCTCGGGCTACAGCCTGAAGACTGGCTGGATATGAATACGCCGGTCAACGTGCCCGGAACCAGTTCCGAATACCCGAATTGGCGCAGAAAGCTCACGATGTCGCTCGAGGAGATGTTTGCTGATGAAAGGATTAATTTACTGCTGAAGGATGTGGACAAGCGGCGCAGAAGGGTATGAATCACCGTGCCAACGGGAGGCACGGTGTTTTGCAGCAAGATGACTTAGTAGAAAGAGTGCTCGCCGCGCTGGTGCTCGGTCAGGTCGCGAACCCCTTTAAGCTCAGGGAAGGCCTGCAACAGTTCTTTCTCGATACCGTCTTTCAGCGTCACGTCAATCATTGAACAGCCGTTACAGCCGCCGCCGAATTGCAGAACGGCGATACCGTCTTCGGTAATTTCCATCAGTGACACGCGGCCACCGTGGCTTGCCAGCTGCGGGTTAACCTGCGCCTGCAGGAGATATTCAACGCGTTCCATCAGAGGGGCATCGTCTGAAACCTTGCGCATTTTGGCGTTAGGTGCCTTCAGGGTCAGCTGAGAGCCGAGCTGATCGGTCACGAAGTCGATTTCTGCTTCTTGCAGATAAGGTGCGCTAAGCTCATCAACGAAGGCTGACAGCCTTTCAAATTTTAGCTCGGTATCCGTGGATTCCACGGCATCGGGTGGGCAGTAAGAAACACCGCATTCGGCAGTAGGCGTACCTGGGTTAATCACGAATACGCGGATCTGGGTGCCTTCTTCCTGGTTTGCCAAAAGTTTGGCAAAGTGCTCTTGGGCAGCATCGGTAATAATGATCATAGCATTGGCTCAATAGTTGACTACTCTAATTGGTCATAATACGCCCTTTAACAGACTGACTACAAGGTGCGGCAAATGCACCAAACCTGTAATGAGGCAATATTGTTTTTATTCAGTATCTTACTGACTTCGCTAATTGTGCTACCGGTTGTCACCACGTCATCTATTAGCGCGATATGCTTTCCCTCCAGGTCCTGTTTGCAGCAGAAAGCGCGCTTTAGGTTAAGTTTCCTTTCAGTTTCCGAAAGCTGTTGCTGGGGAGGCGTAGCGCGACACCTTTCAAGCGCATAGGGCAGATATTCACAGCCGAGCCAGCGGGCAAGAGGGCGGGCCAGCAGTTCTGCCTGATTGTAGCCACGTTGCCGATGACGGTGTAAATGCAGAGGCACGCTGAGGATGGTGTTCGGCCTGACAACGTTGCCGTCTCGCCAGCGCTCCAGCCAGCGCAATAGCAGCAGCCTCGCCAGCGGTTCGGCCAACTCAGGAGTAGAGGAAAATTTCAGACGCAACAGCAGTGTGCTGAGCGGCGGCAGATAGACACCAGCAAAAATTAGCGACTGCCACGCGGGTGGCTTAATCAGGCAGCGGCCGCAGGATTGAAGCGCGCTGCCGCTCGGTAATCCACAGCGTGGGCAGCAAAGAGGGAGGGGCGGGAAGTGCCTGATACACAGGTTGCATAGGCCATGTCGGGCAATATGCAGCGGCTGCTGGCATAGCCAACAGCGGCTGGCAATGGTTAACATACTCGCTATCATGACCATGATAATGAAATCATCCCTGATGAAATCGCCGAGCTGCCTCTCGCAGGTCGGCGCTAATTTTCGAACAACAGACATGGACACTACAGTATGAATCGTCTCTATTGGCAGACTTTAGGTGAAGGATCGCGCGATATTGTGCTGCTTCACGGATGGGGACTGAACGCCGAAGTGTGGCGTTACATCGCTGAGCGATGGGCACCGCATTTTCGCCTGCATCTGGTGGACTTACCCGGTTATGGCCGTAGTCAAGATTTCGGTGCGCTTTCGCTGGCGGAAATGACCGAGGTCGTGCTGGCACAGGCACCAAAAAAAGCGGTGTGGATGGGGTGGTCGCTTGGCGGGCTGGTGGCGAGTCAGGCTGCGTTAACAGCCCCAGAGCGAGTTGACGCATTGATTACCGTTTCTTCCTCACCGTGCTTTGCCGCACGCGATGACGAGCAGTGGCCGGGCATTCGTCATGAGGTGCTTCATGGCTTTCAGCAGCAGCTGAGCGAAGACTTTCAGCGCACGGTAGAACGTTTTCTGGCCCTGCAAACGCTAGGCAGTGAAAGCGCACGTCAGGACGCCAAACTGTTGAAGTCGATGGTGCTGAACTTGCCCATTCCTCCGGTTGAGGTTTTGGCAGGAGGGTTGGATATTCTCAACCAGGAGGACCTGCGTTTAGCGCTAGCGTCACTTGAGATGCCGTTCCTGCGTATTTACGGGGCATTGGACGGTTTAGTGCCGCGTAAAATTGTGCCTCTGCTGGACGCCCGATGGCCAGATTCGCGTTCCGCCATCGTTGAAAAAGCCTCGCATGCGCCTTTTGTGTCACATCCTGATGCCTTCAGTGCATTAGTTACGGATTTTCTTGACGAAAATCATCTGATGTAACGTTTCAATTTCATACTCTAAAACAATGCGCCACTTCACAAAATAAAGGTTAAGTGGCGGGTCGTGACCTCTTTTATGGATAATTTCTCACGGTGATTAATACTCAATAAGGTAACGCCGGACGGTTGATGAAACGCGACTGTATGCGCTTTATCGGCGTCTGTGTCTCTGGGAGAGTTTGCGGTATTTGGGCGGGAAGTTCACTGCCGACGCAGAGGGTCTGGCGTGCGTTATCTTGACTGCTTTTAAAAATAATTCACCTAATAAAAGAGGTAATGTCATGAATTACAAGAAAATGGTTGTTGCTGCTCTGTTAGTGGGTACTTTCTCTGCCGGCGCGATGGCGGCCAAGGAAATCACCCGAGAAGATGCGCAGAAAAATAACTACACCAGTCTGGGCACCGTATCTATTGATAATGAGCAGACGGCGCCAATGGATGCGAAAAAGGCTATTTCTAAACTGGCCGATGAGAAGGGCGGTAAATATTTTGTTGTCATCTCTGCTGACACTGATAATAAAATCAGTGCGACGGCAGAAGTGTTTAAATAACCGTCACCTCATCGACATGAGGGTAGCTGTTTGCTTTACCCTCATGTCATAAACCTAACTCTGATGCTGATTTCAACGCCTGAATGTCATGAGTTTTTTTAAGATATTCCGCATTTTTTCCCTTCTGAACACCCTTTACAGCCACTTGATACCCGCGGTTTACTCACTGCGATGATGTCTGTCACCCTGTTCGAAACCCGGCTTTTTGAACGGCGTAATCCGATAAGAATAAAACCATTAACGACGATCACTGCGCCAATAATGGTCAGGCTTTGAAGAGGGTGCTCGGGGAGGGTTGCCGCCTGATAAAACAGCGTTGCCAGTGAGTAGGCAACGTTAAGTCCCCAGAGAATGGAGAACGCCATCCAGCTGCGGCTGGTTTCACGGGCGATGGCGCCCATCACCGAGACACAGGGCACATAGAGCAGCACGAAAATTAAATAGCTGTAGGCCGAGATGGCGGAGCCGAATTTGGCGCTCATTACGCCCATCGCGCTGGCGGCCATTTCACTGTCACCTTTGCTGGCCTCGATAGGGTTCGCCAGTACGCTCAGGCTAAAGGTATCGACCAGACTCTGCCCGGTTTCACGCACGGCATTGCGCAGCGCGCTTGCAGGGTCATAGCTGTTGGCATCAAAGGGTTCTGACTTCATTCTGTCGGCGGTATACAGCGTGTTTAAGGTACCGACAACTACCTCTTTGGCGAGCGCGCCTGTGACCAGGCCGACCGTGGCCTGCCAGTTGTCAGGATGCACGCCTATAGGCGATAGCACCGGCGTCAGGACCTTGCTGACGCTTGCCAGCGCCGAGTCGTTAAGGCCGTCGGCCGCCCTGCCGCTCAGTGAGAAACTGTTTAGTGCACCAATAAATACGCAGGCAATGACGATAACGCCACCCGCACGAAGGATGAAGCCTTTTAGGCGCTGCCAGGTTTGTTTCAGCAAACTTTTCAACTGAGGAATGTGGTAAACGGGCAGCTCCATGATGAACGGCGAAGCCTCGCCGCGCATAAGGGTATGCTTCATGACCAGACCGGTCATGACGGCGACGGTGATTCCGAGCAGATAAAGAGAAAAGATCGCCGAAGCACCGTGTTGCCCAAAGAAGGTAGCAGAAAACACGGCAAAGATGGCGAGCCTTGCGCCGCAAGACATAAACGGTGCCATCATCACGGTCATCAGGCGCTCACGCGGGGCGTCGAGGGTGCGTGCGCCCATAATCGACGGAACGTTACAGCCGAAACCGACAATCAGCGGCACAAAAGATTTGCCTGGCAGACCGAGCGACTGCATCAGTCGGTCCATAACGAATGCCGCGCGGGCCATGTATCCCGAGTCTTCGAGAAAGGAAAGAAACAGATACATCATGCCAATTTGTGGAATGAGCGGCATCACGGTGCTTATTCCACCGCCAATGCCCTGCGCCAGAAACAGCGTGAGCCAGACCGGAAAATGCAGTGAATAGCCTATCCACTGAATGCCGTCGACAAATATCGTCGCTGAACCTATTTCAAACAGCGGCTTCAGCGCGCCGCCGATGTTGATGGCCAGTACGAACATCAGGTACATCACCAGCAAAAAGAGGGGCACGCCGAGAAAGCGATTGAGGATGATTTTGTCCAATGCCTGCGTCAGCCTATGAGGCGAGCTCAGATGCGCGTTACTGGCGGCGGCACCTATCGCATTTATGGAGATGTAGCGTGCTTCGGCAATCGCCAGCGCGGGGTCAGCAACATTGGCCTCGACGAGAGTTTCCCGCACCTCAGGCAGTCGCGTGTTGGCATCACCGGCGTGCGTCGCGCTGTAGATATCGCCTTCGAGCATCTGTACCGCGAGCCAGTCACGTCTTTGATGCGGCAGATCGACAGGCATGGCTTCGGCCAAATTAACGATGGCATGCATCAGCGCCGGAGGATAATTGACGCGCTGGAGTGGGAGCGCCTGTGGGAAGCCGTCTATCGCGGCTGTTAAATCCGCGATTCCGTCGGTGCGGGTTGAAACCAGAGGGACGACAGGGCAACCGAGGCGTGCAGAGAGCATCTTGATATCGATAGTGATGTTTTGTTTTTCGGCGATATCGAGCATGTTGAGCGCCACGATACAGGGAATACCTAGATCGAGGATTTGTAGCGTCAGATAAAGATTTCTTTCAAGACTGGAGGCGTCGATAACGTTTATAAGCAGGTCGGCGTCGTTGCTTAATATGTAGTGGCAGGCAATCTGCTCGTCGAGCGAGGTCTGACTGGAGATAGTCGTCAGCGAATAAGTGCCGGGCAGGTCAACCAGTTTTACCCTGTGCTCGCCGGTCAGGAAATGGCCTTCCTTACGCTCAACCGTCACACCCGCCCAATTACCCACCCGCTGGCGTGAACCTGTAAGTTGGTTGAAAAGGGTGGTTTTACCCGAATTAGGGTTTCCAATCAGGCCTATTGTCATTGCTTTCATGGCGTTATCTTTGCTCCTGCAGCTCGACATGCAGCAGCTGCAAATCTTTCTTGCGCACGATGAGGCAGGTACGTCGGGTTTCTATCTGCATAGGGTCACCCAGCGGGGCGACGCGCAGCACGTTGAATTCGGAGCCAGGCAGCATGCCGAGCGACAGCAGTTTTTGCCGGTAGGCGGGGCTGATATCACGAGAGAAGCCGATGACTTTGTAGCAGCGCTGAGTCTGAAAGTGCATGGTGAACCTCTGTAGTGTCCTTTGGGACCAAAGTTTTGCATCCTGTTTGCATAACTTATTGAACAGTAAGGCTAATAATAATCATTACTGATTTGCGGAAGGGGTGAGACAGTCCGGCAGCGAAGAATAGTTTCGGTGCGTGAGTATGCTAATCCTCAGGGGAAGGGCGTTTATTGATGTAGCTCAGGTTAAAAGGGGTAAGAAGGGGAAATTAAGGCAAAATAAGGGAAAAATAAGGGAGCAGGCGTATCGCTGCCCCCTATTCTGTTTAGCGTTTTTTACCGAAGGCGGCAGCCAGAGCGTCAGCCATCGCATTGTTGCCCGCGCTGGCGTTGCCACGACCGGCCGGTGCCGCGTTCCCGCGTTTCGGTGCTTCACGTCCTTTGGCCGTGGCCGGTGCAGGCGAGCCACTGCTGCGGCGCGCTGGGCCTTCACCCGGCTGTTCGTCGAGACGCATCGTCAGCGCAATACGCTTACGCTGCAGGTCAACTTCCATGACTTTAACCTTCACGATATCGCCGGTTTTCACCACCGTATGCGGATCTTCTACGAACTTGTTCGCCAGAGAAGAGATATGCACCAAACCGTCTTGATGTACGCCAATATTAACAAAAGCACCGAAGTTAGTGACGTTGGTCACTGTGCCTTCGAGCACCATGCCCAGCGTCAGATCGTTCATGGTCTCGACGCCTTCGGCGAAGGTCGCGGTTTTGAACTCAGGACGCGGATCGTGACCCGGTTTTTCGAGCTCTTTGATGATGTCGGTGACGGTCGGCACACCGAAGGTGTCGTCGGTAAACTCGCTGACCTTCAGCCCACGCAGTACGTTTGAGTCACCCATCAGCTCTTTCAGCGCCAGCTGAGTCGCCGCCAAAATTCGCTCAACTACCGGATAGGTTTCCGGGTGAACGGTCGAGGCGTCGAGCGGGTTATCTCCGTGGTTAATACGCAGGAAGCCCGCGCACTGTTCAAAAGCTTTAGGCCCGAGACGGCTGACTTTTAGCAGCTGTTCACGGTTGCGGAACTGGCCGTTCTCGTCGCGCCAGTTCACGATATTCTGCGCCATCATGCGGGTCAGTCCCGCAACGCGCGTCAACAGAGGAACCGAAGCGGTATTGAGGTCCACGCCGACGGCGTTTACGCAGTCTTCCACTACGGCATCAAGTTTTTTGGCCAGCAGACTTTGGCTGACATCGTGCTGATACTGGCCCACGCCGATAGATTTTGGGTCGATTTTCACCAGTTCGGCGAGTGGGTCCTGCAGGCGGCGGGCGATAGACACGGCGCCGCGAATAGAGACGTCGAGATCCGGGAACTCGAGCGCCGCCAGTTCAGAGGCCGAGTAGACCGAGGCTCCGGCTTCGCTAACGATAACTTTCTGTGCTTTAACTTCAGGGAACTGCTTTTGCAGCTCGATGAAGAAGCGTTCGGTCTCGCGTGAGGCGGTGCCGTTACCGATAGCCACCAGCTCGACGTTGTGTTTGATGCACAGCGCAGCGACCTGTTGGGCTGCTTTCGCTGCCTGACCGGTGTGGGGATAGACGGTGTCGGTGCCGACCAGTTTACCGGTGTTATCCACCACGGCGACCTTAACGCCGGTACGCAGACCCGGATCGAGACCCATGGTGGCGCGCATCCCCGCTGGAGCGGCCATCAGCAGGTCGTGCATGTTGCGGGCGAATACGTTGATAGCCTCGTCTTCGGCACGTTCGCGCACGGTGCTCATCAGCTCGGTTTCAAGGTGCATCAACACTTTGATACGCCAGGTCCAGTTGACAACCGCGCGACGCCAGACGTCAGCCGGAGCATTGTTGAGCTTCAGGCCCAAGTGGTCGATGATGATTTGCTCGGCATAGCTCTCGCGCGGCGGTTCATCAGACTGAGGATCGGCATTCAGGCCCAGCTGTAAGACGCCTTCATTGCGGCCGCGGAACATCGCCAGCGCACGGTGTGAAGGCACCTGAGAAATCGGTTCATGATGATCGAAATAGTCGCGGAATTTCGCGCCTTCCTGCTCTTTGCCCTCGACCATACGCGAGGTCAGATGGGCATTTTTCCACAGATAGTCACGTACTTTCGCCAGCAGAGAGGCGTCTTCGGCGAAGCGTTCCATCAGAACGTAGCGGGCACCGTCAAGGGCGGCCTTCACGTCGCTTACGCCTTTATCGGCATCGACGAAGGCGGCGGCGGCCTGCTCTGGCTCTTGTTGTGCGTCCTGCCACAGCAAGTCGGCCAACGGTTCGAGACCGGCTTCGATAGCAATCTGGCCACGCGTGCGGCGCTTTGGTTTAAACGGAAGATAGAGGTCTTCAAGCTCGGTTTTGCTCAGCGTGCCATTAATGGCCTTCGCCAGGTCATCGCTCAGCTTGCCCTGTTCTTCGATAGACTTGAGGATAGTCTGCCGACGGTCTTCCAGTTCGCGCAAATAACCCAGGCGGGTGTCCAACTGACGCAGTTGGGTATCATCCAACCCGCCGGTGACTTCCTTACGATACCGCGCAATAAATGGCACGGTATTACCTTCATCCAGTAAGCGGACGACAGAAGCAACCTGCTCCGGACGTACCTGCAATTCTGTCGCGATAATGCGGCTCAGTTGATCATTCATAAGTTTTTTATCTTACTTTGGGTATAAGTAGATGACGTGAAAACAGGGGGACAGTTATACGTTTTGAACGCCCAAAATGCCAGCCATCCACGCGTGGTGACCGGCGTTTTGAGAAACTTGGAAGGTCATTCGCCTTGAGTATAGTCAATCTCGTTGACGTACCAGACGGCATCGCCGACCGGCGTGGTGACGACGGTGCTGTCTCCGACCTCTTTTTTCAGCAGGGCACGGGCCATCGGTGAATCGATGGATATATAGTCTTTGCGGCCAAAGATTTCATCATAGCCGACGATACGAAAACGCATCGTCTGGCCGTCGTCATTTTCAATCTCGACCCAGGCACCGAAGAACACTTTGCCGTCCTGCTGTGGCGAGTAATCGACAATGCGCAGCTGTTCCATGCATTTGGTGAGATACCTCACCCGGCGGTCGATTTCGCGTAAGCGTTTCTTATTATACTGATAATCGGCATTTTCACTTCTGTCGCCAAGGCTGGCTGCCCAGGTCACTTTTTTGGTGACTTCGGGACGTTCTTCCCGCCAGAGAAAGTCGAGTTCCTGCTTGAGTTTCTGGTAGCCTTCGCGAGTTATCAGCTTGGTTTTCATCGGCTTCTTCGTTTTTATCTGAGGAGGTGGAAACAGTGTTCACCGGAATTTATCCGGATTTTGTCTATCAGGGCAGAATAACTCAGCGAAACGCATCAGGGAAACCCTCTATTGCCGAGATTTTTGCCTGCAAAAGGAGAGTGCGCCCAAAAGTGTAAAAAGCATAAAGATATGAACAGACCCCTTAGCGGCGTAGTTTTTGCTGCAAGAAGGCGTGAAATCCCTAAAATTTATTGATAAATTGGGCAAACCATAAGCATTGTTACAATTTCGACTAGAATATATACCATTAAAAGCTGTTGGTTATAGCCAGCTTTTTTAACAATACCGGCTTCAGGTATTAGCGCCTTTGGGAGTAAGAAAATGCAAGAGAATCACAAGATTCTGGTAGTTGATGATGACATGCGTTTGCGCGCACTTTTAGAACGTTATCTGACCGAGCAAGGCTTCCAGGTGAGAAGCGTTGCCAATGCTGAACAAATGGATCGTTTATTAACGCGTGAATCCTTCCATTTGATGGTGCTTGACCTGATGCTTCCAGGTGAAGACGGCCTGTCAATCTGCCGCCGCCTGCGTAGCCAAAGCAACCCAATGCCGATCATCATGGTGACCGCGAAGGGTGAAGAAGTCGATCGTATCGTTGGCCTCGAAATTGGTGCCGATGACTACATTCCAAAACCGTTTAACCCGCGCGAGCTGTTGGCGCGTATCCGTGCCGTGTTGCGCCGTCAGGCCAATGAACTGCCGGGTGCACCTTCGCAGGAAGAAGCGGTGATTTCGTTTGGTAAGTTCAAACTTAATCTCGGCACGCGTGAAATGTTCCGTGAAGACGAGCCTATGCCTTTGACCAGCGGTGAATTTGCCGTGTTGAAAGCGCTGGTAAGCCATCCACGTGAGCCGCTGTCTCGTGACAAACTGATGAACCTGGCTCGCGGCCGTGAGTACAGTGCGATGGAACGTTCTATTGACGTACAGATCTCGCGTCTTCGCCGCATGGTTGAAGAAGATCCGGCGCATCCGCGTTATATCCAGACCGTTTGGGGCCTGGGCTATGTGTTCGTACCGGACGGCAGTAAGGCATGAGGAAAATACGCTTTTCACCGCGTAGCTCCTTTGCCCGTACTTTGCTTTTAATCGTCACCCTGCTGTTTGTCAGCCTGGTGACGACCTATCTGGTGGTGCTGAATTTCGCTATCCTGCCGAGTTTGCAGCAGTTCAATAAAGTCCTGGCCTACGAAGTCCGTATGCTGATGACCGACAAGCTGCAGCTTGAGGACGGCACACTACTGGAAGTGCCTCCGGCATTTCGCCGTGAGATTTACCGAGAGCTGGGCATCTCGCTGTACACTAACTCTGCTGCCGAAGAGAGTGGTTTACGCTGGGCGCAGCACTACGAGTTTCTGAGCCAGCAAATGGCTCAGCAACTTGGTGGCCCCACCGATGTTCGTGTCGAAGTAAACAAAAATACCCCGGTCGTATGGCTCAAAACCTGGTTGTCGCCCGACATCTGGGTGCGCGTGCCGTTGACCGAGATCCATCAGGGCGATTTCTCGCCGCTGTTCCGCTACACGCTGGCGATTATGCTGCTGGCTATCGGCGGTGCCTGGCTGTTTATCCGTATTCAGAACCGACCCTTGGTTGAACTGGAGCACGCCGCGTTGCAGGTTGGTAAGGGGATTATTCCGCCGCCGCTGCGCGAATACGGTGCCTCGGAGGTGCGTTCAGTGACCCGGGCGTTTAACCAGATGGCCGCGGGCGTCAAACAGCTGGCAGATGACCGAACTCTACTGATGGCTGGCGTTAGCCACGACCTGCGCACGCCGCTGACGCGTATACGTCTCGCGACCGAGATGATGAGCAGTGAAGACGGTTACCTCGCTGAATCAATCAATAAAGATATCGAAGAAAGTAACGCGATTATCGAGCAGTTTATTGATTATCTGCGCACGGGGCAGGAGATGCAGACTGAAGTTTGCGATCTTAACTCGATTCTGGGCGAAGTGGTGGCAGCAGAAAGCGGCTACGAGCGCGAGATTGAAACTGACCTGGTCGATGGCGACGTGCTGGTCAACGTGCATCCGTTGTCCATCAAACGAGCAGCGGTGAACATGGTTGTCAATGCGGCACGCTACGGTAATGGTTGGATCAAGGTCAGCAGTGGTCATGAGCTGAATCGTAGCTGGTTCCAGGTCGAGGACGATGGTCCGGGCATTGAGCCTGACCAGCTGGCACATCTGTTCCAGCCGTTCGTACGCGGCGACAGTGCGCGTACCATCAGTGGAACTGGGCTGGGTCTGGCTATCGTGCAGCGTATCATTGATGCACACGCCGGCAGCCTGGATATCGGCAAGAGTCCGCGCGGTGGGCTGCGGTTTAGGGCTTATCTTCCGAGGGTGACTCGGGAGCCGATGGCGGCATCAACGACAGAGTCTTAAAAGCAAAGGCCTCGGAGGTCGGCTTCATAGGACTCCGAGGAACTTTTCCGCTCCGCTTCGACAGCTTCAATGGGCATTTGATCGCCCGCACCTAGCCCGTAAGGGATTAAGATTTGCGACTCATGATAAAGTATTCGGCTGCTTCTTCGCGCCAGCGCGGGCTTCCCTGGTTTTCCCATGGGTTGAGCAGCGCAATGCCGGTCTGCGAGAAGCGCGCAACCTCGGAGGTTGCCAGTCGCGCCTGATGGTGTCGGCAAATCGCCGCGGTCTGTAATTCGTTGTAATTCAATGGGGTAGGGTACGCCTGATTCTCAGCGTAAAGCTGGGCGTAAATCAACGCGCTCGGCGCATCGAAGGCCAGCAGTCTGCCGGCAAAGTCTTGATTAAGCATCTCGAGGAGCAACGTCGAAACCTGCGCTTTCTGGCGGTTGTCTGCCAGGCATTCCGCGCTGGCAAACAGTTCCGCGACGGAGATAGCGGTCAGGAACAGCTGCTGCGCGTCCTGCGCGTTCAGCCACTCCAGCAAATATTTGTGCGGTTTTGGCCGCATTATTTCCGCTATCACCGGCGTATCAAGCACAATCATTCGTCATTGTCTCTTTGACGAGATGCTTCACTTCTTTGTGGTAAAGCCAACTCAACGCCACCGCTCTGCGAGAAACGCTGTTGCAGTCTGCTGCCTAAACCATAGCTCGGCTGGCTGCCTTGCAGCGCCTGGCGGAGAATGATCCGGGCCTCCTCTTCCATGGAGTGCCCGTTTTTTGCAGCCGAGAGTCGCAGCAAATCTTTGACTTCGTCATCAAGGTTGCGAATCGTCAGCGTCGCCATTACAGCTTAGGTCCCGCGCTTACCAGAGCGGCACCGGCCGGGGTGTCAGTGTATTTGCTGAAGTTTTCAACAAACAGCGTGGCCAGATCTTCAGCTTTGCTCTGCCACTGCTCTGCGCTTGAATAGCTGTCGCGTGGGTCAAGGATCTGCGTGTCAACGCCCGGCAACGACTGTGGAACCGCCAGGTCGAAAATTGGCAGCTGAGTCGTTGGCTGATTGTCGATTTCACCGCTGAGGATGGAGTCGATAATCGCACGGGTATTTTTCAACGAGATGCGCTTACCAGTCCCGTTCCAGCCGGTGTTGACCAGATAAGCCTTCGCGCCAGACGCCTTCATGCGTTTTTCGAGCACTTCTGCATACTGCGTAGGGTGCAGCGTCAGGAAGGCCGCGCCGAAGCAGGCTGAGAAGGTTGGCGTCGGTTCGGTTACGCCGCGCTCGGTACCGGCCAGTTTGGCGGTGAAGCCAGACAGGAAGTAGTATTCGGTCTGCTTGTCGGTCAGGCAGGAAACCGGTGGCAGCACGCCGTAGGCGTCGGCGGTCAGGAAGATGACCTTGGTCGCATGGCCTGCTTTAGAAATAGGCTTGACGATATTATCGATGTGATAAATCGGGTAGGTCACGCGGGTATTTTCGGTTTTAGCACCGTCGTTGAAATCAATGATGCCCTGCTCATTGACGGCAACATTTTCCAACAGCGCATCGCGCTTGATGGCGGCAAAAATGTCTGGCTCGGCTTCGTGGCTCAGATTAATGGTTTTTGCGTAGCAGCCGCCTTCAAAGTTGAACACGCCTTCGTCATCCCAGCCGTGCTCGTCGTCGCCGATAAGCTTGCGTTTAGGATCGGTAGACAGGGTGGTTTTACCGGTCCCTGACAGGCCAAAGAACACCGCCACGTCGCCTTTCTCGCCAACGTTTGCGGAGCAGTGCATAGAGGCGATGTTGTTGAGTGGCAGCAGGTAGTTCATCACGGCGAACATGCCTTTCTTCATTTCGCCGCCGTACCAGGTGCCGCCAATTAGCTGAACGCCTTCAGTCAGGTTGAACGCGATGAAGTTCTCGGAGTTCAGACCCTGCTCTTTCCAGTGTGGATTGCTGCACTTGGCGCCGTTCAGCACCACGAAGTCTGGCTTAAAACCGACCAACTCTTCATCGGTAGGACGGATGAACATATTTTTGACAAAGTGTGCCTGCCAGGCTACTTCAGTGACGAAGCGAACTTTCAGACGGGAATTCTCGTTGGTGCCGCAAAAAGCATCGACAACAAACAGGCGTTTTCCAGAAAGCTGACGGCCAACTAACTGCTTCAGCTCCTGCCAGGTCTCCTGACTCAACGGCTTGTTGTCATTCTTTCCTTTGCCCTGATCTGCCCACCAAACGGTGTCGCGGGTCGTGTCGTCACGGACGATGTATTTGTCCTTTGGCGAACGGCCGGTGAAGATACCCGTATCAACGTTAATAGCGCCGAGCTCGGTCAATTGACCGCGTTCAAATCCTTCCAGACCAGGAGCCAACTCCTCCTGATAAAGCACTTCGTAACTCGGATTATAAATGATTTCATTAGCTTGAGTGATCCCGTACTGGGCCAGCTCATCAGCTGAAAAAGGTGTACTAGACATATCCCTGCTCCTTTATATACATCGTCTGTCTGCGCGATATTGTAGGGAGAACAATAGTCCTTTTACACGGGAGTCACCAAATAATTGAAGCTATTGGAACATTTTTGGTAGATTTGAGATGTAGAGCACGGAGTAATGTAACAGGAGCAGCTATTAAACTGCTCCTCAGGTGGAATTTTATGCGGGATTTACTCAGTGAATGCTGTCATTGCTGCTGTTTGCGCCCGAGCGAATCGATACCATGTCCATCGCGTCAAACACGTAATGACTGCCGCAATAGTCGCAGTGCATATCAATTTTTTCATCTTCTTCAAGCATTTCCAGAACTTCTTCATCCGGCAGCGTCAGCAACGCGTCAGCACAACGCTGACGAGAGCAGGTGCACTTGAAGCAAACGTCCTGTGGTTCGTACAGCGTCACCTCTTCCTGGTGATACAAACGATACAGTACTTCGTTGGCTGGCAAGGTGAAAAGCTCTTCCGCCTTGATGGTGGTTGTCAGCTGAGACAGGTGGCTGAACTCTTCAGCATCGGTTTCCTGCGCAGGCAGAACCTGAAGCAGCATACCGCCCGCCGCTGGCTGGCCTTCCGACTCACCGGTGCGGATAAAGATGCGCGTAGGCAGCTGCTCTGAGCGCAGGAAGTAATCTTCCAGACATTCTGCCAGGGTTTCCCCTTCGAGGCCCACCACGCCCTGATAGCGCTCGCCTTCGGTTGGGGAAATGGTAATAACCATATACCCATTGCCGACCATCTGTTTCAGCGTGCTGCCTTCGGCGATGTCACCCTGCAGACGCGCTACGCCACGCATTTCTTGCAGATTGTTGCCGTTGATAACCGCCAGCTTCAGAGGACCATCGCCCTGAACCTGCACGGTGATGTCACCGTCGAACTTCAGCGTGGCGGTCAGCAGGCTGGTCGCAACCAGCAGCTCGCCCAGCAGCGTGCGAACTTCAGCAGGATAATCATGGCCATCTACGATTTGCTGAAAGGTTTCGCTCAGGGATACCAACTCGCCGCGCACGGCGTGATGATTGAATAAGTAACGGTGTAATTGATCTTTATTAGACATAGTTTACGTTCTCTTTTTGGCGATCGTGCCCTTGCAGCGGTTAACGCAGAGGACGTTATTCTTGATCGCTATATTTAAATTTAATCAGGCTGCGGCGTTCTTTCTTGTCCGGACGCCTGTCGGGATGCGGCATCGTCAGAGCATTCATCTTGCGGGCCTGAGAGATTTTCTCCCGATTGGCCACGCTGGCTTCCGTTTCCTGATAAAGCGTTTGAGCCTGTTCTGCACTGCGTCGCTGGTCGGTGACGTCTAGCACCACCACGACTTTTTCGTCATTGCCCTGACGCAGTTTTATCTCAGCGTTAAGCTCGACCAGTTTACTGGGCTTACCACGCTGGCCGTTGTAATGAACCTTGCCGCCTTCAATCATCTCTCGGGCGAGGGCGCGGGTTTTATAGAAACGCGCGGCCCACAGCCATTTGTCGAGACGAACGGCGTTATCATCCTGTTGCTGTGCTTTTGCCTTCATGATTCCTCCCGTTTCGGGCAGGGGCATAATCTGCTGAGGCCGCGCCGGTTAACCCAAAGGTAACAGACTGCGGTAATCACTGATTGAAGGATGACCCTGAAATGACTTTGTCGCCATCGTAGAGTCGGGATTTTCTATACCAAGACAGTAGCGGATCCCGTAGGCCTTCGCTGCATCAAGAATAGGTTCGCCGTCGTCTACAAAAAGCGTCCTCGCCGGATCAAAACCGGTTTGCTGCTGGACGGCAGCCCAAAGGCGCTGATCTTCTTTCGGATAACCAAATGTGTGGGTGGAAAGCAATAAATCAAGGTGCTGGTCTAAACCCGTATGCTCAATCTTCACCGCCAGACTGTGCGGATGCGCATTGGTTAGCAGGATGGTGCGTCGCCCGCTTTGGCGTAACTGTGTTAAAAAAGGCGTAGTATCTTCGCGCAGTTTCGCGTTACTGCCAATATCCGTGGTCATCTGGTAGATGTCCAGGTCGAGCTTTTTACTCCAATAGTCGAAGCAGTACCAGTTCATAGTGTGCTGTACTGCAAGATATTCCTCGTGGATGTGCTGCCTGGCCTGCTGCAGCGATATCTGGCGTTTCTCGCTCAGCGCCATGGGAACCTGCTGAAGCCAAAAATGGCTGTCGAAGGCTAAATCCAAAAGGGTGCCGTCCATATCCAGCAGTACGGTATCAATGTTATTCCAGTCCAGGTCCAGCATCATCTCTCTGTACTCTTCAATCTTTGATGAGGTCAGTCGCGCAGAGCAACGGTTACGACATCAACGTGGGATTAAAACAGCTGCTGTAATAGGCCTGAATTTTTTCCATCCGCTGCCTGTCGTTTATGCGGCGCTTAATCAACAGCACGACATTGGTCAACAGCGTGGCGATAACCCCCATCAGCAGGATGGTCGTGCCGAGATAGCGCCACAGCGTCGAGATATCCGGTTCGCTGTGCAGCGAGATATGGCGCGTGCCGTTGGCATCAATGCTGATGTTGGTGATGACACCCTGTGCTGCAAAGCGAGTATGCAACAGCATTGATGACAGATTTTGCAGCTGTTTCCATTGGTCCAGCGGATTATAGGCGAAAAGTGACAGAGCAGGACGGGCTTCTGGCACCAACTGTTTGCCTTCGTCGTTACTGATCAGGAAACCGCCCGGCGGTGGGCTGTTAAGCGCTGAAGCCGCGCGCAGGGTTTCATGGGAGTAAAACGCATTCGTCGCGCTGTTGACTAATTCATTGAGCGACTCGGCGCTTACCGGGCGCAGCAGAACGTTCATGCCTTTAAGCTGGCCTGACTTAGCGCGTTTGACCAGCGTGCTCCAGTTATCGGCATTGCCCAGATTGACCAGCGCATTTTTCAAACGCACGCAGTCTTCGCTGTTGCTGCACAGCGATTCGGTTTTCAGCACAATGTCCGAGAAGTCGTCGAGTAGAATCATGCCGGATTTCTCGATGGCGGTCGCCAGCTGCGGGTTGATGCTTTGCTCGTTACCCGCGCTGCCCGGATGCAGCTGATTGTGCACCGTCGCTATTAGGTCATCGGCGGCTTCAATCGTTTCAGACTGTGGGATAGGCAGCGGAGTGGCCTCGTTCCAGTACACTGAAGAACAGTCAAACGGCAAAAATGGCGACGTGTTGCCGCTGCTAAGATGTGGCGGCACATAACACATGCCAGTACCCTGTACTTTAAGCGTGTCGCCAACGCGCAGTGGCGTTTTTTCTAACGCGGCCACGCTGTTGACCTGCGTACTCTGCGCGCCCTGAAGCCAGGCTACGCTGAGTTTCAGCGACAGGCTAAGAGGCACGTAGGCCAGCAGCATCAGCAGCAAAAACAGTGAACTACAGGTTAGAACCAGATTCTTGCCCCAGCGCTGTAGCGGAAAGTTTTTGACTTCGTCGTGCAAGGAAAGGAACCGGCCCTGACGAACCACCTGGCTGTTGAGATAGACGTCAATATTGGTTTTTTGACCCAGCTCACGGCCAATGTAGGACTGCCAGTGTGACGGATAAACCAGGTCTACCACGCCGAGCGAAATGTTGCTGATATCGCCCTGTTTCGATTCGCCAAACAGGCCCCAGCGCTTAGGCATGCCGCGCAGGCAGTGGATCTCTTTGCGATTGCGGCCGAGCATATCCGACAGCAATCGCCAACCTACCCACGCCGCCAACAGCAACGTAAGTGCCATCATCCACGGCAGGATTGCCGGCGGACCAATCAGCGCAATAAACACCAGTATCATCGCCAGCGACAGGGCAATCGCCTCGCTCACGCCGTTCGACTGGGTAAGCTTATGTTCTTCTCTGGTTTCCTGACGCACGCTGACCAGTTCGACGTGGTCACTCTCTTCGGGGCGAATAGACGCGTTACGCGGCGGCGGGGCAACCACCGCAGAGGTCACCGAGGCACGGTCGTAAATATGGTCGACCAATGAATGCCCGTTGAGCGAGATGACCAGCGGGATAGTCTGTGTCTTGATTAACTCGACGTGGTTTTCCTGCGCAATGTACTGTTCCCAGAACAGCGGCAGGTGAATTTCCGTGGTCTCGAGAAAATAGCGCCATTTATTCGGATCGTCACTGGCCAGCCCGTAGCGGGTAATGGCGCGGGTAACGGAATAAACGCTCTCGCTTTTGGCGGTCAGAGCTAGCTTGTCGCGCTGCAGCATGAGGTTGCTGCGGTGGGTCATTGGCGTTGGGCTAAGAGGATCGTTCTGGCGGAAATACTTTTCAACAGCGTCGCGCTCCTGTTGAGTCAGTTTGCGCTGGTGTGGTTTTGAAAAATGTATGCTGGAAGAGGCTAACCGTCGGCGTTGCAGCACAAATCTCAGGCCTATGCCCGCGATGAGGAGAACTGCACACAATAAAATCAGCGTCTCGACGACTGTACTCATCCTATCCCCGTTCAGACTCAGGCGTGGTGAGTCATCTGATTGAAAAATTTAAACATATTGAAATCTGAAATATAAAGTTCAAAAGTGTTTAGAACCTGTCTCTTATCAGAAAAGCTACTATCAGGAAAAAGTTTTATTATTGTAATCAAAGTATTTGTTAGTCTGAATCGAGGTATGAAGAAATGTTTCACACAGTCCATGCCACTTTGAATCATAACAATCTCTTGCCCAAAATGGGTATCGGCATAATCCTATTTTTAATCATCTCTGAATTTGCTAACACCTCGAATGTACCGTGAGGTACGCAGATGTTACACAAATGGAACAGTAAAGGCAGGCATTACGTAAAGAATCGCGTTGAAAGATTGCGATACGGGTGAGCATTAACGCATTATAGGAATCGTGAATGTTAGGTAGTACAGGCTGGCTGCGGTAAGGGTTGGTCGTAGCAAGGGGATAATATTATTGGGGACGATATGGATAAGCACCTGCAAAAACCTAAGATCCTGAAAGTTGACACTATAGCCCGCTCCCGTTTGTTTACCATCGAGTCTGTCGATTTGACGTTTAGCAATGGCGAACAGCGTGTCTATGAAAGGATGCGGCCTTCGGATCGCGAAGCGGTGATGATTGTACCGATCGTGGGTGACGATTTGCTGCTGATTCATGAATACGCCGTCGGCATCGAGAGCTACGAGCTGGGGTTTCCTAAAGGGCTCATTGATCCAGGTGAAACAGTACTCGAAGCGGCTAACCGTGAACTGATGGAAGAGGTGGGCTTCGGCGCACAGCATTTCGACGTGCTGGCCAAGCTGACGATGGCACCGTCTTATTTTTCCAGCCGGATGAACATCGTGATTGCCAAGGGGCTTTATCCGCAGAGTCTGGTCGGGGATGAACCTGAGCCTTTGCCGCAAACGCGATGGCCTATCGCCCGAATGATGGAACTGCTGGAGCAGCCTGATTTCAATGAGGCAAGGAACGTTAGCGCCCTGTTTTTGGCGCACAAGTTTCTCACGCGCTGATGAATAGAATTCAGAATTGAAAAAGCCGGACTGAGAATTCCCAGTCCGGCTTTTTTATTGGCGAATCAGCCGAGATTCAGAGGCCCGCAGGCATCAGAACAGCTCTTTAGACTGGCCGTTATCCATGATGGTGGTACCGACGTCGTGCACGGCGTGCTCGGTCGGTTGAGTTCCATCAATAAAGTACTCCATGCGGCTGTCGGCAGACCCATCGGCCAGCTTGCCGCTGCGTTTGTCGATTTTGACCGACACGATGCCAGGAGGCGGGCTGAGCATTTGCTCGGGAACGCCATCCAGAATGGTCTTCATGTAGTCGTCCCACGCTGGCTGTGCACTCTTCGCGCCACCTTCATAACCGGAGATCTGGTCAGGGATTTCGCCCGATGCCGTAGTGCGGCCCAAATCACGACGGTGATCGTCGAACCCGATGTATACCGAGGTCACGACGCCCGGACCGTAGCCTGAGAACCACGCATCTTTCGAACTGTTGGTGGTACCGGTTTTACCGCCGATATCATGGCGCTTAAGGTCTCGTCCTGCGCGCCATGCGGTACCCATCCAACCCGGTTCGCCGAAGATGTTGCTGTTCAGCGCATCGTGGATAAGGAACGACAGCTGAGTACTGATAACGTGTGGCGCGTACTCTTGCTGGGTATCGCTCTGTACCTGGCCCGGCGTCACCTGTTCAAGCTGCGGTTGAGGAACGGTGGCGTTATTTGGCTCGTTGGAGACCGCCACGTTCTCGACGTTGTCATCCGACAGCACGGCGGTTTTCTGCGAGTTGCCGTAAATCACCGGAATATCGCAGGTTTCACAGGCAATACGCGGCTTCTCTTCGAAGACGGTCTTGCCCGACTCATCAACAATCTTGGAGATGAAGTACGGATCAATCAGATAGCCGCCGTTGGTCAGCGCGGCATAACCTCGCACCAGCTGCATTGGCGTAAAGGACGCAGAACCCAGCGCCAGAGACTCCGAGTGCACGATATTCTCAGGCGGGAAGCCGAAACGCTGCAGATAGTCTGCGGCATAGTCGACGCCCATCGCACGCATCGCACGCACCATCATCACGTTTTTAGACTGCCCAAGGCCCTGACGCAAGCGGATTGGACCATCGTAGGTTGGCGGTGAGTTTTTAGGACGCCATTCGGTACCTGCACCTGCATCCCAGCGGGTGATCGGCACGTCGTTGAGAATGGTCGCCAGCGTCAGGCCTTTGTCCATCGCGGCGGTGTACAGGAACGGTTTAATGTTCGAGCCCACCTGACGCAGCGCCTGCGTTGCACGGTTAAATTTGCTCTGATTAAAGTCGAATCCGCCCACCAGCGCTTCAACGGCACCGGTCACGTTATTCAGAGACACCAGCGCCGAGTTGACGTCTGGCACCTGCGCCAGCCACCAGTCGTTGCCGACCTTGCGCACCCAAATTTGCTGACCCGGCTGAACCACGTCACCGACTTTCTTCGGATTCGGGCCCTGGCTGGTGTCAGAACGGAAGGCACGTGCCCAAGTCATACCGCTAAACGGCATGCTGATGTTGTCGCCGTTGGCCATGACGGCCGTTGCCTGATTATCGTCAATCTGGGTCACTACGGCCGGGAACAGCGGTCCATACACCGGCAGCGTTTTCAAGGAGTTAACAATGCGCTTCTGGTCCCACGGCGTTTCACCCACTTTCCACAGCTGGTTCGACGGGCCACGGTAGCCGTGACGCATGTCATAGGCCAGCACGTTGTTACGCAGAGCGTCCTGTGCGGCCAGCTGAGTTTTGCGGGTAATGGTGGTGTAAACGGAGTAACCGTCGGTGTAGGCATTGTCGCCGTAACGTTTAACCATCTCCTGACGCACCATTTCGGTGAGATAAGGCGCGGAGAAAGCGATTTCTGGCGGATGGTAGTTGGAAACCAGCGGAGCCTGACGGGCCGCATCGTACTGCGCCTGAGTGATGTATTTCTCGTCAAGCATACGAGAAAGCACCACGTTGCGGCGAGCCAGCGCACGGTCGTGCGAATACAGCGGGTTAAAGGTTGACGGCGCCTTAGGCAGACCGGCGATAACCGCCATTTCACTCAGCGTCAGCTGATCGACATTTTTACCGAAATAAACCTGAGCAGCCGAACCCACACCGTAGGCGCGATAGCCGAGATAGATCTTGTTGAGGTAGAGCTCAAGGATCTCGTCTTTGGTCATCAGCTGTTCAATACGGATAGCCAGGAAGGCTTCCTTGATTTTACGGGTCAGGGTGCGTTCTGGACTCAGGAAGAAGTTTCTGGCCAGCTGCTGGGTGATGGTGCTCGCACCCTGCGAGGCACGGCCTGTAAACAGGGCAACCGAAGCGGCACGGAAAATACCGATAGGATCGATACCGTGATGCTCATAAAAGCGGCTGTCCTCGGTTGCGATAAACGCATGCACCAGGTCCGGTGGGATCTGGTCGAGTTTCAGAGGAATACGACGCTTTTCACCGTACTGAGCGATCAATTCGCCGTCGGCGCTGTAAACCTGCATAGGTGTCTGCAAGCGTACGTCTTTCAACGTCGCGACATCGGGCAGCTGTGGTTCGATATATTTGTAGAGTCCATATATCGAGGCGGCTCCCAGCACAATGCAACACACTATTAGAGTCAATAAATACTTTACGAACTTCACCTGATAATTCCCATTAAATGACATTTGGGCAGTTTATAAACAGCCGCGCGCGCAGTACGGTAGTCGAAGGCAGAGTATAAAAGCAAGCCTGCCACATAGATATACCCACGATACGGAGCCGGGTATGCCCTAAAATCGACAAGGAAGCGTAATGCAATGCGACACTGTTCATGGTACGTGGGCCTGGATATTCAAAACGATTATGCCAGAGCTATCGCCGTACAACGGCGGCGAAACGGCTGGCAGTTGCGCCATTGGTGGCAGCAGCCGTTACCGCAGGTGGTCATGCGGCAGGGAATATTACATGAGACCGAACAATTAATCGCCATTTTATCGCGCTGGCGTCACTCTTTGCCTTCAACCATTTCATTACGCATTTGTTTACCTGCACAGCGGATTATTCAGGTTCGTCTCCCGCTACCGGACAATAGGCTGAAGGAGCCGCATCGTCATACCTTTATAAGTGCTAGCGCTGCCAAACAGCTGCCGTTGGCGATGGAGTCACTGGCAATCGACTATCGCGTCGAACCCTGCGATGACCAGCGATTGATTGTTACCGCAGCGCGGCGGGAAGAACTTGCCCAGTGGCAGCACTGTCTGGCGCAGGCCAGGCTTTTCCCTGAGGTTATCGAACTGACGCCTTGCGCGCTTCAGTCTGCCGCCAGCGCGGCGGGGGTATCGAGAGAGTCGCTGCTGCTGCACCGCTTAAGCGACGGGTGGCTGTGGGCATCGCCACACGGGCTACCCTTCCAGTTTGGATTGTTTGATGACGATGAGGTGGCCGATCCCAACTCGCTTGGCCCCACGCTCGCCCCACTTTATCTGGCACATAAACTTTGCGACGGTGACATCTATTACACTAGCGTTGTCGATACTGCGCCGCCTAAGGGGGTGCAGAACTGGTCACCTTTCGCCGCCTTTTCCCAGATGTCACCCCCCATTCCGCCCAACTGCGGTGCGTTCGCTATCGCGGCGGGTCTGGCCGTTCGCCCGGCCGACCAGTGATGCTGCGCGTCAATCTGCTCCCCTGGCGTGAGCGAGCCTTTGAGAAACGCTATCGTTTTTGGCGCGGGCTGTTGCTGTGCGGAATCGCGGGCTGTGCGCTGTGGCTGATATTTTCTGCCTGGAGTACTCAACGGCAGACGGCAAGTCGGCAGCAACAGCTCTCGGCGCTTATGGCCTATCAGCTTTCCCTGCAACGTCAGCTCGAATCGGTACAGGCTCTGGGTGAACGCTACAGGCTGGCCGAGGCATTGAACCAGCAAAGCGACGCGCATTTTCAGCGCAGCCTGCACGTAGTCCAGCGCTTACGGCATCTGTCGCGGGTGGTGCCGGAGGGGGTATGGGCGACGCGGCTAAGCGACAGTGCCGTCCAGTTTCGGCTCGACGGGGAGGGAGTGGCATACGGAGAAATCCTGGCGCTCAGTAAAAGTCTCAGGGATGCGCCGCAGCTGCCGCAGGTGCAGTTGCAGGAGGTGAGGTTGCTTCCGGCCGCGAATCTGTCCTTTTCGGTCAATGCGAGACTTCCCGGCGCTGATTCTGTGGCCCGCGGCGATTAAAAGAAAGGAAACATCAATGCGAACGGAATATCGCGAAATGCTCAAGCGCCTGATGCAACGGCCCAATGGGCAGATTGCCTTACTGCTTGCCTTAGTGCTGTCGCTGCTGCTCACGGCCGGTTACGGACTCTCGCTCCATGGTCGGAAACAGTATGCTCAGGCGATTGCAGTGCAAATAAAGGAACAAAGGCAGTTGAGTGCCCAGCGCCAGCGTGTGTTGCTGTTGCAACCTTCGCGGCGTGCATGGCAGGCCAATCTGGATTTGCTGAAGCCACCTGCTGAAGCGAGGCAGTCTTTGCCTCATTATCTCCTGGCGCCGTTAGACGCGGTCTCTGGGCGCTTGCTGCACTGGCAGCCGGAACAAAAGACGCCCGTCAGCGCGGGGCAACAGCAAGGCGCTTTCAGGCTACAGGTCTCTTTTCACGGACTGATTCAGTTATTGCAGACCCTGCTGTTGCAGCAGCCTGCGCCCGTGGCAATTGAGCAGCTCAACGTGACAAAAAATCAGAGTATCGCCCCGCTGCTGGACGTCACGCTGCACCTCGCCACCTATGCGGGGCGCGTCAGTCAGGCGCAAAGGGAGCGGGCAGCGTCTGACATCGCCTCACCGCTGCTGCGAGACCCCTTTCAGGCAGATGATAATCGCCCTTGCGGTGAACCTTCCGACGGAGAAACGCTGACTCAGCTTAAGGGAATACTCGGTGGCGCGGGGCGCTATACCGGCTGGCTTATCGATGCCAGGGGGATGTGGCTCAAGGCGCAGGCGGGCGGGACGATAGCCGAGGGGAACTGGCACGTTGAAGAGGTGACCGATAAGCAGGTGCGTATCCGCACCCGCAGCGCCCAGTGTGGCGAGCGGCAACAAATATTCACGCTTGTGCGCCCTGATTAGGGTCAACGAAACGCGTCATGGAGGACTGCTTGATGAATTATTGTAAAAAGCTTATGCATAATAAATCTAAAGACGGCAAAGGGCAGGTGCGCGGAGCTTCCGACTGCGCGCGGTGCGGCATCATCTTTATCGTTGGCATAACGCTGTCAGCGACTTGGGCCATGGCTGCCGAAAAGCCGAAAGTCATACAGTTAAAGGAAAAGGCGGTGCCAACGACGGTGAGCCTCGAATTTTTCGATGCCCCGACAGGCCTCATCTTGCAGGCATTGGCCGACCATCAAGGCCTCAATCTGATTATCGGGCAGGGCGTAGAAGGCCGTTTGAGTCTTCGGCTGAACAACCTGCCGTGGCAGCAGGCGATGGACGTCGTGATGCATATGGGGAAATTGACCAGTCAGAAACAGGGCAACGTGCTGATGATTTTCCCGGAGTCTGAGCTGGCGGTGCAGCGCCAGCAAAAGGTCGAGCAGGCCGAGCGGCAGAAACAGGCGCGGCCTCTGGTCAGCCTGACGCTCGGGCTTAAACACGCCGATGCCACAGCGGTGGCGGCGCAGCTCAACGCCCAGAAAGGTACGCTGCTTTCTCTACGTGCGATGGTCAGCGCCGATTCGCGTACCAACCAGCTGCTGCTCCGCGATGCGCGGCCCGAGCTCGATAACGCACGGCGCTGGGTCGAGGCGATGGACTTCCCGATTCAGCAGGTGCGGATTGCCGCGCATATCGTGACCATGAACCGAGACAGCCTGAACGAGTTAGGCCTGCGTTGGGGGCTGAACCAACCGGCGACGGGCGCCAGATCATCGCTGGTAGAAAACGTCGAGATGGGGCAAGGCATTGAGAATCCGATGGTCACCGCCGGATTCACCCTTGCCCGCATCGGTGAGCGGTTGCTGAGCCTGGAGCTGACGGCGCTGGAGCAGAAGGACCGCGTCGAGATAATCGCCAGCCCGCGCCTGATGACGGCCAACATGCAGACCGCCAGCATCAAGCAGGGCACCGAAATCCCCTATCAGGTCTCGAGCGGGACCAGCGGCGCAACCTCTATCGAGTTTAAAGAGGCGGTACTGGGCATGGAGGTTACGCCGAAAATCCTTCCTAACGGTGCGATTACGCTGGCGCTGCAAATCAGCCAGAACATGCCGGGGCGCAAGATAAAGCAGGCAGAGGGCGAAGCCCTGTCGATAGACAAGCAGGAAATTAAAACCCAGGTCACGGTAAAAGACGGTGAAACGCTGGTGTTGGGCGGGATTTTTCAGCAGCAAGACATAAATACCGTGAATAAAGTGCCGGGATTAGGCGGTTTACCGTTGATTGGTGGGCTGTTCAAACAGCAATCTTCGCATGACCAACGTCGCGAATTAGTTATTTTTATCACTCCAACGCTGATCAACAGCCAATAACCTTTATTACTTGAGTATACTGTCAGACTGAAATCGCACGATAACGTTGAGCTTATGCAACTTTTTGTGTCGGTAAAGGCTTCTGAGTTTGACGCTGCGGCCGATTTAGCTTACAAGGGTTACCGAATTGAGCACCGAGATTTTTATTTAATGCCATCGCGCCGATAAAAACGTATGGTTTCCCTCCTGCGGCGCGCTATGTAATTTATTCGGTTGCCAAACTACCAGGAGTGTTGAGATAATTTTTATCTGATCTCGCACTATCGCTCATGAGGTTTCAGTTTAGGTCCCGCCGCTAATTTGATTGGCGGGGCGGGTTATCATCAACGAATTGTCTTAGTAATACCGAAAAACATGGCAGAGAAACGCAATATCTTTCTGGTTGGGCCTATGGGTGCCGGCAAAAGCACTATTGGTCGACAGTTAGCTCAACAACTCAATATGGAGTTCTTCGACTCCGATCACGAAATTGAGCGACGTACCGGAGCTGATGTGGGCTGGGTATTTGATTTGGAAGGTGAAGAAGGATTCCGCGACCGCGAAGAGAAAGTGATCAACGAGCTCACCGAAAAACAAGGCATCGTTCTGGCAACCGGAGGCGGTTCCGTGAAATCACGTGAAACCCGTAATCGTTTGTCAGCCCGCGGCGTCGTCGTATATTTAGAAACTACAATTGAAAAACAGCTGGCACGTACTCAACGTGACAAGAAACGTCCTTTGTTGCAGGTGAGCTCCCCGCCACGCGAAGTGCTTGAAGCACTTGCGGCAGAGCGTAACCCGTTATACGAAGAGATAGCGGATGTGACTATCCGTACCGACGACCAAAGCGCCAAGGTTGTTGCTAATCAAATCATTAACATGATTGAAGGCAACTGATTCTGGCATTCCACCACAGCCTGAGGGTGTAAGTTAAGAAGGTCATTGAGCACGACATGGAGAGGATTACTGTAACGTTAGGGGAGCGTAGCTATCCCATTACGATTGCCGCCGGATTGTTCAACGATCCGGCTTCTTTTATGCCTGTAAAGGCAGGTGATCAAGTCATGCTGGTGACAAACCAGACATTGGCACCTCTCTATCTGGACAAAGTTCGTTCAGTGCTTGAGCAAGCAGGCGTTCGTGTTGATCAGGTTATCCTGCCTGATGGCGAACAGTACAAATCCCTGTCTGTTCTGAATGAGGTCTTCTCTGCTCTTCTCGAGAAGCCTCACGGTCGTGATACCACCCTCGTGGCTCTTGGCGGTGGCGTAATTGGCGATTTGACCGGCTTTGCTGCGGCCAGTTATCAACGTGGTGTGCGCTTTATTCAGGTGCCTACCACGCTGCTTTCTCAGGTTGATTCTTCCGTTGGGGGCAAAACTGCCGTCAACCATCCGCTGGGTAAAAACATGATTGGGGCGTTCTATCAGCCTGCCTCGGTCGTGGTCGATTTAGACTGCCTGCGCACTCTGCCGGCCCGTGAGCTTTCGTCCGGTCTGGCAGAAGTTATCAAATACGGCATTATTCTGGATGCCGACTTCTTCACATGGCTCGAAAACAACATGGATGCCCTGCTGTCGCTGGATATGAACGCGATGGCTTACTGCATTCGTCGTTGCTGCGAGCTGAAGGCCGAAGTGGTTGCCGCCGACGAGCACGAGCACGGCATGCGTGCGCTGCTCAATCTGGGGCACACCTACGGCCATGCTATCGAAGCCGCCATGGGTTACGGCGTCTGGTTGCACGGCGAAGCCGTTGCTGCGGGCATCGTGATGGCGTGTTACACCGCGCATCGTCTCGGTCAGTTCAGCCTTGAAGATATTGCTCGCGTTAAATCTTTGCTGGTGCGCGCAGGCCTGCCTGTCAGGGGTCCGCAAGAGATGACCGCCGAGTCCTATTTACCGCACATGATGCGCGATAAAAAGGTGCTGGCGGGCGAACTGCGTCTGGTCCTGCCTACGGCAATCGGCGCGTCCGAAGTCCGTAAAGGCGTGCCTCATGATACGGTGCTTGCATCAATCAATGACTGCCGGGTGCCTTAAGCACTCAAGAAAGTCACGCGCAGTAAGCCAGAACAGTTGCCGGCCCTAATCATTGATGAATGGGCCATTTTGACGGGTTGGAGGATTTTAGATGGATGATTTAACACCGGAAGACGATCTTAAGCCAGATACCAGCGACCGCCGACCACAGCGCTCGCGTAAACCGTCTTCACAAGCCCCGAAGCTTGCGGTATCCCGTCAATACTTGATGATTGGCATCGGCATTATCGTGCTGTTGCTACTGATTCTTGGCATTGGTTCTGCACTGAAATCTCCGTCGCAAAACAACGCGGCTGCGCCGTCCAACGGGCCGAAAGACATTAATCTTTCTGGCGCGAACGCTGACGCGAGCACTTCAGGCTCAGCCCCGGCCGCTACGCCGGTGCCGACGCCTAATGACCAAACGCCTGCGGCTTCTGCTCCTTCTGACGCTAACGCGTCTGCGCAGCCGAAGAGTATCGGTTTGCCGCCTATTTCCTCTACGCCGACCCAGGCTCAGCCACAGGCTGACAGTGGTCAGAAAGAGCGTGTGGATCTTCCAGGCGACATCAACGACGCGCTTTCCCAGCAGCAAGGCCAGGTTAACGCCGCCGCTCAAGACGGTATCAACGCGGGCACGCAGTCTCTGACCTCGTTGCCAACCGCGCCGGCTACCGTCAACAGCAGCCTGAAAGGCCGAGCTCCAGCCGTTGCTCCAGCGCCACACGCGGTTCGCCGTGCGTCGGAGAAAACCACGCCAGTCGAGCATCGCGCCGAACGCCACAGCTCGTCGACCAGAACACCGGTTGCCAAAGCGGCAGAGCCAGTGCGTAAACCTGAAATCAGAAAAGAACCCGAACATCATACTGCTGTCAGTGCGCCTGCACATCAGAGCGTTGAGTCGGGCAGTGCGGCGGCGCTGAAGACTGCGCCGGGTAGTCACTTTACCCTGCAGCTTAGCAGCGCATCACAGTCGACCTCTTTGAATAACTTTGCCCGTCAGCAGGGACTTAAAAATTACAGCGTCTATCAGACAGTTCGCGATGGCAAACCTTGGTTTGTTCTGGTGAGCGGTAACTATGCGTCCTCAGCTGATGCAAAACGCGCGATAGCCAGTTTACCTGCCGACGTTCAAGCAAAAAAACCGTGGGTTAAGCCTGTACATCAAGTACAGCAAGACCTTAAAAAATGAATCTGATCTGTACGCGATGTGCTGTCTAAAACAGGGTACAATCCGCGGCTGTGAATTGTATAAGTAGCTAACTGACGGCATGAAGAAGAACCGCGCTTTTTTAAAATGGGCTGGTGGCAAGTATCCGCTGGTTGATGACATCAAACGTTATCTGCCAGCGGGAGATTGTTTGATTGAGCCTTTTGTCGGTGCGGGTTCGGTGTTTTTGAACACCGATTATGACGCCTATATTCTGGCCGATATCAACAACGATTTGATCAACCTGTACAACATCGTTAAAACGCGTCCCGACGAGTTTATCCGCGATGCTCGGGCGCTTTTTACGCCTGAATTCAATCAGTCAGAGCGTTACTATCAGTTAAGAGAAGAGTTTAACGCCAGCGCCGATGTCTATCGTCGTTCTCTGCTTTTTTTATACCTGAACCGCCATTGCTATAATGGGCTTTGCCGCTACAACTTGAGCGGTGCCTTTAATGTGCCTTTCGGTCGGTATAAAAAACCTTATTTCCCTGAGGACGAGCTCGCCTGGTTCTCTGAAAAAGCACAGAATGCACAGTTTGTATGCGAGCATTACCAGCACACTCTGCTGAAGGCGAAGAAAGGGGCTGTGGTGTATTGCGATCCGCCTTACGTGCCGCTTTCGGCGACGGCGAACTTTACGGCGTATCACACCAATAACTTCAATCTGACCGACCAGCAAAATCTGGCCAAACTGGCAGAGAAACTCTTGGCAGAACGCCAGGTGCCGGTGCTGATTTCGAACCACGATACTGCCTTGACCCGCGATTGGTATTCCGCCGCAGCGCTCCACGTGGTGACGGCGAGAAGAACCATCAGCAGCAATATTTTGCAGCGCAGCAAGGTAACCGAGCTATTGGCGTTGTATAGCTAAAGGACTTTTAAACGTAGGAGAAGCAGATGAAAGATTTTTTGATTGCTCCATCCATTCTGTCGGCTGATTTTGCTCGTCTGGGCGAAGACACCGTCAAAGCATTGGAAGCGGGCGGCGACGTGGTGCATTTTGATGTCATGGATAATCACTATGTGCCGAATCTGACCATCGGTCCCAACGTCTGCCAGTCCTTGCACAAGTTTCTGCAGGAAAAGGGGATCAACAAGCCTATCGACGTTCACCTGATGGTGATGCCAGTTGATAGCCTGATCCCGCAGTTTGCTGAAGCCGGGGCCACCTACATTACTTTCCACCCTGAAGCGACTCTGCACGTTGACCGTACGCTACAGCTCATCAAGTCACACGGTTGCAAGGCCGGTCTGGTGTTTACGCCTACGACCCCGCTGAGCTATCTCGACTACGTGATGGATAAACTCGACGTTATCCTGCTGATGTCTATCAATCCGGGCTTTGGCGGTCAAACGTTTATTCCGGCCACGCTCGATAAACTGCGCCAGGTGCGCCAGCGCATCGATGAAAGCGGTTACGATATTCGCCTCGAGATAGACGGCGGCGTCAAAGTTGAAAACATTGGCGAGATTGCTGCTGCAGGTGCGGACATGTTCGTCGCCGGTTCAGCGATTTTTGGCAGCCCGGACTATCGCGGCGTGATAGACAACATGCGCAAAGAACTGGCCAAGGTTTCCAATGACTGAGCCTCTTGCTCCGCTTGGCGTTGCCTTTGACCTTGACGGTACGCTGGTTGACAGCGCACCGGGTTTGGCCGAGGCGGTAGACAGAGCGCTGGCTGACGTTGGCCTGCCAAAGGCGGGCGTCGAGCGTGTTAGCACCTGGATTGGCAACGGTGCCGACATTATGGTCGAGCGTGCCGTTCGCTGGGCCAAGGGAGACCTCAGCCCCGAGTTTTGCCTCAAGGTTCGTGACCAATTCGACCACCACTATGCGCAAACCGCCGCCGGTGGCAGTCGCCTCTATCCTCAGGTCAAGGAAACGCTCGTTGCGCTCGCCGCAGCGGGGCTACCTCTGGGCCTGATAACCAACAAGCCAACGCCGTTTGTTGCGCCCTTACTGGTATCTCTGGGCCTCGATGGCCTGTTCTCGCAGGTATTGGGTGGTGACGACGTGGTGCAGAAAAAACCCCACCCCGCGCCCCTGTACCTGATGCTGGCCAACATGGGCCTGCGCGCCAGCGAGTTGGTATTTGTGGGTGATTCACGCAATGACATTCAGGCGGCGCAGGCTGCGGGCTGTCAGTGTGTGGGTATGACCTACGGTTATAATTACGGTGAAGCCATCGCCTTAAGTAAACCCGACCGGGTGCTTGAACGCTTTGCCGACCTTTTGCCCACCTTCGGGCTACCCTCTTTAAAGGATCAGGAAGCTTAAAAAATGAGTAAACCCATCGTCTTTAGTGGCGCACAACCCTCTGGTGAATTGAGCATTGGTAACTACATGGGTGCTCTGCGTCAATGGGTTAAAATGCAAGATGACTTTGATTGCATTTACTGCATCGTTGACCTGCATGCAATTACTGCTCGTCAGGATCCTGCTCAATTACGTAAAGCCACGCTGGATACGCTGGCGCTGTACCTCGCCTGCGGTATCGATCCTAAGAAGAGCACCATTTTCGTTCAGTCACACGTGCCTGAGCACTCCCAGCTTGGCTGGGCGCTCAACTGCTACACCTATTTCGGTGAGCTGAGTCGTATGACGCAGTTTAAAGACAAATCTGCGCGCTATGCCGAGAACATCAACGCCGGTCTGTTTGACTATCCGGTGCTGATGGCCGCCGACATCCTGCTGTACCAGACTAACCAGGTACCGGTTGGCGAAGATCAGAAGCAGCACCTGGAGCTGAGCCGTGACATCGCGGGTCGTTTCAACGCAATTTATGGCGATATCTTTACCGTTCCTGAGCCGTTGATTCCTAAATCGGGTGCTCGCGTGATGTCTTTGCAGGATCCGACCAAGAAGATGTCCAAGTCGGACGACAACCGCAATAACGTGATTGGCCTGCTGGAAGACACCAAGTCAGTGACTAAGAAGATCAAACGCGCGATGACCGACTCTGAAGAGCCGCCGGTCATTCGTTACGATCAGGCCGCTAAGCCAGGGGTTTCAAACCTGCTGGATATCCTGTCGGGCGTGAACGGCAAGAGCATTGCCGAGCTGGAAGCAGAATTTGAAGGCCAGATGTACGGGCATTTGAAAGGTGCGGTTGCTGAAGCAGTATCCGAGATGTTGGGCGGTCTGCAAGAGCGTTTCCACCAGTATCGTGCTGATGAAGCCTTCCTGCAGCAGGTTCTGCGTGAAGGTGCCGAGAAGGCGCGTGCTCGCGCTCAAGAGACTTTAAAGAAGGTCTATGAGGCAATCGGCTTCGTCCCCGCACTATAAAATCCTTCGTTCTTGACGCTGTCACTGCGTTGGCTGCGTCCGCGCACCCCAGTCACTGACTCTTGTCAGTTCCTGGGGATTTGCCGCCTTGCCGCCTTGTTACAGCGCCAAAGGCTGTGGATTTGCTTCGGCGCTTGAAAACCAGTTCAGCTTTTCTCTCAGCGCGACTACGCCGCCGACGATAATCAGGCTTGGGCTTTTAACTTGCGTTGCGAGTTCACTCAGCTGCGACAGTTCTCCCGTGACCACCTTCTGTGCCGGCGTGGTGCCGTTTTCTATCAGCGCGACCGGCGTATCAACGGCGAGTCCGTGATGGGTTAGCTGATGCTGTATCTCCCCCGCCTGCGAGAGTCCTATATAAAACACCAGCGTTTGCTTACCCTGTGCCAGACAAGGCCAGTCAAGACTGCCGTCTTTTTTGGCGTGGCCGGTAATCAACCGCAGGCTCTGCGCGTGATCGCGATGGGTAAGGGGAATGCCGCTGTAGGCCGAGCATCCTGAGGCTGCGGTAATCCCGGGCACCACGGAGAAACCGATACCGGCCTCGGCCAACACTTCTAGCTCTTCGCCACCGCGCCCAAAAATAAACGGGTCACCGCCTTTCAGACGCACCACTCTTTTACCGCGCTGCGCCTGCTCAACCAGAATCTGATTGATCTGCTCCTGCGGCACGCAGTGGTTGCCTGCCTTTTTACCGACAAAAATACGTTCGGCGTCGCGGCGCACCAGATTTAACACCTCATCGGAGACCAGCCTGTCATAGACCACCACGTCGGCCAACTGCATCTGCTGTAACGCTTTTAGCGTCAGCAGGCTGGCGTCACCCGGTCCTGCACCGACCAGCACCACTTCGCCCTGTTCCTCTATCGGCTGGGCGAAGAGCTGCTCAATAAAGGCCTCGCTTTGCGGGATGTCGTTATTGGCCAAAGACTGCGCTAAACGTTGGTGGTTAAACAGCTTTTCCCACCAGCGGCGACGCGTCATGCCGTCGCTGTAGTGCTGTTTTACCCGTTGGCGCAAACTTCCGGCCAACTCCGCCAGTCGACCGAGATGCAGCGGCAGCGTCGCCTCGAGGCGTTCGCGCATCAGCCGAGCCAGCACCGGCGCATTGCCGCCGGAAGAGACGGCAATCATCAGCGGTGAGCGGTCAATAATCGACGGCATGATAAAACTGGCCTGCTCAGGAGCATCGACGAGATTGCAGAATATCCTTCGCGCCTCGGCCGCCTCGCTGACCTGCATATTCAGCGTATCGGAGTCGGTGGCGGCAATGACCAGCCACTTGTCATCGAGCTGGCTGGCCGCGAATTCTCCCTCGATCTTCTGTAGTTGACCGCTCTCGGCCCAGCGTTCAAACGCGTCGGTAAAATCTAGCGCAACGACGGTGAGCGCCGCACCGGCGTCCAGTAACAGCCGCGCCTTGCGTTCGGCGACATCACCGGCGCCGACCAGCAGGCAGGCGCGTCCCTTGAGCTGACAAAACAACGGGAAATAATCCATGACTCACTCACTTTCTGACAACAACGGCCAACGAGGCCTGATAAACCCCACAAACCTCGATAGTATCAGCAATTAACGCGCAAGATTAACCTGCACGTTGCCGCCGCTTATCTGGACCTCAAAACTCTCGATGTTGAAGGCCTCATCCTCCATGCACAGCCCGTCTCTGAGACGAAAATGTTGCTTTTTCAGCGGGCTGGCGACCCACAGTTCACCCTGATGTTCGCCTATTATTCCACGAGACAGAACGCTAGCCTGCGCGAAGGGGTCGATATTGTTCAAAGCAAAGACGGTGCTCTGTACATCGGGGCGAAACAGCGCAATCTGCCATTCTCCGGCCTGTGCACAGACGCCGCAGCCGGGCGTGATATCTTCGAGTGCGCAAAGCGTTTGCCAGTTTTTCATAGGATGTCCTCCCCGGTTACGACCTGTGTCACCGGGATACGTTCTTCTGGTCGAGCAGGCCGATGCTGGTCGCGTTCGGCAACAAACTGCACCTGAGCGTCGCGTTTGTCGCTGTTGATAAAGTGTCGGAAGCGTCGCTGCGCTGCCGGGTCTTGCAGCGTCTGCTGCCACTCACAGCCGCTGAGTTCGTGCAGGCGCGCAAGCTCGGCTTCGAGCTGCTCAGCGAGCCCCAGGCTGTCGTCGATGATGACCCTGCGCAGGTAGTCGATGCCGCCTTGCAGGTTGTCCATCCAGACCGAGGTGCGCTGGAGTTTGTCGGCGGTGCGGATATAAAACACCATGAATCGGTCGAGGTAGCGCAGCAGGGTGTCGTCATCCAGGTCGGACGCCAGGAGATCCGCGTGGCGAGGTTTCATGCCGCCGTTGCCGCAGACGTAAAGATTCCAGCCCTTTTCGGTGGCAATAATGCCGACGTCTTTCCCCTGCGCTTCGGCGCATTCGCGCGTACAGCCTGAGACGCCAAACTTCATCTTGTGCGGTGTGCGGATGCCCTTGTAGCGATTTTCGAGTGCAATGCCGAATCCTAGGCTGTCGCCTACTCCGAAACGGCACCAGGCGCTGCCGACGCAGGTTTTCGCCATCCGTAGTGCTTTTGCGTAGGCCTGCCCGGTTTCAAAACCGGCGGCGATCAGTTTCGCCCAAATGGCCGGGAGGTCGTCCTTCTGGGCGCCAAACATGCCTATCCTCTGCGAACCGGTGATTTTGGTATACAGACGATATTCTTCGGCAATATCGCCGATAGCCTTCAGACCCAGCGGGGTGATTTCGCCGCCCGGCGAACGCGGGATAATCGAATAAGTGCCGTCTTTTTGCATATTGGCGAGGAACAGGTCATTGGTATCCTGAAGCGGGGCATGCTGAGGGCTGAGGACGTAATCATTCCAGCAGGAGGCGAGCAGCGAACCGACCGTAGGTTTACAGACTTCACAGCCGTAACCCTGCCCATATTTCATCAATAGCTGCTCAAAGCTGCGAATATTTTCTACACGAATCAGGTGGTAGAGTTCCTGGCGGGAGTAGGCAAAGTGTTCACAGAGATGGTGATTTACCTCGACGCCCTGCTGGGCAAGTTCGGCGTTCAGCACCTTTGTTACCAGGGGAATACAGCCACCGCAGCCTGTTCCGGCCTTGGTCTGGGCTTTCACGGCGGAAAGAGTCTGGCAGCCAGCCTGCACGGCGGCGATGATGTCGCCTTTGGTGACGTCAAAGCAGGAGCAGATTTGTGCGCTCTCGGGGAGGGCATCGGTGCCGAGTGCGGTGCTGGCATTGCCGTCCGTGGCCGGGAGGATCAGGCTCTCTGGGTTTTCCGGAAGCGGCAGTTGGTTCAACATCAGTTGCAACAGGTTGCCGTAATCGCTGGTATCACCGACCAAAACCGCGCCGAGCAGCGTGCGGTTGTCTTCACTCACTACCAGGCGTTTATACAACGAGGCCTGTTCGTTGAGATAAACATAGCTGCGAGCACCGAGAGTGCGAGCGTGCGCGTCGCCGATACCGGCCACATCCACGCCCATCAGCTTGAGCTTGGCGCTCATGTCGGCGCCGGTGAAGGCATTATCGCGACCCAGCAGATGGTCGACAGCGACCTGCGCCATCTTGTAACCGGGCGCAACCAGCCCGAAGACGCGCTGGTTCCAGGCAGCACATTCCCCGACGGCATAAATGTCGGCATCGCTGGTCTGACACTGATCGTTAATCGCGATACCGCCGCGTGGCGCGAGCGTCAGACCAGACTGGCGGGCCAGCGCGTCCTGCGGGCGAATACCGGTCGAGAAGACGATAAAATCCACCTCGAGCGCGCTGCCGTCGGCAAACTTCATGGTTTTGCGGGCTGTTTCGCCCTGCTGGATAATTTCCTGCGTATTTTTGGCGGTGTGAACCTGAACGCCCATGCTCTCGATTTTCTGACGCAGCTGGTTGCCGCCCATCGCGTCGAGCTGTTCGCACATCAGTCCCGGCGCAAATTCCACCACGTGGGTCTCAACCCCGAGGTTCATCAAGGCTCCGGCTGCCTCTAAACCCAGCAGGCCGCCGCCGACGACTGCACCGCGTTTACTGCGTTTTGCGCAGCGCGCTATGGCGTCTAAATCTTCCAGCGTGCGGTACACAAAGCAGTCTTCGCCGTCGGATCCGACAATGGCAGGCACCCAGGGATAAGAGCCTGTTGCGAGGATAAGCTTGTCGTAATCAATGCGTTGTCCGCTGCTTGAGAGGATGAATTTCTCCTCGCGGTTCAGCGTGACGGCACGTTCACCGACCCGTACATTGACGTTGTGCTCGGCATAGTAATTTTCTTCGACCAGTGAGAGCTGTTCGGCGCTGTGGTGTAAAAAATAGGAGGAGAGATGCACGCGATCGTAGGCTACGCGAGGCTCTTCACAGAAAACGGTGATGTCGAACTGGCCCGGCTCTGCTTTATTTATAATATCTTCAATACAGCGGTGGCCTACCATGCCGTTGCCAATTATCGCGAGTCTGACGTTGCGCATTTTTACCTCAAAATTGATTTCATTGCGCGTAACATAATCCCCTGCGAAGGTAAGGTTTTGATGCAAGTCAACCGTCCTCGTTTTCTACCCACGAGGGAGTAGGTGAAAACGATTGTTTATTTAACATACGATAATTGTCGCTTTTTCCCCGCCAGCGGCGGCATCGGCTATTGTTTGAAGTAAGCTAAAAAAAATTGATGCAAATAGAGAGGTAAAGGTGACGCAAAGCAGCCTGCGGGCCATAAAAAATGTACGCATGCCTGATTGTGAAGGGCTGTGGCAGATTGATATCGAACAGGGAAAAATTCGCCAGATTACGGCTCAGCCGCAGAATGAGGAACAGGGCGACGAGGTGCTCGATGCACAGGGCGGGTTGGCGCTGCCGCCGTTTATTGAGCCACACATCCACCTTGATACCACGCAGACGGCCGGTGAGCCCTCATGGAATCTCTCCGGCACGCTGTTCGAGGGGATTGAGCGTTGGGCGGAGCGCAAGGCGCTGCTGACCCACGAAGACGTTAAACAGCGCGCCTGGATCACCCTGAAATGGCAAATTGCCAACGGTATTCAGCACGTGCGTACCCACGTTGATGTCTCGGACCCGACCCTGACCGCGCTAAAGGCGATGCTTGAGGTCAGGCAAGAGGTCGCACCCTGGATCGATTTGCAGATTGTCGCCTTCCCACAGGAAGGCATTATGTCCTATCCGAACGGTGAGGCGCTGCTCGAGGAGGCGCTGAAACTGGGGGCGGACGTGGTCGGTGCTATTCCGCATTTTGAATTTACCCGCGAATACGGCGTCGAGTCGCTGCATAAAACCTTCGCGCTGGCGAAAAAATACCACCGGCTGATTGATGTTCACTGTGACGAAATCGACGATGAACAATCGCGTTTCGTTGAAACGGTTGCGGCGCTGGCGCATCGTGAAGGCATGGGGGCGCGGGTGACGGCGAGCCATACGACGGCCATGCACTCCTACAACGGCGCCTATACCTCGCGGCTATTTCGCCTGCTCAAGCTCTCGGGCATCAACTTTGTTGCCAATCCGCTGGTGAATATTCATCTGCAGGGTCGTTTCGACACCTATCCAAAACGCCGGGGCATTACCCGAGTGAAAGAGATGCTGGAGGCGGGGATTAACGTCTGCTTTGGTCACGATGACGTGTTTGACCCATGGTATCCGATGGGCACCGGCAATATGCTTCAGGTACTGCAAATGGGGCTGCACGTGTGTCAGTTGATGGGCTATGAACAGATTAACGATGGCCTCAAGCTGATCACCACCTACAGCGCCAGAACCCTGAATTTGCAGGACTACGGCATCAAGAGCGGTCACGCCGCTAATCTGATTATTCTGCCTGCCGACAGTGGATTTGATGCGATTCGACGTCAGGTGCCGGTGCGCTATTCTGTACGTCATGGCCGCATTATTGCCGAGACCCAACCGGCCGAATCGGTCATTCATCTGGAGAAGAGTGAACCCGTTGATTTCACTCGTTGATTTTAGGGATAAACGCCACAGCGCGGCGATCGCGCATATTGCGTAAATAACGGTAAAGGGCTGGCGCTACGGGGTTAGGCTCTTTAGAATCAATGCGTTTTGTGGCTTGCCTATTGGAGAAAGGAACCGTCATGTTTAAACGTACTTTAGTGACCTTCACAGCTTTGCTTTCCCTCACTGCGATGGCCCCTGCGGCATTCGCAGCCAAGTCTGCGGATACCCACGTCATGCTGACCACGTCGGCGGGTAATATCGAACTGGAACTCGATAACGCGAAGGCACCGGTTTCCGTTAAGAATTTTGTTGATTACGTGCAGAGTGGTTTCTACAACAATACCATTTTCCATCGCGTGATCCCTGGCTTCATGATTCAGGGCGGAGGTTTTACCGCCAACATGCAGCAGAAAAGCACTAATGCGCCGATCAAAAATGAGGCGGACAACGGACTGCGCAATCTGCGCGGCACGATTTCAATGGCCCGCACCTCGGATCCTAATAGCGCCACCAGTCAGTTCTTCCTGAACGTTGCCGATAACGCCTTCCTGGATCACGGCCAGACTGATTTCGGCTATGCTGTATTCGGTAAAGTTATCAAAGGTATGGACGTTGTAGACAAGATCTCTTCGGTGAAAACCGATAATGTGGGACCTTACCAGAACGTGCCAAGCACCCCGATCGTTATCCTTTCAGCTAAGGTTGTGCCATAACGGTCGCCAAGCGCTGAAAATAGCCTGATTCAGGCTGCTCGTCGTCTCTGGGGCAGCCGTGCAAGGAGAAAAGATGAGTGAACCCCGTGTGATTGCAAAAGCAATGCGCGCCGGAAAACCGGCTCAGAACCTGACTATTCTTCCTGCACTGGCTAACCGCCACGGCCTGATTACCGGTGCAACGGGCACCGGTAAGACGGTCACGCTACAAAAAATGGCCGAACAGTTTTCTCGCATTGGTGTGCCGGTATTCCTGGCTGATGTGAAAGGGGACCTATCGGGGATGGGGACCGAGGGGGTTGCCTCCGAGAAACTGAATGCCCGTCTGGCGGCGATTGACGTCACCGACTGGCAACCCACCGCCTGCACCCTTATTCCGTGGGATATCTTCGGCGAAAAGGGTCACCCGATCCGCGCCACGCTTTCCGACCTGGGCCCACTGCTGTTGGGGCGTCTGCTCAGTCTCAACGATGTTCAAAACGGCGTGCTGCAATTAGTGTTCAAGATTGCCGACGAAAATGGCCTGCTGCTGCTCGACATGAAAGACCTGCGCGCCATGCTGCAGTTTGTCGGCGATAACGCGAAGCAGTTCCAGACCCAGTATGGCAATATCTCACCCGCTTCGATCGGCGCTATTCAGCGTGGGCTGCTGGCGCTCGAGGGGCAGGGCGCGAACCCGTTCTTCGGCGAGCCGATGCTCGACATCAACGACTTAATGAAAACCGACGCCAACGGACAGGGGATTATCAACCTGCTGGCGGCGGACAAGCTTATTAATCAGCCCAAACTCTATTCGGTGTTCCTGCTGTGGCTGCTGGCAGAACTGTTCGAGCATCTGCCCGAGGTGGGCGATCTCGAGCAGCCAAAGCTGGTGTTTTTCTTTGACGAAGCCCACTTGCTGTTTAACGACGCGCCGGCGGCGCTGCTGACCAAGATTGAACAGGTGGTCAGGCTTATCCGCTCCAAGGGGGTAGGCATCTATTTCGTGACGCAAAACCCGCTGGATATCCCGGATTCGGTGCTGGGCCAGTTGGGCAACCGCGTTCAACACGCGCTGCGCGCCTTTACGCCACGGGACCAGAAAGCGGTCCGTGCTGCGGCGCAGACGCTGCGTGCGAATCCTGAATTTAACGTTGAAACCGCCATTACCGAACTTGGCGTCGGCGAAGCGCTGGTCTCCTTCCTCGATGAGAAAGGACGCCCCGAGATAGTCGAACGCGCGATGGTGATTGCTCCCGAGTCAAAGATGGGGCCGCTGGGCGCTGAAGGCCTGAACAAGGCCATCAATCAGTCGCCGCTTTACGGACGCTATGAAGATGCGATAGACCGCGAATCGGCCTATGAGAAACTTTCCGTGCAGGGGTTTAACACCGTCGGTAAAGCCGCGGGCGAAGTTGAGACCCCCCATCCGCAGGGCGAGAAATCGGCCGGTGGCGGGTTGATGGCTGGACTTAACGAACTGTTGTTTGGAACAACCGGTCCGCGCGGCGGTAAGCACGACGGCATTGTGCAGACTGCCGCCAAGAGCATGGCACGCGACCTGGGCCGCGAAATTTTACGCGGCGTGCTGGGGTCCATTACCGGCAGCAGAAAGCGCTAATCAACAGGCCTGGCTCTTAACCTGCTCGCCGTCCCGCGGGATATTGCCCTCTGCATCGCGGCGGCCACCGGCTCAAAAATCATTCTCGACGTCTATACTTAACATCCACTGTGTTCAGTCAACGGAGGAGCAGGTATGGCGACAAAAATGACGGACAAGCAGAAAGAGCAATTCTATCGCAAGCGCAGGAACCTCAATTTTCAAAGCAGCGCGGCGCTGGATGATCTCGACACGAAACTTGTCGAGCTGACTGATGAGCAAGTCCTTGAACGGCTTGCTGCGTTGAGGAGGCATTATGAGCGATAAAGTGATTTCAGGGGCAGACCCTTATCTTTACCCTGGCCTCAACGTGCTGAAGAACCGTCTCGAAATCCGTGAATCTCATCGGCTGCATCAGGCAGAGCTGGAGTTGACCCCACTGCGGGCCGCCACTATCGAGCTTGGGCAACCTAATATGGGGCTGCCGCATCTGTGCGCCATTCACTACACCTTGTTTCAGGACTTGTTTGACTGGGCGGGAAAGCTGCGTGAGGTAGATATCCTTAAGGATGATACGCCGTTTTGTCATTTCGCCTATATCGAGCGGGAAGGCAATAACCTGATGCAGGCGCTGGAAAACGAAGAGTATCTGCGTGGCCTGCCCGATGATGAACTCTATCAACGGCTGGCGCACTATTATTCCGAAATCAATTTGCTCCATCCTTTCCGCTACGGCAGCGGGCGCGCGCAGCGCATTTTCTTCGAACAGCTGCTGACCCACGCAGGCTATGACATTCAATGGAACAAGGTCAGCCATGAGGCGTGGATTGAGGCCAACAAAGCCGCTGCCTTTGGCGATGAGCAGCCGTTATCTAATGTTTTTAAAACACTGATCAGCGACGCCTAAACGCAGTCGAGCCCGGCAGGAAAAATCTGCGGGCCGTCGCCGAAAAATAGGTAGAATGGCCCGGCAAAATCTCAAGACTTCTTTAAGCCGGAAAACCATGCTGCTGATTATCGATAACTATGACTCCTTCACTTATAACCTTTACCAGTATTTCTGCGAGCTCGGTGCCGAAGTGCTGGTAAAGCGTAACGATGAACTGCAGCTTGGCGACATCACTCGGCTTAACCCTTCGCATCTGGTTATCTCACCCGGCCCCTGCACGCCAAACGAGGCAGGCATCTCGCTGAGCGCCATCGCTCATTTTGCCGACTCAATGCCGATTTTGGGCGTCTGTCTTGGACATCAGGCGATGGCGCAGAGCTTCGGAGCTCAAGTCGTGCGCGCTCGTCAGGTGATGCACGGAAAGACCTCGCTGATTGAGCATACCGGCACGGGAGTCTTTGCTGGCCTGAATCATCCGTTGACGGTCACCCGTTATCATTCGCTGGTGGTGAAACCAGACACCTTGCCCGCGTGTTTTTCACTGACTGCCTGGACCGGCAGCGCCGCGTGCCCGGACGAGATTATGGGCATCGCGCATTGTGAATTGCCGCTGCATGGCGTGCAGTTCCATCCTGAAAGCATTCTCAGCGAACAAGGTCATCAGCTGCTCGATAATTTCCTTAAAATTTAGAGCATTAAAAATTACTTACAGCAGAACCGCGATTAACGTTTGCCTGTGAGTGATTTTTTATGCATATTTTGTGATTATATTTTCACATTCATTTCGAGTGTGATCCCCTGACAGTAGCGGCAGCGCAAAGGAGAGTAGGGCAATGACAGAAAAAGCAGCGGTAGGGCGTGATGCATTTGATCGGGTTATTTTGCCGGTTTATTCACCAGCCAAGTTTATTCCAGTCAAAGGTAAAGGCAGTCGCGTATGGGACCAGCAGGGTACCGAGTATGTCGATTTCGCCGGGGGTATCGCGGTCACTGCGCTGGGCCATTGCCATCCCGCGCTGGTTGAGGCGCTGCACAAGCAGGGCGAAAAGCTCTGGCATGTGAGCAACGTCTTCACCAATGAGCCTGCGCTGCGTCTGGCGCAGAAGCTGATTGACGCTACTTTTGCCGATCGCGTGTTCTTTGCCAACTCCGGCGCAGAAGCCAATGAAGCGGCATTCAAGCTGGCGCGCTACTACTCTTCTGCCAAGCACAGCCCGTATAAAAGCAAAATCATCGCCTTCCATAACGGGTTCCATGGCCGCACGCTGTTTACCGTATCCGTTGGGGGACAGCCTAAATATTCCGACGGTTTCGGCCCTAAACCTGCCGATATCGTCCACGTGCCGTTCAACGATCTGGATGCGGTGAAGGCTGTTATCGACGATCACACCTGTGCCATCGTGGTGGAGCCGATTCAGGGTGAGGGCGGCGTCACGCCAGCCACGCAGGCGTTCCTGCAGGGGCTACGCGAGCTGTGCGATGCCAACAAGGCACTGCTGGTGTTCGATGAGGTACAGAGCGGCATGGGCCGTAGCGGCAAGCTGTTCAGCTACATGCACTACGGCGTCACTCCAGACATTCTGACCACCGCTAAGGCACTGGGCGGCGGCTTCCCGGTGAGTGCGATGATCACCACCGAAGAAGTGGCCTCGGTGATGGCACCGGGCAAACACGGTACCACCTACGGCGGTAACCCGCTGGCCTGCGCCGTTGCTGAAGCTGCGCTGGACGTGATTAACACCCCTGAAGTGCTGGCTGGTATTGAAGAGCGCCGCAACGCCTTTATCCAGGCGCTGGAAGCGATTAACGCCAAATACCACGTCTTCAGCGAGTTCCGTGGTCAGGGCCTGCTGATCGGTGCCGAACTGGCGGATAAATACAAAAACCGTGCGGGAGAATTCCTGACGGCTTCGGCAGAGTTTGGCCTGATGATGCTGGTGGCGGGGACCAACGTGCTGCGTTTCGCACCGTCATTGGTTATCGACTTCGCCGACATCAGCGAAGGCATGGCGCGCTTCGAAAAAGCGGTTAAGAAAATCGTCGGCTAATCAATACTCTCCTTTCCTCCTCTACCGGAGGAAAGGATCACTCCTTCACTCTTCGCGTTAACCAAATTCCGTGATGTGGCCTTTGCTTCCAGGCAAGGGACGAGATGGTGTGCATGGCGCTAAGGTGTGCCAGCATACGGCGCAAATGACGCTCCATTTCGGTAATCGGCATGTCAGGATGCTGATCTGGGGCATTGAAAAGCGATTTCTCACTGCTCGGCCCGTCATAGGTCAGGCGCTGCTGGCAACTTTGCAACGCAATCTCGCAGGTCTGCAAATACTCCATCGCCAGTTTGGGCGTCAGCATATAGTGCTCGCGCGCCAGAATTGTCATGCCATTAATGTGGTCTACCAGAAACTGACTGTGCGTGACCCACAGCCGCATATCGGTCAGATAGTGCGAATTAAAGCCGGGTTCCTGCATTGCCTGATTCAACGAGGTAAACAGTTGATTGTGCGCCTGATTGACCTTCATGCGCGCATAGGCCAGTTCGGCCGGGTCAGGATCCTCGTGCAATACCAGCCGGATAGCCTGCTGGTCTGCCTCCAGCGCCTGATAGGCATTGGTGCGCAGCAAACCACTTTGCCACTGCGGCCATAGCCAGATAGTGCCGCCAAACGCCAGCGCACAGCCAATTAGCGTGTCCAGCAGCCTCGGCAGCAGAAAGTTGGCCCCGTTTAGCCCCAGTATTTGCAAGGTATAGACGGCGGTTACCGTGAGGCCAATCATTCCCAGTCCGTAGTTTTTTCGCAGTACGGTGTAGGAAATCAGCGTAATCATCAGCATGAAAAACAGCGTGAGATTTTGCGGCAGCGCGAGCTGAAGCAACCCGGCTGCGGCGATAAGGCCCGCCAGCGTGCCCAACGCACGGTGCTGAATACGCACGCGGGTGGCGTTATAGCCGTTCTGGCTGACCAGCAGGGTAGTCAGCAGGATCCAATAAGGTTTAGGCAGATTAAAGAACATGCCGAGGCTGCTGCCAAGCGCCAAAATTACGCCGAGCCGTGCGGCATTGCGCAGGGCGGCGGACTTGACGGAAAGATAGCCTTTCAGCGCGGGCCAGAAGGGCAGACGATGCTGCGTTTGCATCAGGTCGCGGCGATACAGCGGACGCTGGGTGCGCAGCAGTCGGGCGATGCGGCTGAAATGGTAGTAGCAAAACTGCCCGACGGGATTGTCACGATAGCGAGAGGCTATTTTTTCCAGCGCGGCCAGCTCGTTGGCCATTGTGAACCGCTCCGAGCGCCGATGGTAGAGGATGTCGCTCGCGATAACGCGCAGCCGTGCGGCAATGACCTGCGCATTGCGGCGGATAACCGCCTCGGCGTGGCTTTCCTCAACCAGCTTTTGCACTTCTGCGGGCAGGTGCAGGCTTACGGTGATGTGCTCCTGCAGGTCGAGCGCCACCTGAAAACTGCGCAGCAGCCTTTTATGATGCTGATGATTGCCCGTCGGCAGCATGTGCAGTTGCTGATAGAGGGTGGCAATCAGGTCAATGACCTGCTGTTGTCGTTTCAACAGCGGCGGCAGCGCGGTTTCGGGGTCGGTGTGCTGGGTGAGCAGGCTGTATTTTGCTTCGAAATAATCGGCGAGTTCGACGTAGAGCTGGCTCAGCGTCTCGCGCATCGGCTGCTCTTCGGAGAGCCGAAACCAAAACCAGTTGAACAGCCCATACCAGGCGGTACCTACGACAAACAGCAGCGGAGCGTGCCAGATGGGCACCACACCGGCCATACTGAGGGTAAAGATGCTGGCGACCAGCGCGCCGGGCAGCAGGCGGCCGTGCAGCGGGCTGATTTCACCCGTGACGCCCAGTACCAGCGTCAGGCCAAGCATGATGAGCGGCAGCGGGACATGCCAGTTAATCAGCATCAGCTGGAGAAGAATACTGCTCAAGGCAAACAGCGAACCGCCGATAACCAGACGTTTGAAGAAGCGCTTATGCGGCGTATCGAGACCGGAGATATTGCAGCAGGCGGGGACCAGCGCAAACAGCATCCCGAGCTTCAGCTGACCAAACAGCATGGCAAAACCAATAGGCAGGCAGAGGACCAGCGTCTGTCTCAGCGCGTAGTTAACCTCGGGGTGGTAGAAGATTCGTCGCCAAAGCGTCATTAATTTTGTGTAACGTGACGAATAAAAACGGCGCACCAGAAGACTGCTGCGCCGTTTTTAAGGGGATTAACGGGTGCCGTAAACGACAATCGTTTTACCGTGTGCCGAGATCAGGCTCTGATCTTCAAGCATTTTAAGAATTCGACCGACAGTCTCGCGTGAACAACCGACGATCTGGCCAATTTCCTGACGGGTGATCTTGATCTGCATGCCATCTGGATGGGTCATGGCGTCTGGTTGCTTGGCCAGATTCAGCAGAGTTTGCGCAATGCGTCCGGTTACGTCGAGGAAAGCCAGGTTACCGACTTTCTCCGAGGTAATCTGGAGTCGACTCGCCATCTGTGCAGACAGGCGCATCAGGATATCCGGGTTAACCTGGATCAGCTGACGAAACTTCTTGTAGGAAATCTCAGCGACTTCACAGGCAGTTTTTGCTCTTACCCACGCACTACGTTCCTGACCTTCTTCGAAGAGTCCCAGCTCACCGATGAAGTCACCTTGGTTAAGGTAGGAAAGTATCATCTCTTTGCCTTCTTCATCTTTAATCAGCACGGCAACCGAGCCTTTCACGATGTAGTAAAGCGTTTCGGCTTTTTCACCTTGGTGAATCAGCGTACTTTTAGAGGGGTACTTGTGTATATGACAATGAGACAGGAACCATTCGAGAGTAGGGTCTGTTTGTGGCTTGCCGAGAACCATTAGTTATTATCCTCTTTTTATCGCTGCCCAAAATCACAGGGCTCAAAATCCCTGTTCGGCGATTTTTTACTTCGCGCTCTTTTAGCATATGAACTGACCAGCAATGCTGCAAGCGGCTTGAGGCGTGAATTAGGCAGTAATTTGCCATAATCACCAAGGTTATCCTGTTAAACCCAAAAACCCCGGCCGCAACTTGTTGGAAAGTTTCTTTCGCCTTGTTTGTAGCACAGCTTTGGTGACGTGTCTTGTGTTGTCTCGCTTCAGCATGATGCGGATCGAGTTCCATTGCCAGTTTCAGGGGTTAAGGGTAGTCTGTTTTGAAAATTATTACCGGAGAAAGGCAAATGCAAGCACGTGTAAAATGGGTCGAGGGATTAACGTTTCTCGGTGAGTCTTCTTCTGGCCATCAAATTCTGATGGACGGCAATGCGGGCGACAAATCACCGAGCCCGATGGAGATGCTGCTGATGTCAGCGGGTGGATGCAGCGCCATCGACGTGGTGTCCATTCTGCAAAAAGGCCGCAACGACGTCGTCGGTTGTGAGGTCAAGCTGACCTCCGAACGCCGCGAAGAAGCGCCGCGCCTGTTTACCACCATTAACCTGCACTTCATCGTGACCGGCAAGGGTCTGACGGATAAAGTGGTTGAGCGCGCTGTAACGCTGTCTGCCGAAAAATATTGCTCGGTTTCGCTGATGCTGGGCAAGGCAGCGACTATCACCCACAGCTTTGAAGTTATTGATTCAATAGAATAAGCTTGAGTGCTGTGCGGCACGTTACCAAGGGTAACGCTGACAGTGCAGCCGCAGCAGGTCTAAGAAACGCCGCGCCGTTAAGGTTAGCGGCGTTTTTTGTGAGTAAACCAGGCAGTATTGCGCCGCCGGCAGGCTGTCGACAGGCAGGCGGCAAAGCTTGTCTTCCATGAAGAACGGCGTCGCCATGGCGTTGCCGACCACCGACAGATAATCCCCGTTCAGCATCATCATCAGCCCGCTAATCAATGAGTCGGTACGGATAGGCGATTTCACCGCGTGGCAGCCGTTTTCCTCCAGCAGGGCAGCAAGCTGCTGGTAATAACCCATGTCCGTCTCGGGAAGCAGCCAGCTTGCCTCTCTCAATTCGCTTAACGACGTGGCCTGCGCCAGCGGATGCTGCCTGCGGGCGACGACGCAGAACGGCGCACTGAACAAGGGCTCGCACACCATGTCTTCGATGGGGAGTCCGACGCCCAGCGTGCCGATGGCGAAATCCAACCTTCCCTCACGCAATGAAGGCAGCAGGGTCGAGAGCTGCGACTCCTTGATATGCAATTTTGCCTGCGGATATTGCGCCGTGAACTCACTGGCCAGCGCGGGAAAAATGGTCAGCGCCAGCAGCGACGAGAAGCCGACCGCCACCGATCCCTGCGAGAATTGGTTGATTTGCTGTATTTCGTCGGCGGCGCGCTGCAGTTCTTCGAGAATAAACTGCATTCGCTGCGAGAAGGCGCGGCCGGTCTCGGTGAGCGTCATACCCTGCGTGCCGCGAACGATCAGCTGAGTATCGAGGATTTGTTCAAGCTCGCGCAGCGTTCTGCTGACGGCAGGCTGTGACTGATTCATCGCACGCGCCGCCCCGCGAATGCTGCCGCTGCGGATAACTTGCTGAAAAACCTTTAGCTGTTGCAGCTTGGGCAAATATTTCATCTCAGACCCTATCAGTAAAAAGCATCACCCCTCAAAAAATTGCATCTTATGGCCCTGAAGTAAAGCTGCTAGGTTTTTAAGAAGTCGGTAACTGACTGTTAACTGGCATATAAAAATAAACAATTCAGCGCGTTATCTTTTTCTCAGGTCAGGGGTGGCTGCTGGGATATAACATTCGAGGATATCAGTTATGCAAAATCGTTCTTTAATGATTTTCTTACTGTTTTTGGGTTATGTTCTGGTCTACATCGATAAAACCGTGATTGGTTTTGCGCTGTTGCCGATAGGTCGCGAGTTCGATTTAGCCCCTCAGCAACTGGGCTATATCACCGGCATGTTTTTTCTGGCCTATTCGCTGTTTCAGATCCCCGCCGGTTGGCTTAACGACTGCTTCGGCTATAAAAAAGTCCTGGCCTGTTCACTGACGCTGTTGGGCGGCTTTGCGCTGTGCTTCGGGCTGTTGGGTTTTGGTCTGGGTCTGCTGATCACCTTCCGTTTTCTGGCCGGTATCGGGCATTCGGGTTATCCCAGCTCGTGCGCCAAGTCGGTTGTTGCTAACTTCAACGTCGAACAGCGTACTTTCGCGCAATCGATTCTCTTGTCTTCTGCCGGACTGGCGATGACGGTCGGTCCGCTGGTGGCCGTGTACTGTCTGGCGCACGTCGGCTGGCGCGGATCGTTCTCGACCTTGGGCCTGCTGGCCTTCGTGGTGGCCGCTTTCATCCTGTTTTGGGTACCTTCGCCGCCGCGTGATTCGGCAACTTCGGCCGCCAACAAGACAGGGAGCTATCTCGCGTTGCTTAAAAATCCTATTGTGCTGGTGCTGTTCGCCGTTAATTTTTGCATCAATATCCCGACCTACGGGCTCATGGCCTGGTTGCCGAAATATCTGGTGCAGCAGCGTGGTTTTTCGCTCGACGTCGCGGGGATAGTCGTTGCGGTAGGGGGGTTGGGTATCTGGATCTCCTCGCTCTCGACGGGCTGGCTGGTGGGGAAATTCATGCAGGGCCGCGAGCCGAAGGTCATCTTGTACAGCTCGCTGCTGAGCGGTGTCTGTATCTGGCTGGTCTACACCTCGAATTCGGTTTACACCGTTTGCCTGTTCTTGTTCTTCGGCAACATTTTCATGATGTCGTCCTTTGTCACCACCTTTACCCTGCCGATGAAACGCCTGCCGACCGAGGTTATGGGCGGGGCGATTGGGCTGCTTAACACCGGGGGGACGTTGGGGGGATTCGTCGCGCCCATCGCGATGGGCTATCTGATTACCCTGACCCATGGCTATGACTCGACCTTTATTTTTCTGACGCTGGTGATGTGGGTCTCGGGCCTGCTGATGTTGCCTTTGCTGTCTAAATCTCGTTTTGCTGCGCGTGATGCAGCCTAGTGAACTGCCCCCATTTTGAGGAAGCCAATAATGACGATTAATTTTGAAGCATTAGTGAGTGAAGTTAACGCAGATGTGGTGCGCTGGCGTCGACATATTCACGCCAATCCTGAGCTGTCCTTTCAGGAGGCGAAAACCGCCGACTATATTGCCGAGCAGCTGTCGGCGATCCCCGGCCTGACTTTGACACGCCTGACGCCAAACAGCGTCATTGCCGAGCTGACTGGCGACAGGTCGGGTCCAATTTACGCGCTGCGTGCAGACATCGACGCACTGCCTATTCAGGAGGAGAGCGACGAGCCGTTCCGTTCAACCAATCCCGGCGTTATGCATGCGTGCGGTCATGACGCTCACGCGGCCATGCTGTTGGGCGCGGCTAAGGTTCTGGCGCAGTGCAAATCCTCGCTCAAAGGTCGCGTGCGATTTATCTTCCAACATGCGGAAGAAGCGCCTCCGGGCGGCGCTCAGGAGCTGGTCAAACTGGGCGTGCTCGACGGTGTGAGTATGATTTTCGGCCTGCATGTTCTGCCTAACTTCGCCACCGGCAAGGTGATTCTGAAAGAGGGCGTGTTCAGCGGTTCGAGCGATAATTTTGACATCATCCTCAAGGGGCGCGGGGGTCATGGCTCAATGCCACACATGTGTATTGATCCTGTGACCATCGGTGCGGAAGTGGTTACAGCAATGCAGCAGATTGTGGCGCGCAAGCTTAATCCGCAGCATGCCCCGGTACTGACCGTTGCCGTCTTCCAGGCCGGTGAGGTGTATAACGTTATCCCTGATACGGCAAGGTTGGCGGGTACGCTGCGTACCCACAATGCCGAAGTCCGCGAGCGGGTTCCGCAGCTGGTCGAGCAGACGGTGATGGGCATTGCTCAGGCGCACGGTGCTCAGGCTGAGGTGAAATGGACTCGCGGCTATGCGATTGGCAACAACCATGCCGATGCTTGTGCGATTGCGCGTCGCGTGGTGGCGCGTGAAAGGGGAGCAGAGGAATTGATTGAGCTGTCAGAGCCTATTTACGGCAGCGAGGACTTCTCGTCTTATCAGGAGAAAATCCCGGGCTGCTTCCTGTTTATCGGCAGCGGTAATGAAAGTATTGGCGCTACCCACGGCGTGCACCATCCGCGCTTCAAGCTGGATGAAGACGCGCTGGCGATCGGCGTTCAGCTGCACGTCGGGTTTATTCGTGACCTGCTGATCGCCGAGTAAACCACCGTGGGTTTAACGGCAGACGGTTCTCCCGCCGTCTGCCTATTCGATTTTCTTGCCTTCCATCAGCCGCTGCACCAGCGGTCCCATAATCAGCTCCATGGCCAGCCCCATCTTGCCGCCGGGAACCACCAGCGTATTAATGTGCGAGATAAAGGAGCCTTGCAGCATCGCCAGCAGATACGGGTAGTCAATCTGGTCCAGCCCCTGGAAATGAATCACCACGAAGCTCTCGTCGAGTGACGGAATGGCTTTCGCGGCAAAGGGGTTCGAGGTGTCGATGGTCGGCACGCGCTGGAAGTTGATGTGGGTTCGAGAAAACTGCGGCGTAATGTAATTGATGTAGTCGTCCATCGATCTGACCACTGAGTCCATAACCGCCTCGCGCGAATGCCCGCGCTCGCCGGTGTCGCGCACCAGTTTCTGGATCCACTCAAGGTTGACGATAGGCACCACGCCGACCAGCAGATCAACGTGTTTCGCGACATCAACCTGATGAGTGACTACGCCGCCGTGCAGGCCCTCGTAGAACAGGATGTCGGTTGGCTCGGGCAGCGCCTGCCAGGGAGTGAAAGTGCCGGGCACCTGGTTATAAGGCACCGCTTCATCATAAGTATGCAGATATTTGCGCGAACGGCCGGTACCGGTTTTACCGTATTCAATGAAGCTCTGCTCAAGCAGCGTGAAGTCGTTGGCTTCGGGGCCAAAGTAGCTAATGTGTCGGCCCAGGTCGCGCGCCTTACGGATGGCAGCGTCCATTTCAGGGCGTGTGAAATGATGAAAGCTGTCGCCTTCAAGAGCGGCAGCGTGCAGGCCAAGCTGTTGAAAAATCTTTCGAAAAGCGACGCTGGTGGTTGTGGTTCCGGCGCCGCTTGAGCCAGTTACGGCAATAACAGGGTGTTTAGCTGACATGGTAATCCCTTCATCTTTCAAATTGCAGTCAACGCATCTGCACCAGGAATCTATTGGGGAAGCCTAATACGCATAATTAAGCTTATTGTTACCATATCTATTCGCTAATTTATACGTCACCGGCGCGAAACTGTCCGCGTGGCATAATATTCAGCGTTTCATGCAGTTCAGACCATACCAGCACCACGTCGCCGCTTTTTAGCTGACGGCGTACGTCTTCCACTTTTTGCTCAAGCGTACGCTCTTGTTCGCCATAGTCGGTGCCTTCGCGCAGTACAAAACCTTCAATTACGCTATCCAGCGTTTCCGGGGCTAACTCTTTCCAGGGGATCATCATCTTAGGTTTATCTTTTCTCAGTCTGTGATTCGGGGATCAGCCGCGGCGCTATCCAGTCGGGAATGCGTTTTTCCAGCCACATTACTGGATTCAGCCAACTGCCGGTAACGAAACCGACGTGACCGCCGTGTTCGGTGAGCTGATATTCTACCCCAGGCGGTAGATCCTGTGCGTTCGGAATCACCGCATCCGTCATGAACGGGTCGTCCTTCGCGTGAATGATCAGCAGCGGCACTTTGACCCTCGGCAGCCGCGGCATTCCGCTACAGCGTCGATAATAGTCTAGCGCGTTTTGGAAACCGTGGGCGCGCGAGGTAATGGCGTCGTCGAACTCGCGGATACGCCGCATCGATTTTAGTTGCTCGAGCGTCACCGGCAGCGTGCCCGGATATTTAATCAGCTTGCGTCGGGCGTTAGCCTTGAGCTGGTCCAGCAGGTAGCGCTGATAAAAGCGTGACGAGCCTTTCTCGAGGCGATAGGCGCAGGGTTCGAGCATCAGTGGCGCAGAGACGATGACCGCCGCCTGTAAACGGCAGTTCTCGCCCTCCTCGCCAAGATAACAGGCCAGCATATTGCCGCCCAGCGAAAAACCGACGGCGGCGGTTGGGGCATCACCGTAGGTCTCGCTCAACCAGTTAAGGAAGAAGCGGGCGTCTTCCGTTTCACCGGAATGATAGATGCGCTTAAGTCGATTAGGTTCTCCGCTACAGCCGCGAAAATGCATCACCACACCGAGGCCGCCTTTGTTTTTCCACGCCGCTAACAGCCCGTGGGCATAGGGGCTGCTAAAGCCGCCTTCAAGCCCGTGAAACAGCACCATACGCGGCTTGTGGCGGGCAAACTGCGGGTCTTCACTCCAGGCCAAATCGATAAAGTCGCCGTCGGGTAAATCGAGCCGTTGCCACACCGGTTTGAGTTTGACGCGCCGCCTGAACAAACGCGGCAGCAAGGTTTGCAAGTGCGGATTGCTAGCGCCGCGCAGGGGAAGAAAATGATGAGCCATATTTTCTGAAAAAAATCCTGTTCAGTAAGCTTGTACTACCAATAGCACACTGATAGCTTCACTGCTAATCGCACAATAGTTGGAGGTGAGGAGCACCTGTTAAATGGAACTTAGTTTATTTCTTTCGATGCTTGGATTTTTATGGGTAGCGGCAATTACGCCCGGCCCAAATAATATGTTGTTAACGACCTCGGGTGCGAACTTTGGTTTTATGCGTTCACTCCTGCTGATGATAGGCATCATGTTGGGCATGCAGAGCATTCTGCTGCTGGTTGCCTTCGGCGTTGGCGGGTTAATCCTGATTTATCCTACCCTGCACACGGTATTAAAGGTTCTCGGTAGCCTTTATCTGCTGTGGCTGGCGTGGAAGATTGGCACCTCAGCCTATGAGAAACTCGAAACTGACGCCCCGCCACCCAAGCCTATTCGTCTGTATCAGGGATGGCTGCTTCAGTTCCTGAATCCCAAGGCCTGGCTGATGGGACTCGGGGCGGTTGCCAGCTTCAGCCTCGCCGGAGCGGCCTACAACCACTCTATTGCGGCTATCAGCTTGGGTATGTTCCTGGTCAATCTGGTTTCAGGTATTATCTGGCTGGGTTTCGGCACCGTGATCGGTCGACTGCTGCACAGCCGCCGAGCGTGGTACACCTTCAACATCGCCATGGGGCTGCTCACTGCCGCCTGCGTGTTGTTGATTTGGCGATAATTATCGACCCGGCTCGATAAATAACGGTCATCCGCGAGGGTGGCCGTTTTGCTTTTGTATCCTACCGTGCCTGCATTATAAATTCCATATATTCCTTTTGGTTATTAAAGGTAATTTTTAATTACTTTAAATGCTTCCTGCGCTCAGCTAAAAATTCTCTACAAACCCGAATAAAAACGACTCATCACTCTTGTGGAGCATTTATCGATGGCAAACCGTTCAATTTTGCGTGGCGCAGCACTGCTGCTGTCACTGACCGCACTCAGCGCACACGCGGTAGACGTCACCGTGGCCTATCAGACCTCCGCCGAACCGGCCAAGGTGGCGCAGGCCGAGAACACCTTTGCGAAAGAATCCGGTGCCAAGGTGGACTGGCGTAAATTTGACAGCGGTTCAAGCGTACTGCGCGCGCTGGCCTCGGGCGATGTGCAGATCGGGAATATCGGCTCCAGCCCGCTCGCCGTTGCCGCCAGCCAGAAACTGCCTATCGAAGCCTTCCTGCTGGCCTCGGAGTTAGGCAGCTCTGAAGCCTTCGTGGTGAAGAAAAGCATCAACAGCCCACAGGACTTGATAGGCAAACGCATCGCCGTACCGTTCATCTCCACGACGCACTACAGCCTGCTGGCTGCGCTGAAACACTGGGGCATCGATCCTAAGAAAGTTACCATCGTTAATCTACAGCCACCGGCCATTGCCGCCGCTTGGGCTCGCGGAGACATCGACGGCGCCTATGTCTGGGCACCGGCGGTGAACGAGTTGGAAAAAACCGGCAAGGTGTTGACCGACTCCTCTCAGGTGGGCAAATGGGGTTCGCCGACGCTTGACGTTTGGGTGGTCCGTAAAGACTTCGCCCAGGCGCATCCTGAAGTGGTCACCGCTTTTGCCCGTGCCGCACTGGGCGCACAGAAATCTTATCTGCAAAACCCTGACCAGTGGCTGAAGGACACCTCGAATCTGAATACTCTGTCGCGCCTGAGCGGGGTACCGGATGACCAAATTGCCGAGCTGGTAAAAGGTAACCGTTATCTGCCGGTCAGCGAGCAGGTGACGCAATTGGGTCAGCCGGTCGATAAAGCCATCAAAGATACGGCCAACTTCCTGAAAGAACAGGGCAAAGTGGACCAGGTAGACGCCGACTACAGCAGCTACGTGACCAACAAGTTTGTTAAGGCCGTTCAGGCCAGCCCGCAGTCCTAAGGAGAAAGACATGCTTCAGGTTTCTCAACTTTCCGCCGAGTATCAGGGTAATCCGGTACTGCATGATATTTCCCTGCAGATAGATGCCGGGCAGCTGGTGGTGGTGCTAGGGCCGTCGGGCTGTGGCAAAACCACGCTGCTCAATCTGATTGCCGGATTTACCGCGCCGAGCGGTGGGTCGATAAGCCTGGACGGTTTGCCGGTTAACGCACCCGGTGCGGAGCGCGGCGTGGTCTTCCAACACGAGGGGCTGCTGCCGTGGCGTGACGTACAAAGTAACGTCGAGTTTGGCCTGCAGCTCGCCGGCGTCGATAAACACCAGCGTCGGCAGACGGCGGAACGGATGCTCGCCAAGGTTGGACTCTCGGGGTATGAGAATCACAAACTGTGGCAGCTTTCCGGCGGTATGCGTCAGCGCGTAGGCATTGCCCGTGCACTGGCTGCCGATCCTCGCCTGCTGCTGCTCGACGAGCCCTTCGGCGCGCTCGACGCCTTTACCCGCGAACAGATGCAGGAGCTGTTGCTCAAGATCTGGCGCGATAGCGGCAAACAAATCTTCCTGATTACCCACGACATTGAGGAAGCGATATTCCTCGCCAGTGAACTGCTGCTGCTCTCTCCGGGGCCGGGTAGAATACTGGAACGCATCTCGCTGGACTTCGGACAGCGCTACGCCGACGGTGAATCATGCCGTAGCATCAAGTCATCGCCGGAATTCATTCAACGGCGCGAGTACGTGCTCAGCCAGGTATTTGAACATCGTGGAGGCCTGCTATGAGCGCAGAACCTGTTCTGAAAACACTCGTGCGCGAGAAGGGTAAAACGTCAAAAGGCAGGTCGCTGCCGCGTAACGTGCGTCTGAGCATAGGTACACTGGTGACGCTGTTGTTTATCTGGTGGGCCGTCACGGCGCTCAAGTGGATCCCGCCGCTGTTTCTGCCTGCACCGCAGCAGGTGCTGCATCAGCTGATTACCATTGCCAGTCCGCAGGGCTTCATGGACGCCACGCTGTGGCAGCACCTTGCGGCCAGCCTCACGCGCATTGTTATTGCCCTGTTGGCGGCGGTGGTGGTGGGAGTACCTGTCGGGATTGCCATGGGGCTGAATGAAACGCTGCGCGGCATTCTGGACCCGTTAATCGAACTTTATCGCCCCGTTCCTCCACTGGCGTATCTCCCGCTGATGGTTATTTGGTTTGGTATCGGTGAAACCTCGAAAATTCTGCTGATTTATCTGGCAATTTTCGCGCCGGTGGCGATGTCGGCGCTGGCCGGCGTTCGCAGCGCCTCAAAGGTCCGCATTCGGGCCGCGCAGGCGTTGGGCGCAAGCCGTTGGCAGGTGCTGCGCTATGTGATTCTGCCCGGTGCGCTGCCTGAAATTCTCACCGGCGTTCGCATCGGACTCGGGGTGGGGTGGTCAACGCTGGTCGCCGCCGAGCTTATTGCGGCAACGCGGGGATTAGGTTTTATGGTTCAGTCGGCCGGAGAGTTTCTGGCCACTGATGTGGTTATTGCCGGGATAAGCGTTATCGCGCTGATTGCCTGTGCGCTTGAACTGGGGTTGCGTTATCTGCAACGCAAACTGACCCCCTGGCACGGAGAACAACAATGAACGAACGTCTCAAAATTACCCCGCTAGGGCCGCACATCGGCGCGCTGGTGGAGGATGTGTCGCTTAGCCGTCCATTATCCGACGCACAGTTTGAACAGCTCTATCATGCGCTGCTCAAGTATCAGGTGTTGTTTGCCCGCGATCAGCCGATCACCCCGGTTCAGCAGCGTGCGCTGGCGGCACAGTTTGGTGATCTGCACATCCACCCTGTCTATCCGCAGACGCCGGAGGCGCAGGAAATCATTATTTTCGATACTCACGACAACAATCCGCCGGATAACGATAACTGGCACACTGACGTGACCTTTATCGAGACCCCGCCTTTGGGGGCCATACTGGCGGCCAAGACGCTGCCCTCTACCGGCGGTGACACCCTGTGGGCCAGCGGCATTGCGGCCTATGAGGCGCTGTCTGAACCCTTCAGGAAGCTGCTGGCCGGTTTGCAGGCTGAGCATGATTTCACCAAGTCGTTCCAGGAGTACAAATACCGTAAAACGCCGGAAGAACATCAGCAGTGGCTGGAGGCCAAAGAGAAGAACCCGCCGTTGCTGCATCCGGTTATCCGCACGCATCCGGTGTCTGGCCGGCAGGCGCTGTTTGTGAATGAGGGATTCACTACCCGCATCGTGGGACTTGAAGAAAAAGAGAGTGCGGCGATCCTCGAGTTCCTGTTCCGCCATATCACCAAACCGGAGTTCCAGGTGCGCTGGCGTTGGCAGGAGAACGATATCGCGATTTGGGATAACCGTATCACGCAGCACTACGCTAATGCGGACTACTTACCGCAGCGGCGTATCATGCATCGGGCGACGATCCTCGGGGATAAACCTTTCTATAAGGCTTCGTAACCTCATAGCCTGAAGAGATGTCGGGGGCACGGACGCGCCCCCGCATTAAGAAGGCTCAAGCGCCGGCGTTAAATTCCTGCGCCAACTGCTCAAGCTGTTCCTGCGCATCGAGCCAGGTCATCTCGACCTCTTCCAGCTCGCCTTTCACCTTGATCTGCTGTTGCAGGCAGGCGGTCAGATCGGCCTTGCGGCTGCTGTCATAAATTGCCGAGTCGGCCAGCTTCTCTTCGACGCTCGCCAGTTCGCTGCTCAGCTTGTCCATCTGTTTTTCCAGTGTGGTTATCTGTTTACGCAGCGGTTGAGTCTGGTTGCGGAAATCGGCTTCACGACGTTTTTGGTCTTTGCGTGACTGCGCACTGTTGGCACCGGCGTCTTTTTCCGGTGTGTCCTGCTGGCTTTCCTGACGCTGAATATCGACCAGCCACTGCTGGTAGTCTTCGAGGTCGCCGTCGAACTGCTCGACCTTACCGCCATGGACCAGATACAGGTCGTCGGTGGTGGAGCGCAGAAGGTGGCGGTCGTGCGATACCACCACCATCGCGCCTTCGAAGTCGATCAGCGCCTCGGTCAGCGCTTGACGCATGTCGAGGTCAAGGTGGTTAGTCGGTTCGTCGAGCAGCAGCAGGTTAGGGCGCTGCCACACGATCAGCGCCAGCACCAGACGGGCTTTCTCGCCGCCGGAGAAGCGCTCGGTCTTCTCGGTCACTTTGTCACCCTGGAAGCCGAAGCCGCCGAGGTAGTCACGCAGCTGCTGTTCGGTTTGCTTGTCTGCCAGTCGCACCAGATGCTGTAACGGGGAGTCTTCGGCACGCAGGAACTCGAGCTGATGCTGGGCGAAGTAGCCGAGCTTCACGCCTTTCGCCAGACCAATATCGCCAGCAAGCGGCGGCATGGTACCCGCAAGTAGCTTAATCAGGGTCGATTTACCCGCGCCATTGCGGCCGAGCAGGCCGATACGCGAGCCAGGAACCAGATTGAGCTTGATAGAATCGAGGATGACGTTGTCGTCATAGCCCGCGCTAACTTTTTCCATACGCAGCAGCGGGTCGGGCAGACTTTCCGGCGACCTGAAACTAAAATGAAAAGGGTTGTCGACGTGGGCCGGGGCAATCAGCTCCATGCGTTCCAGCATTTTGATACGACTCTGTGCCTGCTTGGCCTTGGTGGCCTGAGCGCGGAAGCGGTCGATATAGCTTTGCAGGTGTGCCACCTTTTCCTGCTGATGTTCGAACAGTGACTGCTGCTGGGCGAGTTTGGTCGCGCGCTGGCGTTCAAACGACGAATAGTTACCGGTGTATTCGTTTAAGGTCTGCTGTTCGATGTGCAGGATTTTATCGACGATCGGGTCGAGGAAGTCTCGGTCGTGGGAAATCAGCACCAGTGTACCGTTATAGTTCTTCAGCCATTTTTCCAGCCAGATAACGGCGTCCAGATCGAGGTGGTTGGTCGGTTCGTCGAGCAGCAGCAGGTCGGAGCGGCAGATAAGTGCCTGCGCCAGGTTGAGGCGCATACGCCAGCCGCCGGAGAAGGATTTTACCGGCTGTTGCAGCTGATTCTGCGTAAAGCCGAGCCCGCTGAGCAGGCTGGCGGCACGTGCCGGAATGGTCCAGGCCTGAATGGCGTCGAGCTTGCCGTGCAACGTCGCGATGGCGTGGCCGTCGTCGCGCTCGTTGGCGGCTTTGAGCTCGGACTCCAGCTGACGAAACTCACGATCGCCGTCGATAACATACTCAACCGCAGGAACGTCTAGTGCCGGAGTTTCCTGATTTACCCAGGCCAGTGCCCAGTTTGACGGAAACGTCAGGTTGCCCGCATCGGCGCTCATTTCGTTTTTCAACAGGGAAATCAGGGTTGATTTACCGCAGCCGTTTTTTCCTACCAGTCCGACTTTCTGACCCGGATTGATAGTGGCAGATGCATTGTCAAGCAGGACATTGGTGCCACGCCTGATTTGTAACGATGAGAAAACTATCATAAAGCGCCGTCTGTTTAGGGTATGTTAAATTAACTGTCACGAGCATGAGTTACACAAGACGTATAAAACGTCCTATTTGGTATTTGCGAAGCATGGTAGCTGAAAAACGGCACCCTGACGACGCTTTGGAGGTATTGATGTCGCAGCCACCTAAGGTTTTGCTGCTTTACGCTCACCCGGAGTCACCCGATTCGGTCGCCAACCGCGTATTACTCGACAAGGCACGCAAGCTGGACAACGTTACCGTTCACGATCTGTACGCCCATTATCCTGATTTTTTTATCGATATTCACCGCGAACAGCAACTGCTGCGTGACCATAAAGTGATTGTTTTTCAACATCCTCTGTATACCTATAGCTGTCCGGCACTGCTCAAGGAGTGGATGGACCGCGTACTCGCCCGTGGCTTTGCCAGCGGTGCGGGCGGGACGGCGCTGAGCGGCAAGTACTGGCGTTCGGTTATTACCACCGGCGAGCCGGAGGGCGCGTACCGGGTGGGGGGATACAATCGCTACAAAATGAGTGACATTCTGCGGCCCTTTGAGCTAACCGCCGCTATGTGCCACATGCACTGGATGACGCCGATTCTTATTTACTGGGCGCGACGTCAGCAGCCGGAAATGTTGGCCAGCCACGCCGAGGCCTACGCGGAATGGCTACAGTCTCCTGTCCCACATGGAGGGGTTTAACTATCGACAGCTCTAATTTACCGACAGCGATACTGCTGTTCCTGTTTGCCGCCGTGGTCGCGGTGCCGATAGCCCAACGCCTGGGGATTGGCGCGGTATTAGGCTACCTGCTGGCCGGCATTGCCATCGGCCCTTGGGGCTTGGGCTTTATTCGCGACGTCGACGAGATTCTGCATTTTTCCGAGCTCGGTGTCGTGTTCCTGATGTTTATCATCGGGTTGGAGCTGAATCCCGGCAAGCTGTGGCAGCTGCGGCGACAGATATTTGGCGTTGGGGCCGGTCAGGTCATTCTCACCGCGCTGGTGCTGGGCGGCCTGCTGTATCTGACACACTTCGCCTGGCAGGCGGCGGTGATAGGCGGCATCGGTCTGGCGATGTCCTCGACCGCGATGGCGCTTCAGCTGATGCAGGACAAAGGCATGACGCGCAACGAGGGCGGACAGCTCGGTTTTGCGGTGCTGCTGTTTCAGGATATCGCGGTTATCCCGGCATTGGCGCTAATCCCCGTGCTGGCGGGCACCTCTTCCGGCGGTAATGACTGGGCGATGATCGGCATGAAGGTGCTGGCATTTGTCGGCATGCTGGTCGGCGGGCGCTATCTGCTGCGGCCGATCTTTCGTCTTATTGTGGCCTCCGGCGTGCGCGAGGTGTTTACCGCTGCCGCCCTGTTGACGGTGCTTGGCGCGGCGCTGTTCATGCAGGAGCTTGGTTTCTCGATGGCGCTAGGCACCTTCATCGCCGGGATACTGCTGGCGGAAAGCGAATACCAGCACGAACTGGAAATCGCTATCGAGCCTTTTAAGGGACTGCTGCTTGGCCTGTTCTTTATTTCTGTCGGCATGGCGCTGAATCTTGGCGTGCTTTACACCAATATTTTGCTGGTGCTGGCGAGCGTCATCTTGCTGGTGATGGTCAAGGGCGGTGTGCTCTATCTATTGGCCCGGGTGTTTGGCCTGCGCACCTCGGTGCGATTACAGTTTGCGGCGGTGCTAAGTCAGGGCGGAGAATTCGCCTTCGTTCTGTTCTCTGCCGCCGGGGCGCTGAAGGTTATCTCTTCGGCACAGCTTTCCCTGCTGTTGGTCATTGTCACGCTGTCGATGATGACCACGCCGCTGCTGCTCAAATACGTCGACCGGATTCTGGTGCGCCGCTATAACGCGCAGGAGGAGAGTGACGAGAAGCATTTCGTCGAGGATAACGAGCCGCAGGTGATCATCGTCGGCTTTGGGCGTTTTGGTCAGGTTGTCGGTCGCCTGTTGATGGCCAACAAGATGCGTATCACCGTGCTCGAGCGCGATATCAGCGCCGTGAGCCTGATGCGCAGCTTTGGTTATCAGGTGTATTACGGCGATGCGACCAAGCTCGAGCTCATGCGTGCCGCTGGCGCAGAGAAGGCCAGGTCCATCGTTATCACCTGTAATGAACCGCAGGATACGATGGAAATCGTCCGACTGTGTCAGGAGCATTTCCCGCATCTGAATATTCTGGCTCGTGCGCGCGGGCGCGTTGAGGCGCACGAGCTGCTGCAGGCCGGTGTTCAGAACTTCTCGCGTGAAACTTTCTCGAGTGCGCTTGAACTGGGTAAAAAGACGCTCATTACGCTCGGTATGCATCCTCACAGCGCCTACCGTGCGCAGCAGCATTTCCGCCGTCTGGATATGCGCATGCTGCGTGAATTGGTGCCGCAGGTGCAGGGCGATGTGGCGCAAATTTCCCGTGTGAAAGAGGCGCGTCGCGAGCTGGAAGATATCTTCGAAAGTGAAATGCATAATGAACGTCGGCAGCTCGACGGCTGGGACGATGACGAATAGCGCCGCAAGGCGTGCCATGACAGAAGTTTCCGAATATTTTTTGTAAAGGATTCCATCCGGCGAGGCGGCTACGGGCGTCTCGTGGTGGAGATTCATGAGAGGCAAGAAATGGCTACAACGCGTAAACGTTTTATCGCCGGTGCGGTATGCCCTGAGTGTAAAGCACTGGATACACTGATGTTATGGCAGGAAGATCAGGTCGAAGTGGTGGAATGTGCCAAGTGCGGGCACCACAAACGTCAGACCGATGAGCAGGTCACCAAGCACGTTCGAGGCGAAGAGCAGGTAATTGGAATCTTCCATCCCGAGTAGTGCTATCCCGCGCCTTTTTTTATGCTGTTCGGTACAGAGGCGCGGTTTTCCGCTACAATATTTCGCAAAATACAGTGTTCCGCAAAGTACAATCTTTGACGAAATCAAGTTTTCAACGGTAGGAGTTATCATGAAAGTATCAAAAGACCTGGTTGTCAGCGTTGCGTATCAGGTACGTACAGAAGACGGTGTGCTGGTTGACGAATCACCGGTTAGCGCACCACTGGACTACCTGCACGGTCACGGCTCGCTGATTTCCGGTCTGGAAAGCGCGCTGGAAGGCCATGCGGTTGGCGATCGTTTTGACGTGCACGTGGGCGCTAACGAAGCTTATGGTAACTACGACGAGAACCTGGTTCAGCGCGTTCCTAAAGACGTGTTCATGGGCGTAGACGAGCTGGAAGTGGGCATGCGTTTCCTGGCTGATACCGATCAGGGTCCTGTTCCAGTAGAAATCACCGAAGTTGACGGCGACCACGTTGTGGTTGACGGTAACCACATGCTGGCCGGTCAGAACCTGAACTTCAACGTTGAAGTTGTGGCTATCCGTGAAGCAACCGAAGAAGAACTGGCTCACGGCCACGTTCACGGTGAGCACGGTCACGACCACGACCACGATCACGGCCATGACCACGGTCAGGGCGGTTGTGGTACCGGCGGTTGCGGCTGCAGCCACTAATCGATAAAGGCCGATTAATGAAAAAAGGCGACCCCGGGGTCGCCTTTTTTATTGCTTCATTTAGCTCTCAATAGTGCGGCGGCGGGGTTTCTTCCGACGCATCGGCAATCATTGAAGGCTGTGAAGCACGCAGCCTGTCAGTCAACAGGCGCAGGTGGTCATGCAGTCGGCTCATTTCCAGCTGATGCGAGGTCACTATCTGATTCAGCTCCTCAATGGTCACTTCCTGAAAAGCCAGTTTGCTTTCCAGCGCTTCAAGCCGCTGTTCGAAGTTATGTTGGTCCATAATTTTTGCCTGTAATGCCGCTTAGGTGCCGCCTGATAAGGATAGGCTGTCAGAATGACAGAGTTTGCGCCATATTCTACCCGCAATCATCAGAAAAAACTCAGAGTTAGCCGTTTTGTGGTGACTTCAGAAACTTATTGAAGCAAAAAAGGTCTCATTTAGGCGCGTTCGATTAGTATAGCGATTGTCATGCATTGACACGGACAGTTATATTAACCGGCGAACTTTCGTATTGTTACTTGAGGTAAGAGCCTCAAGTCTTGGAGAAATGGATGAAATCACTGTTTAAAGTAACGCTGTTAGCTACCACGATGGCTCTTGCCCTGGGCGCAACTCAGGCCATGGCAGCAGATGCTGCAAAAGCGACTGATTCGACTGCAGCTGCACCAGCGGCTTCAGCACCAGCTACTACCAACCCACAATTCAAAAACGACGATGAGCAGGCTGCTTACGCTCTGGGTGCTTCATTGGGTCGTTACATGGACAATTCCCTGAAAGAACAAGAAAAACTGGGCATCAAACTGGATAAAGACCAGCTGATCGCCGGTGTTCAGGACGCGTTCGCGAACAAGAGCAAGCTGTCTGACGCAGACATCGAAAAGACCCTGCAAAGCTTCGAAGCTAAAGTAAAAGCTTCTGCCCAGCAGAAAATGGAAGCAGACGCTAAAGCCAACGAAGACAAAGGCGATAAATTCCGCGCTGACTTCGCTAAAGAAAAAGGCGTGAAGAAAACTGAGTCAGGCCTGCTGTATCAGGTTGAGAAACCAGGTACCGGCGCTACGCCAAAAGACAGCGACACCGTAGTTGTGAACTACAAAGGTACTCTGGTTGACGGCACCGAGTTCGACAACTCTTACACCCGCGGCGAGCCACTGTCCTTCCGTCTTGACGGCGTTATCCCAGGCTGGACCGAAGGTCTGAAGCACGTTAAGAAAGGCGGAAAAATCAAGCTGGTTATCCCACCGGCCCTGGCCTACGGTAAAACTGGCGTCCCAGGTATCCCTGCCAACTCTACTCTGGTATTCGAAGTAGAATTGCTGGATATCAAACCGGCTCCAAAAGCTGACGCGAAAGATGCGACCAAACCGGCTGACGCTGACGCTGCTAAATCAGAATAATTTTTTCTGATTTTTGCCCAAGAAAACCGTCGCTTATGCGGCGGTTTTTTTTTACCGTCATCTTTGTGAGCGCTTCCTCCCCATTTTTACTGGGGTTACTCTATGATGATAGCTTGACGACTTTATCGCTCGAGCTTAACGTCAATAACTTGAATAATCGTAGGCACCTTTTTCGCTGCAGCTTTGTTACATTAGGGCCTGCTGAGATTGATTGAACGGAGAGCCTCATTCCAGATGATGAGTGAGCTCACGATGTAGAGGGTGGTAGCTTCAATGTCTAATTCGCTTTTAAATGGCGAAACCGGTGAACTGGATTTGCTGGACCAACGTCCTTTTAGTGCAACCGACCATGAAATCCTGACCTCCTACGAGGCGGTGGTAGACGGTTTGGCCATGCTGATTGGGCAACACTGTGAAATAGTTCTGCATTCTCTGGAAGATCTGAAATGCTCGGCTATTCGAATCGCCAATGGGGAACATACCGGTCGCAAGATAGGCTCGCCTATCACCGATTTGGCGCTGCGCATGCTGCACGATATGACGGGCGCAGACAGCAATGTCTCTAAAGCCTATTTTACCCGTGCAAAAAGTGGCGTGCTGATGAAGTCGGTCACTATCGCCATTCGCAACCGCGATCAGCGTGTGATCGGTTTACTGTGTATCAACATGAACCTCGACGTGCCGTTCTCGCAGATCATGCAAACCTTTATGCCGCCGGAAACGCAGGACGTCTCGCCTTCCGTCAACTTTGCCTCCTCCGTGGACGATCTCGTCGCGCAAACGCTCGAGTTCACCATCGAAGAAGTCAACGCGGACCGTAACGTCACTAACAATGCCAAGAATCGTCAGGTGGTACTCAACCTGTATGAGAAGGGCATTTTTGATATCAAAGACGCAATCAACCAGGTTGCCGACCGCCTGAATATCTCCAAACATACGGTTTATCTGTATATTCGCCAGTTCAAAAGCGGCGAGCCGTTGGGGAATTAGCGTTGACATTGCGATACAGCATTTTGGTCACTGGGGCGCCGTATGGCACCCAGCAGGCCAGCGCAGCCTATCAGTTTGCTCTGGCGCTTCTCGCCCGTGGACACAAACTCGACAGCGTTTTTTTCTATCGTGAAGGTGTGCTTAACGGCAACCGGCTGACCTCACCGGCTTCCGACGAATTTGACCTGGTGCGCGCATGGCAGCAGTTGGCCCACGCCCATGAGGTTGAACTTAATGTCTGCGTCGCCGCCGCGCTGCGTCGCGGGGTGATGGACGCCGATGAGGCCACCCACCATGAAGACAAATATCCCAATCTGCAGCCAGGTTTCGCGTTGACCGGATTAGGCAGTCTCGCGGAAGCCGCGTTGGTCTGCGATCGGCTGATACAGTTTTAAGCGTCAGGAACAGGCCGAAACATGAAGGCAGAAAACCAAGTAAAAAGAGTGGCCTTTGTGTTTTCACAAGGACCACACGGCACGTCTGCCGGCAGAGAAGGGTTGGACGCACTGCTCGCGACCTCGGCGCTCAGTGAAGACATTGGCGTCTTTTTCGTGGCCGACGGTGTGCTGCAGCTGCTCAAGGGCCAGCAGCCGGAAAAAATTTTAGCGCGTGATTATATTGCTACTTATGGCGTATTGCCGCTTTATGACGTTGAACAATGCTTTATCTGTGGCGCATCTGCACAGGAGCGTGGGCTGGCAGAATATGACGATTGGGTGCTGGATGTAGAACGGCTCTCACCTGATGTATTGCGCCAGAAGCTGGCTTCCTATGACGTTGTCATGACTTTTTGATCGGGAAAAGACTATGCTTTTTACCCTTGCCCGTTCTCCTCAACAATGTGATTTACCGGCACTTATGCGCCTGGTGAGTGACACGGATGCCTTACTGCTTATGCAGGACGGTGTGACGGCCGCGCTTGAAAACAGCCTGGCACAGTCCCATATATCTGTTCTGACTTGTCCGGTGTATGTGCTCAGCGAAGACCTGCAGGCCCGCGGCCTGTCTGGTCAAATTTCACACAAAGTGACGCCGATCGACTATACTGGATTCGTTGATTTGACCGAGAAGCATCGCCAACACGTCGCATGGTGATTTCGCGAATTGTTGTATATTTCTTGACACTTTCACGGGTCAGCAATAAAATTCTGCGTCCCATATTGGCATCTGCCGATCGTGGGTCGATTTATCACGTGTTTACAAAGTAGTTTACGAAACAAAATCCAGGAGCTTTTTAATGGCAACAATTAATCAGCTGGTACGCAAACCACGCTCTACGAAGGTTGCTAAAAGCAACGTTCCAGCGCTGGAAGCTTGCCCGCAGAAACGTGGCGTTTGTACCCGTGTGTACACCACCACTCCAAAAAAACCAAACTCCGCACTGCGTAAAGTATGTCGCGTTCGTTTGACTAACGGTTTTGAAGTTACCTCCTACATCGGCGGTGAAGGTCATAACCTGCAGGAACACTCCGTGATCCTCATCCGTGGCGGTCGTGTAAAAGACTTGCCAGGTGTGCGTTACCACACCGTTCGCGGCGCACTGGACTGTTCAGGCGTTAAAGACCGTAAGCAGTCTCGTTCTAAATACGGCGTTAAAAAGCCGAAGTCTTAATGGTTCTCCGTTAAGTAAGGCCAAACATTTTCACATTACTGTCAAAATAAACTCATAGAGTTTTGGACAATCCTGAATTAACAACGGAGTATTCCCATGCCACGTCGTCGCGTCATTGGTCAACGTAAAATTCTGCCAGATCCTAAGTTCGGGTCCGAACTGCTGGCTAAATTCGTAAATATCCTGATGGTAGATGGTAAAAAATCTACTGCAGAAGCAATCGTCTACAACGCACTTGAGACCCTGGCTCAACGTAGCGGTAAAGACAGCCTGGAAGCTTTCGAAGTCGCTCTGGACAACGTCCGTCCGACCGTCGAAGTTAAGTCCCGCCGCGTTGGTGGTTCTACTTATCAGGTTCCAGTTGAAGTACGTCCGGTTCGTCGTAATGCTCTGGCAATGCGTTGGATCGTTGAAGCTGCTCGTAAACGCGGTGATAAATCCATGGCTCTGCGCCTGGCGAACGAACTTTCTGATGCAGCAGACAACAAAGGTACTGCTGTTAAGAAACGTGAAGACGTTCACCGTATGGCCGAAGCCAACAAGGCGTTCGCCCACTACCGCTGGTAATTACCCGCTGTAGATACCCCAAGATTTCAACTTGCAGAAAGACGGCAGTTGGAAGACCCCCGGGAATTTACATGGTTAATGGACCGGGGTGAGCGAAACGGCTTACGCATCTGCGATTTGAAAGATTGCGGGTATATGCTAAACAAGCGGGCGCTGGCAACAGTTAGCCCGTTTGGATTAACTGAACTTGAACGCCCTAGTAATAGAGGAATCAAATGGCTCGTAAAACACCCATTGAGCGTTACCGTAACATTGGTATCAGCGCTCACATCGACGCCGGTAAAACGACGACTACCGAACGTGTTCTGTTCTACACCGGTGTAAACCACAAGATCGGTGAAGTACACGACGGCGCAGCAACCATGGACTGGATGGAGCAGGAGCAGGAACGTGGTATTACCATCACGTCTGCTGCGACTACCTGTTACTGGTCTGGTATGGCTAAGCAGTTCGAACCACACCACATCAACATCATCGACACCCCAGGACACGTTGACTTCACCATCGAAGTTGAACGTTCTATGCGTGTTCTTGATGGCGCAGTAATGGTTTACTGTGCTGTTGGCGGCGTTCAGCCACAGTCTGAAACCGTATGGCGTCAAGCTAACAAATATAAAGTTCCTCGTATCGCGTTCGTTAACAAAATGGACCGTATGGGTGCTAACTTCCTGAAAGTTGTTGGTCAGATCGAACAGCGTCTGAATGCAACTCCGGTTCCTCTGCAGCTGGCTATCGGCGCAGAAGAGAAATTCACCGGCGTTGTTGACCTTGTCAAGATGAAAGCAATCAACTGGAACGAAGAAGATCAGGGCGTGACCTTCGAATACGAAGAGATCCCAGCTGATATGCAAGAACTGGCTGAAGAATGGCGCCAGAAACTGGTTGAAGCCGCTGCTGAAGGTTCTGACGAGCTGATGGAGAAATTCTTTGGTGGCGAAGAGCTGACCGAAGAAGAGATCAAAGCTTCTCTGCGTAAGCGCGTTCTGAACAACGAAGTAATCCTGGTTACCTGTGGTTCTGCGTTTAAAAACAAAGGCGTACAGGCAATGCTGGATGCTGTTGTTGAGTATCTGCCAGCACCAACCGACGTTGAAGCTATCAACGGTATGTTGGACGACGGTAAAGACACTCCAGCAGTTCGCCATTCTGACGACAAAGAGCCGTTCTCTGCTCTGGCGTTCAAAATCGCTACTGACCCATTCGTGGGTAACTTGACGTTCTTCCGTGTTTACTCCGGTCTCGTCAACTCAGGTGACACTGTATTTAACCCAGTGAAATCTCAGCGTGAACGTCTGGGTCGTATCGTTCAGATGCACGCTAACAAGCGTGAAGAAATTAAAGAAGTTCGTGCAGGCGATATCGCTGCAGCGATCGGTCTGAAAGACGTGACTACTGGTGATACCCTGTGTGATCCGGACAACGTGATCATTCTTGAGCGTATGGAATTCCCAGAGCCGGTAATCTCCGTAGCTGTAGAACCAAAAACCAAAGCTGACCAAGAAAAAATGGGTCTGGCTCTGGGCCGTCTGGCTAAAGAAGACCCATCATTCCGCGTTTGGACTGATGAAGAATCTGGTCAGACAATCATCGCAGGTATGGGTGAGCTTCACCTGGACATCCTGGTTGACCGTATGCGTCGCGAATTCAACGTTGAAGCTAACGTTGGTAAGCCGCAGGTAGCCTACCGTGAAGCGATTCGCGCCAAAGTTACCGACATCGAAGGTAAACACGCCAAGCAGTCTGGTGGTCGTGGTCAGTACGGTCATGTTGTTATCGACATGTACCCACTCGAGCCGGGTGTTAACCCTAAAGGCTACGAGTTTGTCAACGAAATCAAAGGCGGTGTAATTCCTGGTGAATTCATCGGTGCGATTGACAAAGGCATCCAGGAGCAGCTGAAATCTGGCCCGCTGGCTGGTTACCCGGTAGTGGACATGGGCGTGCGTCTGCACTTCGGTTCTTACCATGACGTTGACTCCTCTGAACTGGCGTTTAAACTGGCAGCATCTATCGCCTTTAAAGATGGCTTTAAGAAAGCAAAACCTGTGCTTCTTGAACCAATCATGAAGGTTGAAGTAGAAACTCCAGAAGAGAACACTGGTGACGTTATCGGTGACCTTAGCCGTCGTCGTGGTATGCTGAAAGGCCAAGAATCTAACGCGACTGGCGTTGTGATTCACGCTGAAGTTCCGCTTTCCGAGATGTTCGGTTATGCAACTCAGCTGCGTTCACTGACCAAAGGTCGTGCATCTTACTCCATGGAATTCCTGAAGTATGATGACGCGCCAAGCAACGTTGCACAGGCCGTAATCGAAGCCCGTGGTAAATAAGCCTAGGTTTTTAACACAATGATCCCGTGCTCTCTCCTTGAGGGGAGAGCACAATAGTAAGGAATATATCCGTGTCTAAAGAAAAATTTGAACGTTCCAAACCGCACGTCAACGTTGGTACTATCGGCCACGTTGACCACGGTAAAACTACCCTGACTGCTGCTATCACCACCGTTCTGGCTAAAACCTACGGCGGTTCTGCTCGTGCATTCGACCAGATCGATAACGCACCAGAAGAAAAAGCACGTGGTATCACCATCAACACTTCCCACGTTGAGTATGACACCCCATCACGTCACTACGCGCACGTTGACTGCCCAGGGCACGCCGACTACGTTAAAAACATGATCACCGGTGCTGCTCAGATGGACGGCGCTATCCTGGTTGTTGCTGCGACTGATGGCCCTATGCCACAGACTCGTGAGCACATCCTGCTGGGTCGTCAGGTTGGCGTTCCTTTCATCATCGTATTCATGAACAAATGTGACATGGTTGATGATGAAGAGCTGCTGGAACTGGTAGAAATGGAAGTTCGTGAACTTCTGTCTGCTTATGACTTCCCTGGTGATGACCTGCCAGTTGTTCGTGGTTCAGCGCTGAAAGCACTGGAAGGCGAGCCAGAGTGGGAAGCTAAAATCATCGAACTGGCTGGTTTCCTGGATTCTTACATCCCAGAACCAGAGCGCGCTATCGACAAGCCGTTCCTGCTGCCAATCGAAGACGTATTCTCCATCTCCGGTCGTGGTACCGTTGTTACCGGTCGTGTTGAGCGCGGTATCGTTAAAGTTGGTGAAGAAGTTGAAATCGTGGGTATCAAGGACACTGTTAAGTCTACTTGTACTGGCGTTGAAATGTTCCGTAAACTGCTGGACGAAGGTCGTGCAGGCGAGAACGTTGGTGTTCTGCTGCGTGGTATCAAGCGTGAAGACATCGAACGTGGTCAGGTTCTGGCTAAACCAGGTTCAATCAAACCACACACCAAATTTGACTCAGAAGTTTATATCCTGAGCAAAGATGAAGGCGGTCGTCATACTCCGTTCTTCAAAGGCTACCGTCCACAGTTCTACTTCCGTACAACTGACGTGACCGGTACCATCGAACTGCCAGAAGGCGTTGAGATGGTAATGCCTGGTGACAACGTGAACATGGTTGTTACCCTGATCCACCCAATCGCGATGGACGACGGTCTGCGTTTCGCAATCCGTGAAGGCGGCCGTACTGTAGGCGCTGGTGTTGTTGCTAAAGTTATCGCTTAATCGCTGATAAATTTAGGAATATAAAAGAGGGTGCTTAGGCACCCTTTTTTTTGCCCGTTTTCAGCAGAAGTGACAATGTAAATTTCTACAAACAGAATTGAAATAAAAACGATTCTCATTTACAGTTATGTGAATTGATTGAATATTGAGTTCCCGTATGTACGTGTGTTTGTGTAACGCAGTCACTGATAAAGTGATCCGCAAAGTCGTTCAACAGCATCAGCCACAAACGATGAAAGAGCTTCGCCAACTTTGCCCGATTGGGACTGACTGTGGTAAATGCATCAGACAAGCCAGGGAGATCTTGGTAGAGGAGCAAGATAACGCCACTTACATCATCGAGGTCGCCTGATAATTAGTAGGGGTATTTCTTTCACTCTTTGCTAAGTGGTTCTACACTCTTAGAACCTATAGCGGAGGGGATTCCTATGAAAGGCGATACCAAAATGATTTCGCACCTCAACAAGTTGCTTGGAAACGAGCTTGTTGCCATCAATCAGTATTTTCTTCACGCCAGAATGTTCAAGAACTGGGGTTTAATGCGACTTAACGGCATTGAATACCATGAATCCATCGATGAAATGAAACACGCCGATATCTACATCGAGCGTATCCTGTTCCTTGAGGGCATTCCCAATCTGCAAGATCTCGGCAAGCTTAATATCGGTGAAGACGTTGAGGAGATGCTCAAGTCTGATCTGGTGCTTGAACTCGACGGTGCCAAAGATTTACGTGAGGCCATTGCCTATGCCGATTCCATTCATGACTATGTAAGCCGCGACCTGATGATTACTATTTTGGCCGATGAAGAGCACCACATAGACTGGATAGAAACCGAGGTTGACCTGATAGGACGCGTGGGTATTCAAAATTACATTCAGACCCAGATTAAAGAAGAATCAGCAAAAGCGTCCCACTAGTCTCTCTTTACTTAATCGTTACGCAGACCATGCATAAGGGATCAGCCAGGCTGCATACTCGCTGGCTGATATAAAACTCCCCTTAGCCTTTCTCAACAGCACCTCCTCAAGCCGAAAAATCCCAGTGCCAGCATCGCTATTCTCACTGTCAGCGCAGATATCGCCCCCAAGGGAAAATACTCTAACCCAATTCAGCTACTTCACGCCGCCATTTGTAAAACTCCCGTAGCTGCGGTCATAGATGCCGTTTATCAACCTGTGTCACTCTCGCGAGAAGGGCAGGGTGTACGAAATAAACGCACTTTATTGTCAGGAGGGGTTGCTATGTTTGGTGAGTTACGTATAATGCGCGGGCTTACCTAATCTTGGTAAGCCTAATTCGATATGAATTAGTTGTCAGACAAAATAACCGTCTGGCAAACAATACTCCCGATATGGGGGTTATGTGAAGAACGATTACACTCTCCCATCAATCGAAATGGGACCGAGGAGTAATCATTTTACGTTTAAAATAATTGGAGCTCTGGTCTCATGCAGAACCAAAGAATCCGTATCCGCCTGAAAGCGTTTGATCATCGTTTGATCGATCAATCAACTGCGGAAATCGTTGAGACCGCGAAGCGCACTGGTGCGCAAGTTCGTGGTCCAATCCCGCTGCCGACCCGCAAAGAGCGCTTTACCATTCTGATTTCTCCGCACGTCAATAAAGATGCGCGCGATCAGTATGAGATTCGCACTCACAAGCGTCTGGTTGACATCGTTGAGCCAACCGAGAAAACCGTTGATGCTCTGATGCGTCTGGATCTGGCTGCTGGTGTAGACGTGCAGATCAGCCTGGGTTAATCAGGGTCATTGAGCGATTGAGAGGTTGAAACAATGATTGGTTTAGTCGGTAAGAAAGTGGGTATGACTCGCATCTTCACAGAAGATGGTGTTTCTATCCCTGTAACCGTTATCGAAATTGAAGCAAACCGCGTTACTCAGATCAAAGATCTGGAAAACGACGGTTACCGCGCTGTCCAAGTTACTACTGGTAGCAAAAAAGCTAACCGTGTAACCAAACCAGAAGCGGGTCACTTCGCTAAAGCTGGCGTAGAAGCTGGCCGTGGTCTGTGGGAATTCCGCCTTGCAGAAGGTGAAGAGTTCACAGCAGGTCAAGACATTAGCGTTGAAATTTTCGCAGACGTTAAGAAAGTAGACGTTACTGGTACATCTAAAGGTAAAGGTTTCGCGGGTACTGTTAAACGCTGGAACTTCCGTACTCAAGATGCTACTCACGGTAACTCCTTGTCACACCGCGTTCCGGGTTCTATCGGTCAGAACCAGACTCCGGGCAAAGTGTTCAAAGGCAAGAAAATGGCAGGCCAACTGGGTAACGAGCGTGTAACCGTTCAAAGCCTGGACGTAGTACGTGTTGACGCTGAGCGCAACCTGCTGCTGGTCAAGGGTGCTGTTCCGGGTGCTACCGGTGGCAACCTGATCGTTAAACCTGCTGTTAAGGCTTAACGTCGAGGAGATAGGAATGGAATTAGTAGTGAAAGACGCGCAGAGCGCGCTGACTGTTTCCGAAACTACCTTCGGGCGTGATTTCAATGAAGCGCTGGTACACCAGGTTGTTGTTGCGTATGCAGCAGGTGCCCGTCAAGGTACTCGCGCTCAGAAGACCCGTGCTGAAGTAACTGGTTCTGGAAAGAAACCATGGCGCCAGAAAGGTACCGGCCGTGCGCGTTCAGGTTCTGTTAAGAGCCCGATCTGGCGTTCAGGTGGTGTGACCTTCGCTGCGAAGCCACAGGACCACAGTCAAAAAGTAAACAAAAAGATGTACCGCGGCGCGCTGAAAAGCATCCTGTCCGAACTGGTACGTCAAGATCGTTTGATCGTTGTCGAGAAGTTCTCTGTAGAAGCGCCTAAAACTAAGCTGCTGGCACAGAAACTGAAAGACATGGCTCTGGAAGACGTGCTGATTGTAACCGGCGAAGTCGACGAGAATCTGTTCCTGGCCGCACGTAACCTGTACAAGGTTGACGTTCGCGATGTAGCAGGTATCGATCCAGTAAGCCTGATCGCCTTCGACAAAGTGGTTATGACTGCTGACGCAGTTAAGCAAGTTGAGGAGATGCTGGCATGATTCGTGAAGAACGTCTGCTGAAAGTGCTGCGCGCGCCGCACGTTTCTGAAAAAGCATCCGCTGCGATGGAAAAGAACAACACCATCGTACTCAAAGTTGCCCTCGACGCGACCAAAGCAGAAATCAAAGCTGCGGTTAAGAAACTGTTTGAAGTCGAAGTCGAAGACGTTAACACCTTGCTGGTTAAAGGCAAGTCTAAACGTCACGGTCAGCGTGTTGGTCGTCGTAGCGACTGGAAAAAAGCTTACGTGACCCTGAAAGAAGGCCAGAATCTGGACTTCATCAGCGGCGCAGAGTAAGTCGGAGGAGTAAGAACAATGGCAATTGTTAAATGTAAACCTACATCTCCGGGTCGTCGCCACGTTGTTAAAGTGGTTAACCCTGAGCTGCACAAGGGTAAACCTTTTGCTCCGCTGCTTGAGAAATTGAGCAAAAGCGGTGGCCGTAACAACAATGGCCGTATCACCACCCGTCATATCGGTGGTGGCCACAAGCAACACTATCGTCTGGTTGACTTCAAACGCAACAAAGACGGTGTCGCTGCAGTGGTTGAGCGTCTGGAGTACGATCCGAACCGTTCCGCGAACATCGCGCTGGTTCTGTACAAAGACGGCGAACGCCGTTACATCCTGGCGCCGAAAGGCCTGAAAGTGGGTGACCAGATCCAATCTGGCGTTGATGCTGCAATCAAAGTGGGTAACACCCTTCCGATGCGCAACATCCCAGTAGGTTCAACGGTTCACAACGTAGAAATGAAACCAGGTAAAGGCGGCCAGCTGGCTCGTTCTGCTGGTGCCTACGTTCAGATCGTTGCTCGTGATGGTTCCTACGTAACTCTGCGTCTGCGCTCTGGCGAAATGCGTAAAGTTCAGATCGACTGCCGCGCCACCATGGGTGAAGTTGGTAACTCTGAACATATGCTTCGCGTTCTGGGTAAAGCAGGTGCTGCACGTTGGCGTGGTATTCGTCCTACCGTTCGCGGTACTGCGATGAACCCAGTCGATCACCCACACGGTGGTGGTGAAGGTCGTAACTTTGGTAAACACCCAGTAACACCATGGGGCGTTCAGACCAAAGGTAAGAAGACCCGTAGCAACAAGCGTACTGACAAGTTCATCGTACGTCGCCGTAGCAAAAAATAATTAGAGGATAAGCCATGCCACGTTCTCTCAAGAAAGGTCCTTTTATTGACCTGCACTTGCTGAAGAAGGTAGAGAAAGCGGTGGAAAGCGGTGACAAGAAGCCTTTGCGCACTTGGTCCCGTCGTTCAACGATCTTTCCTAACATGATCGGTTTGACCATCGCTGTCCATAATGGTCGTCAGCACGTACCAGTGTTTGTTTCCGATGAAATGGTCGGTCACAAGCTGGGTGAATTCGCGCCGACTCGTACTTATCGCGGCCATGCGGCTGATAAAAAAGCTAAAAAGCGCTAAGGTAGGAGGAAGAGATGGAAACTATCGCTAAACATCGCCACGCTCGTTCTTCTGCTCAGAAGGTTCGCCTTGTTGCAGACCTGATCCGCGGTAAGAAAGTGTCGCAAGCTCTGGAAACTCTGGCCTACACCAACAAGAAAGCTGCTGGTCTGGTTAAGAAGGTACTGGAGTCTGCCATTGCTAACGCAGAACACAACGATGGCGCTGACATCGATGATCTGAAAGTCACGAAAATTTTCGTAGACGAAGGCCCAAGCATGAAGCGCATTATGCCGCGTGCTAAAGGTCGTGCAGATCGCATTCTGAAGCGCACCAGCCACATTACTGTGGTTGTGTCCGATCGCTGAGACTCTGGAGACTAGCAATGGGTCAGAAAGTACATCCTAATGGTATTCGCCTAGGTATTGTCAAACCTTGGAATTCTACCTGGTACGCGAATACCAAAGAATTCGCTGACAACCTGGACAGCGACTTTAAAGTTCGTCAGTTCTTGACTAAAGAACTGTCGAAAGCTTCCGTTTCTCGCATCGTTATCGAGCGTCCAGCGAAGAGCATCCGTGTGACTATTCACACCGCTCGTCCTGGCATCGTTATCGGCAAGAAAGGTGAAGATGTCGAAAAACTGCGTAAGGTCGTAGCGGATATCGCTGGCGTTCCTGCACAGATTAACATCGCCGAAATCCGTAAACCGGAACTCGACGCTAAATTGGTTGCTGACAGCATCACTTCACAGCTGGAACGTCGCGTTATGTTCCGTCGTGCAATGAAGCGTGCTGTACAGAACGCAATGCGTCTTGGCGCTAAAGGTATCAAAGTTGAAGTAAGCGGCCGTCTTGGCGGTGCTGAAATCGCGCGTACCGAATGGTACCGTGAAGGTCGTGTTCCACTGCATACTCTGCGTGCGGATATCGATTACAACACATCTGAAGCGCACACCACTTATGGTGTAATCGGCGTTAAGGTATGGATCTTCAAAGGTGAGATCCTGGGTGGTATGGCTGCAGTTGAACAACCGGAACCGGCTGCTCAACCTAAAAAGCAGCAGCGTAAAGGCCGCAAGTAAGGAGAGTCGCTGATGTTACAACCAAAGCGTACAAAATTCCGTAAGGTGCACAAGGGCCGCAACCGTGGTCTTGCGCAAGGTACGGATGTGAGCTTCGGCACTTACGGTCTGAAAGCTGTTGGCCGTGGTCGCCTGACTGCTCGTCAAATTGAAGCAGCACGTCGTGCGATGACCCGTGCAGTTAAGCGTCAAGGTAAGATTTGGATCCGTGTATTCCCGGACAAACCAATCACCGAGAAGCCACTTGAAGTTCGTATGGGTAAAGGTAAGGGTAACGTGGAGTATTGGGTTGCCCTGATCCAGCCTGGTAAAGTCCTGTACGAAATGGACGGTGTGCCTGAAGAGCTGGCGCGTGAAGCATTCCAGCTTGCAGCAGCGAAACTGCCTATTAAAACCACCTTTGTAACTAAGACGGTGATGTAATGAAAGCAAAAGAGCTGCGTGAAAAGAGCGTGGAAGAGCTGAACACTGAGCTTCTGAACCTGTTGCGTGAGCAGTTCAACCTGCGCATGCAAACGGCCAGCGGCCAGCTGCAGCAAACACACACGTTGAAGCAAGTGCGTCGTGACGTAGCACGTGTGAAGACTTTACTGACTGAGAAGGCGGGCGCGTAATGAGTGACAAGATCCGTACTCTGCAAGGTCGTGTGATCAGTGACAAGATGGAAAAATCTATCGTTGTTGCGATTGAGCGTTTCGTGAAACACCCAATCTACGGTAAATTCATCAAGCGTACGACTAAGCTGCACGTACATGACGAGAACAACGAATGCGGTATCGGCGACGTCGTTGAAATTAGCGAATGCCGTCCGCTGTCTAAGACTAAGTCTTGGACACTGGTTCGCGTTGTAGAGAAAGCAATTCTGTAATAGAATCGCAAACTCGAAAATGAATAAGCGGCTCATGGAGACCTGGGCCGTTTATTTTTTCTACCCATAATGAGCAACCGGTGTTATAATGCCGCGCCCTCATTTGTGGGGATTTCTTAATGGCCTATATTCCTAGGTCTTAAAGTTGTAGTTGACATTAGCGGAGCACTAACATGATCCAAGAACAGACTATGCTGACCGTGGCCGACAACTCCGGTGCACGTCGCGTAATGTGTATCAAGGTTCTGGGTGGCTCGCACCGTCGCTACGCAGGCGTTGGCGATATCATCAAAATTACCATCAAGGAAGCAATTCCTCGCGGTAAGGTGAAGAAAGGCGACGTGCTGAAGGCGGTAGTGGTGCGCACCAAGAAGGGTGTTCGTCGCCCGGACGGTTCTGTCATTCGCTTCGATGGCAATGCATGCGTTATTTTAAATAATAACAGCGAGCAGCCAATCGGCACGCGTATTTTTGGGCCGGTAACTCGTGAACTGCGTAATGAGAAGTTCATGAAAATTATCTCTCTGGCACCAGAAGTACTCTAAGGAGCGAACCATGGCAGCGAAAATCCGTCGTGATGACGAAGTTATCCTGCTTACCGGTAAAGATAAAGGTAAGCGTGGTAAAGTAAAAAATGTCCTGTCTTCTGGAAAGGTCATTGTTGAAGGTATCAACCTGGTTAAGAAACATCAGAAGCCTGTACCGGCCCTGAACCAACCAGGTGGCATCGTTGAAAAAGAAGCTGCTATTCAGGTTTCTAACGTTGCAATCTTCAACGCGGCAACCGGTAAGGCTGACCGTGTAGGCTTTAGATTCGAAGACGGTAAAAAAGTCCGTTTCTTCAAGTCTAACAGCGTAACTATCAAGTAATTTGGAGTAGTACGATGGCGAAACTGCATGATTACTACAAAGACGATGTCGTAAAGAAACTCATGTCTGAGTTTAATTACAATTCTGTCATGCAAGTCCCTCGGGTCGAGAAGATCACCCTGAACATGGGTGTTGGTGAAGCGATCGCTGACAAGAAACTGCTGGATAACGCAGCAGCTGACTTGGCAGCTATCTCCGGTCAAAAGCCGTTCATCACCAAAGCACGCAAATCAGTTGCAGGCTTCAAAATCCGTCAGGGCTATCCGATCGGCTGTAAAGTAACCCTGCGTGGCGAACGCATGTGGGAATTCTTTGAGCGTCTGATCTCTATTGCTGTACCGCGTATCCGTGACTTCCGTGGCTTGTCCGCTAAGTCATTCGATGGCCGTGGTAACTACAGCATGGGCGTGCGTGAACAGATCATCTTCCCGGAAATCGACTATGACAAAGTCGATCGCGTTCGTGGTTTGGATATTACCATCACCACTACTGCGAAATCCGATGATGAAGGCCGCGCTCTGCTGGCTGCCTTTAACTTCCCGTTCCGCAAGTAAGGTAGGGTTACTAATGGCTAAGCAATCCATGAAAGCACGCGAAGTCAAACGCGTGAAACTGGCTGACAAGTTCTTCGCTAAACGCGCTGAACTGAAAGCGACTATCTCTAACGTGAACGCTTCCGACGAAGATCGTTGGGATGCCGTTCTGAAGCTGCAGACTCTGCCGCGTGATTCCAGCCCGTCTCGTCAGCGTAACCGCTGCCGTCAAACTGGTCGTCCGCACGCTTTCTTGCGGAAGTTCGGGTTGAGCCGTATTAAGGTCCGTGAAGCCGCTATGCGCGGTGAAATTCCGGGTCTTAAAAAGGCTAGCTGGTAATTGTCACCAATTGAATCACGGGAGTAATGACAGATGAGCATGCAAGATCCGATCGCGGATATGCTGACCCGTATCCGTAACGGTCAGGCCGCGAACAAAGTTGCGGTCACCATGCCTTCCTCTAAGCTGAAAGTGGCAATTGCCAACGTGCTTAAAGAAGAAGGCTATATTGAAGAATTTAAAATCGAAGGCGACGCCAAACCTGAACTGGAATTAGTACTGAAGTACTTCCAGGGCAAGGCTGTGGTAGAGAGCATTCAACGTATCAGCCGTCCTGGTCTGCGCATCTACAAGAAAAAAGATGAGCTGCCAAAGGTAATGGCCGGTTTGGGTATCGCTGTTATTTCTACCTCTAAAGGTGTTATGACTGATCGTGCAGCTCGCCAGGCTGGTCTTGGTGGCGAGATTATCTGCTACGTAGCTTAATCGGGAGGAAAGCATGTCTCGTGTTGCAAAAGCACCCGTCGTCATTCCTGCCGGCGTAGAGGTAAAACTCAACGGTCAGGTTATTACGATTAAGGGTAAAAACGGCGAGCTGTCACGTACTATCCATGACGCCGTTGAAGTTAAACAGGAAGAAAACGCACTGACCTTCGCTCCGCGCGACGGTTTTGCAAACGCATGGGCCCAAGCGGGTACCACTCGTGCACTGTTGAACGCAATGGTTGTAGGTGTTACCGACGGCTTCACTAAAAAGCTTCAACTGGTTGGTGTTGGTTATCGTGCTGCCATTAAAGGCAACGCGGTGAGTTTGGCCCTGGGCTTCTCTCACCCGGTCGAGCACCAGCTGCCGGCAGGCATTACTGCAGAATGTCCAACTCAAACTGAAATCGTGCTGAAAGGCGCTGATAAGCAGGTGATTGGTCAGGTTGCTGCAGACTTACGTGCCTACCGTCGTCCTGAGCCTTATAAAGGCAAAGGTGTCCGTTACGCCGACGAAGTCGTGCGTACCAAAGAGGCTAAGAAGAAGTAAGGTAACACTATGGATAAGAAATCTGCTCGTATCCGTCGTGCGACCCGCGCACGCCGCAAGCTCAAAGAACTGGGTGCGACACGTCTGGTGGTACATCGTACCCCGCGTCATATTTACGCACAGGTGATTGCACCTAACGGTTCTGAAGTAATTGCATCTGCTTCTACAGTAGAAAAAGCTATTACTGAGCAATTGAAGTATACCGGTAACAAAGATGCTGCGACTGCTGTAGGTAAAGCTATTGCTGAACGCGCATTGGAAAAAGGGATTTCGAAAGTTTCCTTTGACCGTTCTGGTTTCCAATATCATGGTCGAGTCCAGGCACTGGCAGATGCTGCCCGTGAAGCTGGCCTTCAGTTCTAAGGTAGAGGTGTAAGATGTCACACATCGAAAAACAAGCTGGCGAACTGCAGGAAAAGCTGATCGCGGTAAACCGCGTATCCAAAACCGTAAAAGGTGGCCGTATTTTCAGCTTTACCGCACTGACAGTAGTTGGTGATGGTAACGGTCGCGTTGGTTTTGGCTACGGCAAAGCACGCGAAGTTCCGGCAGCGATCCAGAAAGCGATGGAGAAAGCCCGTCGCAACATGTTGAATGTCGCGCTGAACAGCGGCACCCTGCAGCACCCTGTTAAAGGTGCTCACACGGGTTCTCGCGTGTTCATGCAGCCGGCTTCCGAAGGTACCGGTATTATCGCCGGTGGTGCAATGCGCGCCGTCCTGGAAGTCGCAGGGGTACACAACGTATTAGCCAAAGCTTATGGTTCTACTAACCCGATTAACGTGGTTCGTGCAACTATCGCAGCTCTGGAAGATATGAAGTCCCCAGAAATGGTCGCTGCCAAGCGTGGTAAGTCCGTCGAAGAAATTCTAGGGAAATAACCATGGCAAAGACTATTAAAGTAACTCAAACAAAAAGCAGCATCGGTCGTTTGCCGAAACACAAGCAAACTCTGACTGGTTTAGGTCTGCGTCGTATTGGTCACACCGTAGAGCGCGAGGATACTCCTGCTGTACGCGGTATGATCAATCTTGTTTCCTACATGGTTAAGGTTGAGGAGTAAGAGATGCGTTTAAATACTCTGTCTCCGGCTGATGGTGCCAAGCAAGCGCCTAGGCGTGTAGGTCGTGGTATTGGTTCTGGCCTGGGTAAAACCGGCGGCCGTGGTCACAAAGGTCAGAACTCACGTTCTGGCGGTGGCGTACGTCGCGGGTTTGAAGGTGGTCAGATGCCTTTATATCGTCGTTTGCCGAAATTCGGCTTCACCTCTCGCAAAGCTATGATCACGGCAGAAGTTCGTCTGTCTGAACTGGCTCTGATCGAAGGCGACGTTATCGACCTGAACACGCTGAAAGCCGCTAACGTAGTTGGTATCCAGATCGAATTCGTGAAAGTAATCCTTTCAGGCGAAGTCGCTCGTCCGGTTACCGTACGTGGTCTGCGTGTCACCAAAGGCGCTCGTGCTGCTATCGAAGCTGCTGGCGGTAAAATAGAGGAATAAGTAGCAGATGGCAAAGCAACCGGGATTAGATTTTCAAAGTGCTAAAGGTGGACTTGGCGAGCTGAAGCGCAGACTTTTGTTTGTTATCGGTGCGCTAATCGTTTTCCGTATCGGCTCTTTTATTCCGATCCCTGGTATTGATGCCGCTGTACTTGCTAAATTGCTCGAGCAGCAAAGAGGCACCATCATTGAAATGTTTAACATGTTCTCTGGTGGTGCTCTCAGCCGTGCTTCGATCTTTGCTCTGGGGATCATGCCGTATATTTCGGCATCGATTATTATCCAGCTGTTAACGGTGGTTCATCCAGCGCTGGCAGAAATTAAGAAAGAAGGGGAGGCTGGCCGTCGTAAGATTAGCCAGTACACCCGCTACGGTACGCTGGTTTTGGCCGTATTCCAGTCGATCGGTATTGCTACCGGTTTACCGAATATGCCTGGTATGCAAGGTCTGGTATTAAACCCAGGCCTTTCATTCTACTTTACTGCAGTCGTGAGCCTGGTTACCGGGACAATGTTCCTGATGTGGCTAGGTGAGCAGATTACTGAGCGTGGTATCGGTAACGGTATTTCGATTATAATCTTTGCTGGTATCGTAGCGGGTCTCCCGCCAGCCGTTGGTCATACTATCGAACAAGCTAGACAAGGCGACCTGCACTTCCTCCTGTTGCTGTTGGTTGCAGTCTTAGTGTTTGCAGTGACGTTCTTTGTTGTGTTTATGGAACGTGGTCAACGTCGTATCGTCGTTAACTATGCCAAACGTCAACAAGGTCGTCGTGTTTATGCAGCACAGAGCACACACTTACCGTTGAAAGTAAACATGGCGGGCGTAATACCTGCTATCTTTGCTTCCAGCATCATTCTGTTCCCGGCCACGATAGCATCATGGTTCGGTGGCGGAACCGGTTGGAACTGGCTGACAACAATTTCGCTGTATTTGCAGCCTGGGCAACCGCTTTATGTGTTACTCTATGCTACTGCAATCATCTTCTTCTGTTTCTTTTATACTGCGTTGGTTTTCAACCCGCGTGAGACAGCAGATAACCTGAAGAAGTCCGGTGCATTTGTACCAGGAATTCGTCCGGGAGAGCAAACGGCGAAGTATATTGATAAAGTAATGACCCGCCTGACCTTGGTTGGTGCGTTGTATATTACTTTCATCTGCCTTATCCCGGAGTTCATGCGTGATGCAATGAAAGTTCCATTCTACTTTGGCGGTACATCACTGCTCATCGTAGTGGTCGTCATCATGGACTTTATGGCTCAAGTGCAAACTCTGATGATGTCAAGTCAGTATGAGTCTGCGCTGAAGAAAGCAAACCTGAAAGGCTATAATCGCTAATCTGGTGAGTTTGCGAAGTAACGGAGAGTAAAAATGAAAGTTCGTGCTTCCGTCAAGAAATTATGTCGTAACTGCAAAGTTGTTAAGCGTAACGGTGTCGTTCGCGTAATCTGCAGCGCCGAGCCGAAGCATAAACAGCGTCAAGGCTGATTATCTCGCATATTTTTCTTGCAAAGTTGGGTTGAGCTGGCTAGATTAGCCAGCCAATCTTTTGTATGTAAGCTGCATCACTATTTGAGTATCCTGAAAACGGGCTTTTCAGAATGGTGTTGCCGTATATAAATAGTAGGAGTGCATAGTGGCCCGTATAGCAGGCATTAACATTCCTGATCAGAAACATACCGTAATCGCGTTAACCTCGATCTACGGCATCGGTAAAACCCGTTCACAGGCTATCTGTGCTGCGTCTGGTATTGCCGAAAATGTTAAGATCAGAGAGCTGTCTGAAGAGCAAATCGAATTGCTGCGTGACGAAGTCGCCAAGTTCGTTGTTGAAGGTGATCTGCGTCGTGAAGTCACCCTGAGCATCAAGCGTCTTATGGACCTTGGAACTTATCGTGGTTTACGCCATCGTCGTGGTCTTCCAGTACGCGGTCAGCGTACCAAGACTAACGCACGTACCCGTAAGGGTCCGCGTAAACCGATCAAGAAATAATCGGGGTGATTGAATAAATGGCAAAGGCACCTGTTCGTACACGCAAGCGTGTAAGAAAACAAGTCTCTGACGGCGTGGCTCATATCCATGCGTCTTTCAACAACACCATTGTGACTATTACCGATCGTCAGGGTAATGCTTTGGGTTGGGCAACAGCTGGTGGTTCCGGTTTCCGTGGTTCCCGTAAATCAACTCCGTTCGCAGCTCAGGTTGCAGCAGAGCGCTGTGCAGATGCAGTGAAAGAGTACGGTATCAAGAATCTGGAAGTTATGGTTAAAGGACCTGGTCCTGGTCGTGAGTCTACTATCCGCGCGTTAAACGCGGCTGGTTTCCGCATCACTAATATTACTGATGTGACTCCTATCCCTCATAACGGTTGTCGTCCGCCGAAAAAGCGTCGCGTATAACGCTGCTTTTAGGATTGTTGGAGAGAGAAAATGGCAAGATATTTGGGTCCTAAGCTCAAGCTTAGCCGTCGTGAGGGCACAGATTTATTCCTTAAATCTGGTGTTCGCGCGATCGATACCAAGTGTAAGATTGATCAAGCTCCTGGTCAGCACGGTGCGCGTAAACCGCGTCTGTCTGACTATGGCGTGCAGTTACGTGAAAAGCAAAAAGTTCGCCGTACCTACGGTGTTCTGGAGCGTCAGTTCCGTAACTACTACCAAGAAGCAGCCCGCCTGAAGGGCAACACCGGTGAAAACCTGTTGCAACTTCTGGAAGGTCGTCTGGATAACGTTGTTTACCGTATGGGCTTCGGCGCTACGCGTGCAGAGTCACGTCAGCTGGTTAGCCATAAAGCTGTTATGGTAAACGGTCGCGTTGTCAACATCGCTTCTTATCAGGTATCTCCGAATGACGTTGTCAGCATCCGTGAGAAAGCTAAAAAGCAATCTCGCGTGAAGGCCGCTTTGGAGTTGGCTGAACAGCGTGAAAAGCCGACTTGGCTTGAAGTTGATGCTGCTAAGATGGAAGGTCAGTTCAAACGTAATCCTGAACGTACCGATCTGTCAGCTGACATTAACGAACACCTGATCGTCGAGCTTTACTCCAAGTAAAGCTTAGTACCAAAGAGAGGACACAATGCAGGGTTCTGTGACAGAGTTTCTAAAACCGCGCCTGGTAGATATCGAGCAAGTCAGTTCGACGCACGCCAAGGTGACCCTTGAGCCATTAGAGCGTGGCTTTGGCCATACTTTAGGCAACGCACTGCGCCGTATTCTGCTTTCATCCATGCCGGGTTGCGCGGTGACCGAGGTTGAGATTGATGGTGTACTGCATGAGTACAGCACCAAAGAAGGCGTACAGGAAGATATCCTGGAAATCCTGCTCAACCTGAAAGGGCTGGCGGTGAGAGTTCAAGGGAAAGATGAAGTTATTCTTACCCTGAATAAGTCTGGCATTGGCCCTGTGACTGCAGCCGACATTACCCATGATGGTGATGTCGAAATCGTCAAGCCGCAACACGTTATCTGCCACCTGACTGATGAAAACGCTGCTATCAGCATGCGTATCAAAGTTCAGCGCGGCCGTGGTTATGTGCCGGCGTCTGCCCGAATTCATTCGGAAGAAGATGAGCGCCCAATTGGTCGTCTGTTAGTAGATGCATGCTACAGCCCTGTAGAGCGTATTGCCTACAATGTTGAAGCAGCGCGTGTAGAACAGCGTACTGATTTGGACAAGCTGGTTATCGAAATGGAAACCAACGGTACGATCGATCCTGAAGAGGCGATCCGTCGTGCGGCAACCATTCTTGCTGAACAACTTGAAGCTTTTGTTGATTTACGTGATGTACGTCAACCAGAAGTCAAAGAAGAGAAGCCGGAGTTCGATCCAATCCTGCTGCGCCCTGTTGACGATCTGGAATTGACTGTCCGCTCTGCTAACTGCCTCAAAGCAGAAGCAATCCACTACATCGGTGATCTGGTACAGCGTACCGAAGTTGAGCTTCTTAAGACGCCTAACTTAGGTAAAAAATCTCTTACTGAGATTAAAGACGTACTTGCTTCCCGTGGTTTGTCTCTGGGCATGCGCCTGGAAAACTGGCCACCGGCAAGTATTGCTGACGAGTAACCGGATCACAGGTTAAGGTTTTACTGAGAAGGATAAGGTCATGCGCCATCGTAAGAGTGGTCGTCAACTGAACCGTAACAGCAGCCACCGACAGGCTATGTTCCGTAACATGGCCGGCTCTTTGGTTCGTCATGAAATAATCAAGACGACCCTGCCGAAAGCGAAAGAGCTGCGTCGCGTTGTTGAGCCGCTGATTACTCTTGCCAAGACCGACAACGTTGCAAATCGTCGTCTGGCATTCGCCCGTACTCGTGATAACGAGATCGTGGCAAAACTGTTTAATGAACTGGGCCCGCGTTTCGCGAGCCGTGCCGGTGGTTACACTCGTATTCTGAAGTGTGGTTTCCGTGCAGGCGACAATGCGCCGATGGCATACATCGAGCTCGTTGATCGTGCAGAGTCAAAAGCAGAAGTAGCAACTGCTGAATAATCTGTAGATGCATGAAAAGACCGGGCCTAAGTGCCCGGTTTTTTTACGCCTGAATTTTGATACACTGCAATGCAACCGATCCGGTCACCGCTATTTCCCTCTTTACGTCCATCGCGCTATGCTAGTTCCCGTACCCGTCAAAGTTTGAAGGAGACCCTATGTTTCTCAGTGACCAATGGGCAGAAAGACAGATCCTTGATGCACAAAGCAGAGGTGAGTTCGACAACCTTCCCGGTGCCGGCGCTCCTTTGGTGCTGGATGACGACATTGGTGTTCCCAGGGAGCTGCGCGTTGCTTATCGTATCCTCAAAAATGCGGGATATGTCCCCGCAGAGATTCAGGACCGAAAAGAGGCATTGGACCTCCAGACGTTGTTGGAGCAGGTTGCCGAGGGGTCTGACGATCATGTTCAGGCTGAAAAGCGTTTAAAGGTTCTCAGGCTACGGCTACAGCAGGCAGGGATGAATACTGACTTCCTGGACGACAGGCTTTACCGTGAAAAGCTACAGAATCACCTGAATGGAGCATAATATGTATAAGATTGGTGAATTAGCCAAGCTTGCTGACGTGACGCCCGATACCATTCGCTATTATGAAAAACAGGGCATGATGTCGCTCGGTGAACGTAGCGAAGCGGGTTATCGTCTTTACACCGAAAACTGTCTTCAGAGGCTGCGCTTCATTCGCTATGCGAAAACGATCGGCTTCACGTTGGAGACGATCGGTGAGTTATTGTCGATCCGTATCGATCCGGCGCATCATACCTGCCAGGAATCCAAATCGATCGTTGATAGCCGTCTCGCCGAGGTTGAACATAAGCTGACTGAACTAATCCGCATGCGTGATTCACTGCAGCGTCTCAGTGCAGCCTGTTGTGGCGGCGAACACTCGAGTCGCAGTTGTTCTATCATTGAGGCGCTCGAAAATGGAGCCAGTGGGGATATTGCAAAACGGTAAAATTGGGCATAAATTTGTCATCGCAGCCACGGTGCTGCAGTTCAATCACACAAAGAGGTCAACATGAGCGATTATCAACATAAGAAAGGTGTTATTCAAGACAACGCCGTTCAGGCATTGCTGCACGATCCGCTGTTCCGTCAACGAGTAGAAAAGAATCTGAAAGGAAAAGGCAGCTATAGTCGGAAAGATAAAAAAGGTAAGGCAGCAAGCTGGGAGGGCAGTCTTAACGGTTTTACGGCAATGGCCGCATAAAATCGTTAAAACTGCTCTTCCCGTTCAAGCAATAAAAAAGCCATCGACATGCGATGGCTTTTTAGTTTTTATTCGTTATTTAAAGCTTAGGCGTCTGCTGGTCTTTCAGCAAATCACGAATTTCGGTAAGCAATACGACGTCGTCAGCAGGTTTGGCCGGCGCTGCTTCTTCTTTCTTACGCATTTTGTTCATGAGTGAAATGGCAATAAAGATAGCTAATGCAACAATCAGGAAGTCAAAAATGTTCTGAATAAAGATACCGTAATGCATTACGACGGCGGGCGTCGTTCCTACAGCATCGCGGAGTACCCACTGGAAGGATTTGAAATCAACCCCACCAATCAGCAGACCCAGCGGAGGCATAATGATGTCGGCAACCAAAGATGAAACAATTTTGCCAAATGCTGCACCGATGATTACACCGACTGCCAAGTCTACAACGTTGCCGCGCATGGCAAATTCACGAAACTCTTTCAAAAAACTCATAAACTAACTCCTTGGCAAATCCATATTTATGTCAGTCAAAGTAAAGACTATTTGGAGCCAATCCGCTACCAAAGTTAACGATAAATGCTTATTTAGTTGATAAATTTCACTTAAGTAAACTGTTTATAGGAAGAATGGACTCGGCTGGAACAGTCTTTCCACATCACGAACGAATTTTTTATCGGTGATGAACATCACCACATGATCACCCTGCTGAATGCGGGTTGTTCCATTAGCGATGATAACCTCATTGCCGCGAACCACGGCACCGATGGTGGTACCCGGTGGCAGTTTAATCTGTTCAACCGTGCGGCCTACCACTTTAGACGTGCTCTCATCACCGTGAGCAATCGCCTCAATGGCTTCAGCCACACCGCGGCGCAGGGATGAAACGCTGACAATATCGGCTTTGCGTACGTGGCCCAGCAGGGCGGAAATCGTGGCCTGCTGCGGTGAAATAGCAATATCGATAACGCTGCCCTGAACCAGATCAACGTAGGCGCTGCGCTGAATCAGCACCATTGCCTTCTTGGCCCCCATGCGTTTTGCCAACATCGCCGACATGATGTTTGCCTCGTCATCGTTGGTGATGGCGATGAAAACGTCCACCTGCTCAACGTGCTCTTCAGCCAACAGTTCCTGGTCAGAAGCATCGCCGTAGAACACGATGGTATCCTGTAGCAGCTCCGCCAGCTCGGCCGCGCGCTGTTGATCGCGCTCGATAAGTTTCACGCTGTAATTCTTCTCGAGGCGACGTGCAAGACCTGCACCGACGTTACCGCCGCCGACAATCATGATGCGTTTATAGGGTTTTTCGAGGCGCTGAAGCTCGCTCATTACTGCACGGATATGCTGCGAAGCGGCAACGAAAAATACTTCATCACCGGCCTCGATAATGGTCGACCCTTGAGGACGAATCGGACGGTCCTGACGAAATATCGCCGCAACGCGTGTATCGATATGCGGCATATGTTCGCGCATCGCCGACAGCGCGCTGCCAACCAGCGGTCCACCATAATAGGCTTTTACTGCTGCGATACTGACCTTGCCTTCGGCAAAGTTAACCACCTGTAGCGCACCCGGATATTCGATAAGCTTGTAGATGTAGTCAATGACTAGCTGTTCTGGCGAAATCAGGTGATCAATGGGCACCGCTTCAGGCTGGAAAAGCTTCTCTGACTCGCGAATGTATTCGGGAGAGCGTATGCGCGCAATACGATTAGGCGTGTTAAACAACGAATAGGCTATCTGGCAGGCCACCATATTGGTTTCATCCGAATTGGTGACCGCGATCAGCATATCGGCATCTTCTGCACCCGCTTCACGCAGCACCCGCGGATGGGATCCGTGCCCCTGAACGACGCGCAGATCGAACTTGTCCTGCAGCTGGCGCAGACGCGTTGTATTGGTATCAACGATAGTGATGTCGTTGTTTTCACCCACCAGATTTTCCGCGAGCGTACCGCCAACCTGGCCAGCACCGAGAATTATTATTTTCATAGCACTCTCTGTATTGCCTTAAATGTCGTCAAGGGCCGTCGAAAAGACGTTAGCCTTTAATCAGCTTAGCGTAATAGAAGCCATCGCCACTCTGCGCATCAGGAAGATTCTGCCGCCCCGGTTGATTGAGACTGCCGGTTTCTACCAGTTGCGCATCGGGATGCAGTTTAAGGAACGCGGAAATCTGCTCGCTATTTTCATCCGGCAGGATGGAGCAGGTGGCATAAACCAGCACGCCACCTGACTTTAGGCATGGCCAGATAGCTTCAAGAATTTCTGCCTGCAGGCGAGCCAGTTCGGCGATATCGCTGTCGCGACGGAGCCATTTGATATCCGGATGACGGCGAATGACGCCGGTCGCGGAGCAGGGCGCATCGAGCAGAATTTTGTCAAAGGTTTTTCCGGTCGCCCAGACGTGTGGCTCACGCCCGTCACCTTGCTTAACTTCGGCATGCAGGCCGAGGCGTTGCAGGTTTTCATGTACACGAAGGAGACGCTTTTCATCGACGTCGACCGCGAGAACGTGCGCTTTGGGGGCAACTTCAAGGATATGCGTGGTTTTTCCGCCCGGTGCGCAGCAAAGATCGAGTATTGACTCACCGTCTTTAGGAGAGAGCAGGCTAACGCTTCCTTGTGCCGACGCATCCTGCACGGTAACCCAGCCTTGTTCGAAGCCCGGCAGCGCAGTGACGGCGCACGGCGTTTCCAGACGCAGCGCGTCGGGATATTCAGGATGGGGATGCGCTTCGATGCCGGCTTCGATCAGCAGGGCAAGATAAGCCTCGCGGGTATGATGCTGACGGTTTACGCGCAGCCACATTGGCGGACGCTGATTGTTGGCATCAACAATATGCTGCCACTGGTCAGGGTAGGCATTTTTAATACGCTTCAATAACCAGCTTGGATGCAGATAACGGTTGTCAGTATTCTCGACGCGCTGCATCAGATCAACCTGCTGACGCTGGAACTGACGAAGCACGCCATTTATCAGGCCTTTGAGCTGAGGACGCTTCAGCGCCACGGCGCCTTCAACGGTCTCTGCCAACACGGCATGTGCAGGAATGCGGGTATGCAGCATCTGGTATAGACCGACCATCAGCAGGTAGTGCAGCGTACGCTGTTTCCCAGTCAAGGGTTTTGCCATCAGCTGTTGCAGGCACCATTCGAGCTGAGGCAATACGCGCAATGTGCCAAAACACAGTTCTTGCAACAGCGCTCTGTCTTTATCTGCGATGCTTTTTTGCAAACCCGGCAGCACGGTCGACAGCGACTGGCCCTGATCCAAAACCTGGCTTATGGCTTTTGCAGCAATGCTGCGGAGGTTATATGCGTTTTTCATAGTTAAAAAAGCTGACCTCAGTCAGCATACCGACCGTAGCCAGCATAAATAAAGAGAAGAAGAGTACAGAACCCGGCATCCAGATGGTAAAGATGATGCCGGGTGGCGTTGTTAGTTTAAAATCGTGCCTGGCGTGAACCATTCACTGCGTGAATTCAGCAGATCCTGAGCAGACATCGGTTTTTTACCCGCAGGCTGGAGCTGGGTAATGTTCAGCACGCCCTGCGCAGTGGCAATCTGAATACCTTTTTTGTCAGCCGCCAGGACAGTGCCCGGCTTAGCTGCGCTGTTATTGCTATCGATAACCTGCGCTTGCCAGACTTTTACCGGCTGCTCTTCGATAACAAAATAGCTCACCGGCCACGGATTAAAGGCGCGGACACAGCGTTCGAGCTGCTCTGCACCGAGGGACCAATCCAGACGGGCCTCTTCTTTGCTCAGCTTTTCGGCGTAGGTCACTAATGACTCGTCCTGAACTTCAGGCTTGGACGTACCCTGTTCGAGCTGCGTCAGGGTATGCAGCATGCCCTGTGGGCCGAGGTCTGCCAGTTTGCCATACAGCGAGGCGCTAGTATCTTCTGCCTCAATTGGGCAGTGAATCTTGTAGAGCATGTCGCCGGTATCAAGCCCGACGTCCATCTGCATGATAGTGACACCCGTTTCGGCATCACCGGCCCACAGCGAACGCTGGATAGGTGCCGCGCCGCGCCAACGAGGCAGCAGAGAACCGTGCACGTTGATACAGCCAAGCTTCGGCATCGCCAGTACGGCCTTAGGCAGAATTAACCCATAGGCAACGACTACCATCACATCGGCCTGCAGAGAGGCGACACACTGCTGGCTCTCTTCAGGGCGCAGTGATTTAGGCTGAAATACCGGGAGGTCGTGCTGCAAGGCCAGTGTCTTAACCGGGCTTGGCGTTAGCTTGTTTCCCCGTCCTGCCGGGCGGTCGGGCTGAGTGAAAACGCCAACGATTTGGTGCTCAGAAGTTAAAAGCGCGTCAAGATGACGCGCTGCAAAATCAGGTGTACCGGCGAAAATTATCCGCAAAGTCCGTGTCCTGTAATGAGTAGCCAGTAGCGCATGGCCAGAAATCTGACCTGCAATGACACAACGCAGCGCGCAGCGATTAGCCGCGAGCGTTGAGTTTTGCCAGTTTTTCCATCTTCTGACGGATACGCTGACGCTTCAGAGGCGATAAATAATCAACGAACAGTTTACCAACCAGGTGGTCCATCTCGTGCTGGATACAGATAGCCAGCAGTTCATCGGCTTCAAGCTCAAAGCTCTTGCCGTTGCGGTCGAGCGCACGGATCTTAACGTTGGCCGCACGAGGGACCAGACCGCGCTGATCGGGAATAGACAGGCAGCCTTCTTCGATACCCGTTTCACCGCTTTGCTCAAGCAGTTCAGGGTTGATTAGCACAAGCTGTTGGCTCTTATCATCAGTCACATCAATAACGATGATGCGCTGGTGGATGTTAACCTGAGTCGCGGCCAGCCCGATGCCTTCTTCGGCATACATGGTTTCAAACATATCATCCACGATCTGCTGAATTTCGGCGTTAACTTCTTTGACTGGTTTAGCAACAATGCGCAGCCTGTCGTCTGGGAAATGCAATATTTGTAATACGGACATAAATCTCTGGATCTTTATTCAAAGGATTGACGATATATAATCTCTATTCTAGACATTTCCGGCTCTGATTGACAGCATCGTCTATCAATTGAGCAAAGCGCCAGCACGGCGTTTAACGGGAAATAATCAACATGGCACAGCGGGAAGTGTGGCTCAGGTTGTCTGAGGTAAAAGGGCTAGGTGTCATGAGGTTATGTCAACTGGCCGACTGTTTGGCAGAAACTCCCCGGCACACGCCTGCCTTGCTTCGTTCGCTGGGGCTGACCGAGGCTCAGATAAGCGCTTTTTTCCATCCTCGTTCGTTAGATATTAGCGCTTCCCTGCGATGGGCCGAGCGGGAAGGCCATCATCTCGTTGCGCTCAATAGCCCCGCTTATCCCTCTTTGCTTAAACAGATTGCCTCACCGCCAAGGCTGCTTTACGTCAAAGGCCCGCCAGAGTTGCTCGCTTCACCGCAGCTGGCGATGGTCGGCAGCCGTAACTGCAGTCATTACGGCGAACATTGGGCGCAATACTTTGCTGCACGACTGGTTAACAGCGGTTTCACCCTTACCAGCGGGCTGGCGATGGGTATTGACGGAATCTGTCATCGCGCAACGCTTGAAGCACAGGGGAAAACGGTCGCGGTGCTTGGAAACGGGTTGCAGCATGTTCATCCCCGTTGCCACATCCCGCTGGCGGAACGCATTCTGGAAAACGGGGGCGTGCTGGTTTCTGAATTTTCCCTTGAGACACCGCCACTGCCGCATAACTTCCCGCGGCGTAATCGCATTATCAGCGGCCTGAGCGTCGGCGTGCTGATTGTCGAAGCCTCTTTGCGCAGTGGTTCACTGATTACTGCACGCTGTGCGCTTGAGCAGGGAAGGGAAGTGTTTGCACTGCCGGGCTCAGTGGATAATCCCAATAGTGAGGGCGCACATTGGCTTATCAAGCAGGGGGCATATCTGGTGACAGACCCACTCGATATTGCCGAGCATATTGGTAGCGGTCTGACCTGGCTTAGCGTCGAGAATTCGTCATTTTTTGGCAATCCGAGCCTTATAAGAGAAAAAATTGCCCCTGACGCAAATATTTGTGCGGAAGATACCGAAGTTGAATTGCCATTTGTCGATGTGTTGGCTAACGTAGGATATGAGGTGACACCTGTTGACGTCGTCGCCGAACGTGCCGGCCAACCTGTGCCAGTCGTTGCAGGACAACTGCTCGAACTGGAGTTAGCAGGATGGATCGCAGCTGTATCCGGCGGCTATGTCCGAATTAGGAGGGCAGGCCATGTTCGACGTACTAATGTACTTATTTGAAACTTACATTCACAACGAAGCGGAGATGAGTGTCGACCAAGATAGGCTAACAGATGATTTAACCGAAGCCGGATTTCACCGAACCGATATCCACAACGCGTTAAATTGGCTTGAAAAACTTGCTGATCTGCAAGAGGGCGGTACACCATCGCATATGCTGGATGCAGACCCTTTTGCTCTGAGAGTTTATACCGATGAAGAAATGAGTCGATTAGACGTCAGCTGCCGGGGATTCCTGCTATTTCTGGAACAGATTAAGGTGTTGAATGTCGATACCAGGGAGATGGTCGTCGATCGTGTTATGGCTCTGGATACCGACGAGTTCGATCTTGAAGATCTGAAATGGGTCGTGTTGATGGTTCTCTTCAATATTCCAGGATATGAAAGTGCTTATCAGCAAATGGAAGAGCTGCTATTTGATGTTAATGAAGGTTATCTGCATTAGAGCGTTCTGATTCAGGTAACGGGTAAAACACAGAGTATGACGAAAGCAACGCTTTTTGCTGGGAAGCAAAATGAAATCTGTCCGGAATGCGGGGCCGATTTGGTGATCCGTAGTGGTCGCCACGGCCCTTTTCTCGGCTGCTCCAATTATCCTGAATGCCAGCATATTCGCCCGCTAAAAGCTCAGGCCGATGGACACATCGTTAAAATCCTTGATGGTCAACACTGCCCTAAATGTCAGGCGACTCTGGTACTACGACAGGGACGATTCGGCATGTTTATTGGCTGCTCCGAATATCCGGAATGTGACCATATAGAAGTTATCGATAAACCTGAAGAGACTACCGTGCCTTGCCCGCAGTGCTTTCAGGGGCATTTGTTGCAGCGTAAATCGCGGTTCGGCAAAGCGTTTCACGCCTGCAACCGTTATCCCGACTGCCAGTTTGTTATTAATAACAAGCCGGTCGCGGGGAGCTGTGAGTTCTGCCAGTATCCATTATTAATGGAAAAGAAAACGGCGCAGGGCATTAAACTCTTTTGTGCCAGTAAGCTTTGCGGCAAAGCCGTAGTGACAATAGATTGAAAACGATATGAATAAAGAAAATGAACTCAATTTGCCTGTCATCTTGCAGGCATTAAAAAACCAGCAGGTTATCGCCTATCCTACCGAAGCCGTATTTGGCCTGGGGTGCGATCCTGATAGTGAATACGCCGTCGAGGCACTTTTGGCTCTTAAACAGAGGCCGAGAGAAAAGGGCCTGATCCTCATTGCCGACAGCTACGAGCAACTCTTACCTTATATCGATGACTCTCAGCTGAGCGCCGAAAGACGCGAGCAGATCTTTGCCACCTGGCCAGGCCCGGTGACTTGGGTCATGCCTGCCAAGCCTGATACACCGCAATGGCTCACCGGACGCTTCAGCTCGCTTGCCGTCCGCGTTAGCGATCATCCTTTAGTAAAACAACTGTGTCGCCAGTATGGTAAACCTCTGGTTTCAACCAGTGCGAATCTCAGCGCTCAGCCCCCTTGCCGCACGGCAGATGCCGTTAAGCAGCAGTTTGGGCCAGACTTCCCGGTATTGGAAGGTCTCGTCGGTGGGCGCGAAAATCCGTCTGAAATCAAAGACGCTGCCACCGGCGAACTTATACGTCAAGGTTAAGGAAAGCTGTCATGTCATCTTTTGCTGTATTCGGTAATCCAATCAGTCATAGCAAATCACCGCGCATTCACGCTCTCTTTGCGGAGCAGACAGGGATAGCACACCAGTACGGTACCGTCCTGGCGCCGCATGAAGAGTTTGAAGAAACGCTGCGCGGCTTTTTTGCCAATGGCGCAAAAGGTGCGAACATTACTGTTCCATTTAAGGAACGCGCGTTTGCCGAGTCGGATGAGCTATCGGACCGCGCTGCACTAAGTGGTGCAGTCAACACACTGAAGAAGCTTGATGATGGCAGACTGCTTGGCGATAACACCGACGGCATCGGCATGATTAGCGATCTTCAGCGTCTGGGGATGCTCAAGTCAGGCGACCGCGTTCTGCTGGTAGGCGCAGGCGGCGCGGCGCGCGGCGTTATTCTCCCGTTGCTGGACTTCGGTTGCCGCGTTGTTGTGACTAACCGCACCTTCGAGCGTGCTCAGCACCTGCATACAATTTTCGAAGCCAAAGGCGATATCAATGCCATTGCGCTGGCAGACCTAGGCGGCGAATCGTTTGATTTAGTTATCAACGCGACCGCATCCGGGATTAAAGGCGAGGTGCCTGCCGTGCCTTCATCAGTCATCACACCGCAAACCCGCATTTACGATATGTTCTATCAGGCTGGCCCAACGCCGTTCATTGCCTGGGCAAAACAGCACGGTGCGGAGCAAACGGCCGATGGTTTAGGGATGCTGGTGGGGCAAGCTGCACATGCTTTCAATTTATGGCATGGCGTGATGCCGGAAATTGAACCTGTATTAGCGCAGTTGAAGCAGGATTTGGCAGTATAATTCATCAGGGGATCGTTTGCCGATCCCCTGGGTAATAAGAAGGGGGCTACTTGTCTTCTCCAGACAGGTATTCATCCTTCCATTTAACGTAGTTGTTTGATGAGTAGGTAAGCCCCGCGATTTCTGCCGCCGTTAGCTCGCGAATCTGTTTAACCGGGCTGCCCAGATAAAGATAGCCGCTCTCCAGTCTTTTCCCCGGCGGTACCAGACTGCCAGCACCAATCATCACGTCATCTTCTATTACCGCGCCATCGAGAACAATCGATCCCATCCCGACCAGCACCCTGTTACCTACCGTGCAGCCGTGCAGCATTGCCTTATGTCCTACCGTCACATCTTCCCCAATAATAAGAGGGAAGCCCTCGGCATTGTGAGCCGACTGATGCGTCACATGCAGCACGCTGCCGTCCTGGATATTGCTACGACAGCCAATCACTACGTTATTCACGTCCCCTCGAATAGCAACCAACGGCCAAATGCTGACGTCATCTGCCAGATCCACATCACCAATCACCACGCTGGTGGGATCAACCATCACTCTTTCGCCCAGTTTTGGGCGCATTCCTTTATATGAACGTAAAAAGTCAGACATCTTTATCCCTCTTATGAGAACGATCGCTTCTGGCAATATAGTCTTTGGATCAATGAATACAAAGTTTTGCCCCACAGGATCGTTGATAAAACCGCCTCATCGCACAAGAACTCCACGAAAGGAGCGAAAAACAGGCAGTCGGAATTAAAAGATCAAAAAACACTTGTGGAATAAATCGGGATCCCTATAATGCCGCTCCATCGACAGGGAACAACGCAGCAGCAACGCGGTGTGAACAAGTCGGAAAGAATTAAAAATGATGATGACCGCGAAAATAAACGGTTGACATCAAATGAGGAAAGCGTAATATACGCCACCTCGAGTTAGCAAGCGAAAGCGCGTAACTCACTGCTCTTTAACAATTTATCAGACAATCTGTGTGGGCACTCACAAGACGATATCAGCCACCTCGGTGGCAAAAAATATCAAGTCTTAGAGTGACCAAGCAGTAATTCATTATGAATGATGTGAAGTAACTTTGAGCATCGCTGAACTTGTTTCAGCAAATCGAACTTTTAATTGAAGAGTTTGATCATGGCTCAGATTGAACGCTGGCGGCAGGCCTAACACATGCAAGTCGAGCGGTAGCACGGGAGAGCTTGCTCTCTGGGTGACGAGCGGCGGACGGGTGAGTAATGTCTGGGAAACTGCCTGATGGAGGGGGATAACTACTGGAAACGGTAGCTAATACCGCATGATGTCGCAAGACCAAAGTGGGGGACCTTCGGGCCTCACGCCATCGGATGTGCCCAGATGGGATTAGCTAGTAGGTGGGGTAATGGCTCACCTAGGCGACGATCCCTAGCTGGTCTGAGAGGATGACCAGCCACACTGGAACTGAGACACGGTCCAGACTCCTACGGGAGGCAGCAGTGGGGAATATTGCACAATGGGCGCAAGCCTGATGCAGCCATGCCGCGTGTGTGAAGAAGGCCTTAGGGTTGTAAAGCACTTTCAGCGAGGAGGAAGGCGTTGTAGTTAATAGCTGCAACGATTGACGTTACTCGCAGAAGAAGCACCGGCTAACTCCGTGCCAGCAGCCGCGGTAATACGGAGGGTGCAAGCGTTAATCGGAATTACTGGGCGTAAAGCGCACGCAGGCGGTTTGTTAAGTCAGATGTGAAATCCCCGAGCTTAACTTGGGAACTGCATTTGAAACTGGCAAGCTAGAGTCTTGTAGAGGGGGGTAGAATTCCAGGTGTAGCGGTGAAATGCGTAGAGATCTGGAGGAATACCGGTGGCGAAGGCGGCCCCCTGGACAAAGACTGACGCTCAGGTGCGAAAGCGTGGGGAGCAAACAGGATTAGATACCCTGGTAGTCCACGCTGTAAACGATGTCGACTTGGAGGTTGTGCCCTTGAGGCGTGGCTTCCGGAGCTAACGCGTTAAGTCGACCGCCTGGGGAGTACGGCCGCAAGGTTAAAACTCAAATGAATTGACGGGGGCCCGCACAAGCGGTGGAGCATGTGGTTTAATTCGATGCAACGCGAAGAACCTTACCTACTCTTGACATCCAGAGAATTTGCTAGAGATAGCTTAGTGCCTTCGGGAACTCTGAGACAGGTGCTGCATGGCTGTCGTCAGCTCGTGTTGTGAAATGTTGGGTTAAGTCCCGCAACGAGCGCAACCCTTATCCTTTGTTGCCAGCACGTAATGGTGGGAACTCAAAGGAGACTGCCGGTGATAAACCGGAGGAAGGTGGGGATGACGTCAAGTCATCATGGCCCTTACGAGTAGGGCTACACACGTGCTACAATGGCGTATACAAAGAGAAGCGAACTCGCGAGAGCAAGCGGACCTCATAAAGTACGTCGTAGTCCGGATTGGAGTCTGCAACTCGACTCCATGAAGTCGGAATCGCTAGTAATCGTAGATCAGAATGCTACGGTGAATACGTTCCCGGGCCTTGTACACACCGCCCGTCACACCATGGGAGTGGGTTGCAAAAGAAGTAGGTAGCTTAACCTTCGGGAGGGCGCTTACCACTTTGTGATTCATGACTGGGGTGAAGTCGTAACAAGGTAACCGTAGGGGAACCTGCGGTTGGATCACCTCCTTACCTCAAGATACGCATTGTGCAGTGTCCACACAGATTGTCTGATAGATGTAAACGAGCAAGCGCTACCTGTTGATGCAGTAAGGGAAACCTTACGCTGATACGAAAGAAGCGCCGGGTTTTATCACCTGGTGCGGCATTTTCGTGTCCCCATCGTCTAGAGGCCTAGGACACTGCCCTTTCACGGCTGTAACAGGGGTTCGAATCCCCTTGGGGACGCCACGCCGATAATGTGTGAAAGACATTATCACTCTGTACCTTAGCGGGTCAGAATTTATCTTAAAGATGACTTTAACGAGTCGTGTTTAAGATATTGCTCTTTAACAATCTGGAACAAGCTGAAAAATTGAAATGATACAGCTGAACATAACTCTCCGTAGAAGTATTGAGTTATGCGCACCTGTATTAGAGTCTCTCAAATAATCGCAGCCTCGAATGTTGTCACTCTTTACGAGTTTATAAGACACCTTCGGGTTGTGAGGTTAAGCGACTAAGCGTACACGGTGGATGCCTAGGCAGTCAGAGGCGATGAAGGGCGTGCTAATCTGCGAAAAGCGTCGGTAAGGTGATATGAACCGTTATACCCGACGATACCCGAATGGGGAAACCCAATGTGATACGTCACATTATCGCATGGTGAATACATAGCCATGCGAGGCGAACCGGGGGAACTGAAACATCTAAGTACCCCGAGGAAAAGAAATCAACCGAGATTCCCCCAGTAGCGGCGAGCGAACGGGGAACAGCCCAGAACCTGAATCAGTTTGTGTGTTAGTGGAAGCGTCTGGAAGGTCGCACGGTACAGGGTGATAGTCCCGTACACAAAAGCGCATGAATTGTGAGTTCGATGAGTAGGGCGGGACACGTGACATCCTGTCTGAATATGGGGGGACCATCCTCCAAGGCTAAATACTCCTGACTGACCGATAGTGAACCAGTACCGTGAGGGAAAGGCGAAAAGAACCCCGGCGAGGGGAGTGAAATAGAACCTGAAACCGTGTACGTACAAGCAGTGGGAGCCTACTTGTTAGGTGACTGCGTACCTTTTGTATAATGGGTCAGCGACTTATATTTTGTAGCAAGGTTAACCGTATAGGGGAGCCGTAGGGAAACCGAGTCTTAACTGGGCGTCAAGTTGCAAGGTATAGACCCGAAACCCGGTGATCTAGCCATGGGCAGGTTGAAGGTTGGGTAACACTAACTGGAGGACCGAACCGACTAATGTTGAAAAATTAGCGGATGACTTGTGGCTGGGGGTGAAAGGCCAATCAAACCGGGAGATAGCTGGTTCTCCCCGAAAGCTATTTAGGTAGCGCCTCGTGAATTCATCTTCGGGGGTAGAGCACTGTTTCGACTAGGGGGCCATCCCGGCTTACCAACTCGATGCAAACTCCGAATACCGAAGAATGTTATCACGGGAGACACACGGCGGGTGCTAACGTCCGTCGTGAAGAGGGAAACAACCCAGACCGCCAGCTAAGGTCCCAAAGTCATGGTTAAGTGGGAAACGATGTGGGAAGGCATAGACAGCCAGGATGTTGGCTTAGAAGCAGCCATCATTTAAAGAAAGCGTAATAGCTCACTGGTCGAGTCGGCCTGCGCGGAAGATGTAACGGGGCTAAACCATGCACCGAAGCTGCGGCAGCGACGCTTAGGCGTTGTTGGGTAGGGGAGCGTTCTGTAAGCCGTAGAAGGTGAACTGTGAGGTTTGCTGGAGGTATCAGAAGTGCGAATGCTGACATAAGTAACGATAATGCGGGTGAAAAACCCGCACGCCGGAAGACCAAGGGTTCCTGTCCAACGTTAATCGGGGCAGGGTGAGTCGACCCCTAAGGCGAGGCTGAAAAGCGTAGTCGATGGGAAACAGGTTAATATTCCTGTACTTGGTGTTACTGCGAAGGGGGGACGGAGAGGGCTAGGCTAGCCGGGCGACGGTTGTCCCGGTTTAAGCGTGTAGGGGTGTAGACCTGGTAAATCCGGTTTACTGTAACCCTGAGGCGTGATGACGAGTCACTACGGTGATGAAGTAGTTGATGCCGCACTTCCAGGAAAAGCCTCTAAGCATCAGGTAACATTAAATCGTACCCCAAACCGACACAGGTGGTCAGGTAGAGAATACTCAGGCGCTTGAGAGAACTCGGGTGAAGGAACTAGGCAAAATGGTGCCGTAACTTCGGGAGAAGGCACGCTGTCGCTAGGTGGAGGAACTTGCTTCCCGAGCCGAAGACAGTCGAAGATACCAGCTGGCTGCAACTGTTTAATAAAAACACAGCACTGTGCAAACACGAAAGTGGACGTATACGGTGTGACGCCTGCCCGGTGCCGGAAGGTTAATTGATGGGGTTATCCGCAAGGAGAAGCTCTTGATCGAAGCCCCGGTAAACGGCGGCCGTAACTATAACGGTCCTAAGGTAGCGAAATTCCTTGTCGGGTAAGTTCCGACCTGCACGAATGGCGTAATGATGGCCAGGCTGTCTCCACCCGAGACTCAGTGAAATTGAACTCGCTGTGAAGATGCAGTGTACCCGCGGCAAGACGGAAAGACCCCGTGAACCTTTACTATAGCTTGACACTGAACATTGAGCCTTGATGTGTAGGATAGGTGGGAGGCTTTGAAGCGTGGACGCCAGTCTGCGTGGAGCCAACCTTGAAATACCACCCTTTAATGTTTGATGTTCTAACTCGGCCCCATAATCTGGGGTGAGGACAGTGTCTGGTGGGTAGTTTGACTGGGGCGGTCTCCTCCTAAAGAGTAACGGAGGAGCACGAAGGTTAGCTAATCACGGTCGGACATCGTGAGGTTAGTGCAATGGCATAAGCTAGCTTGACTGCGAGAGTGACGGCTCGAGCAGGTACGAAAGTAGGTCATAGTGATCCGGTGGTTCTGAATGGAAGGGCCATCGCTCAACGGATAAAAGGTACTCCGGGGATAACAGGCTGATACCGCCCAAGAGTTCATATCGACGGCGGTGTTTGGCACCTCGATGTCGGCTCATCACATCCTGGGGCTGAAGTAGGTCCCAAGGGTACGGCTGTTCGCCGTTTAAAGTGGTACGCGAGCTGGGTTTAGAACGTCGTGAGACAGTTCGGTCCCTATCTGCCGTGGGCGTTGGAAGATTGAGAGGGGCTGCTCCTAGTACGAGAGGACCGGAGTGGACGCATCACTGGTGTTCGGGTTGTCATGCCAATGGCATTGCCCGGTAGCTAAATGCGGAAAAGATAAGCGCTGAAAGCATCTAAGCGCGAAACTTGCCTCAAGATGAGTCTTCCCTGGAGCTTCGAGCTCCCTGAAGGGACGTTTAAGACTAAGACGTTGATAGGCTGGGTGTGTAAGTGCAGCGATGCATTGAGCTAACCAGTACTAATGACCCGAGAGGCTTAACCTTACAACACCGAAGGTGTTTTAGAGAGACACAAGACTAAAGTAAATTTTTCAGCGACTTCCAGATAAAGTATTCGCGGGAACGAAAGATTTTGCGCTGAAGCCAGGCGGCAACAGAGTGTAATAAAGGAGCATACGAGGGTATGTGACTGCATTGCGCGAAGGCAGCCAACGCAGCAGCAGGGTAAAAGATTCGTTTCATGCACCAAGATTTGCCTGGCGGCAGTAGCGCGGTGGTCCCACCTGACCCCATGCCGAACTCAGAAGTGAAACGCCGTAGCGCCGATGGTAGTGTGGGGTCTCCCCATGCGAGAGTAGGGAACTGCCAGGCATCAAATTAAACATCTCGCTGTGATTTGACCAGCACGATGTTGTTGTAGATTAGTATGCTGATATGGCTCAGTTGGTAGAGCGCACCCTTGGTAAGGGTGAGGTCCCCAGTTCGACTCTGGGTATCAGCACCAGAAACAAAGCGTAGAGTTCGGTAAATTAACAGAATTTGCCTGGCGGCAGTAGCGCGGTGGTCCCACCTGACCCCATGCCGAACTCAGAAGTGAAACGCCGTAGCGCCGATGGTAGTGTGGGGTCTCCCCATGCGAGAGTAGGGAACTGCCAGGCATCAAATAAACAGAGAAACCTCAGTCGAAAGACTGGGGTTTTTTTGTTGCTTGCAGCGGCCCGAAGGGGGTATGGCGAAGTCATGCATAAACTGCCAGCCATCAAATAAAGAACAAAAAGCCCTCAGTCTCGCGACTGAGGGCTTCTTTTTTGGAGAATTTTTGGGCGTTATCTAGTGCTTACTGCTCTGCGAAATGCCAATACCGGTCTGAGAACGTACAAACTGCGGCCAAAAAAGCTCTCTTTCCCGCTGTCCTTCTGCCGATTTATCGGTAATCGAAAAGAACCAGATGCCGACAAAAGCAACAATCATCGAGAACAGTGCAGGGTATTCATACGGGTAAATTGGCTTGGCGTGGCCCAGAATCTGTACCCAAATTGTCGGGCCAAGGATCATCAAAATGACCGCAGTGAGCAACCCTAACCAGCCTCCAATCATCGCCCCGCGCGTAGTCAGTTTGGACCAATACATCGACAGTAAAATAATCGGGAAATTACAGCTTGCCGCAATTGAGAACGCCAATCCGACCATAAACGCAATATTCTGTTTTTCAAACAAAATACCCAGTGCGATCGCGACGAAACCCAGCACCACTACGGTAGATTTCGACACCCGCAGCTCGGCTAATTCAGTTGCCTTACCGTCCTTCATGACGCTGGCATAAAGGTCATGAGAAACCGCAGAAGCGCCTGCTAACGTTAATCCAGCGACAACGGCCAGAATTGTCGCGAAGGCCACCGCCGAGATAAAACCGAGGAAGAAACTGCCGCCAACCGCGTTAGCCAAATGCACCGCTGCCATATTGTTACCGCCGAGCAGGACACCACTGGCATCTTTGAAGGCAGGATTGGCGCTGACCAGCACGATAGCACCGAAGCCGATAATAAAGGTCAAAATATAAAAATAACCAATAAAACCAGTGGCATAGAACACACTTTTGCGGGCTTCCTTGGCATCATTCACCGTGAAGAATCGCATCAGTATATGCGGTAGGCCAGCGGTACCAAACATCAGTGCCAGCCCGAGGGACAGTGCCGATATCGGGTCAGATACCAACCCTCCCGGACTCATGATCGCTACCCCTTTCGGATGCACGGCAACCGCCTGAGAGAAAAGCGTATTAAAGTTAAAGCCGACCGACTTCATGACCATAATTGCCATGAAAGTTGCCCCCGCCAGTAGCAGCACGGCCTTGATGATTTGTACCCAAGTGGTGGCCAGCATGCCACCAAAGAGAACGTACAGCACCATCAGAATACCGACCAATACCACGGCCACTAGATAGTTCAGCCCGAACAGCAGTTGAATCAGCTTACCCGCACCGACCATCTGTGCAATCAGATACAGTGCGACGACAACCAGCGAGCCGCAGGCCGATAGAGTACGAATCGGTTTCTGCTTCAGGCGGTAGGAGGCTACGTCAGCAAAAGTATACTTGCCCAGATTGCGGAGACGTTCGGCGATAAGAAACAGAATGATCGGCCAGCCAATCAGAAAACCAATTGAGTAGATAAGTCCATCATATCCCGAGGTGTAAACCAGCGCGGAGATGCCAAGAAAAGATGCGGCAGACATAAAGTCGCCCGCGATAGCCAGACCGTTTTGCAGGCCCGTAATCTGCCCACCTGCGGTGTAATAGTCCTGACGAGAGCGGGTGCGTTTAGAAGCCCAATAGGTGATATACAGCGTCGCGCCCACGAACAGCACGAACATGATGATAGCTTCAACGTTGAGCGGCTGCCGTTTAACTTCACCGCCAACGCCCTCAGCGGCCCAGGCGGTAGAGCTCAACGCCAGAGAGGCCAGAACGCCCAGACGACGCGCGTTCATGGTTGCACCTCACGGATGATATCGGCCGTCAGACGATCAAACTCGCCGTTGGCACGAAACACATAGATTCCGGTCAGTACAAAAGAGATAACAATCAGCCCTACGCCAACCGGGATCCCACGGGTGATGGTCGCACCGGCATACAGCGGCGTGCCCAGCCACCCGGGTTCGAAGGCGATAAGAAAGATGAAAGCAACGTACAACAACAGCGTAATGCCAGAAAGCAGCCAGGCGAACCGGCTGCGTTTTTGCACCAACTCTTTAAAGCGCGGGTTACTTTCAACCTTTTGATAAATGAGATCATTCATCTACACCACTCCTATGAGGCATTGATTGAGTTCACCGCGCTGAAGCGGTGAAAATTATGACGACGCTTTCATTGATTGTTTTTCTTCCAGCAGTTTATCGACCACGCCAGGATCGGCGAGGGTAGAAGTATCTCCGAAGTTAGTGGTGTCGCCAGCGGCAATCTTGCGCAGGATACGACGCATAATCTTGCCCGAGCGGGTTTTTGGTAATGAATCGGTCCAGTGAAGAATATCCGGTGTGGCGATCGGCCCTATCTCTTTACGTACCCAGTTACGCACTTCGGTATAGAGCTCTGGCGACGGTTCTTCACCGTGATTCAGCGTGACGTAGGCATAAATAGCCTGCCCTTTGATGCTGTGTGGGAAGCCAACCACGGCCGCCTCGGCAATTTTTGGATGTGAAACCAGCGCGGACTCGATTTCCGCCGTGCCCAGACGGTGACCGGAGATGTTCAGCACGTCATCAACGCGGCCGGTTATCCAGTAATAGCCGTCTTCGTCACGACGCGCGCCGTCGCCGCTGAAATACATATTTTTGAAGGTTGAGAAATAGGTCTGCTCGAAGCGCTCGTGGTCGCCGAATAGCGTACGCGCTTGTCCCGGCCAGGAATCGGTGATAACCAGATTACCCTCGGTTGCACCTTCCTGCGGATTGCCCTCGTTATCGACCAGCGCAGGCTGCACGCCGAAGAATGGACGGGTCGCCGAACCGGCTTTCAGCTCGGTCGCACCCGGCAGTGGGGTGATCATAAAACCGCCGGTTTCGGTCTGCCACCAGGTATCAACGATAGGGCACTGGCTGTTGCCGATAGTCTTGTAATACCACTCCCAGGCTTCCGGGTTAATGGGTTCACCCACCGACCCCAGAATACGCAGCGAACTGCGGCTGGTGCCTTCAATGGCTTTATCGCCCTCTGCCATCAGTGCGCGGATGGCGGTCGGAGCGGTATAGAGAATGTTAACCTTATGTTTATCAACTATCTGAGACATACGGTTGGTGGTCGGATAGTTTGGCACACCCTCGAACATCAGCGTAATCGCGCCCACCGCCAGTGGGCCGTACAGCAGGTAGCTGTGGCCTGTTACCCAGCCCACGTCCGCCGTACACCAATAGACGTCGCCAGGGTGATAGTCGAAGACGTATTTGAAGGTCAGGGCGGCATAAACCAGATAACCGCCGGTGGTGTGAAGCACACCCTTTGGCTTGCCGGTCGAGCCGGAAGTGTAAAGGATAAACAGCGGATCCTCAGCCTTCATCTCGGTCGGTGGACACTCAGCCGAAGCGTTGGCGATAACGTCATGCCACCACAGGTCCCGCCCCTCTTTCCACTCACCTTTCTTACCGGTGCGCTGGTAAACAATCACGTTAGTCACACTGACGACGGCAGGATTTTTCAGCGCGTCATCGACGTTTTGCTTCAGTGGAATAGTGCGACCGGCACGCAGGCCTTCGTCGGCAGTAATGACCAGCTTGGCGTTAGAGTCGATAATACGGCCAGATACGGCTTCCGGAGAGAAACCGGCAAAGATGACGGAATGCACCGCGCCGATGCGTGCACAGGCCAGCATCGCGACGGCAGCTTCAGGCACCATCGGCATATAGATAGCCACCACGTCACCTTTGGTCACGCCATGGTCTTTCAATACATTGGCAAATTTACACACGTCTTCGTGCAGCTGCCTGTAGGTCACAAATTTGTTCTCGGCCTTCGGATCGTCGCCTTCCCAGATGATAGCGACCTGATCCCCTCGTTCGGCGAGGTGACGGTCGAGGCAGTTTGCGGCCAGATTCAGCGTACCGTCTTCAAACCATCGAATATCGATGTTGCCCGGTGCAAACGAGGTGTTTTTTACTAGGGTGAAAGGTTTGATCCAGTCCAGCACTTTAGCCTGCTCGCCCCAAAATGCCTCAGGATCCTGCACAGATTGTTGATAATATTGCTGATATTTCTCGGGTGTGATCAGAGTTCGTTCTGCAATAGACGCAGGAATAGGATGCTTGTGGGATTGGCTCATCATTTTTCTCCTTAGGAATACGTTAATACTATGTCAATCAAAGGTTAATTGTAGTTTGCACCCGGGCTTTGTTTAGGTTTTGGGTGGCAGATCACGCAAAGTGGTGACTCGTTAATCAACGGTCATTGATGAATAAGATAAGGTGAAATTAATTCAATCTTATTGCTCTCAAAATCGATCTGAATTTGGCTGCCTAACGGGAGAGTCAGCATCGGATGTGTGTGGCAACAGTCAAAGCCATCGACCAGGGGAGGAACGCGGTCACCGAGCACCTCAAGTAATACGTCTACCGGACGACGCCCGGTAGCGGAATCATTAAATCCCTCGTGTTTTCCCAGCAAAATGGCGGCAACGCGGTCGAAAACGCCGTTAATTTTCAGCAGAGAGAACGCACGCTCGACGGTCGCAATATCCTTCAGGCTGTCTTCAATCAATAAAATATCGCCCTGTCCGATCTCCGGCATATACGGACTGCCCCAGATACCAGACATCGTATTCAAATTGCCGCCTAGCACTCTGCCGGAAACTTTCCCGTTACCCAGGAAGCGGCAGTCGTTGTCATAGCACTGTTTAGGACGTTCGGGCACCAGGTTATCCCAGTTGAGACGTTCGTCGCTCCAGAAAGGCGGTAAGGGATAGGCGTAAGGCAAGGCGGGTGGCGTGACCAGTATCTGTGCGAAGGAATCCCAGGTGGTATCAACCAGAGGAGGAAACTCGCCGAAGGAGGCGACCAGCGCGGGACCGTAAAAAGTAATCAGCCCCGTTTGGGCATAAATGCCGAGCAGCAGCGCGGTGGTGTCCGAATAGCCGATAATAATTTTAGGATCGGCCTCAATCGCCTCATAGTCGAGGTAGGGCAGCAACGAATTGCTGTTCATGCCGCCGATAGTCGACATCACGCAGCGTACCTGCGGATCGCGCAGCAGCTGATTCAGCTCTTCTGCCCGCTCCTGTATCGATCCCGCGCGGTAGAAGTCTGCCTTATGCGTCAGCTGTCCCGCTTTTAGCCTGAAGCCCTTGCTCTCAACGAACTGCCTGGCGCGCGCAAACCGGTTCGGGGCGGTGACGGTGACAGGGGAAGAGGGCGAAAAAAATCCAATCGTTTCGCCTGGGTTAAGTGGCTGAGCTAGCAACGTTTTTGAAGGCGTATCCATCGTCGTCTCTCCTGACGTATAAGGGAGACTTACCATCGCTTATTCGTTGCACTTCCTCAATCAAAATGATTCACGGCACTTATACAATGCATAAAACATCGGCGTTAAAGTGGCACCGAAAATTCAAAACAGGCACCTTTGCCGGGCTGCTCAATCAGCGCAATATTGCTGCCGTGTAATTCGAGTATTCGTTTTACGATCATCAAGCCTAAGCCGCCGGCTCGTTTTCGACCGGTACTCAAAATGGAGGGGCGAATGAACAAGTCTTCTTTCAGCTCTGCGGCAATGCCCGGTCCGCTGTCGTTAAGTTGAACCACTACCTTCTCTTTCTGCTGCCAGAGACGAATCTCAATGGTGCCGTAATCGGGGGTGAAACGAATGGCGTTATCCAGCAGATTAGTCATAACACGCTCTATCAACGCCAGGTCGGCATTCACCAAAGGGATGCCTGGCGAGATATCCGCACGAAGGATCAGATGACGTGTCTCTGCGGTGAGCTCAAACTTCTGATACACGTCCTGAACCAACTCGCCCATCGAAAAGGGTTCTTTTTGCGGTTTGACCACACCATATTCGAGGCGCGCCAGTTCAAAAAGCTCTTGAGCTAGACGGCCAACCTTTCTGCTCTGCACCAGCGCAATGTTCAGATAACGGTTTCGCTCCTCGTCGCTTAGCTGCTCTGATTTGACCGACAGCGTTTCCAGATAACCATGAAGGGAGGTTAACGGGGTACGCAAATCATGCGAGATGTTGGCGATAAACTCCCGCCGCTGCTGGTCCTGACGGGTGAGCCTTTGCCACTGTTCGTCAATGCGCTTGGCCATCTTGATAAACGCCTGTTGCAGCAGAAAAACCTCGTCACGCGGGCCTTGGGGGGAGGCAATCGTTTTAGATAGCTGTTGCACAGCCTCCATCCCGCCGCTGTCCAGATTGCTGACCTGCTCGGTCAATCGGCGGATGGGACGCGTCACCCAACGAAAGGCGATGGCACCGGCCACCAATCCAAATAAAATAACCAGCCCCATTGAACGCACCGCCATCAGCACGGCCCAGTGAAACTGGGCGTCTTTATCCAACGCGGTAACCTCGTCGCCCAATAATACGATATAGACGTACCCCTGCACCTGCCCATTGTCGATCAGTGGGGCGGCACTAAAGACCTGGAGTGAAGCGCTGTCTGCGCTTCGTGGGTTGTCGCCATAGACCGGCATTTTGGCACCCTGCAATAACGCCTGCACCGGCTGCAAATTGACCTGCGTCCTTTTTACTGACCCTTTGGGTGCCGCATCGCCAATAATTTTTCCCTGTTTATCGAGGAGATAAACCTCAACGCTGGGGTTGACCGCCATCAGTTGATCGAAAAGCGTGTGCACCGAGGCATTATTTAATCCGTTCTGACTCAGCAGGGGATTGCTCTCGGCGATGTGTTTGGCCAGATTCTGCGAAAGGCGTTGAATAACCGCCTGGCTATATTGATTGCTCGACCGTACCTGCAAATACCCTGAGATTGAGCCGCAGGCGACCAGCAGCACAATAAAAACCAGCGTTAACCTCTGCGATAGCGTCATATTTTTCACGGTTTACCCCTGGTTTTCATCGCTGGAGAGCATGAACTTATAGCCCATACCCCATACGGTCAGGATCCTTTCTGGCTCGGCAGGGTTGGCCTCGATTTTGATGCGCAGGCGGTTGATATGAGTGTTCACCGTATGCTCATAGCCTTCATGCTGATAGCCCCATACCTGATTAAGCAGGCTGAGGCGTGAGAATACTTTTCCTGGATTCCTGGCAAAGAAATAAAGCAGGTCGAATTCGCGAGGTGTGAGCTCGATACTCTGCTGATTAAGCAGCACTTCTCTGGAAATGGGATCAATAACCAGCCCTTTAAAACTCAGCGTGCCTGCATCCATTTGCAGATTACGTCCCATCGCTTCCTGACGGCGGAATAATGCTTTAACGCGAGCAACCAACTCCAGCATAGAAAATGGCTTGGCGAGATAGTCGTCGGCCCCAAGTTCCAGCCCGAGTACGCGATGCACTTCGCTCGAGCGTGCGCTTATTATGATGATTGGGGTATAGCGCGTCATATTGCGCGCCCTACGGCAAATCTCGAGCCCGTCGATGCCCGGCAGCATTAAATCGAGAATTAACGCATCCCATCCCCCTTTTTCCAGCAGCGCGACGCCCAGATTGCCATCGGGCGCATGGGTTATTTCATAACCTTCGTCAGTGAGATGAAGCGTCAGAAGTTCAGCAATATTACTGTCGTCTTCGACAATCAGGATCTTTTTATTCTTTTCCATTACTGGCCCTGAGGTGGTTAAAACCTGTGCATTACCTTGCAGTCTACACAAGGTCATCCGTTGGAGTTATCACATTTTATTTAACTTTGCGTGAGGTCTTGGGGAACAAATCGGCTTAATACTCTCCCCATCGAAACCGCTGAGTCAGGGAGTGCATGATGGCACTGCATACCACACCTTTACTGCCCGCAGGACAGCAAAATATCCACGCCTTATGGCTGCGTTTAGCGCATTGGATCAATGCGTTGGCAATATTGATTATGGTCACCAGCGGATGGCAAATTTATAACGCCTCGCCGTTGTTCGACTTTGAGTTTTCGAAAACCATAACGCTCGGCGGCTGGCTGGGGGGCGCCATTCAATGGCACTTTGCCGGGATGTGGTTATTCGGCATAAACGGCCTTTTTTATCTCCTGATGAACGTTGCCACCGGCCGATTACAGAAAAAATTCTTTCCGGTAACCCCGCGCGCACTGTGGGACGATCTTCTTGCCGCCGTGAAAGGCAAGCTGGCGCACAACGATTTACGTCATTACAACACGGTGCAGCGCGTTGCTTATCTGTTCGTCATGGCAGATGGCGTCCTGTTGGTGGTCTCCGGGCTGGTGGTGTGGAAATCGGTGCAGTTTCCATTATTAAGAACCTTGATGGGCGGGTTTGATGCTGCTCGCTACGTACACTTTTTTGCCATGTCAGCGATGGTCGGTTTTGTCGCCGTCCATTTAATTATGGTGATGTTGGTACCCAGAACATTACTGGCAATGCTGCGCGGACGCTGAGGCCATCATGAGAAAAAAAGACAGCAAAATCATTATTCCGAATGCCGATACGCAGGACGTGATCCATGAGGCTCAGCGCTTGATTGCTCGTAAGCTCGGGTCAACCTCCCGCCGCCATTTTTTGCGACAGGGCCTGACGCTTGGCGGGATGGTGATGCTCACGGGCTGTGATATCAGCGATAACAGCAGTGTGGAAAAGGCCTTGGTTGCAATTTCCGGCTTTAACGACAGAGTACAGGCGTGGCTCTTTGGCGCGGATCGTCTGGCACCGGAATATGCCGAATCGATGATAACTCGCCCCTTTCCTTTTAACGCCTTTTACGGCGAAGAGGAGGCTCCAGAGGTGGATGCCCAGACTTACCGTCTGCAGATAGCGGGCAATGTATTGGACAAATCCAGTTGGTCGCTGACTCAACTTTATCAGATGGCTCAGGTCAGCCAGATAACCCGTCATATCTGTGTAGAAGGCTGGAGCGCAGTCGGTAAGTGGGGAGGGGTTCCATTTTCAACTTTCTTGAAGCTGGTCGGTGCGGATCTCAATGCTAAATACGTGAGCTTCAAATGCGCTGATGACTATTACACCAGCATTGATATGGCGACTGCGCTGCATCCCCAAACGTTGCTGGCATTGACTTATGACGGTCAGATTTTGCCGCGTCAGTATGGCTTCCCTATGAAATTAAGAATGCCGACCAAGCTTGGCTACAAGAATCCAAAACATATCAAGGTGATTGAGGTGACTAACGCCTATCCCGGCGGATATTGGGAGGATCAGGGGTACAACTGGTTTGGCGGTAGCTAAAGACGAATTCTGAATGACCCTGCACACTCCGTGCATTTTCTTACCTTAGAAGGAAATACTATGAAAAAGTTAATCGCTGTTTTGATCTCTTCAACATTGATGTTGGGCATGATGGGCGCACACGCTGAGGATGCGATGAAAAAGCCAGTGGTCAAGAAAGACAGTATGGGGATGTCTAAAGACGCGATGTCTAAGGATTCTATGTCCAAAGATTCTATGTCCAAAGATTCGATGTCTAAAGGCAAGATGAAGAAAGATGAAATGAAGAAAAAATCTGCGATGAGCCAATAGGTTCGCCTCGACTGACTCCGTGTGTTTGGTACGCGGAGTCAGAATTAAGCCTAACAATATCCCCTCAAAAACTAACACTGCCAGCAAGTTACCCGCGTTAGCGTCAATCCTGCACAAAACATCACGCCGTTATTTTCATGGTTGGTTACACGCTATTGCAAATGAAAATAATTATCAATACTATTCTCTGTACCGTTTAATGTTTTTGAATCATAACAAGAGTAATTGTTTTGAAACCAGATTGTTTAGACAGGCTGTCGACATCAGCGAGCGAAACGCTGTTAAACAGCAAGCATGCAGGGAGCAGCGGTTGGTGGCTGGAAGTCGCTCGACGGGGTACGCCCTGGATAGAGCCCTCCGGTGAGGGGCGATGCAAAGTCACCTTCTTCTGGCGCGATCCGCAGGGGAGTGAATTTACCTCCGCCTACAAACGGGTCTGGATCAACATTAACTGTCTTACCGATCACCATCAGTCATCGCCGCCTCAAAGCCTACAGCGCCTGAGTGGAACCGACGTCTGGCACTGGCAAATCGAACTGAAATCCGACTGGCGCGGCAGCTACAGCTTTATCCCGAGCGTCGAGGACCGCGGTGTTCCCGATGATGCAGAAGATGCGTTCGGCCGTATGTTTGCGGTGCGCAGCTGGTGGAGAAGCATTTTTGCCAGCGCGAGCCATGATCTACTGAATCCAACTCGCAGCTGGCCCGGTGCGAAGGGCCACGCGCTTTCCGGCGTAAGCCTGCCGGATGCACCTGCCCAGCCTGCCTGGCAAGATTTTGACTGTTACGCCACCTCCAGCGGACTCTGTATGCCCGCACCGCCAGCTAAAATACAGCGTTATCAGTGGAATAGCTCTCGTCTTGGCAATGAGCGCAAGGTGTGGATCTATACCACCGGTGAAAGTGAGAACCCCGCATCGCGCCCGTTGGCTATCCTGCTCGACGGCCAATTCTGGTCGCAGAAAATGCCGATTTGGGAACCGCTGATGCAGCAAACGGCGCAGGGAAAATTGCCCGAAGCGGTGTACGTGCTGATTGAGGCGATCGACACCCAGCACCGCAGCGAAGAGCTCACCTGCAACCCTGATTTCTGGTTAGCCGTGCAGGAAGAGCTGCTGCCGGAGGTCGCGAGCCTGGCGCCTCATACGCGCAGCCCGTCCAAAACCGTAGTCGCAGGGCAAAGCTTTGGCGGGCTGTCGTCGCTGTACGCCGCGCTTCACTGGCCGCAACGCTTTGGCTGCGTGCTGGCACAGTCCGGCTCATTTTGGTGGCCGCGTCGCGATATGCTGCAGCGCCACACGGTGCCCGAAGACGCCTGCTGGCTGCCAAAACAGGTGCAGCAGGGACTGGGGCAGAACGCCGCACTCAGAATATTTATGGAGGCCGGTAGGCATGAAGGCCTGATTCATCAGGTGAACGACAGCCTGGTCAACATTCTGCAGGACTCCAATCACAGCGTGCATTACCGCATCGTTGAAGGCGGACACGACGCGCTGTGCTGGCGCGGTGGATTGGTTGACGGCCTGCAGGCGCTTTGGGCCGAGAAATTCATCGCTCGTCAGCCCTCTCTCTCTTTTTCATTAAATTCAATCAAGTCAGGAGCTCAGCATGGAAAAGCTTAACCCCTTCGATGACGAAAATCAGCGCAGTCTGATCCTGGAAAACGAGGAGAAGCAGTTCAGCCTGTGGCCGGATTTCAGCGAAATTCCTGCGGGCTGGCAGCCGATTTTTGGGCCGGCATTGCGCGCTGATTGTATCAGCTGGCTGGAAAGCCATTGGCAGGATATGCGTCCCGCCTCGCAGCGCGCCGCTTCATAAGCTATTTATCAGGAGTACTTAGGGTGCAAGACGTGACTTCGAAGCGACAGCCAGTGAAGGCTGAGACGCCAAACAAACAGAGTTCAAAACCACATTCTTCCAGCCGCGATATGATGCCGCTGGTGGCCGCACAGCCGGGTATCTGGGTTGCAGATCAACTTTCTCCCCACGATAACGCCTATGCCGTTGCTCACTATATCGAGCTGACCGGCTCGCTCGAGCGCGAGCACATGAGTGAGGCCATTGCTCAGGGGCTGGCGGAGGCTGACACGCTGCGTATGCGTTTTGAAGAGCAAGACGGCGTGCCGATGCAGTGGTTTGACGCGACGGCGACGATCCCTGCCGTGGAGTGGGTCGATCTTTACGATCGTGCGCGGTCAAAAGCGGCATCCGGGCAGCAAACTGCTGAAAGTCAGGAGTCGGCGGCGATCGCGCTGATGCGTCAGGATCTCAATGGCGCTCTGCGTGTGGCCGACGGACAGCCGCTGTTGCGCCACATACTGATCCGCGTGGGGGAGGATCGTTGGTTTTGGTACCAGCGTTACCACCATGCGATCGTGGATGCCTACAGCTTCACCGCCATCGCTCGCCGCATCGCTCATCTCTATACCGCCCTGTGTCAGCAGCAACAGCCCGAGGAGACGCCGTTCGTGGCTTTCCGCGAGGTCGTGGAAGAGTATCAGCAGTATGAGCAATCCTCCGTCCGTCAGCGCGACAGGGAGTTCTGGCTTGAAAAGGCACGTCAGCTGCCGCCTGCGGCCAGCGTCAGCCCGCAGCCATTGGCCGGTCAGACGCCGTCGACGCATATTTTCCGCCTGTCTCAGGCCTGTTCGCACGAACCGTTTTCTCAGCTCATTGCGGCCGGTGAGGCGCACAGATTAACGCCTTCAGACATGGCGTTAGCGCTGGTTTCGCTGTGGGTCGCACGGTTGAGCGGGCAAAACGAATTTGGTGCCGGATTTATCTTTATGCGCCGCATGGGATCCGCCGCGCTCTGCGCCACCGGACCGGTTATCAACGTGCTGCCGATGGCGTTTAACGTCGCACCACAGAATACCTTGGTCGAGGTGGCCGCTGAGATTGCGCGTGAGCTGAAGATGGCGCGTCGTCATCAGCGCTACGACGCCGAGCAGATCCAGCGCGACGTCGGCAGTATCGGCGATGCCCAGCCGCTTTATGGCACTGTCTTTAACTTCAAGATGTTCGATTTCCGTCTCGATTTCAACGGCATGGAGGGTGTCACGCACGAGCTGGCATCAGGACCGGTTCGCGACCTGGAGATTGCGCTTTATATCGATGAGACGGGGCAGCTTACCGTCGACTTGCTCGCCAACGGCGAACGTTATCAGGCGGACGAGCTGGCTACCCACTTGGCACGCTTGCCGCTGCTGCTCGAACAGTTTGCTGCCAACCCCGCGCTGCGGGTTGGCGATGCCAATATGCTGAGCGCCGATGACCATGCGCTGTTGGCTCGCGTCAACGACACCGCCTTCCCGGTCGAGGAAAACACCCTTAGCCGTCTTCTGGCACAACAGGCCGAGAAAACCCCTGACAGCCCGGCGCTCGCCGATGAGCAGCATTATTTTACCTATCGCGAGACCCGCGAACAGACCCTTGCTCTGGCGCAAAGGCTGGTGGAACAGGGCGTTCAACCCGGAGATATCGTCGCCGTAGCGTTGCCGCGATCCGTATTCCTTTCGCTGGCGCTGATGGCAATCGTCGAGGTCGGGGCTGCTTACTTGCCGATGGACACCAGTTATCCTGACGATCGTCTGGCGATGATGCTGGAGGACGCCTCGCCGCGTCTGATTATTACCGACAACAGCCAGTTGCCTCGCTTCGCCAGCTTCGGCAACGTGATGCTGTACGACGCGCCTCTCAGCATAAGCTCAGATTTACCTCAGAGTTTTAAGGGCGCTTCGCCTCATCATCCGGCTTATCTCATCTTTACCTCAGGGTCGACGGGCAGGCCTAAAGGCGTGGTGGTAGGTCACCAGGCTATCGTAAACCGTCTGCTGTGGATGCAAAACCACTACCCGATGAACGGTGACGACGTCGTACTGCAAAAAACGCCGAGCAGCTTCGACGTCTCGGTCTGGGAGTTTTTCTGGCCGCTTATCGTCGGCGCAAAACTGTTTATGGCCCCGCCGGAAGCGCATCGCGATCCTCAGCTGCTTCAGCAACTGATCGCCTCTCACCGCGTGACCACGATGCATTTTGTTCCCTCGATGCTGGCCGCGTTTGTCAGCACGCTGGAAGAGCCGGACGCAGTGCGCCAATGTGCCTCGCTGCGTCAGGTATTTTGCAGCGGCGAAGCGTTACCGGCCGAGCTGTGCCGCCTGTGGCAGCGTCGGACTGGAGTCGCGCTGCACAATCTTTATGGACCGACCGAGGCCGCCGTTGATGTGAGTTGGCATCCTGCGTGGGGCGAGGCCTTGGCCGCCGTCAGCGGGGCAAATGTGCCGATTGGCCTGCCGGTCTGGAACACCGGTCTGCGTATTCTCGATGCCCGCCTCCAGCCGGTACCACCGGGCGTCGCGGGTGACCTCTACCTGACCGGCGTGCAGTTGGCACACGGCTATCTTGCGCGCCCTGACCTGACTGCCAGCCGTTTCGTAGCCGACCCACAGGGCAACGGTGGACGCATGTATCGCACCGGTGACGTGGCGCGTTGGTTGTCGACCGGCGCGGTAGAGTACCTCGGGCGCAGCGACTTCCAGCTCAAAATTCGTGGACAGCGTATCGAGCTGAGCGACATAGACCATGCGCTGCTCTCATTGCCTGGCATCGCGCAGGCGGTGACGCATGCCCTGACCCTGGGTCACGTAGGGCAGGATGCGACCGGCGGCGATTCTCGCCAGCTGGTGGGGTACCTGGTTGCTCAGCCCGACGTGCGCCTGGATCCCGAGGCGCTGCGCCAGGCGCTAACCGGCCTGTTGCCGCCGCATATGGTGCCGGTGGCGTTGGTCGAGCTGCCGACGCTGCCGCTGAGCGCCAACGGTAAACTGGACCGTAAAGCCCTGCCGCAGCCGGAATCTGCGCAGCAGACCCAGGGACGTGAGCCGGAGCCGGGACTGGAGACGATGGTAGCCGAAACGGTTGCAGCGTTGCTGGGCCGTGAAACCGTGTTCGCCGACGATGACTTTTTTGCACTCGGTGGCCACTCACTGCTCGCGATGCGCCTCGCCGCCCAACTGCGCCGCGAGCTGAGTAGACCGGTCACGGTAGGGCAGATTATGGTGGCCTCCAGAATTGAACAGCTTGCGGCGTTACTGAGCGAAGAGCAGAGTCAGGCTGAAGCCGATAACTGTGGATTCGAGGCGCTACTGCCGCTGCGCAGCGGCACCGGACCCACGCTGTTTTGTTTGCATCCGGCATCCGGTTTCTCTTGGCAGTTCAGCGTGTTGCCACGCTATATCGACCAGCAGTGGTCGGTGGTCGGCATCCAGTCGCCGCATCCGGATGGCCCGCTATGCACCAGTCAGAATATGGACGAAGTGTGCGACGCGCATCTGCAAACCGTGCTGAGCGTGCAGCCGCACGGGCCTTATCACTTCATCGGCTATTCGCTCGGTGGCACGCTGGCGCAGGGTATCGCGGCACGCCTTCAGGCACGGGGTGAAGAGGTGGCGTTTCTTGGGTTGCTGGACACCTATCCGCCGGAAACCCAGAACTGGGACGTCATGTTTGATGACAACGTGCTCAAGGAGATCCAGCGCGAAAGGCAGCAGTTTATTGCCGTCTCCGAAGAGGCGTTGGATCCAGACGACGCCGGCGACAAGCACGGCATGTTCGACAAGATCGAGGCCAATTACGCCGATTCAGTACGGCTGCTTTCGGCGACCCACACGGCGCGCTTTAACGGCGAGGCGACTCTGTTTGTGGCGAAACGTACTCTGCAAGAGGGGATGGACGTGCAGCAGACGTGGTCTCGCTACGTGGATGCTTTACGGGTTCATGAGCTGGACTGCGCGCATGTAGATATCGTTTCTCCGGCGTCCTTCAAGGTGCTGGGGCCGATGCTGAATCGGCTGCTGCGTGCGCTGTAGAATAAACAACCCCGCCTGGTGCGGGGTTGTTTTTACCTATTTGCCGTGGCCCAGTGGAATGATCAGCGGGGTATGGGAAATCGGACAGTCGATGATATGACAGCGCAGGCCAAACACCTGCTCTATCAGTTCTGGGGTGACAATATCCGCCGGTGCACCCTCTGCGACAATCTTGCCGTCTTTCATGGCGATAAGATGGCCCGCGTAGCGACAGGCGTGATTAAGATCGTGTAGGACGACGACCAGCGTACGCGCGTTTTGCTGATTCAGCCTGCACATTAACTCCATCAAATCAATCTGATGTGCGATATCCAGCCAGGTTGTCGGCTCGTCGAGCAGCAGCAGCGGCGTCTGCTGCGCCAGCACCATCGCTATCCAGACGCGCTGGCGTTGGCCGCCGGAAAGGTTATCGACCAGCCTGTCGGCAAGTTCATACACGCCGGTGGCGCGCATCGCTTCCTCGACCGCCTGTGTGTCTTCCGCTCGCCAGCGGCTGAAGAGATTCTGATGTGGATAACGCCCTCTGGCGACCAAATCTGCCACGCTGATATCTCCCGGTGCGGTCGAATTTTGCGGCAGCAGGCCCAGCTGTTTGGCGACCTCTTTGGTCGGCATCTCACCGATCATTTTTCCATTCAGCCACACCGCGCCCTTTTGCGGCTGCATCAGGCGGCTCAGGGTACGCAGCAGAGTCGATTTGCCGCAGGCGTTGGGGCCGATAATGACCGTGACTTTGCCCTCAGGGACAGCGACCGACAAATCGCGTGCGACCACCTTTTTCTCATAACCGAGGGTGAGATTTTCTGCCCGTAACGGGGAAAACTGTGCAGTGCTCATTAGCGTCGTGACTCCCGAATGAGTAATACAATCAGATAGATGCCGCCAAGGCTGACGGTAAGCACGCCAACGGGTATTTGGTAGGGCATAAACAGGCGCTGGGCGGTGACGTCGGCGGCCAGCAGCAGTAGAGCTCCGGTCAACGCCGCAAAGAGCAGCGGCTGTTGCTGATTGGCACACAGACGGCGAGAAATCTGTGGGGCAACCAGCGCGATAAATGAAATCGGTCCGGCGACGGCGGTCGCCGCAGCAGTCAGCGAAACCCCGGTCAGCAACAGCAGCAGGCGCGAACGTTCGACCGGTACGCCAAGCGCAGAGGCCGTGTCGTCGCCCATTTCAAGCAGCCGCATTCTTCTGCACAGCATTTGCGCCAGCAGCACGGCAACAACGATGACGCCGATCGCAGGGAGACTCTTCTGCCAGGTGATGCCGTTGAGCGAGCCGGCGCTCCATAAACCGGCGGTCAGCGCCGACTCCAGCGAGGCATTGATGATGAGCCAGGTATTGGTGCCAATCAGCAGGGCGCGAATGGCAATGCCGACCACGATCAGCCTGAAAGTCTGCACGCCCTTACGCCACGCCAGCCAGTAAATCAGCAGGCCAGTAAGGATGCCTCCCGCCATGGCACCGGCGGTTATTTCGCTGATGCTGCCGTTGAACAACACGATAGCGATCAGCACACCGCTGTAAGCACCGGTGTTAAAGCCGATGACGTCGGGGCTGCCGAGCGGATTTCGCATCAGTGACTGAAATATGGCACCGCTAATGCCCAGTGCTGCGCCCAGAACCAAGGCCATTGCGACACGGGGTAAACGCCATTGGGTGACAATAACCGACAGATTTTTCGGGCCTTCACCGCGCAGTGCATCAATCACCTGATGGGCACTGAGCGAGAGCGTGCCGCTGCCAAGCGCGTAGACGGCTAACAACACGCAGCCCAGCAGCAGCGCGAAGGCGGTCAGCAGCGGGCGTGCGAGGCGTGATTTTGGGGGCGTCAAACGCGGTGAGTTCAGGGCGGGATCCATGCTCATCCTCGGCTCAGTCCGTCAGGGCGGCGTACCAGCCAAATCAGCATCGGCGCGCCAATGAAGGCGGTAACCACTGAAACCCGCATCTCGCCCACCACCAGAATTCGACCCAGCAGGTCGGCGGCCAGCAGCAGCGACGGCGTCAGCACCAACGTCCAGGGCAGCATCCAGCGCGGATTGGCGCGCGAAAGACGACGGGCAATGTGCGGCATCATCAGACCGACGAAGCCTATCGGGCCGACAGCGGCCGTCGCACTGCCACAAAGCAAAGTTATCGCCAGCAGGCCGGTGAGCTGCGTCAGAGCGATGCGCGTGCCCAACGCGGTGGCCAATTCGCTGCCCAGGGTCAGATTATTAAGCGAACGACTCATCAACAGCGTCAGCAGGCTGGCAAAGAGAATGGGCGGAGCGACGGTGCGGATAACGGCCATGCTGCGTATGTCGAGGGTACCGGCCTGCCAGAAGCGCAGCTGATCGAAGGCCTGTGGATTAAGCAGCGAAATACCCGAAGACATGCCTTCGAGCACCGCGCCGAGTGCCACACCGGCCAGCGTGAGACGGACAGGATTGATGAGTCCGCGTCCTAGCGCACCTATCACCGCGACCAGCAGTGTCGCTATCATCGCACCGCCAAATGCGTACCACAGATAGTGGTTGATATCGGTGGCGCCAAAAAAGGCGATGCCGATAACTACCGCAAAGCTGGCACCCCAGTTGACGCCAAGAATGCCAGGATCGGCCAGAGGATTGCGGGTGAGAATCTGCATCAGCGCGCCTGAAAGCCCGAGCGCCATTCCCGCCAGAATGCCCGCTAGCGTGCGCGGCAGACGAGCGTCGAGCACTATCACACAGTCGGCGTTGCCACATTGCCCCTTTAACGCTGTGATGACCGTATCAAAGGGGATAGATTTTTCCCCCACTGACAGGCTGAGAACTATCATCAAAAGGAGCAGCAGGAGAGCCACGAAAATACCACCCAGCTGGCGTGAGACAAGGAAAGAAGGCGGTGAGGTATTAAGTGCGGTGGCATGGGTCTGCCGAGACATAAGCTCTATCCATTTTTTATCGAAACGGTCCATCGATTCGAACCAATGATGTAATGTTAATGATATTTATTATCGTTATCGCTTGTATTTGTATATGTTAGCATGACTCATCGATCTGTTGCAGCATCCACGCTTGCGGATCCGCTACACCGCCATTTTGGCTACGATTCAAATGACTTTTGGTATAAAAACTTGCATGGATAAGCCCTCTATTTTATTGAATTTTAGTTTACTGAAAACGCACCCTGACTTCCGGTCAGTATTCTGTGCACGCTTTATTTCTATTCTGGCGCTTGGCCTGCTCGGCATTGCTCTGCCGGTGCAGATACAGGCGTTAACCGGCTCTACCCTGCTGGTGGGGCTGGCGGTAACGCTGGCGGGGAGCGGGATGTTTGTCGGGCTGCTGATGGGCGGCGTCATGGCCGACCGCTACGAGCGCCGCCGGTTGATTCTTTTTGCCCGATCCACCTGCGGTCTCGGTTTTGTCGGTTTGTGCGTTAACGCTGCCATGCCTTCTCCTTCGCTGGCGGTTATTTATTTCCTGTCCGTCTGGGACGGCTTCTTTGGCGCAGTGGGCGTGACCGCGCTGCTGGCCGCAACGCCTGCGCTAGTGGGGCGTGAGAACCTGGTGCAGGCGGGGGCCTTGAACATGCTGACCGTGCGCTTCGGCTCGATCCTTTCGCCTGCCATCGGCGGCCTGATCATCGCCAGCGGCGGCGTAGTGTGGAACTATGGTCTGGCGGCGCTCGGCACGCTGCTGACGTTGCTGCCTATCCTGCAATTGCCGCAGCTCGCACCGCCGCCGCAGCCGAGGGAACATCCGCTGCGGGCGCTGATGAGCGGATTCCGCTTCCTGTTGCAGAACAAGATTATCGGCATGGTGGCGCTGATTGGTGCGCTCTTGACGATGGCCAGCGCGGTTCGCGTGCTCTATCCGGCGCTTTCCGGGCAATGGCACGTTGACCCGTCGCGGCTGGGATTAATGTATGCAGCGGTTCCTTTGGGGGCGGCCATTGGTGCCTTTACTAGCGGTCGGGTGGCCGGCGTGGCGCGTCCCGGCTGGATGATGCTGATGACCGCCATTGCCTCATTTATTGCCGTCGGCCTGTTTAGCCTGATGCCGTGGTATAGCACTGCGCTGCTGTGTCTGGTGATTTTTGGTTATCTGAGCGCCATCAATTCTTTGCTGCAATATGGGCTGATTCAGCGCCTGACGCCAGATGAGTATTTAGGACGAATCAACGGATTATGGACGGCGCAGAACGTCACGGGTGATGCGTTGGGCGCGCTGCTGCTTGGCTCGATGGGGTCTATTATGCTGCCCGCCGTTAGCTCGGCGAGTTTTGGGCTGGGTGCGGCGATCGCTGGCATCGTATTGGCCTTCTTTATGCGTGCACTGCGCAACGTCAGCCAGGGCGAGGTGGGAGCGGTTCAAAATCTGACGCGTTCGGTGAAGTAACGTTAACCGCGGGCCAGCGTCAAACTCCGGCCCGCTGCGCAGTTTTAGTGACTGCTAAACTGTTTTTCTAACTGCGTTAGCACATTGCTGGCGCTGTAGTAATCCAATCTGAAAGTATCATCACCTAACGCATAGACCTGCTTGCCTTGTACCGCAGGCAAGTGGCTCAAGAACACGTTTCCTTCCACACGCTGCACGTCATTTTTATCGCCAGCAAACAGCAGCAGCGTTTTGCCGTTCAGGCCGGCCGCCATATTTTCCCCTGCTAACTGCAGGATATCCTTACGCACGCCCTGCGACTGGCCGCTAGCAGCATTGGCCGGCGGTTGTGCGAGCGTAAAGCCCAACTGTTGCAGCATCTGCCCCTGTGGGGAAGCCGGTGTCCACAGATTGGCCGCTTTACCGTCTGGACGATAAACCAAGGCAGAAACCGGCTGTGGCGGCAGGTGAATGCTCGCCTTCACCGCTTTCTCACGTGCGTCAAAGCGGGCAACCGCTTTGGCGGCCTGGTCCTCCTTGCCCGTCGCCTGGCCTAACTCCTGCGCCAGCTCCTGCCAGCTTTTATCGTCGTAGTTGACCACCAATACCGGCGCAACGGCCGACAGCTGGTCGTAAAGTTTTATCGCCGAGTCACCGCCGGTGGCGGCCACGACGATCAGATCCGGCGCAGCTCCGGCGATCGCTTCAGCATTGGGTTCACCGATATACAGGCGCTGCACGCCGCGCTGTTTGGCGACGTCACCCCATTGGCGGAAAAAACCCTGAGCGTCGGCGATTCGCGTGTTTGGGCTAGTCGCTCCACTAGCAACAACGGGGGCATCAATAGCCAAAAGCGTGCCGGTCACGGTCACGCTGGTGGAAACAATGCGCTGTGGAGCGTGCTGGAGCGTAATCGTACCCCGCGAGGTTTTAATCTCCCTCGGCCAACCGTCAGCGGCGTGGGCCGAAGCCGTTAAAGTAAAAAATACTCCAAAAATTACTGCCAGTTGGCGAAAACCTGTCCACTTCATTTTCAAAACCTTAAATGTGAGTAACTGCCGGTTTCAGTCGGTTGCGAGCAATACCAGAGCGGATGAATCGTGCCGGACTGAATTCTCGCGCATTGACACTGATAAATGCATAACGTACTTTAAACATGTTTAAATACAAATGATAATAATTATCATGAGAATTATCATTATATCACGTAGGATTATACAGATGGATACTGTGTTGAAAACGTTCGATTTTGCCGATGGGCAGCAAGACCTTGAAAGCGTAAACGTTGCCGAACTTTCCCCTACCTCGGGCTTTTTCTTTACCTCGCCATACCGAAGTCTTAGTACGGAAGGTTGTCTGGTCAAAATTTCAGAACCTGCTGCCGATGGCGACGTTATGGGTGGCAAGTTCCAGCAGGCCATTGAGGCCGCTTTTTCCGACGCACGTGCGGCAGGCATAAAACACCCTGTACTGTGCGGCGCGATTCCCTTCGATAAACGCCAACCTTCGGCGCTTTTCGTGCCACAGAAGACCCGCTGGCTCGCGCGCGATGCCGCGATGTCCATCGCCACGCAGGCCGAATCTTCTTTGCCAGAGATCCTCACCAAAAACGAATTGCCTGGGCAAGACGTGTTTATGCAGATGGTCAGCGATGCGGTGCAGGCGATGAACGACGGAAAGCTGGACAAAACGGTGCTGTCGCGTCTGCTCGAGATAAAAACCTGTGAGCCGGTGGCGCGTCCGGCGCTGCTGAGTCGGGTTGTCAGTCAGAATCCAAACGGCTATCACTTCCATGTCCCGCTCGAGAAGGGGGCGCTGATCGGTGCGAGCCCGGAGCTGCTGCTGCGTAAACACGGCAATAAGTTCCACTCCAATCCGCTGGCCGGTTCCACCCGCCGAGAGAGCCATCCGGAAAAGGATAGGGAAGTCAGCCGCGCGCTGCTTGAGTCTGGTAAAGACCTTTATGAGCATCGCATCGTCACTGAAGGGATGGGTAAGGTGCTGAAGAGCCGCAGCCGTGCCCTGGATATCCCGTCTTCCCCTGAATTGCTGAGCACCGCGACGCTCTGGCACCTCTCGACGCCGATTAATGGTGAAGTCCAGGACGCGCAGGAGAACGCATTGTCGCTCGCCTGCCTGCTGCACCCGACGCCTGCGCTGTGCGGGACACCAACGTTGGTTGCCCGAGATCTGATAGAACAGCTTGAACCTTTCGATCGTGGGCTATTCGGCGGGATCGTCGGCTGGTGTGACGATCGTGGCAACGGTGAGTGGGTTGTCACCATTCGCTGCGGCACGGTCAGCGACGATCGGGTGCGCCTGTTTGCGGGGGCGGGCATTGTTCCCGACTCCTCACCCGAATCCGAGTGGCGCGAAACTGGCGTCAAACTCAATACCATGCTGCGCGCATTTGGTCTGAATTAACGACAGAAACTGACGTTCGAGAAAATACTATGAGCATTGCCTTTACCGCTTGGCCGGAGAATCTTGCACGGCTTTACCGCGAACGCGGTTACTGGATTGATAAACCCCTGATCGACATCTTGACGCGTCAGGCCAATAACGACCACGTCGCGATGATTGATGCGGCGGGCAGCATGACCTATCGCGAGCTTGAGAAGCAGTCCAATCAACTGGCGGGCGCCCTGCGCCGCCGCGGACTGACCTCGGGTGACACCGCGCTCGTTCAGCTTGGCAACGTAAACGAATTTTATGTCGTGTTCTTTGCGCTGCTGAAAATTGGAGTGGTGCCGGTGAATGCACTGTTCAGCCATCAGCGTACCGAGCTCCAGTCCTATGCCAGCCAAATCAAGCCAGCCCTGCTGATTGCCGACCGCAGTCATGCACTGTTTGGCGACGATGCCTTCCTTGATACGTTTCTGGGTCAGCACCCGTCCTTACGGCAGGTTGCGCTGCGCGGTGCGCAGTCGGAAGAACAATCACTGGCGGCGTGGATTAGCGAACAGCAGGCAACGTTTACTGCCTCGCCAACCGCCGCCGATCGGGTCGCCTTTTTCCAGCTTTCGGGGGGCAGCACAGGTACGCCGAAGCTGATTCCACGGACCCATAACGACTACTACTACAGTATTCGCCTGAGCGTTGAGGTGTGCCGATTCAATAGCGAAACGCGTTACCTCTGTGCGCTGCCGATTGCCCACAACTATCCGATGAGCTCACCAGGTGCGCTCGGTGTGTTTTACGGTGGCGGTCAGATGGTGCTGGCGGCGGATCCGAGTGCGCTGGTGTGCTTCCAGCTGATTGAAAAGCATCAGATTAATGTAACGGCGCTGGTCCCTCCTGCGGTTACGCTATGGCTACAGGCCATTGAAGAATGGGGCAGCAACCAGGCGCTGAGCAGCCTTAAGCTGTTGCAGGTCGGCGGCGCCAAGCTGGGGGAAACGCTGGCGGCACGCATTCAGAATGAGATTGGCTGCCAGCTACAGCAGGTATTCGGCATGGCAGAAGGGTTGGTGAATTACACCCGTCTGGATGATGACGAGCAGCATATCCTGACCACGCAGGGCTATCCGATGTCACCGGACGACGAGCTCTGGGTCGCCGATGAACAGGGTAATCCTTTGCCAGCCGGGCAAGTCGGTCGCCTGATGACGCGTGGCCCATACACCTTCCGCGGCTACTACAACAGCCCTGAACATAACGCTGAATCCTTTGATGACAACGGTTTCTACTGTTCTGGCGATCTGATTTCACTGACTGAAGATGGTTACGTGAAGGTTGAGGGGCGTCTGAAGGACCAGATAAACCGCGGTGGCGAGAAGATTGCGGCAGAAGAGATTGAGAATCTGCTGCTGCGCCATGCTGACATCGTCAATGCGGCGCTGGTTTCCATGCCCGACGAGCTGATGGGCGAGAAGAGCTGTGCGTTTATCGTCTCGAACGTCGAGCTGAAATCTCCCGCTTTGCGTCGTCATCTGCGCGAGCAAGGCATAGCCGAATTCAAGCTGCCTGACCGCTTTATTCGCGTCGAACGGCTTCCGCTGACCCCGGTCGGCAAAATAGATAAAAAGCTTTTGCGCCAAACATTTGAAGCGCAATCACCGATCAAGACTTCTGGAGAATAAACGATGGCCATTCCAAAACTCGATTCTTATGCGCTGCCGACCGTTGCCGAACTGCCGACCAACAAGGTGCAATGGGAGCTGGAACCCTCGCGTGCTGCGCTGCTGATTCACGATATGCAGCAATACTTCCTCAATTTCTGGGGAGAGGATAGCCCGCTGGTCAAGCAGGTTGTTGAAAATATTGCCAACCTTCGCAGCTACTGCAAAGCGCAGGGTATCCCGGTATTTTACACCGCTCAGCCAAACAATCAGAGTGATGAAGACCGTGCGCTGCTTAACGACATGTGGGGACCGGGGCTGAATAAGCACCCTGAACAGCAGGCAGTCGTTGCTGCACTGGCACCGGACGAAGACGACCAGGTGTTAGTAAAATGGCGTTACAGCGCCTTCCACCGTTCGCCGTTGCAGGAAATCTTGCAGGAGACCGGCCGCGACCAGCTGATTATCTGCGGCGTCTACGCGCATATCGGTTGTCTGACGACGGCTATCGACGGCTTTATGCGTAATATTCAGCCGTTCATGGTGGCCGATGGTCTGGCCGACTTCTCGCGCGATGAGCATCTGATGGCGCTTCGTTATACTGCGGGCCGCTGCGGCCGCGTGGTAATGACCGAAGATTTGGTGGGTGCCAAAGGTGAAAGCATTAGCCTTGAGCAGCTGCGCCGTGAAATCTTGCCGTTGCTCGACGAAGACAGTGAAGATTTGGATAACGACGACAACCTGATCGACTACGGTCTCGATTCTGTTCGCATCATGGCGCTCGCGACGCGTTGGCGTAAAATTCGTGAAGACATCGACTTCGTGGCGCTGGCCAAAACGCCGACCCTCAATGGCTGGTTCAAGCTGTTGTCGGGAGAGAAGGCCTGATGGATAACGCGTTGGAATTTGCCAACAAGCGCGTCTGGGTCACTGGCGCGGGGCAGGGTATTGGCTACACGACCGCGCTGGCATTCGTTAAAGCGGGCGCTGAGGTGGTTGGCTTCGACAAGCATTTTAACGAGGGTGATTATCCTTTCCGCACCGAGGTGCTTGATGTCACAGACGCCAAGGCGGCGCGTGAAGTTTGTCAACGGCTGCTGGCCGAGCGTGACGGGCTTGACGTACTGGTCAACGGCGCGGGTATCCTGCGCATGGGCGCAACCGATGAGCTGAGTGACGAGGACTGGCACGACTGTCTCGCGGTTAACGCTGGCGGAGCCTTCAACATGTTCCGTCATACGCTGCCCGTATTTCGTCGTCAGAAGCGGGGTGCGATCGTCAGCATTTCCTCAAACGCTGCCCACGTTCCGCGTATCGGCATGTCGGCCTACTGTGCGTCAAAGGCCGCACTGCGCAGTCTCTGTCTGAGTGTGGGACTCGAGATGGCACCGTTCGGCGTGCGCTGTAATCTGGTCTCACCCGGTTCAACGGATACCCCGATGCAGCGTGGCATGTGGACCTCACCGGAGAGCGAACAGCTGACCATCGCTGGTTTTCCTGAGCAGTTCAAGCTCGGTATCCCTTTGGGCAAGATTGGCAAGCCGCAGGATGTCGCGGAGGCGGTATTATTTATGGCTTCGGACCGTGCGGGGCATATCACCATGCAGGATATTGTTATCGACGGGGGAGCGACGCTGGCTGCCTGAATATTATTGTTCGTTTCTGCAAGCCCACATAAACCCGCCGCGTGCGGGTTTTTAATTATGGAGTTGTGATGAAGAATGCTAAACCTGTGAGACATAAATCACAATTTTCTGAGGGATTATTTACCCCCGTTTTACTTTTTCCAACATAAGCACTAAATGGATAACGCTAGGCGATATTTTTCTGTTTTAGACGCGGCCTTTTGCTGAGAGAGCGCACTATTTGTCAAGTTGATAACAGCAAAGCGTAATTTTAAAGTTAAAGATGAAAGTGAGTGATTTGATGAAGGACAACAGAAGTAAAGCGTGAAGATGCCGGGAAGGAGTATGGCTGAAAAGTGAACATCACGTCACGTTTGACCAAACACCAACTCCATGATTCACATCAGAATAGTGAGTGTTTTTTCTTGTTTCAACGCGAATTACCAGGAGCGAATAAGTTTTTTAACTTTAATTAGCTTACGTTTATAGCTAATTCTGACCGCCGGATGGAGTAAGAACGGCAGCGTATCAACTTCCTCGATATTCTGTTTTATCGAGCTTCTGTCTTTCCATTTTGAAATCGTTAAATGATTTCGATTTATAAATTCAATCCAATGGCAAACCTGAAGAAATTTATAATCACCTTTCAGGACTAATGACATTTGGTCCAGTCCATTACGGCAGAGTTTAATTTTCTCTTCATCGAGATCGCTGGATAATGTATTACCATGTTTGAAATACATATAAGGACCTGTGGAAGAGAAATAAATATCCTTGCAGCTTTTTAATACCTCGGGAAATACGAAGGCATCTTCGTAGCAAATATAATTCGGAAATTTGCAGCGTAAAAGAATACTGCGCTTAATAAACTTGCCGATAAAGTGGGCCTGAAACGCCTGGTGAATGAGGTATTTCTTGATGGCAATATCGGTGGTGATCTGCTTGAGCTGCATAGGCTCGTGGTTCACCGGTGAAGAGCTGTCACGGACCTCGGTCAGCTTGGTTATCAGCATGTCTGGCTCGTTGGTGGTCAGGAAATTGATAATTTCCACCAGGGAGTCGGGTTTGAGCTGGTCGTCGCCGTCAACCATGGTGATGTAGTCACCACGGGCCTGTGAGACACCGAAGTTCCTGACTTTACCGATGTTTTTAAAAGCGACGTTATACTGAACGACATTACTGCGGCCCGCGGCAAAGGCTTCGAAAAGGGCGGGCGTGTCGTCGGAAGAAGAGTCATTAATCAGCACGAGTTCGCACTGAGGGAATTTATCCCCCATAGCTACCTGGATAGAGTTGAGGCAAGCTGTTAGGTACTTCGCACAGTTGTGCGCAGTCACGATAACACTCAAATCATAGTGTTTCATTGTTATAATTTCTTAGGTTGCTAAGGTAATTGTTCTGTTCAGTCACTGCGTCATTAAGCATTTTAGCACTCCGCATCATGTCTGTCTTTCAGGTAATTAAACCAAGTCCAACTTAGATTAAGACAATAAAACGACGCCATCATTCATTTATTCTTTGCATGAAAGATAAAATTTTCAGTGTTTGACGAATATTTCAGAAAAAGAGTCTAACACGGTTAATCATAATAATAGTAGTTCTGACGCGTTTCGAGGGCTATGGGAAAAGGTTTAAATCTGTTTGCTATTGGTCAATGCGGGTATGATACGAAAGCGGGTTGATTTTTCAGTGAAAGCGGAGAATGGGCGCGGGCTTTTTAATAAAAAAATTACAAATCGTCTGCCGTGTACCGGGGGGCTGAGGGCGTTCTAAGCGGGAAAACTAAGAAAGTTTAATGCAGAGTCTGTCGCTCTAAAAGCAAAAAACCCGCCATAGGCGGGTTCTTCAGAATATGGTGCCCGGACTCGGAATCGAACCAAGGACACGGGGATTTTCAATCCCCTGCTCTACCGACTGAGCTATCCGGGCAACGGGGCGCATTAAACCGTATTGCCCCTGCGCCGTCAACGCATTTATGCATTTAAACCTTCAAAACCTGACTGACTGCTGGCTTTTCAGACAAAAATCACAGAGCTGGGGCAAATTTCGTCATTTTGAACTCAGGAAAGCGCACCGTGCTCACGACAGCGGGCGACGTTAAGCACGTCTTCAGCCAGTCTGCTTGCCACTTCAACGTCGTGAAGCTGGCGTTTGACTAATAGTCGGCTTAGACAGCCTTCAAGAATGAGCTCCATCTGGTGGGCAACCATTTCTGGGTCATCAGAACCCATTTCCTGTAGTAAAGACAGAGTGTAGTTGAATGAGGCTGTTTTCTGCTGTTCGGCTAACTGGTGAATTGGAGATTCCCTGTCGGGATAAAAGCTGCACGCAGCGATAAACAGGCATCCTGGGTAGCGGCTCTGCCTGACCTGTTCATTAAGTACTTTATAACGTGCCAGCAGCTTCTGAGGCGGCGTCAGCGTCTCATCTAACAGTAACTGACGACGCCAAACCTCAATTTGCTCTCCGTGGTGTCTGAGGCTGTCATAGAGCAGTGCCTCGGCGTCCGGCCAAAAAAGCTTTAGCTCGTTTAAAGGGACATCGACCAGGTCGGCTACCGACTCTAAAGACATTGTTGCCAGACCTCGTTGTTCCAATAGGTTGAGCGTTTGGTCTAGAACCTGTTCTCTTAGCACTTTTTTCCTCCTCAAAACTGGCGCTAATGGCGTTCACAGGGTGCTTCACCGCCAATAGCTCTGGGTATTAGTGTCGTTTAAGGCTGGGTATTGTGCAAATGCGCGCTAAATTCGCCGCTGTTCATAAAGCCGGTGACGCGCGACTGAGGGAGCTCTTTACCGTCCGGTCCAAAAAACAGAATGGTCGGCAGTCCCAGTACATTCAGGCGTTTGAGCAGAGCGGCCTGCTCAGAGCTATTCTGCGTCACGTCGGCCTGCAACAGCAGCGTGTTGGCAAGCGCTTCCTGAACCTGTGGCGAGGTAAAGGTATATTTATCAAACTCTTTGCAAGCGACACACCAGTCGGCGTAGAGATCAAGCATCACGCGGCGGCCCCTGGCCTGCTGAAGAGCCGCATTAAGTTCGTCAACGTTATGGATCTTATCGAACTTAAGGGTAGGGCTGGCGGCCTCGTTCGTTACCGGCGCCGAGAAGACCCAGTCTTGCAGCGGACGGCTGACTATCAGGGCGGCGGCGAGAAACACCAGTTGTAGTACTCGGAAAACGCCGCGCGAACTCTTCATGCTGAGTTGCAGCGCCCAACCAAAGAAGGCTATGCCCAGAATGCTCCACAGGCGCAGGCCCCAGGTGTCGCCAATCACTCTCTCAAGCAGGAACACCGGCAGCGCAAGAATTACGAAACCAAAGCCTTCCTTTACGTAATCCATCCACGGCCCGCTGCGCGGCAGCAGGCGGTTGCCGAACAGCGTGGCGGCAATAAGTGGGATCCCCATACCGAAGGCATAAAGGTACAACGTCCCTGCGCCTGCCCACGGATTTCCGCTTTGGGCGATATACAGCAGAATGGCGCTGAGCGGTGCGGTAGTGCAGGGTGAACAGATAAGCCCGGCAATCGCGCCCATCACAAACACGCCAACCAGCGAGCCGCCTTTTTGACCGTTGCTCATCAGCGCAAGACGGGTTTGTACGGAAGAGGGCAGTTGCAGGCTGAAGAGTCCAAACATCGAGAGCGCCAGCGCAATAAACATCACCGACAGGGCAATCAGTACCCATGGACTTTGCAGGGCGGCCTGGAATTGCAGGCCCGCGACGGCCACCACGACGCCAAGCAGGGTATAGGTCAGCGCCATGCCCTGAACGTAGAGCATGGCCAGTAGGAAAATCCGCTTCAGGCTATGCGGGCGCTCACGGCCTAGAATAATGCTCGAAATCAGCGGATACATCGGCAAGACGCACGGCGTAAAGGCAATGCCTATGCCGATAATCAGCGCCCAAAGCGGCGAGAAAGGCAGCGGCGTGGGCTGAGGTGTCGTTTGCACCGCGACAGGCACCGCTGAGAAAGCAGGGTGGGTTGGGGCAACAAAGTCTGGCGCGTTGGCGGAAACCTGACTCAGCGGGATCTCTCGCGTCTCCGGCGGATAGCAGAACCCGGCGGCGGCGCATCCCTGATACGTTACGCGAACCTTGGCATTGGCCTTTGCTTCACGCAGCGGAATGGCAATGTTGAGGTTGTTTTTATAGATTTCCGAATCGCCGAAGAATTCGTCATGATGAGCGATCCCTTTTGGCAAAATAAACGCGGCAAGTGTGGCATTTTCGGCGACGATGTCGATTTTTTGACGATAAAGATAGTAGCCGTCACGAATTTGCCAGTTCAGGGCGAGATCCGAGCCTTTTTGCGAAAAATCGAAGGTAAACGCCTGATCGACCGTGACAAAATGCGGCGTATTAGATCCACCAAAAAATGAGGCCTGGCTGGCGGTGGGCAAAAAGGTCAGGCTGCACAGCAGCAGACAGCAAAGTTGGAAGAATTTTTTAAGAAACGGGTAATCCATCACGGGAGCATTTTCTCTTGTATTAAGCCTTTCTGATAAGGCGCTGCGTCTTTCCATCGCCTGTTTTTCAACCCGCCATTATACCCTTCATGGCGGGTTGGGAGAACGTCAGCTGAGCATGATTAAGGCTCTTTACCGAGAAAATAAGCTAAACCAGAGACATAGCGCAGGGTAAAACTGTTAAAGAATAATGCTGCCTAGCGCAAAACTGAAAATGACGGACAGCACGATCGCCAGCGTCCCCGGAATAAAGAACGGATGATTAAAGACCAAGCGCCCGATGCGCGTGCTGCCGGTATCATCCATTTGCACGGCGGCGACCAGGGTCGGATAGGTCGGCAGAATAAACAGGCCTGATACCGCAGGGAAGGCAGCAACGGCGGTCAGCGGCGATACGCTCAGCGCCAACGCCAGCGGCATCAGCGCCTTGGCTGTGGCTGCCTGAGAGTAGAGCAGCGCCGAGCTGAAGAAGAAAATCACCGCCAGCAACCAAGGGTGTGACTGAATCAGGCCACCCGCCGTCTCTTTTATCCAGCCGAGGTTGGCCTGCACAAAGGTGTCGCCGAGCCAGGCTACGCCCAAAATACAGAGGCAGGCGCTCATACCGGCCTTGAAGGTGCCCGACGAGAGGATAAGATCGGTATCAACCTTGCACATCAAGGTGATAATCGTCGCGACGCTCAGCATGATGATTAAAATGGCGCTATTGGTGGTCATGATTGGCGTGGTTATCAGACCCATTCCTGGGCTGCTTATCACCGCGTAGGCGACGACCGATAAAACCCCAAGCAGGAAGATACCCACCGAGGCTTTGGCGCGTGGTTTTACCTCAAGCACCTTGTTGCCGCGCAGGCTAATGAGCCCTTCTTTGAAACGCTTTTGATAGACGGGATCATCATGCAGTTTGGAATCAAAAAAGAGGCTAATAATCAATGAGGTCAGCACAATAGCGCACAGCGTTGAAGGCATAAGCACCATTAAAAGATGCAGATAGCTGATGCCGTGACCTTCCATGACTGATGACATATATACCACGGCGGCAGAAATTGGCGACGCGGTGATGGCAATCTGCGCCGCGACGACCGCCGTTGACAGCGGACGGCTGGGCTTGATGCCTTGCTCCTTGGAAACCTCGGCAATGACCGGCAGCGCCGACAGCGAGATATTGCCCGTTCCCGCCAGCACGGTTAGGAAATAGGTCACTATTGGTGCCAGTAGGGTGATGTGTTTAGGATTACGGCGCAGCAGTTTTTCGGTTTGCAGCACCAGATAGTCCATTCCTCCTGCGACCTGCATAGCGGAAATCGCGGCAATAACGGCCATCACAATAGAGATGACGTCGAAAGGGATAGTCCCGGGTTTTACGCCTGCCAGCGCAAGCGCCAAAACGCCCAACCCGCCCGCGAAGCCGATACCTACGCCGCCGAGACGTGCACCCAGAAAGATGGCGGCGAAGACGATGACCAGTTCAAGAATTACCATAATCACTTTTCCAATTATTATTTTTTACTGCATTTACCAGAAGAATCGAAGTTGAATTATTAATGAATTGGCGAGCGAAGGCAGGGTTTTTTTCTATAAAAGAAGGGGCACGGAGTTCAAAAGACCTCCGCGCCCCCCATTACGCTTATAAACAGTAAGGTTTAGCGGTTAAGGCTGGCTGATTATTGCTCGTTTTCGTCGGTGTAGCGTTTGGCTTTGTAGGCCGGGTGCATCAGGTTCTCAACCGAGAAGATATCGTCCAGCTCGGCTTCAGTCAGCAGCCCGCGCTCAAGAACCACTTCACGCACGCTCTTGCCGGTTTCTGCACAGATTTTACCGACGATATCGCCATTGTGGTGGCCGATGAACGGGTTCAGGTAGGTGACGATCCCTATCGAGTTAAAGACGTAGAATTCGCACACTTCCTTGTTGGCTGTAATGCCGTTGATGCATTTTTCCAACAGGTTGTAGCAGGCGTTGGTCAAGATATGGATAGACTCAAACATGGCCTGGCCAATCACCGGTTCCATCACGTTCAGCTGTAGCTGGCCTGCTTCGGCGGCCATGGTAACGCACATGTCGTTGCCGATAACTTTGAAACAAACCTGATTCACCACTTCTGGAATGACCGGGTTTACCTTGGCTGGCATGATGGAAGAACCCGCCTGCAGCTCCGGCAGGTTGATTTCGTTCAGACCGGCACGCGGACCCGAAGACAGCAGGCGCAGGTCGTTACAGATTTTCGACAGCTTAACCGCCAGACGTTTAAGCGAGCTGTGCACCATCACGTAAGCACCACAGTCGGACGTCGCTTCAATCAGGTCTTCGGCCGGAATACACGGCAGGTTGCTGACTTCGGCCAACTTCTGCACTGCCAGCACCTGATAACCTTCTGGCGTGTTCAGGCGTGTCCCAATAGCGGTCGCGCCGAGGTTAACCTCTAGCAGCAGCTCGCCGGTGCGCAGCAGGTTGCGCGTTTCTTCTTTCAGCAGCACGTTAAACGCATGGAATTCCTGGCCCAGCGTCATGGGTACCGCGTCCTGAAGCTGAGTACGGCCCATCTTCAGGATTTTTTCAAATTCGACCGCTTTACGCTCGAAGCCGTCGCCCAGCTGCGCGATAGCATCGACCAGCTTAAGCAATGAGGCATAGACGGCCAGGCGGAAGCCGGTCGGATAAGCGTCGTTGGTTGACTGGCACTTGTTGAGGTGGTCGTTGGGATTAAGGAACTGGTAGTCGCCTTTTTGGTGGCCCATTAGCTCGAGGCCAATGTTTGCCAGAACCTCATTGGTGTTCATGTTTACGGAAGTACCGGCACCGCCCTGAAAAACGTCGATTGGGAACTGATCCATACATTTCCCTTTATCTAACACTTCATCGCAGGCTGCGATGATGACGTCGGCGATTTTGCGTGGGATGGTTTGCAGCTCTTTATTGGCGAGAGCGGCCGCTTTTTTTACCATCACCATGCCGCGAACAAACTCCGGCACATCGCTTATCTTAGTGTTACTGATATAAAAGTTTTCAACAGCGCGCAGGGTATGAATACCCCAGTAAGCATCGGCGGGAACTTCACGTGTACCCAGCAGATCTTCCTCGATACGAATCGTATTTGACATGAGAACCTTCTTTTTGGTGCTAAACAGTTACAGGCTGATTAGAGTTATGTTACGGACGCTGGATAAAATAAAATATTACACCACTTAGCTCGGCCGCGGGTGCGATCATATGCTGCTTATGGCGAAATGCACGCACTAAGTCCATCCCACAGGGGCTTTGTGACGAGAGGTTTAGATTTCTGTGAAATTTCTCACAATTAATTACCCCAACCCAATTAAATATCGCCAACAGGTTGAAATTGCCTCTTAACGATACCATCTCACTGTTGTCAGTCTTCATAGGATAACCCTATGGGACCCCCATTATAGAGTTCTGAATCGACGCCTGACAGGGCACTTCAGGGCTTGTCATCACAAGGAGAGCGCAGTGCGCTGGTTACCTCTGCTTCTGTTATTTCTGTTGGCTTACATTGAAATAACCTTATTTATCAAAGTCGCCTCTGTCATCGGCGTGGCGTTTACCCTGCTGCTGGTGGTCTTTACCTCCTGCGTGGGCGTGTCGCTTGTGCGCAATCAAGGTATGAAAACTATCTTCCAGCTACAGCAAAAGCTGGCGTTGGGCGAAAGTCCGGCCGCCGAGATGGTGAAAAGTGTTTCTCTGGTGCTGGCTGGTTTTCTGCTTGTGGTACCGGGATTCTTCACCGATCTCCTTGGCCTGCTGCTGTTGCTGCCGCCGGTGCAGAAATCTCTGACCCTGAAGCTGATGCCCCACCTGAATATCTATCGCCCCGGTGGCGCAGGCCCGGCGACGGGCAATACCTTTGACGGAGAATTCCAGCGTAAGGACGAGCCCACCGAGCGTCTGGTATCTCAAATTGATGAAGACCGTCAGGATCATAAGGATCGCTAAGTTTGCGGATAAAGAAAATTCAAAAAAATTTTCTTTTCTGCCCTTGAAGGGGCGCGTAATGCCCCCATTAATCAAACCACGAGGTCAGGATAGGCTTTCTACCTGGCGTTCAACCCTAAATTATTAGATATGGACCTGCTCACAGGAGAGTTATCAATGAAAATTCGTCCATTGCATGACCGCGTTATCGTCAAGCGTAAAGAAGTTGAAACCAAATCTGCTGGCGGCATCGTTCTGACTGGCTCCGCCGCTGCTAAATCTACTCGTGGCGAAATTCTGGCCGTCGGTCATGGTCGCATTCTGGAAAACGGTGAAGTGAAAGCGCTGGACGTGAAAGTTGGCGACATCGTCATCTTCAACGACGGTTACGGCGTTAAAGCTGAGAAGATCGACAATGAAGAAGTGTTGATCATGTCAGAGAGCGACATTCTGGCAATCGTTGAAGCCTAATCGTCTCGTCACCCCATTTTCTGAACTGAACGAATTTAAGGGAAATTATAATGTCAGCTAAAGATGTAAAATTCGGTAACGACGCCCGCGTAAAAATGCTGAACGGCGTTAACATTCTGGCTAACGCAGTTAAAGTGACCTTAGGCCCTAAAGGCCGTAACGTCGTTTTGGACAAATCTTTTGGTGCGCCAACGATTACTAAAGACGGCGTTTCTGTTGCGCGTGAAATCGAACTGGAAGACAAGTTCGAAAACATGGGCGCTCAGATGGTGAAAGAAGTTGCGTCCAAAGCTAACGATGCTGCGGGTGACGGTACTACGACTGCAACCGTGCTGGCTCAGGCCATCATCACCGAAGGTCTGAAAGCTGTTGCTGCCGGTATGAACCCAATGGACGTTAAGCGCGGTATCGACAAAGCTGTCGTTAACGCGGTTGAAGAGCTGAAAAAGCTGTCCGTTCCTTGCTCTGACTCTAAAGCTATCGCTCAGGTTGGTACTATTTCTGCCAACTCCGACGAAACCGTGGGCAAACTGATTGCTCAGGCGATGGAAAAAGTAGGCAAAGAAGGCGTTATCACCGTTGAAGAAGGCACTGGCCTGATCGACGAGCTGGACGTTGTTGAAGGTATGCAGTTTGACCGCGGCTACCTGTCTCCTTACTTCATCAACAAGCCAGAAACTGGCGCTGTTGAACTTGAAAGCCCGTTCATCCTGCTGGCCGACAAAAAAATCTCCAACATTCGCGAAATGCTGCCAGTTCTGGAAGCCGTTGCTAAAGCCGGTAAACCACTGCTTATCGTTGCAGAAGACGTTGAAGGTGAAGCACTGGCAACGCTGGTTGTTAACACCATGCGTGGCATCGTGAAAGTTGCTGCTGTTAAAGCACCAGGCTTCGGCGACCGTCGTAAAGCTATGCTGCAAGACATCGCAACCCTGACCGGCGGTACCGTAATCTCTGAAGAGATCGGTATGGAGCTGGAAAAAGCGACCCTGGAAGACATGGGTCAGGCTAAGCGCGTTGTTATCAACAAAGACACCACCATCATCATCGATGGTATCGGTGACGAAACCACCATTCAGGGCCGCGTAAATCAGATCCGTCAGCAGATCGAAGAAGCGACCTCTGACTACGATAAAGAAAAACTGCAAGAGCGTGTGGCTAAACTGGCAGGCGGCGTTGCCGTTCTGAAAGTGGGCGCAGCGACTGAAGTTGAAATGAAAGAGAAGAAAGCACGCGTTGAAGATGCCCTGCACGCTACCCGTGCTGCGGTTGAAGAAGGCGTGGTTGCCGGTGGTGGTGTTGCGCTGATCCGCGTTGCTCACAAACTGGCTGGCCTGAAAGGCGACAACGAAGACCAGACCGTAGGTATCAAAGTTGCACTGCGTGCAATGGAAGCACCTCTGCGTCAGATCGTTATCAACGCCGGTGAAGAAGCTTCTGTTATCGCCAACAACGTGAAAGCGGGTGAAGGCAGCTACGGCTATAACGCTTACACCGAAGAATACGGCGATATGATCGCGATGGGTATCCTGGATCCAACTAAAGTTACCCGTTCTGCTCTGCAGTACGCGTCTTCTGTAGCTGGCCTGATGATCACCACCGAGTGCATGATTACCGACCTGCCTAAAGACGACAAAGTCGACATGGGCGGCGCTGGCGGTATGGGTGGAATGGGCGGCATGGGCGGCATGATGTAATCATCCCCCGGCAGTCTTTCTGCTGCGTTCTGACTGGGCTTCGGCTCGGTCAGCACTAAAGAAGCCCGGCCTTTAAGGTCGGGTTTTTTTATGGATGGTTTTCAGGGTTTAGTCTGCCGTCTGCTTAGCGAACGCTTAAATGTGAAGTGATTCTGAAATTTGTACCTTTATTTTGTGGTGTTAAGTAAGATAAGTCTCATCGTCCTGATTAAATAACGTGTAAACTATGGGCACGCTCTGCCACGGGTTCGTGTCAGATAATGCGTTGAATTTTAGGTAAACTCGGCAACGGATGCCTTAGATTGCGAAATGTTATCTGATAGGCGTTAGGTACTTCTCAAAACAAATGGGGAAAGAGATGCGGATTAAAATGTTGCTTGGCCTTTCGGCAGTCATGCTGCTGGCGGGTTGCAGCACAGCAAATCAATTAAGCTCTGCCGGTCAACAGGTGAAATTCACCGACGAAAAACCGAGCAGCCAGTGTCAGGCTCTGGGAACCGTGACCGGTGCTCAAAGCAACTGGTTGTCAGGGACCTCCGGTGACGGCAGCTCCATGCGCGGCGCGGCAAACGATTTGCGTAACAAGGCGGCGGCACTGGGCGGCAATACCATTTATGGTGCCAATAGCCCAACGCAGAATATCTTCTCCAGCTTTGCACCGCTGGACAGCAAAATGGTCGGTCAGGTTTATAAGTGCCCATAAGCGGCCACAACCGATAACCATAGCCAATAAAAAAGGGATGCCAACGGGCATCCCTTTTGCTTGGCATCAATCTGCGCAGACTCCGAAAAAATTCAGTGAAAAATCAGGATTGCGTCAGACCTAAGTCCAGCGGCGTCTTGCTCGGCTGCCCACCAATCTCGCGGGTGAGGGTGGGCACCAGATAACCCGATACGCGACTCAGCAAACCTTTGATAAGCGCTCTTGCCTCGTCATCCTCGACCATAAAGTGCGCCGCGCCCTGCACCTTGTCCAGCACGTGGATGTAATACGGTAAAATGCCCGCATCAAACAGCGCATTGCTCAGCGTCGCCAGCGTCTCGACGTTGTCGTTCACGCCGCGCAGCAACACGCTTTGGTTGAGCAGCGTCACACCGGATTTTTTCAGACGCGCCATACTGTTTCTCAGCTCGTCATCAATTTCATTAGCGTGATTGATGTGGGTCACCATCAGGACCTGCAGCCTGGACTCACGCAGGCGCTCACAGAGCCCCTGCGTGATGCGAGCAGGGATAACCACCGGTAAACGGCTGTGAATACGCAGACGTTTAATGTGTGGAATGGCTTCCAGCTCGCTGATGAGCCAGTCGAGTTCGTGGTCTTTTGCCATCAGCGGGTCACCACCGGAGAAAATTATTTCATCCAGTTCCGGCTGAGTGCGGATATACTCCAGCGCCTGAGACCAATTATTTTTGTTTCCCTGGTTGTCCTGATAGGGAAAGTGGCGTCTGAAGCAGTAGCGACAGTTCACCGCACAGCCGCCTTTGACCAGCAGTAGTGCGCGATTGCGATACTTGTGCAGCAGCCCCGGTACCACGCTTTTTTGTTCATCGAGCGGGTCGGTGCTAAAGCCGGGTGCCGCGATAAATTCTTCGCGCGCAGTCAGAACCTGCAAAAGTAAAGGGTCTTGTGGACATCCCGGCTGCATGCGCGCAACAAACGCGCGCGGCACGCGCAACGGGAACAAACGACGGGCTTCGCGGCCCTGCTGCAGTTCTGCATGATCGTTAAGTGCCAGAAGAGTAAGCAGTTCGTCCGGGTCTGTAATAACATCGCCGAGTTGATACAACCAATCTTCTCTAAATGGCGTATTTAGGGTTACAATGTGTGCCATTTTTTTGGCTAAGCTACCAGTTTAAAATTAGAGGGCCATTATGGCGACTTATTCTAGCAACGATTTCCGTCCGGGTCTTAAAATCATGTTCGAAAGCGAGCCTTACGCTATCGAATCAAGTGAATTTGTAAAACCGGGCAAGGGTCAGGCTTTCGCACGCGTTAAGATGCGTCGTCTGCTGACCGGTTCTCGCGTAGAGAAAACCTTCAAGTCTACCGACTCTTGCGAAGGTGCGGACGTTGTTGATACCAACATGAACTACCTGTACAACGACGGTGAGTTCTTCCACTTCATGCACCCTGAGACTTTCGAGCAGCACGGTGTTGAAGAGAAAACCGTAGGTGACGCGGCTAAATGGTTGCAGGACAATGCGGAATGTATCGTGACTCTGTGGGACGGTCGTCCTATCGCAGTTCAGCCACCGAACTTCATCGAAGCTGAAATCACCGAAACTGACCCAGGCCTGAAAGGTGACACTGCCGGTACCGGCGGTAAACCAGCGACTCTGTCTACTGGCGCAGTTGTTAAGGTTCCATTGTTCGTACAGATCGGTGAAGTTGTTCGTGTTGATACCCGTTCTGGCGAATACGTTTCTCGCGTTAAGTAATTTTCGCGCAGACGTATAACGCATAAGGCGCTGCGGTGGCCAGGCTGCCGCGGTGCTTACGTTCGACCCTTTGAATTTTTGGAATACGTTTACAATGTTGAAGAGAATGTTGTTTATCGTGGTTTCAGTGCTGGCACTGGCAGCGTTAAGCGGATGCAATACGGTTCACGGTTTTGGTGAAGACGTGTCACACCTCGGCGGAGCCATTTCCCGAGCAGGCTGACTTAGGTCGGCCTTTTTTTCGCCGAGTATCCACGTTTCTGCACTTGTTCTTATTTGTCCGAAATTTCATCAACTCGCTCCACTCCGCGCCAATTTTAACTACACTTAGAGCGTTATACTTTACATTCTCTTATAGGAAGGATTTTTATATGCTGAAGAAAAGTATTCTCACCCTCGTGTCAGTTATCGTTCTCTCAAGCCTGTTAACCGCCTGCAACACGACGCGCGGCGTGGGTGAAGACATTTCTGCCGGTGGTCACGCCGTTTCCAGAGCTGCACAGTAATTGCTAACTGGGTGACGCCGATTTGCCGTGTCACCCGATTTAGCTCGCCTAAGGCTGTTTAACCCACACCAGTTTATCGGTATCAAAACCATAGCGCTGCGCGGTTTCCAGCAAATGCTGTTTTACCCCGGCATCAAGCTGAGGCGTTCGTGAGAGGATCCACAGATAGCTTTTATCCGGTCCACACACCAGCGCGTACTGATAGTCTTTGTCGAGCTCAATCACGTTGTAGCCGCCATAAAACGGCCCAAAGAAGGAAACCTTGAGTGCGGCGCGTGAGGTTGGGCCGGTGAAATAGCCTTTTCCTTCACTCTGCTGCCATTTGTTTTTCGCCGGGTTGAATCCGCGGTTGATCACCTTCACGCCGCCGTCGTTGCGCAGGCTGTAATTGGCGGTGACCTGCTCCATGCCCCTTTCGAAGCCGTGATCCAGCCGCGCCACCTCATACCAGGTGCCCAGATAGCGATTTAACTCGAAGTTATTGACCACTTTGACGTTGTCAGGCGGATTAATGCTACAACCGACTGAAAGTAATGCAGAAATAAATACACCTAATTTTGCCCAGATTCGCATAGTCGTCCCTTTCTCACGTTAAGCCTTAAGTGTAGCCAACGGAAATTTGTTTGCCTGCGGGGATGCGAGTAGACTGCATGCCCTGTCTGATATCGGAGTAAATCATCATGAGCGAAACAGCAAGCTGGCAACCCAGTGCATCTATCGCCAATTTGTTGAAGCGTGCGGCAATCGTAGCTGAAATTCGACGTTTTTTCAGCGATCGTGGCGTTCTGGAGGTGGAGACACCGACCATGAGCCATGCAACGATCACCGACATTCACCTGTTTCCTTTTGAGACGCGCTTCGTCGGCCCCGGTGCCGCCGAGGGCATGACGCTCTACATGATGACCAGCCCAGAGTATCATATGAAACGCCTGCTGGCCGCGGGCAGTGGTCCTATTTATCAGATGGGCCGCAGTTTTCGCAACGAAGAGGCCGGTCGGTATCATAATCCCGAATTCACCATGCTCGAGTGGTATCGCCCACGCTATGACATGTATCGCCTGATGAATGAAGTGGATGACCTGCTGCAACAGATCCTCGACTGCGACAGCGCCGAAACGGTCTCCTATCAGCAGGTGTTTATCCGCCATCTTGACGTCGACCCTTTGTCTGCCGACAAAGCGCAACTGCGTGAAGCAGCCGCCAAGCTGGATCTTTCCAACATTGCCGATGAAGAAGAGGATCGTGACACGCTGCTCCAGCTGTTGTTCGCGATGGGCGTTGAACCGCATATCGGGCGAGAAAAGCCGACTTTCGTTTACCATTTCCCGGCGACGCAGGCGTCCCTGGCCGAAATAAGTACCGAAGACCACCGCGTTGCCGAGCGTTTTGAGGTCTACTACAAAGGCGTTGAGCTAGCCAACGGATTCCGTGAATTGACCGACGGCAACGAGCAGCGTCAGCGCTTTGAGCAGGACAACCGAAAGCGCGCCGCACGCGGCCTGCCGCAGCATCCTATCGACAACAATCTGCTGGATGCCTTGAAGCACGGCATGCCGGAGTGTTCCGGTGTTGCGCTGGGCGTCGATCGCCTGATTATGATTGCGCTAGGTGCCGACAGCATCGCCGACGTATTGGCTTTCCCCGTTACCCGCGCCTGATATTCTCGCGCAGCGATAAGAAATCCTGTCCCTGTGGGTCAGGATTTTTTTTATCTACAAATCTTGCCTTGTGGCGGTGCTTTGCACATTCATAGTGCGAATCTATGAGGATTTCACGTCTGATGAAACAAAAGTATGCAAATTAGTATTTTATGATTTTAAAGTTTCAGTAAAAAATTATGCGAAAAATACATTATTTTTCATTGAGTTATACAAGTTACGCTTAGTTTTTTACCGAATGGCCTGGTTTATGCATTAAAGGGGTAATACTCCCTTATCGCGGAACCACGTTATGTCAGAATCCAATGAAAAAGAGCTGCTCTATGGGCTGGAAGCCCGCATCGCTCCTGCGACTGCGTTTTTCACCGCCGTACAACACCTGCTGGCAAGTGTGGTTGGGATCATCACTCCGCCGCTGATCATTGGGTCGGTACTTGGGCTTAATGCCTACCTGCCTTATCTGATAAGCATGTCGCTGCTGGCTTCCGGGATAGGCACCTTTATTCAGGCACGCCGTATCATGGGGATCGGCGCAGGAATGATCTGCCTGCAAGGAACCAGTTTTGCTTTTCTGGGCGTGATCCTCTCCGGCGGCTTTCTGGTGAAAAGTCGCGGTGGCTCGCCGGAAGACATCATGGCGATGATCTTCGGCGTTAACTTTGTTGCCGCCTTTATTCCGCTGTTGATCAGTCGTTTCACCGGTCAGCAGCGCCGTGTATTTACACCGCTGGTGACCGGAACTGTCATCGTGCTTATTGGTATCAGCCTTATCAAGGTGAGCATCACCGATTGGGGCGGTGGCAACGGCGCAGCCGACTTTGGCGCACCGGCTAACCTTGGGCTTGGGGCATTAACCCTGCTGGTGATTGTTATTCTTAACCGCATTCCCGTGCGTGCGCTGCGCCTGTCTGCCATCGTGGTCGGTATTGCCGTAGGTTGCCTCGCCGCCGCGTTGACCGGCCATCTGACCTTCAAGACGCTACAGGGGAGCTGGTTTGAGTTGCCGCGCCTGTTCCGCTTTGGTTTCCATTTCGACTGGACTGTCTTCGTGCCGATCGCGTTGGTCTCTTTCATCAGCATTCTCGAGGCAGTCGGTGACCTGACCGCCAACTGCATGCTGTCGCAGCAGCCGATTGAGGGGGAGGCTTTCCGCAAGCGTCTGAAGGGCGGGATTCTAGCTGACGGTGTGAGCTGCATGATTGCGGCAATGTTATCCTCTTTCCCAAATACGACTTTCGCGCAGAATAATGGCGTTATCCAGATGACCGGCGTAGCCAGTCGCCGCGTGGGGCTCTATATCGGCGTTTTACTTGTGGTGCTAGGCCTTTTCCCGGCTATCGGTGGCCTGTTGCAGCAAATTCCCGCACCGGTGCTGGGGGGAGCAACGCTGGTGATGTTCGGCAGTGTGGTAGCCGCGGGTATTCGTATTATGACTCAGGCACCGCTTGGCCGCCGCGAGATGCTGATTATCGCTATTTCATTGGGGATCGGGCTGGGAATCGAAGCCGTGCCTGAAGTCCTTAAACAGTTCCCACAGGTCGTGGGCAATATCTTTGGTCATGCGGTGACCAGCGGTGGAATTGTCGCTATGTTGCTGAATTTCCTGATGCCAATGGAAAAAACTACCGCGACGGTCATTGAGCCAGTGAAATCGATTAAAGCAAACTGATATCCTGCGCTGCGGCGCCCCTGGATCAGCAGACAGGGCATAACTGAGCTGGCTAACCTTATGATTATCAACTTAAAGGAGCCAGTTATGTTGACGCAACGTACTTGGATCAAAAACCCTCTCGCCGTTTTCACCGCCAACCAGCTCGACGCCGCCGGCGGTCTCGTTATTGAAGGCTCACGCATCGCCGAGCTGCTGTCCGCGGGGCAGCAGCCAGCGCGGCCGGTAGACAGTGTCATTGACGCCGCCGAATGCGTGCTGCTGCCGGGTCTTATCAACACCCATCACCACTTTTATCAGACGCTGACGCGAGCCTGGGCACCAGTGGTCAATGCCCCGCTATTCCCGTGGTTAAAACAGCTTTATCCCGTGTGGGCCCGTCTCCAGCCTGAAGCGCTGGCGTTAGCGAGCCGCGTTGCAATGGCCGAGCTGCTGCTCTCTGGCTGTACCACGACCACCGACCATCACTATCTGTTTCCGCAGGGGATGGAAGAGGCCATCGACGTTCAGGTCGAGGTGGTCGGTGAATTGGGCATGCGCGCCTTATTGACTCGCGGCTCGATGAGCCTCGGGGAAGACGACGGCGGTCTGCCGCCGATGCATACGGTGCAATCCGCCGAGGTGATTCTGGAAGACAGCCAGCGGCTGATTCAGCGCTATCACCAGCGCGGCGAGGGAGCCTGGATGCAAATCGCGCTGGCGCCTTGCTCGCCGTTCTCCGTGACCCCCGATATCATGCGAGAAAGCGCCGCGATGGCGCAGCGCGAGGATGTCCGTCTGCACACCCATCTGGCCGAAACGCTGGACGAGGAGCAGTTTTGCCTTGAGCGCTTTGGCCTGCGCACGGTCGACTATCTCGACAGCGTCGGCTGGCTCAGCGATAGGACCTGGCTGGCTCATGGGATCCATTTCAACGAAGAAGAGATCCGCCGACTGGGCGCTGCGGGTACCGGCATTTGCCACTGCCCGGTATCTAACATGCGGCTGGCGTCAGGCATGTGTCCAACGCGGGATCTCGAGGCGGCAGGGGCATCGATCGGCCTTGGCGTGGATGGATCCGCCTCAAACGACGCCTCAAACCTGATGTATGAGGCGCGGCAGGCGCTTTATCTCCAGCGTCTGCGTTACGGAACAGAATACGCCACGCCGGAGCGGATCCTAGGCTGGGCAACGCGGGGATCTGCACGGGTCATTGGCCGTGAGGATATCGGGCAGCTTGCGGTGGGTAAACAGGCGGATCTGGCGTTATTTAGGCTGGACGAGCTGCGTTTTAGCGGAAGTCATGACCCGATCGCCGCGCTGTTGCTGTGTGGGGCAGAACGCGCTGACAGCGTGATGGTCGGCGGAAAGTGGCGCGTACGTGAGGGGCAAATTGTCGGCCTGGATGTGAAGTCGCTGATAGCCCGGCATCGTCATACTGCGAAGCGACTGTTTGCCGACATTTAAGGTGCAGGCTCCCTGTGCGTGATATGCAGGGAGCCAACAGGGGCTTTAGAGGTCGCCCGGCGATCGTGGACCGGCGCTGCTGATCGTGGCGTTGCTGCCGTTTTGGCCGCGATGCAACGTCTCCATGCGGACCTGGAAAGGCGGGAATGGCAGAATAATGCCATGCTCGCGGAACCCGGCCAGAATCAGCTGGTGGATTTCATGACGCAGCGGCATACGGTGCGCCATTTCTGCGGCGTGCATACGCAGCTCGAAGATCTGAATACCCTGTTGCAGGTCGACCAGATACGCCTCTGGAGCCGGTGTATCCAGCACCAGCGAACATTTGCGCGCCGCCTGGGTAAGAATAGACGTCACCTCTTCGCTGTTTGCCTCTACCGGTGCGGGCACCGTCAACACCACGCGCGTGACGGAGTCCGACAGCGACCAGTTGATAAACTGCTCGGTGATGAACGCCTTGTTTGGCACGATGATCTCTTTGCGGTCCCAGTCGACGATGGTTGTCGCTCGGGTATTAATCTTGGTCACGCTGCCGGTCAGATTACGAATAGTCACCGTATCGCCGATGCGGATAGGCTTTTCAAACAGGATCATCAGGCCTGAAATAAAGTTGGCGAAGATCTCCTGCAAACCAAAGCCCAGCCCCACGCCCATCGCCGCGACCAGCCACTGCAGCTTGCCCCATTCGATGCCAAGCATCGAGAACCCGGTCAGCCCACCTATCAGCAATACCGCGTATTTGGTGATAGTCAGCGCCGCATAACCGGTGCCCGGCGTCAGATCCAGATGCTGTAACAGCGCCAGCTCGAGCAGGGCGGGCAGGTTACGCACCAGCTGGGTGGTGATGATCAGAACCAGAATGGCGATCAGCACGTGGCCCAGCGTGATCGGCTGCATGCTCTCGACGCCCTGGGTGGTCGAGGAAACGTCCCACAGCTTGATGTTCTCGAGGAAAGAGAACGCCGAATGGATTTCCGACCACAGGAAAATCAACGACACCAGCGCAACCATCGCCAGCAGTGAACGTACCAGACGCAGAGACTGGGCGCTGATGGCGTCGAGATCGACCACCGGCTCCTCGATTTCAATCGCCCCTTCATTGCTGTTTACCTGCTGTTCCTCTTCACCGCGCGCACGCTGCGAGAGGATTTCGGCACGGCGCTGTTTGGCGCGTTCGAAGGCAATTTTACGGCGTTGAATCAGCATCCAGCGGCGGATGATGTGGTAAATGACCAGCAGCAGGAACCAGATGGCCAGCGACGTTTCCAGACGCGCCAGAAGCGCCTGTGAGGTCGCCAGATAGCCGAGCATTGAGGCAAAGGCCGCAATCAGCGGTGCACTCAGCATCAACCACCAGAGCGTGCTGTTCAGCAGGTTCTCGCCGTTGCCCTGCTTGTCGAGATACAGCGGAATACCGGCACGTTTCAGGCTCTGCGTCACCAGACTCAGCAGTACGCAAAGAATGATAAAGCACAGTCTTCCCAGCGTGTTGGAGAACTCGCGGTCGTTGAGATTATCGAAGGTTATCAGCGCCATAATCAACGGCACGACCAGCCAGATTGACAGCGAGTAGTAGCGCAGCGCACGCGAAACGCGGCGCTGCGGCCAGTTGAAGTGGGTGATGAACAGCCCTTTCGGATGCGCCAGATAGTGGCTTATCATAAACAGCCACAGTACCGGCAGCGCGGCGGTCACGCCGTCACCGATGGCGACCGCTATCGGGAATGGCCACGCGCTTTGCAGGCCGTAACCCAACGCCGCCCACAGCACTGGCAGGGGCAGGGCGACCAGAATCGACCAAAATACCGTGCGGGCGGTGAGCGAGAAGTGGTCCTGAGTGACCTTGCCAACGCGGCTGCTGGCACGGTCAAGGAAGTTGTAGTAGTGGCGACGGGAGCTGATGCTGACAATCACCAAAATCAGTGCGCCAAACAGCGGCAGCAGCGTTTCTTTGCTGGTAACCATCATCACCGAGGCTTTGCCCAGCTGCGAGAGTGTATCCAGCGACAGCAGACGATTCAGGTCGTGCATGGTTTGTAGCGGATAATTGAAGCTCAGCGGGCTGACGTCGGCGACCCAGAACAGATAGCGGTGCGCGGCGTCATTAATGTCTTTAAGCGCGTCAACCAGCTGGGTATTGGCGACCTTGAGCTTGGTCAGCTCAAGAATTTGGGTGTCACACCCTGAAAGCAGCGAGTTGAGCAAATCGGTCTGCGTTTTCAACTGCGCTTGAAGAATTTTTTGCTGTGCGGCGCTCAGCGGTTGGCCGTCGTCCTGACGCCCCTGGCGGTACTGCTGCTGTTTACCGAGTAAGTCTTCATAGTGCAGCCGCTGCACCCGCAGCTGACCCATCTCACCGTCGAGCTGCTGTGGTTTTGGCATTTCAGGCAGCTTGGCAACCTGGGCACGCAGGGTTTCACCGAGCAGCGGCGATGCGTCGAGCCACTGCGCCTGCTCGCGGATGGTGCTCAGTGCCTGACGAACCTGCAATGTTTGCGCGGCGGCCTGACGTTGCTGGGAGGAGATGAGGTCCATGCGCTGCGCCTGCTGGTTTAGCGCCAGCGAAAGCTCGCGGTTGGCCTGCAACTGTTGGGTAATCGATTTCGGCAGCTCACCGCTCTGCTCGGCCAGTTGCTCAGTTTTTTCAAGCGCATTTTCGGCCTCGCGCTGGCGCTGGCTGTTGAGATTGTTGCGCAGCGTTTGCAGCAGTTCATCGAGACGATCGTGACGCGTCTTATACAGTTCAGCGCGGATACGCGACAGTTCCTGACGATTACTCGCAGAAAGCTGTGCCAACTCAAGCTCGTCGACGCGCGCCTTGCGGGCGGCAGATTCTGCCTGTAACGCCTTGGCTTGAGCCTGCGCCAGCGGAGAATTGCTCTTGGTGAGATTTTGCAGGCGTTGATCGACGTCGGCCAGTGCGTTGCGGGCCTCAGACTGCTGCTGTGGAAGTTGACTCAGGGAATCACTTATCTCCCGCGAACGGTCCTGCTCCTGGCGCAGCTGGCGTGCTTCTTCGAGCAGCTGGCTGCTGACCTGCAGGATCTGCTGGTCAAGCTCAGCGCTTGAGAGGCTGTCGTCCACCGGCAGCGCTTTTTCACTCTGGGTTTTTAGCTCCTGACGCAGGCTCTGCGTCAGGCGCGGAAAGTCGTCGATGACCGTCTGGTATTGTCCTGAGCGGGCGAGGGAAGCACGTGCCTCACCCATCCAGTTAATCGCATTTTGCAGCAACTCGACGATCTGCGCCTGATTGGCCGTATCCTTACTGGATTGGGCTTGTTTTAGCTCTTGCTGGAGCTGGTCTTCTGAAAGCGCTGCGTTGGCATACAGTGGCAGCGCCAACAGCAAACTCAGCAACAGGGTTGAGATCAGGCGCACGACAATTTCCTTTCAACAAACTTAAATAACGTTCTCGGCAGAGACCGGTTCGACGGCGTGTGGGCGCAACGCCTCGGCAAAAGGTTCGCCCATGCGCGTTACGGTGCCGTTTTTCAACTGTGGCATAAATTCGACCTGATTGGCGGCAAAAAGGTTGATAACGGTTGAACCGAGCTTGAAGCGGCCCATTTCCTGGCCTTTTTCCAGCGCGATCGCGCCTTCTTCACCGGCAGCAGGGTAGGTCCAGCGTTTGATAATACCTTCACGCGGCGGGGTAACCTGACCAGACCATACGGTTTCGATGCTGCCCACGATGGTCGCGCCAACCAGGATTTGTACCATTGGGCCAAATTCAGTATCGAACACGCAGATGACGCGTTCATTGCGTGCGAACAGATTAGGCACATTCGCGGCGGTCAGCGGGTTAACCGAGAACAGGTCGCCCGGTACGTAGGTCATCTCGCGCAGTACGCCGTCGCACGGCATGTGAACGCGGTGGTAGTCGCGCGGGGCCAGATAAGTGGTTGCAAACAGGCCTTCTTTGAACTGTTCAGCCAACTGATAGTTGCCGGCCAGCAGCGCTTCGAGAGTGTAGAAATGGCCTTTAGCCTGGAACAGCTTGCTGTCGACAATCGCACCCAGCTGGCTTATTGCGCCGTCGGCAGGCAGGCACAGCATGTCCAGCCCGCTGACAACAGGGCGAGCGCCATCGCGCAGCGGACGCACGAAGAATTCATTAAAGGTTGGGTAAGCCGAAAAGTTCGGGTCCAGTGCTTCTTTCATATCAACTTTGTAATAGCTGGCAAAAGCTTTGATTACCCACTGGGTCAGCATCGCGGCGCGGCGTTCTGCACCCCAGCCTGCAAGTCGGGTCAGCCCTTGTTTAGGAAGTAAGTATTGAAGTTTTATTTTGATCCTATCCAGCACGGGGAGCCTCTTAAAGTATCGTCTGCCGCACTAAGCGACAGATCGTAGGAAATAAAAAAATGAAAAATAAATAGCCAAAAACTAACCGGCAATTGTACTGAAATTACCGGCGTTTTTTAAAGTTCATCGAAGTTTTTACGCGTTTTTACATCGGCCATGCTTTCGAGAATACGGTGATAGTTGTCAAAACGCTCCTCGGCAATCTCGCCTTTGTCGACGGCTTCACGAATTGCACAGCCCGGATCGCTGCCGTGTTTACAGTCGCGGAACTTGCAGTAGCCCAGATAAGGGCGGAACTCGACAAAGCCCTGGGTAATTTGCTCAGGGGCAAGGTGCCACAGGCCGAATTCACGCACGCCCGGGGAGTCGATGACGTCACCACCGTGCTGGAAGTGATAAAGCCGCGCAGCAGTAGTGGTGTGCTGGCCGAGCCCCGAGTTATCCGAGACATCGTTAACCAGAATCTGTTGGTCGCTCGGTGGCAGCAGCGCGTTCAGCAGGCTCGATTTACCCACGCCCGACTGACCGGCAAAGATGCTGATGCGGTCGGTCAGCGCGGCGATAAATTCCGGCATGCCTTCACCGGTATAGCTCGACACTTCAAGGACGCGATAGTTGATGTGGCGATAGATATCCATCATTTGTGCCACGAATTTACGGCTTTCGTCGTCCAGCAGATCGATTTTGTTCAGCACGATCAGCGGCTCGACCTCAACGGTTTCGCAGGCCACCAGATAGCGGTCGATGATGTTGAGTGACAGCTCGGGCAGGATGGCCGAGACAATCACAATCTGATTGATGTTAGCGGCAATCGGTTTAACGCCATCGTAGAAATCTGGACGTGTCAGTACCGACGTGCGTTCATGCACGGCTTCAACGATACCTTTGACGCTGGCGTTCTCGCCGGAGCGCCATACGACGCGGTCGCCGGTAACCAGCGAACGGATGGTCCGACGGATGTTGCAGCGGTGCTGGCTGCCGTCGGAAGCTTCAACGTCGGCGTGCATCCCGAAACGGCTGATGACCACCCCCTCTTGGGGTTCGCCGTGCAGGGAGTCGTCCAGCTCTTTACGTTTGTCGGTCTTAGTCAGACGACGTTCGTGGTTGGCGTTAACGCGACGTTGTTGCCCTTTTGACAGTTTTATCTTAGTCACTGCGCCTCACTTGACTGGCTTTAATCGCTCGTTGCGACCAAAACGTCTATGATACCAGCTATTTCGTATTAATTAACCGTTGTGGGACTTTTCATGACTGGAGCTATTTATGTCAGCGAGTGATAACAATCTAATTTGGATCGATTTGGAAATGACCGGCCTCGATCCGCAGCGCGACCGTATCATCGAAATCGCAACGTTAGTGACAGACGCCAATCTGAATATTCTGGCCGAGGGGCCGGTGATGGCGGTGCATCAGTCGGAAGCACAGCTTGCCTTGATGGACGAATGGAACGTGCGTACGCACACCGGAAGCGGATTAGTGGAACGCGTCAAGGCCAGCCCTTATGACGAACAGGCCGCCCAGCAGAAGACTATCGAGTTCCTGAAACAGTGGGTTCCGGCAGGTAAATCTCCTATTTGCGGCAACAGCATCGGTCAGGATCGCCGTTTCCTGTTCAAGTACATGCCGGAGCTGGAGTCTTACTTCCATTACCGTTACCTTGACGTCAGTACGCTGAAAGAGCTCGCGCGTCGCTGGAAGCCAGAAGTGCTCGACGGCTTTACCAAGCAGGGAACGCATCAGGCGATGGACGATATTCGCGAGTCAGTGGCCGAACTGGCCTACTATCGCGAAAACTTTATCAAGCTGTGATAACGGGCTAAAATATTTTTTCGTCTGATTTACGGCGTTAAAAGTAAAAAATTGCTGGTTAATTGAACGCCTTGCTCTTTTAATCAGCACTTGAACGATTTATTGAATAAAAACGGTTTTTTTTGGGAAAGGGGGCTTGCGGGACGAAAGATTTCTCGTATAATGCGCACCCCGTACCGATGAAGAATTTCGTTAGTACGCAGAGCGGGAATAGCTCAGTTGGTAGAGCACGACCTTGCCAAGGTCGGGGTCGCGAGTTCGAGTCTCGTTTCCCGCTCCAAATTTTTTTGATTGGCTTTCAAAGTTTTATCAAAGAAAAATAGCAGTAAAGAAAACAGTAGCACCATGCGACGCGGGAATAGCTCAGTTGGTAGAGCACGACCTTGCCAAGGTCGGGGTCGCGAGTTCGAGTCTCGTTTCCCGCTCCAAACTTTTCAAATGTTGTAGTTGTCGAAAAGTAGATGTCTCTTCAGACGAAGAGAATTTACAAGACGAAATTTACAACCGATGCACATTGCATCTCCTAAGCGGGAATAGCTCAGTTGGTAGAGCACGACCTTGCCAAGGTCGGGGTCGCGAGTTCGAGTCTCGTTTCCCGCTCCAATTTTCTTCTTCAAATCACTAAGCCAGTCACCATGCCCTCTCGGGGCCTTTTTCGTCGTTTAAAAAAATGACTTGAATTAATTCTGTGAACAGAGTTATCCACAGATTTAGTTTACTTTTTGCACTGATCTTTATTTGTCCTGTGGATATTGTTAAAAAATAACTTATTGATTTTTAATGAATAAAATTAATAGCAAAACGTTATGGCGATCGCTTGCTCTTTTTTTTGCAATTGATCGGCAAAGCAATTTTATTTTTATGCACAGCGGAGACGCTAGCGCATTTACAGAAATTTGCCTCTTTTAAGCGTCCCTCGGCAAACCTTTTTCCACAGCGCGAATCAGTCGTTTCTTCTGAGAAGACTGCACCTCTATCTGATGTTCGCTCCGCCTGGTCAACTGCTGCGCGATAGCCCACTCAATATGTTCATCCAGCATGCTATTTTCCCCTTTTCTGCTTTCTAACGCCAAAACGATGCTTTCGTCATAGGGAGCGTTACCCAAGGCGACGGAAATATTTCGCAGCCAGCGCAGGTGTCCGATACGCCGAATAGGCGAGCCTTCGGTAATGCGCAGAAACTTCTCTTCTTTCCAGTTAAACAATTCGACCAGCTGCGGCGCATGCAGCGCAGCGCGCGGACTGAAATCATCTTCGTCGGTCAGCTGAGAATAGCGATTCCAGGGGCAAATAAGCTGGCAGTCGTCGCAGCCGTAGATACGATTGCCCATCAGCGGGCGGAACTCTTCAGGAATGGCCCCTTCGAGCTCGATGGTCAGATAGGAGATACAGCGGCGGGCATCGACCTGATAGGGCGCGACAATAGCGCCGGTCGGGCAGGTAGTGATACAGGCCACGCATCGCCCACACTGTTCTTCCTGAGGTTTATCCACCGGCAGGGGGAGGTCGATAAGCAGTTCGCCCAGGAAGAACCAGGAACCTGACTCACGGTTTAATATAAGTGAGTGCTTGCCAACCCAACCAAGCCCGGCTTTCTCAGCAAGAGGACGTTCCATGATAGGTGCGGAATCAACAAAAGGGCGAAAGCTCAGCGCTGAATCGGGCTGCGCTTCGGTGCAGTAAGTCTGGATCATGTCTCCCAGCTTTTTCAGACGCTGGCGCAGAACCTTGTGATAGTCGCGGCCCAACGCATAGCGGCTAACATAGCCAAGCATTGGATTATTCAACGTTTTTGCGAAAGCCGCCTTGGCAGGCAGGTAGTTCATGCGCACGCTTATCACCCGCAGCGTGCCGGGTAAAAGCTCATGTGGGCGTGCGCGCATCATGCCGTGGCGCGCCATCCAATCCATCTCTCCATGATATTGTTTATCAAGCCACTCTTGCAGCTTTGGCTCTTCGGCCGAGAGGTCGGTATCGCAGATACCAACCTGTTGGAAGCCTAGCGACTGGCCCCATTGCTTGATATGTTGGGCTAATTGATCGAGATCGAGGAGGTGCGTCATGACTAACCAAATTGAAAAACAGAACCCGGCAAGTTTACCATACTCCGTCTATTCTGCAGACTGGTTGCGAGATGCGGAGGCACAGGCGGCGCGGGATACCGGCCTGTCGCTATTTACGCTGATGCAGCGCGCCGCCGCGGCCGCATTTCGCCATGCGCGTTCGACCTTTCCTCACGCCACGCGCTGGCTGGTGTTGTGTGGCCACGGTAATAACGGTGGTGACGGCTATGAGGTAGCAAGATTGGCCAAAGGCGCGGGTCTTGACGTCACGTTATTGGCAATAAGCAGCGATAAACTGCTGCCCGATGAGGCGGAACAGGCAAGAAAGGGCTGGCTCGACGCCGGTGGCACGATTGGCGATATCACCTCGGCGTGGCCTTCTGGCAGAGAGCTGGTGGTTGATGCGCTGCTCGGTACCGGCCTGAAATCTGCACCCAGAGAGCCGATGACGCGCCTCATCAAGGCGATTAATCACTATGATGCGCCTGTCTTGTCGCTAGATATTCCCTCCGGTCTGGCCGCAGAAACCGGCACCGCAGCCGGTGAAGGGGTTCATGCCACGCTGACCGTGACTTTCATTGCCCTTAAACCTGGGCTGCTCACCGGACAGGCCCGAGACTACGTGGGTGAGTTGCGTTGTGACACGCTCGGCCTCGAAAGCTGGCTTAGTGGCCATCTTCCTCTGCTGCAACGTCTCGACGCTGCACGGCTGGGGCAGTGGCTAAAGCCGCGTCGGCCTTGCTCGCACAAGGGCGAACACGGACATCTGCTGCTGGTCGGCGGTGATACCGGCTTTGCGGGGGCTATCCGCATGGCGTCCGAAGCGGCTTTGCGGGCAGGTGCAGGAATGGTGCGAGTACTCACTCACAAAGAGAATATTGCGCCGCTGCTGACCGCCCGTCCTGAACTGATGGTGCAGGAACTGAACGACGACTCACTGACCGAGGCACTCGAATGGGCCAGTGCGGTGGTAATAGGCCCGGGCCTTGGCCAGAAGGCGTGGGGGCAATCTGCCTTCAAACGTATCGCCGAAAATCAAAAACCCGCGTTATGGGACGCAGATGCGCTTAACATGCTGGCAAAAAGCCCTGAGAAACGGCAAAATCGCGTCTTGACGCCCCATCCCGGTGAAGCCGCACGCCTTTTGGGATGCACTGTGAAGGAAATCGAAAGCGATCGCTTACTTTCTTTACGACGCCTTACCCATCGCTATGGGGGGGTAGTGGTCTTAAAAGGGGCAGGCACGCTGATTGGCACCGAAGAGGGCCAGACCGCGCTGGCCGACGTCGGCAATGCGGGGATGGCCAGCGGCGGCATGGGCGACATTCTGTCAGGCATCATTGGCGGTCTGCTCGCTCAGAAGTTATCTTTCTATGATGCAGCCTGTGCCGGAACTGTGGTTCACGGCGCGGCGGCGGATATCATCGCTCAACGCCAGGGCACTCGCGGCATGCTGGCAACGGATTTGTTAACCTGGATAGCCCCAACGGTTAACCCTGACCTAGAAAAATAGAAACTACCCAATGAATCAAATTAACTTACCTTTGCCAGATGAAGTCGCCACCCTGAAACTTGGGGCTGATTTAGCCGCCGCCTGCACCGGTGCGACGGTCATCCATCTGTTTGGCGATCTGGGGGCTGGAAAAACGACCTTCAGTCGTGGGTTCCTGCAGGCGCGCGGTCATAACGGCAATGTTAAAAGTCCGACCTATACTCTGGTCGAGCCTTATCAGCTTCATCCGATGGCGGTCTATCATTTTGACCTGTACCGTCTGGCCGACCCGGAGGAGCTGGAGTTCATGGGCATACGCGACTACTTTACCGAAGACGCGATTTGTCTGGTGGAATGGCCTCAACAGGGGGCGGGCGTTTTGCCTGAGCCCGATCTGGAACTGACTCTCGCCTATCAGCCAGAGGGACGATTGGCGACTATCAAGGCCGTTTCCGAGACAGGTAACCGGCTGCTGCAGATGCTACAAAAGCAAGGATAATGCTGTAATGATTCAATGCGTTAACAGATTTTGGAAAAGAGTCGCGGCTATGTTGGTACTCACGGTTACCGTGATGATACCTACGGCATTCGTTCCTGCTTTTGGCGCAGGTATGAAAAACATCAATGTTTCCAACGGGAGTACGCAATCCACCGTTACCATCAACTTTGATGGCAAGCCTGACTATTCCTTCTTCCCGCTGCATAGCCCGGAACGCGTAGTCATCGATATCGTGCAAACGGGCGTGATGCGTGGTTTACCGCTGAATTTTAGCGGCCAAAATCTGGTTAGACGCGTGCGGGCGAGTACGCCTGCGGATGCCAAGACGCAGCGTCTGGTGTTTGAGCTGACGCAAAAGGTCAGAACCAATGCCCAGGTGCAGCAGGACGGCGGTCAGTACACCGTGGTGTTTACCCTCAGCGCCGCCGCGCCACAGCGCACCTCTTCTTCGGGAATGATCACCCGTGCCCAGCCGGGGAACCGCTTGGTCACGCCACCGCCACCGCCACCGCGCGGTAATCCGTTTGACGGCAGCCAGAGTCCGCGGGTCGCCGCTGCGCCAGGGCCGAGCACACAGCTCACGCCACGTACCAGCGGAACCACCTCGGATAATCAGGTCATCGTCGCCATCGATGCGGGCCACGGTGGGCAAGACCCCGGCGCACAGGGCGTAGGTGGACTAAAAGAGAAAAATGTCACTATTGCCATCGCCCGCAAACTGCAGGCAGAGATGGCGCGTGATCCGATGTTTAAACCGGTATTGACCCGCGATGGCGATTACTTCATCTCGGTAATGGGCCGTTCCGACGTGGCGCGTAAAAAAGGCGCCAACCTGCTGGTCTCCATTCACGCCGATGCGGCACCTAACCGCAGCGCGAATGGTGCTTCGGTCTGGGTGCTTTCAAACCGTCGCGCCAACAGCGAAATGGGTAACTGGCTTGAGCAGCACGAGAAGCAGTCCGAGCTGCTAGGCGGGGCGGGCGATATGCTGGCCAACACCGCGTCGGATCCTTATTTGAGTCAGGCGGTGCTTGACTTGCAGTTCGGCCACTCGCAGCGCGTAGGTTATGACGTTGCCGTTAAAGTATTGCAGCAGTTGCGCAAAGTCGGCGCACTGCACAAGGCCAAGCCAGAGCACGCCAGCCTTGGAGTATTGCGTTCACCGGATATTCCTTCGCTGCTGGTAGAAACCGGCTTTATCAGTAATCCTAGCGGGGAGCGGCTGCTTGGAAGCAGCGCGTATCAGGATAAAATTGCCCATGCCATCTATGAAGGCTTGCGCAGTTATTTCCTGGCGCATCCGTTACAAACCGGCCCAAAGGTCGAAAACCGACCGTTGCTAGCCAGCGCAACGTCGGTCACTAGCTCCAACGCTTCGGCACCGGACAGCAGCTCTTTGAGCCAGCCGGGGCCGATTGAAACCACGGCCGCACTGGGCGGCGCGACGCAGATTCATCAGGTCAAACGCGGTGAAACGCTGACGGGCATTGCGGTGCATTATGGAACCACCATGAGCGCACTGCGCGATCTTAACAAGCTGAAGAAAGACGGTGTCTGGGTCGGACAGCGTCTGAAAGTGCCGGCGGGCACCTCGGCGGTGTCGAGAAACACTACCGCTAAAGTGACGACGGCGCGTGCGACGAAACGACCTTCAAGGCATAAAGTGGTGCGCGGCGATACGCTGTCGGCCATTGCCTCGAAGTACGGTGTCAGCATGAGCGACATCAGAACGGCAAACCATATGAAATCCGGTGACGTGCAGCTTGGGCAGACGCTGACCATTCCGCAGTCGTAAACGGACGTAAGCGATATTCTTCTTAAGATGACAGGAGCGGCTATGCCGATTCGGGTACTGCCACCGCAGCTGGCAAATCAGATAGCGGCAGGTGAGGTTGTTGAACGGCCCGCATCGGTAGTGAAAGAGCTGGTCGAAAACAGTCTTGACGCCGGTGCGACGCGTATCGATATCGATATCGATCGCGGCGGCGCGAAGCTTATCCGCATCCGCGATAACGGCTGCGGCATCGCTAAAGACGAACTTGCGCTGGCGCTGGCCCGTCACGCCACCAGTAAAATCAGCTCGCTTGACGATCTCGAAGCGATTCTCAGCCTCGGTTTTCGCGGTGAGGCGCTGGCCAGTATCAGCTCCGTTTCGCGTTTGATGCTGACGTCGCGCACCGCCACGCAGGACGAAGCCTGGCAGGCTTACGCCGAAGGGCGTGACATGGCGGTGACGGTAAAACCCGCCGCACATCCACAGGGATCGACCGTAGAAGTCCTCGATTTATTTTATAACACCCCCGCTCGCCGCAAGTTCATGCGCACCGAAAAAACCGAGTTCACGCACATTGATGAGGTGGTGAGGCGTATCGCGCTGGCCCGTTTCGACGTCGCGTTTAACCTAAGCCATAACGGTAAGCTGGTCCGCCAATATCGCGCGGTGAAAGATCCCTCGCAGAACGCGCGTCGCCTGGCGAGCATTTGCAGTACCACTTTTGTCGAGCACGCCCTTGAGGTGGAATGGCGTCACGGTGATTTGGCGATCCGCGGCTGGGTTGCCGATCCTGCCGGTTCGCGCAGTCTGACCGAGATGCAGTACTGCTACGTCAATAACCGCATGATGAAGGATCGCCTGATAAATCATGCGATCCGCCAGGCTTATCAGGACAGGCTCAAAGACGATCAGCAGCCCGCTTACGTGTTGTATCTTGATGTGGATCCGCATCAGGTTGACGTCAACGTGCATCCGGCCAAACATGAGGTGCGGTTCCATCAGTCACGGATGGTGCATGATTTCATCTATCAGGCGGTGGTGGCGGTATTGCAGCAGGCGGGCGATTTGCAGCTTAATACCGAGCAGCCGGTCGAAGAGCAGCCACGCTGGCAGCCGGAAAACCGTCAGGCGGCGGGCATTAACCATTTTTCCCAGCCTGCACCCTCGGCCAGAGCGACGCCGCCGCGCCAGGAACCGTCTTACAAAGCGCCGTCTGCGGGCAAGCCGATATTCCCTGAGACATCGCGTTCTGCGCATCTGCGCGAGCCCGTGCAGCGCTATAGCGAAGAAAATACCTACAGCAAACCGCAGGGCGAGCTTTATCAGCAATTGTTGAGGCCTGGCGACGATACGCCTGCGGCGGTTAAGGCCGTTGAAGCCTCGGCCATCGTCGAGAAGGCCAGACCCGCCGGGCATGAAGATGTGCTTGCAGGGCATAGCCAAAGCTTTGGCCGCGTGATGACCGTCTGTGCCGCAAGTTTTGCTCTTATTGAACGTGGGCAGAAAATTATGCTGTTATCGTTGCCGGTCGCCGAAAGATGGTTGAAAACGGCCCAGCTGACCCCCACCTCTGAAGGATTGAAGCCTCAACCGCTGCTTATTCCGGTTAAACTGACGCTAAGCAAGGAAGAGCGCGACGCATTCACGCACCATCAGGCGCTGTTGCAACACTTTGGTATTGAAATGCTATTGGAGCACCAGCGTGGGACATTGCGCACAGTGCCTTTACCATTACGCCAACAAAATTTACAAAAGTTGATACCCGACCTGTTAGGCTATATTGCGGTTCTGCAGGAGGTCACTCCTGATGCGGTAGCTATGTGGTTTGCCCGCAGCATTGGCAGTGAGCATGACGTCTGGACGGTTTCACAAGCAATACAATTACTCGCGGACGTTGAGCGACTTTGCCCGCAGTTGGTCAAGTCACCTCCCTCCGGACTCTTGCAACCCGTTGATTTACAGCCGGCCTTGGCGGCTTTTAAGCATGACTGATTCAGAAAACAAAGCATTACCTCCCGCTATTTTTATCATGGGTCCGACGGCTTCGGGCAAAACTGCCTTGGCGATGGCCCTGCGCCAGCATCTTCCGGTTGAACTTATCAGCGTCGATTCTGCTCTTATCTACAAGGGCATGGACATCGGTACCGCAAAACCAACCGCCGAAGAGCTTGCGTTAGCACCTCATCGACTGATTGATATCCTCGATCCTGCGCAATCTTATTCGGCCGCCGATTTCCGCGCCGATGCGCTGCGAGAGATGCAGGAAATAACGGCACGTAAGAAAATTCCGTTGTTGGTCGGTGGAACAATGCTTTATTTCAAGGCTCTGCTAGAGGGCCTTTCTCCCCTGCCTCAGGCCGACGCGAAAGTCCGCGAGCGCATTGAGACGCAGGCTGCGGAGCAGGGCTGGGAAGCGCTGCACAAAAAATTGAGTGAAATTGATCCGGTATCGGCAATGCGAATTCACCCGAATGATCCACAGAGACTCTCCAGAGCACTGGAAGTTTTTTATATTTCGGGTAAAACTTTAACGGAACTCGTTAAAACTTCGGGTGAAAGCTTACCCTACCGGGTACATCAATTTGCGATCGCACCTACGAGTCGCCAATTGTTGCACGATCGTATTGAATTGCGCTTTAACCAAATGGTTTCGAACGGATTTGAGGCCGAAGCAAAAGCGCTTTTCACTCGGGGTGATTTGCATACGGACATGCCTTCCGTTCGTTGTGTCGGTTACCGCCAGATGTGGTCATATTTTTCTGGTGAAATCGACTACGATGAAATGGTTTATCGTGGTGTTTGTGCGACACGGCAGCTGGCTAAACGCCAGATGACATGGTTACGAGGTTGGGAAGGGGTTGAATGGCTTGATTCAGAAAAGCCTGACGAAGCCTTAAGCCGTGTAATTCAGGTTGTTAGTGCATAGGTTGGTTGATTGTGTACAATTGATTGGTACTCAACGCGCAAATTTTTTTATGTGATTTATTTTCGAGCTTGTAGGCTCAAAGTTACAAACAACAAACAAATAAGGAAAAGATAGAATGGCTAAGGGGCAATCTTTGCAAGATCCGTTCCTGAACGCATTGCGTCGCGAACGTGTTCCGGTTTCTATTTACTTGGTGAATGGTATTAAGCTGCAAGGCCAGATTGAGTCTTTCGATCAGTTTGTGATTCTTTTGAAAAACACGGTAAGCCAGATGGTGTATAAACACGCTATCTCCACCGTTGTTCCTTCGCGCCCGGTTTCTCATCACAGTAATAATCCAGGTGGTGGTACTACCAATAACTATCATCATGGTAGCGCACCGTCTGCTCCACAGCAGCCGCAGGATGGCGATGACGCCGAATAAGGCGCCCAGCTGTTCAATCTCGAAGGGGTTCATAAGGGGTTATTGCCGCTTATGTGCCCCTCGTTGAATTTTATTTCTCAATTGAGAGGTCACACGCTTGTTTGACCGTTATGAAGCCGGTGAGCAGGCCGTACTGGTTCATATCTATTTCTCGCAAGACAAAGACACGGAAGACCTGAGCGAATTTGAATCGCTTGTCTCTTCTGCCGGTGTTGAGGCGTTGCAAGTCATCACTGGGAGCCGTAAGGCTCCACACCCTAAATACTTTGTCGGTGAAGGAAAGGCCCAAGAAATCGCAGATGCCGTTAAAGCTACTGGCGCATCTGTAATCCTGTTTGATCACGCTTTAACACCTGGCCAGGAACGTAACCTGGAAGCCTTGTGCGAATGCCGCGTGGTCGATCGTACCGGACTTATTCTAGATATTTTTGCCCAGCGCGCCCGTACTCACGAAGGTAAACTACAAGTAGAATTGGCACAGTTACGCCATATTGCAACCCGACTGGTACGAGGCTGGACTCACCTTGAACGCCAGGGCGGTGGGATTGGTGCGCGCGGTCCTGGGGAAACCCAGCTCGAAACCGACCGTCGACTCCTGCGCGACCGCATCACGCTTATTTTAAACCGCCTTGAACGCGTCGCCAAACAGCGCGAGCAGGGGCGTCGTTCAAGAGTGCGTGCCGACATTCCGACGGTTTCTCTGGTGGGATATACCAACGCCGGAAAGTCGACGCTGTTTAACCGAATTACCGAGGCCGACGTTTACGTGGCCGATCAATTATTTGCCACCCTGGATCCAACGCTGCGACGCATTATGGTTGCTGACGTAGGAGAGACGGTACTGGCAGATACCGTAGGGTTTATTCGTCACCTGCCCCATGATTTAGTTGCTGCGTTTAAAGCAACATTGCAGGAAACCCGACAGGCATCTCTGTTAATTCATGTGATTGATGCAGCGGATATTCGCGTTGAGGAAAACATCGACGCGGTGAATACGGTGCTGGCAGAGATTGAAGCAGATGACATTCCTGCGCTGTTAGTGATGAATAAAATAGATATGTTGGACAACTTCGTCCCACGTATCGACCGCAACGAAGAGAATTTGCCAATCAGGGTCTGGTTATCGGCCGCGACAGGTGAAGGTATCCCGTTGCTATTTCAGGCATTAACGGAGCGTCTGTCAGGTGAAATTGCACAGGTAGAATTGTGTTTGCCACCGGAAGCGGGTCGCCTTCGTAGCCGTTTTTACCAGCTTCAGGCGATTGAAAAAGAATGGATTGAAGAGGATGGCAGTATCGGTCTGATGGTGCGTATGCCCATTGTTGACTGGCGTCGCCTCTGCAAACAAGAACCGGCTATGAGCGAATATGTTCGTAACGGATTCCCGGTAGATTTCGAAGAGAAAAATGCCTGGGATAACTTGACTGATATAGAGCCTGAAGAACACCAATCATAGAATAATGGAGCTATAACATGGCGTGGAATCAGCCCGGTAATAACGGACAGGACCGCGACCCCTGGGGAAGCAGCAACAATAGCGGCAACTCTGGTGGAAATAATTCTGGTGGTAATAACAATAAGGGCGGGCGCGATCAGGGCCCTCCCGATCTTGATGATATCTTCCGTAAGCTCAGTAAAAAACTCGGTGGTTTCGGCGGTAAAGGGTCCGGCAACGGCACTCCCTCCGGCCCGCAGAAGAATATGAACGGTCGATTCGTCGGCCTTGCCGTGGCTGCCGTCGTGGTTATCTGGGCTGCCAGCGGATTCTACACCATTAAGGAAGCAGAGCGCGGTGTGGTAACCCGTTTCGGCAAGTTCAGCCATCTGGTTGAGCCGGGCCTGAACTGGAAACCGACCTTTATCGATCAGGTTCAGGCGGTCAACGTCGAATCCGTTCGTGAGCTCGCGGCTTCCGGCATTATGCTGACCTCTGACGAAAACGTAGTGCGCGTTGAAATGAACGTGCAGTACCGCGTCACCGATCCCCGCGCCTATCTGTTTAGCGTGGCCAACGCTGACGACAGCCTGAGCCAGGCGACCGACAGTGCGCTGCGCGGCGTTATCGGTAAATACACCATGGACAAGATCCTGACCGAAGGTCGTACAACGGTGCGTAGCGATACACAGCGCGTGCTGGAAGAGACCATCCGTCCTTATCACATGGGGATTACCGTGCAGGACGTCAACTTCCAGACGGCGCGTCCGCCAGAGGAAGTGAAGGCCGCATTCGATGATGCAATTGCCGCACGTGAGAACGAGCAGCAGTATATTCGTGAAGCCGAAGCCTACGCCAACGAAGTTCAGCCTCGTGCTAACGGTCAGGCTCAGCGTCTGCTTGAAAACGCCAAAGCTTACAAAGACCGTACCGTGCTTGAAGCGCAGGGTGAAGTTGCCCGCTTCGCCGAGCTGTTGCCGGAGTATAAAGCCGCGCCGGAGATTACCCGCGAGCGTCTGTATATCGAGACCATGCAGGACGTGCTGAGTCACACCCGCAAGGTGCTTATCAACGATAAGAGCAACAACCTGATGGTGCTACCTCTGGACCAGCTCCTGGGCGGTAAAACGGCGGCAGCGGCCAATAACAGCGGCGATGATGCGAGTAGCATGATCCCGTTGCGACAGGTTCCTTCGCCGTCGAGCAGCAGTAGAAACAGCAGTGCCAGCAACAGCAGCTCAAGTTCTTCTGGCAGTGTCATGGATCAGCGCCGTGCCGATGTACAGCGTGACGACACCGTTCGCGTAGGGAGAGAATAACCAATGCGTAAGTCAATTTTACTTGTCGTTGTTGTAGTGCTGGTGGCGCTCTACGCTTCACTGTTTGTGGTGCAGGAAGGCCAGCGCGGTATCGTGCTGCGTTTCGGCAAGGTTCTGCGTGACGGCGACAACAAGCCGTTGGTGTATGCGCCGGGTCTGCACTTCAAGGTGCCTTTCGTTGAGTCCGTGAAAACGCTGGATGCGCGCATCCAGACCATGGACAACCAGGCCGACCGCTTCGTCACCAAAGAGAAGAAAGACCTGATCGTCGACTCTTACCTGAAATGGCGTATCAGCGACTTTAGCCGTTACTACCTGGCTACCGGCGGTGGTGATGTGTCACAGGCCGAGGTGCTGCTGAAACGTAAATTCAGTGACCGTCTGCGCTCAGAGATTGGTCGTCTTGACGTCAAAGACATCGTGACCGATTCACGCGGTCGTCTGACGCTGGACGTGCGTGATGCCCTAAATCAGGGTACCGACGACGATGACGCTGCGGCCGCTGCGACGACCGAAGCCGATGACGCTATTGCTTCAGCGGCCAAGCGCGTCGAGCAGGAAACCAACGGCAAGGTGCCAGCGGTTAACCCGAACAGCATGGCGGCACTGGGTATCGAAGTTGTTGATGTTCGCATCAAGCAAATCAACCTGCCGACCGAAGTCTCTGATGCCATCTTCCAGCGTATGCGCGCCGAGCGTGAAGCGGTAGCTCGTCGCCACCGTTCACAGGGTCAGGAAGAGGCCGAGAAGCTGCGTGCTACCGCCGATTACGAAGTGACCCGTACTTTGGCTGAAGCCGAGCGTCAGGCACGTATTACCCGCGGTGAAGGGGATGCTCAGGCAGCCAAGCTGTTTGCCGATGCGTTCAGTCAGGATCCGGACTTCTATGCCTTTATCCGTAGCCTACAGGCTTACAGAGAGAGCTTCAGCAGCGGTAATGATGTTATGGTAATGAGTCCTAACGACGATTTCTTCCGCTACATGAAAACGCCGGCAAAGACCAGTAAACCTTAATTGACGCAGACCGTCTTGACGTCATCCCACAAAAGGCCCATAACGGGCCTTTTGTTTTATCTGCCCGGCGCAAATTTTTAGCCGCAGGCGATAACTCCTCCAGGAAATTAGAGTAAAAATATGAACGTGAGTCTTTGGCTGGCCGTGGGAATGGTGTTGATTGTTGAAGGGCTGGGACCGATGGTGTTTCCCAAGGTGTGGCGAAAAATGATCCAAAGTATGACCCAGCTTCCAGACGGACTGCTGCGCCGTTTTGGCGGCGGGCTGGTGGTGGCAGGCGTGGTCATTTTCTTCATGGTGAGCCGCTATACTGGTCACTGAGGCTATCCTCACGGCGGATTTCCCCCGGCAAGAGAGCTGTCGCACGAAACGGACATTTTTCACCCAGCGGGTGGCTAAAACTACTGAAAGGCTGGGGAGAGGATGTTAGGATTCTTTTTTAAGCAACCTGGTGATTCTCAAGATGGGTAAGAACGTTGTCGTACTGGGCACTCAATGGGGTGACGAAGGTAAGGGCAAGATTGTGGATTTGCTCACCGAGCGGGCTAAATATGTGGTGCGCTATCAGGGCGGTCACAATGCCGGTCACACGCTGGTTATCAACGGTGAGAAAACCGTTCTTCATTTAATTCCTTCCGGCATTCTGCGTGAAAATGTCACCAGCATCATCGGCAACGGTGTGGTTCTGGCCCCGGACGCGTTGATGAAAGAGATGGGTGAACTTGAAGCGCGAGGGATCCCGGTTCGAGAGCGTCTGCTTATTTCTGAGGCTTGCCCGCTTATCCTTTCCTATCACGTCGCACTCGATATGGCGCGTGAGAAAGCCCGTGGTGCGAAGGCTATCGGCACTACGGGTCGCGGGATTGGTCCAGCCTATGAAGACAAAGTAGCCCGGCGCGCGCTGCGTGTCGGTGATTTGTTCAACATGGAAACTTTCGCCCACAAGCTTAAGGAGATTGTTGATTATCACAACTTCCAGCTGGTGCACTATTACAAGGTCGATGCGGTTGATTACCAACAGGTTCTCAATGATGTAACGGCAGTGGCTGGCATCCTGACCGCGATGGTTGTCGACGTCTCCGACCTTCTGGACAGGGCCCGCAAGCAGGGCGAACTCATCATGTTTGAGGGCGCACAGGGCACGCTGCTAGACATCGACCATGGCACCTATCCGTATGTGACCTCATCAAATACCACGGCGGGCGGCGTTGCTACGGGCTCAGGTATGGGCCCACGCCACGTCGATTACGTGCTCGGTATCGTCAAGGCCTACTCGACGCGGGTTGGCGCAGGGCCGTTCCCGACTGAGCTGTTCGACGATATCGGCGAATATCTCTGCAAGCAGGGCAACGAATTCGGTGCGACGACCGGTCGCCGCCGTCGCTGCGGCTGGCTAGACATTGTCGCCGTGCGTCGTGCAGTGCAGATAAACTCGCTGTCTGGCTTCTGCATGACCAAGCTTGATGTGCTTGACGGCCTGAAAGAGGTCAAACTGTGTGTGGCTTACCGTCTGCCGGACGGCAAAGAGGTGACCACCACGCCGTTAGCCGCTGAAAACTGGGAAGGGATCGAGCCCATTTATGAAACCATGCCAGGCTGGAGTGAAACCACCTTTGGCGTGAAAGAGCTCGATAAACTGCCGCAGGCGGCTCGCGATTACATCAAACGAGTCGAAGCACTGACTGAAGTGCCGGTTGATATCATCTCTACCGGCCCGGATCGTAGCGAGACCATGATCCTGCGCGACCCGTTCGACGCCTAATCGTCATCGATTATTGTGAAACGCAAAACCGGGCCACGACGCCCGGTTTTCTTTTTCTGTTGCCACCAACGCCAAATCGCTCAAGTTATGCTTCGAATTTCAGCGTCTGTTTGATTTAAAGACAAACTTTGTGGCGGGCAGCCCATTCAATAGAGTAATCTTGCTTATACCGGGCTTTCATAAGTTAACGGGTATATACGCATTACATTGTCATCATAGATGCGAATAAAACGGGTAAAAGTACCCAGAGGCGAGTGTGCAGTTAACGAGTTTTACCGATTATGGTTTGAGAGCGTTGATCTATATGGCGTCGTTGCCAGAAGGTCAGCTCACCAGCATTTCCGAGGTCACCGAAGTTTATGGGGTCTCGCGCAATCATATGGTGAAAATTATTAATCAGCTAAGCCGGGCAGGACTGGTCACGGCAATGCGCGGTAAAAACGGGGGGATCAGACTGGGTAAACCGGCTGAAACCATTCTATTGGGTAACGTCGTCCGCGAGCTGGAGCCGTTAGCCCTGGTTAATTGTTCGGCAGAATTTTGCCACATCACCCCTGCTTGTCGCTTAAAGCAGGTGCTGCATACGGCCGTAGAACACTTTCTTGATGAGTTGAATCAATACACGCTGGCCGACATGGTCAAAGATAATTCTCAACTCTACAAATTATTGCTTGTTGAATGAAAGACTCTCAACAAACTGCTGATGACAACGGAGGAACCGCTATGTCACAAGATCCATTCCTGGAACGAGAAGCAGAAAAATACGAATCGCCTATTCCTAGCCGCGAATTTATTCTCGAACACCTTGGTAAGCGCGAAACGCCTGCCAGCCGAGAAGAGCTGGCTAATGAACTGAATCTCTCGGGTGAGGAGCAGCTTGAAGCGCTGCGCCGCAGACTGCGCGCTATGGAACGCGACGGTCAGCTGGTCTTCACTCGTCGTCAATGCTATGCCCTGCCTGAGCGTCTAGATTTGTTGAAGGGTACCGTTATTGGCCATCGCGATGGTTACGGTTTCCTGCGCCTTGAAGGCGTGAAAAAAGACGACGTTTACCTGTCTGCCGAGCAGATGAAAATGTGCATCCACGGTGACGTGGTGCTGGCTCAGCCGGTCGGTACTGACCGTAAAGGCCGTCGCGAAGCGCGCATAGTGCGAGTGGTGGTGCCAAAGACCAGTCAGATCGTGGGCCGCTACTTCACCGACGCTGGCGCAGGCTTTGTGGTGCCGGACGACAGCCGTCTGAGCTTTGACATCCTGATCCCGGCCGACGCCGTCAGCGGCGCACGCATGGGTTACATGGTGGTGGTCGAACTGACGCAGCGTCCAACGCGCCGTACCAAGGCGGTCGGTAAAATCGTTGAAGTGTTAGGTGACAAAATGGGAACCAGCATGGCGGTGGATATCGCGCTGCGCACCCATGAAATCCCACACACTTGGCCGCCACAGGTTGAGAAACAGGTTGCAGGCCTGAGCGAACAGGTGCCTGAAGAGGCCAAAAAAGGCCGTGTTGATCTGCGCAATTTGCCGCTGGTCACCATCGATGGCGAAGATGCCCGAGACTTCGATGATGCCGTTTACTGTGAGAAGAAGCGCGGTGGCGGTTGGCGTCTGTGGGTGGCGATTGCCGACGTGAGCTATTACGTTCGTCCGGGCACCGCGCTCGATGACGAAGCACGCAGCCGTGCCACTTCGGTCTACTTCCCGTCGCAGGTTGTGCCTATGCTGCCGGAAGTGCTGTCGAACGGCCTCTGCTCCCTCAACCCGCAGGTTGACAGGCTGTGTATGGTCTGTGAGATGACTATCTCCGCGACCGGTAAACTGACCAGTTCCAAGTTCTACGAAGCGGTGATGAGCTCGCACGCACGTTTGACCTACACCAAGGTCTGGCACATCATCGAAGGCGACAAAGAGCTGCGTGAGCAGTACTCGCCGCTGGTTAAGCATCTGGTCGAACTGCACAACATGTATAAAGTGCTGGATCAGGCGCGCGCCGAACGCGGAGGTATTGCCTTCGAAACCGAAGAAGCCAAGTTTATCTTCAACGCTGAACGCCGCATTGAGCGCGTGGAAGCGACCGTGCGTAACGATGCGCACAAGCTTATCGAAGAATGTATGATCATGGCCAACATCTCTGCGGCACGTTTTGTTGAGAAATATAACGAGCCGGCGCTGTTCCGCGTTCATGACCGTCCAAGCGACGACCATATTTCGGCGCTGAAAAGCGTATTGTCCGAGCTAAGCCTGACCATGGGCGGCGGGATGAAACCTGAGCCGAAAGACTACGCTGACATCATGGAACAGCTCAAAGATCGTCCTGACCGCGAGATGCTGCAAACCATGCTGCTGCGCTCGATGAAGCAGGCGATTTACGATCCGGAAAACCGTGGACACTTTGGTCTGGCGTTGACCTCTTACGGTCACTTCACCTCGCCAATCCGCCGTTATCCTGACCTTGCGCTGCACCGTGCCATTAAATACGTGCTGGCGAAAGAGCACGGCACGCTGAAGGATCGCTGGACGCCAACCGGCGGCTACCACAGCGATTACGAAGAAATGGTGATGCTGGGCGATCACTGTTCGATGGCCGAACGCCGCGCCGACGAAGCGACCCGCAACGTCGCGGACTGGCTTAAGTGTGACTTCATGCAGGACCACGTGGGTGAAGTCTTCACCGGCGTTATCTCCAGCGTGACGGGCTTTGGATTCTTCGTGCGCCTTAGCGATCTGTTCATCGACGGACTGGTGCACGTATCGTCACTGGATAACGACTATTATCGTTACGATAATATTGGTCAGCGTCTGGTGGGTGAGTCTTCGGGCAGCGTTTATCGCCTCGGTGACACGGTCGAAATTCGCGTTGAGGCCGTCCACATGGACGAGCGTAAAATCGATTTCGCGCTGGTGTCCAGCACCCGCAAACCGCGCGGTGAAGGTAAAACGGCCCGCGATCGCGCCAAGAAAGGCGGCGAGCGCAGCATGCGTCCTACCGGTGCCGCCAACGCGGGCCGTCGTCGTACCGGCAAGAAAAACGTCAACTTTGAGCCGGATAGCGCGTTCCGCAAAGAGGGCGAAAAGCCGGCCAAAGCGCGCCGAACAGGCAAGGCCGAAACCGCGAAGGCGGCGGTCAAGTCCGAGTCAGCAAAGGTGACGAGCGCCGTCGGTAAAGACGGCAAGCCGAAGAAAACCAAAAAGCCTTCCGAGAAAACCCAGAAAATTGCTGCGGCCACCAAAGCCAAGCGTGCGAAGAAAAAACAGGCCGAATCCTGATTTGTGCATTTATTGACTGATGCCAGCGTCAGTCAATGATAGAATCGCCGCCAATCATCACTACCTCATGCGGACACGCGTTTTCCCGCATGAGGTATTCATAAAAAGTATTATTTTAAAGAGCATCATGAGCGAAATTATTTACGGTATTCACTCCGTTAAAGCCTTACTCGACAACGATCCCCAGCGTTTTCTGGAAGTGTTCATCCTCAAAGGCCGTGACGATAAACGTCTGAAGCCGCTTGTTGAGGAACTCGAAGCCAGCGGTATCGTTATTCAGGTGGCAAGCCGTCAGTGGCTGGACGACAAGTCTGAAGGCGCGGTCCATCAGGGCATCGTTGCACGCGTTAAAGAAGGTCGCCAGTATCAGGAAAACGACCTTCCTGCGCTGCTGGAAAGCCTGGAATCACCGTTCCTGTTGGTGCTGGACGGCGTGACTGACCCTCACAACCTCGGCGCGTGCCTGCGTACTGCCGATGCAGCGGGTGTGCACGCCGTTATCGTTCCTCGTGACCGTTCTGCCAAGCTGAACGCGACGGCGAAGAAAGTCGCCAGCGGCGCGGCCGAAAACGTCCCTTTGATCAACGTGACCAACCTTGCGCGCACGCTGCGTGTGCTGCAAGAGCACAACGTCTGGATCGTCGGCACTGCCGGTGAAGCGGACCATACCTTGTTCCAGAGCAAAATGACCGGTCCGATGGCGCTGGTCATGGGCGCTGAAGGCGAAGGCATGCGTCGTCTGACTCGCGAACACTGCGACGAGCTGATCAGCATCCCGATGGCCGGATCCGTGTCTTCACTGAACGTTTCCGTCGCGACCGGCGTTTGCCTGTTCGAAGCCGTACGCCAGCGTGCCGTGAAAGCGAAAGGCTAAGTCCCGCCTGATTCCTCTCCCGCAACCTCCCCGGTTGCGGGCGTTTCCCCTGTTTGTGATCCACTCTGCGGTAAATTCGTCAGTTTTTATCATACTGAATCCTGATGCTATGGATGACGGAGGTGGCGATGAACTGGGAAACTCACCGGGTGTTTAATCAACCCAAGCCCTTAAGCAACAGCAACTTATTCCTCTCTGATACGGCGCTACGTGAAGCCGTTGCCCGCCAGCATGCGGCCTGGGATCTCGATGTGCTTGCCTCGCTAGGCCAGCAGCTCGGGTCCGCCGAATCGCTGGAGCTGGGCCGTCTGGCGAATGCCAACCCCCCCGACTTATTGCGTTTTGAGCCAACCGGCGAGCCGCTCGACGACGTGCGATTTCACCCGGCCTGGCACCTGCTGATGCAGGGGCTGGTGGCGAATCGAGTACACAATCTGCCGTGGGAGGAGGACGCCCGTATCGGTTCCTACGTCGCGCGCGCCGCGCGTTTCCTGCTGCATGCCCAGGTTGAGGCGGGCACGCTGTGTCCGATAACCATGACCCACGGTGCTATTCCACTGTTACAACAGTCGCTCCCCGCTGAATTCAAAGCCTGGCTCACGCCGCTGCTTTCCGATCGCTACGACGCCCATCTGTTGCCTGGTGATAAAAAACGTGGGCTGCTGATGGGTATGGGCATGACCGAAAAACAGGGCGGTTCAGATGTCTTGAGCAACACCACTACCGCGACGGCCATCGAAGGACGTGGGCCGGGCAAACCTTATCGGCTAGTGGGCCACAAGTGGTTCTTCTCGGTGCCGCAAAGCGACGCACATCTGGTGCTGGCGCAGACGGAAGGTGGGCTGTCGTGCTTCTTCCTGCCAAGAATTTTGCCCGACGGTGAACGTAATCACGTGCGCATTCAGCGGCTGAAGGACAAGCTGGGTAATCGCTCCAACGCCAGCAGCGAGGTGGAGTTTTTCGATGCCGTGGGTTGGCTGCTAGGCGAAGAGGGCGATGGCGTTCGCCATATCCTTAAAATGGGCGGCCACACGCGCTTCGACTGCGCCCTCGGCAGCCACGGTATGATGCGGCGAGCATTTTCGGTCGCGCTCTATCATGCCTTCCAGCGCCAGGTATTTGGTAAACCCTTGATAGAACAGCCGCTGATGCGTCAGGTGCTAAGCCGGATGGCGCTGCGCCTTGAGGGGCAAACCGCGCTGCTGTTTCGTCTCGCACACGCCCGGGAAAACGTTGCCGACGGGCGCGAGCAGGTCATAAGCCGTCTGCTAACGCCAGCCGCCAAGTTTGAGGTCTGTCGTCAGGGCATTCCCTTTGTCGCTGAGGCGATGGAGGTGCTGGGAGGCATAGGGTACTGCGAAGAGAGCGAGCTGCCGCGCCTGTACCGCGAGATGCCGGTGAACAGCATCTGGGAAGGTTCGGGTAACGTGATGTGCCTCGACGTGCTGCGCAGCCTGAAGAAAATGCCGCTGGCGACAGAAGAGGTCCAGCAGCGGCTGTATCAGGTGCGCGGGCAGAACCGTCTGTTCGACAAGGCGGCGCGTCAATTTCAGCAGCGGCTCAAACGCGGAGACGAGGCGCAGGGGCGAGCGATCGCCAGTCAGCTCTTCAATCTCTACGCGGCGGCCGAGATGCTGGAGTTTTCCTCTCCGCCGCTGGCCGATGCCTGGTGCCGCCTCACGCTCGACGAACGCGGCGATACGCAGATTGATGAACGCCTTTGCCAGCAGCTTCTCGAGCGGGCAATAGGCGCTCAGTAGGCTATTTGTAGAGAATAGCCTCGGAATACCAGCGGCCCGGCATAATGGTGTCGCTTATTAGCAGAATCAGATAATAGTGCGCGCCGGCGGCATCCGCCTTGTGCTGAATGGCGCGCTCCACGTCCATCGGACTGCCGATGACGTTGGCTGTCACGTTGCCTATCTTGGTCAGCGTAGTGGTTTGTGCGCGTACCACTTCCTGCGCCTTGCTGGTCGGTGGAGGCGGCGCGACTGGCGTGGTTTTCAGTACGCTACAGGCGCTCAATGCGCTGAGCAGGACCAGTGCCCCGAAGCAGCGCTTAACAATCGGCAGGCTGATTTTCATTGAATTTATCCCCTTAAGTCGTTGTTTCAGTGTAGCGCCTGCCCATTCATCTGAGCGAGTGCGATATTGTTTCATTTTGACTTTCTAAGGCTCATTTTGTTTTTATACCCCGCAGTATGGTTATAAAACATAGCCAAAAGATTGTGGTGGCATTTTCACGGACAGATAAAATGGATAGCGATAACCTTACCCTGAGAGGGCTGCAAATCTAAGGAGCGAGAGATGGTTGAAATGCATGAGGAAAACGTCGAGGGGATTCAGATTATCCACGCCGTTCCCGCCGGGCAATATCATCAGAAACTGCCAACGGTATTTTTCTATCACGGATTCACCTCGTCGAAAGAGATCTACGCTTACTTTGGCTACAATCTCGCGAAAGCCGGTTATCGCGTCATTCTGCCGGATGCGCTGATGCACGGTGCTCGCGCCGAACCTGACTCGCGCGTGTTGTTCAATAATTTCTGGCGCATCCTGCAAAACAACGTCAACGATTTAGCCTTGCTTAAGGAGACCTTTGTGGCACGAGGTCTGGCCGACGAGCAGCGCCTTGGCGTGGGAGGCGTGTCGATGGGCGGCATGACCACGATGGCCGCACTGGTGCACTTTCCCTGGGTGAAGGCCGCGGCCAACCTGATGGGCTCCGGTTATTTCGTCACGCTTTCCGACCATTTGTTCCCATCGTATGGCGACGAGAGCGGGCGGTCTCGCGATGAGTTCGAACGGCAAACGGCGCAGCTGCTAAGTCTCGACGTTAGCGATAAAATCGAGCAGGTCGGCAGCAAGCCGCTACTGGTGTGGCACGGCGAGAAGGACGACCTGGTGCCGTTTGCCGAAAGCGCCCGGCTGAAGCACGCCCTGGAGCACGCCGGGCAAGCAAGGAATCTGACCTTTATCAGCGAACCGGAGGCCACGCACAAGGTCACGGTTTACGCTGCCAATCGAACCACCGAATTCTTTACTTCCCACCTGTAAATGCCGCCAGAACGGCTGAGCAAACGACGTCGAAAAATTAATCAGCCTGGGTCCTTGAGTTTATTATTCCCCGGGCATATAATTGCGCGTCATTTTTTCAGCCGTACACATAACACGTTCCTTGCTTCCATGGGCCACGGCTGACCCTGACAGGAGGCTGAATAATCCGTAAGGAGCAATTCTATGCGTCATTACGAAATCGTTTTTATGGTCCACCCTGACCAGAGCGAACAGGTTCCGGGCATGATCGAGCGTTACAGTGCTGTAATCACTAACGCTGCTGGTCAGATTCACCGTCTGGAAGACTGGGGCCGCCGTCAGCTGGCTTATCCGATCAACAAACTGCACAAAGCTCACTACGTTCTGCTGAACGTTGAAGCTCCGCAGGAAGCGATCGATGAGCTGGAAACTAACTTCCGCTTCAACGACGCCGTTATCCGTAGCATGGTTATGCGTACTAAACACGCGGTAACTGAAGCTTCACCAATGGTTAAAGCGAAAGACGAACGCCGTGAGCGTCGTGAAGATTTCGCCGAAGCCAATGATGATTCTGAAGCTGGGGATTCTGAAGAGTAATTTTTGTGACGACTAATCGCCTGGTGTTGTCTGGCACAGTGTGCAAGACCCCCATTCGTAAAGTCAGTCCATCGGGCATTCCTCACTGTCAGTTTGTGCTAGAACACAGATCACAGCAGCAGGAAGCCGGATTTAGCCGACAAGCATGGTGCAGAATGCCTGTGGTTGTTAGCGGACATCAGTCACAAGTGTTAACTCACAGTATAACGGTCGGCACGCAACTCACCGTCACTGGATTCATTAGCTGCCATCAAGGTCGCAATGGGCTCAATAAGGTGGTGTTACATGCCGAGCAGATTGAATTGATAGATTCTGGAGACTAGCCTAATGGCACGTTATTTCCGTCGTCGCAAGTTCTGCCGTTTCACCGCGGAAGGCGTTGTTGAGATCGATTACAAAGATATCGCTACGCTGAAAAACTACATTACCGAAAGTGGTAAAATTGTCCCGAGCCGTATTACCGGTACTCGTGCAAAATACCAGCGTCAGCTCGCTCGTTGTATCAAGCGCGCACGCTACCTGTCTTTGCTGCCGTACACTGATCGTCATCAGTAATCGGCCGCAGTCCATTAACGACTAGAGAGGATTAGGTAATGCAAGTTATTCTGCTTGATAAAGTAGCAAACCTGGGCAGCCTGGGTGATCAAGTTAACGTTAAAGCGGGCTACGCTCGTAACTTCCTGGTACCACAGGGCAAAGCAGTACCTGCTACCAAGAAAAACGTTGAGTATTTCGAAGCACGTCGTGCAGAACTGGAAGCCAAACTGGCTGACGTTCTGGGCGCCGCTGAAGCTCGCGCAAACAGCATCAACGAACTGGGCACCGTTACCATCGCGTCTAAAGCAGGCGACGAAGGTAAACTGTTCGGCTCTGTTGGCACCCGTGACATCGCTGACGCAGTAACTGCGGCCGGTGTTCAGGTTGCTAAGAGCGAAGTTCGTCTGCCAGAAGGCGTTCTGCGCACTCTGGGCGAACACGAAGTGGACTTCCAGGTTCACAGCGATGTATTCGCTAAGCTGACTGTAGTTGTGGTTGCAGAAGCGTAATATTCGCTTTAGTAATCCGTCAGAACGCCGGCCTTGTGCCGGCGTTTTGCATTTTAAAAAACCGTGTTTTATACGGCGATGCGAGAAGGGCGCGTTTGATTAACGCAGACGTCGATAGCTACCGTCTGACTGGCGGCTGAAGGTGACGGTATTGTTCTGATCGTTGGTCACCTGAAGTGCGGTCACCACACCCTGTGCGTTGACCTGAATTCTCACCTGCTGACCGGCATGCAGGTTGCTCAGCGGCTTGTCGTTCCCCTCCACCTGTGCCATCGCAAAGACGTCGTTGACCATCAGATTATTGTCGCGGAACAGCTGTGCCAGCGTCTGCCCCTGTTGAATCTGATAGTTTCTCCAACTGCCCTGATTCTGAGCAACCGGCTGAGACGAATCGTCAGGCTGCATCTGCGTAGAGCGGCCCTGTTCGTTGCGTAAATCGGCCTGCATCGGAATAGAGGTCGGTTGATCGGAAGGCGCATAGGTATTCTCCGGCGAATAAGGCCAGAGCAAGGCAAGCAGCACCACGATAACGCTGACAATAATCCAGCGGCGGTGGAAATAGGGCAGCGGCTCCATCCAGTGAAAATCATCACTGAGATGCCAAATCTTGTTAAACAGCGTAGGCGCTCTTGGCTTCATTACCGGGCGCTCAATCGCGTTGGCTTCAACGGCCTCATCCTGCGCGATGTCTGCCTCTGTTTCCGTCTCGGGTTTCTTCTTCTGCAACGGCTTTTGCATAATCGAAATCCAGGATCTCAACATCGGTTGATAAATGCGGGTGGCCTTCCTTCTCCTGGGCGGGTATTTGCCCATGACAACCTCTCTTGTTGCACGTAATGCCAATAAAATCAGACGTAAAAGATACAGCGTGTTAATGGGCCTAAGTATAGCTGTTTAACTGCATTCGAGGATATCCCCTTAATCACTCGAAATCTGGCGTTGTACCTCGAATTTTATCGTAACATTTTACCCAAAAGTCCTGCGCTGTTATGCTGCGTCTTCGACTTTTTATGATTAAAGGAAATTCCATGACAACCCCTTCATTTGACAGCGTTGAAGCGCAGGCAAGTTACGGTATCGGCTTGCAGGTCGGTCAACAGCTGCAGGAATCTGGTTTAGAAGGCCTGGAGCCTGATGCACTTCTTGCAGGTTTACGCGATGCGCTGGAAGGGAATACCCCTGCTGTGCCCGTTGACGTGGTTCATCGTGCACTGCGCGAAGTTCACGAGCGTGCCGATGCCGTTCGTCGTCAGCGTCAGGAAGCGTTGGCCGTTGAAGGTCAGGAATTCCTGGCTGCCAACGCACAGCGCGAAGGCGTGACCAGCACCGAGTCTGGTCTGCAATTCTCCGTGATAACGCAGGGCGAAGGTCCTATCCCAGGTCGTCAGGATCGTGTTCGCGTTCACTATACCGGTAAACTGATCGACGGTACCGTATTCGACAGCTCCGTGCAGCGCGGCGAGCCAGCAGAGTTCCCGGTAAACGGCGTTATCGCTGGCTGGATCGAAGCTCTGACCCTGATGCCAGTAGGTTCTAAGTGGGAGCTGTACATTCCTCACAACCTGGCTTACGGCGAGCGTGGTGCCGGCGCATCTATCCCGCCATTCAGCGCACTGACTTTCGAAGTTGAGCTGCTGGAAATCCTGTAATCGCCCCGCGATCGACAGAATTTAAAAAAGGCGCCCCAGGGCGCCTTTTTTTGGCCGCAATCGGGCTTAGGAGCCTTGGGTTTGCAGGTTTATTTGGTAGATGGCGAAGCCTACGGCGTCGGTGCCTTTTCGCGTCACCGGATACTGGGCCTGGGTCTTGATGAACTCGGCGGCTTTGGTGTCCGGCGACGTCTCAAAGCGAATATCCAGCGGCAGTTTTGTCTTGATGGGAGCCAGACGCCAGTTGTTGTCTGCGCTTGGCGTTACCGCACCGTGTTTTTTGGTTTCAGCGCTAATATAGGCGGCCAGCACCGCGCGGTTTTCGTCGGGTGAAGCGAAAGCGATATGTTTGTCGCCGGTACCGGCAAATTTACCGCCGTAGGCGCGATAGTTGTTGGTCGCGACCAAAAATACCGCATCGGAACGTATCGGCTTGCCCTGATAGGTCAGATTCTTGATGCGTTCGGCATTCTTGTTGATGAGATTGCATTCGCCGTCGAAGCGTGCGGGCTGCGTAACGTCTATCTGATAATCGACGCCGTCGATGACGTCGAAATTATAGGTGCGGAAGCCGTCCCAGTTGATAAGCGACTGCGGCTTGCTGCTGTTGACGTCAATCTGGTTGTATTGACCTGCTGAACACTCCAGCCAGTCTTTGACCTCCTGCCCGGTCACTTTCATGACCACCAGCGTATTCGGATACAAATAGAGATCCGCGGCGTTACGGAAGGTCAGCGGACCTTTCTCAACCTCGACGAAGCTTGCAGGATCGTTTTTACGGCCACCGGCCTTGAATGGCGCAGCCGCCGAGAGAACGGGTAGATCGGCCAGATCAGGATCGCCCTGAATAAAGTGTTCTGTGTAGGCCTTTTGCGCGTTATTCACAATCTGTACGGTGGGATCGTCCTGGATCAGCGAAAAATAGCTGTACATGTTAGCGGTCGACTTACCGATCGGCTGGCTGACAAACTCGCGGGTAGCGTCATGATCCGCTGCCAGCACTTTCAGCAGTTTAGGATCTTCTGCCGCCAGCGACTTTTTATTGATTTTGTCGAAGATGGGCCGGGCTTCCGCTTTGGCGTGGGTCACCTTCCAGCCACCGGCGTCGTTGCTTAATACCAGATCCACCACGCCAAGGTGATCTCCCCACATGCCCGGCATCACCGCCGGAATGCCGTTGAGGGTGCCCTGTTTAATATCTGCGCCTTTGATATTGGCGAATTCATCGCTCGGAAACACCGCATGTGCGTGACCAAACATGATGGCATCGATGCCTTTGACCTGGCTGAGATAGTAGACCGAGTTCTCGGCGAGAGTTTTGTAAGGTTCGGCGGAAAGGCCTGAGTGCGGAATGGCGACAATAATGTCGGCACCCTGTTTACGCATCTCGGGCAGCCATTTTTTGGCGGTCTCGGTGATATCGGCAACGGTCACCTTGCCCTGCAGGTTGGCCTTGTCCCAGACCATAATCTGCGGAGGCACAAATCCGATGTAACCGATGCGCAAGGTATGGGTTTTCCCCTCGCTGTCGGTGACCTGTTTGTCGATAATGATAAACGGCGTGAACAGTGGCTTGCCCGTTTTGTCGTCAATCACGTTAGCATTAACGTACGGGAACCTGGCCCCGGCTAGCGCCTTGTGAAGATAGTCCAGACCGTAGTTGAACTCGTGATTCCCCAGATTGCCGACCGCATAGTCCAGCGTGTTCATGGCCTTGTAAACCGGATGAATCTCGCCGGTTTTGAGGCCTTTGGCCGCCATGTAATCACCGAGCGGACTGCCCTGAATGATGTCACCGTTATCAACCAGCACCGAGTTTTTGACCTCTGCGCGCGCCGCCTCAATCAGGCTGGCGGTACGCACTAATCCAAACTTGTCGGTGGGTTTATCTTTGTAGTAATCGAAGTCCATCATATTGCTGTGCAGATCGGTGGTTTCCATGATGCGTAAATCCACCGTTACCGCGTTGGCCGTACCGGCGGCAACGAGAAGGGCAAGCGTAGAAAGTCTCAGGTGATGCTTAAACATGGCACTGGCTCCGTCAGAGGATTACATAATACAAATACGGGATAGCTATTCCCGCCAAAAAAAACTAGGCTTTATTGATAGGGTAAGAATATTAAAGAATAACTGAGGTGAATGATGTTGGAACAAATTTGCCAGCTCGCGCGCGACGCAGGCGACGCGATTATGAAAGTCTATGACGGCGAGCAACCGCTGAATGCGCGGCAGAAAAATGACGACTCGCCGGTAACGGCAGCCGATATCGCGGCGCACAACGTTATCAAGAAAGGACTTCTCGCTCTCGACCCACAAACGCCACTGCTTTCCGAAGAAGATCCTCCGTCGTGGGCGGTGCGCCAGAACTGGACGCGTTTCTGGCTGGTCGATCCGCTGGACGGCACCAAGGAGTTCCTTAAACGCAACGGTGAATTTACGGTTAACATCGCGCTGATTGAGAACGGGCTTCCGGTCCTTGGCGTGGTTTACGTGCCCGTTACCGGCGTATTGTACGCGGCGGCAGACGGTAAGGCATGGAAGGAAGAAAACGGAGATAGGGTTGAAATTACCGCCCGCGAAGCTCACCCGCCGCTGGTGGTGGTGAGCCGTTCTCACAGCAGTGATCAGGAACTGCAGGACTATCTGGCGCAGTTGGGTGAACATCAGACGGTGACTATCGGTTCTTCGCTGAAGTTCTGTCTGGTTGCCGAAGGATCGGCACAGCTTTATCCGCGCTTCGGGCCTACCTCGGTCTGGGACACGGCCGCTGGCCACGCCGTAGCCAGCGCCGCCGGTGCGACCGTCACAGACTGGCAGGGCCAGACGCTGACCTATACACCGCGTGAATCGTTCCTGAACCCAGGATTTCGCGTCTCGCTGTTTTAAGCCGGCCTGATTAAAAGGGGAGTAAAGCGCCACGAGGTGGCTTTACTCCTTCACTAACTGATTAACTAGCTCAATCACCTTATGCACTTCCTCTGGCGACAGCGCACCCTCTTGGGCATATCTCACCACACCGCCCTTATCTAGCACGATAATCGCCGAACTTTTGCTTTCGAGCCTCCAGGCTTTCAACACTGCGCCGTTGCTGTCGACCACAATTTGCGACCATGGAAACTCTTTCTTGCCGCTTTCGATGCTGCTGCGCACAAACATGCCGGTGCCCATAATCGCATCATCGGTGTTAATGATAGTGGTGGTCTGGTAGCGGTCACGCGGCAGATTATCCTGACGGATAGCGTCGATAAGCGAGGCGTTCATCGCCTTGGCGCTGGTCCTTCCCGCCATATGCTGCACGATGCGCACCTTGCCCGGCAGTTTGGCGCTGTTCCAGTTGCTGTAGCTGAACTCGCCGTTGCTGTAGATAAGTTCTCCTTTATCTTCAACGCCAACGGCTGGAACACGGCTCCCTATCTCTAAAATGTGGGCTGACGCCATAAATGGCGCAAACAGGCAGGCTATAATTAACAAACGATTAACAATCATGTGTTCTCCTGAGAAAGGTCAGGTCAGGTCACGGAAAGGCTTAAGCATAGGATTGTTTGAAGTGGTCTGTCCTGTTGGAATGTCAACAATGTGCTGTCCTTAGCAGAAATTTGGATTTTGTCTGATAGTCTCGGGCTGTAATATAGGTAAAACTTAATGTGCTGTCATATTCGGTACATATTGAAGGGATATACTGCACAGCGTTTTGAAAGAGAACTTCAGTATCGTCAACCTGTGTAAAAGTAGTGAATTAGACTGGTTGGATGGGAACTGAATGCTATCTTTTAGGTCTATTCAGTGTAATAGCAGTAGGACTCGGACGATGTTTAAACAATTACCCGTCCGGGAAGAGAGATACTTAAAGGGAGGAAAGTGAAAAAAAATGAGGATTTTCCAGCGTTATAACCCACTGATTGTGGCGAAATACGTGAAAACGTTGTTCAGAGGCCGTCTGTATATCAAAGACGTCGGGGCTTTTGAGTTTGACCAAGGCAAGATCCTGTTGCCAAAAATTCGCGACAAGCGCCACTTCAGCGTGATGTCTGAGGTGAACAAGCAGGTTAATCATCTGCAGCTCGAAGCGTAAACGCTAATACAGCTTTCTATGGAATAGAGCATTTATGCTAAATAGCTTTTACGTTGAATAAAAAAGGCCACAATTAAATCGCGGCCTTTTTTATTGGGCGTGGTCGAAGGTTGCTGATAATGCAAACAACCTCCGCCAATATTATGCTGTTGAATCTTCGGCAGTTTTCGGCAGCAGAGAAGCGACCGGTTTATCGCTAATGCGCGTGACCAGCAACTGATCGATTTTATAACTGTCAATATCAACCACTTCAAACTTGAAGCCGGAGAATTTCACAAAGTCGGTGCGCTTAGGAATTTTACGCAGCATAAACATCATGAAGCCGCCGATGGTTTCATAGTTGCCGGACTGCGGGAAGTCTTCGATATGCAGCACGCGCATCACGTCTTCGATTGGCGTACCGCCCTCGATAAGCCATGAGTTCTCGTCACGGGCAACAATCTGCTCTTCCATACCCTGACCTACCAGGTCACCCATCAGGGTGGTCATCACGTCGTTAAGGGTGATGATGCCGACCACCAGCGCGTACTCGTTAAGAATAACTGCGAAGTCTTCACCTGCCGTTTTAAAGCTTTCCAGTGCTTCGGACAGCGTCAGGGTGTCGGGGACAATCAGCGCTGAACGAATCTGCACGCCGCTGCTCAGCATCAAGCTCTGATTACCCAGTACGCGGTTCAGCAGGTCTTTTGAGTCGACATAGCCGACTACCTGATCGATTTGTCCGTCACAGACCAGGAATTTGGAGTGCGGATGAGTGGATATTTTGTCCTTGATGCTCTCTTCGCTTTCGCGCAGGTCGAAGTAAATCACGCTTTCACGCGAGGTCATCGACGACGGTACGGTACGTGATTCAAGCTCAAATACGTTTTCAATCAGCTCGTGTTCCTGCTTACGCAGTACACCGGCCAGCGCACCGGCTTCCACCACGGCATAGATATCGTCCGAGGTAATGTCGTCATTACGCACGGTAGGCAGCTTGAACAGACGGAAGATAAGGTTTGCCAGGCCGTTGAAGAACCAGACCATTGGTCGGCACACGAGCAGGCAGAAACGCATCGGGTTGACTATCCGAACGGCAACAATCTCGGGTGAAATCATACCGATGCGCTTCGGAGTCAAGTCAGCAAACAGAATAAACAGGCTGGTGACCAACACGAAGGAACAGATGAAGCTGACCTGATCGGCGAGCTCGGGAGACAGGAATTTACCAAAAAATACCTGAAATGCCGGGGAGAATGCGGCGTCACCGACGATACCACCGAGGATGGCGACGGCGTTAAGTCCAATTTGTACTACGGTAAAGAACAGGCCGGGGGTTTCTTGTAGTTTAAGTACGCGAGCGGCGTTGATGTTTCCTTCATCTGCTAAAAGTTTAAGTTTGATTTTGCGTGAAGCGGCCAGCGATATCTCCGATAAGGAGAAGAATGCACTGATCGCGATGAGTAAAAGAATCAGTAAAATACTGTTTAACATAATCTATCCGTTTAACACCGGCATTAAGGCCGACAGGGAAAGGTAATCCGTTTGGTTTTTGTTAATAGAAAAATCACTTTAAGGTGATAAAAGCCAAGATAACAGCAAGAAACGTAATTACCGGGCCGCGAATGCAGCCCGGATAGTATAGCAGTGGCAATGATGTAATCGCCACTGCTGAATCTATAGGCGTTTTAAGGGGTCAACTGCGGAGGAAGGCAAACGCCGATGCCGCCTAGCCCACAGTAGCCTTCGGGATTCTTGAACAGGTACTGCTGGTGGTCGTCTTCCGCATAGTAGAAGGGCAGCGCTTCGCTTATCTCGGTGGTGATATGGCGTACATCTCCAGAGGCCCGCATGGCGTCCTGAAAACGCGCAAAGCTGGCCTGTGCGGCGTCTTGCTGCTCCTTGCTGAGGACATACAGGGCAGAGCGGTACTGCGTGCCGATGTCGCCGCCCTGACGCATCCCTTGCGCCGGGTCGTGGTTTTCCCAGAAGGTTTGCAGCAGTTGTTCATAGCTCACGATCGACGGGTCGAAGACCACGCGTACCCCTTCTGCATGGCCGGTGAGGCCGCTGCACACTTCGCGGTAGGTCGGATTTGGCGTAAAACCACCCGAGTAGCCGGCGGCCGTGCTGTAGACGCCGTCCAACTGCCAAAAAAGGCGTTCGACGCCCCAGAAGCAGCCCATCGCAAAAATGGCGACGTTCATGTTGTCAGGCACGTGGGTCATCGAATGGCCGTTAACCGCGTGAAGTGTCGCGACCGGCATCGGGGTAGTGCGGCCAGGCAGCGCTTCTTCTTTGCTAATTGCCTGTGTTTTATCGGAGAGTTGAACCACGGAAAGACTCCACTAATATTATTCAATCAGGTTTGTTGGTTGTATCTGCAACTGACTTTGCACACAATAGCACCTTATGCACATCGTATAATTGCAACGATTTCGATAGATATTTTACCAGGATAATGAAACATAGCAGGAGAGCTTGTGCCACGATACCGTGAACTTTGTTTGTTAGCCGTACTGCTGGCACCCCCGTTATCCTACGCTGCGAAAGTGCGGCTTCAGTTGGAAGGACTGAGTGGGGATCTCGAAAAAAACGTACGCGTGCGCCTTTCTTCCATTGGGAGTGATGAGGTGTCTGCCGACGGGCGTTTTCGCGCAAGAGTCAGCGATGCGATAAAGCTTGGGCTGCGTCCTTTGGGCTATTATCAGCCCACCATCGACTTCAACTTTGTCCAGACGCCACCGCCGGGTCGTCCGGTTCTGATTGCCAAGGTATCCGCAGGCACGCCGGTTAAAATCGCCGGCACCCAGGTGGTTATCGAAGGGCAGGCGAAAGACGATACCGAATTTGAAGCACTTAAGAAGACCAAAGTGCCGGCTAACGGTACCATCCTCAATCACGGCACCTACGACGGCTTCAAAAGTGCGCTGAGCGGCCTCGCGCTGCGTAAAGGCTATTTTGACGCCAACATGCGTAAAAGCCAGCTTGGCGTGATTGAAGACAAGTATCAGGCCTTTTGGGACATTGATTTCGACAGCGGACAGCGCTATCGCTTCGGTAAGGTGATATTCAACGGTTCGCAGATCCGCGAAGATTATCTGCAAAACGTGGTGCCCTTTCATCAGGGCGACTATTACAGTTCCGCGCAGCTCGCCGAGCTGAACCGTCGTTTGGCCGCCACCGGCTGGTTTAACTCGGTGGTGGTGTCTCCCGAATTCGACAGTAAAGAGGTGAAAGCCAGCAAGACGCTGCCGCTGAACGCAGTGGTGACGCCGCGCACGCGTAATACCCTTGAATTGGGGGGCGGTTATGCGACCGACGTCGGCCCACGCGTGAAGGCCAACTGGAAGAAACCCTGGCTGAACGACCGTGGGCAGAGCCTTGAGAGTTCGATCAGCCTTTCTGCACCAGAGCAGACCTTGGATCTCACCTATAAGATCCCACTGCTTAAAGATCCGCTTCAGCAGTATTACACCCTCGGTGGCGGCTTTAAGCGTATCGATCTCAACGACACCAAGTCTGACTCAAGCACCGCCACCGTAGCGCGCTACTGGGACAGCAACAGTGGCTGGCAACGTTCCGTCAACCTGCGCTGGAGTCTTGACCACTTTACCCAGGGTACTGTTACCGATACCACCATGCTTATCTATCCGGGCGTCACGCTCAGCCGTACCCGCTCACGCGGTGGCCTGATGCCAACCTGGGGTGATTCGCAGCGCTACTCTCTCGACGTTTCCGATACCGCCTGGGGCTCTGATATCGACTTTGCGATTATTCAGGCGCAAAACGTCTGGATCCGTATGTTAGGCGACCGAAACCGTTTCGTGTTTAGGGGCAACGTTGGCTGGATTGAGACTAACGATTTCGAGAAAGTGCCGCCGTCGCTGCGCTTCTTTGCCGGGGGCGATCGCAGCATTCGCGGCTATAAATATGAGTCCATCTCGCCGAGAGACAGCGACGACAAGCTGACGGGGGCCTCTAAAATGGCGACCGGCTCGGTGGAATACCAGTATAACGTCACCGGAAAATGGTGGGGTGCGGTGTTCGTCGACAGCGGTGAAGCGGTCAATGACATCTCCAAAAGCGATTTCAAAACCGGGGCCGGTGTGGGCGTGCGCTGGGCGTCACCTATTGGCCCGGTTAAGTTGGATATCGCGACGCCAGTAGGCAATCCAACCAATCATGACGTGCAATTTTACATCGGCCTGGGTCCAGAATTATGAGTTTGTTTAAAAAGATCTGCCTGGCATTTCTGATTATTTTACTGCTGCTGATGGGTGCCGTTGCGTTTCTGGTCGGCACCCAAACCGGCTTGCATCTGGTGCTCAACGGCGCGCAGCGCTTTGTGCCGGGATTATCCATCGCCAACGTTGACGGTGGCTGGCGGAGTCTGACGCTGAAAGGTGTGGAATATAAAATGCCGGGCGTCGACGTGAAGGCCGGCGAGTTCCACCTGTCGGTGGACTTGTCGTGCTTGCGTCACAGCCAGCTTTGCATCAATGCCGTGCGGGCGCAGGACGTCAGCGTGGTGGTAAAAACCAACGAGATGACGCCGTCAACGAAGACGGAGCCCGAGTCCAGCGAGCCGCTGACCAACCTCAGCACGCCTTATCCCATCAGGCTACGTCTACTCACGCTTAACAACGTCAGCGTCGCTATTGACGACGAGACGGTATCGCTAGCCGAATTCCGCACCGGTATCGAGTGGAAAGGCCGTGCGCTAACGATGCTGCCAACCCAGATCAACGGTTTGCTGGTGGCGTTGCCAAAGACGCCACAGCATCCGTTGCCGCCGGTGGTGCAGGAAGCGACGGACAAGGCTGTCGCCAAGGTGAGTGAAAAGGTCACCGGCAAACCGGCAGAAGCGCCGAAGCCTGCCACGCCGGAGCCACCGATTGGCGATACGCTGAAGGCGATATTTGACAAGCCGCTGTTACCGAATCTGCCGGACTTTACACTGCCGCTGGACCTGACAATCCAGCAGATTACCGGCGAAAACCTGCGTCTGACCGGCGATACCGACCTGCTGGTCAATCGTCTGTTGTTGAAATTTACCACTGAAAATCAGCGGGTTAGACTGGATAAACTCGAGGTGCGTTCACCGCAGGGATCCATAGATGGTATCGGTCAGGCTGAATTGACCGACAGCTGGCCGGTGAATATGACCGTCAATACCGCAGTGAACATCGACCCGCTGAAAGGTGAGAAGGTGAAACTGACCGTGGAGGGTGAGCTGCGTAAGCAACTGAAGGTCGGTGTCAATCTCTCTGGGCCGGTGCGTGCTCAGTTGGCGCTGCAAACCGAACTGGCGGAGGTGGGACTGCCTCTGGACCTCACCCTGCAAAGTGAGGCCCTACAATGGCCGCTGACCGGTACCCCGCAGTATCAGATAAAAGGCTTCAATATGAAGTTCAGCGGCAAGGCGACCGACTATGCGCTGTCGCTGCGGTCGAGCTTCACCGGCGAGCAGCTGCCCCCGGCATCGTTAACGCTCGACGGCACCGGTAACCTTGAGCAGTTCAAGCTCAAGCTGATGCGCCTGGCGGCCCTACAGGGCAATACCGACCTCAGCGGCGTGGTTGACTGGAGCAAGGCGGTGAGCTGGAACACTCAGCTGACGCTAAGCAATATCGACACCGCGAAACAATGGCCAGAGTGGCCAGCCAGGTTGGCCGGTAAAATTGCCATGCGCGGCAGTCTCTATGGCGGGACGTGGCAGTTGCAGGTACCGACGCTGGAGCTGGACGGCAACGTTAAAAAGAATCTGGTCAAGGCGCGCGGTAATCTGCGCGGTAATAGCTACGGCCAGTGGGATATTCCACAGCTTCATCTTGAGCTGGGCCGCAACAATCTCGATGTTAAAGGTAAACTCGCCGACAAATGGGCGCTGGATGCCAACATCGATGCGCCACATCTTGACGGCGCGCTGCCGGGGCTCGGCGGCGTAGTTAAAGGCCTGGTGCAGGTACGTGGTGACCTCAAGGCACCTCAGCTGCTGGCCGACCTGACGGCCAGCAATGTACGCTGGCAGGCGATGAGCGTGAACCGGGTGAGCATCAAGGGCAATGTGACCTCGAGCGACCAGATTCAGGGCACGCTGGCGGTGAAGGTTCAGCAGCTGAAGCAGGATGCGCTGGACATCAGCGACATCACGTTGGATGCCAAGGGTAATGAGAAGCAGCATCAGCTCAACCTGAATATTACCGGTAAGCCGGTCGGGGGACATCTGGCCGTGAACGGCAGCTTCGACCGCAAGACACAGCAATGGAAGGGCAACATCAGCAATACGTTGTTCAATACCCCGGTAGGTGACTGGCGTCTGACGCGGCCGATTGCGCTGACCTATTTCAACACCGAACAGCGCGTCACCGTTGGCCCCCACTGCTGGCAGAACCCGAACGCCGACGTCTGCGTGCCGACTACCCTCGACGCGGGCACCAGCGGACAGGCCAGCATTGTCCTCAATCGTTTCGATTTGGCGATGCTCAAACCTTTCCTGACCGATGATACCCAGCTTGCAGGACAGTTTAGCGGCAAGGCTAACGTCGCGTGGAAAGCGCAGGGGGGATTGCCGCAGGCGAGTGTGTCACTGGTGGGTAAAGGCGTTAAGGTACAGCAGCTGGTGCAGGGTAACCCTCTGCCAGTTGCCTTTGATACGCTCAACGTAAACGCCGGGCTGCAAAACGGTCGTGCGAATCTTGACTGGATGATCAAGATTGCCAACAACGGGCAGCTTGACGGTAATCTTCAAATCGCGGACCCGATGGGCCGACGTAATCTGAGCGGCAACGTCAACCTGACCCGTATCTCGATGGCACTGCTTCAGCCGGCACTGATGGACGGCGAGAAGGCCTCGGGGATCCTTAACGCCAATCTGCGCGTGGGGGGTAACGCTCAAAAACCGCAGGTCTATGGCAAACTCGCGCTGACTAATGTCGATATCGATGCGCAGTTCATGCCGTTTGACATCACCAATGCTAATCTTAATATCAACTTTAACGGTATGTCCTCGCTGCTCGACGGTGTGATTCAGACCCCGCACGGTCAGTTGGCGTTAAACGGCAATGCGGACTGGAATGACCCCAATAACTGGCGTGCGCGCATCGCTGCGAAGGGAGATAAGGTGAGGGTATCGGTTCCACCGATGGTTCGGCTTGATGTCTCGCCTGATCTAGTGTTTGATGCTACACCGCAGGCGTTTTCGTTGAACGGTAGGGTTGATATTCCCTGGGCACGTATCACGGTTCAGGAACTTCCGCAGAGCGCGGTTGGGGTATCGTCCGATGAGGTTATGCTAAACGATCAGCGTCAGCCGATCGCACCAGCGTCGACCTCAATACCTATCAACACTAACCTTGTGGTGAACATCGGAGATGATGTTCGACTTGATGCCTTTGGTCTTAAGGCTCGTCTGAAAGGCGCGCTCAAGGTCGTACAGGACAAACGTGGGTTGGGATTAAACGGCCAGATTGATATCCCTTCAGGCCGGTTCCATGCCTACGGACAAGATTTAATCGTCAGAAAAGGCCAACTGCTGTTCTCAGGCCCTGCTGACCAGCCGCTGCTCAACATCGAGGCTATCCGTAATCCGGATTCCACCGAGAATGACGTGGTGGCAGGCGTGCGGGTGACCGGTGATGCAGATGCGCCTAAGCTGGAGGTTTTCTCTGACCCGACCATGTCGCAGCAGGAAGCGCTGTCCTATTTGTTACGTGGACAGGGGCTGGACAGTTCGGGGGCCGACAGCAGCGCCATGACCTCAATGCTTATCGGCATGGGGGTTGCACAAAGTGGCAAACTTGTGGGTAAAATCGGTGAGGCATTTGGCGTCAGTAATCTGTCGCTTGATACGCAAGGCGTTGGGGACAGCTCTCAGGTAGTGGTCAGTGGTTATGTCCTCCCTGGGCTGCAGGTTAAATACGGGGTGGGTATTTTTGACTCGCTGGCGACCCTGACTCTGCGCTATCGTTTGATGCCTAAATTGTATTTGGAAGCGGTGTCTGGCATCGACCAGGCATTAGATTTGCTCTATCAGTTTGAGTTTTAACCATGCGAATAATTGTCTACGGCAGTTTACGACGCAAGCAAGGTAATAGTCACTGGATGACAAACGCTCAGTGGTTGGGTGACCACGAGCTTGACGGCTATGCCCTGTATGATCTGGGGCACTATCCGGCAGCAATCCCCGGAGAAGGGAAGATCTACTGCGAAGTTTACCGCATCAACTCATCCATCATGGCTGAGCTTGACGAACTGAAAAGTAACACAAAAGATTACCGTCGAGAGCTAATCTCTACGCCGTACGGCAGTGCCTGGATCTACCTGTATATTCGTTCTCTGGAAGGCATGGAACGTATTGAGGGTGGGGATTGGGTCAAACGTGCGGAAGAAGAGAAGTGAGAATAAAATAAAGGTCGTCTGAGTCAGTAAAAAAACACCGCCCAATGGGCGGTGTTTTTTTTGAGATAAAACAAAACAGGCGCAGGCCTTATTTCGCTTTAGCACGCTCGAATGAGGACACAATCTCAGCTTTCGCTGCTTCTGCGTTATCCCAGCCGTCAACTTTAACCCATTTGCCTTTCTCCAGCGCTTTGTATTGCTCGAAGAAGTGGGTGATTTGGCCACGCAGCAGCTCTGGCAGGTCGTTCACATCTTTAATGTGATCGTATTCTTTGCTCAGCTTGGTGTGTGGAACCGCAACAACTTTCGCATCTTCGCCAGATTCGTCAGTCATTTTCAGAACGCCAACCGGACGGCAGCGGATTACTGAACCAGGCTGCAGTGGGTATGGGGTTGGAACCAGAACGTCAACCGGGTCACCGTCAAGAGACAGGGTATGGTTGATGTAACCGTAGTTGCACGGGTAGAACATTGCGGTTGACATGAAACGGTCAACAAAAAGTGCACCGGTATCTTTGTCTACTTCATATTTGATTGGGTCGGCATTGGCCGGAATTTCGATAACAACATAGATATCTTCTGGCATATCTTTGCCAGCCGGTACATTAATTAAGCTCATTGTTGGTTTCCTTTATTGAACCAGAAATGGAATGCCGGACATTATAGCCAACTCCGACAGGAATTCCTGCCTTTTCCTGGACCGTTTTTTCCTAAAATGAAGCGGGGTGGCGCGATGCCACCCCAGAATTTGGGTACTAAAAGTAAGTTAGCAAACAGCCCTGTAGGGGTTTTTATTCGTCAGGGAACTGTTTGATAAAACGTTCGGCGTCTTCGACCATATCGCTGTTGCCAACGAAGAACGGTGCGCGTTCGTGCAGTTTGGTCGGAACGATATCCAGAATACGGCCTTTACCGTCGCTGGCTTTGCCGCCTGCCTGCTCCGCGAGGAAGGCCATAGGGTTACACTCATACAGCAGACGCAGCTTGCCCTGAGGGTGACTCGCGGTGCTTGGATAAATGTAAATGCCGCCTTTCAGCAGGTTGCGGTGGAAGTCTGCCGCCAGTGAGCCGATGTAACGTGAAGTGTAAGGGCGACCGGACGCTTCGTCCTGCTCCTGACAGTACTTGATGTACTTTTTCACACCACGTGGGAATTTGATGTAGTTGCCTTCATTAATGGAGTACATGTAGCCCTTTTGCGGGAACATGACTTTCTCGTGAGAGAGGCAGAATACGCCCAGAGAAGGGTCATAGGTAAAAGCATGAACGCCTGCACCCGTGGTGTAAACCAGCATGGTTGAAGAACCATAAACCACATAACCTGCAGCAACCTGCTGGCTGCCCGGTTGCAGGAAATCTGCTTCGGTAACCGGCTGACCTAGAGGAGAAGTACGGCGATAAATCGAGAAAATGGTGCCGACAGACACGTTAACGTCGATGTTTGATGAGCCATCGAGTGGGTCCATCAGAATGACATATTTGGCATTATTGGCGCGTTCGCCTTCGAAGATAACAATTTCGTCTTCTTCTTCCGACGCAATACCGGCAATCTCGCCGCGCGCCTTCATGGCTGCCTTAAGCTTTTCGTTCGCGTACAGGTCAAGTTTCATCTGAACTTCGCCCTGAACGTTTTCAACGCCGCTGGTACCGAGAATGTCTACCAGACCTGCCTTGTTGATATCCCTATGAATAATCTTAGCACCAAGTTTAATTGCCGAGAGCAGCGCAGTAAGCTCGCCTGTGGCATGTGGAAAATCTTGCTGCTTTTCAACAATAAATTCGCCTAACGTTTTCATGATACGTTCCCTGAATCCTAGGATGAGTAACGGATTTATAAAAAATCTTTTACAGAAGCGAATGCAGTTTAGCCCAAATATATGGACGGATCATAGGCAAATCCATTTCTTCTGGAGGAATCTGAGCGTTAGAATAGCCACTGACTTAAGAGCAATAATGGAAAATTTATGCGCATTCATATTCTTGGGATTTGCGGCACGTTTATGGGCGGACTGGCTATGCTGGCCCGCGCACAGGGACATCAGGTGACTGGATCGGACGATAATGTCTATCCGCCGATGAGTACGTTATTGGAAAGTCAGGGAATTGAGCTGATTCAGGGCTACTCTCCGACTCAGCTGGATCCCAAGCCCGATCTGGTGGTTATCGGTAATGCCATGACGCGTGGCAATCCCTGCGTTGAGGCGGTTCTGGAGCAGGGTATTCCCTACGTTTCTGGCCCACAGTGGCTGCATGATCACGTGCTGCCAGGGCGCTGGGTGATTGCCGTTGCCGGTACCCACGGCAAGACCACCACATCGGGCATGGTTACCTGGATTCTGGAAGCCTGCGGCTATGAGCCGGGCTTTGTGATTGGTGGCGTACCAGGAAACTTTGACGTTTCTGCACGTCTAGGTAATAGCCCGTTCATCGTGCTTGAAGCCGACGAATACGACTGTGCGTTCTTCGACAAGCGTTCTAAATTCGTGCATTACAGCCCACGCACGCTGGTGCTTAACAATCTCGAATTTGACCATGCTGACATCTTTGACGACCTGAAAGCGATTCAGAAACAGTTCCACCATCTGGTGCGACTGGTGCCGGGACAGGGGAAAATTATTCTGCCTGAACATGACACTCCGCTGAAGCAGGTGATGGCGATGGGCTGCTGGAGCGAGCAGGAGCACACTGGCGAAGGCTGCACCTGGAATGCGAAGAAAACCACGCCGGATGCCAGCAAGTTCCAGGTTTACCTCAACGGAGAAGTGGCCGGTGAAGTGTCGTGGTCGCTGGTGGGTGAGCACAATATGCATAATGCCCTGATGGCGATTGCCGCGGCGCGCCACGTGGGCGTTACGCCAGCCGACGCCTGCAAGGCATTAGGCAGCTTCATCAACGCGCGTCGCCGCCTGGAGCTGCGCGGTGAAGCCCACGGTGTGACTGTCTATGACGATTTCGCGCATCATCCTACGGCCATCCTCGCCACGCTGGCTGCCCTGCGCAGCAAAGTCGGCGGCACCGCGCGCATTCTTGCCGTGCTGGAGCCGCGCTCCAACACCATGAAGATGGGAATGAGTAAAAATGAGCTGGCGCCTTCACTGGGACGTGCCGATGAAGTCTTCCTGCTGCAGCCGCACAATATTCCTTGGCAGGTCGCAGAAGTTGCTGAGCGCTGCGTTCAGCCTGCGCATTGGCATGCTGACGTTGACGCGCTGGTTGAGATGATTGCCAAAACCGCACAGCCGGGCGATCACATTCTGGTGATGAGCAACGGCGGTTTCGGTGGGATCCACGGCAAACTGTTAGCCGCGCTGGAACATAAAGCGCAGGAAGGCGGCAAGAAATAAGTTTTTGACCCTTAAAAAAAAGCCCTCGCAAGCGAGGGCAAAAGGGTGTCGTCGGACAGGACGACGAGGGTTCGGTAAAGCAATAAAACGCAGTGATCGAGTAGGATCCAAATTCTTATTTATAGATCTCGGCGGTAGCGTGATAGTTACCCTCATTGCGTGCTTCAATTACGCGATAAGATGATGCACCGGCGCTGTCTGCTTTCTGTGACAGCTGTTGGCGAATATCACTTGGCACGCCATCAATACCGCTTACGGAGATGGTACCGATAGGTTGCAGATTTTCGGCCTGTTGATTATTAACCAACTGTGCAGCAGAAGAACCGAATGAAACAGCGGAAAGTAAACCCAGAGCGGCGATAGCAGTAATGATTTTCATGATAATTTCCTCAATTACCTTTGCGCATCCTTTCGCGTGCAGACAATGGCTGTGTGCAGGCTGAGCGCAGATTAATTAATGGATTCATCAGGACTGAAAAGGACATTATGCATTAACATCGTCGCGCGTTCCGTGCTAACAAAGTTTGCGAACAAAATGCATCAGTTTTTGCAGCGATAAATCCGGTTTATCGGCGGCATTTGAATTGATATTCAAATCTCGTCTTACGGAATTCGTGTTTTTCAGAGAACGCCAAACGCCAATAACCTTGGGCGATCTACTCACGAACTGTGATTCTCATCACGAAAATAATTATACGTCTAATAACGGCAAAAATTAATAGTTTGCTAATAGTATTTTATTGAGCAATAAGCCGCGTTACTGAATTTTTAATAACCGAAAAGAATAAAAAATGATGGTTTATTGTTCATTTCTTGTTAAAGATTTTACAAATCAATGAATTAGTATAAATGAGCTATCTGTGCGGTATTTATCAGGGGATCGTGCTGGCGAGGGTGCATTGGGGCGCACAAAATGTATATAAAGTTGAAGTGAATAGGGAAGTGTTTGGTGATAGGCGGGTCAGCAGCGCTACGTCTGCTGACCAGAAACGGGTTAAAGCTCTTGCTCAAACAGGCTGAGAATAGCGTCGTGAAGCTGTTTAACGGTAAACTTGCGCGCGGGTGTTATAAAGATGGTGTCGTCACCGGCGATAGTACCGAGAATACCTTCGGATTTGCCGAGTGAGTCAAGCAGGCGAGCGATGAGCTGAGCGGCACCCGGGCTGGTGCGAATTACTACCACAGCGTCGTTATAGTCGATATCCAGCACCAGGTTTTTCAGTGGACTGGTGGTGGTTGGCACACCAATCTCTGCTGGCAGACAATAGACCATTTCCATCTTGGCATTACGCGTTCTGACCGCGCCAAACTTGGTCAACATGCGAGAGACTTTGGATTGATTGATGTTTTCGAAGCCATCATCCTGTAGTGCGAGAACGATTTCACCCTGAGAGCTGAACTTCTCTTCCTTCAAGAGGGCCTTGAAAGCTTTGATTAAATCTTCCTGTTTGGCAGGATTACGCATTTTGCACCCATAGCATCACGATGTTAGTTTCGTTGATTATGCATAATTTTGCATTTTTATGCAATAAAACTCCCCTCAAATAATGAAGAAACAGTTAAAATTTAGGGATAAAGCTCATCCATCTGCCCAATACAAGAAATGGATATGCCGAATCTATGAATTTTTTAATTTTTAAACTTTAAAATAATATGGATAAAATTAATTTTTTTTTGATAATTAAACCGCATAGTTGTTTATTAATTTTTATCCTCGCATGATGCCCCCGCTTTATTTTTTATTCCTGAACTTTTTTATCTCAATGATAAGAAAACAAAACACCTCAATAAACCAAAATGATTTAACAATTTAATTTCTGCGCTACGTCGCAATCTCTAAATAGGTTGTTTGTTTTTAATACAGGTGTTTACTAAGGTTATTAAGTAAATGAATGCGCGGTGTTTTTTAACGTCATTTAAAAAGGAGTATAGGATGAAAGTTGCAGTCCTTGGTGCCGCAGGCGGTATCGGTCAGGCCCTCGCTCTACTACTCAAAACGCAATTGCCGTCAGGCTCTGAACTCTCTCTGTATGATATCGCACCCGTTACGCCGGGCGTGGCGGTCGATCTCAGCCATATCCCAACGGCAGTAAAAATTAAAGGATTTAGCGGCGAAGACGCACGCCCTGCGCTCGAAGGTGCGGAGGTGGTGCTGATTTCGGCCGGGGTAGCGCGTAAGCCCGGTATGGATCGTTCGGATCTCTTTAATGTAAACGCGGGTATTGTTCGAAACCTGGTACAGCAAATTGCCACCACCTGTCCAAGTGCTTGCATCGGTATTATCACCAATCCGGTGAATAGTACGGTTGCGATTGCCGCGGAAGTACTCAAAAAAGCAGGTGTGTACGACAAGAACAAACTGTTTGGTGTGACCACCCTTGATACGCTGCGGGCAAATACCTTTGTCGCAGAGTTGAAGGGCAAGTCACCAGAAGAGGTTGAGGTCTCGGTGATTGGTGGCCATTCTGGCGTCACTATTCTGCCTTTGCTTTCCCAAATCCCCGGCGTCAGTTTCTCGGACAGTGAGGTCGAAAGCTTGACCCGGCATATTCAGGACGCAGGCACCGAAGTCGTCGAAGCTAAAGCGGGTGGCGGCTCAGCTACGCTTTCCATGGGACAGGCGGCCGCGCGTTTAGGACTTTCACTGGTTAATGCTCTCCAGGGAAAATCCGGCGTGGTTGAATGCTCTTATGTCGAGGGGAACGGTGAATATGCGCGCTTCTTTGCACAGCCGGTATTGCTGGGCAAAAATGGTATTGCAGAATTTAAGGAGATCGGTCATTTAAGCGCATTCGAAAAGCAGGCGCTTGATGCCATGCTTTCCGTACTGCATAAAGATATCGAACTTGGGGAGCAGTTCGTCAACAAGTGATCATTTTGAAACCGTGTCTGAAAAATGCTCTCATCAAACACGGAATAATAACGCATTGATTAATAAGTTTGATGCCGTGATTTACCATAAGTTATTTACGAGAATAATATTACCTGCCTATCCTATTAATATTTTAAAACCTGCCGGGGATCCCTCCGGCGGTTTTATTGTTTAATCTTCAGCGGCTGTCTTGTTAGGACAATATACGTTAATCCCCCGCGAGGTCAGGCTTAGGCATCTGCTGAGTGTGTTTGCGCATTTTTCTTTCTATTAATTCATCGGTTTTTGGGTCGAAATAGCGACTTGGCCATATCTCTGAAGGATGTAGCTGCAAGGCATTAGCGATTATCCACTCTCCTTTTGGCCACGGTCGCGATAACGCGTTTGCCAACGTTGAAGAACTTAATCCGGCAGAGCGTGATAAAGCTGCCAGAGTGGTGCGTTGCTTATGCAGCGACGCGATAATATCCGCGTGATGCCAATCTTCTTTCCGTAAAAGCATAATTGCTCCCTTGTATTATGAGCTGGCACGTGATCGTTTAAGTCAATCGATTATTAACCTTTGCATTGAGAAACATATAAGAGCAAATTTCCGAGATGACTTCAAATTACTTTCTAAAAATTAATGATTATTTTTAATCATTAGTTGTACCTGTTATTTAAAGCCGCAATGCAATTTCATTGCCTGTCTCAACTATCTGTAATGGTTATATTTTATCGCAAATCGTCATGTTATTAGAAGCCAATTACCTTTAAGGGGCGAGGTTTTTTTAGAAACGTGAAGTAATATTAAATGAGTGGTTTGATTTCATGTTTCCTAAAAAAGTTTATCTGAAATGCTTTTTTAAATTATATCATGATGAAAGTAATGGTTTTTGTAAGGATTATTTATTAGATATTAAGCTCAACTTACCTTAGAGAGTTAAATGACTCATTTAATTTTATTATTCTCAATAAAAATATTTCATCACGATTATGCTGCGCCAGGTTTTAATTTCGTGATGCATAGGCGTATTGTGTAGTGGTATAAGTTAAACGTTCTATGTAAATGCAGGTGCTAGCCTATTACCCTGAAATATGAGTTATTATCTCGATGTGGAGATTATAATTTGCATTACGTAAATAGATGAGATAACAAGAGAGAAAGTTTATGAATCAAGAGTGGTTTTCAGCGAAGGAACTAATTGGTTTTACTGGACTTCCTTCATCTACTCAGGGAGTCCACAGTATGGCAAGACGGCAAAGCTGGGTTCGACGTCGGCGGTTTGGTGTCCAGGGAAGAGGCGTTGAATATCATGTAGACAGTCTCCCGGTTAAAACAATTTCAAATTTAGTGCTAAAAGAACAGTCGGCACAGTATCTTTATTCTCATTATCAGGATCCGCTGGTTATTTGGATTGAAAGTTATAAGCAACTAGATGAAATAGAGAGAAGGCAGGTTATAACCTTTATTGTTCGGGAAGGTTTGACTGAAATGATAAATAGGCTGAATGTATTGGATGAAACCATTTATTAAATAGATATTTTCTCAAATTATTAATTTTTAACGAACTAAATTTCTAATTAACCGTTGATGTAAATGAGTTACCTTATGTGTTAACTGTAGATTGCGTGACCGCAAACATGGGCTGCGTGACTTCTAGAGCTTAAGACAATTAAAAGGATCGCCATGAAAAAGGAATGGTTTTCAGCAAGGGATCTCGTCGGATTAAATGGTCTGCCGACTTCAACGCAGGGTATCCATGGAATGGCCAGACGGCAAGAATGGGAAAAACGCCGTCGCGTGGGTGTTCAGGGAAGGGCGGTGGAATATCATATCAATAGTCTACCGAAAATGATGAAACCCGCATTAATCATTCAGGAAAAATCCGCTGAATATCTTTGTGCTTCCTATCATGACCCCCTGTTGATATGGATTGAGAGTTATAAACAGCTCAAAGATTCGGAACGTGAACAGATTATTTCGTTCATTGTACGCGAGGGGATGATGGCGATAATTAGTCGTTTAGGGCCAGCCAGAGAAAAGAGCGTCAATGAGGGACAGTGTGAATAGGCAAGGCACCCCATAGGGAGGGACCCTGCCAGCCAGATGTTGCTTAAAAAAGATTCAGTTAGAAATCGCGTTTCACGGCCAGATGGGCAAGACCCTCTAGCGCGAGACGATAAGGCGACTCAGGCAATATTTGCAGCGCGGCGATAGCCTTGTCTGCTTCTTCCTCTGCACGTTGGCGGGTATATACCAGGGAACCCCATTGATGCATGGCTTGCAGAACCGGCTCCAGCAAATGCCTGCCGTTACCTTCTTCGATAGCCAGGCGTATCATGCTTGACTGTTCCGGACTGCCGTTTTTCATCGCGTGCAGAAGTGGAAGGGTCGGTTTGCCTTCGTTAAGGTCATCGCCAGTGTTTTTGCCCAGCGTTTCTCCGTCAGCGTCGTAGTCCAGCAGATCGTCAATCAGCTGGAACGCAGTGCCGAGGTAACGACCGTAGTCCTGCAAGGCACTAACCTGTGCCTCATTACCGCCGGCAAGCATCGCTGATGCCTGTGCCGCTGCCTCGAAAAGACGCGCCGTTTTACTGTAGATAACCTGCATGTAGCTCTCTTCAGTAATGTCCGGGTCGTTGCAGTTCATCAACTGCAGCACTTCACCTTCTGCGATGACGTTTACTGCTTTAGACATCAACGCCAGCACCGGAAGTGATTCCAGGTCGGTCATCATCTGGAACGCACGGGTATAGATAAAGTCACCCACCAGAACGCTTGCTGCGTTGCCAAAGGCCGCATTGGCGGTTGCTTTACCGCGGCGCATATTCGATTCGTCAACCACATCGTCATGCAGCAGGGTCGCCGTGTGGATAAACTCTATCAACGCAGCGACGGTGACGTGCTTGTCGCCCTGATACTCAAGGGCGCGAGCTGCAAGAACGGCAATCATCGGGCGAATTCGTTTACCACCACCGCTAATGATGTAATATCCTAGTTGATTGATGAGCGAAACATCAGAGTTCAACTGTTCGAGAATTGCCGCATTAACTGCAGCCATATCCTGTTCGGTGAGGTCGGTAATCTGTTCTAGGTTCATTGTGATTTTTCGGCTTTATTTCTCTTCACCGCAATGAGAACGGGCTCACATTGGCACATGATGCAAACTGTAGCAGAGATTGTACTTGAAAAATGAGTGAGATAAACGCGTTCAAGTGAACTGCGCTTTTTTTCTTCTTTTCTGGTGAATGTGCTCTTGTCATATGCTGAGTTTTTGCGTAGAATTCGCGCCCTATTGTGAATATTTATAGCGCCCTCTGAACTATACAAAGTTGAGTGCGCGGAAAGCGGAGTTTTATATGTACGCGGTTTTCCAAAGTGGTGGTAAACAACACCGAGTAAGCGAAGGTCAAACTGTTCGCTTGGAAAAGCTGGACATCGCAACTGGTGAAACAATTGAGTTTGACCAAGTTCTGATGATCGCTAACGGTGAAGAAATCAACATCGGCTTGCCTTTAATTGCTGGCGGTGTGATCAAGGCAGAAGTTGTTGCTCACGGTCGTGGCGAGAAAATTAAGATCGTTAAGTTTCGTCGTCGTAAGCACTACCGTAAGCAGCAGGGCCACCGTCAGTGGTTCACTGATGTTAAAATCACCGGCATTAGCGCTTAAGTTTAGGAGAGCGGAACAATGGCACACAAGAAGGCTGGCGGTTCCACCCGCAACGGTCGCGATTCAGAAGCTAAACGTCTGGGCGTAAAACGCTTTGGCGGAGAAGCAGTACTGGCAGGCAGCATCATCGTTCGTCAGCGCGGCACCAAATTCCACGCTGGTATCAACGTGGGTTGCGGTAAAGACCACACTCTGTTTGCTTTGACTGACGGTAAAGTCAAGTTCGAAGTTAAAGGCAAGAACAACCGTAAATTCATCAGCATCGAAGCTGAATAATTTACCTTTCTCTTGTCCTTGAAAGTGATGTAAGCCCCGCAATTAGTTGCGGGGCTTTTTACATTCTGTTGGCCAAGACCGGCAAGAAAAAAATGAATGTTAAGAGGGCTGGCATCAACGCGGCTTCTCTTTTTGCTGTACACTTTATGTGCTATCGCACTGCTTCCTTTGGCGAAGCCTGAGACATTTTTTATGCTGGCAAGTAGCCTGTCTTCTGTTCTGCAGTGCTTAACCTGACGGGTTATTTCGGTGCCTTTGTGGTCGTTGCAGGGGCGATATTTTCTGCAATTGGCCATCGTAATGGCAACCAAGAACAGAACAAGACCTGGCGGCTGATTGCAGCATCCGGGTGAATGATTTACGGAGACAGTTCAAATGAAGTTTGTAGATGAAGCGACGATCCTGGTCGTAGCAGGCGATGGCGGCAACGGTTGCGTTAGCTTCCGCCGCGAAAAATATATTCCTCGTGGTGGCCCTGACGGCGGTGACGGCGGTGACGGCGGCGACGTGTATTTGATAGCCGACGAAAACCTTAACACGCTGATCGATTACCGTTTCGTAAAATCTTTCCGCGCCGAACGTGGTGAAAACGGCCAAAGCCGTGACTGTACCGGTAAGCGCGGTAAAGACATTACCGTCAAAGTTCCTGTCGGGACTCGCGCTCTGGATCAGGGCACCGGCGAAGTTCTGGCAGACATGACCCGCCACGGTCAGGTTCAGCTCGTTGCGAAAGGCGGCTGGCACGGTTTGGGCAATACCCGCTTCAAATCGTCCGTAAACCGCTCTCCGCGTCAGAAAACCATGGGCACCAAGGGTGAAATGCGTGATATCTCCCTGGAACTTATGTTGCTTGCCGACGTGGGTATGCTGGGCTTGCCGAATGCCGGTAAATCTACCTTCATTCGTGCCGTTTCTGCCGCTAAGCCAAAGGTAGCCGATTATCCGTTTACCACGCTGGTGCCAAGCCTCGGCGTAGTGCGTATGGACCACGAGCAGAGCTTCGTGGTTGCCGACATCCCGGGCCTGATTGAAGGCGCTTCTGACGGTGCCGGTCTGGGTATCCGCTTCCTGAAGCACCTTGAGCGTTGCCGCGTGCTTCTGCACCTTGTTGATATTGCGCCTATTGATGAATCTGATCCGGTTGAAAATGCCAAAGTCATCATCAATGAGCTGCAGCAGTACAGCGAGAAACTGGCAGAAAAACCGCGTTGGTTGGTCTTTAACAAGATTGATGTCATTGGTCAGGAAGAAGCAGAACGCCGCGCGAAAGAAATTGCTGAGGGCATGGGCTGGGAAGGCGATTACTTCCTTATCTCTGCTGCCAACCGCGAAGGCGTTAACGCGCTGTGCTGGGAAGTGATGAAGTTCATCAACGAGAATCCTAAGCACATGTCCGTTGAAGAAGCTGTACCGGAGAAAGTCGAGTTCATGTGGGATGATTATCACCGTGAACAGCTGGCCGTGGTCGAAGAAGAAGATGACGACTGGGACGACTGGGATGATGAAGACGACGAAGGCGTTGAAATCATTTATGAGCGTTAATTACGCGTAGTCATCGACCTCCATCATGACGAAAAAAAGGCCGCATTCAATGCGGCCTTTTCTTTTGGCGTTTTCGCTATTCTGACAGCGAGGTCGCACTGTTTTGCGTAAAGGCCTGACGCGGTAACCAGCACTGCGCGCTGAGCCCGCTGCGGTCTTTTCGATTGACCAGACGCAGGCTTCCGCCATGCATATTCAAAATACGTAAAACGATATTGAGCCCCAGACCACTGCCACCGAAGCGTTGATCGGCACGTTTATAGGCCTGTGTAAGCTCTCCTACGCGTTTCTCTTCAATCCCAGGCCCGCAGTCATCTACCTGCGCTAAAACGCCCTGATCGCTTTCTGAGAGCGTTATGGTGATATCGCTGTCTTGTGGGCCATAGCGGTAGGCATTCTCGACCACGTTCCTCAGCATTAAACGCAGCAACACTGCGTCACCCTCAACCTCGGCGTGCTCGCTGTGTTTCACAATCAGACGCTGTCGATGGCCTGCCAGCAGCTCCTCAAGCTCTTCCCGCAATGGCGCTATTACGTCGATGACAAGATTAACCTTCTGATATTGCCCCTCGGCGAAGTTTTGTCCGGCGCGAGAGAGCATCAGCAGCTGTTCTACGGTATGCATCAACTGGTCAATACGGCCTATCAACATACTGCTGCCGTCAACGCCTTTCCTTTCCATCAGCTCGAGATGCAGTCTCAGCCCCGCCAGCGGAGTGCGCAACTCGTGGGCTGCATCGGCGGTGAACAGCCTTTCCTGCGCGATGGTTTGTGAAAGCCGGGCTAACAGCTGATTCAAGGCGATGGTCACCGAGAAGACTTCCTGAATCTCGGTGTTCAACGGCAGCGGCGTAAGATTATCGGCCGAGCGTGTTTCAAGGCGGTGCTGCAGTTGCTTGAGTGGTCTGATGATCCAGTTGATCGCCCAGAAACACAGCAGCAGTGTCACCGCCAGCATGGTCAATGAAGGCGCGATAAGCGAGGCGATGGCCTCGGCTATCTCTTTCTCGACGTGAGCGTTACGTACCTTGGCTGAAAGCGTGTCATTGACCAGCAGGTTTATCTGTTCCTGACTCTCATGCCACAGCCAGAACACGCTGGTCAGCTGCGTAACAAACAGGATCAGCGCCAGCATCACCAACAGACGGCGGCGCATGCTGGTCATTTAGGCGTATCCAGGCGATAACCGATCCCGCGTACGGTATGGATAAGATCCTTGCCGAGTTTACGACGCAGGTTGTGTATGTGAACCTCGAGGGTGTTGGATCCCAGATCGTCCTGCCAGGAGTAAAGATCCTGCTGCAACAGCTCACGATTCACCGTTTGACCGGCGCGCATGATGAGGCGCGAGAGGATAGCGAACTCTTTCGGCGTGATCTCGACCAGTTGTCCCTGCTGATAAACCTGCTGCGACGAGAGGTTGAGCGTCAGGTTGCCGACTTCGAGCAGGTTGTCACTGTGACCCTGATAGCGGCGGATAAGCGCGCGCACGCGGGCCATCAGTTCAACCAGAGCGAATGGCTTGACCAGGTAGTCATCTGCGCCTGCGTCTAATCCGTCAACGCGATCTTCGAGCGCATCGCGCGCGGTGAGGATAAGCACCGGCAGCGAGATATTCTGGCGGCGCCACTGCCGTAATAATGTGGCGCCGTCGGTATCTGGAAGGCCCAGATCGAGAATGATCAGGCTGTACTGACTGCTTTGCAAAAGCGCGTTGGCCTCCGCTGCGGTCGAGGCGCTGTCGCTGGCATAGTTCTCGCCGTTAAGCGCCAGGGTTAATCCCTGACGCAGCAGGTCATCATCTTCGACTATGAGTAATTTCATAAAACGTGCTCAGACCCTCATCCAATCAATTGTTTTGATAAATATCCCGATACAGACGGCTTTCAAAACGGACCAAAGGTGCGCGACGTGTGCGCTGATCTTCAGGCGGTACGGCATAGCCGGAAAGATACTGCACAAAGGCCAGACGCTGACCGCTGGCGGTGGTAATGAAGCCTGCCAGATTGTAGACGCCCGCGAGGGAGCCGGTTTTCGCCGACACCTTGCCGTCTACGCCTGCTTCATGCAGGCCACCGCGATATTGCAGAGTTCCATCATGGCCTGCCAAAGGCAGCATCGAGATGAAATCCAGCTCTTTGTCATGCTCGGCGATATATTGCAGCGCCTGCATCATGGTTTTTGGCGACACCAGGTCATGGCGAGACAGGCCTGAGCCGTCTACCTGAATCGTGTTGCCCAACTCGATACCGGCTTTTTGGCGCAGGATCTGACGCACGGCATCCGAGCCTGCACGCCAGGTACCGGGTACGCCAAACAGCTGATGGCCGATAGTGCGGAACACGGTGTCGGCAATCATGTTGTCAGACTTTTTCAGCATCGTGTGCAGCAGCTCATGCAGAGGTGCCGACTGGGTTTGAGCCAAAATAGTGCCTGCCGGGGTGACGCGCGTCTGACGTTTCAGTCGGCCGTCTATCTGGATATCCGCCTGCAAAAGTTCCTGTTTAAGGATCTCGCCCGCATAGGCCGCGCCATCCTGAATCGAGAAGGCCAGCGGCAACGGTTCGCTCCGCTGAGTCAGGCATCCAGTCAGCGTATAGCGGTTGAATTCGCCCGGCATCACGTCAAGTTCACAGTACTGAGCATCTGGCGAGCCTTTTGCCAGCGTGCGAACCTGGCTGAACATCTGCACCGGATAGTAAGACGCGACGCGGATAAACGCATTCTCGTCCGGTTTGGTCGCGCTATACAGCGAGACCGAGAAACAGTTCCGGTCTACAATCGCCGCTGCCGGCGGGGCATCGAAGCACTGGGTGATATCGTTCCAGGGCCAACCCGGCGCTTTGTCATGACTGGCAAAAACGGAGGTATCGATGACGACGTCACCGCTAATCTCTTTAACGCCCTGTTTTTTGAGTGCAGCCACCATATTGCGAATATTCTGACGCTTAAAAGTCGGGTCACCGTCAAAACGTGCGATCAAATCGCCGCGCAGAACGCCGTCGCTGATACTGCCTTTGGTCTCAAAGGTGGTATTAAAACGGAAATCCGGACCTAACTGGAGCAGCGCTGCCAGCGCGGTGAATATTTTCATGGTACTGGCAGGCAGGCCCATCTGGTCGCCGTGGTAATCGACAACGGGCGTGGTTGCTCCAATCTTCTGTACCAGCACCGACAAGTTGGTGCCTTCTGGCAGGTATTGAGTATAGTTTTCTACCTGTGCAGCGTTTGCATTAAGAGCAATCGCGCAGGCTAATCCACTGACAATTCGTAAAAAACGCATTATTTTGAGTATAGGCTCTGGATAACTGCAGGATGACGTGGTGCCATACTACGATGCAACGAACGGGGGCGCAACGTGGGTGAAAGTAAACGATGATCCCGAATGAACTCTAGGCTAAAATACGACTCAAAATGAAAAACCAATCCTGGCTTGGGGCTTTCCCCGGGTGAGGTTTTTTTTGTTTATCGCCCGAGTGAATCGATCCTAAAGGCTTGATTTCTACCTGATAAATTCAGGACGGTGTATACCGAAAGGACAAAGTTAGAGGTAGTGAAAATATGAAACCGATTCCGATGACATTGCGTGGCGCTGAAAGATTACGTGAAGAGCTGGACCACCTGAAAAGCGTTCGACGCCCAAAAATTATTGCGGATATTGCAACCGCACGTGAGCACGGCGATCTGAAAGAGAACGCTGAATACCACGCTGCTCGCGAGCAGCAGGGTTTCTGCGAGGGGCGCATTCAGGAAATTGAAGCTAAACTTTCCAATGCTCAAGTTATTGATATCATGAAGATGCCGCAAACTGGGCGCGTGATTTTTGGCGCAACGGTGGCTGTGATGAACCTTGATACTGATGAAGAGCAGACTTATCGCATCGTGGGTGATGACGAAGCCGACTTCAAGCAGAACCTGATTTCGGTCAACTCGCCTATCGCGCGCGGCCTGATCGGCAAAGAAGCCGAGGACGTGGTGGTTATCAAAACGCCGGGTGGCGACGTCGAATACGAAGTGCTGAAAGTAGAATATATTTAATTGAGTGGTCAGGCGGTGGTTATGTGATGACTGCCGCTCTTTTTACCGGTCATGATGGCGGTAAAATGAAAAAGGCCCGTTAAGGCCTTTTTGTAAAACCACGTATAGATAGCAACTTTTCGTTAAATCCAAAGCGCTTTTCGTTAAACTCTAAAAAGTTAACGCGGTAATATAATTTTGCGGTCTTCAGTAGAAGGGCGATACAGTACCAGCATATTGCCGATAACTTGCACGTTGACTGCTTTGGTTTCACGCACAATAGCGTCTGCGATCAACGTCTTGGTTTCTCGCTCTTCGGCTGCAATTTTCACCTTGATGAGCTCATGATGCTGCAGCGCCTGTTCGATTTCGGCAAGCACACCTTCAGTGAGGCCGTTATTACCCAGCATGACAACCGGTTTTAACGGATGTGCCAAGCCTTTCAGGTACTGTTTTTGTTTATTGTTAAGATTCATCGTCTTTTTTTGCTTAAGTTGGGATTGAAAACGGGGCATTCTACCGCCATCTCATCTATATCACCAACTCGGTGTGTAACCGAGTGACGTGCCGAGACGACTTAGCCATAGACTAAACGACGCTAAGAGCTTGTTGTAAAGGCTCTACTCAGGGTAGTTTGAAAACTATATGGTTACTAAATAATGTCTAATAAAAAGCGTTCTGCAAGTTCCAGTCGCTGGTTGCAGGAACACTTTAGCGATAAATATGTGCTGGCAGCACAGAAAAAAGGGCTGCGTTCACGCGCCTGGTTTAAACTTGATGAAATACAGCAGGTCGACAAGCTGTTCAGACCGGGAATGACCGTTGTTGACTTAGGTGCAGCCCCGGGTGGATGGTCTCAGTACGTCGTAACGCAGATAGGCAACAAGGGGCGTATTATCGCTTGTGATATTCTGCCTATGGATCCCATCGTAGGTGTTGATTTCCTTCAAGGCGATTTTCGTGATGAATTAGTTCTCAAAGCCCTGCTCGACAGAGTAGGAGAAAACAAAGTTCAGGTGGTCATGTCCGATATGGCCCCGAATATGAGTGGTACTCCGGCAGTCGATATACCAAAATCGATGTATCTGGTTGAGTTAGCGCTGGATATGTGTCGTGATGTACTGGCACCAGGCGGAAGTTTCCTGGTGAAGGTGTTCCAGGGAGATGGTTTTGATGAATACCTACGGGAAATTCGCTCCCTGTTTACGAAGGTTAAGATTCGTAAGCCAGACGCTTCCCGAGCTCGTTCCCGAGAAGTGTACATCGTAGCGACAGGGCGGAAATCGTAGTACCCTAACGCTGTTTGTTAACACAGTTGTAATATGAGGTTAATCCCTTGAGTGACATGGCGAAGAACCTGATTCTCTGGTTAGTCATCGCGGTTGTATTGATGTCTGTATTTCAGAGCTTTGGGCCCAGCGAGTCTAATGGCCGTAGGGTAGATTACACTACCTTCATGTCCGAATTGACCCAAGATCAGATTCGTGAAGCACACATTAATGGACGTGAGATTGACGTTACCAAGAAAGACAGTAACAAATACACGACCTACATCCCTGTCAACGATCCTAAACTGCTGGATACCCTGTTGACCAAGAATGTGAAAGTTGTTGGCGAGCCGCCTGAAGAGCCGAGCCTGCTGGCATCTATCTTTATTTCCTGGTTCCCAATGCTGTTGCTGATTGGGGTCTGGATCTTCTTTATGCGCCAAATGCAGGGCGGCGGCGGCAAGGGCGCGATGTCCTTCGGTAAAAGCAAAGCCCGCATGTTGACGGAAGATCAGATCAAGACCACTTTTGCCGACGTCGCAGGTTGTGACGAAGCCAAGGAAGAGGTGAGCGAGCTGGTAGATTACCTGCGCGAGCCAAGCCGTTTCCAGAAACTGGGCGGTAAGATTCCTAAAGGCGTGCTGATGGTGGGCCCGCCAGGTACCGGTAAAACCCTTCTGGCAAAAGCGATTGCCGGTGAAGCGAAGGTGCCGTTCTTTACCATTTCAGGTTCCGACTTCGTAGAAATGTTCGTGGGTGTGGGTGCATCTCGTGTGCGTGACATGTTCGAGCAGGCGAAAAAAGCGGCCCCTTGCATCATCTTCATCGATGAGATCGACGCCGTCGGTCGTCAGCGCGGTGCCGGTTTGGGCGGTGGTCACGACGAACGTGAACAGACTCTGAACCAGATGCTGGTAGAGATGGATGGCTTTGAAGGTAACGAAGGTATTATCGTTATCGCGGCCACCAACCGTCCAGACGTATTGGACCCTGCGTTGCTGCGTCCGGGTCGTTTCGACCGTCAGGTTGTTGTTGGCCTGCCGGACGTTCGTGGCCGTGAGCAGATCCTTAAAGTTCACATGCGTCGCGTGCCACTGTCTCCAGATATCGATGCAGCGGTAATCGCGCGCGGTACACCTGGATTCTCCGGTGCTGACCTGGCTAACCTGGTCAACGAAGCGGCGCTGTTCTCTGCCCGTGGCAACAAACGCGTTGTGTCGATGGTCGAGTTTGAGAAAGCCAAAGACAAGATCATGATGGGTGCGGAACGTCGCTCCATGGTAATGACCGAAGCGCAGAAAGAATCTACTGCTTACCACGAAGCGGGCCATGCAATTATTGGCTGGTTACTGAAAGACAAGGGTCACGACCCGGTTCATAAAGTGACTATTATCCCACGTGGTCGTGCTCTGGGCGTGACGTTCTTCCTGCCGGAAGGCGACGCAATCAGCGCAAGCCGTGAGAAACTTGAAAGTCAGATCTCGACTCTGTACGGCGGTCGTCTGGCGGAAGAGATTATCTACGGTGCAGGTAAAGTTTCTACCGGTGCCTCTAACGACATTAAAGTTGCTACCTCGATTGCCCGTAACATGGTCACTCAATGGGGCTTCTCCGAGAAACTGGGTCCACTTCTGTATGCAGAAGAAGAGGGCGAAGTATTCCTGGGACGTTCAGTGGCGAAAGCCAAGCACATGTCCGATGAAACCGCGCGTATTATCGACCAGGAAGTGAAGTCTTTAATCGAGACCAACTACAAGCGTGCCCGTCAGATTCTGGATGAGAACATGGACATCTTGCACAACATGACGAAAGCGCTGATGACGTACGAAACCATCGATGCACCACAGATTGACGATCTGATGACGCGTAAAGATGTGGTTCGTCCGCCAGCCGGTTGGGATGCAGCAACCAGCACCGGTTCTGATGACAACAACGGTACGCCAAAAGCACCGACGCCTGTCGATGAGCCACGTACGCCTAATCCAGGCAATACGATGTGCGAGCAGTACAGCGGCAAGTAAGTCGGCCGATGTCTGGCTTTGCTTACCTAGTCTGTTCTGACTAAAATAAAACCCCGGCCTTGCCCGGGGTTTTTTACATATTGCGCACCAAGAATCGCTTTACGGGAATACCCCTTTTACTGGAATCACAACATGCAACTCACCGCGAACGGCAGCACTCTCGATCTCACGTTCCCTCAAGTCATGGGAATTCTCAACGTCACCCCTGACTCCTTCTCCGACGGCGGCCGTCACAATACGCTGGATCTCGCAATACATCATGCTCAGGAGATGATCAATGCGGGCGCGACCATTCTCGACATCGGAGGTGAGTCCACGCGTCCTGGTGCAGCGGAGGTCAGCGATGACGAAGAGCTGTCGCGCGTGGTTCCGGTCGTCGAGGCGCTGGCAAAACGTTTTGACGTGTGGCTGTCGGTGGATACCTCAAAGGCGTCGGTTATCCGAGAGTCGGCAGGCGTGGGCGCGCATCTGATCAACGATATTCGCTCTTTGCAGGAGCCGGGTGCGATACAGGCTGCCGCAGAGAGCGGTCTTCCAGTTTGCCTGATGCACATGCAGGGTGAGCCAAAAACAATGCAGCATGCGCCGCAATACGGTGATTTAATCGCTGAAGTCGATCAGTATTTTGTGCAACATATTGCGCAGTGCATCGATGCAGGTATCCCGAGGGAAAAATTGCTGCTCGACCCGGGGTTCGGTTTCGGTAAGAATTTGCACCATAACTATGAATTATTGGCCAGACTGGCAGAGTTTCACCATTTTGGATTACCGCTACTCGTCGGTATGTCGAGAAAATCGATGATTGGTCAGCTGTTACACGTTTCCCCCGAACAGCGGGTGACCGGCAGCGTTGCCTGCGCAGTAATTGCTGCGATGCAGGGGGCGCATATTGTCAGAGTCCATGACGTCAAAGAAACGGTGCAGGCCATGCGTATCGTCGAAGCAACACTTTCAGCTAAGAAGGGATGAGAATAAATTATGAGCAACCGTAAATACTTTGGTACAGACGGCATTCGTGGCAAGGTTGGCGATACCCCGATTACGCCTGATTTTGTACTAAAGCTCGGTTGGGCTGCGGGCAAGGTACTGGCTCGTCATAGCTCCGGTAAGGTGATTATCGGTAAAGATACGCGCATCTCTGGCTATATGCTCGAGTCAGCTCTCGAAGCGGGCCTGGCCGCTGCGGGGCTTTCAGCCTCGTTTACCGGTCCGATGCCGACGCCGGCGATCGCTTACCTCACTCGCACCTTCCGTGCCGAGGCGGGTATTGTGATTTCCGCCTCCCACAACCCTTATTACGATAACGGCATCAAATTCTTCTCAACGGATGGCGCAAAGCTGCCTGACCACGTGGAAGAGGCGATTGAAGCCGAGATGGAAAAACCGCTGACCTGCGTCGAGTCTGCCGAATTGGGCAAGGCGAGCCGTATCGTCGACGCGGCAGGGCGTTACATCGAGTTCTGTAAAGGCACCTTCCCCGCAGAGCTTAGCCTGAGCGGCTTGAAGATTGTGGTCGACTGTGCCAACGGTGCAACCTATCACATCGCCCCAAGCGTGATGCGTGAGTTGGGTGCGAAAGTGATTGCCATCGGCTGTGAGCCTGACGGTATGAACATCAACGAAGGCTGTGGTGCGACCGACGTGACTCTGTTGCAGCAGCGTGTACTGGAAGAGAAGGCCGATTTGGGCCTGGCGTTCGATGGCGACGGTGACCGTATCATCATGGTCGACCACGAAGGTAACAAAGTCGATGGCGACCAGATCCTTTACATCATCGCGCGTGAGGGTCTGCGTCAGGGCCAGCTGCGCGGCGGCGTAGTCGGTACGCTGATGAGCAACATGGGCCTTGAGCTGGCGCTTAAGCAGCTGGGTATTCCTTTTGCGCGTGCGAAAGTGGGTGACCGCTACGTGCTCGAGAAACTGCAGGAGAAGGGCTGGCGCATCGGGGCAGAAAACTCCGGTCACGTGATTTTACTCGACAAAACCACCACCGGTGACGGTATTGTCGCAGGTTTGCAAGTGCTCACTGCAATGGTTCGTAATCACATGAGCCTGCATGACCTGTGCAGCGGCATGAAACTATTGCCACAGATTCTGGTAAACGTTCGTTTCTCGGGTGAAAGTGATCCACTCGAAAATGCGGAAGTGAAAAGCGTGACCGCCGAGGTTGAGAAACAGCTGTCGGGCAAAGGTCGCGTACTGTTGCGTAAGTCGGGTACTGAACCGCTGATTCGCGTTATGGTTGAAGGTGAAGACGCGTCTCTGGTTGAGAGTCTGGCGCATCGTATCGCCGATGCAGTCAAAGCGGTGTAATTGTAATAAAAGTAAAAAGTGAGCGCCAAATTGTTCATCTTCTCGCCGTAAAGGGCGGGGGATTGCTGTATTTGGCGCTTTTTTCCGCAATCAAACGCTAACCTGAAAATTGCCCTTGCGCGAACATTAGGGTTTGGTTAGTATTCAGACCCGCTTCAGTAGGTCCTTGAAGACTTACGGCTAATCATAGTAAGAAGCTGGTGAGAAGCAATTAGCACGCGGTGAACCCGCAAGGATACAGGTACAACTATGTACGATGCTCTTCTGGTGATTTTCCTTATCGTAGCAATCGGCCTTGTAGGCCTGGTTATGCTGCAACAAGGTAAAGGTGCAGATATGGGAGCCTCTTTCGGAGCGGGTGCATCAGGCACTTTGTTCGGTTCGAGTGGTTCCGGTAACTTTATGACTCGAATGACAGCTATTTTGGCGGCGCTTTTCTTCGTCATTAGCCTGATTCTGGGTAACTTGAGCACCAATAAAACCAAACAAGGCAGCGAGTGGGAAAATCTGGGTCAGCCAGTTAAATCTGAGCAGACTACTGCGCCGGCAGCACCAACAGGGCCGACCAGCGATCTTCCTAAGTAAGTTGTAGATTGTAGTCGCAGTAAAGTTAAAGTAAGATTGACGCCAGTCGTCAGTGCTGAAAAGCAAAGAGTTTCAAACAATTGCAATTACTCGGACAGTAAGCGCGATTGAGAAAAAAAGAGTGCCGAGGTGGTGGAATTGGTAGACACGCTACCTTGAGGTGGTAGTGCCCGAATGGGCTTACGGGTTCAAGTCCCGTCCTCGGTACCAATCTTTTGATAACTTGCATTCTTGCGGTTATCAGCGTAGTATTTTGCGACATCAAGTCGCGTCAATATATACGCGTTACGTTGTTTTCGGACGCGGGGTGGAGCAGCCTGGTAGCTCGTCGGGCTCATAACCCGAAGGTCGTCGGTTCAAATCCGGCCCCCGCAACCACTTTCCTCAAGTATTTGTTTTCAAATATACTGCTAGTATCTCCCTGGTGCTTCCGAGTATCCATTTGAAAAAAATCCTTCTGAAAGTGCACCGAAGCCGCCATGCGGCAAATAGGGTCCAGTATCATAAAGCCCCGATTTATCGGGGTTTTTTGTTATTTGGCAACAGAATCACTGGGCTATTAAGCCCTTTTTTTATGTCTTGGGGGTGGACTTGTCCACATTAGAACAAAAATTAACAGAGATGATTTCAGCACCGGTCGAGGCATTAGGTTTCGAGCTGGTAGGTATTGAGTTCGTTCGAGCTCGCCAATCTACACTACGCATCTATATTGATAGTGAAGACGGGATCAACGTTGATGATTGTGCTGATGTCAGCCACCAGGTTAGCGCTGTACTCGAAGTAGAAGATCCGATTACCGTCGCCTACAACCTGGAAGTTTCCTCCCCGGGCCTCGATCGCCCTATGTTCACCGCAGAGCATTATCAACGTTTCCTTGGTGATGAAGTCAGCGTTGTATTGCGCATGGCAATGCAGAACCGCCGCAAATGGCAGGGAATTATCAAGGCTGTCGAAGGCGAAATGATCACGGTTACGGTGGATGGGAAAGATGAAGTGTTCGCACTGAGCAACATCCAGAAGGCGAACCTGGTACCCCACTTTTAAAGTTAGGATGAGGCAACTAGGATGAATAAAGAGATTCTGGCTGTTGTAGAAGCAGTTTCTAATGAAAAAGCCCTCCCGCGCGAGAAGATTTTTGAAGCGCTGGAAACTGCTTTGTCGACAGCGACCAAGAAGAAGTACGAGCAGGAAATCGAAGTTCGCGTCACCATCGATCGTAAAACCGGCGACTTTGACACCTTCCGCCGCTGGGTTGCTGTAAATGAAGTGACTCAGCCGACGCGCGAAATTACTCTCGAAGCTGCCCAATACGAAGATCCATCCATCGAACTGGGTGGTTACATCGAAGACCAAATCGAATCTGTCACCTTTGACCGTATCACCACTCAGACTGCCAAGCAGGTTATCGTACAGAAAGTACGTGAAGCCGAGCGCGCAATGGTAGTTGACGCATTCCGTGAACAGGAAGGCGAGATAGTGACCGGTGTGGTTAAAAAAGTTAACCGCGACAGCATCGCCCTGGATCTCGGCAGCAATGCTGAAGCTGTTATCCTGCGCGAAGACATGCTGCCACGTGAGAACTTCCGTTCTGGTGACCGTATTCGCGGCGTTCTTTACGCTGTGCGCCCAGAAGCGCGCGGTGCACAACTGTTTGTTAGTCGTTCACGTAACGAGATGCTGGTTGAACTGTTCCGCATCGAAGTACCTGAAATCGGCGAAGAACTTATTGAAATCAAAGCTGCTGCCCGTGACCCTGGTTCACGCGCCAAGATTGCAGTGAAGACTAATGATAAGCGTATCGACCCTGTTGGTGCTTGTGTCGGTATGCGCGGTGCGCGCGTTCAGGCCGTTTCCAGTGAACTGGGCGGGGAACGTATCGATATCATCCTTTGGGATGACAATCCTGCGCAATTCGTTATCAACGCTATGGCGCCGGCAGACGTCGCGTCTATCGTTGTTGATGAAGACAAGTGCACCATGGATATCGCCGTTGAAGCCAGCAACCTGGCACAGGCGATTGGCCGTAACGGCCAAAACGTGCGTTTAGCCTCCCAGCTTTTAAAGCAGCATCGTGGCGATGACAAGTGGGAACTGAACGTGATGACAGCAGATGACCTGCAGGCCAAACATCAGGCCGAGGCGCATGCTGCAATCGAAACCTTCACCAAGTATTTGGCAATCGACGAAGATTTCGCGACTGTTCTGGTTGAAGAAGGTTTCTCAACCCTCGAAGAACTGGCTTACGTGCCGGTGAACGAGTTGTTAGAAATTGATGGTCTGGACGAAGACACGGTAGATGCGCTGCGCGAACGTGCGAAAGAAGCGCTGACCACCCTGGCCCTTGCACAGGAAGAAAGTCTCGGTGACAACAAGCCAGCTGAAGACCTGCTTAATCTTGCAGGACTTGAACGCAGCATGGCGTTTAAACTGGCAGCAATCGGTGTTTGCACGCTGGAAGATCTTGCCGAGCAGGGTGTTGACGATCTGACAGATATTGAAGGTCTTAATGACGAGCAGGCTGGTGAGTTAATCATGGCCGCACGCAATATCTGCTGGTTTGGCGACAATGCGTAATAAACTGTAGCAGGAAGGAACAGCATGACAGATGTAACCGTAAAATCGCTGGCAGCGGAGATTCAAACTCCGGTTGATCGCCTGGTACAGCAATTTGCTGATGCAGGGATCGACAAGTCGGAAGCTGACTCTGTCACCCAGCATGAAAAAGAAACTTTGCTGGCGCATTTGAATGGTGGAAATTCGAATGCGACAAACAAACTGACGTTACAACGCAAAACGCGTAGTACACTTAATGTTCCGAGCACCGGCGGGAAGAGTAAATCGGTGCAAATCGAGGTCCGCAAGAAACGCACTTATGTTAAACGTGATATGACCGAGGCAGAACTTGCCCAGGCCGAAGCGGAAGAGCAGGCAAAGCGTGAAGCGGAAGAACAGGCTCAGCGTGTAGCACAAGAGCAGGCCCAGCAAGTGGCCGCTCAGGAAAAAGCTAAACGTGAAGCCGCTGAGCAAGCCAAACGTGAGGCCGCTGATAAAGCTAAGCGTGACGCAGCGGAAAAAGATAAAGTGACGAATCAACATACCGACGAAGTAACCAAGCCAGCTCAGGCAGAAAAAGCACGCCGTGAAGCTGAAGCCGCAGAACTTAAGCGTAAAGCGGAACAAGAAGCCCAGCGCAAAATCGAAGAGAACGCTAAACGCGTTGCTGAAGAAGCACGTAAAATGGCTGACTCAGGCGTTTGGACTGAAGCCCCTGCGCCAAGTGAAGCAGAAGCTGAAACTGCGGACTACCACGTAACCACTTCCCAGCACGCTCGTGCTGCTGAAGATGAGAACGATGCCAAAGTTGAAGGCGAGCGCCGCACCCGTACTCGCGGTGGCAAAGCGACCAAGCAGAAGAAAGGCAATAAACTGTCTGAATCTAAAGCCGATCGCGAAGAAGCCCGTGCCGTGGGCCGTAATGGCAAAGGTAAGCGTAAGCCAAGCAGCCTGCAACAGAGCTTCAACAAGCCTGTAGTCGCTGTTAACCGCGACGTGGTCGTTGGCGAAACCATTACCGTTGCCGAACTGGCAAACAAAATGGCAGTTAAAGGTTCTCAGGTCATCAAAACTATGATGAAACTGGGCGCTATGGCCACCATCAATCAGGTTATTGATCAGGAAACTGCTCAGCTGGTTGCTGAAGAAATGGGCCACAAAGTTATCCTGCGTCGTGAAAACGAGCTGGAAGAAGCGCTGATGAGCGACCGTGATACCGGTGCTTCAGCTGCTGCCGAGCCACGTGCGCCAGTTGTGACCATCATGGGCCACGTTGACCACGGTAAAACCTCTTTGCTCGATTATATTCGCTCAACGAAAGTAGCCGCAGGCGAAGCTGGCGGTATTACTCAGCACATCGGTGCTTATCATGTTGAAACCGAAAACGGCATGATCACCTTCCTCGATACCCCTGGACACGCCGCGTTTACATCAATGCGTGCTCGTGGTGCCAAGGCGACCGATATCGTTGTTCTGGTTGTTTCTGCGGACGATGGCGTGATGCCACAGACCGTAGAAGCGGTTCAGCATGCGAAAGCAGCTGGCGTGCCTATCGTTGTTGCAGTGAACAAAATCGATAAGCCTGAAGCTGATCCAGATCGCGTTAAAACCGAGCTGTCTCAGTACAACGTTATGCCAGAAGAGTGGGGCGGTGAGTCTCCGTTCATCCACGTATCTGCTAAAGCGGGTACCGGTATTGACGATTTGCTGGAAGCTATCCTGTTGCAGGCTGAAGTTCTCGAACTGAAAGCAGTGCGTACCGGTATGGCAAACGGTGTTGTAATCGAATCCTTCCTTGATAAAGGCCGTGGCCCAGTTGCTACTGTTCTGGTTCAAGAAGGTACGCTTAACAAGGGTGATATCATCCTGTGTGGCTTCGAATACGGCCGCGTGCGTGCTATGCGTGACGAAATGGGTCGCGACATCACCTCAGCGGGTCCTTCTATCCCTGTCGAAGTTCTGGGTCTGTCCAGCGTTCCGGCTGCGGGTGACGAAGTTACCGTGGTACGTGACGAGAAGAAAGCGCGTGAAGTTGCGCTGTACCGTCAAGGTAAGTTCCGCGAAGTTAAACTGGCTCGCCAGCAGAAATCTAAACTGGAAAACATGTTTGCGAACATGACCGAAGGTGAAGTGTCTGAACTGAACATCGTGTTGAAATCTGACGTACAGGGTTCTTGTGAAGCGATTTCTGACGCGTTGCAGAATCTGTCAACCGCTGAAGTTAAAGTTAAAATCGTGGGCATGGGCGTAGGTGGTATCACTGAAACCGACGCAACGCTGGCGGCGGCTTCTAACGCTATCATCCTTGGCTTTAACGTTCGTGCCGATGCTTCTGCTCGCCGCGTCGTTGAAAACGAAAGCTTGGATCTGCGTTACTACTCCGTAATCTATAACCTGATTGACGAAGTCAAACAGGCAATGAGCGGTATGTTGGCACCAGAGTACAAACAGCAAATCATTGGCCTGGCTGAAGTTCGTGACGTGTTCAAGTCACCGAAATTTGGCGCAATCGCAGGCTGTATGGTTACTGAAGGTATGATCAAGCGCAATAACCCAATCCGCGTTCTGCGTGACAACGTGGTTATCTATGAAGGCGAGCTGGAATCCCTGCGCCGCTTCAAAGATGACGTTAGCGAAGTTCGTAACGGCATGGAATGTGGTATCGGCGTTAAAAACTACAACGACGTACGTCCTGGCGATGTGATCGAAGTCTTCGAAATCATCGAAATTAAACGTACTATCGCTTAACGTTTCGATCTGACCCGGATTCTCGGGTATACAGTCAGAACCATTGGGGGCCTTGCGCCCCCTTATTTGTCTGATGCATGGTTGAAGTAAAAGTTTGGAGTAACAAATTATGGCTAAAGAATTCAGCCGTACCCAACGCGTCTCTCAGGAGATGCAGAAAGAAATCGCCATCATACTGCAGCGTGAAGTTAAAGATCCGCGCGTAGGCATGGCGACCGTCTCTGGTGTCGAAGTTTCCCGTGATCTGGCCTATGCCAAAGTTTTCGTGACTTTCCTTGACGTACTGACCACTGAGCCACAGGATCCAGACCGCGTTAAAAACGGTATCAAGGCCCTGCAAGACGCTCAGGGATTCATCCGTACCCTGATTGGTAAAGCCATGCGCCTGCGCGTCGTGCCTGAACTGACTTTTGCCTATGACAACTCACTGGTTGAAGGCATGCGTATGTCTAACCTGGTGACTAACGTTGTTAAGAATGACGTTGAACGTCGTTCTGCTGCAGGCGATGACGAGGAATCTTAATGAGTCGTCCACGTCGCCGCGGTCGTGATATTCACGGCGTTCTGTTACTGGATAAGTCACTGGGTTTGTCATCCAACGACGCGTTGCAAAAGGTAAAACGCCTTTATAACGCCAATCGCGCAGGTCATACCGGCGCGTTGGATCCCCTGGCCACCGGCATGTTGCCGCTGTGCCTGGGTGAAGCGACCAAGTTTTCACGCTTTCTGCTCGACTCGGACAAGCGCTATCGCGTGATTGCCCGCATGGGCCAGCGTACTGATACTTCTGATGCCGAAGGTCAGATAATTTCAGAGCGTCCGGTCACATTCAGCGCTGCCGAGCTTGAGAATGCCCTCGAAAGTTTCCGTGGGGAGACGCAGCAAATCCCTTCAATGTATTCAGCATTGAAATATCAAGGGCGCAAGCTTTACGAGTATGCGCGTGAAGGGATAGAAGTTCCGCGAGAATCGCGTAGCATCACGGTCTATGAACTACAGTTCATTCGCTGGGAAGGCAACGAGGTTGAGCTGGAGATCCACTGTTCAAAAGGGACGTACATTCGCACCATCGTTGATGACCTCGGCGAAAAGCTGGGTTGCGGCGCCCACGTGACCTTCCTGCGACGTCTGCAGGTTGCGACCTATCCGTTTGAACGTATGGTCACCATGGAACAGCTGCACGCGCTGGTTGCTCAGGCCGAGGCCGAAGGCATTGAACCGCGCCTGCTGCTCGACCCGCTGTTGCTGCCGATGGACAGCCCGTGTGAAGACTTCCCTGAAGTCAATTTACTGCCCGTTGTGGCCGGCTACGTCAAGCAGGGCCAACCTGTTCAGGCTTCAGGTGCACCGCTTTCGGGCCTGGTGCGCATGACGGAAGGCGAAGAACGTAAATTCATCGGTGTCGGTGAAATCGACGATCAAGGCCGCGTTGCTCCTAAGCGCCTGGTTGTAGAGTACCCCGAGTAATTTGCCAGCCTGTAAATACAGGAAGGCGAGTTAACAGGGTGTTGCTCGTGTTGCGATCGGGCATCTCAAAGAGTAGAATAGCGCAGCTTATGCATGGGGTAGCTGAATTAGAGATCGGCACCCGTTTAAATTAATCTATAATATTTTGGAGTTCATTATGTCTCTAAGCGTTGAAGCTAAAGCTCAAATCGTTGCTGACTTCGGTCGTGGTGCAAACGACAGCGGTTCTACCGAAGTTCAGGTTGCTCTGCTGACTGCTCAGATTAACCATCTGCAAGGTCACTTCTCCGAGCACAAAAAAGATCACCACAGCCGTCGTGGTCTGCTGCGTATGGTTTCTCAGCGTCGTAAGCTGCTGGACTACCTGAAGAGCAAAGACGTAGCACGTTACACCACCGTTATCGAACGTCTGGGTCTGCGTCGCTAAGTTAGCGAGTTTCAGTGTAAAGGGGCCAAGTGGCCCCTTTATTCTAGGCAGCAAGAGTCAATCTAGCTATTGCCAAATCTGTTGTTTCTACGCTACTTTTCTATAAATGAAGCTTTATAAAAAAGTAGAGTTTTAAAGAGTACGTTTCGCGAGATCTTCCGTTACAGAGGTTCGCGCGGCTAATGAGAGACTTTAATCCCGCCGAGAGGATTAAGGATTGTCATTAGTCGCGAGGATGTAGTGAGAAGTTCAGATTTTATTGACGTGAACTGCTGTCATAACAGCTGCGCGTCACAAGAAAAGGATATTACATTGCTTAAAGCGACAGTTCGTAAGTTCCAATACGGTCAACATACTGTGACCATCGAAACCGGTATGATGGCACGCCAGGCCACTGCTGCAGTTATGGTCAGCATGGACGACACCGCGGTATTCGTTACCGTTGTTGGCCAGAAAAAAGCTAAACCGGGCCAGAGCTTCTTCCCTCTGACCGTAAACTACCAGGAGCGTACTTACGCTGCCGGTAAAATTCCAGGAAGCTTCTTCCGTCGTGAAGCGCGTCCAAGCGAAGGCGAGACCCTGACTTCTCGTCTGATCGACCGTCCAATTCGCCCACTGTTCCCGGACAGCTTCCTGAACGAAGTCCAGGTTATCGCGACCGTTGTTTCTCTGAACCCGCAGGTTAACCCAGACATCGTTGCGATGATTGGTGCTTCTGCTGCCCTGAGCCTGTCTGGTATTCCATTCAACGGCCCAATCGGTGCAGCTCGCGTGGGTTACATTAACGACCAGTACGTGCTGAACCCAACGGCTGATGAACTGCTTGAAAGCAAACTGGACTTGGTTGTTGCCGGTACGCAGGGCGCGGTTCTGATGGTTGAATCAGAAGCAGAAGTGCTCAGCGAAGAGCAGATGCTGGGCGCTGTGGTATTCGGCCACGACCAACAGCAGATCGTTATCAACGAAATCAATGCACTGGTTGCTGAAGTTGGCAAACCTAAGTGGGATTGGCAGCCAGAAGTGGTTAATGCTGACCTGCAAGCTCGCATTGCGGCTAAATCTGAAGCGCTGCTGGGCGACGCTTACCGTATCACCGACAAGCAAGAGCGTTACGCTCGCGTTGACGCCATCAAAGATGAAGTTACCGCTGCACTGCTTGCCGAAGACGAAACCTTGGACGCTGGTGAGATCTCCGATCTGCTGGGCGCTATCGAGAAAAACGTCGTACGTAGCCGCGTTCTGAGTGGCGCACCGCGTATCGATGGTCGTGAAAAAGACATGATCCGTGGTCTTGATGTTCGTACTGGCGTACTGCCACGTACTCACGGCTCTTCACTGTTTACTCGTGGTGAGACTCAGGCACTGGTTACCGCAACGCTGGGGACTACCCGTGATGCGCAGAGCCTGGACGAACTGATGGGTGCCAAAACTGACACCTTCCTGTTCCACTACAACTTCCCTCCGTACTCCGTGGGTGAAACAGGTATGGTCGGTTCGCCTAAGCGTCGCGAAATCGGTCACGGCCGTCTTGCCAAGCGTGGCGTACTGGCAGTAATGCCTAAGTTTGAAGATTTCCCATACACCGTTCGCGTTGTATCTGAAATCACCGAATCTAACGGTTCATCTTCCATGGCTTCCGTTTGTGGCGCATCACTGGCCCTGATGGACGCAGGTGTGCCGATTAAAGCCGCCGTTGCGGGTATCGCGATGGGTCTGGTTAAAGAAGGCGAAAACTTTGTCGTTCTGTCCGACATCCTGGGTGACGAAGACCACCTTGGTGATATGGACTTCAAAGTAGCAGGCAGCAGCGAAGGTATCACTGCACTGCAAATGGATATTAAAATTGAAGGTATCACCCGCGAAATCATGCAGGCTGCTCTGAGCCAGGCCAAAGGTGCACGTCTGCACATTCTGGGCGTGATGAACCAGGCAATCAGCGAATCTCGCGGCGATATCTCACAGTTCGCTCCACGTATTCACACCATCAAAATTAACGCTGACAAGATCAAAGACGTCATCGGTAAAGGTGGTTCTGTAATCCGTGCACTGACTGAAGAAACCGGCACCACTATCGAAATCGAAGACGACGGTACTGTTAAAATTTCTGCAACCGACGGCGAAAAAGCGAAACACGCTATCCGTCGTATTGAAGAAATTACCGCCGAAATCGAAGTTGGCCGCATCTACCAGGGTAAAGTTACCCGTATCGTTGACTTTGGCGCGTTCGTTGCCATCGGTGGCGGTAAAGAAGGTCTGGTTCACATCTCTCAAATCGCTGACAAGCGCGTAGAGAAAGTGACTGACTATCTGACGATGGGTCAGGAAGTTCCGGTTAAGGTTCTGGAAGTTGATCGTCAGGGCCGTGTGCGCTTGAGCATTAAAGAAGCGACCACCCCATCTGAAGAATCGGCAACTCCAGCTGCAGAGTAATCTGTAACCTGTAGTTTACAGTCTCCCGGTCATCGGGCCGGGAGCTGTTCGTATCATGAGTGCAGGACGTACTTATGCTAAGCAAGCGGATAACAGGAAGTTTGTCCAATGTTTGTCTTCGGGAGTTGAAATGAAGCCTTTCTTGCGCTGTTGTTATGTTGCGACAACACTTTTGTTGGCAGGATGCAGCAACCATGATTGGCGCAAAAACGAAGTCCTGGCGATCCCGCTGCAGCCAACTTTGCAGCAGGAAGTGATTCTGGCGCGTATGGAACAAATACTTGCCAGCAGATCATTAACAGATGATGAACGCGCACAGCTGTTATATGAGCGCGGTGTGCTGTATGATAGTCTCGGGCTAAGAGCACTGGCGCGAAATGATTTCTCACAAGCGCTGTCTATTCGTCCTGATATGCCAGAAGTTTTTAACTACCTGGGGATTTACCTAACGCAGGCCGGCAACTACGATGCCGCCTATGAAGCGTTTGATTCTGTACTAGAGCTTGATCCAACTTACAATTACGCGCGTTTGAATCGCGGTATCGCACTGTATTACGGTGGCAGATATTCGCTAGCGCAGGATGATTTGCAGGCGTTTTATCGAGACGATCCAAATGATCCCTTCCGTTCGTTATGGCTGTATCTTGTGGAAAGAGAAATCAATCCAAAGAATGCCGAAGTAGCGCTCCAAGAGCGTTATGACAAAGCGGACAGAGGGCAATGGGGATGGAATATCGTCGAATTCTACCTTGGCAAAATCAGCGAATCCACGCTGATGGACCGCCTGAAGGCAGAAGCAACGGATAACACTTCGCTCGCTGAGCATCTCAGTGAAACTGACTTCTATTTAGGTAAGCACTACCTAAGTCTGGGGGACAAGGACAGCGCTTCTGCACTGTTCAAACTGACGGTAGCTAACAACGTTCATAATTTTGTTGAGCACCGCTATGCATTGTTGGAATTGGCGCTTTTGGGCCAAGAGCAAGACGACCTATCAGAATCGGACCAGCAATAGCTGACGAAACCAATCAGCCTGATTAACCATGGCGCTATGCCATTTTTAATCGCCTTAACGGGCGAGGGTTGCTTTGTTCGTTTTATAAACTAATTTGAGCCGGTTCACACTTTTCAATGAAAATGACTGAAAATTTTCTCGACGAGTTATGTAGACTGGCTGCCATTATTAATGAGGCACGTGTACATGACTACTGAGCTTGAAACCTCTTTTGCTGACCTGGGGCTGTCTGCTCCTATCATTTCTGCCCTGACCGATCTGGGCTACGAAAAACCATCACCGATTCAGGCCGAATGTATTCCTCACCTGTTGAGCGGTCGTGATGTTCTGGGTATGGCCCAGACCGGTAGTGGTAAAACTGCAGCATTCTCGCTGCCACTGTTGCACAACATTGATGCTTCCCTGAAAGCACCACAGATTCTTGTTTTGGCACCCACCCGCGAACTGGCGGTTCAGGTTGCTGAAGCGATGACCGATTTCTCTAAACACATGCACGGCGTGAACGTTGTTGCATTGTACGGCGGCCAACGCTATGACGTGCAGCTGCGCGCACTGCGTCAGGGTCCACAAGTTGTTGTGGGTACGCCTGGTCGTCTGCTGGACCACCTGAAACGCGGCACCCTGAACCTCTCTAACCTGAGCGGCCTGGTGCTGGACGAAGCCGATGAAATGCTGCGTATGGGCTTCATCGAAGACGTAGAAACCATCATGGCGCAGATCCCGGCTGAACATCAGACCGCGCTGTTCTCTGCAACCATGCCAGAAGCGATTCGTCGTATTACGCGTCGCTTCATGAAAGATCCACAGGAAGTTCGCATCCAGTCAAGCATCACCACGCGTCCGGACATCAGCCAGAGCTACTGGTCTGTGTACGGTATGCGTAAAAACGAAGCACTGGTTCGTTTCCTGGAAGCAGAAGATTTTGACGCAGCTATCATCTTTGTTCGCACCAAAAACGCGACCCTGGAAGTGGCTGAAGCGCTGGAGCGTAGCGGTTATAGCTCTGCGGCACTGAACGGCGACATGAACCAGGCCCTGCGTGAGCAGACTCTGGAACGTCTGAAAGACGGTCGTCTGGATATTCTGATTGCAACCGACGTGGCAGCACGTGGTCTGGACGTTGAACGTATCAGCCTGGTTGTGAACTACGATATCCCTATGGATTCAGAATCCTACGTTCACCGTATCGGCCGTACTGGTCGTGCTGGCCGTGCAGGTCGCGCGCTGTTGTTCGTTGAGAACCGCGAACGTCGTCTGCTGCGCAACGTAGAACGCACCATGAAGCTGACTATTCCAGAAGTGGAATTGCCAACTGCAGAAGTTCTGGGTCAACGTCGTCTGGCCAAGTTCGCCGCCAAAGTTCAGCAGCAGCTGGAAAGCAGCGATCTGGACCTGTACCGTGGACTGCTGGCTAAACTTCAGCCTGAAGAAGAGCTGGATATTGAAACTCTGGCTGCAGCACTGCTGAAAATGGCTCAGGGCGAACGTCCTCTGATCGTTGCCGCTGATCCCGTATTCAAAAGCCGTCCACCACGTCGTGAGTTCGAAGAGCGCGGTGACCGCAATGACCGTCGTCCAGCACGTGATGGCGATCGTCCTGCGCCGCGTGAAGGCGATCGTCCACGTCGTGAGCGTCGTGACGCGGGTGAAATGGAACTGTATCGCATTGAAGTGGGCCGTGATGATGGCGTTGAAGTTCGCCACATCGTGGGTGCTATCGCTAACGAAGGCGATATCAGCAGCCGTTACATCGGTAACATCAAGCTGTTCTCTTCACACTCAACTATCGAGCTGCCAAAAGGTATGCCGGGCGAAATTCTGTCTCATTTCACCCGTACTCGCATCCTGAATAAGCCGATGAACATGCAGTTGCTGGGCGATGCACAGCCTCAGTCAGCACGTCGTGAGCGTCCGGCTGGTGCCGCTGGTGAGCGTCGTGGTAATGGTGCTCCGCGTTCTTCTTTCAGCGGTGAGCGTCGTGAAGGTGGCCGTGGCCGTCCTTTCAACGGCGAACGTCGTGAAGGTGGTAACTCTGCTGCTGGCGAACGTCGTCCGCCAAGCCGCGCACCACGTCGTACTACTGACGCATAATCTGTCTGACCCTCGGGTCATCGGTAGATGAGCAATAAAAAACCAGCCCTCGGGCTGGTTTTTTTATGGGCGCAAAACCTCAGTATCAGTCGATGCGTGCCGGTTTCACCAGTTCGCCCTGCAGCTGCGAGACAATTTCAAAGGAGTGTAAACGGGCCTGATGGTCAAAGATCTGGCCATTAATCATCAGCTCATCCGCTTCTGTCTCACGCAGAATGGCCTGCAGGCCCTGACGAATACTCTCTTTATTACCCACCACCGACAGGCGCAGCGCCTGATCCACACCGAAACGCTCCTGGGCAGACCAAAGGCTCTCAATATTATCAACCGGAGCAGGCAATTTCCCCGGCTTACCGCGACGTAAATTGATGAACTGCTGCTGATTAGAGGTAAACATGCGGCGTGCCTCTTCGTCGGTATCGGCGGCGATAGCGTTGAGGCACACCATGGCATGAGGCTTTTGCAGCTGGGCAGAAGGCTGGAATTTACTCCGGTAAATCGCCAGCGCCTGATAGAGCATATCCGGGGCAAAATGTGAGGCGAAAGCGAAAGGCAGGCCTAATGCAGCGGCAAGCTGAGCACTGTAAAGGCTTGAGCCCAGCAGCCAGATTGGCACATGCAGCCCCTGTCCTGGCACTGCTTGTACAGGTTGCTCCGGTTGAACATCGCCGAAATAGTATTGCAGTTCCTGCACGTCCTGCGGGAAGTTATCAATCTCACCTGACATATGTCGACGCAGGGCAATCATGGTGCGCTGATCGGTGCCCGGCGCGCGTCCCAGACCCAGATCGATACGGCCTGGATACAGCGTCGCCAGCGTCCCGAACTGTTCAGCGATCACCAGCGGGGAGTGGTTTGGCAGCATAACACCACCGGATCCAACGCGGATCGTCTTGGTTCCTCCGGCAATGTGGCCGATAAGCACTGAGGTCGCGGCGCTAGCGATGCCGGTCATATTATGGTGCTCGGCTAACCAGTAGCGTTGATAGCCCCATTTTTCAGCGTGTTGTGCCAGCTCCAGTGAGGACTGGAATGCGTCGGCGGGCGTCTTGCCTTGGGGAACGGGCGCGAGATCGAGCACAGAAAAAGGCACAGCAATGTTTTTGGCGACAGCTTCAGACATATTTTTTCACCTTGTTATCTCTGACAAAATTTTGATATTTGTCAGCTAATCATAAAATCAGTATTCACCATTTATCGCTGCCTGAATACGCTATTTGAGCGGTAAAGCGTCCTGCGTCAGGTCGTTGTGAAGTAATCGTCACAATCCAATGCCTTATAAACCCTTAAAATATGTGCTAGAAATAGCTTTATTAAATAGATTAAAAGGTAAGAGAAAATATGAATAAAAGGATATTGCTGACCTTACTGCTCGTTGCTGTGGTTATTTCTCTTGCCGTCTTATTTCGCGCTAGCAATCAGTCACTTTTATTACAGGGAGAGGTCGACGCACCCGAGGTTATCGTTGCGTCGAAAGCCAAGGGGCGGATCGTTGAACGTCACGTTCAACGCGGCGATGATGTGAAAGCAGGCCAACTGTTGATAACTCTCGACAGCCCCGAGCTCATGGCACAGTTGCGATCGTTACAAGCGTCGCGCGATCAGGCCAAGGCGCAGCTCGATCTCTCGCTTAACGGTACCCGTGAAGAGAGTATTCGCAACCTGAAAGCAGCGCTGGCCCAGGCGCAGGCCGCCTACGCCAATGCGCGTGACCTCTACAATCGTAATGCCAGCGTCGCGGCGAAAGGCTATATTTCTGCTTCGGATCTCGAAGATTCGCGTGAAGCCCGCGATAGCGCCTATCAGCAGGTTCAAGCCGCGAAAGCTAACCTCGACGAAGGCGTAAATGGCGATCGTATTGAACAGCGCGAGGTGTATGCCGCCGAGCTGCGAGCTGCGGAAGAGAATCTGTTAGAGCTGAAGGCACAAACCGACGATCTTCAGGTAAGAGCGCCGGTGGATGGCGAAGTCGGACCGATTCCGACAGAAGTCGGTGAACTTGAGAGCGCGGACAGCCCACTGTTGACGCTGGTCCAACTGCCTCAGGCCTATTTCGTTTTCAATCTGCGAGAAGATATTCTGGCCGGCATTCGTAAAGGCGACAAAATTTCGCTGCGCGTGCCGGGGATTGGCAATAAACAGGTTGAAGCGGAAATCCGCTACATTGCACCGCTGGGCGATTACGCCACCAAACGCGCAACGCGCGCTACCGGCGACTTCGATTTAAAAACTTTCGAAGTTCGGCTCTATCCGCTGCAGCCGGTGGAAGGATCAAGGCAGGGGATGAGCGCGCTTTGGCAGTGGAAAGCGAGCCACTGATGGCACACGCAACTCATCGCGCCAAAGCCGCATGGCGCTGCTTCAGCCGATCCTTTACCCGTGAGGCGAACCACGCTTTTCGCCAACCGGTGATCCACTGGCTGTGCTGGTGCTTTCCGCTGATCCTGTTTACGCTGATTGCCAGTAATTTTTCTGAGGGTACGCTGCTGGATCTCCCGGTGTCAGTGGTGGACAGCGACCACAGCAAGCTATCGCAAGAGTTGATCCGCAAGCTCGACGCAGGTTCGCACGCGCACGTCGAGGCCTATGCGGGCGGACTTCCGGAGGCGGAATATCGGCTGCGTACCGCGCAGGACTACGCGCTGCTGTACATACCGCCGCGCTTTGAGGCCGACGTGCTCGCAGGACGCCAGCCGAGCGCCGTGCTGTATTACAATGCCTTGTTTTACGGCGCGGGCCTCTATTCTACTCAGGATTTTAGCGTACTGATAACCGAGCTGAACAATAGCTATCGCAGCATTATCGCCGCAGAAATCGGTAAAACTGTGCCTTCGCTTGCCAGTGTCGATCTCTCTTACGGCAGCCTGTTTAACGCCAGCGGCAGCTACATCTATTACCAGCAGTTCGCCGCAACCATCCATCTGCTGCAATTGTTCACCGTCACCTGTATGATTTACGTGATGGCGCGGAGCCAGGCGCTCCTTGCTGCCCCCTCGTTCACCTTCGGACTGCTCGGCAAGCTTGCGCCCTATACGCTGTGCTTTACCACGCTGCTGATGGTCGAAATTGCCTTGCTGGTCGGCGTGTTTGATGCGCGAGTCAGCGGCAATCCTCTGGACATGCTGCTTATCGCCTTCTTCTACGTCATTGCGGCGCAAAGCCTGGGGCTGTTGCTGTTCACCTTCACGAGCACCACTATCTCCGCCTACTCTATGATGGCTATTTTCGTGGGACTGGCGCTGACCTTCTCGGGTATGGCGGTACCCGAACTGTCGATGCCGCTGCCTGCGCGCATAATTTCCGAAATCGAGCCGTTGACCCATGCCCTAAACGCCATGTTCGACGTTTTCCTGCGCCAGGTCCCAGGCGTGCGTATCGTCAGCGTGTGCGCCATATTGTTGGTATATCCACTGATTACCGGCCTGTTGGTGCACAGCAAACTGTATATGCGCCTGAAGAAGCAGGAGCCGGGAAAATGACCACGCGCGAAGGGCTTTCAATTTACTGGCATACCTTCACGCACTCCCTGCACGGGATGCTTGAAAAGCCGATGTGGATGATGCTGCTTATCTCGCTGTGCCTGATGAGTACCGTGTACGCCAATCGCACCGTGTGGGATCTGCCGGTGGCGGTCATCGATCAGGACCACAGCAGCGCCAGCCGTCTGCTGACCCGCGACCTTGATGCAACCTCAAAGATTAAAACGGTAAGCTATGACAGCATTCCCGAGGCGCGTCGTGACCTGGGTGAGCGCAAGCTGTTTGCTGTGGTTATCATGCCCATCGATCTTGAAAAGAAGATTCTGGCGGGTGAAGACATTGTTATTCCGGTTTATGGCGATGCAACCAACCGTTTGGCCAATGGGCAGATCCAGCAAGACGTTGTCGCGGCCTATCAGAGCCTGCTGTCGCAGTATAATACGCAACTTCTTCTGGCAAGCGGGTTCAGCAATCGGCAGGCCAACGTGCTGCTCACGCCTATTGTTGGCCAGACGCTGGACCTGTTTAACCCAGGAATCAGCTTCGCGGCGATCGTTTTCCCCGGACTGCTGGTGATGCTCTTGCAGCACTCTTTGTTGATAGCCAGTGTCAGGGTCAACATTACCCTGAAAAGTGCGCCCGACGGCAAACCCGCAATCCCGGCATTTCTCGGCGGCCTGTCGGCGCTAATCCCGATTTGGCTGTTTCTGTCGATCGTGCTGTTTGTGCTGTGGCCGTGGGTGCTTGGGTACCGGCAAACCGCCAGCATTGCTGAAATTATCCTGCTGACCTTCCCGTTTTTACTGGCCGTGCTTGGCCTCGGTAAGTTTGTGACCGAGTGCCTGCGTACCGTCGAAATGATTTATCTGACGCTGTCTTTTATTACCATGCCGGTGTTTTACATTTCCGGCACCCTCTGGCCGCTACAGGCACAGCCCGGCTGGGTACGCGTCGTCTCCTCAATGCTGCCGTCGACCTGGTCGACAAAAGCGATTGCCGGCGTTAACCAGATGGGCCTGCCTTTCCACGAAGTGGGTGGGGATATCCTGATGCTGCTGTTGCTGTGCGCGTTCTATACGCTGCTCGGCATCGGGCTCGGTTTCCTGCGTGACAGCGGTCGCCTGCGGACGCTGCTGCACCGTAAGAAACCGCTGCGAAACGACTGATCTGCTTACTCGACAAGCGCTAGCCCGGCAATGTTCTGCCAATAGCCGTTGCAGTCTTCGCGTGGGCTAAGCGCCAGCGGATTAAGGCCGCGCTCGTTGGCACGAAAATCGGCTAACACGTCGAGTGTTTCCGGGCCTTGTGGAGAGATTCGGACAATATCGACCAGGCCCTGCATCGCGACCAGGTCATTGCCGAGGTTGTAGCAGGCACCGCTCTGTGTCTGGATCCCGTTGAGCACAAACACCTGCTGATTCTCCTGTGACATGACTTTTCGGCCCCGCGGATACTTCACGCAGCAGGTTTCGCAGTCGTCCTTGGCGCGGTTCTCGGCGCGGGCGGTAAAACAGCGGGCGGAATAAGCCAGCGGCAGATGCCCGTAGGCCAATACCTCGACCTCAAACTTGTCACGGATGCCAAGCGACTGACACTGCGCCAGCATATTGGCCAGCCAGTCACGTGACAGTTCGACCGGCATGCACCAGCGAACCATGCCCTGCCGATGCAGTATCTTCAGCGTGACGGCGTTGTAGCAGTTGAGCGCATGACCGGCAACAAAAGGCAGTTTGCGCTCAGCCGCCATATTTACGGTGCCGATATCGTTCGCTTCCAGCAAAAACTCGCCGTTTTCGACGTATCGCTTAAGCTCTGTCAGTTCTGACGGTGCCTGCAAAAGCGCCAGCGTTGAGAGAACCACCTGCTTGCCGCTGGCGCTCAGCTGTTTTGCCAGGTCGAGCCAGTCACCGACCTTCATCTCTCGTCGTTTGGTACAAACGTTTTCACCCAGGTAAATAATGTCGGCCTCACTGCCTTGGGCAGCCTGATAAAACGCCTCCACCTGCGCTTTCTGCCAGTAGTACTGGATGGTTCCTAATGAGTATTTCATGATATCGCCTTAATCATTGCCATTTCCGGTGGTAGGCCCCAAGAGTGGTCTGGGTGCCTTCGGACAGTTACCCCAGCTCGGTCATCCAGGCATGTTCACTGATAAAACCCTGCGGATCGCGCTGACAGCGGTCGATGGCAGCGCGCCATATCCGCGTTACCTGGCTGACATAGGCTGGGCTACGCTGGCGACCCTCGATTTTTACCGAGGCTACGTTGGCTGCGAACAGTTCGGGCAGCAGTTCGAGTGTATTAAGGCTGGTGGGCTCTTCAAGCGCGTGGTAGCACACGTCGTCCACCCGATAACGCCCCTTGCATAGCGTCGGATAACCGGCATTTTCCCCAGGTTCGTAGCGGTCGATGAGCACGTTATTCAGCCGTGACTCCATGCCCTGTGGCGTTTGCTGCCAGCGAACAAAGCGGGCGGGCGAGCAGGCTCCCGAGGTATTCGGGGATTCGCCGGTGAGGTAGGAAGACAGGAAGCATCGCCCTTCGGCCATGATGCACAGGCTGCCAAAGGCGAACACTTCCAGCGGAACCACGCTGCTGCGTGAGAGCTGGCGGACCTGATGCATCGACAGTACGCGCGGCAGCACCACGCGTGCGACGTCGAAGTGATTTTTATAGAATGCAATGGCCTGCTCATTAGTGGCCGAAGCCTGTACCGACACGTGACGTTCGACGCTGGGATAGCGGGTTGCTGCGTAGTCGAGCATCGCGATATCGGCCAGAATCAGCGCGTCGGCCCCCAGCTGCGCCGCCATATCTACGGCACGCTCCCAGCGCTGATAACCGTCGGGATGAGCGAAAGTGTTGATAGCAATATGCAGCTTGCGTCGGCGGCGATGAACGTACTCTACGGCTTCCTGTAATTTCTTCTCGGTAAAGTTCAGACCGGCAAAATGTCGGGCGTTGGTATCGTCTTTCAAACCGATATAAACCGCATCGGCACCATTATCGATCGCTGCCTTTAGCGCTGGCAGATTACCTGCCGGGCAAAGTAACTCCATAGTTATCTCCTGCTAAAACGGCTAGAGGGATGGCACGGTGTGCAACCCAATCGAGGCTCATTTTAGATAAGCTCAAACGGCAATATTTTGATTTAAGGCAGCTTATCCGCGGTTGAATGAAAGCCATTTACGGCAGAGGTTGTGTAAGGGATATTTCTGGTGCACTATTTTTGTAGGGCAATATTGATTTAGGCTGCGTTACAAAACTGCCGATATGGCAAAATGACCCGTTTTCAGCGCAATATTGTTCAGAAGACAGTTACCTAAAGGAGAAGTGCCAGTGTTGCAAAAACTACGAGCACGTATGGTGCGTCAAGGGCCGTCACTGTTAAGTGTACCGTTGAAATTTACCCCTTTTGCACTTAAGCGCCAGGTTCTGCAACAGGTGCTGTGCTGGCAATTTCAGGAGGCGCTGTCTGAAGGGGAACTCGATTTTCTGACCGGCCGTTGGCTGAAAATCGATATTACCGATCTCGGCCTACAGTGGCTAATGACCGTCGATAACGGCAGGCTGCGCGTAAGCCAACAGGGTGAGGCTGACGTAAGCTTTAGCGGCGACGCTAACGACCTGATCCTGGTTGCGGCGCGTAGGGAAGACCCCGATACGCTGTTCTTCAAGCGGCGTCTGCGAATTGAAGGGGATACTGAATTGGGCCTGAACGTTAAAAACCTGATGGACTCCATCGAACTCGACAGCATGCCCGCTTTACTGCGTCAGGGGCTTGAACGCCTGGCGACGTTTATTGAGGCTGGGCGCATTGAGACCGGCAGACAAGAGGACGGTGAGTTAGGCTCTCCGGCAGTATCATCATGTTAATTAGAGTTGAAATCCCGGTCGATGCTGCGGGCATCGATAACCTCCTGCGCAAGGCTTTTGGGCGTGATGACGAGGCCGATTTGGTGCAGCGTCTACGTGAAGACGGCCTGCTGACGCTGGGCGTCGTGGCAACGGATGATGAAGGGGGGGTCGTAGGTTATGCCGCATTCACCCCGGTCGACGTACAGGGTGAAGACCGCCAATGGGTTGGGCTGGGACCGCTGGCGGTAGAGGAATCTCTGCGCCGTCTGGGATTGGGCGAAAAGCTGGTATACGAAGGGCTGGATTCGCTCAATGAATTCGGTTACGCCGCCGTTGTCGTGCTCGGTGCGCCCGAGTACTACGGCCGATTTGGATTCAAACCCGCAGCGCAGTTTAATCTTCACTGCCGCTGGCCTGACTCCGCTGAGGCGTTCCAGCTTTATGTGCTGGCCGACGATGCTCTTGAAGGCGCAAACGGGCTGGTGGAGTATCCTCCTCATTTTAATCACAATTAAGTGAAAAAAGTCATTTAAGCTCTAAGAGCACTATTTCAAACAGGCTGATGTTCATACATCGGCCTTTTTTTATGAATAAATCGTGCTAATTTTAAAAAATAGCTTTATTTGCTAATGGAATGTAAAAAAATAAAGAATTAAGTAAGCGCAGATATGGGTGATAATTAATCGAATGAGTGAGTTACATTCGGAGGATATGTTTCCAACTCGCTGCGTAAAGGTAAAAATAAATGCAGTCTTAAAGCAGTTTTAGCACAAAAAATCCAAACTGCTGTTATTTAAAGCAATAATGCTCAACGTTGTGTTACATATTTAATTATATTGTTTTAAATAATCAAATGCAGGTCACAGAATATTACTCTGCGTGGAATAATATTGTCTTTACTGAAGTTTAAAACTGAACTTTAAGAATTATAAGGAATCTAAAGTGGCCAATTACTCCCCCCGTCGTTTTAAAAAGTTGTATCTGGCTTGTTCTGTTGGACTGCTTTTTAGCTCTGCCCAAGTATTGGCCGCAGATATGGGTCCATTCTCACCCGACTCTCCCTGGATGTTTGGTGACTGGGGCGGTGAACGTACTGCTCTGAAAGAACAAGGTATTGATTTCCAAACAAACTACACGTCTGAGACAGGCAGCAACTTCTCGGGCGGTTATGATAAGCATACCACCGCACGCTATTCCGACCAGTGGCAGCTTGGGGTCGATCTTGACCTCGACAAGTTGTTGAACTGGAAAGACACCGAATTCCAGATGACCCTGACCAACCGTAATGGGCGCAACATCTCCAACGACACCGTTGGCGATCCGCGTACCGGCACACTGTCTTCTTCTCAGGAAGTTTGGGGCCGTGGTCAAACCACGCGTCTGACCCAGTTCTGGATCCGTCAAGGATACTTCAACGACACCCTCGATGTTAAAGCCGGTCGTGTGACCGTGGGTGAAGACTTCGACTCGCTAAACAGCAACTTCCAGAACCTTGCGCTGGGTAGTGGCCAGGCGGGTAACTGGCGCGGTGACCGTTGGTATAACTGGCCTGTTTCCCAGTGGGGCGGTCGCATCAAGCTGAACTTTACCCCTGAAATTTATACCGAAGTCGGTATCTATAATCAGAACCCTAAAAACTATGACACCGGTAACGGCTTCCGTCTGGATACTTCAGGTTCAATCGGTAACCTGATCCCGGTCGAAGTAGGCTGGAAACCAACGCTGGGTCCAGACAAGCTGCCGGGTAAATACGCGCTGGGTGCTTACTACAGCTCGACTAAGGGTGACGTTTACAGCAGCGGTTCTATCGTAAACGGTAGCGAACAGTACAGCCGTGATGCCCACGCTTACGGCGGCTACGTGCTGGTGCAGCAACAGTTGACCTCGGTGGCTGGTGACAACACCCGTGGCCTGACGCTGACCGTACAAGGCGTGATGAACGACAAGAAAACCTCGAAAACTGACAACTATCAGTCTGTCGCGGTCACCTACAAAGGGATTTTCGACTCACGTCCTAAAGACGAGCTTGGCTTTGGCGTAGGCCGTATCCACGTGAACAGTGATTACACCGCGACTCAGCGCGATCAGGATGCTGCCAACGGTGTTGATAACTACAACAACCCAACCTATCTGCCAGTGCAGAGCGGTTCTGAAGTTAACTACGAACTGTACTACGGTATTCAGGCGACAAACTGGCTGACAATCCGTCCTAACCTGCAGTACGTTTCTGCCCCAGGCGCAGTGAGCCAGGTTAAAGATGCGTTTATCGGCGGCGTGATGGTTAACCTTGCTCTGTAATCGATATCGATAGACAACGTGTTACTGAAACGGGGCGCATCAAGCGCCCCGTTTTTTATGATGACTTCAGCCCGCCAGATAATCGGTAATGCTTTGCGGACCGTCCTGCACCAGCCGCTCTTTCTGCTTCTTACTCAATTGCTTAACCTGATACTCCAGCTTTGATGCCAGTGAACGATCGCCCGCGACGCAGTGAAAAACCAACCTGAGTTCACCTTTTCCACGCAGGGATTTCGCCCCCTTGCCATTTTGATGCTGTTGCAGACGGCGCGCCACGTCGGTCGTTATTCCGGTATAAAGCATACCCGTCGCGGTACGCAGTATATAGAGATACCAGTCATTGGCGGGCGGAGTATGAGGCAGGCTTTCCACGATAATTAAGCTACTCTGGTTCGTCACAAAATATTCAGCAGATTAACCCACAGCCATACCAATAAGTGAAGCAAAAACGCATGTTTAGCAACAGCGCAGACTGTTACTTGCCGGTCATCGCGCTAAAATAGAGCGAATTTTTCGCCAGGAGGCGGGTATGAACGATCCCGATGATGTAAAACTTATTAGTCGTTATCTTAGCAAAAACCACGTGCTTGCACTCTGTGCTCACGCGGAGGGCGACATCTGGAGCGCCAACTGCTTTTATGTGACGGACGTCGAACGTATGTGCCTGTATTTCATGACTGAGCTGAAGACACGCCATGGTTCACTGATGCATAAAAACCCTCAGGTCGTGGGCACTATTGCCACCCAGCCTAAGACTATCGCGCTTATCAAAGGCATTCAGTACAGCGGTACCGCGACGCTGCTTGAAGGGGAAGAGGATAAAGTCGGTCGCGCGCTCTACTGCAAACATTTCCCGGTAGCCATCGCCATGAAAGCGCCGGTTTGGCAGCTACAGTTGAATGAAATCAAGATGACAGACAATACGCTAGGCTTTGGTAAAAAGCTGATGTGGAAGAGGGAAATATGATCAAATTGAAGCCGCTGAGTTATTTCAAAGCCGTCTTTGAACACGGGTCAATCTCGGCAGCTTCAGAGGTGTTGTTCATCGCCCAGCCGCCGTTGAGCAAGGCGCTGCATCAGCTTGAGGACGAGTGGGGTGTAAAGCTGTTTGATAGGTCTAGTCGCGGCATGGCGCCTACCGAGGAAGGCATGTATCTCTATCGACGCGCCAGCGACCTGTTACAGCTTGCGACTGAAATCGATGAAGAGATGCAGGCGTTCGGTGAGGGCTCGCGTGGCGTGGTGCGCATTGGCACGGTTTCGATGGGCATTCCGAAGGTTGCGGCGGTGGTGAAACTGCTCAAGTCTGAACATCCGCAGCTGACCTTCTCGTTGCATCAGGGGGATACCGGTTACCTGGAGGAGCTGCTTGAACGGCGGCGCATCGACCTCGCGTTGGTGCACCTGCCGCTTACCACCAGCGATGAAGAGCTGTCTATTCAGCCGCTGGCGCGTTCGTGCTTTCGCGTCATGTGTCTCCCCGAGTCTTCTCTGGCACAGCATAAAACCGTGACCCTCGAGCAGCTTGCCGATTGTCCGTTGATACTAATGCGTCGCAAGTCGGGTTTCGGGGTATATGACAACGTGATGCAGTTTTTCAGCAAGGCGGGGCTAAAACCGCAGGTATTGGCGGATGCCTCAGATGTGCCGATGATGAAATATCTGGTCGAGCAGGGAATGGGCGTAGGACTGCTGCCGGTGCTGTCTGGTGAGAGTGAGTGGGACAACCTGCTTACGCTGCCCGTGCCGGAACTTGAGAGTGTTGCCGACGATCTGGTGTTGATTTACCGTTCGCACCATGAATTTAGCACCATGCTGCGAACGGTCATTAAGGCTTTTACGCCTTAGTCATTAACCCTTAGTTTTCAATTCGGGAATGGCCGGCATCACGCCAAAATTCGCCATATCAGCCGGAGAGAATTTAAAGTTTGGGTTGTACTTCTTCGGATCGGTAATGAAGTCCGGTTCCGTACTGCGCCAGGTGAAGAAACAGGTTGGGCAATGGAACACCGTCCAGGCACCCTCGACCGGAGAATGACTCAGCGCCTCCGGGCCATTGGATTCACAGCGCGGACAAATTTCAGGATGTTGTTTCATGCGGCTTCCTTAGCTGTTGTTGACCTTGGAGGAGTCTTTTGCCTGAGACAGGCTGTTAACCTGCATCATATTGTGCAGCTTCTCAACCCAGTCATCGGTGGTAATAGGATCGCGCAGCTCCTGCGAGAAGTGCCCGTGTTCTTCCGGTGCTTTTGGCGTAGTGGCGTCAATGATCACTTTGCTGGTCATTCCGGCGGGTTGTGAAGCCGGATCAAGCGGCAGAATGGACAGCCCAGGCACCGTCACCAGGTCGTACTCAGGGTTAAACTTGGTCGACATTGCCCACATCACCTGCGGCAGGTTGAAGGGGTCGATAGTCTCATCCACCACAATCACCATCTTGGCGTAACCCAAACCGTGCGGAGTGGTCAGCACGCGCATACCCACGCCCTTCGCAAAGCCGCCGAAGCGCGTCTTGGTGGAAACAATCACCACCAGTCCGTGGGTATAAAGCGCATTGACCGCGACGACTTCCGGGAACGCTTCTTTCAGCTGCACGTAAAGCGGTGCACAGGTGTTGATGCCCATCATGTAGTCGATTTCGGTCCACGGCATGCCGAGGTACAGATGCTCGAACAGCGGATTTTTACGGTGTGACACCTTGGTGATTTCGACGACCGGCATCTGACGGCCACCGGAATAGTGCCCGGTGAATTCACCAAACGGACCTTCTGCTTCGCGAACACGGGAAAGAATGCGGCCCTCGAGTACGAATTCGGAACCCCAAGGGACGTCCAGCCCGGTTAAGGCTGTTTTCACAATGGGATATGGCGTGCCGTTGAGTGCTCCGGCCATCGCATATTCCGACTGATTGTAAAGGATGGGCATAGCACCGACGGTGCTTATCATCGGGTCGTTGCCGATAGTGATGGCAATCGGCAGGTCTACGCCCAGCTCTTCGGCGCGTTGCAGGTGAATCGCAATGTCATGTGCGGGGACCGGTTGCAGGCCGAGGTGTTTTTTGCCTTTGACTTCAATGCGGTAGATGCCTACGTTCTGACTGTCTTCGTTTTCTTTCCCTTCCAGAGAAGGGTCACGCGAGACTACGCTGGCTTTATCGATGTAGAAGCCGCCGTCACCGTGGTTAAGTCTGAACAGCGGCAGGATATCGAACAGGTTAATGTCGTCCTCAATCACCACTTCCTGCCACGGCGCGCTGTCACGATGCTCAACTTCACCGGGATAATTCTGATAGCGCCGAACAAACTCGAAAAACTGCTGTTTCAGCGGGGTGTTTTTCGGCATGTCCATGGCGATTGCCAAATTTGGCCAGGATCCGTGGACGTTCATGGCAATGCGTGCGTCATGATATCCAAGGATATTTTCGAACAATAACGCCGGTGACTTGTCGCCCAGTTTTGCGGCAGCGCAGGCGGCGGCAGAGATATCGGGTTCAGGTTTTACCTGTTCTTCAATTCTCAGCAGCTGCTGCTGTTCGTCGAGCGCATCAAGATAACTGCGTAAATCATGGAATGGCATGGTTATTACTCCTTATGACCCAGTCCTTCCCAGCGTTTGGCTGCCGGGTGAGACAGATGAAATTGGTCGAGAATCCTTACGGCGAGATGATCCAGAATTTGCGAAATTGACTCGGGATTGTTGTAGAAAGCGGGAGTCGGCGGGAAGATAACGGCGCCCATATTGCTGAGGTGCAGCATGTTCTCTAGGTGGATAGAGTTAAGAGGCGTCTCTCGGGTGACCATCAACAGCGTTCTGCGTTCTTTCAGCATCACGTCGGCGGCGCGGGCAATCAGGTTCTCGGCAAAGCCCATGCGGATAGCGGCCAGCGTCTTCATGCTGCACGGCACGATAACCATGCCTTCAACCTGAAACGATCCGCTCGACACGGTCGCACCCTGATTGCGCGGATCGTGAACCACGTCGGCCATGGCACAGAGATCGCGATAGCTCATGCCGCATTCCTGCTGGAGCGTGGTTTTTGCCCACTGCGAGACAATCAGATGGATTTCCACCTCCATTTCGCGCAGAAACTGCAGCACGCGAACCGCCAAAGGTGCGCCGGTGGCGCCCGTTACCCCAACAATAATTCTCTTCATGGTTCCTCCCGCTTTTTTTTCATTATCTGGGGGAGGAGGGGATTGGAAAATGACTTAAAAGGAAGGGGGGTATAGCTTTTATGTATACGCATTCAAGCGGAGGGATTACGCATTTTTTGCCCAATCGCTCGGGCGGGAGAGGAGGAAAAGACGCTATTGTTTATGCTAATGTATAAGCAAAAACGCCTGATTTTCCCCCGAGGATCGCGCGATTACAGATACTTCTCCACAAAGCTGTCCAAATCCCTGAATTCTGGCATTCTCTCCTGCAACGTCTCATGGCTCCAGTTCCACCACTGGCTGCGCTCGATCCTTTCGATCAGCGAGTCTTCAAAACGCATGCCGATCTTTTTGGCCGCTACGCCCGCGACTATTTAGAAAGGTTCAACGTCTTTGGTCACCACCGCCGAGGATCCTATGACCGCGCCATTGCCTACGGTGACCCCGGGCATGATCACCGCGTTATGGCCAATCCAGACATCATGGCCCACGGTGACTGCGTGTTCACGGCGCCAGTTAAAGAAGTCGTTATCGTCTTCGCCTAATCCATAGGCCGAACTGCGATAGGTGAAATGGTGCTGGGCGATGCGCTGATAGGTAGGGTGGTTGCCTGGATTGATGCGCACATAGGTGGCAATCGAAACAAATTTACCTATCGTGGCATAGTGAATCTGGTTATGGCCGGCGGTATAGGAGTAATCACCGACCTCGACTTCTTCAAAGACCGCGTCGTCGCCCAGATGTACGTACTGGCCTAAACGAGTCTGTTTGAGCTCGACGTTGTTGCCTATTTTCGGGTCACTCGGCGTTGCGTTTGCAAGCGTCATAAAGCGTTATCCTGTGCGCAGACAATGGGGTGTTCTGGAGGCGGAAAGGTGCAGACCGCCTGTTCGGTAAGCAGCGTGAGCAGATCGGCCAGAGTGTCTTGCAGGCGTCCATCGTTGTTCAGCCGACGGCATTCGGCAGGCAGGCCGTGCTGATACTCGGCAGCACGTTGCAGGCGCTGCTGAATCTCCAGCGGCGTTTCGCGGCCGCGCAGCGCGAGCCGTTCGGCGAGCACCTCGCCCGAAACGTGCAGATAAACCGGCAGCAGCGCCGCGCCATAGCGAGCCACGGCCTCGGCCAGGTGCGCCCGAGAACCGTTCACGACCACGGTGAACCCACGCTGCATCCACAGATCAATCTCGATTCCGAGCGCATAGTGAGTCTGATGCGCCTGCCAGTCGAGTGCGAACAGCCGGTGGGCCTTACGCTGCTGAAACTCATCCAGACTGAGCGCGATGTGATTCTCCGCACCGGCGTGCGCCGGGCGGGTAATGTAGCGATGTGCCACCAGCAACCCGAGCGGGGTTATATTTCGCAGTGCGTCCAGCAGGCTGTCTTTGCCCGATCCCGATGCACCCATGACGTAAACAAGCTTAGCCATCAGAATACCTGTATTCCCTGACGCCAGACGTTTTGCACATAGTGATGATGGTCATGCGCTCTTGCCAACACCAGATCGGCGCGCTTACCTTCTGCAATCACTCCTCTGTCCTGCAATCCCAAGGCTTTCGCCGGATTACGCGTGACCAATGCCACCGCCTGCGACAGGCTAAAGGCATTGTCCTCATCGTTGGCGATGCGGAACAATGCGTCCATCAGGCTGGCGGGATAATAGTCTGAAGAAAGAATATCAAGCAGGCCCAGCGACGCCAGATGTTTTGCCGCCACGTTGCCAGAATGCGAGCCGCCGCGCACGATATTTGGCGCCCCCATCAACACTTGCAGTCCTTCTGCGTGCGAGGCCCGAGCAGCGTCTTCGGTGGTTGGGAATTCGGCAATCACGCTGCCCAACGCTTTGGATTCATTGACGTGTTCTGCCGTCGCATCGTCATGACTCGCCAGGGCAATACCTCTCTCGCGGCAGTGCGCGGCAATCGCCATGCGGTTTGGCTGTGCCCAACGCAGCGAGTTGGCGATTTGCGCGGCCTGAAACTCTTCCATCTGCTCGTCGTTAAGCTGATATTTTCCCTGATAGTATTCACGATACTTTTGCGGCGTCGCAAATTGGCGCTGGCCCGGCGAGTGGTCCATCAATGAGACCAGCGAGACGCCCGGCTTGTGCATCAGCTCTTCGAACAGCGGCAGCGTGGAGGAGTGCGGCAGTTCACAGCGCAGATGCAAGCGGTGCTCGGCGCGGTTCAATCCGGCCTGTTGGCTGTTGATCACTGCGTCGATCATCTTTTGCAGATTCTCGAGCCGATGGCCACCGTCGCGCACGTCGCCGACCGCAACGGCGTCGAGCACTGTCGTTATCCCGCTCGCCACCATCAGCGCATCATGGCTGCTCATTGCCGAATGCGCTGGCCAGTCAACCTTCGGACGCGGTGTGAAAAACTTATCCAGATTGTCGGTATGCAGCTCGACAAAACCGGGCATCAGCCAGCCGCCTTCAGCGTCGAGCGCCTGCGGCAGATGACTCGGATTATCGGTAAAAGACCTAATCACGCCCTCTTGGATCTCAATCGATCCCCTGACGGTTTCTTCGGGCAGAACCAGATTGACGTTATTGATAATCATGCCAAATTCTCCGCATTAGCCTGTTCTGGGGTCATCACGTGAAGCCGGTCAGCCACGCGCTCACGCACATCTTCATCGTGGAAAATACCCACCACGGCGGCACCGCGCGCCTTGGCTTTTTCAATCAGTGTCACCACCGCTGCACGATTGGTCGCATCCAGCGAAGCGGTAGGTTCGTCGAGCAGCAGCACCGGATAATCAACGATAAAGCCGCGTGCAATATTGACTCGCTGTTGCTCACCTCCTGAGAAGGTTGACGGTGCGAGCTGCCACAGGCGCTCCGGCACGTTCAGATGCTGCAATAGTTCACCGGCGCGTTGCTCGGCCTCCGCCTTGCCAATGCCCAATTCAACCAGCGGCTGCATCACCAGATTCAGCGCACTGATGCGCGGAATGACGCGCAGGAACTGGCTGACCCAGCCCAGGGTGTGGCGGCGCACGTCGAGAATTTCTCGGGCCTGCGCGCTAACCATATCGACCCACTGCTCTTGATGTTTCACCCAGATATGGCCGCTGTCCGGCAGATAATTGCCGTAGAGTGAGCGCAGGAGAGTCGATTTTCCGCTGCCCGAACGGCCGTGCAGCACCACGCATTCCCCTGCGTTAACCTCGAGGCTGACGTTGTGAAACACCGGCAGTTTTATCCCTTGCTGGTTATGTAATACGAAAGTCTTACTTAATTTTTCGACCCGGAGTCTGGTTGTCATAGTGTTATCACTCTCTTGGGGTTCCTAGGATAAAACGGATGAAACGAGTAGCTGGGTATAAGGGTGATGTGGGTCATCGAGCACCCGATCGGTCAACCCGCTTTCTACGACCTGGCCTTGCTTCATCACCAGCAGGCGGTGGGCCAGCAGACGTGCTACGCCCAGGTCGTGGGTCACAATCACTACCGCCAGCTGCATCTCGACCACCAGCGTGCGCAGCAAGTCCAGCAGGCGTGCCTGTACGGATACGTCTAGCCCGCCGGTCGGCTCATCCATAAACACCAAACGAGGATGGGTCACTAGATTGCGGGCGATTTGCAAACGCTGTTGCATACCGCCCGAGAAGGTGGTCGGCAGGTCATCGAGGCGTGAAATCGGGATCTCGACGTCTTCCAGCCACTTGCCGGCTTCCTGACGAATGCGGGCATAGTTGCGTTCACCGATAGCCATCAGGCGTTCGCCGATATTGCCTCCGGCAGACACCTGGCGACGCAGGCCGTCCATCGGATGCTGGTGAACTACGCCCCAGTCGGTACGCAGCAGGCGACGACGATCGCTTTCCGGCATCTGATAAAGCGACTGCGCGGGCTGCACGCCGTTGTTGTAAATCACCTGACCCTGCTGAGGGGCCAGGCGCGCGGAGATGCTCTGTAACAGCGTGGTTTTACCCGAGCCGGACTCGCCGACAATGCCCAGCACTTCGCCGGGATAGAGCTGAAACGACACGTCGCTGAAGCCTTTTCCCGGCGCATAAAGGTGGGTCAGGTTCTCTACGGAAAGCAGCGGCGTGGCAGAAGCGTTGACCGGATTCATTGTTTATTGGCCTCTTTTAAAGATGCGGCGTCGAGCTGCTGAGCGCAGTAGTCGGTGTCAGAGCAGACGAACATGCGGTTGCCGAGATCGTCGAGCACCACTTCATCGAGATAGCTGTCGTGCGATCCGCAGAGAGCGCACGGCTGATCCCATTGCTGCACCGTGAAGGGGTGATCCTCAAAGTCCAGGCTTTCGACCTGGGTAAACGGCGGCAGCGCGTAGATACGTTTTTCGCGTCCCGCGCCGAACAGTTGCAGGGCGGGCATCATGTGCATCTTCGGGTTGTCGAATTTCGGAATAGGTGACGGATCCATCACGTAGCGATTGTTGACCTTCACCGGATAGGCATAGGTGGTCGCGATGTGGCCGAAGCGGGCGATGTCTTCATAAAGCTTCACCTGCATAACGCCGTACTCTTCGAGCGCATGCATTTTTCGCGTCTCGGTTTCACGCGGCTCGATAAAGCGCAACGGCTCGGGGATCGGCACCTGAAAAATCAGGATCTGATCTTCCTGCAGCGGTGTTTCAGGAATTCGGTGGCGGGTCTGGATAAGCGTCGCCTCGGTGGTTTTTTCGGTCGTCTCGACGCCGGCGACATTTTTAAAGAAACGGCGGATCGACACGGCGTTGGTGGTATCGTCGGCCCCCTGATCGATGACCTTCAGCACGTCCTCCTGACCTATCACGCTGGCAGTAATCTGAATACCGCCGGTGCCCCAGCCGTAAGGCATCGGCATCTCACGACCGGCGAACGGCACCTGATAGCCGGGGATCGCCACGGCCTTCAAAATAGCTCGGCGGATCATGCGCTTGGTTTGCTCGTCTAGATAACCCTGGTTATAGCCGGTTGCGGTTGCAGCATTATTATTTTTCATTGGAGAGATCCTTGCCATTGGCCGCTTCGTGCTGTTTGCGCAGGCGCTGCAACAGCTCCAGTTCAGCCTGGAAATCGACGTAGTGAGGGAGCTTCAGGTGCGAGACAAACCCTGCGGCCTCGACGTTATCGGCGTGGGACAGCACAAACTCTTCATCCTGCGCCGGGCTGCGGACCTGCTCATCGTATTCGGGGGCCTGTAGTGCGCGGTCAACCAGCGACATCGACATGGCCTTGCGTTCGGCGCGGCCAAACACCAGCCCATACCCACGGGTGAAGTGCGGTGGTCGATCTTCTGGGGTAATAAAGCCGTTCACCATCTCGCATTCTGTCAGCAGGATCTCGCCGATATCGATAGCAAAGCCCAGCTCTTCCGGCACGATTTCGACCGTCAGCCAGCCGGTGCGAATTTCGCCGGCGAAAGGGTGGGTGCGGCCATAGCCACGCTGGGTGGAATAACTCAGCGACAGCAGAAAACCTTCGTCGCCGCGCACCAACTGCTGCAAACGTGCGGCGCGGGTGGCCGGATAGACAGGCGGCGTGCGGGTAATGTCGTCCGGCTCGCTGCCGTCGTCTTGCTCAGTGACCGCCAACTGTTGATTGGCCAACAGGTCAAACACGTGTCCGCAGGATTCGGGGAGCGTCTCGTCGGCGTTGGGGGCGACGGGATCCAATCCTTCGGCCAGCAGAGCGAAGTCCAGCAGGCGGTGGGTGTAGTCATAGGTCGGGCCTAGCACTTGTCCGCCCGGCAGGTCTTTATAAATCGCCGATACGCGGCGTTCGAGGCGCATATTGGCGGTATTCAGCGGCTGACTGATGGCCAGACGCGGCAGCGTGGTGCGGTAGGCGCGCAGCAGGAAGATGGCCTCAACCAGATCCCCTGACGACTGTTTAATAGCCAGTGCAGCCAACTGGGGATCGTAAATTCCGCCCTCGCTCATGACGCGATCGACGGCCAAGCCAAGCTGTTGCTCAATTTGTTCGGCGTTGATTTCAGTGACCTGAGTGTCACCGCGGCGCTGGTGTGCCAGCAGTTCGTGAGCGGCCTCGATGGCCTTCTCGCCCCCTTTAACGGCAACGTACATTAGCAGGCCTCCACGCGGGTCGTGCGCGGCAAGGCAAGCAGCTGCTCACCGCAGGTAAACATAAAGTCCAGCCCCAGCGGGAAGCGGTGTGGACGATTGAGTAAATATTGGGTGACGGCGTCGGGCAGCTGCACCGAGATAACGCGTGACTGTTCAATCCCCGGGCCCAGCAAGCGCAGCGGCTTGCCACCTTCCAGCGACTCAACCTGCACGATGACGCTGGTGGCCAGCTCAGGCGACATTTCATCACCGCACGGGAAGGCCAACAGCGTGGCGCTGTCGAGCGAACCCTCCGCCAGCGCAAAGCTAACGCTGCTCGGGTCTTCGGTCAGTACGGCACCGGTGTGGAATCGCAAATTCTGACGCAGCACGTCGTCGTTGAGCCGTGGGCTTATCCACAGCGGCGTATCTTGATCGATAAGCGTCAGCAGCACGCAGGCGCTGGCAGAATCCAGCACGCCGAAGCCGGACATTTCCGGCAGCGCGACAATCGAGCCGGGTTCGCTTAACGCTTTGAGGATACGACGGAAACTAAACTGGGCATCGGCGACCGGATGCTTAAAACTTGCAACGAGTGACATAGTTACTCTCCCCTAACCAGAGTGAAGAAGTCGACGCGGCTGGACGCAATTTCGCGGGCACGCTGTTCGCGACGCGCCTGCTGGCTGGCGGCCAGTGGCGCAATGACGCGTTTATGGAGCAGCTCCTCCATACCGGAGACCTGTAGCAGCGCATCAATCACGGCGCAGAGCTCGGCGTGGGCCTTGTCGCGACCGCGAACATAGCTGTAGCCGTAGACGCCGGAGGCAAGCTGGATAACGGCGCGGGTGACGGTCATGTCGCCCATCACGAAGCGTTTTCCGGTGCCACCCATCCGGGCCTGTAGCTGCGTCAGGCCGGTTTCAGCCGGGCGCAGGCGTTCAAAGGTAGGGCTGAGATTGAGCGGCTTCCAGTGTTCAAGCAGCTCCGACGGCTGGCTGTGGGCCAGCACCGACATCCAGCGTTGACGGTTTTCTAAGGCGTCCATTAGTGCTCCATGGTGAGTTCAATCATGTCAGCACGCGTCAGGCTGACGGAGTATTCCGCTACGCTGCCGTTGCTGTCACAGGTGTTAATGGTGCGCACGCAAAGCAGCGGTGCCTGCGGGACAATTTCCAGCAGTTTGCTTTCTTTGGCCTGCGCGCGGCGGGCATTGATACGTGTCGTGCGGCGGCTCAGACGCTGATTGATTTCGGTGCGGATAAAGTCATGCAGCGAACCGTTTTGGAAATTCTGGAGGATGGGCCACCAGCCGAGATCTGGCAGGTAGTGGTCAATCACGCAGACAGGCACATTGTTAACGCGACGCAGAGTGCGCAGATGAATAACCGTTTCACCCTCCTGACGCCCCAGGGCGGTCGCAACGTGATCGGTCGCCGGACGGAGCACCGCCAACAGCCTTTCGCTGGTGGGATGACTTCCCTGATCCAGCAGGTTTTGGCTGAAGCGTGCCTGCGAGTGCAGCGGATAATCATAAGGGCGCATCAACACCAGTGTGCCGATACCCTGACGGCGCTGAAGCCAGCCGCGATCGACCAGTTCATCGACCGCACGCCGCAGCGTATGGCGGTTAACCTGAAAACGTTCGGCGAGCTGGTTTTCCGGAGGCAGATAGTCACCGCAGCGGTAAGTGCTACGCAACTCCTGCTCGAGCTGAGCGGCTATCTGCTGGTAACGCGTTGGGTAGCTGGTCGGATGTCTAGATAGGTCTATCACAATGAATACCTCGCTGCCTGAATGTCAGCGCGTAGGTCAGGAGCAGAAACGTGCTCTGCCGGGCGACCGCGGGGGTGATGTAAAGACTGTCTGATTGAGTCAAAAATTTGCATGGTGTCAACCTCGGTTCGACGTTGGCACCATCTTGGAGGGGGAAAATGACAGTTCGGTGAAGCAGGAGTTGCAGGTTGATGAACAATGCGGGACGGCGACGGGAATAAATAGCCAAGTCGTTGATGCAGCGATCGTTAGGCTGAAGAGAATGGATCTTTCGTCCATCCTCAACGATTTTAAGCGGCAGTTTTAACGTAAAAAGTGGATCACCTGGTTGCTGCTACCGCGCCAGACAAGGGAAGGATCGTGCAGATCCTGCACAAATTTCCCGTCGACAAGCACGTTGACTCGAGCGATCGTCCGCCGCTGATCGCCGCTGAGCTCGTCGAGGCGATAACCGGTCCACATCCAAACGTTTTTTCCCGGACACTCGTCGCTTATGCGCTGCAAAAGATGGTCGACAGCCGACAGATTTTGCGGATGCAGCGGATCCCCGCCCGAGAGCGACAGACCCTGACGCGGGATGACCTTATCCTGTAAATCAGTGACTATGCGGTCTTCTATCTCGGGCGTGAAAAGCTGGCCTGAGGTGAGTCGCCAGGTGCTCTTGTTATAACAGCCACGGCACTGATGCACGCACCCGGAGACAAACAGCGTACAACGGGTGCCCGGCCCGTTGACGACGTCTAGCGGATAATAGGCGTGATAGTTCATGCGATTAACCGAGCTGCCCATTATCGAGATGCTTTACGCGGCGCTTAACCTCTTCCTGCTTACCGGCGTTGAAAGGACGCGCATCCGGGCTGCCGAGATAGCCGCACACCCGACGTGTGACCGACACCCTCGAGGCATCGTGATTGCCGCATTTCGGACAGGTAAATCCTTTGCTGGTACAGGAAAACTCGCCGGTAAAACCGCAATCGTAGCATTCGTCTATTGGCGTATTCGTGCCGTAATAGGGGACGCGGGTATAGCTGTAGTCCCAAACGTCTTCGAGCGCGCGCAGGTTGTGCTGCAGGTTGGGGTATTCGCCGTAGCAGATGAATCCGCCGTTGCTGACCGGGGGATAAGGCGCCTCGAAATCCAGCTTCTCATACGGATTGACCTTCTTCTCTACGTCGAGGTGGAAGCTGTTGGTGTAATAGCCTTTGTCGGTCACGCCTGGGATCATGCCGAATTCTGCGGTATCGAGTCGGCAGAACCGATCGCACAGGTTTTCGCTCGGCGTACTGTAGAGGCTGAAGCCGTAGCCGGTTTCCTGCTTCCAGGCCTCGGTGGCCGCCTTCAGTCGGGCAACAATTGACACGGCTTTGTCGCGCAGTGCAGCGTTATCAAACAGATGCGCTTGGCCGCCATACAGCGCAGTGATAGTTTCGTGCACGCCGATATAACCCAGCGAGATGGAGGCCCGCCCGTTTTTGAAGATTTCGCTGATGTCATCATCGGCTTTCAAGCGCACGCCGCAGGCACCCTCCATATAAAGGATCGGCGCGACGCGGGCTTTTACCCCGTCGAGTCGGGCGATACGGGTCATCAACGCTTTTTTGGCCAGCAGCAGACGCTGGTCGAGTAAATCCCAAAAGGCAGGTTCATTGCCTTTGGCTTCCAGCGCGATGCGCGGCAGGTTCAGGCTTATCACGCCAATGTTGTTGCGCCCGTCATGAACCTCTTCGCCGTGCTCCTGGTAAACGCCGAGAAAGCTGCGGCAGCCCATCGGGGTTTTAAACGAACCGGTGACCTTAACCACCTGATCGTAATTAAGAATATCGGGATACATACGCTTGCTGGCGCATTCGAGGGCGAGCTGTTTGATGTCATAATTGGCGTCGGCCGCCTTATGATTTATGCCGTCGCGAATGGCGAAAACCAATTTGGGAAACACGGCCGTTTTACGATTTTTTCCTAATCCGGCGATACGGTTGCGCAGAATCGATTTTTGAATCAGCCGCGCTTGCCAACAGGTACCCAGACCAAAGCCAAAGGTCACAAACGGCGTCTGGCCGTTGGCGGTGTGAAGCGTATTAACCTCATATTCCAGCGACTGAAAGGCGTCGTAGCACTCTTTTTCTGTGAGCTGGTGGGCGTAGGCTTCAACGTCGGAAATAGCCCACTGCGTTGCCGTTTTTCTATGCTTCTCAAAACTTTGCGTGACAAAGGGCGCTAGAATTTCGTCGATACGGTTGATGGTGGTTCCGCCGTAAATGTGGCTGGCAACCTGAGCGATAATCTGTGCCGTGACGGCGGTCGCGGTGGAGATGGACTTCGGCGTATCGATTTCCGCGTTGCCCATTTTAAAACCTTTATTCAACATGCCTTTGAGGTCGATGAGCATGCAGTTGAACATCGGGAAAAACGGTGAGTAGTCGAGATCGTGATAATGAATTTCGCCGCGCTCGTGGGCCAGCACCACGTCACGAGGCAGAATATGCTGACGCGCATAGTGTTTCGCTACAATCCCCGCCAGCAGGTCGCGCTGTGTGGGAATGACTTTGCTGTCCTTATTGGCGTTTTCATTAAGCAACGCGAGATTACTTTGCTCCACCAGTCCACGGATCTCCTGATTGAGACGGCTGCGCAATTCACGTTTGATGTCCCGGTCGTGGCGATACTCGATGTAGGCGCGCGCCAGCGGCTTATAGGGGCCTGCCATCAGCTGGTTTTCAACCGCTTCCTGAATCTCATGGATGTCGATGCGATGTTTACCGCGCAGAGTCTCTGTCACCTCACTCGCCACGCGGGTGCAATATGCCATATCGTCGACGTTAACGGCGGCCGCCGCACGTTGCACCGCCTGCATGATCAACTGCCCGTCAAACAGCACCTGACAGCCATCGCGCTTGATGACCAGCAGGCCTGAGTTCTCAAGTTTCAAAATAGAAGCCCCTTCGATTAAAACGCTATATATAGATTAATAACGACAATATACACGCTACATATAGATTTATTCCCGGGCTTAATGGGGCATTTTTTGACTTGAGACAAGGAAATTTGTTATCGGAAATCTGCTGCTGAGAGCGCTTCAATCTGCTGCAAGTCCTGTCGATTTACTTCGCACAGAGTTAAAGCTTTTTCGATCTGTGGATAAAACCTACGCATTGCGGTGAAGGCAAAGCGACAGGCCGGGCGACCGCGAGGGTGCTTTAGAGGGTTTAAGGAAGGTTTAGTGATGGTTTAGATATGGTTAATGTTATCAGGAGTATGATTCGCGCACTTAATTGATTGAGATCAGTTCAGTTCGCGGCGTTTGCGCGACAATCCGCATCGCCGTTTATTAACCTACCGAGAAAAATTTTATGGATCCCGACCCCGACGCAGTAAGTCCGTCTTGATCCGGTAAGCACCTGCCTTTTCGCTGCGGCTTACCGGACAACATTTGGTAAGCAGCAGCCTGCTCTCTCTGATTGCATGCTCTGTTTTTTACACCCTTTGCCATGCCCACGGTGATTTTGTCGTGGGCGCAAGAAAGGTAAGAGCTATGTTTAAAACTATGACTCAACGACTGATCCACGTGTTCAGCCGTACTTTGCCGCTACGTCTTATCCGCCGTTCTCCGATGCTGGAAAATGCCCAGCCAAACGGCGGCAAAGACTTGCCGCCTTCTATTGTTCAACATTGCCAACACTGCGCGCGCGCCAGTGCCGAGCAGCTTTACGCCCAATTCAACAGCCATTTCGAGGGGCTGACAGAGCTTGAAGCGGCGGCCATTCGTGAACGCGTTGGCCCGAATCAGACCAACGACCAGCAACCGATGCCGTGGTGGCAACACCTGTGGATTTGCTATCGCAACCCGTTCAACCTTCTGCTGACGATTCTGGCAGCAGTTTCATACGCCACTGAAGATATGAAGGCCACGCTGGTCATTGGCAGTATGGTGGTTATCTCTACCCTGATGCGCTTTGTTCAGGAGGCGCGCTCCAATAAAGCCGCCGATGCGCTAAAGGCCATGGTCAGCAATACGGCTACCGTGCTTCGCAGCGATACTCAAACCGGGCAAAGCCGCACCGTTGAATTACCTATCAATCAGCTTGTTCCCGGCGACCTGGTGAAACTCTCTGCGGGCGATATGATCCCGGCCGACCTGCGTATCCTGTCCGCCAAAGACCTGTTCATCAGCCAGGCGGCGTTGACCGGAGAGTCGCTGCCCGTTGAGAAGCAGGCCAATAGCCGCATGCCGGTTGACTGCGATCCTCTTGAGCAGGATACGCTGTGCTTTATGGGCACCAACGTTATCAGCGGTACGGCGTTGGCAATGGTTATCTCTACCGGTGCGCAGACCTGGTTTGGTCAGCTTGCCGAGCGCGTCATGAAGCAAGACGACCAGCCGAACGCCTTCCAGCGCGGCATCAGCAAAGTCAGCTGGCTGCTGATCCGCTTTATGATGGTGATGACGCCAGTGGTGCTGCTGATCAACGGCTATACCAAGGGTGACTGGTGGGAGGCGGCGTTATTCTCGCTGTCGGTGGCCGTAGGTCTGACGCCAGAGATGCTGCCGATGATTGTCACCTCGACGCTGGCAAAGGGAGCCGTCAAACTTTCTCGTCAAAAAGTCATTGTTAAACATCTGGATGCCATTCAGAACTTTGGTGCGATGGATATTCTGTGCACCGACAAGACCGGCACCCTGACGCAGGACAAAATCATTCTTGAGCGCCATACCGACGTATTGGGTACGCCATGTAATGATGTGCTGCATCTGGCGTGGCTCAACAGCCATTATCAAACTGGGTTGAAGAACCTGCTCGATGTCGCAGTGCTTGAGGGCGCTGAGGCGGTTGAAATGGAACAGAGACAGAATCGCTATATCAAAATCGACGAGATTCCGTTCGACTTTGACCGTCGCCGTATGTCTGTGGTGGTGTCAGAGGCTGCTGATTATCATCGTTTGATCTGTAAAGGCGCGCTGGAAGAGATCCTGTCGATTTGTACGCTGGTAAAGCTCAACGATGAAACTGTCCCCTTGACCGCGCAGCTGCTGAGCCGTATTCGCGGTATCACGGATGACCTTAATCAGCAGGGTCTGCGGGTGGTTGCGGTCGCGCATAAAGTCATACCTGCACGCACCCACGATTACGCGGTAGCGGATGAATCGAGCCTGATCCTTGCCGGTTACATCGCGTTCCTCGATCCACCAAAAGAGAGTACGGCACCGGCTTTAAAAGCCTTGCAGCGTAAAGGTGTGACCGTCAAGATCCTGACCGGTGACAACCCGCTGGTCGCGAGAAAAGTCTGTAAGGACGTAGGGCTCGAAGTTGACAATATTTTGACTGGCAGCGACGTTGAGAAATTGAGTGACGCTGAGCTGGCTGAGGTGGCAAGAAATACTCGCGTATTTGCCAAGCTGGCACCGCTGCACAAGGAGCGTATTGTGCGCGTACTGCGTGAGCAAGGGCACGTGGTCGGCTTTATGGGAGATGGCATTAACGATGCTCCCGCGCTGCGTGCCGCTGACATCGGCATTTCGGTTGATTCTGCCGTCGATATCGCCAAAGAGGCGGCCGATATCATCCTGCTGGAAAAAAGCCTGATGGTGTTAGAGCAGGGCGTGACAGAAGGGCGTCGCACTTTTGCCAACATGCTTAAGTACATCAAGATGACCGCCAGCTCAAACTTCGGTAATGTTTTCAGCGTATTGGTTGCGAGCGCCTTCCTGCCGTTCCTGCCTATGCTGCCGTTGCATCTGCTGGTGCAGAACCTGATTTATGATGTGTCGCAGGTTGCTATTCCTTTCGATAACGTCGACGAGGAGCAACTGTCTAAACCCCAGCGCTGGAACGCCGGCGATATTGGGCGTTTTATGGTGTTCTTCGGTCCTATCAGCTCAGTGTTTGATATTCTCACCTTCTCGCTGATGTGGTGGGTGTTCAAGGCGAATACGCCTGAGATGCAGACTCTGTTCCAGTCCGGCTGGTTCATCGAAGGCCTGCTGTCGCAGACGCTGATTGTACATATGATCCGCACCCGTAAAGTGCCATTTATTCAAAGCCGGGCTTCGTTGCCACTGTGTATCATGACGCTGCTGGTAGTGATTACCGGTATCGGGATTATCTTCTCGCCGGTGGCCGGGTTCCTGCAACTTCAGGCACTGCCGCTCAGCTACTTCCCATGGCTGATTGTGATTCTGGCGGCCTACATGGTGATGACCCAGGGCGTTAAAGGCTGGTTTGTGCGTCGTTACGGCTGGCAGTAAAATTTTGATGTAACAAAGCCCCCACGGTTAGCCAACTGCGGGGGCTTTTTTTACAGGCGACTTAAGCGCTCGGCCAGCATCTCCAGCAGGCGAGGATTATCGACTTCGGTCATAACATCAATATTGGTTGAATCATCGTCGAGGTGACGAGGCTTAACGGCAACCAGCGTCTGACCTCGGTGCTGGTCATCCTGATAGCTCACGCTGATTTTTCCCGCTATGCCTGTAAACAGGCTAGGATCGATAAGCCAGGCAATGACGCAAGGGTCGTGCAGGCAAGGATCGCTAACCCCATAGTTGCGCAGCATGGCCGTTGCGGTCTTCAGTAAAGGATTCACCTGCTCTAGGGCATCAAGATAAGGGGCGTTTATCTTGGCTTGCAGGGTGACATCAAGGCCAAACATCACCTGAGGAATACCCGCGCTCAGCACCACGTGTGCGGCCCAAGGGTCAACGTAGATATTGAATTCAGCAGTCGGGGAGACATTGCCCGGACAGAAAGCCGCACCGCCCATAAATACCAGCCGTTTTATCTTCGGAACAATGGTCGGGTCTTTGATAATCGCCAGCGCAATGTTGGTCATCGGGCCGATAGGGCAGAGCGTGATTTGGCCCGGTTCGGCGTGCAGGGTATGGATGATGAAGTCGACGGCGTGCTGAGGTTCCAGGCTAAAGGCAGGCTGAGGAAGCTTCACGTTCCCAAGCCCGTCATTACCGTGAACCGTGGTATGGATGCACTCGGCTTCAAGCATTGGGCGTGTGCATCCGGCATAGACCGGGATGTCTTCTCGGCCCGCAAGGGTACAAATGCGACGCGCATTATAGGAGGTTCTTTCGAGCGAAACGTTGCCTGAAACCGTCGTGATACCGACCAGTTCAATCTCTTCTGGCGAGGCCAGGGCCAGCAAAATAGCCACCGCGTCATCAATGCCGGGATCGCAGTCGAGAATGATTTTATGTTGTGCCATGAGCCACCTTGCATAAGTTGTATGAACGCCTTGCTGCGCGTTAAGGCTATAAAATTAGACGCCTTATCGCGCACTGGCAACGCGTTTTATGCTACCACCGGTAGAGATTAAAACGCTGTTCGTTCAGCCAGACTGTGGCCTGGCTCATGAGTTTAGCGTCGCCCTGTAGGTTGGGGTTATTCAGCAACCATCGAAAAATAACTCTGATTCATCTCAACGCCGTCGGTTTAGAGTCGGTATGCGCTTGGGGTGTGTTGAGAAATAAAGTCGACCCTAATGCCGGTAATGCCGTTAGCCAAGACCTCTTTAATCTTTTCAACAGACTGATTAATAGTGAGGTTGGGCTGCTTTGAGAGTCTAAGGGCTGTGATGGCGTGTTTACGATACTGGTCGGTTCCTGGCGCCTGTTTTAAATCCGCTGAGGCTTTTCTTGCCCCTGTCGGAGACCCTTGCATTTTCTCAGTGATATTTTGAATAGCCCCTCGCTGGCTTGCCTGGCAAAGCGGGAAGTGCGCCCTATCGAGAGGGGCTTTAGCGGCAGGTTCAGGTGTGAGACTGCTGTGTTTCCAATTGCTCATAAATGTCCCGATACGATTTTTATCCCTTTCAAGTTCAGAATAAAGGCGCCTTAGGCTTTTTGTACTGGGGTATCCGTTGTTACATTAAGCGAGATGATATTTATACGATTGTGAGAACGTAGTCGACAGGTCATGGCGGCCACCAAATTTAAAAGTTATTTTTATATTAAATATTTTTTAATTATCGCAGTCGGTGTCATCACGCATGTCTTGAAGTGGCTGATGGGTCGTTAAATCCGATGTCGATTATCGGAGGGAGTGGCGCTTGTCTCTTAAGTCGGGCGAGTTGGCTGAGTCGGTTTTTTGCTGTGTTAAGTTGATCTATCTGTGCATCAAGGGGGTTCGACAAGCTTTGGGTATCTGCTTTGTTTATTTTAAATATATCACGCTTTATCTTTTCGATTTTTGCATCAGCATCAGCTAGCAGTTTTTGATAGTTAACAATGGCGCAAGCACCGTTTAATGCCTTTGGCTGCTGAGGATTCGTTTCATAGGTGAGGGCATCAATTTGATAATCATCTATCTTGTCATAGATGTATTCATCATCACTATGTGCATAGCCAGACTCTTCTGACTCTGATGCTATTTTCTCGTGAAATTGACGGTATTCTTTTTTCTCATAAGAATAGTTGTCAGCATAACGTGTTTTTTCGGCATGGGTAGGATGATCCTCAACGAACTTTTTGAATGAAAGTTCTTCAATTTTTTGTTTGATCGATTTCAGTGAGTTTTCCGATAAAATAGCTGATGTCTTAGCATTAACCTGCGGCAGGCGCTGGGTAATATCGAAAAATCCGCAGATCTCATCACTCACTGGAGGATAGTCCGGATGAGAAAAACCAGCATCAGGTCGATTAGCAATAAACTGTATGTTAGCTTGACGAGGAAATAACGTTTTTTTTATTTCCGCAATGGTCTCATCGATGGAGTATTTCTTTTCTACAGATTTGGCAATGGCTATCCCCGCTTTCTTCTTCACCTCCCTGCTAAAAGGTTGAGTAAGCGTTTGAATTTTTTTGAAGGCTGAAATTATAGGTTCAACGGTCAACTTTCCTAATTCTTGTTTCATAATAAAGTTGTTGGCTGCCATATATTTTTCACGCTCATCGTAAAGCGGAAGTTTGTTAAAGTCGTTACTGTTATATATTCGGTCGAATATTTTATTTATTTTTTCATTGCCGTTTTTCATTATAATCTTCTCGTTGATGCGAAGATTATAAGGAGATTGAATGTTATTATTCAGTGAGTTAGCGATCTGCTTGTTTATCATCGCTATCTTTCGTTCGCTAAAGTTAACCTGTAGGTGTCTAAGTTCGAGTAAATCAGAGTAGGTTTTACTGTGATTAACAAAGTTATTTTTTATTTTTATAACTCCAAACAAATGACCAAAGTTATTTTTAACCGCAGTAACATTCTTTATGAAATTTTTAATATTTCTCGTGGATGGATTGTTTTTTATCTTATTGATTAAGTCAATAGAGCGAGACTCCATGCCTGCGATAGCGCTTGTCATTTCATAACCCTTAATATAATGCAGACCATTCTGCGATGCTAGCGTAGGATGATTTTAGGTTCTATCAATAATCGCTTAAGTGATTATTGATAGGGTTAACCCGAATTTTATGGCGGGATATTACTCGTTGATGAAATTTCTAGATGTAAAAACAGGGGCGATTTTTAGAGTCGTAGTATATTTCTCCCTCTACGAGTTTAGAATTTCCATAACGGAGGATGGGAGATTTATCCGGCGCATCAATACTGCCGTCCGCAATTCGTGGCGTATCAGAGTAATTCACCTGACTCATTCTTCCATAAATTAACGCATTTAATTTTTTCCGGTAGTTTTCGTCATTTTTACCGCGAACGCTTTCTTGATAGGGATGAAGAGGTTTTTCGACCACAGGCACCACCGTCTTGGGTTCGGTGATAACGTAGTCTTGACGTATGACAGAAAAAATTCCTAGCGTGTTGCTATTATTTGAGGCCCGAAGAAAATTTTTTTCCACGTTGAAATCTTCATTCTCGAAGGCTTTATCAAACCTCACGGTATAACCTTTTCCTAGTAACTCGTTTTCGATAGATGCAAGTGTTTCATTAACGTCAAGAGCATCCATTTTTGCATACTGTAATGCCATTTGTGCTTTAGTATAAATATTGTCATTGGGAGGGTAGACTGTCACATAGTTAGCTTTAAAATGATTAATATCTTCTTTGGTATTTTCAATGACTGGTATGATTTCGTTATGCTTCAGTGATTTATAAAAAGATTTGCATCTTGCTTTATTGATTATGTTTCTCTGTTTTTTACTAAATACATTTGATATGTTACTTCCTTTTTCCTTAAAACCATTCTTATAGAGTTTTTCCAGGATATCACAAGTCTGATTGTGACTTTTGAAGTCTTCACCGGATCTACCGATGTGAAGAAAACGGCTGAATGAGTTATTCACACCGCTGATATTTTTTATAAAACATTTTATATCTTTAGTTGATGGCTTTTGGCTCTCCGATATTCTATCGAATAAAACTTTTGAAGGTACTCTAAATTTTAAGAATGATGAAATATTCATTTTATCCTCTTTAAATTATAACTCTCGTTCCCGTTATATTTATCAATATTAAGTGCTTAAACTATCATAAACCGCTTAGTTTGGCGTGAAAAAGTCACGACCATCACAGCCTAGATCGTTATCTTTATATTTATAAGATTAAACATTAAGCCTTGCTGTCTTTATTCTTATCTTCACTAGAATTGTAGAGCTGAATAAAACCCAGTTCATTAAGCGATTGATAGAAATGATCGGTAGCGGTTGTGGCTATATCATCATAGATTGTATTACCGTCATAGATAGCATTATCATCATAGATATCATCCTCTATCTTTTCGATTTTTGACTCGCTATTGTCATTGTCAGGAATAATCTCGTAAAAACGATTATAAGTGTTATTGCCGGAAATTCCCTGATAAACAGCATCATTATCCATGGCAACGGAGTTTGATAAGATAACACTATTATACTTTTCAAGTAGAGTACTTTGAGCAGAAATATTCGAAGGCTGAGGGGATAAGGAAAATAACCTCATACTTGACGCATCGAGCTTAGCCAATGTTTTAACTGTAAGCTGTTCATTTTTTAAAGGGTTGAATTCTTTAGAACTATCTAATGAGATGTTTTTTTTAGGCTGAAATTTATCTTCATGAGCCAGAGCGACAAAGCTTTTAGTGTCATAGGCAGTAAAGTTCGTTGGGATTTTTTTTTGCAAACTACCATCTTTTACACTAATAGCCTTAGTTTGATAATGCGCGATCGCATCTTTTATTTTTTTTATTCTATTTTCAATGTCGATTGGAGATTCTTTACTTTTATTAATTGCTTTTATCTTATCTTCAAGTTTTTGTAGTGCAGTGATTTTTTTCTCTGGAGTGTTAAGTGCAGCGTTGCTGGTAACCCCAAATAGTCGACTTATTTTGTTATCAACGCTATTGATATTTTTTATGATGTTTTTAACTTTTGCATGAGTCGGCATCGTTTTCAAATTATTAATTTTGGCAAGTGCCCAAGCCGTAGAAATAATGGATATTTTTAACATGTTATTCCCTTTTGAAAAATAGTAGCAACTTTACGATCCTAATCAAAAAGGGTTTTTTAAACTCTCACTTATCGATGATTTCACCCTCTGTGATGGTGAGAGTTTTTTAATAACAAGAATATAAGGCCGCTTGTTTTAAGCGACCTCACTTTTTACAAAATTAAGCTTTATCCTTTCTGGCGTTGACCCAGGCATTAATAATAAGCGTCAGGGCCAGTATGCTGGCAACCACGCCTAACGAGATTCCTACGGGAATGTGGATAACGTCGAGCAACAGCATCTTCGTGCCGATGAAGATAAGGATCACCGCCAAGCCATATTTAAGCATCGAAAAGCGTTCAGCTACGTTTGCCAGCAGGAAGTACATGGCGCGCAGGCCGAGAATGGCAAACAGGTTAGAGGTCAGCACGATGAACGGATCGGTGGTGACCGCAAAAATAGCCGGAATGCTGTCGACGGCAAAAATGACGTCGCTGAGTTCCACCATGATAAGCACCAGGACCAGCGGCGTGGCATAAAGCAGGCCATTGCGGCGGATGAAGAACTTCTCCCCGGAGAGCTCGTCGGTCATACGCAAATGTCCGCGCAGCCAGCGGACTAGTGGCTTATCGCCAATCGCGCCGTCGTCCTCTTTGGCAATGGCCATTTTAATCCCGGTGAACAGCAGAAATGCGCCGAACAGGTAGAGGATCCAGCTGAATTCTGCCACCAGCCAACTGCCCGCGAAGATCATGCCGGTACGCAGGACGATGGCACCTAACACGCCGTAGACCAGCACGCGGCGCTGTAGACTGGCAGGGACGCTGAAATAGCTGAATAGCATCAGCCAGACGAAGACGTTATCAACCGCCAGGGCTTTCTCGATGAGATAGCCCGTCAGGAAGGCTAAGGCCTGTTTGTCTGCCACCTCGCGGCCAAACTCGCCGTTGAGATACCACCAAAAACCAAAGTTAAACAGCAGCGACAATCCGACCCACAGCAGCGACCAGAGTGCAGCGCTTTTCATTGTCATGCTCTGCGCACCTTTACGGCCTTGCAGCAGCATATCCACCGCCAGCATTATCACTACCACGACGGCAAACGATCCCCACAGTACGGGATTTCCTACGGAATTCATCATCATGCAACCCTCTAAAAAGCAAAAACGGCCAACGTCAGAAGACGTTAGCCGCTCTTATTGAGCTATAAGCAAACCTCGCCTTCCGGCAAGGTCTCACTTACAACCCGATTTATTCAGCATGCCAGATATTGATCTATGGCCTGAATAAAAGGTTGCTCGGTAACCGGGTGTCTCCACCGTAATGACGATTAACCGACCTGGAAGTTACTCCCCTTTGCACTACGAAAATAATTCTAAATGTTTCTAATGTCAATAACGCTGAAACATTTCCGTACTTATCCTGCCATCGCGCGCTGCTTACCCAGTGACTCGACGAAGGCGAGCAGCAGCCCCTGACTCAGCGGCGTATCGCTGACCTTTTGCAGCTTCGCAGCGTAATCCACGCTGTCATCTGGCGCCTGTTGGTCAAGCCACGGCAGGTAGGTCTTCATTATTGCCGCGCTAAACTCCGGGTGGAACTGCGTGCTAAAGGCGTTAGGCCCATAGCGCAGGATCTGGTGTGGATCGTGAGAGGATCGTGCCAGAACCGTGGCGCAGGTTGGTGGCGTCAGCACGGTTTGCAGATGAATTAGGTTGGCGTTGAAGCGAGAAGGTAATGAAGACACCAACGCATCTTTTTCCCCTGCCGGCAGCAGCTCGATTTCTTCGGTCCCGACCTCGATACCCTGCGGGTGATAATCCACCGTTCCGCCGAGCGCATAAGCCATCAATTGGTGGCCATAGCAGGCACCAAGCATCGGTAAATCGATAAGCATTGCCTGGCGGATCCAGTCGGCTGCATCCTCACTCCAGTCCAGATGCTCTGTCACCATGCTGCGTGAACCGGTGATTACCGCGCCCGCGTAATGCTGCGGCGGAAGGGGGCGCTCACCGGCCTGCAAATCAATAATCACGACCTGCTGGGTATCGATATTGCCCTGGCGGATAAACATCTGCGGAAAATTACCGTGCACGGCGCGGATGGGATCGGGGGCTTGACCGGTTTGCAGAATAAGCAACGGTTTCAGCGGGGATTGACTCATGCTAACTCCTTAAATTTTGTCATCGGCAGGAAAGTGCACACCGGTCTGGCGACGGATTTCGGTTAATAATTTGGCCGTGATACGCGACACTTCGAGACCCGGATGGCCGTAGAACTGGCTCTCTACCAGCGTGGCGAAGGTCTCTGCCTCGTAAAGCATGCTGTTAATATGCTGTGGCTGAGTGAGATCCAGCTTCTGCCCACCGCGTGGCGTATAGCTCAGGGTCTGGCACTCAGAAAGTTTTTCAATCTGTAGCGTGCCTTCTTCACCCTGAATCTCGCTTGGCAGCCAGGAGTCGCTGACCTTGGAGTGGTTAATGACCACCTCGAAATCCCCGTACTCGGTATTTTTGTAGCGCATCAGCACGGTTCCCTGCGCATCGACGCCGCTTTCAAGCAAGGTGGCGCTGGCGTAAACAGAGGCAGGTTCACCAAACAGGGCCACGGTACTGGCGAGACAGTAATAGCCGATGTCCATAATCGAGCCGTTGGAGAATGCCGGGTTAAATGTATTGGGATTCTCACCGGCCAGATAGCGCTGGTAACGTGATGAATACTGACAGTAATTCAGGATAACCTTACGCAGCGGCCCCATTCTTCCCAGCGTGCTTTTCATATGCAGGAAGTTGGGCAGATAAGCGGTTTTGAAAGCTTCAAACAGCACTACGCCATTCTCGGTGGCACAGCGAATTACCTGCTCGGCTTCTTTCAGCGTTGAGGACAACGGCTTCTCGCAAATGACATGTTTCTTATGATTGAGAAACAGCAAAGTTTGCTCGCAGTGCAGCGAGTTAGGGCTTGCGATATAAACCGCATCAATCTCATCGGAGGCCGCTAGCGCTTCCAATGAGTCAAAATAGTGTTCAACAGGGTAGTCGTGACCTAGCGCTTTGGCGCCTTCCAGCGTGCGTGAATAAACCGCTGTCAGCCTAAGCTTGCCGCTTTCGTGTGCGGCGTCGATAAAGCTTTTGGTTATCCAGTTAGTGCCCACCACGGCAAAGCGAATCATGTTTTACTCCCTTATTATTTACCTGAGGAAAATATGAGAAATAGCTGAGAAAGATATGAGGAAATCCTATTGCTACACATACAGTTTGCCAAAGAGATCAAGATGCGTGAGATACATTCGGGTATCAAACTCAAGCTGATGATAATCGGGCGTCATGTGGCAGCACAGGCTATAAAACGCCTTGTTGTGTTCTTTTTCTTTCAGATGTGCGAGTTCGTGAACCACTATCATGCGCAAAAATGCCTCGGGGGCACTTTTGAATACCGTCGCGACGCGGATTTCCGCCTTGGCTTTCAGCTTGCCGCCCTGAATGCGAGAAATCGCCGTGTGCAGCCCTAACGCGTGACGCATAACGTGGATCTTATTGTCATACGCGACTTTGCTCAGCGGAGAAGAGCTGCGCAAATATTGATTCTTTAAATCCAGCGTATATTGATAGAGGGCTTTATCATTGGTCAGATCATGCGGTTCAGGATAGCGGCTGAGCAACACGCTGCCGAGACGCTTTTGCTCGATCAGCTGGTTCACCTGCGCCTTGAGGTGTTCGGGGTATCCTTGCAGATAGGTCAATTCTGGCATAACTGTTTGCTTTGGCTCTCTTTAATGAAGGAAAAACCCGCAAGCAATCTACCCGTGAATGACCCGCGGGCAGCAAGGGGTGACAGATAATCCCTTTTTAACTGAAAAAACATTTTACTGATAGCGCAATTTAAGGGATAAACAGCGCAAATTGAATTATGAGGAGGGCCAATGAGCCATTTTGAACTGGGTACACTGCAACTAGAACTGGTGCGTTATCCGCTACAGGAAGAATCCACCACGTTGCAGGCATGGGAAGCGGCAGATGAGTATTTGCTGCAAACCCTGACCACCGACACACTCAATGGCCGTCCCGTGCTGATTTTCAACGACAGCTTTGGCACTCTGGCCTGCGCGCTGCATGAGTTCTCACCCGTGAGCGTGGGTGATTCCTTTATGAGCGAGCTTTCAACGCGTTATAACCTGCGTTTGAACGGCATGGACGACTCTCTGGTCACGACTCAGAGCAGTCTTGCGCCACTGCCTCAGGCACCGGGTCTGGTTGTCATTAAAGTTCCTAAAACGCTGGCACTGCTTGAGCAACAGCTACGCGCCCTGCGTGAAGTGGTGACGCCGGATACGCAGATTATCGCCGGTGCGAAAGCGCGTGATATTCACACCTCCACGCTGCAACTGTTTGAAAAGATCCTTGGCCCGACACGCACCAGCCTTGCCTGGAAGAAAGCGCGTCTGATCCACTGTCAGCCAGAAAGCGACATGCAGCCTGCCGAGCCGGTCACCACCGAATGGGCGCTGGATGATAGCGAAATGCGTATCACCAACCACGCCAACGTGTTCTCGCGTACCGGCCTGGACATCGGTGCCCGTTTCTTTATGCAGCATTTGCCGGAAGGTATTGAAGGGCGCATCGCCGATCTGGGCTGCGGCAATGGCGTTATCGGCATTACCGCACTGGCGCTGAACCCTGAAGCGGAAATGCTGTTTGTCGATGAGTCATATATGGCCGTCGAATCTAGCCGCGCCAACGTTGCCAATAATCTGCCGCAGGACCTCGACCGCTGCGAATTTGAGGTCAATAACATGCTGTCAGGCGTCGAACGCGAGACGCTGCACGCCGTGTTATGCAATCCGCCTTTCCATCAGGGCACCGTCATCAGTGATGATACTGCGTGGCGCATGTTCTGTGACGCCAAGCGTTGCCTGCTGCCGGGTGGCGAGCTGCGTATCGTTGGCAACCGTCATCTGGACTACTACCAGAAACTGCGTCGCCTGTTCGGCAACTGTACCACCATCGCCACTAACCAGAAGTTTGTTATCCTGCGTGCGGTGAAAACCAACGCCGGTTACTAACGGTTAAATCGCGAGTCCCAAACGGGTGCCCTGATCGATTGCGCGACGGGCATCCAGTTCTACCGCGATATCCGCCCCCCCAATCAGATGCACGACTTTTCCTGCTACAAGCAAGGGTTCAGCAAGGCTGCGCTGCGGCTCCTGACCCGCGCAAATAATCACGTTATCCACTTCCAGACAGTAAGCCTCTCCCTCACGCGTAAAGTGTAACCCTCGCTCGTCAATACGTTGGTAGGTTACGCCGTTAATCATCTGCACACCGCGGGCCAACAGGCTGGCACGATGGATCCAGCCTGTCGTTTTGCCCAGACCGGCACCGACCTTGCTGGCCTTGCGCTGTAAAAGGGTGATGTCTCGCCCAGACGGTAAAGAGTGAGGGCCGCTGGCCGACAATCCGCCGCGCTGTTGAAGACTCGAGTCGATTCCCCATTCTTGGTTGAATGCCTCAACGTTTAGGCTGGATGAGGATTCCGCATGGCTGAGGTATTCGGCGGTATCAAATCCAATGCCCCCCGCGCCGATGATGGCTACGCGTTTACCGACCGGTTTTTTATCACGCAGAACGTCGAGATAGGTCAGCACGCTTGGATGTTTGATACCCTCGATGTCCGGCAGGCGTGGCAAAATTCCGCAGGCGAGAACGACCTCGTCATAGTCTTCGAGCGCACGGACATCGACTCTTTCGCCGAGCCTCTGCTGTACCTTGAGCAGTTCGAGCTGACGAGTGAAATAGCGCAGCGTCTGGTAAAACTCCTCTTTGCCGGGGATCTGTTTGGCGATATTAAATTGGCCGCCTATCTCCTGCTGGGCGTCAAAGAGCGTGACGTGATGCCCCCGCTGAGCTGCCGTAGTGGCGAAAGCCAGACCCGCCGGCCCAGCGCCCACTACGGCAAGACGTTTAGGTCGTGTGGTTGCGATAATCGGCATCTCAGTTTCGCGGCAGGCGCGCGGGTTGACCAGACAGGAGGTCAGCTCACCGACAAAAATCTGATCGAGGCAGGCCTGATTACAGCCGATACAGGTATTTATTTCATCCGCGCGGCCCTCGGCGGCTTTCTGCATAAAGGCTGCATCGGCGAGGAACGGGCGGGCCATCGAAACCATATCTGCCGCGCCCTGTGCCAATAATGTCTCTGCGACCTGAGGGTCGTTGATGCGGTTGGTGGTAATCAGCGGAATGCTGACCTTACCCATCAGCCGTTGCGTCACCCAGCTAAAGCCTGCACGTGGGACGCGGGTGGCGATGGTCGGGACACGCGCCTCATGCCAACCAATTCCAGTGTTGATAAGGGTGGCACCAGCACGCTCGATTTCTACTGCCAGCTGTTCTGTTTCTTGCCAGCTTGAGCCGTCTTCAACCAGGTCGAGCATCGACAGACGATAGATAATAATGAAGTCCGAGCCGCAGGCCGCGCGAACGCGGCTCACCGCTTCAATGGCGAAGCGCATCCGCTTCTCGAAGCTGCCGCCCCACGCGTCGTTGCGCTGATTGGTGCGTGCGGTTAAAAATTCATTAATCAGATAGCCCTCTGACCCCATGACCTCCACACCATCATAGCCTGCCTGTTGGGCAAGACTGGCGCAGTGAGCAAAGTCGTCGAGGGTCTGTTCTATCTCTTCTTCGCTAAGCGCATGGGGTGAAAAGCGATTGATAGGAGCCTGTATTGCCGAAGGAGCGACGAGGGTAGGTTGGTAGCTGTAGCGCCCGGCGTGGAGAATTTGCAGGGCAATTTTCCCGCCCGCGGCATGCACTGCTTCGGTTACCGTCTGGTGATGGGCAATCTGTGAAACGTCGTTGAGCACCGATCCGCCCTGATACACCACGCCCTGCACGTTGGGGGCTATCCCTCCGGTGACTATAAGGCCCACTCCCGCTGCCGCGCGCTCGGCATAAAAGGCCGCAAGCCGCTCTGGGCCGTTTTCCATCTCCTCAAGCCCGGTATGCATCGAACCCATCAGAACGCGATTTTTGAGCTGGGTAAAACCCAGATTGAGAGGAGCAAAAAGATGGGGATAGGGAACGGATTGATTATTCATAACGTACTCCATCAAGAAATTCCGCTACCGCCGTAAATTTGATTAATTCACACAAGTGGTCGGATGAGATGAAGTTAAATCTAACGCGTGGTGCGTGGCTTTCAAACTGAGGCTGCAATGATTGTGATAGGGGTCATAAATTATTGTCGAACGGCGGTTAAAGGTGCGTCGCCTCCCGACACAATTTGTCGGGAGGCGGTGAACGTTAGCTGGGCCTATTACTTAAGCTGGAAGCTGTTTTCTTTAACATTTACCGAATCCAGACCGATAAATACGTTAAATTTCCCTGGCTCCGACGCCCATTTTAGCTGGTTGTCGAAGAAGCGAAGATCCTTCTCGCGAAGCGTAAAGGTGACACGTTTTTCTTCACCCGGCTGTAAATCGATTTTCTCAAAACCTTTCAGTTCTTTAACAGGACGACTTATCGAAGCTGTGACGTCGCGAATATAGAGTTGAACTGTCGTTGCTCCTGCTACTTTACCAGTATTCTTCACCGTGACGCTGGCCCTGATTTCCCCCGTTTTAGACAGCGTGGTTGACGAAAGGCTGACGTTTGAAACGCTGAAATCGGTGTAACTCAAGCCATAGCCAAACGGGAAAAGCGGGCCATTGGGAATATCGAAATAACGGGAAGTATATTTGTCTGGCTTCTGCGGATTAAACGGACGACCAGTATTTAGCATGCTGTTATAAATAGGAATTTGTCCGACGGCGCGTGGGAAGGTCATCGGCAGTTTGCCCGATGGATTATAGTCGCCAAACAGAACGTCGGCGATGGCATGCCCGCCTTCTGTGCCGCTATACCAGGTTTCTAACATCGCATTTGAGATGTCGTTTTCCCAGCTTAAGGTTAATGGACGACCATTCATCAATACCAGAACCAGCGGTTTACCGGTCGCCTTAAGGGCCTTGAGCAAGTCTATCTGTGCCTGTGGGATATCGATTTCCGTGCGGCTTGAGGCCTCGCTAGACATTCCCTGAGACTCCCCAACCACGGCAACCACCACGTCGGCCTTGTCGGCAGTTTTCACCGCTTCGTCAATCATCTGTTGCGGCGTACGCGGATCGTTGGTTATCGCTTTATCATAGGAGTTCAGGAAGTCATAAATGTTTTTATCATTGGTGATGTTCGAGCCGCGAGCGTAAAGCAGGGTGGCTTTATCACCCAGTGCATCCTGCATGCCTTTGAGCACCGTGACCGACTGCTTCGCTACGCCTGCCGCAGACCAACTGCCCATCATGTCACGCTGGCTGTCTGCCAGAGGGCCAATCAGCGCGAGGGTGCCTTTTTTCTGCAACGGCAGGGTGTGGTTATCATTTTTAAGCAACACCAACGAAGTGCGGGCCACTTCTCGAGCCTCGTTGCGATGCAAACGGCTCTCTGCATTGGTATCAACAGGGTCGGTAGAAGCCGGACCAAGATGACGATACGGGTCTGCAAACAGGCCCATGTCCCATTTGGCGGTTAATACATCCCGCACTGCGCGGTCGATATCCTGCTGTGAAACCAGCCCATCTTTCAGCAGGCCCTTGAGATATTTGCCGTACATGTCGTCGGCCATATCCATATCGACTCCGGCCTTGAGGGCCATGGCTGCTGCCTGACGGTCGTTTTCCGCCACACCGTGTTTCACCAGACCACCGATTGCGCCGTGATCACTGACCGTGAGGCCTTTAAAATTCCACTGGTTGCGCAGAACGTCTTTCAACAGCCAGGCGTTTGAGGTTGCGGGAACACCGTTTACGGAGTTGAGTGCAACCATCACGCCGTCTGCGCCAGCGTCGATTGCTGCTTTATAAGGAGGCATATAGTCGTTAAACATACGCGACAGGCTCATGTCTACCGTGTTGTATTCACGACCGCCTTCGACGGCACCATACAGCGCGTAATGTTTCACGTTTGCCATCACGCTTTCTGGTCCGGACGCATCGTCGCCCTGATAGGCTTTAACGGTGACATAGGCCATGCGCGAGGTAAGAAACGTGTCCTCGCCGAAGCCTTCCGACACTCGCCCCCAGCGTGGGTCACGGGTGATGTCGACCATCGGTGAGAAGGTCATATTCAAGCCGTCGGCGGCAGCTTCCTCAGCGGAAATATGTGCGCTAAGCGCCACGGTATTCATGTCCCAGCTTGAGGCTAAACCCAGGCTAATTGGGAAAACGGTACGCTGACCGTGAACGACGTCATAGGCATAGAACGGGGGGATTTTTAATCGGCTGAACTGTACCTGGTCCTGCATGCGGCGAATATCGGGCTTTGTCACGGTGTTGAATACACCGCCGACCTTGCCGGCTCTGATATCAGCCATAATCTTTTCTTTTGGATTATCGGGCCCGACGCTTACCAGATTAAGCTGCCCTATTTTTTCGTCCAGCGTCATTTTTTTCATCAGGCCGGAAATAAAGGCGTCACGTGCTTTGACCTGCAACTGTGGAATTCCCGAGGATTCTGGACGCGTTGTCGGGCTTTGGGCATAAAGCGGAGCGCTCAACGTCAAAAAGAGTGCGCTAATAATATGATGCGTTTTCATTAATTATCCCTTGTCCCATCGTCAGCGTATGGGTAAAGCTCATAAAAACATACAGATAAAGTTTTTTATACATTAGGCATAATGCGTAGAGAGAATCTAATACGGTAATTCGCGCTTTAGCAATTAATATATTTGATTAACAAAGGAAAAATTGTTTTCTGTCGAGGCGACTCGCAAATTTTGGCAAGGGGATGGCGCATTAAAGAGGCAATAAAAGAGCAGGGCAGGGAGGTCAATAAGGGAAAGAGCAAACGGCATCAGCGAAGAAGAGCGCGCGATGCCGCACTAGCAAATTAGAAAAATAAAAATCTATATATCAAGGCATTGGCCAGTTAGTCGGGGTCTGGCTCATAATGTCGATGAACACATGTTTGGAGGTCATCCAGAACTGAGTCACGGCCTCAATACTGAAGGTCATTCCCATTAATCCCATCACAAACCAACAGGTCATAGAGAGGCCCAGGCCGCTACACATGAACGCCAGAGTGTTCTTACTGGTTTGACGGCAAACCACATTTAATTGGCTGGCGAAAAACATCATAAGTGCGCTCAGTAATTCCCAGCGCATCATCATGAATCCAGTAGTCAGGGTATTCATCGAATGGGTTCCTATAATGCAGTCAATCTTTTACGCTTACGAAACAACATATTTTCAGAGCAACGCACTGAATCTAAATAGGTAATAGTAGAAAATTGGAAAAGTTAAATGATGTAAAGTGTGATTCAGGTCACATTCTATCATTGGATTTCGATTTTGTGCAAAAAACAATCTGGAATATTAACCCTCACAAATCGCATAAAAGTTATAAAAATATTCAGCCTTATGCGATTTTAACGAAAATTTAACTTTTCGCCCCATGGCCTCTCCGACTGCTTTGAGGGTTTTGGCCTCTTTATGCACAGATTGATTGGCTTAGCGCTGTGAGCAAAGCTGAAACACTTTTTTCCTTAAAACAGTAGAAATATTAATGCAAAATTTTTTGTTTGGCCGGTTTAGCGCCAAATCCGAACATTTTTGACATTAACTCATAAGAGTTTTTGGAGTTGTTTCTAGCTGCAAAAGCTTTACTAAGAAAAATCCTATCACTACTCTGCGGCGATAATTGTTGCTTTTATGTAAAGTTGAGTCGAAAAGCAACATTCTGGGTTCATCTCGTTAGGGTTAAGTTTTCCAAAATCAACAAGTGGCGATATAAAAAATGGTCATAAGCGTGATTTATGGTTTTTTACTTCTTAATTGAAATTAACAAAATAAACCCTATTCATGATGTGCGGGTAATTTTATATTTTTATGTGCCGTTAGGATGACTCTTTATATTTAAGGGAACTATGAAAAACTTGGTCTTAATGGAACCCCATTCCTTTACCTGCATGGCCATCAGAACGTTAATTCCTGAAGACATTAAAATTCGGGGGGCGTTAAAAGGTTTCCCACCGTTACAGTCTATGCTTGATGCAGAAATGATCGACGTTATCGTCATGGAAATATATGATACAAACCTATTTCCTATGGATGGTATAGACTTTATACGGCGTAACTCTCAGCATTGGAACAACGTCACACTGATCGTCTTTACGGATGTTGATAATATTTTTCTTATCAAAGAGTTAATGAAGTGCAAGGCGCGTGTTTTGATCTCGAAAAAGGACGATATTTCCGAGATAAGGCATGCTATCAATAAAGGGATTTCCGGTGATTATTATTGCAGCCCCAATCTGCTGGCTATCGTTAATGCCGATAATAACGAGCTGTCATTAACCTCAAGCGAACTAAGGGTAATGTCGCTGTTATTAAATAATAGTACCCCAGTGGAAATATCCGAACACCTGGGCGTGAGCTATAAAACCGTACAAACACACAAAAGAAATGTGATGCAGAAATTAGGTGCTCGCAATAGTTTTGGATTGATGAAAATAGGTTATCAATACAAAATCAAACTCTAAAGCGGCTATTTTTTGTCATTTGACTGTCACGTTCTCTCAATAAACTCCTGCCATCTTTTCCCATCATCAGGAGTTTTACCTTGCGTAATTTCGTCGCCGTTCTCGCCTTCCTTATTTTCGGGGCAGCATTCAACGTAAATGCTGCCGACGAAGCCAAACCGTTTATCACCGCCAAAGAGGTAGATTTGACTCAGTATCTGCCTGCACCTCCGGCGGATGATTCAGCGCAAACCAAGGCAGAAATCGCCGAACTTCTGGCGATTCAGGCGAAACGTACCCCTGAGCAAGAGAAGGCCGCTATCGCTGATGCACAGGAAAATGTGTGGCGCTTTGCCGACGTGATGGGGCCAAATTTCGATGCAGCCAGGCTCCCAAAATTGAGTGCTTTTTTTGACCGCATCGTTTCGACCGAAGACGTGGTGGACGATCGCGCTAAAAAATATTTCCATCGCCCACGTCCCTACATGCTTAACGATGAGATCCATCCGTTGCTGAAAAAATCCAGTTCTGGCTCGTGGCCGTCAGGTCATTCGACGTTAGGGTATCTGATGGCGACGGTGTTAGGAGATATGGTTCCTGAAAAACGCAACGCGCTGTTTGCACGTGCGTCCGATTATGCTGAAAACCGTCTGATTGCTGGGTTCCACTATCGCTCAGATACCGTGATGAGCCGCACGGGTGCTGCACTCATTGCACAGAAAATGTTTGAGCAGCCGGACTTCAATCGCGAGTATGACGCGGCGAAAGCCGAGCTTCAGGCCGAGATGTCGAAGCAATAATTAGCGTGATGCTGCCTGGCGGACATAGAAAGAAGCGAGATAATTATCTTTTATTGGGTTTGCTAAGCAGCCGACATTCTCTACACTGGTGGAAGTCTTGTTACTGCCTCCAGGGTTAGATATGGAAAACGCCTTCAAACTAATGGACTCACCGGTGGGCGTATTGACGCTTGTTGCCAGAGGCCGTCGTCTAGCCGCTGTGCTTTGGGAGCACGAGCGTGAAAACCGCGTCAGGTTAGGCAGCTTAATCCAGGACAACCACTCGCCCATACTCCTGAAAACGGAACTACAGCTCAATGAGTACTTTTCTGGTAAACGTACACAGTTCGAGCTGGATTTAGATTTTCAGGGAACTCCGTTCCAAAAACAGGTCTGGCAGGCCTTGCTCGCGATCCCTTTTGGTGAAACACGCAGCTATGGGCAAATTGCGCTGGCCCTTGGTAACCCTAAATCGGTGCGCGCAGTCGGCGCGGCGAACGGGCGTAATCCTATTTCAATTATTGCTCCCTGCCATCGAGTGATTGGCGCATCAGGGGCTTTGACAGGATTTGCCGGTGGGCTTGAAGCAAAGTCATTTCTGCTGGCGCTCGAAGGCCACAACCTTGGTACATCGGCAGCGACAGCGAAGTCTTTGCTCAGCCGCCAGGCTGAATTACCTTTCTAACCTTACCCACATCCCTTACTGAGTCACTGCGTTTTCTTTCCACGTTTTGCTGAAATTATCCTTAATATTGCCCTATTCTGAAGGTCAATTTGTAACGATAAGTCCTTACTGTTTCATTATTGAAAGGGCCATTTCGTCTCGCTCTTTCAGAGTGTTTAATGAGGCTAATGAAACAAAAGTCGGCTTCCCTTATAGACATTGTGTCAACGTTTTTTGATCTAGATTAAGCAAGCAATAGAAAAACAGGTTTTTTCCTATCGTTTATGACTATGAATTTTGTTTAACTTGCGGGGTCGATGATAACGACGAGGAACTGTAAGGTTAAGAATGAAAATGAAAGTGGGGAAGTTTTGCTAAGTAAGTTACAAAAAAAGTGAAATTAACTACTGATTTCGTTTTATTTTCCTTAACAATTAAGTCAATGTGTCGATAATGGGTAATTCACATTCTGTTTCTATATCGCAAGCCGTCCCTCGTCTTAGAGGTGCCGGTTTTTCGCTGTGTATAGATAGAAAGTTTGTTGTGGTCAGTGAGCAATAACCAAAGGGTAAATAAGCATATTTACTGGTTTTGGTTAAAAAAACGGAATAATCGCCCAGCGATTAACGGGCTAGAAGCCCACAGTGCTCTGGTAGCTGATAAGCCAAGGCGGTAGCGTGGGTCATTTTCAAGCGATTTCACGTGCCACTGGTTGAAAAATCTATAACCCCTACAGCCCCCTGTGGCATTATCAGCCGTGCAACCATTAAATTTGGTTATGCTGTCTGAACCTCAACAGAATGAACTAGCCGACTTATACACTCTATAAACGTTGCGCTATTTTCCCATATCGACATTACGGATGGGTCTGTCCATCCTAAATTGACCATAAACCGTCATCATCGGCAAAGGAGAGGGATTACCCTGATGGAAAAAACAATGGCAGTAAAACCAGCTCGTTCTAAAACTCGCTTTCTAGGATTATGTATCGGGCTTGCCTTATTACCATTAGGCAGTGCGTTTGCCAACGGATTGCTTCTTCCTGACAACGATTTACGGTCTGATTTAACCTGGTTGGCTGACCGTGGCGTTATACAGTTAAGTTTGACCACCTGGCCACTTAGCCAGGACGCCGTCGAACAGGCATTGAAAAAAGCCCATCCTTCTTATTCTTCTGAGCAACTCGCGATTGAAAGGGTTCAGGAACGCCTGCGCAGCCTGAAATCCGATGTTCATATTACCGGTTACGCTTCAACCGACAAGCCAGGCACTCCACAGGGATTCGCACAGACACCTACGGCCGATAATAAACTGTCTTTGGCAGCAAACCAGAGCGGAGATTGGTGGGACGTACATCTGCAGGCCAACTGGGAAGGTGACGAGCAAATCGGTTCCCCTTCACACGTTAACCTTAATAACAGCTACGGTGCTGTAAAAATTTGGGACCAGTGGCTTTCATTCGGTCAGACTCCACAATGGTGGGGACCGGGTTATGAAGGGAGCCTGATTCGTTCCGATGCTGCACGACCGCTAACCGGTTTTATGCTGCAACGTGATAGTCAGGATGCACCGAAAACCTGGTGGATGAACTGGGTCGGTCCTTGGCAATATCAAATCTCCGCGGCGCAGGAGGCACAGTATACCGCCGTTCCTCATACCAAAATTATTGGCGCCCGATTGAGCATTTCTCCCTGGCGTTCTTTGGAGTTAGGAGCTTCACGTATTATTCAATGGGGTGGCCAGGGGCGTCCTGAATCGTTGGATAACTTCTGGGATGCGGCAATTGGTAATGATAATACCGCACCTAATGACCCTAATGAGCCAGGTAACCAGCTGGCTGGTTTCGACTTCAAATATAAACTCGAGCCAACATTAGGTATCCCAGTCAGCTTCTATGGTCAGATGATCGGTGAAGATGAGTCCGGCAAACTGCCTTCGGCAAATATGTATTTGGTGGGTGTTGAAGGTCACCATAGCTGGAATAAAGATGCTATTAACTGGTATCTCGAAGGTCACGATACGCGTACCGACAGATCAAGAACAGGCTACAGTTATACCCACCACATTTATACCGACGGTTATTACCAGCAGGGCTATCCACTGGGTGATGCAATGGGCGGCGATGGACAGCTTCTTGCGGCTAAAACCGAGTTAGTGACGGAAGACAACCAGCGTTGGAGTATTCGTCTTGCGTATGCCAAGGTTAACCCTGAAAGCGAAGCTATCAACCATGCCTTCCCGCATGCCGACACCCTTAAGGGTGTACAGCTCGGTTGGGGGGGAGACGTTTATCGCTCTGTACGTTTGAACCTTGGACTTTGGTATACCGATGCTAACCACAGTGACAGCAATGATGTGGGTGCAAGTGCGCAGTTGGATGTCCCTTTAAACCTCTAATCAGCCGAATTGCATAACGCGTGCGGAAATTAAAATAGGGGATGAGGGTAGTGCGTCCTTTCCTTAACTTGACTCTAACTATTGAATTAACTCAATGACAAAAAAATATGCAATCAAGTTGACAGCAGTGGCTGTTTTTGTGGGATTACTCAGTGGGTGTACTGTGGTTCCGGGACAGGGTATAAACAGCCTGCGCAAAAATGTGGTAGAGCTGCCGGACAGCGATGCAGACTGGAATCAGAAGATTAACGTCTATCCAATGACGCCGAGTATCGTGCAGAAAATGCGCCCAAATCCGATTATTTCCAGACCTAATCCTCAGCTTGACGCCTTGCTGAACAACTATGAGTATCGTATCGGGATTGGCGATGTTTTAGATGTCACTGTTTGGGACCACCCAGAGCTGACAACGCCTGCGGGTCAATATCGTAGTGCCGCTGACACAGGTAACTGGGTCGGAGAAGATGGGGATATTTTCTATCCTTACATCGGTAAGGTTCACGTAGCAGGCAAAACTATCGGCGAAGTGCGTAGTGAGATAGCGAGCCGACTGGTTACCTACATCGAGAGCCCGCAGGTAGACGTGAGCGTGGCAGCATTCCGTTCGCAGAAGGCCTATATTTCGGGTGAAGTTTCAAAATCGGGTCAATTACCGATCAGTAATATTCCGCTTACAGTTATTGATGCAATTAATGATGCGGGCGGATTGGCGACGGATGCAGACTGGCGTAATGCCGTGCTGACTCACGACGGCAAAGACCAGACTATTAACCTATATGCACTATTGCAGAAGGGCGACCTGACGCAGAACCACCTGATGTATCCAGGTGATATTCTGTACGTACCACGCAACGATAATCTGAAAGTGTTCGTAATGGGGGAAGTTGTCAAGCAAGGCACCCAGATTATGGACCGCAGTGGCATGACATTGGCTGAAGCGCTGGGTAATTCCAACGGTGTTAGCCAGGTTGAGTCTGATGCATCCGGCATATTTGTTATTCGCCAGATCAGAGGGGGGGATAAAGATGGGCATATTGCCAATATTTATCAGCTGAATGCGAAAGACGCATCTGCAATGGTTATGGCATCGCAGTTTGAACTTAAACCATACGATATTGTTTATGTGACTACTGCTCCAGTTGTTCGCTGGAACCGCGTTATTTCACAATTGGTCCCAACAATTACCGGAACTTACTATTCAGTACAGACTGCGCAATACATTAAGAACTGGGAATGATGAATGTTTAATTCGGTTTTGGTTATTTGTACCGGTAATATTTGCCGTTCGCCAACGGCAGAGAGGCGGTTGCGCCAATTATTACCGGATAAAAAGATTGATTCAGCAGGGGTCGGCGCATTAGTCGGCCATGAGGCCGATCAACAGGCCTCGTTAACTGCTGAAAAGCATGGGCTTTCTCTTGAAGGACACAGCGGGCGGCAGTTCAGCGCCCAGCTGGCCAGACAGTATGACCTGATCCTGGTGATGGAACGATCTCACGTTGAGCAGGTCACCCAGCAGGCTACAGAAGCTCGCGGAAAAACCCTTTTATTAGGGCACTGGCTAAATAAAAAAGAGATCCCCGATCCATATCGCCAGAGCGAGGAAGCTTTCGAATATGTATATCAGTTAATTGATCAAGCTTGCCAGAGCTGGTCAGCGAAACTGGGTGGCTAACTTTTAGGAATTTATTGCATGTCTTCTGTTATTTCCAATAAACCGGCAACTCCGGACTCCGATGAGATAGATCTGGGGCGTCTCATCGGTGAATTAATCGATCACCGTAAATTAATTATCAGCGTTACTGCGGTATTTACCGTTCTGGCAATTATCTACGCGCTTTTTGCTACTCCAATTTATCAGTCTGATGCAATGATTCAGGTTGAGCAAAAACAGGGTAATGCTCTGATTAATAGTCTTAGCCAAATGTTGCCTGATAGCCAACCACAGTCCACGCCCGAGATTGCCCTGCTGCAATCTCGTATGGTGATTGGTAAAACGGTTGATGATCTGAATCTTCAGGCTGATATTGAGCAGAAGTATTTCCCGGTGTTTGGCCGCGGCTGGGCACGAATGATGGGGGAAAAACCGGGTCAGTTAGCAATCAATAGGCTCTATCTAGCCAGTGTTGATGGAAAAACTCCAACTGTAACCCTGACAGTTGATGATGAGATTAATTATCATATTTCTGGAAAAATCCTTCAGCATGACCTCAAGGGGAGGGTTGGTGAACTTCTAACAGATCAAGGTGTTTCTTTGTTAGTTAATAAAATGAACGCCAAGGCGGGAACGCAGTTCATTATTAATTATCAGACACGTCTAGACGCTATAAATGCATTACAGAAAACTTTCTTAGTTGCTGATATGGGTAAGGATACAGGTATTCTGAATCTGACATTGGCAGGTGCCGACCCTCAACAAATCAAAGATATTCTTAACAGCATTAGCGAAAATTATTTAGCACAGAATATTGCGCGTCAGGCGGCACAAGATGCAAAAAGTCTTGAGTTTCTGTCAAAGCAATTACCTAAAGTCCGTAGCGATTTAGATACAGCGGAAGACAAGTTGAACGCGTATCGTCGAAAAAGTGACTCGGTTGATTTATCTCTTGAAACCAAATCAGCGTTAGATCAGATAGTTAATGTTGATAATCAACTCAATGAATTGACCTTCCGCGAAGCAGAAATATCTCAGTTGTACACCAAAAGCCATCCAACTTATAAAGCGTTGCTTGAAAAACGTGACGTGCTTGAGCAAGAGAAAGAGAAGCTAAATAAGCGCGTTTCTGGCATGCCTGCAACCCAACAGGAAGTGTTACGTTTAAGTCGTGATGTTGATTCTGGTCGTGCAATCTATATGCAATTGCTTAATCGCCAGCAGGAGCTAAGCATTGCTGAATCCAGTGCAATTGGAAATGTGCGCATCATTGATGATGCTGTAACCCAGCCTAAGCCCATTAAGCCGAAGAAAACGCTTGTTGTGTTGGCTGGAATGATATTGGGAGGGTTCCTGTCGGTTGGCCTGGTGCTCTTGAGAGTCTTCCTGCGTCGTGGTATCGATTCACCTGAACAGCTCGAAGAACTGGGTATCAACGTATATGCCAGTGTACCAGTGTCAGAATGGCTCAATAAACAAAACGTTGCTAAAACAGGCAAACTCAAGACCCGTAAGCAGGTTGAGTGGGGGAGTTTCCTGGCGCTTGAGAACCCGGCTGACTTGGCCATTGAAGCAATTCGCGGTCTGCGTACCAGCCTGCACTTTGCGATGATGGAAGCATCAAATAATATTCTGATGATTTCCGGCGCAAGCCCTAATGCGGGTAAAACGTTTATCAGCAGTAACCTTGCTGCGATACTCGCGCAGGGCGAACAGCGTATTCTGTTTATCGATGCAGATATGCGTAAAGGTTACACCCACAAACTGTTTAATACAGGTTTTGAGAACGGCTTATCCGACCTTTTGGCGGGTAAGACAACGGCTGAACAGTGCATTAAAAAACTTCCTGCGGTGAATTTTGACTTTATTTCCCGTGGTCAGCTTCCTCCAAACCCGGTTGAGCTTTTGATGCATCCGCGTTTCAAGCAGTTACTTGAGTGGGCTTCCGAGAATTACGACCTTGTTATGATTGACACACCGCCGATTCTTGCGGTGACCGACGCGGCGGTAGTAGGTCGTTACGCAGGAACCACTTTATTGGTTGCTCGTTTCGAACAGAATACCGCGAAAGAAATTGAAGTTAGCGTAAAGCGCTTTGAACAAAGTGGCGTTGAAGTTAAAGGCTGCATCCTCAATGGCGTCGTTAAGAAAGCAAGCAGTTATTACGGCTATGGCTACAGCCACTATGGTTATAGCTACAGTGATAAAAAAGACTAAATAGCGCTTACCGGGTCTGATGCCAGTCAGGCCCGACTTATAACCTGTCAATTTCCTTCTCTCGTTTTGCTTTTTCTCCTTTGTGAGGACCCACATCATGCGTTTTGCCAGAAATTTATGGGTGACTTGTGCCCTGGCGCTGTCTGATTTTATCAGCTTCGCTCTTTCGCTATATATTGCGATTGGAATATTGGAGCTGACGTTAAACCACTATGACGTTCAGGTTCCTGAAAACCAAATTGAAGGGTGGATTGCTCTTCACTGGCTATTAGCCTGCTGCATGGTTATTTGGTGCGGTGTACGTTTGCGCCACTATTTTTATCGCAAAACCTTTTGGTTCGAATTAAAAGAAATTCTTCGTACTTTACTTATTTTTGCGATCGTTGAAATCGCAGTTATTGCTTTTGCAAAATGGTATTTCTCACGTTATTTATGGGTGCTGACCTGGGCGCTGGTGCTTCTTCTGGTACCTACTGCTCGTATGCTGACCAAAGTCGTGTTGGACAAACTGGGTATCTGGCAGCGCGATACCATGATTATTGGTAGCGGTAAGAATGCGGTAGAAGCTTACAAGGCAATTAGCGATGAAACCAACATGGGACTGCGTGTTATAGGTTTTATTTCCGATAAGCCTTCCGAGCTGCCAGACGATCGTCTCGAAGGTCTTCCGGTTATTCATAGCAATGCTAAATGGCTTGAAAATGGCATTGATAAAAGAATGCAGTTTATTGTTGCGGTCGAAAATGATGAGGGTGAGATTCGCAATTCCTGGTTACGTGAGTTGATGATTAAAGGTTATCGCTACGTTTCGGTGATTCCAACACTGAGGGGAATGCCGTTAGACAGCACAGATATGTCGTTTATCTTTAGTCATGAAGTCATGATTTTCCGTGTGCATCAGAATTTGGCCAAGTGGTCATCGCGTATTAGCAAACGTACCTTCGATATCATCTTTTCTCTGGCGATTATCATCTTGCTGTCCCCGGCTCTGTTTTATATTAGCCGCAAGGTGAAGAAAGACGGCGGTCCGGCTATTTACGGGCATGAGCGTATTGGCAAGGGTGGGGTGCCGTTCAAATGCCTTAAGTTCCGTTCGATGGCAATCAACTCGAAAGAACTGTTGGCTGAGCTGCTGGAAACCGATCCTGAAGCACGTGCGGAATGGGAAGAAACCTTTAAGCTCAAGAACGATCCTCGTGTCACTAAAATCGGTGGACTGCTGCGTCGTACCAGTTTGGATGAACTCCCTCAGCTGTTTAACGTGTTAAAAGGTGAGATGAGCCTGGTAGGCCCACGTCCTATCATTCACGCTGAGCTCGAGCGTTATCGCGATCAGGTCGACTATTACTTGTTGAGCAAGCCTGGAATGACCGGGTTGTGGCAGGTGAGCGGACGTAGTGACGTAGACTATGAAACTCGTGTCTATTTCGATGCCTGGTACGTTAAAAACTGGTCTATGTGGAATGATATCGCCATTCTTTTCAAAACAATTGGTGTAGTCTTTAAGCGAGATGGCGCGTATTAAAAAATATTTTTGAGGGAGTATATTTGAGCTCCCTCAATACATTCATACGTAGAGTGAAGTCAAAATGCATTTTTTTTCCAGGTTGAGGATTACAGAGTTAAAGCTAAGAAGATATAATCTCTTCTCTGGTGTTGCTTTCTGCATAAATCCATTTGTCTCTTTAATGTTTTCTGCTTACTACTATTTCAAGGGTAGGGATACTAGTTTTTTCTTTGCATTATCCTTGGCATTAATATTTGTTTATTTCCCAATAATGTATGACACATCAAGTAACTTCTTTGCACAATACTATGTAAAAGAAAATGATGTTTCAAATTTATATGTTGTTCTGCCAAGAGTTCTGCGCGAGTCATATTCCATAAATTACTATTCAGTAGTTTATCTTTACACTGCAATAATCTTCTACTGCTGGTTAAAAACTCTTTATTATAATTTTTCACAGTCTGAAAGTTCACGACGCTTATTGTACCTTATTTTTATAGCAATTTTTTCTCTGAACTACAGGGACGTAATGGACCTAAACAGGAACTGTTTAGCTATTGCCTTGACTTTTTACTGTATATTGTATTTGAATGTTAAATATAGAAAATTAAAATTATTAAACAGCATTGTATTTTTAGCATTATCAAGCTCACTACATATTACTGCACTAATGGTATGGGGGGCTTATCTAGTTGTAACAATGATGAAGTTAAGTCGAAGGAAGTATATAGTCATATTAATATCATGTTCTATTGTCGGTTTTATACTGCCTACTGTTCTACAAGCTTTCAGCGGTGTCATTTCCTCACTTGATGGACCCCTGGGAGGGCGGCTTTCTTTTTATCTGTTCAATAGTAAGTTTGGTGTACAAGTATTTACTGTCTCAACTGCATTGAAAAAGTTCTTAAATTATATCATTTTGATTGGAATAGCATATTTAGGTGTGAAGTATAAGAAAAAAAATAATAGTGATAAAACTGTAAATGTTCTTCTCTTACTATGTTCTCTGGCATTTTTATTTTCAGCATATGTGACATTCTTTGAGCGGCTCGTCTTATGTATTACTTTTTTTTATACTTACCTATTCTTTAAGGATAACGACTATAAGTCAGCAAAGAAAATTTTACTTATGTTGGTAGTTATTAGGACTCTCGCGCTAGATGTTACAGTATATGGACCAATATTCTTTGGTGATTACAGTGATGTGTTACCAGATTATGATAGTAAAGTTGATTTAGAACTTAAACCATTTTATTACCCCACGCCGTTATTATTAGATGTGGATAATGGATATTCTGATAAATATCTTTTGATAAACGACAAGTGGGACTACTGATTAATGATAAATTTACCATGGGGTTATAAATTGTCATGAGAACGGCTGTTTTAATACAGGCTCATAAAAACGAAAAATATATTGAATATCTAGCAAAGAATAACACTGATGTTGCATTCTATGTGCATATTGATAAAAAAAATAAATCCCCATATCAATACCTTATGAGGCTGAACTTATCAAATTTAATAGTTCTAGAAGACCGAGTCTCAGTCTTTTGGGGAGGAAGCAGCCAAATCCATGCGACATTGCGTTTACTTGAGGCTGCTTATGCCAATGTTGAACATAAATTCTTTCATCTCATAAGCGCTGAGTGTGTCCCTCTTAAATCGTTTTCGAAAATTGAAAGTGAATGGATGGAAGATGAAAGTCTGAATTTTATAGAAAGCCGTAAGAGAAAAGAAACAGAATGGAGACTTAAGATCAGAGTGTTCCATTCTAATACTGCATGGATGAGGACAATACCAGGGAGAGTCATAAATAGAGTTTCAAGAGTGTTAGGCTCAATTTATAATTTCTCAGGAATGGATGAAGATCTTTTTTATTTTGGCTCGCAATGGTTTTCCATCAATCGAGAGTTGGTAAGTAGAATATTATATGTTAACAAGGAAATGGATTTTTTTGATGAGTTCAATGGCATATCCTGTGCAGACGAACATGCATTTAATATTTTTGTCAAAAAGTTTGACATAAAAACGATTGATAGTAACAAAAGATTTATTATATTTGACGGCGTAAGTCCAAAATACCTGAATTATGAAGAGCTGAAGGAGTTAACTTCCTTGAAGAATGAAGACTTTTGGTTTGCCAGAAAAGTAACCCCGGCTACTGCAAAGGTTTTTCTCTCAGGAAATACTAATTAGGTTAGATGATTAATATGAATAAAAATGACAATACCGCAGGGGCTGAAATGTTTTCAGTGCTTATTTCCTTGTATAATAAAGAGAAGCCAGAATATCTTTATGAATGCTTGGAAAGTCTAGATAAGCAAATTCTAAAACCAGATGAAACTGTCATCTTTTATGATGGATTTATTTCTAAGGAGCTTGATGATGTTGTAAATGAGTTTTTAGTTTCATTAAATATCCAAAAGGTAATTTCTAAAGATAATATCGGTCTAGGATTAGCTTTGTCGGAGGGACTGAAATTCTGCAGCCATAACATCGTTGCACGCATGGATACAGACGATATTTGTATTAATACAAGATTCAGTAAACAGATTCCAATGTTCAAACAAGACAAAAATCTTGCTCTTTTGGGATCTGCTGTTGAAGAATTTGATGAAAAGGGCGAAACGCGAATCAAGATGCTACCTCTTGATTATGAAAGTATAAAAAAATATGCGCTTATGAAGAACCCTTTTAACCACATGTCGGTTATTTTTAGAAAAGATAAAATATTAGAAGTTGGCGGTTATAGCCATCACCTCTACATGGAGGATTATAATCTTTGGCTTAGATTGATCGAAGTAGGGGAAAGTCTAAAGAATATCCCTGATGTTTTGCTACGCGTCAGGGTGAACAGCGATATGGTTAAAAGAAGAAAGGGTTTGGTTTATATTAAAAGTGAAATTCAGCTCCTTAGGCTAAAGTTAAAGCTAAAAATACATACCCCTTCCAGTAGTATTGCTTCTTTTGTTGTTCGATCGGTTCCAAGAGTTTTACCAACTAATCTGTTATCTGCTTTATATAAAATTGATAGAAGTTAAAATATAATTCTGAGGTGGGTAATGGACTTGTCAGTAATTGTACCTGTATTTAAAGTGGAAGAATATATAGGTAGCTTTTTGGATTCATTATTTAGGAACGTTCCTGAAGGAGTTGAATTTGTATTTGTAGATGATGGAAGTCCAGATAAAAGCATGGACATATTAAATTCTTTTATTGAAAAAAATTCAATATGTAAATCTCTTGTCAAAATTTACTCTCAGGAGAACAAGGGGTTAAGTGGTGCAAGAAATAGTGGGGTCAATTTAGCTAAGGGGAAATATATTTCTTTTTTAGACCCTGATGACGAAATAGAAAGTAGTTATTTTGATGTCATTTTGAGTGAAGTGAAACTAGGGCAAAATCCAGATATTATTACGTTTAATGCATGCAGCATAGATACTCATGGTAATTATCTAGATAAAATAGATGTATGCGATGCTAGTTTGCAAGAAAAAAATCATGCATTGCTTGATATTTTCAACAAAGGGCGTTGGTATGCATGGTCCCGTGCATATAGGCAAGATTTTTTCAAAGACTTTGCCTTTCCTGAAGGCAAAAGGTTTGAAGATTTACTTACTACACCATTTGTTTATCTGGCTGCCGAAAAAATAGTTAATAAAAATGATATTTTAGTAAAATATAGAACAAATCCTCAAGGAATATCTAATAATCCCAAAGATGAAGATATTAAAGATATCAGGATTTTCGCAAATCAGGTCTTTAAGGATTTTGAATTTGAAACTGATAGCAAAAGAAAGTCACTACTTTATATTATTTACTTGTCAGCTATTAAGACGTTATATTTTTTAACCGTCAATAAATATGGGTATGTTAAATCCTACCTTGCAATGAAGGATTTTAGGGAGCGTATTAGTCATGTTGATCCGGTATTTGATACTATGCTGAATAAGAAGAATAAAATCTTCTCTAGAAAGATGTTTCTTTATTATATAATTCAAATCATTAGAAGAAAATAAAGCAATTATTTTTGCTACCAAGTGTAGTTTTCAAAGTTTTAAAGGATGTCATATGGAAAGTTTACCCCTAATAACTATTTACATTATCAGTTATAAACGTTTGGACCTACTCAAAAGATGTATTGATGCAGCAAGAAAACAGACATATAAAAATGTTGAAATTATTGTTGTTGATGATAATTCAGGTTCTGAAATAGCTGATTATTTGGAAAGTATTGCTGAAATCGATGACAGAGTATCCTTTTTTATTAATGATCAAAATAGAGGTGCATGTTTCAGCAGGAATGTTGCCATTGTAAATGCGAAGGGTATCTATATCACAGGATGTGATGATGATGACTTCTTTGAGGAGGATAGGGTTCAGCGATTCTATGAAAACTCATCACTACTAGAGAAATACTGTTTTTTATACACGGGTAACAAATTTAAAATATCAACTGGTATAAAAACATCAAAGATTGATAATTTATCACCTGACGTTATTTCAACACGTGAGCTTATTTATTTTAATGCTGTTGGTAATCAAGTTTTCATTAAAACTGAGCTTCTTAAGAAATATAAGTTTGATATTACTATGCCAGCTTGGCAAGATTTTGATTGCTGGTATCGTATATTGGCCGGTGAGAAAAAGAAAGCTAGAAAAATAGACTACCTTACGTTAGTTCAGGATGTGTCGCACGGTGGTGATAGAATAAGTTCATCTAAAGTTGAAAAAATAAAAAAAGCATTTTCACTTTTTAAAAATAAAAATAATCTTACCAGTATAGAATCTGTTTTATTAGAAAATCATCTAAGAAACTATTTTGAAGGTAAGAAAATGTTCTTTAAGTCACTATTTTATATGGTTGTTTGTAGGTTTTCATTTTTAGCGTTTATAATATTCTCTCAAGCTATTATTAAGTATGTAAAATCTGGTTTTAGACGTCATACGAATGTATGAGTTTCACGCTTACATTAACAGCAATAGGTGGCTCCAATGAGATGTCTGAAAGGTCTGTTTTTAATTTTTTCACTTACATCATGCGCTTACGTTACGACTGCAGATTCGGCTAACACTAACAATAGTTTAGTTCACCGGGGTGAGCCTATCTTAGACGTCACGAATAAACCTGTCGATGCACATGCTGGAGATATTGTTGAGTATAAAGGTACATACTACTGGTTTGGTGAGAATAGAAGAAAAGCTAATCAAAACCCTGGTGTACAAGTTTATGAAAGTAAGGATCTGCTCTCATGGACAAATAAGGGTGTTGCTCTTGCACAAGTCGGCGATCCTAGTTCAGAAATTCAATATGGAAGCATTATTGAAAGACCTAAAGTCATATACAACGATAAAAATCAAGACTTTGTAATGTGGTTTCATCTTGAACACAAAGGTGATGGCTACAAAGATGCTTTAGTCGGTATTGCTCGTTCAAAAAGTATTACAGGCCCCTATAAGTTCATAAAGTCATTTAGAATCAATGCAGAAAAGTTGCCAATGAATACGCTTTCAATGCAGCATGTTCCTAACGGCAAGTTCTTCCAAAGAGACTTCGCCAATGGGCAAATGTCTCGAGATATGACTATTTTCAAAGATACTGATGGTCGTGCTTATCTTGTTAGCTCGTCAGAAGAAAATAGTTCTTTGACTATTTCGCTTCTGAATGACAGCTATGATGGGCTGACTGGCGAGTTTGTTCGTGTCGCCCCTAATGGATATAACGAAGCCCCAGTTATGTTTAAGAAAGGACAGCGATATTTTCTTATAACATCTGGAACTTCTGGATGGAAACCTAATAAGGCAAGGCTTTTCTACTCTGATTCCATCTTAGGAGATTGGCATGGCGCGAAGGCTCCGATCCAAAGTAATAATCCAAATGATGTGAACACGACTTTCAAGTCTCAAGGTGCATTCGTTTTCAACTATCAGGGGCAATATATATTTGTTGCAGATAGGTGGGATACTTCGAATATTATGAATAGTAAATATGTCTGGATACCTATTCGTTGGGACGCAAATGGGATGCCTTATTTGAATTTGAATTAAGTTAATCAAAATTTGCAAAAATAAGCACTTCTCAAAAGGAAATATTTCTTCGAGTAGTGCTTATCTATCTAACTAGATTTTCCTTTACTGGCGGTTTCTCAACCTCCCGTACTGATAATAATTGCTTTTTGGTGCTTAGTATGAGAAAGATTTTTTTAATTTGTGCTCATCAACCTTCTAAATCACTTTCATGGTGCGTTGATTACTTGTCTTCATTTGATGAGAATACAATTATCATACACTATGATAAAAAAAGTGATATTAACCAGGTTGTCAGTTTACAAAAAAATAACGTTCACTTTATTGAAAATAGAGTTGATGTTACGTGGGGGGAGGTAACTCAAATTCAAGCTACTCTCAGACTTCTTAATTTTGCAGTTAAGTTCGATTTTGAGTATTGCTTCTTTTTATCTGGTGATGATGTACCTGTAATGAGTAATGATAAAATGAATAAGATTCTTACCCGATACTCAGGGGCAGAGTTTATTCATTATCAAGATGAAAGAAATAGCTACGTTGATCCCTATGAACGTTGTATTTACCGCTATTCAAATGTATTCTTTTCAAGAAAAAAAGATGTCACCTCCAAAATATTGATGAAATATCATAGAATTACACGTGCAATTTTTTATAAAAATCATCAATTTATAAAATCAATGCGTGATGGCATAATTCCAAAATTATTCAAAGGAACGAACTGGTTTGCTTTTACATCAGATACAGCCAGCTGGTTAATCCAAACAATTGAAAAAAACCCCGCATATCTAAAGTCTTTTGATCATACATTTTGCGCGGATGAAATATTTTTCCATAGTTTATTAAAAACCAAGAAAGGCGTTAAGTTATATCACGATGTTACAAAAATGAATGACTGCCTAAGATACATCGACTGGAAAAGTGGGCCGCAGTATCCAAAGCTATTGAATGTAAATGATATTGATTTAATTAAAAATAGTAATACTTTCTTTTGCCGAAAAGTTGATGAGTCGATGAGTGAATCCGATTTTACTAAATTTAAAGAATTAGTTATTGATTGAAAAATTCATGCGGAGAAAGTATGAGCAGTTTGTTGTTAATCGTGCTTTATAATAAAAAGATCGAAGCTTCCCAAACACTTGCAACTTTGCTAGATTCAAACTATCAGGGCGAAATTTTTATATTTAATAATGGTCCAAACTCAGTCTCATTAGATGAACCATTATTAAGTTCTTTAGAAAGCAAGTTTGCAAAAGTCCATTTTGAGCAAGATATCACTAATCGTCCGCTAAGCGTGATGTACAATGATATTCTATCTTTGCCTGAGTATGATGTTTTTTATCTATTTGATGATGATACTTCAATACCAAGTGATTTTTTCGAAACTCCATTTACAGACTCTGATCTTGGGTTGCCAATAATTAGAGATGTTTCAAATAACCAGGCCTTTTATCCCGCTGTGAACGATTGTATTGCTTTAGAGCAGGGTCCTTTGCATAATAATGATGATGTTATATCGATTGGTTCTGGGTTGATTATCTCGCGAAGTTTACTCGATAAGTTTTGCCGACATAAGTTGAAGCCTTTTGATGAACGTTTTTCTCTTTATGGTGTGGATTTTAGTTTATTTAGAAGAATAAGGAATTTGAAATCTTCAGGAGAAGTAATAAAAATAAGTATCAAAGGTGAACTTAGCCATTCTCTATCTCGGGTAGGAGGGAAGAAATCAAAAGCACGTGAGTTAGAACGCATTATCGATAGAGTGTTATGCAAAATTCACTATTCTAATAGATTGCCTATTTTAACTTATGGCCATCTAGCTTGCATGGTTTTAATAAGCTTATTAAAGTTTGACTTTAAAACTGCAAGGGTAATTATCATGGTAATTAGAGATAAATGCCATCCTCGCAGTAAAAAATTTAAATTTAGATGGTGACTTTTAAAGGTTACCAATTTTATAAGGTTGATTTATGAAAGTTTTAGTAACCGGAGGGGCAGGTTTTATTGGCTCAGCGGTTGTTCGACATATTATAGAAAAGACTTGTGATGAGGTTATCGTACTTGATGCTTTGACCTATGCGGGTAATTTGGACTCTTTAAACAAAGTAAATACAGATCCAAGATTCCATATTGAGCAAGCCAGTATCTGTAATCATGAAAAAATGGATGAGATATTAAATAAATACCAACCAGACTTTATTATGCATCTCGCGGCAGAAAGCCATGTGGATCGCTCTATTGACGGCCCGGCGGCATTCATCGAGACAAATATTGTAGGAACTTACACCTTACTCGAAGCCACTCGCCGTTATTGGAATGGACTATCCGCTGAGAAAAAATCGGCGTTTCGTTTCCATCATATCTCTACGGATGAAGTTTATGGTGATCTTGAAGGGACAGACGACCTTTTCACAGAAACCACCCCTTATGCCCCTAGCAGCCCATATTCTGCTTCTAAAGCATCGAGTGACCACCTTGTTCGCGCATGGCATCGCACCTATAAACTGCCAGTCATTGTGACCAATTGCTCAAATAACTATGGTCCATATCATTTCCCCGAGAAGCTAATCCCTCTCATCATCCTTAACGCTCTTGAAGGCAAATCTTTACCCGTTTATGGCCAGGGTACGCAGATTCGCGACTGGCTCTACGTCGAAGACCATGCGCGTGCACTCTACAAGGTAGTCACAGAAGGCAAGGTTGGTGAGACTTATAATATTGGCGGACACAATGAACGTAAGAACATTGATGTAGTCAAAACCATTTGTTCATTGCTTAATGAGCTGGTTCCAGCAAAACCTCAGGGCGTTGCTGACTATGCTGATTTGATTACCTACGTGACTGACCGTCCTGGGCACGATCTGCGTTATGCCATTGATGCAAGCAAGATTGAAAGAGAGTTGGGATGGACACCAGAAGAAACCTTCGAAAGCGGTATTCGCAAAACGGTTGAATGGTATCTTGCCAATGAGGCTTGGTGGTCACGAGTAAAAGACGGTTCATATGCAGGTGAACGTCTGGGTCTTTCTGAATAACGTTGTTGAGTAGATATTGAAAATGAAAGGTATTGTTTTAGCCGGTGGATCTGGCACACGTTTGTATCCTATTACCCGTGGTATCTCCAAGCAGTTGCTTCCTATTTACGATAAACCGATGGTTTATTATCCAATATCTGTGCTAATGCTGGCCGGTATCAGGGATATCCTGATTATCTCTACGCCAGACGATATGCCTGCGTTCCAGCGTTTACTCGGCGACGGTAGCCAATTTGGTATCAACCTCAGCTATGAGGTTCAACCAAGCCCAGATGGCCTCGCCCAAGCGTTTATCATTGGTGAAAAGTTCATTGATGGTGACAGCTGCGCGTTAGTTTTAGGTGATAATATTTACTTCGGCGAAAGCTTCGGCCGTAAATTAGAGAGTGCAGTTCAAAATAATCAGGGTGCTACAGTCTTTGGTTACCAGGTGATGGACCCAGAGCGTTTTGGCGTGGTTGAATTTGATGAAAACAATCGGGCTATCTCTCTTGAGGAAAAGCCCGCCAATCCTAAGTCTAACTGGGCAGTGACTGGCCTCTATTTCTATGACAACGCCGTTGTTGAGATGGCAAAACAGGTAAAACCTTCTCCCCGTGGTGAACTCGAAATCACCACGCTGAATGAAATGTACCTCAACAAAGGTAAATTGAACGTCGAACTATTAGGGCGTGGATTTGCCTGGTTGGATACAGGTACACACGATAGTCTGCTTGAGGCGTCGCAGTTCATTCACACTATTGAGAAACGTCAGGGCTTTAAAGTGGCCTGTCTTGAAGAAATCGGTTTCCGAAATGGCTGGTTAAACAAGGATCAGGTTGCAGCTCAGGCTAAGGTTTTATCCAAGACGGGATATGGTCAGTATTTGCAACAATTGGTTGAAAGGGGATAAATAATGCAGATTATCAATACTAAAATTGCTGATGTTAAAATTATTCAGCCCAAAGTGTTTGGTGATGCGCGTGGCTTCTTCCTGGAAACTTTTGAACAGAAACGTTATCAAGAAATGCTTAATATTGACCTGAATTTTGTTCAGGATAATCACTCACGCTCCAGCAAAGGAGTACTGAGAGGCTTGCATTTCCAGACTAAAAATCCGCAAGGCAAACTTGTCCGCGTTGTTCGTGGTGAAGTGTTTGACGTCGCAGTGGATATCCGCCCTGATTCACCTACATTTGGTCAGTGGGAAGGGGTAGTGTTATCCGAAGAAAACAAGACTCAATTCTGGGTGCCACCGGGTCTTGCACATGGATTTGTGGTTCTGTCTGACGTCGCGGATTTTGAGTACAAATGTACTGACTACTATAATCCTGAGAATGAAGGCTGCTTGCTGTGGTCTGATTCTGATGTTGGAGTAGAGTGGCCGATTGAGTCTCCGTTGCTTTCCGAGAAAGACAAAGTCGGAAAAACGCTGAGGGAGCTTTTTGCATGAGGCTCCCACCTATCAGTGGCAGGCTTTTTCTCAGTTCGATGTACGCAATGCTGTCAGCCAATGGCTGGCAGTATCCGTTCTTTAGAGCCCTGGGTGGTATCGAGAGATGAGCTTACTTGCTAATGCAAAATGGAATTCGTTCTCTCAATTTTTCAAGATAGGTATTCAGCTAGTCAACATTGTCTATCTGGCGAAGCTAATCCCGCCCGCTGAGTACGGCCTAATGGCGATGGCTTTGGTAGTCTTAAATATGGCTATTCTGCTTCGCGACCTTGGAACCTCTGCTGCTATTATTCAGCGCAAGGAACTGACGAATTCTTTGATTAACACGGTATTCTGGCTAAATACCTTCATGGGGTTGGCGCTTGCAGTTATCGTCGTTTTGGCCTCACCTGTTATAGCCGAGATTTATCATCAGCCTAAACTTATCCCAGTGCTGATGCTTTTAAGCATAACCTTCCCTCTTTCAAGCTGTGCCGCAGCGCACCTCGCTCTATTGGAACGTGATTCAAAGTTTAAGAAAATCTCAGGGATAGAAATAAGCTCTTCAATGGTATCGGTTATTGTTGCTGTGGTTCTGGCAAACCTTGGGTATGGCGTATATAGCCTTGTTTTTCAGGCGATTACTCTTAATCTGATGTCGGCAATACAGTTCTGGCTAGCATCCTCTTGGAGACCTTTCTTAAGGGAATTTATAAAGCTAGATGAGCTTAAGAGCATTTTTGGCTTTAGTGCTAATCTTTCCTTTTTTAACTTTGTAAACTATTTCTCGCGCAACGCTGACAGCTTCATTATCGGGAAATTCATGTCAGTGTTTATTCTTGGCAACTATAGTCTTGCCTACAGAATAATGCTGTTCCCTCTGCAGAGTCTAACGTTTATAGCCTCGCGTTCTCTTTATCCTGTATTGAGTCGGAGCCAGGATAATAATGCCGATATATCTAAAACTTATCTGAACTGTGTTTTCGTTATTCTGCTAATCACAGCGCCGCTAATGAGCGGCCTTGCCCTGCTCAGCAAACCTTTTGTTCTTATGGTGTTTGGTCAGCAGTGGTCACTGGTTGGCGATATACTGAAGTGCCTTGCTCCGACGGCAATCATACAGTCAGTGTTGAGTACGACCGGTTCCGTGTTTATGGCAAAAGGACGAACCGATATTCTGATGAAGTTGGGGATTATTGGTACGATTTTGCAGGTTGGCGCATTTTTGATTGGCGTTCATTTCGACATTATCACGTTTGCATTGCTCTATTTTGTCGCCAACGTTTTAAATGCTTTCCCTGTTATGTACTGCCTGTTAAAGCTGATTAACTCAAACTTTAAAGATTTAATCGTCAAAATTGCACCAGTGGTTGGCGCTACGATCGTTATGGTCGTTGCAATGAAGTTTACCATTGCTCACATTGGCATCGATTTTATTTCTACTTTCCCAAGGCTGATCTCATTCTCTCTGTTTGGCGGCGCGATCTACTTTTTATCAATCGCGATACTGTCCACGCAGGTCAGAGGTGTGATTAAATCTGTCGCTAGAAAAAAATATTCTTAATTATTTAGGTGCGAGTTTTATGAAAATAACCATCGCCGGCACCGGCTATGTCGGGCTCTCAAACGGTATTCTGCTGGCGCAGAATCATGAAGTCGTTGCTCTGGATATCGATCAGAGCAAAGTGGACAAGTTGAACAACAAGATTTCTCCAATCGTTGATAAGGAAACTGAAGAGTTTCTCGCGACGAAGGATCTCAACTTTACTGCAACCACCGACAAGCATCAGGCTTATGAAAACGCTGATTTTGTTATTGTGGCAACGCCTACTGACTACGATCCGGTATCTAACTACTTCAACACCAGAAGCGTTGAGCTGGTGATTAGCGATGTCCTGGCAATCAATCCTCGGGCTACGATCGTTATCAAATCGACCATCCCGGTCGGATTCACCCGCAGCCTGAAAGAAAAGCTGGGCGTCGACAACATTATCTTCTCGCCAGAGTTCCTGCGTGAAGGGCGTGCGCTTTACGACAACCTGCATCCTTCACGCATTGTAGTGGGCAGCAAAAGTGAAAAGGCTCGCCAGTTTGCCGATCTGCTGGTTGAAGGAGCTATCAAGGAAAATATCGCGGTTCTGTTTACCGATGATACCGAAGCTGAGGCCATCAAGCTTTTCGCTAACACCTATCTTGCGTTGCGTATTGCCTACTTTAACGAGCTGGACAGCTACGCCGAGCACCACGGCCTTAACAGCCGTGAAATCATCGAAGGTATCGGCCTCGATCCGCGCATTGGTTCGCACTACAATAATCCTTCGTTCGGCTATGGTGGCTACTGTCTGCCTAAAGACACTAAGCAACTGTTGGCGAACTATGAAAACGTGCCAAATAACATCATTAATGCGATTGTTGATGCTAACCGCACGCGTAAGGACTTCATCGCTGATAGCATCGTGAAACGTAACCCTAAACGTGTTGGTATCTATCGTTTGGTTATGAAAGCAGGTTCGGATAACTTCCGTGCGTCTGCGATTCAGGGCATCATGAAGCGTATCAAGGCGAAGGGCATTGAGGTCATGGTTTACGAACCTGTTCTCGAAGAAAGCTATTTCTTTAACTCCCCAGTGACCCATGATCTGGCAGAGCTGAAGCAGGAATGTGATGTGATTATCGCTAACCGTCTGGTTGAAGAACTGAACGACGTGGCGGACAAGGTCTACACCCGTGACCTGTTCGGCAGCGATTAATCAACCATTGCACCCTCGTTAAACCCGCGAAAGCGGGTTTTTTATTGCCTAAATTTTGGTTTCTTCATCTGTTTCTTAATTGTATCGTGAGTTTGTAAGTATCCCAGCTGATGGCTGAGAAACCGGAAATCTCAAAAAGTGTGTGGAACTAAAGCCGGGATACTTACAAGCAAATGGCGGACGTAATGCGCTTCGGAAAGGGCAAGAAAGTAAAGCCACCGTTTGGCACGGTGGCTTCTACTGTTAGTGCAGGCAGCAGTTTTTGTACTTTTTACCGCTTCCGCAGGTGCAAGGGTCGTTACGGCCAATTTTTGGCGCAGCAACGCTCGGCGTTGCTGCCGGAGCAGGATCGTCCGACTGCTGGCTCAGCCAATAATCGTGCAGAGCAAGCGCGGCAGGAATGATGTTCTCGATATTTTCTTCAACGTCTTCATCCGACATTGCTTCCAGTCGCGCTTCGTTTTCATCGCGACCATGTAGAGCGATGGTGTCGAGAGAAGCCGTAAGCGATTCAGGTAGCGCAGACCAGTCATCCAGATCGACACCGCGCATATAGCCGTGGCACCACTCTTCGGCGACGGTATAGTCTTCGTCATCAATAGTATGCACGCCGAAAAGCGGCTCAAACTGATCGGGATAATCAATCAATCTGTCGGAAATATCATTCATGTGCTGGAAGGTCAGGTCCATAAAGCGATTAAGCTCGCGCTCTGACGCCCATTTAGGAATGTTTTCAGCACCGCCCCACAGCGCGACCAGCCATTCGCTCGGCTCAATCATGCGCGGGCCTGAAAGAATCGCAGTCAGAAAGCCGTCCAGCTCGGCAACATCCAGAACTGAATCGTCATTGCCGTACTTGACTAATACCTCTTCAAGCCATTCCAGCTCTTTCTCGTTCAGTGGTCCTTCTTTCATGTTGTCGTCTCCCGTGGAGTTTTATCTAAGTAGTGGCTCGATGGACGGCCAGATCTTCGCCCAGTTAATGAAGATCAGGAGTGCTGCGGATGCTGCGATGATGAAAAGCCACTTTCCAAGCATGTCCGTACCTCTTTCGTCTGAGATTGATTATCAGCCTTTTTATCTTATCCCGCGAGATTGTACCTCGTTACTTATAATTTGTTTAAATCCGGTTGTGATTTTTTCCAGCATGCTGAGATATCACTCTTTTAAGGCGCGACAGGCTATGAAACTGGCTTTTAATCCTACAATTTTGCCCCCGATTTTCTTTATCCTTTTGGGCATTTTATTGATAGCCAACGTGTGTGCGGCCGACAGGCGATTCGTTTTAGAGCCTGAGTTTCCGAAAAAAATCTGTGTGACACTGCTACCGCTTAAAGATGAGGGCAGCGATCGGCAGAGGATCCAGGCTGCAATCGCGCATTGTCCTTCCGGTGAGGCAGTACGATTGACCGCAGGGCGTTTCCTCAGTGGGCCTTTGCTGATGCGCTCTGGCGTATACCTTTGGATAGATAAGCGCGCCGTGCTTGCTGCCTCAACCGATCCTCATGATTACGATCGCGGGCAAGGAACCTGTGGAACATTAGGAACGCCTGGAAACGGCTGTCGACCATTTATTACATTTAACGGAAACGACGGCGGCGGCATTGTCGGCGACGGTGTGATTGACGGGCAAGGCGGGCAGCCAATGACCGGCAGCCGTGAGTCGTGGTGGCAGCTCGCGCGACGGGCGCAGAAAGAGCATAGTCAGCAAAACGTTCCACGACTTATTCAGCTCGAGCAGGCTAAAAATCTTATTTTCTATCGTATCCGATTGGTAAATTCCCCCAACTTCCATTTAGCGATGAACCATGTCGAAGGGATCACCGTATGGGGCGTCACAATCGATACCCCCGCCACGGCGCGTAATACCGACGGCATCGACCCCGGTGCCGCAACCGATGTCACCATTGCTCACACCACCATCAGCACCGGCGACGATAACGTGGCCATCAAGGGGGGCAGCAGCGGGGGAAGCCATTTTATTTCTCTCATTGATAACCATTTCTACGCCGGACACGGTATGTCTATCGGCAGTGAAACCTCGAGCGGCGTAAGCGACGTTTTAGTCAGAGGACTAACGCTGGATGGCACCACTTCAGGCCTGCGAATCAAAAGCGATGCCAGCCGGGGAGGATTGGTGAAAAACGTCGCTTTCCAGGACGTTATCCTGCGCAACAACCGCTGGCCGATCAATTTCGATACCCGCTACGACCCTGAAGCCAAAGGAGATTTAATTCCAGAGTATCAAAACATTACCCTGACCCATGTCAGTGGCGGCACGGGCAATCTCGTCATGCGCGGTTATGACGCTGCCCATCCGATCGGCATCACCCTCAATGGCGTACGCTTTGATAAGAGCGCGCGCTGGGAGATTGAGAATACGCGGGTGAAGGTTGTGGGGAAGGGCGTCTTTCCGGAGGTTACAGGGGGTATGCAAATCCAATGAATCTATTAAGTTATCTTAGGGGTAATGACTGCTTCAAGGCTATTCAGGCAGGAGTCTCAGGTAACTATACGCCAATGTTGCAGCCTGTTGATGACATCTCGCCCAATTAATGAGCTAAACCAACCGCCTTGGCTTGAGCCTGATACTGTTTAAGATTCTGCTCAATTGTCTGCACTGCTGCGCCAGTTTCGATAGCCGTTGAGCTAGCTACGGAGCGGTAGATTTGCTGTTTCGTTACTTTGGGGCGGGTATTTTTATCGGACATTTTATATTCCTCACTGTGCTTGAAGGAATTGTAATCAGTGATAGGGCTCCTTTAGAAGGTGGTTTTATTTTAGTCAAAAATTGCATTTGCTGACTTTATGCCGACTAAATTTTCTCTGTTGCCATTTTGTCGCCCAGTTTCCCCAAAAACAAAAAAGCCACTCCTCGCGAAGTGGCTTAATGTGCTGATTTAACAGCTAAATTTGGTGGCCCCTACTGGACTTGAACCAGTGACCAAGCGATTATGAGTCGCGTGCTCTAACCAACTGAGCTAAGGGGCCGCGGTGCAGGATTATACGGTAGTTAACTACTCCAGGTCTACACTTCATCCGACTGTATGCTTGTTTTATGTGCAACTTTTAGCTTGTTGTTATTGCTGCGAGTTTTTAGGATAGCAAGATTAAAATAGGCTGAAGGAGCAAGCATGATCACCGACATTATCGACCATAATCTGCGCGTCGTTTTCTGTGGTATCAACCCGGGTCTGTCTACCGCCCATCACGGCTATCACTTTGCCAATTCAAATAACCGTTTCTGGAAAGTGATTCACCAGGCGGGATTTACAGAACGTTTGTTGAAACCGGAAGAGGAGCAGCATCTGCTGGATACCGGTTGCGGTATCACGATGCTGGTTGAAAGGCCGACCGTAGAGGCTACCGAGTTGGCGCGCAATGAACTGCGCGACGGCGGTGAGGCGTTAAAAGCCAAGATGATGGAGTACCAGCCGAGGGCGCTGGCAGTGCTCGGCAAGCAGGCATTCAGCAGCGCATTTGGCATCCGCAAGGTCGCGTGGGGGCGTCAGGAAATAACGTTGGGCGATACTGAAGTCTGGGTGTTACCCAACCCAAGCGGCCTCAATCGCGCGACGCTGGACGAACTCGTTCAAAGCTATCAACAGTTGTCCGATACCATAAAATAGCGCTCTGCGTCTCCTGCAAGCATTTGTAGGCAATAAAAAAGCCCCGTCGGATTATCCAGACGGGGCTTTTGCTTTCAACTAACGATTATTGACTAATCGTCGAGGAAGCTACGAAGTACTTCAGAGCGGCTCGGGTGACGCAGCTTACGCAACGCTTTGGCTTCGATCTGACGAATACGCTCACGGGTAACGTCGAACTGTTTGCCCACTTCTTCCAGCGTGTGGTCAGTGTTCATATCGATACCGAAACGCATACGCAGAACTTTCGCTTCACGCGCGGTCAGGCCTGCAAGCACGTCGTGCGTTGCAGAACGCAGGCTCTCGGAGGTTGCAGAATCCAGCGGCAGCTCGAGGGTGGTATCCTCAATGAAGTCACCCAGATGCGAATCTTCATCGTCGCCGATTGGCGTTTCCATGGAAATAGGCTCTTTGGCGATTTTCAGCACTTTGCGGATCTTGTCTTCCGGCATCAGCATACGTTCGGCCAGCTCTTCAGGCGTTGGCTCACGGCCCATCTCTTGCAGCATCTGACGGGAAATACGGTTGAGCTTGTTAATCGTCTCAATCATATGCACCGGGATACGGATGGTACGTGCCTGGTCGGCGATGGAGCGGGTGATAGCCTGACGAATCCACCAGGTCGCATAAGTCGAGAACTTATAACCACGGCGATATTCAAACTTATCAACGGCTTTCATCAGGCCGATGTTACCTTCCTGAATCAGGTCGAGGAACTGCAGACCGCGGTTGGTGTATTTCTTGGCGATAGAAATAACCAGACGCAAGTTCGCTTCAACCATCTCTTTCTTGGCGCGACGCGCTTTAGCTTCACCGATCGACATGCGACGGTTAATGTCTTTGACCTGCTCGATGGTCAGACCGGTTTCTTCTTCGATCTGACGCAGCTTTTGCAGCCCACGCTGAACGTCTTCGGTCACTTCTTTCAGTTTTTCAGACCATGGCTTAGCCATTGCCAGTGCAGCATCGAACCAGGTTTGGTTGGTTTCGTTGCCGGCAAACAGGTTGACGAAGTTTTTCTTCGGCATTTTGCACTGTTCAACGCACAGCTTCATGATCAAACGTTCTTGAGCACGGACGCGATCCATCATGGAACGCATGCTGTTTACCAGGAAGTCGAACTGTTTTGGCACCAAACGGAACTGTTTGAAGACTTCGGACAGCTTCAGGATCTCTTCAGCAGAGCTCTTGTGGCTGCGGCCGTTTTTCTTGATAACCTGACGGGTAGCTTCATGTTGTTCACGCAGTTCGGTGAACTTCTGGCGCGCCAGTTCAGGGTCGATGCTGTTGTCGTCTTCAGCATCGTCGTCTTCGTCTTCATCGTCGTCCGAGTCGTCTAATTCTTCATTAGAAAGTTCAGAACCAACGTGCGTCGCGGTCGGTGCAACTTCTTCTTCTGCGTTAGGGTCAACGAAACCGGTGATCAGATCGGACAGGCGTGCTTCGCCCGCTTCAACACGGTCATATTGCTCTAACAAATAGGTGATAGCTTCAGGGTATTCAGCAACCGAACACTGAACCTGGTTGATACCGTCTTCGATACGTTTAGCGATATCGATTTCGCCTTCACGGGTCAGAAGTTCTACGGTACCCATCTCGCGCATGTACATACGCACAGGGTCGGTGGTACGGCCGATTTCAGATTCTACGCTTGAGAGCACCTGCGCTGCTGCTTCTGCTGCATCTTCGTCGGTATCAGGTCTATTTTCGGCCAGCATCAAGTCATCGGCATCAGGCGCTTCTTCAAGTACCTGTATACCCATGTCGTTGATCATCTGGATGATGTCTTCGATCTGGTCGGAGTCGACGATATCTTCCGGCAGATGGTCATTGACCTCAGCAAAGGTCAAATAGCCTTGCTCCTTACCACGGGTGACAAGTAGCTTAAGCTGTGACTGCGGGTTTTGCTCCATAAGACGGTATCCACACTTCAGAGTATTGGGTTGGTGTCGGTCGGCGAAACCGCCAACTATAACATTTGGGGCGTATTTGATTTCGCCGCGGCCCACTATGGCGGCATTTTGCGGGGTAGCATCCCGCTATATATCGGCACTTAAGCCGTGAGTTCTTTAACGCTTTGTCCATGAAGCTACAGCGCTGTTGGCTACGTTCATTCACACCAGTCAATTACTTAGTGTACGTAACTGGCGATTAATTCAGCTTACCGCCTTGCTGTAACTTCAATGGCTTTGCGTGACGCTGAGTATCTGAAGTTTTGGCTTCACTACTTTGCGTAAATTCTGTTATTAAGCGTTTTAACGCTTTCTGCGCGCTTCGGTAATGGCTCTGACTTCTTCCCGCTCTTCGGCACTCAAGCCTTCAGTTCGTGAGCGGGCAATCAATGTTTCTAGCCTTTGTACCAGTGCTGAATCGAACAAATGGTCCAACGCGTCCAGGAATGTTTTTTCTGCAATGTCCCTATCTGCTATATCGTCCCACATTGCCAGGATTTCAAGCTGTGGGCCGAATTTATTATCGCGGTACATCTCCAGCAACTGGCCTGTTTTCAGGCCTGGCTGTGCGTTGCAGATGTCGGCCAGTTCTTTCAGCAAATCAAGACCTGGAAGTTTTGATTGCTCTAAACCTTGCAACGAGGGTATAAGTGTAGCCAGTTGTGGATTTTGTACCAGTAACCCTATCAGTATACGCATGGTTGTGCGTTTTAGCTGGGGCGCCTGGTAGCTATTTGCACTCTCCGCCGGTTTCGGCATCAGTTTTTCCAGCTGGCTATCATCTAAAATCCCGAGTTTGTTCCCCAACTGCTGACGCAAGTACAGCCGCAGCGTCTCGCCTGGCACCTGACTTATCAGCGGCAGCGCGAGCATGCTCAGCTTGGTGCGCCCTTCAGGACTGCTCAGGTCGACCTGCGGCATTAACGTGTCGAACAGGAAGGTCGAAATCGAATGCGCCTCTTCCATACGTTGTTCGAACGCCTGCTTGCCCTCTTTACGCACCAGCGTATCCGGGTCTTCGCCGTCGGGTAAAAACATAAAGCGCAGCTGACGGCCATCCTGCAAATAGGGCAGGGCCGTTTCCAGCGCACGCCATGCTGCTTCACGCCCCGCACGGTCGCCGTCGTAACAGCAAATCACCGTGTCGGTTGCGCGGAACAACAGTTGAATGTGTTCAGCCGTGGTGGAGGTGCCCAGCGACGCAACGGCATAATCGATGCCAAACTGCGCCAGCGCGACGACGTCCATATACCCCTCAACCACCAGAAGTCGGGCAGGAGTAGGGTGATTCAACTGTGCTTCATAAAGGCCATACAACTGGCGGCCTTTATGGAAAATCTCGGTTTCCGGTGAGTTGAGGTATTTGGGTAATGCGTCACCCAGCACTCGTCCACCAAACGCAATGACCCGGCCGCGCTTATCGCGGATAGGAAACATGACACGTTCGCGAAACCGGTCATAACTGCGTCCTTGTTCGTTGGTAATCAACATGCCAGCGTCGGTCAGAGAGCTTCTGTCGTCGGCCGTTTTACCAAAGCGCTTTAGCGCGTTGTCCCAACCCGCAGGGGCGAAACCGATGGCAAAATGATTGATAACCTCATCGCTTAAACCGCGTTGAGCCAGATAGTCGCGGGCAGGTGCCCCGGCAGGCTGCTTAAGTGACTGCTGATAGAAGGCGCTGAGCGGCTCCATCAACTGGTAAAGACTTTGACGCTGATGACGTTCCATCGGAGTCGGGCCGGTGCCAACTTCATACGGCACTTCCAGACCTTGCATGGTCGCCAGTTCCTCGATGCACTCAACAAACTCGAGTCTGTCGTAGTTCATCAGGAAGTCGACGGCGTTGCCGTGTGCTCCACAGCCGAAACAATGATAAAACTGCTTATCGCCGTTTACGGTGAATGAGGGTGTTTTCTCATGGTGAAATGGGCAGCACGCGTGATAATTCTTGCCTTGTTTCTTGAGCTTTACCCGAGCATCGATGAGATCGACAATATCGGTACGAGCCAGCAAGTCATTGATAAAAACGCGCGGAATTCTCCCAGCCATAAGCCCCTTACTCACTTACCCTTTAATCAGTCGCGCTGCTGCGCTTGCCGCATCACGAAATTTATTGGGTGTAGCCTATAAACGAGAACAAGCCGCGCATTCCTTTCGGAAAGCACGGCCTTCGTATGCAACTACTCGGTCTGCGCGTTTTAAAAAACAGTATCACGCGGGTGGGGTTGCCCCCGAAGAATTAATACAGACGAGTGCGACGTGCGTTTTCGCGAGCCAGTTTCTTGGCGTGGCGTTTTACTGCAGATGCTTTAGCGCGTTTACGTTCGGTAGTCGGTTTTTCATAGAATTCACGACGACGAACTTCAGCCAAAACACCTGCTTTTTCGCAGGAACGCTTGAAGCGACGCAGAGCTACGTCGAACGGCTCGTTTTCACGTACTTTAATTACAGGCATGTGCCTCTCACCTCGATAAAATCGGTTTGTTCGCTAGCGTTGTGCCAGCTCATTTCAAAATGGTGCGGAATTTTACTCCAACTTGCCTAGCCTTGTAAAGCCCAATGGCAAATTGAAACAGGCGCATTACAATCCATTTATCGATGGACTGTGCGCTCGCTTTTGCGTCGGCCGCCGATTATATACCAATCAATTTGAATTGCTCGACATTAATCATTGATTTGTGCAAAAAGCTGGCGATTGTGCGCATAAAACGCGCGTTCTGACGTCGACGATGTAATACCGTCGGCGGGTTATGTGCTAGACTACGCGCCGCGAGATAGCGCGAAAACATGATGGAAAGAGTGATGCGAGTACTGGGTATTGAAACGTCCTGCGATGAAACCGGCATTGCAATTTACGACACCGAAAACGGGTTATTGGCTAATCAACTGTATAGTCAGGTAAAACTGCACGCTGACTACGGTGGTGTGGTGCCAGAATTGGCCTCACGCGACCACGTGCGCAAGACGTTGCCCCTGATCAAGGAAGCGCTGAAAGAGGCTAACCTTAGCGCTGCCGATATCGACGGTGTGGCCTATACGGCCGGTCCGGGACTGGTTGGCGCGCTGCTGGTCGGTGCCACTATCGGGCGCTCTCTGGCGTTTGCCTGGAACGTTCCCGCTATCCCCGTTCACCATATGGAAGGGCATCTTTTAGCCCCTATGCTCGAAGATAACCCGCCTGAATTCCCCTTTGTGGCGCTGCTGGTTTCTGGTGGTCACACCCAGCTCATTAGCGTTACCGGCATTGGCGAATACACTCTGCTCGGTGAGTCAATTGACGACGCAGCGGGTGAGGCCTTTGATAAAACAGCAAAACTGCTGGGTCTGGATTACCCCGGTGGTCCATTGCTGTCGAAAATGGCCCAGCAGGGCGTGGCCGGACGCTTCACGTTCCCGCGTCCGATGACCGATCGCCCAGGGCTCGATTTCAGCTTCTCGGGGCTGAAAACCTTTGCTGCCAACACGATTCGCGGTAATGAAAACGATGCCCAGACTCACGCCGATATCGCCCGCGCCTTCGAAGATGCGGTGGTCGATACCCTGGCTATCAAGTGTAAAAGAGCGTTAGAGCAGACCGGCTTCAAGCGTCTGGTGATGGCGGGTGGCGTAAGTGCAAACCGCACGCTGCGCAGTAAACTGGCTGAGGTCATGGAAAAACGCGGTGGAGAAGTGTTTTATGCGCGCCCTGAATTCTGTACCGATAACGGCGCGATGATTGCCTATGCGGGCATGGTGCGGTTGAAAACCAGCGCGAATACAGATTTGAGTATTTCTGTACGCCCTCGATGGCCTCTGGATGAACTCGCGCCTGTGTAAGGCGAGTGACAAGGGTATTGCTGACTTGCTTCGAAACAGGGACCGGCCTCAGGCGACTTGTCTCTCAATGTCTAACGCAAGCTTTGTATGACGCGCCGGAAACTAAAAAACGACCCTTGAGATCGTTTTTTTATGTCGGCTATTTGTTACTTTTCGCTTCTTCGGCGGCTTTTCTGGCCGCTTTCTTCTCTTTCAGCCGCGTCCAGATTTTGGTTTCCTGACCGCGCCACAGACGTTGAATATTGTCATGATGGCGAAGCAGTATCAGGCACGAAAGCATGGCGACGGGGAAGGTAAACTGTGGTTTGAACCACCAGACATAAAAAGGCGCAATCAGCGCACTGATAATCGCGCCGAGCGAGGAGTAGCCGCTCAGCAGCACCGTTAACAGCCAGGTGCCGGTCATCAGTCCGGTCAGGTCCCAGCCGATGGGGGCAATGGCGCCTAACGCGGTCGCCACACCTTTACCGCCCTTGAAGCGGAAAAAGACGGGATAAATATGACCAACGCAGGCCGCGATTGCCGTTAGGCCAAGATACATCGGGGTCACGTTGAGCTTATAGGCCACCCACACCGGCAACATGCCCTTCAAAATGTCGAAGACCAGCACGGTGGCTGCCGCTGCTTTACCCCCCACTCTCAGGACGTTAGTAGCGCCCGGATTGCCGGAGCCTTGGGTTCGGGGATCGGGTAATCTCGCCAGGCGGCAGACCAGAATAGCACTGGAAATCGAGCCGCAAAGGTAGGCGAAAATAATCATTCCAAGCGCGGTTGCACTCATAAAAGCAATTCCGTCTATTAGGGGTCGTTTTAATCACAACATCCATGGATAATACGCATTTTCCGCTGGAAGTGGTATACCCATCATCCTTCAAGCCGCAGGTAAGTAAGCTCTCTCACTGCATTTTGGAATTGATCGGGCAACTCCGGCAAGGCCTAAAACGGAGAAACGCGTGATGGATATCGTATTTATAGAACAACTTAATGTAATCACCACAATCGGCGCTTTTGACTGGGAACAAACCATTCAGCAGAAGCTGGTGTTCGATATCGAACTTGCCTGGGACAACCGAAAGTCCGCCAAGAGCGATGACGTGAATGACTGTCTAAGCTATGCAGACGTCAGCGACGTGGTTATCCAACATGTCACTTCCCACAGCTTTGCACTGGTCGAGAGAGTGGCCGAAGAGGTCGCAAGCCTGCTGATGGCGCGCTTCAATACCCCGTGGGTCAAAATTAAATTAAGTAAGCCTGGCGCCATTGCTCATGCGGCGAATGTCGGCGTGATTATTGAGCGTGGAACGCGCAGTAAATAAATTTTCGTTTAAATTATCCTTTTAAAAGTATAAGTTGAAAAACTGCTGTCATAATAAAGCATTACTAATGACCACGTTCAGATGTTGTATTTAGGGTAAAACTAGGCAAATTCTTAATTTTGTCTTAAGCGCTACGCATTTTGCGTTTTAAATGAATCTCTCTCTGGGGCAGGGAATATTATGGTAACTGAAGGCCATCAGCTATTAATTGCGCTGATTTTAGGTATCGTCGAGGGCTTGACTGAATTCTTACCTGTATCGTCAACCGGACATTTGATTATCGCCGGTAACCTGATGGGTTACACCGATGATAAATCTAAAGTTTTTGAAGTTATCATCCAGCTAGGGTCTATTCTTGCCGTTGTCGTGATGTTCTGGCGTCGTCTGTTTGGGCTGATTGGCATTCATTTTGGTAAGAAGGTCGAGCATGAAGGAATAGGTAAGGGTCATCTTACCCTGCTGCATATTATTCTGGGTATGCTTCCGGCAGTCGTAATTGGCCTGGTGTTTAGCCATGATATTAAGGCGCTTTTCGAGCCTAAATATGTCATGTATGCGCTGGTGGTCGGGGGTATCTATATTCTCATCGCTGAATGGGTAAAGCCGAAATTCCCGAAAGCGGTCGGCGTTGATGATATTACTTACCTTCAGGCATTCCTGATTGGTTGTTTCCAGTGTCTTGCGCTGTGGCCGGGATTCTCACGTTCAGGCGCAACTATCGGCGGTGGGCTGCTGATGGGCGTGAGCCGCTATGCCGCCTCTGAATATTCCTTCCTGCTTGCGGTTCCGATGATGTTGGGCGCCAGCGCGCTCGATCTCTATAAGAATCACTCGATTCTGAGCTGGTCTGACTTACCGATGTTTGCCGTCGGCTTCGTTACCGCGTTTATCGTGGCGCTGATTGCGATTAAAACCTTCCTGGCATTGATCAAACGTATTTCGTTTGTGCCGTTCGCCATTTATCGTTTCGTGGTCGCGGCGCTGGTCTATTGGGTATTCCTGACCTGATAGAGTGAGAAAGCATTAAAAAACCCGCCTCGGCGGGTTTTTTGTTTTCTGATGACGATAAGTCGATATTTAGCGGGCCAGGATTTCCTGATGCTCCCGCCATTCAGCAATCGCGGCAACGCGACGTTTGCTGAGTTCTTCACGAATGGCCATACCCTGCAAACCTGACTCCACAACCTCTTTGATCGATACGCTGTTAGCAGCGGCAAACGCGGCGCGCACATAATCGCCCTGCGGATAGGGATTACGCTCAAAGCCAGTTCTGCCACGGGCATCGGCCTCACTGGTCAGTATCATCTGTTCGAGGCGCTGAGGTTTACGCCAGACGTCTATGGTATCGAACAACTTGAGCAACGTCTCGGGACGCAGTCTTTCAACGGTATGGATGAGATCGTGGAATTCCGCGACCAGCACCGCCAAATCGCGAATAGCGGTCGGCACGCGCAGCCGCTGGCACAGTCCTTCGACCAGTTTCACGCCCGCTGGACCATGGCCGTGATGGCTTGGCCAATGTTCTTTTGGCGTTAAGCCTTTACCCAGATCGTGGCATAGCGCCGAGAAGCGGATATCGACAGCTGGGCTGAGTTCTGCGGCCAGCTTTAACGTCATCAGGGTGTGTATGCCGGTGTCTATTTCTGGATGCCATTTGGCGGGCGCTGGCACACCAAATAGCGCATCGATTTCCGGGAACAGAACTTTGAGGGCGTTGCAATCACGTAACACCTGGAAATAAACCTGAGGATCCTGGGTTTGCAGCGCCTTCTCGGTCTCTTTCCAAACTCTTTCCGGGGTCAGAGCCTCAAGTTCACCGCTGGCGGCCATTTCTGTAATCAAACGCTGAGTTTCTGGCGCAATAGTAAAGCCCAGATGAGCAAAGCGAGCGGCAAAGCGCGCCAAACGCAGAACGCGTAAGGGGTCTTCACCGAAGGCATCGGAAACGTGACGCAGCACGCGCGCTTCAATGTCGGCCTGCCCATGATAGGGGTCGACCAGCTCACCTTCGGCGCTGCGTGCGATGGCATTGATGGTTAAATCACGGCGCATCAGGTCCTGCTCGAGCGTGACGTCCGGCGAGGCATAGCAGGTAAAGCCGTTATACCCAGCGCCAGACTTGCGTTCGGTGCGGGCAAGGGCATATTCGTCGCGGCTGACCGGATGGAGGAATACCGGAAAATCTTTGCCAACCTGTTGATAGCCAAGTTCGAGCATTGCCTCGGGCGTGGAACCGACCACGACCCAATCGTGCTCACTAACGGCGAGATTTAACAGACTGTCGCGGACGGCACCGCCGACCAGATAGATTTCCACGAGATAACTCCTGATGAAGATAAACAAACCAAAAAGGGATTAAGCCCTTATTGTAGCAAATTTGTTAACGCGATTTCTGCCTATCAGTCTGTCAACAATGCTGGATTTGGCGTGAAATGGCTGACTGGCAGCAACACGAAAAGGCACGTGAAGTGCCTTTTCTGAAATCAGCTTTATAGTGCGGAGTTAAGAAACTCAGCTCATCCAGCGATCTTTCTTCTTGCGACGTGGAACCAGGTGAGGCAACAGCAGACCGAGGATCAGGCCAATGCCTGCCACGCCACCGCCGTACATAAACCATTGAAGAATAATGGTTCTCTGCTTGTCATCCAGCTGGACGTTCACCGCGCTGACTTTCTTCTGCGCCACGAGCAGCTGGTTTTTCAGATCCTGATTTTCTTTCTTCAGACCGTTGATAATGCTATCGCTCGAGGCAACTTTTTGCTGCATCTCGGCGGTGCGCTGGTTCCAGCTATTATCAATATTGCTCAGCTTGTCAGTCAGGGTTTTCACCTGCTGCTGAAGGTCGGGTACCTGGGTGCGCAGACTTGGCGATGTGCTCAACTGGTCGAGTGGGATCCAAGCATCGCGGCCTTTAGCGTCAACGATTTGGCCATAGTTGGTGGCAGAGTTGACGCTCTTTAAGGTGACTTCATCACCAGAATTCAGCGCACCGACAATGCGAAACTGATTGCCTGGGCCGCTGTGAATATAGGTAATCAAATCGTCGGAAATGTAGCGCTTCTCATCGGCGTGAGCGCCCCAAGTGATGCCTAAAGTGAGCAAAGCGAAACCAAAAAGGCGTAATTTATTCATTATTCGTCATTCTTCGTAGTTGGCGGGCCTGTGAATCAGTGCCCCATCTGTCGATAAAATTTGTGATGAACGATAGTAAGGGCAACAGTGTGACGACGCAATGCATAAACCTAAATGAGAACTATCTTACAATCCCACGAGATGCGGCTCCCGGCGGGCGTGTATGATAGAATTGCCTAAACTTTTTTAAACTAAAATGCTTTATCAGCGAAGAAGCGGTGCAAAGACTTATGACCTTAGAAATAGAATTAAAATTTATTGCCACTCCTGCGGCAATTGCCGAGCTTCCTGAGCAGTTGGCTGCGTTTACCTGTGAGCACTCTGCGCCACAGAAGCTCACCAATATTTATTATGAAACGGCGGATAACCGCCTGCGTAAGCTGGATATGGGGCTGCGTATTCGTGGTTTTGACGACAGCTACGAGATGACTATCAAGACCGCCGGAAAAGTGGTGGCGGGGCTACATCAGCGTCCTGAATACAATGTCAGTATCAAGAAGCCTGAGCTGGACCTGAGCCTGTTCCCGGCTGATATCTGGCCAGAGGGTTTCGACGTCACCGCGCTACAGGCCGAGCTGAAGCCACTGTTCCGTACTGATTTTGTGCGTGAGAAGTGGGTGATCACTTACCAGCAAAGCGAGATTGAGCTTGGCCTCGACCAAGGTCACGTGACGGCGGGTGAGCAGTCAGAGTCGCTTTCTGAAATCGAACTCGAGATCAAAAAGGGCAATACCGGTGATTTACTGGCGCTGGCGGCACTGCTGGGTAAAAACGGTGGACTGCGTCTCGGCGGCCTGAGTAAGGCGGCACGCGGTTATCATCTGGCACAGGGCAACGTGGTGCGAGAAGCGCGTGCGCTGCCTGTTTTCCACGCGGCCCCTAAAGCGACCGTAGAACAAGCTCTTAGCGGCATGCTTGAGCTGGCGTTAAGCCACTGGCAGTATCACGAAGAGCTGTGGGTGCGTGGCGACAAAACCGCGCGTATCAGCGTTTTGCAAGGCGTTGAGGCCGTGCGCCAGACGCTGGTGATTTACGGCGGACTCATTCCACGCAAAGCCTCTACCGAGCTGCGCGCTGCGCTGACTGCATTGGCGGAAAAGCTCGAGAAGAAAGGGCTGGACGCGCAGGAAACCTGCCTCAGTGCAGACTATCTGCAATGTAAGTTAGCACTCACTTCATGGTTGGCAAACCAGGCCTGGAAGCCATTCGTCGACGATAAGTCGCAGAAGAAGCTCGACGGCTCCTTCAAGCGATTCGCCGATATCATGCTTGGCCGCACTGCGGCAGACTTGAAAGAGGCTTTCGCCCAGTCGCTGACCGAAGAGGGATTCCGCGACCAGCTCGCGCGCCTGAAGCGCCAGGTGATCGCCTTCCACCTTCTGAGCGGAGCTTATCCTCTAGAGGAATCAATGGCTTATATTAATGTCTGGACTGAACTTCAGCAGGCTATCGTGCAGCAACAGCACGCCTGGGAAGACTCGGCTCGTCAGCACGCGGTGATGCAGACTGCGTTTTGGTTAAACGGACAACCCCGCTAATCCTAAGCCCGGCCTGACGCCACGTCAGGCCGACTATGAAAGGAACCCAAGAATGTTGCCTCTCACCCCGCTGCTCGCGGCTCAGGCCGAAAAGCTGCACCTGCGTTTTAAACAAAGCCAAGAACAACAGCAATTAAACGACCTGCCTCCGCTCACCGAAGGTGCGCTACGCGTGCTTGCCAGCAGTGACTTTATGAGTGAGAACTTTATTGTGCATCCGCAGTGGTGGCAGGAGATTTCCGCCAACCCGCCGCGCGTGGATGAGTGGCAATATTATGCACAGGAGCTTGCCGACGAGCTGGCTAAGGTACAGGACGAAGCGGGGCTGATGAAGGCACTGCGCCAGTTTCGCAAGGCTAAAATGCTGCGTATCAGCTGGTCGCAGGCGATGCAAACTAGCAGCTGCGAGCAAACGCTACAGCAGCTGAGCGTATTGGCCGAGACGCTGATCGTCGCCGCCCGCGACTGGCTCTACGAGACCTGTTGCCGCGAGTGGGGCACGCCGGTAAACGCGGCGGGTGAGCCGCAGAAACTGCTGATTTTAGGTATGGGCAAACTCGGTGGGGGTGAACTTAATTTTTCCTCTGATATCGACCTGATTTTCTCTTATCCGGAAAACGGGCAGACACAGGGCGGACGTCGTCAGCTCGAAAACGCCCAATTTTTTATCCGTTTGGGTCAACGTCTGATTAAAGCGTTGGATCAGCCGACTATTGACGGCTTCGTCTATCGCGTTGACATGCGCCTTCGCCCTTTTGGTGACAGCGGTCCGCTGGTAATGAGCTTCTCGGCGCTCGAAGATTACTATCAGGAGCAGGGCCGAGACTGGGAACGTTATGCGATGGTCAAGGCCAAGCTGATGGGCGACGCTGAAGACGCCAGCAGTCAGGAAATTCGCAAGATGCTGAAGCCGTTCGTGTTTCGGCGCTACATCGATTTCAGCGTGATCCAGTCACTGCGTAATATGAAAGGCATGATCGCCCGTGAGGTTCGCCGTCGCGGGCTGAAAGACAATATCAAGCTCGGCGCGGGCGGTATCCGCGAGATTGAGTTTATCGTGCAGGTGTTCCAGCTGATACGCGGTGGCCGTGAGCCCTCGCTTCAGCAGAGGGCGCTGCTGCCGACCCTGCAGGCGGTCGCGGCGCTGCACCTGCTGCCCGAGTCGCAGGTCCGTCAACTCAATGAAAGTTATCTGTTTTTACGTCGTCTTGAGAACTTGCTACAGGCTATTGCCGATGAACAAACGCAGACCCTGCCGGGTGATGATCTCAACCGGGCGCGCCTCGCATGGGGCATGAATTTCAATACCTGGGACGAGCTGCATCAGCACACGACCCAGCATATGTTGGCGGTGCGCGGGGTCTTTGATGACCTGATTGGCGACGACACGCCAGACGCCGGTGATGACCCACAGCAGGAGCAGTTCAACAGCCTGTGGACCGATGAACTCGATGACGGCGACCTGCTGCCGCTGGCCGAACCTCTTAGTGAACAGGCCCGCACCAGGCTGCTGCGCACCATCGGCGATTTCCGTCAGGACGTGGACAAACGTACCATCGGGCCACGTGGACGTGACCAGCTCGACCAGCTGATGCCAAGAATGCTGGCGCAAGTGTGTACTTACAAAAACGCCGACGTCCTGCTGCAGCGCCTGACCCTGCTGCTGCTCAATATCGTCACGCGGACCACCTATATCGAGCTGCTGGTGGAGTATCCCGGTGCGCTTAAACAGCTTATTCGCCTCTGTGCCGCCTCCCCGATGGTGGCCAATCAGCTTGCACGACACCCGATCCTCCTCGACGAACTCCTCGACCCGAACACGCTATATCAGCCTATCGCTCCGGAGTCCTACCCCGATGAACTGCGCCAGTATCTATTGCGCGTGCCAGCGGATGACGAAGAGCAGCAAATCGAAGCGCTGCGTCAGTTCAAACAGGCCCAGCAGCTGCGCATTGCCGCCGGAGATATTGCCGGTGTACTGCCGGTGATGAAGGTCAGCGATCATCTGACCTATCTGGCCGAGGCGATTCTGACGGCGGTTATCCAGCAGGCATGGGACCATATGCTGTCACGCTATGGCCAGCCGACCTATCTGCAGCAGCAGGAAGGGCGCGGTTTTGCGGTTATTGGCTACGGCAAGCTGGGCGGCTGGGAGTTGGGCTACAGTTCAGATATGGACCTGGTATTCCTGCACGATTGTCCAATGGATGTGGTGACCGACGGGCCACGCAGCATCGACGGACGGCAGTTTTACCTGCGTCTGGCGCAGCGCATCATGCACCTTTTCAGCACCCGCACGGCGTCGGGCATTCTTTATGAGGTCGACGATCGTCTGCGTCCTTCTGGCGCCTCGGGCATGCTGGTCAGCACCCTCACCGCTTTCCGGGAATATCAGCAGGAAAACGCCTGGACCTGGGAGCATCAGGCGCTGGTCCGTGCCCGCGTGGTGTACGGCAGTCCTGAAATGACCCAGCAGATTAACGGCATCCGTCGCGAGATCCTTTGTAAGCAGCGCGATGGCGAGCAGTTGAAAAAAGAAGTTCGCGAGATGCGTGAAAAGATGGTCGCTCATTTAGCAACCAAAAAGGGTGACGTTTTCGATCTCAAGGCAGATCCGGGCGGGATTACCGACATTGAATTTATCGCTCAGTATCTGGTTCTGCGCTACGCCAGCACTGAGCCTGACCTGACCCGTTGGTCTGATAACGTGCGTATTTTCGAGCTGATGGCGAAGTACAAGATTATGTCGCATGAGGAGGCGGTACAGCTGACTCATGCCTATGTGACCCTGCGTGATGAAATACATCATCTGGCTTTACAGGAACATAATGGGAAAGTTGCGGTCGATATGTTTGTCACCGAGCGCGAGCAGGTGATCGAGAGCTGGCAGCGTTGGCTGAGCTGAGTCGGTTTTACCAACAACCTTTTTCGCTTGTGATATTATCGCGCGCATTGTTTTTGGTGTGACAAAACGATTTTCGCTACGAACAACACCATTTTGGCTACGATTTGTTCAGATAGCCTGTTTGCTAAGTTTTATACCCGGAAATCGCGGGTATCTCTGTTTTGGAGTGTGGGATGAAAGTAACTTTGCCTGAGTTTCACCGTGCCGGCGTTCTGGTCGTAGGTGACGTAATGCTAGACCGCTACTGGTATGGCCCAACCAGCCGTATATCGCCGGAAGCGCCGGTGCCGGTTGTTAAAGTCAATACGATTGAAGAGCGTCCTGGCGGTGCGGCAAACGTGGCGATGAACATTGCCTCGCTCGGCGCCTGTTCTCGCCTGATTGGCCTGACCGGTGCCGACGATGCCGCCCGGGCGTTGAGTGAGCGTTTGAGCGAAGTGAACGTCAGCTGCGATTTCCTGGCCGTACCCACACATCCGACAATTACCAAGCTGCGCGTACTTTCGCGTAACCAGCAGTTGATTCGTCTCGACTTCGAAGAAGGTTTCGAGGGTATCGACCTACAGCCTATTCTGGACAAAATTCAGAACGCCTTGCCAGAAACAGGTGCGTTGGTGTTGTCTGACTATGCTAAAGGCGCCTTGCAAGACGTGCAGTCTATGATAGCGCTGGCTAAAAAGGCGGGTGTACCGGTGCTGGTCGATCCTAAAGGATCCGACTTCGAACGTTATCGCGGTGCGACGCTGTTGACGCCAAACCTCTCCGAATTTGAAGCGGTGGTCGGCGCCTGTAAAGACGAGGCTCAGCTGGTGGAGAAAGGCATGGCGTTGATCGCCAACTTTGAGCTTTCTGCACTGTTGGTGACCCGTTCCGAACAGGGCATGACGCTGCTGCAACCGGGCAAGGCGCCGCTGCATTTGCCAACCCAGGCGCAGGAAGTGTATGACGTGACCGGTGCAGGCGACACAGTGATTGGTGTGCTGGCGACCGTGCTGGCCGCGGGCAGCAGCCTTGAGGAAGCCTGTTTCCTCGCCAACGCCGCTGCCGGTGTGGTAGTCGGTAAGTTGGGAACCTCCACCGTTTCTACCGTTGAGCTTGAAAATGCGGTACATGGTCGTACCGAAACCGGTTTTGGCGTGATGACCGAAGAAGAGCTGAAAGTTGCCGTCGCCCATGCGCGTCAGCGCGGCGAGAAGGTTGTGATGACCAACGGCATCTTTGATATTTTGCACGCGGGCCACGTTTCTTACCTTGCCAATGCGCGCAAGCTGGGCGATCGCCTGATTGTGGCGGTAAACAGCGATGCCTCGACCAAGCGTTTAAAAGGCGAAACGCGCCCAATCAATGCTCAAGCACAGCGTATGGCCGTGTTGGCCGGATTAGGTGCGGTTGACTGGGTGGTCGGCTTTGAAGAAGATACGCCGCGTCGCCTGATTGCCGGAGTGTTACCCGACCTGTTGGTCAAGGGCGGAGACTACGAGCCTCATCAGATTGCCGGATGCGACGAAGTGTGGGCCAATGGCGGTGAAGTCAAAGTCCTGAATTTTGAAGATGGTTTATCAACTACCAAGATAATCAATCAGATTAAATCTCAGGAGTAGAGAGCCTCGCTTCTCGCGCTCTGACCATTAAAAAAGGCCTGCTTATGCGGGCCTTTTTATTGCAAGAAGACGGTTATTCCTGCGGCTTCTCTGCGCTTGGGGCGGCAGTCGCTGCCAGTTGGGTTTCAAGCTGGGTCAGGCGCTGTTCCAGCAGCGTCAGTTTTTCACGGGTGCGCAGCAGAACCTGCGTCTGTACGTCAAACTCTTCGCGGTTAACCAAGTCCATGCGGCTAAACTGAGCCTGAAGAACCTGACGCACTTTCTTTTCTGTATCTTCCCCAAACTCGCGGATCCCTTTAGGCATGGCTTCATGAACCTGGCGAGCTATTTGTTCAATTTTTTTAGTGTCGATCATTGTCGTTACCCTGTTTCAGAAAAGTGGCGTTCTCTTAGTGTAATGCCAGATTGCCATTCTATAAACCTTTCACGACACCTTTAATCGTTCATCTCCCCGGTCCAATAGCACGATGGGTGCATTGCCCGCAGCTTTTTTTGGCGTTATAGTTGGCATGCTTATTCTCAGGGCGGGGTGCAAGTCCCCACCGGCGGTAAACCACAGAACAAATTGATGAAACACTCTTTCATCATCGTGGAAGCCCGCGAGCGCTTAGGTTTCTTCATCTTTGATGGAGGGCATAAGGTCAGCAGATCCGGTGTAATTCCGGGGCCGACGGTTATAGTCCGGATGGGAGAGAGTAACGAATTGATCGGGCTTAAATGCCCGCTACGTTATTTTATAGCGATAGCCTGCTATACGCATGGCTATGCTGACTCCGCAAGACGCCCTGATTCTGGTAATCCATTTATTTTCATAGAGTTAATGAGGTTATTTTACCATGAATCAGACTTTACTTTCCGAATTCGGCACGCCGTCAGAACGCGTTGAACGCGCACTCGCTGCGCTACGCAATGGCCAGGGTGTGATGGTGCTGGATGACGAAAACCGCGAAAACGAAGGCGATATGATCTTCGCCGCAGAAACCATGACCGTTGAGCAAATGGCGCTAACTATTCGCCACGGCAGCGGCATCGTGTGCCTGTGTTTAACCGACCAACGCCGCAAGCAGCTCGAGCTTCCGATGATGGTTGAGCAAAACTCCAGCCACTATCAGACCGGTTTTACCGTGACTATCGAAGCGGCTAAAGGGGTGACGACCGGTGTTTCCGCGTCAGACCGCTTGACCACTATTCGTGCAGCAATTGCCGAGGGTGCAAAACCTTCCGATCTTAACCGTCCAGGGCACGTGTTCCCGCTGCGCGCGCGCGACGGCGGTGTATTGACCCGCCGTGGCCATACCGAAGCGACCATCGATCTCGTGAGTCTGGCTGGATTCGGCCCTTACGGCGTTCTGTGCGAACTGACCAATGACGACGGCAGCATGGCTCACGCGCCAGAAGCCATTGTGTTTGCCAACAATCATAATATGCCGGTGGTGACCATCGACGATCTGGTGGCTTATCGCGAAGCTCTGACTCAGCAGGCTGGCTAAGCTTTTTATTTACCAGGTCATGTATTAACAAGAGCCGACAGAGTTTATGTCGGCTTTTTAATTTTTCAGCAACAAGATCACAGGGTATTAAGGTTTTATAAGGGGAGGACGGTAGGATGCCGGTTAACCAGTGAGTAGAATTTTATCATTCATTTATTAACTTAATTGGTTTGATTTTGATAAATAATTCCTCATTGAATATAAAAGTTAAGTTTGGTGTCTTATTTCTGTTTTGCCTGATCTCATGCCTGTCCTTTGGTTACCCATTTAAAATTATGCATGTTATTACACTATTTTTAATCATGCTTACCGTCTCAAGTTTTTCATCGTTTTTATATAAATTACTTATCGCCATAATCTTTATTATTTCTTCATTCTATCTCCCAGTTGCATTATCTTTTGGTCCGGTTGATTTTAATACCCTCCTTTCGGTGAAATATAGTAATGTAAGGGAAGGTATTATGCTCATAAAAACCATTCCTGGGTTCTATTTTAGCTTGCCACTCGTGACTCTCGCTATGACGATTTTTATTTTCGACATAAAGGTCGACAAATTAAATTTCAGGCCGATAATTATCACTTACCTTTTTATCTCCTTAGTTTCGACGCCGGTCAGGCTTTATATCAATGAGGGTAGGGTGAAAGTTTTTAGCACAGGTATTCCTGTTGTAAGATTTGTCACTGATGTTCTCGAGAATTACCGCCAAGTGGATGAGGAAACGGCCTTAATGCAGCAGAGCCTGACCACCCCAGACGTCTGGGCTCCAGAAAGAACGCTCACTAACTATCAGAATTACATAATAATCATCGGTGAGAGCGTACGCAGCGACTACCTGAATGCCTATGGTTTTCCGATCGGTAATACGCCTTTTATGAGCTCGGCTCCGGGGGTGTTATTTACCCATTATATTTCGGCAGCATCATCAACGCAGACTTCGCTGAAGAATTCATTATCACTGCGGCGAGGTCTCTACGTTGAGCTGAATAATAATATTATTACCCTGGCTAACAAGGCGGGTTTTACGACCTTTTGGTATTCTAATCAGGGCAGTCTCGGTCCGCACGACACCTCTGTTGCCTCATTCGCCAAAAGAGCTAATTTATTTAATTTTATGCAAAAAGGTAAATCCTCTGATGGGGTTGGATCGGGGGATTTCGATCTTTTAGGCGGTGTCGCCTCAGTGATGAAAAAAAATAAGCCGGCGAAACTGATTGTATTACACCTGATGGGTTCGCATCCTCTTGCCTGTGACAGGACGAAAGGGAAATATCAGGAATTCAGCCAATCAAAGGAAATATCCTGCTATATCCAAAGTATTAGAGAAACGGATGAACTTCTTTCCAGGGTAGTGGAATTAGCGAAAGAGAGCGGTCAGAGTTGGTCAATGATGTATTTCGCTGACCATGGCCTAGCATTTAAGGGGCCGGACACCGATAACGCGCGATTACAGCACGGTGATAAATTAAAACAAAATTATACCGTGCCGATGTTTATGACTTCATCAGACAGTAAAAGAAGGGAAGTTAATTCTTACCCTAGAAGTGCGATTAATTTCCTGAGCCTGTTTGCGCAGTGGACGGGTATTAAGGATAAGCTGATCGGCACGGGCTGCAATATGCTGGCTGATGTCCCCTGTGACAATCAGGATCGGGTGATTCAATTCACTCAGAAGCAAGTACTATTCTCATCACTTGGAGAAGATACCCCGGCCCATTAACTTAACCATTCAAATTTATTGAACATCATCATCACGGTTATCCGGCTGATCCGAGTAGAGGAAAAGAGTAACCTCTTTCTATCGAATGGTCGCCGTCGCGGTGACCATTACCTCTTAATCCGAGCGGTAAGGAACATTTTATGACTACCTCACGCATGCCAGCACTGTTTTTGGGACACGGTAGCCCGATGAACGTGCTCGAAGACAACGTCTATACCCGTGCCTGGGAAGCGCTGGGGGAAAACCTGCCGCGTCCGAAGGCGATCCTTGCTGTTTCTGCCCACTGGTACACCCGTGGTACCGCAGTGACGGCGATGGAGAATCCGCGCACCATTCACGATTTCGGAGGCTTTCCGCAGGCGCTGTTTGATAAACGTTATCCAGCACCGGGCTCTCCCGCGCTGGCAAAACGTGTTCAGGCGCTGCTGGCACCGCTAGACGTGATTGCCGATCAAGAATGGGGTTACGATCACGGATCCTGGGGCGTGCTGATCAAGATGTATCCTGAGGCCGATATCCCCATGATCCAGCTCAGCATCGACGGCACTAAACCGGCTGAATATCATTATCAGCTGGGTAAAAAGCTTGCTGCACTGCGTGACGAGGGCGTGATGATCGTTGCCAGCGGCAACGTGGTGCATAACCTGCGTATGGTGAAATGGGAAGGAAACGCCGAACCCTACCCGTGGGCAAGGGCTTTTGATGAATACGTGGTGAATAATCTTGGCTGGAAAGGGGAGGCGAAGGACCATCCGCTGGTTAACTTTATGCAGCACGAAGGTGCCGCGTTGTCTAACCCAACGCCCGAACATTACCTGCCGCTGCTTTACCTGCTGGGCACCTGGGACGGCGTGGAGCCAATCACACTGCCAACCCAGGGAACGGTGATGAGTTCCCTGAGCATGCTGTCGGTGCAGCTGGGCTAAGCGCCGTTAGCCGATAATCGCATGCGGATAAAAGCGCGAGAGATCCTGGGTGATTAATGCCCGATCTTCGCGTAGGCCGATGCCGCAAGGTTCGCCGTTGACCAGCCAGCTGCCGATTAGCGTGTAGCTGTCGTTAAAGCGCGGCATCGGGCAATATTCCTGCACGATCATGCCTTCCTTGCCGTACGGGCCTTCCGCACTGGCGATCTCTTTGCCGTTCTCAATGATGCGAATGTTGGCACCTTCACGTGAAAACAGCGGCTTAATGACATAGCTGTCCATCGGCGGGTGTGCGTCTTCGGCAAAGTAGGACTCAAGCAGATTCGGGTGGTTAGGGAACATCTCCCACAGCAGTGGCAGCAGCGCTTTGTTGGAGATAATCGCCTTCCAGGCCGGTTCAAGCCAGCGAACGCCGGCGTCTTCCAGCTTGGTGGAAAAAGTCTCGCGGAACATAAATTCCCACGGGTATAGCTTGAACAGGTTGCTGATGATTTGATCCTGCGGATCGGTAAACTGACCGCGCTCACCTAAACCGATCTCTTCTATATAGAGGAAATCGTTCGCGAGTCCGGCTTCCTGCGCGCAGTCCTGCAGATACTGTACGGTGCCGCGATCCTCTTCCGTGTCCTGACAGCAGGCAAAATGCAGCAGTGAAAAGCCGTGCTGATTCTTCAGTTCAGAAAATCGCTCGATCAGTTTTTCTTGCAGACTGTTGTACTGATCCGCCTGCTGAGGCAAACCGCCTGCAGCAATTTGATCTTCAAGCCACAGCCACTGGAAAAATGCGGCCTCATAGAGCGAGGTCGGCGTATCGGCGTTGTTCTCCAGCAGCTTGGGTGGATTTACGCCGTCATACACCAGGTCCATGCGTGAATAGAGCGAAGGTTGCTGCGTGCGCCACGAGGCCCTGACAAACTCCCAGACGTGTTTGGGGATCTGGAATCTGGCCATCAGCGCGTCGCTGTTCACCACGCGATCCACGACCTTCAGGCACATTTGGTGCAGTTCCGCCGTAGCATCTTCCAGCTGTTCAATCTGCGCCAGCGTGAATTGATAGTAGGCGTCTTCACACCAGTACGGCTCGCCGTACATTGTGTGGAAGTTAAAGCCGAACTCGGTGGCTTTTTCGCGCCAGTTAGGACGCTCTTGCAGGGCTACGCGTTTCATTATTAGCCACCCATACTGCGCATTGGAGTACGCGTACTCGAGGCTGCACTGCGCTGCATCGAGGTTTGTTTCGCCACGCTCTCGCCGAAGCCCCCGCGGGTCACTGTGCTGGTGGTCGCCGGTTTTGGTGCCATCGCCGATGGCGGCACGTTCATGCTGCGGCCGGTCGTTGCCGGACCATAGCTCTTACCGCTCGCATCGACAAACTTGCCGTTAGCCGGGCTGCCTGCGTTCTTGGAGGTAAACAACGGCTGCTGTGCATATCCGCCGCCGCCCATCATTCTGCCCATCATAAAGCCTGCCATCAGCGGCATCCACATGCTGCCACCTTGCTGAGACTCGGCAGACATGCCGGCCTGCGCTGGAGCCTGCGTACATTGAGACTCACCAAATTCGGCCACACAGTCGGCACGATTGGCGTATTTTGGCGCGGTTTTAGCCGCTTCGGCTTTGGCTTCGGTAAAGGCTTTGGCACATTGCGCACTGCTGGAAGGGTTTGCCTTTGAACAGTCGTCGGCGTTCTGATAAAGCGACACGTTTTCATCACTTTTTTCACAGGCGCTGAGCATAAATACGGCGCTGATAGCTATAGCGGCCGGGGTAATTCGCGAGCTACGCCAGGATTTCCGGAAGGTAGCAAGATTAATATTTTGTGTCCGTTTCATTGTATAGATCCCATTGTCGGGCTTTTATTTGCCCTTACCCAGAGTGAGTTACATTTGTAACAGAATAAGAATAAGGTAAAGATGCTTACTATTAAAGCAGGAACGGCCAACGTTACGAGACTTTACGTTCAGACGTGAAATCTGACCAGAAAAGGGGGGGTTGGTGCGGATTATGGGCTGGATGAGAAAGAAAACCGCCTCTGGAGGCGGTTGTAGAAAAGCTTTAGCGTGTTTTCAGAAACATCTACCTAGTTTTGGAAAGGATTACCGCTGGCCTTCACTGCCCTTGGCGTCGCTGACACGCTGGCGCGTTTAATCGGTGCAGGGGCTGGCATTGTGCTAGTGTTTAAACCATCTGCCGCCGCATTTTGCTGCGGTGTTTCAGGCGCAACCTGCTCAGGACTGGTTGGCACCGGCTGTCCCAGCACGCCGTTGAGCGCCAACAGGTCGTTTTCATTGAGCGTACCCAAAGCTGACTTCACGTTTAACTGGTTAATAAGATAGGTATAACGGGCGCTCGAGAGCTCCTGTTTAGCGTTATACAGCGTGGTCGTCGCGTCGAGCACGTCAACGATAGTGCGCGTGCCTACCTTGTAGCCTGCTTCCATCGCGTCCAGAGAACTTTGGGCGGATACCACCGCCTGCTTATAGGCGTTGATACTGCTGATGGAGGCTGAAATATTGTTAAACGATGAACGGACGGTCTGCACGACGCTGCGGTGCGCGCTCTCAAGTTGCTCGCTGTAGTTAACGAAGCTGAGCTGTGCCTGTTTAACCTGCGAAGTCACTGAGCCGCCGCTGTAAATAGGAATAGTCAGGCTCAGGCCAACCTTGTTTTCACCGGCGTTAGAGTCATCATAACCATACGCCGGGCCGGTTCTTGAGCCGTTGTATTTAGTATTGGTCAGTCCCGTTGAGGCGGTAAGATCCAGCGTCGGCAAGTGGCCTGCTTCGTAATAGCGAATTTCTTCACGCGCCAAATCCTGCGACAGTCGGGCTGACAGCAGGCTCAGGTTGCGGTTATCAGCTTCTTTGAGCAGATTGTTGACCGGCTCAGGACGCTGGGTGTTAAAGGTTGCGATATTTAGCGATGCCAGCTGCGGGTAGTAAACACCGGTATATTGGCGCAGGACCTCAAGGTAGTTATCCAGGTTATTGCGCGCGGTGACTTCGTTCGCCAGCACGGTGTCATAACTTGAACGAGCGTTCTGCACGTCGGTGATGGCCACCAGGCCTACATTGAATCGCTGTGTGGTTTGGTCCAGCTCTCGGTAAACCGCCTGTTTCTGCGCTTCGGTATAAATGAGGGCATCAATCGCACTCAAAACGTTGAAATACGCAGTAGCGGTGTTCAGAATAAGAGTCTGCTGCGCAGTCTGATAGGTGACATCGGCAATACCGGCCGTTTTTTCCTGCAGCGTCAGAGAGCGCCATTTAGACATATCAAAAATAGTTTGCGTCAACTGCAATGCGCCACTGGCGATCTTACTGTTTACGCCGTTTGCATCACGATAACCGTTGGCATAGTCGTAATCGAGGCCTAATCCCAACTGCGGCAGCAACGGGCTGCGTGCTTCATTAATTTTCTCAAATGCGGCATCACGGGTTGCAGCAGCCGCACGCAAATCCGGGTTACTTTCCTTAGCTTGCCTGTATACCTGCATGAGATTTTCAGCCTGGCCCATCGTGCTAAAGCCGCCGAGACCCAGAGCGACGAGAAGAGGTAGCAGTTTCTTCATTTGCATTCCTTGTAGTGCAGCAATGTTATTATTTAATGCTGTCATTAAAACTAACAGACGCGGATTCTAGCAGAGATTTTTAGGCAATTTGCATGACGTAATGTGCCATCTCAGCCGCTTGTATCCAAATCTAACACAAAAAATCTTGATTATTATTACCGCATCTTCATCAAAAATGCCTGAAATGGAGATAATTTAATTTTAACCGTGGACGGGGTAGCATCGTAATGGACAAATTCAAAGATTCGCCAGTAGTTTTCGGCAGAAATGATTTAGAAATTATTGCGATAGAAAACCGTTACCAAGGTTTTTTCTCCATTAACGCCTATCGGTTTCGCCATCGCCTGTTTAATGGTGAAATGAGCGGAGAGGTGGTGCGAGAAGTTTTTGAACGTGGCCATGCTGCCGTTCTGCTACCTTATGATCCCATACGCGATGAAGTGGTGGTGATTGAACAAATTCGTATACCTGCACTGGGATCCAGCGAGACCCCATGGTTACTAGAGATGGTCGCAGGTATTATAGAAGAGGGCGAAACGGTAGAAGACGTCGCCCGCCGCGAAGCATTGGAAGAAGCTGGCGTAGTGGTTAAACGCTGTAAACCGGTACTCAGCTATCTGGCAAGTCCAGGCGGTACCAGTGAGCGCCTTTCTATTATGGTCGGCGAAGTTGATGCGACGACGGCAGAGGGAATTCATGGTCTGGAAACTGAAAATGAAGACATCCGGGTACACGTGGTCAGCCGGGAGCAGGCTTGCCGCTGGGTGGAAGAAGGAGCGATAGACAATGCTGCGTCAGTGATTGCCCTGCAATGGCTGGCTCTGCACCATGAATCCTTAAAAAAAGAATGGGTTGAATAATGATCAAGCGCTATGTTCCCGATTTTCCTGAAATGATGCGACTGTGCGAGACCAATTTTGCACAGCTGCGCCGTTTGCTGCCTCGAAATGATGAAGTGGGACAGACGGTGACTTATCAGGTAACTAACGCGACCTACCAGTTAAAAATTCTGGAATCGACACGCTATACTTCGCTGGTTGAAATCAAGCAGACCGCCCCCGCCGTCAGCTATTGGAGCCTGCCTTCAATGAGCGTCCGCCTTTATCACGATGCCATGGTTGCTGAAGTGTGTGCGAGCCAACAGATCTTTCGTTTCAAAGCACGCTATGATTATCCTAATAAAAAGTTGCATCAGCGTGACGAAAAGCATCAAATTAACCAGTTTCTTGCTGATTGGTTGCGCTATTGTCTGGCGCATGGAGCCATGCCAGTTCCGGTTTGTTAGACAGACTTGAATAACAAAGGATCGAATTTGGAAAGCCTGTTTAAGCTGCCTTTGGTAGATGGGGCCAAAGTCAGGATATTACAGATTACAGATACTCATCTTTTTGCGGGTGAAGACCAGACTTTGCTGGGCGTTAACACGTTTCGCAGCTATCGCGCCGTGCTGGACGCCATTTCTGCCGAGCAGCGTGAGGTTGATATTATCGCGGCGACCGGGGATTTAGCCCAGGATCAATCGGTCGAGGCCTATCACCACTTTGCAGAGGGCATTAATCGATTTCATGCCCCCTGTGTCTGGTTGCCCGGAAATCATGATTTCCAACCTGCCATGGTGGATGCATTGGCCGAAGCAGGGATCCACCCTTCCAAACAGGTATTGCTGGGCAACGATTGGCAAATTCTTCTGCTCGACACTCAGGTTTTCGGCGTGCCGCACGGTGAGCTGAGCGAATATCAGCTCGACTGGATGACCCGTTGCCTGGACCAGTATCCCGACAGATTTACCCTGATTATGCTGCACCATCATCCGCTGCCGTCGGGCTGTACCTGGCTTGATCAGCACAGTCTGCGCAATGCGCACACGCTGGCGACGGTGCTGCAAGCGTATCCGCAAGTGTCGACGCTGCTTTGTGGGCATATTCATCAGGAGCTGGACCTCGACTGGTACGGCAAGCGCCTGTATGCCACGCCGTCGACCTGCGTGCAGTTCAAACCTCACTGCACCAATTTTACGCTGGATACGCTCGCCCCAGGTTGGCGATATCTGACGCTACACCCTGATGGCCGCGTCGAGACTGAGGTTTGCCGTTTGCAAACCAGCGAGTTTAGCCCCGACGCCGACGCGGAAGGTTATTAATGAGTACCTTGCTTTATCTGCACGGGTTCAATAGTTCTCCTCAGTCTGCCAAGGCGACCGCGATGAAAGCCTGGCTCGCCGAGAACCACCCGCGCATCGAAATGATTATCCCGCAGCTTTTGCCTTATCCCGCCGACGCCGCCGAGCAGCTCGAAACGCTGGTGATGGAAAAATCGGGCGAGAAGATTGGCATCGTTGGCTCGTCTCTCGGCGGCTATTACGCTACCTGGCTGTCGCAGTGCTTTACTCTGCCGGCGGTGGTGGTTAATCCCGCAGTGCGGCCTTATGAACTCTTAATCGACTATCTCGGGGTCAATCAGAACCCCTACACCGGCCAGCAATATGTGTTAGAGTCTCGCCATGTTTACGATCTCAAAGTGATGCAGATCGAGCCTTTGGAGTCACCCGATTTACTCTGGTTACTCCAGCAAACCGGCGATGAAACCCTCGACTACCGTCAGGCCGTGGCGTATTACACCGCGTGCCGCCAGACCGTAGAACCCGAGGGTAATCACACTTTTGTCGGGTTTGAACGTTATTTCTCACCGATTGTGGATTTCTTGGGGTTGGCATCGGATTGAGTATTACTCACGGCGGGCGTTTTGCTTGCCGCAGTCTCGTTCGCCAGCAACAGTATCGTTCACTCACAACCAGAGCCACGAATTAATAAACGATGAGCCAATCAACTTATAACGCGGATTCTATTGAGGTTCTCAGCGGCCTTGAACCTGTGCGTCGCCGTCCTGGCATGTATACCGATACGACTCGGCCCAACCATCTGGGGCAGGAAGTTATCGATAACAGCGTCGATGAGGCGCTGGCCGGTCATGCCCGTCGTATCGAGGTCATTCTGCACGCCGATCAGTCGCTTGAAGTGACCGACGACGGACGCGGCATGCCGGTGGATATTCACCAGGAAGAGGGCATTCCTGCGGTTGAGCTGATCTTCTGCCGCCTACACGCGGGCGGTAAATTCTCGAACAAAAACTACCAGTTCTCCGGCGGCCTGCATGGCGTAGGGATCTCCGTAGTTAACGCCCTGTCCACGCGTGTGGAAGTGACCGTGCGCCGCGACGGGCAAGTCTATGCCATGGCGTTTGAAAACGGCGACAAGGTGCAGGACCTCAGCGTTACCGGCACCGTCGGTAAGCGTAACACGGGGACCAGCGTCCATTTCTGGCCAGACGCCAGCTTCTTCGACAGTCCGCGTTTTTCCGTCAGCCGACTCAGCCATTTGCTGAAGGCCAAGGCGGTTCTTTGTCCGGGCGTTGAAATCATTTTCAAAGATCAGGTCAACAACACCGAGCAGCGCTGGTGCTATGAAGACGGTCTGACTGATTACCTGATGGAGTCGGTCAACGGCCTCATCACGCTGCCTGAAAAGGCTTTCGTCGGCGCGTTTGCCGGAGATACCGAAGCGGTAGACTGGGCGCTGCTGTGGTTGCCTGAGGGCGGCGAGATGCTGACCGAGAGCTACGTTAACCTGATCCCGACCATGCAGGGCGGAACGCACGTCAATGGTCTGCGTCAGGGTCTGCTTGATGCGATGCGCGAGTTCTGCGAATTCCGCAATATTCTGCCTCGCGGCGTTAAGCTCTCCGCAGAGGACATCTGGGAGCGCTGCGCCTATGTGCTGTCGGTCAAGATGCAGGATCCACAGTTTGCCGGTCAGACTAAAGAGCGTCTTTCTTCTCGTCAGTGTGCGGCGTTCGTTTCCGGCGTAGTAAAAGATGCTTTTAGCCTGTGGCTGAACCAGAACGTGCAGGCCGCCGAGCAGCTTGCCGAACTGGCGATTTCCAGCGCGCAGCGTCGTATGCGTGCAGCGAAGAAGGTTGTGCGTAAGAAGCTGACCAGCGGTCCTGCGCTGCCGGGCAAACTGGCCGACTGTACCTCGCAGGACCTGAAAATGACCGAGTTGTTCCTGGTCGAAGGGGACTCGGCGGGCGGATCCGCCAAGCAGGCACGTGACCGCGAATATCAGGCGATCATGCCGCTTAAGGGCAAGATCCTCAACACCTGGGAAGTCTCTTCCGATGAGGTGTTGGCCTCGCAGGAGGTTCACGATATTTCTGTGGCGATCGGCATCGATCCTGACAGTGAAGACTTGACCCAGCTGCGTTACGGCAAGGTTTGTATCCTCGCGGATGCGGACTCCGACGGTCTGCACATCGCCACGCTGCTGTGTGCGCTGTTCGTGCGCCACTTCCGCTCACTGGTACGCGGTGGTCACGTTTACGTTGCCATGCCGCCTCTCTACCGCATCGACTTGGGTAAAGAGGTGTTCTACGCGCTGGATGAAGAAGAGAAAACCGGCGTGCTTGAGCAACTGAAACGCAAGAAAGGCAAGCCAAACGTTCAGCGATTCAAAGGGTTGGGTGAAATGAACCCCCTTCAGCTGCGTGAAACAACGTTGGATCCCAATACCCGCCGTCTGGTGCAGTTAACCATCGACGAAGACGATGTCGATCAGACGCTGCGGATGATGGACATGCTGTTGGCCAAGAAACGTTCTGAAGACCGCCGCAACTGGCTGCAAGACAAGGGCGATACCGCTGAGCTCTCAGTCTAATCTTTTCATGCTTTGTTCGGGGAATGGGTCTCTTGGTGCACCTGAATTCTGCATGACTGGGTGGAACAAGTTAGAGACATAAAAAAACCGGAGCCCTTACAGCTCCGGTTTTTTTTAGGTTCTCATCAGGAAAAACTCAGATATAGGTCAGCTTTTCTCGATGATATTGATCTTCACGTCCACGACGTCGTGTTTGATATTTTCACGATGTGCGTGCATGTGTGCCGCCTGCTGATGATCTTCCAGATGTGCCAGGCTTTCCCAATCTTCCAGCATAAAGATGGAGTTGGGCGCACTCTGACGCCATGGGATATGCCCTTTAACGTCAAGAAAAGGCTCATAACGATGGCAGCCTTTTTCTTGCAGAACCTGTGGCAGCAGCTGGGTAATTTTTTCCAGCACTGAATCACGACGGCCTGGCTTGATGATGATTTCAGCGATAACGGTTATCATAAAAACCTCGTTTTCCCTTTAAATGTGTGAGCCTTACAAACTCCCGGCTCACGAGAATGGCGCATTCTGAGTGTGGCAATAAACGCAGAATTTGCCAAACTCAGGATTTACTCAGCGTCTTCCGCTTGACCAAATACGTGTTCAAGGTGTGCGCGGTAGTTAGCGAAGTAACCTTCGATGTCCGGCTGTTTGATAACGTCGTTACACATAAAGGTCGGCAGGGTGTCCATACCGAGGAACTGGTTGGCTTTGTGGAACGGCAGATAAACACCGTCAACGCCCACGCCGTGGAAGAACTGGTCTTTATCTTCAAAGGCTTCCAGTGGCGCATTCCAGGTCACGGAAAGCATGTATGCGGTGCCTTGGATAAGGCCGCCGGAACCGTATTTTTTCGAAGCGTCGGAGCGGGAACGGCCGTCGCTTTCGTACAGACGACCATGGCCTTCGGTGAAGACTTCATCGATATATTTTTTCAACGTCCACGGCGCGCCCATCCACCAACCTGGCATCTGATAGATGATAGCGTCGGCCCACAGATAGCTCTCGATTTCGGCTTCGACGTCGTAGCCTTGTTCGATATGAGTTACGCGAACGCGGTGGCCAGCGTCACGCAGGAAAGAATCGGCAACCTCGGTAAGGCTGATGTTCAGTGCGCCTTTAGAGTGGGCAAAGGTTTTTCCGGCATTGATAATCAGTATGTTGCTCATGGCATAGGCCTCATTAGTAAACTGTTGAGGGAATTGTAACTGAGATTGTTGCGCTTAAAAATGTGCGCCAGAGCACAATACTATTGCTCTTAATGCAATAATTGGCAGGGGTTTATCGACTTTTAGCTGCGCTTTCGTGCAGTGACTGTTCGCTGAAAACACAGCAACTGTGACAGCAAGACGCCATATGATGTACTATCGCGGACATCATCGCCCTGTGCGACAGCGCCCGTGCGTGTCTGCAACCGGGCCTCCTTATTTTCCAGAACGTTCATTTTCCAGCACGACAGTGCGATGGATCTGAGGATAAAAAAGTAATGAGTGAAGTGACTCATGACGGTACAGAGCGTTTAGCGCTGCATACGTTTACCGAGAATGCCTACCTGAACTACTCCATGTACGTAATCATGGACAGGGCACTCCCTTACATCGGCGACGGCCTCAAGCCGGTTCAGCGCCGCATTATTTATGCTATGTCTGAGCTGGGTCTCAGCAATAACGCAAAATTTAAAAAATCTGCCCGTACCGTCGGTGACGTATTGGGTAAGTATCATCCGCACGGCGACAGCGCCTGTTACGAAGCGATGGTATTGATGGCTCAGCCTTTCTCCTATCGCTATCCGCTGGTGGACGGGCAGGGGAACTGGGGCGCACCGGATGACCCTAAGTCGTTTGCCGCGATGCGTTACACCGAATCGCGTCTGTCGAAATACGCCGAAGTTCTGTTGCGTGAGCTGGCGCAGGGTACCGTTGACTGGGTGCCAAACTTCGACGGCACGATGCAGGAGCCGAAAATGCTGCCTGCGCGTCTGCCGAACATTCTTCTCAACGGCACCACCGGCATTGCAGTAGGCATGGCGACGGACATTCCGCCGCATAACCTGCGTGAAGTTGCCAACGCTGCTGTCGCCTTGCTTGAAAAGCCCGGCAGCACGCTCGAAGATCTGCTGGAATACGTGCAGGGGCCGGACTTCCCGACTGAAGCCGAAATCATTACGCCGCGTAACGAGATCCGCAAAATTTACGAATCCGGCAAAGGCTCGGTTCGTATGCGTGCGCTGTGGAAAAAAGAGGACGGCGAAGCAGTGATAACCGCGCTGCCGCATCAGGTTTCCGGTGCCAAGGTGCTGGAGCAGATTGCCAGCCAGATGCGCGCCAAGAAGCTGCCGATGGTTGAGGATTTGCGCGACGAGTCGGATCACGAGAACCCGACCCGTTTGGTTATTGTTCCGCGATCTAACCGTATCGATCTCGATCAAGTGATGAACCACCTGTTTGCGACCACCGATCTTGAGCGCAGCTACCGGATCAACATGAACATGATCGGTCTGGATAACCGTCCGCAGGTGAAAGGACTGGTTGAGATCCTGACCGAGTGGTTGTCGTATCGCCGTGACACCGTGCGCCGCCGTCTGAACTTCCGCCTGGATAAGGTGTTGAAGCGTTTGCATATTCTTGAAGGTTTGTTGATAGCCTTCCTGAACATCGACGAAGTGATCCACATCATTCGCTCCGAAGATGAGCCGAAACCGGTGTTGATGGAACGTTTTGCGCTGAGCGAAACGCAGGCCGAGGCGATTCTCGAGCTGAAATTGCGCCACCTCGCCAAGCTGGAAGAAATGAAGATCCGCGGCGAGCAGGACGAACTGGCGAAGGAGCGCGACCAGCTGCAGGCGCTGCTGGCTTCAGAACGTAAGCTGAGCACCCTGATCCGCAAAGAAATTCAGGCCGACGCTGAGGCCTACGGAGACGACCGCCGTTCGCCGATTATCGAGCGTGAAGAAGCGAAGGCGATGAGCGAAAGTGACTTCATTCCGTCCGAGCCGGTGACCGTTGTTCTGTCCGAGATGGGCTGGGTTCGCAGTGCCAAAGGGCATGATATCGACCCGACCGGCCTGAGTTACAAGGCGGGCGACAGCTTCCGCAGCGCCGCACGTGGTAAGAGCAATCAACCGGTGGTGTTCATCGACTCCACCGGTCGCAGCTATGCGTTGGACACCAACACGCTGCCGTCGGCGCGTGGTCAGGGCGAGCCATTAACCGGTAAGCTGACGCCGCCGCCGGGCGCGACTATCCAGCAGGTGCTGATGGCCGCTGACGATCAGAAGCTGCTGATGGCCTCCGACGCAGGCTACGGTTTCGTGTGTACCTTTAACGATTTGGTTGCACGCAACCGTGCGGGCAAGGCGATGATCACGCTGCCTGAGAACGCCAGTGCGCTGCCGCCTATCGAGCTGGTGGGTGACGACGACATGCTGTTGTCGATTACCAGCGCGGGCCGCATGCTGTTGTTCCCGGTCGCCGATTTACCCCAGCTGTCGAAGGGTAAAGGCAACAAGATTGTCTCGATTTCTGCGGCTGATGCCGCATCGGGAGCCGATAAACTTGCCTGGTTACTGGTGCTGGCACCGCAAACGTCTATCACGCTGCACGTTGGCAAGCGCAAGCTGACGCTGCGTCCTGAAGATTTGCAGAAGTTCCGCGCTGAACGCGGCCGCAAAGGCACGCTGCTGCCACGCGGTTTGCAGCGTATTGACAGGGTCGAAGTCGATGGACCGGCGCGTCCTTCAGTCGGTGACAGCGAAGAATAACGCATCTTATATTGCTTTAATCAGGGCACTTCGGTGCCCTTAATTGCCCAGCTTCACAAAGAATGAAACGATAATTATCAACTTGTGCACGAGCTTGATAATCTTTATTCCTGAGTACAAATAATTTACGTTTGTTGCAATCGCTATTATTTGGATTAATAAAAACCCTCTCCGGGTGAAGAATAACTATTGTATAGAGCCAGCTGAGGCCCGAGAATAGTCCAGCGGCAAGGGAACGGCAGGGGCAAACAGAGTTTGACTCCGGTTGTATGCTTAAGAGGGTGTTATGTTATTTATTTTTCGCTTTATTTATGTCGTGGTTTTCTCAATTCTGTTGTGCATTTTCGGTTCTATTTATTGCCTTTTCAGTCCAAGAAATCCAAAACATGTTGCGACTTTCGGCCATCTTTTTGGCGAACTGGCACCTATCCTTGGCCTGAGGGTTGAAAAACGAACGCCTCCTGAGGCCGCCCATTACGGCAACTGTATTTACATTGCTAACCACCAGAATAACTACGACATGGTGACAGCGGCCAAAGCCGTTCAGCCTCGCACCGTGACCGTGGGTAAAAAAAGCCTGGTATGGATCCCGTTCTTCGGGCCGCTGTACTGGCTGACCGGTAACCTACTGATTGACCGTGATAACCGCACCAAAGCGCACGGCACTATCTCTCAGGTTGTCGAGCAAATTAAAAAGAAAAACGTTTCTATCTGGATGTTCCCGGAAGGCACCCGCAGCCGTGGGCGCGGTCTGATGCCGTTCAAAACCGGTGCTTTCCACGCAGCCATCTCCGCCGGTGTGCCTATCGTCCCAATCTGTGTGTCTAACACCAGCAACAAAATCAAACTGAACCGCTGGAATAACGGTTTGGTGATTGTTGAAATGCTGCCGCCGATTGACACTACGCAGTATGGTAAAGAACGCCTGCGCGAATTATCGGAACACTGCCGTCAATTGATGGCCGATAAAATAGCCGAGCTTGATGCGGAAGTTGCGCAGCGCGAAGCCGAGATGAAGATAAAAAAATAAATAGTTATTTTTAATTCCCCGCCGGATAAGGGCTTTTTACAGAGCCTCACGGCGGGCAATTATTATAGGGTCCGCCGCCATTGAAGGTCAGTGGGCTGATATCGCAGCTTAGATTTTGTGTTCATGGAGAAGATATGTCCCTCAGTCGTCGCAGTTTTATACAGGCAACTGGAATGGCGCTTGCCGCCGGGTCTTTGCCGCTGAGGGCAAACGCAAGCGAGGCCCAGCCCGTATTACCTGTTCCTCCGCTGATTGAGTCCCGCCGCGGACAACCTCTTTTCCTGACGCTTCAGCAGTCGCATTGGGCATTTTTGGGCGGCAGTAAAGCACCGGTCTGGGGCTTTAACGGGATGTATCTCGGCCCGACGGTGCGGGTTTACAACGGCGATGACGTTAAGCTTATCTACAGCAATCGCCTGCCTGTGCCGGCGGCTATGACCATCAGTGGTCTACAGGTTCCCGGCACGCTGACCGGCGGCGCGGCGCGTTTGATGTCGGCGGGCAGCGACTGGTCACCGGTGCTGCCTATTCGTCAGCCTGCCGCAACCTGCTGGTATCACGCCAATACGCCAGGGCACATGGCTGCGCACGTCTATAACGGGCTGGCAGGGATGTGGCTGGTGGAAGATGACGTCAGCAAGAGTCTGCCGCTGCCTAATCACTACGGTGTGGACGATTTCCCGGTGGTTATTCAGGACAAGCGTCTGGATAATTTCGGCGTGCCACAGTACGACACCCCCGCCAGCGGCGGTTTCTTCGGTGATACCATGCTGGTTAACGGCGTGCAGAGTCCGTTTGTGCAGGTCTCGCGCGGCTGGGTGCGTTTGCGTTTACTCAACGCCTCAAATGCGCGTCGCTATGAGCTGACGCTGACCGACAATCGCCCATTCCACGTGATAGCCTCCGACCAAGGGTTCCTGCCTGCGCCGGTCTCCGTGCAGCGCCTTTCTCTGGCGCCCGGTGAACGCCGTGAAGTGCTGATTGATATGTCGCAGGGCGACGAGGTGTCGGTGTCTGCTGGCGAAGCCGCGGGTATTATGGACAGGCTGCGCGGTCTGTTCCAGCCTTCAAGCATTCTGGTTTCGACCATCGTGCTTACCTTGAAACCTACCGGCCTGCTGCCGCTGGTGACTGACAATCTGCCTATGCGCCTGCTCGCCGATCAGCTGATCGTCGGTAACGTTGTGCGCAGCCGCGAGTTCCGCCTGGGGGATAACCAGCCGGGCATCAATGGCGCGGTGTTTGATCCCTCAAGGACCGACGTTCAGGCGTTGCAAGGGACGTGGGAGCGCTGGACGGTGCACGCGGACCTGCCGCAGCCATTCCACGTTCAGGGCGTGACCTTTATGGTCAAGACGGTTAACGGTGCTGCACCGCTGGTAGAAGACGCTGGATTCAAGGATACGGTGTGGGTTGATGGCGAGGTTGAACTGCTGGTTTACCTCAATCAGCCGTCCTATGACCATTTCCCGTTCTTCTTCTACAGCCAGACGTTAGAGCTCGCCGATCGCGGTTCGATGGGGCAGATGGTCATACAACCCTCGCCGAGCTATTAATAAACTCGCCAGGCTATTCAATAAAAAAGGGAGCGGCAGGCACCGCTCCCTTCCGCATTCAGATCAGAAATTCAGTTTATGTTCAGGGTTTGGCCCTAAACGTTTGCCGGTATCCAGCTTAGTGAACTCTGACAGCTCTTCTTTTTCCAGCTTGAAGTCGAAAACGTTGAAGTTTTCGTGAATACGCTTTGGCGTGACGGATTTAGGGATAACAATCAATCCGTTATCAAGGTGCCAGCGAATTACGATTTGCGCCGGTGTCTTGCCATATTTCTTGGCCAATTTCTGAATCAAAGCTTCTTCGAACAGGCCGTCTCCGCCCTGAGCCAGTGGGCTCCAGGACTCGGTCGCGATGCGATGCGTCGCGTTCCATGCGTGCAGTTGGCGCTGCGGCAGTGAAGGGTGCAGCTCTATCTGGTTCACGGTTGGCGCGGTGCCGGTTTCATCAATCAGGCGCTGTAGGTGAGGAATATGGAAGTTACACACGCCGACACTCTTCGCCAGTCCCTGTTCCTTTAATTTCAGCAGCTGTTTCCACGACTCGACGTAGTTGTCCTGATCCGGCAGCGGCCAGTGGATGAGATACAGATCGATATAGTCGAGTTTGAGTTTCTCGAGGCTCTCCTCGAGGGCTTTCTGTGCATACAGCTGCTGATCGTTCCACAGCTTAGTGGTCACAAAAATCTCTTCACGCGGGATACTGGTTTCCGCCAGCGCTCGGCCAACGCCCACTTCGTTTTTATACGCGGCGGCGGTGTCGATGTGGCGATAGCCTGCGTCAAGTGCGGTAGCTACCGCATGGGTCGCTTCGTCGTTGCTGGCTTTCCAGACGCCGAGGCCGAGTTGGGGAATGCGATTGCCGTCATTGAGCTTTATGATGGACTGCGTTGACATAAATTTCTCCTGTAGGGGAATGCGTAATCCACGCATTAATTGCCTGATTGAGTAAGTTTAGTAAATGAATAGCCATTTCGCTGAGTTTGCTAATGATTCATTTTCAGGTATTTATCCGAAAAATGTGCTTAACCTGCTCAGAGAAAGACTCTGGCGGACCCGGCGAATTTTTATAATGCATATTCCTGTTTAAAACTTGCCTAATCCTGCAAGCTGCTATAGCAATCATAAGAGTTATGGCAGAATCATTGCCAGTTTGTTTTATTCGGAGAAGAGTCATGCAAGATGTTGAAAGCCTGTGCGCCGAACTGGCAAAAAAAGTCGAGCGGCTGACCGAGACGTCTCCCAAATTTCAGTCTAGCGTGCCGCAGGCAACGCTGATGTGTTACTCGAGCTATCACGCTCGGCAGCCGGTGATGTATAACCCCAGCGTCACGATTGTGTTTCAGGGCAGCAAGATTGGCTATCTGGGCAACAAAACCTTTTCCTACGATCCCAAGAATTACCTGATGCTGACCGTTCCGCTGCCGTTCGAATGCGAGACCTTTGGTACACCAGAGAGGCCGGTAACCGGCGTGTCTATCCGCATCGATCCCGGTATGTTGCAGGACCTTCTGATGGAAATGGGCGATGAAGGGTTCCCGCATCAGCCGGACCAGTCTTCGGGGATCACTTCGGGTTTGCTCGATGAGGACATTCTCTGCGCCAGCGAGCGTCTGCTAGACGTGATGGACAAGCCGCTGCGCGCCAAGGTGCTCGGCCCACAGATCATTCGTGAGATTTTGTTTTTTATTCTGACCAGTGAAAATGGCGGTGCGTTGCAGGCATTGGTGAATCGTCATACGCATTTCAGCCAGATAACCAAGGCACTGCGCAAGATTGAGAATCACTATGCCGAGACGCTCAGCGTTGAGCAGCTGGCCAGTGACGTTAATATGAGCGTCTCGGCGTTCCACCACAATTTCAAGGCCGTCACCAGCACCTCGCCCTTGCAGTATCTGAAGAATTATCGTCTGCACAAGGCGCGGGCAATGATGATCTACGACGGCGTGAAAGCCAGCAGTGCGGCCATCAGCGTGGGATATGAAAGTGCCTCACAGTTTAGCCGCGAGTTTAAACGCTACTTTGGCGTTACGCCGAGCGACGAAATCGCCCGCATGCGTGAGGTAAACTCGCAGACCATTACCGAAACGGTATTCGGCTCTTAAGAGGCGATTTTATGGCGATTACGCCATACGACCAGCAGCGCGCCGGCCAGTCCGGTGACCAGGAGCAGGGCAGGTAAAATCATCAAGCCTGCCATAACCTTGTCTTCGTGACGTTGCACGAAAGGAATATGGCACAGTGCATAACCCATGCCCATGATAACCCCCACCCATAGCACTGCACTCAGCCAGTTGAATACCTGAAAACGACGGTTTTCGAGGCCAGAAATACCGGCAATAGTGGGCAGCAGGGTGCGGACAAAGCCGATAAACCGCGCCGCGAGCAGGGCGGCTAATCCGTGGTTATTGAAGAGGGCATGGGCACGGTCATGATACTGGGCGGGCAGTTGAAGCAGCCAACCTTTTACTACGCGCGTGTGCCCCAGCCAGCGACCTTGCAGATAGCTTAGCCAGCAGCCCAGGGCTGAAGCGACAATCAGGATAATCAGCGTGGGGATCAGGCTCATGACACCTTTGGAAACCAGCGCACCAGTGAGCAGCAGCAGGCTGTCGCCGGGCAGGAATGAAGCAGGAATCAGACCATTTTCGAGAAGCAATGTGGCAAACAGCACCGCGTAGACCACCCATAAAACGTTGGGGTTCGCCAAGACGCTAAAGTCGTGTTGCCATAAAGCATGAAGAATTTGTGTTAATACCGCCATAGGCTTTCCTGTCTGGTTGCTGCAAAAACGTGAGAATTCAGGATCGCGAATCGCTCCCCAACGTCACGATTAAAAAAAGAGTATCAACAATCTTTATAAGTATTTAACGTATTATGTTCAAAAACCGCGCACCATCCTATCAGATAAGTAAGGTTTTGCGCGGTTTGTCGCAATCATTTGATTAAGATCAGGCAATGCGCGCGAAGGCCGCTTCTAAATCGGCAATCAGGTCGTCGCAGTGCTCCAGCCCGATATGCACGCGAACCAGTGTCCCCGTGAAATCAACCTCTTCACCTGGGCGAATGGCCTGGATCTCTTCCGGTTGATTAGCCAGCACCAGCGATTCAAATCCGCCCCACGAATAGGCCATACCGAAGTGCTCGAAGTGGTCGAGATAGTGGGCAAGCTGGTCGTCGGTCAGGCGTTTGGACAGAATAAAGGAGAACAACCCGCAGCTGCCGGTGAAATCACGTTTCCAGAATTCATGCCCTTTACTGCCTGGCAGAGCAGGGTGATTGACGCGTGCTACCTCAGGTCGGGTCTGGAGCCATTCGGCGATGCGCAGGCTGCTTTCCGCGTGCTGCTTGAGACGAACGCCCATGGTACGCAGGCCACGGCTGGCGACGTAGGCGCTGTCGGCATCGACCATTTGCCCCATCAGATAGGACTGCTCGCGCAGCTGTTCCCAGCAACGTTCGTTGGCAACGGCGGTCCCAATCATCGCGTCCGAATGGCCGACGATGTACTTTGTGCCCGCCTGAATCGAGATATCGATATCAAATTCAAGCGCCTTGAACAGAATGCCCGCCGCCCAGGTGTTGTCGATCATCACGATAACCTCAGGAGATACGTCGCGTACGGCCTTGACGATCGTTGGGATATCAGGCACTTCCATAGTGATAGAGCCCGGTGATTCGAGGAATAGCACGCGAGTGTTGGGCTGGACCATGCTGGCAATGTCTGCGCCAATCGAGGCCGGATAATAGGTCGTGCTAACGCCCAGCCGGGTCAGCACTTTCGAGCAGAAGTCCTGCGTCGGTTCATAGGACGAGCTGGCCATCAGGAGGTGATCGCCGGTGTTCACGAACGACAGAATCGCGTTGCTGACCGCCGCTGCGCCACACGGATAAAGCACGCAGCCCGCACCGCCTTCAAGTTCGACCATCGCCTCCTGGAAGGAGAAGTGGGTCAGCGTTCCGCGACGTCCATAAAACAGCTCGCCGTTGGCCCGATTCGCGGTCGCGAACTTTTTCTGCGCAACGGACTCAAACATCAGCGAAGACGCGCGCTGGATAACTGCATTAACCGAACCCTGGGTAAATTTTTTATCTCTTCCTGCACTCACCAGCGCAGTTTCAATCTTCCTGGACGTCATAAGAAAAATTTCACCTTGTTAACCCTGCCATCTGGCATTTTTATTACGTTAGCATGGCCTCCGCGCAGGGTCATGGGTTTGGCGCGATGTGTGAAGATTTTTCATATGAGTAAGAGTGTTTACTTTTCAGGCTACTGCGGAATGTAAATAATAATGATAACCACTATCAATTATGGCTTTTAATTTGTTATCATTTGCCGCGAGTAAATTATTCAATCCTTTGATCACGGCTGGAGGCGCTGCGTGCAAACGTGTCGCATTAAGATGAACAAAGCGGTGTCATTTTTGACGGATGTAAAACAGATGATGAGTACGCGTAAAAGCGGTACAGCAAAAATCGGTACTGTATTGACCTCACTGGTGCTGATGGCAGGATTAACCGGTAGCGCCTGGGCGACGCCTTCTTCGAACGCGGCCAATGCGGTTACCCCTTCCACGACGACCTCGGCATCGGCAGCCCCTGCGGCCACCTCAACCGATGGTAGCGCGGCACCTTTGCTGCAAAGCACTAACGGTATCGATATTAGCGCAACGCCTGCTCAAGACCCGCAAGTCCCCGCGATCCCAAAAGACCTCTCCGTATTAGGCATGTATCAGCATGCTGATATCGTGGTGAAAATCGTGATGATTGGCCTGCTGCTGGCCTCGGTCGTAACCTGGACCCTGCTTTTCAGCAAGGGCGCTGAAGTGTTCTCAGGTAAACGTCGCCTGCGTCGTGAACTGGCGGCACTGCTGCCGGTACGCTCGCTGAAGGAAGCGCTGGAACAGTCAGAAGGCTTCTCGGCCAATAGCGTAAGCAGCCAGATGCTGCGCGACGCTGAAAACGAACTACAGCTGTCTGCCGGTTCTACTGACAACGGCGGCATTAAAGAACGCACCGGTTTCCGCCTTGAGCGTCGCGTGAGCGCCGCGGGCCGTCACATGGGGCGTGGTAACGGTATTCTGGCGACTATCGGGGCAATCTCTCCGTTCGTCGGCCTGTTCGGCACCGTGTGGGGCATTATGAACAGCTTCATCGGGATTGCTCAGACACAGACCACTAACCTGGCCGTAGTCGCACCGGGTATTGCAGAAGCACTGCTGGCCACAGCCGTGGGCCTGATTGCCGCCATTCCGGCGGTGGTTATCTACAACATTTTCGCCCGTACCATCGCGTCATATCGTCATCAGGTTGGCGACGTGGCGGCCCAGATTCTGCTGCTGCAGGGCCGTGATTTGGACCTCGCGGCAAGTGCAGAAGAGGCACCGCGCGCTCAGGCGGGTCATCAGTTACGCGTAGGGTAAGTCAATCATGGCCATTCGTTTGAACGACGACCTCGATGAAAGCGGCGAAATGCATGACATTAACGTCACGCCGTTTATCGACGTTATGCTGGTTCTGCTGATCATCTTTATGGTTGCAGCACCCTTGGCAACGGTAGATGTGCGGGTCAATCTGCCCGCATCTACCGCGCAGTCGCAGCCGAGACCGCCGAAGCCTGTCTTCCTGACGGTCAAAGCCGACAACCAGATGTTCCTCGGTGACAGTCCTGTTCAGCCTGGCAGCCTCAAGGCGTTGCTCGACCAGCGCACACAGGGTGACAAGCAGACGACCATCTTCTTCCGCGCCGACAAGTCTGTCGATTACGCGACCATCATGAGCGTGATGGATAACCTGCGAACCGCCGGATACCTGAAGGTTGGATTAGTCGGTGAAGAGAAAAACGGTGCGGCAACAGGTTAACTCGCGCACGCTACGCTGAGTATCGAGGCCCGGGACAGGATAATGTCCCGGGCTTTTTTATTGCCCGCGCGCGGGGCTGTTATACTTGAGACTGATTAAGCTGGAAGGAGGACGCATGAATCTGGATCTCTTCGATCACCCGGATTTCCACCCAAGCTGGCGTGAAGACCTGTGCCCAGGCGCAGTCGTGCTGCGTGGTGCGGCGCTGGCCGATGACCGCGAGCTGCTCAAGGCGATTGAGAATATCGCCATTCAGGTGCCGTTTCAGTATCGTGCTACCCCCGGTGGCTATGCGATGTCGGTCGCGATGACTAACTGTGGCGATCTCGGTTGGGTCACTGACAGTCGTGGTTATCGCTATCAGTCTACTTCGCCCGAAACCCACCGCCTCTGGCCCGCAATGCCCGACATCTTCCGTACCCTCGCCGTGCACGCAGCGGAGGAGGCCGGTTTCAAAGACTTTCAGCCCGATGCCTGCCTTATCAACCGCTACCAGCCTGGGGCCAAGATGTCGCTGCATCAGGACAAAGACGAGGAGGACTTTGGCCAGCCGATAGTCTCTATCTCGCTCGGCCTGCCTGCGGTGTTCCAATTTGGCGGTATGGAGCGCAGCGATAAAACTCAGCGCGTCAACCTGACCCACGGTGACATCGTGGTGTGGGGCGGTCCAGCGCGACTGCGCTATCACGGAATTTTGCCGCTGAAGGCGGGTGAACATCCGTTGACCGGACAGTACCGCTTTAATCTGACCTTTCGCAAAGCCGTTTAGCGTTCTATAAACATGAGTGAACGCGCAAAGCGCAGGACTTCGCGGGCAATGTGCATTAAACTAGGCGACTTCACTGTTTTCCCCCTCACTTTGTGAAAGACGGACGGGATTAACAGGCATTTTTGAACGAATTTATTAGGCGGTAAGAGCGATGAACGGTGTAATCACAACCTGGTTTGAAGATAAAGGTTTTGGCTTTATCAAAGATGAAAACGGAGATAATCGTTATTTCCATGTGATTAAAGTCGCCAATCCTGATTTGATCAAGAAAGATGCCGTGGTGACCTTTGAGCCAACCACCAACACCAAAGGGTTGTCGGCCTTTGCGGTAAAAGTGATGCCAGAGAGCAAATTTATTCACATTGCCGGTGAGCGCATCAAGATAACCAGCATCAAGTCGTTCCTGGCCTTCAGTGAAGAAGTGCCTGCGGATTCTACAATCGATAAAGAGAACGCCGTTCTGTCTGTTGGCCTGTTGATGAACCGCATCAAGCCAAAAGACGAAGAGACCAAGGCGACAACCCGTACCATCAAGAAGCTGTTGATTACCACCTTCCAGAACAGTACCTACACCTTCTCTGAAGACGAGATAGACATCGACGCGACGATTAAGATCCTCAAAGCGCTGTAATTTCTTGCCTTCAGATGCATAAAACCGTCAGGTCTTTCGACGCTGACGGTTTCTGTTAAAACCGGTTAGATTTCCCCCTCTCCTTGGGCATGCTGTTTTACAGCGGCACAGTGCCAGTCAATACCAGCGAGAACACCATAATCAGCGACACCACCGAAACCGGCACGAACGAGTAGCGAATGTGGTCACGCAGCTCAACACCGGTAAGGCCCAGAGCCAGATAGGTGGTCGCAAATACCGGGCTTATCATCATCGCGATGTTCTTGCCGACGACCATGGTTAGCCCCATCTCCTGCCACGACACGCCGAAGTGTGTACCCACCTTGGCAACCAGCGGATAGATACCATAGAAGAAGGCATCGGGACCAATAACGAAACCGACCAGACCGCCGACGATCCCCATAATAATATGCAAGTGTGGACCCAGGTAATTCGGCATAATAGCTAATACAATATCCGCCATTTGGGTCAGAATAGACTTATCTCCACCACCACTTAATATACCGACGAATACCCCGGCGGCCATCACCGTACCCGAAATCATATATGCACCGTAGGCATATTTTTTCATGACGGCTTCCTGACCCTTCAGAGACGGGTAATTCAGCAGCATAGCTGCGGCAAAGGCACACATAAATATGACATAGGCCTGAAGGTGAGTGACCAGCAGTAACAGCGTTACGCCAATGACTAATAAGACATTAATACTAAATTTCAGGCGGCCGCTTTCAATGGTTGAGTGCGCGCTGTCGGCCACATTTTTGCTTGGCTCTTCAAGATTTTCAGGAATAGGCAAGTTGTTGGCGATACGCTTTTTTTCCTGAAAACCTAGCACCACGCCGAGCACCAGTACGCAGACTAAACCGATGATTTGCACCGGGATCAATTGGTGGTAAAGCGCGTTAACGTCAAGTCCTGAAACGGCGGCAACGCGCGCCAGAGGCCCAGCCCACGGGGTTATATTGGTCACGCCCATGCCGCAGGCCAGCAGGCAAAGCAACACCACGGGGCGGATTTTCATCTTCTGGTAAACCGGCAGCATCGCACCGATGGTAATGAGGACAGAGGGCACCGAAGAACCATCGATGTGAGCGACCAGTGCGATAATACCGGTGACGGTAACAATGGCCACCACGTTATTTCCGGCAATTTTCGTCAGCCAATTGACCAAGGGCTGAAATACGCCAGCCTCGGTCATAATACTGAAGAAAATAATCGAGAAGGTAAAGAGAACGGCGTTTGGCGCAGTTTGCATTACGCCTTTAATAATATACTCATTCATTAACGTTGGGGAATATCCTGCAACAAATCCCGCGATAACGGATAAGAATATAAATAAAGATATTGGCGCTGCTTTTCCCTTAATCAAGAAAAACATCAAGAAGGCTATGAGAATATAACCTATTAAGGCAAGGTACATGAGTTTTTCCTTTTTTGATTCTTTATTCTTTGCAAAACCTGTTTATTTCTTCTAGTTTTTAACTAAGATAAAACAGGAAGTTACATTTTATTTCAAATCGTATATTCCGTTGGTTTTTCAGTGCGCACGTGGTAAACCGATTATTGTTGTGGGAATCGATTACGTCTAATATATTATTTTATAGAATCGATGAATTTAAGGAATAGCAGTTGAATAACAAAGACTTGATATACTTCCTTAAAGTGGCAGAGCTCAAGCATTTGGGATATGCCTCACAGAATCTTAATTTAACTCAGCCTGCCTTATCTAAATCTATTGCTCGCCTCGAAAAGCTTTGCCAAACCCGTCTGTTTAAACGTCTGGGGCGTGGATTGGAATTGACCGAAGCCGGGCGTTTGCTCTATCAACGCGGGTTAGTTTTACAAAACGGATTCGATGAAACACTGCGCCAAATCGCCGAGATGGGCGCAGGATTGTCGGGCGTGGTTCGCCTTGGAAGTGCGGGATCGGCAACTCAGTTTCTGCTGCCTGCGGTGTGCCGTGAGATGCAGCTGCTGGCACCGAACATCAAGCTCGAAATTCAGATTGGCATGAACGACGTACTGTACGGCATGCTTGGGCGCAACGAGCTGGACTTCATTCTCGGCCCGATCGTCAAGGGCGACAAGCCGGTAATTACCGTGCCAGTGACAGAAGACCACGTGGTGGTCGCCGCCAGTAGAAATCATCCGCTCGCCGGGAAAGAGGCTACCGCTGCGCAGCTTAGTCGCTGTGGCTGGATTTTGCCTGCCAAGAGTGTGGCAATGCGCAAATGGCTCGACCGATATTTCTTCGACAATCACTGCCCGGCGCTCGACGTGCGGATCGAAATCAGCTCGCTGGCCGCCGCGCCGGAGCTTATCGCCGAAAGCGGCCTGCTCAGTTTTATCTCGGAAAACAGCCTGTCTGAGGAAGTCTTCGCCTCACGCCTGGTGAGGGTCAAAAATGACGATGTCATTATGGCGCGCAGTTTCGGTATCACCTATCTGGCTGAAAATACGCTGTCGCCTGCCGCTCAGCGAGTGATTGAGGTGATTCAAGATTATAAAAATCTCTAACTGGATTCCTTGTTTTTAGCCTGCATCAGCCGATTCATAAAGCGTCGCGGCGGTTCACCCAACAGGCGGGTGAACATGGTCGAGAAGCTGTTTGGGCTCTGATAGCCCAGTTCCAGCGCAACCTGGGTGATGTTCTGCCCGCGTGAGAGCCGGTCAACGGCGCTCACGACGCGTAAACGATCGCGCCAGCGGGTGAAGGTCATGCCGGTCTCAGCCTGAAACAGACGCGCCAGTGTGCGCGGGCTGCAACCTGAGCGTTCAGCGACCTGTTCGAGGGAATAATTATTGCCCGGATCCTGCTGAAGCAGGTGGGTTATCTGCCGTAAGCGGCGATCTTGCCCCTTGGGAATAAACAGCGCGATACCTGCACTGGCGGCACTGAGCTGGTGGACGATAAGCTGGCAGATGGCGGGAATATCGTCATTGTTGCGGCCGGGAGCCGTAAAGGTCAGCGCCTCGAGAGCCAGTTCGCGCAGCAAATCTGACACCTGCAAGGTTTGGCATTCTTGCGGCAGTGAAACGCAGTGCTGCGGGGAAATCAGCAGTTGGATCACATCTGAAAATTCGCTGTAGGATGCCGCGTGGGCCACGTCTGGCGTCACCCAGATTGCACGACCCGGCGGAGCGAGCCACCAACCGTCGCGCGTGGTAATCGATGAGGTGCCGCGCGTCACGAAGGTCAGCTGCCCCTGCGGATGGCGGTGTTCCGCAACCTGTGTTCCTGCTGAATGGGTAAAGCGTTTGGCTTCCAGCGGGGTAAAAGCAGACATGGCATAACCTCAAAGCTTATTGTCAGTTATGCGAATGTTTTTATCACTGATAGCGTCATAATGCCATTTATTCGCCGCTCACGACGTGGAGCGCCATTTAAAAAGGAAAATATTATGACTAAACCCCTGCGTATTGTTGGCATGGCCGGCAGCCTGCGTGCCGATTCCTACTGCAAGATTGTCCTGAACTCACTGGCCGATATGCTGCCTGCGGGTTCCGAGTTCGTCAGTCTGGACATTGGCGAACTGCCTCATTATAACCAGGATCTCGATTCTCCCGTGGGTCCCGCTCAGGTTCATCAGGCGCGCGACCTGATTGCCAGCGCCGATGCGGTGCTGATGGTGGTACCTGAATTCAATCACGGGATCCCCGGCGTGCTGAAAAATGCCCTCGACTGGCTGTCGCGCCCGGCCTTTACCAGCTGCATGGTCGGTAAACCGGTCATGTTCGCCACACTCTCCCCCGGCGCGCTGGGCGGGGTCAGAGCGCAGTATCAGCTGCGCGAAACGCTGGCAGCTATGCTCTGCAAACTGGATCCCCTGCCTGAAGTGGCCATCACCTTTATCGGACAGAAGGTCAGCGACGGCCAGCTCACTGATGAGGTAACTCGTACCTTTACGCAGAAGATTCTGAGCCAGTTTGTGGCACGAATCTAATCCTCAGGCTGGGAGATAACCATGCAGATTTTCTATGCGTTGCTTGCCGGACTGTCGGTCGGGCTGTTTTTTTCCTGGCTGAAACTGCCGCTGCCGGCACCGCCGACGCTGGTTGGCATCGTCGGTGCGGCAGGCGTATTTCTCGGCAGCGTGATTTTCAGGTCGGTCGCCGCCTGGCTTCACTGATCCCTTTCACACAGCGGTTCGCTGGCTGTGGCAGGGGATTTTCTCAGGCATAGCGCCGCGTAGACAATCACCGCAGAGACCAGCGTGATAGCCGCTAGCCACAGCAGCAGCTGATGAAACGCGTCGGCGTAGATCAACGTAAGCTGTGAAGCGCTGACGTTGGGTAGCGCAAGACTTGCCTGATACAAATCACCGGTTGCCAGACGCTGAATCGCCTGACTTTCCGAGGCCGAGTGGGTGACAGGAACGATTTTTTGTAGCCCATGACCGACAAACCCCGCCAACATCGCTCCGACGATGGCCAGGGCAATGCCTTCACCCGCGACGCGCGTGGTGCTGAATATTCCCGTCGCCATACCGGCGCGTTCTTTAGGCACTACGCTTATCGACAGGCCGTCCATCAGTCCCCACGGCAGGCCTATCCCGACGCCGATAACGACCATCGGCACCAACGCCCCCAGCATATTCTGATGAAGAATGGCCTGACTCAGCCAGCCAAGCCCGACGGCGGAAATCAGCAAGCCAAGGGTGCAGACCAGCCCGGCAGAAATCCAGTGGGTCAGCAATGGCGCAAACATAGGCACAAATAGCATCGGCAGCGACAGCGCCATCATCATCAATCCGGCCTGTTGTTCAGTCATTCCGGCAACGCCGATAAACTGCATTGGCAGCAGCACCAGCAGCACCACAAAAGCAAAAGCCGTGGCCAGTGGCAGCGCTTGCACGCCAATGAAGCGGGCATAGCGGAACAGCGACAGGTCAAGCATCGGGTGTTTGACGCGTTTTTCGACCCCTACAAAAAGCACCAGCAGCACGACGGTCGCCGCCAACAGGCTCAGCACCAGCGCGCTGTCTGCGCCCTGAGCCGGAATAGCCATCAGCGCCCAAGTCAGCAACGCCAGCATAGCGGTAAAAAGCACCGTACCGGGCCAGTCGATGCCCGCTGCATCAGGGTTTTTTGATTCGCGCAGGCGAGAGACGCCAATCGACAGCGACAGCAGAGCGATAACCATTGAGGAGAGAAACACCGCCCGCCAGCCGAAGTGCGCGATGAGCAGGCCCGCCAGAAAAGGGCCAAACGCTAATCCAATGCCAAAGCTGGAACCGAGCATGCTGAATGCCCGCATCTGTGCACGGCCCCCAAACTCCTGCGCCAAAGACGCCGAACCGCCCGCCAGCGCTGCGGCGGCGGCAACGCCCTGTAAGGCGCGCATCACATCAATCCACAGCAGGCTCGAACTGAAGCCAATCAGCCCGGAGAGCAGGGCAAACAACGAAACGCCGGAGATGAACACCTTTTTGCGCCCGACCTCGTCGGCAAGCGATCCGGCGGCCATTAGGAAACAGCCGAAGCTGAGCATAAAGGCGTTAGTTATCCAGCTCAACGCCTGCGCGCTGCCGCCGAGTTCGCGGCTGATAACCGGCGTGGCTATCGAGCCGCTGACAAAGCTCAACGGCAGAATAATACCCGCCAGACAAACGGCGACCAGCACCGGCGTTTTGCTTGCTGGCGCGGCGGCAATAGAAGGATTACTCATGGGCTTCTCCAGAAAAGGTGATATTGCCTGATGATAAAATGTCTTAAATTTGACGGAAATGGGCTTGTTGTCCGATGATTAAGGACAAAAGCGCTCTAATAAAGGGTCGGAAGTGAGTATGGATAATATCAACGGCATGTTGGCCTTCGTGCGAGCGGCGCAGTGCCACAGCTTTACCGCCGCCGGTGAGCGGCTGGGAATTTCCGCCTCGGCGGTAGGAAAGAGCGTAGCACGGCTTGAGTCGCGGCTTAACGTCCGACTGTTTAACCGCAGCACGCGGCGCATCAGTCTGACCGACGAAGGCCTGCTGTTTTTTGAGCGCTGTCAGGCCATTGTGTCGCAAATGGAAGAGGCCGAATTCGAGCTGTCGCGCCTGTCGGCCCAGCCGCGCGGTAAGCTGCGCGTCGGCCTGCCGGCGATTGGCTATCGCATGCTGTTGCCTTACCTGTCTGAGTTTATGCAACGCTATCCCGAGATTGAGCTGGAGCTAGACTTCAGCGATCGCATGGTGGACATCATCGCCGAAGGGTTGGACATCGCCATACGCAGCGGTGAGCTGACCGACTCCGAGATGATGTCACGCACTCTCGGGCCGTTTCGCTTTGTCATTATCGGCAGCCCTGATTACTTTGCGCGTCATCCGCTTCCCCAAACGCCCGCTGATTTGCAACAGCACCACTGTTTACGCTATCGCTTTCCTAAAAATGGGCAGTTGCAGAATTGGGACTTCAATAACGACTTTTCGGAAAGCATTCCCAGCTCTCTTTCTTTTAACAATCTTGAAGGTTTACTGCAGGCCTCGCTACGAGGGATTGGGTTGACTTATGCACCCCAGTTTATTGTGAAGGAGTATCTGGCGTCGGGTGCGCTAGTGTCGGTATTGGGGGACTATCTGGACGAAGCCGGAAAGTTTTCCATGGTTTGGCCTAGCAGCCGTCATCTGTTGCCCAAGATTAGAGTGTTTATCGATTTTCTAACCGAAAAACGGGTGTTAAGCGAAATATAAACCGATCCTGCTTTTTTGCGCAGGATCGGGGAGTCAGGCGCCGATTAATCGTAAAGATCGGGTACGATCATGGTGTCAGGCAGAAGAGTGCGCTTGTAGTCGTCACTGTAGTTGCGTTTCGGCAGCGTGATGGTTGGTGCTTCCATCTCTTCGTAAGGCACCTGTGCCAGCAGGTGGCTAATGCAGTTGAGACGCGCTTTCTTCTTGTCGACGCCCTGAACAATCCACCACGGCGCCTCTTCGATGTGGGTGCGTTTGAGCATCACTTCTTTCGCTGCGGTATAATTCTCCCAACGGCGGCGGCTTTCAAGGTCCATCGGGCTGAGTTTCCACTGCTTCAGCGGATCGTGAATGCGGCTTAAGAAGCGCAGTTCCTGCTCTTCATCGGTGATGGAAAACCAGTATTTGACTATCTGGATCCCGCTGCGGGTGAGCATTTTTTCAAACTCAGGCACGCTGCGGAAAAATTCTTCATATTCCTGATCGCTACAAAATCCCATGACTTTTTCAACACCGGCGCGGTTGTACCAGCTGCGGTCAAACAGCACCATCTCGCCCGCTGCCGGGAGATGGGCGATATAGCGTTGAAAATACCACTGTGTGCGTTCCCGGTCGTTAGGAGCGGGGAGGGCGGCAACCCGACAGGTGCGCGGATTAAGTCGCTGAGTTATGCGTTTGATTACGCCGCCTTTCCCTGCGGCATCGCGTCCTTCGAAGATAATGACCATACGGTGACCGGTTCGCATCACCCAGTCCTGCATTTTTACCAGCTCGCCCTGCAAACGCAGCAGCTCACGGAAATACTGCTTACGCCAGGCTTTCTGGTCGTCGCATTCCGGCTCCCCGTCACCCAGGCGTCGGTCGTCCAGTTCCATTTCCAGCTCTTCGTCGTAGCTGTCATAAAATTCTTGTAATAAGCGTTGGTTAAAGGTGAATTCACCGGGTGAACCATTCTCGTGCATAGCCATAACGCTTTCCCTCAAAGTCATGCCGAATGCCAATTAATCCCCTAAGATTATTCGTACCAAATGTGGCATTTTTATGACGGAAAGATGACGGTTAAATTTCTGTTTTATATTGGTATTTTTATTTATTTTCGCGGCATAAAGGGGTTGATTTTATCCTGGCAAATGGCGTAATTAAGCGATGTTCCCGGTTAATACAGATAAACCATGCTGGAAGAAAAATCGCATAAAGTAGACTTTACCGATGAGGTTACGGGATTAATCCATGGCTTTGTCTTTAAGGAACATCAGACGCCAAGGCGGATAACGTCGGGACAGATCCAGGCCGAATATCAGCAGCAAAAAGATACCCCGGGCTTCCTCTGGCTGCACATCAATCTTAATCATGCGGCCTCCGAAAAATGGCTTAGAAAGCAGTTTGATATCGAGGAGTTTTTCTTCGAGGAGATCCGCAACGGTTCACACAGCACGCGCATCGAGAGTCAGCATAACGTGTTGTTTGCGGTACTTAATGACGCCAACTTTAAGGAGGACGGCTCTGGCGAAGAGACGGCGACGCTGTGGCTTTATTGCTGCACCGGTCTGGTGATTACTGCACGTCATAAACCTCTGCGACTGATTGAGCGTTTGTTTCACAAGCTTGAAACTCTGGCACCGACCTCGCCAACTTCGCTGCTGGTGCATTTGCTGGAAGAGCAGGAGGACGTGCTGGAGCATATCGTGCGTCAGGCAAACCAGTATGTCGATCAGATTGAGGAGCGTCTACTCAGCGGACTGGTTAAGAAGAACCGCACAAGGCTCGGGCGTATGCGACGCCAACTGCTGCGTTTTCAGCGCCTACTGGCACCGGAACCGGCGGCGTTATTTCGTCTGATGAACCGCCCACCGCGTTGGCTCAGCGCCGAAGTAGTCAGGGATCTGCGCCAGTTTGCCGAAGAATTTACCGTAGTGTTAAATGACCTGGTAGGGTTGACGGAGCGTATTCGCCTGCTTCAGGAGGAGATTTCTTCGAGTCAGATGGAGCAGAACAACCGCTCGCTGTATGTGCTGACCGTGATCACCGTGCTCGCACTGCCTATCAATATCGTCGCGGGGTTCTTTGGTATGAACGTCGGCGGTATTCCGCTGGCCTCCAACCCGCACGGTTTTGTGCTGCTGGTGCTGGTTGTTGCGCTATTTACGGTGATTGCTGGCTGGTTCGCGCTGCGTAAACGGGATGATGATTGAGACACTACAGCGCGATGCTTTCCATCATCACGATCATTTTCTGAATCACAATCTGCGCCGCGCGAGAAAGCTGACGACGAGGCGCGACGCAAAGCGCCAGCGTCAGCGGCTTGACGCTGTGTCCCTGAAGCGGCACGAAGGCCAGGCGTTTTTCCTGTAAATCGGGAAACACGTCGAGCAGGCTGAGTACGCCAACGCCGGCACCTTTGCGGATCAATTCACGCATCATTCTCACATCATTACAGACAATCGATGGCGTCTCATGCAGCTGATAGCGGTTGTAAAGCAGTTTGGCGCGGGCGTTGATCATCAGCGGTTCGGCCGGGATGATTTGCCGATACTCGGTGATATCGCTGAATGACAGCATTTTTCTATGCGCTAACGGATGACCCACCGGCATGGCAATGCCAATCGGCAGTTCGGCGAAGGCGCGCACCTCGAGACCGGTGTGCTCGACAGGGTCGAGCAGCAGGCCGAAGTCAACCTCCGAAGAGCTAACGTGCTCGCTGATATTGCGGCTTTCCTCAATGCGAATATTAAAGGTCAGATACGGAAATTCTTTACCTACATCGGCAATCAGCTGCGCGACCATGCCCTCACTGAGCGCGGCGATAATAGAAATACTGACGTGTCCTCGGCGTAATCCCTGCATTTCATCAAATCTTTCGCGGGTGCGAATAAACTCTTTGCGCCAGCGTTTAATATCATCAAAGAGCATCTCACCGGCTGACGTCAATTTCAGACCGGTCGGCAAGCGCTCAAATAACGGCGTTTCCATGGTCTGTTCGGCGAGCAGAATCTGCCGGTTAATTGCCGATGCCGAGACGTGCAGCGTCTCGGCGGCTTTACGCAAACTTCCGGTACGGGCGACTTCAACAAAGTATTGTGAAAAGCGAGAAAATGGCGACATATGAGGGTGTACTAATTTTTGCAGTGAATTAGTGAGATATCTATTATGGACTGCATCACCCGTTTTTCCTAGATTGTACGGTGCTTCTTTGTAAAACAGTCACATCAGACGTTTTTTATACAAGTCGGGTGGTAAGTAAACAAGTAAGCTATAAATTAACAGGCAGTGATGACAGGGTTCGTCAAAACACGCAGTACTTTCCGTGTGTCTTATTAAGGGCCGGACGAATCTATGGCATCTGGACTCCTGGCTCGCGGACGTGTTTTGAAAAACAAAACTTATAACAAGCGTGTATTCATACAACGCGACCGAGAGAAATCTAATGTTAGAGAAAATATTTAAACTCAAAGCTCATCGCACTAACGTGCGCACTGAGATATTGGCAGGCTTGACTACATTTCTGGCCATGGCATATATCCTGTTCGTAAACCCTTCTATTCTTGGCGCTACCGGCATGGACAAAGGATCGGTATTTGTTGCTACCTGTCTTGCTGCCGCAATCGGTTCCGCGCTGATGGGATTCATTGCAAACTACCCTATTGCGCTGGCGCCAGGCATGGGCCTGAACGCCTTCTTCACCTACACCGTCGTGCTGCATATGGGCTATAACTGGCATATCGCATTGGGTGCAGTATTCCTCTCGGCCTGTATTTTCTTCGCGTTATCTATTTTCAAAATCCGCGAGTGGATCATTCGCAGCATTCCTATGCCGCTGCGTTCGGCGATTGCCGCCGGTATCGGCTTGTTCCTGGCGCTCATCGCGCTTGAAGGCTCTGGTATTGTGATTGGCAATCAGGCCACGCTGGTGGGGCTGGGTGATTTGACCAAGCCTGCACCGCTGTTTGCGATGCTTGGCTTTATCATCATTGTGGTGCTGGAAGCGCGTCGCGTTACCGGCGCCGTGTTAATCGGTATTCTGGCGGTGACCATTCTGGCTATCGCCCTGGGCTATACTCCGTTCGGTGGCGTGATGTCTATGCCGCCTTCCATCGCACCAACCTTCCTGCAGCTGGACATCAAAGGTGCTTTCAACGTTGGCTTGATTAGCGTGGTGTTCGCCTTCCTGTTCGTCGACGTGTTCGACAATTCCGGTACGCTGATTGGTGTCACCAAGCGTGCGGGTCTGGCAGACGAAGAGGGCAACATTCCTAAGATGGGTCGCGCGCTGTTTGCCGACAGCTGCGCCGCGCTGTTTGGCTCACTGTTGGGCACCTCGACCACCACCAGCTACATTGAATCGGCGGCGGGCGTTGAAGCCGGTGGCCGTACCGGTTTGACCGCTATCGTAGTGGCTATCTTGTTCCTGCTGAGCCTGTTCTTTGCGCCACTGGCGGGCAGCGTGCCTGCATTTGCAACCGCGCCTGCGCTGTTGTTCATCGCGGTACTGATGACCTCGGGCCTGGCCGAGATCGACTGGAAAGACATCACCGTTGCCGCACCGGTTACAGTAACTGCCCTGACGATGCCACTGACCTACTCGATTGCTAACGGTATCGCGTTCGGCTTTATCACCTGGACACTGGTGAAACTGCTGAGCGGCCGTGCGCGTGAACTGAATGCCGCACTGGTTATTCTGTCGCTTCTGTTTGTTATCAAGCTGGGATGGTTGAGCGCTTAAATGACAATTTATTGTTAAATTGCATTTTTAGCGCGAGAACAAGGCGGGGCAATCCAAACGGCTCCCGCCTTGAAAGTCCCACTGGCAGGTCTGGGCCGCTGCCCTGCACATAAGGCGCGTGCCCTTGACCCAATAGACCCTAAAAGCGGCTAAAGGGCCGCCGTGCTCGCAATTTGCGATTAAAACTCCCCGCTTTTAGGCCTTTCTGTGCTGACCAAACTTCAAAAATACTCCAGCTTTTGTTATATTATTGACCACTTCGTCTGTGAGTTTTTTATCAGTCGAAAGAGTTTATTTTTGATACCGCTTTCCCAGGATAACGACATGTTAGATTTTCGCTTTCCGACAGCAATGCAGATGGTCTTTAGTGTGGCACTGGCTGAAAAGTCAGGACAGCGCTGTACCAGTGCGACTCTGGCAGCGAGCCTGGAAGCTAATCCCAGCTTTATACGCAAGCTGATGGTGCCCCTGACGCATCAAGGGATCATCGTTTCAACGCTTGGCAGGACCGGTTCTATCCGCCTTGGCCGCGTGGCAGAATCCATTACGCTGCGTGATATTTATACCAGCGTCATCGAAGACAAACGCCTGTGGGCGGCCCGACCAGAAGGGTCGGCCAAGTGTCTGGTGAGCGCCAACGCCTGCGGCTATTTTAAGTCCGTGGTCTATGAAGCTGAAGAGGCCTCGATGGCCGTACTGGCGAAATACACTGTCGCCGACGCGCTAAACGAGTTCGAACGCAACGGCAGCTACAGCTGTGGCGGCGAAGAGCTGGCCGCTAAATAGCGCTTCAGGCTCAACCTGTTTGCCGCTCAACATCCTTTCCTGATTAAAACAAAGGGGACTCGCCGCCAGGCGAGTCCCCTTGTTGTTTCTACAGCTTAAGCGTTTGCATTAGCTCAGGGTTACCGCCTCGGCTTCAGGCTGCGCCTTTCTGCTGACCAACTTCCTCAGAGCGACGTAGAATACCGGCGTCAGGAAAAGACCGAACAGCGTCACGCCGAGCATGCCCGAGAATACGGTAATCCCGGTCACACCGCGCACCTCCGCCCCGGCACCGTGGCCGAGAATCAGCGGGATAGTCCCTGCAATAAACGCAATCGAGGTCATCACAATCGGACGTAAACGCAGTCGACAGGCTTCGAGTGCGGCCTCAATTATGCCCTTGCCCTGAATTTCCAGCTCGCGGGCAAACTCGACGATCAGAATGGCGTTCTTACAGGCTAGCCCCATCAGCACCACCAGTCCAACCTGGACGAAGACGTTGTTGTCCCCGCCGGTCAGCCAGACGCCGAACAGCGCTGACAGCATGGTCATGGGGACGATGAGGATCACTGCCAGCGGCAGCGTCCAGCTTTCATACAGCGCGGCCAGCACCAGGAATGCCAGCAGCACAGACATCGGGAAGACGATGAGTGCCGCATTGCCCTGCGTAGACTGCTGGTAGCTCAGGTCTGTCCATTCGATATTCATGCCGTTAGGCAGCAGATTCTTCGCCATTGATGCGACCTCGGTCATCGCCTGTGAAGACGACAGCACGCGCGGATCGGCGTCGCCAATCAGGTCCGCCGCTGGATAACCGTTGTAGCGGATCACCGGATCCGGCCCATAGGTAGTCGTAATGTTGACCATGCTGCCAATCGGCACCATTTCACCCTTGTCGTTGCGAGTGCGCAGATTGGCAATGTCTTCCACACTTTCCCTAAATGGCCCGTCAGCCTGCGCGATGACCTGCCAGGTGCGACCAAAACGGTTGAAGTCATTGATGTATGACGACCCCAGATAGGTCTGTAGCGTGCTGAACAGCTCGTTGAGCGACACACCCTGTGCCTTGGCTTTGTCGCGGTCAATCTTCGCTTCCAGCTGCGGCACGTTGGCCTGATAAGCCGAAATCGGGAAGCTCATACCCGGCGTCTGCATGATGGCGCCCGACAGTGTGTTTACCGCCGACTGGAGCGCACCGTATCCCAGCCCCGCACGGTCCTGAATATAAAGAGAATAACCCGACCCCTGGCCTAGTCCGAGGATCGGCGGTGGCATTATCGAGAACGCAAAGCCTTCCTGAATCTGAGAGAGCTTGGCGTTGATCTCGGCGTTAATCTGCGCCGCCGTGCGGCTGCGTTCGCTCAGCGGTTTCAACGCGAAGAACACCGTGCCGGTATTCGGCGTATTGGTAAACTGCAGTGCGTTAAGTCCCGGGAAGGCAACCGCGTCAATCACGCCGTCGGTTTGCAGGCCCAGAGCGCTGATTTTACGAACTACTGCGTCGGTACGTGACAGCGACGAACCTTCGGGCATTTTGACCCCGGCAATCAGGTACAGCTTGTCCTGCGTAGGGATGAATCCGCCCGGCACGGTTTTAAACATTAATCCGGCGGCGCACAGCAGCAGAACGTAGACCACAAACACGGCACCGCGACGGCTCAGCGTTTTGGACACTGCGCTTTGATAACGATGCGAACTGGCGTTAAAGAAGCGGTTAAACGGACGGAAGAGCCAGCCAAAAAGACGGTCGATAATCCGCGTTGGTACGTCCTTCGGTGCGCCGTGAGACTTCAGCAGTATCGCCGCCAATGCCGGTGACAGCGTCAGGGAGTTAATCGCTGAAATCACAGTGGAGATGGCAATAGTCACCGCAAACTGTTTGTAAAACTGACCGGTTACGCCGGATAAAAACGCCATCGGCACAAATACGGCGCAGAGCACCAGCGCAATCGCGACGATAGGACCCGACACCTCGCGCATTGCCTGATGCGCCGCCTCGCGCGGGGCCAGTCCTTCCTCGATATTTCGCTCGACGTTTTCCACCACCACAATGGCGTCATCGACCACTATCCCGATTGCAAGCACCAGCCCGAACAGGCTGAGCGTATTCAGTGAAAAACCCAGCAAATACAGAATGCTAAAGGTACCGATCACTGAAATTGGCACCGCGAGCAGCGGGATAATCGACGCGCGCCAGGTTTGCAGGAACAGGATGACAACCAGCACCACCAATACCACCGCCTCGAGCAGGGTATGCACTACGGCGCTGATGGAGTCACGCACGAATACCGTCGGGTCATACGGCGCGCGCCAGGTCAGCCCATCAGGAAAGCGGGTCGCCAGTTCGGCCATTTTGGCCCGTACGGCGTTCGACAAATCGATCGCGTTAGCACCCGGTGCCTGGAAAATACCGATCCCCACGGCGTCCTTATTGTTGAGCTGAGAGCGAAGGGCGTAGCTGCCCGAACCCATCTCGATACGAGCGACGTCTCGCAGCCGCACGATGGAGCCGTCCTCACTGGTTTTCAGAATGATATTGCCGAACTCGGTTTCGTCCTTCAGACGGCCTTGGGCATTGATAGACAGCAGATAGTCGCTGTCTTTCGGCATCGGCTCTGCGCCCAACTGACCGGCAGAAACCTGCACGTTTTGTTCACGTATTGCGGTGACGACGTCCGAGGCGGTCAGGCCACGTGCGGCCACTTTATTGGGATCGAGCCAGACACGCATCGCATATTCACCCGCGCCAAAAATCTGCACCTGACCGACGCCGGGCAAACGTGCCAGTTCGTCTTTGACTTTCAGCGTGGCGTAGTTACGCAGGTACAGTGAATCGTATTTGCCGGAGGGTGAATACAGATGCACCACGAGCGTCATGGTGGGCGACTGCTTCTGGGTCGTCACGCCTTGGCGCTGTACGTCCTCTGGCAGCCGTGCCGCAGCCTGCGCAACGCGGTTTTGCACCTGAACCTGCGCCTGATCGGGATCGGTTCCAGGGCGGAAGGTCACGGTGGTGACCAGGACACCGTCGGAGCCCGCGACCGACTTCATGTACATCATATTTTCGACGCCGTTGATCGCCTCTTCCAGAGGCGTAGCGACGGTTTCAGCGATTTCTTTCGGGTTCGCGCCGGGATATTGGGCGCGAACCTGCACGCTTGGCGGCACGACGTCTGGGTATTCGCTCACCGGCAGCAGCGGTATGGCTATCGCCCCGGTGACCAAAATCAGAATCGACAGGACGGCGGCAAAGATTGGCCGGTCGATAAAAAAGCGGGAAAAGTCCATGAGACGGCGTCCTGTTATTGTGCTTGTTCAGAGGCAATTGGCGTTAAGTTTCTCGCCATATCCACGTTTTTCGCGTTGACCGACATGCCCGGCATAAAGACCTTCTGCACGCCGTCGACTACCACCCGATCGCCTGCTTTCAGACCCTGCTGCACGATGCGCAGTCCGCCGGACATTGCGCCCATCTGAATGTCGCGACGTTCTGCTTTGCCGCTCCCGTCGACCACGTAAACATATTTGCGGTCCTGATCGGTCAACACCGCCTTGTCATCGATTAACAGAGCGCTAAACATAGGACTGCCGGGCATTTGCACGCGCGCGAACAGGCCGGGCGTGAAGCTGCGGTCGCCGTTATCGAGCAAGGCGCGCATGCGGATGGTACCGGTGCTGGCGGTAAGCTGGTTATCGGTGAAATCGAGCATCCCCTGATGCGGATACCCCTCCTCACCGACCAGTCCAACGTGTACCGGCAGCGGTGCGTTGTTGTGCTTTGCGTCGCGAGCCATGGCCTGATAACGCAGGAATGTGCCTTCATCGACGTCGAAATAGACGTAAACTTTATCGAGTGAGACTAAGGTGGTTAGCACGCTGGCGCTGTCACCGGCGGTCACCAGATTGCCGGCGGTTATCATTGCGCGGCTGGCCTTGCCGTCGATCGGGGCGGTTACGCGGGTGAAATCGAGATTGAGCTGAGCCATATCCAGCTGGGCCTGTGCGGCCAACACGTCAGACTGGGCCTGAGCGGCGGCGGCGCGACGCTGTTCCCAAAGTTCTTTGGATACCGCCTCGGAACCCACCAGTTTTTCAGTGCGAGCCGATTCGCTACGAGCGAGATTGGCCTGATTTTTGGCATGCACCAGTTGGGCCAGAGCCTGCTCCTGTGCTGCACGATAGGTACGGTCATCGATGGTAAACAGCACCTGGCCTTTTTTTACTTCCTGGCCTTCGACATAGTTTACTTTGTCGATGTAGCCTGAGACACGAGGGCGAAGTTGAACGCTTTGCACCGCCTCAACCCGGCCGGTGAACTCGTCCCACTGTTTGATTGGTTTTACCACTACGGCGGCCACGCTGACGGCCGGTGCAGGCGGAGCTGAGCTCTGCGCTACGCTGTTGTCACACCCTGAAAGTAAAGCAACCATCAACGCTATCCCTGAAAGGGGGAGAGCAAGATGCGTACCAGAGCGACGCTCGCTTGGTATCACGAAAGGATTTTGCAGGCTAATCATTGTTTTAATGTCCGGTATCTATTGCGATGAACACGCGCTATCAGGCAGTCCTCCCCGGTCCTGTCCACCGGCGATGAGTCCTTTGACTGATATTTTTATGCGGATTTGCACCTGTCATAGGCACAATAAGGTATCAATTACTGATACACTATTTCATGGCGATTGTAGGGAGTGGCCTAGTAAAGTGCAAGAATTATTGTTGCACTTTATGTGCTATTCTTTATGGCGATTTGTTTTGATGTGTAACTATCCGCAATCGAAAAATTAAATGCAATAGTAAAACTTGCATTTTATTCAAAACTGCGTCAGCCTTAGCACAGGCTCTCTTGCGAGGGCAAAAAAAACACAGCGGGAGAGCGGACATGAAAACCGAAGATTTTATTCACGATCTGATCGACTGGATCGATAACAACCTCGAAGAACGCCTGGATATTAAAACCGTGGCCAAACGTGCAGGTTATTCACGCTGGCATTTGCAGCGCATGTTTAAAGAGCATACCGGGCTGCCGATGGGCGAGTATATTCGTGCCCAGAAGATGAAAAAGTCGGCGGATATGCTAGCCAGCAGCGGTGAAACCATCGTCAGTGTTGCAATTTCACTGGGGTTCGACTCACAGCAGTCTTTCACCCGCAGCTTCAAGCGTCAGTTCGGCCAAACGCCGGGGGATTGGCGTCGAGCCGAAAATGGCCAGCCTGCGGCACATGCTTGCCACTGATGCATTTTGGGCGGCAAACTGCCGCCGCATTACTCGGCTGCGCGATGCAACTCTCGGCTTAAGGCCATTAGCTGCGCATTTAGCGGCAACAACTTTTTCTGAATCGCATTGTATTTATCCAGCTGAGCCTGGTTGGCAAACTGCAAGGTGTTACCAGAAATAGTGACAGTTTTACCCTGACTTTTAATGAAATCGGCCTTAACAACAATGTTTTTCAAGACTTCTGGCAGCAGCGTGAATATCTGTTCTGCCGCCGCAGAGGGCTGTGAAACAACTTTGTTATAGGCCTGGTCATAGGTTTTTTTCAGATCTTCAGGCTGTTTCAGCCCCTCTCTCTGCGCGTCGGTCTGAACCTGCAGCAATTTTGTTTCTTCAAGCCACCTTGGACTTTTATCTGCCATTTTCTGCAGCTCGTCTCGTTGCTGAAGTAACGCATTGACTGACGTTAGCGCATTCATACTGCTAAATACCGGTACCAGCGAAGAGTTAAGCTCTGTTTCCATTTTCTGATGAAAATCCCTCATCACCGCGTAGTCTTTGATGTACTTACCGAAGGCCGTTTTCTGGTCCTGCGTCAGTGCAGGAAGATTCGTTCCCTGTGCGGTAATAATCTGCGCCTGTAAAAAGTCGATAAAGGCTTTACGCTGTGCAGGCTCCTTATCTCCGCAGCCTGCAATCGCTGTTACCAGCACCAACAGCAGGCTGGTTATCACTAGCCTCCACGGCTTCTTTCCCTGCTTAACGGGTAGTTTGAACTTAGTTAATGCAAATACGCCCATGACTTACCTTCTCCTCTTCTGCAGTTCCCTCATTATTTACCTTAGCTCAAGGGGGCAATTTATGTCCTTTCATCGACAGAGTGACCCTAGGCGTTGTTTTTTCTAAATGCATTGAGGTTTTCTGCCGAGCGTTTTCAACGTGAAATAGACGCTTTCATCAAGGAGAAATGGCAGGTATTTAACAGCAATAAGAAAGTGGTGTAATGAGACGTTAGGCTGGGAAGATTTCCGGCATCGTGAATGGAAAAGCGATGCCGGAGAAGAGGGCGTTAATGCAGTTCACTCAGCAGCTGTGCGCGAGTCCACGGTGGATGGCCGGTAATATAGGCCGCGAGCTGTTCAATCATGTTCTGAGTGGTGGCCTTATGGCCGGTGCTCAGCAAAATAATGGGCAAGATCAACATAATGGCCAGCTGTGGCAGCGTAAAATGTTTCACCGTCTGATGGCGATGAGCATAGAGGAACAGGCTGCTGGCAGAGAGTCCCAAAATCAAGCCGGTAATCACTTCGCTTGGCGAGTGCGCCTGCAACACCACTCGACTTATTCCAATCATAACGGGCAGGAGATAGCCGATGACTATCATCGTGCGGTGGATGCCGCGGCGATAGCCACCGCTCAGGAGCCACATTAATACCGGCCAGAAGGTGGCTGACATTGTGGTATGCCCGCTAAAACCTGTAAAATCATAGGTTGCGCTGCCAATTCCCCAGCCGAGAAAAAGCAGTTTTGAAACACTGACGATGAAGCCGGTGAGGCCAAAAGTAAATAACCAGGCCCAGGGAGTGAGTCTGCCCGTTACTTTCCATGCCATAAATAAGGCGATAATTATCCCGCTCGGCAGCAATAGCATACTGTCGCCAAAATAAGTCAGGCTATTCCAAGACAATAGGATTCCCCTTAATTAAATCTAACTTTATGTTTAAAAAAGATTTGTAATAAGAGGAAGTGTATCAGTAGGGGGACACTGAGTGAAAGCAAAATGACCTTCACTCAGCATCAGATAAATCATATTTTACCGCAGTTTATTCTCACTCTAAGAGGCGGTTGATTTATAGCCACATTTTTCGCGTGCTTTACAGGGCGTCGGCAATCGCCTGACCTAACTCACGCGTATTTCCCTTACCGCCGAGGTCGCCCGTCAGTGGGGCTTCGTCTGCGCCTCTGCTCAATACTTTTTCAATCGCCTGTAATACTTCTGCGCCTGCCTTTTCATAGCCGAGATGTTCCAACATCATGGCACCACACCATATTTGACCAATCGGATTAGCGATCCCCTTGCCCGCAATATCTGGGGCAGAGCCGTGAACCGGCTCGAAAAGGCTTGGGAACAGTCCCTCGGGATTAATATTGGCTGAGGGAGCAATGCCGATAGTGCCTGTGCAAGCGGGACCCAGGTCCGAAAGAATATCGCCAAACAGGTTGCTGGCGACCACTACGTCGAACCAGTCAGGGTGAAGTACGAAGTTCGCGGTGAGAATATCAATGTGATACTTATCGACATCAACCTCAGGATAATTTTTACCCATCTCTACGACACGCTGATCCCAGTAGGGCATGGTAATCGCAATACCGTTAGATTTTGTCGCCGAGGTAAGATGTTTTTTCGGTCTTTTTTGCGCCAGTTCGAAGGCATATTTCAAAATACGGTCGACGCCTGTTCGCGTCATTACCGTCTCCTGAATAACCACCTCACGCTCTGTATTGGGGAACATTATCCCGCCCACGCTAGAGTATTCACCCTCGGTATTTTCCCGCACGACATGAAATCGATATCACCCGGCTTTCTTCCTGCAAGCGGTGCTTTTACGCCTGGCATCAGGCGTACCGGGCGCAGGTTAACGTACTGATCGAACTCACGTCGGAACTGCAATAATGAGCCCCACAGTGAAATGTGATCTGGCACCACATCGGGCCAACCGACTGCCCCGAAATAGATAGCGTCAAACCCCTTCAGCGTTTCATACCAGTCATCTGGCAGCATTTTTCCGTGCTCGAGATAGTAGTCGGCACTGGCAAAATCGAACCCCTGCCATTCCAGGTTAATACCATGTTTTGCCGCCGCTTTCTCTATCACCTTGATGCCCTCAGGCATCACTTCTTTACCGATGCCGTCACCGGGGATAACGGCGATTTTGTGTGTTCTTTCAGACATGCTGTAGGCCTTCTGCTGTTTTAATTTATTTATTGAGATAGGTTGCTGGAGATGTTTTATCGGACTGATTGAGTGTAAATGCTTCACTGGTGCTCAACAATTTGCTAAATATTTAAGGCATTCTTAACTTAAAGTGAATAATGATGTCCTCTACCGACGATCTGCGGTTTTTCACCCTGTTGGCGCGCCTCGGCAGTCTGACGGCGGTCGCACGTGAAATGGGATTGACCCTGCCTGCGGTCAGTAAACGTTTAACGCTCCTTGAACAACGGCTGGGTGTGCAGCTGGTGCTGCGCACGACACGACGTCTGGCTCTTACGCTAGAGGGAGAGCGTTACGTTGAGGGCGCTCGGCCGATCATCACGCAGATTGCCGAGCTTGAGAGCGCAGTTTCCAACAGCCAGGCGCTGTTAACCGGCCGTTTGAATCTCAATGCCTCGTTTGGGTTTGGCCGCCGTTTCATTGCGCCGCTCATCTCTTCTTTTCATCGGCTTCACCCCAATCTGGATATCGATTTACAGCTCACCAGCCAGCCGCTCAATTTTCTTGATAACAGCGTCGATATCGACCTGCGCGTCGGTGAACCGCCCGACTCACGGCTGGTCGCGATTAAATTAATGAGCAACTCTCGCGTGGTGTGCGCGGCGCCTGCTTATCTGGAGAAGTATGGGGCACCGAATACCGTTACCTGCCTGGCGCACCACAACTGCATCGTTCTGCGACAGTACGAAAGCGATTATTCGCTGTGGCGTTTTACTAAAGACGGCAAGGAGTATGTGCAGAAGGTGAACGGGGATTTGTCCAGCAACGACGGTGAGACAGTCGTACACTACGCCAGGGATGGACAGGGTATTATTTTGCGCTCGCGGTGGGATATAAAGAAAGACCTGGAGCAGGGGGATCTTATTCCATTACTGACCGACTATCAGGCACCGGCTGCCGATATTTATGCCGTTTATACTTACAGGAAACACCTTCCAGCTCGGATTAGCGCGTTTATCCATTATCTGAAGCAGCATTTAAGCTAACCAGATTGTTTATTAGGCGGCAGGTAAAAGCATCGAATCCGACATGCCTGATCACCTGGCATGCCCTGAGCAGGGTGAGGCGATATTGATTAACTCATTGAAAATATCCCGTCTTTAATGAGTTTATGAATGCAAAACAACCGTTTCAATGTTTTTTGCTCTAAAAAGCAACGTTCAGGCGTGTTATCCTGACAATCCGTTAAAAAGCCGTTGACGCCGAGCGGCCATTACGGTTTAATGCGCCGCGTTGCCCGGATAGCTCAGTCGGTAGAGCAGGGGATTGAAAATCCCCGTGTCCTTGGTTCGATTCCGAGTCCGGGCACCATACATCGAAGCACACTGGTTAGAAGTGAGATCTCTGACGGGTGTCTAAACGAAGATGGTGTTCAAAGCAACGGTGACTGCATTTGCAGATGCATCATCCAAGATTGAACATAAAAATCTTCAAGAACGGGTATCAGTGACCGCTGATTCCCTTTTCTCGTTGGCGTAAATAATTGCAATCATTGTCGCATCTGTCAACCACACCTCAAGTTTAGCTACCCCTTCCCAGCATAACGTCTTCAATCTGCTGCGCGTTCAGGACTGTTCCTGCACCAACGATCGCTTCAGAAACTTTATTTGCAATCGCTCGGATGGTATCCAAAGGCACCAGGGTCCGCAGAGTGACGTCAAGCCCCCTAACACCGCCTGCAACCAATGCTTATGCCATCGGTATGGCGTGGCTCAGGTCATCTGCCACAAGTTAAGCAACTGCAATTTTAGCCATGCCGATGGAATATTAGGCCACGCACCAAAATTTCCGATGTATGCTCATGCTCCGTACAGAAGCGCACTCAGGGAGATGACATAATACAAGTAAGCTAACCATATGTTTGAAAGAGATATTTTGTAGCTGTATTGTGATTTCAATTACTTTAAATCAACAAAATACCCGCCCATCAGCGCGGCAGTTTTCTACTCTAGCAAAGATGCTTTTAGATGAGGGACCTTCAGAGTGAGTAATTTTGATAAAGTTGACCTAGCATATGATTTCTTAGTGTCGAGAGAGCGGAACCAAGAGTCATTTACGATTGATGAATTAGCAGCGGCGACTGGATGGAAAGTTCAAACCTGCAAAACATATCCTACTAAGACGTGGAATAAGTTTATATCGAGGGATGGTAAGCATTACACCACTCTCGGAATAAAATATATTAGCAAAGAAGATTTTCGACACATAAATACTCAAAAATATGTTGACTCTATGCCTCAGTCAGAGCGAAGCATAAATTTAAAAAAAGCAAGGGAGTTTGCACTGCTTGCAGTTGCAACTTACAACAACCCTTTTACTGAATTCAAGACATTTGGTTTTATAGTAAATATTATTATTGCATATACTTCGCTTTTTCATGCTGTTTTTGCCAAGAATGGCACGCCGTATAATTATCTTGAAGCTGATGGAACGCCAAAATTGGTGGATGGACAAGAAAAGGCTTGGGAGCTAAAAACGTGTTGCCAAGAATACTGGCCGGGCATTGAATCTGCTGAAAAAGCTAACTTATTCTTCCTCATCGGATTAAGGAATATAATCGAGCATCGAGGTCTTCCTGCAATTGATTTACTGACTTTTGGTGAGTGCCAAGCAGCCATCAATAATTTTGAGAACATTATAATTAAAGAGTTTGGGGAAGATAGTGCCCTGATGATTAATTTGGCGCTTGCTATGCAATTGACCAGAGCAACTCAACAAGCACAAATTGATGCCGTCAAACAGTTTCAAATGCAAAATTTCAATGCAGTAAAAAAGTTCATTGATGATTATAAAAACGAGCTTTCGGATAATATAGTAGAAAGTCAGCAGTATAGGTTAAGAGCGTTATTGGTGCCGTTAGTTGGAAAAAATGCCAAACAATCAGATTTAGCAATTGAGTTCATTAATGTCAGCAATCTCGATCAAGATGAGATAGAAAAGTATGAGTCTGGAATAGCCTTCATAAAGAATGTCGAAAATCAGTTTAAATTAAAGCCTACTAAAGTTGTCGCATTAGTCCAAAGCAAAGAGAAAAGCTTCAATATCACGACTCATACGAAATTCTGGAAACACTATGAGGCCAGACCAATCGAAAATGACAAAAAATTCAAAGGAAAATACTGCGGTTTTGTTGAGGGGTTTGACGGTTATCTGTATTGCCAAGAATGGGTGCGTTTTATTCTAAGTGTCTACAAGGATAAGGATGAACTGAAAAAGGTTATCACTTCCTAGCCCAACGAAAGTGTTCAATCACTCATGGTTAAGAGCTTTTGTAATTAGGCCTTAACCATGATGATTTTACATTTCGTTTACCATCAATAAATATCCTTATAGAAGTTTTCAGAGAAAAAAATTTAACCGCACTATAATATTCAATAGATTAAATGATCGCTGATATTCGTGTCTATCAATGAACATTAGAAATGACATTGGAATTCTATGCAAATGGAAACGTTATAGGAGAACACTTCCACTTTTTCTTTTCGCGTATGCTGCATATTTACACCAGCCCGACATTGCGACCTCTTAATATCATTTCTTTTTTATATGCAGGGGTTCCTTCCTCAACAAGTCTTTTGAGTTCACTCAGGCCCCCATACATTTTTTTTGATACTGTAAAGTAAACATTTCTCTCAGCAAGTATAGGGATTAGATATTCATACTGCTCAGAGTCATCACAATAGCTCATTGCACACATATCCCATTCTGAGTTGATAAATGGGTCAATAACTTCATAGATAAACTGTGAGGTTAGTAACGACACATCTTTGTTTGGAGCAGCAAAGTGTTGAATAGAGTTCCTCATTTTACCAAAGTCATTATATAACTGGATATTATTTATCTTCTTTCCTGTCGCGGCCCAAACCTTTTCAGGTAACTCAGAATAATTAATTGTCTGTCCTTTTTCTAATAAACTTTCAAAATCAAGTAAACCTGTCGTTTTGTTTACGCAATCAGCTGTTGACTTTGGTAGTGATTCAAAAATAAGAAGAGGATGTTCTTGAGCGAGGCTAGCTTTAAGGAATATTTCGCAAGCATGTGCTGCCTGCAATACTCCTGTAAGTATCCCAACTTTAGTTCCACACACTTTTTGAGTTTTCCGTCTTCTCAGCCATCAGCCGGTATTCTTCCGGCGTCAGGTTATTCAGGGATTCATGAGGCCGCTCACTGTTGTATTCATTAAGCCAGCGTTCCGTTATTTCCCGTGCTTCATTCAGTGTTCTGAACAGATAAAAATCCAATATTTCGGTCCGGTACGTTCGGTTAAACCGTTCGATAAATGCGTTTTGCGTCGGTTTACCTGGCTTGATAAATTCCAGCATTACACCATGGTCCTCAGCCCTTTGTGCCAGAGCCAGTGATATTAGTTCCGGCCCGTTATCCATCCGCATTTTCAGCGGATGTCCACGGTTTGCCACTATCCTGTCCAACACCCGCACGACACGCTGAGCCGGGATATTCAGGTCAATTTCGATAGCCAGAGCTTCACGGTTAAAATCATCGACGACATTGAAAGTCCGAAAACGTCGGCCACATGTCAGCGCGTCGTGCATAAAATCGATGGACCACCTCTGATTGAGCGCTTCCGGCGTTGCCAGCGGAGCCGGATTGCGCACCGGCAGGCGTTGTTTACCTTTACGACGAAAATTCAGTTTTAACAGACAGTAAATCCGGTGTACCCGCTTGTGATTCCAGGCGTACCCCTGCCTGCGAAGCACCTGAAAAAGCTTCTTAAATCCGTAGCGAGGATAGCGTTCAGCTGCCTCAGTCAGGCTCTGAATCACCGCTTCATCACGTCGCGTATCCGATTGATAACTAAACATCGTCCTGCTCAGCGATAACGTCCTGCATGCGTGACGTATGCTCATCGAAAACTGCGCGGTCAGATAGCTGACGAGCTCACGCTTTACCGCTGGTTTTAAAGCTTTTTTTCAATAACGTCTTTCAGTGCCCGGCATTCCAGACTCAGATCGGCAAACATCTGCTTCAGACGACGATTCTCATCCTCAAGATCTTTGATCTTTTTAATATCAGCGGCTTCCATCCCGCCATATTTCGCCTTCCAGTTGTAATAACTGGCTTCTGAAATAGCGGCCTCGCGGCAGACATCTTTGACGGTGCGCCCGGCTTCGACAGACTTCAGAACGGCGATGATCTGGTGCTCGGTGAATCGGATCTTACGCATAGCGATCTCCTCAGGTGACATAATCAGTATGTCGTAAGATCTCTAAAAGTGAATGGGCCGGTTTAGCGGGATACTTACAAGCGTATCGAGCGTGCTGAGGAAGTAAGGATTCAACGGCGTTGCCGCACTCTCGCAGGAATAGCCTGAAATGCTGCCGCCAATCAGCGATGTTGCCGGATGGCCAATCGCGTCGGCGTATTTGAAGTGCAGATTGGTTTTACGTTTACCCGGCGCTTTAAGTTCTTCATTACCGCCACCGGCTGGCACTCCATACATGCCGTTTTCGAGCCCGCCCGCTGTCTGGCTGACGAACGCCATTTCGTTCCAGGGATTCGCGCCCGGTTGTGCATACGCCGACACCACGGCTTCCGGAATAAAGTGAGTTACCTTTACCGATGTGCGTACCTTGCAGCCCCACGGCGTGCAGAACAACCAGTAACAGATGCCGCTGACGCGCCAGCTGATGCAGGATGGTGACACCGCGCTCGCAATGATCTGCGCGCTGGTGATCGCCGATTCGGCTGCCGGTTGCAGCGCGGCTAACAGCAGCGCGGTAGTTGCCAGCTTCGCGCGCGTCATGGATGGCCACCTTGCGCCCGGATTTTTTTCTCCAGATCCACATCGGTTGTGCCGTACACTACATAAACGTCATCGAATACTACGGCAGGTATTTTTTGACTCCTAATTCCCAGGCAGTAATAACAGAGTTCCATGCGTTAACTATTTTTCGCTGATGGATAATGGAAAATTCACGGGATTTATTTCTTAAAATATTTTCGCTAGTGCTTAATGAATTTTCATCTATAACTAAAAGATTGGATATTCTGTCGGGTGAATCAAGGTATACGACTTCAAAATCATCTTTGGCACTATTAGGTGGTAAGTCAGTTGTTGTATATAACACGGTTTTTGCAATTGCGCCGTGAGTCAAATTAATAGCTAGAATGAAGTAGGTTAGTTTCATTATTAAACACCCCACTGTCATGTTGAAACTAAACAGTGAAGTGTTTTTAACTATCTCTCATCAGATAAACGATTTTCTCATGATGAGAATAAACTAGGACTTCTCGATGAGGTGGAGCTCGACTTTATATCCCATGCTTTCAATGGCTTGAGCAACAGGTCTAAAGCTGACTTTGCTAAAAAAGGGTAACCCTGCTCGGCTGGTCTTGACATAAGGCGCTCTCATTATACCAAAAATCACTGTTATCTTACTTACATCTAACGCTCCGTTTGCTCTTGGCAGTAGGCCATCGAAGCCTGTCTTTTTATATTTTTTTTGTCTTTTTTTAATTTCTTGGTTTAAATCCTTCCTGAATTTTAAATCATTAAGATATGCTTCAGCTGAAACGACGCCTTGGTTCCATAAATGGCTAATTGGACCCGAAGATTCACCATCTTTAAGATGTATGAATTGACTTTTTGTTGATAAAAAATCACAAGGTTCAATGTTTGCATTACTAACACCAGTAGGATTTATCTTTGCCTGATCCAAGTTAAGGAGATGAGGAAGTTTATCTAGTTCCAAAATTAGTTCTCTCTCATTCTTCTTCTTTGTGCTAGGAAGGAAAGATACTTTGGCTAAGTATTTTAAGTACGAAGATTCAACTCTGGAATGAAACTCTTTATCGACTAAATACCAATTTCCTGAGAACAAGACATATACCCCCTGAGGAAAACCAGTTGGTATATTTGACAAGATGTTATCTGCAGGATGATTCCCATCATTTGATGTTTCTTGTGATGTTTTGATCTCAACTTCAAACACTAAACAGTCATATACTTTTCTTTTGCTTTTCTTACTTTTCTCTCCATTTATAATATCGAATATATACTGATTGTTTTTTATAGCCTCAAAAGTTTGTATTGAGAGGTAATCCCCTTTTAACAACTCCGAAATATAGTCATTTATGTCTACTCCAGGAAAACTATGCTTTATTCCTTTACTGAAGCCTGCCCCATAGTAGCTCACCTCATTTGATAATTCAGGGTTTGTGACTTCTGGTATTACCATATGTAAGTCTGAAGTTCTTCCTGCAACTAGACTTGAAATCTCCTGGAAAATTATCGAGTCAAGGTAATCTTTTTGATCTGAGTCGTGCACAGGTGTAATGTGGTCTATGAAGCTAAATTCATTTTTATATTTATTGCTATAAAAGAGCTCTAATGCTTTAGAGCACTTATTCAAAAAGTCATTGGGTGAAGTTCTCGCTGTTAAAGTGAGTGCATCTTTACCGGCCAGTGCAGAAGCAAAAGATGTGTCGGATGGTATTCCTCCAGCCAGTCTTAATAAATCTCTTTCGATATTCATACCAAAACCAGAAAAGTTGGCTTTTTTGCTAGCCTGTATTCTTTTCTGAAATACAGTTGAATCTAGAGTAGCGGTATCAAGGCTGATTAGTTCAGTTCTGGTTACTGCACTCAAAGTTACTTTAAGACCAAAATTTCTCTCAAATGCAGAATTTTCGAGAGCATGATGACCATAACCAAAAGTTAAAGCCATTGTTCTTGACGCATCTTTTCCATTTGTTGAAGGAACATCTATAAATAAAACCGCAGAACAATGCTGATTAGATAATTCAGACAGATCTCGTTGGGAAAGCTCCCCTAAAAACTTTCCCCAAACAGGAGGAACCGATTCTGACTGATCAATATAAAGTTCACCTCTCGCTGTTTCTTGAGGGAGATAACCATGATCAACGGTCAGAGCATTCTTGATCGGAATGTTTTCTTTCAGAAGTCGTAGGGTTAATGTTTGGCTTTTTAATTTGTCATCATTTTCAATTTCTGATTTTTCCATGAGCTAGTCTCTGCAGATTTGATTTTTTAGCAATCCATCCTAGCTCATAAAACAACCCATAGTTAAGATAAATCTTAATTTCTGATAGCGCTGAATTAAAAATCCGCATTCGACTTAACTGTAACAAATTGAATTTAATAGATTAATCTCCTGCAGAAGTCATTATTCGCTCAATGTATAAAGTCAAATACATAAGATCCGCTGCATCCACCACCGTCATGTACCAACGTGGATGATGGTAGTCATCTTCAGTTGGCCAACTCAGGTGACTATTCACTGTAATCAGCAGGTCAATCGAGCTACACAGCTTGCCTTTGAAGTGCAGCGCGAGGCATGAATGACTGCCAACACGTTGCGGATGGCTAGTGATCTGCACGGGCGGATTTACGCGCGTACGGATTTCATCGCAAAGCCTGTCCAGTAAAGCCAGATCGCTGCTCAGGATTTCAGGTTCACCCTGCGGCATTAAAGTAAAAAGCGTGCGCGCAGCCTGGCGGGAAATCGTCGTGGTGATGCGGGGTACGGGATATTTTAGTTTTAACATACGGTTCCCTGATTATGCAGTTTCAGACTTGAGGCCACGCGCCGCATCAAGCTGGCACGCAACCATCACTGCAGCTTCCAGCTCGCTACAGTTGTGTTGTTTCATCAGCTTGCGGCGTTCGGCTTTCTCCTCTTTCTCGGTCATACCGAGAGCGAGGTAAAGGCTGGGTGGCACGGCCCGAAACAGTGCTTCAGTTTTCTTCGACAGCACCACACCTTCGGTGTAACAACGCGGCAGCTTACTAGCTGAAAGCAGTACCGATTTTTGCTCATCGCTCAGCTTCTTAAAGCGCGCGATTTGCTCCACTTCATCAGGCGGCATCGTCAGGCACAGCCACCATTCGGCCATATTCAGCATCTTCTCGGCGATATCCGGGTAATCCGCCAGATGCTGCGTCGCCATCCACAGCCAGGCACCGAGCTTACGCCACATCTTGACCACTTTTGTCATGTACGGAGACAGCAGCGGATTGGTGGTGGTGATGTGCGCTTCATCGATGGCAAAGACGATTTCGCGGTCGAGATACTGATCGCGCTCGGCAATGTTGTTGATGGTGTTCACCAGTGAAACCATCGCCAGCGCCATCTGCGCACCATAGTCCTCACGCGCTAGCGTACCTAAATCGATAAGCGTGACATCGGCTTCTGGCCATGGCGTGCCGGGACGGTTGAACAGCTCGCCTTCAAAGCCGCTGGTAAACATCGACATCGCACCGGCCATTTCATCGGCACGCGCGCGACGGCGTTCGGTCAGCAAAGGCTGGCCGCTGCTGTCCACGCTGTTATCGCGTGCGATAGCAAACAGCGCGGTTTGCAGATCTTCAGCAATCATCTGGCGCGACTCGTCGTAGCTAGTCTGCGCCGCCATCATAATGGCTTCACGGATCAGGCCACGGTCAGAGCGCGTTAACCGTTCCTCTTCGCGCTTTTCGCCGCCGGTGATCATCATGCGCGCGGCGATTTCCATCTCGCCGAGGATGTCGCGCTGTTCATCACCATCATCTTCATCGGCATCCGGGATGTCGGCTTCGTTAAGTTGCAACTGCTCCGGTTTGAGGTCGAGCAACTGATGCGCATCGGCGAACAGCGCCAGACTGACGCCGCAGCCGGGACGAATACTGATTTTATTCACCGTCAGGCCAAGGCTTTCGCAATAGTCAGCGTATAGGCCAAAGGAGTTACCGGCTTCGGCAATAAACAGACGTGGGCGATGAATGGCCATCAACTGGGAAAGCGTCGCACATAGCGTGGCCGACTTACCCGCGCCGGTTGGCCCGAGCAGCAGCATATGCGCGTTCTGCGTGCGGTCCTGCTTATTCATCGGGTCGAAGGTCAGCGGTTCACCGCCGCGATTGAAGAAGCTGAAGCCGGGATGACCGCTGCCGGTCGCGCGGCCAGTCACCGGTAGTAATCCCGCCAGATGCTGCACCCACGTCAGGCGCGTATACCAGTGGCGGCGATCTTTCTGCGGGTTAAAGCACATCGGTAGTGCGCGCAGCCAGGTATTTAGTGGGGAAACGTTGAACTCAGGCCGCACAGGTTGCAGGCCGGCAGTCAGAAGCGTGGCTGACATGTTTTGCTGGCGTCGATTAAGGTCAGCCAAATCATTGCCGCGTAGTAAGAAAGTCAGAGCGCCGCGATAAAGCTTATAGCGGCGGCCAAGATACTCTTTCACTTCGCGCACATCCTCGCGCACACGCCCGGATTCTGTCTTCTCACCTACGGCGTTTTTGGCCAGCTTGATGAAGTCGTTTTCCAGCACGTCCTGTGGCTGGGACACGATGGTCAGTGAAACCACTGTGCCTTCGGACAACAAATCCATCAGCTGACCTGCTCCCCGTTGATTAACACACCGCGATGTTAGTAATGTCTTCATAAGCCACATGAGGACATCCCCATGAAGAAGCGTTTTTCCGACGAACAGATCATCAGTATTCTCCGCGAGGCCGAAGCCGGAGTTTCTGCCCGTAAGCACGCCATTTCCGACGCCACCTTTTACACCTGGTGTAAAAAGTATGGCGGTATGGAGGTGCCTGAGGTTAAGCGCCTGAAGTCGCTTGAAGAGGAGAACGCCCGCCTTAAGAAGCTGCTCGCCGAGGCCATGCTGGATAAGGAGGCGCTTCAGGTGGCTCTGGGGCGAAAGTACTGACGACAGACCAGAAGCGCGAAGCCGTGGTGTTGATATGTGATGCGACCGGTCTGTCGCAACGACGTGCCTGCAGACTTACAGGTTTGCCCCTGTCGACCTGCCGCTATGACGCTCAGCGTCCGGCGGCTGATGCCAATTTATCAGGGCGCATTACTGAACTGGCACTGGAGCGCAGGCGTTTTGGCTACCGCCGCATATGGCAGTTACTGCGCCGTGAAGGGCTTCTGGTTAATCACAAGCGCGTGTACCGCCTTTATCATCTGAACGGGCTGGGCGTTAAACGCAGACGTCGTCGTAAAGGGCTTGTAACAGAACGTCTGCCGCTGCTCCGCCCGGCGGCCCCCAATCTGACCTGGTCGATGGATTTCGTCATGGATGCGCTGGCTACCGGTCGCAGGATCAAGTGCCTTACCTGCGTCGATGACTTCACAAAGGAATGCCTGACGGTCACTGTTGCCTTCGGGATTTCAGGCGTGCAGGTCACGCGTATTCTGGACAGCATTGCGCTGTTTCGCGGCTATCCGGCTACGATAAGAACCGATCAGGGCCCGGAGTTTACCTGCCGCGCGCTCGATCAGTGGGCCTTTGAGCATGGAGTGGAGCTGCAACTTATCCAGCCCGGCAAGCCGACACAGAACGGATTTATTGAGAGTTTTAACGGACGCTTTCGCGATGAATGCCTGAATGAACACTGGTTCAGCGACGTCAATCATGCCAGGAAAACCATCAGCGAATGGCGTCAGGATTATAACGAATGTCGCCCGCACTCCACGCTGAATTATCAGACGCCGTCTGAATTTGCAGCGAGCTGGAGAAAGGGTAATTCTGAGAGTGAAGGTTCCGACATTACTAACTGACGGTTGTATCTAATCCCGGGGGCAGGTCCGTCATCTTCACAGTCATTACTCGTAAAACGTTAGATTTAAGCCTCGCCACCTTCACGACTTATCCTGTTACTAAGCTTATCCAGATTTTAAACGCTATCCATATGGCAGCTTTTTTGAGTTAAAAGTGTTTTGATCCGATATTTCACCAAACCTATTCCCGCTTAGGATGATAGTTTTCTGGACTGGAAAACTGTGAAGATTGACAGGGTGGGCATTGGTAAAGGTAAGTTGTATACGAGCCGTTTTGCCCTCTCAGATGCGCTGGAGCGGGTCAAAAAGAAGACATTACTAATCGGGGTGTACTAATTAACGGAGGGCAGGCCAGATTAGCAGGCTTAAGGCAATTATATTTTTAACATGTATATGCAGGAACTGACGATTTCCCCGTTATCGGAAGTAACATTGACGGGCACACTCTCATATTGACTACCTTCAAATTCGTCAAGTACTTGCCAGTGACGTTGTAAATTCTCTGACGTAAAAAGGAATCCTTGTACGCTATTGCCTGAGTTATCCAAAATAATACCGGGATAACCCATTTCGGCTCCCCAACCCTCATTGATAAGAGAGCCTGCGACATGCCCTTCGCGCCATGTACCACCTATCTTTTCGAGAATATGAGCGTTAGGACGGCCTGGTCCCAGCGTTCCGTAAACAAACAGACTTTCCATACATTCTCCTGGTTAAAACAATAATTAGGATATCTCATTATCTACTTTTTCATCCAGAGCAGAGGCAAGGAAAATTCATCAGCGTCTGCTAATGGTCGTGAACCGACTCCGATGATGGCCGATTTTAATAAAGCCGTACTTGAGCATGACATTTAACTGGCCACTCCTCCATCACGCCCATGGGTTCTGCCAAGAAATTTCTATTTAAAGGTAAGAACTCTCTAGCTAAAAAACTAATTTGATATCAAACAATATTTCAACATGTTAATAATGTTTACATTTGCGCCCTCTGTTACACCACGAACAAAATCACATTGTTACGTTTTTAAAAGGGTGCACTTAAGTGAAAAAAACACACAAACTCCAGGGGATGGCATTATCCCTCCTTACCGCCAGCATGTTGTTGTCATTCCAACTACATGCCTATGATAAATATGATATTAAAAAAGCCTATCCTGGCGGAGAAAAAGTCACCCATCAGGGGGGTGATTATCAATCTCAATGGTATGCCAACCCAGGTGAAAAACCGAATGCCTCGGTAGCCCATATCTGGGAAAACGTATGGAAAAAAATCGGCACTTCAACTGACCCGGATACTGACCCCACGCCAGGCCCAGACCCGGATACAGACCCGGATACAGACCCTACGCCTGGACCTTCTGACTATCCGCAATACCAGTCAGGCAAACATTACAAAATGGGCGAGATTGTCAGCAATAAAGGCAAAGATTATCAATGTCAGGTTGCTAACTGGTGTAGTGGGGAACCTTCGGCCTATGCACCAGGCGATGGCTGGGCATGGGAATCAGCGTGGAGTCTGCACGGACTCGCGCCTGAACCGGGTATGGAACTCACCCAGAAAGCGCTGAATGAGCGTGAAGATGCTTTGACAAACACCTCGCAACTGGTTGCAGTGAAAAAAGCCATCCGCACCCTGAGCAACGAAAAGGTTGAGCAAATTAAACCCGGTGCGGCGAACAATCCTTCCAACGTGAAACGCGTTGAAGAGTTGGTGACGGCAGAGAAATGGAATACCTTCTTCCCACACCGCGACCCTGCTTACACCTATGAAAACTTCTTGAAGGCAGTCGGGAAATTCCCCGTTCTTTGTGCTGATAGCGAAAATGGGCAGGACGCCGATGGGATTTGTAAAAAGACACTGGCGACCATGTTTGCTCACTTTGTTCAGGAAACCGGGGAACATGCCAACCAAAGTGATGTAGCGCAGTGGCAACAAGGATTGCATTGGGTCCGGGAAATGGGCCTGAATGAAACGTCCTATGATAAATACACGGGTGCTACCTGTGATCCTACCACCTGGCAGGGAAAAGCTTGGCCTTGTGCAAAAGACAAACAAGGTAATGCGCTGAGCTATTTTGGCCGCGGGGCGAAACAACTGAGCTATAACTTCAACTATGGTGCCTTTTCACAAGCCATGTTTGGCGATGTGAACGTTTTACTAAAAGAACCCCATCGCGTAGCCGACACCTGGCTCAACCTGGCCAGTGCAATATTTTTCTATGTTCAACCACAGCCCCCTAAACCGAGCATGCAAGCAGTGATGGATGGCAGCTGGCAGCCTAATGCGGCAGACAAGGCTAATGGGCTGGTTCCTGGTTTTGGTGTCACCACCCAAATCATTAACGGTGGCGTGGAATGTGGCGGCAGCGTGGAAGTTCAACAGTCTCAAAACCGTATCCAGTATTACAAAGAATTTGCCAAGCAATTTGGGGTACCCGTACCTGACAGTGAAGTGCTGGGTTGTAAAGGCATGAAACAATTTAGCGAGGCCAGCTCAGCGGCCATGCCGTTGTTCTGGGTGAAGGATGATAGTTATGTTGCTGAAAATAAAGGTGGCAAGTCCTATGCATGTAAACTTGTTAACTGGCAGGAAAACGATTTTAGCGCGCTGACCAAAGGGGATTACACTCGCTGCGTTAAAGCGAGTTTCCCTGACGTCGTTATCAAGAACTAACTAGCGCGTCTCCGTTGATGTTTGTTTAACATATCGCCCCTTCAGTTAATAAGAAGGGGCGAATCGCTCAGACACTCCCGGCCCTGTCGCCGCGTCCAGATATAAGTCACACCGCCGCACTCAACCTCGATTCCAGCGCACCCTGCGGATTTATGCGCTTTACAAGGAGCGACAGTCTCCATCATTCTTTCGGCAGTGACGGTAAAATACGCTGTGTTTACCGCACACTAAGCATTTATTATTTATTAAACAGGCTATCTGAAGAGATAAGTTTCTAACTGACAGAGGGGATGCATAAAAATTAAATGCGTCGCGCTTTGCCTTAACTTTCATGAGCTCATGATTTAATCTTGTAAATAAATGATTAAATTTTCGATAAAGTTTTTTAAGGTTTATATTTATTGTTAGCTAAATTTAACTGTTGAATGTAAATCAATCAACCTTGTTAGGTTGGCCTAACAATCGATGAAATAATAATCCAGGCCAATAATTAGCGCGAATATTTATATGTTGAGCTCGTTTCTTGCGTGTAAAAGCTCGGCAAAAAGCTTATTGAACTCGTCGACCTTACTTTGCAGTTCGGCCATGTGCCGTTCTTTCTCAGACTCGGGCAGGTAAGCGAAAAGCCGCAGCAGTTCTAGCTCGCGCTCTGCCAGGGGCGGGGCAATGGATTCAATGGGGATGGGAGAAGTCTCTGTATCGCCATATAAAATCCAGGTAGGCGTACACTTGAGTGCGCTAGCCAAAGCAAACAGGTTCCTGCCACCGGGCGTGGTGTCACAGCTCTCCCACTGTGAAATTGTGACATGGGAGACCTTCACAACCGATGCAAGTTTGCGCTGGGTGTATTTCATCTCTTTTCGTCGCAATTTAATGCGGTCACCGGGAGTCATCATAGTTAGGTAATTCTAAGTTCTCTTGCGTTAAATATCTCAAACACATGATTTTTAGGTTAAACTAACAGCACTCTATTAATAACTCATAAAATATCATCATGCGTTTTTCACGCCACCCGTCCGCCTCGATTAAATTATAAAAACTCAATCGAAAGAGGTTTTTCGATAAAAAGGAGATTATTGTTTAATATAGAGCGGTGGACTTTTAAACGCTGTTCTAATATGGACCCATTTTTTCTATAAGTCCGGTGTATTAATCAAAAGGGCGCATAACGGATGTAAAAGGCAAAATTAAGCGGGGATGGATCGTTATGGCAGGGAAAAAGGGGCATTTACCCCTTAGTAGTCCACGTAAGTGCCCTCGAGCGCCAAAACTTGTTCGACGTTGTGCCGGTGTACGGCTTCATAGGGTTCAAACCAGGCAACGGCGCCGGTTGCCAGAGACTCTGCGGCAAACTCCTTCAGCGAAAGATTGGCAAGGCTGGAGTCGGTTTTAAGCCTGATAAGTTGGGCCACATATTTTTCCGTCGCATCGATAAGCTCACGCGGATAGCCGCCCAGCTCAATGATTTCATACCTGCCGTGATTAGGTAATAGCCACTGGAAATGCCATTGTTTAAAACGGGCAAGTTCTTTGAGATGAGTGTCGAGCCTATCAGGCTCCGTCACGTAGGTCAGCGTATCTTCAAGTGTGTCACCGGCCAGAACCAGGCCCAGAGAAGGGATTTTTACCACCACACCGTCAGCGCTATGAATGTCCAGTTGCCTCAGCTCAAGCTCGATAGTGCCGACATGCAGAGTCAAACAATTGTGAAAAGTTGCGGTAGGCATCACCACCGGCTTAATCGGTGGCTTACCGGTCTCCAGGCGTTCGCGATTTTCGCTGAGCAACGCCCGGGTAAGGTCACAGGCGATAATTTCACAGTCACTGAACGCGCCATTGCCCGCCACATGATCGGTGTGCCAATGACTCATGACGACGCGAATATCTGTAATACCCTGGGATTGTAGAGTGTGACGAATGAAAGCGGCATGCCGAAGGCTCATGTGGGTGTCATAAACCACGGCCTCAGTGCCTTGATAAATCACGTAAGTGGCGGTGCCGAGAGAATAGGCACCGTCATCAAGCCAGTTAGCTTCCTGACTATAAAGCCTTTTATTTTCGATACGGCCATCATAAAAAGCCATTATTCCGGGCCACGGCATGCAAACTCGCATGGTCGCAGCCCAGGACTCATCTCGCTCTATCGTTGACATACCTTACCTTGTGTAAAGACCGTCGGTCTTTAAGAAATACAACCTGAAACAGGCGTATGCAACAACAAAATATCGAGAGAGAAAAGAAGCTTAAACGGTACCGGTTCCACCGTCAGAACACCAAACCTGACCGGACGAGTAGCTGTTATCGGCCGAGGCAAAGGTAACGTAAAGTGGCGCAATTTCGCCCGGCTGACCGGGGCGCGCAAGAGGCGCTTCTTCGCCAAACACTTCAACTTTTTCCTGTGGTTGCCCACCGCAAACCTGTAGCGGAGTCCAGTAAGGGCCCGGTGCGACGGCGTTTACGCGTATACCCTCTGGGCCAAGCTGTTTAGCAAGAGACTTGGTGAAAGCGACGATAGATGCCTTGGTCTGCGCATAGTCGAGCAGGATTTCGCTCGGCTTATAGGCTTGTACGGAGGTGGTGTTAATGATTGAGGCACCACGCGGCAAGTAGTCGAGCGCCGCTTTTGTTATCCAGAACATCGCATAAACGTTGGTTTTAAAGGTCGCGTCAAATGCCTCTGTAGTCAGATCCTTGATGGACTCGCAGAACTGCTGACGACCGGCGTTATTAACCAGAATATCCAGGCCGCCAAGCTCGCTCGCTGCCTGTTTCACCAACTTCTGACAAAAGGCCTCATCGCGGATATCACCCGGAATCGCCACCGCCTTGCGGCCTTCTTCCCTGATTAACGCGATCACTTCCTTCGCGTCTGATTCCTCGGCGGGGAGGTAGTTGATAGCAACGTCGGCGCCTTCACGGGCATAGGCAATCGCGACGGCTCGGCCGATACCAGAGTCACCGCCGGTTATCAGTGCTTTGCGACCTGTCAGTTTACCGCTGCCTCGATAGGATTTCTCCCCGTGATCAGGGCGCGGAGACATCTCGCTCACCAGACCCGGGAAAGGTTGTTTCTGCTGTTTAAACGGCGGAACAGGATAAGACTCAGCATTGCCCAGAATATTTGAGGTGGGGGAATTTTGCTTGTTGCTCATTGTGTGCTCCTTCCATTAGGTTAAACATACCTAAAGCCTAGTGTAAAAAATTACCTTTTTGAAATATTCAGATTGTTCTGCTGATTATTTTCCTTATTTACACTGACTCTGTTTGCACGATGCTGGAGACTCATGGAACGGAATCAGACTTGAACCCTGTATAGATATTCAGTAGAATCCGCATTGTCTATTTTTTGCCCTAAAAAACGCCTCGCAGCTCTGTTTATCTTATTAAAAAGCGCCCTATGCCAAACGAAAATACGCCTCTGCTTTACCAGTATCCGGAACACCTTCGCCATACGCTCGAGACGCTGCCCGCGCGCAGTGGGGTCTATATTTTCTATGGGCAGGACCAGACGTTTCCGCTGTATATCGGCAAAAGCGTTAATATCCGCAGCCGCGTGCTGGCGCATTTCAGAGCCGTGGATGAGGCGAAACTACTGCGCATGACCTGCAATATCGAGTACGTAGAAACGGTTGGGGAAATAGGCGCACTGCTGCTTGAGTCGAAGATGATCAAGGACCGGCGGCCGCTGTTTAATAAACGACTGCGCGTAACCCGCAAGCTCTGCTCGCTACGGGTTGATGATCAGACGACGGGCATTGTTTTCAGCAACGAGCTCGACTTTTCGACCTCGGAAGATCTCTTCGGATTGTTTAAAACCAAGTTTGCGGCTATTGAAAAACTGCGCGATATCGCCGACGAGCAGAAGCTCTGCTACGGCGCGCTGGGGCTGGAGAAACTGTCGGCCAAGCGAGCCTGCTTCCGTTTTTCTCTGGGGCGCTGCGCCGGCCTGTGCTGTGGCAAAGAGACGCGGGTGGAGCACCAGACGCGCCTCAAAATGGCGCTTGAGGCGATGAAGGTTCGCAGTTGGCCCTATCCGGGACGGATCGCTATCGAAGAAAAATCAGGCCAGCAGACGGAATATCACGTGTTGAACAACTGGTTTTATCTGGGCACCGTCAGCACGCTTGAGGCGGCCAAAGGCGTACAAACCGCGACGCCTCATTTTGACCGCGACAGCTATAAGATCCTCTGCCAGCATGTGTTCAGGCACCAGGGGCTGAACATCACGCTATTGGATTAGAGCCTGCCCGCACTGCCGCAGATGCGGATCTTTTCGGCCACCACCTCTTTCATCGCCTGCTTGCCGGGCGTGATATATTTACGCGGATCGTTGGCGTCAGGGTTTTCACTGAAATAGCCCTTAACCGCATCGGCGAAGGCGATTTTTAGTTCGGTGGCAACGTTCACTTTGCATACGCCGAGCGCGATGGCCCGGGCGATCATCGCCTCGGGAATGCCAGAGGCGCCGTGCAATACCAGCGGAATTTCCACCTGCTGGCGGATCTTCTCCAGCCTGTCGAAATCGAGCCGGGGCTCGCCCTGATATAGTCCGTGTGCTGATCCTATCGCCACCGCAAGCGAGTCGATCCCGGTCACCTCGACAAACTCCTTCGCGGCCAAAGGATCGGTGAAGAAACTGTCGGCTGAATCGACCACCAGATCGTCCTCCTGCCCCCCCAATCTGCCCAGTTCGGCCTCAACGCTGGCACCGTATCGATGGCAGAGTTTTACCGCCTGCATCACCAGCTCGATGTTCTGGCGAAACGGCAAGTGCGATCCGTCGATCATCACCGATCGGATCCCTTGCCGGACCTTGTCCTCGATATCGCCCATCTCTTCGTGGTGATCAAGATGCAGAGCCAACGGCAGGTTATAGCGTCGGGCGGCGGCCTGGCAGATCTCGACCAGATAATCCGTTCCTGCATAGCTGAAGGTGCCGGGCGTACCGGCCATGATCACCGGCGAGCCCATCTCGGCGGCGGTTTCTGCCACCACCTGCACCGTTTCCAGATTGTGCACGTTGAAAGCAGGCACCGCGTAACCTTCGCGCTGCGCTTTATTTAACATCTCGCGGTTAGAGACTAAATACATGGAAACTCCCTGAATTGGCGCAAAAAAACCGTCGTCTATATCCGTCAGAGTGCGGAAGCACTGGCCGGATTAACGGGTTTTGAATAGTGATAAATCGTGACCCCTTTCACCACGCGATTCACCTCGCCGGTTGGGCAAGGGTTATCCGGCGTCAGGCCATGTGCCAGCGAGGTCTCCATCGCCAGCATCTGGGCGAACAGCAGGTAAGGGAACATCATCCACACGTCTTCGCGTTCGTTATGCAGGGTCTGAATGTCATAATGGTCTTGTACGTCGGCTTCGCCGCTGAGCCCTACCATCTGCTGCACTAGGCCATCGCGTTTCAGCTCGTGCCACAGGTCAAGATCGTATTTGCGCGCGTAACCGTCGCCGGAAAACATCATCAACACCAGCGTCTGGTCATCGACCATAAACTTGGGGCCATGACGCAGGCCCAGCGGCGAGTCGTAGCGGGTAACGATACGTCCCGCGGTGAGTTCCAGCATCTTCAGCGAGGCCTCTTCCGCAAGTCCGGTAAAACAGCTGCCGCCGAGCGTGATGTAGCGGGTGAAGCCGCTGTGTGCCAGCTTCTTGACCTGAGATTGCAGGCTTTCGCGCAGGCGGTAGCCGCTTTCTACCATCCGATTCAGCGGCGGGTAGGCTTCATCGAGCGACTGCGGGCCGAGCAGCAAGGCCGCGCCGAGCATCATGCAGCTAAAGCTCGAGGTCATCGCGAAGCTCTGATCGTTGGAGCCTTTCGGCATCACTACGGCCAGCACGTTGTCGCGGCCTTCGGCATACTGCGCCAGCTGACTGTCGGGATTGCACACCAACATCAGGTGATAACATTCAGGTACCAGCTGATCGGCCAGCGCCACGCTGGCGACGCTTTCAGGGCTGTTGCCGGAACGAGCAAAAGATACCAGCAGCGTAGGACGCGAACGGTCGAGATACTGATGCGGATTGGCGACGATATCCGTGGTGCCATAGGCCACCACGTCGCGGCCGGTCTGCTGGCGTAGCCAGGGCGCGAGCGCCCGACCGGCAAAGGCCGAACTGCCCGCACCACACAGCACAATTTGCAGACGCGGGTTTTCAAGCAGCGGCCGCAGGAAAGGCTGCCACTGTCCGCTGTCCTCGGTGAGCTGTTGATGCAACTGACGCCACAGGTCGGGCTGATTCCATATTTCGCGTGCGGTGTGCAGCGCGTTGTGCTGTTCCAGCCAGTCGGTGCTGTAGGAAAAATAGTGGCTCATGATACGTGCTCCTTCGCAGCGGGCTGGCAGGCATCGGCGTAATCCGTCAGCACTTCACTGATTTTATGTAATACCCAATCCTCGGGATCGGAAGAGAGTGTTCCGGCGTTAATGGCGCGCGCCTGTTCGGGCAGATACTGGCTCAGCAGCGCCAGCGGGACCGGGTTTTGACGCAAATTCTCCAGCAATGCCTCGACGGCCTGTGATACCTCAGGCAGCGGCCAGTAATAGCGCACGCGGTCACTCAGGCTGTACTGGCGATACAAATGCTGCTGATGCGGTTTGCCGGGATAATAGCGACGCCACTGTTCAGGGCGCTCGCACATGACCTGCTCGAGCGTCGCACAAAGGTGTGATGCCTGATGTTCGCCGAGCCACTCGCGCTCGATGTGGTCGAGGGCAAACAGCGCCTCGCGCAGTGCGAAGGTTAGCGCCGGACCCACCTTTAGAATGGCGAAATGGTCACGCACCAGCTGGCGGTAGGCCTGCGGGGGTTGATAATCGGTGGAGTGCGCCTCATACACCAGCGTGGGCCAGCTCTCGATAAAACGAGTGAGCTGACGTGCTCGCTCAGGCTGATAACGCTCTACGCTGTGGTTGTCGAATTCGACGCCCGGCTGCACTACGACGGCAATCACACGCGGCCAGACCGCTGCGAGACCCTGTGCCATCCACGCGCTGCGGTGCACGCCCAGCGTGGTTTCGACGGCATCCGGCGTGGTGACGTGCATCTCTTCTTCCTCGAGTTCGCCCTGCGCACCGCCCGGTACCGGCACTTCGGTGCCAATCACATAAACCGGTGCTTCACCGCCGTGCTGCTGCCAGCTTTTCTCGGCAACGGCACACAGGCGCGCTGCGCGGCGGGCAACTTCTTCGTCGCCGAGCGGGAAGGGATCGCCTGCGCATGACATTGAGCAGTCGAGATGAATCTTGCGAAATCCGGCGGCGACATAGTCGGCTATTAGCGTATCGGCGAGCGCCATCGCCTGTTCTGCGTCTTTATCCTGCCAGGCGTTGGGGCCAAGGTGGTCACCGCCGAGCCATACGCGGTCACGCGGCAGCCCCAGCGCATCTGCCTGCTGCCAGACGGCATCGCGAAACTGATGCGGCTGCATGCCGGTGTAGCCGCCAAACTGATTGACCTGATTGGAGGTCGCCTCAATTAACACTGCGCTGCCTCGCTGAAGTGCCTGACGCAGCGCAGCCTCGATAACCCAGGGATGCGCCGAGCAGACAGAGAACACGCCAACCGGCTCTCCGGATTTATGGCGCTGGATCAGCGAAAGTAGTTGTTGCATGAAAACTCCTTAGCAGGATATTCAACGGACAGAATGTTTGGATACGCCGGCCCTTTAGCTGTCGGCGATGATGACTTCAACCCCTAAACTTTGCAGTTTTCGGCGGTACTCCTCGGGAATGCCGCTGTCGGTGACCAATTTCTGGATCTGACCTATCTCACGGATCATGCAGAAACTGGTGCGGCCGAACTTGCTGGCATCCGCCACGGCGATAACTTCGCGCGCCACGTCGCACATGGCACGGTTCAGCTGCGCCTCGCCGGGATTTGGCGTGGTGATGCCGCTGACCAAATCGAAACCGTCCACGCCGAGAAACAGCTTGTCGAAACGATACTGACGAATGTGTTGCTCGGCCGATGGGCCGTACAGCGACCACGATTTGCGCCTCACGCTGCCGCCAATCACCATCAGGTCGACCTGCTCATTGCTTGCCAGCTCAAACGCAATGTTCAGTGCGTTGGTCATCACCACCAGTTCCTGTTTGCCCTGCAGCTGCGGCACCATCTGGCTGATGGTTGAACCCGAATCGAGGATTATCGAATCTCCATCATTGACCAGCGCGGCGGCGGCGCAGGCGATGGTGTATTTCACGTCGCGATTAATGCGTCCCTTGTCCTGCAGCGGGCGGTCAAACACGAACTGTTTGTTTAGTTTGGCGCCTCCATAGGCGCGCACGGCACAGCCGCTTCTTTCCAGATAACGCAGGTCGTTACGGATGGTCACGCTCGATACGTCGTACTGCCCGCTGAGCTCTTCGACCCGCACTGACCCCTCGCGGCACAGCTGGTCGATGATCAATTCCCGACGTTTTAGCGTATTTATCATTGGCGTTTATTCTCCCGAGGCAGCGGCCACGTTTCCGCTTACGACAACCTTGCTGCTTTCAGTGTTTCGGCTTGATTACAACAAACGGAACACTGAAAATCAACGTCATTTTTCACAATAAATCTTTATATATCATATGTTTAATTTTATTTTTTCTTTCGATTGAGACTAAATCGAAAGCACAACATATGGCGTATAAAGCGCCAAAAACGTTATGAATCAGCCGTTCTTTCGATTTGTTTCACCGTGCAATCCGCACAGAGTGAAAGACGGCCCCTCTGGCTGTGCGTTTTGTCTTTCGCTTGCCCGGCGGAAAATAATTTATCCCTTCATCCGTCAAGCAGAGCCGCACCGCGCACGCCGCTGCTGTCGCCATACACCGGCGGTAAAATCGCTGCCGGTTGACTGTGAGCGAATAGCCAGCCGCGCATCGCCTGCGGTAGCAGTTGGTAGATCTCCGCAATATTCGACAGGCCGCCGCCAAACACGAACGCATCGACGTCGAGCATCAGTTGCAGGCTAGCCAACGCGCTGGCAAGAATATCGATATACATCGCGATCAGTCGTTGAGCGAGCGGGCAGCCTTGACGATAGTGCGTCAACAGGTCCGGTACGCTGGTGGCCTGATGATGAAAATGCTGGCTGAGTGCCATCAGCCCTCGTCCTGAAACGTAACGCTCGAAACAGCCGCTAAGACCGCAGCTACAGGCAAACAGCGGCAGGTCATAGCGCTGCACCAGCTGGGCAGAAATAGGCGTATGCCCCCATTCACCCGCCAGCCCATTTTTGCCCTTGTAGAGGTGCCGATTCAGCACTAATCCGCCGCCTGCACCGGTGCCGATAATCACCCCGAATACGATATCGTGCGCACGCGTCTGTTCAGTGCTGGCCTCCGACAGGGCAAAGCAGCGGCAGTCGTTTTCAATGGTCACCGGGCGGTCCAGCGTATTAGCGAGGTCGTCTCCTAGGCAGTGGCCAGAGAGGCAGGGCACGTTGACCGACAGCTGTTTATGGCTGATGGGGTCGGTCACGCCGGGCAGGCCGATGCCGATGCTGCCGCGCGTATGCAGAGTCATGTCTGCCTGCGCGACCAGCGTTTTCACACAGTCCAGAAACTGCTGATAGTCTGCGGTCGGCGTATTAACGCGTTGGCAAAATACCTGGTTAAGCCGGTCGTCGAAGGCCGCCATTTCAATCTTGGTGCCGCCGATATCAAATCCATAGCGCATCCATTTTCTCCTCGCGAGTCAGGCAGAGTGCACGGCGATAACGGCACATTCGCGGCGTGCTCGCTCGGCGGCAAAGACCATCAGATGGCTTTCCAGGGTCTCTCTCGGGCCAGAGAGGATCTGGCTGGCATCGTTGCGGCGTATGGCGTCGATGAAGTGTGCCATCAGGTAGTAGTCACCGCCGCCGTGGCCGCTCATGGTACTGCTTTGCGCCGGGTCGATGCTGTCGATATCGTCTACGTCATAGACCGTCTCGCTGTCGTCGATAAACGAGGTGATGCGGATAAAGCGACCGTCGCCTTCGAGCGTGCCGTGACTGCCAAACAGCTGGGTTTTACGGTCTTCATGGCGGGTAAAGGCGGTCATGGTGAAGGAGGCCGTTTTGCCACCGGCGAACTGAATATTGACGACCTGATGATCGACCACGTTATTGTCGCAGCGGTAAACGCAGCGGCCGTACTGCCCGTTGCGCAGTGCAGCGAGGAGATTCTCCTGACTGACGTCCGGCGTGAGTACGCGCAGAAAACCCTGGGTCGATTTATGCGTGTCGCCGAGGTAGATCTTTTTGGCTGAGTAGGGGCATTGTGACTCTACGCCGCAGTCGAGGCAGTTGTCGGCGGCTCCGGCAGGCTGGTTCTCGGCGCGAAAATGGCGCAGGCCGCCGAAGGAGCTGACCTGTTCGCATGGGGTATCCATGATGTAGCGGATCCAGTCGATGTCATGGCAGGATTTCTGCAGCAGCATTGAGGCCGAATGTTGGTCGTTGCGCCAGTTGCCACGTACGAAGGAGTGCGCCTGATGCCAGTATCCGACCGGCTCGAGGTGCTGCATGCTAACCACGTCACCGATCGCTTTATCACGCAGCAGCTGCTTGAGTTTTTGGGTGTAGCGGGTATAGCGCAGCACGTGGCCGACCGAGAAAATCACCCCGGCGCGTTGCACCGCCTGCACAATATCGCGACATTCCTGGCTATCAGGAGAAAGCGGTTTTTCGAGCAGCATATGATAGCCCAGGGCGGCGAAGGCCAGCGCCGGTTCGAGGTGCATACTGTCCTGAGTGCAAATCAGCACCGCGTCGGCCATTTTTTCTTCCGCCGCCGCGTCTTTCCAGTCTTTAAAAACGCCCTCTGGTGCAATATCGTGCTGCGCGACGAACTGCTCTCGATAGACGTCACGCGGCTCGGCCACGGCCACCACGCGCATCAGCTCGGGATGCGCCAGCGCGTAACGTGAATAAATTTCCCCGCGTGCACCGGCGCCGACCACCAACACACTGACGGGTTTAACTGAAGATGAGGTTAATGACATTGCGATTCTCCACTTGTTTCAGGCGAACAAAAGGCCGTAATTTTTAATGACGCTGTTTTAGATTTAGGCCGGTTTCTTTGTCGAACAGGTGCGCGCGGTCGAGTGCGAAATCCAGCCAGATTTTTTCACCCAGCAAAGGATCCCAGTCGTGCCGCGTCGCGACGCGAGTGATAAAGCGATACCCGCCAATGTCGCAGTGCAGCAGCTCTTCATTGCCCATGCGTTCAACGGTCATGATGGTGGCGGCAAGGGCGTTTGGCGTCCCGGCCTCGACCCGGCGCAGGTACTCGGGGCGGATGCCAAGACAGACTTCGTTGTGGTGATAACCGCTTAGCTGAGCCTGAAGTTCTGGCGGCAGCGTCAGCAGCGCGTGTTCGCCAAGACGCAGGCCAATGTCTCCGTTCTGACGGCTTAACGCGAGGTCATGCAGGTTCATTGACGGGCTGCCAATAAACTCCGCCACGAATCGATTGGCCGGTGAATGGTAGAGATTCACCGGTTTATCAACCTGCATTATCTGCCCACGGTTGAGCACGCAGATACGGTCGCCCATGGTCATCGCCTCGACCTGATCGTGCGTGACGTAAATCATCGTTGCGCCGACGCCTTCTTTTTTCAGCTGGTTATGCAGGTCGATCAGCTGTACGCGCATCGAGACGCGCAGCTTGGCGTCGAGGTTGGAGAGCGGTTCATCAAACAGAAACACCTTGGGTTTGCGCACGATGGCACGGCCGACCGCCACGCGCTGGCACTGACCGCCCGAAAGTTGGCCGGGCTTGCGCTGTAGCAGGCTGGTGATTTCCAGCTTTTCGGCCGCTTCACGCACGCGTCGGTCGATCTCCTGTTTGCTCTCCTTGCCAATCAGGCTAAAGGCCATATTTTTATAGACCGTCATATGCGGATAGAGCGCGTAGTTCTGAAATACCATCGCGATGCCGCGGTCTTTCGGTAAGGTATCGTTAACGCACTGATTCTGAATCACGATTTGCCCTTCGCTGACGCTTTCCAGACCGGCAATCATCCGCAGCAGGGTGGACTTCGCACAGCCCGACGGGCCGACAAACACCATAAATTCACCGTCGTGGATCTCGAGATCGATACCGTGGAGCGCTTTAAAACCGTTGGGATACACTTTTTCAACGCAGTGCAGCTGTATTCCAGTCATATTTCAGTCCTCCCCCTTCAGGGCATTACATTAATAGTGTGATGGATAAAAAGGCCTAGCTCTTGACGCCCGAGCTGGCGATGCCCTGAATGAAGTAGCGCTGAAAAAGAATGAACAGCATCAGCATGGGAATAATGGCCATCAGCGCGCCTGCCATCAGCATCGGATACTCTTCCCCCGCTCGGCTCGACAGCGACGCCAGGCCGACGGGAAGGGTGAGTTTGTCGCTGCTGGTATTGACGATCAGCGGCCACATCAGGTTATTCCAGCTCCACAGGCCGTTGATGATGATGCAGGCAATAATGCCGGGCCGGATCAGTGGCAGCATAATGCGCCAGAAGATGGCGAAGTGGTTGTAGCCGTCCATCAGCGCGGCTTCCTCCATCTCCTTGGGCACCGCCATAAAGAACTGACGCAGCAGGAAAGTGGCGTAGATACTGAAGATGCCGGGCAGGATCATCCCGGTCAGGGTATTGAGCAGCCCGAGCTTCTGCACCACCAGAAACTGTGGGATCAAAAACGCCTGACCCGGCACCATCAGAATCGAAATACACAGTACGAACACGACGTTGCGGCCGCGAAAATGCAGTCGCGCAAAGCTGTAAGCGGCCATTGTGGCGATCATCATCTGTAGCGTGACGGTGAAAAAGGTCGAGAGGATCGAGTTGATATAGAACTCGGTGAACGGGATCTCGTGCAGGATGCGCCCATAAGCCGAGAAGTTCGGGTGCGAGGGCAGCATTTGCAGTGGGATCTGAATGCTCTCGGCTTGGGTTTTCAGCGAGGTGATCAGCATCCACAGAAACGGCACTACCGAGGCGAGGCTGGCGAGCAGCATAAAGGCGTACACCGCCCATTTTTGAGCGTTGAACTTCTTCGCTGCCATTGCGCTGCCGGGCAGTTCTTGAGAGGCGGTTGAAAACAGGCTCATGTCCTACTCCTTATGCCACTTTCAGGCGTTTGCCGATGGCCATCTGAATGAGGGTAATCAGCATGGTGACGATAAACAGCACCACGGTGATGGCGGAGGCGTAGCCTTTTTCCTGCAGGTAGAACGCATTCTTGAAGAACAAATAGGTGATGGTCATGGTGTCGTTCTCAACCATCGAGCGGTTAAACATCAGATAGATAACGTCGAAGATTTGCAGCACTTCGATAAAACTCATGACTGAAACGAAGAACAGCGTCGGCACCATCATCGGCAGGGTCAGGCAGAAGAAGCGGCGCAGTGTGCCGATGCCGTCGATGTCCGCCGCCTCGTAAATAGATTTTGGAATGTTCTGTAGCCCGGCCAGCAGAATGATGATTTTCAGCGCTAACGAGGACCAGATAATGATGATGGAAACGCTGAGGCGCACCACTTCAGGGTCCGAAAGCCAGCCAATGGCCGACACATTGAAGAAGTGCAGCAGGTAGTTGATAAGGCCAAAATCTTTGTTAAACAGCCACTGCCAGACCATCGCAACCGCCGCAGGCATGGTGACGGCGGGCAAGAACAGCAGCGTGCGGAACAGCGCCTTGCCGCGAATATTCTGGTTAAGACCGATCGCCAGCAGCAGTGAAAGCGTCAGGCTAATTGGCACGCAGACCAGAACATAAAACAGCGTATTGAAAATCGCCGAGTAAAAATCGTCGTCGGTAAACAGGTCGCGGTAGTTGTCGAGATTGAAGGTCGTCCAGTGCATGAACTGATCGAGATCGGTGAAGCTGTAGAAGATATTTTGCAGGAAGGGGACAAAGTAAAACACCAGCAGCCCTATCAGCAAAGGCAGGACCATCACCCAGCCCCAAAAGCGTTCGGCGCGCTCCAGGCGAGTCAGCACTCGGCGGGCGGGTTTGGTAGACGTGGCGTCAACGCTTTGGGTAACGGCGGTTTGCCGTTTCACCGCAACGGAAACCGATTCTGCAAGCGACATGGTGAATACCTCAGTTCGTGTGCAAAAACCTTCTCCAGCCGGGTGTCATCTCCGCGGCTGGAAGGTGTTTAGGGACTTTTTAGCTAAGCGTTACTCTTCCATGACCCGTGAGATTTTCTTAACCGACTTGTCCATCTCTTGTTTGGCGTCCGCGCCCATGAAGATGCGCTTCAGGCTGGCTATCCACATGTTTTGCCATTTCGGTGTGTTGGTACCGGCCGTTGGATAGGCTTTGGTAAAGTTAAGGGTTTCGATATAAGGCGTGACGTCGACGTTCTTGATGTTGGCGGCCCAGGCTTTGGCAGCGGTCTTATTGGCAGGGATAACCGCCTTGGCGAGGATTTCCTGAGACGGCTCCGAGCTCATAAACTGAATATAGCGCCAGGCTTCGGCTTTATGCGTACTCTTGGCCGACAGGGCAAATCCGAGACTGTGGGCTACACCAGATTGGCGATCGATTTTTGGCATGATCACCACGCCAATATGGTCGTTAATCAACGGATTGCTGGCGAACGGTGCAGCAAGCCAGGATCCGGCGTAGGCCATCGCGGCGCGGTTTGACTGGAAGATGTTTTCGGTTTTAACTTCGCTCATCTGCTGCGCAGTGGGTAGCAGCCCGGTTTTCATCATTTCCTGCAGCTGCTGGTAGACCCAGATTGACTTGTCGTTGGCGATGTCGGTGGGTTTGCCGTCGGTCGGCACGACGTTATTGCCGCTTTGATAGAGCAGGTTAAGATAACTGTCCTGACCATCGTTGCTGAGGTCCATTACCAGCGGGAATTCGTCCCCTTTCAGGCCGGCTTTGAGCTGGGTTGCCTTGGCCTTGAGCTGGTCCCAGGTCCAGTCATTGGTTGGATAGCTGACCTTGGCTTCATCGAACAGTTTCTTGTTGTACCAGACCGCAATGGAATCGACGTCACGCGGGATGGCTAACTGCTGTCCTTTATATTGATAGGCTTTAACCGAGCTAGCGACGATATTATTCATATCTAATTTGCTTTTTTCGATGTCGCTATTTAACGGCTCTAATAATCCATTCTTGGCATACTGGATAAAGTACGGCATGTTTATCCAGAATATATCGGGTGCAACACCGCCGGCTGCTGCTGCATCTAATTTAACAAAATATTGAGCGGCGGGAGTAAGTTCAATATCAATTTTAATATCAGGGTTTTCTTTTTCGAAGTTCTTAGCAATCTGTTGTTCTGCCGCCAGTTGGTTTTTATCCCACACGGCATAGCGTAATGTCACCGGATCGGCAGCTTGGGCAGATAAAGAAAACAGGGCGGGTAATAATATCGCTGAGGCAATCATGCTACGGCTAAATAAAGCCGGTTTAAATAAAAAGGCGGTGCATTTTGTTCGTGACATTGACATCCCCTTGGTCGTTCGAAAAATAAACATTGTCGTAACGTACATTCTTTCTATCCCCTAAATTTCGGTGTGTCAATATCACGACTTTTGCCCTAAATCAGTGCGGATTGCTTTCGATCTTGTTAAAAACGAAAGGCTAAAAGCGAAAGATGAAAGCCTGCCGAGTTGTAACTTTTCGATAACATTTTGGGTCTCACTTCCAGACAACAAGCGGTATCAGGGCCAGTTACACCGGGAGATTGCCGCACAAGCCCTGCACTACAATGGGGAATAAAAAAGCTTTTATTGTGCATGCGGATAAATCTTTCATTTTTGTGATGCCATTAAACAAAAAAAATGATCTCTCGCGAGCCTAAAGTGTGAGATGGGTATTCGAAGAAGATTATTAATGAGACTTGCTCTCATCTACCCACTGCTGATTTAATTTATTCCCTTATTGTCTGTTGATTAAAAAAATGGCAGGCTAAATATTCATATTTTCCGCTGGCCCCGCGAGTCTGACTATTATGAATCTTTCACTGTCTTTTACTCATAGTCTGGAAAAGATATTTCATCAGAGATCACGTCCTGATTTTATATCGATTAAACATCTTTCATTGTTAAACAATGAAAGTATTTCTTTTCAGTGTGTCTACTGCCTGCATAAAGAAGATGATGAACCTCGCCGTAAATTGCGCTTTGAAATCCAGGGGACGTTGTCAGAAAACATATCGGTGCGGCAGGTCAGGCATGTACCCAGTCTTTTCCCCTGCTATCAAACCGTTGATGACGATTATTTGACCGTTGAACCGGGGCTATTTCCCGATCCGCTGATGCCATTGCCGAATAACACCTTTTTTGTGAACGGCAATTATTATGGCAGCCTGTGGCTAACGCTTTCGCCAGAAAACGAAACCCTGCCTGCCGGAAACAGTGCGGTCTGCCTGCGTATTATCGACGTGGAAAGTGGGAAGACGCTGGGCGACGCGAGTCTTAGCCTTGACGTTTTACCGCAGGCCCTTCCAGCGCAAACGTTGCTGCACACCGAGTGGTTTCACGCCGACTGCCTGGCCGACGTCTATCGCATTGCGGTGTTCAGCCCCGAGTGGTGGCTGGCGGTGAGAAACTTTGTGCGCTGTGCGGTCCGCAACGGCGTCAATATGCTGCTGACACCCGTTTTCACCCCGCCACTCGATACGGCTATCGGCGGTGAACGCACTACGGTGCAGCTGGTGGGGGTCAGTCAGGAGGTCGGCGAGGGTTATCGGTTTGATTTCACGCAGCTGGAAAAATGGGTAGAGTTGTGCCAAGAGGAAGGCATCACTACCTTCGAGATTTCACATCTTTTTACCCAGTGGGGCGCTAATCATGCGCCAAAAATCACGGTCGAGAGAGAAGGGCGACTGAGCCGGGCATTTGGCTGGGAGACCGACGCTCAGGGCCCCGAATACCGCGACTTTTTGCAGGCATTTCTGCCCGCACTGTGCGATTGGCTGCGTGAAAGGGGGTTGCAGAAACACGCCTGGTTCCACGTCTCTGACGAGCCCAAGATGGAGGATATCGACGCCTACCGGCGGGCAAGCGAACTTATTCGCCCGTTGATCAAAGGGTTTCCAGTATTGGATGCGCTGTCAGACTATGAGTTCTATCAGCAGGGGCTGGTGCAAAATCCGGTGACCGCGAGTGACCACATAGAGCCGTTTCTGCAACATAAGGTGCCGGATCTTTGGACCTATTACTGCTGCGTGCAGAAGCTCGATGTCGCAAACCGTTTCTTCTCTATGCCCTCTTACCGCAATCGGATTTTAGGCGTACAGCTTTATCTTTATTCGATTACCGGTTTTCTGCACTGGGGATTTAACTTCTACAACAGCGGGCACTCGCTTGAGCATCTCGATCCCTTTGCCATTACCGACGGGCAGGGCGCTTTCCCCTCTGGCGATCTTTTTGTAGTCTATCCCGGCGAGGATTATCAGCCGATAGAATCTCTGCGCCTCGTGGTGCTGAGGGAAGCGCTACAGGATCTGCGCGCACTGCAACTGCTGGAAACCGTCACCAGCCGTGAGGAGGTGGAAGCGCTGATCGAGCGCATGGCGGGAATGCGTATCACCTTTAAACACTACCCTCGGCAGGCTAATTTCTTACTCGGCCTGAGGAGTGAGGTTAACAGTATGATTAAAAAGACTTTGAGCTGATTAGTGCGGGGTACGTAATTAAATGATTGCGTACCTTTATTAATTATTTCGATTTGTTTTGAAATATATTTTTAACAAAAATGCTATAACTGCATTAATTTAGCTAATAATAGTACGATTATCTTCAGTTTGACTGTGCAATATCTTTGGGTCTGTGAGAAAATTACGCACACACGATGTGCTGCAGCAATTTGCTCGGTCGCCATCCTGTCGTTTAACACCAGGTGGTCATTTTAGCTGAATAAAGAGATCTAATAGGTGGCGTGCAATGACAGGCTGCTTATGATGTTGATCTAAGGAATTGTATGAAATTAGCAAGTTTTTATCGCCCCCAGTCAGATGAAAAGTCTTACGGTATTGTTACTGAACATGGTGTTATTGATGCCGGAAGAAGATTCTCCGATCGGTATTCCACGCTGCAATCTCTTTTAAATGACAATGCATTAAACATCCTGCATGAATTGGATGGAACTCCTGCCGATTACGCGACAGATGACATTGTTTTCCTTCCGGTTATTGAAACCCCAGGAAAGATTTTCTGCGTTGGGATGAATTATTCTGATAAGAGAAAAGAGTTCGAAGAAAATAACAATGCACCGACTTTGTTCATTCGCTTCCCGGACACTTTCAGCGCTCACAAAGATAATCTTATCAAACCAGCTACCAGCGATGAGTTTGATTATGAAGGTGAGCTGGCGGTAGTCATTGGCCGTTACGCGAGCGAAGTGAAGAAAGAAAACGCTCTGGATTATATCGCCGGATATAGCTGTTTCATGGACGCCACTGTGCGCGATATGCAACACACCTGGTTTACCGCAGGTAAAAACTGGAGACAAACTGGCGGCTTCGGACCATGGTTGGTGACCACCGACGAAATTACCGATCCCCAGGCTCTGCCAATCGAGACCTATCTAAACGGTATGCGTGTGCAAAACGACACCACCGGAAATATGATCCACACCGTTGCGGATATCATTGAATATATTTCTCGTTTCAGCCCACTTTCTCCGGGTGACGTTATCATCACCGGCTCGCCGGGCGGCGTAGGTAAAAAAAGAACGCCACCGCTGTTTATGAAGAGCGGCGACACTATCGAGGTAAAAATTGGTGGTATCGGTACCCTCACCAACCAGATAGTTGCTCAGGCGGTCTAAATAACCCTGCCAGCCCAAAGCCATAAGTTATTGGCTTTGGGAGGCATTGTTATCCAGATGATTCACTCAGGCGTTATCTAATTATTGGCTAACACCGTATCTAGTGTTTTCGCGATACGTGAAGAGCTGCGGCTTTATTCGCATTAATGACCGATGTGCTTAGTGTCTCGCCGCGCATTATTGACGCGCAAAGGGTACCCATAAAACAGTCTCCTGCGCCGTGGGTGCTGACCAGCTCAACTCTTTCTGCTTCTATCTCCTGAACATTGCCTTTATTTTCACTGTACGCCACACCGAGTCCACCCGCCGTTACGATGACGGTAGGATAATCTTTATTGAGTAATTTCGCGGCGAGTGCGGCATCGTGCAGACTTTCTACCGTCATACCCGACATATCGCGCGCCTCAACCGCGTTGACCACTAGCAGGTCAATGCAGCCTTGCAGCGCGGGCGATAACAGTTTAGCCGGGGCGGCATTGATGCACACCGGAATGCCGCGCTGTCTGGCCGCTTTCGCCGCCTGTAAATTGACCTCTTCCGGTAATTCGTTTTGCAGTAACAGCATGCCAACGTTTGACCAGACGCCAGCATTCGAGAACTGTGCTGCGTCGATGCGCGTATTGGCGTTGGACAACACCACCGCACCATAATCGCCCTCGGCGTCAGTGGTCGCCACGCTCATACCCGAGGCGACACCCGCAATAATCTCCACCCGTTGGCTATCGATGTGATTTTTTTTCAACACCTCGAGCAGCCATTTACCGTGCTCATCGTCGCCGACTGCGCCGCAAAATACCACCTCGACCCCCGCCTGAGCCGCAGAAACGGCCTGATTGCCCCCTTTACCGCCAAATTTGAATGAACATCCGGTGCCGATAACCGTCTCACCTTTCTCAGGGCGGTGGTGCGCGTCCACCATAATATCGTAATGCAGACTGCCGACGACGAGGAGCTTACTCATGCTAATACTCTCTTAAGTTTTTAACCGCTTGTTGAGTCTTATTGAGATTTTGCGCCGCTTTCTTCAGGTCTTTTTTAGCAATCGCGACAAACAGCGCGTCCAGTATATTGAGCTGGGCAATGCGCGCCGCCGCGTTTTCTCCGAGTAAATGTGACCCTTGCGAGGTCGAATTAAGCACCACGTGGGCATCTTTAGCCAACTGTGACTGCGCATAATTGGTGATAGCAATAACCTTGGCACCGTTCCTGGCCGCCAGTTTTACCGGGTCGATCACCGCGCGAGTCATGCCCGAATGACTTATTGCAATCACCACATCGTCGTCACTTAAAATAGCCGCCGACATCATCATGATATGTGCATCATCATGCACCATCGCCTTAATGCCGATTTTCAGCAGTTTGTGCGACAGGTCGCGAGCAACCGACGCCGAACCGCCAACACCGTACAAGTCGATGTGTCTGGCTTTAAAGAGAATATCTGCTGCACGATTAAACTCGGAAATATCTAAAATTGTTTTTGTTTCTTCTATTGCCTGAATCGAGGTGCGAAAAACTTTCTCAAGTAATTCTTCCGACGAGTCATTAGGCCCAATTTCAGAATGCAGGTTTGCCACATCAGAATTATTGTAGTAAATCAGGCTGGTCCTGAATTCCCGGAATCCCGAGAAGTTTAATTTCTTTGCCAGTTTAACGATCATTGCTTCTGAAACGGCATTTTCCACGGCCACTTCTTTTAATGACGTCTGCTCTGACAAATCACTTTTGGACGTAATTGACTCAACTACTTTTCTTTCTAATGGCGTGAGTTGTGGCAACCTCATTCTAATATGAGCACCTATTGCTCGCGGGTCTTGCTTCATTACTTACCTCGTGTCGCTCGGTCAATCAGCATGGCTATAATAATGATGAGACCCGTTGCAAGCAATTGATAAAAGGCCTGTATATTCATTAGTGTTAAGCCGGTCCGCAATGAGCCTAAAATAATTGCGCCGATGATAGTGCCGATAATGCTGCCTTTGCCGCCCATTAACGAGGTGCCGCCTATGGCCGCCGCCGCAATAGCGTCAAGTTCCCACAGGTTGCCAAGCGTCGGTTCTGCCGCGCCGAGGCGACCGATCAGGATAAGCGAGGCCAATGCCGCCAGAACGCCGGAAATAACGTAAACCGTGACCTTAGTGCGTTTGACCGGCACCCCGGCGACGCGGGCTGCCTCTTCGTTACCGCCCACCGCCAGGATGTATTCACCAAGCGGCGTCTTGTTCATCAATACCCAGGCCGCGATAGCGATGACCACCACGATGAGGATTGGGCAGGGAATGCCAAACAGCGTGCCGGTGATGGCGCTGCGAAACTCCACCGGAATGCCAAAAATCGGACTGCCTCCGGTCGTGATAAGCGCCAGAGCACGGAACAGCGAGAGTGCGCCTAGCGTAACGATAAACGGCTGAAGTCCGGCATAGGCAACCAGCACGCCGCTGAACAGGCCGCACAGCGCGCCGATGCCCAGCGTGCCGACGATGGCCAGTGGGACAGGAATACCGGCGGCCATGAGCGTTGCGCCGAAAATGGCCGACAGCGCGGCGGTAGAACCGACCGACAGGTCTATCCCTCCGGAAATAATTACCAGCGTCATGCCCAGTGCGATAGCGGCATTAATTGACGACTGCTGCAAGATATTCAATAAATTAGGTATGGTAAAAAATACCGGTGATAATGCCGAGAAGGTACATACGATAATCAATAATCCAATCAGCGTACCGGTGTCGCGAAGATTGAATTTAAGCAGTGAAGATGTGCGTAAAGCCGGCATGGTTTTTCCTTGAGTATTCATTTTTTAGCCTCGTGTCTTTCACTCTCTGCATAATGCATTGCAGAGTTTTGCAGGGTTATTTTTTATGGAAAACGGCATTAATGGCGTATTGCGCGATATTTTCTTCACTGATATCTTCGCCCGTTAATTCGGCCGCTATTTTTCCTTCGCGCATAACTAATACGCGGTCAGATATACGCATGATTTCCTGCATCTCTGACGATACAACAATAATTGCCTTGCCTTCACTGGCTAATCTCTCAATCAGATTATAAATTTCCGATTTAGCTCCAATATCAATTCCCCGGGTTGGCTCATCAAAAAGAAATACCTGCGTGTCGGCGGCTATCCAGCGACCAATAATGACCTTCTGCTGGTTACCCCCGCTCAGTAGACCGATATGTTTTTCGGTATCAAGCGGACGCAGTTTTAACTCTGACATCACTTTTATGGCCGCCTGATCCAGTTTGGACTTTTGCAACATCCCAGCGCGGGTGTAATTGCGCATCTTCGGCAGCGCCATATTCACCGCCACGGAACGCTGCTTGATAATGCCCTCTTTCTTGCGGTCTTCCGGCACCAGGCCGATCCCGGCTTTGATGGCGCTGGAGACGTTCAAATTATGTATTGGTCTGCCGTTGACCTGGATACCGCCGCAGGTTTTGGCGTCGATCCCGGCAATCAGTTTGAGCAGTTCGGTGCGGCCAGAGCCTACCAGACCTGCAATGCCCAGCACTTCACCAGCGCGTACGCTAAAGGTGGCGGGCAACACGTCGTCGCCGCGCCCCAATCCCTCGACCTGCAGAATATCTCTGTCGGTCATAAAGGAGTGGTGCTGTACTTTCTCGAGCTTGCGGCCAATCATCCTGGAGACAAGGGTTTCTTCGGTCTCATCCCTGATGTTGACCACGCCGACCTGTCGGCCGTCGCGCATGATGGTGGCACGGTCGCAGATGCGGAAGATTTCGTTCATTTTGTGCGAGACATAGATTATCGATACCTTCATCGATTTCAGGTCCGAAATCAGTTCTGCCAGACGATCGAACTCGGTTGGCGTCAGGCTTGAGGTCGGCTCGTCCATTGCAATTATCTTGGCATCGTCGAGCAGCGCACGCGCAATCTCGACAATTTGCTGTTGGGCCACTTTTAAATTCTTGATAGGTTCGTCCGGATTAATCGACGGATCTAGCTGCTTGAGGATTGTTCTGGCGCGCTCAAGCTGGGCTTTCTTATTAACAAAGAGGCCTTTATATTTGGTTAGCGGACGACCTAAAAACATATTTTGAGCAACGGAGAGTTCTGGAACATGCTGCAACTCCTGGTGGATCATGGCGATCCCCGCCTGACGTGCCGAGAGCGGGTTCTTCATTTTGACGACCTCGCCGTCGACCATGATCTCACCCGTATTGGCTTCGCGAACGCCCGACAGGATATTCAGCAGCGTCGATTTACCCGCGCCGTTTTCGCCAATCAGAGCATGCACCTCGCCCTGGATCACCGAAAAGTTGATCCCTTCGATGGCCGCAACGTTTCCGTAAATCTTGGTAATTCCCTGCATGTTTAAACGATAATTTTCCATACCCCCTCCGCTGCCTTAATTATTATTTTTGTTGTGCAAGAAGCTGGCGCAGTTTCTCGTTGTCTTTGGTCGAGAAGGCGTCGGCGTTATCTTTGGTAATTAAAGCCTGCGGTGTGGACACCACGCGGGAGATTTTCTGGCCAGCTATCAGGCGCAGCATCACGTCCATCGCCACTTCGCCGGTCAGCACCGGGAAGCTGTCCACGGTACCGGTCAGCTCGCCGCGCTTGATGGAGGCGTAGGCGTCAGAGATGCCGTCGGTGCCGAACACCGCCGTTTGCTTGCTTTTACCCGCCGAACGAACGGCTTCGACTACGCCCAGCGCCATGCCGTCATTGTTGGCGTAGAAACCGATTAAATCAGGATATTGCTGCAAAATGGTCGAGGCGGCATCGTAGGCTTTTTCTCGGCTCCAGTTGGCCGGTACGCTAGCGACAACCTTGAATTTACCGTTGGCAGCTATCGTCTCGCGAAAGCCCTTGGTACGCTGACCGGCGGCGTAAACCCCGGGTTGTCCCTCGATAATTGCGACGCTGCCGCCGTTTGGATAGTGCTGGATAAACCACTGCGCCACGCGCACGCCGTTGTCTTTCTGCACGTTGCCGACGTAGTGCGCCGCGTTTGGCATCACCGCATCGTTAACGTTAACCACCGCAATCCCTTTGCTCTGTGCGACGTCATACGCCGGTTGCAGGTTGGCGTCGGTCTGCGGGGAAACCAGCAGACCATTAAAGCCCTGAGCAATCAGCGTTTCGGCAATTGAAAGCTGGCCGAGCTGGTCATCTTCATTGGCCGCTGCCTGATAGGCGAAGGTAAAGCCGTCTTTATCGGCGACGTTTTTATAGCCTTGCCCCAGCGAGCGCCAGTATTCGTTGGTCAGCGTTTTGGACACGCCGCCGATTTTTAGCTTGGCATCGGGCTTAGGCATCGCGCCGTATTTGCTATCGAGCTGGGTCCAGTCAGTTCTGTCCGGCTCGGTATCGGACTGTAGGGGAGCCAGCTCCGCCGCATAAATACTTGAGCTAAACAGGGCGGAGGCGATGGCCAGTAAAAGAAACTTTTTCATGTTCTATCCTTTTATTTTTATGAGGTTTTCAGGACGATTTGCCGCGCCGAAGCACTACGCCACGCCCCGTGTAGGGATGAGGGTTATGAAAACATGATGTCATTGATAATCAGCTGCGACGCGACCGCGTCCTGCTCGCCGATGGCTGCACGCAGCGCCTGGTTATCGTCCAGCTTTTCGCACAGCTTGAGCAGGCGTTTCACGGTCGCGATGTTCGCTTCGGCCTCACGCACCGGGTCCAGACCGCTGGCGTCCGGGAAGGTGTCGAAGTAATACGCACCCTGATAACCGTCGCGCTGCATCTGCCAAAGGAATTCCAGCGTGGCTTTCGGATTGACCGAGGCGACCATCAGCCCGTCGTCGCGTTTGCCCCAGCCATCGTTGCAGTCCAGACCCAGCAGGCGCGAGCGGCGTGAAACCATCGCCGCGGCGTAGGCCGGGATCTCGTTGGCGTAGAGCACGTGGGCGAAATCGAGGGTGATCCCCAGATTCGGGCATCCGGCTTCTTCGACGGCGATCAGACAGGTCGTCACGTTGGGAAAAATGCTGTATGCGCGCGGCTCGTTGGGTTTGTATTCAATGCTGACATCCACGTCCGGCGCATATTCGGCCACTTCACGCACCGCGCTTACTGCGTCTTCCCAGATCTTTTTATAGTCGGCCTGGAAGCAATAGTCGAAGCCGTCCTGGCCCATCCACAGGGTCATCAGGTTGGAGCCAAATTCCCGGCCCGCGTCGATCCCGCGTTTAGTCAGTTCGATAGCTTTACGACGGATTTCAGGATTGGGGTTGGTGAAGGCACCAATCTTGAATTCTGGAGCGTCCCAACGCATTTGCATGCCGTTGACCGCCAGTCCCACGTCTTCGATACGCTGACGCAGGCTTCTGATATCGGTAGTAATGTGTTGTGGGTAATTGAGATCCAGATGCGTTAACCCTTTAACCGTCGAAGCACGCTCAATCATTTGTATAACCGACGGTTTGCCCTGTTGGTTTGGCCAGTAAAGGTGTGCCCCAGAGGCAAAAGAGTTTAAACGGGTAGCAAATTTGAGATCAGACATTTGTCTTCCTTTATAAATTGACCGTGATGTACTTTCCAACTTTACCTATTTTAGTAAAGTAGTTTTATTATGAGGTGCCGTGACTATTTCACGCAAGATTAAAAAACATTCAAATTCTGGATTTGGGATGCTATTCACAGATCTGTTACATCACCAAAAAAGGCGGTGATTTTGGCTCTTTTCTTGCGCCGTGACGTAGCTCACCTTTGTCGTTCAGAAAGCAGCAGGCAGGGCGTCACGAGAAGGTGAAGGCGGGATGACATTACGCTGTGATTTTTTTATGTGAAGTTATGGCGCAGTAAGCAAGATTAATAAAAGGCCGGTGAGCAGGACGCTCACCGGTGAGGTTATTGTTGGCCGAGTCTTAAACGATAAAGTGAGGTTGTTGCGGTGATGTACAGTTCGTCGCCGTTCTCGCCGCCGAAGGTGCAGTTTGAAACCCGTTCAGGTACCGGGATTTTACCCATACGCTGCCCGTCGGCATTAAAAATGATAACGCCGTCTTCACAGCTGCAAAAAATCCTGCCCTGCTCATCGATGCAGAAACCGTCTGGAATGCCGGGAGCCACCTCGGCGAAGAAGCGGCCGATGCCGAGTCTGTTCTCCTCTACCGGAAACACGCGCAGCTCACGGCGACCGAGGGTAGGAAAGTCGACTATCGACATATCGGCCACGTAAAGCAGGCTTTCGTCCGGCGAAAATGCCAGCCCGTTGGGGCGCTGCACGTCGCTGGTCGCGATGCTCAGGGCGTGAGTTCTTGGGTTAAAACAGTAAACATAACAACCGATAACCTGGCTTTCAGATTTAAATCCTTCCTCGTCGTTAATAATGCCGTAGGGGGGATCGGTAAACCAGATTGTGCCATCCGAACGCACCACCACGTCATTGGGTGAATTAAAACGTTTGCCGTCGACCCGGTCGACGAGCAGTGTGACTTCACCCTGTGCGTCGGTCCGGCTAATACCGCGACGGCCGTGTTCACAGCTGACAATACGCCCATCGGCGTCGAGGGCGTTACCGTTGGCAAAATTTGACGATGCGCGAAACAGACTGACGCCGTCTTCGGCCGACCAGCGAAACATGCGATTGCCTTTTACATCACTAAAAACAATTGCCTGCTGGTACGGCAACCATACCGGCCCTTCGGCCCAGATGGCCGGTGAGCACAGTTTCTCGAGTTTATTCTCCCGCCAGTTCAGTTCGGACATGGTTTATCCCCGCGTTACTTCACGCCCCAAATTGTTTTGTAATGCCCCTGATAATCGTTTTGCGGATCAAAGGTATTGTTCTTTCCGCCATCGCTGGAAATATTGTCGCGGGTGACCAGATGCGGGGTCGTGACATAGCCGGAAGGCGGCTGTTTAGCGAAGGCGCGGTTGAGTTCATCGAGCAACTGCCAGCCGTGCAGTTTTAGCGGTTCCGGCACCGTTGCCGACTGGCTGTCGCCCGAACGAATACGCTGATACGCCGAAATGGAGCCGTCACCGGCCGAAATATTATAAGGCGCTTTTTCGCCACCTTTGCCGGCAGTTTTCAGCGACGGGGCCATAAAGTCGAAATACAGGTCATTGATTGCCAAAGCATACTGGAAATTATCGCCGTATTTTTGCAGCAGGCTGAAGGTCATGGAAGGCATACGGTTGGCGGTGTCCGCCAACGGCGTATCGATAAATTCTAGCACCTGGCAGCCGCTGCATTTTTCTATCTCTTTCTTCATCACGTTGGCCTTGTCCAGCGCGATTTGATACAGCGAATCGGTAAAGATAAGCACCTTGGCCTTACCGTCGGATTTCACCACCGCATACTGCGCGGCAATCTGCGCGACCTGTGTCGAGTCAGAGGTGACATTGTAGAAAACGTTGTATTTGGCGATCGGACCCGGCTCGGGCACGGCGTGCCAGGCGACGAGAGTGATGCCCTCGCTGACGGCTTTTTTCAGCGGAATTTTGGCTACGTTAGGATTCCAGCCGCCGATGACAATGCCGTCGGGCTTCTGGGCAATTGCCTGGTTGAGCGAAGAAAGCTGGTCTTTTATTGAGCCGCCGCCGTCGAGCGTTTCAAGCTTCCAGCCTGCGGCCGCTGCGGCTTCGCTGAGTCCCTGCTGCACGCCCTGAACGCCGCCGTTTTTCATGTCGGAGGCAATAAAGATGATGCGTTTACCGGCCTGCAATTTAGGACCAGAGGTCGGCCCGTCCCACTGGGTAACCGGCGTGACGGCCTTGTCGACGGCCTGCTTTGCACTGTCGAGATAGGCGTCGGCAAAGGCTGTGATCGAACTTAAGAAAACGCTGCCTGATATCAGGACGGCCAAGAGAGTTTTTGATTTCATTATTGTTCTCCAAAATGACTTAAGGGCGTTGATCGGCTTCGTGTGTAGGGGGCATCTCTTTTTTAGTGACCGCCTGACTGCGCTGCACCGCTTTTTGATTCAGCAGACGTCGGCGCTGGGCGTAACCGGCAAGGGTGATGGAAAGCAGCAGCGTCACGCCGTTAAACAGAGGCTCGACCCAGAAGTCGCCACCGAACTGTTGAATACCGGCGATGCCGATGGCGAGCACCGCAATGCCGACTACCGTACCCCAGACGTTGACGCGGCCGGGGCGGATAGTGGTACTGCCGAGGAATGCACCGACAAGGGCCGGGAGCAGATAATCCATGCCGACGCTGGCCTGGCCTACGCCCTGTTCGGAGGCTATCAGCACGCCGGTGAAGCCTGTAAGCACGCTCGAGGCAATGAACGCGCCGATGGTGTAACGGTTGACCGAAATCCCGTTCAGCCGCGCGGCCGCAGGATTGCCACCGACGGCGTACATGCAGCGGCCAAGCGGAGTGTGTTCTGTGATGAGCCACAGCACCACCGCGACCAGCAGTACGTAGAAGGCAACAATGGGGATACCGGCGATTTCGGTATGATGGAGGGCGGTAAACGCGTCGGGCAGGTCGCCGACGATTTGCCGTCCGCCCGAGTGCCACAGTGCGATAGCGTAAAGCACGGTGCCGGAGCCGAGCGTGGCGACGAAGCTGTCGATGTCGGCCAGCGCGACCAGAATACCGTTCAGCAGACCGTAAAGCGCTGACAGAATCAGCACCGCCACCACGGCAAATTCCCACGAGAAGCCGTATTGCACCTGCAAGGTGATGGCGAGAATGTGCCACAGCACGATGCCGAACCCGACGTTGAGGTCAATCTTGCCGACTATCATCGGGATAGTCGCCGCCAGCGCCAGCAGTGCAATTTTTGACTTGCTGGAGAGGATGGCCTGTAGGGTTAACATCGAAGCGAAGGCCGGGGTGGCGAGCGAAAAGAAGATCACCAGCGCAATGCACAACAGCAGCAGGCCGTAGCGGGTGAGGACTTGCATACTCCATGCGCCTGCGCCGTGCTGGCGAAGGCTGACGCGCTGCTCGAGAGCGGTTGATTTAATAGATGTTTTCGACATGACATTGACGCCTTATGGTTCTTTTAAACGCTTAAGCCGGACACAGTGAAACGAGATGAGTGTATTCAGGATGTAGCAAGAATTTCCCCGGTGCTGGCAGACGCCAACTCCAAAAGATTGGCAAAGGTGACGTCTTCATTTTTGAGTTCGCCAACCACGTTGCCGCGATTAAATACCAGCGCGCGATTACAGATGTGGGCTATTTCCTCGAAATCGGTCGAGATAACCAGCACCGCAACCCCTTCGGCCAGCGATTTATTAAGCAGATGATAGATTTCGGCGCGCGCACCGACGTCCACGCCCGCCGTCGGATCTTCAAGGATCAGCAGCGGTGCATTGAGGTTCATCCAGCGCGCCATGACCACCTTTTGCTGATTACCGCCGGAAAGGGCGCTGACGGTGGTGTTGACGTCTTTGGGGCGGATGTCGAACAGCTGCACTTTCCACCAGCTCGCGCCCGTTTCTTGACGATTGCTGTAGCGTGAGAACAGCCGATGTCCGGCGATGCAGGGGTTGAGAAACAGGTTTTCCCGCACGCTCATGGTCATCACCAGACTTTCTCCGGTGCGATCTCCGGCGACCAGTGACACACCGCGCGCAATTGCGTCGGCGGGCGTACTGGCTTTGAACGGACTGCCGCGAAAAGTAATGTTGCCGTGGGTTTTTTCGCGCAGGCCAAACAGCAGTCGGCCAATTTCTTCCTGTCCTGCACCGCGCAACCCGGCGAGTGCCAGCATTTCGCCGGGTTGAAGCGAGAAGCTCAGCGGGCCAATTTCTCCAACGATGACGTCATCGAGCTGGAGCACCGGCGGTTGATTGACAGGCAGCGGCTCGCGCTGGTCATCCTCAACGCTTTCACCGACTATCAGGTTGACAAGGTCGCGCAGCGAATAGTCAGAAGTTTTACCTCCGGCAACGTATCGGCCGTCGCGCATCACACAGACGTTGTCGGCAATCTCAATCACTTCATCCAGACGGTGAGTGACGTAAATCATGCCGACTTTTTTGGCGCGCAGTCGGTTAATAACAGTGAAAAGATGGCGGACATCATTGGCTGGCAGGGAGGCAGTGGGTTCGTCAAGCACCAGAAGTTCGGCATTGACTGCCACCGCACGGGCGATCGCCAGCAGTGATTTTTCGGTACGTGACAGTTCGAATACCCGCGCGTCGGGGTCAAGGGCAATGCCGACCTCTTTCAGCGCATTGAGCGCGCGCTGACGAATGGCTTTCCAGTTAATCAGCCCTAAACGCCTCGGGAATCCCATCACCAGCGCCATATTTTCGGCAACCGTCATCCATTCTATTAATCCCAGGTCTTGATGGATAAAGGCGATCGGCTGTCTGGATCCATTTTTGAGGTCATTGGCCGAATGAATATTTTTGCCCTGAAACAGGATGTCGCCGCCGTCGCGGGTATAAACTCCCGCCAGCACTTTTATCAGCGTCGATTTTCCCGCACCGTTTTCCCCCAGCAGCGCCAGCACTTTGCCGGGTAGCACCTCCAGACTGACATCATTAACCGCCGGGTTGCCGCCAAAACGTTTGACGATATGTTGCATCGAGAGGATGGGCCGATCGTCACTGATTTGATTGTCACTTTGCATCTTTACGCCCTTTTGAACGCTACGCTGAGTTACCAACAAACAAAATGGAAAGAGATAAACGACTGGTCTAGAATCACACGATAAATTTCAATATGCGAAACCTGATTTCAAAAATACTATGCGCATTGAGTGAAATAATCAAAGTTGTGAATGATTTTATTTACTCTATAAATCATAAGGTTAATAATAATGTTGCTTAAATGTGACCGGTAACACAGTTTGGTGAGCGTGCTGAAAAGCCGTATGAGTAGACTTTTAAACGAGGGAAATATGAGATGAGTCACAAAACAGCGGATGAAGAGAGATCGGGCAAAGAGAAACCTCTGGGCAGTCAAAGTCTGTTTCGCGGCCTTCAGCTGATAGAGATCCTGGGCAATTTCCCCAACGGCTGTCCGCTTGCCCATCTGGCCGAGCTGGCGGATATGAATAAAAGCACGGTACATCGACTGTTGCAGGGGCTGCACGCCAGCGGCTATGTCACGCCCGCGCCTTCTCCGGGAAGTTACCGGCTGACTACCAAGCTAATTTCTATCGGCCAGAAGGCGCTGACATCGCTCAATATCATCCACGTTGCCGCACCGCATCTTGAACAGCTGAATCTGAAAACCGGCGAAACGGTGAATTTCTCAACCCGTGAAGATGACCACGTGCTGCTTATCTATAAGCTTGAGCCGACCACCGGCATGATGAGAACACGGGCCTACATTGGGCAGCACATGCCGCTCTACTGTTCGGCGATGGGTAAGATTTTTATGGCCTATGAGCAGAGCCAGTTCACCGACCACTACTGGCAAACGCATCAGGATGAGATTCAGGTTTTAACCCGCAATACGCTGACCGAACTGTCGAAGATGCAGGAGGAACTGGCCGATATTCGCCAGTTTAAACGGGCGATGGATCGCGAAGAGAACGAGCTAGGGGTTTCCTGCATTGCGGCACCGGTTTTCGACCTGCACCAGCAGGTGAAATACAGCGTGTCGGTCTCTCTGCCGACCGCCAAACTCAAACAGGTCGGCACGAAGGCGCTCACCGAGGCGGTGCAGGACATCGCGCAGCGTATTTCTAAAGAAATTGGTTTTGTCACGCCGCAGTAAACTGGCAGAGGAAAGTATGGCTAAGCGGCGTGGGGAGCAGGCATTCATACTATTTTCAAACTGTAGCGAAAAAACGCCGTTTTTTTCTGGTTCGTTTAGTTAACATTTTGTTTCGTATAACACTTTATTGTTCCTGCTGCGCCCCAAAATCCCGCTTTTCATCGTGAAAAAACGCTTAATCATGTCAATTTATGACCAGATATCCATGCTAAGTGTGTGGTCTGACATACACCACCGTTACAAATTCGACCCTGAGGTTTTTTGGGTTAACGTACTGAATAACCGCATCTTTAGCAGGGTGGTTGTACAAAATTGTTAATAAATTGGTCAGAAAGAGTTATAGCGTTAACACTAAAACGAATCAGGTGGTACAATGCCGCGCTCATGTTTTGACGCAAATATATTTAAGTTGTTCATCCTTGAGAAGACCGTAGTAACTATTACAATTTGTAATTACTATCAAAATAAATTTTTTTGGAGAGTGCCTGCATGTCTGGATTAAATTCCCAGTCGAGCCTCATACTCAGGCTATGGTGTTGTATTTTAGGGGTTATTCTTACCGTAAGTGGCTTGTTCTTCGCCATTGAAGGTGGAAAACTGGTTTCTCTCGGTGGTAGCTGGTACTTCTTGATTGCCGGCATTGTGATGGTGTTATCTGCTATTCAATACTTCCGTGGTAAATCTTCTGCTGTAGTCCTGTTCGTTCTGGTGTTCCTTGGAACCCTCATCTGGTCATTCTTTGATGCAGGTTGGGATTTCTGGCCACTGGTATCCCGTTTGATGGTGCCTACGGGCTTTATGCTGTTAGGCTTTGCTACCTGGCCAATCCTGCGTAAAAAAGAAGGTAAGGCGAGTTTCGCCAAGCTGTCCTACGTCCTGACTGCCGTATTGGCCGTGGGCATGGTGGTAACCTTCGTGCAGATGTTCCAGCCGCATCCGACCGTTGCTTCTAATGGTAATGAGCTGCCTCTGGTACCTGTTGATAAAGCCAAAGAGCAAAAAGACTGGAGCAACTGGGGCAATACCCCAGGCGGTAACCGCTTCGTGGCGTTGGATCAGATCAACCGTAACAACGTTAAAGATCTGAAAGTTGCCTGGACCTTCCACACCGGCGATACCCCAATCAGCCCAGGAGGAAACGGTGCAGAAGATCAGGAAACTCCGCTGCAGATTGGCGACAAAGTATTCCTGTGTACTCCACACAACAACGTCATCGCTGTCGATGTCGATTCCGGCAAACAAATCTGGAAGCGTGAAATCAACGCGCAGGCACAGGTTTGGAACCGTTGCCGTGGTCTGGCCTACTTCGATGCGACTAAGCCTGTTGTACAGCCAACGGTGCCAAACTCTACGCCGGTACCGCAGCCTGTACTGGCTGCCGGTGACACCTGTCAGCGTCGTATTCTGATGAACACCATTGATGCGCGTCTGGTTGCTATCAACGCCGACAACGGTGAGTTCTGTTCAGACTTCGGTAACAACGGTGTTGTTGACCTGAAAGCCGGTCTGGGTGAAGCAGGCGATCCTAAATACCAGCTGACCTCCGCCCCAACTGTTGCCGGTACCACCGTTGTGGTGGGCGGCCGTGTTGCGGATAACGTACAAACCGATATGCCGGGTGGTGTAATTCGTGGTTTCGACGTTATCACCGGTCAAATGCGTTGGGCGTTCGACCCAGGCAATCCAGATCCAAACGCGAAGCTGCAACCGGGTCAGACCTACGTTCGCAGTACGCCAAACTCATGGGCACCAATGTCTTACGACCCAGCAATGAACACCGTGTTCATGCCTATGGGTAGCCCATCTGTTGACCTTTGGGGTGCAAACCGTAACGCGCTGGACCACAAATACGGTGCCTCCGTATTGGCGGTTGATGCGACGACCGGTAAAGAGAAGTGGGTTTATCAGACCGTTCATAACGATCTGTGGGACTTTGACCTGCCGATGCAGCCAAGTCTGATCGACTTCAAGATGAAAGACGGTACGACTAAACCCGCCGTTATCATCGGTGCTAAAACGGGTCAGATCTTCGTGCTCGATCGCCTGACCGGTAAGCCGCTGACCGAAGTTAAAGAACTGCCTGTTAAGACGCGTAATATTCCTAACGAGCAGTACTCTAAAACTCAGCCGTTCTCTGTAGGTATGCCTTCAATTGGCAATCAGAAACTGACCGAATCGGACATGTGGGGTGCGACACCGTTCGACCAGCTGATGTGTCGTATTAGCTTCAAATCAATGCGTTATGACGGTCTGTTCACCGCGCCAGATACCGATAAGTCTCTGAGCTTCCCAGGTTCTCTGGGCGGGATGAACTGGGGCAGCATGTCCTTCGACCCGAATCACCATTATATGTTTGTTAATGACATGCGTCTGGGCCTGTGGGTACAGATGATCAAGCAGAACAACAACAACGTTGCTGCAAGCAACGGTGGCGAGTCTGTTAACACCGGTATGGGCGCCGTTCCTCTGAAAGGCACTCCTTACGGCGTCAACAAAGACCGCTTCATGTCTCCGCTGGGTATCCCGTGTCAGAAACCACCTTTCGGTACACTGTCTGCGATTGACCTGAATACTCAGAAAATCGTCTGGCAGGTTCCGGCCGGTACTGTTCAGGACACCGGTCCATTCGGTATCAAAATGCGGGTTAAAATGCCTGTGGGTATGCCTACTCTGGGCGGTACTCTGGCAACTCAGGGCGGCCTGGTATTCATCGCCGGTACTCAGGACTACTACCTGCGTGCATTCGATGAGTCAACCGGTAAGGAAGTTTGGAAAGCGCGTCTGCCAGTAGGCAGCGGCGGCGGCCCAATGAGCTACGTTTCACCGAAAACCGGTAAACAGTACATCCTTATCTCTGCAGGCGGCGCACGCCAGTCACCAGACCGCGGTGACTACGTTATTGCCTACGCACTAGACAACAAATAAGCGCTCGCGCTTGGTTGAATGATAAAGCCCCGGCTGGAGACAGTCGGGGCTTTTTTTATAAATATCAATCTGCAAATTTTCCGATTACACCCCGATCTTTTTAAGAGTGTGAATCTTTGCCGCGTCAAATAGTGATTCTCTGCTCATAGCGCTTTTTATACTGCCGTGGACTCACGCCAACGTGATGCCTGAAAATACGCGAAAAATAGAGCGGATCCTCATAACCTACCGCCTGGGAAACCTGCCCAATCGCCAGGTGCGTTGACTGAAGAAGGTTTCTGGCGCGGTTGATGCGCTGCTTTTCCCGCCAGGAAAATAGGGTTTGCTGCATCTCCTTTTTGAACAGATGTGCCAGCCGGGAAGGGGATAAAAATACCTGCCCGGCGAGATGTTCAATCGTCAACTCATCGGCAATATGATCGGTAATGTAATGGCATAAGGCGCTGATTCTTGGGTCTACGCTTTGGTGATTTGAGGCGGGCTGCAGCTTGAAACACGAGATAATCAGTCGCTCCAGTGCATTCATTGCCAGAGCCTCGCTGAGTAATTCGTTGCTGGCATTCTGCTGGATGACCTCCCAAAAATAGTCCTGAATCTGCCCCGTTAAGGCTGGGTTATTGAGCGACGTCACGCCGATATTATCTTCAAGCCTGTCCCAGCGTAGCCAGTCTAGCCAGTAGGGACGTGGATGAAAATATATCCATAGATGATCCCAATGCTCGCTGTTGTCTGCGCGGCCATAGTGGTGGGCAACATCGGGTGGAAAGAGAAACAGATCGTTAATACGACTGTAGATGTATCGATTGCCGGCTTTTATCCTGCCTTCGCCTCTTAAGGTCATATGTAAAATATAACCCTTCATGCCACCGGGGCGGTTTATGTAGTAATCAAGCGGGCTGGCGCGTGATATTGGCGTATAACCGGCCACCAGATAGGCATTGAAGGTGAAACTTTTCATCAATGGTGAATAGCTCACCCTGTCTTGCTGATTCAATTCCATTTCATTTGCCCTGCCTGGCTGCCGGTAAGTGAGAGATTAATGGCACTTTACTTTGGGGACTCGACTTCCGATTGGTAAACGCGCACTCCCCAGGGTTCTATAGGCTGATGGCCGTTAGAAGACGCGGGTGCATTGCCCAGCAGGCAAACGCTGTTTTCTGGCGCGGTTATCTGCTGCGGTTCTAAAGAGTAATTAAAGAAGAATGTCAGTGTTTTACCCGCCCTGCCTAGTGCCTTTTTAACAATGATTGGGAAACTGTGAGCCGTGTGGCAAGACGCCAAAGAGCCCTTTTGGGTCAGGCGCTTGACCAACTGTGAAATCACCGGCTTACTGCTTAGGCAACCGATATAAATAGCCGACCCCTTACCGTATTGCGACTCGGTTATGGCGGCATATTTTCCCCAAACGGGATGCTGATAGCGGGCGAGTACCTGGACTTTATCCGCGTCATCGGGGGTCAGCAGCTCCATCCATAACTCGGCGCGCTCATCGTCGGCAAGGGTAAAGTCACCCACCTGGCTGGTCAGGCCGACATCCTGCGGCAGAACAAACTGGCTGTAGCTGACTCGGCAGCACGCTTTAATAACACCCGGTTGGCTTTGGGTCCTGACTTTCACGTTTTCATCACTGAAGCCGCTTTTAAAACTGATAAGCGCATGGCCTCCCGATTCGACATAGTGGTTGATTCGTTGCAAGAGCGCGTCAGAGGCGGCGTAGAGTGCTGGAACAACGATAGCCTTGTAGCGCGAGGTGTCTGAATTGACGTCGTTGATGATATCCACGGAAATATTGCTGTCGTAAAGCGCGTCATAAAAGCGGCGAAAAACGTTGTTATAAACGTTGCTTTGCGCGTCACCAGGTTTAAACCAGTTGAACGCATCCATCGCCTCATTGCTCACCAGAATAGCCACCTCATTGTCGATTTTCATGTCCTCCAGATAATCCGACAGCGTTGCCAACTCTGCGCCAATGGTTTTGGCCTCCAGATAGGTAGGATTAGGGGAGAAATCGTGGCTCAACAGGCCTTTCCAATAAGTTTCGAATGAATTGTGAATAGAGTGCCAATGCCAGTAGGAAACCATTCTGGCGCCGGAGGCGATATGACTGAAGGCCTGTAGGCGAAGCTGGCCGGGGAAAGGTGTCCATTGCGCAAATCCCTGGGCTTCGGTCTCCAGCACAAAATATCCGGCTCCCTGTTTCAATGCTCGAGCAATGTCACCGCCAAAGGAGATTTCACGGCCGGTCAGCTGCTCCTGAGAAGGATGGTAAATATCCACACCGGCAACGGTTAATGCCTTTGCGGCAGAGAAATGATCGACCCGAGGTTGTACACCATAGGAGTAACCACGCCATTCGAAGTCAAAATTATGGGTAATAAACTGCTCCGGACGCGCATATTCTTTTACTATCTGGCTTTGCCACGCCAGATAATCGGTCACTGTTTGACGCTGAAAGGTCGAGAAAGCGCAGCCCAGGCTGGCGTTAATCGTGTTCTCGACGGGGGGGAAATCCTCCCAATGGTCGATACGGTTACTCCAGTAATCCAGCCCAAAATCCTTATTCAACTGGTGAAGGTCAGGATAACGTTCGCGAAGGTGGGCGATGAATTTTTGCTGCATCACTGGCCCGACGTTATCGTAGTGCTTGGTTTCATTATCCAGCTGGTAGCCCACGATGGCCGGATGCTTGTGCACGTGCTCTAGCAATACGCGGATGATATTTTCCGCATAGCTCAGAAAAACGGGGCTGACGATATCCATAATCTGACGGCGACCATATTTTTCCTTTCCCTTGAGGGTAGTCACCATCACTTCGGGATGTTTACGCGCCAGCCAGGAGGGAATAGCATACGTCGGCGTACCGATAATCACCGCAATACCGGCCTCGTGCATGGCGTCCAGAACGCGGTCAATATGATAAAAGCAGTACTCTCCTTGCTGCGGCTCGAGCGTACTCCAGGTTGATTCTGCGATACGCACGATGTTAATACCGGCATCCTTCATCATGCTAATATCTGCTGCCAGCCTGTCTTCAGGCATATATTCATCATAATAGGCCACACCGTAGTAAATCGCCGACATACTGCCTCCTGATATTATTCAGTGATTGTCTTTCGAGGAATAAAAGCGCGTGCTTTATCTAATGTGAAGTAGGAAATGAGCGTAAATGAAAAGGCGATAAGCCCTAGAACCAAATAGCTGTCCGCAAAGCCAAAGTTTTTATACATATGGCCAATAGCGCTGGAAAGAAATATTTCGCTAAACCTTTTTGAGAACTGGAAGCCGATTAAATACACCGTTGCCGAAAGCCATGGGTTAAAGTTTTTAGCGATATATTTTAGGCCCGCGACTAAAAATACCGAACTTTCGAATCCATGCAGCATTTTGACGGCGCTAATTGAGACAGGTCCAACCGCGTAAGCTGAACCAATGATACGAAGACTCATGATCAGACCGCAGTAGATCAGGGCATTCTTGGGGCCAATTTTATTCACAAACCACGGCGAGAAGAACATGACTATGGCATCAAGAAATATCTGTGCCGTGTAAAGATAACCGAAAACTTCAGCGCCGCGTGCTTTACTGGAAAAGAAATGGCTGTAGTAAATGGCAAACTGCTGATCGTAGGTTTCATACACCGCGCCGACGCCAACCATGTAGAGGGCGAAGAACCAAAACTTGCGCATTTTCATTAAATTACGCACGTCTTCGAGCGTGACGGGCGCGCGTCGGCTCCCCTGTGCGGCATCATTGATTGAAACACGTGGATTGGTCTTCCACACAATGAACAATAAAATAACCCCTGCACAGCTTGCCATCCAGAAGATGAGATTCTGGTCTATTCCGTAGAGAATACCCGCCATAAAGGTGGCGATGGCCGCACCAATACCGCCAAACATTCTTGCCTTACCAAATTCGAATCCCGTCATGCGGCTGACTTTATCGATATAGGCTTCGCACACGCCACAGCCTGCACCAAAAGCAAAACCAATATAGATGCCGCCCGCCAAGGCACCGAGTATGACATTGTATTTAAGCAGTGGAGCAAAAATCCAAATCCAATAAGGGGCGAACAGCGTAATAATAATCGCCAGCATCCACATTAGATTTTTTCTAAATATAAGTTTGTCGGCCACAAATCCGAAAATAGGCTGTACGCAGACAGAGACAATGGCAGTAAAGGAATAAACCAGGCCAACGTCGGCATAATCAATGCCAATAGTGTCCGTGAGCCACAGTGAAAGATAGGGATAACAACTTCCCCATCCAATAAAGAAGAACAAAAAGAACAGGCAACACATGAGATAATTATTATTGAGTTTTAGCATGATTCACCTCGTTACCCCCGAATGGGTCGTGGAATTAACTTAGCGCTAAATATCCACATAAAGCGGTAAAGAGATGCTGCTAACATAGAAAAATCTGCTGCACAGGGTCGCTTTGTGAGCAACCTCACGTTGGCCAAGGGGGAAATAAAAAACGGCTTCCTTAGTCAGGAAGCCGTCAGGGTTTTAAGGGGATTTCAGACAAAAATCATCTTTTGGTCATTCAGAGCCCGATCAAGGTTGCAGGCTTTTTCGTACCTTACTCACCTCATCGGCCGTCACAGGCGGCGCCTTGTTGCTCCAACCTTGACGAATAAAGGTTGAGAGCTGGGCAACCTCGTCGTCAGACAGGCGTGCCGCAAAGCCTGGCATTGCCAGCGTAGACGGTGCCCGTGCGGTAGAAGGCTGTTGCGCACCGGCGAGGATTGTGTGGATCAATCCCGTAGGGTCCTGCGCATTAACAATTGTCGCCTGACTCAGCTGCGGGAAGACGCCCGGCGCCCCTTTGCCGGTCACAAAATGGCATGCTCCGCAGTTGTCCAGATACAAACGTTCGCCGACGCTCAGGTTTTTCGCTGCGGTCAGTCTGGCCTCGGTTGCGTTGTTTGACTGAGTATCCTCCGCCGATAGCGGAGGGTTTCCACCCAAAAACTTCACGTAAGCGGCAATCGCTTTCAGGTCAGCCTCGGTCATATAGGCGGTGCTGTTTTCTACCACCGAGGTCATCTCACCGCCCACGGCGGCTTTGTCGTTGCGACCTTTGCCCAGGTAATCAACAATTTCCTGTTCATTCCAGTGTGCGATACCGCGCAGGGAAGGGACTTCCCACCCGTTAAGGCTGCCCCCAGCAAGGAATTGAGCATCGCCGCTGTCGAGTGCTTTCTCGTTCATGCCAAGGCCACGCGGTGTATGGCAGCTGCCGCAGTGTCCAAGGCTTTCGACCAGATAAGCGCCACGATTGACCTCAGCCGATGCGCCACCAATAGGCTGGAAAGGCTTGTCAGAGGTGAAAGCCCAGTTCCAGAAGCGCATGCCCCAGCGCTGGCTGAACGGGAAGCTGAGTTCGGTTTTTGGCGGCGATTCGGCACTCGGTTTTACACCCTGCATGAAATAGGCGTAGAGCGCGTGCATATCCTTATCGTTAATTTTGGCGTAATCAGGGTAGGGCATTGCCGGATACAGCCGCGTACCGTCAGGCAATACGCCCTTACGAACCGCATCGGAGAACTGCTGTTCGCTGTAGCCGCCGATACCGTGGTCTTTATCCGGCGTAATGTTGGTCGAATAAATAGTGCCTAAGTTCGACCTGATGGCCAGTCCGCCGGAAAAGGCTGGCCTGCCTGCTGTCGTGTGGCACGCCCCGCAGTCGCCCAGCCGTGAAACGTATTCGCCCTGTTTGATAAGCGCTGCGTCATCGGCCTGAGCGTGTGCCATAAAGCCTGCTCCCATAAAGACGACGTTAGCAAATAAGAAGCTCTTGAGATTCATCATGTTCATGTCACTTATACCTGTACCAATGGGCCGGGATTTTTCAGATAGTGATCTTTAATCGCCTGTGCAGCCATTAGCGTAATAGCGCCAATAGTATCGGTTGGGTTAGCCTGGAAGTTTTGCGGAAAAGCGTTGCCGCCCGGCACGAAGACGTTGTGCACATCCCAACTTTGCAGGTACTTGTTCAGCGCTGAGGTTTTCGGATTGTCCCCCATCACCGCGCCACCCACGTTGTGTGTGGAGACATATTTGGTCAGGTCAAAGTGTGCGTCCATCGGCAGGAAGCTTTCGCTGTAGCTGTCAGGGTTTAGCTCTTTGGTGATATTGCCCACGATCCCTTTAAGATACTGCTGTAGCTTGAGTTCGTTCTGTTTCCAGTCGAAGGTCATACGCAGCAGCGGCATGCCGTATTCGTCTTTGTAGTTCGGATCCAGGTCGAGATAAATATCGCGATACGACTGGCAAGTCGTGGTGATGCTGATTTTCATCGAATGGCCGTACCACTCTTCCATGCCCTCTTTCCAGCCGGTTCCCCAGCTCGGCGTTCCCTTCGGCAGCGAGGTGCTGATTGGCGTCCCTGTGGCCTGAGAACTGTGAATTTTCGCGCCGCCGATGAAGCCTAATCCCGGACCGTCGAAGTTACCCGGTGAGATGTCGTTGATCATCTGTCCGGTGGCGCCTGCCGTTGCAAACGGGTTAAAGTTTTTGTCTTTGAAGAACAGCGTCGAGCCGCCGTTACTCAGGAACGCATAGTTACGACCCACCACACCTTCTTCCGTAATCGGGTTGTAAGGCTTACCGATGCCCGACAACAGCATCAGGCGTACGTTGCAGAACTGGAAGCTGCTCAGCACCACAATCTTGGCGGGCTGGAAGCACTCGTTGCCCTGCGCGTCGATGTAGATAACGCCTTTGGCGGTTTTTTTGTCATCGTGCAACACGACTTTCAGCACGTTGGCATGCACTTCGTAGGAGAAGTTCTCCCTCCGTTTTAAGGCGTCCATCACCGCCGTCTGCGGCGAGGCCTTGGAGTAGTTGAGACAAGGGTATTTACTGCAATAACCGCAGTAGTTACAAGGTGCTATCTGATTACCGTAAGGGTTGGTCCAGGCGCGAGATACGCAGGCGGACGGGTTCGGGAAGGGGTGATAGCCCATCTTTTTCGCCACGTCGGCAAACATACTGCTGTTGAGGGTATCTTCCAGGGCAGGCAGTGGATACGGCTCTGAACGCGGACCTTCGAACGGGTCGCCTCCCTCCATGATTTGGCCGCGCAGGTTGCCGGTTTTACCCGATTGACCGCAAATATGCTCGAACTTGGTGTAGTAGGGTTCGATCTCATCCCAGCTGAAGGGGAAGTCCATGATACGCATGTCTTCCTGTAAAATGCCGGGCTTATAAGCCCGATCGGCATAGGTCTTGAGCTTCAAGTCGGTTGGGGTCGGGCGGATAAGTACCGCCGTCCAGTGTAGGCCAGACCCCCCCACGCCGGTCCCTGGTGCAAACGCGCCCCATTTACGGGTCGGTAAGGCCGTTTCGCTCATGTTGTAGCGAACCGTTACGGCGGCCTCTGCAGGAGTAGCCATGACCTTGTTACGTACCGCGTAGGCGTATTCGTCTGCCGGTTTGGGGTAGGCAAAATCTTCGTAGCTACGGTCACCGCCGCGTTCGAGTGCGCGGACCTTCAGGCCTGCCATCGCCAGCTCGATACTCATCAATGAGCCTGCCCAACCGAGGCCGACGACGACGACGTCGACTTCTTCTTTCGTTACTTGTGCCATCATTAATCCTGTCAAATCATCAGAAAACGGAAATCCAGCCAGTTTCGGCTTAGGCGCGTGCACCCGTCAGGCTGACCGGGCCCAGTGGATAAGGGATGTTGTGCTGTTTCACCCACTCGGTGTAGCTCGCACGGGCACCGGGGAAGCCGATGGCAATCCAGGCCTTCATGCCTTTGTTACCGCCGTAAATCGGGTCTGCGAGATAACCGTGTTTAGTATCCGACAGCAGCTCGCTGAAGAACTGCGAGGCAACGAGAGACTGCTCACCCAGGTCGGCGAATTTGATAACGTTTTTCTGAAGCTGGGTCAGAACGTCGTCTTTCTCCAGCTCAGACAGCTGATGAAAAGCCTTCTGGTGTGTCTGCTGGCACCAACTTTCTGCCAGGCGGATACCTATTTTGTAGATTTCCTGAGGGCGATAAGGCAACTGGTAACCCATAGTCGCGGGAGCGTGCACGTTGAACGGACCTTGCATATAGATTTCACTGCCAAACTCGCCGTGCATTTGCTGGTCGATAAAAATAGGCACATTGGTTTCGAGTGCGCCGGGGGCTTTCCCTTTGCCACCCGCTGGGATCAGGCGGTCCGCGGCGGCCATAATAAACTGCCACTCATCGGCGCTGAAAAAGACCGGTTTATAGTCGAGTAATTCGGGGGCGGCCATTTCTGCTGCCTGCGCGGCAGTAAATCCTTTCATCATAATGGCGCTAACGGGCAATGCCATTATTGATCCGAGTAAGAACTTACGACGTGTGGTTTTCTTTTGTAGGAGCATAGCAATACGACTCTCACAGGCTTAAATGTTAGGAGTGGGTTAATTATTATTGTGGTTGGGTACTGAATTATAATATCACTGCAACATTATAAATAAATGAATAAATCCCAGGTTAATTAAGCTTTCATTGGTTTTTAAATGTTATGTGCAATGATTTATTGTTTTTATTTTCATAAAAAACATAATGTTATGATTTTATTTGGTGGGGGTTTTCATAAGGCAATAAAAGCCAAATAAATGTTATTATGTTCCATTTGGTACATTTTTTATATTGCGCCCCTCTCTGGAAAATATAATTTCATGCTGAAAGTTTGTGATATTAAATGTTGGTTTTGTTAGCTAACATTTATAACAAAATAAACAAATAAGAGTTTGTTTCATTTAATGATATGGAATTTAGGCTTGAGGAGAGGGTAATAAAACTGAGTAAAGTTCAGTTTTAAACAGAGTAAGAATGACGCAAAAATTAAATACTGCGGAAATTTTCCGCACGCCTAGACAGAAAAGCGTGCGGGGAAACTCAGGGTGTTAGGCCGATTCACGTATAACCAGCGAGAAGCCCATATCGACGACGCTTTCGGCAATCGGATAGCCTTCAATTTTATCGGCTAACATGTTGGCCGCCTGCTGGCCCATTTTGACCTTATCGATGCAGATGGTGGTGATCGCCGGGCGGTTATAGGCTGCAAAGTTTAAATCCGCGAAGCCAATGACCTTAAGATCGCGCGGAACCTGCATGCCTCTCGCCTCGGCCTCCATAATTGCGCCCTGTGCTAGCGTGTCTGAGGTGCAGATAATCGCGTCATACTCTTCACCGTTTTGCATCAGTTGGCCCAGACCGCTGCGCCCGACCTGCATATTTGCCGGAGCCGGTACGGTTATCTCGCGGATAAAGCTGCCCGGTGCGGTACGCAGGACATCGATCGCACCCTTTTTACGAACCTGTGCGCGGCGGTCGGAGGCGCAAATCAGACCAAAGCGGGTAAAGCCTTGCTCAAGGAAATAGTGGCCGATCGCATGACCGATTTTGTCGTGTGAGAAGCCAATCAGCATGTCCAGCGGAGTCGGCGTCATGTCCCAGATTTCGACGACCGGAATATTGGCGTTGAGGATGATCCTTTTAAGGTCTGACGAATGATGAATGCCGGTCAGCACGATGCCGTCCGGCCGTCTTGAAAGCAACGTGGCGACAATATCGGTCTCGGATTCGGGGGTATAACCGACGATGCACAGCAGCATATGGTAGCCACGCAGGGCCAGCTCATCCCCGATTGCCTGCACGGTATCAACGAACATATTGTTATTGATTTGCGGCACGACCACGGCAATCAGCTTGGTACGTTTGGTTGCCAAACCCCCGGCCAGCATGTTGGGAATGTACCCGGTCACGTTGACTGCCTCCATCACGCGGGCAATCGTCGCAGGACGCACAACTTTTGGGTTATTCAGAGCCCGGCTGACCGTCATCGGTGACAACCCGGCGGCTCTGGCGACGTCCTCTAACGTGGGGGATCGGGATTGATTTTTGTTAGCAGTTTTTTCGTTATTCAATGCATTTTCCACTGGTTAACTCACGCCAACTTACGTTGGAAAGGGGGAATGTTTGCGCAATCATTCTCTAGTACGCTCATAATATCCCTTCATAACCTTGGGTTAAAGTGTTCAATTATTGTTACTAAAATTAATGTAGTTGTTAAATGCTAGTGTATTATTTTTCCTACACAAATAGCGTTAGACGAGGGAAGAGAACATGCCAGAGATCGTGGTTTACGCGGTAGAAGGGCGCTCGGTTGAGCAAAAAACCAAGCTAATGAAGAAGATTACCGAAGCCGTGGTGGAGTCTTTAGAGGTGGATGCCGAACGTGTTGTGGTATCTATTGTTGAGACCAAGGCTGTTAACAAGTCTCGCGGTGGCGTGCCGTTTAGCGAACTCAATAAAAAGTAAAATTTGCAGCTTATTTTAAATATTTCCCGCCCGTTATCAGGCGGGAAACGTCAGTATCAAAGTGCGTTATTCAGCCGTTGAATAGCGTTCAAGCCAGTGTGCATAAGGCGCTGGCAGCACCCATGACGGCTCTTCTTTACTCAGTGCCTTGGCCGCCTGATAAGGCCAGTTAGGGTTAGCGAGGTGCGCACGGCCTACCATCACCAGATCCAGCTGATTCTGCTCGATGGTCTGACTGGCGATAACCGGTGAGTCGATACCCCATGCAGAAGCTACCGGGATCCCCGCTTCATTACGCACGCGCTCGGCGACAGGTGCCAGGAATCCGGCACCCCAGGGAATGTTGGAGTCGGCGGTTGAGAAACCGATGCTGACGCTCAGCAGGTCCAGCCCGCCCGCACGGAATTTTTTGGTGAGGCCGATAGCCTCTTCCAGCGTTTCTTCATCGCGTCCGTCATACTCAATCACGCCGAAACGTGCAGTCAACGGCAGGTTTTCAGGCCATTCACTGCGCACGGCTTCCAGTGTCTCGAGCAGGAAACGGCTGCGCCCTTCGACATTACCGCCGTAGGCGTCCTGACGCTGATTAGCGTGCACGGAGAAGAAGCTCTGTGCCAGGTAGCCGTGAGCGAAGTGCAGCTCAATCCATTCGAAACCTGCATCACGCGCGCGGCGAGTCGCGGCAACAAAATCGGCTTTAACGCGAGCGATATCGGCCAGCGTCATTTCGTGAGGTACTTTGGGCAAGTGGTGACCAAACGCCACGGCGGAGGGAGAGATTGTCTCCCAGCCACGACTGTCGCCCGCCGCGATATGATCATCACCTTCCCACGGCAGGTTGGCGCTGGCTTTACGGCCTGCGTGACCAATCTGAATCCCCGGCACGGCACCGGCAGCTTTAATCTCTTTGGCTATCTGCGCCAGTCTTTCTGCCTGCACATCGTTCCATAAACCCAGGCATCCGGGGGTGATACGACCTTCGGGAGACACGGCGGTCGCCTCGACAATAACCAGACCCGCTCCACCGCGCGCGAGGCTTGCGTAATGCACGCGATGCCAGTCGTTTGTCAGGCCATCGACCGCGCTGTATTGGCACATAGGGGGGATGGCGATGCGGTTACGCAGCGTGACGTCTTTAAGGATAAACGGAGAGAATAATCCGGACATATCAGATCTCGAAATGAGTTGAGGAATGCCGCAATCATGCTGATGGAAAGCGGAAATTGATTGCCAATCGGTGCGGTTGACCTATGAAATACTCGCCAAGATTGAACCTCTTACGCCGTTTTCCTGATAATCGAGGCCTGCGAAATATGAAGGGTTACCGTTGATAGCGCAGCGCCTCAACCAATAGGGAGAAGGCTTTGGTGTGCTGTTTGCGGCTGGGATAATAGAGATAATAGCCGGGGAATGGTGCACACCAATCTTCGAGTACGCGTATTAATCGGCCCTGTGTGAGGTCGTCCTTCACCACGTCTTCAGGTAAATAGACTAGACCGAAACCCAGGTGGGCCGCCTCTAGCCGTTGACGCAGGCTGTTGAAGGTCAGCTGTCCATCGACCCTTATTTTTAGCTCTTTGCCCTCTTTTTCGAACTCCCAGGCATAGATCCCGCCGAGTGTCGGTAAGCGCATATTTATACAACGATGATTTTGCAGATCTTGAGGGTTAGAGGGCGTGCCATATTTTTCGAAGTATGTCGGGGTGCCGACGACCGCCATGCGCATTTCAGGCCCGATTCTGACGGCAACCATGTCTTTCGCTACTTGTTCACCCAGGCGGATGCCGGCATCGAATCTGTCGCTGACGATATCCATCAGTGCGTTATCGACGATAACCTCAACGTTAATATCAGGATAATCTGCCAGAAAATTTTTCATTACCGGCCACAGCGCCGAATCGAGCGCATGTTCACCTGCGGTCAGGCGAATATTACCGCTCGGCCTGTCGCGAATTTCGCTCAGCGCATCGAGGTGATTTTCAATTTCTTCAAAGTGCGGACCTATACTACTGACCAGGTTTTCACCGGCTTCGGTGGGGGCAACGCTGCGCGTGGTACGGGTCAGAAGACGCACCTCAAGACGCTCTTCCAGCCCGCGTATTGCGTGGCTTAACGCCGACTGGGATACGCCCAGTTTGGCCGCGGCGCGGGTAAAACTGCGTTCTCTTGCCACCACCAGAAATGACATTAAGTCATTGAAGTTTTCTTTTAGCATGTAAATACCTTGTCGGTAATAACGTGACTCAGTCTGCAATTTCTCGCCTGAGCATCACTTTTTTGGCTAATCTTTAAGACGCTTGGCTCTTTGTAACACAGACAGGCCCTCCCATTTATGAGTTTAGCTCATATGTTCTAGCGCATTATTCTATCTACTCTTGGCTCTGCCTATTTGTTACTTTCTAAAACAGCCCTATTTTATAAACACTAAAATAATGACGGCAGTTCTGCCGACACGGAGAAACAATGAGCATAAAAATTACCCGCGCAGGTTCTCAGCCAAGTCAGGCCGCTCCCGAAGCCTATTTTACCGGCAAGGTGCGAATCGACTCGCCGTTTAAAGGGACGGAATCTGCGAACATCAGTGGCGCGATTGTCACTTTTGAGCCGGGAGCCCGCAACGCCTGGCATACTCATCCTCTTGGTCAGACGCTGATTGTGACGCAAGGGCGTGGATGGTTACAGGAGTGGGGGGCTGAAATTCAGGATATTCATCAAGGTGATATCGTCTGGATCCCGGAAGGCATAAAGCATTGGCATGGCGCCACGCCAGAGAATGCCATGACCCATATCGCTATCGCCGAATCACTGAACGGCAGCTCAATCGAATGGCTGGAAAAGGTTACTGACGAGCAATATCAGAAGTAGTCGCACCCTTTAAGCCGTTATCAGACAAATATCAGCGTCTTATCAGAGCTATTTTGAAAAAATGCGGAGGCACTATGTCGCAAGGTATCGAAAATAAAGTGGTAGTTATCGTGGGCGCCAGCAGCGGTTTGGGCGAAGCACTGGCGCGTCGTTTGCACAAGGACGGAGCAAAACTGGTGCTGGGTGCACGCCGCCTCGACAGGCTGGTCAAAATTGCCGAAGAACTTTCGCTGAGTAAAGACGCTATTCTGAAAACCGACGTGACCGACCCGCAGCAGGTTCAGGCGCTGGTGGACCGAGCAGTGAGCCACTATGGGCGCATTGACGTGATTGTTAACAACGCCGGTTTGATGCCGCATTCATTGCTCGAACGCCGTAAGTTCGACGACTGGAACGCAATGATTGACGTTAACCTCAAAGGCGTGCTGTACGGCATTGCGGCAGCATTGCCGTACATGAAAGAGCAGAAAAGCGGGCATATTATCAATACCTCATCGGTTGCCGGTCACAAGGTTCGCCCGGGTAGCGCGGTCTATGCGGCAACGAAAACTGCCGTTCGCGTCATCTCTGAGGGGCTGCGCCAGGAAGTGAAGCCCTACAATATTCGCACGACGATTATCTCTCCAGGGGCCGTGACCAGCGAGCTGGCTGACAGCATCACCGAGCCGGACGTGGCGAAAAATATCAAACAATTCTATGAGGATACGGCGATTTCGGCCGAGTCATTCGCCAGCGTAGTAGCCTTTGCCATCAGTCAGCCGGAAGACGTCGATATTAACGAAATTCTTTTCCGCCCCACTCGACAAGAGCTGTAATGGGCCATGCGCCGGGGGACAAAAGCCCCCGAGCGCAGCCTTAATTATTGCTCTGTACCTCTTCCAGCGTTTGTCGCAGCATTGCCCCGTCCATCGGAATGCAATAAGCGGGTGACCCACGTTCAAAGCGGTATCCCTCGCTCAAATTACCCACGTCTATGACCTCAAAACCAAACTGCTCCAGCAGATGCTCAACGCTTTTTTTTGCCTGCTGATCATCACCGGCGATAGGGTGCGCACGGTGCTTTTCCGACCCCGCAAGCTTACCGCCTCCGAGGATCTCCTCGGCTAAAATCGCGTTGAATGCTTTGACCACTCTGGCCCCCGAAAAGTGGCTGGCGATCATTTCGCTGGTGGTCGATTCTTTGTTATCGAGCAGGGCGATTTGCCCATCGCGTTCGGGGTAATAGTTATTGGCGTCGATGAGAACCTTGCCCACTAACCATTCTGCCGGGATCTGCTCGTAATATTTAAACGGGATGGCGAGCAATACCACGTCGGCAAATTCGGCCGCCTCTTTTGCCAGTCCGGCCTTGGCGCCGAGCGATTTTGTTAGCGAGTAAAGGGTATCCGGTTGGCGCGAGTTGGCAATCATGACCTCGTGGCCCTGTTTGATAGCCGCCGTCGCAAAGGCTCTGCCCACCATTCCTGCACCTATTATTCCAATCTTCATCTTTTCATCTCCGCATCTCAGGACAGAGACTCGCGCAGCCTGCCTGAGGTTGGTTGAGGTTTACTTAAGCGTAGATGATGGCGTCACGACAAAGGAGCAATCTATGCGGTCCTTCGCCCTTTTCCCCCCAGAGAGCCGAGGTTTCTGGCGTGCGAAAACGCTTCGCGAGACCTGAAAAAAACATCGCCGTTTGTATCATAAACTCTTTCATTTTTTGACAATGTTTCAGGCTTGAACCTGAGGGTAAAAGGTGCGATTATTGCGCCGTTTTCTTAGGCAAGAAAATACACTTTCTTTTCTACGCGACAGCTCAAGAGGGTTGCGGCTCATGACCGGTTTATCAGACTGCACTGCACGCCAGTGCCAAAGAACATTGATGATGACGCCAGGGTGCAGCGACCTCGACATTTCCTGTTTTTCTCCCGTTGTAAATCCTTTCATGCGGTAAGGCTAGCCTTTGCTCGCGGTTAGGCATTATTAAAAACAGAGCCGTTCTCTGATTTTACTGATGTCTATCAGACGTGGCTGAGACCGGTTAATCGTATCGTAACGACTATGCTTAAAAATAGAGCAACGTCTTACCTAATCTCGACATCACCCCTTAGCTAACGTCACTTTGTCGGGCCGGTCTCCACGTATGGACCACGTAAAAAGCGTCCCCTGCGTTGAACAAACCTGCTCATTGCCGTGCCACTCTGGCACACCCTCTTACTTAACCGTTTGAGAGCCCTGTAATATGAAACAGTTAAAAATAGCAGCAAGCGCCTCCGTGGCATCCCATCTTGATACACCGCGTGGCGTAGTAAGCCTTGAAAGTGCGGACTACACCGACGTTGCGGCGATAGTAATTTCCGTGGATGACCTTAATAACGGCAGGCTGGCGGCAGTTGAAGCCCTGGGATTCAGTATCCCTGCGTTTGTTGCAGTACAGGGAGCGGAGCAGGTTTCTCCAAATTATTTGTCTGCGCTCAAGGGCGTTTTTGCCCTGGCCGATGCCAATCAGGCGTTCTATGCCGCTCAGCTTGAAGCTGCTGCCGACGAGTACGAGCAGGGGCTATTTCCGCCGTTCTTCGACACGCTGAAGAAATACGTCGAGATGGAAAATTCCACTTTTGCCTGTCCGGGACATCAGGGCGGGGAATTTTTCCGTCGTCATCCGGCCGGACGTCAGTTCTTCGAGTTTTTCGGCGAAAACATCTTCCGTTCGGACATGTGCAACGCGGACGTGAAGCTGGGCGATCTGCTTATCCACGAAGGATCGGCCAAAGACGCGCAGAAACACGCGGCGAAAGTCTTCAGCGCAGACAAGACCTATTTTGTGCTTAACGGCACCTCGGCGGCCAACAAGGTGGTGACCAACGCGTTGCTGACCCGTGGCGATCTGGTGCTGTTCGACCGCAATAACCACAAGTCGAACCACCATGGCGCGCTGCTGCAGGCGGGCGCTACGCCGGTATATCTCGAAACGGCGCGTAACCCGTTTGGCTTCATCGGCGGTATCGACGCGGCCTGCTTCGACGAGCGCTATCTGCGTAAGCAAATTCAAGAGGTTGCGCCTGAGCGCGCCAATGAAAAACGCCCGTTCCGTCTGGCGATTATCCAGCTAGGCACTTACGACGGCACTGTTTACAACGCCCGTCAGGTGGTGGAGAAGATTGGTCATCTGTGTGACTACATCCTGTTTGACTCGGCGTGGGTCGGCTATGAGCAGTTCATCCCGATGATGAAAGAGTGTTCGCCGCTGCTGCTTGAGCTGAACGAAAACGATCCGGGAATTATCGTCACTCAGTCGGTGCACAAACAGCAGGCCGGTTTCTCCCAAACTTCGCAAATTCATAAAAAAGATAATCATATCAAAGGCCAGAAACGCCATTGCAGCCATAAAAAGCTCAATAACGCCTTTATGATGCACGCCTCGACCAGTCCGTTTTACCCGCTGTTTGCCGCGCTGGACGTCAACGCGCGTATGCATGCGGGCGGCAGCGGCAAGCATATGTGGATGGAGTGCGTGAAGCTTGGCATTGACACTCGCAAGATGCTGCTAAATCAGTGCTCGATGATCCAGCCGTTCGTGCCGCCGCTGATTGACGGTAAGCCGTGGCAGGATCACGACACCGAACAGATGGCGAGCGACGTGCGCTTCTTCGACTTCGTGCCGGGCGAGCGCTGGCACGCCTTCGCGGGCTATGCCGAGAAGCAGTACTTTGTCGACCCTTGCAAACTGTTGCTGACCACGCCGGGCATCGATGCAAGCAGCGGGAAATACACCGAGTTCGGGATCCCGGCCACCATTCTCGCTAACTACCTGCGTGAGAACGGCATCGTGCCAGAGAAGTGCGACCTGAACTCGATCCTGTTCCTGCTGACTCCGGCTGAAACACCGGCCAAGATGCAGCACCTGGTGCAAGAGATCGCCCGTTTTGAACGCTATATCGCAGAAGATGCGCTGCTGAGCGAAGTACTGCCGACCGTGTATCGCAAGAATGAAGAGCGCTACCGCGACTACACTATTCGTCAACTCTGTCAGGAGATGCATAACCTTTACGTCAGCTTCGACGTAAAAGAGCTGCAAAAAGAGATGTTCCGCGAGAAGGGCTTCCCGCAGGTGGTGATGAACCCGCAGGACGCGCACAGTGAATTCATTCGCGACAACGTCGAGCTGGTTCCCATTAGCCAGGCCGAAGGGCGCATCGCGGCGGAAGGCGCACTGCCTTATCCTCCGGGCGTGCTCTGTGTGGTGCCGGGCGAACTGTGGGGGGGCGCAGTTCAGCGTTATTTCATGGCGCTGGAAGAGGGCATAAATATTCTGCCGGGCTTCTCACCGGAATTGCAGGGTGTGTACGTTGAGAAAACGGTCGGTTGGAAGCGCGTGATGGGTTATGTCATCGCCGAGTAATCTGATTTTTCTCTAAGAATGCCTTAAAAGACCTTAAAAAACGGAGCAATGGCTCCGTTTTTTCATTCTGATGGTCAGCACTTGGAATCTGTCATGGAAGGTGCAGGATACCCGGTGATAGCCGCCACAAAACTCGGATAGATCATTCCCAGTAAGACCGCATTAAAGGCATCGTCAATCTGTTCCAGGGTTTGTTCATCAAAGTACTGCGCGAGGGCAGTTTGTAAAGCGGCGGACGCCATCAGCGGAGTGGTCATTAGCGCTGTTCTAGCCGCGATTGAGTTAAACATGACATCTCCAGGCAGTTCACTCTCGGGCCAGCTTATCTCCAGCCGATTCCTGAGCGGAATCTCGCTATGCAGGGCGTTTAGCCCGCGAAACACCAGGCTGTCTGCCAGTTCTCCCGCCGTGTTAATTCCCGCCCGCAGTAGATCGTTGACCACTGTATCGCCATAGATGCAGTGCTGCGCGGCCGACGCAGCGCCAGACGGTGAAGCTGTTTGTGACATGGTGAAAGAGACTGCCACCTGATTGGGAATATACAACCCTGCGGCGAGTAAAGTTTGTGTGACGCCTATTTTCGCCTCGCTGCTTAGACGAACAAGAGTCTGTGTGCCTTCTCGAAGTAAGCTATAAAAGAGAAAAGAAACCAGCGTTGAAGCAATACCGGGTAATACGTCGGTGGTCGCAGCGGCAATGAGTGCGCCGCTGCACACCAACATATTAAATGCGCGAGAACTCTGAGTCACAACGTTGGCCGTGCCGTGAAAATAATCGCGTAAGCCGCCGATAAAATTTAGCAGCAGTGGCACGGTGCTGGAAAATAATGCCAACGACAGGCGTGTGGCTTTGCTGGCAGAATAGCTCTCAAGGCTTGCCTCGGTATAATAGGCAATTAACTGACGCAGGAAAGTCGGTAGCGCGACACAGATAGCACTGCGTAATACGATATTTTTAGTGTTCTGGAAATAACGGCAAAGATTGTCGTCCTGCGCAAGGCTTAATATATTTCTAAGTCGGCTCCAGCCGCCGTTCTGCATGGATTGGCTGGTTAGCGAGGAGCAGGATGAGCTGCTTTCGCTGATGATGCTCAGAGAACGACATAATTCATAATCGATTGGGACAGCATTTTCAAAAATATAATCAGAAAGCGATGTTTGCAACTGAAGGTCATCGACACTGATTTCAGTTGCTGATTCAGCAGCGGCCTGCTCCGCAGTTAGCAATATATCGTCCAGCGCACGTAGCGTATTCGCAATCTCTCTATCAGACGGTACGTGCATCGCCGCAATAAGTTTATCTGTTAACGGAGTGCAATCCACCGCTAAGTCGAGGTAATTCAGCCGACTGATGGCGCTATTATTCGCTGGAAGCCGGGTAATATTCTGAGCTGAAAAACAGCGCTGAAGAGCCAGCGTCGAATCTGAAATTATGCGCATGATATATCTCTATATGTCTACCGTTAAGACTGTGAATTAATCGATTGGCGAGAAGGAAGACGAATAACGTGAATGAGTTAGTGGATGATGCAGTGATAAACTATAAGACGACTTTTTAATCCGTATTTTTATATTTCGCTCAAAACAAAAAACGGAGACCTTTTGGGTCTCCGTTTTGCTTGCACTGCCTCCGTCTCGACTAGTCGGTACGGCGGTAGCTTCTCTGCGTATTGTTCACTTTATACAGGTAACGGCGGGACTCACCCGAAGGATGTCGGCTTATCAGCGTATCGTAAACGTCTCCCGGCGCCATATCGTTTATCATATTAAACGCCGTAGTCTTATCGCTCGAGAAGACCCTCAGCACGCTGCCCGCACCACCGTTATAAGCCGTAATCACAGCATAGCGTCTCGAGGTCGGGTTGGTTATCCCTGCCAGATAGACGTTTTGTAGCATTGCCAGATAGGCCGTGCCGGTGTTGATATTGTTCGCTGGATCAAACAGATAACTACGGCTCGGCGTGCCCCAGCGTCCTTCCGCTTTAAATACGTCGGCACCGGCGGTGTGCTGCACAACCTGCATCAGACCCAGCGCGTCGGCGTTACTCACCGCATACGGGTTAAAGGCGGACTCGGTCTGCATGATAGCCAGGATCAGTGACTGATCGACGCCGTATCTTGCGGCGGCTTCGCGCACCAACGGCAGATATTTATGCGCCCGTTTGTCCAGGTGGTTCGGCACCATCTGAATCGTCACGGAATAGATGATATGCAGGCCGGACTGACGTTCTTGCAGCTTGTATTGCAGCAAATAGTTGGCAAAGTTGGTCGCACGACCCTGCCAGCGGATAGGCTGCCCGGTATTGTCTAGCACCTGACCATAAAGCATGGGCTCTTTACTGATCTGGATGTCATTGGCGTCGGAATAGAGGTCAACGCCGGTAGCATCTTCGCCGACCAACAGGGTTTTCACGATGGCCTGACGCAGCTTATCGGTAGGATCGATCCCCGAGATGGTTTCGATGGTAATGGTACCCGCTTCAAAGTTGATGTGGCTGCGGGTCTCATACTGATCGCTATATTTTACGTAGTCTTTTGGTCCGGCGATCAGGACTTCATTAATGCCCCAGATGTTCTCGATGTTGTGGGCAAATTGGCCCATCAAAATGTCAAAGCCATTGGTATCTTTGATGTAAGCTTCGTTGAATTGATTGTTTTTATTGCTCGAACAGGAAATCAACAAAGGCGCGATAACCAGTAACGCTAAAATTTTCTTCATCTTAATAGCCGTATCGTGATGAAAAATAGGGCCATTATCCTTGCGGACATTGGCCCCAAATGGGTATGGGTGTTACTCGGAAGGCGGTGTGTAGCCTTCGATATGCACATCATGGCCTTCGAACAGGAAATTGATCATCTCTTGTTCCAGCAGTTTGCGGTCATCGAGATTCATCATGCTTAATTTTTTTTCGTTGATGAGCATGGTTTGTTTCTTCAGCCACTGCGCCCAAGCTTCTTTAGAGATTTCGTTGTAGATACGTTTACCCACTTCGCCTGGATATAGCTGAAAATCCTGGCCTTCGGCTTCTTTATTCAAGAACGTACAAAAAATTGTCCTGCTCATACTTAATTCCTCATCTATGGCCCGGTGACCACAACTCGCGCTGGGGGGTTCCATTTTAATGGCTTAAAATCAACGAGTTAGGTTATTAATATTGCTATCGTGGCAGCGCTTTTGCCAGTTGACCCAACAGACGTTCAACCGGGGCTGCCAGCCCGACAGACTGCGGCTGCGCTAAGTTATACCAGAGACCTGAGCCTTCATCCATGCAACCCGCTACCGAGTCGATATTTATCAACATCGGCACGATATCGAGATGAAAATGGCTGAAAGTATGGCGGAAAGAGACCATTTGCTGCATTGCGCTACGCGCTATCGCATATTTTTTGCCGCCGGTTATTAGCTCGTCTTCGCTGGCAAACTGCGGGAAGCAGAACAGCCCTCCCCACAGACCGACAGGCGGACGCTGTTCTAGCCAAACCTTGTCACCCCGCTGAATCATCAGCATGTAGGCGGTTTTCTCCGGCAACGTTTTTTTAGGTTTTTTTCCCGGATAGTTCTGCCAGCTATGGTTGGCGTAAGCAACGCAGCCGAAGCTCAGCGGGCACAGCTCGCACTTTGGACGCGAGCGGGTGCAGACCATCGCACCAAGGTCCATCATTGCCTGATTAAACTGTTCCACGCCCTTGGCCGGCGTCACCTCTTCGGTTATCTGCCACAGCCGGTTTTCGACCTTTTTCTCACCCGGCCAGCCGTCGACGGCATAGCAACGTGCAAGCACGCGTTTTACGTTGCCGTCGAGAATAGGGTAATGCTGCCCCAGGGAGAGCGACAGGATGGCACCTGCGGTTGAGCGCCCTACGCCGGATAGCGCATTAACTTCTTCGAAGGTGGTTGGGAATTCGCCGTTATGTTGTGCCACAATAGTCTGCGCGGCTTTGTGCAGATTGCGGGCACGGGCGTAGTAACCGAGTCCGGTCCAAAGGTGCAGAACCTCGTCAAGCGGAGCGGCCGCTAACGCGGTGACGGTTGGGAAGTTTTCCATAAAGCGCTGGAAGTAGGGGATAACTGTCGCAACTTGAGTTTGCTGTAGCATCACCTCGGAGAGCCAGACTTTATAGGGAGTTTTTTCGAGCTGCCACGGTAGGGTCTTGCGACCATAGCGTTGATACCAATCGAGTACCGCAGGCGCGAAGCGATGCGCTTCCATCATAGGCGTATTACAAATCCCGTCGAGGGTTAAAATTCAGCTAAGGATTGCAGCATAGAGTCTTTGAGCTGTAAACCGGAACTTTCTCTTATCCCCTTCATTCTTCGCAATGCTGGGGGGTTGGCTGCCTTTACTCACCCCAGTCTCTAAATTAAGTCAGCGATGGGGGATTTGCGCAGTTGCCGCCTGCCAGCCTGGCGAAATATTGAGAGGGTGAAAAATGTACCGGCTAAAGTGTCCGATTTTAAACGAGAGCTTGCTAAAGGCGGGTATCTTTGGATAATGCGCCATTCCCTAAAATTATCGCCAGACAGATAGAAAGCACTATGAAAAATGACGTCATTTCACCGGAGTTTGATGAAAACGGTCGCGCTATGCGCCGTATCCGCAGTTTTGTGCGCCGTCAGGGCCGTCTGACCAAGGGTCAGCAGTATGCGCTGGACAATTACTGGTCGGTGATGGGCGTTGAATATCAGTCGCAGCCTGTCGAGATTGCCTCGCTGTTTGGTCGCGAAGCGCACACCGTTCTCGAAATCGGTTTCGGGATGGGAACCTCGCTGGTGACGATGGCCCAGCAGCACCCGGAACAAAACTTTATCGGCATTGAAGTGCACTCACCGGGCGTGGGTGCGTGCCTCGCGACGGCGCAAGAAGAAGGCGTCAGCAACCTTCGCGTGATGTGCCACGATGCCGTTGAAGTACTGGAAACCATGATTCCAGATGGCTCACTTGATATGGTGCAGCTATTCTTTCCAGACCCGTGGCATAAGGCCCGTCACAACAAACGTCGCATCGTGCAAACTCCGTTCGTTGAGCTGGTGCGCCGTAAATTGAAGCTGGGTGGCGTGTTCCACATGGCAACAGATTGGGAACCTTATGCAGAACACATGCTCGAAGTGATGAGCGGCGTGGAGGCTTATGGCAATCTGTCGGCCGAGGGCAACTATGTTCCTCGTCCAGAATCGCGCCCGGTAACCAAGTTCGAAATGCGTGGTCAGCGTTTAGGCCACGGCGTATGGGATCTGATGTTTGAGAGGAAGCAATAATGGCCAAGAATCGCAGTCGTCGTTTACGTAAGAAGTTACACATTGAAGAGTTTCAAGAGCTGGGTTTCTCCGTAAAATGGCACTTCGCTGAAGGAACGAGCGTCGAGACGATCGACGAATTCCTGGACGCTTTCATTGACGGCGTGATTGAACCTAATAAGCTGGCCTTTGACGGCAGCGGCTATCTTGTTTGGGAAGGCCTGGTTTGCCTACAGGAAATCGGTCGTTGCACCGATGAGCATCGCCAACTAGTGAAAAAATGGTTGGAAGACCATAAAATGCAGGACGTTGAAGTTAGCGAACTGTTCGATATCTGGTGGGATTGATTTACCTCCCCTGAATCAGTTATCTAAAGCGCCTTCATGGCGCTTTAATTATTTTTAAAGGGAAATACCTTGTCGACTGAATTAGATAACGGCCTGCTGGAAGAGATCCTCGCTCAGGTTCGGCCTTTGATTGGTCAGGGAAAAGTGGCGGACTATATTCCGGCGCTGGCGACCGTCGATCCTAATAATCTCGGGATCGCGGTGTGTACCGTGGACGGCCAGCAGTTTTATGCCGGTGATGCAAACACGCGTTTTTCTATCCAGTCTATTTCCAAAGTATTAAGCCTGACGCTTGCCCTGAGCCGTTACGAAGAGCATGAAATCTGGCAGCGCGTCGGCAAAGAGCCTTCGGGTCAGCCGTTTAACTCGCTGGTCCAGCTCGAGCTGGAGAAGGGCAAGCCGCGCAACCCGTTTATCAACCCGGGTGCGCTGGTTATCTGTGACATGCTGCAAAGTCGTCTCGCAGCGCCGAAGCAGCGTATGCTTGAGGTCGTGCGCCAGCTTTCTGGCGAGCAGGATATTCACTACGACACACTGGTGGCTCGTTCCGAATTCGAACACTCCGATCGCAATGCTGCGATAGCCTACCTGATGAAGTCATTTGGTAATTTTGAAAATGACGTTATCACAGTGCTGCAAACCTATTTCAACTACTGCTCGCTGAAGATGAGCTGTTGCGAGCTGGCGCGGACCTTCCTGTATCTGGTGAACAAAGGGCTGATGCCGGGCGCAGAAGAGCCGATTATCGAGCCGAGTCAGGCACGACATATCAACGCCCTCATGGTGACCAGCGGCATGTATGACGGCGCGGGTGAGTTTGCCTATCGCGTCGGCATGCCCGGTAAATCAGGCGTTGGCGGCGGGATTATCGCGGTGGTGCCTGAAGAGATGTGTATCGCCGTGTGGTCACCGGAGCTGGATGCCGCCGGGAACTCTTTAGCCGGAACCGCTGCCTTAGAGTTACTGGCGCAAAGAATTGGCCGTTCAATATTTTAATCGCGCGTTCGCAGACGAAAGGCATAGCCTGCCGGCTTGCGAGCCAAAGGGAGTAAAAATGTTAGCAAAAACAGGATTGAAACACGGCCTGATCGGTCTTCTCGCCTTGACTGCGTTGCAGGCTCACGCCGAGTTTCAGTGCAGCGCTAAACCGAAAGACGACATTGTCATCAAGCCAGATACCGTGCAGGTGGTAGGTGCCAGCGGCAATCTGCTGATTACCCAGAACGGTTCGTTGAGTGACAATGGCAAAGATATTTCTCTGACCGCCAGGCAGCGCCAGGAAGCCGTGGACTACCAGGCGGCCTTGCGTCGAGACCTGCCGTGGATTGACCAGGGGGCTCGAGCGCATCTTGAGAAAGCCCGCGTAGCGATGGACGGCATCATCGTTCAGCAACTGGGTCCAGACAGCAATGTGCGTAATCGCCTGACCAAACTTGACGGCCAGCTGAAAGCGCAGATGAATCGCGTCATTGAGCATCGTCCTGACGGCCTGACCTTCCATCATCAGGCGATTGATAAAGTGCAGCAGGACGGCCAGCATCTGGTTGAACAAACCATGGGCGGCGTGATGCAGGACAGCATGAATGAAATGGGGACGCGTCAGATGGCGAGCGGTGGCAATCCGTTGCAGGCCATGATGAGCAACCTCGGCGGGCTACAGCAAGCGGTGCAGGCTGAATGGAAGAAACAGCAGGGCGAGTTTGAGGGCTTCGGGCACAGCGTATGTAATCGCGTGACCTCTCTCGAGCAGCAGCGTCGTGAGCTGTTGGCGGACATCAAGCCGTAGTCATAAATGGCTCCCCCATCGCCTGGTGGGGGAGCCACCGCTTAATCGGCTAAAAACAGTTCCAGCAGTGAGTTCAGGAACAGTTTGCCTTTCTCGGTTATCTGCCAGTGCATCGCCGTCTCGACCAGATATTCGCTGGCGATGGCTTCATCAAGCTGCGCACGAATGCTCGACTCTTCCAGCCCGGTGTAAATTCCAAACTCTTCGCGCGGTGCGGCCTCCAGCAGTCGGAATCGATTCATAAAGAACTCGAACGGCAGCTCTTTGCCGTCGACCTCGTGCTGTTTGTCCATATAGCGACCCTGCATATAGCCGCGAGGATGCTTGGTTTTGACCGTACGCAAAATAGTGCCGTCTGGCTGAGTGAGCTTGCCGTGGGCGCCACAGCCTACGCCCAGGTAGTCCCCGAAGCGCCAGTAGTTCAGGTTGTGCTGACACTGGTATCCCGGCTTGGCATAGGCCGAGGTTTCGTACTGCTGATAACCGGCGGCGGTGAGCAATTTGTCGCCCTGCTCGAAGATGTCCCACAGCGCATCGTCGTCAGGCAGCACGGGCGTGCGTGAGGCAAACAGCGTGTTAGGCTCGATGGTGAGCTGATACCACGACAGGTGCGGAGGATTGAGGGCGATTGCCTGACGCAGGTCGTCCAGCGCCTGTTCCAGCGTCTGATTCGGCAGGCCGTGCATCAGGTCGAGGTTAAAGCTACGCAGACCGAGTCCGGTGGCGAGATGGGCCGCCCGCTTGGCTTCGTCCGGGCCGTGGATCCGGCCTAAGCGTTCCAGTTTCTCTGCGCTAAAACTTTGTACGCCGATAGAGATACGGTTGACGCCCGCCCGTTGATAGCCGCTGAAACGGTCTGCCTCAACGGTGCCTGGGTTCGCTTCCATCGTTATCTCGGCATCTGCTGAGAGCGGCAGGCGCGCGCGAACGCCGTCGAGCAGATTTTGCATTGCTTCGCTGCTGAGCAGGCTCGGCGTGCCACCGCCGATAAAAATGGTTTCTATAGTTCGGCCCGCGGTCAGAGGCAGATCGGCATCCAAATCCGCCAGCAGGTGCGCCACATAATCATCATGCGGCACCTCGCCCTTCAAGGCATGCGAGTTGAAATCGCAGTAAGGGCATTTTTGAACACACCAGGGAATATGCAGATACAGACTTAAAGGGGGCAGCTTACGCATTCTTTTCGGCAGCCCCGGACATGGCTTGCAGTAACTGAGCCAACGCCAGACCACGATGAGAAACCGCGCTTTTTTCTTCGCGGGTCAGCTCTGCGGCGGTCTTGCCCAGCGCCGGAACATAGAAAATAGGGTCGTAACCAAAACCGCCTTCACCGGCCGGTGCGTGAATGATTTCACCGGCCCAGCTGCCGTGACATACCAGCGGCGTTGGATCTTCTGCGTGGCGCATATAGACCAGCACGCAGTGGAACTGCGCCTGACGCTGGCCTTCCGGCACGTCTTTCAGCGCGTCGAGCAGCTTTTCAAGGTTCTTACGATCGGTGGCACCTTCACCAGAATAGCGCGCGGAGTAAATCCCCGGCGCACCGCCGAGAAAATCGACCGCCAGACCTGAGTCGTCGGCGACTGCCGGCAGGCCAGTGATTTGTGCCGCATGACGCGCCTTGATGATGGCGTTTTCAATAAAGGTCAGGCCGGTTTCATCTGCGTCATCAACGCCCAGCTCGGTTTGCGCCACGACTTCGAGACCGAAGTTGGCGAGGAGGTGCGCGAGTTCGCGAACTTTTCCGGGATTACCGGTGGCCAGCACTACTTTTTGCATTTCTACTTCCTGAATTAAAAAATTTTACGCGGCGAGCAGAGCGTCTCTGGCCGCCGCGTTTTAGCGACCCTGGATTAAAGCAGGAACCAGAGCTCGCCCAACAGATCCATGCCGAGGTAGTTCAGCATATACAGAATAAGGATAACCACCATCGCCGAGAAATCGATGCCGCCCATCGCCGGAATAATACGACGGATTGGCGCCATCAGGGGTTCGGTCAGCTGCATCAGTACGTAATCCATCGCGCCACGGCCCTGACTCACCCAGCTCATCAGAGAACGAATAATGATAAGCCAGAACACCAGATAGCCGGCGGACTTGACCAGCGCTATTAGCCCAAACAGCAGGTTATACGGGCTGAGTGAGATGCCACCGCCCTGAATCAACAGCAGCAGAGGATACTTAATCGTCATCAGCAGGAAAGCCAGTAGCAACGATGCGCTGTCGATGGGACCCAGTGGGGGAATGATTCGGCGCAGCGGCCCAATAATCGGTTGGGTTATTTTAACAACAAATTGCGAGAAGGGATTATAAAAATCGGTTCTCGCCCACTGCATCCAGATGCGTAAAAGTAAAACCATGACATAGAGGTCAATCAGTGTTTTGACCAGAAAAGTCAGCGTGAGCATAAATAACCTTATTCTTGTGATGAACAATTCAAAGTGATGCTTTGAATTAATTGGATTTTGTCCCTAGAGGATATTGGCCTGCCGCAGCAGGCCATATCTGAAGCGTACGGCCTGAAAACTAGAAAAGTTTTTCCATTTCCTGAGCGCGGTGAACTGCCGCCTGCATCGCCTCTGCTACGATAGCGGTCAGTTCACGCTCATTAAATACTTTTAGTGCTTCGAAGGTTGTGCCACCTTTGGAAGTCACATTCTCCCGAAGCGTAGACAGCGGCGTCTCCGGGTTGGCTTCAACCAGCGCCGCGGCACCGCTTGCGGCCTGCTGAACCAGCAGGCGCGCACTGTTGGCACTCAGACCCTGACGCTGGGCCTCTTGCTGCATCGCTTCCATAAACAGGAAGAAATAGGCCGGTGCGCTGCCTGCGGCGGCGATCACTTGATTGATGCCTTCTTCGCTATCAACCCAACAGATTTTGCCGACGGCGGTCATCAGCTCGCTGCTGTATTCGCGGTCTTGTTCGCTCACCTGCGACGGGGCATAAAGCCCGCTCATGCCTTTGCCGACCAGAGACGGGGTATTTGGCATAATGCGTACGATATTCAGATCTTTGCCCAGCAGTGCATAGAAGCGCTCAACGCTAACACCGGCGGCAATCGACAGAACCAGCTTGTTGCTGAAGTCGATGTGCTGATGCAAATCCTTGCAGACGTCGGCCATGAGCTGCGGTTTTACCGCCAGCACCACCACCTCGGCATCGCCTGCGCAGGCGATATTATCGCTGCTGCTGTGGATGCCATATTTCTCGGCCAACGCATCACGGTTTTTGTTTGAAGGCGCGCAGACGCTGATCAGACTGGCTGGATAACCGCTGGTAACCAGACCTGCGATGATGGCTCCAGCCATGTTACCGGCGCCGATGAAACATAGTTTACGATGTTGCATAACTCTCCCTAACTACACGTCGTATCTGGTCGCAGCGGAGTGCACTGCGCTCGTTTTTGCCTGATGCAGATTTCAGGCTTACGCGGAATAATCGCGTGCGCCGAAAATTGCCGTACCGATGCGAACCATCGTGCTGCCTGCGGCGATGGCGGCGGGCATGTCGTCGGTCATTCCCATCGACAGCGTATCAATCTGAGGATAACTGAGTTTGAGGCTGTTAAAAGCTTCGGTCATCTGGCGGAAAACGGCCAGTTGGCTGTCGTAATCGGTTTCTGCCGCGGGAATAGCCATCAGGCCGCGCAGCATGAGATGAGGCATCGCTGCGATATCGGCGGCCAGCTGCGGCACTTCTGCAAGAGAAATCCCTGATTTGCTCTGCTCATCGCTGATGTTGACCTGAATCAGCACCTGCAAAGGCGCTTTGTCTTTGGGACGCTGTTCGTTGAGGCGCTGCGCGATTTTCAGGCGATCGAGGGTGTGGCACCAGTCGAAATTCTCGGCGACCAGACGGCTTTTATTAGACTGTAGTGGGCCAATAAAGTGCCAGACCAGCGGGGGCTGGTGGTTGCTGAAGGCGGCGACTTTCTCTACCCCTTCCTGAACATAGTTTTCACCAAAGGCCAGTTGCCCGGCGGCGATTGCTTCTTCGATAGCGCTCGCAGGTTTGGTTTTACTGACTGCAAGCAGCGTAATTTCTTCTGGAGACCGCTCGCAAAGGGCGGCAGAAGAGGCGATACGCTCTCTGACTTGCTGTAGATTTTCCGCAATAGCTGAATGCTGACGTTGATTCATATTGGCTCAGGAGTGTTTCAAATGGATATCAGTAATTTTGTGGAGCTTAGTGTAAAGCAAAACGCCTGCTATTGTAGTGCTACATACACTAGATAAGTGCTCTATCCCATGAACAAAATCATACCATATGGCTACATACGAGTCTCAAGTCTGGAACAGGCTAGGAAGAGCAGTGGTCTAGATACACAGGATGAAGAAGTTAAGCGCTATATTATTCAGAATAGCGAAACGTTCGACATTGATAGAATAGTGATGATGAGCGATGCTGGGTTATCAGCATACGCAGGCACAAATATTAGTGAGGGAAAGTTAGGTAAATTCATTGCTGACGTTAAAGCTGGCTTGGTTCCTGAAGGGAGTGCCCTCGTCTGTTATAGTCTTGACCGATTATCTCGCCAAAATCCCTGGATTGGGAATCAATTGATATCAACTCTGATTGGAGCAGGAATTGATATTCATAGTGTCGCGGAAAAGATGATATTACGAAGTGAAGATCCCATTGGGGCAATCATGAGTACCATCTATATGATGCGATCAAATAACGAATCGGTGATTAAATCAGAACGTGCTAAAAGTGGCTACGTAAGACGTCTTAGAGAATCCATTAAGAACAAAAAGATTTTAACTCGCCAGATGCCAAGATGGTTATATGAACATGAAGGTTCATATGCCGTTGATCTTGATATGAGGCATATTATAGATTTTATATTCGATAGTTATATTAGTGGTAAAAGTACTGGTTACATTGCTTCAGAACTGAATAAAAAGGGGTGGTTGTATGGTGATACTCAATGGCGTGGCTCGTATGTAGCGAGACTAATTCGTGATGAGCGCCTTATTGGAAAACACATAAGGTATAGCAAGCAAGTTAAAGGTACTAGGCGTGAAGTGATAGAGATAATTAATGATTTTTATCCCTTAGCTGTTGATGTTGAGAAGTTCCATTTGGCAAATAACATGCTTACTAACGTGGCAGAGAACATTAGAGGTCGTACACGTATTACATATGGTGATACTTCCATACTTAGAAATATCTTTAGTAATGTTATCAAATGTGGACTGTGCGGAGGAGATACATCGGTATTACAGAACACAAGAGTAAAGATGGTAGATGGAGAAAGAAAATATATACCTTATAAAACGTTTCTTCGTTGTAGGAATAAGTCAGAGTTGAAAAAGTGTAAACAGAGGGATGTAAAATATGAGTTGATCGAAAGTGTGATCTTACTCCATTTGATGGGGTTGAACATCGCTAGCTTGTTGGCCTCACCAATTGATAATCAAGTTGAGTTATATCGTACTGAGCTTGAATCATATATAGCTGATAAAGTTCAATATAACGCAATGATTGAAGAGCGAAAGAGGGAAGGTAAACGAATTCGCCCAAATACTATCGATGCGTTAGAAGAAGTTGAAGATAGAATTGATGAGCTTAATAGATTAATTGAAAATCATGTAGATGAGAATTTTGTTCCCGACTTTAATATCGACTTGGAAAAGATTACAGATATTAGTAATGTAACAGATAGGAGTTTACTAAAAAAGGGGATCGCTACAATTGCGAAAAAAATATTATATAAGCGTGTTGGTGATTATATAATCATTGAAATTATATATAGAAACACTAATGCCAAGCATGTTTTAGTAGTGGATAATAAATTGTTGATTACAATTGTTAACTTTTCCATTCAGTACAATGAGAAAAATACGCTATATAAGTGTAATAGCTTCATCATATGTCATGAGAAAGAATCAAATGTATTCATTATTGAAGGTTGTGCGGATATTCAAGATTATGGAAACATGATGAACTTTATTGACTATGTTTCTGATGAAGAAACTATAAATCTTAAAGATTATCTTGTAAATAACGCACATAAAATTTCATTTTCTACTAATTAGTACTCGAATTATTTATTATTATGATCTTCTCAGTCTAATTATAAAAAAGATGAGTGAGGGGGTAAAGTGATATTGGGTATGTTGGATGCTTTTAAAACACACCCTCTAATAAGATTATTCGCAGTAACTAAATATTAACAACTAAAATGACAAAAAGCCGAATCACAGGACTGACTCGGCTTTTCTAAATTAATCATCATGGAGAGAGAAATAATGAATAACCCTGAGTATATTTACCCTAAATTGAGATATGTATCTGCACCTTGTGGTTCTGGTAAAACGACAGCTATATGTGAAATAATAAACAATAGCCATAAAAAGAATATATTAGTTCAGAATACACAGGAGCTTATAAAGATAACGGCAGATAAAATCACGAACTGTAAGTATATTATAACTGAGTCGATTATGAATGATGAAAGCGTAATTAGCGCTGCTATAGAGTTTCTTGAATCACCATGTACGCATAATTTGCTCATAACAGATAAAACTTTTTTTAAAATTCCGCCTGAATTTATACTGGGTTGGGATGTTTATATTGATGATGTGGTTAATTTCCATTCCTTTAAAATAATAAATGAAATTAATCCTAATGTGAAAGATATCATAATTAATAATTTGATTAGAGATGTAGAGTCTTTAGATTGTGACGAGATTTATATTACGGCTAAAAGAAATCTTCGTGTAGAAGGGGAGGTGATTAGTATGATTTCAAATCAGTTTTCAATATTGAAAGAGAATGATTTTTTTATAATGAATAATGAGTATTTTACTAAAAAAGAAAAAAAACAACTCAATATTACTGCGTGGAAAGATCTTACGGTTTATAACAAAATACCAATTACTTTTTTTGGTGCTAATTTTGAAAACTCTTTGATTTATAAAGGAAATAAAAGAATTTTTGAGTCTGTGGAATTGGAAGGGTTACTGACTCGTAAAACGGAACTCAAAGATAGATTGAAAGTTTTTTACTTCTCAAAAGAAATAACTTTATCGAAGACATGGAAAGAAAACAACTCAGAGAAAGTCCAAACTATATATGACTATCTTGATTCTGTGCTTGAGGGACAGGAGTTCTACTGGACGAAAAACAAAAGTGACTTACACAGTCTGCGAAGTGGCACAGAAATAAGTCCGGATGCTAGAGGGTTCAACCACTACCAAAGTTTTTCTAAGTGTGTCTGGATGGCTTGTATGCGACCTTCTGAAGCAGAAGCAAAACAATGCGAATTGTTCTTTAATTTCAGTGGTGAAGATATACATATTGCGAGAGAATATGAAAGTTTACATCAGTTTGTACTACGAGGTATTTCAAGGGATTTTGACAGTACAGAAAAGCAGATTGTTTATGTCTTTGATGAATGTCAGGCTAAATATCTTACAGATAATATAGAGTATATAGATCTCGGTATCGATTACAAAGAACAGGGAACGAAAGGCAGGCCACTAGGCTCCAAAAATCGAAAAAAAAAATTTACTCTCCATGAATCTAAAGCCACGCGATTTAGACGTTGGAAGAAGTCTAACCCCGCTCTTAGGATTGAAGATTTTGTAGTTTTTATGAAAAGTTCTATAAACACCGACCTAAATGAGGATGAGATAGATGCTATGTACAAGAAGTACGAAAAGGCAGTGGGAAATAAGAAAAAATAGCATTATCCCTTTGCCAAAAACGTCATCATAAAAAAGTTGTCGGAAAAATAATACCTATAAATATAAGGTAATAAATATCCAACACAACAAAAGAATCTCATTAACTGGCTGTAAGCAGTAGCGGCAACGCAAGCGAGCTGCTTCGGGCAGTTACTGAGAGTACTCACGGAAGTGAGTACTTGATTTTTTACAGGCTTAACAATTAAATAGTACCCGACAGGCGAGTACTATTCGCTGGATTTTCTTCTCCTGCAGCGTTCCCGTTGGTCACTACCAGGACGAAAAAAATCGCGGTTATTTCCTTATCAATAGTATGTAATCCTTTCTCATTTCAATAATAACTACCTACAGAGATTTATTTAGCAATATCATAAATACTAACCAGAGCGAAGCGATACCCGAGATCATTGATTCCATTCTATGATGGTGTTTCGTACATAATACGCTTATAAAAGCCTCTTGATTTCATAAAAATACAAGATGGTTTATGTTAAGTGTTATTACTTTCGAATTTTACTATAAATAATTTCTTATTGTGGAAATGTTATTTCTCCGTTGTAGAGTTACACTTGACCAGAGTTTTTTGAGTGCCCTAAGGCAATAGAAAGCTATGACTTATATTAAAGTATAGTAGGAGTTTATGGGAATACTGCGATTTACCAGAAAGCTTCATGAGGAAGATATTCTCCCTATAATTGAATATGTCTATTATTTCAACGAAATTAGTCATGTTTTTTATTTTTCTCTAAGTAGACGGTGGCATTATTTTATGGCTGATTAAATGCTAGGGCTTAAATGATGGCTGAGATGGAAACCCTATGTTCTGATATTAAAAAACTGTTTTCGATTGAAATAAATGAAAAATGTTGGGGGCTGAATGTTTATTTTAATGAAAATGAATATAATACTGTAAATGGTTGTTGGCTGCCCTGATAAGCTCTCAGCGCTTAAAGGATCAAAACTTTAAGTCTATTACTTTTCGTCCTAAACTGACTAATATTGGCACTGCTAGTTCAGTGCCAATATTTTTACACTGAATTAATACTAACTCTCGTAAAGTGAACAAATTTTTAGACAAACTCATTAATCTAAAATCTTGCTGAAAATAACTGATTTTTATAAGCTTCATAAACAGTTTTAACGGAGTAAATCATCTCTTGACAATGTTTTTCGGTTCTATCTAAAAGAACTTCTAGTAGTTGAAAGTTTTCTTCTTGACGTTGCGAGAACAGATTTCTTACTTTAATAAGTTCTTTAGGGGAGGATTTATCAATAAATGTATAATATTCTCTCAAAATACCTGTAATAGCATCGCTAACCTGAATCAATCTTACCTCTTTTGAGTCATTAAATGAGTATGTAATATCAGAGGTGAAGCTTGGATGATGATTCATTTTATTAGAAAGTAGATTCTCAATATGAGGTTCTTGGTCAAAAATATGATTTGAGTGTCTAAACATCATTGCTCTTGTCTGATAAAATAAACAAAAGTTATCAATAAGTGGAGTTTTGGCTTTGTTTGAGAATAGAGTTAAATCTTTAATGTCGGCACATCTGCTTAAAAAGTAAGATAGCTCTAAGTGACGGAAAATATCATCCTTATTTGAATTATCATCTTTTATCTTTGGTATTGAAGTTTCAATAAAAATTGATAAGTCGTTAATGAAATTTTTTTCCTTTCCAAAAAGTTCAGGAAAGTCATATTTTGACAAAAGTTCAAAAAAAAACTTAGAGTTTGAGGTTATTGCCTCATAAAGAATATCTTTTTGAGTTTTGATGAAAAGTTCAAGGTTAAAGCCTGATTTTTCAGAGGGAAGGATATCGTTATTAAGTGCGTAAATAATACAATCATCGATAACATCTATGTAAGACCAATATACAAAATTGAGATGGAAGCAATGAATATATAGATCTGAGTTTACTAGCCATTTTAAAAATGTTCCTGTGTGCCTGCGCCCGATGATATCCGGGAACTCCCCTCTGCCAAATACAGCAGCCTTCAGTTCTTCACCTTGAGCCAGTTTAAGCGTCTTGATAAGGGAATCAGGATCAGCACTTGTAAAAGCACCCTGATGTGCTACGCCTGCTAATAAGAAATGTAGGCCTTTCCTTTGAACGTTGTAGCCGCTAAAGTCTTCTCTTATATAAAACTTACGGTCATTGCCACTTTCGTCGTAATAGAATGTATATTTGTTATCGGGTGAGTCGAAAAAGGGTATGTCCATGATAGGTAGCTTTTAAGATTGAATATTAACACTATATCATAAAAAAGAAGCAGAAGCTTCTTAGTATTATACTATGCCACCTTTAACAGCTAGATTTTCTTTTTTCTTATAGATACTCTATGTCTTCGAAGTGGTGAGTTTGTACCATAACCAGGTATCAATAGTGTTAAGATGGGTTAATTCCGAATAGGGATTATTCAGCACCTTTTAAATTTTAATTTTTAATTACCTTGAATTTTATACTTAATATCTAGATGTTATATTATTTGATAAATAATTATATATACTAAGTATCCTTGGAGGAAATAAAATGTTTGATAGAGATGCTAATGGTGCCCGTAAAGCTACAAAATATGGGGAAAGAGAACTGCGATTAAAAACCTTAATGGAGTCAATAATGTTTGAGTGTGCTGAAAGTCAGAGGTTTGGTCAATATAGCGAAAGCTACAAACTAAGTGATAATGAAATCAATGAGTTACTTTATGAAGTGATGGATCTTTTTGAAGCGCGAGGCTATAAGATAACCTTCAGTAATCCTTACTTGAAAATTTCTTGGGAGTATTCAGAGGGATGAGAAAATGCTGCTGAGTTTTAGTTTTGTTTAAATAAATCTCTTATGCCAATAATTGATTTATTTTTATTAATTTTTCCTATATGTTATGCCTATTCGTGATTTATGGATGCTGCCAATTCCTGACTGCATGAAAGACAGGATTTACATGTGGTAATTTCTTTATACTAAACTGATTTTACAAAAAAATAATGCTTACTTAAGTGTGACTATAGTGGGTGTGGTTATTAGTCTGTTAAGCTACCACTAAATCTAGGTATCTAGATTTAAGGTAATAATACAGGGAGTCATAAAATGACTGAATCAGAATTCTATAAAATTTATTGAGAAGAATAATATAAACACCGATTAATTAAAAAATGTAAAGGCTTGAAAAATCAAAAAGTCTTACAGACGTACGATATAATTGGCACGGCTTTAGGTTTAGTTGTAACTACGAGTACTCGTCTTGAGTCAACTAACTTCCGTACTCAAGAAGAAACTATTTCTTGGTTCGACTTAGATGAATGAATCTCACATGTTGACATGTGAGATGACCAACATAGAGCGATCATAGATGAAAAAAATATCAAATAAATCCGACTATTTTATTTTTGGAATATTTTCTGGTTGTGTTGTTACTATTTTATACTTTGCTTTATGGATATCCTATACTGAAACGGATTTCAAGTTTGTTGCCGCACCTAGTATTTCAGGGCTGACGTTGTTGTTTGGTGTCTTCTCTGCTAGTAAAGTATTGAAGTGGCATGAAAGTAAAAAGAATGATAAAGGATTTTCTATGGCAGAATCTATAGTCATGTCAACTTATAATTGCCTTATGGTTGTAGTGAATTTGGAGCAGTTAATTATAGATTCCGATGTTATAAATACACCGCTGAACGAATTTAAAAAAGAAAGAATATTAAAAATACTTGAAACTGAAAATGATTACTTTAAGGTAAATCATAATGTTGCTAGTGTGTCAAATATATCATTATATAAATGGAATATTGAACAAAATAAAGAATTTACAAGTCCGTTACATACCATTATAGATTTATATGAATGTCTGTATAACTTACTTGATAGAGCGGTAAAAGATATGTTAAATGATGAAATGATTTATGAGAGTACAAGTATTTGGCATTTATTAAATACAAAGCTTGCTAAGGAAATGGAAATTTACAATAAACTCAGTATAAATGACATATATTTATTTAATAATTAAAAACTCTATCATTTAATGAAACATAGAAAGTAGTAGGTCTATTTTAAAGATTAAAAGAGCAAAGCTTAGTCTATGATAACTAGCATTAGCTAAGCTTTTGATCAGAAATTAATAATGTTGTTATAGTTTATTATTAAGGGATGAATTATATAGTTCTCAATGGCAGCTAAGTAGACTTAGGTCTAAGAAAATTCTACTTAAATAATTTTATATTTCTTTTGCCAAGCAAGATTGTTGAGCGTTTCGAAGCAACGATGTAAATAGCTTTACGAGTATCTAGTGGAACCTCGAATACCATATTTGAGATTATATGAGTGAGTCTGTATGTCATCTTTTGCTAGTTAATTTACAATTTTTTCTTATATCTTCATATGATCTCTTGGTTCTGTAATTAGTGCTTTTTAATCTATTAACTTAGTTGGCATACATGTAAAATATTTGAGATCTGGTTCGGCTTTAAGCTTATAAGTAAATTAAGTTACCGTCCTTTGTCATCTGTATCTGGTATAGCATATTAAAAATAGGAAATAAAAAAGTTTAAATTAAATCTCATTTCATAGTTAAATTACCTTCATCTAATGATAGATTATATAAATTTATAAATTATTTAGTACAGCTACTGCTTGCCCCAGTACTTCAAACGCAGACATTGAACTTTCTTTTACCATTATATCGTTATATTTTTTGTTATCGCTACTTAAACAGTATCCATCTGAAATTACCTGAACCCTTTTAAATAAACAGCTATCCCCCTTACGCAAAACGATTACTTTTCCATCGATAAGTTGCTGTTGGCTTCGATCTATTAGCAAAATGCTACCAGACAAAAAAGTGGGATCCATTACGTCTGTATCGACATGAACGGCTGCGAAATTCTCTATTTTTCCTTTGAAAGCTGGAAATATTGTAGAATCCAGTAAAAGGTATTTTTTGTGATCAATAAAAGGTACTTCGATTGTCTTTTCATTATGTCTTTTGCTAGACGATATTGTGAATTCTTTGCCAGTCGCCAGCCATTCCACACTTACCCCGCCCGCTTTTGCTAATAGCACGAGATTTTCAAGTGTAGGGCTTGATATAGCTTGGAGGTAGTTATGAAAAGTGCTATATCCGATCCCTGCTTTTTTAGCGAAGTCTCGTCCAGAGCCTGAATGGACTATTGATTTTAGTCTGTTGCTAAACTGTACAATACTCTCTTTTTTTTCAGTCATTTATGGCCTATTGCAAAATAAGGAATTTCGATCCTTTTTTAGTTGACGATTTCCTTTTTGTGATCAATCATATTCTTAATGTAAATAATGAGTGGTCATTATGAGTATTCACAAACGTTTAGAATCGCAGAAAAAGGCGAAAATTACCAGTACTGAGAACTGGCACAGAGCGGACATCTTGGCAGCCATAAAGAAAAAAGGCGCTACACTTGCTAAGCTTTCGAGAGATAGTGGGTTACATGAAAGGACTTTGTACAACGCTCTCGAACGACATTGGCCTAAAGGGGAACATATTATCGCTGATTTTATTGGTGAAGAAGTACACAATATTTGGCCCGAAAGATATAAAAGAGGATAATCATCGTGAGCAAGTTTGTGAAAGTAGCCATTTACGGAATTTGGGGTTTATTTTTGTTTTTTGCTTCAATAGATAACTTTGGTGATTACTTAGGTGCTGGTAACGACTTATGGTCAGTCATTATGCTTACAGTGGCTGGAGGTTGTCAGCTTGTGGCTGCTCTAATTGCTATAAGCTGGGCAGTGCTAGCATTTGGAACTATTAAATCTAAGTACTTACCATACAAATTAATTAATAATTATACAGTACCATTACTTATTATTGGTTTAATTGTAGTCGCAAGTTTTGCTTTGTCTTTGAGTGATGAACATAGAGCAGAGAAGTTGGGCTTTAAAGATGGCGAAGAGTTTTCAATCGCTCGTGAAAATAATATTGAAAATGTTGCTGATTACGTTAAATTTAAGAAAGATATAGAAATTAAAGAGAAAGAAGAAAAAATTAAAGAGAAAGAAAAAGCGGCTCATGATGCATTGCTCGCCGCAGATAAGGAACAAAAAGAAAAACAAGAAGAAAAACAAAAGGAGGCTAAATGTTTTAATGATGCTTATTGCTATGCCTCTAAACATAAAGACGGAGATTACGTCTGTAAGATTGCCGTTGAAAACTCTGCTAAGTACGAGTTTAAATGGACTGATGGGATCTTAGAACAAAAGTTCTCCTCATATAGTTGGTACGATAAAAGTAACAAACTAGTCACTCTTTTCGGTAATCGAGCGCAGGCTCAAAACGGTTTTGGCGCGTTCAAAAATGTAGAATACTCTTGTACATTCAATGCTGATACAGGCGAAGTCTTAAACGTTACTCTTCAATAAGGAAAGTCAAAATGAAAAAAAATTCCCTCTTATTTGTCTTATTTTTCTTTTCAATATCCTCAATGGGGGCTGTAACTGAAGGTAAAGTTGAAAAACCATTTACAGTGAACAATGAGGTGATTTGTCTTAAAGAGATCCAAAGAAAAATAACTCCTTTCATTATTCAGTATGAAGAGGAAAATGGAGCTAAGTATAAATATATTGTTAAATCTGGCCTTTCATACAAGGATTCAGTAGGATTGCGCTTACAGATCAACCGTGTAGATTCTGGCCAAAATGTTCGGGTTGCTGATTTGGATTACTACTGGCGACAGGAAAGAGGCAGTATGTGTGAGCCTGTTTACATGGTTCTAGATCGTTCTCAATGAATATACTCTCATAAAGGCAGCAAGGGCTGCCTTTTTTCAATCTCAAATATGAGCTTCGATAAGATTACTGGCCTTCATTTCATAGATTGGTCAACATACAAATATTGATTTATTAGAATGAAAAGCTAAAGGAATCAGTTAATTAGAAAGAAGTATAAGTTTTCTTTTCTGAATAATTTGAAATCTTATTCAACTAATCAGATTAACCCCTTACTGCCTTGCCCCCATTGGTTCATATTCGACAAATGAATTGTTCATCAGCTTGTAATTGTAAAGTAAATGAATGCCCTAGTATCTTTTGAGTAATATCTTGCGATACGTTGTTTTCGTGCTTAATTTAGTATCATTTAGTTGTTGATATTATCTATATGATACTGTATCATTGTGTTCTTGTAAATGATACTTAAAGAAGTTAAGGTAGTACTATAATGGTTTTTGGCTATGCTAGAGTTTCCACTAAAGATCAGAGCTTTGAGCGCCAATTAGCTGTACTGAAACCTATTTGTGATAAAATTGTTACAGAGAAGGAGTCTGGGAAATCCACTAGCCAAAGAAATGAATTGTTGAATTTACTTGCTCAGCTCCGTGAAGGTGACACCCTTCTTACCCATTCAATTGATCGCCTCGCACGTAACACCCGTGATTTATTAGAACTGATTGATAATCTTGTTTCTCGTGGAGTGACTGTCAAATTCATCTCAAACGCTATGAGTTTTGATAACTCGCCGCAATCTCGACTTATATTAACTATGATGGGTGCTGTAGCTGAGTTTGAGAGGGGGATGATCGCTTCACGTCGTTCTGAGGGGATTGCTCTTGCAAAAGAAGCTAAGAAGTATAAAGGTAAGCAAAAGAATAGGGAACTACACAGAAAAATCATTGAAATGCTTCAGGTTGGGAAGAACACGCCAGATGAAATTGCGAAGCTATGCGACTGTGGTAGAGCGACAGTTTTTCGTGTTAAGAAAGAGATGATTGCCAGTACTGGCAATATTAATCATTAATATACTGGCAATTAATAAAAGATGATCAGCCTGATACTGCTTAATTCGTTTCGATATCTTGGTTTATAACAGTAAAAAACGTGCTGCACCCTTTGTTATATACGGTAGTTATGATTAAGTTTTAATTATTATCATATCCAAAATAGTAGTGTAGGTAACTTCCTTAAAGCCTCGGATCTGCACCTTTGTACCGGTCAGTTGCCTATGTTACGCATTGACGGAGAACTGATCGGCGGCCAATATTCCGAACGTCTCACCCCTGCGCAGATGGTGGCGCTCAGTGAGGAGTGGCTCGGCGACGCCCAGCAAATTGAGTTAAAACAGCTTGGGCAGGCCGACGCGGCGGTTACGCTGGCAAGCGGCAGGCGTATCAGGGTTAACTTCTTTCGCCAATTCTCCGGGCTCTCGGCGGCGCTGCGACCGCTGCCGCAGCGTTGCCCGAGTCTTGCAGACTTGAATGCCCCCGATATTCTGCGCCGGCTCAGTGAACACGAAGATGGCCTGATTCTGATTACCGGTGCCACCGGCAGCGGTAAATCGACCACGCTGGCGGCGATGATTGGCCACCTCAATCAGACCCGCACACGGCACATTATCACCTTGGAAGACCCGATTGAATTCTTGCACACCAGCGACCGTTGTTTAATTCAACAGCGTGAGCTGGGCACTCATACGCCTTCATTTGTACAGGCCATACGCGCTGCGCTGCGAGAGGATCCTGACGTACTGCTGCTCGGCGAACTTCGCGACAGTGACAGTATTCGACTGGCGTTAACCGCCGCCGAAACGGGGCATCTGGTGCTGGCCACGCTTCATGCTCGCCATGCCGCACAGGCCGTTGACCGGCTAATTGACGTCTTTCCCGCCGACGAAAAGGCCTTCGTCCGTGCACAGCTTGCCGGAAGCCTGCGTGGCATATTGGCGCAAAAACTGCTGACCGCTAAGCAGGGCGGCAGGGTTGCGTTATATGAGATGCTGACCTCGACACCGGCGGTCCGTAATTTGATTCGTGAGGGAAAGACGCATCAGTTGCAGGACAGCCTGCAAACCGGCGGTGAAGCCGGCATGCAGACCTTTGAGCAGTGCAGGCAGCAGCGCGTGAGCGCGGGGTTGCTTGCAGACTAATGGGGCATTAACGGCCTCAGGGTTTGTTCCACTGATTCTCGAACCAGCTTTCGAGGATGATAACCGCAGACGCCGCGTCAACGCTGCCTTTATCCAGGGCGCGGAAACCGCCTCGCTCAAACAGGTCGGCACGCGCCTCTACGGTACTTAGACGCTCATCGTGCAGCTCCACCTGCACGCCAAAGCGGCCGTGCAGGCGGTTGGCAAACTTGCGGGCTCTGGCGGTTAAAGGTTGTTCGGTGCCGTCCATATTGAGAGGAAGCCCGACGATAACCAGATCGGGTTGCCACTCCTTGAGCAGCTTCTCGATTTTCTGCCAGTCGGGTGTGCCGTCCTGAGCTTTGAAAGAGGTCAACGGACGCGCGGTACCGGTGACCTCTTGGCCGATAGCCAGACCGATGCTTTTGGTGCCGAAGTCGAAGGCAAACAGCGTGCGATTGCCCATTATGCGTGGCCTGCGTGGGTCGCGAGTTGGCTGACTTCGATGCCGATCATTTTGGCCGCTTCACGCCAGCGTTCAGCGATAGGCGTTCTGAAAATGATGTCGCTGTTGGCTTCTATGGTCAGCCAGCTGTTGTTCAGCAGTTCCTGTTCGAGCTGGCCCTGCTCCCAGGCAGCGTAGCCCAGAGCAACCAACACGTCTTTAGGTTGATCTGGCGTACCCAGCGTTTCGAGCACGTCTTTTGACGTGGTAATCATTGTTTGATCGGAAATCTGAATGCTGGAGCCAAAATTGTTGCACGGCGTGTGGAGAATGAATCCACGATCGTCCGCCAGCGGGCCGCCAGAGAACACCGGCCTGTCGAGATTAATAGAAGGATCGCGCGGCGTCGGGTCGATGTCTAACTTGTCGAGCACGTTTTTAACCGTGAAGTCCTCGACCAGTTTATTGATCACCAGACCCATTGCGCCGTCTTCATTGTGCTCGCACACGTAGATAACCGAACGTTTGAACAGGGGTTCATCCAGTCCGGGCATGGCAATAAGAAAGTGATGCTGTAGGTTCATAAATTTTATATGCTTTTTCGGTAGGCTATAAAAATAATAGCAGGCGGCAAAGCGTCTTGCCGCCACAGATGGCAAATTAACGAGCGGCGAGGCGGGCTTCGATAGCGTCCATCAACATTCCGGTGATAGAGATATCCGGGAACGCAGCTTCGATTTCACGAACGCAGGTTGGGCTGGTGACGTTAATCTCGGTCAGACGATCGCCGATGATATCGAGACCGACAAAGATCAGGCCTTTTTTCTTCAGCGTAGGTGCCACGGTGCGTGCAATCGCCCAATCGCTTTCGCTCAGGGGGCGCGCTTCACCACGTCCACCGGCGGCCAGATTGCCACGGGTTTCGCCCTGGGACGGGATACGAGCCAGGCAATAAGGCACCGGTTCGCCGTCGACCACCAGTACACGTTTGTCGCCGTCTTTAATGGCTGGCAGATAGTTTTGCGCCATGCAGTAGCGGCTGCCGTGTTCGGTCAGGGTCTCGATAATGACCGAGACGTTGGCATCTTCAGGCTTCAGGCGGAAAATAGACGCGCCGCCCATGCCGTCGAGCGGCTTAAGGATGACGTCGCTATGTTCTTTATAGAATGTCTTCAGCTGCGAGGCGTTGCGGGTAACCAGCGTGTCCGGCGTCAGTTCAGGGAACCAGGCGGTGAACAGCTTCTCATTACAGTCGCGCAGGCTTTGCGGCTTGTTGACGATAAGCGTGCCTTTTTCTTCTGCGCGCTCAAGAATGTAGGTTGCGTAGATGAACTCGGTATCGAACGGGGGATCTTTACGCATCAGCACAACGTCGAGGTCTTGCAGGGCGATGTCCTGCTCGTCGCCAAACTGATACCAGCTTTCGTAATCTTGTTTGACCAGCAGCTTACGGGTCTGCGCACGGCCTTCGCCGCCGCGAAGATAAAGCGAGTTCATCTCCATGTAGTGCAGTTCATAGCCGCGACGCTGGGCTTCCAGCAACATGGCGAAGCTGGTGTCTTTCTTGATGTTGATGGACGAAATCGGGTCCATCACGATGCCAAGCTTAATCATCATCTCTCCTTTAGAGCCTGCTTCTAGCCCAGGTCGCCAAAACGCACCTGCAGGGCGGTGATGGCGGTGAGCGCTGTTGTTTCTGTGCGTAAAACGCGCGGTCCTAACAGGATATCAGTAAATCCGTAGCCCGTGGTCATCGCAATCTCATCGGCGGTCAGTCCGCCTTCAGGACCAATCAATAATCGCACATGTTCTACCGGTAGCGGCAGCGTATTGATGCTGTGGCTGGCACGAGGATGCAAATTAAGCTTAAGACTGTTGTCCTGCTCGGCGCACCATTGCTCCAGAGGCATCGCTTCACGTATCTCTGGCACGCGGTTGCGTCCACACTGTTCACAGGCGGCAATCGCGATTTTTTGCCACTGTTGCAGCTTTTTCGCCAGACGTTCACCGTCAAGCTTCACCCCGCAGCGCTCCGAAAACAGAGGCGTAATGGTATTAACGCCCAGTTCGATGGATTTCTGAATGGTAAATTCCATCTTCTCGCCGCGCGAAATAACCTGGCCCAGATGCAGATTAAGCGGCGATTCGTTATTAACCCACTCAGCGTCACCGAGCTGCACACGCACGCTCTTTTTGTCGACCTGAGTCAGGCTGGCTTCAAAGACCTGATTGGATCCGTCGAACAGCTGGATAAGCTGCCCCGGTTGCATGCGCAGTACACGGCCGACGTGATTTGCGGCGTCTTCGCTGAGGACAACTTCGCTATGCGCGCTCAGAAGCTCAGGATGAAAAATGCGGGGTATTCGCATGTGAGGCTGTGATCCTTTGATAAAAAAACAGCGCCGAGGCGCTATTAGGCAGCACGTTCGACCAGAGTACGGGGCGGAACGTGCATGACAGGCATTATAGGGAGATATAGTAGGTTAGCTGTTTCCCCGCTGGCAAGCCTGCTGAACATAGTTGTTGTGATTCCCCTGAATCGCGGCGATGCGATTATCGCGCTCACACTCCCATGGCGTCACGGGATACAGCTTATCCCAGGCGGTAAACAGCTGCGTTTGTTGACGCGACAGGTTCAGATGGTAACGGTCACGCATGTAGAAATAGGTGCGTGCAATAGCACCACGAGCGCGAGCAGGGGGTTCTGCAACCTTGTTTTTAAAATCGATCTTCATCTCACAGCGCCCGTATTGGGTCGCAGTTCCATTCCATTGGCCGTACTGGAAGTTATTGCGGTCGCCGTTAACCTCACCTATCGCGGGTTGCAAATTATGCAGGTCGGTTTCAATCTGGCGATAGCCCGCGTCTTTGGCGCAGTCCTTACGCCCGCCGTTCTGCCAGCACTGGCGCTGGTGTCCAAATTCCCATGCCGGGACCACGTGCTCCCACTCGATCCTGTCGGCGCGCTGGGCATTTTTACGCACACTGTAGCCGCACGACTGGAGGTCAGGCGTCCCTTTTTTGCCGCTCCAGCTCACCCTACAGCCGCAGTAAAAGGTCGGTGCATCGTGATTAACTTTAACCGCTGCAGCCTTCGCCTGGCTGAAGTTATTAATAGTAACGCCCTCGGTGGAGCGGCTAAATGCGTTAAAAGACGAGAGTGCAAAGAGGGGCAATAACAGCAAAATTTTACGAGACATATTCCAGAGCAGCCTGATATCCAAAGCGGGCAGGGTAGCGGATGTCAAACAGGCTATCAATGAGATAACTGATATATTTTAATGAGTTAAACGATTGGCTTAGTCGCGTCTTTAATGAGGGTGGGCGGCCTTGAAGCGCAGTAATGTTCCACAGTGGCTACAGCGATATTCAGCCTCTTGACGCAGGACTTTATTGTGGCGACGCACGGTGAGTTGATGGTCACGGCACTGGCAGACATAGGGATAGGTTTTGCTCTGTACCGAGGTCACGGTGAATTGGTGCGTGCGGCTGGCTGAGACCTCAAGCACGGATTCCATCATCCAGCGCCACTCCTTACCGTGTGGGGCCGCCGCGCGGCCAAAATGTTTATAGACCAGCAGGTGCGCGAGCTCGTGCGGCACAACTTCGTCTACGAACGCCTGTTGGTTTTCGAGCAACAAGACGGGATTGAGGCGAATTTGCCAGTATTGCAGGTACGCGGTACCCGCGCTGGTACCTCGTTGCTGATAGTTGAGTTCAGGTTCAGGATACGCGGTTTTGAGTTTCTGGTTGGCAAGCTGTAATTTCTCACGCAGGCAGCGCATTACGGCTTGTTGCAGGGCAATCGGGATTCTGGTGCTTTTCATCATTAAAGCATAAATCTGACGCCGAGGTTTGTGCAAGCGGATTGGGCCGTAAATAGCAAAGGCGCTCAATGAGCGCCTTTGCAGATTAATCAGCGGGAAGACTAGTCGCCAATGTTTTTCAGCGGTTTACCGCTCATCAGGTTGCGCTCGATGTGTTCCAGAGAAACGTTTTTAGTTTCCGGAATCAACGCCAGGGTGATGAAGATAAACACCAGGTTCAGACCGCCGTACACCCAGAAGGTGTTGGCATTGCCCAGGCTATCAAGCATGGTCAGGAAGGTTGCACCGACAATCATGTTGGCAATCCAGTTGGTCGCGGTTGATACGGTGATACCAAAATCGCGGCCCTTAAGCGGCTGGATTTCAGAACACAGGACCCAAATCAGCGGACCCGCACTCATCGCAAAGCCAACGATAAACATCAGCAGCATCGCAATGGAGAAGTATTTCGCGCCCATGGATTCGACGCCAACGTGCAGCATTGTGCCCAACACGCCCATACCGACGGCCATAACCAAGAAGCCCAGAATCAGGGTCGGTTTACGGCCCCAACGGTCAACCAGACCGATGGCGATAAAGGTCGCCAGAACGTTGACCAGACCGACGATTACCGTGCCCCACATCTGCTCGGCGTTGCTTGCGAACCCGGCCAGACCGAAGATTTTCGGTGCGTAGTACATGATGACGTTCATACCGGTGAACTGCTGCATAACCTGAAGCAGAATGCCGAGATAAACCGCGCGGCGGAAGTTTTTGTTGTTGGTGAACAGTGCCCAGCCGCTTTGTTTTACCTTCAGACTTTCGCGGATTTCGTTCAGTTCGTTTTTAGCCTGCTCGCTGGTATCACGCAGTTTTTCGAGTACGCGACGCGCTTTCTCGTCGTTACCGCGAGCCGCCAGCCAACGTGGGCTGTCTGGCAGGAAGAATACGCCAATCAGCAGCAGCAGGGCAGGGATGGTGATCACGCCCAGCATCCAGCGCCATGAGCCGGTGTAGCTCAGGCCGGTGTCGGAAAGGTAGGCCGCCAGAATACCGATGGTAATCATCAACTGGTACATGGAGATCATGCTGCCACGAATTTTTTCTGGAGCAATTTCAGAAAGATACAAAGGCGCAGTGTAAGATGCCACGCCAACCGCCAGACCCAGCAGCACGCGAGCGATAATCAAAACTTCGGTATTGGGCGCCAATGCAGAAGCCAGCGAGCCGAGCACGAACAGTACCGCACCGATCATCAGGCTATACTTACGGCCAATACGGAAGTTCATCCAGCCACTGCCTACGGCACCCACGGCTGCACCGAACATCATGGAACTTACCACCCACTCCTGCTCGTGGCTGGAAATCTGAAAATCGTGACTAATAAAGGGTAATGCGCCTGCGATTACGCCGATGTCCAGACCGAATAGCAGCCCAGCCAATGCGGCGAGAAAACAGACAAAAAAAGTCACACTCTTATTAGAGCGCTTCTCTGCCTTATATGACGTTGAGATACTCATCCTGCCTCCAAAATGACAATAATGCTTAGCCTGATATGTTATTTGCCCTTAAAGCCCCAAAAAGTGCGCCAGATCACAGTGTTGTAATCGCTTACACTTATTCCGAGGTGGAGAAACGTATATTGGCGAGCTTTTGTAATACTTTGTTTAGGTGGGCGCGTTAGCGGTTAAAGGTTTTAGTATATCCAATGATTTAAAGCAATCAATTGTTGTTTAACTGTTATTTACTATTGCTGTAATTATCTAATTCGTAAGAACTTATAATCTGTAACCGCTTTCATTTTGAGGCGATTCCGAAAGACCTTCAAATATAAAAAAACCCCGCCACTAGGGCAGGGTTCTTTCTCATTCAGGCGATTAGCCCAAACTTATTTCAGACCGGCAGCTTCACGAAGCTGAGCGGCTTTGTCGGTTTTTTCCCATGGGAAATGTTCGCGACCGAAGTGACCGTATGCAGCCGTCTCTTTATAGATTGGGTGCAGTAGGTCAAGCATCTGAATCAGGCCATAGGGACGCAGGTCAAAGAACTCGCGTACCAGCAGGGTCAGTTGCTCGGTAGGCACTTTCTCGGTACCGAAGGTTTCAACCATGATGGAAGTCGGTTCTGCAACGCCGATAGCGTAAGAAACCTGAATTTCACAACGGTCAGCCAGACCAGCAGCAACGATGTTTTTCGCAACGTAGCGAGCTGCATAGGCCGCAGAACGGTCAACCTTCGAAGGGTCTTTACCAGAGAATGCACCGCCACCGTGGCGCGCCATACCGCCGTAGGTATCAACGATGATTTTACGACCGGTCAGACCACAGTCACCCATTGGGCCACCGATAACGAAACGGCCAGTCGGGTTAATGTGGTATTTGGTCGAAGCATTCAGCCATTCGCTCGGCAGAACTGGCTTGATTATCTCTTCCATCACCGCTTCTTGCAGGTCTTTCAGATTCACGTCTTCAGAGTGCTGAGTCGACAGAACGACCGCGTCAATACCGACAATTTTACCGTCGTCATATTGGAAGGTGATCTGGCTTTTCGCATCTGGACGCAGCCAAGGCAGTGAACCTGATTTACGTACGGCGGCCTGCTGCTGCACCAGACGGTGAGCGTAAGTAACTGGTGCTGGCATCAGCACGTCGGTTTCGTTGGTTGCATAACCAAACATCAGACCCTGGTCGCCCGCACCTTGCTCCAGCGGATCGCTGCGGTCAACACCCTGATTAATATCAGGAGATTGTTTACCAATAGCGCTCAACACGGCACAAGAGTTCGCGTCGAAGCCCATCTCGGAGTTGATGTAGCCGATTTCACGCACGGTATTACGGGTGATTTCTTCGATATCAACCCACGCACTGGTAGTCACTTCGCCACCCACTAAAACCATACCGGTTTTAACGTAGGTCTCACACGCCACGCGCGCTTTTGGATCTTGTTCTAAAATCGCGTCGAGAACGGCATCAGAGATTTGGTCAGCGATTTTGTCTGGATGTCCTTCTGAAACAGATTCGGACGTAAAGAGGTGTTTAGCCATTATCTTCTTTACCTTTCATACGACGGTTAGAGACTGCTGCCAAACCAGGCAGCTTGAAAATAGGACAGATTTTGAGCCCATCCCTGAAGCCGTTTGACGGTGGGTCAGAGTAGACGGATTAACATCTGGATGGCTATTTTAGGCTAGCTTGTCAGGTGATTGCCAGCCCTTTTTTACTGCACCCATATTCATATTGTGCCGGATTTGCGTGATATTCACTGTTCGAAACAGCTTTCACCTTATTTTCATTTTGCATTTTTACAGGGTTCTCGGTATAAACGCCCCCGCGCTGGCATGTTTCATTCAGAAGCGATTTACGCAGCGTATTCCAGTAATTACTGTTCTCTTTATGCCCTATATGGCCGGATGTCCGCATGATTTGCGTGGCACCTGTGGAGGTGGTTAGGTTAATGACCCACTTTTTACCGCTTGTTACATTTCAACAGCATCCTCAGCAGACGCATTTAATTTCTGCGTCCCACCACTGTGAAAAAATTCTGTCATCTATCCGATGCTATAAACAGCGTGTCTCTACACCGCATGTATATAGACAGGTCAGCGACAGACATTTTGGCGCTACTCAAGATTCCAGGGCCGGTTAACCGCCCTTTCCTGAAAAAATTTTGATGTAGCCTGCGACTTTTGGGGCGTGTGTCCCATGGTTTCCCCGACTCGTTTCACGGAGTCTGACAACGTGATTTACAATTATATGAGTGATCAACTTTGCTATAGGGTTGAGGCACCGAATTTTGTTCGGCGTTTCTCGGCTTTGTCTGGGTTGTTCTCACCTGTTGTTACTGCGATAGTGGCTGGCCATGCTGTCAGTGTAGAAAAGGGTATTAACTATGTCTGATGACATGCAGTCCCACCGTCCGTCTCATGCGGGCGACAGTGTTTCTTTGCGCTCCATGCAGGAGGTTGCCGTGAACGACCGTGATGCCAGCAAAATGCTGCGCACTTACAATGTTGCCTATTGGGGTAACAATTACTACGACGTCAATGAGCTTGGCCACATTAGCGTATGTCCGGATCCGGACGTGCCTGCGGCCCGCGTAGACCTGGCCCAGCTGGTTAAAGACATGCGTGAACAGGACGGCCAACGTCTTCCCGCGTTGTTCTGTTTCCCACAAATTCTGCAACACCGTCTGCGCTCGATTAACGCCGCGTTTAAACGCGCGCGCGAATCATTTGGCTATGAGGGTGACTATTTCCTGGTTTATCCCATCAAGGTAAACCAGCACCGTCGCGTCATCGAATCACTGGTTGAATCCGGTGAGCCGCTGGGCCTTGAGGCCGGTTCTAAAGCCGAGCTGATGGCCGTACTGGCGCACGCCGGTATGACCCGTTCGGTGATTGTCTGTAACGGCTATAAAGACCGTGAATACATCCGTCTGGCGCTGATTGGCGAGAAGCTGGGTCACAAGGTTTATCTGGTCATCGAGAAGATGAGCGAGATTAAGCTGGTGCTGGAAGAAGCCGAGCGTCTGAACGTTATCCCGCGTCTGGGCGTACGTGCGCGTCTGTCTTCTCAGGGTTCCGGCAAGTGGCAGTCGAGCGGCGGCGAGAAATCTAAGTTCGGTCTGGCGGCGGCACAGGTGCTGCAACTGGTCGAGATGCTGCGCGAAGCGGGGCGTCTTGAAAGTCTGCAACTGCTGCACTTCCACTTGGGTTCGCAGTTGGCCAACATCCGCGACATCGCCACTGGCGTCCGTGAGTCGGCGCGTTTCTACGTTGAACTGCACAAGCTTGGCGTGAACATTCAGTGCTTCGACGTCGGCGGCGGCTTGGGCGTCGACTACGAAGGGACTCGTTCCCAGTCTGATTGCTCGGTCAACTATGGCCTGAACGAATACGCCAACAACGTTATCTGGGGTATTGGTGATGCCTGTAACGAACACGGCCTGCCGCACCCTACGGTCATCACCGAGTCTGGCCGTGCGGTTACCGCGCACCACACCGTGCTGGTGTCCAACGTTATCGGCGTTGAGCGCAACGAGTTTACTCCGCCAGTTGCCCCTGCTGCCGATGCGCCGCGCGCGCTGCTGAGCATGTGGGATACCTGGAACGAGATGCACGATCCTGAAAACCGTCGTTCGCTGCGTGAGTGGCTGCACGACTGCCAGATGGACCTGCACGACGTTCACTCGCAGTACGCGCACGGTATTCTGGACCTGACTCAGCGCGCCTGGGCGGAAGAGATCTACCTGAATATCTGCAACATGATTCAGCAGCAGCTTGACCCGAGCAACCGTGCGCACCGTCCAATCATTGACGAGCTACAGGAACGCATGGCCGATAAGCTGTACGTTAACTTCTCGCTGTTCCAGTCAATGCCGGACGCGTGGGGTATCGATCAGCTGTTCCCGGTGCTGCCGTTGGAAGGCCTCGACAAGCCACCGGTTGGCCGCGCCGTGCTGCTCGACATTACCTGTGACTCCGACGGGATTATCGACCACTATGTTGACGGCGACGGCGTAGCAACGACCATGCCGATGCCGCCTTATGATCCGGAAAATCCTCCGGCGTTGGGCTTCTTTATGGTTGGTGCTTACCAGGAAATCCTTGGCAACATGCACAACCTGTTCGGTGATACTGCTGCGGTAGACGTGTTTGTCTTCCCTGACGGCACCATCGAAGTCCAGCAGTCTGACGAAGGCGACACCGTGGCCGACATGCTCGAATACGTACAGTTGGACCCGAACGTACTGCTGGCCCGCTTCCGCGATCAGGTTAAAGAAACCGATCTCGACGCCGACCTGCAGCTGCAGTTCATCGAAGAGTTCGAGAGCGGTCTCTACGGTTATACCTATTTAGAAGACGAATAAGTTAAGAACAGCCTCGCCGAACATCGCTCGTGCGAGGCTTTATATAAGGATAAGTCATGAGCACTTTGGGACATAAGTTTGATAACTCGCTGGTTTCCAACGCGTTTGGTTTTCTGCGTTTCCCGGTTAATTTCGAACCGTACGACAGCGATGCCGAGTGGGTGATCACCGGTATTCCTTTCGACATGGCGACTTCTGGTCGTTCAGGTTCGCGTCTGGGCCCGGCGGCTATCCGTCAGGTATCCGTCAATCTTGCGTGGGAAGGCAAGCGCTGGCCGTGGGATTTCGACCTGCGTGAGCGCCTGAATGTGGTTGACTGCGGCGACGTAGTTTACGAGTTCGGTGATGCACAGAGCTTGGTCAACAATCTTGAAGAGCACGCCGACAAGCTGCTGGCCTCCGGCAAACGCATGCTGTCCTTCGGCGGTGACCACTTTGTGACGCTGCCGCTGCTGCGCTCGCACTTCAAGAAATTCGGCAAGATGGCGCTGGTTCACTTCGATGCGCACACCGATACCTACTCCAACGGCAGCAAATTCGACCACGGCACCATGTTCTATCATGCGCCGAAAGAAGGGCTAATCTCTGCCGAGAACTCGGTGCAGATTGGTATCCGTACCGAGTTCGACAAAGATCTCGGTTTCACCGTTCTCGACGCCGCTCAGGTCAATGACCGCACCGTTGACGATATTTTGGCGCAGGTTAAGCAGATTGTTGGTGACCTGCCGGTGTATCTGAGCTTCGACATCGACTGTCTGGACCCGGCGCACGCGCCTGGCACCGGTACGCCAGTGATCGGCGGCCTGACCTCTGACCGTGCGCTGAAGCTGGTTCGCGGCCTGAAGAATCTGGACCTCGACATCGTGGGTATGGACATCGTTGAAGTTGCCCCAGCCTACGACCAGTCTGACATCACTGCGCTGGCCGCGGCGACGCTGGCCCTGGAAATGCTTCACGTGCAGGCGGATAAAAAAGGCGCGTAAGCGTTTTAACCTTCTGACTAACACGTACACGAGACCCGGCATTGCCGGGTCTTTTTGTTTCTTTCTGTCTCGATCCCGCACCGATATTTATAAAACCGCAGCGAAAACAACATCTCCTTATAAGCCGTGTGCCGTGATTGGTTTTTAACAGCGGGGGCGATATAGTTGGGTAGACTAAACACTCTCTGCCCAAAGCGCTTGTTTTCTGAAGTGTGTCCCGTGCAGTAATAGAGATTGCCGTTTTAATACGTAGTCTGAGAAAATGATTTTTTCGACTGCTTTTTTAATCCGACCTGGAGTAGAACATGTCCTCTCGTAAAGAGCTTGCGAACGCTATCCGCGCACTCAGCATGGACGCCGTGCAGAAAGCGAATTCCGGCCACCCTGGTGCCCCTATGGGCATGGCCGACATCGCCGAAGTCCTGTGGCGTGATTACCTGAACCACAACCCGACCAACCCACACTGGGCCGACCGCGACCGCTTCGTGCTGTCAAACGGTCACGGGTCGATGCTGATTTACAGCCTGCTTCACCTCACCGGCTATGACCTGCCTATCACCGAGTTGGAAAACTTCCGTCAGCTGCACTCCAAGACCCCAGGTCACCCGGAGTACGGCTACACCCCAGGCGTTGAAACCACCACCGGCCCGCTGGGTCAGGGTATTGCGAACGCCGTGGGCTTTGCGATTGCAGAACGCACCCTGGCGGCGCAGTTCAACCGTGAAAACCACGATATCGTCAACCACCACACCTACGCCTTCCTGGGCGACGGCTGTATGATGGAAGGTATCTCGCACGAAGCCTGTTCACTCGCCGGTACCATGAAGCTCGGCAAACTGACCGCGTTCTACGATGACAACGGCATCTCCATCGACGGCCACGTAGAAGGCTGGTTCACCGACGATACCGCGGCACGTTTCGAATCCTACGGCTGGCACGTTGTGCGTCACGTAGACGGCCACGATCCGGTTGCTATCAAGGCGGCTATCGAAGAAGCACACGCTGTTACCGACAAACCTTCACTGCTGATGTGCAAAACCATCATTGGTTTCGGTTCACCGAACAAGGCCGGTACACATGAAGTGCACGGCGCTGCGCTGGGTGCTGCCGAAGTGGCCGCCACTCGCGAAGCCATCGGCTGGAAATACGCTGCCTTCGAAATTCCTCAGGAGATCTACGCCCAGTGGGACGCGAAAGAAGCAGGTCAGGCGAAAGAGTCTGCCTGGGACAAGAAGTTCGCCGCCTATGCGAAAGCGCATCCAGAACTGGCTGCCGAGTTCGAACGCCGCGTGAATGGCAAGCTGCCGGCCGATTGGGAAGCGCAGTCTCAGAAATTCATTGAAGAACTGCAGGCCAAGCCCGCTAACATCGCCAGCCGCAAGGCATCGCAGAACGCGCTGGAAGCTTTCGGTAAGGTTCTGCCGGAATTCCTGGGCGGCTCCGCTGACCTGGCACCGAGCAACCTGACCATGTGGTCTGGCTCACGTTCTATCGGCGACGATAACGCAGGTAACTACATTCACTACGGCGTGCGCGAGTTCGGCATGACCGCAATCAGCAACGGTATTGCGCTGCACGGCGGTTTCCTGCCTTACACCGCAACCTTCCTGATGTTCGTGGAATACGCGCGTAACGCCGCACGTATGGCCGCGCTGATGAAAATCCGCAACGTGTTTGTTTACACCCACGACTCTATCGGTCTGGGCGAAGACGGCCCGACGCACCAGCCGGTTGAACAGCTGGCCAGCCTGCGTGTGACCCCGAACATGAGCCTGTGGCGTCCAGCCGACCAGGTTGAGTCTGCGGTAGCGTGGAAATACGCTATCGAGCGCAACGACGGTCCGACGACCCTGATCTTCTCCCGTCAGAACCTGACCCAGCAACCGCGTACCGCCGAGCAGCTGGCGAACGTGGCGCGCGGGGGGTATATCCTGAAGGACAGCGAAGGTACGCCAGAGGTTATCCTGATTGCGACCGGTTCTGAAGTGGGTATCACTGTAGAAGCGGCCGACAAGCTGGCCGCGGCGGGCACCAAAGTGCGCGTGGTCTCTCTGCCGTCCACCGACGCGTTCGACAAGCAGGACGCCGCTTACCGCGAATCAGTGCTGCCGAAAGCCGTTGCCGCGCGCGTTGCGGTTGAAGCGGGTATCGCGGACTACTGGTACAAATACGTTGGCCTGAACGGCGCAATCGTCGGTATGACCACCTTCGGTGAGTCAGCGCCTGCGGACTTGTTGTTTAAAGAGTTCGGGTTCACGGTGGATAATATTGTTGCGAAGGCGCAATCCCTTCTTAAGTAATTACTTTTTATTGCAAAATTGCTTTTTAAGGCAGTGATAAAGGCCTCGGTGAAAACCGGGGCTTTTTTTGTGCTGGGCGCACGGCCTGGGGGGGACGGCGGTGATCGGGCGGCTGCCTAACCTGCCTTGAGGTCAACGCCCTTTAACTCCGAGGTGCTTTTCCGATTTGAAAAACACAAAGAATTTTGGTCTGACCGTGCGTGCTTTTGACCTTAAAGACTTTAACCGCAAAAGCGGATCAGGGCCGCTGCCCCATAAACCCCAAAAGCAGCCCCAGTGCAGCATCCAGCCTCCATGGCATGTGCCTCTAACAAAAAAAATTGCCATTTAAGACACTATCCTTTACTTCCTAAAAATTGATTTTTAAGAAAAGCCCAGGGCGACTCTCGCTCCAAAATTTTTGCAATAAAAAACTCTCCCTCTGATTTGCATCAAACCCTCCACAAAAGCTTTTTAATAAAATAACGCCCACGTTAGGAAAAAAAAGGAATAATCAGGCGTTTTTTTCATCAATCGCATGCGGGAGTGCGTCAAATTGCACCGAAATATTTCCTTTGCACAAAGTTTGGTTTATGCTCGGCTGAACCGTTTCAGTTAGGGTTATTTTGGCGAACGTCGCAGGATAGTCGTAAACGTGTTTGAATGTTGTTGGGGTATAGCGTTCTGAATTGCAGCCAATCAGGTGCAATGATGATTCACCGCAAAGGCGCACTGCATTACTATAGGGTTATCGTAATTAGGTAACAACCGTGTAACAGGGAGAAGTATGCCAATACGTATCGCAATTAATGGCTTTGGTCGCATTGGCCGTAGCGTATTGCGCGCTTTATACGAATCTGGTCGCCGTGCAGAAATTAGCGTCGTGGCAATCAACGAACTCGCCAGCCCTGAAGGAATGGCACATCTGTTGAAATACGACTCCAGCCATGGCCGTTTCGCCTGGGATGTGCGCCAGGAAGGTGATGTGCTCTCCGTAGGTGACGACACCATCCGACTGCTGCATCAGCCCGACGCCAGCCAACTCCCCTGGGGCGAACTGAGCATTGACGTGGTGCTCGACTGCACTGGCGTGTTCGGCAGTCGACAAGACGGGGAGGCCCAGCTTGCCGCGGGTGCGAAAAAAATCCTGTTTGCCCATCCTGGCGGACATGACCTCGATGCCACCGTCGTCTACGGCGTAAATCATCACCTGCTCGAACGTGAGCACCGCATCGTTTCAAATGCCTCCTGTACCACCAACTGTATTATTCCCATTATCAAACTTCTGGACGACGCGTTCGATATCGAATTCGGCACAGTCACGACCATTCACTCTGCGATGCATGACCAGCCGGTAATCGACGCCTACCATCCGGACTTACGCCGTACCCGCGCAGCCAGTCAGTCAATTATTCCTGTTGATACTAAACTGTCAGCCGGAATTACCCGCATCATGCCCAAGTTTTGTGACCGCTTTGAGGCGATTTCGGTGCGTGTTCCCACTATCAACGTTACCGCTATCGACCTGAGCGTTTTTGTTTCCGAAAAGGTTGACGTTGAGCAGGTCAACCAACTGCTGCAAAAGGCATCGAATGGTGCATTTCGTGGTATTGTTGACTATACCGAACTACCATTAGTTTCTACCGATTTTAACCATGACCCGCATAGCGCCATCGTCGATGGTACGCAAACTCGGGTCAGTGGTCAGCGCCTGATTAAGACTCTGGTCTGGTGCGACAATGAGTGGGGTTTCGCCAACAGGATGTTGGACACGACGTTGGCGATGTCCGCAAGCGGTTTCTAGTAAGGCAAATCAGCCACGGCTGGTCGGCCCTCAAGCAACTTTAAAAAGAATCAACGAGAAGAGGATTCACCATGTCTGTAATTAAGATGAGCGATCTGGATTTAGCAGGAAAGCGTGTACTGATCCGTGCGGACCTTAACGTACCGATTAAAGACGGTAAAGTGACGTCCGATGCACGTATCCGTGCCTCTTTACCTACCATCGAAACGGCCCTGAAGCAGGGTGCACGCGTGATGGTGACCTCGCATCTTGGTCGTCCTACCGAAGGCGAATATAACGAAGAATTTTCTCTGCTGCCGGTTGTTAACTATCTGAAAGACAAGCTGGGTTCAAAAGTTCGCCTGGCGAAAGATTATCTCGACGGTGTTGATATTGCTGAGGGTGAGCTGGTCGTTCTGGAAAACGTTCGCTTCAACAAAGGCGAAAAGAAAGACGACGAAACGCTTTCTAAAAAATATGCTGCGCTGTGTGACGTGTATGTCATGGACGCTTTTGGTACTGCGCACCGCGCTCAGGCATCGACTCACGGCGTGGGCAAGTTCGCGCCAATCGCCTGTGCAGGTCCACTGCTGTCCGCCGAACTCGAAGCTCTGGGCAAAGCGCTGGGCAACCCTGCGCGCCCAATGGTTGCTATCGTGGGCGGGTCTAAGGTTTCTACCAAGCTGACCGTTCTTGAGTCTCTGTCCAAAATCGCTGACCAGCTGATCGTGGGCGGCGGTATCGCCAACACCTTCGTGGCGGCGCAAGGCCATAATGTCGGCAAATCACTGTACGAAGCAGACCTGGTGGACACCGCCAAAAAACTGCTGAAGACCTGTGATATTCCGGTTCCAACCGACGTTCGCGTAGCAACCGAGTTTTCTGAAACCGCGACCGCTACCCTGAAATCTACCAGCGATATCAAAGACGAAGAGCAGATTCTGGATATGGGCGACGTGTCTGCACAGCGTCTGGCCGAGATCCTGAAAAACGCCAAAACCATTCTGTGGAATGGTCCAGTTGGCGTATTCGAGTTCCCTAACTTCCGTAAAGGGACCGAAATTGTGGCGCACGCCATTGCCGATAGCGATGCTTTCTCAATCGCAGGCGGCGGCGACACGCTGGCAGCTATCGACCTGTTCGGTATTGCCGACAAAATCTCCTACATCTCTACCGGTGGTGGCGCCTTCCTTGAGTTCGTTGAAGGGAAAGAGCTGCCAGCCGTTGTGATGCTGGAAGAGCGTGCTAAAAAGTAATAATCCAGGGCAGATGAGGTTGCTCGTCTGCCCACGCTATATTTTTTAATCCGATTCAATCCATCTACGACCGACGATACAGGACAACGTAATATGTCTAAAATTTTTGATTTCGTAAAACCTGGTGTTATCACTGGTGATGACGTTCAGAAAGTATTCGCAGTAGCTAAAGAAAATGCGTTTGCTCTCCCGGCAGTAAACTGTGTAGGTACCGACTCCATCAACGCCGCTCTCGAAGCCGCTGCGAAAGTGAAAGGTCCAATCATTATTCAGTTCTCTAACGGCGGTGCTGCGTTTATCGCGGGTAAAGGTCTGAAAACTGATGTGCCACAGGGCGCGGCAATTCTGGGCGCTATTTCAGGCGCACGTCACGTACACCTGATGGCTGAACACTACGGCGTGCCGGTTATTCTGCACACCGACCACGCAGCGAAGAAACTGCTGCCTTGGATCGACGGCCTGCTGGACGAAGGCGAAAAACACTTCAAAGCGACCGGTAAACCACTGTTCTCTTCTCACATGATCGACCTGTCAGAAGAATCACTGGAAGAAAATATCGAGATTTCAAGCAAGTATCTGGCACGTATGGCCAAGATCGACATGACGCTGGAAATCGAACTGGGTTGCACCGGCGGTGAAGAAGACGGCGTTGACAACAGCCACATGGACGCTTCTGCGCTGTACACCCAGCCAGAAGACGTTGATTACGCTTATGAAAAACTGAACGCTATCAGCCCACGCTTCACCATTGCGGCGTCCTTCGGTAACGTTCACGGCGTGTACAAGCCAGGCAACGTTAAACTGACTCCAACCATCCTGCGTGACTCTCAGAATTACGTCAGCAAGAAACACAACCTGCCGCACAACTCCCTGGACTTCGTGTTCCACGGTGGTTCAGGTTCTTCTGCTGCCGAAATCAAAGAGTCCATCAGCTACGGTGTTATCAAAATGAACATCGATACTGATACTCAGTGGGCTAACTGGGACGGTATTCTTCAGTACTACAAAAAGAACGAAGCTTACCTGCAGGCGCAGTTGGGTAACCCTGAAGGCGCTGACAAGCCGAACAAGAAGTACTACGATCCACGCGTATGGCTGCGCGCTGCTCAGTCCTCTATGGTGACCCGTCTGGAACAGGCTTTCGAAGAGCTGAACGACGTTAACCGTCTGTAATTCAGACTGACTTTTCATGCCGCTCAGGCAAGAAAAAACAAAAGGGCCCTTGAGGGGCCCTTTTTTATGACTCTGATAAGCGGTCCGTTTACATCCAGTTGGCGACTATCTTCTGATATTCGCCGGTGGCGCCTGCCAGATGAAGCCACTGATCGACATACAGTTTCCAGCTAATGTCATCGGTTGGCAGCATGTAAGACTTCTCACCGTATTGCATCGGTTTGTCGGGATTAACCGCGCACAGGGAAGGGTGCGACTTCTTCTGGTACAGCGCCTCTGAGGCTTCAGTCACCATCACATCGGCCTGGTTATCGACCAACTGCTGGAAGATCCCGGCGTTATCGTGAGAGAGCGTCAGCGTACTTTTCGGCAGGAAAGCATGGGCGAACGCCTCATTGGTGCCACCCGCCGGTTCGATCACGCGTACCGAGGGGTTATTGATCTGTTCGAGAGTCTGATACTTTTTCACGTCGGTGCAGCGTACTAGCGGGATTTTCCCATCGACGTCCATTCTCTCGGCAAAAAATGCCTGCTGCTGACGTGCCAGCGTGACCGAAATACCGCCCATCGCGATATCGCATTTGCCCGCGACCAGATCGGGTGTCAGCGTTTTCCAGGTCGATTTTACAAAGTTCACCTTCACACCCAGGCTCTTCGCCAGCGATTCCGCCATTGAGATATCTATCCCCTCATAGCTGCCGTCGGGTTTAAGAAAGGTATAAGGCTTGTAGTCGCCGGTAGTGCAGACGTTTAACGCGCCCTGTTTTACCACCGTTTGTAGATGCGATTCTGCGCTGGCGCTCCCGGCGGCAACCAGCAATACCCAAGGTAATAATTTTTTCATTTTGTCCCTGTCTCAGAGGTTATTGGTTTCTACAATCTTGCCCGTCGTGACGCTGTTTTTCTTTTTCTTCAAATGATAGCTAATCGCCAGCACCAGCAGCCAGACGGGGATCAGCCACACCGAAATCTGGATGCCCGGCGTCATAAACATAATCACCAAAATGCCGGCCAGGAACAGCAGGCAAAGGATATTGGTTAACGGATAGCCCAGGCTTGCAAAGCGCGTTTTTTGCCCGGCAGCGTGCATGGCGCGGCTGAATTTCAGGTGGGTAACGCTTATCATCGCCCAGTTGATCACCAGCGCCGAGACCACCAGTGACATTAGCAGTTCGAAGGCTTTGCCCGGCATCAGATAGTTGAGCAATACGCAGAGCGCCGTCACCAGCGCCGAGACGCTGAGCGCGTTCAGAGGAATACCGCGACGGTTAATCTTTAACAGCGAGGCCGGGGCGTTACCCTGTTTCGCCAGGCCAAACAGCATGCGGCTGTTGCTGAATACGCAGCTGTTATAAACAGAAAGTGCGGCGGAAAGCACGACGGCGTTGAGCAGCGTTGCGACCAGATTGCTGTTGAGCGCGTGGAAAATCAGAACGAACGGACTGCCGCCTTCGACGACTTTCTGCCATGGATAGAGTGACAACAGGACTGCCAGCGCGCCCACGTAGAACAGCAGGATGCGGTAGATCACCTGATTGGTGGCTTTCGGAATGCTTTTCTGTGGGTTATCGGCCTCGGCGGCGGTAATGCCGATAAGTTCGAGACCGCCAAATGAGAACATGATTACGGCCATCGCCATCACCAGTCCCTTGATTCCATTAGGGAAGAAGCCGCCGTGCTGCCACAGGTTTGCTACGCTTGCCTCAGGTCCGCCGTGTCCGCTGGCGAGCAACCATGCGCCAAAACCTATCATGCCGATAATCGCCGCAACTTTGATTATTGAAAACCAGAATTCGACTTCACCGTAGATTTTCACGCTGGTCATATTAATCACGTTAATGGCGACGAAGAAGACCCCGGCTGAGACCCAGGTCGGGATTTCAGGCCACCAGTATTGAACGTAGATGCCGACGGCGGTGAGCTCTGCCATGCTGACCAGCACATAAAGCACCCAGTAGTTCCAGCCTGAAACAAAACCGGCAAAGTGCCCCCAGTATTTGTTGGAAAAGTGGCTAAACGAGCCTGCGACCGGTTCGTGAACCACCATTTCGCCGAGCTGGCGCATGATAAAGAAGGCGATAATCCCAGCGATGGCGTAGCCCAGCAGCACGGAAGGGCCCGCCATTTTTATGGTTTGTGCTATCCCGAGAAACAGGCCGGTGCCGATAGCGCCGCCCAGAGCAATCAGCTGAATGTGGCGGTTTTTCAAGCCTCTTTGCAGCTGACCTTCTGACTGATTATGGTTGTCCATGCATTTTCCCCAAAGGTGTAAAAAGTTGTCTGCATGAGGAATAGCAATTCCTGGGCCAGTGACGGATTATTTAACGTCGAATTTTATTCAACTGCATGATAAATAGAGTTAATTATTTTTGTGGTTAATTCACAGGCTATGCATACAATACGGTTAGCATCCTAATGTTGCGCTTTTTACAGCGCTTTCGTGCACGGATTGAGCGGTTAATGCCTCTCTGGTGACTGATATGAACCATAAGGGTGCACCGCAATGTGCAAATCCGCGCGTGCGCGTCAGCCGCCTCAGAAATCTGTTATCATCAGTCCGATGACTTAGCTCGTGTCTCGACCCTTGTTTGTAACTCAACCCGTCAGGATAACCGCCGTTGAACAAGCCAAAATCCGTTACGCTCGATGATGTTGCCCGCCACGCAGGCGTCTCTTACCAGACGGTGTCTCGCGTGCTGAATCAGGCTGCACAGGTCTCGGAAAAAACGCGCGTCCGCGTTGAGGCGGCGATGAACGCGTTGAATTATGTGCCCAATCGGATGGCGCAACAGCTGGCGGGGAAACAGAGCTTTACCTTAGGTCTGGCGAGCACAAATCTGGCCTTGAACGCGCCTTCACAGGGGGCGTCGGCCATCAAGACGCGCGCCAGCCAACTGGGATATCACGTGGTAATCTCGATGGTGGAAGACTTGGATCTCCAGTCTTGCCGTGCCGCGGTGAATGAACTTATCGCCCAGCGGGTCGATGGGATCCTTGTCAACGTACCGCTGGAAACCGACAGCGCGTTGGCGGTCAAGCAATCCTGCGGCAATCTGCCGGTGCTATTTCTGGACGTCGACCCGAATGCTTCTCTGTTGAGTATCCTGTTTGATCCCAACGAAGGGGCGAGACAGGGTGTCGAACACCTTATTGGGCTCGGGCATCGTCAAATCGCTTTGCTGACCGGGCCGCTGGAGTCGGTTTCGGCGCGCCTGCGTTACGAGGGGTGGCTGTGTGGGTTAGCGAGTCACGGGCTTGAGCCTTTCGCCGTGCTGCACGGCGACTGGAGCTCGGCGTCGGGCTATCAGCTGGCGATGAGCCTGCTCAATCAGCCGCAGCGGCCCACGGCAATTCTGGTGGCCAACGACCAAATGGCGCTGGGGGTGCTGCGTGCGGCGCATCAGTCTGCGATATCGGTGCCAGAGCAGCTTTCCGTGGTGGGTTACGATGACACTGAAGACAGCGCCTATTTTCAGCCGCCGTTAACCACTATCGCGCAAGATTTCCGCCTCAGCGGGCGTGAGAGCGTCAATCGTATGGTGCAGATGCTGCAAAATCCGCAGCAGGCGACGCCTGACTCACTGCTGCTCAACACCACGCTCATGCTGCGCGATACCACCTCTGCCCCCGGCGAGACGGCGGACTCTGCTCAGTCACTGGCGCTAGAATTAAAACGCATCGCCCGCCAGTTGGAGCAACTTTGAGCCAACGCGTGCGGATCTGCGCTTGAAATTGTGATCCTCGTCGCCTTCTGAATCTCGGCTCCTTTACTTAATCTGGCTCTCCCCCCATTTTAAAAACATTAATGTGAGCGCATAACATTTTCGGGGAGTGACAATGAAGGTTGATACAGAACAGGCGACAAATCGGTTAAGCGCGGTATTGGCGCGACGTGACTGGGAAAACCCGGTCTGCACTCAGGTCAATCGCCTGCCTGCGCATCCACCGTTTCAAAGCTGGCGCGATACGGCCGAGGCCAGGTTGGACAAGCCTTCAACAAGCGCGCGGAGTCTTAACGGCCAGTGGGCGTTCAGCTATTTCAGCGCTCCCGAATCGGTGCCAGTGGCCTGGCTCGACGCCGACCTGCCAAACGCTGACGCCATTACGGTGCCGTCAAACTGGCAAATGGCTGGCTATGACGCGCCAATTTACACCAACGTTCAGTATCCAATTCCGGTGAATCCGCCGTTTGTGCCGCAGGAAAACCCGACCGGGTGTTATTCGCTCACATTTGAGGTTGAGGAAGCCTGGCGTGAACAGGGGCAGACGCGTGTCATCTTCGACGGTGTTAACTCGGCTTTTTATCTTTGGTGCAACGGGCAGTGGGTCGGTTATTCACAGGACAGTCGCTTACCGGCCGAATTTGACCTCAGCAACTTTTTGCACGCGGGCAGCAACCGTCTGGCGGTGATGGTTTTACGCTGGAGCGACGGCAGCTATCTCGAAGATCAGGATATGTGGCGCATGAGCGGTATTTTCCGTGACGTCAGCCTGCTGCATAAACCGGCAGTTCAACTGACCGACGTGCAGCTGCGCACCGTTCTTCACGCTGATTACCTGCTGGGTGAACTCGAGGCGAAGATGTCGGTGCGGACATCGGCCAGCCTCGCCGCCGCTCTGAAGGTGCAGGTTGAACTGTGGCACGGCGATCGGCGTGTCGGCGAAGAGGTTCAGCCGCTGGGCAGCGAAACTATCGACGAACGCGGGGCTTACTTTGATAAGGTCACGCTGCGCCTTGCCTTGAGCAAGCCCCTGCTGTGGAGCGCCGAGCAACCGAACCTTTATCGCGCCGTGATTTCCCTGCTTGATGCGGATAACACACTGATTGAGGCCGAGGCCTTTGACGTCGGTTTCCGTCAGGTTGAAATCAGTCAGGGGCTGCTCAAACTCAACGGCCAGCCGCTGCTGATTCGCGGGACCAACCGCCATGAGCATCATCCTGAGAAAGGGCAGGCTATCGACGAAGCGACCATGCTGAAAGATATCCTGTTGATGAAGCAGCATAACTTCAACGCGGTGCGCTGCTCCCATTACCCGAACCATCCGCTGTGGTACAAGCTGTGCGACCGCTACGGCCTGTACGTGGTCGATGAGGCGAACATTGAAACGCACGGCATGCAGCCGATGAATCGTCTGTCGGATGATCCGCTGTGGTTTAACGCCTTTAGCGAACGCGTCACCCGCATGGTGCAGCGCGACCGCAACCATCCTTGCATCATCATCTGGTCGCTGGGCAACGAGTCGGGCCACGGTTCCACACATGACGCGCTGTATCGCTGGATAAAATCCACCGATCCGAGCCGCCCTGTGCAGTATGAGGGCGGGGGAGCCAATACCGCGGCGACCGACATTATCTGCCCGATGTATGCCCGCGTAGATCAGGACCAGCCTTTTGACGCGGTGCCGAAGTGGTCTATCAAAAAGTGGATCGGCATGCCGGACGAGACGCGTCCGCTCATCCTCTGCGAATACGCTCATGCGATGGGCAACAGCCTCGGCGGTTTCGACAAATACTGGCAGGCGTTTCGCGACCATCCCCGTCTTCAGGGCGGATTCGTTTGGGACTGGGTTGACCAGAGCCTGACCCGCACCGGCGACGATGGCGTCAGCTATTGGGCCTACGGTGGTGATTTTGGCGACAAGCCAAACGATCGCCAGTTCTGCATGAACGGTCTGGTATTCCAGGACCGAACCCCCCATCCGGCGCTTTTCGAGGCGCAGCGTGCCCAGCAGTTCTTCCATTTTGAGCTGGTGAGTCATCATCCGCTGGTGGTGGAAATCCATAACGACAATCTGTTCCGCCGAACCGACAACGAGAGTCTGAACTGGCGCATTGAGCTGAACGGTGAAGCGCTGAGTTACGGCGAGGTGGCGCTGGATATCGCGCCGCAGGGCCGCCAGCGCATTACGCTGGGTGATATCCCTGCGGTCAGCAAGGCCGGTGAACTGTGGCTGAATATTGACATTGTGCAGCCAGAGGCAACCGCGTGGTCAGACGCCGGACATCGCAGCGCCTGGCATCAGTGGACGCTGCCGCGCGCGCTGAGCTTGCCAAAGATTTCACCAGAGCAGGGCAGTGCACCGGGGTTAACGCACAGCGACGATGGCATCATTATCACTCACGGCGGTCAGCGCTGGCAGTTCAACGCAAAAACCGGCCTGCTCGAACAGTGGTGGCAGGGAGAAGAGCCGCAGCTGCTGACACCGCTCTGTGACCAGTTTGTCCGCGCACCGCTGGATAACGATATTGGCGTGAGCGAAGCCACCCGCATCGACCCTAACGCCTGGGTTGAGCGTTGGAAGAAGGCCGGAATGTACGCGCTGGAAAGCCAGCTGCTGCATCTTGAGGTCAATCGTCTGGCCGAAGCGGTCATCGTTGAAACCGAACACGCCTTCCTTAACGACAACAAGGTCGCCCTGATTAGCCGCAAAACTTATCGCATTGGGACGCAGGGCGAACTGCATATCGACGCACGGGTTCAGGTGGCAAGCGATTTGCCGTCACCGGCGCGTATCGGCCTGACCTGTCAGCTGCGAGAGGTTGCCGCATCAGCCGAATGGCTGGGTCTCGGACCGCACGAGAACTATCCCGACAGGCAGCTGGCGGCGCAGTTCTCTCGCTGGCAGCTGCCGCTGGAGGCACTCTACACCCCTTACGTATTTCCTTCCGAAAACGGTTCGCGCGGCGGGACTCGTGAGCTGAATTACGGCCACTGGACGTTGCGCGGTGACTTCGCCTTTGGGGTGAGCCGCTTTGGTCTGAATCAGCTGATGGAAACCAGCCATCGCCATCTGTTGCAGGAAGAGGAGGGCACCTGGCTGAACGTCGATGCCTTCCGCATGGGGATTGGTGGCGATGATTCCTGGAGTCCCAGCGTCAGTCCGGAATATCTGCTGACGGCCGGTGAGTATCGCTATTCATTGAGCTGGTTGCGCAAGTAATGTTCGTTGCCCTGTCTGCACGCAAACAGCAAGGCAGGGCAGCCGTTTAGGCCGAGGAGTTTCAGATGTACTACATAAAAAATACCAATTTCTGGACGTTTGGGTTGTTCTTCTTTTTCTACTTTTTCATCATGGGTGCCTATTTTCCGTTCTTCCCTATCTGGCTGCATGATATTAACCATATCAATCAGAGTGATACCGGGATTATTTTTGCCAGCATCTCTTTCTTCTCTCTGGTGTTCCAACCGCTGTTTGGACTGCTATCAGACAAGCTGGGCCTGAAGAAACACCTGCTGTGGATCATCACCGGTATGCTGGTGATGTTTGCCCCGTTCTTTATTTACGTGTTCGGACCGCTGTTGAAAACCAACATCCTGTTGGGCTCGATTGTTGGCGGGGTCTATTTAGGCTTTATCTACAACGGTGGTGCACCGGCTATTGAAGCCTATATCGAAAAGGTCAGTCGTCGCAGCAGCTTCGAGTTTGGTCGTGCACGCATGTTTGGCTGCGTCGGTTGGGCGATTTGTGCCTCGGTGGTGGGCATTATGTTTACCATCAACAATCAGTTTGTTTTCTGGCTCGGCTCAGGCTGCGCGGTTATCCTCGCTGTACTGCTGCTGGTGGCCAAACCTGCGGTGGGAGCGACGGCTAAGGTGGCTAACGAACTGGGAGCCAACTCCAAGCCTTTTAGCCTGCGTCTGGCGGCGGAACTTCTCAAAGACAAGAAACTGTGGTTCCTCGGTCTCTACGTAGTCGGCGTGTCCTGTACCTATGAGGTGTTCGACCAGCAGTTTGCTAACTTCTTTACCTCCTTCTTCAGCAGCGCCGATGAGGGCACGCGGGTATTCGGCTACATCACCACCATGGGTGAATTGCTGAACGCGCTGGTGATGTTCTTCGCACCGCTGATTGTCAATCGCATCGGCGGCAAGAACGCCCTGTTGCTGGCGGGTACCATCATGTCTGTCCGCATCATTGGCTCCTCGTTTGCCAGTACACCGGTCGAGGTGGTGGTGCTGAAAACGCTGCATATGTTCGAGGTGCCGTTCCTGATTGTCGGCTGCTTCAAATACATCACCTCGGTCTTCGAGGTACGTTTCTCGGCAACCATCTATCTGGTCTGTTTCTGCTTTTTCAAACAGATTGCGATGATTTTTATGTCCGTCTTCGCCGGCGATATGTACGGCAAGATTGGTTTCCACGGCACTTATCTGATCCTCGGATTGATAGCGCTGGCCTTTACGCTGCTGTCGGTATTCACCCTTAGCGGCAGGGGACCGCTGCAGGCTTTTAAACCTGTTGCAAGGACGGTTGAAAAGCCGGTAAGCAACGTTTAAAAATCGCGCAAAGCGATGGTGCAGATTGGCAGTTCGGCGAAATCTTGGTTACCCTTGAGGGCTTAGGCATCATTCGTTGTGCGCTTTAGCGCGAATGTTTGGTTTCATTATTGCTTGCTAGGGTGTGTTAAATGGAAGATATAAATGTGGTTGATGGCATTCATAATGCCGGTACGTGGTTAGCCAAAAATCAGGAATTGCTGATCCATTATGCGGTCAATATCGTGGCCGCTGTGGTGATTCTGGTCATCGGGTTGGTGGCGGCGAAATTAATCTCTGGCACGGTAAGTCGCGTAATGCGTCTGCGTAATATCGACCTGACCGTTTCCGATTTCCTGGCAGCACTGGTGCGCTACGCGATTATTGCCTTTACGCTGATTGCCGTGTTGGGCCGCATTGGCGTGCAGACCACCTCCGTGATAGCCGTTATCGGTGCCGCCGGTTTGGCCGTAGGTCTGGCCCTGCAAGGTTCGCTGTCAAACTTTGCGGCGGGCGTGTTGCTGGTGATGTTCCGTCAGTTCCGCGTGGGTGAATACGTCGACCTCGGCGGCGTTGCCGGTACCGTAACGCATGTACAGATTTTCTCAACGACACTGCTGACGGCGGATAACAAGGTTATCGTGGTGCCTAACGGTAAAGTGATCGCCGGGAACATCATCAATACCTCGCGCGAACCGACCAGCCGGACTGACATCATCGTCAGCGTCTCATACGACGCCGAAATTGCGCTGGTGAAGAAGGTGCTGGGCGATATCGCCACTGCCGATGAGCGCATCATGCAAGAGAAGGGCGTGGTCGTCCGTCTTAACGAAATGGGCGCCTCGACGCTGGACTTCGTGGTGCGTTACTGGACCGCCAACGGTGATTCCCAGAACGTTAAATGGGACCTGCTGGAGAAATTCAAGGAAGCGCTGGATGCCAATAATATCGGTATTCCCTACCCGCAGATGGACGTGCATCTGTTCCGCGCCGCCGAAGCGAAAGCGGCCGAGCAGCAAGAGGCTGCAAAGGCCGAATAATCTGTCTGCTATCTAAAAAAACGCCCTGCTCGCAGGGCGTTTTGCTTGATGAATCTGCGCTATTAGCCTGCCTAATAGTCTATTAGAAAATACAATTTCATCTAATGATGACTCTCCCTTACACTGCGGCGCATAGACCTCTTGGACTCATAACAGGAAATTTTCACCATGTTCTCAATCTTCTTGCAGGGGATGATGCTCAGCGCCGCGATGATCCTGCCCATTGGCCCGCAAAACGCCTTTGTCATGAATCAGGGCATCCGCCGTCAGTACCATCTGATGATTGCCGGGCTCTGTGCTTTTAGCGACATTGTCCTGATCTGCGGCGGTATTTTTGGCGGCAGTGCGTTGCTCGACAACTATCCAACCCTGTTGTTTATCGTCAGTTGGGGCGGTGTGGCCTTTCTGCTGTGGTTTGGCTGGGGCGCATTCCGTACCGCGATGGCGGCGAATCCTTTGCAGGTTGAAGCGAAAGTGATGGAGAAAAGCCGCTGGCGCATCGTGGCCAGCATGATGGCGGTCACCTGGCTCAATCCACACGTCTATCTCGACACCTTTGTGGTGCTGGGGAGTCTGGGGGGACGCCTCGCCAGCGATGAGCGCTCCTGGTTTGCGCTGGGCGCGGTGCTTTCCTCCACGCTGTGGTTCTTCGGGCTGGCGGTGCTTGCGGCGTTGCTGTCACCGTGGCTGAACAAAGGCAAAACGCAGCGCGCGATCAATCTGGTGGTCGGGGTCGTAATGTGGGCGATTGCCCTACAGCTTGCATTGCAGAACCTGCATTTCTAAAAATTTGTCACTAATCTTAATTTCGCTACGTAACGACTGTGCTAGGGTTGTCGCTCACCAGATGAATGAGGGAAACACTGTGAAATTGAAAGCATTGGCTATGGCCGCTATGTTGGGATTAGGGACTTTACCCGCTGCGCTTCAGGCTGCTGAAGTGCCAGAGGGACCGCATGTGGTAACTTCAGGTACTGCCAGCGTCGATGCCGTTCCGGACATCGCGACGCTGGCCATTGAAGTCAATGTTTCTGCCAAAGACGCCGCATCAGCGAAAAAACAGGCCGACCAGCGCGTGGCCGAGTATTTTGCGTTTTTGCAGAAGAACGGAATAGATAAGAAAGACATTAACGCCGCAAACCTGCGCACTCAGCCTGATTACAGCTACCTGAAAGACGGCAGCAGCGTGCTGAAAGGCTATCGCGCGGTGCGTGAGGTGCAGGTCACTCTGCGTCAGCTGGACAAACTTAACGAACTGCTGGACGGGGCTTTAAGTTCTGGACTCAACGAGATCCGTGCCGTTGAACTGGGCGTTGCCAACCCGGACAGCTATCGCGATCGGGCGCGTCAGAAAGCGATTGATAATGCGACTCAGCAGGCCAAGGCGCTCGCCGAAGGCTTCCACAGCCAGCTTGGCCCGGTGTATAGCATTCGTTATCACGTCGCTAACTACCAGCCAATGCCGGTCGCCAGAATGTATAAAACGGCCGACGCCGCCGGGCAAAGTGATGCCGCTCAGACCTACGAGCAGCAGAGTATTCACTTTGACGACCAGGTTGACGTGGTATTTGAGCTGAAGAACGGCGACGCGCCTAAATAAGACGTTTAAAACGCTAAATATGTCGGCTGACAGAAGGTTAACGCCCCTGTCAGTCGAATCTTCAGTCTTGACGAAGAACCTGACGCCCGTGTTCGAGCAGGGCGTCGGTGACTTTTCTCATCATGCGGCTTTCCGGCGCGAAACGATGCCAGTACAGCATGCGGCGCTGGAACAGTCCGGGCGTCAGGTCAATCAGCTCACCGCTTTCTAACTCTTTCTCAATCTGCAAGTGCGGGATCATACAGCAGGTCGTACCCTGACGTGCCAGCTGTACGAAGGCTTCTGACGAATTAACGATATGACAGGGCACGCTGCCCGGCGAAAGATCAAAGTTCTGCTGTAAGAAGGCCTGATGCATGTCATCGAGATGGTCAAAGGCGACGGCCGGCGCTTTGAGCAGGGCGGAGCGCGTCACGCCGTTCGGGAAATAGCGCTCGGCAAAGCCTTTCGATGCCACAAACAGATAGTCGAGTGCCCCCAGCTGGTCCACCAGGCAGCTTGGCAGCGGCTGAGGTTGAATACTCACCGCGCCCACCACTTCACCCCGGCGCAAACGCTCCTGAGTGCGGGTTTCGTCTTCGACCTGCATATTTAGGCGAATCGGGGAGTCAACCAGTACCGACTTCAGTGCCGGAAGCAACCAGGTCGCCAGGCTGTCGGCGTTGACCGCCAGAGAGAGCAGCAGCGGCGTGTCGTTGCTGTCGTTAATATTGTCATTACCCAGCCACTCTTCTTCGAGCAACTCTACCTGATGCAGCAGCGCGAGCAGCTTCTGCCCCTGCTCGGTTGGGCGTGGCGGTACGGTTCGTACCAGAAGCGGCTGGCCGAATAAATTTTCCAACTGTTTAATTCGTTGAGACACGGCGGATTGGGTGATGCACAGCTTTTGTGCCGCGCGCTCAAAACCGCGTTCACGGATCACAGCGTCCAGCGCTTGCAGCGTTCTATAGTCTGGGCGTTTCATCGAAAATCTATTCCTTCGCTCGTTCGGATTTAATGCATATTTAGACACTATGCCACAGTTCTGTAACTTTTGTGGCGCACAAAATCTTCTGCCCGTTGGCCACAAGTCTGCTCCCCAATTATCCGGGCCATGCTTTATACTAATGAACACTTCAAGACGCATCGTCTACCGATAGAGAAAAATGACCATGACTCAGGATGAATTGAAAAAAGCGGTTGGTTGGGCAGCGCTGGAATACGTTACGCCGGGCACGATTGTCGGCGTGGGTACTGGCTCGACGGCGGCGCACTTTATTGATGCACTGGCGTCGATTAAACATCAAATCGAAGGCGCTGTGTCGAGCTCTGAAGCCTCGACGGCCAAGCTGAAGAGCTATGGTATCCACGTTTTCGACACCAATGAAGTGGACGTGCTGGACGTCTATGTTGACGGTGCTGACGAAATCAACGGCCATATGCAGATGATCAAAGGCGGTGGCGCAGCCCTGACCCGCGAGAAAATCATCGCCGCCATCTCGCGCAAATTCGTCTGTATCGTCGATGCCTCAAAGCAGGTCGACGTGCTGGGTAAGTTCCCGCTGCCGGTTGAGGTTATCCCGATGGCGCGTTCCTACGTGGCTCGCGAGCTGGTTAAATTGGGTGGCCTGCCGGAGTATCGTCAGAATGTGGTGACCGACAACGGCAACGTCATTCTCGACGTGCACAATCTGAGCATTATTGATGCCATCGCGCTGGAAAATAAGATTAATAGTATCGCTGGTGTTGTCACCGTTGGGCTGTTTGCCAACCGCGGGGCTGACGTCGCGCTGGTGGGCACGGCAGACGGTGTTAAAGTCGTAAAATAGCCTGTCTAGAGATAAGCGTGAGATCTGTTTTGCGCTCATAACATAATGCAATGTTATGAAGATGATAATTTTCCCCATGAATCATCTTTTATTTAAAACGGCTAATTTGGTGACTTATGTCACATAATGAGGCCGTTTTAACGTTTATATCCAGCTCGTCACGCAATGTAAGTATTAAGTTCTGAAAATTGTTGGGTCAGTCAGGGCTTGTGCTAGGGGATAGGCAATCGTTTGTATTGCCCGGCGCAAAAATTTTGTTATGTTGACTGTGAGCTGCGCAAAGCAGTGACTTCTGAAGTCTGCATTCAGCATGAATAACTTTCGGTATTCGTTACTGCCGGTATGAATAAATAGTAGGGTCGGGAAATGGCAAAAGTATCACTCGGAAAAGACAAAATTAAGTTTCTGCTGGTTGAAGGTGTCCACCAAAGCGCAGTCGACACGCTTCACGCCGCCGGTTATACCAATATCGAGTTTCATAAAGGGGCGCTGGATACTGAAGCGCTGAAAGAGTCGATCCGTGATGCACATTTTGTCGGGATCCGATCCCGTTCCCAACTGACCGAAGAAGTCTTTGCTGCGGCTGAAAAGCTGGTTGCCGTCGGCTGTTTCTGCATCGGTACCAACCAGGTGAATCTGACCTCTGCCACTAAACGTGGTATTCCAGTATTCAACGCTCCCTTCTCCAATACCCGCTCGGTTGCCGAAATGGTACTGGGCGAGATGCTGTTGATGATGCGCGGCATTCCGGCGGCTAACGCCAAGGCGCACCGTGGTATCTGGAACAAGCTGGCCGTGGGCTCCTATGAAGCGCGCGGCAAACGTCTGGGTATCGTCGGCTATGGCCATATCGGTACGCAGCTGGGTATTCTGGCCGAAGGTCTGGGGATGAAGGTTTACTTCTACGACATCGAAAGCAAGCTGCCTCTGGGCAACGCGCAGCAGATCCCTACGCTGACCGAACTGCTGAACACCAGCGACGTGGTTACCATGCACGTGCCTGAAACGGCTAACACCAAAGACATGATTGGTGCTGAAGAACTGGCGCAGATGAAGCCTGGTGCGCTGCTTATCAACGCCTCACGCGGCACGGTCATCGACATCCCTGCGCTGTGCGACGCGCTGCGCAGCAAGCATCTTTCCGGTGCGGCAATTGACGTATTCCCGGAAGAGCCGGCGACCAACAGCGATCCGTTCACTTCACCACTGTGTGAATTTGATAACGTGATCCTGACTCCGCACATTGGGGGTTCAACCATGGAAGCGCAGGAAGGTATTGGTCTGGAAGTCGCCGGTAAGCTGGCCAAATACTCTGATAACGGGTCTACGCTGTCTGCGGTTAACTTCCCGGAAGCTTCGCTGCCAACGCACAGCGAGAAAGCCAGCCGTCTGCTGCATATCCATGAAAACCGTCCGGGCGTGCTGACCAGCATCAACCAGATCTTCGCCGAGCAGGGCATCAACATTGCCGCGCAGTATCTGCAAACCAGTCCGGAAGTGGGTTATGTGGTTATCGACGTTGAGGCCGATATTGAGACTGTTGATACCGCGCTACAGCTGATGAAGGCTATCCCAGGCACCATTCGTGCGCGTCTGCTTTACTGATTAATTTTGAGCAGTTTTAATTTTTGAATGGCAAAAGGGGCATCGAGAGATGCCCCTTTTCAGTAATATCACAGCTGTAAAAAAGTCAGCCGCTATTTACAGCTAGCGTGCATATTTTTGTCACCAATTTCGCGCCAAACTCCCCATGTACCATCGACACCCGGCACATTGCCTACCGTCCATCCATTGTTTCCCCTGATAAGATACTTTTACACAGGGCTTAGGATAGGTTTTTGAGGATATCCATTGAGGGTTGTCTGCGGTTGCCGCAGGTTTTTGCGTAACCTGAGTTTCACTGGTGGCACTTGCACCGTGCGTATCCGTCACTGTGACGTTAAAACGGTAGGTGGTTTGTTTTTCCACGGCGGGGAATGATGCTGTAGCCTGAATGGTTTGAGCATTTTTGAGAGTAATTTGTGGGCCAGAAGATATCTGTCTCCACTGGTACTTCAGGCTGTCGCCGTCAGGGTCGCTGCTGCCCACGGCCGATAAAATGACGCTGCCTGAACCGGTAATTTCTGCTGGCGTGGCTTTTGCAACGGCAGTCGGAGCATGATTCTCTGGCTGATTATCGTCTCCTTCATTGCTTTTTTTCTCGATATTGAGCATAAAATCATCAAAATGTACGTCTGATGTTACCCCCATTTTTTTCGTTGCCTGCACTTGAACTTCGAGTAGCGTTGCCTGTGCTGGTAAGTCAACTGAGACCGTATTATTCAGCCAGCGTTTTTTGAGGCCTTGAGTATTTACCTGCGCCGTTTTAAGCGTCGCCCCCTTTGCATTTTTAGCAATCAAATAGACTGTACCGTAATCACCATCTCCAAAACCATTGCTCTTAAATTGCAGTTTGGCAACGTGATTACCCTGACTGACTAAAGACTTGTCCAAGGCGATGCTCTGGCTTATTTGGTCATGGGTGGCATTATTGGCCGCGCTATTATTGATTCTCGCGGTAAAGAAGTATTTCCCTTTGGCTGGCAGGATACCGTCCTGGCTGGTCACCACGCGGAATTGTCCCTGAGTCAGTTTCCAGCCACTTAGGTTACCGGTTTCTGCGCCCGCATTTTGCAGCGAGGTAGAGACTTCATCGGGTACAATCTCTTCACCAGATTCGGTAAAGGCTTGTACACGAACAATAATATCATCTATCGCTGTATTTTTAGAGGCAACCGCCAAGTGCCATTTTCCAGCAGCGGGCTTGGTCACACCCAAAGAGGTATTCCATGCTTCACGCCCTTTATAGTCGTAATCATTGGCCGAAGGCCAGCTTCCTTTGCTGAGATAAAGGCTAAATTGGCTGGTTTCTTCGTGCTGCGGACCCGGTACGGCACTGACAGCCAATCTATGGGTATTGGCCGGCACGTTAAATTCGATACGATGCAGATAATTATTGGATTTGTTCAGCTTAACGCTTTGTTCTGCCAGCATTAGCGATTTTTCGTGATCAAAAGGGATCACTGCTGGATTGTAGCCCGAGATTTTTGCCGCATTATCTCGCCAGACTCGCGCCATATTGGCCTTGTTCTTGTCACCGATCGGCAAACCATAGTTGTCTTGCAAATCGGGATTGGAGAAGTAGCCGATATCGTTACCACACTGTATGGTTTGGGTTTTATCGTTGTCCCAGCCATGATGATCGCCACTGCCTGACCAACAATGGTTACCACCGATGTTATGGCTCAATTCATGGCGCAGGGAAGTTGAAGCGTAGAGCGCGTTAATGTTGTAGCGGCCATTGACGTAGGCCCAGCCGATAGCCGTATCGTCATTATTACCTTCGAAAAAAGCAGCGATGAGGTCGGGACCATATTCGGACATGCCCTGACTAAACAGTTTATTTATTTGTGATAACGTACCACCAGTAATCGAGTAATCCTGATCAATGATTTGCGTGCCTACCAGCCTGACGCGTATTTTTTCAATGCGGGAGTTTTTTAAAGCCTGATTGACTGTGGTTAACTGAGCAAGCGCGAAGGCTTCAGGATCAATAATCGTTTTCGCTGCGGCTTTTGAGAAACCGGCAAGAACATCGATAACAATATAGCCGTCTTTATCAATATCTCCCTTATAAAGGGAGCTGCCGTCTCGTGCTAAAGTTTGTAAAGCATCGCCTTAAACGGCGGGGATTAGCGTATCTTCTTGGGAAAAAATAGGTTTTTTGAACGTGATTTGAGTTTGTTCACCTGCGGGCGTGCTGTAAATGATTTTATGCTGATCGGGATACATCGCCAGGAAACTTTTATCCTCACGAAGCACCAGAATCATATCCGTTGACTCTGCAGAGCGAATTAATGACGGCATTTTTCCGGTAAATACAACGGCGTCTTTATACTTCGCATCCCTGGCCATTGTTGCCGTAGAGGATGCCGACAACTCGGTTACTGATACTGAGTCGGTATCGCGCAGAAGCGCTGACAGCTTAAGAAACTGACCTGTTTCTCGTTCACTGCTGCTAGACATAGGGGCCTGAATATTAGGCAACATGAAAGCTGCTGTTTTGTCCGATAAATCATCAGCATTTGCAGTATTGAACGAGGCTATTACCGCGAGTGCTGCAAGTGTTAATCCGTAGTGTTTTTTCATGCTTACTTCCCTGTGTAATATAATGTAACAATAATCTGATGAGGATTTTGCTATATAAAACACATAGAAAACGTCTAATTTGGCTAAGAAGTTTCTTTAAATTTATAAGAAGAATGGGAGTGCAAAGCGGAGGAGGAAACTAACCTGCGGGGTTAAGGCGTTAATCCGGCCAACGCCAGCTTTTACTCGGCGTTAAAATCTCGGGCAACGGAATATCCCACTCCTCACTCGGCAATGTGTCCACCCACTGGCAGTCGTGGGCAATACCTATCGGGTAAGGGCCACTTTCGCGCCAGTGCTGCAACGTACGGTCATAAAATCCACCCCCCATACCTAATCGTTGCCCGAGTGAGTCAAAGGCGACGAGCGGCGTAAGGATAATGTTCAGCTGATTGAGCGGCAAAATCTCTCTCACGTCGAGTGCAGGTTCAAGGATATTCAGACGATTCCGTACCAGCTTTGTCTCGGGACGATAGCGGAGAAACAGCAAATGGCCCACCGTAAAAGGGTGCAATACTGGCAAATAAAGTGTTTTGCCCTCTTGCCACAGTAGGTCTATCAGCGGCGCAGTGTCGAGTTCTCCGTCAAAAGACAGAAAAACGGACAGCGTTTTAGCCTGCTGAACTTTGGGATGATTGGCGATGCGCTGCGCTGCTTGCAGGGCAAACTGCTGTTGCTGCTGCTGGGTAAGTTGTTTTCTGCGCTGGCGTACTTTAGTACGAATAGCTTGCCTGATCAGCGCGTGTTGAGCTGTAAAGGACATAGAAAAAACCAAAGAAGAGAGTGCGGGAAAGAAAGGGGAATCTCCGAGATGCCGCCGCAGGCTGTAACCCTTGAACCCATGGTTCAAGGTGAACGTTCAGTCACAATCTTTAGGCTTCTCGGCGGACCGAGCATGCGCACCGATTGCGGATCATCACATTCTGTTGGTACTAATTATCGGCTCAGGGGACGGGCCCGCTGGCAAACATCTCAGAGAAATTTTTGTGTACTGCTGTAGAGTTAATGTCTCATATAATAAGAAATAAATCAACAGCTTAACTTATTCGAAAGGCGCCCCTTCACGTTCAGTGATGCGTCCTTGTTCGAGCAGTGCTTGCTCGATGGTTTGTTGCAACATGCGAATACGCTGTTCCATATTGGAGGCATAATCGCGTGTTTTCAAGCGTTCTTGAGCAAGTTCGTGACAGACGTTCAATGCCGCGATAAATACCAGTTGCTCTGTATTTGTGACTCTAGTGCGAACTTTAAGATCTTGCAACCGCTGATTAAGATCCTCTGCAGCCATGTTCAACGCTTCTTGTTGTTCTGGCGGACAATTTACTCTTAATGAGCGACCAAAAATTTGTATATCTACCGGTTGTGCAGACATGCCACCTTCCTGCCATATTATTCGCCGGCCCCCGATTAACTCACTGCCAAACCGGCAGGACATCGAAAGCGGGCGCAACTATATATACCTCACTCCAGATTTGCAACGCCGTTTAGCACCAACGCATAGCTAGCTAATCTGGTACTGAGACTTGCCTTGGTGGTAGCATAACACGAACTTATCCAGCCAACGATGGCGAATGCGCATGTCTATTGAGAATACCTATCCAAGCTATGATTCGCTGAATCAATACCTGAAACAGCAGTCTGTTGCCCTGACCCCAGCTGAAATGCATGGGCTTATCAGTGGCTTACTCTGTGGTGGCAACCGTGATGGCAGCTGGCTGACCCTGGTTCACGACCTCACAAACGAAGGAATGGCCTTCAGTCATCAGCTCGCGGATGCACTTCAACAACTCCGAAAAATCACTGCCGACACGCTGGAAGACGACAGCTTCGAATTCAAGATGCTGATGCCAAGCGACGACGCTAGCGTGTTTGAACGCGCTGACGCATTAGCAGGCTGGGTCAATCATTTCCTTCTGGGCCTCGGTATGATGCAGCCTAAGCTTGCGAAAGTGAAAGGCGAAGTCGGTGAAGCCATTGACGATCTGCGCAGCATTGCCCAGTTGGGTTATGAAGACGACGAAGACCAGGAAATGCTGGCACAGTCACTTGAAGAGGTCATCGAATACGTTCGCGTGGCAGCGATTCTGTGCTTCAACGAGTTCGGTCACAGCCATCCGACGGCGCCTGAAAATCAGCGCACACTGCACTGATACCCTGCTTAAGCAAAGCAGCCAAATTCGGTTAAAAAAGCAATAAAAAAATAAGTTAACGTGGATAACATCCGATTTCAGGAGCAGGTGATGACTACAGTGACCATTACTCAGCAGGAATACGAAGCTCGTCGTCAGGCACTCATTGCCAAGATGGCACCCGGCAGTGCGGCAATTATTTTTGCCGCGCCCGAGGCTACCCGCAACGCGGACAGCGAATACCCTTATCGTCAGAGCAGCGACTTTTGGTATCTGACCGGTTTTAACGAACCGGAAGCGGCGTTGGTGCTGGTAAAAAGCGATGAGAATCATAGTCACAGCGTGCTGTTTAATCGCGTGCGTGATTTGACCGCCGAGATCTGGTTTGGTCGTCGTTTGGGGCAGGATGCTGCACCGGCGCGTCTAGGTGTTAGCCGCGCGCTGCCGTTTGATTCTATCAACGACCAGCTTCATCTGCTGTTTAACGGCCTCGATGTGCTGTATCACGCGCAGGGCTATTATGCCTACGCCGACAGCATTGTTGACCGTGCGATGGAAAAACTGCGCAAGGGTTTTCGTCAGAACCTATCTGCTCCGGCCACCGTTACCGACTGGCGTCCCTGGGTGCATGAAATGCGCCTGATCAAGTCCGCGCAGGAGATTGCGGTGATGCGTCGTGCCGGTGAAATCACCGCCAAAGGCCATACTCGCGCCATGCAAACCTGCCGCGCTGGCATGTTCGAGTATCACCTCGAAGGCGAGATTCACTACGAATTCAGCCGCCATGGCTCGCGTACCCCCTCTTATAACACCATCGTCGGCAGCGGCGAGAACGGCTGTATCCTGCATTACACCGAAAACGAGTGCGAGCTGCGCGACGGCGATTTGGTGCTGATTGATGCCGGCTGCGAGTATCAGGGCTACGCGGGTGACATTACCCGTACCTTCCCGGTCAGCGGCAAGTTCACCCCGGCACAGCGGCAGATTTACGACATCGTGCTCGCCTCCGAATACAAGGCGCTGGAAGTCTTTGGTCCGGGCCGCAGCATTCAGGAGGCGACCGAGGCCGCCGTGCGCGTCATGGTTGAAGGGCTGGTGGCCGTTGGCGTGATGAAGGGCGACGTTGATCTGCTCATCGCCGAGCAGGCACACCGCCAGTTCTTTATGCACGGGCTGTCTCACTGGTTGGGATTAGACGTCCACGATGTGGGCAACTACGGCACCGTAGAGCGCAGCCGCAAGCTGGAACCGGGGATGGTGCTGACCGTCGAGCCGGGCCTGTACATCGCGCCCGACGCTGACGTGCCGGAGGCCTATCGCGGCATCGGTATCCGCATTGAAGACGATATCGTGATTACCGAAACCGGCATCGAGATCCTGACCGGCGACGTGGTGAAAGAGGCCGACGATATCGAAGCACTGATGGCGGCGGCAAGATAACCCATGAGCATGATTATTGTGGGCGGCGGTATGGCCGGAGCAACGCTGGCGCTGGCCGTCTCGTCGCTAACGCAGGGTCGCCTGCCGGTGCATCTTGTCGAGGTCACCTCACCCGATGATTATACCCATCCGGGATTTGACGCGCGCGCGATTGCGCTGGCGCAGGGCACCTGTCAGCAGCTAAATGCCATTGGCGTCTGGCCTGCACTGGCAAACTGCGCAACGCCGATTACCGATATTCACGTCAGCGATCGCGGGCATGCCAGTTTTGTGAACCTTAACGCTGGTCATTATGGCGTTGAGGCGCTGGGGCAGGTGGTTGAGCTTCACGACGCGGGGCAGCGGCTGTTTTCGCTGCTTTCGGATGCGCCGGGCGTACATCTGCACTGTCCTGCGCGGGTGGTCGAGGTGACTCGCCGCGCCGACAGCGCCAGCGTAACGCTCGACAACGGCGAAATCCTTAAGGCCAGTCTGCTGGTCGCCGCCGACGGTTCAAACTCGACGCTGGCCCAGCACTGCGGGATTCGCTGGCACCGCGACAGCTATCAGCAGATTGCCATCATCGCCAATATCACGACTGGTCAGCCGCATCAGGGCCGTGCCTTCGAACGATTCACCGAGCACGGTCCGCTGGCGCTGTTGCCGATGTCTACAGGGCGCAGCTCGCTGGTCTGGTGTCATCCGGTTGAAAAACAGGCTGAAGTTAAGGCCTGGAGCAGCGACCAGTTTCTGTCCGAGCTACAGCAGGCGTTCGGCTGGCGTTTGGGCAAGATGCAGCAAACCGGCGCGCGCCACTGTTATCCATTACAATTATTAACCGCCAGCGGGCACATTAGTCATCGACTGGCGCTGGTCGGCAATGCGGCGCAGACGCTGCATCCGATAGCCGGGCAGGGCTTTAACCTTGGCCTGCGCGACGTCATGACGCTGAGCGAAACCCTCGCCAGCGCATGGCAAGAAAATCAGGACATCGGCAGTTATCAGGTATTAAGCCGCTATCAACAACGCCGTCAGCCCGATCAGCGGGCAACCGTCGGCATCACCGACGGGCTGGTGCGAATATTCGCCAATCGTTATGCACCGCTGGTGGCAGGACGCAGCCTTGGCCTGATGGCCATGGAGCGGATCCCCCCACTGCGTGATGCTTTTACCCGCCGCACCCTGGGCTGGACAGAACGCTGAAGGCGCTTGCGAAGGCCCAGCCTGACCGCAGAAAAATGACAGGAATGAATTAAATTATGCAATCTTTTGATGTGGTTATCGCCGGTGGCGGCATGGTCGGACTGGCGCTTGCCTGTAGCCTGCAAGGCAGTGGCCTGCGCATCGCGGTGCTCGAAAATCGCCTGCCCGACGACGCCCCTTTACCGGCCATTCCCGGCGTGCGTGTCTCCGCCGTCAACGCCGCCAGCGAACGTTTACTGCAACACATCGGCGTTTGGGACAACATTATCGGCCAGCGCGCTAATCCCTATCAGGGCATGGAAGTGTGGGACCGCGACAGCTTCGGCAAAATTGCCTTCCGCAGCGAGGAGTTCGGCTTTAGCCACCTTGGGCACATTATCGAAAACCCGGTTATCCTTCGCGCCCTCTGGCAGCGTGCAGAGCAGCTCAGCGAGGTTGAAATCTTTGCCCCTGCGCAGCTGAAAAACGTTGCCTGGGGGGAGAACGAAGCCTTTATCAATCTCGAAGACGGACGCATGCTCAGTGCACGTCTGGTGGTCGGTGCCGACGGCGCGCACTCGTGGCTGCGTCAGCATGCGGACATCCCGCTGACCTTCTGGGACTACCGCCATCATGCACTGGTTGCGACGATTCGCACCGATGAGGCGCACCAATCGGTGGCACGCCAGGTATTCCACGGTGAAGGCATTCTGGCCTTCTTGCCGCTGGCCGACCCGCATTTATCTTCTATTGTCTGGTCCGTATCGCCGGAAGAGGCCGAGCGGCTGTTGGCGCTGTCCGATGCCGAATTCAACAAGGTTCTGGCCAGCACCTTCGACCTGCGTCTGGGCGTGTGCGAGGTCATCAGCGAGCGCCAGTCGTTCCCGCTGACCGGTCGCTATGCCCGCAGTTTTGCCGCTCAACGCCTGGCGCTGATTGGCGACGCCGCGCATACCGTTCATCCGTTGGCGGGTCAGGGGGTCAATCTGGGCTTTATGGACGTCGCCGAGTTAGCGTCGGAAATCAAACGCTTGCAGCGTGAAGGCAAAGACTTCGGTCAGCACATGTATCTGCGTCGCTTTGAACGCAAGCGCAAGCACAGCGCTGCGCTGATGCTGGTGGGCATGCAGGGGTTCCGTGAACTGTTTGCCGGCAACAATCCGGCCAAGAAGCTGCTGCGCGACCTCGGTCTGACGTTGGCGGATTCACTGCCGGGCGTGAAGCCGAAACTGCTGCGTCAGGCGATGGGATTAAACGACTTACCCGAGTGGCTCCAGACCCAATAGCTTCAGCTGAAATAATCTAATTTCATCCCATTTTTTCCATTACTTTTTCTAATCTGGTGCCGGATTTTGCGAACCGCAAATGACGTGAAATTCGGCACCTGCGTTATATAACATCGACCGATTCCTCATTTAATTGTAGATTTTGCGTCATTAACCCCATTTTTCTAGTTAAAAATTCTGCATCATAGCCTCCGCAAATTCCTGACAAAACGCCAACACCGAATATTTTAACTTATGGTTAGCAGGGTCATTCGGTGATAACGTTCAGGAAAAGGTATCGTTTGCGTCGGCACAGATCTTGCACTGGCTCTTGGATGAAAGTTGGCCGCAAGGCCGGCGAGGAGCCGGGTAATTCGCTTCGGAAAAGAATGAGGAAAAAGATGACAAAGCAGACTCGGTTATATGACAGTCATGTCGCCTGTGGCGCACGTATGGTCGATTTTCACGGCTGGATGATGCCGCTGCATTATGGCTCCCAGCTCGATGAACACCATATTGTTCGCCGCGACGCCGGCATGTTTGATGTCTCCCATATGACCATCGTCGATTTGCACGGCGCACGTACCCGTGAGTTCCTGCGCTATCTGCTGGCAAACGACGTCGCCAAGCTGACCCAACCGGGCAAGGCGCTGTACACCGGCATGCTCAATGAGTCCGGCGGCGTTATCGATGACCTGATTGTTTATTACTTCACTGAAGATTTCTTCCGCCTGGTGGTTAACTCTGCGACCCGTCATAAGGATCTGGAGTGGATAACCGACCACGCCGCGCCGTTCTCCGTTGAACTGACCGTTCGTGATGACCTGGCGCTGATAGCCGTTCAGGGGCCGCAGGCACAGGAACGCGCACAGACGCTGTTCAGCGAGGAGCAAAAACAGGCCGTGAGCGGCATGAAGCCTTTCTTTGGCGTGCAGGCCGGCTCTCTGTTTATTGCCACCACCGGCTACACCGGTGAAGCCGGTTACGAAATTGCTCTGCCGCAGGAAGACGCTGCCGATTTCTGGCAAAAGCTGCTTGATGCGGGCGTACAGCCAGCCGGTTTGGGCGCGCGCGATACGCTGCGTCTGGAAGCGGGCATGAACCTGTACGGACAGGAAATGGACGAAGACGTTTCCCCTTTGGCCGCCAACATGGGCTGGACTATCGCCTGGCAGCCTGAAGACCGCCGTTTCATTGGCCGCGACGCGCTCGAAAAACAGCGTGCAGAAGGGACCGATCTGCTGGTGGGTTTGGTTATGACCGAAAAAGGTGTATTACGTAATGAGCTGCCGGTGCGTTTCACCGATGCGGCCGGTAATGTGCGTGAAGGCGTAATCACCAGCGGTTCATTCTCTCCAACGCTCGGCTACAGCATTGCGCTGGCTCGCGTGCCAGCAGGCATCGGCGAGCAGGCAGTGGTGCAGATCCGCAACCGCGAAATGCCGGTGCGCGTCACCAAACCGGGTTTCGTGCGTAACGGCAAAAGCCTGGTATAAAGCACATTTAAATTATTGATTATTTAGAACTTAAAAAACTCTTTCGGAGATTATTTATGAGCAATGTTCCAGCAGAATTAAAATACGCGACCTCTCATGAATGGGTGCGTTCTGAAGGCAATGGCGTTTACAGCGTCGGCATCACCGAGCACGCACAGGGTTTGCTGGGCGACATGGTGTTTGTCGATTTGCCTGAAGTGGGTCGCACCGTGGAAGCGGGTGAAGACTGCGCGGTAGCCGAATCCGTGAAGGCTGCCTCAGATATCTACTCGCCAATCAGCGGCGAAATCGTTGCCGTTAACAGCGAACTGGAATCCTCTCCAGAGCTGGTCAACAGCGAGCCATACGGCGAAGGTTTCCTGTTCCAGATTAAAGCCTCCGACGAATCCGAGCTGGATGCACTGCTGGATGCGGCTGGATATCAGGCCACTCTGGAAGACTGAATTTCTCGTCGCCCTTGAAGCTACAGCGGCGTTGGCAGCGTTTGTTCTCCCCGGTCACTCACTGAGTAAGCTGCCGGGGACTGTTCAAAATTGCCGCCTTGCTGTAGCGCCAATGACTTAGAGAAATCCTGCTGTTGTTTGTGCAGACATAGATGCACACAAGATTTAGTTAGCTCTCGATACCTCAATGTAAGATTTCAGGAATGCGTAGCAAATGACTCAGACTCTCAGCCAACTTGAACACAGCGAAGCCTTTATTGGCCGCCATATCGGTCCATCTTCTACACAGCAGCAGCAAATGCTGGAGACCGTAGGTGCCAGCTCGCTGAACGCCTTGATCCAGCAAATTGTCCCGGCGGATATCCAGTTACCTGGTCCCCCGGCTGTCGGCGATGCGGTAACCGAACATCAGGCGTTGGCTGAGCTGAAAGCGATTGCCAGCCAGAACCAGCGCTACAAATCTTACATCGGTATGGGCTATAGCGCGGTGCTGACCCCGCCGGTTATCCTGCGTAACATGCTCGAAAACCCAGGCTGGTACACCGCGTATACGCCGTACCAACCCGAAGTTTCTCAGGGGCGCCTTGAGGCGCTGCTGAATTTCCAGACCCTGACCCTGGACTTGACCGGCCTGGACCTGGCCTCTGCGTCACTGCTCGACGAAGCAACCGCCGCCGCTGAAGCAATGGCTCTGGCCAAGCGCGCCAGCAAGCTGAAAGACGCTAACCGTTTCTTCGTGGCCGACGACGTGCATCCGCAGACCCTCGACGTGGTCCGTACCCGTGCCGAAACCTTTGGTTTTGACATCATCGTCGATAAAGCCGAAAAGGTGCTGGAACTCGACGGCGTGTTCGGTGTGCTGGTGCAGCAGGTTGGCACCACCGGTGAAGTGCATGACTACAGCGCACTGTTCACCGAGCTGAAATCTCGCAAAATCATCACCAGCGTTGCCGCGGATATCATGGCGCTCGTTCTACTGACCGCTCCCGGCAAGCAGGGCGCAGACGTCGTCTTTGGTTCGGCGCAACGCTTCGGCGTGCCGATGGGCTACGGCGGTCCACACGCCGCCTTCTTCGCCTGCCGCGACGAGTTCAAACGCTCGATGCCTGGCCGTATTATCGGTGTTTCACGCGATGCAGCAGGCAACACCGCGCTGCGAATGGCGATGCAGACCCGCGAGCAGCACATCCGCCGCGAGAAGGCCAACTCCAACATTTGTACCTCTCAGGTGCTGCTGGCAAACATCGCCAGCCTGTATGCCGTGTTCCACGGACCTGAAGGCCTGAAACGCATTGCTAACCGTATTCATCGCCTGACCAACATTCTGGCTCTTGGCCTGAAGAAAGGCGGCTTGACGCTGCGTCATAATACCTGGTTCGACACCCTGACTGTCGAAGTCCAGGACAAGGCTGCGGTGCTGGAACGCGCGCTAAGCTTCGGTCTGAATTTCCGTACCGATATTCACAACGCCGTGGGCATCACGCTGGACGAAACGACCTCACGCGAAGACGTGCAGAACCTGTTCGCGGTATTGCTGGGCGATGACCACGCTCTGGACATCGACGCACTCGACAAGGCAGCCAGCACCGACAGCAACGCCATTCCGGCTGCGGTACTGCGTCAGGATCCTATTCTGACTCACCCGGTATTCAACAAGTACCACAGCGAAACCGAGATGATGCGCTATATGCACCGCCTCGAGAAAAAGGATCTGGCGCTGAATCAGGCGATGATCCCGCTGGGTTCCTGCACCATGAAACTTAACGCTGCGGCAGAGATGATCCCCATTACCTGGCCGGAGTTCGCTGAACTGCATCCGTTCTGCCCGATTGAGCAGGCGAGCGGTTATCAGCAGATGATCGGGCAGCTTTCACAGTGGCTGGTGCAGTTAACCGGCTATGACGCGGTGTGCATGCAGCCTAACTCAGGCGCACAGGGCGAATACGCGGGCCTGCTGGCGATTCGTCATTACCACGAAAGCCGCAACGAAGGCAGCCGTCATATCTGTCTGATCCCAAGCTCTGCGCACGGCACCAACCCGGCGTCGGCACAGATGGCGAGCATGAGCGTAGTGGTGGTTGCCTGTGACAAGCAGGGCAACATCGACCTCAGCGATTTGCGTGAGAAAGCGGCACAGGCGGGTGACGAGCTGTCCTGTATCATGGTGACCTACCCGTCTACCCATGGCGTGTATGAAGAAACCATCCGCGAAGTGTGCCAGATTGTTCACCAGTACGGCGGTCAGGTTTATCTCGACGGCGCGAACATGAACGCCCAGGTTGGCATCACGACGCCGGGCTACATCGGCGCGGACGTGTCGCACCTTAACCTGCATAAAACCTTCTGTATCCCGCACGGCGGCGGCGGTCCGGGCATGGGCCCAATCGGCGTTAAAGCGCATCTGGCACCGTTCGTTCCGGGCCACAGCGTGGTACAGATTGACGGCGTTCTGACCCAGAACGGCGCGGTTTCTGCGGCACCGTTCGGCAGCGCCTCTATTCTGCCAATCAGCTGGATGTATATCCGTATGATGGGCGCAGAAGGTCTGAAGCAGGCGAGCCAGGTCGCTATCCTGAACGCCAACTATATTGCTACCCGTTTGAAAGACGCGTATCCGGTGCTCTATACCGGTCGTGACGGCCGCGTGGCGCACGAATGTATTCTTGATATTCGTCCGCTGAAAGAGGCAACCGGCATCAGCGAAATGGACATCGCCAAGCGTCTGATCGACTACGGTTTCCACGCACCGACCATGTCCTTCCCGGTGGCGGGAACGCTGATGGTTGAGCCAACGGAATCTGAAAGCAAAGTTGAACTGGACCGCTTCATCGATGCGCTGCTGTCTATCCGCGCTGAAATCGAAAACGTGGCACAGGGCAAATGGACGCTGGAAGACAACCCTCTGGTGAATGCGCCACACACGCAGGCGGAGCTGGTCTGTAACTGGACCCACGATTATACCCGTGAGCTGGCGGTGTTCCCGGCGGGAAGTGAAGACAAGTACTGGCCAACCGTGAAGCGTCTTGATGACGTGTACGGCGACCGTAACCTGTTCTGCTCCTGTGTACCGATTAGCGACTACGAATAATACGTTTCGCAGGATTAGGTCGATAAAAAAATCCCTGACAGCGATGTCAGGGATTTTTGTTTTTATCGACCAATTGAGGCGATTAAAGCTCGATTTTAACCTGTACGGCGGCAACCCAGGCGTCAGTGATGACCTTGCTGGAGAATGCGCCAGGATCTTTGTCATATTGCAGGCTTGGACGCACTGATAGCCAAGGCGTCGCCTGAACGTTATAAGACAGTTCCACCAACTGCTCGGCCATGCTCAGGTTCTCTGCCGCATCGGCACCGGCATAGTTTCCGGCTGCGCGCATGTTGGCAATATCAACATCGCGGCTCTTTCTGTTGTAAGACGCTTTGCCGTAACCGATGGCGATAGAGTCTTTAGGACGCGACTCGAACGGGCCATTCAGTATCAGGCCAGCGGCGTACCAGTGACGGAAAGGCGCGGTGGCGGCGTCCGTTGTAGTCCACTGCCCGAAGACGTGCAGGTTCTGCGATTTCAACGCCTGTGACTGCCATACCGTCTGGTCTGCCAGCACGTAGCCGCCGCTGCGACCGGATGACTTACTCTGGCTGTCGCCGATACGCGCAACTTTAGAGGTGTCGTGGTAATAGCCAAACTTATACTGTCCCGGCAGGAAGCCGTGATAGCTATAAATAAGCTCTACGGGAATGATGGCCCCGGTCGTTCCGCTGCTGAAAGGCTTGAAGGCCTTGGACGGCGCGGAGTTGGTCTGCGGGTTAACGTTAAAGATGGCCGTATGTAACGCCCAGCTCTCGTTGAAATCATAGCGCAGTTCACCCCCGAAGTGTGCCGTCGGGTAGTTGCCCCAACCGCTGCTGCCTGACAGGCTGAGTGGGTGAGCATCAAAACCGGCGTTCACAAAGTTGCCGAGAATCGGCATGCCGCCAAAGTCATTGCCCATCGCCATCAGGCCAACCTTATAGGTAAGCTTCGGCGTCAGCAGCCAGTTGGCATAGCTGAATTCTGACAGTCGGGTGTATTCGCCCCCTACGTCTTCCTGAACCGGCAGACGGTTACCGACCAGATCGCTAGAGGTGCTGCGCCCGCGACGATCGTTGATGGTAACCTGAAGGGTACCCGCGTGCTCAGCGTCGAACATTTTATTCAGATCAAAGGTGGCACCCACTTTGACCTGCTGCGCGTAACGTGTGCCATAGCTTTCGCCACCGTGTAACACGCCTGCTGTTTCAGAAACATATTCACCACTAAGGGTTACACCGTCGTTTTTAAGCTGAGTACGAGCACCGCCCCAGTCGCCGGTTAATGTGTCCTGATTAAGAAAATCAGTAGCTTGAGCCTGAACAACGCTCCCCGCTGACCAAATTAAAATACCTGCAGCCAGAGGGGAAAGAGCAAGAAATTTTGTTTTCATTGTATATGAAGCCTGAAATGCAGAGAGAAATCCGGCGCATTATACATTGAACCAAATGATTCGAAATATATTTGCTACAAAATAGCAACTTTTGATCATGCTCTATAACTTAGAATGAGGAATTACTTTAAACGTACTTGCTCAAGTGTTTTAAACAGTAAAATTTTATCCGCCTCATTGAGGTTTTTTTGCTGAAGCTGGGCGATAAATTCGGCTTGGTTATCCGGTGAAATACGACCATTAGCCTTGAGCTCGACCGCCAGACGCTGGAGGATCCGCGTCGATAATCCGGCAATGTCCTGGCGTATTGACTCCAGCGGGCGCGGCTTCCAGTCGGTTTCCGGCGTGGAGAGCCAGTCGGCACGATAGCGATACTGAATGGCTTTCGCTGCGCTCATCTGCGCCACGATAAAGGGTTTGACCGAGTTTGGATCCAGCCCCAGACCTTCCGCCACTTTTTGGGTGTCTTGCAACACTCTGTCTTCCTGCGCCACTACCTCAACCGGCTGGTGGTTTTCCGCCTTACTGCTGGCGACGTCTTTCATATAGGAGAGACGTTCATTGATGAGCCCCGGAAGATTGCCGTTTTCTGAGGCCTGTACGTTGAGGGGGAGCGTGCTGAGCGTAACGCTGGCCAGCATCAGGCAAGCGAGCAGTTTTCTCGTCGGATGAAAATTTTTTCCCGAATGAAACAGTGAAGAAAGGCGTGACGAGGATAAATAGGCTGCCGGAGATTTCATCGTTATTATTCCCTTAATATTGGTTATGTTATCTATCGTGTGCGTAAAGCATCATACGCAATCGGGTAAAAAATGGGCACCAATAAGCCGTCAGTTTTTACACTAAATGGACAACGTTAGAGAAGGATTTACTATGAGCAAAAACATCGCGCTGGTCACCGGCGGCAGCCGTGGCATTGGACGAGCAACGGCGCTGTTGTTGGCCGAACGGGGCTATCAGGTTGCGGTTAATTATGTGAATGACGCCAAGGCGGCACAGCAGGTTGTTGATGAGATAAAGGCAAACGGCGGAAAGGCGCTGGCGATTCAGGCTGACGTTGCCGATGAAAATCAGGTCGTGGCGATGTTTAGAAAAATTGCCGATGAAATGGGGCCGTTAACCGCTTTGGTTAATAATGCGGGCATTTTGTTTCAGCAGTCGACGATTGAAAATCTCAGCGCCGAGCGGATTAATCGCGTGTTAAGCACTAACGTGACCGGCTATTTTCTCTGCTGCCGCGAGGCGGTGAAAGTGATGTCGACGCGCCACGGTGGGCAGGGTGGGGCGATAGTTAACGTCTCTTCAGCGGCCTCACGGCTGGGTGCGCCGAATGAATACATCGACTACGCGGCGTCGAAAGGGGCCGTCGATACCTTGACCACGGGTCTCTCTCTCGAAGTGGCGGCGCAGGGCATTCGCGTTAACGGCGTCAGGCCCGGTTTGATCTATACCGAGATGCACGCCAGCGGCGGCGAGCCGGGGCGGGTCGACAGGCTAAAAGCCAATCTGCCGATGCAGCGCGGCGGCCAGCCTGACGAGGTGGCACAAGGGATTGTCTGGCTGCTCTCAGACGCCGCGTCTTATGTGACCGGCAGTTTTATTGAACTGTCTGGCGGAAGATAATCCCCTTGAACGTCGTTCTTAACCGCGCAACAGCGCATTGCGGAACGACAGAATATGTCCCTCGGCGGCATCGGCGGCGGCCTGTGCGTCCCGTGCCGCCAGTGCGCTTATAATCGCCCGATGCTCCTCAATAACTTCCTGCATGTGCCCCTCTTTCGACAGTGAGCTGGCCCAGAAGCGCTGCGCCTGCGCGTGCAGCACGCTGAGAATATCCATCAGCATTTTGTTGCCTGCAACCTTGGCCAGCAGCTGATGAAACTGGTTATCCAGCAGCATCATGCCATCGCGATCGCGCTGTTGGCTGGCGACCTCAATTTGTTGGTTGATGGCTTCAAGCTCGGCGATGTCCTGAGCAGCAATGCGCTGGCTGGCCAGCTTCATACATAGCACCTCATTCGCCAGACGAACTTCAATCAGTTCCAGCGCGTCGTCTATCGACAGCGGCGACACCATCACTCCCTTGCGCGGAATAATTTGCAGCAGCCCTTCATTCGACAGCCGGTGGATGGCCTGATTAACCGGCGTACGACCCATCGACAGGTCGCTCATCACCTGTGCGGTATTCAAATATTCGCCTGGCTTATAGCTCAGGGTCACCAGCGCCTGCTTGAAACGGCGATACGCCTGCTCGTTTAACGACAATCCTGCTTCATCAATCGCCGGTCTTTCCTGCGTTTCTGTGACCTCGGTCTTCACATCCAGCTCCTGCTGAAAAGATTTTTAGACATTCTACACAAAAACATGGCACGGAAATCGCTTATTTAATGAATGAAGTTATAGTGAAATTTCACTGTGTTTTTAAAAAAGATTAATTAATAGAGGATCTGCCCGATGAAACTGACCTTCACACTGCCGGCATTAACGACCGGAAATCAACCCTCCAGCTCAGACGCGGCAAGGATCGAGGTCGATATCGACAGTCTGGTGATCGCCGGATGGGCAGGACGCGATCCTGAAGCCATCATGCACCACATTAGTGAGCTTGAGGCGCTGGGCGTGCCCCGTCCGAGTGCAGTCCCGCTGTTTTACCGCGTGGCCGCCAACCAGCTGACGCAAAATAAATCGGTAGAAGTGATAGGCCGTGCCAGTTCCGGTGAGGCCGAAGTGTTTATTTTCACCCATCAAGGGGAGCTCTACGTCTCGCTCGCCTCCGATCACACCGACCGTGAGCTCGAGTCGCACAGCGTGGCACTGTCGAAGCAGCTGTGTGTGAAGCCTGTGGCAACGGTCGCATGGCGTATGAGCGAAGTGGCAGCCCATTGGGATCAGTTGATCCTGCGTGCCTGGATCAAGGAAGACGGTGAATTTCGTCTGTATCAGCAAGGGCCGCTGTCGAGCCTGCGTCAGCCCGACGACCTGCTGAGCCGTTATCTGAACGGCGACCCCCTTCCGGCAGAAGGGTTAGGGATGACCTGTGGCACCGTCGCGGCGATAGGTGGCATTCGTCCTGCAACAGAGTTTCGCATGGAGCTGGTCGATGAACGCCTCGGGCGCAGCATCAGCCATGCCTATCACAGCCTTGAACTGCCCGTCGTTGCCTAACGGCGGCGTTAACCCAACTTGAGCCACCCCAGGAAGCAACGATGAATTCTCACCTTTCATTAAGCCTACAGCAGGCGATTGAACAACTGGCACTCGGCACGGTAACCCCCGAGCAGCTGACCGAGCAGGCACTGGCCCAGATTTCTGCCGAAGACGGCGAAGGCCGCCGCGCCTTCACGCAGGTTTATGCGCAGTGGGCGCGTGAGCAGGCGGCGGCTTCCACCGCGCGCCGTGCCGCCGATAACGCCCTTTCACCGATTGACGGTGTGCCGGTATCGGTCAAGGACCTGTTCGACGTGTCGGGTTATGTCACCACCGGCGGATCGCGCGTGCTGGCCGAGGCACCCGCCGCCACGGCGCACGCCGAGATAGTCGAAAGGTTGCTTAAGGCCGGTGCGGTGATAGTGGGTAAAACCAATATGACCGAGTTTGCCTATTCGGGGCTGGGCATCAACCCGCATTACGGCACGCCGGCTAACCCCTGGGATCGCACAGCGCGCCGCATTCCGGGTGGCTCTTCATCGGGCGCGGCCGTTTCCGTTTCTGACGACATGTGCTTTGGCGCGGTCGGCAGCGATACCGGCGGCTCGGTGCGCATTCCGGCCGCGTTCTGCGGACTGACCGGTTTTAAACCGACGGCACGCCGAATTTCCATGGCTGGCGTGTTGCCGCTCTCAGCCTCGCTCGACTCGGTAGGCACCCTGGCCCGTGATGTCGCGAGCTGCGTTGCGCTCGACGCAGCCATCGCCAAACAACCGTTATCACTGACGGTGAAAGACTTGTCCGAAGCGCACTTTGCCGTTCCGCAAACTTTGGTACTCGACGGTCTCGATGCCGCAGTGAGCGATGCCTTTGCTCGCGCGATTGCCCACCTGAGGCAGGCCGGTGCCACGGTGACCGAAATCCCTCTGACCGAACTCTCTGAACTGGCGACTATCAACGCCAGTGGCGGTTTCACCGCGCTGGAATCGTGGGCGTGGCACAAAGATTTAATCGCGCAACGCGCGGACGGCTATGACCCGCGCGTGGTCTCGCGCATTCGCCGCGGTGAGCCGTTGGGCGAAACCTCGCGTCAACGGCTGGTGCAGCAGCGCACTGACTGGCAGCAGCGGGTCAGCGCGCGGGTACAACAGTATGACGCGCTGCTGATGCCGACTGTGCCTTTTGTCGCGCCGGGTATCGCCGAGCTTGAAGCCGATGAGGAGCTCTATTTCCGTATCAACGGTGCCGCGCTGCGTAATCCTTCTGTTATCAATTTCCTCGACGGCTGTGCGGTCTCCCTGCCTTGTCAGGCCGAAGGCGCTGCGCCGGTCGGGTTGATGGTTGCGGCACTGCCGATGCAGGACGAGGCGCTGATGAGCTGGGCACTGGAGATAGAACGCTGCCTTAACGCCTGATTTCTACTTCTCAATTTTAATAAACAGAAACAGACACGACGACACTTATTCACCACTCTGGACAATGACAGGAACCATTATGAACTCTTCCCATCAGGGCATGCTTTTTGTAGCAACCGACGTCGCCGCTCAGGACGAAGCGGATTTCAACCAATGGTACGATCGTGAACACGTCGAAGAACGTGTGCGGATCGAAGGCTTCCTGTCCGGCACGCGCTATCAGTCGCTGAAGGGCGGACGCAAATATCTGGGCCTGTATAAAACCCGATCGCTCGAAAGCTTTACCTCCGCGGCGTATCACGCGGCCTTTACCCGCCAGACTGCATGGTCAGTCGCCAATCTGCAAAAGATGCAGTCGCCCATGCGCCGCGTCTGCGCAATTAGCGCGGTGGTGGGCATAGGCAACGGTAGCCATCTCGCCATCATTACGCTGCCGGCGGATACGGAAGAAAGTCGTATTGCCGAGTTGGGGACCACGCTGTTTGCCCACGACGGATTTATTCGCTCTAGCTTGTTAACGCCGGATACGGCACTCAGCACGCCGTTGCCGAAAGAGTCGACCGATAACCGCCAGCTGCTGCCGATGATGTTGCTTGAAAGCAGCAGCCTTGAAGCCTCCGAACGTCTTGCCGCGCACGCCTGCCACGCGCTGGACTACCCGCTTGACGAGGTGCTGCACTACGGCCTCGGCTGGCAACTGACCGCACAGGAGTTGAAATTATGAGTCTTTCTTCGACCGATAATCCAAAGATTTTATCTCCGAAAACCGCCAGCGCTGAGCATACTCCGCCTAACACCGGACGTTTGGCGGCGGCCAGTTCGATTGGTACCGCGCTGGAATGGTACGACTTTACCGTCTACAACATCATGGCCGCGCTGATTTTTAACCACGTGTTCTTTCCGTCATTCGATCCGCTGGTTGGCACGATTCTGGCCTTCTCGACCTACGCGGTCGGCTATGTGTCACGCCCAATCGGCGGCATGGTGTTTGGTCATCTGGGAGACGTACTCGGGCGCAAATTTGTACTGGTGACCACGCTTGTTATCATGGGGGTGACCACGGCGCTGATGGGCATGCTGCCAGGCTATGCAAGCTGGGGTATCTGGAGTCCGCTGCTGTTGGTCAGCCTGCGCTTTATTCAGGGCATTGCGCTCGGCGGGGAATGGGCCGGTGCGGTACTGCTGTCGATGGAGCACGGAAAACCCGAGCAGCGTGGGCGTAATGCTTCGTTTGCGCAGGTGGGGCCGTCATGCGGCACGCTTATTGGCACCGGGCTTATCACGCTGGTCACGGTGTTTCTTTCTGCCGATGACTTCCAACTGTGGGGCTGGCGTATTCCGTTCGTGCTGAGTCTGGTATTGGTGATGTTCGGCCTGTGGCTGCGCCGTGGCGTCGGTGAGACGCCGGCGTTCCTTAAACTGGAGCAGACTAAAAACACCACCCACACGCCGATTAAAGAAGTATTCAGCCAGCATCTGCGGCCTCTACTGGTCGCCGGAGGAGCACGCATTGGCTCCGACGTGCTCTATGCGCTGGTGGTGGTCTTCACGCTAACCTACGTGACCACGGTTCTGCATCTACCGCGACCGTTGGCGCTGACGGCCACTATGCTCGGCGCGCTCGGTAACGCCATCACCGTACCAATGTTTGGTGCGCTGTCGGATAAATGGGGCCGCCGTCCGGTATATATCATGGGCGCTGCGTTAGCGATTGCCTGGTCTTTCGTCTTCTTTATGCTGCTCGATAGCGCGCACCCGGTGCTGATTTGTCTGGCGGTGATCGGCGGACTGCAGGTTCACGCCATTATGTACGGTCCGCAGGCGGCGTTTGTGACCGAACAGTTCCCCACGCGCGTGCGCTATGCGGGTTCTTCGCTGGCGTATACGCTTTCGGGGATCGTCGGCGGTGGTTTTGCGCCATTGATCATCACCTCATTGTATAAAGAATACAGCACCACGTTGGCGGTCTCGGGCTATGTCACATTGACGCTGCTTATCACTCTGCTAGCCGTATTTGCGGCCAAAGAGACGGCCAAAAAACCGCTATAAATACCGAGCGCTGTTTCGGGAAAAGAACCGTTAAAGCGATCCTTTGTGGTCGCTTTTTTTATTGCTCCTGCGCCGGGTCTTGCGGGTGCATTCCCCTGTTTTACGGCCGCGATTCCCTGAGCATCTTCACCGATTCCGCTTTGAATTTTCATCCCAACTCATCCAGCGATGACCGAATTCGGTCAATGCCACACAAACGGTCATAAACGGTCAAAAACTTTGGCGAGGAATTGTGACCGTTTGCCTAAATGCCAGTGACGGCTTGCAAGATTGAAAGCGATTTAATGCAGGCCCCACCACAAATCCTGAATTAAAGGTTTCACCTTTTCTCATTTTTTTTTGACAACTATCACACGGAGAACGCGGCAAAAAGACCGCGCTGCCCGCTTTGAGGCAACGCGCATTCAGCATGCGAGCGGTTGCGTATCTTAATAAACATCGGGAAGGGGAAAAAAATGCTGCCTGTAGAACGTCATCGCTTTATTACCGAAGTCCTTAGCCAACGTGGTCGGGTGCTGGTGCAGGAGGTCGCTGCCATGTGCCATATCTCGATGGAGACCGCGCGCCGCGATCTCGCGCTACTCGAGAAACATGGGGTGCTGTTGCGCAGCCACGGTGGAGCGGTGTTTGTGAATCGCCATGAAAATGAAACGCTCTACGTGCCTGCGCAGATAGAACAGGGTGAATCATTTCGCGAGCGCAGCAATCAGTCACCGGACCAGAAAACGCGCATCGCTAAACGAGCGCTGGCACTGATTAATCCCGGTGACTGCCTGCTGCTCGACAGCAGCTCGACCAGTTGGTTTCTGGCGCGCCAGCTGCCGGATATTCAGCTGGTGGTGCTGACCAATTCGCTGCACATCATCCAGACCCTGGCCGCCAAGGCCAACGTAAAAACCATCGGGCTGGGCGGTGAATATTCGGCCAAGTATGAGGATTTTATCGGCGTGCTGGCCGAGAAGATTTTGAAAGAGTTCGTGATTAACAAACTGTTTTTCTCCTGTCACGGTATTAGCCATGAAGGCGGTATTCGTGAGAGCAACGAGCATCACGCGCGTCTCAAGCAGCAGATGGTGCTGTCGTCGGAGCACAAGATTTTGCTGGCCGACTCCAGCAAGTTTGGCCGCCGCTCGTTTGCCCGTATCTGCCATTACCGGGAGATAGATACGTTGATTACCGACTCCCTGGAAGACGATGAGTTCCGTCAGGAACTGGCCTGGAGCAACGTCAACGTGATTGAGGTTTCGCCGGTCAGGAGCAAGCCAAAGACCCACCGGGGAGATCCTTTTCCCATTTAAAAAACATCTTATCGATAAGTCACAACAACAATAACAGCCGTGGTGAGCCACTGACTGCGGTAAAAAACTGACATTTTGTGGAGTAATCAACATGAAGAAAACTGTCCTTGCCTGCCTGTTCGCTACCGCCTGTCTTTCTTTATCGGTGCACGCCGCCGACAAGATTCGCATGGGCGTGGTGGTAAAGGTTGGGGGAAATCCGTGGTTTAACGCGATGGAGGTCGGCATCAAGCAGGAGGCGGCGAAAGAAGGGATCGACGCCTTCCAGGTTGGCCCAACCGGCGCCGATCCTGCCCTGCAGGTGCGTGCTATCGAAGACCTGATTGCTCAGAAGGTCGACATCATCGGCGTAGTCCCGAACGATGCAAAAGTGCTGGAGCCAGTGTTGAAACGCGCTCACGACGCCGGAATCAAAATTATTACCCACGAATCACCGGATCAGAAATACGCCGACTGGGACTTTGAGATGGTCGATGCGCAGCAACACGGCATCAACCACATGATTGCTCTCGCAAAATGCATGAAAGAGACCGGCAGCTATGCGGTCTACGTTGGCAGTCTGACCGTGCCGGTGCACAAGACCTGGGCCGACGCCGCAGTGAAATACCAGCAGGAACACTACCCCAATATGCACCAGGTGGGCGACCGCTTTGGCGTAGCCGAATCGCTGGATGACACCATCCGCACCACCAATGACCTGATGTCCAAGTACCCGGATCTAAAAGGCATTCTGGCTATCGGCTCTCAGGGACCGATTGGCGCAGGCCGTGCGGTATTGAACCGCGGCAAGGCGGGCGATATCTGCGTATTTGGCCCGTTCAGTCCGGGGCAGGGGGCGTCACTGGTGAAAAGCGGCGCCATCAGCGGGGGGTATATCTGGAACCCGATGGTCGCGGGTGAAATCTTCGTGCGCATCGCCGGAATGATGGCGAAGGGCGAGAAAATCACCGACGGCATGGACATCGAAGGCATGGGCAAGGTGAAGGTCGATGAGACGACGCACACCATCGTAGGTAACCGTACCGAAAGTCTCGACAAAGACAACCTGCCGAAACTGGTCAAAATGGGGCTGTAATTATGGCGATCTCCGAGATTATCCAGCATGACACGACGGGCACTGAAAGCGTGCGTCCGTTAATCGACGTCAAAGACCTTTCCGTGACCTTCGGCGGACAGCGTGCGCTGAACAATATTGCTCTGCGGCTGATGCCCGGCGAAGTGCACTGCCTGGCCGGGACTAACGGCTGCGGTAAAAGCACGCTGATTAAGATCATCTCGGGGGTCTACCAGCCTGACAGCGGCTGCAAAATTTCACTCGGCGAGCAGACGTTCAGCAAACTGACGCCGGATCAGGCGCGCAGCTTTGGCATTCAGGTTATCTATCAGGACCTGTCGCTGTTCCCGAATCTGAGCGTCGCCGAGAACATCGCTTTTGAGCATAACCTGCACGGCCTGCTCGGCTGGTATCGCCCTGGGCGTCTGCGCCAGACCGCGCAGCGCATTCTCGACGAACTGAACTTTTCGCTCGATCTCGACAGCAAGGTTGCCGAGCTGCCGATTGCCCAGCGTCAGCAGGTTGCGATTTGCCGCGCGCTGGTCGCCGATGCGCGGCTGGTTATCATGGACGAACCGACGGCGTCGCTGACCCGCACCGAGGTCAATCAGCTGCTGCGTACCGTGCACTATCTCAAGCAGAAGGGGATAAGCGTCGTGTTCGTCAGCCATCGTCTCGATGAGGTGCTGGAGATTTCCGATCGCGTGACGGTCATTCGCGACGGTCAGAAAGTCGGGACCTTCCCGGCAGCCGAGGTCAGCAGCGAAAGACTGACCGAGCTGATGACCGGTCTGAAACTCAATTACGCGCTGAAAGCGGCCAACCAGCACGATGAACGCATCATGCTCGAGCTGGACAACCTCAGCCGCGCCGGTCAATACCACAACGTCAATCTCAATCTGTATCAGGGCGAAGTGCTTGGCCTATGCGGTCTGCTGGGATCGGGGCGAACCGAGCTGGCGCTCAGCCTGTTTGGCATGACCAAACCCGACAGCGGAAAAATCTATCTCGACAGCAAGCCCGTGCGCTTTCGCGGTCATGAAGACGCCATCAAGTCCGGCATCGGCTACGTCTCCGAGGATCGCCTGACGCTGGGGCTGGTACAGCAGCAGTCGGTGGGAGACAACACCGTACTGGCGATTATGGAAACGCTGCGCAGTCGTTTTCACTTGATCGACGAGTATCGTAAAAACCGCATTGTCCTTGAATGGATCGAAAAGCTGGGCGTTAAGGTGGCCAGCCCGGATCAGGCCATCTCGACGCTGTCCGGCGGCAATCAGCAAAAGATCGTGCTCGCTAAATGGGTGCTGACGCAGCCGAAGATCCTGATCCTTGACTCGCCAACGGTGGGCGTTGACGTCGGTGCCAAGGCCAGCATTTATCAGTTGATCCACCAGCTGGCGGCAGAAGGGATCTCCATCTTACTGATTTCAGACGAAGTTCCTGAAGTGTATTTCAACTGTGACCGAGTACTGCACTTTAGCGAAGGCACTGTACTGGGCGAATACTTCCCGCGCGGAATAACGCAGCAGCAGCTTGCGGAGGCGGTAAATGCTTAATCTCAACCGATTGAAACCCGCCAGTAACGAGGGCTATCTGGCCTGGGTGCTGGTGGCACTGATTGTCATTTTTACGCTGTCGACGCCGCAGTTCATGACGCTGCGCAACCTGCTGGATCTCAGCGAAAGCTACGCGGTCAGCGGCATCTTTGCGCTCGGCCTGTTCGTGGTGCTGGTCACCGGCGGTATCGATATCTCCTTCGCCGCCGTCGCGTCGGTGGTGCAGTACATCATTGCCACGCTGGCCATTCGCTACGGCATGACCAATCCGCTCGGCAGCATAGTGCTGGCGATGGCTATCGGGACCACGCTGGGCATGGTTAACGCGGTGCTTATTTACTGTCTGCGCATTGTGTCGATCATCGTCACCATCAGCATGCAGTCGCTGCTGTTTGGCATGCTGATGTGGCTCACCAACGGGACCAGCCTGTACGACCTGCCTGACTGGCTCATTACCCCCTTGAAAGTGCTGCCTTTTAGCGTCGGAGCCGAGCATTACCAGATTGGGTTACCGCTGGTCGTGATGCTGCTGGTCGCCGCGATGACCTGGGTGCTGTTAAACAAAACGCACCTCGGGCGGCAGCTGTTTGCCGTCGGTGGAGACCAGGAATCCGCACGCCGTATCGGCATTCGCGTGGGGCTGCTGCACCTGTTTGCCTATGGCTATCTCGGCGCAATGGCGGCGATTGGCGGTCTGGTGCAGGTTTATCGCGTCGGCGAGGTGGTGCCTAACGCGTTGGTCGGCGGTGAGCTCGACGTACTGGCCGCGGCGGTGCTGGGCGGTGCCAGCCTCAACGGCGGCAAAGGGAGCGTCGTGGGGACGCTGATGGGCGTATTTCTGATTGGTATCCTGAAAAACGGGCTGAATCTGATAGGCGTGTCCAACTACTTCATGAATGTGGTGATCGGCGGCGTGATCGTGGTGGCTATCACCGTTACGCATTACAAGAAACGCAAAGAAACCGACGTCGGCTTTGCCTGATGCCTGTTTTTGCTGATACCCAAGGAGTGCAGCCATGTTTGCAAAATCCAAGAGTTTAACGATGAAACAGAAAACCGACAGCAAGGTCCTCCCGCTTCCACGTTTCAAAATGGACGCAACCAATATCGGGCTGATTTTGCTGCTGGTTCTGGTGGTGGTGGGCTTCAGCATCGCCATGCCGGGACGTTTTTTCAGTGACGCAACCTTCATGAGCGTTGCCTTCCAGCTGCCCGAACTGGGCCTGCTGACCCTGGCGATGTTTATCCCCATCCTGAGCGGCGGTCTGAATTTGTGCATTATCGCCACCGCCAATTTGACTAGCCTGCTGATGGCCTGGGTGTTTATGACCTATCTGCCGCCGGACGCCAGCCTGCTGATGCAGGCGGTGTGGCTGACTCTGGCGCTGGTTGGGGCAATGATTCTGGCGCTGGCAATCGGCGTGCTGACCGGCGCGCTGGTGGCCTATATTGGCGCGCACCCGATTCTGGTGACGCTGGCGACCATGACTATGGTCAACGGCATTGGTATCTATCTTTCACGCGGCGCTGCGTTGAGCGGCATGCCGGACATCGTGCGCTTTATCGGGGCCGAGACCGTGCTCGGCGTGCCGGTACCGCTGATCGTTTTCCTGGCGACCGCGGTGGTTATTTCGGTATTTCTCGAGCGTACCCGCCTCGGTAAATACATCTACATGAGCGGCAGCAACATCAATGCCACCCACTTTAGCGGCGTGAACACCCATCGCGTACTGATTGCCATCTACGTGCTGTCGAGCATGCTTTGCGTGATTGCCGGACTCATCATGATGGCGCGCTTCAATTCGGCGCGCATGGGCTACGGCGACTCTTATCTGCTGCTCACCGTGCTGGCGATCATTCTCGGGGGAACGGATCCGTTTGGCGGCTTCGGCAAGGTCAGCGGCGTAGTGCTCTCGCTGATTGTTTTACAGGTTATCGCGACCGGTCTGAACCTGCTCAATGTCAGTCCGCACTTCAGCCTGGCGATGTGGGGCGTGGTGCTGATTGCGGTGCTGGCGGTGAAATTCTTCCGCAACCGTTATTTGCAACGTCGGGCCAGCCGCCGCAGCGCCGCCAAAGCGCGCGCCGCTCAACTTTGAATTAAAGAAATCAATTAATGACTGACAACTCTCTGACCATCGGCCTCTGGGGCCATGAGGAAAACGCCATGGAATACAAAATTTCGCCTTCATTAATGTGCATGAGCCTGTTTGATATCAAAGAGCAGCTCTCGGTGCTCAATCGCCGCGCTGACATGCTGCACATCGATATCATGGACGGACACTATGTGAAAAATATCACCCTGTCGCCGTTCTTTATCGAGCAGATTCGTCCGCACACGCCGCTGGTGCTGGACGTGCATATGATGGTGGAGAATCCGACCGACTTTATCGAGGCGATCGCCAACGCGGGTGCCGATTTTATCTGTCCACACGCTGAAACCATCAACCGCGATGCGTTTCGCGTGATCAACCAGATCCGATCGTTCGGCAAAAAGGTCGGTGTAGTGTTAAATCCGGCGACGCCGGTGGAATTTATTCAGCACTATATTCACCTGCTGGACAAAATCACCATCATGACGGTCGATCCGGGCTATGCCGGGCAGCCGTTCATCCCTGAAATGCTCAATAAAGTCAGCCAGCTGCGTGCCCTGAAGCAGCAGCATGGCTACAAATATCTGATCGAAATCGACGGATCCTGCAACGAACGCACCTATCAGGATCTGATGGCCGCTGGCGCAGAAGTCTTGATCGTGGGCACCTCTGGCCTGTTCAATCTGGATAAAGATCTGGATAAAGCCTGGGACAAAATGCTCGATCAGATGCGTCTGGCACGTCAGGCAGCCTAAGGGCAGGAGAGCCGTATGCGGTATTTTCTCGGCGTAGATATTGGCGGAACCAGCACGCGTTTGATGCTGATGGACAGCAGTCAGACGTTTCATGGTTACAGAAAAGTGGCGACGCAGTCTTGGGCGGGGTTGAGCGACCCGCTGAGCGGCCTTCAGCAGGTGATTAGCGACTATTTACAGCAGGCGGGCAAGGCAGAACAGGTTGCCAGAGTGATGCTGGGGCTGCCCGGGATCCTCTCGCGCGATCGCCAGACCGTGCTGTCACTGCCGTTTATTCCGGCGCTCGACGACCAGCCCGTTGCACGGCTGCTGTCAGAGCGACTGGGGTTGCCGGTGGTCATGGACAAAGACGTTAACCATCTGATGTGGTGGGACTTAACCCGTCTGGCGCAGCTGCCTGACGTGGCGGTCGGCGTGTATCTCGGCACCGGGCTTGGCAACAGCCTGTGGCTTAATCAGGACTTTTATCACGGTGCACACGGCGCGGCCGGTGAACTCGGTCACATTCCGTTGGCAGGAAATCCGGCACTTTGTCCCTGTGGCAAAATCGGCTGCGTCGAGACGCTGACCTCGGGCAACTGGCTGGCGGGGTGGAAGCGTCAGCATGCCGCCGAGACGGCGTTTGAGCGGCTGTTTACCGACTTCGGCGAGCATCCTGATTTAGTCGAATTTGTTGACCGTCTGGGGCGGACGATCGCGACTGAAATGAACATCCTCGACCCGCAGTATCTGGTGCTCGGCGGCGGCGTGCTGTCGATGGCGGGATTCCCGCTGTCGAGGCTCGAACGGCAAATTCGCAGTCATCTGCGCGGACCGCAACCGGCCAATGGTCTGACGATAGTGTTGAGCGGCGTAACGGATGAAACGGGCTGTCGCGGCGCCTGTCTGGCCGCCGAGCGCGACTTTAATCTTTATGAACCTCAGGGTTCCGGCATCGCAATGCCACTAAGGAGAAAGGCATGAAGAAAGGCAAAGTCTGCGTTTTAGGCTCTTTTAACCTGGATATCGTGGCGGGAATGTCACGTTTTCCGCAGCCGGGCGAGTCGTTGATTGCCCATAACAGCATGATGGGGGCGGGAGGCAAAGGGGCCAACCAGGCGGTCGCCGCCCTGCGCGCCGGGGCGCGCGTACACTACATAGGTAAGGTCGGACGCGATGATTTCGGCACCTTTGCACGCCGCCACCTCGACAGCGCCGGGTTTGACGCCGTCACGCTTTTTTCAACCGCCGATTACCCGACCGGCAACGCGCTCATTTATGTGGCGGGCGTCGATGCCGAAAACATGATTGCCGTCGATCCGGGCGCGAACCTGACTTTTACTCAGGACGAGATAGAACAGTGCCGACCTGCTATCGCCGCCGCCGACATCCTACTCACGCAGCTTGAAAACAATCTTCCGGCCATTGAGAGGGTCATTGATATTGCCGCCGAGGCCGGGACGTACATTATTTTAAACCCTGCGCCTTTCCAGCCGGTTTCCGACCTACTGTTGTCGAAAGTGGATCTGCTGACCCCCAACGCTACCGAGTGCACGTTGCTGACCGGAATTGAAGTCAACGATATTGCCTCGGCGCAGCGGGCAGCGAAGGTGTTGCATGGCAAAGGCATCAAGGCGCTGATTATTACGCTCGGTACGCAGGGCGCGCTGCTGTCGGTGGCGGGGCAAACGCAGCTGATTGCCGCCATTCCTGCCGTGCCGAAAGACACCACCGGTGCAGGCGACGCTTTTAACGGCGCGCTGGCCTCACAGCTCGCGGGCGGTATGCCGCTGGACGATGCGGCCCGTTTTGCTTCAGCCTATGCGTCGGTGTGCGTCGAAAGAGCGGGGGCGGCCGCCTCGATGCCAAGCTACGAAGAGGCGCTGGAGCGTCAGGCGTCCGCTCAGCCGCAGATTGTTCAATAACATTTGCATATTAAATAATCACATTACTGACATTTTACTGAAATACAGAAAGACTAGGGTAAGCATCCAATCAAGACCCGCTGGAAATGAGCGATGCGACACAAGATATTCCCTTACCTGATTTTATTGCCGACTCTGGTCTTTCTGTTTGCTTTTACCTACTTCCCACTGCTGCGTTCGGCAATGGACAGCCTGTTCGACAGCCGCATGGCAAGCAGCAATCCTCCCTTTGTCGGCCTGCAAAACTATCAGCGCCTGTTTGAAGACGCGGTGTTTTGGCGCGCGCTGCTCAATAACCTTGCCTACATTCTGATGACCGTCATTCCCGGTATCGTGCTGGCGCTGCTGTTGGCGGTGGCACTATGGGAAAACACCTCGCTTAATCGCTGGCTGCGTACCGCCTTCTTCTTCCCAATGATTATCCCGCTGGTGAGCGCCGCAACCCTGTGGCTGTTTATCTTCATGCCGGGAATGGGGCTGCTCGACTACTACCTGGCCAAGTTTTTCGGTCCGATGAACAACAACTATTTGGGCATGAGCAATACGGCGCTGATTGCCCTGAGCGTGATTGGCGTCTGGAAGTTCGCCGGGTATTACATGCTGTTTTTCCTGGCCGGTTTGCAGTCTATTCCTGCTTCGGCGCGCGAGGCGGCGCTGATGGAAGGCGCGTCGCGTACCCAGGTGTTTTTCTACATTACCTTGCCGCTGCTGAGACCGACCATCAGCTTTGTGGTCACTATCGCGCTGATTTATTCCATCACCCAAATCGACCACGTCGCAGTTATGACTCAGGGTGGGCCGAACAACGCAACCACCGTGCTGCTTTATTACATTCAGAGTCTCGCCAACGACACGCACGATTTAGGTAAAGCCTCGGCGGCGACCTTTATCACGCTGCTGTTGCTGTTTGCCTTCTCGGTTCTCAATCTGCGCGTTCTGGAAAGAGGAGCTCACCATGAGCGTTGAAACATCACCACCACTGAGCGTGAAAAGTCGCGCCGTGCCACGTCAGGGAACGCGGCTTCTGCGCCGCAGTTCGCGCATGACGCTGCCGATTTTACTGTGTTGTGCCGCGCTGCTGTGGTTAACGCCGTTTATCTGGATGCTCTCGTCGGCGTTTAGCGAAAGCAGCTTCTCGCCTGACATGGCTTCAATGCTGCCGCGCTTTCCGCTGACGTTCGACAACTTCCGTCAGGCTTGGGAAAGCGCCGACTGGCTGCGGCTCTATGCCAACACGCTGTTCTTCGCCTTTGGCACTTTTCTGGTCCAGTTGGTCACCATCACCACGGCGGGCTACGTCTTTGCCTATCACGAGTTTCGCGGCAAGCAGACGCTGTTCTATCTGCTGCTCATTCAACTGATGATTATGCCGGTGATCATGATGGTGCCTAACATGATGATCCTTAAACAGATTGGTCTGCTCAATACCTTGACGGGCACCATGATGCCGTACTTTGCCTCGGCGTTCGGTGTGTTCCTGATGCGTCAGGCGTTTCTCGCCATCCCGCGTGAAATTGAAGAGGCCGCGCTGATGGAGGGTTGCCGCTGGTGGCAGGTGGTGTTCCGCGTGCTTATCCCGATGTCTTGGCCCGCCATTCTGGCCTTCGCTACCGTCAGCGTGACCTATCACTGGAACGAATATCTGTGGCCGCTGATGGTGCTCAATGACCCTGATAAACAGGTGCTGACTGTGGGGCTGGTGTCATTCGCGATGGGCGCCGAGTCGGGCGGGCAATGGGGACTCATTACCGCAGGCACGCTGATGGTCTGCTTCCCGCTGATGTTGGCTTTTATCATTTTTCAGAAACAGTTCCTTAAAAGCTTCGGTTTTTCAGGCATTAAATAGGGAGTTCTCATGTTTTTAGCACAAATTTCCGACATGCATTTTCGCAGCCACGGCCGCAAGCTGTATGACTTTATCGACGTTAACGCCTGCAACGCCGAGGTGGTGAGCCAGCTTAATGCGCTGGAAGAACGTCCCGACGCGGTAATCATCACCGGAGATATCGTTAACTGCGGTTTAGCCTCCGAATATCAGGTTGCACGACGTACGTTGAGCAATTTGCACTATCCGCTGTACATTATTCCCGGCAATCACGACGACAAAGCGCAGTTCCTGGAATCCATGGGCCCGCTGTGTCCGCTGCTGGGGACTGACCCGCAGAATATGCACTATGCGGTCGATGATTTTGACATGCGCCTGCTGTTTATCGACACCAGCGTACCCGGCGAGTCGAAGGGCTGGTTGACGCTGGAAACCTTGTCTTGGCTTGAGGCCCAGCTGGAGCAGGGCGGCGACAAACCGACGGCGGTATTTATGCACCATCCACCGATGAAGCTCGGCTCGGCGCAGATGGACCGTATTGCCTGCGAGAACGGTGACCAACTGCTGGCACTGATCGAACGCTTTCCTTCGCTGTGCCGCATATTCTGTGGCCATACCCATCGTTTGATCTTTACCCAGTATCGTCAGGCGATTATCACCACCATTCCCGGTACCGTCCATCAGGTTCCCTACTATCACGAGAACCCTGCCCCCTATTACAACCTCGAGCCAGCGGCCTGCCTGATGCACCGCCTGGTCGATAACACCGGTTTGGTCAGCTATCTGCATCCGCTTTCACAGTATCCAGGACCCTATCTTTACGATGCCAATATCAGCTGCCCGGTGGATGAAAAATAATGTCGAGTCTCCGTCTGGAAAATATCAGCAAGCAGTTTGAAGGCAGCATGGCGGTCAATAATCTGTCGCTCGAAATAGCCGACGGCGAGTTTCTGGTGCTGGTTGGGCCTTCAGGCTGTGGGAAGAGTACGCTGCTGCGCCTGTTGGCCGGCCTGGAGCAGGTTACCGAGGGGCGGATTTTACAGGCGGGAACTGACATCACGGCGCTGGAACCGCGTGAGCGTAACTTCTCGATGATCTTCCAGAATTACGCCCTCTTCCCGCACATGACGGTGGAACAGAACATTACCTTCGGCATGCGCATGCGCAACGAGCCTAAGTCAAAGCACCGGGCGCGGGTCGACCGCGTGGCGGACCTCTTGCAGCTCGGCGAACTGCTTAACCGCAAGCCGGGCAAGCTTTCGGGCGGTCAGCGGCAGCGCGTGGCGATGGCGCGGGCGATCGTGCGTGACCCTAAGCTGTTTCTGATGGATGAGCCGCTGTCGAATCTCGATGCGCGGCTGAGAACCGAGGTGCGCGACGGCATCATGACGCTGCACCAGCAGCTGAAAACCAGCACGGTCTATGTCACCCACGATCAGATGGAAGCGATGACCATGGCCGATCGCATTGCGGTGCTCAACAAGGGGCATCTGCAGCAGATTGGCGCACCGCAGACACTGTACGCGCATCCTGCAAACCTGTTTGTGGCCGGATTCATCGGCACGCCAGCGATGAACATTTTCAAACTTCCCTGCCGCGACGGCGTGGTGATGGTCGGCAATCAGGCCGTCAATCTGCCCGATACCGCGCATGCACGCCAGCTGACCGAGGTTTATTTGGGCATCAGACCTGAACACATCGACGACAGTTCGGCCTATCGGGACCCGGGCAATCCGGGCGAACGCCTTCATCTCGAGGCGTCATTGACTTACTGCGAACTGCTGGGGGCGGACTATCTCAACCACGCGCAGTCACCATTGGGCGCCCTGCGCTACCTGCGTGAAAACCGTGGTAATGCCCCCCAGGCCAATCAGCAGGTCAGCCTGAGTTTTTCCTTGCACGACATTCATCTTTTTTCAGGTCAAAACCAGCAAAACTTACACCGGGAGAGTCAGAATGCGTAATATCCAGGCGCTCACCTTAGCAGTCACCATGATGACTGCGTGCGCCGTATCAGCAAAACAGAGTATTGATTTCATGTTCCCCGCGCCGGTCGACGGCAAACTGACGATGGAGATGACGCGGGTCATCAAGGAGTTCAACCAGTCGCAGAATGACGTTGAGGTGCGCGGCATCTTCACCGGCAACTACGACACTACCAAGGTGAAAGCCGAGGCGGCCGCGAAATCCGGTGAACCACCGGCCTTGGTCATTATGTCTGCCAACTTCACCGCCGATCTGGCGATTAAAAATGAAATCCTGCCGATGGATGAGCTGTTTAAATACGGCAACCAAAAGGCAACGCCATTCCTGAGTGAAAACTTCTGGCCCGCGATGCGTCAGAATGCACAGGTTAACGGCGTGACCTACGCGATTCCGTTCCATAACTCGACGCCTATCCTTTATTACAATAAAGATATGTTTAAGAAGGCCGGTATCGACCATCCACCGGTCGACTGGGCCGAACTTTTGGCGGATGCCAAAAAGCTGACCGACGAATCGAAAGGGCAGTGGGGCGTAATGCTGCCCTCAACCAACGATGACTACGGTGCCTGGATCCTCTCTGCACTGACTCGCGCCAACGGCGGCAACTACTTCAACGCCGACTATCCGGGCGAAGTCTATTACAACCAGCCGTCCACCATTGGTGCGCTGCGCTTCTGGCAGAATCTGGTTTATCGCGACAAAGTGATGCCAGCCGGTGTGCTGAACTCGAAGCAGATTAGCGCCGCCTTCTTCTCGGGAAAACTGGGCATGGCGATGCTGAGTACTGGCGCACTAGGCTTTATGCGTGAAAACACCAAAGACTTTGAGCTGGGCGTGGCGATGATGCCGAAAGAGGTGCGTAACGCCGTGACCATTGGCGGAGCAAGCCTGGTCAGCTTTAAGGGGATTTCCGACGAACAGAAAAAAGCGGCCTTTACCTTCCTGCAATATCTGGTGAGCCCGAAAGTGAACGGCAGCTGGAGTCGGTTTACCGGCTATTTCTCGCCGCGTATGGCGTCTTATGATACGCCGGAGATGAAGGATTACCTTGCCAAGGATCCGCGCGCGGCGATAGCGCTTGACCAGCTCAAGTTTGCGATGCCGTGGTATGCAACCTATGAAACGGTCGCCGTGCGTCAGGCGATGGAGAATCAGCTGGGTGCTTTGATGAACGACGCCAAGCTGACGCCGGAAGCCGCTGCCGCTGAAGCGCAGAAGCAGGCCGATGCCATCATGAAGCCTTACAACGAGCAGACGGCGTTAAGCGTTCCTAAATAAAAAACTCATTGCACTCCCGGAAGTGGTAGAGTCTGGGAGTGCTATTTAATAAAACTTAATTTAGTTGCGGCATTATTAAGTAATTACTTCAGCCAGCCCTGTTCGTGGGCATGGTTCAGATGCACCAGCAGGTGTTCCCACAGCAGTGGATTGATTTCACTGATAAAGGCGTTGCGAGACAGGACCTGCTCAAGACGGATGTTGTTTTCTACCCAGCTCTGGCCCTGATTATTAAGGTTCATTACCACCGGCAGAATGCGGTCGATGAGCAGCGCAAAACGCGCTTCGGGCGTTTCACCGGCTTCATATTCATTCCACAAATCTCTGAACTGCTGGCTCAGTGGCGCAGGCAGCATACCAAACAGGCGATCGGCCGCCTCAACCTCTTTAGCGTGGACCGCTTCACGCGCGGCAAGGTCATAGACCAGGACGTCACCGGCGTCGATCTCGACGATATCGTGCAGTAATGCCATACGAATAACTTTTTGTATATCAACGTCTTTTCCGGCAAATGGCGCCAGACTCATGGCCGCAACTGCAAAATGCCAGCTGTGCTCCGCCGAGTTTTCCTGACGCTGCGTACCCAGTACTTTGGTACGGCGTTGCACGCTTTTCAATTTATCGATTTCCATAAGAAATTGAAAAACCTCGGTCATCGGGCCGAAATTAAGTGCCGGGGAGGCTACGGACATAATTACACCTTAGTCATTAGAGACGGCTGTTTCAGAAAAATCCTTGAATCTTGCATATTCAATGCATTTAAGCTCCTACGATAAAGCCTAAAAGCAAAAAAATCATGCTTTCACCCACTATTCATAACCCAATCGTCATAAAAATTTTTTAAGCTGAGATAAATAGCCTTACCGCACAATATGTAAAGATTGTTGAGTAGCGTTTACATCGCTTTATACAATATTTAAGCTTACACGTGTACACTGGAATCAATCTTGGATACAGTGCCGTTGCGCTTTAATGGTTTGTTTTCTGGTCTTAAGGGAATCAACGTATGGGTAAAGTTTCACCACAGGTTTATCCGCGGGCTGAAGAACTCGCCAACAGCCTCAGCCACGGTATTGGCATGGTTTTCGGCATCGTTGGCCTGGTGCTTTTGCTGATGCAGGCGGTTAGCGCTAACGCAGGGGCGATGGCAATCACCAGCTACAGTTTGTACGGCGGCAGCATGATACTGCTGTTTTCAGCATCCACGCTCTACCACGCCATTGCACATGAGAAAGCCAAATACTGGCTAAAAAAACTCGACCATTGCGCTATTTATTTATTGATTGCAGGAACCTATACACCGTTCCTGCTGGTGGGGTTGGACTCCCCGCTGGCGAAAGGACTGATGGTCGTCATCTGGTCCATTGCCGCATTCGGCGTGCTGTTTAAACTGGCTTTTGCCCACCGTTTTGAAGTGTTATCGCTGGTGATTTACCTGACGATGGGCTGGTTGTCGCTGATAGTGATTTACCAGCTGGCGATGAAGCTTTCGCACGGCGGCGTGGTTCTGCTGGCGGCCGGGGGCATCATTTATACGCTGGGCGTAATTTTCTATGCTTCCAAGCGAATTCGCTTTGGGCACGCTATCTGGCACGGTTTTGTACTGGGTGGCTGTTTCTGCCACTTCCTGGCTATTTATTACTACGTGCGTTAAACAAAATTCTTTGCCTCGTAACAACGCCCTGGAATACGGGCGTTGTTCATATTTTCTTCGCTATCTGCCCAGATGCCAGGGAAACTCCCCGACGCGCTGGGCCGTTTTCTCACTTACCTGACAATAATTCCCGCGTTGCCTGGGAATATTCTCGGCCTCGACTCGTCTATATTAGCCCTCTATTTATTACAAAATGTAAATATAACGAGGATGCTATGCCTAAACGGACTTTGTTTAAATATTCTGCACTGGCTTTATCACTATTTTTTGCTTATTCGGCCACGGCGAACGAAATTCTTCCCGCTCAACTTTCAGAGCAAACAGCTGCGGCCCGCGCTTCCATTGACCCGCCTCGTATATTCATTTTAGAGCAGCCCGGTAAGCCTGAAATCGTAGAGAAACAATACCGTTGGTACGATCAGTCACCTTTGCAATCAACCGGTTTTTGGGTTGAGCGTGGCGAGGCGGTAGTGATTAACCTCGATTATCAGGGGAGTGCAATAACGCCAGCGCCTGAATTTTTTGTCGACACGCCGGATGACAGAACCAGGAAATTCGCGCATGCCTACAGGCAGCCCTTGAGAAAGGGGGAGAATATCCTCGTTTCAAACAGGAGCGGTATTCTGTATATCGCCAGTTTTAACGCGCCGATCGCCGGTGATATCAAGGTGAATATTCGCAGCGGAGGGAAGCCCTTTGCGCGTTTTGTATTGGCTGAACACAGCGCGCAGGACTATCAACAAATGCTGAGAAAATTCGATGATATTCCTTACGTCGAATTAAAAAGTAATCGTGTACTGATCACCCTGCGCCGCGCCGCCGCGATGAAAAATATCGGCTCGGAAGGCCCAGAATCGGCTCTTAAAAGCTGGGATAAAATTGTGACGCTGGCTGAAAATCAGTACGGACTCACCAGCGAAAATATCAACAGCCCTCATCAGCGTATTCTTCACCGTTTTCACTGGCTCGATGGATTATCACTGCCTGGCGTTATCAATAATGACAGATGCGGCGGGGTTCTGAATTCGACCACCTGGCGTCTGATGGCCTGCGCTGAGGGGCATCTAGGTTATGTCGTTAATAATAAAAATCTGGCTGGCGGCAATGGCTGGGGGCCATGGCATGAATTGGGCCATCAGTTCCAGATGATCCCGATGGACTGGGGTAGCTCGAGCAAGCCGGATAACATGACGGAGGTGGTGGTTAATCTGACTTCACTTTACGTGGAGCGCGAGCTTGGCATCAATCCGCGTTTGGAAAAAGACAAACACTGGGACGAGCAAGTGTTCCCATATCTCAATCAATCCAGTCGGGATTACCATAATCTCAACAGCCAGTATGCTAAGGTCGCCATGCTCTGGCAACTGGATCTCACCTTTGGCAAAGACTTTTATGCTCGGCTTGGCAAGCTCTACCGCGAAATTCCGAAAAATCAGCAGCCTGATGACAGCGCCCAAAAAGTTCAGCGCTTTATTCTGGAGACCAGTCGTGTGAGTGGGTACAACCTGATCCCGTTCTTTGAAAAATGGGGACTGCCGCTAACGCAAGCAACCCGTCAAAACGTGAATGGACTGGCCCTGAAAAAGCTGGAGGTGCCGATATGGGAAAACCGCGACAGCGACGTACGTTATGACCTTTCGCAGAGCGTAGAAATACCCCTCTCCGACACCTTGCGTAATGCGGGCGCGGAAAGCGGCGATCTGTCCGCCTGGCATCTTGATAAGGGCCAGTTCCGAGTGATTACGACTCAGGACGGGATTAAAGCCGCAGAAGGAAAATATTTCTTCACCGCTCGTCTCAGCGACAGCGCTGCCGGCAACGACCGTCAGGATCTGATGAGTCAAAGCATCGCGCTGGACAAAGATAAGGTGAGCCAGGGAAAATCTTCAGTAATCCTGACCTTTAAGAGCAACGGATGGGGTGACGGCGATTATGGCAAGGTGACGCTAATTGCACGCGACGCGCAGGGCAATACGCTTGAGGCCAAAGATCTCGATACCAAACACCCGCGTAATCGCTGGCTTGATAATAAATTAGTGATGGTGTTACCGGCGGACAGTACCTCTCTGACCTTACAGGTTCAAGCGACCAAGGTTAGCGGGCAGATATCTGATGTCCATTTCGATAACTTTGTGCTGAAGATTGAACAGACCGACAGCGATAAGCCAGACAATGCGGCACCGATTGCGAAAGCTTCGGTAAACCCGGCAATACTGACAGGGGCAGGGAAGATTACCCTCTCAGCCTCTGGAAGCTATGATCCTGACGGTGATGCACTGCGCTATAAATGGAAACAGGTGGCTGGCCCAACGGTATCGCTCAATGGGGGCAATACGATACAGGCGACGGCTCAGCTTGCTGCCGTGAAGCAGAAAACGCTCTATGGCTTTGAGGTCACGGTCACCGACACGGTAGGCGCATATGACACGCGCACGGTGAGCATGACTCAACAGCCTGCGGCCGTAAGTTCAACCCCGGCATGGGAGCGTTCGACCACTTATAAACTTCCCTGTGTGAAAGTCTCTTATCAGGGCAAAGAATGGCTGAATGGATGGTGGACGCAGGGCGACTTACCTGGAGCGGGAGGGACCTGGGCCGTTTGGCGTGAGGTCGGTTCATCGAGCATGCACGGCATATGCAAATAACCCGCCTTAGATTACAGGCGTAAAGTAATCATCGACAGCGGCGGGCAAGAGGGATTTCCCTGTTGGCCGCCGCTGGCTTTTTGACTTCTATTACACGGGGAGCTGCCAGAATTACTTGGCTTCTTCCAGAGAGTAAGGCAGCGGCTGAATGCGCAGGGCGCTCCCTGCGTCATCACGCACGCGCAGCAGGCTGTCGGCTTCCAGATCGTTATTCAGCACCGCCTGAACCCATACCGCGCCGTCGTTGAGCTGAATCGCCGCCAGCACCGTACCGGTACGACGCCAGTTTTCACCCAGCTGTAACTCGAGGTCATCACCGGCGGCGGGCACTTTGCTGCCTTTACCTGCTAGCCAGTAGAGCGCACGCTTATTTGCGCCACGATACTTGGCGCGCGCCACCATTTCTTGACCGGCGTAGCAGCCTTTAGTGAAGCTGATGCCTTCAAGGGCCTGAATGTTGGTGGCCTGTGGGATGAACTGCACGCTGTTGGCACTATCAATAATCGGGAAACCGGCTTCGATATCCAGCGCCAGCCACTGTTGGCTGTCGTTCAACTGCGCCTGTTCACCCATCTCTAGCGTCAGCTGCTGCGCCTTCTCAGGGCTGGTGACCACCAGATAGCGGTCCGCTGGCAGAGACAGGTACAGCAGAGTGGTTTCGTCTTGCTGAACGACCGGCGTTGCGGCGTCTGGCAGCGTGGCAAAAATACCTTTCAGCGCTGCGCTAGCCTGAAAACCGGCGACGCCGAGCAGCACGACGTCGTCGTCGGCGGTGAAGGTAATTTTAGAAAACACCGCGTACTTCTTCATCTCGGTGAGCTGGTTGTCACGCAGGTTGCGGCGTTCGATAAACGCCATGCCGTCGCCGCGTTCAAACAGACGCATGTTGCTCCACATTTTGCCTTTAGCATCACAGTGGGCACAAAGCACGTGCTGTTCCGGCGCGAGTTTTTCGACGTCGGTGGTGACTTGCCCCTGCAAATACTTAATCGTGTCGGCTCCGGTCAGCGTTACCAGCGCCCAGTCTTCCAGCGAGATAATGGTCAGCGGAAGGTGGGATGATGATGAAGGCTTTTGCGGAGGAAACGGATACTTGTACGTCATGATATGTCCTAATCCAAAGCTGCTGATGTAGGGAGGTATACAGGCATGGTAAAAGAGCCGAACCGCTTTGAAAACACTTATTCATACTCTTTAGAGGATGTCTCGCATCGATTGCTTAGTTGTTACCGATGCTGCGAGGTTTTTTGCGGCACGTTACCCAAAAATGAACTTCCTGTGACATCGTTACACTGAATAGTTACGCCAGAACTCGTCAGGCTGCTAGAATCAGCTCCGCATCATAAAAAATAACGCTTCTGCTTAAATGGATACCCGCACAATGGATATAAACAACAAACCCCGCATCCACTGGGCCTGTCGTCGCGGCATGAAAGAGCTGGACCTTGCCATCCTGCCGTTCTTTGAATATGAGTTCGACACCCTAAGTGATGAAGACAAGCAGCAGTTCGCCCGACTGCTTGAATGTGACGACCCAGACCTTTTTAACTGGCTGATGAACTACGGCGAGCCGAACGATCTCGAGTTGAAGCGCATGGTTAACCTGATTCAGACACGAAATAAACAACGTGGCCCTGTGGCAATGTGATTTAAGGGTGTCATGGCGCAGTCAGCTGTTTTCGCTGGCGGTGCATGGCATTCTTATTCTGCTGATTCTTCTGGCTCCCTGGCCGCCCGACGACTGGATGATTTGGCTGATACTGCTAATTATTGTGGTCTCTCAGTCAATACGCAGCCAGCGGCGCATCAGTGCGCGCCAGGGTGAAATCAGCCTTCTTGCTCAGGACAGACTGCTGTGGCGTAAACAGGAATGGAAAATTAAGCAGCCGGTCTGGATGATAGACAGCGGTATACTGCTCTCGCTGAGGCGTGAACGCACCGGCCATGGCTGGCGTCAGGCGCTGCGCGGCAAGAAACACAAACTTTGGCTGGCTTCTGACAGCATGAGTCAGGAGGAGTGGCGGCATCTGCGGCAGATATTATTGACCGGCAAGCGCGACGCGGCACCGGCCAATAATAATCACCACCCGCTGTAAAGAGCACGGCGGGGACACGGATTACAGCAGCGCATCCATTTCGAGCAAGATTTGATCGCACCACTGCTGAAGGCGATCTTCGCTTAGCTCGAACTGATTAACCTCATCGAGCGCCAGCCCGACAAAATGCTTGCCGTCGGCGCTAAGCGGTTTTGGGCTGGTGAATTCGAAGCCTTCGGTTGGCCAGAAGCCAATGAACTGCACGCCGAGCGGCAGCAGTCGGTCATACAGCATACCGAGAGCGTCGAGGAACCATTCGCCGTAACCTAGCTGGTCGCCCATTCCGTACATGGCAACAATTTTCCCACGCAGGTTTAGGGTAGCGAGTTGCTCCCAGACGGCTTCCCAGTCTTCCTGAATTTCGCCAAAGTCCCAGGTCGGGATGCCGAGGATCAGAATCTCGTAATCCTCCATCCGCGAAGGCTCGACATCTTTTAAATTGTGCAGATCCACCAGGTCTTCACCCAGAATTTCACGGATTTTTTCCGCCGCCATCTCGGTGTAACAGGTGCTTGAACCGTAGAAAAGACCAATCTTCATTCTTGCTGCCACTGTCGGTAAAAATTATTGAATGGCGTTGAGTGTACCAGAATTGTCTCCGTTTAAGGCATAATGCGCGGGTATAACCCTGACCTTAAGCCAAATCCTGTCTGCAGGATAAAAGGAGTAGAAGTGCCCAAATCAGACGATGGCCAGATGTTGGTCGAACAGTTTCTCGACGCGCTGTGGCTTGAGAGAAACCTTGCCGAAAATACCCTGGCTTCTTATCGTCTGGATCTGAAGTCTTTGCTGGGTTGGCTTGAACATAGTCAAACAGACCTGCTTCGGGTCAAGTCGTTTGAGCTACAGTCCTTTTTGGCCGAACGCGTTGAAGGCGGGTACAAGGCAACCAGTTCGGCACGTTTACTGAGCGCGATGCGACGTTTTTTCCAATATTTGAACCGCGAATCGCTGCGCGAAGACGACCCGACCGCGCTACTTTCTTCTCCTAAACTCCCGCAACGCTTACCAAAAGACCTCAGTGAGGCCCAGGTTGAGTCGCTGCTTGCCGCGCCCAGTACAGAAATTCCTCTGGAACTAAGAGATAAGTCTATGCTCGAGCTCCTGTATGCTACTGGCCTCCGCGTTTCCGAGCTTGTGGGTTTGACGTTGAGCGACATCAGTCTGCGTCAGGGAGTGGTGCGAGTTATAGGTAAAGGTGACAAAGAACGACTGGTTCCGCTGGGTGAAGAAGCGGTGTACTGGCTTGAAAATTATCTCGAGCACGGCAGGCCGTGGATGCTTAACGGACAATCATTGGATATCGTGTTCCCCAGCAGTCGTGGTCAAAAAATGACGCGCCAGACGTTTTGGCATCGTATCAAACACTACGCCGTACTTGCCGGTATTGACGCCGACAGACTCTCGCCTCACGTTTTACGCCACGCCTTTGCTACCCATCTATTGAACCACGGGGCAGACTTGCGTGTCGTACAGATGCTTCTAGGTCATAGCGACCTGTCAACCACTCAGATTTACACCCATGTAGCAACGGAGCGTTTAAAGCAGCTACATCAACAACATCACCCTCGTGCGTGAACCGGGGGAGAACAAAGGACGTAACGATGAAAAAAACTCTACTGGTGCTGACCCTGGTAACCTCGGGACTGGCCAATGTCGCGCACGCCGAGGAGGCTTCTCTGAAGGCTACCCTTAACAAAATCGGCCTCGAAAATCCTGAAGTAAAGGCCTCTCCTGTCAAAGGATTAAAAACGGTAACCACGCCAAAGGGCGTGATTTATGTCAGCGAAGATGGCAAATATGTGCTGCAGGGTCCACTCTATGACGTCAGCGGCGAGCGCCCGGTGAATCTCAGCAATCAGCCTCTGGTCAACAAGCTGAACGCGATGCAAAACGAGATGATCATCTACAAGGCGGCTAAAGAGCAGCGCGTGATAACCGTGTTCACCGACATTACCTGCGGCTACTGTCATAAACTGCACCAGCAGATAAAAGGCTATAACGATCTGGGGATTACCGTTCGTTATCTTGCTTACCCGCGCGCCGGCGTTGACTCGGAAACGGGCAAACAGATGCAGTCAATCTGGAATACTGCCGATCGTAAGAAAGCGCTGGACGAAGCGATACGAGGTGAGAAGGTTTCGCCGATTGCCAAAACCGCTGACAGCAAGGTCGATATCGCCAGACAGTTTGAACTGGGCCAGCAAATGGGCGTAACCGGTACGCCGGCTGTAGTGCTGGAAGACGGTACGCTGGTGCCAGGCTATCAGCCGCCGGAATCCATGGCGGCTATGCTTGGCATCAAGGCATAAGACATTAACGGGCGAGCCGAGAGAGAATCAGCTCGTTCAAAAAATATAGGTGGTTGATTTTCGTGACAGTTAAGACCCAGCTTCGCCGTCGTGAAGGGGATGAGGGCGCAGATTTACCTGCCGACCTTGCCCCTTTGCTACGCCGCCTCTACGCCCTGCGCGGTGTGAAAGAGAGTCAAGAACTTGAGCGCGGCGTGCGTGGTTTACTCGACTACAAACAGCTCGATGGCATCGATGCCGCCGTGAATCTGCTGCAAACGGCCTTGTCTGAACGCCTGCAAATCATGATTGTCGGCGATTTTGATGCCGATGGGGCAACCAGCACCGCGCTGACCGTGCTGTCACTGCGCAGCATGGGCTACGACAGCGTCAAATATCTGGTGCCGAACCGTTTTGAAGACGGCTATGGCCTGAGCCCTGAGGTGGTTGAGCAGGCAGCGGCGCGCGGTGCTCAACTAATTCTCACGGTTGATAACGGTATTTCGTCGCACGCGGGCGTTGAGCTGGCGCACGAAAGGGGCATTCAGGTTCTCATCACCGATCACCACTTACCCGGTGAGACGTTGCCTGCGGCCGAAGCGATTATTAACCCGAATCTTCACGGTTGTGCGTTCCCCTCCAAATCTTTGGCGGGCGTTGGCGTGGCCTTTTATCTGATGCTTGCGCTGCGCAGCAAACTCCGTGAAAGCGGATGGTTTGAGCAGCGCGGGCTGGCGATGCCTAATCTGGCCGAATGGTTGGATCTGGTGGCGCTTGGTACCGTCGCCGACGTCGTTCCGCTGGACACCAATAATCGTATCTTGGTTTATCAGGGGCTTAACCGCATTCGTGCCGGTAAGTGTCGTCCGGGCGTGCGTGCGCTTCTCGAGGTCGCCGGGCGCGATGCTCGTCAGCTGACCGCCAGCGATCTCGGTTTTGCACTGGGTCCGCGACTCAACGCCGCCGGGCGTCTCGACGATATGTCAATCGGGGTTGCGCTGCTGCTCAGCGAGGACATGGCACAGGCGCGCGCGCTGGCCAGTGACCTCGATACGCTGAATCTGACGCGTCGTGAAATCGAGCAGGGCATGCAGGTTGAGGCGCTTGCACTGTGCGAGAAGCTTGAAACCAGCGGCGAAAATCTGCCTTTTGGGCTGGCGATGTATCACCCAGAGTGGCATCAGGGCGTGGTTGGCATTCTGGCCTCGCGGCTGAAGGAGCGTTTCAATCGCCCGGTTATCGCCTTTGCACCCGCGGGCGACGGCGTGCTGAAAGGCTCCGGCCGCTCTATCAGCGGGCTGCACATGCGTGACGCCCTGGAGCGTCTTGATACGCTTAATCCCGGCCTGATGATGAAATTTGGCGGACACGCGATGGCCGCAGGCCTGTCGCTGGAAGAGAGCAAGTTTGATCAATTCCGCGACCGTTTTGCCGAGCTGGTGGGGGAATGGCTGGATCCTTCACACCTCGAGGGCGTGGTGTGGTCGGACGGCGAACTTTCTGCCCAGCAGATGTCCATCGAAACCGCTGAGATGCTGCGCGACGGTGGCCCATGGGGACAGGCGTTCCCGGAGCCAGTCTTCGACGGCACCTTCCGTATCTTGCAGCAAAAGCTTTTAAAAGACAGACATTTGAAGGTGATGATTGAGCCGCTCGGCGGGGGGCCACTGCTTGACGGGATCGCGTTTAACATCGACCCGACGGTGTGGCCAGACTCCAGCGTGCGCGAGGTTCAGCTCGCTTATAAGCTCGATATCAATGAGTATCGCGGTAATCGTAACGTTCAGTTGATGATTCAGCATTTGTGGCCGCGCTAACGCGGGCCTCAATTCTGCGTTAGAAAATGCGCCAACTTGCTATAAACCGACCGCTATTTCCTTTAGAATATGCGGTTCGAATGGCGCTGTGCCATACCCGACCTAACGTAAGACGCGAAAAAAAATCATGTTTGAAATTAATCCGGTAAAAAACCGCATTCAGGACTTGGCCGACAGGGCCGCGGTTCTTAGGGGGTATCTTTGACTATGATGCCAAGAAAGAACGCCTAGAAGAAGTTAACGCCGAGCTGGAACAGCCGGACGTTTGGAACGAACCTGAGCGCGCGCAGGCGCTGGGTAAAGAGCGCTCGGCGCTGGAAGCCATTGTTGATACCATCGATCAGCTGACCCAGGGGTGTGAAGACGTTACCGGTCTGCTTGAACTGGCGGTTGAAGCCGACGATGAAGAGACTTTCAACGAAGCTGTAGCCGAACTCGACGTGCTGATGGGCAAGCTGGACCAGCTTGAATTCCGCCGCATGTTCTCCGGCGAATATGACAGCGCCGACTGCTACCTTGACATTCAGGCAGGCTCGGGCGGCACCGAGGCTCAGGACTGGGCCAGCATGCTGCTGCGTATGTTCCTGCGCTGGGCTGATGCCAAAGGCTTCAAAACCGAAATCATTGAAGAGTCCGACGGCGACGTCGCGGGCACCAAGTCTGCCACCATCAAAATCATCGGTGACTATGCCTACGGCTGGCTGCGTACTGAAACCGGCGTTCACCGCCTGGTGCGCAAGAGCCCGTTTGACTCCGGTGGCCGTCGCCACACTTCATTCAGTTCGGTATTCGTTTACCCAGAAGTTGACGACGATATTGACATCGAAATCAACCCTGCAGATTTGCGTATCGACGTTTACCGCGCCTCCGGTGCCGGTGGTCAGCACGTCAACAAAACCGAATCTGCGGTACGTATTACCCACATGCCAACCAACATCGTGGTGCAGTGTCAGAACGACCGTTCACAGCATAAGAACAAGGATCAGGCCATGAAGCAGCTGAAAGCGAAGCTTTATGAGTTTGAGATGCAAAAGAAAAATGCTGATAAACAACAAGCTGAAGACAACAAGTCTGATATCGGTTGGGGCAGCCAGATCCGTTCATACGTTCTGGATGACTCCCGTATTAAAGATTTGCGCACAGGCGTTGAAACACGCAATACACAGGCCGTATTAGATGGCGACCTGGATAAATTCATCGAAGCCAGTTTGAAAGCCGGGTTATAAGGAACCGAAATGTCTGAGCAACAACCATCTGGGCAGCAGCCACAGGGCGCAGAAAGCGCGCAGGAACTTAACAACGAGCTGAAAGCGCGTCGTGAGAAGCTGGCCCTTTTGCGTGAGAAAGGCATCGCTTTCCCGAACGATTTCCGTCGTGATAGCGTTTCCGATGCACTGCACGCCGCCTACGGCGATAAAGAAAACGAAGAGCTGGAAGCGTTAAACGTCGAAGTCACCGTGGGTGGCCGTATGATGACCCGTCGTATCATGGGGAAAGCTTCATTCGTGACCCTGCAGGACGTGGGCGGCCGCATTCAGCTGTACGTTGCGCGTGACGACCTGCAAGAAGGTCAGTACAACGAAGAGTTCAAGAAGTGGGACCTGGGCGACATCCTCGGCGCTCGCGGCAAGCTGTTCAAAACCAAGACCGGCGAACTGTCTATCCACGTTACCGAACTGCGTCTGCTGACTAAAGCACTGCGTCCGTTGCCAGACAAGTTCCACGGCCTGGCCGATCAGGAAACCCGTTATCGTCAGCGTTACCTCGACCTGATCGCTAACGACGAGTCGCGCAATACTTTCAAAATCCGTTCACAAATCATGGCTGGTATTCGCAAGTTCATGGTTGAGCAGGACTTTATGGAAGTAGAAACGCCGATGATGCAGGTTATTCCTGGCGGTGCGTCTGCGCGTCCGTTCATCACCCACCACAATGCGCTGGACATCGACATGTACCTGCGTATCGCACCAGAGCTGTACCTGAAGCGTCTGGTTGTGGGTGGTTTCGACCGCGTATTCGAGATCAACCGTAACTTCCGTAACGAAGGCGTTTCTCCGCGTCACAACCCAGAGTTCACCATGATGGAACTCTACATGGCGTACGCGGACTACCGTGACCTGATCGTGCTGACCGAGTCCCTGTTCCGCACGTTGACTGAAACCATTCTGGGCAGCAGCGTAGTGCAGTATGGCGATCAGACCTTCGACTTCGGTAAGCCATTTACCAAGCTGACCATGACCGAAGCTATCCTCAAATACCGTCCAGAGACCAAGGTAGAAGATTTGGCTGACATGGCCAAGGCGACCGCTATTGCAGAATCTCTGGGTATCAAAATTGAGAAGAGCTGGGGTCTGGGCCGCGTTGTCTGTGAAATCTTCGAAGAGACCGCTGAAAGCCAGCTGATCCAGCCGACCTTCATCACCGAATACCCGGCTGAGGTTTCTCCGCTGGCACGCCGTAACGACGAAAACCCAGAAGTGACCGACCGCTTCGAGTTCTTCATCGGTGGACGTGAAATCGGTAACGGCTTCTCCGAGCTGAATGACGCAGAAGACCAGGCGCAGCGCTTTGCTGACCAGGTTACTGCGAAAGACGCCGGCGATGACGAAGCGATGTTCTACGACGAAGACTACGTGACCGCGCTGGAACACGGTATGCCGCCAACTGCCGGCCTCGGCATCGGTATCGACCGTATGGTTATGCTGTTCACCAACAGCCACACCATCCGCGACGTTATTCTGTTCCCAGCCATGCGCCCACAGAAATAACCGAACGCTTCCCTCCTCTGCAAGGGGGAGGGAGCTTTTTAGCACCTCGTTATCCCGCCTATCCCTCTGATTAACTCTTAAGCCTCTTTCTCGATGCTCCAAATTCCTGATTAAAAAACACCCAAAAATATTTCGATACTGCTCAATTCGTTAACTGTAATTTTACAAGTAGAAACATTTATTGGCACCAATAGCCAATTACACTCATTAACATTGTGGTAAAATTTTTACATATTCTTCCTTATATGCGAGGAAGAAATTAACAACTTATAACGTCTGTAACAGGCGTATAACAAACCCCCCAACATTCTGGTTATAACAACACCTGCTATGTCGCTGAAAAATTCTGGAAACTCCCGTAGAGACTTCCTTCTCAAAACCATCGCAATCGCACCTGCCGTGGCTTTAAATGGAACCGGTTTCATCGCAATGACCACGCCTGCTCAGGCAAGCGAACAGAAACCGTCTGAGGCGTCATCTGCCGTTAAGGCACCTGATTATCATCCCACTAAATTTACCGCCGAAGAGTATGCGTTCCTGCAGGCTGCCGTCGCGCGTTTGATCCCCGCTGACGATCGTGGTCCGGGTGCGCTGGAAGCCGGCGTGCCAGAGTTCATCGACCGCCAGATGGACACGCCTTACGCTACCGGTGCCAACTGGTACATGCAGGGGCCATTCCACCCTGAAGCCGAGCACGACTTCGGTTATCAGCTTCCGCTAGGACCTTTTGCCATTTATCAATTGGGAATCAGCGACGCCAACGACTACGCCAAAGCAAAATTCGGTAAGGTATTCAGTGAGCTGACGACAGATCAGCAAGAATCCCTGCTGATGGAATTTGAGAGCGGCAAGGCCGAGTTCAAACAGGTTCCGAGCAAGACATTCTTCTCCTTCCTGCTGCAAAACACCCGCGAAGGCTTCTTCAGCGACCCAATCCACGGTGGCAATCACCAGATGGTTGGCTGGAAGCTTATCGGTTTCCCCGGTGCCCGTGCCGACTTTATGGACTGGGTTGAACGCGGCGAACGTTATCCGTTCCCGCCGGTGTCTATCAGTGGTGAAAGAGCGTAAGTATGTCTAAAACAATGAATAAAGTTGATGCAGTGATCGTCGGTTTTGGTTGGGCTGGCTCCATTATGGCCAAAGAACTGACCGAAGCGGGTTTGAGCGTGGTTGCGCTTGAACGTGGTCCAAGCCGCGACACCTATCCAGACGGTGCCTACCCGCAGGTTGTCGATGAGCTGACCTACAACATTCGTAAAAAGCTGTTCCAGGACCTGTCAAAAAGCACCGTGACTATTCGTCATAACATGACGCAAACCGCGATGCCTTATCGCCAGCTAAACGCGTTCCTGCCTGGGACCGGTACAGGCGGTGCAGGTCTGCACTGGTCTGGGGTGCATTTCCGCGTCGATCCTATCGAGCTGAATATGCGCAGCCACTATGAAGAACGATATGGTAAGAAGTTTATTCCAGAAGGCATGACCATTCAGGATTTCGGGGTTAACTATAACGAGTTAGAGCCATTCTTCGACAAGGCCGAGAAAGTCTTTGGGACCTCAGGTTCACCCTGGACTATCAAAGGTCAGCAGCAACCTGGCGCGCAAGGGAAAGGTAACCCGTTTGCGCCTGACCGCTCCGATAAATTTCCGCTTCCGGCGCAAAAACGTACCTATTCTGCCCAGCTGTTTGCTCAGGCGGCGGAGTCCGTGGGGTATCACCCTTACGACCTGCCTTCTGCCAACACCTCTGGTCCGTACACCAATACCTACGGCGCGCAGATGGGCCCGTGCAACTTCTGCGGTTATTGCAGTGGTTACGCCTGCTACATGTATTCCAAGGCATCGCCGAACGTTAATATCCTGCCGTCTCTGCGTCAGGAGTCGAAGTTTGAACTGCGCAATAACGCTTACGTACTGCGCGTTAATCTGACCGATGACAAAAAACGTGCGACCGGCGTGACCTACGTTGACGCGCTGGGTCAACAGGTTGAGCAACCGGCGGACCTGGTTATTCTCTCTGCCTTCCAGTTCCACAACGTGCACCTGATGCTGCTTTCCGGCATCGGCAAGCCGTACGACCCGGTGACTAATGAAGGCGTGGTAGGCCGTAACTTTGCCTATCAGAACCTGACTACCATCAAAACCTTCTTCGATACCGACAAGTTCACCAACACCTTCATCGGTGCCGGTGGTGCGGGTGTAGGCGTTGATGATTTTAACGCCGACAACTTCGACCACGCCAAATACGGCTTCGTCGGCGGCTCGCCGTTCTGGGTTAACCAGGCCGGTTCCAAGCCTATTTCAGGTCTGCCAACGCCTCCGGGCACGCCAAACTGGGGCAGCAAGTGGAAGGCCGCAGTGGCTGACGCTTACACCCATAACGTGTCGATGGATGCTCACGGTGCGCATCAGTCTTACCGCGCGAACTATCTTGACCTCGATCCGACCTACAAAGACGTGTACGGCCAGCCTCTGCTGCGTATGACCTTTGACTGGCAGGATAACGACGTGAAGATGTCGCAGTTCATGTACGACAAGATGCACAAAATCGCCGTAGCGATGAACCCGAAACTGATCACCGGCGCGCCAAAAAATGCCAATTCGCATTTCGACACTACCGTTTATCAGACCACGCACATGAACGGCGGCGCGATTATGGGTGAAGACCCAAAAACCAGTGCAATCAACCGTTACCTGCAAAGCTGGGACGTGCACAACGTCTTCGTACCGGGCGCATCCGCATTCCCGCAAGGTCTGGGCTACAACCCGACCGGTATGGTCGCTGCGTTAACCTACTGGTCTGCCAAAGCGATTCGCGAGACCTATCTGAAAAACCCAGGCCCATTGGTACAGGCATAAGGAAATAGCGATGAAAAAATTACTTTCTGCCTTGTTCCTGGGCTCGGTAGCCTTTGCTGCGCTGGCCGATGATACGAGTGGTTCCGACCTCATCAAACGCGGTGAATATCTTGCGAAAGCCGGTGACTGCGTCGCCTGTCATACTACCGAAGGCGGCCAGCCGTTTGCCGGTGGCCTGAAGATGGTGACGCCGATCGGCGCGATTTACTCCACCAACATCACGCCGGATAAAGCCAACGGTATTGGTGACTACACGCTCGAAGATTTCGAGAATGCAGTGCGCAAAGGCGTGGCGAAAAACGGTCAGACGCTCTATCCGGCGATGCCGTTCCCGTCCTACGCGGTGGTAAGCGATGAGGATATGAAGGCGCTGTACGCATACTTTATGCACGGCGTTCAGCCTGTGGCACAGCCAAATCGTGACAGCGACATTCCGTGGCCGCTGTCGATGAGATGGCCGCTGGCTATCTGGCGTACCGCGTTTGCCCCTAAGGTGCAGCCGTTTGCCGGTAAAATGAATGAAGATCCCCAGTTGGCGCGTGGCCGCTATCTGGTTGAAGGCCTGGGTCACTGCGGCGCATGCCATACTCCGCGCAGCATCACCATGCAGGAAAAAGCGATGAACAACGACGAAGGCAACGCCTTCCTGTCGGGCAGCGCAGCGCCTATCGATGGCTGGACCGCCAGCAATCTGCGTGGCGATGATCGTGATGGTTTAGGCCGCTGGAGCGAGGACGATCTCGTTCAGTTCCTGCGCACCGGTCGTAACGATCACACCGCCGTGTTCGGCGGGATGACCGACGTTGTTAAGCACAGCCTGCAATACCTGACGCCGGAAGACGCAACCGCAATCGCTAAATACCTCAAGTCGCTGGATGTAAAAGACAGTAGCCAACCGGCGTTTAAAACCGACGACAGCGTAGCGAAAGCGCTGTGGAAAGGCGATGACAGCAAACCGGGTGCCGCCGTTTACGTCGACAGCTGCGCGGCATGTCATAAGACTGACGGTACAGGCTATAAGCGCTTCTTCCCAGAGCTGAAAGGGAATCCGGTGGTGTTGGCGAAAGATCCAACCTCACTGATTCACATCGTGCTGACCGGTAATACCTTGCCGGGCGTTATCGGCGCACCTTCTAACATCACCATGCCGGCATTCGGCTGGCGTCTGAATAACCAACAGGTTGCCGACGTGGTGAACTTTATTCGCACCAGCTGGGGCAATACCGCTGGGGATAAGGTCACCGCCGATGATGTTAAAAAGATCCGCGAAGATAAGAACGTGATTACCGATAAAAAGCAGTTAGGTAACATGAATATTGAGATGCTGACACCGATTCAATAATTCGTGTGATTAAAAAGGGGGCGGTCTGTTACGCAGAGCGCCCCCTTTCTATTAAATGCGCTAAATGCCTAAATATTAGACGCTTATTGGGAAGCATTCCTTGCTACCCCGCCTCAACCCGCTATAATGCCAGACACACACCGAAGCGGGTGTAGTTCAATGGTAGAACGGTAGCTTCCCAAGCTGCATACGAGGGTTCGATTCCCTTCACCCGCTCCAGAAGCACTTCCCAGAGCATCCGTAATTATCCTGAAAAACCCAATAAAAACAAGTTGTCAGCCTGGGCGCTTTATGACCAAAATCAGCTATGTTCTAACGAAATCGATTAATGTTTTGAAGAACTTACCTGATGATTTTTGTCATTTAACATTTTTAAATCAGTAGGTTAGGGTTATTTTATCGAGCCCGTTATTTTTTCCAGCCTATTCTTAAATCGCTAAATGCTAGATTTGTGCCATCCTACATGGGTGTACCAAACATAGCTGATAAATGAGGGAATCATGAAAAAGACAATTTTAGCCTTATCCGCACTTCTTTTGGCATCTCCTGTATTCGCTGATACCACAACAATGACTCACGCGACCGACGATACAGTAGCGCAGGCAGAAAAGGGTGCAGACACCGCTAAGGAAAAACTTCACCATGCCCAGGACAAAGGGGCAGAGTTGAAGCTGAAGTCCAAGCACGCAGCTGAAGGGAAGGCGGGTAGTACAGGTAGCAAAGTGTCTGAAGGCACTCAAAAAGCCTGGCACAGTACCAAACAAGGTACTGAAAAAACGTGGGATAAGACCAAGCAAGGGGCTGAAACCCTTAAGAACAAAGTCACTGACTAATGTTCAAATTCAAGGCCGGGTCACCGGCCTTGATTCTATTATTAAATCTGCGGATTATTCACCATATAAACCAGTTCGACGTTGTCTTTATTGGCATACACCGCCATGAAGGGTTTATCCATCACAAGCTGCTTAGGCTTAGGCCTACTACACAAAGATGCATACCGTGAGAAAACGTTTATAGCTTTACTTCCTTCTTCATCTATATTCAGGCTCGTTATACTCTTGAATACTTCAGTGTCCAGCAGACTCCCACCCAGCCCGTGTTCTTTCTCCCAGTGACGCAAATTTTTATTTTCAACCACAATATTTGTCTTCGGTAGCCCGACGCGACACTCTATCTCAGTGGGTTCTAATTGGCCGCTAATAATATTATGAATGAGCTGTTTTATTTTCCCTCTATCATCGGTGCTGAGTTCTTTCGTTAATGGACCGATGAAAATCCCCCGCGTCCCTCCTTTTATGGCTAACTCGAACGCTTCTACATTTTGAGTATTATCCTGCATTTCGGTGGAATAATACTTCACAGTGCGCGTATCGAAGATAAAATCTGGTTTGATGACGTCGCCATTATTCAGGGTGAATTCATTGGGTTTGATTTCTTGATGTGGGAACGATGTCAGCCATTTTCTATTATAAACGTTAATATCAAACAGTGCCGGGAATTTAGAAATGTCACCAATATTTATCATTTCAGCAAGATTTTGGTCTACACCAGCAACCGTTTTTCTGACATTAGACTGTATTTCCGACAGCTCTTTGAGTGGAATGATATTACCATTAATTTTAGCTAACGCCTCTTTTACGTGCAGGTCGGGAGCTTGTTCGAGGCATAATATCTTGAGATGTTCTTGAACCTTACTCTCATCCTGTTCTTCGGTCGTGAGCCTCAGTGAACGTTGGGCGAGTATCTCCTGGATAGGACGATCTTTGGCTGTTTTAATTTGTGCTGAATTAAGCAATGCGTTGAAAGTATCAAGGCTATTTTCTACATTTTCGTTTTGCAGACCTTGATCTTCTATAAGGTATAAACCTTTCGATTGCATGTCTTTTGCAAGTTTATCTAACTGGGATTTCACCGCTGGCTCGCTATTTTCATGCACCACCAGTAAGGTTTGACCGACGACGTTTTCGTACTCTGATTTCCTTATTGTTTCGATCAAAAGGCTTTTTAGGGCGTCGGGGGAGATATCTTGTTGGCAAAGCCCTTTATCGCTCCAGTTCTTACTGATATCGTCTGACATTATGGTGGATGAGTCTTTCAGATAGTTATCAAGGATAATTTTTGAGTATGCAGTTCTGAGTGCCGACACGGGAAGGTTTATCGTATTACTTTCTAATCCGGCGAAGTCGAATGTATAATCCAAATCTATATTCTGATGATGACTAATTAGTTTTTGTTCTGATTCGCTAAGAGGAGGTTTAATTAGCGGTAAAGTATTGCCTGCTTCAACAAAACTAGAAGGGCTATTTGATGTGTTACTCGTTGTCAGAGTCTGCGTATTTTTTTGCACTGTTTCAGGATGCGTAATGATAGGCGATCCTCCAGCGATTCCTTCAATCATATTAATTCCTATAGAGATATGGGATGTGATTTAATTGTTTTTTTAAAGAAATAAGGGAGTGGAATGAATCATTGTGTTAATGGTTTTTTTAAAAATTGACTTTTTAATAAAATGATTTTTTTGAGTTAATATTTCCTTTTAGATGTTTATTTTATGCTTTCCATTGTTATGAGTAACGGTGTTTTTAATCAAGCTGTTTGTGAGCGAAGGGGGGTATAAGAGCGTTTTTTGAAAATGACACAATTAATTAAATGGAATAAAAATGAATAGAAAATAAATGTGATTACTAGTCTGCTTCGTTATTTTAAAACAAAGCAAACTGAGGTGGGAGTTTTTTAAATTAATTTAAAGGTATTGTATGACAACGGGATACGTTAAGCCTTAAAGACCACGTGGCAGGTCAGCCAGCAAAGTACATTAAGCGTACCGTGAGTCAGCAGCACCAGAGTGAAGAGGGCGCCAACGACCATCAGGCCGCGCGATCGCAGTATGCGTCTTAGTGGACTCTGGCGCACGGTGACTTTGCATTCCCAATCCATGGGGTTCTTTCCATCCATCATTTTGTTTAGATATTCGTCATTATAGCTAATAGGAATAACTATAGATCCTACCAGCAGCTTCGCCTGCTAACCATCCTGATAAATGAACAGTAGTGCAAATTGGTATTTATTTCAGCCATTTTTCTCTTTCGCCCTGCTATAAAAGCGACGTAATTTAATGACGGATATTCTTATTAGTATAAAGCGTCAGCGTGATAATCACTCACGGGTATTGCTCAATTAATTTGAAGGGTAAAGACAAAACTTTTCGTTATGCCAATTTGTCTTAATGAACCACACTCTTATTACTGTTGTTCGATTTATTAAAAGGATATCCGTGTGATGAATTTCAAAAAGATGGCACTTCCACTGTTAGCTGCAGCTAGCCTGTATGCTCCTCTGTCTCAGGCTGAGGCCATGCATTATTCTCTCGACCCAGACCATACTTCTGTTATCGTAACCTGGAATCACTTTGGTTTTTCTCACCCGACTGCTGATATCCCTAACACCAAGGGCACGGTAGTATTCGATAAAGATCATCCTGAGAAATCACGCGTTGATGTGACTCTGCCAGTGTCTCAGATCGATACTCATGTTCCTGCGCTGACTAAAGAGTTCCTGGGCCCAGACTATTTCAACACTGCTAAATATCCTTCAGCCGTATTCCACAGCACCAAAGTTATCGCTAAAGGCGACAATAAATTTGATGTTGAAGGTAATCTGACCATCAAGGGCATCACCAAGCCAGTGACTCTGCACGCTACGCTGACCAAGCAGGGCTTGCATCCAATGGTTAAGAAGCAGGCGATCGGCTTTGATGCCACGGCTGATATCAAGCGTTCAGACTTCAAAGTGGACAAATACGTTCCTTACGTAGGCGATGATGTCACTCTGACCCTCTCTACCGAAGGCTACGCCAGCAAGTAATGATTAAGCGTGTGAAGTTATAGACGGCAATATTTGCCACTCTCTCACGGGAAATGCTCAAAACTGCTTATTAGGCAGTGACTTGACGTTTCCCGTTTGTGTTTTATTCTGAGATGAACTTCTTCTTTGTCTCGGAACTCTTCCATGTCCCTCTCTTTACGTATCGCACTGCTGAATGATGCCCCGTTGATTAATCAACTTGGTTATTCGACTTATCCCTTTGAAGATCTTTGGGATTCGAAATCGGAGCTGGCAGAGTTTCTCGAGAATGAATATTCACTGCCTGTGCTTGAGAAGAGTCTAACGGACTCTGACGTGTGCTGGCTCATTGCTGAAACCGACCGCCCTGTGGGCATCGCGAAGCTGACCTGGCAGAGCCCTATTTCGGACCCCGCGTTGACGGGAACGCTGCTCAACAAGCTATATATTGAGCCGGATGAAACGGGAAAAGGCTACGGCAGAATCATGGTGGAAGAGGTTGCATTGATGGCCAAGGCACGCGGACAGCCGCTTCTTTGGCTGCAAGTCCTGGAACAAAACGTAGGCGCTCGCCGTTTTTATGCTTCGATGGGAATGCAACATATTAAGGAAGAAATGTTCATTTCAGCCACGCAACGTAGCAAGTTGCATATTTTAGGGCTAAAACTCTAAAAAGTGGGCGACAGATGCGGATGACAGGCAAAAAAAAAGCTCGCGGGATGGCGAGCCATGGTAAGTGGAGCAAGTAATCAAAATTCCATAGGATGTCTGTCAACATCCGGCGCGTAGTATACACACGTGATGATAAATTGCACAGTTAATGCCATGAATTTTATGCGGATGATGTGTAAAGATTGGATTGCGCCAGGTTTGGTAAGGTTTACAAAATGGCAGTTTCGACAATAAATTCACATGGAATGATTAAATATTCGATTTTAATTAGCATTCTCATTATTAAAGCCCTTCTTGCCGGCGTGGAGAAGGGCGAAACGGATTGATGAATTAAATTTTAGGTACCCAGGTTTCGGCCTCGCTATCATCGGGATAGTAGTAGCCATTGGGTATCGATTGAAGCTCTATCAGGCTGCCCCAAGGGGTGGTGAAGTAGACGCTGCCGTTGTCTTGAGTGTCTTCGTGACGTGAGTTTCCGTGCGGCTCTGACAGCGGTTTCCCGCCTGCGGCTATAACCTGTTTCAGGGTGTGGTCGATATCATCTACGTAAAAAGAAAGGTGGTTCCAGCCTATATCCTGTAGACCAACGGGCCGTTGTTGGCTGTCACTGACTATCTCGAACAGCTCCAGATTAGCGCCGTTACCGATGCGTAAAAGCCGTTGTTTTATGACCACGGTACCGGAAGAAAGGCCAAGCTGCCGCTCCGTGTCTGCCCCTTTCCTCGGTTCATCCTCGCTCGTCAGGCCGTTATAAACGAACTTTGCGCCCAGAGCCTGTTTCAGAAATGTGGTTGCCTGCTCAAGGTCCGGGACGGTAAGCCCGACGTGATTAATGCCGCGGGTCAGTGATTTCTGTTTATGCTCTGTCATGACTTCTCCCAAATGATGTTATTAACCATAAGATAAGTATAGACATTCAATGGGATGCCGCGAATTCGAGGGCAACAGCTTATGACTCATCTAGAAGGCAGAGCCTGGGTCGCGTTCCGAAAAAGGGAAGGTATTGCACCTGGCAAGTGTCGGGCAAAGCGCTGGGGAACTATACTGGTTCTCAGGCTTTACTGATAATTTCTTATTGAGGCGTCATGAAAACTCTATTGGCAACGCTGCTGTTGTCGTCACTGCTGACGTTATCCGCGAGCACCCTGGCGAGCCAGCCGAAACACCTGGAATCTCGTGCTCAGCTGCCGCTTCCCGTTCTTCCGGGACAGCCAAACCAACCCACTCAGCCGACGCAGCCTACGCAACCCACCCAGCCGCGTCAGCCTGGCGAACAGCCGCAGGGTCCGAATCAATGTATTCCCGGCAACCCAACGCGTTTGCCGCAGTGTCCGACCGCCAGCCGTTAACAGGCAATAAAAAAGGGCGGCAAAGCCACCCTTTTAATCACAACATAAAACGATTAATTCTCAGGCGGTGCCTTGCCGTCTTCGATAAAGTCTTCATCAATCTCTTCGATGTTTTCCCTGTTATCGCGACCTGAAAGAATATTCCAGCAGGCGATAAACAGCGCGGCGATCAATGGACCAATCACGAAACCGTTAATACCGTAGACTTCCATGCCACCCAGCGTGGCAATAAGAATTAGATAGTCAGGCATTTTGGTATCTTTACCGACCAGCAGCGGACGAAGAATGTTATCCACCAGGCCGATGATCACCACGAAGAACACCACCAGGAAGATACCCTGCCACAGCTGGTTCGACGCAAAGAAGTAAATGGCCGCCGGAACCCAGATAATGGCTGAACCTACCGCTGGAATAAGGGACAAGAAAGCCATCAGCGCGCCCCACAGCAGCACACCCTCAATCCCGGTAATCCAGAACGCCATGCCGCCCAGCGCACCCTGTACAATAGCGACGATGACGGTGCCTTTCACGGTAGCGCGAGACACCGCCGCGAACTTCATAAACAGGTGGTGTTTAACGTGTTTGGACAGCGGCAGCGCTTCGAGGATCAGGTTGACCAGATAAGCGCCGTCCTTCAGCAGGAAGAACAGCAGGTAAAGCATGATGCCGAAGCCAACCACAAAGCTAAAGGTCCCTTTACCGATGAGGAAGACGCTACCTGCCAGATACTGACTTCCCTTAAGCGCAAAGCCGGAAAGCTTCTGCTGAATGCCAGCCGCACTGTCGAGATTGTATTCGGCCAGCTGATGTTGCGCCCAGACCGGCAGGTGTTGGATAACGTCAGCAATAATCGTCGGCAACTGCGTATTATTGTGCTGTAGCTTGTCGTACACCACGTTAAATTCAATCGCCAGTGATGAGGCGATAATAGCCAACGGTGTGAATACGATCAGGCAGATAACCAACAAGGTAAGCAACGCGGCAATCCCGTTTTTATCCCCCAGCCATCCGCGAAACTTGGTTTTTAACGGATGGAAAATAATAGCCAGAATAGCCGCCCATAAGACCGACGAGTAGTATGGCCGAAGTACATCCAGAAACGCCCATGTGACGATGAAAAGAATCAGGATGAAAAATCCCTTAGAAATACCGTTTAATCTCATTTGTTTCCCCTGAAACTCTATTATTGTCATCGAACTATAGAGCGAAGTTTAGCGTTTGTAACCTAAAGGGCAAAAAACAGGATTTTTCTCTTCTATAAGATATCTATCCCCCGCATAAGCAATGCGTTTTAAATACGTTGTGAGTTGGGGGTAAAAACCGCATTTTTAGCTTTTGATTCACGTGCGGGTAATAGAGACGGTGAGTGGTAAAAAGGGTGCTAATTATTTGCACCAACAGCAGAGAGAATATATTGGTCAACTTTCACGCTCATGGCTATGGCGCAGCGAGCTACCGACCTGGGGTCTGGTGGTCATTATATATGGCGGATGGTTCACCACGCTGGCCTATTGGCAGACGCTGGGACTTTTCCCCGCCACGCTGCTGCTGATTTGGTTTACCACCTGGTATATGTCGCTACAGCATGAACTCATCCACGGACACCCCACGCGCTCACCCTTTTTTAACCAGCTTCTCGGGCTGATGCCGCTCGCCGTGTGGTATCCGTTCGGCCTGTATCGCGATTCGCATTTACAGCATCACCGCGACCAGCATCTCACCTGCCCGGAGGAGGATCCCGAGACCTATTATTTCTCTCCGGCTCGCTGGCAAAGATTTAGCCCCTGGCAGCGTAGGATAATCAGTATTCGAAATACTTTCCCCGGACGCGTTATTCTCGGACCTGCTATCGATATTTTACAAACTGTCGGCGCAATGCTTTTGTCATTTCGCTCCGCTGATATCAAGGCCATCGTCATGTGGCTTCTGCACGGTGCACTGTTGGCGGCAGTGTTTTCATGGATGCATCGGCTTGATTTTTCAATCTTATATTTTCTGATTGTCGTGAGTTATCCGGCGCTGAGCCTGACCAAGATCCGATCCTTTCTGGAACATCGTGCGGCGGAAGATCCTCAGGCAAGATCGGCGATTAATGAAGCCGCCTTGATCTGGCGGGTGCTTTTTCTTAATCTGAATTATCACTCTGTACACCACAATCTTCCGGGCGTTCCCTGGTATGGTCTGCGAAAAATATATTTGCAGTATCGCGAGGGTTATCTGCATCTCAATCAGGGATTCCTGATTGGTGGATATAGGGAATGGCTGCGTCGATTTCTATTCCGCTCCGTTGACGTTAACGTTCATCCGGGGGGGGCTACTCTGGATGAGGTAAGCGATGAGCACCAATAACGCTGTTTCATTACCGATGTACGCTGTCAATCAGCCTGATGTTACCGCACTGTGGTCGGCGCTACGCGCATTGTTATCAGAGCAGGGATTTGATGCAGACAACCTCGACCTAAACTGGCCTGAAGATTTAATTCAGCACTGGGAGCAGCCGCGCCTGTTGCTAAGCCAAACCTGTGGTTATCCGCTGGTGACGCGGCTCGAAAACGTTCAGCCGGTCGGCTGTTTTCACTACGTTGCCGCAGGCTGCGAGGGCGTAGGCTATCGCAGCTTTCTGTTGACGCGACAAAAGGACATGGGCGGTTCACTGCCTGATTTCCGCCAGCGTATCGCGGTGGCTAACAGCAAAGATTCCCAGTCGGGCTATAACGCCCTGCGCAAAATGGTCGCGCCGCTTGGAGGTCAGGGTCCGTTCTTTAGCGAGGTTATCTTCAGCGGCAGTCATCGTCAGTCACTGCTTGCGCTACAGCAGGGTGACGCTGATATTGCCGCCATCGATTGTGTCACCTACGCGCTGCTGCAAAAGCATCAGCCGCAGGCGCTTGCGCAGCTAAAAATCATTGGTGAAACGCCCCTGACGCCGGGCCTGCCGCTCATTACCGGTCCCGAAACGACCGAGAATCAGCTTTGTCAGCTGCGATCTGCGCTGAAAAGGCTGGTCACCGATCCCCGCTATCGTCAGGTTTGTCGTGCGGCGCTGATCGGCGGATTCAGTGAGGTGAGTCGTCAGCACTATGACGTCATTCTCTAGCGGACAGCACAGCCTGAGTATCGGCCGTTACTCGGCCTGATCTACACTGAATGGCTGCAATAATTTCAATCTGTTAAAACCTAGCCCGACGATTAAAACAGAAATTCAATAAAACTGAGGTAGTGCAATGGACAACAATTACCAACCCCCTAAGGTCTGGACTCTCGACAACGAACTGGGGGGAGCATGGGGCAAGCTGAATCGCCCAATCGCAGGCGCGACGCATGAGAAAACGCTGCCGGTCGGCAAGCATCCGCTTCAGCTTTATTCTCTTGGCACACCTAATGGCCAGAAGGTGACCATTCTGCTGGAAGAGCTGCTGGCGCTGGGCGTGAGCGGGGCGGAATATGATGCGCACCTGATCCGCATCAACGAGGGCGATCAGTTCTCCTCCGGTTTTGTGGATGTGAATCCCAACTCGAAGATCCCAGCGCTGCTGGACGTCTCCGGTGCCGATCCTGTCCGCGTATTTGAATCCGGCGCTATCCTGCTGTATCTGGCCGACAAGTTTGGCTATTTCCTGCCAAAAGACTTCGCGGCACGTACCGAAGCGTTGAACTGGCTGTTCTGGCTGCAGGGTTCTGCGCCTTACGTGGGTGGCGGTTTTGGTCACTTCTATCACTATGCGCCGGTGAAAATCGAATACGCTATCAACCGTTTCACTATGGAAGCCAAGCGTCACCTCGACCTGCTGGACAAACAGCTGGCTAAACATCGCTTTATCGCCGGTGACGAATACACCATCGCCGATATCGCTATCTGGCCATGGTATGGCGCGCTGGTGAAAGGCCTGCTGTATGAAGCGGCAGAATTCATCGACGCCAAGTCCTACACCCACCTTATCCGCTGGACTGACGAAATTGCCGCACGACCTGCTGTCGCGCGTGGACGTATCGTCAACCGCACCTGGGGGGATAAGCAACTGGCTGAACGCCACGATGCGACGGATTTTAACGCACTGGGCCTTTAAGCGATAAAATCTATACAGCCGTCTCACGCAGAGTGAGACGGCTTTTTTATGCCCGCTTTACAGGTAACCCCTCAAATATTCGGTCAAACAAAGCAGCGCCATCGCCTGTCCATAAGGCATTGAGGTTAAAGGAATCTGCCGGTAGTAATCCAAATCCTTGCCCATCGCGGTACCAAACGAAACCTGAGTCAGTTCCCCTTGCCCATTGATATGGCGTATCACCGCACGCAGCGCGTTTTCGGCCATCGGCAGCATTTCGCGTGGCAGGTAGCGCTTACGTACTCCCTTCATGATGCCGTAGGCGAACCCGGCACTGGCGGAAGCCTCAAGATAAGAGTTTTTGTCATCAATCAGCGTGTGCCACAGTCCGCTTTCATGCTGATACTGTTGCAGGGCTTTCACCTGAGTTTCCAGAACCTGCAACAGAAACCGCCGCGTCGCGTGCTGTTCCGGCCACCCCATGAGCTCGATAAACTCCGGGATGGCGATAGTCAGCCAGCTGTTACCCCGTGCCCAGCGCGCCTCCGCGTAGTTATGCTGGCCGTCAAAGGTCCAGCCGTGGAACCACAGGCCGCTTTTTCTGTCCATCAGGTACTGCACGTGGAGCAGAAACTGGTAGCTGGCCTCTTCGATATAATCCTCTCGATTCAGCACCTTGCCAATTTTTAACAGCGGCAGCACGCTCATCATCAGCGTGTCGTCCCACAGCTGCTGGTGGTTCTCGTTATTGTAAACGATGTGCTGCAAACCATTGCAGAGGGTACGCGGCATTTCATACATCACCCAGTCAGCCCAGCGTTCCAGCACCGGCAGCAGCGTCGCATTGCGCGTTTCTTCATACCGGTAAGCGAGCGTCAGCAGCGGGCAGACGGTATTGACATTTTTAGTCGGCGTACCTTCTGCCAGACGTGCCGCGAACCAGTCGTCGATAATCGCCAGCGTCTTCTTGTCTCCGGTTTGCTGATAGTACTGATACATGCCGTACAGGCCGATACCGTGCGTCCATTCCCATCCGGCCCAGCCTTTGGTGTCGATCACGCGGCCATCGTCGAGCCGCAGCAGGAATTCACCACGCTCATCGCAGATGTTCACCAGATTGTCGCCGAGCTTGCCGATCAGCTGGTTCAACTCCTCTCGCGGCAGCAGGAATTCAGGCTGGCGGAGCAGGGCACTGTGTTTTACCGGGAATACCGGGCTTGTTTGCTGTGCTGACATAGTGAGTCCTATCTTTTTACCGGGTTAGTCAGGGGCGCCATGCCGTGCTGTGTAGTCTTCAGCGCTGACGCAGGGGTTCTATTACGATTCAGGAAACCGATGTTGTTGTTCCCCCACAGGTTTTCATAGGGCATCCCGGTCAGTGCCTCGACCGTAGCTCGCGCCTGTGGGGTGGTCTGTTCGGGAACGATACTGTCGGCAAGGCGCATTTTCAGCGTCTCCTCGCGCAGGATTCGATGGGTATGCAGATTGAGTTTAAAACGCAGCGAGATAATGAATCCCACCGCCAGCGTGCAGACGGTGCCCGCACTCAGAATAAACAGGATGGTATGGGTGACCGTTTCGCTCTGCACCGCTTTACCTGAGATGAAGCCGGAAAGATGCAGCACAATACCGACCAACATGACTGCGCCGGCCTGCGATGCCTTACGGGTCAGGGTCATGATACCGGCAAAGATCCCCTCGCGGCGCTGGCCGGTGACCGCTTCGTCAACGTCGGCGATGTAGGTGTAAATATTCCACGGCACATAGTTGATGCCACCGCGGCCAAGCCCTGCTAACGCCGAAATCAGCAACAGCAGCGACATGCTGTCGCTCATTCCGGCATACCACAACCCGGCATAAGACAGCGCGCTAACGGCAAACAGCACCACCACCAGACGATACGACGGCGCAGGCCCGATGCGGATACACAGCGGAATCATCGCCATCACCGCGATAAATTGCAAAATTGCCATGGTGCCCATGAGGTCCGAGGCAATCTGTGCACTCTGCATAAGGACAAACACCACGTACCAGGTGAACACCGCGTTAAACATATCCTGTGCAATGTACCCGCCGAGGTACATGCCCAGATGCTGGCGGAAAATACGGATCCGGAAAGTGGAGGCCAGTTCGACGAAGAGTCGTTTGAGGCTTTGCGCCAGCGTCAGGCTTTGCTTCTCCTCCAGCGCCCGGCGTGACTCCTCGGAGAAATCTCCCGGTGCACGCTCCCAGGTAAAGCACCATACCAGCGTCAGGACCACCGCGCAGATAATGGAAAATACCAGGCTGGCGTAAAAGAACGACACCGCATTATCTTTGCCGAAGATGCCAAGCAGCACCCCCGGCAGGAAGGCGGCCAGAATCGCCGACAGCTGCGCCAGCGCGATGCGTGCGCCCGAGAACTTGGTCTTCTTCTTAAAATCGTCGGTCATCTCCGGCACAAGCGTCTCGTAGGGCACCAGAATCATGGTGTAGACGATGTCAAACAGTAGGTAAGTCAACAGATAGTAGAGATAGCTCATCTCTCCTACCCACATTAGGCTGTAGCTAAACACGCATGGAATCCCGAGCAGAATAAAGAACTTACGACGACCAAAGCGCTTGCCCAGGCGAGTTGAGCCGAAGTTGTCGGTCAGGAATCCCATCAGCGGGCTTATAACGGCGTCGAGCACGCGGGCAAGAGCAAAAATGAACGTCGCTTCTATCGGCGTCAGCCTGCAGAAGGTGGTGTAAAAGTACAGCAACCAGGCGGCGGTGAGGGCCGTGGTGCCAGCGCCGAGAAAATCGCCTGCGCCGTAGGCGAGGTAATTGGCTAATCCAATCTTGCGAGAGGTCATGGTAAAACTCCCTGAACGTGACAGCTAAACGTGAACGCCGTACGCGCCGCGCAAGGCGGTCGAAATCGGGCGTCACGATGTTTTCCGGACAACTCAGGCGGATTAGCATTGAAAGTAGAGCGAGTCAGGCGCTTTAACCTTCGCGATTTGGCAACCTTTCGTGAGAAAGTGGCAAAATCACAAAGAGAAGCCTGACCTAATTCTAAATTTATAAAACAGTGTTTTATTTTTGTGTGGATTCGAATGCGGATTTGAGAGGTGACACACAAGTTTCGAGCAGCAGATTACGGATCCCGCGGTGACCTCTGCCAGCCGCTATCGACTGGCTGTACCAAGGCGAGGATACCCGGCGCGTGCGGCCTGAGCGCGGCGATAAAAGGCACCACGGGAAATAATCGACCCTAGTGCACCGCCGTGCTGCCTCTGAGCATTAGCGTTGACGGCAGCATCACGCTTTCTTCGACGTCATCACCCTGTAGCGCGGCAAGAATATGCTTGCCGGTCTGGGTGCCCATCGGCCGATAGGGGATGGCAACGGTGGTCAGCGAGGGCGAACAGATTTGCGCAATATCGCCGTCGCCCAGACCGGCAATGGCCAGCTGTGCCGGTACCGAGATGCCTTTTTTGTGGCAAGCGGCAATGGCCCCGCTTGCCAGCTCGTCGGAGGTGCAAATCAGCAGGTCCAGTTCGGGCCAGTTGAGCAAAATATCGGGCAGCAGACGTTGGCCCGTTTGCACGGTGGGTGGCAGCGAGGAGCTGACTACCCGGTGCGGGGACTGGTTCAACGACAGAATGGACGAGTGCCAGCCGCTCAGAATCTGCTGCACTATGTGGTGTTCATGCGCAGCGCACAGCAGGGCAATGTTCCTGTAACCCTTTAGTGCCAGTGCGTTAATCAGCTGCTTGATGGCCAGTCCGTAGTTGGTGCCGATATTGATGCCTATCGGTGTAGCAAGGGTGGCGCCGACCTGCACAACCGGAATGGTGGATTTGAGCAGCAGATTGTTGCTCTCCTCGCTACAGTCGAAATCGTACATCACCATCGCCGCCGGGTTATACGACAGCATCATCTCGATAAGTTTGGATTCGTCGGCCGCCGTGTAGTGATCCTCAGCCAGGATCACGTTATAGCCTTTGGGCTTTAATACCTGATACAGCGCCTCGGAAAACTCGGCGCAGCCCGGCGTACTCATCGAAGGTACCACCATGGTGACCAGCCGCGAGGTGGATGACGCCAGATTGCTCGCCGCCAGATTCGGCACATAGCCCAGCTCGCTTATCGCGGCCTCTATTTTCTCACGAACCTGAGGGGAAACTTTTTCCGGTTCTCTAAGCACACGAGACACGGTCATCGTGCTGACGCCAGTCATTTTCGCGACGTCGGCCAGAGTACTCTTACCTGAGTTCCGCCGTTGTTTTGCCTTCATTTCTTCCCCTGTCGTCCGTTGCGCGATGGTGGCCTGCGGGCCTGCAACCTTTGTACGCCTGCCGGCGATTATAGTCGATAGCCCCTAGAATTGTTAGCGTTAACATGATGTTATCAGTCTTCGTGTTAGCGCTAACAGGTTTTGCGATTTTCATCACAGAAAATAGCGCATCGCTTCCCCTATACTCCTGAAAACATTATTTCATCGAGGTTCCCATGCTCGCCAAGTGGTTAACGTCAGACAGAATAAACATCGTGGAGCGAGTCGAGGACTGGCGTGCGGCGATTCGCCTCTCCGCAGCCCCGTTGCTTAGCGCCGGCGCGATTTCACCTGCCTACGTCGACGCGATTTTTGCCTCCCACCAGCAGTTGGGCCCGTATTACGTGATTGCCCCAGGTCTGGCGATGCCGCATGCGCGCCCGGAAGAGGGCGTGATAACTCCTTGCCTTTCAATGCTTTACGTCAAGCAGGGCGTGAACTTTGATGCCCAGGAAAATGACCCGGTTTACGTGATTGTGATGCTTTGCGCCATCAACGGCGAGGAGCACCTCGAGATGATTTCACATCTGGCTGAGTTGTTTAGTGATGAAGACGACTTCCAGGCGTTGATCAAGGCCGATACCTATCCGGCGCTGAATGCTCTTATCCAAAAATACTAATCGAAGGTGTGATATGAAAAAGATCCTCATTGTCTGTGGTAACGGTTTAGGCAGCAGCTTTATTGTCGAAATGAACGTTAAAAAAATCATTAAAGAGCTGGGTAAAGAGGCGGAAGTCAGCCACACCGACCTGAGTTCGGCCAAGTCAGAGGCGGCAGATATTTATATTGGCTCCAGCGAAATTATTGCCAATCTTGACGACGGTAACCGCAAGGTCTTTGGGTTAAATAACCTGCTGGATAATGCAAAAATTAAAGAAATTCTCGCCAATAACCTATAACGATTTATAACGATAAGCCTCTCTCTTTCAGGCTGCCATTCGGCGGCCAGTGCGTTTGTGCGCCTGAAAGCGCGGAGGAACATATTCCGATTATCTGGAGTAGTTTATGCTCACGTTTATTATTAATGATGTACTAGGGACTCCCGCTATTCTCGTCGGCCTGTTTTCATTAATCGGCCTGCTATTACAGAAGAAATCTTTCTCCGATACGATTTCCGGTACCCTGAAAACGATCATGGGGTTCTTGATTCTGATTGCCGGTGCGGGCGTGATTGCCACGACCTTAACCAGCTTTAGCGAACTGTTCGTTCACTCCTTTAATATTCAGGGCGTGGTGCCTAATAACGACGTGGTTTCTGCTATCGCGCAAAAGAACTTTGGTACCTCAACGGCAATGATCATGATCTTGGGCATGCTGTTCAATATCGTCTTTGCGCGTATTACGCCGCTGAAATATATCTTCCTGACCGGCCACCATACGCTCTACATGGCGGCCATGCTGGCGGTCATTCTCGCCACTGGAGGCTTGAGTGGATTCCCGCTGGTATTGACCGGCGCGTTAATTCTCGGCGCGCTGATGGTGATTTCACCGGCTATCCTGCAACCCTTCACCCGTAAAATCACCGGCAGCGATGATTTCGCGCTGGGGCATTTTGGCTCAACCGGCTATCTGTGTGCCGCGCTGGTAGGGAAGCTGATCGGCAAAGGCAGCCGTTCCACCGAAGAGTTCAAGGTACCGAAACACCTCAAGTTTCTGCATGACTCGTCGATTGCCATCGCGCTGACCATGACCATTCTGTTTATCGTGCTGGTGCTGATTGCCGGTAAAGAGTTTACCGAGACACAGGTAAGCGGTGGGCAGAACTATATTATCTTCGCAATTATTCAGGCCATTACCTTTGCGGCAGGCGTGTATATCATTCTGGCCGGTGTGCGAATGGTCATTGCCGAAATTGTTCCTGCGTTCAAGGGGATTGCCGATAAAGTCGTGAAAGACGCCAAACCGGCGCTGGACTGCCCGACGGTATTCCCGTTTGCCCCTAACGCCGTCATTATCGGCTTCCTGAGCAGTTTCTGCGCAGGCCTGATCTGTATGTTCTTCTTCCCGATGCTTGGGCTGGTGATTATCGTTCCAGGCCTGGTGCCGCACTTCTTCTGCGGTGCGACGGCGGGCGTTTACGGCAATGCCACCGGCGGACGTCGCGGCGCGATTATCGGTGCGTTCGTCAACGGTCTGATTATCTCCTTCCTGCCAGCGATTCTGCTGTCGGTGCTTGGCGGTCTGTCTAATTCGACCACCTTCGGAGATGCCGACTTCGGCGTCGTCGGCATCATCCTTGGCAAGCTGATGAGCGCGTTCCATTAACAGAGCGGGGGGAGATTTACTCCCCCTTTTGCTGAAAGAAGTTCAACAACAGTTGCCACATATGATGAGCCGCGGGGCTGAAACGCCGGTCAGAGTTGCGCAGCAGATGGCACTGGGCTTCGGTGGCAATAGGATGGTCAATCGGTACCGCGACCAGAATATTGTGCTCAATACGCTCACCCGCCGCCTGCGCAGTCATGAAAGAGATCCCCATCCCTGAAATACTCAGACTCATGGCGGTCGAGAACAGGTTGCAGCGATACGCCGGGGTGAACAGGTAGCCCTGGCTCTGGAACATCGCGTTCATATGGCGCTGCAAACCAAAGGTCTCGCTGAGTGAAATAAGCCGATGCTTGCTGAGTTCCTCAATCGTCACTTTCCCCAGTTTGGCAATCGGATGCTGCGGATTCACGACGGCGCAGATGGGTCCCCACGGGAAGCTGTGGCGCTTCAACTCTGGGTTACCTATCGGACCAAACGCCAGCGCCATATCGGCCTCGCCCTGAACGATAGCCGCCAGCGTATCCTGCATATTCCCGGCGACAATCTCAACGAAGACGTTGGGATAAGAGGCGGCAAATTTTTTCAGCACGTATTCGACGAAGGTATCGACCAGCCCAGCGCCGACGCGCAGGGTAATCGCCCCGCCTTTCATATAGCGCAGATCTTTTAGATGACGTTCGAGTTTAGTCCGCCGCTCGCGGCTTTCGAAGAAGTCGTCCGCCAGCAGTTTACCGGCTTCGGTCAGCACCACCGTGCGGCCTTTGCGTTCGAGCAGCGGCAGTTGCAGGGTACGTTCGAGCAGTGAAATCTGTCGACTGATCACCGAGGCATTGACCCCCAGAATATCCGCAGCACGACGGATCCCGCCCTGAATGCCGACCTCGTACAGATAGCTAATCTGTTTTTCGTGAAACATCTCGTCCCCTCTCTTGCACGCCCATTGTTGCCTACAGGTCAACAATATCTGCATTGAAACGATATTTATATCAGCAGAGTGGTTGGTGATAATCAAAAAAAGCGCGTAAACAGACCTCCAACACCAGGAACCCTTATGCAAACCGCTTACGATTATCTACAGCAGAACGCGACGCTTATCTTCGACGACATCAAACGCCTTGTTCAGGCGCAGTCGCCTTCGTTGAATAAAGAGGCCACCGACCTCTGTGGCGAAACGTTGCAGCGCATTGTTTTTGAAAGACTTGGCGTAACGGCGCAGGTTTGCCAGCAGCAGACGCTGGGCGACCATTTGCTGTTCTGCGTGGGCGATGGCCCGCAGGTCACCAGCATTCTTGGGCATTTCGATACCGTATGGGACATTGATGAAATCCCGATGCTCGAAAAAGACGGCAAGCTGTTCGGCCCTGGCGTGCTGGATATGAAAGCGGGCCTGATTCAGTCAATCTGGGCGGTGCGTGCACTGATGCATAACGGCGGTTTGGCGCAGCACAGTATTCGATTTATCTGTCCGTCTGACGAAGAGCTAGGTAGCCCGAGTTCTCGGCGCTGGATTGAACAATCGGCCATCGGGTCATCACGCGTGCTGGTTGCCGAACCCGCCGTGGTCAATACCCATGAGGCGAAGATTGGCCGCAAAGGGTCCGGGCGTTTTGAGGTTCGTATTACCGGCCGCGCCGCGCATGCCGGAAATAATCCCGAAGAGGGGATCAGTGCGGTGCAGGAGATGGCGCATCAAATCCTTTATCTCCACGGCTTGAATGCGCCCGAGGCGGGCACCACGGTCAACGTGGGGGTGGCTAAAGGCGGCAGTAAAATCAATGTGGTTGCCGACGAAGCCGTGCTCGGCGTTGACCTGCGCGTGACCAACACCGGCGAAGCGGCGCGCGTTGAGGCTGCCATCAAGGCCTGCAAACCGCATTTGGCCGGTGCCGAAGTGACCGTGAGCGGCGGCATGTCGCGTCCGCCAATGGAGCCAACGCCGCAGAATCTGGCGCTGTTCCATCAGGCACAACAGGCGGCAAAACGCCTTGGTGTCAGGCTTGAGGGGAAATCGGTGGGCGGCGGCAGCGACGGTAATTTTACCTCGGCGCTGGGCATTGCCACTCTCGACGGGCTGGGTGCCACTGGGCAGGGGATCCATGCTCGCCACGAACACATTATTATCGACGATATTCCCCTGCGTACCGCGCTGTTGGCTGAAATTATTCTTGGCGAGAAAATAGCCGGGTAGCGCCAGACAATATGCCCGCCAAAACGGGGCGCTATTTTGGTGCACGGTCTTCCGAATGAGTGCAATCGGTCGTTGGCGCGTCAGGGTATAGAGTCAGGTTATTAATACCATCCTTATAAAAATAAGGGTGGTTTTTCTGCTGCGATAAATTTCATTATTCCCTCGGTTTTTTATAGCCTATTTACCTTAAGTCGCTCACCGATAGTAATTTATATTATTTAGCCTCTTTTATTAATATTGGCACGGATCCTGCCTTAACTCTTTCAGGTGAAAATCAAACGCAACGGTTAAGTGTAAATTATATCGGGATTTATTATTCACCCATCCTGCTAATTAATTTTCCGAGTCCGATATTTTGAAATGACAGTGAAAGGGGAAATACAATGAGTGATGTTCGAATATCCGAAGATAAACCTGCCGACCAGGCAGAAGAGTGGAAAGTCGGTAAGGGCGCGTATATTGCGCTGATCGCCGTTATTCTGATGTTCTCCGGTGCTTTTCTTAAAGTAGACGGCATGGCGTGGCTGGGCGCGTTTGACTTTACCACCCTGGGCGGCGCATTTGGCACCATGAAAAATCCGGCTACCGACACCTTCGTCGGTGCGGGGGGCATTAGCGCCAAGGCGGGCTTCCTGTTTGCGCTGTCGCTGGTGCCGACGGTCATGCTGGCGCTCGGCCTGCTGGAAATTTTCACCCACTATGGGGCGATTCGCGCCGCACATAAGCTGTTAACGCCGCTGCTCAAGCCGATTCTGGGGATCCCGGGGCATACCGGACTGGCGCTGATTACCGACCTGCAAAGTACCGACGCGGGCGCTGCGCTGAGTAAAGAGCTTTACGACAGTAAACGCATTAGCAAAAAAGACGTCGTGATTATGGGGGCGTGGCAATATTCCGGTGCGGGGCTGATTAATAACTATTTTTCGATTGGTTCCGCGATGTTCGCCTCATTAACCCTTCCGGTGATTATTCCGCTTTTGGTGATGTTTGTTATGAAGTTTGTTGGCGCGGTGTTTGTCCGCTTTGCACTGAACACAGTTTATAAAAGAGATTTCGATAATGAGTAATGTTGCCAAGGTTTCAAATAACCCCTTCGATATTTTCGTGGTCGGCGCACGCAAGGGCTTTAATATTGCTATCAACAACCTGATGCCCAACGTCGTCATGGCTTACGTTATTTCCGAGATTCTCAACCTGCTCGGTGTGATGAATTTTCTCGGCCACGCGTTTGCACCATTAATGGGCCTGCTGGGGCTGCCGGGCGAAGCGGTAACGGTACTGCTGACCGCCTGGCTCTCTTCATCTGCTGGCACCGGGGTAGCGATAAGCCTGCTGACTAAGGGAACGCTTGACCCGGCGCAGGTCACCATACTGGCGCCGGCCATTTTCCTGATGGGCGCACAGCTTCAGTACATGGGACGCTTGCTCGGGGTAGCTGATGTGCCGAAGAAGTACTGGCCGCTGCTGATGGTCACCAGCATCCTGAACTCCATTATTGCCATGATTATTATGCGTGTGATTTCTTAAAGTTTTATCTGGTGAAGGCGTCATGTCTAACATGCTTGAGCACTATCATTACTTATATTAGGTCCCGAGCTGGGCTTCACTGAATTTAAAACCTCTGCCTGCATTGCCGAGGTCCTGGAAGCGGCGTGAGGGGGTTGACCTCACGCAGCACTAGCGTGGTCTGCATTTCTTTAATACCCGGCAGGCGGCGGATAAAAGCTATTACGCTAAACGAATAATGAATCCTATTGGGCTTTTAGATAGTTAATAACCTAAATTAATTACCTGAATATTAATAAAGAAATGTCAGTAAATGATAAGCTTTTCGTTATATACACTGATATATATCGATGGTAGCATTATTTTTCTGTTTAATTTATCCCCGTTTTTGATTGCCAATTTTCTGACTGCTTTTTATTGATAAGTAATGGCAACATAACTGCAACATATTAATTGCGGTGGGGAACTATTTGCCTGAAAAATATAAATGTTAAATAAAAGTATATTCACTTGCGCCGCGTCTTTATTAATTCTCTCGTCTCAGGCTCGTGCCGATGACACTATTGTGGTCAAAGGCACTTCTCCCCAGGCCACCACCCAGTCTGAACCTGCCTCACCCGACAAGCAGGCTACGATGGGCAGCCTCGGAAAACGCGCCATCGCCGACACCCCTTATTCCGTTGAGGTGCTGCCTCAGTCGCTCATCAAACGTCAGCAACTGCAAAGCGTGACCGACCTGTATCGTTATCTGCCTTCCGTGCAGGGTGACGGTGCGCGTCCGCAGTCGCGCGGCATGCAGGGCAGCGTGGTACAAAACTCGATGATCGACGGCCTGAACGTGGTTTCGACCACCGATTATCCGGCCGAACAGTTTTCGCAGATTGAAGTGCTAAACGGATTGGCGGGCGCGCTTTACGGTCCGGCTAATCCGGCGGGTATCTTCAACTTTGTTTCCAAGCGTCCGACCGACGCGCCGCAGCGCAGCATCACCGTCGGCGGCGGGACGGGCACGGGCACACAGCTGGCCACCGATCTCAGCGGCCCTCTCGACAGCGAAGACCGCGTGAAGTATCGCCTTAATCTGCTCGACGACGAGGGGCGCGGCTATGCCAGCGGCAGCACGCGTCGCAGACAGTTGGCGAGTCTGGGGCTGGATTCCCAGCTGACCGACAAGCTGACCATGCAGACCCACTTTAGCTATTACCACTTCTACCAGAAGGGGCTGCCGGGTAAATTTGCGCTGGCAAAAGGCACCTCGTTCCCAAGCGCGCTGAACCCTACCGACGGTCGATATGGGCAGTACTACGCCGGTGATGACGACAAGACCACCACCGAAAGCGTGCATTTCAAGTATGACTTCGACGGTAACTGGCTGGGGGAGTTTGGCTTCCTCCACCAGGTTGCCGACCGTGAGTCGACGGCTGTTACCAACACGCTGACCAACAATGCTGGGGCTTATACCTCAACGGTCGCCAGTGCGACCGCCAGCCGTTTCGTGATTAACAGCTATATGGCTAACCTCTCTGGCCGCGTCGATACCGGCTGGGTATCTCATGATCTGTCGCTGGGCATGCGCGGTTTCGTATGGAAAAACTATAATCCGGTCGGCGGTGCGACCACCACGCTGGGTTCAGCCAATCTCGATAACCCGCTGTCGTTCAACGAGCCGGATTATCCTGACTTTACCGACCGCTACCATTCGGCCAGCAGCACGCAGCAGTCGTTCCTGATGGGCGATACGCTGACCTTTAGTCCCAAGTGGAGTCTATTGCTTGCGGGCAGTGAAAGCTTTCTGACCTCAAGCAACTATGCCAAAACCGGCAGCCGCACCAGCGCGTCCGACAACAGGGGGTTCAGCGGCTCGGCGAGCCTGATGTACAAGCCGGTCGACAACCTGACGCTCTACACCACCTATGCCGACAGCCTCCAGCAAGGCGACGTGGCGCCGTCGGGCAGCAACAATGCCGGGTCGATACTCGCACCTTATCGCAGCAAGCAGGTCGAAGTGGGCAGCAAGCTGACCCTGGGCAAAACGCTGCTGACGGCGGCGCTGTTCCAGATTGAACGCCCTTACGCTTACACCCTAACCGACGGTGATTATGCGGTTGACGGCACCCAGCGTAACCGAGGCCTCGAGCTGTTGGCCGACGGCGACCTGCGTCCTGACCTGCATATTTTTGGCGGGGTGACCTGGCTTGACCCACGTCTGCGCGACACCGGCAGCGACAGTACCGAAGACAAACAGGTCGTCGGCCTGCCGCGCGTGACCAGCGATCTGCTGGTGGTCTATGACCTGCCTTATGTGCGCGGTATGTCAGTGAACGCCGCCGCGCACTACGTTAGCCGTCGCGCTACCGATAATGCCAACAGCACCTGGGTCGGCAGCTACGCTACCTTTGACTTGGGCGGCAGCTACCGTACTGATTTGTTCGGAACAGCCACTACTTTCCGACTGGACGTCACCAACCTGACCAACCGTCACTACTGGACCAACATCGTGCCGGGCGGTCTGAATGGTTATACCGGTTCGGGTTACGCCAGCGCCTCGCTCGGCGATCCGCGCATGGCACAGCTCTCTATGCAGGTTGATTTTTGATAACGGATAACGTGATGAGCAGAGACTTATTTAAAAATCGGGCGTGGTTGCTGGCCGCCACGCTGATGATGACCCCGTTTCACGCCGCGCAGGCCGAGCGGCAGGTGGTGGACGATGCGGGCACGCGCGTGCAGGTGCCCAACCACGTCGAACGTATCGCCGACGCCTGGTATGCCCATCATTCGCTGCTGATGACCTTGGGGGCTGGCGACAAGATAATCGCCACCGTCAATCATCCGCAGGATCATCCTTGGATGTTTCTTATCCAGCCGTCGCTCAATAAAGCATTGAGCGTACGCGGCGTGACATTTAACAGCGAAACGCTGCTGGTGGATAAAACCGACGTGGTGTTTACCGCCAAAGGCAATGCCGACGTCAGTGGTTATCGTCAGGCGCAGCTTCCTACGCTGGAGATGGCGTTCGATGACTTCTCCTCAATGAAGCATTCGCTCCTGACCACCGCAGAGGTGCTTGGCACGCCAGAGGCAGAGCAGCGGGCGGTGCTTTACAATCAGTATCTGGACCAGCACATCGCCGAGATCCAGGCTAAAACCCGCAAACTGACCGCCGCTCAAAGGCCGAAGGTTTTGCATATCGTTTCGCTGCATCCGTTGAAGGTCGACGGTAGCGGTACGCTGATTGATACCTGGATCCGCCTGGCGGGAGGCACAAACGCCGCCGGTGAAGTGAAAGGCAACATGAAAGAGGTGTCACCGGAGCAGGTGCTGGTCTGGAAACCGGACGTCATCATCATCGGCGCAGGGGCAGGGACGTTGGCGCATTCTGATTACGCGCAGCTGTTCCAGTCGCTGCCCGCAGTGCAGCAGCACAAGGTGTGGCAGAATCCGGCGGGCGTTTTCCCGTGGGACAGATACGGCACCGAGGCGGCTTTGCAGATCCAGTGGGCGGCGCAGAAGCTGCATCCTGAGCTGTTCCCCGATCTCAATATTGTGTCGGCGACGCAGGATTTCTACCGTCGATTCTTTGGCTACTCGCTGACCGCAGAGCAGGCACAACGTATTCTTGCGGCGCTGCCACCGGCTAAAAAACGCTAATTTTATGCGTGGGGATTCACCAGGGCGGTCAGGATGTGATCCTGCCAATGACCGGCAATTTTTAAGTAGGATTTTGCGTAGCCTTCTTTCTCGAAACCCAGGCGCTCGAGCACTCGGGCGCTTTTTTCATTGCCGGGGATGTACGCCGCCATCACACGATGTAGCCCAACGTCCTCGAAGATGAATTGAATACTCCGACTCAGAGCCTGGGTCATAATCCCTTGCCCCTGTCGGTTTTCAGCCAGCGAATAGCCCAAATGACAGGCCTGAAATGCGCCGCGCGCGATGCCGGTAAAATTGCAGGCCCCCAGCATGTCGCCATTCTCACGGCTGAAAATGCCAAACTGATAGCTACTGCCCAGTGCGGCCTCGCTCTGGCCGTTGGCTAAACGCTGCTGTATCTGGGCGCGCGAGTAAAAACCGTCGGGCCTGACGGGTTCCCAGCGGGCGAGATGGGCGAGGTTTTGTGAAAAATAGTCCTCAACCCGGCGGGTATCCTCAGGCGTTAATATTTTGAGGTAGAGCGGCGTACTGCCGATATTCAATTCCATCCTGCGCTCCATAATGTTTAATTATTTTAATCAGTTACGAATCCAAAGATTATTGATTCGATTGTCGTTTAGTACAAGGTCCTGTATTAAATTTCCCCTATACTGGCTCCCGCAGAATCGCTGCAACATTCAGGGAGAAGGACATGATGTGGTGCATATTGGCAGGCTCGTTGGCCGCCTTACCTTTTCAGCGCAGGCTGGCGCTGCTGTTAGGGACCATTGCACTGGGATGGGCCTGCCTTGAGGGCGTTGTCGATCTGCGTGGCGTGGTTGCCCTCGGCATCATATTACTGATTGCGCGCGTAAAGATGCATGCGACGGGGCGTTCGCGTGTCCTGACTGCCGGAGGTGAAATCCTGCTGGTTATCGCTGCGCTGGCGCTGTTGGTACACCAGATTCCCGGGTTTTATAATCCCAGGATACTTGATGACGTGCAGGCTGGGACTCACAGTGCGCCGTTCACCCTGTACTTTAATTTCGACAAGGCGCTGATGCCGTTTGTGCTGCTTGCGGCACTGCCTACGCTTTTGTTTACCCGCTCTGATTATCATCCCAAATGCTGGCAGTGGCTACTGCTGATCCTCAGCATGCCTGTGCTGCTGATGGTCGCGATGCTGCTGGGTGCGCTGAAGATTGAACTGCATTTTCCAAGCTGGCTGGGCAGCTTTATGCTGGCGAATCTGTTTTTTGTCTCGTTTGCCGAAGAGGCGCTGTTTCGCGGCTATTTACAGCAGCGTCTGGCGGGATGGCTGGGAAATCTCCCGGCGCTGTTTATCGCTGCCCTGATATTTGGGCTGGCACACATTGGCGGCGGACTGCTGTTGGTGGTGTTTGCGTCGATGGCGGGGCTGATTTACGGGCTGGCATGGATGTGGAGCGGCCGACTGTGGGTCAGCACGCTGTGCCATTTCGCGCTCAATATGTGTCATCTGCTGGTATTTACTTACCCGATTTATTGGCAGGGTTAACGGGGTGCCAGCACCAGTGCCAAGGCTCATAGATAAAGCCCCACGGATTATCAGGCGGGAAGGACATTTCAAAGCCAAACTGGTGGGCGTGTTCGCGTAACCAGGCAAAGGCCGGTGTACCGCCAAACACCCCGCTGACTTCATCACATTCTGGCGTGTTGATATCAATGGCGCGGCCAGTGTGGTGCTCGCTACAGCCGGGCGGCGCAAGGTAGCTAAAGAATTCTTCGGGCGGGACGCCGAGCTGCTGTTTTTTCTTGATCAATGACATCTGATATTCAACGCTGCGCCAGGCCGAGACCAGATACAGGTCGATGCCAGCGGTCTTGGCGCATTGGTGCATCCTGCGCCAGGCATTTGCCGCCTCGGGCAGCAAAAGAAGGGCTTTTCCTTCGGCGTTAGTCTCTGCCGTGACCAGCAGCGTGCGCTCGGCTTCTTTGAAAAAGGGCAGCGTGCGGTGAGCAATCACTTCGCTGTCGATGCCCATTTCTTCGAGCCACTGCCTGATTTGAGGGAAATTTTCGACCGCAGGCATGGCCGGTTATTCTCCGCGTGACTGATTGAGTATTTTCGCCATCGCCTTGCCGGATGAACGGCGTGCATTCTTATAGTCGTCTGCGGCTTCCACGAAGGCCTTCAGCAACTCCCGATCGTGCTGATGCTGTAAATACTCAGGGTGCCACTGCACGCCCATGCAGAAGTAATAGTCTTCGCATTCAATGCCTTCAATCACACCGTCCGGTGACACAGCGTTAACCCGACAGCCTGCGCCGAGGGTTTTTACCGCCTGATGATGGGAGCTGTTGACCTCGTAATTGCGAGCGCTGACTAACTTGCTGAGCCGCGTGTTTTCAAGGATTTCAATCGGATGGCGGGCACGTTTCTTGCCACCGGCGTTCTCGGTATCAACCGTAGTGCTGTGTTCAAGCGCCTCGGGCAGAGCATCGGGGATATGCTGGATTAGCGTGCCACCGGTCAAAACGGCAAGCAGCTGTTCACCGCCGCAGATGCCCAGCAACGGCATGTCGCGCACCATCGCCCCTTTGACTATGGCACTTTCAAACGCAGTACGGGCGGGTTTGAGACGAACCTGAGAGCTGCTTTGCTGCTCGTTAAACAGCTCAGGTGGCACGTCAAAGGCGCCGCCTGTAACAATAATGCCATCACACAGGGTCAAAAACTCATCCGCCAGCTCACCGTGATGCGGTAACGCCAGCGGTACAGCACCGAGCTCCGCCAGGCTAGTCATGTAGTTTTGACGCAGCGCATACCACGGATAATCGGCATATCCTCCGGCCTCTTCGCTATCCAGCGTAACGCCGATGACCGGTTTGGAGTGGGGAGTAATGGGCATATTGGCTCTCTTTTTGCCTCGGTGAAGGAAAAAATTCAACACCTTAAGATATCAATGGCAAAGCTGAGGTCAACGTTAATTATTGTTCAATTTAATCACAGCGTGAATTCATAAAGCTGATGATGACTGGCGACCACGGCGCGACCTTCCTCGGTGACCCAGGCGCGGAACATGCCCAGCGTGTTGTAAGGTGCGCTGACTTTGCCGTTGGCGTCGATGGCAATCACCCCGGCGCCCACCCCGAGATCCCGAAACTCGCCCATCACCAGATGCGCCGAGGCACTTTGCAGACTTTCACCGGCGTAAATCATGCGTGCGGCGATGTCGTAGGCCATCACGTTACGGATAAAATATTCCCCCTGACCGGTGCCAGAAATCGCGCAGACGCTGTCGCGCGCATAGGTGCCGGAGCCAATCAGCGGGCTGTCGCCGATGCGACCCACCGGTTTGTTGGTGTAACCTCCCGTCGAGGTGGCGGCGGCCAGATGCCCGTTCACGTCCAGCGCGACCGCCCCCACGGTGCCGTGTTTCTCTGATTCTCTCGCCGCCTTGTAAGTCCCCGCTATCTGATGGCGGCGCATGGCTGCAAGGGCTTCAACCCGACGCGGGGTGGTGAAATAGTCACTATCGACGCAGGCCAGGCCCTTCTGCTCAGCGTAGGCGTCGGCACCCGCACCGCTCAGCAATACGCTTTCTCCGGCGTCGAGCAGGCTGCGTGCCGCCAGCACCGGATTACGGATATGCCTTGCCCCGCAGACGGCACCGGCCGCTAGCGTTGCGCCGTCCATGATGGCCGCATCCAGCTCGTGTTCTGCGTCGGCGTTCAATGCCGCACCGTAGCCTGCGTTGAAATAAACCGAATCTTCCATCACCAGCACCGTGGCCTGCACCGCATCCAGCGCACTGCCGCCGCGTTGCAGAATTTTCCAGCCAGCGCGTAGTGCCTGTTTAAGATGGTCACGCGCCTCTTCCCACTCCTGTGGGGTCATGTCCTCTTCGGCCATCACGCCACAGCCACCGTGCAGCGCCAGAGAAAGTGGGGGATTTTTTTCGTTCATGGTTTTCTCGTTTCTCTATGATTCAAAAGGCACTAAATGACAGGCGACGCGCTGACCGCCCGATTTTAACGCCAGAACAGGCCTTTCCGTGCGACAGCGGTCGGTCACGTAAGGGCAACGGGTGTGGAATCGGCAGCCTGAAGGCGGCGAGAGCGGGCTTGGCAGTTCGCCGGTCAGGCTGACATTTTTACCGCGGTCAGTCGGATCCATGCTTGGCGCGGCGCGCAGCAAGGCCTGGGTATACGGATGCAGCGGCGTCTTGAACAGGGTTTCGGTATCCCCCACTTCAACCACTTCGCCGAGATACATCACCGCCACGCGATGCGAAATATGCCGCACCAGCCTTAAATCATGGGCAACAAAGAGCACGGTCAGGCTGAGTTTCTGCTGAAGATCGAGCAGCAAATTCACTACCTGTGCCTGCACCGAGACGTCCAGCGCCGAAACCAGCTCATCGGCAATCAACACCTTCGGCTCGACCGCCAACGCCCGGCTGATGCCAATGCGCTGACGCTGACCGCCGGAAAACTCATGTGGGAGTTTGTCGATAGCGTCGGCGGGTAAGCGCACCAGCTCCATCAGCTCGCGGATGCGTGCCGGAATGTCTTTTTTGGCGCACATCTTATGCACCGACAGCGCCTCGGTCAGCACCTGCCCAACGGTCATGCGCGGGTTCAGCGAGCTGTACGGGTCCTGAAAAATCATCTGCACCTGGCGGTTAAAACTACGCCGCGCTTTACCGCGCAGGGCGGCAATATCTTTGCCGTTGAAGTAGATTTTGCCTTCATTGGTTTGCAGTAGGCCAACCATTGCGCGGGCGAGCGTCGATTTACCGCATCCCGATTCGCCCACCACGCCGAGGGTTTCCCCCGGCATCAGATCCAGCCGTACGCCGTTTAGCGCCTGCACAAACCTGCGAGGTTTCCCCTGAATTTTGTCCAGAATCGACTGGCCGACCGGGAAGTGAACAATCGCTTCCTCAACGCTAACGATCGGCACCGTGCCGTTTACCGTGATTTCGCTCATCTTATATGCCCTCCGGCAGCGGCTTTAATGAGGCAGACGGGCTCAGGCTGGCGTGATGATAACAGGCCACCTGATGCGTTGAATTCAGTGACTCAAGCGGGGGAACCTGCTGGAGACAGACGTCGGTTTTATAGCGACAGCGCGGGCTAAAACTGCAGCCTTGCGGCAGATTCAGCAACGACGGCGGGGTGCCTTCAATCGACTGTAGCGGTTTACGCTCGCCGCCGTTTTGCGGCACGGAGGCTATCAGCCCCTGGGTATAAGGATGGCGAGGTTGACTGAAAATCTCTGCCACCGGCGCGGTCTCGACGATACGTCCGGCGTACATCACCGCCACACGGTCGCACAGCTGGGCCACTACGCCGAGGTCGTGGGTAACGAAAATGATGCCCATACCGAGCCGCTCGCGCAGGCTGAACAGCAGCTTGAGGATTTGTTCCTGAATCGTCACGTCCAGCGCGGTGGTTGGCTCATCGGCCAGCAGAAGGCGCGGATTACCCGCCAGCGCAATGGCTATCATCACGCGCTGGCGCATCCCGCCTGAAAACTGGTGCGGATAGTCGTCGAGGCGCAGTTCAGGGGCCGGGATCCCGACCTGATTCAGCAGCTCAATGGCGCGCTGGCGTCGCTGTTTGCGGTTTAAATCGGTATGCGCGCGCAGGCTTTCTTCTACCTGCCGCCACACGGTGAGTACCGGATTTAGCGCAATCATCGGCTCCTGAAAAATCATCGCAATTTCACCACCGCGAATACTGCGCAGTTCGGCCGGTTTCATGGTCGAGATCTCGCGGCCCTGCCATTTAACGGAGCCAGAAATCTCGGCGCTCGACGGCATCAGACGCAGCAGCGAGCGCAGCGTAACGCTTTTTCCTGAGCCAGATTCACCCACTAACCCGAGTATTTCTCCCGGCTTGAGGCTAAAGCTGACGTCCTGAATTGCCCGCAGGCTGCCGCGAGAGGTATGAATTTGGGTGTTGAGCTGGCTCACCTCGAGCAAATTTGTTGTGTCACTGTGTTGTTCGCGCGTTTGGCTCGGCATAGTTTGCTCTCATTTTTGCTAACGGCTTGTCATCAGTTGTCGATCCAAGGCTTAGCGGCTTCCAGGACGCAGCCAGTCTGACAACAGGTCGCCAAAAAGGCTGAATCCCAATCCGGTTAATACGATGGCTATACCGGGGAAGATAGTTATCCACCATGCGGTATCCATAAAGTTTTTGCCGGAGGCGATAAGCACACCCCATTCTGCCGTTGGCGGTTGCGCACCGAGGCCGAGATAACCGAGGCTCGAGCCGAGCAGAATGGCCAGCGCCATGTCCGTCATCCAATACACCAGCGTGGTGGTAATGACGTTCGGCAGCACGTGGCGGAAGATAATCCTCGGCGTGCTGTAACCCATGACCTTGCCCGCCGCAACGTACTCCAGCCGTTTCTGAATGCTGACTTCGCCGGCGATAAGCTTGGCGTAAAACACCCAGTAAATGATGCCGACGGCGATATACATGCTGTTCAGGCCTGGGCCAAGGATAGCGACGATGGCAATCACCAGCACCAGTAGCGGGAAGGTGACTACCGCATCAACAATCCTCTGGAATAACATTTCGGCAACGCCGCCGAAATAGCCCACCAGCAGGCCAACCAGAGTGCCGAACACCATCGGGAACAGCGTGGTGAAAAAGGCAATTTGCAGGTCTATCTGATAGGCGTAAACCACGCGCGAGAAGATGTCGCGACCAAAGTTATCGGTGCCAAAAAAATGTTGCAGGCTTGGCCCTTTGAGGATGGCGCGATAGTCAAACTTCAGCGGACTCGCTGTGGCCACCAGATGTGGGAAAAACGCCATTAGCAGGCTGAGCGCCAGAATGACGCAGCCGAGAACCGATGACCACGGCAGATGTTTGCGCCATTTTCGGGTGATTGAACGTTGGGCAATGAGCTCACTCATCGTGCTCTCCTCGGGTCAATCATCACCTGCACGATGTCGGTGAGCAGGAAAATCAGCGAGACCAGTACGGACAGTACGATGACCAATCCCTGAATCATCGGGTAGTCGCGGCTGAAGATGCTGTCGACCATCAGCCGTGCGATGCCCGGCACCGCAAACACGGTTTCGGTTATCACCGCGCTGCCGATAGTGGTGCCAATATTGAGCGCAAACAGGCTCAGCATCGGAATCAGAGAGTTACGCAGAACGTGGCGCATCAGCACCACGCGCGTGCTTAACCCTTTCGCGCGGGCGAAGGTAATGTATTCGGCGTCGAGCACCGCAATAATGGAGTTTCTCAGGCTGCCTATCAGCACCGAGGTAATACTGACCGCCAGCGTCATTGCGGGCAGAAACAGGTGATAAACCCTTTGTCCCCAGGTGTCGCCGTAGCCGCCGACCGGGAACCAGTGTAATTGAGCGGCGAATACGGTCAGCAGCACCAGCCCGATATAAAAAGAGGGCATCGACAGCGTGACCTGTGACGCACCGCGTATGGTGATATCGGTGGCGGTATTGCGCTTAAGCGCCGAGACAAAGGCCAATGGGATAGCCATCACTACCGAGAACAGGGCGGCCATACCGGTCAACAGCAGCGTCACCGGTAAGCGTTCGGCGATGACCGAGGTCACCGGCGCATGCATCGCATAGGAGTTCCCCAGATGTCCGCTGGCAATTTGGCGCACAAAATAGACAAACTGCACCGGCAGAGGCTGGTCGAGTCCAAGCTCTTTGTTGATGCGGGTGACGTCGGCGTCGGTAGCACGATCGCCTATCATCGCACTGGCCGGATCGCCGGGCAGCAGGCGCACGATAGTGAAGGTGACCACTAAAATCACCAGCAGCGTCGGAATAATCAGCAGGATGCGTTTAAGGATATACGAAAGCTCAGTCAAGGCTCACTCCCAAACCCGTCATCACTGGCGCTGTAATTCAAAGGATGACAGCGCCAGGGATCAGGTTTTTACTCGGTGTAAAAAGACCCGTTACTTCTTCAGCCAGGTCTCGGTGAAGATGTTATTACCCAGCGGGATCTGCACGAAGCCCTGCACGTCTTTCTTGAGCGCGACAGGGTAGGAGCTCTCATACAGCGGAATGGTTGGACCGCTGGTGTTGTAGATATCCTGAATCTGCTTGTACTCTTCGGCGCGCTTGGCCGGATTGATTTCCTGCTGCGAGGCTTCGAACAGTTTGTCTAGCTCGTCGCTCTTCCAGCCGGAGTGCAGCGCCTGAATGTTCTTCGAGTAGGCGTAGTAGGACGTAATCTCGTTCGGATCGGCGATATCGTCGGTCCACGGCCCAATACGCGTGCTGAAGTTACCCTTGCGGAAGTTGGCGTTCAGCGTGGCGTTGTCCATCTGGTTGATGGTCAATTTGACGCCAATCTGCGCCCACATCTGTTGCAGGCCGGTGGCGATGCTCAGGCTGTCTTCGTTACCCGCCAGAATATTCATGCTGGTGCTGAAACCAGCAGGATAACCGGCCTCTTTCATCAATGCCTGCGCCTTCTCGACGTCGACCGGCCACAGAGGTTTGGTGCCTGAGTTGAGCGGGGTAGAGGTCGACATAAACGAGGTCATCGGCTTGCCGAGACCGAAGGTCACCAGCTGGATAATACCGTCTTTGTCGGTGGCATAGTTCAACGCCTCACGCACCTTCGGGTTCGCCAGCGGGTTTGGCTTGCCGTCGATTTCAGGACGGGCATTCACACTCGCTACTTCTACGCGGGTAGAGGGGAACAGCGCCATATTTATCGCCGGGTTGCCCTGTAGCTCTTTAACGCGTGAATAAGGAATAAATTCTGCGCCGTCCAGCTCGCCGGACTGTAGCTTCAGAATACGGGTGGCGTCGTCAGGGATGATTTCAAACTTGATGCTGTCGAGGTAAGGCAGCGCCTTGCCGTCCGCGCCCTTGGCCCAGTAGTACGGGTTGCGGACCAGCGTCATGGTGGAATTATGCTGCCACGACTTTAAGACAAACGGGCCGGATCCAATCGGATGTTCGGCGAATGCCGCCGCTTTGTCGTGGTCGGTCGCGCCCGGTTCCGCCTCAAACTGCTTCTCCGGCATGATAGCGGTATTGAACACCGTCAGCGCAGTCAGGATCGCCGGATCGGTATGCGACAGATGGATAACCACAGTATGCGGATCGCTTATCGTAACGTTATCGATTGCGCTGACTAGAAATTGCCACACGCCGTTGCCCGGCTTGGAGGCACGCTCAAGCGACCACTTAACGTCTTCAGCGGTAATCGGTGAGCCATCAGAGAATTTGGTGTTGGGGCGCAGGGTCAAGGTGACGCTTTTACCGTCTTCAGACAGTTTCCACGCCGTTGCCAGGCCTGGCTTGAAGCCTTTGCCGTCGTTGGTCGGTAACAGCAGCGTGTCGTAGAGATTGGATAAGATCCAGATATCGTTATTGCTTTCGTTAAGTACGGGTTCGAGGAAAATACTGTCGCCAAAGCGACCGTAGGTCAGTGTACCGCCGCGCTGTACTACCTCTGCGGCCTGGGCGGAAATCGCGTTGAGCGCGCCCGCGGCCAGTAGTGCAATTAAAGTCAATTTAGGCATAACTTTCATTACCTTGCCTCTCTGTTAGTCAGAATAAAATGTTTGTCAGGAACGACTATGCCGCCCTGAAAAACACCAGGGGCGGAGCCTGCAAAAATGGCGGTGATGATTGTGTTCTAGTTAACTAATACGATAATTGAAGCATTGGTCACAGATTGTCAATAATCAGCGCAAAAAAAATGCAACAAATGAGCTTTTGTTATTAAAGTTGGCGATTTTATCGCTATTTATTTTTTATAACATCTTGCATTGCCGTAAAAAACAGCATTATTGTATTAGCAGACCAGTACACTCATCAAGGCAGAGTATGGAATTCCACCTCGACCGTGACTCTTCAATCCCGCTGGGCGCACAGCTGCGCGGCATGATTGAATATGCGATCACCTTCGGCGCGTTAAAGCCTGGGGAGCAGCTTCCTTCGGTGAGGGAAATGGCCGACATACTCGGCGTCGCACCCATGACTGTGGCGCAGGTCTACCGCGAGCTCAAGGCGGCGGAGCTGGTCTACAGCAAGCCCGGTGCGGGCACGTTTATCGCCGATGCGTCGATGCTGGTGGGGTCTTCGGGGCTGAATCTCGACGAGCTGCATCAACATCTCGACGCGTTGATTAACTGCGGCATCCTGCTCGGTTTCAGCGCTACCGATTTAGGCGCCCTGGTCAGCAATCGCTTCAGCGAAAGGCAGCGGCAGCTGAAGAAGAAAACCGTATTTTTGATTGGTAATTTCATCGATTCGGCAAGGGATTACGCGCATTGCATTGCGGAAACGCTGGGTGAGATTGCAGTAGTAGAAGCCACAACCCTGACCGACCTGAGAAATGACGAACTGCTGCGTCAGCACGTTTCTAGTGCCGATCTGCTGTTAACCTTTGCCCACCGTCGGCGTGAGGTCAGCCAGCTGTTTCCGGGTCAGGCATTGATGAATATTAGTTTTATACCGTCAGAAACCACGCGACGTTCGCTGGCCTCGCTTGAGCCGCTGACCCGCACGCTGGTGGTATCGATTTTTCCAGAGTTTACGTCGCTGATGACTCACGGCGTAGCGCGTTTTGCACCACACGTTACCCAGGTCACCGTGGTCCACCGCGATGACCCTCAGCTTGGCGAATTATTAAAAGAGACCGATGCACTGGTGTACGCCACTGGCGCTCAGGATCTCACCGCTCAGTTGAGTGAAGGGCAGATTTCTTTTGAGTACAGGCATGTTCCTGATGCAGGAGAGATTCAGCGGGTCGTCGTTCCGCTGCTGCAGCAGGAAATTTTACACGCGTCCAACACCGGGGACCGCAATGAAAATCAGTGAAATGAACTGGCAGCAGTTAGAAAGCTATTTAACCACCGACGATCGAGTGATTGTGCCGCTCGGCAGCACCGAGCAACATGCTTTGCTCAGCCTGTCGGTGGACTCGATTTTGGCAGAAAGGGTAGCATCAGAGGCCGCAGAGCCTTATGGTATTCCTGTCTTCCCCGTAATGCCCTTCGGGATGACGCCCGCGTTTAGCGACTATCCCGGCACCATCAGTCTGAGTATGCAAACCTATGTCTGTCTGCTTAACGACATTCTTAACAACCTGAAGCGTCAGGGATTTCGTCGAATTTTGTTCGTCAACGGTCACGGCGGTAACTCGCCTGCGCAGAACATTTTCAGCGAATGGATGGTCAATAATCCGGGCGTGACGGTGCAGCTGCACAACTGGTGGAATGCGCCAAAAACCTGGGAAAAAGTGATGTCCATCGACCCCGTCGCTTCACACGCTTCGTGGATGGAAAACTTCCCGTGGACGCGTTTAGCCGGCGTAACGCAGCCGGACCAGCAAAAGCCGATGGTCGATTTGGTCGCTCTGCGGAAAATGGACCCGACGCGCGCCAGGGCTTACCTCGGAGACGGCAACTACGGCGGTTACTACCAGCGGGCCGATGACGAGATGCTGGCAATCTGGCAAACCGCACTGGCTGAAATCCGCGAGGTTATTGACGCGCTGTAGGCTGCCTTTCATGAATCCACGGCGCGAGACGCGTCAAGGTTTACCTCTCGGAGGAGGAACGCATGTCAGTAGCCACTCAGCTTGAAGAAGAGAGTTACCCTGAACAGCCTCAGGCCTTGGCACCGCTGGTCATTTGGGGCGCGGGCGCCATTGGTGGTGCAATAGGCGCCTCCTTTATCGAGGCCGGACAGCCGGTGATTTTTGTCGATAATGTCGCCGAACATGTCGCCGCTATCAATCTGCACGGTCTGCGAATTACCGGCCCGATGGGCGATAAAACGGTGCATGCGCAGGCGTTTTTACCCGAGCAGCTTGAAGGTTTACATTGCGGTGTGCTGCTGGCGGTCAAGTCACACCACACCGCCGCCGCCATTCATCAGATAGCGCCCCTCCTTGCTCCTGAAGGTTACGTCGTCTCGATGCAAAACGGCCTCAACGAGCGGGTCATTGCCGACGTGATAGGTGCCGAGCGCACCGTTGGCGCATTTCTTAATTTTGGGGCAGACTTCCTCGAACCGGGCGTCATCCACCACGGTGGACGCGGTGCGGTGGTCATCGGCGAACTGGACGGAATCACCCGGCCGCGCACCGAGGCGCTTTACCGCCTCCTTCAACATTTCGACCCTGCCGCTGTTCTGACGCCCAATATCTGGGGATTCCTATGGGCAAAAATGATTTACGGCGCGCTGCTGTTCGCCACTGCGCTCACCGACGACAGTATTGCCGACGTGCTGGCGATGCCGCGCTTTCGCCCAGTATTGACCCAGCTTGCGCGAGAAATCGGTGCAGTAGCGCATGCGCAGAACATCCTCCTGGAGGGCTTCGACGGCTTTGATCCTTCGGCGTTTCTGCCGAATGCTACGCCCGAGCACACCCAACAATCCTTTGACGACATGGTGGCGCACAATCGCCGCTCGGCAAAGTCGCATTCCGGCATCTGGCGTGATTTGGCGGTGCGTAAACGCCAGACCGAAATCGACGCGCAGATTGCTCCGGCTATCGATATCGGCATCGGCTTTAACCTGCCAATGCCGCTGACCACGCGACTGGTGCAGCTTATTCATCGGGTTGAACGCGGTGAACTGCCGCAGACCTTTGAAACGCTGGCGCGGCTTGAACTTCATGAGACGGGAACGCCTTAATGCAAAATCCTTTTGATTATTCGCACCGCACGGTGCTGGTGACCGGCGCGGCGCAAGGGTTTGGGCGTGCGATTTGTCTGGCGTTTGCCCAGCGTGGCGCGCGGGTGATTGCCTGTGATATTCAAAAACATCTTGTCGAGGAGACGGCGGCGCTGTGTGGTGAAACGGCGCTGGCGTATGAGGTCGACATTAGCTCGCCCGAGGCGATTAGCGTGCTGTTTAGCTCCCTTGAGGCGCGCCATCTGAGCGTCGATACATTGGTCAATAATGCGGGCGGTGTGGTGGGACAGCAGGGTCAGCCGCTTGAAGAGGTGACTTTTGCCCAGTGGCAGGCGATTGTCGCGGTTAATCTTAACGGGGCATTTTTGATGTCTCAGGCGGCGGTCGTGGGCATGAAAGCGCACAAGTTCGGCCGCATTATTAATATCTCGAGCCGGGCAGGGCTGGACATCAGCCTGACCGGCATTCAGGCCTACGCCAGCGCCAAGGCGGGACAGATTGGCCTGACGCGTCAGCTGGCGCATGAGCTGGGGCCGTGGAATATTACCGTCAATAATGTCGCACCCGGTTTTATCCGCAGTAATCCGTCAACGGAAAAACAGTGGGAAGCGATGGGCAGCGAAGGTCAGAAACGTCTCATCGACAATATTGCCCTCAAACGCCTCGGCGTGGCGGAAGATATCGCTCATGCGGTGCTCTATTTTGCCTCAGACTGGGCAAACTGGGTCACCGGGCAGATTCTGAGCGTCGACGGCGGAAAATAACTTTTTACGGCTCTCCTAACGTGAGAGCCTCATCAATTATCCCCATAGTTTTTATCCCTTTAATCACAAAACGTTATCATTTACATTGTTGTGTAAAGTATCTGTCTCCACGAATCATCCGGAGATGTTTACTTGCGCAATCTTTACGTTGCCCTAAAAACAGTCTCCCTGTAAATTCTGGATAATGGACCTTTCTGGTTGAACGACCTTTTTCAGCTGTTTTCTTCCCATCACTCGTGCGAACTAAGAAATTTATGCTGCCAACTGCCACATCTCGCTCTAAAAGCCGCAAAACTTTGTGGTTTATTCTCGCTGTAATCGTACTGGCGTTCGTAGCCTGGTTCTTCATTTTTCATAAAAGTGCGTCAAAAGGCGGAGCGCCTGAGGGCAATGCACATCACCGTGGCGGTATGCGCGGCGGAATGAGAGGCGGAATGCCGGGGATGGGAGGAGGCGCAACGCCGGTGCAGGCGGGTGTCGCATCACAGGCTAATGTGCCGGTGTATTTGCGCGCGCTGGGCACCGTTGTCCCGAACGCGTCGGTTACCGTCACCAGCCAGGTGAGTGGTCAGCTGATGAAAGTCTACTTTACCGAAGGGCAAAAAGTCGAAGAAGGCCAGCTGCTGGCGCAGATTGACCCGCGCAGCTACCAGGCGACGCTCGAACAGTATCAGGGCGACCTGGCGCAGAATCAGGCGCTGGCTAAAAGTGCCGAACTGACGCTGGCTCGCTACCGTAAACTTTACGCGCAAGACTCACTGGCGCGTCAGGACCTCGAAACTCAGGAAGCGACTGCCGGGCAGTATAACGGTGCAGTCAAAGCCGATTTGGCGCAGATCAATGCGGCAAAACTTAACCTTGTCTATGCGCGCATTACCGCCCCTGTCAGCGGTCGCGTAGGCCTGCGTCTGGTTGACCCGGGCAATATCGTCAGCAGCAGTTCGACCACCGGGATTGTTACCATCACTCAGACTCAGCCGATTGCCGTGACCTTCAGTGTGCCGCAGAGCAACCTGCAAACCATCATGAAAGCGCTGCACAACGGTCAAAACTTGCCGACTACGGCTTTCGATCAGGACGGCAGCAAGGTGCTCGCACAGGGAAAGTTGCAGTTTATGAGCAACCAGATCGACACCACCACCGGCAGCGTGGAGCTTAAGGCGATATTCGACAATAAGGATGACGCGCTTTATCCGAACCAGTTCGTGAATGCGCGTCTGCAAATTGGTACGCTGGAAAACGCCACGGTAATTCCTTCTGCCGCGCTGCAGTTAAGCTCCGACGGCGACTTCGTTTATGTGGTCAAGCAGGACGGCACGGTCGTGCGGCAGGCGGTAAAAGCCGGTCCTAACTATGGCGATGACCAAATCGCCGTGCTCTCGGGTGTCACGCCGGGGCAGCAGGTGGTGACCACCGGTATTGACCGCCTTAATGACGGCACCAAGGTTCAGGTGGTCTCCGCTGACAGCATCGCGGCCGCCGCAGCCGGGACCAAGAAAACCGATAAAACCGGCGTAGACAAAGCGACTACCGGCAAAGACAGCGGGCCGAAATGAATCCATCACGCCTCTTTATCCTAAGGCCGGTCGCCACCATTCTATTGATGGTGGCCGTGCTGTTGTCAGGGATTTTCGCCTACAACATGCTTTCGACTTCGGCGCTGCCGCAGGTTGACTATCCCACGATTCAGGTTACGACGCTGTATCCGGGCGCAAGCCCTGACGTCATGGCCTCGGGGGTTACCGCACCGCTTGAGCGTCAGCTCGGGCAGATGGCTGGCCTGAGCCAGATGTACTCTACCAGTTCGACCGGCTCTTCGATTATCACCCTGAAGTTCTCGCTGGACCTGTCTCTGGACGTGGCCGAACAAGAGGTTCAGGCGGCCATCAACGCCGCAAACAGCCTGTTGCCGAGTGACTTGCCGAATCCGCCGACCTATAAAAAGGTCAACCCGGCCGACAGCGCCGTTATAACGCTGGCGGTCACCTCAGATTCTCTGCCGCTGACCAAGGTGCAGGATCTGGTCAATACCCGTATGGCGCTCAAACTGTCGCAGATTTCAGGCGTGGGTCTGGTCACGTTGGCCGGTGGACACCAGCCTGCGGTGCGCGTTCAGGTGAATCCACAGGCGCTGGCGGCACATAATTTGACGCTGGAGGATATCAACACCCTTATCAGCAACAGCAACGTCAATGGTTCGAAAGGAGGCTTCGACGGCCCGCATCACTCGATTACTATCGATGCTAACGACCAGCTGCGCACCGCCGACGAGTACGGCAACCTGATTGTGTCCTATAACACCAGCAACGGCGCCGCCCTGCGTCTGCGCGATATCGCGACGCTGAGTGAAGCGCCGGAGAACCAGTATCTCTCCGCGTGGGCCAACAACAAACCGGCAATCATCATCAACGTGCAGCGTCAACCGGGTGCCAACGTTATTTCGGTGGTCGATGACATCAAGGCACAGCTGCCTAAACTGCAGGCGGCACTGCCGGACTCTGTCAAAGTCAGCATTATTTCTGACCGCACGCAGACCATTCGTGCCTCAATCAGTGACGTGCAGTTCGAACTGTTGCTGTCGATAGCGCTGGTTGTGATGGTGACCTTCCTGTTCTTGCGCAACGTTGCCGCGACGCTTATCCCGAGCGTCGCCGTCCCCCTCTCGCTGGTTGGCACCTTCGGCGTGATGTACCTGTGCGGATTCAGCCTCAATAACCTGTCGCTGATGGCCTTGACCATCGCGACCGGCTTCGTTATTGATGACGCCATCGTGGTGGTCGAGAATATCTCTCGACGACTCGAAGAGGGCGAAACGCCGATGCAGGCGGCGCTGAAAGGCTCGCAGCAGATTGGTTTTACCATCATCTCACTGACTTTCTCACTGATTGCCGTACTGATCCCACTGCTGTTTATGGGCGACGTGGTCGGTCGTCTGTTCCGCGAGTTTGCGATTACGCTGGCGGTGTCGATTATCGTGTCGATGCTGGTCTCGCTGACGCTGACGCCAATGCTGTGTGCCTACCTTCTTCGTCATATTCCGGAAGAGAAACAGAGCAAGTTTTACCGTAAGGGCGGGCAGGTATTTGACAAACTGATTGCCGGTTACGACCGCATGCTGACCGTGGTGCTTAATCATCAGCGTTTAACGCTGTTGGTCGCGCTGGCGACACTGGTTTTAACCGGTCTGCTGTACCTTATCGTGCCGAAAGGATTCTTCCCGTCGCAGGATACCGGCCTGATTCAGGGGATAACGATGGCCTCGCAGGACGTTTCGTTCAGCGAAATGGGCCGCAGGCAGCAGGCACTGGCTGAAATTATTCTCAAGGATAAAGACGTCGAGAGCGTGGCATCGACCATCGGCGTTGACGGTAATAACACCAGCCTGAACAGCGGTCGCTTGCAGATTAACCTCAAACCGATTGCCGATCGCGACGATCGTGCCCCGGCAGTGATTGCGCGCCTGAAGCAGGAAACGGCCTTGGTTGCGGGCATCCAGCTTTATTTGCAGGCCTCGCAGGACCTGACCGTCGACGACCAGGTTACGCCGAGCCAGTATCAGTTCATGCTCTCGGATACCGACAGCACTAATCTGGTGAGCTGGACGCCTAAACTGCTCGATAAACTCAGCCAACAGCCGGAATTTAACAGTGTGGTCAGTAACCTGCAGCAGCAGGGGCAGGTCGCCTATGTTGATCTCGACCGCGATGCGGCTTCCCGCTACGGCATTACCGCGTCGGACGTCGATACCGCGCTGTACAACGCGTTTGGTCAGCGTCTGGTGTCGACTATCTTTACCCAGGCGAACCAGTATCGCGTCGTGCTGGAAGTCGCGCCGAAGTATCAGCAGTCACCGGATTCGTTTAACGATATTTATCTGGCAGGCAGCAACAGTTCCAGCAGCTCGAGTTCTAGCTCGTCAAACTCCAGCAGCAGCTCAAGTTCGAGCAGTTCAAGCTCTGACAGCAGTTCGAGCACCAGCAGCACCAGTTCGACCACCACCTCTTCGTCAAGTACGCCAACGCCGATGGTGAAGCTGACCTCGATTGCCAGCATTCATATGCGCACCGGCGCACTGTTACAGGCGCGTTTGAACCAGATGCCGGCGGTGACGGTTTCGTTTAACCTCAACGACGGTTACTCAATTGAACAGGCGCAGGAAGCTATCAAGAAGACCAGTGAAGAGATTGGTCTGCCCGAGAGTATCAGCCTGAGTTATCAGGGAGCTGCCGCCTCGTTTGAAAGCGCTACCGGCAACACGCTGTGGCTGATTTTGGCCGCGCTGCTGACGATGTATGTGGTGCTGGGTATCCTGTATGAAAGCTTTATTCACCCGGTCACCATCCTGTCCACGCTGCCGTCGGCGGCGGTGGGAGCGCTGCTTTCACTGCTGTTTGCCAACACCGAGTTCAGCCTGATAGCGCTCATCGGCGTGATATTGCTGATCGGTATCGTGAAAAAGAACGCCATTATGATGATCGACTTTGCGCTGGAGGCGGAACATAAGCAGCATCTGTCGCCACGCGATGCGATTCATCAGGCCTGCCTGCTGCGTTTCCGCCCGATTCTGATGACTACCATGGCGGCGCTGATTGGCGCGCTGCCGCTGATGCTCGCGAGCGGCAGCGGGGCCGAGCTGCGTCAGCCGCTGGGTCTGGTTATCGTCGGTGGGCTTATCTTCAGCCAGGTACTGACGCTGTTCTCTACGCCGGTTATTTATCTGATGTTTGACCGACTGGCTACGCGCTGGCGTCCTGCCCGCCGTAAAGTACAGGAACAGGAATGAATATTTCCCGCTTCTTTATTTTCCGACCGGTGGCTACGCTGCTGGTAACCCTGGCCATCGTGCTGCTGGGGTTGCTGGGCTATAACCTGCTGCCTGTGGCGCCTTTGCCGCAGGTGGATTTCCCGACGGTGATGGTCTCGGCCAGCCTGCCGGGTGCCAGCCCGGAAACCATGGCTGCCACGGTTGCTACACCGCTCGAGAGGGCGTTGGGGACCATCGCGGGCGTCACTGAAATGACCTCGTCAAGCTCGCAGGGTTCGACGCGGATAGTGCTACAGTTTGACCTGGATCGCGACATCAACGGCGCGGCGCGTGACGTGCAGGCGGCTATCAATGCCTCGCGATCTCTGCTTCCCAGCAGCATGCCTTCATTGCCGACCTACCGTAAGGCAAACCCGGCCGATGCGCCGATTATCATGCTGGCGTTGACCTCAGCCACGCGCAGCAACGGCGAGCTGTACGACATTGCGTCGAGTCAATTGCAGCAAAAGATTGCCCAGATTAACGGCGTAGGGCAGGTTTCACTGACCGGGAGTGCTTTGCCCGGTGTGCGCATCGACCTGCGTCCGCAGGCGATCAGTTCTTATGGGATCTCGCTCGATACTATCCGTACCGCGATAGCCGACAGCACCACCAACCTGCCGAAGGGCGTATTGCAGGGCAACGGTCAGTCGTGGATGGTGGAAGGGAACGGTCAGCAGAGCACCGCAGCCCAGTACCGTCGCCTGATTGTGACCTATAAGAACGGCACCGCCATTCGTCTGAGCGATATCGCCAACGTGTATGATTCTGTGGAAGACAAGTACAACGTCGGCTACTTCAACGGCATGCCGTCGGTGATGATTGCGGTTACCCGTCAGGCCGGTGCCAACATGCTTGATACCATCGACGCCATCAAGGCCGCATTGCCAGAGATGGAGCACGAACTGCCGGGAGACGTAAAACTTAACCTCGGACTAGACCGTTCTCCCACCGTCTCTGAGTCACTGCGCGACACAGAGAAAACGCTGCTTGAAGCCACACTGTTGGTAATTGCCGTGGTATTTGTGTTCCTGCGTAATATTCGTGCTGTGTTGATCCCCGCGCTGGCATTGCCGGTTTCACTGATCGGCACCTGCTCCATCATGTACCTGCTGGGTTACAGCCTCGATAACCTGTCGCTGATGGCGTTGATTATCGCAACGGGATTCGTGGTCGATGATGCCATCGTGGTGCTTGAGAACATTACCCGGCATATTGAAGAGGGCTTGAGTCCCGTCAGAGCGGCGATTCGCGGTGCGGGCGAGGTCGGTTTTACCGTGCTTTCAATGACGCTGTCGTTGATCGCGGTATTTATTCCGATTTTGCTAATGGGCAGTATCGTTGGGCGGCTGTTCCGTGAATTTGCCGTCACGTTGTCTATCTCTCTGGTCATCTCGATGCTGGTGTCGCTGACGCTGACGCCAATGCTCTGCGCCCGCTTCCTGCGCCGCAGGCCGCCGGTAGAGAAACGCCAACCCCGTATCTATATGTTGATTGAGCGCTGGCTGAATAAGCTGTTGCAAGCTTACTCGCGCGGATTGAATTGGGTGATGCGTCATCAACTGTTAACGATGTTTGTTCTGTTGCTTACGGTTGCGCTTAACTTCTATCTCTATACCGTGGTTGAGAAAGGCTTCTTCCCGGAGCAGGATACCGGCATGGTGTTTGGGATGCTGCGCGCGGACCAGAACACGTCGTTCCAGTCTATTCAGCCACAGATGATCAACTACGCCAAAATTATCCAGCATGACCCCGATGTCGCGGCGGTAATGAGCTCGGCGGGCAGCGGCGGTTTCGGTTCACGTAATACCGCTAACTTTTTCATACGCCTGAAAGATTTTGATCAGCGCAAATCCACGGCCAACCAGATTGCCAACCGCATCATGATGGAAACCTCCAAGTTGCCCGGTTCGCAGCTGTTCCTGATGGCGGCACAGGATTTACGTATCGGTGGCCGTAGCGCGAATGCGGAATATCAGTACAGCCTACAGGCTGACGATCTAAACCTGCTGCGCGAGTGGGGGCCGAAAGTGAAGGCCGCGCTGACGGCACTGCCAGAGCTGACGGGCGTCGACTCTGATGCCCAGACAGGCGGTCAGGAAGTGATGCTAAACATCGACCGCGATAAAGCGACGCGCCTTGGTGTGAACGTTAAAACCATTGACGCAATGCTCAATAACGCCTTTGCGCAGCGTCAGGTGGCGACCATCTACAAGACGCTGAACCAGTATCACGTGGTGATGTACCTGACGCCGGACTTTACCAGCGATCCTGACGTATTGAAACAGATGTATGTGATAACCAGCGGTGGAAACCAGGTCCCACTCTCGGCGTTTGCTACCTTTAGTAGCGCCAATGCGCCTCTGTCAGTGGCGCATCAGGGGCAGATGGCGACCACTACGCTGGCGTTTAACCTGGCCGACGGCGTGTCCATTGAGCAGGCGCAGGCCGCCATCAAGACGGCGATGGCGCAAATTGCTCTGCCGGATACCATTCAGGCGGGTTATGCGGGCACGGCGCAGGCATTCCAGGCGCTGGCACAGCAGATGCCGTGGCTGATTCTGGCTGCGCTGGCCGCGGTGTATATTGTGCTCGGCATGCTGTATGAGAGCTATATCCACCCGCTGACTATCCTTTCTACGCTGCCTTCTGCGGGGCTCGGTGCGCTGTTGCTGATGCTGATAACCAATACGCAGCTTACGGTGATAGCCCTCATCGGTATCCTGCTGTTGATAGGTATCGTGAAGAAGAACGCGATTATGATGATCGACTTCGCGCTGGACGCCGAGCGTAGGCTGGGGCTCACGCCGCAGCAGGCGATCGTTCAGGCCTGTCTGATGCGATTCCGTCCGATCATGATGACTACGCTGGCGGCGTTTTTTGGTGCTCTGCCTCTGGCGCTGGGCAGCGGGGGGGACGCCGACTTGCGCAGCCCGCTCGGGTTGGCGATTGCGGGGGGGCTGGCATTGAGTCAGGTTCTGACGCTGTTCACCACGCCGGTGGTGTATTTGTATATGGATAGAAGCAGTCGTGCGACCAAGCGTTTGTGGGCGCGTATTCGTCCGCACCACACGCCAACTGGGGCGCAGGATCATGAATAATAGTTATCTCAATAAAGTGAAGCCGGTGATGACAAGTCCTAAAGCAGGTTCAATAGCGTTTCGTCTGGCTCCGCTGGCGCTGGCATTGATGGTCGTCGGCTGTGCCGTCGGCCCTGATTATCATCGTCCTGCGGTTACCATGCCGACCGAGTTCAAAGAGGCCAAAGGCTGGACCGCGGCCGCGCCGAAAGAGAATCAGACCAAGGGTGACTGGTGGGCGGTTTATCAGGACCCCCAGCTCTCCTCTCTGATGAGTCAGGTGCAGATTTCCAACCAGAACGTTGCTCAGTACGCCGCGCAGTACCGTGAGGCGCAGGCATTGGTGACGCAGGCGAGGGCGGAGCTGTTCCCACAGGTGACGGCAACGGTCGACAGTACCCGCAGCGGCACGGCGACAACCACCAGCAATCAGCACTCCGCCGAGCTTGGGGCAAGCTGGGAGCTCGACATCTGGGGCAAGCTGCGCCGCACCGAGGAAGAGCAGAAGGCCAATGCGCAGGCCAGCGCGGCAGACCTAGCCAACGCCACCTTGAGCGCACAGTCTGAGCTGGCGCAGGACTACTTTCAGCTGCGCGTGATGGATGCACAAATTGCGCTGTATGAGCAGAGTATTCAGGCCTATCAGCGCTATTTGACCGTGATTCAGAATCAGTATACCGGCGGCAACACCTCGCGTGCGACGCTGGCGCAGGCGCAGACGCAGCTTGAAAGCACTAAGGCCTCGGCGCTGCAGCTCCAGTGGGAACGTGCGCAGCTCGAGCACGCTATCGCTATTCTTATCGGCAGGCCTCCGGCGCAGTTCAGCCTGGCGGCCGAGCCTATCAAGTTCACGCTGCCGGCCATTCCGGCTGGGTTGCCTTCTCAGCTGTTGCAGCGTCGTCCAGACATTGCGGCGGCCGAGCGCACCATGGCGTCGGCCAACGCTGCCGTGGGCGTGGCGACCGCTGCCTATTATCCTGACATCACCCTGAGCGCATCGGGTGGTTTCAGCAGCTCGGTGCTACACAACCTGTTCTCACTGCCAAACCGCGTCTGGTCACTGGGACCTGAGCTCAGCCAGACGGTGCTCGATTTCGGCGCTACGCGCGGCAAGGTGGCTGAGGCTGCGGCGACTTACGATGCGGACGTCGCGTCTTATCGTCAGACCGTGCTGACCGCCATGGGAGAAGTTGAGGATTATCTGGTTGAACTGCGCGTGATTGACAGCCAGATGGTGGCGCAGAAGAACGCCGCGGACTCTGCCAAGGAGTCTGCGCGGGTGACCTACAATCAGTATCAGGCGGGGATGATCGATTATCTTGACGTTGCCACTACGGAAAACACCAGCCTGACGCAGCAGCAAAGCGTTCTGTCGTTGCTCAGTACGCAGATGGTCACCAGCGTGAAACTCATCGCCGCGCTAGGCGGTGGATGGCAAGCCCCGGACGAGAAATAATCCCGATAAAAAACGCCCGCCGAGGCTGGCGTTTAGCGCTCAGGGGAAATAAAAAAAGGCCGCAACGTTATCCGTTGCGGCCTTTTTTACAGGCTTAACAGCCAAGTGGAAGGATTATTTCTTCCAACCGCCGCCCAGTGCCTTGAACAGCGTGATGTCGGAGTTCAACTGAGCCAGCTTGACCGAAATCAGCGTCTGCTGCGCTGCGTACAGGGAACGCTGTGCAACCAGCACGCTCAGGTAGTTGTCTACGCCGCCTTTGAAGCGCTGCTGCGACAGGTCGTAGTTGCGCTGGTTGGCGTCGGTAGCCTGTTGAACAGATTTCAACTGGTTGCTGTAGGTTGCCTGACCTGCCAGACCGTCAGAAACCTCTTTGAAGGCCGTCTGAATCGCTTTCTCATAGTTAGCGATCTCGATTTTCTTCTCGGTTTTTGCGATATCCAGGTTCGCGCTGTTCACGCCGCCGTCAAAGATAGGAATACTGATTGACGGGCCGAATGACCAAGCGCCTGTGCCGCCCCTGAACAGATTGCTCAGGCTTCCGCTCTCGGTACCGGCAGAACCGGTCAGAGAGATGCGCGGGAAGAAGGCGGCACGTGCTGCACCGATGTTGGCGTTAGCCGCTTTCAGCGTATGCTCGGCTGCGATGATGTCCGGACGACGCGTCAACAAGTCTGAAGGCAGACCTGCTGGCGTTTGCGGGAAGTTCCAGTTGTCTTTCAGGCTAGCATTTTGCAGCAGGTTGACTGGGATCTCGGTACCGACCAGCAGAGTCAGGGCGTTTACGTCCTGACGAACCTGACGGGTGTACTGGGCGATATCAGCCTGTGCACTGCGTACGGTGGTTTCTGCCTGCGCCAGGTCCTGCGAGTTACTCACGCCCTGATCGAAGCTACGCTTGGTCAGGTTGTAAGAATCGGTCTGGCTTTTGGCCGTATCGATAGCCAGCTTCAGCAAGTCGTTATCCGCCGCCAGGCTCAGATAGCCTTCTGCCACTTCCGACACCAGCGTGATTTGCGTTGCACGCTGAGTCGCTGCCGTAGCCAGGTAGGTCTCGAGACCCTGGTCACGCAGGCTGCGTACGCGGCCAAACAGGTCGAGCTCGTAGGCGCTGACGCCCACGCCCGCCGAGTAATCACGGTAGGTTACCGGACCGGTAGACTGCGTTGAGTATAGGCCGCCCGGCAGGTGCGTTGCGGTTTCACCGCCCGTTGCATCCAGCGTCGGCAGCAGGGCTGCACGGTCAATCTGGAAGGTTGCACGCGCCGTTTCAACGTTTAATGCCGCGACCCGAAGGTCGCGGTTGTTTGCCAGAGCTAAAGTAATCACCTGCTTCATATCAGGCTGATTAAAGAACTGACTCCAGCCGATATCCTGTACCTTCCCAGCGTCAACGCCTTTGCTGGTCGTCCAGTCACTGGCAACCGGCAACGCCGGTCGCTCGTACTTGGGCTCCATGGTACAGCCGGCTAATATAGTCAGTGTCAGCGCCGAGAAGAGGGGCAGCGCAAAACGTGGTTTATTCATGGTTCGAAACCTCAGTATCTAAAAGCGGCTTATCTTGTTTTTTTGACTTACGGGTAAATAGGTTGACCACGACCACGTAGAACATAGGAACAAAGAAAATCGCCAGGAATGTTGCTGTTATCATCCCACCGACTACCGCAGTACCGATTGAGTGCTGGCTACCAGAACCTGCGCCATGCGAAATGGTCAGCGGTATTACACCCAGGATAAACGCCATCGAGGTCATAATAATTGGCCTGATACGCAGTTTAGCTGCTTCGATTGCTGCTTCGGTGATCGACCTTCCCTCTTTTTCGTGTAGCTCTTTGGCAAACTCAACAATAAGTATGGCGTTTTTAGCCGCCAGACCCACCGTCGTCAATAGGCCTACCTGGAAGAAGACGTCGTTGGACAATCCACGGAGTAGTACTGCACCGATAGTACCCAGTATACCCAATGGGACCACTAGGATGACAGAGAATGGAATTGACCAACTCTCATATAGTGCTGCCAGACACAAGAACACCACGATAATTGACAGTGTATACAGCGCAGGGGTTTGAGAACCTGCCGCCTGTTCTTCGTATGACAAACCGTGCCATGCAATCTTGAAGCCTGGTGGCAGTTTTTTGGCAATATCGAGCACCGCCTGAGTTGCATCACCCGAGCTGTAACCCGGTGCTGGTGAACCCAGGATCTCTACGGAGGAGACGCCGTTGAAGCGTTCGAAACGAGGAGAGCCGTATACCCATTTGCCTTTACCAAAGGCTGACCATGGCACCATCTGACCCGCGCTGTTGCGGAAGTACCATTTGTTCAGATCTTCAGGCGTGACGCGCGAAGCTGAACGACCCTGCATGTACACTTTCTTAACGCGGTCATTGAACATGAACTGGTTAATGTAGGTTGAACCCCACACCGCAGACAGCGTGGCGTTGATGTCGCTCAGGCTCAGGCCAAGCGCCTGTGCACGTTCGTCATCAATTTCCAGCTGGTACTGAGGTTCATCTTCCATGCCGTTAGGACGTGTCGCCATCAGGCGTTTGTCTTGTGAAGCCATGCCAAGGAACTGGTTACGTGCGGCCATCAATGCTGCGTGACCCTGCGCGTTGGTATCTTCGAGATAGAAGTCGAAACCGGTGGCGTTACCCAACTCCAGAACGGCTGGCGGCACGAAGGCGAACACCTTGGCGTCTTTCAGCGTAGCGAAGTGAGCCATCGCGCGGTTGGCAATCGACTGCACGCTGTTTTGCGTACCCGGTCGGTCATCCCAGCTCTTCAGAGAAACGAAGCCGATACCGACGTTCTGACCACGACCGGCGAAGCTGAAGCCGTTGGCGGTAAACACGGAAACGATGTTGGCTTTCTCGTTCTTCTGGAAGTAATCACGCACGTCGTCCAACACCGCCTGAGTACGTTCGGCAGAGGCGTTGGCTGGCAACGTCGCCTGTACGAACAGGATGCCCTGGTCTTCGTCCGGCAGGAAGGTCGTTGGAACGCGAGTAAACATGTAACCCATCACCACAACGATAACCAGATAAATACACATGAACAGGCGACGACGGGAAATAACGCCCGCAACGCTTGAGGTGTATTTAGCCGCGCCTTTATCAAAGTTACGGTTAAACCAGCCGGCAAAACCGGTGGTTTTATGGTCTTCAGAACCTTGTTTAATAATGGTGGCACACAGCGCCGGAGTAAAGATAAGCGCCATCAGTACCGACAGGGCCATCGCCGAAACGATAGTTATCGAGAACTGACGATAGATAATACCGGTTGAACCCGCGAAGAAGGCCATCGGGATCAATACGGCAGACAGCACCAGGGCAATACCGAACAGCGCGCCTTGAATCTGCGACATCGACTTGATGGTCGCTTCCTTCGGCGGCAGTTTTTCCTCATGCATGATACGTTCGACGTTCTCGACCACCACGATGGCGTCATCCACCAACAGGCCGATGGCGAGTACCATCCCGAACATCGTCAGGGTGTTTATCGAGAAGCCAAATGCATTAAGCAGACCGAAAGTACCCAACAGAACAACGGGCACAACCAACGTGGTTACCAGCGTTGCGCGCAGGTTTTGCAGGAACAGCAACATCACGAAGAAGACCAGGATGATCGCTTCAATCAGGGTTTTCACCACTTCATGAATCGATGCACTCACCACCGGTGAGGTCTGGTATGGATACACAACTTCTACGCCTTGCGGCAGTGATGACTTCAGGTTGTCGATCGTCGCTTTAACCGCGTTAGCGGTATCCAGCACGTTTGCACCGGTTGCCAGACGCAGGGCAATACCTGTCGCCGGGCTGCCGTTGTAAGCCCCCGCAATCGAGTAGCTTTCAGGGCCGAGATCAATGTTAGCAATGTCTTTCAGGCGAACCTGAGAGCCGTCCGCATTCACTTTCAGCAGCACGTTTTGGAACTGTTTAACGCTGGTAAAACGAGTTTTACCGATGATGGTGGCGTTAAGTTTTGAATCTTTAATCGTTGGCAGACCGCCGAGTGAACCCGAAGAAACCTGAACGTTCTGTGCAGAAATCGCGGTAGTCACATCGCTTGGAACCAGCGAGTACTTATACATCTTGGCCGGATCCAGCCAGATACGCATCGCGTATTCTGAGCCGAATACCTGGAAGTCACCCACGCCTTTAGTACGAACGATAGGGTCTTCCAGCTTGGTCACCAACAGGTTACCCAGGTCGGAGTTGCTCATCTTGCCGTCGGTAGACGCTAGACCGACAACCAGCATGAAGTTCTGCTGATATTTGGCAACGCGGATACCCTGGTCGACCACTTCGCTAGGAAGCTGGGATTCGGCCAGTGAAACCTTGTTCTGAACCTGAACCTGCGCGATGTCCGGATCGGTACCCTGATCGAAGGTCACGATGATGGTGGCACTACCGTCGCTGGCACTTTGCGATTCGATGTAGCGCAGGCCATCAAGACCATTCAGCTGTTGTTCGATAACCTGAACCACAGTGTTCTGGGTCGTCTCTGCGGAGGCACCTGGATAGGTTACGGCAACAGAGATGGCTGGCGGCGCAATGTTTGGGTACTGGTTAACAGGCAATTTCATTATCGATAGCGCACCGGCTATCATAATGACAATCGCGACCACCCAGGCAAATATCGGGCGGTTAATAAAGAAAGTAGACATCTGTGTTCCTCTATTGCGCGGATGGGTCAGTCATTGACAGATTTGCGTCCACTTTAGGTTCGGCGGCCTTGCGTTCGCTGCCGTTAACTTTGGCTCCTGGGCGAACGTTTTGCAGTCCGTCAGTGATGACTTTATCGCCTGCACTCAAGCCTGAAGTGACCAACCAGTTACCAGACATCATTGGACCTGTGGTGATGTCACGCTCTTCAACGGTGTTATTTGCGTTAACAATGTAGACGTAAGGCTTGCCTTTGTTGTTGTGCATAATAGCTTCCTGAGGCGCCAGAATACCGTTCTGGTCAACCGCCTGACTCAGCGTTGCGTGAACAAACATTCCCGGCAGCAGGACATCATCCGGGTTAGGGAATGACGCACGCAGCGTAACGGAACCTGTTCCTTCGTCCACGGTGACTTCGGAGAATTCCAGTTTACCTGGCAAGCTGTATTGGCTACCGTCTTCAAGAGTCAGCTGAACTTTGGCCGCGTTAGCACCGGCTGACGCCAGTTTGCCTTCCGCGAGGGCGCGACGCAGGTTAAGCAAATTGATAGAAGATTCGCTCACGTCAACATAGATTGGGTTCAACTGGCTGATTGTCGCCAGATCGGTCGTCTGACCGCTGGTTACCAGTGCACCTTCGGTAACCGAAGAACGACCGATGTGACCGGTAATTGGCGCATAAACCTTGGTGTATTGCAGGTTAACGCGTGCGGTCTCGAGATCGGCAGCGGCTTCGCCGGTGGCGGCGACAGCATCGTCATAAACCTGACGGCTGACGGCATTGGAAGAGACCAGACCTTTGTAGCGGGATGAGGTCGCAGCAGCGCTTTTATAAGTCGCAAGCGCTTTATCATATGCGGCCTGATAAGTTGCAGGGTCAATCTGATAAAGCTGTTGACCGGCTTTGACTTCGCTACCTTCAACAAAGGTACGCTTCAGGATGACGCCGCTGACCTGAGGGCGAACTTCGGCGGTTTTCACTGCATCGGTTCTACCAGGCAGACTGGTTGTCAAGGTAACGGGTTTTGATTGTAGGGTGACATATTCAACAGCAGGAGCTGGAGCAGCGGCTTGCGGGGCCGAACTTGACCCGTCACAAGCGGAAAGCAGTAGCACAGTACTGACAGAAAGAACCTTCAGGCGCATAGAATTCACTCTCTTAGGGGGGTTGAGAACAATCATTCTCAATAAGTCCCCCACTATACGAGAGGAGACCCATTCACTCTGTAAGCATTTGGTTGTTAGATATTGCTAAATGTTTCAAAAATTCATGACTATAAAAGTCAAACGCATCAGTGACTTTTGTGTACAAAGGCGTCTTTTTGGGTTTAAAAACTAATAGTTGGCTAGTAGTAACATTGTAAACTGCTTGGGTGGTACTTCACGGAAGGAAATTCTGTTTTAAAAAATTTGCACATATTCAAAAAAGTATGATCTTGATCAAAGTGAGACATACTTTTTAACAGTGACTTTACTCTAAATCTCTGCGGATATCAGATGAATGCCGTTAACGTAGCAGGCGAGAGCGAGCAGTTCTCACATTTGCATTGTTGCAGCCGAGGGTTTAAACCCGGTATATCGCAACCCAACGCCCACTGTCCGATGTGGGCTTTTTTTCGTCCCAATTTCGAACAAAATCTCATTGTCATAATCCTGATAACACTAGAGCTACATTGTAGCCTCATTTCGATTTGTTAACAAACTGTGATCTTATTCATAGTCCTGAACGCTTTGTCTATACAGCTATACATTATCCGCCTTTACTCAAGGTTGAGTGTTTTTTGAGCTCTGCCATTGAGGGAAAAGCAGATGATAAATCTGGGAAGCAAAATTCATGATTTAGGCAAGGCGCTAATGACGCCTATCTCCGTTATTGCTGCGGCGGGTATCTTTCTTGGGCTGGCTTCGGCATTACAGAACCCGAACGTGACGGGAGATACCTTCACCCATGTCAGGATGCTACAACTGGTCATCGGCTTCATTCGACAGGTTTCCAGTGCGCTATTTGCAAACCTGCCGGTGTTTTTTGCCGTCGCCACAGCGATGGGACTCGCCAATGCAGAGAAGGCGACCGCCGCCTTTTCCGCAGTGATCGGTTTCATCGGCATGCACGTCGGCATTAACTACAGCCTGTTAGCGCAAAATATTACCCCTGAAACGACCCGCGTCGCATACCTTACCGCACAGGGTATGCCCAACAGCCAGGCGCTTATCTATGCGTCTGAATTCACCAACATGCTCGGCATCTTTACCTACAACATGAGCGTGCTCGGTGGGGTGCTGGTCGGGCTTATCACTATGTTCCTGCACAACCGTTTCTACACCATCGTATTGCCCACCGCGGTGGCCTTTTTCGGCGGAAGGCGTTTTGTGCCGATCGTGACCATTGTCGTTTTGCCGGTGGTCGGTGTGCTGGTGTCGCTGGTATGGCCATCTATTGCTCTTGGGATTCAGTGGGTCGGTGAGCTGATTGGCCGCACGGGCGAGGTGGGGACCTTTATCTATGCCACCTCGGAGCGTCTGCTTATTCCAACCGGTCTGCATCATATTATCAATGAAACGGTTCGCTTCACTCCGCTTGGCGGCGTCGCCACCGTCGATAATCAAAGCGTGGTCGGCGCGCTGAATATTTTTAATGCCTCCCTGTCTCACCCGGGGGCCGTTAGCGATGAAGTGACACGTCAGGCAACACGCTTCCTGGCGCAGGGTAAAATCCCGGTGATGATGTTTGGTTTGCCCGCCGCCGCGCTTGCCATGTACCAATGCGCCAAGCCTGAGCATAAGGCGCGCGTCAAAGCCCTGATGTTGGCGGGGGCGTTGGCCTCTTTCACTACCGGTATCACCGAGCCGCTGGAGTTTTGCTTTATCTTCGTCTCACCGGTGCTTTATTTGCTGCACGCAGTGTTGACCGGGATTTCTTTTGTGCTGATGCAACTGCTGCAAGTGATGATCGGTAATGTGCAGGGTGGGGCGATCGACTGGGTGATTTTCGGCATCCTCGGTGGCACAAAAACCCACTGGTGGTATCCGCTTATTCTGGGACTTTTCTACGCGCCGCTTTATTACTTCTCGTTCCGTTGGGTCATTACCCGCATGCAGGTCAAGACGCCGGGCCGTGAGGATGAAAGTGAGGATATGCCATCGTCATCGGTGCCTTCCACCGCTACCGCGCAGACCGGCAGCGAGAAAACCACTAACATCATCAAGGGCCTCGGCGGGGAAGGCAACATCGACAGCGTCGATTGCTGCTTTACGCGACTGAGAGTGAAAGTCAAAGATATGTCGCAGGTGGTGGATAAAACGCTAATGACCACTGGCGCGATGGGCGTTAAGCGCGTGACGCAAAACGACGTGCACGTTATTTATGGTCCACAGGTCGAAAAAATTGCCAATGATGTGAAGATCGAGCTCGCGAGTTAATTGTTTCGTTAATTAAGTTTAATATAAACCGCTCATAAATTAGCTTGAGCGGTTTTTTTTGTTTTTAGGTAGTGGTAGTCGGAGTAATATTGGGAAACTCAATGGAAATATAAAGGACGTATTATGCAAGCCAGAGGAATTAGTGTTGCGATACGCAACATTATCAAGGAGTGCACGCCGAGAAAAAACATCAGTAAAAATTGTGGATTAATAATTAGTAATTTAACTCATTCCAGCAAGTGTATTTCGTCAAATATTAAGACCTTGCAAAATAATTTCTTGCCAATATTTCATGATAATGAAAAGGTTTTCCAGCAGCTGCGCGAAAAGTTTCAAAACCTCAATCCCGCTGTCCGAACTCAGGGAACTGATGCAGAGAAGCTGTCGGTAAATACCTTGAGGCCTGTGCTGATGATGGGGATTTTCGGTATAGCGTATAGGCGGTCGCTTTCTGAGGATAATAAAGTCAACTGGACCAAACCCGTCTTTACGCCTCGTCAGCTTGAGGAGAGCATTGTGCACCGACAGCCGATGCCTCGCTTCAAAATTTACGACGAAACAATGTTTAACGCCAGGCTTGATAGCCGTAAAGCCGCAGAGTCTGGTGAAAATGACGGCCAACGGTCAATTATTCTAAAAAGGGGCCATGTCGCTGAACGGGTGAAAATTTTTTCTGATCTCTCTCAGCCCGTGACGGCAGCCATGAAAGATAATGCGCAAGCGGGCAAGTAATTCAAGATTCCCCTCGGCATATTTTCACCTTTCGTTGATTATCATACCCTGAAATCTAGGTTAGAATTATTTCAGGTTGTTGCTAATATCTGCTCGCCTAAATTTTAAGGGATGTATTATGAAATATCCTCGCATTCTCAGTAATTATAATCAGACGCTATACACTATCTTCGAAAAGGCCGAGCCAGAACTAAAGAAAACGGCTTCGGTTAACATCCTCGGTGCAAGCAATCAGGGCAGCGATCGTACCTTGTTAAGTAATTCAGCGGTAAAAAAATTAGAGCAAAAGTCTCATCAAAGCTTTGACGAAATTTATGCAGAAATTGAAAACTCGATGAACAAGTTTAAAAAAAAGTCTGATATCTCCGCCTCGATAGTTATTGTTCAAGAGTGCATCGGTAAATTAAAAGACTCGACCGTTAGAATACTGAAAAAGATCGAGGAGACTAAGGCACGGAATGCTCATCCTGATCAACTCCTGACGCCAAACAGGCCCAGCCTGTTTACGGATAAAATTTTTCCAAATGGCACTACGCTGACGCGATTTAGTGATATCGGAAAATCACCGAGTGACGTGGCCGTGGCGAAGGCTAACGATCGCGAGATGATGGTGACGCGTAAAAAGGCCACGCGCAATCATAAGGTCTTTGCGCTGAAAACGCTGGAAACCGAGCCTCTATCGAATGCCTCCGAGAGCCGTTTAGGGACTGGCAGAATGGCAAGTCTGGTTAATTTTTATAATTCATTAGATAACGTCGGTAAGTATGACGGCAAGCCACTGTCAGTGGAGGAACCGCTAAAATCGCCAGTCAGCCCGATAGCGTCAGTTATCGCACAACCCTTACCTCGCTGGGCCGAACGAGAAGGGACTAACACGATTATCGTCGACGACAGTTCTGACGACTCGGACTCCGGCGTATCCGATATTTCTGAACTGCACGCCGAGCGCCTCAACGATTATTACAAGTCGAAACAGATCACCACCAAAAGCCAACATTTCAGGGATATCTTTAATCGGGGGATGACAGTTTCATTGCTTAACAGGGGATTCAATTATCCCGTCAGGATTGCGCCCGTATGCTAAAACTATAATAACGTTGATTATAATAAATATCGGCGACCTCAAAAGGGGTCGCATCAGCAAAGTAGGCGACGGAGCGAGCGTGTAAAATGGGCTCGTCGCGCGACAGCTCCAGCGCCTGCCGAATCTCATTGGCCGGTAACTCGGCCGATATCTGTTTGTGGCTGCCGGCGGGCTGAAAGCCTTTGTTACGCAGATAGTCATATTTTGAATGTTTCAGCGCCTCACGCGTCAGACAGGGAAAAGGCTCATACAGCATCCAGCCTTTCTCATAGACGAAAGGTCTGGCATCAAGCAGACGGAGCCGAATGATAAAATAGACCAGCGTTTCAGCACTGATATTGAGCTGTGTGGCAATATCCGCCCCCGCAGGCATTTTACGAAATTCCAGTATCCGGTTCTCGAGGGTCTGATTAAGCTCTTTGGCAATATCGCTGGCAGTAAAGTGACGGTCCAGAGGCAGGACTGTTTTTTGTTTGCTGTCTGGGTTGATGACGAAAGTGCCTCGGCCACGAAAGCGCACGACGCGACCTTGCCTGACGAGATAATCGACCGCCTTGCGCGCCGTCATCCTGGAAACGCCATAGATTTCACACAGGGCCGCCTCGGTTGGAATGGGGTCGCCTGGCTTAATCTCGTTAGCGTTGAGTTTTTCAGTAAGATGCTGTTCTATCTGTAGGTAAAACGGTATGAGCGAATTTTTATCAATGTTCATCAGCCCTCCTGAATCGTCCGTTAATTGTATGGTGAGCTATACAATTTGAACAAAACGGATAACGCATTCTGTGGCCTGGCGCTCAATAAATGCACATCGGCGGTGACCGAAAGGGGAAGCGGCTAGCGGACTAACATCAGGTGGCATTGCGGGGTAAAACGCCCCCGGCGCGGACTACTGCGCGGGGGCTGAGGCTGATACCTGTTTAGGCAGGCAGCGTGTCTTCATGCAGTCTGGAACGCATCAGGCTGCATTGGCCGTCGTCCTGTAGCTGGAAGCGCCAGCACTGCTCGTGGTATTTCGCCACGCTGTTGCGGTGCGCCACGCTAAGCACAGTCGTCTGCGGCAGTTTTTCCAGCAACAGGCTGTACATGCGCTGCTCCGTCTCGTCGTCCAGCGCACTGGTTGCTTCATCCAGATAGAGAATTTCCGGTTTGATAAGCATCGCGCGGGCAAAGGCCAGACGCTGTTGCTCACCCGGCGAGAGGCGCTGGCTCCAGTTGGAATAGTGATCCAGCACCGGCTGCAAATAGCTCAGATTACACCACTCAAGCACCTCGCAGAGTCGCTCGTCAGTATATTCCAGGCTGCTTTCTTCCGGATAGGTGAGGGCTTCACGCAGTGATCCAATCGGAATGTAGCTGCGCTGAGGCAAGAACAGCTGCTTCTTGTTGGCGGCAGTGTTGATTTCTCCCGTACCGTAAGGCCATACGCCGGCAATTGCACGTAGCAGCGTCGATTTACCGCAGCCTGATGGGCCCGCAACCAGCACGCGCGCCCCCGTCGCCAGAGAGGCAGAAACAGAGGAGAACAGCGGATTGCCGTTTGGCAAAGTCACCGTCAGGTTGTTCAACTGCAAATCGTCGTCTTTGGCATCGCCTAGCAGAATATTGCGAGGCTGGGTGTTGACCTGATCGATAGCGGCATTGAAGCCAGCAAGACGGTTAACGCAGGCTTTCCAGCTCGCTAGGTCGTTGAAAGCGTTGATAAACCACGACAGTGAGTCCTGCACCTGCCCAAACGCCGAGGAAATTTGCATCAGCAGGCCCATCTGAATGGCGCCGGAGAAGTAGCGCGGTGCGGCCACCAGAATAGGGAAGATAATGGCAAACTGGCCGTAGAACGAACTGGCGAAGTTGAGGCGTCGGGTGGTGCGCATCGATGACCACCAGTTGGAGCGGATGGCCTCGAAGTTGTCGGCCAGCTGCTTCTTCTCGCTTTTCTCACCGTGGTACAGCGCGATAGCGTCGCTGTTTTCTCGGATGCGAATCAGACCAAAACGGAAGTTTGCTTCGAACCATTCCTGGTTAAAGCTCAGCTTGACCAATGGGCGGCCTATAAAGCCGATAATTACCGATCCCACCAGCGCGTAGAGCAGGGCAAACCACAGCATGTAGCCGGGGATGGTAATAGCGTGCGACCCTAGCATAAAGCTGATCGGTCCACTGACCGACCACAGAATGGTGACGAACGAGAACAGGGTCACCAGACTGGAAAGCAGGCCGAGCGAAAGCGAAAGCGTACCCGAGGTGAGAGCGCTCAGGTCCGAGGCAATACGCTGATCGGGGTTATCAACCTGATGTTGATGCTCGGTGTAATAGTAGGCGTGATTGGTTAACCATTTATCCATATACTCGTTGGTCATCCAACGCCGCCAGTTCATCTGCAGGCCCTGCGTCAGATACACCTTGTAGATACTGACCACGATGAAAATCAGCGCCAGCCAGGTAAACTTAAACAGCTGTTGCTTGAAGACCGGAAAATTTTTATTCTGCAGTGCATCGTAAAACACGCGATTCCATTCATTAAACTGCACGCTAAGGTAGACAGACCCCAGCGAAAGAATGATGATTGCGGCCAACATGCTCCAGGCTTTCCACTTCTCTTCGGACCGCCAATAGGGCTTAATCAACTGCCAGACTGCACGCCACCGTGCCGTTTTCCCAGGTTTTTTAGTCATAAATAGCCATATAAAATAGTAATAAGTGGTGGTTCCTAATCATCCCAGAATGAGTGACAGTGTGCGAGAGGGCAATGCCCGACTTGTAAGGATGTTTTTCGTCCACCGCAGTTCTATACCTTTGCCACAGTGAATTTGTCAGCGATACAAAGGGGAGATCGATGAAATTTTGGTTGCCTGCGTGCTTGTTAGCAGGCTGGTTTATTTGCTCCAACGTTTGGGCAAAAATTGATGAACCAGATATTAAGGCCGACTGCCTCAAGACCGGGCTTTATGCGTCTTCAGGCAAAGTCGCTTACCAGCAGGGCGATTACGCCAAGGCGCAAAATCTGTTCCGCGATCAGGTCGCCTGGAGCGAGTTCTGCCACTTACCCGCGAGTTCAACGGCAACGGCCTATAATAATATTGCTTTAACCTACATGCATCAGAAGCAGTATGGCAAGGCCAAAGCCTGGTTAAGTTTGGCACCGCAGGACGCAAAAACGCAGTTTAACCTTGAGAAAATTCAGAGCAACCTTGACGCCAATCCGCCGTCAAACGCCCCGGCAGGGCTGTACTGGCAATATGCCGGAGAGGGAAGTTGGAATACGGTCGAGGTGAAGCCTGAGGAAAGTCAGTACGTGATTCAATTCAGCGGCATGTACATGGGGGCGATGTCGCTCTACTACGGGCCGAACACCGGTAATTTCTCAACGGTCACCGCGATAAAAAACAATCAGGCGGTTTATCACTCGGTAGATGACGCCAGTGCCGCTGGCACCGACTGCACCGTTAATCTGGATTTCGCAGGACAGAACCTGACGTTAAAAAGCGTCGGAGACTGTGGATTTGGCGACAACGTGATGGCGTCGGGGAAATTTATGAAAGTAGAGGATTAGGGGCCACGGCCCCAGACCCGCCAACGAGGGCTTAAGGCCAAGTCCTCTATGAGCAGATTGACCCCGAACTTAAGCCCGGTTTGCAATCAAAAGCTATTGTCTAGTTTGGCCATTTCATCTCGCCTTTCAGCACCTTGGCCGTCAGCTCCAGCGATCCTTCCTCTTTCAACTGCGGGTAATGTGTTTTCATAGCGGCGATGAGCTGTGCGGAGTCTTTCGCTTTTGGCAGTTCGGCCTCAAGCGTCTGCAAATACTGGCGAGTGAAGTTTACCGACGCAATATTTTGCGGTGCGCCAGGCAGGAAATGCCCCGGTATGACGATTTTCGGGTGCAGCGCAGCAATCTGATCCAGCGAGGTGAGCCATTTCTGACGCAGTTCCTTGGTCTGGCTGTCGGCAACCCAAACGTGCATATTGTTACCGTCCACCAGCACGCCGCCCACCACCGCTTTTAACGACGGGATCCAGACGAAAGTCTTCTCCGGCATCACGCCTTTGATCTCCAGCTCATGCCCTTCGAGTGAAAGCCTGTCGCCCTTCAGTACTTCAGGCACGATGACGCTTCTGGGTGCATTTTCGCCTAATTTTGGCCCCCAAAACGCTAATTTCCCGTCTTTATTGGCCTTTATCTCGTCAACCGTCGCCTGCGTCGCGACGATTTTTGCCTCGGGAAACGCCGCATGCAGGATGCTCAGCCCGAAGTAAAAGTCTGGATCGGATTGGCTGATATAAATGGTGGTCAGCTTCTTGCCGGTTGCCTTGATTTTATCGACCAGCTTTTGTGCGTCATTACGCTGAAACTGTGCATCGATCAGCATAAGGTCATTTTTTCCGCTGATTATTTCAGATGAAACGGCAAACAGGCTGTGTGCTCCCGGGTTGTAAACGTCAAGCGTCAGCGGAGCAGAAGGCTCGGCGGCACGCGCGGTCAAATTGCCGCCAAGCAGGACGGCAGCGGTCAGGGTGAGTGTCAGTAAACGCATGATGTTTCCTCAGAGGTTTATTATGTGTGGCTATCGATAAAGATTATAAGTTGCACGGATCGCGAGAAAAACCGGATACTACGCAACTGTTTGTTGCATAAATCGGACGAATAACACATGGACAGAATCATGGCTGCACAGGTTTTTGTGGCTATCGTCGAGCGCGGATCGATGATCAACGCCGCTGAAGCGTTGAATATGTCGCGTGCGATGGTGACCCGCTATCTTTCGGAGATGGAGAAGTGGTCGGGCGCTCGCCTGCTGCATCGCACCACGCGTAAGCTTAGCCTGACCGACGCCGGTGAGAGCACGCTGTTGCGTTGCCGCAAGCTGTTGCAACTCTCGGTGGAGATGGAAAGTGTGGCCGAGTCGGGTGACGAAGCGCTGCGGGGGTTGCTGCGCCTGAGCTGTTCGCAGTCGTTTGGACAAGGAGCGGTGGTGATCGCGGTCGCCGAGTTTTTACGTCGCCATCCGCAGTTAAATATCGACCTGCAACTTGAAAGCCGGGCGGTGAATCTGGTGGAGGACCGTATCGATTTGGCGCTGCGCATTACCAATGATCTCGATCCGAATCTGATTGCGCGTCCACTGTCGCACTGTGACTCGGTGGTTTGCGCTTCACCGGCCTATTTGGCGACCCACGGCACGCCGCGCAAACCTGACGATCTGGCGTTGCATAACTGCCTGACCTACACCTATTTCGGTAAAAGCCTGTGGAGTTTTGAGCGCGACGGTAAAAAATCCAGCGTACCGGTGAGCGGTAATCTGAGCGCTAACGAATCATTGGTGCTGCTGACCGGCGCGGTAGAAGGCGTTGGGATTGTGATGCAGCCGGTCTATTCCGCGGCGGCACTGATTGCCAGCGGACAGCTGGTTCGCCTTCTGCCCGAATGGCAGCCACAGTCGATGGGGATTTTTGCTATCTATTCGACCCGCAGGCAGATGCCGGTCGCGCTGCGGGCGCTGCTTGATTTTCTGGTGGAGTGGTTTGCCGCTAACCCACGCTGGATAAAGCAGGACGTGCAACTTTTGCGCTGAGTCAGTGGCGGAGCGCGGCGGCGAGACGCTGCGGTAATAACGCAGCCTGCCGGTGGCAGTGCTCGATAAAGGTATCCACCAGCGCCGAGGCCGGGCGATGCAGCGGGCGAATCAGGCTGACGGTGAAGGGGACTTGCTCGCTGAACGGGCGGGCGACGATGCGACCTGCGCCTTGATGCGGCGGTCGGGCATATTCCAGCGCGGTAAGCGGATTAACAATCGACACGCCGATCCCTTGCGCCACCATGCTGCACACCGACGCTGCGCTGTGCGTTTCCATCACCATGCGTCGTTGAACACCTTGTTCCGCGAACAGCGCGTCGAGCAGCTGGCGATAGTTGTCGGTGGCCGACAGGCTGATAAAGTTGAGTCCGCTGAAGTCCTGCGCAGTGATGACCGGCTTGGCCGCCAGCGGATGACTGACCGGCAGCACGCAGACCTCATTAAGCGTCAGCAGCGTTTGGCGCTGTGTGCCGGCCGGCGTGTGGGGGTTCTCGGTAATGCCTAAATCGTGGCGCTGCGCCGACAGCCACTCTTCCAACAGCGGTGACTCCTGCGGCACGATGTTGAAGCTGGCTTCGGGATATTGTTCCAAAAACGGCTGGCATACGGCGGGCAACAGCGACTGGCTAAACACCGGCAAACATACCACCGACAGCTGCGCCTGCTCGAACTGGCGAATGCCCACCGCAGCGTTAATAATTCTATCGAGGCCGTAATAGGATCGTTGCACCTCTTCAAACAGCCGCAGCCCCTGCGCAGTAGGATAAAGTCGCCCGCGAAGACGTTCAAACAGCTGCAATTTTAATAGCTTTTCACAGCGAGCCAGCTCACGGCTCACCGTTGGCTGAGAGGTCTGCAACAGCGCCGCCGCTTCGGTAAGGTTTCCCGTGGTCATTACTGCATGAAAAATTTCGATATGACGTAATGAGATGGCGGGCATGGTGGGTCACTCCTGGGCTGTATTGTCCCATATCATAAATGAATAGACTGCCGCTAAATAGATATTTTAACCCCGAAAAATAGGACGGCATAATGCCGGATAATTGATAAATCCTCAGACAACGAGCAGGCCGCTATTGCAGCGTTCGGCTTAACGGAGAACCTAATGCCTTTTGCACTGAATAATAATGAAAATGCGCTCAACAGCGCGAATCTGCTAAGCGCCGTCAAAGCGTTTGGAAGCCCAGTGTGGGTCTATGATGCGCAGGTTATTGAGCAGCGTATCAGCCAACTTCGCCAGTTCGACGTTATTCGTTTTGCGCAAAAGGCCAGCTCTAATACCCATATTCTGCGTCTGATGCGCGAGCAGGGCGTAAAAGTGGACTCCGTATCACTCGGTGAAATCGAGCGTGCGCTGGTGGCCGGTTTTAAACCGGGATACCAGCCGGGCGAACACAGTGAAATCGTATTTACCGCTGACGTGCTGGACCCGGCAACGCTTGCGAGAGTGACCGAGCTGTCTATTCCGGTGAATGCCGGTTCTATCGATATGTTGGAGCAGATTGGCCAGCAGAAGCCGGGCCATCCGGTTTGGCTGCGCGTTAACCCGGGCTTCGGTCACGGGCACAGCCAAAAAACCAATACCGGCGGCGAGAACAGCAAGCACGGTATCTGGTTTGGTGACCTGCCGCTGGCGCTGGAGAAAATTCGTGCCTACCAGCTTAAACTGGTGGGTATTCATATGCATATCGGGTCTGGCGTTGATTATCAACACCTTGAGCAGGTTTGCGACACCATGGTTCGTCAGGTGATTGAGTTGGGCCACGACATTGAAGCCATCTCGGCCGGGGGCGGGTTGTCGATTCCTTACCAGTTTGGCGGCGAATCTATCGATACCGACCACTACTACGGTCTGTGGAACCGCGCGCGTGAGCAGATTGCCGCGCATCTGGGACACCCTGTCAGCCTCGAAATCGAACCGGGCCGTTTCCTGGTGGCCGAGTCTGGCGTGCTGGTCGCGCAGATTCGCGCTGTTAAATCGATGGGCAGCCGTCATTACGTGTTGGTGGATGCAGGCTTCAGTGATTTGATGCGCCCGTCGATGTACGGCAGCTATCACCATATCTCCGTGCTGCCAGCCGACGGTCGCGACCTGAGCGAGCAGCCGCAGCGCGAATCTGTTATCGCCGGGCCGCTGTGTGAGTCCGGCGACGTATTCACCCAGCAGGCGGGCGGCGGTGTGGAAACGCGGGTTCTGCCAGAGGCCGATATCAACGATTACCTGGTATTCCACGACACCGGAGCCTACGGCGCGTCGATGTCTTCAAACTACAACAGCCGTCCGCTGATAGCCGAAGTGCTGTTTGAAAACGGCGTGCCGCGTTTGATTCGTCGTCGTCAGACTATTGAAGAGCTGCTGGCGCTCGAGAATATCTGATTGCTTCACGCGTCACGTTAACGTCAGCCGCGGCATCCAACATGTCGCGGCTTTTTTACACCCATTAATCGCCAACTTTCGCCGTTTGGCCGAACATCTCCTTTCTTAATAGCACAATTTCTTCGGCAAGGTCGCGGCAAAGCATCGCCGTCATCAGATGATCCTGAGCGTGCACCATAATAAGCGTCATGGGGATCTTGCCCGATCCTTCGTCTACTCCAATCAGCTGGGTCTGCACCTTATGCGCCTCGCGCGCCGCCAGCTGTGAGGCTTCAAGCTGTTGTGCCGCCTCCTGCCAGTCCTGCTGACGGGCGCTTTGAATCGCCATCATTGCGCACGAGCGGGCTTCACCCGCATTGATTAACAGCTCCATTACCGTTTGCTCAAGGTCAAAGCTCATAGTGAAATCCATATTGGCATACCAAAATTGGCGTAATTCATCATATTGGAATTCCAATATTCGCTTCTGAGAATGCGATCACAGAAAATAAGCCAGACTAAGGTATTTTTTGGCATACCAAATAGCGATAAAAAACCACTTTCTGTGCCCACAACACTTGCTGTGCTTACAACAATACGCAGAGGTAATGCCATGTCCTACAAAGACCGGTTTATTGATTCCCTCGGGGGCTTCGCGAATACCTTTAATAGCCTGAGATATATTATGGCGATTAAAGCGTCGTTTATCACACTGATGCCGGTCATTATCGTCGGCGCATTTTCAGTGCTTATTTCCAATATGGTGATGGATCCGAAAAACGGCCTCGCGCATTTCGAAAGCTTTGCCTTTCTCGCCACGCTCAAGCCGATCATGACCAGCATTAACTACGCCACGCTGAGCTTTCTGACTATCGGCGCGGTATTTTTGATTGGTATCGAGCTGGGCAAGATTAATGGATCGCGCTCGCTGTTTCCGGGCCTACTGGCCGTGATCTGCTTTATCTCCGTGACACCAACGACTCTCGACATGATGGTCAACGGCCATATGCAAGAGGTGAAAGACGTTCTGGCGAAACAGTTCTCGGATACCAAAAGTCTGTTCCTCGGAATGTTTATTGCCATTCTTTCCGTCGAGGTTTATTCCAGGCTTGAATCCTTTGACCGGCTGCGAATTAAAATGCCGGAAAGTGTACCGCCTAACGTTTCCGCCTCTTTCTCGGCGCTGATTCCTGCCATTATTACCGTGGTGCTCATCGCTACCTTCGGTTTCGTTTTCCATCGTCTGACCGGGATTTACCTCTACGACGCCGTCTATCAGGTTATTCAGCGCCCGCTGGAGTCGGTGATGCAAAGCCTGCCGGGGATCCTGCTGCTGATGTTTGTGGCGCAGCTGTTCTGGGTTATCGGCATTCACGGCAATCAGATGATCAAGCCTATCCGTGAGCCGCTGCTGCTCGGGGCCATCATGGTCAATATGACGGCGTTTGAGCAGGGCAAAGAAGTGCCAAATATTATCACCATGCCTTTCTGGGACGTTTACATGAGCATCGGGGGATCGGGCTGTACCATTGGCCTTCTGCTGGCGGTGCTGATGGCCACGCGCCGCAAAGAAATGAAAGAGATTGGCAAGCTTTCACTGGGCCCAAGCTTCTTCAATATCAATGAGCCAGTTATCTTCGGGATGCCGGTGATGCTCAATCCCATTCTGGCGATTCCTTTCATTATTACCCCGCTTATCACAGGCACCGTGGGGTATTTCGCGACAAGTCTGGGTTTCGCCGGGCGCGCCGTCGTGATGGTGCCTTGGACCACACCACCGGTAATTAACGCCTGGCTTTCAACGGCGGGCTCAATGGGCGCCGTGGTGACGCAGCTGATATGCATCGTGATTGCTACCGCCGTGTACTTCCCGTTTGTAAAAGTGGCCTCGCGCCGCGCCGAGCAGGCCCAGAAAGAGGCTTTGCAAAATCAATCCGCTGCCGTACAGCGACCGGTCTGACTTTAAAATGGAGATAAGTCATGAGTAAAGTTTCGATCAACATTCCTGAAGATTTTATCCTTGGCGCAGCCGCGTCGGCGTGGCAGACGGAGGGCTGGAGTGGCAAAAAAGCCGGTCAGGACTCCTACCTTGACCTGTGGTACAAAAACGATCGCCACGTCTGGCACAACGGTTATGGTCCGGCGAAGGCCACCGACTTTTATAATCGATACAAGGAAGACGTGGCGCTGATGAAGGCCAGCGGCCTCACGCATTATCGCACCTCTATCAACTGGGCGCGGTTTTTCACCGACTATGAAAACGGCATCGTCGATGAGGAGTACGCCCGCTATCTCGACAATCTGTTGGATGAGATGAAGCGCGAAGGTATCGAACCGATGCTGTGTCTTGAGCACTACGAGCTACCTGCCTATCTGATTGAAAAATATGATGGATGGAGCTCTAAGAAGGTGGTTGAATTGTTCGTGCTTTATGCCGAAAAAGCCTTCGAACGCTTTGCCGACAAGGTGGCGCGATGGTTCACCTTCAATGAACCGGTGGTGGTGCAAACCCGCGTCTACCTTGACGCGATTCGCTGGCCCTATGAGCAGAACACCAGCAAATGGATGCAGTGGAATCATCACAAGGTGCTGGCAACCGCCAAAGTGGTTTCGCTGTTTCGTAAAAGAGGCTATGACGCTCACGGCACGATTGGCGTCATTCTTAACCCAGAGGTGACGTATCCGCGTTCATCGGCAGCACATGACCGTCAGGCGGCGCACCTTTATGACCTTTTCTACAACCGCGTATTTTTAGACCCGTTAATCAAGGGCGAATACCCCCGCGAACTGCTCGACTTACTGGCCAAACACCAGATTCACTTCGCCTATTCCGAACAGGAGCTGGCGATTATTCGTGACAATACCGTTGATGAGGTCGGTATTAATCTTTATTACCCGCACCGAGTGAAAGCACCCAGTCGGGAATGGAATAAAGAAACGCCTTTCCATCCAGCTTATTACTATGAGCACTTTGAACTGCCCGGAAGGCGCATGAATAAGTCTCGCGGCTGGGAAATTTATCCAAAAATTGTTTATGACATGGCGATGCGGATGAAGACCGAATACGGCAATACGCCGTGGTTTATTTCCGAAAACGGCATGGGGATTGAGGATGAAGGGCGTTTTCGCAGTCAGGAAACCGGCGAGATACAGGACGATTACCGTATCGAGTTTATCGGCGAACATATTTACTGGGCGCTTAAGGCACGTGAAGAGGGCGCAAACTGCCTCGGCTATATGCTTTGGGCGTTTACCGACAATGTCTCGCCGATGAATGCCTTCAAGAATCGCTACGGGCTGATAGAGATTGATTTGGACCATGACCGTCAGCGCCGCCGCAAGAAATCCTCGCACTGGTTCAGCGCACTTGCCGCTGAGCGCAGGCTGTCGTTAACCCTGGATGATGAAGACAAATAACCCGGAGATTACTGATGAAACGTATCGTTTTAGCCTGCTCAGCGGGAATGTCGACCTCGCTAGTGGTCACCAGAATGGAAAAAGAAGCGGCCGCACGCGGGCTTGAATACAAAATCTATGCTATTGCGGAGCAGAACCTGCGTGATGAGCTTGAGGCTTACGCACAGGACGTCACTGCGGTGCTGCTCGGACCGCAGGTGCGCTTTAAACTGGCAGAAAATAAAAAGCTTACCGACCACTACCAGATCCCTATCGCTGTAATTGATTCTGTGGCCTACGGCACCTTAAATGGTGTAAAGGTACTCGATCAGGCGCTGGGTTTGGTAGACTAGGCCACAAAGAGGGCCGTCACTCGGCGAGAGGCGGCCCATCACGGGGCACATTTTGCGGTTTCTGCCGCTGGTAAGGTGAGAAAGTGGATAAGGCCGTGGTTTCGCAGGAAAGAAAGCAATATCAGGAAATAGGTCATGACCTGCGCGAAAAGATTAAACAGGGACATTTTGCCGTTGGCAGCCGGATGCCTCCTGAACGGAATATGGCGGAAACCTATGGCGTGAGCCGCACTATCGTGCGTGAAGCGCTGCTGATGCTTGAGCTTGAAGGCATCGTTGATATTCGTCAGGGGTCGGGCGTTTACGTGGTGCGTATTCCGCGAGAGGAAGAGGGGCAAGACGATTCGCTGTATCAGGGACAGATTGGGCCTTTTGAAATTTTGCAGGCGCGTCAACTGCTTGAAAGTAACATCGCTGCCTTTGCTGCCAAGATGGCGACGAAATCCGACATCGAAAATCTGCGTCGTACGCTGGAGCAGGAGCAGATTGCCATCGTCGCCAACGACGAAAGCGGCGACAACGACAGGCTGTTTCACCTGTTGATAGCCGGGGCAACGCAGAATCAGATGCTGCTCGATTCGGTGAAGAATATCTGGGCGCACCGGGATTCAAGCCCGTTGTGGAAACAGCTGCACAGCCATATTGCCACGCGGGGTTATCGTCTCAAGTGGCTTGCCGATCATCAAAACATTCTTGCCGCACTGCGACGCCGCGACGTCATGGGCTCCTATCAGGCAATGTGGCAGCACATGGAAAACGTTAAAAATACCTTGATGGAGCTGTCGGACGTCGATGCCCCGGAGTTTGACGGCTATCTGTTTGAGTCGGTGCCTATTTTTCAAGGCAAGTTGGTATAGCCGATGGTCACCGTCGTTAATTTGCACCTTTATCCGCAGCATCGCGAGCAGGTCATAGACTGGTTGTGGCAGGCCTTTGATGCTGATAATACGCGGGAATTTTTTGCCAGCGTGGTTGACAGCAGCCTGCGCGGTGCAGATTTGCCGCTGACCTTTATCGCGCTGGATGGCGACCAACTGGTTGGCACGGTGGGGCTGTGGCGCTGCGATTTGATAAGCCGTCAGGATCTCTCGCCGTGGCTGGCGGCCTTGTATGTCGATGAAGGTTGGCGTTCGCGCGGGCTAGGCCAAAAATTGCAGCATTTTGTGGCCGAGTACAGCCGTTCCGCGGGATTTGAACAGCTGTATCTATGGTCAACTTTCTCGGGATACTACGAGCGTTTCGGCTGGGACTATATCGGTAATGCGCTTGATTATCCGAATAAATCCGTGCGCCTCTATCACCAACATATCGCCCCTGCGCGTTAACTGTTAGGCACGCTCACCGAGTGACGGCGCACCAGCGTCGGGCTAAACATATTGGTGGTTTCAGGCAGCGGTAGTCCCTTGGCCAATGCCAGAGCGAGCTGTGCGGCCTGATTCGCCATCGCCACGACCGGATAACGAATGGTGGTCAGCCTCGGGCGCAGGTAGCGCGAAATCAGCACGTCATCAAAGCCAATCAACGAAATCTCGCCTGGGACATCAATCCCGTTATCGCTCAGCACCGAGAGCGCTCCGGCCGCCATCGGATCGTTATAGCATGTCACGGCGGTGAAGTTTTTGCCGTGCCCCAGCAGTTCGGTAATCGCCTGCTCGCCGCCCACTTCGTCCGGTTCAGCCGAGACAATCAGCCGCTCATCGACCGGGATCCCGTGCTCTTCAAGCGCATCGAGATAGCCCTGTAAACGGTCGCGTGCATCGGAAATATCATGGTTGGAGCAGAGGATGGCGATACGCTGATGCCCGGCCTGAATAAGATGGCGGGTTGCCAGCCAGGCGCCATAGCGGTCGTCGAGCGCCACACAGCGGTGTTCAAATTCGGGCAGCGTGCGGTTGATAAGCACCATGCCGGGGATCTGCTTCATCAGCGCCGACAGCTCGTCTTCCGCAAGCATCTTGGCATGTACCACCAGTGCGGCGCAGCGGTGGCGGATCAGTTGCTCGATAGCCTGTCGTTCTTTATCAACGTTATGGTAACCGTTACCAATCAGCAAAAAGTTGCCGGTGGAGTAGGCCACCTGTTCGACGGCTTTAACCATCGCCCCGAAGAAGGGGTCGGATACATCGGACACGATAAGGCCCAATGTTTCAGTAGATTGTTGCGCGAGTGCGCGGGCATTGGCGTTGGGATGATACTGCAAATGCTGCATCGCGCTCATCACGGCATCACGCGAGCTCTCGCTGGCTTTAGGGGAGTGGTTAATCACGCGTGAAACTGTTGCTACAGAAACACCCGCCAGTCGTGCGACATCCTTAATCGTAGCCATTTTGCCTATCCAACGTATTGAGGAGTAAACGTTTACATGGTTCAGTTTTGCGGAAAAACCCGGTCTCTGCAAGGGACGTAGATCGCAACTTCGCAAGCAAGCGCATTGAGACGGCGAATAATACTCGCCGTAAATCGATAAATTAAGCCTTTTAAGTTCCTGCACCCCGCTTTCAGCGATAAATGACTTAATTACACGCTCTTATCTTCAATTGTGCTTTGAGTCCGAGGAGCAGGATTGCTATTTTGTTAGCAATAATACTCGCTCAAGCCCGCGTGTGATGGGCGTTTGAGCGCGACTGCCTTATTTCTTTTGAAAACATCTGCACAGAGAGAATCATGTCTATAAAACGCTATCCTCAGCTTGCCCACTGGGGGGCTTATACGGCTGTGGTTGAAAACGGCCGCCTTATCCGCTGTGAACCTTATTCTGCGGATGCCGATCCCTCACCGATGCTTGATTCCATTCCCGCGCTGCTCTATTCCGACAAACGCATTCGCAAGCCGGCCATACGTCGCTCCTGGCTGCAAAAAAGAGAAAACAGCGACCGAACTCTGCGCGGTCGTGAGGACTTCGTGGAGGTTGACTGGGAGCTAGCCTTGGATCTGGTTGCGGAAGAGAACCGCCGCGTGCGCGACCGCTACGGTGCTGCGGGCATTTTCAACGGTTCTTACGGCTGGTCTTCTGCCGGGCGTTTACACCACGCTCGCTCATTGGTGCGCCGCTTCTATTTCACCGGCGGTGGCGGGGTGGATCAGCAGGGGAACTACAGCTGGGGATCCGCGCAGTTCTTCCTGCCTTACGTGATTGGTACCTATACGCCACTGACCGGCCGCGTGACGACGTGGCCCAGCGTGGTTGAACATTGCGATATTCTGCTGGCTTTCGGCGGCCTGGCGCTGAAAAACGCGCAGGTGGCCTCGGGCGGTGCAGTGGAGCATACCTTGAAGCCCGCGCTAGAGCAGCTTGCCAAAAAAGGCACGCCGATCGTCAATATCAGTCCGATGCGTGACGACTGCCCTGAATTCGTCAATGCGGAATGGATCCCGATCCGGCCAAATACCGATGCCGCGCTGATGATGGCCGTGGCCTATGAAATTCAACGTAGAGAAGCACAGGATCACGCGTTTCTTGCCACGTACTGCGTCGGTTATCCGCAGTTGGCAGCCTATCTTAACGGCAGCAAAGATGGCGTAGAGAAAACCCCCGACTGGGCCAGCGCCATCACCGGCGTTCCGGCTGAACGCATTGCACGTCTGGCTACGCAGCTGATCGGCAAGCGCAGCTTTATTACCTGTTCTTACTCGGTACAGCGTGCCCACCGCGGCGAACAGCCTTACTGGATGATGATTGCGCTTTCGGCGATGCTGGGGCAGGTGGGCCTGCCGGGGGGAGGATTCTCGTTTGGGCACGGCTCGATGAACAGCGTCGGTAATCCGCGTTTCGATACGCCGGGCCCGGCGGTGAGTACCGGTCCGAATCCGTCTGGCCTGTCTATTCCTGTGGCACGTATTAGCGATATGTTGCTTAATCCGGGCGAGTCTTACGAGTTTCAGGGCGAAACGCTGACCTATCCTGATATTCATCTGGTGCACTGGGCGGGCGGTAATCCTTTCCACCATCATCAACAGCTTAACCGGCTGGTTGAGGGCTGGCAGAAGCCGGATACGGTGATCGTGCAGGACAACGTCTGGACTTCGGCGGCAAGTATGGCTGACATCGTATTACCTGCCACGACCTCACTTGAACGTAACGACATCGGCGGTTCATCGCGCGATCGCTTTGTGCTGGCGATGCATCAGGCGGTTGCGCCGCAGCATCAGGCCCGTAACGACTACGATATTTTTGCCGATCTGGCCGAGCGTCTGGGGTACCGGGAAGCCTATACCCAGGGGCGTGATGAAGACGCGTGGCTGCGCCAGATTTATAAGCAGTGTGGGCAGGCGCAACAGGGAACTGAGATCGAATGGCCGGATTTCGAGACGTTCTGGGAACGCGGCTTTGTTGAATTACCCAAGCCTGAAAAAGATTATGTGTTCTTTGAGTCGTTCCGTAAGCGTCCCCGTGCTAATCCGCTGGGTACGCAGAGCGGCAAGATTGAGCTGTTCAGCCAGAAAATCGCCGACTACCAATATGAGGACTTTGCGCCCCACCCAGAGTGGCAGCCGCCGGTCGAATGGCTGGGATCTGAGACCGCCAAACGCTGGCCGCTGCACCTGATTTCAATTCAGCCCAAGGACCGCCTGCACAGTCAGCTTGACCAGACGCCGCTTGCGCAAAACAACAAGACCTCCGGCAAAGAAACATTGTTTATGCACCCTGAGGACGCCGCAACGCGCAATCTTAAAGACGGTGACGTTGTAAAAGTCAGCAACGAGCGCGGCAGCTGTCTGGCAGGCGTGTCGCTCAATGACGGCATTACGCGCAGCGTAGTACTGATGGCGACCGGTGCTTGGTTCAATCCGGGATTTGGCAAAAAATGGCACGAAACCGAGCAGGCGGGTAACCCAAACGTACTGACGCTGGACATCGGGACATCACGTCTGACGCAGGGTCCGAACGCCATGAGCTGCCTGGTAGAAGTATCGGCTATTTGATTCTCACCGCTGGTTACACTTTGCGGACTAATGTTGCGATTGCCCGCTGGTGGCCGTAAGGTCCCAGCGGCTACATTAGCAGTCCCAGAGGTATTGATTGGTGAATCATCGACATACATTGTGTGTTGGTACCGATTGAATTTGCACCAACCTACGCGGATGCGTAGGTTTTTTTTCGTCTGTAGTTTAGGATTTAACTTAGTTATCACATCTTAAAAACCTCTGCCTTACATTCGTTGTGTCAATTTTACAGTTGGTTGCAGTTTGCGCAGAACTCTTGCGATTGAAAGGTAGTGCAACGCGCTGATGTTCTCTAATGTTGGTGGTCCCAGAGGTATTGATTGGTGAATCATCCAACATGCTTTGCATGTTGAAACCGATTAAAATTGCACCAACCTACGCAGATGCGTAGGTTTTTTTTTGCCTGAGATTACGCCCTGATTTTTTTCTGAGAGTTCCTTACCTGTCGTCAAGTAAAGCTCCGTTATGATAACCTCGAAAATTACCTGTTCTCATTCGGATAGGTGCAAATTTAGAGGAGAACGGAATGCTCTATCGGTTGTTACATTCATTTTTTCGCGCCCTGTTTAAGGTCATATTTCGCGTTACCGTAACGCCGGATAAAGCTCAGTTGACCTATCCAAGAATGCTACTGACCCCCAATCATGTCTCGTTTATCGACGCGATGCTGCTGGTCCTGTTCCTGCCGATTAAACCGGTCTTTGCCGTTTACTCCACGATTACCGAACGTTGGTATATGCAGTGGCTTAAGGATTACATCGACTTTGTGCCGCTGGATCCCACCAAACCGATGGCAATCAAACGTCTGGTGCGTGAAATCGAGAAGGGACGTCCGGTCGTGGTATTTCCTGAAGGGCGCATTACGGTGACCGGCTCGCTGATGAAAATATACGACGGTGCCGCCTTTGTGGCCGCTAAATCGCAGGCGACAGTTATCCCTATTCGGATCGACGGCGCTGAGTTCTCGATTTTTAGTCGCCTGTTCGGCAGCTTCAAACTGCGCTGGTTCCCGAAAATATCCATCAACATTCTACCGCCGCAGAACGTCTTGATGCCTGATGCACCGCGTGCGCGAGAAAGACGCCTGCTGGCCGGACAACGGCTGCATGCCATCATGATGGAAGCGCGTATGGCGACGCGTCCGACGGAAACGCTCTACCAGGCGCTGCTCTCGGCGCAGACCCGCTATGGTCGCCGCAAGCCGTGCATCGCCGACATTTCGTTCAACGAAGACACCTATCAGGGGTTGCTGAAGAAATCGCTCGGCGTCAGCCGTATTCTGCAACGCTTCACCCGTGAGGGGGAGCACGTCGGTATGCTGCTGCCCAATGCCACCATCACGGCGGCCGCCATTTTTGGTGCATCGATGCGAAATCGTATCCCCGCGCTGCTCAACTACACCTCTGGCGCTAAGGGAATCAAAAGTGCCGTCAAGGCGGCACAGATTGAGACCATCGTGACCTCAAGGCAGTTTTTGGAAAAGGGCAAGCTGACCCATCTGCCTGAGCAAGTGACCGGGGTGAAATGGGTATACCTTGAAGACCTCAAGGATACGGTCACCAAAGAAGACAAACTGTGGATCCTGTTCCATTTGATTTTCCCGCAGCGCGCGATGCTCTATCAACAACCCGACGATGCGGCGCTGGTGCTTTTTACTTCAGGTTCTGAAGGCAATCCCAAGGGCGTGGTACATTCGCATGCCAGCCTGATAGCCAACGTAGAGCAAATCCGTACCGTAGCCGACTTCACTCCACGTGACCGCTTTATGTCGGCGCTGCCGCTGTTTCACGCCTTTGGTCTCACCGTCGGGCTGTTTACGCCGCTGATGACCGGCGCGCGCGTGTTTCTCTATCCAAGCCCGTTGCATTACCGAATTGTGCCCGAGCTGGTGTATGACCAAAACTGCACCGTGCTGTTTGGTACGTCGACCTTCTTGGGTAACTACGCCCGCTTTGCGCATCCCTATGATTTCGCTCGTGTGCGCTATGTGGTTGCCGGTGCTGAAAAGCTTTCCGAGGGCACCAAAGAGGTGTGGCAGAACAAATTTGGTCTGCGCATTCTTGAAGGCTACGGCGTAACCGAGTGCGCACCGGTGGTGGCCATTAACGTACCGATGGCGGCACGGGTCAATACCGTGGGCAAGATTCTGCCAGGCATGGAATCTCGCCTGCTGGCGGTTCCGGGGATCGACAAGGGCGGACGCCTTCAGCTGCGCGGGCCTAATATCATGAAAGGGTATTTACGCGTCGAGAATCCGGGCGTACTCGAACTGCCTGCGGCAGAGAATGCGCAGGGTGAGATTGAGGCGGGCTGGTACGACACCGGCGATATCGTCACGTTGGACGCCGAGGGCTATTGCGCGATTCGTGGTCGAGTCAAACGCTTTGCCAAGCTGGCCGGCGAAATGGTGTCGCTAGAGAGCGTCGAGCAGATTGCGATTCAGGCCTCTCCCGACGCCCAGCACGCTGCCACGTCGCGCACAGACAGCGCCAAAGGTGAGGCGTTAGTGCTGTTTACCACCGACGAAACGCTATCGCGCGACAGGCTATTTAAAAGCGCCCGCGAGCTGGGGATCCCCGAGATTGCTGTGCCGCGTGACATTCGCGTGGTGAAAGCGCTGCCGCTGTTGGGCAGCGGAAAACCTGATTTTGTGACCCTGCGCGAGATGGCAGAACAACCGGAGAGCAAAAATGAGTAAGCCCCTGGGGAGCCGATTTCCCCTGATGTCACGCGGGATGACGGCCGTGATTGTTGCGCAGTTCTTATCGGCCTTTGGCGATAATGCGCTGCTGTTTGCCACGCTGGCATTGATTAAACAGGAGCTCTATCCCGAATGGAGCCAGCCAGTGCTGCAAATGGCGTTTGTGGCGGCCTATATTATTCTGGCGCCCTTCGTCGGGCAGTTTGCCGACAGCTTTGCCAAAGGTCGTGTGATGATGTTTGCCAACGGCCTTAAACTGCTGGGTGCGCTGGTTATCTGCTTCGGGTTCAACCCGTTCCTGGGCTACGGGCTGGTGGGGGTTGGCGCAGCGGCCTATTCACCGGCCAAGTACGGCATCCTTGGCGAAATTACCTCCGGTGACAAGCTGGTGAAAGCCAATGGCCTGATGGAGTCTTCAACCATCGCGGCTATCCTGTTGGGTTCTGTCGCCGGTGGAGCCTTAGCCGACTGGTACATCACCGCCGCCTTGATGATTTGCGGACTTGCCTATGCGGCGGCCGTTGCGGCCAACGTCTTCATTCCGAAAATGACGGCGGCAAGGCCGGGCCAGTCGTGGAACCCTCGTCGCATGTCTTCGACATTTTTCCATGCCTGCCGTATTTTGTGGGGCAATGCGGATACGCGTTTCTCGCTGGTGGGTACCAGCCTGTTTTGGGGCGCGGGCGTGACGCTGCGTTTCCTGCTGGTTCTCTGGGTGCCGGTGGCATTGGGTATCAGCGACAACACCACGCCGACGCTGCTTAACGCGATGGTTGCGGTGGGCATCGTGCTCGGTGCTGGTGCCGCGGCGAAGCTCATTACGTTGAAAACGGTTAAACGTTGCCTGCCTGCGGGGATCGGGATCGGTGTCGTGGTCGTGCTGTTCACGCTGCAACACAGCATGTTGAACGCTTATCTTCTTCTGGCGCTTATCGGCGTTCTGGGCGGCTTCTTTGTCGTGCCGTTGAATGCGTTGTTGCAGCATCTTGGCAAAGAAACGGTTGGCACAGGTAACGCGATTGCGGTGCAGAATTTGGGTGAAAACACCGCCATGCTGCTGATGCTGGGGCTCTATTCGCTGGTAGTGATGCTCGGTGCGCCAGTATTGGCAATAGGCGTTGGCTTCGGGGTGGTGTTTGCGCTGGCGATTGCCGGACTCTGGCTGTGGCAGATTAAGCAAAAACGCAAAATCTAGAGTTAAAAAAGGGCGCCAGGCGCCCTTTTTTGCAACCAAACGCGTCTATGGAGCGGGAATAGTGAAGCGCTTATGAATCTCTTCCAGCGCATTAATCACTTCCTCGTCCAGGGTCAGGTCCTGACTGTCGATATTAATCTTCAACTGTTCCAGCGTCGTTGCGCCCAGCAGGGTGCTGGCCACAAACGGCTGTTGACGAACAAACGCCAGCGCCATCTGTGAAGGATCCAGATTCAGTTTTTTCGCCAGACCCACGTACTCTGCCACCGCCGCCTCTGACTGAGCAGAGGAGTAGCGCGTAAAGCGGCTGAACAGCGTATTACGCGCTCCCGCTGGTTTTGCTCCATTCAAATATTTACCGCTTAGCGTACCAAACGCCAGGCTCGAGTAAGCCAGAAGCTCAACGCCTTCATGCTGACTTATCTCGGCTAATCCCACCTCAAAGCTGCGGTTCAGCAGGCTGTAAGGGTTTTGAATAGAGACGATGCGTGGCAGGTCGTGTTTTTCAGCCAGCTGCAGATAGCGCATCACGCCCCAAGGGGTCTCATTCGATACGCCGATGTAGCGAATCTTACCGGCACGAACCTGTTCGTTTAGCGCTTCCAGCGTTTCGAGCAGTGTGACCGGTGAGTTATCCGGACTGTAGGTATAACCCAGTTTGCCGAAGAAATTGGTCGGGCGCTGCGGCCAGTGAAGTTGATACAGGTCGAGGTAGTCGGTATTAAGACGCTTCAAACTGGCGTCGAGTGCTGCGCGGATGTTCTTGCGATCCAGCACTTGTCCTGGGCGAATCGACGCATCGTTACCGCGTGATGGACCGGCAACCTTACTCGCCAGAATAATCTTCTCACGGTTGCCGCGGGCTTTTATCCAGCTGCCGATATAGCTTTCGGTCAGACCCTGGGTTTCTGGACGTGGAGGCACAGGGTACATCTCGGCGGTATCAATCAGGTTGATCCCGGCCGCGAGGGCATAATCAAGCTGCTGGTGAGCCTCGGCTTCACTGTTTTGTTCACCAAAGGTCATGGTGCCCAATCCCAGTACGCTCACTTCTAAAGAACTATGGGGTATACGGTGATATTGCATTGCCTGTCTTCCTTAGTGTCAGATAATGTCTGGCTGGCGCTTGAATGTTTTGGAGTCGGGCAGCACCCATACGGACGATGCCTTTTTATAGCCAAAAAAGCGCTTAGCGAAGCAGCCACGTAAGATTGACTATATACAAGCGACGCCGGAGGGGGAAGAGCAAAGGGGGAAAGCGCTCGTTTTGCTACGTGCAGTAGAGGGTTCATAAAGCTTAGGCTGGGGAATGTTATTTACTGCCTCACAAATGGGCCATAAATTTGCGCACAATGTGGTGAAAGTTCAATGTGGTGAAAGTTGATGATTAACGCTCAAGGAAAATACCGGCAATTGGAATAGCCGGTATTAATATTTTGATGCGGCAAACTCAAACGCGTTGATATCAGCGTTTCATGACCTCTGTCACCTGATCATTATTGATTTGCCTTTCATTACCTTGCGCGTCTTCATAGCTCAGCAATCCTGTACTCTTATCAAGTTCAGGCTTGCTGCTGGTCAATATCATGCTTCCGTCTTTTGTTGCCATTACGTAGTCGCTAGAACAACCCGCCAAGGCAAACGCCAGAGCAAATGCGCTGATGAGCTTAAATGAAGTTTTCATTGATAAACCCTTTGATTTGGTCTGAAAAGACCTTCCTATTAAGATTAGCAAATAATAAGCGCTAGCCAACTGTAATAGCCATTTTGGCAACCAGGAATAACCCTATAATAGGAAATGTCTGGCGAGTAGCTGCCGCGTAAAGCTTTTCTTTAAATAGAAACCGCGAGGCAATGTCATGATAGGTTGACCCTTTTCTCCGATTGCCTCGGTCCTTGCCTTATTGTTGGCCGCCTTTGGCCTGAGCTGTAATACCTCGCCGTGGCGGGCGGTAATGCTCTCGACTTTTCCCAGAACGATAAGATCCATTAATTCTTCCCAATCCTGACGTAGCTGTTCGTCCTCCTCATCGGATGGACTCCACAGCAGCGGGCTACCGATACGGCGTACTGAAAGCGGAATTTGGCGCTCTCCTTCAACGGGTATCCACAGAACTCGGGCAAGCTTGTGTCGCACATGGCTGCTCTCCCAGGTGACGCCGCTGTTGCCTGTCAGGGGCGCAACACACACAAAGGTGGTTTCTAAAGGTTTGCCCATTGCGTCGATAGGGATTGTTTTAAGTTCTATGCCGATTTCGGGAAAATCCTGCTCCGGTTTACTCCCGGCGCTGGCACCAAGATAAACCTCAAGAAGCATGCCAACCCAGCCTTTCTCGCGTTTCAAATCGGGTGGAATAGCAAGATTTGCCCGTTCTGCCAGTTCGCCCAGCGTGTACCCGGCCAGTGACTCGGCACGCGCTAACAGCGCTTGTTCATCCTCAGGCGGTGTCAGGGCGGGCAAAGGGATCGACATAAAAAAGTCTCGCTCTCGTCTGATTAAAAAATGTACTCACGTTTGCGCGCAGAAAAAATTAAATCTGCGAGCTGTGATTAACCTGAATAATAGCATGATTTGACGTGGGTTTTTTCTGCCACTTGCCCGATTATTATCCCCAACTTAACGAGTTGATCACCTGTTGACGGGCACAATGAACAGGATCTTCCACCTGGTTATCCACAGATTTGTGGGATAACCCACAGTTATGAGTAGCACTGTTTCGATTTACAGGCTTGACGAGGGGGGTTTTATAAGGTTTTGTCCCATATATAACCTGAAACTGACAAAACTCTGTGGATAAAATCAACATTGTGCGATCTTTCGCCACTTTAGGATCTCTGCTCATTTATGCTGGGGGTAAGCGTAGGTGAAACCCAGTGGATATCACAATATTGTCATGTTTTATATGAACTTTATTTTAAATTTTATCAGCCAAATACTGAGGTCAAAATTAGTTTTACCCGTCTTACTCTTATGTTCTTCACATATCTATCCACAGAAAAAGTGAATAAAATTGCTGAAAAATGACAAAGGCTGTTTATAACTTCGATATTTTGGGTAAGTTATCCCGTCAACCCCCTTTTGAACAGAGTTATAACCAGTGGTTTACCGCCTGTTGGTAGTATGAAACAATCAGAGTATCTATGCATTTTAAGCTTATTGAGGTAGTCCGGTGATCGATGATGATGGCTACCGCCCGAATGTTGGTATCGTAATCTGTGACAAGCAGGGGCAAGTATTATGGGCCCGTCGTTATGGGCAGCACTCCTGGCAGTTTCCACAAGGGGGAATCAACCCCGGAGAAACGGCTGAGCAGGCCATGTATCGTGAACTGTTTGAAGAAGTGGGACTAAGTAGAAAAGACGTCCGTATTCTGGCTTCGACTCGCAACTGGTTACGCTATAAATTGCCAAAACGTTTGGTGCGTTGGGACACAAAGCCGGTCTGTATCGGCCAAAAGCAAAAATGGTTCCTGTTACAACTCATGTGTAATGATGCAGACATCAATATGCAACGCAGCAGTACGCCTGAATTTGATGGGTGGCGCTGGGTGAGTTTTTGGTATCCGGTTCGTCAGGTTGTTTCATTTAAACGTGACGTTTATCGTCGGGTAATGAAAGAGTTTTCCACAACTGTGATGCCAATGCAGGAAGTACCCGTTAACCGTACAACCCCTGCTTATCGTCGGAAAAGAGGCTAAGTCACGAATAAATGCTCACGCGGTTGCGAGAAATAGTTGAAAAGGTAGCGATGGCGTCCAGCCTGAATGATGCGCTGGATGTTTTGGTTAATGAAACCTGTCTGGCGATGGACACCGAAGTGTGTTCAATTTATCTCGCTGATAACGATCGCCGTTGTTACTACCTTATGGCGACGCGAGGCTTGAAAAAGCCTCGCGGGCGCACTATTGCTCTTGCTTTTGATGAGGGTGTCGTCGGGCTGGTAGGCCGCCTGGCAGAACCCATCAACCTTGCCGATGCGCAGAGCCATCCGAGTTTTAAATATATTCCTCAGGTTAAAGAGGACTTATTCCGTTCTTTCCTGGGTGTACCGGTTATCCACCGACGCCAACTGCTGGGCGTGCTGGTTATTCAGCAGCGTGAGCACCGCCAGTTTGATGAAAGTGAAGAGTCTTTCATGGTCACGCTGGCCACGCAAATGGCCGCAATTCTTTCTCAGGCGCAGCTTAACGTTCTCTACGGGCGATTTCGACAGACTCGCGTTAAGGCGCTGCCAGCCTCGCCGGGCGTGGCGATTGGTACCGGTTGGCAGGACAGTAATCAGCCGTCACTCGATAACGTTTATATGGCTTCAACGCTCGATCCTGTTCGCGAGCGTGAGCGTCTCACCCGAGCTCTGGAAGACGCGGGGGCCGAGTTCCGACGTTTCAGTAAACGCTTCACCGCCAGTGCACAGAAAGAAAGTGCGGCGATTTTCGATCTCTATTCGCACCTGTTAAACGACGCAAGGCTCAAGCGCGAGCTCTTCGCCGAAATTGACCAAGGTGCCGTGGCTGAGTGGGCCGTCAAAAAGGTGGTCGAGAAGTTTGCTGCCCAGTTTGCCAGCCTGCAGGATACCTATCTTCGCGAGCGCGGCAGCGATCTGCGAGCGCTCGGACAGCGTCTGGTCTTCCATCTCGACGATACCGCACAGGGCGACACACAGTGGCCCGAAAACTTTATTCTTGTCGCCGATGAGCTGACGGCAACCTTGTTGGCGGAAGTCCCACAGGAACGTCTGAAGGGTGTTGTTGTGCGAGACGGTGCCGCCAACTCGCATGCGGCCATTCTTGTGCGTGCCATGGGCGTGCCGACGGTTATGGGCGCCGATATTCAGCCTTCCCTTTTAAATCAGCGACAGCTCATCGTTGACGGTTATCGCGGCGAACTGCTTATCGACCCTGAGCCGGTTCTCGTAACTGAATACCGCCGCCTTATCAGCGAAGAAATGGAGCTGAGCGAAAAGGCTGAAAGCGAAGTTGAGCAGCCAGCCAAAATGCAAAGCGGCGAGCAGGTCTTAGTCATGCTCAACGCGGGCCTTAGCGCTGACCACGAAAAACTGTTTGGTGGCCGGGTTGACGGCATCGGCCTGTATCGCACTGAAATTCCCTTTATGCTGCAAAGCGGCTTCCCTTCTGAAGAAGAGCAGGTTGCGCAATATCAGGGCATGCTACAGCTTTTCCCGGCTAAGCCTGTGACGCTGCGTACGCTGGACATTGGTTCAGATAAGCAGCTGCCTTATATGCCTATCAGCGAGGAAAACCCTTGCCTGGGTTGGCGCGGTATCCGCATCACCCTCGATCAGCCTGAGATTTTCCTGATACAGGTCAGGGCCATGCTGCGTGCAAACGCTGCTACGGGCAATCTGGGTATCTTGCTGCCGATGATAACCAGCCTCGAAGAGATTGATGAGGCGCGTCGCCTTATTGACCGTGCAGGCCGTGAGGTAGAGGAAGCGCTAGGCTATGCACAGCCTAAGCCGCGTATCGGCATCATGATCGAAGTTCCTTCGATGATCTTCATGTTGCCTCTGCTCGCTGGACGCGTTGATTTTATCTCTGTCGGCACTAATGACCTGACGCAGTACCTGTTGGCCGTCGACCGCAATAACACCCGCGTTGCTGGTCTTTATGACAGCCTTCATCCAGCCATGCTGCGCGTGCTCAGCCAGATAGCACGAGACGCTGCCAGTGCAGGCATTGAACTCAGCCTGTGCGGTGAGATGGCCGGTGACCCGATGGGGGCTTTGCTGCTTGTCGGTATGGGCTATCGTAACATCAGCATGAACGGGCGCAGCGTCGCCCGCGTAAAATACCTGCTACGCAAAATTGATATCTCCGATGCACAAGAGTTGGCGGAGCGTGTTATGCAGGCACAGTTCACCAGCGAGGTTCGCCATATGACATCGGCGTTTATGGAACGTCGAGGGCTTGGCGGTCTTATCCGCGGCGGTAAATAACGGTTAAATAGACGCTTTTCGCCGCAAAAAAGTCTCGTTTTTTTATTAAGTTGCAGCATGACGAGACTTTTTTTTACAGATCTTTTCCCCCGGCGTTGAACCAGACTTCCCCTCTCTTATGCTATGATTTGCCCCTCTGGCCTTAAGTCGTTCATCTTGATACCAATCGTACTTGAAGCTGCAGCTGTGTTGGCTATGCATGTTTACCTCGGTCATTTGCCCGAGTGAGCTTTCGGGAATCGCTTCTCTGCTGCCTTGCTGTAACCTCAACTGCTTTAGCTATCGCATTGATTGAACTCACTTTCAGGCCCACAACAACTTTTCAATTTGTGGTGATAGATGAGTAACAGCTATCTGGCGTTTCCCAAGTTTGATCCGGTCATTTTCTCTCTCGGACCGATTTCACTTCACTGGTACGGCTTGATGTATCTGGTAGGTTTTGTCTTTGCCATGTGGCTTGCCGTTCGTCGCGCAAACAAACCTGGCAGCGGATGGAAAAAAGAAGAAGTCGAAAACTTGCTGTATGCAGGCTTTCTAGGCGTCTTTGTCGGCGGCCGCGTAGGCTACGTCCTGTTCTATAACTTGCCTTTGTTCCTCGATAACCCACTGTATCTCTTCAAAGTCTGGGACGGCGGTATGTCATTCCACGGCGGTCTGATCGGGGTTATTATCGTCATGCTGTGGTTTGCACGTCGCACCAAGCGCACGTTCTTCCAGGTTTCCGACTTCATTGCTCCGCTGATTCCGTTTGGTCTGGGTGCAGGACGTCTGGGCAACTTTATCAACGGTGAACTCTGGGGTCGTGTCACTACCGATGTGCCTTGGGCAATGCTTTTCCCTGGCTCACACGATGAAGACGTTGCGATTGCCGCCGCCGATCCAAAATGGCAGCCGCTGCTGAACCAATACGGTGTTCTGCCTCGTCATCCTTCACAAATCTATGAACTGTTGCTTGAAGGCGTGGTGCTGTTTATCATCCTCAACCTATTTATTCGCAAACCGCGCCCAATGGGCAGTGTCTCGGGCCTGTTCCTGATTTTCTACGGTGCATTCCGTATCATCGTTGAACACTTCCGCCAGCCGGACGCTCAGCTCGGTTTGTTCGACGGTTTCATCAGCATGGGGCAAATTCTCTCCATACCTATGATCGTATTTGGTATCATTATGGTCGTCTGGGCCTACCGTCGCCCGCAGAAACAATTGTCTTGAGGTAATATGAAACAGTATCTGGAATTAATGCAGCGAGTGCTTGATGAAGGCACGCCTAAAGGCGACCGTACCGGCACGGGTACATTGTCGATTTTTGGTCATCAGATGCGTTTCAATTTGCAAGAAGGTTTTCCGCTGGTCACCACCAAGCGCTGCCATTTGCGTTCTATCATTCACGAACTGCTGTGGTTCCTGAAAGGTGATACCAATATTGCCTATCTGCGTGACAACAATGTCACCATCTGGGACGAGTGGGCCGATGAAGACGGTTCACTGGGTCCGGTTTACGGCAAACAATGGCGTGCATGGGGTACACCGGACGGCAAGCAGATCGACCAGCTTGCCAACGTGGTTAACCAGCTCAAGCAGGACCCTAATTCCAGACGCATTATTGTTTCGGCCTGGAACGTTGGTGAGCTCGACCAGATGGCGTTGGCACCTTGCCACGCTTTCTTCCAGTTCTATGTGGCAGACGGCAAGCTCTCTTGCCAACTGTATCAACGTTCATGCGACGTATTCCTCGGCTTGCCGTTTAACATCGCTAGCTACGCTTTGTTGGTACATATGATGGCGCAGCAGTGCGATCTTGAAGTCGGCGATTTTGTCTGGACCGGGGGGGATACCCACCTGTACAGCAACCACATGGAACAGACTCATCTGCAGCTGAGCCGTGAACCTCGTGCACTGCCTAAATTAATCATCAAACGTAAGCCAGCCTCTCTGTTTGACTATAATTTTGAAGACTTTGAAATCGAAGGTTATGATCCGCATCCTGCTATTAAAGCGCCGGTTGCTGTCTAAACCTTTTGTTTAGTCCCTAAGTGCATAAAGCGCTCGGCTGTTAGTCGGGCGTTTTTTTATCCTGCCTTCAGCTTTTCCTCTCTGCTTTTTTACTCTCTTTATTGCGTTTACCAACGCTTTTATCTGCCCGAATGTGTTTGGTGGAACCGCTATTCCAATGCGTTTGCAACCTTGTGCAAAAAAGAACTTTGTTTGGAATAGACGCCGATGGTAATGGCAATGCGCCTTTTCTGCTGCCGATATTTCCTTACACTCGCCGCATGAAAATACGACTCGCGGAAGGAGAGCAGGGAATGACCCTGATTGAAGTCATGATAGTTCTGGCACTGGTTGCCTCGATGAGCCTCTGGTCTTTGCACGGCTGGCGCGAGTATCAGCAGCAGCTACAGCTCGAGCAGCAGGCGCAAAGACTGCGGCTTTATCTTACGGGACTTCAGTCGATTGCCTATTCCCATAATCAGACCCAATTGCTGTGGGTCATTGATGGCCTTTCAGGATGTGTGGGAGCGGGTAAACGGCCCGCCAGCTGTCTGGTGGCTGAGGACCGTTATTTTCAAACAACGGCGCCGAACATTAGTGTGCGTGCCTATTCAGAGAAAATAATGGGTTTCTATGGGCTACGTAATATGGCTCAGGGCGGGCACATCAATGTGAGTAATGCTGCGGGTACTCTGAGGGTCGTTTTATCTGCTCGGGGGCGCCTCAGATTGTGCAGCTTTGGGAAACCCATGTCTGGCTTTCCGAAATGTTAAACGAAAAGGGTTTCACACTGCCTGAGGTGATGTTAGCAATGGGTATCGGCAGCATGCTCATTATGGGGGCGATGCAGTTTTTGCCGATGCTGAGGCAACGCACACAGCAGCTAAGCCAACATTACCAGCTCGATCAACTTCTGCGGCAGACTGCCCGAACTTTGCAAAAGGACTTTAGGCGTAGCGGTTTTTGCGCCGGAACCTGTAGCGGTAAGTCGATAGTTATAGGTCAAGCCAGCGGGGAGGCTAAAAACTCCTGCATTGTCGTCGCCTATGATCTCAATCGCAACGGTCGATGGGAGCCGGTGGGACATGCTGAGTCAGAGTATTTTGGTTTTCGGCTACGCAGCGGCATGCTGGAAAGTCAGCGTGGCGTTAATGGCTGCAACGCGATTGGATGGGAGCGCATGCTTGACCCATCAGAGGTGAGTTTTAGTCAGTTTCAGGTTGCAACTACGCTTGGTGAAGGAGGGGATCCGCTCATTATTTTGAATATGGCGGCAAACTGGAAAAAGAATCCGGCGATTAGTACCCGCCTTGATACGTGGGTAAAAGTGCAATGAACAAGCCTGAGCCTGAAGCACACCACTCGCAGCAAGGCAGCGCACTGATACTGGCTATCATGATGATGATGGCATTTGGCCTAATGGGGTTAAATATGGTGAATCAGCATCTTAATGCTGCACTGGCACTCACTCGCAGCGAAAAAAGTTTTCTTCAGTCTTGGGAGCTTGCCGTCTCCTCATTAAATTGGGGGCTTAACAGGCGCTGGGTCTTACAACCTGTCGAAGGGTGGCAGTGTGCGCAATCAGTGACCGAAAACGTCAGTCTTCCTGGAGAGATAAGCGCCACTCTGCGTAGCTGCATAAGAAATGCTGAACGTGATGAGCTGTATTTACTGCGGGGTGAAGGAAAAATTCAGCCTGACTCTGTGCCGGTCTTGCTTTACCAACTGGTGACCCTCAAGACAGTTGATGCCACTGAAAGCCGGGTTATACCGATACAAAACGGCTGGCTGGACTTTTGCCCTTTAAAGGATGAGAGGAAATGTGATGACCCATAATCAAAGGCTCCACCCACAGGCAGGTCTCAGTCTGCCTGAAACGATGCTCGCAACCTTGCTGCTGTCGGTTTCTGTCCTGGGATTACTGAATTATTATCAATCCCTTACTCAAGGATTCTCAAGACAGTGGCAAGTAAGACAGGCCTGGACAGAGGCCCATGAACAGCTTGAAAGCTTCGCGGTGCTAAACGTGGGTAAAGCACTGGATAAACCGGGATGGAGTGCGCAAATTACCCGCATTCAAACCTCTACAGATTGCCAATGGGTTACGGCACGTGTAGAAACCCCGTTGCACTATACCAGTCGGTTAAGTCGCATGATTTGCAGACCCATTGTTGATTAGCCGCTCGAAATTAACAGATGTTTCCCTGCTTGCTTTGCATTAGGGGAGTCGCTCGGTAAAGTATGAATTAATGCAGTTGTCGTCCGTGGACCTCAAGGAAACCGATATGTTCACCGTCTACCATTCCAATCAGTTGGATCTTTTAAAAATACTGACAACCCGACTGATTGAGGGGCGTCCTTTGGACAATCCTTTTGAGCAGGAAGTCATACTGGTCCAAAGCCCAGGAATGGCACAGTGGCTGCAAATGGAACTCGCTCAGTCTTTTGGTATTGCGGCCAATATTGCTTTCCCACTGCCGGCGACTTTTATTTGGGACATGTTTACCCAGGTTCTACCCGGAATCCCCAAGGAAAGTGCGTTCAGCAAAGATGCGATGACCTGGAAACTGATGTGGCTATTACCAGGCAAACTCTCTGAGCCGGAATTTGCACCGCTGCAAAATTATTTGACCGACGATCGCGATAAAAGAAAAATTCATCAGTTGGCCGCGCGGGTCGCAGACCTTTTTGACCAGTATCTAGTTTATCGCCCTGAATGGCTGAAAACCTGGCAACAAGGCCGTTTAGTTGATGAAGAACTTGACCCCTCGCAGCTGTGGCAGGCTCATCTTTGGCGGGCTCTTTGCGAGTACACCGAAGAGCTAGAGCAACCCGAATGGCATAGGGCCAATCTTTATGAGCGTTTTATTGCGGCCTTGAACAAGGCGGATGTTTGCCCACCTGGCTTGCCAAAAAGGGTTTTCATTTGCGGAATTTCGGCGCTGCCCCCGGTCTATTTACAGGCGCTGCAGGCGCTGGGTAGACATATCGATATCCATCTAATGTTTACCAACCCTTGCCGTTACTATTGGGGAGATATTCAAAATTATGCCTTCCTCGCTCGTTTACAGAGCCGTCGGCGTCGACATTATCTTGAGTCCGGTGAAACATCACTCTTCAGAGATCCCTCGCAGGCCCAACAGTTGTTTAATGAAGAGGGTGAGCAAAACCTCAGTAATCCACTGCTGGCTTCATGGGGCAAGCTGGGCCGCGACCATATGTATTTGCTGTCACAGGTCGATGAGATTCAGGAAGTACATGCCTTTGTCGACGTAGGGGACGAAACGCTGTTGCATGCTATTCAGCAAGATATGTTAGACCTAGAAGACCGCGCCGTTATCGGCATGACGCCCGAAACGCTGAACAGTAGCGAAAGCAAAAGACGGCTGCAGGTGGGGGACGACTCGCTGAGTGTGCATATCTGCCACAGTCCTCAGCGCGAAGTTGAGGTGTTACATGACAATCTGCTGGCAATGATGGAGGCCGACAAACATCTTACACCTAGAGATATTATCGTCATGGTCGCCGACATAGACAGCTACGCACCCTATATTCAAGCCGTGTTCGGCAATGCACCGAGAGAACGCTATTTGCCATTCGCTATCTCAGACCGCAAGGCAAGCCAGTCACACCCAGCCTTGCAGGCCTTTGTTTCCTTACTCGATTTGCCGCAAAGCCGTTTTACCTCAGAGCAGGTTCTGGCATTGCTCGAGGTCCCTGCGCTGGCGACGCGTTTCTCTATTGATGAAGAAGGATTGAGGCTGCTGCGCCAATGGGTGGGCGAATCGGGTATTCGTTGGGGGCTTGACGACGATAACGTTCGCGAGTTGGCGCTTCCGGCCACAGGCCAACACACTTGGCATTTCGGCTTAACACGTATGCTGCTTGGCTATGCGATGGACAGTCGAGCCGGTGACTGGCAGGGCGTATTGCCCTATGACGAATCGACCGGGCTTGCCGCAGAGTTGGCAGGGCATCTGGCTGAGTTACTGATGCAACTCAGCCAATGGCGTATTCGTCTTGCCCAGTCTCGTACGCTGGAGGACTGGTTACCGATATGTCATGAACTTCTGAGCACCTTTTTCTCCCCGGAAGGGGAGACGGAGATTGCTCTGGCGCTTATCGAGCAGCAGTGGCAAAAGGTCCTTAATCAGGGACTGGCGGCGCGTTATCCCGATGATGTTCCGCTCTCTATCTTGCGCGACGAACTGGCATCGCGTTTGGATCAAGAGAGGATCAGCCAACGCTTTCTGGCCGGACCTATCAACTTCTGTACCCTGATGCCTATGCGTTCAATTCCGTTTAAAGTGGTTTGTCTGCTGGGAATGAATGACGGCATCTATCCTCGAACGTTGCCGCCGCTAGGGTTTGACCTGATGGCAAAGCAGATGAAAAGGGGGGACCGTAGCCGTCGAGACGATGACCGCTACCTGTTCCTTGAGGCACTGCTTTCGGCACAGGACAAGCTGTACATCAGTTATATCGGTCGTTCAATTCAGGACAACAGTGAAAGATATCCGTCGGTGTTGGTTAGCGAGCTGCTTGAATACATTGGGCAAAGCTACTGCCTGGAGCAAGATCTTAGTCTTAACGCTGACGAAAGCGAAAAGCGGGTGCGTCAGTATCTCGAACACTGGCATTCACGTACGCCCTTTGACGCCAGCAACTTTGATAGCACCAGTGAAGCAAGGAGCTATGCAGCAGAATGGTTGCCGGCAGCGGGAGGTCAGGGGAAGCCGCTGACGGACTTTACCCAGCCTCTAAGCGACCTGCCACTACACGAGATAACGCTTGATAACCTGCTGCGCTTTTATCGCCACCCGATCAAGGCCTTTTTCCAAATGCGGCTCAACGTCAGCTTTGTCGTGGAGGAGACCGAGTTATCAGACGAAGAGCCCTTTATTCTGGATAATCTCAACCGCTATCAGCTGAATACTCAGCTGCTGAATGCGCTTATTGAAGAACAGGATGCTAGCGTGTTGTTCAATCGCATTAAAGCCTCGGGGGGGCTGCCTTACGGTGCTTTTGGCGAGATTTTCTGGAACAGGCAGTGTGAGGACATGACCGAACTTGCCGAACAGGTCAGGGAAGCACGAACAGAAAGCGGCAGCCTGGAGCTTTCGCTTCCGATTGGCGATATCCAGTTAACGGGCTGGATGCATCAGGTACAAAGTGACGGCCTTCTTCGCTGGCGTCCAGCCGCATTGCTTGCACGCGACGGTCTTCTACTGTGGATTGAGCACGTCGTTTACTGCGCCAATGGAGGTACGGGCGAAAGCCGGATGTTTGGCCGCAGCGGCACGGCTTTCCATTACGCCAACCTGAACCGCGAGGAGGCGATGATGCAGCTACAAACCTTGATAGAGGGTTATAAACAGGGGCTGAACTCGCCGTTAAAACTCCTTGGAAAAAGCGGCTGGGCATGGCTGGACGTCTGCTTTGACAAGCAAAGTGGAACAATAAGCGATGATCCTGAAAAGCAGAGCAAAGGGCTCACTAAACTTGCACAAGCCTGGCAAGGCGATGGGCGCGTGCCCGGTGAGGGGCAAGACCCTTATGTACAAAGAGTCATGCGTCAGCTTGATCCAGAAAACGTCGAAGCCATCATTGCTGAGGCAGAGCGCTTTCTTTTACCTGTGGTTCAACATAATCTGGCCTAGGTGCCGAGATAAAAAACTATCTGTTGCCTGTGAGGTCTGAGTTATTTAGCACGCTTTTGGTTAGAGGTTCGGTCATTTTCGACTCTATAGCCTGAGTTATCTTTTCTATCAAGGGAGACAGGTAATGTTAAAACAGCTTACCCGTGTAAGCGGGTTACTGTTGTTGTTGACGTTTTGGGCCCCCGCAGTCTGGTCCGCGACAGACTGGCAACCCATTGCAGAAACAATACATAAGAGTCAAAACGATCCTCGCCAGTATCAGGCCATTAAATTGTCCAATGGTATGACGGTACTACTTGTTTCCGACGCCAATGCCAGCAAGTCACTGGCTGCGCTGGCCGTGTCGGTTGGGTCCTTACAGGATCCCGATGGGCAACTGGGGTTGGCGCATTTTACTGAACATATGCTGCTGATGGGTTCAAAAAAATATCCTAAACCTGAAAGCCTCTCCGAGTTTCTCAAGATGCACGGTGGCAGCCACAACGGCAGTACCGCCTCTTACCGCACCGCTTTTTATCTTGAGGTTGAAAATGATGCTCTGAAAGAGGCGGTCGATCGCCTCGCTGATGCCGTTGGTGAACCTTTACTTGACGCAAGCTATGCCGACAAAGAACGTAATGCGGTCAATGCCGAGCTTACGATGGCGCGTTCGCGTGACGGCATGCGTATGGGACAGGTTCGTGCTGAAACGCTGAATCCGGCGCATCCTGGGTCGCGCTATGCAGGTGGGAACCTTGATACCTTAAAAGATAAACCGGGCAACAGTCTGCATGATGCGCTGGTCAATTTTTACCACCGTTATTATTCCGCGAATCTGATGGTCGGCGTGATTTACAGCAATAAGTCCTTACCCGAGCTGGCGCAAATCGCCTCCGATACGTTCGGAAAGATTGCCAACCACAATGCTGTTGTCCCGCCAATAACCGTGCCAAGCGTCACTCCGGCTCAGCAGGGCATTATCATTCATTACGTGCCTGCGGAGCCGCGCAAGCAACTGCGCGTCGAATTTGCTATCGATAATAACAGTGCTGCATTTCGCAGTAAGACGGACACCTATATCAGTTACCTGATTGGTAACCGTAGCAAGAATACGCTGTCAGACTGGCTGCAGAAAGAAGGGCTTGCAGACGGAATCAACGCCGGTGCCGACCCGATGGTACAGCGTAATCAAGGGATCTTCGCCATTTCGGTGTCTCTCACTGACAAGGGGCTGGCGGAGAAGGATAGGGTGATTGCAGCCATTTTTAACTATCTGTCGCTGATTCGCTCAAAGGGCGTTAAAAAAGAGTATTTCGATGAAATTGCACACGTGCTGGCGTTGGATTTCCGTTATCCAGCGGTGACACGTGATATGGATTACGTCGAATGGCTGGTAGATACAATGGTGCGAGTGCCCGTCGATCATGTTCTGGATTCACCTTATCTTGCCGACCAGTTTGATCCTCAGGCCATTGATAGTCGACTGGACTCCCTTACTCCAGAGAAAGCCCGTTTCTGGATTATCAGCCCGAATGAACCCCATAATAAAATGGCCTATTTTGTTGATGCACCTTACGAGGTGGATAAGGTCCCCGCCGCAGAATTTACCCAGTGGCAGCAGTTGGAGGGCCAAGTCAGTTTGTCCTTGCCGATGCTAAACCCCTATATTCCTGAAAATCTCGATCTGGTCAACAAAAGCAATGCGCCTGTCAAGCCTGCTCTTATCGTTAATAAGAAGGGGCTACACGTTCTTTATATGCCAAGCCACGACTTCTCCGGTGAGCCAAAGGCCGACATCACGCTGGCATTTCGTAGCGAACAGTCACTGAACACGGCAAAAAAACAAGTGCTCTATGGCCTGAATGATTATCTGACCGGCGTGGCCTTCGACCAGCTGAGCTATCAGGCTTCGATTGGGGGTATCGGTTTTGCGACCTCCCCGGACAATGGTCTGGAGCTCAATGCGAATGGCTTTACCAATCATCTCCCTGATTTATTAAGCGAGCTGGTAGAGGAGTATCCTAAGGTCGTGCCCACACCGGAGCAGCTTGAGCAGGCCAAGTCCTGGTATCTCGAACGGCTCGCTTCCGCAGACAAGGGTAAGGCGTTTGAATTGGCCCTACAGCCTATTCAGTTGATTTCACGCCTGCCGTACAGCGAACGTGAGGTACGTGAAAAGCTGGTGAAAAGTATCACGTTAAAAGAGGTAGTCGACTACCGTAAAAGCCTGCTGGATGATGCGGCGCTCGAAGTGTTGGTGGTGGGGAATATGACGGCTCCTCAGGTTGAAAAAATGGTCAACAATATTGAGGCCAAGGTTAAGCCTCGCGGTACGCAGTTCTGGCGCGGAAGCCGGATTATTATCGATCGTCCCAAGAAGGTTAATATGCAGCGCGTTGGTACCTCGACGGACTCTGCTTTAGCTGCGGTTTATGTCCCCGTAGGCTACGACGAGGTTCGCAGTATGGGATATAGCGCGCTGCTGGGGCAGATAATTCAGCCTTGGTTCTACAGCCAGCTTCGCACGCAGGAACAGCTCGGTTATGCGGTGTTCGCCTTCCCAATGCCGGTCGGCAAGCAGTGGGGGATAAGCTTCCTGCTGCAGAGCAACAGCAAGCAACCCAAATATCTCTATGAGCGTTATCTTGCCTTCTACCCTCAGGTTGAAAAACGTCTGCGCGATATGAAAGACGCCGAATTTAATCAGTATAAGCAGGGGCTGCTGAACGAGATGTTGCAGAACCCACAGACCATGACTGAAGAGGTCGGGCGTTTTAGCGAAGACTTTAGCCGCGGTAACGACAAGTTTACGACCCGAGCCAAGGTTATTGCGGTGATTCAGGGGCTGACGCAGAAACAGCTGGCAGATTTCTATCATCAGGCTGTCATCAGCCAAACCGGGTTTACTATGCTTTCTCAGGTTTCGGGCAATGACAGCAAGGTTCATGAGTATGCTGCACCGTCAGGTTGGAAAACTTACTCGACGACCTCAAGTTTGCAGAAAACCTTTCCACATCAGGTTAATAAATAATGACAGAAACAATCCCGCACAAACTCAACCCTCTCACTCTGCCGCTGTCGGGCGAGCGTTTGATTGAGGCTTCTGCGGGCACCGGAAAAACTTTTACACTGGCGCTTCTTTACCTGCGCCTGCTGCTTGGCCTTGGCAAGGAGGCCGCATTTTCCCGCAGGCTGACGGTAGAAGAGATTCTGGTGGTCACTTTTACCGAGGCGGCCACAGAGGAACTGCGTGGTCGTATTCGCAGCAATATCCACGAGCTGCGGCTGGCCTGTATCAGAGGTAATAGCGCTAACCCGATGCTTACGGCGCTAATGACTGAAATTGTTGACCTGTCGGAGGCGGCCTCGACGCTGTTGGCCGCTGAGCGTCAAATGGACGAAGCGGCCATCTATACCATTCACGGCTTTTGCCAGCGCATGCTGATGCACAACGCGTTTGAGTCGGGCATTCTTTTTGAGCAAACGTTAATTCAGGACGAACTGCCGCTGCGCCGTCAGGCCTGTGCCGACTTTTGGCGGCGATATTGCTACCCGTTGCCGCTCGATATTGCCCGTGTGGTTTCGCAAGAGTGGAGTGGGCCTGAAGCCTTGCTTGGAGACTTGTCCTCTTATCTTCACGGCGAAGCGCCGCAGCTGCGTTTCCCGCCCGACCAGCAGGAAACGCTCGAAGACCGACATCAACGTATTGTTTCGCGTATCGACGACATCAAGCTGCAGTGGCTTGCCGCTGCGGCAGATTTTGAAAGTCTGATAACTCAGTCGGGTATCGATAAACGGAGCTACAGCAGCCGCTATCTTCCCAACTGGCTTGCTGCCATTGGCTACTGGTCTTCTCAGCCAACGGAAAGCTACAGCCTACCGAAGGAGCTTGAACGTTTCCGCCAGTCGGTGCTGCTTGAGAAAACCAAGAAAGGTGAGCCACCCGAACATAGGGTGTTTAGTGCCATCGATCGGCTGTATGAAGAACCATTAAGTATTCGAGATCTGGTGATTGCTCGCGCATTGACGGCAATCCGCCAGTCGATTGCCGAAGAAAAACGTCAGCGTGCCGAGTTGGGGTTTGATGACCTGCTTAGCCGGCTTGATAATGCGCTGCGCCAACCTGGTGGAGAGGCGCTGGCCCAGGCTATCCGCCAGCGCTATCCGTTGGCCATGATCGATGAGTTTCAGGATACCGACCCACAGCAGTATCGTATTTTTCATCGTCTTTATGGTAAACAACCGGCCTGTGGCCTGTTGCTAATCGGCGACCCTAAACAGGCGATTTATGCTTTTCGTGGTGCCGATATTTTCACCTATATGCGTGCGCGTTCCGAAGTGAGTGCTCATTACACCATGGACACCAATTGGCGTTCGTCGGTGCCGATGGTCAACGGCGTGAACAAGATTTTCTCACGGCTGCCGACGCCGTTTCTGTTTGCGCAAATACCCTTTATTTCGGTGCAGCCTGCGCCTAAAAATAACGAGCTGAGCTTTGAGCTGCACGGCGTTAAACAGCCGGGATTGCAGTGCTGGCTTCAGCCCGGGGAAGGCGTTGGCGTGAGTGACTACCAGCAGTTTATGGCACATTACTGTGCCTCACAGATTCGTGACTGGCTAACCGCTGGCCAGGAACAGCAGGCATGGCTGGTTTCGGGTCAAACGCGCCGGGCAGTTCAGGCATCGGACATTACGATTTTAATCCGTAGCCGTCGTGAGGCCGCACTAATCCGTGACGCGTTGAGTGCACTGAATATTCCCTCGGTTTATCTTTCGAATCGCGACAGTGTCTTTGATACCCCAGAAGCGATGGACGTGCTTTGGTTGTTGCAGGCAGTGTTGACGCCGGAACATGAAAGAACGCTGCGAAGCGCAATGGCAACCGGCCTGATGGGGCTTGATGCCCTGACGCTCGACGCACTCAGCCAGGACGAGCTGGCGTGGGACAAACTGGTGGACGAGTTTGACGGCTATCGTCAACGTTGGATGCAGCGTGGCGTATTGCCGATGCTTAAAAATCTTATCTCCCACCGACACCTGGCTGAGGATCTGCTGGCAAACCCTGGGGGAGAACGGCGAGTCACCGACTTGCTGCATCTTGGCGAGCTTCTTCAGGAGGCCGCCGCACAGCTCGACAGTGAGCATGCGTTGGTTCGCTGGCTTGCACAACAGATTGCCCAGCCAGACACTCAGTCCCAGAGTCAGCAGCTAAGGCTTGAGAGCGACAGGCATCTGGTCAAAGTTGTGACTATCCACAAGTCGAAAGGACTTGAGTATCCGCTGGTTTGGCTACCGTTTATCAGTAATTTTCGCCTTCAGCAGCAGGGGCTTTATCACGACCGTGAGAGCTTCGCGGCGCTGCTCGATCTCAGTGAGGACGAGAAAAGCCTTGAACTGGCCGAGGAAGAACGCTTGGCCGAGGACCTACGCCTCCTCTACGTTGCGCTCACGCGTTCTGTTTATCACTGTAGTCTCGGTATTGCGCCGCTCATTCAGGGGACGCGTAAAAAACAGGGCGATACCGATCTGCACCTCGGCGCTCTTGGGTACCTGGTTCAGGGCGGACAGGCTGGTGATGCGAGTTATCTTGCCGAGTCTCTACAGGCTCTGGCCGATGAAAACGTGGCTGTTGCACAGGCTGCTACAGTGGAGCAAACCCTGTGGGTCGCGCCTGAAGTGGCGACTCCTGAGCTTTCGGCAGCACAGATAAGCCGTAGTCTTGCCGACTTTTGGCGTGTGACTAGCTATTCCGGTTTGCAGCAGCATGGCTCATCACTTGCTCAGGACTTGCTGCCAAAACTTGACGTTGACGCAGCCGGTGAGCAACCCGAGGATATTGCGCCGCAGATGACACCGCACAGCTTCCCACGCGGTGCTGCACCGGGGACTTTCCTCCATAGCCTGTTCGAGGAGATAGACTTTAGCCAGCCGGTAGACCCACAGTGGCTGCTGGAGCAGCTCGAAGCTCAAGGTTATGCTGGCGAATGGCTGCCGGTGCTTGAAGAGTGGGTAAATAATGTGCTGACCGCGCCATTAGACGAGAGCGGCATGGCGCTTGCCGAGCTGGAACCTTCTCAGCAGCAGTCTGAATTACAATTTTATCTGCCGATCGACGGATTGCTCAAGTCTGAGCAGCTTGATGCTCTGGTTCGTCACTACGATCCCTTGTCTGCGCAGTGCCCTCCTTTAAATTTTCAGCAAGTTCGTGGCATGTTAAAAGGCTTTATAGATTTGGTTTATTGCTGGCAGGGACGCTATTACCTGCTCGACTACAAGTCCAACTGGCTTGGGGAGGACAGCAGTGCCTACACCCGTTCTGCGATGGAAAACGCTATGGCGCAGCATCGTTATGACCTGCAATATCAACTCTATACGCTCGCTCTTCATCGTTATCTGGGACATCGATTAGCGGGATACAGCTATGAAAAACACTTCGGGGGCGTCATCTATCTGTTTTTACGCGGAGTGGATTCGGCTCATCCCGACAACGGTATTTACCGTCAACGCCCAGACGAGGCGTTTATTGAGGCAATGGACAGTCTGTTTAAGGGTGATGAGGTGCCAATGTTGACCTCGTTGTTGTTGCAGGAGAATTCATGATGTTGGCCCTTTACGAACAGGCGATGGCACTCGGTGCGTTGCGTGCACTCGACGTACAGTTTGCTCGAACGATAGCGGGAGATAATCCGGCCATGATGCTGGCTGCAGCCTGCCTGAGCGCCGAAGCTGGAAAAGGGCACGTATGCCTTCGCCTCGAAGAGCTACGGCCTGACCGGTTGTTTGAGGGCCGTTTCCCCGCGTTGGCGAGCAGTCTTTGGCTCAGCGCGGGCGAGCCTGATGAAGCACAGTGGTTGTCTTTATTACAGCAGCATCCTGCGGTCAGCGACGGGAGCGGAGCGACACCTTTGGTTTTGCAGCAGCAACGGCTTTATCTCCAGCGTATGTGGCAGGACGAAGGGCAGGTTGCCGCGTTCTTTATTGACGAAGGCGTTCTGTCGTCGCTCAACCCGATGGAGCAAAACGGTGAAATTGCGGTTGACGAGGCTCGCCTGCGTGAGGTTCTCGACCAGTTGTTTGGGCCAGCGACCCCAGGCGAAATTGACTGGCAAAAGGTTGCCGCCGCCGTTGCAGCAACCCGTCGTATAGCGATTATCTCCGGGGGACCGGGGACGGGTAAAACCACGACGGTGGCCAAACTCCTTGCAGCGCTGGTACAGCTCAATAGCGAGGGGCGGCTGCGTATTCAACTGGCTGCTCCGACGGGCAAAGCGGCTGCAAGGCTTACCGAATCGTTGGGACAGGCGAGCCGCAGGCTGAATCTCACCGACGAGCAGCGCGTTCAGTTCCCCGATGAAGCCTCGACACTGCATCGTCTGCTGGGGGCTCAGCCGAACAGCCAGAGGATGCGCTACCATCAGGGCAACCCACTGCACCTCGACGTGCTGGTGGTCGACGAAGCGTCTATGGTCGACTTGCCTATGATGGCTCGTCTGATTGCCGCATTGCCTGCCGAGGCGAGGGTCATCTTCCTAGGGGATCGTGACCAGCTCGCTTCGGTTGAAGCGGGTGCTGTACTCGGTGATATTTGCCGTTTTGCCGAGGAGGGATACAGCCCGGCACGCGCCGCAGAGCTAGAACGGCTCACCGGCTGCGCGATAACCGGCGAAGAAGGGGAACATGCGGCCAGCGTCCGCGATACGCTTTGCCTGCTGCGTAAAAGTTATCGATTTGACTCGGGTTCCGGCATTGGCATTCTGGCAAAGGCGGTTAACGCCGGGGATGCTCAGCTCGCAGGTCGCATTCTGTCGCGGGATTTGCCGGACGTCGGCAGCTTTGCTCTCAACGAGACAGAAGATTTTAAAATGCTGCTCGATGCCTGTGTGGCGGGTTATCGCCCTTATTTACAAGCCGTGGCCGCAGGTGAGGATCCGGCCGAAATCCTCAAAGCATTCGGCACCTTTCAGGTACTTTGTGCGCTGCGCGAAGGACCATTTGGTTTGACAGGGCTTAATGAACGCATTGAACAGGTTTTACAGCGTGAAAGACTTATCCGCAGACCGACCGCGTTGGGTGGGCGTTGGTACGCCGGAAGGCCGGTGATGATAAGCCGCAATGACAGTGCGCTCGGGCTGTTTAACGGCGACATCGGCATCACGCTGCGTAACGAATTGGGCGAGCTTAGGGTATATTTCCAGCTCCCCGACGGACAAATCAAATCGGTACAGCCGAGCCGACTGCCGGTGCATGATACCGCTTATGCGATGACGGTGCACAAGTCGCAGGGGTCTGAGTTTGAACATACGCTGCTGGTCTTGCCAAATCACTTCTTGCCGGTGTTGACCCGTGAACTGGTGTATACGGCTATCACGCGTGCCAAGCGTCGGCTGTCGCTTTACGCCAGTGAGAAGGTTTTAGGGTTGGCAATACGCACGCCGACGCTGAGGCGAAGCGGGCTTGTCGAGCGGTTAACCACAGGTTAAGGCATCGATAAAACAAAAAGGCAGACTGAGTGAACTCATTCTGCCTTTTTTATTTTTACGCCGCTACGTGGCTAATTACAGGTCGGCGATCAGGATCTTGGAGCGGCGCTGGTAGTTGTACATTTCCTGCTTTTGAATCGGCAAAACGTCGACGTCAGCCGGTTTGAATCCGCGCTCCTGGAACCAGTGGATGCTGCGGGTCGTCAGCACGAACAGGCGATTAAGCCCCATCTGTCTTGCGTGGCTGGCAACGCGTTTTAGCAGCATCTCGCCGCGCGACGAGCTTCGATAATCAGGATGCACGGCGACGCAGGCCATCTCACCTATCTTCTCGTCGAGGAATGGATACAGTGCAGCACAGGCGATGGTCAGGTTATCGCGCTCGATGATGGTAAATTTATCAATTTCCATCTCAAGCTGTTCGCGAGAACGGCGGACCAGAATACCCTGTTGCTCAAGAGGACGAATAAGCTCAAGGATGCCACCGATGTCGTTGATAGTTGCACGACGCACCTGCTCGGCGCTTTCCATCACGACCTGCGTACCGATTCCGTCACGAGAGAACAACTCCTGGACCAGTGCGCCGTCTTCCTGATAGCTGATCAGGTGACTGCGACGCACGCCGCTGCGGCACGCTTTGACAGCACCGCGCAGGAAGCGCACAGTTTCTGACTGGTATTCGCCTTTATCTTCAATTTTCTCGATGAAGTCCTGCGCCTCATTAGGGAAGAGCTCGGAGATAATGTTGCCTTCTTCGTCACTTACACCCTGTTCGGCGCTGAAACCGATCATCTTCTCGGCCTTTAGTTTAATCGCCAACTGAGTCGCGACCTCTTCAGACACCAGATTGAAGCTCTCACCGGTAACGGAAACCGCAACCGGCCCCAGCAACACGATGGCGTTGCTGTCGAGCTGGCGGTGAATCGCCTCTTCATCGATACGGCGGATACGACCGCTGTGGCAATAATCCACGCCGTCGTCCACACCCAAAGGCTGCGCAATAATGAAGTTACCGCTGACCACATTGATATGCGCACCCTGTAACGGCGTGTTATTCAGGCTCATCGACAGACGTGCAGTAATATCGAGCTGCAAAAGACCCGCAGCCTGCTTAACCAACTCTAATGCTCGGGCGTCGGTCACGCGGGTGTTCTTGTGATAGATCGGCTGATAGTCATGCTCGGACAAGTTGCTGTCGATTTGTGGTCGTGCGCCATAAACCACAACCAGCCGAATACCCAGGCTATGCAACAGCCCGATATCGTTGACTATATTTGTGAAATTCTCATGTTCAATGGCCTCACCACTGAGCATGATAACGAAAGTCTTACCCCGGTGAGCATTGATGTAGGGAACTGAGTGGCGAAAACCTTGGACCAATTCAGTGCTTCGTTCCTTCACGGCAAAACCTCTTTTGCATTTTTATTCGTAATTTTCGTATTTTTATTCTTTTGTGGCTGTGTGGCAAGTAAGAAATCTCTGTTTTTGAAATTCAATTATTTCTAAGGCACAAAAAACTGAAAAATCCTGACAATCCTGAAGGTGACAGCAGCGGATCGATTCGTTAAAGTTTGTTCTATTGCGTTTTGTTACTTTTATTTATTATTTGATATCTTTGAGACTGCATGCCTGACGAACAACATAATTCTCGCCGTCGCCTCCTGTTACAAAGCGCAGCAGCATCATGGTTGTTAAGCGTTAGCCGGATTGGTTTTGCCGCCAGTCCGCACGTTGTTGCCGTTCGCGTCTGGCCCTCGGCCACCTATACCCGCATTACGCTGGAATCCAGCCAGTCGCTTAAATATAAACAGTTTAGGTTACAGAATCCGTCGCGTGTCGTGATTGATATTGAAGACGTGCAGCTTAATTCTGTGCTTAAGGGGATAGGTGAAAAAATACGCGCGCAGGACCCTTATATCTCTCAGCTGCGCGTCGGGCAATTTAATAAAACCACTGTACGACTGGTGATTGAGCTCAAGCAAACTATCTCTCCACACCTGTTCACGCTGCCGCCTGTGGCGGGGTTTCGTCATCGGCTGGTTATTGACCTCTATCCTGAGCAGGGCGGCGGCGAGCAGGACGATCCCCTGTTAGCATTGCTCGAAGACTACAATCGTGGCGATGTTGCGCGAAGTTTGCCGCCAGAAAAAAAGAAGGACGGCAAGGCAGGACACGAACGCCCAATTGTGATTATGCTCGACCCTGGTCACGGTGGTGAAGACTCCGGTGCCATCGGCAAATACAAGACGCGAGAAAAAGACGTGGTGTTGCAGATTGCCCGTCGACTGCAAAAGCTCATCAGGCAACAGCCGAACATGACCGTTTACATGACCCGCAACGAAGATATCTTTATTCCCTTAAAAGTGCGTGTCGCCAAGGCAAGAAAGCAGCGCGCAGACTTGTTTATCTCCATTCATGCTGATGCCTTTACCAGCCGAGCGGCACGAGGCTCATCTGTGTTTGCGCTCTCAACCGAAGGCGCGACCAGCGCTGCCGCGCGCTTTCTGGCCCACTCCCAGAATGAATCGGACAAAATTGGTGGCGTCAGTAAAAGCGGTGACCGCTATCTCGACCATACTTTATTTGATCTGGTGCAGACTGCCACCGTCAATGACAGTCTGAAATTTGGCAGAGAGGTGCTGACGCGAATGGGTAAGGTCAACCATCTGCATAAGCACAAGGTCGATCAGGCGGGGTTTGCGGTATTGAAAGCGCCTGACATTCCATCGATTCTGGTTGAGACCGCCTTCATTAGTAACATCAGCGAGGAGCGAAAACTACGTACCAGCCATTTTCAGCAGCAGGTTGCGGAATCTATTCTGGCCGGGATTAAGGCCTATTTTGCAAACGGCGGCATGTTGGCCCGTCGATAAACAAGGAGGTTTAGGGGGGAGGGGATAAATCGCGGGCAAAAAAAAACACCCGTAGGGTGCTTGTTTTTAACAGATTCACATTTAATGTGACAGTAAGATTGGTTGCGGAGGCCGGATTTGAACCGACGACCTTCGGGTTATGAGCCCGACGAGCTACCAGGCTGCTCCACCCCGCGTCCGTCTACTGCTATCTGTTTTTTACTTCTTTACTACCCATTCGGTTAGTTGGTTGCGGAGGCCGGATTTGAACCGACGACCTTCGGGTTATGAGCCCGACGAGCTACCAGGCTGCTCCACCCCGCGTCCGTATACTAACTTACTTTTTACTTCTTACGCAATTAAATCACGTAGTTATCGAACTTACATCCATTTTCGTATTGAGCAATGCGAAATTGGTTGCGGAGGCCGGATTTGAACCGACGACCTTCGGGTTATGAGCCCGACGAGCTACCAGGCTGCTCCACCCCGCGTCCGATGGAGGCGAACTATACTCCCCGTGAGAAATGATGCAACCTCTTTTTGTATTTGATTGAGATAAATCGCTTTATCGCTTTCTTTTTGTTCATAATGCCGGTTATTTCTGCTGTTTTCCGTTAAAGCATTTTTTTCTGCGGCGTAATTCCTTTCCTATTCCCCCTTTGTTATCTTTCCTCCCAGAAATCCGGCGCCATAATAGCGACAGTCGCGCTGGATTAAGAATTTTGATCCCTGAGCAAGAGAGCGCATTAATGAAAGGACGTTGGACTAAATATTTGCTGAGTGGGCTAGTGCTTGCCGTGCTGGCTGGCTGTTCATCCCGACCGACCGATCGCGGCCAGCAGTACAAAGACGGGCGTCTCGACAATGCGCTTGAGTATGTCAACGAGCCAAACGCCAGCGGTAAGCCAGTGAATGCGCGCGATTACGCGAATCAGGTGCTGGAGGTGCAGGCTGCATCGTCCTCTCTTTATAACCGCCATACCAATACCTATAGCGCCATCGAACGTTGGGTACGTTCTGGAGCGGACACCCGCACGCTGAGCCAATACGGTATTAGCGCCTATCAGATGGAAGGCGCAGACAATTTCGGTAACGTGCAGTTTACTGGCTACTATACGCCGGTAGTCCAGGCGCGTTACACGCCGCAGGGTGAGTTCCAGTATCCTTTATACCGTATGCCGCCAAAACCACGCGGCGGTCGCCTGCCGGATCGCTCGGCAATTTACGCCGGTGCCATCAGCAGTCGCTATGCCGTGGCTTACACCAATTCCCTGATGGATAACTTCATGATGGAAGTGCAGGGCAGTGGCTACGTGGACTACGGCGACGGTCGTCCTCTGACCTTCTTCGGCTACGGCGGCAAGAATGGTCATGCGTATCGCAGTATCGGCAAAATCCTTATCGATCGCGGCGAAGTAGCGCGTCAGGACATGTCGATGCAGGCCATTCGCCACTGGGCGGACACACACAGCCAGGCTGAGGTGCTCGAGCTACTGGAACAGAATCCTTCCTATGTGTTCTTCAGGCCTGAACCTTTCACGCCAGTGCGCGGTGCGGCGGGCGTTCCTTTGGTTGCCAAGGCATCGGTGGCCTCTGACCGTTCCCTCATCCCTTCTGGTACTACGCTGCTTGCCGAGGTGCCAGAGCTGAACAACAACGGCAAATTTACCGGTAAATATCATCTTCGCCTGATGGTTGCTCTGGACGTAGGCGGTGCAATCAAGGGACAACATTTCGATATGTATCAAGGGATTGGTCCAAACGCGGCGATTGCGGCAGGATTTTATAATCACTATGGGCGCGTATGGGTGTTAAAATCCTCGCAAAGCGCTCAGCCAATGTTGACCTCGTATCAGGAAGGGCAACTCGGCGGCGGGTCTCAGCTTGTTCCGGCAGCTGACGCCAAGAATCCTTTTGCAGACAATTAATTAGCACTTAGATTTGAGAGGTCACACAACATGGCAGCGGAATACTCTGAGGCTTATCAACAGCGCTTCGGCGGCACGGCGCGTTTATACGGTCACCAGGCTCTGGCGCTGTTTTCTGCTGCACATGTCTGTGTGATTGGCATTGGCGGCGTGGGATCCTGGGCCGCTGAGGCACTGGCGCGTACCGGTATTGGCGCAATTACGCTGATTGATATGGACGACGTTTGCGTCACCAACACTAATCGGCAGATCCATGCGCTGCGTGAAAACGTAGGTCAGTCAAAGATTGAAGTGATGGCACAACGCATTCTGGCGATTAATCCAGAGTGTAAGGTGACCTGCATTGACGATTTTATTACGCCCGACAACGTTGCCGAGATGCTCAATCGAAATTTTAGCTATGTGATTGATGCCATCGACAGCGTACGTCCGAAGGCTGCGCTGTTGTCATACTGCCGCCGCTATAAAATTCCGGTCGTCACTACCGGCGGCGCGGGGGGGCAAATTGACCCGACGCGTATCGAAGTAGCTGATCTGGCTAAAACTATTCAGGATCCGCTGGCGGCCAAGCTGCGTGAGCGCCTCAAAAATGATTTTAACGTCACCAAAAACAACAAGGGTAAGCTGGGGATTGATTGCGTGTTTTCCAGCGAACCGCTGATGTATCCGCAGGCAGACGGTTCTGTCTGTGCATCCCGCGCCACGGCCGAAGGGCCGAAACGGATGGACTGTGAGTCTGGATTTGGTGCGGCAACGATGGTCACCGCAACCTTTGGTTTTGTTGCAGTATCTCACGTGTTGAAGAAGATGATGGCCAAGGCAGAAAGAATGGCAGCCGCTGAGGCTGTTAAAAGTCCTACAGCGGCTGTTTAAGACATTTTTAAAGACAGGCGCGGGCGATGTTCTGTACGCCCTGTGAGAGCGCAGCCAGCCCGCTGGCACGGCTGCTGCTCAACTGTTCACGCAGCTGTAGCGTCTCAAAAAGTGCAAGCGGGTCTCGGTTCAAGATTTCTTGCGGCGTTTTTCCCTCGACGGCGGTGAGGAGAACTGCAAGTAAGCCTTTTACTATTCTGCCTTCGCTGTCGCCATAAAAATGAATCCCACCGTTTTCGAGTCGTTCGTAGCCTAGCCAAACGCGATTCTCACAGCCCGAAAGCTCAATCGATGGCGTTTTCAACGCTGCGTCGAGCGGCGGCAGGGCTTTAGCCAGCATCACCAACTGACGATAGCGGTCTTCCCACAGGCGGAAGCCGGAAAACGTTTCAATCAACGATGACTCGGTAATCTCGTATCCAAAAGGGTGCGGGGCTAACATAATTTCTCTCTAATTCAGTCTGCCAATAGCTCGAGGGCGAATTGAACGCCGTCGACCAGCCGTTCAACGTCCTGCTGGGTATTATAGGGCGCAAAGGAGGCGCGCAAGGAGCCGCTGACGCCAAGCGCCTCGGTTAAAGGTTGGGCGCAGTGTTGGCCGGCGCGCAGTGCCACGCCTTTCTCGGCCAGCAAGGCAATGATATCACTGTGGTGTACCCCTGCGATATCAAACGCCAGCAGCGATGAACCGCTGCGACGGAAGCTGCGAAAACCGGGGACGGCGCTGAGCGCTTTTTCTGCGTTGTCTGCCAACTGCGCGCTATAGCGCTCAGCGGCGATACGGTCTAGGGTGCTCAACCATTGAACGGCCGACCCCAAACCCAGCACGCCCGCGATGTTAGGCGTACCGGCTTCGAAGCGATGCGGTGCCTGTTGCGGAGTAAAGCGTTGCATGTCGGTATGGGTCAGCATTTTTCCGCCGCCGTGCCATGGCTGCATCGATTCCAGTCGCTCACTTTTGCCATAAAGCACGCCAATCCCCGTTGGGCCATACAGTTTGTGCCCTGAGAAAGCGTAAAAATCTGCGTCGAGTGCCTGTACGTCCGTTTCGCCATGCACCACACCCTGCGCACCGTCGACCATAACGGGCGTGCCGTTGGCGTGACAGAGGGCAATTGCGGTCGCGAGGTCGGGCTGTCCACCGGTTACATTAGACATCTGGCCGATAGCCAACAGGCGAGTGCGTGAATTAAGCAATGCGGGCAGGGCAGAGATGTCGGGCAGAAAGTCGGCGTTCAGCGGGAGTGTCACCACCTTTGCCTGACACTGTGCTGCCAGCATGAGCCAAGGGACGAGGTTGGCATGATGTTCGGCCTGACTGACAATAATCTCGTCGCCCGGCTGTAAACGCGGGCGTAGATAGCTTTGCGCAACCAGGTTTATTGACTCGGTGGTGCCGCGTGTCCAGACGATATCCTCTATGCGGGGAGCATGAATAAAATCGGCGACCTGCTGGCGTGCCTGCTCATAGGCCAGTGTTAAAGATTGTGCCGCTTTATGCTGGCTGCGGTGCACCGTGGCCCCTGCGTTTTGATAATAATTCACCGTCGCGTCAATCACCGTCTGCGGCGTGAGCGCAGTCGCGGCACTGTCTAAATAGCACAGTGTCTGAGCCGCGTCTTGGTTTAACGCGGGGAAATGGCGGCGAAATTCGGTGAAATCAAAAGGCGTATTGGTCATCAAAAATCCTGGTCATACCGGCGAATACGTTAATCGGTTAAAGGCCTGCATATAATGAAACAAGCGTCTTATATCACCTTTAGGAATGCTTACCTGGAAATATACCAGAAGCTTGTTATGCTGAAATGGAGTGTCTATCGAATTTTAGCGATATCTTTATCCTGAAATTCAAGCATTTTAATCTACAGGAGTTAATTATGAAGAAGATCTTCGCCGTAGTTTCAGCTGTTTTACTTGCCGGTACCCTTGCTGCTTGTTCAAGCAATTATGTGATGCATACTAACGATGGACGCACTATCGTTGCAAACGGTAAACCAAGCACAGACAGTGACACCGGTATGATCAGCTACACGGATGCCTATGGTAACAAACAGCAGATCAATAAGTCAGAAGTAAAAGAGATGGTCGAAGGTAACTAATCCTTCAGGCAAAAAAAAGCACCGCAAAATGCGGTGCTAAAAAATCACTTTGGACAGACAGGGTAATGTACAGGAAGTGAAAATTTGTAGCACTTAAGCTACTGGTCTGGATTGCCAGACAATACAAACACAACATCACAACCACTAGCCAAAAGCATCACGGCATCCTCATACCACTCAACTTTTCGTTCCGGCTACAGGAAGTGGCGCAACTATAGGTTTTTGCCTGTACATCCTCAATGGACAATTTATAATGTCTCGGATTAAAAAAACTAATAACTAAAATTGTGCACGGGTCTTTGGCCCGCGGCCTGAATGAGAAGTATCCACTTCATGTCTAAACGTTTACCCCCACTTAACTCATTGCGTGTGTTTGACGCAGCGGCGCGGCACCTGAGTTTTACCAAGGCGGCCGAGGAGCTTTTCGTCACACAGGCCGCAGTAAGCCACCAGATCAAGTCACTTGAGGACTTTTTGGGCTTAAAACTGTTTCGCCGACGCAATCGATCACTTTTGTTGACCGAAGAAGGGCAGAGTTATTATCTCGATATTAAAGAAATTTTCTCGTCGCTGAATGAGGCAACCCGCAAGCTTCAGGCGCGCAGTGCGAAAGGCGCGCTGACCGTCAGTTTGCCGCCGAGCTTTGCCATTCAGTGGCTGGTTCCGCGTCTCTCTGGCTTTAACTCAGCTTATCCGGGGATCGACGTTCGTATTCAGGCCGTTGATAGAGAAGAAGATAAATTATCGGATGACGTAGACGTGGCAATCTTCCACGGTCGAGGTAACTGGCCGGGACTGCGCACCGAGCGTTTATACGCCGAATATCTCCTGCCGGTTTGCGCGCCTTCGCTATTAATGGGCGATAATGCGTTGAAGACGCCGGAAGACTTATCCAAACACACGCTACTGCACGACGCCTCGCGCCGTGACTGGCTTGCGTATACCAAGCAGCTGGGTTTGCAGCATATTAACGTGCAGCAGGGACCGATATTCAGCCACAGTGCAATGGTGGTTCAGGCGGCGGTGCATGGTCAGGGTGTGGCGCTGGCGAATAATGTGATGGCGCAGACTGAGATTGAGGCGGGCCGCCTGGTGTGCCCGTTTAATGAAGTTTTAATCAGTAAAAACGCTTTTTATCTGGTTTGTCATGACAGTCAGGCAGAACTGGGTAAAATAGCCGCCTTTCGTCAGTGGATCCTCGCGCGCGCTGCCAGCGAACAAGAAAGGCTGCGCTTCCGCTACGATCAACCGCAGATATAGAAGACTTCTATAAAAGAAAAAATTTCGATATCCAGAGTATCAACGCTTCTGGAATTTGAAACTAAAGGATAACACTAGCTATGAGCAGTCGTGCAATGTTGATTTTTGCCGCCATCAGCGGCTTTTTCTATGTCGCCTTTGGCGCATTCGGCGCACATGTATTAAGCCAATCGCTGGGCTCTGCCGAGATGGCGTGGATTCAAACCGGATTAAATTACCAGAGTGTTCACACGCTGGCGATATTGGCTCTGGGCGTTGCCATGCAGCGTCGCAGCAGCCTCTGGTTTTATTGGAGCGGCGCCTGTCTGGCTCTGGGAACCGTATTATTCAGCGGCAGTCTTTACTGCCTGGCGCTGTCAGGACTCAAATTCTGGGTCTTCGTTACACCGATCGGTGGAACCTTCTTCCTGATCGGTTGGATATTGATGTTAGTCGGCGCGCTGCGTCTGGGACAAAAGGCACAACGCCATGAATAATAAACTCGCACTCTACTGCCGTTCTGGCTTCGAAAAAGAATGCGCGGCGGAAATCACCGCCAAAGCGGCCGAGAAAGAGATCTTCGGTTTCGCCCGCGTTAAAGAAGACAGCGGCTATGTGCTGTTTGAGTGCTACCAGCTGGAAGACGCCGATCGGCTGGCGAAGGAAATTCCTTTCCGTGAGCTTATCTTTGCCCGCCAGATGCTGGTTGTTGGCGAGCTGCTTAAAGACCTGCCGCCTGAAGACCGTGTAACACCTATTGTGGGTATGTTGCAGGGCGTTATCACTAACGGCGGCGAGCTTCGCGTTGAGGTCCCTGACACCAACGAAAGCAAAGAACTGACCAAATTCTGCCGCAAACTGACTGTGCCGCTGCGTTCGGCAATGCGTGAAGCGCGCGTATTAGGTAAAAAAGAGAATGCGCAGCGTCCTGTGGTGCACGTATTCTTTATCGCACCGGGCTGCTGCTATGTGGGTTACTCCTACAGTAACAACAATTCTCCGTTCTACATGGGGATCCCACGTCTCAAGTTCCCATCCGACGCGCCAAGTCGCTCTACGCTGAAACTGGAAGAGGCGTTCCACGTCTTTATTCCGGCCGACGAATGGGAAGAGCGACTGGCCAGCGGAATGTATGCGGTCGATTTGGGTGCATGTCCGGGGGGGTGGACCTATCAGCTGGTTCAGCGCAGCATGATGGTAGACGCTATCGATAACGGCCCGATGGCACCGAGTTTGATGATGACCGGTCAGGTGACACACCACCGCGAAGACGGCTTCAAATATAAGCCAACGCGCAGCAACATTTACTGGCTGGTGTGCGATATGGTCGAAGTGCCGGCCAAGGTTTCGGCGCTGATGGGCGACTGGCTGGTTAACGGCTGGTGTCGTGAGGCTATTTTCAACCTCAAGCTGCCGATGAAAAAGCGCTACGAAGAAGTTTCGCAGATCCTTGCACACATGAAGAGCCGTTTGGCTGAAAACGACATCAACGTTGAAATCTTTGCCAAGCAGCTGTATCACGACCGCGAAGAGGTAACGGTTCACGTCCGCAGGTTCTGGGCAGCGGTTCCTGGCCGTCGCGACGAGCGCTATTAAATCCTCGTCGTTCTTGTTGCTGTAGCAGCGTTGCCTGCCTTAGCTCTCCCCGAACACTGACTTATGTCAGTGTTCGGGGAGGCGACTTTATGGGTGCCTTGCCACGTCATAACTCAATTTACGGTTCAATTTTTGAGCCGTAAATCTTGCAGATTCCCGTTTAAAACCACATTTTTTTGCAGCGTAGAGACACGGCGGCAGGCAAAGGCCAGCTCCTGATATTCACGCAACTTCTCCCGCCATTTCTCCGGTACGTCTTGCAGATTCTCATAGAGTGCTTCGAGCGTAGGATACTGCGCGAGCAGCGTTACTGCTGTTTTGGGCCCGATGCCCGGCACGCCAGGGATCTTGCTGCTGCTGATACCTGCGAGTCCCCAGTAGTCGGTAAGCTGAGTCGGTAATACCCCGAAGCTGGATTGGACAAAAGGCATGTCGAGCCAGCGTTTCTGGAAATAATCGCGTATCTGCACCTGCGGCGCTAGGAGTTGGCAGTAGCCTTTATCGGTCGAGACAATGGTCACCTGATGGCCAGCGCCGGCCACCTTGGCGGTCAGGGTAGCGGCAAGATCATCGGCTTCTTGTCCTGCCGAATGCCAGCAGGCAATGCCCTGGCTCTCAAAGCCGGCCTTCAGTGCGGGCATCTCGGCAAACAGGTTTTCTGGCATCGGAGAACGACCCGCTTTGTAGTCGGGCAGACACTGGTGGCGCCAGCTGTCAGGACGATCGTCTTCGTCAAACACGGCGACGGCGTGGGAAGGTAGCGTATGTTGAATCAACTGGTTAACGGCGCTCTGGCAGGCGATGACGCAGGGAGAACCCTGTACAGCATGAATGCGCCTGATTAAATTCAGTGCGTCAATGATTAGTAAGTGAATTTTCATTTCAAGAGGGTATCAGTAAATCGGGGAGATGGCACCGCAGACGTGAGCTTGCGGTGCTTTGCAGTTATAAATTGCGAGGATTCGCCCAGTAAAACACTTTCCCCACTTCTTCAGCGGGGAAAGGCTAGGTGACGAGACCCCTGAGCGCTAAACTCAGGAACAGATTTCATAGCAAGGTACGTAGGCCGTACCCGGCAGTTTCATACGATGCTGAGCAACAAAACCTTGCAGCAGACTGTCCATTTTTTTCATCAGTTGCGGGTCGCCATGCAGCTTGAAACGGCCGTGCTTCTCGATAGCACGGATCCCAACCTCTTTAACGTTACCGGCAACAATACCGGAAAACGCCCTGCGCAGTGCAGCGGCAAGCTGTTCCGGCGGCTGATTGGGGTGCAGATTGAGATTCGCCATGTTTTCGTGGCTTGGCTCAAACGGCAGCTGCAGATCGGGTGCTATACGAATCGACCAGTTAAAGCTGTAGGCATCTCCGCTATTGCGGCGATTCTCTTTAACTAATGGCATCGCACGTTTCAGCTGACGGGCAACTTCAATCGGATCGTCGATGATAATGGTGTAGTGTTTCTGCGCTTCATCACCCAGCGTTTCGCGAATAAACGCATCCAGCACGGTAAAGTAGTTGGCGCTCTCTTTAGGCCCGGTCAGGATCAACGGTAGAACCTGATCGCTGTTGGCCGGATCCATCAGAATACCCAGCAGATAAAGCAGCTCTTCGGCGGTACCTACGCCGCCCGGGAAGATGATGATCCCGTGTGCAATACGCACAAAGGCCTCAAGGCGTTTCTCGATATCCGGCATGATAACCAACTCGTTAACCAGCGGATTTGGCGGCTCTGCGGCAATGATCGACGGTTCGGTCATGCCAATAAAGCGGCTATTTTTGTAACGCTGTTTTGCATGACCGACGGCGGCACCTTTCATCGGCGCTTCCATCGCACCCGGCCCACAGCCGGTACAGATATTGAGTTCACGCAGACCTAACTGGTTACCGACGTTGTGCGCATACTGGTACTCAATTTCATTAATCGAGTGACCGCCCCAGCACACCACCATGTTCGGATCTTCGTCCAGGTGCAGCGTTCGGGCGTTGCGCAGGATAGAGAACACCAGATTGGTGAGGTACACCGAGCTGCCTGTGTCGAGGTCCTGATATCGGCCCGCGGTGCTGAGCTGCGCATTGACGAACAGGATATCGCGCAGCACGGCAAACAGATTGGCCTGCAGCGAGCGAATAATACGTCCGTCGACAAACGCCTCTTCGGGCGGGTTTACTAATTCAAGTTTTACGCCGCGTTCGCGACGCAACACGTTGATGTCAAAGCTTTCAAAGCGGTCAAGCAGCTCTTTACTGCTGTCGGTCTGGCTCCCGCTGTTCAAGACTGCCAAAGAACAATTACGGAAGAGGCGATATAAGTCGCTGCTCGCAGTACGTTTGAGCATGTCCACTTCCAACTGAGACAACAAATCCATTGAGCCAAGTGGGCTGATATGTGTAATCAAAGTTGCTCCTTATTAACGCCGCGTTAATGATGTCTTGCGTGCTTGTTATGCTTTAACAGTAAACCTGTCCATAGGCTTTTACCATTGGTCGTCGCTCGACAGCTCAGTTCTTGAGCAAAGCCGGGCCTTATTGGCGAACAAGACGTGCGGTTGTCGGCTCAAACAGGAAATTGGCACGCCACGGGTTAATGTCGAGACCACCGCGGCGGGTATAGCGGGCATAGACCGCAAGACGCGTCGGTTGGCAGAAACGCAGCAGATCGTTAAAAATGCGCTCGACGCACTGCTCGTGGAATTCGTTGTGATTGCGGAATGAGACTAAATAGCGCAACAGAGCTTCGCGGTCGATGGCTGGCCCACGATACTGAATCTGCACTGAACCCCAGTCAGGCTGATGGGTAATCAGGCAGTTTGATTTAAGCAGGTGACTGACCAGCGTTTCATCGACTATTTTGTCGCTGGTGGCGTCCTGGAGATAATCGGTACTGAAGCCGTAATCGGTGATTTCAATATCTTGAGCATCGATACAAATACCGGCGAAGCGGCCGATTGGGCTGCCTTCAATCTCGTGCAGGGCGCGGAGACTGACGGTCACGCTGCCTTGAGCGCAGGCGCTCAGGTCTTTTTCGAGCGTCATCTTAACGGCGTCCCAGTCCTGGAATTTGGTCTGGTTGAAGCTGTTGAGGTACAGTTTGAAGCTCTTTGACTCGATGAGATTGACGCTATCGGCTTGCAGGCTGATTTCACCGACGGCGACCTGCGGCAGACCCTTGGCATTTAGCCAGGAGAGTTCGTACATCGTCCAGATGTCTGCGCCGTGGAACGGCAGAGAGTCCGGAAATAGCCCAAGGGGTTCGCGATTCATGCTGCGAGGCACGGCTTGCAGCAGAGTGGCGTCGTATTGGTCGCGATAAGGCGTCGCTTTGCCTAGTGTCAGTTGAGAAAGAGCGGGGTTATCCTGATAGGAGGACATGCTGTCACCTTGATAAGAGATTGGTACAATACAAAACGAATTGCGTATTCTCCTAGTTTAACGCACTGCTGACCCTGAAGATGAGAAAAAATATGGACCTTGATGTTTCCGACGCCCTGCGCGGGTTTACCCAACGTTATGTTGAGCTGTGGCAGCAGCAAACCGGTCATGAACCCGCCAGTGAAGAGTTGTTCGGTGTGGCGTCACCCTGTGCCGTAAGAAGCAGCGACAATGAAGTGTTTTGGCTTCCTCAGCCTTTTACGCCACCTTCCGCGCTTAACAACGTTGAACGTGCGCTCGATATTCAACTGCGTCCCGAGGCCCATGCGTATTTCACCACGCAGTTTTCCGGGGATATGAGTGCAAGCTATCTCGAGCACTCATTCAATTTGGTGCAGGTGTGGAGTGAAGACGATTTTATTCGCCTGCAGGAGAATCTGATTGGGCATCTGCTGACGCAAAAGCGTCTCAAGCTTTCTCCGACCCTTTTTCTGGGGACTACCGATTCGGAATTAATGCTCATCTCGCTCTGTAACCTCAGTGGCGAGGTATTGCTCGAGCAATTTGGCAGTAAAAAAAGAACGATTCTCTCGTCTTCGTTATCCGAATTCCTTACAATGCTGCTCCCTCGAAATCCCTGACTGAGCGCATGGGAAATTTGGCTTACGGACGTGTGAGAGATCTCTCACAAACGCTGTAAGAGATCTCTTATATTTACTGCTAATAATTTTCTTTGTAATTATAAAAATCAATTAAAATCATTAAGTTGATTCAATAAGACCTACTGTTTATACGTCCTGCCCTGCTGTAAGCCTGAGTGCTAGCCTTGCCTCGGCGGGCAAAATCGACGATTCTAGCTGTGTCGAAAGGAAGACATGAAACTGAACATTAGGATGATGGCGGTTTCATCAAGTAGGGGAAAGGCTCAGGATGAGTCAGGACGGCATCGGATTATGCCAGGATGTTTCAGGACGAAACAAGGGACACCTCCAGGACGGAGATTGAGAGCCAAAACAGGAAGTTTGGTGGGTCAGGAAGACTAAAGGATGAAAGTCAGGACGACTAGGATGATACGTCAGGATGAAAGTAGGACGATGCAACGGATGGCTGGTTAGGATGACCGCAGGACAAGTTTTCAAGGAACGAGCAGGGAGCACACAGGTAGCTGGATTGCTATAAAACGAACCGGGGGTACTGTGAAAACAGTACCCCCAACTTTTTGTCTCTATCTTGCCAATTTCCCTCACTAAGCCACTATTAGCCTATTGCACCCAGCGTGTCTTCTTTCTTACTTTGCGCTTTTGGCAGCAGGAACAGCGTCGCATAGATATCCAGCAGGTAAATTGCCGCCAGCAGTGTAATCGCCGCGGTAAAGGCTATTTGTGACGCCAGCATACCTATCACCAGTGGTCCAAAACCGCCTACGCCGCGTCCAAGATTAAATAATACGTTCTGTGCCGTCGCGCGCGCATTGACCGGGTAGCTGTCAGAAATCAGGCCCCCATAGCCACCAATCATTCCGTTCACGAACATCCCCATCACGGCACCGGCAAACAGCATCGCCGCCGGGTCTTTCAGCTGGGCATAACACACCACCATCACCACCGCACCGACCTGATAAATCACGAAAATCTTCCAGCGTGCAAAGCGGTCTGACAATGCGCCAAACAGCCAGATACCGAAGGTCATGCCGATAACGGTGACGGCGGTCCACATGCCGGATTTGGTGAGCGAAAAACCGAAGTTTTTCGACAGATAGCTTGGCATCCAAATCATTAATCCGTAATAGCCGAAGTTTTGCACCGAACAGAGGATCAGAATGCCGATACTGCATCGACGGGTCGCACGGTCCTTGAACAGCAGCGCTAAACGAGTCAATAAAGGCTCCTGCTGCTGCTTAGAGGACTGCTTAACGAATTCCTCGGGCTCGCCCATACTACGGCGGATAAGAAAGGAGGCGAGGGCGGGCACAAGCCCTATCAGGAACATGCCGCGCCAGCCAATAGTACCGAGCAGCAGCGGTGTCAGGATCGCGGCCATCAGCACACCCAGCTGCCAGCCCATGCCAACGTAAGCAGAGGCACGATTACGCTTCTCAATCGGCCAGGCTTCGGCGATTAGCGCCATACCAATACCAAATTCACCGCCAAGCCCAACGCCCGCCAGAGTGCGATAGGTCAGCAGGTCCCAATACCCCTGGGCAACGGCGCACAGGCCGGTAAACAACGAGAACATCAAAATTGTGAAAGTCAGTACGCGTATGCGTCCAAAGCGGTCGCTGATCGGGCCAAAAATCACGCCGCCAATCACCGCGCCGATAAGCGTCCACGTCACCAGCGAACCGCTCTGTGATGCAGTAAGCCCCAGCTCGCTTGAAATAGCGGGCAACATGAATCCGAGGATCAACAGGTCAAAGCCGTCCATTGCATAGCCTGACACGGAAGCGATCATTGCTTTCATGGGCGTGGCGTGTTTTTTGGGCGTTATTATTGAGTTTGCAGGCATCTTTAAAGTCAATTTATGTAAAGTGCGCCTATTTTGCCCGTAGCAATCACACAGTACCAGTATGAAAAACTGATAGTTGATTGATGGAGGCTATGCTTAGTAGAGACAACGAGAGAGTTTCGTCCAGCGAGTTGAAACTTGGGGCGTTGCGGCTTCAGTGCTATGCTTTGCCCCTTTTCGGCGCGCTATCCAAAACCCGCACGTATGCAATGCAGAGAGTGATTGATGAGTACAGAAAACCAGGTCCGCGAAATATTGCTTAATATTGAGCAAGTTATGCGTGAGTTGTCTTTGTGGCAACCTATGCCGCCAGAGCCCGAAGCGTTTGATAGCAAAGAGCCGTTCGCCGTCGATACCATGTCCGCCGAGCAGTGGTTACAGTGGGTGCTTATCCCCCGTATGCATGCTCTGCTGGCCGCCGAGGCCAACCTGCCGACTCGTTTTGCCATCACGCCTTATTATGAAGTGGCGATGCCTGGAATGGAAAAGCTGCATAACGCGCTACAGCGCCTCGACGATTTACTGAATATAGAAGACTGACATGCTGGAAATTTTGTATCAGGACGAGCATCTGATAGCGGTGAACAAGCCCGCCGGTATGTTGGTTCATCGTAGTTGGCTAGACCGGCATGAAACCGTTTTTGTTATGCAGACGCTGCGTGACCAGATTGGTCAGCACGTATTTACCGTACACCGTCTTGATAAACCCACCTCGGGCGTGCTGTTGTTTGCGCTGTCGAGTGATGTTGCACGAATGCTGTCTCAGCAGTTTGAACAGCATCAGATGATTAAGGTTTATCACGCCGTCGTGCGTGGTTATGTGCTGGAAGACGGCACTGTCGACTATGCGCTTACCGAAGAGCTTGACAAGATTGCCGATAAATTTTCGGAAGGGGAAAAAGCCCCACAGCCTGCGGTAAGCCATTATCGGGTGTTAGCGCGTCGCGAGATGCCTGTTGCGATTGGCCGTTATGACACCGCCCGCTACAGCTTGGTTGAGTTGACGCCGGAAACGGGCCGCAAGCACCAGCTGCGACGCCATATGTCCCATCTGCGTCATCCGATTATTGGTGATACCGCACACGGTGATTTGAAGCAGAACCGCGGAATGGCGCAGCATTTCGAATGCCCAGGCCTGATGCTGCACGCTAGCCACCTGCGCCTGACGCATCCTGTCACCGGTGAAGCCCTGTCGTTGACCGCCCCTTGGGACCCTCGCTGGCAGCAGCTGGTCGAGCGTTTTGACTGGAAGGGCTGTGTCAGCGAGCTGGAAAGGGTTGAGTTTCCTGCGCAGGCGAGTCAGGATAGTTGACAATTTTGGGTTAAAGTTAGGGAGTTAGGGTCATGGCTGAGATTGGTATTTTCGTAGGCACTGTGTATGGAAACGCGTTGCTGGTAGCTGAAGAAGCAGAAACCTTGCTCAAAAAACACGGGCATCAGGTAAAGGTCTTTGAAGAGGGTACCCTTGAGGCCTGGCAATATTATCGCCATCACTTCGTGCTGGTGATTACTTCTACTACGGGTCAGGGCGATTTACCTGACAGCATCGCGCCGTTGTTTGATGCCATCCGCGACCAAGTCGGATACCAGCCGGAACTGCGTTACGGCATGATTGCGCTGGGTGACAGCAGCTATGATTTCTTCTGCGGCGGTGGCCACAAGATGGACAATTTGCTCCAGGAGCAGGGTGCAAAACGTATTGGTGAGATGCTGGAGATCGATGCTATTGAGCAGCCGGAGCCAGAAATTGTCGCTATGCCATGGGTAGAAAAGTGGGCCACTCAATTGAGTTAGTTCGCTGCCCATAATATTTCGAACTGCAGATGAACGTGTTTTCCTGCAGCTCGAAATTTTAGGGTATCGATAACGTTGAACATTACAGGCTCTAATGCAACTGATTAGCGGCCGCTGGTCAGTTTTTCCAAATCGGACTCAATCTCGGTAATCTTATTGGCAACCACGGACTCGAGGTGGCGCAGGTCGTCGAGGATTTTACGCTTGAGGTCGACTTCAATCTGCTCACGCTGGCAGATCTGATCCAGTTCATCGATAACGTAGCGCAGGTTTGGGCTAATCTCGTTAATCTCTTTGTAACCCTGACCCGCGTTGTCGGCGGCAATGGTTTTACGCTGGCGTGGGTATTTAAACTTCACGCTCTTGGCAAAAAACTCGCCTTTATCTTTGCGAAAATAAATCTTCAGAATGTCGTTATTTGCTTCCTGACGCAGATTATAACGATCGACGTCATCAGGATTGTTAATCCCCAGGCCTTTCAGGTTGTCATACATAGCAGCACCATCCTTTTGTTTTAAACTTATTGCTCATACGTGAAACGCCGAAAATACCTTAAAAAAAAGCGGGTTAATTAACCCGCTTCTTCAGTTTAGTCGATAGAACGTAATAACTCATTAAGACCGGTTTTGCCTAAGGTTTTTGCATCAACCTTTTTCACGATAACAGCACAGTACAGGCTGTATTTACCGTCTTTAGAAGGCAGGTTGCCGGAAACAACCACCGAACCTGCTGGCACACGACCGTAGTGAACTTCGCCGGTTTCGCGGTCATAAATCTTGGTGCTCTGACCAATGTAAACGCCCATTGAGATTACGCAGCCGTCTTCAACGATGACGCCTTCAACGATTTCTGAACGTGCGCCGATGAAGCAGTTGTCGCCGATGATGGTCGGGTTAGCCTGCAGTGGCTCCAGAACGCCGCCGATGCCTACGCCGCCGGACAGGTGAACGTTTTTACCGATCTGCGCGCAAGAACCCACGGTGGCCCAGGTATCAACCATGGTGCCTTCATCAACGTAGGCGCCGATGTTAACGTAAGAAGGCATCAGCACCACGTTGCGAGCGATGAAAGAACCTTTACGTACGGCAGCAGGAGGCACTACGCGGAAACCTTCACGCTTGAAGCGCGCTTCGTCGTAGTCGGCAAATTTCATTGGAACTTTGTCGTAGAAGCGGTTTTCCGCGCCTTCCATCACTTCATTGTCATTGATTCTGAAAGAGAGCAGTACCGCCTTCTTCAGCCACTGATGCGTAACCCATTCGCCATCAATCTTCTCGGCAACGCGCAGTTCGCCGCTGTCGATCTTGCTGATAACCTGGTTAACGGCGTCGCGTGTTTCGCTGTCAACGTTAGTCGGAGTGATGTCTGCACGGCGTTCGAATGCCTGCTCAATGACGGTTTGTAATTCCATACTGTTCTCTTTATCTGATAGTGATGTTGAAAGAAAAAAAGCCAAGCGTTACTTGTATCATACTTTATCGAACGGGTTGAGCACCTCAGTTAATCTTCGCTCAATTTCTCGACGTGTTTGCTTGTCTAATGCCCGGCGTTCGCTGTTGGCGAGGATAAACAAGTCCTCTACGCGTTCGCCAATGGTAGAGATTCTCGCACCGTGCAGCGACAGCCCAAGATCCGAGAACACCTCACCGACACGCGCCAGCAGCCCGGGTTGGTCAAGCGCGACCAGTTCCATATAGGTTTTGCGATCGGTATGCGTCGGCAGGAAGCTGACCTCGGTCGGCACGCTGAAATTACGCAGTTTTGACGACGGACGGCGCGCGCGTGGCGGTTGATAAGCCTGTAGCATCGCCTGCTCGAGCGCAAAGCGCGTCGTTTCGTGACGGTCCTGTGCCAGCGGCTTGCCGTCCGGCTCCAGCACAATAAAGGTGTCCATCGCCATCCCGTCGCGGTTGGTGAAGATCTGCGCGTCGTGGATACTCAGGTTGCGTCGGTCAAGCTCACCGGCCACGGCGGCAAACAGGTAGGGTTTGTCCGGACTCCAGATGAAGATCTCGGTGCCGCCACGCGTAGCCTGATGGCTGACCAGCACCAGAGGTTTGGTCGAATCATGGTCGAGCAGATGACGCGCGTGCCAGGCCAACTGGTTCGGCGTATGGCGCAGGAAATAGTCGGAGCGGCAACGGCTCCAGATATGGTGCAGCTTCTCTTCGTCGATGTTGTCCATGCGCAGGAGCGCCAACGCTTGCAGACGATGATGGCGCACGCGCTCGCGCAGGTCCGGCGTGTTTTGGGTGCCGCGACGCAGCTGTTTCTCTGTCGCGAAATAGAGCTCGCGTATCAGGCTTTGCTTCCAGCTGTTCCATAGGGTCTCGTTGGTGGCGCAGATATCGGCCACGGTCAGGCAGACCAGGTAACGCAGGCGATTCTCGGTCTGCATTTCAGCGGCGAACTGCTGAATTTCGTTCGGATCCTGAATATCACGACGTTGAGCCGTGACCGACATCAGCAGATGGCAGCGCACCAGCCATGAAACCAGCTGGCTGTCGTTCGAGCTCAGGCCGTGCAGCTCGGCGAATTCCTGTGCGTCGTGCGCACCCAGCACCGAGTGATCGCCACCGCGACCTTTGGCGATGTCGTGGAACAGTGCGGCCATCAGCAACAGCTCAGGCTGCGGCAGACGAGGAAAGAGATCGACGCAAAGCGGATGACGCGGACGGGTGTTCTCATCAGCAAAGCTTTCGAGTTTTTGCAGCACGCGTACGGTGTGCTCATCGACGGTATAAGCGTGGAACAGGTCGAACTGCATCTGACCGACAATCAGCCCCCACTGTGGCATATAGGCCCACAGCACGCTGTGGCGATGCATTGGCACCAGTGCACGGCTGACCGCGCCAGGGTGGCGCAGGATTGCCATGAAAATCTCCCGAGCTTCGGGAATCATGCACAGCGGCGTTTGAAGGTGGCGGCGCGTACGGCGCAGCAGACGCACGGTGGTCGAGTAAATGCCTTTTATCTCGCGGTGGCGCACCATCAGGTAGAACATACTGATGATCGCCTGCGGCTCGCGGTCAAACAGCGTCTCGTCGCGTACGTCAATCAGGTCACCGCGCAGCTGGAAGTTGTCGTCCAGCGGACGCGGTTTCTCGTTCGGGCCAATGGCCAGAATCGCCTCGTCAAACAGTTGCAGCAGCATCTGATTCAACTCGCCGACGCGGCGCGTCATGCGATAGAAGTCTTTCATCATCCGCTCGACCGGCTCGTTGCCTTCGCCCTGATACTGCAAAAGTTGGGCAACGTTGAGCTGGCGGTCGAACAGCAGGCGGTTATCGTAGCGGTTAAGGATCAGGTGCAGGGCGAAGCGAATACGCCACAGAAAGCTCTGGCATTCGTTGATTTCGTTGCGTTCGGCCTTGGTCAGGAAGCCGAAGCTGACCATTTCGTCGAGCGACGTTGCGCCAAAGTGGCGGCGAGCGACCCACAGCAGGGTATGGATGTCGCGCAGTCCGCCTGGGCTGCTCTTAATATCCGGCTCAAGGTTATAGCTGGTGCCGTGATAACGTTGATGACGTTCGTTCTGTTCGTCGATTTTTGCGCGAAAGAAGGTCGGAGAGGGCCAAAATCCGTCGCTAAAGATATGCTTTTGCATGTTCAGGAACAGGGCGACGTCGCCACAGACCAGACGCGACTCAATGAGGTTGGTTGCCACGGTGAGGTCGGCAAGGCCTTCGAGCATGCACTCTTCCAGCGTGCGCACGCTGTGACCCACTTCGAGCTTGAGATCCCACAGCAGGGTAATCAGTTCACCGATGCGCTGCGCCTGGTCGTCGTTGAGGCGTTTCTGGCTCAGCACCAAGACGTCGATATCCGACAGCGGATGCAGCTCGCCGCGCCCGTAGCCGCCAACTGCCACCATCGCCGTCTCGGGGATTTTATCGAAGCCGTAGAAAATCCACAGGCGTTGCAGCATCTGGTCGATGTAAAGCGCGCGCGCGGCAACCAGCTCTTCAACGCGTTGCCCGCAGTTAAACGCCTCTGCCAGCCAAAGCTGGAATTCATCCATGTGCTGTTTTAGAGACTGACGGTTCAGCTCTTCATCGGCATAGGAGGAGGGTGAAGGGGGCTTATCGGGAAACGCGCGAGTTATCTCGACCGGCAGCGGCAGAGCCAGATGAATAAGGTTTTTAGACAGAAACGAATCAGACATAAGTGCGTAGCCCACGGATTTATAAAATAAGACGACAGGACACTCTGATAAAAAAGCCGGCAAAAATAGCCGGCCTGTATGCATTCTTCGGGATTAGTTCGCCGCCGTGGTTTCGTGCGTCAGGACGTTGGGGATAGTCTCATCCTTACGCAGGGTCATGATTTCACAACCGTTGTCGGTCACGACGAGCGTGTGCTCATACTGCGCAGACAGGCTGCGGTCTTTGGTTTTCACGGTCCAGCCGTCTTTCATGCTGCGAATTCGATAGTCACCGGCGTTTACCATCGGCTCGATGGTAAATGCCATGCCCGGTTGGAGAACCACGCCGCCGTCGTCTGCATCATAGTGCAGCACCTGTGGCTCTTCGTGGAAGCCTTCACCGATGCCATGGCCGCAGTATTCGCGCACCACGGAGAATTTCTCACCTTCGACGAACTGCTGAATCGCCTTACCTAGTGAACGCAGGCGAATACCCGGCTTGACCATCTTCAGCGCCAGATACAGGCTCTCTTGGGTCACGCGGCACAGGCGCTCGCCGAGAATGGTCGGCTTGCCGGCGATAAACATGGTCGAGGTGTCACCGTGGAAGCCGTCTTTAATCACGGTCACGTCGATGTTCACGATGTCACCGTCTTTGAGAACACGGTCATCGGAAGGAATGCCGTGGCAGACGACTTCATTAATGGAAATACACACTGATTTCGGGAAGCCGTGATAGCCCAGACAGGCCGGAATTGCCTGCTGCTTCACAGTAATATGCTCGTGGCAGATACGGTCAAGCTCAGCCGTGGTGACGCCAGGTTTGACGTGTGGCTCGATTATCTCCAGCACTTCTGCGGCGAGGCGTCCGGCCACGCGCATTTTTTCGATGTCTTGAGGTGTTTTGATTGAAATTGCCATGAAAGAATCCTGCTGGTGTCGAGTTTTTTGACGAGCCTGGTTTAAACAGCCTTTATTTATGCCTGCGGGTCGTCAATAATTAGCTAGGTCTTATGGTATCAGCCCAGTTCTGAGCTGCCAAATTATCATTCTACCGCCGCGCCTTTGTGTAAGTTTAGTTGGTTTCTTACCGTGATTTATGGTATAAAGCGCGCCGGCAATCACTGTATTGTCTTTGCAGACAAAAGGTGGATGAGCCAAATACTCACTCATTTGTGTACTTATTATTCATTCAATAAGTAATAACACACACGTATCGACACCTGCGCCGGGGTGCTCTGGAATCGCCTTCTTCGGATGGCTTTTTACGGGGTCGGTTGCATGGGATACGTGGAGGCATAACCCCAAACATTTACTATAGAGGTTTTATCATGGCAACTGTTTCCATGCGCGACATGCTCAAGGCTGGTGTACACTTCGGTCACCAAACCCGTTACTGGAACCCGAAAATGAAGCCATTCATCTTCGGCGCTCGTAACAAGGTTCACATCATCAACCTTGAGAAGACTGTACCAATGTTCAACGAAGCTCTGGCTGAGTTGACCAAGATTTCTTCCCGTAAAGGTAAGATCCTGTTCGTTGGTACCAAACGCGCAGCAAGCGAAGCGGTAAAAGACGCTGCAAACAACTGCGACCAGTTCTTCGTGAACCATCGCTGGTTGGGCGGCATGCTGACTAACTGGAAAACTGTTCGTCAGTCCATCAAACGTCTGAAAGATCTGGAAATCCAATCACAAGACGGCACTTTCGAAAAGCTGACCAAAAAAGAAGCTCTGATGCGTACTCGCGAGCTTGCGAAGCTGGAAAATAGCCTGGGCGGTATCAAGGATATGGGTGGTCTTCCTGATGCACTGTTTGTTGTCGATGCCGACCACGAACACATTGCAATCAAAGAAGCTAACAACCTGGGTATCCCGGTATTCGCTATTGTTGATACCAACTCTGATCCAGATGGCGTTGACTTCGTTATCCCTGGTAACGATGACGCAATCCGTGCAGTAAATCTGTACCTGAGCGCCGTTGCTGCCACTGTTCGTGAAGGCCGTTCTCAAGATCTGGCTGTTCAGGCAGAAGAAAGCTTCGTAGAAGCTGAATAATAAGGAAGGCTCACAGCAGCCCTTATTAACCAGGTATTGAATATGTTGGTTAGGGGGCCTTAATTGGCCCCCTTTGCTTATCTTAAATGCGAGAAATATCTCAATGCAAAAGCCTTTTTGCACTGGGATAATCGAGGAAACTACAATGGCTGATATTACCGCTGCCCTGGTAAAAGAACTGCGCGAACGTACTGGCGCTGGCATGATGGATTGTAAGAAAGCGCTGGTTGAAGCTAACGGCGACATCGAGCTGTCAATTGAAAACATGCGTAAATCTGGCGCGATCAAAGCTGCTAAGAAAGCAGGCAACGTAGCTGCTGACGGCGTGATCAAAACTAAAGTCGAAGGCAACTACGGTCTGATCCTGGAAGTTAACTGCCAGACTGACTTCGTTGCTAAAGATGGTGGTTTCCAGGCTTTCGCTGACAAAGTGCTGGATGCTGCTTTCGCAGGCAAAATCACTGACGTTGAAGTACTGAAAGCTCAGTTCGAAGAAGAGCGTGTTGCTCTGGTTGCTAAGATCGGTGAGAACATCAACATTCGCCGTATCGCTGCACTGGAAGGCGACGTTCTGGGTAGCTACCTGCACGGTGCTCGCATCGGTGTTCTGGTTGCTGCTACTGGCGCTGAAGAAGACCTGGTTAAGCAAATCGCTATGCACGTTGCTGCAAGCAAGCCAGAATTCGTTAAGCCAGAAGACGTGTCTGCTGAAGTTGTAGAAAAAGAGTACCAGGTTCAGCTGGACATCGCGATGCAGTCTGGCAAGCCAAAAGAAATTGCAGAGAAAATGGTTGAAGGCCGCATGAAGAAATTCACCGGCGAAGTTTCTCTGACGGGTCAGCCTTTCGTTATCGACCCAAGCAAATCAGTTGCTCAGGTTCTGAAAGAGCACAACGCTGACGTGACTAACTTCATTCGCTTTGAAGTGGGTGAAGGCATCCAGAAAGCTGAGACTGACTTTGCTGCAGAAGTTGCTGCAATGAGCAAACAGTCTTAATGCTGGATTGATGTAAAAATGGAACCGCTGAAACTGGCGGTTCCGTTTTATCCGGCCTTAAAAAATACCTCAGAGGTTATCCTCTACTAGTTTAATCAGGCAGATAAGTTGATGTCTGATGACATCACAGGACTTGTGATGCAAAAAAAACGACCATCCCATTACGACACATTGCTTCTTAGGACAGACACCATGGCTACCAATGCGAAACCCGTTTATCAGCGTATCCTGCTAAAACTCAGTGGCGAAGCCCTGCAGGGCAGTGAAGGTTTTGGTATCGATGCGAGCGTTTTGGATCGCATGGCACAGGAAGTGAAAGAGCTGGTTGAGCTGGGCATCCAGGTGGGTGTTGTGATTGGCGGCGGGAACCTGTTCCGCGGTGCTGGTCTTGCTCAAGCTGGAATGAATCGCGTCGTAGGCGACCACATGGGAATGCTGGCCACCGTAATGAATGGTCTGGCAATGCGTGATGCACTGCACCGTGCCTATGTGAATGCGCGCCTCATGTCTGCGATTCCGCTTAACGGCGTTTGCGACAACTACAGCTGGGCAGAAGCCATTAGCCTGCTGCGTAACAATCGTGTCGTAATCTTTGCAGCCGGTACCGGCAATCCATTCTTCACTACAGATTCTGCGGCCTGTTTGCGCGGGATCGAAATCGAAGCTGACGTGGTTCTCAAGGCCACCAAAGTTGACGGCGTCTTCTCTGCCGATCCGGTTAAACACCCGGAGGCGACCATGTTCGATCACCTGACTTACCAGGACGTGCTTGAAAAAGAATTGAAAGTCATGGACCTTGCTGCCTTCACGCTGGCTCGCGACCACAACCTGCCGATTCGCGTTTTCAACATGAACAAACCAGGCGCTCTGCGCCGCGTCGTCATGGGTGAGAACGAAGGTACGCTCATCTCCAGCGGCGAGTAACCTGTCGTTTATTAGAAGACCGTTTTGAATATTCACGGACTATAATAAAGTTATGGTCTGCCAAGTAACCCGTTTCCAAAGGTTCGCAACGTGATTAATGAAATCAGAAAAGATGCTGATACCCGCATGTCAAAATGCGTAGAAGCATTCAAAAATAACATCAGCAAAATCCGCACCGGTCGTGCACAGCCAAGCATTCTTGATGGTATCCATGTCGACTACTATGGCTCTTCCACTCCGCTGCGTCAGTTGGCAAGCGTTGTTGCAGAAGATGCACATACCCTGGCTGTTACCGTATTCGACCGTTCCGTTAGCGCAGCGGTAGAGAAAGCTATCATGGCGTCCGACCTGGGTCTGAACCCGATGTCTGCCGGTAGCGTTATCCGTGTTCCACTGCCTCCGCTGACGGAAGAGCGTCGTAAAGACATGATCAAAATCGTGCGCGGTGAAGCCGAGCAGGGTCGTGTTTCTGTGCGTAACGTTCGCCGTGACGCTAACGATAAAGTGAAAGCACTCCTGAAAGACAAAGAGATCAGCGAAGACGAAGATCGCCGTTCCCAAGACGACATTCAGAAAATGACTGATACGTATATCAAAGCGGTAGACAAAGCGCTGGCTGATAAAGAAGCCGAGTTGATGGATTTCTAATCTATCTCTGCGTATTACCTGAAGCGTCGCAAATGCGGCGCTTTATTTTTTTGAAAAAACATTTCTTATAAAAGCCCTACAGTTAATTGTAAATTAAGTATTAATCAATAAAATGGGCCCTATCCCGTCGTTGTGACACATGAAATTTGGTGCTTGAATCTGATAGACAAGTGGCTGAATGAGTAACAGACTGTGTCACCTCCGATAATGACTTTCGCTATATTGAGTACCTTCATGAAGCAACTGACTATCCTTGGCTCAACAGGTTCTGTTGGCATTAGCACGCTTTGCGTCGTGCGGTCCAACCCTGAGGCCTTTGCCGTGCGTGCGCTGGTCGCAGGAAACAATGTTCAGGTCATGGCCGAGCAGTGTCTCGAGTTCTCTCCTTTGTACGCCTCAATGGCGGATGAAAGATCGGCCGCTGCGCTGAGAGAGATTCTAAAAGAGCAGGGGAGCAAGACGCAGGTCATGTCGGGCGTGAATGCCGCCTGCGAACTGGCCGCGCTGGATGAGGTTGATCAAGTCATGTCTGCCATCGTCGGTGCCGCCGGCCTGTTGCCGACGCTTGCCGCCGTCAAAGCCGGTAAACGCGTTCTGTTGGCAAACAAAGAGTCGCTGGTGACCTGCGGTCGCATCTTCATGGATGCAGTACGTGAAAATAAAAGTCAGCTGTTGCCCATCGACAGCGAACATAACGCGATTTTTCAGAGCCTGCCGGAAACTATTCAGCAACAGCTGGGTTACGCATCTCTGCAAGACAACGGCGTGTCGCGCATTATTCTGACCGGTTCGGGTGGGCCTTTCCGTGAACTGCCGCTGTCAGAGTTCGCCGACGTGACGCCTGAACGCGCCTGCGCGCATCCAAATTGGTCAATGGGTCGGAAAATTTCTGTCGACTCGGCCACAATGATGAACAAAGGTCTGGAGTATATTGAGGCTCGCTGGCTGTTTAACGCTTCGGCGGAGCAGATGGAAGTCATCATTCACCCACAGTCGATGATTCACTCGATGGTGCGCTACATCGACGGCAGCGTATTAGCTCAACTGGGTTCGCCGGATATGCGTACGCCAATCGCCCACGCCATGGCGTATCCACAGCGTGTTGCTGCGGGCGTTGAGCCTCTGGATTTCTGCAAAATGGGCGCATTGACTTTCAGCGAGCCAGACTACGAGCGTTATCCGTGTCTAAAATTGGCCATCGAGGCCAGCCGTACTGGTCAGGCTGCAACCACGGCGCTCAATGCCGCTAATGAAATTTCGGTTGCTGCATTCCTGGCGGGGAAAATTCGCTTTACCGATATTGCCAAACTCAATCATCGGGTCATGGATAAAACTTTGCCCGGAGAGCCAAGCTGCGTAGAAGAGGTTTTGGAAATAGACCGCTCTGCGAGAGAGGCCGCATCATTGTTATTACAGTCATTTACTCTGTAAAATTATACGTCAATGAATGAGGTCGTTTGTTCGAACAACGTTGAAATGATATAGTCTGCGCCTCCTGACGACGCGAAATTGCGTTTCATGGCCGTACTACTCATTTTTAAGTACGTTGGTAGTCAGGTGAAGCCGTGCCTGATAGGGTTCACGGCTTTTTTACGCGCACGCTTCATCATGCACGCGAATGCAGGGTTTACAGGTGACGTCGTTAATTCTAGCTGAAGGGAAAGAGTACGGGTTATGTCGCTCGAGAATCAACAAATGACTGATACAACTTGTCTGCTACCGCGCCATGTTGCCATTATTATGGATGGAAATGGCCGTTGGGCGAAACGCCAGGGAAAAATGCGGGTCTTTGGTCATAAAGCGGGAGTAAAGTCCGTTCGCAAGGCTGTCAGCTTTGCTGCAAGCCATCACCTTGATGCGCTCACGCTTTATGCCTTCAGTAGTGAGAACTGGAATCGCCCGATTCAGGAAGTTTCTGCTTTGATGGAGCTTTTTGTCCGTGCGTTAAGCAGTGAAGTAAAAAGTTTGCATAAACACAATGTCCGCTTACGGGTTATCGGCGACGTCAGCCGTTTTAGCTCACGTTTGCAGGACATGATCCGTAAATCGGAAACGCTGACACAAAATAACGATGGGCTTACGCTAAACATTGCTGCCAATTACGGTGGGCGATGGGATATTATTGAAGGCGTAAAGAAGCTGGCAGGCCAGGTTGAAGCTGGTACACTGCGGGCGGACCAAATCACGGAAGAGGCGTTAGGTGCATCGGTCTGTATGAGCGAACTGGCACCCGTCGATCTTGTTATCCGAACCGGTGGGGAACATCGTATCAGTAACTTTTTGCTGTGGCAGATTGCCTATGCAGAGCTTTACTTTACCGACGTCCTCTGGCCGGATTTTGATGAAAATGTCTTTGAAGGTGCGCTGAATGCTTTTGCACAACGCGAGCGTCGCTTCGGGGGGACTACACCTATCGGCGCCAATGCGTCCTAGGGAGAACTTTTGCTGAAGTATCGCATTATCACAGCTTTGATTTTGATTCCCATTGTCATCGCCGCTCTATTTTTACTGCCGCCCGTCGGCTTTGCCGTCGTCACTATCGTCGTTTGCATGTTAGCAGCGTGGGAGTGGGGCCAGTTTGCCGGATTTAAATCACGCACCCAGCGCGTGTGGTTAGCTATTCTCTGCGGCTTCCTGCTTGCCGCCATGATGCTAAGTCTTCCGGCTTATCAGCAGTCTGTTCATCTGATTCAGATTAGTGGCTCGCTCTGGCTGTCGCTAGCCTGGTGGATTGCAGCGTTTATTTTGGTCGTTTTGTATCCCGGTTCTGCCGCAGCGTGGCGTAACTCACGTCCGTTGAAGCTGATTTTCGGTTTATTGACCATTGTTCCGTTCTTCTGGGGTATGCTGTCGCTGCGCCTTTACGGCTACGCTGAAAACCATTACAACGGCGCCTGGTGGCTGCTCTACGTGATGCTGCTGGTATGGGGTGCCGACTCTGGTGCCTACATGTTTGGCAAGCTGTTTGGTAAGCACAAGCTGGCCCCGAAAGTCTCGCCAGGTAAAACCTGGGAAGGGTTGATTGGCGGTCTGTTGACCTCGGCTTTGATATCATGGCTGTTTGGTCGTTATGTACCGTTGAACGTTGCACCGGCAACCCTGTTGATTTGCTCCGTCATTGCGACGTTGGCATCGGTTCTTGGCGATCTGACCGAAAGCATGTTCAAACGTGAAGCAGGGATTAAAGACAGCGGTAACTTAATACCCGGCCATGGCGGCATCATGGACCGTATCGACAGCCTGACCGCTGCGGTGCCGGTTTTTGCTTGTCTCATGCTGTTGGTGTATTAACCTTTATGCCTGCGGCAGTTTTTAAGGAATAGTTGGGATTATGATGAACATACTCTGGAGCCTGGCCGCCTTTATTGTTGCATTGGGGGTGCTAATCACCGTGCACGAATTCGGCCATTTCTGGGTTGCTCGTCGCTGTGGCGTTCGCGTTGAACGTTTCTCTGTCGGTTTTGGGCGCGCTATTTTCCGCCGCACCGACAAGCAGGGAACGGAATACGTGTTGGCCATGATCCCGCTGGGCGGCTACGTCAAAATGCTCGATGAGCGCGTTGAGGCAGTCGCCCCCGAATATCGTCATCAGTCCTTCAATAACAAAACCGTCTGGCAGCGCGCGGCCATCATCAGTGCCGGCCCCATCGCTAACTTCATCTTTGCCGTTTTCGCCTACTGGCTGGTCTTCATTATCGGCGTCCCGAGCCTGCGCCCGGTCGTCGGCGAAATCGCCCCACATTCTATTGCCGCACAGTCCAATATTTTGCCCGGAATGGAACTTAAGTCCGTTGATGGTATCGAAACGCCTGATTGGGATTCAGTTCGCATGGCGTTGATCGGCGAAATTGGAGACGCGAAAACTACCGTCGGGATTGCCCCCTTTGGCTCGTCTCAAGTTGTTGTAAAACAGCTTGATCTCACGGCGTGGCACTTCGACCCGGAAAAGCAGGATCCTGTTGTATCACTGGGTATTATTCCCCGTGGTCCGCAGATAGAATCTATTCTGGCTCAGGTGCAGGCTGACTCCGCTGCGCAGAAGGCAGGTTTGCAAGCGGGCGACAGGATAGTTAAAGTTGATGGTCAGGTTTTAGTAAGTTGGCAAGCTTTTGCCATTCAGGTACGCGATAATCCGGGCAAGTCGATGGCGTTGGAAATCGAGCGCAATGGGCAACCTGTGAACTTAACGCTAATACCAGACACTAAATCAGTGGGTAAGGGACAGGCGCAGGGTTTTGCCGGCGTGGTCCCAAAAATTATTCCACTGCCTGACGAGTATAAAACGATTCGCCAGTATGGTCCGTTTGTGGCGTTTTATGAAGCTGGGGATAAAACCTGGCAACTCATGAAATTAACGGTCAATATGCTGGGCAAGTTAATAACCGGTGATGTGAAGCTGAATAATTTGAGTGGCCCTATTTCCATCGCACAGGGTGCAGGTTTATCAGCTGAATATGGATTTGTGTATTACCTGATGTTTTTGGCATTGATAAGTGTCAATCTCGGTATCATCAATCTGTTCCCATTACCGGTGTTAGATGGGGGTCACCTGCTGTTTCTGGCAATAGAAAAGCTAAAGGGTGGGCCAGTTTCCGAGCGAGTTCAGGACTTCAGTTATCGCATTGGCTCTGTATTGCTGGTGTTATTAATGGGGCTTGCACTTTTCAATGATTTCTCCCGTCTTTAACGGCTGGGGATTAGGTTAGGAAGAACGCATAACAACGATGGCGATCAAAAAGTTGCTCATAGCGTCGCTGCTGTTTGGCAGCGCAACCGTATACGGTGCAGATGGATTCGTAGTGAAGGATATTCATTTCGAAGGCCTGCAGCGCGTTGCCGTCGGTGCGGCGTTACTCAATATGCCGGTTCGCGTAGGGGATACAGTCACCGACGATGATATCAGTAATACCATTCGTGCATTGTTTGCCACAGGCAACTTTGAGGACGTTCGCGTCCTGCGCGATGGTGACACGCTGATTGTTCAAGTCAAAGAGCGCCCGACTATCGCCAGCATCACCTTCTCCGGCAACAAAGCCGTGAAAGATGACATGCTGAAACAAAACCTTGAGGCCTCTGGCGTCCGGGTTGGCGAAGCGCTTGACCGTACCCAGGTCTCCAATATCGAAAAGGGTCTGGAAGACTTCTACTACAGCGTAGGTAAATACAGCGCGTCTGTTAAAGCCGTTGTAACGCCTCTGCCTCGCAACCGCGTCGACCTGAAACTGGTCTTTACCGAAGGTGTCTCTGCGCAAATTCAGCAGATCAACATCGTCGGTAATCACGCTTTCAGCACCGATCAATTAGTTTCTCAGTTCCAGCTGCGCGACGAAGTGCCGTGGTGGAACGTTATTGGGGATCGTAAATATCAGAAGCAGAAGCTTTCCGGTGACCTGGAAACCCTTCGCAGCTACTACCTCGATCGCGGTTACGCGCGCTTTAACATCGACTCGACTCAGGTCAGTTTGACGCCGGACAAGAAGGGGATCTACATCACCCTGAACATCCACGAAGGCGATCAGTACAAAGTCACCGGTGTGCAAGTTGCGGGCAACATGCAGGGTCACTCGGCTGAAATCGAAAGCCTGAGCAAAATCAACAATGGCGAGCTTTACAGCGGTGCCAAAGTGACCAAGATCGAAAATGACATCAAAGCGATGCTTGGCCGTTACGGATATGCGTATCCTACGGTGAACACGCAGCCTGAAATCAACGACAAAGACAAAACAGTTATCCTGCACGTCAACGTTGACGCAGGTAACCGTTACTATGTCCGTCACGTTCGTTTCGAAGGCAATGACACCAGTAAAGACAGCGTGCTGCGTCGTGAAATGCGCCAGATGGAAGGCTCATGGCTCGGCAGCGACCTGGTCGATAAAGGTAAAGATCGTCTGAACCGCCTGGGTTATTTCGATACGGTTGACGTCGAAACCCAACGTGTGCCAGGGACAACCGATCAGGTTGACGTAGTTTACAAAGTGAAGGAGCGTAACACCGGTACCTTCAACTTTGGCGTAGGCTATGGCTCCGAGAGCGGCGTGAGCTTCACGGTGGGCGTCCAGCAGGATAACTGGTTAGGTACCGGCTATCAGGCAGGCATTACCGGCACCAAAAACGACTACCAGACCTATACCGAGCTGACCGTGACCAACCCGTATTTCACGGTTGATGGCGTGAGCCTGGGCGGTCGCATCTTCTACAATGACTTCAAAGCAGATGATGCAGACCTGTCCGAGTACACCAACAAGAGCTACGGTATCGGCGGCAACCTGGGCTTCCCGGTTAACGAAAACAACTCCCTGCGTCTGGGTCTCGACTACGTCCATAACGACCTGTCGAACATGGAACCGCAGGTGGCAATGTTCCGTTACCTGAACAGCGTGGGTGTGAACCCGAGCGTTGTGGCCGGTGAAAACACTTCGGATGCAACCTACAGCGCCAACGACTTCTTCCTGACGCTGGGCTGGGGTTATAACGACCTTGACCGTGGCTTCTTCCCAACGGCGGGGAGTAAAGCCAGCCTGACGGGTAAAGTTACCGTGCCAGGTTCGACCAACGAATACTACAAAGTCACCTTCGATGCGACCAGCTACCTGCCTCTGACGCAGAGTCATAACTGGGTGCTGATGGGACGTGCCCGCGCCGGTTATGCCGACGGCCTGGGTGGCAAAGAAGTGCCGTTCTACGACAACTTCTATGCCGGTGGTTCAAGCAGCGTCCGTGGTTTCCAGTCGAATACCATCGGTCCTAAAGCGGCTTATTACAACTGTGCAACCGGTGCAGCCTCATATAAAGATTGTCCAATCGACAACTCTAGTGATGCGGTAGGCGGTAACGCGATGGGACTTCTCAGCGCTGAGCTGATCGTTCCTACGCCATTTGTCGGTGACAAATACGCTAACTCGCTGCGTACCTCTGTGTTCGTTGACAGCGGCACCGTTTGGGATACCAACTGGGAGAACACCCCAGAGACTATCGCTGCCGGTGTTCCTGACTACAGTAAACCAGGTAATATCCGTGTTTCTTCCGGTGTGGCATTGCAATGGCAGTCTCCTTTGGGACCTCTGTCATTCTCTTATGCACAGCCGGTTAAGAAATATGAAGGTGATAAGGCAGAACAGTTCCAGTTTAACATCGGTAAAACGTGGTAATCTGTTACGGAATTATACCCCAGGTATCAGGGTATAAGCCTTAATCAGCAGAATCGCTTGGGCCTGAGTGATAATAATCTTCTCAGGCCCTCTGCGTAATTGACTGTGCCATCTGGCACAAACGGGTGATGGAAGGAGTTTATAGTGAAAAAGTGGTTATACGCCGCAGGCCTCGGATTAGTTATGGCTGCTTCAGCTAGCGTTCAGGCTGCTGATAAAATTGGTGTTGTAAACGTTCAGCAAATTTTCCAACAAATGCCTGCTCGTGAAGCTGTTGCTAAACAGCTTGAAAACGAATTCAAAGGTCGCGCTACCGCACTTCAGGCACAGGAAACTGCTCTGCAGTCTCAGATGCAGAACCTGCAGCGTAACGCTTCAACAATGAAAGCCGCTGACCGCGCCAAACTTGAAAAACAAGTTATGGCTAACCGCGAAGATTTCTCTGCAAAAGCTCAGGCTTTTGACAATGATAATCGTCGTCGTCAGGCTGAAGAACGTAACAAAATCCTGGGCCGTATCCAGGACGCTGTTAAAACTGTTGCAGCAAAAGACGGTCTTGATATCGTCATCGACGCCAACGCTCTGGCTTATGCATCAAACGATGCTAAAGACATCACTGACGAAGTGCTGAAACAGGTTAAATAAGCATGGCTTCAATTCGACTGGCTGATCTCGCACAGCAGTTGGATGCACAATTGCACGGTGATGGCGAACTCGCCATCACCGGCATTGCTTCAATGCATTCCGCACACTCTGAGCAAATCACGTTTTTATCAAACAGCCGTTACCGTGAACAGTTAGCATCCTGCCTTGCAGGCGCTGTAGTGTTGACCGAAGCGGATCTGCCCTTTTGCCAAAGTGCGGCATTAGTGGTTAAAAACCCGTACCTGACTTATGCACGCATGGCTCAAATTCTTGATACTACGCCTGCGCCTGCACAAGACATCGCTCCGAGCGCCGTCATCTCTCCTGAAGCAAAAATTGGGCAAGGGGTATCGGTAGGCGCGAATGCAGTGATCGAATCCGGTGTTGAATTAGGCGACGGCGTTATTATTGGCGCGGGCTGTTTCATCGGAAAAAATGCCAAGATTGGTGCGGGAACGCGCATTTGGGCGAATGTCTCTATCTATCATCGCGTCGAAATTGGTCAGAAATGTCTGATTCAATCAGGTACGGTGATCGGTGCAGATGGCTTCGGATACGCGAACGATCGCGGCAATTGGGTTAAAATCCCTCAGCTTGGTACCGTGATTATCGGCGATTCTGTTGAGATCGGTGCCTGTACCACGATTGACCGTGGTGCCCTTGATGACACGCAAATTGGTAACGGTGTCATCATTGATAATCAATGTCAGATTGCACACAACGTCGTGATTGGAGACAATACGGCGGTTGCAGGTGGTGTGATTATGGCGGGTAGCCTAAAAATTGGGCGTTACTGCCAGATTGGCGGTGCCAGCGTCATAAACGGCCACATGGAAATTTGCGATAGGGCTGTTGTCACTGGAATGGGAATGGTCATGCGACCAATTACCGAACCTGGGGTATACTCTTCCGGGATTCCGTTACAGCCGAACAAAGCATGGCGTAAGACTGCCGCGTTGGTTATGAATATCGACGAGATGAATAAACGCTTAAAAGCCGTAGAGCGTAAAATCGAAGAAGACTAATTCACCAACAATTAACTACTAAAAATCAATAAGTAATGTGATGTTTCAGTTTCACTGTTCATCGTCTTTACGATTCTTAGTCCCTATTTGCGGCCTGCACAATGCTCCTCTTTGAGGGGCACGCAGGCCGTGCTATTGATGATATCAGTAATATTAGACAGGACGAGTATTTTGAGCACTCCTACTCACAACGATCACTCTCATGAAGAAGTTAGCGTAGAAGGTTTTGGTATTGGAGAAATACTTGAGCTGCTTCCGCACCGTTTTCCGTTCTTGCTGGTAGACCGTGTTGTTGAATACACGCCCCACAAAACGCTGCGTGCGATTAAAAATGTTTCTTTCAATGAGCCTTGCTTCCAGGGACATTTCCCGAGCAAACCCATTTTCCCTGGCGTTCTGATCCTTGAAGCCATGGCGCAGGCTACCGGCCTGCTGGCGTTTAAAAGCGTCGGTAGACTTGAGCCAGGCGAGCTTTACTACTTTGCTGGCATCGACAGTGCACGCTTTAAAAAACCAGTGGTTCCAGGCGACACCATGGTTTTGGAAGTCGAGTTCAAGAAGACTCGTCGCGGTGTCACCTGGTTCACCGGCGTGGCGAAAGTCGATGGTGCCGTAGTATGTGAAGCCGAGATGATGTGCGCCCGTAGTCAGGAGAAATAATCCGTGATTGATAAAACCGCCTTTATTCACCCTAGCGCTGTCGTTGAAGAGGGTGCTGTTATTGGTGCAGGCGTTCATATCGGGCCTTTCTGCTATATCGGCTCTCAGGTCGAAATTGGCGAGGGCACCGAGCTCAAGTCACATGTGGTGGTGAATGGCGTGACCAAAATTGGTCGCGACAACCGTATTTTTCAGTTCGTTTCCATCGGTGAAATCAACCAGGATCTGAAATATGCCGGTGAACCTACACGTGTTGAAGTGGGCGATCGCAACAATATTCGTGAGAGCGTCACCATTCATCGTGGTACCGTTCAAGGCGGCGGACTGACTAAAGTAGGCAGCGATAACCTGCTGATGGTCAATGCCCATATTGCTCATGACTGCATCGTCGGCAATCGTTGTATTCTTGCTAATAATGCGACCTTGGGCGGTCACGTTCAGGTTGACGACTTTGCCATCATCGGTGGCATGACCGCCGTGCACCAGTGGTGCATCATTGGTGCACACGTCATGGTTGGCGGCTGTTCCGGCGTTGCTCAGGACGTACCTCCTTTTGTTATCGCTCAAGGAAACCACGCGACGCCGTTCGGTATCAATATCGAAGGGTTGAAACGTCGTGGTTTTGACAAGCCTTCTCTTCACGCGATTCGTAACGCCTATAAGGTATTGTATCGCAGCGGTAAAACGCTTGAAGAGTCGCAGCCGGAAATTGCAGCTATTGCTGCGGAGTTCCCGGCAGTGCAGCCGTTCAGCGACTTCTTTGCCCGCTCCACGCGCGGCATCATTCGTTAACAGAGCACCGTTAATTAAAGAAACGCTCATCACGGCGAGCTGATTTAGCAGCACAACTGGATTTAAGAAAAAAATGGAAAAGCCCGTTCTGACAATCGGCCTGGTTGCCGGCGAAACATCCGGCGATATTCTGGGGGCGGGCTTGATCCGGGCTCTGAAGGGCCACTATCCTGATGCGCGCTTTGTGGGGGTCGCTGGCCCTCTAATGCAGGCAGAAGGTTGTGAAGCCTGGTTCGAAATGGAAGAGCTTGCAGTGATGGGCGTGGTAGAAGTGCTTGGGCGTCTGCCACGCCTGTTAGAAATCGGCAATGAGCTGACGCGACGCTTTGCCGAGCTTAAACCTGATGTGTTTGTCGGCATCGATGCGCCTGATTTCAATCTCAGGCTCGAAGCCCGCCTCAAAAAGCGCGGTTTGCGCACTATTCACTATGTCAGCCCGTCGGTCTGGGCCTGGCGACAAAAACGCGTTTTCAAAATTGGTAAAGCCACCGACATGGTGCTGGCGTTCTTGCCTTTTGAAAAAGCGTTTTATGACAAATTTAATGTCCCATGCCGTTTTATCGGCCACACGATGGCAGACTCGATCCCGTTGGATCCTGACAAACAGCTGGCGCGTGAGACTTTAGGTATTCCTCGTGACGTACACTGTCTGGCGTTGCTGCCGGGAAGCCGTCATGCCGAGGTAGAAATGCTGAGCGCCGATTTCCTGAAAACGGCGCTGCAATTGCGACAAACTTACCCTGATTTGCACATCGTCGTGCCGCTGGTTAACGCCAAACGCCGTGAACAGTTCGAGCGTATCAAGGCCGAGATTGCCCCTGATTTACCGGCACACCTGCTCGATGGGCAGGCACGCAATGCGATGATAGCCAGCGACGCAGCCCTGCTGGCATCCGGCACCGCAGCGCTGGAATGCATGCTGGCCAAGTGTCCGATGGTGGTCGGTTATCGAATGAAGCCGTTTACCTTTTGGCTGGCCAAGCGTCTGGTAAAAACGCCTTACGTGTCTTTGCCTAACCTGTTGGCCGGTCGTGAAATCGTGACCGAACTGCTGCAGGAAGAGTGCGTACCTGACAAACTTTCGGCTGCACTGCTGCCGCTGCTGGCGGGCGGTGAGAAGAGCCACCAGTTGAAACAAACTTTCCTGACGCTGCATGAAAGCATTCGTCGCGATGCCGACGAGCAGGCGGCGCAGGCGGTGATGGAGTTGGCAAGAAAATGACAGACATTTTTGTATACCCGCAGGCGAATCTCATCGCCGGCGTGGACGAAGTCGGACGCGGCCCTCTGGTTGGTGCCGTGGTAACCGCCGCGGTCATTCTGGACTCGTCAAAACCGATTGCCGGTCTGGCCGATTCAAAAAAACTCAGCGAAAAGCGCCGTGAATTTCTGTTTGAAGAAATCAAGGAAAAGGCGCTGGCCTGGAGCCTTGGCCGCGCTGAGCCAGAAGAGATTGATGCGCTCAACATCCTGCATGCCACCATGCTGGCAATGCAACGCGCCGTGGCGGGATTAGGCATCGCGCCTGAATTCGTCCTGATCGACGGCAACCGTTGCCCGAAACTGCCAATGCCTTCGCAGGCGGTGGTAAAAGGCGATAGCCGTGTTGCAGAAATCAGTGCGGCGTCTATATTGGCTAAGGTTACTCGCGACCGTGAAATGGTTGAGCTGGATAGGGAATTCCCTGAGTATGGCTTTGCCAAACACAAGGGCTATCCAACGGCGGCGCATCTCGAACAGCTGGCACGCCTGGGCGCGACCACTCACCACAGGCGCAGTTTTGCCCCTGTCCGACGTGCGTTGGAAGATGCGCTACTGTCGCGTTAAGCGGCCGTCGTATAGACCGATAACACCGTTTTTTCACAGCAACTCTTAGATTTCTGGTAACTGAATATGGCCGAACCTCGTTTTATTCATCTGCGCGTGCACAGTGACTATTCCATGGTTGATGGATTAGCCAAGGTTGGCCCGTTGGTGAAACGAGCGGCTGCTCTCGGCATGCCTGCGCTGGGTATCACCGATTTCACCAACCTCTGCGGGCTGGTGAAATTTTATGGCTCGGCGCACGGCGCCGGGATTAAGCCGCTGATTGGCGCCGATTTTAACGTACACAGCGACATGCTGGGCGATGAGTTAGCCCAGCTCACCGTGTTGGCGATGAACAATCAAGGCTACCAAAACCTGACGCTGCTGATTTCCAGAGCTTACCAGCGCGGCTATGGCGCGGCAGGTCCGATTATCGAGCGTGAATGGCTGGCAGAGCTTAACGAAGGCCTGCTGCTGCTTTCTGGCGCGCGTCACGGCGATATCGGCAAATTCCTGAGCCGTTCTAATCAACCGCAGGTTGAGCAATGCGTTGAGTTTTATCAGCAATACTTCCCAAATCGCTACTATCTCGAGCTGATCCGCACCGGCCGTCCTGATGAAGAAAACTATCTTCACGCCGCAGTCGCGCTGGCGGGCGAGACCGGCTTGCCGGTGGTTGCCACTAATGACGTACGTTTTCTGGTAGAGAGCGACTTCGACGCGCATGAAATTCGCGTGGCTATCCACGACGGTTTCACCCTTGATGATCCTAAGCGTCCCAGGAATTACACCGCGCAGCAGTATATGCGCAGCGAAGAAGAGATGTGCGAGCTGTTTGCCGACATCCCCGAGGCGTTGCAGAACAGCGTCGAGATTGCGAAACGCTGTAACGTTACCATTCGCCTAGGCGAATACTTCCTGCCGCAGTTCCCGACCGGGGATATGTCGACGGAAGACTTCCTGGTAGTGTGCTCGAAAAAAGGGCTCGAGGAGCGTCTCGAGTTCCTGTTCCCTGATCCGGCGGTGAGAGCCGAGCGTCGCCCGGAGTATGACGAGCGTCTCGACGTCGAGCTGCGCGTAATCAACCAGATGGGCTTCCCGGGCTACTTCCTGATAGTGATGGAGTTCATCCAGTGGTCCAAGGATAACGGCGTGCCGGTGGGTCCTGGCCGTGGTTCCGGTGCAGGTTCACTGGTCGCGTATGCGCTGAAAATCACCGACCTCGATCCGCTGGAATTTGACCTGCTGTTCGAACGCTTCCTGAACCCTGAGCGTGTTTCGATGCCTGACTTTGACGTCGACTTCTGCATGGAAAAACGCGATCTGGTGATCGAACACGTTGCCGAAATGTACGGACGTGAAGCGGTATCACAGATAATCACCTTCGGTACCATGGCGGCCAAAGCGGTAATCCGCGACGTAGGCCGTGTACTGGGTCATCCATACGGTTTTGTGGATCGTATTTCAAAACTGGTACCGCCGGATCCGGGCATGACGCTCGAGAAAGCCTTCGCAGCAGAGCCACAGCTGCCTGAGATTTATGAGGCCGACGAAGAAGTCAAAGCCCTGATCGACATGGCGCGCAAGCTCGAAGGTGTGACGCGTAATGCCGGTAAACACGCCGGCGGTGTCGTTATCGCCCCGACCAAGATCACTGATTTTGCGCCGCTGTACTGCGACGCAGAGGGCAACAACCCGGTTACTCAGTTCGACAAGAATGACGTGGAATATGCCGGGCTGGTGAAATTTGACTTCCTTGGGCTGCGAACGCTGACTATCATCGACTGGGCGTTGAATATGATCAACGCGCGTCGTGCAAAAACAGGTCTTGAACCTCTTGATATTGCAGCGATTCCGTTAGACGATAAGAAAAGTTTCGACATGCTGCAACGCTCGGAAACTACCGCGGTTTTCCAGCTCGAATCCCGCGGTATGAAGGACCTTATCAAGCGTCTGAAGCCCGACAGCTTTGAAGACATGATTGCCCTGGTGGCACTGTTCCGTCCCGGCCCGCTGCAGTCGGGCATGGTAGACAACTTTATCGACCGTAAACACGGGCGCGAAGAGCTGTCTTACCCGGACATTCAGTGGCAGCACGAATCCCTGAAGCCGGTACTTGAGCCGACCTATGGCATCATCTTGTATCAGGAACAGGTGATGCAGATTGCCCAGGTGCTGGCCGGTTACTCGCTCGGCGGTGCAGACATGCTGCGTCGTGCGATGGGTAAAAAAAATCCGGTCGAGATGGCCAAGCAGCGCGGCGGTTTTGAAGACGGCGCTAAATCACGCGGTATCGACGGCGAACTGGCGGTGAAAATCTTCGATCTGGTAGAGAAATTTGCTGGTTATGGATTTAACAAATCGCACTCCGCTGCCTATGCCCTGGTCTCGTATCAGACGCTGTGGTTAAAAGCGCACTATCCGGCAGAATTCATGGCGGCGGTAATGACGGCCGATATGGATAACACCGATAAAGTGGTGGGGTTAGTCGACGAATGTTGGCGAATGGGGCTTAAAATTCTGCCTCCGGACATCAACAGCGGCCTCTACCACTTCCACGTCAACGACGACGGGGAAATTGTTTACGGCATCGGCGCTATCAAAGGCGTGGGTGAAGGGCCAATTGAAGCTATCATTGAAGCTCGCAATCAGGGCGGCTATTTTAAAGAGCTGTTTGATCTCTGTGCGCGTTCGGACACTAAAAAGCTCAATCGCCGCATTTTAGAGAAACTGATCATGTCCGGGGCGTTTGACCGTCTCGGACCGCACCGCGCCGCATTGATGCACTCTTTGGGCGATGCGCTGAAGGCCGCAGATCAACACGCCAAGGCCGAGGCTATCGGTCAGGCTGACATGTTCGGCGTACTGGCTGAAGAGCCGGAGCAGGTCGAGAAGTCTTATGCCAGTGTTACGCCCTGGCAAGAACAAAAGGTATTGGACGGTGAACGCGAGACTCTGGGACTGTATCTGACCGGACATCCGATCACCCAGTACCTGAAAGAAATCGAGCGTTATGGCGGTGGCCAGCGCCTGAAAGATATGCACCCGACAGAACGGGGAAAAATGACCATCGCAGTCGGTTTGGTTGTGGCTGCGAAGGTGATGATGACCAAGCGGGGTAACCGCATTGGCATTTGTACGTTGGACGACCGGTCAGGCCGTCTTGAAGTGATGTTGTTTACCGAAGCCTTGGAAAAATTTCAGCATTTGTTGGAAAAAGACCGTATCCTGATAGCGACGGGACAGGTCAGCTTTGATGACTTCAACGGCGGGCTTAAAATGATGGCCCGTGATTTAATGGACATCAGTGAAGCGCGTGAAAAATACGCTCGTGGTCTTGCTATATCGCTGACTGACAGGCAAATTGATGACCAGCTTTTGAACCGTCTGCGCGAATCGTTGGAACCTCATCGATCGGGGACGATACCAGTTCATCTGTATTATCAACGAGAAAACGCTCGGGCACGGCTCAGATTTGGTGCAACATGGCGTGTTACGCCAACCGATCGTCTGTTGCTTGATTTACGTTCTCTGGTAGGTACTGAACAGGTTGAACTGGAATTTGACTAAAATAGGAATGCTATGAGTCTGAATTTTCTTGATTTTGAACAGCCGATTGCGGAGCTGGAAGCGAAAATTGACTCGCTGACTGCAGTCAGTCGTCAAGACGAAAAATTAGATATTAATCTGGACGAAGAAGTGGGGCGCCTTCGCGAGAAAAGCGTCGAACTGACTCGTAAAATTTTCTCAGATTTGGGTGCCTGGCAGATTGCGCAGTTGGCTCGCCATCCGCGTCGTCCTTACACTCTTGACTACATCAAGCACATCTTTACTGATTTTGATGAACTTGCGGGCGATCGCGCGTTTGCCGACGATAAAGCTATCGTAGGTGGGATTGCACGTTTGGGTGAGCGTGCCGTGATGATCATTGGTCATCAAAAAGGTCGTGAAACCAAAGAGAAGATCCGTCGTAACTTCGGTATGCCAGCTCCAGAAGGCTATCGCAAGGCGCTGCGTCTGATGGAAATGGCCGAACGCTTCAAACTGCCTATCATCACCTTCATCGACACCCCGGGTGCTTACCCAGGCGTTGGTGCTGAAGAACGTGGTCAGTCCGAAGCTATCGCTCGTAACCTGCGCGAAATGTCCCGTCTCAACGTACCGGTTATCTGTACCGTTATCGGTGAAGGCGGTTCAGGTGGTGCATTGGCTATCGGCGTCGGTGACAAAGTCAACATGCTGCAATACAGCACCTACTCGGTGATTTCACCAGAAGGCTGTGCGTCAATTCTGTGGAAGAGCGCAGACAAGGCGCCGCTGGCAGCGGAAGCTATGGGCATCATCGCTTCACGTTTGAAAGAGCTGAAGCTGATCGACTCCGTGATCCCTGAACCACTGGGTGGCGCGCATCGTGACGTTCCTGCTATGGCCGCATCACTGCGTGCTCAGTTGGAAGCTGACCTCAGAGAACTCGACGCGTTGAACACCGAAGAACTGCGTGACCGTCGTTATCAGCGACTGATGACTTACGGCTACTGCTAATATCCTTCAGTCTTCGCGATGTAGGGGATTGGCTGCGTCTGCTCACCCCAGTCACTTACTCAGGTAAGTTTCTGGGGATTCGTGACGTTGCCGCCGACTTACATCACGGATACTGTGGATATTTGCCAGGCAATTAAAATTTAAAGGGCAGTCTTAGGACTGCCCTTTTTTATTGTCTCGAGGTGTTAGGGTCTATAACCTGTCTTTTAGGAAACCAGAAGGATTTGTCAGATGAATATTCTCGCCATCATGCGCCCGGAAGGGGTTTACTATAAAGATGAGCCCATCCGTGAACTGGATGCTGCCCTGAACGAGTTGGGCTTCAAGACGATTTACCCGCGCGACAGAGCCGATTTGCTCAAGCTTATTGAAAGCAATGCGCGTATCTGTGGCGTTATTTTCGATTGGGATTTGCACAGTTCAGCGCTGTGTTCAGAAATTAACGAGCTGAATGAGTATCTTCCGCTCTATGCGTTTATCAATACCCACTCCACGATGGACGTTAGCGTACACGACATGCGCATGGTGCTGTACTTCTTCGAGTACGCGCTCAATGCCGCAGACGATATTGCTAAACGCATTCGACAGTATACCGATGAGTATATTGACCAGATTACCCCTCCGCTGACCAAGGCACTGTTTAATTACGTCGAGGAAGGGAAATATACTTTCTGTACTCCTGGCCATATGGCAGGGACTGCATTTCTAAAAAGTCCGGTCGGCACGCTGTTTTATGACTTCTTTGGTGCTAAAACGCTGAAGGCGGACGTCTCTATCTCGGTCACCGAACTGGGTTCTCTGCTCGACCACACCGGCCCACATCTCGAGGCCGAAGAGTATATCGCCCGCACCTTCGGCGCCGAGCAGAGCTATATCGTCACCAACGGTACATCGACCGCCAACAAGATTGTCGGCATGTACTCTGCGCCAGCGGGCAGCACGGTGCTGATAGACCGCAACTGCCATAAGTCACTGGCACACCTGATGATGATGACCAATATCATCCCAATCTATCTGCGCCCGCTGCGCAATGCCTACGGAATTTTGGGCGGTATTCCCCAGCGAGAGTTCACCCGTGAGAGCATTGAGCAGAAGGTGGCGCAGACCGAAAATGCCACCTGGCCGGTGCACGCGGTCATCACCAACTCAACCTATGATGGCCTGCTCTATAACACCGATTTTATCAAGCAGACGCTCGACGTGGCCTCTATCCACTTTGATTCCGCCTGGGTGCCTTACACCAATTTCCACCCGATCTATGCGGGTAAAAGCGGCATGAGCGGCGATCGAATCACGGGGAAAGTCATCTATGAAACGCAGTCGACCCACAAGCTGCTGGCGGCGTTTTCCCAGGCTTCGATGATTCACATCAAAGGGGATTATAACGAAAATACCTTTAATGAAGCCTACATGATGCACACGACCACGTCGCCAAACTATGGAATTGTGGCCTCTGCCGAAACCGCAGCGGCGATGCTGCGAGGCAACCCGGGCCGTCGTTTGATCAATCGGTCAGTGGAAAGGGCGCTCTATTTCCGTAAAGAAATTCAGCGCCTGCGTGAAGAAATGGACGGCTGGTTCTATGATATCTGGCAGCCGGAAGGGATTGACGAGGCTGAATGCTGGCCGCTTAATCCGGATAACAACTGGCACGGTTTCGCCAACGCTGACCCGGACCATATGTATCTCGACCCTATCAAGGTCACCATCCTCACGCCGGGGATGGACGAAACCGGCAAGCTAGAGGCAGAAGGCATTCCCGCCGCGTTGGTGGCTAAATACCTCGATGAGCGCGGCGTGGTGGTGGAGAAGACAGGTCCTTATAATTTGCTGTTCCTGTTTAGCATCGGCATCGATAAAACCAAGTCGATGAGCCTGATGCGAGGTCTCACCGACTTCAAACGCGCTTACGATCTCAATCTGCGGGTGAAGAATATGCTGCCGGATCTTTATGCCGAAGATCCTGATTTTTACCGTCATATGCGCATTCAGGATCTTGCTCAGGGGATCCACAAGCTGATCGTCGAACACGATCTTCCTACGCTGATGCTCAAGGCTTTTGACGTGCTGCCGGAGATGAAAATGACGCCTTACGAGATGTTCCAGCATCAGGTACGAGGCAATATTGAAGAGTGTGAACTCGAACAGCTGGTGGGTAAGGTGTCGGCCAATATGATCCTACCTTATCCACCGGGGGTACCGGTGGTCATGCCGGGCGAGATGATTACGACGGAAAGCCGCGCGGTGTTGGATTTCCTGCTGATGCTGTGTTCTATAGGTGAGCATTTCCCGGGCTTCGAGACCGATATCCACGGCGCGAAGCTGACCGAAGAGGGAAAATATCTCGTTAAGGTACTTAAACAAGAGGTGCTCGATGCTTAATTTACGCCGGATCCATCACATCGCGATTATTGCCAGCGATTATGAGGTCAGCAAAAAGTTTTACTGTGAGGTACTCGGCTTAACGCTGCTTTCCGAGGTTTATCGCGAGGCGCGTGACTCATGGATGGCCAATCTAGCCATCGACGGGCACTATCAAATTGAACTGTTCAGCTTTCCTTCGCCGCCAGCGCGCGTGAGTCGCCCCGAGGCCTGTGGCCTGCGTCATCTGGCGTTTAGCGTGGAAAATATTGAGCAGTCTGTCGCGCATCTTCTGGCGGCGGGCGTAGCCTGTGAACCGGTGCGTATCGATGAGCACACCGGCAAGAAATTCACCTTCTTCGCCGATCCCGATAATCTGCCTTTAGAACTTTATGAAATCGATTAAGTTTGCCTACAGCGCGGCCAGCCATGCTGCCTGAACATCTGGTCAAACAGCTGGGAGACAGGCGTCGCCTGTGCGTGGCATTCAGCGGCGGGCTCGACTCGACGGTGCTTCTGCACGCGTTGGTACAGCTGCGGGCCAGTATTCTGCCTGACCTACAGCTGCGGGCTATACACGTTAATCACGGGCTGAGCGCCTTTGCTAACCGGTGGACCGCGAGCTGTCAGGCTCATTGCCAGCGCTGGCAGGTCGAGTTTTTACCGCTGTTTGTGACGGTGGATGCCAGTCAGGGGGGAATAGAAGCCGCGGCGCGCAATGCGCGTTACCAGGCACTGACGCAAAATCTTCACAGCGGCGAGACCTTACTGACGGCACAGCATCTCAATGACCAGTGCGAAACCTTTATACTGGCACTCAAGCGTGGCAGCGGACCCGCCGGGCTGTCGTCGATGGGGGAACGCGCGAAGGTCGGCGGTTTTCCACTGCTAAGGCCTCTGCTTTCGCTCCCCCGCGAGGCGCTGGAGGCCTATGCTGGCCAGCATCAGCTGAGCTGGATAGACGATGACAGTAATCAGGACACGCGTTTCGATCGCAACTTTTTGCGCCTGGAAGTGCTGCCGCTGCTGTATCAGCGCTGGCCGCATTTTGCTGCCGCTACGGCACGCAGCGCTGGCCTCTGCGCAGAGCAGGAGTCTTTGCTCGATGAGTTGTTACAGGAAGACTTAGATAGTCTGACTGATGCGCAGGGCAGCCTGTCGGTCAGCGGATTAGAGCCACTCTCTGAGTCCCGACGCTTTGCGTTGCTCCGTCGATGGCTGGCGGGATGCGGCGCTAAAATGCCCTCACGTGAACAGCTACAGCGAATGTGGGACGAAGTGGCGGTCAGCCGCGCAGACGCTGAACCTCAGATGCGCCTCGGTGCCTTCAGCCTGCGGCGTTTTCGCCAGCGACTTTACTGGCTGCCACCGATGCAGGCGTTGAAACAAACGGTCATTCCCTGGACCGGAGAGGGCATACTCAATCTTCCGGACAATCTCGGTCATTTGACGTTCGCGTCCCAAACGGATGAAGGTCTTTCGATACGCAAGCCGCGTGACGATGAGACGATGAGCATAAGGTTCTATGCCCGTGGCGAGGTGCATAAAGTGGGCCGCGACCGTTCGCGGCAGATGAAAAAACTGTGGCAGGAGCTCGACGTCCCACCCTGGGAACGTAACCGCATTCCTTTAGTGTTTTATAACGAACGGCCGATCGCTGCGGCGGGGCTATTTATTACCCATGATGCATTGACCACAGGTCCGCAAGAGGCTGTCTGGTCGCTGCTTTGGCAAAAATAACAAGACTTAACATTACCGCCGGGGTGAACCGGTTTGGGAGCAATGATGCATTGGTTAACTAAAGGCGCGTTGAGCGCCGCTCTGGCGTGGGCGAGCCTGAGTCTGCCTGCGCTGGCTGACGGAAATATTGCTGACGGTCAGGCTAAGTCGGCAAGCTGTGCCGCTTGTCATGGGGCAACCGGTAAGGCCAGCAACGCGCTTTATCCTAATCTTGCCGGACAAAATGAGGCCTATCTCGCGCTTGCGCTTCATGGCTATAAAAATGGCGGACGAACCGGCGGGCAGGCGGGGGTAATGCAGGCGTTTACTGCGGGGCTTTCCGATCAGGATATCAGCGATTTGTCGGCCTTCTACGCCAGCCAAAAACCCTGATATCAGACCATAAAAAACGGGCAACCTTGAGATTGCCCGTTAACGTTTTGGCTTGGCCCTGTAGGGCAAAGTCTTGCTCTTTACTTGCGACTACTCTGCGCTGACAACGACTGTGCCAATTTTTGGATTACTGAAGCTCTCGATATGGTCAAGCCGCAGTTCCAACTGTTGTCCACCCGAGTCAACAATCAGATATTCCACTTTTTTTCGCATCAACAAATCTTTGGCTTTAGCCTCGACAAGCTCTCCGCTGCGCATCTTTAGCGTCAGAACCAGATGATCCTGACAGGCAAGCTCGAGATTATCGTAGTCATCGCAATTGATGGGTTGGTACTCATCATTAATCGACATAATCGCTCACCAGTAAGTTAGCGGCGGCATAAGCCGCCTGTTCTCGAACGGAAGACGGAAGTTCGGCGTTGGCCGCCACATCGTCTAATGCCTTTAGCACACAGCCCAACGCATCGGGCACATAACCAAGACAGCCACTGCCTATCTCGGAATATTTTTGGCGTACTAATTCAGAGTATTGTTGCATAGGTCCTCCTTTAGAGCTTGTTCGAAATGGCTCTTTACGAATCTTTTCGAATAAGCTCCTTTCTGCTTCCCTCGATAAGCCAAATCCTTTCAGCCAGGGAAATATAAACTTCCGTTATTAAACGACTATAGCACAGAGACGCTGTAGTTATCAGCACAGGTCCAAGCTTTATCTTGTGTCGATATCAAGTACAATGTGCGTCCATTACTTAGAGGTTTACCATGGCGTTAAAAGCAACAATTTATAAAGCCGCAGTCAATATTGCCGATATGGATCGTAATTTTTTCTACGATGCCAATCTTACGCTGGCACAGCATCCCTCTGAAACCGAGCAGCGCATGATGCTGCGTTTACTCGCCTGGATTTGCCACGCCAACGAACGTTTGACCTTTACGCGCGGACTCAGCGCAGAAGATGAGCCGGAAATCTGGCTGAAAAATGACCATAACGGCATCGAGCTGTGGGTAGAATTGGGCTTGCCCGATGAGAAGCGTCTGAAAAAGGCGTGCAATCAGTCGCGCAACGTCGTGCTTTATGCGTATGGTGAGCGTGCTGCCAAGGTCTGGTGGTCGCAGGTTCAGAACAAAGTTAGCCAATACTCGAACCTGAGCGTGCGCTATATTGATGATGAATTACTGACCCAGTTGGTCTCTTTTGGTCAGCGTGGCATGGTATTGCAGGCAACGTTACAAGACGGTGCTATCTGGTTATCTGACGCCCAGAATAACGTGGAGATTCATTTCCACGAGTGGCTGGACGGCGGCTGGAAACAGGCGGAACTTTAAGGGTGTTGATACTCTCCGGCAGGCTCGAGATTCCCGACAGCGAGATTGAACTGACGGCCATTCGCGCGCAGGGCGCGGGAGGGCAGAACGTTAATAAAACCTCTACCGCTATTCACCTGCGTTTCGATATTAAAGCCTCAAGCCTGCCCGAATATTATCAGCAACGTTTGTTGGCGTTTAAGCATCATTTAATTACTGCCGAAGGTGTTGTCGTCATTAAAGCGCAGGAATATCGCAGCCAGGAACTTAATCGCGAAGCCGCATTGGCGCGCCTGGCTTCATTAATCGAGCAGGCCATGGTGGTTGAAAAGCCACGCCGTGCAACCAAACCAACGCGGGGTTCCAAGATTCGTCGGGTTGAAAGTAAAGTACGCAAAGGCGCTACAAAAGCATTGAGAGGAAAAATCCGCTCGACCTGATGAGAAACGTCGAGGCCGAGTGAAGATAAAACGCAGTGGGAGAAAACTGTGAAAAAAATAATGATTGCTATGGGGCTGACCTTCAGCCTGTTATCGCTATTCGGATGTCACAACAAGATTTTTGCACAAGAACAACCTTTTGAGGCCATGCAGCAGAGCTATAAGGGCGTGCTGCCGTGCGCAGACTGTGACGGGATCGAGACCTCGCTGTTCTTGCAGCAGGACGGGACCTATATTCTACGCGAAATCTATGAGGTCAAGCCGAAGGACAATAAGGCCTTCGCCCAGTACGGCAAATGGGCCCGAACCGCGGATAAGCTGGTTCTGACCGAGGCCAACGGCGAGAAACGTTATTTCCGCCCGGTGGGAGATAACCTTGAGATGCTCGATACCCACGGCGAAGTCATACATTCTACCCTCAAGTATCAGCTTAAGCCGGCCGAACAGCATATGCCGCAAACGCCGATGCCGTTGAGCGGAATGGTACGTTACGACGCCAATAACGTGGTCTTTACCGACTGCGCGACCGGTAAAGTCATCCCGATGGCGACCAGCAGCAGTCTGCAAAAGGCCTACATGGATGCGCGTCACAGTCCTGACCAACTGGTGTTTGTCTCGATGGACGGACATTTCCAGGTTGAGCCGGGCGGGGATGAAGGCAAAGGGCATAAACTGCTGGTGGCCGACAGCAATATCAGCCTGGATGCCAACAGGCAATGCCAGTAATCGTGGTGAGATGACCCGATAAAAAACGCCCGCCGTTGCAATGAGCACCGGCGGGCGTTTTGTTATTGATGGCACAGCGGGCAACCTAAAGGTGTACCCGCCGCGCTTTTAGCGTGGGATCTGGCTCAGCAGGTAATCAACGATGTCGTTGATTTTAATCATCTGCTTTTCACCGCTGCGGCGGTTTTTATATTCTAGCTCTTCAGCGTCAAGGTTACGTTCGCCGATAACAACCTGATGCGGCACGCCGATCAGTTCCATGTCGGCGAACATCACGCCCGGACGCTCTTTACGGTCGTCGAGAATAACGTCAACGCCTTTGGCACGCAGGGTGTTGTACAGCGCTTCGGCGGCGTCCTTCACGCGGAAAGACTTGCTCATGTTCATTGGCAGGATAGCCACCTGGAAAGGGGCAATCGCGTCTGGCCAGATGATGCCGCGACCGTCGTGGTTCTGCTCGATAGCCGCTGCAACCACGCGGGTCACACCGATACCGTAACAGCCCATGGTCACAACCTGGTTCTTGCCGTCTTCACCTTGAACGGTCGCTTTCAACGCTTCAGAGTACTTGGTACCCAGCTGGAAGATGTGGCCAACTTCGATACCGCGCTTGATAAGCAGGGTACCTTTGCCGTCCGGGCTTGGATCGCCTTCAACTACGTTACGCAGGTCAGCCACTTCCGGCAGCGGCAGGTCACGTTCCCAGTTAACGCCCAGGTAATGTTTACCGTCGATGTTGGCACCGGCGCTGAAATCGCTCATTACCGCAACGGTGCGGTCAATCACGATTGGCAGCGGCAGGTGAACCGGACCCAGCGAGCCTGGACCTGCGTTAACCAGCGCACGAATTTCTGCTTCGGTGGCAAAGGTCAGCGGAGAAGCAACCTGTGGCAGTTTCTCGGCCTTGATTTCGTTCAGCTCGTGGTCACCGCGAACCAGTAGGGCAACCAGCGGATGTGCGCTACCATCGGTGGCGCGAACCATCAATGTCTTAACGGTCTTCTCGATTGGCAGTTGGAATTGCTCAACCAGCTCGGCGATAGTTTTGGCATTCGGCGTGTCGATCAGACGCATTTCTTCAGTCGGGGCGCCACGTGGTGTGGTCGGCGCTACTGCTTCGGCTTTCTCGATGTTGGCCGCGTAGTCAGACTCGGTAGAGAAAATCACGTCATCTTCACCGCTCTCTGCCAGCACCTGGAATTCGTGAGACGCGTTACCGCCGATAGAACCGGTGTCAGCTTCTACAGCACGGAAATCCAGACCCATGCGGGTGAAGATTTTGCTGTAGGCTTCGTACATTGCGTCATAGCCTTCCTGCAGGGATTCCTGACTGGTGTGGAAAGAGTAGGCGTCTTTCATGATGAATTCACGAGAACGCATCACACCGAAACGCGGACGTACTTCGTCGCGGAACTTGGTCTGGATCTGGAAAAGATTCAGCGGCAGCTGCTTGTAGGAGCTGATTTCATTGCGCATCAGGTCAGTGATGACTTCTTCATGCGTAGGGCCGAGTACAAATGCGCGATCGCCGCGATCGACAAAACGCAGCAACTCGGGACCGTACTGTTCCCAACGTCCGCTCTCCTGCCACAGGTCGGCGGGTTGCACGACGGGCATGGAGACTTCGATAGCGCAAGCGTTGTTCATCTCTTCGCGCACGATGTTTTCGACTTTCTTAAGCACACGCAGACCGGTTGGCAGCCAGGTATAAAGACCTGAGGCCAGTTTGCGGATCATTCCCGCGCGCAGCATCAGCTGGTGGCTGATGACTTCGGCGTCGGCTGGCGTCTCCTTCAGAGTGGAGAGCAGATATTGTGTTGTACGCATGATGTGTTGGTTCCGTTAGCACTGCAAATCGTCCGCAGGCCGGGTGCCTGCCAGAACGTGAAAGTATTCGAATAATCGGTCGTCAACCGCCGCTATCATGACCCCAGAAATAGCCTGCGGTCAGCTAGTTTACCAGTCGCCGACGAGAGTCAAAAGAGAACCACCGAATTTTAGTGCTGGTCGAGCGAGATTACCTGATTTTGATCGGCAACTACGCGCCATCTCACGTTAAAATCCAACAGTCGAACGGCATAGTCGCGCTCTAACTCTTCACCTTTACGGTAAGCGGGGCGCGGGTCCTGGCCTAGTACCTGAGTAATAAAACGACGCAGATGCGGATAGCGGGTCAGATTCGCCGCCAATTGGGTCTCTGCCAGCGTTGAGAAAGTCACCGGCATGTTGGCTTCGGGGGCGTTCTGGGCAAACCCTGCGAGGGCCTGTGGTTGACTTTCGGCGAAGGGAAGATAGGGTTTGATATCCACCACCGGCGTGCCGTCAACCAAATCGAGACTCCCCAGCTCCAGAATGACCTCTTTACCCTGACAGCGGATGCCTTTCAGCTCGACCAGCGACATCCCGAGCGGGTTAGGCCTGAAGGTAGAACGGGTCGCGAAGACGCCAACGCGAGCATTGCCACCCAGACGAGGAGGGCGCACGGTAGGACGCCATCCGCCTTCCATCGTTTGGTGGAATATAAACATTACCCAGAGATGGCTAAACTCTTCCAGTCCGCGCACGGCCTCGGGCTGATTATAAGGCGGGAACAGATGCAGCTCGCCACCGCCGTCTTGCACCAGCCCGGGTTGACGAGGTACGGCAAACTTTTCTTTATAGGGAGAGTGAATTCTCCCTATTTCATTGAAGGTAAATGCTGTCATTTAAAGCTGACGTCGAGCGCGGAGCCTTGGCATATTGCCTGACGATGACAGCCTGCGGTGTCGGCGACAACCTGGCACTGGTGCAGCAGAACGGCGTTGGCCTTCATGGAGGAGGCGTGATTCAGCATTTTTCTGCGCGCGGTCGATAGGCTCGGCGCTGCTTCGTGGCGCGTTATCTGGCAAGACGTACCGGTCACTTCACCCAGATCGCGGAATGGCGTACCTACCAGAGCCTCGGCGTTTTTATACAGTTTCACTGCCACCGGTCGGGGTGCTGGCTTAGGTTTGACGGGTTTTGACTGCTCTACATACGGGTGTTCATTAAAAACAGGCTGCGTTCTGTGAGTCGCGGAACATCCAGCTAGCAAAAGGGCTAACAAACAGAGAGGTAAAGCGCGCATGATATATCCTCTGCTCCATACCCTGAATCGATCAAAATGCTCTGGCTTTGATTTCCTTTCGCGCCCTGTTATTGGTTATATAAACGCTCAGGGAGTCGCAGGGTTGTCATCTAGCGCATTTTAAATGCTGTTGGGTATATTTATAGTGAAAGAAAGAGGCGTTATTGAAGCAAGGTATTGAGGAAATAACAAGGCGGGCATAAGCCCGCCTTAGGAATATATTATGTAACTATGAATATATTTATGACGTTAACCGGTAATTACCAGCCTTTTACCGCACCGCCGTTAAAGACTTTGTTAGCAGCCTGGTATACTTCGTCAGACTCGTAGGCTTTAACAAACTTCTGCACGTTTTCAGCATCTTTATTATCTTCACGCGCGACAATCAGGTTCACGTAAGGTGAATCTTTGTCTTCGACGAAGATGCCGTCTTTCTCTGGCGTCAGGCCAATCTGGCTTGCATAGGTGGTATTGATCACCGCCAGCGCAATTTTGTTGTCATCCAGTGAACGCGGCAGCTGTGGCGCTTCCAGTTCAACCAGTTTCAGATTTTTTGGATTCTCGGTGACGTCCAGAACGGTTGGCAACAGACCCACGCCGTCTTTCAGTTTGATCAGACCCACTTTCTGCAGCAGCAGCAGTGAACGGCCCAGGTTAGTCGGGTCGTTAGGCAGCGCAATTTGGTCACCGTCTTTCAGATCGTTAATGGATTTGATTTTCTTGGAGTAGCCAGCAATCGGATACACGAAGGTATTACCGACCGGAACCAGCTTGTAGCCGCGATCCTTAATTTGTTGATCCAGGTATGGCTTGTGCTGGAAGGCGTTGACGTCGATATCGCCTTTGCTCAGCGCTTCGTTTGGCAGAACGTAGTCGTTAAAGGTCACCAGCTCTACGTCCAGACCGTATTTCTCTTTGGCAACCTTCGCGGCAACTTCAGCAACCTGCTGTTCTGCACCGACGATAACGCCTACCTTGATGTGATTAGGATCTTCTTTCTTCGGGCCACAGCCTGCAAGGGCCAGCGATCCCAGAAGTACACCCGCAACTGCAAGAGATTTAAATTTAATGGACATGTCCTATCCTCTATACATTTTTATATCGAGATTAATTATGGGCGGCGTGAAGCCCTGCCGCCGTTTTTTCTTTACTTATGAGTAACCGCTTTTGCAATGCGGTCACCACAGAGTTGGATTAGGTACACCAATACAACCAGTAATACTAATACAGTATTCATTACCGTGGCGTCGTAACCAATATAACCGTACTGATAACCAATCTGACCCAAACCGCCAGCACCCACCGCACCGCCCATCGCTGAATAACCTACCAGCGTAATCAGCGTGATGGTCGCCGCGTTAACCAGGCCCGGCATAGCTTCTGGCAGCAGGATTTTACGGATGATTTGCATCGGCGTTGCACCCATTGCGCGGGCCGCTTCGACCAGACCGCTTGGGATCTCAAGCATTGCGTTCTCAACCATGCGGGCGATAAACGGCGCTGCACCCACGGTCAATGGCACGATAGCGGCCTGCAGACCAATCGAGGTGCCCACGATAATGCGGGTGAATGGAATCATCCAAACCAGCAGGATAATGAAAGGAATCGAACGGAAGATGTTGACCAGTGCCGACATCACGCGGTACAGCTTTTTATTCTCAGCAATCTGGCCAGGACGGGTAACGTACAGCAGTACACCGATCGGCAGACCCAGCACGAAACCAAAGAAGCCGGAAGTCAGGGTCATTATGACGGTCTGCCAAACACCCTGGCCAAGTAACCACATCATTGCCTCAGACATAACCCAATACCTCTACCTTAACTTGATTCTGGTGCAGGAATTCAATCGCTGCCTGTGTATCTTCAACGCTGCCGTGCATCTCGGTCAGCATGATGCCGAACTTCACGCCACCGGCGTAATCCATCTGCGCGCTAATAATGTTGTTATTGATGTTAAATTTGCGAACCGCATGAGAGAGCAGCGGCGCATCGACCGATTGACCGGTAAATTCCAGACGCAATAAAGGAACACTTCCTTCGCTGTGCTCGGGTTTCATGCGCAGCGCATAGTCGTCTGGAATATCCAGGTGCAGCGTTGACTGAATAAACTGCTGTGCCAGCGGAGTTTTCGGATGCGAGAACATTTCGCTCACCTTGTCCTGCTCAATCAACTGACCGTTGCTTATCACCGCAACCTGATCGCAGATACGTTTCACCACGTCCATCTCGTGAGTGATGAGCAAAATGGTCAGCCCCAGGCGACGGTTAATGTCTTTCAACAGCTCGAGGATAGAGCGGGTAGTGGCCGGGTCCAGAGCGCTGGTGGCCTCGTCGCACAGCAAGACTTTGGGGTTGCTTGCCAGGGCACGGGCAATAGCTACACGTTGCTTCTGCCCGCCGGACAGGTTGGCAGGGTAGGCGTCCTGCTTATCTTCCAGCCCAACCAGCGTCAGCAACTCGGTAACGCGCTGCTTAATCTCTTTGGAAGGAAGGTTGTCCAGCTCAAGCGGCAGGGCAACGTTACCGAAGACGGTCCGGGAAGACAGCAGGTTAAAGTGTTGGAAGATCATGCCAATCTGACGACGCGCGCGGGTCAGTTCTTTCTCCGAGAAGGCAGTCAGGTCCTGACCGTCGACCAGCACTTTACCTTCGGTTGGGCGTTCGAGCAGATTAACGCAGCGAATCAGCGTACTTTTACCGGCACCGGAAGAACCGATGACGCCATAGATTTGTCCTGCAGGCACGTGAAGGCTCACGTTGGAAAGCGCCGTGATGTTGCGCTGACCCTGCTTGAACACTTTGGTGATGTTAGAAAGTTTAATCATATTTTTCTTATATCGGCTTTACTGCCGTAACGTATAAAAAGTAACCCTCTGGAATTCATCCCAGAACTTGGCGTGGATGCTAAGGCGTCTAGACGTCCAAGTCAACCAGATAGCATTCTCACCGCCCCCTAAAACATGCGATACTTACGCCGTCAACCAGCCATCAGGAGCAAATACGTGGCACAAACTGTTCCAGCAATATTTTTAGACCGCGACGGTACCCTTAATGTCGATCACGGCTACGTCCATGAAATTGATGACTTCGAGTTCATTGAAGGCACTATTGAAGCCTGCCTTAAACTGAAGGAAATGGGCTTTGCCTTAGTATTAGTGACCAACCAGTCGGGCATCGCTCGCGGAAAATTCACCGAAGAACAATTTTTCACTCTCACGGAATGGATGGACTGGTCGCTGGCCGATCGCGGCGTCGATTTGGACGGCATCTATTTCTGTCCTCACCATCCTGATGCAATAGTAGAAGAGTACAAACAGGTTTGTGACTGCCGTAAGCCAGAACCCGGCATGTTCATTACTGCTAAAGAAGAGCTGAACATCGATATGGCCGCTTCTTATATGGTAGGCGACAAAATTGAAGACCTTCAGGCAGCAATGAAAGCGGGCGTAGGCACTAAAATTCTAGTCCGTAGCGGTAAGCCGGTCACCCAAGAAGGTGAAGAATTAGCGGATTTAGTGCTCGATAGCCTGGCACAACTGCCTGTAGCCATTAAAAACGGCTTAAAATAGAGCGTTGCGGGCGAAAAATAGGCAAACGAAATAAAACTGTATTTATTCGCTTGCCATTCCCGCCAGCC